>NZ_JBREGI010000001.1:0-4262365 GCF_052906525.1 Brevibacterium sp. CSND-B09 | reverse complement strand
CTTCGTCCAGGCAGTCCTTGCAGCGTTTAGCGACGGCCACGCGGTCCTCTCATCAGAACGAAGAACCCGATGAGCAGGGCGATCCCTGCGATGAATGTGACGCTCATATCAGCACCAGCATCAGTACGGCCATCCAGATCAGGCAGAAGTATATAAATCTGTTGTCCACGCTCAGACCCCCGCGATCAGTACGCCGAGGCTGATGCCGGCCCACAACGAAGCGAGCGGCCCTGCTGCGAGGAACAGGATGCCAAGAACGTGCAGCGCCCCGGCGCCGAAGGCTTTCGCCTTCTTGACTCTGGCCGGCTTAGCGAGGTGGTTGCCGTAGCCGATGAAGAAGAAGCCGAGCAGCGACGTGAGTGCTGCGCCGACGATGATCGTGAGCAGTCCCACGACGATTGCTGTTGCGAGTGTCACTTGGTTGCCTCCTTGATGGCCTGCTTGATGTCATGTTCTGCTGCGACCTTCTCGCTGCTCAGCATGTTGTAGGAGTCCTTGGCGAAGTCCTTGTATGCGCGGATCAGTTCGTCCTTGGATCCGACCGACAAGTCAGAGAGCGTGTCCACGATGTCCATTGGGCCGTTGCATGAGCATCCGGCATCCTCGTACCAGTAGAAGACCCCGGCGTCGGGGTCGTACCAGGAACCGAAGAAGTCCCACTCGTATCCGCCATCCTCATGAGTGAGGACTTCCGTGGCGCCGACAACCTTGGCGTCACCCCATTCGTTCTTGGCGATTTCAATCAATGCGTTCTCCTTGATTAGCCCAGCCGCATTCGGCTGAGGTCTGCGTAGATGCTGATGGGGTGGCTACCGTCTGCGTAGGCCACCCCGTTTCGGTTCTTCGGGATCGAGATGTGCATGTACTCGCCCGAGCGGTACAAGGTCCAGACGATCTCCGGGATCTTGCTCACCTTCCCGCGCAAACCGGAGAGCGGAATCGGCTTGTCGCCGGCCTCGTATTCTCCGACTGTGTGATGCAGTGCGATTACTGCTGCGCCCGAGTCCCGGGCGATGTCGTGCAGGAACGAGCAGGCATCCGCAAGCTGCCCGAACTCACCCTCCGAGCCCTCCATATGGAGGTTCGAGAGGTTGTCGACGACGATGATCGACGGGTAGGCCCCGTAGACCTCGGCGAATGCGTCGATGTTGTCTAGTACGTCCTGGTCGGACGGGCTCGATGCGAAGTCGAGCCTGACGTGTGATGCGTGGTTCGCTACCGACGCCGCAACGCCGTCAACGTTTCCGCTGAGGACCATGCTGTCGATGTCCTGCATCTGATAGCCGGTCGCCATGGCTCCGGCGCGCTTGAACATGGTCGAGGCGTCCGAGTCCGCGCTGAAGTACAGCGTCGGAAGCACGTCGCCCTCATCATTGCCGCGCTGCGTAAGCGCCTGAGCGACTGCGGACTTGCCCTGTCCGGGTGCTGCCGTGATCAGGGTGAGCTGGCCTCGGCGGGGCACAGCCCCCGCCTGTATCATCTGCGGCCAGGGGCAGGGGATCGGTTCGCCGGCCCCCTCATTACTTCTCAGCCCCTGGGATAGGGTCATCATCTAGGCGGTCAACCTCCCTCCTCGCCTAAAGCGAGAGGGGCCGGCCCGAAGGCCGACCCCGCATTGTCTGTGCTGATCATCGGATGAACTGAGACTGCGCCTTCATGTGGTCCGGCAGATCCTTGATCTGCGACCAGGGGCGCTCATCGACCCACATCTTGTAGGGCTTGCCGGTCTTCTTGCTCACGCCTTCCTTGAAGAGCATGGGCTGGCCGGTGATCGGGTTGGTCGGGGGAGTCATGCCAGCGGGTGCCCCGCCGCCTCCCTGGGGTGCATTGCCCCATCCACCCTGCTGCTGCGGGGGCGCACCCCATCCGCCCTGCTGGGGTGTCTGCTGCTGGGGCTGTCCCCACTGTCCCTGCGGCTGCTGATTGCCGGTGTCCCAGGGGTTGCCGCCCTGCTGCTGCTCCTGATGTACCGGAGTCGGGTTCTGCGCCGGATCAACGGGCGTGGCGCCGAGCACAGAGTTGAGTGCGCCGGTGTTGTTGACCGACGTGACCATCGACTTGATGTTCGCACCGATGCCGGACTGATTCGCGGCCTCGAGGTTCTGCTGGAACTCCTGGATGGAGTTGCCACGGATGGTGAACAAGTCGCCGTCGATCTTCGTGGTGAAGCTGTAGTTCGATTCAGTCAAAGGACTGCCCTTCTGTCGTTTTCTTGCAACAAAAAAGACCAGGCGGTTTGCCTGGTCTCGTATATGGGGTGCCTCTAGCTAGGAAGCTTGAGGTCTTTGAGTGATCTCCGCGTAGCGCTCCTTGACGCCGGGGATGCCCTTGACTCTGCAGTTGTCTTGCTGTGAGCAGACTCGGCAGAAGTCGGACGGAGACGCGATGTAGATGCCAGCTCGTTCGGCCTTGTCGAAGTTCGAGAACTCGGTGGCGAGCAGATCGTCAGTCCAGAGCGTCAGATCGTGCCACACCTCACCCTTCAGGGTGCCGTTGCGCTGGATCCGTGGGAAGAAGAACGCCCCAGACTCGGGGCGGACTCCCATGTTCTCCTCGATCGCCTTGGCGTACACGCCTAGCTGCATCGCAGAGCCTGGATCCTTCGTGCCGGTCTTGATGTCGATGGGCGCGATGCGCCCGTCGCGGTACTCTCTGATCTGGTCGATGTACCCGAGGACTTTCACGCCGCCGATCTCGATGGTGAACTCGAGCTCGCACGCCATGCCCTTCGGGCCGACCGGCCAGACGCGCCACTCGTCAGAGTGAGCCTCGGCGTAGTTGATATAGATCTTGGTCTGATCGGACACAAGAGCTCGCCTGTCGGCGATGTCCGTCTCGCCCTTCTTATTGCCGCCGGTGAGCCAGCGTGCGTAGTCGGGGTTCTGCTCGAGCTCTTCAGCGATGCCCTTGTCGTAATAGTCGAGGGCCAGCTCCTGAGCCTGCTCGATGGTCATGTCTCGACCCGAGAGCTCGTACTCCTCGATGCCGAAATGGACCGCAGAACCATGAATGCTCCAGGCGGTGGGCCGCTCTGGAGCTTTTGCTACCTTGGAGAGCCGGTAGGACTCTCCGCACTGTGCGTAGGTTGTCAGCTGGGAGACCGACCGATGCTTGATGGTCGGTCCCAGCTCAATGACATCAGAGATTGCGCACCACCTCCGCACTGAAGTCGCGGCCGTAGTCGACCAGCTGCTGCACATGCAGCACCTCGCAGATCGCTACTCCTTCGTGGGAGTCGATGAAGTTGACCATGAGCAGGGCGTATCCATACTCACTCGGGTCGCACCCAGGAATGGGATCCTGGTTATCGTCAATTCGGAACACGGCCCTGTCGACACCCTCCGGGTCGACGAAGATCGTGATGCCTTCGGCTTCGATGATTGGTTGGCACTCATCGGCCAAGACGAAATCATGCTCCATATGTAATTTTCCTTTTCTGGCACAGGTATGCCCCCTGGGTATGAAGTCCCAGGGGGCTCTAGCTAACAATAAAAGTTGTACAGCGACCAGGCAATCGGCCGTTATCAATCAGCAATCGAAGCGTTACCGTAGCCGAGTTGCCCACTCCTCAAGTTGCTCGGGAGAAGGTGGTGACTGATCCTTTGCCGGCTGCTGAAGAAGCCCTGGTGTATCGTCCGCCCGGCGTGGCCTGAAGAAGAATCCGCCCTCAGGAACGAGCCTGTAGGGCGGGCTATCTCGGTGGTAGCACACGACGAAATTGTTATATTCGAGAGTCAGGATATGCGTCTCGAAGGTCGGCTTGATGGCCTCCGGGACCTCGACTCCATGCTCCTTCGAGCGGTTGTAGAGTCGGAGCATCCGGGCGGTCTGCCCGTTAAGGTGATGCCGCTCCACGGCCCAGGGCATGAACTCGTTCCCGGGCCGCTTGGCTCCAGTGCTGTTTGCCTCCTCCCTATAGAAGGCGTTGTAGACTGTGGATCGTGGGATGCCGAGGTGCGTTGCCACCGCGTTGATCGAGCCTAGCTCCTTGCGAAGCTTCTCGAGTTCGGCTATGGCTGGTGTCTTTTTTGACGTGGTCAAGGCGCCAGCCCCTTTCATTCAGTTGTGACATGACGTGTTCAGATTTTACCCTGGGCGTGGTCCCCATATGGTCCCCCGCACCGGAAATGGGGGCATAATATGCACAAGATGCACACCATAACCCCTGATAGCTGGCGGGTTCAGGTGCCACCACTACCATTCGCAATGAGAAGGTCAGGGGTTCGATTCCCCTTAGCTCCACGCATCTCTCCGTCGACTCGTTCGATGCCGAATATTGCGTTGTGGACCTCATGCAATCGAAGCCGGACGCCGGGTCAGGCGGCGCGTCGAAGCGAGCAGAGTCAGGACGGACGTGGAATGGACACGAAGACGGCGACCATGACCGGCGTCCTGGGCCTTGCCGGGGTTGCCCATTTCGCCCGACCCAAGCTCTTCGACTCCATCGTCCCGCCTCGGTTGGGCAATCCACGTTTCTGGACCATAGCCAGCGGCGTCGCCGAACTCGGTTGTGCAGGGCTGTTGGCCAACCCGGCCACCCGGCGCCTCGGCGGTGTCGCTTCTGCCGCGCTCATGGCCGGCGTCTTCCCGGCCAACATCTACACAGTGGTCAAGCAGTGGGACAATCCGAAGGGCCGAGCCATCGCCTGTGCGAGACTGCCTCTGCAGATCCCGCTCGTGTGGGCATCGGCGGCGATTGCCGCTGAATCCTACTGATTCTCCTCCTGCACACCCGAACCTCCTGCCGCGATCAGTCCTGAGCTGACCGTTCGCGACGCCCCCTACGCGCCGCCCGTCCTCCTCGCAGAGTGAAGACCTGGCTGCAAGGTTCCGGATCATCTGTTGCAGGCCCTCACCAACCGTGACATATTCGACTCATGGTGGGGAATCTTCCAAGCAATGTCGAGACTTTGGCCGGAATGCACTTCTCTGCGGCCACAGCTGCCTTCCAGATCGAAGGGGCGCGCAGCGCAGATGGTCGCAGCCGCAGCATCTGGGATGACTTCGTTGACACGCCCGGCAACATCATCGACGGCAGCACTGCCGAACCCGGTCCCGACAGCTACCACCGCCTCGATGATGACGTCGCGATGCTTGCCGACCTCGGTGTCGACCGGTACCGGTTCTCCATCTCCTGGACCCGTGTCATTCCGAATGCCGGGACGGACGCCTCGGTGAATTCGGCGGGGCTCGACTACTACGACCGCCTTGTCGACGGACTCCTCGCCGCCGGGATCACACCCGAACCGACGCTCTACCACTGGGACCTGCCGGTCGCACTCGAGGCGAACGGCGGATGGCTCAACCGCGACACAGCCCACCGCTTCGGTGACTATACGCAAGTGGTAGCCGGTCGCCTCGGTGACCGCGTTCGTCATTGGTACACGATCAACGAACCCGCATCGACATCGCTGCAGGGCTATGCGCTGGGGGAACTGGCCCCCGGGCGTACTCTGCTCTTCGACTCTCTGCCCACGGTCCACCACCAGCTGCTGGCCCACGGGATCTCCGCTCCCATACTGCGCGGGCACGGAGCAGTTCAGGCGGTGCCGACGCTCAACCACAGTCTCGTGCTCCCCGCGTCCGAGACTGCCGACGACCAGACCGCTGCCGACCTGCTCTATGCGATTCACAACCGCCTCTTCACTGACCCGCTGCTCACGGGACGATATCCCGACCTCAGCCCCTTCGGCGTCGAGCTGCCGGTGGCCGACGGCGATATGGACCTCATCTCCGCACCGAACGAGGTCTACGGCTTCAACTACTACAATCCGACCACGGTCCGTGCCTCGGCAGGACCGGTGCCGTTCGAGATGGTGCCCACACCCGGGGCGCCCGTGACCGGGTTCGGTCCCATGTGGCCGATCCGACCGGACACGATGCGCGACTTCCTCATCGACATGGGTCGACGCTACGGGTCCGCACTGCCGCCGATCATCATCACCGAGAACGGAGCGTCGTTCCCCGAACCCGACGCCACGGATACGGAAATCATTGATTCCGAGCGGATCGACTATCTGCGTGACCACCTCGGCGCGGTGATCGAAGCGAAAGCAGCAGGTGTGCGCATCGACGGGTACACCGTCTGGTCGCTGTTGGACAATTTCGAATGGGCCGAAGGATGGAGCCAGCGCTTCGGCCTCGTCCACGTCGATATGAACACCGGAACGCGGACGCCGAAAGCCTCGTTCCGCTGGTATCGGGATCTCATCTCCGTGGTTCGGTCATGAGCACGGTCAGCCCTCCGCCTCACCGAGGCGGTTCCGCTTCGCGAGCACGCGTATCGGTTGGGTGGATGGTGTGGTTCACGCTCGCCTGGTTGGCGATCTGGACGGTTCAGCTGACACCGATCCAACTCCTGCTGCCGCTTCAGCTCGACACTCAGAGCGGACACTGGATCGACGGAGTCGTCTGGTCCGGACTCGTCCTCTCGGCCGGGGGCCTGGCCGGAATCGCTGCCGCCCCCGTGGCCGGTCGGCTCTCCGACCGCACCCGGTTGCGGTACGGCCGGAGACGTCCTTGGGCGGTCGGAGGTTCGGTGGTCGCCGCACTCGGTCTCGTCCTCACCGGCAGCGCTGAAGGCCCCCTGTTGGTCGGGGCGGCGTGGGTGGTCACCTCGGTCGGCGTGTCCGTGGCTTCTTCGGCGCTGACCGCGCTCATCGCCGATCAGCTCGATGAGCAGCGCGGTGCGGCCTCGGCTGCAGCCAGTTCGGCTCAAGCGGTCGGCGTCGTCGTCGGCGTCGCCGTGATCGTGCTGCTGGGTCTGAGCACCGGCGCGTCGTATGCGGTGCTGGCCTGCTTCATCCTCGTCATCGGCACGGTCACTGCGCTGCTGCTGCCCGATCCGCCGCTGCCGCATGCCGCCGTGCTCGAGTTCCATGCCCGTCGTGATCTCATTCGGCCGCGGGTGTCCTCACTTGTCGACCCGAGCTTCACCCGGCTGCTCCTCAGCCGCTTCATCGTCAACGTCGGCAATTCGTTCGGAACGTCGCTGCTGCTGTTCTTCCTGCTCTACGGGATCATGATCCCCGCCGCCGACGCCGAGAACCGCCTGCTCATCCTCATCGTCATCTACACGGTCTTCGTGGTGGCGGCCTCGATCCTCGTCGGCATGGTCACGGACAGACGAGGCAGCCGACGCTTCTGGACGGCGATCTCGGCCCTGGTCCAGGCCTGTTCCGGAATCATCATCCTCATCAGCCCGAACTTCACCATGACAGCGGTGGCGGCCGGCGTCATGGGGGCCGGATACGGAGCCTATATGGCGGTCAGCCTCGCTCTGGCCACGGACCTTCTGCTCGACCCGGACGACCACGCCCGTGACCTCAGTCTCGTCAACAGCTCCGCGAACCTCGGACAGCTGATCGGTCCGCTCCTGGGTGCCGGGCTCGTTGCCTTGGTCAGTGGGTTCTGGCTGCTCTTCGCGGCCGCCGCGGTCGTCTCCGTGCTTGGAGCAGGACTGACGCTGACTGTGCACCCGGCACGTGCCGTGCTGCGGGCTCCGCAGCCGGACTGAAGCTCATCCGATTCGTCGGTCGGATGGGCTCTGGCTCAGGCCAGCCCGAGCAGCTTTCCGCTCTTCGACAGTTCCGGGTCCGTACATGAGGACAGATCGAAGCAGCAGGGACGACGTTTGCCGGACTCGAGCTTCGAGATTGCGACGTCGACACGGCGTGCCCGTGTATCGGCGTTCTTTGTCGACTTGATCCAGCGCACCCATTCCCACCGGGCCATCGGCGTGAGTCCGGCCCAGACATCGTCGAGATCACCGGCGCCGTCGAGAGCCGCACGGAGGTCCGAGGGAACCGTCACCTCCGGCCAGTTCTTCGTCGGCGTCAGGCCGACCTCGATCCCCGCTCCTTCTCTCTTCCCAAGCTTCTCCCACTGGTCGTCTTCGAGACTGATCCAATGACCACGGCGTCCGTCGGGTTCGATGACAGTGCTGAATTCGCTGCCATCGAGGGTGCCCGTGACTGCGACCTGTCCGCGTGAGGGCAGCTGATCGCTGGCCTCCTGAGGCAGGCGCAGAATCGGCCGGTCGTAGAGCAGCTCGGCGTTCGCAGTGAAAGTGACGTCGGCAGTCGTGGCGGTCATGGTGACTCCTCAAAGTACGGATGCTCGGGTCGGGACACTCGGCTTCTGTTGAACCAATGACTTTCAGAATAGCGGCACGAGGCGGTGCCGGCTTCTTGATTCCTGACGTACTTCAGCCGATCGCCCGACCCACCCAATCCGGGCGCTCCATGTCGATCTGTGAGATCCGTTCCGCCACGGTGTCCGGGAAGGACACGACTCGGTCCTCCGCCTGGTCGACGTGGAGGGCCATGATCTCTTCGGTCGATACGAGCCGGTCACCGACGTACATCTCATAGGCCAGGTGCAGCTTCTTCTCAGCGGCACTCACGAGGTGCGGGACGACGGTGAGCCTATCGCCGAGGGCCGCCTCGTCGAGGTAGCGGATATGGGATTCGACGGTGTACAGGGACGCCTTCGCGCTTTCCCGGTAGGCGGCATCGAGGCCGAGCTGATCCATCACCTGATCGGTGGCGAAACCGAACACGAGGACGTAGAAGGCTTCGGACATGTGCCCGTTGTAGTCGATCCACTCGGACACGACTTCGGTGCTGTATGACCCGAGTGTTGTCGCCGAGGCGACCCTTGACATCGGTGCGGACGTCGGGGTCGCAGCAGAGGAGGGGGGAGCGCCTGCCGCGCCGTCCGCAGACTCACCGCCGACGGAGCCTGCCGTGGTGGTGGCCAACTGGTCGGTGAGCCGACGCAGGGCGATGATTCCGGCATCACGATGCGCCACGAGGTCGGCGATGGAGCGGTGACCGGCCTCGATATCGCAGCCGGCCACGACATCGTCACGCAGCTGTTGACTGAGCTCCGGGGCGGTCAGCCGCGTCCACGGAGACTTCAGCGAGGGGCCGAAATGGTCGAGCATATGCGCCATTCCGCCCTCGCCGCCGGCGAGGTGGAACGTGAGCATCGGTCCCTGGAACGGCCACCGCAGACCGGGGCCATCGGTGATCGAGCGGTCGATCTGCTCGACCGTGGCCTCGCCCTGCTCGACCATGTACAGGGCCTCGCGCCACTGAGCTTCCTGCAATCGGTTGGCGATGAAGCCGGGGACTTCGCGGTCCATGCGGATGACGGACTTGCCGATATGGCTGAAGAAGCCGGCGGCCCAGTCGACGGCGGCAGCAGATGTGGACCGGCCGCCGACGACCTCGACCAAGGGGATGAGGTAGGGCGGGTTGAACGGGTGGCCGACGACGAGTCGTTCGGGGTGGGCCGCCTCGGTGGCCATTTCGGTCATGCTGTACCCCGAGGTCGACGAGCTGATCACGATACTCGGCGGGCAAGCCGCGTCGACCTGGGCGAGCAGACCGCGCTTGAGCGCGAGGTCCTCGGGAGCGGACTCCTGGACGAACCCGGTGCCTGCGACCGCCTCGGCGAGGTCGGTGTGCATCGACCAAGCGGTGCGGTCGGCTGACTCGACCATGTCGAGTTCGGCCAGGGCCGGCCAGGCCGCGTCGAGGAGGCGCGCGAACTTCTCACCGGCGTCCGGAGCCGGGTCCCAGATCTTCACCCGGTAGCCCTGTGCGAGGAAGTATGCGGCCCAGCCGCCGCCGATCGTTCCAGCCCCGACGCAGGTGACGGTGTCGATGGCGTCGAAGCCGGGGAACTCCGGCGTGTCGGGAATGGGCGCGGCGGGGGTGGAATCGTTCACAGATCGCCTCCGGTGATGGTCGGTGTCTGCACGCGGAGATCAAGGATCTCGCGGGCCTCGTCCGGGGTGGCGACTGATGCGCCGAGACCGGTGATGATGTCGACGGCACGAGCGGTGAGATCGGCGTTCGTGGCCTTGACGCCCTTGGACATGTAGAGGTTGTCCTCGAGTCCCACGCGGGCATGACCACCGGCGAGCACGGAGTGGGCCACCCACGGCAGCTGGTTGGCACCGATGGCAAATGACGTGAACTGCGCACCTTTGGGCAGCATGTTCACCATTGCGGCCAACAGGCCAGGATCGGCCGGAGCACCGTAAGGGATGCCCATGCACAGCTGGTACAGGGGCGGGGCGTCGATGAGTCCCTCCTCGACCAGCACATTGGCGAACCACAGATTGCCGGTGTCGAAGATCTCCATTTCGGGACGCACTCCCAGAGTCTGGATGCGCTTCGACCCTTCGCGGAGCATGTCGGGGGTCGAGACATAGAGGTTCGAACCTTCGCCGAAGTTGAGGCTGCCGCAGTCGATCGTGCAGATCTCGGGCAGCAGCTCCTCGACGTGGGGGAGTCGGTCCAGGGCGTTGATGAGATCGGTGCCCGGCATCGTGGTCAGCGGATCCTGCGGATCGATGACGAGGTCGCCGCCCATCCCGGCGGTGAGGTTGATGACCGGGGCGACGTCGGAGGCGCGGATGCGGCGAACCACTTCGCGGTAGTAGGCGACTTCGCGCGAACCCTGTTTCGTCTCGAGGTCGCGGACGTGGATGTGGACCACCGACGCCCCGGCGCGGGCCGCCGCAATGGCATCGTTCGCAATCTCTTCGGGGCTGACGGGAACGTGTTCGCTCTTGCCGGTGGTGTCCCCGGCTCCTGTGACGGCACAGGTGAGGATGACCTTGCGGTTCATGATGACTCCTTCAGTCGATCGGCGGGTGTTGCGGTTGCGGGTTCTGTGGGATGCATGATGGCGCGATCGAGGTAGGAGCGCAGACGCCGGGAGAAGGTCTCGGTGTCCATCACCCCGGTGAGCACCTTGATTCCGAGTCCGTCGAGGAGGGAGGTGAGCTCGTCGGCCATGGCACGTGGATCACCGCCTCGGAAGCAGCCGGTGCGCTGACCGTCCTCGAGCGTCGTCTGGACGGTGCGCGACCAGCGTTCGTAGCTGAGCGGATAGTTCGACAGAGCCGAACCTTCGAGGGCCATTCGAGTCCACGTCTGCAGCCAGATCGACCATTCGCCGCGTTCCGTGCGTCCCAGTGGGGACTGCAGCTTCAGCAGACTTTCGAGTCTCTGCGCGGGGTCCGCGATGTCGTCGAGCCACGCGATCTGACGGTCGAAGGCGAGTTTGACCGAATAGTCGAGAGCGGCATCGAAGAGCCTGGATTTGTTGGCGAAGTAGTAATGGATGCTCGGCGCCGAGACCCCGGACGCCGCCGCGATATCGGCGATGCGCACCGCGTCGAAGCCGTACCGGCCGAACAGCGTCCACGCCGTCTCGGCGATCGTGCGTCTCGGGTTGGCGTCGTCGTCGCTGACTGCCGCGGCTGCTGGGTTCGGCGGAAGCGCGGAGACCTGGGACTCGTCGCCGAGCAGCCACCGGACGGTCACACCTGTGGCGGTGGCCACGCCGAGGAGCTCATCGGCAGTGAAGCGGCGGCGACCTGACAGCGCCTTGGACAGCTTCGTCTCGTCGATGCCGATCACAGAGGCGATCTTGCGCTGCTTCAATCCGGACTGCCGGATGGCGTCCCGGACGCGGAGTCCGGTGGCCTCGGAGCCCCTGTCGATCGTGCCGCGGGAATGATCCCCGGCTTCGGTCGTCTGCCCTCCTGTCATGGTGCCGAACCTACCTCAGCAACAAGTCCGCTCGCAAGTAAATATGAATAAGAGTCAGAACTTGCGATCAGTGGCCATGGAGAAGAATTCGTGTCGATCCGAACCGTCCGAGGCACCACAAATCGGTTCTATGCGGTTAGTCTCGTTATCGGTGGGCGATCCCCATCACCATCGACCGCGCCGAGGAGCCCCAATGACCGACAGTCTTCATTCCCGCATGCACGTTGTCTCCGATGAGACCCGAAACCTCGTGAATCTCGTGCTCGAGTACTCGCGTCGTCGGACTCTGGCCGAGGACACCCCGCTCGACCATCCGACCTCGGAAGCCGAGCTGCGTCGACTGGCCGGTCCCACCGTCACCGAGGAGGGGCTGGGATCAGCTCGGGCGCTGGCGATCTTCGAGCACATCTTTGCTCCGGCCTGTATCTCCACCGACCATCCGAAGTACCTGTCGTTCATCCCCAGCGCTCCCACGAAGGCGGCTGTCGCCTTCGATCTGGTCGTCTCCGCCAGCGCTCTCTACGGCGGTTCGTGGCTCGAAGGTGCCGGAGTCGTCCATGCAGAGAACGAAGTCCTGCGCTGGCTGGCGGGAGAGTTCGGGCTGCCCGCTGGAGCCGGGGGAGTCTTCGTCCAAGGAGGTACGATCGGCAACCTCTCAGCTCTCGTCGCCGCCCGCAACGCACAGAAGGAGAAGCTCGGTGAGACTCGGCCGGGACGCTGGGTGATCGTGTGCAGCGCCGAAGCCCACTCCTCGGTCGCCTCCGCTGCCGAGGTCATGGATGTCGATGTCGCCCCGGTGGCCACCGGCGAGGACGGGATCCTGCGTCCCGACGGCGTGCGTGAGGCCCTGCTCGAACACGGGGACGCCGTGATCGCGGTGGTCGCCACCTCGGGGACGACGAACTTCGGCACCATCGATGACATCGCCGGCATCGCCGCTCTCAAGGACGAGTTCGACTTCTGGCTCCACATCGACGGCGCCTACGGTCTGGCCGCGATGCTCTCGCCGCAGGCACGCCACAAGTTCGCCGGAGTGGAGAAGGCCGATTCGCTCATCGTCGACCCTCACAAATGGCTCTTCGCTCCCTTCGACGCCTGTGCGCTCATCTACCGCGATCCGAATTCGGGGAGGCGAGCGCACACGCAGAAGGCCGAATATCTCGATACGCTCACCGACGCTCAGGATTGGAGCCCCTCAGACTTCGCCATCCAGCTGACGCGGCGACCGCGTGGGCTGCCGCTGTGGTATTCGCTGGCCAGCTATGGTGCCGAAACGTATCGGGAGGCGATCGGCCATTCGATCGATCTGGCGCGTGAGATCGCCACGGAGATCAAGCATCGAGAGCATCTGCGGCTCGTGCGCGAACCCGAACTCTCGGTCGTCGTGTTCGAACGCGACGGTTGGCAGCGGTCGGATTATGACGCATGGTCGGATCGTCTGCTCGAGGACCAGCGCGCTTTCGTCGTCCCGAGCTCGCACCAGGGGCGGCCGAATGCCAGGTTCGCGATCGTCAATCCGCTGACGACGTTCGACGATCTCACCGACATCCTCGATTCGATGGAGTGAATGGATGCGTTCGATCCGTCCTTCACTGAGGTCCTCGATCTTCTGAGGGCCCCGCAGAGGTGACGGTCGCTCAGTCTTCGGGTGCATCCTCGGCGGCGGTCG
Source organism: Brevibacterium sp. CSND-B09 (assembly GCF_052906525.1). NCBI lineage: Bacteria > Bacillati > Actinomycetota > Actinomycetes > Micrococcales > Brevibacteriaceae > Brevibacterium > Brevibacterium sp. CSND-B09. Next base: position 4,249,123 of record NZ_JBREGI010000001.1, on the reverse strand, counting down.
TCGGCTTCGACCGGGGACGGAGTTCGACGGTGAAGGCGGGAAGCAGAGCCTGGGTGATCGGGCCGATCCCCAAGGCATAGAGGACTGTGCCGACCCCGACGACTCCGCCGAGAAGCCAGCCCACGGCGACGACGCTGACTTCGATGAGGGTGCGCACCAGTCGGATCGAGCGTCCGGTCACGCGGGAGAGCCCGGTCATCAGCCCATCGCGGGGGCCCGGCCCGAATTGGGAGCCGATGTACATCGCCGAGGCGGCCCCGTTGAGGACGACGCCCGTGACCATGAGCGCGATGTTCCACCCGAGTTCTTCGGGCCGGGGCAGGAACAGGCGGGTGAGGTCGAGCGCCGGCCCGACGAGGAGGGCATTGAGAATCGTGCCGATCCCCGGCTGCTGGCGCAGCGGGATCCAGATGAGGAGCACGAGGAACGCGAGAATCGTGATGATGGTGCCGAAGGTCAGCGGCACGTGCTTCTGAATGCCGGAGTGGAGGACGTCCCACGGCATCATGCCCAAGCCCGCGTTGACCATCATCGCCATCGAGGCACCGAAGAGGTAGAGGCCGAGGATCAGCTGGGGGAGACGCCGCCACAGCCGTCCGCCGCGCAGCTGAGCGATGGGACCGACGTTGGCCAGTTGACGCCTCGGGGCTCTCATCTTCGTCATGTGGTGGCTTTCTGAGGGTGCGATCAGAGGGACATTTCCATCATGACCGAAATTGGTCTTGTGCGATATAGCCACTTCGTGGAAAGTGGTCCCATGAGGTCAGAACCATGAGCACACCGGTCCTGGGAGCCAAACGACTCATCGGCATCATCGGAGACGGACCGTGGAAGGCGCCCGCATACGAATCGCTGGCTGCCGCAGTGGCCGCGGCGATCACCGACGGACGACTCCCGGTCGGCACGAGGCTGCCGAGCGAACGCGAACTCGCAGCCGCCTCCGGTCTCTCGCGGACGACGACGGGACGGGCGTACGCTCAGCTGCGGGAACAGGAATACATTCTCACTCGCCGAGGCTCCGGCAGCATCGTTCAGCTGCCCAGCGTCCCGGGCGGCCGTATCGACCACCTGCTCTCACCTGCCGGCGGCGACGAGTCGGAGGTCGATCTCACGTGCACCGCTCCGGTCGCACCTCCGGATATCCTCGACGCCTACGATCGGGCACTGTCACGTTTGGGTGCCTACCTGCCCGGCACCGGGTACTATCCTTCCGGGTTGCCGGTGCTGCGGGAGATCATCGCCGATCGCTATACCCGGCGCGGCGCCCCGACCGACCCTGATCAGATCCTCATCACCTCTGGGGCACTCGGCGGTGCGGCCATCGCCGTCCGCGCCCTCCTCGACGTCGAACCGCATGAGTCCGCGCGCCTCGGCGGGGCACGGTCGACCTCGCGGGTGCTCATCGAAAGCCCCACCTATCCGAATGCGATCGCCACACTCGAAGGCGCGGGCGCCGCTCTCGTGACCTACCCCCTCGAGTTCGGAACTCAGGGGCACCATTGGGACATCGACGCCATGGAGCAGCTGATGGGACAGACACGTCCGCGCAGCGCCTATCTCATCCCCGACTTCCACAATCCGACCGGCGCACTGCTGCCCGAAGCCCAGCGCAGTGAGCTCGCGGAGGCTCTTCGTCGGCATCGAGTCGTCCCCGTCTTCGACGAATCCCTCGTCGAACTGGAACTCGAGGACGGCAGGATGGCCACTCCGATGTCCGCGCTGATCACGGACGCGGTGACAGTGGGCAGTGTGAGCAAGATCTATTGGGGAGGTCTGCGCATCGGATGGATGCGCATTCCCCGCCACCGGATCGGTCATTTCGCGTCCTCCCGGCTCGGACTCGACCTGGGAGCACCGGTCCTCGAACAGCTCGTCACGGTCGAACTCATGAGCAATCACGATGCTGTCGTCGCCGACTGCCGCTCCCGGCTCAGAGCCGCCCGAGACCTGCTCGCCGCACAGGTGAGGTCATGGCTGCCAGAGTGGAAGCTCATCGTCCCCTCCGGTGGAATGGCGCTGTGGGCCGAACTGCCGGAGGCACGTTCCGGGGTACTCTCGATCGCCGCGAGAAACCATGGTCTCCGCCTCGTCGCAGGACCGAACTTCGCCCCCGCCGGTGGACTCGATCGGTGGGTGCGCCTGCCCTATACGGTGACGGAGAGCGAACTGCAGCATGTGGGGCCGCGACTGGCCGCAGCCTGGGAGGAAGCCAAATCGATGACCGGACGTGGACCGACCGACCGGGCCCGCATCGTGGCGTGAACATCGCGGGCACGCAGGGAAAACCTGAGTACGATGACCGTATGGGAGACGACAGCGGACTCAGTCACGATGGGCAGTACTCGACGGCGACGACCGTCGGGGAGTTCCGAGCCAATATCGCCGAGGTGAAGCGCCGGATCGCCGCTGCCGCCGAGCGCGCCGGCCGGGACCGCGCCGACATCGAGCTGCTTCCAGTGAGCAAGACCGTACCCCAGGAACGCATCCGCCTCGCCGTTGCCGCCGGTTGTGCGAAGTTGGGTGAGAACAAGGTTCAGGAGGCCCACCGCAAATCCGAGGAGATGGCCGACCTCGACATCGATTGGGCTGTGATCGGGCACCTCCAGTCGAATAAAGCCAAGGACGTGGCGAAGTTCGCCAGCGAATTCCAGGCGCTCGACCGACTCAAGGTCGCCAGAGCCCTCGACCGTCGACTCGAAGCGGAAGGACGCAGCCTCGACGTGTATGTCCAGGTCAACACCTCCTCTGAGGACTCCAAATTCGGCATGCCGCCGGAAGAGCTCCTCGACTTCCTCAAGGAGGTGCGAGCCTTCGAGACTCTCAAGGTCCAGGGACTGATGACTTTGGCAGTCTTCTCTTCGGATATCGACCGTGTCCGTCCCTGCTTCCAGCTTCTGCGCGGTCTGCGCGACCAGGTTCGCGAAACCGATCCTGACCTTCTCGGCCTGGGGCGGCTGTCGATGGGCATGTCTGGTGACTTCGAAGTGGCCATCGAAGAGGGCGCAGACTGCGTCCGTGTGGGGCAGGCCATCTTCGGTCGACGAGCGCTGCCGGACTCCCACTACTGGCCCGAAGCCGACTGAACGGCCGACCGGCTGTGCCTCCTTCCCACCCGGAGTCCGGACGTGACAAGCCATCGGCTCAGACGAGTTCGGACGCCGTTCGGCGCCCCTCGACGCAGACGCTCTGGTGGTTCGGCGGTGCCGTGCTCGGCGTCATCCTCGGTGCGGGAATCTCCGGATTCGCCGCTCTGGCCGAAACCGCCCTGACGTCGTGCCTCATCGCTCTGCTCTTCCTCACGTTCCTCGACATCCCTTTCGAAACGGGATTGCGTGCGGTTCGCGATCTGCCTCTTCTTGCTGTGACGGCGGCCTTGAACTTCCTCATCGTCCCGCTGGTCGTCGCCGGTCTCATATCGGTCTTCGACATCGCTGATCCGCTGCTGCCGGCTGTGCTCATCGTGCTGCTGTGTCCCTGCATCGACTACGTCATAGCGTTCACACGTGCTGCAGGAGGCGCCGCCGATCGCCTGCTGATGCTCACTCCCATGCTCATGATCGCTCAGCTGCTGTTGCTGCCCGTGATGCTGTGGGCGGTCACCGGAGGGCGGCTGAGCATCGATCTGCCTGTTCGTCCGCTCGTCGGCGCGCTGGTGCTGTTCATCATCATTCCTCTTACGGCCGCCGTCGTCGTTCGTCGACTTGCCCGCCGGACGCCACGATTGGGCCGGCCCCTCGCCGCGAGCGCACGTCTGATGGATCCGGTCATGACGCTGACGCTGCTCGTCATCACTGCCTCGGTCACCCCGAGGATCGCCCATTCCGCCGGACAGTTGGGGACCGTGGCCGTCGTCTTCGCAGTCTTCGCTGTCGTGATGACCACGATCGGGTGGGGCGTCACGCGGGCTCTGCACGTCGGTCCGCGGCGATCACGTGCTGTGATCCTCTCCGCCGTCACGCGCAATTCCCTGGTCATGCTTCCGATCGTTCGTGCGATCACCGGGGAGGGCATCGGTCCAGCGGGGGTCGTGACGCAGACCCTCATCGAGCTTCTTGTTCTGATCGTCCTCGTCCGCGTCCTGCCTCGTCTGGTGCCGGCCACTGCCGTGGCCGAAAACCGCTAGTAATCGTACTCCTTGGGGCGGACAATGGAACTATGTTCACCTCCGATCAGTGTTATCAGGCAGTCACTTCCCGTGACCGACGCTTCGATGGAATGTTCTTCACCGCGGTGCGCACCACCGGGATCTTCTGCCGTCCGTCGTGTCCGGCGAGGACTCCGCGGCGGGAGAACGTGGACTTCTTCGTCACGGCCGCGGCCGCGGCAGACGCCGGTTTTCGGGCCTGCCGACGGTGCCGCCCGGATGCCAGTCCGAATTCGCCGCAGTGGGATACCCGCGGAGACGTCGTGGCCCGAGCCATGCGCCTCATCCGCGACGGTGCCGTCGACCGCGGAGGAGTCGCAACCCTCGCCGCCGAACTCGGGTACAGCACTCGCCAACTCGGGCGCCTCATCCACGCCGAGCTCGGTGCCGGACCTCTGGCGCTGGCTCGCACCGAAAGGGTACGCACTGCCAGGACACTCATCGAGGCCACCTCGATGCCGATGAGCGAGATCGCCTTCGCCGCCGGCTTCTCCAGTATCCGACAGTTCAACGACACCTTCCGAACGATGTATTCGATCAGCCCACGACAGCTGCGCAGAGACGGTGCCGAACATTCGGTGACCGACGAAGTCGTACTCCGATTGGCGTATCGCCCGCCGTTCGACTTCGCGCATCTGCTGGGGTACTTCGAGGCACGAGCCGTTGCCGGGATCGAAAATGTCTCGGACGGCGCCTACACCCGGTCGATGCGGCTGGCTCACGGTCCCGCCGTGATCACGGTGCGGCAAGGGCACGGGGACTTCGTTGACTGCCGTCTCCGCCTGGCCGACACCCGCGACCTCGGCAGCGCCGTCGCACGAGTCCGGCGCCTCCTCGACCTCGATGCCGACCCCGAGGCGATCGCCCATACACTGCGGTCGGCGGGCCTGCGCCGCCTCGTCGACGACCATCCAGGACTTCGTTCACCGGGCCACAGCGACCCCGTCGAACTGGCTCTGCGGACAGTCCTCGGACAGCAGATCTCCTTGGCCGCCGCCCGCACCCATCTGGAACGCCTCGTCGCAGGTGTTGGAGAATCACTGCCGGAGGAGCTGAGCTTCGGCGGAGTCGACAGGGTCTTTCCCACCGCCGAGGCGATCGCCGCTGTCCCCGCATCCGAATGGGCGTTGCCTTCGAGTCGGATCAGGACGATTCAGACACTGTCGCAGGCGTTGGCCGAGGGCAGTGTGGACCTCGGCGCGGGCAGCGACCGCGAGGAAGCGAGCCGGAATCTGCTGGCACTGCCCGGAATCGGTCCGTGGAGCAACGGCTATATCCGGATGCGCGCCCTCGGAGATCCCGACGTCTTCATGGACTCAGACCTCGGCGTTAAGAAGACCATCGCCGATCTCGACGCGAGTTCAGCGGCACCTGTCGATTGGAAACAGGTCGCAATGAACTGCAGTCCCTGGCGCTCCTACCTGACCCACCTGCTGTGGGCACATCACGCCCGCAGCCCAGCAGCCTGACCGACCGAGACCGAGCAAGGAATGATTCTGCCCATGACTCACCGACACGAAGGACACGCAGACATGACCACGCCGACAACGACCCAACCCGACACCGCACGGAAGTTCACCGCTGCCATGGAGCTGCCGACCGCCTCGGCACCGGTATATACGACGATCCTCGATACGGACCTGGGACCTCTCCTGCTCACCTCGGATGGGACCCACCTCACCGGGCTCTATCTCGAGGTCTCCGAGGCGATCGATGCTCGACTCGACAGAATGTTCGGAGTCGAACCGACTCCGGAAGACGACCTGGAGATCTTCCACCGCGCCGAGGCACAGCTGGGGGAGTACCTTTCAGGCCATCGCACACAGTTCGATCTGCCCTTGGCGGCGAAGGGAACGGAATTCCAACGCTCGGTGTGGCAGGCGCTGACGCAGATTCCGTTTGGCAGCACAGCAGGTTACGGTGAGCTGGCCGAGATGCTGGGAAGACCCGGTGCGGCGCGTGCTGTGGGGGCCGCCAACGGAAAGAACCCCATCAGCATCATCGTGCCCTGCCACCGAGTCATCGGAGCGGACGGATCCCTGACCGGCTACGCATGGGGAGAGGGAAAGAAACGCACCTTGCTCACCCTGGAAACCCGCCCCTAATTACTACCTGACGGCGGCCCAGCAACCTCGCGCCAGGTTGCTGGGCCGCCGTCAGGTAGCAAGAAGGGCGGGGATCCTTGTTTGGATCCCCGCCCTTCAGCGGTGGAGGTAAGGGGATTCGAACCCCTGACCTTCTCCATGCCATGGAGACGCGCTACCAACTGCGCCATACCCCCGCTTGCCTGATCAATATTACCCACGTGTGGGTGAGAGACCAAATCGGCGGAGAGTGACGCTCGCCACAAGGGCGGGAATACTGGAACCCCGTGTTCAGGCACTGATCGGGGCCGACCCCGCGGCCCGAGTCCGATGAACTCGGGCCGCGGCGAGTCAGCTATCCGCCGAGGATTCTCCGCGGTGGATCAGATGAACGGCCGGACCTGGCTGAGGTAGCGCACGATATCCCGCTCGCGCAGTTCACGTACGCGCTGCTCGCGAGCGTGTTCGCGCAGGCGAGCCTGCTGACGACGGGCAACCTTCAGGCGGCGAGACTCGGGTGTCGGGGCTGGGCGGCGCGCCCACCGGATGAGCTTCATTCCGGTGCTCAGGGCCCAGCGTCGTGGATAGGTGAATGGGAATGTGGTGGACACAATTATTCCTCGTGGTTTTCGGGCAGGGGATATCCGCAAATGGGCAGGAGATATCCCGGAATGACGGTCAGATAAACAATTGCCGAAAAAGTCGTGACATTGACAATGAATCGCCTGCGCAAGGGTGCATATGACAAAGGCAGCTAATTGCCAATATGGGAATAGGTCATTGCAATGACAGATTCACTGATATGGCAACGGAATACGATAGGCAATGAATCCGAACTGGTCGGCCGCACAGCGGAAGGCGCCAGGTGGTACGGCGCTCACTCGCGAATGCAGCAGATCGGACCGAACTCAATGATGTTGGCGTGAAGTGGCCGGATCAGGTGCGGCAACTGGCGGTGCTAGGCACAGCAGGGATGCCGAAAGTGATCTGGACACAAGCCGGGCGTGAAGAATGCCGGATATCAGGCAACCGGTGGCTCAGAGGACAACGGTGGCCGGAAGCCAACCGGTGGAAAAGACGTGGGAGACGGCTGTGTCAGCCGACGAGTCCTTGTCCGCCAATCGGGCAGGCAGCGTATTCATGCCAAGGCGTTCGAAGGTCAGGGCCTGCAAGAAAATTCATCATCGTAACTGCTCTCCTTTCATGGTCGTGGATCTCGTGGGGACGGCGTCAACGTCCGCTATTGTCAAGGTGCAATCAGGTTGGTGTCTGCGAATCCGTAATTGCACTGTCGAATTTAGCACAGCTTTCATTGCGTGTGGGAGTTTTGTTCATTATTTTCTCAAATATTTTCACTTCGACTGTTCGGGCGAGAAAGACGGTTCGTGAAAACTGTTGGTCGAAGCGCTGTTTGGGCCGACGTAGAATCGGAAGAGACGTGCATCAGTCGGACACGCAGCTTGAGGAGTTGAGGATGTCAGAGACCGCCACCACCAGACGTCTGGTCGTCGGATACATCGCCACGGATCGGGGCCGGGATGCGATCTCGCTGGCCATTTCGATCGCGCGTTCCATCGACGTCGAACTCGTGGTCACCATCGTCCGTCCGGAATCATCGACGATTCTCGCCGGCAGCGCCGTGCCCAAGGACGGGGCCGGGATCGTGGCCCAGCAGATCGACGATTGGCTAGACGAAGCCCTGGCACTCATCCCCGATGACATCCGCGCCAGAGGCTGCATCCACATCGCCTCGAACGAATCCAAGGGCCTCATGGAGGTCGCCGAGCAGGAAGGCGCACTGGGCATCATCATCGGTGCACGGGCCACCACACTGATGCGCCAACTGCGCATCGGCACGGTCGCTTCGTCGCTGCTGCACTCGTCGACGGTGCCCGTCGTGCTCGCCCCGTCGGGCAGGTCCGACATCGGGCCGATCTCGCGGGTGACCGCACTCTACGGGGCTCGCCCAGGTGCTTCGTCACTCATCGGAGCGGCCATCGAATCGGCTGTCGGCCTCGGAGTCGATCTCAGACTGCTGTCCTTGATCGAGAACGACGGACTCTATGACGACGAGGTCGCCGAGATCACCGAATTCGCCGAACAGTACGGGGGAGCGGTGCTGGCGGACGACGCTTCGGAGATGCTAGCCTCTGGCCGTGCGACGGTGAGAACCAAGGCCGGAGCCGATATCGAAGAGGCCGCCGAGACCATCGACTGGCAGCCCGGCGACCTCGCCTTCATCGGATCGAGCCGCTTGGGCCACGGAGGCAAGGTAGCAATCGGTGCGAGGGCTCGCCGTCTGCTGCGTGTCCTGCCCGTTCCGGTGGTGGTCGTGCCCCGACGTGCCGTGAGTCGACTGCACACCGCCGAAACCGACTGAGGTGCGGATACGTCAATCACAGCGGACCGACATCCGGCTGGGCTCCCACAGCACGGCCGCGTGGATCCATCCGGGTGAGCGGCGTCGGCGTCCGCTGCTGATGGTGCATGGCTTCCGTGGGGATCATCATGGAATGGACCTCATCGCCGGCAGCATCACCGACCGCGAGGTGGTCGTGCCCGACCTGCCCGGGTTCGGTCTCACTGCCCCGCTGGATTCGGGTTCGTCGCTCTCTGCCTTCGTCGATCATCTCCTCGCTCTGCGCGCCGAGGTGGGCAGGCAGCGGGGCGTGACACCGATCCTGGTGGGGCACTCCTTCGGTTCGATCCTGGTCAGCCACCTGGCGGCCTCCCACCGGGACGTCGTCGACGAGCTCGTGCTCATCAATCCGATCACCAGCCCCGCCCTCGAAGGGCCCGCACGATTCCTCACCGCGGTCACCCGGGCCTATTACGCCCTCGGTGCGCGGCTGCCCGAGCGAGCCGGTCGCTCCCTGCTGAGCAACCCCGTGATCGTCCGGGCCATGAGCGTGGCCATGGCCACGACTCGCGACCCCGGCCTGCGTTCGTACATCCATGATCAGCATTCGCGGCACTTCTCGTCGTTCGCTGACCGCGCGTCCCTGTCAGAGGCCTTCGCGACGTCCGTCGCGCACACCGTCACCGAGGTGGCCGACCACCTGAGTATGCCCACGCTCGTCATCGCCGGCGATCAGGACGCCATTGCCCCGATCGGCCCGACCCGGGCATTCGTGGAGAAGCTCCCCGACGTCGAATTCGTGGAATTGGATGGGGTGGGCCACCTCGTGCACTATGAACGGTCGGAGGAGGCCGCCTCGGCGATCATGGATTTCTGCCACCGGCGAATCGACCGGTGATTCGGCGCGTGACAGGCCGAAGGCAGATACGGTGAATCGACGAAGGGCCGCTGCGCATCAGCGCAGCGGCCCTTCTCTTCAACCGTGTTGGAGATCAGCGGCGGGAGTCGCGTGCCCAGCGGTAGAGAATCGGCACGAGGAATGCGAAGCACGACGCGAGCAGACCACCCCAGAACACCCAGAACTCGGTTCCCTCAGGTGAGGAGAATGAGGCTCCGAAGAGGTAGAGTCCGAACACGAACAGAGCGAAGGCGAAGACGAAGACGATGACATCGGCGAACGATGCTGAATTGCGGGTTCTCTTCGGGGCGGCGATATCGGACATGGTCTCCTCCGGCGATGTTTCTGGTGGTCAGCTGACTCTCAGCAACAGTCTACATCGCGTAGAGGACTTTGCTCATCTCCGGTCGTGTTCGGTGCTTCGCTCCGGGACCAGCCAACCGAGCAGAGCCGAGACGATCGAGACGATGATCGCGGCGAAGATGGCGGAGAAGAAGAACGAATCGATGGTGAACTCGAACGGGGTGAACCCGCTGAGCCAACTCGTCAGCGCCAACATGATCGCGTTGATGACGATGGAGAACAGTCCCAGGGTCAGACACGTGATCGGAGCCGAGACGAAGCTGAGGATCGGTTTGATGAAGGCATTCGCCAATCCGAAGATGAGGCCGATGACGAGGTAGGAGATGATCATCGCCGGAATGGCGCCGGCCTGCTCCTCGACGACCCGGTTCCCTGTGATCGTCACACCCGGCAGGATCCAGGCCGCCACCCAGATCGCACAGGCGTTGACGATGACGCGAGACAAGAAGTTCATAGCCGTCATCCTCGCAGACCGATCTGCGTTCTTTCTGAGTCGCGGATGGGAATGAGGTCCGTGCCATGGTGATCAAACTCAACGTCGCTTGGTGCATTGGCACTCGAATCGGATCGCCAAACACAGTAGCCTGAAGGTGAACCCTTCGGTTCGACTTTCTCAGACCAACAGCGTGCACCTACCGAGTGATTTGATCCAGGTCACCACGGCGGCACGACCTCCCGGACGAGCGGGAGCAGAAACTGGATTGATATGACAGACAGCGACATGCCCGCCTCGGCTCGGCGCACCACCGCGCAGCAGTCCTCACCGACTCTGTTCTCGGCCGTCGGACGCAGCTATTTCCCGATCGCCTTCGTCGCCCGCATGCCTTTCGCCATGATCGTCGTCGGTGTGCTCACCCTCGTTGTGGCCGGCCGCGGATCGCTGAGCTTGGGCGGGATCAACTCAGCTGTGGTCGGATTGGGCACGGCTCTGTTCGGTTCCTTCATCGGGGCGGCCGCCGACCGGTGGGGTCAGCGCTATGTTCTGCTCATCGCCGGGATCCTCAACTGCCTGGCGCTGACCTTCATGGCGTGGGTCGTCTTCAGCCCGCTGCCGGATTTCGTCGTGTTCATCGCCGCCTTCGCGATCGGTGCCACCTCACCTCAGGTCGCGCCGATGTCGCGGTCTCGCCTCGTCGACATCGTCATGTCCGTGCTGCCCTTGTCGAGGCGGCCGAAGGTGCTCAATGCCACGATGGCCTATGAATCCGCAGCCGATGAGGTCATCTTCGTCTTCGGACCCTTCCTCGTCGGGCTCTTGGCGACCTTCTTCACCCCGGTCGCGCCCATCATCGGGGCGATCGTGATGACGCTCGTCTTCGTCTCCGCCTTCGCACTCCACCCGACCGGGCGGGCGCGTTCGACTGGAACGTCGAGCAGCCTCGGCGAGCGTGCCCCCGCCAAGGACATGTTCACCGCCGGTGTCTTCGTCATCATCCTCGGTGTCTTCGGCGTCGGAATGGTGTTCGGCTCCACCCTCACCGCTCTCACCGCGCTGACCAACGACATCGGCCGGCCGGAGGAGGCCGGTCTCATCTACGGAGTGATGGGCATCGGCTCTGCGGTGCTGGCGATCTCGGTGGCGCTGTTCCCCTCTGCGTTCGCTCTGTGGGCGCGACTGCTGTGCTTCGCGCCCATTCTGGTCACGGGATCGGTCATCCTCGCGTCGACGGAATCGATGCCGATCATCGTCATGGCTCTGCTGCTCATGGGCACGGGAATCGGCCCGAGCCTCGTCACCCTCTTCAGCCTCGCCGCCGAACGTGCGCCGCTCGGACGGTCGGCGACCGTGATGTCGATGGCGGGGTCGGCGATCATCGTCGGCCAATCGGTGTCCTCGGCGATCAACGGAATCCTCGCCGAGGATCGGGGAACGGCCGTGGCGATGGCCGTCCCGGTGGCCGCCTCGGCGATCGTCCTGTGTGCCGGTGTCCTCAATCTGTTCGTCGGGAGGCGCCGCGATCTGAGCTCTGACAAGCCGTCACGGCAGCGCGTCGACGGAGCCGAGGAAGAGATCTGAATCACTTCGACTTTCCGTGTTTTGGGACGGCGTGTCCCAGGCATTGCCAGGTGTGACCGGGACATAACCGAGGAGTAGGATGTCCGCTGGTCCATCGTGAAATGCGCCACGGATCGTGGCCTCTCACACCACTACGGAAAGCACACAATGTCTTCAAGCACCTCGACGACCGAGGCCGTCCGCAGCGATACCCGCTTCTTTGGACACCCTCTGCCGCTCATGCAGCTGTTCAGCCTGGAACTGTGGGAGCGATTCTCCTACTACGGGATGAACGGCATCCTCGCGATTTACCTCTACTTCAGCGTCACCGACGGCGGCATGGGGATGGAGCAGGGTACGGCAGTGGGCATCGTCGGTGCGTACGGCGGTGCCGTCTTCCTCGCCACGATCCTCGGCGCCTGGATCGCCGACCGCCTCGCCGGAGCGGAGAAGGTCCTCTTCTACTCCGCGATCATCATCATGATCGGTCACATCTGCCTGGCGTTCATCCCCGGCTTCGGGGGAGTGGCAGTCGGCCTCATCCTTGTTGCGCTCGGCTCGGGCGGTCTCAAGGCGAACGCCTCGGCACTGGTCGGTGAACTCTACGAAGAGAAGGACCCGCGTCGTGACGCCGGCTTCACCATCTTCTACATGGGCGTGAATATCGGTGCCCTCCTCGGCCCGCTGCTCACCGGACTCCTGCAGAAGAACATCGGATTCCACTATGGATTCGGGGCCGCCGCGGTCGGTATGGCACTCGGCCTGATCATCTACCTCACCGGTCGCAAGAGCCTGCCGCCGGAGTCTCGTGTTGCAGTCAATCCGCTGCCGAAGAACAAGCTCTACCTCTTCATCGTGGCCGTCGTGGTCGTCATTCTCCTCGCCGTCATTCTGTGGATGACGAAGATCGTCAACGCGGAAAACCTCGATTGGTGGATCGCCGGGATCTCTGCCGGAGCGGCCGCCTGCTACTTCATCGTCATGTACACCTCGCCGCAGACGAACTCCGACGAACGCTCTCGTGTTCTCGCCTTCATCCCGTTCTTCCTGACGGTTGTCGTGTTCTGGTCGATGTACCAGCAGATCTTCGGAGTGCTGACCGTCTACTCGGATACTCAGCTCAACCGGTCGATCTTCGGATGGGAGATGCCGATCAACTGGATCCAGCTGATCCCTGCGTTCTTCGTCATCGTCTTCGCCCCGCTGTTCGCGACGATGTGGATGAAGCTCGGACCCAAGCAGATCTCGACACCGGTCAAGGCCGGACTGTCACTCGTGCTCATCGGCATCGGGTTCCTCATGTTCCTGCCCTTCGCTGAGGCCGGCCCCAATGAGACTCCGCTGCTGTGGGTGGCTCTCACATTGGCCGTATTCGTCTTCGGTGAGCTGCTCATCTCGCCGGTGGGCCTGTCGTTCTCGACGAAGGTCGCTCCGAAGGTCTTCCAGTCGCAGATGATCGCCGTGTTCTTCCTTGCCTCGGGTGTCGGTACGGCACTGTCCGGTGTGCTCGGCGGGTACTTCGACGCCGGCAACCAGGCACCCTACTGGCTGTCGGTCGGAGGATCGTCGGTCGTGCTCGGCCTGCTCGCGCTGACGCTGACGAAGCCGATGCTGGGGCTGCTGCGCGGAATCCGCTGATTCAGTAGCTTCGCGCATAGCCAGCGCAGTCCGAAGGCTCCTGTGGGTCACCGCCTCACGGGAGCCTTCGTCGTTTCCGGGCGGGCATCCCTCACCCGCAGTGTCGCTTCAGAGCGTTGCAGCACGAGGGTGTGGCCGGACGGGTGAGGGGTGCGGTGCCACCGGCAGATTATACGAGTTCGGGTGACAGATGCCGGGCATCGAGAGGCTGCCTGCAGCAGTCAGACGCCGATGAAGATGGGCAGCGCGTCAGGATGGTGGGCGTGGACGATCGTGAGGAACACGAGCGCGTCGAAGAGCAGATGCACCGTGACCGTATACGGCAGCGATTTCGTGCGAGTGAAGATGAAGGCCTGCACGAGTGCGAAGGGGATCGTCAGCAGCGGACCGATCGACCGGTAGCCGAGCTCCCAGAGGAACGAGACGAAGATGATCGTGGTGAATATGTTCGCGGTCCAGAACGAGAAGTGTTTGCGCAGGAGCGCGAAGACCGTGCAGATGAAGAACAGCTCGTCCCAGATGCCCACGGCGTTGACCCCGAAGAACAGTCGGATGATCTCCGACCAGTTCGTCAGCGGAGGCCAGTTGAGGTAGACCCCGGTGCGCATGAAGTACTGCGGCAGCACTGCCCAGGCGACCACAACGACGAAGACCAGCCATGCCCATTCCAGCCGCGACCAGGGTTGGCCGCGACGCAGCGGAAACTGGATCGTCTTGTCTTCGAACACATAACGAGTCACGAGCCAAGGGCCGATGACGACGGCCGAGAGCACAACGCCCATGCGTGCGATGTTCGACCACGAGATATCGGCTTCGACCGATATCGCCGAGATGAGAGCGAGACACGCGGCGATGATGCTGAGGTCTCTGGCGAAACTCCGATTGACACTCCACGCGATGATCAGGGCCGCGAGCATCGGTGCGTATCCGAAGGCGCGGACCTGCGGAAACGTCGTTCCCAGGCCGAAGAGCACAACCGCCGAGACCGCCAGCGAGGCAGCCGCAGCGGCCTCCCAGCTGAGCGGTTTCAACTGTGAGGATTCGATGGTTACTGCTCGGTCAGTGTCCACGCTCCACACTGTAGACGAACCCGGTCCGAGTCGCACCGGAACTTCGACCAGTGCCGCACCGAATCATCGCGTCTGGCTCCGCCGATTCACAAGTAGGATCGGAGCGAGGGAAGGACATCATTGGACCCAGAGGACTACTCCGAGCTCATCGCCGAATTGGCACCGAATCTCCACACCGAGACGACGCCGGTACGCAGCGCCGTCGGGCGCACCACGGCCTCGGACATCAGAGCTCCGCGATCGGTGCCCGACTTCGCCGCCTCGGCGATGGATGGTTTCGCCCTCGACGGCGCTGCCCTGAACTCCGCCCGCGACGGGAACGCCATTCGAGTCGTCGGCGACACCCCCGCCGGACATTCCGCCGTCACGCTGCAGACGGGATGCGCTGTGCGCGTGATGACAGGTGCTCCCGTTCCCTCCGGCGCCGAGGCGGTCGTCCCTGTCGAGCTGACCGACGCTCGACAGACCGGGCCGGCTCCCGAAGCCATCCGAATTGATTCCCTCCCCGCCGCTGTCCCGCCCGGGTGGAACATCCGCTCGATCGGTGAGGACATGTGCCGGGGCGACATCGTCCTGACCGTCGGGGAGCGGATCACCTCGGCCGGAGTCGGCGTGCTGGCGATGCTCGGCATCACCGAGATCGAAGTTCTCCGCAGACCCCGCATCGGTCTGATCGTCACCGGGGACGAAATCCAGGGTGCCGACCAGACAGGTGAGAGTCGCACCGAGGCGGCCGCCTCCTCGATCTTCAATTCGAACCTGCCGATGCTCGCCGCCGCAGTCCGCGGCTTCGGTGCCGAATCCATCGAAGCCACGTGCAGCGACGACGCCTACGAGCTGCGCGGTGTGCTCACGACGATGAGCGCCGAGGCCGACCTCGTTGTGACAACCGGAGGTATCAGCGCCGGTGCCTTCGAAGTCGTCCGTCAGGTCCTGGAACCCGACCATTCGACGTTCCGCCGACTGGATATGCGACCCGGATCGCCTCAGGGCTTCGGACGCCGCGGCACTCTGCCGCTCATCCATCTGCCCGGCACTCCACAGGGAGCCTTCGTCGCCTTCCACCTCTTTGTCGGCTCGCTGCTGACCGGGAAGAGCCTGCGACGGAGATGGCGGAAGGGACTTCTCGCGGGGCCCGATCTGCGAACACACGGAAACGTCGTCACTTTCCGTCCCGGCACCTTCACCGAATCAGGGGAGATCCTCCCTGCCGACCGGTCCAGGCTTCCGAACTTCGCCGCGGCCGATGTGATCATCAGAATCCCGCGCGGCACCGATACCCCGCATGGTTCAGCAGAACTGTGCGCAGGCACGGCCATCGACTACCTCGAGTGCTGACGCCTTCCCTCCCTCCCTTCCGGATTAGGATGGGGTCATGTCGACTTCACGCCTGAGTCCTGCCGACCGGACCCGCTACGCCCGGCAGATCCGACTGTCCGGATTCGGTGAAAGCGCGCAGGCCGCACTGCTCGACTCGCATGTTCTCGTCATCGGTGCCGGGGGACTCGGCGCCCCGATACTCAGCTACCTCGCGGCCGTCGGCATCGGCACGATCACCGTGATCGATCCCGATGTCGTCGAGCTGAGCAATCTGCATCGCCAGGTCATCCACACCGAGGCGGCCATCGGCACTCGTAAGATCGATTCCGCCCGGCAGCGGATGAACGGGATCAATTCGTCGATCGAGGTCCGGACGATTCCGCAGCTGCTCACTCCGGACAACGCTCTCGAACTCTTCGAAGGCGTCGACATCGTCGTCGACGGCAGCGACAACTTCGCCACCCGCTACCTTGCCAACGATGCCTGTGAGATTCTCGGAATCCCACTCGTGTGGGGGACGATCCTCGGTTTCGACGGTCAGGTCGCCGTCTTCGATGCCGAACGCGGCGCCACACTGCGCGACCTCTACCCCGAGGTTCCGGCTCCGGGCAGTGTGCCCGACTGTTCGGTCGCCGGAGTCCTCGGGCCCCTGTGCGGAAGCATCGGATCCGCGATGGCGATGGAGGCCATCAAGGTGCTCACCGGAATCGGCACACCGCTCGTCAACAGCGTGGCCATCCACAGCAGCCTCGACACCAGTTGGGAGACGGTCCCGGTGCGACCGATTCCGGGCAGGCCTCCGGTGACAGACCTCGGGCAGCACCGCGGCGACTACGCCCAGCACACGTTCGACTCACTCAAGACCGACGACACCGCAGAGAGAACAGCCGGCCCGACCACAGGGGAAAGCCTCCTGGGGCCGGCCACCGTGACCTGGGCGGACGTCGAGGCCGACTCCATCCTCGTCGACATCCGCGATGACGATGAGGTCGCCTCGGGGATGGTCCCCAGTGCCATTCACATTCCGATGGACGAGCTGCTCGCCGATCCCAGCCGCTTGCCGACTCCCGACACAGCGGACACCCCCGCCTCCTCTGATGCCGCCCCAGCACGGCCGCACGGCATCGCCCTCTACTGCCGGTCGGGAGTGCGCTCGGCGAAGACCGCTGCGCAGCTGCGCTCTCACGGCATCGCGGTGACCTCGGTCAACGGCGGATATCTCGCCTATCTGTCACAGCCGACTCCAGAGCAGAGCTGACGAGGCTTCAACCGATCTCGCTGTTCAAGGTCCTACCCGCCGGCGAACGGCGGGAGGACATCGACGGTGTCACCGTCGGACAGTTTCACGGACCGATCGGTGGCGGCCACGGAATTGACGAGGAAGCTCGAGCGCGACAGCACGGTCGCGGCTTGGGGGTCGGCCGCCTCGGCGAGGGACGTGACGAGCTCATCGACGGACCCGGCACGGATCTGTGATTCGCGGGCGCCGAAGGCCTCCCGGGCTGCGGCGAAGAACCGAACGGTGATGGTGGGCACTTATCCTCCGATGGCGCTCATGGGTCGTTGTGGCTGCTCGAACGAATCCGTGTCCATCCCATGACCGGCGAGCTTCTTCCAGTGCGCACCCTTCCATAGGTTCGCAATCGATTCGTCGGAAGCACCATCGCGCATCGCCGTGAGCAGATCAACCTCGGTGCGGGAGAACAGGCAGGTGCGCACACGTCCCTCCGCGGTCAGGCGGGTGCGAGTGCAGTCTGCGCAGAAGGGACGCGTGACCGAAGCGATGATGCCGACAGTGCCGAGGATCGAATCGGGACGGCGTCGATCGGCGACGAGGAACTTCTCGGCCGGGGCCCCGTTCCGCGGGGCCGAATCCGGGGTGAGCACGAATCGGGGTTCGAGGAGGGCGAAGATGTCGGCTGCGGTGATCATCGACGTCCGCTCCCAGGAATGTCCGGCATCCAGGGGCATCTGTTCGATGAACCGCAGGCTCAGATCCTGCTCGAGACACCACTGCAGAAGATCAGGAGCCTGTGCATCGTTGACCCCCGGCAGCAGCACAGCGTTGATCTTCACAGGGTTGAGACCGGCGGCTTTCGCCCCGTCGATGCCCTCGAGCACACGTTTGAGGAACGGGCGCCGGGTCATGGTCGCGAAGGTCTCCGGATCGATCGTGTCGAGAGAGACGTTGATGCGATCCAGTCCCGCCGCTTTCAGCCCCGCGGCGCGTTTGTCCAGGCCGATCGCGTTCGTCGTCAGTGCGATGTTCGGTCGCGGCTCCAGTGCTGCGACGCCGGCGATGATCTCGTTGATGTCCTTGCGGGTGAGAGGTTCGCCTCCGGTGAAGCGGACCTGGTCGACGCCGAACTTCTCCACGGCGATGCGGACGAAGCGGACGATCTCGTCACCGGACATTGCGGAGTCGCGAGACATGAACTCGACGCCCTCTTCCGGCATGCAGTAGGTGCAGCGCAGATTGCAGAAGTCGGTGAGGGAGATGCGGAGGTCGCGAGCGCGGCGATCGAAGGTGTCGAGCAGCGAGTCCTCATTGTGAGCGGTGAACTCCTCGCCCGGGTCCACCGTCGGAGTTCTCAGCACCGGCATGGGCAGGCCGATCTTCTCCATTGCGTCATCCTCCTTGAACAGCGTGTCGATATCATCGTCCCATGACTACTGCGAAGATGCATCGTGAGCGCATATCCGAGATCATTACGCCGCTGACCGGTCCGGTGAGCCTGCCGCTGAGTTCACTGCTGGAAGCGCCGAGGCGACTGACCGCCGATGTGGAATCGCCGATCGATGTGCCCGGCTTCGACAACTCGAGCATGGACGGCTACGCCCTGGCCGCGGCCACCGTGGAGGAGATGCGGCAACGCCCGATTCTCGTATGCGGTCGCGTCGCAGCGGGGTCCCGTGGTGAGACAGTCCAGCCGGGCACCGCGGTGGAGATCATGACCGGGGCACCGCTGCCGCAGGGAACCGATATGGTCGTCAAGATCGAAGACACCTCGCCGGGACGCTTCGGTGCCGAATCCATCACCCTATCCATCACCCTCGACGCTCATGCGGAACCGTGCCCGGGAGCATTCGTCCGCCCCCGCGGCTCCGACGTGAGCGCCGGTCAGACCGTGTTGAGCGCGGGCACCATGCTGACGCCCGCTCACCTCGGCGTGGCCGCCGCGTGTGGAGTGAACGAACTGCCCGTGCTCGGCCTGCCGCGTGTCCTCGTCGTGAGCACGGGTGATGAGATCGCCGCCGAGGCGGCCGCCGGGATCAACGACGCGAATTCCGTGACGCTCAGCTCCGGGCTGCGCCGCCTCGGTGTCGACACCGAGGTCGCGTTCGTCCCCGACGACCCGCAGCAGCTGCTCGACCGAGTCCGCGACAGCGACGCTCAGCTGGTCATCTCGACCGGCGGCATCTCGAAGGGAGCGCACGAAGTCGTCAAACTCGCTGCCGATCTCGATGCGGGCTCTTCGATGACCTTCGAACCGATCGCCATGCAGCCCGGGGGGCCGCAGGGCTGCGGACGTCTGGCCGACCACGCGTGGGTGGCACTTCCCGGCAACCCGGTGAGCACACTCATCAGCTTCGAGCTCTTCATCCGCCCCGCCCTGCTCGGGCTGGCCGATCATGAAGCACCCCGGGAAGTCGCCCACCACCGACTGGCCCACGGATTCGACGAAGCCCCTCCAGCCGGAAAGCTGCAGGTCCGCCGTGCCAGACTGACTGAGGCAGGCCTCGAGTTCGTCGGCGACTCCCGATCCCACCTGCTGCACAGCTATGCCGAAGCCAGCCATCTCGTCTTCGTCTCACCCGAGGAGGCGGGCACAGGCGATCCGTTCTCAGCTATGGAAGATAGGCTGATGACGTGGAAGATCGCATGAAACTCAGCCACGTCGACGCATCGGGGACAGCCCAGATGGTCGATGTCGGCGACAAGGACGTCACGAAGCGCCGGGCCGTCGCGTCCGGCCTCATCACCACTCGGTCCGAGGTCATCGACCTCATCACCGAGGCGGGACTGCCCAAGGGCGATGCCCTGCCCGTGGCCCGCATCGCGGCCGTGATGGGCGCCAAGCGCACCAGCGACCTCATCCCGCTGTGCCATCCGCTGCCGCTGACGGGAATCGATGTGGAGTTCGAACTCCGCGAGGACGCGGTGGCCATCACTGCCGCGGTCAAGACTGTGTCGAAGACTGGCGTCGAAATGGAAGCGCTGACGGCTGTGACCACGGCGGCGCTGACGATCTTCGACATGATCAAAGCCGTCGACAGTCGAGCCGTGATCGGCGACATCAAGGTCATCGAGAAGACCGGCGGAAAGAGCGGCGATTGGACACGAGAGTCATGAGCACCGGAACCGTCGTGACCACAGGAGTCGTCGAGACCCCGATTTCGACCCAGGAGCTCGAACCCGAGGTCCTCACCGACGCCTGTGGTGCCGCCGTCAGCTTCTCCGGTGTCATCCGCGACCACGATGAAGGCCGTGGAGTGAGCCGACTGCACTATGAATACCACCCCCTGGCCTCAACACAGATCGCCGAGGTGGCGGCAGACGTCGCTGCCCGTCATCCCGCGGTTAGGCTCTCCGTCGTCCACCGCGTCGGTGACCTCGAGATCGGCGACGTGGCCCTGGCCGCGGTCGTCGCCTCCGCTCACCGGCAGGATTCCTTCCGTGCCTGCTCCGAGCTCATCGACGAGGTCAAGGCCCGGGTCGCGATCTGGAAACACCAGCACTTCAGCGATGGCACGGACGAATGGGTAGGAGCCCTCGAATGACACGACTGCGTATCAGCGATGCGGCACGCTTCCTCGGAGTCAGCGATGACACGGTTCGCCGGTGGGTCGCCGATGGTCGCCTCTCCCAACACAAAGACGCGTCGAACCGGGCGGTCGTCGAAGGCAGTGAGCTCGCCGCCCTCGCCCAAACATCGTCCGGGGCTCTGCCCGATCCCAGCGGCGTCGTGAGCTCCTCGCGCAACCGCTTCGCCGGACTCGTCACAGACGTCAGCATCGACGGAGTGATGGCCCAGGTCAGCATGCAGTGCGGTCCCTTCCGCGTGGTATCGCTGATGTCGGCCGAAGCCTGTCGCGAACTCGAGCTCGAACCGGGAAGCCTCGCGACCGCCTCGGTGAAGGCGACGATGGTGTCGATCGACACCGTCCCGGGTTCATGAAGGGCAGCCGACTCTTCCGCGTTGCACGAACTCTGCGAGTCTCATAATCGGAACTGAAGTCGACACGGAACCGCATCTGCGGGTTCAATGGGGGTATGAAGAAAACCCTGCTGGGGCTCTGCACCGTCGCAGCCCTGACCCTGACCGCCTGCTCCTCCGGACCCGACACGGGGGCCGAAGCGGACCAATCGGAAGAGATCACCGTCTTCGCCGCCGCTTCGCTCACCGAAGTCTTCGAAGACATCGCCGATGAGTTCACGGCCGCCGATCCGAACGCACCCGAGGTGAAGTTCTCCTTCGCCGGATCGTCCGACCTGGTCTCCCAGATCTCCGAAGGCGCCCCCGCCGACGTCATCGCCACCGCTGATGAGAAGACGATGGACACGCTGGAGAACGACGACCTGCTCGCCGGCGAGCCTGAGATGTTCGCTTCGAACACGCTCACGCTGGCCGTGGCCGACGGCAATCCGAAGGCGATCAAGAGCTCCAAGGACTTCTCCGGCAACGACCTCGTAGTCTGCGCACCTCAGGTGCCCTGCGGAGCCGCGACGGAGAAGTGGGCCGAGACCAATGACGTCGATCTCGATCCGGTCAGCGAAGAGAACTCGGTCACCGATGTCCTCGGCAAGGTCGGCGCCGGACAGGCCGATGCGGGAATCGTCTACGTCACTGATATCGCCCGTGGCGACGGCAAGGTCGAACAGGTCGATCTCGACGGCGCAGACAAGGTCATCAACAAGTACCCGGCCGCCACCGTCAAGGCCAGCGAGAACCAGGACCAAGCCGATGCCTTCGTGAAGTTCCTCGGCTCCGACACAGCCCAGAAGCTGCTGCGCGACGCCGGTTTCGCCGCAGGCTGACAATGCCCGCGCCCTTCCCAAACCGACCGGCGGCGTCCCCGCCCAGCCGAGAGAGGCGGCTCAGATCGGATCCGCTCATCCCGGGCTGGCTGTGGCTGCCCGCCGTCATCGGCATCGTCTTCCTGCTCCTGCCGATCATCGGCATGCTCACCCGAGTCGACCCGCAGGGTCTGCTTGCCGTGATCACGGCCGAGGAATCGCGGCTGGCGATGAAGCTGTCCCTGCTGACCTCGGTGACCTCGGCTCTCATCAGCGTCCTCATCGGCTTTCCCCTCGGGTACCTGCTCGCCACCCGAACGTTCCCCGGCCAACGCATCGTCCGCACCCTCATCCTGCTGCCCCTCGTGCTGCCACCGGTGGTCAGCGGACTCGCACTGCTCTACACCTGGGGCCGGTCGGCCATCCTCGGCGGCGGACTCGAGGCGGCGGGCCTCAGCCTCGCCTACACCACCTCGGCGGTGATCATGGCGCAGGTCTTCGTGTCCCTGCCGTTCATGGTCATGTCCGTCGAGACCGCCACCGCGGGACTCGGCCGCCGCTATGAGCTCACCGCCGCCGAGCTCGGCGCGAAACCCAATCGCGTCTTCTTCACCGTCACCCTGCCGCTGCTCCGACACGGGATCATCACGGGTGCCGTGCTGTGCTTCGCTCGCTCGCTCGGCGAGTTCGGGGCGACGCTGACCTTCGCCGGGTCGCTGTCCGGCGTCACCAGGACGATGCCGCTGCAGATCTATCTCGTGCGCGAATCCGACCCGCAGGCAGCCATCGGCCTCTCGCTCCTGCTCATCGCCATCGCCGTGCTCATCATCATCCTCGCCTACCGGTCCCCGCACGCTCCCCGCCTGAAGTCCCCGCGCAGTTCTCCGACCCCCACTCCCGCCGACACGGTCCCGGCTGCCGCCCCCGTCGAGGCGGACCCGCGCTCCCCGACGGATGTATCCGAACGTGGGGGAGCGGACAGCACAGACGCGCAATCCGCGGACCCCGGGCAGGGCATCAGTGCCGAAATCCGACTCAGCACCCGTGGAATCGCACTGGATCTCAGTGCCTCGCGGCCGGGAACCACCGCGATCATCGGTCGCAACGGGGCCGGAAAATCCACCCTGTTCCAGGTCCTCACCGGAGCCCTCGTGCCCGACTCCGGACGACTCCGCATCGGGGAGGACACGGTGTTCGATATCGCCGCGGGCCTGTGGCCACCCGTCCACGATCGCGGCATCGTCCATCTCGCGCAGAACCCGCTCCTGTTCCCGCACCTCAACGTCATCGAGAACGTCAGCTTCGGTCTGCGGGCTTTGGGCGCGTCTCGCGGCGCCGCAAATGAACGCGCGCAGGCGATGCTCGACCGCCTCGGCGTGGGGCAGTGCGCGAACCGCAGACCGGACGCCGTCTCCGGCGGGCAGGCCGCCCGCATCGCCCTGGCTCGTGCTCTCGTCGTCGAGCCGAAGCTGCTGCTGCTCGACGAGCCTCTCGCTGCCCTCGACGTGGATGTGGCAGTCGAGACCCGGCAAGTGCTGGTCCGTCTGCTGAAGGGTCGCAGCGCACTGCTCGTCACTCATGACGTCGACGATGTCACCGCCTTGGCCGACTCACTGGTTCTGGTCGAGAACGGAAGCGTCGCCCACTCGGCTCCCATCGGGCAGGTCGACCCCGAATCCGCAGGTGAGGCCGCTGAATTCCTCCTCAGCTTTTGCATGCGGGACCGTGACGGAATAGTGTGCAATCAGTCACAGTGAAAATTGGCATGCAAGGGAGCACACCGCAGTGTCCGAATTGTCTTACTCGTCGGGAACATCGACGGAACCGCTGCTCGGGATCACCATCGCCGAGCACATCAAACGCACCGCAGCCGAGAATCCCGAAGCGCTGGCCTTGGTCGATCGGCATTCGAACCGGAGGTGGACGTACTCCGACTTCGATCGTGATACCGACGCACTGGCCATCGGTCTTCTCGAACGTGGGGTGAAGAAGGGCGACCGCGTCGGCATCTGGGCGCAGAACGTCGGCGAATGGGCGCTCGTCCAGTACGCCACGGCGAAGATCGGGGCGATCCTCGTCAACGTCAACCCCGCCTACCGCAGCCACGAACTCGAGTTCGTCGTCGAGCAGTCCGGAATGAGCCTGATGATCTCGCAGATCGTCGCACCTCCGCACTCGGACTTCCATGCCATCGCCACCGAGGTGGCGGCCAAGATCCCCGGCCTCGACCTCGTCTTCCTCGACACTGTCACCGAGGACCTCATCGGCGGTGTCACGGTGGGCGAGCGCGAATCCTTCGCCCACCTCATCGAGCAGGGTCGCGAGATGCTCGACGACGAAGGGGCGAAATACGCGGTGCGGCTGCAGCAGCTCATCGACGACCTCTCGGCCGATGATCCGATCAACATCCAATACACGTCCGGAACGACAGGCTTCCCCAAGGGCGTGACGCTCAGCCACCACAACATCCTCAACAACGGCTTCTTCATCGGCGAGATGCTCTCGTACACCCCCGCCGACACCGTGGTCGTTCCCGTGCCGTACTACCACTGCTTCGGCATGGTCATCGGCAACCTGGCCGCACTCAGCCATGGCGCAGCGATCGTGCTTCCGGCTCCCGCCTTCGACCCGGTGGCGACGATGCGGGCGGTCACCGAAGAGCAGGCCACCTCGCTCTACGGTGTACCGACGATGTTCATCGCGGAACTCGAGCATCCGCAGTTCGCGGAATTCGACTTCTCCTCGCTGCGCACCGGCGTCATGGCCGGTTCGCCCTGCCCGGTCAATACGATGCGTCGAGTCATCGACGATATGAACATGTCCGAAGTCGCCATCTGCTACGGCATGACGGAGACCGCGCCGGTGTCGATGATGACGCGAGTGGATGACTCACTGGAGAAGCGCACCGAGACGGTCGGCCGAGTCATGCCCCACCTGGAGATCAAGATCGTCGACCCCGTCACCGGACAGACCGTTCCGCGCGGCCAGAAGGGCGAGTTCTGCACTCGCGGATACGCTGTCATGCTCGGCTACTGGAATCAGCCGGACAAGACGGCCGAAACCATCGATGCGGCTCGCTGGATCCACACCGGCGACCTGGCCATCATGGACGACGATGGGTACGTCGACATCTCCGGACGGATCAAGGACATGGTCATCCGCGGAGGCGAGAACATCTATCCGCGCGAGGTCGAGGAATTCCTCTACCATCATCCCGCGATCCGCGACGTCCAGGTCGTCGGCGTCTCCGATGAGAAGTACGGCGAAGAGCTTATGGCGTGGGTGATCCTCAAGGACGGATTCGACTCGCTCACCGCCGACGAGGTCCGTGAGTTCTGCTCCGGCAAACTCGCTCATTTCAAGATCCCTCGCTATGTCGAAGTCCGTGAGTCGTTTCCGATGACCGTGTCGGGCAAGATCCGCAAGATCGAGCTGCGCAGAGAAGGCGAGAAGCTCGCTCACACGGCCGACGCCTGAGGGCTGCGATCGCGTCCCGGCAGGAACTGCAGTCGGGGGAGTGCTCGAGGTCACAAGTCGGTTGCAGTTCTGTCTGCCCCGGGCGTGCCGTTCTTCTGCGCGCCCATATTCACTAGGATCACAACATATGAGAGCTGAATCACCACCACTGGTGTCCTTGAGCAAAGTCGAGAAGCACTACGGCGACTTCCACGCATTGAAGAACGTCAATCTCGATATCGCCGAACGCGAAGTCGTCGTCGTCATCGGACCCTCCGGCTCGGGCAAGTCGACCCTGTGCCGGACGATCAATCGGCTGGAGACCATCACCTCCGGCAGCATCACGATCGATGGCCGGGAACTGCCCGCCGAAGGCGCGGCCCTGGCTCAGCTGCGCTCCGACGTCGGCATGGTGTTCCAGGCCTTCAACCTCTTCGCCCACAAGACGATCCTCGAGAACGTCACTCTGGGACCGATCAAGGTGCGCAAGATCCCGAAGGCCGAGGCGGACAAGCAGGCGATGGCGCTGCTCGAACGCGTCGGCGTCGCCCACCAGGCCGACAAGTATCCGGCTCAGCTCTCCGGTGGTCAGCAGCAGCGTGTTGCGATCGCCCGGTCTCTGGCGATGAAGCCGAAGGTGATGCTCTTCGATGAGCCCACCTCGGCGTTGGACCCGGAGATGATCAACGAAGTCCTCGACGTCATGGTCGGACTCGCCGAGGAGGGAATGACCATGGTCGTGGTCACACACGAGATGGGCTTCGCCCGCAAAGCCGCCCATCGCGTGGTGTTCATGGCCGACGGGGAGATCGTCGAAGTCGCCGAACCCGAGGAGTTCTTCACGAACCCCCAGAGCGCCCGAGCCAAAGACTTCCTGTCGAAGATCCTCACCAACTGACACCACCGCTTTCAATCAGCACCACCTCACTCACAAGGAGAGACCATGAAGAAGCTCAGACTGGCGGTCGCCTCGGTGGCCATCGGAATGCTGGCACTCAGCGGCTGCGGCCAGGGCGGAACCCCGGACGCACCTGCCGACGGCGACGGAGCCAAGGCAGAGGCTCCCGAATACACTGTCAACGAGAGCGCGGACATCGCCGACTCGAAGACGTGGAAGGCGGCGAAGGACGCCGGCGAGATCACCATCGGCGTGAAGTACGATCAGCCGGGTCTCGGAAACGTCTCGGCCGGATCGAAGACGCCCGAGGGCTTCGATATCGAGATCGCGAAGATGGTCGCCGCACAGCTCGGTTTCAAGCCCGACCAGATCAAGTACACGGAGACCGTTTCGGCCAACCGTGAGCCGTTCCTGCAGCAGGGCAACGTCGACATGGTCGTCGCCACCTACACGATCAACGACGAGCGCAAGAAGGTCGTCGACTTCGCCGGGCCGTACTACGTCGCCGGTCAGGATCTGCTCGTCGCCGAGGACTCCGATATCGCCGGTCCTGAGGACCTCGACGGCAAGAAGGTCTGCTCCGTCGACGGTTCGACTCCGGCGCAGAACATCAAGGACAAGTACAAGAAGGCCGAACTCGTCACCTATGATGCCTACTCGAAGTGCGTCACCGACCTGCAGTCGGGATCCGTCGACGCGGTGACCACCGATGACGCGATCCTGCGCGGCTATGCCAAGCAGTACGAAGGCGAATTCAAAGTCGTCGGCAAGCCCTTCACCGAAGAGCCCTACGGCGTCGGACTGCCCAAGGACGACAAAGCCCTGCGGGACGCGGTCAACGATGCTCTGGAGAAGGGCATGGACGACGGCGATTGGAAGAAGGCATTCGAATACACACTCGGATCCACCGATGGTGTCGACATGCCCAAGGTCGACCGCTACTGACCCAGTCCACAGATTGACATGATGCGAGGGCACCGTGCGGTGCCCTCGCATCGATTAAGGAATCTGCCATGGATTTCCTGGAGCTTCTCCAGATGTTCCTCTCCGGCGCGTGGGGAACGATCAGACTCTTCACCGTCGCCCTGATCGGATCGATGATCCTCGGTACGGTACTCGCCGCCATGCGTGTCTCACCGACCCCGGTGCTGCGCATCGCCGCATCGACGTACATCAACGTCGTCCGGAACACTCCGCTGACGCTCGTGATGTTCTTCTGTGCATTCGGACTGCCGTTCCTCGACATCCGATTCGGGTCGACGAGTTCTTTCAACTCCTTCGTCTACGCCACGATCGCTCTCATCGCCTACACCGCGTGCTTCGTTGCGGAGACGCTGAAGTCGGGAATCTCGACGATTCCCGTCGGACAGGCCGAAGCCGCCCGCGCAGTAGGCCTGAGTTTCGGACAGACCTTGAGCGAAGTGGTTCTGCCTCAGGCCTTCCGAACGGTCATCCCGCCCCTGGGCAGTGTGATCATCGCGATGCTCAAGAACACCTCGATCGCTTCGGCGTTCAACAACCGAGAGCTGATCTCCGCGATGCGCAATGCCATCGAAATCCGCGGTGACCTCGTCATCCCGATTCTGTTCGGCACCGCATTGGCCTATCTGATCCTGGCTCTGCTGCTCGGCCGTGTCTTCGACTACCTGGAGAAGAAGCTGGTGATTCTGCGATGAGCGCACCCACTCAAGTGCTGTTCGACGAACCGGGGCCGAAGTCCCGCCGGAACAACATCATCCTCTCGATCGTGTCGCTGATCGTGCTGTTGGCTCTCGTGGCGTTTGTGATCTGGAAATTCGCCGACGCCGGTCAGCTCGAACCCGAGAAGTGGTACCCCTTCACCTTCGCGCAGATTCAGACCGTCCTTCTCCAAGGCATGCTCGCGACCCTCAAAGTCGCGGTCGTGGCATCGGTCCTTGCCTTGGTGGTCGGAGTGGTCTTCGCCCTCCTGCGGCTCTCACACAAGAAAGTCATCTCGGTTCCCGGAACGATCGTCCTCGAATTCTTCCGCGGCGTGCCCGTGCTGCTGCTCATCTTCGCGATGTTCCTCCTCTTCGGCAACGAGATCGGTGCCTTCTGGTCGGTCGTCTTCGGCCTGACTCTCTACAACGGAATGGTGCTGGCCGAGATCATCCGCGCAGGCATTCTCGCCGTCCCCACCGGGCAGCGTGAAGCGGCCATGGCGATCGGGCTGCGCTCGGGGCAGGTGATGAGCCTGGTGCTCATGCCGCAGGCGCTGCGAGCGATGATGCCGACGATCATCGCCCAGATCGTCGTGCTCCTGAAGGATTCGGCCCTGGGCTTCATCGTCACGTATCAAGACCTGCTCTACCAGGTGAACCTCATCGGTCGTGAGTACAACAACCTGCTGCCGACGTTCATCGTCGGTGCGGCACTGTTCATCATCATCAACATGATCGTCGCCGGGTTCGCTCGCTGGCTCGAGTCCCGACTCCAGCGCAAGACCACCGCCGACACCGAGGCCGACGGCCTGACCTCGAAGATCGTCGACTGACTCTGCAGTCGCGAACAGGGCCCGGTCGGCAGCGACCGGGCCCTCGTTCGACCATGTATCGTTCACATAGGAGTCGGCCATGAAGGAGTGCATCAATGCCACAGCCTCAACTCAGCCCCACACCGGTTCGAGTAGTGAAGAACATCGACCGCGAACGGTACGAGCTGTTCACCGATGAGACACCGGGAGAGTTCATCGGGTTCCTCGCCTACCAGGTCATCGATGACCACACCCTGGAACTCCAGCACACGATCATCTCCGAAGGCTTCTCCCGACGAGGCTTCGCCCGTACCCTCGTCACTCGGGTGCTCGACCTCATTCGGGCCGACGAGTCGACCCTCGTGCCGACCTGTTCGTACGTGCAGGACTACCTCGAGCGGTTCCCGCAGTACGGCGATCTCGTGGCCCATCAGTGACGGAGAGACCTCGAGGCGGCGGGGCCGGCCGTTTCGCTCCGAGCCCGAGCGGTGACCTCCACATCGGCAATATCCGCTCCGGGCTGCTCAGCTATGTGCGTGCCCGGCAGACGGGCCGGCGATTCCTGTGGCGGATCGAAGACCTCGATCGGGTGAAGGTCGGCGCGGCCGCCTCACAGCTTCAGGTCTTCGCCGATCTCGGCGTCGTCCCGGACGAGGCGCCGCTGGTCCAATCCGAACGCACTGCCGAATACGCCGCTGCGCTTGCGAGGCTGGAGGCGGACGGACTCGTCTACGAATGCTATTGCTCACGCAAAGACATCGCTCAGGCCCCCAGTGCACCGCACGCACCACCCGGAGCCTACCCGGGGACCTGTCGCCGCCTCGGGGAAGAGGAGCGCGAGTCCGCCCGGCTGAGGCTCGAAGCGAACGACCGGCGGCCGGCGCTGCGTCTGCGCGCGGACAATCGAGTTCACAGCATCGACGATGTGCTGCTCGGCCGGGTGGAGGCGGTCGTCGACGATCTCGTGCTGCGGCGAGGTGACGGTGTCTTCGCCTACAATCTCACCGTCGTCGTCGATGATGCAGCGACCGGAATCGACGAGATCCTGCGCGGGGACGATCTCGCTTCTTCGGCACCCAGGCAGGCGTATCTGGCTCGGCTGCTTGGTCTGGCCGAACCGGGCTGGGTGCATGTTCCGCTGGTGCTCAACGAGTGCGGTCAGCGGTTGGCCAAACGTGATGGAGCGGTGACTTATCAGCAGCTGTGCGGCCTCGGATGGACCAACGAGGACCTCTTCGCCTGGATGCAGCAGTCGCTGGGATTCGCCGGAGACGGTGGCCCGTGGAGATCCGTCGACGATATGGTCAGCGGCATCGATTTCGCCCGGATGTCCACGACGCCGTCGGTCTTCATCCCGCCTGCGGGTTCCTAGGGCCGAATCCGCTCATGCCGGCGCCTCGTCAGGCCGCATCTTCATCAGGCTTCTGACGAGTCGACGGCGTCTCGGATGACTCCGTCGTAGATCGCTTCGAACGTGTCGAGAGTGTATTCGATATCGTGTTTGGCCACGACGTCGAGCGACGCCTTCGACATGGCATCGAGTTCATCATCGGGCATTCGGCAGATACGGGTGAACCGGTCAGCCAGCGCATCTGTGTCGCGCGGCGGGAACAGGTACCCGTTGACTTCGTCGCGGACGAGGTGCGGCAGAGCCACCGCATCGGCGAGGACCACGGGTTTGCGCGACGCCAGCGCCTCCAGCGTAGCGATGGACTGCAGCTCAGCGGTCGAGGGCATGCAGAAGAAGGTGCAGCGCTGGTAGGCCTCCATGAGCGCCTCGTCACTGATCTTCCCGAGCACATGCACACGATCGGCGATGCCGAGTTCGACAGCCAGCTGCTTCAGCGGCTCCTCCTGGTCACCACCGCCGACGATATCGGCTTCGAGCCCCAGCGCTGGATCGGTCTTCGCCACGGCCTCGACGATGTCGGCGGCGTGCTTCTCCGAGGAGAGTCGGCCGACGAAGAGAACACGCGGGGGAACGGCCCGCGACGCGGCGCAGTCGAGTTCGCGCAGATGAGCGAAGCGTTCCAGGTCGATCCCGCAGGACACCGCCCTGATGGGCGAGGAGAACCCGTTCTCGGTGAGCAGATCGGCGGCCAGCTGCGTCGGAACCGTGATGAAATCGGCGGACTGGAACTTCCGGCGCAGATCCCACCAGGCGATGGCGGTGCCGCCGTCGAGAACGGCCTTCGGAGCCTTGAGATAGGGGCGGACGTTGTCGGGCATGAAGTGGTTCGTGGCCACGACAGGGATTCCGCGCCTGATCGATTCGGAGAAGGCATAGCGGCCGATGACGAAATGCGCCTGAGTATGCACGACATCGGGGCGGACGCTGTCGAGGAGTCGCGAGAGCTCGGGCTTCGTCTCCCACGGCATGCAGATCATCCACGTCGGGTGCAGAGGCCATCTGTGAGCGGTGAGGCGGTGGACGGTGACCCCGTTCTCGACACTGACCGAGGGTTTGCCCGTGGCCGAGGGGCAGGCCACGTGGACATCATTCCCGCGAGCGGCGAGACCTTCGGCCAAGCGCTCGGCGAACTTCGCGGCACCATTGACTTCGGGGGCGTACGTCTCCGCCGGGATGAGGATGCGGCGTTTCGGGGTGGGACGGTGCGCAGACAGGATTCAGCTCTCCTCGGTGTCGGTCATGGTGTCGGAACGGCGGGCGTTCCTGCGCTGAGCTTCTCGATCTCTGACATCGGGATGATACCGCGACAATACAACGACGGCTGCGCAGGCGACCAATCCGGTGAGAGAGATGAGGATGATGAGCCAGACGGGGGAGTGAGCCGCCTCGCCGAGGACGACGGTGCCGAGGATCACGGCACCGATCGGGTCGATGACGGTCAGGCCGGCGATGACCATCTCCGGGGGGCCCGCGGCATAGGAATTCTGGACGAACAGGGACCCCAGGGCAACTGCCGCCAGCAGCGCCGCGACGTTGATCCAGGTGACCTGGTCGAGTCCGGCCTGGAGGAACTGGACGCTGACCAGGTGAGCGTTCGTCGCCACACAGGCGAACAGCAGGCCGGCGGCGATGATGAGCACGAGCTGAGGGGCGTGGCGGAAGACCACCACGATCACCAGGCCGACCGCCACGGCAACGGCAGTGATCCAGAACAGCGGCATCGCATCGGCTCCGAGGTGGACCTCCGATTGTGCCGTCGTCGCCGATAGCGCGACGAAGAGCGTCACCCCGGCGGTACACCAGACGACTGACTGGACGAGTCGCCTGTTGACCTTGAGCCCACGGTGGCGGACGCCGAGCAGCACCGAGACGATGAGTGAGAACGCTCCGATCGGCTGCACGACCATCACCGGAGCCAGCGCCAGGGCCACGAAATTGCCCGCCGTTCCCACTCCGAGGATGATCAGTCCGAGCAGCCACCGACGATTGCGCAGCAGTTCCGTGAAATGGGCCCAGCTCAGGCCGTTGTGGGAGTCATCCTGCCCGGCGACCGCATCGTGCTGATACAAGGCGCCATAGGCCAGTGCCACGGCCGCGAGGACGGCGAGGGCGATTGCCACTATGGTCACGATGAGTCTTCCGGTATCGACGGTGTGGATGTGGGGAGCGGATCGCTTCGAGTCTATCGCGCGAGGCGGCGGCGAAGATGGCCGCAGACTGTGTTTGTCCTGACTGTAAGGCAACCCTGCGGCGACAGGTGGGGAAACCCTCAGCGCCGTGGCCGAAGCACCCTCAATGCTGTGAGCTAAAGCACTCGTCACGGTTTTGTTCGCCGGCCCGGGGGTTTGCTAAGCTGGGACACACGTCCGCAGGAAGCTGCGGCATTCCTCCGTAGCTCAGTTGGCAGAGCATTCGACTGTTAATCGAAGGGTCGCTGGTTCGAGCCCAGCCGGGGGAGCAGCCAAGGCCCCGTCCGTTAGGACGGGGCCTTCGTCGTTGCCCGACACCGCGCTCGGGGTCGTCGACGTGGCTGGGGAATAGGCTCTGCACGCGGCGGGTTCATCTGGCATGAAGTCTTTCGGATTCCTCAGTTTCGGTCACTACGACCTTGGCGGCGACCTCGACGCCGGGCGGATGCTGCGCGATGCGGTGGAGATCTCCGTCGGTGCCGACGAGCTCGGCGTCAACGGCGCCTACTTCCGAGTCCACCATCTCGCGACCCAGGCGGCCTCTCCCATTCCGCTGCTGGCGACGATCGCCGCGAAGACCAGCAACATCGAGGTCGGCACCGGGGTCATCGACATGAGATATGAGAACCCGCTCTACCTCGCCGAGGAGGCCGCCGCCCTCGATCTGCTTTCCGACCAGCGAGTGGCGATGGGCATCAGTCGCGGGTCCCCGGAGCCTGCCCTGCGCGGATGGGAGGCGTTCGGCTACGAGGATCTCACCGAGCCGAAGGCCGCGAACATGGCCAGAGAGAAGTTCGATCGGTTCCTCCGGGCCGTCCGCGGCGAGGAACTTGCCCCGGCCGATCCGGAGCAGTTCGGTTCGGGGAAGCGTCTGCGCATCGAACCGCATTCCCCTGGCCTTGAACGCCGCATCTGGTGGGGAGCCGGGTCCGCCTCCACCGCCGAATGGGCTGCACATCAGGGTGTGAACCTGATGAGTTCGACTCTGCTCACCGAGGCGACAGGCGCCGCATTCGGAGACCTGCAGGCCGAGCAGATCGCCAGGTACCGTCAGGCATGGAGCGCCGCGGGGCACGGATGGACTCCACGAGTGTCCGTCAGCCGCAGCATCTTCCCGATCACCACTGACCTCGACGACCTCTACTTCGGTCGGCGTGGGGCAGGCCAAGGGGATCAGATCGGCATCATCGACGACACACGGTCGACGTTCGGCCGTACCTACGCAGGTGAACCGGACAAGCTGATCGAAGAGCTCAAGGCCGACGCGGCGATCGCGGCAGCCGATACCCTCATGCTCACCATCCCCAGTCAGCTCGGCGTCGACTACAACCTGCATATCCTCGAGTCCTTTGCCCAGCACGTCGCGCCGGCCCTGGGCTGGGTTCCTGCCGGACAGAGCTGAGACACGGGGCCGAACTGAACTGCATGAACGTAGGATGAGACGAGGCAGAGACGATGAGTAGCTGAGGGGGCCGCGTGAGCAAGAGCACGAAGATGACGCAGACGCAGAAGCGCATCCTCCTCATCGGCCTCGTTCCCCTCTTCATGTCCCTGCTGTCGGTGTCCAGCATCAACGTCGTCCTGCCGTCGATCGCTGCTGATATCGACGCTTCCACTTCGGCGCTGCAATGGGTGCTCACCGGTTATGCGCTGTCCTTCGGTGTGGTCCTCGTCGCCGCCGGACGTGCCGGAGACGTCTTCGGACGCGGACAGCTGTTCGCCATCGGAGTCGGCCTGTTCGGCCTGTCCTCGCTGGTGGCCGGAATCGCCCCGGATCCGCTGACGCTCAATATCTCCCGAGTGACCATGGGGCTGGGCTCGGGATTCCTCAACCCACAGGTCGTGGGCCTGCTGCAGCAGTATTTCCAGGGGCCGCCGCGCGGTCGTGCATTCGGGCTGATGGGCACCACCGTCGGTTTGTCGGTGGCCATCGGCCCTGTGCTCGGCGGTGCCCTCATCGCACTGTTCGGCAGCGACCTCGGCTGGAGAGCGACTTTCCTGGTCAATGTGCCCTTCGCCATCGCCTCTCTCATCCTCGCCCGGGCCTGGCTGCCTGCCGGCGCATGGCGACCCGCCGTCGACCAGGATGCGAAGAACTCCGATGGCGGCAAGGATCTCGACCCCGTGGGAGTCATCCTCCTCGGCGTCGGTGTCCTCCTCATCCTTCTGCCCTTCGTCGAATCATCGCTGGGCTGGTTCATCTGGCTGTCCCTGCCGATCGGCATCGGCATGATCTGGGTGTGGACCCGGTGGGAACGTCGGTACGCGCATCTGGGCCGTCCCCCGATGGTCGATCTCGATCTCTTTCGCATCCGCAGCTTCAGCAACGGTTCGATCATCATCGCCCTCTATTTCCTCGGCGTCACCAGCGTCTGGGTCCTCGTCGCCATGTACATGCAGCAGGGACTGGGACATACAGCCCTGGCCGCGGGAATGATCGGTCTGCCGGCCGCGCTGTGCTCGGCGGTCTCAGCCGACGTGTCCGGACGGTTCGTCTTCCAGATCGGGCGCCGCCTCGTCGTCTGGGGGATCGCGCTGTGCTTCGTCGGTCTGGTGGCCACGATCGCCGTCGTCGCGCTCCTGTCCCAGGGCATCGGCAGCGAGTGGTGGTTGCTGCTGACTCTGGCGTTCATCGGCACCGCGCAGGGCATGGTCATCAGCCCCAACCAGACTCTCACTCTGCAGGAGGTCCCCCTGAGATACGCCGGATCATCGGGAGGAGTGCTCCAGACCGGGCAGCGCATCGGCACTTCGATGGGGCTTGCGATCATGACCGCGCTGGCGTTCTCGATCACCGCGGTGAGCAATTGGCATTGGGGGATGATGGGGGCGTTCGTCGCCATCGCCGTCATCGTCATCCTCGCCGGAATCGTCGGTCTCATCGAGGTTCGCCGAGGCGGCCCCCGCCGGGCTTGAGTGCCGCTCGCAGCGCGCCCGGCCGAGTCAGGCAATCGTCAGCTGTCAGCGCAATAATGTTACGGATTTTAGACAATCCGCTGTGTCCGAATGTGGAAGACTGTGAACGCACATCAGCCCATGGAAGGAAACACAGTGGTCGAGGCCGTACCCGATGACGAGCTGGAGCTCGAGGAACTCGTGCGCTCGGGCGGGATCGAAACCTATTTCGCCCCCGTCGTCGACGCACTGACCTTCCACCGAGTCGGCCACCAGATTCTGCAGGCTCCCACGGGTTCCCCGGAGTTGGGTCGCGCCGAGTCGGAGAACCTGCGCCACGCCATGCGCGCCTCGACGATCACGGGTGATATCGATGCCTCTCTGCGTGACTCTGCGCTGCGCACGGCAGAAGGTGCCGGACTGCCGAAGTCGAACCGCCTGTTCCTCCATGCCGAAGCTGAGTCTTTCGCGACCCTCGAGGACCGCACCGGAGAACCCGACCGCTCGGTCATCCTCCAGCTCGACGCCACTCGGGTCGCCTCGTCCCCGGCCTCCGTGCTGCGCTCGGTGCGCTCCGCACGCGCCATGGGATGGGGAGTCGGCATGTCTTCTGTGGGTGCCGACCTGCGCAGCACCGCTTTCGTCCCGCTGGTCAATCCTTCGGTGGTCGGACTCCACCCGGACGTTCTGCGCATCGACTGCGATTCTCATCTGGCCGAACTCAACCGCCTTCTCCACGCCCACCTCGAGCGCACGGGAGCGGTCATCCTCGCCGACGGCGTCGAGACCGAAGACGATTTGGACCGTGTGCGTGCGCTCGGGGCACGGTTCATGTCTGGGCCCTACTTCGGTGAGGCCACGAAGCAGCCGCAGGCGTTCTCCGAGCCGAGCGAGGATGCCCTCGTCTCTCACTACTCTCGCAATCTGCCTGCGCTGGGCACCCCGTATTCGATCTCTCAGGGACTGCGGCGCGAGCCTCTGGTGATGAACCGCGAACTTCTCGTCGCTCAGATCGCGGCATTGGAAGAACGCGCTCTGGCATCGGGTACCGCAACCATCACCCTCGGCGTGTTCGGGGAGGACGACGAATTCTCCGAGGCGACGCGACTCCGGTACGAGAAGATCCGGGACACCGTGGGGCTCACGGCGATGTTCTCCGGCGGCTTCGACGGACCGCCGATTCCCGGAGTGCGCACCGGACTCGTCGACGCGTCCGATCCCATCCGCAACGAACACGGCGTCGTCGTGGTCGGGCCGGACTGGTCGGGCATGGTTGCCGCGTCGAAACGCAACGACCCGGGCAGCGACGGACAGACCGTCTTCGATGTCTACATCACGACCGACCGATACACATGCGTCGACGCCGCACGCAGCGTTCTCACTCGCGTCGCACCTCTCACCGCAACGGCGAAGCTGCGGACCTGAGCAGCGCGAGTCCGGGTGTCTCGACTCCGCTGAACGCACGTGTGATCCGAATGGGGAAGCGGACTCCGATGGTGCTAATGTTGTCTCGGCTGGCCCCCGTAGCTCAGCTGGTTAGAGCAGGGAACTCATAATTCCTTGGTCGTCGGTTCAAGTCCGACCGGGGGCACCACTGACCAGGAACGATAGGCAAATCTACCTCCCGGCCTGATACTGAAACACACGGTTACGACACGGTTTCGTTCTCGTCGACAAATCGATCGAGCAATGCCACGACTTCGGCAGGACCGCGGTTTTCGTGCTCAATGTAGTGCCTACTCGTAACTCCCACTTCAGAATGCCCGAGCTGCTGTGACGCATCCTTGAGGTCCGATGATCGGTAGACCTGAGTTGCGACGGTCTTCCGGATCGTGTGCGTAGTCACCCACGAGAGATCCACACCCTGGGCCATGGCCCGTACCTGTCGGAACCGGCCGCTGAAGTTGTCCTTGTCCATCCATGAGCCCACTGAAGTCGGGAATATCGCATCGTTCTCCGGCTTGTGGTCAAGGTCGTGCCAATAGCTCCTGAGGCTCGCCACAGTGAATTGGGGCAGGTACAGCACTCGCTCAGAAGACCGCGACTTCGACAGCTCTTGCCGCTTCACGCGCCCGTCTTCCCCGTACACGATGGTGCCCGACACAGTCACAGTGGGATTATCAGAAACCAAGTCGAGGTCGGACCAGCGGAGGGCCAGCAGTTCACCGACCCGCAATCCCGTGCCGAGCATGACATCAATGCACACGCCGATACGCAGTTTCGGCCACGGACGCGTATTCTTCCGCGGTCTTGCCTCCCACTTCGCCGCAGCTGCTCTCAAGGCAGACACTTCGGCCCCGGTCATCGCCCGCGCCTCCTTCGCTGACACTTCGATAGACCGCGTTGCCAGGACTGGATTCACAGCGATGACGTCGAGGCGCACTGCCTCGTTGAATCCCTGACGGAGTACGTTGCGAAGCTGTCTTGCTGTCTGCGGCGTGGACTTCTTGATGCCCTGCAGGACGGCCTCGATTCGTCCCGTCGAGCTGACTCATGGCTACACCATCTC
Organism: Brevibacterium sp. CSND-B09; assembly: GCF_052906525.1. NCBI lineage: Bacteria > Bacillati > Actinomycetota > Actinomycetes > Micrococcales > Brevibacteriaceae > Brevibacterium > Brevibacterium sp. CSND-B09. The sequence continues at coordinate 4,211,380 of NZ_JBREGI010000001.1, read as the reverse complement.
AACTCGTCGCCAAGGCAACATCGAAGGTCGGCACCACTGAGATCGGGTACACCAACAAGGTCGAGTTCAACGACTGGTTCTACGGCGGCCGATCCAAATACGGGTCGTGGGCCGCATGGTGTGCCGCGTTCACATCCTGGGCCTGCGCCCAGATCGGCATGAAAGCCAACATCGACTACCCGCGCACTGCCGGTGTCGCGATCGCCCGCTCCTGGGCGCAGCAGCGTGGCCGGTGGGTGTCCCCGTCGAACATCAAGAAGGGAGACCTCGTCGTCTTCCTGCCCCACTTCTCCCACATCGCCATCGCCCGCGCCGACGCCTCCGGCGGTTCGGTGAAAACCGTCGAGGGCAACACCTCGCCGGGGTCGAGCGGTTCCCAGCGTGACGGCGGTGGCGTGTGGAACCGCACCCGCCCGCTGTCTCTCGTCGGCGGAGGAATCCGCCTCAACTTCACCAGCACCGAAACCACCACCCCCAGTAAGCCCACCGAACCAGAAGGGATTCTCGGCATGAGCGTCACCAACGCAGGCTTCAGAAACAAGGACGTCCCACTCCCGAAGGGGAAGTGGAAGTCCATCCCCATCGGCGACGCCGGCGGCTACTCGCTCGGCATCCTCGCCAACGGCACCAGCTTCATCGCTGACACGGAACTCACGTTCAAGGGCCTCAACCCGGGTGCCGCGGTCATCGGCCGCTTCTACCTCGTTTCCTATAAGAAGGGCACCCCCACCCGCCGGTTGAAGGGTGGCACCTACCCGGCCAAGGAAATCGTCGGAACTGCGGGCACCAGCCTCGGTTCGGTGATGCAGATGGCGAACTCGTCCCGCACCCCCGACAAGGGGCGCAGCATCCGTCTCCGCTTCGAAGTGTTCGCCGGGACGAAAGGCGTCACCTTCACCAAAGCCTCCCACCGATTCGCAAAGGACTGAACTATGAACCTCAACGAAATCATCCCCGCCGCTTGGCGGAAACCCACCTACGCCGTCTACGCCCTCATCGGTGTTGCACTCGGCGCGATCGCCACCGCCTACGGGCCCGAGCATGTGCCCGCCTGGCACGCCGTGGCCACGAACGTGTTCCTCTACGTCGGTGGCGCGTTCGGACTCACCGCGGCCGCGAACACCATCGTCAACCAGCGAGCCACCGGTGACGAGCCGATCATTGAACCCGATGACGACAACGACATCATCGACCCCGACGAAATCGAACCAGACGAGGAGCTCGACTCCCTCGAGGTGGTGAAGGCCGACGAGCAAGCTGCCCTCGACGCGCAACTCGCAGCCGAGATCGACAAGACACCCCCGGCAGAGGACTACCGGCCTCGGCACTGACCCGGTATTCTTTACCCTCTAGTTCCCCGACTAGATGCGTCCGCTGGACGCTCGGCCCCGGCCTCACCACACAGTGCGGTCGGGGCCATTCGTCGCTGTTTGAGCAGGGTTGATAGCTCTCGCATATGATAAGCCCATGGAAAAGGCACGCGAGATCTCTAAGTCTCGAGCGAGGAAGATCGGCAAGATACTGCGCCGATCTCCTGAGACGATGGAGGAAGTCGATGCCTATATGGATGCAGTCGAGGATCTCGACGCCTACCGGGCGACGTTCCAGAGCCCACTGGTCAGAATCAATAATGGTATTCGTCATTACGCCCGGAAAACGGGCGTCGAAGCCCGAGTGACCCAGCGCTTGAAACGATTGCCGACGATCGTCGACAAGTTGAGTCGCGTCCGTGGTCTTGATCTTTCTCGCATGCAAGACATCGGTGGATGCCGCGCCGTCACCGAGACGATTGACGAGCTCGAGCAGCTACGAAAATCTCTAGAGGCAGCATGGGGATCGGATATCATCCGCAGAACCGATTACATTGCCGAGCCTCGAGAATCGGGGTATCGAGCGGTTCACCTCGTGGTCGAACGCGACGGCAAGCCAGTCGAAATCCAATTACGCTCAGCACTGATGCACTCCTGGGCCGAGTTTATCGAAGGTTTATCCGGTGCACTGGGGGAGAACTACAAACAAGACGGGTCAAGCGTTGTGCAAGATCTAGGTAAATCTCTGTCTGTCCGGTACCGTTGTGAGGAGGAGGGCATACCGGAGCCAGTGAGTTTGCGCGCTACGATCAGCCATCAACTCGCAGACGTTAACTCTGCACTCAAGGCCCACCGCACAAGGAGGGACACCTAAATGCCTAACGAAGCAAGCTCAATTAACCACTTCTTGCTCGTGTTCGATCACTCAAAGGATCGGCTAATTGAGGTAGAAGACTATGGCCACGACTCAGAACTAGCGATGGCCGAGTATGCGGCACGAGAAAAGAAGTTCAGGGACTCACACGCCATCGACATCGTGCTCGTCGGATCGGACTCTATTGAGACAGTCAAGGTCACTCACGGCACTTACTTCAACGAAAAGAAGGACGAGCGAACGGCAGAGGACTTCCTTCGCGCTGTGCTCTGACTGAATTACCCTGGCCCCACCGCTACGGCGGTGGGGCCATTTGTCGTCTGCTCGGAAGATTTCATTGAAGCGTGAAGTCGAGCACCTGCTTCTCGCCGAGGTGGTTCTCCCAGGTCACGTGCAATCCACCCGTCGTCACGTGCAATCCACCCGTCTTTCGCTGAAAGGGTGGAGCTAGTTCGAACTGGACATGTTGGCCCGGTATCAGCTCGGGTACGTTGATGTCATTGCGCACGTCGCCGGCGATCGTGACGTGATACGCCGCGGTGCTGCCGTTTCGGAGAGTGCATAGTTCGCTGCTGTTCTGAATCAGTTCCATGACTCGCTCCTGCGATGGATGGGCCATAAAGATTACCGAGCGCTACTGGGGTGCCGTTGGTATTTTCATGTGCTTTTGCTGCGGGCAGCCCGTCGACGACTGGTGCGATTGATCTCCTCTATGGACGCGACGGAACGACCGAGAATGGCTGCCCTTTCCGCGACCGTTAGGTCTGTTCGGGTCACAGCGAAGTCGATGTCGTCTCGCGCCCACGGCCGCCACAGGATCGCAGCTCTCGCATCTTCTCGTGTCCCGACCCGCACGCCCCACTCGCGCAGCCACCTACTCGCGGTAGATGTGTTAACCCGACCGCGGCGGCAATGTCAGCAATTCTCTGCCCGGCCTCTCGGCGCAGTGTAATCTCGTCGCGCAGGCGTGCCTTGTCCTCGGCTACCGCATGCCGCTTGGTTGGAGAGATGGGGCTGGTGCCTCGCCGGTACCGGTCATAGCAGCGTTTGCACAATCCACGCGCTATTGCGTCCCGGTCACACCACACTGCGGCACAGGTGCTCATGCTGGGCTCATCGTTGAGGGCATGGCAATAGGGTAGCGGAAGCAATGTAGGCCCCCACCGTGGTTACGGCGGGGGCCTACGTTGTTTCATGGTGGGATCGCCGTGGTTTGACGGGCCCGAGTGGGGACTACTTTTCGCCTAGCACTCTCTTGACGAAGCTGGTGGCACGCTCGTTCAGTTTGTCGACGCGCATTGACACATGGGCTTCGAAGTCATTGTGACCTTCGACTGCGCGTGGAGGATTCCTGACGATCTTGGAGCACTCGAAATTACCGTGTATGAGCGTCCCGAGCGAATTGCCGTTTCGTCCCGAAGGCCCGGCCTTCTTCGCTGTGAACATCCGTACGCCGGTGGTCTCGTGCAAGTCCTCGCACCAACTGCACATCGCTTGGGACTTCGCCATGGGCACTGCCCTGAGCATCAGTCCGCGTGGGACGTCGTCTACGGGGACGACTATATAGGCCCGTTGAGGAATTTTCGCATCAGCCCAACCAAAGTAGTCGAGCTCGGCCCACTCGATCTCAGCGAGATTGGGTGGCAGTGTGATCTTTTCCACTTCGCGGCGAGAGGTGTTGATAAAGGACTTCTTAATCTGGGTGGCATTGAGTTGCTGCATGACTGGCTTTCTCTGATTTCAGCAGTTGCCTGAAGGTGAATAGCCGTGAAGCCGGTGCAGTTTAGCCTTCGCGCATTCTTGCGGGCAGCTCTTTGGGGGTGCTGGCGGGCTTTGTTCGCACCAAGCATGACCGGTGAACGCGAGTGGCTAACTGAGAATGTTTAGCGTGGCAATCAGCTACGGCAACAGGGAATGGGTAGAAGCTAGGTCGACTGTGTTTAGGCACAAGTCACCTATCACCCGACCGGCTGTGAATGCGGAGTTCGGGTGATTCTAGGGCAGCAGGACTAGAAGCAGGCCACGAGGGCCACCATTCCTTTCTTCCTGAGATTTCAGGTGGTTCGGCGATAGTTTCCGAGTTTGACTATATCCAAGTCCGCGTCACTGGTTCAACATGGTTCTGTTGCGTACTGCTGGCGTCGATGCTTTCGGTGGGAAGTCGGTGCTAGCTCGGGTCGCGTGCGCTCGTGTCCGGTTCGGCCTTTGGCTGTGGGTGGAGTATGGCGGATGCAGAATAGAACACAAGATCGAATATGAGGACTATGTCACAGCCACCTGGCGGTACTGGCAGAAGATCCGCAACGACGCCGGCGCCCGCGGTTCCTTCCAGAGCCGTCCGCCCGTGCCGGTGCGTGCTCATGTCATGTTCGAGCGCGACGGTGAAGTATGGCTCGATGGCACCGCGACGCGACTCGGTTTCGATGGTGCGATATTCGTTGAGATCAAAGATCGACGAGTCCAGGCGATCGGGGCGTGGTTGCCGCCGGATGATGTGTGGTGGGAGGGGAAGCCTGTCAGTTCTCAGCTGCGTTCTGCTCCATATACTTGAGCGCGATCGGGCATGTCACGTTCACCTTTAGCCACCGGCCGCGAGCATCTTCCAGAGCTCGTTTCATAATCTCCTGGCAGTGAGCGTCCTTGTCGGTGTCCTCGATCGCCTCGCAGTAGACGAACATGACTTCGTTGTCTTCGTCGTCGATCTTGTAATGCAGCGATGCAACGAGTTTCCCGGGCAGGTACAGGTCGAATTTCGACTGTTCCTGGTTGTTGAGCATGGTGTACACGAGACACACTCCTTCTGTGGAATTGTCAAAGCACTGAATGAAAAAGACTCTAAACTGCTGGTCAGACTGCTGCAAGAGGGGTTTAGAGTCTTCCGACGATCTTCGCAACAGGCACATCTTCAACCCTTGTTCGGCTCTCGAGCTTCTCTGGCAGAGGCAACGTCATCGACGACAACAGCAATATGACGCATGCTCGTGATCAACGCCCCGTAGAGGGGCCACGAAGCAGTCGGGAGATGCTGGTCATCGGAAAGGGCTCTCGCCAGTGAGTCGAGGCGTTCATACACGGGCTCAACTTCAGCATCAGGGTCGCTGATCGAGCGCCCGGCATCTTTGACAATGTTTCCCCACTCGCGGCGAAAGCTGTCATCCCACTCGCCCTCGGCGTACGTCGCGTCGCGGAGCGTGCGCGTCAGATTCCTCAGATGCGAGATCCCTTCATCGACCCGCTGCAGGATATTCTCGTAGCTCGTTTCCTCCGCCTGAGACTGTGCTTGGTTGCGAACCCGAGGATTAAGCGACTTCCTCAAATCGCCTCTCGGGTTTGCTCGCCTGCTTTCCCTTGCGAAGCGAACGGACTGCCATGCTGTGTTGAGCTCGTCGCTCATGGACTCGGTCTCGCGGAACCACTCATCGGCGCGGTCTGTGTCCCAGGAGTCGCTGAACTCGTCGGACATGCTGGTCAGGACGTCGCCCATGCGCCGATTGATACTGTCGACGTAGCGAGAGGCCTGCCGGTCCCGGATCGGGGGAATGATGATCAAGTTGACGGCGAGCCCGACAGCTACGCCCAGCGCGATCTCAATGATTCGTTCTAGAAGGAGGGGCTGCTGACTGTCGAATCCGCTTCCGAGGATGAAAATCGCGGTGGTGGCGATGGCGATCCCCTCGTCTCGGATCCATGTCACCCTGGCTCCGAGAAGACCAACAAAGAGCGCCAGGGCGAACGTCCACAGGCTGACTCCGAGGTAGTTGCCAATCAGGAAGGACAAGCCCACGCCGATTGCAGAGGCCACTGTTGACTGGGCGCCTCGCGAAAGTGATCGGTAGACCGTCGCGTGAACGGTGAGCAGTGCAGTCCATGGCGCGAGGAAAGGCATCGCCGAGTCGAGTATTGCGATTGACAGCCACCATGCTGCCGTTGCCGCGACGACAGATTTGACGATCTGGAGGAGATCGGTCGTGACTTCTGGGCGTTGGAGTAGTTCAGTGATCTTCTTCGTTGGAGTTGGCAAGGTCGCTCCGTTGCAGGTCCGTCTCTGTCATGATTACACCGTAAGCAAAGCTCGGTTTGAGACTAGCATTTCCCCTGGTCGAAGTCGTTTTGCTCTTGACGACTCAGGACTGAATTCGGTCGGCTGAGCGTCCTAGCGTCTCAGGCAACGATGGTCTCGGCAATCAAGGGGTGACGGTAGACCCTGTTCACGAGCACGACTGTCCGAACGCACACCTAGCCGAGACCCAGAGGCGTCCTTAGACTCTATTCACGAGCGCCGAAGGAGGCAAACATGACCACCTACGAAGAAGCAATCAAGCGGGCAGCAAAGCCACTCGCGGAGGCATTCTCCCGCATTCAAGAGGGCACAGCACGGGAAGCAGCTGAACGCGCCTACACGCCCGGTGGGCCGGGGCTCGATGAGCTCGAGGAGCGCATCCAGGCATGGCGGGACGAGTTCATGATGGAGCAGGGAGACAAGGCAGCCGCTGGGCGAGATCACGAGCTAGAAGGACGGAAAGTTGCATTGCTATCCGACCAGGAAGTCGCCGAACAGCTCGGCTGCAGTGTCTATCAGCTACGAGCCGACCGCGCACTCGACCGAGGCGACAGAGGTGACCGAGCCCCCGCATGGATCGAGGTCGGCACCTCCTGGCGCCCCCGAGCACGCGGAACACGCCAGTCCGCCGTGGACGCCTGGCTCGACCGACATGAAACCGGGGGGAGCAAGGAAACGAGATGATCGATCTAGAGCAGCTACTCACTTCGAAAGAGGTCGCGGAGACCCTCCAGTGCACTCCGAAACATGTCAACACGTTGCGTAAGCGTGGAGACTTGCCGGCGATGGCGATTGGCGGTATGTGGCGCTACGACCCACGGGATCTCCGGCAGTATGTTGAGCGACAACGGAGGGCTGGAGCGCAATGAACGTGCGCCGACTAGGAGACGCTGGTCTGCGACACGTTTACGACACGGTTTGAGCGAAATTTCTAGTCTCTTGGGCCATCTGCCGAGAATCGGTCTAAGGTGCTGAAGGCCTCGAAATCACTGGTCAAGGACAGACCAGTGCGATCAACGACTGACACGCAAGATCAGTACCTCTTAGAATTCCTTGGCCGTCGGTTCAAGTCCGACCGGGGGCACCACGAAGCGCTCCGCTGATTCGTACGCGAACCCTCAGGCCCCGTCACTCAGCTTCTGTTGGCGGCTCGCCTTTCTCATTCGAATTCGGTTTGAAGACGGTCCCGGACAACGGAGCGTAGGCAGTCCACTCTCCGTCCGGTTCGTTCCTGACGAGTTCGGCAATTCTGCGGTCGTCTGCCTCCGCCTCGTCGAACAGCCGTGTGAAAGCTGCTTCCGCCTTCGGGTTCTCGGCGGAATGCTCGGCCCGTATTCGCATTGCCTCGGTGTCGTCATCGGATGAAGAGATCTCGACGACGAACTGCGGGCCGACTTCGGCAGACACGAGTCGCGCGAGATGCACGCCTTGCTCGGCGAAAATGCGCGCAGCAGTCTCCGGCACCCAATTGAAGTCGGAATCCAGCGAGTCATAGTAGGACTGTTCCCATGCCTCCAGCTGCGCGACAAGTGCGCCGGACAGCCCCGTGTCCTCGTAGTCGATGGGCATGCTGATCCACAGCACCGTACCCGCATAGTCGGGGAACATGCGGATGGTCCGCGGCGGTCGTTCGTCGGTCATCTGCTCCTCGGTCATGGCGCCAGCCTAACGCCGGTCATTCGCTCGGCCCAGACACCCGACGCCACCAGCATCTTTGATGCTTGGCTGCACGCCGAACATCGACTATCATGTGGTCAGCACCTCCTTTCGGATCGTAGGGGAAGACGTATCCGAGGTAGGAGGCAGAAATGGATATGACTCAGGGCGTACTCTTCGTCCACTCAGCACCTCGTGCGCTGTGCCCTCACATCGAGTGGGCAGCGGGCGGGGCCATAGGCGCACAGGCACGCTTCGACTGGACACCCCAGCCGGCAGCACCAGGTCTCGTGCGCGCAGAAGTCTGCTGGCGCGCGCCCGCAGGCTCAGGAGCTCGCATCGCATCCGCCCTGCGCGGCTGGGACTCACTTCGCTACGAAGTCACCGAGGAGCCCTCGGCCGGAGTCGACGGCGGTCGATGGAGCCACACACCTGATCTGGGCATCTACCACGCTGTCACCGACACAGCCGGCAACATCCTCGTCCCTGAAGACCGCATCCGCTCCGTGATGGAACGCGCTGCCGGGGACCCGGCGGAGTTCTCCTCGGAGATGGCGACCGCCCTCGGAGAAGCCTGGGATGAGGAACTCGACGCGTTCCGCCATGCAGGTGAAGGCGCACCGGTGCGCTGGCTGACGAAGGTCGGCTGAACCGCTCCCTTCACCGCCGAACTGCACTCAGCTGCGAGAGTTCGGGCGTTCACAAATGCCGATGGGCACACCCTCCTACCTCGGGTGTGCCCATTTCGCACGCTCTCGTGCCTGAGCGCTTATGCAGGAGGCTCTCCGCAAGCCACCTTCCCAAGCACAGATCGCGTCGTGCGCCCTCATGGAAACGGCCCACTCTGAGTCGGAAAGCACAGTTTCAAAACCGTGCTTTCCGACTCAGAGTGGGCCGTAGAGCTGTCTGAGTTCGCTCAGAACCTCAGACTGAGCGGAACGCGACGACGGCGTTGTGACCGCCGAAGCCGAACGAGTTCGTGATCGCTGCGATATCGCCGGCAGGCAGATCAGCAGGAGTGTCACGGACGATGTTGATCCCCTTGACCTTCGGGTCGACTTCGTCGATGTTGATGGTCGGGGGAGCGGTGCGAGTCTGCAGCGCCTTGACCGTGAGGATCGCCTCCACGGCACCCGTACCTCCGAGGAGGTGTCCGGTCATCGACTTCGTGGCCGAGACCAGTGCATCGGAGACGTTGTCACCAAGGAGTTCGCTGATGGCCAGCGATTCCGGGATGTCTCCGACCGGAGTCGACGTGGCATGCGCGTTGACGTGCTTGATTTCGCCGGCGGTCAGACCTCCGGCGTCGAGTGCCTGCTGCATGGCGGCCAGCGCGTGCTTGCCCTCCGGCTCTCCACCGGTGATGTGGTAGGCGTCGTTCGAGATGCCCCAGCTGGCCACCTCGGCGTAGATCTTCGCTCCACGAGCCTTCGCATGCTCCTCGGTCTCGAGGATGAGCGTGCCCGCACCTTCGCCCATGACGAAGCCGTCGCGGTCGACGTCATAGGGACGCGAAGCGGTCTCGGGTGAATCGGTGCGACGTGACAGCGCCTGCATCGAATTGAACGCGGCAAGAGTGATCGGGTGGATCGCTGCTTCCGAACCGCCGGCGATGATGATGTCGGCCTTGCCCGAAGCGAGAACGTCATAGGCGTGGCCGAGGCTCTCGGTCGATGAGGCGCAGGCGGAGACCAGGGTCTGCACACCGGCACGTGCCTTGAATTCCATGCCGATAGCGGCCGCAGGTCCATTGGGCATGAGCATGGGAACTGTCAGGGGCATGACCCGGCGCGGGCCTTCCTCCTGCAGGGTGTCCCAGGCGTCGAGCAGAGTCCAGACTCCGCCGATCCCGGTGGCCCAGGAGACGGCGGTGCGTTCCGGATCGGTCTCCTCGAGACCGGCATCGGCCATGGCTTCACGAGCAGAGATGAGAGCGAACTGGCTCGAAGGATCGAGGCGTTTGGCCTGGACCCGTTTGAGATTGTCGGGCACGACCTGTGGGTCGACCTGCGCTGCGAAGTCCACGGCGAGGCCGTACTTCTCTGACCAATCGTTGTCCATCGTGTGGACGCCGGACTGACCGGCCAGAATGGCTTCCCAAGTGGCATCGACAGTCGCGCCCAAGGGGGTTACCGCACCGATTCCGGTGACGACAACTTTAGATGTCATGGTACAAACCTCGTCGATAGTGTGGACACGGCCCGTCTGTGGACGGGCCGTGTTCGGCTGCTGTGTGTCAGGCTTCCTGAGCCTTGTTGATGTAGTCGACAGCGTCCTGAACGGTGACGAGGTCCTTGACGTCGTCATCGGGGATCTTCACGCCGAACTTCTTCTCAGCGTTGACGACGATGGTCATCATCGAGATGGAGTCGATGTCGAGGTCATCGGTGAACGACTTGTCGGCTTCGACTGCTTCGACAGCCAGGCCGGTCTCTTCGTTGACGATCTCTGCCAGCCCAGCGAGGACTTCAGCTTCGGTGAATGCCATTTCTTTCCTACTTTCTGATTTCGGTCGAGGGTTTTTCGACCGTTTGAGGAACTTTTCGACGAGTGTCCCGCCGAATATCTTAGGACATTCACGGAGAGTTTTCCGTGAATGGGTGTGTCTCAGGGCAGGCGCACGACCTGAGCACCGTAGACGAGGCCCGCACCGAAGCCCATCTGCAGGGCGAGACCGCCGCTGAGTTCGGGCTGTTCACGCAGGAGACGTTCGGTGGCCAGTGGGATCGACGCCGCCGAGGTGTTCCCGTTGTCGGCGATGTCACGTGCGATGACAACGGACTCGGGGAGCTTCAGCTGCTTGGCGAGCTCGTCGATGATGCGCATGTTCGCCTGGTGTGGGATGAATGCAGCGAGGTCCTCGGCCTCGATGCCGGAAGCAGCGAGAGCCTCCTTTGCCACCTCGGCGCCGTCCCACACGGCCCAGCGGAAGACGGTCGGCCCGTCCTGACGCAGGGTCGGGAAGGGCAGTTCCCGGTCGTCACGGATGTCGTAGAGGGAATCCGTCATCCGGATGGTCGACCAGTTCTCGCCCTTCGAGCCCCACACCGTCTTCGAGATGCCGGGTTCGTCGGAGGAGGACACGACGACCGCGCCGGCGCCATCACCGAGGATGAACGAGATCGAACGGTCCTCGGGGTCGATGACCTCGGAGAGCTTCTCGGCTCCGATGACGAGGACATTGTCGAGCGTGCCTGCACGCACCAGTGCATCGGCCTGCGAGATACCGTAGCAGTAGCCGGCACACGCCGCGCTGATGTCCCAAGCCGGAATCGGCCCGGTCCCCAGTCGTGCGGTCAGAGCCGCAGCCGCTGAGGGTGTGAAGTACTCGAACGTGACGGTCGAGATGATGATGCCGCCGACGTCCTCCGGCTTCAGCCCCGCCGAGGCGATCGCCTCGAGCGCGGCTTCCTCGGACATGTCGAGGACGCCGACGTCCTTGCTGGCACGACGGCGGGTGACGATGCCCGTGCGCTGCCGGATCCATTCGTCGGAGGAGTTGATGGGTCCGGCGATATCGTCATTGGTGACGAGGTTCTCCGCACGGTAGGCACCGATTCCGGCAATGCGGGAGAAAGTGCCGAGTTCGGCAGTCTTGAGTGTAGGCATGGCGTCTTCTTTCGATTCTCAGGCGTGGGCTGCCGCGAACTCACGCGCGCCGTCGAGGTCGGCGGCCGATTTGATGGCGAATGTCTCCACGCCCTTCATGGCGCGGCGAGCGATTCCGGTCAGCGTGCCACCGGGGACGAGTTCGATCATTCCGGTCACACCGGAGTTCAGCAGCGCCTCCTGGCACAGATCCCAGCGCACCGGGTTCGTGACCTGCTTGACCAGACGGTCGACATACTCTCGGCCGGCTTCGACCGCAGTGCCGTCGGAGTTGCTGAGGATCGACACGGAGGGATCGGAGACCTCCATCGCCGAGGCGGCGGCATCGAGATCAGCGGTGGCGGGAGCCATGAACTCGGTGTGGAAGGCGCCGGCCACTGCCAGCGGGATGACCCGAGCACGTTCCGGCGGGTTCTCGGCCAGGGTCTCGAGCGCCTCGAGAGAGCCGGCAGCCACGGTCTGGCCTCCGCCGTTGACGTTGGCGGGGCTGGCCCCGGCGGCCTCGATCGCGGCGAGAACGTCCTCGGGCTGGCCGCCGACCACGGCGGACATGCCGGTCGGGGTGACGGCGGCAGCGGCCGCCATTCCATCGGCACGGACCTTGACGAAGGCCATGGCGTCCGCCGGGGTGAAGATGCCTGCGATCTGTGCGGCTGCGATCTCTCCCACGGAGTGGCCGGCGACGACGGCAGGGCTGACGCCGAGCTCAGCGGCGCAGGCGACGGCGGAGGCGACGAGCAGAGGCTGTGCCACCGCGGTGTCCTTGATCGTCTCGTCATCGGATTCGGTTCCGTGCAGACGCAGATCGATTCCCGATGCGGTCGAGAGTTCGTCGATCTGTGCCGAGAAGGTGTCGAGTTCGAGGAACGAACTCAGGAAACCGGTCTTCTGGGCTCCCTGGCCCGGACAGGTGATTGCAAGCACTCAGTTCTCTTTTCGTTGGGTTCCGTTGATCAATCTAATGGACACTGGACCGATCTCGGCGAGATTTGTCGTTGTTCGACAATACGCCGTCCTCGGACAGTCGCCCATACACCAAGGCGATGTGGATGACGAAGGCATCACGCGAAGTCGTCGGATCGAGCCCGATGGCGTCGGTGATCTTCCGCAGTCGGTAGCGCACGGTATTCGGGTGCACGGACAGTGCCTTGGCCGTGGCTTCGAGCGAGGACCCGAATTCGACATAGGCGCTCACGGTCTTCAGCAGCTGACCCGTTCCCGAGGTCAACGGTTCGTAATAGCGTTCGATGAGTTCGGTCAAGGCGATCCGGTCCCCGGACAGGGCGCGTTCGGGCAGAAGATCATCGGCTTTGACCGGGCGCGGGGAATCGGGGCGGGCGGTCGCCGCCTTGAGTGCGCGGATCGCCGCCTTCGCCGAGGTGGCCGCTTCGGCAAGTCCCGGCACTGCCGGTCCGACGATGACTTCGGAAGGCCCGAAGCAGTCCGAGAGGTCCTCGACGGCATCGTCGAGTTCCGTCACCCCGCCGAGGACGATGAGCAGACGGTTGTCGTGGATGCCCACAAGAGCATCATCGGCCCAGCGACTGGCCTTGCGGCGGATGCCGTCCAATCCCTTCTTCGCCGAGCGCTGCGGTGCGCGGCCGACGATGACGCACACGGGACCTTCTGACTGCCAGCCGAAGGCAGCGGTGCGGCTGGCGAGTTCGTCGACGGAGTCTCCGCGGACGAGGGCGTCGACGACCATCGCCTCGAGTCGTGCGTCCCAGCTGCCTCTGGCCTCTGCGGCCCGGGCGTAGACATCGGCCGCGGCGAACGCGATCTCCCGGGAGTAGATGAGCACCGCTTCGCGGAGCGCCGGCTGCTCGACGGGGCGAGCGATGTCCGGAACGCGTTCCTCGACGACTTCGACGACGATCTTGAGCAGCTGCAGGGTCTGCTGCAGGCTGATGGCCCGGATGAGGTCGCGTGGCGCAGTCTTGAAGATGTCGGAGACCACACGCAGATTCGTATCGGGCTTGCGGTACCAATCGACGAACGAGGAGATGCCCGATTGGGCGAGCAGCCCCACCCAAGAGCGATCGGACGACGACATCGAGCGGTACCAGGGCAGCTGAGCCTCCAGCCGCTGCAGAGTCACCGATGACAGGACGCCGACTCCGGCACGCAGTCTGCGGGCGGTTTCGGCACGACGGCGCAGGGTCTCGGCATCAGACATCATGAGCACGAGTTTAGATGAATGAGAACAATCCGGTTGTCAGCGACATACAAAGAGTCGAAAAAGGTGACAAATATGGCCGGAGTCTTGGAGACTCCGGCCATATTCGCTGTCAGTGTGCGGGCGAGATCAGGCGCCTGCCCCCTCGGTGGAACCCGAGTTGCCGGCACGGACATCGTTGAGCTGGTACTTCTCAGCCGCCTCGGCGGCCTTGTCGATCGAGATCTTCCCGGTATCGGCCAGCGAGATGAGTGCCTGCGTGACCACGGAAGGACCATCGACGAGGTAATAGCGACGTGCGGCAGGACGGGTGTCCGAGATTCCGTATCCGTCGGTCCCCAGCGAGGTGAAGTGGCTGGGCACGTACTGGCGGATCTGATCCGGCACTGCGCGCATATAATCCGAGGTCGCGATGACCGGGCCCTCGGTCTCGGCCATCTTCTCGGTGACATACGGAGTCCGCGGTTCGGATTCGGGGTTCTTCAGACGCTCGTTCTCGGCGTCGAGTCCGTCACGGCGCAGCTCGGTCCACGACGTCACCGACCACACATCAGCCGAGACGCCCCAGTCCTGGTCAAGCAGCTCCTGAGCCTCGAGCACCCACGGCACACCGACGCCGGAGGCCATCAGCTGAACCTTCGGTCCGCCGTTGTCGGGTCCCTTCTTCAGGAGGTAAAGACCCTTAAGCACGCCTTCGACGTCGAGATCCTCCGGTTCGGGCGGCTGGACCATCGGCTCGTTGTACATGGTGATGTAGTAGAGCACGTCAGGATCTCGCTCATCGGCGGGATCGTACATCCGGTGGATGCCGTCCTTGACGATATGCGCGATCTCATAGCTGTAGGCCGGGTCGTACGAGACCACGGACGGATAGGTCGACGCCAGCACGTGCGAATGTCCGTCGCCGTGCTGGAGGCCCTCGGCCACCAGAGTGGTGCGTCCCGCGGTGGCGCCGAGGACGAAGCCGCGAGCCATCTGGTCACCGGCGGCCCAGAAGAAGTCACCGGTGCGTTGGAAGCCGAACATCGAGTAGAAGATGTAGAACGGGATCATCGGCTCACCGTGGGTGGCATACGAGGTGCCGACCGCGGTCAGTGCCGCGGTCGCCCCGGCCTCGTTGATGCCGACGTGGAGCAGCTGACCGTCCGTGGCCTCCTTGTAGGCGAGGAACAGGTCGCGGTCGACGGAGATGTAGTTCTGTCCGTGCGGATTGTAGATCTTCGCCGTCGGGAAGAACGAGTCCATGCCGAAGGTGCGAGCCTCATCGGGGATGATCGGCACGATCCGGTGGCCGAACTCCTTCTCCCGCATGAGATCCTTGAGCACGCGTACGAAGCCCATCGTGGTGGCGATCTCCTGTTTGCCTGATCCACGACGACCGGCCTGGTAGGCCTTGTCCGAGGGCATCTTGAGATCGACATGGGTCGATCGACGCTCGGGGGAGTAGCCGCCGAGCTCCGCGCGGCGCTCCTGCATGTACTTGATCTCGGGTGCGTCGACACCCGGGTGGTAGTACGGAGGCAGCTTCGGGTTGTCCTCGAGTTCCTTGTCCGAGATCGGGATCTGGAAGTGATCGCGGGCGAGCTTGAGATCGTCGACCGTGAGCTTCTTCATCTGGTGCGTGGCGTTGCGGGCCTCGAAGTGCGGTCCGAGCGAGTAGCCCTTGACCGTCTTGACGAGGATGACGGTGGGCTGTCCGGTGTGCTCCATCGCGGCCTTGTAGGCGGCGAAGACCTTTCGGTAGTCATGCCCGCCGCGCTTGAGGTTCCAGATCTGCTCGTCGCTGTAGTCCTCGACCATTGCCTTCGTCCGCGGGTCGCGGCCGAAGAAGTTGTCGCGCACGAAGCCGCCGGACTCACCCTTGTAGGTCTGGTAATCGCCGTCGGGGGTGGCATTCATGAGGTTGACGAGCGCGCCGTCGCGGTCCTTGGCCAGCAGCGCGTCCCATTCGCGTCCCCAGACGACCTTGATGACGTTCCAGCCGGCACCGCGGAAGTACGACTCGAGTTCCTGCATGATCTTGCCGTTGCCGCGGACGGGCCCATCGAGACGCTGCAGGTTGCAGTTGATGACGAAGTTGAGGTTGTCGAGCTCTTCGAGGGCAGCGACGTGGAGCATGCCGCGGCTCTCCGGCTCGTCGAGCTCGCCGTCACCGAGGAAAGCCCAGGTCTGCTGCTGTGAGGTGTCCTTGATCCCACGATTGTGCAGGTATTTGTCGAACTGTGCCTGCGCGATCGCATTCATCGGTCCCAGACCCATCGACACCGTCGGATGCTCCCAGAAGTCGGGCAGCTGGTGCGGGTGGGGGTAGGACGGCAGTCCCTGCGGCTTGCCGTCGATGAAGTGCGACTGCTGCTGACGGAAGCCGTCGAGCTGTTCTGCGCTCATCCGGCCCTCGAGGTAGGCGCGCGCATACATGCCGGGGGAGGCGTGGCCCTGATAGAAGATATGGTCGCCGCCGCCTGGATGGTCCTTGCCGCGGAAGAAGTGGTTGAGACCGACCTCGTAGAGGGTCGCCGAGGAGGCGTAGGTGGAGATGTGCCCGCCGACCTCGACGCCGGGACGCTGTGCCCGGTGGACGAGCATGGCGGCATTCCAGCGGTTCCAGCGACGGTAGCGGCGTTCGACCTCTTCATCTCCGGGGAACCAGGGTTCGTTCTCCGGACCGATGGTGTTGACGTAGTCGGTGGCAGTGAGGCTGGGCACGCCGATCTGCTTCTGGCGAGAGCGCTCGAGCATGCGCAGCATGACATAGCGTGCTCGAGTCCGACCGCCCTCGTCGATGAGGCCATCGAGGGAGGCCAGCCATTCAGCGGTCTCCTCCGGGTCGATGTCGGGCACCTGGCTGGGCAGCCCGTTGAGGATGGGCCCGCCCTGATTCCGATTGTCCACGATGTGGTCCTCTCTTCAGCTCCACGATCTTCTTTGGTGTAGAGATCATGACCATCGGATGGTGTGTGCTCCGCAGGTTGTCTGAGCCCAGAGGCCACCCGATCTACCTGTCAGCCTAGTACTCCCAGCCGAACTTCGCGCTCCCGCGAAGTTGTGATCTCTCTGACGCATCTGCGCACTGTGCTGACAGGCTCACAGTCCGGTGTGCTGATTGAGTGCCGTTTGAGTGCGCTTGCCGCGCGCGGGCGCGCCGATATTTGCACCTTGGCCACTGTTGGCGGAAGAATACAGGCATGAGCAACTCCGCTTCTGAAAGGACATCCTCCACTTCGACCCTCGCAAACGAGCTGGGACACAACCTCGGCTTGAAAAAGGGCGACTATGTGCAAGAGGTCGGCTATGACGACGACGTCGATCAGGCACTCTGCGAGGCGATCGAGAACATCATCGGAGACAAGATCGCCGATGGCGAAGAGGATGACGTCTACGACGTGATCCTCATGTGGTGGCGGTCGGACGACGACGACCTCGTCGACGGTCTCGTCGACGCCCAGACCACACTGAAGGAGGGCGGAGTCGTCTGGCTGCTCAGCCCGAAGGCGAACCGTCCGGGACACATCAGCCCCGCCGACATCTCCGAAGCGGCTCCCACCGCCGGAATGCACGTGACCTCCACGGTCAGCGCCGCCGACGATTGGGCCGGATTCCGGCTCGTGGGCAAGAAGAACTATTCATGATCCTGCGGCCCGGTGATCGGGCCCCGGATCTCACCCTTCCCGATCACCTCGGATCGGTCATCACCCTCACCGAGGCGGCCCCACTTACCGCTCGTGTGCTCGCATTCGTTCCGTTCGCCTTCTCTCCGATCTGCGGAGACGAACTCGCCGCTCTCGAACAGTGGCAGGAACGGATGCGAAAGGGCTCTCATGCCGTCGACGTCGCGGTCGTCTCAACCGACTCCAAGTACACCTTGGCGGCGTGGGCACGGCAGACGAGGGTCGACGTCACTCTCGCATCGGACTTCTGGCCCCACGGTGAGGCGGCTCGCGCGTTCGGCGTCTTCGACGAGGTCCACGGTGTCGCCGAACGAGGAGTCTTCGTCATCTCACCTGCGGGTACGATCGTGAGTGGCAGGCATGTCGCCCGCACCGAGACTCGGGACTTCTCCGAGGATTTCGCCGCGGCGCTTTCCAGCCTCTGAGAATCGAGCCTCGCCGAAGAACCGATCGACGGCACCTTCGGCGCCTATTGAGGAGGACCCATCATGGCCACGCTGTTCACGAAGATCATCAACGGAGAGATCCCCGGCACCTTCGTCCATCAGGATGACAAGTGCGTCGCATTCCTCGATGTCGCTCCGATGACCGAGGGCCATGTGATGGTCGTCCCGCGCGACGAGATCTCTCACTGGATCGACGCCGACGCAGAGCTTCTCGCCCACCTCACCGCAGTGGCGAAGAGGATCGGAGAAGCCCAGAAGGCGGCCTTCGACTGCGAGCGGATCGGCCTCCTCATCGTCGGCTACGAAGTGCCCCACCTGCACATCCACGTCCTGCCGACGAACTCCATGGATGACTTCGACATCTCCGACCGTGCTCCGATGCAGACACCGGAGCAGCTGGAGGCGCCCGCCGAGAAGATTCGGCAGGCGCTCTCCGCACTGTCCTGATCCGATGCTGCTCGGCTCAGATCGACTCAGAGGCCTTTGACCTCGAGGTAGTGGTCGAGTGAGTCTCTGACGAGCTCGGCTCCCGCGGTTCCGCCGTAGTTCGCGCCGAATCGCGGGTCGTCGACATACATCTGCCCGAGACCGCGCACGTATCCTCCGAGGTCTCCGTCGGGGTCATCTGCGGGCGTGCCCGGAACTGCTCGCAGCCATTCGATATGACGTCGGGCGAGGTCCTGGCAGCGGTCCGATTCGGGACGCGCCCCCGCCTCGGCGGCGGCGATCCAGTCCGCGGAGAGAGCGGAAACGAGGGCTTTCCACTCCTTCTTCTCCTCAGGCGACTGGTTGGACCACCATTCGTCTCCTCGTCGGTAGGCGTCGGCTCCCCAGCGCCTGGTCACTTCCTCTTCGTACTCGCGATGGTCGAAACCATCGAACATCTCTTCAGCCATGAGCGGCTCACCTGCTTTCAGTCGTGTGATGGTGACGGTGACGGCGGTGAGCTGTCGGTCGAGCCGGTCTCTCTCGCGTCCGAGTGAGACCAGATGCTGCGACAGCGCCTCGACCGGATCGTCTCTCCGATCGAGTACCTCCGATATCGTCGTCAATGGCAGTCCCAGCTCCTTGAGCAGCAGGATGCGCTGGAGGCGCACCAGGGCTGCTTCGTCGTAGCAGCGATAGCCGTTGGCGGCGATGGAGGTCGGCGGCAGCAGACCGATGGCGTCATAATGACGCAGGGTTCGGCTCGTCGTTCCCGTCAGCCGTGCGATTTCCTGAATGGACCAGTCCATGCCTGACAGCTTAGAAGTTGACGCAGCGTCAAGGTCAAGAGCCGTTTGAGACCTTCGACGAGTGGACGGTGTCAGGCGGCTTCGCGAATCGCGTCCAGCGCCGTGAATAGGTCGCGTGCAAGGTCGTCGACATGTTCGAGCCCGACCGACAGGCGGACGAGGCCGTCGCCGGGCTTCGCCGTCGCGGCTACGGGCCGGTGTGTGAGTGAGGCCGGATGCTGGACGAGGGTATCGGCGCCGCCGAGCGAGACCGCGTGCACGATGAGGTCGCAGTGTTCGACGAAGGTGCGGGCCGCTTCGAATCCACCGGCGAGTTCGATGGCGATCATCGCCCCTCCGCCGCGCATCTGCGAACCGACCAAACCTCGCGGATCGGACCCGGCGAGACCGGGATAGTGGACCCGGGCGACCTCGGAGCGTGTCTGGAGACGACGAGCGAGCTCACCTGCGGTGTCCTGAGCTGCGCGCATCCGCACGGCCAGCGTCCGCAGCCCGCGATGGAGGAGATAGGCGCCCATCGGGTGCAGGAGGGCCCCTGTGATGGCGCGGACCCGGCGCAGGCGCATGGTCCATTCGGTGTTCGTCGCGATGATTCCGCCCATCGCGTCGCCGTGACCGCCGAGGTATTTCGTGGCGCTGTGGAGGACGAGGGCGGCCCCGTGATCGATCGGCCGTTGGAGCACTGGGGTGCAGAAGGTGTTGTCGACCAGCACCGGCACAACTCCCGCTGCGGCGACGACCGAGCCGATGTCGACGAGGTCGAGGCTGGGGTTCGCCGGTGTCTCGACGATGACGAGCCCGGTGTCCTCGCGAATCGCCTCGGCGATCTGGTCCTCCTCCGCCCAGGTGACCGACGTGCCGAGAAGACCTGACTCGAGCAGGTGGTCACTGCCGCCGTAGAGGGGACGGACGGCGACGATATGGGGCGTCCCGGCCTCGACTGCGGCCAGCAGTGCGGCGGTCATGGCAGCCATTCCCGTGGCGAAGGCGACGGCAGATTCGGCGTTCTCCAATTCGGCGAGCGCGGATTCGAATCGCGCCACACCGGGCTGCCACAGACGTTGGTAGACGGGGGAGTCCCCTTCCTTCAGAGGATGTCCGCTGGCGAGGCTCTCATGGGAATCTCCTCCCGTGCGGACGTCGTTGACCGGGTTGGTGGTGGAGAGGTCGATGGCGGGGACATGGACGCCTGCGGCCGCGAGACCGTCCATTCCGCCGTGAACCATACGGGTCTCAGGGTGCATAGAAGTCATAAGCGCATTCAATACACTTCTCCCAGTCTGTGCAATGAACGTGCAATCTCCTCCAAGTATTCGGCCGTTTCCGGGATAGTCTGCGATCAGATATGGGAGACTGTGACTCATGTCGCAGAACGTCTCACTCGATGACACCGATCTTCGCCTTCTGCAGGAGCTCAACGCCGATGCCCGGGCCTCGGGTGCGGTCTTGGCTGCGGCCGTCGGGATCTCCGAATCGACGGTCTCCCTGCGTCTCAAGAGACTGAAGTCGCTCGGCGTCATCCGCGGCTTCCATATCGACGTCGATCCGACTGCGCTCGGGGTCGGTCTGCAGGCTCTCGTATCGATTCGGCTGGCCAAACACGATCGGGCCGAGATCGACGCGTTCACGGCGGCTGCGCCGAAGTTCCCTGGGGTGGTGCGGATGTACCACATGGCCGGAGCCGATGACTACCTGCTGCATATCGTCGCCACTGACACCGCTGCGGTACAGTCCTTCGTCCTCGACTACCTCACCCGATATCCCGCTGTCGCACATACGCGCACGAACCTCATCTATCGGGTCGAAGACGGTTCTGCCTGGATCCCTTCGGAGGCCTGAACTGCCATACTGGCTTCATGGCAGAGAACAAGACCCAGCCGACCG
The DNA here is from genome assembly GCF_052906525.1 of Brevibacterium sp. CSND-B09. Taxonomy (NCBI): domain Bacteria; kingdom Bacillati; phylum Actinomycetota; class Actinomycetes; order Micrococcales; family Brevibacteriaceae; genus Brevibacterium; species Brevibacterium sp. CSND-B09. Next base: position 4,190,462 of record NZ_JBREGI010000001.1, on the reverse strand, counting down.
ATGCCGATGTCGCCGCTTACCTCGATTCGGTGACTCCCGAGAAGCGTCGCGAGGATGGAATCGCTCTTGACGCGATCTTCCGAGACGTCACCGGTGAGGAACCCGTGATGTGGGGACCCTCGATCGTCGGCTACGGCCGGTACCACTATCGGTCGCCCGTGAACCCGCGCAACCACGGTGAGTGGCCGGCCACGGGATTCTCCCCGCGCAGGAGCCAGCTCTCTCTGTACGGACTCAAGGACCTTCCCGAAGGAGCGAGGCTGCTCCCGCAGCTCGGAAAGTACACCGAGGGGGCCGGGTGCGTCTATGTGCGCCGTCTGGAGAACATCGACGAGGCGGTGCTGCGCCGACTCATCGCGATCGCCGCTGCCCGTCCCGACGATCCCGAGCCGGGCAGCTGATTGCACACGCTGACGGTCGATGACAGGTCCTGTCCGAGAGATCGCAGAATGACCTCGGTGGCCGAGAACGTCGCGGTGTTCATCTGCGAGCCGTGATGCTCAGCCCCGATTTGCGCTGATGGACTGAGAAGTACTGCAGTCCCGCCTCGGCGTCGGCTAGGAATCGCCGGCGGGAGCGGCGGGGCAGCCACACGATCTGACCGGGGGACAGTTCGATCGTTCCGGTTGCGGTCTCAAGGGTGCCGGCACCGGCGAGGACGTGGATGAGCACGTCGAGAGATGGGCCGGTGTGTTCGCGGATCTCGCCGCCGGGGGCGAGCGCGATGACATTCGCATCGAGGTCACGGTGGTGCGTCGGCAGCTGCCAGACGGACCCGGAATCCTCGACGGTCGCGGTCAGCTCGGCAACATCGAGAACGACGCGGGGTACAGGGGTGGCGGCACGACGGATGATGCGCACCCGAACCCCGTCCTGCGTGCTCTCCAGCGGCTCCCACCCGACCGCCTCGGCGAACTCGCGGTCCATTTCGACGCGCAGCCCTTCAGGCGAGTGGTCATTGATGAGGATCAGGCTGGAGCCGACGTCAAGATCTTCATACGCTCTGATGACGAGCGGATGCCGTTCCGACTTCGGTAAGGTCCGGACGTCGATGACGGGTTCGTCTGCCACGGCTGCCCCTCTCAATCGCTTCGATAGTTCCTCCTCGAAACTATCACCGGAGTGATGACTGCCGGCCTGGGCCGGCCAGCGGCGCCGGGCAAAGACCGCTCGGGTCGGTCCTACAGGAGAACGGAAAAGGCACCCCGTGATACGGGATGCCTTGACGGTGGGCCCAGAGGGACTCGAACCCCCGACCCTCTCGGTGTAAACGAGATGCTCTAGCCAACTGAGCTATAGGCCCCACCTGCGTCGTCGATGTCTCCGACAGCGCTTGATCAGTATGCCACATCCGATGGGGACCGGCGAAACGGGAACGCAGGCGGTCGCGGGACCGCTCAGTGCGTCGGTCCGGACTGCCATCAGGAGGATCGGAGCAGGCGTGCCGCATTGGCGGCGAAATTCTCAGCTGCCTCTGCGGTGTCGACGTCGAAGATCCTGCGATTCTGCTCAACGGCCACGGCACCGAGTGTGAGGGTGAGGATTCCGTGCGAGAGTTCGGCGCCCAGGCGATCAGCACTCAGGGCCCGAGGCGCAACGTCTGTCGGAGCGATCGAATACCCCAGCAGCACGATCTCTGCTCCATCACGGTATTTCAGCAGCACCTCGCGCAGAGACATCGCCGCGGCGAGCGGGTCGGCAGTGGCGGGACAGAGGGCATCGACTTCGGCTTTGAGTGAACGTGAGATGAGAATGAGCAGTGACTGCTTGTCCTTGACGTGCCAGTACAGTGCAGACGGCTGAACGTCGAGTTCGCGGGCGAGCCGGCGCATGGACAGATCGCCCAGACCGTACTGCGAAAGAATGCTCAATGCAGTGGTGGTGATGCTTTCGGCTGTCAGTGCCAATGAGACATACCTTTCATTCTCGAGCAGAGGTCCTTCCCGATTTTTCAGATCGCGTTCCCCTCGCTATAGTAGTTCCTGGTCACGGGATATAGCGCAGCTTGGTAGCGCGCCTCGTTCGGGACGAGGAGGTCGTGGGTTCGAATCCCGCTATCCCGACCAAGGGAAAGTGCCGCAGCATCGCTCAGGCGAGACTGCGGCACTTCTGCATTCCCGGACCGTTGCGAGACCACTCTGCGTCCAAACCATCAAGACGCGAGCAGACGCCTAGAACGAGAAGCAGCGCACGGCCGCACCGAAAGTGGTGCGGTGCGTTCTCGCCGTGGCGCAGGACCAATCGAGTTCTGACCAGATGATCGAGTTTGACCCCGATGACTGGTCCAGAACTCGATGCTAAATGCACAAAGGCGATGGGGCGCACTGCTCGAAACAGCAGTGCGCCCCATCGCCTCAACTCGTGCTCAGACGGGTGAGCCCGGCTCTTGGGAGGAGCCGTCCGTCGCGTCGGAAGCGAACGGGTGGGTCGCCCGGCCCCGTCGTGGAGCCTGCGGCGCATCGGTTCGGTGGGCCGCCTCGGCGAAGTTCTCTGTCACGAGGTCAGAGTCGGTGCCCCGCCACCGGGCGATGGCCTTCATCGCCTGATAGATGATGATCGCCGAGGCGGTGCCCAGGGCGATGCCTTCGAACTGCAGTCCGCCCGGGGTCCAGGTGAAGTTCGCGATGGCGACGATGAGCGAGACCGCGGCAGTGTTGAGATTGATCGGGTTGGAGAAGTCGACCTTGTTCTCCACCCAGATGCGCACGCCGAGCATGCCGATCATTCCGTAGAGCACGGTCGCCGCTCCGCCGAGGACTCCGGGAGGGATCGTCGCGATGATCTCGCCGAACTTCGGCAGCATGCTGAGGACGAGGGCGATGACCGCCGCGCACAGGTAGGCGGCAGTGGAGAAGATGCGCGTGGCTGCCATGACGCCGATGTTCTCGGCATAGGTCGTCGTTCCGGAACCGCCGCCGGATCCGGCGAGGATGGTGGAGAACCCGTCGGCGAAGAGCGTCCGGCCCGTCAGGTGATCGAGGTCGCGGCCGGTCATTGCGGCGACCGATTTCACATGGCCGATGTTCTCGGCGATGAGGACGAGGACGACGGGCAGGAACAGGCCGAGGTAGCCGAGATCGAACGCCGGTGCATGGAACGCGGGCAGTCCCACCCAGTCGGCATTCGAGACGGTGGAGAAGTCGAGCTCACCCTGCAGCCATGCCGCACCATAGCCGACCAGGACGCCGATGAGGATCGAGAGTCGACCGAGCATCCCGCGGAAGAGCACCGTGGTCAGCAGGATCGCGACGATCGTGATCACGGCGGTCAGGGGAGCGGCCTTGACCCAATCCCAGGCGGCCGGGGCCAGGTTGAGGCCGATGAGGGCCACGATGGCCCCGGTCACCACTGGGGGCATGGTCACTTCGATCCATCGGACGCCGACGAAATGGACCACGAGCCCGACGAGCGCCAAGGTGACTCCCACCGAGATGATTCCACCTTGAGCCAAAGCCATGGCATGAGGTTCGAGGTCCTCTCCGGCCGTGGCCGAGAACCCCGTGACCGCCCCGATCGGGGCGAGCAGCCCGAACGACGAACCGAGGTAGGAGGGCATCATCCCCTTCGTGATGAGCAGGAACAGCAACGTGCCGATGGCGGTGAAGAACAGCGTCGTCGACGGTGGGAACCCGGTGAGAAGGGGCACGAGGAACGTCGCGCCGAACATCGCCACGACGTGCTGTGCGCCGATGCTGATGGTCCGCGGCCAGCTCAGACGCTCTTCCGGCAGAACCCTCTCACCGGGAGCGATCGTCCGCCCGTTTCCGTGCAGACGCCAGCCGCGGCGATTGCCTGTTCCTTTGTGGGTGTCCGTGGGTGCCGACTCCGCCATTGTGTTCCTCGTTCCGTTCTTCCCTGTACTGGGTCGTTGGCCGGCGGTCGGGCAGTGCTCCGGGCCGGCGAAAGAATTCTATGCTCCAGCTCACCGGCACGCCGACTCGACGGCTGACGAAGCGGTATGGCCGGTGTGTCTGAGGACCCTGCTCCGGAAGGCGGGGTCAGCATTCTGATAGCCTATTGAACGGTGTTCAGGAGATCTGAACTCGACCGATTCTGACCTTGTTCAATCGCACGGAGACAAAGGACCAATCGATGACGACTGTGAACCCTGACCAGAACGTGAACCCCGGCCAACTCGCCGAGTCCATCCTCAACGGGGGAGCGGCCACCGAAGCCGACGCGCTCACGCTCCTGGCTACGCCGGATGAGGAGCTGTTCGGTCTCGTCCATGCCGGATCGCGACTCCGCCGAGAGCACTTCGGCATGACGATCAAGCTGAACTATCTCGTCAACCTCAAATCGGGAATGTGCCCGGAAAGCTGCACCTACTGCTCACAGTCACTGGGGTCGAAGGCCGAGATCCTCAAATACTCGTGGCTGAGCACTGACGAGGCCATGGAACAGGCGAGCATGGGCATCGGCGGAGGGGCGTCCCGCGTCTGCCTCGTCGCCAGCGGTCGTGGGCCGAGCCGTCGCGACGTGGGCCGCGTCGGTGAGATCGTCGAACGCCTCAAAGACGAGAATCCCGAAGTCGAGGTGTGTGCGTGTCTGGGCATCCTCAAGGAAGGTCAGGCCGAGGCGCTCAAGGAAGCCGGCGCCGATGCCTACAACCACAACATCAACACCGCGGAATCCTTCCACGACAATATCGTCAAGACCCACACCTACGAGGACCGGACGAATACCGTCGAACACGCCAAAGCGGCGGGACTCTCACCCTGCAGCGGCCTCATCGTCGGGCTCGGCGAAAGCGACGAACAGATCATCGAAGCGCTGTTCGCGCTCAAGGCCCTCGGCTCCGAGTCGATCCCGATCAACTTCCTCGTCCCGTTCGACGGAACACCGCTCGAAGGACAGTGGAACCTCACACCCATGCAGTGCATGAAGATCGTCGCGACAGCCCGCTTCGTCTGCCCCGACCGGGAGATCCGGCTGGCCGGCGGTCGCGAGATTCACCTCAAATCCCTCCAGCCGATGGCGCTGCAGCTGGCCAACTCGATCTTCCTCGGCGACTACCTCACCGCCGAGGGCCAAGCCGCAGCCGACGACCTCGCCATGATCCGAGACAACGGATTCACTATCCTCGGCCAGGAGGACGAGGAGGCCCGGACGGAAGAATCCGTTGGGTGCTGCGGTGCGGAAGCCGGCTGCTGTTCCGATTCGAAGACCACCGCCGAGGCGGCCACCCACACCGATCCCGTCATCCGCAGGCGCGGTGCAGGCACCGCTGAAGTCGCCAACGCCTGAGCGGCCGCTAGCCCTCAGGCTTGGCGCAGGCTCCGCTTGAGGATCTTCCCGGCCGAGTTCTTCGGCAGTTCGGCAACGAACTCCACCCGCTTGGGCACCTTGAATCCGGCCAAACGGGACTTGACGTGACCGATGACATCGTCGGCCGACAACGGCGGCTGGCCGTCCTTGAGGACGACGAAGGCGGCCACCGCCTCGATCCACTTCTCATCGGCGATCCCGACCACAGCCACCTCGGCGACCTGCGGCAGCTCGAAGACGGCATCCTCGACCTGGCGGCTGGCGACCAGCACGCCACCCGTGTTGATGACGTCCTTGACCCGGTCGACGACCTCGACGAAACCCTCCTCGTCGACCTTGACCAGGTCCCCGGAATGGAACCAGCCGTTGTCGAACGCCTCGGCGGTGGCCTCCGGCCGGTTCCAGTAGCCTTCGCACAGCTGCGGCGACCGGTAGAGGATCTCGCCCTCCTCGCCGGGGCCGACGTCGTCACCGCCGGCGTTGACGACGCGGGTCTCGACGAACATCACCGGGCGACCCGCCGAACCGGGGTGATCGTCGTGCTCCTCGGGACGCAGCACAGTGCACAACGGGCCGAGCTCCGACTGGCCGAAGCAGTTGTAGAAGCCCAGCTGCGGAAGCCGCTGGCGCAGGCGCTCGAGGATCGGTCCGGGCATGATCGAAGCACCGTAGTAGGCCTTGTGGAGGCTGTCGAGGTTGCGGGTTTCGAGGTCAGGGCTGTTGGCCAGCGCCACCCAGACGGTGGGGGCGGCGAAGAACGAACTGATCTTCCGTTCCTCGAAGATGCCGAGCAGCTGCTCGGGCACGGGAGCGGGGACGATGATGTTGTGCGCGCCGATCGACAGAAGCGGCAGCAGGAAGACGTGCATCTGCGCTGAGTGATAGAGCGGCAGGGCGTGGACGGCGCGATCTGTCGCAGCGAAGTCGAGGGACATGAGGGACGACAGGTACTCGTGCAGAAGGGCGCGATGGGTCATCACCGCACCTTTCGGCGCCGAGGTGGTGCCGGAGGTGTAGAGCAGCTGAGCCACGTCCGTGTCGTCGACGGAGAACTCTGTGCTGACGGCTGGGGCGATCTCCTCCGCGGTGGCGACCGGAACGAGATCGGCGAAGTCGATCACCTGCGCCTCGGCTCCGGTCGGGGTTGAGGCGACTGCGGACATGAGGTCGGAGTCGGAGAAGACGATCTCGGCACCGGAGTTGCTGAGGATGTAGTCGAGTTCGTCGTTCTTCAGCTGATAGTTGACCGGCACGTGGATGAATCCGGCACGTGCGCAGCCGAGATAGAGGAGGACGAAGAGGTCGGAGTTCTTCCCATAGGCGGCGACACGGTCGCCTTTCGTCACACCGAGACGGACGAGTTCGCGGGCCACCGCGGTCACGGCAGAGTCAAGTTCTGCATAGGTCCAGGTTCGGTCCCCGAATTCGAGGGCCGTGTCGGTGGGGAATCGGCCGGCGCTGCGGCGGATGAGATCCGAGACCGTGGACGAGTTTCTGATGACGGGTGATTCGGAGGAGATGCGTGTAGATGTCATGACCCAAATATATGAGCCACATCACTCTCTCTGAAAATCGTCCGCCCATCTCTGCTTCATCGGCCGGCTGGTCTTCGATCCCACGGTGCCGACGATGTGCCCCGGTTCGGATGTAATAGTGTGGGGGCATGAGACATCCGAAGGTGAGTGACTGCGCAGAGGTGTTCGACTCACTGTGGCCACCGGCCTTGGCCGAGTCCTGGGACTCCGTGGGCCTGGCCGTCGGCGACCCCGACGCCGAGGTCCAGTCGATCCTCTTGGCTCTCGATCCGATGGACGCCGTGATCGCCGAGGCCGTCGTTCTCGGCGCAGACCTGGTGTTCAACCATCATCCGCTCATGCTCAAACCCGTGAAGTCGGTGAATGCCGCAACTTTGAAGGGCGGAGCCGTCCACACTCTCATCAGCAACGATATTGCGCTGTTCAATGCGCATACGAACGCTGATTCGGCCCGCGGCGGAGTCTCCGATGTGCTCATCTCACTCCTGGGCATCGAGGGCGCGCAGCCACTGTCCCCCCATGACGAGGCTGATGATTCGGGACGCGGCTCGCTGCCGACCGGAATCGGCCGCGTCGGCGACCTCGACCGGCCCACACCGGTCCGGGACCTTGCCAGGCGACTGGCTGCGCAGCTGCCGCGCACCACGACCGGTGTGCGCATCGCCGGCGACCCCGCTGCGACAGCGACCCGTGTCGCGGTCTGCGGCGGCGCCGGCGACTCGCTGTTCGACGAGGTCAGGGCCAGCGGCGCCGACGTCTACGTGACGGCTGACCTCCGCCATCACCCGGCCACCGAGGCGCTTGATGCGGCGAATCGTCGAGAGAGCGGACTCTCGCTCATCGACGTCTCCCACTGGGCGTCCGAGACAGTCTGGCTGAGTGCGGCGGCCGAGGCTCTCGAGACCGAATTCGCGCGGCGCGGGTTCACTGTCTCGCTGCAGCATTCGGCAGTCAACACCGACCCCTGGGTCGAACGGTACTGACAAGGAGACCGACGATGCTCATCACCGACAGCCAGAGAACCGCGCTGCAGACCCTCATCGAACTCATCGCCCACGGGCGCGCCCTGCAGTTCGAGCATGACAACCCGAAGAGGGCAGAGGAGCTGCAGGAGCTCATCTCCCGCCACAAGGAACTCGGCGAGAAGCGGACCGAGGCCGCCGCTGTCGTCGACGGCCATCAGGACGCCATCACCGAAGCCACCGGACTCATCGAAGCACAGCGATCGAAGATCGAGAAGAAGACCGCCGAGCTCAACGACGGAACCGGTCTGACCAGCAGAGACATGGTGAATCTGCAAGAGGAGATCGCCGGTCACGAAGCTCGGGTCGCCGAACTCGAAGAAACGCAGCTGGAGGAGATGGAGAAGCTCGAAGCCGCTGAAGACGAACTCGCGGCAGTCGATGACCGAATCGCCGAGGTCACGGCCTCCGGTAAAGAGGTGCAGACCGCGGTGAAGGACAGGAAGGCCGAACTGCGGGAGCTCATCGCCGAGAACGAGTCCGCGGCGTCGGGCGCGAGGAGCGAGCTGCCGGAGCAGCTGCTCACGACATTCGATGCCAATGTCCGCCAGGGCGGTCCCGGGGCCGCCCTGCTCAACGGACCGAACTGTCAGGCGTGCGGACAGGAGATCGGCGGAGCAGTCTGGCACGGAATGCTCGGCGCCGATGTCAACGAAACCTATGAATGCGAAGAATGCGAGGCGGTGCTGCTGCGTCGCAGCTGATCCTGCCTCGACTGATCTCGTCGACCTTGGTCGACAGGGTCGTTGTTGAGGCGCGTCTCAGTCGCGGAGGACGATCATGAGGTTGGCCGGCTTCGAGTTCGTCGAGCCTGTGAACTCGACCTCATACAGCTCCTCCGCCCGAGACACAAGGTCTTCAGCGGTCTCCGGCAGGGCCCGCTCATCGGACAGCAGCCGACCGGCGAACTCACCTCGGTAGAACTTCGCCCAGTGGGAGACGACGCGACGTTTCCCGCCGCTGACGGACACGGCACCCATGGTGACGACCTGATCGGTGGGACCCGGCCACACGGACCGGTAATCGCTCGAGCGGCAGTCGAGGGCCACCTCGGCGGGGTCGAGGGAGCAGGACTTCGCCAGAACCGGCTTCCAATAGGATGTCAGCTTTCCCAGGGTCCCCAGATCGGTCTTCATCGCCAGTCGGTAAGCGGGGATATCGTCGAGTCCGTGCACCCGGCCGAACAGGGCGGAGAATACGTGGACGTCGTGGAGACGGTCCCGCAGCTTCTCGTCATCGGTCGACTGCGCCACCAGCTCACTGGCGCCCATCGCCTCATAGAGCACACCGGAATAGGTGAGCAGCGCGGGGGCACAGGGGATCTCATCGAGGACGGTGTTCCGTTCGACGTCCGCTGAGAGTGACGCGCCGACGCCGAGCTTCTCGAGGGCATCTCGACGCTTTGAGACCTTCTTCAACGCAGCGAGCACACGCTTGCGCTTGGTGGTGAGTTCCGGAGCCGAGAGACCGTCGAGATCGAGCGTGGGACCGGTCGGCGACGGAGTCTTGCCCTCGGAGGGCGGCAGCAGGATCTTCACCACCCCATCGTATGATCACGCAGTGACGCGGCTGGGACCGGGTGCGGATGAGGTTGATCACGTTCGATGTCCGGTCTCCGCCGCGTGCGGGTGCTGTGTGCGTGGGGGCATTGCTGAGCGACTACACTGGGTTGCTTGAGGACAGGTCACCAGACGGTCGCGGCTCTCTTCACGAGGGCTGAGGAACGTCCGGGCTCCACAGAGCAGGGATGGTGGGTAACACCCACCCGGGGCGACCCGCGGGCCAGTGCAACAGAAAGCAGACCGCCCAGTTCCGACTGGGTAAGGGTGAAACGGTGGTGTAAGAGACCACCAGGGCGGCGGGTGACCGTCGCTGCTGGGTAAACCCCATCCGGAGCAAGATCAGACAGACGACGTTCGAGGCTGCTCGCCGAGTCGTCGGGTGGATTGCTTGAGGCCGGTGGCAACATCGGTCCCAGATAGATGACCGTCAGGCGAGAAGGGCAACCGACTCGTCGACAGAACCCGGCTTATCGGTGGCCTGTCCTCTCCCACATCCTCAGCTGCGGCGCGTCTTTCAGGACGGACTGCGACGCACCTTCGCCTTACCGCCGTTGACCGCGATCATCGCTGCTCCCACGATTCCGGCGTTGTTGTACAGCTTCGCCGGCTTGAGTTTCGCCCGCGTCTCGATGAGCGGCAGGAACTGGTCATGGGACTTCGAGACTCCGCCGCCGACGATGATGACATCCGGAGCGACCAGCAGTTCGATCTGCGAATAATACTGTTGCAGCCGAGCCGCCCACTCCGGATAGGTCAGTCCCAGCCGGGTCCTGACCGATTCCGCGGCCTGCGTCTCGGCATCGGCGCCGTTCATCTCGATATGGCCGAGTTCTGTGTAGGGAACCATCCGGCCGTGAGTGAACAGGGCGGTTCCGATTCCCGTGCCCAGCGTCGTCAGCAGCACCGTCTTCTTCCGGTGTTTGCGCCCGGCACCGAAGGTCATCTCGGCCAGTCCGGCGGCATCGGCATCGTTGAGGAAGTACACGGTGCGGCCCGTGCTCTCGCCGATGATGTCGGAGATGGGCGAACCGATCCAACTCTGGTCGAGGTTCGCCGTGTACTCGACGAGTCCTTCGCGGATCACGCCGGGGAATCCGCAGCCGACAGGCAGGGAGTCGATCGCGGCACGGTCGGCGACGAGTTCGAGTTCGACGGCATGTTCGCTCAGTGCATCCAACAGCGTGGCAATCGTCGCAGCCACGGCAACCGGGGTGCTCGGCTTCGGTGTAAGCTCGCGCAGCCGCTTGAACGGCAGCTTGCCCGTCACCGTGTCGACGAGTGCCGCTTTGATCCCGGTGCCGCCGATGTCGATGCCGATCGCAAAGCGTGGGGAGGTCTCCGCGCTCATATCAGCTCTCCTCGTGTGCGGGTCCGGCGGCAATCGCGGTGTCGGCATCGGGCAGAGTCAGGATATCGGCACCGGACTCGGTCACCACTAGTGTGTGCTCGAACTGAGCGGAGCGCTTGCGGTCCTTCGTCACCACGGTCCAGGAATCGTCCCAGACGTCCCAGTCGATCGTGCCGAGGTTGAGCATCGGCTCGATCGTGAAGATCATTCCCGGTTCCATCGTCTCCGCATGGGCGGGAGCCGCGTCATAGTGCGGGATGATGAGCCCGGAATGGAATTCGCGGCCGACTCCGTGCCCGCTGTAGTCGCGCACGACTCCGTAGTCGAAGCGCTTCGCGTACTTCTCGATCACCCGTCCGACGACGTTGATCTGACGTCCCGGTTTGACCGCTTTGATCCCACGCATCATCGACTCATAGGTGCGTTCGATGAGGAGACGGGACTCCTCATCGACGTCTCCGGCGGTGAATGTGTAGTTCGTGTCTCCGTGCATGCCCTGGTAGTAGGCGGTGATGTCGACATTGACGATGTCGCCGTCCTCGATGACGGTCGAATCGGGGATGCCGTGGCAGATCACCTCGTTGACGGAGGTGCACACGGATTTCGGGAAGCCCCGATAGCCCAACGTCGACGGGTACGCTCCGTGATCGCACATGAACTCGTGCGCCACCCTGTCGATGTCATCGGTGGTGATGCCGGGGACGATCATCTCGCCGACGGCGGCCAGGGCATTGGCCGCGATCCGACCGGCCGCCCGCACCACCTCGACTTCTTCGGGGCTGTAGAAATTGTTTCCCCGGCCTTCATCGGCGTCGGCGCGACCGACGTACTCCGGGCGGGGGATGTCCTTCGGCACACCGCGTTCGGGCGAAATGGTGCCGGGCGTGAGCAGGCGAGTGTGAACAGTCATGATGGTGTCGATCCTATGCTGGAAACGCGGCTTTGTCCCGCTGCCCGGTCGCCTGTCGATGCCGCGGTGCGGGACCTGTGGAGTCTAGAATCGGAAGCAGCCGTGCCAAGGAAGCGGGAGGCAGATTGAGCGACGACACGACATCGGCGGGCCACGAGTTCGCTGGACTGGGCGAAGTGGTGAGCCTGACGAGCGCGCCGCAGCAGATCGCCGACCACATCCTCTCCGGAATCGCCGTCGGAGCGCTGCCGGAAGGCACCCTGCTGCCGGGCGAACGGACGTTGGCCGCAGATCTGCAGGTGTCCCGCTCGAGCGTGCGCGCAGCCCTGCTGCGCTTAGAGCGTCTCGGGGTCGTCGAACGCCGCCGCGGCCGCGGGGGAGGGACGTTCGTCAAGACCGCCCGCCCCGAGGCGCTGGCTCCCATGGCCGGTAGAATCGACGAGTTCCATGCCGAGAGGCGGAACCTGCTTGACGCCCGCGCCGTCTTCCAGAATTCGCTGGCGGCGACCGCGGCCCTGCGACGTACCGAGGACGAGCTGAGCGAGCTCCGGGAACTGGCCGAAGTCTATTCCCAACGCGCCGAAGCGGCCGCCGCGCGCACCGCGGACGCGCAGTTCCACTTCGCCATCGCCCGTGCCGGTCACAACCCGGAACTCGTGCGCATGGCCATCGACCTCGATACGAAGATCAACGCCGGTTTCCGTCACGACCCGTTCTCGGCCGAGCTCTTCGATCACGCCGTGGACGACCACGCCGCGATCGTCGAGGCGATCGCTGCCGGAGACGCAGAAGCTGCGGGAAGACTCTGCGAGGAGCACTTCAGGTACACGACCATCGTCCCCCGCCCCTAACCCCTATTACTACCTGACGGCGGCCCAGCAACCTCGCGCGAGGTTGCTGGGCCGCCGTCAGGTAGTAATAGGGGTTCTTCAGTTGGCTAGGGCGTGGGCCACGGAGACTGCTTCGAAGCCGAATGCCTCGGCGACGTTGTCGTTCGTGACGTGCCCGTTGTGGATGTTGAGACCACGGGCCAGAGCCGAATCGTTCGACAGCGCCTTGTGCCACCCCTGGTCGGCGATCTTCACGGCAAAGGGCAGAGTCGCATTCGTCAGCGCCGCCGTGGCTGTGTTCGGCACCGCACCCGGCATGTTCGCCACGCAGTAGTAGACCGAGTTATGGACGGTGAACGTCGGATCGTCGTGAGTCGTCGGACGCGAATTCTCGAAGCAGCCGCCCTGGTCGATGGCGATATCGACGAGCACCGAGCCCGGCTTCATCCCAGAGACCATCTCGTCGGTGACGAGCTTCGGCGCCTTCTTGCCCGGGATGAGCACCGAACCGATGACGAGGTCGGCTGTGGCCAGAGACTTCGTGATCTCGTACTTATTCGACACCTTCGTGCCGATGGCACCTGCGAAGGTCTCATCGATCTGACGCAGACGCGGAATGTTGATGTCGATGACCTCGACGGTCGCTCCCAGGCCCAGAGCCATCCGGGCGGCATTCGTTCCGGCCACACCGGCACCGATGACGACGACATTCGCGCGCTCGACACCGGGGACTCCGGACAGCAGGATCCCGCGGCCGCCGTTGGCCTTGAGCAGGCTGTGAGCGCCGACCTGAGTCGACAGGCGTCCGGCGATCTCGCTCATCGGAGCGAGCAGCGGAAGTCCGCCGCCGTCGGGCTGGACGGTCTCATAGGCGATCGCGGTGGTGCCGGCCTCCATGAGAGCAGTGGTGAGCGCCTCATCCGCGGCGAGGTGGAGGTAGGTGAACAGGACGAGATCCTTGCGCAGGAAGCCGTACTCCTGGGCGATCGGCTCCTTGACCTTGAGCACGAGGTCGCCGGCTGCCCATGTGGTGGCGGCGTCGGGGGCGATCTTCGCTCCGGCAGCCTCGTATTCGGCATCGGCGATGAAGGAGCCCTCGCCGGCTCCTGCCTGCACGGTGACCTCGTGGCCGTGGGCGACGAGTTCATGGACGCCGGCAGCGGTGATGGCGACTCGGAACTCATTGTTCTTGACCTCGGTGGGCACTGAAATGCGCATGGTGTGTCCTTCTCTCCTGATCGTGTGCCGCAGGGGCGGAGGCGACCGACTTCTCCGTCGGTCGTCGATGGTGTCAACTCTATTCCTTAGAAGGTTTGGAGAGCAAACCTTTAAATCTGTTTTCGTCACCAATGATGCGAAATCAGTGCGTCTGGGTGCCAGATAACGCGGAAAACATGATTCCAGTCGGACTCAGACTGCACCAAAGATGCTGATAGGGCGCTTCCAACGCATAAGCGACACATGCCGTCAGTTCGCGACTTGAAACGGTAAGCTGAAAGCGTCAATGCAGAACCCCGCAGAGGAGAGAAGGCTCGCCATGGGACTCTACGAAGATATCGACGACCCGAACTCGAAGTACTACTTCAACCTCGAGACGAACACCGTGGAAAAGGGCCTGGTCAGCGACTGGACCCACCGCATGGGGCCCTACGAGACCGAGGAAGTCGCCCGCGCCGCCCTGGAGAAGGCGCGTGAACGCAATCAGCAGTGGGACGAAGACGACGAGAAGTGGAACGGCTGAATAGATGTCGCGTCAGGAGGAATTCGTTCTCAGGACCGTCGAGGATCGTGAAGTGCGATTCATCCGACTCTGGTTCACTGATGTCCTGGGACAGCTGAAGTCCGTGGCCATCGTCCCCGCCGAACTCGAAGGCGCCTTCTCCGAAGGCATCGGATTCGACGGCTCGGCAGTCGAAGGACTGTCCCGCGTGTTCGAGGCCGATATGGTGCTCAAGCCCGACCCCTCGACGTTCTCTCTGCTGCCCTGGCGCGGGGAGACCGAGCCCACCGGGAGGATGTTCTGCGATATCCACGTGCCCGGGGGAGAGCCGGCGCCGGCCGATCCGCGCAACGTCCTCAAACGCACTCTGGCCAAAGCCGCCGAACGCGGCTTCACCTTCTATGTGCATCCTGAGATCGAGTTCTACCTCTTCAAGACCGACAACCTCGATCCTGTCTCCGGGATCAGCGACGGCACAGCCCCGATGCCCGTCGACACAGCCGGCTACTTCGACCATGTCAACGGGGGAACGGCCAATGATTTCCGGCGCGAAGCTGTCACCATGCTCGAGGCGATGGGGCTGTCCGTGGAGTTCTCCCATCATGAGGCCGGGCCCGGTCAGAACGAGATCGACCTGCGCTACGCCGACGCGCTGACCATGGCCGACAACGTCATGACGTTCCGGTCGGTCATCAAAGAGGTCGCGATCTCCCAAGGCGTCTACGCTTCGTTCATGCCCAAGCCGATGGCCGATCACCCAGGCAATGGGATGCACACGCACGTCTCCCTGTTCGAGGGCGAGAACAATGCCTTCTTCGAACCGGGGGCCGAATATCAGCTGTCGAAGACCGGCCGACAGTTCATCGCCGGACTGCTCACCCACGCCGCCGAGATCTCGGCAGTGACCAACCAGCACGTGAACTCCTATAAACGCCTCTGGACCGGCCATGAAGCTCCGTCGTACATCTCCTGGGGCCACCGCAACCGTTCTGCTCTCGTGCGGGTCCCGCAGTACAACTCCGGAAAGTCCTCATCCGCCCGCGTCGAGTACCGTGCTCTGGACTCCTCGGCCAACCCGTACCTGTCGTATGCGCTTATGCTCGCAGCGGGACTCAAGGGGATCGAAGAGGGCTACGAACTGCCCGAAGAGGCCGAGGACAACGTCTGGCTGCTCTCTTCCACCGAACGTCGGGCGATGGGGATCGAAGCGCTGCCGCGCAGTCTGTCCCATGCCCTGGAGCTGATGGAGGGATCGGATCTCGTCGCCGAGACCCTGGGCGAAGAGGTGTTCGACTTCTTTCTGCGCAACAAACGGCAGGAATGGACCGATTACCGCGCGCAGGTGACTCCATATGAGCTCGCGAAGCACTTCACCTCGATGTGATGGCCGCTATCACCTCACGCACGACCAGCGTCCCGGAGGCCACCTCTCGGTTCCTCCATGAGCTCGATGAGCTCCTCGGCGTCCCTCTGGCCACTGATTCGCGGTTCGTTGATCTCCTCATGGCAACCCCGGATCCGCATGGAGCGGCGCTGGGTCTGCTGCGCGTGATCGAGGCCGCGGGGGAGGGTTCCGCGGCCCTGCTGGACGCAGTGCGGACCGGATCGAAGAGCGAGCTGGCCGAGGACGAACTCAACCGCCCCCTCCTGGCCCGGCTCCTCGCGGTCGTCGGCACCTCGGAGGCGATGGTCGACCATCTGGTCCGGCATCCCGACTCCCTGCCGCTGCTGCTCGTTCCCGACCCGTTCCTGCTGATCTCCACGCCTGCCGCCTCGGCGGTGTCCCTGCGAGCAGAGATGCTCACGGTCCTCGGTGCGGACCCCGAGGACCCGGCTCCGCGCGCGACTGTGACCGGAGATGACGGGGTCAAGGCGCTGCGAAGGAACTACCGGGATGCGGTGCTTCGCCTCGTCGCCGATGATCTGTCGGCGGAGTCTCCGGACGAAATCGTCGACCAAGTCATGGCAGTCCTCTCCGACCTGGCCGCCGCTGCCCTCGACGCGGCGCTGGCCATCGCACGAGCCGAACTCGACGAGGCGGCCGACATCCGTCTGGCGGTCATCGCCTTGGGTAAGACCGGAGCACGAGAACTCAACTACGTCTCCGATGTCGATGTCGTCTTCGTTCTCGATTCCGCCGAGACCGAAGGGGCCAGGAGCCTGGCCACCGACCTCGCCCAACGCATGCGCGGCATCCTCTCCGATGCCGGTGGTGAGCCTGCACTGTGGGAAGTCGATACGGCGCTGCGCCCCGAAGGCAAAGCCGGAGCGCTCGTGCGTACGCTGTCGGAGTTCGAGCACTATTACGCCGATATCGCGGAGAACTGGGAATTCCAGGCCCTCCTCAAGGCCCGACCGGTGGCCGGCGATGTCGAAGTGGGGGAGGCGTTCTCCCAGTCACTCCTGCCCTTGGTCTGGCAGGCGGCCAGCCGTCCCGGCTTCATCGACGGGATCCGTGCGATGCGTCGGCGCGTCGTAGACCTCATCCCGGCGGTCGAAGCCCCGCGTCAGATCAAACTGGGTCGCGGCGGTTTGCGTGATGTCGAGTTCTCCGCACAGATGCTCCAGCTCGTCCATGGACGCAATGATGAGGACATCCGCACCCCGAATACGCTCGTCGCCCTCGGTGAACTCGGAGAACATGGCTATATCGGGCAGCAGGACGCCTCTGTCTTCTCCACTGCATACCGGTTCATGCGTGTCGT
Organism: Brevibacterium sp. CSND-B09; assembly: GCF_052906525.1. NCBI lineage: Bacteria > Bacillati > Actinomycetota > Actinomycetes > Micrococcales > Brevibacteriaceae > Brevibacterium > Brevibacterium sp. CSND-B09. Next base: position 4,173,562 of record NZ_JBREGI010000001.1, on the reverse strand, counting down.
CGAACACCGAGTGCAGATCCCGAGGATGATGCGCAATGCGCTCATCCCCGATGATGAGGCCAAACTTCGGTCGTTGGCCCGTTCCGTCTTCCGGTCCGGATCTCGGACCGGGGATCGCCTCGAAGAGGCCCGCCGCGACTATGCCAAACAGGTCACCCGCCTCCACGAACAGATCTTCTATCGGCCCATCCTCGAGGCGGCTGTCGGCGTCCACGGCGCCGTCGTCGATGCACAGAAGCGCGGGTCGAGCCTGCAGGCTGCCGCCGACCGTCTTCAGGCGTTCGGATACGTGGACCCACAAGGAGCTTTGGGCCATATCAAGGCGCTGACGACTGGTATGTCACGCACTGCCATGGTCATCAAGCAGGTGCTTCCGGCCCTGCTCGATTGGTTCTCCGATGGAGTCGAGCCCGACCGAGCACTGCTGGCCTTCCGCCGGCTGAGCGAATCGCTGTCCTCCTCCGGCTGGTTCCTCAAGATGCTCCGCGACTCCGGTCTGGCGGCCAAATCTGTGGCCGAAGTGCTCTCCCTGTCCGGATATGCGACGGAACTTCTGCTGCGCCAGCCCGCCGCTGTCGCCTGGTTGGACCGCCATGAGAACCTTAAGGCCCGTGACCTGGAAATTCTCAATGCTGAGGTCGATGGACTGCTCAAGCGCCATGGCGCCGAGGCGGTCACTCCGATCCGTGAGACCTACAGTCGTGAACTTCTGCGGATCGCGTTGCGCGACGTCCTCGGGGTCGGGGACCGAGTCGCCATACCCGGTGATCTCTCCGACCTCATGGACCTGGCGGTCAGAGGTGCCCTGCAGGCGGTGCGAGCAGACCTCGACGGGTCCGAGACCCCGGACTACGAATTCGCAATCATCGCCATGGGCCGGTGGGGCGGACGGGAGATCGGCTACTTCTCGGACGCCGATGCGATGTTCGTCTACCGTCCCGTGTCAGACGACCTCGACGCCGAGGCGCGCGGAAGGCTGAGCAAGCACGTGACGAAGGTGGCCCTCCAGCTGTCGACTCGCCTCAAGGCCAGCGAAGGCGCTCAAGGGGTCGATCTCGATGCTGATCTGCGTCCGGAGGGCAAGAACGGCCCCTTGGTGCGCAGCTTCTCGTCTTACCAGGCCTATTACGCAAAGTGGTCCCAACCGTGGGAGGCGCAGGCGCTGCTGCGGGCCAGGCCGGTGGCAGGCGATGACGGCCTCATCGCCGACTACCTGGCGCTCATCGATCCGCTGCGCTATCCCTCGGAGATGCCGCAGAAGGCACTGACGCAGGTGCGCACTCTCAAGGCGCGGATGGAAGACGAGCGACTGCCGCGCAATGCCGATAAGCGACGACATCTCAAGCTCGGCCGGGGAAGCCTCTCCGATGTCGAATGGACCGTTCAGCTTCTGCAGCTCCAGCACGGGCATCAGGTGGAAGGGCTGCGCACGACCTCGACGCTGACGGCCCTCGACGTGGCCGCTGACGGGGGTCTGCTGCCGACCGAGGATGCCGAACAGCTGGCCGCTGCCTGGCAGCTGGCCACCGATGTGCGTTCGGCCGTGATGCTCTTCCGTGGGCGCACCGCCGAGTCGCTGCCGGCCGATCATACCGAGCTCGAGGCCACAGCCCGCCTGCTCGGTTATCCGGCTGGGGCGGGCCATGACCTCGAAGACGACTATCTGCGCACCACCAGGCACGCACGTTCAGTGATGGAACACCGCTTCTACGACTTCTGATTCTCCAGGTGCGGCAGTCCGCCTACGTGCGATCTGCCGCTCCCGGTCATCGGCCGAATCAGCTGACAGTTGATGTGCTCAGTCGTCGAATTCGAGTCCGAGCAGGGCGTTTTCGACCACCTCGGGCAGGGCGGGGTGGATCCAGTACTGGCCGGTTGCCACCTCGTCGGCTTTCTGGCCGAAGGCCATGGCCTGGATGAGCGGTTGAATGAGCATCGAGGCTTCGTGACCGACGATATGAGCGCCGAGGATGCGCCTGGTGCTGCGATCGGCGATGATCTTCACGATTCCCGGATCATCGGCCATCGCCCAACCGTAGGCGACATCGGAGAACTTCTGCACCTTGATCGTGACGTCGTGTCCGGCATCAATGGCCTCTGCTTCGGTCATGCCCACATAGGCGACCTGTGGGGAGGAGAAGACGGCACCGGGAACGGCATGGTGATTGACTGCGGCGAGGTCGTTCCCCCGAGCACTGCCGGGCAACCCTGCGGCAACGTCTGCGGTCAGATTGCGGCCGACGATCTTCGCTTCGTGGTTGGCGACGTGTTTGAGCTGGTGGGGTGAGGAGATGTCTCCGAGAGCGAATACTCCGGGAACGGGCTGACCGCCCGAGAGGACTCTTTGGTGCTCGTCCACGGACAGGCGGTTGCCGTCGGTGATGTCGAAACCGGCGGCCTCGACGTCGAGCTCGGCGGTGTTGGGAACCCTTCCCGTGGCCACGAGCAATCCGTCGGCGGTGATCGTCTCCGGCAGGTCCGCCTCGGCGAGGCGACCGCTGGGTTCGAGGGTCAATGTGACTTCACCGTCGGCGATGTCGATCTGCTTGGACTGAGCACCGTGGAGGACGGTGTGGGAGGAGTCGAAGATGCGAGTGAACTCGTCGGCGGCCTCCTCGTCGATATTGCCCAGGAGGCGGGGGCCGCGGGCGAGGACGGTCACCTCGGTGCCGAGGGCGGCGAAGACGTGGGCGAATTCCATGGCGATGATCCCGGAGCCGATGATGACCAGTCGCTTCGGCTGTGCGGCGCGGCGCATCACCGTGTTCGATGTGAACACCGGATAGTCATCGGTGTCGATGCGGGCTGAGTCGAGCCCGGCGATGTCGGGGATGATCGGGTGGGCGCCGGCGGCGATGACGATGCGTTCGGCGGTGATCTCCTCACCGGAGGCGGTGCGCACGGTCTTCTGCCCGGTGAAGTGAACATGTTCAGCGACAACGGTGATATTGGGCTGGCGGTCGCTGCTGCGGTACTCGCGTCCTCCGGATTCGATCGCGTCGATGCGGGAGAAGATGCGGTCCTGGAGTCCGGCCCAATCCACTTTCGGGTGGGTCGAGGTGAGGTTGTATCGATCGGCTTGGGCGGCCTGCTCGGCGAGGGTGGCGGGGTAGACGAACATCTTCGTCGGGATGCACCCGACGTTGAGGCAGGTACCGCCGAAGTGCCATTCCTCGGCGATGGCGGTCTTCAGTCCGGCGAACCGCTTGTCGAGGAACATGTTTCCCGATCCGGTGCCGATGAGCAGCAGGTCATAATGCGTCAAAGTCCATCCCTCCGATGGTGCGTGATCCGACCGGCCGCGTCGACGGCCGCAGAGCCGAAAGGGCGCCACGGGTGATAACCCGTGACGCCCTCACTCTATTCCACCCGGCGGCGGGATCTCAGTTCACCTGGAATCGACCGCCGACCGAGGTCAGAGTGCGTAGTAGAGCTCGAACTCGGTCGGTGTCGGACGCAGACGAGCAACATCGAGTTCGTTCTCACGCTTGATGCGGATCCACGTCTCGATGAGGTCGGGAGTGAACACATCGCCGGCGGTGAGGAAGTCGTGGTCCTTCTCGAGCTCGTTGAGCGCCTCGTCGAGGGTGCCGGGGACGAGCTTGATGTCCTTGGCCTCCTCGGGCGGGAGCTCGTAGAGGTCCTTGTCGATGGGCTCCGGCGGTTCGATGCGGTTGCGGATACCGTCGAGCCCGGCCATGAGCTGGGCCGAGAAGGCGAGGTAGGGGTTCGACGAGGGGTCCGGAACGCGGAACTCGAGCCGTTTGGCCTTCGGCGAGGAACCGGTCACCGGAATGCGGATCGCGGCAGAACGGTTGCGCGCGGAGTAGACGAGATTGACCGGAGCCTCATAGCCGGGCACCAGGCGGCGGTAGGAGTTGATAGTCGGGTTCGTGAACGCCAGCACCGCGCCGGCGTGCTCGATGAGTCCGCCGATGTACCAGCGAGCCAGGTCGGAGAGCCCGCCGTAGCCGTTCTCGTCGTAGAACAGCGGCTCGCCGTTCTTCCACAGCGACTGGTGGCAGTGCATGCCGGAGCCGTTGTCGTCGAAGAGCGGCTTGGGCATGAAGGTCGCGGACTTGCCGAGCTCGAAAGCGGTGTTCTTGATCACGTACTTGAAGTCGAGCAGCTGATCGCCTGCGTGCTGGAGCGTCTTGAACTTGTAGTTGATCTCCTGCTGACCGGCGGTGCCGACCTCATGGTGCGCCCGCTCCATCTCGAAGCCGATCTCCTCGAGCGTCAGCGACATCTTGTCGCGGACATCTGCGTACTGATCCTGCGGCGAGACCGGGAAGTAGCCGCCCTTGAACGGGGTCTTGTAGCCCTGGTTTCCGCCGACCTCATCAGAGCCGGTGTTCCACGCAGCTTCCTGTGAGCCGATCTTGTAGAAGCTGCCGCCGGGAGTGTTCTCGTAGCGGATGGAGTCGAAGAGGTAGAACTCGGCCTCGGCGCCGAAGAAGACAGTGTCGGCGATCCCAGTGGATTCGAGGTAGGCCTCGGCCTTGGCCGCGACCTGCCGGGGATCGCGGGAGTAGGGCTCATCGGTGAACGGATCGACGATCGAGTGCGTGACGACCAGCGTCTTGGCCTCACGGAAGGGGTCGATGTACGCGGAGGTGACATCGGCCAGCAGTTTCATATCGGATTCGTGGATGCCCTGGAAGCCTGTGATGGAGGACCCGTCGAAGAGCAGACCTTCGGTGATCTCCTCGGTGCCGTATGAGGCGGCGGGGAGATTGAAGTGCTGGACCACACCGGGCAGGTCGCAGAACCGGACATCGACGAATTTGACGTCATTGTCCGATATGTAGTTGACGAGTTCTTCAGCAGACGAGAACACTTAGGTCTCCTAGTTCGTGTACGGTGGCCGTTTGTCCTGACCACGGTCAATCTTAGTCGCCGAAGAATGAAGTGGTGATGTCGACCATGTTTCGGGCATGTTTCCTGAGGATCCACTCAGGCCGGATTTCGTAGGCTGGGGGAGTGATCAATCGTGACGACCTTGGTTCCTGGCTCGAAGGACCCCGGTTCGACAGGGAAGAAGACGACTGGCCCGGAAAGCGGCTGGGTCTGCCTGTCAACGGCTCGCATTCTCTGGCCCCGGCGTGGAAGCGAATCCTCGCCCTGCTCGTCGACTGGCTGATGTGTCTGGCGATCGCCAATCTCATCGATCCGGCGAATCCGATCCTCGCGCCCGCGTTCTTCGCCCTCGAGAATTTCGTGCTTGTGGGAACTCTCGGGTATTCGGTTGGCCATCGTCTCTTCGGCATCGAAGTCCGGCGCCTCGACGGCCACGTGCCGGGACTGCTCAAGTCGCTCATCCGCTCAGTCCTCGTCGTGCTCGTCATTCCGGCGCTCATCTTCAACCGCGACAACCGCGGAGTCCACGACCTTGCGGCAGGAACCGTCATCCTCCGCCGCTGACCTCCCAATTGCTACCTGACGGCTGTGAGTCTTGGTAGTGGCTGGTCTGGGACCGGCTGGCAGAGTAGGTGTTGGCCTCTCCATCCCGTGATCGTGACTCAACCTGGCGGTGACCCACCCCCCTTTTGGTGGTGTCTTCGGGCCGATTTGTCCGATCACATGGGTGGTGCGGCCGGCACCGACTCGGCCCACCTCGGTAACTTGATCAGAAGGCTGTCCGCCCCTTGCCGGGGCGTGACTCATCACAGTGTTGTTCCGAAGTGACCTCATCCCGGACCGGTACCGGCCGCAAGCGGCCGCACAACCTATCGGTCAAACAGGGAGCTTCGAACCGCTATGTCCATTGTCGCGCACTTATACAACTTCTTCATCGGCGTCGATACACACGCCAGAAAACACGTCTACACGATCATCACCAACACCGGCATCCTCGTGGCTACCGGCAGCTTCCCGACATCTCGGGCCGGCATCAAACGGGCCCTGACCTGGGCAGGCCGGTGGACGAAAGGTGACCTCGACACCCTGTGGGTCGTGGAAGGAACCGCATCCTACGGGGCGGTGCTGACCGGTCATATCGCCACGACCGAATACCCCGTGGTCGAAGCTGGACGCATGGATGCCAAAGCCCGGTACGGCGTGGGTAAGAGCGATGAGCTCGACTCCTACCGGATCGCGAAGTCCGTGCTGGCGCTACACACCGACCAGCTGCGGTGGCCACGCCAAGGCGAAGGAGTCCGCCAGGGCCTGCGCGTGCTGTTGGCAGCCCGGGACGCGATGACCACCGAACGGACCCGGATGATCAACTCCCTGACCGCGTTGGTGCGCACTGTCGCTCTGGGAATTGATGCCCGTAACTCGTTGACCGATGCCCAGTTCGTCGAGATCTCGAAGTGGCGGTCGAGGAAGGAAGACATCGGCCTGGCCACGTCCCGGGACGAAGCGGTCCGTTTAGCTCAACGCGTCCTCGATCTTGATGACGATCTGCAGGACAACCATGACAAGCTCGCTGAACTTGTTGAGGCCAGTCCGGCGGCAGTCTTGCTGGCCGAACCCGGGATCGGTACGTTCACTGCCGCGGTGTTCTTCACCGCCTGGTCGCATCCGGGACGAGTCCGTAACGCGGCTGCGTTCGCAGCCCTGGCAGGGGCGAATCCGATCCCTGCTTCGTCGGGCAACACGCAACGACACCGGTTGAACAGGGGTGGGGATCGGCAGTTGAACCGGGCCCTGCACACGGTGATCACGAACCGGATGATCCACGATGAGAGAACCAGGGATTATGTTGCCCAGCGCTTTGGTGAGGACCCGACGAAGAAGTCGAAGAGGGAGCTCAAGCGCAAGCTCAAATGGTATCTCGCGCGTCGAGTTTTCAAGATTCTCAACGGGCTAGAAACAATTCCCACGCCGGCTTGACAGACATAGAAGGATCGGCCCAGCAACCTCGCGCGAGGTTGCTGGGCCGCCGTCAGGTAGTAAGAGGGGAATGGACGGGAATGGGAAGCGGCGCCGACTCTCGTTGAGTCGGCGCCGCTTTCTTTCGCCTCGGCCGTGGGATTTCGGCGGAGGGGATGCGGATCAGCGTCCGCGCATCGCCTTGTGGTTCGGGCGGGCCTTGTTCGGGTCGATGCCCTTCGGGATCGGCGGGCGCGTGCCCTGCGTCCCGAGAGCAGCCAGACGATTGCGCACGGCCAGGACCTCGGCGCGGTTGAGCTTGCGCGGCAGCTTCTGCACGGCCGGGACGACCTGCTTCATCGCGAGCTGGCCCTCTTCCTTGCCACCCTGGAAGGTGTGGACCGGAACATTGGGGAGGATGCGCTCGTGGCGCTTCTTCTCCTTGGCCAGCAGCTTCGCGCTGCGTCCCTTCGGACCTTCGCTCAGCAGCACGACGCCGGCGCGACCGGTCGATCGGAACACGAGGTCGCGGCTCTTCGGATCGACGGCGATGGGCTTCTCATCCATCAGGTATCCGCGGCGGGCCGTGTTGAGAACGGCGCCGAAGGCTCCGGGCTGTCCGTCCATCTGAGCGAAAGCGGCGGTCTCGGCGAAGCGGCCGAGCATGAACATGCCCAACAGCAGACCGACCATGAAGCCGAGGATCGTCGTGAAGATCGCGGTGGTGCCGCCGATGAGCAGACCGATCAGCAGACCGATGAGCGTGCATCCGAGGATCGCCGCAGCCAGCAGCCACGGGGTCGCTTTGTTATGTTTGGCGGACAGCTCGTAGACCTGACGCATCTGCGCCAGTCGGCCGGGCTTCTTGTTCGGATCCTTTGGCTTGCGCCGGAAGAGTCCCTTACGCGGTTCTTCGCTCATTCTCTCACTTGCTCTTGAGGGGCGTTGCGGCGTCGCCTCCGGTAATCAGGGGGAGGCCGACGCTCATTGCTCAGCAGTCAAGTCTACCTCTTCGCCGGGGCCGAAGGTATCCACAACGGCCTGCGCCTCCTGCTTGGCGGGGGTGTGCTTGTCCAGGTGCGCCAGATGCGAGGGGATCTCCTCTCCGCGGCGGCGCATGGCGGTGGCCCACAGGCGGCCTGCACGGTACGACGAACGCACGAGCGGACCCGACATGACGCCGAGGAAGCCGATCTCCTCTGCAGCATCGCGCAGCATCACGAAGTCGGCGGGCTTGACCCACCGGGTGACGGGATGGTGCCGAGGAGAGGGACGCAGGTACTGCGTGATGGTGATGAGGTCGCAGCCGGCATCGTGGAGGTCCTGCAGTGCGGAGATGATCTCGTCGTTCGTCTCACCCATCCCGAGGATGAGGTTCGATTTCGTGACCAGGCCGGCCTCGCGGGCCTGAGTGATCACCGACAGCGATCGTTCGTAGCGGAATGCGGGACGGATGCGCTTGAAGATGCGCGGAACCGTTTCGACATTGTGCGCGAGCACTTCAGGTCGGGAGGAGAACACCTCGGCGAGCTGATCCGGCTTGGCATTGAAATCGGGGATGAGCAGCTCCACGCCGGTGCCGCGTCCGTCGACATACGAGAGGTCGTGGATCTGGCGCACGGTCTCTGCATAGAGCCAGGCGCCGCCGTCTTCGAGGTCGTCTCGTGCCACACCGGTGATCGTCGAGTAGCGCAGACCCATCTCCGCCACCGAGGCGGCCACGCGGCGAGGTTCGTCAGCGTCGAATTCAGCCGGTCGGCCGGTGTCGATCTGGCAGAAGTCACAGCGCCGGGTGCACTGTTCGCCGCCGATGAGGAAGGTCGCTTCGCGATCTTCCCAGCATTCGAAGATGTTCGGGCAGCCTGCCTCTTCGCAGACCGTGTGCAGCTCCTGCTTGCGCACGAGCGACTTCAGTGCGGTGTATTCGGGGCCGATATGGGCCTTCGCTTTGATCCAGGCCGGCTTGTCCTCGATGGGAGTCTCGGAGTTGCGGGCTTCGACGCGGAGCATGCGGCGGCCCTCTGGTGCGATCGTCATCTGAGTTCTCCTAAGCGGTGATGGTCTCGTGCAGGATTTCGTCGAGTCGCTGCGCCACATCTTCGGGAGTGACGGTCCGACCGAGCTCAGCACTGATGGACGTGGTGTCGGCGTCTGTGATCCCACACGGGATGATGGACTCATAGGCGCCGAGGTCGTTGCTGCAGTTCAGGGCCAGGCCGTGCATCGTCACGCCTTCGTGGATGCGGATGCCGATGGCACCGATCTTGCGGTCGCGACGGAGTTCGTCGCCGCGCAGCCAGACACCGGCCCGGCCCTCGATCGTGGTCGCCTCGATCTCGTATTCGGAGAGCAGTCGGATCATCGCGTCCTCGAGTTGGGACACGAAGAGTCGGACCTCTTTGGGGTCGTTGAGCTTGTAGATGCAGTAGGCGACCAGCTGTCCGGGACCGTGCCAGGTGATCTTCCCGCCGCGGTCGACGTCGATGACATCTGTGCCGTCGGTCGGTCGTTCGAAGTCCTCGGTGCGCTTGCCGGCCGTATAGACCGGGGAATGCTCGAGGAGTAGGATCGTCGATCGACGGTCGCCGGCGAGCACTTCGTCGTGGTATCTCTTCTGCAATTCCCAAGTCTGCCGATAGTCCGAGAGGACAGGGGCGAACCCGAGCGTTTCTGTGGCCAGGGGCATGGCTCCACACTATGACTCTTGACCCCAGTGTTCAATTTGTTTCCAATCACATCTGGCGACCTCCACCGAGGCTGTGGCCCTTGACACATAACGACATCGGCGAGCATCATTAAACAACACTAAATGCGACTGATCATCATCAACGGAGATGACGAACCATGACATGGGAGTTCCAAGCAACGATCGCGGATGATATCCATCGCGTCGTCGATTCCGACGGTCGCAGTGCATGGGGCGTCGTGCACAATGATTTCGATGCCGACGACCCCCGTGTTCTCGCCCTCACCGAGGTGGCTCTTCCGACCGGCGCCCGTTCCCTTCTCATCGTCCCCGCTTCGCCCGGTGGTCTCGTCCTCGACGTGATCCGCACCTATCAGGGACTGACCGAGGCCGAGCTGTGCACCCTGTTCCTGGGCATCATCGAGGAGCTCACGACGTGCACGCGACCAGAGGATCGGCTCACTCTGTCCGCGTTCTCCCTCGACGCCCACGGTCGACCGGTCCTCATTCCCGGAGTCTCGGCGCCCATTGCGACGACACCGCGCCGCGCCGTGGGAGAGATGATCTATCACGCCGTCCACGGGCGGCCGTGGGCCGAGGTGCTGCTTCCCGTCGACCTCGCTCTGTCCGAGTCATCGTCGGCTCTGCGGTCGCTCGTCGCAGGCCTCCTGGACGATGCGGCGTCCGAAATCGTGTTGGGCACCGCCCTCGCCGAGGCGGCGGATTCCCTTCGTACACTCGACCGTCCCGCTGCGCTTCCAATGGTGCCTGCCGAGAGCGGAACGTCGCCGGAATCGGCCCTCACGGCTCGTCTGCGCGTGGCAACCGGACTCAGACCGCACCGGCGATCCGAGGAGGACAGCGGTTCGACGCACAGCGCACCGGCCCCGCCTCTGCGCGGAGGCGGAGTGACTCCGCTGCGCGCCGAGGCGAAGAGCTCGCGACGCTCGAGACGTGATCGCCGACGCGCAGGCGGCCGAAAGGAGTGGATGGTACCGCTGCTGGGCTCCGTGGGCTCCCTGTGGACCCGCCTGCGGGCGGTGGACCTGCATCGTGTGTTCGGTCACGGCACCCTGCTCATCGGCCTCGCCGTGTGCCTGACGGTTCTGGGCGGAGTCGTCGTCTGGTCCTCATGGTCGTCCACCGCGGCCGTGAGCGGAGAAGAGGCGCCGTCCGCCGAGGGGGCGACCCGGCCGCCCGAAGCGACGTCGACGCCGAGCGCAGACGACGTGTCCGCCGTCCTCGAGGAACTGTGCGAGTCACGCGCAGCAGCTCTCAGCAATGGCGACGAGGCGGCTCTGAAGGCACTGACGGTGCCCGACTCGGCTGCCGCAGCAGCCGATGAGCTCATCGATCCCTCGGCGTATGCCGACTCCGACTATTCGATCGATGTCGAGGACGTGGAGATCGTCGCCGCCGACGATGACCGGGTGGTCGCCTCGGCGCTTATGCGGTCGAGCGGAGGCACCGGGGCCGCCCTGGTGGAGTTCGCCGAGCAGACCGTCGAGTTCGAACTGCACAGAGTCGAGGGTACATGGCTCGTAGCGGAGGTCCGGGAGGCGACGACGCGGTGAATGGCCCGAGGGGCCGACCACGAATGGTCGGCCCCTCGATCAGGTGTGTCGGAGAGTCAGGCTCAGAGGTCGAGATCGGCCTCGAAGTTGCCTTCTTCCAGACGTGCCTTGATGGTCTGCAGGAATCGTCCTGCATCCGCACCGTCGACCAGCTGGTGGTTGTAGGTCAACGGCAGGTACACCATGTCGCGGATGGCGATCGCCTCATCGCCGTCGGCCGTCTTCACGGCGATGGGACGGCGGACGATCGCGCCCGTGCCGATGATGCCCATCTGCGGCTGGTTGATGATCGGCGTGTCGAACAGTGCCCCGACGGAACCGATGTTGGTCACCGTGAAGGTTCCACCCGAAAGCTCGTCCGGCATGATCTTGTTGTTGCGGGTCCGGTCGGCGACATCGTCGATGGCCTTCGACAGACCTGCGACGCTGAGGTCACCGGCATCCTTGATCACGGGCACGAGCAGTCCGCGCGGGGTATCGACCGCAACGGCCAGGTGCTCGTGATCGAAGTAGGTGATCTGCTGCGACTCGAGATCGTACTGAGCGTTGACCTTCGGGTGCACCTGAAGCGCTTCGACGATGGCCTTGGCGAAGAACGGCAGGTAGGTCAGCTTCGAACCGTGCTTGGCCTGGAATGCCTCCTTATTGGCCTTGCGCAGCTTGACGACGCGAGACATATCCACTTCGATGACCTGCGTGAGCTGAGCGGAGACATCGAGTGACTCGCTCATGCGCTTGGCGATGGTCTGGCGGATACGCGAAGCCTTCTCCGTGGTGCCGCGCAGCTTCGCAGCCTCCTCGGGGATCTCGACCTTGAACGGAGCCTTCGGAGCTCCGGCCGATGCGCCGGACTGTGCCGCGGGAGCGGCAGCAGGGCCGTTCTTCGCGGCCGATTCGACATCCTGCTTGCGGATGCGACCGCCCACTCCGGTGCCGGAGACCTGCGAGAGGTCGACACCCTTCTCGCGGGCCAGACGGCGCACGAGGGGAGTGACGTAGGCAGCGTTCTCACCGACGGTGTCGGCGGCGGCAGGTGCCTGTGCAGCTGCTTCCACCGGCTCTTCGGCCTGAGCGGCCGAGGCGGACTGTGCGGATGCGGTCGCGGCCGGCTTGGGAGCCGATTCCTGCTTCGCTGCCTCCTCCTTGGGGGCTTCCTGTTTCGGAGCCTCTTCGGCGGGGGCTTCCTGCTCCGGAGCTTCCTCGGCGGGGGCCTCTTCCTTGGGCGCATCCTCAGCCGGTGCGGATTCGGCCGGGGCACCGGAACCGATGCGAGCCAGAGGCGCGCCGACCTCGACGGTATCGTCCTCTTCCGCCAAGTGAGCCTGAACGACTCCGGCAACGGGGGAGGGGACCTCGGTGTCGACCTTGTCGGTGGAGACCTCGAGGAGCGGTTCGTCGACCTCGACCTCTTCACCGACTTCCTTGAGCCAGCGGGTCACGGTGCCCTCGGTGACGGATTCGCCGAGCGCGGGCATTGTGATCTCGGTGCCTTCGGAGGATCCTGAATCCGAAGCGGCAGGTTTCGGATCCTCGGCCGGGGCCTCTTCGGCCGCCGGTGCTTCTTCGGCGGGTGCTTCTTCAGCCGGGGCCTCTGCAGGCTCCTCGGCGGGTTCCTCCGCAGGTTCCTCGTCGTGGGTTGAAGCGCCGCTGCCGTCGCCGATGTAGGCGAGGTCGCCGCCGACCTCGACCACGTCATCTTCTTCGGCCAGGATCTTCTCGAGGGTGCCTGCGTAGGGGCTCGGGATCTCAGTGTCGACCTTGTCGGTCGACACCTCGAGCAACGGCTCGTCTACCTCGACTTCTTCGCCCACTTCCTTGAGCCAGCGAGTGACAGTGCCCTCGGTGACCGACTCTCCGAGAGCCGGCATCTGAACGGAATTCGACATGAGTATTCGTCTCCTCGGATCTTATGAGTGGAAGTGCAGGGGTTTGCCGGCCAGGGCCAAGTGCGCCTCGCCGAGTGCTTCGTTCTGCGTGGGGTGCGCGTGGATGAGCTGCGCGACTTCCTCGGGGAATGCTTCCCAATTGACGATGAGCTGCGCTTCACCGGCCTGCTCGGACAGGCGAGCACCGATTCCGTGCACGCCCACGACCGGACCGTCCTTCTCGCGGATGACCTTGATCAGGCCTGTGGTGCCCAGGATCACGGACTTGCCGTTGCCGCCGAGGTTGTACTCGAGCGATTCGACCTGGTCCGCTCCGTACTTCTCTTCCGCCTGAGCGGAGGACAGTCCGACGGAGAAGATCTCCGGTTCGCAGTACGTCACGCGCGGGATGCCCGATTCGACGACCGGTGCCGGGTTGAGGCCGGCGATCTCCTCCGCGATGAAGATGCCCTGGCCGAAGGCGCGATGGGCCAGTTGGAGTCCGGGGACGATATCGCCGCAGGCGTAGATGTTGCCGACGCCGGTGTGGAGACGTTCATTGGCGAGGACGAACCCGCGATCCATCGGGATACCCTGCTCTTCGAAGCCGAAGCCCTCGGTGACTGGGCCGCGGCCGACGGCGACGAGGAGGTACTCCGCCTCGAGCGTCGAACCGTCTTCGAGAGTGACCTTGACCCCGTCGGCAGTCTCTTCGACGCCCTTGAACATGACGCCGAGCTTGAACTTGATCTTGCGCTTCTTGAAGGCGCGCTCGAGGTTCTTCGAGATGGTCTCGTCCTCGTTGGCAACGAGGTGCTTGAGGCCCTCGACGATCGTGACGTCAGCTCCGAAGGAGTTCCAAACGCTGGCGAACTCGACGCCGATGACGCCGCCGCCGAGCACGATGGCCGAGCTCGGGACCTTGTCGAGCTGGAGAGCCTCGGTGCTCGTGATCACGCGGTCGGTGACCTCGAGACCGATGGTCTTCGATGTCGAACCGGTCGAGAGCAGAACGTTCGTGCCCTTGACGGTGTGGTTGCCGTCTTCGCCGGTGACCTCGACAGTGTCTTTGCCGACGAGCTTGCCGGTGCCGAAGTAGGTGTCGATTCCGCGAGCCTTGACCAGACCCTGCAGACCCTTGTAGTTGCGGGTGATGACCCCGTCCTTGTACTCGAGCACCTTGGCGATGTCGATCCCCTTGAACTCGGCCTCGATGCCGAAGGTCTCAGAGTTCTTGGCGGTGTCGGCGACTTCTGCGGCGTGCAGAAGAGCCTTCGTCGGCACGCAGCCACGGTGCAGGCAGGTGCCTCCCACCTTGTCGCGTTCGATCAAAGCGACCTTCATGTCGAGCTCTGCGGCTCGCAGAGCAGCGGCATAGCCACCGGTTCCGCCACCCAGAACGACAAGGTCGTAGGTCAATTCGTCACTCACGGATTTCTCCTCGTAGCTGTGAATAAGCCTGCAGTACGCAGCTTTCAGTCTTATCTTTCCACTTTTCTTGCGCGGGGCGAAGAAAAACGCTGTCTGATTGGACACAGGTGGGCATCATCACGTTCACCTCGACAGCGTGTAGAACCACCGGGCTCAGGCCTTCGCCTTCGCGATTTCGATGAGGGTGCGCACCGCGGCTCCAGTCGCGGCCTTCGGCGTGTAGCCGAAGGGTGCTGAACCGTTGAAGCTCGGTCCGGCGATGTCGATATGCGCCCAGTTCGCATCCTCTCCGACGAATTCACGCAGGAACGCCGCAGCGGCGAGCATGCCGCCGGGGCGCGGTCCTGAGTTCGTGAGATCGGCGGCGGTGGAGTCGAACCCGGAGAGCATCTCCTCGGGGATCGGCATCGCCCACATCTGCTCACCGGCTACGGAAGCCGAGGCGATGACCTCTGCCCGTGCGGCCTCGGAACCCATGACACCGGAGGTGCGTTCGCCGAGGGCGACGATCTGAGCACCGGTGAGTGTGGCCACATCGATGAGCAGATCCGGGTTCTCAGCCCCCGCATCGGTGAGCGCATCCGCGAGGACGAGGCGACCCTCGGCATCGGTGTTCGTGACCTCGACGGTCTTGCCGCTGCGCATCTTCAGCACGTCGCTGGGGCGCTGTGCCGAAGACCCGGGCATGTTCTCCGCCATCGGCAGCCACGCAGTGACACGCACCGGGAGCTTGAGGTCGGCGATGCCGAAGAGCGCCTGAACGACGGCCGCGGAACCGGCCATATCGGACTTCATGTCCTCCATGCTCTTCGCCGGCTTGAGTGAGATGCCGCCGGAGTCGAAGGTGATTCCCTTGCCGACGAAGCTGAGATGGCGCTTGGCGCCGCGAGGTGCGTATTCGACCTTGACGAGGCGGGGTCCACGAGTCGAACCCTGGCCGACGCCGATGATTCCGCCGTAGCCTCCGGCCTTGAGCTCCTTCTCGCCGAGCACTGTGACCTTGAGCTTGCGGTCCTTGGCCTGGTCCTTGACGATCTCCGCGTAGGACTCCGGGTAGAGATCCAGTGGGGGAGTGTTGACGAGATCGCGAGCTCTGTTCGTCGCGGCCGCGATCACTGCGCCGGCGTCATGGGCTGCGGCGAAGGTCTTGCCCTTGGGGCCGATGATGGTGATCTCGCCCGGAGTCCCGCCTTCGCTGCGGTAGTCGAGGAAACGGTAGGTTCCGAGTCCCGCGCCCACCGTGATCGCTTCGACCTCTGTCGGAGTGGCGGCGGGCAGGGCCAGTGCGATCGACTCGACACCGTCGAGTGCACGCAGCGCCGCTCCCGCGCCGCGACGCAGCGTTTCAGCAGCTGCGGCGACATCGGAGTCATCGGGATCGCAGTCCCCGAGCCCCACGAGCAGGACGGAGTCGGCGGCGACACCCTTCGGAGCGGGAACACGAGCGGTGGATCCGGCCTTTCCGCTGAACCCGATGGCGCGAGCGGCTTCGTCGAGGGCGGTCTTCGCCGCCTTCGCCCCTTCGAGTCCGAGGACCGTCGAGTCGGCTGCCGCCAGCACCAGAACGGAGGCGGTGGCCTTCACCGGTGAGGTCGTGGAGTAGCTGCTGAGGGTGGATGCACCAGCCATGAGTTCCCTTTCAGTCGTCTTTGAACGTTGCTTCGATCCTAATGCCAAACACGCCGACTTGCTGAAGCAGTGAGTCGAGCGCCTGCTGAAGCGATGAGGGACTCTGACATATTCTTAGGTGCGTGTACTCATTGATCTTCAGACTCCTCTTCGTTCCCATGGACGCCGAACGGGCCCATCACCTCTCGTTCTCCGCGCTGCGCCTTCTTGACTCCATTCCTCTGCTCGGTCGCCTGCTCCGCGTCGTTTGTGCCCGCGACACCGTCCGGCCCGCTCAGGTGATGGGTCTGCCCTTCCCCAACCGAGTGGGCCTGGCCGCGGGGTTCGACAAGAACGGCGTGGGGGTCCGTGCTCTGTCGTCATTGGGCTTCGGACATATCGAGGTCGGCACGATCACCGCCCATGCGCAGCCGGGCAATGATCGTCCGCGGCTGTTCCGTCTGCGGAAGAATCTCGCCCTGCTCAATCGGATGGGGTTCAACAACGACGGAGCCCGGCAGGCATCGTTCAACATCGCCGCCGAACGGAGGAAGATCGAATCCCTCCCGCAGCGCCTGCGTCCAATCGTGGGCATCAACATCGGCAAGACGAAGGTCGTCGAGGCGGCCGACGCGGTGGCCGACTATGCCGCCTCGACCCGTGCGCTGGCTCCCTTGGCCGACTACCTCGTCATCAATGTCAGCTCACCGAACACTCCCGGTCTGCGCGATCTGCAGTCCGTGGGCAGCCTGGAGCCGATCATCACCGCCGTCCGCGACACCGCCGCCGAGGTGGTCGAGCGCCCGCGGTCGACGCTGGGTCATGTGCCCCTGCTGGTCAAGATCGCCCCGGATCTCGCCGACGAGGATGTGGCCGAGATCTGCGACCTCGCTCTGCGCACCGGCGTCGACGGACTCATCACGACGAACACGACGATCGATCGCGGTGTGCTGACCGGCGCCGAGGCGGAGTTCGCCGAAGGTCAGGCAGGCGGCATCTCCGGACGCCCCGTGGCCGAACGCTCTCTCGAGGTGCTGCGTCTGGTCAAGAGGCACGTGGGCGACGAGCTCACCGTCATCTCCGTCGGCGGCGTCGCGGATGCGAAAGACGCCCGGGCTCGAGTGGCCGCGGGCGCCGATCTGGTTCAGTTCTATTCGGAGATGATCTACTCCGGTCCGTTCTTCCCCGGCCGCATCGCACGCGGCCTCGAGTCGAGCCGGCTGCTCACTCGGGGTACTGGCGGCGCTTGACCTGAGGCTTGGGCATGCGCAGCGGACGCAGCTGGATGCTGCGCATGACTGCGTAGAAGGTGATGCCCCGTTCGACCTCGCCGAACTTGTTGCGCAGCCGGTTCTTGAGGATGTAGTTGAGCACGAACCCGTCGAGGACGATCAGTGCGATGAGACCCCAGACGGCGTAGGTGAAGTACTGCTGGATCTGCACCGGCTGCGTGAACGCGATGACGAGGATGAGGATCGCGGCTGGTATGAAGATCTCGCCGATCGAGAAGCGGGCATCGATGTAGTCGCGGATGTACCGGCGCTGCGGGCCCTTGTCACGGCGGGTGAGGTATTTCTCCTCGCCGTTCATCATGCCGATGCGTGCGCGGTCGCGCTCCTGCCGCTGGTGCTCCTTGGCTTGTCTGTTCGCGACTTTGCGATCCTTGTTCACCAAGGGCTGACGGCGCGCGGACTCCTGTTGGCTGCGCTTGGGCGTGGGCCGTCCCTTCTTCGCCTCCGCTTCGCGACGGGCGTCGGCTTCTGCGGAGAGGTCGTCATGGACTGGCTGAGAGGCGGAGGTTTCGTCCTCGGCGCGAGATTTTTTGTTTCCGAACACGAGATGAATACTACCTTTGGAGAATGAGCGAATCGACTTCAGCACTTGACAGTGCACAATTGCATGCCGAACTGGACACCATCTTCGACGAGGTTCTCGGCAATCTCACGGATCTCGTCGCCATCCCCTCCGTCGCCTGGCCGAGCTTCGACGCCGCGAATGTCACGGCCAGCGCCGAGGCTGTCGCGGGCTTGGCGCGTCAGCTCGGCCTCGAGACGGAGATCCTCACCGCGAAGCAGTCGGACGGCGCCGACGGATACCCGGCCGTCGTCGCCTCCGTGCCGGCGCCGGAGGGCGCCCCGACCGTCCTCCTCTACGCCCATCACGATGTGCAGCCGCCCGGCCGCGCCGAGGATTGGGACACCGAACCCTTCGTCGCCACCCGGAAGGGCGACCGCCTCTTCGGCCGTGGAGCCGCCGACGACAAGGCCGGGATCATGGTCCACCTCACGGCTCTGCGGCTGCTGGCCGACCGCCTCGGTGTCGGTGTGACGCTCTTCTTCGAAGGTGAGGAAGAAGCCGGCAGCCCGAGCTTCCGCAATTTCCTCGAGACCTACCGGGACCGCCTGCGCGCAGATGTCATCGTCGTCGCCGATTCGGGCAACTGGGCAGCGGGGACTCCGGCCCTGACGACGAGCCTGCGCGGAATGTGCGCCGTCGAATTCGAGGTCTCCACCCTCGACCACGCCGTGCATTCGGGAATGTACGGGGGAGTGGCACCGGATGCGATGCTCGCGATGACGAAGCTGCTGGCAACCCTCCATGACGACAACGGCTCCGTCGCTGTCGCCGGCCTGCACTCGAGCACAGAGACCTCCATCGACTTCGACGAGGCGACGCTGCGAACAGACTCCGGGGTGCTCGCGGAAACCGAGCTCATCGGCGCAGGCACCTTGGCCTCCCGTCTGTGGACACAGCCGTCGATCACCGTCATCGGTCTCGACATTCCCGATGTGGCGGTCTCCTCGAATACCTTGCAGTCCTCCCTAAAGGCCAAGCTCTCGATCCGACTCGCGCCCGGGGACACCCCCGCCTCGGCGGTCCGGGCCGTCGAGGAGCATCTGCGCGCGCATCTGCCCTTCGGTGCGCAGTTGAGCATCGGGGAGACCGAGGGCGGAAGCCCCTGGCAGGCCGATGAGAACGACCCTGTGGTCCGGACCGCCCGCCAGGCGCTCACCGACGCTTGGGGCACCGAATCGGTGACGATGGGCATCGGCGGATCGATCCCCTTCATCGCCGATCTGCTCGATGTGTTCCCCCGCGCATCGATCCTCGTCACGGGCGTCGAAGATCCCGACGCGAGGGCCCACAGCGCCAACGAATCGCTCTACCTGCCCGATTTCAAAGCCGCGATCGTCGCCGAAGCCCTGCTGCTGCAGCGCCTCGGCGACCACGGATGACACGAATGGGGAATAGCTTGCCGGGCACCGACGTTGTCACCGGTGTAGCCTGGGGACAGGAACGCGAAAAGGAGTAACCATGACTGTGACCGAAAAAGCAGAAGCCACCCACGAGGTGGAGCTGTCGTCGACCGCTGCCGACAAGGTCCGCAGCCTGCTGGAACAGGAAGGTCGTGACGACCTGCGCCTGCGCGTGGCTGTCCAGCCCGGCGGATGTTCCGGACTGATCTATCAGCTCTATTTCGATGAGCGCTTCCTTGACGGAGACGCGGTCCGCGACTTCGACGGCGTCGAGGTCATCGTCGACCGGATGAGCGTTCCCTACCTCAGCGGTTCGACCATCGACTTCTCCGACACCATCGAGAAGCAGGGCTTCACCATCGACAACCCCAACGCCGGGGGATCCTGCGCCTGCGGAGACTCGTTCCACTGATCAGCCTCGGCTGAGGAGGAGCGCTTCTCATGGACCTGGAGGATCTGCGTGCCGTGTCGTACACGGCAACGCAGCCCCAGGTCCTTTTGTCGTATCGGGCCGGACTCTTCCCGATGGGAGTCGGCCACGGGGGCACCGGTCGGATGGGATGGTGGGCTCCACGACGACGTGGAGTTCTGTTTCCCGGTGACCTGCGTGTGACGAAGAGCCTGCGCAAATCGATGAAGCACTTCACCTTCACCACCAACCGCGCCTTCATGCACGTCATCCGGGCATGTGCCGACCCGCGGCGGACGGGCAGCTGGATCACCGAGGACATGATCGAGCTCTACCAGGGCCTCCACGACGACGGGTGGGCGCATTCGGTCGAGGTCTGGAACGGCGATGAGCTTGTCGGCGGTCTCTACGGAGTCGCCATCGGTTCGTTCTTCGCCGGCGAATCGATGTTCCACACTCAGCGCGACGCCTCGAAGGCCGCGCTGGCCCACCTCGTCGGACTCTTCGACGGAACCGACGTCGTCAGCGGAGAAACCCGGTCCACCTCGGCGGATGCGGATACGGGACCGGGGAATTGGCTCATCGACACCCAGTGGCAGACATCACACCTCGCCACCCTCGGCGTGTCGGAGATCAGCGGCCTGGAGTACTCCGCGCACCTAGATTCCGCGCTCAGGGGCAGTGTCTGTCAGCATATTCTCAACAAATGAACATCTGCAGGTGAATTTCTACCGCGTGTAGCGGTAGTCTTATGAGTGACAGAGTAAGTACACGTCTCTCGGCCTGACCTGGAGACGCAGAACGTTGTGAAAGGCTGCACGTGGATTCTCCGAATCAGTCAGGACCGCAGCGGTCCTGGGCGAAGCGGCTCGGCATTCTGAGCGCCGTGTTGATACCGGCGTTGCTATCGGGTTGCACTAAAGAGCAGATCGCCACAGGATTTTTTCCCGTCGAATCGCAAGGCGCGACGAACCACACTGATGCCTATACAGCGCTGTGGAACGGCGGCTGGATCGCCCTTCTCATCGTGGGCCTCATCGTCTGGGGACTCATCCTGTGGGCCATGGTCGCCTACCGCCGCCGCAAGAACGATCGCGGACTGCCGGTGCAGATGCGCTACAGCATGCCGATCGAAATCCTCTTCACGGTGACTCCGGTCGTCCTCGTCCTCGGCTTCTTCTTCCAGAACGTCCAGGTCATGGAGAAGACGACGGATGACTCCACCCCTGGCGAGCAGGTCATCGAGGTCGCTGCCAAGCAGTGGGCCTGGGACTTCAACTATGAGACCGAAGACGTCTACTACGCCGGCACTCAGGTTGCCCTCGACGGCACCGAAGCCCCCGAGAAGACCGCTCCCGTCCTCTACCTCCCCGTCGACACCGACCTGGAGATCCGCCTGCACTCCCGCGACGTCCTCCACTCCTTCTGGGTCCCCGCCTTCCTCGAGAAGCGCGATATGATCCCCGGCCACGATCAGAGCCTGCATCTGCGTGCCGAGAAGGAAGGCGAGTATGTCGGCAAGTGTGCCGAGCTTTGCGGTGAGTACCACTCGGAGATGCTTTTCAACGTCAAGGTCGTGTCGAAGGAAGAATTCCAGGAGTACACGCAGTCGCTTGCCGATCAGGGCAACACAGGCCAGCTGGGACCGGAGTACGATCGCAACTGGTACCCGAAAGAAGGTGCTGAGAAATGACCGCCACGATGGATCAGGCGGCTCTTGATGCTCCGGTAGTTCCACGGAGCAAGGGCAAGATCATCGTCGACTGGATCACGTCGACGGACCATAAGACGATCGGGTACATGTACCTCATCGGCTCGTTCTTCTTCTTCTGCGTCGGCGGTGTGATGGCGCTCATCATCCGCCTCGAGCTCTTCGAGCCCGGAATGCAGATCGTTGAGACCAAGGAACAGTACAACCAGCTGTTCACCATGCACGGCACATTGATGCTGCTGATGTTCGCCACCCCGCTGTTCGCCGGCTTCGCCAACGTCATCATGCCGTTGCAGATCGGCGCTCCGGACGTGGCGTTCCCGCGGCTGAATGCCTTCGCCTTCTGGATGTACCTCTTCGGCAGCCTTGTGGCCATCTCCGGATTCCTCACCCCTCAGGGTGCGGCATCCTTCGGCTGGACCGCCTACGCGCCATTGAGCAATACGACGTTCACACCGGGCGCCGGTGGTAACTTGTGGGTCCTCGGACTCGCCCTGCAGGGCTTCGGAACCATCCTCGGCTCCGTCAACTTCATCACGACTGTGATCACCATGCGCGCCCCGGGCATGACCATGTTCCGCATGCCGATCTTCACCTGGAACGTCCTGGTCACCGGCATCCTCGTGCTCATGGCCTTCCAGCCTCTGGCTGCTGCGCTGCTGGTGCTCGGTTCCGACCGCGTCCTCGGTTCCCATGTGTTCAGCCCGGGCAACGGCGGACCGATACTCTGGCAGCACCTGTTCTGGTTCTTCGGCCATCCGGAGGTCTATGTCATTGCGCTGCCGTTCTTCGGCATCGTCACAGAGATCTTCCCGGTGTTCAGCCGCAAGCCGGTCTTCGGCTACAAGGAACTCGTCTTCGCGACAGTTGCCATCGCTGCGCTGTCGGTGACCGTGTGGGCCCACCACATGTACGTCACGGGCGTCGTGGCACTGCCGTTCTTCGCCTTCATGACGATGCTCATCGCGATTCCGACAGGTGTCAAGTTCTTCAACTGGATCGGCACGATGTGGAGAGGCTCGATCACATTCGAGACTCCCATCGTGTGGTCGATCGGCTTCCTCGCAACGTTCCTCTTCGGCGGTCTGACCGGAGTCATCCTGGCCAGCCCGGCCCTCGACCAGCATGTGTCCGACACCTACTTCGTCGTGGCGCACTTCCACTACGTCGTCTTCGGCACCGTCGTGTTCGCGATGTTCGCCGGATTCTACTTCTGGTGGCCGAAGTGGACGGGCAAGATGCTCAACGAAAAGCTCGGACACATCCACTTCTGGATGCTGTTCATCGGCTTCCACGGAACCTTCCTCGTCCAGCACTGGCTGGGTGTCGACGGAATGCCGCGTCGTTACGCCGACTACCTGCCGCAGGACGGTTTCACCTGGATGAACCAGGTGTCGACGGTCGGTTCGCTGCTGCTGGGTCTGTCCATGGTTCCGTTCTTCTGGAACGTGTGGATCACCCACCGCAATGCACCCAAGGTGACGGTCGATGACCCATGGGGCTACGGAGGATCGCTCGAATGGGCTACCTCCTGCCCGCCCCCGCGTCACAACTTCACCTCGCTGCCGCGGATCCGCTCCGAACGTCCTGCCTTCGACCTCAACCACCCCGAGCTGCTTGAATACAGCGGTCACGGTCAGGCAGAACCCCAGCTCACAGGAGACAACGCCAAATGAAGTCATCGATCTACGTCTTCAACCTCTGCGGCCTGTTCTTCATCGCAGTCGGGATCTTCTACGGCTTCTTCACCGACTTCACCGAGCTCGTCGGATTCCCGGCGTTGCTCCTCGTCGGACTGATGGCCCTGATGATCGGCGTCTACCTCTGGCTGACGGATCGACGCGTCGGTCGTCAGCCTCAGGACAACGACGACGCCGAGATCTCCGACGCCGATGCCGACTACGGTATGTTCAGCCCGTGGAGCTGGTGGCCGATCGTCAGCGCGGGAGCCGCCGCCGTCGCATTCTACGGAATCGCCATGGGTTGGTGGATCTTCCCGTTCGGTGTCGTGCTCGGCATCGTTGCTCTGGTCGGTCTCACCTACGAACACGATCGCGGCGATTTCGCCCACTGATTCAGTGATCTGATCGCCCAGCCACTGTGGCCCGGACTCAAGTCGAGTCCGGGCCACAGTGCTATTCACCGGCAGCGGACAAACCCGACACAGGTGGACAGAAATCATCGTGGGCACGTCCTCCGGTCCCTTGTCGGCGCCGGAGTGGCTGATGGACGCTTGCGTGGTCCCCTGCGGCCCATACGTACACCCGCAGGGTCGCACTTCTGCCGTTCGCAGTCGGAGCAAGCGGCGGACTGCTCTTCCGGAGCTAAAGGCGGACTGCGGTTTGGTCCAGGCTGTTCTGAACTCATCACTTTGTTCGGTGAGCATTTGAGAACATTCAGTACCAATTCGACAGAGCACACCGCGATGAAGGAGGCGTTGTGCCGACGCAATCGCCAAGATCGACATCGGGTCCACCACGGATCGCGGCGAGCGTCCACTAGGGCGGACGCAGACGCAGCCGGAGGCGACTGGAGGCTGAAGAGAGCCCTGGTGACACTCTTTCGCTGGCCAAGATGCGGCAGTGTGTCACTGTATCGTTCGGCTCATTCTCTTTCTGCCAATCTCGGGGCCGATGAGCCTCGATCGGCAGTCGAGACTTTGAGAGCAGCTATGAGGCGCAAGGCAACGGGCCAGGGGAGAGGCAGATTCCACGTCTGGGCACCGCTGAACGAACGCCCGTCTTCGTGCTCGGGCCTCCCCGAGGCGAACGGAGCAGTACGTTCAGAAGCTTGCTGCAGGCCCGTCAGCGGCCCGTCGGCAGTCTCAGACGAACTCGTGCTCGGCCAGAGCATTTTGAGACGCAGGACGTGGCTCTCATAGCCTACGGCGGGTGTTCCGATTCGCGGAGAACCAGATCGGACCGACACGGGACTATTCCGATCGAGGCGGAAGCGGCTCAATCCAGGTGGTACTGCCCCTGGCCAGCAGTTGCTGAGACCGACAGGGTCAGGTGCAGATATCCACATCAGGAGGCGGAGAACGGAGTACGCGACGGAGAGTGACGAGTGACCGCCTCTTCTGTGAATGGAGCGAGGGGCTCAGCAGTTGAACTGCTGAGCCCCTCGTATCAGGTGTGTCGGACCTGTCAGTGTCCGAGTTCCTTGTTGTTCGAACCCTCGACAGCGTCATGGTCGTGGTGCGAAGCTTCGAGCTCCTGCTTCGTCACCGGGGCCACACGATCTTCGAAGAAGAAGCGAGACAGACGTGCACGCAGCTTCTCCATCCCCGTGATCTTGCCCTCGGCATTCGGCTCGGCCGGTACGTAGGCCGGCGACTCGAACGCGGTGATCTTCCACAGCTTGTGCGGGGGAAGAGCCTCGTGACGTTCGAGGAACTCACCGTGGGGCAGACGGATGATATGGGCCGTCTCCCGTCCGTGCAGAGCGATTTCACGGTCCTTGCGCTGAAGCGCGAGGCACATGCGCTTGGTGATGATGTAACCGATGATCGGTCCGAAGAAGAACAGGAATCGGAAGATGTAGATCATGTCGTTGAGCGACATCTGGAAGAACACTGCGATGATGTCACCCGATGCAGCCGCCCACATGTTGCAGTAGAAGATGATTCCTGCAACGCCGATGGCGGTACGAGTCGGGTTGTTGCGCGGACGATCGAGGATGTGGTGCTCACGATGGTCCTTCTGCAGCCACGCCTCGAAGAACGGGTAGATGAACATGACAGCGAACACGCCGCCCATGACGATCACGGCGCTGTTGATGTTGAACGAGATCGGCCATCCGAAGATGTAGAACTCGAACCAGCCCGGGACGATGCGGAGGAACCCATCGGCCCAACCGATGTACCAGTCAGGCTGGGTACCGGCCGAGACCGGGGAGGGGTCATACGGACCGTAGTTCCAGATCGGGTTGATCGTGAACAGCGCCGAGATGAGCGAGAGCAGACCGAAGATGAGGAAGAAGAATCCTCCGCCCTTGGCTGCGAAGGTCGGCAGAACAGGTTCTCCGACGACGTTCTTCTCGGTGTTTCCGGCACCAGGGTACTGGGTGTGCTTGTGCACGACGACGAACATGAGGTGGATGCCGATGAGTGCGATGAGCAGAGCCGGCACGATCATGATGTGCAGGGTGTAGAGGCGGGCCACGATGTCGATGCCCGGGAACTCTCCACCGAAGAGGAAGAACGAGATATAGGTTCCGACGAGCGGCAGCGACTTCAGGATGCCGTCGATGATTCGCAGTCCGTTGCCCGAGAGCAGATCATCGGGGAGCGAGTAGCCGGTGAAGCCGGCCGCCATGCCCATGATGACGAGCAGAACACCGACGACCCAGTTGAGCTCACGCGGACGGCGGAAGGCACCGGTGAAGAACACGCGGAGCATGTGGACGCTCAATGCGGCGACGAAGAGCAGCGCGCCCCAGTGGTGCATCTGTCGGATGAACAGACCGCCGCGGATCTCCAGGGAGATCGCGAGTGTCGAATCATAGGCTTCGGAGATCTCGACGCCGCGCAGCGGCAGCCAGGGTCCGTCGTAGTGCAGTTCGCCCATGGCCGGCTGGAAGAAGAACGTGAGGAACGTTCCGGACAGAACGACGATGATGAAGCTGTAGAGAGCAACCTCGCCGAGCATGAACGACCAGTGGGAGGGGAAGATCTTGCGACCGAACTCGCGCACGAGGACAGATGCCCCGACGCGGGTTTCGGCGAAGTTCGCCGCCTTCCCGATGGTGGTGGTTGGCTGTGTAGTACTCATGGGTGGTTGATCTCCCAGAACGTAGGTCCGACAGGCTCAGGGAAGTCCGACTGGGCAACCAGGTAGCCTTCGCTGTCCACGGTGATGGGTAGCTGAGGAAGCGGTCGTTTGGCCGGGCCGAAGATGACCTTGCAGTGTTCCGTCACGTCGAAGGTCGACTGGTGGCAGGGGCACAGCAGGTGGTGTGTCTGGTGCTCGTACAGTGCGACGGGGCAGCCGACGTGGGTGCAGATCTTCGAGTAGGCGACGATTCCGTCGTGCGACCAGTCCTTGCGATCCGGATCCTCTTTGAGTTCCTTGGGATCGATGCGCATGAGAAGCACGGCCGCCTTGGCCTTCTCGTTCAGCGGGTGCTCGCTGGCCTCCTCGTCGCCGATGCCCGAAGGCAGGACATGGTAGGCCGAGCCGATGGTGACTTCGTCGGCCTTGATCGGACGTTCGGAATCCACCGAGGGGATTCCGCCGACGTCGCGGATGAGGCGAGTGCCCTTCTGCCAGAGCGTGTTGAACATCTTGTCGCCCGGCAGCGGACCGAGGTCGCGGAAGACGAGAACTGCCGGCAGCGGGGCGATCGCCAGAGCGGCGATGAGCGTATTGCGCAGCAGAGGACGACGGGCGATGCCCGACTCTTCCTTGGCCTGGTGGAGGATCTCGAGCGCAATCGCCTGATCCTCTTCGCTGCCGCCGATGTCATGGCGTTCGTCGATGCCCTCGTGATCGCTCATGAGGTTCTTGGCCCAGAGCACTGCACCGAAGCCGATGGAGAACATCGCGACAGCGGCACCGAGGCCGACGAACATGTTGTGAAGGCGGATGCTCTGCATCGATTCGCCCGGGGTGAACAGGAAGTACGCCACGATGAACCAGATGGTTCCGATCATCGAGAGGATGAACCAGGCGGCTACCTGTCGTTCGGCGACCTTCTCGGCGCGTGGGTCCGAGTCGGCCAGGCGCGGTTTGTGCTCGGGCAGACCTGGGTTCGTGAACCCGTTCAACTCCTCGAGCTGGCTGCCGCCGCCGGAGTGCTCTTTCGAGGTCATTGAATTCCCCGTCTATTCTCGTAATTGATGGTGAACGACACTGTCAGACTCACTTGGCCCTGGATGACAGCCACACTGTCAGACCGATGACGGCAGCAAGTCCGAAGAACCAGATGAACAGGCCCTCTGCCACTGGGCCCAGCGAACCGAGCTTGAAGCCGCCGGGGGAGGGGTTGTCCGAGACTTCCTTGACGTAGGCGATGACATCGCGCTTGTCTTCGGGAGTCAGGTTCGCGTCGTTGAAGATCGGCATGTTCTGGGGGCCGGTCTGCATCGCTTCGTAGAGGTGCTTCTCGGAGACTTCGGACAGGTTCGGTGCGTACTTGCCGCGGGTCAGCGCACCACCGGAGCCGACCACGTTGTGGCACATGGCGCAGTTGGTGCGGAACAGACCGCCGCCGGCAGCGGGATCACCCTTCGAAGCATCGAGGTACTCGTCTTCGGGAACTGCCGGCCCGGGGCCGAGCGAAGCGACGTAGGCAGCGAGCTGAGCGGTCTGCTCTTCGTCGAACTGCGGTTCCTTGACGCGAGCCTGCGGGCCGTTGGCCTGCAGCGGCATGCGTCCGGTGCCGACCTGGAAGTCCACTGCAGCGGCGCCGACGCCGATGAGGCCGGGACCGGCCTTCGAGCCTTCGGCGTTCATGCCGTGACAGGTGGCACAGTTTGCCGCGAAGAGTTTCTTGCCTTCTTCGATATCAGAGGCGCTGGCTGTGTCCGCCTTGGCGCTCGAAGTCTGCGTGAAGAGTGCATAGGCTCCGCCGGTCAGCAGCAGTCCCACGAGAAGAAGCGCGACCAGCGCCATGGGATGTCTGCGGCGATCTGCTAGAAGCTTCACTTGATCGTCCTTTGCTTGAAGTGTTGTGAGTCCTGGGGGCCGAGCATCTCGGGCCGGCTACTGGAGCAGGTAGATGACGCCGAACAGACCGATCCAGACGACATCGACGAAGTGCCAGTAGTAGGACACGCAGATTGCGAATGTGGCTTCATGGTGACCGAACTTCTTCGCTCCGTAGGCGCGTCCGATGACGAGCAGGAAGCAGATGAGTCCGATGGTCACGTGAATGCCGTGGAAGCCCGTGGTCAGGTAGAAGACGGAACCGTAGCCGTCGGAGCTGATCGAGATGCCCTCGCTGACGAGGGTCGCGTACTCCATGACCTGACCGGAGACGAAGATCGCGCCCAAGGCGAAGGTGAGGTAGAACCACTCGACCATTCCCCATTTGGCGATGTTGAACAGCGACCCGGTCCGCCGGGGACGGAACCGCTCGGCAGCGAACACACCGATCTGGCAGGTGAACGAAGACGACACCAGGATCAACGTGTTGCCGAGAGCGTAGGGGATGTCGAGGATCTGGGTCCTCGCCTCCCACAGCTCCGGAACAACGGACCGGACGGTGAAGTACATGGCGAAGAGCGCGGCAAAGAACATCAGGTCGCTCGCGAGGAACACGATGAAGCCCACCGTGGTCACATTCGGACGATTGACAACCGGATGTGCTGGCGCTGTTTGAGATGCAGTGGCAGTTGACACAACCCCATTATTACCCGTCTCGGGGTGAGTTTTCATCTTTTACCCAGGTTTCGAGAAAGAAATTTCTACACGACGTAGCAAAAACCGCGATCTGGTGCCGAAATCTCGTTTCGGATGCCGCTTCCGCCCGCGTGTCGAAGTCGCGATAGTATGCCGCAGGTAAGGTCCGCCCTGAGCTTCGGGGCGGCGGCAGCCCCTAGTGAGAGTTCAGACGGATGACCGATTCGACGCCCAAGACCACCCCGGCAGCTCAGGCTTCCGGGGCCCGCACCACGGTTCCGGCGGCCGCTGAGAACTGGCCCGACTTGCTCATGGCTCTCATGCACCAGCAGGACCTCGATGGAGACCAGGCGGCTTGGGCGATGGATCAGATCATGTCGGGCAAGACTCCGGATGTGACAATGGCCGCATTTCTCGCCGCACACCATACGAAGGGCGAGACGGTCGAGGAGATCGCCGGCCTCGTGGCGGCCATGATGGATCATGCCGTTCCCCTGCCAGGACTGGAAGATTCCGTCGACATCGTCGGCACCGGAGGCGACCGCGCGAAGACGGCGAACATCTCCTCGACCGCGGCCATGATCATCTCCGCCACCGGACAGCGGGTCGTCAAGCACGGAAACCGCGCGACATCCTCGGCGTCGGGATCGGCCGATGTGCTCGAAGCCCTCGGCGTGCGGTTCGACATCACACCCGAACAGACCGGTCAGATCGCCCAAGAGGTCGGACTGGCCTTCTGCTTCGCCAACGTGTTCCATCCGTCGATGCAGTTCGTCTCTGCAGTGCGGCGCCAGATCAACGTTCCCACCGCGTTCAACATCCTCGGCCCCCTGACGAACCCGGCTCGAGCCAGGCATACGGCCATCGGCGTCGCCGATGCCCAGATGGCCCCGCTCGTCGTCGGCACGCTGGCCAAACGCGGGCACCAGGCCGTGGTCTTCCGGTCACGCGACGGTCTCGACGAGCTGAGCAACACCGACGTCAACGATGTGTGGGAAGTCCGTCACGGCGAGATCGAACACACGACGTTCGACGCCCTCGACCTCGGCATCGAGCGGGCGACGAAGGACGATCTGCGCGGCGGCGGCCCGAATGAGAACGCGGCCATCACGCGCGCGGTCCTCGACGGTGAACGATCGGCCGTGCGCGACATCGTGGCCATCAACGCCGCAGCGGCGCTCGTCGCCGCCGACGAGTCGGCTGTGGGCACCTTCACGGAGCGCTTGGCCCTCAAACTCGAAACTGCGGTGGCGACGATCGACAACGGGGGCGGCGCGGACAAGCTCCAACAGCTCATCGACGTCTCACACAGAGTCGCTGAGTCGAACCGCTCCTGAGCTCTGTACATGGCTGGTCGCTCCCTGACGGGGCAGCGACCAGCCATGATCGCCTGCGGGCGTCACAGAGACGAGCTCGGCGGTCTCCAGCCAGCCGGCCAGCAGACGCGACTCCTCCGGGAGCGAGTCGGTCTCCTGCGGCAGCGCTCCGGGGGCAGGGACCCATTCGGCCGTCGAACTCAGGGCCGACAGAGAATCTCCCATGGCTTGCCTGGTCGACACATGGCCGGCGCCGGCGAGTTTCCCGTGGCGGATGATCGCCAGGTCCCAGCCGGAGTCGAAACCGGGGGCCGCCGCAATCAGTTCGGGAACTCTCCGTAATGCCGTGACCTGTTCGGCTCGCGCCGCGATGGACACTGCCGAGCGCATTGAGTCACGGACCTCGGCGGCCGTTTCGAATCGGGCCTCTCCTGACAGTCGCTGCATGCGTTCAGCGGCCAAGCGCTGCAGTGAGGACAGGTCCCCATCGAGCAGAGCGAAGAGCTCGCGGATCGAGCTCTGGTAGTCATCGACATCGGTGATCCCAGCGCAGGGACCGCCGCATTGACCGACCTGTGCACTCACACAGGGACGATGTTCGCCGAGGCTGCGCTGCGTGATCGCTGCCGTGCACCTCTTGACGGGGTAGAGGGTGTCGAGGAGTTCCTTGACGGCCTGTGCCGACTTCCGTGAACGGAACGGTCCCAGCGGTGGAGCGGGGGAGCGTTCGAGAGCCGAGTTCGCCCGGACCACCGACAGTCGGGGGAAGAGCTCATCGCTGAGGACGATCCAGGAATTGCGTTCCGGGTTCTTCGACCGTCGGTTGTAAGGCGGCGCCAACTCTCCGATGAGGCGGATCTCGCGGACTTCGGCTTCCAGCGCATGGGCGCAGGGCAGGCAGCTGACCTCTTGTGCCGCAGTGATCATCTCGGCCATGCGGCCACGGTTCTCCGAGGCGTTGAAGTACCCGCGCACTCGCCTGGCCATATTTCCGGACTTGCCGATGTAGAGCACACGGCGAGTGCCGTCGAGGAACATGTAGACGCCGGGCTCCGCGGGAACGCCCTTGGCCAGGTGGGATTTGGCCTGACGCTTCGCCCACCCTGACTGCCTGACGGTCGACAGCTCCTCCAGCGTCGTCACTCCGTAGCCTCCGAAGCGTTCGAACAGATGGTGGAGGAGCTCGCCGGTCGCTCGCGCATCGGAGAGCGCACGGTGATCGGGCTCGACCTGGGTGCCGAAATGAGCGGCGAGCGTCGAGAGTTTGTGGTTGCGCACTTCGTCGCGGCCGACGACGCGTCGGGCCAGCGTGACGGTATCGAGGACTGTGGGCGCCGGCCAATGGTAGTCGAGACGTTCGCAGGCCGAGCGGAGGAATCCGATGTCGAAGGGCGCATTGTGTGCGACCAGCACCGCACCGACGGAGAATTCCAGGAAGCTCGGCAGAACCGAGCTGATCGGAGGTGCGTCATCGACCATCGCATGAGTGATGCCGGTGAGCCGGGCGACGAATGGGCTGATCACGGAGTGTTCCGGTTTGACCAGGGTCTGGAACTCGCCGATGACCTCGCCGCCGAGAGTCTTGACCGCGCCGATTTCGGTGATCTCCGATTGCCCGGCTCGGGTGCCCGTCGTTTCGAGGTCGACGATGACGAAGGTGACGTCGGACAGGGGAGTTCCGAGGCTGTCGAATGACAGCTGAGTGTTGTGCAGTGCGCTGGGCGCGCGGTCGAACGGGACGGTCATGATGTCCAGTCTCTCAGGTGTCGCTGACACGAAGCGGCCAGCATCGCTCACACCGAGGATCCGTCGCCGTCGTCGGCGGAACGATGGCTCGGCAGGTGGAAGAACAGACCGACCGCGCCGCCGATGCCGACGGCCAGGCCGATGAGCAGGTACCACCCGGGCAGCGGTCGGAAGAAGATCACGCCGATGAGCAGCAGCACGACCGCGCCGAGAGCCGCGGCCCAGGACAGCACGAGAGTGGGCGAAGCGGTGCGCCACCCGATCGGCTCCGCCGGTTCGCGCTCCCAATGCTCGGTGTCCTCGAGGGCGTCGCGAACATCCTCGGCGGGCATATCACCCGTCGTCGCCGAGGGTTCGGCGATCTGCCGGACGAGGTCGTCCCATTCCTCGTCACTGATGCGCGATCGGTCGTGCCCGATCCGCTCCGGATCGGGAACCTCCCCTCGCCAGTCCTCCCGGCCCTCGTCGTCGGGAGTCGAAGCGGTGCCGTCGTCGTTCATACCTGACTCAGCAATTCCGTGGCCCCAGCTATTCCCCGGTCTCGGACTGCCGTGGCACGGTCGTTTCGGTGGAGACCGCCTGCAGGACCGCCTCTGCGATGGTGTTCGCGTCGAAGTCGAGGGTCGCCACATGGCGAGATCGGCGCAGGGCGACGATCCTCGGCGGGTGCGGAAGGTTCGATCGCAGCGCACGCAGCGTCCGCGGACTCACGACGTTGTCCTCACCGGAGACCATGGCAGTGACGGGGCGGGTGACTTTCCACAGATCGTCGCGCAGGGTTCGCAGCGCACGATGGAACGTGGCCAGGGGAGCCACCGGCGTCCGTTCGTAGGCGTACTCGTCGCGGTCCGGGTGGGCGATGTCGCCGCCGATCGACGGAATCGTGCGCACGACGTGCCTGAGCACTGGCAGCAGGGGAGCGAAGGGAGAGTCGATGTAGAGGGCAGGATTGACCACGACGATCTCGTCGGGCGCACCCGCTGCCGCCGCCAGGGCGAGTGCAAGGGCTCCACCCATCGACAGGCCGGCGACGACGACACGCTCGTGGTCGGCCTGCAGCCGACCCAGCTCGGTGCGCGCCTCGCCGAGCCAGTCGGACCATCCAGTGGAGTCCATGTCCTGCCATGAGGTGCCGTGTCCGGGCAGCTGGGGGACGCTGACGTCGACGCCCTCCGCTGCGATCGCGCGGGCGATCGGGACCCAGGCGACGGGCGAACCGGTGAGTCCGTGCAGGAAGAGAACCGCGGAGGCTGAACCGTTGTCGAGGCTGCGATAGGCGGCCGTCGGGTCCGCTCCGAGTGTGAAATCGATCTCCATGCTCCCAGCATGGCACGGATGAGTCCGAGACGGACTTCGCTGTTCACCGTTCGTGTCGATATATGATTGCCGAGGACGACAAAGAGTCGTAGTCGGAAGGGTGCGCGTGTTCTACTGGTTTCTCAAGCGAGTCCTCGCCGGACCCATCCTGCGGATCCTCTTCCGTCCGTGGGTGCGGGGCCTGGACAATCTGCCGTCCGAGGGCCCGGCGATCATCGCAGGAAATCACAACCACTTCATGGACTCGATCTTCGTTCCGCTGCTCGCTCCGCGTCCCGTCGTCTATCTGGCGAAGAAGGACTACTTCACCGGTCGCGGAATCAAGGGTGCGGTGACACGGTGGTTCTTCAAGCTCAACAATCAGCTGCCCATGGACCGCGGCGGCGGATCGGGATCTCAGGCGTCGCTCGAATCGGGTCTGAAGGTTCTCCGTGAGGGAAACTCGCTGGGCATCTATCCCGAAGGCACTCGCTCGCCCGACGGGAAGCTCTATCGCGGACGCACTGGCATTGCGCGTCTCGTCCTCGAGTCCGGCGCGCCTGTGGTTCCAGTGGCGATCATCGGCACGGACAAGCTGCAGCCTGCCGGTCGCCTCGTTCCCAAGCTCCGGCGTGTCGGAGTCGTCTTCGGCGCACCGATGGACTTCTCGAAGTATTCGGGTCTTCCTGTCGACCGTTTCATGCTGCGGTCGGTCACCGACGAGATCATGTACGAGATCATGCGCCTGTCCGGACAGGAATACGTTGACAGCTATGCGTCGACGGTCAAAACCAAGCTGCTGACGAGCGCCAAGCCGAAGAAGACGGATCCTCCGAACCGGGATGAATCGAAATCAGACGGCGAAAGCCCGTCGAACTAGGCCCTTCGGCCCCGGCTCCTTCCGCTCCGGGTCGCCTGAATGACATCCATGTGACATGTTCGAATACTGCGGTAACGGCGACACGCGGAAATTGTTACCTCGAGATGTTTGTCCTGGCGGGGACGGCAGAATAACTTGGAGTTGTTGAATCCCACTGTAGGTTCGCTGGGAAGAGAGCTAGAATGACTATGTTCTCGGTCCTTCCAAGCGACCTTCGCTTCCCCCAGGGACTTTAAGGAGGAGTCGGTGTGAACCGCTCAAGTCATGAAAGCGTCGACATGACGCCGATGCCGTCAGCAGCCCAAGGGCTGCTGTTCGATGATGATCTGCCCGTACTCGATGAAGAGGCCGGCTACCGCGGTCCCACCGTCTGCAAGGTCGTCGGCATCAGCTACCGTCGCCTCGATTACTGGGCGCGCACCGATCTGGTGACCCCGTCGATCCGCAATGCGACCGGATCCGGCAGCCAGCGGCTCTACAGCTTCCGTGACATCCTCGTCCTCAAGATCGTCAAGCGACTTCTCGACACCGGCGTCGGACTGCAGTCGATCCGCACCGCGGTTGAGCACCTGCGTTCCCGCGGCGTCGACGATCTCTCACAGATCACCCTCATGTCCGATGGCGCCAGCGTCTTCGAATGCACCTCACCTGATGAGGTCGTCGACCTCCTCCAGGGAGGGCAGGGCGTCTTCGGCATCGCCGTCGGCCGCGTCTGGAACGAAGTCGAAGGTTCGCTGTCCGAGTTCCCGAGCGAACGAGTCCCAGAAGACGACGCGGCCCTCGAAGCCATGGATGAGCTCGCCGCCCGTCGCGCACGCAAGTCCGGCTGACAGCCGACAGAGTACTCACACCACCACCGAGGCGGTCCGCTCAGTTCGAGCGGACCGCCTCGGTCGTCGTATGGAACGGAAAGGTGAGGCGCCGGGCGCCTCGAATGTGTCCGAGGCGCCCGGGAACAGAGAACTGCCGTCGCGAACCTGAGTTCGCGACGGCAGTCGACGTGTTGGTGGGGGAGCGGGGGCAGCTAGTCGTTCACTTCTGCTCGGGGTGCTGAGCGCCGTTCTTCGCCGGGGCGGCACCGCGTCGTCCGCGGATGTTCTCCGAGCGCAGTGCTCGTTCGAGAAGAGCGTCGAACGAGCCAGCGACTTCTTCGGCGGGTTTGCCCGGCCAGGAGTGGATCGGACGCGCCGATCCCTGAGCCTGCTGCATGACGGCCCGTTCGGCCAAGGGCGGATTGAGGACGAGAGGACCGAACATCTCACGCATCTCCTGGATGCGATAGTCATGTTCGGTCGAACCGGCACGTACCCGATTGACGACCAGGCCGAGTGGCTGCAGATCGGAGGCACCACGCTGCCGCAGCTCGTCCGTCGCCCGCAGGGCACGGTCGGCAGCCGCAACAGAGAACAGGCTGGGCTCGGTGACGACCGCGACTCGGTTGCTCGCTGTCCACGCCGTACGGGTGAGACCGTTGAGGCTGGGCGGACAGTCGATGAGGACGAGTCGGTAGCCTTTCGCGATGCGAGTCAGGGCATCTTCCAGCCGGCGCAGATAGCGCTCGGACAGCGAAGGCCGATCGAATTCCGCGGCACGCGGAGATCCTGAGATCACATCGAGGTGGCCGAGCCTGTCACCGACCCACCCGGAGGGGATGATCGCCTCGGACAGGATCTTCTGGGACTTCGGAGCAGCGAGCACATCGGCGATGTCGACACGCGTCGAGGTCGGCACATCGAGGCCGGTCGACGAGTCCGCCTGCGGGTCCATGTCGACGACCAGGGTGGGAATCCCCCTGTTGTAGGCCGCCGAGGCCAGACCGAGCGTCACGGATGTCTTACCGACTCCGCCTTTGAGGCTGCTGATACTTAGGACAAGCACCCTCCTACGTTAACGTATCGGCGGCTGCCGAGCCGTGCCGACCACGCCGAGACTCACGTCTCAGTCCAAAGTCGACCCCCGGGCGCAGAGGTGTTCCAGGTCACTTGTAGAGTATGTTCCCGACAGCTTGTCGACCAGTCGCCCAGTGCGGCCGATACAGAAGTGAGAGACACCTATGTTCTCTAAAGTCCTCGTGGCCAACCGCGGAGAGATCGCCGTTCGTGCGTTCCGTGCCGCCTATGAGCTCGGAGCCTCCACCGTCGCAGTCTTCCCGTATGAGGACCGCAACTCCGAACATCGCATGAAGGCCGACGAAGCCTACATGATCGGTGAGGAGGGTCATCCCGTCCGCGCCTACCTCAGCGTCGAAGAGATGCTGCGGGTGGCGAAGGAGAGCGGCGCCGACGCCATCTACCCCGGATACGGCTTCCTCTCTGAGAACCCCGATCTGGCACGAGCCTGTGCCGAAGCGGGCATCACTTTCATCGGCCCCAAGGCCGATGTGCTCGAACTGGCAGGAAACAAGGTCCAGGCGCTGGCGGCAGCACGCAATGCGGGCATCCCCGTCCTCGACTCGACACGTCCGTCGGCCGATATCGCGCAGCTGCTCGCCGATGCCGAATCGATGGAATACCCCCTCTTCGTCAAGGCCGTCGCCGGCGGCGGTGGTCGCGGAATGCGTCGCGTGGCTCAGGCCTCCGACCTCGAAGACGCTCTCAAGGCCGCGATGCGCGAAGCCGAAGGCGCCTTCGGCGATCCCACGGTCTTCATCGAGCAGGCGGTGCAGCGCCCCCGTCACATCGAAGTCCAGGTGCTGGCCGACAACGACTCGAACGCCATCCACCTCTTCGAACGCGACTGCTCCGTGCAGCGCCGCCACCAGAAGGTCGTGGAGATCGCTCCGGCCCCGAACCTCGATCCCGAGATCGCGGCCGCCCTGCACGCAGATGCCCTGAAGTTCGCAAAGGCGCTGGGCTACCAGAACGCCGGCACCGTGGAATTCCTCCTCGAAACCGACGGGCCGCGCGCCGGCAAGCACGTGTTCATCGAAATGAACCCGCGTGTCCAGGTCGAACACACAGTGACTGAAGAGATCACCGACGTCGACATCGTGGCCTCGCAGATGCGCATCGCCGCCGGGGCCACCCTCGAAGAGATCGGCCTGCGCCAGGACGAGATGCGGATCAAGGGCGCCGCACTCCAGTGCCGCATCACCACCGAGGATCCCGCGAACTCGTTCCGCCCCGACACCGGCACGATCACCGCCTACCGCTCTGCCGGTGGTGCAGGTGTGCGCCTCGACGGCGGAACCGTCCACGCCGGTGCTGCCGTCAGCCCCCACTTCGACTCGATGCTCGTGAAGCTCTCGTGCCGCGGCCGCGACTTCGCTCAGGCCGTCGGCCGTGCCAAACGCGCCCTGGCTGAGTTCCGCATCCGCGGCGTATCGTCGAACATCGGCTTCCTGCAGGCCGTCCTCGATGATCCCGCATTCGTCGCCGGAGACTTGTCCACGTCCTTCATCGAAGAACGCCCGCAGCTCTTCGACGCTCGAGTGAGCGCCGACCGCGGCTCGAAGCTGCTCGACTACCTCGCCGATGTCACGGTCAACCGCCCCCACGGCGAACCGGGCCTGCGCATCCGTCCGGGCGACAAGCTCCCGAGCATCGACCTCTCCGCAGCACCCGCTGCGGGCAGCCGCGACCGTCTCGCCGAGCTCGGACCGGAGGGCTTCGCCCGCGCCCTGCGTGAGCAGAGCTCCCTGGCCGTCACGGATACGACATTCCGCGACGCCCACCAGTCCCTGCTGGCCACCCGTGTGCGCACACGAGACCTGCTGGCCGTGGCCGGGCACGTCTCCCGCATGACACCCGAGCTGCTGAGCATCGAGGCCTGGGGCGGTGCGACCTATGATGTGGCGCTGCGCTTCCTCGGCGAGGATCCATGGGAACGTCTCGAAGCCCTGCGCACCGCGGTGCCCAACATCAACCTGCAGATGCTTCTGCGCGGACGCAACACCGTCGGCTACACCCCGTACCCGACCGAGGTTACCGACGCATTCGTCGATGAGGCGGCCCGCACGGGCATCGACATCTTCCGCATCTTCGACGCTCTCAACGACGTCGAGCAGATGCGTCCGGCGATCGAGGCCGTGCGCGGAACGAACACGGCACTGGCCGAGGTGGCCCTGTGCTACACCTCGGACATCCTCGATCCGAAGGAAGAGCTCTACACGCTCGACTACTACCTGCGCTTGGCCGAACAGATCGTTGGCGCCGGAGCTCATGTGCTCGCCATCAAGGACATGGCCGGCCTGCTGCGCCCTGCCGCCACGGTCAAGCTCGTGACTGCTCTGCGGGAGAACTTCGACCTGCCCGTCCACGTCCACACCCACGACACCGCGGGCGGACAGCTGGCCACCCTCTATGCAGCTGCCGCCGCCGGTGCCGATGCCGTCGATGCCGCCTCGGCGGCCATGGCCGGAACCACCAGCCAGCCGAGTCTCTCCGCGCTCGTCGCCGCATTCGAGAACACCGAGCGCGACACCGGCATCAGCCTCGACGCCGTCAGCGACCTCGAACCCTACTGGGAATCGGTGCGCAAACTCTACGCACCCTTCGAGTCCGGGCTCGCCGGACCGACCGGCCGCGTCTACCGTCACGAGATCCCCGGCGGACAGCTGTCGAACCTGCGCCAGCAGGCCGTCGCACTGGGCCTGGGGGAGCGGTTCGAGGACATCGAGCACATGTATGCGGCCGCCGATTCGATTCTCGGCCACCTCGTCAAGGTCACCCCGTCCTCGAAGGTCGTCGGCGATCTGGCGCTCCATCTCGTCGGCGCCGGAGTTGCGCCGGAGGAGTTCGCGGAGAACCCCGACAAGTTCGACATTCCCGATTCGGTGATCGGCTTCCTCAACGGTGACCTCGGTGACCCTCCGGGCGGATGGCCCGAGCCGTTCCGCACGAAGGCCCTCGCCGGCCGTTCCGCCAAGCCGCTCACCGAGCATCTCGAACCGGCGGATGCCGAAGCACTGCAGACGCCGGGCCGGGACCGGAAGGACAAGCTCAACGAGCTGCTGTTCCCCGGGCCGACGAAGGAATTCCAGTCGATGCGCTCGAACTACGGCGACCTCTCCGTCGTAGAGACCTCCGAGTACCTCTACGGCCTCACCAGTGGGGAAGAGCATGCCGTCGAGCTGGCGAAGGGCAAGAACCTGCTCATCGGCGTCCAGGCCATCGGCGGCACTGACGAGCGCGGGATGCGTTCGGTCATGTTCACCCTCAACGGGCAGCTGCGTCCGCTGCAGGTGCGTGACCGGTCCGTCGAAAGCGAAGTCAAGACTGCGGAGAAGGCCGATCCGAATAACAGCGGACACGTCGGCAGCCCGTTCGCCGGTGTTGTGACCATGCAGGTCCACGAGGGCGACAAGGTCTCCGTCGGCGACACCGTGGCCACCATCGAGGCGATGAAGATGGAAGCGACGATCACCACGCAGACGGCCGGAACCGTCTCCCGTGTGGCCATCGCCGATGTCCAGCAGCTCGAAGGCGGAGACCTCGTCGTGGTGATCGATGCCTGAACGTGAGATCCGACTGTGGGGAGACCCCGTGCTCCGCAGCAAGTGCGAACCGGTGATGGTCTTCGATGATCACGTCGAAGCTCTGGCAGCCGACCTCGTCGACACCGCACGGCCCGAGGGCCGTGCGGCCGTCGCCGCTCCGCAGATCGGGGTCGGACTGCGAGCCTTCGGCTACGACCTCGACGGTCGCACGGGATATGTCATCAACCCGGAGATCGTCGAGCTCGGCGGGCAGCTGCGAGATATCGAAGAAGGCTGCCTCTCCGTTCCCGGGCTGTTCTTCCCCACCCCACGCTACGAATTCGCTCGGGTACGCGGGGTGGATGCGAAGAATCAGCCGATCGAGATCGAAGGCACGGAAGTCTTCGCCCAGATGCTCCAACACGAGGTGGGGCACCTCGACGGGCAGGTCTACATCCAGACTCTGCCCGGGGAACGCCGGCGGGAGGCCATGAAAGCCATCCGCTCGGCCGGTTGGTTCCTCGCCCGAATGCCCTGAGCCGAGTCATTCGCACCCGACCGACCATATAGACCAAGAAGGAGAAGTTTATGAGCATCCAGCGCACCGCCGTCATCGGCAGCGGACTCATGGGAGCCGGAATCGCCGAGGTGCTGGCAAAGTCCGGTCTCGACGTCATCGTCCGCGAGATCAACGAGGAGGCCTCGGCCGCCGGTCGTGCCCGCATCGAGAAGTCCCTGGCTCGCGCAGTGGACAAGGGCAAACTCGATGCCGCTGCCCGTGACGAGGCGCTCGGCCGACTGCGGTTCACCACCGATATCAGCGATCTCGCCGATCGTCAGCTCGTCATCGAGGCGGCCAGTGAGAACGAGGACATCAAGAAGTCGATCTTCGCCGAGCTCGACCAGGTCGTCACCGACCCGGAAGCGATCCTGGCCTCGAACACCTCGTCGATGCCGATCATCCGATTCGCGCAGGCGACCTCGCGCCCCGAACGCGTGCTGGGTGTGCATTTCTTCAACCCCGCACCGGTCCAGCCGCTCGTCGAGATCGTGTCCTCGGTGCTCACCACCGAGGATGTCCGCAGCACCGTGACGTCCTTCGTCGCCGATGTGCTCGGGAAGAATCCGATCCAGGCCGATGACCGCCCCGGTTTCATCGTCAACGCCCTGCTCATCCCGTACCTGCTCAGTGCGGTCCGGATGCTCGAGGCCGGACACGCGACGAAGGAGGACATCGACGCGGGAATGGTCGGCGGCTGCGCCCATCCGATGGGACCGATCAAGCTGGCCGACCTCGTCGGTCTCGACACCTGTCTCTATGCAGCAGAGAGCATGTATGAGGAGACCGGTGACCCGGCGAACAAGCCTCCGATCCTGCTGTCGCGCATGGTCGATGCCGGCCTGCTCGGTGTGAAGTCCGGACGCGGATTCTACGAATACTGATCTGACGCTCCGGTACAGACAGGTCCGCCCCGAACCCTTCGGTTCGGGGCGGACCTGTCTTTGTCTGCAGGCAGCGTTCGGGTGTCAGCCGGCGAGCAGCTTCTCATAGCTGGCCAGGCGCACACACGCCACGAGACCCTGAGCGGCGAGTTCGACCTCATCGAGGGTCGGCATCGTCGGCGCGATGCGGATGATGTTGTTGTCAGGGTCGAGACCGTACGGGTGTGTGGCACCGGCAGGAGTCAGCTTCACTCCGGCTTCCCCTGCGAGTTTGACGACGCGATCGGCGATGCCCTCCATCGTCGTCAGAGTGATGAAGTACCCGCCGTCCGGGGAGGTCCACTGCGCCAGCTCTTCCGCTCCGAGTCCGTCCTCGAGCGCCTTGAGCACCGCGTCGAACTTCGGTGCGACGATCTCGGCATGCTTGCGCATATGTGCTTCGACCCCGGCCGGGTCGGAGAAGAACCGGACATGGCGCAGCTGGTTGATCTTGTCAGGGCCGATCGCGACCTTCCCGAGGTTCGCTCGCATCCAATCGACCGTGGCCGGGCCTCCGGCGAAGAACGACACACCGGCCCCGGCATGAGTGATCTTCGACGTCGAGGCGAAGACCCATGCGCGTTCGGGATGACCCGCCTCTGCGCAGAGGGAGAGGATGTCGAGATTGTCCGGATGGTCCTCTCGCAGATGGTGCACCCCGTAGGCGTTGTCCCACAGCAGAGTGAAGTCGGGCGCCGCCGTCGGCATGGCAGCCAGCTCCCGTGCCCGCGCTTCGGTGACCGTGATTCCGGTCGGGTTGGAATACATCGGCACCAGCCACATGCCCTTGACCGCCGGATCTTCGGCCAGACGCTGCGCCTCGGAGATGATCGGGCCCTCGTCATCCATCGGGATGGTCAACAGCTCGAACCCGAGGGATTCGGCCAGGGTGAAATGGCGGTCGTAACCGGGCACGGGACACAGCAGCTTATGCGGACCCTGCCCCCACGGGCGATCATCGACGACCGTGCCGTGCATGAGGGCGAAGGTCAGCGCCTGGGTCATGAAAGTCAGCGAGGCATTGCCGCCGGCCAGCAGCTGATCGGCCGGAACCTTGAGCAGCGGAGCGAAGATCTCCCGCAGTTCGATGAGTCCGTCGAGTCCGCCGTAGTTGCGGGTATCGACACCACCGGGAGTGCGGAAGTCGTCGCCGCTGACCGCAGTGAGCAGATCGGCAGCGAGGTCGAGCTGCTCCGGGGCCGGCTTGCCCCGTGTGATATCGAGCGCGAGACCGCGCGAGGCGAATTCCTCGTATGCGGCGGAGGCTTCGTCCAGTTTGGACGAGAGGTCGGACGGTGCGGACATGCTGGCTCCTTAGGGCTGGGAACGGGCCGTTGACTCCATCCTATCGACTCGGCGAATGTCGACGGCGCTAGAGTGGTCTGCAGCGGTGACCCGGACGACCGCAGGCAATTCGATGAAAGGCAGACTCAGATGGTGCGACCACGTGCGCAGGCCGCCCACGGACGCAGTTTCGGCACCCAGGCCGGAGTCTATGACGAGGTGCGGCCCGGATATCCCGACTCCGCCCTCGACCTCGCGCTGACCGGTTGGGAGCCGCAATGGTCCGGTCTGCGCGTATGCGACCTCGGTGCGGGAACAGGAATCCTCAGCCGCCGGCTGCTCGCACACGGTGCTGATCTCATCGCCGTCGATCCCGACACAGCCGCACTCGAACGCAATCCTGCCCCCACGAAGATCGGCACCGCTGAGGACACCGGCCTGAAAGCAGAGAGCCTCGACCTCGTCACTGTCGCGCAGGCCTGGCATTGGTTCGACGAAGCGCAAGCAGCCGCCGAAATGGCGCGCATCCTTCGCCCGGGAGGCCGGCTGCTCATCCTCATCAACCAACTCGATGTCCGCGTCGACTGGGTGCTGCGCCTGAGCCGGATCATGCACGCGGGCGACGTCTATCGACCGCAGTACCGACCTCAGCCCGGCAACGGTCTGGCTCTCACCGACCACAGGCTCGTCGAATTCACCACGGAGCTCGCCGTCGACGGAATCGTCGACCTCGCTCGCACACGGTCGTATTGGCTGCGCTCGAACGAGAGGACACGAGCCCGAGTCGAAGCGAACCTGCGCGAGTACTTCAGTGTCGAGCATCCTGTGTCCGGCACAGTGGATCTGCCGTATATGTGCCTGGCGTATCTCCTCGAACGGGCCTGAAACGCACGAAGCGGGCCGCACCCGATGAGGGTGCGGCCCGCTGTTGGCAACCGGGGAACGCCTCGGCGTCCGAACCTCGGCCACCGTGATTCCGTCGGAATCCGGCGCCGGTGTCAGCTGTCGAGGCCGGGGGAGCGGGGCTCGTCGGACGAAGACGATTCAACCACCTCGGGGGAGGTCTGTCCGGCTGCATGGGAGACGGAGATCTTCCGGGGGCGGGCCTCCTCGGCGACGGGGATCGTCAGCGTGAGGACACCGTCGCTGTAGTCGGCGCGGATACGATCCAGCGCCACCCGGTTGCCGAGCGTGAGCTGGCGGGCATAGGTGCCGTTGGTGCGTTCTCGGGTCAGCCACTTCACGTCCTTGTCGGCGACCTCGGACTCGCGGCGAGCGCGAACCGTGAGCGTGCGGTCTTCGACGTCGACATCGATGCTGCTCGGATCGACTCCGGGCATATCGATGCGCGCGATGAAGACTTCGCCGTCGCGGTAGAGGTCCATCGGCAAGGTGGTGGCGTTCGGAGTGCGGGTCACCTCGGAGAAGAATCGGTCGAGGTCACGGATGGGGTCGAAACGTGTAGCCATGTGCTTCCTTTCGTTCGGGTCCTACATTGAGTCAAACACACTCAACTTTGAAATGATTCCAAACTCATGAAATTCTCAGTCTGTGAGCCTGGTTCCCATACTCCTCGCCCTTCTTCCCGTCACGGCGCTCATCGCGTTCGGTCTCGTGCTGAAGAGACTGCCGGGATTTCGGAGTCCGGAATTCTGGTCGGGCGCGGAGAAGCTCGCGTACTACTGTCTCCTTCCGGTGCTCCTCTTCACCTCCGTCGCCGAGGTAGATGTGGCCCATGTCCCGCTCGCGCGCTTGGCAGCGGCTCTCGTCATCCCCACCGTGATCGTGTCCCTGGGCATCGTCCTCGCCCGCCGGGTCATCGCCCGCGATCTTCCGGCCTTCACCTCCGTGCTCCAAGGCGGGATCCGCTTCAACACTTATATCGGCCTGTCGTTGGCGGGCAGCCTGTTCGGTTCCGAAGGCAGCGCCGTGGCCGCGATCATCGCGGCGATCCTCGTCCCCACGGTGAATGTCATCTCGAGCCTCGGCTTCGA
Organism: Brevibacterium sp. CSND-B09; assembly: GCF_052906525.1. Lineage (NCBI taxonomy): Bacteria > Bacillati > Actinomycetota > Actinomycetes > Micrococcales > Brevibacteriaceae > Brevibacterium > Brevibacterium sp. CSND-B09. The sequence goes on along the minus strand of NZ_JBREGI010000001.1, from coordinate 4,129,448 downwards.
GTTCCTGCGCACCGGACCGAGCTCGCTGCTCGCGCTGTTCAAGGCGATCGTGACGAATCCTCTCGTGCTCGGCTGCGTCGCGGGAGCCGCGGCCAATGTCAGCGGTCTGGGTCTGCCGGACGTGGCGGCCACGGTCCTCGAACCCTTGGCGGCCGCCTCGCTGCCCATCGGGCTCCTCTGCGTCGGTGCCGGTCTGCAGGTGTTCTCGATGCGTGCCCATGCCCGGGCGATCATCGTCTCAACGATCGTCAAGCTGATCGTGCTGCCGGGGCTGTCCCTCGTCGCACTGTCTCTCTTGGCAGTCCCGACGGTGTCGGCGCTGGTCGGGCTGCTCTTCCAGTCGATCGCCACGGCGAGTTCGGGCTATGTCATGGCCCGGCAGCTCGGGGGAGATGCGAAGCTCATGGCTGCACTCATCGCCGGTCAGACCGTCGTCATGCTCGTGTCCCTGCCGGTCGTGCTGCTCATCGGCAAGTCGGTCCTCGGCTGAGGACGGACCGGTCTCCCCGCAACCTCGGTCCTGCATACGTCAGCGGCCGATCCCGTGCTGGGATCGGCCGCTTGAGTACTCGATTCGAGTTCACACTCGACTCATAGAGCTCGCTCGGAGCGCTGAGCCGGAGCGGTCATGCAGTTCTCACTCGCTGTCGGCGGTGATATCAGGGTGGCGTGAGCCGAGTTCGGAATCGATGCGCAGGACGCCGGCACCGTCGTTGCCGACGCGCTCAAGGCGACCGATGATCTCGGAGATGCTCGACTCCTCCTCGACCTGCTCGTCGATGAACCAGTGGAGCAGCGGCAGGACGTCGAGGTCGGCCTCGTCCTGAGCGGTGCGGTAGATGTTGCGGATGGACTCCGAGACCTTCTCCTCATGGGCCAGTGCAGCCTTGAAGAAGTCGATCGGCTGCGAACCGGAGACCTTCGGAGCGGCGATGTCGCCGATCTGAGGGGCGAATCCGCGGTCGAGGCAGTGCTGGGTGAACTTGGCGGCGTGAACCTGCTCTTCTTCGGACTGGGCGCGCATCCAGCGCGTCATTCCGGGAAGATCGAGATCATCGAGCTGGATGGAGAGCTGGAGGTAGACCAACGAGGCTTCGAGTTCGAGGGTGACCTGCTCGTTGAGGACCTTCTGCATAGCGGGGCTCAGGTGCATCTTTTACTCCTTTGCGGTTCGAGGCGGATCCGTTCCGCCTGCTTAGAGAATATCCTGACACCTTTTCTAGAACCGTTCCAGTGTGGAAAGGCTCGGCAAACTCTGCCCAGGTATGCCATACCTGCCTCGACCGACGCCGCGTCCTGCGCAGAATGCCGATCAGAGGTCCGGCCGTCTGAGGTGATGTCCAGTGGCGGATTCGAAGGCATGAGCGACTCGCAGCAGCTCGACGTCCGCCCCCGGCTTCGCCACGATCTGGACACCCACCGGCAGGCCGGAAGCCGAGAAGCCGGCGGGTACCGAGATGGCTGGGCAGCCCGTCGCCGAGATGAGGCACAGTGCCCGCATCCAATCGAGATAGTTCTCCAGCTGTACCCCGTTGATCTGCCTGGGATACTCGATGTCCGCATCGAACGGCAGGACCTGGCACGTGGTGAGCACGAGGACGTCATGGCCGGCGAAATAGCTGTCGACTTCCGCGTGCAGGCGGGTGCGTGCTGATTCGGCCGAAGCCACCTCGGCACCGGTGAGGTCGAGGCCCATGCGGATGTTCCACCGGACCGATTCCTTGATTCTGTCCGGGTGCGCCTCATACAGACCGCCCCAGGAGCCCACGAAGTCGAGGGCGCGGCGGACGTTGAATACCTCGTCGGCGTCCGTGAGATCCGGGATCTCTTCGTCCACATGCGCGCCGAGGCTGCCGAACACCGGCGCGGCGGAAGCGACGATCTCCTGCACCTCGGATTCGACCGGAAGCAGTCCGTCCAGGTCGGGGTTGAAGCCGACCCGCAGTCCGGCGAGGTCGGGGGAGCGGTCGGCGTCGAGTGCGAACTCCGGGAGGTCGAAGACACTGCCCGATTCCAGGATCGATTCCGGCGCCGAAGGATGTGGCCCCGAAGCCACCGACATGAGCAGCGCCACGTCGGAGACCGTGCGTGCCATGAATCCGCTCTGGGACAGCCACGCGAAGGGGTTGCCCGGTCGAACGTGGGGGATACGGCCGTTGCTCGGTCGCAGACCGACGACGTTGTTGAACGATGCGGGCGACCGCAGTGATCCGCCCATATCTGATCCGTCGCCTGACGCCTGGATCCCGGCCGCGAGCACCGCCCCCACACCGCCGGAGGATCCCGATGCCGATTTCGTCCGGTCGTAGGGGTTCACGGTTGTGCCGAACACCTCATTGTAGGTGTGGGAGCCGGCGGCGAACTCGGGCACGTTCGTCTTGCCTGTCGTCGTGACGCCGGCGGCTTTGAGCCGGGCGATGATGAGCGCATCCGCTTCGGGCACGCGATCGGCCATGAGCGGTGAACCCCAGGTCGTGCGCATACCTGCCGTGTCGTGGGTGTCCTTATGCGTCATCGGCACTCCGTGCAGGGCACCGAAGCTCTCACCGCGGGCGGTTGCTGCGTCTGCGGCATCAGCTTGAGCGAAGGCAGCTTCGTCGTCTCGTGTGACGACGGCGTTGAGAGCAGGGTTGACCTCATCGATGCGGTCGAGATGGGCCTGCAGAGCCTCCCGAGCAGAGACTTCTTTGGCGGCGATTCGGCCGGCCAGCTCACGGGTCGACCACCACAGCACCTCCTCGCTCATGCGCGGTCCTTTCCGACCTTGCTCAGCACCGCGGACAACGCGGCTCTGATGCCCGTCTCGAGAGTGGTCTCGACATCGTCGGGAGCGAAGAACGGGGAGTGATTCCCGGGCGGGGTCTGACCATCGGCGAACTTCTCGGGGGAGTAGCCGCCGAAGAACCAGTACACGTATGGGACTCCGATGTCATCGCCGAACGCTCCGACATCCTCGCTGCCGGTGGCGGGCTCGGACAGGTGGACCTGTTCGGTGCCGAGTTCGGCTCCGACATGGGTGAGGAACGACTCGGTCTCCTCGGGGTCGTTGTAGCACCGCGGGAACCGATACATCTCTTCGATCTCGGGTTCCGGAGCTCCGGAGGCAAGAGCCTCGGCTTCGATGATGCGGCGGACCCGGTCGAGGACGACCGCGCGGACCTCCTCGGTGAAGGTGCGGATATTGAGTTTGAATTCGGCGGAGTCGGGGATGATGTTCTCTTTGAGTCCGCCGTGGAAGGTGCCGACGGTGACGACCGACATGTCGCGGCCGGAGATCTCGCGTGACACGACCGACTGAAGGCGGGTGATCATATAGGCGCCGAGGACGATCGGGTCGATCGCGTTCTCCGGCTGGGATCCGTGTGCCTGCTTGCCCTTGACGGTCACGCGCAGGCAGTCGGACATCGCCATGGCGGTGCCGCTGCTGACGTAGAGGTGACCGGCGGCACCGGGCCACACGTGCTGACCGAAGATGACCTCGGGGCGCACGATCTCATCCCAGAGCCCGTCATCGAGCATGGCGCGCGCACCTTGGCCGGTTTCCTCACCGGGCTGGAAGAGCATGACGACTGTTCCCGACCACAGGTCCCTGTGTGCGACGAGGTGCTTGGCGAGGTAGAGGCCGACTGTGATGTGAGTGTCGTGGCCGCAGCCGTGCATGACCTTCGTCGTCTCGCCGTCGGGAAGAGTGCCGTCCGCCGTGGAGGCATAGTCGAGTCCGGTGTCCTCGCTGATCGGCAGTCCGTCGATGTCGGCACGGTAGCCGATGACCGGGCCGTCGCCGTTCTCGATCACGGCGACGACTCCGGTTCCGCCGAAGGTGTGTGTCTTCAGTCCGAGGGCCTGGAGCCGGGAGGCGATCTCCGCGGCGGTGTTCGTCTCCTGCATGGACAGCTCGGGAGTGCGGTGGAAGTGCTTGTAGTCGGCGATCGTCTGGTCAAGATTGGCACTGATCGACGCGCGGAGGGCGGAGTTGAGTGACATGATGTCCTTTCAGCAGAGGTCTGGTGCCATCTTGGCAGGAATTGTCGGATGCGGGGGTCGGTCTCGGCAGACGAGCACCGAACGTTGTCAGCCCTCAGTTGATGCCGACGGTGTCGGTGCCGTCGCTGTCGGGTCTTTTGTCCGTGACCGCCTTGTTGCGGGTGAACCATGTGATGAGGATGGTCAGGAACACGACGATGGCGACGTCGCCGGGCGCGAGCACGGGAACCAGTCTGACGAGGACGAGGATGACCAGCGCCGCCATGCCGAGGGCGATGAGCGTCGATTTCAGCTGCTTGAGAGAAGCGATGAGCTGGACGGTGACACCGCCGAGGATCGCCGGGAGGATGTAGAGCTTCGCGACGAGGGTCACCGGCTCGGGAATGAGGGAGACGAGCCAGGTGCCGAGGATGCCGACGAAGATGACCATCGAGGCGACGTGGATGATCGCGGCTCCGCAGATGGCCATCGTCGCCGCGTATTCTCCCTTGCGGGTGCCGGGCTTCGCCCCGATCGTGTCCTGGGCGACGATCGCCGAGGGCAGCAGCTTGTTCGCGACGTTGCCGATCATGAAGGCCTGGTACATCCCGGCGGGTCCGAGGATCGGGAAATAGGTGAGAGGTTCGACGATGTAGAAGACTCCGTAGACGGCGAACACGGCGAGGAATCCCTTGAGGATCTCTCCGAGATCGATGTTCGCGTCGGCGACGAACAGAAGATAGAACGGCACCGAGGTGGCGATGAGGAATCCGATGAACAGCGTGATCGAGCCCCACCGGCTGGTGGTGCGCTCGAATGCCGCGTGCGAGGGTGATGTGATGATCGATGACATAGTCTCTCCTCAGGCTTCGGGCATGCCGAGACCGGCATAGTGGGCGAAGTAGGCGGCGACGAGGCCGATGAGCAGGGAGATTCCCAATCCCCATTCCTTCAGCCAGTTCTGTTTGAGCGTCTTGGCGAGCAGCAGGCAGATGCTCATCACCACTGCCGAGACGATGACGGCGATGACATGGGTCGGTGACTTCGGCAGCTCACGGAAGGTCAGCGCCGCGAAGGCCGCGAGCAGTGCCGCACCCGGGATGATCGACATGAGTGCGGGATTGACCTTCTCGAGCTTGTGAGAGCTGCGTTTGAAGATCGGGGTGAGGATGAGGGTGGAGATCATCCAGCCGGCGCCCGAGAGGCTCATCGCCATGAGGGCGACGATGAACACGCCGCGAGTGAAGGTCTCATCACCGAGGTTGGCACCCATGGTGCCTGCCGCCAGGGACGCAGATGCGACCTCGGTGGCGGCGGACCCGATGAGTCCGACGCGGACGATGACCGGGGGAGTGCCGAACAGAGGCAGCAGAGCGATGGCGACGAGGACCACCGACAGCGATGGCCCGATGGCGGCGACACCGCCGGCGCGGAAGGCCGAACGGACTTCCTGTTGGCTCATACCCGCGGACTCGGCGTTCTTCTTCACCGCGGTCATGTAGATGAGCGATTGAACGACGACGACACCCATCACCGCCATCGCGAGTATCCAGAGAATCGGTGCGTTTGCGAGGCCGATGTAGTCGGCCGAACCGCTGGCCACGGTCATGGTCAGCTCCTCACTTCATTGTCGAGTTGCAGGGGCGCAGGACGGCGATCCACATTGGTATACCATCACGCAGCGCGCAGGAACAACTTATACTGACCGAACGGTCAGGACCATGGTTTGACCAGAAGTTCTCAACACTCGAGATTCAGCGGAGCGATTTCTGATGCCCTTCCCGCCTTGCGGAACGACACCACCCGAGATCGTCGGTACGGTCCCAGGCATCCGGACTTAGGCTGAGGGCATGGATGAAGTCACGACCACTCAGCTCGATCAGGCAGAAGCATGTTGGGTCACAGCCCTCCGTCGAGTCCGCACCTCCGATCTGAACCGGACGAGCGGGGCGGCGGAATGGTCGAATGCGGAGCTCATCAATCACCTGATCGGCGGGGGAGTCCGCTACACGAAGCTGCTGCAGCAGGCGAGCACGGAGGAAGTCGAAGCCACCAGGGGAGCCGATCAGCTCGGAGAGGACATGCTCGATTCCTTCTGGACTCACGAGAGGTCGTTCAGGGCGCTGGTGTACGAATGCGACCTCCACGCGCCCGTCGCTCACCGGATCGGCAGCATCCCGGGAGCGCAGCTGGTGCAGATGCGCATTCTCGAGCTCGCACTCCATGCCGCTGATCTCTCACGCGGCACCGGACATGACTGGCCGATCAATGAGAGCCTTGCCGAGTTCATCTCAACCGAGCTCGGCGATCTCATCATCGACTTAGGGCCTGAGGGCGGGTACAGGCCGCCACGCCCGATCGGCGGGGGAGTCACGCACGCTCAGCGCGTGTTGCTGCTGTCGGGCCGGTAAAGGGTTCCAGGCGGTGACCTGGTGGATCCGCGGTGCTTCAGCGCTTCTTCGGTGAGATGTACATGGTGATGCGTGCGGTGACGAAGGCGATGCCATTCGCGTCGAGGACATCCACAGGGACGATCAGGTCGAACTTCTCGTCGCCGAATTCGGGGATCTCTTCAAGCCGGGTGACTGCCATGACCGCCCCTTTGCTGGCCTTGGCGTTGTATTCCACGGTCATTCCCGCTGGGATCCAGCGGTGAGTGGGCGGCACGGTCGCTTCCGTCATGACACCGGCGGCGACTTCGGCCATATTGCACGACGCGATTGCGTGATAGGTGCCGATATGGTTGTGCATTCCACGGCGGTTGGGCGCAGTGACGCGGCACAGCCCGGGTCGCAGCTCTTTGATCTGCGGGCGCACAGTACGGAAATAGGGTGCCTTGAAGCAGATGCCCTGAGAGAACAGCCATGAACCGACGAGGCCGCCCAGAGGCATCTCCTGCATCTTCTTCCAGAGCTTGAAGGTGGGTGCAGATTCGGCGGTCTGCACGGCTGTGGTGTCTGCGGTCATGGAGGCGCCCTTCACTGTGATCTGAGTTACTGTTCAGTACACATGCTATCAGTCGGACCATTCGGCGAGCGTGTGGTCACGAGTGCGCTTGAGGAGTTCACGCAGCACCGATTCGTCGGCATCATTCAAGCGCGTGAGATACAGGCACGACGTGCCGCTGCGGTACTTGCCGAGCCTGGAGGCAAGGTCGGGCCAACGGTCCTCATAGTCGCTCGTGAGATAGATCGTATGCTGACGCGAGGCAGGGGAGTACGCGAGAACCGGCATCGTGCCGCCATGTCCTGATTCGTAGCGATACTCGACCTCGCCGAATCCGATGATGCGTGAGGCCCAGACAACGGGCTCTTCGCCGGAGATCTCTGTGAGGATCTCGCGCAGGCGATCAGCCTCGGCGCGCCTGGGACCGCCTGCACGGTCGAGCACGTCATCGACGGGTTCGCCTGTCGGTCGCATTGCTGGTTGCTTCGTCGCCATTTCGCCTCCCAGTCAGAACTCAGCAGAAGACCTGGACCATCAGATCGCAGAACACATCTGCGGCCATCGATCGTCAGCATCAACTCTATAGGCGAAACCACGGGGAAGCGGCTCGGCTCTCAATCTTGACTTAACATAATGTATATTATCGGCGTTCTATCCGAAGACGGAGAGGAGCTTCGTAACTCACGAATGACGCTCCCGACACGAAAGCACAATGCGCAGCGACGACCCTCACCGACAGAAATGGCCGTGAGCGACGCATGGGTCACTCACGGCCATTCCATGATCACGATCGCTGCGTACGAGTTCATGCCTGGAGATCGTTGATCGTCAGATCATCGTGTGGTCTCAGCTGCCGACGGTGACGTTGCCGCCGAGGCCGACCTTGCCGCTGTCGTCAGAGCCACCGTCGTCCTTCTTGCCGCCATCGTCCTTCTTGCCGCCTCCGTCGTCGGCAGCGCCATTGGACTTCGTCAGTCCGGCTTTCTCACCGCAGGTCGGCCATGCGCCCGGCCCCTGCTCCTTGAGGACCTTCTGAGCAATCCGAATCTGTTCCTTCTTGCTGTGCTCATCCGCAGTGCCCGAACCGCCGAAGCCGTTCCAGGTCTGCTTGGAGAACTGCAGTCCGCCGTAGTATCCGTTGCCGGTGTTGATGTGCCAGTCTCCGCCGGATTCGCATTCGGCGACCTTGTCCCAGACGCCCTTCTCAGATGCCTGGGCCGGCTGCCCTGCGCTCATTCCGGTCAGCCCGGCGGCTGCGACAGCGCCGGCGCCGACGAGCAGGGCGACCTTGCGGAGGCTTGTGCTGTAGAGGTTCACTGTGTCTTCTCCAAAGTACGACTGCATTTCGGTTCTGTAACCCGGTCGTTACCGAGCCGTTATACACCGTAACGAATCAACTGCCGCATTTGAACCCGAGACCGTGAATTTCAGCATCCGAATCGCCTCCGCGGAACCTGAGTGAGGCCTGAAGAGCAGCGGCTCCCCCGGTCAGGAATTCACGTACTGTGCCAGATGCTCCGCGGTCAGCGATCCGTTCGCCTTCGCCCCTGCGACCAGCTCAGTCGGGCTGCCTTCGAAGACGATCGACCCTCCGTCATGTCCGGCGCCGGGCCCCAGGTCGATGATGTGATCGGCGTGAGCCATCAAGGCCTGATGGTGTTCGATGACGATGACGGTCCGCCCCGAATCGACGAGCCCGTCGAGGAGCTGGAGCAGATTCTCGACATCGGCCAAGTGCAGACCGGTCGTCGGTTCGTCGAGGATGATCACCTGCGCGGCATCAGCGGCCTTCGCCGACAGATGGACCGCCAACTTCAATCTCTGCCGCTCTCCCCCGGACAGAGTCGTCAGCGGCTGACCGAGGCTGACATAGCCGAGTCCCACCTCGGCGAGGATCTTCAGAATCTTCACGACCACAGGGATACGCGACTCCCCCGCACCGAAATGCTCGATCGCCGCGTCAACGGGCAGGTCGAGGACCTCACGGATATTCAGTCCGCCCAAGGCGAACTCGAGCACCTCGGCTTGGAAACCCTTGCCCTCGCACTCGTCACAGGGTGCGGACACGCCGCCCATGAGCGCCATATCCGAATAGATGATTCCGGCCCCGTTGCAGACGGGACAGGCACCTTCGGAGTTCGCGCTGAAGAGAGCGGGCTTGACCCCATTGGCCTTCGCGAATGCCTTCCGAATGGGCTCGAGCATCCCTGTATACGTGGCTGGGTTGCTGCGCCGGGATCCCTTGATCGGCGCCTGATCGATCATCACGACCCCATCACGTCCACGCAGGGATCCCTCGATGAGGCTGCTCTTACCTGACCCTGCGACGCCGGTGACGACGGTGAGCACGCCGAGGGGCACGTCGACATCGACATCTCGCAGATTGTGCGACCCGGCGTCGCGGATCTCGAGAGCTCCCGCCGGCTCCCGCACCTTTTCCTTGAGCGACGCCGTGTATCCGAGGTGGCGACCGGTGAGCGTATCGGATGCCCGGAGACCGTCGACGGTGCCGGTGAAGGTGACCTCTCCCCCGTTGCTGCCGGCTCCGGGACCGAGATCGACGATGTGATCGGCGATGAGGATCGTCTCGGGTTTGTGTTCGACGACGAGCACCGTGTTGCCTTTGTCCCGCAGCGCCAGCAGGAGTTCGTTCATCGATCGGATGTCGTGTGGGTGCAGGCCGATCGTCGGTTCGTCGAAGACGTAGGTGACGTCCGTGAGCGAGGACCCGAGGTGGCGGACCAGTTTGATCCGCTGCGCCTCTCCCCCGGACAGCGATCCGGCTGATCTGTCCAAGGACAGATAACCGAGGCCGATGTCGTTGAAGGCGCGCACATCCGCACGCAGGGAATCGAGCAGCGCCGAGGCGGCTCCCGGCTTGATCTGGTCCAACCAACCCGTGATGTCCGAGATCTGCAGAGCGCAGACATCGGCGATCGATTTGCCGGCGACCAGCGAGGACCGGGCGGCTCCGTTGAGCCGTGTCCCTGCGCATTCGGGGCAGGTGGTGAAGACGACGGCACGGTCGACGAATTCGCGGATGTGCTTCTGCATCGAGTCCCGGTCCTTGGACAGGAACGACCGTTGGATCCGCGGGATCAGCCCGTCGAAGGTGATGTTGGTGCCATTGATCCTGACCTTCTCGCCTTCGGCATAGAGCAGATAGTGCCGCTCCTTCTCATCGAAATCGGCGACCGGTTTGTCCGGATCGAAGTACCCGGATTCGGAGAACATGCGCACCGACCAGCCGCCGGGTTTGTACCCGGGAACGGTGATGGCCCCGTCATTGAGGGATTTCGACTCATCGACCACCTCGGCGATGGAGATGTCCGTAGCTGTGCCCATGCCCTCGCAGTGCGGGCACATGCCGCCGTTGACGGAGAATGCCTTCCGTTCGACCTGTTTGCCCTCGCCCTTGTCGATGGTCACCGCGCCCTTGCCGCTCAGGGTGGCGACGTTGAAGGAATACGCGTTCGTCGATCCGAGGTTCGGTTCTGCCAGACGCGCGAAGAGGGTGCGCAGCTTCGCATTGATGTCAGAGACCGTGCCCACCGTGGAGCGCGGGTTCGCCCCGATCCGCTCCTGGTCGACGATGATGGCCGTCGTCAGTCCCTCGAGGACGTCGACCTCGGGTCGGGCCATCGCCGGCATGAAGCCTTGGACGAAGGCGGAGTAGGTCTCGTTGATCATCCGCTGGGACTCGGCGGCGATGGTGTCGAAGACGAGTGAGCTCTTTCCGGAGCCGGACACGCCGGTGAAGACCGTGAGACGGCGCTTGGGGATCTCGACGCTGACGTTCTTGAGGTTGTTCTCCCTGGCTCCGCTGACTCGGATGAGGTCGTGGCTGTCTGCACTGTGCACTGGTGTCAGTCTCTCTGCTGGATGCGGATCATGTTCCCGGCGGGGTCCCGCAGGGCGCAGTCTCGCAGACCATAGGGCTGGTCCATCGGCTCCTGCACGATGTCGGCGCCCTTGGCCTCCACCTCGGCGAAGGCCTCATCGACGTTCGGTGTCGCGAGCACGATCGCGGCATAGCTGCCTTTGGCGATGAGTCTTTCGATGGTCTCCCGTTCGGTGTCGCTGATCGTCGGGTCGGTCACGGGCGGGGTGAGCACGATCGATGTGTCGGGTTGGCCGACCGGTCCCACCGTCAGCCAGCGCATGCGTCCGGCACCGACGTCGAGGCGCAGCTCGAAGCCGAGGATGTCACGGTAGAAGGTCAGGGATTCTTCCGCATCGGTGTGCGGCAGGAAGCTGGCGTTGATCGAGATGTCCATGTCAGCAATCGTAGACTGCTCAGCTCGGTGGGACTTCTCGATTCCTGACCGGTCGCAGTGCATTCTTCACCACGATCGTCGGCAGCCGATGCTCGCCTGCGGCGACCCCGTCGCGGTAACGGGTCGGTGAGAGTCCGACGAGTTCGCTGAAGCGAGTGCTGAAGGTGCCCAGGGACGAGAAGCCGACGGTGAAGCAGATCTCGGTGATCGTGAGATCGCCGCGGCGGATGAGGGCCATGGCCCGTTCGATCCTGCGCGTCATGAGATACGAATACGGCGACTCGCCGAAAGCCGCTCTGAACTGGCGGCTGAGGTGCCCGGCGGACATGTGCACGCCTGTGGCGAGGGCCTCCACGCTCAAGGGCTGGTCGAACTCGCGGTCGATGCGGTCCCGGACCCGGCGCAGAGCCACCAGCTGTTCGTTCACCCCTCGTCGACTCCCTGCTTCAGGGTGCGGCCGCGGAAGAAGTCGGGATGGCGGACGGATTGGATGATCATGATGACCACGCCCAGGGCCAGCACCCCAATGCCGAGGACGAAGACGAGTCCGACGCCGAAGACCGAGGATCCCGAACCGTAGTCGGGGTCGAGCGAGTCGATTGCGGTGGTGACGAAGATGACCAGCAGGGTCACGCCCCCGATGAGCGGGAACAGGAACCGGTAGAAGAATGTGCGGGTCGAGGCGAAGAGGCTGCGTCGGAAATACCAGATGCAGGCCAGACCCGTGATGCCGTAGTAGAAGCAGACCATGAGTCCCAGCGCAGTGATCGTGTCCCACAGAGCGTTCTCCGAGAGCAGGCGCATGACGACATAGAAGATGATCGCGGCCCCCGCCGAGGTGACGGTGGCGACCGATGGGGATTTGTAGCGGGGAGAGACCCGACCGTACTTCTCCGGAAGCGCCCCGTAGTGGCCCATTGCCAGGATCGTCCGCGAGGGCGAGACCATCGTCGCCTGCAGCGAGGACAGGGAAGATGAGAGCACCGCAATGGACACGAGCACAGCGAAGGGCCCCATGACCGGGCCGGCGAGTGAGGCAAAGATCGATTCCTGGTTATCGGGGTTGCCCGCACCCAGCCCTTCGGTGCCGACCCCTGCGAAGGAGATGACGGCTATCGTACAGGCGATGTAGATGATGACGATCGCGATGATCGTGAGCATCGCCGCGCGACCCGGAGTCTTCTCCGGATCCTTCGCTTCCTCATTCATCGTGATCACCGTGTCCCAGCCCCAGAACAGGAAGATCGACAGCGATACGGCCGCAGCGACGGTGGAGAAGTCGCCAGCAGACAGCGGATTGAACCAGTCGAGAGACACCGGGGTCGGATCGTAGGAGGTGCCATTGGAAGCCTGCACAATCGCGGCGACGACGAACCAGCCCAGCGCCAGCACCTGGAAGGCAACCAGCCACACCTGCAGCTTCTCGGTGGCTTCGACTCCCCGATACGACACCCAGGCCGCAGCGGCGGTGAGGATGATCGTCACGGGGATGTTGATCCACAACACTCGAGTGAGTTCGGCGATGTACGGATCGGAGAACACCTGGGACAGGAGGAGGAAGAGGAAGTCGACGGCAACGGCCGCGAGGTTGGACAGCACAAGGACGGTGGCGGCGACGAGTCCCCAGCCGCCCATCCAGCCCAGCCAGGGTCCGAACGCTCTGGTCGCCCACGTGAACGTGGTGCCCGAATCCGGCATCGCGGTGTTCAGTTCCCGGTAGCCGAAGACGACGAGCAGCATCGGCACGAAGCCGATGAGCAGCACGGCCGGGGTGTGCACCCCGACCTCGGAGATCGTCGGACCCAGTCCCGAGGTCAGCGTATAGGCCGGAGCGATGCAGGAGATGCCGATGACGGCTCCCCCGATGGCTCCGATTTTGCCGGCGGAGAGTCCCTTCGAGCTCAGTCCGCTCGTGTTCGTCGACGGTGACGGCTGTGTGCTGCTCATCTCAGGACTTCTCGCCGAGGATCCTCTCGGCGGTGGCGGTGCCGATGCGCACCGCTCCGTCGACGTGCTGGTAGCCTTCGGCAGCGATATCGGAGCTGGCGAAGTGGATGGGCCCGACCGGGTCGTTCTGGAACGGACCCCACCGGTGCAGACCCCCAAGGTCATAACTGGTCGCATAGGCTCCGCGGGTCCATTCCTCCGCGCCGAAGTCGGAGAGGTAGAACACCCGGGGGTCGAGTGCCTTCGGGCCGAGGAACTCGGCGAGGGCTTCGAGGATCTTCGTCCGGCGGGACTCTTCGTCCAGGGCCCACATGGCATCGGCGTTGACATCGGAGATGAAGCCGACGAGAGTACCCTGCTCTTCACCGTGGTTCGTGTTGTCGTAGACCTCTTGGACAAGACGGGAGGCGCCGAAACCGGTTCCGCACAGACCGTCTTCGCGCCAGAACGGGGTGTCGTAGGTGGCGTGGACCTTGATGACGAGCCCCATCGACTGGTGCTGGTGGAAGATCTGCTGAAGCCTCGGCAGAGGTGGGTCATAGCTGATGCGCGAGTAGAGGTTCGGCGGCACGGCGACGATCGCCTGGCCTGCGCTGACTGTCAGTTCGTCGGTGGAAACGCTGACGCCGGTCTCCGACCATTCGATCCGACGGACCGGCTGCTGCAGACGGACGATGTCCTCACCGAGTTCCTCGGCCATCTGCACCGAAACCGACTGCATTCCGCCGACGACACGACGGTCGAGGATGAAGTGATCGTCGACGAGATTCGTGAACGATCCCGCCGAGGCGGCCATGAGAATGGCTTGGAGTGCTGAGAAGGTGGTGGCGGGCTTGGTCAGCATGCCGCCGGCGACGAACAGCCCGATGTTCTCGCATGCGAGTTCGTCCGCGGACTGCTCACGCAGCCAGTGATGGAAGGAGATCGAGTCGAGTTCGGCAGCGTCTTCAGCATCCCAGGGTGAATTCGGACCGATCCTGGCGGCGAGTTCGTCGAGGATGCCGATGAGACGTTCCATCTCGGACTGGGTCGACTCCCCCACCGGGAACATCTCTCCCGAGTAGACGGTGCGAGTTCCGTCGGGAGCGATGTAGACGCTGTCTCCGTCACGGTACCGCGGGTAGGTCTCTTTGCCGAGTTCGTCGACGAGCGCGAGCAGCGCGGTCTGGTCCGGGGAGATCCACTGGCCGCCGAGTTCGAACATCTGCCCGTCGATGTGCTCGGTCCAGGTGCGGCCGCCCACGCGGTCACGGGCCTCGAGAACGATGACGCTGCGTCCGGCCTTCCGCAGCCGACGGGCGGCGCTCAGGCCCGATGGGCCTGCTCCGATGATGACGACGTCACGGGTTTCTGCGGACACGGCGAACTCCTCCTGAAGCGATTGGGTGGCTTCAGACTAACGAGGTCCCGGGCCCGTGCCAAGACGGATTCGGCAAGTGCGGAATCCGCACTCGCCCGTGCGGTCAGCGGAACTCGCGAGGATCCGCCGCAGGGTCGTTCTCGAGGGCGGTGATGAAGCTCCACGAATCGGGTCGCGAACCGTCGAGGTCATTGAATCCGTAGTGGAGGGCCAATCCGTGGGTGTCCTGCGTCGTCGAGTTGAAGCTGTGCCGGTCGGGATCGGCGGCCAGTGCGACAACGGAACGACCGAGCAGATGAGGCGTCTCGGAGATCGCAAAATCACGTGGCGGTTCGGTGCGGGTTTCGTCGAGCGAGTCGCGCATCCAGTCATCCTCTGTGGTGCCGAAGTGATCGAGCATCATCTCCGAGCGCAGCCAACCGGGGGTGATGGCGACCGCAGTCGCTTCCACCTTGGCGAGTTCGTGGCCGAGCCCGAAGGCCAGACGGCTCACAGCCGTCTTCGTGAGGTCGAGGAAGATATTCTCCCGGTAATGGCCCGCGTTGAACTCTGCGGTGCCGTCGGTGATCTCGACGTGGAGACCGCCCGGATTCCTTGTGAGCAGGGGCAGGGCGGCATGTGCGGTGTGCAGGTGAGTGAGCAGACCCGCCCGGAACAAGCGCATCTCGGTATCGAGTTCGGTCTCCCAGAACGGTGTGCCCCACTCAACGTAGGCTTCTCCCCCGATGTCGTTGACGAGGATGTCGAGACGACCGTGGTCGGCTTCGATCTGGCCGATCACCTGTGAGATCCGGGCCGGATCGAGGTGATCACAGACGTGGGCTTCGGCCTGGCCGCCTTCGTCGGTGATGAGGGCGGCGGTGCCTTCGATCGTCTCTGTGCGTGCGTAGTCGGAGGGACGCTCGTGGGTCGATCGGCCGGTGCAGTGGACGAAGGCGCCGGCGCGTGCGAGGTCCCGGGCGATGGCGCGGCCGGCTCCTCGGGTGGCCCCGGCGACGAGGGCGACCTTGCCGCTCAGTGCACGTTGGGACAACGGAGCGAAGTCGTCGGGGTCGGCGGCGTGAGCTGATTCCGGTGTCGGTGTATTCATGGGAACAGTCTCATCGGCTTCCACTGACATCTCGTGTCAGTGTCCTTCATTATTCTCGGAATTATGAAAGCTGCTCGCCTCGTTTCGGAGATCGTCATCCTCGGTGCGCGTTCTCGGCCGATCACGGCATCCGATCTCGCGCAACGTCTCGAGGTCACCGAGCGGACGATCTACCGTGACCTCGGTGAGCTGTCGCGGATGGGCGTGCCCGTCATCACCGAGGCGGGGCCCGGCGGCGGGATCAGCCTCCTCGGCGACTGGGTCTCGCCTGTGGCGGGTCTGACCCGGGACGAACTCGACTCCCTCCTCATCGGCTCCCCCGCCGCGGCCGATCTCGGCTTCTCGTCCGCGTTGGCCACGGCCCGAGCGAAAGTCCTCGCCGAATCGTCATCGGCATTCTCGCAGCTCATCCTCGTCGACGGGCCGGATTGGTTCATGGCCAAGGAGGATCCCGAGCAGCTCGACACCATCGTCACC
The DNA here is from genome assembly GCF_052906525.1 of Brevibacterium sp. CSND-B09. Classification (NCBI taxonomy): domain Bacteria; kingdom Bacillati; phylum Actinomycetota; class Actinomycetes; order Micrococcales; family Brevibacteriaceae; genus Brevibacterium; species Brevibacterium sp. CSND-B09. Next base: position 4,113,388 of record NZ_JBREGI010000001.1, on the reverse strand, counting down.
GCACTGCGCACTCAGCGGGGACTGCAGGTCACATATCGCGGACGGAACGATCTGCGATCGCGCACACTGCTGCCTCTGGGACTCGTCGTCAAGGCTGGTCGCTGGTATCTCGCGGCGCAGCCGCCGGGAGGCAGTCCCCGAACGTATCGAGTCTCACGGATCGGCTCGGCCGAGCTGCGATTCCTCGACTGCACTCCCCCGCCTTCTTTCGACCTCGCGGACTACTGGACGGGGGCGCAGGCTGAATTCGATGCTTCGATTCGTCGGATACTCGTGAGACTGCGGCTGCCCGTGGCCCAGATCGACGACCTTAAGCGCGCGATTCCGGGCCGACTCACCGAGGACGCCATCGACTCGGGGCGGACGGATCGCGACACTATCGAGATCGACCTTCCCATGGAACCCGCCGGGGTGGCCGTCAGCCAGCTCGTCACCGTGCCCGGGGTCGAAGTCCTCTCGCCAAAACAGCTCCGCCGCGACCTGCACGATCATGCATGGGCCGCGGCGGAGCTCAATGAGTGACGTGAGCAGTCAGCAGCTCACCGCCCGGGTCACTGCACTTCGTACTTGCCGTTGATCTGCCCGGCGCCGACGCCGCCGACGGCCTCCATGGCGGCTTTGGACAGGTCGAAGCACCGATTGCCGTGGTAGGGGCCTCGGTCGTTGACCCGCACCGTCACGGACTTTCCGTTCGCGCTGTTCGTGATCTTCACCTTGGAGCCGAACGGCAGGGTCTTATGGGCCGCGGTGAGCTTGTTCGTATCGAAGATCTCGCCGTTTGCGGTCTGTTTCCCGTCGAATCCGTCACCGCCGCCGTAGTAGGACATGGGGCAGCTGCCGGATTCGCCGGCCGACTTGCCGGAGTTCGAAGGTCCGTCGTTCTCATCCGCGGACCCTCCGGACGAACCCTCGTCGCCAGAGGATTCTCCGCCGCCGGTCGAGCCCTCATCCTTCTTGTCCGCGGTCTTCGACGGCTCGGGGCTCGGTGTCTCGATATGGGTGTCGATCGTGACTTCTGCGGGCTTCTCCTTGGCCTGCTTCTTCGCCTTAGCGAGAAATTCATCCGCGGCCTTGGTCGGTTCGGAGACGGCGACGGCGGGGGCTTCGGCCGGCGCTTCGGCCACGACCTGGCCGCCCGTGGAAGAATCATTGGGCACCATTGCAAGGCTCGAAGCGACGACGGCTGCCGTTGCGGCGGTCGGCACGATGAAGGCGGAGAGCACCGGACGGGTGCGGACTGCTGCCAGCACTCCCCCGGCGGTGTTCAGGCGGTCGGTCGGTGCGTGGCGTCCGGTCTTCTTCTTCGCCGTCAGCGCTGAGAAGATCGACCCGGTCTTCTTGGTGCTCGGTGCTGAGTGTCTGCCCACAGTGGTGTTCCTCGTCGTCATCAGAGAGTGTCTCGGCAACTCGGAGATGTAATGGGAAGACCTCTCGCAGCAGTGCGCTCGAGGAGAAACTCCAAGTTATCTGATCGTTATCTTCACAGATTCTAGTTAAGGAACTGTTACAAAAGCAATGTGGCACACCGAAATGGTGTGCCACATGGATGAGAGTCTGCTCACTGAGTGCTTCGGTGAGAGTTGGTCAACCGCCGCCTCTCGAACGCGGTGCGCGAGCTGCGCAGATCCAGGCCGGTGGAGTCTGCCCGGTCAGCGGGACTTGCGTGTCACCAGCTTCCGGACACCTTCGGCTCCCGTCGTCACGGTCTCCTGCGCCCGGTCGAAGGCGCGTTCGACCTTGCCGCTGCGCACAGCATCATCGATCGCGTGCGAAACGCTTCCCAGTGCACGGTTGACCCCATTCTCGGTGGCTTCGATGAGGCGGGAGGTCGAGGCCGCCTCCCGCACGTTCTTCACACCGCTGCTCGCAACGCTGTAAGCGCGTCCGGCGGCCCGGCGGGCGCGTTCGGTCGGGGTCTTCGCGGTCGCGTCGATGACGTCGTCGGGTTCGATGGGTTCGCGGTGTGAGCTCATGGCTCCATCCTTGAACACAGCCTCGGCGAAATCAACACCCTGGTTAGGATTGGACCATGAATTCCCAGCGGGAGGTCATCGCGGACCCAGAGATCATCGCGCACCGAGGCGGCCTCTGGCCGGGGATGAGCGAAAACACCCTCGAGGCCTTCGCCGCTGCGGCGTCGGCCGGAGTCGAGTGGATGGAGACCGACGTCCACGCCTCCGCCGACGGAATCCTCTTCGCCGCACACGATGCCGACCTCAATCGCATCGCCGGGCTGGACCACACCATTCGGGAACTGCCGGCAGCCGAGCTCGACCGAGTCGAACTCCTCGCGGGCGGTCGACTCCCCCGCCTCGAGACGTTGGTGGAAGCACTGCCGGACGTGCGATGGAACATCGATGTCAAAGCCGCCCACAGCATCGGCCCGATGATCCGCTTCGTTCACAATTTCCATGCCGCCGACCGCATCCGCCTCGCTTCCTTCGATTCCGCAACGCTCCGACGGCTGCGCATAGCTCTGCCCGGTGTGCGGACGTCGACGGGGACGACGGAGACCGCCCTCTTCGCCCTCGGCCGACTGCCGGGAATTCCCGACCACGGGGTTGCTCCCCTCCCGCCCGGAGCCGACGCCCTCCAGGTTCCGGTGTCGTTCAGACGGGTCCCTGTGGTGACTGCCGACTTCGTCGACCGGGCTCACCGGTCAGGTCTGCTCGTCCACGTCTGGACGATCAACGACGAGGCGACGATGCGGTCGCTGCTCGACCTCGGAGTCGACGGGATCGTCACCGATGATGTCGAGCTCGGCCTCGACGTGCTGGCCAGCCGACGCGGCTGAGTCGAGATTCCGGTCGAGGAATGGATCACTCCCGGTCGGCGAGGAATATCCGAGCACGGTAGACTGTTACATTGCGTCCAAGGTGTGCAGTCGAGTCGGAAGGTCTTAGATATGAGCGAACGCAGTCTCCGCGGAACACAGTTGGGCTCGCGCAGCCTCGAAACCGAGGAGGGCGTCGAGCCGGCACCCCGCCAGATGGTCGAATTCGAATGCGAAGACGGAACCCGCTTCAAGGTGCCGTTCTCCATCGAAGCCGAAGTCCCCTCAACCTGGGATTCGGGAATCCACGGCATCGGCGTCCGCGTCGGAGTCAACGAACCCGATGGCGAGCCCGTCAAGCATGTGCGTTCCCACTGGGACATGCTCCTGGAACGCCGATCCTTCGACCAACTCCAGGTGCTCCTCGACGAGCGCCTCGCAATCCGTCGCGGTGAGGTTCCGGCCCAGAGCTGATATAACCACAACAAGAGCACACAAGGGGTGCAGGTCAACCGACCTGCACCCCTTATTGCTACCTGACGGCGGTCCAGCAACCTCGCGCGAGGTTGCTGGGCCGCCGTCAGGTAGTAAGAGGGGGAATTTAGGTGGTGGGGGTGGAACGGGTCAGCAGGCGGCGCAGCTGACTGCGGCGGCGGGTCAGGCCCCAACTCGCAACCTTCGTGAACGCCTCGGAGATGATCGAGCCGCTCATCTTCGATTCACCGAGCTCGCGTTCGACGAAGACGATGGGCACCTCGGCGACGCGGAAGCCGGCTTCGACGGTGCGGTAGGTCATGTCGATCTGGAAGCAGTATCCCTGCGACTGCACACCGGAGAGATCGAGTGCCTCGAGCACAGCGCGGTTGTACGCGCGGAAACCGGCGGTCGCATCTTTGACTCCCAGACCCATGACAGCGTTGACGTAGACGTTCGCGCCGCGGGAGAGGAAGTATCTCGACTTCGGCCAATCGACGATCTCGCCGCCGGGCACCCACCGTGAGCCGATGATGAGGTCCCCTCGTCCTTCTCCCGCGGCGTCGAGCAGCTGCCCCAGGTCGAGGGAACGGTGAGAACCGTCAGCATCGAACTCGCAGATGATCTCGTAGTCGCGTTCCAATGCCCATTGGAATCCAGCGATATAGGCCATTCCGAGCCCTGACTTCTCGCTGCGGTGGAGGACGTTGATGCGGGGGTCCTTCTCAGCCTGCTCATCGGCCCACTCGCCGGTTCCATCGGGAGAGCCGTCGTCGACGATGAGGACGTCGACTTCGGGCTGCTGTTCGAACAGTCCGGCCAATGTCACGGGGAGGGCGAGACGTTCGTTGAAAGTGGGGATGACGACAAGAATCTTGGAAAGCACGGACTCCACGATACGCGGAAGTCGCCCCAGACAATGAGTCGACACCCCCGCCTTCGGACCACGCTGCCGCAGCAGCGAGTTATCTATTGACGGGAGTGCCGACTCCATCCCACGTCAAGCGGAATGTTCACGTCGAATCTAGTGGCCGCCGGAGACTTTGCAAAATCGCTGTGACCTGGGCTGATGGCTGAAACTGCAGGTCAGAGGCTTAGTTGAAAAACCGGAACTTTCAGTCCATCGGCGTGTCGGCTGGACAGGCCGAAGCATCGGTTTCAGATCAGAGTTCCACCCGGGTGGGCAGCGCCACATCGGGAGACAGTTCGGGCAGCCCAGGCGTTCCCGACCGCGGGTCGGTGCTCCAGGCTGCGACGCGCGGGTCGGCGACCTGGACGACGAGCCGGTCGACCTTCCAGCGCACGAAATCGGCATCGGCACCGGGGGCGAGCACTCCGCCTTCGGGATTACCGGCCGCGCGGTGGGCGAAGCGGGTGGCAGCGTTGAAGGCCGCACGAGCGCCGATTCCTCCGTCGCCGACAACGGCATCCCGCACTCCTGCCCAGGGAGAGGTCTGGGAATGGCTGAAGGACACCTGCGCTCCGGCGGCGAGCAGCTGAGCCAAGGGCTGCGGGCGAGCAGGGTCGAGGGTGATGGCGATTCCGCTGCGGCCGAGGGCTTGAACCTGATCGTCCGGAACGGAGAAGTCCAGGCGCAGACGGTACCCGTGGCGTTGGGCATGAGCGGCATCGGCTCGCAGGGTCTCGAGCACCTCGGTGAGCTGGGCGTCCGAGGCGACGAGGATGAAGAGGCTCAGTGCCGGCAGCTCCTCGAGTCCGAGCAGGTCAGCGGCGGTGATCGAGGCGCGACGGGACCCAACGGAACCGGAGTCCAGCTGCGGGTAGTCGACGATCGACAGTGCCTCAGGAGTGTCGGCGGCGAACCGGGCGACCGCCTCGGCGGTGCCGATCGCGTGCACATGGGTGAAACCCTGTGCGTACAGGTCGGCTGCCGACGGGGCCGAGTCGTCCACGATCAGCCCGGCATGGACGAATCCCGGGGTGAGGAAGCCCTCACCGAGGTCGATCGCCTCCGGGTCCAGAGCCTTGGCCGCTTCATCGGAACCGATGAACGAGACCTTCCCGTCCTCATATCCCAACGCCGTCGCAAACGGATCGACACTGCTGTAAACATCTCCACCAAAGTACATAGTCACAGCCGACAGGCTACACCGTCGGCCGTTGCGGCTACACCTGTGTCAGGAGGGTCGGGTATCGTCACCTGATGTGAAGCCCTTGGTTCTGCTCGATACTCCAGCCCTGTACTACCGCGCCTTCTATTCGGTGCCGGATTCGATCGTCAATGCCGACGGTCACCCGGTCAACGCCGTTCGAGGGGTGCTCGACACCGTCGCGCAGATGGTGCGCCGGTTCGACACCGATCGTGTGATCGCGACGATGGACGCGGATTGGCGTCCGGCCTTCCGCACCGCGATCATGCCCGAGTACAAGGCGGCACGCGTCAAGGACGAAGAAGCCGGCACGGAGATCCCACCTGAGCTGGCCGTGCAGCTGCCGATCATGAACCGCGTCCTCACAGCCGCGGGGATTCCCATCGCCGAGGTGGCCGGGACCGAAGCCGATGACGTCATCGCCACGATGGCTGCCCAGTCGAAAACCCCTGTGATCATCGTCTCCCCCGACCGCGATCTGTTGGCTCTGCTCGACTCGTCCGCCGAAGTCAGCGTACTGCGCCCCCGGAAAGGCGGCGAGTGGGAAGCCCTGGCACAGACCGACCTTCCGACCGCCTACGGAGTGCCCGACGGCGCCCGCTATCGCGAGCTCGCCGCTCTGCGCGGCGATCCGTCCGACGGGCTTCCCGGAGCACCCGGTATCGGGGAGAAGACCGCCGCGACGCTGCTGGAGAACTTCGGCTCCCTCGAATCGATCGTCAAGGCCGCCAAGGCCGGGGTGAAGACCGGCGGGCTCAGTCCGAAGCGAGCCGCAACGATCATCGAGGTCGAGGAGAGTCTCTACAAGACTCTGGAGGTCATGCGCTGCCTGACCGACGTCGAGCACGGCATCGACCTCGACCGCGTCCCGAACAGCTTCGACCGCGCCGGGGTCGAAGCTGCGGCCGAAGGGCAGAACATCCGCCGCTCCGTCGACAATCTCACCAGTGCTCTCGAATCCGTGTCGGGGACCGCCGGTGCGGCTTCCGCACACTCCGCGGCACCTGGGAGCACAGCGACAGCGTCCCTGCCATCCAAGTCTGCCGTGTCAGCTGAGTCAACAGTACGGAACGGGACCGACGGTTCGTGGGCTCAGTCGCGGCTCGTCGGCTTCGACCTCGAGACCACCGGAGTCGAACCGGCCACCGCCCGAATCGTCACCGCCGCCTTCGTCGACTCGGCGGATCAGGTGCGCACGTGGCTGGCCGATCCGGGGATCGAGATCCCCGAATCGGCGCGGGCGGTCCACGGCATCACCACCGAATTCGCTCAGGCCAACGGAGCCGCCGCCACCCAGGTCATCAGCGAGCTGTGCGCAGAATTCGCCGCACTGAGAGAAGAAGGCGCCGTCGTCGTCGGACACAACGTCGTCTACGACCTCAGTGTGATGGCCGCCGAGGTGGCCCGCCACCGCCCGGACATCGATTTCCCCTCGATCATCCCGACGATCGTCGACACCTTCGTCGTCGACAAGCACATCGATCCCTACCGCAAGGGCAAACGGACGCTCATCGAGACGGCGAAGACCTACCGCGTCGAACTCCTCGACGCCCATGATGCTGCCGCCGACGCTCTGGCCGCTCTGGACATTTCCCGAGCATTGGCCGAAAAGTCGACGGAAATCTGGGCGATGAGCAACGATGAGATCATGGCCGCACAAGCCGATTGGAAGCGCTCACAGGCGGCAGGGCTGCAGGCCTGGCTGCGGAAGAAGGGCAACGCCGAGGCCGTCGTCGACGGTTCGTGGCCCATGTCCTGAACGCTAGACTCGACATCGACGTACAAACGACGAAGGACGACAATGGGATTCTTTTCTCGCCTGCTCAACCGACCCGGCTCTCATGCGGAGAAGACGACAGGTTGGTTCGAGCGCGCCGTCGACGATCTGGACGCGGCCGGGCGCGAATTCTCCGAGCTCAGCGATGCCGAAATCACGGAGGCCGCCGGCGAGGTCTTCGGCTCGGGCACACAGCAGCAGACTCTCATCCGCTACTGCGCTCTGGCGCGCGAAGCTGGTGAGCGGGTGCTGGACGAACGCGCCTATGACACACAGCTTCGCGGACTCGTCGGGCTGCTGCAGGGCAGCATCGTCCAGATGGCCACCGGTGAGGGCAAGACTCTCGTCGGTGCGCTGGCCGCAGCCGGCTACGCACTGCAGGGGCGACGCGTGCACGTCGTCAGCGTCAACGACTACCTCGCCGTCCGTGACCGCAACTGGATGAAGCCCCTGTTCGACCTCCTCGGGGTGAAGTCAGCCGCGATCTCCGGCGCGCAGGGCGACGACGAACGCCGTGAAGCCTACCGCTCCGAGGTCGTCTACGCCTCGGTCACCGAGGTCGGCTTCGATGTCCTCCGTGACCGGTTCCTCACCGAGGATGCCGATCAGCGGGTTCCCGAACGCGATGTCGTCATCGTCGATGAGGCCGACTCCGTGCTCATCGACGAGGCGCGTGTGCCGCTCGTCCTCGCCGGTTCTTCGAGTGTCCAGGACACCGACGCCGCGATCGCAGCGCTCGTGTCCCAGCTCAGCCCGGACACCGACTATGAGGTCAGCGCCGACAGGCATGCCGTCTCACTCACCGACGCCGGAGTCGACCGGGTCGAGGAGGAACTCGACGTCGAACTCTTCGGAGAGGACTCCGAGACTCTCGCCGCCGTCAACCTGGCCCTCCACGCTAGGGCGCTGGTCAAACGCGACGTCGACTATCTCGTCGTGGATGGACGGATCAAACTCATCTCCTCGTCCCGAGGCCGCGTCGCCGAACTCCAGCGCTGGCCGGACGGACTCCAAGCCGCGGTCGAAGCCAAGGAGAGCCTCGACGCCACCGACAGCGGTGAGATCCTCGATCAGATGACGGTCGAAGAGCTCATCCACGGATATCAGACCGTCTGCGGAATGACCGGCACCGCACTGGCCGTCGGGGACGATCTGCGCGAATTCTATGGGCTGGAGATCGTGCCCATCGACACGCACCTGCCCGTGGTCCGCGTGGACGAACCCGACCGCCTGTTCACCTATCAGGAGTCGAAGGAACGAGCGATCGTCGAAGAAGTCGCCGACCATCATGCCCGCAGCCGTCCCGTTCTCATCGGAACCTCCTCGGTGGCCGAGAGCGAGTCGCTGGCCGAACGGCTGACCGAACGCGGAATCGACGTCGCCGTCCTCAACGCCAAGGACGATTCCCGGGAAGCGGAGATCATCGCGAAAGCCGGTGCCCCCGGTGCGGTGACGGTGTCGACGCAGATGGCCGGACGCGGAACGGACATCCGTCTGGCCGACGACGAGGTCGCTGACGCCGGGGGCCTCCTCGTCATCGGTGCCGGTCGCTATCCGTCGTCCCGACTCGATGACCAGCTGCGCGGTCGCGCGGGTCGTCAGGGCGATCCCGGCACGTCCGTGTTCTTCACCAGCCTCGAAGACGAACTGGTCACCAGGGTTCCCGAGATCCAACGCTTCGTCTCCGAAGGTGATGAGACGGGCCTCATCGAATCCAAGCGCGCGCTCGGCCTCGTCGAACACGCTCAGCGCATCGCCGAAGGACAGAACACCGCACTGCATCGTGACACCTGGCGCTTCAATGAGCTCATGGCCAAACAGCGCGAGCTCGTCCTCGAACGCCGAGCTGAGATCCGCAAGGGCGACGAGCCCGTCGAGCAGCTGCGCAAGGAGCTCGGCGACCGTGCCGATGAGATCGTGCAGGACCACTCCGAGGAGCTGCTGGACTCAGTGCTGCGCGAGGTCATGCTCTTCCACCTCGACGCGCGTTGGGTCGATCACCTCGCCTTCCTCAACGATCTGCGTGAGGGCATCCACCTGCGCACCTTCGCCAGGGAGAAGCCGCACGAGGCATTCAACACCGAGTCGATCCGCGTCTTCTCGTCGTTCTGGTCCGATGTCATCGACGATTCGAAGTCGACGATCGAGGAAGCGACGATCACCGATGAGGGAATCGACCTCGAGTCGCACGGACTCAAACGCCCGTCGTCGACGTGGACCTACCTGACGACGGAGAACGCGTTCGGCTCCGATATCGAGAACATCGTCAAGAAGGTCCGTCGCTGAGACGATGACGCTGCGTCTGCGCTCCCCCGCCGGAGAGCGCAGACGCGGTGACGTTCAGGAGTCGGCGACGACTCCGCGACGAATGGATTCGATGGTGCGCCGAACGCGCACTGCGGTCTCCGCATCGATGACCTCAGCGACCTGACCGAGCAGATCGAGGCTCTGTTTGGCCCATCTGACGAAGTCACCGGCGGCGATATCGCTGCCCCGCAGTGATTCCGACAGGGTTTTGCCTTCTGTCCACCGGTACATCGGTCGGATCAGCCCACGGTCCGGTTCGTCAGTCGTGGTCAGAGCATGCTGTTCTTCGAGGTGGAAGAGCCGACGCCAGATCGTCTCCGATTCATCGCAGACAGCCTTGAGGTCGGCGCTCGGTGCCCGATGCGCGGTCAGGGTGTCCCTGCGCGACTGGAAGACGAAGATCGAGGCGAAGGCCGCGAGTTCCGGCTCATTGAGTCTGTCCCACAATCCGGCGCGGATCGTCAGCGCCACCAGGAGATCCCGTTCGCCGTAGATCCGACGCAGCATCGTCGAGTGCTCGGGGTCGAACCCGAGCCCGCGCAGCACATCCTGGACCCGGTCGAACACGAGAGCGATCGAGGTGGTGCGGCCTTCGATGCGGGCGATGAGCGAGTCGTTTTCCCGGATGAGCTTGTCCGCACGGTTGGCCCAACGAGCGTGGAGTTCCCGGTCCGGGCAGTCGTGGCAGGGATGTGCCCGCATCTGTGCCTGAAGTTCGGCGACAGTGGTGCTCTCCCCCTGATGCTGTCGGGTCGATTCCCAGTGGGCTTCCGCATCGACCCTGCCGTCGGCAACGGCGGCTTCGAGGATGGACAGCAGCTGCCTGCGGTCGCCTGCCTGCCGGTGGTTGAACTTCTTCGGCACGCGGACGCGCCCCTGGGAGGCGACGGGTTCGGTCACCTCATGGGGTCGCAGATGCCACACCTTCCCCTGCTCGGTGAGAACGGTGGGAAGCCGCGATACTCCGTCCTTGTTGCTCATCGGAGAGATGATCACTGCGCGACCGCCGACCCGTTTCGCCGGCATCGTGACGACATCGCCGATCTTGAGAGCAGTGAGGGATTCGACGATGTCGCGCTGCCTGTTCCGCGACTTCGTCCGGGTCTCCTGCTTCTGGGTGTCCGAGATCGCCCGGCGGAGTCCGGCATATTCGGAGAAATCACCGAGGTCGCAGTGCATGGACTTCTCATACGCCTCGATCGTCGCTTCGTTCTTGCGCACCTTCCGTGCCAGGCCGACGACGGCCTTATCGGCCTGGAACTGGGCGAAAGAGGTTTCGAGCACCTTGGCGGCCTCGTCCGAACTCATTCGCGACAGCAGGTTCGCCGTCATGTTGTAGGTCGGTCCGAACGCCGAATTCAGTGCGTAGGAGCGGTTCGAGGCCAAGGCTGCCAGCTCGCTGACCTCGATGGTCGGGTGCCAGACCACGACCGAATGGCCGATGCGGTCGATTCCGCGGCGACCGGCTCGTCCGGTCAGCTGGGTGTACTCCCCCGGGGTGATCATCACATGTGCTTCGCCGTTGAACTTCACGAGCTTTTCGAGCACGACCGTGCGTGCAGGCATGTTGATGCCCAGCGCCAGCGTCTCCGTGGCGAAGACGACCTTGATGATTCCCTGCGAGAACAGCTCCTCCACGAGCTGTTTGAACTGCGGGATCATCCCCGCATGGTGCGCGGCCACTCCGAGCAGCAGACCCTCACGGAAGGTGTGATAGCCGAGGATGCCGAGGTCTTCGTCGGCGAGATCGTCGCGCAGCGACTCGAGAGCGGCATTGACGATCGTCTTCTCCTCTCGAGAGTTCAGATCGGTGCCCGTGCTCAGATACTGTTCGACGGCTTCATCGCAGCCATTGCGGGAGAAGATGAACATGATCGCCGGAAGCATGGCCGCCTCGGCGAGAGATGCCACCACCTGAGTGCGGCTGGGACGGCGGAACCGGGCACGGGTGGCACGTGCGCGCTTCGACCGCGGTCCCCCGTGTGTGCGAGTGGCGTGATTGAGTGCCGGATCGATGCGATCGGAATCGCTGTGCGTGAACAGGTCGTACATCCGGTGTCCGACCAGGACGTGGTTGACCAGCGGCACCGGCCGGTGACTCGTCGAAACGATCGTCGTCGGTCCCCGGACTTCACGCAGCCAGGCCCCGAACTCCTCCACATTCGACACCGTCGCCGACAGAGACACCATCTGCACACGATCCGGCAGGTGGATGATGACCTCTTCCCACACCGGCCCGCGGAACCGGTCGGCGAGGTAGTGGACTTCGTCGAGGACGACGAATCCGAGGTCCGAGAGACCAGACACGTCGTTGTAGAGCATGTTGCGCAGCACTTCGGTGGTCATCACGATGATCGGCGCATCGCGGCGGATCGACGTGTCGCCGGTGAGAAGCCCGACGTTCTCCACCCCGTGGACCTCTGCGAGGTCATTGAACTTCTGGTTGCTCAGCGCCTTGATCGGGGTCGTGTAGAAGACCCGTTTGCCCTCGCCCCGGGCCAACTCCACAGCGAACTCCGCGATGAGCGTCTTGCCGGCACCGGTCGGCGCGGTGACCAGCACATCCTCACCGTCCTGCAGATGGCTGCAGGCTTCGACCTGGAAGTCATCGAGGGCGAACTCGGTGCGCTCCATGAACTGTCCCAAGGGAGTGCGGGCGAACTCCGCACGCGCCTTGAAATCGGCGTAGGCGGCCGAGGGGCTCAGCGGTTCCTCGGCGGAAGTGTCGGTCGAAAGCGGCGTAGGGTCAGTCATTCTTCTCTTCGTCGGTCAGTTCGTCCTCGTCGACCCACAGGCCCTGCGCGATGAGGCGCTTCTTACGTCGGCGATCATTGAAGACACAGATCACCCACGCCAGACAGAACAAAGTCATCATGGGGATGACGAGGAAGAACATGGACATGGCGTCCGGAGTCGGGGTGGCGATCGCGGCGAACAGGAAGACGAGCATGACGATGATGCGCCACGACTTCTTGATCCTCTCCGCCGACAGGATTCCGAGCATGTTGAGTCCCACCATGAGCACGGGAAGGACGAATGCGAGTCCGAAGACGACGATGATGATCATCACGAAGCTCAGGTAGTCCTGTGCCGGGATGATGTTCGTGCCGCCCTCGGGGGTGAACGAGGTCAATGCCTTCACCGCATTGGGCAGAGCGAAGAACGCCATGGTCGACCCGGCCAGGAACAGCGGAATCGCTGCCCCGAGGAATCCGAGGGAGTACAGCTTCTCCTTGCGCTTCAGTCCCGGGACGATGAAGGCCCAGACCTCATAGAGCCAGATGGGGCAGGAGAGGAAGAGACCGATGAAGAACGAGAGTTTGATCTTCATGTCGAAAGGAGAGGCGACTCCGGCGAAGTTGATCTCGGCCATCCGTCCGCCGTTGTCACGGATCGTCCGGATCGGCTCTTGGAGGATGTCGAGGACAGGGTCGTAGAGGAACCAGCCGGCCACCGCACCCAGGGCGATGGCGATGGCGGAGATGATGACGCGATTGCGCAACTCGACGAGGTGCCCGACGACGGGCATCTTCTTCTCAGGATTGCTCTTCCGTGATCGAGATGGCTTCCGCTGGCTGTTCTCTTTCACTTCTCGTGAGACTGCGGGTCCTGCTTCTCTCGCCGCGACTCCTCGGTACCAGTGGTTTCACCGGTGGCCGTGGTGGAATCGGTCGAGGAGTTCTGGTTGAGCGCTCCCGGCTCGGTGGTCTTGCCGGATTCGTCGTCGTCGCGCAGGTCCTTGACTTCGGACTTGAAGATCTTCATCGACTGTCCCAGGCTTCGGGCCAGCTGCGGCAGTTTGGGTGCGCCGAAGATGATCACGATGATGAGGATCACGATCGCGATCTGCACGAAACTTGGTCTCATGGGGAGCTCCTTGGATTGTTGATGCTGTGGATGATTCTACGCGCTGCGGCTGAGCCTTTCATCCACATCCGGGCGCGGTCTTCGTCTCAGCCGAGCCTGCGCAGGGCGGCCGCAACGGCTTCGGTGTCGTCGATCTCGGTGATGACATCGGCATGGCAGAGCAGGAACCGGCTGAGCCAATCCACCGAATGCACGAGCAGGCGGATGCGTACGCTCGTGTCACCGCCGTCGAGGTACTCGCGATTCGTCACGTCGAGTTCATCTGCCAGCCATGCTCCCGCGGCCGCGAGACCGAGGGTGACTTCGTAAGAGCTCGTCGTCGACTCACTGACCGACATCGGCGGATGCGCTGCCGGTTCCCAGGAACGGATGCGCCCCAGGGCGAAGCGGCGGGGTGCTCCGGCCGAGTAGCACCAGGCATCGACGTACCAGTCAGCACCAGGTACGAGCCGGGTCGGGGCGATGGTCCGGGTCGTGAGTTCGTCGCGGGAGCCGACGTAGTAGTCGATGCTCATCGCCGTGCCTTCTTCGACAGCCTGTCGCAGTGCGGTCAGCAGCTCTTCGTCGGCATCGATGGGGCTGACGTCGACGGCGGTGCGCAGGTTCTCTCCTGCCGCCACACGCAGTTTGGATGCTGCTGTGGCCACGGCTTCGGAATCGAGTCCGGGCAGGGAAGAGAGCATATCGAGCGCGAGCACGAGGACGCCGGCTTCCTCGGCGCTGAGCCGCACGGGAACGGAGACCTCTTCGGCGTTGGAGATGAATATCTGCCCGCCTTCCCAGGAGGCGTCGATGAGATCATCGGGCATATGTCCGGGTCGACCTGTGACGAAGAGCAGCTGCAGATCGTCGATGAGGGTGTCGGAGTCGATGCCGAAATAGGCGGCGGTCTCTTCGAGGTCCGCTCCCGGATGCGCGTCGAGGTAGGGCACGAGGCTGAGCAGCCGGGTGAGGCGTTCACGCGCTGAGGACACTGGTGCCTCCCAAGCGGTTGAGCGAGTCCCGAATCGTTTCGCGTCGGCGGTCGACGGCACGCACGAGGTCGGGCGGATCGACCACGTCGACGGCGTCCCCGAAGCCGACGATCTCAGCGGCGAGGCCCTCGACATCGGAATACCCGATGATCACGTCGTCTCCGTCGCTGCGGATCTGTCGACGGCGCAGCGGATCGGCCCGGTGCGCACGGATGCGCAGCGTCGCCTCGGCGACGACGGCCATCTCGGAACTCGACTGCAGCGCCAGCTGCGGGGAGAAGTCCTCGGGAATCTCATAGTCGCCGGGTTCACGGCCGCTGAGCTTCGCGATCCCTCCCTCAACACGGGAGAGCCGGAAGGTGCGGCGAGCTTCGCGATCGAGATCGAAGCCGAAGAGGTAGACGCGGTCACCGCGGCTGAGCAGCGCATAGGGTTCCAGACGCACTTTCCTCACGCTCTGGCCGGGTTTGTGGTAGCGGAAGCCGACGGCTTCGCGGGCGTTGATGTGGTGAAGGGCCGTGGCGAAGTTCGCGCTGGCCAGCCGGTGCGCGGCGGTGCCCGGGTCGACGCTTCCCGGTCCGGCGGCGGACTGGCCGAGGTCGATGCCGAGAGCACGCAGCTTCGTCAGCGCCTGAGCCGAGGACTCCCCGAGTTCGGTCTCCGCCCAGAACGCGGCGGCCACGGTCACGGCAGCCACCTCGGCGGGGGTGAGATCGACGTCGCCCATCGCATAGTCGGCGGTGGAGATCCGATACCCCGTCTCCCCCGCATCGCCATAGGCATCGTGTTCGGCCCGGGTGGCGATGGTGATGCCCATGTGCCGCAGCAGCTCTTTGTCGCGAGAGAATTTGCGATCGAAGGCGACCTCGTCGAGTCCGGAATAGCCGTCGATGGCGCTCATCAGCGTCTTGCGCGACACCCAGCCGCGGGAAGCGCGCAGGGCGATCAGCAGATTCATCAGACGTTCGGTCTGCTGTCTCTGTCTGCTGGTGCGGGGTGTATTCACGATTCCACCGTAACCTAAGCCGGGCGATAGTCTTGGGACCATGATTCATTGGCGCAAAGGAATCGTCGCAGCGATTCGCTCCACCCGGCCAGGATACACAGAGGTCGAGGTCGAACTGGACGAGGCCGTGCCCGGCACCGATGTGAGATCCATCCGAGCGGTCGCCTACACCGATGCCGTCGGGCAACCGCAGAACCGGGACACCGTCATCGTCAATGTCTCGGCTCTTGCGAAGCGCCTGGGCACCGGTGGCTTCGGTCTCATCGTCGCCCTACCCGATGCGCTGCCGGCAGATCCCCCGGACGGCCCCGGTCATCTGGTCAAGGACCGCTATTCGCCGTTGCAGACGATGGTCCTCGGCGTCGACGATCAGGAGTCGCAGCATCATTCCACCCTCGCCGAGGCGGACAGCCTCGGTGGCATGCCGGTGGTCGTGGCCGATCTGCATTCGGCTCTGCCCGCGGTACTTGCCGGCATTCGCGCCGTCGACCCGTCGTTGTCGGTGGCTTATGTGCTCAGTGATGGTGCGGCTCTGCCGGCCCCGTTCTCTCAGGCCGTCGCCGGACTCAAGGACGCCGGCTGGCTTCAGGGCGTGATCAGCACAGGTCAGGCCTGGGGCGGAGATCTCGAAGCGGTGACCATCCACACGGGACTGCTCGCGGCCAAACACGTGATGGGTGCCGATATCACCATCGTCGCTCAGGGGCCAGGGAACCTGGGCACCGGCACGAAGTACGGCTATTCGGGACTGGTCACCGGAGAGCACCTCAATGCCGCCGCTCTGCTCGGCGGGCATCCGATCGGTCTGCTGCGGATGTCGAACGCCGATGCCCGCGGCCGCCATTTCGGTATCTCCCATCATTCGCTGACGCCCTTGAGTGAGATCGCACGACCGGGGATGACCGTACCGGTGCCCGATTTCTCCACCCTCACCGAGGCGGAACGAGCCGAGATGGACCCGGATCCCGGTGTCGTCGCCGAAACTGTGGCCGAGCAGCTGCATCGACTCCGGAAGCATGATCTCGTCGACATCGATCTGATGGGGCTGTGGGAAGCGCTGCGCACCTCACCTGTGGGTCTGTCGACAATGGGCAGGAAGCTGCCCGCCGATGCTGCGTCGTTCCTCGCAGCGGCCGCCGCTGGACGCTGCGCCGCCGGGCTCGCGCGCCGCTGACCGCGTCGAACACAGGTCAGCGCCTGATCTCCTCAGAATCCCCCTCCGCGTCGGCGAAGACAGATGTGGCCGGGTTCCGAAGAACCCGGCCACAGCCGTCTCAGTCAGGATCAGCGTGTGCTGATGATCCGGCTGAGTCTCAGCGCACGTTCTCGAGGTCGCAGACGAAGATCAGCGACTCTCCGGGTTGGATGACTCCGCCTGCGCCCTGATCGCCGTACGCCAGGTGCGGTGGGATCTGCAGGGTGCGGCGTCCGCCGACCTTCATGCCCTGGATGCCCTGGTCCCAGCCGGAGATGACCATTCCGGATCCGAGGCGGAACTCCAGCGGGGTGCCGCGGTTGTACGAGGCGTCGAATTCCTCGCCCGTGGAATGGGCGACTCCGACGTAGTGCACGCTCACGGTGTCGCCGGGTCCCGCCTCGGCGCCGGTGCCGATCACATCATCGGTGATGATGAGCTCGGTCGGGGCGTCCCCGCCGGGGAAATCGACTTCGGGCTTCTGCTTGCTCATGTGTTCCTCCTGGTGTCGGTTCTGTTGAGATATCGGACGTTCTCAGCCCTGGGCCGAGAGGATGTCGACGACGAAGATCAGGGTCGCATCACCTGGGATGGACGGTTCGCTGCCCTGTTTGCCATACCCCTTGTCCGGCGGGACGACGAGGACGACCTGGTCGCCGACCTTCTTGCCGACGAGCCCCTCGTTCCAGCCGTCGATGACCTGGGCCTCGCCGACCGGGGCGACGACGAAGGGCTGTCCGTCCTTCTTCCAGTTCGAGTCGAAGGTCTTCGATGTGTCGTCCCAGAGCCAGCCGGAGTACTTCACGGCGACGCTCTGGCCCTTCTTGACCTCGTCGCCTTTGCCTTCGATCGTCGTGTACGACTCGAGCTCGGTCGGCTTCTTGCCCTTCGGCTTCGAGATCGATGGGGCGCCGTCGTCGCCCCACTTCACGGTCACAGGGTTGTCCGACTGATCGGCCTTCTTCCCCTCGGCGCGAGTCAGCGGCTTCTTCGTGTCCTCGATGTCGATGACGTAGACGAGCGTCTGCGACGCCTCCCCCTGCTGGGCGCTGCCGTTGAGCGACATCATCACGCGGGAACCGACCTTGACGTCGATGAGTGCGTTGTAGAGGTCTTCGGAGATCTGGGACTTGTCCATGGGGAATCCGGCGGCGGAGTCCGAATCGTAGCTGGATTCGACGGTCTTGCCGGTCGTCCCGGAGACCAGCGTCATCTGTGCCGTGACCTGCTCGCCGTCGGCGACCTTGTCGCCGGTGCCCTCTTTGAGCACCTTCTTCTCGGTCTTGTCCATGACCAGCGGTGCTTCGAAGCTGACCTTGGGCTTCTTCCCCATCTTGCCGTCGACGGTGATGTCGTCGAGGCTGGTCGACTTCGCGTCCTGAGCGGCCACCGACGGCGGAGGCGTGGTCGAGTCCTCTGACTCATCACCCTGCCCGCAGGCCGAGAGCAGCAACAGGCCCGCCGCGATGGCGCTGAGCACTTTGGTGCGCACTGGTTTCCTTTCGTCACGCCGAGGCCGCGCCCGGGTAGGGGCTCGACCGAATCACAGGGCGATCTTACAGGCCCGCGATGAGTGTTTCCGCCTGCGGGTGAGTCGTGGCGAACGGGTCCTTGAGTGCGACGGCTCGACCGGATTCGTCGTTGAGGCGCAGGTGCACCCAGTCGACGGTGTAGTCGCGACGGGCCGCATGGGCTGCGCGGACGAATTCGCCGCGGATCGCCGCCCGTGTGCTCGCTGGCGGTACGTCCTTCGATCGTTCGGCTGCCTCGGCGGGGACGAGACTCTTCGCCATTCCCGCGGCCTCGAGCTTGGGAAACAGCCCCGTCGCGGGCGTGATGTCGTGGAAGGCGATGTCGAGTCGGTGGATGCGCGGATCGGCGATATCCGTGATTCCGCGCTGCAGCGACCGTTCGATGAGGGTGCGTTTCATCACCCAGTCGATCTCCGTGTCCACGGTCGAGAAGTCCTGCGATTCGACGGCGGTGAGCATCCGCGTCCACAGGTCGATGACGTAGTGGGCCAGATCATCATCGCCGAGGCTGTGCTCCCCGGACTCCACGATCCGCTGTGCCCGATCCCGGTAGTCGCCGAGCAGTCCCAGCGGAGTCGTCGTGGTTCCGTCGGTGCGTTCGAGCACGACCCGTCCCGTGAGATCACGGGCGACGAGCCTGATATCGCGCACCGGGTGGCGCAGCCCGTTCTCCGGGATCCGTGCGCCCTGTTCGATGAGGTCGAGCATGAGGACTGCGGATCCGATCTTCAGCGCCGAGGTGGCCGTCGACATCGAGGAATCACCGACGATGACGTGCAGCCGCCGGTACTTCTCCGCATCGGCGTGCGGTTCGTCGCGGGCGTTGATGATCGGACGCGACCGTGTCGTCGCCGATGACAGTCCTTCCCACATGACGTCGGACCGAGCTGAGAGGCCGAACATCATCTCCGAGCGGTCGGCTTCCTCATCGGGGGTGAAGGCCGAACGGCGCGGGATCACGGCTCCGGCACCGACGAGCAGCTGACGCGAGACGAGGAAGGGCAGCAGGACCGTGGTCAGCCGGTTGAAGTCGAGGGTACGGCGGATGAGGAAGTTCTCGTGGGACCCGTAGGAGTTGCCTGCCGCGTCCGTATTGTTCTTGACCATGTGCACGCGTCCGCCGATGCCATCGACTTCTAGCGCGGTTTGGGCCTTGTCCAGCAGGTCGATCATCAGACCTTCGCCGGCTCGGTCCTGGGAGAGCAGGTCCCCGAGATCATCGCATTCGGCGGTCGCATACTCCGGATGGGATCCGACGTCGAGGTAGAGGCGCGACCCGTTGGGCAGGAACACGTTCGACGACCGGCCCCATTCGACGACAGGACGGAAGAGATACCGGGCGATCTCCTCGGGGCCGATGCGACGTCCGTCGGGGTCGGCGGTGTGGGCGAGTCCGTATTCGGTTTCGAGCCCGTAGATGCGTGCCATTCAGTCCTCCCGCAGTGCGCTCATCGCCGCGTCGTCGAGGCGGCGGAAGGTCCGCTGCTTCGTCGTCGTGCGGTCGAGGACGGCTGCCTCGAGTGCGTCGGTGGCCAGGATCGCCTGGGTCGCGGCTCCCAGTGCGGTCACACCGTGGTTGAATACTTCGCGCAGAGTCATCTGTGAGCTGCGCACCCCGGCCAGGGATGCCGTGATCGCATCGGCCTGACCGCCGATGGCCACATGTTCGGTCTCGTCGATGACGGATCCGTCGTAGCTGAGCCGGTAGAGCTGGTCGGTCTCCGGTGTGAGTCCGAGTTCGGCGACGACGAGTTCGACCTCGAACGGCTTCGACTCGGTGGTGAAGACGCCGGCCAGCGTCTGTGCGTACGCGTTCGTCAGTCCGCGAGCGGTGACGTCGGTGCGGTCGTAGGAGTATCCGCGCAGGTCGGCGTAGCGGACTCCGGCTTGGCGCAGGGTCTCGAATTCGTTGTACTTGCCGACGGCGGCGAAGCCGATGCGGTCGTAGATCTCAGCGATCTTGTGCAGCGTCGGTGACGGGTTCTCCGCCAGCAGCAGGATGCCTGTGTCGAAGCGCATGACGACGACGGATCGGCCGCGGGCGATGCCCTTGCGGGCGAAGTCGGCCCGGTCCTTCATCAGCTGTTCGGGTGAGACGTAGAACGGTGCCTGACTCATCGACGGTCCTTTCGCGGTAACGGTGCCGCAGTCATCACCGGGCGGTGGCCGTGCGGCGGGCGACGACCTCGGTGGCGGTGTCCAAGACGGAGGCCGAATCGACCTCGGTGACCCCGTTCTCGAGGTCGACGGTGAAGATCGTCGGGGCGATCTGCCGGACGAAATCCGGTCCGCCCGTCGCCGAGTCGTCGTCGGAGGCGTCGAAGAGGGCTTCGACGGCAACCCCAATCGCCTGCTCGTGGTCGAGGTCGGCCCGCCACAGCTTCTTCAGCGCCCCGCGGGCGAAACCGGAACCGGAGCCGATGGAATGGAATCGGTGCTCTTCGTACTTTCCGCCGGTGACGTCGAAGCTGAAGATCTGACCCTGCGGTCTGGATACGTCGACTCCGGCGAACAGCGGGACGACGGTGAGTCCCTGCATCGCCAGCCCGAGGTTTCCGCGCAGCATCGCAGCCAAGCGGTTGGCTTTGCCGTTGAGCGAGAGACGGGCGCCTTCGATCTTCTCGTAGTGTTCGAGTTCGAGTTGGAAGAGCCGGATGAGGTCGAGTGCGACCCCGGCGGTGCCGGCGATGCCGATGACGGAGTAGTCGTCGGCGGCTTTGACCTTCTCCATCGAGTGCGAGGCGATGAGGTTGCCGATCGTCGCTCTCCGGTCACCGGCCATGAGGATGCCCGAGGCGGTGCGGAAGCAGATGATCGTCGTGCCCTCCGGGGACTGTTCGGCCAGATCCCGCACACCGGGGTGCGGCAGCGCTTCAGGCGCCGAGGAGCGGGCGAGTTCGACGAACGAATTGCTCGTCGAACTCAAGAATGCAGGAGGGAATCCTGCCATCTCATTGGCCGCCCTTCTGCACGAAGTTCTTGACGAACTCCTCCGCGTTCGACTCGAGCACACCGTCGATCTCGTCGAGGATGGAATCGACGTTCTGAGTGTTGATCTGTCCCTGCACGGCCTCCGGCGGATCGACGGGGGCGTCTCCCCCACCGGACGATTTGTCTCTCTGGACCTGTTCCTGCGAGCTCATCTCACACTCCTTCAGTCGTTCTTCGAACTCAGTCTATCCACTCCGAGTGCCTTGAGCAGGCCCTCGGCGGTTTCGATTCCCTCCACCCGATCGGCAAGCAGCTCACGGGTGCCTTTGAGCGGTTCGTGCATGGGCAGACGCACCACACCGAGGGCTCCCGCGTTGACCACGAGCGAGTCCCAGCTGGCGGCGACCAGATCCTCGCCGAGGCGGCTGACCGCCACGGAGCGCAGGAACGCGCGGGTCCCGTCGGGTGCGTTGACCACGGCGGCTTCGACCTCGGCGTCGGTGGTCATCCGACGGATGCGGCCGGCTCGTTCGAGCTTGTGGAACAGTCCCTTCTCCGGGCGCACATCGTGGTACTGGACGTCGATGAGGGCCAGCTTCGGATGGTCCCAGTCGATTCCCTCACGAGAACGGTAGCTCTCGAGCAGCACCCATTTGGCGACCCAGTCGATGGAGTCGGCCAGGGTCGTCGGGTCGGTCGAGAGCCCATCGAGGAATCGGCGCCATTCGGCGAGCACCTCGGCAGTTTCGGCATCCTCGGCATCGGCGTGTTCGAGGCACGCAGAGTAGAAGGCTTCTTGAATCTCCAATGCCGTTGTCGTCGTACCGTCGCTCAGCGCCAGCGGAGCCCTGAGGGTGAGGTCGTGGCTGACGTCCCACAGTGCCTGCAGGGCATCTGCGAGTTCGATCTGCGGTGCCAGCCCGGCCTCGATGAGTCCGAGGACGAGGGAGGTCGAACCGAAGCGGACGAACGTCGCAGGCTCCGCCAGGGTGGCGTCGCCGATGATCACGTGCAGCCGGCGGTATTTCGCGGGATCGGCATGTGGTTCGTCCCGGGTGTTGACGATGGGACGGCGCAGGGTGGTCTCGAGCCCCACTTCGGCTTCGAAGAAGTCGGCGCGGGACGAGATCTGGAAGCCCTTGCCCTCGCCTTCGCGACCGATGCCGACCCGTCCGGATCCGCACAGGATCTGCCGGGTGACGAAGAACGGGACGAGGCCCGCGACGATGTCGTCGAAGTCCGTGGACCGGTCGACGAGGTAGTTCTCATGGGTGCCGTAGGAGGCTCCCTTGGAGTCCGTGTTGTTCTTGTACAGATTCACCGGTTCCGCGCTCTTCTCGAGGGTCCGCACCGATTCGAGGGCGACGAGGTCGCCGGCCCGGTCGAAGGTGACGATATCGCGTGGAGTGAGGACTTCCGGGGACGAGTACTCGGGATGAGCGTGGTCGACGTAGTAGCGGGCGCCGTTCTCCGTGACGACGTTCGCCAGGTACTGGGCTTCGAGGTCGTCCTGCGGGATATGGGTCAGCTGCGAGGAGTCGGCGTCGGCGATGTTCATGAAGAAGCCGCGGGCGTCGGCCAATGGAGACTCCGTGGCGAAGTCCCAGAAGTTCTGGGACGATTTCAGTCCGCGCGGTCCGGCATAGGCGTCGACGACACGCGCCGAGTCCCGCATCGGGTTCGCTCGCGGATTGCCCGGCTGGCTGAGGCCGAACTCCGTCTCGGCTCCCATGACGCGCCTGACTCTGAGCATCTGATTCTCCTCCAAGGTCTAGACTCGGGGACGTGGCAACGAAGAAATCTCATCTCCCCATCGCACTGATCGTCGACCTCATCCTCGTGGTTCTGTTCACGATCGTCGGTCATTACACACATTCTCACAATTTCGATCCGCAGGGGCTGATGACCACAGCGTGGCCGTTCGTCGCAGCCCTCGTCATCGCCTGGCTGCTCACGGCCGTCTGGGATCGGCCGATCGCTCCGCTGGCCACGGGAACCGGGGTCTGGGCGATCACCGTCCTCGTCGGACTCGTCCTGCGCGGGGTCACCGGAGCCGGCGGCGATCCGGGGTCGGTGCCGGTGAGCTTCATGATCGTCGCGACGTCGCTCAACCTCATCACTCTGGTCGGTTGGCGTCTCATCGCCACGGCCGTCTCCGGGGGTTCGGGCCGCCGCAAGCGCAGTCGTTGAGCATCTTCCCCTTCGGCCCTGTGCACGGCCGGCAACGAGTCGAGCCCGCCGCTTCCGTCAGCTGACGGAGTCGGCGGGCTCGTCGTTCTTACCGGATCCGGCTCAGACGAGGTCCGAGTTGGGCCGAACCTCGGCGATGTCGGTCTCGTACGGCACGGTCGGGGCGCCCCTTGTCGTGTCGAGGTGCATCATCCGCAGATGAGTGACCCTTTCGCCCTTGCGCCCGGAGATCCGTGCCCATTCGTCGGGGTTCGTCGTGTTCGGCAGGTCTTCGTGTTCGCTGAACTCTTCGGCGATCGCATCCTCGAAGTGGCCGGGGCGCAGGCCGCGCTCGCCGGTGTCGAGCAGCGATTTGATTGCCGCCTTCTTCGCACGGTCGACGATGTTGTGGATCATCGCGCCGGAGGCGAAGGCCGAGAAGTGGAGGATTTCCTTCGACCCGTCGGCGTAGCTGACCTCGACGAATTCGTTCTCCGGAGTCTCTGCGAACATCCGTTCGACACAGCTGTCGATGAGTGCCGAGACCGCCTCGGCGGGGGTGTCGTGACCGGCGAGCACGCTCGAGTGCAGGGGCAGCTCCGCGGTGAGGTACTTCTCGAAGATGTCACGGGCCGCGTCGGCGTCGGGACGTTCGATGCGGATCTTCACATCGAGTCGGCCGGGGCGCAGGATCGCGGGGTCGATGAGGTCTTCACGGTTCGAGGCGCCGATGACGATGACGTTGTCGAGCTGTTCGACTCCGTCGATCTCAGTGAGCAGCTGCGGCACGATCGTCGTCTCCACGTCCGATGACTTGCCGGTGCCGCGGGTGCGGAACAGTGATTCCATCTCGTCGAAGAACACCACGACGGGGAATCCTGCCGAAGCCTTCTCGCGTGCCCGGGCGAAGATCAGGCGCAGCTGACGTTCGGTCTCGCCGACGTACTTGTCGAGCAGCTCCGGACCTTTGATGTTGAGGAAGTAGGTCTTGCTCGTGCGCACCTTGCCGGTGCGGTCGGCCAGGGAGTTCGCCACGGCCTTCGCGATGAGCGTCTTTCCGCAGCCGGGAGGGCCATAGAGCAGAATGCCCTTGGGCGGTTTGAGTCCGTGTTCGGTGTAGAGCTCGGGATGTTCGAAGGGCAGTTCGACGGCATCCTTGATCTGTTCGATCTGGTCGGCCAGCCCGCCGATGTCCTGGTAGGTGATGTCGGGGACTTCTTCGAGCAGCAGCGAGGAGACCTCGGGCTTCTCGACGACCTGCAGCGCGTAATGGGTCCGGGTGTCGACGACGACGGCATCGCCGACGCGCAGTCCTGCGTCGACGAGGCCGGCGGCCAGGGTGAAGACCTGCTCGTCATCGCCGGGAGCTCCGACGAGGATGCGCTGGGAGTCGACGAACTCACGGACGTTGACGACCGATCCCACGGGTGGGAACTCGCCGGTGCCGATGATGACGAGGCCTTCGGACAGGAGCACATCGGCTCCGGCTTGCAGCGTCTCGGGTTCGATTTCGGGGGCGACGGCCACGCGCATGCGTCGTCCGCCGACGATGACATCGGCCGTCACTGCGTTCTCGCCGAGCGCGATGAGTGTGCCCCAGTTGTTCGGCGGCTCGGTCAGGCGCCGAGCCTCTTCCTTGATCCGGTTCAGCTCATCACGGGCCGTGCGCAGAGTCTTCGACAGTGCTTCATTGCGTTTGCCCGCTGTGTAGAGCTGCTGGCGCAGGGACGCGGTGTCCTCGCGCAGCTTCTTCACTTCGGTCGTGGTCTCTGTCATCGATCCTCCTTCGGCCCTGTGCTGGTGCTGGTCGGGCTGTCTGTGACATCTGTGGGCTGCGCATCTGCGGAGCCCTCGGGCTCGGTGCGCAGGCGTCTGCCGGCATCTCGCATCACCCGGCGCAGCTTCTTGCCGTGCGCAGTGCGGGTGCCGATCGCCGCCTCGGTGACTTCGGGCTCCGTCCACGCCGCCACATCCTCCGCGGCCGCGGTGGCTCCCTGGGGGCGTTTCTTCTTCTCCAGCGGACTGATGCCGTCGGCCATTCGGCGGGCCATGATGAGGAACCCGGTGTGGGCGATCATCCGGTGGTCCGGCCGGACGGCGAGTCCGTCGACGTGCCAGCCGCGGACCATGGCCTCCATGGACTCGGGTTCGGCGAACTTGCCGGAAGCGCGCAGGGCTTCGACGAAGCGTGAGAGCTGCGGGACGGTGGCAACATACGCGATGACGATTCCACCGGGTGTCAGGGCTTCGCTGACGGCCTCGAGCGTGTTCCAGGGGGTGAGCATGTCGAGGACGACGCGGTCGACGCTGCCGGGCCCGAAGGTCTGCGGCAGAGTATCGGCGAGGTCGCCCACGGTGACGGACCAGTTGTCCGGTTCGCCGTCGAAGAAGTCGGCGATGTTTCCGGCCGCGATCGTGGCGAATTCCTCACGCAGTTCGAACGAGTGCACGGATCCCGTCGCGCCCACGGCGCGCAGCAGCGCCATCGACAGGGCTCCGGATCCGACGCCGGCTTCGACCACGGTGGCGCCGGGGAAGATATCGCCGAGGGTGACGATGAGTCCCGAATCCTTCGGGTAGACGACTGCGGCGCCGCGGGGCATGGAGAGCACGAAGTCCTCGTAGCGCGGGCGGAAGACCTGGAAGTCGACTCCCCCGGTGTTCGCGACGATGATTCCTTCTGTGCGCCCGATGATGTCGTCGTGGCTGATGAGGCCCTTGTTCGTGTGGAAGTGCTCACCCTGGGCGAGCACGAAGGTGTGCATCCGCCCCTTGGGGTCGGTGAGCTGGACCTTCTCTCCGCGGCTCAGAACGCGCGGGGGCCGGGAATGCAGTGGCTGAGTCATGATGAGTCCACTCTACGCTGGTGAGGATTGCCTCACACAACCGGCTCAGGCTGCCAGGAGTTCGTCGAAGAATTCCTGCAGGTCGATGACTCCGACCAGGGTGTTGCCGTCCATGACCAGGCTGAACTGCGCCTTGGGGCGGTGGGTGAGCGATTCGAGCAGGTGCGGGGCCGTGATGTCCTTCGGCACTCCGATCCACCCGGCCAGAGGGCGGGCGACCTCGCCGGCGGGAACCGCTTCGAGGGTTTCGGCGAGGCGACCGGCTGCGGCGTGCCGGTCGACGAGACCGTACGGCAGCCCCTTCTGGTCGAGGACGACGATGAGGGTGCGTTCCTTCGCGTTCCCGAGCGTGTTCGCATAGTCGAGGGTGTCGGCCAGGTCGGCATCCCAGGTGGCGGCGATCGCGGGCTGGATGACCTGAGAGAGATCGTAGGTCTCCATCTTCCGGGCCCGCTTGGCGTGGGTGGCGGCATCTCCTGCGGAGAACCACAGCATGATCGCAATGAGCGACATCCAGGCCACGGTCAGCGGTTCCGGCCGATCACCGCGGAGCAGCGGGGTAATGACCGACCAGCCGATGAAGCCGACGGCGATGATCCGGCCGACCCAGCTGGCCACGATCGTGCCGAGGAACTGCGAACCGGTGATGCGCCACATGATCGCCTGCAGCGCCCAGCCGCCGTCGAGCGGAATGCCCGGCAGCAGGTTGATCGCACCGAGGGCGACGTTGGCGAAGGTGACGGCGATGAGCAGCAGCCACGGCACCGAGGTGGGGCTGGCGGCGCTGAGACACCACCATCCCAGCAGAGCGAGAACGATGTTGACGATGGGGCCGACGATGGAGATGACGAAGCTCGTCATCGCCGCTTTGTCGCGCGGGTTGTCCATCTGCGGCTCGAAGCGGGTGAACCCGCCCCAGATGTTCAGCTCGATCGCGGCGACCTTCTGCCCGTAGAACTGGCCGGCGACTCCGTGCGCGAGTTCGTGGAGGAACACGGACGCGAAGAGGAGCACCGCATAGGCGAAGGCGACGAACCACGCCCCGATCCCCAGATCCGGGCGGACCTGGTTGAGCCACGGGGTGAAGAGGATGGTGATCACGATGGCGGCGAGGAACCACGACCACGCCAGAATCACCGGAGCGCCGAGGACAGTGCCCAAGCGCAGACCCGATGACGCACCGGGGTGGTGGTTTTTCGCGGCCATTGAAGGGGGTCCTCCGGTCGATGTCGTGGTCAGCTGACCACTGAGGGTCGGTTACTCAGCCTAACAGCGACGACGCACTCATCGCTGGTCGCCACGTCGTGTCCGTGCAGGTCGTTACAGTGGAGTTATGGCCGAGCTCACCAGTTTGTCGCCCTCCCGGGCCAACGACTTCATCCAATGCCCTCTGAAGTTCCGTTTCCGCAGCATCGACAAGCTGCCGGAGCCGCCTTCTCAGGCGGCGTTCCGCGGCACGGTGGTCCATGCGGTACTCGAGAAGCTGTTCACCGCGCCGGCGGCCGAGCGCACGGCGGAGCTCGCACAGACGATGCTCATACCGGCGTGGGACGAGCTCGTCGAGAAGGACCCGGATGTGCTCGAGATCTTCGAGGGCGAATCGGAGAAGGAGACGTTCTTCACATCTGCGCGTCGGCTCATCGATTCCTACTTCGTGCTCGAGTATCCCGAGCATCTCGAACCGGAGGAGACGGAGAAGTTCGTCCGCACCACACTGGACAGCGGTCTCGAGCTGCGCGGGTTCATCGACCGCGTCGACGTCGCCCCGGGTGGGGAGCGGCGCCTCGTCGACTACAAGACGGGCAAGCAGCCGAAACCTCAGTACGGACGAGAAGCCAAGTTCCAGATGGGCTTCTACGCTCTCGTCGTCTACCGACTCTCGGGCGAGCTCGTCCACACTCTGCAGCTGATGTACCTGGGTTCGCGCAGCGTACTGAAGTCTCATCCGACGATGGCGGAGGTCGAACAGACCCAATTCGAGATCGATGCCATCTGGAAGGACATCATCGCCTCGGCCGAGTCGGACCGGTGGCGGCCGAAGAAGTCACCGCTGTGCAACTGGTGCACCTTCAAGCCGCTGTGCCCGGCCTGGGGCAACACCGCTCCCCCGACCCCGGAGATCACGAAGATCGTGGGAGCGTAGAGCTCAGGCGCTCTGCTGCGCACGGAGGCGTCGCAGATCGGCGACGCTGTGGCCATCGAGACTGTTCCACAGGATCCGCCCCGGACGAGGTTCGAGGTCGATGAAATGCGGGATTCCGATCGCAATGGTGCCGGCCGCCTCGGCACTGGCCAGGCCCGGCTTCGAATCCTCCAGTGCCACACAGTCGGCCGGGTCGAGGTCGAGCAACGCAGCCCCCCGCAGATAGGGCTCCGGATCCGGTTTGCCGGCGGTCACCTCATCGCCGGCGACGAGACCGGCGAAGCTGTCGGGCGGACAATTGGCGATGACCGCCTCGGCCAGCGGCCGGTACGACATCGTGACCATGACGTTCGGAATGCCTTCGGCCTTGAGCTCGGCCAGCAGCTCCAGCGCACCGGGCCGGAAGGGCACGGATTCGCGGATCTGTCCGATGACGTTGCCCATCAGGGTCTCGACGATCTCCTCAGCGGGCAGATCGAGGCCGGCCTCACGCATCATCCGGGCGGAGACGATGAGCTCGTTGCCGACGAATTCGAGCCCCTGCTCTTCCGACCAGGACAGCCCATGGGCGTTCATGAGTTCGGTCTCGGCGCGGATCCAATACGGCTCGGTGTCGACGAGGGTTCCGTCCATGTCCCACAGGACGGCGGCAAGGTCGGCTGATGCATGGTTCGTCATACGCCCAGCGTAGTCTGGAACCATGAGTATTCTTCCATCCGGGTCCGGGGCACTCGTCTTCATCGCCTTCGAAGGTCAGGATGCCGATGCTTCCGAAGCAGCCAGCTCACTGGTCAAGGATCTCATCGAGGTCTGGCACCTGGATGACTCCGAGATCCTCGACACCGATGGGTTCTACGAATTCCGCTTCTCCGAACCCGAGATCATTCGCGACGAGGACGGGACGGCGTCGATCGCCTGGCCGGGTGTCGCGGTCCATCGAGGTCTCCTCGGCGAGCAGCCGATCACGGTCATCCACGGTCACGAACCGGGATTGAAATGGCGGGAGTTCCTCTCCCTCGTCCTCGCTCACGTCGGTGACGACGATACCGTCATCCTCCTCGGCGGTCTCCATGCCGAGGTTCCGCACACACGTCCGCTGCCGGTGGTGGCCAACACGGAGGACGCAGAGCTTGCGTCCGAGCTCGGCATCGACGCCAACGGCTATGAGGGTCCCATCGGCATTCTCGGTCTCCTCGGCGTCGCCTGCCGGTGGCGCGGGGTCCGCGCCATCAATCTGTGGGTGGGAGTGCCGGACTATCTGGCCGAGTCGCCGTCGCCGAAAGCCGAACTCGCGTTGGCGAAGGCCGTCGAACGCTATGCCGGCATCGAAATCGACATCCACGTGCTCGAAGAGGAGAGTCGGGCATGGGAGCTCGGCGCCGACGAACTCGTCTCCTTCAACCCGCGGCTGGCAGAACTCGTCCAAGCACTGGAGAAGCAGAACGATTCGACGGAGCTGCCCGAAGCCAGCGGGGATGCCATCGCAGCCGAGTTCGAACGCTATCTGCGCAAACGCGGCCGCGATAAGTGAATCACCGACTCCCGGAGGTCAGGCGGTGAGCGCCGGTCGACATCGGTCGTGCGATGTCAGTCGAGCAGGCGGATGCCAAGCAGGGCGTCGACGGCGTCGGCGACTCGGTCGCCGGTGATGGCTGCCGTCTCCGAGGGTTCGGAGTCCGCATAGTGTTCGGCCCATTCGTCGAGGATCCCCAGAGCCCGCGGGCTGTCGAGGTCATCGGTGAGTGCTTCGCGCAGCAGGCCGATGATGTGCTCGCGCAGACCCTGGCGACATTCTGATTCGCATTTGGCCGCATGCTTCCATGCCTGCAGACGTGCTTCGGCGATGGACAGCTGCTCCTCGGTGAAGCTCCAGTCGCTGCGGTAGTGGTTGGACAGGATCACGGTGCGAATGGCCATGGGGTCGACTCCGCGCTCGCGCAGCTTCGAGACGAGGACGAGGTTGCCCTTGGACTTGCTCATCTTCTCGCCGTCGAGGCCCACCATTCCGGTGTGCATATAGGTCTTCGCCATGGGTGTGTCCCGCCAGGCAGCAGCATGGGCGGCACTCATCTCATGGTGAGGGAAGATGAGGTCGCTGCCGCCTCCCTGCACGTCGACGGGGAAGCCGAGATACCGATCGGCGATGACAGTGCATTCGACATGCCAGCCCGGTCGTCCCCGGCCCAGTGTGCCTCCGTCCCAGGACGGTTCGCCTTCGCGTTCGGCCCGCCACAGCAGCGGATCGATGGGATTCTCCTTGCCCGGAGTCTCGGGGTCACCGCCGCGTTCGGCCGAGAGCGCTGCCATGGTCTCGGCGTCGTCATGGCTGACTGTGCCGAACGGTGGGGTGATCTGCGTCGACACACGGTAGTAGACGTCACCGCTGTCGAGAGTGTAGGCGGCCCCCTTGTCCACGAGATCGCGGACGCCGGCGGCGATCTCGTCGACGGATTCGACGACGCCGATGAAGTTCGCCGGCGGGATCACCCGCAGGGCTTCCATATCCTCTCGGAAGAGATCGATCTGCGACGAGGCGAGTTCGCGCCAGTCGACTCCCGTGGCGTCGGCCCTCTCCAGCAGCGGATCGTCGACGTCAGTGGTGTTCTGTGCGTACTCGACCTCGAGTCCCGCATCACGCCAGATCCGGTTGAGCAGGTCGAAGGCCACATAGGTGGAGGCGTGCCCGAGGTGCGTCGCATCGTAGGGGGTGATGCCGCAGACGTAGAGTCGAGCGGTCTGCTTGGATCCGCGCAGCCTGCGCGGGCTGCGTGTGCTCGTATCAAAAACCGTAGGCACCTTGCCGGTGCTGGTCAGACGGGGCAGTTGAGGTTCGGGCCATGACTTCACGGCACCCAGCCTAACCGAGAGGCTGGCGTTCGGCACTTCCGAAGCAAAGTGATGCCGGTTTCATATCGGCGGCCAGGGAATGACGGTGCGATCGTCCGGTGCGTCTGGGAAGAACTCGGCGGCGAGAAGCCGATCGGCCCGGCCCTTCAGAGCCTCGATCTCGTCTGCCGACAGGCAGTCGCTCAGCTGCGTCCGCAGCCTCTCGTCCATGGTGGCGACTTCCTGAAGCGCATCGATCTCTTCGGCGCAGAACGAGGTGCGAGAGAAACCCCACAGAACGGTGCGCAGCTTCTCCTCATTGTGGAAGGTCAGTCCGTTGTCGATGCCGAAGACGCCGATGTCGGCCGCGGCGGTGCTCGGCAGACAGCTGCCGGTGATGACATGACCTGCTTTGCGGTCGGCGTTGTTGGCGAGCAGGTCGAAGAAGGCAATGGAACGCAGGCTCTCGTCGACGGAGTGCGAGAGCACGAGGTCACGTCCGTCCTCGGTGCGCAGAGCGAAGATCGGAGTGTGATCGACAGGGATCGCGTTGACCGCCGACAGCGTCACCGCTTCGTCATCGTCGGAGGCTTCGACATAGGCCTGCAGGGATCCGCGGCCAGCGGGCAGATCATCGCGCAGAACCGTCGGCGGAACGACCCCCAGGTCGAGTGCGGCAGAGAGTCGATACGCCGCCACCTCGCGCAGAGCCAATGTCTGTGCCGGGAAATCGTGCAGGGGCCGCTCCCCCGAGATGGGCTTGTAGACGGCCTTGATCGCCCGGCCTTCGTGTTCGAGCACGAGCAGTCGGGTGTCATTGCTGGCTCGAGGGATCGATCCCATCTCCGTCCACTCCCCCGCAGCCAGCGCGTCGAGGAGAATCCCGTGGTCCATCACTGATCAGGCGCGCGGGATCCCGTTGGCACGGGGGCACAGATGGCCGTCGGGTTCGAGCGGGAGGGAGCAGAACGGGCAGTCTCCGCGTCCGGCGCTGACGACCTGTTCTCCGCGGCGGGCGAATTCTCGCGCGGCGGCTGCGTCGAGGACGATCCGCAGGACTTCGCGTTCGACCTCGTCGTCATCGGGGTCGGCAGAGGTTCCGGCCTGGGCATCCGCCTCGGTGAGTTCGAAGCATTCGATGACGAGTTCGTGCTTGACAGTGTCCCACCCCAGGCTCATCGTGCCGACGCGGAACTCCGGTTCGATGGGGACGTTGAGACCGGCGTTGTCGATGAGATCGTCGAGCGCCGTCTGCGGCACCCGCGCGGCCGGATCCTTGATCATCACCATATCGAGCAGTTCGGTGATCCGGTCGGAGAGGATTTCGACCTGCTCCTTCTCGACGACCACGGTCGTCAGCGCGTTGCCGGACTTCGCCTGGAGGAGGAACGTCCTCTCACCGGGGAGTCCGATTGTGCCGACGACGAAACGATCGGGTGTGGGGTGGTCGTACAGAGCTGCCATGTCTTCAGCCTAGTTCAAAGACTTACATGACGGTCCGGCCTGGGATACATTTGAGTCATGAGCACTGATCCTCGTGAGGCCCTGGACGCATTCCTCGAAGCAGTGAGAGAGCACTACGCTGCATCCGCGCACCGCAATGGTGACCAAGACCCCCGAGTCGAAGCCGCTTATATGGCTTTGGCCGATGCCTTCGAAATCTACGAAGACGCGATCTACACCGCGTTCGACGAAGTCACTCCATTCGAACTCTTCGATGACGTCGAGGATGCCAAGGACGATGACGAGTTCCTCCTCGACGATGACGACGAGGACGACTGAGGGCCTGACAGAGCGTCGGACCTGCCGCTCTAGTCCGACGGGCCCCAGGAGATCTGGTCGAGCACTTCGGCGATCTCATCCGCCAGTTCGACCTCGCTGGCGGTGACCTCGGCCAGCTGTGCCGAAGTGCGCGGCGAGACCAGAGTGCTCGCGATACCGTGCTGCCGGTTGAAAGCCACGGCGATGTCCAATGTCGACACACCCAGAGCGGTCGCGGCACGACGGACGCCGGCAAGCACACGGTTCGACCGCTCATCGAGATAGGCACCGGCGTAATCGCTCAGCTCCCCCGCCAACCGCGAATCCTGGGGAGTCGCGTTCCGGTACTTGTCAGTGAGCACTCCGCGACCCAGTCCTGCTCCGGCGATGATTGAGACTCCCGCATAGTCGGCGGCCGGAACGAGCTCCGACTCGGCCTCGCGGTTGAGCAGCGAGTATTCTGCGACGGCACACGCGACCGGAATCCCGGCCCCGCGCATCTCCGCCAGCTGCCAACCGGTGTGGTGGGACACGCCCACGTAGCGGATCTTCCCGAGAGTGAGCAGGGTCTCGACCGCCGATGCGGTCTCGGCACGGTCGACCTCGGCATCGAAGACGTCGAGGATGAGCACGTCGAGGTGGTCGCGACCGACTGTGCGCAGCAGGGAATCGACTTGGCTGAGGATTCTCGAGCGCCCGAGTCCGGCCTCGATGTGGCCGGGTTCACTGATGGACACGCCCACCCGGGCCAGCAGCAGAATCTCTTCGGGAAGTCTCAGCCGTCCGAGAACCTCGGCGGAGATCGTGGCCGAGCTGGGCAGCTCGATGAGGTTGCCACCTGCGTCTTTGTACTCATCGACGAGGCGCTGGGCGACCTGGTCATCGACCCGATGCCCCCACTCGAAGGTTCCGAGGCCCACATCGCTGACGTCCAGACCGGTAGTGCCGAGGCGTTGGTGCTTCATGCTTCTTGAGGTTACCCGATGCTGCGACTACCGTGGTTTCGTTCCCACCTCATATTCTCAAGGAGTCGTATGTACGACTGGCTGGTCGCTGCCGTGCTCGGAATCGTGCAGGCACTCACCGAGTTCCTCCCGATCTCCTCCTCGGCGCATGTGCGCATCGTCGGCGAACTTATGCTGCCCGGTTCGGATCCGGGCGCGTTCTTCACCGCCATCATCCAGATCGGCACCGAGGCGGCCGTCGTCGTCTACTTCTGGCGCGATATCGTCACAATCATCTCCAAATGGTGCAAGGCACTCGTCGGCAAGCATGATCGCAGGGACCCCGAGGTGCGCCTGGGTTGGCTGATCATCGTCGGTTCGATTCCCATCGTCATCATCGGCCTGCTCTTCCAGGACTACATCGAGGGTGCACTGCGCAGCCTCTGGATCACCGCGACGATGCTCATCGTCTTCGGTCTCATCATCGGCATCGCCGACTGGGCCGGGAAACGCGAACGCACCCTCGAGGACATGAACTGGGGTCAGGGCATCCTGTTCGGCTTCGCGCAGGCGCTCGCCGTCATTCCCGGCGTGTCACGCTCGGGCGGCACGATCATGGCCGGCCGTTTCATGGGCTTCGATCGTCCTGCGGCGGCTCGCTACTCGTTCCTGCTCGCCATTCCCGCCGTCGTCGGTTCCGGTCTCTACGGTGTGGCGCAGACGCTCGGTCGGAGTGAAGCCATGGTTCTCGGCTGGGGACCGACGATCCTCGCCACAGTGATTTCATTCGCTCTCGGTCTCGTCGTCATCCACTGGTTCCTCAAGTACGTTGAGACGAAGTCCTTCGCCATCTTCGTCTGGTACCGCGTCGCCCTGGGCATCGTCCTCTACATCCTGCTCGGCACCGGAGTCCTCGCAGCAGTCTGAGTCCGCACATTTCATTTTGGGCTGTCGTCCGACACTCCAGCATCATCTGATCCCGGCATTCACTTACGAGTGCCGGGATCAGCGCAATCCGCCGCCGCCGACGGCGGCCGATTGGGCGAGTCCGGCGGCGGTCACCGACATCGCCGCGAGCACCGGCCTGTCACCGGAGAAGTCGATGACCGTGAACGACCCGGGAGCGACGCTCAGCCGTTGGAAATCGTCCAGCGGCATCCCCAGGGCGTCGGCGATGATCGCCTTGATGATGTCTCCATGGGAGACGATCATCGCCCACCGAGGCGGTGCCGACTTCTCGGCACCGCCCGTGGGCACTGCATCGCCCCGGGCTTCGGCATCGGCACGTTCGTCCTTACGCAGCTGGGCCACGAGATCACGGACTCGGGCTGTGGAACGTTCGGCCGCCTCGGTGATGGATTCCCCTCCGGGGAACCTGGCCTGCGACGCCGACTTCACTACGGTCGCCCACAGGGGCTCCTGGCCCAGTTCCTTGAGTGGCCGGCCCGTCCATTCGCCGTAGTCGAGCTCGATGACGGCCTCGTCGACGTCGATGCGATCGAAGTCAGCTGTTTCGGCCGCGATCGATGCGGTCTGTTGGCAGCGCTGCAGGGGCGAATGCAGCAACTGGGTGAAGTGCCGATGCGGCAGCAGTTCGAGGTTGGCCCGCAGTGCCCGGGTTCCCTCATCGGTGAGGGACACGCCGGGTGCGCGTCCGGCCAGGATTCCGGAGACGTTGGCGCTGGAGAGGCCGTGCCGCAGCAGAACGATGACGGGCATACCCTCAAGATTAGCCCAGATCGTCTAGGGTGAGGCTATGAAACGTCAGCGTCCACGTATGACATACGAGTTCCGCAAGGTCTCGTTCTCTCGTGATGTGCCGCGGTCGGTCAGCCTGCAGGAACTCAACGACCAGGCGGAATACGGCCAATGGGAGCTCGCCCGCACCCGCATATCGGTCGGCGGAGTCCGCACCGTGTGGCTGCGCCGGAAGATCATGCCGTTGACGATGAGCAGCTGATGGTGTGAGATCGCCTTCCCTCGTTCCTGTTCTCACTGCCGGCCTCGTCACGATCACTGCAGGAGCGGCGATGTCCCTGCAGGGACGAGCGAACGGTCTGCTCGGGCAGGTGCTCGGACATGCCGTCTTCGCCGCCCTCGTCTCGTTCTTCGTCGGTCTCATCTGCGTCGGCATCGCCTTGGCTGTCTCGGCCAAATCCCGTGCTGCAGGCCGACGTCTTTTCACGCTGCTGCGGGACCATGCACTGCCCTGGTGGATGCTCCTCGGGGGCTTGAGCGGCTGTCTCGTCGTCATTGCACAAGCCACGACCATTCCGCGGATCGGCGTGGCCATGTTCACGATGGCGTTCGTCTCCGGCCAGGTCACCGGCGGGCTCATCGTCGATGCCACCGAACTGCCGCCGGGCGGCCGTCAGCGTCTGGGCGTCCTGCGCATCCTCGGCGTCGTCATCGTCCTCGCTTCCCTGGCTTTCGCCGCCGGTGACCGCCTGCAGTCGGGGGTTCCGCTGTGGACTGCCCTGCTCCCCCTCGTCTCCGGGGCACTGACGAGTGTGCAGCAGGCGTTCAACGGCCATATCCGGGCTGCCACCGAATCGGCGGTGGTCGCGACGACGGTGAACTTCACGGTCGGCTTCGCAGCACTCGTCGTCGGCACATTCGTCCTGCTCATGACCGGACATCCCTGGCGCGAATTCCCGACCGCGCCGGATCAGTGGTGGATCCTCCTCGGCGGGGCCTTCGGGGTGGTCTTCATCGCCCTGACGACGGTCACCGTAGCCAGGCTGGGTGTGCTGCTGCTCAGCCTGTTCGCGCTCTTCGGTAACCTCGTCGGGGCATTGGCCCTCGATGTGCTGTTGCCGATCCCCGGCTCCGATGTCACGCTGACCACGGTGCTCAGCGCCATCGGAGTGCTCATCGGTATCGTCGTGACGATTCTGCCGGTGCCGGTCGGGCCTTCAACTTCAGCGGCCAGGCCCAAATCAGCGGTCAGGCCTTCATCAGGAAGTCGCCGAGGACCCGCGTCCCGAACTTGAGCGCCGAGATCGGCACCCTCTCGTCGACGCCGTGGAACATGGCCGGGAAGTCGAGGTCGCCGGTCAGCTGGAGCGGAGCGAAGCCGTAGCCGGTGATGCCGAGCTCGGCCATCGACTTGTTGTCCGTGCCTCCGGAGAGCGTATAGGGCAAGACGTTCGCGCTCGGGTCGTCGGCGAGCAGGCTCTTCTGCATCTGCGCGACCAGCGGAGTGTCGAACGGTGACTCGAGCGCCTCGCCTTCATCTTCGGCGGTGATGTCTATCCCCTCCCCTGCGAGTTCCTTGATCTTGAGCATGACGTCCTCGTGCTGTCCCGGCAGAGTGCGGCAGTCGACGTAGGCGGTCGCGGTGCCGGGAATGACATTGTGTTTGTATCCGGCTTCGAGGAACGACGGGTTGGAGGTGTTCTGCAGGGTCGGTGCCACGAACTTCTCGACCGAACCCAGCTCGGCGAGCAGCTGCGGAATCGTCTCTGCCGTGAACTCGATTCCCGTGAGCTCCGAGACGCCTTCGAGCAGTTTCCGTGTGGCCAGGGGGATCTCCTGGGGCCACGGGTGGTTGCCGATCCGGGTGATCGCGGCTGCGAGCCGCGTGACGGGGTTGTCGTCGTTGCGCTGAGATCCGTGTCCGGCGGTGCCGTGAGCGACGAGGTTGAGCCAGGCCAGCCCCTTCTCTGCCGTCTGGATGAGGTAGATCCGCTGGCCGCGGACGTCGACAGAGTAGCCGCCGACCTCCGAGATCGCCTCGGTGGCCCCGGAGAACAGCTCGGGACGGTTGCGCACCATATGGCGGGCACCGTAGTTTCCTCCGGCCTCCTCGTCGGCGAAGAACGCGATCACGAGGTCCCGACGCGGAGTGAGTCCCTGGCGGAGCATGGCGCGGACGGACGCGACGATCATCGCGTCCATGTTCTTCATGTCCACCGCTCCGCGGCCCCACAGCAGACCGTCTTTGACGACTCCTTCGAAGGGGTCGACGCTCCAGTCCTCCGCGGCCGCCGGAACGACGTCGGTGTGGCCGTGGACGACGAGCGCCGGAGCCTCCGGATCGGAGCCCTTCACACGAGCGACGAGATTGGCCCGGCCCGGGGAGGATTCGACGATTTCGGACTTCAGGTCAACCTCGGAGAGCCAGGACGCGATGAGTTCGGCGGCCGGCAGCTCCGGGTTGGCTTTGTTCCCGCCCCAGTTCTGTGTGTCGATGCGGATGAGCTGACGGCACAGTTCGGTGACTTCGTCCTCTGCGGTGCTGAAATCAAACACGGGACTCCCCTCGATGGTGGTTCGATCACGCGGCAGTGCTGTGATCGGCCTGACAGTCACCACCGTATCCCACCCGCGAGCCCGGCTCACCGAGGAAATGGCGTCGATCCGCGGGTCGGAAGTTCAAATGTGGTGATCGTGATCGGGGCGAATGATCTTTGAACCCGCGGAAGCCCGCCGCTGATGGCTCGGAAGCCCGCCGCAGACGACTCCGACTGCCGAATACGAAGATGGCCTCCGGATCGAAATCCGGAGGCCATCTCCTCGTTGTGCGCGAAGGGGGACTTGAACCCCCACGCCCGATAAGTTGGGCACTAGCACCTCAAGCTAGCGCGTCTACCAATTCCGCCACTCGCGCTGGCAACAGAGATAACTCTACATGCGCGAAACGGTGTCGCAAAATCGAAATCGGCTTTTGTGACGCACTGCACTTATCACGCCATCATTCGAGGTGTGCCACCCGCGAGAGGACGTGCGGTTTGCCGTTCTTCAGGTCGAAGACGGCCGACTGCGCAGCCTCGTGACGACGCCCGGAGGTCAGCACATAGCCGACCGTGCCGGGCAGCAGGATCGGCTTCGCGAAGGACACATCCCAGCGGTAGGACTCGAGCCGCGGATCCATCGCCGAGAACGCCCGGGAGGCGCTGTACATCCCATGGGCGATCTGCCGCGGGAATCCGAATCCCTTCGCGGCCAGACCGTTGAGGTGGATCGGGTTGTAGTCACCGGAGACCTTCGCATAGCGCTGACCGATGATCGGATCCAGACGCCACAGGGCACTGGGCTGCGGCGCCGTGAACTCGAGGTGCGGCACCTGTGCCTTCGGCTTGGCTCCGGAGAGCTTCCGCCCCTTGGCCAGGTACGTCGAGACCTCGTCCATCACGGGACGACCGTCGACCTTCGCCTCGAGCCGAACCTCGATCGTGGTGCCCTTCGTGTGCTCGAAGGGACCGGCGAGCTCGAGGTGGAAGTCCACAACCTCGCCGAGGCGGGCCTGCGAATGCATATCGACGCGATTGTGGATGTGGACCATCCCCATCATCGGCAGCGGCACTTCGGGGTCGGCCAGCAGCTGCATGCTCAGCGGGAAGCCGAGGATGTGCAGGTAGCCGGGGTGGACGATATCGTCCAGACCGTGACCGACGACGTGGGCGAAGCCCGCATAGGCGACCGGTTCGAGCGGAATGCTGCGATCGATCGCATGGTCCGGCAGCTCCGGACCGGTGCGCGGGCCCACCGGCAGGGTCTTGAGCAGGGCACGGGCATAGATGGGGAGCATCGAATCCGCCATCATGCACCCACCATGTTCTGACCGCATACGCGCAGCGTCTGTCCGTTGATGCCGCGGGCACCGCTGGATGCGAGGAAGCCGATGGCTTCGGCCACATCGACCGGCTGCCCGCCCTGCTGCAGGCTCGAGAGACGGCGCGCGACCTGGCGTGTGAGTGTCGGCATCTTCGCGGTCATATCCGTTTCGATGAAGCCGGGTGCCACCGCGTTGATCGCTCCCCCGCGGGCGGCGAAGTCCTCCGCCGAGGCGGCCGTGAGTCCGATGACGCCGGCCTTCGAGGTCGCATAGTTCGTCTGGCCGCGGTTGCCCGCGATTCCCGAGGTCGAGGCCAGGGAGACGACCTGGGCGCCGTCGGCGAAGAGTCCCTTCTCCGCCAGGCGCGCATTGATCATCGTCTGCGCGGCGATGTTGACGGCGATGACAGAATCCCATTTGGCCGCGTCCATGTTCGCCAGCATCTTGTCGCGGGTGATGCCGGCGTTGTGGACGAGGATGTCCACGGGTGCCCCGAGCGCCTCGGTGATCTTGTCCGGGGCATCGGCTGCGGTGATGTCGAGCTGCAGCGACTTGCCGCCGATCCTGTTCATCACCTGCGCCAGCGCCTGACCTGCCTGCGGCATGTCCACGCCGATGACGTAGGCACCGTCGCGGGCGAGATTCTCGGCGATCGCGGCTCCGATTCCGCGTGCGGCACCGGTGACCACGGCAGTGCGACCGGCCAGCGGGCCGGCGTCACCGGTGGACATGAATTCGTCCAGGCTCAGCCGCTGACCGGCGTCCGAAGACACCGTGAGGAACTGGCCGGAGACATAAGCGGATTTGCCCGAGAGAAGGAACCACAGGGCCGCGTTCACCGAGGGTGCGGTGAGGTCGACGCCGTCGAGCAGGATTCCGTTGGCGGTCGCGCCGGCGCGCATCTCGTGGGCGACCGACCGGGTGAAGCCGGTGATGCCCTGGGCGGTGGCGGCCTGCTCCGGTGTCTGGCTCTGCGCATCCGGTGCCGTCGAGATTGTGATCACTCGACCGCAGGCGGCCAGTGAACGCAGGGCGGCGCCGATCTCGAGGACGACCGGTGACAGGTCAGCCGGGGACTGCGCGTCGTCGAGGACGGCGATGACGGCCCGCAGCTTCTCGCCGGTCTGGGCGTTGCGACGGACCTCGAGTCCGTTCTCCAGCAGCTGATCGGCCAGCCCCTGGGCTCCGGGACCGGTGCCGAGGATGAGGACCGGTTTGTTCTCATAGGACGCCGGGGTGGAGCCGAAGCGGTTGAGTTCGACCGGCTGCGGCAGACCGAGGGTTTTGGCCACCTGCTTCAGCGGTCCGTTGACGAGGGAGAGATAGGTGTCTTTCATGCTGCCTCCACAATCGCAGTGAGTCCCTGTCCGCCTGCGGCGCAGATCGAGACCAGGGAGCGCTTCTTGCCGGTGGTCTTCAGGTGCTTGGCGGTGCTGGCGATGATGCGTCCGCCGGTGGCCGCGAAGGGGTGGCCGGCGGCCAGGCTCGAGCCCAGCGGGTTGAGCTTGTCGCGGTCGATGGTGCCCAGCGCCGCATCGAGACCGACCTTATCCTTGCAGAACTCTTCGGATTCCCAGGCGGCCAGGTGCGAGAGCACGGTGGAGGCGAATGCCTCGTGGATCTCGAAGACATCGAAGTCATCGAAGGTCAGCCCGTTGCGGGCCAGCAGCCGCGGAACTGCGTAGGCAGGGGCCATGAGCAGACCTTCGTCGCCGTCGACGAAATCGACGGCGGCGGCTTCGGCATCGACGAGGCGCGCCAACGGGGTGAAGCCGTGCTCGTCTGCCCAATCCTCACTGCCCAACAGCACCGAAGAGGCGCCGTCGGTCAGCGGAGTCGAGTTGCCGGCGGTCATGGTCGCCTCGGTGGCGAGCTTCCTGCCGAAGACGGGGTTGAGCTTCCCCAGGGATTCCACGGTCGAGTCGGCACGCATGTTCGTATCGCGGCTGACCCCGAGGTACGGGGTGGTGAGGTCATCGAAGAAGCCGGATTCCCATGCCGCGGCGAGGTTCTTGTGGGAGGCCACGGCCAGTTCGTCCTGGGCCTGTCGGCTGATGCCCCAGGCGGCGGTGGTGATCGCCTGATGCTCGCCCATGCTCAAGCCCGTGCGCGGTTCGCCCGTGCTCGGAGCCTGCGGTGCGAGGTAGGCGGGGCGGATCTGGGAGGCGATCTTCGCCTTCTGCACCATCGTCTTCGCACGGGTGAGCTCGAGGAGGATCTCGCGCATCGAATCGTTGATGACGATCGGAGCGTCGGACGTCGAATCCACGCCCGAGGCGATTCCGGATTCGATCTGCCCGGCATTGATCTTGTTGTTGAGGCTGACCACGGCTTCGAGGCCGGTGGCGCAGGCCTGACCGAGATCGAAGGCGGGGGTCGTCGGTGCCAGGGCGGAGCCGAGCACGGCTTCCCGGGTGAGGTTGAAGTCCTTCGAATGCTTGAGGACTGCACCTCCGGCGACCTCGCCGATGTTCTCTCCGGCCAGTCCGAAGCGGGCAACGAGCCCGTCGATGGCCGAGGTGAGCATATCGAGGTTCGTGGCCTTCGAGTACTGCTTGTTCGAGCGGGCGAAGGGAATTCGGTTGCCGCCGAGGATGACGGCGCGGTTGTTGGGAGCGGACATGTGCACCTCCGAGTGGTTGATTTAGCCGATACCGACAGTACCTGATACTGTCGGTTACATGAAATCGATCACAGACGGTCGCTCGACGAGATGGCAGAAGCATCGCGATGAGCGTCGTCGCGAACTTCTGCGTTCCGTGCGGCTCGTCGTCGACGAGTACGGCGACGATATGTCGATGGAACAGATCTCGGACGCGACCGGGACGTCGAAGTCGGTGCTCTACCGATACTTCACCGACCGGGCAGGTTTGCAGGCGGCCATGGGCGAATGGGCGATGGGCGTCATCGTCCGGTCTCTCGACGAGGCCGCGGCCGCCTCGGCGAAGGGCGAGGGCTCAGCCGCGGCGCAGGAGTCCCTGGCCGCGATGATCCGCGCATTCGTCACGCTCGCCGCGAATTCTCCGAACGTGTATCGCTTCTGCGACACCGCGGTCAACCGGTTCGCGCCCGAGGAGACCGGCGGTTTCTTCAATTCAATTGCCGGGCAGCTGGCCGAACGCCTCGGCCTGAGCGGCGAACAGGCTCGGCTGTGGTCGGCCGGAGCGATCGGTTTCGTCCGCGCCGCCACCGAGACGTGGCTGTCCCGACCGGACCGGCCCGAGGAATTCGCCACCACCATCACCCATTGGCTCTGGGCAACCCTGCCCGAACAACGAG
This sequence comes from Brevibacterium sp. CSND-B09, assembly GCF_052906525.1. Taxonomy (NCBI): domain Bacteria; kingdom Bacillati; phylum Actinomycetota; class Actinomycetes; order Micrococcales; family Brevibacteriaceae; genus Brevibacterium; species Brevibacterium sp. CSND-B09. Next base: position 4,070,913 of record NZ_JBREGI010000001.1, on the reverse strand, counting down.
GAGTAGAACAATGAAGCTGTCTCTTGACCCGAAAGCCATCAACGACGTCCTCGACGGACATTGGGCAGAAGCTCGCCGACGCGGGCGGACCCTGGCCGAAGAGCCGTCGACCCATGACGATCCGGCCGATGATCTCGACACCGCACGAGCGAAGACCCTAGACGGGGTCATGATGATGGCCGAGACCGGGCTGCCGATGACCGGGCTGTCACCGGAGATGGGCGGAAAGAACGAACACGCCACGAACGTCGCCGGGTTCGAAGAGACCGTCACGGCCAACCCGAGCCTGCAGATCAAAGCCGGCGTCCAGTTCGGACTCTTCGGCGGAGCGATCCTCCATCTCGGCGACAAGGAGCAGCATCAGAAGTGGCTGCTCGACGCTCAGTCCGGCCGTCTGCTGGGTTCGTTCGCGATGACGGAGATCGGGCACGGCTCCGATGTGGCGAACGTGGCGACCACCGCCACCTACGATGAGGCGACCGAAGAGTTCGTCATCGAGACCCCTTTCCGGGCCGCAACGAAGGAGTACATCGGCAACGCCGCCCGCGATGCCCGGGCCGCCGTCGTCTTCGCTCAGCTCATCACCAAGGGTGTCAAGCACGGGGTGCATGCCTTCTTCGTGCCCGTCCGCGACGAGGCCGGTGAGCCGATGCCGGGAGTCTCGATCGAAGACGACGGCTACAAGGGCGGGCTCAAGGGAGTCGACAATGGTCGCCTCGCCTTCGACTCCGTGCGGATCCCGCGCACCAACCTGCTCAATCGCTACGGAGACGTCACCGCCGACGGCACGTACTCCTCCCCCATCGAATCGCCGGGACGCCGCTTCTTCACGATGCTCGGCACCCTGGTCCAGGGCCGGGTCTCGCTCGACGGCGCCTCCGTGGTCGCATCGAAGATCGCGCTCGACATCGCCGTGCGCTACGGACTCGAACGCAAGCAGTTCACGGCCGGCGATGACTTCGCCGAGACGACTCTGCTCGACTACGGCCAACATCAGCGTCGCCTCATGCCGGCCCTCGCCGCCGTCTACGCCTCGGCGTTCGCGCACGAGAAGCTGCTGACCTCCTTCGAAGAGGTCTTCGCCGGAGCCGATGACTCCGAGGAGAACCGGGCTCTGCTCGAGACCCGGGCGGCTGCGTTCAAGGCCGACTCGACCTGGATGGCGCTCGACGTCATCCAGGAATGCCGTGAGGCCTGCGGCGGTGCCGGATTCATGGCGGAGAACCGCCTCGTGGGGCTGCGCGCCGACCTCGACGTCTACGTCACCTTCGAAGGCGACAACACGGTGCTGCTGCAGCTCGTGGCCAAGCGCCTCCTCGGCGACTATGCCAAGGAATTCGCGAACCTCGACGTCGGCGGAGCCGCCCGCTTCATCGGCACCCAGGCCGCCGAGCATACGCTCTACCGCACCGGTCTGGCCAATGCCGGACGGGCGATCTCGGATGCGCTGACCCCGAACCTCGGCGACAAGCGGATCAGGTCGGGACGCCTGCAGCGGACACTGCTCGAAACGCGACTGGAGGTCATGGTCGCCGGAGTCGCTCAGGCACTGCGACCTGCGACGAAGATGCCGGCCGCGCAGGCGGCCGATCTGTTCAACGTCCACCAGCATGAGCTCATCGAGATGGCACGCGCCTATGTCGAGCTCGAGAAGTGGAAGGCGCTGGACGAGAAGATGAAGGAGCAGACCGACGCCGATCAGGCCAAGGCTTTCCGTCGTCTGCGTGACACCTACGGTCTCGGACTGATCGAGAAGCACATGGCCTGGCACCTCATGTACGGTCGCCTGCCGATGTCGCGTGCACGCCAGATCAACGAGACGCTGAACCGTCTGTGCAAGAAGCTTGCCGCCAATGCCCTCGACCTCGTCGAAGCATTCGGCTACTCGGATGTCCACCGTCGGGCCACCATCGCCTCCGGCGTCGAAGCCGAGCGTCAGGCAGAGGCCGCCGACTACTACCGTCGGGCGCGGGCTCGTCAGGACTTCCCGGTCGACGAGAAGCAGCTGCGCAAGGCCGCGAAGAAGAAGGCGAAGGCCGCCGCACGGTGACCGCAGGCCCGTGATCCGGGCACACCAGAAGACCCCCGCAGCGAACGGTCTGCGGGGGTCTTCTGGTGCTTGGGGAGATTCGGGTCGCCGGCTGGCGACGGTGCTCGCTGCCAGCAGGCCCGACTGTCTCAGTCGGCGAGGAAGTCGGCGAGCACCGCGGAGATCTTCTCTGTCTCGGTGAGGAACCCGTCGTGACCGACCGGGGAGTCGATGATGTGGTGTCGCACTCTCCCCGGCAGCGCCTCGGCGAGGATGCCCACCTGTTCCGGCGGGAACAGCCGATCCGAGGACACGGAGACCACGAGGTTGTCGGTGCAGGCGTCGGCCAGTGCGACCGTGAGGTCGGAGGAGCGACCTCGGCGCACATCATGGTCGCGCAGGGCACGTGTGAGCACGATATAGCTGTGCGGATCGAACCGGGCGGTGAGCTTCTTGGCCTGATGGTCCAGGTACGAGGTCACCTCGTAGTAGTCCTCCGAACGCAGCCGACGGGAGAAGCGTTCATTGAGGTCGGCATCGTTGCGATACGTCAGGTGCGCGATCTGCCGGGCCAGTCCGAGCCCATGACTGGGGAAGCTGCCGACGGCCGAATAGTCTCCGGAGTAGTAGTCGGCGTCGAGTTCGATCGCGCGTTCCTGCATCATCGCCCAGGCGATCTGGTCGGCTTCGCAGAAGGCCGGTGCGGCGATGACCGCGCATTTGCGGACCTTCCGGCTGTCCAACAGAGCGAACTCGAGCGCTCGCGCACCACCCATGGATCCGCCGATGACGGCGACCCAGGAGTCGATGCCGAGGATTTGGGCGAGATTGTGCTCCAGGCGTGCCATGTCGCGGATCGAGACCCGAGGGAATCGGGAGCCGTAGGCCAGACCGTCATCATAGGACGACTGCGGCCCGGTCGTTCCCGAGCAGCCTCCGAGGGAGTTCGCACACACCACGAAGTACTTGTCGGTGTCGACAGCTTCCCCGGGCCCGACGACACCCGCCCACCATTCGGTGACGCGGGTGTCGCCGGTCAGAGCATGCTCGATGAGGATCGCATTGGACCGGTCGGCGTTGAGGGCGCCGAAGGTCTCATAGGCGATCTCGACCGTGCCGAAGGTGTGTCCCGAGTCCGTGCCGAAGCCGAGGATCCGTTCGACGGAAGTGCTCTGGGTGGTCATCTCAGGCCGCGGTCTGCGCCTTCGCCGCAGCTGCCGCGAAGCCCTTGTCGAGGTCGCCGATGATGTCGTCGACACCTTCGATGCCCACGGACAGGCGGACCAGTGCCGGGTTGACTCCGGCCGCCTTCTGGGCTTCCTCGTCGAGCTGAGCGTGCGTGGTCGAGGCCGGGTGGATGACGAGCGAGCGGACGTCGCCGATGTTCGCCACCAGCGAGTGCAGTTCGAGGGCGTCGACGAAGGCCACAGCGGCGTCGTATCCGCCGGCGATGTCGAAGGCGAGCACCGAACCCACGCCGTTCGGCAGGTACTTCTTGGCCAGTCCGTTCCAGGGGCTCGACTCGAGTCCGGCGTAGGCGACGCGGTCGACCTGGCTGTGAGCCTCGAGGTAGGCGGCGACCTTGTTCGCGTTCTCCACGTGGCGCTCGATGCGCAGGCTCAGGGTCTCGATGCCCTGGGCCAGCAGGAATGCGTTCGTCGGACTGAGCGAGGGTCCGAGGTCGCGCAGGCCCTGCACGCGAGCCTTGAGTCCGAAGGACACGTTCACTCCGAAAGCTCCGTCGGCGCCGAGGTCGCGAGCGAAGACGAGTCCGTTGTAGGAAGCGTCGGGTTCATTGAAGCCGGGGAACTTCTCCGGCTGTGCTCCGTAGTCGAAGTTGCCGCTGTCGACGAGGACACCGGCAACGGAGTTGCCGTGGCCGCCGAGGTACTTCGTGGCCGAGTGGAGCACGACGTCGGCACCGTGTTCGATCGGACGCACGAGGTAGGGGCTGGCGAGGGTGTTGTCGACGATCAGCGGCACACCGGCATCGTGAGCGATTCCGGCGATCGCCTCGATGTCGAGGATGTCTGAGCGCGGGTTCGACACGACCTCGCCGAAGAGGAGCTTCGTGTTGTCCTGGATCGCGTTCTTCCACGCCTCGTGGTCGTCGACATTGACGAAGGTGGTCTCGATGCCGAGCTTGCGCAGGGTGACGTCGAGGAGGTTGACGGTTCCGCCGTAGAGGCTGGAGCTGGCCACGATGTGGTCACCAGCTCCGGCGACGTTCGTGATCGCGAGGAATGCCGCGGACTGGCCCGAGGCGGTGAGGACGGCGTGGACGCCGCCTTCGAGATCGGCGATGCGGTTCTCGACGACCTCGTTCGTCGGGTTCGTCAGGCGGCTGTAGACGGGGCCGACGTCGGTCAGCGCAAAGCGCGCTGCGGCGTGGTCGACGTCGTTGAACACGAACGAGGTGGTCTGGTGGATGGGCAGGGCGCGCGAACCGGTGGTCGGATCGGGAACCTGTCCGGCATGGATCTGACGGGTTTCGAATGCCTGGGTCATGGTGACTCTCCTGTATGAGTGCGGTGGCGGTGTCGCTGGTTGAGGCGATGTGATGTGTCTACTGTCATCGACTTCGCCGGCTGGCACCCGCCTGTGTGTCATGTTGGCGTCATCGTGTGTCATGTTTCGTCACACCGTGCCGTGCAGCTGTCATCTGGCAGTGCCGACGTTCACCGGAAGTTCCGCGCCTTCGTCGGCAGCTGCACCTCGAGGGGGACGAGTTTGTGCGCGTAGAGGCTGACCACGTCTCCCCCGCGCTGGATGAGTCCGGTGACGACGAGGGCGTTGCGGGAGGTCGCGACCGTGCGGAAGCGTTTCATCAGCCCGGCCGTGGCTACGACGTTGAGCATCCCGAATTCGTCTTCGAGGTTGATGAAGGTGATCCCCGAGGCGGTGGCCGGGCGCTGCCGGTGGGTGACGATCGCGGCCACCGTCATCCGGGTTCCGTCCGCCGCACGCGCCGCATCCGCGGTCGATGAGTATCCGCGGGCGCTCAGCGTCTCGCGCATCATCTCCGTGGGGTAGCCGTCGACGGTGATCCCGGTGGAGAAGAGTTCGGCCAAGGTCGTATCGAAGGCGTCCATGGTCGGCAGGCTCGGCGCCGAGTCCACGCTCGCCGTTCCCGGCAGCAGCCCCGGATGGGCACCGGCGACTCCCCCGGCCAGCCACAGGGCCTGCCGTCGGTCGAGGTCGAATCCGGACAGGGCCCCGGCCGTGGCCAGCGATTCCAGGGCCTGCTTGCCGATGCCGGTGCGTTCGGCCAGGTCCGCCACCGAGGCGAAGGGAGCGATCTCGCGTTCGGTCACGATCACCTCGGCGAAGGAGCCGACATGCGCGACCGTGTCCAGTCCCAAGCGGATCCCCAGCTCCCCCGCCGAGGCGGTCGTGTCCTTGTCCTCCCCCGCTGAGGCGGTGTCCCCATCCCCGGCCTCTGTGACCCGTTCGAGGTCCGTGGCCGCCTGGGACCGGCGGATGTCGACGGGCAGGATCGGCACTCCGTGCCGGCGGGCATCGGCGATGAGCGACTGCGGGGAGTAGAAGCCCATCGGCTGGCTGCGCAGCAGACCGGCGGTGAAGGCGGCGTGGTGATGGTATTTGAACCAGGCGGACTGATAGACGAGGTTCGCGAAGCTGATGGCATGCGATTCGGGGAATCCGTAGTTCGCGAAGGCCGCGATGGTGGAGAAGATCGTCTCGGCGGTCTCCGCGTCGACTCCGCGCTCCATGGCTCCGGTACGGAACTTCTCGGCGAGTTCGGCCATCCGCTTCTCCGACCGACGGGAGCCCATGGCCTGCCGCAGCCGGTCGGCATCGGCCCCGGTGAACCCGCCGACGTCGATGGCCATCTGCATGAGCTGCTCTTGGAACAGAGGGACCCCGCAGGTCTTGGCCAAGGACTTCTCGAGCAGCGGGTGGAGGTATTCGACCTCATCCAGACCCTGCCGTCGGCGGATATAGGGGTGGACGGAGCCGCCTTGGATCGGCCCCGGTCGGATGAGGGCGACCTGCACGGCCAAGTCGTAGAACTTCTCCGGGCGCAGCCGGGGCAGGGTGGCCAGCTGGGCGCGGGATTCGACCTGGAAGACCCCGATCGCATCGGCACGGCAGAGCATCTCGTAGACGGCTTCGTCGTCGTCATCGATCTCCGCCCGGTCGATGAGGACCCCAGTATGACGGTGGACGAGTCCGACCATCTCGTGCAGGGCAGTGAGCATGCCCAGACCGAGCAGGTCGAACTTGACCAGGTCCATGGCCGCGCAGTCGTCCTTGTCCCATTGGACGACGGTGCGGTGGCCCATCGTCGCCTTCTCGATCGGCACGACTTCACCGATGGCACGGTCGGCCAGGATCATCCCGCCGGAGTGGATGCCCAGATGGCGCGGTGAGCCGAGCAGATCCTCGGCGACCTTGAGCACCGGTGCGGGCACCGGTGAGTCCTCGGCATCGGGCAGGCTCGACCACCGGTTGCTCGACTTCGAGAACGCATCCTGCTGGCCGGGGGCATAGCCGAGGCTGAAGGCGGCGTCCCGGATAGCCGATTTCGCACGGTAGGTGATGACATTGGCGACCTGGGCGGCCCGGTCACGACCGAAATGGTCGTAGACGTATTGGATGACCTCTTCGCGGCGGCCGGATTCGATGTCGATGTCGATGTCCGGGTACCCCTTGCGGTCCGGGGACAGGAACCGGTCGAAGAGCAGTCCGTGTTTGACGGCGTCGACGGCGGTGATGCCGAGGATGTAGCAGACCGCGGAGTTCGCCGCCGAACCCCGGCCTTGGCAGAAGATGCCCATATTGCGGCAGAACTCGGTGATGTCGAAGACGATGAGGAAGTAGCCGCAGAAGCCCAGTTGGGCGATCATGTCCATCTCCCGGTCCAGCTGCTCCCAGGCCCGCGGGTGCTCTGCTCGGGATCCGTAGCGGGTGCGGCCGCGTTCGGCGATGAGGCCACGCAGATACGTCTCCCCCTCGGTCTCATCGGGCATCGGCGCCTTCGGCAGATCGGGGCGGGCCGAGGAGAGGACGAAGGAGCAGTCCTGACCGATCCGCACCGCATTGTCCACAGCCTGCCGCGGGAATCGCGCGAGCATCTCCTGGCCGGTGTGGATGCGTGCGCTTGCCGTCGCCGGCAGCCATCCGGCCAGTTCGTCCAGGGACTTCCGCGACCGCACCGAGGCGCGCACCTGAGCCGACTTCCACTCGGCCCGGGTGGCGAAGTGGACGGCATTGCTGGCGATGATCGGCAGGCCCGTCCGCTGGGCCAGATCGCCGAGGTGGCGCAGCCTCTCGTCGTCATCCGGGGTTCCGTCCCGGCTGAGTTCGACGGCGACCCGGTCGGGTCCGAAGAGTGCGGTGAGTTCGCGCAGAGCGCTGAGCCCGCCGTCATCGTCGCCCAAGGCTCGTCGCAGCGGTCCTTTGCGACAGCCGGTGAGGATCATCCAGTCTCCGTCCTCTGCAGCCAGTTCTTCGAGGTCGAAGAGCGGACGGTTCTTCTCACCGCGCAGGTTCGCCTCGGTGATGACCTGAGAGAGCTGGCGGTAGCCCTCGACGCTGCGGGCGAGGACGAGCAGGTGGGTGGCATCGGGGTCGGTCTGTCCGGGGATCTTCTCGGCCAGCCCGATGGACAGTTCGGAGCCGAACACGGTGTCCAGTCCCGCCTCGGCGGCGGCATGGGCGAAGCGGACGGCACCGTAGAGTCCGTTGTGGTCGGTCAGCGCCAGGGAGCTCAGCCCGGCGGCGGCGCCGGCGGCGGCGAGTTCTTCGGGGTCGGAGGCTCCGTCGAGGAAGCTGAACTGGGAGTGCACATGCAGCTCCGCCCAGTCGACCTGCTTCCGCAGCAGTCCCGGTCCGCGGTTCGGTCCCTGAGCGCTGCCGGCGCCTGCCGGCTCCTGATAGCGGCTGCGTCCGTCCGAACCGCCGGGGCCGACCGAGACTTGGTAGCGGTCGGGGCGGGAGAACGCAGGAGCATCGGAGCCGTCGGCGTGCTTGTCGACAGGCTGTTTTCCTGCCGGGTTCTCACCAGCAGGCTGTTTGTCCGCCGGGGAGGACGGGATGTCCTTGCCCTCGAGGCGGCGGGCCAGCTTCGACCACGGTGTGCGCGGGTTCGAGAATCCCATCGGGATCTCCTCCTCTCAAGTGGGGTCGTTCTCTCGGCTGGGGTCGTTGGTCGGCAGGTTGCCGGTCAGCGGTAACGGCCGGTGAGGTACCACTGACCGTGCTCTTTGCTCAGCAGAAGGGCACGGCCGGCATCGGTGACCACCTGCAGCCGGGTGCGGTAGACGGCTCGGTTCGGGTCCCACCATCCGGATTCGATGGGCCAGGAACCGGAGTAGTCGGTGATGGTCTCGGTCTGCCCGGTGGGGAATCTGATCGTCGCCGGGGCCGCACCCAGACCCGAGGGGCGTGCTTCCACCGGTGAGCCGTCCGCGGCGAGCACGTCGACGGCGGAGTGTTCGACGGTCGTCGGACGGGGTGCGTGCAGAGCACCGGGCCAGGGAGCGCCGGGGCTGCGTTCGGGGACGGCCGCCTGCTGCCACGGGGTCCACAGGTTCGTCTCTGCCGGGTCCCACCCGCCTTGGATGCCCGGAACCAGGACGGCATCGGGACCGAACAGTCCCTGTAGACGCTCGAGCGTATGGGTGATCTGCCCGGTGTTCTCGTCGAACAGGCTGCGTGTGGCACCGATCGGGGTGGTCAGTTCGGCCGCGATGAGGCGCAGCGCGATGATGCCGTCGTCGGAGAAGTCCTCGGCGTCGGGTGCCGGCTCGTCGACGATGTCGAGTTCCTGCGGGTCAGGCTGTGCCGTGCGGGGATTCTGTCCCGGAGGCGAACCCCGGCCCACTCCCGCCAGCCAGCCTTCGGCCTGCCACCGCAGGCGGTCGGCGATCGCATTCTCCTGCATGTCCTCGATCCGCCAGGTCCGGGACGAGGACTGGCCGCCCGCGGCATCGAGTTCGATCGTGATCTGGGTGCAGACCAGCCCCTGTCTGCGCACCTTGCCCAGCAGGTCGGCACCGAGCTGGCGGGCGAGGAAGCCGAGGGTATCGCTGCGGGTCGTCGGGGCATCGAGGTCGAGTTCGACGTCGAGCTGTTCGCCGCGGACATGATCGGCGAGCGGGGCTCCTGCCCGCCCGGAGGCCAGGTCGTGCAGATGCCGACCGAAGGCGCCGAAGCGTGCGTTCACGTCTTTGGTCGCGAGGCGGGCGAGGTCACCGAGGGTGCGCAGCCCCAGCTGCAGGAAGACCTCGATCAGCGCGGTCGCCTCGGCGCCGGCGTATTCCAGGGTGGTGATCGGCTGGGCGGAGAGGAAGTCCACGGTCTGTCCGGGTTCGACGCGGCGCGCCTGTCCGGCGGCGAGGACCGCGGCGAAGACGGTGTCGGCGATCCCGGGGAAGAACTCCCATCCGGTGTCATCGACAAGCGCCGAGACCAGTGTCTCGACCGCATCGGCTTCGTCGGCGTAGCCGTGTCTGAGCGAGTCGAGAGGGATCGCCAATGTTCCCGGGCTGAGCAGGGTGAACCGTGCGACGAGGTTGTCGAGGGCACCGACGCCGGCACTGAAATGTCGGTTGTCGGCCTCTTCGTCCCAGACCGCGATGTGGGCTTCCGGACAGCGGTATCCCACGGCGCGTTTGTTGTTCCCGGCGGTGATTCCGGCGGCACGGGCCGGAGCATCGGCGGCGATGACCTTGCCGGCGTGGAGGACCGCGACAGGGCGGCCCGGTGCGATGTCGTGTTCGACCGCTGCGGCCACCGCCGGCCAGTCGGGAACGGTAAGCACGAGGGTGCGGCCGGACTCATCCGACATGGCTGATCACCTGCCGCAGCTGTCTGATCGTCGACCACCGAGGATCGTCGTCCGTGCCCGTGGCCGGATCTGTGCCCAGATCCGCTGTCGGGGCCTTGGACGCTCCGCCGTCTGCCACCACTTCCAGCGTCCCCGCGGGGACGCTGGCGGGAGTTCCTGACGGTCCCGGCAGCAGGAACCGGTGGGTTCCCGTCTGTGAACGAGCACGGACGAGGCAGGACTGCAGACGGCCGTGACCGTGTTCGGCACCCGACCAGCGGGTGTCGGTGATCTCGATCTGCTCCGTACTGCCGGAAAGAGGTCGGAGGCTGATGAGGCTCATTCGTCGTTCACGGATCTTCGCCAGGAGTCGGGCCCGTTCCGAAGCACTCGGGGCGAAGCCGGGGTCGACGAGGATGATGTCGAAGGATTCGATGAGGATCGAAGCCACTCGCAGCCAGTCCTCACCAGGGGTCGCGAGGTTGACGAAATGGTCGAGATCGACACCGAGGTCGGCGATCGAGGACACGGACGGTTCGCCGAGCCCGATGCCGGCACACCACTTCTGTTCCCGGGTCGCCGCAGCGATCGTCGCCAGGCCGCAGCTCAGCGACAGCTCACCGGTGACGGTGACGAGTTCCCCACGCGGCAGACCGCCGCGACGGAACAGCGGAGAGAGCACAGGATCCACCGGATGGGGTGGGATCTTGTCGAACAGTGCCGCAGCCGTGGAGATCCCCGTCTCCCGACTGAGCTGTTCGATGACCGGTGCTGCTGACATGACATCCATTATCGAACTGGTGTTCTAAATTGGCAAGATTCAGACAACAGCTTTGCCTTCCCGGGCGTGTCGCCATTCGGCATCGAACATCCATGCGATACAGAGGCCGAGGTCAAAGCCGTAGCCGCCGCCGACGGTGCCGGGATCGGCCGCTTTCGTGATCTGCCTGACCTTGGCAACGCGAACCGCCGTGTTGAACATCATCCGTCCCCTCACTCGGCTTTCCAGAGGAAGCAGCTGGGAGCCGTCGGGCAAGTAGAAGGCAAAGGCGGCGGGACCGCGCATCGCTCCAGCGAAGTCCGCTCCGGTGCGTTCGATGCGCAGCTGGTATTTGTGTACCACGGTGTGATGTCTGCGACAGAGCAGGATGAGATTGTCCATATCGGTCCTCCCGCCCTGCGACCAGGGGCGGATATGGTGGGCATCGCATCGCCTGCGGGCACGGCAGCCGGGGAATTGGCAGCAGACATCACGCACGCTCAGTGCCATTCGCTGTCGTCTGCTCACCAGACGCTTCGAGCGCCCGAGCATGAGGACGTCACCTCCGGCATCCTTGATCGCCCCGCTGATCAGCGCCTCACAGCTCAGGCGCTCCGCCGTCGCCGCAGTGATACCGCCGAACCCTTCGATCCGGCAGGTCGTATCCGCGCCTCCGCTCGGCGTCCCCGCGGGGACGTTTGCCTCGACTCCTGCCGGACCGTCCGGTTCGCCTTCCGTCCCCGCGGGGACGCAGACGGCGGTCGGCTTTGCGGGGATGCTGAGCAGAGGGGGCTTGAACGCGGGCGCGGCTTCCATCGTGGCGCCGCTGCGGGTGATCACCTCTGCGGAGGCATGAACGAGCAGTCGGGCACGATCGGCGTCGATCGAACCCGTGGACTCGGCACGAGGGAAGGCGTGGATGATCTCCATCAGGCACATGACCTGGGAGACCGGCTCATAAGGAGCCTCGTCCGCTTTGCCGCCCTCGCCCGCAGCCCCCTCCCCATCGGAACCGCCGTCATGGACGGGACGTTCGAGAACCTGGCGGGCGGCGTCGAGCATCGCGGCGATCTCTGCGGCGTCGTCATCCTCGAGTTCGATCGTGATCCGGGTCCGACCGGGTGCCACCTGACGCATGCTCACACTGTCCTGAGCCAGGTACAGAGGGAACGGGCCGTTGTCGATCTTGTCGGCCAGCTGCTGGTAGTTCTGCGAGATCCGACTGATCTGACTGCCGGTGGCGAGGGTGGCCAGACGCAGCGCCTCATCGTCGCCGATCCGCTCCCCCAGCCGGGTCACTTCCCTCACCTTTGAGAAGCTGACATCACCGCCCGCCAGACTCTTCTTCACCTTCGGCAGCTCCCGCAGAGCCTTCATCACGCGCACATACTCGCGAGCCGTGTGCATGCTCACCGACGCCACATGCATCACCCACTCGGTCAGGGTCTTCACACCGACCCATTCCGCCCACAATCCCCGTCTCTCGACCTCGTCGATGAGGGTGATGACGCGGGCATGGCAGAAGGAGATGCATGAGATGTTGCGCCGGATATCCGTCACGATCTGCTCACAGGTGAGGGTGCTGGGGTCCACATCGGCGTCAGCCCCTCCATAGTCCTTCGGATCGACGCTCAACCCCTCGAGCTCCGCGGTCTCGGCTGCGCGCGGTCGGGTCGATTCCTGTGCAGCCGAACTCGCTCCTGTCTCATCCCACCGAGCCGTGGTCTGCTGTCCCTTGCCCCTCGGGCCCGAGCCTGCCCATGCCTGAGCGGACGGAATTCCGCTCTGGCTTGCCGAGGCCACGGCCGCTTCCCTCACACGTCTTTCCCATTCCATGTCCTCGCCCCACGGATCGACCTGATCTTCGTTGTGCATGGCTTCGCTCCTCGTGCCGTTCGGCCCCGCAGCCCCCATGACCACCGACCGTGCTCCCACTCTAGAACTCGGCACTGACACGAGAATTTCCTCTAATACAAGCTGAACTGATTATTCATTGGTCATCTTCGATTCGTTTTCGTTTCTGCTGGTGATGGCTGCACACCTGCCGAAGCCACCGCAACCTGCTCCCGCCGACGCGCTCGCGTCAGTGCGTCAGGGTAGGGTGGCGTCATGACCGACGGCACAAACGGCACTTCGTCCCGCGAAGCGGCCACGCGTGATTCCTATGATGCGATCGCCCGGACCTACACGGAATGGGTCGCCGATGAGCTCACCGCCAAACCGCATGACCGCGCCGTCCTCGGGGCCTTCTCCGAGCTCGTCCTCGGCACCGGCTCGACGGAGGTCCTCGACCTGGGCTGCGGGCCCGGTCGCATCACCACATTCCTCGCCGCCCTCGGACTCGAACCGCGTGGACTCGACCTCTCCCCTGCCATGATCGAACTCGCGCAGGGCCTCTATCCGACGCATCAGTTCGACGTCGGGTCGATGACAGCCCTGCCCTATGCCGATGAGTCCTTCTCCGGTCTCGCCGCCTGGTACTCGACGATCCACGTCCCGGACGATGAGCTTGTCCTCACCTTCGCCGAGGCGGCCCGTGTCCTTCGTCCGGGCGGTTGGTTCCAGCTGGCGTTCCAGCTCGGGGACCGGGTCGATCACTTCTCCGATCTCGCCGGCTTCGAGGTCGATCTCGACTTCCACCGCCGCTCGATCGATGACGTTCTCACCGCGCTCGAACCGCACGGCTTCATTCCTGCCACCCGCCTCGAACGCGAACCCGACCGGACCGGTCGCTTCCCGGAGACGACCAGGCAGGGTTACCTCCTCGTTCGTAAGGCCGGCTTCTGAGGTGAGAAGATGAGGGTGATATGAACATCGACATCGTCTTCCACACTCCCGAGATCCCCGGCAACACCGGAAACGCCATCCGGCTCGCCGCGGTCACCGGAGCCCATCTGCATCTCGTCGAGCCCCTCGGCTTCGACCTCTCCGACGCGAAGCTGCGCCGAGCCGGTCTCGACTATCACGACCTCGCCCATGTCACCGTCCATCCTTCGATCGACGAACTCTGGGGCCACCTCGGCGAACGTCGGGTGATCGCGTTCAGCACGCATACGGACAATTCCTTCGCCGAGGTGGACTACCAAGACGGTGATGTCCTCCTCTTCGGACGCGAGTCGACGGGACTGCCCGACGAAGTCGTCAACGACGAGCATGTGGATATGACTGTGCGGATTCCGATGCTTCCGGCACGCCGTTCGCTCAACCTGGCGAATTCGGCATCCATCGCCATCTACGAAGCCTGGCGTCAACACGGCTACGCAGGGGCCTGAACCCGCGTAGACTTCTTCGCGAACGCTTTACCTGAAAGGACCACTATGACCGCAAAGGTGCTCACTGTCGCCGGATCCGATGTCTCCGGCGGAGCCGGACTCGAAGCAGATCTGAAGATGTTCGACGAATACGGGGCCTTCGGCACTGCCGTCGTCACCTGCATCGTCACTTTCGATCCCGATGACGGATTCGCCCATGTCCTCGAGTTCATCGAGCCCGAGGTCGTCACCCGTCAGCTCGAATCGACGCTGGCCGTGCACGAGTTCACCGCCATCAAGTCCGGCATGCTCGGCTCCGTCGACTCGGCACTGGTCCTCGCCGAAGAGCTGAAGACCAATGTTCTGCCGTACGTCTTCGATCCTGTGCTCGTGTGCAAGGGCGCAGGCACCATGGTCGATCTCAAGGATCTCTTCGTCGAGAACCTCGTGCCTCTGGCCACCGTCGTCACCCCGAACCTCGAAGAGGCTGCGACCTTGGCCGGGGTCGTCCCCATCGACTCCGTCGAGGGCATGGTCGAGGCCGCGAAGATCATCCACGGGCAGGGCGCGAAGAACGTCGTCGTCAAGGGCGGAGCCCGTCTCGCCGGGGACGATGCCATCGACATCCTCTTCGACGGTGAGACCGTGACGACTCTGCGCTCGCGCAAGGTCAACAACAAGCTCGTCAACGGCGCAGGATGCTCCTTCGCCTCCTCGATCGCGGCAGGAATCGCCACCGGTCTCGACATCAAGGACGCCGTCGTCTCCGCCAAGGAGAAGGTCGCTCACGGAATCGCGAACTGCCTCGACAATGCCACCGGCGTCGCTTCGCTCTACCATCCGGCGGCACGGGTGAGTCCCTCCTCCGAGGTCTCAGTCACCGTCGACTGATCATCGGTGCTTCGGTTGCGTCCCCGCGGGGACGCAACCCTGGCACGGTTCCGCGGAGCCGTCGTAACGGACAGAACTGTCGTAACGGACACTGCGGCCCGCAGACAGCAGATTGCCCCGCACACCTGGTCGGTGTGCGGGGCAATCTGTATGAAGCTGTTGGGAACGCCCGAGATCAGCGCTTGCCGAAGCCCTTGTAGCGGTCCTTGAACTTCTCCACGCGGCCGGCGGAGTCGAGGATGCGCTGCTTGCCCGTGTAGAACGGGTGCGAAGCGGACGAGATCTCGACGTCGATCACGGGGTAGGTGTTGCCGTCTTCCCACTCGATGGTCTTCTCGCTCTTAGCGGTGGAGCGGGTGAGGAACTTGGTGCCGGAAGCCAGATCGTTGAACACGATCGGCGCGTATTCCGGGTGGATGTCCTTCTTCATTTTCTTACCTCTGCTGAATTCTTTCAGGCGCCTGATATGAGTTGAACTCATCTGCCAGTGCCCGAATTCGTCTGCTGGACACGCTCCGAACCGTAGGAACCGGACACGGAGCGACAATCGATTCTAACTGATGGGCCCGGACAAAGCGATTCGACACGGATCTCCTAAACTGTGGCCATGACCACGAAGGAACGCCTCTCCACTCAGTTCACTCTCCGACCCGCCGCCACCGCCACCGAACTCATGGCCGAATCGACGGCCGCCGCCTTGTCCACGGTCTCCGGCGATGTCGACGTCTTCGATATCGATCCGCAGATCGCCGATACCGCTGCTCTCCTCGATGCCACGGATCTGCCTCCGGCCACTTCGGCGAACTGCGTTCTCGTCGCCGGCTCGCGGGGCGGCGAGGAGCGGATCGCCGCCTGCATGGTGCTGGCGAACACCCGCGCCGACGTCAACAAGCGGGTCAAGAAGCTCCTCGATGTCCGCAAGGCCTCGTTCCTGCCGCTCGAACGCGCCGTGAACGAATCGGGGATGGAGTACGGCGGCATCGGACCGATCGGCCTGCCGGAGAATTATCGGGTGCTCATCGACTCCCGCGTTGCGGAGGCCGACGAACTCATCATCGGTTCCGGTATCCGCGGCTCCAAGCTGCTCCTCTCCGGATCCGCACTCGCGTCCCTGCCCGGCGCCGAGGTGATCGAGGATCTCGCGAACGAGATCGGCTGACCGTGGCGCTCGGTCCCGCGCCGTCCGTCAGCCAGATGCTGCCCGTCAGTTCAGTCCCGCTCGTTCGATGACGTAGTCGATGAGCGGGGCGTAGAGGTTTGGCACCACATCATCGTCCAAGGGGATGGTGGCTTCGATCTGCCCCTGCGCCTCGGCGACGAAAAGGGCGGGATCGTTGCAGTCGGCGTAGCCGATAGTTCGCAGTCCCCGGCTCGAGGCAGCACCAGCCCAACCATGATCGGCCACAACGAGGTCCGGGGCCGACCCGCCGCGGGCGGCGAAGTCGTTGAGCAGCGCATGCATCGGTTCAGCCAGGTGGGTGTGCGGGCTGCCGCCATGCTGGTGCCAGGTCCACACATTGTGGATCTGACGGACGTCGCCGCCGATCTCCGGGACCGGGATGAAGTGATCATGGGTGTCGATGACGGCGCCGGCGTTTTTCGCCGCGGCGGCAATTGCCATATGCACGGGCAGCAGTCCTGCCGGATGTCCGGTGGCGAAGAGGATCCGGCCGCCGGCGCGGGCGACCTGGCCGACCGCCTCGGCGAGCTTCTCCAGAGCGTCGATGCAGCCTTCGGTGGAGATCGTGTCCACGCCTTCGACGAACTCGGGATCGGGCCGCAGGCCGCAGCGTTCGACCATGAGCGCGAACACTGAGTCATAGTCCCAGTCGCGGGTGAGTTCGACGCCGAAGTCGAATTGGCGTTCCTGGTCGAGGAACCGGTGGATGTGCGAGAGGTTGTTCTCTCTCGGTGTGGCGACCTCCCCGGTGATCCGTCCGGCTTCAAGAGCAAGGGCTAGGGTGCTGCGGTCCACTGGGGTCCTCTCCGTCATGACTGCGGGAATGATCACTGTCTTTCTGAGACGATCATACGGATGATGAGCGCGATCATCAGTTCCTTCTCGGAAGGTTCACTCATCGCGACCAGCAGCGTCATCGCTGCCAGCGCATTGTTGTCGACTCGCCTGTTGCCATCGGGGTCGATCAGCGCGCCGTTGCGGTCAAGGAAGGTGACGAACAGCGCCGCGGCGCTGCGCTTGTTGCCGTCGGAGAGGGGGTGGTCTTCTCTTCGGCGGTCGGATAGGGTTCGTGGTCTCCGAACCCCTGATAGATCGCCCCGATGACAGCCCCTAGAGCATCGCCTCGTTCCCTCCCCAGCAATTTGTCGTCGGGAAATGCCAATGACAGTCCGCCGATGATTCTGCATGCTGCTTCCAGGGTCAATTCTCATCCAGGCACGGAGCTCGATTTCGACGACAAGTATCCTTCGTCATAATCTCTGAGCATGGTGAGACTTGGCAGGTACGTTGACAGTACGTCGGCAACCCCCGCAACCAATTCGTCCTGCGACCTCGTCAGCACGCTGACAATCTTTCCCAATTCTGACAACCGCCGTAGGTTGACGGCGGCTCCTTCGATCGCATAGCGATGAAGGACATCGTTTGCCCAACGGCGAAATCGCACTCCTTCCGACGACTTCACTCGAAATCCCACCGACAGGACCATGTCGAGGCTGTAGTGCTCAACCATACGTGTGACGGTTCGGGCGCCTTCTTTCTGAACTGTCGCAAATTTTGCGACAGTTGGCTCACCGTCGAGTTCCTCCCGCAGAGCGTTGTTGATATGTTTGCCGATCGTCTTCACATCACGTCCGAACAGATGCGAAAGCTGATGCCGTGTCAGCCAAACGGTATCGGAATCAGTGCGCACCTCGAGCGCGGTGTCACCGTCAGCGGTCGGATACAGCTCAATCGAATTGCTCATAATCAAACGTCAAAGTGCGCCACTGATACGACTCACTCGTCCTGCAGGGCGAAGCAGGTGACCGCCGAGGCGGCCGCGACGTTGAGGGAGTCCACTCCCCCGCTCATGGGGATCATCACGGTCGAGTCACAGGCGGCGATCGTCGATCGCCGGAGTCCTTCGCCTTCAGTGCCGAAGACGACTGCGGTGCGCTCCGGTGCCGAGGCGGCGAAGTCGCGCAGCCCCACAGAATCATCGTCGAGTGCCAGGGCAGCCACGTGGAAGCCGGCGTCGTGCAGGGCAGAGATTCCGGCAGGCCACGGGTCGATGCGCGTCCACGGCACCTGGAACACCGTGCCCATGGACACACGGATCGACCGGCGATAGAGCGGATCCGCGCAGCGCGGGGTCACGAGCACGGCGTCGACGCCGAATGCGGCCGCAGAACGGAAGATGGCGCCGACGTTCGTATGGTCGACGATGTCTTCGATGACGACGATTCGCTTGGCATCGGCGACCAAGGCCGCGGGGTCGGGAAGGGCCGGTCGGCCCATGGCGGCCAGAGCTCCTCGGTGGAGGTGGAATCCGGTCAGGGACTCCACAGCGGCATCCGTGCCGATGAAGATCGGCACATTGCTCTCAGAGATGATGTCGGCCAGGTCGAACAGCCATTTCGGGCTGGTGAGGAACGACCGTGGCGAGAGGCCGGCTGCATGAGCGCGGCGGATGATCTTCGAGGATTCGGCGATGAACAGCCCCTCGGCGGGTTCACGCACGCTGCGCAGGGCGACATCGGTCAGCTGCGTGTAGTCGCGCATGCCCTCGAGGCGCCCGTGCAGGGCATCGCCGGAATCATCGCCCTGGCTTCCAGAAGTCAGGTCCGCTTCGTCGAAGAAGCGCAGACGCTCGACGACGATCCCGAGCTCAGCGGACCGATCGATGACCTGCTGGCGGGTCATGGGTGCCTTGGCCGGAGTGTTCACAGCGTGCTCCCGTTCACAGCGGAACTCCGTTCACAGCGTGAGGATCCTCCAGATCGCGACGAGTCCGAGGGCCACGATGACGGCGCGCAGCAGTACGGGCGAGAACTTCCGCCCGATTCGGGCACCGAAGTACCCGCCGATGAGTGAGCCGATGGCGATGCAGACAACGGCGATCCAGTTGATCCGGTCGTGGCCGACGATGATGTACGTGCTTGCCGAGACCGTATTGACGACGAGGACGAGGACGTTCTTCAGCCCGTTGAGTCGCTGCAAATCATCGGGCAGCAGCAGACCGAGCAGGGCGATGAGGATGATGCCCTGGGCGGCGGCGAAGTAGCCGCCGTAGATCGCGGTGAGGAAGACGACGATGAGCACGACGATGTACCGGCCCGTGGACAGGCGATCCCCCGCCCTGGCGGCCCGATGCTCGACGCCGGCAGCCTCGGCCCGGCGCAGGGACCGGTTCTTCAGGTAGCGGGAGAGGTACGGCTGCCCGACCACCATGATCAAGGCCACGACGAGGAGGACCGGCACGATCGTCTCGAAAGCATCCTCGGGCAGGTGCAGCAGCAGATACGCACCGGTCAGCGACCCGAGCAGAGAGGCGGGAACGTATCCGAGAATCCGTTTCCACTGCCCTCGCAGCTCTTCACGGTATCCGAACGAGGAGGCGATATTGCCGGGGATGAGACCGACAGCGTTGCTCATCGTCGACACCACCGGCGGCACTCCGAAGGCGACGAGCGCCGGGAAGGTGATGAGCGTTCCGGAGCCGACGACGGCGTTGATGCCTCCTGCCGCGATTCCGGCGACGATGACAAGGCCGATCTGCCACGGCTCGAGGCTCAGGTTCGCCAGAAACTCCATGCTCAGAGGGCGGAACGTGCGTGGTAGCGCTGACCGTCCCGGGTGAGCTTGACGTCGATGCCGAAGGTCGCCGCAAGGTTCTCCGCCGTCAGGGTCTCCTCGATCGGACCTGCGGCCAGATCGGTGCCCTCGGACAGCAGCAGCACATGCGTGATGCCCTCCGGAATCTCCTCGACGTGGTGGGTGACCATGATCGTGGCCGGCGCCCACTTCGATGACAGGATCTCCGAGAGTGCGCCGAGCAGCTCCTCACGCCCGCCGAAGTCGAGTCCGGACGCCGGCTCGTCAAGCAGCAGAAGCTCCGGGTCGGTCATGAGCGCGCGCGCGATCTGCACACGCTTGCGCTCGCCCTCGGACAGCGTACCGAAGGTGCGATCGGCCAAGTGAGTGATGTGGAACGCGGCCAGCAGATCGCGGGCACGCTCGATATCGTCCTGCTCGTACTCCTCCACCCAACGTCCAGTGACGCCGTAGGCGGCGGTGAGCACGGTATCGAGGACCGCTTCGGAACTCGGAATGCGGTTGGCCAGAATCGTCGAGGCATACCCGATGCGCGGGCGCAGCTCGAACACATCGACGCGGCCGAGCTGCTCCTCGAGGATGTTGACCGTACCCGTCGTCGGATGCATGCGACCGGCCGCGATTTCGAGCAGGGTCGTCTTGCCCGCACCATTGGGTCCGAGCACTGCCCAGTGCTCGCCTTCGGCGACGGTCAGCGAGAAATCGTCGAGGAGGAAATTCGTCCCCCGGCGCACGGACACAGAATCCAGATTCAGGACTTCACTCATATCTTCAGACTCTATCGCAGACGAGCCGTCTATCCTGGTTCGACATGGACCTCACGACCGACTCACTGCTGCTGACCCTGGCCCTCAACCACCGTCTGCGCTCGACCCTGCCCCCTGACGAGGTGACCTCTGCGTTCCTCGACGATGATCGTGATGTTCCTCTCATCGTCTTCGATGAGGTCTTCGACTCGGTCGTTCCCACCGGTCTGCTGCTCTTCATCGCTGAGGCGGCCGCCTCGGGAATCACCCATGCGCGCTTGGCGCTGCACCACCCGTCTCTGCCGCATGCGACTCCCCCGGTCGATCGCACCGCCCGGACGAAGGTCGGACGCCACACCGCCCCCGTCGTCCTCCATCGCGGCGATGAGCAGGCGGCGATCGCCCTCATCGGCGCCGAGGCGAACGTCGAGATCATCGCCTGTGCGCCCACCGTCTTCCGCCCCGTCACGGTCGGGTCCGCCCCCGAGGCGCTGCGGCGTCTGCGCCTGCTGGTGATGGAGGGCTTACGCCTCGTCGAGACCATCGACGTTCCCGAGGACTGGCGGCAGGGGCCGTGGCGTGACTGGCAAGAGGAGCTGTCGACGATGCACCCGATCTCCCGGCTCATCCCCACTGAGGCGGATTCCCGAGCGATCTACGCCGCCCTCGACATCCACCACCGGATGCGCACCGTGCTCGCACCTGCGACCGTCGCCCCGCCAGAGTTCGGTGCGCTGCTGTCTCAGCTGCACCCCGCCGCCGCGGACTACATCATGGCAGTGGCTACGATGAAGGGGTGAATGAGACGCCTCAGGCCACCGCCTCCCAGATCCCCGTCCAACTGCTCGTCATGGACGTCGACTCGACGTTCATCAACGAAGAGGTCATCGACCTCATCGCCGCCCATGCCGGGGTCGGAGACAAGGTCGCCGACATCACCGAACGCGCCATGGCCGGAGACCTCGACTTCGCCGAATCCCTGGCCGAACGGGTCGCCCTGCTGAGCGGGCTGCCGGAGACCGTGCTCGATGAGGTGCGAGAGCAGATCACCCTCACCGAGGGAGCCGCCGACCTGGTCGCGGCAGTGCACTCCTCGGGTGGCCAGGTGGCTCTGGTGTCGGGCGGCTTCACCGCCATCATTGCTCCCGTCGCCGCACAGCTGGGCATCACCGACGTCTTCGCCAACGGACTCGACATCCATGACGGGCTGCTGACCGGGCGGACGAACGGCCGTGTCATCGACCCGAACGCCAAGGCCGAGATCTTCGAGGATCTGCTCGCAGCCGGCGGATACGATCGTGCCGCCTCGGTGGCGATCGGTGACGGCGCCAATGACATCGGCATGGTCGAAGCCGCCGGTCTCGGAGTCGCCTTCTGTGCGAAGCCGGCTCTCGTCGCCGCAGCGGACGCGTCCGTGGAGACACGCGACCTGCGAGCCGTCATCGACCTGGTCGCTGCGCGTGCAGACGTGTGAGCGATCCGTCCGAGGGTGTGGCACCGGCGCCGTTGAGCGCTGACTGACCGAAGACGCCTGTGGCGCTGACGAATGTTTCGTCAGCGCCACAGCCGTCTTGTCGACAGATCGCGTCGGTCAGACGGTGCGTTCAGACTCCGTGGAAGACCCGGATCTGCGGGGCCGGGTAGTGTCCCGGCTCCACGTCCCAGCTCTCGAGGTCGAAGACCGCGATCGACGAGGGACGGAACGTATCGGGAACCCCGCCTTCCGGATTGAGGTGGCCGACCACCTCGGCGACGGTCGGCTGATGGCCCACGATATACGCGCACTGCGCATCCGCGGGAATCGAGTTGATCGCATCCAACCAGTCGTGGACGGACCCGGAATACAGCGAGGGATCCTCGCGCAGGGTCAGGTCACCCGGTTCGTCGAGAGTTCCTCCATGAGCGCGGTTGACGGCTTCGACGACAGCCTGTCCGGTCTGCACGGTGCGCCTGGCCGCCGAGGCGATGGCCACATCGGGTGACCAGCGCTCGGCGATCTCGGCTCCGGCCTCGACCGCTTGAGCCAGACCCTTCGCATCCAGGGACCGTTCGAAGTCGGTCGGACCGTGCGCTTCCGCCTTGGCGTGGCGGGCGAGGATGAGCACAGGCATGAGTGGTCTCAGGCGCCGGTGGAGTGGAATCCGCCGTCGACGTGGATCATCTCGCCGGTAGTGGCGGGGAACCAGTCGGAGAGCAGGGCGACGATGGCCTTGCCGGCAGGAGTGGTGTCCTTCTGGTCCCAGCCCAGGGGTGCGCGGTCGCCCCACATGTCTTCGAGCGTGCCGAAGCCGGGGATGGAAGTTGCGGCGGTGGTCTTCAGCGGTCCCGCGGAGACGAGGTTGACGCGCACGCCGTCTTCGCCGACGTACTTGGCGAGGTAGCGGGCGGTCGATTCGAAGGCGGCCTTGGCCACACCCATCCAGTCGTAGACCGGCCAGGAGATGGTCGCGTCGAAGGTCAGTCCGACGATTCCGGCGCCCTTGTTGAGCACGGGCTTCGCGGCCACGGCGATGGCCTTGAGCGAGTAGGCGGAGACGTGGATGGCCGCGGACACGGAGTCCCACGGGGTGTCGAGGAAGACTCCGCCGAGGGCGTCCTTCGGAGCGAAGGCGATGGCGTGGACGATTCCGTCGATGTTGCCGCCGAGGCGCTCGGGCAGGGCCGCGAGGTCCTCTTCGTTCGTGGCGTCGAGTTCGATGACCTGCGGAGTCTCGGGTAGGCGTTCGGCGATCACCTGAGTGATCTTCATCTGGCGACCGAAGCTCGAGAGAATGACCTCGGCTCCCTGCTCCTGTGCGATGCGAGCAGCGGCGAAGGCGATCGACGCCTCGGTGAGCACGCCGGTGACGAGAATGCGCTTTCCGTCAAGAATTCCCATGGTGGTCCTTTCGAAAGGAAGGTGGTTGCGTGTGCATGACGCCGCTTCGGGCGGTGTCCCTGTATCGAAGTCTACGGGCTGCGGCCCGGCGGGGCCGCATCGTCTGCGGCCGAGGATCCGGTTGTGACCGGCTCAGCGCCGTCTGAGTCAGTGGCCCATGCCCAGTCCGCCGTCGACGGGGATGACGGCACCGGAGATGTAAGCGGCTTCATCGGAGGCCATCCAACGGACGACCTTGGCGACCTCACCGGGTTCGGCGAATCGCTTCGCCGGGATGGTGGCGAGGTACTCTGATCGCTGCTTCTCGCTGAGCTCATCGGTCATATCAGTGCGGATGAAGCCCGGGGCGACGACATTGGCGGTGATTCCGCGGGAGCCGACCTCACGGGTGATGGAGCGGGCGAAGCCGACGAGACCGGCCTTCGAGGCCGAGTAGTTCGCCTGACCGGGCACGCCGTAGAGACCCGACACCGAGGAGATGAGGACGATGCGGCCCTTCTTCGCGCGGATCATCCCGGTGATTCCGCGCTTGACGGTGCGGAAGGCACCGGTGAGGTTCGTGTTGATGACGGACTCGAATTCGTCATCGTTCATCCGCATGAGCAGATTGTCGGCGGTGATTCCGGCATTGGCCACGACGACCTCGACGGGACCGAGCTTCTCCTCGATCTCGGTGAACGCCCGATCGATCGATTCGCTGTCGGTGACATCGGCGGCCACGGCCAGCGCTCCCTCCGGGGCCTGACCGTTGCGGGAGGTGACTGCCACCTTGTCCCCCTGGGCGAGGAATTCCTCGGCGATGGTGCGACCGATTCCGCGGTTGCCGCCGGTGACGAGGACTGTGCGTGGTTCTGACACGTTGGTCTCCTGTTGATCGACTGTGTTCTTCAAATCTATCGTGGACAAACCTATCCTGTCCTTTGGCCGATGGATACGACTCTCACAAAGGACGAGTATCATGTTTGGCAGTCATCGATCGAAGAAGGATATGGTCAGGCACGCTCAGCAGATCACAACGGCAGACACCGCCCTTGATGACGATATGCGGTCTCGGATCATCAAGTATTCGATCACCATGGGCATCAGGACGGTCTGCTTCGTGGCCGCCTATTTCGCTTTCGTCGCAGATATGCACATCCTCATGTGGATCTGCGTGGCAGGGGCGGTCGTCCTCCCCTACCCTGCGGTGATCTTCGCCAATGCGGGCCGCGAACGCACCCGAGATGATCGTTCCGCCCTGCTCGAACAGGCCCCGCTGACAGAGCTGCCGCCGGCGCGCGGTGAGACGATCTCCGGCGACACTCTCGGAGGGGAGACGGCCGATGACGAGACGGTCGACGGTGCAGATCCCCGAGGCGGCTCAGATACCCGAGGCAGCGCCCCTGACGAGACAGGTCCAGGCGCGGATCACCGACACGAAACGATCCGGGGCGAGACGGTCCCGGGCGACACCGTCCAAGGTGAGACCGTCGACGACAACGACGAGGACAGGAGGGACCAGGCTTGAGCGAGCAGCTGCAGTGTTCCGCGAAGGAATGCCGGGCGTTCGCGACCCGCGCCCTGCTGTGGAACAATCCCCGCGTCCACACTCCCGAGCGGAAGAAGACGTGGTTGGCCTGTGATGAGCACCTCGACTATCTGCGTGACTTCCTGACTCTGCGCGACTTCTTCATCACCGACGTCTCCGTCGACGAGATTCCGGAGGACGCAGGTTGAGCCGCTATTCCTTCCTCTTCTCCGCACGCTGGCTCAAATACATCGCCATGGCGATCATCGTCATCATCGCCTGCGTGTTCCTCGCCCTGTGGCAGAAGGACCGCCGCGATCAGCGGGAGCAGGAGATCGCGACGATCACCACGAACTACTCCGCCGAACCCGTCGACATCACCTCGGTGCTCTCGACACCGAATTCGACGCTGGAGACCACCGATGAGTGGACCCAGGTGGAGCTGACCGGATCGTTCTCCGACGAGGACACCGTCCTCGCACGCAACCGGACGGTCGAAGACAAACCCGGCTTCTATGTGGTGACTCCGTTCGAGATCACCGGCGGATCGACGATCGCCGTCATCCGCGGCTTCACCGCCGAACAGGATTCCGTGCCGCCCGCTCCACGGGGTCAGCAGACCGTGGTCGCCCATCTGCGTCCCGCTCAGGACGGATCCGAGGATGAGAACCCGAAGGGCCTCATCAAAGCCATCGATCCCGCGCGCATTCCGGGAATGGACGATGCCTATTCGCATGTCTACGTCGAGGCCTCACCGGCGGAGACAGGCGGTGCCCCGGAAGAGGGGCTGACCCCGCTGCCGATGCCCGAGCTCGATCCGGGCAACCACCTGTCCTATATGCTCCAGTGGTTCGCCTTCGGAATCATGATCATCATCGCCGTGGTCATCTCGGCCCGACGTGAGCGCAAGGCAGCCGCCGAGGCGGTCGAGCACGGCGCTGTCGAGAACGAAATGGTCGTCATCGACAAGGCCGCCCTCGACGCGGGCGCGAAGATCAGCCAGCCCGGCAGCCGCTATGGCCGCAACCGCTGGGCCTCGCCCACCGTGCGCGGGCAGGCCGAAGCCGATGAGGATGCCCTGTTCGAGGAGCGCTTCCGCTCAAAGTGAACTTGCTCAGGCGAGCGTGACGAGATCGAGGTACGTGTCGTTCCACAGGTCCTCGTCGCCGTCGGGCAGCAGCAGCACGCGGTCGGGGTCGAGCGCGGACACCGCACCCTCATCGTGGGTGACGAGCACGATCGCACCTTCATAGCGGCGGATCGCCGAGAGGATCTCCTCGCGGGAGGCCGGATCGAGGTTGTTCGTCGGCTCGTCGAGCAGCAGCACGTTCGCGCTCGAGACCACGAGGGTCGCCAGAGCCAGACGCGTCTTCTCGCCGCCGGAGAGGACCCCGGCGGGTTTGTGCACATCGTCACCACTGAAGAGGAACGAACCGAGCACATTGCGCACCGCGGTGTCATCGAGATGCGGAGAGTTCCGCGACATGTTCTCCAGCACTGTGCGTTCGAGGTCGAGGGTCTCATGCTCCTGCGCGTAGTAGCCGAGCTTGAGGCCGTGTCCGGGCACGACTTCTCCGGAGTCGGGTTCGTCGAGTCCGGCGAGCAGACGCAGCAGCGTCGTCTTTCCGGCGCCGTTGTAGCCGAGTACGACGACTCGTGTGCCCTTGTCGATAGCGAGGTCGACACCGGTGAACACCTCGGTCGAACCGAAGCTGCGAGAGAGTCCTTCGGCCGTCAGCGGCACACGTCCGCAGTCGGCCGGGGCCGGGAAGCGCAGATTCGCGACCTTCTCCGTGGCGCGTTCGTCCTCGAGACCGGCGAGCAGTCGGTCGGCACGCTTGGCCATCTGCTGGGCGGCGACGGTCTTCGTCGCCTTCGCCATCATCTTGTTCGCCTGGGCGTTGAGCGCCGCGGCCTTCTTCTCGGCATTGGCACGTTCGCGGCGGCGACGCCGCTCATCGTCCTCACGCTGTTTGAGGTAGAGCCGGTAGCCCATCGAGTAGATGTCGATGGTCTGACGGGTGGCGTCGAGGAAGAAGACCTTGTTGACCACTTCGTCGATGAGATCGAGGTCGTGGCTGATGATGATCAGACCACCGGAGTAGGCCTTGAGGTGGTCGCGCAGCCACAGCACGGATTCGGCGTCGAGGTGGTTCGTCGGCTCGTCGAGGATCATCGTGTCCGGGGCCGAGAACAGGATCCGGGCGAGTTCCACACGGCGGCGCTGACCGCCGGAGAGCGTCCCGATCTCCTGGCTGATCAGGGCCTCGTCGAGGCCGAGGTTCGCGGCGATCGCGAAGGCTTCGGATTCGGCTGCATAGCCGCCGGCGGCGATGAACTCCGCTTCGATGCGCGGGTAGCGGTCGATGGCCTTCGTGGCCACCTTCTCGTCCGGTGAGGCCATCTGCCGTTCGGCCTTGCGCAGACGCTTGACGAGGACGTCGAGGTCGCGCACCGAGAGGATGCGTTCCATTCCGGTGGCGGTGAGGTCACCGCTGCGCGGATCCTGCGGCAGATAGCCGACGGTGCCGGAGATCGACACGGAACCGGATTGCGCCGGGTGTCCGCCCATGATCACCTTGGTCAGGGTCGTCTTGCCGGCGCCGTTGCGGCCGACGAGACCGACTCGGTCGCCCTTGTCGACGCGGAAGGACACCTCGGACATGAGGGTGCGGGCGCCGACGGCGACTTCGAGGCCGGAGGCCTGAATCATTCTGTCTCCAAACTGCGGCCGATGAGTTCGGCCAGAAATTCTTGGGGGTGGATGCCGCGGGCCTCTGCCCGGGCGACGAGTTCATCTGCGACTGAGGACGGCACACGACAGGACACGACAGTGGTGTCCGGCCCGGCCGCTGCGGTCACGGGCTCGACGGAAACATCGTCCTGAGCAACAGGTTCCGTCGGGTCGTCTGCCGGATCATCGTCGGCCGTCGCGGTCGACGTCCCCGCGGGGACGTATCCTGGGCCTTCCGGCACGGACGTGCCCTTTTGGAAGGCGGTGGCAGCCGCACGTGCGCGATCATCGGCGGCCTCATTGAGTTCGTGGTTGTTGTGTCCTTTGACCCACTCGAACTCGACAGTCCGCCCGCTCAGTGCCTCATCGAGAGACGCTAAGAGGTCCTTGTTGAGGACTTCTTTTCCATCGGCCTTCTTCCACCCTTTGCGTTTCCACCCCGGCATCCATTTGGTCAGGGCGTTGATGACGTACTGCGAATCACAGTATATCTTCAGCTCGTCGTCGCTGTCCGCGGTCGACCGGAGCAGGTCGAGGACGGCCATGAGCTCACCGCGGTTGTTCGTCGCGTTCTTCCACCCGCCGGCATGCCAGGAGGTGTCGTCGATGTACCAGGCCCACCCGGCGGGTCCGGGGTTGCCGAGCGCGGATCCGTCGGCGGCAGCGATGATCGTCAATGGTTCTCCTTGGAAAGTCGGATTCCATTCTTTCACGCCGCTCTCGGGTTCTCGGTCCGTGGGGCGGTGATCTCCGCGACCCCGCCCGGACACGATTGCCGGATCGGACGACGATCGCCGAGGAGGGGCTGACCTTCTCAGGTCGCCCCGCCTCGGCGATGGTGTTCGTCTGCGTCCCCGCGGGGACGCAGACAACCGAACGTCGTCGGTGTCGGATCAGATATTGAAGCCGAGGGCACGCATCTGTTCGCGGCCGTCCTCGGTGATCTTCTCCGGACCCCATGGCGGCATCCAGACCCAGTTGATCCGGTAGGCCGGCACGATTCCCTCGAGCGACTGTGCGGTCTGGTCCTCGATGACGTCGGTCAGCGGGCAGGCTGCCGAGGTCAGGGTCATCTCGATCACGGCGGTGCCGTCGTCTTCGACCGAGAGTCCGTACACGAGGCCGAGATCGACGATGTTGACACCGAGCTCGGGATCGACGACGTCCATCATCGCCTCGCGCACTTCGTCGACGCTGGCATTCTGCGGTGCGTCAATGACTTCAGGCATTGTGTTTCTCCTCACGAGCTGCTTGTGCTTGGTTGAGTGCGTCCTTGAACGCCATCCATGCCAGGAGAGCGCATTTGATCCTGGCCGGGAATTTCGACACTCCGGTGAACGCCGCGGCGTCCCCGAGAATCGACTCATCCGCCTCCATTGTCCCACGTGAATGCATGAGTTCGTGGAACGCGCCTTCGATCTCGAGCATCTGCGCGACGGAGGATTCGGCGGCCAGCTCCGACAGCACCGAGGCCGAGGCCATCGAGATCGAACAGCCGTCGCCGATCCACCTCACCGCGATCGTGCCGTCCTCACGCAGTTCGGTCTCGAGCTCGATCTCATCGCCGCACGTCGGGTTCACCTGATGCGAATATCCGTGCGGTGACCCTGCGGCATCACGGAGCAGTTCGGTGTTGCCGATGCGTGCCCGCGACTGGTCGAGGATCACCTGTTGGTAGAGCTGCTGCATCTGTGTGCTCATCGGTTCGCTCCCCTCCTCAGCCGACTCCGAAGAAGGGCCGCACTTCCGCCAGAGCGGTGAGGAAGCGGGTGCAGTCTTCGACGTTGTTGTACAGGTACGTGCTCGCCCGCGTCGAGGCGGTGACCCCGAAGCGGCGGTGCAGCGGCTGAGCGCAGTGGTGGCCCACCCGCACGGCGATGCCCTGCGAGTCGAGATACTGTCCGACATCGTGGGCGTGCACGCCGTCGACGTCGAAGGCCACGGTTCCGATCCGGTCTTCGGACTCGCCGAGGATGCGGATTCCGGGGATCTGGCCGATCCCGTCGAGGAGGACTCGGGCGAGCTCCTTCTCATGCTCGAGAACATTGTCCAGCCCCACCTCGGTGAGGTATCCGATCGCTGTCGCGAAAGCCGCCACCTCGGCGACCGGCTGAGTGCCGGCCTCGAACCGCTGCGGAGCGGGCATGAACTCGGTCTCCTCCATGGTCACCGTGGTGATCATGGATCCGCCGGTGAGCACCGGCGGCAGAGCGTCGAGCAGTTCGGACTTGCCCCACAGCGCGCCCAGGCCGGTGGGGCCGAGTGCCTTATGAGCGGAGAACGCGGCGAAGTCGACGTCGAGGTCGACGAAGTCCACAGGCATATGCGGAACGGACTGGCAGGCGTCGAGCACGACGTAGGCTCCGACGGCGCGGGCCCGGTCCACGAGGCGGTCGACCGGGTTGATCGTGCCGAGGACGTTGGAGACGTGCGTGAACGCGAGCACCTTCGTCGATTCGTCGACCATCGTGTCGAGATCGGTCAGATCGAGTTCACCGGAGTCAGTGACCGGCAGCCAGCGCAGCTGTGCTCCCGTGGAGGCAGCCAGCTGCTGCCACGGCACGAGATTCGCATGGTGCTCCATCTCGGTGACGACGATCGAGTCACCGGGGGCGAGGGCGAAACGCTCTGCGTCGTCTCCCCCGAAGCCATGGCTGGCCCGATCCATGCCGAGGGCCATGATGTTGAGCGCCTCGGTCGCGTTCTTCGTCCAGCACACCTGTTCCGGTGTCCCGCCGACGAGTCCGGCAGCGGCGATCCGACCGTTCTCGAAGGCGTCCGTGGCCTCGACGGCCAGGGAGTGCGCACCTCGGTGGACGGCGGCGTTGCGCTGCTGGAAGTACTCGACGAAGGTGTCGATGACGCACTGCGGCTTCTGCGATGTCGCTCCCGAGTCGAGATACGACAGCGGCGACTCCCCGACCCTCACATCGAGGATCGGGAAGTCGCCCCTCAGACGTGAGAACATCAGACGCCGGCGGTGAAGAAGCGGTCGTAGCCTTCGTTCTCGAGGCGTTCGGCCAGTTCCGGTCCGCCTTCCTCGGCCACCTTGCCCTTGATGATCACGTGGACGTGATCGGGCTTGATGTAGTTGAGGATGCGCGTGTAGTGGGTGATGAGCATGATGCCGACGTCGGTGGCGTCCTTGACGCGGTTGACGCCTTCGGACACGATGCGCAGCGCGTCGACGTCGAGGCCGGAGTCGGTCTCGTCGAGGACGGCGAACTTCGGCTTGAGCATCTCGAGCTGCAGGATCTCGTGACGCTTCTTCTCGCCGCCGGAGAAGCCTTCGTTGACGTTGCGCGAGGCGAAGGCGGGATCCACACGGAGGTTCTCCATGGCCTGCTTGAGGTCCTTGGTCCAGTTGCGCAGCTTCGGAGCTTCACCGTCGATGGCGGTCTTGGCCGAGCGGAGGAAGTTCGTCACGGTCACGCCGGGAACCTCGACGGGGTACTGCATGGCCAGGAACAGTCCGGCCTTGGCACGCTCGTCGACGGACATCTCGAGGACGTCCTCTCCGTCGAGGGTGACCGAACCGGAGGTCACTTCGTACTTGGGGTGACCGGCCAGAGCGTAGGCCAGGGTCGACTTGCCGGAGCCGTTGGGGCCCATGATGGCATGGGTCTCGTTCGTGTTGATGACGAGGTCGATGCCGTTGAGGATGGGCTTGAGACCGGTATCGGTGTTGACACCGACGTGCAGGTCTTCGATCTTGAGAGTGGACATAATGATCCTTCTTCTTCGGTCTTGAGTCAGTTCAGGGTGGTGTTCGGGTCGACGAGGATGCGGCCGGCGATCTCTTTGCAGTCATAGACCGCGACGGGTTCGAACGCCGGCGGATTGACCGGCTTGCCCGTGTTGAGATCGAACTGCGAGCCGTGCAGCCAGCATTCGATGGTGCAGTCCTCGACGTCTCCTTCGGCCAGCGACACCTCACCATGGGTGCACAGGTCGTCGATGGCGTGTATCGTGCCGTCGGAGTCGCGTGCGATGCAGATCTCGTACTCGCCGACCTCGATGCGCATGGTGCCGCCGGGGGCCACCTCGTCGGTGGCCGCCACGTCGATCATGGTCACAGAACACTCCGGGACAATTCGTCTTCGATGCGTTCGTTGAGCACGTCTTCGATCTCGGGCACCTGGATCTTCTGAATCACTTCGTTGAAGAATCCGCGGACCACGAGCTGACGAGCGACGTCCTCGGGGATGCCGCGGCTCATGAGGTAGAACAGGTGCTCCTCATCGAAGCGACCCACCGAGGAGGCGTGGCCTGCACCGGCGATGTCTCCGGTCTCGATCTCGAGGTTCGGCACCGAGTCGGCCCGGGCGCCATCGGTGAGGATGAGGTTCCGGTTGAGCTCGTAGGTGTCGATGTCGAGGGCCTCGGGACGGATGAGCACATCGCCGATCCACACGCTGCGCGCGTCCTTGCCCTGCAGTGCGCCCTTGTAATGGACGTTCGACTGGGCCTTCGGCGTGTTGTGGTCGATGTAGGTGCGGTGCTCGAGGTGCTGACCGGCATCGGCGAAGTAGAGTCCGAGCAGTTCGGCCTCTCCCCCGGCTGCCGAGTAGCGCACGTTCGTGTTCAGGCGCACGACGTCACCGCCGAGGGTGATGTGGATGTGCTTGAACTTCGCGTCCTTGCCCACGATCGCGTCGTGCTGACCGAGGTGCTGGGAGCCGTCGTCCCACAGCTGCAGCGATACGAAGGTCACGTCCGCACCATCGCCGATGACGAGGGAGACGAGCTCGGAGTACCGGGCCAGTCCCTCGTGTTCGACGACGATGGTCGCCTTCGAATTCGCGCCGACGGTGACGACGACATGGCCGTGGCCGAGCGCCTCACCGGTGCCGTCCGCGTGGATGATCGCGGCCCGCTCGAGTTCGGTGTCCGCGGGGACCGAGTAGTGCGTCACCGCAGAGGCGCGGTTGGCGGCGACGGCCGCGGCGCGGTCCTCGGGCTCGAGGATGCCCAGTTCCTGGGCTGACTCGAGCGAGATCTCCTCGACGGACAGGCCCGCGGGCAGATCCGACTCGAACTTCAGCTTCGCCTCGGTGGCGGTGTCCTCGAAGAACTCGCTGAACTTGCGGACGGGAGAGAAGCGCCATTCCTCCTCCCGGCCGGTGGGCACGGGGAAGTCGGCGACATCGAAGCTGCGCGTGCGCGCATCGCGCTTCGAATCGGGCACCTGGACCTCGGAACCGTGCGAATGCTCCGAGAGGCCAAGCGGGTTGGTGGTATCAGTCACAGATTTACTCCTTTGAGTGCAGTGGGCGCCGGGTCGGGTCTCAGCCGACCGCGCCTTCCATCTGCAGTTCGATGAGGCGGTTGAGTTCGAGGGCGTACTCCATCGGGAGTTCGCGTGCGATCGGCTCGACGAAGCCGCGCACGATCATCGCCATCGCCTCGGTCTCCTCCATGCCGCGGGACATGAGGTAGAAGAGCTGATCCTCACTGACCTTCGACACGGTGGCCTCATGGCCGAGTGTGACGTCGTCTTCGCGGATGTCGATGTAGGGGTACGTGTCCGAACGGGAGACGTTGTCGACGAGCAGGGCGTCGCAGAGGACGTTGTTCGACGAGCCTTCGGCGCCCGGGTGGACATGGACGAGTCCGCGGTAGCCGGCGCGGCCGCCGCCGCGGGCCACGGACTTCGACACGATCGACGAATGGGTGTGCGGAGCGGCGTGGACCATCTTCGCACCGGTGTCCTGGTGCTGTCCCTCGCCGGCGAAGGCCACGGACAGCGTCTCGCCGCGGGCGTGCTCACCGGTGAGCCAGATGGCCGGGTACTTCATGGTCACCTTCGAGCCGATGTTGCCGTCGACCCATTCCATGGAGGCGCCCTCTTCGGCGATGGCGCGCTTGGTGACGAGGTTGTACACGTTGTTCGACCAGTTCTGGATCGTCGTGTAGCGGACCTTCGCATCCTTCTTCGCGATGATCTCGACGACGGCCGAGTGCAGGGAGTCGGTCTTGTAGATCGGAGCGGTGCAGCCCTCGACGTAGTGGACCGAGGAACCCTCGTCGGCGATGATGAGCGTGCGCTCGAACTGGCCCATGTTCTCCGTGTTGATGCGGAAGTAGGCCTGCAGCGGGATCTCGACGTGGACGCCCTTGGGGACGTAGACGAAGGAGCCGCCGGACCAGACAGCGGTATTCAGAGCGGCGAACTTGTTGTCACCGGACGGAATGATCGACCCGAAGTACTCTTCGAAGATCTCCGGGTGCTCGCGCAGGCCGGTGTCGGTATCCATGAAGATGACACCCTGAGCCTCGAGCTCCTCGTTGATCTGGTGGTAGACGACCTCGGACTCGTACTGAGCGGCGACACCGGCGACGAGGCGCTGCTTCTCGGCCTCGGGGATGCCGAGCTTGTCATAGGTGTTGCGGATGTCCTCGGGCAGGTCCTCCCAGGACGTCGCCTGCCCCTCGGTGGAGCGAACGAAGTACTTGATGTCCGCGAAGTCGATTCCGGTGAGGTCGGCGCCCCAGTTCGGCATCGGCTTCTTGTCGAACAGACGCAGAGCCTTGAGTCGACGCTTGAGCATCCACTCCGGTTCGTCCTTGAGCTTCGAGATGTTGCGGACGACTTCCTCGCTGAGGCCGCGGGTCGCGGTCGCGCCGGCATCGTTCTCGTCGTGCCAACCGTATGCGTACTGCCCGAGGTCTTTGAGCTCGGGATTCGCATCGATGATCCGATTTCCTGTGTCAGTCATCGTGAACCTCCTTGAGGTCGATCATTGCTGTGGATGAGTGGTCTGGTCAGTTCCGAAGTCGGAATGTGGGTGGTGCACACATGGTCGCCCTGGGCCAGCGACGACAGCCGCCGCACGTCGACACCGAGGTAGTCGGAGAACATCGCGAGCTCTGCTTCGCAGATCTCCGGGTACTCCGCCGCCACGGCCTGGATCGGGCAGTGTCCCTGGCACAGCTGCATCGCCTCCAACGGGGTTCCGGCCGCGACCGGGGTCGCCGAGGCGGCGTACCCTTCCCGTGTGAGTGCGGCGGCAAGTGCACGTGAGCGAGACGCCACTGTGGTGCCGCCGCGCTTTTCGAGTTCCGGTCCGAGTCGCTCCCGCAGTCGGCTCACGAGGTCTTCCGTGAAGCCCTCCACTGCCGATCTGCCGTGCTTGTCCTCCATGAAGCGCAGGATGTTCACGGCCAACTCGTCGTAGGAATGACTGACCGAATCGTGTCCGGCCGTCGTGACCACATAGTGCCGGGCCGGTCGGCCCCTGCCCGCCTGTTTGCCGGCGAGTTCACGGACCTCGAGAAGGCCCTCACTCTCCAGCGCGTCCAGGTGACGACGGATCGCCGCGGGAGTCAGCTCGAGGGCTTTGGCCAAAGACGAAGCAGTGATCGGACCTTCGTCGAGCACCGACTGGAAGACCTTCTGCCGGGTTCGGCGATCTTCCGTGTCGTTTGCAGCCATAATCCACCTCCTTGACTAACACAACAATATTGTTGCGTAATTTGTTTCGTAAAACTAGGTGAGCCTAACCACCGCCCGCGTCGCGCGTGGACACCTGCGGTTTCGACACCCGTTTCGACGCGTCGTAGAATAGCCTGGTGTCATCTCCGGCCCTGACCATTCGCGGTCTCCAGTACTCCTACGGCACCCACCGTGTCGTCGACGGAATCGACCTCACGGCCGAGTCCGGATCCGTCCTCGGCGTTCTCGGACCCAACGGCGCGGGAAAATCCACGACCATCTCCCTGGCCGTGGGCACCCGCCGTCCCGAATCGGGCACGGTCGAGATCTTCGGGCACGACCCCGTCGCCGAACACGCGACGACGTCGCAGCTGGCCGGGGTCATGCTCCAGGACGGCGGACTGCCGATGAGCTCGAAGCCCCTGCAGGTGCTGCGGCACCTCTCCACCCTCTATGAGAATCCCGTACCGGTCGACGCACTCGCCGAACCGCTGGGTCTCCACGACTTCGCCGGACGTACGATGCGCAGGCTCTCCGGGGGACAGAAGCAGCGAGTCGCACTGGCCGCGGCCCTCATCGGACGGCCGCGCCTTGTCTTCCTCGACGAACCCTGCGCCGGTCTCGACCCGCAGGCTCGCGAGGTCGTCCACAGCTTCATCTGCGATCTCGCCGACCGCGGAGTCGCCGTAGTCCTCACCACCCACGACCTCGCCGAGGCCGAGGAGCTCTCCGACGAGGTCGTCGTCATCGATCGGGGACGGATCATCGCTCAGGGAGCGCCAGAGGAGCTGCGCAGCGCCTCCGCCGGGTCACGGTCGCTGACGATACGCCTCGACTCCCCCGTCCCCGCCGCCCTCGTCGATCGGCTCACCGAGCTCGGTCCCGCCTCGGCGCAGGGCTCACTCATCTCCCTCGACGGAGCACCGACTGCGAGCCAGATCGCGGCTGCGTGCACTGCCGTCGCCGAGGCGGGACTGCAGATCACGGACATCGGCATGCAGAGGCAGTCCCTGTCCGACGTCTTCTTCGATCTTACCGGGAGGCCGCTGCGATGACCTCGACACGCATCGTCTCGCAGGCGAAGTTCGAGACCCTGTCCGTTCTGCGCAACGGCGAACAACTGCTGCTCTCAATCATCTTCCCGCTGGGTCTGCTCGTCTTCCTCGCGAAGACTCCCCTGCTCACCGGGCTCGGGGTCATCGAGGCCGGTACCGATCCGCTGTCGATCGCCGTCCCCGGGGCGCTGAGCCTGAGCCTGGCCTCCAGCGCATTCACCGGGCAGGCGATCGCAACCGCCTTCGACCGCCGCTACGGGGTTCTCCGGCAGCTGGCGACGACTCCGCTGGGGACGAACGGACTCATCCTCGGCAAACTCGGCGCCGTCATCGTCGTCGTTCTCATCCAGTACGCACTCGTCTTCGCCGCGGCGGCGATTCTCGGCTTCCGAGGTCCCGTCGACATCCTCGGACTCATCCTGGCCACGCTGTTCGGCACCGCCGCGCTGCTCTCGCTCGGTCTGCTCATGGCCGGCACAGTCCGCGCCGAGGCGACTCTGGCGTCGACGAACCTCATCTGGGTGCTCATGGCGGGCGTCGGTGGCCTCGTCATCGCACATCCGGGAGAATGGGGAACGGTTGTGGGCTACCTGCCCTCCGGTGCGCTCGGCGACGCCATGCGGTCCGCCATCGGACACGGCGGCACAGACATCAAAGCAATCATCGTGCTCCTGGTATGGGGGCTTGTGGGAACGCTTGCGGCACGCAGGTGGTTCCGTTTCGAATGAGGAGTGAAGTGGTCACCAAGAAGATCCGCATCGCCGCTTGGGCCATGCTCATCGCCCAGGCAGGGATCATCCTGACCGGCGGAATCGTCCGGCTCACCGGCTCCGGGCTCGGCTGTTCGGACTGGCCGAAGTGCACCCCGGATTCGCTCGTGGCCACCAGCGAGATGGGCATCCACGGCGCCATCGAGTTCGGCAACCGCCTGCTGGCTGTGGCGCTGGCGATCCTCGGCGTGTGCATTGCGCTCATGCTGTGGAGGCACCGGAAGCAGCGCCCGGATCTCTTCTGGCTCAATATCGGCCTGCTGGCCATCGTGCCCGTCCAGGCCGTCGTCGGCGGAATCACCGTGTGGACGAAGCTCAATCCCTGGGTCGTCGCCGGGCACTTCGTGCCCTCGGCCGTCGCTGTCGGCGTCGCCGCCTACTTCGTCCGCCGCACCTATGACACCGGCGTGCGGCTGGGCACCAAGGCCGCGGCTCCGCTGCCGACTCTGGGGTGGATCATCCTCGGTCTCACCGCGATCATCGTCGTCTTCGGCGTGCTCACCACGGGGGCCGGGCCCCATTCGGGTTCGACGATCTCGACCCGCAACAACCTCGACAACATCTGGGTCACCCGCTTGCACGCCGCGCCGGTGTGGCTGCTCGTCATCACCACGATCTCCGCTCTCGTCGTCGCCCGGAAGAAGACGCAGACGGCGATGGTCGCCCCGCTGACCGTGCTTCTCGTCGTCGAGGTGGCCCAGGGAATCATCGGCTACGTCCAGTACTTCCTCGGTGTTCCCGAACTGCTCGTGGCCTTACACATGGTCGGCCTGTCGGCTACGATTGCGGCAAGCGTTGCCGTCCTCGACAGCGCATACCCGAGGAGCACCGATGTCAGTCCCGATCGTTCCGTGTCTGTGGTTTCCTGACTGCGCCGAGGAGGCCATGGAGTTCTACTGCTCCGTCTTCCCCGATTCGCGCGTCCTGTCCATCGAACGCTATCCCGACGAATCCCTCGACGAACACTTCAGGGGGATGAGCGGGAAGGTCCTGACCGGCCGGTTCGTCCTCGACGGCACAGAGTTCATCTGCCTCGACGGCGGACCAGTGTTCACATTCAACGAGGCGATCTCGCTGACCGTCGAATGCGCGGGCCAGGCCGAGATCGACCACTACTGGTCGCAACTGTCGGCGTCACCCGAGCACGAACAGTGCGGTTGGCTCAAGGACCGCTTCGGAGTCAGCTGGCAGATCGTTCCCGCGAACTTCGGCGAGCTGATGACCGGTCCGGCACAGACTCAGGCGCTCATGCAGATGAAGAAGATCGTCATCGACGACCTCGTCAACGCCGGCTGAGAATTTGCGTTCCGACCCGAAGCGCAAGGCACAGACGCACAACGGCCCAGTTTGAGTTGGATAGCACTGTTTCAAATCTGTGCTATCCAACTCAAACTGGGCCGAATGGATCAGCGGGTTCTTCGGCGAATCACCAGATACCGGGGATCAGGGTGGGCACGAACGGGTCGATGGCCACTGCCAGGAAGAGCAGTGACAGGTAGGTGATCGAACCGTGGAAGACCTTCATCGCCTTGAGCGAGGTGCCGTCCTTACCCTGCTTGGCACGGGAGACCAGCGAGTAGCACGACCACAGGAACCAGACTCCGGCGCCGACGGCCACGATCGTGTAGACAGGACCCATCGGAGCGACGGGAATGAGCGCGAGTGAGCAGGCGATCATCGCCCAGGTGTAGAGGATCATCTGACGGCCGACGGATGTCGGCGGAACCTTCGACGGCAGCATGGGCACGTCGGCGGCGTCGTAGTCGGCCTTGTACTTGATCGCCAGCGGCCAGTAGTGCGGCGGGGTCCAGAAGAAGACGACGAGGAAGAGCAGCACGGGCTCCCACGCGATTCCTCCGGTCACGGCCGACCAGCCGATGAGCACGGGCATGCAGCCTGCAGCGCCGCCCCAGACGATGTTCTGTGAGGTGCGGCGCTTGAGGACGAGGGTGTAGAAGACTGCGTAGAGCAGAATCGCCGAGGCGGTGAGTCCCGCCGTGACCCAGTTCGTGAATCCGCCGAGCCAGAAGATCGAACCGATGCCGAGCACGAAAGCGAAGATGAGTGCAGAACGGGGGCTGATCTCACCGGTGACAAGGGGACGGTCCTTCGTCCGTTCCATCTTCGCGTCGATGTCACGGTCGACGTAGCAGTTGAAGACCGAGGCCGACGCCGCAGCAGCGGCTCCGCCGATGAGGGTGTTGATGACCAGCCAGATGTTCGGCAGTCCCTGAGCGGCCAGGAACATCACGGGCGCGGTCGTGACGAGGAGCAGCTCGATGACGCGCGGCTTGGTCAGCGCGATATAGGCGCTGATGATCGAACGCGGTCGGGTAGCGAGGCTCTGCTCGTCGATGGCCCTCTGCAGAGGTCGTTCACTCTGCTCTTCCCGGTTCTGACGAAGTTTGCTCACGCCCTAGATTCTACCTGTTGTCGAAGTTTTTGCCAGTCGCGCGCAGGCGAGTCGAGTCACTGACGATGCGGACGAGGAAGGCCACCGCCGCACACACCGGAGCAAGCACGACGACCTGCACGATGAGCACTGAGATGAAGCTCAGCGAGGCCGACTGCGGATCCGTGCGGAGGAGATTCGCATCGACGCACAGGCCGATGAATCCGGTGATGACGGAGTAGACGAGGGCGGTCGTCCACACCAGTCCGCCGCGCCGTGCATTGAGCATCACGGCCAGCGCTGCCGCGAAGGGGGTGAGCAGAAGGAGTGTGCCCAACGTCCACAGGCCGAGCTCCCCGACGTCGACGGTGCCGCGGAGCGGCTGGGCGATCGCCGACGACACGGCGACGGTAGCCACGGCGAAGAACACCGGGCACGCCGTGCCGATCCGGGAGATCAGCCGACGGAGCCCCCTCGTCTGTTCGGCCACCTCGGCGAAGTCGGGGCGCCTGCCCGCCGGCCGATCGGATCGCTGGTCCCCGCTGTCTGCGACGGCGGCATTGATCACGGGATCAGCACCTTTGCTCACCCTGTCATCCCTCCAGTCAGGCACAGTCCATTTTCGGTCTCCGCAGCACACAGCAGCCATTGGATGTCGAACCCGCAACTGTGCGCGAGACCACACTTTACCCGTCGGTAGCCTAAATGTCTCGCTCCCTCTCAGCACGGCGGGTGAACAGGGGCGGCGCTTCAGGCATCCGACGGGTAGAGTTTGAATGCACGCTCTTCAGACGAACGAAGGATCGCTCGACGACATGACAACTCTGTCCTGGACTGAACTCGACAATCGCGCAGTCGACACTGCCCGCCTCCTCGCCGCGGATGCGGTGCAGAAGACAGGGAACGGGCACCCGGGCACCGCAATGAGCCTGGCGCCCATCGCACACTACCTGTATCAGCACGGACTCACTCACGACCCGGCCGACCCGACTTGGGTCGGCCGTGATCGTTTCGTCCTCTCCTGCGGTCACAGTTCGCTCACGCAGTACGTCCAGCTCTACCTGGCAGGGTTCGGGCTCGAGCTCGACGACCTCAAGGCGCTGCGCACATGGGGTTCGCTCACCCCGGGGCACCCGGAAGTCGGCCACACCGCCGGCGTCGAGATCACCACGGGGCCCCTGGGCTCCGGACTGGCCTCGGCCGTGGGCATGGCCATGGCCGCTCGCCGTGAACGCGGACTCTTCGACCCCGAGGCGGCTCCCGGCAGCTCACCGTTCGACCACAACATCGTCGTGCTCGCCTCGGACGGCGACCTCGAAGAGGGAGTGTCCGGTGAGGCGTCATCGCTGGCCGGGACGCAGGAGCTGTCGAACCTGCTGGTGATCTGGGACGACAACAAGATCTCCATCGAAGACGACACCGCGATCGCCTTCGGCGAGGACACGGCCGCCCGGTACGCCGCCTACGGCTGGCACGTCCAGCACGTCGACTTCACTGCCGGCGGTGACTACCACGAGGACATCGAAGCCTTCCACGCCGCCGTCGAGGCTGCTCGCGCGGATTCCCGCCCCTCGTTCATCCGCCTGTCCACGATCATCGCCTGGCCGGCCCCGAACGCGCAGAACACCGGCGGGTCTCACGGTGCGGCCCTCGGCGAGGACGAGATCCGGGCGACCAAGGAGGTCCTCGGCTTCGACCCGGAGTCGACCTTCGCCGTCGACGACGAGGTTCTCGCTCACACTCGTCAGGCCCTGGACCGCGGTCGTGCCGCCCACCTCGAATGGGACAAGTCCTTCGCCGAATGGCGCACCGCCAACCCGGACAACGCCGCCCTCTTCGACCGTCTGTCCAAGCGCGAGCTGCCCGCCGGCCTCGATGCGGCTTTCCCGGTCTTCGAAGCCAGCGAGAAGGGCATCGCCACTCGCGCGGCGTCCGGTCAGGTTCTCAATGCGATCGCCGAGACCATGCCCGAACTCTGGGGCGGTTCCGCCGACCTCGCGGGCTCGAACAACACTCTGATCAAGGGTGAGCCGAGCTTCCTGCCCGCTCACCGCTCCACGGGTGCATTCTCCGGCCACGAGTACGGACGCAATATCCACTTCGGCGTCCGCGAGTTCTCCGCCGGTCTCATCGGCAACGGCATCGCCCTGCACGGCGGAACCCGCCCGTACAACGGCACGTTCCTCGTCTTCAGCGACTACCAGCGGCCGGCCGTGCGCCTGGCTGCCCTCCAGCAGCTGCCGAACCTGTTCGTGTGGACCCACGATTCGATCGGCCTCGGTGAGGACGGACCGACCCACCAGCCGATCGAGCACCTCTCCGCGCTGCGGGCGATCCCCGGCCTCGACCTCGTCCGACCGGCCGATGCGAACGAGACCGCGGTCGCATGGCGGAAGATCCTCGAACGCACCGACGGCCCCAGCGGACTCGTGCTGACCCGACAGGCCGTGCCGGTCCTCGACCGTGAGAAGTACGCCCCCGCCTCCGAGGCCGCATGCGGCGGCTATGTGCTCACCGATACCGGTGACCAGCCCGAGGTGGCCATCATCGCCAGCGGTTCCGAGGTCGCCATCGCTCTCGAGGCCGCCGAAGCTCTGCAGGCATCGGGCACAGCCGCTCGCGTCATCTCCATGCCGTGCCAGGAATGGTTCGACGCTCAGCCGGAGGACTACCGGGCCACTGTGCTGCCGCGAACGCTGAAGGCACGCGTGAGCATCGAAGCCGCCTCGGCGATGAGCTGGCACAAGTACCTCGGCGATGCCGGTCGTGCCGTGTCCATCGAACATTTCGGTGCATCCGCGGACTACCAGACCCTGTACGAGAAGTTCGGCATCACGGCCTCGGCCGTCGTCGACGCAGCAAAGGAATCCATCAACGCAGCAAAGGCGGAAGCATGAGTGAACGTCTCCAGCAGCTCAGCGCGGCCGGAGTCTCGATCTGGCTCGACGACCTCTCCCGCACCCGACTCGAATCCGGGGATCTCGCCCGCCTCATCGCGGAATCCTCCGTCACGGGTGTGACGACGAACCCGACGATCTTCGCGAACGCGATCTCGGCAGCCGACGACTACGACGCTGCGGTCGCCGAGCTCGGTGCCTCCGGTGCCGATGTGGATGAGGCCATCGAGGCACTGACCACAGCGGATGTCGCCGAGGCAGCCCGCCTGTTCCGTCCGGTCTTCGAGTCCACGAACGGCGAAGACGGTCGCGTGTCGATCGAGGTCGCTCCCCCGCTGGCCCATGATGCGCAAGCGACCGTCGCCTCGGCGAAGACCCTGTGGGAACGGGTCGGCGAACCGAATGCGATGATCAAGATCCCGGCCACCGAGGAGGGACTCCGCGCGATCTCCGAAACGATCGCGGCCGGGATCAGCGTCAACGTCACGCTCGTGTTCTCCCTGACCCGCTACCGCCACGTCGTCGAAGCCTTCCTCCAGGGGCTGGAGAAGGCCCGCGCCGCCGGCCATGACCTCTCGACGATCCGGTCGGTGGCCTCGGTGTTCGTCTCCCGGGTGGACTCCGAGATCGATTCCCGTCTCGACTCCATCGACGACCCGAAGGCCGTGGAGCTCAAGGGCAAGGCGGGCATCGCGAACTGCGTGCTCGCCCATGAGATCCACTCGCAGCTGTTCACCTCCGAACGCTTCCGAGTCCTCGAACTCGCCGGGGCCCGTCCGCAGCGTCTGCTGTGGGCTTCGACCGGAGTGAAGAATCCCGACTACGCCGACACGATGTACGTGACCGGGCTCATCGCACCGAACACCGTGAACACGATGCCCGAACCCACTCTGGAGGCGTTCGCCGACCACGGTGAGGTCACCGGCCAGATCACGTCCGAGCACTACCGTGCCGCCGACGAGGTCTTCGACGCTCTGGCACGACTGGGCATCGACTACGCCGAGGTCATGACCGTGCTCGAAGAGCAGGGGCTGGAGAAGTTCAACGTCAGTTGGACCGAACTCCAGGAAACGATCCGTACGGCTTTGGACCGCTCATGAAGCTCTCACTCTCTGTTCCCGTCGATGAGGAGTTCGAGGCAGAGGCCGCGCGTCTCATCGAGGCCGGCCTGGCTTCCCGGCTGAGCGCCAAGGATGCGGAACTGTTCGACGGGGCCGCCGACGCCGCGGACCGGATGGGCTGGGTGGATCTTCCGCAGAACGCCGCAGATCTGCTCGATAAGATCGAATCCCTGCGGTTGCGTCTGCAGGAGCAGGGTCTGCGCACGATCAGCTTGGCCGGAATGGGCGGATCATCGCTCGCTCCCGAGGTGATGGCTCAGACGGCCGGTGTCCGACTCGAGATCATCGACTCGACGGATCCCAATCAGGTCGCCGAGGCGATCGGCACCGATCTCGAACACACGGTCCTCATCATCGCGTCGAAGTCCGGAACCACGGTGGAGACGGATTCGATCCGCCGCAGCTTCGCCGCGGCCTTCGAATCGATCGGCGTCGATCCGGCGTCCCGGATGATCGCGATCACCGATCCGGGAACCGAACTCGAGACGCTGGCCGCCGATCAGGGCTTCCTTGCGACCTTCCTCGTCGACCCCACGGTCGGCGGACGCTTCAGTGCTCTCTCGGCCTTCGGACTCGTCCCCGCGGGTCTGGCCGGTGCCGATGTGCGCGGGATCGTCGCAGAGTCCGCCGCGGCCGCCGCCGACCTGTCTGCCGACGGTCTGGACAATCCTGCACTGCGGTTCGGCGCTTGGCTGAGCATCGCCCACGCCCGGACGACGGAGAAGCTCGTCCTCGCCGAGACCGCCGAGCAGCTGAACGGGCTCGGGGCCTGGGTCGAGCAGCTCATCGCCGAATCCCTCGGCAAGGACGGTCAGGGCATCCTTCCCGTCGTCGTCGATTCCCCTGCCGACATCGGGTTCTCCGATGCACGCGCAGACGCACTCCTGTGCCTGCTCGGGCCGGCAGCCGATGACTCGGAGCTGGGTGCGCCGTCCGGATTCGAAGCGACGATCACCGGTGGGTTGGGCGAGCTGTTCCTGTTCTGGGAATACGCCACGGCCATCGCCGGATACAGCATCGGGGTCAATCCCTTCGACCAGCCTGATGTGGAGGCCGCGAAGGCACAGGCCAGGCATCTGCTCGACGGACCGGACTCGGGTTCGACGGAGCAGCCGCGGTTCCGTGAGGGAGACATCGACGTTCTCGACGTCGTCGACGAGGCCACTGATCTCGTCGGAGCTCTGGAGGAGCTGTTCTCGCAGGTCGACGAGTACGGATATGTCGGCATTCAGGCCTACCTCGATCGGATCGCCGATGCCGAGGCTGCAGATCTGCGTCCGCTCGTGTCCACACATGCCGGAGTGCAGACGACCTTCGGCTTCGGCCCCCGCTACCTGCATTCGACCGGCCAGTACCACAAGGGCGGT
Organism: Brevibacterium sp. CSND-B09; assembly: GCF_052906525.1. Lineage (NCBI taxonomy): Bacteria > Bacillati > Actinomycetota > Actinomycetes > Micrococcales > Brevibacteriaceae > Brevibacterium > Brevibacterium sp. CSND-B09. The sequence continues at coordinate 4,026,511 of NZ_JBREGI010000001.1, read as the reverse complement.
CATCCGAACGGAGTGTTCCTCCAGATCACCGGTGAGGCTCGCACTGACCTGCTGGTGCCGGGACGCGACTTCGGCTTCGCTCAGCTGCAGCGCGCCCAGGCCGCCGGCGATGCGGCGGTGCTGAGTGAGAAAGGCCGACCCGTGGTGCGTCTGCACCTGCTTGATCGTTCTCGTGGGCTCGAACAGCTGCGGGAGGCGATCGGGTCGATCAGCCCGCGCCACCACTTCGGCCACGACTGATCTGCCTGAAACGGCACTGATCCGCCGGAGCGAGGGACAGGGCACGAACAGAGAAGGACCCCGACCGATTCGGTCGGGGTCCTTCTCATTCGTCCACCGGGGCGTCGCCTCGGTGTCGGAGTCTCACGGTCTCGGCATCAGCGGGCCACGATGGCTCAGGAGTTGAACCGAGTGAGGACGCCCAGCAGGATGATGCAGGCCGCCCAGATGATCGCCATGAGCGTCGTGAACCTGTTGAGGTTGCGCTCCGCGACGCCCGAGGATCCCAGCGACGAGGACATTCCGCCGCCGAACATGTCGGACATGCCACCGCCCTTGCCCTTGTGCATGAGGATCAGCAGGGTGAGGAAGATGCTCGTGAGCACGAGCAGCGCGATGAGAATGATGTTGAGGATTTCCACGTCGGATTCAACCTATGTTTCGTCGAGTGTTTCGTCGAATGATGCGTCTGTCAGTCTACTTCGCGACCGCGGCCTTGCACAAAGCGGCGAAGTCCGGACCGCTGAGGCTCGCACCTCCGACCAGTGCGCCGTCGACGTCCGCGGAGGCGACGATTTCGGCGACGTTGTCGGCCTTGACCGACCCGCCGTAGAGAATGCGGGTGGTCTGGGCAAGAGCCTCGCCATACTTCTCACCGATGCGTGCGCGGATCGCCGATGCCATCTCGGCGGCATCGGCGGCAGTGGCTGTCTCTCCGGTGCCGATCGCCCAGACGGGTTCGTAGGCGATGACGAGGCCGGAGAGGTCGCCTGCGTCGAATCCGACCAGCGACTCGTCGAGCTGTCCGAGGGTGAACTCGACGTGGCTCTTCTCCTGCCGCTGTTCCAGCGACTCCCCCACGCAGAGGATCGGTGTGAGTTCGGCCGAAAGTGCGGCCTTGATCTTCGCGGCCACGACCTCGTTGGTCTCGTGGTTGTCGGCACGGCGTTCGCTGTGGCCGATGACCACGTAGCTGCAGCCGAGGCGGGAGAGGAACGATGCGGCGATCTCTCCGGTATGCGCTCCGGGAGCGTGCTGGGAGACGTCCTGGGCACCGTACTTCAGCCACAGCTTGTCCCCCTGGACGAGTGTCTGCACCGAACGGATGTCGGTGAACGGCGGAATGACGACGACTTCGCAGTCGCTGTCGTCGAGTTTGGCGTCCTCGAGTGCCCAGGCGAGCTTCTGGACAGCGGAGATCGCCTCCAGATGATCGTGGTTCATCTTCCAGTTGCCTGCCAGCAGCAGGGTGCGGTCGCTCATGGTGTCTGTCTTCCTCATCCGAGTGCGTCGAGTCCGGGCAGGGTCTTGCCTTCGAGATATTCGAGGCTGGCACCTCCGCCGGTGGAGATGTGGCCGAAGGCGTCATCGGCGAAGCCGAGGCTGCGCACGGCGGCTGCGGAATCGCCGCCGCCGACCACGGTCAGCCTCTGTCCCCCGCTGCTGCCTTCGTCGGCCAGAGCTTGGGCTACGGCTTTGGTGCCGGCGGCGAAGGCCGGGAACTCGAAGACGCCCATCGGCCCGTTCCAGAACACAGTGGTCGAGCCTGCGATGATCTCGGCATAGGCGCGCGCCGATTCGGGGCCGATGTCGAGGCCGAGGCCGTCGCCTCCGGCCGGAGTGCCTTCGAGTTCGGCGACGGGCCGGACCCAGTGCTCGGCGTCGGCGGCGAAGGAGGCGGCCATGACGATGTCCGTGGGCAGGACGATGCGTGCACCACCGGACCGGGAGCGTTCGAGGTAGCCCTCGACGTCGTCGATGCGGTCCTTCTCGACCAGGCTCGACCCGATGTCATGACCGAGTGCGGCGAGGAAGGTGAAGACCATTCCCCCGCCGATGAGCAGATTGTCGGCGCGGTCGATGAGGTTGTCGATGACGCCGAGTTTGTCCGAGACTTTGGAACCGCCGAGGACGACGGTGAACGGGGATTCGGGGTTGTTGAGCAGCCTGTCGCTGACCTCGACTTCCGCACGCACGAGTGAGCCGGCATAGTGCGGGAGGAGGCCGGCGATGTCGTAGACCGAAGCCTGCTTGCGGTGGACGACGCCGAACCCGTCGGAGACGAAATCGTCGGCCAGCGCTGCCAGCTGGGTGGCGAATTCGTGGCGCTCGGCATCGGACTTCGCCGTTTCGCCCGGGTTGAAGCGCAGGTTCTCCAGCAGCAGCACGTCACCGTCGGACAGGGCTGCGGCCTTCGTCTGCGCATCGTCACCGACGGTGTCGGCGGCGAAGGCAACCGGACGGCCGATGGCTTCGGCGAGTTCGGGGACGATCGGGGCCAGTGAGAACTGCGGATCCGGTTCTCCCTTCGGCCGGCCCAGATGCGACATCACGATGACCTTGGCTCCCGCCTCAGCGAGGGACCTGATCGTTCCGGCCGAGGCCAGGATGCGACCGCGGTCGGTGATCGTGCCGTCGTCCATCGGCACGTTGAGATCGCTGCGGACGAGCACCGTGTGTCCGGCGAAGATGCCCGCATCGTCGAATGTCCTCATGAGTCCCTTTCGCTGAGAATGTAGCTGACCATGTCTTTGAGTCGGTTCGTGTATCCCCACTCGTTGTCGTACCAGGCCACGACCTTGATCTGGTCGCCCAGCACCATCGTGAGCTTGGAATCGACGATCGCCGATGCGGTGGTGCCGACGATGTCGCTGGAGACGAGTTCGTCGGTGGAGAAGTCGAGGTAGGGCGATCCGTCCGCGGCGGAGGCGAGGATCGCGTTGACCTCGTCGCGGTCGGCGCTCTTGGAGGTGGTGAAGGTGAAGTCGATGATCGATCCGGCGGGCACGGGTACACGCACGGCGAGTCCGTCGAGCTTGCCCTCGAGGTGGGGCATGACGCGGCCGACGGTGCGTGCGGCTCCGGTCGTGGTCGGCACGATGTTGACGGCGGCGGCTCGGGCGCGACGCAGGTCCCGGTGGGGTCCGTCGACGAGCATCTGGTCGCCTGTGTAGGCGTGAACGGTGTTGAGCAGACCGGATTCGACGCCGAGGGCGTCGTCGAGCGCCTTGACGACGGTGGCCATGCAGTTCGTCGTGCACGAGGCGTTCGAGACGACGGAGTGCGCGGACGGATCGAAGGTGTCTTCGTTCACGCCCATGACGAGGGTCGCGTCGACGTCCTTTCCGGGGGCGGAGAGTACGACGGTCTGCACGGTGCCGCCGAGGTGGGCCTCGGCCTGGTCCTGCCGGGTGAAGCGTCCGGTGGATTCGACGACGAGTTCGACCTTGTGCGAACTCCAGTCGATGGCGGACGGGTCGGCTTGGCTCGTCACCGCGATCTCTCGTCCGTCGACGATGATCGCCTCCTCGGCGGCGTCGACATCATGGTCGAAGCGAGGCCACACGGAGTCGTGGGAGAGCAGATGAGCCAGGGTCGTCGTATCGGTGAGATCGTTGATGGCCACGACCTCGAAATCAGCATCGGGTTCGAGGGACAGACGGAACAGGGCACGGCCGATGCGGCCGAAGCCGTTGATGGCGATTCGTCTCATGCCTCGATCTTAGCGATCCTCGAGCATTTCCGGGGTCAGACTGGCTTCGGTGCCGGGAATTCCCAGTTCTTCCGCATGCTTGTCCGCAGTGGACAGCAGCCTGCGGATCCGGCCGGCCACCGCGTCCTTCGTCATCGGCGGGTCGGCGAGCTGACCGAGCTCTTCGAGGGACGCCTGTTTGTGTGTCACGCGAAGCTGACCGGCGTAGCGGAGGTGTTCGGGGACGTCGTCGCCGAGGATCTCCAGGGCGCGTTCGACCCGGGCACCGGCGGCCACGGCGGCCCGTGCCGAGCGACGCAGGTTCGCATCGTCGAAGTTCGCCAGGCGGTTCGCGGTCGCGCGGACCTCCCTGCGCATCCGCCGTTCCTCCCAGACCAGCACGGCGCTGTGGGAGCCCATGCGGGTGAGCAGCGCGGCGATATCGTCGCCGTCGCGGATGACGACGCGGTCGACTCCCCGGACCTCGCGGGCTTTCGCACTCAGTCCGAGTCGGCGGGCTGCGCCGACGAGGGCAAGAGCCGCCTCGGGGCCGGGGCAGGTGACTTCCAACGCCGAGGAACGCCCCGGCTCGGTCAGTGATCCGTGGGCGAGGAAGGCTCCGCGCCAGGCGGCTTCGGCATCGGCGACGGAGCCGTTGACGATGGCCGAGGGCAGTCCGCGCACGGGACGGCCGCGGTTGTCGACGAGTCCGGTCTGGCGGGCCAGTGCTCCCCCGTCACGGGTGACGCGCAGCAGGTAGCGGTTGGAGCGGCGGATTCCGGCGGCATTGATGACGACGATGTCGGCATGCTGACCGTAGAGATCCTTGATCTCCGCTCGCAGCCGTTTGGCGGCCTGGGCAGTGTCGAGTTCGGCTTCGAGGACGATCGAGCCGTTGACGAGGTGGAGGGCGGAGGAGAAGCGGAAGATCGAGGACACCTCGGCCTTGCGGGCGGAGGTGCGAGTGATCTTCACTCGCGCCAACTCGTCCTTGACCTGAGCGGTCAGTGCCATAGCTCGTCCTCCTGCACCTGAAGTTCTACCACTGCTCGGCGACGCCGATCCCGGCGTCCAACAACATGTCACGGTAGCATGCCGCCAGCTTGAGGCTGTCATGCTGTCCCTGCCTCCGTGAGCGCAGGGGACGTTCCCAGAGTTTCGCTCCGAACATGTCCTCGGCCCGCTGCGGCAGGTCGGGTTCGAGTTCGGTGGCCGCCTCGTCGACGAGAACATAGTCCAAGGTCAGTGAGCGGGCATGACGGTGGAGGGAGACGAGGTGTTCGCCGAGGCTCAGGTCCTTCGTCTCACCGTCAGTGGAACTGAGGTTGAGCGTGAGGGATTTCACCGCTGTCGAGGCCACGATCGCCTCGGCCAGCGAAGGCACGAGCAAGTGCGGCATCACCGAGGTGTACCAGGAGCCGGGGCCGAGGTTGAGAACCTCGGCCTCCTCCACGGCTTCGATCGTCTCGTAGCGGGCCGGTGGAGCCGCCGGGTCGAGGCGCACGGTCTCGACGTGGCCGATCGTGGAGGCGAGCACGGACTGTCCGCGCACGACCTGGAAGGAGCCCGGGAACTTCACATCGGCTTCGATCGTCAGCGGCACCGAAGACATCGGCAGCACTCGACCGTGAGCGCGCAGCAGCCGGGCCATCCAGTCCAGGCCGGCCACATGGTCGCCGTGGATCTGCCACAGTGCTGCGATGAGCAGATTGCCCACCGCGTGACCGTGCAGCTCACCTGTCGATTCGAACCGGTGCTGGATGACATCACGCCAGGTCTGGCCCCATGTGCCGTCGTCGCAGAGTGCGGCCAGAGCCATCCGCAGATCGCCGGGAGGCAGTCCGCCGAGTTCGTCGCGCAGTCGTCCGGATGATCCGCCATCGTCGGCGACTGTGACGACCGCGGTGAGGTCTTCGGTGAGCAGACGGAACGCCCTCAGCGCCGCGTAGAGTCCGTGGCCTCCGCCGAACGAGACGATATTGGGACCGTCCTTCTGTGCGCCCGTGGAGATGACGGGCAGATCTTCGGTCTCCATGTCATTCTCTTCCCAGATCGCGGTGACGCACGGCCACTGGGATCCCGGTCTGGGCCGACAGCAGTCGTCCGACCCTTTCGCTGATCGCCACGGAACGGTGTTTGCCGCCCGTGCAGCCGATTCCGATCATCGCGTAGCCGCGGCCCTCGTGCAGATATCCCTCGGCGACGGTGGACAGGGTTGCGGCATAGCGTTCGATGAATTCCTCGGCGCCGTTCTGCTCGAGGACGTAGGCTGCGACATCGGAGTCGAGTCCGTTGTGTCCGCGCAGATGGGGAATCCAGTACGGATTCGGCAGGAAGCGGACGTCGGCGACGTGGTCGGCGTCCTTGGGCAGGCCGTATTTGAAGCCGAAGCTCATCACCGTCAGCCGCAGCGGCGGGGTGTCGTCGTCGCTGAAGCGTTTGCGCACCTCCGCGGAGAGCTGGTGCACGTTGAGGTCGGAGGTGTCGACGATGATATCGGCGCGGTGTTTGAGGGACTCGAGTTCGGCACGTTCGGCTTCGATGCCGTCGAGCAGGGTCCCCTCCCCTTGCAGTGGGTGGGGCCGCCTGGTCGATTCGAAACGTCGGACGAGGACTTCGTCGGAGGCGTCGAGGAAGACGATGCGCAGGGACAGACCCTGATCGACGAAATCGCTGATCGTCTCCTGCAGTTCGGTGTATTTGGTGCGCCCTTTGGCGTCGATGACGATGGCGATCTTCGGCAGGGCGCCGTCGGCACGGGCGACGAGTTCGACGAGCGGACGCATCATCTGCGGCGGAAGGTTGTCGACGACATACCAGTCCATGTCTTCGAGCACATTGGCCACGGTGGTGCGGCCTGCTCCGGACATGCCGGTGACGAGCACAACCTCGATGGGGTGGTCGGATCCGTTCGATTCGGCCTGCACGCTCACTCGTCCTCCTCTGTCCGTGCCCGATCGGTCGGTGGGCACTGTACCTCTCGGCACTACTCTAGGGCAGAATCGCAGAGCTCAGTCGGCCAGAGCCGTGACGATCTTCGCGGCGAGGGAGGGACCGATTCCCTTGACCTCGCAGATCTCCTCGGCGGTGGCAGCACGGACCTTCTTCACAGATCCGAAATGGCGCAGCAGAGCGGTGCGCTTCGACTCTCCGAGACCCGGAATGTCGTCGAGCACGGAACTCGTCATCGCCTTCGCACGTTTCGACCGGTGATAGGTGATGGCGAAGCGGTGGGCCTCATCACGCAAGCGCTGCATGAGGAAGAGCCCCTCGGAGTTGCGTGGGAGGATGACCGGGAACGGATCGTCCGGTATCCAGATCTCTTCGAGCCGTTTGGCCAGACCGACGACGGAGATGTCGACGATGCCGAGATCCGTCAGTGCCCGCGTCGCTGCCGCAACCTGCGGGCCGGCACCGTCGACGACGAGAAGGCTGGGTCGATAGCCGAAGCGCTCATCGGGCTCCTCGGAGGTCATCTGTTCGAGGTAGCGGCTGAAGCGACGGGAGACGACGTCGTACATCGAAGCCGTGTCGTCGGCCGCGGCTTCACCGTGGATGGCGAAGTGTCGGTAGTCGCGCTTCTTCGCCATTCCGTCTTCGAACACGACGAGGGAGGCGACGACGTTCGATCCCTGGGTATGGGAGATGTCGATGCATTCGATGCGCAGCGGTGCTTCCGGCAGGTCGAGGTGCTCCTGGATCTCCTTGAGAGCCTGGCTGCGGGTCGTCAGGTCGGACGAGCGTTTGAGCTTGTGCTGGATGAGCGCTTCCTTCGCGTTCTTCCCCACGGTCTCCAGGGCCGCCTTCTTCTCCCCGCGCTCGGGTACCCGCACGGTCACCCGCGAACCGCGCTGCTCGCTCAGCCAGGCCTCCAGGGACTCCAGATCCGCCGGCAGTGTGTCGACGAGGATCTCCTTCGGAATGGCATCGGCGTCGAGCCCGGAGTAGGCCTGTCGCAGGTAGTCGGTGGTCAGTTCCGCGGGCGCGTGATCATCGGAGCGTTCGATGATCCAGCCGCGTTGGCCGCGGATACGACCCTGGCGCACATGGAAGACCTGGACGGAGGCTTCGAGCTCCTCGGTGACGAGGGCGAAGATATCGCAGTCGGCGCTCACCGACAGGACGACGGCGGATTTGTCGAGGACCTTCTGCAGGGCGGAGATCTCGTCGCGCAGACCGGCCGCGCGTTCGTAGTCGAGTTCGGCCGCGGCTTTGGCCATCTCCTTCTGCCGGTGGCTGATGAACCGGCCGGTGTTTCCGGACATGAAGTCGGAGATGCTGCGGGCCAAGTCCTTGTGATCGTCCTTGCTGATCTGACCGACGCAGGGAGCAGCGCATTTGTCGATATAGCCGAGCAGGCAGGGCCTGCCGCTGCGTTCGGCCCGCCGGTAGACCCCTGCTGTGCAGGTGCGCATCGGGAAGGCCTTGAGCAGCAGGTCGAGGGTGTCCTTGATCGCCCACACCTGAGCGAAGGGACCGAAGTACTTCACGCCCTTGCGGCGTTTTCCCCGGGTGATGAAGGCCCGAGGCACCTCGTCATTCATCGTGATCGCGAGGTAGGGGTAGGACTTGTCGTCGCGGAACATGACGTTGAACCGCGGGTTGAACTCATTGATCCACGTCCATTCGAGCTGCAGAGCTTCGACCTCGGTGTCGACGACGGTCCACTCCACCGAGTTCGCGGTGTGGACCATCGTCGAGGTGCGCGGGTGCAGCTGGGCAGGGTTGGCGAAGTACGAGTTGAGTCGGTTGCGGAGGTTCTTCGCCTTTCCGACATAGATCACCCGCCGGTCGGGGTCACGGAATTTGTAGACCCCGGCCGATGTGGGGATCGACCCGGTGGCCGGACGGTAGGTGGATGGATCAGGCATTCGGATCAGGACTTGAGCATCGGCTTGAGGAACCTTCCGGTGTGCGATTCGGCCACCTCGGCGACCTCTTCGGGAGTGCCCTGGGCGATGATCTGCCCACCGCCGCGGCCGCCCTCGGGTCCGAGGTCGATGATGTGATCGGCATTGCCGATGACGTCGAGGTTGTGTTCGATGACGATGACCGTATTGCCTTTGTCGACGAGTCCCTGGAGGACCATGAGCAGCTTCGAGATGTCCTCGAAGTGCAGACCGGTCGTCGGTTCGTCGAGCACGTAGACGGTGCGACCGCGGGAGCGCTTCTGCAGTTCGGCGGCAAGCTTGACACGCTGTGCCTCGCCACCGGAGAGAGTCGTGGCCGGCTGGCCGAGTCGGACATAGCCGAGCCCCACCTCGACGAGGGTCTTGAGGTGTCGAGAGATCGCAGGAATCGCGGCGAAGAAGTCGTTGGCCTCCTCGATCGGCATATCGAGGACCTCGGCGATGTTCTTGCCCTTGAACGTGACCTCCAGGGTCTCCCGGTTGTACCGAGCGCCCTGGCAGACCTCACAGGGGACGTAGACGTCGGGCAGGAAGTTCATCTCGATCTTGATCGTGCCGTCGCCGCTGCAGTTCTCGCAGCGTCCGCCCTTGACGTTGAAGGAGAATCGACCGGGCAGATAGCCGCGGACCTTCGCCGATTCGGTTTCGGCGAACAGTCGGCGCACATGGTCGAAGACGCCGGTGTAGGTCGCGGGATTCGATCGCGGGGTGCGACCGATCGGCGACTGATCGACGTGGACGACCTTGTCGAGATTGTCCAGGCCGGTCACGCGCTTGTGCCGTCCGGGCACCCGCGAGGCGCCGTTGAGGACGTTGGCCATCTGTGTGTAGAGGATCTCGTTGACCAGAGTCGATTTGCCCGAACCGGACACGCCGGTGACTGCGGTGAGCACACCGAGAGGGAAGGACACCGTGACGTCGCGCAGGTTGTTCTCCACGGCCTTCTCGACGGTGACCATCCGGTCCTTGTCGACGGGGCGGCGGGTCGGCGGGATCTGGATCGCCCGTCGGCCGGAGAGGTAGTCGCCGGTGATCGATCCTTCGGCATCCTTGAGGCCGGTGACGGGACCGGAGTAGACGACCTCTCCCCCGTGCTCGCCGGCGCCGGGTCCGATATCGACGATCCAGTCGGCGGATTCGATGGTGTCCTCATCGTGTTCGACGACGATGAGGGTGTTGCCGAGATCCTTGAGCTTGTTGAGTGTTTCGATGAGTCGGCGGTTGTCTCGCTGATGCAGTCCGATCGACGGCTCGTCGAGGACGTAGAGGACGCCGACGAGGCCGGAGCCGATCTGCGTGGCCAGGCGGATGCGCTGGGCCTCACCGCCGGAGAGCGTACCGGCTGCCCGGTTGAGGCTGAGGTAGTCGAGGCCGACGTCGAGGAGGAACCCGAGTCGGGCGTTGATCTCCTTCATCACCTGCGCCGCCACGGCGGCATCGCGGGAGCTCAGCTCGAGGGAACCGAGGAAGGAAGCTGCTTCGTCGAGGGCGAGTTCGGAGACCTCGGCGATGGACCTGTCTCCGACCTTGACGGCAAGGATCTCCGGTTTGAGGCGCGTACCGTCACAGCTGGCACACGGGATCTCGCGCATATAGGACTCGTAGCGTTCCCGCGACCACTCGGATTCTGTTTCCTCGTGCTTGCGCTGAATGTATTGGTAGACGCCTTCGAAGCCCGTCGAGTACGTGCGTTCACGCCCGAAGCGGTTCTTGTACTTGACATGGACCTTGTAGTCCTTGCCCGTCAGAATCGCGGTCTTCGCGGACTTCGGCAGCTTCTTCCACGGCGTCTTCATATCGAAGCCGAGTTCGTCGCCGAGGCCCTTGAGCAGACGGTTGAAGTACTTCGAGACCTGTTTGCCTCCCGACCAGGGGGCGATGGCCCCGGAGCCGAGGCTGAGGTCCTCGTCGGGGACGACGAGATCTTCGTCGACCTGCAGGCGTGTGCCGATGCCGTCGCAGGTGGGGCAGGCACCGAAGGGCGAGTTGAAGGAGAACGAGCGGGGTTCGATCTCGTCGATCGTCAGCGGGTGCTCGTTCGGGCACGACATGTGCTCGGAGAAAGTGCGGGTCGTGCCTTCGTCGACGAGTTCGATGTCGATGCGTCCGTCGGCGAGCCCCAGGGCGGTCTCGACGGAGTCGGTCAGCCGCGGGCGCATTCCCGATTTGGCGACGAGGCGGTCGACGACCACGGAGATCGTGTGCTTGTACTGCTTCTCCAAGGTCGGCGGTTCGCTCAGGCTGATCTGCTCGCCGTCGACGATGGCCCTGGAGAAGCCCTTGGACTGCAGGTCGGTGAAGAGGTCGACGAATTCGCCCTTGCGGGACCGGACGACGGGAGCGAGGACGAGGAACTTCGTCCGCTCCTCGAGTTCGAGCAGCTGGTCGACGATCTGCTGCGGGGTCTGCTTCGTGATGACCTCACCGCAGACGGGACAGTGCGGGATGCCGATCCGCGCCCACAGCAGGCGGAGGAAGTCATAGACCTCGGTGATCGTGCCGACGGTCGAACGCGGATTGCGCGATGTCGACTTCTGGTCGATCGACACCGCTGGAGACAGCCCTTCGATGAAGTCGACGTCGGGTTTGTCCATCTGCCCGAGGAACATCCGGGCATAGGAGGACAGGGATTCGACGTAGCGTCGCTGTCCCTCGGCGAAGATCGTGTCGAAGGCCAGCGAGGACTTGCCGGAACCGGACAAGCCGGTGAACACGACCATCGAATCGCGCGGCAGCGCGATCTCGACGTTCTTGAGATTGTGTGCTCGCGCTCCCTTGACCCACAGGGTGTCGAGATGGGAGACGCCTGTCACTTGCTCACCGTTATTGGTTTTCATCACCTGACCACTGTATTACTCGGCACTGACATTGCTGTATTCGCAGCGGTTTCCGGCTCATCTGCCGATCTCTCCGACGGAGAGGATGCGGAGCACGATATCTCCGGATTCGTCGCTGGCGGCCACGTCCACCTCGGCGTCGATGGCCCAGTCCCTGTTGTCGTCGGGATCGGCGAGGATCTGTCGGACGCTCCATGTGTCTGAACCGGGGCTGATGTCGATATATTCCCGACCGCGGGCTTTCTGGTCGACGATGAGCTCCCCGTATTCGTCGTAGAAGTCCTCGATCGCGTCTTCCCAGGCCCGGGAGTCGAATCCGGATTCGGCGTCGAGGCGGCCGAGCTCCGTGTAGTTCGCACGTTCGGCCAGCAGCACTCGGTGGAACAGGGCATTGCGGACCTCTGCGGTGAACACCCTCGTATTCTCGGAGAAGCGGCGGTCGAGTGCCGGCAGATCGTCGGGAGCTTCGGTGGGGTCGAGTCCCTGCAGGGTGCGCCATTCGTCGAGCAGCGACGAATCCGTCCGGGCGATGGTCTCACCACACCATTCGATGATGGTCTCGAGTTCCTCGGTCCGGTTCTCCGCGGGGACGTTGTGGAGCAGTGCGCGGTAGACGTCGGTGAGGTAGCGCAGCAGGCTGCCCTCGGCCCGGGCGAGACTGTAGTAGCCGACGAACTGGGTGAAGCCCATGGCCTGCTCGAGCATGTCGCGGACGACGGATTTGGGTTCGAAGCCGCCTCGGTGCAGCCAGGGATGAGTCTCGACGAAGTGGTCGAAGGCCGGGTCGAGCATCTCGGCCAGGGGTGCGGGACTTTCGATCTCGTCGAGGATCGCCATTCGTTCGGCGTATTCGACGCCCTCGGCCTTGAGTTCGGCCAGGGTCTCTCCCTTGATCCGGTCGAGTTGGCCCTTCAGTATCTGGAACGGCACCGAGGTGGTCGCCTCGACGATGGATACGACGTCGAGGGCGTAGGTGTCGTCGTTCTCGTCGAGAAGCTCCAGTGCGGCAAGCACGAAGGGAGCCAGGGGCTGGTTGAGCGCGAACTGGGGGCCGAGGTCCTGGGTGGCGATGAGTTCGCTGCCGCGGACCTCGATGAGTCCGGCGTCGATGAGGGAGCGTCCGATGCTGATCGCGGTGAGTTTGAGGTCGAGCCGGCGTTCCCGTGTCTCATGCGTCTTGTCGATGAAGTCGCTGATGGTCGACACATCGGAGCCGGGGCGGGCGACGAGGTTGAGGATCGTCGAATGGTCGATCTTCATCCGCGGACGCAGGGTCTCGGATTCGCCTTCGATGAGTTTTGCGAAGGTCTCTTCGGACCAGCCGACGAAGCCGACCGGGGCAGCCTTCTTCTTGACCTTCTTCTTTTTCTTCTTGTCATCATTGGCCGCTTTGGCTTCTGCCTTGAGGTTGTCGATGACGTGTTCGGGGGCTTGGGCGATGACGTAGCCGCGGGTGTCGAATCCGGCGCGGCCGGCGCGGCCTGCGAGCTGTTGGAACTCGCGGACGCTGAGTCGGCGCATCTTCCGCCCGTCGAACTTCGTCAGTCCGGTCAACAGCACGGAGCGGATGGGCACATTGATGCCCACACCGAGGGTGTCGGTGCCGGAGATGACGAGCAGCAGTCCCTTCAGCGCGAGCTGTTCGATGAGGCGGCGGTACTTCGGCAGCATTCCGGCGTGGTGGACGCCGACGCCGTGCAGCAGCAGTTTGCGCAGACTGGTCCCGAATCCCTTGCCGAAGGTGAAGCCCTTGATGGCTGCGGCGATGGCGGCCTTCTGTTCCTTGGAGGCAAGGTCGACCGAGAGCAGGTTGGTGGCGAGGTCGATGGCACCGTTCTGAGAGTAGGAGACGACGTAGACCGGGGCCTTGTCGTTGCGGACGAGTCCGCGGAGAGTGTCCGAGAGCGTCTCCGTCGAATATTCGTAGTCGAGCGGGACCGGCCTGGTCGCCGAGGTGACCACGGAGGAGTCGCGTCCGGTCGTCTCCGTCATCGTCCGTCGGATGTCGGTGGTGTCGCCCAAGGTGGCGGACATGAGGACGAACTGGGTCTGCGGCATCTCGAGGAGGGGCACCTGCCAGGCCCAACCGCGGGAGGGGTCGGCGACGTAGTGGAATTCGTCCATGACGACCATTCCGGCGTCGAGCATTCCGCCTTCGCGCAGCGCCTGGTTGGCCAGGATCTCCGCCGTGGCGCAGATGACGGGCGCCTCCGGGTTGACGGTGGAGTCGCCGGTGATCATCCCGACGTTCTCGGCGCCGAATGCGTCGATGAGGGAGAAGAACTTCTCGCTCACCAGGGCCTTGAGCGGGGCCGTGTAGTACGACCGGATCCCGCGAGTGAAGGACTGGTAGAGAGCGAACAGAGCGACGAGTGACTTCCCCGAGCCGGTCGGGGTCGCCATGATCGTATTATCTCCGGCGAGGATCGTGAGGAACGCCTCGTCCTGAGCCGGGTAAGGCTCGACTCCGATCTCTCGGCAGTATTCGCCGAAGGACTCGTAGATCGTGTCGTCGTCAGCGAATTCCGCTGGGATCTCCTGCAATCTGGCCACGCTGATGCACAGACCTTTCCGATTAGACTGATTCCATCCTATTGCTCGACACCGAGGAGTCACATATGCCGGTCTTCGCCGTCACCTACCACTATGGTCCCGATACTGATACGCGGATGGAACATCGCCCCGCGCATCGCCGCTGGCAGGCGGAGCTGAATGAGACCGGTACGATCCTCGCCTCCGGTCCCCTGGACAACGATCCGCAGCCGGGAGGGCTGCTGATCCTCAACGCTGCCGACCGTGCGGAGGTCGAAAGCCACCTCGCCGCCGATCCCTATGCCTCGCTCGGTGTCATCGAGTCGACGGACATCCGCGAATGGACTCCCGTGTTCGGCCCCTTCGCCCAGGGCTGAGCGTCGCACTGCCGGTCCGGTTCTGCCCTGACCGGGAAGACACGAGCGGGGTCCGTCTCGAGAGATCGAGACGGACCCCGCTCGTTCTGTGCCGACACCGAGGCGGTGTCAGCGCGACCGGGTCCGATCGGCTCAGGCCTCTTCGGATTCGTTCGAGCTGACGTCCTTGAAGGAGATGCCGTCCTTCTTCATCTTCACGAGTGAGGCGACGGTGGCCACCACCATGGCGAGGACGATGACGGTCAGGGACAGCCACGTCGGCACCTCGGGGATCGAGTGACCCCACGAGAGGAACTCCCAATCGCTCGAATGCAGAGCGTGGATGATGAGCTTGACGCCGATGAAGCCGAGGATCGCGGCGATTCCGTAGTGGAGGTAGACGAGCTTGTCGACGAGTCCCCCGAGCAGGAAGTACAGCTGACGCAGTCCCATGAGAGCGAACACGTTCGCGGTGAACACGAGGAACGCATTCTGAGTGACGCCGAAGATCGCGGGGATCGAGTCGAGCGCGAACATCACATCGGTCGAGCCGATGGCGATGAACACGATGAACATCGGGGTCCAGTACTTCTTGTTGTCGTCGAGGGTCACCCGCAGCTTGTTGCCGTGGTATTCGTCGACGACGTTGATCCGCTTGCGCAGGAACCGGATGAGACCGTTTTCGCCGTCGCCGTCGTCTTCGGAGCTGAAGGCCTGCCGGTAGGCGACGATGAGGAGGAAGATGCCGAAGATGAAGAAGACTTCGACGAAGGCGCTGATGATCGCCGCACCCGCGAGGATGAAGATGCCGCGGAAGATGATGGCGATGATGATGCCGACCATGAGCACTTCCTGCTGGTACTTCCGCGGTACCGAGAAGCTGCCCATGATGATGATGAAGACGAACAGGTTGTCGATGCTCAACGAGTACTCGAGCAGCCAGCCGGTGAGGAACTCGCTGCCGTGCTGGGCATCGCCGATGGCGAAGAGCGCGCCGGCGAAGACCAGAGCCAGGGCGACGTAGAAGGCGACCCAGATGCTCGCTTCCCGCATCGACGGGGTGTGTGGTCGCTTGACGACCAGCAGGAGGTCGAAGACGAGGATCGCAACGACGATGATTCCCGAGGTGATCATGAACCAGACGGGAATCGGAGATTCGCTCGCAGCAGCGGCGTTGCCGCCGGCCGCGAGCGTGGAGGACAGAATATCCATGGATGCCTTTCGTGGTGAACAGGATGTATCCAGGTCGAAAGTCTCTCCCACGCGGTGATGCTGCGTGCGCTCCGCGGCCGGACCCCTTGTGGGGTCGTGGTGACGACCGCGGATGGACGGGATACTCCCTTTCGCCAGCACACCAGTATAAACACGCGAGCATCACTCGCGCGTCACCGGTGCGGATCAGGCGTGCCCGGCCTCCTTCATCTGGCGCAGCTCCTGCTTGAGGTCGGCGAGCTCGTCGCGCAGTCGTGCGGCGAGTTCGAACTGCAGCTCCGCGGCGGCCGAATGCATCTGCGAGGTCAGCGATTCGATGAGTTCGGTGAGGTCGGCCGCCGGCGGGCGCAGCGAACCGGGTTTGCCGGCGGCTTCCCTCTGTTCGTCGGTCAGGGTCGAGTTGTAGCCGTGCTTGCCCTTGCCGTAGTCGAATTCGGTGAGCAGCTCTCGAGTGTCCTCGTCCTCACGCTGCAGTCGTTCGGTGATGTCGGCGATCCGCTTGACCAGCGGGGCAGGATCGATTCCGTGCTCTTCGTTGTAGGCGATCTGGATGGCGCGCCTGCGGTCGGTCTCGTCGATGGCGGTGCGCATCGAATCCGTGATCGTATCGGCGTACATGTGCACCTGGCCGTTGAGGTTACGTGCGGCACGACCGATCGTCTGGATGAGCGATGTCGACGACCGGAGGAAGCCTTCCTTGTCGGCATCGAGGATCGCCACCAGCGAGACCTCGGGAAGGTCGAGACCCTCACGCAGGAGGTTGATGCCGACCAGCACATCGAATTCGCCCGCACGCAGCTCTGTGAGCAGCTCCACACGTCGCAGAGTGTCGACATCGGAATGGAGGTACTGGACCCGGATATCGTGTTCGAGCAGGTAGTCGGTGAGATCTTCGGCCATCTTCTTCGTCAGCGTCGTCACGAGCACACGTTCGTTCGCGTCGACTCGGGTCTTGATCTCGTCGAGGAGATCATCGATCTGCCCCTTCGTCGGCTTGACCTTGATCTCGGGGTCGACGAGTCCGGTGGGGCGGATGATCTGCTGGACGTACCCGTTGGCGTTGCCGAGTTCGAAGTTGCCGGGTGTGGCCGACAGATACACGCTCTGTCCCACGCGCTCCCGGAACTCGTCGAACTTCAGCGGCCGGTTGTCCATGGCACTGGGCAGGCGGAATCCGTGTTCGACGAGGGTGCGCTTGCGCGACATATCGCCTTCGTACATTCCGCCGATCTGCGGGACCGTGACATGGGACTCGTCGATGACGAGCAGGAAGTCCTCGGGGAAGTAGTCGAGCAGGCAGTTCGGTGCCGAACCGGGATCGCGGCCGTCGATGTGCCGGGAGTAGTTCTCGATGCCGGAGGTGAAACCCATCGACTCCATCATCTCGAGGTCATAGGTCGTGCGCATCTTCAGCCGTTGGGCTTCCAGCAGCTTGTTCTGCGATTCGAACTCGCTCAGCCGCTTCTGCAGTTCGTCCTCGATGCCGCTGATCGCGGTGGCCATCCGGTTCTCACCGGCGACGTAGTGGCTGGCCGGGAACACGTGGATGGTATCCTCGTCGCGGACGATCTCGCCCGTCAGCGGGTGGAGGGTCTGCAGCGATTCGATCTCGTCGCCGAAGAATTCGATCCGCAGCGCGAGCTCCTCGTACTGCGGGATGATCTCGACGGTGTCTCCTCGCACGCGAAAGGTCCCGCGGGTGAAAGCCATATCGTTGCGGGCGTACTGCATCGACACGAAGCGTTTGAGCAGTTCGTCCCGATCGCATTCGTCGCCCTTGTGAAGGGTGACCATCCGGTCGACGTATTCCTCAGGAGTGCCGAGACCGTAGATGCACGACACCGTCGAGACCACGACGACGTCGCGTCTGGTCAGCAGCGAGTTCGTGGCCGAGTGCCGGAGACGTTCGACTTCGTCGTTGATCGAGGAGTCCTTCTCGATGAACGTGTCCGTCTGCGGCACATAGGCTTCCGGCTGGTAGTAGTCGTAGTAGGAGACGAAGTACTCGACCGCGTTGTTGGGCAGCAGCTGTCGGAACTCGTTCGCCAGCTGCGCGGCGAGAGTCTTGTTCGGCGCCATGATCAGGGTCGGTCTCTGCACCTGCTCGATGAGCCATGCCGTCGTCGCCGACTTGCCTGTGCCGGTGGCACCGAGGAGGACGATGTCCCGCTCTCCCGCGTCGAGCCGGTCGGAGATCTCTCGGATCGCCGTCGGCTGGTCACCGGAGGGAGAGTACTCGGAGACGACCTCGAACGGCGCCACCTCGCGGGTGACGTCGGGGCGGTGGCCGATCGCTGGCAGGGGGCGTTCTGAGCTCATAGTCCAACCCTAGCCCCCGCCCCTGACATTGGGCAGACCGGAGTCGGAACGACAGCCTCGGCGAAGTGCCTACCGACATGTGTCAGCGTGTCAGTCGAAGCTGTCGGGCACCAGTCGGCGGCGCATCTGCAGGAAGTACGGTTCCTTCGATTCCGCATATGTTCGCATCATCCGCCCGTTCGTCCCGCCCGCAGCCTTGGCTTCGGCCAAACGGTCTCTCTTCAACTCGAGGTAACGGTCCCGCTCCCCCGTGTCTGCGATGAGCAGGTCACGGAACGCGCGGGCGAAGCGCACACCGACCGAGTCCGCGGTGCGCACATGCAGATTGACGGCGCGGCCCGGGTCCGTGTTCGCGTGGAACCATTTCCCTTCGGTCGACTCTTCGCCGAGGTGGTCGCTCATCTCGGCTCCCGGGTAACCGAGTTCGGCCAGTCGGGGTGCCAGCTCCCTGGCGGCGGTGAGATCGGGGACGAGGAGCTGAAGATCGATGACGTCCTTGGCGGGCAGTCCCGGCACAGAGGTGGAGCCGATATGTTCGATGGCGAACTCCTCGCCCGTGCCGTGTCGCAGCTTCCTGATCGCTCTCTGCGCGTCACCGATCCAGTCGGCATCCGCGGGATCGACGAGTTCGAGGGCTGCCTTCGGTGCCCGCTGCCCGGACGCGAGATTGGCGGAGAAGGGCCGGATCCGCGATTCGATGAGCCGGGCGACCGCGGCCTTCGTCTCTTCGACGGGACCGGAGTTGTCGATGATGACATCGCAGGCTGCTCGGCGGGTGTCGTCATCGGCTTGGCGGGAGATCCGTGCGGCGGCGTCGTCGCGGTCCATTCCGCGGGAGTCCATGAGCCGCTGCAGGCGCACCTCGGCGGGCACGTCGACGAGGAGATTGAGGTGGTAGGCCGGTGTCATGTCGTTCTCGACGAGCAGCGGGACGTCGTGGACGACGATCTCGGCGTCGGCGTACATGGCGAAGTGTTCGGCGGTGCGGTCGCGGATCGCCGGATGCATGAGGCCGTTGAGCCGTGCTGTGTGCTCGGAATCGACGAAGGCTGCCGCGGCCAGTGCCGGCCGGTCGAGCGAACCGTCGGAGTGCAGCACCTGCGGCCCGAAGGCCTCGGCCAGCTTCTCGAGCAGCGGCTGCCCGGGTTCGACGATTTCGCGGGCGATCCTGTCGGCGTCGACGAGCACTGCCCCGTGTTCGACGAGCATTGCGGACACCGTTGACTTTCCGGCGCCGATTCCGCCGGTGAGACCGATTCTCAGCATGGGATCATCCTACTGATCCAGTCGGTAGACCCGCACTCCCTCATCGGCGAAGATCGGATCTCCGACGGCGGCATCGAGGAATGCTGCATAGTCTCCGTCGCCTCCCGGCAGGAGCGGAGCTTCGGGGGCGAGGACGATGAAGTCGACCCCGGTCTCCCTCAGTTTGGCGATCGCCGAGGCGACTTCCGGGCTGTCCGCGTCCGGCATGGGCTCCCCGTCGAAGACGGAGCCGTGCAGGAGTTCGTCGAGGGCATCTTCGGGGGCGGAATAGGTCACCGGCGATTCCAGGCTCGAACCGATGAAGTAGCCGCCGGTCTCGCGGTAGCGGAATCCGCTGACCGACTGCCACACCATGGCTTCGTCGGCGTGGGGCTCAGCCCATGCGAGGGGGCGGGGGAAGGTTTTGACGACGGATCCGGCGGGGATCACCTCGGCGATGGAGTGCTCGTAGAAGTCCGGAACTGTCACCTCATGGGCGGTCTGCGGAGCGGGGAGGATGGCCACGGCGGCGAGGACGAACAGGATGAGGAGGGCGCGGGCGCGAAGCAGCTTCCGGTGGCTCAGCGCCCACTGGAGGCCGATTCCGAGCACGGCGAAGAGCGCGATCGTCGAGTGGAGGACGAGCCGCATGGGCAGGATGTTGTTGAGTACGGGGATGGCTTCGATGAGCGCGAACGGACCGGTCGCGAGGGCGATTCGGCCGCCGAGGAGGATCGGTGAGCCGAGTGCCAGCAGGCCGACGAGGATGCCGGTTGCCGCGGCGATGCGCACCGGCACCGCGTGTGCGGACCGGTGGGCGAGGCCGAGAACGATGAGCACAGCCGCCGCCAGAGCTGGTGCGCCGACGTAGGCGCCG
This sequence comes from Brevibacterium sp. CSND-B09, assembly GCF_052906525.1. Classification (NCBI taxonomy): domain Bacteria; kingdom Bacillati; phylum Actinomycetota; class Actinomycetes; order Micrococcales; family Brevibacteriaceae; genus Brevibacterium; species Brevibacterium sp. CSND-B09. The sequence continues at coordinate 4,006,532 of NZ_JBREGI010000001.1, read as the reverse complement.
AGTTCGGCGGGGTCGATCTCCATGATTCGGGGCAGAGGAGACACTCCGGAACTCAGCCAGGCCGGGGCTGCGGGCAGGATCGGGTCGAGCAGGTCGGTGTTCCATACTCCGTGTGGGCGGATGGCGCCCTGTGGGGCGTTCGGTCCGGACATGGTCACCAGCAGCGGGATCGCACACAGCATGGCGATACAGCCGGCGACTGCGGAACCGAGACCGTGGACGACCCATGACCGAGCGCGGTAGAGGCGGCGTCCGAAGACGGCGAGGCTGGCCAGGAAGCAGAGTGCGGCGAGGAAGGTTCCGGCCAGAACTTCGGTGGAGACGTAGAACTGGAAGCCGAGGAGGAGCCCGAACCCTCCTCCGAGCAGCCACAGGCGACGGCTGCGCAGCAGAGAACGGCCGGGATCCACCTGTGTCGCGCGGCCGAGGTCGAGGAGAGCGAGGATCGCCCAGGCGGTCAGGGGCGGGGTGACGATATAGGCGAGGTTCGGGTGGCCGCCGAGCTGGGCGATGACATAGCTGGAGAAGCCGACTCCGGCAGCGGCGATGAAAGCGGGCAGGCGGTCGAGGAAGCGGCGGAAGAGCACAGCTGTGGCCAGGCTGCCGAGCACCGGGAAGGCGAGGATGAGGAGGTTGTAGCTCACGATGGGGCCGGCCACCCACGTCACGGGAGCGAGCAGGATCGCAAACCCTGCGAGCGAGGTGTTCCAGGCTCCGTTGACTCCCCCGCCGAGGGCGTTCATCGATTCCGTGTACAACAGGCCGCCGGTTTCCCCTGGTCCGAATCCGAGGATGTCTGCGAGAACCTGCGCGCCGTGCCCGAGCCACCAGATGAACAGTGAGGTGTCGTCGTTGGAGGCGACGACGCTGCCGCCGGGGTCCGCGGCGACGGAGCCGAAGACGGTCAGGCTGCCGACACAGAGGATGAGGGTGTACCACAGCCACGGGCGCAGGCGTGCCCGAGCCGTGGGGGCATACAGAAAGGGCTCCCGGCCTTCCGACCGGGAGCCCTTCTGGTGGCTGCTATCAGCTGCCTGCAAGCTTCTCACGCAGGGCTGCGAGAGCTTCGTCGCTGGCCAGGGTGCCCTCGTCGCTCGCCTCTTCGGAGGAGAACGATCCGGTGGCCGGAGCGGCTTCGGCAGATCCGACGGCATCGGCTGCGGAGGCCTCGGCATCCGCTGCGATGGCCTTGGCGACCTGCTTCTTGTGCTCTTCCCAGCGTTCCTGAGCGGCGGCGTACTGCTGCTCCCAGGTCTCGCGCTGAGCCTCGTAGCCCTCGACCCATTCGTTGGTCTCGGGGTCGAAGCCCTCGGGGTACTTGTAGTTGCCGTCCTCGTCGTACTCCTGCGGCATGCCGTACAGAGCGGGGTCGAGGAACTCTTCGGCCTCGGGGTCGACGCCTTCGTTCGCCTGCTTCAGCGACAGCGAGATGCGGCGGCGTTCGAGGTCGATGTCGATGACCTTGACGTAGATGGTCTCGTCGACCGAGACGACCTGCTCGGGCAGATCCACGTGGCGCACGGCCAGCTCGGAGATGTGGACGAGGCCTTCGATGCCGTCTTCGACGCGCACGAATGCACCGAACGGAACGAGCTTGGTGACCTTGCCCGGCACGATCTGTCCGATGACGTGCGTGCGAGCGAAGTGCTGCCAAGGATCTTCCTGGGTGGCCTTGAGCGACAGCGAAACGCGCTCACGGTCCATGTCGACGTCGAGAACCTCGACGGTGACTTCGTCGCCCACGGTGACGACCTCACCCGGGTGATCGATGTGCTTCCAGGACAGTTCGGAGACGTGGACGAGTCCGTCGACACCACCGAGGTCGACGAACGCACCGAAGTTGACGATGGAGGACACGACACCAGGACGGACCTGGCCCTTCTGCAGGGTCTGCAGGAAGTCGTGACGGACGGCCGACTGGGTCTGCTCGAGCCAGGCACGGCGCGACAGGACCACGTTGTTGCGGTTCTTGTCGAGCTCGATGATCTTGGCTTCGACCTGCTGGCCGATGTAGGGGGCGAGGTCGCGGACGCGGCGCATCTCGACGAGGGACGCGGGCAGGAAGCCGCGCAGTCCGATGTCGACGATCAGGCCGCCCTTGACGACCTCGATGACGGTGCCGGTGACAACGCCGTCGTCTTCCTTGATCTTCTCGATGTCGCCCCAGGCACGCTCGTACTGAGCGCGCTTCTTCGACAGCATGAGACGACCCTCTTTGTCTTCCTTCTGAAGAACGAGGGCTTCGATTTCGTCCCCGACCTCGACGACTTCGCCGGGATCGACATCGTGCTTGATGGAAAGCTCACGTGCGAGGATGACGCCTTCCGTCTTGTATCCGATGTCGACGAGGACTTCGTCACGGTCGACCTTGACGACTTCGCCCTCAACGATGTCGCCATCGTTGAAGTACTTGATGGTCTCATCGACGGCGGCGAGGAAATCCTCAGCGGTTCCGATGTCGTTGACAGCGACCTGCTTCGGCTGCACCGATTCCGGCGTGGTGGTGGTCATATAGGTAGGGACTCCGATGGAATATTGGTCCAGATCCGGTACCCTGGCGGCAGGTCGTGTAAGTTGCCGCAAGAACCGAATCCGGTCTCGATTGCGAATTTGGACTTGTATGCACAGGCGCATACGGTTGTCAATGCTAGCACCTTTTCGGGTGTGAATGCACGCCGAAGAGACGAATCATCACCACCTGGGGCCACGGAGGAACCATGAGCGAAGGAACTGACGGAGCCGAGGTCATCAGCGGTGGCTATCTCCCGATCGACGAAGAGGCTTCCGTCCGGGCCAATCGCAGCTATTGGGACAACTCGGCCGAGGAGTATCTCGCCGAACACGGCACGTTCCTCGGGGCTTCGGATTTCATCTGGTGTCCGGAAGGAATTCACGAATCCGATGTGCGCCTCCTCGGCGATGTCGACCGGAAGCAGGTTCTCGAGGTCGGCTGCGGTGCCGGTCAGTGCTCCCGGTGGCTGGCCGAGCAGGGCGCGATCACCACAGGTGTCGACGTCTCCGCCGGAATGCTCGAGCAGGCCTCGCGTCTGCAGCGCGAACATCCCCTGAGCGCCGAGGCGACTCCCCCGACGTTCCTCCTCGCCGATGCCCGACAGTTGCCGTTCGCATCGAACAGCTTCGATCGCGCGTTCTCCTCCTACGGTGCCCTGCCCTTCGTCAAGGATGCCGAGGTCGTCTTCGCCGAGGTGGCCCGAGTGCTGCGCAACGGCGGACAGTGGGTCTTCTCGACGACTCACCCGATGCGGTGGATGTTCCCCGATGTTCCGGGTGAGGCCGGCCTGACGGTTGAGTACTCGTACTTCGATCGCACTCCGTACGTCGAGCTGTCCTCGGACGGTCAGCCGGTCTACGCCGAGCATCACCGGACGATGAGCGATTGGGTCCGTCTCCTCGTCGAAGCCGGCTTCACGCTCGATTCGGTGACCGAACCCGAATGGCCCGAGGAGAATCGGACCGCTTGGGGCGGCTGGTCACCGCTGCGCGGTGCGCTCATGCCCGGTACCGCGATCTTCTCCACCACCCTGACCAAGGACTGACGGGGCCGGAACGGGGACGATCCTCAGCCGAGGACTGTGAAGTCCTCGGCCAGTCCCCCGCGCCCGGTCAGCCCGGCGAGCACTGAACTTCCTTTCCCGCTCTGCATCGCCAGCCCCGCTGCGATCGCCAATGATTCCCGAAGCGCGGCCTCCGGAACAAGTGGTTCGGCACCGAGTGTCGTGGCGATGTCGATGCCGTGGACGACGAGCTCGAAGGTCCGTGTGCGCCTCCCCCGAGGCGACGCCGCGTTCACGGACGACATCATCGACTCCCGGCTGGGACAGGACCGCGCAACTCACCCGTCGCGCTCTCGTTCAAGCGCTAGCGCGGATGTCGTGTGGTACACGGCGCGCAAACTGCGGGGACGCTTGAACGAGCGTGGGCGAGACCGTTTTCTGCGCTTGCGCTTGAACGAGTTCGACGGGACAGCGGGCAGCAGCTCAGTGGGCGGCGGCGTGCCAGGAGCGTCCGGTGCCGACGTTGACGTCCAGAGGCACATCGAGTTCGAACGCCGACCCCATCTCCTCCGTGACGATCGTCTTCACCTCATCGATCTCTTCCGGACGGACGTCGACGATGATCTCGTCATGGACCTGCAGCAGCATCGGCGAGCGGAGACCGTCCAGACGGGCGGCCACCTTGAGCATGGCGATCTTCATGATGTCGGCTGCCGAACCCTGGATCGGAGCGTTGAGTGCGGCGCGTTCGGCCATGTCCCGCAGCTGCCGACGGTCGCTGTGCAGCGCCGGCAGATAACGACGACGGCCCATGATGGTCTCCGTGAACCCCTTGGCGCGAGCCTGCTCGACGATGTCGTCGAGGTAGTCCTTGACTGCACCGAAGCGTTCGAAGTACTGGTCCATCAGCCCCTTGGCTTCATCGACGCCGATCGCAAGCTGCCGGGAAAGGCCGTAGGCGGAGAGCCCGTACACCAGCCCGTAGGACATGGCCTTGACCTTCGAGCGCATCTCGGAGTCAACCTCGTCGATGCCGACTCCGAAGACCTTCGAGCCGACATAGGAGTGGAGATCCTCGCCATCCTTGAACGCCTGGATGAGCGCGGCATCGCCGGACAGATGAGCCATGATCCGCATTTCGATCTGCGAGTAGTCGGCGGTGAGCAGAGTCCCCTCAGCCACCTCGGGGTCGGCGATGAAGATGTCTCGGATGCGGCGGCCTGATTCGGTCCGCACCGGAATGTTCTGCAGGTTCGGGTCCAGGGACGAAAGCCGTCCGGTGGCGGCCACGGTCTGCTGGTAGGTGGTGTGGATGCGGCCGTCGTCGGCAACAGTCTTGAGCAGTCCGACGACGGTCTGCTTGAGCTTCGTCGAATCCCGGTAGGCCAGCAGGTGTTGGAGGAAGGGGTGTTCGGTCTTGACGAACAGTTCGGCCAGGGCGTCGGCATCGGTCGTATAGCCGGTCTTCGTCCGCTTGGTCTTGGGCATATCGAGTTCGTCGAAGAGCACGGTCTGCAGCTGTTTGGGAGAACCGAGGTTCACCTCGTGGCCGATCGCCTCATAGGCCTCGCCCGCGCTGGCTTCGGCCTGTTTCGTGAATTCGTCGATGAGGTTCGACAGTCCGGTCTCGTCGACCGCGATCCCGGTCGCTTCCATGCGCGCGAGCACGGGCACGAGCGGCAGTTCGATCTCGCGATAGACCTGCGTCATGTTCGCGTCCTCGACGGCCTTCGCGAGCACCTCGTGGACCTCGAGCAGGGCGGCGGCGCGTTGGCCGTGCGTGGTCACCGCGGCATCGGAGTCGAGGTCGAGGGCGAGCTGTCCGGAATCGGCCTCGGGTTCGCTGAGATCGATTCCGGCGCGGTCGGCGGCGATCTGACCGAGTTCGTAGGACCGGGCATCGGGAACGAGGAGATAGGCGGCCAGGGCCGTGTCCCCGGCGATATCCGTCACGGACAGTCCCATCGACTCCCACGCTTTGATCTGCAGCTTCGAGCTGTGGAGGATGAGCGAATGCCCGCCCAGGGCGGAACCGAGCGCGCCGACGGCCTTCTGCCCCGCCTCGGCGAGGTCGACGACCCAGGCCCGGCCGGGTTCGGCGGAGACCGCCAGGGTCCGTGCCTGACCGTGGCCGAGCTCGAAGGAGGCGTCGGAATCGAGCGCCAGCACATCGTGGTCGGCGATCTTCGTCAGCAGAGTGTCGATGTCGACGGTCTCGATGGTCGTCTCGCGTGTCGGTGCCGGCTCGGACTCGGCTCCGGCCTCGGGGAAGATCGCGGCCAGACGCTTGCCGAGGGCCTGGAACTCAAGCTGGTCGAACAGGCTCGACAGCTCGGCCGGGTCGCCTTCGCCCCAGGCCAGATCGTCGAACTCCAGTCCCAAGTCGACGTCGTCGAGGAGGCGGTTGAGTCGGTAGTTCCGCTCCACCTCGCTGATATGGTCGCGCAGCTTCTCACCGACCTTGCCGCCGATCTTGTCGGCGTTGTCCAACACCCCGGGCAGATCTCCGTGTGCGGTGAGCCATTTCGCGGCGGTCTTGTCACCGACTCCGGGCACACCGGGCAGATTGTCGGCCTTCTCACCGACGAGCGCGGCCAGCCCCCGGTAGTTCGCGGGGCTCACCCCGTACTTCTCCTCGACCGCGGCCGGCGTCATCCGGTTGAGGTCGCTGACTCCGCGTTTCGGGTAGAGGATCGTCACCCGGTCGGAGGCGAGCTGGAACGAATCCTTGTCTCCGCTCATCACCTCGACGAACGAGCCGGCATCCGTGCCCATCTTCGCCATCGTCGCCAGAGCGTCATCGGCCTCGAAGCCCTCCTTCGTCACCACCCGGATGCCCATCGCCGTGACGATGTCCTTGATGAGGTCGATCTGCGGGTGGAACTCGGGCGGAGTCTTCGCCCGTCCGGCCTTGTACTCAGGGTATTCCTCGAGGCGGAACGTCTGGCGTCCGAGGTCGAAGGCCACGGCCACATGGCTGGGCTCTTCGTCGCGGAGGACGTTGATGAGCATGGAGATGAAGCCGTAGATGGCGTTCGTCGTCTGGCCGGTGCTGGTGGAGAAGTTCTCGACCGGCAGGGCGTGGAATGCCCGGTAGGCCAGGGAGTGTCCGTCGATGAGCAGGAGGGATTCGTTTGAGTGACTCACATGGCATAGCCTAGCGTTCGAAGCTGACTTGAAGGAGAACCGATGCTGCGTCCCGACGTGTCCCTGACCGCTCACACCTCCCCTGAGGAGATCGACACGCTGCTCGGACAGCTGCGCACAACGGGGTCCGGGGGTGAGCTGGCCGAGAGGATGGGAATCGAGTTCGTCGAGCTCGCTCACGATCATGTCGTGGCCACCGCTCCGGTCGTCGGCAATCGGCAGCCGATGGGTCTCTTCCACGGAGGCGGCCACGTCGTTCTCGCCGAATCCCTGGCGTCGATGCATTCGTATCTGCTCTCCGGCGGTAAGAACGTCGTCGGGGTCGATCTCAACGCCACTCACCTGCGTGCCGCGCGAGAGGGCGTGGTGACCGGTCGCGCCGAGGTGCTCCACCAGGGACGCACGATCGTCTCCCATGAGGTCAAGATGACCGACGAGGCGGGGCGCCTGCTCTCGATCGTGCGGATCACGAATATGATCCTGAAGACCGAGCCGAAGGGCTGAGGCACAGCGCCGCCTCGGCGAAAGTCCACAGCGAAAGCCGAAAGTCCACAGCGAAAGCAGAGGGCCGGCGAATCCATCTCGGGATTCGCCGGCCCTCTCGGGTTCCGGGTCCGGACCGTGACCGGTCCGGGAGGTGATTACTTCTTCGTGCCGATCTGCTTGAGCACGGTCTCAGCGACCTCGCGCATCGTCAGGCGACGGTCCATCGACGTCTTCTGGATCCAGCGGAAGGCTTCGGGCTCGCTCAGACCCATGGAGGTCTGCAGCAGGCTCTTGGCGCGCTCGACGAGCTTGCGGGTCTCGAAGCGTTCGGTGAGATCGGAGATCTCGGACTCGAGCGAGCTGATCTCGGCATGACGCGAGAGCGCGATCTCCAGGGCCGGGATGAGGTCGGCCGAGGTGAACGGCTTGACGACATAGGCCATGGCACCCGCATCGCGGGCCCGCTCGACGAGCTCCTTCTGCGAGAAGGCGGTGAGCAGCACGACCGGCGCGATGCGAGCCCTGGCGATGCGCTCGGCGGCGGAGATTCCGTCGAGGATGGGCATCTTGATGTCCATGACGACGAGGTCCGGGCGCAGCTCCTCAGCCAGGCGGATGGCGGATTCGCCGTCCGCCGCCTCACCGACGACGTCATAGCCGACCTCGCGGAGCATTTCTACGATATCGAGACGAATCACGGCCTCGTCTTCGGCCACGACTACGCGGCGGACCGGCACGGACTCATCTGAAGTTGATTCTTCGCTGTTTGAAAGCACGGCACCAGTCTAGACCAGGCGCTCAGCGTCATGGCCAGCGGACCCGGAAGTTTATTCTGTGAGGGTGGCCACGGGCGGTGACGGTGGCCACCGGAGGGCATCCTCGGCGGGTGGCGATTGTGCAATCGGTCCGCGCGCGCAGTAGAATCGTCCCCGTTGCACAGGCGGTCCTGACAGGACAGCTCGTGACGCGCCGGATTGGCGGAATCGGTAGACGCGGTGCACTCAAAATGCATTGTCGAAAGACGTGCGGGTTCGAGTCCCGCATCCGGTACAGACGAAGGCACTGTCGAACGTGATGTCGACAGTGCCTTCTGCGTTTCCCCGGGAGCCGATGGGCGACCGAAGATCAGCGGCCTGCGCGCAGGTCGAGGGAGTACAGCAGCGTGTCGTATCGCTTCTCCCCCACCGCCACGAAGTCCGGGAGTCGTCCGTATCGGGTGAAGCCGAGGGATTCATAAAGGCCGATGGCGGCCGCATTGTCTCCGCGCAGGTCGAGAGTGACCACTTCCGTGCCGTGATGACGTGCCGCCCGAATGAGCGCCTCCATCAGCTTCCTGCCCGCGCCCTGACCTTGAGCGTCCGGGGCGACGGCCACCTTTTCGATGTCGACATGGGGGCGGAACGTCGGGCGAGCGTACCGATTCCAGTACGCGAAGCCGGTGACCACGGTTCCGGTGCGAGCGATTGCCGCAGCGGAATTTCCGGTGTCAGTGCCCGCGGCCAGGCTGCCGATGAGATCCGCGATCTCTTCGGCAGGCGGAGCTGAGACCCAGCCGAGCGCGGCACCTGCATCGACGAGGCGGCCGAGCAGCGATGTCACCTGCAGGACATCGTGCTCGGCCACCCCCTCGGCGGGGAGGAGATCAACTCTGACTGCGGGCGTCCTCGGTGCGGGTCTCGTCGACATCTGCGTCCTCCTCGGTCGGAACGTAGCCGTTGATGCGCGGGGCATCGTAGCGTTCGACGTCCAGGATCTCATGCCGCTTGGCCACGACGGCCGGGACGAGCGCCTGACCGGAGACGTTGAGCGCGGTGCGGCCCATGTCCACGATCGGCTCGATGGCCAGCAGGAGTCCGACGCCCTCGAGGGGCAGACCCAGGGTCGACAGGGTCAGGGTGAGCATCACGGTCGCACCTGTCGTGCCGGCAGTTGCGGCCGAGCCGATGACGGCGACGAAGATGATGAGCAGGTACTGGATGAGGGAGAGATCGATGCCGAAGAACTGGGCGACGAACACGGCGGCGATGGCCGGATAGATCGCAGCGCAGCCGTCCATCTTCGTCGTCGCACCGAAGGGCACGGCGAAGGCGGCGTAGGAGTGGGGCACCCCGAAGTTGTCGGTGGCGACCTTCTGCGTCACGGGCATGGTGCCGATCGACGACCGGGAGACGAAGCCCATCTGAGTGGCCGGCCAGACTCCGGAGAAGTACTGGCGCACCGACAGCCCGTTGGCGCGAGCCAGGGCCGGATAGACGATGAAGAAGACGATCGCGAGGCCGATGTAGACGGCGACGACGAACCACAGCAGCGAACCCATCGTCGACCAGCCGTAGGAGTTCACTGCGTTGCCGATGAGGCCGAGCGTGCCGATCGGGGCGATGCGCACGATCCACCAGACGACCTTCTGGACCACGGCCAGGGCCGCCTCGGTGAACTGGAGGAACGGCTCTGCGGCCTTGCCGACCTTGACCGCGGCGATGCCGATGGCGCCGGAGACGATGATGAGCTGGAGGATGTTGAAGTTGACCTCGGAGGTCATGGCTCCGGCGTCATCGGGTGCGGTGGCCACCTCGAGTCCGAGGAAGTTCACCGGGATCAGTCCGGTGAGGAAGCCCAGCCAGCTGCCCTGGGAGTCGGGTGCACCGGCGTTGAGCGAAGCGGCATCGGCGTGGGCGCCGGGCTGCATGACGATGCCGATGATGAGACCGAGGACGACGGCGATGAGAGCGGTGAGGGCGAACCACAGCAGGGTCGACATCGCCAGCCTGGCGGCGTTGGTGACCTTGCGCAGGTTGCCGATGCTCGCGATGATCGCGGTGATGACCAGTGGGACGACGGCGGCCTTGAGCAGTGTGACATACGACGAGCCGATGGTGTCCAGGGTCTGGCCGAGCCAGTTGTCAGCGGTGTCGCTGACCGGTCCCCATGAGCGGGCGATGAGCCCGAGGATGACACCGGCGACGAGTGCGATGGTCACCTGCACTCCGAAGGACTTGCTCCACGCGGGCAGTCTCATTGAATTCCTCTCCTAGCGGGTCCTCCCCTGACAGATCCGCAGGGAGGATTAGGCAACAGAGAGCACAACTGTTGAGCAATCGGCAAAATTCCCGGGCCACCTGTGATCTGTCTCGCAGTTTGGAATCGGTCCACGCGCGGCCCCGGACACAGAGACGCCGGCGGCGCCCGCCCCGTGATCATGGGGCAGGCGCCGCCGGCGTTTGAGCCTCGTAGCGGTCAGTGGCGGGGAGAGTGGCCCTCGCGCACGATCGGCACTTCACGGGTGATCGGCGCTTCGGCCACGACTCCGTATCCGGCCAGCGGGTCCTCCTCGGAATCCGAGGCATCCTGATAGGCGGCCGTCACACCCTTGGCGGCATCACCGATGGTATGGATGCGCAGGGCGTTCGTCGAACCGGGGATCCCGGGAGGCGAACCGGCCACGAGGATGCTCTGATCGCCTTCGCGGGCGGTGCCGTCCGCGAGCAGAACTGCGTCGACCTGACGCGCCATCTGGTCGGTGTGACGCACGGTCTTCACGAGGTACGGGCGCACTCCCCAGGTCAGCGCCAACTGGTGGCGGACCTGCGGGTCGGGCGTGAAGCCGAGGATGGGCCAGGCCGGGCGCAGCCGCGACATGCGCCGCACGGAGTCGCCGGTCTGTGAGAAGGTGCACAGGAGGTCGATATCGAGCTGCTCAGCAATCTGCACGGCGGCGGCGGTGACGGCTCCGCCCTTCGTGTGCGGGACTGTGCCCAGTGCCGGGATCCGCTCGAGACCGTGCTCTTCGGTGGAGCCGATGATCCGGCTCATCGTCCGGATCGCCTCGACCCAGTGCGCACCGACCGAGGTCTCACCGGAGAGCATGAGCGCATCGGCGCCGTCGAGGACGGCGTTCGCGCAGTCGCTGGCCTCGGCGCGGGTGGGCCGCGGCGCATCGATCATCGTCTCGAGCATCTGCGTGGCAACGATGACGGGCTTGGCCTGCTGGCGGGCGATCTCAACGGCCCGCTTCTGCACGATCGGCACCTGTTCGAGCGGCAGTTCGACGCCGAGGTCGCCGCGGGCGACCATGATTCCGTCGAAGGCATCGATGACCTCATCGAGCTGGTCGACGGCCTGCGGCTTCTCGAGCTTGGCGATGACCGGAGCCGTGATGCCGACCTCGTCCATGACCGCGCGCACATCGTTCATGTCCTCGGGACTGCGGACGAAGGACAGGGCCACCCAGTCGAAGCCGAGCTGAAGCCCCCATTTGAGATCGTCGACGTCCTTCTCCGACAGGGCGGGGACGGAGACCGGGACGCCGGGGAGGTTGATGCCCTTGTGGTTGGAGATGGTTCCGCCGATCTCGACCTCGGTGACCACATCGGTGTCGGTCACCTCGGTGGCGCGCAGGCGCAGGCGCCCGTCGTCGATGAGCAGCGGATCGCCCACGGAGACGTCTTCGGCCAGGGTCGGCAGGGTCGTGGATACGAGCTCTGCGGTACCGGGGACGTCACGGCTGGTGATGGTGAAGGTGGCCCCTTCGACGAGCTCTTCCTTCCCGTTGGCGAAGGTGCCCACGCGGATCTTCGGACCCTGCAGGTCCAACAGGACGGCGACGGGGCGTCCGGTGTCGAGGGCCGCCTGGCGGACCCAGGCGAACTTCTCTTCGTGCTCTTCTCGTTTTCCGTGGCTCAGATTGAATCGGGCGACATCGACGCCCTCATCGACGAGCTCGCGGATCTCTTCATAGGAGTTCTGGTTCGGACCTAAAGTTGCGACTATCTTTGCACGCCTCATACGCTCCACCCTACCTAAAGTCTCAGCGGGCGGTTTCCACCGCTCTACGCTGGTCACGGGCGGTGAGAGTGCGGCACTTCGCTGTGCCGCCCCACCGCCCATTCTCAATCTCTGACATGCATTATCTTAGCATTTGAACCCTTCGTCGGTGGGCCGCACGGGTGCCGGCAGTCGCGTCGACCCGGTCAGGAACCGGTCGACTTCCGCGGCCGCGGCACGGCCTTCCGCAATGGCCCAGACGATGAGCGACTGTCCGCGTCCGGCATCGCCGGCGACGAAGACTCCCGGCTGCGCCGCATAGTCCTCAGCCCGGTCGAATGCCCCACCTGCACCGGCTTCGAGATCGATCTGCGCGGTCTCCGGTCCGCTGAATCCCAGTGCCAGCAGCACGAGATCGGCGGGGATGACGTGCTCGGTGCCCGGTGTCGGGATGCGGCGGCCGTCGGCGAACTGCGTCTGTGCGACTTCGATTCCGCTCACCTTGCCCGAGTCGTCTCCGACGAACCGTGTCGTCGAGGCCAGATACCGCCTGGTTCCGCCCTCCTCGTGTGAGGATTGGACCTCGAAGATCCGCGGCACCGTCGGCCACGGCGAGTCGGCATCGCGGTCGACCGGCGGCTGGGCGCCGATGGCCAGGGTCGTCACCGAGGCGGCTCCCTGGCGCAGAGCCGTGCCCAGGCAGTCCGCTCCGGTGTCGCCGCCGCCGATGATGACGACGTGCTTGCCGGCCGCGTCGATGAACGGTGCCGAGTCTGCCGCCGAGGCCGCGTCGAACGCCTGTGCCCGGTTGGACGGTACGAGGTAGTCCATCGCGAATTCGATTCCGTCCAGTCCGCGCCCGGAAAGCTCCATATCGCGCGGCACGGTGGCTCCGGTCGCCACCAGCACCGCGTCGAAGCGAGTCTGCAGTGCGGCGAAGTCGATGTCGCGGCCGATCTCGACTCCGGTTTCGAACCGAGTGCCTTCGGCACGCATCTGGGTCAGGCGGCGGTCGATATGGTGCTTCTCGAGTTTGAAGTCCGGGATGCCGTAGCGCAGCAGTCCGCCGAGGCGGTCCTCGCGTTCGAAGACGACGACCGTGTGCCCGGCTCGGGTCAGCTGCTGAGCGGCGGCGAGTCCGGCCGGTCCGGAGCCGATGACGGCGACGGTGTGCCCGGTGATCCGGTCGGGGACGACGGGGGTGATGAGTCCGGCGGCGAATCCGTCGTCGACGATGGAGACTTCGACCTGTTTGATCGTCACTGCGGGTTGGTTGATGCCGAGCACGCAGGCGTTCTCACACGGTGCCGGGCAGGCCCGGCCGGTGAATTCGGGGAAGTTGTTCGTCGCGTGGAGCAGTTCCACGGCGCGGGAGAGCTCCCCGCGATACATGGCGTCGTTGAACTCCGGAATGAGGTTGCCCAGCGGACATCCTTGGTGGCAGAAGGGCACTCCGCAGTCCATGCAGCGAGAAGCCTGTCGGCGCAGCTGTGCCGGATCACCCTTTTCGTAGACCTCGGAGTAGTCCATGAGCCGGATCGGCACGGGCCTGCGGGCAGGGAGTTCGCGTTCGGTGGTGGTGAGGAATCCTCGCGGATCAGCCATGTGCGGCCTCCAGAATGGTCTGCCAGGTGTTCTCGGAATCGGCGGTTTCGCCGCTGTTCTCGAGCTCTTCCTGGATGTCTTTGATTCGCGCATAGGCGACGGGAATGATCTTGGTGAAACGGGACAGGATGTCCTGCCCGCGGTCGAGTCCGGCCAGCAGTTCGCCGGCCAGCGGAGAACCGGTCGCCGCGACATGGTCGCTCAGCAGTCTCTGCAGGATCGGCACATCGGAGTCGCCGATGCCGCCGAATCTGAAGACGCCCGCGGCTCGTTCCTTCGGGTTGAGTCGACTGGGGTTGAAGTCGAGGACGAAGGCCGTGCCTCCGGACATTCCGGCCGCGAAGTTGCGTCCGGTGGGTCCGAGGATGACCGCCACTCCCCCGGTCATGTATTCGAGTCCGTGGTCTCCGATGCCTTCGACGACGGCTTCGACGCCCGAGTTGCGCACGAGGAATCTCTCGCCGACCGTACCGGACAGGAATATCGACCCGGACGTCGCACCGTAGCCGATGACGTTGCCGGCGATGACGTTGTGCTCCGGTCGGGTGGAGTTCTCCGGGCGAGGCGCGACGCTGATCGTGCCGCCCGACAGTCCCTTCCCGACGTAGTCATTGGCGTCGCCGCGCAGATCGATGCTCACACCGCGCGGCATGAAGGCGCCCAGGGACTGACCGGCCGTGCCGTTCAGGGACACCCGCACGGTTCCCGAGGGCAGCCCGTCCGCGCCGTGGGCCTGAGTCACTCGGTGGCCCAACAGGGTGCCGACCGACCGGTCCGTATTCTCCACCTCGGCGTTCAGGTGCACCGGGGAACCGGCAGCGACAGCCGCTCCCGCCTGCTCCAGCAGTCGAACGTCGAGTTCACCCGCGAAGTCACGCGGTGTGCGCGTCTGGCTCACCCTCGCCGAGGCGGGAGCGCCGTCGAGATCGGTCGGAACCGTCAGGATCGGGGTCAGGTCGAGATCCAGTCCCGAGGCGGCCGCCCGATCTGCGTCGATGCGCAGACGTTCGACGGCGCCGATCGCCTCGTCGAGGCTGCGCAGTCCCAGCTGTGCGAGGTAGCCGCGGACCTCCTCGGCGATGAAGGTGAAGAAGTTCACGACATGGTCGGCCTGACCGTGGAACCGTTCGCGCAGCTTCGGGTTCTGCGTGGCCACGCCGACCGGGCAGGTGTCCTGGTGGCAGACCCGCATCATGATGCATCCGGAGACGACGAGGGCGGTGGTGGCGAAGCCGAATTCCTCGGCCCCGAGCAGGGCGGCGATGATGACGTCGCGACCGGTCTTCAGCTGCCCGTCGACCTGGACGCTGATCCGCTCGCGCAGACCGTTGAGCACAAGGGTCTGCTGGGCTTCTGCCAGTCCGAGCTCCCACGGGGTTCCGGCGTGTTTGAGCGAGTTGAGCGGGCTGGCACCCGTGCCCCCGTCATGGCCGGAGATGAGCACGACATCGGCTCCGGCCTTCGCCACTCCGGCGGCCACCGTGCCGACTCCGATTCCGGAGACGAGTTTGACGTGGACGCGGGCAGCCGCATTGGCCCGACCGAGGTCGTGGATGAGCTGAGCGAGGTCTTCGATGGAATAGATGTCGTGATGCGGAGGCGGCGAGATGAGACCGACTCCGGGAGTGGCGTGGCGGGTCTTCGCGATCCACGGGTACACCTTCTCCCCCGGCAGCTGACCGCCTTCGCCGGGTTTGGCACCTTGGGCCATCTTGATCTGCAGGTCGTCGGCGGCGGTGAGGTAGTGGCTGGTGACGCCGAACCGACCGGAGGCGATCTGCTTGATCGCCGACCGACGCTCCGGGTCGAGCAGGCGCTCGGTGTCCTCGCCGCCCTCGCCCGTATTCGACTTTCCGCCGATCCGGTTCATCGCGATCGCCAGCGTCTCGTGCGCTTCGGCCGACAGCGAGCCGTAGCTCATGGCCCCGGTGGAGAACCGGCGCATGATGGCTTCGGCGGGTTCGACCTCGGAGATGTCGATCGGACCCGATTCGGTCGGGACCAGGTCGAAGAGCCCGCGCAGAGTCATCAGCTCGGCGGACTGTTCGTCGACGGCACGCGTGTACTGCCGGAAGATGTCAAAACGACCGGTGGCCGTCGAGTGCTGCAGTTTGAAGATCGTCTCCGGGTTGAACAGGTGCCCCGGGCCTTCCCTCCGCCACTGGAATTCTCCGCCGACGAGCAGGTTCCGGTGAGCCGGACGCGGATGGTCCTCACGATAGGCGTCGGCGTGCCGCGCCGTCGTCTCGGCCGCGATGTCGTCCAGCGTCTTACCGCCGAGCTGATGGGGGGTCGAGGTGAAGTGCTTTTCGATGACCGAATCCGCCAGTCCGAGAGCCTCGAAGGTCTGCGCCCCGTGGTAGGACTGGACGGTCGAGATGCCCATCTTCGACATGATCTTCAGCAGGCCCTTGTTCAGCGCCGTGAGCACATTGGCCACGGCCGCCTCGGCACTGATGCCTCGGATCCGTTCGGACGTGACAAGATCCTCGGCCGATTCCATGAGCAGATACGGGTTGACCGCCGAGGCGCCGAAGGACACGAGCGTGGCCGCATGGTGGACCTCGCGAACATCTCCGGCCTCGACGATGATGCTCACCTGCGTGCGGCTGCGCTCGCGGACGAGGTGGTGGTGCAGGGCGGAGGTGAGAAGCAGCGACGGGATCGGCGCGTATTCCGAGTTCGACTCCCGGTCCGTGAGGATGAGGAACACTGCGCCCTCGGCGACCGCGGCGCTCGCCTCCGCGCAGAGATCGGCGAGGCGAGAAGCCATCGCGTCCTCACCGGCGCCGACAGGGTACAGCCCCGACAGCGTCACCGAGGGGCGGGTGATTCCCTCGCCGAGGTGGCTGCCGGACAGGTGCGCGATCGCCGTGAGCTCGTCGTTGTCGATCACCGGCCGCTCGAGCAGGATATGGGCGGAGTCCGGCCCGGTGGAGCACAGCAGGTTGCCTTCGCGGCCGATTCCGGCCGACATGCTCGTGACGATGTCCTCGCGGATGGAGTCCAGCGGCGGGTTCGTCACTTGGGCGAAGTTCTGGTGGAAGTGGTCGAAGAGCAGCCGGGGGCGGGTGCTCAGCGCCGCGATCGCGGTGTCGCTGCCCATCGCGCCCAGCGGCTCGGCCCCGGTTTCGGCCATCGGGGCGATGAGCACACGCAGCTCTTCCTCCGTGTATCCGAAGGTCCGCTGTCGTCTCCGAACCGAGGCGCCGGGGTGGCTGACGTGGACTCGGGTGGGCAGTTCAGCCAGTCGGGTGGCCGAGGCGTCGACCCATTCCCGGTAGGGATGTTCGGTGGCGAGGCTGTTCTTGATCTCCGTGTCGGAGATGATGCGTCCGGCCTCCACATCGACGAGGAACATCCTGCCGGGGGTCAGTCGTCCGCGGGCGGTGACTTCGGCTTCGGGCAGGTCGACGACTCCGGCTTCGCTGGCGAGCACGACGGTGTCCTCGGTCATGATGTACCGGGCCGGGCGCAGGCCGTTGCGGTCGAGCACGGCTCCGGCGAGTCGGCCGTCGGTGAAGGCGACGCAGGCCGGCCCGTCCCAGGGCTCCATGAGCAGCGAGTGGTATTCGTAGAAGGCCCGCCGCTCCTCGGACATGGCCGGGTTGTTCTCCCAGGCTTCGGGAATCATCATCAGCATGGCCTGCGGCAGCGACCGGCCGGAGGCGACCATGAGTTCGAGGACCGAGTTGAAAGAGGCGGAGTCCGAGGCTCCGGCAGGAATGATCGGGAAGATCCGCTCGAGTCCCTTGGACGTCCCTGCGACCGGAGATTCGAGGAGGTCGCTGGCCAGGGCGGATTCGCGTGCCTGCATCCAGTTCCGGTTGCCGCGCACCGTGTTGATCTCGCCGTTGTGGGCGATCGTGCCGAACGGCTGTGCCAGCTGCCAGGAGGGAAAGGTGTTCGTGGAGAACCGGGAGTGGACGAGAGCGATCGCCGAGGTGAGGCGTTCGTCACCGAGTTCGGTGAAGAAGCGGTCGAGCTGGGCGGTGGAGAGCATTCCTTTGAACGTCAGCGTCGTCGGCGACAGCGACGGGAAGTAGAGGCCGGCGTTGTCGAGTCGCTTCCGCACGATGAACGCCCGGCGAGCGAGATCGTTCTCATCACGGGCCGGATGGTTCTCATCACAGCCGAAGAACACGTAGCGCATGGCCGGCATGGTCTCGGCGGCGATCCGACCGAGCACTCCGGGGTCGACGGCCGCGGATTCCACGTGGAGGACCTGCAGTCCTTCTTCCGCGGCGATCCTGGACACGAGTGCGTCCTGGTCGACGCCTGCGGCGTCGACGCTGAAATCGGGCTGCGTCTCCTTGGTCAGCGGAGCGGTGGCGGCGTTGAGATCGGCGGCGTAGTCCTGAGCGAAGAAGCCGATGCCCATGGCATAGCTGCCCGGCGCCGGAAGAGAGATTCCGGATTCGCCGAGAACGGCGGCGAAATAGTCGTGCGGGATCTGGATGGTCAGTCCGGCACCGTCTCCGGTCCCATCGTCGGAACCGATTCCGCCGCGGTGTTCGAGCCTGCGCAGAGCGTCGAGGGCCTGCGTGATGACCGTGTGGTCGGCTCCGCCCCTGTAACGGGCGATGAGGGCCAGACCGCAGTTGTCGTGTTCGAGCGCCGGATCGTAGAGCCCGATGCGGCCAGGTGGGGCCGTGGTCTTGGGGGTCGACTGAGCGCTGTGGTTCATATACTGCCTTCTCGGTGTTGAGTGCTTCCCGAAAAGACGGCGCTGTCCTCTGCGGTTTGGACGAGTCCGGAAAGGGTGTCCCCGGACCCGGCTGTGAGATGACTCTCACAGCCGGAGTATCAACTTACACCATGTGCAATTTGAGAAAAAGCAGAAAAAGGAACGAAGTGCGAACCTATTTGTCTTGAGTATCGGACGTTCGAGGCTCTACATCGTGCGCTGCGGGGGCTGACTTCCCGCGCACATCCGGCACGATCGAGATCGCCGAGGTGACCGCCCCGAAGAATCCGAAGCTGTGGCGACCGCTGAGATCGATTCCGGATTCGTCCTCGGGCTCCGAGTCGTCCGGGTCGGCGCCAGTCGTGGTGCTGTCCCCTGTCGCAGACGCCGCATCGTCGACGTCTGCACGGCGCGCAGAAGCATCGGCAGTCAAGTCGGAAGCCGAGGTGGGGGACGCTGTCACGGTCGAGCGCCGTGATGTCGGTGCCCCGCCTCCGTCGTGACCGTGCTGATCGTCCGGATCGGCCACCCGCGCTACCGAAGGCAACGGGGCTCCGGAGGCGGCGGCCGCCTCGGCGATATTGGGTGCATTGATCTCAAAGGTGTGCTTTCCGCGGCGATGGCGGCGCAGCAGAGTCCGGGACCCGTGCATGTAGACACCGGTCTCATAGGTGCGGTGACGCAGTCGGGAGACGATGAGCCAGCCGAGGCCGATGAGCAGAGCGAGGATGGCCGTCCACACGTTGAACGGCAGTCCGAACAGCAGGCGCGCGTCCTCGGCGGCGGGGGTGCCGATCCGCAGGGCCTCGAGCAGAATGCGGCCGAGGCCGAACAGGCACAGATACAGGGCGAAGACCTGTCCGTAGCCGAGCCGGAGGCGTTTGGACACGATGATGAGCACAACACAGGCGATGAGGTTCCACGCCGATTCGGTGAGCACCGTGACCAGTTCGAGGCGACCATCGAACCAGTCGCTGAAGGCTCCGGCGACGTGGCCGAGGATGAGCCCCGGTGCGACCGAGTCGAGCAGTGGTCGGAACCTGATGCCTTGGATGCGAGTGAGCACCCAGACGGAGAGGAAGCCGAGGATGGTGGCGCCCCAGAAGCTGAATCCGCCGTCCCAGACCGCCAGCGCCCGCAGCGGGCTGCCGTCGGGGCCAAAGTAGGTGTCCGGCGCCGAGAGCAGATGTCCGAGGCGTCCGCCGATGATTGCTGCAGGCAGACCGACGACCGTGATGGCCCACAGGTCTCCCTTATGGCCGCCGCGGGCGCGCCATTGGATGCCTGTCATCCACAGCGCGAGTCCGATGCCGAGGACGGTGAAGACGACCCATGCCGGGCTGAAGCTCATGCACACCCTTCTGCGAGCTCGGCGGCGAGTCGACCGACTCCGGCGACTCCTTCGGAGTCCAGCGCCCGAACGAGGGCGGAGCCGACGATGACGCCGTCGGCGTATTCGGCGACCTCGGCCGCCTGTTCGCGGTTCGACACGCCGAGGCCGACGCAGGCGCGTTCGGCTCCGGCTTCCTTCAGCCGGGCGACGAGATCGCGGGCATGGTTGTCGACTTCGGAGCGGACGCCGGTGACGCCCATGGTCGAGGCGGCGTAGACGAATCCGGAGCTGTGCTCGACGATTCGGGCCAGGCGCTCGGGTGTCGACGAGGGTGCGGCGAGGAAGATGCGGTCGAGGTCGTGCTTCTCCGAGGCTGCCAGCCACGGTGCCGCCTCATCGGGGATGAGGTCGGGGGTAACGATTCCGCCGCCTCCGGCCGAGGCCAGGTCGCGGGCGAAGCTGTCGATGCCGTACTGGAGCACGAGGTTCCAGTAGCTCATGACGACGGCGGTGCCGCCGGCGTCGGCGATGGCTTCGACTGCGGTGAAGACATCGGAGGTGCGCACACCGTTGTCCAATGCAGCCTCACCGGCGCGCTGGATGACGGGGCCGTCCATTCCGGGGTCGGAGTACGGCAGACCGACCTCGATGATGTCGACGCCGTTGCGGACGAGTTCGACCATCGCCTCTGTCGAACCGGCCACGGTCGGGAAGCCGACGGGCAGGTAGGCGATGAGTGCGGCCTTGCGGCCCGCCTCGGCGACGGCGTCGAGGGTGGTTCCTGTGCGTGGACCTGAGTGCGTCATACCTGCACCGCTCCTTCGTCGATGTAGTCGAACCATTTCGCGGCGGTCGTCATATCCTTGTCGCCGCGGCCGGAGAGATTGACCAGCAGGACCGCGTCGGGTCCGAGTTCACGGCCGATGCGCATGGCTCCGGCCAGGGCGTGAGCGGATTCGATGGCGGGGATGATGCCCTCCGTGCGGGAGAGCAGTCGCATGGCCTCCATCGCCTCCTCATCGACGACGGGTTCGTACGTCACGCGCCCGGTGTCGTGGAGGTGGGAGTGTTCGGGGCCGACCGATGGGTAGTCGAGTCCGGCGGAGACCGAGTGGGAGGCCTGCGTCTGACCGTCGGCATCCTGGAGGATGTAGGTGGCGGAGCCGTGGAGGACACCGGGGCGTCCGCCGGAGAACCGGGCGGCGTGATTGCCGGAGTCGACTCCTTCGCCGCCGGCTTCGAAGCCGAAGATCTTCACGTCCGCATCGCCGAGGAAAGCGGCGAAGAGTCCCATCGCGTTCGATCCGCCGCCGACGCAGGCGCAGACGGCGTCGGGCAGGCGACCGGCCATGTCCTGGATCTGTTCGCGGGCTTCGACCCCGATGACGTTCTGGAAGGAGCGGACCATCGCCGGGAACGGGTGAGGACCGGCGACCGTGCCGATGACATAGTGGGTGTCATCGACGTTGGCCACCCAGTCGCGCATGGCTTCGTTCATCGCGTCCTTGAGAGTGCGGGTGCCGTTGGTCACGGCGTTGACCGTGGCTCCGAGCAGACGCATGCGTGCGACATTGAGGGCCTGGCGCTGAGTGTCCTCCTCGCCCATGTAGACCACGCAGGACATGTCGAGCAGGGCCGCGGCGGTCGCCGTGGCGACTCCGTGCTGTCCGGCTCCGGTCTCGGCGATGAGACGGGTCTTGCCCATCCGCTTGGCCAGCAGAGCCTGCGCCAGGGCGTTGTTGATCTTGTGGCTGCCCGTGTGGTTGAGGTCTTCGCGTTTGAGGAACACTCGAGCACCGCCGCAGTGCTCGGCGAAGCGAGTGGCCTCAGTGAGCAGAGAGGGCCGGCCGATGTAGCTGCGCTGCAGAGTGAGGAGTTCGTCGGTGAAGGCCGGATCCACCTGGGATTTGCGCCAGGTCTCTTCGATCTCGTCGAGTGCCGGGATCAGCGCTTCGGGGATGAACCTGCCTCCGAACTCGCCGAAGTACGGTCCGGTCTCCTCGCTCAAATCGGTCATTGCGGTCCTTCTCGATCTCCTCGTGGCGCCGGCCTGTGGGGCGGAGAGACTCCGCCTCACCGGACGCCGGAATGGGTGCAGTGTCAGCCCATCGTCGGCCACGTGCAGCGGCCGACGCGGGCAGGGTTCAGGATACGGACAGGGAGCGGCGTTCCCGGCCGAGTGCGGTGTACTCCTCGACTGCGGCCTGCGGACGGCCGCCGGTGACGAGGGCTTCGCCGACGAGCACGAGATCGGCTCCGGAGTCCGCGTACTTCGACACCTCGGCGGCTCCGGCAACGCCGGACTCGGCCACGAGGGTGCAGCCGGCGGGAGCGAGTTCGGCCAGGGGCGCGAACCGGTCGGTGTCGACGCTGAGATCCTTGAGGTTGCGGGTGTTCACGCCGATGAGTTCGGCACCGAGTTCCGTCGCGGTCTCCAGCTCTTCGCGATTGTGGGTCTCGACGAGCGCCGTCATCCCCAGTTCCGTGGCCAGGGCATGGAACTCGCCCAGCTGCACGGGATCGAGTGCTGCGACGATGAGCAGAACGATGTCCGCGCCATGAGCGCGGGCCTCGTGGAACTGATATTCGTCGACCATGAAGTCCTTGCGCAGGACCGGGATGTCCACGGCCGCGCGCACCGAGTCGAGGTCGGCGAGACTGCCGTTGAAGCGGCGGGATTCCGTGAGCACGCTGATGGCCCGGGCTCCCCCGGCGGCGTACAGACCGGCGAGCGTGCCCGGGTCGGGGATCTCGGCGAGGTCACCGCGGGAGGGTGACTTCCGCTTGACCTCGGCGATGACGCCGAAGTCGGAGGACAGGTCGAAGGGGCGGACCGGTTCGGCCGCAGCGGCCCGCGCGGTGATCTCGCTCAGCGGTACCTCGTTCCGGCGTGCCTGCAGATCTTCCCGCACGCCGGAGATGATGTCGATGAGGACTGTCATTTCTTCTTCGGCTTGTTGCCCAGTCCGATGGCGCGCAGGATCAGGCCGACGACGACGCCGAGGGCGACGATGCCGATGGAGATGTAGGTGATCGTGGGGTTGTGGATCGTGAATCCCACACAGCCGACCGTGACGCCGATGAGCATGATGACGACTCCGGTCCATCCCGCCACCGAGTTGCCGTGACCGGGATCGGCGATCGCTGCGTAGTCGATCGTGGATTTGTCGAGATCTGCGGCTCCGTTGCGGGCGAGGGACTGCGACATGGCGCTCCTTTGTGTGAGTGCGTGACACGCGTGTGGAAACTTTCCTCCATTGTGTCACGCTTCTTCGGCTGACCGGACACCGACCCGGTCACAAGGTCATTTCGAATCCGGGTCGGTCGACGTTTCGTCGTCGGGTGCGTCTTCGACGTCTTCTCCGCGGGACAGTGCGTCCCAGGTCGCGGCGGAATCGAATTCCCCGGAAGCGGATTCGGCGGTGCGGGCGTAGCGGTTGGAGTTCGTCCACCCGTTCGAGGCGACGGCGACCCAGACGATGCCGATGACGCCGATGCCTGCGGCCACTGCGGCGATGATCGCCCAGGAAGTGGCTCCCGGCGCCGAGGCGGCGCTCAGTGCAGTGATCCCGTAGCCGATTCCGGCGATGCCGGCCAGTCCCAGGACGACGAAGCGGCCGATCCGTCCGAGCATTGCGGCGAGCAGTCCCGAGACCGCGATGATCGCCACACACGCGGTGGCCACGGGTGAGGTCTGGGAGCTCGGATCCTCGGTGACCTTCGCCACTCCGCTGGGTCCGAGCGTGTCGCCTCCGGCACCGGCCTGCCAGGCGGAGATCGTCAGCGCCCACAGGGCAGCGGCGATGACGAGGATGATGAGGACTCCACGTGATTTCGTCATGGCCTCACCTCTGACTTCCCTCCGCCGCATCCAATGCGTCGGCTGCGGCGGCGGCACGCAGCACCGCTGCGGCCTTGTTCTCGGATTCCTGGTACTCGGTCTCGGGCACGGAGTCGGCGACGAGTCCGCCTCCGGCGTAGACGCTCATCGTGCCGTTCCGGAGCACCCCGGTGCGGATGGCGATGGCGAGGTCGAGGTCGCCGGTGAAGGACATATAGCCGACCACTCCCCCGTAGATTCCGCGTCCGACGGGTTCGAGTTCGTCGATGATCTGCAGCGCCCGGGGTTTGGGCGCACCCGACAGCGTGCCGGCGGGGAACGTCGCCCGCAGCACATCGATGGCGGTGGTTCCGGGTTCGAGTTCGCCGCGCACGGTCGAGCTGATGTGCATGATGTGGCTGTAGCGGACGATGTCCATGAACTCGCTGACGTCGATGGTTCCGGCCGCGCAGACCTTCGCCAGGTCGTTGCGGGCGAGGTCGACGAGCATGAGGTGCTCGGCTCGTTCCTTCTCATCGGCCAGGAGCTCTCGGGCCAAAGAGTCATCGGCTTCCGGTGTAGTCCCGCGGGGGCGGGAACCGGCGATCGGGTGGGTGACCACCTCTCCCGACCGGACGGTCACGAGTGCTTCGGGTGAGGAGCCGATGATGCTCACCGGTTCCCCTCCGTCGTCATGGAGGTTGAGCAGGTACATGAAGGGGCTCGGGTTCGCATGCCGCAGCATCCGGTACACGCTCAGCGCATCGGCCTCGCACGGTGTGTCGAAGCGCTGGCCGATGACGACCTGGAAGATCTCACCGTCGACGATCTTCTGCTTCGCCGTCTCCACACCGTCGAGGTACACCTGCGGCTGGGTGCGGGTGGACACCTCGGGGTCGGCCTTCCGGGGGCGCAGGACATCTGCCGGGCTGGGCTGCTGCAGACGCTCGCACATCGCGGCGATGCGGGCGACTCCCGAGGCGTGGGCGTCGTCGATGCCGGTATCGGTGCCGTTGACGTTGAATACGTTGGCCACGAGGGTGACCATTCCCGAATAGTGGTCGAAGACGGCGATATCGCCGGGGATCATCAACTGCACGGTCGGCAGGTGGTGTTCGTTGGGCCGCGGCGGCCCGAGCCTCTCGAAGCGACGGACGATGTCCCATCCGAAGTAGCCGACGAAGCTCGAGACCATGGGCGGCAGCTCCGATTCCGCTTCGGCCACGGCGAGGAGGTCGAGGGTGGCGGTGACCGCGTCGAGGACGTCGCCGTCGGTGGGGACGCCGACCGGAGGCGTGCCGGTCCAGTGGAATCCCTCTGCGGTCGAGATGAGGGTGGCCACGGGCGCCGAGCCGATGAAGGAGTACCTGGCCCAGGATCCGGCGACGGCGGATTCGAAGAGGAAGCTGCCCGGCCCGCCGTCGGTGAGTTTGCGGTAGAGGCTCAGCGGGGTCTCCGAGTCCGCGAGCACCTGGGTGTGGACCGGCACCAGACGATGCTCGGCGCCGAGGGCGCGGAACTCGTCGAGGCTGGGTCGAATCGGCAGGTCGGTGGGGTTCGCCGCTGGGTCAGTCGACACTGATGGTCCTTCCGGTGAAGCAGGTCGGGGTGTTCGTATGGCAGGCGGGTCCGGTCTGGTCGACGAGCATGAGCAGGGCGTCGGCATCACAGTCGAGGCTGAGCGAGCGGACGTGCTGGACATGACCCGAGGTCTCCCCCTTCACCCAGTATTCCTGCCGGGATCGGGACCAGTAGGTGGCCCGCTTCGTCTCCAGTGTGCGGGAGACGGCTTCGACGTCCATCCACGCGAGCATGAGCACCTCTGCGCTCGTGGCCTCTTGGACGATGACAGGGATGAGCCCGTCGTCGTTCGTTCGGATGATCTCCCGCCAGTTCTCCGGAGTCGCGTCGATGTCCCTGCTCATCGGACGTCGATTCCCTCCGCGCGCAGGGCGTCCTTGACCTCGGCGATGCTCAGGGTGCCGAAGTGGAAGACGCTGGCAGCCAACAGGGCGTCGGCTCCGGCTTCCACTGCCGGAGCGAAGTGTTCGACCTTTCCGGCGCCGCCCGAGGCGATGAGCGGTACGTCGACGGCGGCGCGGGCGGCGCGGATGAGTTCGAGGTCGAACCCCTCACGTGTGCCATCGGCGTCGATGGAGTTGAGCAGGATCTCGCCGACCCCGCGGTCGGCGGCTTCCCGGATCCAGTCGATGGCGCAGCGGCCGGTGCCTTCGCGGCCGCCGCGAGTGGTGACCTCGAAGCCGGATTCCGTGCTCGCGCCCTGTGCGCGCCGTGCGTCGAGGGAGAGGACGAGGACCTGGTTGCCGAAGTGTCGGGAGATCTCGCTGATGAGTTCCGGGTTCTTCACCGCCGAGGTGTTGACCGAGACCTTGTCGGCTCCGTCGCGCAGCAGCCGGTCGACGTCGTCGACGCTGCGGATCCCGCCGCCGACGGTGAGCGGGATGAAGACCTCTTCGGCGCAGGCGCGGACGACGTCGTGGACGGTCTCCCGGTCACCGCTGCTGGCCGTGACGTCGAGGAAAGTGAGTTCGTCGGCTCCGGACTCGCCGTAGCGGCGGGCGAGCTCGACGGGGTCGCCGGCGTCCCTGAGGTCGGCGAACTTCACTCCCTTGACGACGCGTCCGCCGTCCACGTCCAGACAGGGGATGACTCTGACAGCTACCACGCAGTCCTCCTAGATTCCCAGGCCCCGGTAGCGATCCATTCGGCGGGCCAGGCGCCTGGCCGAAGGTTCGCGCATGAGCGAGATGAGTTCGTATTCGAGTGTCTCACCGACCCTGGCGACGAAGTCGAGCGGTTCGTCGCTGGCGTCGGAATGTTCGGCGATGATTCGGTCGACGACTCCGTTGGCCTGCAGCATGGGAGCGTGCACGCCCTGGCTCTGAGCCATCTCGGCGGCTCTCTCGGTCGTGCGGTGCACGATCGCCGAGGCGCCTTCGGGTGGCAGGGGCGAGAGCCAGCCGTGTTCGGCGCTGAGCACCCGATCGGTCGGGATGAGGGCCAGTGCTCCGCCCCCGGATCCCTCACCGAGGATGAGCGAGACGGACGGAGCGTCGAGGTTGGCGAGGTCGGCGAGGCTGCGCGCGATCTCGCCGGCGATGCCGCCTTCTTCGGCTTCCTTCGACAGAGCCGCGCCGGGGGTGTCGATGACGGTCACGAGCGGCAGGTGCAGCTCCGCGGCCAATCGCATTCCGCGTCTGGCCTCACGCAGGGCCGCCGGGCCCATCGGTTCGCGGGAGTCCTGCCGGAATCGGTCCTGGCCGAGGACGATGCACGGTGCGGAACCGAACTTCGCCAGGGCCAGCAGCAGTCCGGGGTCCTTCTCCCCTTCGCCGGTGCCGTTGAGCGGCAGCACGGTGTTCGCTGCGGTGCGCAGCAGATCACGGACCCCGGGTCGTTCGGGGCGACGCGAGCTGGTGATCGCGGCCCAGGCATCGGAGTTCGGGTCGACGCTGTCCGGGGCCGTGTCCGGGTCCGGCACCGAGCTGGGAACCTCCTTGGCGCCCATGAGCACGTCGAGGACGCGGGAGACCGTACCGGCGATGCGTTCGGGTCCGATGACGGCGTCGACGATGCCCATCTTGTGCAGGTTCTCCCCGGTCTGCACGTTCTCCGGAAACTTCTCTCCGTAGATGGCCTCGAATACTCGAGGGCCCAGGAACCCGATGAGGGATCCGGGTTCGGCCACTGTGACGTGCCCCAGCGATCCCCAGGAGGCGAAGACTCCTCCGGTGGTGGGATGGCGCAGGTAGACGAGGTAGGGCAGTCCGGCCTTGCGATGGGCGATGACGGCGTTCGTGATCTTCACCATCGACAGGAAGGCGATGGTGCCCTCCTGCATGCGGGTGCCGCCCGAGGCGGGACCGGCCAGCAGGGGCAGCCCTTCGAGGGTCGCACGTTCGATGGCATCGACGAGGCGTTCGGCCGCGGCCACGCCGATCGACCCGGCGAGGAAGCGGAATTCGCCGGCGATCACGGCCACGCGACGGCCGGCGATGGTGCCTTCGCCGGTGATGATGGATTCGTCGACTCCGGACTTCTGCGCCGCGGCTTCTAGTTCAGCAGCGTAGGCGTCAGAGATCCCGCCGGCGGGCTGGACGGGAGTGGTGTCCCAGGACAGATAGGATCCTTCGTCGAGGACGATGTCGACGAGCTCGAGAGCGTTGAGACGCGTCATGGCGATTCCGTTCAGTTTCCGTCGGCGAGCCACGCCACGATGGATTCCGCGTCTTCGTCGAGCAGCGGCGGGGCATCGTGAGCGGTGCGGGTGGTTTCGACCTCACCGGAGGAATCGGAGTCGAAGAAGCGCAGCGGCGGTCCGGGCAGGTCGATGTCGCCGAGCACGGGGTGGTCGACGGAGACCTTGAGTCCCTGGCTGAGTGCCTGCTCCCACTGGTAGACCTCGGGCAGGGTGCGCACCGTGCCGGACGGGATTCCCGCCTCGGTGAGCCTGTTCAGCAGATCGGCTGCGTCGTAGGCAGAGAAGCGGTCTTCGATGAGTTCGATGACGGCGGCGCGGTTGTCCACGCGCTCGGAGTTGACGGCCATGCCCTCGGTGGCGGGATCGATGTCGAAGGCAGTGCAGAACTTCTGCCACAGGTTCTCGTTGCCCACGGAGATCTGCACGGCGCCGTCGCGGCAGTTGAAGAGTCCGTAGGGCGACAGCGAAGGGTGGTGGTTGCCGCCGGGCTGCGGTTCCTGACCGGCGACCGTGGCCCGGGTGCCCTGGAAGGCGTGGACGCCGACCATTCCCGCGATGAGCGAGGTGCGCACGACCTTGCCCTTGCCGGTGCGTTCGCGTTCGAGCAGGGCCGCCAGCACGCCGTATGAGCCGTAGATTCCGGCCAGCAGGTCAGCGATCGGCACGCCCACGCGCTGCATATCATCGGGTCCCGAGCCGGTCAGCGACATCAGCCCGGCTTCGCCCTGGGCGATCTGGTCATAGCCGGCGCGGGAGGCTTCCGGACCGTCGTGGCCGAATCCGGTGATGGACAGGATGACCAGGCGCGGGTTGATCTCCATGCAGCGGGCGGTGGAGAAGCCGAGTCGGTCGAGGACACCGGAGCGGAAGTTCTCGATGAGAACATCGGCGCGTGCGATGAGTCCGGTCAGGGTGTCCTTGCCCGTGTCGGATTTGAGGTCGAGGGCGATGGATTCCTTGTTGCGGTTGCACGAGAAGAAGTAGGTGGCCTGAGGATTGTCCGCAGGCCCGACGAAGGGAGGTCCCCACGACCGCGAATCATCGCCCTTGCCGGGGTTCTCGACCTTGATCACCCGCGCGCCGAGATCGCCGAACATCATTCCCGCATGAGGGCCGGCCAGGGCACGAGAGAGATCGACGACGGTGTATCCGGTCAGGGGGCCTGCCTCGGGTGTCTCGTTCGCCATTCCTAATCCTCCTTGAAGTGGGTGCGTCTCTTGATGAGCATACGCAATCGTGCGACCTCCGCATGGGCGCGGCGACCGTCTGCGTGCTGGATCGCCATCACCGCGCAGGTGGTGCCGTCCGTGAGGTCCAACAGGGGCCACGGATCATCGCCCTCGGGTGAGAACGTCACACCGAGGATCTGTCCCCAGTCGAGCCGACGGGTGCGCACCATGTTCTTGACCACCAGACCGTCCTCGGTGGGCCGGGCCTGGATATCGGAGATGCGCAGCAGGGCGGCTCCGAAGAGAATGCCCAGCAGGTTCATCCATATCATGTCGAGCACTGTCCACGGTTCCCAGTCCACGACGAACAGCGCCACGGACAGGACCGCGAACCCAGCGGTCACGGCAACGGCACCGACGATGCTGACGACGCGCACCTGTCGGGGCCGGAACACGGCCAGATCAGATTCGGCAGGCGCCAATGTTCGTCACCAGAATCGCACGCGCCCCGACTCCGTAGAGCCGGTCCATGACGTTGTTGACTTCCTTCGCTTCGACCATGACGCGCACAGCGACCCACCCGGTCTCCTGCAGCGGGGACACGGTCGGGGATTCGAGCCCCGGGGTCAGCGAGATCGCCTCGGGAACCAGGCGCTGTTCGATGTTGTAGTCGACGAGCACATACTGGCGGGCGACCATGACCGATTCGAGGCGGCGTTTGAGCACGCCGATGCGGGATTCGGCTCCGGCGCGCTGGATGAGCACACCTTCTGATTCGAGCAGCGGCTCACCGAAGGTTTCGAGTCCCGCGGCGCGCAGCGTGGAGCCGGTCTCGACGACATCGGCGATGGCGTCGGCGACTCCGAGCTGGATGGAGACCTCGATCGCCCCGTCGAGCTGCACCGTGGTTGCCGCGATTCCGCGTCGCTGCAGGTCGGCATCCACGAGGTTCGGGAAGCTCGTGGCGATGCGGGCACCGGCCAGCTGCTCGGCCGAGGTGAACGAGCCGGCGGTGCCGGCGTAGAAGAAGCGCGAGGCACCGAATCCGAGTCCGAGCACCTCTTCGGCTTCGGCCTGTGACTCCAGCAGCAGGTCACGGCCGGTGATTCCGGCGTCGAGGATTCCGGAGCCGACGTAGATGGCGATGTCGCGGGGACGCAGGTAGAAGAATTCGACTCCGTTGACCTCGTCCTGATGGACCAGGGTCTTGGTTCCGCGTCGAGTGGAGTATCCGGCCTCGCTGAGCATGTCGGAGGCGGCTTCGGACAGTGCGCCCTTGTTGGGCACGGCTACACGCAGCATGGGGTCCCTTTGGAGTTCGATGGCGTCGGGTCGGTCAGGTTCGTGGGAGGGTCTTACAGGTGGGTGTTGACGTCGTCGAGGGTCAGTCCCTTGGCGATCATCATCACCTGTACGTGGTAGAGCAGCTGCGAGATCTCCTCGGCGAGCTCTTCCTTGGTTTCGTATTCGGCGGCCATCCATACTTCGGCGGCCTCTTCCACGACCTTCTTGCCGATCGCATGGACTCCGGCGTCGAGTTCGGCCACGGTCTTCGAACCGGTGGGGCGATCGAGGGATTTCTGCTGGAGTTCGGCGTAGAGAGTCTCAAAGGTCTTCACTTCTCCAGCCTAATGCATCTGCATCGGCCGCAGCATTCGGGGTCTCATGTTCTAGAACGCGGCGGGCCGGGTCTCACTGGTGCTGCCGTCGGCTGACCTCAGTCCTCGGGGTCGCGGCCGATGTCGGTGGCCGGACGGTGAGGCGCAGAGATCGTCTGGCGTGACCGTTTCGACCAGTCGATGAGTCCGAGGATGACCATGACGAGGAAGAACAGGTACACGGCTCCGGAGAAGACGAGTCCGCCGGAGATCGCCAGCGGGATGCCGACGAGGTCGACGGCGAGCCAGACGAACCAGAATTCGACGATGGCTCGGCCCTGGGCGTACATGGCCACGATCGAACCGATGAAGATATAGGCGTCGGGGTAGGGGTTCCAGGACCATCCGCCCAGGGCGAGGACCCAGCCGAAGACTCCGGTGCCGATGACGAGAGCTCCGAGCAGGATCGCCCGTTCCTTCCAGCTCGCCCAGCGGACGAGGACTTCACCGGCGGCGGCCTTGGACTTCTTCCATTGCGTCCATCCCCAGACCGCGGCGACGATGATGACGACCTGCCGAGAGGCGTTGCCGCCGAGGCCGGCGGAGAGGCTTGCGGAGAAGAGGAGGATGGAGCCGAGGATCTGCACCGGCCAGGACAGGATGTTCCGGCGCAGCGCCAGGACGACCGTGGCCAGCGCACAGATGTTGCCGAACAGGTCGGAGTACGGCACAGGCTTTCCCAGCAGTTCGAATGCCGGGGTGTTCAACCAGTCGAACAGGTCCATCGCAGGCTCTCTTCAGGTGTGGGCCGTAAGCATAGTTCGGCCCGGTTCGGTCAGTGGGTGTGTGCGGCGGCGAGGGTGCGCAGTTCGCTGATGGCGGCTGCCGCATCGTCGGCTCCGTAGACGGCGGAGCCGGCGACGAGGACGTCGGCGCCGGCGTCGACGACACGGTCGATCGTCGCCGCGGAGACTCCCCCGTCGACCTGCAGCTTGATCTCGAGTCCGGAAGCAGAGATCGCTTCGCGGGTCCGCGTGATCTTCGGCAGGCACACGTCGAGGAACTTCTGACCGCCGAATCCGGGTTCGACGGTCATGATGAGGATCTGGTCGAATTCGCCGAGGAGGTCGATGAAGGGTTCGATCGGGGTGGCCGGTTTGAGGGCGAGGCTGGCCTTGGCCCCGAGACGGCGCAGTTCCCGGGCGAGACGGACCGGGGCGGCAGCCGCCTCGGCGTGGAAGGTCACCGAGGCGCAGCCGATCTCCGCGTACACGGGAGCGTTGCGGTCGGCGTCGGCGATCATGAGGTGGGCGTCGAGCGGGATCGGTGAGATCGCCTGGATGCGTTCGACGACGGGCGGGCCGAAGGTGAGGTTCGGCACGAAATGGTTGTCCATGACGTCGATATGGGCCATATCGGCGGTGCTGATCTTCGTAAGCTCACCGCGCAGATCGGAGAAGTCCGAGGACAGGATGGAGGGGTTGATGTCGATCGACATGGGTCATTTCGCCTTTCGCAGGAGAGCCAGGAACATTCCGTCGCTGTTGTGGACATGGGGCCAGAGCTGGGCGTATCGCCCGCCTTCCCGGGTCACCGACGCGAACGACTCCGCCTCGGTGCCGGTGATCGCCGACAGCGCGGCCGGGGTGTCGAGGACCTCGATGTCCGCGCTTCCCGACTTGGCTCGCAGGCGCAGAACCTCGTCGACGATGAGCACGGTTTCGGCGTAGTGCGGTGAGCACGTCGAGTAGGCGACCACTCCCCCGGGCGCGCAGGCATCGAGGGCAGCGGCGAGCAGTTCGCGCTGCAGTCCGGTCAGGGAGGTGATGTCTTCGGGCCGTCTGCGGTAGCGGGCTTCGGGGCGGCGGCGCAGGGCACCGAGTCCGGAGCAGGGTACGTCGACGAGGATCTTCGAGTAGGGTCCGCGGGCGTCGCGTCCGTCGCGGACGGCGGCGATGACGTTGGTCAGCGCCTTGGTGGAGTCGCGGACGAGGTCGACACGGTGCTCGCTGGAGTCGAAGGCCTCCAATGTCGTCGATTCGCCGGCGGCTCTGGCTGCGAGGACGGCGGCCTTGCCGCCGGGTCCGGCGCACAGGTCGGCCCAGGTTCCGGTGGGTGCGTCGATATCGGCCAAAGCGAGGGCCACAAGCGCGGAACCTTCGTCCTGGACGCGGGCACGTCCGTCGGCCACAGCTGCCACGTCCCGGGGAACCGCGGTCTCCAGGGTGACGCCGATCGGTGACAGCGGGGTGGGTTCCCCCGGCAGTTCGGTGCGGTCGATGAGTCCGGGCAGGGCGGTCACTCCGACCTTTGCGGGTGCGTTGTCGGCTTCGAGGAGAGCTTCGAGCTCGGCGGCGTCGCGGCCATGTCCCTTGAGCGCCTGGTTCAATGCCCGGACGACCCATTCGGGATGGGAGTGTTCGATCGCCAGTCGGGTGGTCTCGTCGGCCTCGGCGGTGACGCGGTCGAGCCACTCGGTGGGTTCGGCTTCCGAGATACGGCGGAGCACGGCATTGACGAATCCGGCGGTCTTCGCCGCCGATCGTTTGACCACGGCCACGGTTTCGGACAGTGCAGCATGGTTGGGCACCCGCATCGACAGCAGCTGGTGGGCGCCGAGCCGCATTGCGGCCAGGGGTTCGGGATCGATCTTGTCGACGGCTCGGGACGAGGCGATTTCGATGACCGCATCGTAGAACTTCTGCCGACGCAGGGTTCCGTAGGTGAGCTCGGTGGTGAAGGCAGCGTCCTGAGCGCCCATATGGGTGCGGGAGAGTTTGGCCGGCAGCAGCAGGTTCGCGTAGGCGTCTTTCGTCGCCACGTCGAGGAGGACTTCCCAGGCGATGCGCCGCGGCAGGTTCTTACCCGCTCGTTCGCCCTGCGATGCTCCGCGGTCCTGACGTGGGCGGTCGCGACCCTGACGACCGTGATCGCTGCGTCCGCGGCCGTGGCCGGCGCGTCGGTCGGTGTCTCGGGGGCCGCCTCGGCGGTCTCTGCCTGCTGACTCAGCCATGGCTCTTATGCTTGCCTCTCGGTATAGGGGTCGAAGGTCACGTCTCCGCGGCCGCGCAGGAAGTCGGCCGTGGCCATCCGGGCCTTGCCGAAGGGCTGGATCTGCTCGACCCGGACCCAGCCGTCACCGCAGCGCAGCACCGGTTGCTGCTGCCAGGTGGTCAATTCGCCGACGGCCCCAGGTGTTGTCACTTCGGATGCGGGTGAGAGTCCGAAGAGCTTCGTCCTCTTTCCGTCGAGTTCCACCCATGGTCCCGGTGCGGGACTGGTTCCGCGGGCCCTGTCGATGACCCGGGCGGCCGGAGCGGACAGGTCGAGGTGGGCGTCGGTGACGGTGATCTTCTCCGCATGGCTGGACTCGCCGGTCTGCGGGGTCGGGGCGGCGGTGCCGGCGGCGAGATCGTCGAAGGCGGCGACGAGTTCGGGTGCCCCGCGGCGTGCATAGTCCTCAAGTGCCTCGGCGACGTCCGCGTGGTCGAGCGGCAGTTCGAGTCGGCGCAGCACGGGGCCGGTGTCCATGCCCTCGTCGATGCGGAACACACTGATCCCACTCGTGGTCTCACCGCCGATGAGTGCGCGTTGGACGGGGGCGGCTCCGCGGTAGGCCGGCAGCAGTGAGAAATGGAGGTTGAACCAGCCGAGTCGGGCGGTGGCCAGTGCGGCGGGTCCGGCGATGGCGCCGAAGGCGACGACGGCGACGGCGTCGACATCGAGTGCCTGCAGCTGTGAGATGACATCGCCGCGCAGACGACCGGCTTCGATGACGGGCAGTCCGAGTTCGAGAGCGCGGGTCTTCACCGGTGACGGGGTGAGGACTCTCTTCCGTCCGACGGGCGCATCAGGTCGGGTGAGCACCGCACGGATGCGGTGGCTCGATTCGGCAAAGGCCTCGAGGGCGGGAACTGCGACATCAGGGGTGCCGGCGAAGACGATATCCACGACTTGGATTCTACTGGTTCGCCGCGCCGTCACAGCGACCGGGGATCGTCGATGCGCACACGCACCTGCCGTTGCTTCTTGGCGGACCGGGAGGCAATGATCTCGGCCGCTCTCGTTCCGACGCGGTCTCCGGCGGAGAACGGGTAGGCGCTGACGCTGCGCTGTCCGTCCTCGGCGTCCTCACGCAGGAGTTCCTCGACCTCGCCGATCAGTTCGAGCACCTCGTCGATGTCGGCGCCTGCTCCCGTGAGTTCGAGGATCCGTCGGTAGGGCGGGAAGCCGAGTGCCTTCCGGTCGCTCAGCTGTCGTGACATGAAGGTCGTGGGGTCGAAGGCGGTCAGGGTCTGCCGGATGAGTTCGTCTTCGTCGCCGAGGTAGACGGCTCCTCCGTCATCGCGGGAACGCACGAGTGAGGCGGCTCGCAGTCGACGTGCCACGCTTTCGTCGATCGAGCGCATCCAGGGTCCCGGCCATAGCGAGTCCAAGAGGATCGCCGCGGCGTAACCGCCGAGCACATAGGGTTCGGCTCCGGTGGTGGCGACCACGAGTCGCGGGGTCTCGTCGAGGGCAGTGGAGATGTGGTCGCCTCCGGATTCGACGATCTCGATATCGGGCAGCGCCCGGGCAAGCTCTTCGACGGTGCGGGCCCGGCCGCGCACGATCGATCGCACACGGTTCGACCGGCAGCGCAGGCAGCTGAACGTCTCCGAGTGGAAGCCGCAGGACCGGCAGGCGAAGGGACCGACTTCCGACTGTGTGGTCAGCGTCGCCTGACATTGCGGGCAGCGGGCGACTTCCTGGCAGCGGGCACAGGCAAAGACAGGATAGTAGCCGGAGCGCGGCACCTGCACGAGCACCGGACCGGGCACTCCGCCGTCCCGGGGACGCGGACGCAGCGCCGTTCGCATGATCTGCCAGGCGCGGCTGGGAATGCGCTGCCAGGCGAAGGGGTCCCGGTCCTCATCGGGGACGAAGACGACGGGGGCGGCATGCCGCCTGGCGGGTCCGACCGGTGTGACGTCGGCCAGCCAGCCGATCTCGACGAGGCGCTGCACTTCGGCGCTGCGGTCGGTGGAGACGAAGAGCAGCTCGGTGTCCTCGATCGTCGACCGCAGCAGGCAGACCTCTCGGGCGTGCGGGTACGGGGCGTGCTGATCGAGGTAGTTGAGGTTCGCGTCATCGGTGCAGATGATGAGTCCGAGGTCCGCGACGGGGGCGAAGGCCGCCGCCCGCGTGCCGATCGTGATCCGCGTGTGTCCGAGCAGCCCGCGCAGCCAGGCCTGCCACCGCAGCTCCGGTGACTGGTCGGCACTGAGCACCGAGACCTCCGCGATCCCAGCGTGGGTGAGAGTCGAATGGAGCACGGCGAGTTCACGATGATCGGGCACAAGCCAGAGCACGGACCGGCCGGCTTCGAGACTCGCCCGTGCGGCATCGAGGCCGGCACGGATCCAGCTGAGACCCGGCGTCGGCCCGGGTGTGCACGCCACGGCTCTGCGCCGAGGCGGGCCCGAGACGTTGTCGACCGTGGGTTCCGTCCCCGCTGCGAGAACCCATTCGCCGAGGCGGCCGAGCAGCTGCGGATCATCCGCCGGCCCGTCGTTCGGTCCGGTCGCTGGGTCCGCGGCGTCCGCATCGGCCTGTGCGGCCGACTGACCCGCCTTCTCCGCCTTGAGCACTGCTTTCTCGCCACGGGCATGACGCGGTGGGATGGCCAGGCGCAGCACATCGGCGAGGGTGCCGCCGTAGCGACGGGCGACGGCTTCGCTCAAGGCGAGCAGATCCGCACTCAGCACCTGAATGGGACCGCTGATGCGTTGGATCGTCGCCAGCGGACCGAAGTGGTCCGAGCTCTCGACACGTTCGAGCAGATAGCCGTCGCGCAGCTTTCCAGCGAACTTCACCCGCACCCGCACTCCGGGCAGGGCAGCCTCGGCGAGCTTCTCCGGCACCGCGTAGTCGAAGGTCCGCGCCAGGTGCGGGACGGGATGGTCGATGAGCACTCGGGCGACCGGTTCGATCGGGGCCAGGGGAACCTGGCCCTCGGCCGAGGTGCCGGTGTCGATCGGGAGGGGTTCGTCCACGCCGACGGCAGACTAGCTGGAGGACACGGCGCGCAGCAGATCCTCGGCGCGGTCCGTGACCTCCCAGGTGAAATCGGGCAGCTCACGGCCGAAGTGGCCGTAGGTCGAGGTCTGCGAGTAGATCGGGCGCAGCAGGTCGAGTTCCTGGATGATCATCGCAGGGCGGAGGTCGAAGACCTCGCGGATGGCAGCCGAGATGGCCGCCGGGTCCGCCTTCTCCGTCCCGAAGGTCTCGACGTAGAGCCCCATCGGATCGACTCGGCCGATCGCATAGGACACCTGCACCTCGGCACGGTCTGCCAGACCGGCGGCGACGACGTTCTTCGCCACCCAGCGCATAGCGTAGGCCGCCGAACGGTCGACCTTCGATGGGTCCTTGCCGGAGAACGCACCGCCACCGTGACGGGAGAACCCGCCGTAGGTGTCGACGATGATCTTCCGTCCGGTCAGACCGGCATCGCCCATCGGCCCGCCCGTCACGAAGGGGCCGGCAGGGTTGATGTGGATGTTCGCGCCCGAGGTGTCGAGACCGGAATCGGCGATCACCGGATCGATGACGAGTTCCTTGATCTCCGTGTGCAGCTGAGACTGGCTGGTCTCCGCCGAGTGCTGGGTGGAGACGACGACGTTCTCGATCGACACTGCCTCATCGCCGTCATAGCCCAGCGTCAGCTGGGTCTTCCCATCGGGGCGCAGGTATTCGAGCCGACCGGACTTGCGCACCGCGGAGAGCTGCTCGGCCATCCGGGAGGCCAAGTGGATGGGCAGCGGCATGAGCACATCGGTGGAGTTGTCGGCATAGCCGAACATCAGTCCCTGATCTCCGGCGCCGAGGCTGGTGCCGTGGTCGGAAGATTCGACGGCCTCGCGGAAGTCCAGCGGATTCGTCACACCGGAGTGGATGTCCGTGGACTGGCTTCCGATGGACACTGAGACTCCGCAGGAGTGTCCGTCGAAGCCGGTGTCCGAGGAGTCGTAGCCGATGCCCGTGATGAGGCTGCGCACGATTCCGGCGACGTCGGCGTAGGCGGCCGTATTCACCTCACCGGCGACGTGGACGAGACCGGTGGTGACCATGGTCTCCACGGCCACTTTGGCGTTGGGGTCCTGCCGGAGCAGGTCGTCGAGCACCGCATCGCTGATCTGGTCGCAGATCTTGTCGGGATGTCCCTCGGTGACGGACTCGGATGAGAAGAAACGCAGATTTGTGTGTGTCACGTTGTCGATTCTACGTGGGTGATTTGGTCGGAGACGGCCGCGATGACCTTTTGTGAAACATGGTCCTTCGACCCGTGGAATTCCTCACCGACGACGATCTCGCCGCGGTCGGCGGAGATGATCTGGACCATGGTCTTATCGTGGCCGAAGGCGCGGTCGTCGGAGACGTCGTTGAATACGAGAAGGTCGACGCCCTTGCGCTGGAACTTGGCTCGAGCGTAGTCGAGGGCTGCGGTGGCGGCGTCCCCGGTCTCGGCGGCGAATCCGACGATGATCTGATGGCGGAGGCTGGACTGACGGCTGCGCTCGTCGACGAGTCCGCGGAGGATGTCCGGGTTCTGCACGAGACGCAGAGTCAGACCGTCGTCTCCGGACTTCTTCATCTTCGAGTCCGTCGACTCGGCCGGCCGGTAGTCGGCGACGGCAGCGGCCATGATGATGGCATCAGCCCACACCTGGGCCGAATGCATCGCCGACTGCAGCTCAAGAGTGGATTCGACCGGAGTGATCGTGATGCCCGCAGGCAGTCCCGTCAGCAGACCGGTGTCGATGTTCGCGGCGACGAGTTCGACTGATGCGCCCGCGGCATGGGCGGCCTTGGCCAGCGCGATGCCCTGTTTGCCTGAGGAGCGGTTGCCGAGGAAGCGCACGGGGTCGAGTGCTTCCCGCGTGCCGCCGGCGCTGATCACGATGCGACGACCGGACAGAGCACCGCTGGGGTCAGTGGACGCATCTGCCGAGTCGCCGGCGGTGCCGTCCTTGACCGAGAGCGCGAAGTCGACGATCGCTTCGGGTTCGGGCAGTCGTCCGGGACCGGAATCGGGGCCGGTGAGGCGTCCGACAGCAGGGTCGAGGACATGGACGCCGCGGGAGCGCAGGGTCGCGATGTTGGCGACTGTGGCGGGGTTGAGCCACATCTCCGTGTGCATGGCCGGGGCCACGACCACCTCGGCGGTGGTGGTGAGCACGGAGGCGGTGAGCAGATCATCGGCTCGTCCGGCGGCGATCTTCGCGATCAGATCGGCGGTCGCCGGGGCGATGATGACGAGTTCGGCTTCCTGTCCGATGCGAACGTGATTGACGGTGTCGATCTCGTCGAAGACATCGGTGGTCACGGTCTGGCCGGACAGTGCCTCGAGAGTGGGGGCACCGATGAATTTCAGTGCGTTGGCCGTCGGAACGACCTTGACGCTGTGGTCGAGTTCCCGGAGTCGCCGGATGATGTGTGCCGCTTTGTAGGCGGCGATCCCACCGGCGACGCCGAGTACGATTCTCACTGGTCGCTGAAGTCGATCGCGCCGTCGTTGCTCACAGGAGCGGTGGCTTCGGCCTCGGGTGCGGCCTGGATGAAGTCGGCTTCGGAGACCTCGCGGGCGACGATCTTCGACTCGTTGACCTCACGCAGAGCGATCGACAGAGGCTTCTCGTTGGTGCCCGGCGTGACGAGCGGACCGACGTTCTCGAGCAGTCCCTCCTGCAGCTGGGCGTAGTACGAGTTGATCTGACGGGCGCGCTTTGCCGCGATCGAGACCAGTTCGTACTTCGAACCGGTGACGTTGAGCAGATCGTCGATCGGAGGGTTGGTGATGCCTTCAGGCTGTGCGGGCAAGGAGATTCCCATCTAATCGGAAGTGGATATACCCATCAATGATAGGAGT
Source organism: Brevibacterium sp. CSND-B09 (assembly GCF_052906525.1). Lineage (NCBI taxonomy): Bacteria > Bacillati > Actinomycetota > Actinomycetes > Micrococcales > Brevibacteriaceae > Brevibacterium > Brevibacterium sp. CSND-B09. The sequence goes on along the minus strand of NZ_JBREGI010000001.1, from coordinate 3,967,278 downwards.
TCTTCGGCCGCAGTGCGAACGTGGTCGTTCACAATGGTCACGTCGAACTCCGATTCGGCGGCCAATTCGCGTTTCGCGGTGGCCAGTCGTCGTTCCTGCTCCTCCTCCGTTTCGGTGCCTCGACCGGTCAGTCGGGAGACGAGTTCGTCCCAGCTGGGCGGGGCGAGGAAGACGAAGCGGGCATCGGGCATCTTCTCTTTGACTTGGCGGGCTCCCTGCAGATCGATCTCCAGCAGCGCGGGAATCCCCTGGTCGAGCTTCTCCTCCACCGGGGCCGAAGGCGTGCCGTAGCGGTGGCGTCCGTGGACGACGGCGTATTCGAGCAGGCGATCCTCGGCGATGAGGGTGTCGAAGGCGTCGTCGGTGAGGAAGTGATAATGGACACCATCGATCTCACCGGGGCGTCTGGGTCGGGTCGTGGCCGACACGGAGAACCAGACCTCGGGGTGGTTCTGCCGAATATAGGTGCTGATGGTGCCTTTTCCGACGGCGGTCGGACCCGCGAGGACGGTGAGTCGATTATTCACAGATCTGAGGTTGTCACACTCAGGAATATTTCTCCAACAGGGCGGACTTCTGGTGGACGCCCAGACCTTTGATCCGACGGGAGGTGGCGATGCCGACCTCTTCCATGGCGGCTTCGGCGCGCCGGTCGCCGACTCCGGGCAGAGCTCTGAGCAGATCGAGCACACGCATCTTCGCCAGTGCTTCGTCGTCTGCTGCCTTCTTGAGCACGGCCGCGAGATCGGTATCGCCGGTCTTCAGCGCCGACTTCACTTCGGCTCGTGCCTGACGTGCCTTGAACGCTTTGTCCAACGCAGCGGAACGCTGTTGCGGGGTCAACGGTTCGAGTGCCACTTTGTCTCCTCTGTCACCATGAACGGGCAGGTAGGGAAGTTGTCTCAGTCTAAGACAAAATCCCTGCCGAGAGGCGATATGAGCAGAAATTTGTGTCGTGGCGAGCCGGAATCCGCCCGTCGACGGAACACCGAAACCGGTGTTCGGACCGCCCCCGCGATCCGAACACCGCTGTTCAGTCGGCGACCGTCAGCGCACGATTGAGCGCGGCGGCGGTTTCGGCCAGACCGTCGGGTCCGGCACCGAGCACCGCCCGGGAGGCGGTGGCGAGCACCTGTCCCGATTCCAGCGCCCGGCCGCCGAAGACCGCCCGCAGCTCGGTCAGGCCCGCACCCTGTGCACCGACGCCCGGAGCGAGGATCGGTCCCCCGCAGTCACTGGGATCGAAACCCAGATCGCGCGCTGCGGTGCCGATGGTCGCGCCGACGACGAGTCCGAAGGGACCGAGCTCGTCGGGTGTCCCCAGTGCCTGAGCATTGCGCTGCCGGACTCGGGACACGATCGATCCGGCCACCGATTCGCGGTCTCTCACGGCATGCTGGACTTCTGCCCCTTCCGGATTCGAGGTCAGTGCCAGGACGAACACGCCCTTGCCGTGAGCGGCAGCGAGTTCGAAGGCCGGCTCCAGAGCGCCGAATCCGAGGTAGGGCGAGACCGTGATCGAGTCCGCGGCCAGCGCCGAGGCGGGGTCGAGGTAGGCCTTCGCGTAGGCACCCATGGTCGACCCGATGTCACCGCGTTTGATGTCGAGGACGGTGAGCAGTCCGGCGTCCCTGGCCGCGGCCAGTGTCTCTTCGAGAGCAGCGACTCCGGCGGAGCCGTACTGTTCGAAGAACGCGGACTGCGGTTTGACGGCGGCCACCGAGCCCTTGAGCTCGGAGACCGTGCGGAGGGCGAACTCCCGTACGCCTGCGGCGCTGGCGGGCAGCCCCCAGGAGGCGAGAAGATGCTCGTGCGGGTCGATGCCCACACACAGCGGCCCGTGCTCGTCCATGGCGGCTGCCAGTCGGGCGCCGAACATCAGGCGTTCCAATCCTGCAGGCTGCGCACGTCGAACTTCGAGTCGCGGATGACCTCGAGGGAGGTCACGGCGGCGGCGAATTCGGCCAGCGTCGTGATCAGCGGCACGGAGTTCGCGGTCGCCGCGGCTCGGATCTCATAGCCGTCGGCGCGTTCCTGCCGACCCGACGGCACGTTGATGACCATGTCGATGGTGCCCGCGGTGAGGTAGTCGATGACCGTGCGGTCTTCGGCATCGGCCTCGAAGTGCTTGTGCACCTGTGTGGTCTTGATTCCGTAGCGGGAGAGCACGGCCGCGGTGCCGGTGGTCGCGACGACGTCGAAGCCCATATCGACGAGCTCCTTGACCGGCAGCACCATGGCGCGCTTGTCCCGATCGGCCACCGACACGAACACGGTGCCCGAGGTCGGCAGCTTCACAGATGCCCCGAGCAGTCCCTTCGCGAAGGCGGTCGGGAAGTTGTGGTCGATGCCCATGACCTCACCGGTCGAGCGCATCTCGGGGCCAAGGATCGAGTCGACGATCTTGCCTTCGACGGTGGTGAACCGTCGGAACGGCAGGACTGCCTCCTTGACGGCGATCGGATGGTCGAGCGGCAGGGTCGAGCCGTCGCCGGCCGCTGCCAGCAGATCTCCGCGCAGATCCTCGATCGTGCGGCCCACGGCGATGAGCGCCGCGGCCTTGGCCAGCTGGGTCGAGGTCGCCTTCGAGACGAAGGGCACGGTCCGCGAGGCACGGGGGTTGGCTTCGATGACGTGGAGGACATCCGCGGCGATCGCGAACTGGATATTGAGCAGTCCGCGTACGCCCACACCTTCGGCGATGGCCTTCGTGCCCTGGCGGACGCGCTCGAGCACGTCCTCGCCCAGAGTCAGCGAGGGCAGTACGCAGGCGGAGTCACCGGAGTGGATTCCGGCTTCCTCGATGTGCTCCATGATTCCGCCGATGTAGACCTCGTTGCCGTCGTAGAGGGCGTCGACGTCGATCTCGATGGCGTCTTCGAGGAACCGGTCGACGAGGACCGGACGATCGGTCGAGATCTCGGTGGCGCTGGCCATGTAGTCGAGCAGCTGGGTGCGATCGTAGACGATCTGCATTCCGCGTCCGCCGAGGACGTAGGAGGGCCGCACGAGCACCGGGTAGCCGATGTTCTCCGCGATCGCTGCGGCTTCCGCTGCGGTCACTGCGGTGCCGTGCTTGGGCGCGGTGAGTCCGGCCCTCTCCAGCACGGCGCCGAACTCTCCGCGGTCCTCGGCCAGATCGATGGCTTCGGGCTGGGTGCCGAGCACCGGCACACCCGCGGCCTTGAGCTTGTCGGCCAGGCCCAGCGGGGTCTGTCCACCGAGAGTGCACACGACGCCGAGGACCTCGCCGGCGGCGAGTTCGGCGTGGTAAACCTCCATGACGTCTTCGAACGTCAGGGGTTCGAAGTACAGGCGATCGGCGGTGTCGTAGTCGGTCGACACGGTCTCCGGGTTGCAGTTGACCATGATCGTCTCGTAGTCGGCCGACCCGATCGCCATGGTCGCGTGCACGCACGAGTAGTCGAACTCGATGCCCTGGCCGATGCGGTTCGGTCCCGAACCGAGGATGATCACTGCCGGGCGTTCGCGCGGCATGACCTCGGTCTCGGAGTCGTAGCTCGAGTAGTGGTAGGGAGTCTTCGCTTCGAATTCTCCGGCGCAGGTGTCGACCGTCTTGAACACCGGGCGCACGCGCAGCGCATGGCGGATGCCGGTGACGACACTCGTGTCGAGGCTGCGCAGTCCCGCGATCTGCTCGTCGGAGAAACCGTGGTTCTTCGCGACCCGCAGGACCTGCTCGTCCAGTTCGTCGGCGTCGCGGACATAGGCGGCCACCTCGTTGATGAGCTGGATCTGGTCGAGATACCAGGGGTCGATCTCGCAGGCGTCGAAGACCTCTTCGGCGCTCAGGCCGGCGGCGAGTCCGCGCTGGACCGAGTGGATGCGGTCGGCAGTGGCGTGCGAGATCGCTTCGAGGACGGATTCGCGGACGTCGTCGTCGGAGACGTCGGGCAGGTCGGTCCAGCTGAACGCGGAGTCCTTCTGCTCGAGTGAACGCATCGCCTTCTGCAGCGCGGTGGTGAAATTGCGGCCCAGGGCCATGACCTCACCGACGGATTTCATCGTCGTCGTCAGGGTCGGATCCGCGGCCGGGAACTTCTCGAAGGTGAAGCGCGGGATCTTCACGACCACATAGTCCAGGGTCGGTTCGAAGCTGGCCGGAGTGACCTTCGTGATGTCGTTGGGGATCTCGTCGAGCGAGTAGCCGACGGCGAGCTTCGCGGCCATCTTCGCGATCGGGAAGCCGGTGGCCTTCGATGCCAGCGCCGAGGACCGGGAGACGCGTGGGTTCATCTCGATGGTGATGATGCGTCCGGTCTTGGGGTCGACGGCGAACTGGATGTTGCAGCCGCCGGTGTCCACGCCGACGGCCCGGATGATGGCGATGCCGATATCGCGCATCGACTGGTATTCCCGGTCGGTCAGCGTCAGGGCCGGGGCCACTGTGATCGAGTCGCCGGTGTGCACGCCGACGGGGTCGACGTTTTCGATCGAGCACACGACGACGACGTTGTCCTTGTTGTCGCGCATGAGCTCGAGCTCGTATTCCTTCCACCCGAGGATCGATTCCTCGAGCAGCACCTCGTGGGTGATGGAATCGGACAGGCCGGCGCCGGCGATGCGGCGCAGATCGGCTTCGTCATAGGCCATACCCGAGCCGAGGCCGCCCATGGTGAACGAGGGGCGGACGACGACCGGGTAGTTGAGCTCCTCGGCGGCGGCAAGGGCTTCGTCGAGGGTGTGGCAGATGGCGGATCTGGCCACTTCGGCGCCGCAGGCCTCGGCGATGTCTTTGAACTTCTGGCGGTCCTCGCCGCGCTGGATGGCGTCGACGTCGGCACCGATGAGTTCGACGCCGTACTTCTCGAGCACTCCGGCGTCGTGGAGGGCGATGGCCGCGTTGAGTGCGGTCTGTCCGCCCAGGGTGGGCAGGAGCGCGTCGGGGCGTTCCTTCTCGATGATCGTCTCGATGACGTCCGGATCGATCGGTTCGACGTAGGTGGCGTCGGCGATGTCCGGGTCGGTCATGATCGTCGCCGGGTTCGAATTGATGAGGATGACGCGCAGGCCCTCGGAGCGCAGCACGCGGCAGGCCTGGGTGCCGGAGTAGTCGAATTCGCAGGCCTGGCCGATGACGATGGGGCCGGAGCCGATGACGAGGACGGATTTGAGGTCGTGTCTCAATGGCATTGGGGGTTCTCCTTAGGCCTGGGCAGCCGAATCGGCCTGGGAAGCGGACATGAGGTCGACGAAGCGATCGAACAGGTAGCTCGAATCGTGCGGGCCGGCCGCAGCCTCGGGGTGGAATTGGACGGAGAAGGCGGGAATGTCGAGGCAGGCGAGTCCCTCGACGACGTCGTCGTTGAGGCACACATGGGAGACGGTCACCCGGCCGTAGTCAGCCTTGTGCGGGGCGGTGGTCTCGCCTGTCAGCGGAGCGTCGACGGCGAAGCCGTGGTTCTGCGAGGTGATCTCGACCTTCTCCGTGGTCCGGTCCATCACGGGCACGTTGATCCCGCGGTGGCCGAAGGGCAGCTTATAGGTGCCGAAGCCCAGGGCGCGACCGAGCAGCTGGTTGCCGAAGCAGATGCCGAAGAACGGGATTCGGGCGTCGAGCACGGCGCGCAGCAGTTCGACTTGGTCGTCTGCGGTGGCGGGGTCGCCGGGGCCGTTCGAGAAGAAGACTCCGTCGACGCCCAGGGCCCGGATCTCGTCGAAGCTGATCGTCGACGGCAGCAGGTGCACGTCGATTCCGCGTTCGCTCAGTCGTTCGGGGGTCATCGATTTGATGCCGAGGTCGACGGCGGCGACGCTGAAGCGCTTCTCCCCGCGGGCGGGGATGAGTCGGGGTTCGGTGATCGAGACCTCGTCGACGAGGTTGGCTCCGGCCATCTGCGGAGACGCCTGGACACGGGCGAGGAGTTCGGATTCGGGCGCCTCGGCGGCGGGTCCGGAGAAGATGCCCACGCGCATGGCTCCCTTGTCGCGCAGGTGGCGGGTCAGGGCTCGGGTGTCGACGTCGGAGATGCCGACGATCCCGGACTCGGTCAACCAGTCGGCCAGGTCGCCTTCGGAGCGCCAGTTCGATGAGATCCGGGAGGCATCGCGGACGACGTAGCCGGCGGCCCAGATCTGGGCGGATTCGTCATCGGTGCGGTTGACTCCGGTGTTGCCGATGTGCGGAGCGGCCTGGATGATGATCTGTCGGTGGTAGGACGGGTCTGTCAGCGTCTCCTGGTAGCCGGACATGGCGGTGACGAACACGGCCTCACCGGTGGTTTCGCCGATGTGTCCGTAGGCGGATCCGTGGAAGGTCCGGCCGTCTTCGAGGACGAGGACGGCGGGGGTGGTGGAAAAGCTCATTGTGCCTCTTCGATCATTTCGCGGATGCGGTCGACGGTGGGGGTGGTGGATGCGGCGTAGCGGGCGCGGAAGCCCGTGTCGACGAGGGTGTCGCCCAGGTGCCAGGTGATGCGGATGATGCCTCCGCGTTCGACGAATTTCCCGATCATCCCGTTCGTGGTGTCCACGGAGACGATGTCGCGGCGCGGGATGAGGAAGTCCTCTCGTCCGGCCAGGTCCATGATCACTCCCCCGTCGGTGACGACGAGTTCCCCGGTAGTACGGATGCCCAGGCCGTGGACGGCGACGCGTTCGAGCGGATGGCCGGCCTTCGTCGTCGACACATAGGAGCCTTCGACCGGCTCGCCCACGGCCTTGATGCCCATATGGGGCTTCGGCGGGGTGACGACCTCTGACTGGGCCCGTTTGCGTCGGCTCCATCCCCAGGCGATCGCGACGATCACGAGGAGGATGACTGCCGCGACGATGAGTGTGCCTATTGTTGTGTCCATGTTGCTCCTGCCGGGTGGGGTGTGGTGAGTGCCCCTGCGGCCAAGACCCGGTGGCCGTAGAAGAAGGTGTCGGTGACCTGCGCGGTGACTTCGACGCCGGCGAAGGGGTTGTTGCGTCCCTTTGTGGCGTGGTCGGCGGGTTCGATGCGGTGCGGTGCTGCCGGGTCGACGAGGACGATGTTCGCACTCGCTCCGAGCTCGAGGCTGCCGTGCCCGGAGGCTCCGGTGATCCGGGCCGGAGCCGAGGACATCACGCGCGCCACATCGCCGAAGTCGAAGTCGTGGTCGGCCATGGCGGCGACGACGATCGACAGGGCGGATTCCATGCCGACCATACCCATGGCCGCTGCGGTCCATTCGCTGCACTTGTGTTCGGCGGTGTGCGGGGCGTGGTCAGTGCCGACGACGTCGATCGTGCCGTCTGCCAGTGCAGCCCGGAGTGCCTGCACGTCGCGGTCGGTGCGCAGCGGCGGGTTGACCTTGTAGACGGGGTCGAACGTGCGCACGAGTTCGTCGGTGAGCATGAGATGGTGCGGTGTGACCTCGGCGGTCACGGCGACCCCCCGTGCCTTGGCCCAGCGGATGAGGTCGACGCTGCCGGCCGTGGAGACGTGGCAGATGTGGAGTCGGGACCCGACGTGTTCGGCCAGGAGCACATCGCGGGCGATGATCGACTCCTCGGCGACGGCTGGCCAGCCGGGCAGTCCGAGTTCGGCCGAGACCGTTCCCTCGTTCATCTGTGCGCCTTCGGTCAGGCGAGGTTCCTGTGCGTGCTGGGCGATGATCCCGTCGAAGGTCTTGACGTATTCGAGGGCGCGGCGCATGAGCAGCGGATCGGAGACGCAGATTCCGTCATCGGAGAACATCCGCACGCGAGCTCCGGAGCGCGCCATGGCTCCCAGCTCGGCGAGCTGCTTTCCCTCGAGTCCGGTGGTCACGGCGCCGACGGGTACGACTTCGGTGAACCCGGCGGCGCGGCCGAGGCGGTGAACCTGTTCGACGACACCGGCGGTGTCGGCCACGGGCGCGGTGTTCGCCATGGCGTGAACGCAGGTGAACCCTCCCGAGGCGGCTGAGCGTGATCCGGTGAGCACGGTCTCGGCGTCTTCCTTGCCGGGTTCGCGCAGGTGGGTGTGCATGTCGACGAGTCCCGGCAGGGCCACGAGTCCTGCGGCGTCGACTGTTTCATAGTCGCTTGTGCTCAGCAGTTCGGGGTCGACGATGCGACCGTCCTGGATCGCGATATCGGCGACTCCGCGTCCGAGCACATCGGCACCGCGGATGAGGTAATCAGTCATTGGTCTCCTCCTGACCGGTCAGCAGACGGTAGAGGACCGCCATGCGCACGCACACTCCGTTCTCGACTTGGTCGAGGACGAGGGCGCGGGGTGAGTCCGCTGCGGCAGCGGAGATTTCGAAGCCGCGGTTCATGGGCCCTGGGTGCATGATGAAGCTCGTCTCCGGCAGTTTGGCCAGACGAGCCGCGCTCAGTCCCCACAGGCGGGCGTATTCGCGTTCGTTGGGGAAGAAGGATTCGTGCATCCGCTCGTGTTGGACGCGCAGCATCATCACGGCTGCAAAGTCCTCGGCGCTCAGCGCCGAATCGAAGTCGAAGTGGATGGTCACCGGCCAGTTCGACACTCCCCAGGGCAGCAGGGTGGGTGGTGCGATGAGGTGGACGTCCGCGCCGAGGCGGGCGAGCAGGTGGACGTTCGACCGAGCCACTCGGGAGTGCAGGATGTCTCCGACGATGGCAACCTTCGCTCCGTCGAGTCCCTGACCGCGGGGTCCCCCTTGCACCGGCCCCGAGGCGGGGACTCCGGCGAGTGCCCGACGCAGGGTGAAAGCGTCGAGGAGCGCCTGGGTGGGGTGTTCGTGGGTGCCGTCGCCGGCGTTGACGACGGGGACGTCGATCCACCCGGTATGGGCGAGGCGGTGGGCGGTGCCCGCTCCGGAATGGCGGACGACGATGGCATCGGCGCCCATCGCCGAGATCGTCTGGATCGTGTCCTGGAGGCTCTCACCCTTCGACACGGAGGAGCCCTTGGCGGAGAAGTTGAGCACATCGGCCGAGAGCCGTTTGGCTGCGGCCTCGAAGGACAGTCGGGTGCGTGTGGAGTCCTCGAAGAACAGGTTGACCACTGTGCGTCCCCGCAGCACGGGGAGCTTCTTGACCTCGCGTTCGGAGACGAGAGTCATCTCCTCGGCGATATCGAGGATGCCGATGGCGTCGTCTCGGCTCAGCGATGCGGTGTCGAGCAGATGTTTCATTCGCGGCCTCCCGAGATGCTCACGGAGTCGTCTCCGTCGATTTCGGTCAGGGAGACGTTGACGCGTTCACTGCTAGAGGTCGGAAGGTTCTTGCCGACATGGTCGGCACGGATCGGCAGGTCCCGGTGGCCGCGGTCGACGAGGACGGCGAGGCGGACCTTGGCGGGCCGACCGACATCGGCAAGGGCGTCGAGGGCGGCGCGGATGGTGCGTCCGGAGAAGAGCACATCGTCGACGAGGACGACGGTCTTCGCATCGATTCCCGCACTCGGGATGGTGGTGGGTTCGGGCGCCCGGTAGGAGCCGCCGCGCAGATCGTCACGGTACATGGTGATGTCGAGGCTGCCGGCGAGTTCGCCTGCGGTCTCGGGCCGGCCGGAGATGGAGGCGATCGCCTCGGCGAGTCGGTGGGCGAGCGGGACTCCGCGGCGCGGAATGCCCAGGAGGACGAGGTCGTCGCTGCCCTTGTTGGATTCGATGATCTCGTGCGCGATGCGGGTGATCGCCCGCGAGATATCGGGGGCGTCCAGCACTGTTCGCTGTGTCATATTTCCCCTTCTCCGCCTCTCTGGACGGTGGTTAAAGGAGTGGTTCGATTCGATTGTAAACCCGGTGCGGTGCCCACCGGCGGGCGGGTCCGGAGTGCGGACCCGCCGCCTCAGATGAGTGTCGGTTTGACGTCGAGGATGCGGGAGAGCAACCCCGAGACGAAGCCGGGAGAGTCATCTGTGGAGAACTGTCTGGCCAGGGACACTGCTTCGTCGATGGCCACTTTGTCGGGTACCTCGTCGTTGTACAGCATCTCCCAGGTCCCGATCTCCAGCAGCGACCGGTCGACGGCCGGCATCCGATCCAGGGTCCAGCCTTCTGAGTAGGTGGAGATGATCTCGTCGATCTCCGCCTGCTTCTCGGTGATGCCCTTGACGATCTCGACCGCGTATTCCTTCATCGGGTAGTCGGGATCGTTCGACCGCATGGTGACGAGTTCGTCCATGGCCAGTCGACGCTGCCCGGCTTCGAAGAGCAGCTCGAGAGCCCGGCGACGGGCTCGGGTACGTGCGGACGCCACTTACTTGACGCGACCGAGGTAGTCGCCGCTGCGGGTGTCGACCTTGACCTTCACGCCTTCTTCGAGGAACAGGGGCACCTGGATCTCGTAGCCGGTCTCGAGGGTCGCGGGCTTCGAACCACCGGTCGAACGGTCGCCCTGGAGTCCGGGTTCCGTGTGGGTGATGGTCAGTTCCACCGAGGGCGGCAGCTCGACAGAGAGCGGGGTGCCCTCGTGGAAGGAGATCTGCAGATCCTGGTTCTCGAGCATGTAGTTCGCGGCGTCGCCGACGAGGTCTGCGGAGATGTTGACCTGGTCGTAGTCCTTGGCATCCATGAACACGTAGTCGGTGCCGTCATGGTAGAGGTACTGCATATCGCGGCGGTCGACATTCGCGGTCTCGACCTTGGTGCCGGCGTTGAAGGTCTTGTCGATGATCTTGCCGGAGATGACATTCTTCAGCTTGGTGCGGACGAAGGCCGGTCCTTTTCCGGGCTTGACGTGCTGGAATTCGAGCACCTGCCACAGCTGGTTGTCGAGGTTGAGCACAAGGCCGTTCTTCAGGTCGTTCGTTGTCGCCACTAATTCGTCCTTCTTCGGTTCAGTCCTGATCACCGAATGGTGATCGCAGTCGGCACGACGCGTCGGAGGACCCCGAGGTGCGGGGTCGACGAACGCGCCACTGGGCAAGTCTAGCAAGCCCAGCGGGACGCTTCCATCCGGGCGGGGTCAGTCGAGGCCGAGGCCGATGCCGAGGGGAACCGTCGGCGAATCCTCGCCGATCTCCTGGTAGGCGGTGAAGAGGATGGAGGCATCGGGGATCTCGACGGTGCTCGGTTCGCCGATATCACTGAGCAGCACCATCCGCAGCATCGCCCCGCGGGCCTTCTTGTCCCTCTTCATCGTGTCCAGCAGCTGCGGCCACACATCGGAACGGTAGCCCACCGGCAGTCCGAGTTTGCCGAGCAGTTCACGGTGGAGGTCGACGACTTCATAGGGCAGGCTCTTGATCATCGACGCCACCTCGGCGGCGAAGACCATGCCCACCGATACGGCGGCACCGTGACGCCACTGGTAGCGCTCCTTGTGCTCGATCGCATGGCCGAGGGTGTGGCCGTAGTTGAGTATCTCCCGGCGTCCGGACTCCTTGAAGTCTCCGGAGACGACATCGGCCTTGACCCGGATGGAACGTTCGATGAGTTCGCGCAGCACAGGGCCGTGCACATCGGCGATCTCGTCCTTCGAGTGGTTCGATACGAGATCGAGGATCGCGGGGTCGGCGATGAATCCGGTCTTGACCACCTCGGCGAGGCCGGTGAACAGTTCGTTCTCCGGCAGGGTTCCGAGCGTGTCGAGGTCGACGAGGACACCGGCGGGTGCGTGGAAGGAGCCGACGAGGTTCTTGCCTTCGGCCGTGTTGATCCCGGTCTTGCCGCCGACGGAGGCGTCGACCATGCCGAGCACGGTGGTGGGGATGTGGATGACCTTGATTCCGCGCAGCCAGGTGGCGGCGACGAATCCGCCGAGGTCGCTCACCGCTCCCCCGCCGACGGTGATGATCGCGTCGGTGCGGGTGAAGTCGGATTGGCCGAGGACCTGCCAGCAGAATGCGGCGACCTGGACGTGTTTGGCCTCTTCGGCGTCGGGGATCTCCGCGGCCACGGCCTCGAGACCGGCTGCGGCAAGGTCGTCGCGAACGGTCTCACCGGTGGTGCGCAGTGCGCGGGGGTGGATGACGAGGACCTTCTCGACGCGGTTTCCGAGCAGCTCGGGCAGTTCGCCGAGCAGTCCCTGGCCGACGAGGACGGGGTAGTTCCCGCCGGCGTCCACATTGATGCGTGTGAGGCTCATTCGTCCGTCTTCCTGATCGTTCATCGTCTTCTCTCAAGGCTCGGCCGCCCGGTGAGTGCTCGGAGTCGAGGCACCTGTTCCGTGGGCCGGATCCAGCCTAGCCCTCACCGGCTCCCGGCGGCGAAACGGGTGACCGATGTGGTCGCGGACGTCTCACCGCAGGGCCTGTGCTCAGCGCTGTTGGCCGGATCCGTCGTCGTCGGGATCGGCGTATTTCGCGTACTCCTCGGCTCGCTGCAGGCCGGTGAGGACGTCGACGACTCGGTTGACCACCGTCGACGGCGGTGAGTTCGAGGCCTGAACCCGGAAGGTCGCGACCTGTTCGTACAGCGGTTCGCGTTCGTTGACCAGGGCCAGCCAGTTCTCCACCGGGCTGCCGGCACCGCGCAGCAGCGGTCGGTGCGGGGCGGTCAGCCGCTGGGACACTGTGTCGACGTCGATATCGATGTGCACGACCTTGATCGCCGGATGTCGCAGCTGGGCCCGGGTGCCGGGGTTGAGGATCGCTCCCCCGCCCAGGGACACGATGCCCGGACGATCGAGCAGACGACGCAGTGCTCTGCGCACGACCTCGCGTTCGATGCGTCGGAAGTGGTCTTCGCCGCGTTCGACGAAGATCTCCGAGATGACCCCGTACTTGTCGACGATGTTCGCGTCCGTGTCCGTCAGCGGCAGGCCGAGCCGGTCGGCGAGCAGCCGACCGATCGTCGATTTCCCTGCCGCCGGCGGACCGGAGAGCACGATGCGCGAGAGCGCGGCGGGGACCGGTTCCAAGGGCGGAACCGGTTTGGGCAGCGGGGTGTGGTTCATCGTCCGATGCGGAGGTTCTCCGGAATGGCCGCAACGTAGGCTTCCAGGTTCCGCTTCGTCTCGGCAACGGAGTCTCCGCCGAACTTCTCGGCGACGGCTTCGGCGAGCACCAGTGCCACCATGGCTTCCGCGACGACTCCCGAGGCGGGAACCGCGCACACGTCGGAACGCTGATGGTTCGCCTTCGCGGCCTCACCGGTTTCGACGTCGACCGTCGCCAGGGCACGCGGCACCGTGGCGATCGGCTTCATCCCCGCCCGCACCCGCAGCGGACCGCCCGTGGACATTCCGCCTTCCGTGCCGCCGGCACGATTGCTCGTGCGACGGAATCCGTCGGGTCCGACTTCCAGTTCGTCATGGGCCTGCGAGCCGGGACGCTTCGTGGTGAGGAATCCGTCTCCGACCTCGACGCCCTTGATCGCCTGGATGCCCATGAGGGCACCGGCCAGACGGGAGTCGAGACGACGGTCCCAATGCACGTGGGAGCCCAGCCCCGGAGGCAGGTCGTAGGCGAGGACTTCGACGACTCCGCCGAGGGTGTCCCCGGCCTTCTTCGCCGCGTCGATCTCGGTGACCATCGCCGCCGAGAGGTCGGCGTCGAAGCAGCGGACCGGATCGGCGTCGAGGGCTTCGACATCGGACGCGGTCGGCAGCGCAGGCAGCGTATCGGCAGCGTGTTCGGCGCCGCCGATGGCCACGGTGTGGGAGACGAGGGTGATGCCCAATTCGCCGAGGAACTTCGCGGCCACCGTGCCCAGTGCCACGCGCATCGCGGTCTCACGCGCCGAGGCGCGCTCCAACACGGGGCGGGCTTCGTCGAAGCCGTACTTCTGCATGCCGACGATATCGGCATGGCCCGGACGCGGCCGAGTCAGCGGGGCATTGCGCGCCAGACCCTCGAGTTCTGACGAGTCGACGGGATCCGGGCTCATCACGGATTCCCACTTCGGCCATTCGGTGTTGCCGACCTCGATCGCCACCGGTGAGCCCAAGGTCTGACCGTGTCGGACACCGCCGAGGAGACGCACCTCGTCGGCTTCGAACTTCATCCGTGCGCCGCGGCCATAGCCGAGTCGGCGGCGAGCCAGGCTCGCACGAATATCGTCCCTGGTGATCGGTACATGGGCGGGAAGCCCCTCAATGATCCCAGTCAGCGCTTCGCCGTGGGATTCGCCTGCAGTCAGCCATCTCAACATTCCACCGATTCTACAAAAGTATTGGGGCGAACAGGCACCCGAGCCACATGCCGGAAAGCATGGCCGGTCCGAAGGCGATGGTCACCCCGCGCACCCGCCCGGCTCGGATCGCTCCGATGAGCGCCCAGGCCCCGCTGATGAGCATCATGGCGACAAGCACGAGCGCAGGTGCCCACGGATCGAAGAGACCGGGCACGGCGAAGACGATGAACGCGAGCTTGACGTCCCCGAGCCCCATCGTCCGCGCCCGCAGCGCTCGACCCACCAGGTGCAGCGCAGCGAAGGCGCCCAGTCCGAGGAGTCCGGCGAAGAATGACCAGAACCACATCGGCAGCGCTCCGAGCACGGACCCTGTGATGATGAGTCCGAGTGCGACCAGAGACAGGGGGATGACGATCCGATCAGGCAGCCTGCGTACGCTGACATCCGCGGTAACGAGGAATGATGTGGCGCCTGCTATGAGACCCAGCAACAGGGCGGAGACGATGCGATCGGCGGAGTTCGGCTGGCCCGGGGCGAACGTCGTTCCGCCCAGCGGCGCATAGGCGCTCCACCCTGTCTCCAGTGGTGCGAGCACGAAGAGGGTGAATACGACGGCGACTGCCGCGGCGATGATGGGGCCGAGCAGCATCGGTCCCATGCCGCGAGCCCATCTGGATGACTGCCACCGCTGCAGGTGCGCGGAGTCGTTGAGCCAGGCCCGTGGGGTCACGGCGAGGATGAGACCGCAGGCCAGAGCGGCCAGAACCGTGACTCCGATGGTCATCCCGTGCAGCACTCCGGTGTCCATCGCGATCGCCGGTTCAGTCCTGCGCCCGGACCGGCGGAACCTCGAGTGCTGCGTACATGGCCGCCGCGACCCGCCCGGACAGGTCGTCTGCTGCCGGCAGGGTCTTCGACGTCGACAGATTGTCCACCTCCGATGCGTCGTCGGCCCTGGCTGCGGCGAGGAACATCTCGAACTGGGCGACGGCCTGCTCGACGAGCATGGCGGTTCCCGCGACGGGGCGCAGACCGCGAGCGGCGGCCGCGGCGAGGAAGCTCGAATCGGCGGCGTAGGCGACGTCGAGGACGATCGCACCGCGAGCGAAGGAGTCATCCCAGATCGGGTCGGGCGCCGCCTCGGCGGGCAGGGTCGAGACGACGATCTCCGATGGACCGATCCAGGTCAGGTCGCCCACCGAGGCGGTCAGACCGATCCGCTCGGCCAGGTCGAGGACCCGGCGGGCACGGTCCGGGCTGCGGACGCGGAAGTCCACGTGTGCGATCCCGAGATCGCGGCAGGCCACGAGCGCCGAGGCGGCCGTGGCTCCGGCGCCGAGGATCGTCGCGCGACCGGCTCCCGCACCACCGGCCACGGACGGTCCTGATTCCCTGTGCGGGGCGATGGCACGCACGATGCCCTCGACGTCGGTGTTCGCCACCTGCACCTCTCCGCGGTAGCGCACAAGGGTGTTGCCGGCGGCCGTCAGTGTCGCCGTCTCGTCGAGGTTCCACCCGCGTTCGGCGGCGAGTGTGACGAGTCGGTCCTTCAACGGCATCGTCAGCGAGAAGCCGGTGTGATCGGGGTGGGAGTCGAGGAATTCCTCGAGCTCCTCCGAGCCGATTTCGTACCGGGAGTACTCGCTGGATTCCAGGTTCAACGCTGCGAAGGCGGCGCGGTGGAGCAGCGGGGACTTCGAGTGTGCGATCGGCGAACCGAGCACTGCGGCAAGTATCCTCACCGGCTATCCGTCGTCCTTGCTGTGCTCGCGCAGCCACTTGCGGTAGATCTCGACGTTCTTCTTGTGGTCCTCGTAATTGTCTGCGAACTTGGTCTCCCCCGTGTCCGGGTTCGTCGCGACGAAGAACTGCCAGTCACCGTCGGCGGGTTCGAGCGCCGCCTCGACGGCGCCCTTGCTCGGCGAGTTGATGGGCCCGGGAGGCAGACCCTTCTTCTTGTACGTGTTGTACGGCGAGTCGGACTGGCGTTCCTTCTTCGTCGTCGTCAGGTCGGAGCGGGCACCGTGGATATAAGCCACGGTCGCATCCGATTGGAGCAGTCCCCCGGTCTGCGATTTGTCGGAGATGCGGTTGAGGAAGGACCTGGCAACCTTCGATCGCACCTCGGGGTCTCCCGGGGATTCCTTCTCCACGAGGCTGGCCAGCGTGAGGATGCGGTTGGCGTCCTTGCTCTCGATTCCCAGTTCGTCGAGTTCGGTCTCGGTCTTGTCGACCATCTCCTGAACGATGTCCTCGGCGGTCTTCTGCTTGTTGAGGTCGTAGGTCGCCGGGTACAGATAGCCTTCGAGGCTCGGCGCGTCGATCTCGAGTCCGTAGTCCTTCGGGGTCTTATCGTCGATGGCTTTGTCGACCTCGTCGGCGTTCATCCCCGATTCGATCATGATCGCCTTGATCTCTTCGACCTGTTTGCCTTCGGCGACTGTGATCTTCGGCGGGGCGATGGGGTTGATGAGCGCTTCGACCGCGGCCTTCGAGCTCATCTTCTCCCGCATCGTCCAGGTCCCGGCCTGGATGGTCGCCTCACGGCGTTCGATCTCGTCGAGGAAGGGCTCGGAGTTCATGATCACTCCGGCTTCGACGAGCTGGTTGGCCACGGTGCGCGCCGAGGATCCGGGAGCGATCTCGATCGAGACCTCGTTCGTGCCCTGACCCTCGTAGTCGCCTTTCGGTCCGAACAGGTCGTCGAAGACTCCCCCGGCCGCACGCACGCCGAAGAAGCCCCCGACGCCGAAGACGAGGATGCAGATGATCACGATCGTCGTCGTCCGTCGCCGGCGCATCATTCTGCGCCGTTTCTTCGCGCGGATCTCTGCGCGGGACAGTCCTTCGTCGGTCGAGAACTCTTCGGTGATCGGGCTCATACGTCGTTCTCCTCGTCGGGCATCTCACGGCCGGCGGGGACACCGGTGTTGTGTTCGTATTCGAGGGCGTTCTGGAGGATGATCACGGCGGCTTGGGCATCGACGATCTCGCGTCGCTGGCGTGACGATTTCCCGGCTGCGGCGAGAGCCTGGTGGGCCTCGACGGTGGTGAAGCGTTCGTCGACGAGACGGACGGGTGTGCCTGTGGCCGCGGCGATCCGGCGGGCGAATTCCAACGCCGAGGTGGCTGCGGCCCGGGCGGCGCCGTCGAGGGACTTCGGGTCCCCCACCAGGAGTTCGATGGGTTCGTATTCGTCGACGATGTCGCGCAGCTGCCGCAGCGCCGCCGGTTCATCTGCTCGACGAACGACGGTGAGCGGGGTGGCCAGAATCCCGTCGGGGTCGCTGGAGGCGACACCGATCCGCACGGAACCGATGTCGAGACCCAGCCGGCGACCTCGGCGGAAACTCACTGGATGGCTGCCTTGACCGCCGCAATGGCTGACGGGATCGCCGCGGGGTTGCTGCCCCCGCCCTGGGCGAGGTCGGGCTTGCCGCCGCCTCCGCCGCCGAGTTCGCCGCAGGCCAGCGCCACGAGCTTTCCTGCCTGCAGACCGGCGGCACGGGCCGCCTCGGTGGTGGCGATGACGACGACGGGCTTTCCGCTGCTGACTCCGATGCCGAAGATCACCGCTTGACGGTCGGCGACCCGGTTGCGCAGATCGGTGACCAGTGTGCGGATGTCTCCGGCATTGGCGATGTCGCCGAGTTCGGCCTGCACGAACAGCGTCTGGCCCACGGTCTGCGCCTCATCGAGGAACTTGCCCGAAGAGGCCAGCAGCTGCTGGGCGTTGAGGCGAGCGATCTCCTTCTCGGCGTCCTTGAGCCGGCTCATCAGGTCGGACACGCGTGAGGTGACGTCGGTGCCGGGGACCTTGAGCATCTCCGAGAGTGAGGACACGATGGTCCGCTCGGCGGCCAGGGACCGGAAGGCGTCCATGCCGACAGCGGCTTCGATGCGCCGGACTCCGGAGCCGACGGAGGCTTCGGAGAGCACGGAGATCGGGCCGACCTCCGCGGAGGCACCGACGTGGGTGCCGCCGCAGAGTTCGCGAGAGAAGGGTCCGCCGATGTCGACGACGCGCACGACGTTCGGGTACTTCTCGCCGAAGAGCGCCATGGCACCGGACTTCTTCGCGTCGTCGAAGGACATGTATTCGGTGCCGACTTCGTAGTTCGAGCGCACCGCGAGGTTCGCGACCTCTTCGATCTCGGCCCGCATCTGGGTGCTCGGGGCTTCGGGGAACGAATAGTCGAAGCGCATGTATCCGGGCTGGTTGAGCGAACCGGCCTGCACGGCGTGGCTGCCGAGGATCTCGCGCAGCGCAGCGTGGACGAGGTGGGTGGCGGTGTGGGCCTGTGCGCCCTGGAACCGGTGGTCGTGGTCGACGGCGGCGAGCACCTCGTCACCGACGCGCAGCTCTCCGTCGATCACCTCGACCCGGTGGGCAGGCAGTCCCTTGACCGGATTCTGGACGTCGCTGACCCGGGCGGTGAAGCCATGGCCGGAGATGAGGCCGACGTCGGCGCGCTGACCGCCGGATTCGGCGTAGAACGGGGTCAGGTCGAGGACGACGTCGCCGCTCTGACCGGCGGTGAGCACCTCGGCGGCGACCCCATCGACGACGATTCCTCGCACGCGGGAGTCGGACTCGAGTCGGTCATAGCCGACGAATTCGCTGGCACCTTCGTCGAGCAGCGCCGAATAGGCGGACAGGTCGGTGTGGCCGCCGCCCTTCTTCGCCTTGGCATCGGCCTTGGCGCGGGTGCGCTGTTCACTCATCAGCTCACGGAACCCGGCCTCGTCGACGCTCAGTCCGGCTTCGGACGCCATCTCGAGAGTGAGGTCGATGGGGAATCCGTGGGTGTCGTGGAGAGCGAAGGCGATGTCCCCGCTGATGGTCTTGTCCGCGCCGTCGAGTGACTTCGCGGCATTGGCGAACAGCTGAGTGCCGGATTCGAGGGTGCGCAGGAACGCCTTCTCCTCGGCGTAGGCGACCCGGGAGATGCGGTCGAAGTCCGTTTCGAGTTCCGGGTAGGACAGCTTCATGGCCTGCATGGAGACGGGCAGCAGCTCGGGCAGGACTTCTTCCTTGACTCCGAGCAGACGCATGGCACGCACGGCACGGCGGAGCAGGCGGCGGAGGATGTAGCCGCGGCCTTCGTTGCCGGGGCGGACCCCGTCGCCGATGATGATCAGGGCCGAACGGACATGGTCGGCGACGACGCGCAGCTGCACATCGGCGTGCTCGTCCTCTCCGTACGTCCGATCCGCCAGACGGCTGGCGGCCTCGATGACGGGGAAGACCTCGTCGATCTCGTACATGTTCTCCACGCCCTGGAGCAGGAAGGCGACACGTTCGAGTCCCATGCCGGTATCGATGTTCTTCGCCGGCAGCTCGCCGGCCACGTCGAAGTCGACCTTCGAGCGAACCTCGGAGAGTTCGAACTCCATGAACACGAGGTTCCAGATCTCGATGTAGCGGTCTTCGTCGGCCACGGGTCCGCCGTCGACGCCGTAGGCGGGGCCGCGGTCGAAGTAGATCTCCGAGCAGTAGCCGCCGGGGCCGGGCTGGCCGGTGTGCCAGTAGTTGTCCTCGTTGTCGCGCAGCTGGATGCGCTCACGGGGAACGGAGGTCTCCTCGAGCCACATGTCGATGGTCTCGAGATCGTCCTCGTGCACTGTCGCCCACAGCAGCTCCGGGTCGAAGCCGAGGCCGCCCTCGGCGACGGGGGTCGTCAGCAGTCCCCAGGCGAACTTGATGGCATCGCGCTTGAAGTAGTCGCCGAAGGAGAAGTTGCCGTTCATCTGGAAGAAGGTGCCGTGGCGGGTCGTCTTGCCGACCTCTTCGATGTCTCCGGTGCGCACGCATTTCTGGACGCTGGTGGCGCGGTTGAACGGGGCCGGCTCCCGGCCGGTGAGGTAGGGAATGAACTGGACCATTCCCGCGATGTTGAACAGGATGGACGGATCGGAGCTGATCACCGACGCCGAGGGGACCACGGTGTGCCCGTTCGCTTCGAAGTAGTCCAACCAGCGTTGTTTGATCTCTGCCGTCTTCAATCCAAGGCCTTTCAGATATTGCCTGTGCTCCGCCGGGCGGATGAGCCCGGCGCGACACTTACTCGTGCGTACCCGCACTTAACAGGGACCAGTTTAATGGCTCCGCCGCAATATGCGATGTGGCGCGGCGTGCCGGGTGGGTCAGAGTCGACTGCTCCCCGAGTCCGCCGCTCCCACTCCGTTCGGCGGACCACTTCCGCCCCCGCGACGTGCGTCCTGCGGAGTTTCTAACCGAACAGCCCACTTTCAGGTGAATAGCCCCTGTTTGAAACAGTGCTATTCGCCTTTGAGTGGGCCGAAGCCGAACCCGCTGACGCCCGCGCCGAACCTGCGGGTGCACGCGCCGTACAGTGGACGCCCGTGCCGTGAATGCGCGACTGCCCGGAACCGTGCGGTCCCGGGCAGTCGCGGTGGCGCGATGCGCTGTGTTCAGCAGATCAGCGCGAGTAGAACTCGACGACGAGCTGAACGTCACAGGTGATCGGCACCTCTTCGCGCTTCGGGGTGCGCAGCAGAGTTGCCTGCAGGCCCTCGAGGTTCACGTTGAGGTATCCCGGCGTTGCGGGCAGAACGTCCTTGTGACCACCGGCGGCGGCGACCTGGAACGGATCCATCGAAGCCGAACGCTCGTGCACCTGGATGGTCTGGCCTTCCTTCACGCGGAAGGAGGGACGGTCCACGCGCTGTCCGTCGACCGTGATGTGACGGTGGACGACGAACTGACGGGCCTGGGCCATGGTGCGGGCGAATCCCGAACGCAGGACGAGGGCGTCGAGACGCGATTCGAGGAGCTCGACCATTGTCTCACCGGTCAGACCGGGCAGACGGTTGGCTTCCTTGTAGGTCTTGAGCATCTGGGCCTCACGGATGCCGTACTGCGCGCGCAGACGCTGCTTCTCCTTGAGGCGGACCGAGTAGTCGCTGTCGTTGCGACGACGGGCGCGACCGTGCTCACCTGGAGGGTACGGGCGACGCTCGAAGTACTTCTCGGCCTTGGGTGTCAGAGCAATGCCGAGGGCGCGCGAGAGGCGCGTCATACGGCGATTACGTGCTGGTGCTGGCACTGTATTACCTTTCATCAATGTGTTCTGCCGCGGTGGGCCTCTGCGGTTCTCGCCCCGAACGCGACTGTTGTTTCCCCGGATGGGAAAGAGGGATTGAGCGTCGAGATCCGCTCGCACCGACCGCCTTTAGGGTGCAGGCACAACAGCTGTCCATCTTAGCGGGTGCACACCGCCCGTCGCAAAGCCGATCGGCGGCCTCGCCGCTGTGATCTTGCCGACTGAGGCGAACCGTCCGCCCTTGCCGGCCGACCGATCCGCAGGCACCGCTGTCACTGCCGGCAGCCCGCTGTCACTTCCGACAGTCGTCTTCGTGGCTGTCGATCGCGGCATCGGCCACGGCCGCTCCTGACCCGCTGTAGATGTTGATCACCGCGTGGACCCCGGCACGGGCGAAGTGCTCGGCCTGATCGGGGCGTTGGACGACCGCGGCGATGGTCCCGGGGAAGCCGGCGATGCGCAGCTGTTCAAGAGCGAAGGTGTTCGAGTCGTGCAGGGCCATGGCGAGAACGACGGTGTGGGCGCTGCCCCCGACGACGAGGCGGTGCCAGAATTCGTGGTCGGTGGCGTCGCCTTCGAGCACTGTGAACTCGTCGGCGTGCAGGGCTTCGATGACTGTGTGGTCGTTGTCGATGCCGATGACGCTGCGGTCGCCGCGTTCGACGAAGCGCTCGTAGGCTCCGCGACCGATGCGGCCCATGCCGAGGACGACGACCTCCGCATCTCCGGTGTCGAGCGGCCGATCGTTGGCCCGCAGCCGGCTCTCGTTCTCGTCCGGCAGGATCGCGTCGAGCTTCGCGACGATCTGGAGGCTGTAGGCGTTCGCCAGGGAGGAGCCGATCATCCCCAGTGCCACGGCGAGGGCGGTGATGGTCAGCCAGTTGCCCTCGAAGAGTCCGTGGTCGACTCCGACGGCGACGACGATGAGTGCGAATTCGGAGAAGTTGCTCAGGGCCAGGCTGGTGCGCACGCTGGTGCGGTTGCGCAGGCCGAAGAGGCGACCCATGAGGTAGAAGCTCGCGAAGTTGAACGGCAGCAGCACGACGCACAGGGCCAGCGCCATGAGCAGATCCGACCAGGTGGGGACCGCTTGGAGCCCGATGACGACGAAGAACCCGACGAGGAAGAGCTCTTTGACGCTGAACAGCGACTTCGACATCTCCACGGCTCGCGGGTGGGTGGAGAAGAGAAGTCCGAGCACCAGCGCTCCGAGGTCGCCGTGGATGCCGACTGATTCGAAGGCGACATAGCCGGGCCCCAAGGCCATGACGACGCCGAAGAGGACGAGCAGCTCACCGCGTCCGACGCGGTCGAGGAGCCGTCGCAGCACCCAGACCACGGGAACGATCAGGACGAGCGCGAACGCCCAGGGACTCGGCGACTCTTCGCCTGCGATCGTGATGAAGGCGACCGCAGCGAGGTCCTGGAGGACGAGGATCGCAATCGCGATCTGCCCGTAGTAGGACCCGTCGTCGGAGCGGTCTTCGAGCACTTTGACCACGAGCACCGTGGAGGAGAACGAGAGGGCGAAGCCGAGCAGCGCCAAGGTGCCCAGTCCCCCGCCGACGCTGACGATGCCGATGGCTGCGGCAGCTCCGATCGTCCCGGCACCGAGGAGGACCACCGTGATCATGTGCAGCGCAGCGGTGCCGTGGGCTTCGGGTTGGAGCAGGGAGCGCAGATCGAATTTCAGTCCGATTGTGAACAGCAGCAGGACGACTCCGATGTCCGATACCTGCTGCAGTCCTGCGAAGGCGGTGAAGCCGAAGACGTGCAGGAGGAATCCGGCCGCGAGGAATCCGACGAGCGGCGGAATGCGCAGCTCATGGGCGATGAGTCCCAGCGCCAGCGCGGCGGCGATCGTGATGACGATGTCTGCCATGCCGTCCTCCTCGATCAGCGCCGCCGACGACGTCTCTGCCCGTCACCGCGTCTGTTCCAAAGCTATCAGGGTCGCAGCAGCCGCCTGAGGTTCTCGAGCCTCTCAGCCATGCTGCGTTCCATTCCGTTGCCCGTCGGAGAATAGTAGGCCTTCCCACGCAGCGACTCCGGCAGGTACTCCTGATCGGCGACCCCGTGCGGATAGTCGTGCGAGTATTTGTAGCCCTCACCATGACCGAGCTCTTTCGCCCCCGGATAGTGGGCGTCGCGCAGATGCATCGGCACTTCTCCGGCAAGTCCGTTCTTCACATCGGCGATCGCGGCGTCCAGGGCGCGGTAGCTCGCGTTCGACTTCGGGGCCAGCGCGAGGTAGGTGACCGCCTCGGCGAGGGGGATCCGTCCTTCGGGCATGCCGATGTTGGCAACCGCGGTCGAGGCGGCCACGGCGATCGGCAGCGCCTGCGGGTCGGCCATGCCGATGTCCTCGGCCGCAGAGATGACGACGCGACGGGCGATGAAGCGCGGGTCCTCACCGGCGACGATCATCCGCGCGAGATAGTGCAGAGCCGCGTCGACATCGGATCCGCGGATGGATTTGATGAACGCGGAGACCACGTCGTAGTGCTGGTCGCCGTTCTTGTCGTAGCGCAGAACGGTTTCGCTGCTCGCCTCGGCGCAGGCCGATTCGGTGATCGCGATCGGTTCGTCGCCCGCCTCCTCCGACTGCGCGGCGGCGATTCCGGCGGCAGCTTCGAGGACGGTCAGTGATCGGCGGGCGTCGGCCCCGGCGATGCGGACGATGAAGTTCCGGGCCTCCTCGGTGAGGGTGAACTGTCCGGCCAAGCCGCGATCGGATTCGACGGCACGGTCGAGCAGATTGCCGACCGCCTCGTCGTCGAGCGGACGCAGCGTGAGCATGAGCGACCGCGACAGCAGGGGTGAGATGACGGAGAACGACGGGTTCTCCGTGGTGGCGGCCACGAGCACGACGAGCCGGTTCTCCACCGCCGGCAGCAGGGCATCCTGCTGGGCCTTCGAGAACCGGTGGATCTCGTCGAGGAAGAGAACGGTGGTGCGTCCGTACATCTCCCGTTCGCGGCGGGCGCTCTCGATCACCTGGCGCACGTCCTTGACGCCCGCGGTGATGGCGGAGAGCTCGACGAAGGTACGGCCCGGGGCATGGGAGATGACATGGGCCAGCGTGGTCTTTCCGACTCCGGGCGGACCCCACAGGATCACCGAGGATGCTCCCGCCCGGTCTCCCCCGCTGGCTTCGACGAGTTGGTTGAGCGGGGACCCGGGGAAGGTCAGGTGCTCCTGACCGACGACTTCCTCCAGGGTCCGGGGACGCATCCGCACCGCAAGCGGGTCCAGGGCCCTGCCCGAGGAGGTCCCGGAGGAACCGGCGAAGCCCGGACCAGGGGAATCCTGGTCCGGGCCGTCGGAGAACAGATTGGGTTCGTGGCTCATCAGGCCTCGGAGTCGTCGTCTTCCGGTTCGAAGTCGACTCCGGCCTCGGCGCGCTGGGCGTCGGTGATCGGGGCCGGTGCCTGGGTCAGCGGATCGAATCCGCCGCCGGACTTCGGGAAGGCGATGACCTCACGGATCGAGTCGACGCCGGCCAGCAGAGACACGATGCGGTCCCAGCCGAAGGCGATGCCGCCGTGCGGGGGTGCGCCGAATTTGAATGCTTCGAGGAGGAAGCCGAACTTCTCCTCGGCCTCTTCGGCGGAGATTCCCATGATCTCGAACACCCGTTCCTGGACGTCCTTGCGGTGGATGCGGATCGAGCCGCCGCCGATCTCGTTGCCGTTGCACACGATGTCGTAGGCATAGGCCAGAGCGGCACCCGGGTCTTCTTCGAGGGTGTCGAGGAATTCGGGCTTCGGAGCGGTGAAGGCGTGGTGGACGGCTGTCCACTGTCCGCCGCCGACGGCGACGTCTCCGGCGGCTTGCGCTTCGGCGGCCGATTCGAACAGAGGCGCGTCGACGACCCACACGAAGGCCCAGTCTCCGTCCTTGATGAGACCCGTGCGTTCGGCGATCTCATTGCGGGCGGCACCGAGGAGGGCACGCATACTGCGATCACCTGCGGCGAAGAAGATCGCATCGCCCGGCTGCGCACCGGCCGCCTCGGCGAGTCCCGCCTTCTCCTCATCGGAGATGTTCTTGGCCACCGGACCGGACAGGGTTCCGTCTTCGCCGATGAGCACATAGGCCAGACCCTTCGCCCCGCGCTGCTTGGCCCAGTCCTGCCAGCCGTCGAGCTGACGACGCGGCAGCGAGCCGCCGCCGGGGTAGACGACGGAGCCGACATAGGGCGACTGGAAGACGCGGAACGGGGTGTCGGCGAAGAACTCGGTGAGGTTGTGCAGCTCGAGGCCGAAGCGCAGGTCCGGTTTGTCCGAACCGTACTTCTCCATCGCCTCGTGGTAGGTGATGTGCGGGATCGGCGTGGTGATCTCGTAGCCGATGAGCTTCCACAGTGCGGTGAGGATCTCTTCGGCCAGTGCGATGATGTCCTCCTGCTCGACGAAGGAGGCTTCGATGTCGAGCTGGGTGAACTCGGGCTGGCGGTCGGCGCGGAAGTCCTCGTCGCGGTAGCAGCGGGCGATCTGGTAGTAGCGTTCCATGCCGGCGACCTGAAGCAGCTGCTTGAACAGCTGCGGCGACTGCGGCAGGGCGTACCAGGAGCCGGGCTTGAGGCGGGCCGGGACGAGGAAGTCGCGGGCACCTTCCGGAGTCGACTTCGTCAGGGTCGGAGTCTCGACCTCGACGAAGCTGTGGGCGTCGAGGACCGACCGTGCGGCCTTGTTGACATCGGAGCGCAGACGGATCGTCTTTGCCGGGCCCGAACGGCGCAGGTCGAGGTAGCGGTAGCGCAGACGAGTCTCTTCGCCCACGGCGCCGGAGTCCTCGGCGTGGTCGGAGACCTGGAACGGCAGGGCCGCTGCTTCGGAGAGCACCTCGACGGCGGTGTCGATGATCTCGATCTCGCCGGTGGGCAGGTTCGGGTTCGTGTTGCCCTCGGGGCGCACCGAGACGGTGCCGGTGGCCTTGACGACGGTTTCGTTGCGCAGCTGGTGGGCATCGTCCTCACGGACGACGACCTGCACGATTCCCGAAGCGTCGCGCAGATCGATGAAGGCCACACCTCCGTGATCGCGACGACGATCGACCCACCCGGTGAGGGTGACGGTTTCTCCTGCGTTCGCGGCTCGCAGGCTTCCGGCTTCGTGGCTTCGCAGCACCTAGGGCTCCTTTGTGATGTTGTGGTCTAGCGCCTGAACAATGATAGTCGCCCCGCGCTCAGCTCCGATACACGCGGGGCCAGAGGTCGTCTTCCGCGGGCGTCCACGTGTCCGGGTCGGCCGTGGTCTGCTCTCCCGAGCGGATGTCCTTGACCTCGTGGCCGGACTCACCGTCGGTGAACCAGACGAACGGGATGTCGCGGCGTTCCGCGTAGCGGATCTGCTTGCCGAACTTCGCAGCGTTCGGCGAGACTTCGCACGGGATGTCCCGGGACCTCAGCGTCGCGGCCACGGCGTCGGCGTCAGCCCGTCGGGCCTCCTCGGTGACGGCGATGACGACGGCCGAGGGGGTACCGCGGGTGGCACGGATCTCCGAGGTCTCGCCGAGGATGAACGCCATGAGGCGGGAGACGCCGATGGACATGCCTACCCCGGGATAGTTCTTCTTGCCCACGGTGACCAGCGAGTCGTAGCGACCGCCGGAGGATACGGAACCGAGTTCTTCGTGGCCGATCAGCTGGGTCTCGTAGACCGCGCCCGTGTAGTAGTCGAGGCCGCGGGCGATCTTGAGCTGGGCGACGACGACTCCGGGCGCGCGTTCGGCTGCGGCTCGCAGCAGAGTCGTCAGCGATTCGAGTCCGGCTTCGAGCAGGGGGTGGTCGACGCCGAGGGCGCGCACCTCGTCGGCGAAGTCCGGGGAGTCGGATTCGATGGCGGCCAGCTCCAGGCACAGGCGCTGCTGCTCCTCATCGGCGTCGGCTTCGGCGGCCAGCAGCTTCGCCACTTCGGCGGGGCCGATCTTGTCGTATTTGTCGAGGCAGCGCAGCACGGCTTGGATGTTCGTCAGCCCGATTCCGCGGGCGAAGCCCTCGAGCAGCCTGCGGTCGTTGACGACGATCTTGATTCCGGGCACGCCGAGCGGGGCGAGCCGGGAGAATGCATCGGCCACGGCCAGAGGGATCTCGACCTCGAAGTGTCCGGGCAGCTCCCCATCGGCGATGACGTCGATATCGGCCTGGATGAACTCACGGTAGCGACCGGCCTGCGGCCGTTCGCCGCGCCAGACAGGCTGGACGCGAGCGGCCTTGAACGGGAAGCTCAGTTCGTTCGCATTGTCGGCGATATAGCGGGCCAGGGGCACCGTGAGGTCGAAGTGGAGTCCCAGCGGGTTGCGTTCGGCACCCTCGGAGTGGAGGCGGGAGACGGCGAAGATCTCCTTGTCGATCTCGCCGTCCTTGGCCAACTGGCTGATCGGTTCGACGGCGCGGTGGTTGAGTGCGGAGAACCCGTGCAGGGCGAAGGTGTGTTCGAGGGTGTCGATGATGGTCTTCTCGATCACGCGTTCGGCCGGGAGTCGTTCCGGGAATCCGGACAGACGGGCTGACTTCGCCATGGTGCTCCTTGCTTTCGGTGCGGTTGCGGTGCCGTGCGGCGCCGCTGAATAGTGTCGTGTCTGTATCGGGTGGGGTCTGAATAGTGTGGTGTCGTCCGGGATTGCGCAACCGCCTCGGGCAGGAAGACCCGAGACTTCGGTCGCTCAGACCTCAGAAGAACGGATTCGTCGCGAGTTCTGTGCTCACGCGAGAGGCCGGGCCGTGTCCAGGATAGATCGGCACGTCCGGCAGTGTCGCGAATGCCCGCAGGGATTCGGACATCGCCTGAGGGTCTCCCCCGGGCAGGTCGACGCGGCCGATGGCTCCGGCGAAGACGACGTCACCGGTGAAGATGACTTCCTCGTCCCCGTCCTTCACTCGCAGCAGCATGGAACCTTCCGTATGCCCGGGTGCGGAGACTGCCGTGACACTGAGTCCGGCGATCTCGAAGCTCTCACCGTCACTGACGTCAATGGCTGCCGGGGCATTCCAGTCTGCGACGAGCGGCGCCAGCATTGCCGCGAACTGCGGATTGAGCGTCGTGGCCGGTGAATCCAGGCGGTAACGGTCGGCGGCACCGAGGTGGACGGGCACGTCCCAGCGGGCGAGCACGTTGGTCAGGCCCAGAATATGGTCGGGGTGGCCGTGGGTGAGGAAGATCGCCTGAGGTTCGAGTCCCTCTTCGCTGAGCAGCTTCTCGAGGCCCGGGGCGCAGTCGTATCCGGAGTCGATGAGAATGCAGTCGCTGGAGCCGTCTGCGCGCACGGCATAGCAGTTGACGTCGAGGAATTCGGCGTTGGTCGAGAACACATCCATGTGCAAAGTCTATCTACACGCCCGCCGATGGTTATGCTGGGATAACGTCTATCCCACAATCGAGTGATCGGCGGGTGGAATGACCTGCCGGTTCGACCGATGGAAACAAGGTGAGAACCATGTCGACCCCGACACCGAAGCCGACCCCCCGTCCGTCGTCGCTGCCGCGTCCGCAGGCGGCACAGGTGGTCAATGCCAGCCATATCGACCACGACGCCGAGGTGGCACGCGCGGTGACTCATGGTCGTGCCGATTCGGACGGCAATGTGTTCGTCACCACCCCGGAGGGCGAACGTGCCGTCGGTCAGTACCCGGACGCCACTCCCGAGGAGGCTCTCGAGTACTTCGCGAAGAAGTACGTCGAACTCGCCGAGAGCGCGGTCCTGCTGCGCAATCGTCTCTCCGCCGGCGCTCCCGGCCGTGAGGTCGTGTCTGCGGCGAAGACGCTGCAGGAATCACTGCCGGAAGCCAACGTCGTCGGTGATCTCAAGGGGCTGAGCGCCACTCTCGACACCCTCATCTCCGATGCCGAGGCCACAGAGTCCCGTCAGGCGGCCCGGGCGCAGGCCGCGAAACTCGCCGCTGCCGAGGATCGTGAGGCTCTCGTCGTCGAGGCCGAGACCCTGGCCAAGCAGGATCCGTCGAAGATCCAGTGGAAGCAGTCGGGCGCGCGTCTGCGTGAGCTCTTCGCCCAGTGGAAGGACATGCAGCGCAGCGGACCCCGTCTGCCGCGTGCCGTCGATCAGGAGCTCTGGGGCAGGTTCTCGCAGGCTCGGAACACCTTCGAACACAAGCGCAAAGAGTTCTTCGCCGAGCTCGACAAGGTCAATGCCGAGGGCAAGCGGATCAAGGAGAAGATCGTCGCCGAGGCGGAGTCGCTGTCGGCCTCGACCGATTTCCGCACCGTGTCGCAGAAGTACAAGGACCTGATGAGCCAGTGGAAGCGCGCCCCGCGTGCTTCGCGCAAGGACGATGATGCGCTGTGGGCACGGTTCCGTGCAGCACAGGACGTGTTCTTCTCCGCCCGTGATGCGGAGAATGCCGCTCTGGACGAGGAGTTCAAGGGCAACCTCGTCGTCAAGGAAGAGCTGCTGAAGAAGGCTCAGGCGCTGCTGCCGATCACCGACCCGGTGGCGGCCAAGCGCGAGCTGCGCACCATCCAGGACCAGTGGGAGGAAGCCGGCAAGGTCCCTCGCGCCGATGTCTCGCGGATGGAGAACGGTCTGCGCGATGTCGAACGCGCGCTCGCCGATGCCGAGGAAGCCGCGTGGCAGCGCAGCAACCCGGAGACGAAGGCCCGCACCTCGGGTGCGCTGAGTCAGCTCGACGAGTCGATCGTCGACCTCGAGAAGAAGCTCGAGGCCGCGAAGGCCGGGGGCGATGAGAAGTCCGTCGCCGAGGCGCAGGAAGCTCTCGACGCTCGCCGCGCCTGGCGGGATCAGCTCGCCCAGACAGCCGCAGAACTCGACTGAGGCCGCAGTGCTCGGCTGAGGCCGCAGCGCTCGTCCACAGCTTCTGACGTTCGAGTCAGCACCTGTCCACAGGCGCTCTCCGAAGTCTTGTCAACGCCTCCACATCCGACGATAGTTCGGGTATGGAGGCGTTGTTTCATCTGCGGGACTTCGGGTACGAGCAGCTCACCGAGCTCACCCTCGACGGTCTGCTCATCCGACTGACCGAATCGACCTGGGTGCGCAAGGGTGCGATCCTCTCCCCCGCTGAGCGGATGGCCGCCCTGCATTCGCTCATCCCGCCCGGACTCGCGCTCTCCCACGACAGCGCTTGGTGGGTGCACCGCGGACTCGGCCGGGCTCCCGCTCCGCTGAGCTTCATCACGCTGCCCAGGCGCCGGTGGATCGCCGATGACGGTTTCGACGTCCACGAGACGAATCTGGTGCAAGATGATTGGTGCCTCATCGACGGGCTGCCGATCACCACGGAGGAACGCACGCTCTACGATCTGCTCTTCCCGCACTTCCGGAACTGGACCGCGGAGTCGCCGCGGGCGCTCAAGGGCATCATTGCGGAGATTCCCAGCGGTCTTCGCCACCGTCTCCGGGACTACCTCACCGAGGTGACCCGTCGACCGTTCGTCGCTCAGATGCGCGCGGCGCTGGACAGAGAGGATCAGCCGCCGGAGATGCGGTAGACGTCGAAGACGCCTTCGACCTTGCGCACGGCCGAGAGCACAGTGTCGAGATGGCTGGCGTCACTCATCTCGAAGACGAACTTCGATTGCGCCACGCGGGCCCGGGAGGTGCCGACCGACGCCGACAGGATGTTCACATGGGTCTCGGTGAGCACCTTGGTGATATCGGAGAGCAGACCGGCACGGTCGAGGGCCTCGACCTGGATCTGGACGAGGTAGATTCCGCTCGTCTTCTCGCCCCACGAGACCTCGACCATGCGTTCGGGTTCACGTTTGAGTGAGGTGACGTTCGGGCAGTCGACGCGATGCACGGAGACTCCCGAACCGCGGGTGACGAAACCGAGGATCTCGTCTCCCGGCACCGGGGTGCAGCAGCGAGCCAGTTTGACGAGCACATCGTCGACGCCTTTGACGATGACGCCTTCGGACGAGGAATGGTGCCCTGAGGACTGTCCCGTGCGGTTGCGAGGCTCCGGTGGCAGCACGACCGACTCGTCGTCCTCCCCGACTTCCTTGGCCAGCAGATCGACGACGTGCTGAGCCGAAGACACGCCGTTGCCGATCGCGGCATAGAGGGCGCTGACATCGGGCAGACGCATCTCCGTGGCGACGACTTGGAGAGCTTCCTGGCTCATCAGCGAAGCGGCGGAGATCGTATGGCGGCGCATCGCCCGGGCGAGCTGTTCGCGACCGTTCTCGATCGCCTCTTCGCGGCGCTCTTTCGAGAACCACTGCCGGATCTTGCTGCGGGCACGTGGACTCTTGACGAAGCCGAGCCAGTCGCGGCTGGGGCCGGCGTTCTCGTCCTTCGAGGTGAAGACCTCGACGGAGTCCCCGTTCTTCAGCTCCGTGTCCAAAGCGACGAGGCGACCGTTGACGCGGGCGCCCATCGTCTTGTGCCCGACCTCGGTGTGCACTGCGTAGGCGAAGTCGATGGGGGTGGCTCCCGACGGCAGGCTCATCACCTCGCCCTTGGGCGTGAAGACGTAGACTTCCTTCGAGTTCACCTCGTAGCGGAGGTTGTCGAGGAATTCGTCGGGGTCGGAGACCTCTCGCTGCCAGTCCAGCAGCTGTCGCAGCCAGGCGGCGTCGTCGACCTCACCGGCGTCGGAGACCTTCACCGAACGCGCGGTGTTCGAGGTCACGGCCTTCGACGACTTGTTGAGATCCTTGTACTTCCAGTGAGCGGCGACGCCGAATTCTGCACGGCGATCCATCTCGTGGGTCCGGATCTGGATTTCGACGGGCTTGCCGGCCGGCCCGATCACCGTGGTGTGCAGGCTCTGGTACATGTTGTACTTCGGCATCGCGATATAGTCCTTGAACCGTCCGGGAACAGGATTCCAGCGGGCGTGGACGATGCCGAGGGTGGCGTAGCATTCGCGTACGGATTCGACGAGGACGCGGACTCCGACGAGATCGTAGATGTCGGCGAACTCGTGTCCGCGCACGACCATCTTCTGATAGATCGAATAGTAGTGCTTGGGGCGCCCCGTGATGGAGGCGTCTATTCCGGATTCCTTGAGTTCGCCCTGGAGCTCCTCGGAGACCGTGGCCAGATACTTCTCACGCTCGGGAGCCCGATCCGCGACGAGTCGGACCACTTCGTCGTAGACCTTGGGATGGAGGACCTGGAAGGACAGGTCTTCGAGCTCCCATTTGATCGTGTTCATGCCCAGCCGGTGTGCCAGCGGAGCGAAGATGTCGAGGGTCTCGCGAGCCTTCTTCGTGCTTGACGAGGCGGGCACGAAGCGCCAGGTGCGCGCATTGTGCAGGCGGTCTGCGAGCTTGATGACGAGGACGCGGATGTCCTTGGCCATCGCCACGATCATCTTGCGCACGGTCTCGGACTGCGCGGCCTGCCCGTACGTGAGCTTGTCGAGCTTCGTCACCCCGTCGACCATGGCCGCGACTTCGGAGCCGAATTCCTCGGTGAGTTCGTCGAGCGAGTACGAGGTGTCTTCGACGGTGTCGTGCAGCAGAGCGGCGGCGAGCGTGACCGGCAGCATGCCGATCTCCGCAAGGATCGTCGCCACCGCGATGGGGTGGGTGATATAGGCATCACCGGACTTGCGAGTCTGCCCTCGGTGGGCCTCCTCGGCGACCTTGTAGGCCCGGACGACGAGGTCGATGTCCGCCTTCGGATGGTTCGACTGCAGGGCCCGGATCATCGGGCCGAGCACTCGCGGGTAGCCAGGGTTGTTCTGTGCCCTGGCCGCCCACCAGGCTAAGCGGGAGATGCCTCGCGGACGGCGCGAATCAGCGGACGAAGCCACAACATCTCCTCTCTCGGGAATCAGACTTCGGCGTGTGTCACCGGTGGGACGTCTGCTCCCCCATCCTTCAAGCGTAGTTCACGCACGGCCTCCTCCTGTGCCTTGACCGCCGGTTCATTTGCACGGAGGAGGGCGTAGAGGGGGCTCGCGACGAACAGCGTCGAAGCGGCTGCCACTATAGTACCGATGAACAGGGACAGTGAGATGTCGACCAGTGTTCCCGCGCCGAGCAGGAACACACCGATGAAGAGGATCGAGGCGATCGGGAGCACCGACACCACTGAGGTGTTGATCGAGCGCACGGTCGTCTGATTCACACCGAGGTTGACGAGTTCGGAGAACTTGAGATTCCGCTTCTCCTCGAATCTCGTCGTGTTCTCTCGGATCTTGTCGAAGACCACCACCGTGTCATAGAGCGAGAAGCTGAGCACGGTGAGGAAGCCGATGATGGCCTCCGGGGTGACTTCGAAGCCGGTGGC
Organism: Brevibacterium sp. CSND-B09; assembly: GCF_052906525.1. Lineage (NCBI taxonomy): Bacteria > Bacillati > Actinomycetota > Actinomycetes > Micrococcales > Brevibacteriaceae > Brevibacterium > Brevibacterium sp. CSND-B09. The sequence continues at coordinate 3,934,010 of NZ_JBREGI010000001.1, read as the reverse complement.
CGAGTAGATGCCCATCGTCACGATCATCACGACGAAGAGGCCGACGATCGCCGCGAGCGACATCTTCCACGTGCGGAAGTACAGGGCCATGACGACGAGGGCGATGGCCACGAAGATGACGAGTGCGCGGATCATCTTCGACGTCACGTCCTGACCCCATTCGGGTCCGACGAACGTCGAGGTGACGTCTTCGACCTTCACGTCGTAGCCGGAGACGAGAGCGTCTCGGACTTCCTGCATCTGCGGGTCGGTGAGCTGGTTCGTCTCGATCTGGACGGCCGTGTCGCTGGTCGGCGTCAGGCGCGGCTCAGAACCGGAGACGACATCGTTGATGATGCCTTCCCCCTTGGCGGCCGAGGTGTCGCTGACATGGTCGACCTGGAACTGCGAACCGCCCTTGAAGGCGATGCCGAAGTTGAAGCCGAAGATGAGCGGGACGAGCAGGGACAGGAGGACGAGGACTCCGGAGATGGCCAGCCACAGCTTCGCCTTGCCGACGAAGGGGATCGATGATTCGCCGCTGTGCAGGCGGTTGCCCCAGGCAAAGAACCGTTTCACTTGTCAGCCTCCTTGCCGTCGTCAGCCGTCGAGTCTGTGACGGCATCGTCTTCCTCGGCCCGTCGGGCCGCGGCCTTCCGCTCGGCGATGGTCATTCCGCCCGTCGCAGCAGCGGACTTCGCCGCTTTCGTGCTCTTCGACTTCGTGGCCTTCGACTTCGTGGTCGTGGACCTGCCGGTCGCGGCCTTGTCCGTCTCGGACGTCGTCGTGGTCTCCCCCGACTCGGACGCAGCTGCTGCAGCAGTCGTATCGGAGCTGTCGTCTGTGCTCATCCCGGCCTTGCGCATCCGTGCCTTCTCGCGCCGCTTGGCTTCGGGAGTCTTGTCCTTGTCGTCGATGGACAGGTTGAGCGCTCCGCGGTAGGCGGCGGGTTTGACTCCGAGCAGACGCGGATCCATTCCGGACATCGGGTGGCCCTCGCCGAAGAACTTCGTGCGGGCCAGGAACTGCAGCATCGGGTGGGTGAACAGGAAGACGATGAGCACGTCGATGATCACGGTCAGGCCCAGGGTGAAGGCGAAGCCTCGCACCGAGCCGACGGCCAGGATGTAGAGAATGACCGCGGCGAGCATGTTCACTGCCTTCGAGGCGTAGATCGTGCGCTTGGCACGGTCCCAGCCGACCTCGACCGCGGAGAGCAGATTGCGACCGCTGCGCAGTTCGTCTCGGACACGTTCGAAGTAGACGATGAACGAGTCCGCCGCCATGCCGATTCCGATGATGATACCGGCGACACCGGCCAGGGACAGTCGGTAGCCGTATCTCCACGATGCCAAGAGCAGCAGCAGGTAAGTGAGCACACCGGCGACGACGAGGCTCGAGACGGTGACGAGGCCGAGCACCCGGTACTGCAGCAGCGAGTAGACGACGACGAGGAGGAGTCCGACCAGGCCGGTGAGCAGACCGATCTTGAGGTAGTTCGAACCCAGGGTCGGCGAGATCTGGTCCTCGCTCTGGACCTGGAAGCTCAGCGGCAGCGAGCCGTTCTTGAGCTGGTTGGCCAGAGTCTGTGCCTCATCGAGGGAGAAGTCGCCGGTGATCTGGGCGTTGCCGTCGTTGATCACCGCGTTCGAAGACGGAGCCGACAGCACGAGACCGTCGAGTTCGATCGCGAACTGGTTGTAGGGCTGCTGTTTGCCGGTGATGTCCGAGGTGATCTGCTTGAAGATCTCACGACCGGTGGAGTCGAAGGAGAGGTTGACGGCAGGGTTGTTGGTCTGCACGCCATTGGCTCCTGCGGCATAGCCGGCACTGGCATCGGCGAGGTGATCGCCGGAGAGTTCGACGGGCCCGAGGATGTACTTCGCCTGTCCGTCTTCGGAGCACGAGACGACCGGTTCGTCCGAGGGCTGCTGTTGGCCGCCCGTCCGGTTCTTCTTGTTCGTGCAGTCGAGCTCGGTGTACTCCTTGATGATCTTGTCGGACTGCCATTCGGAGGCGTCCTTCTCCGGATCGAAGAGGGGCCGAGGAGTCGAGTCGGTGACCTTCGTGCTGTCGCTCGATCCGCTGCCTTCTCCGGACTTCTCCGCGTCCTGGCTCTCCGACTCCGACGACTTCGTCTCCTCGGAGGACTCGGCCGTCTTCTTCGTCTCGCCGCCGGCATTGACGACTTCGCCGCCGCCGGACGGGGCCTGGTCCTCGCTCTGTCCATCGCCCTGCGAGTCGGCGCCGGTGAGGTCCTCGAGACGTTTGCGCTCTTCGTCGCTCAGCCCGTCATCGCCACCCGATTCCTCGCCGCTCTTCTCCTGTTCCTTCTGGATCTGTTCCTGTGAACGCGGGTCACCGACCAGCGCCACACGACGGAAGACCAGCTGAGCAGACGAGCGGACGAGGTTTCGGGTCTCCTCGTCGGGGTTGCCCGGCAGATTCACGACGATGTTGCGATCGCCCTGCGTCGTGATCTCGGCTTCGGAGACACCGGTCGAGTCGACGCGCTGGCGGATGATCGCCACGGCCTGATCGAGTTGCTCCTTGCTGATGTCCGTGCCCTTGGACACCTGCGGTTCCAGAATGATCGACGTTCCACCCTCGAGGTCGAGCGCGAGCTTCGGAGTCGTCGTGGCATTCGACCAGATGACACCGCCGGCGATGATTGCGGCCAGCACCAGAGTGATGATGGTCAGCCACAGGAAGCGCAAACCAGGGCGTGGTTTTTCTTCGATATCGGACACGTTTCAGCTTTCAGTCGGGAGAAGAGTGCGAGAACGGTTCAGTTCTTCTTGTCGGAATCCGAATCAGTCGGGTCCGTGGACTCCGCAGCGGCGGAGTCGGCATCGGTCTCAGCGGCGGCCTCGGCATCGACGTCCTCGGTCTCAGAGACTGCCTCGGCGTCGGCGTCCTCGGTCTTCGCAGGGGACTCATCGGCGATGACGTCATCGGATGGGTCGTCCGGGGTGTCCTTCTCGGCGCGTTTGCGTTCGTTCATGGCATCGAGCTCGGCGTCGGTGATGGCCGGCTTCTCGTCTGCGTCGACATCGGCATCGGCGGCGGGAACTGCGGCACCGGGAGCGTCGACGGGAGCCGCGGCCTGGTTGTTCTCGATCTGACCGATGGCCTGGCGGTGGACGCGCAGAACCGTGCCGGGGCCCGACTCGATGGTCACCTGGTTGTTCTCTTCGTCGATGGAGAGCACGGTGCCGAAGACACCGAAGGTCGTCATCACGGTCGCGCCGGGCACGAGGCCCGATTTGATCTGCTCCGCACGCGCCTTCTGCTTACGCCGAGAATTGAACAGGAAAAAGATCAGCAGCGCGGCAAGCGCAAGAGGGATCAGCAAATCCACAGATATCAGCCTTTCATATGAATGAATCAGTGAACCAGCTTAGTTCGTCCTCACCTCTCATAGCGAACTCAAAGGCACGGTCAGAACTCATAGTTTGCTGGGATCTGCATTTTCAGGTGCTTCCAGGCCGCCGTGGTGGCCACGCGGCCGCGTGGGGTGCGACTGATCAGTCCCTCTCGGACGAGGTAGGGCTCGGACACGGTTTCGACTGTATCCGCTTCTTCGCCGACGGAGACGGCGAGGGTTCCCAATCCCACCGGGCCTCCGCCGAAGCGCTTGCACAGAACCTGCAGAACCGACCGGTCGAGGCGGTCGAGACCGAGCTCGTCGACTTCGTAGACGCGCAGGGCGTTGGTGGCGGCCTCCTCGTCGATGATTCCGCTCCCCCGCACCTGGGCCCAGTCGCGGACGCGGCGCAGCAGTCGGTTTGCGATTCGCGGTGTTCCGCGGGAACGTGTGGAGATCTCTTCGAGCCCGGCGAGTTCGGATTCGATGCCGAGCATCCTGGCCGAACGCTTGAGAACCGTGAGCAGATCGGCGCTCGAATAGAAGTCGAGCAGGGCGGTGAAGCCGAAGCGGTCACGCAGCGGCGCGGGCAGCAGACCGGATCGGGTGGTCGCCCCGACGAGGGTGAATTGCGGGAGGTCGAGCGGGATGGCGGTGGCACCTGGTCCTTTGCCGACGATGACGTCGACTCGGAAGTCCTCCATCGCCACGTACAGCATCTCCTCGGCGGCCCGGGCCATGCGGTGGATCTCGTCGATGAAGAGGACTTCGCCTTCTTCGAGGGAGGACAGGATGGCTGCGAGGTCACCGGCGTGCTGGACGGCCGGGCCGGACGTCACTCGCAGGCTCGAGTTCATCTCGTGGGCGATGATCATCGCCAGCGTGGTCTTGCCGAGCCCGGGAGGACCGGAGAGCAGCACATGGTCGGGTGCCTTCTGTCTGGCCTTCGCCGCGTCGAGGACGAGGGAGAGCTGCTCACGCACCTGCGGCTGGCCGATGAAGTCGGCCAGGCCCTTCGGACGCAGCGCCGCCTCGGCATCGCGTTCGGCCGTCTCGGCACGACCGGAGACGAGTCTCTCCTGTTCGGCTCCGGTCAGGTCCTGATCACCGAAGTCCACCTCATAGGAGTCGGGGTCGAACGAGCCTGTCATCTCTTCGCACCCAGAACCTTCAGAGCGGCCTTGAGGACCGCGGAGGTGCCGGCATCAGCACCGGTCTCCTTGACGACGTCGGCGACGACGTCCTCAGCCTGCGCTTCCTTCCACCCGAGACCCACAAGAGCGTCGACGACCTGCTGGTTGCCGCCGCCGAAGGACAGAGTGGGTCCGGGAGAGGCAGCGGTGAGCTTCGGCAGTTTGTTCTCCAGCTCGAGGATGATGCGCGAGGCGCCCTTCTTCCCGATTCCGGGGACACGGGTGAGCGCGTTGGCATCCTGATTCGTGATCGCGGCGGCAAGTTCGTCAGGTCCCATCACCGAGAGGATCGCCATCGCCAGACGCGGACCGATTCCGGAGATCGACAGCAGCACCTCGAAGGTGTGGTTCTCGTCTTCGGTGCCGAAGCCGTAGAGCGTCATCGAGTCTTCGCGCACCACGAGGCTGGTGACCAGTTCGATCTCGGCGCCGTGCCGAGTCCCAGCCAGAGTATCGGGGGTGACGTGGACCTTCCGGCCGACACCGTGGGTGAGAACGACGAGGTGGTCAGCTGCGATCCGATGCACCGTACCGCTGAGGAAACTGATCACGGACAGCCTTTCTTAAGGGGAACACGTGTACGAATCCAGGTTAGCAGGCACCCGCTCCCCCATGCTCACTTGGCGCGCCGCATGGCCTCGGCCCACTGCTGCTGGGCCTTCGTCAGTCCGCTTCCCTGCCTCCCGCCGGCCTTGCGTTCGGTCAGATCCTTATTTGCCCCCGGCGTCGATTGGGCCGACAGCGCCCCGCGCCAGGAATGGCAGATCGCGATCGCGAGGGCGTCGGCGGCGTCGGCGGGCTTCGGCGGTGCGTCGAGTCCGAGGATCCGCGTCACCATCGAGGTGACCTGCTTCTTGTCCGCACGGCCCGAACCGGTGATCGCAGCTTTGACCTCGGATGGGGTGTGCATGGCCACGGGCAGCCCGCGTCGGGCAGCCAATCCCATGGTCAGTCCCGATGCCTGGGCGGTGCCCATGATCGTGGACACATCGTTGCGGGCGAAGACGCGTTCGATGGCCACGACATCGGGACGGTACGTGTCCAACCAGCTGTCGAACGCCTCGGCGATGGCGCCGAGACGAAGGTCGACGGAATCGGCGGAAGGAGTCCGCAGAACGTCGACGGCGACCATCTTCGCCTTCCGGGCGGGCAGGGTGTCGATGACACCGAGCCCGCACCGGGTCAGTCCGGGATCAACGCCGAGGATGCGCATCAGGCATCGAGTTCGGCGAGGACCTCATCGCTGACATCGGCGTTCGAGTAGACGTTCTGCACCTCGTCGCTGTCTTCGAGCGCATCGATGAGGGAGAAGACCTTGCTCGCTGTCTCCGCGTCGAGGCTGACCTCGAGTTCGGGCACGAAGGAGGCCTCGGCCGAGTCGTAGTCGATGCCGGCGTCGACGAGGGCCGTACGCACGGCCACGAGGTCGGTGGCCTCGCAGATGATCTCGAACTTCTCGCCGACTTCCTTGACCTCTTCGGCTCCGGCGTCCATGGTCGCCAGCAGAATGGCCTCTTCGTCGGTCTCCTCGGCGCCCACGGTGATGACGCCCTTGCGGTTGAAGTTGTACGTCACCGAACCGGGATCGGCCATCGAACCGCCGTTGCGGGTCACGGCCACGCGCACCTCGGAGGCGGCGCGGTTGCGGTTGTCGGTGAGACATTCGATGAGCAGTGCCACACCGCCGGCGGCGTAGCCTTCGTACATGATCGTCTCGTAGTTGACTCCGGAGCCGTCGAGACCGCCGCCGCGCTTGACCGCACGGGTGATGTTGTCCGCGGGAACCGAGTTCTTCTTCGCCTTCTGGATCGCATCGAACAGCGTCGGGTTGCCGTCGGGGTCGGGTCCACCGTTGCGTGCGGCCACCTCGATGTTCTTGATCAGCTTGGCAAAGAGCTTGCCGCGCTTGGCATCGATGGCAGCCTTCTTGTGTTTAGTCGTTGCCCATTTGGAATGACCTGACACTGGTGTTCCTTCCTGTAGTTACAGCCTCTCAAGTCTATACGCTGACCGCGCCGACTCGTGCAGACTTCCCGTTCGCGATTCCGTGCGCACTCCCACCGGACCGCACTGCGGACCTGTTACGGAGCGCGATCGTGCGCTCAGTCGATGACCAGCGGCACGTCGGGAACGGACCCGGCGGTGGCCAGGTCGATGAGGCCGAGGAGGTTCTTCGGATAGATCGTCTCCGTCGTGGCCAGAAGCTCCTCCCGGGTCCACCAGCGGAATTCGAGCAGGCTGCGCTTCTCGATGTCCGTCCAGACCGCGTCTTCGAGCTCGATGTCCTCGCTGGTGCGGAACGCGAAGTAGGTTTCGACCTGGCGCAGCGACTTCTCCGTGAATTCGAAGACCTCGTCGCGCGTGGCCAAGGGACCGATGAGTTCGTGAGGTTCGCATTCGATCCCGGTCTCCTCGGCCAGTTCCCGGGCCGCCGTCTGCGCGGCCGACTCGCCGAGTTCGGAACCGCCTCCGCAGGTCATCCACCATTGGTGGCTGGGGGTCAGCAGATCCTGGGCACGGATCAGGAGAACCTCGTCGCGCTCATTGAGTAATACGACCCGTGAGGCTTTACGAGGTTTCATGTTTCTCCAGTGGTCGGCGGCGAAGGGAGGCAAGTGTTTGCAGAATAATGACGCTGGGGGATTTCGGCAAGAGCGCGACAGCGGCCCAGAGAACGATATCGGCTCTGCGCGGTCCCGGCCAACTCGGCGCTCATGACGCGGAGTCGGCCGCTGCGGCCACAGCGGGATCAGCTGCCTCAGGACGATGTCGGCCATCCTGTGACTGTTCCCGATCTTCGCCGCCCAGACGGCGATCCCACCAATCGAGGATGGCTTCGAAGCGCTGCCTGCGGTGGCGGGGCTGCCCGGCCCGGGAGAGCTCGTGGTTCTCCCCGGGGAAGATGAGCATCTCGGTGTCGACCCCGGCTCTCTGGAGGGCCGCATAGTACTGCTGTGCCTGCTCCAGCGGGCAGCGCAGATCGAGTTCCGAGTGCATCACCAAGGTCGGTGTGCCGACCTGTGGAGCGTGGGCCAGAGGTGATTGGGCCGCGATCGCCTCACTGCTGCGGCTCGTGTACTCCTCGGTGAAGAAGCGGCCGATGTCGGAGGTCCCGACGAAGCTGTCGGGGTCGAGGTAGCCGCGTTCGACGATGGCGGCGCGGAAGCGATGGTCCGCGGCGATCGTCATGGCTGTGAGATATCCCCCATACGATCCGCCCTGGATGCCCAGACGGCTGCGATCGAGGGAGGGATCGAGGTCGAGGGCATGGTCGAGGACGGCGAGCACATCGGCCATCGCCGGTGCCGCCATGTCACCTTGGACGGCGGTCCCCCAGCTGCGGGTGCGGCCACCGGATCCGCGCGGGTTCGAGAACACGACGGCGTAACCTGCGGACGTGAGCACCTGGGTCTCGTCGAACCACGAATGCGTGTACTGGGCGAAGGGCCCGCCGTGGATGTTGAGGATGACGGGGAACGGCCCGTCTCCGTGCGGTTTGGCCAGCCAGCCGGTGATCGTCCCCGAAACGCCGGGCACCCGCAGCACCTGGGGCAGGACGGAGTTCGCCGGCGCCGGATGCTCCTTGACGATGACAGAGGACCCCAGCGCCGAGGCGGCCCCGGACTCAGTGGGCCCGCCGAAGGCGATGCGGCCGAGCACGGCCGGAGAGTGCGGGGTCGATCCGGTGAAGACGAGCGTTTCCTCGTCGGCGTCGAAGCCGTTGACGACAGTGATGTCGTCGGTGAGGAACTCGAGGTCATCCACGCCGATCTCTGCGGCGTCGAGGCCGATGCGAACGATCCGGGTGGCCCCGTCTGTGTCGACGGCGGCGATGACCGCTCCCCCGTGGATCTGCAGCGGGATCGGCGCCAGCGCCACGGTCTCCGGGTCGGTCAGCCGCCTCGTGGAGCCGGTCGATACGGTGTGGATGAAGAGCCCGGGCATCTGGCCGACGAAGTCGAGTTCGTCACGGGTCAGCGCATTGCCGATCAGCACAACGGTGTCTTCGTCGAGCCACCGGTGCAGACCGACGCCCATGGACGGCAGCTCGAGTGGTGTCGGCGCCTCTCCCCCGAGCAGCCAGACCGTCGAGCGCAGATCGGGCTGCCCCTGGTCGGGGTGAAGCGCGGAGACCACGGACACTCGCGTGCCGTCCGGGGAGAACTGCGGATCGTGGACGTCGCTGTCCGGGGTCGTCAGCAGAGTCGACAGCGGAACTTCGGAGGCCCCGCGCAGGCCCACGGTGCCGAGACCGGGTTCGGCGAGGTCGACGAGGAAGGCGCGGGCCGGACGGTCGTTCGTATAGCCGAGGCCGTTGGCCAGGTAGGAGGCCGTGGTGATCCGGCGTGGAGCTTCTTCGGCCGCCGGAATGGCATCGTCGAGCCCGTAGCGTCCGGGTTCGGCGACGCGGGCGACGTAGAGGGCCCTGGAACGGGTGTCGTCGAGGGCGAATTCGGACACGCCGAGGTGGTTGTCCGTGATCTGGTGTGCCGTCTCCAGGCTGTCGCCGACGAAGAGCTGCGGGGCGGCTTTCTTCTCCGCGCTCAGATAACCGGACCAATTCAGGCCGCACTCTGGATTCGAGTCCGACCATGAGTGAGACAGCCGTCTGGAGTTGTCGTCGCTCAAGGAGAACAGCTGGGAGAGGTAGCTGTTGGACTCGAGGTCGGGTCGTCGGATCGTGATGACGGCGTCGTCGCCGCGCAGCACGGGTGAGGAGTACTCGGCAAGAGTGCCGAGGTCTTCAGGATTCATCTGTTCCATTCCTTTTTGAGCCGTGCCTGCACATCGGCGTGCACTTGCGGCAGGGCTTTGGTCTGGGCGATCACGGGCAGGAAGTTCGCGTCTCCGCCCCAGCGTGGGACGACGTGCTGGTGCAGGTGGGCGGCGATGCCTGCGCCGGCCACGGGTCCTTGGTTCATGCCCAGGTTGAATCCGTGAGGACCGGATACCGCCCGGATGACGCGCATCGCCTTCTGCGTGAACTCGGCGAGTTCGACGGTCTCCTCTTGGGTCAGATCCGTGTAGTCGGCCACGTGACGATAGGGGCAGATCAGCAGGTGGCCCGGGTTGTACGGGTAGAGGTTGAGCACCGCGTACACGTGCTGGCCGCGGGCGACGATGAGTCCGTCCTCGTCGGTCTTCGACGGCGCAGTGCAGAACGGGCACTCCTCGGCGCGGTCGTCCTTCGGTTTGTCCTGTCCGTCGATGTAGACCATCCGGTGCGGGGTCCACAGACGCTGGAATCCGTCGGGTTCCCCGGGGAACCCGACGGCAGCCTCGGGGTAGGGAATCCCTTCGCCGAGGCGGCCGTCCGAGTTCTCTGCTGCGGTTCGGCTGTCGTCGCCTCCGCTCATACCTGGGCCTTGGTCTCTATCGCGTCGAGGATCCGTCGCACCGCCTCGGCGACGGGGACGCCGTTCTCCTGTTCGCCGTTGCGGAAGCGGAAGGACACGGCACCGGCGTCGCGGTCCTCTCCGCCGGCGATGAGGGTGAAGGGCACCTTCGACTTCGAGGCGTTGCGGATCTTCTTCGGGAATCGGTCGTCGCTGTCGTCGATCTCGACGCGGACCCCGGACCTGCGCAGCTGGTCGGCCACCTCGGCGAGGTAGTCGTTGAACTCATCGGCCACGGGGATGCAGGTCACCTGCACGGGCGCCAGCCACACGGGGAAGGCACCGGCATAGTGCTCGGTGAGCACGCCGAGGAAGCGTTCGATGGAACCGAACTTCGCCGAATGGATCATCACCGGCTGTCTGCGGGAGCCGTCGGCGGCGACGTATTCGAGTCCGAAGCGCTCGGGCTGGTTGAAGTCGAGCTGGACGGTCGACATCTGCCAGGTGCGGCCGATGGCGTCGCGGGCCTGGACGGAGATCTTCGGGCCGTAGAAGGCGGCGCCGCCCGGGTCGGGGACGAGCTCGAGCCCGGTCTCCTGAGCGACCTCCTCGAGCACGCTGGTGGCTTCGGCCCACTGTTCGTCGGAGCCGATGAACTTGTCGGCCTTCTTTCCGTCCTCGTCGCGGGTGGACAGTTCGAGGTAGAAGTCGTCGAGGCCGAAGTCGCGCAGCAGGCTGAGCACGAAGTTCAGCAGGTGTCGGATCTCCTTGCCCGCGTCTTCCTGAGCCACATAGGAGTGGGAGTCATCCTGGGTCAGGGCGCGGACCCGCGTGAGGCCATGGATGACTCCGGAGGCCTCGTCACGGTAGACGGTGCCGAACTCGAACAGCCGCAGCGGCAGGTCGCGGTAGGACCGGCCCCTGGAGCGGTAGATGAGGTTGTGCATGGGGCAGTTCATGGCCTTGAGCCGGTAGGGAGTACCCTCCTTGACGACTTCGCCGGACTCGTCGCGGACCTCGTCGACGGACATCGCCGGGAACATGTTCTCCCCGTAGTAGGGCAGGTGTCCGGAGGTGTAGTACAGCGCCTCTTTCGAGATGTGCGGGGTCCCGACGTATTCGAAGCCCTCGTCGATATGACGGGCGCGGACGTAGTCCTCCATCTCGCGTTTGATGACCCCGCCCTTGGGGTGGAAGACGGGCAGGCCGGAGCCGAGCTCTTCGGGGAACGAGAACAGGTCCATCTCGGCACCGAGCTTGCGATGGTCGCGACGCTCGGCTTCGGCGATGCGGTCTTGGTAGGCCTTGAGGTCGTCCTTCGACGCCCAGGCGGTTCCGTAGACGCGCTGCAGGCTCGCATTCGCCTGGTCGCCGCGCCAATAGGCCGCCGAGGATCGGGTGATGGCGAAGCCGTTGCCGATGAGCTTGGTGTTGGGCAGGTGGGGGCCGCGGCAGAGGTCCTGCCAGACGACCTCGCCCTTGCGGTCGACGTTCTCGTAGACGGTGAGTTCACCGGCGCCGACCTCGACAGAGGTCTCCTCGTCGCCGCCCTTGCCCTTGTCGTTGATGAGTTCGAGCTTGTACGGTTCGTCGGCCATCCGCTCGCGGGCTTCCTCTTCGGAGACGACGACGCGGTTGAAGGTCTGACCGGACTTGACGATCTGGGCGGCCTTCTTCTGAATCGCCTTGAGGTCCTCAGGGGTGAAGGGTTCGGCAGCGTCGAAATCGAAGTAGTAGCCGTCGGTGATGTAGGGCCCGATGCCGAGCTTGGTTCCGGGGAAGAGCTCCTGGACGGCCTGAGCGGTGACGTGACCGGTGGAGTGGCGCAGGATGTCGAGTCCGGCGTCGGAGTCGATGGTGATCGGAGCGATCCGGTCTCCTGACTGCAGCTCGCGGCTGAGGTCGGCGGGTTCGCCGTTCAGCCACATGGCGACGACTGTGCGGTCGGTGGAGAAGATCTCCGTTCCGGTCAGACCCTCTTTCCAGGGAATGCTTTCGCCCGCGCAGTCGATGCTGTCTGCCACTGATCTTCTCCGTTCGTCATGTGTTCATTCGACCGGCCCTTTCGGTGGGCTGGTCACCCTCAGATTCTAGTACCAATTCGCTTGTGACAAATCAGTTGGGTGGCAGTCGAATGACTGCCACCCACACTGAGTCTGCCGAAGCCTGCACCCGAGGCGTCAGGGCCGAAAAGGCCTGGTCACCTCGGGGAACAGGGTGTCACTGCTTGTAGAACTCGAAGTCAGTGCCCTTGCCGAGGTCGTCGATGAGTTCGAGCTTGAGGTGCATGCCATCGATTTCGGCCTTGGGGACGGCGTAGGCGAATTCATAGGTCGTTTCGCCGCCGGCAGGAACCGGATCGGTGAAGGCCAGAGAGCCCTTGTAGTTTCCGCCGTCGAAGACGTCGTCATATTCCGTGCTGCCGCCGTTGTTGGCAGTCAGGTTTGTGAGAGTCATCTCGACATCGGAGCTCGAGTTGTTCTTCACGGTCATCGTCACGATGGCGATCTCACCATTGGTCGATTCGGCTCCGGAGGCGGACGACGATGCGGTGCCCTCGCGGACACTGATCTGGGCAGTGACGTCGGTGCCGATCTCGACCTCGCCGGCCTGAGCAGGTGCGCCGGCTCCGCCGTCGGAGCTGCCGGAGCCCTGGCTCGGGTCCTGGCCCGCACCCTGGCTCGGGTCGGCGGGGGCGGATGAGCTGGCAGCTTCGTCGATGGCCTTGCCGAGCATGCCGATGCCGAGGATGGTGAAGATGACGACGGCGATCGAGATGACGACCGACACAATGCCGAGGATGATGCCGGTGATGTTGAGGCCCTTGTTGCTGGCCAAGCCCTTCTTGACCGCGGAGAGTCCGACGAAGCCGAAGATCACCGCTGCGATGCCGAAGAGAGCGCCGCCGCCGAAGACGAACGCGCCGAGGACGCCGACGATGCCGCCGATGAGGGCGAGGATGCCCCAGATGTTCTTCGAGGTGTTGCCGCCCGACCCGGATGGGTACTGGCCGTAGCCGGAGTTCGGGTTGGCCGGGATGAACTGATCCGAGGATCCGTCGGCACCGGCGTAGGCCGGCTGCTGACCGTACTGGTTGGCGTCGTATCCCTGCGCGTTGGCGTCGTAGGGGTTCTGTCCGTAGTGGTTGTCCCCGTACTGATTCTGGTCAGGCTGGCCCTGACCGTACTGGTTCTGATTGTTCGGGTCCTGGCCGTACTGGTTCTGGCCATACTGATTCTGATCGTTCGACGCACCGTAGTTCGGCTGGGAGCCGTACTGGGGAGCCTGCTGTCCGTACTGCTGCGAGCCGTCGTTGCCGCCCTGACCGTAGTTCGGCTGCGAACCATTGGGCTGGTCGCCCGATGATCCGTACTGCTGACCGGGCTGCCCCGAACCGTACTGACCGGGCTGCTGACCGGCGTTCTGATCGTTGCCGTAGTTGGGGGCATTCGGCGGCTGGTTGTTCGGGTTCTGCCCGTTGGGGTTGTTGGGCGAACCGTCACCCGAACCGTACGGGTTCTGAGGAGTAGACATAGGTGCTCCGAGTCATCGTCGTTTAGTACAACACCTAGCGTACTAGCAAACCCCTTTGATACCGCATGCTGACCGCGTTTCAGTCCTGGAACACGGTGAACTAAACGTACACAATCCAGTTTCGCGGGTTCAGCCCAGCTTAGAGTGAACAGCCCTGTTTCAAACATAGGCTATTCACCCAAAAGTGAGCTATTGCGAAGGAAGCTCAAGCGTGAATGCACGAAGCCCCGAGTGGATCACTCGGGGCTTCTTCTGTGCGCGATACTGGGATCGAACCAGTGACCTCTTCCGTGTCAGGGAAGCGCGCTACCGCTGCGCCAATCGCGCTCTATTCATTTGTTGCACCGGAACCCGAGGGTCCCTGTGCGCGATACTGGGATCGAACCAGTGACCTCTTCCGTGTGAAGGAAGCGCGCTACCGCTGCGCCAATCGCGCTGGTCAACCGACATTCCTGCCGGTCATCCGAGGTGGCGACGGGATTCGAACCCGTGTATACGGCTTTGCAGGCCGCTGCCTCGCCTCTCGGCCACGCCACCGCCAAGGCAGTGCCATGACGCCTCCGAGCGGATGACGGGACTCGAACCCGCGACCCTCACCTTGGCAAGGTGATGCTCTACCAACTGAGCCACATCCGCATTTCTCGCTGCCCGGTTTCCCTGGCAACGAGATATAACTCTATACGCAGGTGGCGGCTTACGCAAAATCAGAATCGGGTGATCGTGGTCACACGCATCGATCAAGCTTTCAGGGTCACCATCTTATAGTGGTTGGGTGAATGCAGAGAGCCCGCAGACCCGCCCGAAAGGCTGGTTGTCACGCCACCACCGGCAAGGTCCCCGACCGTGGCGGAAACTGCGTCTAGGGTTCCTCCGCTGGCGACGCACAGTGTTGGCCAACCCTCACACCGCACGCCTCTATCGCACCGTCGTCGGCGGCCTCGGCACACTCGTCGTGCTCATCGGCCTCGTTCTCGTTCCGCTGCCCGGCCCCGGTTGGCTCATCGTCATCATCGGCCTGTTCATCATCTCCAGCGAGTTCCACTGGGCTCAGCGGCTTCTGCACTTCGTGCGCGTGAACGTCGAACGCTGGACGCACTGGATCATGGCTCAGCGGCTGTGGGTGCGGTGGACCATCGGGGCCGTGACGGCCGCCTTCGTGGCTGTCATCGTGTGGCTCACCCTGAAACTCACCGGCCTGCCCGATTGGGTCCCGGACCTGCGTCTCTTCGACGTGATCGGCCTGCACTGAGAGACGACCGACGCCCGCCCCACCTTCATCAGAGGTGCGACGGGCGTCGATGGTTTCTCGGCTCAGGACGACAGAGCGGTCAGTCGCGAGAGGCAGCGCATGTACTTCTTCTTGTACCCGCCGGCCAACGATTCTTCAGTGAAGACCTTGTCGAGAGCGGCACCGGAGTTGATGATGTGCACATTGCGATCGTAGAGCCGGTCGACGAGCGCCACGAAGCGCAGAGCCACGCTCTCGTTGTCGATCGTGCGCACGTTCTCCCACACAGCCGCGTCGATTCCGTCGACCATCCGCCCGTAACGTGAAGGGTGAACGGTGGACAGGTGGCTGAGCAGCGCGGAGAAGTCATCACGAGCCACAACTCCGTCAAGCTGGCTCGCGGCCGAATCGAGTTCGGATTCCGGCAACGGGTCGGCTGGAGCTGTCAGCTCACGGGCACGATAGTCCTTGCCGTCGATGCGATAGACCTCGAACTGATCGGCCAGCGCCTGAATCTCACGCAGGAAGTCCTGAGCGGCGAAGCGCCCCTCCCCCAGAGACCCGGGCAGAGTGTTCGATGTCGCAATGATCTTCACTCCGGCGTCGGTGAGTTCACGCATCAGCCGGGACATGAGCACGGTGTCGCCGGGATCGTCGAGTTCGAATTCGTCGACGCAGACGAGCTTCATCTTCGACAGGTCGTCGCGAGCCCGGGCGAAGCCCAAGGCCCCGACGAGGTTCGTGTATTCGACGAAGGTGCCGAAGGTCGCCGGCTTCTCGTTGGCATGCCAGGCCGAAGCCAACAGGTGAGTCTTGCCGACACCGTAGCCGCCGTCGAGGTAGACGCCCTTGGCACCGGATCTTCCCTTCGAGAACAGCTTGCCGAAGAATCCCTTGTCGGTCGAGCGCTGGGTGAATTCCCGCAGCTTGTTCCGTGCCTCTTCCTGCGAGGGCTCCGCGGGGTCGGTGCGGTAGCTGTCGAAGGACACGTCCTCGAACTGAGGCGGCGGCACGAGACCTGCGATGAGCTCTTCGGGGGCAACCTGTGGGGATCGGTCGCTCAGTGCGACCAGAGTCTGCTCGGCATTCACTCGGCCTAGTCTAAGGCAGGCTCGAGTGCCCGGTTCAACTCGGGCCTCTCAGGGTGAGACCCGTCACAAGCAGCGCATCCGCGGCGCTTCCGCCGTCCGTCCACTGCCCCGCCGGCGAGCTGTTCGCATCACCAGCGGCGACCGACCCGGCAGATCAGTTGTTGAAGTCGAAGCCGAGGCGGCCGAGCTGTTTGGGATCGCGCTGCCAGTCCTTGGCCACCTTGACATGCAGGTCGAGGTAGACCTTCGTACCGAGGAGCCGCTCGATGCCCTGCCGGGATTCCGACCCGATGGTCTTCAGCCGGCTGCCGCCCTTGCCGATGATGATGGCCTTCTGGCTGGGACGTTCGACATAGAGGTTGACGTGGACGTTCCACAGCGGATTGTCCTCGCTGCGTCCTTCCCGCGGGTACATCTCCTCGACCTGCACAGCCAGCGAATGGGGCAGTTCGTCACGCACTCCCTCGAGGGCCGCTTCGCGTACGAGCTCGGCAATCATCTTCTCTTCCGGCTCGTCCGTGAGGTCGCCGTCGGGGTAGAGCGGAGGAGATTTCGGCAGATGCGCCGCGAGCACCGAATCGACGGTGTCGACCTGGAAGTCCTCGACTGCGGAGACCGGGACGACATCGGCGAAGTCGGCGAGCTCGCCGACGGCCAGCAGCGCCTCGGCGATCTTGTCCTTGGGCACCCGGTCGACCTTCGTCACGAGCGCGACGATCGGGGTCCGTCCGTCCAGCAGCGCCAGCTGGGAGGCGATATAGCGGTCGCCGGGACCGATCGGCTCATCGGCGGGCAGGCAGAAGCCGATGACGTCGACCTCACCCAGCGTGGATGCCACCAGATCGTTGAGTCGGGAACCGAGCAGGGTGCGCGGTTTGTGCAGTCCGGGGGTATCGATGAGGATGAGCTGATGGTCGTCCTTGTGGACGATTCCGCGGATCGTATGCCGGGTCGTCTGAGGTTTGGCCGAGGTGATCGCGACCTTCTCCCCCACCAGGGCGTTCGTCAGGGTTGACTTGCCCGTATTGGGGCGACCCACGAAGCAGGCGAAACCGGCCCGATAGTCATCGGGGTAGTCCGTGCGAAATTCCATCTCAGTCCTCTTCCTTCGTCCCCGAACCTTCGGCTGCGGCGGTGCGCTGTGCGTGTCTGCTGTTCTCGTGGGTGCGGGTGACCCGCACGTGCGTGATTCGGTGACGTCGGCCCTGGCCCTCCATGGCTTCGATCTCGAGGCCCTCGATCGACGCATGCGAGCCGTCGATGGGCACGCGGTCGATGAGCTTCGAGAGCAGTCCGCCGACGCTGTTGACATCGTCTTCGTCAATGCGCACATCGAAGTATTCGGCGAAGTCGGAGATCGACATGCGGGTGCTGATGATGAACGATCCGTCTTCGGCGGCGACGAGTTCGTCATCGCCGTTGTCGTATTCGTCTTCGATCTCGCCGACGATCTCTTCGACGATGTCCTCGATGGTCACCAACCCTGCGGTGCCGCCGTATTCATCGATGAGGATCGCCAGATGCGTCGAATCCAGCTGCATCTGCCGCAGCAGGTCATCTGCCGGCTTCGTCTCCGGGACGAACAGGACGGTGCGGGCCAGGTTGCCCACGGGACGGTCGGCCTCCTCGGGGTGGAGGTGGAGGCGGCGGGCGACGTCCTTGAGGTAGGCGACTCCGCGGACGTCGTCGAGGTCCTCCCCGCAGACGGGGATGCGGGAGAAGCCGGAGCGGAAGAACAGGTTCATCGCCTTCTGCAGGCTCACGTCCGCATCGACGGTGATGAGGTCGGTGCGCGGCACCATGACCTCGTTCGCCGAGGTGTCTGAGAGGTTGAACACCGACTGGATCATCTCGCGTTCGCCGTCTTCGATGATGTCGGATTCGCTCGCCCGCTCGACCAGGTCGCGCAGCTGTTCGGAGGTCACGAACGGACCGTCCTTGTACACCTGGTCCGGTGTGAGCAGATTGCCGAGCACGACGAGGATGCGGGTGAGCGGTTTGAGCGCGACGAGGACGATGCGCACGACCCAGCTGAGGTTGAGGCTGACGGCCAGCGACCGGCGCTTGCCGATCGTACGTGGGGAGACTCCGGCGATGATGAAGACCGCCACCGAGGCGGTGATCACCGTGAGGAAGACCATGAGCGGTCCCACGGAGTAGTAGGAATCGTAGGCCAGGGCGATGAACACCGTGGCGAGTGCTTCGAGGAAGTTGCGGACGAAGATGATGACGTTGATGTTCGTCGGCAGGTCCGCGAGGATCCTCTCGACACGCACCGCTGAGCGCTTGCCGTCCTCCTTCGCCTCTTCGACCGCATGGTGGGAGACGTTGAGCAGCGCGGCATCCACGGCGGAGAGGGTGGCCGCGATGATGAGGCACAGTGCCGCCCCGAGGAAGAACATGAACACGATCAGACCTCGGTGGGGGTGGGAATGTCGGTGCGACCGTCGTAGCGAGCCGCGAAGAAAGTCAGCAGCAGATGCCGCTGGAGAGCGAACATCTCTTCCCGCGCTTCGGGCTCACCGTGATCGTAGCCGAGCAGGTGCAGGAATCCGTGGACGGTCAGCAGAAGGACCTCGTCCATCGTCGAATGACCGGCCGCCCGAGCCTGAGCCTCGGCTACCTCGGGGCAGATGATGATGTCGCCCATCTGACCTTCGGTCGGCTTCTCCGGCTCGCCCTGGTGGAGCTGATCCATGGGAAAGGACATCACGTCGGTCGGTCCTTCGAGGTCCATCCAGGTGACGTGGAGTTCGGACATGGCCGCTGAGTCGACCATGGTCACGGCCAGCTCCGCACCGGGGTGCATGTGCAGGGCTTCACCGAGATATTCGGTCAGGGCCACGACTTCGTCGAGGTCCACCTCGGCGTCGGTCTCGTTGAGGATCTCGGAGTTCATTCGGCATTCCCCCACAGGTCGTAGGCTTCGACGATCTTCGTCACCAGCGAATGCCGGACGACGTCCTTGCTGCCCAGTTCGCAGAACTGCAGATCCTCGATCCCGTCGAGGATGTCGCGGACGACCTTGAGTCCGCTGCGGGTCTTGCCCGGCAGGTCGATCTGGGAGATGTCACCGGTGACGACCATGCGTGACCCGAAGCCGAGGCGGGTGAGGAACATCTTCATCTGCTCGGCCGTCGTGTTCTGTGCTTCGTCGAGGATGATGAACGCGTCGTTGAGGGTGCGCCCGCGCATATAGGCCAGGGGCGCGACCTCGATCGTTCCGGTCTCGATGAGCAGCGGAATCGACTCGGGGTCGACCATGTCGTGCAGGGCGTCATAGAGCGGACGCACATACGGGTCGATCTTGTCGTTGAGCGTGCCCGGCAGGTAGCCCAGGGACTCCCCGGCTTCGACGGCCGGCCGGGTGAGGATGATCCGTGAGACCTCTTTGTGCTGGAGGGCGTTGACGGCCATGGCCATCGCCAGGTACGTCTTGCCGGTTCCGGCCGGACCGATGCCGAAGGTGATCGTGTGGTTGCGGATGGCCCTGACGTAGTCGTGCTGGCCCATCGTCTTCGGACGGATCGACTTTCCCCTGGTGGAGAGGATGTTCGTGCCCAGCACCGCCGAGGCGGCCGCTCCCTCGGAGGAGAACGTCGTAACCCTCTCGATCGTCTCTTCGTTGATGCGATGGCCGGCCGCGTGGAGTTTCTTGAGTTCCCCGATGACGCTGACGAAAGCTTCGACGCGTTTCGGGTCGCCGGTGACCTGGACCTGATTGGCCCGGACGTGGATGTCGAGGTCGGCGAAGGTCTTCTCCAGGGCGCGCAGGTTCGATTCCCCGGGACCGAAGAACGCGACGAGGTCGATGGAGTCGGGGATGACCAATCGCACGGTGTCACGATCGGCACCTTGGGTGTCCGTCACGGCGTCATCGGCTGCGGCACCGTCGCCGATGATGCCGGTGTCCGAGTCGGTGGGGTTCATGGAGTTCGAGTTCGGTGGGGTGATGTCCAGAATGTTCCTTTGCAAGTGAGCGCACCGTCACCGGCAGCGCCTGAGTGTGCTTCCATCCTAGTCCGATGCCTCACCAACGGCCCAATGAATTCTGGGCCAGGACGAGACCGGCGGGTCCCGCCGATGACGAGCGCAGGATCGTCGGTCCCAGCAGCACCGGGGTTGCTCCACGGCCGGTCAGTGCATCGAGTTCGCCGTCGCTGATGCCGCCCTCGGGGCCGACGACGAAGACGATGCGCTCCGGCAGCTGTGCCAAGTCGTTCGCGATCAGGTCGTTCAGCGCTTCGGAGAGCCTGCGCTGAGCGGTCTCGTGGAGGACGAAGACCGCATCGGCGTCGTTGAGGGTCTTGGCCAGGGCGGCTCCGCGGAGGAGGTCGTGGAGGATGGGAAATCGTGCTCGTCTGGCCTGCAGGGAGGCCGCTCCGAGGAGGTTCTCCCATTTCGCGGCCATCTTCTCCCGCTTCTTGGCCGGCCAGTCGGCGATCGAGCGTTCAGCGGCCCAGGGAATGACGTCGTCGACGCCGATCTCCGTGGCTGTTTCGATGGCCTGCAGGTCCCGGTCGCCCTTGGCCAGGGCTTGGACGAGGACGAGGCGCGGGCCCGTGCGCTCCTCGACCGTCACCTCGGTGACATCGATCGTCAGCTCATTCGCCGAGGCGGCCGTGACGGTTCCGCGCGCACGTGTGCCTTCCCCGTCGACGATGTCGATTTCCTCGCCGGGACCGATCCGACGCACCCGCACCGCATGCCCGGCCACGTCCTCACCGAGGGTGAGGGCGGACCCGACGACCGCCTCGGCGGCGGTGGCGGAACGGAAGACGGGAAGACTCACCGACCGGCGAACCTCTCACGCATGCGGGAGAACATTCCGCGGTTCTCGGTCGAGATCTGGGCGCGCGGAGTCTCTTCGCCGCGCAGTTCGGCGAGTTTCTCGAGCAGTTCGCGCTGTTCGTCGTCGAGTTTGTCCGGGGTGAGGACGTCGACGGTGATGAGCAGGTCGCCGCGGGTCTCCGAACGCAGGCGGGCGGCTCCGAGCCCGGGAAGTTTGACGATGGTGCCGGACTGGGTGCCGGCGGCGATGGTGAGGTCCTGAGTGCCGTCGAAGGTCTCGAACGGGATGGTCGCACCCAGGGTCGCTGCGGTCATCGGCACGGAGACGGCGGCCCGGAGGTTGTCGCCGTCGCGCTGGAAGACCTCGTGGCGGGTGACCATGACCTCGACGAAGAGGTCACCGGCGGGTCCGCCTCCGGGGCCGACTTCACCCTGGCTGCTCAGCTGGATGCGGGTGCCGTCGGAGACCCCGGCGGGGATCCGGATCTTCATGGTCCGCTGTTTGCGCACGCGTCCGTCGCCTTGGCAGTTGAGGCAGGGGTTCGGGATGACGGTGCCGAAGCCGTGGCAGGAGTTGCAGGTCTGGTTCGTGACCATCTGACCCAGCAGGGTCCGGGTCATGCGCTGAACGCTGCCGGCTCCGTGGCACAGCGAGCAGGTCTCGATCTTCGTGCCTTCCTGCGTGCCGGCGCCCGAACAGGTGTCGCAGACAACTGCAGTGGTGACGTCGAGGTCGACGGTGCCGCCGAAGGCCGCGGTCTTCAGGTCGATATTGACTCCGACGAGGGCATCCTTGCCGCGCTGGGTGCGTGGGATCGGGCCCCCGGCCTGACCGCCGCCGCCGAAGAAGGTCTCGAAGATGTCGCCGAATCCGCCGAAACCGCCGCCTGCTGGGAAGCCCTGGCCGTTCTCGCCGCCGCCCATATCGTAGTTGCGGCGCTTCTCCGGGTCGGAGAGCACATCGTAGGCCAGTGAGATGGCTTTGAATTCGTCTTCGTGACCGGGATTGACGTCCGGGTGGTATTTGCGTGCCAGCTTCCGGTACGACGACTTGATCTCAGCCGCGGAAGCGTCTTTGGACACTCCGAGTGTTTCATAGTGATCGGCCACAGAAACTTCTCTCTCCCTGACGTAGTGGTCTTCTCTGTTCGTGGTGGTGGCTGCGCTGCTGCGCGGCGCTCACCGGTTCTGCGCTGCCCGTCTGCGGGTGCCCCTGGTCGATGTCAAGGGACCTACCCTCGATCGAGGATCGAGGACACGTATTTGGCGACGGCACGGACTGCCGAGATCGTCGTCGGATAGTCCATTCGGGTCGGGCCGAGCACTGCCAGTCTGGCCGAGGAACCCGCGTCATGACCATATTCGGCGGCGACGACGGAAGTCGAGCTGAATGATTCGTGAGTATTCTCACGCCCGATGCGCACGCTGATCTCCTCGTGGTCTTCTGCCATCGAGGTGAGCAGCCTGAGCAGGACGACCTGTTCTTCGAAGGCTTCGAGGATCGGGGCCATCTTCTCTCCGAATTCGCTTCCGGAGCGGGCGAGGTTCGCGGTGCCGGCCATGATGATGCGCTCTTCACGCGTCGCGGCCACGAGGTCGACGACGGCGGCTCTGACCTGTTTGAGCCCGGAGTCGTCACGAGCGGTCGGCTCACTCGATTCGGTGGCGGTCGCCTCGGCGGCGGGGGCCGATCCGAAGACCTGCGCGAGTGTGCGTCCGGCGAATTCGGCGTTGATCTGATCGCGCAGTCCGCGGACGGCGTCTTCGTCGAGCGGGCTCGGGGTGATCACGGTCTTCTGCTCGACCTGGCCGGCATCGGTGATGAGGACGACGAGGATCCGGCCGGGTCCGAGACCGACGATCTCGATGTGCTTGATGCGCGCCCGCGACACCGTCGGGTATTGGATGAGCGCGACCTGTCGGGTGAGGCCGGAGAGGACGCGGACGGTGCGGTCGAGCATCTCGTCGAGGTCGACGTCGCCGTCGATGAGTTGGAAGATCGCGCGCCGCTCGGCGGTGGTCAGCGGTTTGAACTCGTCGATCCGGTCGACGAACATCCGGTAGCCGAGGTCGGTGGGGATCCGTCCGGCAGAGGTGTGGGGCTGGGCGATATAGCCCTCTTGTTCGAGCGCGGCCATATCGTTGCGGATCGTGGCGGGAGAGACGCCGAGGGTGTGGCGCTGGACGATCGCCTTCGATCCCACGGGTTCGTTGGTGGCGACGAAGTCCTCGACGATGGCGCGCAGCACCTGTGCACGTCTGCTGTCGTTCATCGCGGATCTCCTCTCCGTCTCGCCGATCCATCGCGGTCCCGTGCCTGCGCTTGGCACTCTGTGAGTCTGAGTGCCAATTCTACGCCTCTCGTTCCCGGAATTCATTTCTGGGGTGGCCTGCGGGTCTGCACGCCTGCGGGTCCGTCCTTGATTATGGTGGGTGCCCGTGAATGCTTTTGATCGATATGGCCCCGATGTGCTCTCCGGTTCCTCCCCGTCGTCGCACCGCCCGAAGAAGTCCCGTCAGGTCGAGCTCGGCCTGGGCATGGTTCTCGAGGATGCGATGAGCGGCTATGTCGGCGCTGTCGTCGGCGCAGAGAAGACCACGGCCGGTGTCGTCGTCAAGCTCGAGGATCGCGTCGGCAAGGTACGTGCCTTTCCCCTGGGGCCGGGCTTCTTCCTCGAGGGTCAGCCCGTCGATGTGCAGCTGCCGAAGAAGAAGGCGCAGCAGCCCGGACGGACGGCCTCGGGGTCTCGCGCCGTGGTCGGCGCGAAGGCTCGGGTGGCTCGTGGGTCGCGGATCTGGGTCGAGGGCAAGCACGACGCCGAACTCGTCGAGAAGATCTGGGGCGATGATCTGCGCATCGAAGGCGTCGTCGTCGAACCCCTGGGCGGTCTCGATGATGTCGCCGACAAGCTCGAGGCCTTCGGTCCGGATCGGGACCATCGGGTCGGTGTCCTCGCCGACCATCTGGTGAGTGGGACGAAGGAATCGAAGATCGCCGAGGCGGTCCGTGCCGATCCGCGCTACCGCGATGTCGTCCACATCATCGGTCACCCGTACGTCGATATCTGGCAGGCGGTGAAGCCCCATGTCGTCGGCATCCGCGAATGGCCGGTCGTCCCCCGCGGTGAGGATTGGAAGACGGGAATACTGCGTCGCATCGGATGGCCGCACGCCGACCATCGGGATGTTGCCCGCGGGTGGGTGCGCATCCTCGGGAAGGTGAGCACCATCGCCGACGTCGAACCGACGCTGTCGGGTCGCGTCGAGGAGCTCATCGACTTCGTCACCGTCGGGTGAGAGTCGTCGGTGGTGCGGCGCGGTGGAGCGTCATGGTCACGCGGAGCTGTCGGCGTGTGCCGAATCTGTCACAGGAGTGAGGCTTTCCCGACATCCTCGGGACACCTGGCTCGGCTAGGGTGAATGGCAAGCACTCTTCGAAAGGATCCCCATGTCGTACCACCCCGAGCAGCCGGGCAGCCGACCGATGCCGCCGAACTACTCCCAGGCCTCCGGTTCGCAGCAGCCCTACGCGCCGCAGGGCCAGCAGTATTCGCAGCCGCAGACGCACAGCGGTCAGCCGGGCTACGGTGGGCAGTCGGGGTATGGTTCGCAGCAGGCGTACGGCGCTCAGCCGAACTACGGGGGCCAGCCGGGATACGGCGCACAGCCGGGCTACGGTATGCCGCAGATGCACAACCCGGCGATGTTCGACTCCCGCTCCCTGCCTGAGCAGGCCTATGGACCCGGCTCCGAGCAGTTCTGGATGGCCCACGAACCCGACCGGACCACGGCATTGTGGACCCACCTCGGCTCGCTCATCTTCGGCTTCATGCCGCTCATCATGTTCCTTGTGAAGAAGGACGAATCGCCGTTCGTCCGCGAGCACTCACGTCAGGGTCTCAACGCGATGATCACGAACACGATCGTCACCTTCGGTGCGCTCTTCGTCTTCGGCTTCGTCGGTTTCATCCTGGCACTGGTGACCTTCGGGATCGGCATCATCGTCATGTATGCGGCGCTCATCGTTCCGCTCGTCTACTGCGTCTTCTACATCATCGCGGCCGTCGCAGCGAACAAGGGTGAGGGGTATAAGTTCCCGCTCACCATCAATTTCGTGAAGTGACCATTCCCGCTCACCCCGGATTCTCTGGGGCTGCCCGGACTCTCTGGGTTAGTGTGGAGTGATCGCACACTCTGAAGGGACTCTCATGTCGGACAACCCGCAGCAGCCGAACAACGAACAGTCACAGCCGATGCCTCCGAACTATTCCCCGCAGTCGGGCTCGCAGCAGCCGTACACCCAGCAGCCACAGCAGGGTTCGCAGCCACAGCAGAGTGGTCAGGCCCAGCAGGATGGTCAGGCCCAGTACGGCTCGCAGCCGCAGACCCCTCAGCAGGGATCGCAGTCGGGCTATGGCTCGCAGCCGCAAGCCGGGTACGGCTCCCAGCAGCAGAATCCGGCCTACGGCTCCCAGCAGCAGAATCCTCAGCAGTCGTATGGTTCGCAGCCGGGCTACGGTTCACATCAGGCGGACGGCGCCCAGCAGCCGTACGGATCTCAGCAGGCGTACATCGCTCCGCAGGGACACTCTCAGCCCGGTTACGGATTCCAGGGAGCATCCTCGGCGCAGTCGGCTGCCGCCGGAGTGCCCATGGGGGCCGAATTGCCGGGTGCGGCCTACGGCCCGACTTCGCTCGGCTTCTGGAACGCGGATCAGAGTGAACGGACGACCGCACTGTGGTCGCACCTCGCTCACGCCGCCACCTACGTCGTCGGTGTCGGCTGGATCGTCACGCTCATCCTCTTCATCATCAATAAGGACAAGTCGCCGTTCCTCCGCCATCATGGCGCACAGTCGCTGAATCTGCTGATCGTCGGCGTCATCGCAGCGTTCGGCATCGGGCTGATCGGCGGAATCCTCACGATCGTCGGCATCGGCTTCCTCATCCTCCTGCTCCTGCCGGTGCTCTCGATCTACATGATCGTCATCGAGATCATCGCCGGCATGGCAGCCAACCGCGGTGAGGGCTACCGCATTCCGATGACGCCGAACTGGATCAAGTGATCTGACGCGCAGTGACAGCCTCACCCTGGCAGATTGGCTGAACAGCTCGCCCCGCCACTCGTTCCCGAATGGCGGGGCGAGACTCATTCACACGTATTCGGTGAGGATGCGCACCATGTAGTCGGCCATGAGACGTCCCTGCAGAGTCGGCTGGAACCAGCCGGCCGCGGCGCCATCGGCGTCGAGCAGACCTTGCCGGACGAAAGTTCTGATCGCCTGTTCGCTGCCTGGAGCCAGAGAATCGAGACGCAGCTCGCGGTCGATCCTGGCCGCCAGCATGATCCGTTCGATCTCCCGAGTCTGAACGTCGAGGACCTCACGACCGATCGACGGAGACTCCCCCGCCAACAGCCGATCGGCCCAGGCACGGGGGTGCTTGGCATTCCAGAACCGCACACCTCCGACGTGTGAGTGAGCCCCGGGCCCGAATCCCCACCAGTCGGCATTGCGCCAATAGGCCATATTGTGCTCACAGCGGGTTTCAGGTCCGGTCGACCAATTGCTCACTTCGTACCAGTGCAGACCAGCAGCGGAGATCGCAGCGTCGGCGATCTCGTATTTGTCGGCCAAGTCGTCTTCATCGGGCATCGGCAGTTCGCCGCGGCGAACCATCGCGCCCATCTTCGTTCCCGGTTCGACGATGAGGGAATATGCCGAGATGTGATCGACCTCGTTGGACAGGGCCACGTCGAGAGAGCGACGCCAATCGTCGATCGACTCCCCCGGAGTGCCGTAGATGAGGTCGAGGCTGAGCTCGAGGTCGGCGTCCTTGACCCAGCGGGCCACCTCGGGGATCTTCTCCGGATCGTGGGTGCGGTCCAAGGTCGCAAGCACGTGCGGCACGGCCGACTGCATACCCATGGAGATCCGGTTGAAACCGGCTCCGGCAAGGGTCGCGATGTAGGCGGGGGCCAAGGTGTCGGGGTTGGCTTCGGTGGTGACTTCGACATTCTCGGCCAGGCGGAAGCGGGCGCGGACATCGTCCATCACCCCGGCGAGCACATCCGCTGCGAGCAAGGTCGGGGTGCCCCCGCCGAAGAAGATCGTCGAGACCTCACGGTCGCCGGCCCCCGCCTCGGCGAGGGTGGCCACGGACAGATCGAGCTCACGGGCGAGATTGCTGCGGTAGTCCTCGCGGGACGCGCCCGGGCCGAGATCGTCGGCGGTATAGGTGTTGAAGTCACAGTAGCCGCAGCGGACCCGGCAGTACGGGACGTGGATGTAGAGGCTCAGTCCCCGCTCCGCGGCCCCGATCCCCACCGATGTCGGCAGCGAACCGTCGCGCGGAGGGACCTCACCGGTCGGTTGTGCGGGCACTTACTTCTTGCTGTCCTTCGTCTCCGGCTCGTCGGAGGACAGGGCCGCGATGAACGCTTCCTGCGGAACCTCGACGGTGCCGACCATCTTCATCCGCTTCTTGCCTTCCTTCTGCTTCTCGAGCAGTTTGCGCTTACGGCTGATGTCACCGCCGTAGCACTTCGAAAGGACGTCCTTGCGGATGGCGCGGATGGTCTCGCGGGCGATGATGCGTGAGCCGATGGCCGCCTGGATGGGCACCTCGAACTGCTGGCGCGGGATGAGCTTGCGCAGCTTTCCGGCCATCGCCACACCGTAGGAGTAGGCGTTGTCGCGGTGGACGATTGCGGAGAACGCATCGACCTGGTCGCCGTGCAGCAGGATGTCGACCTTGACGAGGTCGGAGGCGTCCTGGCCGTCATCGGAGTAGTCGAGGGAGGCGTAGCCCTTGGTCCGGGACTTCAGCTGATCGAAGAAGTCGAAGACGATCTCGGCCAGGGGCAGCCGGTAGCGGATCTCCACACGGTCCGAGGACAGATAGTCCATGCCCTGGAGTTTGCCGCGGCGATCCTGGCACAGTTCCATGACCGCGCCGATGTAGTCGCTGGGGGTGAGGATCGTGGCCTGCACCATCGGCTCCCGGACTTCCTTGATCTTGCCCGTCGGGTACTCGCTCGGGTTCGTCACCACGGTCTCCGAACCGTCTTCCATGGTCACGTCATAGATCACGGACGGGGCGGTGGAGATGAGGTCGAGATCGAACTCCCGTTCCAGGCGGTCGCGCAGGACTTCGAGGTGGAGGAGACCGAGGAATCCGCAGCGGAAGCCGAAGCCCAGCGCCGTCGAGGTCTCGGGTTCGTAGGCGAGAGAGGCGTCGTTGAGTTTGAGTTTGTCCAGCGCGTCGCGCAGCACCGGGTAGTCGGACCCGTCGATCGGGAAGAGTCCGGAGAACACCATCGGTTTGGGTTCGCGGTAGCCGCCGAGGGCCTCTGTCGCGGGCCCCGCAGCGGCGGTGACGGTGTCGCCGACCTTCGACAGACGCACATCCTTGACACCGGTGATGAGGTAGCCGACCTCACCGACGCCCAGTCCCTTCGTCGCCTTGGGCTCGGGCATGGAGGCGCCGATCTCCAGCAGCTCGTGGGTGGTGCCGGTCGACATCATCTCGATCTTCTCGCGTGGGGACAGAGAGCCGTCGATGACGCGGACATAGGTGACCACGCCGCGGTAGGTGTCGTAGACGGAGTCGAAGATCATCGCGCGGGCCGGGGCATCGGCATCGCCGACGGGCGCGGGGATATCGGTGATGATGCGGTCGAGGACCTCCTCGACGCCTTCGCCCGTCTTGCCGGACACGAGCAGGCAGTCCTCGGGTTCGCAGCCGATGAGGTTGGCGAGCTCTTCCGCGTACTTCTCCGGCTGTGCAGCCGGCAGGTCGATCTTGTTGAGCACGGGGATGATCGTCAGATCGTTCTCCATGGCCAGGTACAGGTTGGCCAGCGTCTGGGCTTCGATGCCCTGAGCGGAGTCGACGAGCAGCAGGGCACCCTCGCAGGCGGCCAGGGACCGCGAGACCTCGTAGCTGAAGTCGACGTGCCCGGGAGTGTCGATCATGTTGAGCGCGTACGGGGTGTCCTCGTGCTCCCACGGCATGCGGACAGCCTGGGATTTGATGGTGATTCCGCGTTCGCGTTCGATGTCCATCCGGTCGAGGTACTGGGCACGCATATCGCGGTTCTCGACGACGCCGGTCATCTGGAGCATGCGGTCGGCCAGGGTCGATTTGCCATGGTCGATATGAGCGATGATGCAGAAATTGCGAATCAGCTCGGGTGAGGTGGCAGACGGTGAGATCCGCTTTGCAGCTTCCTTATTCACCTGAGGTGACATGAACGCCCTTTCTTTGACAGACCAGGTCCCCAGACAGACCGGATCCCCCATTGTTTCATGACTTGCGCGCGGACCTGGAATCCACGGGCGTGCACGTCGTGATCGTCCGGATCTTTCGCGATTCGCCCCCGCCGAACGGTGCCGATCGGGGAAGATGGTCTCATGAGCGAATTCCGGGTCATGAGCTTCAACCTCCGCTATCCCGCGATGGACGGTCATCCGGTGGCCGAGCGGCTGCCCATCGCCGCCGATCTCATCCGGCGCGCACGTCCGCACCTCATCGGCACCCAAGAGGGTGAACTCGACCAGCTCGAGACGCTCATCAGCCTGCTGCCCGAGGAGTACATCTGGCTCGGAGAGGGCCACTCCGGCGGCAACTCCGGCGAGTTCACAGCCGTGATCCTCGATTCGAAGCGCTTCGATGTGGAAGCCGTGGACATCAGCTGGCTGTCCGAACAGCCCGACACCGTGGCCTCGGAATCGTGGGGAGTCTCGCATGCGCGCACCCTGACGACAGTCGATGTCCGCGACTTCGAATCCGACCGGCGTCTGCGTGTGCTCAACACCCACCTCGATCACAAGTCCGAGCGCGCCCGTCTCGAGTCCGGTCGGATCATGGCAGAGACCATCGCCGAGGCGGCCCATCCCTGCGTGGTCACCGGTGACTTCAACGTCGCCACCGGATCCCCGGTCTACGACTTCTTCTGCACCGAGCTCGGCCTCACCGACACCGCCGCCGAGGTCCCCGGTGAGGACATCGGCACCTTCCACCGCTACAAGGGTCCGAAGGCAGGCGAGCCGCGCATCGACTGGATCCTCACAACCCCGGGCCTGCGCACGCTGTCCACGCGCATCGACACGTTCGAGGTCGACGGGACGTATCCTTCCGACCATTTCCCCGTCGAGGCGGTCCTCGAATTCTCGTGACCGTGACGGCTCGTTCACCGAACCGTGACGGCTCGCTCGCCAGACCGGGTCGGCACACAGTTCTCTGCAGCCTGTGACAGCCGGCTCGTTTAGGCTGGACATATGAATTGGAGATCACTGGTCAATCGGGCCGCGAGAATCGGTGTCCGCGAAGGGCTGCGCTATCTGCGCCAATCGCAGTCGAAGAAGGACTCAGGAGGCGCATCGCAGCCGACGGATGCCAGCCGGCCGAATCCGGCACGGTCCGCCGGTGGAGGTGCCGCCTCGGCGGGTTCTGCCGATCGTTCCGACTCGGACGGCCAGGGCGGATCCGGTGCATATCCCGGCGATTACACGGGCACGATCACGGTCAGCTACTCCCCCGACCTCGACGGCGACGCCGATCCGGGCGAAGTCGTCTGGGGGTGGGTCCCCTTCGAGGAGGACCACTCGCAAGGCAAGGATCGACCGTCCCTCGTCGTCGGACGTGACGGCCGATGGGTGCTCGCGCTCATGCTCACCAGCAAGGATCACATCCCCGGCGGCGTCGGCGAGGTCCGGCAGGACCGCCACGCGAAGTGGATGAACATCGGCACCGGGGACTGGGACTCGCAGGGGCGGCCGTCGGAGCTCCGCCTCGATCGCATCATCCGGCTCGATCCCGATTCGATCCGCAGGGAAGGCGCGATCATGCCCCGCGACGTCTTCGACCGGGTGGCCGAGCACATCTCCGGCTGAGCACCGGCAGCCCGGCCGAGCGAAGCCTTCATCTTCCCTGCGCTGCTGGGCGCGCAGGGATTTCCAGCCCGGGACCAGAGCCTGTATCATAGGTGATTGTGTCTTCATCAAGGCGTGTGTCTCGCCGAGGTCGGGTGAAGACGCCGTCGGATTCGATGTCGTCGATGTGTTTCCCCGCGGAGATGATCATGTCGGTTCGATGCGCCCTCACGACCATGTACCACTAACACGAAAGAGTGTTGAAATTGGCTAATATCAAGTCCCAGATCAAGCGGATCAAGACCAACGAGAAGGCTCGTCAGCGCAACAAGGCTGTCCGGTCCGAGGTTCGGTCCTACGTCCGCGTCGTTCGCGAGAACATTGCTGCCGGCAACAAGGAAGAGGCACAGCAGGCTTATGCTGTGGCTGCCCGCAAGCTCGACAAGGCTGTTTCGAAGGGTGTTCTGCACAAGAACAACGCTGCGAACCGCAAGTCGCGCCTGGCCACGCAGATCAACGCTCTCTGAGCGCACGACTGAGGCTATAGCTTCACGGGGTCCGAACCACACGGTTCGGACCCCGTTCTCTTCCCCTATTACTACCTGACGGCGGCCCAGCAACCTCGCGCGAGGTTGCTGGGCCGCCGTCAGGTAGTAATTAGCGGGTTTTGGCTAGGCGGGCGACCTCTGAGACGAACCATTCGACGGCGTAGACGGGGTCACGTCCACCGCCCTTGACGGCCGCATCGGCCTCGGCTGCGGCGATGAGCGACTGGCCGAGCGCCACCTCGTTCCACCGCCTCACCTCCCGGCGGGCCCGGTCGACCTGCCACGGAGCCATCTTCAGCTCGGAGGCCAGCTCGCCGCTGGTGCCGGAGAACCCCTGCACCTTCGCCATACCGCGCAGCTTCATCGCAACTGCCGCCACCAGCGGGACCGGATCGGACCCGGTCGACAGGGCATGCCTGAGCAGGCTGAGTGCGTTCTTCGCGTCTCCGGCCACTGCCGCATCGGCGACCTTGAAGCCGGTGGCTTCGACCCGGCCGCCGTAGTACTGGTCGACGACCTCGGCGGTGATCGTGCCTTCGGTGTCTTCGACGAGCTGGTCGACCCCGGCATTGAGTTCGGCGAGATCAGAGCCCAGCGCCGACATGAGCGCGGCCATCCCAGCCTCGTCGATGCGCCGCTTCGCGGTCTTGAACCGAGTCTGCGCGAACTTCGCCCGATCGCTTTCGTTCTTCAGCACCGCCGCGTCGATGCGCGGGAAGCCGGCGGAGTCGAGTTTCTTGATGAGCTTCGCTCCCCGGTTGCCGCCGGCGTGCAGCAGCACCACGACGGCGTCATCGTTCGGAGCGTCCAAATAGGCCAAAGCGTCACCCAGGAAGTCCTCCGAGCACTTCTCGACGGCATCGACGACGATGAGCTTCGAAGCAGAGAACAGAGACGGTGAAGCCGCCATCGCCAACTCGCCGGCCTGGTATCCCGCTGCGTCGAATTCGATCTCTTCGGGATCCTGTTTCCGTGCGGCCGATACGATGCGGTCCTTGGCCATGCGCACGAGCACCGATTCGCCACCGGAGATCATGACGACAGGTGCCGGTTTCGCCGAGCTCCACGGGATCAGGGTCTTCTTCACTGCCATGGACCCCAGCCTATCGCGGCTGCCAGACATGACCGGCAAGTCGGACCGACACCCGCCTTCTCACCCCTTGTCCTAGGGACAGCTGTGGCCGGTGCTGAATCGACTCTGGGCGTAGAGCGCAACCGAACCGCAGTGATCGGTTCGCAGCACGGGCACGGGGCCGAAGGAGCGCAGTGACTTCTCACTCGGATGCCCGTAGCTGTTCTCTCCCACCGAGACGACGCCGAGGCCGGGAGCCGCGGCCGCGAAGAACTCGGGAGCCAGATCGGAGGAACCATGGTGCGGTGCGACGAGCACATCCACCGGCCGCACCTGCTGGGCGAGCACATACTGCTCCTCGGCTCCGACGTCGCCGGGCAGCAGAGTGCTCAGACCCTCCTGTTCGACCCGCACCACCAGGGAGTCTTCGTTGCGCAGCTCCTCGTCCTCTGCCACAGGTACCGAGCGCAGGGGCGGCCACAGCACCTCCAGGCTCGCTGCCGCGAAGCTCAGCGTCCGGCCGCGGTGGGTGGGGACCGCCTCGGCGCCGATGTCAGCGATCACGCGCCTGACTTCGGGCGAGGTCGCGACATTCGCGGAGACGAACAGCCGATCGACCGTGCGCCCCCACGTCGTGCCCGCATAGCCGGCGAAATGGTCGGCGTCGAAGTGGGAGATGAGCAGATCGAATTCCTCGATCCCGGATTCGTCGAGGCAGGTGTCGATGGGTTTCGGCTCACGCCCAGTATCGACGACGAGACCCCGACCATCACCGAGGTTGATGATGGCAGCCGAACCCTGACCGACATCGCAGACGAGCACCAGCCAGTCCGCTGCAGGCGGCTTCGCCCTCACCGTGACGATGACGGCGGCCGTGAGCAGGCAGCACAGGACGAGGACGGGCAGACCCCAGAGGCGACGCCGCACGAGCATCCACGTACCGGTCACGGCGAGGCCGAGCAGCCCGAGCGCCAGCAGCGTTCCGAGCGGCGGCACCGGCCAGTCCAGTGCCGCTCCCGGCAGTGCGGCGCAGACTCGGGCGACGAGGACGATCCACCAGGCCGGAAAGGACCCGATCCACGCCAGCAGGGCAGAGGCGAAGTCGGCTCCGGGCAGCCCTGTCGTCGCAATGCCGGTGGCCACGAGGCTGAGGAAGCCCGCCACCGTCGCCGGCATGACCGCGGGTGCGGCCGCGGCGTTGGCAGCGACCGACCACAGTCCGATGCGCGGGTCGATCGCCACGAGCACCGGGGTGCACGCGAGCTGGGCGACGAAGGGCACGATGAGCGCGGTCACGAGCACCGTGGGCAGCAGCGGCAGGTGCACGGCGAGACGGCGCAGCAGGATCGGGACGACGAACATGATCGCGGCGGTGGAGACCACGGACAGGACGAACCCCACCGAGGTGGCCAACACCGGCACGAAGGCGAGCAGCAGGCTCGCGGTCGAGCACATGACCGCGACCGGGGAGATCCCACCGCCGCGCAGGAAGACGAGTGCCGCCGCAATCGCCATTCCGGCGGCCCGGATCGCGCTGGGTTCGAATCCGACGATGAAGACGTAGCCGAGGCAGGTGAGCACTCCGATGCTCACGCGCAGCCGTGGACCGGCTCGGCAGGCGCCGGCGAGCAGTCCGGCACCGAGGCTGACGATCGTGACGTTGCTGCCCGACACGGCCGAGACGTGAGTGAGGGAGACGACCCGCATATCGTCGACCATTCGGTCGTCCTGGGGCGAGGTGTCACCGACGACGAGTCCGGGCAGCAGCCGTCCTCCGTCGTTGCCGGCGGCGAGAGAATCGACGCGGAGTTCGGTGCGCAGCCGCTCACGCCACTGCCACAGTCCGTTCGGTGCTTCGAGCACCTGTGGTTCCGTATCGGTCGAACGGATATCGTCGAGGCGCTGAGTGCGCATCCGCACGGTCGCTCCGTCGGCAGCGATTTCGGGACTGAGCACATGAGTGAATCCGGTGGGGGTGAGCAGCGTCAGTCGCGTCCAGCCGGACGCTCCGGGTTCGCTGTGGCCGACGACGAGCCCCGTGGTCTCGGCCTCATCATCCGGTCCGTGGGCGGCGGCCAGGGCGGTGATCTGGATCGTCAGCAGACAGGTGAAGACGAGAACCCCGACACCGAGGTGGTGGTGCCGAAGCAGGATCACGATCCCGAGGACTCCGAGCACGGGAACGCCGAAGAGCACCCACGGCTCCGGTGACAGGAGAGCGCTGGCCCAGAGCCCGGCAGCACAGCAGAGGAGACGGACGGAGCCCGGCCACAGCGCCGCCCGCTCCCGCACCCAGGCAACCGCAGTCGCGCACCCATGTCGCAGGGCAATCAGTCTGCGCTCCCACGCCTGCCGCCGAGACCGCCTCGTTCGCAGCCGCGTGTGCGCCGCTGCGGTGCTGGGGTCAGCCGACGGTGACAAGGTCTTTGAGGCTTTCGAAGGTCTTCGGCCCGATGCCTTTGACGAGCAGCAGATCATCGACGCTCGCGAACGGCTGCTGGGTGCGGTGGCTGATGATCGCCTCGGCTGTGACGGGTCCGACCCCGGGCAGCGTCTCCAAGGTGGTGGCATCGGCGGTGTTGAGGTCGACCTTCCCCGCCTGACCGGGTGCCCCGCCGCTCGCGGCTGCAGATGAATCCGCGGATCCCGGCGAACCGCCTCCTCCCGCGCCCCCTCCCCCACTTCCAGACGAACCGGTTCCGTCCTGACCGGTCCCGTTCGCCCCGGTCCCGTTCGCATCGGCACCATCGACTCCGGCTGCCGGCTCTTCGCCTTCTGTCGGGATGTGGATCTGCTCACCGTCGGCGAGCACGCGCGCCAGATTCACCGCTTCACCGTCGGCTCCGGCGCTCAGTCCTCCAGCGGCTTCGACGGCGTCTTGGACCCGCGCACCTGCCTTCAGCGTGACCACGGAGGGGTCGTTGACAGCCCCGGTGATATGGACGATCACCTCCCCGTTCGCATTCGCCGACTTCGCCGAGGCGGCTCCTTCCTGTCCTGCGGCCGATCCCGCCGATCCCTCACCGGCTTCTCCTGTTTCACCTCCCTCGCCGGTCGCGGCAGGCGACTGACCGGCTCCTGCGCCTTGGCCGGGATCGTCACCGCCGCCCACGGGCGAATGCTGTGCAGCGGGACGGAAGAGGAAGAAGGCGAGAACGAGGATTCCGACCGTGGCGATGCCGAGAGCTGCCAGCACGGGCAGACGCACGCGACGGGGCTCGACGGGTTCTTCCTCACCGGCGGTGTCGGCGGTATAGACGTCGCCCGGCACCCAACCGCCGCGCTCGGCACTGGCGCCCAGGAGGCCGGCGAAACGATCATCCGGAGACACAGCCATGGTCCGAGGTTAGGAAGCGCCGGTACGCAGCGGCCAGGGCAGAATCGTCGCCTGTGGACAGCGCTTCTGCGTCCACAGGGCAGAGGTGATCAAGTCACCCGAGCATCCCCAGGCAGGAATGTGTGAGTCAGGGTGTGGTCTGCACGGTCACACCGACCGTACCGGGGCCGACATGCGCGGTGATGATCGTCGACAGCGTCCTGAACGACGAGTCGAATCCGAGCTCGCGCAGCCGTGAGCTCAACAGCTCGGCATCCGCTGTGTCCATCTCCCCTTCGGCGTTCTGGACCTCGACGTGCACGGTGTCCTCGAGACCGGCCACCTCCGCAGCGGCCTGCGCGGCCAGGGCGACGATCTTCTCCAGGGCTTTGGTGCGAGTGCGCACCCGGGCCAGCGGAACGACGACTCCAGCGCTGAGACCGAGCACGGGGACGATCTGCAGGGCCCGGCCGAGCAAGGAGGACGCGGCGCCGATCCGGCCGCCTCGGCGCAGGTGTTCGAGGCTGCCGGGGGCGAACACGGAACGGGTCTCGGCCGCGCACCAATCGGCGATGGTTCCGGCGATCGATTCGACGTCGAGTCCCTGCCGGATCCCGGCCACGGCCACAGACAGTGCCCCGGCCAGTCCCGCCGAGGTGGTCCTCGAGTCGACGACATCGACGAGGATGTCCTCGGCTTCGGCGGCCTTGACCGCGGAATCGCGGGTGCCCGAGAGCTCCGCGGACATGGTCACGACGATGATGGCTTCCGCGCCGTCCTCTTGCAGCCGTGCATAGGCGTCGGAGAACTGGGCCGGGGTGGCCATGGACGTGGTGACCTCGACTCCGTCGGTCATCTTCGCGCACAGATGCCCGGCATCGACCTCACCGTCGGCGAAGGCGACTCCGCCGATGAGCACGGTCAGCGGCACCAAGGCGAAGAGACCGCCGGTGGCCTCGCTGAGCGCTTCGCGTTCGTCCGCGGAGAGCTGCGCCGTAGAGTCGGTGACCAGCCCGATTCTCATGGACGGCCCAGGGCTCGGTAGGTCCAGCCCGCTGCCCGCCACAGTTCGGGAGTGAGCACATTGCGGCCGTCGACGAGCACTTTCCCACTCACGAGCTCGGCGGTCGCCGCCGGGTCGAGGTCGCGGTATTCGCGCCATTCCGTCAGCAGCAGCACGGCTTGCGCCCCGGTGATCGCCTCGGCAGTGTCGGCGACGTAGTCGAGTTCGGGGAATGACTTCTGAGCATTGCCGATCGCCTGCGGATCGGTGACGGTGACCAGCCCGCCCTGGGTGGCGATGAGCCTGGCCACGGCCAGGGCCGGCGAGTCGCGGACGTCGTCGCTGTCGGGCTTGAACGCGGCGCCGAGGATGGTGATCTTCTTGCCGATGAACGACCCGCCCAGGGCGTCGCGGGCGATGTCGACCATCCTCACACGACGGCGCATGTTGATCGAGTCGATCTCCTTGAGGAACGCCACCGCCTGATCGGCGCCGAGCTCTCCGGCCCTGGCCATGAAGGCGCGGATGTCCTTGGGCAGGCATCCGCCGCCGAATCCGAGCCCGGCGTTGAGGAATTTGCGGCCGATCCGGTCATCCATGCCGATCGCGTCGGCGAGCTGGGTGACATCGGCTCCCGAGGCTTCGCAGAGTTCGGCCATGGCGTTGATGAATGAGATCTTCGTGGCGAGGAACGAGTTCGCGGCGGTCTTGACCAGCTCGGCGGTCGCGAAGTCCGTGATCATCCGGGGCGTGTCGTCGGCGAGGATCGAGGCGTAGACCTCGTCGAGGGTCGCGGCCGCGGCCTGCCCCGGCTCACCGTCGGCGACTCCGTACACGAGACGATTCGGGTGGAGGGTGTCTTCGACGGCATGGCCCTCGCGCAGGAATTCCGGGTTCCACATCATGGCCGCGCCGGTGTCGGAGATGATTCCGGCCAGACGCTCGGCGGTGCCCACGGGAACGGTCGACTTTCCCACAACCACCGACGTCGCAGTCAGGTGCGGGTGCAGGGATTCCACGGCCGCATCGACATAGGTGACATCGGCGGCGAACTCACCGGGCTTCTGCGGAGTGCCTACACATACGAAGTGCACGGTGGCGTCGGCGGCGCGGGAGATATCGGTGGTGAATTCGAGTTTTCCGCGCTCCTGAGCCTTCACGAGGAGTTCACTCAGTCCCGGTTCGTAGAAGGGCGGACGACCGGAGGTCAGGGCCTCGACCTTCTCCGTGTCGACGTCGACTCCCGTGACCTCATGGCCCAGAGACGCCATGGCCGCCGCATGGACCGCGCCCAGATATCCGCAACCGATGACTGAAATCTTCAAACCGAGCTCTCCTGGGTATTGGCATGCGTTTTCGACCACACTATATGCCACCCGGTTGCACGATATGTGGAGGTTGAAACAGTAGGCTTGGAATTGTGAAGCGTTTCCTTGATTTCCTCACCAACTCACCGGCCGCCGTGACGTTTGCGGTGCTCACCGTGCTCGGCATCATCGCCTTCGCCATCCCCGGGCTGCACTCTGCAGCCTGGATCATCGGACTCGTGCTGTGCCTCGGCGTGATCGCCGCGCTGCTGATGTTCCACGGCGAATGGCGACGTGCTCAACAGCAGATCGACGCACTGCGCCAGCAGCTCAGCGTCGAGCGTGGTCGGATGGACACTCTCGGACTGACCCCGGTGGAGGACAAGGTCGAGCTGCTTCCCGATGAGCGTCGCGCCCGTCGCATCCTCGAGCTCATCCCGGATTCGTCGGGCCTCGTCCAGTCCCTGCGACTCGATGCGACCTTCGCCACCGTCGCCGTCGACGAACTCGAGCCGCTCACCACCTTCTGTGCCGAGTTCAAGAAGGCCAGCTTCGACAACCCCCGTTCGCACACAGCGTTCATGAACCTCTATCGGGCAGCCGAGGGGCTGTCGATCTGGGTGAAGGAGGAGACCCAGGTCTCTCCCGATGATGCCGGCACCCGTGAGATCCGTCCCGGCGATGCCCGCAAGGACGGCTGGCGCGGTTACACCGAGGCTCAGAGCCGGGGCGAACGCCTCAGCGACGACTTCGTCTCCTCCCGATGGGAGTTCAACCAGACAGCACTCGAACTCGGACTCGTCTCAGGCACCCCGCCGTTCAACGACTGACAACGTTCGACAGACGACGTTCGGTAAAAAATTGAGGCCCTCACATTGTGAGGGCCTCAATTGCTGCCAGTGTTCACGTGCTCGGCTCAGTGCCGAATCCACCAGGAATCGACCGGAGCCACGGGGGTGCGGCGTTTGTGCTCTGAGCGGCGGTACTTCTCGATGAGCGCCGAGGCGGCCGCAGGCTCGATCTCCTTCCCCTCGAGGAAGTCATCGATCTGGTCATAGCTCAGACCCAGCGACGATTCGTCCGTCTGCCCGGGTTCGTCATCGAGCAGATCCGCGGTGGGGACCTTGACGATGAGATGTTCGGGAGCGCCGAGGTGGCGCAGCAGTTCCCGTCCCTGCCGTTTGTTCAGACCTGCCAGGGGGATGACGTCGGCCGCGCCGTCGCCGAACTTCGTGAAGAACCCGGTGACCGCCTCTGCGGCGTGGTCCGTGCCGACGACGAGCGCCTTCTTCTCCCCTGCCAGCTCGAACTGCGCGATCATCCGCATCCGGGCCTTGACGTTGCCCTTGCCGAAATCGGTTATCGGCTCTCCGGTGGCCTTCTCGTACTCCTCGGCGGCCGCATCCGTGGCGGCGCCGATGTTGATCGCGAGTTCGTGATCGGCGGCGATGAACGACAGAGCGTCCTGGGCATCGGCCTCATCGGTCTGCACATGGTGAGGCAGGCGCACGGCCCAGAATTCGGCATCGGCCCCACGGCGGCGCAGGTCCTCCACCGCCAGCTGGCAGAGCCTGCCGGCCAGTGTGGAGTCCTGCCCGCCGCTGATGCCGAGCACGAGACCTCTGACTCCGGTGGTGAGCACATAGTCGACGAGGAACTCGACACGCCGGGCGATCTCCGTCGCCGGATCGATCTGCGGTCGCACGCCGAGGGCGTGCCGAATCTCGTCTTGGACTCTGTCGTTCGTCATGCTCACACCAGTCGTAGTCGGGGGCAAAGCGCCGCCGTTCGGCGCCCGCACTCATGCAGTCTCCCAGATGCCGTGTTACGGCGAAGTATCGGCCGGGTCTCAGGCGTCGGGGACGATGTTGACGAGCTTGGGGGCTCGCACGATCACCTTGCGCACTCCGGCGCCGCCGAGGGCCTTGACGGCGTTCGGCGATTCGAGAGCCAGCTTCTCGAGTTCTTCTGCGGTGATGTCCGGGGCCACCTCGAGCCGTGCGCGCACCTTGCCCTTGACCTGGACCACACAGGTCACGGTCTCGGCGACGAGGTGGTTCGGGTCCGCCTCGGGGAAGGCCGCATAGGTGACCGTCGACTCGTGTCCGAGACGTGACCACAGCTCTTCGGCCAGGTGCGGTGCGAAGGGTGCGAGCATGATCGTCAGCGGTTCGAGGACGTCCCGGGTCGCACCGCCCTGTTTGGTGGCATGGTTGGTGAGCACGATGAGCTTGGAGATCGCGGTGTTGAACCGCAGATGGTCCATGTCCTCGCGCACACCGTCGATGACCTGGTGGAGGACCTTGAGCGATTCGGCGTCGGCCTCACCGTCTGCGACCACGGACTCGCCGGTGGTCTCGTCGACGAAGAGTCGCCACACGCGCTGCAGGAACCGCTGTGCGCCGACGACGGCGCGGGTGTCCCAGGGACGGTCCTGCTCCAGCGGGCCCATCGACATCTCATAGACGCGGAAGGTGTCGGCACCGAAGGCGTCGTACATCTCGTCGGGCATGACGGAGTTCTTCAGC
The DNA here is from genome assembly GCF_052906525.1 of Brevibacterium sp. CSND-B09. Classification (NCBI taxonomy): domain Bacteria; kingdom Bacillati; phylum Actinomycetota; class Actinomycetes; order Micrococcales; family Brevibacteriaceae; genus Brevibacterium; species Brevibacterium sp. CSND-B09. Next base: position 3,893,842 of record NZ_JBREGI010000001.1, on the reverse strand, counting down.
GATTTGCCGATCTTTCCGTACTCCCGATTGACCTGTTCGCCGTTGTACCAGAACGTCAGCTCACCGTTCGATTCGGTTCTCTCCTCCACCTCGGCGGCGGGGACGTAGACGCCGCGGGAATCGGTGTAGGCATAGGCCTGGATGTATCCCTGGTTGACCAGACGGTGGAACGGCTCGGACGAGGAGATGTGCCCGAGGTCGAAGAGGATCTTGTGCCAGAAGCGAGCGTAGAGCAGGTGCAGCACAGCGTGCTCCTGCCCGCCGACGTAGAGGTCGGCGCCACCGCGCGGTTTCGAGGCCCGCGGTCCCAGCCAGTACTTCTCGTTGGCGGGGTCGACGAGGCGTTCGTCGTTGTGTGGGTCCGCGTAGCGCAGCTGGTACCACGAGGATCCGGCCCAGTTGGGCATCGTGTTCGTCTCACGCTGGTAGGTCTTCGGGCCGTCGCCGAGGTCGAGTTCGATGCTCGTCCATTCCTGGTTCCTGCTCAGCGCCGGTTCGGGACGGCTGTCGGCATCGTCGGGCGCGTAGGTCCGCGGGGCGAAGTCGTCGACTTCGGGCAGCTGGACGGGCAGCATCTCGTCGGGGAGAGCAATCGGGGTGCCGTTCTCGTCGTAGACGATCGGGAACGGTTCGCCCCAGTAGCGCTGGCGAGAGAACAGCCAGTCGCGCAGGCGGTACTGGGTGGACTCGGTGGCCAGTCCTTTTCCGGCCAGCCATTCGGTGACCTGGGCCTTCGCCGCGTCGATCTCGAGGCCGTTGATGTCGATCTCGGCGTTGGCCGAGTTGATCATCACGCCGGTGCCGGTGAACGGCGCGTCCTCGTCGTGGTCGGCCGGAGGCTGCACGGTGCGGATATAGGGCAGTCCGAACGCCTTTGCGAAGTCCCAGTCACGGGCGTCTTCGGCCGGCACGGCCATGATCGCTCCGGTGCCGTATCCCATGAGCACATAGTCGGCGATGAAGATCGGAACCTCGGCCCCGGTGGCCGGGTTGAGCGCATAGGAGCCGGTGAAGATGCCGGTCTTCTCCCGGCTCTGCTGCCGGTCGGCGTCGGTCTTGGCCGCAGCGGCGCGCTGGTAGGCGGCGATCGCCTCGGCGGGGGTGGCCTCGCCCCCACGCCAGGACTCGGGGGTGGACTCATCCCATGACTCAGCGGTCAGGTCGGCGACCTGCGGGTGTTCGGGGCTGAGGACGAGGTAGGTGGCGCCGAACAGGGTGTCCGGGCGGGTGGTGTAGACCTCGATGTCGGACGCATCGTCACCGGCGATGGGCAGGCGCAGCAGGGCGCCCTTCGACCGGCCGATCCAATTGACCTGCATGGCGTGGATCGCATGCGGCCAGTCCAGCACGTCGAGGTCGTCGATGAGGCGGTCGGCGTACGCGGTGATGCGCATGTTCCACTGGCGCAGACGGCGGGTGAAGACCGGGTAGTTTCCACGCTCGGACAGCCCCTCGGCGGTGACCTCTTCATTGGCCAGCACGGTGCCCAGCCCTGGGCACCAGTTGACCGGGGATTCGGAGACGTAGGCGAGGCGGTAGCCCTGCAGGACGTTCTCGCGCTCCGCCGAGCTCAGCTTCGACCAGGTGCGACCGTCGGGTGTGGGGCGGGCACCGGAGGCGAACTGCTCGATGAGCGTGTCGATCGGTCGAGCCGCGCCTTTGGCCTCACCATCGGGGGTGGTCGCCTCGGTGTCGTACCAGGAGTTGAAGATCTGCAGGAAGATCCACTGTGTCCATTTGACGAATTCGTCGTCGGTCGTGGCGAAGCGACGGCGCACATCGTGGGCCAGCCCCAGGCGACGCAGCTGCTCGGTCATGTTCGCGATATTGGCATCGGTGGTGATGCGCGGGTGCTGACCGGTCTGCACCGCGTAGAGATCGGCGGGCAGTCCGAAGGCGTCGTAGGACAGGGCGTGCATGACGTTGTGTCCGCGCATCCGCTGGTAGCGGCCGTAGACGTCGGTGCCGAGGTAGCCCAGCGGATGGCCGACGTGCAGTCCCACACCGGAGGGGTACGGGAACATGTCCATGATGTACAGGGACTCGCGCTCGCTGAGGTCGGCCGGCGGACCGTAGGGCGACGAAGCATCCTGGGAGTCGAGCTCGCCGAGGTCTCCGGTGGGGTTCGGGGTGTGGAACGTGCCCGATTCCTCCCAAGTGCGCTGCCAAGACTTCTCGATCTTTTCGGCCAGCGCCGCGTCATAGCGGAAACCGGTCTCCTCAGGGTTCGTCGTCATTACCTTCCTTCGCAGAACAGACGTGAGCGGGTTCTGACCATCGTACTCTGAACGCCCCCTGATTCGACTTGGTTAGACTGCTCACAGGTCAGCGGACGCCGGTTATCTCGGCAAACGTGATCGATTTCACTGAGACCCGGCCGAACTGTAAGATAACCGAGCAGTAACTTACGTCCTCGAAGGAGACTCATGAGCTCAACGACCATGCCGCAGTCGTCAACACCCGTCGTCGGTTTCGAGGTCGATACCGCCTCGTCGACCACCGATATCTTCCTCAGCACAGTCGCTGAGAACCCCAGCCGCCCTCTGGTCGCCAAGCCCGACGGGGACGGTTGGAACGAACTAACCGCGGCCGAATTCCTCGCTGAGGTCAAGGCGGCTGCGAAGGGGCTCATCGCCTTGGGCGTGGGAGTCGGTGACCGGATCGCGATCTTCGGCCCCACCTCCTACGAGTGGACGCTCAGCGACTATGCCATCTGGTACGCCGGCGGAATCTCCGTGCCGTTCTACGACACCTCTTCGGAGAGCCAGCTCAGTTGGATGCTCACCGACGCCGATGTCACTCGTGGGCTCGTCGCCTCACGCGAGCATGCCGATCGGGTGCGGGCGGCGGCCAAGGCCGCCGGTCGGGAAGAGCCGGCCCTGCGGGTCTGGGACGAAGGCGCTTTCGCCGATCTCACCGAAGCCGGCAAGGCCGTCACCGATGAGGAGCTCGAAGCCGCTCGCTCGCAGGTCGGCTCCGATTCCGTGGCGACGATCATCTACACCTCCGGCACCACCGGAAAGCCCAAGGGCTGTGTGCTCACCCACGCGAACTTCGTGCAGACCGCCCAGGCCGCGCGCCACCAGATCCCCAGCGTTCTCGACACGAAGATGCGCTGCCTGCTGTTCCTGCCGCAGGCTCACGTCTTCGCCCGGTTCATCGAGGTCCTGGCCATCAGCAACGGTGCTCTGCTGGCGCATCAGTCGGACCTGACGAAGCTCACCGATGCCATGGGCAGCTTCCGTCCCTCGTTCATCCTCGGTGTGCCCCGGGTCTTCGAGAAGGTCTTCAATTCCGCGCTGGCGACCGCTCAGGCAGGCGGCAAGGAGAAGATCTTCCGCCGTGCCGAGCAGGTCGCCGTCGCCTATTCGAAGGCACTCGACACCGGCAAGGTGCCCACCGGGCTGAAGCTCCAGCACGCCCTGTTCGACAAGCTGGTCTATTCGAAGCTGCGCGCGGTCATGGGCGACAACGTCACTCATGCGGTCTCCGGCGGCGGTGCGCTCGGCTCTCATCTCGGCCACTTCTTCCGCGGACTGGGCATCATCGTTCTCGAAGGCTACGGACTCACTGAGACCACGGCACCGATCACCGTCAATATTCCGGAGAAGTCGAAGATCGGAACCGTCGGCGTGCCGCTGCCGGGCGTCTCGGTGGCGATCGCTCCCGACGGTGAGATCCTGGCCAAGGGCGTGCCGGTCTTCCGCGAGTACTGGAACAACCCCGAGGCCACGGCCAAGGAGTTCCACGACGGTTGGTTCGGCACCGGTGACCTCGGCTCGCTCGATGACGACGGCTACCTCACGATCAACGGCCGCAAGAAGGAAATCATCGTGACCTCCAGCGGCAAGAACGTCGCCCCGGCTCCGCTCGAGGACGTGCTGCGTCGCCACCCGATCATCGGCCAGCCGGTGCTCGTCGGCGAGAACCGCAAATTCGTCTCGGCGCTGATCTTCCTCGATTCGGAGATGCTGCCGGGCTGGCTGAAGAACCACGATCTGCCGCAGATGAGTCTGCGCGAAGCCGCCGAGGACGATGCGGTCCAGGCCGAAGTGGCCAAGGCCGTCGAACAGATGAACAGGACCGTCTCGCGGGCCGAAGGGGTCAAAAAGTTCACGATCCTGCCGATCGAGCTCAGCGAGGAGAACGGCTACCTCTCTGCCAAGCAGTCGGTCAAGCGTCACCTCATCAATAAGGACTTCGCCGCCGAGATCGACGCGCTCTACGCCGGCTGACGCACAGCCGCTGCCGGCTGGGACACAGTCGCTGAACTCAGCCTGCGGGGTACGGCCCGGGCACGGACTCGAACGGTCCGTCCCGGGCCGTCGTCGTCCCACCTCGGTGGCGGTGGGCGGACTCCTCCCAATCGGGTCGGCACGGCAACGGTGACGTCGTCCCGCATCGGCGAGGGCTTGCCTCAGCGTCGTAAGCTGAGGACAGAAGTCGAACTCATCGATCTCATTGGAGGCAGCGTCATGTCCGAGACCACCGATCACACTCCCAGCTACGTGACGGAAGGGGCGGCATTCAACCGGGATACGAACTACATCGACGATCGCATCCTCAACGATCCGAACGCTCAGTGGCCCGTCGAACCGGGCCGGTACCGCCTCGTCGCCGCCCGCGCCTGTCCATGGGCGAACCGGACGATCATCGTCCGACGCCTCCTCGGGCTCGAGGACGTCATCTCCCTCGGCATGCCCGGCCCCACTCATGATGCGCGGTCGTGGACGTTCGATCTCGATCCGGGCGGGGTGGATCCGGTGCTCGGCATCGAACGGCTGCAGCAGGCGTTCTTCGCCCGTTACCCGGACTATCCGCGCGGAATCACCGTGCCGGCCGTCGTCGACGTGCCCACCGGCGTCGTCGTCACCAACGACTTCCCGCAGATCACGGAGGACTTCTCCACCCAGTGGACCGAATACCACCGAGAGGGTGCCCCGAATCTCTGGCCCGAGGAATCGCGGGAGGAGATGGAGAAGGTGATGCGCCATATCTACACGGAGATCAACAACGGGGTCTACCGCTGCGGTTTCGCCGGCTCCCAGGACGCCTACGAGGCGGCCTTCGACCGCCTATTCAACGCGCTCGATATCGTCGAGGATCGGCTCAGCCGGTCACGGTTCCTCATGGGTGAGACCATCACCGAGGCGGATGTGCGATTGTTCACGACGCTCGTGCGCTTCGATCCCGTCTATTTCGGTCACTTCAAGTGCAACCGGCAGCCGCTCACGGCGTTCGAGAACCTGTGGGGCTACGCCCGTGACCTGTACCAGACACCGGGCTTCGGGGACACGGTCGACTTCGAGCAGATCAAACAGCACTACTACATCGTCCACCAGGATGTGAACCCGACGCAGATCGTGCCGAAGGGCCCCGATCTCTCGGGTTGGCTCAGCGATCACGGTCGCGACCGGAAGTTCGGCGGATCCCCCTTCGGCGAGGGGACCGCTCCCGGGCCGGTCAAGCCCGGCGAAGAGGTCACACCCGCGCATACGGCGACGGCTTGGGTGAGCTGAGCCGAGGAATCACCTCAGACCTCGAATTCTCCGGGCTCGATATGATCGTCTTCGGTCGTGTCGAGCCCGGCGGCTTTCTTCCGCCGCTGTTTGCGGACCTTGAACACGATCCACACGATGACGAAGACGACGACGGCGACGATGACGACGTTCTGGAAGTAGCCGGCGTAGGTCTCGACGACCGACCAGTTCTCACCGAGGGTGAAGCCTGCGACGATGAGGATCGTGTTCCAGATCGCGCTGCCGGCCGTGGTCAGCAGCAGGAACTTGGTCAGGCGCATGTCCCGCATTCCGGCGGGGATGGAGATGAGCGACCGGAAGATCGGGATCATCCGACCGAAGAACACGGCCTTGTCCCCGTGCTTGTCGAACCAGTCGACGGTCTTATGCACGTCGTCGACGTCGACCAACGGCATCTTCACCGCGATCCGGGCGATGCGTTCGATGCCGATCCACTTGCCCAGCGCCCACAGCAGAACCGCGCCGACGACCGAACCGATCGTGGCGAAGACGATCGCGGCCACAATGTTCATCTGGCCTTGGCTGGAGGTGAATCCGGCCAGAGGCAGGACGAGCTCACTGGGGATGGGCGGGAAGATGTTGTCGAGGAAGACCATGAACCCGACACCGGCCGGTCCCAGAGTCTCCATGATCGTCACGGTCCAGGCCGAGAACCCGCTGAGATTGTCCGCAGCGCTGCCGCCGGCGGCGAGGACATCGGCAGGGACTCCGCCGGCAGGCAGGCCGGCAAGGCTGTCGGTGGCAACGGGGGCGAAATCGGCAGTCGGAGCGAACGAATCAGTGATCGGCATGGTCAAAAGTCTAGATAAGGGCGCGGCCCGCCGCTCACAGTACGCTCACAGCGGCTAGTGTGGAAACGAACACCTCAGACCGGAATACGAACGCACCTTGCGGATACGCATCGAAGGAGCACACACGTGGCACCTGCCAAAGTACTGGCCTCGCGCAACACCGTCGCTGAGGTCGGCTACAATGCCGTCAACCGACCCGGACCCGCCCACCTCATGCGCGCAGTCCAGCGTTTCGGACAGCGTCTGGGCAATCAGTTCGGTGCTGCGATCACCTACTTCCTCGTTCTCGCGGTCATGCCCATCGCCATGGTCAGCTTGGCGAGCATCGGCTTCGTCCTCGACGTCGCCCGCCCCGAGCTCCTTCCCGAGGTCACGAAGCAGATCGAGACCTTCACCGCCGGCAACTCCTCGCTGACCGAGCAGCTCGAGAGCTTCCTCCTCGACTGGCAGGGAGTGGGAATCATCGGTATTCTCACCGGCCTCTACACAGGTCAGGGATTCATCGGCAACCTCGGTGCCGCGGTGCGAGCCCAGCTGCACGACGACTTCGACGATGCCGTGCCGGAGAAGTCCTTCGTCAGCAAGGTCATCAACAACGTGATCACTCTCATCGGCCTCATCATCGGCCTGCTCCTGGCCGTGGCGCTCACCGTCGTCGGCACCGGCCTGCGCTCGATGATCGCCGACTTCCTCGGGCTCGGCGGATTCGCCGGCAGTCTGCTGTTCATCGTTCCGGTCATCCTCACCTTCGGCGCCGCCTGGCTGATCTTCTGGTTCCTGTTCACGATGCTGCCGGAGAAGCCGGTCGACAAGCAGGCGAAGAACCGCGGTTCGCTCATCGGCGCGACCGCGTTCCTCATCCTCATCAACTTCTCCACGGTGCTCGTCAATCTCTTCTCCGGGAACAAGGCCGCCGGTGTGTTCGGGTCGATCATCGCGATCATGCTCACCCTCAACGTCTTCGCCCGCATCATCCTGTTCATCGCCGCGTGGATCGGCACGGCGAAACCACCGCGGCCGCGCGAAGAGGAGCCGGAGTATCGGTTCGTCGAACCGAAGGTGCAGGCGCAGAGCCTCGGCGCGCTCATCACCGGTGCGGGAATCGTGGCGCTGACCCTGCTGGGCTTCAAACGGTTCGAGGAACGCCGGTCCGATCGCGAATAGGCGAGACGGTAGACTGTTGGCGCATCCGTTATAACTGACCGAGGGGACACGACCTTTGACTGACGCTACGACTGCTCGCCTGGACGATTGGGCGAAGAAGCAGACCGCCGCCGAAGAACTCATTCCGCTAGTCGGACGCCTGTACCGTGAGAACGACGTGCTGCTGACCCTGTTCGGGCGGTCGCTGCTGAACAAGTCGGTGACCGGCATGATCAAGGCGCACCGCTATGCTCGCCACTTCCTCGGCGAAGAGCTCGACATCCAGATCACCCACCGCATCGTCAAGGCGCTGTCCGGGCTCAACCTGGCTCCGGCTCGCATCGATCTGGGCCGTCTCATCGAGAAGCTCGATGATCCGAACGTGGACGTCGACGCCTTCCTCGCCGCCGAGCTCGCCGAGGTCGTCCAGTCGCAGTCCGGCAAGGGCGAGGTCCGCGACGTCGTCCTCTACGGCTTCGGTCGCATCGGTCGTCTGCTCGCCCGCATCCTCATCGATCGCGCCGGCGGAACCGGTATGCGTCTGCGTGCGATCGTCGTGCGCCGCAATGGAGAGAACGACATCGTCAAGCGCGCCTCCCTGCTGCGCCGTGACTCGGTGCACGGAGCCTTCGACGGCAGCATCGTCGTCGACGAAGAGAACAGCACCATCCAGGCCAACGGCACCCTCATCCAGGTCATCTACTCGAATGACCCGTCGGAGGTCGACTACACCGCCTACGGAATCGACGACGCCATCATCGTCGACAACACCGGAAAGTGGCGCGACGAAGAGGGCCTGTCCAAGCACCTCGCGTGCCCCGGTGCGTCGAAGGTCCTGCTCACGGCTCCCGGCAAGGGCGATGTGAAGAACATCGTCTTCGGAGTCAACGACGACGCGATCCTCGACACGGACACCATCGTCTCGGCAGCTTCGTGCACGACGAACGCGATCACCCCGGTGCTCAAGGCCATCAACGACAAGTTCGGCGTCCGCAACGGCCACGTCGAGACGGTCCACTCGTTCACCAACGACCAGAACCTCATCGACAACTTCCACAAGGGCTCCCGCCGCGGCCGTGCAGCCGGCCTCAACATGGTCCTCACCGAGACCGGTGCCGCCAAGGCCGTCGCCAAGGCTCTGCCGGAGCTGGCCGGGAAGCTCTCGGGCAACGCGATCCGCGTACCCACCCCGAACGTGTCCATGGCGATCCTCAACCTCAACCTGGACAACGCCACCACCGTCGACGAGCTCAACACGTTCCTCCGCGAAGTGTCGATGCATTCGCCGCTGCGCAACCAGGTCGACTACGTCACCTCTCCCGAGCTCGTGTCCACCGACCTCGTCGGCTCCAAGCGGGCCGGTGTCGTCGACGGCCTGGCCACGATCGTCGATGAGGACCGCGTCGTCGTCTACGTCTGGTACGACAACGAATTCGGCTACTCCTGCCAGGTCGTGCGCTGCGTGGCCAAGATGGCGGACGTCGACGTCCCGGCATTTCCCTGATATCGCCGAGGCGGCCCACCGAAACGCTCGGATGAGCGCTCGGTGACCGGCTGAGACAGGTGCCCGGAGTCACACGACTCCGGGCGCCTTCGTCATTCACCTCCGTCTCCATCCCGCACCCTCGGCCGCAAGCTCTGTACTTCGGGCCGCACCATCTCTCACCGGTACTGCCACGCCCTACACCTCCCGCCGAAACCTCTCGGGAATGACAAAAGCGCCCGCAGGAACGAGAGGTTCTGCCGGCAACGAGGTGTTCTGCCTACTTCGCGGCGTCGGACTCCATGGCCTCATGCAGCCAGATCGGGGTGAAAGTGGCGAATCGCTCCGCCAGATCATCATCGCTGTCGAGGATGACGGCGAGTCGGTCATCGGCATTCGCCAGCTCATTCGCCCAGATGGGACCCAGGCAGGCCAGCAGCAGGCAGGCGATGACGACGGCGCCGGCGAGGATCGGAGTCTCGGCCCACAGCAGCATGCCGAACAGGATTCCGACGATGGCGAAGCCGACCGCGACGGCGAGTCCGGCGTTCCGCGTCCGCGGCGCCTTGGCACGAGCCGGTCGCGACGCAGCGATCGAGTCGAGCACGTCCCGGTTGATCCGCGTCCAGGCGATGATCGCGCCCAGCGCGCAGACGATGCCGATCATGATGAGGCTGAACGCCGAGAACAGCAGCACCGCATCGATGTGATCTCCTTGGGCTTGGAGGGCGGCCCCGAGTCCGGCGACGAGCATGGCCAGGGCGAGCACCAGCATGCTGAGCAGACGGGCACGGCGCACGGCGATGAGTTCGGCGATCACCCTGGCCAGGAACACCCGCTCTGCCGCGGGGTCGTCGGCCTGGCTCACCGCACGTACCCGAGCTGCTTGTCCACGGTGTGCGGGAACTGCTCACCGGCCAGATACCGTTCGAACAGGGCGTGGAACTGCTCCGCCAGTCGCATTCTCCACCCGTCGGTATCACCGCTCATATGCGGGGTGATGATGACATTGTCCAGCGACCACAGAGGATGGTCGGAGGGCAGCGGCTCTTCGTCGAAGACGTCGAGTCCGGCCCCGCTGATCTGTCCCTCGCGCAGCGCGGTCACGAGTGCGTCGGTGTCGACTGTGTCTCCGCGTCCGACATTGATGAACACGGCGGTGTCGTCCATGGCGGCGAACGCCTCGGCGCCGATGAGCCTCTCAGTCTTCTCTGTCAGCGGTGCGATGTCGATGACCCAGTCGAATCCGGCCACGTGCTCGGGCAGAGTGGCGGAGTCGATGACCTCACCGAAGTCGGCGTCGCCGCTGCGGGCGCGCGATCCGGCTCCGGTGACGTCGATGTCGACGGCCTTCAGCAGGCGTGCGATGCCTCGACCGATGGCTCCGGTGCCGACGATGAGTGCCTTGGTTCCGGCGATGTCGCGGGTCGACCGGCGGTTCCACCTGCCCTCCGCTTGGTCGTCGAGCGAGCCGATCGAGCTCTTCGCGTGCATGAGGATGTAGCTGAGGACGAATTCGGCGATCGGGCGGTCGAAGATTCCCCGGGCGTTGGTCACGGTCACCGGCGAATCGACCAACTCGTCGAAGAGGAGCGAGTCCACGCCCGCTGCCGCGGCATGGACCCACTCGAGTCTGTCGGCGCTGCCATAGGCGTCCTTGAGTGCGGTGGAGAAGAAATCCCACATCAGCAGCACATCGGTGCCGGGCAGCGCCTGGGCCAGGGTCGACGCCTCGGCGATGCGCAGTTCGATCCCGTCCCGCTCCCCCAGATCAGTGATCAGTGCGGGGACCTCGGTCCCGGGTGAGTTGAGTATGGTCAGTACCGTCATTCCTCGGCTCCTTGGACAGTGGGCTTTCTGCCACACTAACCGATGAAGTCTCTGCCGGGGTGGAAACCGGCGCGGACACGGCACCCGCATGCTCGGCTTCGACATCGAGGCTCTCGCGCTTCGCCGGTTCGTTCTTCAGGGTCTGCGCCAGCGGAGTGTTCGGCAGGAAGCAGAGGAAGACGAAACCGAGGACGGCCAGCGGAGCCACCCACAGGAACAGGGGCACGAGGGCGTCGTTGTAGGAGGTGATGATGAGTGAGTGCATCGGCTCCGGCAGCTTCGACACGATCTCCGGGGTCAGCCCCGTCGAGGAGATCTTGGGCATCTGGCCGTGTGGGGCCGCCTTCGCGATCTCCGTGATTCCGGACTTGATGTTGTCCATGAGCCGCTGCGTGAACACGGATCCGATGAAGGCCATGCCGAGGGTGGCGCCGACCTGGCGGAAGTAGTTGTTCGACGCGGTCGCGGTGCCGACCATGGACACCGGGAAGGCGTTCTGGACGACGAGGACGAGTGTCTGCATGCTCAGGCCCAGGCCGAGTCCGAGCAGCGCCAGACAGCCGATGGTCTCCCAGGCCGAGCTCTCGGCCTTCAGCTGGGAGAGCAGGACGAGCGAGGCGGCCATGATGAGGATTCCGGTCAGCGGGTACTTCTTGTACTTGCCGGTGCGGGAGACGATGAAACCGACGAGCGTCGAGGACACGAGCATGGTGCCCATCATCGGCACCATCATCAGACCGGCGACGGTGGCGTCGATTCCGTGGACCATCTGCAGGTAGGTCGGCATATAGGAGAGCACACCGAACATGCCGATGCCGACGAAGAGGCCGGCGATCGTGCACAGCAGGAAGTCGCGGTTGGTGAACAGGTGCATCGGGATGACCGGTTCGCTGACCTTGAGTTCGACGAAGACGAAGGCGACTGCGGCGATGATTCCGGTGACGATGAGCCCGTTGATCTGCCAAGATCCCCATTCATAGTCGTGTCCGCCCCAGGCGGAGGTGAGCACGATGCAGGAGGTGACGATCGAGATGAGCGCCATGCCGATGACATCGATATTCGGGCGAGGGCCGGCACCCTTGGTGTGCTTGGGCACTTTGAGGAACACGGCGGCGGCGATGAGGGCGATAATGCCCAACGGGAAGTTGATGGCGAAGGCCCAGCGCCAGCCGGGTCCTTCGGTCAGCCAGCCGCCGATCAGCGGTCCGGCCACGGACGACACTGCGAAGGCGGAGCCCATGATGCCCATGTATTTGCCGCGTTCGCGGGCAGGGACGACGGAGGCGATGATCGACTGCGAGAGGATCATCATTCCGCCGCCGCCGATGCCCTGGAGCACTCGACCGAAGATCAGCGTCGACATCTCATTCGCGATGAGGGCGAAGACCGAGCCGAGCAGGAAGCAGCAGATGGCGAACATGAACAGCGGCTTACGTCCGAACAGGTCGCCGACCTTGCCGTAGACGGGCATCATGATCGTCGAAGCGAGCATGAACGCGGTGGAGACCCACAGCATCTGGTCGACGCCGTCGAGTTCGCCGACGATGGTCGGCAGCGCGGTCGCCAGCACCGTCTGGTTGAGCGAGAACATGAACATCGCGATCATCAGGCCCACGAAGAGCAGAATGATCGCCGAGGTGGCCATCGGCTCTGTCTGTGCGTCGGGTCCCGCGGGGGCGGAGTTCTTCGAGGTGGTTGCCGTCATCGTCTTCTCATCGGGTTCGTGGTTGCTTCTCATCACAGCTTTCGTCATGGCAGTCGGTCCAGGACCTTGCGGAACAGGTTCAGGGAGTCTTCGAAGATCGCTTGGGTGCCGCCTTTGTCCTCGACCGCCTCAGGATCGGCCTTGATCACCTGTCCCGCATGGTTGAGCGGGACCCGGCAGAGTTGGGTGAGCATGCGCGCGCTGCGCCAGGCGGAGTCCTCTGAGGAGAACTCCTGGCCGAGGTGTCGCAGTCGGTCGAGCACGTGACCGGTGACGATCTCTTCGAGTTCTTCTGCTCGGTCGAAGCTCTTGCTCACGAGTTCCGGATACAGCGCGAAGAGGCGGCGTCGCCGCGCCGGAAGTTTCGGATCGACGGAGCCGACGAGCAGCGCTTCGCGGACGAAGCGCGCCGTGTCCTCGGCCAGCGTGTCGAGCCCGGCGGGGCTGTGGACATAGTCGAAGGCGAGGCCCTCATCGACGCCGACCTCGGCTCCGAGGCCGACGATCGCGTCCTCCTTCGTCTCGAAGTAGTTGAAGAAGGTGCGTGTGGACACTCCTGCGTCGGCGGCGATCGTCGCCACGGTGGCGCAGGCCAAGCCGTCTTCGAGCACGCGAGTGATCGCCGCTTCATGGAGGGCGTTGCGAGTCAGGCGAGCCTTTTTCGAGCGCAGGGATTCTTCAGCGGGCATAGGTACATTTTGCACCACATGCAAACTTTCACCAACTGCAAATCTGCAATTGTGCACTATTTCACTGTGCGCAGTCTTTCACATGAGCATCTTCAGCCGTGCCCGGTGCTGCTCGAGGGTCTGCAGCTGACCGAGCAGTGCTGCCTGACCTGCTCCGTCGGCGGTGTCCTGGCGCTGCAGGCGGGAGTGGAGTTCCTTGGCGATGCGTTCGAGGTCGTAGTCGAAGAGGCGAGCGACGATCCCGCGGGCGAACCGATCGATCCCGTCTCCCTCGATGACAGGCAGCGGGGTCACGAGCAGCTGGGCCACATAGGGCTTGAGGTCCTCGGCTGCGGCGTCGAGGACGCGTTCGGCCCACTTCGACTGAGCCGTGCCGGCTGCACCCAGTCCCCCGGCCTGTTTGATGGCGTCCTGGATCCGCCGGTAGCCGGGGTGCTCGAAGGCCTTCGCGGACAGCGAGTCGAAGAGCTTCGCATTGACCACCTCCGGATGTTGGAGGGCGACCATGAGAGCCCCCTTCTCCGTCTTCAGCCGGGCGGGGCTGATCGGGGCCGAGAGGTTCGAGACGTCGGGGCGTTCGTCGTAGACGTATTCGATGCTGCGTTCATCGGAGACCTCCCCCGCCGAGGCGGGACCGGGCCCGCGTGCGCCCCCGGACGGGACGGCCCCCGGCTGGGTGCCCGGATCGGTCCCCTTTCCCGGACCGGGCCCGTGCCCGGGTCCGGATGTGGCCGGCGACGAGGGTGCGGGTGCGCTCGGTGCCGGCGGTGGGCCGTCGCGGTAGGACGACTGGCGGGCAGGCGCCTCGGCGGGCTGGCGGTTCTGCTTCGGTTGGCGGGCGGCGGTGCGGACCGCGGCCTCCACCTCGTCGATATCGACGCCGATGCGACCGGCGACGAACCGGTAGTAGTGGGAGAGGCTGTTGCGGTCGCGGATGTCGGTGAGCACCTCGGCGGCGGCGCGGACCGCGGAGATCCGTCCTTCGACGGTGTCGAGGTCGAAGCGGGAGATCGCGGTGGTGATGACGAACTCGAAGAGCGGCTTGCAGCCGTCGATGAGTTCGCGCAGGGCCGCGTCGCCCTTCTGCATGCGCAGGTCACAGGGATCGAGGCCATCGGGTTCGACGGCAACGAAGGTCTGGGCGGTGAACAGGTTCTCGAATTCGAAGGCTTTGAGCGCAGCCTTCTGACCGGCGGCGTCGCCATCGAAGGTGAAGATCACCTGTCCGGTCGGGTCGTCGCCGAGGAGGCGGCGGATGATCTTCACGTGTTCGGCGCCGAAGGCCGTGCCGCAGGTGGCCACGGCTTGGTCGACTCCGGCGAGGTGGGCGGCCATGACGTCGGTGTAGCCCTCGACGACGACGACGCGTTTGGTCTTCGCGATGGACTTCTTCGCCAGGTCGAGTCCATAGAGAACCTGATTCTTGTGATAGAGAGCGGTCTCGGGAGTGTTGAGGTACTTCGGTCCCTTGTCATCGTCATAGAGTCGGCGGGCGCCGAAGCCGATGGTCCGGGCGGTCATGTCCTTGATCGGCCAGATCACCCGACCACGGAATCGGTCGTAGATTCCCCGACCGCCCTCGCTGGCCAGGCCGCCGGCGAGGATCTCCTCATCGGTGAAGCCGGCCTTGCGCAGATGGCTCGTCAGGGCATCCCAGGATTTCGGGGCGAACCCGATGCCGAATTCCCGGCTCGACTCGGCGGGAAAACCGCGGCCGGACAGGAACTCCCGGCCGATCTGCCCGGCCTCGGACTCGAGGGCCTGGGCGAAGAAGCGCCCCGCGACCTCGTGCATCTCCAGCAGCCGCTGCCTGCGGCTGGCCTGTTCCCGGTCCGGGCCCTTCCCGTCCTCGTAGCGCAGGTGCATTCCGGCCTTGCCGGCCAGCGTCTCGACGGCTTCGACGAAGCTGAGCTGTTCGACCTTCTGCAGGAAGGTGAACACGTCTCCGGACTCACCGCAGCCGAAGCAGTGGTACATCCCGACCTGCGGACGCACCGTGAACGACGGAGTCTTCTCGTCGTGGAACGGGCACAGTCCTTTCAGCGATCCGATGCCCGCGGTCTTGAGGGTGACGAATTCCCCGATCACCTCGTCGATGCGGGTGCGGCTGCGCAGTTCGTCGATGTCCTCGCGTTTGATGAGTCCGGCCATGGTCTAGAGCCGATCCTCCGCTCCGGCGTTGAGGTGGTGGTACAGGGCCCAGGCGGAATGGTCGGTCAGGGAGGCGATCTGGTCGACGATGACGCGCAGTCGTGCGGAGTCGTCGGCGGCCTCGGCGTGGTCGGCGCGGAACATCGGATCGAGCTTGTCCGGTGACTGCGAGTACCATTCGGCGAGTTCGTTGATGACCGCCGCCTGGATGTCATGCAGCCGCAGTCGATCCTCGGCGACCATGACCGTCAGCGTGGCCATGCCTTTGAGCACGGCGATCTCCACGGTGGTCGCCTCGGGGACGACGAGCGAGGCCGAGTATCGGGCGAGGGGCTCCCAGCCGAATTCCTCACGGGTCGCGGATTCCGCGGCACCGACGAAGCGCCCGATGAGCTGACTGGTCATGTGTTTGAGGCCGGCCTGAGCACGTCGGGATCCGTCGAAGGCCTCCTTGGGCCAGTAGGCGGCGGCCTGCAGTCGGCCGAGTGCCTTGTCCATCTCCGCATCGGTGGTCTCCGGCAGGTACCACTGACGGGTGATGTCGAAGAGCTCGGCCCGCCGCTCATCGGCGGCGAAGTCGGCAAGGTCCAGATGGCCTGCGACGATGGCGTCCTCGACATCGTGGACGGAATAGGAGATGTCGTCGGCCAAGTCCATGACCTGGGCTTCGATGCATTTCTGGCCGTTGTCGATGCCGTCGCGGTAGAAGTCGAAGACAGCCCGGTCGTCATCGTAGACACCGAATTTGCGCACCCCTGAGTCGCGGCGACCGGCCGTGGCTTCGGCTCGCGGCCATGGGTACTTCGTCAGTGCATCGAGGCTCGCGCGGGAGAGGTTGAGGCCGGCCGGGCGGCCGTCATCGGCGATGACCTTCGGTTCGATCCGGGTGACCAGACGCAGGGTCTGGGCATTGCCCTCGAAGCCGCCGATGTCTGCGCACAGGGCATCGAGGATCGTCTCACCATGGTGGCCGAAGGGAGGGTGTCCGAGGTCGTGGGACAGGCAGGCGGTGTCGACGATATCGGGATCGCAGCCGAGGTAGCGGGCGAGTTCGCGGCCGACCTGGGCGACCTCGAGGGAATGAGTGAGACGGGTGCGGACGAAATCGTCCGTGCCCGGGGACACGACCTGGGTCTTCGCGCCGAGGCGGCGCAGACCCGAGGAGTGGAGGACGCGGGCACGGTCGCGTTGGAAGGCCGAGCGCCGCGGATTCTTCGCCGGTTCGCTCACCCACCGCTCCTCGTCCCACGACGAGTAGACCGCCACGGTCCCCGTCCCCACCGAGGTGTGCGGGTGAGTGTCGAAGGGCATTCTCATCCTCCTGAGATGTCGAGTTCGGCCTCCGACAGCAGCGACTTCCCGCTGGGATCGAAGATGCGGGAGTCCAACCACCCCTCGGGCAGGTGCGGCTTCTTCGGCCGGGTGGTGCGGCCGCGGGACCCTTCGGCGGCTTCTCCCGGGTAGGGCGCGGTCATGTCGAGCTGGTCGAGCAGTCCGGCGAGTTCCTCGAGAGAGGAGACCATGGCCAGCTGGCTGCGCAGCTCTCCCCCGACGGGGTAGCCCTTGAAGTACCAGGCGATGTGTTTGCGCAGGTCACGGACACCGAGGAATTCGTCCTCGAAGTGATCGACGAGGTATTCGCCGTGTTTGTACACGGCACGAGCCACCTCGGCGAGTCCGGGACGGTGGCGTTCGTCGCTGCCGTTCAGCGCGTTCGCGAGGTCGCCGAACAGCCACGGCCGGCCCTGGCAGCCGCGCCCGATGACGACGCCGTCGCAGCCGGTCTTGGCCATCATGTCCAGGGCATCCTCGGCGGCGAAGATATCACCGTTGCCGAGCACCGGAACGGTGTCGCCGAGGTGGTCCTTGAGCCGGGCGATCGCGTCCCAGTCCGCGGTCCCCGAGTAGAGATCGGCCGCGGTACGGCCGTGCAGTGCGACGGCGGCGACGCCGGCGTTGCGCGCGGTCTCGGCGGCGTCGAGGAAGGTCGTGTGGTCAGCATCGATGCCTTTGCGCATCTTCACGGTCACGGGCACGTCCCGGCGGGCCGCCTCGGTGACGGCCGTGGTGACGATGGATTTGAACAGGTCCTGCTTCCACGGCAGCGCGGAGCCACCGCCCTTGCGGGTGACCTTGGGGACGGGGCAGCCGAAGTTGAGGTCGATGTGATCGGCGCGGTCCTCTTCGACGAGCATCCGCACGGCCTGGCCCATGGTCACCGGATCGACTCCGTAGAGCTGGACGGAGCGTGGGGTCTCATAGGGCTCGTGGTGGATGATGCGCATCGTCTTCGGATTGCGCTCGACCAGGGCCCGGGTGGTGACCATTTCGGTCACGTACAGGCCGGCGCCGTATTCGCGGCACAGACGGCGGAAGGCGGTGTTCGTGATTCCGGCCATGGGCGCGAGCACGACGGGCGAGGACAGCTCGATGGGCCCGATGCGCAGGGCAGTTTCGGGCTTCGGGGATGCGGCTTCTGGGGCGGGGCTGATGACACTCACGCAACCATTATCCCAGTCAAGTCAAAATCGCACATTCGTCTGCCTCTCCTGCCTGCTTCGCCGCCTCGGCTCGTCCTTTTCGCCTCAACTCAATCAACGGCTTCCGTGCGCAGAAATTCCCGCACATCCCATTCGGTGTCGACGGAGAGTTCGGCGGCGAGCCGGTCGTCGTGGGTGACGATCACCATGGCCCCGCCGAATCCTTCGAGAGCGGTCACCAGCGCCTCGAGGGATGACAGGTCGAGATTGTTGCCCGGTTCGTCGAGGATGAGCAGCTGCGGAGCCGGGTCCTGGAGGAGGCCTGAGGCCAGGGCGACACGGAAGCGCTCCCCACCGGACAGGGTCTGACAGATCTGGTCGGTGCGTCCGGCGCGCAGTCCCATGGCCGCGAGCACCTCGTGGACGCGGTGCGGGTCGAGCTGCGGGTTGCCCGCGCGCACTGCCTCCATCACCGTGAGCTCCCCCGGCAGTCGGTACTGCTGGTCGAGATGAGCCGTCGGTGCGGAGACGGTGATGGCGAGGTCGCCGAAGAGTTCAGCGACCGGCGGACCGGTTTCGGCCCCCACGTGTCCCTCGACCGTGTCGCCCGTGTCCCTGCTCTGTCTGTCCTGGCCGTTGGCAGCCGCCAGGATCGCTGCCAGCAGGGTCGACTTGCCCGCCCCGTTCGGTCCGGTCAGCCGGATCCGCTCGGGACCGACGATCGTCTGGGGTCGTTCGGACCTCGCCGAGGCGACCGTGGAGATCTCGAGGAGCCGTTTGCTCGCGTGGACCTGAGTGTCCGGCAGGTCGAGGCGGACGCTCGAGGACCGGCGCAGCGCATCCTTGGCGTTGGTGAGCTCGTCCCAGGCAGCCGCTTCGTCGGCGGCTTTGTCGCCGCGGCGTTTGGCCGCGGACTTCTCGGCGAAGTTCGTCAGCCCGTTCATCACGATCTTCGGTCGACGTTTGTTCTCTTTGTCCTTCTTGGCCTTCCGGTCGGCTCGAGCGAGTTTCGTCTCCAGTTCGATCCGTTGGCGCTTCTCGACCTGGTGGGACTTCTTCGCATCCGTGACCTTCTGCTGCTTCGCCTCCTCCTCCGCGGCGACCATGGCTTCGTAGTCGTCGAAGTTCCCTCCGTAGACCCGCAGCCGGTCGGTCATCTCGATGATCGAGGTCATATGCGACAGCAGCGTGCGGTCGTGGGAGATGACCAGGGTCGGTCCGCGCCGGTCGGTGAGCAGCGTCGTCAGCAGAGTCCGTCCGTCCTCGTCCAGGTTGTTGCTCGGCTCGTCGAGGATCAGCCAGGTGTCACCGACCAGTGCCGCTCGGGCCAGTCCGATGCGTGTGGCCTGTCCACCGGAGAATCTGCTCAGACTCCGATCGAGATCGCTGACACTCAGCTGCAGACCGAGTTCGGACAGCGCCGCCAGGGCTCGCTCTTCGATATCCCAATCGTCGCCGATGAGGTCGAAGTCGGCCCCCGTCGCCTCTCCGGCCAGGGCGCGGCCCAGCGCTTGTCGGACGGGGGCGATGTCCAGTGCGGCATCGACCCGCTGCGTCGAATGCGGCAGCAGCTGGTCGATGTAGACGGCGCCATCGGCACCTGTGACGGTTCCTGACGAGGCACTCAGCCGACCGGCGAGGATGCGGGCGAAGGTGGATTTGCCGATTCCGTTGTCGCCGACAAGTCCGACGAGGTCGGCCGGGATGGTGGCGGTGAGTCGGGAGAAGATCTCGGTATCGTCGCCGAGGCGGTAGTCCAGTTCGGACACAGTGATTGCTGCAGGCATGAGGGTCCTCATTTCGTGTACGCAGAAGCGCTGCGGGCCCGTGGCACCCGCAAGTCACGGTATGAGGATTCACTTCACAGCAGAGACGTCCTTGAACGGAAATGGAACATAACAATGATCGCCGAGGCGGCTCACCCGGTCAAGACCACCCCTTATTGCTACCTGACGGCGGCCCAGCAACCTGGCGCGAGGTTGCTGGGCCGCCGTCAGGTAGCAATAAGGGGTCAGGCAGGTTCAGACGATGATGAGCATGAGTTCGGCGGGCTCGTCGTGAGGGTTGGCCAATTGGTGCGGAACGTCACCGGGAGCCTGGGCGCAGTCACCGGCGTGCAGGGTCGTGCGGCGGTCGATGGTGACGACCTCGATGCTGCCTTTGAGGACGAAGAAGCTCTCACGCGATCCGCTGCGGTGGGCGGCGAAGGCCGAGGTCTCGCTGCGCGGGTCGAGGCGGTAGTGCACGACATCCATATTCTCGATCGCCGATGGCAGATCCCGCCGCCAGACCCCCTTGCCGAAGGTCGAGGTCGTGGGGATCGCCTCGCTGCGGGTGATCGTGACTTCCGGGGCGGCCAACAGTTCGCCGACATCGACGCCGAGGGCGCGGGAGAGACCCATGGCGTTCGATACCGATGTGTCCTGCTCGCCGCGTTCGATCTTCGACAGAGCGGCGCGGGACAGGCCCGCCCTCACCGCGAGCTCATTGAGGGTGAGGTTGTTGTACTTGCGCCGGGCTCTGATGCGGGCGCCGAAGACACGTGCGCCGAGATCCTCTTCTTTCGCCATTGGAGCATCATATTCTATTCTTGGATCATAGAATCACATCTCACAAAGGAAACTTCACCCTATGGCGGCAGTGCTGGCTCTCACACCGATCCTCATTGCCATCGTCCTGCTCCTACTCAAACAGAGCTCCTGGGTCGCCGCTCTCGCCGGCGCCGTGCTCGCGGCCGGTCTCGTCGCCTTCGTCTTCCCCACCCCCGCCTCGGTGTTGGTGGAATCGGGGATCGACTACTTTCCGCTCATCCTCGAGGTCGCGCTCATCCTGCTCTTCGGCATGCTGCTCGCCCGGCTGCTCGAGTCCGCGGGGTCGATGTCGCAGATCTCGTCCTGGGTCGAGTCGCTGTCACCGGGGCGCCCGCTCGGGGTCGCGCTCGTCGTGTTCGGCATCGTGCCCTTCGCGGAATCGGTCACCGGCTTCGGCATCGGCGTCACCGTCGGGGTGCCGATCCTGCATCATCTCGGCTGCACCCTGCGGCAGTCCGCGATCCTCGGCCTCCTCGGTCTCATCGCGGTGCCGTGGGGTGCCCTGGGACCGGGCACCACCGTCGCAGCGGCGCTGGCGGGCCTGGACGTCGACGAACTCGGTCTGGCCACGGCGTGGATCAATGCGATTCCGGTCATCATCGTCGCGATCGCGGTGGTCGCGATCATGCGCCCGTCCGCCGCCTCGGCGCTGGGGATCATCGGCGCCGGCGCACTCCTGTGGGCGGGGATCCTCGCCTCCAGCTCCGTCATCGGCATGGCCCCGTCGGGAATCATCGGATCGCTGATCGTCATCCTCCTCGTCGGTGCGCTGTTCATGATCCGCAAGAGAGCCACGGGGCTCACGCGCCGCCTCGGCGTGGCCGTTCTTCCCTACGGGGTGCTCACGGTGGGCCTGCTGGTAGCACGGGCCCTGCATGCCGCGCTGCCGTCGACCTTCACGCAGATCATCGCCTCGCCCCCGTTCTGGCTGGCCGCCGCCTGTCTCATCGCTGCCATCACCGTCGCCGGCAGACGCGATGTCACGGTTGCGGCCGTGCGTTCCTGGGTTCCCATCGGCGTCGGCACCGCCGCATTCATGCTCATGGGTTGGATCATGACGACGACGGGGATGAGCGAGGCGATCGGTTCCCTGCTGCCGGCCGGGCTCATTCTGCTGACTCCCTGGCTGAATTCCATCGGAGCGGTGCTCACCGGGTCGAACACTGGAGCGAACTCGATGTTCACCGGCACTCTGACCGCGGCCGCCGCATCATCGCATGTTTCGGCCCTGCCGGTCGTCGCGGCCGGAAACGCGGCAGGATCGCTGGCCGCTCTCGCCGCTCCCCCACGGGTGGCGATGGCTGTGCAGATCGCCGATTCATCGGTGGCCGCCTCGGCGAAGGACATCTCCTGGGTGCAGGGCCGAGCACTCGCGGTGGCGGGGATCAACGCCCTTGCCCTCGGCCTGTGGATCCAGTTCTTCGCCTGATCGTCGCCGGCGAGTTCGGCTCGGGGATGCGGACGGAGACTGCTGAGGCGGGCGGGCTGTGCCCGAGGGCGGCCGCGGAACGCCTCAGACGCGGATGATCTCACGCGGGAAATGGGTGAACGGTTCGCAGCCGGTGTCGGTGATGAGCACCGGTTCCGAGAGCTCGATTCCATAGCCGTTCATCCACATTCCGCCGATGAGGTGGAAGGTCATTCCCGCCTCGAGGATCTGGTCGTCCTCGGTGCGGATCGAGATCGTCCGCTCGCCCCAGTCGGGAGGGTAGCCGATCCCGATCGAGTACCCCAGGCGACTGGGTTTCTCCAGTCCCGACAGGGCGAGCACGCGATTCCAGGTGCGGGCGAGTTCCGCGGTGGGCACCTCGGGTGCGGCGACGTCGAGGACCGCGGACAGCGCCTCGGCGACCACGCCCTCGAGGCGGACGAGCTCCTGCTTCGGTCGCCCGGTCACCGCGGTGCGAGCCAGCGGAACATGATAGCGGCGGTGGACTCCGGCGAGTTCGATGCTCACCGATTCGTCGCGTTCGAACTTCCGATCGGTCCAGCTCAGATGCGGGGTGTCCGCGCTTTCTCCGGTGGGCATGAGCGGGACGATCGAAGGATAGTCGCCCCAGACTCCGTCGCCTCCTCGGGTCTGGGCTTCGGAGATCGCGGCCGCCACTTCGTTCTGGCCGACGCCGACGCCGATCGTGCCCAGTGCCGCGTCCATGGCGGCGGTGGTCACCTTTGCGGCCTTGCGCATGAGCGCGATCTCCGCCGGAGACTTGACCGCGCGGATCCAGTTGACGAGTTCGAACGAGTCGACGAGGCGCCATTCGGGCACGCCGTTGACCAGGGCCCGGAAGGCTCGCGGGGAGAAGAAATGCGAATCCATCTCCACCCCGACCGGAGAAGTCGAGGCACGGGCGACCTCCCACCGCTGGCGCAGGGCGAAGGCGACCCAGTCGAAGGGGTGGATATGCGGACGCTGCACATAGCGTTCGGGATAGCCGACGATGTCCTCGGGCGGCAGCCAGGAGGTATGCGAGGCTCCCCGTGCGTCCATATCGCGCATGAACAGCGTCATCGGTCCCGACGACGGCACGAAGAGCAGCTGCGGGGTGTAGAACGACCACGCGTTGTAGCCGGTGAGATAGTAGATGTTCGCCGGGTCGGTGACGATGAGCGCGGCCAGGCCCTGGTCGAGCATGCGGTTGCGCACCGAGGCGATCCGCCCGAGGTACTCCTCGGCGCTGAACGACAGTTCGTTCGCACCGATCGTATCGACTTCGCCGGGAACCGGCTGCGGGCGCGCCTTGACCTCTTTGCCGGCCTGCCCCTGCTCGGCTCCGGGACGCATCCCGTACACATCCGGGCGATTGTCATCGCCGCCGTAGAACAGCTCACCCTCATTCATGATCCCAGTGTGGTGATCTCGCTCACATACTGTCAATCACTGTCCATGCGCGTGTTGTCGGCGGTCTGCCGATCCGCGCACCCGCGGGGATCGGCGGGCTTTCGCAACGGCGGTTCGCAGTCCTTCGCAACAGGGATCCGGGCAACCGCCGACGCCGGGCCAGGCAACCCTCGAACCGCCACTTCGGGTGGTCGGCGAACGGCGGTTCCGGGCGGTCGGCGAACGGCGGATCCGGGCGCCGCGGAAACGGCACTCGACATGGATACCCGTCGGCCGCCTCGGCGATATTGACGAATCCAGAACCAAACATTTTCAGTTTCGACTGAATTCGCATACACAACAGCGCATTTCAGCAGATTCGGTGATAGATTGTTCTGAGACGCACATCACGGAGGTGAAGAATGGACCCGCTTCTGCCGAACGGCAGCGGTTCCCGACTGGGGAATCTCGACGAGAAATCTAAGGCGATCATCGTCGAGCTGCAGCACGACGGAAGGAAATCCTATTCGGCCATCGGCAAGTCCGTCGGCCTGTCCGAGGCCGCCGTGCGCCAGCGGGTGTCGCGGCTCATCGATTCGGGTGTCATGGAGATCGTCGCCGTGACCGACCCGCTGAGTCTGGGATTCGCGCGGCAGGCGATGGTGGGGCTCAAGGTCCGCGGGGATATCTCCGCGGTCGCCGAGAAGCTGCACGACTACGACGAGATCGACTACCTCGTCGTCACCGCCGGTTCGTTCGACCTCCTGGTCGAGATCGTGTGTGAATCGGATCGGCATCTGATCGAGTTCGTCAATGAGGAGCTCCGCTCGATCGATGCCGTCGTGGATACGGAGCTCTTCATGTACCTCTCACTCGAAAAGCAGAAATACAACTGGGGGACGCGATGACAGACAATGTCACCAGGGCCGGCACTCCTTATCAGGATGCCATCCGCAACAACGTGTGGATGCACATGTCACCACACCAAGCACTGTTCAACGGTGGTGAGGCGCCGGTCATCGTACGCGGCGAGGGTCACCACATCTTCGACGACAAGGGCAAGAAGTACCTCGACGGCCTCGCCGGCCTGTTCACCGTTCAGGTGGGCCACGGTCGTGAGCAGATCGCGAAGGCGATGTATGACCAGACGCTCAAGCTGCCGTTCATGCCGCTGTGGTCGTACGCCCACCCGCAGGCGATCGAGGTCTCGGAACGTCTGGCCAGCTATGCGCCGGGCGATCTCAACCGGGTCTTCCTCACATCCGGCGGCGGCGACTCGGTCGAGTCGGCGATGAAGCTGGCGAAGAACTACTTCAAGCTCGTCGGCAAACCCGGCAAGCACAAGATCATCTCGCGGGCGACCGCCTACCACGGCACGCCGCACGGTGCGCTGTCGGTGACCTCGCTGCCGGGTCTGCGGGAGCAGTTCGCTCCGCTGGTCCCCGGTGCGCACAAGGTGCCGAACACGAACTTCTACCGGGCACCTGAGCACCTCGCCCACGATGAGAAGGCCTTCGGCCGCTGGGCCGCCGATCGCATCGGTGAGGCCATCGAGTTCGAAGGTGCCGACTCCGTGGCCGCCGTCTTCCTCGAGCCCGTGCAGAACTCCGGCGGCTGCTTCCCGCCGCCTCCCGGATACTTCGAGCGGGTCCGCGAGATCTGCGACGAGTACGATGTGCTGCTGGTCTCGGACGAAACGATCTGCGCCTACGGCCGCATCGGCGACATGTTCGCCTGCAACGACTTCGGCTATGTTCCCGACATCATCACCTCGGCCAAGGGCATCACCTCCGGGTATGCACCGCTGGGTGCGATGATCGCCTCCGATCGGCTCTTCGAGCCCTTCGGCCCCGGCGGAGACGAGACCTTCTACCACGGCTACACCTTCGGCGGTCACCCCGTCGCCTGTGCCGCGGCGATGGCGAACTTCGACGTCTTCGAAGAGGAGAAGCTCAACGACCACGTGCACGAGAATGCTGCGGCGTTCAAGTTCACGCTCGAGAAGCTCAAGGACCTGCCGATCGTCGGCGACGTCCGCGGTGAGGGATTCTTCTACGGAATCGAACTCGTCAAGGACAAGGACACGAAGGAATCGTTCACCGAAGAGGAGTCCGAGCGGATCCTCAAGAACTTCGTGTCGGCGAAGATGTACGACAGCGGTCTGTACTGCCGCGCCGACGACCGCGGCGACCCGGTCATCCAACTCTCGCCTCCGCTGACCGTCGGTCAGAACGAGTTCGACGAGATGGAGCAGATCATCCGCGGCGTCCTGCAGGAAGCCTGGACAATGTTCTGACCCCAATTGCTACCTGACGGCGGCCCAGCAACCTCGTGTGGAGTGGTCCCCAATAGTTGGACTGCTGTGGGGTCAGCATGAAGCAGTTGCCGGCTGTTCGGCTGTGGCGGTCTTGGTCCGATATTCCATCGGGGCAAGGCCGCCTAGTCGCATCGAGATCCTCTCAAAGTTATACCAATGAATGTACTCATCGATCGCTTTCTTCAGGTCCTCGATCGAGTCGAATTTCTGCAGATAGAACATCTCGGACTTCAACTGCCCGAAGAAATTCTCCGCCATCGCGTTATCCCAACAGTTTCCCTTCCGCGACATCGACGGGGTAGCACCGTGTTTGGCCAGGATCGCCGCCCACGACACGTGCTGGTACTGAAACCCCTGGTCCGTGTGCACCAACGGTTTCTGACCCGGCCGCAGCCCCTGACACGCATTCGTCAGTGACTCGTTCGTCAACGCCAGGTTCGGTGACATCGACATCGAGTACGACACCACACTGGTATCGAAGAGATCAATGATCGGCGACAGGTACAGTTTCTGATCCGCCACAGGAAATTCCGTGACGTCAGAAACCCATTTCTCATTCGGTTCATCTGCGGTGAATTCCCGGTTGAGGACGTTGCCGGCAACGCGGCCGATCGTGCCGCGGTGGGAGTTGTACCGCTTCCTGCGCACCTTGGTCTTGATGCCCATGTCCTGCATCAACCGCAGCACAGTCTTCTTCGCGATCGTGATGCCTTCTTTGACCAGGACTGCCCAAATCTTGCGGTGCCCGTAGCATTCGCGGCTGCCGGTGAAGATCTCCCGGATCCGGCCTCTCACCTGCACATACGGGTCAGGCTTCTGACCGAAGCGTTTCTGGTGATAGAAGAACGTCGACCGGGCCAAACCCGCAATTTGCAGCAACACGGGCAGAGGGTAGTTCGCCTTGAGACTGGCAACAATGCGTGCTTTTACAGCTGCCCGTTCTGCCTCAAGGCCTTCAGTTTTTTTAAGTACGCGTTCTCCGCTTCGGCCCGCAGCAGTCGGTCTTGTAACTGCCGGTACTCGGCCAGGCTGATGTCCTCGACACGAGCCTTCTTCGCCAACACGTCCGGCTTCGCCGGGACCTGTTCAGCATCCGGGTCCTGCCCGTTGTCGATCGCCCGCATCCGAGCTGTCTTCCCCTTACCCGATGCTTTGCGGGGGGTGAAGGCGTCCTCGCCTTTGTTCCGGTACTCCTTGGCCCAGTCCAGGATGGGACGCGATGATGCCAGGCCGAGTTCCTTGGCGAGTTCGACTTTGTGTTCGCCGTTTAAGTACCGTTTCGCGGTCGCGATCTTCGTCTCTTTAGGGATGCGGCGGCGTTGATACGGTTCCATGGCCCATATTGTTCCACGCACTAACCACCGGTCGTGGAGGAGTTTGAGTGTGGGTTTATGGACGTCGAGTTTCGTAGCGGTCGCGGCGTAACCCAGGCCCTGGCTAAAGAGTTCGATCGCGGCTTGAGCTTGGTCGTTGGTGATCAGACAGTCCTGACGCATGGAGTGGTCCCTTCAAGTTGGTTTGTGTTGATCACAGTCCAACTTTCGGGGACCACTCCAGTGCGAGGTTGCTGGGCCGCCGTCAGGTAGTTCCGGGGCTAAGTTCAGCGGTTCTGGTCGCGTTCACGGGCCTCGCGACGGGTCATCGGCGGCCGCTCCTCGGCGGGGTCCGCCGCCGTGATCGTGCCTGGGTCTGCCGCCGTGATCGTGCCGGGCGCAGCAGCGGATCCGGTGGTCCGCCTCGGCGGTCGCACTCCCGATTTCACCACGAGGACACCGAGTCCGGTCGTCAGCGGAATCGCGATGACCAGACCGATCGAGCACACGAGGATGCTCACCACCTCGACCGACATGTCTCCGAGTGTGAACGTGTCGAACAGCGGCTGATCGTGCGCGGAGACGATGATGAGCGTCATCAGCGCCGAGCCCACATACGCGAACGTGATCGTATAGACGGTCGAGGCGATGTGGTCACGCCCGATGCGCATCGCCCGGGAGAACAGCTGACCGGGCTTCATCTCCGGGGCAGCGGCTGCCAGCTCCCACACCGCCGAAGCCTGTGTGATCGTGACGTCATTGAGCACTCCGAGTCCGGTGATGAGGATCGCGCACACGATGATGTCGGTCATCCCCAGATCGGTCGTATCGACAAGCAGATACCCGTCCTCCGAATAGGCGATGCCCAGATTCGCCCAGGACGTCATCCATGCACCGAGGATGCCCGTGATGACGATGCCGAGCACCGTTCCGAACAGCGCCGTCGACGTCCGCGTCGAGATTCCGTGTGCCAGGTAGAGCGCGATGACCATGATCAGGCTCGCTGAGACCATCGCCACCAGCACCGGCGGTTTGCCGTCGAGCATCGCCGGGAGCATGAAGACGAACAGTACGGCACCGGCGAAGCCGAGTCCGATGAGAGCGCGCAGTCCCCGCATACCGGCGACGAGGAGGACGACGATCCCGTAGATGATCGCCAGGGCGAGCATCGGCACGTTCCGGTCGAAATCGATGAACACGTAGTCGGTGCCCATCTCCGCCCGGTCCGGTGACTTCGTGAAGTCGAGGACCTTGATCGTGTCTCCGACATCGACGCCGGCCTTGACCGCGTCGGGGGTGACGTAGAGGCTGCCTTCCTGCCCGTCCGCCTCCACGGTGTATGTCGTGCAGTCGGCGCGGACCATCGGGTCCGTCTCCCCCGGGTCGCAGTCCGAAGCGTCGACGGCGGTGACGGTGACCTTCGTGTCGGTGGTCCCCTCGGCCGTGTTCGTCGTCGGCCCGCCACCGGGCAGATCCTTGTCGGGTCCCGACGGCCACAGTACGAAGAGTCCGGCGATCGTGACGACGATGAGCGGGATGAGGCAGGCGAGCATGATCAGACGAACCTTCGGCGAGGCCTTCGGTTCGTGTGTGGACGTCATATGCATGGCGATCCTTCAGGGACGGCTGACCGGACAGATGCGGGGCGGTCGACCAGGGCGGAATGGCGGCTGGTGCTCACCGAGGCAGCCAGCCCAGAACTACCTGACGGCGGCCCAGCAACCTGGCGCCAGGTTGCTGGGCCGCCGTCAGGTAGTAATTGGGGTCAGGCTCCGGCGAGGTGGTCGGCCAGGTAGTTCTCCACCTGATCTATGCTCACGCGCTCCTGGCTCATGTCATCACGCTTGCGGATCGTCACTGCCTGATCATCGAGGGTGTCGAAGTCGACGGTGATGCACAGCGGCGTTCCGATCTCGTCCTGGCGACGGTAGCGACGGCCGATGGCACCGGCATCATCGAAGTCGATGTTCCAGCGTCGACGCAGCGTCGCAGCGAGATCCTTCGCCGCCGGTGTCAGCTTCTCGTTGCGGCTCAACGGCAGCACCGCAGCCTTGACCGGGGCCAGACGCGGATCAAGCTTGAGCACGACGCGCTTGTCGACGCCGCCCTTCGTGTTCGGCGCCTCGTCCTCGCTGTAGGCCTCGACGAGGAATGCCATCATCGACCGGGTCAGGCCGAAGGAGGGTTCGATGACATATGGGGTGTAGCGGTCTCCGCTGGCCTGGTCGAAGTACTGCAGCTTCGCCCCCGAGACCTCCGTGTGAGTGCCGAGGTCGTAGTCGGTGCGGTTTGCCACACCCATCAGCTCGCCCCATTCGGACCCCTGGAAGCCGAAGCGGTATTCGATGTCGATGGTGCCCGCCGAATAGTGCGCACGGTCCTCGGCGGGAACGTCGAGGCGGCGGACGTTGTCTTCGGAGATGCCGAGATCGAGGAACCAGGACCAGCAGTCTTCGACCCACTGCTTGTAGTAGTCATCGGCCTCGTCCGGGTGGACGAAGTACTCGATCTCCATCTGCTCGAACTCACGGGTGCGGAAGATGAAGTTGCCGGGGGTGATCTCGTTGCGGAAGGCCTTGCCGATCTGGCCGATGCCGAACGGCGGCTTCTTCCTGGCGGCGGTGAGCACATTGTTGAAGTTCACGAAGATGCCCTGCGCGGTCTCCGGACGCAGGTAGTGGAGCCCGGCTTCGGAGTCGACGGGTCCGAGGAAGGTCTTGACCAGACCGGAGAACTCCTGCGGCTCGGTCCACTGACCGCGGGTTCCGCAGTCGGGGCAGACGATATCGGCCATGCCGTTCTCCGGAGCCTTCTTGTTCTTCGCCTCATACGCCTCGACGAGGTGGTCCTCGCGGTGGCGCTTGTGGCAGTTGAGGCACTCGACGAGAGGATCGACGAAGGTGGCGACGTGGCCGGAGGCTTCCCAGACGCGCTTGGGCAGGATGATCGAGGAGTCGAGGCCGACGACGTCTTCGCGACCGCGCACGAACTGCTGCCACCACTGGGCCTTGATATTGTCCTTGAGCTCCACGCCCAAGGGCCCGTAGTCCCATGCCGAGCGGGAACCGCCGTAGATCTCTCCTGCTTGGAAGACGAATCCTCTGCGCTTGGCCAGGGCGATGACGGCATCCAACTTGGACTGTGCCACTAGTTCTCTCCTTGTTTCAGTTCGCCGACGGCCGGCTGCCGTGGCTCGCAGGTACCAGCCTAACTGGTCACGCCTTCGCTTCCTCAACGCCGACCCGACCCTTCCTGACGCCCGACCTCGGCAACGGCAGGAGACCACCGGAGGCGACTGATCTCACACTCGGATTCCCACTCCGGGACCGCCTCGGCGAGGGTGTGGCATGTAGACTTGGGGTACACCCAAACCTTTCTCCGTACCGACGTCTTCACGTCTGTCCAAGCGAGTTCTTGGATCTCTACGGTTTCGGCCCGGATTGCTCACGATGATTGCACAAGCGGCCGCAGGGTAGATCGCCACTACAGTCATCTGCGATCAAGTGTGTGCCGACGTGAGAGAGATCACTCATGACCGATGTGTCCGCAAACGACGAAACCACTCCGAGATTCTCCGAACTGGGACTCCACCCGCTCGTGCTCAAGGCCGTAGAGGCGCAGGGCTACGAGATCCCCACCCCCATCCAGGCCGAGACGATCCCGACCCTCCTGTCGGGCCGTGACGTCATCGGTCTGGCCCAGACCGGAACCGGCAAGACCGCGGCTTTCGCCCTGCCAGCCCTGTCCGACCTCGCCGAGGCGGGGCGCGCCGACCACGGCCCGTTCGCCCTCGTACTCACCCCCACTCGCGAACTCGCGATCCAGGTCGCCGAGGCGTTCACCTCCTACGCCACGGAACTGTCCGACTTCTCCGTGCTCCCGATCTACGGAGGTCAGGCCTACGGCCCGCAGCTGGCCGGTCTGCGCCGTGGCGCGCAGGTCGTCGTCGGCACCCCCGGTCGCGTCATCGACCACCTCAAAAAGGGTTCGCTCAAGCTCGGCAGCCTCAAGCACCTCATCCTCGATGAGGCCGACGAGATGCTCAAGATGGGCTTCGCCGAAGACATCGAAGAGATCTTCAGCCAGGTCGGTCCCGACCGTCAGGTCGCACTGTTCTCGGCCACCATGCCGTCCTCGATCCACCGGATCACCGGCAAGTACCTGGACGACCCGAAGGAAGTCCGGATCGCTGCGAAGTCGCAGACCGGTGCGAACATCCGCCAGCGCTACTTCATGGTTCAGCACTCGCACAAGCTCGATGCGCTGACCCGGATCCTCGAGGTCGAGGAGTACGAGGGCATCATCATGTTCGTGCGTACCAAGCAGGCCACCGAGGAGCTGGCCGAGAAGCTGCGTGCCCGCGGGTTCAAGACCGCCGCGATCAACGGCGACATCCCGCAGCAGGCTCGTGAGCGCACGATCGACATGCTGCGTGAGGCGAAGATCGACATCCTCGTCGCCACCGATGTGGCCGCCCGCGGTCTCGACGTCGAGCGCATCACGCTCGTCGTCAACTACGACATCCCGCACGACACCGAGTCTTACGTCCACCGCATCGGCCGCACCGGTCGTGCCGGACGCTCCGGTGAGGCGATCCTCTTCGTCACTCCGCGCGAGCAACGCATGCTCGGCTCCATCGAGCGCGCCACGAAGCAGAAGGTCGAACCGCTGACCCTGCCCAGCGTCGAAGAGCTGACGAACACTCGCGTCGACAAGTTCACGAAGCGCATCGACGATGTGCTCGCGCAGACCGAACTGTCCGAACTCACCGACGTCATCGAGGCGTACTCGCTCTCCCGTGATGTGCCGGCCTCGAACATCGCCGCCGCGCTGGCGTCCCTCGTCCTCGAGTCGAACACGCTCAAGGCCGAGCCGATGCCCGAACCGGCACGTCGTCAGGGACGTGACCGCGACGGCGGTCGTGACGGCGGCCGTCCGGGCCGTGGCGGACGTGCCCGTGATGAGAACATGACGACCTACCGTCTGGCCCTCGGACGCAATGAGCGCCTGCAGCCGGGCGCCGTCGTCGGTGCGATCGCGAACGAAGGTGGAATCACCTCGAAGCAGATCGGCCATATCGACATCCGTTCGAACCACACACTCGTCGACCTGCCCAAGGACCTCGACCCGTCGGTGCTGCGCAAGCTCTCCCACACCGAGATCCAGGGCCGTCCCATCGACATCCGTCCGGATTCCGGTCGCCCGGGACGCCCGTTCAAGAAGCGCAACTTCGACAAGCAGCCCGGTGACGGCCGCAACTTCCGCGGTGATCGCCGAGGCGGCAAGAAGTTCGGCGGACGCGGCGACCGCTCCCGCGACCACTACTGAACCGATCGCGTCATGACCGTGACTCCCCCGGAGTCGTGAGAACGGTGAAGCGCCGATCCGGCCGAAGCCATGACGAGGGCCCCGCAGCAAGATGCTGCGGGGCCCTCGTCGTCAGCAGAGTGGAACGGGCCGGCCGAGCCTCAGAAGCCCGTGGAAGCTGTGACTCAGTCCTCAGCCTTCGCGTCAGGCAGAGGGCGTGTCCACGGCTCCGCCGAAGCGACGGTCGCGGCGGGCGTACTCTTCGATCGCCGCCCACAGGGTGCGCCTGTCGACGTCGGGCCACAGCACATCCTGGAAGACCATCTCGGCATAGGCTGACTGCCAGAGCAGGAAGTTCGAGGTCCGCTGCTCCCCCGAGGACCGCATGAACAGGTCGACGTCGGGCACGATGGGTGCGTAGAGGCGGGAGCGGACGGTCTTCTCCGAGACCTTGCCGGGTTTGAGCTTCCCGGCGGCCACCTCGGCGGTGATCTCATTGATCGCGTCGACGATCTCGGAGCGTCCACCGTAGTTCACGCAGAACTGGAGCACGAGACCGGTGTTGTTCTTCGTCATCTCCGCGGCGGTCTCGAGTTCGTCGATGACCGAACGCCACAGCCGTCCGCGCCGGCCGGACCACACGATCCGCACGCCAAGGGCGTTGAGCTCATCACGACGGCGGCGGATGACGTCACGGTTGAACCCCATGAGGAAGCGCACCTCTTCGGGTGAGCGCTTCCAGTTCTCCGTCGAGAACGCATACGCCGACAGATAGTCCACGCCGACCTCGATCGCGCCGTGGATGACGTCGAGCAGCGAAGCTTCCCCGGCTCTGTGCCCTTCCGTGCGCGGCAGCCCCCGCTGATTCGCCCACCGACCGTTGCCGTCCATGACGATCGCGACGTGCCGGGGCACGAACTTCGCGTCGATGCGCGGAGGTCTCGCTCCGCTGGGGTGGGCCGGTGGTGCGGGGTAGCTCATGTGCTCTCCAGAATTCTCAGTGATCGGATATTGCGCTCGAGGTGCCAGGACACCCAGTCCGAGACCAGCTTCGACCCGTCGATCTGATCGTGCAGGTCGGAGGCCTCGGCGCGCTCCCAGTCGCCGGACAGGAGCGCGGCCATATGCTCGAGCGCATCGGTGTCGGGCAGCGCGGCACCGGAGGGGCGACAGATCGTGCACACGGCCCCGCCCAAGGCTGCGGAGAACGCGCGGTGGGGTCCAGGATTCCCGCACTGGGCGCAGTCGAGCAGGCTCGGTGCCCACCCGGCCACGGACATCGCGCGCAGCAGGTACGCATCGAGGGACAGCCTCGGCGGGTGTTCGCGGTTGCACAGCGAGCGGATGGCAGAGACGAGGAGGAGGAAATGCGTGCGGGACTGGGGTTCGGCTTCGGTGATGCTGCGCGCCGTTTCGGCCATCACCGAGGCGGCCGAATAGACATCGAAGTCCGTGGCGATTCCGCGGGCGAAGGGTTCGACGAGTTCGACCTGGGTGACAATGTCGAGGCTGCGCCCGACATGGCATTGCAGGTCGACGAGCATAAAGGGTTCGAGGCGGGAGCCGAACCGCGATTTCGTCCGGCGCACCCCCTTCGCGACGGCGCGGACGAGGCCGTGGCTGCGAGTGAGCACGGTGACAATGCGGTCGGCTTCGCCGAGCTTGTGCCCCTGGAGCACGATGCCTTCATCACGATAGTTGTGCACCCGCCCATTATCGCTGAAGCGCGGCGGGGAATCACCCCGCCGCGCTTAAGCGACTTCTGTGAGATCGACCGCGCAGCCTCAGCTCTGGCGGTCGCGAGCCGCACGGTTGACGGCCGAGACGACGGCCTTGAGCGAGGCCTTCGTGATGTTCGGGTGCAGACCGGCGCCCCAGACGACGCGGTCTTCGACGGCGAGTTCGACATAGGCTGCGGCGTTGGTGTCAGCGCCGGAGCCGATGGCGTGCTCGGAGTAGTCCTGGAGTCGCACGTCGACGTCGAACTGGTCGATGAGGATCTTCACCAGCGCGTCGATCGGTCCGTTGCCGCGCCCTTCGTAGGTGCGTTCCTGACCGTCGACGATGAGGTCGACCTCGATGCGCTCCGCCGATGAGCCGCCACCGTCGACATTGCCCGATTCCGTGCGCAGACCGACGATCTGGAAGCGGCCCCATGCTTTCTCTGGGTCGTCGGCGGGCAGGTATTCGTAGTTGAAGATGCGGCGGATCTCCTCGGCGGTGACCTCGCCGCCGGCTTCGGTGTGCTGCTGCACGGCGCGGGAGAATTCGACCTGCATCCGACGCGGCAGATCGAGTCCGTACTCGCTCTTGAGCAGGTAGGTCACTCCGCCCTTGCCGGACTGCGAGTTCACACGGATGATCGCCTCGTAGCTGCGGCCGAGGTCCTTCGGGTCGACCGGCAGGTAGGGCATGTCCCATTCCATGAGGTCGACGGGGGTGCCCTGGGCGTGCGCCTTCTTCTCACGATCGGCGAAGGCCTTGTTGATCGCGTCCTGGTGCGAGCCCGAGAACGAGGTGAAGACGAGGTCGCCTCCGTAGGGGTGACGTTCGTGGACACCGATCTGGTTGCATTCGGTGACAGTGTGGATGACCTCGTCGATATCGGAGAAGTCGAGCTCCGGGTCGATGCCCTGCGTGTACAGGTTGAGAGCGACGGTGACGAGATCGAGGTTACCGGTGCGCTCACCGTTGCCGAACAGGCAGCCTTCGATGCGGTCGGCGCCGGCCATCATTCCCATCTCCGCAGCGGCCACGCCGGTGCCCCGGTCGTTGTGCGGGTGCAGGGACACGGCCACTTCGTCGCGGTAGGGCATATTGCGGCAGAACCATTCGATCTGGTCCGCGTAGGTGTTCGGTGTGCCGCGTTCGACCGTGGCCGGCAGGTTGACGACGGTCTCGCGGCCGGCTGCCGGCTGCCACATGTCGAGGACGCTGCCGACGATGTCGAGGGCGAACTCGGGTTCGGTGTCGACGAAGATCTCCGGCGAATACTGGTAGCCGAAGTCCGCGTCGGACAGCAGAGTCTCGGCGTGCTTCATCACGGCCTGAGTGCCCTGCAATGCGATATCGCGAGTCTGGTCGAAGCCGTCTCCGTCGAAGCCGAAGACGACCTTGCGGAAGACCGGCGCGGTTGCGTTGTAGAGGTGCACGGTGGGCATCTTCGCGCCGACGAGGGATTCGACAGTGCGTTCGATGAGGTCCTCACGAGCCTGTGTGAGCACGGAGATGCGGACGTCGTCGGGAATCGCGTCCTGTTCGATGATCTCGCGGACGAAGTCGAAGTCGACCTGGCTGGCGGCCGGGAATCCGACCTCGATCTCCTTGAAGCCGAGCTTGACGAGCAGATCGAACATCTTGCGTTTGCGGTCCGGGGTCATCGGATCGATGAGCGCTTGGTTGCCGTCGCGCAGGTCGGTGCTCAGCCAGCGAGGTGCCTTGCTGATGATCTGGTCGGGCCAGGTGCGATCGCGCATATCCAGCGCGATGCGGTCCTGGAACGACTTGTACTTGCCGAACGGCATGGGAGAAGGCTTCTGCAGTTTCATTGTTCCTCTATCTCAGTTTCTCAGCGCTTGACCAGCATACGAGGACTCCGCGACGAGCGTGCTGTCCGTTCAGGACTCGTCGCGGCAAGGAAGGAGGAGGAACCTATGAGCCACACGATCACCGTAGTCCCCCTTCCGCGATCCGTCCGAATTCCGTCCACATCCTAAGATCGCCGAGGCGGCTCCCGGCTCCTACTTGAGGAAGTCGACCGAGGCGCGGCGGACGTTGAATCCGACTCCGGTGTCGTCGGATTTGCAGGTCATGCCCTCTTCGCTGGAGGTGCAGGTCATCCCCGCCGCGGAGATCGAATCCCCGTAGCCGAGGACACGTGCCGGGCCGTTGCTCTCGGGAGCCTCGACGCAGGAGAAGCCTGAGCCTTCCTTGTTCGCCACGACGATGGAGCCCCAGTCGTCGAGCTTGCAGTCGTCGGGCTTCTCCGGTGGTGAGTATTCGTAGTCCTTGATCACGCAGCGCGCTCGTTCGGAGTCGATGGTGCAGGCGATATTCCCCGACGGGGATGTGAAGGTCTCTTCGGCGACGGGAGCCTTCGAGCTGCCCGAATCGGACGGCTCGGGATCATCGGTCTGACCGATCGACGGTTCGTCCGTGGGTCCGACGGTGGTGGTTTCGTCACCCTGGGTGGAGTCCCAGACGATATAGCCGACGATGCCGAGGGCAAGGATGAGCGCGATGGCAGCGAGCACCCACAACCACGCGGGGACCTTCTTCGTATCATTTCGCCGACCATAGGGGTCGTGCGGGCCGCCGGGATTCCCCGGTCCGCCGGGTCCCCCCGGCCCTCCTGGTCCGCCGGGTCCTCCGGGACCGGCAGGTCCGCCCGGCGCATAGCCGGCGGCATAGGCACCGCTGTAGGCGGGAGCGTGGCCCGCCTGCCCGTATCCGGGCCCCGCGGGGCGACCGGTGCCGGGCTGTGCATGATCGGGTCCCGCCGGCGACTGCACCGGCCCGGCAGCCTGCGGCTGAGATGCTGCGGCATGACCGGCGGCACCGAACTCTCCGCCCCACTGCCCCTGGTGCGGCTGAGGATCTCCCTGATGCGGGTGTGATTCGGGCTGCTGCGAATGCGGCTCGGCCCGGTGCGCGTCCGCAGGCGCCGGCTGCGAGCCGGGCAGCGGGTTCCACTGTTTCGGAGCCGAGGGAGCCTCCGCAGCGGCGATATCGTCGGAGTTCACCTTGCGCGGCGCGGCCGGCAGCCCTCCCGTCTGATATCCATCGGCGGCGGCCAGTCCGCGCAGCTCTTCGAGGCTGAGCACCTCGGTGGCATCGGTGCCGTCGGATTCGACCATCGACCGCAGTCTCTGCAGTTCTGCGGGAGTGAGTGCTTGGGTGGAGCCATCAGCGGCCGCGGACTCATCCTCGCCGATGAACAACTGGGTTGTGATCGACTCCGGAGACTCCTCGGCCGGCTTCCGACGCCCGGGGCGCGGAGGATGGTTCGGCACAGGTGGAATGCTCATGGTGTCATTTTCGCATAGTCGCTACCGGCGAGTTCTCATGCTTCGTGAGATGATGACCTCATGTCCGATGGAGTCCTCCGGCGCGCGGGAGTGCCCGCGCTTCTCGCCTGCGCTCTGCTGGTGACCGCCTGCGGCGCCGATGCCGACGACGGCACGGACGATCCCTCGGCCGCCGAGTCCGCCGGTTTCGCCGCTCCGGCACAGCAGACGAGCTTCGGTGATTTCGCAGCCCCGGCCCAGGACTCCCCCACCGGCGCCGACTCGGATTCGACTGCATCCGATCAGCCCGGCACCGAGGCGACCGGACCGGTCCACCCCGTCCCTGTCCCCGGTCTGGCGAAGGAGTTCACCGACCAGATCCCGGCAGAGACCTCGCAGGTCCTCGTCGCGACCTCGCCGACAGCCGCTTCGGAGAAGTCGAGCCTGAGCTTCTATGAGTTCACGGACAGGAAATGGAAGAAGCTCAAGACCTTCGACACCCACAACGGCTCCAAAGGATGGCTGAAGGATCGCCGCGAGGGCGATAAGACCACCCCGATCGGAGTGTTCACACTCAGCGACGCGGGCGGTTTCAAGGCAAACCCGGGCACCGACCTGCCATACACCCAAGACAATCGTCTGCCCTCCTCGGCGACGGTGGCCTATGGGGCGGACTACGAATCGGTCTTCGACTACATCATCGCCATCGACTACAACCGCAGACCCGGCACTCCGCCGACGGACAAGACCCGACCGCTGGGCTGGGACAAGGGCGGCGGAATCTGGCTGCACCTCGACCACGATTCCGGCACGAACGGCTGCGTCACCCTCGACGAGGCGGACCTCAAGTGGATCATGCGCACCATCGAACCGGACGCTCACCCGCGCATCGTCATGGGGCCGGCACCCGAAGTCAAGAAATAGCAGAGCCGAAGAAGCAGAAGAGCAGGAACCCGTGCGCCGTCTCATCCTCTCCCTCGTCCAGTCGATCAACGGATCCTTCGCCGAGAACGGCTGGTCGACCGGGGTGTCCACGGACGCCGACTTCCGGCGCTTCCTCGCCCTGCGACGCAGCGCGAATGCGATCATCGTCGACCGCCGCACCGCGCTGAATCCGCAGCTGCCCGTCATCAACGCCGCAGGCAAAACGCTGCAGCACACCCCCGTGCACGTGCTCACCGAGTCCGATCCGACGGCACTGCAGAGCGAGCTCGACGCCCGCGGCCTCGACTATCGTGCCCAGCACTTCACAGCAGAAACGATCGCCGAGGTGGCTGCCTCGCTGCCGACGGCCCCCTCCCCCGAATCGGCACCGACCGATGAGACGGTGCTGCTGTGCGAGTCGGGTCCAAATCTCGCGTTTCGCCTGCTCGAGCATTATCCGGGCGCGGAACTGCATCTGAGCGTGAGTCCGCGCTATATCCGCACCCCCGGCAGCCACTTCGCCGGGCTCGAGGCCGAGATCGCTCTGCGCCTCATCGATGTGCGCACCGAGGACGACCAGGTCTTCCTCCGCTACACCCTCGCCTGAGTCGAAGCAGTCAGCCGGCAGAGGTCCCAGCGTTCGCGTGGATCTCGGTGCTCACATCGAAGCGATCGGGTGAGTCAAGGATCGCGGTGATCCCGTCGGCCACCTCGGCGAGATGGACGGTTTCGACTCCCCCGGACAGATCATTGCGATCATCGCCGCCGATCGGAGCCATGATCCGCAGCTCCCGGAAGGCCACGCTCGTCGATTCCGCTGCGGCGACCTCGATGAGCATCTTCTGCGCGGCGCCGAATACGCTGATCGCCCCTGACCCGGCCAGCGCTTCGACGCTGGCGACGCCGTTGAGTGCCAGGTGGACGAATCCCTGGCCCCCGCTCGTCCGGTCGGTGGCCAGGGACCGCGAGATCGCACAGGCTGTGAAGTGCCCGCGCAGGTAGGAGTCATAGTCCGCATCGAACTCAGCCAGACCTCGGTCGAGCACCGGTTCGTCGACGTACCACCCGCCGATGGCGGCGATGACGGCGTCGACCGGCGGCAAGTCACTGGAGGCGAGCGCCGAGGTTACCGCCTCCGACTCGTCCACCCAGTCCGGCACGGTCACCGGTTCATATGCCGTCTCCGTGTCCGGAGTGCGGCGGACGATGCCGGTGACTGTGTGCTGCGGACGGAGCTGCTGGGCGAGCCCGGTGCCGACGTGGCCGGAGGCGCCGAAGAGGAGGATGTGCATGAGGTGAGTCTATGTCCCCTGTGTTCGGTCAGGTGAGATAGACCTTGACGCCCTGACTCTTCGTGTAGGTCATGTACCCGTGTTCGAAGTTCTGACGGATCTTGCCCGCCGAGGAGAACTGGTCCGTCTTCGGCAGTCCGAGCTTGCTGCGTTCCCAGCCGAGGGACTTCCACTTCTTGAGCATCTCGCCGCGCATCGGCTGTCCCTTCGTCGCCGACGACCATGTGATCATCCCGTTCTCGTAGTTCTGGTAATAGGCGCTCTTGCGGTACTTGAAGGTCTTCTCGTCGCTGCTGGGGTAGCCGAGGAAGCCCTTGGTGTATCCGGCGCGCTTGTACCCGTTGCGGATTCCGCCCTTGTTCAGGTGCGCCCCTGTCTTCGACGACCAGTACACGGTGCCCTTGGCGAAGCGCTGATAGGCGCCGTTCGGGTTCGACAGCTTCCCTTCGAGGCTGCGGGCCTCGCCCGTCTGTGCGGAGTGCGACCGGTAGTACGTGCCGATGGCTCCCTTCACCGGATAACCGCCGACATCGGACTGCATCGACTTCGCACCGGACCGGATCGATCCGAGGCGCGAGTAGAAGGCATTTCCCGGGCAGGCGGTGTAGCTCGTGTCCCGGTGGCCGGAGACCACATTGAGGCTGACCTTCCTGCCTTCGGGATACCGGCTCGTGCTTCCTCCGCCGGAGGTGAGCGTCATCTTTCCCGTCGGGTTGAAGGCGTACTGGTTAGCCTTCCACGCGATGAGCCGCTTGACGGAGTTCTGGGCTGCTGTGCTCGGCGCGGACCCTGTGTAGGTGCCCAGCACGCTGATGCCGATCGTGTACGAGTTGAATCCGGAGGCGTGGGCTCCGGTCACAGACAGATCGATGCTGTCGGCACGGCCCTCGTAGATGGTTCCGTATTTGTCGACGAGGAAGTTGTACCCGAGGTCGCACCAGCCTCGTTCTTTCGTGTGGTACGCGAGGTAGCCGCGGATGATGCCCGGGGCCTGTGCCTTCGTATAGGAGTTCGATCCGGCGGTGTGGTGGATGAAGACGCCCTTCGAAGTCGACGTCTTGTCGGTGGTGCAGCGGACGAGCTTCTCGTCGGCACCCCATTCGCGGCGGGTGACGATGTTCGCCCTCAGTTCGTGGTGGGACACCTGCGCTGTCGCCTTCTGTGCGGTGACCGAGGCGGGCTTCTTCACTGCGGCCGCGTCGGCGCCGGTGACGGGGCTTGCGACGTTGGTCACTGCGAGGTCGTTCGTGTCGGCGTTCTTCGCTGTCGCACGGATCTCCACCGAGGTGGAGTCGACCACGGGCACGGCTTCTGTCTGCCCTTCCTGAGCCGCTGCGGGGACCTGTTTGCCCTCAGCCGAGGAACGGTCAGGGCCGGCGCCGTCGTCCGCCGGCAGGGTCTCCCACGAGGACCAGCCGCCGGAGTCGCGGTAGCGAAGTTCGAGACGTGGGTCGTCTCCCGTCCACTTGGCTCCGATGACATTGACTTCGGAGTCTTTGAGTTTGAGTGCTGTGACCTTTGCCGGAGTGGCCGAATACGTCTTCGTCGTCGATCCTGCGTTCCGGCTCACCTGGGGAGCGTCCGCGGAGTCCGCTGTCTTGGTCGCTGCAGGCTCCGTCGGTGTATCCGAATCGGATGATTCCTTCGTCGGCGCGTTAGTCGGCGCGGGCTGCGGCTGGCCCCCGCCGTCGAGTGACGGTGAGCCGCTGTCGCCGAGCGATGGCGCTTCGGCGGCGAGCGCGGGACCACCGGTCATCATCGACACGGTGAGCACCGCAGCCAGTGCGGGGGTGACAAGTCGGATCGGTTTCATCGGGGCTGCTTCCTCTGCAGTCTGTCCGCCTTCTGGTTATCACGGACGCCAATGGGTTCGCGTCGCCGTCGACACTGCCTTGTCGGCGCCGCAGCGTCGCAGCACTCCTGCGACACTGATGCACAGATTAATGGCATTGCCAGTTTCTGTGAAGGTGACTCGCAAGTTCTATTCAGAATTTCACCTCCTTCGGACACGGCGATGTCACACTGCCCGCTCCGACAGCCCGGCCCACTCGCGCGATACGCTGGCACTCCACATTCCCCGCGTCCCCGTCGTCGAAGGACCCATATGGCTGATCGCCGCGAACTCACTCGACTCGAGGCAGTCCTCGACGCCTTCGCCGACCGCGTTCTCCCCCGCGTCCCCGCCGGGATGCGGGAGTTCCTCGCCTTCGGAATCAAACAGGCGTGGGCGTGTCTCTTCGGTGCTCTCATGCTCTTAGCGATCATCCTCACCGCTTGGCTCTACCCCGATGACGCGGCCATCGCCCGCAACGACTTCCTCGTCATCCTCGCCGTACTCATCCAGATCGGCATGCTCGTCGCTCGACTCGAGACCGGTCGCGAGCTCATCGTCATCATCGTCTTCCACATCGTCGGCACCGGAATGGAGATCTTCAAGACCGCCGTGGGTTCATGGAACTACGCCCCCGGCGGGGTCCTCCACATCGGCGCAGTACCGCTGTTCACCGGGTTCATGTACGCCGCCGTCGGCTCCTATATCGTCCGCGTGTACCGTCTCTTCGACTTGCGGTTCAGCCATTACCCGCCGAGGTGGCTGACCGTGATCATCGCCGCCGCCATCTACCTCAACTTCTTCACCCACCACTTCATCGTCGACCTCCGACTGCTCCTCGTCCTGGCCACCGTCGTCGTCTTCTTCCGCTGCCGCATGTACTTCCATATCCATCGCAGGACACTGACGATGCCCGTGCTGCTGGCCTTCCTCCTCGTCGCCTTCTTCATCTGGGTGGCCGAGAACATCGGGACCGCGGCCGGTGCCTGGCTGTATCCGAGTCAGGACGACGGCTGGCACCTGGTGCCGCTGACGAAGCTGGTGGCCTGGTTCCTGCTCATGATGATCTCCGTCGTCCTCGTGACCTTCGTCCACAGACCCAGGCCGCCTGAGGTCCACAGACCCGAGCCTCCTGACACCTATACTTGCTGAGAATCGAAACTTCCAGGACGGCCGAAGGAGACTCATGGCGGCACCCGATGCGCAGAATGAGAAGGAATCGAGCGCATTGCTCAAGGTGCTCCGCCCAACCAGCGGTCCCAACCTGTCGGTCAGTGCTCGTGTGCTGCTGCGCGTCATCGCCGGAGTCCTCGTCCTCGCCCTCATCCTCGCCCTCGTCGGACTGTTCCTCGTCCGTCGCTCCTTCCCGACCACCGACGGCGAGATCTCGCTGCCGGGGCTCGACGCGCCGGTCACCGTCCACCGTGACGAATCGGGTGTTCCCACCATCGAGGCCGAAACCGCCCACGACCTGTTCCTGGCTCAGGGGTTCGTCCACGCTCAGGACCGGTTCTGGGAGATGGACTTCCGCCGACACGTCACCACGGGACGACTCTCCGAACTCTTCGGCAAATCCCAGCTGGGCACCGACACCTTCATCCGCACGCTCGGCTGGCGGAAGGTCGCCGAGCAGGAGGTGAAGAAGCTCGACAAGACGAGTCTGGGCTACTACGAGGCCTACGCGGACGGCGTCAACGCCTATCTCGAGGACAAATCCCCCACCGAGCTGTCCCTCGAATACGCCGTCCTCGGCCTCGAGACCGGCAGCACCGAGGTCGAGAAATGGACCCCGGTCGACAGCGTCGCCTGGCTCAAGGCCGTGGCATGGGATCTGCGATCGAACCTCGAAGACGAGATCGACCGGTCGATCCTCGGCTCGGAGCTCACCGACGAGCAGATGAGCGACCTCTATCCGGATTACCCATATGCCACGCGTCCGACGATCCTCGGCGGCAGAGCCGGCGACAAGGCACCGAAGGACCGCAGCGGCGACGACGTTGAGCAGAAGCCGCGAGTCGACGACCGTGCACGGGAGGACGATGAGGCACATGCCGGAGGCACCGTCACCGAGGCACCCCGAACAGGGAACACCGACACCGAGGCGGCCGTCCCCACCGATGATCTCCTCGAACTGCGGAATACGCTCACATCGCTGCCGCCGATGCTGGGACAGAACAGCGACGATATCGGGTCGAACTCGTG
Source organism: Brevibacterium sp. CSND-B09 (assembly GCF_052906525.1). Lineage (NCBI taxonomy): Bacteria > Bacillati > Actinomycetota > Actinomycetes > Micrococcales > Brevibacteriaceae > Brevibacterium > Brevibacterium sp. CSND-B09. The sequence goes on along the minus strand of NZ_JBREGI010000001.1, from coordinate 3,850,426 downwards.
GGTGATCTCCGGGGACCACACGAACACCGGTCGACCGCTGATGTCCAATGACCCGCACCTCGCCCCGGCGATGCCCTCGGTCTGGTACCAGGTGGGACTGCGATGCAAGAAGGTCACCGATGCCTGCCCCTTCGACGTCACCGGTTTCTCCTTCTCCGGACTGCCGGGAGTCGTCATCGGCCACAACCAGTCGATCGCCTGGGGACTGACGAACCTCGGCGCAGATGTCACCGACCTCGTCGTGGAGAAGATTCGCGACGGGAAGGTCATCCACGACGACGGAGACGAACCGCTGCAGGTGCGCAAGGAGACGATCGAGGTCGCGGGCGAGGACCCACGCGAGATCACCATCCGCTCCACCCGCAACGGCCCACTCGTGTCGAAGCTCGACGGCACGTATCGCAAAGCACTCGATGCGACGACCGGAGCGGATTCGCAGGACCCGAAGTCGGGACCGGCCGAGGAGCACTACGGTCTCGCCCTCGATTGGACGGCTCTGCGTCCGGGTACGACCGCCTCGGCGGTGTTCGCCATCAACAAGGCCACGAACTGGCAGGAGTTCCGGCACGCGGCGTCCCTGTTCGACGTGCCCTCCCAGAACCTCGTCTACGCCGATGTCGCCGGGAACATCGGCTATCAGGCCCCCGGAATGATCCCACGCCGAGGCAAGGCCGACGGCACCGTGCCCCGCCGCGGGTGGAAATCCGACGAGGATTGGCAGGGCTGGGTCGACTTCGAGGATCTCCCACACCTGTACAACCCCGAACGTGGATGGATCGTCACCGCGAACAACCCGGTCGCCGCCCCCGGTGAGACAGTGCAGCTGGGTGAGGACTTCGACTACGGGGATCGCGCCCGCCGCATCACGAAACGCATCAAGGACGCGGTCGACGAGGGCCGGAAGCTGCGGCCGATGGACATGGCCGAGATCCAGAACGACGACCAGAATCCGTTCGCCGCGAAGCTCGTACCCGAAGCGGTGAAGATCCACTCCCATGGTGACGAGGACATCCTCGAGGCGAAGAAGCTGCTGAAGAGCTGGAACGGCTTCGACTCCGCGAACAGCGCAGGCGCCGCCTACTTCAATGTGCTCACGAAGACGCTGCTCGAGCAGACGATCAGCTCGAAGCTTCCCGACGGGGTGTCCCCCGCCGGCGGTTCACGGTGGTACCTCGTGCTCTCGAAACTGCTCGAAGACCCGGATTCCCGGTGGTGGTCGAGCAAGGGCGTCGAAGGTCGGGACGAGGCTCTGCGCAAGGCCATGAAGACGGCGTGGGCGGAGACGGAGGACCTGCTGGGACCGGAGCCCGTGACGTGGCGATGGGGAATCCTGCACCGCCTGACGATCCGCAACGCCAGCCTCGGCGAATCCGGGATCACACCGGTGGAGAAGCTGTTCAACCGCGGCCCCTATGAGGTCTCCGGCGGTTCGGGCGTCGTCCATGCCACCGGGTGGGATGCCTCGGTCGGCTATGAGACGAACTGGGTGCCGTCGATGCGCCAGACGGTCGATCTGTCGAACTTCGACGCCTCGAACTGGATCAACCTCACGGGCGCGTCGGGGCATGCCTTCCACCCGCATTACGACGATCAGACGAACGATTGGGCCGCCAATGTCAATCGACCATGGCTGTACTCGCAGGAGGCCGTGGCTGCGGCGGCAGAGGACACACTCACTCTCGAGCCGTGAGGACGGGCGTTCAGTCCTTGGGCAGGATCTTCGCTTCGAGGAAGTTCGCGACATCGTCTTCCCAGCGCACCGGGTCGATGTTCCATTCCTTCGTGTGATGGGCCTTGCCGTATGACGGCATCGTGACCAGATCCCGTCTGACCCCGGCCAGCGCATGGGAGGGGCCGGAGGGAACGAATTCGTCGTCATCGGAGTGGATGAGCAGGACCGGCACATCGAGTTCGGCGGCACGGGTCACCCAATCCATGCGATCGAGATCGAGCGGGGTCTCGAGTCCGGTGATCGGCCGCGCCCATGGCTGCGTGATCATCTCGAGCGTGAGTTTGGCGATCGGTGTCGGCAGCAGGTTCTTCTTCGCCTGCCCGTCGAGCACGTTCACCCAGTCGACGACGGGTCCGTCGAGGACCAGTGAGGTGACGAACCTGCGGTTGCGTCCGCGGGAGGCCGCCTGCAGGGCGATGGCTCCGCCCATCGACCAGCCGAAGAGCACGACGTTCTTCGCTCCGTGTTCGACCGCGAAGTCGATGGCGGCGTCGACGTCGATCCATTCGGTGTCGCCGAGCCCGTAGCGAGATGTGGTCTCCACCCGCACCTCGGCGTCGTTGCGGTAAGACATCGCGATCGAGGGCACCCCGAGGGTGTTGAGCACGGGAGCGGCGCGCAGTCCCTCGGCGCGGGTGCTGGCTCGGCCGTGGATGAGGATCGCCCAGGTGTCGTGGGGTTCCGGATGGTCGGTCGGCAGCAGCCACGCGGGCAGGTCACCGGCGTCGGAGCGAATCTCGATGTCGTCGAAATTCACTCCGGCAGCGATCGGATCAGGATAGACGACTCCGGTCCACCGTCCCCGCCAGGCCCGTCGGATATCGCCGCGGGTGACGGACAGGATCTCTCGGGAGACGGTGCGCGAGCGGGGATCGTACTCGACGATATCGCCGACGACGGCATGTCCCGAACCCTGGTTGAAGTAGAGACCATAGGTGCCGGGCACCGTGGTCTCCTCATCGGCGGGCAGCTGAATGCGCATATTCGGCGGAAAACCGTCGATGTGCAGGATGTCGAGTTCTTCCGGGGCGTTCTCCGGAACGATGATCTTGCGGGCGAAGTAGGCGGCCAGACCCGACGACGCCACAGAGATCAGGGCACCGAGTCCGGCGCCGACGCCGATACCGGCGGCGAGCAGGCGGGCGGGGAACTTCGTGTCGCGGACCATGAAAACCTCCTGTGTTCATTGTTGCCTACGGAATGATCAGGCACCAAACGCTGTTGTGCGGAATGAGCGAGTGTCACTCGCTGTTGCGCTCACCAGGGGCGGAGATCTTCTCCTCCTCGCCGCAATCACCGTCACTGACAGAGACCGGAGGTCACGATGACTCAGTCATCAGATATCAACGCTGGAACTTCGACGAACGAGGGGGCCGCGGCTGAGGAGATACGTTGGCAGGACGTGCTCACTCCCGAGGAGTTCGCGGTGCTCCGCCAGGGCGCGACCGAACGCCCCTTCACCGGCGAGTACAACGATGAGACGGCAGCCGGGATGTACCAGTGTCGGGCCTGCGGAGCCGACCTGTTCCCCTCCGATACGAAGTTCGCCTCGCACTGCGGATGGCCGTCGTTCTACGCGCCTCTGGCCGAGGACCGGGTCCGCTACATCCGCGACACCTCGGTGGGCATGGAACGCGTCGAGGTCCGCTGCGCGAACTGCGACTCGCATATGGGCCATGTCTTCTCGGGCGAGGGCTACGGCACTCCCACCGATCAGCGCTACTGCATCAACTCGATCTCGTTGAAGCTCAACACCGACGCTGCGGACAGCTGAGATGGCGACGGACACTCAGAGCACCGAGGCGACCGAGCTCGTCGTGAAGAACTTCGACGAGCTCCGGCCCACGGAGCTCTACGGAATTCTGCAGCTGCGCTCACGGGTCTTCGTCGTCGAACAGGAGTGCGTGTTCCTCGACCCCGATGGGGTGGACTCACTGCCGGAGACTCTGCATTTCTTCTACCCTCGACCGGCCACGGCGATGTCGGACACTCACGGCGCCGAGCATGGACGCGACCTCTCGCCATGGGCCTATGCCCGTCTGCTGCCGGCGGAGTTGCCCGACGGACCGGCGGCCAGGCCGGGAGCACGCAGCATCAGTCGTGTCGCCACCCACCCCGACGCCCGCGGGCAGGGTTGGGGCCGCCGACTGCTCAGCGACATCGTCCACGCCTGGTCGACTGCCCCGCTGACGCTCAATGCGCAGTCGCACCTCGAGGGGCTGTACTCGTCCCTCGGCTTCGCCCCGAACGGTCCGCGCTTCGACGAGGACGGGATCGAGCACACCCCGATGGAGCGCCCGGCCGGCTGACCGATCAGCTCTCGGCCTCGACCTCGGCAGCGGCGTCGACGGAGGCGATGATCTTCTGCATCACAGCGTGCAGTTCACGCACTCCGTCGACGTCCATGCCGAGCTTGGCCATCATCGTTACGGGAATCGCCTCGGCGGTCTTGCGCAGTTCACGGCCGGTGTCGGTGAGGGTGACCTCGACGATCCGCTCGTCGCTGTCGCTGCGCGTCTTCGTGACATAGGCCAGCGCTTCGAGGCGTTTGACCAACGGGGACACAGTCGCGGGTTCGAGTCGCAGCAGTCGAGCGATCTCGCGCATCGGCAGCTTCTCGTGCTGCCACAGCGCAAGCATGACCAGATACTGCGGATGCGTCAGACTGATCGGTTCGAGCACGGAGCGATACGCGCCGATCACCCCGCGGGACGCCACCGCCAGCGCGAAGCAGATCTGGCTTTCCAGCGCCAGCGGGTTGTCCAGCGGCTCCGTCGAAGCTTCGGATTCCAGCATCGTGTGTCGTCGATCCTCCGTGTCGGCAATCAGGGCGTGCATACTCTTCGAAGATTACTTAGTGCGCTAATGATTAGTGTACACTAAAGGTGAAACCTGCCCAATCCCCGCCCAAGCGGCACCTCGTCGATAGGATCCTCGCTATGTCGTCCGCCTCGCAGCCTTCCCCCGATGGTTCGAACCGGAAACAGGACAAGAAGCAGAAGAATTCGGCACGGAAGAAGAACCAGCATCCGGAGTCCCAGCGCGGAGTGGGCTGGCTCAACAACTTCTTCCGCAAGATCGTCGGGCCGGCGCAGGTCGACAACACGCGCCCGGGCGGATACTTCGAGGACGAGACGCTGCGGCACCAGCAGCTCGATGCCATGGGGCTGGAGATGCGCACCGACGCCAACGGCCATTCCTATGTGGTGAAGAAGGGCAGCAGGTAGCCGCCGGTCACTCCCCGACCATGCACAGGGCCGCCGCACCGAATCGGTGCGGCGGCCCTTTCCCGCTGTCTCGTTCTCGCTGCCTCCGTCCCGGCCGGGCGACCTGCTCTCTGCCTCAGTCCCGGCCGGGTCTATGACGTTCGGTCAGCGCCAGTCGGAGATGATGTCGACGAGTTCGCGACGCGGTCCGGTGTAGAACGGAACCTCTTCGCGCACATGCAGGCGCGCCTCGGTGTTGCGCAGATCCCGCATCAGGTCGACGATGCGGTGGAGCTCGGCGGCCTCGAAGGCCAGCAGCCATTCGTAGTCGCCGAGGGCGAAGGAGGCGATCGTGTTCGCCTTGATGTCCTTGTACCCGGCGGCGGCCATACCGTGGTCGCGCAGCATCTTCGCCCGTTCGGCGGGGTCGAGGAGGTACCAGTCGTAGGACCGCACGAACGGGTACACGCAGATGTAATCGCCGGGCTCGGGATCGGTCAGCAGAGCGGGCAGGTGCGCCTTGTTGAACTCCGCCGGGCGGTGGATTCCGACGACGGACCAAACGGGTTCGAGCACTCCACCGATCAGGCTGCGGCGGATCGCTGAGTACGCGGCCTGGACGACCTCGATTTCGGGGGCGTGGTACCAGAACATGACGTCGGCATCGGCGCGCAGGGCGGAGACGTCGTAGATTCCGCGCACGATCAGACCGCGTTCCTTCAGGGGCTCGAGAGCCGCATGCAGCTCATCGGCGAGTTCCTTACGGTCGGCATCGCCGAGTTCTCCGGCAGAGGCGAAGACGGAGTAGGCGATATACCGCGTCTGCTCGTTCGCTTCTTCGATCTGGGCGTCGGTGGGCTGAGTGTATTCGCTCATATCTGCTCCTTCTGTCTTCTCTTCATTCTGAAGTGTCACGGTGGTCGTCTGCGGGTCGGTTCAGTCTCCGGGCCGCGGCGTCCGCGCGGGCGATGCAGGCGGGAATGCCGACTCCCCCATAGGCGGATCCGGCGAGTTCGAGGCCGGGCAGCGACGCGATCTCGGCGTCGATGGCGGCGATGCGTCTGGCGTGGCCGGGCAGGTACTGCGGCAGTGCCGAGTTCCAGCGCTGGACCTCCGAGCCCAGCAGCTGCGATTCCGGACGGGAGGTGATCGTCTGCCAATCGGCGAAGGCTCGTTCGACGATCTCCTCATCGGAGAACCTGCTCCAGACCTCGGGTCCGTCACCGAAGCGTCCGATGCTCATCCGCACCAGGGCCGTCCCCGCGGGGATATGGTCGGCCGTCCACGGCCACTTGTTCGACACGAAAGTCGAGGCCTTGATGAACGTGCCCTCGGTCGCGGGGACGAGGAACCCCGAACCCTGCAGCTCCACTCCCTCAAGGTCGACGAGGGCGGCTACCAAGGCGGTGGAGGCATAGGGAATTTCGCCGAGGCTGCTCGCCGATTCCGGGGCCACCGACGCCAGCAGCCCGGCAGTCACATGCGCGGGCGTGGCGAGGATGAGCCCATCGGATTCGATGTCCTCCCCCTCGCCGCGGACGATCCACCTCTCGCCCTCGCGGTCGATCCCGGTGACACCGGCACCGAGGCGGACCGTCCCGCCGCCCCGCACGATCGCCTCCTGCAGGGCCGGGATGAGGCGGTTGATTCCGCCTTCGAAGCTCATGAACACCGGTTCCGGGCTCCCTGCCGACGCGGTCTGGGCGTCGCGGGCGGCGAGGAGCTGTGCGACGAGGTCGAGCACCGAGGTGCCCTCGACCGCAGCGGGCAGCAGCGCGGGCACCGTTTCGGCCAGGGACAGGTCCCGGCAGCGACCGGCGTAGACGCCGCCGAGCAGCGGATCGACGAGTTCGTCGACGATGGCGCCGCCGAGGCGCTCCGACAGGAAGTCCCCCAGCGAGACGTCATCACCCTCGATCGGCGGGGTGATCCGTTCGGCCGCCAAGCGAGCGGCCGCCTCGGCGCCGATGAGGGATTCGACCTCTGCCGCTTCGGCGGGCACCCCCATGATCGTCCGTTTGGGAATCGCGTGCAGGTCTCCCCTGCTGAGCACCTGCGAACTGTGCTGAGTCGAGGGGAACACCGAGTCGAGGCCGAGTTCGGCGGCCAGGTTCTTGGTCTCCGGACGCCGGTTGAGGCTCGCTTCGGCTCCAGAGTCGATGCCCACCGGCACGGCACCATCAATCGTGGTCGGCCTCAGGCAGCCGCCGAGGCAGTCGCCTGATTCCAGTACTGTGACTTGGTGCTCGGCGGAGAGGCGATAGGCGGCAACGAGGCCGGAGATCCCTCCTCCGACGACGGTGATCCGAGTCATTCGATCAGCCGCGGCTGCCGAGGATCTCGGCCGAGACGCGGTGGACGAGGTCGACGACGCGTCCGGGCACCTCGGGGTCGGTGTCGGGCAGGACGCCGTGGCCGAGGTTGAAGACGAATCCGCGGTCGAGTTCGAGCCCCTTGCGCACGATCGCCTCGACGCGGGCGGACAGCGCCTCCCACGGAGCGAAGAGCAGGGCCGGGTCCAGGTTGCCCTGGAGTGCCTGACCGGGATTGACGCGAGTGGCGGCATCAGCCAGGTCGACGCGGAAGTCGACGCCGACGGTCGTCGATCCGGCCTGTGCCATGGAGCCGAGCAGCTCACCGGTCTGCACGCCGAAGTGGACGCTGGGCACGTCGTGTCCGGACAATGCGTCGAAGACTGCGGTGGAGTGTTCGAGGACATGGTCCTCGTAGTCCTCCCGAGCGAGATAGCCGGCCCAGGAGTCGAAGAGCTGGAAGGCCTTGGCACCGGCGTTCAGCTGCACGTCGATGAAGGTCGCCGACATCGTCGCGAGCTTGCTCAGCAGGGCCGAGAACGCCTCGGGGGCGGAGACCATGAGCGACTTCGTCTTCTCGTGGTTCTTACTCGGCCCACCTTCGATGAGGTAGCTGGCCAGGGTGAACGGAGCACCGGCGAAGCCGATGAGCGGGGTGGCTTCGCCGAGTTCGGCGGTCACCCGCTGGACCGATTCGGTGATGTCCGGGATGTCGGCGGCGTCGAGATCAGGCAGGGCGTCGATATCGGCGCGGGAGCGCACCGGGGAGGCGATGACCGGGCCGACGCCGGGAACGATCTCCACATCGACTCCGGCGGCCTGCAGCGGGACGACGATATCGGAGAAGAAGATGGCCGCGTCGACGCCGTGGCGGCGGATCGGCTGGAGGGTGATCTCGGAGACCATCTCGGGGTCGCGGCAGGCATCGAGCATCTGAGTGCCTTCGCGCAGCTTGCGGTACTCAGGCAGGGAGCGGCCGGCCTGCCGCATGAACCAGACGGGAGTGTACGAAACCGGCTCCGAACGCAGGGCAGCTAACAGGGGTGATGTCATGGGGCCATCTTCCCATCCTTCGATCGCTCATGCCCACTCGATGTCAGTTTCAAGACGGGCCGTCTTGCCGTCTCAGCATTCGGCCGAGGACACGATCCGACGGATTGTCCGGGGCCGCCTCGGCGTGGATGATTCCTCTGTCCCCGCGGCTGCTCTATCGTGGCAACTGTGGTCAACACCTCACCTCTCAATCGCATTCCGGCGGAGTTCTCCGCCGTGACGTCGGTGCTGCGTCAGGCGCGCAGCACGAACAACGTGTCGATTTCCGAGATTCCGGCCCCGGCCAAGCTGGCCCCGTACTCCTATGCTCTCGGCGCCGAGGTCAGCGCCGATGAGACGTTCCTGCGGGCCAGCGGCGAGACCATCGACGAACTCGCCACCGGCCGTATCGTCGTCCTCTTCGATCCCGCCGCCCCGGAGGAGTGGGAAGGCTCCTTCCGGGTCGTCTCCTATATCCGCGCCGAACTCGAACACGAACTCGGCAATGAGACGATGCTCGGGCATGTGGCATGGAGCTGGCTCGAAGATGCCCTCGATGCCAACGACTGCCAGGTGCTCGCCGCCGGCGGGACGACCACTCGGGTGCTGTCCGAGAGCTTCGGCACCTTGGCCGATCGCCCGGCCACGATAGACTTGGAGCTGCGCGCCTCGTGGACACCCGTGATTGACGAGCCGGATCTGATCGGCAATCACTTCGAGGCCTGGATCGATCTGCTCAGCACAGTCGCCGGACTGCCACCACTTCCTGAAGGAGTCACAGCCCTGCCCGGGCGCCGTCGATGACATCTGAACTACCGCTTTTGGAAACACCCGCGAACGGCATCCCCGACGTCGTCGATACCCCGGAGGACCTCTCCTCCTCGATTGCCAGTCTGGCCGCCGCCAACGGTCCGATCGCTGTCGACGCCGAACGCGCGTCCGGCATCAGATACGGACAGCGCGCCTTCCTCGTTCAGCTGCGACGTGAAGGTGCTGGCACCTTCCTCCTCGATTCCGAGACGCTCGGTGATCTCAGCGACCTCAACTCGGCTCTCGGAACTGATGAGTGGGTCATCCATTCGGTGACGCAGGATCTGCCGTGCCTGCAGGAGCGCGGAATGCGCCCGGCGGCTCTGTTCGACACCGAACTGGCCGCCAGGCTGCTCGGATGGGAGAAGTTCGGTCTGGCCGCGGTCGCCGAACGCACCCTCGGGGTGCGTCTGGCGAAAGAGCATTCGGCCGCCGATTGGTCGACGCGTCCGCTGCCCAAGGAGTGGTTGAACTATGCCGCCCTCGACGTCGAAGTGCTACTGCCGATCCGGGACATCCTCCACCAGCAGCTTCTCGACTCGGACCGGTGGGAGTTTGCGCAGCAGGAGTTCACGCACCTGCTCGATTTCACCCCGAAGCACTTCGATGAGCCGTGGCGACGCACGCATGGACTGTCGAAGATCAGGTCCCGCCGCGACATCGCACGAGTCCGTGAGCTCTGGCAGGCCCGTGATTCTATGGCCCGTGAAGCCGATCTGGCTCCCACGAAGATCCTGCGCGATCGTGAGCTCGTCGCCCTCGCCCAATCCGGTGTGAAGTCCAGCGACGATATCTTGGCTCAGTGGCGCAGACTCTCCCGCGCCGAGGCGGCCCGACTCTTCCGTGCCTACCGCAAGGCCTCCCGTTTGGGGGCCGAAGAGCTGCCGGGACGGTCCGAGCGCGGACGGTCGAAACGCAGCGCATTCGACCCGGCGGAGCTCAAAGAGCGGGTGGCGGCGCTCAAGGCCGCGATGTCGGAGCTCTCCGAAGAGCTGACGATCCCCCACGATGTGCTCCTCCAGCCGGCAATCGTGAAGTCCCTGGCCGCGGAGTCGAGCGTCGACGTCGAGGGCTACCTCGGCGAGGCGGGAGCCCGACCCTGGCAGATCGAGCTCAGTGCCCCCGCGCTGAAGAAGACCCTGGCCGGACTCCCCCAGGCCTGAACTCACGCTCAAGTCCTGCGGTTCGAGCGTCGGGCCTCCGTCGCCTCTGAGGGCATGGACTCACACCGCGCGGCGAGAACTCTGAGCGGCACGGTCGGCCACCTCGGCGGGCAGGGCCTTGAGGATTTCGGACACGATCGTGTCGACGTCGAGGCCCACTTCGGCGAGGATCTCTTCACGTGTCCCCTGCGGCAGGAACTCATCGGGCACGCCGAGTTCGAGCACCCCGATCCGCGAATCGGCTTCGCGCAGGTCGGAGCGGACCTGTGAACCCACACCGCCGATCTTCACTCCGTCTTCGATGACCGCGGCGAGACTGTGCTCGGCGGCGAGAGCGACGACGGATTCGGGTACAGGCAGCACCCAGCGGGGATCGACGATTGTGGAGGTGATCCCGCGACCTTCCAGCACGTCAGCGACTTGCCCGGCCAACCTGGCGAACGGTCCGACGGAGACGACGAGCACATCGGCGGTGGCCTCTGCGGACGATTCCCGGAGGATGTCGACGCCGTCGTCGAGCCTCCTCAGCGCCGGGATATCGGCTCCGACGCTGCCGCGGGGAAATCTCACCACGGTCGGGGCGTCCGAGACGGTGACGGCTTCGCGCAGCTCTTCGGTCAGCCGTGCGGCGTCGCGGGGTGCGGCGAGGCGCAGTCCGGGGACGACGCGCAGCATCGCGATGTCCCAGATTCCGTGGTGGCTGGCTCCGTCGGGGCCGGTGATGCCGGCACGGTCGAGGACGAAGGTCACACCCTGCCGGTGGAGGGCGACGTCCATGAGGACTTGGTCGAAAGCACGGGAGAGGAACGTGGAGTAGATGCACACGACGGGGTGGAGTCCGCCGTAGGACAGGCCCGCCGCCGAGGCGACCGCATGCTGTTCGGCGATGCCGACGTCGAAGACGCGGTCGGGGAACTCCTCGGCGAATTTCGCCAGCCCCACGGGCAGGAGCATGGCGGCGGTGATGGCGACGATGTCTTCGCGTTCCTCGGCGAGTGCGCAGATCTCGGTGCCGAACACGGAGGTCCATGACGTCGATTTCGACGGTGTCGATCTCCCGGTGACGGGGTCGATGACGCCGACGGAGTGGAACTGGTCGGCGTCGTCGTTGACGGCCGGGTCGAATCCGTGCCCTTTCTGCGTGATCATGTGGACGATGATGGGGCCGCCGTCGAACTGTTTGGCCAGTTGGAGGGCCTTGTCGACCGAGGGCAGGTCGTGTCCGTCGACAGGGCCCAAGTATTTGATGCCGAGTTCGTCGAACATTCCGGTCTCGGGTGGGCTGACCATGTCTTTGAGTCCGCGTTTGACGCCGTGGATGGCGCTGTAGGCGGCGCGGCCGGGTCGGCCGGATTGGCGGAGCGTCTCCTTGCCCCAGGTGAGCAGCCTCTCGTAGCTCGAGGTGGTGCGCAGTTCGTCGAGATGGGCGGCGAATCCGCCGACGGTCGGGGCGTAGGAGCGGCCATTGTCGTTGACGACGATGACCAGCCGCCTCGGCGGGGTGGAGGTGTCGGCTGCGATGGTGTTGAGCGCTTCCCAGGCCATTCCCCCGGTCAGGGCTCCGTCGCCGATGACGGCGACGACGTGGCGGTCTCGCTCACCGGTGAGCTGGCGGGCCTTGGCGATGCCGTCGGCCCAGGACAGGGAGGCCGAGGCGTGTGAGTTCTCGACGACGTCGTGCTCGCTCTCTCGCCGGCTCGGGTAGCCGGAGAGGCCGTCGCGCTGCCGCAGGGTGGGGAACTCCTCGCGGCGGCCGGTGAGCAGTTTGTGCACATATGTCTGGTGGCCGACGTCGAAGATGATCGTGTCGCGCGGCGAGTCGAAGGTGCGGTGGAGGCCAATGGTCAGTTCGACGACTCCGAGGTTGGGGCCCAGATGTCCGCCCGTGCCGGACACGGTCGTGATGAGGTAGTCGCGGATCTCTTTGGCCAGCACTTCGCATTCGCCAGCCGAGAGTCGACGCAGATCGGCAGGCGAGCCGAGGGATTCGAGAAAGGTCATGCGGCCTCAGTTCTGACGACATCGTTGGCGGACAGATTCCATCCGCCCATCCTATCGCTCACAGATGCGTCCCTCACCCTTCGCGACATATCTCCGCGGCACACCACCCCTCAGCCTTCTGGTCACACCGCCTCGGCGCCGGCAATTCGCACCATTGCGAGCGCACCCCTCACCGTTCATGGCACACCAACCCGTTGCAGCACGGTGTTGAGCGACTGCCGATGAGAGATGGTCGCATTTGCGCCCACCCCCACCCACGCCGAGGTGGCCGACCGCCAGCGCACGGATTCCCGCGGACGCGCTCACGCTTCCCGACAATCCCGCGCGACAGCGACCGTCCCTCACCCTTCGCCGCACAGCGCACTGTTGCAACGAGGCGATCTGCCACGAACGGTGACGGATTCCTTGGCAGCGGTGTGTTTAGTCACGAACGGTGACGGATGCCGAACTGCGTGGAGGACGTGACGCGAACGGTGAGGGATGCTCGATCAACGGCACCGTCACACGCGCCCGGGCACGACGAAGGCCGGTGGGAACAAATCCCACCGGCCTTCGATCAGCTCCGGCTCAGCGCCCCAGCGCGAACCGACTGCCGCGAGTCGCAGACTCACAGCGCAGCCTGGTGCGGCGAAGTCGCCGCTCAGGCCTCGTCTCCTGCGATCAGGCTTCTGCGAGCTGACGCAGAACGTACTGAGACATGCTCCGATGACCAATTTAGCCGCAAAGTTCCTACGCAAGCTACAAACTCGCTGGTCAGAGGGTTAGCCCAAACGCAAAATTGGTTACCGCGCATTTGATGAAGTACCTACGTCGACATGCTGCGGTAGCGACAGTCGCCGAACAAAAGCTACTGCTAGTTCTACCCCGTGATGCGGTACGGTCGAAATACGCAGGTCGAAAGAAGGGGCAATTGTGACGACGATCCTTGATGTCATTGACAACTTCTTCTATCGAGACGACGACATACGGGCGATGCCCGCATCCCGCATCCTGGAACTGGGCGACGAAGTCCGTAAATTCACGTCAAGCAACAATCCGACTGAGCGTTTACACGAAGACGTTCAGTACCTCGGAGGGTGGCCATCGGCAGACTCCCTGAGAATCGGTTCGGGTGTCGTGCGATCGAGCCTCCTATTCACAGAACAGATCCTGGTCAAGGACCAGATCGCCGACTGGTTCAGCAACGAAGCACGCCTGAACGATCAGTATCTTTCGTCCGCTCCAGGATGGTATCTGCCCGGAGAGGGCCCCAAGATCGCCGAGACGCGCGCATTCTTGGCGCGAGTCGTACCTGCTCTCCGGGAGGCGCGACCGCTTATTGAGGGGGGAATCATGGTCCTCGCTCCTATGGAGATCCAATACCACCAGCAGCATGATGATATCGAGAGACTTCGAGACGAGCTTGCAGACTCGCTTTTGACCGACCCAGTTGCTCTTGCCCGGAGATTCAGTCCTGAGGACTTGGCTAAGCACGACGGCGAACGAGGCATGTTCGTCTTCGCTGGCGGAGCATGGGAAAAGCAGACTCGTAAGACCTTTCTAGACGCATTAACCTATTTCTCTCGCGAGTATGTCTCTGCGAACGCCTATGGAAGCACCTATTGCGCTCCCTTCGAGTACGAACAATTCGTGTGCCGTGAGGGACTGGGAACCAAAACCACAAAATCCGATCTCGTTCGCGAATGCCTCATACGGTCCGACCTCCCGGTATTCTCGGGACTAACCTCGCAGAAATTGAGTCGAATTCACAACGATGACAGCTTCGGCGAGTTCAGGCGACAACTCTACGAAATCTATTCCGGCGCTCCCGTAGAGGCAACCAAAGAAGAGTTCGAAGCATACCTCCATGAGCAGGAACAGGTATTGCTCCGACCGATTTTGGATGACGCTAGAAAAGAAGCTGATCGTGGCCTCCTCTCAAAAATGGGGCTCTCTCTTCGAGAGAACTCGTTTCAGATTCTCGCCGGAATTGGAATCGGCGCAGCCACGGGTAGCATGATCCCACCAGTAATTTCCGGTCTAGCCGCAGCAGCGGATCATTTCACGAACGGGGAACGACATCGGCGCAACCGCACGTCTTGGACTGCACTCGTCAATCATTCCGCTTCTCTAGAAGAAGAAATGCCAGCCGCGGAGAGATGCGTAGGCACATTCAATGCACCCGCGCGGGCAGACCATGACCACCCGTGGGGCATTCCGCGCAAACCTACGAACTCCGTCCTAGTGACCAGAGGCACGATTCACGCCAACTGGTTTCCACCTTTTCCTCTTGCCACTATTGAGGACGGCGTCGATGGCTACCGCCAAGGACCATATCGGCCCTGCCCGTGCGGAAGCATCCGACGCTACAAATTCTGTTGCCAAGAAGTCGATCGAGCCTTCGGGATCTCCAGGTAAGATCGAGCGAGTTTCTGGCCCTTTGGCCGCGTCAGGAATCGCCGAGTGGTCGATGAGATGCACCCGCCCGGCTGGCTTTTGAGGTGTATCTTAGCCGTGAACTCGTGCCGTCAGTTTCGGCTCTATACGAGACCGTCAGACCATGCAAACCCTGGTTCGCGACCGTGCTCTTCGGCCAGTGCTTTAAGATACGCTGATTCCGCCTTGGCAAGCCCAGGGTCGGACGTCGAATGCTCCGAATTTGCCGCGACGAGGTATCGCACCCAGCATCTGTGCCGTTGTGACCAACGCGCGATCAAACTGGGGTAAAACATCAGCCACAGCCCCTCGATTTCGAGGTTTTGATTGACGGCCGGAAGCCCCGCATGCAGCGCAACGCGAGGATTCACTGAAAGCCCTACATCGGTTGCGAGATCGTACGGATGGATAGTCAAGAAGACCTCACGGGACCGATGCCCGACCGCATGTTTTGAATTGAGCTGTGTCTCCGCCTTCAGTACTGCTTCCTCCAGCTTTATCAGCGCATCCTGGTAACGCTCGATTTGAACACTATGCACATCTTCGGGCGCACCTTTGCTGTGGAATTTGCGCCAATCACCGCCTGCCGACTTCACCTCGACAATCGCATATCTCTTCCCGTCGAAAAGGTGGTTCGCAGCGTCGGACAGCTCGAAATCGAAGCCTCCGTCGGTATCCAGAACGTTTATCGTACTGCCATACGCCCCCAAAACAATCCCAGCCAAGTGCTCCCCCGATTTGACCTTCAGGTTCGGCGCATCAGGAAGCATTGCTAACTCCTCGGCCGCTGCCACCAATGTGCCTCCCGCTATCGCTGTAACGCGCGGGTTTTGCTCCGGCGCTACGTGCAGACCTTTGGTGACTTCGTCCATCGCCCATACGCGACTCGTCGCTCGAACACTCTCTTCTGACATGTGAACAGGATAGGCCGACCCAGTCCAAGTCGCGGCCCTGGCCGCGCTCACGAAGGTCGCTCCGAATAGCTTGGTCACGGCAAAGCCAACGCGGTCACGCTCGAGACGCTTAGCTAACCCCTGTTGGAGGTGTCGCATATCCGGATCTGAGGCCCCGTTCTTCGTCTCCACTGTCCATGTCATGGATCCGGGCGTAAGAGCAGCTATCCCGATGCGCGGCATCCACTTCTCTGTACTTCCGAACACGTTCCGAATAAGATGGGTGGCATGACGAACGCAGTCAGACCTCCCACGGCCACGCGGCGCTCCTCGGATCTGAGCAAGCATTCGGCCGAGGTCTTCGCCGAGGCCGAGGACCATCCCGTCACGGTTACCCGCCGCGACGGCGAGTCCCTCGTACTCATGTCTCAGCGCGAGTCCGACGCCCAGGCCGAGCTGCTGCACATCGCAGACACCCTCATCGCGGTTGCGCTCGAGGACGGCCCCCTGACCGAGCGCATGGCCAGCAGGCACTCGTGGATGTACGCGCTCACCGATGAGGACCGAGAACAGTGCGCGCGGGACCTCATCGAGGCCACACGCGCATCGTTTTCGACGCAGCAGCCGCACCTGGCGATCGCCCAGTTCACCAGCTGGCGCGAGACGGCGACGGCGATCGCTGCGGGACTGGGCTCGCAGCCGGTCGAATGGCTTGACGAGGACCACGAAGCTGTCGGCGGCGCTGTCGTGGAGCGTCCCTGAACGTGCCCGAGGAGATCACATGGGAACCTTCACCTCGAGGGTGATGCGGCTGCTCGCCGACCAGCTGACCGGCACGTCCGTGCGCGAGATCGACGCGCTGTTCGACGACCGAGGCGTCGCCCTCGGCCCGCCGCAGCCCAAGGACAACGACGAGAGCGTCCGACGCGAGCGGATGCGCCGGTACCTCCTCACCCTGGACCTGAGCGACGCCGCCGACGCTCAGCGGCTGACCGCAATCTTCGGCGACGGGCTGCAGACGTTCATCCGGGATGCCTCGGTTGGCTGGGACAACGACAACAGCCTGCGCGACAAGTGGGTCCGGATCCTGCGCGAGGACGGCTTCGACGTCGACGAGACAACCGGCGCTGTGCGCATGGGCAAAGCCGGCGCGAACCTGACCAAGCACGCGCTCAACGCGCTTACTGATCCGCAGTCCATCCATGACCACCTGCGCCGACTCGGCGACAGTGTCGACACCGACCCCCGACTCGCCGTCAGCACCGCCAAGGCCCTGATCGAGTCGACCGCCAAGTGCGTCCTCACCACCCGCGGGCAGAGCTACACCCGCGCGGCGAAAGTGCCCGCCCTGGTCAATGCCGCCCAGGAGTCGCTCGGCCTCGCCCCGAAGTCGGTCAGCGACGAGGACCGCGCACTCCGCCAGGCACTGCAGTCCCTGGTCACCCTCACCCAGAGCGTGACCGAGCTCAGGAACAGCGTCGGAATCGACCACGGAGCCGAGGAAGCGCCCAGGTGGGTGCGCCCGCGGCACGCCCGCCTGGTCGTCGGCGCGGCCCAGGTCTGGTGCCAGCTCATGCTCGAGACGCTCGCCGACCCCGATGCTCCCTGGCGTGGTGCGGAGAGTTGATCACGGGGTGGGCCAATTAAGGTCGTCTCTCTCGCCTTTCGCACAATGCGAACTCTTCGCGTGCTAAGCCGCTGCCTCCATCACGGTCACGCCGTTCCTTCCTCTGGCTATAGCCCCGACGCAACTCGTTCCCGCTTGGCACCGTTCCCTCGCGGCCGCCTCGGGTATTCACTGTCGAACACTTTCGTGTGCCGACTGGTAAGCGCGCCGAGGCATTGGACCGCAAAATGGCCGCCCGTTGAGGACACCGGCTTGCTGTTGCTGGGATAGAAACTTCTGTCACCTAACTGATATGAGTACGAAGCTCCGTGTAGCCTCTTACGCTCGAGGATTAATAAACGTTCGCAACACGGCCAACGAGAGGAGCGATCTGACGGCAGTCACACCGGCGTAGAGTCCCGTGGAAAATAGGGTGTGCTCCCCGTGGCCCAAGCCATGAAAGCTGGGCGTTAATCCACACTGAGGATGCCGTCTATGTTGTACGACAACGGGGTCCCATCACAGGCTCCGCTCGCGTCTGACTGTTGCGGAAGTGTTCTACTGCTACTGCTCGCGCCTGACACCCATAATCGCGCGCATGCCTAGCCGCCTCTTGAATCGCTTCTACAACGCATTTCGCTCTGTGCGCAGCACGCACAGGAAATTACTAGCTTTGCCTCATGTGCTAGCGGATTACGTCTCCAGCTCGGTGATGCATGTCAACTTCGTTGTCGCGTAGTGCAACTCCTTTTCGCGCCTGAGAATCTCGGAGAGAATCGCTGGCCTCTGCTCGCACGAGCCATCAATCGGCCTCCGCTGAGACGACAAAGGGCTTGCCGAGTGACCGTGCTGGTCTCGGATCCGACCAGATCTCGGCGGTGGACCGCGAACAGTTAGCGCGACACAACCGCTGATGTTTACACCGCCAATGCTTGCTGCATATCTGACCATTATCCGCGAGTAGGTCTGGGACCTCCCTGACCGTCATCCCCTGCAGCTACCTTCCCAAGGTTGCAAACTGAAACCTGTTGCACGCCTGGCCATTCGTTCAGCCGACGTTAGGCCCGACGTACAGAGCTCGAACTGTTCGGTGGTGGTGGTGCAAGCAAACGGTGAGTATCCGACTGACTCTCTCGGCCGGTTCTCTACAGTTCCCGACACCATCACGGAAGAGGTCGATAGGGAAATCTAGTCAGAACATACTATTTCTGATTCCCCCAATGCACCAAGCGAATCATCGAAGACTGCCAGAAGATCGCGGATTTGAATCGCACTCTGATCCCCTTGCTGAACCTTCGCACTCAGGTCGCCCCAAGAAAGACCAGGTTGAGCGACAACTACCTTGCCGCGCACTTGAGGCGGATAATTTGCAAATGACCATTGCGGATGATCTGGTGTAAGGCCAAGAAGTACTTCCAGCAAGGTCTTGTCACCACTAACCAGATCGAGTTTCGGCGTCGAGCGACCTGAATAGCGATGGGCCATCTCTTGCCAAAGTCCACGATCAGTTAGCCATCGACGGCTTTTGATTGCTTGGGCGACGACAATTTGCATGTCAGATACTCGTACGGCTTTATTTCCTCCCGCGGCTTTTAAGTGCCAAAGCTCGATCGAGACGCGGGTTCGACCGAACAACTCTACTACAATCAGGTCCGCAAGCTCTCCTCGACCATCGTTGTCAAATATCCACCGCCTGCGTGCGGTCGAAGGTGTAGTGAACAAGTGGGCGCGCAGCGTTTTGTTTATCGAATCTCCGGCGCTCTTTGATTTCTCCGTCTCTTTTCTGATGTTCGTTGAGGACCAATCAAATTTTATCGGATCCCAACGTGATAGATCCCTACTTACACGTGGCGGCTGGTAGAGCGTTGTTCCGCTGACGGTCTCCCCGTTGAGGAAGTAGATGATAGGAGGCTGTGCTCCAAAGAGCTCTGCTAACGATCTAGATGTGTCGTGGCCCCGGTTCATCTGTACCACGGAATTCAACTCAGCGACGTTTCCGTAGATGTCAACAACTCCGGTCCAAACTTTATCGCCTGAATCACACCTTATTGCGGAAAACTTCAGTTCCGACCCAGTCGACTCCGCCGTTTCGTGTCGGAGATCAAGACGCCCAATTGGAAGGCCGTCGTCAGTTGTCCACTCGCTGCCGAGAAGCACAGGATGCATTTCGATGGCGGCCACCGCGAAGTTCGGAAAGGCGGTCAGCCGGACACCTCGGGCAACGGAAGGAAGTAGTGGAGCAAGAACCTCCGTCGAAGCCCAGTACCGATCCGCGAAGTCCTCTAGAACCCCATCATATTTATGTAGCGGTACGTATCTTGACTCCCAGAATTTAGCCTTCTCGACGGAAAATCCAATGTTGTAGGAGCTGGATCCAGGGCCCTCGCCTATCTGAGCCATTGCATGACCAATAGCCGATTGCGCAGTGTCGGCTTCACGCATCCCGCGATCGACACCGCTACCGGCAAACATCTTATAGCTGGCGCTTCCTCGGCCACCACCGTAGGTATTGCGCACTCCGACATTTGACACGCTCATCCGCGTGAGGGAATCGAACGCTCTATGCAGTCGCTCAGGGTCCGCAGGTCGCACATGCTCTGTTGCCATGCCAAGGGTGTGTCTAACAGCAGACATGACGGAAGCATCTTCGGAATTCAACAGCAGCATTGGACGACGCGTTTGGTTAGGAGCCGGAATGTACGTCACTATGTGCAACGAATAGTTCGATACGTCTAACCCGGAGTCAAAATGCCATCGAGGCGATCGAATCCCTTGCAAGACAATCAATAGGCTCTGCCTGTTAGCAGTAAGAGTCGAGTAGAATATTTCTTGCCCGCGAATGACTTCGCCAGCTAAAAGGGTGTCGGGCACAGCCTTATCAACGAACGGCGGTATCCAATCGTCTACTATCTCAAAGACTGTAGCTCGAACGAGTGGGCGGATACTTTCAAGCGACAACTTGACCGGTGGTGCCACAAGATCCTGCGCGAATGTTTTTGCCTCTAAAGTATTCTGGACAGCGCCATCGATAATCCCAGGTAATAGCATCGACCAGTCTACTTCTTCTTCGTATAGTTCCCTGATTGCCCCCTTCAACGCCGGGTACACATCGTCGTCGCGAACCGTTGCCAAAACTGACCGTTGAGGATAATCGCGATGACTACGAACCAGCCTCCCAATGAGCTGAATGGTCGAATTCACGGATCTATGCTTGTCGTGGTAAGCAGCGAGCCGGAGGCGCGGCAAGTCGAAACCCTCTCCGAGCATCCCAACAACTGCCACCGCACGAGTCTGGCCGCCTATCAACCCATCGATGATCTGAGTCCGCTTCTGTTCACCGAGGTCAGATGTTAATGCAACAACAGAGACGCCGGCCTTTTGGTACAACTGGACTAGTTCGTCCACTCGCCGCTTACTCCCAGCGCGAATCAATAGTGCACTCGAAGCATGTTCCGGTCGGTTGAGCTCATGGACAATGCTGTCGCGAATCACGATGTCAGACTCTTCCCGGCTACCACCTCCGCTGGTTTCAAGGAGTCTCGCCTCAACGCTTTGGTAATAGCCGTCGTCCATCGCGGCGCGGAGAGGGTAATGAAAGACTACTTCGCCGGGAACTGGCTTACCGTCTCGCCGTTTGGGCGTTGCAGTTAGCAACACCTTCTTCGCTTCTTCAAAATGATCCAGTATTGCGCGCCACGTTCGTGCAGGAGCATGGTGGGCCTCATCCACAACTACGAGATCGAATAGGTCGAACGGGGGCTTTCCATGTTCTCCATAGTGGTCGGGACTGATCGATTGAGGGAGTGCCACCACCACATCTGCATCAGTACATGGCTTCCAGGAGTCCAATCGACCTTTCACTTCCAGAACTTCGGGATTCACACTGTCCGCTATTGCTCCGATCTCGCGCAGAACGGCCTGAGTCCGGAAAGCTTCTGCAATTTGACTACGCAATTGAGCACTGGGGACTACGACCAGTGCCCGTCGAGATCTAGCAAGATACGGGGCGGCCAGAGCAATTGCTGTCTTCCCTGATCCTGTCGGTATCGCGATCAAGGCCGGCTTCCTTTGATGAACTGCCCAATGACCAAGTAGCGATCCAAGCGCCCCACGTTGCGGAGGTCTCCAATCAGGAACAGATGAGTTGTGAAACAAAACGAAATCGTTCGCTGAGTCTTGATAGAATCTTGCCATAATTCATTTTCCTTTCTCCGCGCGGCAAGTGGGTCGAGGCACGCCGAGAGGAAATTGAACGTGGAATTCACTACCTGTTGCAGGTTACACGTTTAGATCCAAAGAAGCCGTGGAGTCTTCGTTCGGGAAAGTGTCGCTCCTGTGGTTTGGTCCCGCGGATATTTAAACCTGCCTGGTTTCAGGACATCGATCACTAGATGTGTCACGACATCGTTCACTCATGAAGGACCCACTAATCGATTTGGGACCGCCTCTCCGAACCCTGGCCCAGCACCACCACGATCTGGAGAATCCTCCGCCGCCACAACACCATCGTCGATCAACCCCAGAAACGCCCCCGCACCTTTTGGCACCGATTCGAAGCAGCCGCCCCCAACGAGTGTTGGCAATCAGACTTCACCCACTGGCCTATGGCCGATGGCACCGATACCCAGATCATCTCCTGGCTCGATGACCACTCCCGCGAACTCCTCCACGCCACCGCCCACACCCCCGTCACCGGACGCACAGTGATCGACACATTCGTCCACACCATGGACGTCTACGGGCCACCAGCATCAACGCTGACCGATAACGGCATGGTCTCGCCCCCGCAAGCGGGAGGTACCCCCTCGACCCGCTTCGCCCGCGGTCACGACGGGACCCCGAAACAACCTAACGGATTCGAACAGCTCCTCGCCGACCTGGGGATCGTGCAGAAGAACGGGGCCGCGAACCACCCCACAACCCAGGGCAAGATCGAGCGCTACCACCAGACACTCAAACGATGGCTCAGCGCCGACGGCCTCGTGCCGACAATCGCCGAACTCGACACCCAACTGGCCAGATTCGCGGTCATCTACAACACTCAACGACCCCACTGGGCAATCGGACGCCGCACCCCGCACGAGGCATACACGGCCACGGACAAAGCCTTCCCCGTCGTCGAGGCCACCGACCGCATCTGGAGAGTCAGATACGACCAGGTCGATGCCACCGGCACGATCAGCATCCGCTACGCCGGGAAACTCAGACATTTAGAGATCGGACGGGCCTGGGCAAGGAAACGAGTACTTCTACTCGTGCATGGAGCCGACACGATGATCATCGACCGCGTCGGAGGCAAAGTCATCGCTGAACACACACTCGACGCGAGCAAGGACTACCAGAGGAAGAAGTGAACGATGACGCGAGACATGGTGTGAAAGATGACGTGAGACATCACACGCGGATGTTTAAGCCGAATTGAACCCATCAGGCAGTTTGTTGCACGACTTACGTTTCGTGGCCGTGACCAAGAAGAATAAGGTTCACGTTTGGGACGCTCGAGATGAAGCGCGAAAGCGTCTTCGTGCTCTCGGGCTGACCAAATCCAGGCATCTCTCCACCCTGCCCCAGTTAATAGCACGTTCCCGGACGGCAACGAAGTGATGGCTGCAATTCTGGCAAGCTAGGTGCCACTTACACCAGAATTCGATGGGCGTCCACCGAGCTTGGTCACAAGGTTCCTCCCTCATCGTAAGTCCGCTGCATGTAAGCACGGAACGCGGCCAAGCTACACTTCTCGCATTAACCGCAAGCTATTGGCGCTTACTGCAGATGAGGAGTCAGCCATGTCCGCGAACGAGCGTCCCGCCCAGTCGACCCATGTCGCAGGCGACGAGCAACAGCTCGCCCGCTTCTACGACATGCTCACCGCTGAGGAGGCCCTGTCTCCGAACCCACGGCGCTACCTGATGAGCGACACCTTAGACGATCCTGTCGAGTTGCCCGAGGAGCTCTACGACGTGCTGCTGTACATCGTAGAGGCGATGAGCCGGGGCCTGTCTGTCACGGTGACGCCAACCTCGCAGAGTCTGACCACGCAGCAGGCCGCCAATCTCCTGGGAATCAGCAGACCCACGCTCATCAAGGCTCTCGATGCAGGGCAGCTGCCTTTCACCCGCTCAGGCACGCATCGCCGGATCGCCCTGACCGACGTGCTCGACTACCGCGAGCGGCGGCGACAGGCCCAGTACGCAGCGATCGACGCACTCTCGGTCAACATCGACGAGACCAGCGACATCGACCAGACCCTGGCTGACCTGCGCAGTGCTCGGAAGTCGGTCGCGGCCAAGCGCCGGGCGTCGAAGCCCAACTGATTGTGCTACCTGGAGTCCCTATACCCCCGCGCCTCTCTACGATGCGCACTTGGGGGATTTTCTTTGCCTAGGTCCAAGAGGAGCACCGATGTCGAATCAGCGCCGTGCTCTCCGCCTTCCTCGTCCCCGCGGGAATTTGCGCTACGACAAGCCAGCCCTGGAGTTGGAAACGCTGGTCGACCGCCTCGCCGATCGCGGGTTGGTCGTCCCAGACCGGGACCACACGCTGCGATACCTGCGCCACATCGGCTACTACCGCTTATCCTCCTCGTACACCATCCCCTTCCAGCAGAGCGGCACGGATCAGTTCTTCCGCGAAGGCACCTCTATCGACGATGTGCTGGACCTCTACGTCTTCGACCGCGCCTTGCGCCTGCTTGTCATGGACGCGCTCGAGCGCGTCGAAGTTGCTGTCCGTGCAGCACTGACCGACCACAATGAACGCTCAATTTCTCGCTTCACCATGCTTGCCTAAGTAAGTGCGGATGCCTTGGCACCCCTACTACATCGAGGCACCACCACGGTTCTGCGACTTCGCCGCGGCCTGCCGGGATCCTGCGCACGAGTTTGGGGAACGATCGCTTGCTCAACTACTTCACACGTTCATCTCAGGTTCATGGGCGCGCGAATCGAAGATGCCCGAGAAAATATCTTCCAGCTCCTCGGCAATGTCAGGCCCTTCCGTGCCGTGCACTTTCTTAAGAGCATCGAGCGTCAAAGTCTCCGCGCAGAACTTCATCGCAGTTGCCACCTTGTCGCCCTTCGCATGCGTGCCACAGTAAGTCTCGAGATCGCCGCGTCGCAACACATATGTATCCTCCAGCGCGAGCGATGAGATGACTTCCTCAAGCAAGTCGGCAATTTGCTCAGTAGGTGGATTCTGCAATTGTGCAAGGATAGCGTCGCCATAACCTGCGTCGAAAAGCTCCGTCAGATCATCCACTACAGCCTGTGCGGTTTCATTTGTCTGGATGTCTCGCCAAGCCCCGAAGCTTTCCTGCGCCGACCACCACAGCTCTCGATGGGACCGGCTCCGAACGATTTCCTTCACCTTGTCGCGGTCCGGAGTACTCGGACCAGAGATCTGCTCTTTCACCGACTGAATCAGCTTGCCGTGGCTCTCTCTGACACGCGACGTCGAAGTCAGATGTTCGAACCCGTTCGACAGTGCGTCTAGGTCGGCGATGACGTGGATCGGAACCTCGAATTGCTCGAAGAAGGTCCTGTAACGACTGATGTTGCCCTTACCGCCGATCTTCACGAACATCACATTGCGTTCAACGTCATCCCAACCTTTAGAGAATAGCTTCGCGAGGTGCGGAAAAACGAAAGTGTCGCTATCCCCTTCGACTAAAACGACCTTTTGCGCGAAGAACGCTGCCTCGTTGTTCTCGTGCCGGACGATCTGATACTCGTCCTTCAATTTCAGCGTGAGGTCTACCGGCCTAGCCACAACACCTGCGTCAGTCTTGTACATACGCGTGAACCCTTTGGTCCCTGGCTGGAAGAATCCCGGCGAGTGGGTTGTTACGAGCACTTGGTGGTCCTTCGCGAACTCCGTCAGCGCTGCCATCAGCTGCCGCTGCGCTCTGGGATGGAGATATAGCTCGGGCTCTTCAAACAAGAGCAGGTAGGAGCCCCTGGGCCTCAAGCCTGTCTCGGGGGACTCATCGTTGCGCGACGCTTCAATAGAATCTGCAACCTCGTCCGACTCGGTGCCGCCAAGTCCGTTGTCACGAATGTCGGCATAGGCACGCAGGAGAGCAAACAGAACGTTGCGCTTCAGACCATCGCCTTTACTGGACACCTTGCTCACGTGACCGTCGTCGATTAGCAGGTCGGCTGAAGACAGCAGTACGGACAGAGTAGGCGCGGGGATGTCCATCTGAACCTTTACCCCGGGGAAGCTCGCAGTCACGTACTGCTCGATAACAGTTTCAATGCGCTTGACGGCGGGGAGACGCGTGTCCTTTGGTTCCCCGTCCGAGCTAAGATGCCGGTTCAGCTTCTGATGGACAGCATTGAACTTTTCCTCTATGTCGTCGAACTGTTCTTGCACTTCTTCGAACAGCAGACCCAGGAGCTTGGCGAAGGCAGAGGTTCCGCTCGCTCTTGCTTCGAGGGAGGCGTCTTTAACTGACTCGATGTAAATCACTGAAGGAAAAAGAGGCTTTATTGCCGTAGAAATGCCAGTCGGATACGGGTCGAACTGTTCCTGAAGGTCTTCTTTCGGAAGTTGCTGATTAAGTTCGTTCCAAGCAGCGACGACGTCTCCCTTCGTAACCTTTTGCCCCAGAAGGTCTTCGAGTTCGGGGCGAAGTTCAACCGCGGCAGTGCGAAGTGCGGTACCCGACTTACCTTTTGTGCAATCGTTCAAATTGTCGACGCTCCACCGCGGGTCGCTCGGGACTAGCTTGAGATACTTTGGTTCTGCTTTCCCGCCATGAGTCTGAGAGCGAACGATCGTGAGGTTGCCATCTCGAATCATTCCGGCAACTTTTTCACGGTGAGAATCTCCGACTCGCTCAAGATCCTGCTCCCCAATCCCCGTGAGATGAAGCGTGACGGCTATCGGCTTAGTTGCATCTCGAAAATCGGCGTCGTCGAGCTTCCTTTCCTCCAACGCGTACTGAATCGCATGAAGAACGGAAGATTTCCCCGCGTTGTTCTCGCCGATCAGAGAGCCGAGTTGGGTAAGCGGAATAGCTGTCGATGTGTGAGCGCGAAAATTCTCAATACTTACCTTTGAAATTTGCATTGACATCCTTGTCGTAGGCAGGTTTGGAGACTCGGAGAAAACACGATTTGTAGGGGCGGCCTCGCCGATAGTATATCGAGATTCCGTGCTTAGTCGCGCGACTCGCGCAGTGTGACAGACGGGCCTGAGGTTCCGATCGATTCAGCCGAAGAGGGATCACCGTGCCCCTCGCCTTGCGCGGTCACTCACTCACCTACACCTGTCCGGCTCGAGTGGGGCTCGGGGTCCTCGCAGTGGTCTCCCTCGTCGGCAACGGCCTGCACGCAGCTATCGTTTGCGACTTGAGCGCAGGGTTCGCGACCTTGATGGACGTCGCCACGGGTGCGGCCCTCCGCTGGGCCTCGCGTACTCGATCCATCCGCTCGTCAGTATCGTCATACCGCAGGAGCTGCCGTTGGGAGTAGTGACTGTAACTCCGGCGACGAGCCCCTCCGCGGAACGCCGGATACCGGTGAAGACACGCTGATTCGCGGCTCGGCCCTTGAGCACTACCTCACCACCTACGGCTCATCCGTGCTACCGCAGTCCTGGCTCATGGGCGGGGACGGCAGCACGAGCAGGTGACAGGATGAGCATCAGTCCTCGAGGTCGACGATCGAATGTTGACGACTGGGCGAAGGACTTACTACATCCGACAGTCGGCCGTCCCTGTGAGCATCAGATCGCCCCACCCAGCAACGCCGGGTGGGGCGATCATCTAGACTGTTCTGAACCTGTAGCACCTAGTCATGCCGGCCTCGAAACCCGTTCTTACCAGGAGTTTCCTCAACTACCGGCAAGTTGGCGAAGCACGTATTGAGACATGCTTCGATGGCCAGTCTCGCCTGCAAAGCGACTACGCAAGAACAAAACACCTGGTCAGAGAGTCAGAGCGGTCTCGAAGTCGACTACCGCTCAATTGATGAAGCACGTCAGTCAACATGCTTCCATTGCGGCAACTGACGCGAACCGGCATCTCTCGGCTTGTGGACATCGACCCCGCAGTCGAGCGGTCACGATCACCAGCAATGAGCCGACCTTACGGCTGTGTCCGGCACCGACTGCCGAATTGTTGGCACTGGATGGGCCGTCCGTGGCGGCAGTCGAGCGCGGCGACGTGGAACACGCAATTTGTGTGTGACACCAGCGTCTCGGATGACCAGATCCACGGCTTTCGCTCGCGGTACCACGTCACTGGTCCACGACTGCTCCGTCAGCCCCAAGTCGCGACAGTGTCTCAACCCTAGTGGCTGGATTTCGGCTCGCTATCTCAAAGTCCAGGTCAATGCCTATTCCAGAACCAGTAGGAACGGATACGTGACCGTCGACGGTCTCGGGTATCGGACTAAGCATCGCGGTCTGGTCGAACTCCTGCCGTTCGCTTTGGTTTGAAGCGGTGTACCTTTCTGTGGCGGAAGCGACCGAGTGATCGGGCAGCTCCATTATTCCCAGATTCGCGACTGCACTGGAGACTTGCAAACATGCAGCGGTGCTCACTGGACTGAGCGGATTATGAGGTACAACTTTTGACCCGACGGATTCCGCAATGGCAGCGATCTTCATGGCACCTGTAATGCCTCCGGCCAAGCAGACACTGATCCTCGTGTAAGCCAGTGGATAGCGGCTGAGCAACATCTGGAACTCCTCAGGCGTATGCAACCGCTCCCCCGTCGCTACCGGTACCGGCACTGAGGACGCGACAAGCGCCATCGAGTCGAGGTTGTCCGGACGGACTGGGTCCTCGATGAACATCGGCATCACGTCTGCGACAGCCTGGCCGAACGTCACGGATTCGCTGATGCTCAGTCGCCGATGCAGCTCGACGCACAGATCGAGTCCGTCCCCGACCTCGGCGCGGAGAGTCTTGAGCACACTGACTGCCCCGCTGACGTATTGCGCATTCGACGTTTCCAGCCTCTCGCCGCGGTCAATGTCGAGGAAAGGCGACAGGTGCCCCACCGCCGTATAACCTTCATTCTGTGCCTTCTTGCAGTCATTGATGAGCTCATCGACAGTTGCTCCGGCAACGTGCTTGTACACCCGCACTCGTTCTCTCGCTGCCCCGCCGAGGAGTTCATGAACAGGAACGCCGAGACGCTTTCCCGCCAAGTCCCATAACGCGATGTCGATCGCGCTCAACGCCCCCATAATGACGGCACCACGGAAATGGTATGCACGATAAATGAACTGCCAGTGGTGCTCGATCCTCCTCGGATCCTGGCCGACGAGGTAGTCGGCGAAAGTCTTCACCACTTCGGCTGCGGCCTCCTGGTAGGCCCAGGCACCGGACTCACCGACCCCATACAGTCCGTCATCGGTTTCGATGCTGACGTAGAGAATCCGGTTGACCTGAACAGGGCGAACAGCAGTGATTTTTGGCATCAAGCCTCCTGTTGAATTAGTTGCTGCACAGATACGAGCTCGCTGTCGATTCGTCCACGCAAGGCGAGCCGTGGACGAACCGCTTTGGACATCTATAGAAGGAAGGGAGCCATGATCGACAGGATGATGAGCATCATCGCCCCGCCAAGGCGGGAGGCGATCTGAAGGAACGGCATCAACTCGAGTCGACCAGCCGCTGAGAGGACGGCGACGTCTCCCGACCCGCCCATGTCAGCCATTCCGAGGCCGCCGCTGATGGAAGATTCGACGAAGTAGAAGCCGACCAGCATTCCTGCCCCGCCCGCGGCTGCGGCCGCAACGATTA
The DNA here is from genome assembly GCF_052906525.1 of Brevibacterium sp. CSND-B09. Classification (NCBI taxonomy): domain Bacteria; kingdom Bacillati; phylum Actinomycetota; class Actinomycetes; order Micrococcales; family Brevibacteriaceae; genus Brevibacterium; species Brevibacterium sp. CSND-B09. The sequence goes on along the minus strand of NZ_JBREGI010000001.1, from coordinate 3,821,498 downwards.
CGGTCACCACGACGATGAGGAGGTAGCGAGGGTCGGACGCGATTTCGACGATGGCATCGAAATCGACCATGCCTGCGCTGATTGAGACGAGAACGGCTGGGATCCATGCGTGCGAGATGAAGTTGTACCACTGCTCAGCACCGAGGTTGAGGTGTTCCGGCAGGAGGTTGAAGATCTTGAGCACGGCAGCCACAACAATGATCCACACATAGGCATGCAACCCGGGAATCAGGGACGACAGGATCTCACCGACCATGTAGATCGTGATCGACAGTACTAATCCAACGGTGATGTCTTTGATCGTAAGGGGTGCTTCGTCCGAGGCCTTCGAATAGTCGAAATCGCCTTTACGCATCATTCGGCCTTCGCCGCTGAAGCTCTTTGCCTTCACAGTCTTACCGATTCCGTTGAGGATTCCCGCGACGACGATGCACACGACGTTGGCGACGATGACGGCGGGGGCGATCTGTTCGAGGAACGAACCGGCGTCTCCTCCGCTGGCTGAGGCGAAGATTTCCGACATTGGCACCGCGCCCGCCGCCATGCCGCCGCCCATGACGGGTCCTACGACCAACATGACCGCTCGGCCGACGCCGAAGCCGGTGATCAGACCCATCAGTGCGCCGACGAGAAAGGCTGTGACGACGCCGGCGATGATTGGGAAGAAGAAGCGCGCGCCGACGCTGACCAGCAGCTTCCGATTCATTCCAAGAATCGATCCGACGATGAGACCCGTGACAACGAGTTCGGAGAAGCCGAGTTCGTTGTAGAAAGAATCAGCCAAGTCCGCGAATTCTTGAGGGAAGACCCCGGTGAAGACGATCAAGGCTGGAACTACGATGCACAGCAGCGATCCTCCTCCGAATGTATTGAAAACGGGGATCGAGTCGCCGATGTATTTCAGTGCACCCCCGATGATCATCGCGATCGCCATTCCGCTGACGATGTTGACTGGCATGACATTGAGGAAAATGGCCGCGATGATCACCACGAGGAAGGCCAAGTAGAAGGGCCAGGGGAAGCCCATTATTGTGAGCTGTTTGCGGTTCTGATGAAGGTTTTGCTCTGGTGCCTCAACTTTGCTGCGAGTCTGCGCAGTCTGAGATTCGTAATGCGTCATTGCATCTCCGATTTCGGGTTGGACTATGCGCGCAATGCGCTAAGCCCTCCGGCATCGCATATTGCGCAACGTTTGGTTCTTGAACGAGATTCGAGTGACCGCTGATCTACTCGAGAGGCCGCTAGCCTCGCCTCAACTATGGTTCGCTGTCGACGAGCCACGCCTGAAGGGTGTTCTCTGCCAGGCTGCTTCACTCCCCTCGAAGCACGTCGATGATGGCTTGACCAAGTGTCTCTGTGGTTCCCTGTCCTCCGACGTCGGGCGTCAGCACAGTTGGGTCTGCGCTTCGGAGGACTTCGTCGATGGCATTCTCAATTTCAGTTCCTGCCGCTTCAGAACCGAGGTGGTCGAGCATCATCGCTCCCGACCAGATCTGGCCGATCGGGTTGGCAATTCCTTTGCCGGCGATGTCGGGTGCCGAACCGTGGACGGGCTCAAAAAGGCTGGGAAATTCACCTGTCGGGTTGATGTTGGCACTTGGTGCCACACCGATCGTGCCCGTGCACGCAGGACCGAGGTCCGAGAGAATGTCGCCGAAGAGATTGGATGCGACGACGACGTCGAACCATTCCGGGTGTTGAACGAAGTGAGCAGTGAGGATGTCGATGTGGAATTGGTTCGTTTCGATGCCTGGGTGATTTTCTTGGATCGCTTCGAATCTCGTGTCCCAGTACGGCATGGTGATCGAGATTCCGTTGCTCTTCGTCGCCGATGTCACCTTCTTGCGGCGCTTCTCAGCCTGGGCGAAGGCATACTCCATGACACGGTCGACGCCGATCCGCGTCATCACCGTCTCCTGCATGGCAAACTCACGGTCAGTTCCTTCGAACAGCACGCCGCCGGCGTTAGAGTATTCCCCTTCTGTGTTCTCTCGAACAACGAGGAAGTCAACGTCGCCGGGCCCTTTGTCGCGCAAGGGTGGAATGATACCGGGAAGGATCTTGCATGGCCGGAGATTCACGTATTGGTCGAACTGCCTTCTGAACTGCAGGAGGCTCCCCCACAGGGACACATGGTCGGGCACTACATCGGGCCAGCCAACAGCGCCGAAGTAGATCGAGTCGAACTCACTCAGCTGGTTCTTCCAGCCGTCAGGAAGCATTTGGCCGTGCTGCTGGTAGTACTCAACGCTGGCGAAATCGAACCATTCGAGCTCCACGTCAACGCCATGACGCTGTGCGGCAGCTTCGACGGCCCGCACACCAATTGGCATGACTTCTTTTCCAATCCCGTCTCCCGGAATGACTGCAATCTTGGGCATATAGCTACCTCCACGTTTCTATGAGTCGGTCCCTTGATAGGAAGGATTCCGACGGCGCGCTGATTCGCTTGGCCACGAATCTAACAGCGAAATCAGTCGTTTCACCCGCCGTTTGAATCAACTCAGGCTTGAACAAAATGCAATGGCGGGTCGGCCAATATTGGGCGTGCCCTCCCTAGACTGGGATCGTGAGAGTCGACGATTTCCAGTTCTTCGCCACCATCGGCGAAGAGATGAACCTGACTGCAGCGGCCAGGTCAATGGGAATGTCGGTGTCAGCAGTGAGCAGGCGACTCACGCAACTGGAGAACCGACTCGGAGTCCAGTTGATCAAACGCACCTCACGTCAGATGCTGCTGACCAGCGAGGGGCTGCGCTATTTCGAAGGCGCTCGACGCATCGTGCATGAGGCCGACGTACTGCACGCGGATATCTCCAACAGCGTCGACAGCGAACGTGGGACTCTCGTCGTATTCGGCACGTTGGGATTCGGGCGCACGCACCTGTCTGAATTGGTGGCGGATTTTCACACTCTGTACTCAAATATTGAGATTCATCTAGAGCTCTCAGGCGACCCATTCGATCTGGAGAACACTCATTTCGACATGCTCGTCGGAGTCGGTGCAGCAAAGGATTCTCAACTGACTTACCGCAGGCTTCTGACGAATCGCCGCGTGCTTTGCGCGTCACCTGACTACGTCAATCGGCGAGGGCACCCGAGATCAGTTTCTGAGCTACCTGACCACGACTGCATCATTCTCAATGAGCATGAGCCCGACTTCACCCTGTGGAAGTTCGAGCTCGACGGCGTCGTCACACCGGTCCGGGTCCGTGGACCGCTGAGATGCAATGACGGCGACACTGTCACCAAATGGGCTGTTCTCGGACACGGAATTGCGATGCGCTCGATTTGGAACGTCCGTCCGTTCTTGGAGAGCGGTCAGTTGGTCCCGGTCTTGCCAGATGTGCCGACCATTCGATCAGACGTCTACCTCGCTTTTCCCAACAACGAGTATTTCCCGCTCCGCGCCAGGCGCTTCACCGAGTTTCTGCAGCAGGAGATCCCCAAGCGGGTGAAATCGGCAGCCGACTTTGTCGATTACACCGACTAGTCACCATCCTGGCGTTTCAAAAGACCTGTCCCCACTCAAAGGAGAGAAGAACGATGGCCAAGATACTTATTATGGGGCTAGGGGCACTCGGCTCGGTCTATGCTGCGCTGATGAAGAGCGCCGGCCACGAAGTCCACGGAGTGGGGCTGGCAGCTGACCACATAGATGCGATCGCGGCTCATGGTCTAAGAGTCACCGGTGCCAGCGGCGACCGCACAGTCCAACTCGACTCGGTGAGCACGACGGCCGACGGGCTCGCCGCAGATTTCGACCTGATTGTCATCGCCACGAAAGCCTATGACGTTGAGCAAGCAGCGCTCGATACAGCACCGCTGGTCAGTCGGAACACAGTCGTCCAGTCGATCCAGAACGGAGTCGGATCGATGGATCTCGTCGCTCCGCATCTACCGCAATCTCAACTATGCCTTGGGGTCGTGGGCGGATTCGGTGCCTCGGTACCCGAACCAGGACACGCACATCACAACGGAATGGCATTAGTCCGCTTCTCTCCATATTCAGATCTGCCGATGCCTAAAGTCGACAAAGTTGTCGAGATCTGGCGCTCTGCGGGCTTCGACGCGACCTCGTTGCGTGACCCATCTCGTGTCATCTGGGAAAAGCTGATCATGAATGTGGCGTTCTCCGGCCCCGGAGTGCTCAACAAGCTCACCATCGGCGAAATGATGACAGACGAGAACGCCTGGCAAGTCTCTCGAGCATGCCTTTTAGAAGCCTTTGCCGTCGCAAAAGCGCTGGAAGTACCCATCCAAATCACCGACCCCGTCCACCACGTGCGTACCCTTGCGGGAAACATCCCGGACGCAAAGCCGTCTATGCTGCTCGACGCACTGCGAGGTTCCCGAGGTGAGATCGACGTGATCAACGGTTCCGTCGTCCGCTTCGGGGCAGACGTCGGAGTGCCGACCCCTGCGAACTCGACGGTAGTCAACCTCGTCAAAGCATGGGAGACGACTCTCAAGACCTAGGGCATGTCTCGTTTATTCGAGGCTGTGGGGCAGTCGCTGTGGATGGGTGACTACGCACGGCCGCCATCAAGTCTTCACTGACGAGCAGTGGGGGAAAATCGAACCACTGCTGCCCTCCAATGTCGGCAAGAGAGCCCGACCGTTTCAGAACAAGTTTGACAGTTGAGTCCACGGCGTTGGCCCCTTTCCAGTGTCGCCTGACCACCGAAGCCAAGCGGCATCCGGCTGCTCCCACGTCTTCTAACCGGATTCGTCGGCTAAGAATGAAAAGCCTGCGTCTACGGTCTCGGTTTAGAGACCGTCGGCGCAGACAACCGAAGACATCAGCCGAATTGACTCATCCAAAGGCTGGCAATGTCGTCGCGACGTGCGAACCAGACTTTGCCCTTGGTCTGACAGTGCTCAATGAACTCTCTTAGAGCGTTCGTCCGCCCTGCCTGTCCAATAAGCCGCGGATGCAGCCCCACCGACATCATCTTCGGAGCGCCTCGCTCTCCTTCGAGCCACAGCTCGTCGAAACCGCGGCGTGCGAACTCGAAGAAGTCGCCTGGCGCTTTCGTCCCCTGGATATCGTTGTACGTCAACGAGTACGGAACGACGAGATGGCGCTTTTTGTTCACCTCGGTGAAGTACGGAAGGTCATCGTTGTAGGCGTCTGAATCGTAGAGGAAGCCGCCGTGCTCGGCGACGAGTTCACGCGTGTTCACGGAGGGACCGTAACGGCAGTACCACCCATTGGGAGCCGAGCCCCAGGTGGTCTTGAACGATTCGACAGCATCATGAATGCGCTGCGCTTCTTCCTCGCGCGTCATCCGCCAGTGCTCTTCCCAGCGGTAACCGTGGGAGACGAGGTCGTGGCCAAGCTTACGCGCGGCAGTAGCGACGTCCGGGTTCATCTCGAACGCACGTGCGCAGGCGAAGAAAGTGGCATTGATGCCGAATTCCTCGAACAATCTCAGCAGTCGCCATACGCCCACTCGAGAGCCGTATTCGTACATTGATTCGGTCGCCAGATCACGGATTTCGCGTGGGAATGGATAAGCGACTTCCGCGATCGAGTCGTTCTCGCCGTCGCCGAGGAAGTGACTGTACTCGGATCCCTCTTCGTAGTTGACGACAAGGTTGACGGCCACATTGGCCCCGCCGGGGAACTGGGGGTGTGGTGGGTTCTCACCGTAACCGACGAGATCGCGGATCGGGCCATTGGATTGGGTAGTCATGTCTTCTCCTTGGAGTTCGGTTTGGTCAGTCGGTGGGGTCGAGCTCTTCGAATGAACGGTTGTGCGTCTCTGTGACAGCACGGGAGATGATGAAAATGCCGATGTAGATGATGACGACGATGCCAAAGGTCATGTACTCGTTGACGTTCTCAAACAGCGCCGACGCAGCTAGCGGGATCAGGGCTCCGCCAATGAAGCCGATGTTGACGACGACTGAGGTGCCCAGTCCGCGGATCTTTGTAGGGAAGAGTTCAGGCGACCAGGTCCAGATCGTCGTGTTGACGACCATGACGCTGAAGTTGAACAGGAATCCGAGGAGCATGACGAGGAAGGGGCTCGTGGCGAAGAACGCGAAGAGGATAATCGTTACAGCCGCTAGGACTGAACCGATGGCGATCATACGTTTACGCGGGAACGAATAGGCACCGATCGAAGCGAGGATCGCGCCGAGCAATCCGCCGATGTTCTGGACCATCGTAAAGGTCAGGCTGCCGCTAATCGAGTAGCCGCGCTCGACGAGGAGCAGTGGCATGACGAGCAAGATACTGAATTGAGCGCCCCAGGCGAGGAACGCGACGATCGACAGACCGACGGTGCGCTTGCGCTGCCCGGAGATGAACAAGTCGGAGACCCGACCACTTGCCGAGACCTCAGCGGAAGCAGCATCCACTTCCGCGGCGCTGAAGTACTCGACCGCTTCGCCCACAGTTCTCAGACGCATCTTGCCCTGCTCGAGTCGCGTCAACGATGCGTTGAGTTCTGACGTCCGGTGCTTCTCCAGCAGAAACCGTGGCGTCTCGGGAAGATATCGGCGGAAGAAGAAAACGAGCACCGCGGGGATGCCAAGCAGGCCAAACGCCCAGCGCCACGCTTCGTCTCCGGCTGAGATCATTGCGGCAAACGGTCCCAGAACGAAAATTGTGTAAGCGAACGCGATGAACATACCGACCCCAGCCGAGATCGTGTTGAACAAGGAGACGAACAGTCCGCGGATGCGGGTGGGTGTCAGCTCTGATAAGTAGGTCAGTCCGACGGCGATCTCACCGCCGACGCCGATTCCCGTGATGATGCGGGCGACGGTGAGCATTTCGTAGTTCATCGAGAAAGCTGCGACGACTGAGCCGAATGAGTAGATGCCGACGCTGACGGCGAGGACCGCACGGCGGCCCGCTCGGTCCGCAAGGTATCCTCCAGTGACTCCGCCGACGGCGATCGCGAGGAGGGTCGCGGTCGACAGCAGGGCGATGTCTTGGGCCGACGCGCCGAATGCTTCCTGTAGTGACGGGCCAAGTGAGGCAAGGATGAGCTGTTCCATGACCTCGAAGAGTCCGCCGGTCACGACCAGCAGCAGCGCGAGGTAGTGGACTTTCGTCAGTTTGATTCCGTCGACTATGTCGCCTAATCGACTATGATTCTTATCGTGGTATGTCGTGTTCATGAGAACTCCATCGTTCGATTCAGTTGAATGCGATATATCCTCCCCGGCGGTAACCGGGGTTCCCCGAATAGCGAACTGGCAGGTTCGCTATTCGGGACCGGCACTCTCTTTCGAGGTCCCGGCAGTCTGTGAATTCTGACGACCACTGGCGCGGTCATCGTTCCTTGCGATCTCGTGCAGATCCCCCGCACTGACCAGGTGTGGCTCTTCTCCGCAGAGGAGAAGACTTCAGTGTGGTGTGGTGCTGTCTGCTGGTCTGTTGGGGGCGGGAAAGCTGAAGACCGATACGAGAACCGACTCCCCCGTGTTACGCAGCGCATGTTTAAGGTCTGCCGGGATGTAGATCGCGTCACCTTTGGAGAACTCCACAGTCACCGCTGACGTGATCAGTTCACCTCGGCCTTCAGCTACGAACATGACTTCTGCTGTGCTGTGAGCGAGTTCGGCCGTGGCTGGCTCACCTGGCTGCACTGCCGCAACGCCCAAGCATTGGTTGATGTCGGGAACGTTGATGTCGCTGAGCAGCATCGCAGATTCGCCGACCTGCCCTGAACTCGGATCAAGTTCGGCAGAAGCCCGAACGGGCTGGTACTTATGGTTCGTCATCGAACCTCCTCTTGTGTTGTGAATCCGATCAGGAGTGAGGCAGGATACGTGACTTGTTCCTGCTCAGATGAGTTTTCATGGTCGCGTGGGCAAGATCGACATCTCCTGCAGCAACCGTGTCGAGCACCTGCTGATGTTCCTCGTAGAGCCGGTGTCGATGATCGGCATCTTGAAGAGAGAGCTGGTTGATCAGCGCCCAGAGAGGCTGATTGTCGATGGAGATAACTTCGTAGGCGAGCTCTCCCAGCAGCTGGTTGTCGAGAGCAGCGGCGAGTTCGAGATGAAACTGGAGCGCGAGTTGTGTGAACTCGGGTACGCTCTCGGCTACTTCGAGGAGCGCTCCGGCGTTTTCGTGAACCTTTCGCGCCGCGTCGAGGGCGGCATGACTGCCGGCGAGTCCTCTGGCGATGCTCGGTTCGATGACTAATCGCGTATCGATGACATGTTCCGGGCGTGCGCCGTACTGGAACTGTTCGGACGATTGCAGGCGCTCGACTCTCGTCGAGATGTAGGTGCCGTCCCCGTGGCGGACATCGATGACCCCGATCATGTCGAGGGCGAAGATTGCCTCGCGAACAGTGCTCCGGGAGGCGTTATAGCGTTCGGCAAGGTCTCGATCGGATGGCAGCTTCTTTTCCGTCCGGCCGTCTTCGGCCTGAATTTCTCGTAGAAGATCCTGCGCGATCGGAATGTATCGCCGCTTCGGCTGCGCAACCTTGCTTGAGTGGTCGGATGACTTCATATCAAGAGGTTAGACCTATTTTCGAACGATCGTCAATAGCGTACGCACGAACAACGGCGGCGACCCGCGGCCGTGTGGCCCCAAACGCATGGGACACAATCGACCACCGCCCACCCCCGAAATGCCTTACGCCCAAGCGCAAGCGATCTCCAAGGACGTCCTTTGACTCCGAAGTCGAACTCCGCATAAGCTATTCAGCGGATATACGAACTATCGTTTCTATATGCGAAAGACAGTGAGGTCATGTCGCACTACTCAAAATCCGGTACGCACCCAAGACTCAAACGCTCGTTGCTCCCATTGGTGGCTACCGCGCTGGTGGCGGTCGCTTCGACTGCTGGCTGCGCACGCGTGGAGAATCCGGGGAACCCAGCACTCAGCCTGGCCGACTCTTATTCTCCCAAGCATCCATTCGGCAAGTACGGCGTCAGCGTCTTCCTCGCCGAGCTCAAGGAAAACGGTCTCGACACCGAGTACTACCCTTCAGGTCAGATGGGGAACGCAGAGGATCTCGCTTCCCTCATTTCCACCGACAACATCGACATCGGACCAGCATCGGCCGCTTACCTCGAGGACAAACTCCCGCTGTCCAGCGTCGGGGACCTGCCCATGATGACGACAGATGCCTGCGTCGCTTCTGATTCGATGATGGACCTCCTCGACGAGGACGGAATTCTCTATAAAGAGGAATACGAGGACCGCGGACTCCGACCGCTTTGGGTCTCGATCATCCCCGGGTACGAAGTGATGACGAGCAACACCAAAGTCGAAGATCCCGCCGACGTTCGCGGGCTGCTCCTCCGTTCCTCAGGCGGAGCATTCGACGTCACCATGGAAACCATCGGGGCATCAGCGGTGAGCATGTCGGCGGCAGATACCTACGAGGCGATGACACGCAACACCGTCGACGGAACCGCCATGCCATTCGTCAGCGTGCCCTCCTACAATCTCGAGCAGGTCGCCAACTATTCGACCAAGGGCCTCAACCTCGGCTCTGTCGGCATCCCGTATGTCATCAGTGAACGCACCTGGGATGGTCTTAACTCGCAGGAACAAGACAAAGTCACCGACGCTGCCGCTCAGGCTCAGCAATCGTTGTGCGATGGCCTCAATAAGGAAAAGTCCGAGGCCGAATCGCTGATGAACGACGCCGGAGTCCAATTCACACCGATCAGAGGCGAGGCCAAAGAAGAGTGGACTCTCGAGCTGAGCCGCGCGAAATCTGACTGGGCAACCAGCCTCGATTCAGCTGGCCTCCCCGGTACCGAAGTACTGACCGAATTCGAGAAGGCGGTGACCAAGAATGAGCGAAATCGATCAAACTCCTGACCCCTCTACTCATCGCTACGGCAGCATCCACACGGCGATCGTGTCCACATCAAAATGGTGTGCGATCATCGCACTCGCGCTGATCACTGTCCTCATGCTTACTGAGGTCGTGCTTCGATACTTCGCTGGAAGCCCCCTGGGCTGGAACGTCTCGTTCATCGAAAAAGTTCTGCTGCCAGCCATCGTCTTCCTCGGCATGCCGTGGGGCTACGCAGTCAGCGCACACGTCGCTGCGGACATGCTGTATGAGCACCTTCCGGCCAACGTGCAGTCAGCCGCACGATGGCTCAGCCTCATCGTCGTCTTCGTGGGAATCGCTGCGTTGGCCATCGCTGGGACGATCACAATGCTCGAAGCCCTCAAACACGGTGACATCCCACCGCCACTGTCATCCCAGCTTCCGATCTATAGCTGGATCTGGCAGGCATTCCTCCCAATCGGGAGCCTGTTCACCGCTGTAGTCATTCTCCTGGAATCCAAGACCTTCATCAAAGGCGGTGCAGCCTGATGCTAGTACTCACCATCACGGCACTCTTGCTGGCCCTCATCCTGCTCCGCATACCAATCGCCTTTGCCATCCTGATCAGCGGCATCGTCGGCCTGTTGGCGCTCGGCGGCCCTGCCGATGTCATCGGTGTACTGATGACGATCCCGCAAAGCGCAGTCAGCAACAATTCACTGGCAGCTATCCCGCTCTTCATCCTCATGGCACAGTTCGTCCTCCACAGCGGCGCACTCTCTAGCCTGTTCGACTCAGCAAAGGTCCTCGTTGGCCGAATGCGCGGCGGAACAGCGCATGCGGCTGTAGGGGCCGGTGCCATCTTCGCTGCAGTCTCGGGATCATCCACCGCTGCGGCAGCGACACTCGCTCACACCTCAACCGGCGAACTCATCCGCCAGGGCTACGACAAACGCCTCAGCGCCGGAGTCGTGGCCGCAGCAGGAACACTGGCGGCCATGATCCCACCCAGCGTGCTCCTCATCTTCTACGCCATCACAGCAGAAGCAGGAGTCGGACCGACCCTCATCGCCGGAATCATCCCCGGCCTCCTCGTAGCTGTGGCACTCGTCATCACGATCACCATTCTGATCACGTTCAACTCGTCATCAGCACCACGAGGCGAAGCCAGCACCGGACGGGAGAAGTTCCGCAGTCTTGCCGGCCTCTTGCCGATCGCTGCACTCTTCATCATCGTCGTTGGCCTGGTCTTCCTCGGCGTCACGACCGCAACCGAAGCCGCCGCAGTCGGATGCCTCGGTGCACTAGGACTGATGCTCGGCAAAAAGAAGCTCAACTGGACGAACCTGACAAAATCGTTCGCTGAGGCACTGAGCTCATCGATCATGATCCTGACGATCATCATGGCCGCCCACGTCTTCGGCCACTTCATCACTGAATCGCAGGTGACACCTCATTTGGTCGATTCACTCTCGGCGCTGCCCATTGCTCCGATCGTCATCGTTGCGATCATCGCCTTTGGCTACCTCATTCTCGGCTTCTTCATGGACCAGATGGCGATCATCGCGCTGACCGTGCCGGTGACACTGCCCGTTGTGACGGAGCTCGGTTTCGATCCGATCTGGTTCGGAATCGTCGTCATTCTGCTGGCCGAAATCGGGCTGATCACTCCACCACTCGGCCTCAATGTCTTCGTCGTCGCTCAAGCAGCCAGAATGCCGGTCGAGGATGTCTTCCGCGGCAGTATTCCGTTCGTCTTCGCGATCTTGGCCGTCGGTGTCCTGCTCTTCGCCTTTCCGCAAATCGTCCTCATATTGCCAGAAATGATGGGAAGTCTATGACGCACACACAACCCGCGCAGAATACTCAGGTCAAAGGGCCGCTCGACGGACTGATAGTTGTCGAGATCGCCACGGTCATCATGGGCCCCCTGGCCGGAAGGCTCTACGCCAAACTCGGTGCAGAGGTCATCCACATCGAAGCTCCGAGCGGAGATGTCATCCGACGGTCCGGCCAGTCCCGGAACCCCGGGATGTCGGCCGCCGCGCTCAGCCTCGGAGACGGGAAGAAGAACATCACGCTCGACTTCTCAGACGCCGACGACCAGCAGACGCTGAACGAGCTCATCGGAATCGCCGACATCATCGTCACCAACTACCTTCCACGACAACGTCAGAAATATGGGTTCGACTGGGATTCCGTTGCTGAGATCAATCCACAATGTGTTCTCATTACGGCCCAAGGATTCTCTTCGATCAGCCCAGAACGTGACCGGCCCGCGTATGACGACATCATTCAAGCGGCCAGTGGTCTCAGCGATGTCTATCGGAAATCATTGGGCCGGCCTCAGTACGCTCCGTACGTGGTCGCCGACAAAGTCTGCGCCCTGTCGATGGTCTATTCCGGGCTCGCTGCGATCCACCGCCGCCATATCACCGGACTCGGGCAGTGGGTCGATGTCCCCATGTTCGATGTCATGTCCGACTTCAACATGGTCGAACAGCTCAATGACTACACGTTTGAGCCTCCTCTGGGAGACGCTGGTTGGCACCGAACAATCAATCCCGCGAGGCGGCCACACCCCACCACAGACGGATGGGTCTGCATACTGCCCTACAACGATCGACAATGGAGAGACTTCCTCGCCATTGATGACCCAACCGTCGCTGACGGAGCTGCGCCTTATCCAACGAACCGGGACCGCAACGCCCATGTCGAAGAAACACAGGCTCTCATCGCGGAATTCGCTGCTCTCCGCTCGACAAGCGAAGTCATCAAACTCTGCCACGACCACGACATCCCGGCCCAAGCAGTGAACAGGATCGAAGACCTCGTCGACGATGAATACCTCAGACGGCGCGGAACTGTGGAACGGGTTGTTCACCCCACAGAAGGCAGCTATTGGCGAACCACACCGAACGTCGGCTATTCAGAATCACCACTGCAGCCAGTCAATCTGGCGTCACCGGCCGACGGAAATCGCGAGGCCATCATGACCCTCATCGAACAAAGGAGAAACAAATGACCAACGAATCGATCAAGCACTATGTCGGTGAGGAACTCGAAGCCTACACTCCGCCGCGCCACACATTGACATCAAATCTCAGGCTCTTGCCCGGTGACGATGCCAACGGCGAAGTCTCCGTCGTACGAGGAACGATCGAGCACGGCGGGTCTGCACTCCCCCACCGACATCTCAAGAGCACCCAATTCCTCCACATCCTCTCGGGCCGCTGCTCAGTCGAACTCGGTGCACAAACCCTCGAGCTAGGCGGAGGCGACTCAGTCCTGATCCCGACCGACGTCGTCCACCACGTCGAGGTCCTCTCATCAGAGCCACTTGAGCTCATCAACGTCTACTACCCCGCCCTTGCTGCCGACGACACGATCGAATGAACATGAAACGTCGGCATGCGGCCGAGCGCGTCATCTAGGCTGGCTTCATGGTTGAGAAGCACCGGACGGTCAGCCGTGTCATCGGCATCCTCGAGTTCGTCGTGCGTTCCCCCAACGGCGCGACACTTTCTGAGATCGCTGAGCATCTGGACGCTCCGAAGTCATCCGTCTACGGTTTCGTGCGCGGACTCGAGGCAGAGGGCTACTTGAAGGAGAACGCGGCCGGGCACTTCGTCTTCGGCCTAGGCGCTCATACCCTGCTGGCGTCACAGGCGACTTCCCTCGTCGAACTTGCATCACCAGTGATGAACAAACTCGGACAGGAGCTCGGTGAAACCATCACCCTCGCCCTATTCCTCGATCACGAGCTGACCTACGTCCACTCGGTCCCGTCCAACCAGCGGATCGGCTACAACCCCGAGATGCACACCCGCCGACCGCTCTGGCCCACGAGTGCCGGCAAGATTCTTCTGGCAGCGTCTGAGACTCCAGAGCTCAAGGCGCATGTCTTAGCGTCAGAAGATCTCGACGAAGAGACCCTTGAAGTCGAAATCGAATCAGTACGGAAAAGAGGCTACGGTCTCAACATCGGCGAAACCGTCGCAGATGTGTCCGCATTCGCTCTTGGGCTCAAGATCGGCTCGTCTTTGGCCGCAGCAATTACGGTCGGCGGCCCAAACGTCCGAATGCGGCCCCATATTGAAGAAATGGTCGATACTGCTCGTTCGGCGATCAGCAATAGTGGTCTCGACGTGTGGAACTTTGCTTAGATTGCAACAGCTTCTTATATTGACGCCGATCCAACTGTGGTCAGTCCTAACCAATGCGATCCGCGCGGCGTGAGAAAGCTGTGTTTCTCGTATCACCTTTACCTCACCCGATCTCCCTCTAGCTGGGCCTCGATGGATACCTATCCGAAGTCAGCATTTCCTCAGTACTTCGCCGTGCCGATTCGCTGTAACCTTACCGTCGAAGACCGCAAACTCGCCCCCGATGAGTACGGTCGAGACTCCGCTTGCGAGTTGCCAAGGATCGCCGTACGTCGAATTTTCTCGGACTGTGTCAGGATCGAATATTGCCAGGTCAGCAATGTTTCCCTGTGCGACTAGACCGCGATCGACCAACCTCATCCGTTCGGCTGGTTGACTGGTCATCTTGCGGACAGCCTCTTCCAGGGTGATCAGGCCTTCGTCGCGCACATATTTGCCCAGTACCCTGGCGAATGTTCCGAACGAACGGGGGTGCGGCATACCTTCCCCTTCGGGCTTCAGTGTCCAACCGTCGCTCGCGACCGAGACGAGCGGATGAGAAAGCACCTTCGAGACGTCGGCAGGATCCATCGCGTGGTTGACAATCCCGACAGAGGCCCCGTGAGCTGCGAGGACACGCATTGCAGCTTCTTCTGCGTTACAACCCTCTGCTCTACCGATCTGCGCGATGGAGCTCCCGATCGCCCATGTATAGTCGTCATCACTGTGCCCGTTACCGAGAGCAGAGATAACGACTCCCTCAGGATCGATGTCTCTTCCAAATCGAGCTGCCATATCGCTTGCAATCCTCGATCGCGTCATCGGATCAGCGAGTCGTTCCATCAGTGCCTCTTGCCCACCGTCCATCGCATATCCGGGCAGTCTTGAGGTCAGTCTCGTACTTGAGGCTGTGTATGGATAGACATCGGCTTTGACATCGAGTCCGTCCTCTCGCGCTCGTTCAATCCGTTCCAGCGCGAAAGCCGGCGAGCCGTAGTTCTCGGGCCCCATAGCTTTGAGATGGGAGATTTCCAGCCTGGCTCCGGCGACAGCGGCCGCATCTAAAGCTTCATCGACTGCGGAGAGAAGACTATGGGACTCGTTGCGCATATGAGTCGAGTAAAGCAAGTCGTGCGCTGCAGCTTCTGCTACTAGCGCAGCTACCTCGTTCGGCAGAGAATACATACCCGGAGCGTAAATGAGTCCACTGGAGAATCCGTATACCCCAGCTGAGGCCGCCTCCGCGACCTGTGCCTTCATCGAGGCCAGCTGGTCCATATCCGGAACGGCGTCGACCGGTCCCATCACGTACGAGCGAATACTCGACAACCCGACTTGCAGAGCGATGTTAATACCTGGTCCGATTGCTTGCACTGCCTCGGCGAACCCCTGAGCTCCGGTCCAATCGGCGGTGAACTCTGCGTCAAGGTGGGCATTGTCACGCTGGACCTGAGCAACTGACCGTGCTGGGAATGGCGAGGACCCGCAGTTTCCGACAAGAGCAGTGGTGACGCCTTGCAGCAGTTGTGTCTCCGCTGCCGGATCTGCCATGACTGAGAAGTCAGAGTGGGAATGCAGATCGATGAAGCCAGGGGCAAGCACTTGGTTGTGAGCATTGATTGATTGACGCGCCCGTGCTTCGTCCAGCGAATCGACATCGCTTTGCGACTTTTCGCGCTCCGCCTCGCCAGAAGCAGTCTCGAGAGTGTCGGAGACATGGACGATTCTTCCGTCGCGGATCCCGACTTCCCCGTGGAATCCCGGACGTCCGCTGCCATCGATGATGTGTGCGTTGGTGATGAGAAGATCAAACATTGTTTACCTCGTTTCGACGAAGAGAATGAGGAAGTACATGATGCAAGCGGGAACTAGGAGCATCCATCCTGTGAACAGCATATTGCGGAGGTTCGTTGACCGTGCGAGCCCCATGACTCCCACCATGTTTCCGTTGGGGAACGGCCCGTATGTGTCTGCTTTCGATGCGAAGAGAAGCACAATGACCCACGAGCCGGCGCTCACACCGAGCGTAGTTCCGAGTTCGCCGAACACCTTGTCGAGCAGAACCACCTGCGCCGCAGTAGCTCCGGGTACACCGACCCAGCCCAACAAAGCGATGATGATCGTGAAGACGAACGGGGACGCAGATTCGAGCTGTGCGCCGAACAGGTCCATGACGACGTCGAACGGAGCCAACTTGTCGATAATGATGAAGAGGGCCGCTAGCAACCAGAAAAGGATGAAGATGCTGATGACCTGCGAGCATCCTCGATAGATGGTGGAGACGATGTCCGCTACTCTCATCCGACTTGCGATGGCAGTGACGACACCGAGGATAGGCAAAGCGAGAAGGGGGAAAGTGGTTCCGGCCGACGTGACAGCGGCGAAGACAACAGATACTGCTAAGAGTGCGAGAAAGACGAACGTCGGCAACCGCGATCCGGGGGTCTCACCAGATTTCGCTTCTCCTACTTCCTCGGCCGAATAGAAGTCATTCTTTTTGGCCGTCCAACGCTGCATCAGCGCTACCACTGGCACTCCGACTACCAGGGAGAGCAGGGCAATCGGTCCGCCACCGTAAAGGACGTACTGTCCGTAGTTCACCTCGGCCGCTTCCATGATCGCGACATTCGAGCCTGCGAACGGCGCGAGGGCAAGCCCTGCACAACCGCCGATGAAAAGCATCGACGCCGTAGCCGACTTTGTGTACCCAAGCCGAGCTGTAATCGGGAGGAGAATCGGTGCGGCGATCGCAATGGCACCGGCCAGCGTGCCGAGAGCCGCCACCAGGATCAGGCAGGAGGCCATGACGCCGAAGACCATCATGTTTTTGCCGCTTCGTCCGAACACGTGCATCACGGTCGAGACGATGCTTTGGGCAACACCGGTCACTTTGAGAACCTCGCCGACACCTGCACCGAGCATGATGATGAGGCCGATGATCGTGATCTGGTCTGCCAACGATTCTCCGAGCATCTCTCCGATCTCGATGGCTCCCATCTTCGAGATGATGATGCCTGAGACCACCGCGACAACAGTCGCTACCACGATGTCCATCCCCAGGATCGCCAATACAGCGTAGAGGACGATTGGGAGAAGCCCCCACAGCGTCGGACCATCAGACATGAACGCTGCGACAACGGCGAGGACAACGCCAATCGTAGAGATAACCCAGATCAACCTTGATCTCCCTGGAGTTAGCGCCGTCTCATATGCATTGGATGACTTTTTCGAAGTTGGTGTATCGGGAAGAGCTTCGTTGCTCACTTCATTCTCCTAATTCAAGAGTTGTGCCGTTTTAATAAGGTTTCGTTAGATGGAGGCCTCAGCAAGGATTTCATCAGTTGTCTGTCCTCGCCTGAGAAGCACGTATTGCTGATCCCGATCGCCGTAGTAGGCGTAAATTGGGATCCGAGGCAATAGGTTGTAAGAGAAGTGGTTGCTGAAGTAGTACGCTCCAGTTTCTGGCACGGCCACAATGTCTCCAGGCTGAAGAAGCGGCAACATTGTGTCTCGTGCTAGAAGGTCACCAGCGAAACAGGCGGGTCCTGCAATATCGTGAGCGACCAGTTCTCCCTGTTCTTTCGGCAAACCGTCGGCATCAAAGGGCAGAATTCGCAATGGCCAATCTTTCGGCGCATAGGCGGTTCGAGTCGCCACCTGAACGCCCGCATGAGTAACTGCAATCTTGCGATCGCCTGCGGACTTCACATACTCAACGCGTGTCACAATCGTTCCGGTTTTGGCGAGGAGAGCTCGTCCGAACTCTGTCACGAGGTCGAAGTCGAACAGTTCAGGAACAGCGTCTTCGAGGACCTTCCGATAGTCTGCGAAAGTAGGCGTGACTTCGTCGTCGGCGAAGTTGACTGCAAGCCCTCCCCCAATGTCAATGCGCTTGATCTGCTTATCACTGCCTCCACGGCGCGCAGATAGATCATTGACTTCCTGAGCGAGTGCAACTACCTGCGAAATTCCTTGTGCAGCGTGTTGGAGGCTGACCCCTTGTGAACCCGAATGTATGTGAATCTGCGTCATCCAAGGGCGGTCCAGATAGGCTTGAACAACTTCCGCCCGGGTACCAAGATCAGACAGGCCAATACCGAACTTCGAGGTCTTCGATGCCGTGCTAAGTGCTTCGATCTCTCCAGAGCCCGTCTGAGGATTGATCCTCAGACCGATCACTGGCATATCTTTACGGGTCGATAGAGGCTCCCGATCAGACAGAATTTCATCTACGCGGCTGAGTTCGTCGAAGTTGTCGATGTTCATCGACACTCCGAGCTCAAGCCCTTGTCTCAGCTCAGACCAGGTCTTTGCTGGTGAGTCGAAGACAATCTTGTCCGGAGAGAACCCAGACGCCAGCGCCAGCTCAAGCTCGCCCCTGCTCGCAACCTCACAGCCAGCCCCCATATCTGCGTACCTTTGGAGCAGCCCCCTGACCGGTGCAGCCTTACACGCAACCGCGTGGAGAGCTGTCCCGGGAATAACAAAAGCTGCCTCAAGATCTTTGAAGAGGACGTCGACAAGGTCGAGATCGATCAAGCCCACTAGTGGCGTCTCGTCGCTCAAGTGAGGTAAGCCGGAGCCCGAAACGTTTTGTACGAGTGAATAAACTGCCTGCGTCCGCTTTGAAACGTGGTTGCGTGGGAGAGATTCGGGCGGCGTTGCACTGAAAGTCGTTGGCATGATCCCAATCGTATGCACCGAACTCACGATAGAAGCCACAATGACTGCACATCATTAGATAGATTCCATTGTGCGTAATGCACAATCTATGCACTAAAGTCGCTGTCTTGGTCCATGGAGCAAACTAGTCGACTACCAGATGCACTCTCAATCAAGCCGGAAGCAGTTGTCAACACTTTTCGGCGGCGGGAACTGCGAAGATTTACTCTCCATAAAGGCGATCGGATCTCTTCACAATTGGCCTTCCATCGCAATTTTCTGGACCGACTTGGCCAGTCGCTCTCAAGAGGGCAAGAGCAACGACAGACTTCTTGGTCTGTATACACTGAAGAGTCACAGGGACACACAGGCTCCCTCTTAGGTGGTGCCTACGAGACGCAGTTGACCAGCACCCCGAACGCTCGAGCTCTCACAGGTTCAGCTGGCCAGGCGGCACTTCTCGTCGGGATTAATGATCGCTCTGCACAGCTCCGACAGCACCGCCTTCGCAGGCCAGGCCCGTCGGAAGAACAGCATGATCGACGCGTCATCGATTCTGTCTTCCGGAATGCCGGCCCCACGGCACCAGTCGGCCCAGAAGTCGGGCGGCTCGTCGGCGATTATCATCCCGTCAGATTGCTAAGGACCCTGGAAACGCGTTCGAACATATGTTCTAATTAACGTATGGACCTTCATTTCTGGAACACGGATCGGCTCTCTGCCTGCGATGCGAAGGCCCGTCGACGCTTCGTCCGCGCCATGGGTTTCGCTGCTTCAGGACATCCGGATGTCATCAGGCTCAGCGAAGTGTCGAATACAGCCCTGAAACACTTGGACCGTTTCGCCGACGACCACGGCTATCGGCTGGTCCACCGCAGTCGCGACGATGTCAGAATTCACGTGGCGCTGATGATCTCCGATGAGCATCAGGTCGTAGCAAGGAACGTCTTCACTTCGATCGACGAGTCCGACGGCACTTTGGACAGCGAGGTGGTTATCGCGACGGTCGAGGACGGCACCGGCTCGATCTTCAGCATCGCGGCCGTCTACAACTATTCCTCTTGGCCTCATGTTCTGACCGATGCCCAGGACTTCACCGACCGGCATTCCGAAGGTCGGTTGGTCATCGGAGGCGACTTCAACATGGCCAGAATGCTCGACGACGATAAGGAGCTGCAGCACTTGGGCAGCGTTGCATTCGATCGCATCAATCACGACCTGGGCTGGGTCGAGGTCTCCCCTGGTTCAGCCGAAGACGAAGTTCCCACGTGGCCGGTCGGCCCCTCGGCCGGAAATCGGCCACGCCAGCTCGACCACGTCTTCGTCAAGGGGCTGGATGAATTCTCTGTGGAATGCTCAGTGATCATTCCACCAGAAGAGGACGTCCGCCTCTCCGATCACGCGCTCCTTCGGACCCATCTCGCCCACAGAGCGCCGAGGCACTCAGGGGGCGAGATCGGCGAAACCCGGGCCGAGGTCATACGAAGTAGTTCGCGATCGGTCCTTTCGGCACGGTGATCCACACGTGGTCCCACGTTGACGTCGGCACGGCTTCGGGGTTCAGGATCCGCGCTTTCTCGGCGGGCAGCGCAGGTCGGGTCTCCACCCATCGACGGGTGGTCACAAGGTCGAGATGGTAGCCGGTGACGACTCGAATCAGTCCCCCGTCAACGAAGCCCTTCATCGACGGGAAGAAGAATGCGCTGTTCAACGTCGCACGGCGCAGCTTCGTCTCCGACAGCGGCCACACCCCTTCGACCCCAGCCAGTCGCTGAATCGGGGTAAGTCCGTCTCGATTGAGGAAGTCGTAGCCGGCGAACCGTCGAGTCGTCCCGTCACTTAGTGGATCGACGTCCGCGCTGTCGCCCAACGGCGTAATGCTCACGCGAACAAAGTCGAGGCCCTGATCCCCGATGACCCGCGTACGGGAGAACAGGTCCTCAACCTGCCGGGAATCGACGAGGCCCGGGCCACGGGAGCTGAGCTTCCCGGACTCGATCAGGTCCTCGATGCAGACCTTGGTGGCTCGAGGTGGGATCGTAGTCTGGTCGCCGATGTTCGGCGTCTGCTGGCTCAGCAGCGCGGTGGCGCTGCGAGCCGCTTCCTCGGTGGAGATGTCGGACATGTGGATTCCTTCTATTCGGTGATGGCCCGACGATGTGCCATTCGGATCGTCGCCGCGCCGTTACACCCATTACACTACATGACCCTCCCGGGGGTCATACATACTCGAGGCAATCTCAGTCATATTCTCGATTCCGGCTCACGCGACACCGTCGTATTTCCATGCCCGATAAGCGCAGTTACCAGACACCCAGCCAAGCTCTTGGACTGCCATCCTGTAGTCAATGAGGCCACTGTCGATGGGCACAGGAAACTGATACGGGTTCACATCTACCGAGACCCGGATTGCGGAATTGTCACGACACCCGTGCCCGACGGCTACGAGCCGAAGCTCTAAGAGGAGCCCGGATGTCCAAACAGATCATGCGCTATTTCGTATTCGGCCACCTGCCCGCCGGCGCACACTGCTGCACGGTATGACGTACTCATTTCGTCGACCAGAGAGAGTTAAGCCTGAGGATCCGCTAGCGAAGTGGGCTAAGTACAAGCTCAAGGCTAAGGCCGCACGCGCTGAGAAAAAGGCTGCGAAGAAGGGCGCAAATAGCAATGTTGCCCCAACCCCACCTCAGCGTGGGGTAGGGGCCATCTGGCGTGTCCGCTTCGAAAGAGTTCAACGAAGGGTGACGTCGAGCACCTGCTTCTCGCCGAGGTGGTTCTCCCAGGTCACATGCAATCCACCGTCTTCCTCTCAAAGGGTGGAGCTAGTTCGAACTGGACATGTTGGCCCGGTATCAACTCGGGTACGTTGATGTCATTGCGCATGTCACCAGTGATCGCGACGTGATACGCGGTGGAGTTGTCGTTACGGAGAGTGCATCTTTCGCTGTTGTTCTGAATCAGTTCCAAGGCTCGCTCCTGCGATGGATGGGCAACTGATTATTGTGGCGCTGGCGTATCCGGCGGTATAGTTTCGCTCGAATACTGACACTGCCTACGCAGAGCCTCACTTTCCGGCTCCGTGGTAGCGAGCTGAATTTACAAACAGCCCCATCCGGGAGGCCCTCGACGTGATGCCGAGGAGTCCCGGAGGGGCCCTTCGTGTTTGTCTACTTGTCGTCGATAGGGCCTGTGAAGTTCACGTCATACACAGGACCTTCGCCATTCAGGGAGGCGAAGGTGTACGACGCCGTTGCGGTCTTAGCTCCCTCGGGGAGCTTGACCAGGAGTCGGACGCTGGCCGACTCACCCGGACCCACCTTGTCAAAGAACGGCTCATCGTTGCTGCCGTCGAACAACTGCCGAGCCGACCCCTTGTCGGTGGTGATTGACCCGAGCGTGCTGCTGGATGCGTCGAAGACGTTGTCCCCGTTGTTTTGGATCTGGATTTCGAGAATCCGAACCTTCGCACCCGGCTCCTCGCCGGTCTCGTCCATAGTCTTTGACCCATTGAACCGGGCTGCCACGACCAGGTCCTCGATGTCGAGCTCGTCCCCGAACTCAGCCTGCAGTCCGCCTGACTGAATCTGGTCGTCAGTG
The DNA here is from genome assembly GCF_052906525.1 of Brevibacterium sp. CSND-B09. Lineage (NCBI taxonomy): Bacteria > Bacillati > Actinomycetota > Actinomycetes > Micrococcales > Brevibacteriaceae > Brevibacterium > Brevibacterium sp. CSND-B09. Next base: position 3,799,318 of record NZ_JBREGI010000001.1, on the reverse strand, counting down.
GCGGGCTCCGCCTGCTCGAACTCTCCTGCGAACTCAGCAGCCTCTGGCGTCTGCGTGACGGTGACCGTCTCGACGGGCTCCGACTCGCTCCCCGAACATCCTGCAAGCATAAAGGAAGCGGCAGCAACAGCCACCGTAAGAATTCTCTTCATGGTCCAATCCTATTTGTAGTTCACCAGGGGAAATCCCGCCACGGCTAACGGCTCGATAACGTTTCCTGGATCCGCAACCGTGGCTTTACGCTACGGTGAGGTTAGGGCCATTCCCTGTTCTACGACAGACCTCGCGTGAGCGCCGTATGAACGGCCTCGAGCCCGTCAATAGCGTCCAACATGGCGGACTTCAAGGATTGGGTATGCTCGCCAGCTATTTCGAAAATCTGATCGAGCTCATACGTATTGCGGAATGCATCGACGCCGAGCTCGTTGATGAGTTGTAGGAGTTCTTGGAGGCTTAGTTCACGGTTCGACGACTCGATGCGAGAGACCTTCCCTTGATTCCAGTGGCCTGCTTGCCTGTCATTCAGGCGGTCGGCTAGTTCACTCTGGTTAAGGTTGAGTCTCATTCGCCCCGTTAGCACGGCCTGCCCGATCGGCACGTAGCTGCTGCCTGTCACCTGGTCCTCCTGGAGTCGGGGCCATTTGTCTCCGTCGACCTGTATTTCCGCAAGCGCTCTTCGATGCTGGCCACAGATCGCCCTAACGCCGCGGCCCGTTCCGCAACCGTGAGGTCGGTGCGTGTCACCGCGAAGTCGATGTCGTCGCGTTTCCATGGCCGCCACAGGTTCGCGGCTCTCGCATCTTCGCGCTGCCCAACCTCGACTTCCCATTCGCGAAGCCACCTACTCGCCGTTGAAGTGTTCACGCCGACGGCAGCTGCAATGTCGGCAATGCTCTGCCCGGCCCCACAGCCCAGGGTAGTCTCGTCGCGCAGGCGTGCCTTGTCCTCGACCATCGCATGACGCTTGGTTAGAGAGATGGAGCTGATGCCGCGCCGGTACCGGTCATAGCAACGATTGCACAGACCACGCGCAACCGCGTCCCGGTCACACCGCACTGCGGCACAGGTACTCATGCTGGGTTCATCGTTGAGGGCATGGCAATAGAGTAGCGGAGTACAACACTTGGGTTTCGATCAAGAGTGCGCTCATGCTATCTTAAGCAGTACAGGACGCGTGTAAACCACGTCTCCCGTATCGCCTTCAACCCCGCCCAGCGGGGTTGTCGTGCATCTAGGGCCAGATTCTATGACGGCCGCGATTCAACGCAGGCATAAGGCCCGCAATCATACGTCGTTTCAGAGCGAGGGCTTGGTCCGACTTTTCGGTTGCCGTCTTCTCTCGATTGAGTATGTAGGTGACGAGGTCGGCAGCTTGAACGCACCGGCTGGTTTTGGATTCGAGGAATTTGAAGTCGGAATGGCAGTTCCGCAACCTGCTTGGTTTGTAACCGTAAATGCCATTCTGTTGAGCAAAGTTCAGCTGTTCACGGTGGTCATCAGCCGTGTGGTGCTCATCAGCATGGAGATAGACAGTAGACCGAAGTCGACCCGCGTGCTCGTCGATCTTCTCGAGAAGGTGCGACATTGCCACGTCTCGCGGCTGCCACGGATGGATATAGCGTTCACGAAGCGCTCGGACGTCAATGCCCTCGAAGTAAAACGATGCTCCCGATGCTGAAATTGCTTCAAGCGCCCGAACATAGATGTTGCCCACCACACGAAGTGGGACCCTTTTCCACTTTCCGCGGCGCTGCATCATTTCGTAACCGTGAAATTCAGCTGCCGTAGTGACGTTCACATGAGGACCGGCGAACTCCGCTAGAAGGCCGTCCAAGCTTGTCTCAATCAACTCCATCTGTCGATCCGTGGCCAGTAGTGCCCCGAGAAAGTAATATTCGCCGTCTCGCTCCGACTCATCGATAAATGCTGAGAGCCTAGGTGTACGCGCCCGCGCCTCTTGTAAACCGCGCGAGCGCTGTACCGTCGAAGTAGCGGCCGCGTCCTCAGCGAACGATGCAAGCAGAGCTTCGGAGCTACTGAGCACGTTCGTAAGCTCGAGTACTTCGGCGTCCGTGAACTTCAAGTGTCCGTCACTGGGAAATGGCACTTCGCTACCTCAACTGAAAATTCTGACCGTCAATACATAGAACTTTAGGCCCTGGAACTCAGCGAGATTACACTGTCTGAGCTACACGAGTGCTGGTCATTTGCAGCGCAAATTAGATCTGTGTGGAATTGCGTGGAACTAGGTCCAATTTGACACCGCCAACGGGGCGACTTTGTTACTCGAAAGTTACGGGGCGACTGTGGTGCTCCCAAAGACTTCGACGCTTGCTTTGCGGGAGCACCGATCAGCTCGAATTGAATCGACTCCTTCGGCCACTGTGCCGAGTTTTGTGCCGAGGCTCCTCTCCGTTGAATCCAACGAAATGCCCCTCTGATCATCATTTCTGCTGATCAGAGGGGCTATTGCCGAGCCGCCTGCGGGAATCGAACCCGCGACCTGTTCATTCTGGAAACGTAGTTACCTGAGAGTATGCGGACGGCCCTTAAAGCGGATGGAGTGAACGTGTGGCCCGGGGACATGGTCGAATTATGCCCGGAAGCCGCACGGTTACTGGTGTGGCCGACTTCGGCTCAGAACGCATTGTAAACGCATCATTTCCCCGGCCACCACACATCTTCGGGTGACAGCCACACCCCGATCGTTGAGCTCGACGAAGATCGCCCCCGTCGAACCCTAACCGCGTAGGCGTGCCGTCGATGCCAACAGCACCGTCGCGTTCGAAAACGACACGGGCACGCACTCGCATGGGTGAGCGGTTCTGGAATGATCCGCGTGCGCCGGCGTCGTTGCGGGTCTTCTGCCAGTATCGCCAGCTGGCCGTGCCATAGTCCTCGGTCACGGGGTCATCGGTATCCATTTAGGCGGATCGTAGGTGTGGGTTATCCCCCAGTTCTGATCATCAGGCTTGTAGTGGGTGTCCTCCGTCGTCCAATAGTGGACTTCCATCCACTCTCCACCGCTGAAGGTACTCGAATAGTAGAGAACGAGGCGAAATGTGCTTGAGGTGAACTTCTCATGCAGGCCAAGGTCGCACCCAGTATGGGACCGCATGTTGCCTGCATAGGTCACCGGATCGCTGAACCATGCGCTGGGCGGCTTCGGATCCGCGAATATGGGGCCGAGGTCCTGCCTGCTCGACGGACCGCCATCCCTGCCCCACTCGACTCGGCAATCTTTGACGTCGTACTTCGACTTATTTGTCACTGTCAGTCTCAGTGGAGTTTTCGAGTCACCTTTGTTGGGTCCGAACGTGAAGGGGGTGACCCTCAGGGAGAGCTGAGGGCGGGTCGCCTCGGCGAGACCTTGACGGGCTTCCTTCGCCTGTGCGCGGTTCGCCTCGGCCGTGCGGAAGGCCAGGAACGCAGCGGAAACGGTCCCCAGTGTGGCGACGAACTGCGCCCACGCTCCGACGCGCACGCTGGCGCTATCGTCCGCAATGACGACTATCACGATGAACGCTACGACCGCGATCGCGGTCCCTATCCCTATCCATTTGCGCATCCCGCAATCGTAGTCGGAGGGCATGACGAATGGCCTCGACCCCGCCGTAAAGTGAGGCACGAGCCATGCTGGGTCCGCTTATCAATTCCGAAGCCCTCGACGATGAGCCCAGCATGACCACCTGCGCCGTCGTGTGGTGCGACCGGGATGCGATCGCTCGTGGCCAGTGCGGACGCTGCTACGGCAGATATCGGCGTGGCATCATCCCCAATGCGCCGAACCGTGGCCACGCGGTGGCCAAGAACAAGGAGTGGATGCGCGGCGAGGTCACGGAACGGCGTGAGGTCGGCCAGAGCATCGCCGACATTGCGGCCGCGGTCTGGGTGGGCACGTCCACTGCACGCAAGTGGCTTCGCAAGTGGGGTGTGAGGTCGGGGACCGTGCCGAGGCGCGTCTTGTGAACCTATGGCAACCATGGAGCAGGGAGGACCTCGAGTTCGCGGTGGGGCTCACTGAACTCACGGTAGCGGAGCGGGCCGCAGCGCTCATTCTGTACGCTTGGATACCACTGGGAATGCAGGAAGTGTGGGATTGTGCGTACTCAGGATGAGATGAACAAGTAGCTTCAGCAATCGTGTAGACCGTCAGTGAAGACGGTGGTATCTTCTGTGGGTGTCGGCTCTGGGTCTACCGTGACCGTGTACCCACGGTGGGTGCATGCCACTTGTATGGGTTGTTTCCGTATTGTGACCGGGGTCGGCCGGTGATACTGGACGGTTCCGTTTACGATTCTGTCTACGCCCTTATCGCGGGCGGCATCATTTAATGACGGGAACTACCTGTGAAGAACCTTCTGTATTCATACCCATGGATGTTTTACGTGTTTCTTGTGATGGCTTTCGTAGCCGGTGGAATTGGTGCCACGGCTTCGGCCGACGGGTCTGAGTCTGGCCCGGAGCCTGGCCCGACTGTCACGAAGACTGCCACGGTCACTGAGACTAAGACGAAGACTGTGGATAAGACGCCGAAGGACTGCAAGAAGGCTCTCGATTTGGCAGATAAGCTTTCCGAGAAGAGTAAGCAGATGTATCGGATTGCTGGGTACGCGGTGAGTTATGCGTCCGGCTACAACGATGGTTCGGAACTGGACGAGTCTGAACGGTTGGCCGATAAGTTGACTGATGAAATCAAGGCGACCGAAGCCAAGTATGAGAAGGCTGCTGAGAAGTGTCGTCAGCAGTAGCTGGTTCATGTCTTCTGCAGTGTGTGCGCCGGCCGGTTACATACTCGTGTGTGCCGAGGCAACAAAGCATCCAATAACCAGGGTCCGAGTAACATTAGTTCGCCTGCTTTCGTTTGGTCAGCTGCCGTCCCGAGGTGAAAGGTAGGACACCCGGACCTGCGGCTACTCGCTCGCGCTTCCTTCTCAGGCGTTCCGCGGTGGCGAGTCCGTTGCGCACCGTGTGTGCGTCGTGGCCCTCTCGGGTTCGAACCGAGGTCTGCACCCGTGTTCCAGGAGTAGCTCTACCTGTTAAGGAATGGGCCTCCCCGGTCCTGGTCGTGGCCCGTCGGGCGTCCGCGCGCAAAGCGCATCGTAACCGCATGGTTTCCGGATTTCGGGCAAAAGAGCAATCCCTCCCAAACCAGCGTCTGTACTGGTGGGAGGGACTGTTGCCGAGCCGCCTGCGGGAATCGAACCCGCGACCTATTCATTCGCAACTCTATTGCTGGACGTAGAAATTACCTGCGGCTGAGAAGCGTCAACGAATCCACGCCTAGTTGGTCAGCGAGCACGTCCACGGAGTCCAGGGTGAGGTTTCGCTCTCCGCGTTCAATACCAGCTAGATATCTTGGACTCACTTCGAGAAACTCTGCCAACTGCTCTTGAGTCATATCTCGTGAATGGCGGATGTCGCGAACCCGCGCACCCAGGACCACTTTGAGAGTTTCTGACACCCGTTAAGCGTATCGTCGGGTAGCGATAACTTCCAGGTAGTCATCGCTTCCACTACAGTGTGATCTACGTCCTCGTAAACGAGTTGCAGCTTCAGTTCAGACCCACTTGGGCGACAACTCGGGGACGCTCAATTCGTCTCGACGAGAACTCCAATAGGCATTTCACCGCACAGCTTGTGTATCGCTTTGGCTGCCTCAGAGCGCGGATCGCATTGCAATTTCACTTCGAGAGGAGGTCGGCAATGATAATAGCAACTCCCCCCCCCCAAACAAAAAAACTTAGCCAAGGTGATTTCTAAACGCCCCGGAATGTATCTAGGCGGGGATAGCTATAACCACGCAGTTGGCTTTCTCGCGGGATTGGCTAGCCTTGCAGCACTGAGGAGAGCAACCGCAGACGAAGCCCCAGAAGCAAATATGGGGTTCAGTGCCGAAAGCGGTCCTAACCTGCTCGCGCGGATCGCCGAGGTCCAGCGAGAGCCGAATACCAATGATCGTGAGGCGATTTGATCGCTGGAGCCATTGTTGGCAGAGGCACTTTCGGAGGTTTTGTGCTCCGGAACAGTAATCGAGTATCCAGCCGAAGCTCAGACCGCTTTCTTAGTTCCTTTGCACAGTGGGAAACCTGTGCACCCATAGAAATCGCCGAATTTCCCTGTTCTTAGGGTCATTGTTCGCTTATTGCACTTAGGGCAGATAACCGGGCTGATCGATTCTCCATCGACGTTCCTCACTGCAACTTGGTTCGAGCTCACGAGCTCGAGCAAGAATGGTGACTCACGTCCGCTGACCGTCATCAACAATGCAGATCTTCGTGCTCGGGTGAGCGCAACGTAGAAGAGTCGGCGATCTTCTGCGAAAGGATATGGGTCTCGCGCGACCACCGCAAGCTGCAAGAGTGGATCGTCTTCGATCGCGCTGGGGAACCCGAAGCGCTCGAGGCCGAGCACGACGATGTAGTCTGCCTCCTTACCTTTGGCAGCGTGTACAGTACTAAATTCGATCTCGAGATTTGAATAGTTTCCATTCAGTGAGCCCTCGGCATTGTCGCGCAAATAATTATATCTACCGAGCACCAATACAGAAGTGCGACGGTCGCAGTCTGCGTCGAGACTGTAGAGATACTGCCTAAGTGTTGGGTCATATTGGTCTCGGTCCCGAACACTGACAGCAAGGATGCTCTCGTCTGCGTCGTCAGCGGATGAACTGACTTGCTTGACAATTTGAGCAGGATTCTTCGTCACGAAGTCTCCGGCCACATCGCACAGAGACTGCGGAGAACGGAAGGTCCGGCTCAGCCAAATTGTCGTTGATTGCCCAAACCAGTCGTCGAACCGAGTCATTACCCCGAGATCGGAGCCAGCGAATCTGTTGATCGACTGCCAATCATCACCGACGGCGTAGAGATACGTCCCCGAGCTCTTCAGCAATGATCGGACCAATGCGGCGCGTGAGGCGCTGGTGTCCTGCATTTCATCGACCATAACGAGTCGGTAGGGGCTCTGCCAACGACCTGCCTCGATGTGATCGGTCGCAAGATTGAGCATGTCTTCGAAGTCGATCTTCCCTTCAGACTTCAGCCGACGATCCCATTCCACTGCGATAGTGTCGAACAGCTTGAGGAACAACCGTTCCCGGATCCCATTGCCAGCTCGACGCTTCAACTGTTCAAGACTGAGTTTGTTGCCTTTGACATGCACGAGGAACGACCGCACCAGTTCGACCATCTTCCGGTCACTGATCGGCTCTTCCCCCGGCGCTTCTCTATATGGGTTCTCCTCCAGTTCGACACCGAGCCTGCGCAGCTCGGCCTCCAGATGATCGAATCCTGAGCCGTCTCTGATAGATGCCGAAGTCGTCTCTATGAGACGTGTTCCGAATCGGGTATGAGTTTGTCGACGCCAGTCCATGCTCTCCGCGTAGCCCTCGAACTGCGGAGCTGGGTTACCGTCCGCACCAAGTGCCCAATGCTCATGCCACGTGTCGATATCGGGATAATAGAAGTCCGGTTCGTATTGCCGATGGCCAGCGTCAGCGACGTCTTGAGAATAGGGACGCTCGTACTCGTAGTTCACCCCGTTGATGAACAGCCAATTGGCAATCATCACTTCTTCCTGGCTCTTCACGACTTTGCCATCGAGGGTCCCGAATCCGCTCTTGCCGGTGGTACGGTCCGATCTCTCGATATCGACGTCCTCACCGAAATCGGCGAGAGGACGTCCCAGAACGAGTCTGAATAGATCCCAGTCGCGCCGAAAGCGAGGGTCACTATCACGGAGTCCATCGACTGTTTTGGACATTCTCCCGATACCGTTGTCGTGGACGAGGTCATCAGGCGTGGAGGGCTTGCGGCCGGTCGCCTCCCCGATCACTCGTAATCCGAAAGCGTGAAAGGTACTCGACGCCACGGCTGCTCCGTCGTCGCCCAGTCGATCTTTGAACCGGTCGGATAGTTCAGCTGCTGCTTTGTTGTTGAATGCCAAGGCAAGCACTTCTGCTGGTTGTGCGATTCCACGGTGGATCGCGTAGCCTGCTCGTCCCACCATGGTCGAAGTCTTACCGGATCCGGCGGATGCGATGACGCGCACTCTGTTGTCGAAACAGACGGATGCACGAATCTGTTCGGGAGTAAGAGGAGATTTCTCGACAGTGTTGAAATACTCCGCCAACTCGCGAGATTCCCACTTCAAAAAATCTTCGTTCCGCTGCCTGACATGCTCGGCTAGCCTCATTGTTCGGCATGCGGTCACTGCAGACCATTCCGCCTTTGGCTTCTTGAAAAGCTCGTCAACGAGCACTGGATTCTTTTCAGCTTCGGTCCACGCCGACACATCTGGTCGTATCTTCTCTAGTGCAGAGACAGAATCCTGATCAGCCCACCGCTGACCTTCGAGGAGTACTCTGACCTGGGTCCACCATTTCGCTGCATCGGCCCCATGAGCGGAAGCGATTGAAAGGAGCTTGAGAGCGTTCTGTCGCTCCTGCAGTTGAAAGTCGAAGGCAATTCGAACTTCTCGAACGGCGTTGCGAGTGAGTCCAGTCAGAACGGTGTTCTCGCCAGAGGCAAGGGCAATGCCGACTGTCTTAGTCGACTTATCTGTGTCGAGTCGTCGCACATTGATAACGTCTGCGCTGAAGGGCTGAGCAATACCGTCGACTCTGAGTCGACCGCCGTCGAGTGAGAGTTGCCACGAACCTGCTCCTTTGAACAGCCTGGCGAACCAGCCGGGTTTCCACTCTGCCACCGCAACTCTCCTTACCGATCGAACTACTCTGTTCCCCAGTCCGCTCAAGACTGCCTCACTGTCGCAATCGACTACGAATCCACCTTCTCACATGGCAACTAAGTTTCTTGGGCTGTCGGTAATCAGCTGAGCATTCGACTCATCTATCAACTGACCAACGACGCTGTCTAAGTCGGAGCCCGTGCATGCAAAACCTCCAAGTTGCGAGAGCGTTATCAGTCAGTCGAACGTCTGTACCTTTCGTCAAAGCGCAGAGCTTCTACTGATTCTGCAAGGTTTGCCGTTTCTGCTGCGTTCTTCTGGCTTGCTTTGGCGATCGTTCGTAGATTCCCCAGCGCAGAGTCGGATGAGACAGGTTGCCCTTCAAGCAGGATCAACCACGCGTTGAGAGCGAATTCGTCGCTCAATTGCGTGCCGTCGATTCCTGAGTAGGAGATGGTTACATTCACTTCATTTGGAAGCTCGTGGATATTCCGGGTCGACGGATTCTTCAGGGTGTAGTCATTCATCCACCAGTTACTTGCGAAATTTTGGCCGGGCGCAATTACCGAAATGGGAGAGTCGTATCGTTCGCGGAGTCTCCAAGCAGCACTATCCGGGTCTCCAGATGGAATCGGCGGGTCAAAGATGACTGCGACATTTCTAGCCGGGGTCGATCCCGAGTTCTTCACGATGAGCTGCACGGTCTCGTCGCTGTTCTCTGCCAATGCGAACTCAGCTGTCATAAATGGCTGAGCTTTCTCGCGACTGTCACTGGAGGTGCGATGAATTCCCCACCCAGCAAATGCGGCAGTCCCAACGGCAGCAACCGCGCCCAGACTACTGCCTACCGAATTGACGATCTCAAAAGCTGTCATACGATCATGATGCTCCGCCCCACTGACACAACGTCCTAAGAGTGCAGAAGAGCGATCGAGTCCGTCTGACAAACGAAGGGGAGGGTCAAGAGCGAGGAAGGTCGTCAGCTCGTTCGAGCTGTATTGCTCGGCAGGTATGCTCTTCGGCATGGGGCGGGGCAGAGTCGACTTTTCACGAGGCATCAATCGTCTATCGTCGTATGCCCGAATTTTCGGACATGCCAACCCAAAAGCACACGAAGTTTGGCTCGGCTGGACGATCGGTCTATGGGTATCCAATCTCCGGTCTAAATACCGAAGAGGAAAATTGACTGAAGAGCAGATCGCTGAGGCCGAATCCATCGGAGTCAGGTTTCAACCGCCATATCGAGATCGCAAACCGAAACCTCCGACCCGGGCAGAACGACGAGAATCAGACCTGCTCTCTCGGCTGAGCAAGCTAGAGCCGTTCTATCGCAAACACGGCCACATCAATGTCAAGCAGCTTTACGGAGTCGACGGCTGGCCGGGCGCAGGACGCTGGATCGCAGCTCTTCGTGCGAAATACTGGCACGACACTTTACCTGAATCGGTGGTCCGAAAGGCCGAAGATTTGAACATTCGGTGGAACATGCACGGAGGGAGCCAACGAAGCAACCATCAGGACGACTAACACTATCGCACAGCGGTGAGGGCAACCGGTCTGCAGACAGTATCCAACCAAAATGCCCTGGCAGCAGACAACCTCGAACGGGATTCTGTCTACGTTGACTGATCAATTCAAGCTGTCCCACGGCCCGGCCACGACCCGCCCAGCATAACTAGCGACACGCGAAATACTGGCACCCATCAGAAAGCCGTCGTTACAGTCTCCAAGCTCGCTTCAGAAAACTACCACTAGATGGAAGTGATAAGTTCCACTAAAATCAGCGTGATGGGACCGTCTGAAACAGTTAGACAAGTGGCTAGCGCAATGCCATCCCCTTCTGGCTGGTTTCTTTTGGCATTCCTTGGACCGATCTACGCACAGCCTCGAGGTACAGCCTGATGCATACCCTGCCGTTGATGTCCGAAGAAGTAGAGAGCCTCATCGAAGCGTCGATTGCAAACGACACTCCACACCCAAACTGCGCTCCCGAGCAAACATCAGCGCCCTCGTTCAACAGCTCGATCCGAGCGCAACACCGGATCTCCCCGTCGTCCACGAGTATCGCTGAGCCGTCAGCTCTGTCTCTCTACAGTGATGCCTGCGCGTGTAGTCAGACGTCAAGACGCAAGCCCCAGTACCTGCTCGAAAATCTTCGCCGCGCAGGAGCCGCAATGGCAGAAGACGCACCACCTCTGTCACCTGCACAAATCGATCAAATCGTCTCAACACTGAGAAACTCTGATTAGTCGTTCTCAACAGTAAGCGCGCTTGCACGATGTGCCTTACTAACGCTCGGCGTAGCGCTTCAGTATTCCAATTGCGAGCCCGGGCGGGTCAGCCCCTGGGCGTCGGACTGGACTCCGCGTTGAAATGACTCCTTCAATTAGGGTCTTTTGCTTGTGAACACGGAGCGGCACCGCTAGACCATTCGAAGCAAACACTATTGACTTGCACCCACTACGGATAATGAGCCAGCTATGTCCGCGAACAATACTCTCGCTCCGTTCACTCGTCTCGTCGCTTATGTGGGCAAGCCCGGTCGTATCTGCCACGTGCTCCCTGTCCCGGAGGTACGGAACCCGCACCCACGGGCGCTACCTGATGAGCGACACCGATGACGATCGGGTCGAGTTGCCGGAGGAGATCTACGAGGTCCTGCTGCACGTCGTAGACGTGATGCTTCGGGGACCGTCCGTCACGGTATCGCCGACCTCGCGGGCGCTGACCACACAGCAGGCCGCTGATCTCCTGGGGATAAGCCGACTCACGCTCATCAAGGCTCTCGAACAGGGTCAGCTGCCCTACACCCACTCAGGCACGCACCGCCGGATCGGTTTGACCGACGTGCTCGACTGTCGCGAGCGGCGGTGGCATCCCCAGTACGCGGCCATCGATGCTCTCTCCGTCGACGTCGACGAGACCAGCGACATCGACGAGACCCTGGCCGATCTGCGCCGCGCCCACAATACGGTGGCGTGAAGCGCCGGACGTCGTCGGCTTGCTGAATGTGCTAGTTTGAAGCCACCACATCCCCCACGCCTCTCCACGATGCGCACTTGGGGGATTTTCACTGCTTAGGTCCAAGAGGAGCGCGGAAGTCGCAGTAGAGCCGTGCTCCCCGCCCAGCTCGTCCCCGCGGAACTCTGCACTACGACAAGCCGGCCCCGGAGTTGAATGAGCTCGTCAATCGCCTCGTCGACCGAGGGCTGATCGTACTCAATCGTGAACGCGCGCTGCGGTACCTGCGCCACATCACAGCTACTACCGCCTGCCGCTGTACATCATCCCCTTCCAGCAAGGCAGCACGGATCAACTCCAGCATGAGAACACGTCCTTCCACGATCTGCCCGGCCAATACATCTGCGCCCGCCCTTTCGCCCGCTGATCATGGAGGCCCTCGAGCGCGTCGAAGTCGCTGCTCGCCCAGCACTGACGAATCACACTTCGACGACCTACGACGCCCCGTAATGGTGCATAGATGCCTCGCAGCTCCGCGATCGCAACTAGCACGCCGGGCTGCTGAGGATGGTGAGAGTCAACTGCGACAACGGCCTCCGCGGGACACCCGACGCTGGCAAGGCCTCCCTGGTTCACCCTGCGGCGCTTGAGCGCTACCTCACTGCGGCGCTTGAGCGCTACCTCACCACCTTCGGCTCCCCCGTTACCTTTTAAGAAACCCCATCATCCATCAGGATGGAAAGGGGTCGCTGGACTGACCGATGGTAGGGCTACTTTGAAGGTAACGGGCAACCGGTCTCATCGTCTGTAGACCTCTCGACGATGCCGGACAGCCGCCACGACGTCGAGCAGCTATAGTCCTGGACACCCCCGAAAAAGACTGTTGCCCCGAGAGTCCGAGCCTTGAAGTTCGAATAGTCACCGGGACATTACATGACCCAGGCTAGGCGATTCAGACATCAACTTCAATCGCAGGCCCACACCGTGGACCTTGTGTGCCGCGCATAACTGCGAAGGTGCAGATCGTCGGCTGCTCAACCAGGGCCGGCAACGCTTCGGCTCAAGCGACGGAGGAAATCGTCCGTGCCTCGATCTGCAGGGCATTCTCGCCGAAAGCGCGTTTCAATGGATCGTTCGGTCAGCGCGCTTGACTCCCGAGTTGACTGTGTGCACCTTAGTCGTCCCGCAACAGCATCTCAGACCGGCTGGCTTAGTGGAACTGGTTCGCGTCACGGGTGCCAAGGTCTCGTGCGGCATGGGCACACATGTGCCCCGTCAGGCCGAAGCCTGACGGGGCACATGTGTGAGATGCTGAACCGAGACACGCCGGGCGTGTCAGGTGCTAGATCGCCTCGTATCCGAGCCGATCAGATCAACTATCGGCAAGTTGGCGAAGCACGTACTGCAGGATGCCGCCGTTGCGGTAGTAGTCGGCTTCACCCGGGGTGTCGATGCGGACGACGGCGTCGAATTCGACCTTTGTGCCATCTTCCTTTTCGGCGGTGACCTTGACGGTCGCCGGGGTCTTGCCCTCGTTGAGCTCCGTGACGCCTTCGATGGAGAAGGTCTCGGTGCCGTCGAGTCCGAGCGAATCAGCGGATTCGCCGGCGGGGAACTGCAGCGGCAGAACGCCCATGCCGATGAGGTTCGAGCGGTGGATGCGCTCGAAGCTTTCGGTGATGACGGCTTCGACGCCGAGCAGCTTCGTGCCCTTGGCAGCCCAGTCACGCGAGGATCCCGAGCCGTACTCCTTGCCACCGAGGACGACCAGCGGGGTGCCGGCAGCCTGGTAGTTCACGGAGGCGTCGTAGATCGTGGTCTGCGGTCCGCCCTCCTGCGAGAAGTCGCGGGTGAAGCCACCCTGGACTCCGTCGAGGAGCTGGTTCTGCAGACGGATGTTCGCGAAGGTTCCGCGGATCATGACTTCGTGGTTGCCGCGACGCGAGCCGTAGGAGTTGAAGTCCTTGCGCTCGACGCCGTGCTCGACGAGGTACTTGCCGGCCGGGGTATCGGCCTTGAAGGAACCTGCGGGCGAGATGTGGTCGGTGGTCACCGAGTCGCCGAGCTTCGCGAGCACGCGGGCGCCCTTGATGTCCTTGACGGCTTCGGGCTTGAGACCCATGCCGTCGAAGAAAGTGGGCTTGCGCACGTAGGTCGACTCGTCGTCCCACTCGAAGACCTTGCCCTCGGGGGTGTCGAGCTGCTGCCAGCGCTCGTCACCGTCGAAGATGCGACCGTATTCGTTGTCGAACATATCGGTCGAGATCGAATCGGCGATGACCGACTCAACCTCTTCAGGCGAGGGCCACAGGTCGGCCAGATAGACGTCGACGCCGTCCGAGTCCTTGCCCAGGGGCTGGTTCTCGAAGTCGAAGTCCATGGTGCCGGCCAGTGCGTAGGCGATGACCAGCGGAGGCGAAGCGAGGTAGTTCATCTTCACGTCCGGGCTGATGCGGCCCTCGAAGTTGCGGTTGCCCGACAGGACTGCGGTGACCGAGAGGTCGTTGTCCTGGATGCTGTTCGAGATCTCCGAGTCCAGCGGACCGGAGTTGCCGATGCAGGTGGTGCAGCCGTAGCCGACGATGTAGAAGTTCAGCGCTTCGAGGTCCTCGATGAGGCCGGCCTTGTTGTAGTACTCGGTGACGACCTTCGAACCCGGTGCGATCGAGGTCTTGACCCACGGCTTCGAGTTGAGTCCGCGCTTGCGGGCATTGCGTGCCAGCAGGCCGGCGGCCATCATCACCGAGGGGTTCGAGGTGTTGGTGCAGGACGTGATCGAAGCGATCGCCACGGCACCGTTGGCCAGCTCGAAGTTGCGCCCGTCAGCGGTGCTGACGTCCACGGACTTCGACTCCTCGCCGGGAGCGGCGTAGTTGTGGATGTCCTTAGCGAACTGGCTCTTGGCATCGGAGAGCTCGATGCGGTCCTGCGGGCGCTTCGGTCCGGAGATCGAGGGCACCACGGTGGACAGGTCGAGTTCGAGGTACTCGGAGTACTCGACTTCGTTCTCCGGATCGTGCCAGAGTCCCTGCGTCTTGGCGTAGTCCTCGACGAGCTGGATCTGCTCTTCCGAACGGCCGGTGAGCTTGAGGTAGTCGATGGTGACTTCGTCGATCGGGAAGATCGCGGCGGTCGAACCGAACTCGGGGCTCATGTTGCCGATGGTGGCGCGGTTGGCCAGCGGCACCTCGGCGACGCCCTTGCCGTAGAACTCGACGAACTTGCCGACGGCTCCGTGCTGGCGGAGCATATCGGTGATCGTGAGCACAACGTCGGTTGCGGTGACACCCGAGGGGATCTCACCGGTGAGCTTGAAGCCGACGACGCGCGGGATGAGCATCGACACGGGCTGGCCGAGCATGGCGGCCTCTGCCTCGATGCCGCCGACGCCCCAACCGAGCACACCGAGGCCGTTGACCATCGTGGTGTGCGAGTCGGTGCCGACCAGGGTGTCCGGGTAGGCCCGGAGGACTCCGTCGACCTCGCGCGGCATGACCACGCGAGCCAGGTGCTCGATGTTGACCTGGTGAACGATGCCCATGCCCGGAGGCACGACCTTGAAGTCTTCGAATGCGGTCTGGCCCCAGCGCAGGAACTGGTAGCGCTCACCGTTGCGCTGGTATTCGATGTCCATGTTGAGCTCGACGGCGTCAGCGGTGCCGAAGCGGTCGATCTGCACCGAGTGGTCGATGACCAGCTCGGCCGGAGCCAGCGGGTTGACCTGATCCGGGCTGCCGCCGAGCTCGACGACCTTCTCGCGCATGGTGGCGAGGTCGACGATGCAGGGCACACCGGTGAAGTCCTGCATCACCACGCGGGCGGGGGTGAACTGGATCTCCGTATCGGGTTCGGCATTGGGGTCCCAGCTGCCGAGGGCTTCAATATGTTCCGAAGTGATGTTTGCGCCGTCTTCCGTGCGCAGCAGGTTCTCCAACAGCACCTTGAGGCTGAAGGGAAGCTTCTCCGACCCTTTGACCTGGTCCAGGCGATAGATCTCATAATCCTTATCGCCTACGGTCAGGGTGCTCTTCGATTTGAACGTATCGACGTTGCTCATCGTGATTCTCCTGTTTCATCCGACACTCATCCAAGAAACCGGGTCCGTCCGACTCGGCGGTCGGACCCTTGCATCACGCACCGATTTACGCGACACATATGTTTCCAAAAGTATCTTGACGTCAAGATAAATTCTATCGCATTTGAGGGGCTTTGACCACCATGGCACACGGAGGTGCGAAACCCTGCGATCGGGTTTTCCGCAGGCCCTCGTGCGGTCATCACCAGGGCCGCGGCCGGGTCGCGCGGCCTAGCCTGGACAGCACACTCAAAGCAGCAGCGCACTCGCCTGCCACCCCCGAGGAGATCCCATGGACCCGTTCACACTAGGCGCCGGATTCGGCTTCGGCGCACTGCTCGTCGGCATCATCTTCGCCGTCGTCTGCAGCTCATTCGCGAAGGAGAAGGGCCGGTCGGGCGGCTGGTGGGGACTGTGGGGCTTCCTCACGACGTTCATCGCCCTCATCGCGCTCGTCCTCCTCCCCCGCCGCTCGGTCACCGCCTGAGGTCACCGGTCGGTCACCGCCGGAGCACGGTGACCGTCTCCAGGTGCGAGGTCAGCGGGAAGAGGTCGAAGCCGGTGAGGCTCTCGATCGCGAATCCCCCGCCTGTGAGAGCCGTGAGGTCCCGAGCCAGCGTGGCCGGGTCACAGGAAACGTAGACCAGGGTGCGTGCCGCTGATTCTATGATCGCCGAGGTGGCTTTCCTCCCGGCGCCCGCCCGTGGCGGGTCGAGGATGATGACGTCCGATTCGGGCAGTCGGGCCCGATCCACGCTGAGAGCGAGGAATCGGGACTCGAGATCGGCGGCATTGTCTCGAGCATGAGCAATGGCTGTCTCCACCCCTTCGACCCCGAACAGAGGCGCTCCGGTGGCCCGGGCGGCAGTGATGCCGAGGAGTCCGACCCCGCAGTAGAGGTCGGTGATCGCCCCGACATCGGCAGGAAGGACTCTGACGACCTCCGAGCTGAGCAGTGCGGCCGCATCCCGGTGCACCTGCCAGAAGCCGTCGGCGCCGACGGTGAAGTCACGACCGTCGACCGTTTCGGTCAGGGTGCGGTCTCCACGGATCACGCGCAGGGCGGGAGCGGGCGCATGGGAACGACCGCGACCACGGGGACGACCCCCGCGACCACGACCACGACTCTGCTCCGGTCCGGTCGCCTCGGCGAAGAGGGAGAACGACGTCGGCAGCCAGGACTCGATCTCATCGAGGACCTGCGCAGTGGGCCGACCACGGACGATGAGCGCGCCATGGTCGCCGGCCCACGCGAATTCGAGTCGGCGGACTCCCGGCACATGCAGTGTCGTCATGTCGAGGTCGTGCACGGGCCCGGCGGCCAGAGGGGGCGTGGTGACGGGGATGACGTCGTGTGATCTGGGGGCGAGCATTCCGGCACGGCCCTCTTCGTCGACGGCCAGCTGCACGCGGGTGCGCCAGTCCGTGCCGTCGGTCTCGCCCGGCGCGGGAAACACCTCGGCGGCGCAGTCGATATGTCCGATGCGCTGAAGCTGGTCGTTCAGCACCTCGGCCTTGAGCGCGCGGGAATGGGCGAGGTCGACGTGGGCGAATTCCATTCCGCCGAACCCTGCCGCAGCAGGCACGGCCCCAGCATCGGGGCCCGCAGCGAACCCCGCACCGGAACCGTCGGTCGAACCACCGGGGACATAGTCGAGGCGACGATCGGGGACGCGGTGAGCCGAGGCCTCGATCACCTCGGTGACGGCGGCGCGAAGAAACCGGGCGGGCGGTCCCGCCTCGGTGCGGACTCGGACCTTCTCACCGGGCAGGGCCCCGGAGACGAAGACGACCTGACCGTCGTGTCGGGCGATGGAGGTGCCGCCGGCCGCCGGTGCCTCGATGTCGAGGGTGAGTTCCTGGGCGGGAACCGAAGTGTCGCTCATGCGTGTTCTAGGCCTGTCTGTACAGCGAGGTGTCGGAATCGGGTCCGTCTCCGCCGTACTGTCGAGAGAAGGATTTCAGTCGCCAGGGCACGGAGACCACGACGACGTTGGGCACCAGCAGCAGTCGGGTGCGCAGTTTGAGAGCCACCTGGTTGTGCAGGATGTGCTCCCACCAGCGACCGACGACGAACTGCGGGATGTAGACGATGACGAGGTCCCTGGGCGACCTACGGCGGATGGCGAGGATATGGGCGAGCATCGGACGGACGAGTTCGCGGTACGGCGAGCCGAGCACGGTCAGCGGCACCGGCAGCTCCATCTCGTTCCATCGTTTCTGCAGACCGGCCGCGGCCTCTTCGTCCACGGCCACGGTGACGGCTTCGAGCTGACTCGACCGGGTCACTCGGGCGTAGGAGAGGGCCCGCATCGTCGGTTTGTCGATTTCGGTGACGACGACGATGGCGTGGGTGTTCGACGGGATCGTCCGTGAGTTCACGTCCGCGTCGGGGGCGAGCTCGCGGGCCACCCGCGAATAGTGTCGGTGGATGGCGCCCATGACGAGGTAGAGTCCGGCCATGGCGGCGACCGCCAGCCAGGCGCCGGCGAGGAACTTCGAGACGATGACGACGATGAGGACGCCGGCGGCGAGCACGCAGCCGACGGCGTTGACGACCTGGTTGAAGTGCATCCGCATCCGGGTCTTCGAATCGATGACCAGGCGCAGCCGTTTGCGCCAGTGCAGGACCATACCCGCTTGGCCGAGGACGAAGCTGGCGAAGACCCCGACGAGGTAGAGCTGGATGAGCACCGTCGCCGAGGCGGACGTGGCGACGACGAGGACGATCGCCGCTGCGGCCAGCAGCAGGATGCCGTTGGAGAAGGTGAGTCGATCGCCCTTCGTCGCCAGCTGCCTTGGCAGGAATTCGTCGCGGGCCAGCCGAGAGGCCAGTCCGGGGAACCCCTCGACCGCAGTGTTCGCAGCGGCGATGAGCACGAGCGCGGTGATGAGGACGACGATGAAGAACATCGCAGGCGCATTGTCGAAGATCGCGTGCGCCAGCTGCGCGAGGACGGGCTCCTGTTCGTATTCGGCGCTGACCGGGCTGCCGTCGCCGCGGACGAGATAGAGATGCGGGTCGTCGACGTATTTGATGCCGGTGACCGACGCCAGATAGGTCAGCCCTGTGAGCATGAGGGCGGCGAGCAGACCCGACAGCAGCAGGGTGTTGCCGGCGTTCTTGCCGCGCGGCTTCTTGAACGCCGGAACCGCCGTGGCCACGGTCTGCACGCCGGCCAGTGCGACGGCACCGGACGAGAACGCGCGCAGGACGATGAGGACGGTGGCCAGGCCGAGCGTCGCCTGATCGCCGATGTTGCTGTGCACGACCGTGTAGTCGGCGGTCTGGGCGTGCGGGGTGTCACCGAGCCCGACGCGGATGAGACCGACCGACATCGTGAGGAACACGGCACCGAGGAACAGGTAGGTCGGCACGGCCAGCAGCATCGGAGTGGCCCGGGAACCGCGCAGACCGGCGAAGCAGATGAGCAGGATGCCGACGATGGCCACGGGCACACGGTAGGGCGCGAGCATCGGGAACGCCGTGGTGATGTAGGCGGCGAAGACCGTCATCGACACGGCCAGGGTGAGCACATAGTCGACGAGGAGGGCCGCGGCGACGACGAGCCCGGCACCGGAGCCGAGGTTCTTCGAGGCCACCTCGTAGTCACCGCCGCCGGAGGGGTACGCCTTGACGTTGATGCGGTAGCAGGCGACGATCACGAGGATGACGATGCCGACGGCCACACCGATCCAGGGGGCGACGGTCAGGGCCACAAGTGAGGTCAGCGACAGTGCCAGCAGGATCTCATCGGGGGCGTAGGCCACCGAGGAGAGCATGTCGGAGGCGAAGACGGGCATCGCGATGCGCTTCTTCAGCGCAGGCGCACGCCTGTCCTCACTGCGGAAGGGCCGTCCAACGAGTAGTCTTTTGACGGCATCAGAAAAACTGCTGGCCACGGCAACCAATGGTAGATCACTGCGGGAAGGATTACCCATGCACTTCGTGATTATGGGCTGCGGTCGAGTCGGGGCCTCCCTGGCCAAAGCCCTTGATGCGAATGGGCACTCCGTCGCAGTCGTCGACCGAGACCCCGACGCATTCCTCAAGCTCGGTCGGGATTTCAGCGGTTCGACGATCACCGGCGTCGGTTTCGACCGCGAGACCCTGTCCCAGGCGAAGACCGCCGAGGCCTTCGCCTTCGCCGCCGTCTCCAGTGGTGACAATTCGAATATCCTCGCCGCGCGTGTCGCTCGTGAGACCTTCGGGGTGAGCAATGTCGCCGCCCGCATCTACGATCCTGACCGTGCGCAGGTCTTCGAACGTCTCGGCATCCCCACGGTGCCCACCGTGCGGTGGACGGCCGAGCAGGTGATGCGCAAGCTCGTCCCGCAGGGGTCGATCACCGAATACCGTGAGCCCTCCGGCAACCTCGTCCTGGCGGAGGTGCATCTGGATCCTGGCTGGGTGGCCCGTCCGATCAAGGAGATCGAAACACGGACCAAGGCTCGGGTCGCCTATGTCACCCGCCTGTCCGAGGGCATCGTCGCCCACGATGATCTGCTCCTCCAGGACGGCGACCTCGTCCATCTCATGGCTCCGGTCGACCGCCTCGGCGAGATCGAACGGATCCTCGATCAGCCCGTGCGAACCGTGGAGGAAGAAGAATGAGGGTCATCATCGCCGGAGCCGGCTCCGTCGGACGTTCGGTGGCCAGGGAGCTGCTGGACAAGGACCATTCGGTCCTGCTCATCGACCAGAGCAAGGAGGCGCTGGGCCATGAGCGCATTCCGGGTGCCGAATGGCTGCTCTCCGATGCCTGCGAGCTCGCCGGTCTCGCCGAGGCAGGACTGGAGGAGGCCGATGTCGTCGTGGCCGCGACGGGAGATGACAAGACCAATCTGGTGCTCTCCCTGTTGGCGAAGACCGAGTTCGGGGTGCCCAGGACGGTCTCGCGGGTGAACAATCCGAAGAACGAATGGCTCTTCGACGACAACTGGGGCGTCGATGTCGCCGTCTCCACTCCGCGCCTGATGACCGCGCTCGTCGAGGAGGCCGTGGAAGTCGGCGGCCTGGTCCACCTCATGAGCTTCGAACGCGGGCAGGCGGGCCTGCTCGAGTTCACCGTGCACGAGAACGCCGAACTCGTGGCCGAGCGCGTCGGTGGGATCACCTTCCCGCTCGATACGGTGCTGGTGGCGATCATCCGCAATTCGCGGGCGTTCGCTCCGAGCGCCGATGATGTCATCGAGGCCGGAGACGAACTGTTCTTCCTCTCCTCCCCCGATCAGGAGCCGGCGCTGCTAGCGCTGCTGCAGGAGACTGCGAAGGCCGACGAGAACGCAGAGGGCTGAGCCCGGTCGTCTGCGGCCGAGATCGTCAGTTCTGCGGCCGACGGCCGCCCGGCCCCTCGGGACGGTCAGTCGTCGGAGTCGTCGCGGGTCTGCAGGAGTTCGTAGACGGGATTGTGTGCGGTGAGCACTCCGTCCTTGCCGCAGAACCGTCCTTCTAAGACGATGAGGGACCCGGGACGGATGCCGCTGATCTCCCGGCGTCCGAGGAACTGGGCGCGGGCTTCGCCGGTGCCATCGGCGACGGTGATGTCGAGCCTGGGGCTGTCGGCGCTGCACGACTGAGTGGTCGCTGAAACGACTCCGGCGATGCGTGAGGTCTTTCGCGCCTCCAGCTCTTCGACCGGAATGACCCCGGGGATCTGGCTGACCAGTCGCAGATCAGCCCGGGCCTCGGCCTCACGGGATCCGAAGTCGCGCACGAGGCGAGGGATGAGGTTCCGCATCAGCGCTCAGCGGACCTCTGTGATCTCGGGGCCGCGTTCGAAGGGGTTGAGTTCGTCCTCGTCCTTCTTCTCCTCCGCCTCGTCCTGGTCGACCTGCGGTGCGGTCAGTGCGATGAGCTCGCGCGGAGCCATCGCCTCCTCACCACGATCGACGACGACTCCGCGGAAGAGTGCGGAGAGTTCGGCACGCACCTCGTCATCGGTCACGGCCTTGCCGGAGAACACGGCGCGGACGAACCAGCGTGGTCCGTCGATGCCGGCGAAGCGCATGGCGCGTTTGCCGGGGCGACCGGATTCCGTCTTCGCCGGAACCTCGATGGCCAGCTCCTTGCCGAGAGAGGTGTGCAGCTCGGTCGATTCCCCACCCTGTTTGGTCACGGATTCGGCGAGCTGACCGCGCACCGTGTTCCACAGGCCCTCGGAGCGTGGTGTCGCGAACGCCTGCAGCTGGATGCCTCCACCGTCGTGGATGAGGGTGACGGCCAGCACGCGCTGAGAATCGTCGTCCGTGTCCAGGCGCACCTGCATGCCGTCGACGACGGGCACCTTGAGCGCGCCGAGGTCGAGGCGGTCATGCTCCGGGTACTCCTCGGAGATGTCGAAGGGGCCCTTCTCGGACCGGTCGAAGGGCGCGGACTTCTCCAGCCGCGCTTCTTCCTCGTCGACATCGTCATCGGACTCGGCCGCCTCTACGGCGGACTCTGCCTCGTCGTCATCGGCGTCGTCTGCACGATCGGCCGCCTCGGTGTCGGTGTCCTGAGCGTCAAGCTCATCGTCGTCGGTGAGTTCGTCGTCGGCGCGGACGTCGTCATCGGTCGGTGTGGATTTCTTGAACCGGGAGAACAGTCCCATAAGTCCTCACTTCTCCTTTTCGCTGAGGCCGGCGACGATTCCGCCGGTGGATCCGAATCCCCCGGCGCCGCGGGCGCTGTCTTCGAGGGATTCGACGATGTCGAAGTCGGCGTGAGCGATCCTCTGGATCACGAGTTGGGCGATGCGGTCGCCGCGCACGACGCGCAGCGGGGTCTTCGCGTCGAGGTTGATCAGCGGCACCTTGATCTCGCCGCGATAGCCGGCGTCGATGGTGCCCGGCGCATTGACGACCGTGACTCCGTGCTTGCTCGACAGGCCCGAACGCGGATGCACGAAGGCCGCATAGCCCTCTGGCAGGGCGATCGCGATTCCGGTCGGAACGACACGGCGCTCGAACGGTTCGAGCACGAAGTCGATCGCCGAATGCAGGTCTGCACCGGCGTCGCTCGCATGCGCGTAGCCGGGCGCGCTCATGCCCGCGTCGAGGAGCTGGAGGTTGATCTTCACGGTTTCCGTCACAAAGATGCACTCTAACGCTCCAGCCTGAGCGTGGCCAAACTTCTCGCTATGGGACAATGGCCGCATGGCAACAACTCAATCCGGAACCCACGTGGTCTATCAGGAGAAGGTCCGCCCCTCGGTCGGCATGTGGATCCTCGTCGTGGTGGCCGCTCTGTCCACGGCACTCATGGTCATGCCCGTCTGGCAGCTCGGCACCATCATCCTTCCCGTCGTCAGCTTCGTCCTCTTCGCCTGGTGGCTGAATTCGCTGACGCTGACGATCATCGTCACCGAACGGCAGCTGTTCGTCGGCGAAGCTCATATCGACCGCACGTTCGTTCCGGGTGCGGTCGCCTTCGACGGCGAGGAGGCCCGGCAGGCCCGCGGTGTCGATCTCGACGCCCGCGCCTTCCTCAAGATCCGCCCGTGGGTGAAATCCGTCGTCCGCATCGATCTCGACGATGAGACGGATCCGACCCCGTACTGGCTCGTCTCGAGCCGTCACCCCCACAAACTAGCCGCCGCCCTCACCCCCTGATTACTACCTGACGGCGGCCCAGCAACCTCGCGCGAGGTTGCTGGGCCGCCGTCAGGTAGTAAGGGGAGAAGAACGGACCGCGACCCTTTTGAGGGTGCGGTCCGTTTTCGGGTTTTCGCGAAGAGAAGCGATTCAGCCTGCACAGTCTGTGCAGATGGGGACACCGCCTTCTTCGGTCGCAAGCTGAGAACGATGGCGGACCAGGAAGCACTCCATGCAGGTGAACTCATCGTTCTGCTTCGGCAGGACCCGAACGGAGAGCTCTTCGTTCGACAGGTCCGCACCGGGAAGTTCGAAGCCTTCGGCTACTGCAGTCTCGTCTTCGTCGATCTTGCTCGCCTGAGCCTGGGAACGCTGGGCCTTGAGCTGCTCGATCGAATCGCTTTTGATCTCATCGTCTTGCTTGCGAGGTGCGTCGTAGTCTGTTGCCATATGGCCTCATCGCTCTCTGTCCGGAGGGGGTGCCGAAGAGGAGCATCTTCTCCTCTTCCGAGATGTGTCCCCAGCATTGTGCACTGTATGCTTGCCGTTGGCAAGATGGAATGAGCACCTGATGCGGTGATTCTCGTCACCAGCTTGTCCGCATGGACGGAGCACACATAGAGTTCACGAAATGCTCTGCAAGAATGCTTGTGATGGACAGCACCGACAGCACGCTCTGTCGGTCGAATACCGGGCTCGTCCCCTGTGGAGGCGGCCCGAGGAAGGACGGATCCACAATGAGTGAATTCGCTGATCAGCTCGACACACGAATCGATGATGTCCGTCATCGCATTCACGAGGCCCGTTCCGCCGGTGACGACTTCCTCGTCGAAAATCTCATCGACGACCTGCAGAACCTGATGGAATTGGCCGGACGCAACGATGTCGACACCGGTCCCATCGCCGAGGTGATCCAGGCCGAGACGGGAGCCCTGCCGGTCATCCCGAGTCCCGACGACTACTGAGAGAACACACAGCAATGAACCCTCCCTCACCGATTCGGTGAGGGAGGGTTCATTCGTCTTCAGGACTCAGTTCGCCATGGCCCAGTTCGGATAGGTTGCACGTTCGATGCGGCCGCGGCAGCAGTCGATGCTGCAGGCTCCGCTGCCAGGCACCAGAGCCTTCGTCCCGGGCAGAGCCGGAACGTCGACGTCTTCCCCGCGCAGCTGAGCCACGCGCTCCTCGACGAGGTCGACGAGTCCCCTGACGAAGGCGTCATGAGTGCCGACGGTGTCGACCCGGGTGAAGTCGAGACCGAGCTCCTCAGCAGTCTCCTTCGCTTCGGTGTCGAGGTCGAAAGCGACCTCCATATGGTCGGAGATGAAACCGATGGGCACGAGCACGACACCGGTCACCCCCTCCTCGGCAAGTTCGGTCATCCGGTCGTTGACATCGGGTTCGAGCCAGGGCACCTCAGGTGAGCCGGAACGTGAGCAGTAGACGAGTTCGGACGGAACACGATCGGCCTCATCGATGCGCCCCATGAGGTGGTCGATGAGTTCTTCGTGCTGGGCCCGGTATCCGTTGGTGGTCACCTCTGAGGCGTCCTGCATGACGTTCGGGATCGAGTGGGTGACGAAGAGGATCCGGTGCTTGGTCGAATCGATCTGCCCGACCTTCGACCGGAAATCGGCGAGGCCGTCGGCCAGGCAGTCGGCGCAGGCGTCGGCGTAGCCGGGATGGTTGTAGAACTGACGGATCTTGTCGATCGAGACGGTGAGACCCTCGTCCTTGAGCGTGTCGATCGTCTTCGCGAAGTCCTCACGGTACTGCCGGCACGACGAGTAGGAGGAATACGCGGAGGTGTCGATCGAGAGGAACTGCGTGGCACCGTCCTGTGCCAGCTTGCGCACCTCGTCGGTGAGATAAGGATCCCAGTTGCGGTTGCCCCAGATCAGCGGGGTCTCGATTCCGCGGCGATCGAGTTCGTCGCGCAGCGCGGCCAGCAGCGCCTTGTTCTGATCGTTGATCGGAGACTTGCCTCCGAAACCGAAATAGTGCTCCCCCACCTCCTCGAGCCGTTCCTCGGGAATCCCGCGGCCGGCGGTGACGTTGCGCAGGAATGGAACCACTTCTTCTGGGGCCTCCGGTCCTCCGAATGACATGAGGATCAGGGCGTCGATGGGTGCAGTCGTATTCACCTTCCCGATTTTACAGACTGTAGAGCCGCTCGGCCCGCTGTCCGCACAGTGAGCCGCGCCCACTCACGGTGCAGACGCCGACCGGAGGGTCCGACGCCCGCCCTCGCCGGTGTCGTGGCGACGCCGGCGGCGTGGTGGCGACGCTGTCGGAGCCGACGCGCAGGTTCCCCTTTCGCACATTTCTCGCACGTGCGTGGCCGGTCTCACAGAATCACCCCGCCGGCTCCCGATCTGCCCCGTGATTTCGCGACTCGCGCGGAAATCTGCCCGGTACGACGCGCCGAACGTGACACGATGCTTCTGAGACGCGACAAAGGAGCTTAAGGCAATGCGTGAACTGATCTTGAACGGAGTCAACGCAGACGGCACACATCTGCTGTTGAACGACGAGAACGGGCTTCAGTACCGAGTCGTCCTCGATGAGGCTCTCTTCGCCGCGGTCCGCAGGGACCGCTCCCACCCCAAGTCCGAGACTCCCGTGCGCCCGAAAGAGATCCAGGCCATGATCCGCGGCGGCATGGACGCCGAGGAGGTCGTGGCCGCCACCGGTGCCGACATCGAATACGTGCGCACTTACGAAGGTCCGGCGATGGCCGAACGCGAACGCACCGCCTACCTCGCCAGCCGCCATCCCATCTATTCCGATCATGATCCCAACGGTGAACCGACTCCGCTCATCGAGCTGTGTCAGGAACGCCTGGCGATGCGCGACGTCGATATCGAGACGATGGAGTGGGATTCCTGGAAGCAGCAGGACGGCAACTGGTACATCCAACTCAGCTTCACCGCCGCTGATCGTGTCCGCACCGCCAGCTGGCATTACTACCGCCGTTCGCTGACCCCGATCGACGATGAGGCGAAGTGGCTCGCCGATTCCGGTCCCACCGACACCGGACCGATCCCGAACTACGGCAGCGGGGCCGAACGACAGAGGAACACCGAGGAGGTCGATGTCCTCCCGGCGACCGATCAGTCGTCCGCGTCGATCGCCGCCGACGGACCGGTCCGGCCCACCGCCGGTTCGGCGCCGTCGCAGCAGGCCCGCGATCATCAGGCCGAAACCGGCCGGATTCTGGAGAATCTGCGCAAGCGCCGCCACGCCGAGGAAGAGCCGCGGACCCGTCTGCGCGCGGTCACCGAGGACCCCGAGACTCACCCGCAGGGAGCGCACACCGCTCCGGGCCAGCCCGAAGCCGCCACCGATGACGAAGTCTTCGCCTTCGAAGATGCGGCTGCCTCGGCTGAGGAACCGCAGGAGCCGACCGAGAAGGTCGGCGTCTTCGACGACGAGAATCAGCTCTCCCTGCTCAATGAGCCCGGAGTGAGCGATCACGACGATCAGTTCAAGGACTCGGCCTCGGCGAAGGATACGAAGCCGAAGTCGAAGAAGAACTCGCGTGCCTCGATCCCGAGCTGGGACGAGATCATGTTCGGGTCGAAACGGGACTGACCTCAGACTCTCGAGTGTTCGCCCTCGGGGTCGCGTGTGCCGAGGCCCGCTGCACCCGGTTCGACTGTGCCGAGGTCGACGACCTCATCGCCGTCCGCGATCAGTCTCCTGTCATGGGTGACCATGACGACCGTGCGGTCGCCCAGGCTCCCGCGGAGATCGTCGATGAGCAGCCGAGCCGTCTCATCGTCCAAGTGCGCCGTCGGTTCGTCGAGGACGATCACATCGGCTCCGGTCAGCAGGGTTCTGGCCACTGACAAACGCTGTCGCTGACCGCCGGAGATCTCCGCTCCGTGGTCGCCGACCCACCGGTCGAGCCCCGCAGAGTCGGCCCAGTCGCTCAGTCCTGCCGCTCTCAGCACGGAGATCATCTCGTCGTCCCCGGGGACCGACCGCCCGGCGAGTGCGAGATTGCCGCGCACTGTGGAGCGGAAGACGTGTGCCTCCTGAGGGCACCAGGCGATTCGGCCGACGAGGTCTTCGGGTGAGCAGGTGAGCATATCGTGGTCGGTCCCGCTCCGGTCACGGGCACGGTAGCTGCCGGACCAGGGGTCGAGGAACCGCAGGAGCACGCTCAGGCTCGTCGTCTTACCGGTTCCGCTGTCACCGCACAGCACGGTCCAACTGCCGCGTTGAGCTCTCAGGTCCAGTCCTGCGACGATAGCCTGATCGTCCCATCCGACGGTGATCTCATCGAATTCGAGGGCGTCGACGCCGACGAGCTCGACCGGGCCAGAGCGGCACGACGAGTCGTCGCTCTCGCCGGCCGTCGTTCCGGCAGCAGGAGCCTGCACGTCGACGTCGAGTCCCGAGTCCTCGGCGTCGCGGTCCGCCGCACTGTCCGCATTGGGCAGACAGTCCAGTGCCGACCCCAGGGCGGGCAGCTGGCGGAACGCTTCGAGTGCCGAAGCGAACACTTCGCCCAGGCCCAAGGCCATGAGGGAGAGCACCGCGACGATCTCGGTCGGAGCATCCGTGGACACCGCCAGGATGACTGCGGTGGTGAACGTGCTCAGCTGCAGCCACAGTTGGGCGAGCCCGAAGTTGCGGGCAGAGGCCTTCTGCTTCTTCTCGAGGTCGGCCTCCAAGTCGGCCAACAGGCCGAGGACCGCAGAGTCGACCCGGTTCGTGCGCAGGTCGTCCTTTGCGTACAGAGCGCGAGTGAGCACGGACAGGATCCGGTTGCGGTCCTCCCTGATTCCGTACGCCAACCGGCTCTCTGCCCGGATGACGAGAATCGGGACGATGACGAGGTTGACGGCGCCCACCAGGATGAACCAGACCAGTGACCTTACGTCGAGAAGTGCTGCGGTGATGCTCACGCCGATGACGACCATGGTGGAGACGAAAGGCGGGAACAGAGTCCGGGGCACCAGGTCGCGGACGTCGTCGGCGTCGGCGACCATGGCGCGCAGCGCCGAATCCGAGGTCAGCAGCCGCCGATCACTCATGCCGACACGCTCGAAGTGCTCCCACAGCCGTGTGCGCAGTTTCGTGAGCGCGGCGAAGATCGCCGAGTGGAGTCTCAGCCGACTGGCGTAGAGCAGCACGGAGCGGCTGAGCCCGAAGAATCGCACACCGACGATGGCGACCATGAGCAGCATGATCGGCGGCTGGTACGAAGCTTCGACGATGAGCCACGCGGAGACGGCGGTCAGGGCGATGGCCGCGAGGCTGGACGCGCAGGCGGTGAGCGCGGCCACCAGCATGGTCGGGGTGAACAGCGGCAGGCTCGAGCCCAGAATCGACCAGCGACGTCGCAGTGCAGCTGTCCAGGACTCGCCTCCGGAGTGCTGCGACGAGATGTCCGGGTGCCGCTCGACGTCGGACCGAGGCCCGGGCTCGTTGCCCGAACCCGTCCGTTCCGCCGGAGAGGGAACGTCAGTCCGCGCCTGTGTTGCAGGAACCTCGGCGGCGTCGGTTCGGGCCTGATCCGCGATCACGGTCGACTTTGATTCCGCTGGTGCACCGTTCTCTGCCGCTTCAAAGTGCGTCTTCTCCGGGCGGATCTCTGTGTCGGCCAGCGCGCGAACCTGTTCGTCATGGCTGGCGAGGATCACGCGGTGCGTTGCGGCCGCCTCGGCGATCATGTCGATGACGATGGCGGCATTGTCGGCGTCGAGGTGGGCGGTCGGTTCGTCGAGGACGAGCAGCTCGGCCCCGTCACCGAGGCGGTGCCGCACTCGCACGAGGGCCAGCCGACGCTGTTGGCCGGGGCTCAGCGCCGCCGTCTGCACACGCAGATCGGTGGGCAGTTCGGCGGCGGAGAGGGCCGTCCGAGCTTGGTCGTCGTCGAGTCCGAAGAGTGCCAGTTCGGCGCCGATGGTCTCGGCGAACATGCGTGGAGCCTGCGGCACGTAGGCCGCGCTCATCGGATCGGCGGTGGTGTGCGCGTCGGCAGGCAGACTGCCGACCAGCGCACCGAGCACGGTCGACTTGCCGGTTCCGGACCGGCCGCTGATCGTCGTCACTCCCGGCCGGGTGTCGATGTCGCCCGACCACGTGATGTGTGTGCCGTCGGCATAGCGAACCCACTGGTCCCCCGGCCAGCCGATGGCATCGAGCGCGCGTGCCCCCGCCGCCGACGGCGTCTCCGCATCTGCCGACCGTGTCTCCGACAGCAGCGACCGGGCCCTCTCACGAGCTTCGCGTCCGTTCTCGCTCGCATGATAGCCGGCCCCGAGCTCCCGCAGAGGGATGAAGCATTCGGGCGCGATGAGCAGGACCAACAGGCCATCGCCCAGCTCCATCGTCCCATTGACCAGGCGCAGACCGATGACCACGGCCACGAGCGCCACCGAGATCGTGGCGATGAGCTCGAGTGCCAGACTGGAGAGGAACGCGATGCGCAGCGTCGTGAGGTTCGCCTGATGGTAGCGCTCCCCCAGTTCCCGCAGCCGGCGCGCGTGATCGCGAGAACGGCCGAGGCCGATGAGGACGGGCAGCCCCTCGGCGAGTTCGGCCAGGTGATCCGACAGCCGCTCCAGAGCCGCCATGGTCTCCGAGGTCGACTCTGCCGTGTAGCGGCCGATGAGCACCATGAACATCGGCACCAACGGCAGGCACACCGCGATGATGACCGCCGAGAGGACATCGCTGAAGACGATGCGCACCAGCAGCACGATGGGCACCACCGCGGCCGCGGTCAGGGCCGGCACCACCGTGGTGAAGTAGTCATCGAGATCGTCGATTCCGCGGGTGACCGTGACCGCCGCATTCGTCCGCGGGCGTCCCCGTCCGCGCAGCAGACCGGAGAGGATCGAGCGCCGCAGACCCTGTTTCGAAACGGCTGCCAGGCTGGTGCCCAGACTGCGGTCGAGCCAGAGTCCGCCGCCGCGCAGCAGCGCGCCGAGGGCGCCGAGGACCACCCACAGCCCGGGCGCGCTGTGGCCGATGATGGCTCTCACCAGGGCTTCGGCGATGAGGACGATTCCCACCGACCGGCACAGGGCGGAGAGCACCGACAGTGCCAACCCCCGCCGACCGGTGGGCAGCTCGAGCAGGATCGACAGGGGTGAGCTCACGATCGGATCGCCACCGGCAGCTTGTGAGCTTCGGGGATGTGGGTCTCGGCGATGCGGCCGAGGAACATCCGGTAGCTGAAGATCTGGTAGGCGATGATGATCGGCAGGATCACGATCGTCACGATGAGCATGACGTTCAAGGTGTAGTCCGACGAGGATGCCGCAGCGATCGTCAGCGAGTTCGCCGGGTCGAGCGTCGAGGGCAGGACGTTCGGGAAGACACCGGCGAAGACGGCGGTCAGACCGGCGATGAGATAGATCCCGTGCAGGATGAAGGCGCGCTTCTCGGCACCGGCGCGGACCGCGACGAACGCGAAGATGAGAGCGACGATCGCAACGAGCACCGGCACGATGAGCCAGGTCCGCTGGGTGATCGAGGAGGCGAACCAGATGAGGAACGGAATCGCGGCCGGCAGCATGATCCGACCGGCCCAGCGCCGCGACCGCGCCCGGACCTCGCCCTGAGTCTTGAGACCGAGGAAGATGAGCCCGTGGGCCAGAGAGAAGCCGAGCCCGCCGAGTCCGCCGGCGAGAGCCGGCCACGACATCCAGGCGAAGGCACCGCCGATCATGTCGCCATGATCATTGAGCGGCAGCCCGATGGTCGTCAGTGCGAGCATCGCACCGATGCAGAAGGCTGTTCCGGCCGATCCCACGGCCAGAGCCCAGGTCCAGAAGGTCTTCCACCTCTCCGAGTGCCCTTTGCCGCGGTATTCGATGGCCACGGCGCGGAAGATCAGCGCGAGCAGGCAGATGGTCAGTGGAATGTAGAGCGCGGAGAACAGTGAAGCGTACCAGTGTGGGAAGGCGGCGAACATCGCTCCGGCCGCGGTGATCAGCCAGACCTCGTTGCCTTCCCAGACCGGACCGATCGAGTTGAGCAGAACGCGCTTGCTGCGTTCGCTGCGGCTGAGGAAGGGCATCATCATGCCCACGCCGAGGTCGAAGCCGTCGAGGAACAGGTATCCCATCCAGAGCACGACGATGAGGACGAACCAGATTGTGGCGAGGATTTCCATCGTGACCTTCCCTCAGTACGCGAACGACAGGACGTCGTCGCCGTTGTCGGTGATCGTGGGTTTCGTATTCGTCTGGTCGAGTTCGGGCATCGCCGAGGCGACTCCCCCCTTGACGTATTTCGTGATCAGCCGCAGTTCGACGACCATCAGAATTCCGTAGACGGAGGTGAGACTGATCAGTGAGAACAGCAGCATCGCCGGTGTCACCTCGGGTGACAGCGCCGCCTGGGTGTACATGTACACTCCGTCGAGCTGAGCCGGGTTCGGTGCGACGACGAAGGGCTGGCGTCCCATTTCGGTGAAGATCCATCCTGCCGAATTCGCGAGGAACGGTGCCGTGATGGCCAGGACGAATCCGCGGCTGAGCCATTTCGACTCGGGCACCGTGCCCTTGCGGGCCAGCCACAGTCCGATGACGCAGACACCGGCGGCCAGGGCGCCGAAGCCGATCATCATGCGGAAGCCCCAGTAGGTGACGATCATGATCGGCTGGTAGTCGATGGGTTCGCCGGCATGGTCGCCGTACCGCGGGTCGTCGGGGATATGCGTGCCGTAGCGCTCCTGGTATTCAGGCAGCAGCGTCGTCACACCGTGGACCGGGGTGTCGAAGTCGCCGTTGGCCAGGAAGGACAGCAGACCGGGGATCTCGAAGATGTTCTGCACTCCGTCGCAGTCGTTCGACGACGGATCGGCGATCGTGAGGACGGAGAATTGGGTGCCGTCGTGGCAGGCCGCCTCGGCGGAGGCCATCTTCATGGGCTGCTGGTCGAACATCAGTTTGGCTTGGACGTCACCGGTGATCGAGACGCCGGCGAAGGCGAGGACGCCGACGATCGCGCCGATGCGCAGGGATTTGATCCACACCGCATGATCCGTCTTGTCCCGTCCTGGAAGCTCCTTCGAAGAGCCCACGATGACCTTGCCGTCGGCACCGACGGTGTCGATTCCGGCCTTGCGCCGGTGGTAGAGGTGGTACCAGGAGATGCCGAGGAGGAAGGATCCGCCTACTGCCAGGGCGCCGAAGATCGTATGCGTGAAGGCGGCGATGGCGGTGTTGTTGCCGAGGACCGCCCAGACGTCGGTCATCACGGGCCGGCCGTCGACCATTTCGACGCCGACGGGATGCTGCATCCAGGAGTTCGCGACGATGATGAAGTAGGCCGAGATCCATGTGCCGATGACGGCCAGCCACAGCGAGCCGAGGTGAACCGCCCGCGGCAGTCGGCCCCAACCGAAGATCCACAGGCCGAGGAAGGTCGATTCGAGGAAGAACGCCAGCAGGGCCTCCAACGCAAGGGGCGCGCCGAAGACGTCGCCGACGAAGCGGGAGTATTCGCTCCACGCCATGCCGAACTGGAATTCCTGGACCAGGCCGGTGGCCACGCCCATGATGAAGTTGATGAGGAAGAGCTTGCCGAAGAACTTCGTGCTCCGCAGGTACACCTCGTTGCCGGTGCGATGGTAGATGGTCTGCAGGACCGCCACGAGCATGCCGAGGCCCAGGGTCAACGGCACCATCCAGAAGTGGTAGACCGTTGTGATTCCGAATTGCCACCGTCCGATGAGGACCGGGTCCAGCTCCATGGGTGCTCCATTCAGGTTTCACGCGAGCAATGTTTCTACGTCACGTAGAATTCTACAGTCCGTAAAAATGCTGCCCGGGTGGTTTCATCATTCAAGACTCCCGATTCCAAGTATGCTCTCGGGCAAGCTCCCTGACCAGGGCCGCCCCTCTGCCGATACACACGCGCCTATGTGGAATTCGACAGGCTGTAGAGATATACTGGAGCGATCAGACCGACAAAGAAATTGAGGGCGAAAGAACTGTGGGAACACTGGGTGAACTCGAACGCAGCGTCATGGACGCCATCTGGGTCCACGACGACGGGTTGAGTGCCGCTGAACTCCGCGAAGTCCTCTCGGATCGCGAGCTCGCGCTGACAACGGTCCATACTGTCCTGTCTCGACTCGAGAAGAAGGGCTTTGTCACTCGCGATCGCAGCATCCGTCCGCATCGCTACGTCGCGGTATCGACACGTGAGGATCACGTTGCGGAGCTGATGACCGAGATGCTGTCTCAGGCACCGGATCGTCAGGCTGTCCTCGCTCGCTTCCTCGGTACCGTCTCGGAGGCCGACACCAAGGCGCTGCGCAATCTGCTCGGGCGCAATCACTCGACGCAGTCCTGACTCAGGCCGGTCACCTCAATGACCATCGTGGGAATCGTTCTGGCCGTGCTGGCTTTTCTGCTGGCATGGCCTATTCCTGCGGCCCTCGCGCGTTTCCGCGGTGACCCGATCTCAGAGGTCGTCCTCTGGCAGGCTGTCGGACTCTCCGGAGGACTCTCCCTCATCGGCGCTGCGCTCGCCTTCGCGGTCGCCCCGGGGACCACGAGTCTCCCGCAGGGACTCTTCGACCTCATCCGGGGCAAGGACCACACTCAGCTCTCACTCTTAGCCTGGATCTTCCTCGTCATCGCCGTGCTCCTCATCGGTCGGCTGCTCGGCTGCCTGATCCTGACCCTCTATTCGGCTCGGCAGACTCGCCTGCGCCACGACGAGATCCTGCATCTGCTCAGCGAACCGTCGATCGCCTATCCCGACACGCGCATCATCACCACCGATGAGGCCGTCGCCTACTGCCTGCCCAAGGGGCCCCGGAAGGGCACTGCCGTCCTGTCGACCGGTCTGCTCAAGGCCCTCGACGAGGATGAGCGCACCGCCGTCATCGCCCATGAGCGGGCGCATCTGGATTTCCGGCACGATGTGCTCGTCATCCCCTTCGCCGCCTGGCATAGGGCCCTGCCGTACTTCTCGGCCACGGCGATCGGGTTGAACTCGGTGAATCGGCTCATCGAGCTCATGGCCGATGATCAGGCCCGCGACCATGTCGATCCGCAGATCCTGGCTCAGGCGGTGAGATCGGCCGCCGCGATCAGCCCCGATCACCGCAGTGATCTGTCCGCGCAGCGTATCCAGCGCCTGTCGCATCCCCTGGATCCGGCGCGGATCCCCGTGCGGCTGATGTCGATCGGATTGGCCGTTCTGCTGCTGCTCCTGCCGACCCTGCTCATCGTCACACCGTCCTCATTCGGCATCTGAGCCCGGACCGATTCTCGGTCCGGGCTCAGATCTGTCGGTGCCGACTCAGCATTGGTGCTGACTCAGCAGTCGAGGTCAGCTGTCGATGCGTTCGGCATCGAGGACGGCAGCGCCGGAGACGATGAATTCCTTGCGCGGCCCGACCGATGATCCCATGAGGAGCTCGAAGGTGTTCTCCGCCATCTCGGCATCCGCCATCGTCACTCGACGCAGGGTGCGCATGCTCGGGTCCATGGTCGTCTCGGCCAGCTGATCGGCATCCATCTCGCCGAGGCCCTTGTACCGCTGGATCGGCTCCTTGTAGGTCTTCTTCTGCTTCTCGAGCTTCTTCAGCAGTGCGTGGAGCTCGGCTTCGGTGTAGGTGTAGACGATGTCGTTGGGCGTTCCGCGCTTCGTCACGACCTCGACTCGGTGCAGCGGAGGCACGGCCGCGAAGACGCGACCGGCCTCGACCAGCGGCTTCATGTACCGGAAGAACAGAGTCAGCAGGAGAGTGCGGATATGCGCTCCGTCGACGTCGGCGTCTGTCATGATGATGACTCGGCCGTACCGTGCAGCGTCGATATCGAAGCTGCGCCCGGAGCCGGCGCCGATGACCTGGATGAGCGCTGAGCATTCGACATTGGCGAGCATGTCGGCCAGAGTCGCCTTCTGCACGTTGAGGATCTTCCCGCGGATGGGGAACAGCGCCTGATGGTCGGAATTGCGAGCGGCCTTCGCCGTACCCATCGCCGAGTCTCCCTCGACGATGAACAGCTCCGTGTTCTCCACCCCGTTGTCACGGCAGTCGTAGAGCTTCGCCGGCAGCGAAGAGGCTTCCAGCGCGGTCTTCCGTCGCTGGTTCTCCTTGTGGGTGCGGGCGGAGATGCGTGACTTCATCTCGGCCACGACTTTCTCCATGAGCACGGCGGCCTGCTGCTTCTCAGCACGCTTGGTCGAGGCAAGCACCTCGCCGAGCTGAGACTCCACGGTCTTCGCCACGATCTGTCGCACTGCCGCGGTGCCGAGGACCTCCTTGGTCTGCCCTTCGAACTGGGGTTCGGCCAGCTGCACGGTGACGACGGCGGTGATGCCGGCGAGCACATCGTCCTTCTCGAGCTTGTCCTTGCCGACCTTGAGCTTGCGTGCGTTGGCGTCGACGGCCTTGCGCATCGCCTTCAGGCAGGCCTGTTCGAACCCGGCGAGGTGTGTGCCGCCCTGTGGAGTGGCGACGACGTTGACGAAGGACTTCAGCTTCGTGTCGTAGCCGGTCCCCCAGCGCAGAGCGATATCGACGCCGACCTCGCGTTCGACTTCCTTGGACTCGAGGTGACCCGAGGAATTGAGGACCGGGACGGTCTCCTTGAAGGTGCCGGTGTTCTGCAATCGCCAGGTGTCGGTGATCGGCGGGTCGATGGAGAGGTGATCGACGAATTCGGTGATTCCGCCGTCGAACTTGAAGACCTCTTCGCGCTCCTCGATGACGGCGCCGGTCTCGTCACGGGCGGCACCGCGACGATCGACGATGCGCAGCTCGAGACCGGGCACGAGGAATGCGGTCTGACGGGCGCGTTCGACCAGATGCGGGTAGTCGAACTGAGCCTTGGACAGGAAGATCTGCGGATCGGCCCAGTACTGGACCCGAGTGCCGGTGGCGCCGCGTTTGGCCTTGCCGACGATGTCGAGACCGGTCGGCTCCTGGAAGGCCTCGAAGGGGTTGTCGGGGCTCGCTGTGCCGGAGGAGTCGTCGAAGCGTCCGGGAACGCCTCGGCGGAAGGACATCTTGTGCACCTTCGATCCGCGGGTGACCTCGACGTCGAGGCGAGCGGACAGGGCGTTGACGACCGAGGCGCCGACTCCGTGCAGTCCGCCCGAAGCAGCGTAGGAGGAGCCGCCGAACTTTCCGCCGGCATGGAGCTTGGTCATGACGACTTCGACGCCGGTCAGCCCGGTCTTCGGTTCGATGTCGACGGGGATGCCGCGGCCCTTGTCGGTGACGGCCACCGATCCGTCAGCGGCGAGTTCGATGAGGATCTCTGAACCGTGTCCTCCGAGCGCCTCGTCGACGGAGTTGTCGATGACCTCCCACAGACAGTGCATGAGTCCACGGGAATCGGTCGTGCCGATGTACATGCCGGGTCGCTTGCGAACCGCCTCAAGACCGGACAGGACGGACAGGTGCCTGGCGCCGTAGCTTTCGTCTTCCACACAATTCCTCTCGTTCGATTAAATTCTAATCGCTGCGCGCTCAGGACCCTATTCCCTCGGGCTCGTGTCGGGAATGCATCCGGTCGACCCCGACCATGGGCACGCCTTTGCTGAAACAATGGAGTCATGCCGCATCGCCTCCTCGTCCCAAGTCTCCTTCTCACCGCCGCTCTCAGCCTGCCCGGACTGGCGGCCTGCTCCCAGGACGCAGGTGCCCCCGAACGAACGAGTCAGGCGGCCGAGACAACCGACGTGTCTCCGACTGCCGGCAACGGTGCGGACGGAGGCGACGACGCGAAGTCGGGCACCGCCTCGGCGAAGGAGGAAGAGGCGGATCTCAAAGGGAAGGTCATCGCGATCGATCCGGGACACAACGGCGGAAATGCGGACCATCCGGAGAGGATCAACCGGCAGGTTCCGGACGGACGCGGCGGAACGAAGGCCTGCAACACCACGGGCACCTCGACGAATTCCGACTATCCGGAAGCCGATTTCACCTGGGCCGTGGCGAAGAAGCTGCAGAAGTCGCTGACCGACGCCGGAGCCGAGGTCGTGCTCAGCCGGAAGGACAACGCAGGAGTCGGACCGTGCGTGGACGAGCGCGGACAGTTCGCCGACGACGCGGACGTGCTGGTGAGCATCCATGCCAACGGCAGTGAGTCGAGTTCGGTGAAGGGCTTCCACATCATCGTCGCCGATCCCGGTGAGGACGAGAAGACCGAGAAGGCCTCCGGGGAACTGGCGAAGTCCGTGGGGAGTTCGATGGGCGAGGAGTTCACCCCGAACAGGGCCTATGGAAAGGATGCGATCAGCCGTCGCCCGGATCTGGCCGGGTTGAACAACGCATCGGTTCCCGCCGTCATCGTCGAATGCGGAGAGATGCGCAACCCGTCGGAGGCAGAGCTCATGGAGTCGAAATCCGGGCAGAGGAAATACGCCGACGCCCTGTTCGACGGCATCGTCGACTGGTTCTGACCCGTGAATGCCGAACGCCCCTGGGACGATCCCAGGGGCGTTCGCATCTGACTGATCCGGCTCGTGCACCGGCCGAGTTCAGACTCAGTCGAGGTAGTCGCGCAGCACCTGCGAGCGGGACGGGTGACGCAGCTTGGCCATCGTCTTCGACTCGATCTGGCGGATGCGCTCACGGGTGACGCCGTAGACCTTGCCGATCTCGTCGAGGGTCTTCGGCTGACCGTCGTTGAGTCCGAAACGCATGGACACCACTCCCGCTTCACGTTCCGAGAGCGTGTCGAGCACGGAGTGCAGCTGCTCCTGGAGGAGGGTGAAGCTCACCGAGTCCGAGGGCACAACTGCCTCGGAGTCCTCGATGAGGTCGCCGAACTCCGAGTCGCCGTCTTCACCGAGCGGGGTGTGCAGCGAGATGGGCTCGCGACCGTACTTCTGGACCTCGACGACACGCTCGGGTGTCATGTCGAGTTCCTTCGCGAGCTCTTCCGGGGTCGGTTCGCGACCGAGGTCCTGCAGCATCTGGCGCTGCACGCGGGCGAGCTTGTTGATGACCTCGACCATGTGCACCGGGATGCGGATCGTTCGAGCCTGGTCGGCCATCGCGCGGGTGATGGCCTGGCGGATCCACCACGTGGCGTAGGTTGAGAACTTGAAGCCCTTCGTGTAGTCGAACTTCTCGACGGCGCGGATGAGGCCGAGGTTGCCTTCCTGGATGAGGTCGAGGAACAGCATTCCGCGGCCGGTGTAGCGCTTGGCCAGGGACACGACGAGTCGGAGGTTGGCTTCCAACAGGTGGTTCTTCGCGATGCGACCGTCGTGGATGATCCACTTGTAGTCCATCGTTTCGCGCGGGTCGGTCACCTCTCCGCCGTCGAGCAGATGCTCGGCGTACATTCCGGCTTCGATGCGCTTGGCGAGATCGACCTCTTCGGCGGCGTTGAGCAGGGCCACCTTGCCGATCTGCTTGAGGTAGTCCTTGACCGGGTCTGCGGTCGCACCGGCGGAGACGACCTGCTGAGCGGGCGCGTCCTCTTCGTCGGCGTCGGAGACGATGAAGCCACCGGCCTCGGCCACGGCGGCGTTCTTCTCCTTCTCTTCCGAGTTCTTCGTCTCGGTCGCCTCGGCGGGGCTCTCCTCCGTGGCCAGAGCGTCCGCGGCCGGTTCGACTTCCTCGGTGGTGTCGATATCGTCGTCGGCCTTCTTCGCCTTGGTCGCCTTCTTGGCTTCCTTGGCGGCGGTGGCCTTCGTCGTGGTCTTCGCCGGAGCAGCCGTCGACTTCGCGGCGGCTGTCTTCTTCGCAGCAGTCGTCTTCTTCGACGCAGCCGTCTCGGTCTTTGCGGCAGTCGACTTCGCAGTCGCCGACTTCGCGGTCGCTGTCTTCTTGGCTCCGGCAGCGGTCGTCTTCTTCGCAGTGGACTTCGACGCCGCAGTGGTCTTGGATCCACCGGTCGAGGTCGTGCCGGCCGTTCCCTCCGACTTCTCCGTCACCGTTGTGGATTCCTTGTCGACTCTGGGCACGTGTTCACCTTTCGCGAGCGTTGAAACTTCCCCATGCATTCGGACAGTACTAAGACCCAAGTCAAGTGGTCCGCGTGCGGTCCGGGGCGAACGCAGAGTTCGCCCATCATGCAATGACTGGGTCAACGCTTAATTTTCTCACGTTATTCCCCGCTTTGCGAATCGGCCGTCGAAGACTCCGGGACGATCCGTCCGGCCTGTCCCCGACAACAATGTGACCTGCGAATCTGTTCCCCTCGCCTCCCCCTCGCGTTGATCTCGCCGAGGCGACCGACCGTCCGCATCGGGGAGGCCGACCGTCCGCGCCGTACACGGCGGCCCGATCAGATGGTCGTACGCTGAGTCTCCGTCAGCCAGCGGGGCAGGCACCCCATATCGACTGCGCTGACGATGAGCTCGGCCAGCCCGTGCTCGGCTTCGAGCCCGAGGGCGGCACGGGCATAGTTCAGCGCCATCGTCGATCCGCCCAGAGACCATTCGAACCAGGCGATGACGGCATAGGTGTTGGCTCTGGCCCGCGGGTGGCCGGATTGCAGGTAGTCCTTGAGGAAGGCGATGGTGAGCATGATGTCGCGTGGCCTGGGTGCACGCGCTGAGAGCCCGACGAGCTGTTGAGCCGCCCGTGCTTGAGAGACCACACGGCGGCTCATCACGATGAGTTCGTCACCGTCTAGTCCCTTGACCAGGGAGGGTGGGAAGTCTGGGTGGTCGAAGCTGAGGATCATCTCGAGTGCGTCGCGCGACCATTTCTCGACGAGCAGGGTATCGAGCGCCATCACGGTCGGCAGGTCCATGAGGTCGTGGATGCGCGCCTCGTCGATCGCGTCCTCCTCGCACCGCATGGCGTCCAGGCGCGGGTATACCTCGGCGAGGATCGCGAAGGCCTCGTCCGTGCCCATCCACTCCTCGGCATGTCCGCGACGACTGTCGGCGAAGGCTTCGGCGGGCATCGGGGCGATGACGAGGTCCTCCGGATCGTTGACTGGGTTGGATCCGCCGGCGACGAGTTCCGTGGCACACGCCGAGGTGGTTGCCTCGATCAGCGGTGTGCAGTCATAGCCGTCCTCGTCGATGCGTCCGAAGTGCTCTTGGTTGACCCACCATGCGCTGAGGGTGTCGACGCTTCTGGAGGCGAAGGTGATGGCCAGTTCGTCGATCGCTGCTCGGATGAGACCACGGTGGACCTCCGCGTATTCGGCGTCTGCACCGGCGCCGAAAGCGCTGACTGGCTGATAGTCATCATCATAGAGAACGAGGAAGACCCCGGTGACCGTACCGGCGCGCATGACGAGGTCGGCGTACCAGCCGCCGCCTTGGGACAGCGTCTTCGCCGCGCTCTCCCGGTCGAAGTCGATGCGCATCGTGGTCGAACTGGTCTGGGACCCGTTGAGCTCGGTGCCGACAATGACAGCGACGAGGCTGCGACGCGGGGTGTACCCGAGAGTATGGGGGATGATCCCGATGATGTCCTCGGGTGTGCGGGCCGGTGTCTTCACTGCGTCCTCCTTGATCAGTGTGGAACCGGCTGATGCGGAGCGGTTCCTGTGCCTGAGGCGAGGCCCATGCCTGGGATGGGCTGCCTGTCTGGGTACCCACTTCAACCGATCCCTCATCCGTTCCTCCAGATCCTGGTCTGCGCCTGTGGATGGACCGCACGGGTCCACAGCGCTCTGGTGGGCGAGTCGCATCCGTCATCCCCACGAGAATCCGGGCCGAATTGCCTCACACGCCTTACTGGCATACAAGTGAGGGGTGGCGAAGCGACGGATATACACAGCTCCTGGTTCTCAAGTGGTCGACATCTCGACGGGTGAAGCCCGGCTGGAGAAGCTCGACGGTGAGGCCGATTCCTATGTGCTCCACGTCAATGGGGTCCCTTCTTCGTCGATCACGCTCAGCGATCCGCAGCGACTGGACTTCGAGTACCTGGACTGGATGCGACGCATCATCGACGTTCACTTCCCTGACCGGACGCTGCGGGCCGCACACATCGGTGCCGCCGGCTGTGCTCTGGCCCGGGCGCTGAACTCGGCACGACCGGGATCGAAGCAGACGGCGATCGACATCGATGCCAAGCTGCTCGACTTCGCTCGCGACTGGTTCGACCTGCCCCGCTCCCCCGCCCTGGCGCTGCGCGCCGGCGACGGAGCGGTGGAGATCGCCAAGTTCCGGCCCGAGACCCTCGACGTCCTCGTCCGCGACGCCTTCGACCACGACTCGGTTCCTGCCTCTCTGCAGACTTCGGAGTTCTTCGCCTCCTGCGCCGAGGCGGTCAAGGGCTCCGGCATCTATGTCGCCAATGTGCCTGACTCAGGCGATCACCGCGTCCTCCGGTCCGAACTCCGCAGCCTCGGCGACCACTTCGCCCATCTTGCCGCAGCCACGGAACCGGCGATCCTCAAGGGACGTCGACGCGGAAACGTCGTCGTCCTCGCCTCCAATACTCCCCTCGACACGGGCGGGCTCGACCGCAGTCTGCGCACCGCCGCCTCCTCAGCGACCTTCCTGGCGGGAGCAGAACTGCGCTCCAGGTTGGGCCTCTGATCTTCACGAGATCGGGACTCTGACCTTCACGTCGGCACCGGCCGCCTCTCGGGTTCCACGCTCCTGCACTTTCCGACCCAGCTGGCTCTTCTCCCCTCGCCCTGCTGACCCGGCTGGCTCTGCCTACCCCCGGCAGACAGGGAATGTGAGGTACGCCCCGGTCCGAAATGACGATGCGACTACAGACACCGGGGAAAGTTCGGCATAATTGAATGCCGACCCAAGAAGGTGAGATGACCGAAACTTCAGAAATTCGTGTCGAGCAGACCAAGCTCGACGAGCTCTATGCCCGCCTCGATGAGCTCCGGGAGGAGACGACGGCCCGCCTGGGCACGGTGAGGGTCTCCGAGGTCGGAGGCAACCACCAGCACCGCACCGAACGCGATGCCTTCGCGACGATGTACGAAGATCAGCTCATCCGTCTCGACGGCGCCGAGGAGGGGCTGTGCTTCGGTCGCCTCGACACCATCGACGAAGACGACCCCACCTACATCGGTCGCATCGGACTCACCGACGAACAGCGTCAGCAGATCCTCATCGACTGGAGGGCACCGGCTGCCGAGCGCTTCTATCAGTCGACGGCCGCCAACCCCGACGGGATCGCCCGCCGACGTCACCTCGTCACCGCGAACCGGAAGGTCACCGGCATCGAAGACGATGTGCTCGACATCGACGCACTCGATGACGCTCAGCGGTCGAATCTCCAGGGCGAAGGCGCACTCCTCGCCGCCCTCAGCACTCATCGCACCGGACGGATGGGCGATATCGTCGCAACCATCCAGGCCGAGCAGGATGCGATCATCCGCCGCCCGCTCTCCGGCGTGCTCGTCGTCCAGGGAGGGCCGGGAACCGGCAAGACCGCCGTCGCGCTCCACCGTGCCGCTTTCCTCCTCTACCGTCACCGGGAGCGCATCGCGAAGTCCGGTGTCCTCCTCGTCGGCCCGTCGACTGTGTTCCTCAAGTACATCGAGAAGGTTCTGCCCAGCCTCGGCGAAACCGGGGCCGTTCTGCTCACTCCCGGTCAGCTGTATCCGGGACTCGATACGGATGCCGCAGATGCACCGGCTGTCGCCGAGATCAAGGGCCGCTCCGTCATGGCTCGGGTGCTGAAGAACCATGTTGCGAACTACCAGCGCATTCCCGATCACGATGTCGAGATGCGGGTGCGTTCGCACACGATCGTGCTGCGTCGTAAGGACGTTCAGTCCGCGCGCGATCGGGCTCGTCGCAGCGGGGACCCGCACAATGCCGCCCGCACCGGTTTCGTCACCGGTCTGCTGAAGATCCTCGCCGAGGATCTCGCCCGTGAGATGGGGATGGATGCGGCCGGCGAACGGCTGCCCGAGCTGCTGGAAGACCTGCGCTCCTCCGTCGACGTCCGACGCGCCCTCAACCTCGCATGGTTCCCCATCGGCCCGGCCGCCGCGCTGCGGTCTCTGCTGGGCAGGCCGCACAAGCTGCAGGCCGCTGCCCGCAAGATCCTCACTCCTGCCGAGCAGTCGATGCTGCTCGAGCAGCGTCGGGATGAGTTCACGGTCGACGATGTGCCGCTGCTCGACGAGTTGGCCGAGCTGCTCGGTTCCGCCCCGCAGCAGACGCAGGCGCGGGATGACTCGGCACGCGAATACGCCGAAGCCGTCGTCGACATGACCGAGACCGGAGGGATGGTCTCCGCCGAGACCCTCGCTGCCCGCTGGGAGGAACAGGGACCGACGATGACGCTGGCCGAACGCGCTCTCGAGGACCGCGAGTGGACGTACGGCCACCTCGTCGTCGATGAGGCGCAGGAGCTCTCTCCCATGCAGTGGCGGGTGCTCTTCCGTCGCGTGCCGTCGAAGTCGGCCACGGTCGTCGGTGACCTCGCCCAGTCCTCGCAGGTCGACAACGCCCGCACCTGGTCATCGATCCTGAGCGAATTCGTCGGAGATCGTTTCGCCCTCCAGGTGCTCACGGTCTCCTACCGCACCCCGCAGTCGGTGATGGATCTGGCCAATCGCTACCTGCACCGGCATTTCCCGCAGCTCGAGCTCGTCGAATCGGTGCGCCAGGGAGGATCGGATCCGCGCC
Source organism: Brevibacterium sp. CSND-B09 (assembly GCF_052906525.1). NCBI lineage: Bacteria > Bacillati > Actinomycetota > Actinomycetes > Micrococcales > Brevibacteriaceae > Brevibacterium > Brevibacterium sp. CSND-B09. The sequence continues at coordinate 3,755,490 of NZ_JBREGI010000001.1, read as the reverse complement.
TGGATACCTTCGCCGACGAATCGGAGATGCTGGGCGCCCTCCCCGAGGCGGTCGCGGCCGAGGTGTCCGCCGCCGAAGGTGGGAAGATCGCCGTCATCGCTGATGAGGAACTCATCGAGCCCATCGCCGAGGCGATCGCGGACTTCGATTTCGGGCGGTCGGTCACGGGCTTGGATCATCAGATCGCCCTCATCACCCCGCAGCAGGCCAAAGGCCTCGAGTTCGATGCGGTGATCATCGTCGAACCCGGCCGCATCGCTCCGCTCGGCGGCGAAGAGGGCGTCGGCGGCCTCTATGTGGCGCTGACCCGCACGACTGAACGTCTGCGTGTCCTGGCATCGGCATCGACGGAACTCACCGAGCTCTTCTCCGCCGAAACGATCCGCCAAGCCGGCTGACCCAAACCCCTTATTACTACCTGACGGCGGCCCAGCAACCTCGCGCGAGGTTGCTGGGCCGCCGTCAGGTAGTAATTGAGGGGTGAATGTGAAAGGCCGCTTGGGTTCGGCTTCCCCTCCGAACCGCAAGCGGCCGCGCGCCGTAGCGCGCACGTTCAATACTACACAACTATTTCTGTACCGCGGTACTCGAAACGAAGATTTCTGACAGAAATCTCAGCAGTCTCAGGATCCGGTCGGCCGGGTCCCCGAGCAGCTCAGTCGGCGAAGTCGTCGGGGGTGGGTTCCCGAGTCTGACCGGACTGCAGCAGCGCATCGGCGCGCAGCGAATCGATCGCTGCCTCGAAGTCCTCGAGCGAGTCGAATCCCTGGTAGACGCTGGCGAATCGCAGGTAGGCGACCTGGTCGAGTTCGCGCAGCGGTTCGAGGATCGACAGTCCGACCTCGTCGGCGTCGATCTCGGCGATTCCGCGCGACCGGATATTCTCCTCCACCCGCTGAGCGAGCTTCGCGAGATCATCGTCGCTGACCGGACGTCCCTGGCAGGCCTTGCGCACACCCGACATGATCTTCTGACGGGAGAATTCCTCGGTGACTCCGGAGCGTTTGATCACCGACAGGCTCGTGGCCTCCATCGTGGTGAAGCGGCGACCGCAATGACGGCACTGCCGGCGCCGGCGGATCGCAGCGCCGTCTTCGCTGGTCCTCGAATCGACGACCCGAGAATCGGACTCACGGCAGAACGGACAGCGCATCTCTACTCCTCGAACCTGATGTCGACAGCCCGGCCGTGGGCCGGCAGCTGTTCGCCGTCGGCGAGAACACCGATGTGCTCTGCCACCGCGGACAGTGCCTGTCGGTCATAGTCGATGACCTGGCTGACCTTGATGAATGAGTGCACACCCAGCCCGGAGCCGTGCGCGGCGGTGCCCATCGTGGGCAGCACGTGGTTCGACCCGGCACAGTAGTCACCGAGTGACACCGGGGCCCAATCGCCGAGGAAGACCGCGCCCCCGTTCGTGATTCGTGCCCCGACCGCTTCCGCATCGACCGTGTGGACCTCGACGTGCTCACCGGCATAGCCGTTGACGACGGTGATCCCGGCGTCGAGGTCGTCGACGAGCACGATCGCCGACTGCCGTCCGGCCAGAGCCGTCCCGATCCGCTCGGTGTGCATCGCCTCCGGCACCTGCACGTCCAACTCCTTCTGCACCGCTTCGGCGAGATCGACGGAGTCGGTGACCAGCACCGAGGCGGCCAGTTCGTCGTGTTCGGCCTGACTGATGAGGTCGGCGGCGACGAAGCGCGGATCCGCCTGTTCGTCGGCGAGGATGATGATCTCTGTAGGGCCGGCGACCGCGTCGATGCCGACCCGGGAGCGGACGAGCGACTTCGCCGCAGCCACATAGGCGTTTCCAGGACCGGTGATGAGGTCGACCGGCTCGAGGTCCTCATCGTCGTCGAAGCCATAAGCCAGAGCACCGATCGCCTGTGCCCCACCCATCGCCCAGACCTCGTCCACGCCGAGGATGTGTGCGGTGGCGAGCACGATCGGGTGCGGCAGACCATTGCTCTGCGGTGGGCTGGCGATCGCCAACGAGCGTGCACCGGCCGTCTGTGCTGGCACGACGTTCATGATCACAGTCGACGGGTAGACGGCCAGTCCGCCGGGCACATAGAGTCCGACCCGTTCGACCGGCAGGTGACGGGTGGTGACGAAGGCACCGGAGGCCAGTTCGGTGCGGACATCGACGGGGCGCTGATCGGCGGCGACCTTCCGGGCGCGGGCGATCGATTCGTCGAGCGCGGCCCTGACTGCGGGATCGAGTTCTGCCGCTGCTTCGGCCAGCGCGGATTCCGGTACCCGCAGCATTTCGGGGCGCACTCCGTCGAAGCGTTCGGTGAAGTCCTTCACCGCGGCCGCTCCCCCACCGGCGACGGTGTCAAGGAGTTCAGCCACCCGTCGTTCGATATCGGCATGGGTCTCGGCGGCCCGAGGCAGTTTCTGCGCCAGGAATCGCTTGTTGAGGGTCTCACCACGGAAGTCCAGAATGTTCACCCGCACCATTCTAGTCTCCACAGCAGCACCGCTCTCCTCCCGCCCGAAGTGCGGACGAGGGCGGGCTCGGCGCTCGCGCCTCAGACGCTCAGGCAGCGGGATCCCAGCAGCGCTTTGAGGTCTCCGTAGAGGCTCGGGTTCGGGTCGACTCGGATCGACCTGTCGAGGCGCATCACCGTCTGCCGTCCCGGCTGGGACAGAGTGATGTGGACATCGGTCTGGCCCTTGTTTGATTCGAGGATCTGCTTGAGTTTCGTCGCCATCTCCTCTGTCGCCTTCTCCATCGGCATGACGAGGTTGAGCGGCCGATCGTTGGGGTCGGTGACATCGGGAATCGTCATCGACATCGCCATCAGCGAGGTCGGACGGTCATCGGAGGTGCGGATGCGTCCGGTCAGGGAGATCACGAGGTCGGTCGCGAGAAGGCTCGCCACGGGCTCGTAGGTGTCGCCGAAGAACATCACTTCGATCTCGGCTTCGAGGTCCTCCAAGGACACGATCGCATAGGGACGCCCGGAGTTCTTCGACACCTTGCGGGTGACCTGCGTGATCATTCCGCAGACCTTGATCTGGGATCCGTCATGACGGTGTGATTCAGGGTCGACCACCTCGGCGATGGAGGCATCTGATTCAGCGGCCAGCACGCCTTCGAGCCCGTTGAGCGGGTGGTCGGAGACGTAGAGGCCGATCATGTCGCGCTCGAAGGACAGCTTCTCCTTCTTCTCCCACTCCGGACGGTCGGGAATGGTCACGGAGAAGCCCGGTGAGTCGTCTCCCCCGCCGAGACCGGCGAAGAGGTCGAACTGACCGTTGGCTTCCTGCCTCTTGACGCCGATGACCGAGTCGACGGCCTCCTCGTGGACTTCGACGAGTGAGCGGCGGCTGTGGCCGAGCGAGTCGAAGCCGCCGGCCTTGATGAGCGATTCGATCGTGCGCTTGTTGCACACATGGCTGGGCACCTTGTCGAGGAAGTCCGTGAACGAGGAGTAGGAACCCTTCTCTCCACGGGCCTCGACGATGCCCTCGACGACGTGGGCGCCGACGTTGCGCACCGCTCCCATTCCGAAGCGGATGTCCGTACCGACAGGGGTGAAGTGGAGAGCGGATTCGTTGACGTCCGGAGGCAGCACGGTGATGCCGAGGCGACGACACTCGTTGAGATAGATCGCGAGCTTGTCCTTGTTGTCACCGACCGAGGTCAGCAGGGCCGCCATGTATTCGGCCGTGTAATGCGCCTTGAGATAGGCGGTCCAGTAGGACACGACGCCGTAGGCGGCCGAGTGCGCCTTGTTGAACGCGTAGTCCGAGAACGGCAGCAGGATGTCCCACAGGGCTTGAGCGGCGGCTTCGGAGAAGCCGCGTTCCTTCATTCCGCCGAAGAATCCGACCTGCTGCTTGTCGAGCTCGGACTTCTTCTTCTTGCCCATCGCGCGGCGGAGGATATCGGCCTGGCCCAGCGAATAGCCGGCGACCTTCTGCGCGATCGCCATCACCTGCTCCTGGTAGATGATGAGACCGTAGGTGGTGTCGAGGATCTCCTTGAGCGGCTCCTCGAGCTCCGGGTGGATCGGGGTGACCTCCTGCAGACCGTTCTTGCGCAGGGCATAGTTCGTATGCGAATCCGCGCCCATCGGACCGGGGCGGTAGAGCGCCAGGGTCGCGGAGATATCCTCGAAGTTATCCGGCTTCATCATCCGCAGCAGGGCACGCAGACCGCCGCCGTCGAGCTGGAACACGCCGAGGGTGTCGCCGCGGGTCAGCAGCTCGTACGCCGCCGGGTCGTCGAGGGCGAGGTGCTCGAGGTCGAGATCGAAATCCCGGTTGGCTTTGATGTTCTCCACCGCATCGGAGATGATCGTGAGGTTCCGCAGCCCCAGGAAGTCCATCTTGATGAGCCCGAGGCCCTCAGATGTCGGGTAGTCGAACTGGGTGATGACCTGACCGTCCTGGAACCGACGCATGATCGGGATGACGTCGATGATCGGGTCCGAGGACATGATGACACCGGCGGCGTGGACGCCCCACTGACGCTTCAGCCCTTCCAGGCCCTTCGCGGTCTCGAAAGTCTCTCGGGCCTCCGGATCGGTGTCGACGAGTTCGCGGAACTCCCCGGCTTCCTTGTACCGCTTGGACTCCGGGTCCTCGATGTCCTTGAGCGGGATGTCCTTGGCCATCTCCGCCGGCGGCAGCGCCTTCGTCAGCCGCTCACCCATCGAGAAGGGTTTGCCGAGCACCCGCGCGGAGTCCTTCAGCGCCATCTTCGTCTTGATCGTGCCGTAGGTGACGATCATCGCCACACGCTCATCGCCGTACTTCTCGGTCACATAGTCGATGACCTCGCTGCGGCGACGATCATCGAAGTCGACGTCGAAGTCGGGCATGGACACACGGTCCGGGTTGAGGAAGCGCTCGAAGAACAGTCCGTGCTGCAGCGGATCGAGGTCGGTGATGCGCATGGCGTAGGCGACCATGGAGCCGGCTCCCGAACCACGGCCGGGTCCGACGCGGATGCCGTTGTCCTTCGACCAGTTGATGAAGTCGGCGACGACGAGGAAGTAGCCGGGGAAGCCCATCGAGATGATGATGTCGAGTTCGTAGTCGGCCTGCCGGCGGACATCGTCGGGTACGCCGTTCGGGTACCGGTAGTCGAGACCCTTCGCGACTTCCTTGATCAGCCACGAGGTCTCGTCCTCACCGGGAGGGCACGGGAACTTCGGCATGTAGTTCGCCGAGGTGTCGAAGGAGACTTCGCACTTCTCGGCGATCTCGAGGGTGTTGTCGCAGGCTTCGGGAAATTCCTTGAACAGGGTCCGCATCTCTGCGGGGGTCTTGAGGTAGTAGCCGGAACCGGAGAAGGCGAATCGGGAACCGCCCTGATCGTAGGTGGGTTCGATGAGCTTGGAGCCGGACTGGATGGCCAACAGCGCCTCGTGCGCCTTCGCATCCGATTCGTGCGTGTAGTGGAGGTCGTTGGTGGCGACCAGCGGAATGTCGAGTTCCTTCGACAGCCGGATGAGGTCCTTCGTCACTCGCTTCTCGATGGACAGACCGTGGTCCATGAGTTCGACGTAGTAGTTGTCCTTGCCGAAGATCTCACGGTATTTCCCGGCGGCCGCCTTGGCCTCTTCGTACTGTCCCAGGCGCAGCCGCACCTGCACCTCTCCCGACGGGCAGCCGGTGGTGGCGAGGAGTCCGTCGGAGTATCTCTCGAGCAGATCCTGGTCCAGTCGAGGCCATTTCGCCGTCACCGAGTCCAGTGAGGCATATGACGATGCCTTGAACAGGTTGCGCATGCCTGTGTTGTTCCGAGACAACAGGGTCATGTGGGTGTAGAGACCGCCGCCGGAGAGGTCGTCGCTCTTCTGCGATTCGTCGGTGCGCCACTTCACGCGGGTCTTGTCCCGACGGTCCGTGCCGGGGGTGACATAGGCCTCGACGCCGATGATGGGTTTGATTCCGGCGGCTGTCGCCTGCGACCAGAAGTCGAAGGCGCCGAACAGGTATCCGTGATCGGTCGTGGCGATAGCGGACATTCCCGATGCCTTCGTCGCCGCCATCAGATCGGCGAGGCGGGCCGCACCGTCCAACATGGAGTATTCGGTATGGACGTGGAGGTGGACGAAGTCCTCGTTCGGCACTGGGCGCCGCCTTCCTGAAGTTGCCGGTGTTGCCGTTCCAGCTTAGTCCATCGGCACCCGTGGAGCGGGTTCCCGCGACTGTTGTTCCGGGCACTTCACGACGAGGTTCCGGTTTGTGCGGGTCCCGTCGGCGCGTCGCTCAGCAGTCAGTCTCCGACACAGTCCGGCAAGCGGCAGCGCGTGGCCGCGGCGTCAGTGCGGCCGGATGCGGTCGAGCGCGGTCTGCAGGTCCTCGGGGTAGCCGCTTTCGAATTCGACCCACTTCTGCGTGTCGGGGTGGTGGAAGCCGAGTTTGACGGCATGCAGCCATTGGCGTTCCAGACCGAGTTCCTTCGCCAGCACCGGATCGGCACCGTAGGGCAGGTCGCCGACGCAGGGGTGTTTGGTGGCGGAGAAGTGGACGCGGATCTGGTGGGTGCGTCCGGTCTCCAGATGGACCTCGACGAGTGCGGCGCGGCGGTGGGCTTCGATCACCTCGTAGTGGGTGATCGCGTTCTTGCCTTCGGTGCGCACTGCGTAGAGTCCGTCGTGCTTGGGGTGTCGGGCGATCGGGGCATCGATGGTGCCGAGCACTGGATCGGGCAGTCCCTGCACGACCGCATGGTAGGTCTTTTCCACCGTGCGTTCCTTGAAGGCGCGTTTGAGCACGCTGTAGGCGTATTCGCTCTTCGCCACGACCATGAGACCCGAGGTTCCGACGTCCAGTCGCTGCACGATGCCCTGACGTTCGGGGGCGCCGGAAGTCGCGATGCGGAATCCAGCGGCGGCGAGCCCGCCGACGACGGTGCGTCCGGTCCAACCGAGAGCCGGGTGTGCTGCCACCCCGACGGGCTTATCGACGACGACGAATGCGTCCTCGTCGTGGACGATGCGCATTCCCGGCACTGGATCGGGCACGACCTCGAGGGGCTTCTTCGGTTCGGGCATCATGATGTCGAGCCGTTCGCCGGCGATGACGCGATCGGACTTGATGACGGGGCGCCCGGACATCTCCACTCCCCCGTCGGCGCAGATATCGGCGGCGGCGGTCCGGGAAAGGCCGAGCAGCTTCGACATCGCAGCGTCCACGCGCTGACCGTCGAGTCCCTCGGGGACCAGGATGGAGCGTTCAGTCATGAGAGTCCTCTTTCACGCGGGTGGAGTCCGATCCGTCGATGTCGATGCCTCTGAGACTGACGATGACCAAGGTCACCGCGGCAGCGGAGATCGCGATGTCCGCGACGTTGCAGATGAACAGCGACAGATCGATGAAGTCGACGACGGCTCCGTGCAGGAATGCGGGTTCGCGGAAGAGCCTGTCGACGAGGTTGCCGAAGAGTCCGCCCAAGAGCAGACCGAGACCGATCGCCCATGCTCTCGAGCCGAGTTTGCGCGAGATCACGAGGATCGCGACGAAGACGCCGATGGCGATGATCGGGAAGATCCACGTCACGCTCGAGCCGAGGCCGAGGGCGGCTCCGGGATTGCGGTAGAAGGTGAATCCGGCCAGCGATCCGATCACAGGCACCGGAGGCTGGTCTTCGAGGAGACTGACGGCGAGGAATTTGGTGAACTGATCGATCACGAGCACGACTGCCGCGATTGTGAACAGCAGGGCCATCATGGCGGCGCGAGGTCGTTTCACCCGTGAGGCAGGATCGTTCATTTGGTTCATTCTAGACCACCGCCGAGGCCGCGGGATTCACCCGCACGACGGTGCAGTACGCGGACACGACGGAGGCCCGGGTACTCCGCGGAGTTCCCGGACCTCGGTCGGTGATGCGCTGAGATCAGAGCTTGTGGTTCGAGGAACCGCCCAGTGGGCCGTTTCCGTCGAGGGTCTCCGGAGCCAGGCTCGTGGAGTTCTCGAGGTCACGCAGCTGATCGTTGAGGTAGCTCTTGAGTCGAGTGCGGTACTGGCGCTCGAAGTTCGAGAGCTGGTCGATGGAGCGCTCGAGGGTCGACTTCTGCGATTCGAGGGTCGACAGAGTTTCGTCGCGCTTGGACTCGGCCTTGCCGACGATGTCGGCGGCTTCCTTCTCGGCGCCCTTGATGAGCTCGTCGCGCTTGCGCTCACCTTCGGCAACATGCTCGTCGTGGACGCGCTGAGCCAGAGCGATGAGACCATGAGCGTCTCCGTCGCCGCCGACCGCGGCAGCACCGAGACCGGCACCCGCAGCTCCACCGGCGGCACCGGCGGTCATCGCTGGTGCGGCGGAGTTGTCCTGCGGAGCGGGAGCGGCTTCCTTGACGACCGGGGCCGGGGTCTCTTCGACCGGTGCCGGAGCGGCAGGTGCCTCGGCCGGAGCCGGAGCCTCTTCCTTCTCTTCGGGAGCAGGAACGGCGGCGGGCATCGCCTGAGTGGCGTCGATGTCCTGTGCCGGTGCAGCGGAGGCGCCGCCGGCTTCGAGTTCCTTCACGCGCTGTTCGGCGGTGGAGAGCTTCTGACGCAGTTCGTCGTTCTCCTGGTAGAGACGGCGAATCTCAACGACGACCTCATCAAGGAAATCGTCGACTTCGTCCTGGTCGTACCCGTCGCGGAACTTCACATGCTGGAACCGCTTGTTTACTACGTCTTCAGGCGTGAGCGCCATGAGGTCACCTTCGGTCGATCTACATTCATTACGCTGCCGCCCAGAAGGACGGCTTCAACGTCACATTAGCGTAACACCTGCAGTTTTGTCCCGCAGTAATGGCGTGTCTCGCGTTCAATGACGAAGTTTTCCGCGTTCGAGGCTAACAACTCGAGCACACTGACAGCCAATTCCGGTGAGCATATTCACCATTCATCCGGTATTCGATCAATCGAATACCCTTCATCGACCGGCACATTCTTCACGCCGTTCCCCATATCCATTCACAGTGGTTCTTCAGCGGAGAACACTGTGATGGCGGGCATCAGGCGGAGGTGTGCGAAAGGTTGAAGAACACCGACGCGATGATCTGGATGCCGATGAGCAGGACGATGAATCCCAGGTCGAGCGAGACCTGTCCCAGCCGCAGCGGCGGAATGATCTTGCGCAGCAGCTTCAGGGGCGGATCGGTGAGTGTGTACACGATCTCGGCGAGGACGAGGAGGAAGCCCGTGGGCCTCCAATCGCGGGAGAACACCTGGACCAGATCGAGCACGACTCGCGCCAGGAGCACGTAGACGTAGAGGCTCAGTGCAGTCCCGAGGATGTAGAAGATGATGGCCACGTGGGTCCCCCGCGCCTTTCGTTGTTGCTTGAGTTCTGAGTCTTCAGCCTATCGGCTCCAGCTGAGGACGAGTTGAGAGCTTCTCCGGCCCACTCAGCTCTGGTTGAAGAAGCTGGCCTGAGTATCCGAATCGGCTTCGCTCTCGCCGGCGACTTCGATGTTCTCGGGGGTGAGCAGGAAGACCTTGTTCGTCACGCGCTCGATCGACCCGTGGAGGCCGAAGATGAGACCGGCGGAGAAGTCGACGAGGCGCTTGGAGTTGTTCTCGTCCATCTCCGAGAGGTTCATGATCACAGGGGTGCCCTCACGGAAGGCGGCACCGATGACCATGGCGTCGTTGTAGCTGCGGGGGTGGATGGTCCTGATGCGGTTCATTGGGGTTCCTGGCGCCGGGGTGTCTACGGGACGGATCGGTGACGGGTGGATCGGTGTCACCGGAGCCGGAGTCCGCTCCTCGGCTGCGGCCGGTTCGTCGTACTGGTCGTCCTCGTCGAAGGTCTCGACGACCTCGCGATCCCGGCGGGCGGGTTCACGACGGTCGGTGTGCTGGGTGGTCTCGTCCTCTTCTTCGACGAAACCCAGGTATTCCAGCGTCTTCTTGATTGCTGACATGTCTAAAGCTCCTCGGACTTCGGCACTTGCTCACCTGTCGCCCAAACTATCGCACGCGAGCATCTGGGCCGGTGAGTCCTATGGGTGTGTCGCGGTGTTTTCTTCCTGCAGCCAGATGATCCCTGCGAAACGGCCCGTGCGCTTCTGCCTGCGGTAGGAGAAGAGGTCCTCGGATTCCTTCGTGCAGGTGCGCGAGAAATGATCGATGGTCACATCGTTCCGGCGCAGCTGTTCGGCCACGGCCCCGGCGACGTCGAGTGCCGGTGTTCCGGTCACCGACACCGAGGCGGCTGTCGGCTCGATCGCCGCGACCTCGCTCCTCAGCGCGGCTGGGACTTCGTAGCAGCGCGGACACACCGAGGGACCGATGACCGCGTGGATGTCCCGTGCACCGGCGTCGTGCATCGCGGCCACTGTTCTGCCGACGATTCCTGCGGCCATTCCCGGGCGGCCCGCGTGGACGGCGGCGATGACACCGGCGTCGGCATCGGCGAGCATGACAGGGGTGCAGTCGGCGACCATGATCGCCAATCCGAGTCCCGGGACGGTCGTCAGTTGGGCGTCGGCCTCCACCGGAGTCTGCCGCAGCTGTGTTTCGTCGCCGATGATGTGCACATCGGTGCCGTGGACCTGGGAGACGAACGAGAGCCGCTCGCCGCTCAGGCCGATGACCTGAGCGAGAGCGGCTCGGTTGGCTGCGACGAGTTCGTCATCGTCTCCGACGTGGCGGGCGAGGTTGAACGAGGAGAAGTCCCCGCTCGAGTATCCGCCGTGCCGGTCGGTGAAGGCGATGTGGGCGGTGCGCCCGCCCGGGATGACGAACCTCGAGCGCAGCATATTACTTGAGGAAGTCCGGGATATCGAGGTCGGAGTCGAAGTTCGAGCTGCTGCGTTCGCCCGGCAGCGAAGCGGGAATCTGGTGTTCCTCGCTGCGGCGGGGCGCAGGTGCAGGCTCGTCGGCTTCGGGGGCCTCGGGCTCGGATTCGGCGATGACGGGCGACTCGGACTCGGTCTCGGCCGGAGCGGCGGCCGGAATCGGCGCGGGGATCTGGTCGGATCCGGCGACCTCCGCGTTCGGGGAGGTGTTGTCGAATCCGGCGGCGATGACGGTCACTCGGCATTCGTCGCCGATGTTGTCATCGATGACGGCGCCGAAAATGATGTTCGCCTCGGGGTGCGCGGCCTCCTGGACCAGGCGTGCGGCCTCGTTGACCTCGAAGAGTCCGAGGTCGCCGCCGCCGGTGATGCAGAAGAGCACTCCGTGGGCGCCGTCGATGCTGGCTTCCAGCAGCGGGGACGCGATCGCGGATTCGGCCGCCTGCACGGCACGGTCGTCGCCGGTTGCCGCACCGATGCCCATGAGCGCGGTCCCGGCATCCTGCATGACCGACTTGACGTCGGCGAAGTCGAGGTTGATCAGACCCGGGACCGAGATAAGGTCGGTGATGCCCTGGACACCGGAGCGCAGCACCTCATCGGCGGAGCGGAATGCTTCGACGACGGAGACGCTGCGATCGGAGATCGAGAGCAGACGGTCGTTGGGGATGACGATAAGGGTGTCGACCTCTTCGCGCAGCGCCGCGATGCCGGCTTCCGCCTGCGCGGAACGACGGCGTCCCTCGAAGGTGAAGGGGCGGGTCACGACGCCGATGGTCAGAGCGCCGAGCGACCGGGCCACGCGGGCCACGACCGGGGCGGCACCGGTTCCCGTGCCGCCGCCTTCGCCGGCGGTGACGAAGACCATGTCCGCGCCCTCGAGAGCGTCGCGGATGGCGTCTTCGGAGGATTCGGCGGCCTTCTTGCCGATCTCCGGGTCTGCGCCGGCGCCGAGGCCTCGGGTCTGGTCGCGGCCGATCTCGAGCTTGACATCGGCGTCGGAGAGGACGAGAGCCTGGGCGTCGGTGTTGATCGCGATGAACTCCACGCCGCGCAGGCCGACGTCGATCATCCTCTGTACAGCGTTGACACCGCCGCCGCCGGTTCCGGCAACTTTGATGTCCGCTCCGGATTGTGGGAATTCAGCCAAGTCGGTTCCTCGTCTCAAGCGCTTGCGCTCCGCAGGGTCTGCGTGCGCATTCGGTCTGTGTTCTCTGCCCTGAGGCTATTGGGCGGGGCAATCTCACTGCAACCATTCTCGCCGGAGTGTCGGGGTTCGGCCAAACTTCACACCCGGTGTGTCGGGGCCAAACGGAGGCAATCGCAGCGACTGGCCCATACGGGGCAGCTCACGGAGGCCCGGGGCGGCCGCGGCGAAGTGTTCGACACCGGCTCGGACCGACGACCGGCCGGGCGGGACTCAGTCGGTCACGGGCACCGAGGGCACGGAGACATCGATCTCGGTGCGGCCCTCGGCGGCCAGCTGGGCGGCGGTGCGCACCTTGAGGCTGGAGTCCGAGGAATCGCCGAAGACGACCGTGGCCTTCTGCTTTCCGGTGTCGAGGCGTCCCTTGAGGCTCATTGCGTCCTTGGCCTCGATCGTCACCAGCTGACGCCTCAGCTCCGGTCGCAGTTCGCCCATGAAGCGAATGACCGCGGAGACGGTCTCTCTGTCCGGCTGGTGTCCTCCGCCGCTGAGCACCGTGAGCTTCTTCGGTGCCGTGTCGACCGTGCCGAGGTCGACGGCTTCGGAGTCGTAGAGGCGATAGCCGGATTCGCCTCTGATGGCGATGACGGGGGTGCGGTCGGTGATCTCGATCTTCAGCGACCTGGGACCCGCGTAGTGGACGGAAGCCGCCTCGGCTTTCGGGAATTCCTCCAGCACGGCGTCCTCGACGCGACCGGGACGCACCTGCGGAAGCGGTCGGCCGCCCTGGTCGTCGAGCACGAAACTGCTGACCTCATCGGTGTTGAGCAGTCGACTGCCGCTCACCTGCACCTTCTGCAGGGACAACAGGGGCGAGAACCAGGCGACGGCGACGAGCGCGATGAGGGCGGCCACGATGCCGATGCCGATGAGGCGTCGACGCCAGGTCTTGAGGCGGCGGGCCCGAATGACTCCGGTGAGGTCCGCGGTGGAGTTGTCACCGGCCTGAGCCGGGGGAAGCGGCACCATGGGCGTCAGCCCGCCAACGCGCTCAGCAGCTCGGGCCCGAGGATGGTCACGTCACCGGCACCGACAGTGAGCACGAGATCGCCTGGCTTCACGCGAGCCGCGACGAAGGGGACCGCCTCGGCGAAGGACTCCAGGAAGGTCACGTTCTCGTGCGGGACACGGTCGGCGATGAGCGCGCCGGTGACTCCGGGCACGGGATCTTCGCGCGCTGGGAAGACGTCGAGGACGACGACCTCATCGGCCAGACCGAGGGCCTGTCCGAATTCCTCCCGGAATTCCATCGTCCGCGAGTACAGGTGGGGTTGGAAGACGGCCCAGACCCGTCCCTCGTCGGTGACGACCCCGCGGGCGGCGCTGAGCACCGCGCGCACCTCGGTCGGGTGATGGGCGTAGTCGTCGATGACGCGCACGCCGGCGGCGATTCCGCGTTCTTCGAAGCGGCGGCGGGTGCCTCCGTAGCCGGCGAGACCCGTGGCCGCACGTTCGACATCTGCGCCGAGGCTGTGCGCCACGGCGATGGCGGCGGTGGCGTTGAGTGCATTGTGCATCCCCGGCTGCCGCAGTTCGACTCGCAGCTCGCCGTCCCGGCCGGGCAGGTCGAGGACGAAGCTCGAGCCGACTCCGGAGTCGAGGTCACGCAGCACGATATCGGCATCCTCGGACGTGCCATAGAGGACGACGTCGGCTCCCTGACTGCGGGAGTGCAGGGCGACGTCGTGGGAGCCGGGGTCGTCGGCGCAGGCGATGATCGTTCCACCTCGGGTCTGGATGCCGTCGCAGAACTCGATGAAGGCTTCGCGCACCTTCTCCGGGGTGCCGTAGTGATCGAGGTGGTCGGCTTCGACGTTCGTGAGGATGCCGATGGCCGGTTCGTAGAGGAGGAACGACCCGTCGGATTCGTCTGCTTCGGCGACGAAGACGTCTCCAGTGCCCAGATGGGCGTTCGTGCCCGTCGTCGACAGCACTCCCCCGATGACGAAGGACGGGTCGACTCCACAGGCCTGCAGCGCCACGGTGGTCATCGACGTGGTCGTGGTCTTCCCGTGGGTGCCCGCCACGGCCACGGCCCGCCGGTCGACCATGAGCGAAGCGAGTGCTCCGGAGCGGTGGAGGATGCGCAGTCCCCGGCGCTGTGCTTCGACGAGTTCGGGGTTGTCCTTGCGGATGGCCGATGAGATGACGAGAGTATCGGCCTCGCCGAGGTTGTCGGCCGAATGCCCGATCGTGACCGTGGCGCCCAGGGTCCGGAGAACGTCGACGACGTTGGATTCCTTCGCGTCCGAACCGGAGACGGTGACTCCGTTCATGACCATGATCCGGGCGATTCCGGACATTCCCGATCCGCCGATGCCGATGAAGTGGACGGCTCCGAGTTCGCCGACGGGAACGATGTTCGCGGGGCTCGTGTTCGCAGAGGTCATGGTCAGCCTTCCAGCGCGCGGTTGACGATGGCGGCCATGCGGGCCGCGGCATCGGTGGGGTAGTTGAGATGCAGTGCCGCCTGGCTCATCTGCGTCAGACGGGGCTGGTCGGCCAGCAGCGGCAGAATGGTGTCGACGACCGTCGACGGTGAGAATTCTGCATTGTCGACCATGAGTGAGGCACCGGCCGAGACGCTTCCGGAGGCGTTGAGGCGCTGTTCGCCGTTGCCGATGGCCAGGGGCACATAGACAGCCGGGACTCCGGCGACCGTGGCTTCGGAGACGGTGGCGGCACCGGAGCGGGCGACGAGCAGATCGGCGACCGCATAGGCCCGATGCATTTCGTCGACGTAGTCCACGACGTGGTAGTCGGGCAGTTCGGCCGCCGCCTCCCGCAGGGCCTCGCCCTTTCCGGCTCCCGTGATGTGGAGGACTTGGACGCCGGCCTCCTGACACGCGGTCGCGGTGGCCAGGAACGCTTCGTTGATCTTCTGCGCACCGGAGGAACCGCCGGTCACGACGAGGACCGGACGGTCGTCGCGCAGCCCGAGATCGGCACGGAACCCCGCGCGCTGTCCCGCGTCGCTGCGGTCGAGATCCGTGATCTCGGTGGGCATGGGCATGCCGACGAGGGTGGAGTTCCGCAGCTCGGTGTCCGGGAAGGTGATCCCGACGCGCCCGGTGGTGGTCAGTCGGGCGCCGAGGCGGTTGGCCATTCCCGGCTTCGCATTGGCTTCGTGGACGATCAGTGGGATCTTCGCCTGTTTGGCCGCGAGGAAGGCCGGCGGGCAGACGTAGCCGCCGACCCCGACGACGGCATCGATGCTGCGGGAGGCGATGATCTGCTTGACGGCGGAGATGTTGCCGCGGAAGCGTCCCGGGAACTTCAGCAGGGCGGGACTGATCGACCGCGGCATGGGCACCTTGTCGATGGTGAGCAGTTCGAACCCGGCGCGCGGTACGATTTCGGCTTCGAGTCCGTCGGGGGTGCCCAACGCCACGACATCCCAGTCGGGGTGCTGCCGGCGCAGCTCACGGCCGATCGCCAGCATCGGCGAGATATGGCCGGTGGTGCCTCCACCGGCGAGGAGGATACTCGTCATCTCATTTCCTTTTCTTGCGGGCAAGCACGGCGAGTGAGGATCGCAGACGTTCCTTGTTGGCGGCGATGGCCGCCTCGGCGCCCGGTTCGGTGCGAGCGAACGACAGCACCACTCCCACTGCGAGGAGAGAGGCGATGATCGAGGAGCCGCCGTAGGACACGAACGGCAGCGGCAGACCGATGACCGGCAGCAGTCCGGTGACGACGCCGATGTTGATTCCGGCCTGCCCGATGATGAGGGCGAAGAAGCCGGCAGTGGCGACCTGGACCATGAGACTGTTCGAACGCATCACCACGCGGACCATGGCGAAGCCGAGGACGGCGAAGATGAGAATGACGACGAGGGTGCCGACGAGGCCCAGCTCCTCTCCGATGATGGCGAAGATGAAGTCGTTGTGGGCTTCGGGCAGCCAGGACCATTTCTCACGGCTGGCGCCGAGCCCGACCCCCAACCATCCGCCGGAGGCCAGCGAGAACAGTCCGTGGTTGGACTGCCAGGCTTGGCCCATGGTGTCTGCAGCGCTCTGGTCCGCGTGACCGGTGAGCATCGCCTGGATGCGGTCAAGACGGTTCTGGGAGCTGAGGACGAAGAAGGTGACCGCCGCGGCGAGCACGCCGCCCAGGAGGATGAAGTACTTCATCGGGAATCCGCCGACGAACAGGCAGACGACGGCCATGGCCATGATGACCAGGCCGGTGCCGAGGTCGTTGCCGGCCACGACGAGTCCGGCGGCGCCGAGGACTCCGGGCACGACGGGGATCATGGCGTGGCCGAAGGTGGTCATCTTCCCGGCCTTCTGGGCGAGGATGAAGCCGAGCCACAGGGCGAGGGCGACCTTGAGGAACTCCGAGGGCTGGATCTGGAATCCGCCGAACCCGATCCAGTTCGCATTGCCCTTCGTCTCTTTGCCGAGTCCGGGGACGAAGACCGCCGCCTGCATGAGGAGTCCGCCGATGATGGCGAACCATGCGATCCGCTTCCAGAACTGCAGCGGCATCCGGCTCGCGATGTACATGAGGACGAGGCCGACCCCGGCGAACATCGCCTGTTTGTTGAAGTAGGCGAATGAGGAGCCGGCTCCCCCGTCGTAGGAAGTGATCGATGAGGCGGAGAGCACCATGACCAGGCCGAGTCCTGTGAGCAGGACGACGGAGGCGAGGATGAGGAAGTAGGTCGTCAGCGGGTGCGCGGAGAGACTGGAGATGTCATCGCGCAGATGGATCCATGCCTTCTTGAGCACCGAGGCGGTCTTGTTCTTCCCCGCGGCCTTCGCAGGCTTGTTCGAGGTGGCCTTCGCGGCACTCTTGCCAGACGTCTTCGCAGGCTTCTTCGCCGCCCCCGCCTTCGGTCTGGAGTCGCGTGCGGCAGATGCCGACCTGCCGGTTCCTGACGAGCGCCTGCCTGCGGTCGTCGTCGGCGCTGTCTTCGCGGCAGACGCTGTGCCGGCAGACTTCGCGTTTCGCGCCTTCGGTGCGGTCTTGACCCCCGTCTGCTGCCGCCCGGTCGTCGACCGTGACGTGGTCGACGTCGTCGGAGCGGATGCGGAGACAGACGTCCTCGCCAGCTTGCGGCGGCGGCGTTCATCCGCCTTCGCGGTGGTCTGCCGTCCCATCTCAGCGCTCCAGGTGCGAGTTGACGGCCTCGGCGAAGAGGTCGCCGCGAGTGTTGTAGTTGAGGAACTGGTCCATGCTCGCGGCTGCCGGTGCCAGGAGAACGGTGTCTCCGGCTTCGGCCAACCGTGCGGCTGCGTCGACGGCGGCCGCGGCGACGGCCTCTCCGCGGCGTTTCGGGACTCCGGAGTCCACGGCCAGGGCCGGTTCGATCCGGACGACTTCGAGGTCGGGGATGGTCGCGGCGATGGCCCCACGGTAGGCCGAGTCGTCCGAGCCGATGAGCACGAGTGCCTTGAGCCGTTCGCGGTGGTCGGCGAACAGCGAGGTGAAGTCGGCGCCTTTGGGCAGTCCCCCGGCGATCCAGATGATCGAGTCGAAAGCGGCCAGCGAGGCATTCGCGGCGTGGGTGTTCGTCGCCTTCGAATCGTCGACCCAGCGGATGCCGTCCGCTTCGGCGACGGTGACCATGCGGTGGGCGCCGAGCGAATGGTTCTGCAGTCCCGCGGCGATCGCCTGACCGGGCACGTCAATGGCGCGGGCCAGACAGGCTGCGGCCAGAGCATTGGCGACCTGGTGCGGGGCGGGCCGCGAACCCGCGACCCCGGTGGCCGTCGCCACATCGTCGAGGGAGGCGAGTTCGGCGGCCGATGAGTAGCGCTGCGGAATGAAGGCCCGGTCGACCAGCAGGTCCTCGACGACACCGAGCTCGCCGGGGCGAGGCACACCGGTGGTGAAGCCGATGGCCTTGGCCCCTTCGATGACGTCGGCGTCCTCGACCATGTGCAGAGTCACCTCGTCGGCGCAGTTGTACACGCAGGCGAGCTGCGCATTGTGGAAGATCTTCGCTTTGTCCGCCGCATAGGCTTCGGCGCTGCCGTGCCAATCGAGGTGATCGGGAGCGATGTTGAGCACGGCTGCGGCGTCGGCGCTCATCGACTCCTGCCAGTGCAGCTGGAAGCTCGAGAGTTCGATCGCGAGGACCTCGAGCCCGGGTTCGAGCACGGCTTCGAGCAGCGGGGTGCCGATATTGCCGCAGGCCTTGGCCTTGAGCCCTGCTGCCAGCAGCATCGATTCGAGCATCGTCGTGGTCGTCGTCTTGCCGTTGGTGCCGGTGATGGCGAGCCATTTGGCGTCGTTGGTGCCGCGGATCCGCCACGCGAGTTCGACTTCGCCGATGACCGGGATGCCGGCCTTCGCCGCGGCCGCGAGCACGGGCTGGTCCGGACGCCATCCGGGTGAGGTGACGACGAGGTCGAGTTCGCCCTCGGGCAGAGCTTCGACGTGTTCGGGACCCCGTCGGATGTCGACGTCGAAGACCTCGAGGATCTGCGCCTTCTCGCTCACATCGGCGGTGGCGTCGCCATCGATGACGATGACATCGGCGCCGCGTTCGCCGAGGTGGACGGCAGCGGGGAATCCCGTCACCCCGAGACCGGTGACGAGGATGCGCAGTCCGGCCAGGGATGAACTCGGTCCGTGCAGTGCGGCCGGGATCTCCTTGGTGGTGGGTTCATCAGCCAATGCGCGCCACCCAATCGGCGTAGAACAGGCAGATTCCGGCGATGACGAAGAGGGCGGCGATGATCCAGAACCTCACCACGATCGTCACTTCGGCCCAGCCCTTGAGTTCGAAGTGGTGCTGCAGGGGCGCCATGCGGAACACGCGTTTGCCGGTGGTCTTGAAGGAAGCGACCTGGATGATCACCGACAGGGTGATGATGACGAAGAGTCCGCCGAGGACAATGAGCAGCAGCTCGGTGCGCGACATGATCGCCAGTCCGGCGAAGGCACCGCCGATGGCCAGCGAACCGGTGTCGCCCATGAAGATCTTCGCCGGCGAGGTGTTGAACCACAGGAAGCCGAAGCAGGCCGCGGCCATGGCGCCGGCGACCATCGCGAGGTCGCGGGGGTCGCGCATGTAGTAGCAGGCGTTCGTGGCCTCGGACATGAGATTGCAGTTCTGGGTCGACTGCCAGGTGCCGATGACGACATAGGCGGCGAAGACGACCACCGAGGCGCCGGCGGCCAGTCCGTCGAGGCCGTCGGTGAGGTTCACCGCGTTCGAGACAGCGGTGACGATGAGGTTCGCCCAGATGACGAACAGGATGAGGCCGAGGATCGCCGAACCGAAGGCGAGGTCGAGGTTCGTGTCGCGGATGAACGACACCTTCGTCGACGCCGGGGTCTCACCGAAGGAGTTCGGGAACTGCAGCGCGAGCACGGCGAACGAGATTCCGACGAAGGCCTGGCCGATGAGCTTCGGCATGGGGCGCAGTCCCAGTGATCGCTGCTTCTTGATCTTGATGAAGTCGTCGAGGAAGCCGACGACTGCCAGTCCTGCGGCCAGCCACAGCACGAGCAGACCCGACGCTGTGGGCACGGAACCGGTGAACAGGTGTCCGAGCAGGTAGGCGAGCACTGCGGCGCCGATGATGACGACTCCGCCCATGGTCGGGGTTCCGCGCTTCGTCGCGTGCGAGGTCGGACCGTCGTCACGGACGAACTGGCCGTACCCTTTCTTGACGAGCACCCGGATGAACAGCGGTGTCCCGACGAGAGCGAAGATGAGAGCCAGGCAGGCTGCGAGCAGTACGGCAATCATTGGGCCCCCGATACTCCGGCGATTTCGTCTCCCAGATAGCGCAGACCGGCATCGCGGGAGGATTTGAACAGAACGATGTCGCCGGGAGCGAGTTCGGCGCTCAGAAGGTCCTTCGCCTCGGCCGCGGTGGCGACCCAGGCCGCCTCGTTGCCCCAGGAGCCTTCGAGGTTCGCAGCGTTGAAGATCGGCTTCGCGCCCTCTCCTACGACGATGGTGCGAGTGATGTTGAGGCGCACGACGAGTTCGCCGATGTCCGAGTGCGCGGACACCGATTCGGACCCGAGTTCGAGCATCTCGCCGAGCACGGCGAAGGTGCGACGTGGGCTGTTCTCCTCATCACCGCGGCCCATCGAGGCCAGGGTCTTCAAGGAGGCCCGCATGGATTCGGGGTTCGCATTGTAGGCGTCGTTGAGCACGGTCACGCCCGACGGCGAATCGATGAGCTCCATCCGCCAGCGACTGGCCGCCGAGGAGGTCGACAGCGTCGTGACGATCGACCTGGCCGCTACGCCGCAGGCGTGGGCGATGGCGGCTGCCGCCAGAGCGTTGCCGACGTGGTGCTCGCCGATGAGCGCCAGACGCACATCGCGGGGCTCCTCACCGGGCAGGGTGAGGGTGAACGTCGGATGACCGGAGGAATCCGTGGACACCGAGGTACCGCGCACGACCAGGTCGTCGGCACCGACCCATTCGGGCAGGGACTCACGCTGTGAGAACCACAGGGTGGTCACCTCTGGAGCGAGCACCCCGCGCATCGCCGATACGCGGGTGTCGTCGGCGTTGAGCACGGCGGTGGATCCGGCCGTCAGGGACTCCACGAGTTCGGCCTTCGCCCGCGCGGTGTTCTCGATCGAACCGAAGACTCCGGAGTGGGCGGTGCCCACGGCCAGCTCGACGGCGATATCTGGTCGGATGAGGCTCGTCAGATAGGCGAGGTTGCCGATCGACCGTGCGCCCATCTCGAGGACGAGGAAACGAGTGGTTTCGACCGCGCGCAGAGCTGTCAGCGGGACTCCGACCTCGTTGTTGTAGGAGTTCGGCGGCCACACGGTCTCCGCCTCACCCGAGAGCAGATCCGCGGCGAGGTCCTTCACCGTGGTCTTGCCGACGGAACCGGTGATCGCGATGACGGTGAGTTCGCCGTCTGTGCGCAGGCCTTCGATGCTGTGCTTGGCCAACTGGCCGAGCGCTTCGGTGGCATCGGCGACGACGACGACCGGCAGAGGTTCGTCGTCGATGGTGGGGACGGATTCGCCGATGATCAGGGCCGCTCCCGCCTCGACGGCGGCGGCGGCGAATTCGATGCCGTCGAAGCTCTCGCCTCGGCGGGCGACGTAGATATCGCCGGGTCCGACTTCTCTCGAGTCGGTCACCACACCGGCGGTCAATGGGGTCTCGGGGTCGATGCCGTACAACTCGCCGCCCAGGGCGGTTGCGATTTCGGCTGCAGTCAGTCGCTTCATATCATCTGTGAACTTTACCTGGTTGTGCGCCGCCCAGTCGCATGGACAGCGCTGAGCGTGTCCTGGCCCGGTCGTCGAAATCGGTGACCGTGGTGCCCACGGTCTGGCCTGTCTCATGCCCCTTGCCCGCGATGAGCACGGTCGCCGAGGCGTCTGCTTCGGCAATCGCCTCATCGATGGCGGCACCGCGGTCGGGGACCTCGATGATCTTTTTCACACGGGCCCGTCCCGCATCCACCTCGGCGTCGATTCCCTGCCTGATGGCTGCACGGATCGTGTCGGGATCCTCGGTGCGCGGATTGTCGTCGGTGAGAACGATCACATCGGCTTCACGTGCCGCCGCCTGACCCATGCCGAAGCGCTTGCCGCGGTCGCGGTCGCCTCCGGCGCCGAAGACGATGATGAGCTCATCGGAGTCGGCGTGGAGCGTCGCCAGCGCCTTCGCGATCGCGTCGGGGGTGTGCGAGTAGTCGACGATGGCCCGCGGCAGGATGTCCGGGTGGGATTCGCTCAGCGCCCGCGGACCGGAGACATCGATGATCTCCATCCGTCCGGGCACCGTGGCCACGAAGCTGCGGCCGATGGCATCGATCTCTTCGGCACTGACGCCGGCCTCGATGAGCATCGAGGCCGCCAGGGCCGTATTCGTGACGTTGAAATCGCCTGGCAGCGGTGAGCGGAGCCGGATGCTCTCCCCGTCGTCGAGGTGGAGCACGAAGTCCGAAACGCCTGGGGTGTGCTCGATGCGCCACTGGCTGCGTTCGTCTCGTCCCAACGTGCGCACGGGCACCTGTGCGGCCGCCGTCATCCGCTCGCCCCATTCGTCTTCGACGACAATGACGGCCTTGTCGGAGAATGTGCGGGTGAACAGCTGGGCCTTCGCCTCGAAGTACTCCTCCATCGTGTTGTGGAAGTCGAGGTGATCCTGGGACAGGTTCGTGAACCCGGCGACGCTGAAGTGAGCCCCGTCGACGCGGTGCTGGCTGAGCGCGTGGGAGGAGACCTCCATCGCACAGGTGTCGACCTCGGCCGCGCGCATCTTCGCAAACAGGGCGTGCAGTTCGGGGGCCTCCGGAGTCGTGCGCACGCTGGGCACCGTATCGCCGGCGATGAGGATGGCGACAGTGCCGATGACGGCGGTGCGGTGGCCCAGTGCCGCGAGCATCCCGTCGGCCAGGTAGGTCGTCGTCGTCTTCCCGTTCGTTCCGGTGACTCCGATGAGCTCCGGCACCGAGGTGGTCCCGTAGACGGCAGCGGAGACGAACCCGAGCACGGCGCGAGGTGCTTCGACGATGAGAGCGGTGACTCCGGCGAGCAGGTCCCGGTCCGCCTCGTCCGTGCCCAGCGCTTCGGTGATGAGATGCCAGCCGGCATCGTCGGTGAGGATGGCGTCGACTCCGGCGCGGATCAGCTCGGGGGCGAACTTCGCACCGTGGACGTTCGCGCCCGGCAGGGCGGCATAGAGCTGACCGGGTGAGACCGCACGCGAGTCGTGGGAGACTCCGGTGACCTCTGTCTCGGGGTCACCGTGGAGGGTGCCGGGTGCGATCGGCAGCAGCTGTGAAAAGCGCATCATTTCCATTCTCGGGCGGGCAGGTCGGGCTTCTGTGTCGACGGTGGGATCTTGAGATGCCGCATGGCGAAGCCCGCGACATCGGAGAACACGGGGGCTGCGGCCTGTCCACCGTAGTAGCCGTTCCGAGGACGTTGCAAAGTCACCGAGATCGCCAGTTCGGGATCTTCGGCGGGCAGGACGCCGACGAAGGAGGCGGTGTATCCGTCATAGCCTCCGCCCTCGGCTGCCGGTGCCTGCGCGGTGCCGGTCTTCCCTGCGACCCTGTAGCCGGAGACCTGGGCGGACTTGCCCGTGCCTTCGGCCACGACGCCTTCGAGCATCCGCAGGGTCTCGTCGGCGGCCTTCTTGCTGACGACGCGTTCCTTCTCTCCTGCGGGGGTGGAGATGGTGCGTCCGTTCGGGGAGATCATTCCGTCGACGAGGCGGGAGGGCACGTGGACTCCCCCGTTGGCGATGGTGGAGATGACGTCGGTCGTCTGGATCGCGTTCGCGGCCACACCCTGACCGAACATCACGGTGTACTTCGTACGTCCGTCCCACTCCTCGTACGGATGCAGGATGCCCGAGGTCTCGGCCGGGAAGTCGATTCCCGAACTGGTGCCGAAGCCGAACTTCTTCATGTATTCGTAGCGCTGGGCTTCGGTGAGTTCCTTGCCCGCCAGCACGGTGCCGGTGTTCGAGGATTGGGCGAGGATTCCGGCGAAGGTGAGCTTCTCGTCGGGGTGCTCGTGGGAGTCGCGGAACTCCTCGTCGTTCGGTGCCTTCCACTTGTCCGGGACGGTGAACTCCTGTTCGGGAGTGACGAGTCCTTGGTCGAGCAGCGCTGCGGCGGTGACCATCTTCGCGGTCGAACCGGGCTCGAACATGTCGGTGAAGATGCGCGAACCGCGGTCGGGGCCGTCGACCTTGCCCGGGGAGTTCGGGTCGACGGTGGGAGCATCCGCGGCGGTGATGATGCGTCCCGTCTTGATCTCTTTGATGACGATCGACGCGGATTCGGCTTCGTGCTTCTTCCGCTGCTCTTCGATGGCCTGCTGTGCGTAGTACTGCATCGCCGGGTCGATCGTCGTCTGCAGGCCCTGGCCGTCGACGGCGTCCTTCATGTTGTTGTCGCCGAGAGGGATGATCTCTCCGCGTGCTCCGCGTTCGTACTGCTGCTGGCCGTCCTTGCCCGACAGCTGTTCGTCATAGGCCGATTCGAGACCGGCCTGGGCCGTGCCGTCGGAGCTGAGGAACCCGACGAGGTTGCCGGCGACTCCGCCGGCAGGGTATGAGCGCACGGAGTACTCCTCGGCGGAGATGCCGAGGACCTCGAGCTTCTTCACCGCACGCCAGGTCTCCGAGGTCAGCCCCTTCGCAACGGGGTTCCATCGCTTGTCGCCGACGAGTTTCGGATAGAGGACACCGGGGTCGGTCTTCAGCGGCTTCGACAGGGCTTCGGCTGCGCCCCAGGCTCCGACGAGCTTGCCGTCGACTTCGTACTGGGCGACGTTCTGCTGATCGACGACGAGCTGGTAACGGGAGACGCTGTCGGCGAGCACTGTGCCGTCGGCGGCCAGGATCTGTCCGCGATCGGCCGGCAGGGTCCGAGTGACCAGGCGATTCGACAGCGCCTTCTCCGCCAGCTTCATCGAATCCATACCCTGGATGGATACGAGGCGGACGGAGGTGATGAGGAGGACGAGGACCGACACCGCGGCGATGAAGCCCATCCGCCAACGCAGATCGGGGCCACCGCCCTTGCGTTTCTTCTTCAGTCGGGTCTTGGCTGGGCCCATAGCTTGAGTCCTCGGTCCTTGGTGTGGTCGGCG
The DNA here is from genome assembly GCF_052906525.1 of Brevibacterium sp. CSND-B09. NCBI lineage: Bacteria > Bacillati > Actinomycetota > Actinomycetes > Micrococcales > Brevibacteriaceae > Brevibacterium > Brevibacterium sp. CSND-B09. The sequence goes on along the minus strand of NZ_JBREGI010000001.1, from coordinate 3,730,965 downwards.
AATGTGTCGGTCAGGCCGTTCCCTGGTCCCGGTGAGCTCGGACTACTTCGGCGCCTCCTGGCTCGGAGCCGCCACGTCCTGGCTCGGGCTGCCCCCGACGACCGGGAGCTTCTCATCCGATCGTAGATTGGGTCGGATGTCATCACGTGTATCGGCGCGCGGGCCGGGCACGACTGTGGGCTCTTTCTCACCGCTGACGTCGATTCCGGGGGCATCGATCATCTTCCCGGTCTTCGCGTCGAGGAATTCCGGTGAGGAATCACGGACGAGACCGAGCTCTTCGGCGGCCAAGGCGATGTTCTGCGGGGACTCACGGTACGAGTTGTCTTCGACGAGGCGGTCCTTCTGCTCGGCCAGAGCTTCCTTCTCACTCGTCAGCTGGTCGACCTTGTAGGAGGTGTTGGCGACGAAGATGTTGAGCAGCAGCACGGCCACGAGGGTGGCGAGAAGGATCCCCACGCACAGCATGGAGAAGGGCAGACGGGACTTCGGCAGTTCGAACTTGAGCAGCCGCAGCCTCGCCCCACCCTGCTGACCACCGGCCTCTTCGAACCGGCGCGGACGTTCGGGGAAGTTATGCTGACCGGCTCTTGCCGAGGAATTGCTCACGATCGTGCCTCCCTGATCTTCTGCACTGCCCGCAGTCGGACGCTTGCCGCCCGCGGGTTGGTCTCTGCTTCTTGCTCATCAGCCATTTCGGCGCCCCGGATGATCTCGGTCAGCCAGGGCTGGTGCTCTTCGGGCACGACCGGCAGATCCGGCGGCGCCGAGGAGGTCGTGGCCGCTCGGAAGGTCTTCTTCACGATCGTGTCCTCCAATGACTGGTAGGACTCGATGACGGCCACTCCCCCGATGTGCAGCGCTTCCAGTGCCGCCGGCAGCGCGGTGCGCAGCACCCCGAGCTCGTCGTTGACCTCGATGCGCAGGGCCTGAAAGGTGCGTTTGGCGGGATGCGACTTCTTTTTCGTCTGCGGGATCACTCGGGAGAGCATGGCCGCGAGCTGGTCCGAGGTCTCCCACGGGGTGTCGACTCGGTCGGTGACGATGATCTTCGCGATCTTGCCGGCCAGCTTCTCCTCTCCGTATTCGCGGAGGATGCGGCGCAGCTCGGATTCCGAGTAGGTGGCCAGCACTTTCTCCGCCGTGAGCTCCTGGGTGCGGTCCATGCGCATGTCCAGGGGCGCCGGCCGGGAGTAGGAGAATCCGCGTTCGTCCTCGTCGAGCTGCAGTGAGGACACTCCCAGGTCGAGCAGGATCGCGCTGATCTCTGAGATGCCGAGGTCGGCGAGGACCTCGGGCAGTTCGTCGTCGACTGCGTGGACGATATCGATGCGGTCAGCGAAGGGGGCCAGGCGTTTCGCGGCGATGTCGATGGCCTGCAGATCACGGTCGATGCCGACGAGGTGGACATCGTCGAAGGCCGTGAGGACGGCTTCGGCGTGACCGCCCATTCCGAGCGTGCCGTCGACGACGACCGGGGTGTGGCCCGCGCCCCTGGCGGCTTCGACGCCGACGCCGATGAGTTCGACCACGCGCGTCAGGAGCACCGGTACGTGCTGAGCTGTCATTCGTGGGTCCTTCATACGGGGGTGGTCGGGGGTGCGCTGCTGGAGCCAGAACCTTGACCGCCGTGGCCCTGCCACCGGGGAAGTGTGTCAGGACGTCCGAGCTTCGGAAACGGGGAAGTTCCCCGAAACTCGAGCACGGCGGGCAAGGATCAAACCCGAGCAGAATCAGATCACTCCGGGGATCACCTCCTCCTCGCGTTCGGCGAAGGCCTGCTGAGCGCCGACGAGGTAGTCCTCCCAGGTCGGTGCATCCCAGATCTCGACTCGGTTGCCCATGCCGATCACTGCGACTTCCCGATCGAGTGATGCGTACTGCCGCAATATGTTCGGGACCGTGATGCGTCCCTGTTTGTCCGGTTGTTCCGCAGATGCCGCCGACAGGAACACACGCTGGTAATCGCGGGCTTCCTTATTCGTCTTCGGCGCGTTCTGGATTCGCGCGTGCTCGGCTTCGAACTCCGTGGTGGGGAACAGGGTGAGGCAGTTCTCCTGGCCACGGGTCAGAACGAGTCCGGGCGACAGCTCCTCGCGGAACTTTGCGGGCAGGATGAGGCGACCTTTGTCGTCGAGCTTCTGCATATGAGTGCCCAAGAACATGTCGTCTCACCCCTTTCGAAACCCATCGGCTCCGATAGCAACCACAGTACTCCACTTCCCTCCACATATTCCAGCTTTTCGCTTCAACGATGCTCCTGACTTATTGTTTTCCCAGGTCAGATAGGTGGAGGAAAGTGGGGAAAATTTCTCGAAGGCGCGTCGCGGGAGTGTCGGACGCGGGAAGAACGGCGGGCCCGCGAAGGCGGTGGGCTGCCTCGGCGAGGACGATGAGAACGGCACAGATCCGCGAGAATCCGGGGATCACGGGCGAGACCCGCGCCGAGGTGGAGGCGAGTGGGGAGGAAAGTGGAGGGTCCGCGTGGAGGAAAGTGGGGAGAGTGGTGGGGAGTGGGGTGGGGCGCCTCGGGGAGGGCGTGGGAGTGGGGAGGAGAAGGGAGTGACGAAGCTGAAAGAAACTCGTGTGGCTGGGGTGCGGGCTTTAAGGGACAATGGAGGGTATGTCGACCAGCCAAGAAGGTACACAGACCAATTCCGTGATCGGCGCCGAACACATCGAGTGGGTGCAGAATCTGACCTCGCGGGCACGCACCGCGATGAACTCGGTGCTCGAGGGCAAGGATGAGGCCGTCGGCCTCTCACTCATCGCACTGCTCGCCGGCGGACATGTCCTCCTCGAAGACGTCCCCGGCGTCGGCAAGACCCTGTTGGCCCGTGCCATGGGCAAGGTCGTCGACGGTTCCGTGCGCCGCATCCAGTTCACCCCGGACCTGCTGCCCACCGACGTCGTGGGTGTGAACCTGTTCAACCAGGAGACTCGTCACTTCGAGTTCCGACAGGGACCGGTGTTCGCGAACATCGTCATCGCCGACGAGATCAACCGCGCGTCCCCGAAGACGCAGTCGGCGATGCTCGAGTGCATGGCCGAGGGTCAGGCGACGATCGACGGGCAGACCTATCCGATGCCCACGCCGTTCATCGTCGTCGCCACTCAGAATCCGATCGACATGGAGGGCACCTACGCTCTGCCCGAGGCGCAGCGCGACCGCTTCCTCACCCGTATCTCCCTGGGATATCCGGCGACGTCCGATGAGGTCGATCTGCTGGACAACCAGATCCAGAACGATCCCCTCGAGACCGCTGCCGCGGTGACGAACCTCGAGCAGATCACTCAGGCCCGCACCATCGTCCGCCATGTCTCCGCCAGCCGGCAGCTGCGCGAGTACATCGTGGCGATCCTCCATGCCACCCGCAACGATCAGGCGATCCTGCTCGGCAGCTCTCCGCGCGGCGGCGTCCATCTGCTGCGGGCGGCGAAGGCACGCGCGGCACTGTCGGGGCGCACCTTCGTCACCCCCGACGATGTGCAGGCTCTGGCCCCGTACATCCTCGCCCACCGCATCATCCCCCGCGACGGAGACGACGCAGATCTGGCTGCCGACCTCATCGGTCGGGTGCTGTCCCGCGTGCCCGTCTCGGCGAACCAGTGACCGCATGCGACTGAGCACTTCGGGCATCATCTTCGTCCTGGCCGGGGCGGCCCTGATCATCACGGCCTACCGCTTCGCGCTGCCTGGCCTGCTGCCGGCCGGTCTGCTGCTGCTCGGCCTGGTCCTGCTCTCGGCGCTGCTCATCCTGTGGGGCACCCGTCGGGTGTCGATCGCGATGAGCACGAACCTCCACGAAGTGGCGCTGTCTCCTTCGGGAGACCGCTACCCGCTGGCCGCCGAAGGCAAAGAGGTCGAAGTCCAAGCGCGCGTGACGAATGTCGGCCAGCTCGCGATTCCCGCCGCGACGATCGATTTCACTCCGGCCGAGGGATTCGGCGACTCCACCTCCGGTGATGTCCCGGCTCTGGCCCATGGTGCATCGCAGACGGTGCTGACGTCGTTCACCCCCAATCGCCGCGGTGTCTCCGGGATCGATGCGGTCCTCATCACCGTGTTCGGACCCTTCGGCCTGGTGAAGATGAAGAAGAAGGCCCACGGGGCCTTTCCCGTGGCCGTGTCCGTGCCGATCCTGCCTGCGCGCATCCCGCAGGATTCGTCGATCCGGCCCTCCCGCCTCGACGACGGCAAGGTCCGCACCGGACACACCACCCGGGACTTCCACACACGTGAGTACGTGCCCGGCGATGATCTGCGGCATGTGCATTGGCCCTCGACGGCGAAGTCCGGCGAGCTCATGGTCCGGCACGAAGCCGATGAGGAGACGCTCCATTCGCTCATCCTCATCGACCTCGTCGCCGATGAGGGCGCCGAGGAGCCGAGCGACCTCGAGATCGAGTTCCTGCTGGCCGCGGCGACCGCGGCCGGAACCGCGTTCCTCAAGGCCGATTACGAAGTCAATGTCGTCGCTCCCGGACACCAGATCAGATTCAAAGGAGCCCGCGAGATCGACAAGCTGCGTCTGCTCTCCGCCCTTGTGCGCCCGGGCAGGGTCGAACTGCCCTCGCACGACAACCCCAACCACATCGTCATCTGCTCCGTCGGCGACCAGCGCGGGCAGGAACTCGCCTCGCACTTCTCCCGCCGCGTGCCGGTGACTCTGCGCACGCTCAGCGAGATCGACGATCTGACGATGCTCGGTCTCAGCGAGGACCTGCCGGAGTCCTGGACGACGTTCGAGTCCAAGCGCTCTCGCAGCGGCACCGGTCGGACCTCGGCCGAACCCGGACCGGGAACTGCCGGTGCCGGCAGCGCGTCCGCGGCTCCGGGTGGTGCGAGCTCGACTCCGCAGGGGGTGCGCCGATGAGTCTGAATACTCCCGACACACGTCTGCGCGGAGCCGATTCCGAGTCTCCGGCGAACGGCTATTCGGCTCCCTCGTCGACGGGCGATGAGCGCCCGAGCACGGGCTGGCTCGAGGCGATCGTCGTCTTCGTCGCCATGGCCCTTAGCGCTGTCGCCGTATCGGCGGTGTTCAAGGACTTCGCCTGGGTCTCGCCCGTCCTGGTCGCCGTCGCCGTCGTCGTCATCGTCGGCGCCGTGTTCCGCACCGTTCCGGCACTGCGCTCGACCGGCACCGCGGTCATCGCCCAGTGCGTGGCCGGTCTCATCGCGGTCTTCATCGTCTGCGCCGGGGATTCGCTTCTGCTCGGGTTCATCCCGACCGGTGAGTCCTTCGGAACGGTGATCGATCTGCTCTCCGAGGGGGTCAGCGACCTCTACGCGACCGCTCCCCCGGCGGCGAGCACACCGGGCTTCATCGCGATGCTCACGATCGCTTTCACCCTCATCACGATCCTCATCGACGGCCTCGTCTCGGATCTGCGGGCACCGAAGGTCGGCGGTGTGCTGCTGCTCGTGCTGTGGATGATCCCCGTCTACTTCGCCGCGCAGGAGGTGAAGTGGTGGCACATCGTCGCGATCCTCGCGGCGTTCCTGCTGCTCATGCTCAGCCCCTATCTGCCCGCGACCCGGTGGCGCGGAGGAATGACGGCGATCCTCGCCGGAGCTCTGGCTCTGGCGATCGGCATCGGCCTGCCCCTTCTGCTGCCCCCGGTGCCCACCCTGCCCGACCGGGCCTCGAAGGGCCAGGGCGACCTGACGGTGACGAACCCATTCCTCAACCTGCGCCAGAACCTCGGCGACCGGGATGACAAGACGCTGTTCAGCTACCAGACGACGGACGAGGACGCGGATCCGATCCGGTTGACCTCGATCGATGACTTCGACGGTGAGAACTGGGCACCGAGCCCGTTCAGCCTCGATCCGTTCGCGATCGCCGCCGACGGAATGCCATGGCCCGCGGGGATGCCGCGGGACAAGAACTTCAAGGAGCAGACGATCAGCGTCGCCGTCGGCGACGACTACGACCAGCAGTACCTGCCGTCTCCGTATGCTCCGCAGCAGCCGAAGGACCTGAGTCGTCGGTGGATCTTCGACGAGAAGACCTTGACGGTCGTCGGCAACGGTGAGAAGACCGGTGGACTGCAGTATTCGATGGACTATCTGTCCCCGAATCCCGACGTCGAGGATCTGCAGTCGGCAACTCCGGTGTCCGAGAGCGACTTCGAGACCGAACTCGCCGTCCCCGACTCCCTGCCGACCAGCGTGAAGGAGACCGCAGAGCGGGTCACCGCCGATGCGGATAACCAGTGGGAGGCCGCAGTCATGCTGCAGGCGTACTTCCGCGGCGGCGATTTCGAGTATTCGCTCGATGCCCCCGAACGGGCCAGCGGCGACGCGATCTCGGACTTCCTGGCCGATAAGCAGGGCTACTGCGTCCAGTTCTCCTCGGCCATGACGATCATGGCCCGGACGATGGGAATTCCGGCCCGCATCGGCGTCGGATACGCCGGCGGGGACGAATCCGAGAACGGCGTCGATGTGAGCATGCAGGATTCGCATGCCTGGCCGGAGCTCTACTTCGAAGGTGCCGGCTGGGTGCGCTTCGAACCCACCCCAGGCGGTCCCGCCGGAGATCCGCCGAAGTGGACCCTCGCCGATGGCGCCGACCAGCAGGAGGAGGGCGACGAGTCGGAATCTGCGAGCCCGAGCGAAGAACCGACCGAATCTGCTTCGCCGACCGGTGGCTCCGAGGAACCCACCGAGGAGGAGACGAGCACTCAGGCCGCAGAGCCGGCCGGTTCGAACTTCGGCACTGTCTTCGGCATCGCAGCCATCGTGCTCGTCCTGCTGCTGCTCGCCGCACTGCCTGCGATCTGGCGTTCGATCCTGCGCTCGCGCAGGACGAAGGATCCGCAGAATCTCGAAGCGGTGTGGACAGAGGTCCGTGCTCTGGCCACCGACTACGGGCAGAGCTTGGATTCGAGTCGGACGCTGCGCTTCAACGAGCTCGTGCTCGCCGGTGCCGTCCCTGCAACCGGTGCTGCCGGTGCCTCTGGCGGCGGGGCTGCGGATGCTTCCAGCTCGGCTGGTACGGATGCCGGCTCCACGGCGCCAGAGATCGATCCGGACACCGGCGAACCGATGCGAAAGACCGCCGCCGAGGCGGCTGCCGGCTCCGGTGCCGCCGCTGAGAATGCCGCCGGTTCCTCGACGTTCGATCGTTCGGATGAACGGCTGCGGCGTTTGAGCAGCCCGGCCCCGTCGCGTCCGTCAGAGTCGGGTCATGATGACTCTGCGCTCGGAGCGTTCGTCGATGCCCTCGAAGCTCAGCGCTACGGTGCGGCTACCGAGGCGCTCGATGACTCGGAGGTGCAAGCGCTCGTCGACGAGGTGAGGACGGACTTGTCGGAGCGGGCCACGCCGGGCAGTCGGATCTCTGCGAAGATCTGGCCGGCCAGCCTGTTCAATCGTCCGAAATGACGAGGAGCTGACGATCCAGGCCGATACCTGGCGGTCCTGGTCGATGTGCGAAGAGGCGGTCCTGCGGGGCCGCCTCTTCGCTGTCTCGCAGCGCCTGGGCCCTCCATGCGAGAGTCTGGGACCTCAGTGCCCAGCCGCGTGTTTCGCGTCCTCTCGATCGAGTGCACGCAGGGCGAGCAGGCCGCGCACGGCGGCGATGGGCTTCACCAGCGGCTGTTCACCGAATCGGTAGTCTCCCCCGCGGACCAGTCGTCGTGCCAGGTCCGGGCGCATCTGCCACAGGTGGTCACGGGCTTTCTCGGCATGGTGGGAGTTCGAGGCGATGCTGATCGTCGTGGCCGGGGTGAGTTCGCAGTCGATGATGGGGATCGCGTTGGCGATGTTCTCCCACGTCGTTGCGCTCTGCTCCTCCAGCACGGCTCGGCCGGTGAAGCCGAGTTCGTCCCGGGCGAAGCGTTCGAGGATGAGGGCCTCCGGTGTTCGTCCTGTGACGGCCCCTCCGCAGAGGATGAGGAGAGTCGACCGGGCTGTCGGATCGATCGACCGCAGACCCGCGCGGACCCTAAACCGGTTGATTCCGTTCGGTCGCTGACCGCGGTTTGCATATCCGAGGACGATGATGATCTGGTCACTGTCGGCTGTGGTCTCGTCTCTGCCTGCCGCGGTCAGGGCCCGAACGCCTGGACTCGACCACCGGTCGCTCCGTGATCGCCGGTCAGCAGAGCCAGAGCTATCACAGTCTCCCAGCCGACGGTGGCTCGATCGCCAGTGGGCCGCCTCGGCGAAGGCGAAGACGCCGGCAAAGACGCCAAGGACAGTACCGGCGAGTACGCGGACCGGCATTGAAAAAGGCACTCTCATGTCGAGAGTGCCTTGATCGCCCTGAGCAGGATCATTCGCCTCGCTGGCGCTTCTCCCACCGGTCTTCCATTCGGCTCATGAACCCGGAGTTGCCCTTGGCACCGGTCTTCGCTCCGGAGTTCCGAGAGTCCGTCTGAGTGGTGTGCACATGGCCGGGACGGCTGAACGCCCAGTACATTCCGGCGACCATGAGGCCGAAGCCGACGACGCCGAGGGCGATCCACCAGGCGGAGCTGGAGACGAGCGAGATCGCGAGGATCGTCGCGGCCAGCCCGGCGAGTGCGATGAGAATACCGAGGACGAAGCGCTTCGCCGAGAACCCGGGCCCCGTGGCAGCGGCCTGGGTTTCCGAGATATTCCGGGCAAAACGAGGGTCTTCACTGCGCAGCTGCTTCTCAAGTTGATCCAACAGCTGCTGTTCGTGATCGGAGAGTGGCATCTCGAACCCCCGTTTCGCTTCCCAAGTCTTTCCCCCAATCATAGTCTCTGAGGGCCGAAAAAACATCTCCGGGGGCCGTCAGGAGCCGGATTCCCACGGGGTCTTCAGACTGTGCTCCCGCTCACCCGCTCTCAGGCCTCGGGGCGTTTGCGCAGAAGCGAGGCCTGCGAGATCGCTTCGCTGCCGAATCGCCGCCTCACCTCGTCGAGGGCGACCTCGGCTTCACGTCCGGAATGTTCTGGTTCGTCCAAGGTGGCCTGCCGTCCGGTGACGGCGAAATCGCTGAGGCCGGCGGCTCGGACGCCGAGCAGCCTGACTCCCTGGGAGCGCTGATCACGCAGTTTGCGCAGAGCCGGGCGCAGCGCCTCGTACATCTCCCGGGCCAGATCCGTCGGAGCCGACAGAGTCACAGACCTCGACAGAGTCGTAAAATCGCCGAGACGGTACTTCAGTCCGAGGCTTGTGGCGACCTTTCCTTCTGCGCGGACTCGGTAGGCGACCTTGTCAGCGAGGCGCAGCAGTTCGTGTTCGAGCACGGCGACGTCCCAGATGTCCTCGCCGAAGGTGTTCTCAGCACTGATCGAGTGTTCCTTGGCCTGGTGGTCGAAACCGGACGAGTCCTGACCGTGGGCAGCCCGCCACAGCTGATGGCCGTGCGCACCGAAGACTCGTGCGGCCCAATCCTCGTCGACTGCGGCGAGGTCGCCGATGAGGCGGATTCCATAGCGGAAGAAGCCCTCCTGCGTCTTCTCCCCCACCCCGGGCAGGGCTTCGATCGGCATCGGGTCGAGGAACTGCTGGGTCGCGGCCGCGGGCACGAGCAGCTGGCCGTTCGGCTTCGCCCTCGTCGAGGCGAGTTTGGCCACGACGCGGCTGACGGCGATGCCCACCGAGGCGCTCAGACCGGTGCGCTCCTGGATCTGGGCTCGCAGCTGGGTGGTGATCTCCACCGGAGAGCCGAGCCGGCGCACGGCTCCGGAGACATCGATATAGGCTTCGTCGACGCTGACCTGCCGTACGTCGGGGGTCACCTCGGCGACGAGATCGAAGACTTGGCTGGAGTACGAGGAGTACAGGCCGTGGGAAGGCGGGATCACCTCGGCGACGGGGCACAGGTTCATGGCCCGCGACATCGGCATCGCCGCATGGACTCCGAACTCGCGGGCTTCATAGCTGGCCGAGACGACGACTCCGCGTCCGCTGCGTCCGCCGACGATGACGGGGCGGCCGACGAGATGCGGGCGACTGAGCAGCTCGACGGAGACGAAGAACGAGTCCATGTCGAGGTGGAGCATGGTGGCACCGGAGTCGTCCGTGCCCAGACGGCTCAGATCACCTCCGGATCGTGCCAGCTGCTTCCGACTCATCGCCTGCCCCTCGCGCTTGTTCCTTTCGGCTCCGCCGAACAGTCCAGGTACTCTTGAAGCATGGTATCGCGCACCGCTGTCATGACACTGCCCATCGTTGCCGCGCTCGCTCTCGCGGGCTGCTCGGGAAACGGTGGAGACAAGGCCGAATCGACCCCTTCGGCTTCTCAGGAGGCCCCTGCCTCCGCATCCCCGGCCGAATCCGAGACCGCCTCGGCCGAAGCATCGACCGAGGCCACAGGCTCGGACCCCGATACATCGAACGATGTGAAGGATCTGCCCGAGTACATCAAGCCGTACCCGGATTCCGAGGTGCTCTCCGCGTCGAGCGTCAAGGCTCACAACGACAAGGACAAGAAGCTGCCCGAACAGGTCAGCCTCGTCGTCAAGGCGAAGGCCGATGCCAAGGACATCTTCGAGTTCTACGAGAAGGAGCTCGGCAAGGCGGACTTCGAACGCCTCGGCGAAGAGGTGAAGACGAAGAGCGCACGCGTGGTCAACTTCAAGCACAAGGACAATGACAGCGTCCTCGTCGTCACGGTCGCCGAGGATTCGGAGGACAAAGCGAATTCGATCGTGACCGTCGGCGGAAACATCGGTTCATGACCTCGCACAGATCGGGGATGACCAGCGACGCCCCTGAGCCCGGCCCGTCCACAGCACCCGGCTCGGCCGACGTCCCTCCCGCCCTCGTCGAGTTCCTCGACTCTCCCGAGTCCATCGCCGCCGAGGTGTCCGCCCAACTGGAGGCCTTCCTCGCTGAGAAGGCTGCCGAGTTCGAGGCGATCTCACCCGATGCGACAGCGATCGGCGACGCGCTCATCGAGTTCACCCGCGGCGGCAAGAGGATCCGCCCCGTCCTGCTGTGGTGGGGCTTCCAGCTCGCCGGCGGTGACGTCCGCGCCGGCGAGGCAGGCGGGACCACAGCCGACCGGACAGCCGGCTCCGCAGCCGACGTCACCGCGGGTCTGGCGCAGGCGGCCGGTTCGCTCGAGCTGCTCCACGCCGCCGCGCTCATCCATGATGATGTCATCGACAATTCGGACACCCGTCGTGGCCGGCCGGCCCTGCACCGACAGTTCGAGGCCCGCCATCAGCGCTCCGGCTTCCATGGCGACGGCGCGTCCTTCGGCGTCTCCGCTTCCATCGTCATCGGCGATATCTGCCTGGCGCTGAGCGAGGAGCTCTTCGAACGATCGCAGGAGGCCCTGGGCAACAGCCGCACGGCCCTCGAGCTGCGCGGAACAGTGCGCCGAGATGTCATGGTCGGCCAGTACCTCGACGTACTTGCCGAGGTCATTCCGCTCAGCGACGACCGGATCGCCGAACGCGCATGGGAGGTCCTGAGCTATAAGTCCGCGAAGTATTCGGTCGAGCAGCCGCTCCTCCTCGGCGCGGCCCTGGCCGGAGCGGATGGTGGGCAGCTGCAGGAGATCTCCGCTTTCGGCCTCCCCCTCGGACAGGCGTTCCAGCTGCGCGACGATGTGCTCGGCATCGCCGGTGACCCCGAGTCCACCGGCAAACCCGCCGGCGACGATATCCGGGAGGGCAAACGCACCGTGCTCATCGCCGAGACCGCGGCCCGGATCTCGGCGGACCAGCTCGAAGTCCTCGCCGCGCGGTTGGGCGATCCGGATCTCAGCGACGCCGAGGTGGCCGAATGCGTTGACATGATCACGGACTCGGGCGGTCTCGCCGCCGTCGAATCCTTCATCGCGGACAAGCATGCCCACGCAGCGACGATCGTCGATACGTGGGCAGAAGCCGATGCCGGTGCAGGTTCAGCGGCAGGGCCGACCGCCTCGGCGCAGGTGCGCATCGGATCGGCCGCACAGGAGCGACTCAAGGGTTTTGCGAAAGCGCTGAGCTACCGCTCCAGCTGAGGCCGGCGAACAGGTCTGCTCGCTTCGAGGGTGCCGCGTTGACCACGTCAAACGCTGCTCACCTCAAGGGTGCTGCGCTGCTCTCCTCGAGCCCGCGCAGATCAGAACGCGAGGGCTTGAGCGCGGCGGCGCACTTCCTTCTTGTTACCCGAGCGAAGCAGGTCGATGGGCCGGCCGGGCAGGGACTCGTCATGGGTGAAGAGCCACACGATGGCTTCTTCGTAGTCGAATCCGGCGTCGTAGAGGGTGTGCAGGGTGCCTTTGAGCGGTTTGACGACCTCGCCGTCGACGAAGAAGGCCAACGGAACCCGCAGAACCTTCGGATTGCCGATCTTGATTCCGCAGATGGCGCCGTCTTCGAGCAGCCTCCGCACTTGGGAGATGCCGAGCCCGGTGAGCTCTGCGATGTCGGGCAGCGGGGCCCAGTCCTGGACGAGTTCTTCGGTATTCACGCCCTCAAGCGTAGCAATATTCGGCAGAAACACCCCGCCATGCGGTGCCGAATGCTCGGGTCGAGCCCGCCTACTCGTTAGGCTGGAGACCGTAGCTTCCCCACTCGACATGAAGTCAACAGGTGACAGATGACACGACCGCGACGGCACAGGCCCGTCACCGCCGCTCCTGACATCCGCGCCGCATCGAAGGTGAATTCGACCGGTCCGATCCCAGGAGCCGAACGGGTCGACCCCGAAAACGACTCCCCCACCGAGGTGGCCCCCACCACCGAATCCCCCGACGATCAGTCCGATGACGGCGTCGAGGACACATCCGACCGTCGCTCCGCTGACGAGGACGCAGCCACCTCGAGCACCGGTCCGCAGTGGATCTCGGGCACTGCTAGTGCCACCGTTCCCGTCACCCACGGCGGTCGCACGTACAAGGTCAAGCAGGGCGACACCCTCTACGGTGTGGCCAGCAAACACGGCGTCTCAGTGCCCGCGCTGGCCGAACTCAACCGCATCTCGCCGCGTCAGAACCTCCACCAGGGTCAGGTCCTGTCCCTGCCGGAGAAGAACGATCTGCCCGATGATGATCCCTCACACGTCGTCGCCCCCGGTGACACCCTGCAGGGAATCGCGGCGCGGCACGGAATCTCGCCGGCGACCCTGCGGCAGGCCAACGCCATGGGCGATGACTCGTTCATCACGGTCGGCGAACTCCTCCTGCTGCGTCCGTCGAAGGCCCGCCCACGTCGCACCCCGGCTGAACCGCCGAGCGACGTCCCCCGCGTTGCCGCCAGCGCACAAGTCGAGGGCATCCGCCCCTCGGTGCTCCACGCGGCGCGACTGAACAAATACACTCTGCTGCACCGCCGCCATCCGGCCCCGGCGCAGGCGAAGCTGCTCGTCGCCTCGCTGGCTGTCGAGCTCGGCGCCGATCCCGCCCTCATGCAGGCCCTCGCCGCTGCCGAATCCGGTTTCCAGCACACGACGGTCTCGGCCGGCAACGCGATCGGGATCATGCAGATCACTCCCCGATCCGGTCGCTGGGCGTCCGATATCGTCGGTCGCGGACTCGACCTGCTCGACATCGAAGACAATATCGTCGCCGGCACCGTCATCCTCGGCTGGCTCATCGAAACCGCCGAATCGGAGAACGAAGCCATCGCCGGCTACTACCAGGACCTGCGCTCGGTTCGCGCCGACGGACAGCTGCCGGAGACGAAGGCCTTCGTCCGCGCCGTCCAACTGCAGCGTGCGCGTTTGGAGGAGGCCCTGTGACCGCCCGCCGAGATCCCCTCATCGGCACGGTGCTCAATGAGCGCTACCGCATCGATGCCAAGATCGCCCGCGGCGGCATGGCCATGGTCTACCGCGGCACCGACCTGCGACTCGACCGTGAGATCGCGATCAAGGTCATGCATGAGCACCTCATCTCCGATGACACCTTCGTCGAACGCTTCCGCCGGGAGGCCATCAACGCCGGTCGGCTCACCCACCCGAACCTCGTGGCCATCCACGATCAGGCGCGCGACGGCGACATCGTCTACCTCGTCATGGAATACCTGCCGTCGGTGACGCTGCGCCGCGAGCTCAAGCACCGCGGAACCTTCACACCCCGACAGGCGATCGTCGTCCTCGATGCGATCCTCGCCGCGCTCGAGGCCGTGCACTCGACCGGGATCATCCATCGCGATCTCAAACCCGACAATGTGCTGCTGGGCACCGACGGCCAGGTCAAGCTCGCCGACTTCGGTCTGGCCCGTGCCGTGACCACAGCGACGACGACCAAGACCCTCATCGGCACGGTCGGCTATGTTGCTCCCGAACTCGTCACCCGAGCCGGAGCAGATGCCCGCACCGATCTGTACACGGTCGGCATCATGTTCTACGAGATGCTCACCGGTGCTCAGCCGTATACCGACGACGTCCCGATCCAGGTCGCCTACCGTCACGTCCACGACACGGTTCCGCCGCCGTCGGACGTCGTCACCCGCCTGAGTCCGCGCCTGGATGCGCTCGTGCTGTGGGCAACGTCGAAGGACCCCGAGGACCGTCCTGCCGATGCCGCTGAGTTCCGCTTAGCGTTGGCAGAAGCGCGTGCGGAGATGTCCGAGGCCGAGCTCGACCTCGGAGATCCGCAGATCGCCACCGGTGAGCACTCCCCCGTACTCACCGCGAGCATCGACCTCGGCGAGGAAGTGCCCAAGGAGAAGCGCTCCCGCACCGACGAGATCCCGTATCTCGAAGGCGAAGAGGACGACACCGAGGCGGACACAGGTGCGGCGGATCCCGACGATGCCGATGACGACGAGTCCTCCGCCGAGGCGGCTGCCGCGGAAGCTTCCCACGACGATGCCGACGGGGTCGACGGTATCGAATCGGGCGACTCTGATCCTGACGATGACGCCGACTCCGATGACGCCGATCGTGGCGATGACGACCACACGGACGGTGCCGCCGGCGCGGCCGCCGTCGCTGCGGCCGGAGTCGGAGTGGCCGGCGCCGCGGTTGCCGGTGCCGGTGCCGCCTCGGAATCCCCCGACGCAGACACGTCGGGCGCGGAAGCCGCAGGCGCTGCCGCCGATTCAGCTGATTCTGACGCTTCGGACGGTTCCGCTGACCGAGAGGACTCCGACGACGAACCGGTGTCGAAGGATTCGGATTCCGACCGCCACGATAAGGCTGCGGTGGTCGCCGGCTCCGCGGCCGCCTCGGCGGGGGCATCTCCCGTCCGACGTCGCCGACGTCGTGTCCTTACGGGACTCGTCGCCGTGGTTGCCGTCCTCGCTCTGGTCGCCTGGTTCGTAGTGGCGAACCTGCCTACACCGAAATCCATCGTTCCCGGTGAGTTGGCGGGTAAGCCCGTCGGGGAAGTCACCTCGCAGCTGGAGGACAACGATCTCAAGGCCGAGCCCAAAGAGGTCTTCGACGACAAGGTTCCCGCCGGGACTGTCATCGGCACCGAACCCGTCAGTGGTGCGGAGCTGGCCCCCGACTCTTCCGTCACGGTCGTCGTGTCCAAGGGTGAGGAGAAGTTCGCGGTTCCGAAGCTCGAGGGCACGACCCGCGACGAAGCAGAGGCCGCGCTGAAGAAGGTCAACCTCGAGGTCGGCAAGGTCGAGGAGAAGTACAGCGACACTGTCGCCAAGGACTCCGTCATCTCGGCATCGCAGAAGGCCGGAACCAAGCTGTCGAAAGGCGAGAAGATCGATCTCGTCGTGTCCAAGGGCGTCGCGCCGATCCCGGTTCCCAACGTCGAGGGGCTGACCTTCGACGCCGCCTATGCGACCCTGGCCAAGCGCGGATTCCGCGTCGGCAAGGACGAGGTGTTCTCCGACGACGTACCCAAGGGCAAGGTCGTCTCGCAGTTCCCGAAGAGCACCGAGGCGAAGCCCGCGAACTCGCTCATCATCGTCCGCGTGTCCAAGGGCAAGGAGAAGAAGGAAGACTCCGACTCGAAGGATGACAAGAAGGACGAGAAGGACAAGAAGTCTGACGACAAGAAGGACGACGACAAAGACAAATAGAAATCGTCGGTCAGGCACGACTGTTAGTCAGGCACGACGGGTCGCTCGGGCGCAGATGATTCCGGTCGGTCAGACGACAAAGCCGGGGGCTCCGCAGAGATTCTGCGGAGCCCCCGGCTTTGTCAGTTGTGGCGGTTACTGCCGTCGGGTGAGGTACTCGGCGACCTGGAACGCCATCTCCAGCGACTGATCGTGGTTGAGGCGCGGGTCGACGAGGGTCTCGTAGCGGCGACGCAGGCCCTCGTCGTCGATCTCGGTGGCCCCGCCCATGATCTCGGTGACGTCATCGCCGGTGAGTTCGATGTGCAGTCCACCGGGGATCGTGCCCGCATCGCGGTGCGCGTTGAAGAATCCTTCGACCTCGGCCATGACGTCTTCGAAGCGGCGGGTCTTGTACCCGGTGTTCGAGGTGATCGTGTTGCCGTGCATCGGGTCGCAGACCCAGGTCACATGCGGCAGACGGTCGCCGATTCCCGACAGCAGAGCCGGCAGCGACTCACCGATCTGACCGGCACCCATGCGGGTGACGAAGGTCAGGCGGCCGGGCTCGGCGTCCGGGTCGAGTTTCTCGGCCAGGGCCAGGGCGTCATCAGCCGTGGCAGTGGGTCCGAGCTTGACGCCGATGGGGTTGCGCACCTTGGACAGGAAGTCGACATGGGCGCCGTCGATCTCGCGGGTGCGTTCGCCGATCCACAGGAAGTGTCCGGACACGTCGTAGGCTTCACCGGTGCGTGAGTCGATGCGAGTCAGTGCACGTTCGTATTCGAGCAGCAGCGCCTCGTGGGCGGCGTAGAACTCGGTGGTCTTGAGCGCATCGAAGTCGGCTCCGCAGGCATCCATGAAGCGGATGGCACGGTCGATCTCGGCAGCGGTCTGCTCGTAGCGCTGGTAGCCGGGGTTCGATGCGAGGAAACCGCGGTTCCAGTCGTGGACGAATCGCAGATCGGCGAAGCCGCCCTGGGTGAACGCACGGATGAGGTTCAGCGTGGAAGCGGAGATGTGGTACGCCTTGAGCAGACGTTCCGGATCGTGGCGGCGGGATTCCTCGGTGAACTCGTAGCCGTTGACGATGTCGCCGCGGAACGACGGCAGGGTGACTCCGTCACGGGTCTCCATATCGGCCGAACGCGGCTTCGCGAACTGACCGGCCATGCGGCCGATCTTCACCACGGGCATCGATCCGCCGTAGGTCAGCACGGCTGCCATCTGCAGAACCGTCTGCACACGAGCCCGGATCTTGTCCGCCTGGGCTCCGTCGAAGGATTCGGCGCAGTCGCCGCCCGCCAGGACGAAGGCTTCTCCGCGCGAGGCGGCGGCGATCCGCTGCTTGAGCACATCGGCTTCACCGGCGAAGACCAACGGGGGTGAGTTGCGCAGATCGGTGAGCACCTCGTCGAGCGCAGCACTGTCAAGATACGTCGGCTGCTGCTTCGGATCCATCTCTCGCCAGTCGTCGAGACCGCGGAGATTGTCGTGGCCGGCAGCGGCGATTTCTCTGTTGGACAGGACCGGATCGGTGTGGAGACTCAATGTTTCACTTTCATGGGTTTTCGGTACCGGTCTCGAAGTCCTCGGCCGAGACATTGTCGAGGAAGTCTCTGAACTGTGCGACTTCCTCTTCATCGGCCTCGGGGGCTTCGATTCCGGACTCTTCAAGCAATTGTGTTTCGACGAACACGGGGCAGTCGGCTGTCAGCGCCAGTGTCACCGCGTCCGAAGGGCGCGCGGAGATCGACTTCCCGTCATTCGTGTGCAGCTCTGCCAGGAAGATCTGACCGTCCTTGCCGGTGATCGTCACGTCCTGCAGCTCGGCCCCGTACTTCTCGAGGACGTCGAGCAGCAGAGCGTGCGACATGGGGCGCGGCGGGGTCAGTCCCCGCTGCGCGATCGAGAGCGCATTGGCTTCGATCGCACCGACCCAGATCGGCAGATAGTAAGCAGGTTCGCTGGCCTTGAGCAGCAGAATCGGTTGGTTGGCGGGCATTTCGATGCGGACGCCGACAACCTCGACTTCGACTTTTGACATTATCCCCCGGTCAGGAGCGCGGACGCTGCTGGAAGATCATTCGGAACTTGCCGATCTGCACATCGGCTCCGTTCTGCAGTTCGATGGAGTCGATGAGCTGACGGCCCACATAGGTGCCGTTGAGCGAACCCGTGTCGCGCAGAGTGAACCCGCTGGGAGTGCGGATGAACTCGGCATGCTTACGCGAGACCGTGACGTCATCGAGGAAGATGTCGGCATTCGGGCTGCGACCCACCGTGACCACGTCGGTGTCGAGCAGGATCTGTGAACCGGAGTCCGGTCCGGAGACGACGACGAGCAGAGCATCGGCGTCCTGCAGACCTTCGAGGTCGGGCACAGGGTGGATCTCGCCGGTGTGCGGATCCAGGATTCCCTGGAACTGCTGGCTGCCCGAATCGTTCATCGGGTCCTGTCCGCCGTTCGTCGGAGCGCCCTGCGGCTGGTCGCCTTGGGGCTGACCCGACTGGGGCTGACCATACTGGCCGGGGCCGGGCTGGCTGCCCTGCTGCTGGTTGGGATCGAACTGGCCGTACTGGCCGGCACCGTTCGAACCGTACTGCTGCTGGCCGCCCTGCTGCGGATGGTTCCCGTACTGCGGCTGACCTTGGCTGCCCTGAGGCTGCGCAAACTGACCGGCACCATTGGAGCCGTACTGCTGCTGACCCTGGCCGCCCTGAGGCTGACCGCTCTGCGGCTGGCCGTAGTTCTGCGGCGGATACTGATTCTGCTGAGGCTGATACTGCGGCTGCCCCTGACTGCCCTGCCCCTGTCCGGCATACGGCTGATTCGCCGGCTGCGACGCACCATAGTTCTGTCCGCCCTGCGGGGTGCCGCCGAACTGCTGACCATTGCCATAGCTCTGGCCGCCCTGGGGCGTTCCGCCGTAGTTCTGGCCACCTTGGGGCGTTCCGCCGAACTGCTGGCCATTGCCGTACTGCGGTGCCTGCGGGGCACCGTCGGCAGGCTGCTGACCGTAGGGAGGGGTGTTCCCCTGACCGTTCTGGTCGACCTGAGGGTTCATCCGAGTCGCGGACTCGTCAGCGCCATTGCCGTTTCCGGCCCCGAACGGGAACTTCTTCGACTGCGGGACCTGTCCGTTGTCATACCAGGGCTGCGAGGGGGTCGGACGATTCTGATCGTGGTTCTGCGACATTACGCCTCCTCGCTCTGAATGAGCTCTTTGTACGTCTCGCTGTCCATCAGCGATTCGAGCTGTGTGGGGTCACTGAGTTCGACGAGATACATCCACCCGTCTTCGAAGGGAGACGAGTTCACCGTCTCCGGTGAATCGTCGAGTGAGTCGTTGACCTCTGTGACGGTCCCCGACACAGGTGCGATCAGATCGGAGACACTCTTCGTGCTCTCGACTTCACCGCAGGACTCCCCTGCGGTGACCGAATCCCCGGTTTCAGGCAGGTCGACATAGACGACGTCACCCAGCTGTTCCTGGGCGAAATCAGTGATACCCACACGGACTACTGCGTTGTCTTCCGTGGTCGCGACCCACTCGTGGTCGCGCGAGTACCGCAAAGACACTGGATAATCCAGATCTGCCATGTCGACTCCTCTAGTTTGTCGGTGTACCAAGCATAGCCGCCTGGGCCACTTTCATAACAATCACGAAACGGAAATGTTACTGAGTCACCCTGTCAGGCATCTGCAGGACCCGCTTCTTCGGTATCTACCTGGGATGATACCTGTTTTTCGAAGGTCACGGAACGCGGTTTTGGCAGTTGGCCTCCGATCGGTATAAGCTAGTTCTCGTTGCCCACGAGGGAGTACGGTAACGGGCTATGGCGCAGCTTGGTAGCGCGCTTCACTGGGGGTGAAGAGGTCGTGGGTTCAAATCCCGCTAGCCCGACCACCCGGGTCATCACCCGCTTTCAATAGAATGTGTCGCCACTTCGCTGAGACGAAGGAGCGGCACATTTTTCGTTCCCCGAACTTGTCAGCCCCGCGTTGTGGCGACGTCTATTCAATCCAAGCCAGGGGACTTGACCCGAGCCGGGGAACATCCCGCCCACACTCGTCAGGTCCGACGGACGTCCAAGCGGTTCGCGAAGACCACGGTCAGGAGGCCGACGAGCACGAGGATGCCGAGTCCCCACCGCAGTCCCCCTCCGGTGGCGACAACCCCGACCAGCGGACTCGTCCCGAGGTACCCCACCCGCATCAGCCAGTTCACCAGCGTCACTCCCCCGGCACGTCCGACCCCGGGCAGACGAGCGGCCGCTCCCAGTGCTCCGGGCACGAGCGTCGCTGACCCGAATCCGAGCGCTCCCATCGAGACGAGCAGCAGAACGGGCTCCTGGGCCGCGATGACGCCGATTCCGCCGCATGCGATGAGCCCGCCACCGAAGCCCGCGATCCGGCCGGCCCCGAACCTCGTCACGAGCACGTCCCCGCTGATTCGTCCGAGGCATTGGCTGCCGATGACGACGCTGAAGGCGATCCCCGCCGAGGCGGCCGGAACTCCTGCGAATTCGACCGCAGCCAGCCCCGCCCAGTTGTTCGCAATGTCCTCGACCGCGGCACCGCAGATCGCGACGATCGCCAAGGGCAGCGCCGCCCAGAGGACCATCCGTTTCGAACGGCCCACGGCCCGGTCTCCGCTACGGCCCTCAGGTGCGGCATCGGAATCGGCGACCCGCCTCGGCGAGGCGTAGTCTCCGATGAGGCGGCGTCCAACGATCGTGATGACCACGGCGGCGACACCGATGAGCCCCAGCCACGCCCGCATGTCGGCACCGGAGCTGGCGGCCGCGGTTGCGGCGGCTCCGCTGAGCAGACCGCCGAGGCTCCACAGCGCATGCATCGACGACAGGATCGTGCGACCGGCCCGCTCCTGGACCGAGATGCCGACGACGTTCTGCGCGACATCGACGATGGCATCGCAGCACCCCAACAGGAGCAGACAGATCGCCATCATCACGCCGTTGACCGACCACGCCGTCGCCGAGGCGGCCACACCGAGCATCACCGTCCCAACGATGACGACACGGTGCGCTCCGAATCGGGCGATGAGGGCGGCGGGCAGGACCGAGGACAGCAGCGACCCGCCGGCAAAGCAGGCGACGACGAGGCCGAACTGCCAGGAGCTCAGTCCGAGTCGGTCGACGAGCAGCGGATACCACGGCAGGAGAGCGGCGAAGACGGCACCATTGCCGGTGAAGTAGAGGCCGACGCCGGCTGCGGCCCTCACTCTGCCTTGACGACTTTCGCCGCGCGCAGGTCACGTCCGGCCTGCCCGAGGATCACGAGCGCGACCAGGACTCCGAGCAGAATCCACCACAGTGAACCGGTCATGAAGATGAGCACCATCGAGGCGAGGATCGGCACCAGACGGCGCAGCGACCACCACACGTAGCCGCCGAAGCTCGGCATCGCCACATTCGCCGAATCTGCGACGGACTTGACCATGAAGTTCGGTCCATTGCCGATGTAGGTGATGGCCCCACCCATGACAGCGCCGAGCGAGACCGCGATGAGCAGGGTCTCGGGCACTCCCGCCACCTTCGGTTCACCCGGCACCTGGGCGGCCATCTCGAAGAAGGTGACATAGGTCGGGGCATTGTCGAGCACGGAGGACAGACCGCCGGTGAAGATGAACAGGGAGATCTCGCCCAGCGGGATCTTGTGGGCGATCTGCCCCAGGTACTGCAGGGCCGGCATCATCGTGAGGAAGATGCCGATGAAGAGCGACCCGACCTCGAGGATCGGCGTCCAGGTGAATTTGTTGAGGTTGAACCGGGCACCGCGGTCACCGACGAGGAATGACGTCACCGCAGAGACGAGCATGACGAGCTCACGCCACGGTACGAAGTCCGAGGCGCTCGCGTGTCCTGTTTCGATCGCATGCATGTCGACCGAAGGGATGAACGCGACGGCCACGATGATGATCGCGAGGAACAGCAGACCGCTGGCGCCGCGCAGGCCGAGTTTAGTCACATACTCGGCATCTTTGGCCAGCGCCTCGGACGGTTCCTTCGCATACATCTTCTTATCGAGGGCGAAGTAGCTGATGAGCAACAGGGCGTTGACGAACAGCCAGTACGGCCAGAGCCCGAATGTCCATTCGAATGGCACTCCGCGCAGCATTCCGAGGAAAAGCGGCGGGTCGCCCAGCGGTGTGAGCAGACCGCCGCAGTTCGCGACGATGAAGATCGTATAGATGACGGTGTGGGTGCGGTGCTTGCGGTCCTGGTTCGTGTTGAGGATCGGGCGGATGAGCAGCATAGCCGCACCCGTGGTGCCGATGAACGAGGCGAGCACACCGCCGACAGCGAGGAAGATCGTGTTGTTCCGAGGTGTCGCCTTGATGTCGCCGACGAGGAAGATTCCGCCCGAGGCGACGAAGAGGCTGCCGATGAGCATGATGAATTGGAAGTACTCGAGCAGCGCGTGGATGACAGTCGTCGACTCTCCACTGAGCAGGAACCACACGGCGATCGGCACACCGAGGATGAGCGCGACGATGAGCTTGACGAGGTTGCGATCCCAGATCTTCTCCGTGGCCGGAATGAGCGGGAGCACCGCGATGCACCCAAGCAGCAGAACGAACGGAATGATGCTCCACCAGGCCACGACCATCCGGGGACTCCTTTATTCAGTGTCGACGAGCAGACTCGTCCAGTCGACGTTGACGCTGTCTTACTCTACTGAACTCGCGCAGCGCATCGGACCACGATCTGCCACACGGACGGAGCTTGCCCATGGATGCAAAGAGCCGCCGGCGAAGATCGTTCAGTTCGCCGAGGCGGCCGGTGAGTCAGCAGAGGTGCCGGTCAGTTCGCCGAGGCGGAGGCCGATTCCTCGGCGGGAATGCGATCCTTGCGCAGTCCGATGAGCAGACCGCCGATCGCGACGATAAAGACGAGGCCGAGCCCGACGGTCAGTCCCGGTTCGGCCTGGTAGGCCTTGGCCACGGCTTTGAAGCCGAGGAACCCGACGGTCGAATAGATGAGCGCCCACAGCGATCCGCCGACGGCGAGCGCCGGGACGTAGCGGCGGTAGCGCATCCCCGTGGTTCCGGCAGCGAGGTTGACCACGGTCTGCAGCCCGACGGTGAGGAAGCTCAGGGCCACGACGGGCGCCCCGAAGCGGTCGATGGTGTCCTCGGCGCGGCGGTATTTGGGTCCGGCCATGATCTTCTCGACCCGGTGGAACTTGCGGATTCCCTTGCGGGCGAAGCGGCCGAGGACGAAGGTGCCGCCGGCGCGGACGACAATGATGCCGAACATGATCAGCCATGTCACTGCGATCGGAAACGACCAGTCGAGCGGATTCATCGGTGCGGCGCACTCCTCTCTCTGGGCATTCCGCTGCGCGGACGCACTGCGGCTTCACGGATCGGTCTCCCCCATCATAGCCCCGTTAGGTTAGGTTTCCCTCACAGAGCGGCCGGTCGAGACCGATCTCACCCACCGAGGCGGTGACCGCTCAGACGCGCCCACCATCGAGGTAGACCGAGTTGACCCGGTTCTCGATTCCACGGACGTCGGCGGTGCGCAGGTCGCCGTCCACGACGACGAGGTCGGCCAGTCCGCCCTCACCGATTCGGCCGACCCGATCTTCATCGAGCAGGCGGGCTGCCACGGAGGTTCCGGCGGCGAGCGCCTCCGTCGTGGACAGTCCCACCTCGGCCAGCAGGCTGATCTCTTCGAGGTTCTCCCCGTGCGGGCCGACTCCGGCATCGGTGCCCAGCGCGATCGGGACTCCTGCTTCGTGGGCCCGGCTGATCGACTCCTGGTGGGCGTCGACGACGCGTCGGGCCTTGTCCACGACGGAGGCAGGCAGCCCGGCACCGGCATCGGCGGCCTTGATGACGGCCTGCGGGGCCTGCAGGGTCGGGACAAGGAAGGTGCCGTGCTCGAGCATGAGGTCGATGGCTTCGTCGTCGAGGTAGATTCCGTGTTCGATCGAGCGCACCCCGGCACGGACGGCGTTCTTGATTCCCGGTGCGCCCTGCGCGTGGGACATCACATACGCGCCTTGGGCGGCCGCCTCGGCGACGATGACAGCGATCTCGGCTTCGGTGAATTGGGAGTGCCGCGGATCGTCGCGAGGGGAGAGCACTCCCCCGGTCGAGCAGATCTTGATGTGGTCGGCCCCGGCCCGCAGCAGTTCGCGGGTCTTCTTCTGCACCTCTTCGAGTCCGTCGGCGACGCCCGAGGGCCGGCCGGGGTGCGGGGCCAGGAAAGGAGACTCCGCCCCGGAGACGAGGTGGAAGTCTCCGTGGCCACCGGTCTGGGACATGATGTTGACGGCGATCGTCAGCCGCGGACCGCGCACCACTCCGGTCTCCACGGCGACCTTCGCACCGAGGTCTGTGCCTCCGGCATCGCGCACGGTCGTCACTCCGCCCTTGAGAGTGGCTTCCATATTCTTCACAGAGTTATAGAACTGGAGCGAGAACGGGTCGTGGAAGTTCGAGGTGGCTGCCGCGCCGCTGCTCGTGAGGTGGACGTGGCAGTCGATGACTCCGGGGATGATCGTCTTCCCCGCGCAGTCGATGTGGTCGTCTCCGGCGTTGTGCGAACCCTGCCCTCCTTCCGCCACCGAGGCGATCCGTCCGCCGTCGATGACGACGTCCCGGGTGCCGGGCAGAAAGCGAGTTCCGTCGAAGACCGTGGCGTGGGTGAGAACTGTGACCATGGGCGTGCTCCTCATCGTTGAAAATCAGCTGGTCGACCGTGAACGGCCGTCCCCTCACATCTATCACGAACGACCTCTCCGTGACGATCAGGGCGGTGACACGGAGAACAGTGACTTAAGATCAGACATCGGAACCGGAACGCGCACTGTTCGCGCCCCGACCCGTGTTCACGTCCGCGACACCTTCCTGGGTTATGGTCACCGGCGGTACCGGTCGGCCCGGCGCCGATCAGCTCCCGAACGACCCGGAAGACACGTGAGAGAATACGCACCGCAGTTCCCGTCCCCCGTAAGGCCCCGTGAGGACCGCACCCTCATCGACGTCCTCCTCGAGTCGGCCGCCGCGCATCCCGATCAGCCGGCCCTCGACGACGGCACCCGGGTGCTCAGCTATTCGGAGCTCATCACTGCGATCCGCGATCTCGCACTGGAGATGGCCGAGACCGGGATCGGCCCCGGTGACAAGGTCGGCGTCCGTGTCCCCTCGGGGTCGGTGGATCTGTACCTGGCGATCCTCGCCACGCTCATGCTCGGCGCGGCCTACGTTCCCGTCGACGTCGACGATCCGGATGAGCGGGCGCGCACCGTGTTCGCCGAGGCGGCCGTGACCGGAGTGATCACCGCCGGACCACACATCGAATCCCGCACCGACCGCGGACCCCTCGACCGTTCCGAGCTGCGGTCCCCCACTCCCGATGACGACTGCTGGGTGATCTTCACCTCCGGGTCGACGGGCACCCCGAAGGGCGTTGCCGTCACCCACCGTTCGGCCGCGGCCTTCGTCGACGCCGAGGCGGCCCTGTTCTGCGTCGAGGAGCCGCTGGGTCCCGGCGACCGCGTTCTGGCGGGACTGTCCGTGGCCTTCGACGCCAGCTGCGAGGAGATGTGGTTGGCATGGCGGCACGGAGCATGCCTGGTCCCGGCCCCGCGTGCGCTGGTGAAGTCCGGGATGGATCTGGGTCCGTGGCTGTCGTCGCGGCAGATCACCGTCGTCTCGACCGTGCCGACCCTGGCCGCGCTGTGGCCGGCGGAGAGTCTCGACAATGTCCGCCTCCTCATCTTCGGCGGCGAGGCGTGTCCACCCGAACTCGGACGGCGGCTCAGTGATGATGACCGCGAGGTGTGGAACACCTATGGGCCCACCGAGGCGACCGTCGTCGCCTGTGCCGCCGTGCTCGACGGATCCGAGCCGGTGCGCATCGGCCTGCCGCTCAAGGGCTGGGACCTGGCCGTCGTCGATGCCGAGGGCGTGCCCGTCGCCGATGGAGAGACCGGTGAGCTCATCATCGGCGGGGTCGGTCTGGCCCGCTATCTCGACCCGGCCAAGGACGCCGAGAAGTTCGCCCCCATGCCGAGTCTCGGCTGGGAGCGGGCGTATCGGTCGGGCGACCTCGTCGTCAACGATCCGGCCGGGCTGATCTTCGTCGGTCGCGCCGACGAGCAGATCAAGCTCGGGGGCAGGCGCATCGAGCTCGGTGAGATCGATGCCGCCCTGCAGGCTCTGCCCGGAGTCGAGGGTGCCGCGGCGGCGGTGAAGAAGACCGCGGCCGGCACGGACGTCCTCATCGGCTATCTCGCCCCCGGTGCCGGTTCCGGCGAGGCCGATCTTTCCGCCTGGGAGGCCCGACTGCGTGACGAGCTGCCGGCCGCGCTCGTTCCCCGTCTGGCTCTCGTCGAGGATCTGCCCACGAAGACCTCGGGCAAGGTCGACCGCAATGCCCTGCCGTGGCCGCTCGATGACGGCGCCGAGGCGGCCGGATCCGATGAGGTCTTCGACGAGGACACGGAGTGGGTCGCCGAGCAGTGGGCCGCGGTCCTCGGTGCCCGACCCGGCAGCGCTACGGACTTCTTCACCGCCGGCGGCGGTTCACTGGGAGCAGCGCAGCTCGTGTCCCGGCTGCGCACCCGCCATCCCAGCGTCACCGTCGGCGATATCTACGCCCATCCGCGCTTCGGCGCCCTGTCCAGGCTCTGCCGCGGCGAAGAAGGATCCGGCATCGGACCGACGGGTCCCAAGCGCACGATCACACGCACTTCCCGGGGGATGCAGGCCTTCCAGGTTCTGCTCGGGATCCCGGTGCACATCCTCGGCGGGGTTCGGTGGGTGGTGCTGGCGATGCTGGCGGCAAATATCGGTGTCGGACTAGGCGCGGATCTGCCGCTGACTCCGTGGCCGGTCATCATCGTCCTCTTCCTCGTCTTCGTCACCGCCTGGGGACGAATGCTCATCTCTGCGGGAGCGGCGCGTCTGCTCATGATCGGGATCCGGCCCGGGGACTATCCGCGATCGGGCTGGGTGCACAAGCGACTGTGGCTGGCCGAGCATATCGCCGATCTTGCTGCGGCGGTCTCGGTGGCGAGCGCACCCTGGGTGACCTGGTATGCGAAGCTGTTGGGCAACCGCATCGGGCCCGATGCCGATCTGCACTCGGTGCCGCCGGTGACCGGTTTCCTCACCCTCGGCGAGGGTGCGGCGGTCGAACCCGAGGTCGATCTCAAGGGCTGGTGGGTCGATGGCGATCTGCTGCGCATCGGACCTATCGACATCAGTCGCAATGCCACGATCGGCGCCCGGTCGACGCTCATGCCCGGCGCCGAGGTGGGCGTCGGGGCCCTCATCGAAGCCGGATCCGCAGTGACCGGGCGGGTGCGGAAGAATCAGATCTACTCGGGTTCACCGGCCGTGCGCGTCGGGAAGGCGAAGAAGTCCTGGCCTGCTCCCCCGCCTAGGCGGCGTCTGCCGTTCCTGTTCTATGCCATCGGTTCGCAGATCAATGCGCTGCTGCCGTATCTCGCTGTGGTGCCGGGCATTGCCTTGATGCTCGCGCTGTCCGGGATCGAGGTCGTCGAGTCGCCCTGGCTGTTGGTGGCGTGGTCACCGGTCGTGGCCTGTCTGTGGTTCTTCACCACTGCACTGTTCATCCTCATCGCTGTGCGGATCCTGGCGATCGGCATGGAAGAGGGAGAGTTCCCTGTCCGCTCGGCCCGCGGTTACCGGGTGTGGGCGACGGAGCGGCTGCTCGACATGGCCCGGGACCTGCTGTTCCCCCTCTACGCGTCGATGCTCACCCCGTGGTGGCTGCGCCTCCTCGGTGCGAAGGTAGGTCCGGGCACTGAGATCTCCACCGTTGTCTTCGTTCCGAAGATGACGACGATCGCGGCCGGTGCCTTCCTCGCCGATGACACCATGGTCGCCAGCTACGAACTCGGCCACGGCTGGATGCGGGCCGGGCGCGCGAAGGTCGGCAAACGCGCCTTCCTCGGCAACTCGGGAATCGCCTCTCCCGGCCGCAGAGTGCCGAAGAACTCGCTGGTCGCGGTGCTCTCGGCGGCGCCGGCGAAGGCGAAGAAGGGGTCGTCGTGGCTCGGCTCTCCTCCGGTGCAGCTGCGCCGCGCCGCCGTGGAATCCGACGAGTCGCTCACCTATGCCCCGACCTTCGGTGTCAAGGCCGCCCGTGCCTTCTGGGAGACTCTGCGGATCTCATCGATCATCGCCGGCGGTGTGCTCATCACCGCTGTCGTGCTCACCATCTGGTTCTTCCTCGGTCTGCCGGGCGGGGTGGCCGCTCAGTCGACGACGTTCCTCGCCTCCGTGCTGCTGGCCCTGCTCACCTCGGGGGTCGTGATGATGGCCGCCGGTGCCGTGGCGGCGGGACTGGCCGTGGCCGCGAAATGGATCCTCGCCGGTCCGATCCGACCCGGGGAGCATCCGCTGTGGTCGTCATTCATCTGGCGCAACGAGGTCGCCGACTGCTTCGTCGAACTCGTGGCCGCTCCCTGGTTCACCCGGAACGCCGTGGGCACGCCGGCGATCGTGTGGTACCTGCGAGCGATGGGGGCGAAGATCGGGCACGGCGTATGGTGCGAGTCCTACTGGCTGCCGGAGGCCGACCTCGTCGATCTCGGGGACAACTCGACGGTCAACCGCGGCTGTGTGGTCCAGACTCACCTGTTCCACGATCGGGTGATGAGCCTTGATACCGTTCAACTCGATCCCGGTGCCACTTTGGGACCCAACAGCGTCATCCTCCCGGCCTCCACCCTGGGGGAGAACGCCACTGTCGGGGCGACGTCGCTGGTCATGCGCGGCGAGTTCGTGCCCGCCCATGCCTACTTCAGCGGCAATCCTGTCATACCCTGGGTGGATGCCCCAGAACTTCCCTCACTCGAAGAAGAAGACCGAGACGGCGACCGATCGAGCCGATCGCATGCTTGATTCCTACACCCAGGGCGTCGGCAATGCGGACCTTCACATCGACCACTACGATCTCGACCTCGACTACCGGATCGGCCCGAATCGGCTCTCCGCCAGGGCGGTGCTCAAGGGACGCGTCCTCACGGATACTTCGTCGATCGTCCTCGATCTCACGGGTCTGCGGGTGACGAAAGCCAGCGTCAACGGCAAGAAGGTCCGCTTCTCCGCACGAGGGAAGAAGCTGCGGCTGACGACCCCTGCGCTGAAGAGCGACCAGCCTGTGGTCATCGACATCAGCTACACGGGCAATCCGGAACCGGCGATCGGCACCTGGGGAGACGTCGGCTGGGAGGAGCTCGAAGACGGGGTGCTCGTGGCCGGTCAGCCCGTCGGTGCCTCGACCTGGTTCCCGTGCAATGACCATCCCTCGAACAAATCCCAGTACAGGGTCTCGGTGCTCGTCGAGTCCGAGTACACGGTGGTGTCCAATGGGTCGTTGACGAAGAAGACGCGCAAGGCAGGGCGGACCCGCTGGACCTATGAGTCGACGACTCCCCTGGCGACCTATTTGGCGACGGTGCAGATCGGTCGCTACAAGTACGGGCAGATTCCATTGAGCTCCGGTGCGACGAGGTTCGGCGCCGCGATGCGCGGGGCGGCGAAGGATGCCGTTGCCGGTTCGGCCAGAGACGCCCTATCGAGCGCTGTCCGAGGAGTCGCCGGCGCTGCCGGCAAGGACGTGTCTGTTCACGATTCGTCGGGCAAGCGAACGAGGCACAGCCGGACAGAGTCCCCTGTTCCCCTTGGCGTCTATGCCGATGATCATTGGGATGTGGCAGTCGAACGCCTCGGTGTCCAACACGGAATGATGAACCTGTTCATCGACCGCTTCGGACCCTATCCGTTCGACGTCTATGACGTGGTCGTGACCGATGATGTGCTCGAGATCCCGCTCGAGTCGCAGCCGCTGTCCGTGCTCGGTCCCAATCATCTGGGACCGGAGTGGGAGGCCGAGCGTCTCGTCGCCCACGAGATGGCGCACCAGTGGTTCGGAAACTCGCTCACACCGTCACGGTGGAGGGACATCTGGCT
Organism: Brevibacterium sp. CSND-B09; assembly: GCF_052906525.1. Classification (NCBI taxonomy): domain Bacteria; kingdom Bacillati; phylum Actinomycetota; class Actinomycetes; order Micrococcales; family Brevibacteriaceae; genus Brevibacterium; species Brevibacterium sp. CSND-B09. The sequence goes on along the minus strand of NZ_JBREGI010000001.1, from coordinate 3,701,082 downwards.
CAATGAGGGCTTCGCCTGCTATGCGGAGTGGCTGTGGTCGGAGGAATCCGGGCGTGCGAGCGCCGATGAACGTGCGCGGCAGTGGTGGGAGGAGCTGTCCGCTCAGCCTCAGGACATCATGCTCGGTGATCCGGGCGGGCCGGACATGTTCGATGACCGCGTGTATAAGCGCGGTGCCCTGTGCCTGCATGCTCTGCGCATCGAGCTCGGCGATGCGGAGTTCTTCACCGCCGTCGGCGAGTGGACGAAGCGGTACCGTCATTCGTCGGTGAGCACCGAGGAGTTCATCCGCTGTGTCTCCGAAGTGGCAGAGCGTGATATCGCCGAGGTGGTCCGCCCCTGGCTCGAGGAGCTCGAACTTCCGGAGCTTCCGTAAAGAGGTCAGGGACCTGAGGAGCTGACTGCGCCTCAGCCGAGCTTGCGGACGAGCACGTCCGAGTCGCCGTTGCGTCCGACGGACACGAATCCGTGGTCGGCGTAGAGTTTCGCCGCACCGTTGCCGTCCTCGACGGACAGGCTGACGGCGGGAAAGCCGCTCATCCGCGCCAGCGCGCAGACCGTATCGAGAAGGGCGCCGCCGATTCCCTGCCCCTGGTGGTCGGGCAGCACTGCCATCGAAAGTTCAGGAATGTCGGCTGCGACCCAGCCGTACCCGGTGAAGGGCATCTGCTCATCCGACGGCGTCAGATCGACGGCCGCGGACTCGGCGGCCTCGGACTCGGCGGCTGCGTTGTCTGCGTCAGCGGACCCGTCGGTGTCGGCACCGGCCGGTGCATCTGAACCTAAGCCAGCCCCAGCCCCAGCCCCAGCCCCAGCCCCAGCCCCAGCCCCAGCCCCAGCGTCACCCTCGGTCACGACTTCGCTGCGCACCACCTCGGTGCCGGTCTTGTCCAATGCTGCGGCGAAGTCTCCACCCACCTTTTCGTCGGCCCTCCCGACGACATCGTCGATATCGGCCAGGCGAACCCAGGCGAGTCCGACGATCGGTGACTGCGCATCGGCTTCGGCGTGCGCGGCGACGGCGATATCTCCCTCGCGTCCCCAGCCTCGGTAGTAGAAGACAGCATCGCTGCGGTATCGGAGGTCCTCGATCTCGATCCGGGGCCTGTCCATCGACCAGTTGAAGCACAGATCGAGGAAGGGCAGGAAGGTCTCGTCATCGGTCTCGGCCGGGAGCGGACGGATCCGTCCGCGCAGGGAGGCGGCGGCCGCCTCGGCGGAGGTCTCCGGCGAATCAGCGGAGGTGTTCTGAGAATCATGAGCGTCAGTGTGTGCAGCGTTCATGAGATTCCTTTCTCGACGGCGCGTTCGATCCACGCCCGGTTGCGTACTCGCCAGCCCAGTGTCAGGGCGCGGAAACCGACGAATCCGATGCAGAAGCCGGCCCAGAGCCCGGGTGCTCCCGGCCAGATGTTGATGATCGGGATGAGCAGAATCGCGTATCCGATCACAGCGACCAATTGTGCCAGAGCCAGATACTTCGCGTCCTCAGCTCCCATGAGCACTCCGTCGAGAACGAACACGTACCCGGCGATCGGCATGCTCAGGGCGAGGACCGGCAGGAGTGCGGCCAGGGCCGAGACCACCGCCGGGTCGGAGGCGAAGGCGCGGGGGATGATTCCGGAGCCCGCGAACAGGACGACGCCGACGACGATGCCGAAGACGATCCCCCACAGGCACAGTCGGCGGTTGATCGCGGCGACCGCCTCGGTGTTCTTCGCCCCCAGCTCGAGGCCGATCATCGCCTGGCCCGCGATGGCCAAGGAATCGAGGGCGAGAGCGAGAGCGAAGAAGATGCTCTGAGCGACCTGGATAGCGGCGAGGTCCGTCGTGCCCATCGCCGTGGCCAGGAAGACTAGGAGGATGAGGGCAGCACGCAGCGAGGCGTTGCGCACCAACAGCCATCCGGAGGTCTTCGCCGAGGTGAACACGCCTGTCCAGTCAGGGCGGATGCTGGCGTGGAGGCGACGGGCCGCGCGGATGGAGATGGTGAGGTAGACCGTGCACATTCCGGCCTGCGCGATGACCGTGCCCATCGCCGATCCCGCGACTCCCATGTCGAGGCCGTAGATGAAGATGGCGTTGAGGCCGATATTGGCGATGCAGCCGGCGGCCGCGACGAGCAGCGGGGTCTTCGTGTCCTGAAGTCCGCGCAGCAGTCCGGTGGCCGCGATGACCATGAGCATGAATGGCAGCCCCCACCATGAGATCGCAAGGTAGGAGTGCGCGCCCGCGGTGATGATCGGATCCGGGTCGAAGGCCTCGATCGCTGTATTCAGCAGGGGCAGCCCGATGATGATGAGCAGGACGGAGGTTCCCAGTGCCAGCCAGATTCCGTCGAATCCGGCCGTGATTGCGCCAGGCCGGTCCCCCGATCCCATTCGCTTCGCCACCCGCGGCGTCGTGGCATAGGCAAGGAAGATCATCAGGCCGAGCACCGTCTGCAGGATCGTCGAGGCGATCGCCAGCGATCCCAGGGCACCGGCACCGAGGTGGCCGACCATGGCCGTGTCCGTAAGCAGGAAAATGGGTTCGGCGATCAGGGCTCCGAGTGTGGGAAGGGCCAAACGGAGAATATCTTTGTCGATCGCTGCCACGTCCCCGATTCTAGCGAACCGGTGGTGCGGTGAGCCTGTCGCGAACCGGCGGTGCGGTGAGTCCGTCGCGATCGATCACTGCAGAGCAGTTGTGGGTTCAAGCCCGATCGCAATGTCGTGTCAGTGCCGAACTGTAGAGTCAGGGGACAAACAGATCAGTCTTGATTACTTTGAGAGCGAATTAGTTTTTCACAATCCTAATAGATTGGTTGTTCTATTTGTAATCGGATTGTGACATTCATCGATGGCGACAGATCATATAATTGAGACAGGCGACTTCCCTGACGACTGACTTCCACAGAGGCGTGGAGAGGTGAGAAGCCGATGAAGAACATCGGAGACAGCGACGGACGGGTATTCGGCCTGCCCGCCGCTCCCCCTGGGGAGGCGGACGGCCGAACTCTGTCCCAGTTCCGCCGCGCTCATGGACTTCGCGTGGAGGTCGCCGAGGATTACGAACTCGTCGACCTGCTGGATGCCTATACGCGGAGCAGCCTCGCGCAGGTCAATTCCCTGATCGCCACCAGTCATGTCGTGGCGCAGGACGTCGCCTACGCTCTCGGACTCAAGGACGGTCAGCTCGACGCGGTCTACGAGTTCGCGTCGTTCACGGAGACGTCGACCCGTTACTCCTCTCCAGAATCACGCAGCACAATTGCCGCTCGCCACGAGAGAAAGGCTCAGACCGAAGCAGCCGACAGCAGTCCCGTCACGAGCCAAGGCATCAGCGACGAAGCCATCGACCAGAAGATCTGCGCCGTCGACATTCCCTCCGAGGATCTCTTTTCCACTCGCAGGACCTGGACCAACAGAGAGAATCTGGCATGGACCCAGGCTGCGGCTCAGGTCGAAGCGGAATCTGGAACGAAAATCGGCGTCAGCGCCGGTCCGAAGAAGGACCGCGCCGCCGGTCGCCGCCTCCGCCGAGTCCGGAAGTTGGCCGAAGAGCTCTTGTCCGACCCCGCACTGCTGCCTGACTTTCCCGGTTTTGACCCGGAACTGACTTTCTTCACATGGCTGCGCGGCAGCATCGAGCCGACCGAGGCAGGCGTGTACTCAAGTCTCCTCGGCACGACCACGAGCAAGTCGCTTCAACACATGACCTCGTCGATGACGCTGGCGCATGGTCTTCCGCGGTTCCTCAAGCGCTGCCTGGCTGGAGACTTCACGATCGAACATGTCGACTGTGTGACTCGTGCATGCCGCGACCTGCACTTCAAGCACTTGCCTGCGATGGACGACTACCTGGCGCACAGGCGCGCCGACATCACGATCGAAACTTTCAAGCGCTCGCTCGCCCTGCACATTGCAGTGCTTCAACCGAGTGAGGATACGTTGAAGAGTGTTTCGCTGCGTCGCCGAGTTGACTTCTGCACCGGTGACGACGGAACCGCCTACCTCACGCTGACCGGTCCCGCCCCGGAGCTTCAGGCTTGTTTCAGGAGGCTCGATGCATTCGCTCGTGCAGTGCACAAGAACAATACAAGTGCGTTCTCGAACCAGCTCAAGGCAGGCGACTGCTTTGATGAGGAGCGTTCGGTCTCCGCTCTGATGTTCGACATCCTCACGCGCACCCGTCCTCAGCTGAAACTGCGCATCATCAGCACGAACGAGGCAGACGGCTCGTCAACGAGCTCCGACTTCTCCCTCGACGGACTCTTCGCTGGACCGGATGGAGTGCCGATGCACGAGGGCGAGTCGCTGCTCGATTACATCGAGCGGGTCTTCGACGATATGGACACGAACGGTGACGAAGGACCGACCGGTTCACGTATCGCCGAGACAGATGGATCCAGCCGCCAGACGCCCGCGTCGCACGGTGATTCCGACCGCGCAGCACGCCCGCTGCACGATGATTCCTTCTACCAGGCACCCGCACGCACCACACCGGCCGACCGCGTCTTCGAATCACAGCTGCTCGAGGCCATCCTCAGCAGCAACAACACCACGGATCGCGTCAAGGCAGACGGGCTCTCGGCTCTCGTCGGTTCGCGTGCCAGCGGAGCTCGCCCCACGGCCGAGGGCACCGCTGCCGCAACCGCGAATAGTGTCGACGCTTTCGACAATCCCATCCTCGATGCCGGCGAGCGCCGCATCAGCTTCGAATTCCTGCTCGACATGCCGACCAGCGAGTATTGGTTGGCGAATCAGGCCAGCACCTTCATCACGGTTCCTATGCTGACTCTGCTCAGTCAGTTCCAGCCGGACGGCAATGGATCGCCACCACCGACCGTCGATCCATCGGGTTCGCCGCTGCCAACCGTCGATCCCCCAGATCAGCAGTCATCGCCCACTACACCACCGATACCAGAGCCAACCGACCCAATTTCACCGCTCACAGATCCCCCGTCTGATTCTGCGTCGACATCTCCCGACGCACCGCTGACCTCAGAAGAGGTGTGTGATCTGGCGGGCATGCTTCCAGACGGTTCACCGATACCTGCGGATATGGCACGACGGGTCGCGGGTTACTCCACCACCTGGACTAGGCTGCTGACCGACCCCGCGACCGGAACACCGCTCGATGCGAAGGCAACCTCCTACGCGATTCCCAACAGTGTGCGAAAAACTCTCGTCGCCCAGTTCGTGACGTGCACATTCCCCGGGTGCACACAGCCCGCTGAAGTGACAGAGGTCGACCATATTGATCCGTTCAATCACTCCGACCCGGCCCAAGGTGGTCTCACTCGCTTCGGAAATCTCCATTGCCTGTGCAAGGCCCACCACCTGCAGAAGACCAACGGCAATTTCGACGTGCGGATGACCGAGCCCGGCCACCTCGAGTACGTGTTCCGGCAGGGTGTCACCGCAGAGGTCATCTCCCCGGACAACCCCATCAGCGTCGAGCATGCGCGGCTGTTCCTCGAACGATTCGGCAGCGGCCTGTCTCGACAGGTCCGAGCAGTCACACCGGAGCGGTCGAGCACAGAGGATCTGCTTGCCCACGAGTACGGCCCGGCGCCCGAACGCGATTCTGACATCGAGCGTGAACCTGACGTTGGCCGTGGATCTGACGCGGAGCCGCCTAGTGCTCACGCTGAGCCATCTGGTGCTCACGGCGGTAGAGCAGATGCGGACCACCCTGTTCCCGGCGACCGGAAGCAAGCGAGGGAATGCCCTGAACCCGCTGCCACCCCTGGAACCCCCGGCTGGAGAGAACTCGTTGCCGGGGATCTCTACACATTCACACCGAAGCCTGCGACGTGCACCCCCGATCCAGCATCTAGCGCCGGGCAAGCACACGAGGACAACTCCGAGCTGCGCGACTGGTTCTGGGACTCGGGCGAACCTCCGCCGTTCTGAGGCGGCATTCATCCGGCGAGGCGAGGAGCACCGCTTCACCCGGGTCTCACAGTGACGAAGATTCACCTCACGTGTTTGTCAGACACAACGAAGGCCGACGGTACTCGGATCAGAATCGATCCGAGTACCGTCGGCCTTCTCAGCTCAGCGGCATAGTTCCACTGTTCCGGCTGAACGGCTGACTGAAACCCTCAGCAGACTTCGAACAGTGCGGCAGCGCCCTGCCCGCCGCCGATGCACATCGTGACGACGACGTACTTCACTCCGCGGCGACGTCCCTCGATGAGAGCGTGACCGACGAGACGGGCACCGGTCATTCCATAGGGATGTCCGACGGAGATGCCGCCGCCGTCGACGTTGTACTTCTCCGGGTCGATGCCGAGGCGGTCACGGCAGTACAGCGCCTGTACGGCGAAGGCCTCGTTGAGTTCCCAGAGTCCGATGTCATCGATCGACAAGCCATGGGTCTTCAGCAGCTTCGGAATAGCGAACACCGGTCCGATGCCCATTTCGTCCGGCTCACAGCCGGCCACGGCCATGCCGCGATAGATGCCCAACGGTTCAAGTCCGCGTCGGCTGGCTTCATCGCTCGACATGACCACCGAAGCAGAGGCCCCATCAGAGAGCTGAGAGGCATTGCCGGCAGTGATGCTCGGAACTTTCGACGCCACACCGGGCTCGAGAACCGGATTGAGTCCGGCGAGGCTTTCGATCGTCGTCGATGGGCGGTTGCCCTCGTCGGCTTCGAGGAGCACATCCTGACGCGAGGTCTCCTTCGTCTCCTTGTCGACGACGACCTTCGTCGTCGGCAGAGGCACGATCTCGTCATCGAACCGTCCGGCCTCCTGAGCAGCGGCGGTACGCTGCTGCGAAGACAGGGAGTACTCGTCCTGAGCCTCACGGCTGACACCGTAGCGTTCGGCAACCACCTCGGCCGTGGCCAGCATCGGGTAGTAGATGCCCGGGATGCGCTCCACGAGCCACGGATCCTTGGCCCGGAACGTGTTCATCTTGTCATTCTGGACCAGCGACACCGACTCCACGCCACCGCCGACGGCGATCTCCTGGCCGTCGAAGAGGACCTGCTTCGCCGCGGTCGTAATGCCCATCAGCCCGGAAGCGCACTGCCGGTCGATCGACATGCCCGGAACCGTCACAGGAAGACCGGCTCGCAGTGCCGCCTGCCGAGCGACATTCGTCCCTTGGCTGCCCTGCTGCAGAGCGGCACCGAAGACGACGTCCTCGACCTCACCGCCTTCCAGACCGGCGCGCTCCACAGCATGCTTGATCGCATGGCCGGCCAACTCCTGAGCCTGGGTGTCGTTGAAGGCACCACGGTAGGCCTTGCCGATCGGCGTGCGAGCCGTCGACACAATCACTGCTTCTCTCATGGGTCTCACCTTTCGAAGATGTTCGTGAACTCGTCGTGAGGACGGTGGCGATCAGTCCTTCGGACCGCCGGCGACGTAGATGACCTGACCGGAGACGAATCCGGCACCCTCGGAGGCGAGGAACGATGCCGTGTGGGCGATGTCCTCGGGCTTGCCCGATCGTGCCACGGGGATCTGCTTGACCGAAGCTTCGACGAACTCCTCGAAGCCCATACCTACGCGCTCGGCGGTGGCCTTGGTCATATCGGTTTCGATGAAGCCGGGAGCGATGGCGTTCGCGGTGATGCCGAACTTGCCGAGCTCGATCGCCCAGGTCTTCGTGATTCCCTGGATGCCGGCCTTGGCAGCGGAGTAGTTCGTCTGTCCGCGGTTGCCCTGAGCCGAGGTGGAGGACATCGAGATGATGCGGCCGAACTTCTCTTCGACCATGTACGACTGCACGGCCCGAGCCATGAGGAACGCTCCCCCGAGGTGGACGGAGAGAACCTTGTTGAACTCCTCGTGAGTCATTTTGAACAGGAGGTTGTCACGCAGGATCCCTGCGTTGTTGACCAGAACGGTCGGCGCGCCGAGGGTCTCGGCGACCTGCTTGACCGCAGCGTTGACCGAGTCTTCGTCAGAGACATCGGCTTCGAGGCCGAGCGCTTCGCCGCCGGCTTCCTTGATGGCGGCAACGGTCTCATCGGTGGGGCCCATATCAAGAACGGCGACCTTGAGTCCGTCGGCTCCGAGTCGCTTGGCGATGGCGGCTCCGATGCCGCGGCCTCCACCTGTGACGATTGCTGTACGAGTCATGAACAAGCTCCTAAAGATGATGTTGCGTCATTGCCGTGGGGAACCGAGTGTTCGACTGCGGTTCGCGTCTGCACCGGAACCGATGTGACACAGCTCTCCCATGCAGCTAAGGCCACTGTAGACCAATTCCGTCACTGAACGATTGTTTGCTCACCTTTCAGACATATAGCCGGGTCCAGCGACTCAAAACCTCGACGCCGTTCTGCGAAGCTCCGCTCGCAAGCACCCCGACCTCGCCTTTTGTTCTCCCTGCCCGGCTCGCCCGGCAGATTATCGAACGTTCAAAAATCTAGCTCAAAACCATTGACTTCACCAGAGTGATTTGGAAGTGTTCACATCAGTCGAAGTCCATTACGGATTGCCGACGACTCCGAGCACCGTCACTGACGACGGCTCGGGCAACGTGTGGAGCGAGCCCGCTCCAGGAGCTTTTCAAAGGAGAAAAGATGAACTCTGTCTCGCGAAGTCGCCGCCGCAGACTCTCGGCAGCCGCAGTTTTGGGAGCAATCGCATTGACTGCCACAGCCTGCGGAGGAGGTGGTGGCTCGGGTGAGGGTGACACGGTTGTCATCGGCTACACCGGACCGCTCAGCGGAGGAGGCGCCGCGTACGGCGAGAACGTGAAGATCGGTCTCGAAATGGCCATCGACGACCTCAACGCAGACGGTGTAGAGGTCGACGGCAATCCCGTGACACTGGAGCTGAAGTCCCTCGACGACAAATACGCACCATCCACCGCGGCAAGCAATGCTCAACGATTGGCCGATCAGGACAAGGCCCCGGTGGTCGTCTCCCCGAACGCCGGAGCGATCAAGGCGATTCAGCAGATCAACAGCGGCAGGTCGAACTTCCTCATCTCCGCCTACACCTCTGACCCGGCGATCGTGCAGGCCGACAACCCTCTGACGATGATGATTCCTCCGAACTTCGAGTCCTATGCCGAGGAATTCTCCGAAACTGCCATGGAGCACGGAGGCAAGAAGCTCGCTCTGCTAGGTACTCAGAGTGAGTACGGACAACAGTGGACCAAGTCGATCAAGGATGCCTGGAGTGAAGCCGGCGGGAAGATCGGCGGCGACAACAGCGTCGACTACGCCACCGTGTCCGACTTTGCGGGCCCCGTCTCGAAAGCCCTGTCAGAGAAGCCTGACGCCATCTTCGTCGGCGGACCTTCCCAACCGACAGCGCTGATCATGGAAGAAGCTCGAAAGCAGGGCTTCAAGGGCAGCTTCCTCGTCATGGACCAGGCGAAACTGGATGAAATGGCCACGGTGACGAAGCTCGACAATCTCAAGAATTCGGTCGGCGTCCTGCCAGTCTCCGAATACGAGGATCCCGGTACCGAGGACTTCCTGAAGAAATTTGCTGAGAAGGCCGGAGAGAAGAAGGTCCCGACCAGTGAAACGGCACTGAACTACCAGGGAATTGCGATCATCGCGAAGGCGATGGAGACTGCGGGGACAACCGACGACCCCGAGAAGATTCGCGAAGCCATCAGCGAGGCACTGCCTGAGGTCGATGACAAGTACAAGGTCAATGGCTTCCCCGACGAGATCACAGAACAGGGCCACCTCCTCAACCCGAATCTGGAAGCAACCTTCCTCAATGAAGACGGCAAATACACCAAGGTGCCGATCGAACAGGTATCCGACGACAAGTAATCTCCGTCAACGGCCGTTCTGAAGGTGAGGCGCATCGGTGCGCCTCACCCGGGCCGCACTCATGCCTGCAGAGGACCCAACAATCATGACCCTCTTTATCCAACAACTCTTCAACGGCCTCGCGCTGGGCGGTGTCTACTGTCTCGCTGCGATCGGGCTGACATTGGTATTCGGAGTGCTGCGCATTCCCAACCTGGCTCACGGTGCGCTGTATATGCTCGGCGCCTACATCACCTACTTCTTCCTGACAACCGTCGGCGTTCCCTATATCGCCGCAATCGGCATCGCTGCGATCATGCTCTTCATTGTCGGAGTCGGTCTCGAGCGCCTCGTCTTCCACCCCCTGCGCAACTCCCCACACACTCACCACATGATCGCGGCCGTCGGTGCGATGTTCTTCTTCCAAGCACTGGCCCAAGCGATCTGGGGCGCTGACTTCCGCCGCATGGACACACCGATCACTGGCGAACTCCGCATTCTCGGCGCCGAGATCTCTGCGCAGCGAATCGTCATCATCGTCACCGCTGTGATCGTCTTGGCGCTGTTGGCGCTGTTCATCAAGCGGTCTATCCATGGCCAGACGATCGAAGCGATCGAACAGGACCGCGTCGGTGCATCGCTGGTCGGCATCAACCCGTCAATGGTTTCAATGCTGACACTGGGGCTGTCCGCCCTCCTGGCCACCATCGCGGCGGGCCTCGTCGCACCGATCAATCTCCTGTCCCCGACGATGGGCGACGCACTCAATCTCAAGGTGTTCGCCATTATCATCCTCGGTGGTCTGGGGTCGCTTCCCGGCGCCATCGTCGGCGGTTTCGCACTCGCTATCGCAGAGACGATGACGGCGACCTACATCTCCTCAGCCGTCGGAGAGGCCGTGGCGTTCATCGTTCTCGTCGCTGTGCTGGCCATCAAGCCGAACGGACTGTTCACAAAGGCGGTGCAGCGATGAGCTCGATGAAGAATCCTCGAATCGTCGGCACCATCGCCGTCATCATTCTGCTCGGTCTGACGCCCCTGGCGTTTGCACAGGAGAACTACGCGATGCGAGTGATCACCGTGGGCATGTGTGCAGCGATCGCTGTCTACGGCCTCAACATCATCCTCGGCTTCACGGGACAGCTGAACCTGGCTCAAGGCGGGTTCTTCGGAATCGGCGCCTATGGAGTCGGGCTGCTCACCACCGATTACGACTGGAGCTTCTGGGCAGCCTTCGTCGTGTCAGTCATCGGGACTGCGGTCATCGGCTACCTCTGCGGGCTGATCGCCCTGCGGACCAAGGATGAGTACTTCGCCATCTTCACAATGGCCATCGGCTTCATCATCTTCCTCGTCATCAGCCGCTGGGAGCCCGTGACTCATGCCCATTCCGGGGTCAACAATGTGAAATTCCCCGAAGGCGGAGGGCTCATCGACTTCGAATCTCCGGTCGCGATGTTCTACCTGGTGTTCGCAATCCTGCTCATCTGTGTCTACACGACCTATGCGATCAGGCGTTCAAGCGTAGGCCGCACACTGCTGACCATCAGGACGAGCGAAGACCTGGCGGATGCGATCGGAGTGCGCGTCGGCTTCAGCAAACAGCTCGCCTTCGCCGCCTCGGCTGTCTTCGGCGGAGTCGGCGGCGGCCTCTACGCAACAGTGGTCGGTTTCATCGGACCCGACGCGGCATCGATCGACAAGACCTTCGAATTCCTCATGTTCATTCTCGTCGGAGGTATGGGCACTGTCGCGGGTCCTCTGCTCGGAAGCATGATCGTGACATTCCTGTTCGAACTCTTCCAGGACTTCCAGGCCTATCGATTCATCGTGCTTGGTCCCATCATCGTCGCCCTCGTGATCTTCGCGCCGCGGGGAATCGTCGGATACCTCGGCGGCTTCGTCGACAGACGCAATCGACGACGCAGGGTGGAAGAAGCCCGTGGTGCCGACGACGATCTCGATTCGACAGGTGCTTCGACCTCCGGCGGAACAGGCGACCACCGCGCACGCAACGTCGCCGACGGGACCGAATCGGGTGCCGGCCGGACCGGAGGCACCCCCTCTCCCGAGGAGACGAAATGACAATGCTTGAAATACGAGACCTCGGTAAGCGCTTCGGCGGGCTCGACGCGGTCAAGGACGTCAGTCTGGACGTCGAGGCAGGTCAGATCACCGCAGTCATCGGTCCCAATGGAGCAGGCAAGTCAACGCTGTTCAACCTGGTCCATGGTTTCTATCGCCCCACAGCCGGGACCATCAGCTTCAAGGGTGAGGACATCACTCATTCCTCCCCACACCGGACTGTGGCCGGCGGCATTGCCCGCACATTCCAGACAACGAACCTGTTCGATGACAGCACTCTGTTGGAAAACGTCTTGGCCGGTCGAATCGTCCGTTCGAAGTCCAACGTCTTCGACGCGGTCTTCCACACGCCTCGCCATCGTCGTGAATCAAGCATCAACGAGGACAAGGCGATGGAAGCTCTTGAGTTCTGCGGGGTCGCAGAATATCGGCACGATCTGGCGTCCAATGTTCCGCAGGAGGTGCAGAAGCGCACCGCAGTGGCCATGGCACTGGCCACTGAGCCCGAGCTGCTGCTGCTCGACGAACCCGCCGGCGGCATCCCCGAAGAGGAGACTGTCGATTTCGGCAACCTCATTCGGTCGTTGCCACAGCGAGGCGTTTCCGTCCTCCTCGTCGAACACAAGATGACGATGATCATGGGCCTCGCGGACACGATCCTCGTCCTCGACCACGGGCAGAAGCTGGCGCTCGGCGCACCGGCGGAGATCCAATCGAATCCGGATGTCATCCGTGCCTATCTCGGTTCGACAGCACAGGAGGAGAACTGATGCTCACGCTCGACAATGTCAGCACCGGGTACGACGCCACGAACGTTCTCCACGGGGTGAGTATCACGGCGAACCCAGGAGAGCTCACCGTTGTCCTCGGAGCGAACGGGTCAGGCAAGACGACACTCTTCAGAACCATCAGCGGACTGATGCGTGTCCGTGCCGGGTCGATCACCTATGAGGGTCGTCAGCTGCAACGAGCTCGCCCGAATGCCGTCGTCAAAGCCGGTATCGCGCACTGCCCGGAAGGTCGCCACCTGTTCGGCAAGATGTCGGTGGAGAAGAACCTGCGTCTGGGGTCCTATCCTCACCGGAACAGATCGCGAACAGAAGAGGTCTACGCTGAGGTCCTCGATATGTTTCCGGTCCTCAAAGAGAAGGCGAAGCAGCCGGCAGGCTCCCTGTCCGGCGGACAGCAGCAGATGGTCGCAATCGGACGAGCATTGATGTCCGACCCGAGCCTGCTGATCCTGGATGAGCCGTCGATGGGCCTGGCTCCCATCGTCGTCGAGCAGGTGCTCGAGTCAGTCGCCCAGATCAATCGAAACGGCATCGGCGTCCTGCTCAGCGAGCAGAACGCGAAGGCATCGCTGGCGATCGCCCACAGAGGATACGTCCTTGCTGAGGGGAGGATCGTCCTCGCTGATGATGCCTCCCGGCTGCTCGACAACCCTGAGGTGCAGGCGGCTTACCTCGGCCTCTGACGAATAAGAGAATCATCCGTTCAAGAGGGCGACAGTTCAGAACGATCATCTCGCCGAGGCGGCCCGGCCACCTCGGCGAGAATTCGCTGAGTTGATCGTTCCGAACGTCCAGAACGGTCAGTCACACTCATTCAATTCGGTTGGGCGTGCCCGGCCGTCTCACTCATCCTGGAACCGGGAGACGTCCCCGGCTCCGACGCGAGCCACCTCGGGGTACCGTCCGGTGAAATCGATGACCGAGGTCGGCACGACTCCGGGGACACCGGACTCGACGACGATATCGAGGTCATTGCCGAGCTGGTCCATGACATCCTCGGCGTGAGTCAGCGGATCCTCATCGCCGGGCAGCAGCAGCGTCGAGGACAGGATCGGCTCCCCCATCGCCTCGACGAGGGCGAGGGCCGTGACGTTCTGCGGAATCCGAGCGCCGACCGAATGCTTCTTCGGGTGCATCATCCGGCGCGGGACTTCCTTCGTCGCCTTCATGATGAACGTGTACGGCCCCGGCGTCATCGATTTGATGGCTCGGAAATCGGAATTGTCGACGATGACGAACTGACCCAGCTGAGCGAAGTCATGGCACATCAGCGTGAAATGGTGCTTCGAACCGAGATGCCGGATGCGGGTGATCCGTTCGATGCCTTCTTTGTTGTCCAATGCGCAGCCGAGGGCATAACAGGAATCAGTCGGATAGGCGATCAGGCCACCGTTCCTGAGTGACTCAGCGGCCTTCTCGATCAGTCGGTCCTGCGGGTTCTCCGGATGGATATTCAGTAGTGTCGCCATACTTCATGCTAACCACTCTGCCGCCACAGTGCGAGGGGTTGACGGACAAGTGCCCGGCAATGCGAAAACGGTGGGCTCTTCGAGCCGAAACCTTTCGGCGGCGTCGGGCCGGTCCGTCAGATTCCCAGACCGAGCAAGAGGTATTGATCAGTCCGCCGTCACTGGCTTCTTCAGGCCCTTGACCAATTCGGCTCGGCCGGTGCGCGGATCGGAGGCGAGAAGGATATTCACCCACCTGGCTCTGGGATCCGCGTCGACCAGCAGAGCCTTGATGAGCAGTGTCGCCGGCAGTGCGAGCAGAGCGCCGAGCCAGCCGAGGATCCACACCCAGAACAGCAGTGACAGGAAGGAGATCAGCGGGGTCACCCCCACCGACTCACCTGTGAACTTCGGCTGGATGATCGCCTGGATGACGAAGTTGAGCACACTGTAGGCGATGACCACCCACAGAGCCGACTGCCAGCCGCTGTCGACCAGTGCCAGCAGGGCCGGTGGGACGAGGCCGATGACGAAGCCGATGTTCGGGATGTAGTTCGTCAGGAATGCGAGCACTCCCCACACCCAGATGAGCGGGACGTCGATGATCGCCAAGGCGATGACATCGAGGAATGCGACGATGAGGCCGAAGACCGTGGCGACCACCCAGTAGCGGCGGACGCCACTGGCGAAGTCGCCGATCGACGCCGACAGCGAGGGCTTCACATCGAGCAGCATCGCCATCCGCTTGTCGATGCCCATCGAGTCCATCGCCACGAAGAACACCGCCATGATCACCGTGGTCAGCAGGCCCGCAACCGACGACAGGTTCGTCAGCAGCGGATAGACGGCGTCGAGGACGGAGCGGACGTCGAAAGCCGAGAGCTGCTGCTGGATCACCGAGGATGTCACCCCGATGTCCGACAGCAGCGCCAGAGTGCTCTGGTAGGTGGCCACGAGTTCATTGCTGTAGCTGGGGATGAGGATGACGAGCTCGGCGACGGACCATGCCGTGAGGCCGAAGAAAGCGAAGATCATGCACAGCACGAGCACGACCGAGATGCACGCCCCGATCGCCCGCGGCACCTTGATCCGAGTGAGCAGCCTCTGCACCGGGTAGACGACGATATAGAAGTTGAGCGCGAGGAACACCGGAGCCACGATGTCCTGGAGTCCGCGGAAGAACATCAGCGCGTACGCCAGGCCCGCCAGCGTCACCGCGATCATCAGCGCCCGTGCCGGCGGCCGCGCATGCCAGGGCCGTGCCTCGCCCGCTGCGTCGGAGGCGGCGTATCCGACCTTCCCTGACGCAGAGTCAGCGTGTAAAGACTCCGAGTCCGCCACAGGGCCCGTGTGCCCGGACGTCGAACCGGCTAACGGTGTTGAGGACGGTGCAGGCTCGGCCGGGCGCGCGGCATCGCCGGCTGATCCGACCGCACCGTCAGCGGCGCCCGACGCCTGCGCCCGCTCGTCCTCGTTCATTCAGCGTCCCCGACGCTTTTCGCGAATGCGCATCGACACCTCGATGGGAGTGCCCTTGAAGCCGAAGGTCTCACGCAGGCGACGGATGATGAACCGGCGGTAACCGGGATCGAGGAAGCCGGTGGTGAAGAGCACGAACTTCGGCGGACGCGACTGCGCCTGAGTGCCGAAGAGGATGCGCGGCTGCTTACCGCCGCGCACCGGGTGCGGGTTGGCCGCGACCAGCTCACCGAGGAACGCATTGAGTCGTCCCGTCGGAATACGGGTGTCCCAGCCTTCGAGAGCGGTCTCCATCGCCGGTACGAGCTTCTCCGCATGGCGGCCGGTCTTCGCCGAGATGTTCACGCGCGGTGCCCATGCCACATGGCCGAGATCCCGTTCGATCTCCCGCTCCAGATAGAAGCGACGTTCGTCATCGAGCAGATCCCACTTGTTGAACGCCAGCACCACGGCACGTCCCGCCTCGACGGCGGTCGTGACGATGCGGACGTCCTGCTCGCTCAGGGGATCCTGGACCTCCATGAGGACGAGAGCCACCTCGGCGCGTTCGAGCGCGGTCTGCGTGCGCAGCGCTGCATAGAAGTCGGCACCGCTGGCCTGATGAGCGCGACGGCGGATACCGGCAGTGTCGACGAAGCGCCACTGCTTACCGCCGAGCTCGATGAGCTCGTCAACCGGGTCACGAGTGGTGCCCGCGACATTGTCGACGAGCACCCGGTCGGAACCGATGAGCTGGTTGAGCAGGGACGACTTGCCGACGTTCGGACGGCCGACGAGGGCCACACGACGCGGTCCGCCCTCCTCGACGCGGGTGTCGACGGCCGAGACCTCCGGCAGGATCGTGAGCACTTCGTCGAGCAGGTCGGCGACTCCCCGACCGTGCAGAGCCGAGACGGTCCACGGCTGGCCGAGGCCCAGGCCCCAGAGTTCGGCGGCCATGAGCTCGCCGCGCTCGTCGTCGACCTTGTTCGCGGCGAGGAGGACCGGCTTCTTCTTCCGGCGCAGCATCTTCACGACCATCTCATCGGTCGAGGTCGGGCCGGTCGTGGCATCGACGACGAGGAGCACGGCATCGGCCATGTCCACGGCGACCTCGGACTGGATCGCGATGCGCGAGGCCATGCCCTTGGAGTCCTGGTCCCAACCGCCGGTGTCGACGAGGGTGAATTCCTTCGTGTTCCATTCCGCCCGGTAGCTCACGCGGTCACGGGTGACGCCCGGAACGTCCTCGACGACGGCTTCGCGGCGGCCGAGGATGCGGTTGACCAGAGTCGACTTGCCGACGTTGGGGCGACCGACGACGGCCAGCACCGGTGCGGCACCGAGCGTTTCATCGTCGTCGTCATCGAAGCCGTAGGCGCGCAGCAGCGCACGGTCCTCGTCTTCGAGCTCATAGCTTTCGAGTCCGGCCTCGAGCGCGGTCGCCCGCTGCTCGGCCTCCTCGTCGCTGATGCTCTCGACACGATCGACGAGGTCTTCGTCGGGTGTCTCGTGGAATTCGGATTCGCTCATTGTGAGTCCTTCACCAGCTGCAGCACCGTCTCGACCACCTGGTCGAAGTCGATGTCACTGGTATCGAGTGTGAACACTCCGTCGGCGGCCTCTAAGAAGCTCGTCGTGGCGGAGTCCTTGGCGTCACGGCCCGTGACGAGGTCTTGGGTGGCGGCGATCGCCTCGGCGTCGGCATTGCCGTGCACTTCCTTGGCCCGGCGGGCCACGCGGACCTCATCGCGGGCGGTCATGAGGATGCGCACATCGGCATCGGGGGCCACCACTGTGGTGATGTCCCGGCCCTCGACGACGATGCCCTCGGGTGCGGCGGCGATATAGGCTCGCTGCATCTCGATGAGCTCCTCGCGGGCGTCGATGACACCGGAGACCGTCTGCACGTTCGCCGAGACGTCCTCACCGCGGATGTCCTCGGTGACGTCGATGTCGTCGACGGAGACGAAGAATTCGTCGGGGCTGAGCGAGATCTCCAGATCCGCTCCGCGCACCTGCTCGAGCACGTCGACGGGGTCGGTGACTCCGCGGTTGAGGCACAGCCACGCCATCGCCCGGTACATCGCACCGGTGTCCAGGTACTGGTACCCCAGTCGCCGCGCCACCTCCTTGGCGGTGCTCGACTTGCCCACTCCGGACGGTCCGTCAATGGCTACGACGCTCATGCAGTTCCTTCTTTCTCGATGGCGGACTCGGGGATCTGCCATCCCTTCGACAGCAATCCGATCTCCAGCTCCTGCTGGATGGCCGGGACCACGGACACGTCGACCATGCCCAGTTTCCGACCGGAGGCGTGATCCATCCGGAAGTCCTCGACATTGACGCCGAGGTCGCCGATGTCCTTGAACAGCCGGGCCAGCATTCCGGGCGTATCCGGAACCAGGATCGTGACAACAGCATAGGTGGTCGGCGGCTGTCCGTGCTTGCCGGGAATCCGGTCGTGTCCCTCGTTGCCCAAAGCGATCGCCTTGGCGAGCAGCCCCGTCGACCCGGGTCCGAGTTCGAGTGCGCCGATGACCTCGTCGAGCTCGGTGCGCAGATCGATGAGCACGGAACGGACCTCCTCGGCGTTTCCGGTCAGGATCTGCGTCCACAGACCCGGGTCCGAGGCGGCGATGCGCGTGACGTCGCGAAGTCCCTGCCCGGCCAGCGAGATCTCCTCCAGAGGCGCATGCCGCAGCTGAGAGGCGACGAGGGAGGACACGATCTGCGGCACATGCGAGACCTTCGCGACCGCGGCATCGTGGATGCGCGGATCCAGGTGGAGCACCGAAGCACCGGTGTCCTCGGCCATGGCGATGACCTCGCCGAGGCGGTCGGCCGGGGTCTGCTCATCCGAGCAGATCACCCAGGGCCGGGCCGTGAACAGATCCGACTGGGCTGCGATCGCCCCGGACTTCTCGCGTCCGGCCATCGGATGGCAGCCGATATAGCGATCGAGCTGAGGTTCCGTGACCAATTCGCGCACCGCCTCGAGGAGGCGGGTCTTCACGCTGGCGACGTCGGTGACCGTAGCGTTCGGGTAGTCCTCGAGCGCCGAGGCGATGACCCGTGCGGCGACGTCGGGCGGGGTGGCCACGACGACGATGTCCGGGAGCGCGGCAGGCGATGCCGCGTCGGCGGCGACGGTCGGGTCGGCCGCCTCGGCGAGGTCTTCGGGAGGATTGACGACCTGACCGGCGCCGAGATCCGCGGCGAGCTGCTGCGCGGTCGGTGAAGTGTCTTCGAGGGTCACCTGATGGCCCTTCGCGCTCAGCGCCAACCCCAGGCTGGCACCGAGCAGGCCGGTGCCGATGATGTGGACTCTCACAGACCGACGGCCTCGAACAGTGCACCTACCTCATCGGAGCGCAGCGGGCGGATCTTGCCCTGCTTCTGCTCGTCGAGGACGATCGGTCCGAACTTCAGCCGCACGAGCCGCTCCACCGGGTGGCCGATCTCGGCGAGGAGGCGGCGCACGATGCGGTTGCGGCCGGAATGGAGGGTGAGTTCGACGACGGACTTGCCCGGAGTCGAATCGACGAGCTTGAAGTCGTCGACCTTGACGAACCCGTCTTCGAGGTCGATTCCGGCCTTGAGGATGGCACCGGCATCCTTCGCCAGCTGTCCCTTGACCTTCGCGAGGTAGGTCTTCGGGATCTCGTAGCGCGGGTGGGCCAGGCGGTTGCTCAGCTCCCCGTCGTTGGTGAGCAGGATGATGCCCTCGGTCTCGGTGTCGAGACGGCCGACGTGGAAGAGGCGCTCATTGTTGTTGCGCACATAGTCGGCCAGGCAGGGTCGGCCCTCGGGGTCGCTCATGGTCGACACGACTCCCGCTGGCTTGTTGAGCACGAGGTAGACCTTCTTGGTCTGTGTCGAAATTCTCACTGTGTCCACGTACACGGACTGTGTTTCGGGGTCGATCCGGGTGCCCAGTTCGGTGACGATGGACCCGTCGACCTCGACGCGGCCATCGGCGATGAGCTGCTCACAGGCACGGCGTGATCCCAGTCCCGCCTCGGCGAGCACCTTCTGCAGCCGCACACCCCCGCTGACGTGGGCGTCTGATGTCTGACCGGCTCCCGAACCGCCCTTGTTGGAGGCCTGATTCGCCGTCGCTGCGCGCTGTTTTCGGCTGGGTCGGTTCTGGCGCCCGCCGGGGGCGCGGTGATCACGGTAGGGACTCATACATCCATTCTCTCAAATCAATCAGCGACTCGTGACATCTCGGCGGCCGAATCGGAGTCATCGTCGAGATCGTCGTCGAGGGCGCCGTCGATCTCGGCGAGCACTTCGGTGTCTTCGGCGCCGAGTTCGGCGACGTCGGCGTCTTCGGGCAGGTAGGGGGCGATATCGGGCAGGTCGTCGATCGCGTTCATGCCCATCGTGTCGAGGAACGTACGCGTGGTGGCGTAGAGCAGCGCCGAGGTGGACGCTTCCTTGCCTGCTTCGACGATGAGTCCGCGCAGCAGCAGGGTGCGGATGACGCCGTCGACGCTGACGCCGCGGATGGCTGCGATGCGGGGCCGGGAGATCGGCTGCCGGTAGGCGATGACTGCCAGAGTCTCGAGCGCAGCTTGGGAGAGCTTCGCGCTCTGCCCGGCCGTGAGGAAGTCCTTGACCACCTCGTGATAGTCGCCGCGGGAGAAGATGCGGAAGCCGCCGGCGACATGGCGGATCTCGAACCCGCGCTGCCGGTGGTGCTCGTCCCCGTCGTAGTCGGCTTTGAGCGTCTGGATCGCTTCGAGGACGGTGTCCTCGTCGAGGCCGAGGGAGCCCGCGAGGTCTTCGGCAGTCACCGCCGAATCGGCGACCATGAGCACGGCTTCGATGCCGGCGAGGATCTCGTCATCGATCATGATTGTTCCCCTTCTGCTTCGTCTCCGCTCCAGTCGCCTTCGGTGCGCAGGTCGACTCCGTCTTCGTTCATCTCGGTGCGGTGGATGAGCAGCCGTCCCAGAGGTTCGGGCTGGTCGAAGTCGCAGAGGCCGACCTTGAACAGTTCGAGCAGGGCGAGGAACCTCGCCACGACGACCAGGGTGTTCTCGGCTGTTTCGAGCAGATCCTGGAAGTCGACGTCTCCGGCGCGCAGCAGGGACAGGATGTGCCCGCGCTGCTCGGACACGCTCACGAGCGGCAGGTGGATATGGTCGACGGCGACGCTCGGCGGGGTGTGGTCGCGTTGGAGCACGGTGGCGAAGATTCCGGCGAGCTCACCGGGACCGATGTTCAGCTCCAGCGGCGGCAGCACGTCCTGGAACTCCGGCTCGAGGTCGACATCGCGTGGGGCCCGGATCGAGCCGGCGGCCATCGCTTCGGCCAGGTACCCGGACACGGACTTGTACGCCTTGTACTGCAGCAGCCGGGCAAAGAGGAGGTCACGGGCCTCGAGCAGTTCGAGGTCGAGGACCTCTTCACCGTCTTCGTGGGGCAGCAGCCGTGCGGTCTTGAGGTCGAGCAGGGTCGCGGCGACGAGGAGGAACTGGGAGATCTCGGCGAGATTCGCCTGATCCTTCAGCTCTGTAGTGTAGGCGATGAACTCGTCCGTCACCTCGGCGAGGGCGATCTCTGTGACGTCGAGGCGTCGTTTCGAGATCAGTCCGAGCAGCAGGTCGAAGGGGCCGGTGAAGTTGTCCAACCGCACCTGGAATCCCTGTGCGGAGTCATTCTCGGAAGCCGTGTCATCGCCGGGCGCTGCGCCATCGCCGGACACGATGTCAGTGCCGGATTCAGCGCCATCGCCCGAGGCGACGCCACCGCTTGAGGCAGATGCCGCTTCCTCCACGTCTGTTACGGAGTCGCTCAGGGTGCGCCTCCGCGGGCGATGAGCTCCCGGGCGAGTCGGCGGTAGGCTTCGGAGCCGGCGTGCTTCGGGGCGAAGCTCGTGATCGGTTCGGCGGCCACGGAGGCGTCGGGGAACTTCACGGTGCGGTTGATGACGGTCTCGAAGACCTTGTCGCCGAAGGCTTCGGTGACTCGCGACATGACTTCCTTCGAGTGCAGGGTCCGCGAGTCGAACATCGTGGCGAGGATTCCGTCGACCTCGAGTGAGGGGTTGAGCCGGTCCTGGACCTTCTCGATCGTCTCGACGAGCAGGGCGACGCCGCGCAGGGCGAAGAACTCGGTCTCGAGCGGGATGACGACACCATGGGCGGCGGTCAGAGCATTGACGGTGAGCAGTCCCAGCGAGGGCTGGCAGTCGATGAGGATGACATCGTATTCGTCGGCGACCTTCGACAGGGCACGGGCGAGCACCTGCTCGCGGGCGACCTCGCCGACGAGCTGGACTTCGGCGGCGGAGAGGTCGATATTGGCCGGCAGGATGTCGATGTTGTCGAATTCCGTTTCGACGATGACCTCGTGCGGGTCCAGTCGCGGGTTCATCAGCAGGTTGTAGATGCTGATGTCGAGCTCATAGGGGTTGAGTCCCAGCCCGACGGACAGTGCGCCCTGCGGGTCGAAGTCGACGAGCAGCATCTTGCGTCCGTAGGCGGCCAGAGCCGCACCGAGGTTGATCGACGAGGTCGTCTTGCCGACCCCGCCCTTCTGGTTGACCATCGCGATGATGCGGGCGGGTCCGTGCGAAGCCAGGGGTGCCGGCTCCGGGAAGTCCTGGGGCTCGTTTGCGGTCCGCTGCTGGGGGATCTCCAACGCCTCTTGCGTATTCATCTCTCGGATGGCCACCTTTCGTTGCTCTACGTCCAACCCTACCGCGCTCGGGGGTGCGAGGTCGCGTACACTTCCCGCAGTGTCTCCTCGGAGACTTTCGTATAGATCTGCGTCGTCGTCACCGAGGCATGGCCGAGCAGCTCCTGGACGACGCGGATGTCCGCACCGCCCTCGAGGAGGTGCGTGGCGAACGAGTGTCGGAACGTATGCGGAGACACCTCGGCGTCGATCTTCGCCGCCTCTCCGGCGTCCTTGACGATCTGCCACGCCGAGACCCGGGAGAGCCGGGTTCCGCGTGCGTTGAGGAACAGTGCCCCGGCCGGGGCCGAGGATCTCGCCTTCGCCGCCATCGACGGACGCACCCGTGACACCCACGCTCCCAGGGCGCGCGCGGCGTAGGATCCGAAGGGCACGATCCGCTCCTTCCCGCCCTTTCCGTAGAGCCGGACGAGCCCTGAGTCGAGGTCGAGATCGTCGAGGTCGACGCCCACGGCCTCGGAGATGCGGGCTCCCGTGGCGTAGAGGAGTTCGAGCAGGGCCGCGGCCCGGATCTGCACGGGTTCCTCGCCGTCGGTGGTGGCGATCATCGCTTCGATCTCGTCGAGCGCCAGTGCCTTGGGCAGTCGCAGTCCTTCCTGCGGTGGGCTGACCTCGGAGGCCGGGTCCGTGGGCGCGAGGTTCTCCCCCAGCGCGAACGTGTGGAATCGTCGCACCGCGACGAGTGCGCGTGCCCGACTCCGCGGTGCCAGTCCCGAATCGAGCAGGTGAAGCGCAAAGTTCTCCACCTTCTGTCGATCGACATCGCCGAGGCGGCTCACCCCGTCATCGGTCAGCCAGGTTCCGTACCGGGCGAGGTCACGAGCATAGGCGTCGATCGAGTTCATCGACAGTCCGCGTTCGAACCGCAGGGAAGCGAGATAGGACTCGAAGGCGCGCCGCAGGTCTCCGGGCAGGTTCTCCGGCAGGAGTTCGGCGCCGTGCCGAGCCACAGGGTCTCAGTCCTCGCCCGAGCCGATGGTCTCGACCTGAGCACCACGACCGAATTCGGGGCGGCCGTCGACGAGTCGCCTCGGCGCATCGACGGGACGGAACTCCACCGGTGCTCCCGCCGCTTCGGCGCGCAGCACCCGGTCGACCTGGAAGATCGCGAGCTGGGCGATTGCGTTGGTGATCCGTCCATCGGCCACGGCTTCGAGTGCTTCGTCGATGTCGACCCAGGCGTAGCGGAAGCCTGCCTCTTCTTCGCCGCGTTCGTGACGGTCGGCTTCGGGAATAGAGGACAGCCCGCGTGCCAGGTAGAGACGCATCGTCTCCGAGCTGCCGCCCGGGGTCAGGCAGGAGTCGCTGAGGACGTCCCAGTGGTCGGCCGTGAGGTCGGCTTCCTCGATAAGTTCCCTCTTCGCCGCTTCGAGCGGGTCCTCTCCGGGAACGTCGAGCAGACCGGCCGGGACCTCCCACAGCCTGGCTCGGACGGGATGCCGGTACTGCTGGGCCAGGAGGATCCGCTGCTGGTCATCGACGACGGCCACGCCGACGGCACCGGTGTGCGCCATGAGATCGCGGACGAGCCCGGACGCCTCGGGCAGGTCGAAGGTCTCTCTGCGGATATCCCACACTGCGCCTTCGTAGACGACCTCGGAGGAGGTGATCGGCGGGATCACCGGATCGTCCTGCAGGATCTCATCGTGCTGAGTGCTCATCGGCTGCCTCCCGAAACTCGACGGTGGTGGAACGGCGAATGCCGCCGGCGCTCTGGCCGACGGCATTCGCTGTGAAGATGGACAACGGTCACTGACGCTCGAGGGCGGCGGCGACCAGACCCGCGAACAGCGGATGCGGAGAGGTCGGACGCGACTTCAGCTCGGGGTGCGCCTGAGTGGAGACGTAGAACGGGTGCTTATCATGCGGAAGTTCGACGAATTCGACGAGCTCACCGTTCGGTGAGGTTCCGGAGAACTCGAGCCCCGCCTCGGCGAGCTGATCCCGGTAGGTGTTGTTGACCTCGTAGCGGTGACGGTGACGCTCACTGATCGTCGTGTCCCCGTACACGCCGGCCACGACGCTGCCTTCGGTGAGCTTGGCTTCGTAGGTGCCCAGACGCATGGTGCCGCCCAGGTCGCCTTCGCCTTCGACGATCGAGAGCTGCTCGGCCATGGTCGCGATGACCGGAACCGTGGTCTCGGGGTCGAATTCGGACGACGAGGCCGCCTCGATGCCGGCGACGTTGCGCGCGTATTCGATGACCATGCACTGCAGACCCAAGCACAGGCCGAGGGTCGGAATGCCGTTGGTGCGGGTGTATTCGAGTGCACCGAGCTTGCCTTCGATGCCGCGGATGCCGAAGCCTCCGGGCACGCAGATCGCGTCGAGGCCGGACAGTGCCGACGCGGCTCCGGCTTCGGTGGAGCAGTCATCGGACTGGATCCACTTGATCTTGACCTTCGCATCGTTGGCGAAGCCGCCGTGGCGCAGCGCCTCGGTGACGGAGAGGTAGGCATCGGGCAGGTCGATGTACTTGCCGACGATGCCGATGGTGACTTCCCGGGACGGGTTGTGCACGCGTTCGAGTACCCAGTCCCACTTCGTCCAGTCGACGTCGCGGAACGGCAGGTTGAGGTTGCGGATGACGAACACGTCGAGGCCGCCGTCGTGGAGGACCTTCGGAATGTCGTAGATGCTCGGGGCGTCGACGCAGGACACGACAGCTTCGGTCTCGACGTCGCAGGCGCCGGCGATCTTCGCGCGGATCGAATCCGGCAGCTCGCGGTCGGAGCGGAGCACGATCGCATCGGGCTGGATGCCGATGGAGCGCAGGGTGGCCACCGAGTGCTGGGTCGGCTTCGTCTTCAGCTCTCCGGAGGGCCCGAGGTAGGGCACGAGGGAGACGTGGATGAAGAACACGTTGTCCCGGCCGATGTCGTGACGGACCTGGCGGGCCGCCTCGAGGAAGGGCTGGGATTCGATATCGCCGACGGTGCCGCCGATCTCGGTGATGATGACGTCGGGGCGGTCCGCCTCGGGGCGTTCGGCCTGGGCACGCATCCGCGCCTTGATCTCATCGGTGATGTGCGGGATGACCTGGACGGTGTCGCCGAGGTACGCACCGCGGCGTTCTTTCGCGATCACCGAGGAGTAGATCTGTCCGGTGGTCACATTCGCTGCGCCGTCGAGGTCGTTGTCGAGGAAGCGCTCGTAGTGGCCGATGTCGAGGTCGGTCTCGGCACCATCCTCGGTGACGAAGACTTCGCCGTGCTGGAAGGGGTTCATCGTGCCGGGATCCACGTTGAGGTAGGGATCCAGCTTCTGCATGGCCACGGTGAGGCCGCGCTGAGTGAGCAGATGGCCGAGGCTCGATGCCGTCAGACCCTTGCCCAACGAGGAGGCGACGCCTCCCGTGACGAAGATGTGCTTTGCCGTATGTGTGCCGCCTGGGCCAGTTCGATTCACCACGGGATTTGATTCTATCAAAGTCCGGCTCACGAATCCGAGACAGCGTCGACCTCGGCGTACAGATCGAGCAGCGTCTCGGAGATCGCCGCACCGTTGCTCACGTCGATGACCCGCTTCTTTGCTGCCACGGCGGAGGTTCCGCGTCCGGCCGGGTCGTCGAGAAGATGATTGATCTCACGCAGCAGCGCCTCCGTGTCGTCGGCGGGAACGGCCTTCGCGGCCTCTCCCCAGATGCCGGCGCGGCGTTCGCTGCCGATGAAGACCGCGGGCTTCGACAGCTGCATGAGGTCTTCGTGGGACAGTCCCGTCATCGTCTCGCTGGCGATGACGACATCGGCGGCGGCCGCGACATCGACGAGGTCTCCGGCCGGTGCCACAAGGACGCCGCGGTCGGAGAATTCGCGGGAGATCGTCGACCGGTCCTTACCGGTGCCGGTGAGGACGAAGACGACCTTGCGGTCGCGGCGGCGCTGGTTGATCTGGTCGGCGGCGTCGAGGACCGTCGCCAGAGCGGTGTGGTCACGCAGCGCGATGGGGCTGGCGACCATCCAGGTGCCTTCCGCGAGGCCGAGTTCACGACGGACCTCGGCGCGCGGTGTGCGGACCGTGAGGTCGGCGTCGATGTCCGGGTGGACGAGTTCGGCGCGTTCGACGACCGGGACGCGGCCGCCGTAGTAGTCGACGACGGGTTCGGTCGTGCCGAGCACTGCGGTGGCCGTACGGCCGACGATCTCGGCTCCGGTCTTCTCGATGACGTTGGCGGAGTCGAAGGATTCGATGGTGGCGACGACCTTCGGGTGCAGGCGGGCGGGCAGACCGGTGAAGGCCAGTCCGGCGAGCGTCGCCGCATGCAGTCCGTGCGCGTGGACGATGTCCACGTGCTGGTAGTACTTGTGAAGAGTGAAGGCGGAGCCGGGGTCAGCGGTCGTGAGTCGGCGACGGGCGGTGAGTTCGATCTCGCGGAATTCGCCGGCCAGTTCCTCAGGGACTCCGAAGG
Organism: Brevibacterium sp. CSND-B09; assembly: GCF_052906525.1. Taxonomy (NCBI): domain Bacteria; kingdom Bacillati; phylum Actinomycetota; class Actinomycetes; order Micrococcales; family Brevibacteriaceae; genus Brevibacterium; species Brevibacterium sp. CSND-B09. Next base: position 3,674,455 of record NZ_JBREGI010000001.1, on the reverse strand, counting down.
TGCCCAGCAGTGACCGGTGCGCGGCGACGGCGACCTTGAAACCGGCCCGGAGGTGACCGAGCACGGCGAGCTTCGCCACTTCGACGACGGGACCGGTGGTATCGGCGAGCACGTGCAGAATCCTCGTGTCTGCGCTCAGTGGGTTGACCTCGCCGGATTCGCTCATTTCCTCATCCTTTTCTTTCGTTCGACGCTGCTTCTAGCCTACCTGGGCAGGCACGAGTTCCGTGTAAAGACCTGCGAGTTCTTCGGCAACTTCCCTCTCATCGGGAAGCTCCGCTCCGCGTGCCCGTGCCCTGGCTCCGAGTTCTGCGCGGCGGGCAGGATCGACGGCGAGTTCGGCCACGGCAGCGGCGAAGGCGGCATCGTCGTCATGGTCGATCAGTATCCCCGCATCGCCGACGAGTTCGGCGCTGCCGCCGGTGGCGGTGGCCACGATCGCCTTGCCGGTCATCAGCGCCTCCTGGAGCACGAGCGCCCGGGCCTCCCACACGCTGGTGAGCGCGTAGATGTCCGCAGCCGCTGCGAGTTCGGCGATGTCATCGCGGGGTCCGAGGAAATGCAGGGCCGGAATCGCCGAGGCGGCTGCGGCGTCATCGTACTGAGCGCGGACGTCGGCGAGCACCTCCTCGTCGGCGGCACCGGCGATGAGGGCGACGATCTCGCCCTGGTGGTTCTCCTCGCCGAGGCGGACGAGTGCGCGCACGAGCATCGGGTAGTTCTTCTGTTTGGCGACGCGACCGACGGCAAGGACGATGAGTGCCCCTGGGGCGAAGTCGAACTCCTCGGCCAAGCTCGCGCGGGTGGTGGCGGCCGCCTCGGCGGATACGGGGGTCACCTCGGGGGCGGCGGCGGGGAGGAATCGGGCGGTCTGCGCTCCGAGTTCGCGGGCGCGGTCGACGAGGTCGGTGCTCGCGCCGAGGACGAGGTCGGCCCCGCGGGCGAGCATCGTCTCGACTCGGGTTTCGACCCGTCCGCGCAGTCCCTGTCCGCTGGCCTGGTTGTGGAGGCTGAGGACGAACTTCGGGCGGGTCTTCAGCATGCGCAGGGTCAGCAGGGTGATGAGCCCGGCGCGGAAACCGTGGGCGTGGACGATCTGCGGGGAGAAGCTGCGCAGCAGTGTGCGCTGCCGGCGGACGAGGGCTGCGTCGGAGGCGCCGATTCCGGTGCCGAGTTCGAGGACGCCGAATCGGACTCCGGGCAGCAGCGAGAAGCCGAAGTGTTCGTCGGTGGCGGCCGGTCCGATGACGCCGATCTCATGTCCGGCGGCGGCGAGGTCGCGGGCGAGTGCGTGCACGTGGGTGCCGACTCCCCCGGTCGAGGTGCCGATGGTGAAGACGATTCTCATGAGTCTTCCTCCCTGTCGGTGTCGCTGGGTCTGTCGATGTCGCTGGGGCCGTGGTCTCTGGTCTGTGCTTCGGCGGCGTGCACGGTCGTTTCGTCGTTGACGCCGGCCCGGTTCCGGTCGGCGAGCAGGCCGCGGATCTCTCCGAGGAACCCGCGGTCGATGATGAGCACGATGAGTCCGAATACGATGCTGCCGAGGAGGGCTGCGACGATTCCGGCGATGACCGCGGAGCTTGCCGAGTTGTCGAGGAGTCCCCCGAACCACTGCGAGGTGACGACTCCGGCGGTGCCCGCGACGACGGCGGCCCCGAGCGCGAGCAGCGACCGGCGTCCGACGAGGGCGAGTCCGGTGGGGCCGAGGACGCGGCGCATGTTCACGAGCAGGAATACTCCGGCGACGGTCATGCCCAGCACATAGCCGCTGCAGATGCAGACGAGGGTCAGTCCGGGATTGCCGTTCGAGCCGGTGACGAGGATGGCTCCGACCATGCCGACGATGACGAGGATCCACCCCGTCGTCGTGGCTGCCGCCGAATAGCGGGAGCGTTCCACCGCATAGAAGACGCGGGTGCCCCACGCCACGAAGGACCACCCGGGCACGGCCAAGGCCATGACCATGATCGCCGTGGCCATGGAGTCGAAGGGTGCGGCGGATTCGCTTTCGGCGTCGATGGCGATGAAGAAGGTCTGCAGGGGGCCGGCCGCCGAGAGCAGGATGACGGCGCCGAGTCCGCCGATGGCAATGATGAGGGCCGTCGTCGTCGAGGTCACCGACCGCATCCGCGCCCCGGCTTCCGCGCGTTTGTCGGCAGTCGCCTCGGGGTCGGTGGATCGTCCCACCCAGGTCGACAAGGTCGGGAAGACCACCGTCGCCACGGTCACGGCGAGCACCGCGTAGGGCAGCAGGTAGACGGCGTTGATGTAGCTGAAGAGGACGAGCGTGCCGTCCCCACCGACATGGTTGGCCAGGCTCAGGGTTGCGAGCACAGCGGCCTGCTGGGCGAGCAGGGCAGACATTCCGGCGCCGGCCAGGCGCAGAGCACGATGGGCGACTCCGGGTGGGAAGGAGAAGGTGGGACGCAGCTTCAGCCCGGTCGTGGCCATCGGCAGGGCGAGCGGCAGCGCGAGGGCTGCGACGCCGACGGTGGTGCCCCAGCCGAGCCAGCCGAGGTGGGTCTGCCAGGTGTCGTCGCTGCCGCCGACGGAACTGTAGGCGATATAGCTGCCGATGACGATGAGGCTGGAGAGCAGCGGGGCGAACGCCGGCCACAGGAACTTCCGGTGGGCCTGCAGCACTCCGGTGAGCACGGCGCCGATTCCGTAGAGGACGAGCTGCGGGGAGAACATGAGCAGCAGCTCCACGGTCGCCTGCACTCCCGCGGCGCTCGTCTTCGTGTCGACGAGGATCCTCGCGATCTGCGGGGCGAACACGGCCAGCAGGATCGACAGGGGCAGGGTGACGCTGACCGCCCAGGTCAGCAGGCCGGAGGCGATGCGTCCGGCGGTCTCCCGGTCCGATCTGGCCAGTGGCACGGCGAGAAGCGGGATGACCGCTCCGGCCAGGGCGCCTCCGGCGACGACCTCGAAGAGGATGTTCGGGACCTGGTTGGCACTCTGGTAGGCGGTGCCGACGGTGCCGGCGCCGACGTTTGCCGAGAACACCAGCCAGCGCAAGAAGCCGACCAAACGGGTCAGCAGGGTGATGATCGATACGAGCAGCGCCGTGGAGGCGAGGACTCGAACGAGCTTGTTCACTTATCCTCGCGGCCGAACGAGTCGATCTCCCGCAGTCCCGGAGTCGATTCGATGACGGAGGTGAAGGAGACCTTCTCGCTGGCCAGGGTGAGTCCGGCGAGGACAGCGAGGATGAGGCGTCGCTGTGCCGGTGTGGCGGTTTCGGCGAGGATCACGCCGATTGCCGCTCCCAGGGCATTGGCTCCGGTGTCGCCGAGCATCGCGTCGCCGGCGAGGTCGTCGGGCCAGGCTGCGGCCGTGGCGCCGGCGATCGCTCCGGCTGGTGCCCAGGACACGCGGCGTTCGTGGTCGGTGAAGGCCAGGGTCAGTGCTCCGGCCTTGAGTGCCCGGCCGGGCCGCAGGTCGAGGAGGTTGAATAGGTTCGCAGAGCCCGCGATCACTCCCCCGGTGACGATGACATCCGCGGTGGCCGCGTACCAGGGTCGGTCGCTTGTCGAGTGCGTGGAGCCGAAGAGCCCGGACGGGCGGGTGCGGCTGCGCAGGATCGCGGCGGCCGCGATCGAGGCGAGCGGAATGCCGGTGACCTTGATGGCCCCGGTCGTGATCTCCCCGCGGGCCAGAGCCGACAGATGACCGCGCAGTCCTTTGGAGGATCCGGATTCGCAGAAGTCATCGACGGCGCCGAGGCTGCCCGCCGCGGCCGTGGCCAGCAGGGTCGCCGACCGCTGCCGAGGGTCTTCGATGAGCAGGCTGCCGGCCAGCAGTCCCGCCGCGACGGCAGGGCCTTCGGCGAGCGAGACGTCGTGTCCGGCGTGGTTGGTGCGCACCACGGAATCGTGGGTGCGCAGCCGCGATCTGAGCACGGCTTTCGTCGCGGCGAAGCCGGCGAGTCCGGCGACGGCGGTGCTGACGATGGAGCGGATCATTTCTCGTCTCCCTTCGGGGTGTCGTCGGACGGCTTCTCTTCGATCTTGCCCGGCAGAATGCCTTCGGCGTCCTCAGCGAATCCGAAGTGTCCGTGCTTTCCGGCTTCCCCGGAGGCCAGGGCCCGCACGGTGATGACGGGACCGGCGCCGAGGCCGAGGCCGTCGACGGTGCTGGCGCGGGACTTCTCCGTCCGCAGCACGTTGACGAGTCCGTTCTGTGCCGAGCCGGCGTCGCCGGCGACGACCACCGAGGTGGCTTCGGCGGTGAGCGCGGTGATGAAGTCGGTGACGAGGGTGCGGGTGCCCTTGTCGTCGGTGGCCTTCGGGCTGGGTTCGGTGTCCTCGGCCAGTGTCGAGTTCTCATCATCGATGACGATGAACAGCGAGGTGGTCTTGTGGTCTGTGTCGGTGCGCAGACGGTCGGCTTCGACGAAGACGTCGTAGAGCTTCGCCGCCTGCTTCTCCGCATCGGCCTGATCGTCCTCGTCTTCGAGCATCGAAGCGTCACCGGTCAGGGCGATGACGAGGGCGGCGCGGATCGCGGTCGAATCGTCCTTCGGCAGGTGCGGCACGACTGTGCGCAGCCGCTTGAGGAACTGGGTGGAATCCTCCAGGCTGAGCGTGTTCGGCACGAACGAGACGTCACCGGCGATGGTGCCGTCGGCTTCCTTGACCCGGTTGCTGACCTCTTCGACCTGCTCGGAGTCCGCCTCGGGGGCGGCGATGATGCTCACTTCCTGCCCGTCGAGGGTGCCGTCGATGAGTTCCGGGGCCGCGGCGGTGACGAATTCGTTCTGCTTGTCGATATTGCCCTTGGCGGCGTCGAGGTCGGAGCGCAGGTTGTCGCGGTCCGAGCGCAGCGCATCGACCTGGCTCTGCAGGGACTCCCCGATCGGTTCCTTCAGCGGTCCCGCGCCGAGGACGATGCCGACGGCGAGGGCGAGGAACACCGAGACGAGGGAGACGAGGTGGTAGCGGAAATCAATCACTGGTCAGTCCTTGGATGAGGCCGGCGGAATCGGTCGAAGCTGCGGGGTCGCCGCCGAAGAGGGAGCCGATCCAGCCGAAGAGGCCGTCGAGTTGGGCGCCGATGAGGCCGAGGAAGGTCTGTCCGGCCGAGGTCGCGGTCATCGCCACACCGAGGGCGACGAGACCGGCGATGATGAGCACGGCCAGCTGCAGGCTGGAGATGCGCTGCCGGTAGAGCAGGGACACGCCCTTGGCGTCGATGAGCTTCGATCCCACACGCAGTCGGGTGATGAAGGTCGAGGCCATGCCCTTGCGGCCCTTGTCGAGGAACTCCATGACGGTGTCGTGGGTGCCCACGGCGACGATGAGTTCGGCACCCTTGTCATCGGCGAGCAGCATGGCGATATCCTCGCTCGTACCCGAGGCCGCGAAGGCCACGCATTCGACTCCGAGGGCTTCGACCCGTTCGGTGCCCGGGGCGGTGCCGTCACGGTAGGCGTGGACGACGATCTCGGCACCCGAGGTCAGAGCGGTGTCGGACACGGAGTCCATGTCCCCGACGATCATGTCCGGTCGGTAGCCGGCTTCGATGATCGCATCGGCTCCGCCGTCGACGCCGATGAGCAGCGGTCGGTATTCGCGGATATAGGAGGCCAGCATCGCCAGGTCCTCCTTGTAGTGGTATCCGCGGACGACGATGAGCACATGCCGGTCGGTGAACGTCGTCTTCACCTCGGGCACGACGAGTTCGGCCGAGAGCAGATCGGAGTCCTTGCGGATGTATTCGATCGTATTGTCGATGAAGTCCACGAGCACGGAGTTCATTCCGGCCTCGGCGGCGTGCATGTCCTCGGAGATCGTCTCGGCCGTCTGCAGGACTCCTGTGGCCACTTCGGTTTCGCCTGCGTATACGGTGGCGCCCTCGATGGAGATCTCGGCATTTTCGTCGACCGCATCGAAGATGTCGGCACCGGCGGCGTCGATGAGGGGGATGCCGGCGTCGACGATGATGCTCGGACCGAGGTTCGGGTAGCGGCCGGAGATCGACTTGTCGGCGTTGATCACCGCGGCCGGCCGGCAGGCGACGAGGGCTTCGGCGGAGATGCGGTCGATATCGGAGTGCTTGATGATGGCGATGTCGCCTGCTTGGAGGCGTTTCGTCAGATTCTTCGTGCGTCGGTCCAAGCGGGCAGGGGCGGGGCCGAACCGGGTCGGTGCGGTGAGGTTCTCACGGTGTCTGCGCACTTTCATGGTCAGCCCATTCTCTCATCTGCTGCCAACGCCGGCCTCCTTGACCTGCCGAGCGTTGTCGAGCAGTTCGGCTGCATGGGCCTTCGCGGAGGCGGAGTCGTCCATGCCCGCCAACATGCGGGAGAGTTCGACGACGCGTTCTTCGTCGGTCAGTTCCTGCACTCCCGAGCGCACCGTCTCGGCGTCATCGTCCTTGACGATGGTCACATGGGTGTCGGCCCAGGCGGCAACCTGCGGCAGGTGGGTGACGACGATGACCTGGGCGCCCTGGGCGAGTTTGGCCAGCCGACGGCCGATCTCCACGGCAGCTTTGCCGCCGACTCCGGCGTCGACTTCGTCGAAGACGTAGGTGGGGATGGATTCGCTGGCGGCTCGGACGACTTCAATGGCGAGCATGACACGGGAGAGCTCACCGCCGCTGGCGATCTTCGCGATGTCGTCGGGGATGGAGGATTCGTGGGCGGCGAAGGTCAGTCGGACCTCGTCGGCCCCGTGGGTGGTGGGTTCGCGTTCGGAGATCTCGAAGGCGACCGCTGCCTTCGGCATCGACAGGGCGGTGAGCTCTTCGCTGACCGCTGCGGAGAATTCGTCCGCGGTGGCCTTGCGGATCTCGGTGAGCGCTAAGGCGGCCGCCTCCATGGTCTCGCGGGCTGAGTCGAGTTCGGCGTCGAGTCCGTCGAGGTCGCGGTCCTCGGCTTCGAGTTCGGCGAGTTCCGCGGCCGAGCGGGATTCGAAGTCGAGGACTTCGGCGACGTCTTGGCCGTAGGGGGCCAGGGTGCCGAGTTCCGCGCGGCGTGCTTCGGTCTCTTCCAGCGAGGTTTCGCCGAGTTCGTCGAAACCGGAGAGGTAGGACGACAGTTCCGCGGCGGAGTCGGAGAGGCGAAGCACGGCGTCGCCGAGGGCTTCGCGGATGGTGACGAGTTCCTTGTCGGAGCCTTCGACATCGGTGATCGTGCTGATGGCCTGGTGGACGAGGTCGACGGCGGCGCCGGCATCGTCGATCTCGGAACCGAGCAGCAGGTCGTGGGCGGCGCCGACAGCGCGGGTGATCTCGGCGGCGGCACCGAGTTTCGCGGACTGTGCGGCCAGGGTCTCGTCTTCGCCGGGTTCGGGGCGGACCTTGTCGATGGTCTCCAGGCAGCCGCGCAGCCACAGGATGCGTTCGCGGCGGGCGGCGGTGGAGTCTTTGATGCGGCTGACGCGGGCTTCGGTCTCGCGCCAGTTCTCGAAGGCGGCACGGTAACGGTCGGCCACCTCGGCGAGAGCAGTGCCCCCGGCGGCGTCGAGGAGTTGACGCTGTTGGGCTGCGCCTTTGAGGCGCAGCTGTTCGGACTGGCCGTGGAGGGTGATGAGGTCGGAGGAGATGTCGGTGAGCACGGAGATCGGCACGGTGCGTCCGCCGGCGGTGGCTCGGGCGCGGCCTTTGAGCGCCACTGTGCGGGAGATGATCGCTTCGTCGTCGGCGCTGCCGCCGGCTTCTTCGATGCGTTCGCGCACGGGTTCGGCCACATCGGTGAAGATGCCTTCGACTTCGGCTTTCTCTGCGCCTTTGCGCACGACTCCGGAGCCGACCTTGCGGCCCATGAGCAGGGACAGGGCGGAGACGAACATGGTCTTTCCCGCACCGGTCTCACCGGTGACGACGGTGAAGCCGGTGTCGAGTTCGACGGCGGCCTCGGCGATGACGCCGAGGTGGGAGATGCGCAGTTCGGAGATCATTCAGGCCTCCTTGATCGGTCCTCGCCAGCCGGAGACGGGCAGGCGGAACTTCGCGACGAGTCGGTCGGTGAAGGGGCCGGTGTGGAGGCGGGCGAGCCGGATCGGTGATTTCGAGCGTGTTGCTTCCACGCGGGCCCCGGACGGCAGTTCGAGGGCGCGGCGGCCGTCGCACCACAGCACTGCAGAGAATTCGGGGTTCATCTGGGAGATCTCCACGCCGAGGCGGGAGGTCGGGTTGACGACGAGCGGTTTGGAGAACAGCGCGTGGGCGGAGATCGGGACGAGGATGAGCGCTTCGACCTCGGGCCAGACGATGGGGCCGCCGGCGGAGAACGAGTACGCGGTCGAACCGGTGGGGGTGGCGAGGATGACGCCGTCGCAGCCGAAGGAGGACACGGGGCGGGCGTCGACGCCGAGGACGACGTCGATCATCCGGGACTTCGAGGTCTTCTCGATGGTCGCCTCGTTGAGGGCCCAGGCGTTGAAGATGTTCTCGCCTTCGTGCCACACGGACACGTCGAGCGCGAGTCGCTCCTCGACGGAATAGTCACGTTGGGAGGCGCGGTGGACCGCCTCGGCGAGGTCTTCCTTCTCGCTTTCGGCGAGGAACCCGACATGGCCCAAGTTGATGCCCATGAGCGGGGCACCGGACCCATGGAAGCGTTCGGCGGCGCGCAGGATCGTGCCGTCGCCGCCGAGGACGATGACGAGTTCGCAGGCGTTCTTCCACTCACCGAGTTCGGAAGGGTCGATGATGACGCAGTGGTTGAGGATGGGTTCGTCGTCGACGGCCTCGGCCTGGCGGGCGCGGATGCCGACGATCTCGTCGGAGAGGACGACGGGGGTGACTCCGTCGTCGAGGAGGGCCTTGAACACGCTGACGGCGGCCACGGCCGACTCATCACGTTGGGGGTGCAGCAGCACCATGATGTGTCTGGTCACGACTCTCCTCTCATCATTTCGTCCAGGTGGGCGGGGATGTCTGCTTGGTCGAGCCTATCGGACTGGTCATGTGTTCGGCCTGGGCGAACACGCAGGAAGTACTCTCGGTTCCCGCTGGGGCCCGGCAGCGGTGAGGGTGCGATGTCGGTGACGCGTCCGGCGTGTTCTCTCACGGCGTCGCAGACGGAGTCGATGGCGCGGCGGCGTTTCTCCCGGCTGGTGACGACTCCGTGTTTGTCCAGCGATGCTCGTGCCAGTTCGAATTGGGGTTTGACCATGAGGAGGAGTTCTCCCGCGGCCGCGGTGGCGGCCAGCAGCGGTCCGATGAGCAGGCGCAGGGAGATGAAGGAGACGTCGGCGACGACGAGGTCGACGGTCGGCACGTCGGAGTCGGTCAGTTCGCGGAGGTTGAGTCCTTCGCGGACGTGGACGCGCGGGTCGTCGCGGAGGATGGTCGCGAGTTGATCGTGGCCGACGTCGACGGCCCAGACGTGTGCGACACCGTGATGGAGGAGGACTTGGGTGAAGCCTCCGGTGGAGGCGCCCGCATCGAGGGCCGTCAGCCCCTGAAGTCGGTCGGTGAGGTCGAAAGCCTCGAGCGCGCCGAGGAGTTTGTGGGCGCTGCGGGCGACCCAGGGGTCGGGTTCGGTGACGGCGACATCGTCGGTGTCTCGCACATCTTGGGAGGCCTTGGTCGCGGTGCGGCCGTTGACGCTGACGCGACCGGCGGCGATTTCGCGGGCGGCGCGGGAGCGCGAGTTCAGCAGTCCGCGGTCGACGAGTGCCCGGTCGAGTCTGCTCACAAGGAGCCCACCTGCGCGTCGAGGTCGCCCAGCAGGGAGTTGAGAAGTTCGTGCCGCGCGGCAGCCGGTGCTTCTTTGGCCTCGGCGAGGCTGGACCGCCAGGTCTCGATCGGCACATCCCCGCTCACCGAGGCGGGTGTTGGGGCAGAAGCAGGGCCGGGTGTCGGGGTCGAGTTCGTGCCGGGAGTCGTTCCGGGTCCTGGGCCGGGTGTCGGGGTCTGGCTCATGAGTCCTCCCCGATCCGGCGGGGCAGGCGTCCTTCGGACAGGACCGCCTCGGCGTCGGTCTCCCCCGCGTCGATGGCAGCCCAGGCTCGACGGAGTTCGGCCTCGATCCGGGCGGACTCGCCGCGGTCGGCACCGGTGATGAGGGCTTCGAGTCCGCGCAGATTCGGCAGGATGAACGTCGGTCGGCGCTCCGGGCCGGCACGCAGGGCATCGTGGATGTCGTGGATTCCGGTGAGGACGAGGGCGGTGTCGATCCCGGCGGCACAGCCGCCTTCGATATCGGTGTTGAGGCGGTCGCCGACCATGAGGGGCCGGTGCGCGCCGAGGCGGCCGGCGGCGAAGTCCATCATGTGCGGTGCAGGTTTGCCGACGATGACTGGGGTGGCGTCGGTGAGTCGGGCGATGAGGTCGACGAAGGCACCGTTGCCGGGGACTTTCCCGGTTTCCGTGAGGAGGGAGAAGTCGGGGTTGCTCGCCCACCATTCGGCGCCCGAGCGGATGATTTCGCAGGTGCGCACGATCTTCGTGTAGTCGATCTCCGGGTCGAGTCCCTGAGCGACGGCGACGGGTTCGGCGTCGAGTGAGTCGGTGATCTCGAGGCCCGCCTCTTCGAGTGCGACCCGCAGTCCGGTCGTGCCGAGGAGGTGGATGCGGGCGCCCGGCCCGAATCGTTCGGCTAAGCGTTCGGCGAGCACCTGCGCCGAAGTGGTCACTTCGTCCGCAGAGGCGTCGACGCCCATTCCGGTGATCTTCTCGGCGGTGGCTGCGGCCGTGCGAGTGGCGTTGTTCGTGACGTAGTTGACCGGGATCGACCGGGAGTGTAGCCAATTGATGCCGTCGACGGCACCATCGACGGCGTGGGTGCCGTGGTAGACGACTCCGTCGAGGTCGAACAGAACGCAGTCGATGGGCGTGCCCGATGATTCGGGCAGGCGCCCATCTGCTGAGTTGTGCTGTTCGGCGGTCAGTGTCACTGCTCTCCGTCGGCCTCGGGTGCTGTTGTGTCGGGCTCGGAGCCTGCGTCGGCTTCTGCATCGGCGAGGATCTCGTCGAGTTCGGCTTCGATCTCGTCGTCGGAGACCTTGACCGACTTCAGTTCCTTCGCCGAGAGATGTGTCTTCGACTTCGGTGCTGCGGCCGGGCCAGCGGTGTCGTCCCCAGCTTCTGCTCCCTCCGCGGAAGCGTCGACAGCGTCGGATTCCGCCTGCGGTGTCTTAGCTTCGGGCTCGCTGGCCGAGCCTTCTGCGGCTTCGGCCGTCTCAGCGGTTTCAGCGTCGGCAGCCTCAGAGTCGGTTGTCCCGTCATCGGCGGCCTCACCGTCGGCTGAATCTACGTCGGTGCCTTCGGAAGTCTCGGTGTCGGCAGCTTCGGGCTCGTCTTCGACTTCTTCGACGGTTTCGATTTCGACGCCGGCGTTGAGGTCAGGCTCTTCGTCGCCGAAGAGGGTGCCGGTCGCCTTGGCGGTCCGGCGCGAGAGCTCTTCGTATTTGTCGGCGAGTTCGGGTTCGCCGTCGATGCGCAGTACCTCGGCGTAGGCGGCCATGAGACGGACCAGCCCGCCGCCGGGCTTCTGGGTGAAGTCCTCGGCTTCGATGAGTCGGCGCGCACCGGCGATGTCGTCGAGGTCGGACTTGGCTCCGGCAGCGACGATGACGAGTTCGGTGCGGGTGTCGTTGTCGAGGTCGAGCTCTTCCGAGTTCTTCAGCAGCTCGATGGCCTTCTCGGGCTTGCCGCGGCCGCGTTCGGCGTCGGCGATCAGCGCGATGTTGTCATTCGAGCCGGAGATGCGGCGGTGGGTCCGCAGTTCGCGGACGGCTTCGTCGTAGTTCTCCACGTAGTACGCGGCGATGCCGAGTGCTTCGCGGACGACGGCGACACGACCGGCGCGGGCCATGGCGGCCTTGGCGTGTTCGTGGGCGCGTTCTGGGTCGAGGTCGAGCAGCCCGCCTGCGGCGACAAGGTGCTTGGCGACCATGTCGGCGTTCTCTTTGTCCAGGGAGCGCAGCTGTGACGAGATCTCTTTGTCGAGTTCACGGCCGGTGACGCCTTCGGGAATCTCGGGTTCCTGAATGCGCGGACGGCGGGCACGCTGTTCGCGTGCGTAGTCGCCGGTGTCGGTCTTGCGGGATGCACGGCGATCGTTGTCGTTGCGACCGTAGCCGCCGCGTCCTCCGCGGTTGTCGTCCCGTCGGTTTCCCCGGTATCCGCCCCGGTGGTCGTCACCGTCGCGACGATCGCGGTTGAAGCCGCCCCGGCGATCATCGTCGTTCCGGCGGTTGCCCTGATAACCGCCACGTCGGTCGTCGTCGTTCCGACGATTGCCCTGATAACCGCCACGTCGGTCGTCACCATCACGGCGATCCCGGTTGAATCCACCACGACGATCATCATCGTTTCGGCGGTTCTGTCCGTAGCCGCCTCGGCGATCATCGTCATTGCGACGGTTGCCCTGGTACCCACCGCGACGGTCGTCATCGCGACGGTCTCGATTGAATCCACCACGACGATCATCATCGTTCCGACGGTTGCCCTGATAACCGCCGCGTCGGTCATCACCATCACGACGATCCCGGTTGAACCCACCACGACGATCATCATCGTTCCTGCGGTTCTGACCATAGCCGCCTCGGCGATCGTCGTCGTTACGACGGTTGCCCTGGTACCCACCACGACGGTCGTCATCGCGGCGGTCTCGATTGAATCCGCCCCGGCGATCGTCGTCACGACGGTCACGGTTGAACCCACCACGACGATCATCGTCGTTCCTGCGGTTCTGACCGTAGCCCCGGCGGTCATCGTCGGTGCGACGATTGCCCTGGTAGCCGCCTCTGCGGTCGGACTGGCGTGGCCCGCGGCCGTCCCGGTTGTCCGGACGACGGTTGCGATTGTTGTCGCGATCTGAGCGGTGACCGCCATCTGCGCGGCGGTTGTCCTGGCTGTCTCGCGAATCCCCTTGGGCCACGATTCTCCCTATGAAGTCTTTTCGGTGTTCCGCTCTATTCTAGTCCACTCACCGCTTCGACGCCGTGTGGGCGGGGACACGTCAGCACCTCGATTCCACTCAGCGCCGCGCCCGTTGTTCTGTGGGTCAACGCCCAGGTCACCGCCTCAGCGCTCTGTTAGAATCAAGGCGAATCCAGTGGAACGGCCGACGGCAATCGAAGAGGCTCGGCGGCAGCGGATGTCCGCGCCGCCTCGACACCAGGGGACGAATGACACCTGACGTGGAAGCTCATTGTGCGGATGACGGATGTCTCCGCGATTCCACGATCAGAATTTCAGGCCCCGTTGCCGGCCCGTCCCCCAGTACGGCTAGTGCTTGCCTGTCCCCCATTGCCGCCGCTGTCCCCCGCCATGTGATGACCAAGATCACTTGCCGGTGTGACCAGCATCATCGGATTGCGCGTTCGGCCCCTGATTTCGCCTATTGTGATTGCCGGAAGCATGTGAATGAATGCCGCCGAAGCAGTTCGAGTCGCAGGCCAAACGGCAGATCAGTGGCCATCCGGAAACTCCCCGACACCACAGGCTCCACTGCCGCGACTGCGCGTTCGGCCCTTCAGATCGCACAACCGTTCACCCGCTAGGAATAGGAGAAATCGTGCCAAACACACTCTTCATCGACGGACAGTGGGTTTCAGCCGTCAACGGTGGAACCCGGAAGATCCATAACCCGGCCGACGGCAGCTTCGTCGCCGAGGTGGACGAAGCCAGCCCCGCGGATACCGAGCTGGCGATCAGGGCCGCTCGCCGCGCCTTCGACTCCGGCGTCTGGTCGTCCGTTCCCGCCAGCGAACGCGGCGATCTGCTGCTGAAGTTCGCTGCCGTTCTGCGTGAGCGCAAGGACGAATTCGCGCGTGCCGAGTCACTGGACACCGGCAAACGCTTCGTCGAATCGCAGATCGACATGGACGACATCGCGAACTGCTTCGACTACTTCGGCAAGCTCGCCGCAAACGATGCCGGCCGCGTCGTCGACGCCGGCACCGACACTGTGGCGTCGAAGATCGTGCACGAGCCCGTCGGCGTCTGCGCGCTCATCACCCCGTGGAACTACCCGCTGCTGCAGGCCGCGTGGAAGATCGCCCCGGCCATCGCCGCCGGCAACACCTTCATCCTCAAGCCTGCCGAGCTCACCCCGCACACGGCGATCCTCACAATGCAGGTCCTCGAGGAACTCGGTCTGCCGGCAGGGGTGGGCAACCTCATCCTCGGCGCGGGTGCCGATGCCGGTGCCCCCCTGTCGACGCACGAGGACATCGACATGGTCTCGTTCACCGGTGGCCTCGTCACCGGTCGACTGCTGTTCCGCAACGCCGCCGACTCGATCAAGAAGATCGCCCTTGAGCTCGGCGGCAAGAACCCGAACGTCATCTTCGCCGATGCCGACTTCGATGCGGCTCTGGACAATGCTCTCAACGGCGCCTTCGTCCACTCCGGTCAGGTGTGCTCGGCCGGTGCCCGACTCATCGTCGAGGAATCCATCGCCGAGGAGTTCGTCAACCGCCTCGTCGAGCGTGCCGAGCAGATCCGCCTCGGCGGTCCCTTCGACGAGAACGCCGAAACCGGTCCCCTCATCTCCGCAGCACACCGCGACAAGGTGCATGCCTACGTCGAGAAGGGCATCTCCGAAGGCGCTCGTCTGCGCTGCGGCGGCAAGTTCGGTGAAGGTGACTTGGAGAACGGGTTCTACTACCTGCCGACCGTGCTCGACCAGGTCAAGCGCGGAATGTCCGTCGTCTCCGACGAGGCCTTCGGCCCCGTCGTCACTGTCGAGACCTTCTCCACCGTCGATGAGGCTGTCGAGATCGCCAATGACACCTACTACGGTCTGGCCGGAGCAGTGTGGAGCCAGGATGCGGGCAAGACCCAGCTGGTCGCTCAGCGTCTGCGCCACGGCACCATCTGGATCAACGACTTCCACCCCTACCTGCCGCAGGCCGAATGGGGCGGTTACAAGCAGTCCGGCTTCGGTCGCGAGCTCGGCCCCACTGGTCTAGCCGAATACCAGGAAGCCAAGCACATCTACCAGAACCTCGAGCCGGCAGTCACCGGCTGGTTCCCCGATCACACCAAGTGATCCGCCGCAGCCTGTAGACGAATACCGCAGTACAAGGAGAGATGAACAGTGAAGACTACTCATTGCTTTGATTACGTCGTCGTGGGCGGCGGTTCCGCCGGCGCAGCGGTCGCGGCCCGACTGAGCGAGGACCCCGAAGTCACCGTCGGACTCCTCGAAGCCGGCCCCACCGACACGGACAAGGACGTCGTCCTTGAGCTCAACCGCTGGATGGAGCTCCTCGAATCCGGCTACGACTGGGACTACCCGATCGAAGAGCAGGAGAACGGCAACTCGCACATGCGCCACGCTCGCGCCAAGGTGCTCGGCGGCTGCTCGTCCCACAACTCGTGCATCGCCTTCTGGGCTCCGCGCGAGGATCTCGACGAGTGGGAAGAGAAGCACGGCGCAGCCGGATGGGGCTCGAAGGACACCTTTGGCCTGTACAAGAAGCTCGAGAACAATGAGCTGCCCGGCGACCACCACGGCCACGACGGCCCGGTCCGTCTGATGAACGTGCCCCCGGTCGATCCCTGTGGCGTCGCACTCCTCGACGCCTGCGAGCAGGCCGGCATCCCTCGCGTGCAGTTCAACGAGGGTCAGACCGTCATCAACGGTGCGAACTTCTTCCAGGTCAACCGCAAGGACGACGGCACCCGGTCGTCCTCCTCGGTGTCCTACCTCCACCCGATCCTCGACCGTGAGAACCTCACGATCCTCACCGACACTCAGGCTAAGGAGCTCGAGTTCGACGAGGACGACAACTGCACGGCCGTGCTCGTGGTCAACAACGCCTTCGGCAAGACCAACCGGATCGAGGCGAAGAAGGAAGTCATCGTCTCCTCCGGCGCGATCAACACCCCGCAGCTGCTCATGCTCTCGGGCATCGGCCCGAAGGCCCACCTCGCCGAGGTCGGCATCGAGGCTCGCGTGGATTCGCCGGGAGTCGGCGAGCACCTGGGCGATCACCCGGAGGGCGTCATCTCCTGGGAGGCCAAGAAGCCGATGGTCGAGGATTCCACCCAGTGGTGGGAGATCGGCATCTTCTCCCCCACCGAGGACGGGCTCGACCGTCCGGACCTGATGATGCACTACGGCTCGGTGCCCTTCGATATGCACACCCTGCGTCAGGGCTACAAGACCTCGGAGAACTCCTTCTGCCTCACCCCGAATGTCACTCATGCGAAGTCGCGCGGCACTGTGCGCCTGCGCTCGAAGGACTTCCGTGACAAGCCGAAGGTCGATCCCCGCTACTTCACCGATCCGGAAGGCCATGACATGCGCGTCATGGTCGCCGGCATCAAGAAGGCCCGCGAGATCGTCTCCCAGGACGCCATGTCCGAATGGGCCGGCGAGGAGCTGTTCCCCGGCAAGGACGTCCAGACCGACGAGCAGATCGCCGACTACATCACCCGCACGCACAACACCGTCTACCACCCGGTCGGCACGGTGCGCATGGGTGCTGCCGATGATGAGATGTCACCGCTGGATCCGCAGCTGCGGGTCAAGGGAGTCAACCGTCTGCGCGTCGTCGATGCCTCGGCGATGCCGGAGATCACCACGGTCAACCCCAACATCACCGTGATGATGATGGGTGAGAAGTGCGCGGAGATGATCAAGAACGGTCAGTGATCTGGACTGATCTGGTCGTCATATGCTCAGATCACCGAGGCGGCCCAGCGCTGATTCGATGACCTGAGTGGGAACTTCGGCCCAGAACCGAAACGACGAAGGGGGCGCTGCAATCGCAGCGCCCCCTTCGTCGTGTCCGACAGCGACGATCGGCTGTCGCTTCCGGACCGGACAGATTCAGTCGGCGTCGCCGCCCTTACCGTGACTGCCCGGACGGCTGCCGGTGCGGCTGGCCAGTGTCCCCTCACGTCGCCCCTTCTTCTCATGAGGGATTTCGATATAGGGGTCACGGAACTTCGGTGCCGGTTCGACGGCCTGCGGTTCGGTGACGACCTCCTCCTCATCGTCGTATTCGTGACCGAACTGCTCGTCCCCGCCCTGTCGGCGTTCGACCTCTTCGGGCGGCAGCACCTTCTTCCAGCGGCGCATGCGCACCCGCGGCAGAATGCCTGCGTCCTCGCGCAGCGCTCGCATGAGGGCGTAGATCTGGAAGTAGGCGATGATGAAGAACGGCAGACCGACGAGGATGATCGTCGACTGCAGTGCCTCGAGTCCACCGGAGCCGGAGAACACCAGCAGAGCCGCAGTGACGACGGCGACGGCAAGGGCCCAGAAGATGCGCTGCGGCAACGGGTTGAAGTCCTCGTGGCCGTTGTTCATCGTGTCGACGACGAGCGCTGCGGAATCCACCGAGGTGACGAAGAAGATCACCACGAGAACGATTGCGATCACCGACACGGGTCCGGCCAGCGGGTAGTGGTCGAGGAATGCGAACAGCGCTCCCGGAATGTCTCCCTGATCGACGACTCGGTCGACCAGTCCCCCGCCCTGGTTGAACTCGATGTCGAAGGAGGCGTAGCCGAAGATGCCGAACCACAGGATCGAGAAGGCCGAAGGGATGGCGAGCACGCCGATGACGAACTGGCGGATGGTGCGTCCGCGGGAGATGCGAGCGATGAAGATGCCGACGAAGGGTGACCAGGTGATCGTCCAGGCCCAGTAGAAGACGGTCCACGTGTTCTGCCAGCCGGTGTTGGCGAACGTGTCGTTCCACAGTGCGAGTTCGGGCAGCTGGTGGATGTAGGTGCCGAAGGATTCGAAGACGCCCTTGGCCATGAACAGAGTTGGGCCGAAGACGACGATGAAGATGAGCAGCAGCACGGCCATGACGATATTGAGGTTCGACAGGACCTTGATGCCTTTGTCGAGGCCGAGAGAGACCGAGATCGTGGCCAGCCCGCAGACGACGCCGATGATGATCAACTGCCACAGGGCGTTCTCCGGAACACCGATGACCTGAGCGAGTCCGCCGTTGATCTGCAGCGTGCCCAGACCGATCGAGACGGCGATGCCGAAGACGGTGCCGATGATGGCGACGACGTCGATGGTCTTGCCGATGGGACCGTGGATCTTCTCACCGAGGATGGGCTGGAAGATCGAGCTCACCCGCGGCGGCAGGTTCCGCTTGTGGATGAAGTAGGCGAAGCACAGCGCGGGCAGGGTGAAGATCGCCCAGGTGTGCAGGGTGAAGTGGTAGTACGTGAAGTTCATGGCGTCGACCGCGGCGGCGGGCGTTCCCGCTTCGATACCGAGGGATCCGCGCGGCGGGTCGCCGAAGTGGCTGACGGGTTCAGCGACACCCCAGAACATGAGGATCGAACCGATGCCGGCGGCGAAGAGCATGGCGAACCAGGCACCATTGGAGTGCTCCGGCGGTTCGTCATCGGGACCGAGTTTCGCTCGCCCATACCGGGAGGCGGCGATGTAGATAAGGAATGCGACGAAGACTGTGACACCGAGGATGTAGAACCATCCGAGGTTCGTCAGCAGCCAATCCGAGGCGACAGAGACGCCGGCGTCGAGCTGATCGGTGAAGAAGATCGTCCCGAGGACGAAGATGATGATCACGGCCGCAGAGGAGAAGAATATGGCCGGGTTGGTTCGGAGTCGAAGTGCGTCGTGCAGCTTAACGAGCATGGCGTACCTTCCGTAGGGATGTTGCCGTCCACACTACAGAAGCATCAACTGATTTCAACACAATCGCTTGTCACGGATTCGCCTCACTGCACTCATGGCCAACCCCTCGCCGAGGCGGCCCTCCCCCCGTGTTCATCTCAGTCCATCTGCGGTGCCCGGAAGTCCGAGGACAACGAGACGGTGCCCGAACCTTGATGGGTTCGGGCACCGTCTCGTCTGCCTCAGGCAGCTCTTTCGCCGGCGGGGGCGAGGCGTGTCAGTGTTTCGGCGCGTCTGGGTCCCCACCGTCGCCGAGAGGATCCATCCGTCCGTCGTTCTGAACGTATGGGTCTCCCGCGCCGCGGCGGTCCGCACGAGGGTCGAATTCCTCGGCTAACGGTTCCTCGGCACGAGGTCGCGTCCCGCTTTCTGGCGGCTGCTGGTCAGTGCGGGCGTCCTGTTGCTGTGCATAGGGATCGCGGCGCACTGGTTCCTGCGTGCCAAACTGGTCCGGCCGGGGCGCATCCTGCCGAACGGGCTGTTCAGGATTGGCATCGTTCCGTTGAACTGGCTGATCGGGACGGGATGCACCCTGCTGAACAGGCCGTTCGTGGCGAACGTCGTTGCGCTGGACCGGCTCGTCGGGGCGATGCCCGCTCTGTTGCGTGTACTGATCGCCATACGGATCAGCCTGGTGGACTGAGGGATCCTGACGCGCGTGATTCTGCTGCGCCTGTGCATCATTCCGAGTGCCGTTCGGCGGAACTTGCTCGTCCTGCCGAGGAGCGTTCCGCGGCACAGCTTCATCGGCAAGCTGTTCGTTCTGGTTGACTGCCGACGCTCCGTGAGCGCCAGCGCCTGCCGTCCCAACAGCGCCGGTGGCGTCTGAATGACGGGTGTCCCCTGTGTTCTCCGGCGTATCCGGGTCCAGTTCGTCGGCACGTTGCAGTTTGCGATCATGTTCGAGTCGCTCGGCTTTGACCGCTTCTTCGCGTTTCGCGGCCTCAGAATCCAGCTGCTCGGCCTCTGCCGCCTGACGATCAGCCTCGGCAGCTCGAGCGTCGGCTTCGGCTTTTGCCCGCTTTGCCTCTGCTCTCTGTTTCTCGACTTCGGCCTCTCGCGCACGAACATCATGTTCGGACTCGGCTGCCTCCTGCCGGATCTGTGCGGCCTCTTGCCGCTGGTGCTCGCGCTTCTTCGCTGCCGCCTTGCGGCTGCCTGCGATGATGATCCCGACGATGATCAGGACCACGACGATGGCGACGACAATCCAGATGATGGTTGACGCGTTCATGCGGTCTCTCCTTTACTGTCTGTTCGGACGGCATTGTTGTGATGCATCCGACACAGCGGACAGTTTCATCGTCGCACGGTGCTGAGCCCGGAACATGTACAGCGGCTGAGAGTCTGCTGATGGTCGACGAGCTTCGCCTATCAGATCGGATTGCCGCGAACCATCAGTTCCATGACGATCCATTTGGCGAGAGTCTCCGGATCGACTTCGAGCATATGAGGCATCCGCAGCGTCCGCCGGCGGTCGGGAGTATCCGGAGTTCTGATGCTCACGTCGATATAGGAGCTGACATTGACCTTGGTGATGTGGACTTCGAGGATGCGCGCCCACGGCACGCCACCTTCAGGGAAACCGTCAACAGCAGCCCAGAGACCGAAGTCATTGACGATCACTTGTGGTGCGGGCTGACCGGTCCGCCGCAGTCCCAGAAATCCAGCAGGATTGCGCAGGAACTGCTTTGCACGGTTGAACCCGATTGCGACCTCACCGTCGCGAGCAAGTTCGGCCTTAAGCACGTCAATTGTCTTCATCTCCATCCCTTCCCTCCTCCCCTAATTACTACCTGACGGGGGCGCAGCTACCCCGCGCCAGGTAGCAGTACCCCCATCAGGTAGTAATAAGCACCGGCAGCACACCCGTTCGTGAATACAGTAATGGCCCCGCCCAACACAGTCGGACGAGGCCATCACCTTAAAAAATATTGCGGCAGTCACTTACTCTCCCACAACCACCAAGTTGCAGTACCATCAGCGCGAATGGGCTTAGCTACCGGGATCGGAACGGTTAACCGGGCGTTTCCCCACCACTATCACCACCGCAAAACCAACAAACCACACACACCCAAACCCAAAACGTTTGAGTGGTAGTGGTCCAAGAACCGCACAGCGAACGCGAACACCAAAAACTTATGCAACATGCACACCCGATGGTGTGAACTCTTCAAGCCATCCTAGAAAAAACAAAACATCTTTTCGCACACACCAACCCCACTAAAGGGAAAAAGTTGATGAGTGATCGGTGTATTAGTACCAGTCAACTCCACACCTTACAGTGCTTCCATACCCGGCCTATCAACCCCATCATCTATAGGACACCTCCCCCAACAAAAGTCAGTTGGAAATCTCATCTCGGAGCCGGCTTCCCGCTTAGATGCTTTCAGCGGTTATCCATCCCGAACGTAGCCAACCAGCCATGCTCCTGGCGGAACAACTGGCACACCAGAGGTTCGTCCGTCCCGGTCCTCTCGTACTAAGGACAGACCTCCACAAATTTCCTACGCACGCAGCGGATAGGGACCGAACTGTCTCACGACGTTCTAAACCCAGCTCGCGTACCGCTTTAATGGGCGAACAGCCCAACCCTTGGGACCGACTCCAGCCCCAGGATGCGACGAGCCGACATCGAGGTGCCAAACCATGCCGTCGATATGGACTCTTGGGCAAGATCAGCCTGTTATCCCCGAGGTACCTTTTATCCGTTGAGCGACCACGCTTCCACAAGCCATGGCCGGGTCACTAGTCCCAGCTTTCGCTCCTGCTCGACACGTCCGTCTCACAGTCAAGCTCCCTTGTGCACTTACACTCGACACCTGATTGCCAACCAGGCTGAGGGAACCTTTGGGCGCCTCCGTTACTCTTTAGGAGGCAACCGCCCCAGTTAAACTACCCATCAGGCACTGTCCCTGAACCCGATCAGGGTCCGAAGTTAAGGAATCCACTATGGTCAGAGTGGTATTTCACCGATCGACTCCACCCCAACTAGCGTCAGGGCCTCACAGTCTTCCACCTATCCTACACAAACCACACCGAATCCCAATACCAAACTATAGTGAAGGTCTCGGGGTCTTTCCGTCCTGCTGCGCGTAACGAGCATCTTTACTCGTAATGCAATTTCGCCGAGTTCGTGGTTGAGACAGCAGAGAAGTCGTTACGCCATTCGTGCAGGTCGGAACTTACCCGACAAGGAATTTCGCTACCTTAGGATGGTTATAGTTACCACCGCCGTTTACTGGGGCTTAAATTCTCCGCTTCACCCTTACGGGTTAACAGGTCCTCTTAACCTTCCAGCACCGGGCAGGCGTCAGTCCGTATACATCGACTTACATCTTCGCACGGACCTGTGTTTTTAATAAACAGTCGCTTCTCTCTGGCCTCTGCGACCACCACCAGCACATCCCCACGCATGGTGGGTTCACCGGGATGGTCCCCCTTCTCCCGAAGTTACGGGGGCATTTTGCCGAGTTCCTTAACCACGATTCTCTCGATCACCTTAGTATTCTCTACTCGACCACCTGTGTCGGTTATAGGGTACGGGCAACACACACCCTCACGTCGATGCTTTTCTCGGCAGCAGAGGATCACCAGATCACCCCACCAATGTGGGGCGCCCATCAGCTCTCACACTCTATGCGGGGACGGATTTACCTACCCCCACGTGCTACAACCTTAGACCGTGACTACCATCGCACGGCCTGGCTACCTTTCTGCGTCACACCTCACGCTTACCGACTCCACACTCAGGTCCCACCCGCAACCCCAACATCAAGTCCGAAGACTCAAAGGAGGAATTGGATGGTTAGTATCGTGTGTTTTGGTACTGTCGGTTGTGTGTCGGTACCAGAATATCAACTGGTTGTCCATCGACTACGCCTGTCGGCCTCGCCTTAGGTCCCGACTTACCCAGGGCGGATTAGCCTAGCCCTGGAACCCTTGGTCATCCGGTGGACGGGTTTCTCACCCGTCTTTCGCTACTCATGCCTGCATTCTCACTCGAATCGCCTCCACCACTCGTTCACACGGCAGCTTCTCCGGCAACTCGACGCTCCCCTACCCAACACCACACCATTACGGCGATTGTGGTGCTGCCACAACTTCGGCGGTGTACTTAGCCCCGCTACATTATCGGCGCTCAATCACTTGACCAGTGAGCTATTACGCACTCTTTCAAGGGTGGCTGCTTCTAAGCCAACCTCCTGGTTGTCTTCGCAACTGAACATCCTTTCCCACTGAGCACACGCTTAGGGGCCTTAGTTGATGGTCTGGGCTGTTTCCCTCTCGACAATGAAGCTTATCCCCCACTGTCTCACTGCCACGCTGAACCTTGACTGGCATTCGGAGTTTAGTTGACGTCAGTAACCCGGTAGGGCCCATCAGCCATCCAGTAGCTCTACCTCCAGCAAGAACCACGCAACGCTGCACCTAAATGCATTTCGGGGAGAACCAGCTATCACAGAGTTTGATTGGCCTTTCACCCCTAACCACAGGTCATCCCCTCCATTTTCAACTGAAGTGGGTGCGGGCCTCCACGCGCTCTTACACACGCTTCACCCTGCCCATGGCTAGATCACTCCGCTTCGGGTCTAGGACACGCGACTAGGATCGCCCTATTCGGACTCGCTTTCGCTACGGCTACCCCACACGGGTTAACCTCGCCACGCACCGCTAACTCGCAGGCTCATTCTTCAAAAGGCACGCCATCACAGTCATCTAGATACTGCTCTGACGGATTGTAAGCACATGGTTTCAGGTACTCTTTCACTCCCCTCCCGGGGTACTTTTCACCATTCCCTCACGGTACTTATCCGCTATCGGTCATCAGGAAGTATTTAGCCTTACCAGGTGGTCCTGGCAGATTCACACGAAATTCCACGAGTTCCGTGCTACTCGGGCATGCACACACTGCGAACAGTCAGCGTTTCGTCTACGGGACTCTCACCCACTCCGGTCCTGTTTCCCACCAGGTTCGACTACACCAACAACACTCACAGACCGGCCATGCTGGACCGGACCACGTACACCCCACAACACCCCTGCAGCAACACCAGCACGCTTGACACTGCACAGGTTTAGGCTCATCCAGTTTCGCTCGCCACTACTCCCGGAATCATTGTTATTTTCTCTTCCTGCGGGTACTGAGATGTTTCACTTCCCCGCGTTCCCTCCACATGCCCTATATATTCAGACACGGGTCACCACCCTCACGAGTGGCGGGGTTTCCCCATTCGGAGACCCTCGGATCAACGCCTGTTTATCGGCTCCCCGAGGCTTATCGCAGATTTCCACGTCCTTCATCGGCTCCTGATGCCAAGGCATCCACCATGCGCTCTTACACACTCACCCAACCCCCAAAAGGGCCGGCTTCATGTGCGCGAAAAATATTGCTTCATTCACCTTAACTAGATGATGACAAGAAAAATCACATTACATAAACACCACACAAATATGGTGTTTGATGCTCGCGTCCACTATACGATTCTCAAACCACTACCAAACACCCACCACCACACACCCACACTGTGGCTGCCTGTTGGTCGGGTTGGTCCTGTTGGTTGAAACCACACCCACACAATCGTGTGGGGTTTGTGATTCCAGGACCCAATAACGTGTTCGTTCTAGCCCACCCGATCACTCACCGCACCCGGGGCATTGACCCCAGCCGGGCTGTGTGGGCGAGCGGAAGAAGTGATGTTCCACCCTTGAGCTCTCATGATGACCACATACGGGTCATACCATGAGGATCTTAATGTGTGCTCCTTAGAAAGGAGGTGATCCAGCCGCACCTTCCGGTACGGCTACCTTGTTACGACTTAGTCCCAATCACCAGTCCCACCTTAGACGGCCCCCTCCCACAAGTGGGTTGGGACACCGGCTTCGGGTGTTACCGACTTTCGTGACTTGACGGGCGGTGTGTACAAGGCCCGGGAACGTATTCACCGCAGCGTTGCTGATCTGCGATTACTAGCGACTCCGACTTCACGTAGTCGAATTGCAGACTACGATCCGAACTGAGACTGGCTTTAAGGGATTCGCTTACCCTCACGGGTTCGCCTCTCTCTGTACCAGCCATTGTAGCATGCGTGAAGCCCAAGACATAAAGGGCATGATGATTTGACGTCATCCCCACCTTCCTCCGAGTTGACCCCGGCAGTCTCCTATGAGTTCCCACCATCACGTGCTGGCAACATAGAACGAGGGTTGCGCTCGTTGCGGGACTTAACCCAACATCTCACGACACGAGCTGACGACAACCATGCACCACCTGTACACCAGCTCCAAAGAGAAGAACTGTTTCCAGAACGGTCCAGTGTATGTCAAGCCTTGGTAAGGTTCTTCGCGTTGCATCGAATTAATCCGCATGCTCCGCCGCTTGTGCGGGCCCCCGTCAATTCCTTTGAGTTTTAGCCTTGCGACCGTACTCCCCAGGCGGGGCACTTAATGCGTTAGCTACGGCGCGGAGAACGTGGAATGTCCCCCACACCTAGTGCCCAACGTTTACGGCATGGACTACCAGGGTATCTAATCCTGTTCGCTCCCCATGCTTTCGCTCCTCAGTGTCAGTTACAGCCCAGAGTCCCGCCTTCGCCACCGGTGTTCCTCCTGATATCTGCGCATTTCACCGCTACACCAGGAATTCCAGACTCCCCTACTGCACTCTAGTCAGCCCGTACCCACTGCACGCGCAACGTTAAGCGTTGCGTTTCCACAGCAGACGTGACCAACCACCTACGAGCTCTTTACGCCCAATAATTCCGGACAACGCTCGTACCCTACGTATTACCGCGGCTGCTGGCACGTAGTTAGCCGGTACTTCTTCTGCAGGTACCGTCACTTTCGCTTCTTCCCTGCTGAAAGCGGTTTACAACCCGAAGGCCGTCATCCCGCACGCTGCGTCGCTGCATCAGGGTTTCCCCCATTGTGCAATATTCCCCACTGCTGCCTCCCGTAGGAGTCTGGGCCGTGTCTCAGTCCCAGTGTGGCCGGTCGCCCTCTCAGGCCGGCTACCCGTCGTCGCCTTGGTAGGCCATTACCCCACCAACAAGCTGATAGGCCGCGAGCCCATCCCCGATCGAAAAACTTTCCACCAACCCTCATGCGAAGATTGGTCATATCCGGTATTAGACCCAGTTTCCCAGGCTTATCCCGAAATCAGGGGCAGGTTACTCACGTGTTACTCACCCGTTCGCCACTCATCCACCAACAGCAAGCTGTCGGCTTCAGCGTTCGACTTGCATGTGTTAAGCACGCAGCCAGCGTTCGTCCTGAGCCAGGATCAAACTCTCCATAAAAAACTTTATGTTACGAATGAATCCCAGCAAGACAGCCAACCCCTCACGGGGTGAGAAGGTTGACCACAAAATAACTGACCAAACACACCATCCACCCATGTGATAGCGGGAGGTTCGGCGAAGAACCACCCACCACAGGTGAACCAATGTTTGGCCAGATGATTGTCTTACCAGAAAATAAAAATGTTCTGGCATCACAACTTGTTCAAACAAACACGCTATTGGATTCTCAAACCACAAACACACACCCATCACCACCACCCGAAAACCGAGCGTGTTCACTGGGGGTATCAGTTTCATTTTGTGTCACCCACCCGGTGTCCTGAACCCTTGGATCAAACCGTGTTTGTCCTGGTCAGACCCGGTGGAAACTCTGTCTCGAAGACGGTGTTTCCGGCGGGGCAACGAGATATAACTCTAGACCACCCCAGAGCCACCGTGCAACTCGAAACCGGAAATTCACCTGTGACACCCGTCACCAGCTCCAGATGCCCGGTTTCGCACCTACTTCCACAAGCACAAACGTACGGCTGCAGAACCCCTCCATGCTCTCGCCGGCGGCAGCAGATTGCCCTCATTGTGCAGATGATTCCCAGCGTTTCAGCGCGTCCCGACCCCTACACTGACGGGATGACTCAGAAAGAGCAGCGAGAACGACTTGGCCGCAACGACCTCGATCTCGAAGACGCCCTCATCGACGAGGCGGCCAATACAGTCACTGAGGGTGCCAAGCGGCTCAACCGGAAGTGGCCGGAGCTTATCGTCACCGGGCTCTTCGGCGGCATCGATGTCGGGCTCGGCATCTTGGCCATGGTGCTCGTCAAGCAAGCGACCGGGTCGACGATCCTCGCCGGGATGGCATTTGGCATCGGCCTCCTGGCATTGAAGCTGGCGCACTCGGAACTGTTCACCGAAGAATTCCTCCTTCCGATCAACGCCGTCATCGCCGGCCAGGCGAATTGGATCCAGGTGCTCCGCCTCTGGCTGACCACTCTCGTGACGAACCTGGTCGGGGGCGCGGTCTTCGCCTGGCTGATCGTTATCGCCCTCCCGGATTACCACAAAACGATTGCGGATATGGCGCTCGGCTATATCAACCAGTCTTCACTCATCGTCATGCTCGCCCTCTCACTACTCGCCGGCGCGACAATCACTTTGTCAACCCGTATGCAGCAGGGAACACAGAACGACGTCGTCAAGGCGATCGTCTGTATGATCACCGGTCTGTTGGTGATCGGCGTCAGCATGCTGCACGGAGCTATCAATGCGATCGTCATCTTCGCCGCCATGATGACGGGCGCGGACATTTCGATCCTCGATTTCCTGCAGTGGTTCGGAATCGTGATCCCGTTCAACATGCTCGGCGGACTGCTGATCATTACCCTGCCCCGAATCGTGCGCACTCGCCGCGTGCTCTGGGCAGTACGCCAAGGCCGCATCTCTCTCGAGGAACTCGAGGAGCAGAGCTCCTAGAGCGGTGACTCAGGCTCCGCGATAGCCGGGCATCAGCCGGTCGCTGTCGACGATCTGCTTGCCCAGCGGCATGAGCGAGACGGGGATGAGTTTGATGTTCGCCCAGCCGAGCGGGATGCCGATGATCGAGATGAACAGCGGGATCGACGTGACGACGTGTCCGATGGCAAGCCAGATACCGGCGACGATGAGCCAGATGATGTTGCCCAGGGTCGTCGCCACACCGGCCGGGCGGGTTTCGATGACCTCGCGGCCGAAGGGCCAGAGTGCGTAGTTGCCGATGCGGAATGACGCGATGCCCCACGGGATGGTGACGATGAAGATGCAGGCGATGATGCCGGTGGCCCAGTATCCGAGCGCCAGCCAGAGGCCGGAGAAGATGAACCAGATGATGTTGAGCAGAGTGCGCATGATCTCCTCGTGCGTTCGTCAGTCGGTATTCGTTCGGTTGTCCGTCAACTGCCAGTCTGCTCGATGACCGCTTGCTTTTCCATGGTGATGGCCCCACATCGGCGATACGGTTGACCGCAGGCTGCCGGAGCGCACGCTGATTGATCGCGTTCCGTAGGCCGCACAGCTGCCGCCGAAGCCGCCTCTACAATGCGACCTCTTGTATTCGTCGATGACAAAGTTTCCCGTTGTCGAACGGGTCCAACCGTCGTGTATGCGACAATGCCGCGTCCTCCCAATGAGGAGGACACGGCATTATCAGTGACGGAGGCTGCTCAGCCGACGATGTCGACAGCACCGAGGGTCTTCTTGCCTCGGCGCAGGAGGACGACTCCTCCAGCTTCTGTCGAGAGCACATCATCGGAAGTCAGAGTCTGCTCCTGGTCGGCGACCTTGACGTTGTTGACGTACGCTCCCCCGTCCTTGATCGCACGGCGAGCCTCACCCTTGGACTTGACGATGCCGGAAGCGACGAACGCATCCGCAACAGGCAGGCCTTCGGCCAGCTGGGTCGTCGACACCTCACCGCGCGGCAGCTCGGAAGTTGCGGCACCCAGCGTCGAGGCATCGAGACCGGCGAGCTCTCCCCCGCCGAAGAGGGCAGAGGCCGCGGCGATGGCCTGTTCGTAAGCCTGGCGTCCGTGGACCAAGGTGGTGACATCCTCGGCGAGGGCCTTCTGCGCCACACGGGTGTGCGGGGCAGCTGTGAACTCGGCTTCGATGGCTTCGATCTCATCGAGCGGGCGCAACGAGAACACCTTGAGGTACTTCACCACGTCGCGGTCGTCGGCGTTGAGCCAGAACTGGCTGAACGCGTACGGGCTGGTCAGCGACGAATCGAGCCACACGGTGCCGGATTCGGTCTTGCCGAACTTCGTGCCATCGGCCTTCGTGATCAGCGGGGTGGCCAGGGCATGGACGGACTTCTGCTCGACGCGGCGGATGAGGTCGACGCCCGAGGTGAGGTTGCCCCACTGGTCGGAGCCGCCGGTCTGCAGGGAGCAGCCGTAGCGGCGGTTGAGCTCGAGGTAGTCGTTGCCCTGGAGAATCTGGTACGAGAACTCGGTGAAGGAGATGCCGGCTTCGCTGTTGAGGCGAGCGGAGACGGACTCCTTCGCGAGCATCCGGTTGACCGGGAAGTGCTTGCCGATGTTGCGGAGGAAGTCGATGGCCGACAGCTGCGAGGTCCAGTCGAGGTTGTTGACAATCTGCGCGGCGTTGGGGCCGTCGAAGTCGAGGAACTTCTCGACCTGAGCGCGGATCTTCGCCACCCACTCCTCGACGACCTCACGCGGGTTAAGCGTCCGCTCCCCCGACATGCGCGGGTCGCCGATGAGACCGGTGGCGCCGCCGACGAGGGCGAGCGGGTTGTGTCCGGCCTGCTGGAGGCGGGCGGCGGTGAGCAGCTGCACGAGGTTGCCCATGTGCAGGCTCGGGGCCGTCGGATCGAAACCGACATAATAGGTCAGCGACTCCTCGGCCAGGGCTTTCTGCAGGGCGGTCTCGTCAGTAGATACTGCGACGAGCCCGCGGGCCTTGAGTTCGCTGAAGATGTCGGTCACTTCGGTCCTTTCGAATCTGTGGTCTGTGCCGGCGCGGAGCCGACAGGTTCAATTCTACGGGTTCGCCGAGGCGGCTGTGGCCCTGGTC
The DNA here is from genome assembly GCF_052906525.1 of Brevibacterium sp. CSND-B09. Taxonomy (NCBI): domain Bacteria; kingdom Bacillati; phylum Actinomycetota; class Actinomycetes; order Micrococcales; family Brevibacteriaceae; genus Brevibacterium; species Brevibacterium sp. CSND-B09. The sequence goes on along the minus strand of NZ_JBREGI010000001.1, from coordinate 3,644,998 downwards.
CGAGACCGCCTCGTTCAGTTCATCGATAGACCTCGCGACGGTGCCCAAGGTGGAGTACCAGCACGACCAGTTCGTCTTCGATGACCTCATAGATCACCCGATAGTCCCCTACTCGAATACGGAACTCACCAGAACCGCCTTTCAGCTGAATGCATCCCGGCGGTCGAGGATCGTCGGACAGTCCCTTGATCGACTCAATCAATCGACGTGCGATTGGGCGATCAAGCTTGCGCAGTGCCTTCGCCGCTGAAGGCACGTAGTTGATCGAGTACGACACGGCGGCGGGTCAGAGACCGAGTTCTTGTTCCAGCTCTTCCTGAGACACTCGCCCACGCTCTTCTCGAGCCAACGCGGCTGCGCGCACATCTGCCTGATCTTCAAGTGCTTGGAGTGCACGATCGTAGAAGTCAGGAGAAACTACCACTGCACGCCGGACGGCGCCGCGGGAAGTGATCTCGACGGGCTCGCGCTGCGCGGCAGCGATGAGGGTGCTCTGCTGGCTGCGGAATTCGGACATCGTTACTGAGCTCATGCCACTATTGTACAACTTGTACAAGTTGTAAGGAAGATCGCTTGACGTTCTTCGGTTGCCGAAAACTCCCCGGAACTCTTCCCTGAGACCCGCTTCCAGAAAAGGTTTCGCCCAGTTGTCGAAATCTCCGACTCAGCCTCGATGTCACACTAGAAGGGCCGAGAGGCGGTCCTCGACGAAAGGCAGAACAATGAAGTACGTCATTCTCATCCACTCGAATCCGCAGCCTTGGGGTCACCCCACCGGCGACTATGTTGCCGAGGTGCAGGCCCTGCCCAAAGAAGAGCGGGAAAAGTTGGATGCTGACTTCGAGAAACTCCTGGGCGAACTTCAGGAGCGAGGCGAACTGGTCGGCGGCGAGGCTCTGGGCGACCCCGCAACCTCCACGCTTTACCGGTGGAAGGCCGGTGGGCCGACATCGAACGACGGCCCCTACGCGGAGTCGAAAGAGCACCTAGCTGGGTTCTTCAAGATCGACGTCGAATCGCAGGAACGCGCCGAGGAAATCGCCGCCCGATTCGCCGGCCCCGGGGAGACCGTCGAGCTGCGACCGGTCATGGTCTTCGGTGACGACGGAGAATGACGATGACGACCAGTGAGGATGTGTGGCGCCGCGAGTCGCCGCACATCCTCGCTGCTCTGATGAGGCGATTCGGTGACTTCGCCGCGTGCGAGGACGCCGTGCAGGAAGCACTGTTCGAAGCATCCCAGCAGTGGCCGACGAAAGGTGTGCCGGACAAACCCCGAGGCTGGCTGCTGCGGGTCGCGTCCCGTCGGCTCATCGATGCCAAGCGTCAGGACAGCTCGCGACTCGAACGCGAGCGGAGGGTGTTCTCGCGTGATCGCCCCGATCAGATTGTCATCGCCGAGGCGGCCCTTGAGAACCGTGATTCCTCACTTCAGATCCTCGCTCTGTGTTGTCATCCGTCGCTCAGTCCCGATGCTCAGGTGACCTTGACATTGCGGGCCGTCCTCGGCTTGAGCACGGACCAGATCGCCGCCCTGTATCTCATTCCGTCCGCCACCGCGGGACAGAGAATCAGCAGAGCCAAGTCCACGATCGATGAGAACGGTCGGCACTTCCCGCGTCCAGAGACTACGACCGAGCGGCTTCCCGCGATGCTCCATGCCCTCTACCTCATGTACACCGCCGGTCACAGTCGCCCGAACAGTGACGACCTATTCGACCAAGCGGTCACGGACGAGGCCATCAGGCTGGCTCGTCTGCTTCATGCAGCACTGCCCGATGAGACCGAGACTGCGGGATTGCTTGCGCTCATGCTGCTCAGCGAGGCACGCCGACCGGGCCGCAGGACCCATGCCGGTGAGTTGGTGACTCTGCGCAATCAGGATCGCAAGCGGTGGAATTCGACGCTGGTCTCCGAAGGAGTCAGCCTTCTGGAGGCCGCACTCCCAACCGGACCTGTCGGGGCCTACCAGCTGCAGGCTGCCATCTCGGCGGTCCATTCAGAAGCAACGACCTGGGAGGAGACTGACTGGCCTCAGATCGTCGAGCTCTACTCGATGCTCGCGCGCATTGCGCCGTCTCCGACGGTCACTTTGAATTACGCGGTCGCCGTCAGCGAGGTCCACGGACCCCGTGCTGCCCTGGAGATGCTCGAGCCACTCCTCGCTGACAAGCGCATGAGCCGAAGTCACCGGCTGCATGCCGTCCGAGCACCGATACTGGAGGCCTTCGGAGATTCCGCCGAGGCACTGACTGCCTACCGGACCGCCAGCAGACTGTGCACGAACGTCCCTGAGCAGAGATACATCAACGCTCAGATCACTCGGCTGTCGGCCGGCGCAGACTGACGAATCTATTTGCCGTGAGTCTGAGCAAATGGCTCGATGTCGTGTTCTACGACTGATGCCGCTGGATTCGGGGCACTCTCTGAAAAGGGACGGCTCGCCATTACAGCAATCGCCCCGACTACGGCGAAGAGTGCCCAGACCCCTCCGATGAGGTAGGAGCCGACGCCCGGCACCAAGATAAGAGCGGACGCGATCATCGGCGAGAGTCCCGCTCCAAGCGCTGCAGCGAGCTGATAGCCGACGGACGCACCGGTGTATCTCACTGCTGGAGGGAAGAGCTCCGAGACATAGGCCGCGATAGGTCCATAGCACAAGCCCTGGACGATTCCATTGCCGAGAATGATTGCGGCTGCGTACTGATTGAGCTCTCCACTGACGATGAGCAGCACGATCGGAACCGCGAGGACCGCGGCCACGACATGGGCACCGACGAGAGAACGTTTGCGCCCGATCTTGTCGCTGAGTCGGGCGACGATGAAGGTGACGATCAGGGTCGTCAACGCTCCGACGGCCTTCCAGTTGAGGACATCGGATTTGTCCTCACCTGCTGCGACTGCGACTGACACTCCCCAGACCGTCGTCAGGCCCTGAGTGACATAGATGGTCATCGTAGCGAAGAGAGCGATCAGCACCTGGCGCTTGTAGTTCTTGAACACGGTGAGCAGCGGGACCTTCCTCTCTTCGCTCTCTTCTTCGAGCTGTTGGAAGGCAGGAGTTTCACTGACTTTGAGACGAATGATAAGTCCAACGACGATGAGGACTGCAGAGAGCAGGAAAGGCAGACGCCAGCCCCAAGTCACAAAGTTGTCCCCGGTGAGCGTCGCAGTCAGTGACAATATGAGCGTCGCTAGGATCGCTCCGGCCGGACCACCGGCATTGGCGAACGCCGCAGCCAGCCCGCGCCGGGCTTTCGGCGCGTGCTCGAGTGCCATGAGCGCAGCACCGCCCCATTCGCCGCCAACAGCGATGCCTTGGATGATACGTAGGGTGAACAGGGATGCGGGTGCGATCATCCCAATTGACGCAGTCGGCGGCATGAGGCCGATGATCACGGTGACGGCTCCCATCATCACCATAGAGACGATCAATGCTTTCTTGCGCCCCACCTTGTCGCCGAAGTGGCCGAAAATCACTCCGCCGAGAGGCCTAGCCAGATATCCGGCAGCCAAGGTGCTGAATGAGGCGAACAGTGAAAGTCCGGGCCCGAGTCCTGCAAAGAACAGATTTGCGAACACAATCGAGGACGCCGTCGCGTACAGGATGAAATCGTAGAACTCGATAGCTGAACCGACGAAGCTCGAAGTGAGGATTCGTCGCATCTCCGGCGTCTTCAGGGAGGTTTGGAGACCGTCCTTGTCAACAACGTCTTTGTTGTCATTCATCGTTGTTTCAGCTCCTCATCGCGGCTTGTGCAGCTGTGGTGATGTTGATGGTGTCGAGGTCTTCTGGAACCAGGAATGTTCCATCGAAACCGGTGTGTCCCTTGTGCCAGACGGTGTCATCGGCGGACCCGGGAACAAGGTGGTGCAGGGCCAGTGCACGAGCCTGTGCCGCCGAGGCAATGCGAATAGCCCCGTTTACCGAGGTATGTGACTTGTAATGGTGGTCGCGCGAGGCGCTGCCCTCATCGTCGTCACGGTGCGCATACATCTGGTCGACCCAATCGAAGTCGATCGCTTCGTGGAGAAGCAGGTCCGTTCCCTGCGCAAGTCTGACGAGGTTGTCGGTTTCGCAGGTATCGCCCGAAATGGTCACCGAGCCGTGCTCGCTGTCGAACCTGAAGGCGAAGGCTGGTGCCACGGGCGGATGTTCGACGAGGATCGCAGTCACGGTGACAAGATCATCCTGGAAGATGACGAAAGGCTGCATATCCGGAGTCGCAGCCGTGTTCGGGTGATATCCGATGCCCTCTGGGATCTCGATGTCGCGGGGGTCGAAGAGAGCTTCAGGTGACGGACGCAGCGAATCGAGCACGCGGTCGTTGAGGTCTGTGGCAAACGCCCCGACGATACTTGTGAACATGTCGGCGATGCCAGGGGTGGGGTTCGCAGGTGCCACAGGTCGAGGCGGGACGATTGCCCGCGGAGAGATCGGAGGCAACGCGCCGCGATCGCCGGGGCCGAGGAGGGGAACCGGATTGTCGGCTCTCTGCTGGAGCTCATGCATGCCGAACACCACAAGTGACGGCAGGTCGATGGTGTGATCAGAATGCAGGTGAGTGATGAAGATACCGCCCAGATCAACAAGCTCGAGGCCAGCCTGACGAATGCGACGCCCGACGCCGTGCCCGGCGTCCACGAGATAGAAACGATCCTCAACGACGATCGCGGTTGAGATACCCGCTCGATCCTTGGAATCGCCCTTCCACCATCGCGGGCCACCTGCGGTTCCCAGGGTGACTGCTTTCATCTTCGAATCGTTCATTACCCGGCACTTTCACGTTGTTGCGTCTTTGACCTCCTTAGTCTTTCCCGTTGACATCAAAAAGAAAAGCAAATTTTTACTGACTTCAATATAGACTCTGGCTATGACTGACCTCACACTCCGCCAGCTCGAGTATTTTCTCGCCGTTCTCGATCGTGGTTCGGTGAGCGACGCGGCAAAAGATTGCCGAGTGTCACAGGCGACGGTTTCTGCGGCTCTCGCCCAACTCGAAAAGCAGCTCAAAGTCACGCTCATTGCGCGTGGTCCGGCTCGGCGTGCCCGCCCGACGAGCGCTGGCAGGGAATTCGGAGTTCGCGCCAGAGAGATCCTGTCTAATGTCTCGGACGCTGTGGAATCTCTTAACGACGAGTCGGCTGCCTTACAGGGACCCTTGCGCATCGGTTGCATACCGACGGCGGGGCCACGGATGCTTCCAGCTACGGCTGCCCAGTTCGTCAAACACCACCCGCAGGTTGACGTCAGCTTTGTCGAAGCCCATCCGTTGACCGTTCAGCAGATGGTTCTCAATGGCGAAGTCGATGTGGCTGTCATGTACCGCAAGCAGATCCAGATCGAGGGAGTGACCAGGCACGACCTCGCCGAGGTGCAGCTGCATGCCATCGTCTCTGCGGATCATCCTGCAGCAGACCAGGACGGCGTCGATATCGCCGAGCTCATCGACGACCCGCTCATCCTGCTCGATTCTCCGCCGACCGCGGACCTCTTGATCAGTCAGATCCGCGGAATCGGTTTTGAGCCATCTGTACGATGGTTGATCCCCAATGCGGAGACAATCAGGTCGATGGTGGGTCTAGGGCTCGGCTTCTCCCTGGCCAACGCTGTTCCTCACCCTGACACCCTGACCTTTCAGGGCATGCCAGTGCGATATCTGCCGGTGACGAATCTGGAATTCACCAACACGATCGTGGGAGTGACGATGGCCGGAGCGCGGTTGTCGAAGAAGCTCACTGCAGCCCTCGACATCCTTCGGAGGACTGCAGCTGAGACCGATCCCCACCGGTGGAACCGCCAGAGCCGAAAACCGACGCAGACGTAGCGCTAGGCCCGGAACATCAGCTTCCGAAACCTCGCGGTCGGCTGCGAGCAGTGCACAACACAGTCACGAAAGACGGACGGTGCTCCGATCGCCGAACGATCAGAGCACCGCTGACACAGTTCCAGTCAGCCGACCGGAAGCATCGGTCGCAGGGACGAGTAACTCACACGCTGCGAGCCGACCCCGCGAACTCACGCAGGCGTGTGACCTCGGCCTTCGCATTCGCAATCTGCTGATCGACGGCCGAGCGAGCCGTGCCGCCCTTGCCGTTGCGCGAATCGATAGAGCCGAGCGTCGTGAGCACCTCGCGCACCGCAGGCGTCAAGTGCGGAGAGATCCCCGCGAATTCCTCGTCGGAGAGATCCCACAGCTCGACGTCCCGCGACTCGGCCAGCTGCACGCACGCGCCCGAGAGCTCATGAGCCACACGGAACGGCACACCATCACGCACAAGCCACTCGGCGATGTCCGTGGCCAGGGCGAATCCGCGCGGAGCCAGGTACGCCATGCGCTCGGTATCGAATTTCAGCGTCGCGACCATCCCAGTGAATGCCGGCAGCAGCAGCTCGAGAGTATCGGTCGCATCGAAGACCGGCTCCTTGTCCTCCTGGAGGTCCCGGTTGTACGCCAACGGCAGCGCCTTGAGCGTCGAGAGCAGACCGGTGAGATCACCGATGAGCCGACCGGACTTGCCACGAGTCAGCTCGGCGACGTCAGGATTCTTCTTCTGCGGCATGATCGACGATCCCGTCGAGTACGCATCATGCAGGGTGACGAACGAGAACTCCTTCGTCGCCCACGCGATGACCTCCTCGGACAGACGCGAGAGGTCGATTCCGATCATCGTCGTGATGAACAGGTACTCGGCGAAGACATCGCGCGACGCGGTGCCGTCGATGGAGTTCTCCACCGAATCGTTGAACCCGAGGTCCGCGGCCACGGCCTGCGGATCGAGCCCCAACGACGAACCAGCCAGAGCACCCGAACCATACGCAGAGACCCCTGCTCGCGCATCGAAATCGACGAAGCGGGCGACATCGCGCAGTAGCGGCCACGCATGAGCAAGCAGGTGGTGAGCCAACAGCACCGGCTGAGCGTGCTGGAGGTGCGTGCGCCCGGGCATCGGCGCCTCGGGATGCTCTTCCGCCTGAGCGATGAGCACCTCGACGGTGTCGAGCACGAGGCCGGCGACCTCACGGGCATGGTCGCGAAGGTACATCCGACCCATCGTCGCGATCTGGTCGTTGCGGGACCGTCCGGCACGCAGCTTCCCGCCGAGCTCGGGTCCGGCGATCTCGATGAGTCCGCGCTCGAGCGACGAGTGCACGTCCTCGTCGGACTCGGCGGCGACGTATTCGCCGGCCTCGACGCGGCGCAGCAGCTCGTCGAGCGCCGAGTGCATCCCCGACAGCTCGTCATCGGTGAGCAGTCCCGCGTGGTGGAGGACCTTCGCGTGGGCCTTGGATCCCGCGATGTCGTACTCCGCCAGGCGCCAGTCGAAGTCCGTGGACTTGCTCAGCGCGGCCAGCGCATCGGCCGGACCGTCGGAGAATCGTCCGCCCCACAGGCTCAGTCGTTCGCTCACAGATCGTCCTTTCCCACCAGCACGGATGCGCCGGCCCGTTCATTGAAATGATGAAACTCAGTTGTCATTGTTCCAGTTTTCCTTCGCCGAGGCGGCCGTCCGTCCCGTGGATTCCCCACCGAGGCGGCGCGCCCAATTCCAGGGCCCGCCGACAGAGGCTCACCCCTCGGCCAATCCGCCCGCTGCGTACTCGAGGAAGGTCTCGGCCAGGGCCGCTCCCCCGACTGCGGCATCGGCGATGACGAGCACCGTGTCGTCGCCGGCCAGTGTGCCGAAGATGCCGACCATCGACGACCGGTCGATCGCCGACGCCAAGTACTGCGCGGCTCCCGGCGGGGTGCGCAGCACGACAGTGTTGTCCTGCGAGACCGCGGAGACGAGCAGCTCCTCGAGGATCCGCGGCAGCTTCGCATCGAGGGTCTCCCCCGTCGACTGCTGCAGGGACCGGTCCCCACCCTCACCGGGAACGGCGTACACGGATCCCGCGGTGGACCGGATCTTCACGGCCCCCACCTCGGCGAGGTCGCGCGACAGGGTCGCCTGAGTGACGGTGATGCCCTGCGTCGCGAGCGCCTCGGCGAGTTCGATCTGGGACCGCACGGACCGACGGGTGATGAGATCGATGATCTTCTGCTGTCGGGCGGTCTTCGTCAGCGGTGCACTGTTATTCGTCTCGGCCATCATCGCTCCAGAAGGAAGGTCATGAGTGCCTTCTGCGCGTGGAGGCGGTTCTCGGCTTCGTCGAAGACCACCGAGGCGGGGCCGTCGATGACCTCGGCCGTGACCTCTTTGCCGCGGTAGGCGGGCAGGCAGTGGAGGAAGATCGCGTCGTTGCCAAGATTCATGAGTTCCTGGTTGACCTGGAACTTCGTGAACGGCGAGGCCTCGTCGTCGCGGCCGGCTGCCTCCTGGCCCATGGACACCCAGGTGTCGGTGACGAGGACGTCGGCGCCGGTGGCGGCGGCAACGGGGTCGTCGGTGACGGTGAGCGATCCCCCGGTCTGCGCGGCGAGGGCTTCTGCTTCGGCGACGACCGCGGCATCGGGCTGAAAACCGGCGGGGGCGGCGATGCGCACGTGCATTCCGGCGTTCACTCCGCCGAGGGCGTAAGAGTTCGCCATATTGTTCGCCCCGTCGCCGAAGTACGTCATGGTCTGGCCCTTGACGTCGCCGCGGTGTTCGCGGATGGTGAGCAGGTCGGCGAGGATCTGGCAGGGGTGGAAATCGTCGGAGAGGGAGTTGATGACGGGCACCGAGGAGTGCTCGGCCATCTCTTCGAGGCCTGACTGGGCGTAGGTGCGCCAGACGATCGTCGAGACCATCCGGGACATCACCTGAGCGGTGTCGGCGATGGATTCCTTGTGCCCGAGCTGCGCCTCACCGGGGTTGATGATGAGCGGCTGTCCGCCGAGCGCGGCGATGCCGGCGGCGAACGAGACCCGGGTGCGCGTCGAGGTCTTGTCGAAGATGACGGCAGCGGTCTGCGGCCCGGCCAGCGGGGTCCGCGAGTAGGGGGCTACCTTGAGTTCGACGGCGAGATCGAGGACCTCGGCCTGCTCAGCAGGACTGAGGTCCGTGTCCTTGAGGAAATGGCGTGTCATAACGTGTCCTTCGAAAGTCTGTGGTGGGGCTCAGCCGGTGATGAGGCCGGGCAGGGCGTCGATGAACGGGGTGAGCTCGTCGGCGGTGATCGTCAGCGGCGGGGCAAGGCGGAGTCGTCCAGGTGCGACAGGGTTGATGATGAACCCGGCCTCGAGTGCGCGAGCCGCGACGGCCTTCGAATCCGGGATCTCGCCTGCGGCATCGGGCAGGAGTTCGATGCCGATGAGCAGTCCCTGACCGGTGATCTCGCCGATGCCGTCAATGGCGGTGAGTTGTGGTGTCAGCCAATCGTTGATGTCGAGAGCATGGTCGAGCAGCCCGTCCTTCTCGATCGTCTCGAGCACGGCGAGTCCGGCGGCGCAGGCGATCGGGTTGCCGCCGAAGGTTGTGCCGTGCTGGCCAGCTTCGAGCAGTTTCGTGTTCGCATCGCCGACGGTGATGGTCGCGCCGATCGGCATGCCGCCGCCGAGTCCCTTCGCCGAGGTGATGATGTCCGGGACGACGCCTTCGCCGATCGACCAGTCCTGGTGGGCGAACCAGTATCCGGTGCGAGCGATGCCCGACTGCACTTCGTCGAGGACGAGCAGCGCCCCGACCTTCGTCGTCAGCTCGCGGGCGGCCTTGAGATAGCCCTCCGGGTGCTTGCGCACGCCGACTTCGCCCTGGATGGGTTCGATGAATACGGCGGCGGTGTTGTCGTTGATCGCTGCGGCCAGTGCCTCGACGTCGCCGTAGGGGACGTGGACGACTCCGGGGACGCCCGGAGCGAAGGGTTCGCGGTAGGCTTCCTTCGCCGTCAGCGCCAGTGATCCCATGGTGCGGCCGTGGAAGGCGCCCTCGACGGCGATGATGAAGGGGCGTCCCCCTCCCCCGGCGCGGCGGGCCATCTTGAAGGCCGCCTCGTTGGCTTCGGTGCCGGAGTTCGAGAAGAACACGGCGGAGCCGGTCGGCAAGTTGAGGATCTCGTGGATCTTGTTCGCCAGGGCGATCTGGGGCGGCGAGGTGAAGAAGTTCGAGATGTGGCCGAGTGTCGACGCCTGCTCGGTGATGGCGTTGACCCACGCGGGATGGCAGTGGCCCAAGGCGTTGACGGCGATGCCGGCGAGCAGGTCGAGGTACTGCTTGCCCGAGGCATCCCACACATAGGATCCTTCACCGCGGACGATGTCGAGCTGCGGGGATCCGAACACCGGGGACAGCACACGGGAGAAATCGTCCCGCCACGTCTGGGCCTGATCGGAACCCTGCCCGGCCGAAGTCTGATCGGTCGTCTCGGTCATGAACGTCCTCCGTTACTGTTCTCGCTTGCGGTCGTCTCGCCCGTCGGGGCCGCCTCGGCGGGGTTCGTCTGGTGCCCGTCGCCCAGTGGTGCGGGTTCGACGATGGTGTCTTCGACCATGGTGCCGATGCCCTCCGAGGTGAATACCTCGAGGAGGAGGGAATGCGCCATCCGGCCGTCGATGATGTGGGCCTGCTTGACCCCGTGCTCGATCGCCTCGAGCGCCGCGGTCATCTTCGGTATCATCCCCGAGTCGAGCGACGGCAGGAGTTCGCGCAGCTTGTCCGGGTCGATGCGGGAGATGAGCGAGGACGTGTCCGGCCAGTTCGCGTAGAGGCCGGGCACATCGGTGAGCATGATGAGTTTGTGTGCTTTGAGGGCTTTCGCCACCGCCGAGGCGGCCAGGTCCGCGTTGATGTTGAGCGGCTTCCCCGCCTCTCCCCCGATCTCGGAAGCGATGGAGCAGATGACGGGGACTCGGCCGGCGTCGAGGAGTTCGGTGAGCACGGTGGTGTTGACCTGGGCGATCTCGCCCACTCGGCCGAGGTCGATGACGTCGCCGTCCACCTCGGCGGTGGTTTTGTGCGCCAGCAGGAGGTCCGCGTCTTCACCGGACAGTCCGATCGCGGCATCGCCGTTCTGGTTGATCCTGGACACGATATCGCGGTTGACCTGGCCGGAGAGGACCATGCGGATGACTTCGGCGGCTTCCTCGGTGGTCACGCGCTGCCCGGCTTTGAACTCGGACTCGATGCCCAAGCGTTTCAGCATGGCCGAGATCTGGGGGCCGCCGCCGTGGACGACGACGGGGCGGATGCCGGCGAAGCGGAGGAAAGCGATGTCATCGGCGAAGGACTGCTGCAGCTCCGGGGAGACCATGGCGTTGCCGCCGTATTTGATGACGATCGTGGCGCCGGCGAAGGTCTTGATCCAGGGCAGCGCCTCGGTCAGCGCTTCGGCCTTGACTTGGGCGGCGGCGAGCCGGGCGGCCGTGGATTTCGTGGACATGTCTACGGGGGTGTTCATGAGGAGTAGGCGCTGTTCTCTTCGACGTAGTCGTGGGTGAGGTCCGAGGTCCACACGGTGGCGGTGTCGTCACCGGCGTGGAGGTCGATGGTGACGTCGACGGTGCGGTCGAACGTGACGTTCGCGGGGTCTTCGTCGGGACCGGAGGCCGTGCACACCTGGACGCCGTTGATGATGACGTCGATCTGGGTGGGATCGAAATCCGCCGAGGTGGTTCCCACCTGAGCGACGACGCGACCCCAGTTCGGGTCCTCCCCGAAGATCGCCGCCTTGAACAGGGCCGACCTGGCCACGGAGCGGGAGACTTCGACGGCGTCTTGTTCGCTGGCGGCACCGCGGGTGGTGATGGCGATGTCGTGGTGAGCGCCTTCGGCGTCGACGTGGAGTTGGTGCATGAGGTCGAGGCAGAGTTCACGTAGCAGGGTGGTGAACTCGTCGGTGTCGACGGCAGCATCGTGGGCGCCGGAGGACATGAGGATGACGGTGTCGTTCGTCGACATGCAGCCGTCGGTGTCGAGTCGGTCGAAGGACTGGCTCGTCGAGGCACGCAATGCCTGGTCGAGAGTCGTTTGGTCGAGTTTCGCGTCGGTGGTGATGACGACGAGCATCGTCGCCAGACCCGGTGCGAGCATGCCCGCACCTTTGGCCATGCCGCCGATCGTGAAGCCGCTCGAGCCCGTGCGGGCGGCAACCTTCGCGACGGTATCGGTGGTCATGATCGCTTCGGCGGCGGACTGTCCGGATTCGACACTGGTGTCGGCGGCCGCAACGAGCGGCGCGAGGTTGTTCACGATCGAGTCACGGAAGTCCTGGCCACCGACACCAATGAGCCCGGTCGAGCACACGAGCACGTCCTCGGCCTGGGTGGTGGTGCCGGATTCGGTGAGGAGTTCGGCGGTGGTCTGCGCGGTCAGCGTCGTTGTCTCGTAGCCGAAGTCGCCGGTGTAGCAGTTCGCTCCCCCGGAGTTGAGGACGACGGCGCGGGCTTGACCGCTGGCCGATGCTTTCTGGGACCACAGGACGGGGTTGGCCTTGCAGCGGTTGGACGTGTAGACGGCGGCGACGGCGGTGTCAGGGCCGTTGTTGATGACCAGGGAGAGATCTTTGGTGCCGGAGGGTTTGAGTCCGGCGGTGAGTCCGGCGGCGGTGAAGCCGAGTGGGGCGGTGACGCTCATGGGGCGACTCCTTCGAGGGGAAGGGCGGTGGTCTCGTCGAGACCGAGGGCCAAGTGGATGGATTGGATGGCTTGTCCGGCCGTGCCGCGGACCAGGTTGTCGAGTGCCACGACGATAAGGATCTTTTCCGCTCGTTCGTCGACGATGAACTGGATCTGCGCGACGTTCGACCCGGTGGTTGCCGCGGTCTGCGGCCACTGACCGTCAGGAAGGACGCGGACGAAGGGTTCGTCAGCATAGGCCTGGTCGAAGGCGGCGGCCAGCTGCTCCTTGAGCGCGGCGGCGTCGAGGAGGCCTTCGGCGTTGCGCGGTGCGGCTTCGCCGGCGTCAGCGGTGATGGTCGCGAGGATGCCGCGAGCCATGGGCACGAGCGTCGGGGTGAAGGAGATCCGTGTGGGGCCGTCGGCGGCATCGACGCCGAGGACGCCGTTGAGGTTCTGTTCGATCTCAGGCACATGCCGGTGGGTGCCACCTGTGCCATACGGCGAGGCGTTGCCGAGGATCTCGGCGGCGGTGAGGTGCGGCTTGAGTGCCTTCCCTGCCCCGGAGACTCCGTTGGCGAGCACTGCGTTGAGCCCGGCGGGCGCGGCCAGTCCTGCCTGGATGAGCGGTGCGAGTCCGAGGCTCACGGCAGTGACATTGCAGCCGGGCACGGCAATACGCTTCGTCGACTTCAGCGCTTCGCGCTGCTTCGCGCCGTCGGCGGTGAGGAGTTCGGGCAACCCGTAGGTCCAGGTGCCCTGGTGTGCGGAGCCGTAGAACTTCTCCCAGGCGGCGGCGCTGATGAGGCGGTGGTCGGCGGCGAGGTCGACGATGAGGGTGTCGGGGCTCGTCTGTTCGAGTTCGGCGGCGATCTGTCCGGACTGACCGTGCGGGAGCGCGAGGATGACGACATCGTGGCCGGCGAGCACCTCGGCGGTGGACTCCTGGACTACAAGGTCAGAGAATCGGGGAAGATGGGGTTGATGTCGGCCGAGCTTCTCACCCGCGGTGGAATGTCCGCACACCGTTGCGACGTTCAAGTGGGGGTGAGTGCTCAGCAGCCGGAGGACCTCTCCCCCGGCGTATCCGCTGGCACCGGAGACGGCAACCGTAAGATCGTTCATATGTATAACCATACCAGGCAATTAATTTATATGCAGGAGGCGTCATGACCCAGGCAGTTCGTGCGATGCAGGCCGGTGGACCGGAGGTCCTGGAGTTCGGTGAGGTCGAGACTCCGAAGCCCGGCCCGGGTGAGGTGCTCGTCAACGTCGAGGCGGCCGGCGTGAACTTCATCGACACGTACCGTCGTTCGGGTGTGTACCCGATGGACTACCCGCATGTCGTCGGCGTCGAGGGCACGGGATATATCGCGGAGGTGGGCGAGGGCATTGAGAGCTGGTCCGTCGGTGACCGTGTCGCCTGGCACGAGGGCCCGGGTTCGTATGCGACGCAGGTCGTCGTGAAGGCTGATTTCCTCCTGCGCGTGCCGGAGGGTGTGTCCGCCGAGGTGGCTGCGGCGATGCCGCTGCAGGGCCTGACAGCGCAGTATCTGGCGACGAGTTCGCACGAAATCAAGCCGGGACAGACGGCACTCGTGCATGCAGGTGCGGGTGGAGTCGGGCTGCTGCTCACGCAGATCGTCAAGCATCTGGGCGGCAATGTCATCTCGACGGTGAGCACCGAGGAGAAGGCGGAGCTGTCTCGCAAGGCCGGTGCCGATGACGTGTTCCTCTACGGCGAGGGCGTGGACATCACAGCGAAGGTCAAGGAGCTCACCAACGGTGAGGGCGTCGATGTCGCGTATGACGGGGTCGGCAAGGACACGTTCGATGCGTCGTTGGCGTCGATCAAGCCGCTGGGTTCGATGGTGCTATTCGGTGGAGCCTCGGGTCAGGTGCCGCCGTTCGACATTCAGCGTTTGAACTCCTCCGGCGGAATCTTCCTGTCCCGCCCGTCTCTGGCGTGGTTCGTGCGCAGCTCGGAGGAGCTAGCGAAGCGTTCGGCAATGCTCTTCAACGGCATCGAACACGGCTGGCTCAACTTCCGCGTCGGCGCCACGTTTGCCCTGGCCGATGCCGCGGATGCGCACCGGGCACTTGAGGGCCGTGAGACGACCGGCAAGGTTGTGCTGACCGCCTGACGTAACGGCCGTGAAATATTGGGCCGGGAATTGCCGGCGATGAACCGGAGCTCCGGGCTCAATATTTCACGGTATCGGCGTAACACAGAACGTGCCCCTGTCCTGCTTGGATGATAGGCGAGTATCCAAATTACGCTTGACACCGCCCGATCGCCGTACGTCGCTGATACCTTGAAGTCATGTACGAAGATTCTGTTCGCGACACAGTGCGTCAGTTCATGGCAGAACGCGATTGGCAGCAGTTCCACTCCCCCGAGAATCTCGCGAAGAGCGTTTCCATCGAAGCGGGAGAACTACTCGAATGTTTCCAATGGGGAGATGCCGACCTCGAGTCCGCGAAGGACGAGTTGGCTGATGTGCTGACCTATTGCATGTTGCTCGCGGACGAGCTGGGCCTGGATCCCGACACCATCATTTTGGACAAGCTGGCCAAGACTCGCGAGAAGTATCCAGTGGAAAAGGCTCGAGGCACGAGCGTGAAATATGACCAGCTTTAAAGTCGAACGCTTCCCCTTCGACGCCGACAAGGTCAAAGCGTGGGGATCCGTCGACCCTCGTCACAGTAACTGGCCCGTCGTGTATGTCATGAACAATACAGAAGAGGTCTATGTCGGCGAGTCCCTCAACGTAGAGGGCCGGATGAAGCAGCACCTCGAGTCTGACTCCAAGCGGAACCTTGAATCGGTCAGAGTCGTTCTCGACGACACGTTTAATAAGTCTGCGTGTTTAGATCTAGAGTCGTTTCTCATTCGAATGTTCCACGGCGACGCGAGTCGACAAGTCCTCAACCTCAACGCCGGAATCACCGATGCCGACTACTACGACCGGGACAACTACAACAAGACGTTCCACCAGATCTTCGAAGAGTTGCGGACTCAAGAAAGCCTCTTCAAACGAACCATCCCCCAGATCATCAACAGCGATCTCTTCAAGCTCTCGCCTTTCAAAGCCCTCAACCATGACCAGGCCATCGCTGTCGATGACATTCTCGAGGGCTTCTTTGACGACTTAGAGAGCGGCGTTGACAACACCGTCGTTGTCGAGGGCAATCCAGGAACGGGAAAAACGGTCGTTGCTATCTACCTTCTCAAGTTGTTGGAAGACATCAGACGGCACGACTCAGAAGAGCCACTCGACATCGACTCCGTCTTTAGTGACTACTTCACACCTGAACATGCAGAGCTGCTGAAGTCCCTTAAATTCGCGATAGTCGTCCCTCAACAATCACTGCGCGACTCAATCGCCAAAGTGTTCAAACTGACTCCCGGATTGAGTAAGGGAATGGTGCTGACTCCATTCGAGGTAGGCGAAAGCACTGAACGGTTCGACCTTCTCGTCGTCGATGAAGCTCATCGTCTCAATCAGAGAGCAAACCAGGCGTCTGGCCCTCTTAACAAGAAGTTCATCGAGATAAACGAAAAGCTATTCGGTTGGGACGACCCTCAGAAGACCCAACTGGATTGGATTCAGAAGCAGAGTCACCACTCGATCCTCATGCTCGATGTCGGCCAAACCGTTCGACCAGCGGATCTTCCAGCTACCACAACTCGGGAGCTCGCCGCACGAGCCCGAGCAGCAGAACGGCTCTATCCTCTTCAAACCCAGATGCGCATCTCGACTGACAAAGATTACGTCAGTTACATCCGCAAGCTGCTCAGTGACGATCCACCAGAATCACGCGAAGACTTCGGGGACTATGACCTCCGGCTGTTCACTGATTTAGGCGAGATGACACGAGAGCTTCAGAAACGCGAAGTAGAACACGGGCTGTCTCGCTTGGTCGCTGGTTACGCCTGGCCATGGAAGAGCAAAAATGAAAAGACCGCATATGACCTCGAACTTGACGGTCAGCAGATGCGCTGGAACACGACGACAACGGATTGGATCAACTCAGCAAAGTCTGTCGACGAAGTCGGATCGATCCACACCGTTCAGGGCTATGACCTCAACTATGTCGGGGTCATCATCGGCAACGACCTCCGCTACGACCCGGACGCTGGCAAGCTCGTCTTTGACCGCGCAAGTTATCACGACAAGAAGGGCCGCGAGAACAACCCCAAGCTCGGGATCACATACTCAGATGCGGATCTTCTCGAGTACGTGAAGAACATCTACAGCGTTCTGCTCACACGAGGTATTCGAGGAACATATGTGTACATATGTGACCCCGCACTGCATAGCCGACTCAAAGACTTCATCTAAAGGTCCCTGATCAAACAATTGTCAGCTTCTGCGCCACTGCCGAAGAACTTGTCAACGAGGACTAGCTCCTGAAATCTGTGCAAGATCAACAAGTACAGTCGACATGCCGTTGCGACCGCCGTCAAGCCATGCCGCACTCAGTTCGTCATTTGCTCCGCCGAGCGGATCAACAATTCCACCCTCGAGATAACCTAAAATTTCGACAACGCCTTCCCGAGTTAATGGGGCAGAGATCTCGTGCTCCCCAATGCTTAGGTTCACTTGGCCAGACGCCGCGGGACTCAGAGTCACAAACGAACGCTCCTCGTTTACCCCATGCACAAGCTGGAGGCCAGCGGTTTCATCGCCAGAAGCATTAAGAAAAATCTGTCCGCCCATGCCGAGCCAAACCAATAGGATCCGCTCTACGGCCTGCCACACAGGAGGCGACAGTTTTGCAGACAAATTTGAACGAACCATTTCAAGGGAATCCAGAGTGGAATCTGAATTGACCTGCTCCGAAATCGAATCAATAGATGTCGCCTCGATAAGACGTCGAACTTCGACACGATGGCTCAGCTGCGCGTGCCCCGAGCTGTCGACATGGACTCCAGACGCAGCCAGCAATGTAGCGCCGTCTGATTCTGTGAGTCCCGGAGACACGAACTTATGGGCCCCCTCTGCCCCACTCGCCTTACGAACTCGCCATGCATGCGCCAGTCGGTTAGAAGACAAGAAGTCCTCAACCGCCGATGGACTAGTGCCAAGCACAGCAGCTATGTCGCCAAACGTAGCCCACTGGCCATTAGGAATAGCAGACAGAGCATCCTTCATCGATATCTCATCAATGACTTCCCGCTGATTCTCAGAGGAATTTATTGGCGAAACCCACTCAGAATTGATAATGCTGGCCAAATACTTGCCCCGCTCCTCAATCTCAGGCTTACCCCAAAATTCTCTGGACGAAACAAAATCGTTCAGTGCAACATTGCTCTTTTCCAACATCTTTCTCTTTACCGCAAACGGACTATTACTCAATTCAGAGTTGTAGCCTGTAAGAGAGAGATTTGCTAGCGTGTGCACCAAAGCGTCGTGCATTTCGTCAACCGACTCAAACTGCCCTAACTCCCTGTTGAGATCTTCACGCCAATGCACAATATTCTGAGGCATAATGTGCTCAATTGAAGTTCTTGATAGATCGGCTGGCTCCTTACCCGCGATTGCCTCTTCTATCCAAGCAAGGACTGTCTTTCGCTGCCCGTGCTTGCCTACATAGTAAAACGCTTCTTCGACTACGGCTCTTTCTATTTGTTCATTAGTAGCGAATCGCTTGCGACCAAACGACAAGTAGCGCCTTAACGATTCCTCAAGAGAAGTTTCATCAAGCTCATCAGACGCTCTAAGCATCATTCGAGACAAAGCGTTATGCGGAGCACTCACCAGAAGACGCCTCACCAAGAACGACTCCAGCACTTTTAGAGCGCCAGCCACATCGTCGGAATCAACTTTTGAGACGCTTCGCAGATACAACAGTCGTAGCACCAATGGATCCGTCGAGGGCATCCCATATTCACGAAGGCGGCTCAGTTGACGTTGCACAGTAGCGTCTTTCTCTAATGACGGATCCCGCATTGTTGCCATCAACACGGACAGATCATTAAAGATCTTTACTAGACGTCTAATCTCGTCAACAGACAAATCCTTTAGCCGGAGCACTTGCCCCTCGTACATATCTCCTTGCTTCACTTCGCTGTCGTACCACGTCAACTCAATCCAGAAGAGCTTCTCCAAGTCTTTTGGGGTCAACCTATTTTGCATCGGCATCCACACTGAGGAGTATAATTGCTCGCCTACAGTTCCCAAGCGCATGAATATATAGTTTCGCAACAGATCGCCTTGAGTTAATCGCAGACCTGTATTGTTCAGTGATTCAAAGATACGATATACGTTATCGCCTTCTCCCGCTGTAATTGACACAAAGTCCAAGCCATGAAGGACTGCATCCTGCACTTCCAAGTAGGTTGTTGAGTCGTTGCCTTCAACAATTGGTTTCAAATGCTCGAAGAAGAAGTTGTACGCAGAGATAACGTTGTCTTCATTCAGACCTTGCATTTGCTCGTCAATAACACCCCTGTATGAAGACCTGTCGCCCTGAGTAGGAAGAATCTTCAATCGATCATCGCCCGAATTGTACTCATCAACCAGGTATCTCTTTGATATCGACTCGTATTTCTTGGGATCATCCGGATAGGCACTCTTAAGAAGGTCTCGCAACGCTGCAAGCAACAGAGTCAAAGTAGTCAATCTCTGCTGCCCATCCACAACGAGCATTTTGCTGCTTCCGGCGGTAACACCGTTTACCGCCAGAACGAGCGATCCCGTGAAATGAGTGGAAAATGGCTTATCCCGGCGCGCCTTCGCCAGATCTTTAACATCATCCCAAAGCCGCTTCAACTGCTTCTTTTCCCAAGAATATGTTCTTTGGTAAAGCGGTACCTGATACTGTTTCGATCCTTCGAGGATTTGGTGCAGCTTATGCTCGGAGACATCCATGGTTGTACCTTCCGTGGGGCGACGGTGCGCGACTACAACCAGCATACATCGAAAGAATTGTTGTTGCTGGTCTCAGTTACGACTCTATGGCAATGACGATCCAGGTCGTGTGTAGGCATCACATGAGAGGAAGTTTTCAAGCAACCACGCAGCCTTACTCATGCAGTATGGCGTGCAAGACTGTACAGTTGCACGACATGAAGATTTTGCAGCAACCTGTCATCGTTCCGGCTTTCGACATTACGGCGGTTTACCTGCTTATATTTCGACCGATAAGACACTGCAAATTTCTCCGCCTTGAACTCAATACGTCCCCCACTCGAAGGCCCGAGACGATTTGTGCCATTATTCAGCTTCTTTTCATTCGAAGAAAGCCATCCAATGCACGATTGATGTACGGAAGGTGCATTCGGTAGCACCTGTGGACTGAACATATAAAGCCCTGAGATCGAGTGTCCCTGAAGTGGTGAGGTTCAGTGTCCACGATGTCGCGAGGTTATACACCACTTCGTTACACAGGCGCTACCGAATGGCGCTTCCGTACGCTGGAAAGCTCGGGAGGCGTTGCTCAGCGGTGACGAGGTCACGAACGAGCTTTGATTGTTTCGGAGTTGCATTGGTGGCGACGACGGTGACGCCTGTGTATCTTACTGTGTCAAATATTTGTGTGGTCGTGCTGCTAACGCTGGTAGGACCTGCCTGCCAGTGCCGAAACGGTCATAGTGCGTTAAATCGACGTTGAATACTGGTGACTCGCTCCCCTGCTACAGGCATCTGGCCAACATCGGCAGGCCTAGGCCGATGAGGGCATTGTCAAGCCCCGGGTTTCGTAGAGGCTCCTTTTCTTGGTTTCCTAAGCAGCCGCGGACCCTGCCGCGGACTGGTTGATCCATTCAGAATGGACCTCGATAGGCGGTCGGTACCCGATCGCTGAATGCAACCTGGACTGGTTGTACCAAGCCACCCACTTCGACGTCTCCGCCATCACCTCAATCAACCCCGACCACACCTTCCGGTCGATGAGCTCGGCCTTGTAGACCGAGTTCAGCGCCTCAGCCATGGCGTTGTCGTACGAATCCCCACGCGACCCCACCGACGCCACGACCTCAGATTCCGCCAGGGTCTCGCCATAGCGAATCGACCGGAATTGCACCCCGCGATCCGAGTGGTGCACGAGCCCGGAAACGTCTTCGCCGGCCCGGTATTTCGCCGCGAGAGCCATCGTCAGAGCGTCCCTAGCCAGCGACTCGCGCATATGGTTCGTCACCTGCCCAACCGACGATCTCCCGGTGGAACACACGAGGATGAACGTCGTGTACACCCACCCAGCTTGCGTGGGCACATACGTGATGTCCGCGACCCACAAACAATTCGGAGCCGGTGCTGCGAACTCACGTTCAACGAGATCATCCGGACACTCCTCAGCACGTGCCGAGACCGTCTTCGGACGCTTCCGCTTCCGACGGACCCCATCGATGCCCAACTGGCGCATCAACCGCTCCACCGTGCAGCGAGCCACCGGCCCGAACTGATCGACGTACTCACGGTTGATCGCCTTCCACATCTTCCGCTGCCCGTAACAGGAATAGTTCGCCTCATAGAAATCCTGGATGACCACCTTCAGTGCCTGGTCCCGACGGGCCCGGGCTGATGGTTGACGCTTCTTGAACGCGTAATACGAGCTCACAGCAATCCGTGCCGCAGTCCCTTTCAGGGCGCGCACGATTGGCTCGACTCCGAACTCGTGCTTGTTCTCGTCGATGAAAGCGACGATTCCCTCGCAAGCGGGAGGTACCCCCTCTTCGATGGGCGGTCGAGCTCCGCCGCGAAGAAAGCCGAGGCTCTCTTCAGAATCTCGTTGGCCCGCTTCGCTTCAGCCAACTCCGCCCGCAGCCGACGATTCTCCGCTTCCAAATCCACGGACTCAGTCGGTGTAGCTTTGCCGGAATCTTTGTGCTTACGCACCCAGACTCGCAAGGTTTCTTTGCTCAGCCCGAGTTCGTTCGCGACGCGGGTGATCGCACCATTCGCGGTGACCGGATCGGCCTGGGCATGGATGACGAGTTCGACGGCACGAGCCTTGAGTTCGTCGGTGTATTTCACTGGCAAGAGAGAATCTCCTTCTTCCAATCTCCCTGCCCCTATTATCCCCGGGGCGATTCACATCGCAGCGACGGATGAGCCGGTTCGAGGCTTTGACAGCGGTGGGCTACGGAAGTGGCGTAGGCGCTGACCGCAATGAGAGTCATCGGCACCTCGGCGCAAGATGATGGCGTCGGGCAAGCGCACCTCGTCTTCGGCCACCACATGTTTCATGCCCAGTGTGATTGGGCTGGCAACACATCGGCACCGGTCACGCCATACTGCAACGCAACTACCACTACCGGACTCAACATAGATGAGCATAGTTTTGGTTAGCGCCAGTGAGAGCGAGACGACCTCGGCAGTCATAATGTTGGCTCAGGCCAGCTCATAGAGGGGTGCCACGAACTGACAAGACAGAGCCTTAAAGTGGACTAACACATCGTGATACGGCAGAGAATTAGTCCACTCAAGATGATAGACTTCTAGCGTGAGAACTGACGCAGTGGACAAATATGAGATTGATCGAAACGATATAGACCAGTTAGTGAAGAAGGTCGCATCGGGAAATGCCCCTGGATCCAATGCGCTTCTTCGCCGCATGGCGCGAAAGTATCACGATCCCGAGCCACGGCTGACTGAAATGATCGTAGATGCTTTGCGAGCCAGCCCATTGCGTTCTATATCAACGGGTCAGTCTTTGGATCTGCCCACGGACAGTGACAGCCGAGTGTCGCTAGTGCGTGAGGAAGATCCTGTAACGCTTCTGAATGAGCCAATACTGTCGGAGGAGGTGAGCGGCCCGTTAGAGCAAATTGTTCAAGAGCATCGTATGCAAGACGCACTAAATGCGCAGGGCCTCACTGCAACTCGCACCGGACTCCTTATAGGCGCACCCGGAGTGGGGAAAACATTGGGGGCTAGATGGGTTGCTCGAGAGCTAGATGCGCCACTCCTCACACTCGATCTCTCCGCCGTTATGAGTAGCTTCTTGGGCCGCACTGGTGCGAACGTGCGAAGCGTACTCGACTACGCGAAGTCAAAACGTTGCGTTTTGCTTCTTGACGAACTCGATGCGGTAGCTAAACGACGCGATGATGCTTCGGAGATCGGCGAATTGAAAAGGCTGGTGACCGTCATCTTGCAGGAAGTCGACTCTTGGCCAGCAGGGTCGCTCCTGCTAGCTGCTACAAACCACGTCGAACTTTTGGATCCGGCTATTTGGCGTCGATTCGAGGTAGTGGTTCGATTCTCGGAGCCGGATGTGGAAGCTTTGAAGCAGGGTGTCATTGATTTCATCGCTGAACCAGAGCTCAATCCAGAGATCGTTGAACTCATTGCTCAGCTCTATGCTGGAGAAACTCTCAGCACTCTCGAGCGCGATCTATTGCGGGCGCGCCGGGTTGCCGTTGTACGTCATGAACCTATCGCCGCAACAGTTCTTGAAACGGCAAGGGGGAGGTTCTCTAACATTCCTGCAACGGATCGTGGAAGAGCTGCGGCAACGCTTGTCGAACACACTAGCTTGAGTCAAAGGGCAGTTAGCGAGTTCACAAAGGTGAGTCGCGACACGATTCGTAAAAATGTCGGCCTGAGAACGAACAGGAGCAGGGATGGCAAGTAATTCACGATTCCTTCTGGGCCACGGAGAGCGACTAACCGCTCAGATTGCGGGACCGGGCGGAGGGCAACCCACCGAACCTCCATACAGCTTCGATGAAGCTCTTGATCGGCTCGCTCCCGAAGTTCAGTCCATGAGCCAGCAACTAGACGCACTTCCGGAATTAACTTGCCCTGCAAATGAGGCTGTCGCTACTTTCACTCTACATCCGCAAGCTCTTGCAAAATCGTTTCATCCCAGGCGACTCCTAGACCAATTTAGCTTAAGGCAGGTAGGTTCCCGGCCGGTACAAGTGAAGCCTGAAAAATGGACTAAAAAGACTGAGCCGGAACTTAGCCCTTCAACAGAACTCTATGTGGCGGGGGACCGCGAAAACTTCCGTGAGTTAGCGCGGAGCCTCGAGGTAAGAGATTCCAGGATTAATGACGCAGTGCAGCGGCTAGAGGAGATTCACGCTCAAGGGCCTGCGGAGCGTTTAAGGAATATTGAGCAAGCTGATCGAACTCCGAACGGTCTGGTCGTCGAACTCATAGTTCATGCGACCGCGACCGATGAGTATGTGCTCGAAGCGTTCGAAGCCTACAGCAGATCAATCGGTGCGGTGCCCGATTTTGACCGCAGACTTCACGTGGGTGGACTCTGTTTCCTGCCGACCGAAATTTCCGATCGGTCTCTAGCGGAGCTTAGCCAATTCACATTTCTTCGCTCAATCCGCCCTATTTCACGATTGCGAGGTGGGCCAACGGTTGAACGTACTGTATCTTTACCGAACGCAAGGCCAGTCTCTCTACCACCCCAAGGAGTTATTGATTCTGGCATCCAGGTTGCAGTCTTAGACGGCGGATTCGATTCTAGGAGTCCAATATCTGCCTGGGTTAATACAATGCCCTTACCTGGGATAGGTCCAGCGTCAGCGGGATCTGAAGATCACGGGCATGCTGTTTCTTCTGCAATTTTGTTCGGGTCTCTGATACCGGGCGAGAAGCTCAATCAGCCGCCAGCTAAGGTTGATCATTTTCGAGTTCTCGATGAAAAATCGAGCAATGATCCCTTTGAGCTCTATGACGTACTGGCGAGAATCGACAGTATACTGAGCGATTACGACTACGAGTTTATCAATTTGAGTTTAGGGCCTGCACTCTGCATCGAAGACGACGACGTTCACCCTTGGACTGCGCTATTAGACTCGCATCTCTCCAAGGGCACAACTCTTGCGACAATTGCTGTCGGAAATAATGGTATTGAATCCGATCCCGCTGATAGACGGATACAAGTTCCCTCGGACGCGCTGAACGCGTTGTCACTCGGATCCGCAGATTCAGTTCGATCTGACTGGGGTCGGGCAGACTACAGTGCAGTAGGGCCGGGGAGAGCACCAGGAAGAGTCAAGCCAGATATTCTCGATTTTGGCGGTACCTACACAGAGCCGTTCATCGTTCATGACCCGAGAACTCCTGGGCGAATTGGTCAGACTATGGGAACTTCGTTTGCGGCGCCAGCAACACTGCGCAGGGCTGTCTCGCTTAGAGCGCATTTCGGGAGTCGGTTGACTCCCCTTGGCATTCGAGCTCTGTTGGTACATTCAGCGCAGACCCAGCCCACATTGTCTCGCACCGAGGTTGGATGGGGGCGACTTCCAATGGTGCTCGACGACATTATGCTCTGCAATGATGGCGAGGTGCGAGTTATATATCAGGGAGAACTCGAGCCAGCGAAGTATTTGCGTGCGCGTATTCCGTTGCCCAATGGTCGACTACCTGGACTGGTGACAATTGGAGCTACCTTCACATTCGCCACTGAAGTAGACCCGGAGGATCCCGGCAATTACAGTAGGGCCGGTTTGGATGTAACGTTCCGTCCTGATGATGAAAAGTTTGCGAGAGCTGACTCCGTTGATCCTAAATCGCGATCATTCTTCAAGCGCACAGATTACGATAGTGAGAAAGAGCTGCGCAACGATGGGCAGAAATGGGAAACCACATTAAGCAACTGGACTCGAATGCAGGGTAAGGGATTGCACAATCCTGTGTTCGATATTCATTACAATGCTCGCGAAAACGGTGGGTCTCCAAGGACTCCCCGGCCAATTCCTTATGCTCTAGTTGTTGATGTGAAATCACCGCAAACTGCAGACCTCTACGACAAGGTCTTACGTACTTACCCTGGAATTATCGAGGCCATTCAGCCGGTTGTTGACTTGCCCGTTCGTGTTTAAGGGAAGATATAGTCTGATTCTCAGGCGAGTTGTCGCACCGACTGTAGATCCTAAACCTGCTATTCCGACTCCGGTCGGTCAGGCACACTTAGGGAAGCGGTTTCCAATAGCACATGTGTAAAAAGTGGCGTGGACCCTCGCATCATCCTGGGCACTGGACCGCACCACTTCTGGGGTAGCCGATCGCAGAGCTTAGTCTGTCCACGCCGGAAGTCACGTACATTCAAAAACGGGCAGTCGAATTTCTGCAATTGTACCAAGCAGCGGCAGATGAATAAGAACCTGCTCGGGAGCTCTACCGACCGTCGCTTGCAATGCTTGCGAATACACTTCCAGCTGACCAAGATAGTTCTCCCGGACGTGCCCGATCGGGTCAGTACCAGGATAAGACTTGTGGTCGACGAGGATGTTCCCGCCATTCGGCAACACCACCCGGGCATCAAGCCACCCTTCCATCACTTGGCCATCATCATTGCGCCACGCGATTGGGGACTCGGTGACCACCTCGGCGTCGGGATACGTTGATGCGATCCACCCAGTCCACCGGTGCCCCAACTCAATGAGAGTCTCGGGAGTCAGCACACGGCCTGCGTCCCACCTGGACAGAATCCGTTCAGCCGCTTGGACGGCCGATTCGTATGACAGTCTGCTCAGCGGCAGACCGAGGTAGGCGTGCACAGCATCGCCGATCCGGTCCCAATCCTTGCCTCCCTTCGCAACAAGCGGCTCCCCCAGGTCAACAATGAGCGCCACGTCAGCATTGACATCGTCGGAAAGTACCCCGCTGGCGGTGAACCGTGCTGGGAGATGGAGTGGCGTCTCAGCCGGTCGTCGAGCAGGGATGTCCGTGGCGGCGTAGAAGGACGGAGCCGACGGTTCGAGCGACTGCCCGCCGACGTCCTCGCCCTCGAGCGAATATGCATTGATGCGAATCGGCAGAATATGCGGGTTTGCGCCGCCATAGTCGCCTGGTCGACGCCGGGCAGCGATCTGCATAGTGCCGGCTTCGTTCACAGCAATGGAATCGCCGTCCGTGGCTGCCGGAACGTCCCACTGCAGGAGTTCGTCATCGACCGAAGCACTGAGCACGTTCCGCCTGCCCACGGGATCGCCGAACGCCATGATGCTGTGGCATTCTGCCCGGGTGAGCGCGACGTAGAGCAGTCGTGCTGTCTCTCGATCTTCAGCGTCCTGGGCTCGGCTGACGACGTCGAGCTCACCGAGTCGCTGCTTCAACGGCCCATAGTTCTTCAGGACACCCGGAAGGTAGCGCAGTGAGCGATTCGCCAGGGGACGCCGGGCGTCGAAGACCGGGGCCCTCTCCACGTTGATCTCCCGGTGCCCATAGTCCTTATCGATCGGGATCCCGACGACCACGACCGGCCACTGCAGCCCTTTGGACTGGTGCATGGTTGTCACCAGCACGGCGTCGTGAGCCGAGGTCTGCTCGTACGCTGTGGCCGCTTCCTTGAGATGATCGAGCAGTCCTGCGGGCGTCACCGGCAAGCGTGTCTGGTGAGCCGCGTCCTCGTACTCCCCCGCGATCTGGCACAGCGCATCCAGTGTCGCCAAACGCGATTCCGGAGTCGTCCAGGACTTGGTTCTATGCGGCAGGTCGAGCGCGTCGATGATCGCTAGCAGCAGTTCGACTGACGAGTGGTGGGCCGCATTCACGGCCAGGTCGGACAGGGCGGTCAGCGTCGGATCATGCCACCATTCCTGCGGATGCTTGTATCGCTGTTCCTTGTCGGTAATTCTCGCTGTGTCCTCGAACCAAGTGTCGTGCCTGCCGTGGTCGGGCATCAGGGTGACGAGCTCGGCCAGCGCAACACTGTCGTCAGGATCGACGACAGCGGCTAACCCGGCGGCAACGAACTGTCCCTCCCTCGTCGAGAGCAAGTCGGTCGTCGACCCGACCGCACGGATGCCACGCGCTCGAAGCTCGGCCACGACTGAAGCCACCTGCGGGTTCGTGCGCATGAGGACCGCGATATCGCCTTGTCTGACGGGACCGTCCGGCAGTTGAGGCGAGCGCCGAAGAATGTCAGTGACCCCTTCGGCGATGGTGCGCACCATCCGACTGTCCGATTGCGCGTCCTTTCCTTTGTCCGAGTTCGGAACCCAGAGTTCTCTGGTGCCGATGCTGCGCAGGTGCTCACGCTGCGGTGGGATGCTCAGTGTCACCTCGTCGATCGGTTGGTCGGAGAACACCTGGCCGAACAGTGTGTTCGACAGTTCGAGGGGCGCGTCCGTCGATCGCCACGAGGCTCCGAGGTTCTCCGAGGTGGCCGTGCCCAGCTCCGTTGTTCCGTTGATGAGTGCGGAGAAGACCTCATTCATCAGGTCCGGATCGGCACCGCGGAAGCCGTAGATGGCCTGTTTGCGGTCCCCGACCCAGATGACCTCGTCGACGAGATCGGCCAGTTCCATGAAGATCGCCAGTTGGATGGGAGACGAGTCCTGGAATTCGTCGACGGCCAGCAGCCGGTACCGGGAGGCGATCGATGATCTTACCCGTTCGTTCGACTGGAGCAGGTGAAGCGCGCGGACTTCCTGATCGACGAAGTCCATCACGCCGAGGCGGTTCTTCTGTTCCTCGTACGCGCTCAGTGAGGCGATCGCGGTGTCGATGACCAGGTTGATGAGCGCCTCTATGTCATCATGGAAAGCACTGTTGGCCAACAGCTGATCGGACACGAGCGGACCGCTGGAGTTCTCGAGGATCTCGAGCGGAACCTTGCCCGGCTTCTTTCCGCCCGGCGCGGTCGGATAGTTCGCCTCTGCTACCTTCGCCCATGTCGACCACGGAGTACGTACGAAAGGGTCGGCTTCCTCGACGTGGGAATCGAGGACGCGCAGGAAATGATCGAGGGTGATGAGGCTGCCTTCGACGTTGGCGATGCTGCCCTTCTTCACGGTCACACGGGACTCGGCGGACTGCGGTGCATCGTCGAGTGCGCTGTTGAGCACGGTTCGAAGTTCCTCGATGTCGCTGGCCAGGCAATCACGCCAGGTCTGTCGTTCGTCGGATCGTTTCTCCGGCAGTGCCGAAAGGTACAGGTCCGCCGAGGCTCGTGCGGAGGACCGCAGCTCCTCCTCGCCGAGGTGGTTCGCCCGTGCTGCCTCTGCCACTGCCTTGACGAGTCGTGACCACACGATCGGACCGTGGCCCCAGGAGCCTTGGTCATCAGGACTGCCGTTGTGGCCTGTCCGCAAGAGGAGGTCTCGGTGGGTTGTTTCGGCTTCGGCGACGACTTCATCGACTGCAGCGGCGAAGACAATCGCCTGTTCAGTTTCGTCGAGGACGCGCAGTTCTGGGGAGAAGCCGGCGTCGATGGCGTAGTCAGTGACGAGTCGGCCGGACATTGAGTTGATGGTGCCGATGAGTGCAGTGCTGATCTCTTCGGCCGCGGCGATGTTGCCGTCGTCGAGCAGGCGTTTCTGGGTCTTTTCGACGAGGTCGGCGGCGGCTCGGACCGTGAAGGTGGTGGCGATGACTTCGCTGGCTCGAAGTGGCGGCTCCCCGAGCTTGGCCGGTTGTGAGAGTCGCTGCGAGAGCACCTCGGTCAGACGGTAGGTCTTGCCTGATCCGGCCGAGGCGGTGATGACATGGACGCTCATGAGTGGTCTCCCGCGATGCCATAGATGAGGTTGAAGTCGCTATAGGACTGCGGCTTGATGACGAAGAGTCTCTGATCTGCCAGTTCCTCTTCCTTGAAGGCTTTGAGGGCCTTGGTCACGTCTGTGCTCCGCACTCCTGGCGCGGTTTGCAGCTCTGCATGCACGTCGCCGCTTGGCGAGTCGAAGCGTCCGGTGGCGATGTGTGTCAGTGCTGTTTCGACCGACCGTTGGATGATGGGCCAAAGTCCGGCTGGGTCTCCGCCGAGGCCGTTCCCCACGTCGTCGAAGCTATCGGCTGCTCCCCCGGTGAAGTTCGGGTCGAGAGCGGAGTCCGTCGAAACGAATCGGCCCTGTTTGAGCATGAAATACGAGGTTAACGGTTTCGCCCCGGTCGGAGTATCGGCCGTGCGTGAGTAGACGCTGAGCTGGACGGCTTCCCCCTCGTCGATCATCGTCCGGTATCGCTTGTCATAGTTCGCCCATTTGAGGTCGACGATCGAGGGACGCCCATCGTCGAATGTTCCTTCGAGGTCGCGTTGGCCGCGCAGGGACACCATGGTCGACGTGCCGGCAATGGTCATGCTCCACTCATAGGTGAAGTCCGCCTCGGCGGCTGTGAGGTGTACTCCCCGTTCTTTCAGTGCTGTGAACAGGTGTGTGAGTGAGGTGAGCGCGGTGGAACGGATCGTGTTCCTGCGGGTGAGTTGGCCGGGCAGGAGGAGCTCCGAGGCGAATCTCGGCACCAGCCGGTCGAACGTCTTTGCAATCACCGAAGGTGTGGGGATGTTGTCGCCGCTCGTTTCTCCCGCGTCGACGAGGTGTTGGACGACCGCGTGGACGAGCGTGCCGATCATGCGATTGTCGGCGGGAATGTCGAACGTGTACCCATGCGAGAGACCGAGTGCGCGGTTAAGAGTCCACTCGAGGGGGTCGCTGAGCAGCTGATCGATCTGCGTATAGGACAGCGTCTCTGGCACAAGGTGAGTGAAGTCGCCGTCGAGGGTACGGGAGACGGTCTGTGGTGGCTGGACGACTTCGATTGCGGCGGCGTCGGTCGCGACGGTCGTGTTGTTGAGCCTCCATGACCCGTCTTCGACCAGCGTGGCCACCGTTTTGGTAATCGCGGGGTGGGAGAGAACGGCGTCAACCGACGATGTGGCAAATTGCTCGGGATCAGCGGTCGTCA
Organism: Brevibacterium sp. CSND-B09; assembly: GCF_052906525.1. NCBI lineage: Bacteria > Bacillati > Actinomycetota > Actinomycetes > Micrococcales > Brevibacteriaceae > Brevibacterium > Brevibacterium sp. CSND-B09. Next base: position 3,614,919 of record NZ_JBREGI010000001.1, on the reverse strand, counting down.
GACTTTCGACAAGTCGGGACAGTACAGGGTGGAGGGAGACTCCTTCTCCACGGACTGTATCGGGGCAGAAGCACAGAAGCGTCTTGGCCGAGCGTAGGCCCCTGAGTTCGGCTGCCTGGCGGAGCCGTTCGCGCTCGGTGGCCGGCGAGATCTGGCAATCTGCCGCGGCGAGCGCCTCAATCTCTGCAGAGTCCCAGGTCCCGGCCTCGGACTGTGTAGTGCGGCATGATGACCACCATACAATCGTCTCTGCATTTGTGGGAACTTCTGAGGGGTCGTTGACGACTGTCCACGCTGCAGCCTGAGCGCTGACCGACGTATGAGCCGACTGCGGCGCGCACGATTCAGCGATGTCGAACAGTTCTCGGACACGCAGGGTGTCGACGTCCAGTGCCGTGAGGGCGGCACGGAAAGAAGCGATATGGTTCGATGCCTCGGCCAGGAATGAAGCGGTCGTGCCGCGCGCGTCTTGGGTGGTCTTCTGCTGGCGGAGCGTGAGCTTGCGCAGACGGGTACTCAGCCAATCGAGAGCCGGTTGCAAGGAGCTGACCGCCAGATGGTCGTCATCAACCGCCGGTGGGGAGACTCGGAGGAGGCCGTCGAGAGTCTGCGCCGTCTCCCACGCTTTCGTTGCGGTGTCTGGATCCTCGTTCGCACGAGCCTTGAGTATCTCGAGCGCCTTCATCCACGCCGACGCGGGATCGCCGGAAATCCCAGGCTCTTGGGTCAGGGCACTAAGCAGAGTGGACGAGGCTGATCGCGGCACGAGAGTCAACGCCGGCGTCTCGGGACCGTCGGAGCCGAAGGAGAGATGGAGGAATTCGGCAACGCGTCGAATGTCGGTCGGCGGCAGGACGGCGCTGAGAAAGACGGGAAGCACCTGGGCGGACGGAGTCGTCGGCGACGAATTCGGGACTCCCAGGGCGGGAGCATGTCGTCGTGCCAGCTGCTGGTCGAGGACAGTGGTGGAATCGCCGGCGATGATGCAGATCCGGTCGCAGTCGGACACATTCGCGAGGTACCGGGCGGCCGCCTCGGCGGTGGACCATTCGTCCTGGCCTCGGACGATGGTGAGTTCCGGCGTTTTGGTGCTCGGGCACGCCTCGGCGATGGTGACGCCGGCGTTGCGCAGGGCGGAGACGATGTCCTGCCAGACGGGTGGGAGGTCGTTGCGGCGGTCGCGGAGTTCGATCGTGTCGATGCCAAGCGGCCAGCTCGTGCCGTGGAGTCGGAGCAGTTCGAGCACTTCTCTTAGGTCGTCGACGCGGCCGGAGGCGAGAGTCGCGGACGGGTCGTGCGGCGGACCGAGGGTGACGTGCTCTTCGACAGCGGCCAATGCGTCCAAGCGCGGGTGGCTCGTGTAATCCTGGTCGTCGGTGGTCGGGTGCCATCCGGCTTCGATCGCGTCGTCGCGCAGCTGCAGGAGGTGGTGGGCGGTGTTCCACGGATCGCTGGCGAATGACCGGCGATACCAGGGGTGGTCGGCCTGGGCCAGGAGGGACCGGTACTGTGCGATCCGAACCGGTCGCTCGACCGTGGGGCGAGTCGTTCCGAGTCGGGTCTGAAGGATGCCGAGGAGACCGAGCGGGCCGGTGACGACGGTGGTGCCGGCCTCGTTCGAGTCTTCGGCGCTACTGTGAGACTTCCATGGGGCTCGGTCGAGGGTCCACCCAAACTCAATGCGCATCCCTGCTCCTTCCGGCTCATTTGATCACGACAGTAGTAGGGGCGTGGGGTTTCACCAAACGGCTACACGCGAATCGCGATTTGTAGGTGTGAGGCAGACGGTTCGTCGAGCACTACAGTTGAGCTATGGACAACGACATCGCCGCTTCCCGCCGTCAGCTCGACATGAATATCGCGCACCAGGCCGGTGAACTGATCTCTCACATGCTCGGTGACAAGCGGTCGGTCATCGACCCTACGACGGAAGTCTGGACCGCGGCCGGAGCGGACGAACTCCGGTCAAGGGTCCAGACAGATCCAAGCCCTGGCAGCGATATGTCTCAGTGGGATAAGTTGGGCATACAGCTCGCCGGTGCTTCGCGCCCAGTGGTGCTACTAGCTGCCGAACTCGTATTTCTCCGCGAACACCCATTGAATGGGATCCGTCCTTCGACCAGGCGGGAACATGTTGAGGATCTCCTCGCATTGTTGGATCCCCCGGCGGACATCCCCGAACCGATGTCCGAATGGTTGGCGCGCCCGTCTGAAACCGGTGGGTTCGAACCCAGCACCTACTATCTCAGCGCCATCAGTGACCACCTGTCTTGGGTAGCCGATTTCATCATCCATTGGAGCCAACTCTCCGAGGACGACCGCGCCGCCGCTCGGTCAGACCCGTGGCAGTTGCAGCAGGTGATGATCGACTCCGGTGACAACCGGACTGACATGCGGAACACGTTCCAGTTCCTCGCTCATCCGGAGGTTTTCGAGCCAATCCCGTCTGCTAACCAGAAGAAGCAGATTCGAAACGCATTTGCGGACCGAATCGACGGTGCCAGCGGAGATTCACCCGCCCACATTGACCGAGACCTTCTGGCGATCCGCGCTTTCCTGGCTAAGGAAATCGACGGGGAGTTCGACTTCTGGAGCGATGGCGTCAAGGAGAACTGGAAGCCCGCGCGAAATGTGGCCGCTTCAGACCAGTCTGCGGACGATCTGATGGAACCACGACCTCGGCGCTATTGGCTTTATGCGCCCGGCCGTCAGGCTTCAGAGTGGAATGAATTCCACTCAACCAAGATCATGGCCATCGGTTGGGATGACCTCGGAGACCTCGCCGCATACAGCAACCGAGATGAGATCCGACGTGCACTTGATGCCGACGGCACCGGGAGTTCTCTGAAGAACAGTGTCCTTGCGCTGTGGCAGTTCCAGAACGAGATCGAGATTGGAGACGTGGTCTACGTCAAGAGTGGACGACGTGAGGTTCTCGGGCGCGGCCAGGTCACTTCGGAGGCTCGATACGATCATGACCGCAGCGAATATCGACACATTCGTTCAGTGGACTGGACTCATAAAGGACAATGGGCGCTCACGCGAGACGCGCCTTTGAAGACCCTCACCGACATCACTTCACAGCATGACCTCATTGAACAGCTGGAAGCACTCATCGTCGGTGAGGACGAGCCGGACGCAAGCGAACAGCCAAAGGACATCCGCACCTACACCCGTGACGACTTCCTCAGAGACGTCTTCCTGCCTGAAGAGCGGTATTTAAGACTCAGGTCATTGCTGATTCGCAAAAAGAACGTCATTCTCGCTGGTCCTCCTGGGGTCGGAAAGACTTACGCTGCGAAACGACTTGCCTATTCTATGATCGGCGAGCAAGATCCCAGTAGGGTCCAGATCGTCCAATTCCATCAGAGCTATTCTTACGAGGACTTCTTGATGGGGTATCGCCCGAGAGAATCCGGCGGGTTCACCCTCACCGAAGGACCGTTCTACCGATTCTGCGAAGATGCCAGAGCCGACGATCCAACCCGCCCCTACTTCTTCATCATCGACGAGATCAATAGAGGCAACATTTCCAAGATCTTCGGGGAACTGCTGATGCTCATCGAGAGCGATAAACGTGGGACTGAGCTCAGGCTTCTCTATAAAGACGAGAGTTTCTCGGTCCCACCCAACGTTCACATCATTGGCATGATGAACACTGCCGATCGTAGTCTCGCTGTTCTCGACTATGCGTTGCGTCGCCGCTTCGGGTTCTTCGAAATTGCCCCTGGATTCCGAACTGAGGGGTTCGCTAGTCGCCAGAAGGCACTTGAAAGCCTGTCGTTCGACCGGCTGGTTGAGCGAGTCATTGAGCTCAATGCCGAAATCGCCTCTGATCCGGCGCTTGGCCACGGCTTCGCAATCGGTCACAGCTACTTGTCGATTCCTTCTGTGGTCGAACCAGGTGAGGAAGAGCTTGCAGGCTGGCTGCAGTCGGTTGTCGAAGATGAACTTGTTCCTCTGCTCGAAGAATACTGGTTCGACGAGCCGGCCAAGGCTGACCAGTGGGCTATCACCTTGAGAGCCTCGATCGAGTGAGAGACCGGTCCATCGTGATCCGCAACGTATACGTGATGATGGCGTACGCGTTCAGAGACATCCGCGCCAAGGGCCAAGACCGATTCGCCGGCGAGGACTTCGAGACCATCCATGATCTATTCGCCGAGATTCTCATTCGTGGTATCGGCTCCCAGGTCAAACAAGGTCTTCATCGTGACTACCGTCGTCGGTCGGAGGAACTCGCCACCGTCCGAGGCCGGATCGACCTCACTCGTACCTCAGCAGCACTGTCGATGGTTCGTGGACGCGTCGTTTGCGAATTCGACGAGTATGAGCTCGACACACTCCACAACCGGATCCTCAAATGCGTCATGATTCTCCTGATCCGCAAGGGTTCGGTTTCGAGGAAACGGCAGGACGCTCTTCGGCGACTATTGCCGTACTTCGACTCAGTCGAACTGGTTGCGACTGCGAGCATTCGGTGGAGTCAGTTGAGTTTCAATCGTTCCAGTGCCACCTATCGCATGCTCATGGGTACCTGCGAGCTTGTCATACGTGGACTCCTTCCAACTGAGGATTCGGGTGCGAATAGCCTCTCGACCTGGGTGACCGACGAGGCTATGAGCAGCCTGTATGAGCGCTTCCTCCGAGAATATTATCGACTTCACCATCCCGAGCTCTCGCCTACTGCGGCAAAGGTTCGATGGAATATAGACGGCGAGCACGCGTCAGGGGTGAACCAGCTGCCGGCGATGTTTACGGACATCACTCTGCGGCGAGGAGGTCGAACGGTCATCATTGATGCGAAGTACTATTCCGAATCTATGCAAGTCAGCCAGTACGGCAAGAGTTCAATCCGCTCGGCGCATATCTATCAGATCCTGGCGTACACGAGGAACGCAGATGTCGGTCAAAACGGATCAGTCAGCGGAATGTTGCTCTATGCAAAAACCGATGCTGAACTACAACCTGACCTCGATGTCACCATTCAAGGCAACCGAATAGCCGCGCGGACCTTGGACCTTAATCTGCCCTGGGACCTGCTTCATGCACAGCTTGAAGAGATCGCGACTTGGCTAGATTGATTCGTGTGAGGAATTGTTCTCTCGATAAGACAAGCCAGTTCAGACACTCGATTCGCTCTTCGCGTCCTTGTGTCAGAGGCCAGCTGTAGTGTCATCGACATCAAGTTTCCAAGAGAATGGATTGAAACATGACAGTCACCGAAGCTGAGATCAAAACGCTGGTCACGTACTGCGAGACCAACCTTGGTGATCCGACTGTTTGGACGACTCCCGACGGATATCCGAACAGCCTGGCGTTATGCATCATCGACTCGATCTATTCAACGGGTTCCCACTACTCGTCTGTAGTCAATGTGATCGAACGATACAAGGCTTCGGGCGGCGCGAACGACGGGGCCCAAGCACTCACCAGGTCTATTCAGAATGCAGGAGGCGCCCGTGAGTGGGCAACAACGATCGCGCATAACCTCAAGCCTGCGAATACTCGGCCTGGTGCTCAGCTGAAGGCTGAGATCATTGAGCAGGCGGCCGGACTCATGACCGGGCTCAAGATCGATACGGTCCCCGAATTGAGGTCGAAAGTGGAGGACAACCAACTGGACAATGACGTCATTCGCGAGTGGAAGCGCCTGCCCAGCCAAAGCTCGGGAGTCACCTATAACTACTTGCTCATTCTCGCGGGGATGCCTTCGGTCAAACCTGACCGCATGATCCTCCGATTCCTTGCGCACGCCCTCGGCGAAGAGACCGAGCTGGATGGCCAACGTGCAGTCGAACTGATCACTGAAACGGCCAAGACAATGAACGTCGACCCTCGGACACTTGACCATATTGCGTGGAGGGCAGCATCCGGGAGGGAACTCACCGACTGAATATGACAGATGGGGCAGTATTGTTGCTGTTCTTCGCATCGGCGCAGTGCAACCACCCGAAACTCAAAAAGGTGAGCACAGAGTCTAAGCAGCTGAGCCTACGGCGTCTTTGGAATCAGTTGCACACCGACGACCAAGGCCACGAATCCCTCCGCAATCATCGTCGAATTCGAGGACCGAAGTCAGCGGTGTTCCGGTGTCTCAAGCAGACGGCTCATCGTTAGCCCACAAACGACCAAAGGAGGTCTATTTTGCAATCGGACGAATCCGATGCTCTCTTCGAACGAGGCAGAGCGCTTGAGGCGAACGGTCGACGAGAAGAGGCAGAAGATTGTTGGCGCCCTATCGCCGAATCTCATATTGGCGGCGCGCTGGGTATGGCGTGGATCGCGATTCAAAGTGGTGACGATGAGCAAGAACTGTATTGGACAACTCGCGCCGCAGAACTGGGCAGCGTGGGTTCAATGCACAGCGTTGGCCGAATGCTGTCGAATGGCGGCAACACGACTGACGCTGAAAAGTGGTGGCTGAAGGCTGCCGACCAAGGGAACAACGACTCAATGTGCTCATTAGCCTTCATGTATAAGCGGTCCGGTCGTTTGGATGAGTACAACTATTGGATCGATAAGTCAGCCCACGCTCTACACCCATTTGCGATGTTCGCCTTAGGTATCAACAACGAGAACTCTGGTAATCTCAATGCCGCGCGCAAGTGGTTGGCGCGATCGTGGAAAGCGGGTTACAACCTAGCAGCTCGCCACCTCATGCGTATCGCTTACGCTCAAGGTGACGCCGCCTACGTTCAGCAGATCTCCGAGGCTCTCGCGAAGTCCGACACTACGATCTGAAACATGACTACTCAGATTGACGTCGCCTTTGACTTTCGCGATGACACGCCAGCCGGAAAGGACCCTGACCTCCTCAGCCCGACGCTGCGCGAGTATCACCGGGCTCTCTGGAGCAAGCAACTGCCATCGGGCCATACATTCATACTCACGAAGAGTGAACGTGTCTATCTACTTCACGAATCAAGTCTCGGAAGATTCCCGCTATCCAGTGACGCAATCACTACACAGCTGAAGGGCCGCGCTGCCAGAATCCTGAGGGAGATTCCGTCCGAATCGTTGCCGCCTGATCTCGGTTACACGATCGGCAGTTCGATCATCTTTCCTGGCAATCGCGTCGATGGGGCTGCCACAATCAACGGTGCTAGGGGATTTCACCCGCGCATCGCCGACCGCTTCGACCTCACTCTCGAATGCATCCGCCGGCACTATCGTGGTGAAGCGAGCCCCTTGTCAGCAGCGCTGCAGAGATACGCCGACTTCTTCGCACTGTTCTCAAGTTTCCCGGAGTACGTCGAGTTCTTCCTTCTCGATGACCTCTGGGACAGCCGAACTTCGCAGGTCAAGTTTCTTCATCATTTCGATGACTTCGCGGGGTGTCAAGCTGTTTGGAGTCACTCACGCTGCTTCAGCAGTGATTTCTTGGACTTCAACTAGGACTGGTTCGTGATTGATACCGACCACACCGGCCGGCTTCGGCACCTGCGGTGGCGCATGGAAACGCTCGGGATGCCTGGCGTAATACTCATCATTCGCCTTCACCCGGGCGTTCCACGCTTCTTCCCACGACCCGTCATGGACCTGATTCGGGGTGAACAACGCGATCCCTGAATGCCGGTGCTCCGTGTTGTACCAGACGACATAGGCATCGATGTGGGCTCTAGCCGCCTCGAGTGATTCAAACGTCTTCGGATAGTCCGGGCGATACTTCATCGTCCGAAACTCCGATTCCGAATACGGGTTGTCATTAGACACATACGGTCGGTTATGCGATAACTCCACCCCGTATGCCTCGAGTGCGTTCTTCAACGCATTCGACTTCATTGCCGCTCCCGAATCGGCATGCACAAACTCAGGCACACCGTGCTCGGCGATCGCGGCCTCAAACATCTCAACAGCCAAATCATCGACCTCGCGGGACTCGACCCGGTAACCGACGATCTTGCGGGAGAAGATATCGATGATCGAGTATGCCTTGTACGTCACCCGACTCCAGATCGACTCCACATCCGTGATGTCCCAACTCCACACCTGCCCCGGACGGGTAGCCACCAGCACAGGTGCTACTCGGGGCGTCCTCGTCTCACCCCGGGACGGGACCCGGGGCCGCTGCGACTGATCCACAATCGCCTCAGCAATACGCCACCATGTGCGCCTGGATGCCAACATCACACCCTCGTCCCACGCTGAAGCAAACGACGCATCCACTGACCGGCCCTGCAGCCAACCGGCCTGGATCCGCTCCGCAATGCTCTGCCGGTCGGCAGCACCGATCCGCGTCGAGTAGTCCCGCTGCTTCTGCTCTATCGGGTCAGATAGTCGGGGACGAGGATTGACCCGGTAGTGCCACACCGATCGGGCCAGGCCCACCAGCGCCAATGCCTTCCGCTGTGAGGACAGAACGTCAGTCAGTTCGATGACCAGGGAGTTCTCGATGGTCAGGAATTGCCCGGCTTCGGCGTCGTCGGGGTTACGTCGGGCTCTTGTGCGTTCCGATCGTGCAAGAGCCCGATAGCTTTTCCCAAGGCTTCGTTCGCTGCCTCGAGTTGAGCATTGCGTTCTTCGAGTTCGGCGATACGTTTGGCTTGGTTTTCTTCGATTGATGATTGCATCAGTTGCCTCGGGTTGTAGGGAACTTTGCCTGCCCGTGACCGTGGGATCAGGCCACGGTCGAGGTCACCGTTGAATGTCGCTAGTCGCCACTTCCTGAACTGGTGGCGGCTGAACTCTTGCTCCGCTAACCACAGGGATTTATACCCGTGTGGGATCTTCTCGTGTTGGTAGACGAAGTTTCGGATCTCTTCGACAGTGTATCCGGGGGTGATGGCCATGGTGCTCCGGTTCCTCTCTTATCCGGAGTGGCTCACAACCAGCCTGACACAGAGGGCTTCTCGACCCCGGCTGTCCCGAAGACTCCGAACAACCTAATCGACTATCTGCAGGCAAACAATGAGTTCATCGAAGCCCGCAACCGTCGGATCGCCCGGAGCCTGAAGTAGTGCCTATGCCTCCACACGCTCAACTTTCCCAACTAGGAACACGTACGACAGCACGCCGACGATCGTGACTGCAGCCATGTAGACGAAAGCTGGCGCAAAGTCGATGTCGGTGACGAGGAAACCGATGACGATCGGGGTGGCGATCGACGAGAGGTTGCCGATGAAGTTGAACATGCCTCCGGTCAGACCCAACAGCCTTTCCGGTGCTAGGGCAGAGACCAGCGACCAAGTGATCGAGGCAAAACCGTTGCCGAAGAAGGCGATCGACATAAACACGATGACCCATGCCGATGAGTCGGTGTAGTTCGCACCGAGCATGAACACGGTCATCGCCAGACCGATGATGATCGGCAGCTTCCGGGCCATTCCCAGTGACAAGCCTCGCTTGACCATAAGGTCTGAGACCGTGCCTGACAGCAGCACACCGACGAGAGCTGCAATGAACGGCAGTGACGCCATGAAGCCCGACTCGATGTAGTCCATACCGCGATAGTCGACGAGGTAAGTCGGGAACCAAGTAAGGAAGAACCACAGCGTCGACGTCAGACAGAACTGGCCGAGGTAGATGCCCCACAGCTTCCGCCTTGTCAACACGACCTTGACGTCGGACCATTTGAGCTTCGGTTTCGCTTCCTTCTTCACGCCGGTTTCGACGTCAACGAGTCCACCGCCCGAAGCGATGAGGTCGATTTCGGCCTGGTTGACGCCAGCCTTGTCGCGGGGCTCCCGGTAGACGAACCACCAGATCCCGGCCCAAATGATGCCGACTACACCGGTGAGGATGAACACCCAATGCCAAGTCAGCACTGTCTGCGGCCACGACAACACCGGGGTCAGCAGCGCGAGCCCGATGAACTGACCGGACGTGTAGAAAGCGATGACGCGGCCGCGTTCACGCTCTGGGAACCATGCGGTCGCGACCTTGTTGTTGATGGGGTAGGCGGGTGCTTCGAACCCGCCGACCATGAGTCGCAGGATGATGAGCGCGATGAAGCCTCCGGACATTCCCATGAACAAAGTGGCCAGCGACCACAGCACGAGGCAGGAGGCGTAGAGGACTCGCGGTCGGACTCGGTCGACGAGCCACCCACCGGGCAGCTGCATCGCAGCGTAGGTCCATCCGAATGCCGAGAGCAGAAGACCCTGCTGGCCCGTGGTGAGATCGAATTCCTGAGACAGTGCCGGCATCGCAATGGACAGGTTTGCCCGGTCCATGTAGTTGATGACGACGGTAACGAAGAGCAGAACCGCGATGATGTAGCGGATTCGGGTCGGTTTGGTGACCGTGAGGTTGTCGAGCTTCGTCATTCGTCTCTCCTCACCATTCCGCGAACGAGCCGTCAGCGTGACGCCAGATCGGGTTGCGCCACCTGTGGCCCTCAGCCGAGCGCTCGATGACATACTCTTCGTTGACTTCGATGCCCAAGCCCGGGCCGTCCGGGATCGTGATCATTCCGTCGTCGTAGTCGAAGACGGACGCATCGGTGACGTAGTCGAGCAGGTCGTTGCTCATGTTGTAGTGGATACCCAGGCTCTGCTCTTGGATGAACGCGTTGTAACTTCCGGCATCAACTTGGAGGCAAGCGGCAAGCGCAATCGGGCCCAGAGGGCAATGCAACGCGAGCGCCACGTCGTAGGCTTCGGCCATCATCGCGATCTTCCGCGTCTCAGTAATGCCACCAGCGTGAGAGACATCCGGCTGGATGATGTCTACGGCACCGGAGGCGATCACTTCGCGGAAGTCCCAGCGGGAGAACAGCCGCTCCCCCAGTGCGATCGGTGTGGGTGTATTCGCCATGACGTCGCGAAGCGAACCGAAGTGCTCGGACAGTACGGGTTCTTCGATGAACAGGAGCCGATATGGCTCGAGCTCCTTGATGGGGACCTTGGCCATCGGTTTGTGCACGCGGCCGTGAAAGTCGATGCCGATGCCGAAGTCAGCGCCCGTGGCCTCGCGGACCGCCTGGACGTTTTCGATGACCTGATCGACCTTGGTGTAGGAGTCGATGAACTGCAGCTCCTCGGTTGCGTTCATCTTCACGGCCGTGAAGCCGCGGTTCTTCGTCTCCAGCGCGGCTGCCGCCGTATCGCCGGGACGGTCACCGCCGATCCATGAGTAGGTGCGGATCCGGTCACGGACCTTTCCGCCGAGCAGCTGATGAACCGGCTGGCCGAGCGCCTTGCCCTTGATGTCCCACAGCGCCTGATCGATGCCGGAGATCGCGCTCATGAGAATCGGCCCGCCCCGGTAGAAGCCACCGCGGTACATGATCGTCCACAGGTCTTCGATGTTCGCGGGGTCCTTGCCGATGAGCAGGTCGGAAAGCTCATCGACGGCGGCGGCCACGGTGGCGGCCTTGCCCTCGATGATCGGCTCACCCCAACCGACGATCCCCTCGTCGGTTTCGATCTTGAGGAACAGCCACCTCGGCGGCACGGTAAACGTCGTCATCGACGTGATCTTCATTGTTTTTACCTTTCGTTCGGTGATCGTCGTTGATGTCAGAAGGATTGAGCCCACGCCGAGGCGATCGCCTGGGCCCGGGTGCGGACGTCGTCGGGGCGGTCGCCTCGGCGATAAAGGGAGGAGCCGAGGCCCAGGCCGGCTGCGCCAGCCTTTCGCCACTCGGCTGCATTGTCGGCGCCGACTCCCCCGACGGGGAATAGTTCGGTGCCGCTGGGAAGAACTTCGCGCCAAGCTTTCATTCCGCTGATCCCCATCGCCGAGGATGGGAAGAGCTTGACGTTGGTGGCGCCGGCTTTGACTGCGGCGAACGCTTCGGTCGGGGTCGCTGCACCTGGGTATGGGGTGAGCCCAAGCTCGAGTGCGGTCGTGATGACGTCGCGGTCGGTGTCGGGGGCGACGACGATGCGGGCACCGGCCTGTCGGCATTCGTGGACCTGGTCGGCGGTGAGCACCGTGCCGGCTCCGATCTCCACTGTGTCTCCGAATTTCTCAACCAGCGCGGAGATCGAGGCGAGCGGGTCGGGCGAGTTGAGTGGCACCTCGATGGCGGAGAAACCGGCGTCGACGATGCCTTCGGCGATGTCGAGGGCCTCGTCGGAGCGGACCCCGCGGAGGATGGCGATGAGCCCGGCGGGAACAGTGTCAGTCATGGGCGTTCTCCTTAGTCGGCACGAGGCCGGAGTGTTCAGCGATGCGGAAGAGTCCGGTGGCGGCCGCGCGTGGATCCGCGATGACTGTCTCCCGGCCCAGTCGGTTGAGTGCGCGTGAGTAGCGTTGGGTGAGGCTTGTCGATCCGCAGATGATGATGGGCTCCGCGGATTCCGTGTTCGGTGTCAGCTGGCTGGCCACCTCGGCGCCGATGAGCATTCCTGACAGGTAGTCGTTGACCTCATCGGCGAGCAGGCGCCCGTCGAGGGCCCAGGTCCGGGCGGAGAAGAGCGACGAGGTGAGGACGGCGGGGTCATCGGCTCCGATGCTTACTCCCCAGTCAAAGGCTTCGAGGTGAAAGTCTTCGGCAGGTTCGGCCAGGCGGGCGAGGATCGACGAGGTGCTCAGTAGGCCGAAGATCTCGCCACTCATCGACGTGGAGAAGTCGGTGATGCGAGTTCCTTCGCTGGTCACCCATTTTGAATGGGTACCGGGAAGGACCACCGTGCGCTGTTCTAAAGGTTCGGGAGTGAGCAGTCCGAGCAGCTGGGTCTCTTCACCTCGGATCACATCGGGAGCGTTCTTCTCGCTCGCGGTCTTTTGCAGGCCGGGGACGATGCGAAGGTCGACATTTTCGAGTTCGACCGTTGTGAGGTGCTTACCCAGAGTTGTCAGGTCGGTTGGCAGCTCAAGGTAGCCGGCCTCGGCGATTCCTTGGGTTGAGCCGATCATGCCGCTGGCCAGGACCGGGAGTGCACCAAAGTCCGCGAGCCAGTCACCGATGGTGGATTGCGCGATGCGGGAGAAGTCGCCTCGCAGGTCGGTGGAGTCGGGACCGACGGCCATGATGCCGTCCGGTCCGTTTCGTTCGGCGAAGATCTCTCCGCCGTTGCCGATGAGGAACGCTCGCAGTGAGCTTGTCCCCCAGTCGAGGCCGATCATCTGTGGGGCCTCGGGTGGTGCCAGTTGTGCCATAGAAGTCACTATGGTCACTGTGTTCATCATGTGCTATCCGTGTCCCTATATGTGGGATCGATGACATACTGGTGGAATGACCGAGAACCTTGACAGACGTTCGAGTGAACCCATCCCCCAGGGCACGCAGACCCTGGCCAGGGGACTGCAGATTATCAGCGCGGTGGCGCGCGGCTCGACGACGTTAAAGGCCGTGGTCGATACGACGGGTCTCGGCAGGTCGAGTGCGCACCGCATGATTCAGCTGTTGGTGCAGATGGGCTATCTGCGTCATGGGTCGCCTGGGGAATTTCGGCTGGGACCCACTCTCATCGAGTATGGGTTTACCGCTCTCAACCAAGACCCGCTGCCGGTGGTCGCCAGAGAAAGTCTCGAGGCTCTGGCCCAACGGACGCAGGACACCATCCATCTCTCGGTCGAAGATGGCGAGTCGGTGCTTTATCTCCACAAGATTCCGGGCACGCGTGGGGCGGAGATGCGATCGCGCATCGGCCACCGGATGCCCTTGACTCGGACCGGCGTCGGGAAAGCGCTGCTGCTGGGCCAGGAGAATCGGTGGGAACGGCTCTTTGTCGCGGAGAATCCTGAGGCAGATTCATCGGCTGTGAAGTCATTCGTCAAACGGATGAACGGCTATACGCACGATGGAGCCTCGTTCGACCTGGAAGAGAATGAACCAGGCATACGGTGCGTAGCTGCACCAATTCGGGACGGAAGCGGGGAGGTCGTCGCCGGCATTTCGCTGTCAGCCACTCGTCCGTTCATGCCGAAGGACCGGATGCAGGCTCTGGTGCCGGTGATGAAGGCTGCTGCACGGGAGATTTCGGTGAAGTTGGGGTATCGGCAGGGGTGACAGCACAAGTGCTCCACTTGGAAATTCTACGAGGCAGATCAGTTGCTGCCCGCCGCGGATATTGGACAGCACAACGCAGACATTGACCGCTACGCGCCCCCGGATAGCGGGAATCGCCAAGACAAACAGCAGCCGACTCAGCAATAGTGTTTTACAACACGACCATCGTCAAGTAGAGTGAAAATCTGTAGGGCAAGAATCTTAGACCTCCTACTAGTGGTCGGATTCTGTCCTTTTTTCATTCCTCTGTCCTTGTCCGACCCTGTGGAGGTCCGACAAGGAGGTCATCATGGAGGTTGCAGTACGTGGAGTCGGCGATGTTGCCGACTATATCGATGCAAGGCCCGGAATTCGCGGCCGTGCGGGAATCATCTGGTGGTTGCTTCTGGGCGGGCTGTTCCTCGAGGCACTCGCCAATTCGGCGATGAGCGCTGGATTGGGACCGATGACGGAAGACCTGAGTCTCAGCGCGGGTGAGGTGGCATTGCTGACCTCGCTGTCGTCATGGGTCGCGTTGCTCTTCAACCCGATCGGCGGTGCCATCGCGGATCGCATCGGCCGCGTTCCGCCACTTATCGCGGCCAAGGTTCTCGCCGTCCTCGGAGCCCTTCTCGCCTGCACCGCCACCGGTGTATTCCAGGTGGCTTTCGGCCGCGTGTTCGTGGGTATGGCATACGGAATCGACTTCGCAATCGCCATGGCCATGTTGGCGGAATTCACCCCCAGACGCTATGCGGCACGGCTCAACACTTGGCAGGGCATCTGGTACACAGCAGTGTCGCTCAATCTGGTGCTTGCCATCGTCTTCTACCAGCTCGGCACCGGTGACTCCATCTGGCGTTATCTGTTGGGCGTGTGCGGAATCGTGGCATTGGCACTGCTCATCCTGCAGTCGTACTTCCTCGTCGAATCTCCCACCTGGCAAGCCCGCAAGGGCCGTCTCGTCGGCGCGGCCAAGTCGATGTCGCGAATCTATCGCGAGAAGTTCATCACCGAGGAGCCGCCTGAAGGGCAGGCGCAGGGCCCGGCCCCAGCCAATAAGGGTGTGAAGAACCTCGGACTGATCTTCCGCGGCACGTACCTTCCTCGCACGGTGCTGGCGTCCACTGTTCAGCTGGTCCAATCGATCCAATACTTCGGCGTGGGCTGGTACCTCCCGATCATCGCTGTGGCGCTGTTCGGATCCGACTTCGTCTTCAACACGGTCGGGTCGCTGGTATTCAATGTCTTCGGCATCATCGGCGGTTTCGCCTCTGCCTGGCTGTCGACCAAAATTGGTCAGCGCATCGCCTCGAAGTGGGGCTTCCTGATCGTCTTCGTCGTGCTGGTGGTCTTCGGTCTCGCCTACGACCGGCTTCCACTGTGGTTGGGCTTCATGTTGCCGTCGCTGTTCATCCTGTGTCACTCCGTCGGCCCGGCTGCGAACGGGAAGAGTCTGTCCTCCCTGTCCTTCCGATCCGAACTGCGTGCCACGGCCAATGGCTTCATCGGTGCGATCGGCGCCTTCGGCGCGGCTCTCGGGCTGCTGATCTTCCCGCTGCTCAAGGAGTCCGTCGGGCTCGGCCCGACGTTCCTCATCGTTGCGCTCTTCCCGCTTGCCGCTTTCATCGTCTGCACCGTCATCCGCTGGGAGCCGACTCGCGCCGAGGTGAATGTGGACGAGGAGACCGACGCACCGCAGTTCACTTCACAGCCGCAACAGGCACCACAGCACTAAACCGCAATGTCCACCCAGAGTTCCCGTCGCCCGGAGGAAACACTCCGGATCAGGGAGGAAGTCAGGTCACACCGTGTCAACCACACCGAGCCAGCGAGGAATCCTCGCGATCGACGAAGGCACTACGGGCACCCGAGCCGCAATCGTCACTGAGTCCGGCGACGTGCCTTTCATCTCCTATCGGGAGCTGAAGACCTGCAGCCCGACTCCGGGCGTGGTCGAACAGTCGTTCCAGATGCTATGGGACGTGACCCTCGAAGTCCTTCGGGAAGCCCACACTCGAGCACGTGAGCTCAACATAGAACCGGTCGCGGTAGCGGTGGCAACCCAACGTGCAACTGCCGGACTGTGGGACTCCGTGACCGGCCGGCCATACGGTCATGCCATGGTCTGGCAGGACACCCGCTATGCGGAGAAGCTGGGCCGAATATCAGTCGACTGGGATTCGGAGCTTCGGGCTCACACCGGACGGCCCGCCGGTGTGAGATCGCCGTACTTATGGGCGGCGGAGCGCATCGCGGCCGAGTCGGAGGTCTCCCGTGCGTACGCAGGAGGATCGCTGATGTTCGGCACCGTCGATACCTGGCTGACCTGGAAACTCACAGGAGGACGTGCCCACCTCACCACACCGACGAACGTGGCGGCGTGCGGCGGCTATGACTTGGACACGGGCGACTATTACTCCGCATGGATTCGCGCCCTCGGCTTCCCCGCGGAACTCCTGCCGAGGATTCAAGACGACGGTGGGACAGAGCTGGCTCTGCTGGATCGACGCATCCTCGGGGTCGAGCTCCCGATCCGCGCACTGATGGGCGACCAGCACGGCGCGATCCTGGGGCTGGGCTGCTTCGACGCCGGACAGTCGACGTGCATCCACGGCACCGGCAGCTTCGTCGATCAGATCCTCTATGAGCGAATCCCCATGGACACCACCGTTCCCGAGGCCGTCACCGGCACGGTGGGCTGGCGCAGCGGCACCGCGGTCCCAGCGGTCGAGAACTTCACTGCGGCAACGGGGTCGGCGCTCGGGTGGCTCTGCCATCAGATGCAGATGTTCGCCGATCCGATCGAGATCACGGAACTCGCTTCGCGCGAGGAACTGTGGGCGGGCCCCGTACCTCGATTCATCCCTGCCCTGACTGGCCTCCGACTGCCGGTCATCGATACACGCATAAGAGCATCGCTAACCGGCCTGGGCCTGGCAACCACCCGCGGGCAAGTAGCCGTGGGAATGCTTGAAGGCATCGCCCAGTCGGTGGCCCAAAGCGTCGACGCCAACGTCGCCGTAGCCGGAGTCAAGCCCACTCAGCTGTGTGTGGGCGGGGGTCTGTCCAAGTCGGATCCGCTGGTGCAGATGCAGGCAGACCTCACAGGCGTGCCGATGCTCCGCTACTCCGAGACGGACAAAGCCACACTGCGCGGCGCCTCGTTCATGGCGGGCATCGGTCTGCTGTGGGGCTCTCTGCAGGAAGCCTCAGCGACCCTGGGAGAGCCGAAGGTCTTCGAACCACGACTTTCACGAAGCCAGGCCCAACGGCATACCGGAGCGTGGCGCGCAGCTGTGGCAGCCGAGCTCAGAGACCTCGATTCGGATCGTCCGGAGCCCCTGTCTGCTCCGCCTGCTGCGAAACCTCGCCGATCATAGAGAACTACTCGAACACGTCAGTACCGATTCAGCAAGAGTTAGGAGACTCGGATGGTGTCCCTTCCGGGCAGAAAAATCAACAATGCACGGGCCCAAATGGTCCTGGAGAACCCCCAGGGGTTCTCCCGACCCGAAATGCTGGCCGAGCTGAGTTCGACCGTCTATGACCTCGTCATCGTCGGCGGCGGAATCACCGGAAGCTATGCGGCGCTCGACGCAGCGCAACGCGGTTTCAAGGTCGCACTCATCGAGAAGGACGATTTCGCGTCCGGCACTTCTTCGAAATCCTCGAAAATGGTCCACGGAGGGTTGCGCTACATCGAACAGGGAAACCTTCCGCTCGTCAGACATTCCCTTCTGGAGCGTCAGCGACTGCGCAGAAACGCACCGCACCTGATTCAGCGACTGCCCTTCCTCTTCCCAGTGCTCAGCGAGAACGGCGTGTTCGATCGGCGCCTGGCCGCCGGCTTCGAAGCCCTGCTGTGGACCTACGATATGGCCGGCGGCTGGCGCGAAGGAGTGCTGCACCAGAAGCTCGCCCCCAACGAGGTACTCTCTCACTGTCCCACCTTCAAGTCAGAACGACTCAAGTACGGCTTCATGTACTACGACGCCCGCGTCGACGACGCACGACTGACCCTGACCATCGCGCGCACGGCCGCCCACCTCGGAGCAACCGTAGTCAACCACACCAGAGTCGGCGACATTCGTCGAGACGGCGGACGGATCTCCGGCGTCGAGGCGGAAACCGCCGAGGGACGCTCATTGAGCATCCGTACCAAGTCCGTCATCATGGCCACGGGGTCCTGGCTGCGTGATTGGCATGGCGCCCACCCCGATGCCGATGTCCCCCCGATCCGCCCGGCGAAGGGCGTGCACATCGCCGTTCCCTGGTCGAAGATCCGCAACGACTGCACCGTGACGATCCCAGTCCCGGGCCGGGCACGCCGAGCCACGATCACGCGGTGGGGTGATATCGCGCTTCTGGGCACGACCGACGAGGACTACCAAGGCGATCTCGACGATATCCACTGCACCGCCGATGAGCGCGATTTCCTCATCGACGGTGCACGAACCGCGCTCAACACCGACCTGGATCAGGGCGATGTCCTGGGTTCGATCGCCGGCACACGTCCGCTGACGGCAGCTCCCGGCGGCAAGTCCGTCGACGTCAAGCGCAATCACGAGATCCGAGTGGACGACGACGGGCTGATCACGGTCGTCGGCGGAAAGCTCACGACTTCACGTCATATGGCCGAGCAGACCATCGACGCAGCCGCGAAGGTGCTCGGATCGAAAGTCCGCTGCCGCACCATCAGGCAACCGCTGCTGGGAGGTGCCGGTTACGACGCCCAGTCGACCACCGCCACCGGCGGACTCGTCGCACACCTGGGGGAACGCTATGGCAACGAAAGCCACTTCGTCGCCGACATCATCGAGAGCGAACAGGGAGCAGGCGATCCCCTCGTCGAAGGACTGCCATATCTCGCCGGTGAGGCTGTGTATTCGATCCGCCGCGAGATGGCTACGACGATCTCCGACGTCCTCGACCGTCGAACACGTTCCCGTCTGCACGCCCGCGATGCCTCGGCCGCCGCAGCCCCCAAGGTGGCCGACCTGCTTGTCAGAGAAGGAACGATCGACCGTGCAGCAGCCGACGCCCAACTGGTCGACTACCTCAACGACATCGCCAAAGAAGCCAACGCACTGAACACCTACACCAAGGAAAAGGAGAGCGCCTGATGCTCAGCAAGGAAGCCCTCAAACGCAAGTACAACCGCGGAGACTACACTGTCGGTGCTCACACTGTGCCGAAATTCGCGCAGAACGGGGCACCGGAAGCCCGCGAGGCACGATTCCCCGGAGCAGCCATACTGCCAGCCGGCTTCGCTGACTCGCTGGCGGACATCCCGGGAGTCGACAAGATCGTGACCGATTCCACGGACGTCACCAGCGGCGTACGCGACTGGTGGGCTGGCACGATGATCGCCGAAACCGACCATCGCGGCCAGTATCCCGAAACCGTCATTGCCGAGGTTTCGACCGTCCAAGCGATCCAGGATGTCGTGAAGGCCTGCCACGACGCTGACGTCGCGGTGACGACCTCAGCCGCACGGTCGAACGTCACGGGGGCCGCCCTTCCCCTGTCCGGGGGTGTCGTCCTCGACGTTCTGGGGCTGGATCAAGTGCTCGAGTTCGACGAAGAGAGTCAGATCATCACCGTCGAGCCTGGCATCTTCGGAGATGTGTTCGAGCAATGGCTCCAGGATCGCGGCTTCACCGCAGGCAACTGGCCCTCCTCATTCGGCATCTCGACTGTGGGCGGCTGGGTGGCATGCCGCGGAGCCGGACAGCTCTCCACTCGCTACGGGAAGATCGAGGATATGGTCGTCGGTCTCGACGTAGTCCTCGCCGACGGCACTATCGTGACGACAGGAGGCAGCCCCCGCGCGGCCGTGGGGCCCGATCTCAACCAGGTGTTCGTCGGTTCTGAGGGTATCCTCGGCGTAATCACCTCGGTCAGCCTGCGCGTGCACCGACTGCCCGACTATACGAACGCGCTGGCCTTCGGATTCCCGAGCTTCGCAGCAGGACTCGAAGCATGCCGAGAGATCCTGCAAAGCGGAGCGAACCCTGCTGTGCTCCGCCTCTACGATGAACTCGAATCCGGTGTGCAGTTCAACCACGGGGAGACGAACGTGCTCCTCATCGCCGACGAGGGCAATCCGGTGATGGTCGATGCCGGGATGGCCGTCGTCGCCGAAATATGCCGGGAAGCCACCGCCCTCGACCACGACGCGGTCCTGGAACGCTGGCTCGACACCCGCTACCTCACCGGCAAATCATCCGAAGGGTTCAAAGCCAGCCCTGGCTTCGTCGCCGACACTCTCGAGATGGTGGCACCCTGGTCCGTGCTTCCTCGCATCTACGACCGGGTGGTCTCCGCGATCAATTCGGTACCCGGCACGAACGCGGGCTCAGCACATCAGTCGCATGCTTACGTGGACGGCGCATGCCTGTACTTCTCGCTTCGCGGCACGGTCGACGTCGAGGCACGACAGGCCTGGTACGACGAAGTCTGGCAGACGGTCAACACTGTCCTGATCGACGAGAACGCAACCATCAGCCACCACCACGGCTGCGGTTTGCTTCGCAGCCCCTACGTGGCAGACTCACTTGGATCAGGCTTCACAGCGCTCAAGAGCCTCAAGCAGAGTCTGGATCCGAAGTCGATTCTCAATCCGGGCAAACTCGGACTCTGAGAACTCCAGACGATAAGACAGTCGGCGCGCGGGCCGACGAGGGAGAAGCGATGACACTCGAACGCACTCTGCGGGACAATCCCGTGATCGGCACGCTGTTCGGCGAGAACGACTTGGAGCAGTTCTGCTCCCGGCCGACTCGATTCAGTTTTGTCGCCAACCTTCCGTTGGTCCGCGTCGCCGCCGTCTTCGAACGGCTGTCGGCAGCCGCCACACTGCCGCTGCTCAATGTGGATTCAGTGCCCGGACTGACCGCGAACGCCGACGGCCTCGAATACCTCAAGAGCGTCGGCGTACCGGGCATCGTCTCGACCCATACCCAAGCTGTGAGCCGGGCGGCGGACTTAGGACTGCTGTCAGTCCAGAAGGTCTTCGTCACAGACAGATCGAATCTGCGGCGGGCAGCGGCGACGGTCAAGTCCAGCCACGCTCACTTCGTACAGCTGATGCCGTGGCCGGTGGTTCCACACCTCTCCCCTGAGTTCCTTCGCGCGCTAGGCCCGTTCATCGTGAGCGGGTTCGTGAACGAAGAGGACGACATCCGCGCCGCGCTCCGGTTGGGAGCACTGGCCGTGTCCAGCAGCCAGAAGGAGCTGTGGGACTACCGACCACCTGGCGATCGTGCCGGCTCGCAGGAACCCCCGGCAACTACAGATTCCCAATAAGGAGTAAGACGCAGATGACTCAACAGAATGATTCCGGATCCGACCAGGCTGCTCACCATCTGGTACTCGCTCACTATTGTCCAGCACAGGGAAACGAAGCCCGAGTGCTGGAACTGCTTCACTCGCTGACCGCTGCCAGTCGGACCGAAGAGGGAAATGTCGACTACCAGTTCTACGCACCTGGCTCAGAGTCGGGAGAGATCCTCATTGTGGAACGCTATGTCTCGGCCGAGGCCTTCGCCGTACACCGAGAGTCCGAGCATTTCCGACGCATCGGCAAGGATCAGATCATCCCTCTGCTCGAGGATCGCAGGATCGAAGAGTTCGCGATCTGACGGCAGAGACGCTGAGCACGAAAGAAGGAGAGAACTTATGAGGATTCGCGGAGCCGTGCTGCGCACGATGGAGGCGCCACGCCCCTACGCCGAGTCCAAGCCCTTGGACATCATCGACATCGAACTGGATGCACCGGGTCCCGGCGAAGTGCTCATCAAGATGACCGCCGCAGGTCTGTGCCACTCAGACCTGTCGGTCGTCGACGGCAATCGCCCGCGCCCTCTACCCATGCTGCTGGGACATGAGGGAGCCGGCATCGTCGAGCTGGTGGGCCCCGACGTCGACGGGCTGGAAGTCGGCGACCACGTCGTGACCGTATTCCTGCCACGTTGCGGAGCATGCGAGCACTGCAAGACCGACGGCAAGCTGCCCTGCATACCCGGCAGTGCGAGCAACAACGCCGGCTATCTTCCCGGGTTCGACGTCCCGAGCCCCACGACGGCTCCGCCCTCGGATGATGTAGTCGCCGAACTCTCTCGACTCCACGAGCTCGATGTCGATGGAGCAGTCGCTGGCCGACTGTTCCATCACCTCGGCGTCTCCGTGTTCGCCGATCACGCCGTCGTGAATCAGGCCTCGGTCGTCAAGATCGGCGCCGACGTGCCGCCCCAAGTGGCAGCACCCCTCGGCTGCGCCGTGCTCACTGGAGGAGGCGCGGTCATCAACGCGGCAAAGCCGCAGCCGGGTCAGGACGTGATGATCGTGGGCCTCGGCGGTGTCGGAATGGCCGCACTCATCACCGCGCTCGGGTTGAAGACCGGCCGAGTCATCGGTGTGGATGCGAACCCCGAGAAGCTCGACCGGGCGCGCGAGCTCGGCGCGGCGGAAGCCTATACTCCGGCCGAGCTGGAAGAACGCGGAATCAGCGCTCCCGTTGTCATCGAGGCCGCCGGTCATCCGCGTGCCTTCGAGACGGCGTTCTCGGCAACCGCGCCCGGGGGGACGACGGTGACGGTGGGACTGCCGGCACCCTCGGCGGAGTCCACGATCCATCCCGTTGCGCTCACCAGTGAAGCACGCACCATCATCGGTTCGTACCTGGGGTCTGCGGTTCCGACACGCGACATCCCGACCTACGAGCGACTGTGGCGAGAAGGTCGACTTCCCGTCGACGAACTCGTCTCAACCACCATGCCGCTCGAGCGGATCAACGAAGCACTCGACACGCTGGCGGAAGGCAAGGCAATTCGCCAGATCATCCTCTTCGACTGACCTTCGCACCGACGTAGTGAAGCGACGTTTGGATCTGCATCCCGCCGGCGCTCTCACTGACCCACGAACTCCCGTATCACCGGCAGCTCGCGCCCCGCCTGCGACAACCCCATCCGATGGGCGGCAGCCAATCGCGAGAGGTCGCGGGTGCTGTTGTCGACCGGCATGCGTTCGGGAGCAAACACATGCGCTTTCCCTTCTTCCTCGAGAGCAAAGATCTGTTCACGCGTCTCGTTGTACCGCTTCCACCGAGTCAACAAGGCATCGGCCAGCGCCGGATACTTTCGGAAGATGCCGCGATAGACCGCAGGGAACCGCTGTGGTACCTTCCGGTACGACCGCTCCTGGGTAAGGACGATGACGAACTTCTCGAAGCCCTCGCACTGAGCCTGGCTCAATGCGATTCCACCGTCCTCCCCCATTGCGCCGTCGACGTACACATGCCCATCGAGGTGCACCGGCGGCATGAGGCCCGGCATCGTCGACGACGCACGCACACGGATCATCAAGTCATCGATGCGGGGCGTATCCTCCTTCGACCACACCACGTCTTCACCTGATTCCGCGTCGAAGCCGATGATCCGCATATCCCCCTTGCTCCCCTGGAACGCTTCCCAGTCAAAGGGCAACGCCTCGTTGGGTCCGCCTGCCCGCTGATAGATGTACTCAGCATTGAACATCCCTTGGCCGCGGGCGAAATAGCGGAGTCCACCGAACTGCTCGTCGGCAGCGAACTCTACGAAAGACCGGCGAGCGCGCCAGGCATCCCCGGAAAGATAGTTCACGGTGTTCGAAGCACCGGCACTTATACCGGCAACCCAGTCGAATGACAGACCAGCGTCGAGCAGACTGACGACCATTGCACTGGTAACCGACGCTCGCATGCCCCCACCTTCGAAGATGAGAGCCGTATCCCTGATTCGCGTCGTAGTCGAAGGTTCTGTCATGCCCGCTATCTTAACGACGTTCGTTCAATCGCATTCATCGGGCCTCGCGGCGAGGCACTGTGCCGCCATCGAGATACCCCTCCGTCTTCCCGTTCTCCACCTGCGAACATCTCCGCTGGTCAGATAGCCACAGGGGCCACTCCCTAATCCCACCCTCATGACATGTGCACAATTTCTTCTGTGAAGTGCTTCACATTTGCGCTCTCAGCTTTTAGGGTCGAACCACAATGTGGGGAACCTTCCCACATATGAATGCAAAGGAGCATCAGCATGGGCACATCTCTGCAGAACGAATCCGTATTCACCTGGGCCGCACCGCCTTTGAAATTCGGAAACGGATCCCTCAGCGAGCTCTACTCAGACATCAAGGCTTTCGGCGCGCAGTCGTGCCTCATCATCACGGATACCCACGTCCGCGCCACAGGCATACCCGATGGCGTTCTCCACGAACTCCAGAACGAAGACATCTCGACCGACATCTTCGACGAAGTGGGAATCGAACCGACCAATGAAAGCATCGACTATGCCGTGCAGTGGGCGCGACAGAAGGACTGGGACTGCTACGTCGCCATCGGCGGCGGATCCGTGATCGACACAGCGAAAGCCGTCAATCTGCTCACAACCCACCCTGGCGAACTCCTCGACTACGTGACGCCGCCCATCGGCGAAGGCACCGCTCCCTGGCTGCCGCTGAAGCCCCTCATCGCCGTACCGACCACTGCGGGCACCGGCTCCGAATCAACGACGATCTGCGTCATCGACTTTCTGGACATGCACCTCAAAGCCGCGATCAGTCACGCCCGGCTTCGTCCGTCCATGGCGATCGTCGATCCGCTGACCACCGTGTCCCTCCCCTCCCAGGTCACTGCGGCGAGCGGAATGGACGTCCTCTCACATGCGCTCGAAAGCTACACCAGCGTTGCCTTCGATGCGAAGCCGGCCCCCGACGATCCGACGAAACGTCCGGCCTTCTGCGGGTCCAACCCCATCAGCGACATCTGGTGCGAACAGGCACTTAAGCTGGTAGGCCGCAACCTGCGCAAGGCCGTGATGAATGGCCGGGATATTGATGCGAGAAGCCAGATGGCCCTGGCTTCGGCATCTGCCGGAACCGGGTTCGGCAACGCCGGCACCCACCTCCCCCACGCAAACGCCTACCCGATCGCCGGCGCAGTTGAGAACTACCAGGCCGAAGGCTATCCGGAGATGGTCATGGTCCCACACGGCCAAGCCGTCTCCTCAACCGCTCCCGCCGTCTTCCGCTGGACCTACCCGGCCGACCCCGACCGCCACCTCCGCGCCGCAGAGCTGCTGAGCGGTCAGACATTCACCCGCACCGACGGCGCCGAGGCGCTGGCCCATGTGCTCACGGAGCTGATGCACGACATCGATATGCCGAAAGGACTGCGCAGCTTCGGCTACACCGAAGACAACATCGACGAACTCGTCGATGGGACCCTCAAACAGACGCGACAGATGGCCGTCGTGCCCCGCCCGGTCACACGCGAGGCACTGACAGGAATCTTTCGGGAGTCATTATGAACTCGAACCCTCAGCCAACCGACGTCAGCTCCTTTACGAAGAAGGACATCCGCGTCGTCATGATGTCCTGCATCGTCGGGACCACAGTCGAATGGTACGACTTCTTCCTCTACGGAATGGCCGCCGGGCTTGTGTTCAACAAGCTCTACTTCCCCAGTGACGACCCCCTCATCGGCACCATTCTCGCCTTCGCCAGTTTCGCCGTGGGATTCGTCGCGCGACCCGTCGGCGGACTGGTCTTCGGCCATATCGGTGATCGGGTCGGACGGAAGAAGACTCTGGTCACCACCATGATGATCATGGGTATCGCCACCTTCCTCATCGGCGTCATCCCCACCCACGCGATGATCGGATTCGCGGCTCCTCTCCTCCTCGTCATCTGCCGAATCGCTCAAGGCGTCGCCGTCGGAGGCGAATGGGGCGGAGCCGTGCTGATGGCGGTCGAGTACGCGTCAAAAGGCAAGCGCGGCCTCTATGGCAGCTTCCCTCAGATCGGCCTCGCGGTCGGTTTGGTCCTCGGCACAGGAGTCTTCGCGTTCCTCGGCGGGGTGATGTCCGATGCTTCATTCCTCAGCTGGGGATGGCGAGTCGCCTTCATGTTCAGTGCTGTGCTCGTCGGCGTCGGCCTCTTCATCAGGCTGAAAGTGATGGAGACACCGGCATTCGCCAAGCTCGAGAAGGCAGAAGCTCGCGCAGTCATTCCCGCCGTGGAACTGGCCAAGGACAGGCAGAGTCGTTGCAACATCATTCTGGGAATGGGCGCGCGCTGGGCCGAAGGCGTCGCATTCAACCTCTGGGCCGTGTTCATCATCACCTATGCCACGTCGAGCCTGGACGTCAGCCAGGGAACGATCCTGACCGCGGTCATGGTCGGCGCGATCATCATGGTCGGAGTCATCCCGCTCATGGGTCGGCTGTCCGATCACTTCGACCGACGGCGCATGTACGCTCTCGGCGTCGTCGCGCTGGGCATCCTCACCTACCCGACGCTGCTGCTCATCGGCACCGGAAATCCGTTGCTGATCTTCATCAGCATCGGCATCGTACTCGGTGTCGTCTACCCGGTCGTCTATGCCCCGGAAGCCTCGCTCTTCGCCGAGCTGTTCCCCACGTGGACCCGATACAGCGGAATCTCGGTCGTCTACCAGATCTCTGGAATCGTCGCCTCCGGGATGACGCCGCTCATCCTCTCCTATCTTCTCCGAGAGAGTGACGGACGTATCGGGTCGATCGTGGCCTATGTCCTCGCCGTTACGGTGGTCAGCGGAGTGTCAGCTCTGCTGATCCGACGCACAGACATGTTCACCGAAGATACGGAAGACGACAAGCACCGTGAGCGGTCTCACAAGGCGCCTGTCGGCCCCTGATAAGCTCACCACCATGGCGAATGGGCATCCAGCAGGCACTCAGGCCGTCGGTCGTGCGCTGAACATCCTCAAGCTTCTGGCCGGCAGCGAGGCGGATCTGCCCCTCTCCTCCATCGCTGAGGAGTTGGGGCTGTCCTCCGGAACCGTCTACCGCATTGCGAAGGCGCTTCTTGCTGAAGGCCTCATCGCCCAGAACCCGTGGAACGACGCGTACTACCTGGGCAGCGGGGCTGTGCTCCTCGGCCAGGCGGCGCAGCGGAGCTTCGGTATCGATAAGATGATCCCGTTCTTGGAACGGCTCAACGAGATGACCGAAGAATCAGTCAATCTCGCCATCCGCGATGGCGGCGAATCGGTCGTCATGACTCGCGTCCAGTCCACCCTCCCCCTGCGCTTCGTGCAACGCGTCGGTGCACGATTCCCTCTGTACGCCACGGCCTCGGGCAAAGTGATCCTCGCTTTCTCGGACAATGCAGACGAGTACTTCGACTCGCTTCCCGATCGGCTCGAACCGGTCACAGCGAACACTCTGGGCACTCGCGACGATGCCCGGTCCGCCGTGCGTGCCACACGCGAACGAGGCTTCAGCATCGACGATCAGGAGAACGTGGACGGAGTTCGCTGTGTCGGAGCGCCGGTCCTCGATGCGACTGGCCAAGCGCAGGCCGCCATCGTCATCCAGGGACCGACAGTGAGGATGGACGACGCCCGCCTCATCGCATTGGGTGCCGATGCAGTCCGAGCGGCGCAGGAGGTCTCTCGGTTCTTGCCCATCGACCATCCGCTCTCCATGTGAGGAAGACTCCTCAGTCGACTGACCTGCGCTTTGTCGACAGTCAGAGGCCTCACCTATAGTCGACTTGGGGCACCGCAGAGCGCCCCACTCAGTTACAGAGCACCAGGTCAAAGGAGACTCAATGCGTTACGTCGTCGGAATCACTCTGGACAGACGCGACAGAGATGCCGTCTCTTTGGCCCTCACTCTGGCACGCTCCGTCGTTGCCCCGCACAGTGTCGCCATCGAACTCGTCCATGTTATTCGCGGGCCGCAGCCCGACCATGCTCAGTCAGCTCAGGAACGCGAGTTCCAACAGCTGCGCAAGGACTCAGCGCTGGAGGGTCTCGCCAAGGTCAGCGACCTCATTCCCAAGTCGATCAGGTCCACTGTCACCGTCCACTTCGCTGAATCGATGGCTGAAGGCCTGCTCGAAATCGCGTCCACCGCGCCTTGCGACCTCATCATCGTCGGCGCAGCCAGCCGCGGCCCGTTCCGCCGGTTCACGGTGGGGTCCGTCGCCAATGCCCTGCTCCACTCGGCCTCCGTGCCGGTGGCCCTCGCACCGTCGGGTTACCTCCCTCCGAGCAGACTGACACGACTCACCTGTGCGATGGGAACACGAGTCGGTGCCGACGCAGTCCTCGACGTATCCGTCAGCTCATCGGTCCGACACGACGTCCCGCTGCGACTCATCTCACTCATCGGCTTGGACGCGTCCCCGAACACACCGGACGGACGGTCTCCCGCCGACCACGCGCGAGCGCTGCTGTTGAGCGCGTCCCAGCAGGTCGACGACGCGGTCGAAGTCATGGTCGATGTCGCCCACGGGCGGTCCGTCGACTCCGCGGTCGAAAGGCTGAGCTGGGACAACAGCGAGATCGTCATCATCGGTTCCAGCCGGCTGGCACAACCGAAGTCGCTGTTCCTCGGTGCCACGGCCAAGAAAATGCTCCGCAGCATTCCCGTCCCGATGGTCGTCGTCCCCCGCTACCCGGTCGGATACGACAAAAACTCGAACACATTGGCACTGTAGGCCCACACCGCAATGACTCCAGATCCCGACATGGACCACCACCGCGACCATGCGCAGCTCAGAGCCCCTATCGAAATCTCACCGAAGTCGAAAGAGCCGCTCTATCGGCAGCTCCGCAAGGCGCTCGAACACCAAATCCTCTCCGGCACGTACAGCCCCGATGTGCCGCTTCCGTCATCGCGGGATCTGTCGCACGAACTCGGACTCTCACGCAATACCGTCAACGCCGCTATCCAGGAGCTTGTCGCCACCGGACTCATCGAGGCCCGACCGCGCAGCGGGCACTTCGTCAACAGCAGACTGCTCGCCGATGCTGCTGCCGTCAGCGCCGGCACCCGCCGCATGACCGGCCCCATCGATTGGGAACAGAAGATCAGACCTGTCCGCGACATCCACCTCCCGGAGATCACGAAGACGAAGAACTGGCAGACCTACCCATATCCATTCGTCGCAGGTCAGGTCGATCCGGAAGAATTCCCCCGGCTCGCCTGGGCAAAAGCCCTTCGCACCGCCATGGAACCCGAGCATCTTCAGTACTCTGTCCGCGACGCCATCGACGAAGACGATCCGCTGCTGGTCAAGCTGCTGTGCCAGCGCGTTCTGCCGAGCCGCGGAATCCATGTCGATACCGAGAACGTCCTCATCACAGCGGGTTCCCAACAGGGGCTCGACCTCCTGGCACAGCTGCTCGTCGGCCCGGACACCACGGTCGGCGTCGAAGATCCCGGATACGTCGACGCCAAACATGCCTTCGCCCGCGTCGGCGGCCAGCTGTTCCCCCTGAAAGTCGACAATCGGGGCATGATCCCACCGTCCGACCAGCTTGACCTCGTCTACGTCACCCCCAGCCACCACAGCCCCACCAACGTCACTCTCGATTCGTCGCGTCGAACTCAGCTCCTGACACACATGCGTGACACGGACTCCCTCATCATCGAAGACGACTACGATTCGGAGTTCCGCTACCGAGGCAAACCCACCCCAGCCCTCAAAGCCCTGCCCGGTTCCGAGCACGTGATCTACCTGGGCTCCTTCTCCAAATTCCTCGCTCCCGGGTTGCGGCTCGGCTACATCGTCGCCGAGCCCGAGCTGATCGAGCGTATGCGCCGCCACCGTCGCTATTCCATCCGCCACGTCCCCGGACATACCCAACGCGCCATGGCGCTGCTCATCGAATCCGGCCAATACCATCGAACGATCTCGCGTCGGCGCACCCAGCTGCGCAAGAAATGGGAAACCCTCACGGCCGCCCTCGACGCCCACCTTCCCTGGTCCGTTCCCTTCCCTGCCGGCGGGGTCAGCGTCTGGATCCAAGCGCCCGCACATCTCGACGCGAGCATCCTCGCTGACGAGTGCCTGCGTCGAGGCGTCGTGATCGAACGCGGCGATCCGTTCTTCCTCTCCCCCGACTCCCACCGGAACAACTTCAGACTCGGCTTCGCAGCCATCGACCTCGAATCCATCGAACCCGGCGTGCGAATCCTCGCCGAGGTGCTCGACTCGGTTCTCGGAGACCGCTGAACCGCCACTGACATCTGGCACCAAAGAAGTCGTATCGGACTGGGTCTTCATTGGGAACCAGATAGTAGCGATAGTGATGTCAGGCGCTCCAACGACGGAGTTGCCGGAGTCGGGACGTCTCGACGTGCCGACCCAGACAGTTCGAATGGAGGGTTCGCGTGACGATCTCGGATTATGCAAATCGTGCCCAGCAGCATCTTTTCCCCCACTTCACCACCGGCAGAGTGTGGAATGACGAAGATCTTCCGATCATCGTCGAAGGGCACGGAAGTTATCTCATCGACGAACGAGGCGACCGGTACCTCGATGGTCTGGCCGGCCTGTTCTGTGCGAACATCGGCCACGGGCGACAGGATATTCCCCGGGCCGCCTATGAGCAGATGAGCAAGCTCGCGTACTGGACGAACTGGGGTTCGGCCCATCCCGCAGCCGTGGATGCGGCGACCCGCATCGCCGGTCACGCCCCGGGCGACCTCGACACAGTGTTCTTCGTCAATTCGGGGTCCGAGGCCGTTGAGTCCGCTGTGAAGTTCGCCCGCCAGTACCATCGTTCCCAGGGACAGTCCCAGCGCACCAAGATCATCGCCAGGGACATGGCCTACCACGGCACCACCCTCGGCGCCCTCGCCGTCACGGGCATCCCCGCCTACAAGGAGCCTTTCGGCGAACTCATGCCCGGAGTCTTCCACGTGCCGAACACTTTGGGAGAAGAGGTCCCGGCCGGAGGCACCGCCGCCGACCTGCCCTCGATCCAGGCCATCAGAGAACTCATCGAACGGGAAGGCGGAGACACCTTCGCCGCGCTCTTCGCGGAGCCCGTCCAGAACTCGCGCGGAGCACTCGTACCGCCGGAGGGCTACTGGCAGGAGCTGCGGAAGATCTGCGACGAGCACGGAATCCTCCTCGTCGCCGACGAAGTGATCACCGGGTTCGGGCGGCTGGGCGAATGGTTCGGTTCGATCAAATTCGACGTCGTGCCCGACCTCATCACCTTCGCCAAGGGGTCGACCTCGGGCTACATGCCCCTCGGCGGAGTCATCATCCGCAAGCCGCTCGCAGAGGCCCTTCTCGACTCGCCCGATGCCGGAACTTTCACCCACGGGGCCACCTGGGGTGGTCATCCGGTGGCCACCGCGGTCGCCACCGCCAACCTCATCGCGCTGGAAGAGGAGAATGTCCCCGGCAACGTCCGCAGCCTCGCGCCCTACTTCCAGAACGGCCTCGATCGGATCACCGACTCCTATCGCTGCATCAGGGAATACCGTGGCACCGGGTTCTTCTACGCCATCGAGATGATGGCCGACCGAGACACGGGTGCCGAACTCACCCCCGATGCGTCGAAGAAGGTGCTCACCGAGGTCATCCCGAAGGCGATGAAGGAAGTCGGGCTCATCACCCGCCCCGACAACCGCGGTGCGACGATGCTCGTCCTCTCTCCGCCTCTCGTCGCTGACCAGGCCGTCCTCGATGATCTGCTCGACAAGGTCGACCACGTCATGGGGTCTGTCGACAAGCACCTCGGCGTCTCCACGCTGTCGGCTGCGGTCTGAGGATCGACCGATGTTGAAGACGCCGGCAGCTCACGACCGCACTGCGGCCGAGACCACCGTCGAAGCCGAGCTCGAGTCCGTCTCGATCGACTCGATGCTCCTCGATCGGGTGCTCGACCTGTGCGGAGAGGGACCACGGCCGAGGATCGTCCTCGCCGAGTCTCACGACGAACGTGTCCTTCGCGCTGCCGGCGCCCTCGCCGAGGCGGGCGTCCAACCCGTCCTGATCGGCGACGCCCATGAGGTTCGCCACCGTGCGAAGCAACTGGGCATCGCCGCTGCCGACGGATGGTCCGTCGAAGACCCGGCGAACCTCGCGGCCGGTCCAGCCGGCGAACGAATCCGATCCAGTGCGCAGAGGAAGCATCCTGAACTGGCCGCGCAATGGCTGACCGACCCTGTCTTCCTCGCCGCTGCAGCCGTCAAAGAAGGATTGGCTGAAGCCGCCGTCGCCGGCGCGGATCGGCCCACCGCCGATGTCATCCGGGCGGGATTGGCCGTCGTCGGTCTCACTCCGGATGCGCCCCTGCTCAGCTCCTCGTTCCTCATGTGCCTGCGCGACGGACGTTACCTGGGATTCGGCGATTGCGCGGTCATCCCGGTCCCCGATGACCAGCAGCTCTCAGCGATCGCTGTCGCCACTGCACACACGTTCACAGCGATCACCGGCCGGGCGCCCTCCGTGGCGATGCTGTCGTTCTCAACAGCGGGATCGGCTCAGCACTCCGACATCGATCGGGTCAGAGCAGCGACCGAGCACATCCGCCGCAGCCACCCCGGCCTCGATGTCGACGGCGAGCTCCAATTCGACGCTGCCATCGTCGAATCCGTGGCGAAGTCGAAATGCCCAGAATCCGCTGTCGCCGGTCATGCGAACGTGCTCGTCTTCCCGAACCTCGCCGCCGGCAACATCGGATACAAGATCGCCGAACGCCTCGGCGGAGCACACGCCTACGGCCCGCTGCTCCAAGGACTCGCGGCCCCGATCAACGACCTCTCCCGGGGGGCGAGCGTATCCGACATCATCAACGTCGGCCTCATCACGTGCCTGCAGGCGCTCACTCCTGCGATCGGTGACCATCGCGGGACGAAATCCACTGCCCATACCTTCACAGAGAAGTGAGGAAAGTAAGGTGCCATGTCGAAGTCAATAGAGAATCCGACCGAGAACGTCGCCGCCGCGCCACCTGGAGCACACGGTGTACAGCCGGAGAGGATGGCCAAGACGCTCAAGCCTCGCTGGGTCTTCGCCATCGCTCTGGGCTCGGCGGTCGGATGGGGTGCGTTCATCCTTCCCACTGACTGGCTGGCGATGGGTGGCCCCTTAGGCACCCTCGTCGGCTTTGCCCTCGGCGCCGGCCTCATGCTCATCATCGCCGTCAGCTACGGCTTCCTCATCCGCACCTTCCCCGTATCCGGAGGTGAGTTGGCCTACGCGCTCATCGGCTACGGACGCGTCCATGCCTTCTTCGCCGGCTGGTTCCTCACGCTCGGCTACGTCTGCATCGTCGCGCTCAACGCTTCGGCATTGGCTCTGCTGTTCCGCAAGATCATGCCTTCGGTCATGGAGCAGGGGTACCTGTACACCGTCGCCGGCTGGGATGTCTATCTGCCGGAGATCGGCGTCTCGATCACCGCGCTCGTCGTCTTCGCCATCCTCAATATCCGCGGCACCGCACTGTCGGGTCGGGTCCAATACTGGGCCTGTGTAATCATGATCATCGCAGTGTCTGCGATCATCATCTCCGTCATCGCGAGCCCGACGACCCATCTCTCGAATATGTCGCCGACACTGCCAGATGGTGTCAGTCCGGTGGCCGCGATCATCGCCATCGTCGCCATCGCCCCGTGGGCATTCATCGGCTTCGACAATGTTCCCCAGGCTGCTGAGGAGTTCGACTTCTCTCCGGCCAAGGCGCTGCGCCTCATCGTGCTCGCCATCCTCACAGCTGCCGCCCTCTACATGGCGATGATCGTCTCGGTCTCCATGGCCGAACCGTGGCAGGCACTGGCAACTTCCGGTTCCGCGTGGGGAACGGCAGAAGCGATCACCGGCGTCATCGGCGGTTCGGGCCTCCTGCTGCTGGCCATCGCCATCACGATGGGTGTGAGCACCGGCCTCAACGGCTTCTACGTCTCGGCCAGTCGCGTGCTCATGGCCATGGGCCGCGCACAGATGATCCCGCCGATCTTCGCCCGCCTACATGCGAAGCACAAGACCCCGCACATCGGGATCATCGCCGTCCTCATCGTCTGCCTCATCAGCCCTTGGTTCGGCAGGGCGGCTCTAACCTGGGTCGTCGACATGTCCTCGATCGGTGTGACCATCGCCTACCTCTACACCTGCCTGTGCGCCTTCCGGATCTTCCGCCCCACTCGTGAGGCTCAGGACCCAGAGGCTCTCCCGGGAATGTACTCGACGACGAAGAAGGTCCTGTCCGGTGTCGGAGCGGTCATTGCGATCATCTTCATGCTGCTCCTGCTCATCCCGGGCTCGCCCGGTGCGCTGGGACCGCAGTCGCTCATCGCCCTGGCCGTCTGGATCGTCATCGGTGTCGTGTTCTTCCTCTCCCGTATCCGGCACAACAGGAAGCTCACCGACCTGCAGGTCGATCGTCTCGTCCTCGGCGACGAGCGTCCCGCCGTCACTCGGTTCAGCGAACGCGCTCAGCTGCGCCGCGAGGGACGCCTGACCAAGGTGGGCTGAGTATCGTCCGTGCCCCGCAACAGCATAGTGGTCGGCCCGCTGCCAGGATTCACGGCAGCGGGCCGACCGCCGTCATCTGACCGTTCGCCGAGGTGCGCGGGCAGACGAGCAGGATCGTTCGCGACGGCCGTGCCGGCATCGTCGTTCAGCGTTGGAGAACGGTGAGAAGTCCATCGACGACCGCCCGCACAGACTCCCGGCCGCCCAGGGACTCGGCGTCGAGTTCGACGCTGGCGGGATAGAGGAGCCCCGGGTCTGTGCCGATGCCCACTCCGAGGACACCGATATCGCCGGAGCGACGCAGGTCGGCCACCGTGGTCTCGAGATCTCGGGCCAGGTAGTCCTCATCGTTGGCTGCGGCTGTCGCAGAATCAGCCGGGAGACCATCGCTGATGACGACCATGGCTGAATTCGCCGCCTGCTGGCGGCACAGCCGGCCGACCGCCCAGCGCAGGGCCTCAGCATCGATGCCCTCTCTGTACAGAGAGGTCTTGAGCAGACCGCCGAGGTTGTTGCGCGTCCGCCGCCACGAGGATTCTCCAGACTTGATCACGAGGTGATGGATTTCGTTGAGACGACCCGGCCGGTCCGGCGCCCCGAACTTCGCCCAATCGGCGCGGACGCGTCCGCCGTTCCAGGAGTTCGTGGTGAAACCGAGGATCTCGACGGTCACATCTACACGGTCGAGGGCGGTGCCGAGCACGTCGAGGAGGGCACCGAGCCCGAGCGCATGAGTCTTCATCGACCCCGAGAGGTCGAGCAGAAAGGTCACGGCGCAGTCGGTCTCGGCACGGTGCGACCGTCCGCGGAAGACGCGCGGATCGCCAGGAGAGGTGACCAACCGCGTCAGGCGGGCGGTATCGAGGACACCATTCTCGGAATCGACGAGCTCGTGCGCCTCCTTCGCTGCTTCCACCACGGCCTGGAGCCGGGTGACCAAGGGGGCCAAAGGCACCTGCAGTCGTGCCGTCTCCGCAGCGATCGCGGCACGACCGCTGCGCAGGCTCGCATCCCTGACGTCCTCGGCGATCGTCGAAACCCGGTCGAACCGCTTCGTCCATACCTGATAGCCACGGGAGCGCCGGAGTCCGCTGCTGTCTGCCTGCTCCGCGGGGGCGAACAGGTCCTCGGATATGTCGAATACCAGAGGCAGGCTCGGGCTGAATCGACGGCGCCGCGCTCCCGAACCTCGACCTTCTTCGCCTTCGATGTCCGCAATGCGGTCAGCGAGCGTGCGCGCGAGCTCGAGCGCCACCTCGGTGAATACGCGTTGGTTGTGTCGCGCGTTGCGCAGCTGGATGAGGAAGGGACCCAATTCGGGTGCGAGCTCAAACCGGGATTCCTCGATGAGGTCGGAGTCCGCGGGGCTGATGGCCTCCCTGGTGATCACGGAGTGGGTGACGAGGACGACCGTGAACAACAGCATGCCCAGGCGAGTCTCGTGCAGACGGCTGCGAAGGTATTCACTGCGCCAGTGTGCCTGTCGAGCGGATAGATTGGCCCGGACGCCGGCCTGTCCAGCCAAGGATTCACACCGCTGCTGTTCGAGGATTTCCACGATGAGGCGCTCTTCCTGTGATTCCGGCAGCATCTGCCTGTGCAGATGAGGATCGCTCCACTTCCGGCGCATGGCCATGGCATCTGTGGCACCGCGCAGAGAATTGAGGCTCGACGTTCCGGGATCGGGGTAGAGATGGGGTGCATTCATGGGCAGCAGCCCGTCTCCATCGGCGGGTCGGTGAGCCCACAGGTCGACCGTCGGATCGCCGCTGAGCGCCCTGAACACCGAAGCCAGGCGTCGTTCCCGGGCGTGGATCTCACGATCCGATCGAATGATGCCGGGCCGTGCTCTGTGTACAGCCATCAGCTGGCCGTCGCCGCGTCATCGACGCTGAGTTCACCGCCGAAGCAGCGTTGATAGTACTCTGCGACGACAGGATGTTCGGTCACGTCGCAGCGGTTGAGAAATGAGAACTTGAAGGCCAGCTCGACATCCCCGAAGATCACCGAGTTCTGAGCCCAGGAGATCACCGTGCGCGGTGACATGAGCGCTGATACGTCGCCGGCGGCGAAACCCGTGCGCGTCAGCTGAGCGACGTCGATCATCTTTGCAACGGTCTCCTCCCCCATGGCTGCGGCGACCTCTGGGACCTGACCGGTGACGACGAGTCGTTCTTCGGATGGGTCGAGGTAGTTGAGTGAGGCGATGATATTCCAACGATCGAGCTGCGCCTGATTGAGACGATGGACTCCATGGTAGAGACCGTTGACATTGCCCAGTCCCACGGTGTTCGCCGTGGCGAAGAGTCGGAAGTGCGGGTGCGGACGGATCACCCGATTCTGTTCGGTCAGGGTGAACAGACCGTCGCGTTCGAGCAGGCGTTGGATGATGAACATGACCTCCGGACGGCCGGCATCGTATTCGTCGAAGACCAACGCCATCGGTCTGGTCAAGGCATACGGGATCACTCCCTCTTCGAATGCCGTGCGAGGCTGGCCGTCCTCGATGACGACCTGGTCCTTGCCGACGAGATCGCTGCGAGAGATCTGTCCGTCCAGATTGACGCGCATCAGCGGCCAGTTCAGGCGTGCCGCGATCTGTTCGATGTGCGTGGACTTCCCCGTCCCGTGGAGTCCCTGCACGAGCACACGGGATCCGTGGGAGAACCCGGCGAGAATCGCTCGAGTCACCTCAGGGTCGAAACGGTAGTTCTCATCGATGCGCGGGACCAGATCACTGTCGCCCTCGAGCATCGGCACGGGCATGTCGGCATCGATGCCGAACAGTTCTCGCAGTGTTGCAACGTCGGCCATGAGCGCCGTCCTTTCCTGGTCGTGGTTCAGCCTCGCCGTGGCAGCTGGTCTGCCCGGCCGCGGTTCAGGCCGAGTTCTCGTCGGCGCGGTCGATCTCGTCGAGAACGGCCATGCGCTGGGCGGCTTCCTGGACCACCGGCAGCAGTTCGACGAGATCGTCGATCGACTTCCGGATCACTGGGGCCTGGATCGCCAGGGCCTGATTCGATCGACCGATATCGGTGGGGATGAGCACCGCGAGGCAGACGAGGCCATCGAGGTACTCCTGCCGGTCCAGGGCATAGCCGCAGCTTCGGGCCGAATCAAGTTCGGCCTCGAGCTCTGCGGGATCGGTGAGCGTGTGCGGTGTGAATTCTCTCAAGGTCGAACTGCTCAGCAGCCTGCGCCGCGGCGTCTCGCCGTACTGAGAAGCGATCATCTTCCCACTGGCCGAAGCGTGGATCGGCACGCGGCTGCCGGCTTCGAGATGCACCCGCAGCGGGTGCGCGGTTTCCACGCGATCGAGGTAGATGACCTCATCGCCGGAGACGGCAGTGAGATTGCAGCTCTCACCGATCTTCTCGGACAGCTGGGACAGGACCATCCGCCTAGCCCCCTGTCTCGAGTCATTGAGCAGAACGTCCTCGGCCATCCGCCGCAGCCTGGCTCCGGTGCCGTAGTGGCGGCCGTCGCTGTGCCGGGTGAGCAGTCCTGCGCCCTCAAGCTGCTGGAGCATCCGGTGGAGGGTGGGTTTGGGCAGTCCCGTCTGGACGACGAGGGATTGGAGAGTGAAGATCTGGTCGCGGGTGGAGATGAACTCCAACAGCGACACCATCCTCAGCGCGGGTGTCTCACCTGCCAGGGAGGCCCGTTCGTCGAATTGCGGCTCCGTCAGGTCATCCATTCCCACTACCTCCCCGGCCCCCTTCGGCCTTGTTCTACAGTCGCTCCCGCTCCTCAGCCGCAGCGCCTCCGTGATTAATTCGTCTCGAAATATCGTACCAAACGAATTCTTTTTCGGAACTCTATTGACACCGATGAAGCTCGGACCCTACATTCGAGGTGTTCCGCTTTTCGAAGTGAAATGAACAGAAAACCGAGACCACAGAGCTGTGGTCCCCGACGAACAGGAGACGTTACGATGACGGAACTGGCCGATCGAACCGAAAAGGCGACACTGAGTGAAGCCGTGAAGACCCAGAAGATCACATCGTCCGAAGCCTTCGTCGAAACGATGGTCGCCAACGGCGTCACCGACATCTTCGGCATCATGGGTTCGGCGTTCATGGACGCCATGGACATCTTCGCCCCCGCGGGCATCGACTTCATCCCCGTGGTCCACGAACAGGGCGCTGCCCACATGGCCGACGGCTACGCCCGCGCCTCGGGCCGTCACGGTGTTGTCACAGGGCAGAACGGTCCGGGCATCTCGAACTGCGTCACCGCGATCGCGGCCGCCTACTGGGCCCATTCCCCCGTCGTCATCGTCACCCCGGAGGCCGGCACGAATTCGATCGGCCTCGGCGGATTCCAGGAAGCCAATCAGCTGCCGATGTTCCAGGAGTTCACGAAGTACCAGGGGCATGTCAGCAACCCGACCCGCATGGCCGAGTTCACCGCCCGCTGCTTCGATCGCGCGAAGTCGGAGATGGGACCGACACAGCTGAATATTCCCCGTGACTACTTCTACGGCGAATGTGCCCCGGAGATCCCCCAGCCACAGCAGATCGATCGCGGACCCGGTGGAGCCGAAAGCCTCGAAGAGGCCGCCGCGCTGCTCGCCGCGGCGAAGAACCCAGTCATCGTCTCCGGCGGCGGAGTCGTCATGGCCGATGGCGTCGATGAGTGCATCACGCTGGCCGAGCGCCTCGGTTCGCCGGTGGTCAACAGCTACCAGCACAACGACTCGTTCCCTGCCAGCCACCCGCTGTGGGCAGGCCCCCTCGGCTACCAGGGTTCGAAAGCTGGAATGACCCTGATCAACCAGGCCGATGTGGTGTTGGCACTCGGAACTCGCCTCGGCCCCTTCGGCACGCTGCCGCAGTACGAATTCGACTACTGGCCCACCAACGCAAAGATCATCCAGGTCGATGCCGACCAGAAGATGCTCGGGCTGGTCAAGAAGATCGACGTCGGCATCTGCGGCGATGCCAAGGCCGTCGCCGAGGATCTCCTCGCCCGCCTCAACGATCGCAAGGTCGCCTGTGATGCCACGAAGGACCAGCGAGCAGAGCTCATCCGCGCTGAGAAGGAGGCGTGGGAGGCCGAGCTGGATTCGTGGACCCATGAGAAGGACGAGTTCTCCCTCGACGCCATCGAAGAGGCCGAGAAGGAGGACGGCAACTGGCTGCACCCACGTCAGGTGCTGCGGGAGCTCGAGAAGGCGATGCCGGCCGACGTCATGGTCTCCACCGACATCGGCAACATCAACTCCGTCGCGCACAGCTACCTGCGCTTCGAACGTCCCCGCAGCTT
Organism: Brevibacterium sp. CSND-B09; assembly: GCF_052906525.1. Taxonomy (NCBI): domain Bacteria; kingdom Bacillati; phylum Actinomycetota; class Actinomycetes; order Micrococcales; family Brevibacteriaceae; genus Brevibacterium; species Brevibacterium sp. CSND-B09. The sequence goes on along the minus strand of NZ_JBREGI010000001.1, from coordinate 3,575,465 downwards.
CTTCGCTCCGATGAGCTTCGGCAACTGCGGCTATGCGCTGCCGACGATCATCGGCGCCAAGCGCGCAGCCCCTGATCGCCCGGCCATCGCCTATGCCGGCGACGGTGCCTGGGCGATGAGCATGGTCGAGGTCCTCACTGCCGTCCGCCACGACATTCCGGTCACTGCCGTCGTCTTCCGCAACCGTCAGTGGGGTGCGGAGAAGAAGAACCAGGTCGAGTTCTACGGACACCGCTTCATCGCCGGCGAGCTCGACAACGGTGAGAGCTTCGCGGCGATGGCCGAGTCGATGGGCGCAGACGGCATCGTCGTCGACCAGCTCGACGAGGTCGGCCCTGCTCTGCAGAAAGCCGTCGAGGCGCAGATGAACGAAGGCAAGACCACGGTCATCGAAGTCATGTGCACAAAGGAGCTCGGCGATCCGTTCCGTCGCGACGCTCTGCGCAAGCCGGTGCGGACCCTGGACAAGTACAAGGACTTCGTGTGAGTCGATGACCCTCCGGGCTCTTCTCGACTGATGGTGTTCGGGCGCCGACCCCGTCTCGGTGCCCGAACACCATCGTCCCTGGTGACGTCGACGCAATACTGTAGCGCTGGCGTCATTGCCGACACCACTGCACCACCTCAATACTTCCGATCCGCGGTTCGACGACGTTGCCGAGACCGCAGAAAGCTGGCTCCCAGAGATGGAATCCTCCGAGCAAGTCATCTACCCCGCAAAACTCGTGAGAACTCTGGACCCGGCGCGGCCCAGTGCCGAAGCGATCATGGTCCGCGGCTCCCGCATCCGCGCCATCGGCTCGCTGGACGAGCTCAGGGCCTACGGTCCCTCACGCATCGACGATCGCTATGCGGACTCGGTGATCTTCCCCGGAATGGTCGAAGCCCACGCGCATGCGAAAAGCGGCGGAATGTGGGAACAGACCTACATCGGCTACTACACGCGGAAGGGACCGGACGGCAAGGTCTGGACCGGCTGCAAGAGCATCGAAGAGGTCCAGGACAGGCTGAGGGAAGCCGACTCGAAACTCGCCGACGGTGAGATCCTGAGAGCCTGGGGGCTCGACCCGATCTTTTTCCCCGGTGATCGACTCGACCGTACTCACCTCGACGAGGTCTCGAACACCCGCCCGATCTTCGTCATGCACCAAAGCGGTCACCTCGCCACAATCAATTCCGAGATGCTCAGTCAGGAAGGCATCGACCGGGACTGCCCTGTCGAGGGAGTTGTCAAAGACTCAGCCGGTGAGCCCACAGGTGAACTGCAGGAACCGCCCGCGATCGCTCTCGTCAAGAGCGCAACGTCCGTTCTGGGTGGAGAATTCAGCGCATCGGCCCTACAGAATTTCGGTGCCGACGCCTGCAACCACGGCGTCACGACAGCCGCCGACCTGGGCAATCCGTACCTCTTCACCGACGACCTCGAAGCACACCGCGAGATCATCGACGATGAGTCGTACCCGGTTCGACTCTCCTTGTTCCACCGTGGGGGTGGGATGGGCGGCAACGGTGATGCGGCCGACGAAGCCGCTCGTCTTGCCGATCTGACGAGCACCAGCAGCGACAAGGTCCACCTCGGCGGGGTCAAACTCTTCCTCGACGGATCCATCCAGGGCTTCACCGCCCGACTCCAGGATCCCGGCTACATCGCCGGTGACGACAACGGCATCTGGCTCTCCTCGCCCGAACAGTTCTCCACCGCGTTCCGCGCGTATCACGCGACCGGTGCCCTCATTCACGTCCACTGCAACGGCGACGAGGCTACCGAGCTCTACCTCGACACCGTCGAACAGGTGTTGCGGGAGGTTCCCCGCTGGGACCACCGCCACACGGTCACACACAGTCAGCTGTCCACACCGGCGCAGTATCGCCGGATGAAGGCACTGGGAATGTGCGCGAACATCTTCTCCAATCACATCTGGTACTGGGGCGATCAGCATCGTGATCTCATTCTCGGACCGGATCGTGCGGAACGGATGGATGCCGCAGCCACCGCGCTGCGCATCGGAGTGCCGATCTCGTTCCACTGCGATACGCCGATCACACCGCTCGATCCCTTGGCGACGGCGTCCTATGCCGCCGAACGTGCCACACCCAGCGGCAGGATCCTCGGCGAACACGAACGTATCAGCGTCCCTGACGCTCTTGACGCGGTCACGATCGGAGCGGCCTACATGCTCAAGCTCGACCATCTCGTCGGCTCGCTGGAGTCCGGCAAATTCGCGGACTTCGCGATTCTCGACCGAGACCCATACGAATGCGAGCCTGCGGAATTGCGTGAGATCACTGTTCGCGGCACCGTTGTGGCCGGTCGACATTTCTCGGCGGTCGGGTGAACCCATGATCGAGATGACAGTGATCGGCGGCTATCTCGGTTCGGGGAAGACCACGCTGCTCAACGAGATCCTCGATCGTCAGGACGGCGAGCGCATCGCCGTCATCGTCAATGATTTCGGAACTGTCAACATCGATGCTGAGATCATCGGCTCCAGAGACGGCCGGACGATGGAGATCGCTAACGGATGCATCTGCTGCGATCTCTCAGACGGGATGGCCGCGGCCGTTGCAGCTGCGCGTCGTGCCGAACCCCCAGTCTCACGGGTCTACGTCGAGGTCAGCGGCGTGGGCCAACCCGATATCGTCGCCCGCTGGGGCGATCATCCCGGCTTCTCCCGGGGCGGTGCCGTCGTCTGCGCGGATGTCACGACGATTCGCCGGGACGTCAAACGCAAGTGGGTGGGCGAAACTGTGCTTTCGCAATTGCGCGGAGCCGACAGGCTGCTGCTGACGAAGACCGACCTGGTCGATGACCAGACGGTGCACGCGGTCACGGACTGGCTGATCTCTCGTCCGGGCATCAATGCGGAGGTGGTCGACCGCAGCGAAATCCTGTCCGGGGAGCCGCCTCGGCAGTGGGATGTCCCGGCGGAGGATCCGACCCATCCCCAGCAGGCTTCAGTCTCTGACCAAGTCTCACAGGTCCACAGCTCGTGGACGATCACGACATCCTCGGCGATCGACCCGGACGGGCTCCGTGCACTGGTGCAGAGACTTCCGGAAACGTTCGTCCGCGCCAAGGGAACCTTCCCCGACAGACGGCACCCCGGACGGCGGTTCCTCATCCAATACGACGGAACGAGATGCGCGACCGACCAGGTCGCCTCGGTCGGCACTAACTCGACGGAACCCGGGCACCTCGTCCTCATCGCCGTCGGCAGCCATACCGAAACTCCCGCGCCAGTGAGCGAATTGGCACGAGCACTTCACGGACACGTCGGCGGCTAGCCGCCGACAGCCGTGAGAAAGGGAACAATGAAGTTCATCCGGAGAAAGAACGATGCGGACAGACCACGACGGCGTTCGTCGGTCCGCTGGATCATGCCGGCCGTGGCATTCGCTGCAGCGCTGACAGTCACGGCGAGCGGCTGTGCCGCACCGTCAGCGCTGGTCGGCACGACCGACGACACCTTCATCTTCGGCACCAGGTCGGCACCACGTGTCCTCAATCCTGCTGTCCAATCTGGGCTGGCGACAGCCACCCCTGGTACCCAGCTGTTCGCCAGCCCGATTCGGCTCAACGACAAGCTCGAACCCGAGCCGTATCTCGCGAAGTCCTGGAAAGAAACAGCTGACGGGAAGACGATGACCCTCCATCTGGTCGAGAATGCGAAATTCCACGATGGACAGCCCATCACCTCCGAGGATGTGGCGTTCTCTCTCGGTGTGGTGAAGAGGGAACACCCGTTCGGTGCCAACCTCTTCGGACCTGTCACAAAGGTCGAGACCCCGGATGACCACACCGTGGTGATCAAGATGTCCCGACGGCATCCCGCGCTGATGACGGCGATGAGTCCGCCGTTCCTTCCCGTCATCCCCAAGCACGTCTACGGCAGCGATGACACGGTGGCCGACCATCCGCAGAACTCGCACGATGTCGTCGGCTCCGGCCCCTACCGGTTGGCCAGCAATATCGAAGGCAAACGCATCGTGCTCGACAAGGTCGACAACTTCTTCCTGCCCAATGACGATGCGCCGAAGCAGGTGCTCTTCGAGATCATCGGCGACGAGAACACCCTTGCCCTGGCAACGGAGAAGGGCGAGGTCGACATGATGGTCACGAACACCCCATCTGTTCTCTCCCGCCTGGGAAAAGTCGATGACATCACGGTCGCGGACAAGGGGTATGAGGGAATCGGCTCGATCTCCTGGCTCGGGTTCAATGTGAAGAGCAAGAATGTCACCGACAAGCGGGTGAGGCAGGCGATCGCCTATGCCATCGATCGTGACTATCTCACCAACAAACTCCACCGCGGACAGTTCGAGCCTGCAACGAGTCCGATCGCCAGCGGCAGCCCCTACTTCGATGAGTCGATGCCGCACTATGACCGTGACCTCGACAAGGCCGCGGACCTGCTGGACGACGCCGGATACCCGATCGGCGAAGACGGCACACGGTTCACCATCCAACTCGACTACCTCCCCGGAAGCGCCGAGATGGCGTCGAGTGTGGCCGAGACCATCAAAGCCAACCTCAAAGAGGTCGGAATCATCGTCCGGATCCGCAGTTCCGCAGACGAACCGACCTGGGGCAGTCGTGTGTCCAACTACGACTACGACATGACGCTCGACAATGTCTGGAACTGGGGCGACCCAGCGGTCGGAGTCGAACGCACTTACCTGTGCAGCAACATCAAGAAGGGTGTTCTGTGGGCGAACATGTCCCAGTACTGCAATAAGGACGTCGACCGACTATTCAAGAAGGCCGCCGCCGCACCTGACGAAAATACACGCAAGGACGACTATTCGAAGGTTCAGAAGATTCTCACCGATGAGCTCCCCGTGCTTCCACTTGAGAATCAGACGTACCGCAACATCTATTCGAACGCTGTGATGAATCCGCCCAATGGCCCGTTCGGCATCATGTCGCCGCTGCTCGACACCTCGATAGAAGGTTGACCATGTCATTGACCGCCCCACCGAAGATCAAGCTCAAGGGACGCAGGAGCATGGCGCTGGCAAGAGGCCGCTCGATTGCCTCCCGCATCGCCCAGGCTGTGCTCCTCCTGCTCGCAGTCATCATCTTCAACTTCATCCTCATTCACCTCGCTCCCGGCGATCCTGCCACCGTCATCGCCGGTGAATCCGGCGGCACGACCCCCGAGCAGCTCGAATCGATCAGAGAAGCCTACGGGCTCAACGATCCGATCATCGTTCAGCTCTGGCACTACCTGGTCCAGATCGCCCATTTCGACCTCGGCTATTCGTTCTACTTCGGCCAGGATGTCACGGCACTCATCGGTGAGCGGCTGTACCCCACGGTTCTCCTCGCCGGAACCGGAATGCTCGCCGGACTCATCATCGGCACGCTGCTCGGAGTCGTTGCCGCGATCAAACCGCAAGGGATCCTCAGCTATTTTGTCACGGTCATCGCCCTCGTCGGCTTCGCCGCTCCGGTGTTCTGGACGTCCGTGCTGCTGCTCCTGGCATTGTCGATCGCTATTCCGATCTTCCCGATCCAGGGAATGAACTCGATCATCGTCTCCCCGCATGCCCTACCTCAGATGTGGGACACGACGATGCATCTCATCCTCCCCGCCACCGCTCTGGCACTCATCTATGTGGCGCTCTACAGCCGCACGGCGCGCACGAGCATGCTCGAGGTCCTCGACTCCGACTACATCCGCACAGCCTGGGCAAAAGGGTTGGGCGGCAAAGTCGTCATCTTCAAGCATGCGCTGCGCAACGCGGTCCTGCCCGTCGTCACACTGCTCGGACTCCACGTCGGTGCGCTCCTGTCGAGTGTGGTGCTCATCGAGGTCGTCTTCAACTGGCCGGGACTCGGTTCGCTTCTGCTCGAATCGATCCTCCGCAGAGACACACCAGTGATTCTCGGGATCCTGCTGTCCAGTTCCGTACTCGTCATCATCGCCAATCTGGTCACAGACGTGGCCTACCGCATCATCGATCCCAGGATCGCCATCTCAGGAGGGCCACAATGACCGACATCATGGCGGTGCCGGGCACCGGACAGGACCAACCCGAACAATCGCCCGCCGCAGCGGTGCAGACGAGGAAACGTCCCACGACGGCGTGGACATTGTTCCGACGCAACCGGGTGGCCCTCGTGGGCCTTTCGCTGCTCGCATTCATCCTGCTCGCCATCACCTTCGGGCCGATGGTCTATCCGAACAATCCGTTCGAAATCGTCGGCATCCCGATGGAAGCCCCGGGAGAATCCGATGTGCTGCTGGGAACAGACGCCTTGGGACGTGATCTCTTCGCCGAGCTCCTCTACGGCGGACGCGCCACGATGCTCGTCGGTGTGGTCGCCGCGATCCTTTCGACGACCATCGGAATCATCCTCGGCGGCTTCGCCGGCTACCATCGCGGTTGGGCAGACTCCGTCGCTGTGCGCATCACCGAGTTCTTCCAGGTCCTGCCGCCGCTGCTGCTCGCCATGGTCCTTGTCACTCTGTTCAGTCCGAGCCTTCTGACCATCACGATCGCTATCGGCGTCGTCAGTTGGCCTGCCACGATGCGCATCACTCGAGCGGAATTCCTGCGCATTCGCGAACTCGACTATGTCAGGAATGATCGGGCGGCAGGCGCCGGCGACTTCTGGATCATCATGAAGACGATCCTGCCCAACGCTCTGCCGCCGATCGTCGTCATGTCCACCCTCGTCATCGGTCAGGCAATGCTCTTTGAAGCAGGGTTGAGCTTCCTCGGCCTCGGTGATCCGAACACGATGAGTTGGGGACTGATCCTCGGTAACAACCGCGAACAGATGCTCACTGCGTGGTGGCCGGTGGCGTTCCCAGGTTTGGCAATCTTCCTCGCTGTCCTCAGTGTCAGCCTCTCCGGAGACGGTCTCAACGACGCCCTCAATCCCAAAGGACGTGAACGATGAACGCCACAGCGCTCACCGCCGATCCCACCAGTGGTCCCACGGCAGCCGGTGGAGATGAGTCACCGATTCTGTCGGTGAAGAATCTGTCCGTGAAGTTCCAAGATAACGTTGCTGTCAATGACGTGTCCTTCGATGTCAGTCCCGGAGAGGTCTTGGCGATCGTCGGGGAATCAGGTTCGGGAAAGTCTGTGACTTCCCTTGCCATCATGCGGCTCGTTGAACTCTCCTCCTCAGGGAAAGTCACCGACGGTCAGATGACTTTCTCTCGGGCAAGCGGTGACGTCGTGGACCTGCGCACCGCCTCGGAAGCGACAATGCGCACGATTCGCGGCAATGACATTTCGATGATCTTCCAAGAACCGCTGACGTCACTCAACCCGGTCTATTCGGTGGGCAACCAGCTCGCCGAGGTGCTGCGGGTGCACAAGGGGATGTCTCGCCGAGAAGCGAAGAAGGGCGTCATCGAGATCATGGAAAGGGTGCGGATTCCCGAACCGCATAGGCGTGCCCGCCAGTATCCGCATCAGATGTCGGGCGGAATGAGGCAACGTGTCGTCATCGCCATGGCACTGGCATGCCAACCACGGGTCCTGATTGCTGATGAGCCGACGACGGCTCTGGACGTGACGATCCAGGCGCAGATCCTCGCCCTACTGCGAGAACTCAAGAACGACCTCGACGCGGGGATCATCTTCATCACCCATGATATGGGGGTGGTGGCCGAGATCGCCGACCGAGTGCTTGTCATGCGGAAGTCCTATGCCATCGAAACCGGCAGTGTGGAGACGATCTTCCACCGTCCCCAGCATCCCTATACGAAGAAGCTCTTGAGCGCTGTTCCGACTCTGGGGTCGATGAACGGCACTGACTCCCCCGCGCTGTTCCGGCTCGATCAGGAAGAGGTCTCCCAATGACGAGAATTCTCGAAGTCGATAATCTGGTCAAGAGCTTCTCGATCTCGGGCGGAATGCGCGTCCATGCGGTCGAGGACGTGAGTTTTCATGTCGACAAGGCAGAGACTTTGGCGCTCGTGGGTGAGAGCGGTTGCGGAAAGACCACATTGGCGAACTTGGCTATGCGCCTGCAGAAACCCGACAGCGGGTCGATCAGACTGCTCGACACGGATATCACAGACCTGGGGACGAAGGAACTGCGATCGCACCGCCGGCATCTGCAGATGATCTTCCAGGATCCCTTCGCCAGTCTCAATCCGCGCAAGCCGGTGGGCGGGATCGTCGGCGATCCGATGCGTCTCAACCGAACGGCGTCGAATGCTGACGCGGAGTCTCGTGTTGCCGAGCTGTTCGAACTCGTGGGACTGACTGCGGACGATATGCGAAAGTACCCGCATCAGTTCTCCGGAGGTCAGCGCCAACGAATCTGCATCGCTCGAGCACTCACCCTCAATCCGAGTCTCATTGTCGCCGACGAGGCAGTGTCTGCGCTCGATGTCTCTGTGCGAGCCACCGTGCTCAACCTCATGATCAAACTCCAGAAGGAGTTCGACCTGTCGTATCTCTTCGTCAGCCACGACCTGGCTGTCGTCGAACGCATCGCCCACCGCGTTGCCGTCATGTACCTCGGGCAGATCGTCGAGATGGGCCCACGGCGACAGGTATTCGAGAACCCTCAGCATTCGTATACTCAGCGGCTCATGGATGCGGCTCCGATCGCCGATCCGGGGCAGAGGCGCGAACGCGCGCTCATCGCCGGCGAAATTCCGAGCCCAGTGTGGCCAGAGGGTCAAGGGCCGGAAAAGGTGACGCTTAAGGATCTCGGAGGGGGCCACCTCGTGGCTATCGACTGAGCACTCTCACACGCGCACGCCCTGCTCCGAGGCGTCCCTGGGCTCAGGAGCAAGGCGTGCGTCGGCGTGCGCTGCACCCTGCACATTCGGACACCCGAATCGCGATCAGATCTGGTACCGAATAAGTGATCTGGATTGGGTCTTCAGGTGGCACCATCACGCGAGGACAGTGAAGAGGGTCACACATTGGCCATCTCCCACCGACACGGGCACCGCCGCCCAGGAGGACACATGACGCAGCTCAACGACGAGCCTATGGATCCGCAGGTATGGCATTCAGAGCACGATCCCGGCACCGATGCACAGCCAACTGAACTCAAACGGACGCTGAAGAATCGGCACACCTCGATGATTGCCCTCGGCGGGGTCATCGGCGCAGGCCTCTTCATCGGCTCCGGCAACCTCATCGTCGCCACTGGCCCCATCGTGATCTTCTCCTTCCTGCTGGCGGGGCTGCTGGCGGCCCTGGTCCTGCGGATGCTGGCCGAGATGGCGATCAACAAACCGATCACCGGCTCGTTCTACGAATACGCTCGCGTCGTCCTCGGCGATCGGGCGGGTTTCATCACGGGATGGACGTATTGGTACTTCTGGGTCGTCGTCATCGCTTTCGAGGTCTCCGCCTCCACGGCTCTGCTCAAGGGGATGATCCCAGGTGTTCCCTCGTGGATCATCGGTCTGGCCATCCTCATCGCACTGACCGTGACGAACCTGTTCTCGACGAAGTCGTTCGCCGAGTTCGAATACTGGTTCGCGATGATCAAGGTCGTTGCGATCACCGCGTTCATCCTCGTTGCTGTCATCTACATCTCGGGACTGATCAACGGTGCCGACGGCCGACCCTTCGCCGATGGACTCGCGAACTGGACGGCCGGTGCCGATGGCGAACATGGAGGCGGCTGGGCCGGCTTCGCACCGCTGGGCATCATCGGCATGCTCATCGCGGTGGTGCCCGCCACCGGCTTCTTCTCCGGAGCCGAGATTGCGACGATGGCTGCAGCAGAGGCCGAGGATCCTGAGAACTCGGTCAGGAAGTCCACGCGGTCGGTGATCTACCGCGTGCTGCTGTTCTATGTCGGTTCCATGCTCGTCATCCTCACGATCACTCCATGGTCGAAGAAGACCGAGATCGCGGGCAATATCGTCGGCTGGCTCTCGGCCGATGCGCACGGCCCCTACGCCGGGACTCTGATCACGATGGGGATCACATGGGCCGGGATCGCGATCAATATCCTCGCCATCGTCGCTGTGCTCTCATCGATCAACTCGGCACTCTATGTCACCGGTCGGACGATGTTCGCCCTGACTCGCCAAGGCCATGCGCCGAAGGCGCTGACGACACTGTCGAAGACCGGTGTGCCGCGCCGCGCCGTCCTGCTGGCAACGGTGCTCGGGTATCTCGCCGTCCTCATCGATCATCTCGTCGGGGGCGGAGTCGTCCTCGATATCCTGCTGCATTCCTATGGGGCGCTTGCTCTCGTCGTCTATGCGTTCATCGCCGCATCGCAGATTCGCATGCGTCGGCGGATGGAGAAGAAGGGCGAAGTCATCAAGATGAAGATGTGGCTCTTCCCATATGCTTCGTACTTCGCACTGTTTGCGATGATCGCCGTCATTCTCGCGATGGCGATCCTGCCCAGCACCCGGCTCGACTTCACATACTCGATGGGCTCGCTCGCCGTCATCGCGATCGCCTACGAGTTCAATAAGCGGTATCGCAAGAAGCACGGAGTGCGCGAGCACCAGGTCGACATCTGATGAGGTCGAATGGGCCGGCCCACCCGGCTCACTCTGTGAGTCGGTGGCCGACTACCCCAATCCTTCCCACGTCATCCTCTGCCGAAGCGCTGGGGCGAGGACCAGGGCGGCGATAACGCTGCCGGCCAGCAACATCCACGCCCCGAAGTACGTGAAGAGCTTGAGTTCGGGAGCCAGAGGCGGACCGAAGTCCGCGGCCATGAGGATCACTCCGCCAAGGATTAGTGCAGTCGAGACGATCACCTGAATGAACTGCTCGACCGTGGAAACAAGCAGATTCTTGATAGTCGCAATGTTCAGTCCGCTCGTACCGACGTCGAGCGTACCGTCCTGCAGATGGCCAGCAATGCGCGAAATCTGCCCGGGAAGCTCGGCGATCTGCGGTGCGGTTGCCGCTGCGTAGAGCGTCATCTCGTGTCGGTCGACTCCCAGTCCCCCGACCTCACGGAGCAGTGTCTTGCCGTTCTGAGTCACGAGCGCCAGCAGGTTGAGTTCGGGCACCAGCCGGGTGATCGATCCTTCGAGAGTACTGATCGCACGGAATGCAGTCGCCACCGAGGCAGGCATTGGGAATCCGAAGTCGACGACGAAGTCAATGAGTTCCCCGAACAATGCCGCCGAGGTCGAACCCGGAGCACCATCTCCGTACTTCAGCATGATCTGCCCGATCTCTCGCTGCAACTCCCGCAGATTCACCTCGCTCGGAGTGCCGAGCAATTCGAGAATTGCAGCGGTCGCGGCCTGGGAGTTCTGCGAGTCGAAGGCCATGAGCAGCAACGCGATGGCTCGGCGGTCGCGTTTGTCGATGCGGCCGACGGCGCCGAAGTCGACGAGACCGGCACGGCCCGCGCTCGAGACGACGATGTTTCCGGGGTGGAGGTCGGCGTGGAAGATTCCCTTGCCGAGCACCTGCCGGACGACCATGAGGAAGAGATCCTGGGCGATCTCTCTGCGCGCGATTTCGGAGAGGTGGTCGACCACCTCGGCGCCGTGGGACAGAGGGGAACCTTCAACGAGGTCCATGACGATGACGAACTCGCCGGAGAGCTCCTTGTACACGTGAGGGATGTGGACGACGGAATCAGTCTTCGTCGTCGACCGCCCGGTCTCGTCGGCGAGGCGGAGGGCTTCGATGTGGGCGAGCTCGCCGCGATAGTCGAGTTCGCCCTGTAGTGAATCGACGAAGCTGCGGGCGAGCTTCGCGATGCCGATCTTCTTCGCCCAGTCGGTGGTGCGATCGAGACGGTCGGCCAGGGTGAGGACGATGTCGCAGTCGGCTCGGACCTGTTTGCGGATCTTCGGCCGCTGCACTTTCACCGCGACCACGCGACCTTCCCAGGTCACGGCTCGGTGGACCTGGGCGACGGAGGCACCCGCGAAGGGTTTCTCATCGAACTCGGCGAACACCTCGGCGACGGGACGGCCCCATTCGGCCTCGAGTTGATCCTTCACCTCGGCGAAGGGAACGGGCTTCACCCCGGCTTGGAGGGTGGAGAACTCCTCGACGAATTCGTGCGGGATCATGTCACCGCGGGTGGCGATGAACTGGCCGAGCTTGATGAACGTGACCCCCGAGGCGGCCAACGCGTCACGGGTGGTGGCGGCGATCTCTCGAAGGGAGACGCGCAGGGTCGGGATTCGGGGTCGGAGGTAGCGGGAGAGGCCGAATTTGATGAGGATCTTCTGGATCTGGGCCAGGCGGTTGACGCGGCGGTACCAGGTGGGGATCTTCGGTGCGTTGCGGATGAGTGAGCTCAGGGTGCCCGAAGGCATGATGAGTTCGATCGCGAGGAGGACGAACATCTGGATGACGATGAACCAGGCGAAGAGCAGTAGGAAGACCATGATGGCGGGGAAGCTCATCGACAGGCTCGGATACTGTTCGGATTCGGAGATGCCGAGGAGTTTGTACGCCTGGAGGGTGATGGGCCAGATCGAGAGGCCCATGATGAGGGAGACGATAGTGTTGCGGGCGGCTCCAGTGCCGGTGAGCATCATCCGCCGGACGAGGAATCCGACGATGAGCGCGCTGAGGACGCCCAGTCCGATGGTGTAGAGGATCGTCACCCGTCAGCCTTTCCCACTTGCGATACGTTCCGCGACCAGCCTAGTTGAACCGCTGCTTCAGACCCACGAGATGCTCAGACTCAAGGCGTTCTGTCATCTATACCTGCCGCCCGGCTCTCGAGTGCGTCAGCCAATCTGTCCCTTTCACGACTGCCGCTCAGTCCGACTCTTCGAGAAGTGCCTGTGCACACGACAGGTCGGTCACAAGATAATTGACCATTCCTGAGACCAAGACAGCGCGAACGGCTGCCACTTTTGCCTGGCCTCCTGCAATTGCCAGTCGATTTGAAATTCTCCTCATTTGCGCAAGAGACAGCCCAATCACCCGACTGTCTAAGTCTTCGACGGCCGGCTCCCCCGAGGAATCAAAGAAGCGGGCAGAAATATCACCTACTGCACTAGACCGTGCGATCTCCTCGAGATCGGGTTCACTGGTCTGCTGACGGAACACTGGTGCGACCTGATCAGCAGAACCCACGCCTACAATCAACAGATCAGCGCGCGCCGCCTCGTCAAGAACGTCTGCACACCCTGCTCTGTCCATAAGCGCCCCGTAGACTCTAGAGTCTGCGGCGATCAGCGGTGCTGGCAATTGATAACCTTGACCTCCTGTCGCGGTCGCAACAGTTGCCACCAACTCCTGCGGGTTGGATCCACTGGCGCGGCCAGCTCGACCGCCAGCCAAAGGGAAAATCTCAAGTTCTGGAGCCGAAAACTTTGGCAGTTGCTCTGCGCTCGCGCTCACCGCTGCGCTCAGTCCAATTACCACTCGTCTAGCTCGACTGAGTAGCAAATGCATTGCTTCTGCCCCAGTGACCCCTAGCACTTTTCCGTCAAATGCCTGTCCAGGCGCGTCGACACTATCCACCGGCGGTGAAACCCAAACTCCTTTCAGCCCAAATTTGCTAACAATTGCCCTCTCGACTTCAAAAAACGGTCGCTCATCAGAGTTGACAGTGATCTTCACGATGCCCAAATGCTTTGCTTCCGCCAGCATTCGCGTAACTTTCACTCTCGAGAGATTGAAGAGCTTTGCAATGTCTTGATGTGTCAAGCCGCTCTCGTAATGGAGCCGAGCTACTCTCCCGAGCATTCGCCTATCACTCATCAACACCCCACCCCTTCGTGACAAACCATTACGGGTTCCTCTTGACTTCGCCCTCGCAATGCTTATCCTACCTTTACGATTGTTCACTTGGGTGAACAAATGTTCACGCTCAAAGGAGAGACGATGTCCGATCTCACTGCCGCACCACAGCCGAGCGGCTTCTCTCGATTCCTCATTAGCCAAGGAATCTCGTCGAAACTCGCATGGGGCTTCCTGGCTCTGATGCTTTTCATGGTGGGCGACGGAATCGAGCTAAGTTTCTTGTCCAACTACTTGACCGACCAAGGGTTTGGCGCGGGCAGTATTGCCACACTGTTCTCTGTCTACGGCCTGATCGTTGCTATCGCCGCATGGCTCGCTGGAGCTCTAGCTGAATCGTGGGGTCCTCGGCGAGTGATGATCATCGGAGGCGCGATCTGGATTGTCCTCGAAGTGGTGTTCCTCGTCGGAGGAGTAATTCCGGGCAATTACACGATCATGCTCATCGCATACGCGATCAGAGCTATCGGGTATCCCTTTTTTGCTTATGGGTTCCTTGTCTGGGTCACGATGGAAACGCCCAATGAGGTCATGGGCAAAGCAGTTGGATGGTACTGGTTCTTCAACGCGATGGGGCTCGGAGTTATCAGTGGCTACTTCGTATCGGCAGTAGTCGAGCCATTCGGAGCGCTCGGTACTTTGTGGTCTGCAATCGTCTTCGTTATTATCGCGACCGCGATGGTGGCTGTACTCGTCAAAGCCCCGAAGAACGACCGCCGGCCGACTAAGAAGGAAACCATTGACGGCCTGGTCAAATCTGTCACGATCATGGCGGAGAAACCTAAAGTTGCAGTCGGCGGAATCCTGCGACTTATCAACACCATGTCCTACTACTCGTTTGCAGTCTTTCTCAACGTCTACATGGTGCAGACAATTGGTTTCAGCCAGTCCGAGTGGTCCTCAATTTGGGGCACAATGCTTTTCGCGAATGTCCTCGCCAACCTTGTCTCGGGCTACGCATCTGACATCTTCGGACGCCTGAACGTAATTGCCTGGGGTGGAGGCCTTGCCACCGCGATCACCGTGCTCGGTTTCTACTATGTGCCCCAAGCCGTCGGCGCCAACTACTTTGTCGTCATGTTCCTCGGAATCATTTACGGTCTCGCTCTCGGCATGTATGTTCCGCTATCTGCGGTGGTCCCCCTGCTTGCTAAGGAGCACAAGGCCGCTGCCGTCGCCGTGCTCAACCTTGGTGCGGGCGCGTCGAACTTCGTTGGGCCCGTGATTGCAGGGCTCGTTCCTCTCATGGGCGTAGCACCGGTGATTTGGGTGCTCGCAGCGATCTACATTATTGGCCTGTTCCTTACATACCTACTCCGCGCACCAGGAATTGAACCTGAGAAGATCGAGGCTCGAAGGGCTTCACGTGCCAAACGACGAACTGAACTCAGCGGTGCGACAAAGGCTGCGGAAGGCTGACCGAAGTGACCACAGAGGCAATTCTGGGCATCGACGCAGGTACCACAGCCGTAAAATCCGTAGTCATCTCGACCGCAGGTGAAGTATTAGGGTCTTCGCGGACTGAAACGGAGATCAGTCGGCCGACGCATACTCAGGCCGAGCAGGACATGTTGGGAGTCTGGGACGCTGTTTGCTTCACAACCAACAAGGCACTTGCGCAAGCCCCGTCGGCAAAGATTCTTGCCGTCTCAGTCACTGGGCAAGGAGACGGAGCATGGCTGATTGACAGCAACGGCAATCCAACCGGACCAGCTGTGCTGTGGTTGGATGGTCGGGCAGGCGATCGTGTCGATGCCTGGCAGTCAGATGGTCGTGCAGACGCTGTCCGTCGTATCACCGGATCCGCCCTATTCTCAGGAGCGCTACCAGTCCTTCTCGAAGAGCTTGAAGCCTCGGATCCCGAGAGACTTGAGGCATCGGCGCATCATCTCAATTGCAAGGATTGGATTCGTTTTCGACTAACTGGAGAGATCGCTACTGACCCCACCGAAGCGAGTCGAACCTACATTGATGTAGATACCGGAAAGTACTCTGATGAACTCTTCACAAGATTAGGTCAGGAACGATTTCGACGGCTTCTCGCTCCCATAAAGTCGTCAACTAGCCTCGCTGGATCAATCACTTCTGCGGCCGCGAAAGCAACAGGACTACCTTCTGGGCTTCCTGTGGCCACAGGCATGGTTGATACTCCGGTCGGCGGCATTGGGCTTGGTGCCGCAAAGCCTGGGCAGGCATATGCAATCATGGGAACGACTAGCTTCGTCGGTGCAGTACATAGCCAAAAGACTGCCGCGACCGACCTACCGGTCATCACTTTGTCATTTGATGGTGAGGGACAGGTCCTCGAGTGTTTTGCACCGATGAACGGAACTCCTAACCTCGACTGGGCGCGAGATTCTCTCGGGCTGTCCGAACTCAGCTGGAAAGAGATTGAGTCACTTGCAGACACTTCTGGACCAGGCGCCGGTGGAGTCATCTATCTTCCCTATACCAGCACCAGCGGCGAACGAGCCCCTTTTGTAGATACTGCGGCATCAGCCGGTTGGGCGAATCTCTCTGTAAGTACGAAAACGTCTGACATGGTCCGCGCAGTCTACGAGGGATTGGCACAATCCCTTCGTGAGTGCATGGACACCCTCGGCATCGATTCGACCACCACGATTCGCCTAAGTGGCGGTGGCGCACAGTCGGATATGATCTGCCAGATCATTGCTGACGTATCTGGTCGAACGATTGAGAGATCAGACGACTCTGAACTCGGAGCTCGCGGCTGCGCCGCGCTTGCTCTGGTCGCCACAAGACATGCAGACAGCGTCCACAACGCAATGGATGTGTTGATGACTCCAGTGCGACGCTTCGAACCAACCCCGGATGTTCAGCAAATCTATAAAGTTCAGTCGCAAGCATTCCGGCAAGTTCGCGACGCCATTCAACCCACTTGGAAAACCCTGCGTCAGTTACGGGCAGACGCTCACCAGATCAAGGACGCAACCTTGATTCAGGCACCGTAACGGCACTGACAAAACTACTCACTGTTTCAGAAAGGACCCTCATGACCTCAAAACCCAATCTGGTCATCACCGCAGCCTTCGATCCGGCCAAAGCTGAGAAGCTCAGCGAGCATTTCACCGTTCACTCAGTTGAACCTTCTATCGCCGGGGAATCGCTGAGTTCACGAGGAATCGACGAACTACTGTCCACCGCAGAGGTGGTCATCACAGAACTTGATCGTGTCGATGAAGCTTCGCTGGCCAAATCACCACGGCTACGCGCCGTTGTCTCATGCCGAGCTAATCCCGTGAACGTCGACATTCCGTCATGCACTGACCGTGGAATCCCAGTGCTTGCCACTCCAGCAAGAAATGCAGAAGTCACAGCAGATCTTGCCTTCGCTCTTCTGCTCATGACTGTTAGGCACACGAGTCAGGCGGAGCGCTGGTTGCGCGGCGGCAATTGGACACAAGACGATGTCTTCGAACCATATTCACTCTTTCGGGGAATCCAGCTTTCGGGCCGGACGCTAGGCATCCTTGGCGGAGGTGCCGTAGGAAGGGGTGTGCTTCGGCGTGCACTCGGATTCGGTATGGATGTCATCGTCTACGACCCGTTCCTTCCGGAAGATGCCTTTGGTGGGGATGCCCGCGTGGCGCCACTAGACGAAGTCCTCGCTACCTCGGACATTATTACCCTCCACGTCCCACTCATGGAGTCCACAGTCGGACTTCTCGGTGCTCGAGAACTGTCACTCATTCAACCGAATGCATACCTGATCAATGCCGCTCGAGCGGCATTGATCGATGAAGAAGCCCTCGTCCAAGCAGTTACTGAACGACGGTTGGCAGGTGTTGGGCTTGATGTCTTTTGGCAGGAACCGACGGCTACAGATCACCCACTTTTCTCATCAGATATCGTCACCATGACCCCGCACATTGCAGGCGCTTCAGACGATGTCATCCGCGAGCATTCCAGGATCGCAGTCGACGGACTTCTGGAGTGGACCCGCAACCAAAAACCTAAGACTGTGAAGAATCCCGAAGTCTTTTCAGACTGACCCTGACGCGATTCATTTCCAACAAGAAAGTACACCCATGAACGAACAGCTGTTCGAACTCGTCACCGAACTCAGCCAAGTCGGTCTGAACGCGGTCCAGAAAGGACTCGCACTTGCGAGCGGTGGCAATCTCTCGGTTCGAGTGCCCGGCGCCGACGAATTCGCAGTCACCGGCGCAGGAACCTTCCTCGACAAACTGACTGTCGACTCGTATGCAACCGTTGACTTAGCAGGGAATCCCACTAGCAGAGCGTCCGCAGTGCGACCGTCTTCTGAGTGGAAACTTCACCAAAGAACTTACGAAGCACGGCCAGATGTCAATTGCATAATCCATCTTCACCCACAGTATGCGGTGCTGCTAGATGCTCTTGGACACAAGGTCCGACTATTCACACTCGACCACGCCTTCTATGTGAAGTCGATAGGTAGAACTGACTTCTATCCGAACGGGTCAGATGAGCTAGCAGACACCGCCGCAGAACAGGCAGGCACCCACAATTGCATCATTATGGGAAATCACGGTTCGTCGGCGATTGGACCCGACATCGAGATGGCGTACCGCAGGGCCGTCAATATGGAGCAGGCTGCGGAGGCGACCTATCGCGCACTACTCCTCGGAGATACCGAAACTGAATTTCCACGAGACCAGTGGGAAATGTTGCACCACGCATGACCTGTGGCCGCACTCAACCATGATTCGAAGCAGACTGAAAACTAAGCCATCGAATACGAACCGGCCCGGCTCAAACTCATGAACCGGGCCGTCGAACTCTATGCTCTACAAATCACTCAGGCCGATGCTCAGCCATGACCTTCGCGAACAGCTCGTCACCGAGCTTGTCGTACGAAGCGTCCTCCGGGTACCACGCGTCGAGTGAGGCGAAGTCGCCCTTGTCGTCGTAGCCCAGCTCGGACACGGACTTCGCCCATTCGGTTCCAGCGGTGTCCAACGTCTTCGGTGCATCGGTGACACCTGCCTTCTCTGCGGTCTTGCCCGACAGGGACTTCGCGTACTTCGCCATCTGCTTCTGCACGTCATCATCGAACGGCTCAACCTTGCCGTCTTTGTCTTTCGCCTGCTCAACGGCCTGCGCCTTCGCGCCGATGACGACCTCCATCATTGTGGAGAACGTCGTCGACATCGAGTCGAAGATGACCTGCTGGTAAGCAACTGGCAGCTCCGAATACTTCTTGCCCGCCGTGATCGCACCGGCCGACCGAGCAATACCCGCATCCGAGGCGACACCGATGTTCGGGGCCACCTCGAAGGTGCCGGCCTCCACATTCGGCGCCAGCTGACCAAGATCGCAATCGACGGTTCCGCGCTGCAACGCCTCATAGGTCTCCGGGAACGACAACGACACCGGAGTCGCACCCAGATCGGCCACCTGCTTGCCGGCGGCGGCCGAACCGACGCGCACCTGCTTACCCTTCCAGTCCTCCAGCGAAGTCATCGGCTTCGAGCACATCGTCGAATACCCACCGGCGGCGAGCATCGGAATGAGCGGAACAAGGTTCTTCTTCTCGAATTCCTCAAGCACCTCGGGCGTCTCCCACGCGGCCTGCACACCGGCCGCATTCGCCGCCAGGTCACTGGCTACCGGCGAAGACGGCAGCGTCGACATGGCTGTGCCGATCGCGTCGAAGGCTGGGTACTCGGCCGGGGTGTACGACGGCAGAGTGAAAGCAAGGTCGACGCGGCCATCGGCCAGAGCGTCATCGACGTCTTCGTAGCTGGCGATCGCCTGTCCCCACACGATGTCGACGGTGATCTTTCCGCCGGAGCGCTCCTCGATAGCCTTCTTCACATCGAGGCCGTTCGGCGCGAGGATCGACTTCTCCGACATCGCCGACGGCTGGAACTTGATCGTCACCGGGTCAAGGTCGGCCAGTGCCTCATCAATCTCGTCCTGGGAAGCGTCGTAGGCGAAGCCCTCCCCCGCAGAGTCCCCGGAACCCGAGCCGTCGCCACCGACTGATCCGGCACATCCGGCCAACAGTGCCAGCGATGCGACCGCCGCAATGACCTGAGCAGGACGTGCTGCCGTGCGGATGCGCTTCATGGGACTCCTTTGAACGAAGGCTGAGAATTCCCTCCAATCATATGCCTGAATGAGGTGACCCTAACCATGAGTCCGCTCACACCCTGCGGCAGCCACCCAAACGACACAGGGCACGGGTGGACGGGCCGCCTCGGCGAGGGTTATCCGGACATTCCCCCGCTGGTGCGGCTGATGAGGTCGGGCAGCCATTCGGTCATTCCGGGCACGGCGACCATGAGAATGAGGAAGATGACGACGACGGGCAGGAACCACAGTAGCGAGATGAAGATGTCGCGCAGCGTGACCGTGGCACCGAGGTTGACCTCGGGGTTCTTCGCGATCGAGTGGACGATGTAGGGAATGATGCCGACCGGCGGGGTGACCATGGCGAACTCGCCGAGGAGGACGACGAAGACCCCGAACCACAGCGGGCTCACGCCCATCGTCTCGAGGGTGGGCAGGAGGATCGGGATGGTCAGCAGCATCATCGACAGGGTGTCGAAGAACATGCCCATGACGATGTAGAGGACGATGAGGACGAGCAGAAATCCGATGCGCGAGAGCCCGAGGTCCGTGATGAGGCCGGTGAGGATGGGGGCGAGTCCGGTGATGGCGAGCAGGCTCGTGAGCATGGTCGCGCCGATCATGATGAAGAAGATCGCCGAGGTGGCCGCCACCGTATCCATGGCCGAGTCCGCGACCTTGCGCCACGGTTGTTCGCCTCGTTTCTCCCACAGGCACAGCAGGAGTGAGCAGAGTGCGGAGGCGGCTCCGGCCTCGGTGGGGGTGAAGATGCCGGAGAACATTCCGCCGAAGAGGACGACGAGGATGACCGCGAAACCCCAGACCCCGGTCAGGGAGGTGAAGCGGTCGCGCCAGGTGGTCGCGGGGCGGGTGGTGTCGGCTGCGTCTGCTGTGTTCTGGGCGTTCTGGCCGCGGCCGACGAGTTTCGGGGCGATGACGCCGATGGCGAAGATGAAGGCGGCGAAGCAGACTGCGAGCAGAATTCCGGGGACGGCACCGGCCATGAGGGCGGGGCCGACCGGCACGGAGGCGATGCCTGCGTAGACGACCATGAGGATCGAGGGTGGAATGAGGTTGCCGGTCATTCCGGAGACCATGATCGTGCCGACGGCCATGCGGCGGTCGTAGCCGGCTTTGAGCATTTCGGGGATGCCGGCTCGGCCCAGGGCGTAGGTCATGCCGATGGTCGAGCCGGTGACGGCGGAGAGTCCCGCCCCGGCGAAGGTGGTGCCGATGCCGATGCCTCCGGGAAGCCAGCTAAACCAGTGGTCGGCGACGCGGTAGATCTTGCCGGAGAGTCCGGATTGGGTGAGCAGCATGCCCATGAAGATGAACATGGGAAGCACGCTCATCGACCAGTCGGAGACGGCGCTGAATGGGGCGGTGGAGAGGATGTTCATCGTCGCCGGAATGCCGGAAACGGCGTAGACGCCGATGATCGACGGCACCGAGAGTGCAATGGCCACCGGGACAGAGAGGAACAAGAGGACGAGCATCATCCCGATGCACCAGGCCCCGCCAATCGCGGCACTTGGGCTGGTGAAGAGGCCAATGAGGCAGACTGCGACAAGTCCGAACCCGATGGTCAGGGCCAGTGCGCCGGGGCGTCCGCGGCGCGAGCCTGTGGGGAAGAGCGCAGTGGTGTTCGGGGGTTGAGGGCCCGCGACGTTCGAAATGCTTGAGTCTTCTGGTGGCAGGGGTGTCCCGGTGAGGTCGGTGTTCGCGTTCACTGCTCCTCCCCTGTCCGGTCGCGGCGAAGGAGAGTGGCAACGGCGTCAAGGATGTAGAGCACGGCGAGGAGAACGAACACGATCGGCACGAGGTAGTACACGGGCCAGGTGATGACGGCGGAGACGTCGGCGGTCGAACCGATCGCCGTGTTCTCCAGCGCTTTGCCCAGCCCGAACCAGGCGAAGGCGATCGACACGAGTGCGCCGAGGAGGCACGCGAAGACCGTGAACACCGCAGCGGTGGCTGGCTTGGCCCGCTCGATGGCCATGGTGACGGTGATGTGTTCCTTCTGCAGCTGGGCGGCGGGGATGCCGAGGAGCGCAACGATCGGCAGGTACCAGTATTCGACGATCTCGTTGGTGCCGTAGAGAGGGGCGTGGAAGATCGATCGGGCCAGGGCGTGGGTGACGATGTGGAGCATCATCACGATGATGGCCGCGGCCGTAGTGACCGTCAGCCACCTATCGAGGACTTTGGTGAACGTGCTCATCAGGAGTCACTGTAACGGTCGGTCGCGGTGCCGGCGGCGGATGCACCGTTAGCGGCTTCTGCTGCATCGGCGCCGGTAGGCGCTCCTGTCCCACCGACGGCGGTATCGGCGGCTCGCAGCGCATCGAGGAGGTCAACCACCTCGGAGGCGTCTGCCAGACCGTCGGGGATCAGCGCGGAGACTCGACGGGCACCGGCTTCTTCCAGGGCGATGGGGTCGATGCCCGCGATTTGGGAGTAGCGGCGGGCGCTGCGAGGCAGCAGCGCGACGCCGAGTCCGTTGGAGATGAGTGATTGGATCGCGCCGGGATTGTCGGTGATGTGCCGGGTACGGGGCTCGAAGCCGGCGGTACGGCAGAGACGTTCGGCGGTCGACCGGCAGCGTACGCATCCCATGATCCATGGAAGGTCGGCGACATCGTTGAGGTGTTGGATCTGTCCGGCTCGGTTCCACCGTTCGGGTACGAGCAGGTCGAGGTGGTCGGCACCGAGATCGACGGTCATGTGTCCGGCCAGCTCGGGTGGGGCTTCGTCTTCATGGTGGAAGAGGAAGGCGATATCGATGGCCCCGTCGTCGAGCAGACGCAGCGCTTCGGGCGGCTCGGCCTCGGAGACTTCGTAGGAGTGGTGAAGTGGTGAGTCCGTCTGCGTGCCCGCGTTTGCCTCTAACCGGCCGAGCGCCGCAGCCAGTGGGCCGATGACGAAGCTGGGGAATCCGGCGAGCCGGACATTGCGTCCGCCGAGTCCGAAGGCTTTCGCAAGGTCACTGCGCAATCCCGTCATCGAGGCGGCCACCTCATTGGCACGGATGCGGGCGAGTTGGCCGGCAGTGGTGAGTCGGATGCCGCGTGGCGTGCGGTCGAAGAGGGTGACGCCGAGGTCCTTTTCCAGGGCGTTCATGTGCTGGGACAGCGCTGGTTGGGACCAGCCGAGTTCACGGGCGGCGGCACCGATGCTGCCGGATTCGGCGATGGCGCCGAAGATGAGGAGGCGTTTGGGCTCACCGAGGTCGAGAGCCTGCTCGAAGACAGTTGCCATAAGTCCAGCTTATGCCAGAGCAGAGCGAACTGGGTCTACCGGAGGCAGATGATGCGCACCACACTGGAAGTAGTCGCGTTGAAGTCATTGCCGAATCGAGGAGTTGGAGTATGCGTAGGATCGGTCTGTTGGGTGGAATGAGTTGGCATTCGAGCATCGAGTACTACACGAAGATCAATGATGCCGTGGCTAAGCAGCTCGGCGGTCATCATTCTGCGCAGATCCTACTCGACTCATGCGACTTCGCAGATATCCGGGAGCTGCAGGAGGCCAACGACTGGGCTGGCAGTGATGCATCGCTCGTCTCGACGGCACAGCGTTTGGTCGATGGAGGCGCCGAGGCTGTCGCGATTGCCACGAATCTCATGCACAAGTGCGCCCCAGCGATCGAGGCGCAGGTCGACGCGCCCCTTATACACATGGTCGATTCGATCGCGACAATGGCGAAGCGCCGAGGCTATTCAACGCTGGCTGTGCTTGGTACCCGATGGACAATGCTCGAGGATTTTTACACTGGTCGCCTCGAGGCGCAGGGCATCAGGACTTTGGTTCCGGACGAGGCGACGTGCCTTGAGGTAGATCAGATCATCTGGGACGAACTCACCCAAGGAGTCTTCACGGACAAGTCGCGTGCCCGGTACGTCGAAATCATGAACGATCTCAAGGCCCGCGGCGCCGACGCGGTGACCCTGTCTTGCACTGAAATCGGCCTGTTGGTCCCACCAGAGACCGCTCCCCTGCCGGCCATCGATTCCGTCGATGCGCATGTCGCAGCAATCGTGGAGTGGATGCTGGCCCGCTAATACACAATAATCAGCTAATTAGCTGCAAGCGATATCGGTGAATTCGAATGCGTGAAGGCATTCAGACTTAACACGCTCCTGCCTTCGAGACCAGTCGGAACAGAAATTGATTCAAACACCCGGCTGATGGGATACCTTCCACAGACCAACGTCATTACGCGCCCATCTCACGCCATAAGAATCAGTGAACCTGACTTCAATTACACGCCAATTGGAATTCTTAGTAATAGGACGAACCAGTCCTTTTACATCTTCCTTTTGATTCGGGAATCCCCAATGGTAGGTTTTGTGTTCTTCTGACACAAAGTCTCCGGGCGGCAAGACATCCATCCTTAGCGGCTTCTTCTGCACAGGTGCTGAGTCTTTCGACACTGAGTAGGTGCTCCAGACTTCAACGTAATACACCGGCGAGTCGGTACTGTTGTGAACTTGAATACCGTTCGCCGCAGTCGAATCGCCGTCTGCCTTTTGGATTATTTTTACACACCACGACGCTATGCCACTGGCCTGTTCCTTCTCCATTCGTTCAGACGCATGTTTATCCCGAGATGACTCGATTCGAAACAGTTTCCCGGAAGTAGCCGCTGCCCAAATCGCAGCAATCAACGCACCAATCGCGCCGAGCGCAGACACCCACTCTGCCAGATTCCCCAATTAAACCACTCTCCGCGAATCTCGAAGTAACAATTTAAATGCATCAAGAATGACATGCACCGTAGTCGCATTCACAATCGTCCACACTCCAAAGAGTGAGGCATGTCTATAATGAGCTTTCGATGTGCCAGATACAGTGCAGACTACTTGTAGAGTTCGTATCTCCAGTACTTCAGTCCGTATATTGGGATTTCGGCTACCGAACTGGCGTAACTGCTATCGGAATCATGGGCACCGCTTCACGCCGTCTCGTGTTTTTATCACCAGGCTGACTGGGGCTTTTGATGTGGCATTTCCCAGACTACAGTCAGCTCATGACAACTCAGATCTCGCCGAGATCGGGAATCGATCGGTGGGGCCCACCATTGATCGTCTTCGGCGTGTGGTTCGTCGCTTTCATCGCCTTCTTCATCACGTGGCTACTGGCGTCCGACACGGCGGTCGGCAATCCCTGCCAAGGTGCGGGCTTCGGCTGCTTTGAAACCGACCGACAAGGAGTTGAGTTCCTCGGATTCCTCATCGGCCTGCCAGTGACTTTAGGGTGGCTCATCCTCGGTCTGATCGTGACGTCGCTGGTCGGCCTGATCAAGAACATGCGCTGGTGGTGGAAGGGCTTACTCTCACTTGGCATCTGCCTCGCCCTCGCCGCTGCCATCGCCGCCATCATCATTCAGGTTCGTTAGGTTCCACTGATTGCGGTATCCGAGCCTCTTCGAGCTTCCTCTGACGGCGCTTGAGGTTGCTGCGACTCGCGAAGTAGGCGAGCAGGACAAGCAGCCCAATACGCAAGGTGGTCATCACCCAGTCCGGAACTCCCAGGGATATGTCCGGGATCCACCCGAACAGCAGATTGAACAGCCACTCGAAAAACTCACCCACCGGAGCCAGCACCGACTGCAACCAGTGAGCGATCGGCTCAAACCACGGCCACAAATGGTCCTTCATCCATCGTGCAATCGTGTCGAACAACCAAGCAAGCAAGGCGCCCAGCCCGAGCAGCGGGAGAAGCAACCGCACCAGGGTCGTCACCCCAGAGACAAGCGCATATCGCTCCGGATGCGCCGCCCGTCGACGCTCACGCGCCTCTGAACGACTGCCGGCCTCGGGCAGCAATGGCACAACATCGAGATCTTTCCGGACCTCGACCTCACCGGCACCACCCATCGCCGCACTCGTCACGTGAATTTCTTCCCGCGAAGGCATCGATCCGATCTCGGTCCGCCGATGAACTTTGAGCCGAGTCTTCAGCCATCCACTCGCACGGACGGCTACCTCAGGCTCACCCTCGGAGCCTGCCGTAGATAGTCGACCGATCGGATACTCGACATCGTCGATAGAGACCGCTGTGACCGTCGTCTTCCACGGAGTATGTTTGGCTATCACCGAGTACTCGTGGTCGAATGCGCTGCCGGTGTAACTGGTGGTCGCGACAACCCTCGAATCTTCGGTCACAGAAGTCCCTCCAACAATGCAAACGAGCTTGCCATCCGTTAAGACAGACATACTTGTCAGTTTTCACATGCCCGGAGCGACCCTAATCGTTTCCAACCATTCACGCCAACGGCTGAGCCGGACCGCATCCGAATGGGGCACGCCTCTATGCCTACCTAGCCCAAGCCTGGTCCGACTCGTCGCCGCGCTGCACGCTGTCGTGAAAGCCGCGCCCGTCAACGAATTCGCTCACTCGTCGAATCCCGTGGAGCGCGTTGACGAGCCACACCTCGTGCCCGACAAGCCCCTCGGGCCGCACTCGCCGCAACTCGATCGGAATCGACCGAGTGCGCGCCTCCTCGAGGATCACCGCCGAGGTGACACCCGGCAACGCACCCATCTCCGGATCCGGTGTACAAAGTGTCTCTTCGTCCCACCACAGCAGGCTCGTCGTCGCTCCCTCGATTACGTACCCATCCTCATTGATGAGCAATACCTCGTCACAGCCGAACTGCTCGCGGGCATCCGCCCTCACACGCTCAAGCAAGGCAATGTCCGGACCTTTGCGGCACGGAGTAGTGCGCGGGTCGGAATGTGACGGGACGAGAACCCGCAACTCACGAGTCCGCGAAGGTGCCGGCCGCAGGCGAAATGCCAGCAACCGCTCAGCTCCTGAGGGATCCTCGAGGACGTCCACGCGTGGGAACCACTCCCCCGTCGCCGGGATCTTCTCGACCACTGCCGCCCAGAAACCCTTGGTGATCGCGCTACCCATCCCTACCTGAGCAGCAGCATCACCGAACCGTGCCCGATGGCGGTCGAACGCTCGTGCCCGACCGTCTTCAACAAACCACGAATCGGCAGCCATCAGCGTCGATGAGCTGATGTCCGCCATTGGCTCTTGGAAACGGCTTTCCCGTTGATTCCACAGCCACACGTTCATCGCTCGACTCCGCCCGAATATTCGGCCACAACGGTATCAGCCGGTCCGACCTCCTCGGCGGGAATCATGGTCTGGAAGTCAACTTCGCCGAACTGCTCAGTCGAACGGATGCACGTCCCCCGCGCGGACAGAACATCCGTATGAACGGTGTCCTTGCCCGGGAAGTCCGCAGAGCCGAGCAACCTCAGCACCGGGGCTGCTTTCACCACGGTTTCCGCGTACTCCTCGTCGGAGTCCGAGAGTGCGACGATCGCTCCGCCGACCCCGTACCTCACCTTCTCACCGTGGACGACGAGCGTGCGAATGACGACGCTGAGATCGACGGCACCGCCGAACGAGAAGTACCCGACCGCGCCGCTGTACACCCCACGCGCGGCGGCCTCGAGCTCATCGATGATCGCCATCGTCCGCAGCTTCGGCGCCCCGGTCATCGACCCCGGTGGGAACGCCGCCCGCACACACGCCACCGGACTGGCGTCCTTTGCCAAGCGTGAACTCACCGTCGAGACCATCTGATGCACCGTCGCATAGGATTCGATCCCGAACAGCGTGTCCACCTGCACCGATCCCAGCTCGGCCGTGCTCCCGAGGTCGTGCCGGACGAGATCGACGATCATGAGATTTTCCGACCGATCCTTCACCGAGGCGGCCAACTCAGCCTTGATCGCCTCGTCCTCGGCCGGGTTCGCTCCCCTGGGCCGAGTACCCTTGATCGGCTTAGACTCCACTCGGCCGTCTGCGCCAATCCTCAGAAATCGCTCAGGTGAGGTGCTGAGAATCGCCGCCTCACGCGTGCGGATGAACGCCCCGAACGGCGTCGGGTTGTCCGCGCGCAGCCGCAGGTACATTTCTAGCGGAGTTTCGTGCGGGTCGGCGGTGCCTTCGAGCATGTTCGTCAGGCAGACTTCGTAGGTCTCGCCATCGGTGATCTTCCCTTGCACTTGGTAGATGAGGTCGAGGTACTCGTCCCGACTGTGTCGTGCCACGAGATTTGGATTGCGGCGTTTCGCTGGGTCTGTGGTGTCCACCTTCGCCGAGGTGGTGTTCGGTTTGTGAGCGCCAGTGACCTCATCGGCGGGGACCGATGCGATCCGCGTGCGTGTGTGGTCGAGCCAGACCTGGTTAGCTGCTTGGCCGTCTGAGTCATCGGCGCGACGCAGCGCCAGAAGGTGGATGCGCTCGGTGTCGTGATCGATGACCAACGCGCGGTCCAAGAACATCATGACGGCGTCAGGCAAGTCGGATTCGTGCCGATTCGGTGAGCCGACCTCGGCCTTGAGCTCGTAGCCGAGGTAACCGACCCACCCAAGCCGGAACTCGAACGGCAGGTCTTGGCTGTCCGCCCGTATGTAGGGGATTTCGGATCCGGCGCTGGGCGGTTCAACTCCTGTGCCTGACACTGAGACAGTCGTGCCAGCGAACTCACCATCGAGCCAGTCGAAGAACCCGGACGACTGAATGAAGCTCTTTGATTCGCCACCGGCTGAGCGGACTTCGACAGTCCCTTCCGACACAGAGGCAGTCGCTACTTTGCTCAGCGGACCGGACGGCGCACCCATGATTGAAAACCGTGACGAGTCATTGTCAGGTAGGTTGCCGTCGAGCCAGACGGCCTCGGGTTCATCACCGAAGAGCTCGGCGAAGAGACGTTCGTTGGAGACCTTTTGTGGGAGCACATCGGAGTCGAGAATGTAATGGTGTCGAGGGTTAGAAAGACTGGTGGTCCTTTGGGACGGATCGAGTACTCCGCTCGTCCCCGCGGGGACGTCGGAACCGGAGGCCAAATCCTTGCCAACCCAATCCTCCGTAGCCGGCAGGTCATTCTCGTGCTGACCGCGGCGGTTCCACGCCTCAGTCAACTCAGCGAAGTTCTTCAGCAGCGTCCGTGCCTGATCGGACGCGATCGATTCTGGGTGGAACTGGACTCCCCATTGTGGCCTGGACCGATGCCGCAGCGCCTGGATGACTCCGTCTTCGGACCACGCTGTTGCCTCCAAACTATCGGGCAAGTCGGTCACTGCGAGGGAGTGGTAACGCACCGCCGAAAACGGCGAGGGGATACCGGCGAACAGCTCGTTGCCGGTGTGACTGATCTGAGAGACCCGACCGTGTCGAGGCTCCGGAGCGTGCACCACGCCTCCTCCGTGCACATGAGCGATCCCCTGATGGCCGAGGCACACGCCGAGCACCGGGATCGGGGAATGTTCGATCACCTCGGCGCAGATGCCGAAGTCGGCCGGCCGTTCCGAAGTTCCCGGTCCCGGGGAGATGACGACATTGTCGAACTCGTCGAGCACGCTCAGCTCGAATTCTTCCCAGTCGTTGGGCACGAGCGTCGGCGCACACTCGTTTACCTCGGCAAGGAGGTGAAAGAGGTTGAGCGTGAACGAATCAGCATTGTCGATGAGCAGAGTGCGGATCACGCCTGCCTCCTCATACGCAGCGGTGTGGCACCTCAACGAATCCAATCGTCCGTGCGTCGTGGAAGTGAGGCAGGAACAATCGTATTCGACAGACAAGCGCAGCTGGTAGCGTCGCTCACGATCACACTCAATGAGACAGGAGGACGTCGGTGTTCACAGCGTTGAAATTGACTGCGTGGATTCTTGTCGGCATCGGGCTGATCGTGAACTTGGCATTCCTTGCGGATTCGAACAGCGGTCCGTACCCGCTGTGGGCACTGCTGCTCATCATCGGCGCACTCGTTCTGATGATTCCGATTCTCCGCAACCGCCAGAGGCGGGACCGACGATGAACGGGCTTTGATGAGCACGCGGCTCAATCGAGATCCTCGCTTGAGTCGCGTGCTCGTCAGCACCTTGCGACGTGGTCAGCCAAGTACGAGCCGGCGGGTCGAATCTTCTAATCCACCGGCCGCCTCGGCGATCAGGGACTCCTCCGAGTCCGCGCCCGCACGGACGTACCGCCCGGTGAACGCATCTAGTGTCCCCGAGGCCAGAGCCAAGGCGAGACCCGTGACCTGTTCGGGCGAGGTCCAGTCATCGCCCTGACGGAAGTCGTGGACAGGCATTGACTTCGTCATCGCGGTCTCGACGACACCGGGTGCCATTTCGAAGATGCGCAGCCCCTTGTCGTGACCAAAGTGAACAACCGAATCGGCGATGCGGAACAGTGCCGCTTTCGACGCCGAATACACGGCGTACGCGGGAGTCCCCTGCGCTCCCGATCCCGAGTTGAGGTCGATGATCCTGCTGGGACGTCCGGTCGCCTCGGCGCCCGCCATCAGAACGGGTGCAAAGACATTAATCATGAGCGCAACCCCGGTGACGTTAGCGTCGACGACGCCCTTGAGGCTCTCCGGATCGGCATCCCACAGTGGCCCTTCGGTCGACTCGATGCGCCCGGCATTATTGATGAGCACCTGCAGACGCTTCCCCGTCGATTTCTCGAGTTCAGCGACAGAGTCACGCAGCTGGTTCACCACAGTGATGTCATCAGTGCGCAGACCGACACCGGTCACCGTTCCCCCGGTCGATTCAGCGATCTCTTCAGCCGCAGCTTCCGCCTTCTCCGCCGAGGTGGCCGTGACGATCACGTCATACCCGGCCTTCGCGAACGCCTCCGACAGGTGACGCCCGATTCCGCGGGCACCGCCGGTGATGAGCGCGATCGTCTCGGACGGAACCGCTGTCGCTTCAGAGGCTCCGCCGTTCGTGGGCATGTTGGTTCCGTAGGGCAGCTTCTCGGACATGATCGGGACTCCTCGGTGTTGGTCGGGTGCGGGTGGTCAGTTGTCCAGGTGCGCGGAACAGGTGCTCACGCCCGCGCGTTCGGTTGCTCGCGTGCTCGCTGCTGCGATGCTCGGAGCGAATACAACAGAACCCGGTCGAACCACTGTAACGGTCGACCGGGCTCTGTTACGCACTGTTCTCAGCTGCGGACTTCAGCGCCGTGACGCTCGGCGGCCAATTTCGTCGCCGCTTCACGCATCGCCGAGGCCTCATCGGCCTTGAGCGTACGATCCGGGGCGCGGAAGGTCAGGCGGAACGCCAGCGACTTCTTGCCCTCGGGCAACTGGTCGCCGGTGTAGAGGTCGAAGGTCTCGAGCAGTTCGAGCTCCTCCCCTGCACCTTCACGCAGCGTCGCGGCCAAAGTCTGAGTCGGCAGCTCGGCATCGACGATGAGCGCCACATCCTGACGCGACACCGGATAGGTCGACAGCGCACCGTCCCAGGCACGCAGGTCATCCTGAGCCAGCAGCGCATCGAGATCGATCTCGAATCCGACGGTCCGTGCCGGCAGGCCGAGGTTCTCGCACACCTTCGGGTGCAGCTCGCCGGCATGGCCGAGAGTCTGCCCGTCGGCAAGGAGGAACTTCGCAGCCCGTCCCGGATGCCACGGAGCGATCTGATCGGCCTCGACGGTGACTTCGAGTCCGTTCGTTTCAGCGATCCGGCGGACGGTGTCGATGACGTCGGCGGCCTCGGCCTTGCGGCCCTTGCCCCAGACCCCGGGCATCTCCGCATTCCCGGAGATGATGCCCGCGTAGTGGTAGGGCTGGTGCGGCACCGATGCGTAGATCTTTTCCAGCTCGTCATCGCTCGGGTGGTATCCGGGCAGGTGACGCGGTCCGGGCCCCTCAGGCAGGCCCGCCGAGGTGGACACGAGTCCGGCCTCGAACAGTGCGACGTCCTTCGCCCCGCGGCCCTGGTTGCGAACCACGAGGTCGACGAGTGTCGAGAGCAGGTTGGTGCGCATGAGCGGCAGGTCTTCGGACATCGGGTTGGCCAGGCGAACGTGCTTGCGACGCACATCATCGGCCTCGAGCCGCAGCTGGTCATCGCGCTTGTCGTTCGTGAACGGGTACGACAGCACCTCGGTGAACCCGTCGGCGGCCAGCAGATTCGAGATCCGGCGACGCGTCTTCTGCGCGACTGTCAGGCCGTTGCCGGCCCGAGCGGCGGGCTGAACGGACGGAATACGGTCGTAGCCGCCAGTGCGGGCGACTTCCTCGATGAGGTCGACGTCGTCGGTGATGTCCGTGCGCCAGCTGGGCACGGTCACCGACACGGTCTCCTCATCCTTAGTCGACACTGTTGCGCCGATGCCCTCAAGAAGTAAGGTCACCTCGGCGACGGTGTAATCGACACCGACCAGCGAGGCGACACGAGCGACCTTGAGATCGAGCACCGTCGGCTCCGGAGCCTGCCCGACCTGGGTGGTCGCAGGGCTGAGCGTGCCGCCAGCGAGTTCGACGAGCAGGTCCGCGCAGCGACGAGCCGCCACTGGCGCAAGCTTCGGGTCGACTCCGCGTTCGAAACGACGCGAGGCCTCCGAAGACAGCTTGTGGCGACGCGAGGTGCGAGCAATCGAGATCGGGTCGAAGTGAGCAGCCTCGATGACGACGTCGGTCGTCTGGTCGTTGACCTCGACGTCGGCGCCGCCCATGACGCCGGCCAGACCGATGATCTTCCCGCCCTTTCCGCGGGGCCCGTCCCCGCGGTCGGTGATGAGCAGATCCTCGGGATCGAGCTTGCGCTCGACATCATCCAGCGTTGTGAACTTCTCCCCCGCACTCGCACGGCGCACGACGATCTCGTCGCCAAGCAGCGAAGTGTCGTAGGCATGCAGAGGCTGGCCGAGTTCGAGCATGACGTAGTTCGTGACATCCACGGTCAAACTGATCGGGCGCATGCCCGCCTGCTGCAGACGACGCTGCATCCAGAACGGAGTCTTCGCCTGAGGATCAAGCCCGGTGACCTGCAAGGCAGTGAACTGGTCACAGCCGGCCACCTCGTTGATGGGGTTGTTGTCCTCGATCGCAACCGGGAATCCATCGTCGGTGGCAGCGTTGGTGGGAGCCACCTCGGCGGATCCGATATCGGTGAAGGTCTGACCCTTCATCTGCGCGTATTCGCGTCCGATGCCCCGCATCGACAGCTGGTAGCCGCGGTCGGGGGTGACGTTGACGTCGAGGGTGACCTGATCGAGGCCGAGCAGCGCGATTGCGTCATCGCCAGGCTCACCGGACAATCCCAGATCCGACAGCACGATGATGCCGGAGTGATCCTCGCCGAGGCCGAGCTCCTTGGCCGAGCAGATCATGCCGTCGGACTTGTGACCGTAGGTCTTCCGAGCCGCAATCGCGAAGTCGCCGGGCAGGACGGCTCCGGGCAGGCAGGCGACGATGAAGTCGCCGGGCACGAAGTTGTGGGCACCGCAGATGATGCCGCGGCTGGGCACCTCGGGTCCGGGCTGAGGGTCCTTCGGGTCGTCGAGATCCTCGTTGTGTTCGGGTCCGACGTCGACGCGGCACCAGTTGACCGTCTTGCCGTTCGAGTGCTCTTCTTTGACGAGTTCGAGCACACGACCGACGACGAGGGGACCGGTGATCTCGGGTCCGAAGAAGTCCTCTTCCTCGAGTCCGACGGCCGCGAATTCGGCGGCGAGGGCATGGGGATCGGTCTCGGCTGGGAGATCGACATAGTCCGCCAGCCAGTTCAGTGGGACGCGCATATCAAGCCTTCATTCCGAAACGGGCCGAGAAGCGCACATCGCCTTCGACCATGTCGTGCATATCGTTGATTCCCTCGCGCAGCATCAGGGTGCGTTCGATGCCCATGCCGAAGGCGAAGCCCTGGTAGACGTCGGGGTCGATGCCGGCGGCGCGCAGCACGTTGGGGTGGACCATTCCGCAGCCGCCCCATTCGATCCAGCCGGGGCCGCCGACCTTGTTGGGGAACCAGAAGTCCATCTCCGCGCTCGGTTCGGTGAACGGGAAGAAGCTCGGGCGCAGGCGGGTCTTCGACTCCGGGCCGAACATCTCGCGGGCGAAGCCGTCGAGGGTGCCCTGCAGGTTAGCCATGGTCAGGCCCTTGTCGATGGCGATGCCTTCGATCTGGTGGAAGACCGGGGTGTGGGTGGCGTCGAGCTCATCGGTGCGGAAGGTCTTGCCTGGGCACACGACGTAAAGCGGCACGCCGCGCTCAAGAAGGGAGCGGGACTGTACCGGTGAGGTGTGGGTGCGCAGGACCAGGCCGGCATCGGCAGGGTCGACGAAGAACGTGTCCTGCATCTGGCGGGCCGGATGGTCAGGGCCGAAGTTGAGCGCATCGAAGTTCAGCCACTCGGACTCGATTTCGGGGCCTTCGGCGACTTCCCAGCCGAGGCCGACGAAGTAGTCCGCGGCCTGTTCCTGGATCAGGGACAGAGGGTGGCGAGCGCCGCGGCGGCGACGATCGGTGGGCAGGGTGACGTCGATGGCCTCTTCGATGAGCACGGCGGCATCGCGTTCGGCTTCGAGCTCGGCCAGGCGTGCGTCGTGGGCCTGCTTGACCTGTCCCCTGGACTTGCCGACGATCTTGCCGGCAGCGGCCTTATCGGCCTTGTCGAGTGAGCCGATGGCTCGGTTGGCGAGCGCCAGCGGGGCTTTGTCACCGGTGTGGTCGATCTTCGCCTGCTTGAGCTCGTCGAGAGTCGTCGCATCCGTGAAAGCCTTGAGTGCCGCGTCGACGGCCTGCTTCACGGCCGACTCGTCCAAGGGGTCGAGTTGGTCTGTCATCAATGTCCTTTTGTCCGTACTTGCCCGTAGCTGTGGGGACGTCATTCTTCTTCGCGTGCCAGTCTATCGTCTCTCCTGTCGGGACCTGGGGCGGCGTCCGCTGGGTGGGTGGGCCACCTCGGTGGGCGTTCCCTTCGCCGAGGCGGCCCCACGGTTCCGTACGTCCGCTGGGTGGGTGGTCCACCTCGGTGATGGAGGTGTGGGGCCGGTCATAGGGACTGAGCGGAGAAGAGCGTAGGGTCGGGAACATGACGACACAACGTGCATCAGATGTCATGGTCAGAGCCCTGGAGAACGAAGGCGTCGAGCGGATCTTCGGCATTCCCGGTGAGGAGAACCTCGACTTCGTCGACTCCCTGCGGAACTCATCGATCGAACTCATCCTCACCCGCCACGAGCAGGCGGCCGCGTTCATGGCCGCCACCTACGGCCGGCTGACGGGCAAGCCCGGTGTGGTGCTCACGACCTTGGGGCCGGGCGCACTCAACCTGGCGACCGGGGCTGCGTACGCCCACCTCGGCGGGATGCCGGTCATCATGATCACCGGCCAGAAGGGCATCCGCACGGCCGAGCAGGCGGCGTTCCAGATGGTCAATACGGTGGCGACGATGGATCCGCTGACGAAGGTGAGCAAGCAGATCACCTCGGCGTCGATGATCCCGACGATGGTCCGGGAGGCGTTCCGCGCCGCTCAGGCCGAGCGTCCCGGACCGGTGCACCTCGAGCTGCCCGAGGACATCGCGGGAATGCAGGTCGACGGTTTCGAGCTCATCGAACCACATACGAACACTCGGCCCGTCGCCGGGGATACGGCGATTGCGAACGCCGCGAACGTCATCAAAGAGGCGAAGAACCCGCTGCTCATGCTCGGTGCGGATGCCTCCCGGGCCTCGTGCAGTGAGGCGCTGTCGCGTTTCGTCGCCGAGATGCGCATCCCCTACGTCACCACGCAGATGGGCAAGGGGTCGGTGACGGGAGCGTCGGACCTGTACATGGGCACGGCGGCGCTGACGTCCGGCGACTACGTCCACGACGCGATCGATGCGGCCGATGTCATCGTCACCATCGGTCACGATACGACGGAGAAGCCGCCGTTCACGATGGACGAGACCGGGCCGACCGTCGTGCACATCGGTTACCGTCCCGCCATCGTCGAGCAGGTGTATTTCCCGCAGTTCGAGGTCATCGGCGACCTGGCTCCGTCCCTGGACAAGCTCGCCGAGGTGCTCGGTGGTCCCGTGCCCACCGCCGAGGCGCTCCTGCCGATGCGCGATGAGATCCTCATCAAGATCCACGAGGGAGCCGATGAGGATCGGTTCATCCCACAGCGGATCGTCCAGGAGGTCCGAGACGTCGTGCCGACCGATGGGATCGTGGCCCTGGACAACGGAATGTACAAGATCTGGTTCGCCCGTAACTACCGCACGACCCGGGCGAATACGCTGCTGCTCGACAATGCTCTGGCGACGATGGGCGCTGGCCTGCCGTCGGCTATCGGGGCGAAGCTGACCTACCCGGAGCGTCGGGTCATGGCCGTGGTCGGCGACGGTGGGTTCATGATGAACAGCCAGGAGATGGAGACCGCCGTGCGTTTGGGTCTCGATCTTGTTGTCGTCATCCTCGAGGACAACGCCTACGGCATGATCCGGTGGAAGCAGGCTGCGGACGGATTCCCCGACTACGGTCTGACCTACGGCAACCCGGACTTCGTGAAGTACGCGGAGTCGTATGGGGCCACCGGCACCCGCGTCGAGGATGTCGACAGCATCAGCGATGCCCTTGAGAATGCGTTCTCTGTTGGTGGCGTGCATGTTGTCGTCGTGCCCGTCGACTACTCGGAGAACAAACGCGTGCTCATCGACGAGTTGGGCAAGCGGTGAAGCGCTGTTTTTTGGTGCTTGCGCCCCTGACCCGCCAGTTGGTCGATTGATACGGTCACGGCTCTTCACGATTCTGCTGGGGATCTCCACGCTATGCGCGTGGGGATCCCTCGGCGAGATCGTCAAGGCATTCCTGCGGGACCGGCCGATCGATTCACTGCTCTGGGTCATGCTTGGGGTGGCGGCAGCCTCGGCGATCGTGGTCTGGTCTGTGTTTCGGGCGAGTCGTGTCAGGCTCGAGGTCAGGAGCTTCATCGGCAGCGTTCCGTTGGGAGTTGGGCTCATTTGCTCGCTGGTGGGCGGGTTCGTTCTGCCGTCGCTGCTCGTCGGCGGGGCAAATGTCATCGACGTGGCAGTCACCGCGATCGTCATCGCTGCGGTCTGCGGTGGAGCGATGCTCTACCTGCGCAGAACCTACTTCACTCCCCCGGACAGCACGGAGGGGCTGGACGCCGACACCTAGTCGGTTCGGTCGATTCTTGGAACCCAGATCCACCCCTCTCGCAGCGAACTCGACTTCAAGTCAGCAGGAGCCGGTTCGCATCTGCCCAAATAGGCTTCCAGTGCGATGATGGCGGCGAGCACTGCGTCCAGCGCATTGTCATCGGCGACGCAGAGGTCTCTGTGCCCATTCCACTCCAAGTTGGGAAATTTCGCGGACAAGTCGTCAACCAATTGGTGCCGGAATTCAGAGTTCTTCTGTCCTTTGTAACCACGATGTTGCAGGCCCCACGCTTTCAGCGCTGCCGCAGGATAGACCTCATAGACGACACCTGACCCGTCTCGGGCGACTGAGACGCCCTCTGCCCTCAGGTGTGCCTCGATACCTGCCCAGCGCATTGCCGCATAAGCAATCCGCTCAGTGGCCACGCTCAATGGCCAGACACCGGTGCAGCGTTGGACGGATCGATCAGTCTCCCTCAGCGCCAGCCCCCGTCTCCATTCGCGGTCGGTGGTCACCGGCGCGGACAGACTTCCACTGGCGTGGTCGGACACGAATTCGACGAACTTCTGTGGCCAGCCAAGAGGCACGTCAATACCTGTCCGACCTGCCTGAACAACTGAGTCCCGGATCGCGTCATCGTCGGCGCCAAGAAGAAGTTCATCAATTGTCATTTGCGCGTTGAGCGATTCCCCCTCGCCAAAATTGAGTATAGCGAGGCCAGTGCGGTCCGCCTCGGCTGCGAGGTCGACTCCGGCAAATTTCATCCCGACCTTCTTTCCATGTGTATCCACGGGGCTATCGGCCCGCTCCACGGAGGTACCGACGACGGACGCCGTGTACTGTCCAGCGTCCTCAGTATGCCGGTGGACGCTCAGGTGACTCGAACGGATAGCGTGCCCGGAAGTCATCAGCGATCTCGCCCATGGTCACGATCTTCACACCGTCGTGCCCGCCGATGTAGTCCAGCAGACGTTCGAGCATGAGCAGCACCTGCGGTCGGCCGGACACGTCCGGGTGGATCGTGATCGGGAAGATCGCATAGTCGAGTTCGCGGTAGACCCAATCGAACTGGTCGCGCCACAAGGTCTCGATATCGCGGGGATTGACGAAGCCGTGGCTGTTCGGGCTGCTCTTCACGAACAGCATCGGCGGCAAGTCATCGACGTACCAGTTCGCAGCGATCTCGACGAGGTCGATCTCCTTGCCGTGTTTGAGCGGCTTCATCCACGTTTCCGGCGTCTGCGAGTAGTCGATCGGCGTCCATTCGTCGCCGGCGATGGAGTAGTACGGTACGAAATCCTTGTGGCTCTGGCTGTGGTCGTATTCGAAACCGAACTTCTTCAGCAGCTCAGGCGTGTATGCGCTCAGCTCCCACCATGGGGCGACGTAGCCGCGTGGCTGGCTGCCTGTGAGGTTCGTGATGAGCTCGACGGACTTCTCCATGACGATGTCTTCCTGACGGTTCGTCATTGCGACGGGATTCTCGTGGCTATAGCCGTGGGCGCCGATCTCATGTCCGTCGTCGTGCACCATCTTGCATTGGTCAGGGAAGGTCTCGAGCGAATGTCCGGGGATGAACCAGCTTGCCTTGAGGTCGCGGCGTTTGAGCATCTTCAGGAGCCGGGGAACTCCAATCTCGCCGGCGAAGATGCCCCGCTGAATGTCTGAGGGAGAGTCCTCCCCACCGTAGGAACCGAGCCAGCCTGACACTGCGTCGATGTCGATACCGAGTGAAACGAAAATCTCTTTGGCCATCTTGCGCATCCTCCGTCCATTCGAAAGTGAGAACGCGGACTCGCTGCGGGCGAATGCCGCGATGCTGTGAGTCTTTCACCGAAGAGTGATCTGCGCAATAGGTTTCTCACCAGGTCAGAGACCGTACTTTTCCGTTAGGAGCTTCCCGTGCTCACTCCACGGTGATGCCGAGTTCCGAGGCGAAGAGCTCCGCAAAGAGCATAAGCTGGGTGTCGTCGATGGTCGCTCCGCGCAGCGAGTGCACGCCGGAGATCTTATGCGGTTCCAGCCCCCGAATGTCGACGTTGCCGAGGGCGGCGCCTTCGCACTGGAAGACTCCGACGCTGCTTCCCGGAAATGCGACCCGGCTGACCTTCGCCCGGTCGAGGTCGATCTCGTCGATCTTGCAGTCGAGGAACTCGACATCGGTAAGCTTCGACCCACGCAGGTTGAGGTAGGAGATACGGCAATTGGTGAATCGCACCTTCTCCCACACGCTGTCATAGACAACGCCGGCACCGATCCGCGTCCCAGAGATCGCT
Source organism: Brevibacterium sp. CSND-B09 (assembly GCF_052906525.1). Lineage (NCBI taxonomy): Bacteria > Bacillati > Actinomycetota > Actinomycetes > Micrococcales > Brevibacteriaceae > Brevibacterium > Brevibacterium sp. CSND-B09. Next base: position 3,536,486 of record NZ_JBREGI010000001.1, on the reverse strand, counting down.
GTGTGCAGTAGGTTCCCACGGGACATAGTCCACGTGTCGGCGCGGCAGTCCGTAATCTCCGTGCCGGAGATCCTGGCCCCGGTGAGATCGACCGGTACGTCGACATCGCCGAAATTGACGTTCGACCATCGACAGTCGAGGAACGTCGCTTGGGTGGCATCCGCCTCGGCGAGATTGAGGTCAGTGAACTCCATCCCTTCGAGGAACTCCTCAGGATCGATATCGCCGAGGTAGCCCTGGGCAAGCTCGCCGAGGTTGATCTTCGGTGGTCGCGGAGTCTCCGTGGTCATGCGCCCACCCTAATCGCTGCCGGTGACGTACCCCGTCGTTGCGAGTTCACCCGAACGAAAACCCGCCTTGTTACCGTCGGGTGCATGGACTCGCGGCCACGCTCACTTAATGACCGCGATGCACCCTACGCGGTTGCGTTTGCAGCAGGCGGGGTGCTCGCTGTTGCCTACCTCGTGGTCCGTTACCTGCACGCTCAGTACATCGGCTGCGGTGGAGCCGGCTTCCAGTGTGGCGGGATCGTCAGTGATCTGTTCTTCGGAATCGGAAGCTTGTTTCTCGGGTTTCTAGTTGTCCTCGGCTGGGTGGCCACTGCGGTGATCGCACCATCGATGCTGAATCAGCTCCGACCACACACGTCATGGTGGTGGCGTGGGCTCACCGCCACTGGATTCTGTTTAGCCATGACCGTCGTGATCATGGCGGTCTACGGCGGAATAGTGACGTATTCGAAATAAGGCTGAGCGATCAACGTCTCCCCCACTAGACTGCAGGCATGAAGCCACTGACAACGATCCTGTCATTGCCCGTCGCCGACCCGCAGGCCACCGCAAACTTCTACGCCGATGGACTCGGCCTCGAAACCGACGGTGTGGAGGACGGCATCGTCGCCTTCGAGCTGCCGAACCTCTCCATCTTCTTCATCACCGCCGACGAATACGGACAGTACCTCGAGCTCTCTGGCCAGCCAGGTTCGAAGAATCCGGTTCCCGGCGCCAGCATCATCTCGTGTGCATTCGCCACGCGTGCTGAGATCGACGAGGTACTTGACCGTGCTGTCGCCGCCGGTGGATCAGCCGATCCTGGTCAAGATGTCGATGGCTCGTACATGGGCTACTTCGCTGACCTCGACGGCTACATCTGGGAGGTCGTCGCCAATGAGCAGACGGCGAAGGCCGCTGCGAACGGCTGAATAGATTTACGTACCTGACGGACGGTCGCAGAGGGGTTTCGCGCACGATGAGCGCACAGTCATGCGCGTCTCAGCGGCCACGGGAAGCTGAGACTCCTGCCAACGCCGTTTTCGGGACATCGACGAAACCGAGTCTCTTCACCGCCGAGGTGTAGACGAAATACTCCTTGAACAGAGCAATTGGCAATGTGATCGTGAGCAGCATTTCCGGTACCGACGGAGAGGCACCAGTGCCGAAATCGAGTACCCAGAAAATACACGCAACAGCCGAGAAGACGACCACTGACTCGATCGCTTCCTTGAGATGATGGCTCCGCAGCGTCGCCAAAGACTTCGGCGCATCGGCAACATCAACCACGCTCGTCTCACCGCCCTGACTGCTGCTGTTAATCGACCAGGTTACTTGTCGCCACAGTAGCGCAGATCACCGCAGAATTGAACCGCTGCCGCAGCTCAGCGAGCCAGTCGAGAGCACCTTCCCCAGACCACCGAGGCCGCCCAGCCCCTCACATCCGCTGGTTGCGAGCACTCTCGTAGATGCAGACTCCGGCGGCAGTGCCGAGGTTGAGGCTCTCGGCCGAGCCGTAGATCGGGACGGCGACGGATGAGTCGCACAGCTCCAGATCCTCGGGGCTCATCCCCCAGGCTTCGTTGCCGAAGACCCAGGCGGTCCGTGCGGTGAGATCCAGACCCGTCTCCCATGGATGGTGAAGATCGTGGGCTTCGTCGTTCGCGTCGGCGGCGAGCACCTGCAGGCCGCGCGCACGGGCCAGTTCGGTCACCTCGGAGAGTCCGACTCCGGTGACGACAGGAATGTGGAAGAGCGAGCCGGCGGTCGACCGCACGGTCTTGTCGTTGTAGACATCCACCGACGACGACGTCAGCACCACGGCATCGGCGCCCGCGGCATCGGCCAGGCGAATGATCGTGCCGGCATTGCCCGGATCGCGCACTTGCGACAGGACGACCACGAGCTGCGATTCCTTGTCGAGCACCGAGGTCAGCTCCACGTCGAGCGCCCTGCACACGGCCACGACACCCTGGGAGTTCACGGTCGAGGCGAGCTCAGTGAGCACCTCGGGGGTGACGGTGCTGCACTGCATACGCCCGTGCTTGGCCGTGGAGACGAACGAGGGATGCTCCTCGGCGGCCTCCTCGGTGATGAACAGCTCGAGGACGGAGCCCTTTCGCGCCAGGGCCTCACGGACGGCCTGCGGACCTTCGACGAGGAACTGCCCCGTGGCCTTGCGATCACGACGTTTGAGCAGTTTCGCGGCATTCTTGATCCGCTTCGACTGAGGTGAGGAGATGACGTCAGGGAGTTTCATGAAACCGTGTTCTCGATCCGTTGAATGCTGAAGTGGAAGAAGTGGGGCCCGAAGGGACAGGAGCTGATATGGGGACCATGCGAGTCCGAGCGAAAAGACCGACGGCCCCGAACCTGCAGTTCGGGGCCGTCGTCGATCACCGAGGCGATCGGTCAGTCACTTAAGTGACCGGAGTTTAGATAAGACGCTGCTCAGGCGGCGTCGGTCTTCGCTGCGTTGACGTCAGCAGGAAGAGCATCCTTGGCGACCTTGACCAGGTGCGCGAAGGTGGCCGAGTCGTTCACGGCGAGCTCGGCGAGCATGCGACGGTCGACCTCGACTCCAGCGGCCTTGAGGCCCTGGATGAAACGGTTGTAGGTCATACCGTTGGCGCGGGCGCCGGCGTTGATGCGCTGGATCCAGAGACGACGGAAGTCGCCCTTGCGCTTGCGACGGTCACGGTAGCTGTAGACCAGCGAGTGGATGACCTGTTCTTTGGCCTTGCGGTACAGGCGCGAGCGCTGTCCGCGGTAGCCGCTTGCCCGGTCGAGGATGACCCGGCGCTTCTTGTGAGCGTTGACCGCTCTCTTCACACGTGCCACGTGTTACTCCTTTAGAAAGTTCGTATCTGCCGGCGGTGCCGGACTCTGGTTCAAGCTGTGGGAGCCGCTTTCGACTGCCCGTGGGAGATCCCGGAGACTGTCCGGGAAAGAAAGACCCGAAAGGGGTCTCACCTGCCCTTGAGCTTGCCCAGAAGCTTGCGGGCCATGGCGCGGTCGCCGCCGGTGAGTTCCTGGTCGGTGGACACGCGGCGCTTACGAGCCGAGGACTTGCCCTCGAACTTGTGCTGGTTGTTCACGCCTTCACGCATGATCTTGCCACTGCCAGTCACGCGCATGCGCTTCTTGGCGCTGCTGTTCGTCTTCTGCTTCGGCATAGTGCCGTTCTCCTTTGCAATTCGTTGCCCGCGTCAACCGCTGGCAACTACTTCACACGCACAGACCAGGACGGACCTGGAACGCGACGTACTTAATTTCTCACGCGTCCGGGCGAGCTGCGTTCTTCTCTGCAGCGACCCGATCGCGACGGGACTTCACCTCAGCGGACTTGCCCTTGGCATCTGCCGATGCCTTCCGGGCCTCCGCCTTGGCGTCAGACTTTGACTTGTGCGGGGCGATGACCATCACCATGTTGCGTCCGTCGACTCGCGGTGAGGATTCGACGGAGCCGAGGTCGGACACATCTTCGGCCAAGCGGTTGAGCAGCTTGATGCCCATCTCGGGACGGGACTGCTCACGTCCGCGGAACATGATCATGACCTTGACCTTGTCGCCGCCTTCGAGGAAGCGGGTGACGTGGCCCTTCTTCGTCTCGTAATCGTGTTCGTCGATCTTGAGACGGAAGCGGATCTCCTTCAGCGCAGTGTTCGCCTGGTTCTTCCGGGCTTCTCTGGCTTTCTGGGCAGATTCATATTTGAATTTTCCGTAGTCCATGAGCTTGGCTACGGGTGGCTTCGCCTGTGGGGCTACCTCGACGAGGTCGAGGCCAGCTTCACCGGCGAGATCGAGTGCCTTGCGAATGGCAACGATACCGACCTGTTCACCATTGGGTCCGACCAACCGGACCTCGGGAACCCGAATCCGGTCATTGATGCGCGTCTCGCTGATGTGTTCACTCCTTTTTGCTCAAATGTGGTCGTGACAACGAAAAAGGCTCCCGTTGACACATGCCAAGGGAGCCTGCACACACGAGCAGTACGGTAGACGTACGTTCAGTGAATACACCTCGATCTGGACCCGATCAGACTATGCCTGACGGACAGATCTTTGGACCCGATCGCTCTTCGCGATCAAGGTGGGAGACAGACTCCGCTTCGCACCAGCTACCAGTGTACTACGCTTCATGACTCTTCGCACATCGAGGCCCTGGTGTGATCGCCGCATTGATTTATATGTCAAGCTTATGGCATGAGTTCTGAAGAATCTGTTCCCGCCGAGGCGATCGCCGACGTTACGCGCGACATCGCCGAGGTCCCCGCTGTCGAGGTCATCACCTCCAGCGCCGTCCACCTCATGTCCGCCGCCGCCGTGAAGTGCGGCCTGGCCGAGGACACCGCCGAAGGTCGCGGCGCCGACCTCCAGGACCTCGATGAGGCCCGCAAGCTCATCACCGCACTGGCCGGCTTCGTCACCGGTGCTGCCACCGTGATCGGCGACCACCACGCCCGCCCGCTGCGCGATGGACTGCGCAGCCTGCAGCTGGCCTTCCGCGAGGCTTCGGAATACCCCGACGCCCCCGGCGAAGGTCCCGGAGAGAAGTTCACCGGCCCCGTCCGCTGACACTCCCCCGCTGACCACTCACGCTACGGCCCTCGATCTTCGATCGGGGGCCGTTGTCGCATTCTCATTCGCCGAGGCGGCGCACTCATTCACGGACTCGACCCTCTGCGCCTTTCTTAGGTCCGCGTCGCCCGAAGGCGATTTCAGGGAGGACGCCCACCACCAGGCCGATTCCCAGATACAAGGTAAGAGTTCCCCAAGCGAAATCGACCTGAGAATCAAGGTCGACTTCTCGACTGCTCACACTGATTCCAGTCAGGACCAGAAATCCGTATAAGAGTCCTGCGCCAATCGCACAGATGATGCCGGGAAGTAGGGCATGCGTGGCAAATCGTCGCATGGTCAGGTCCTCCATTCGCGTTGAGACCAGGTTGAGAGAGTGCCTTGCTCTTTGGGCTGCAGGACGGCCGTCAACCGACAGCATCATCCGCCGAGGCGGTCGTGTCCTTGCCCGCAGACGTTCACCGATTCACGCGCCGAGGCGGCCGATCACCTCGGACATGAGATCGCCTTCGACGTGGTCGAATCCCGGCCCGAACTGGCCGAACCGCAGACCGTTGATCAGCCCGACGATGGCCACCCAGACCGTGATGGTCTCCAGGATCACGGCATCGTCGTAGTCGAGTCCGAGTTCGTCGAGTCCCTGTCGCAGCGGCTCGAGCGTCGCGCTCAGCTCCTGAGCGTCGGCACTCTGGGCCGTGCCAGCTCCGTTGGCCGCCTCGGTGCCGGTCGCTGACTCCGCCACCAAGGACGCCAAGGCCACCATGATGCGTGTTCCCGGAACCACGGTCTCCTCACGGGGAGCCTCATACCCATCGATCGGAGTGCCGTAGATGAGCGCCCACCGATTCGGATACGTGCGCGACCAGTCAAGCATCGCCAGCGCGAGCACCCGGACGCTCCGCTCCCCGGCCAAAGCCTCATCGACAGCATCGGCGATCTGCGTGAAGGCGTCGCGGATGAGGATCGTCAGCAGTTCATCACGACTCTTCACGTACCGGTACACCGCACTGGAGACGACTCCGAGCTCACGGGCGATCGCTCGCAGCGACAGCCCGTCGACGCCCTCGTCATCGATCATGCGATTGCCGATGGCCGTGATCTGCGCTTCCGTTTCGATGCGGGCGCGCTGCCGCGGGGTCTCAGTCATGGCTTCACCTTACGATCCGAGAGCAATGATGACAACAGTGAGCACTGCTCTTGAATTGTCGGCTGCCGAGCCTTACGCTGATTCGAGAGAGCACCGCTCTCGTTTAATCATCGGAGGCATCGGAAGGGATCCGTCATGAAAACAGCACTCGTCATCGGCAATGGTCAGATCGGTTCGGAGATCGCGACTCAGCTCATCGCATCAGGCACAGATGTCCGCATCGCCACCCGCTCCGGCAGAGGTTCGTCCAGCGCTTCGGGCGGAGCGACCAACACCACCGCCCCATCGGAAACGTCGTCAACGTCTGGCACGACGACAGTCAGCGCTCCAACTCACCTCAAGGCCGATGCGAGTGATCGCGCCCAGCTGGCCGAGGCCGCGCAGGGAGTCGATGCGATCTTCGCCTGCGCACACGCTCCCTATGACAGTCGGAAATGGGAGCAGGTTCTCCCCCGCCTCGACGCAGCGATCCTCGACACCGCCGCAGACCTCGGCATCCCCGTCGTCTTCCCGGAGTCGGTCTACGCTTTCGCCGGACTCGACGCCCCGATCACCGAGACGTCACCGTTCGCTCCGGTGGAGGACAAGGGACGAATCCGGCAGCGACTCATCGAAGCCCGTGACTCTCATCCCGCAACGAGCGCAAGCGTCATCGCCGGGGACCTGCTCGGCAGAACCGCGGAAAAGTGGTCGTCGGTCGTGCGGATGTGCATCACCGAACCCGTTTCCGCCGGGCGTAGGGCCATGGTGCCGGCACGGACTGATGTCCCGCACGGAATCACCGTCATCGCCGACCACGCAGCCGCAATGATCCAGGCGGCAGAGGATCTGAAGGACGTCCCCGCAGGGACGCACCAGCTGCGGATCGCACCGGCATCAAATCCGACACTGGCCGAGATCGCCGACTTCACCGCCGACGTCCTGGAGAAGAAGCACAAGCGTCCGCTCTCAGTCCCACGCTGGGCGACCCGTGCCATCGGTGCTTTCGAACGCTCCTTCTATGAGCTCAACCAGTTGGCACCGATCTGGTACGAACCCTGCGTCATCGACTCCGCCGATTTGGCCGAAACAGTCGGCACAACCGACTGGCGCGAAGGCGTACGGCAGATGCTCTGAGGAATAACGGTCGCGAACGTCCTCTGACCGCGGAAGTTCGACAGTGATCCGCAGAACTGCATGGTCGTTTCATGTTTCTGTCACCGATTGGGTTAGGACTCAGTCATGGAAGTCGTTCGGCTCTGCTGGGATGCGCTTCGCCATGAGACAGAACTTGTTGCCGTCCGGATCCGCGAGAACATGCCAGCTTCCTGACGGCTCGACATCAGTCTTCGTGGCACCCAACGCCATAAGTCTTTCGAGTTCGTCCGCCTGGCTGCGGTCAGTCGGACAGAGGTCGAGATGCAGACTGTTGTCCCCAAACGAATCGTTCGAACGCTCGAAGAGAATGGTCGGTGCATTCGACGCCCCGGAGATCGCGACTCCGGTTTCGTCTGTGGCCGTCACTTCGTATCCCAGTGCTTCGCACCAGAATCGGCTCAGCCGAGCCGGGTCCGGGGTTTTGACGATAAGGTCGCTGATTCGACTCACCATGGGCAATCGAACCTCACAGTCGGATCCCGTTGCCCGGGCCCAGCGGCAGGTCGAAGAGGAACCAGATGCCCAGCAGCACGGCCCAGGCCAGCCAGAACGGGATGACGAACGGGAACATCCGAGAGATGACTGTGCCCAACCCGGCGTTCGGCTCATACCGGCGGACGAGGCCGAGGAGGACGATCATGTACGGGTTGAGCGGGGTTATGACCTGAGTGGCCGAGTCTCCGACGCGGAAACCGGCCTGGATGAACGCCGGTTCGTAACCGAGCAGGGCGAAGAGTGGGACGAACACGGCGGCCATGAGCGTCCACATCGACGATCCGGACACGATGAATAGGTTGAGCACGCTGGCCAGGAGCATGAAGCCGATGACCGCGGCGAACCCGGTCAGTCCGATCGCTTCGAGCCCCGACGCCCCTGCGACGGCGATCCACGAACCGATTCCCGTCCAGTTGAACAGGGCGATGAACTGCCCGAGGATGAACGCGAGAATGAGGAAGGACATCATGTCGATGATCGATTGGCTCATCATCTTCACGAGGTCGTTCATCGACCTCACTGTGTGCACGACAATGCCGTAGACGACGCCCATGAGCATGAAGTAGGCGAAGACGATGAACACGATCGACGACAGCAGCGGGGACTCCGGGAGGAATCCGCCGTCCTCGTTCCGCCAGGGTGAACTGGGGAGGAGGAAAGCGAAGAGGAAGACCGCGGTGAGGACGAGACCCGAGATCACCGACCAGATCAGCCCCTTCGTCTCTTCCGGTTCGAGTTCGGCCTTGATCTCGGTGGACGAATCACCATCGGAAGACTCAGAGGATCCATCCGATGTCGCCGAGGCATCTCCGTAGGGGCTGTCGGGTGCCTGGTATTCGCGGGCCAGCCCGCTCGTCGAGGCATTCGCGTATTCGCGGGGCACTCCCTTGCGCACCATGTTCGGTTCGATGAGCCGGTCGATGATGAAGCCGGCGATGATCGCGAGCACGATCGACGAGGCGATGTTGAAGTAGTAGTTCGATACCGCGTTGACCGCGGTGTAGTCGGTGTTCGGCAGGGTCTCCATCACCGAGGTGGTGATTCCGGCGAACAGAGCGTCGAGGCTCGTGGGGACGATCGACGTCGAATAGCCGGCACCGGTGGCGGCGAACCCGCCGATGAGACCGGCCATCGGATGCCGTCCTGCGGCTTTGAATACGAGCGCAGCCAGAGGCGGGATGATGACGAACGCCGAGTCGGCCATGATCGACCCGACCACCCCGACGAAGCCGACGGCATACGGCAGCAGCCACTTGGGGCTCTTGCCGAAGGCGATGCGCACGGCCGCGGCGAGCATTCCCGACTTCTCTGCCACACCGACGGCCAGCAGAATCGGCAGCACCGTGGCCAAGGGCGGGAACCCGATGTAGTTGTCGCCCATCGTCGTGGTCAGCCACGCCAGGCCCTCCCCGGTGAACAGGCCCTTGATCGCGATGGCCTCGTCACCACCGGGAATGGCCACGGTGACATCGGCCATGGCCATTGCTGTGGAGACGAGGCCGGTGATGATGAAGAGCCCGAAGAACAGCGTGAACGGTTCGGGCAGCTTGTTTCCGATGCGTTCGATCCAGTCCAGCGTGCGCTGGCCGAAACCGACTTTCCCATCTGTCGTCGTCGACATGAGCGGTCCTTCTCTTCGATGGCGCGGGTCTGGGTGCGGCGGAACGATCTCAGTCGAAGAAGTGCTCGACGTCGATGGCTCCCCCGTCGCGGGCGAACTCTTCGGTCACCTCGGCGGCGAGGGCATCGTCGGCGAGGAAATCCAGGGCGGTGCACGCAAGGCCGTAGGCCCCGTCGAGCGCCGCGGTTTCGGCCGCAGGGGTCTTGGCGGCTGCAGCGAATTCACGGGTGTGCAGGGCCACCTCGGCGTCGGCGGTCTTGATGAGCGGATGGATACCGGGAATCCGGTAGGAGACGTTGCCGAAGTCCGTCGACGCGGCAATCGATTCGTCGAGCACGCCTGCGGGGAGCGGTTGGCGACCGCGCGTCTGTTCGTGTTCGGCCCAACGGGCGGTCAGCGCCGAATTCGTGCGTACGGGCAGCGACGGTGGATGTTCGTCCCAGTCGACGGTGACGCCGGTGCCGGTCATGAGCGCGGCACCCTTCGCCGCGTCTTCGACCCTGTCGGAGAGCTCTTTGAGTGTTTCGGGGAACTTCGAACGGACGTAGCACTGCACGGTGGCGGTTTCGGTGATGATCGACGGTCTCGTTCCGCCGTCGGTGATGACCGCGTGCAGACGGGAGATCGGCGGCATCTGCTGCCGCATCAGGCCGAGCCCCTGGTAGAAGAGGTTCGCCGCGTCGAGGGCGTTGCGCCCCATGAAGGGCTGCGCGGAGGCGTGGGCGGCGACCCCTGAATAGGTGACCTTGAGCAGGCGGCGTCCCAGCCACACTTGGTCGGCGCAGTCGTAGCCGTATCCGTGGACCATGATGGCCGCGTCGATGCCGTCGAAGGCGCCGGCGCGGGCCATGACCTCTTTGCCCGAATGGCCTTCTTCGGCCGGGGTGCCCAGCAGCACGACGGTGCCCGGCACTGCTGCGGGGTCTTTCTCGTGCAAGGCGTGGAGGGCGAGAAAGGCACCGACTCCGGCGGTGGCGATGATGTTGTGTCCGCACGCATGGCCGATTTCGGGCAGGGCATCGTATTCGGCGAGGATCGCGATCGTGCGACCGTGACCGGATCCCGTCGTCGCACGCAATGTGGTCTTCACACCGTAGAGGCCGGTCTCGACGTCGACTCCGTGTTTCTCCAGCACCGAGGCGATCGCAGCGACCGAATCGAACTCTTCGAACGCGGTCTCTGCGAGGTCATGGACGGTGTGGAGCAGACTCGTGAGGTCGCCTTCCGCGGCATCGAGGCCCGCGGCGATGCCGGACCGGCTCGTCTCGGGGGCGCCGGTGAAGTCGGAGACCCACTCGGCTGCCTGCTCGGCCCGATCCCGGGTCTGTCGAGCCATCTCGTCGAGGTAGCTGTCGTCCGGTGTGGTCGAGTGGCCGAGGTCACGGATTTCGCTCATGGGTCATAAGCATAGGTGCCCTGCCGATCTGACACGCCCGGAACGGTCAGACTTCGACGAGGCGAATGGCCAGGGAGTCGATCTTCGCGACGAGGTCCTCGTCACCGGCGACGGTTTCCTGGAACCGGCGCACCTCTTCCGGCGGCACCTCGGACTCGACACCGAGCGTGATGCCGAGCTCCGGCCCACCGAGGTGGACGCTGTTGCTGCCGGGGCTCACACCGATCCGAGCCAGCCACGGGAAGGACTCGGCGATGGCACGCAGGCGCTGAGCCACCTCGGCGTCGGCCCAGGACGGAGTCCAGGGCTGGGACTGCACGAACGCGAACATGGCGGGGCGGCGCAGCAGGAATGAGGACTCGGCTCCGGGATCGAGGACGACGAGCTGGGACTCGGCCTCGATCGCCCCGAGGACGAGCCGTTCGGACTCGATCGGCACGGGACGGGCATCGGAATGCCACGCCGTCAGCGGTGGGATTCCGGAGAATCCGGGTGTGCACTCGCGGCCGTCCTCGGCTTGGAGACGGACCATCGCCATCTCCGAGGAGTTATCGGCCATGAGCCCGTTCTCTCCGACCTCCTGGTCGAGAACCATCGGCACGATCGGCGCATAGAGCCTCGCCCCGGACAGGGCCGTGACGACCTGCTGGTGTGCGGCCGGGTCCAGGGGTGTCTGAGCGACCTGGGTCAGGGCCTCCAGCAGGGCCGCATCCGCGAGTCCGGTGTCGCCGGAGAACGGGTTGGGTTTGAGGTCCCGGCCCTCCCACGCCTGTCCGGCGGAATCCGTCGGGGCGTGGGCCTCGCCTGACCGAGCATCAGACGCGGCGGACCGGGGCTCGTCCGACTCATGCGGCCGGTCCGGCTCGTGCGGCTGGTCCGGCTCGTGCGGCTGGTCCGGCTCGTGCGGCTGGTCCGGCTCGTGCGAGTGCGTGCTCACAGACTCACCGTCCTGCGACGTCGAGGGCTTCTTCCAGAGTGAACTTGCCGGCGTAGAGTGCCTTGCCCACGATCGCCGAGTCGACGCCGAAGGGCACGAGCTCACGGAGGGCTCGCAGGTCGTCGAGGCTCGAGACTCCGCCGGAGGCCACGATCGGAGAGTCGGTCTTCTGCGCGAGATCCTTGAGCAGGTCAACATTGGGTCCCTGCAGGGTGCCGTCCTTGCGCACATCGGTGACGACGTAGCGGGAGCAGCCGGCGGCTTCGAGGGTGGCGAGGACCTCGTAGAGGTCGCCGCCGTCCTTCGTCCAGCCGCGGGCGGCCAGGGTGGTTCCGCGCACGTCGAGGCCGATGGCGACCTGATCGCCGAAGCGCGAGATCATCTCGGCCGTCCACTCGGGGTTCTCCAGGGCGGCGGTGCCGATGTTGACGCGCTCGGCTCCGGTGTCGAGTGCGCGTTCGAGGCTTTCGGTGTCACGGATGCCACCGGAGAGTTCGACCTTGATCCCCACGGCCTTGACGACCTGGTTGAGCAGATCCGAGTTCGATCCGCGCCCGAAGGCGGCGTCGAGGTCGACGAGGTGGATCCATTCGGCGCCGCGGCTCTCGAAGTCCTGTGCGGCGTCGATGGGTGAACCGTAGTCGGTTTCGGTTCCGGCTTCGCCCTGGACGAGGCGGACGGCCTTGCCGTCGGCGACGTCGACGGCGGGAAGGAGGACCAGCTTGTTCGAACTGTCTGTCATTGTGACCTTTCTGCCAGGGTGCCACGGGGTTTGAGGCAACCATAGTCGGTGTGCTCGGTCAGGAGCTGAGTGAGTCTGTGGGGTTGGTGCCGGAGCTGCCGGAACCGCTGCCCGGGCTGCCGTCGGCGGCGAACGAGGCGAGCCAGTTGCGCAGGAGCTTGGCGCCCGCCTCGGCGGATTTCTCGGGATGGAACTGTGCTGCCCAGGTGGTTCCGTCTTCGACAGCGGCGATGAAGTCATTGCCGTGGCGGGCGGTCGTCACCGTTGCGTTCGCCGGCGGCTCGGTCGCGGCGTAGGAGTGGACGAAGTAGAAGCGTTCGTCTCCGATGCCGGCGAACATGGCCGAGTCTGCGGGAGCGTTGACCTTCGACCATCCCATATGCGGGATGACCGGTGCTTCGAGGCCGGTGACGGCTCCAGGCCACAGACCGATGCCCTCTGTCTTGACTCCGTGTTCGACGCCGCGGGCGAAGAACACCTGGAGGCCGACGCAGATGCCGAGCAGCGGTCGACCCTGTTCGTGGCGTGCCCGGATGAGGTCGACTCCCCCGACGTTCTCCAGTCCGGCCATCACGGCCGAAAACGCGCCGACGCCTGGGACCAGCAGTCCGTCGGAGTCGTTGATGACATCGTGATCGGCCGTGAGAGTGACCTCGGCGCCGGCTGCGGCGACCGCACGCACGGCGGAGCGGACGTTTCCGGCACCGTAGTCGAGGACGGCGACAGTCGTCATCGCTTCGCCCCCTTGCTCAACACCGACCAGATCCTCCACAGGGAGAACCCGAGGACGATGGCACCGAGTGTGGCGACGACACAGGCGATGGTGTTCCCGCCCAGGGCCAGAGCAATGCCGAAGGCCATGACGAGTCCGGCGAGGACGGCGGCGATGATCCACAGCAGCGCGGTGCGTGCCATGGCGGCCCGACCCGGGCTCATCGTGGCCGCACTGGCCTGCAGCTTCGTCATCGACGAGGTCGGGATATTGCCTTCGACGTCCTCTGCGGCAACGGTTTCGAGCAGCAGACCTTCGAGCACATCGGGCAGGTTCTTCAGCGCCAGCCCGGCCGGCACATCGGATTCGCGGGCACCGTGGCGGAAATGGCCGGCGTCGATCTGCTCTTCGCTGCGCACGAGGAGGAGGACCTCGTGTTTGCCCGCGAGCTTCGAGATCGCCGCGGCCGCCTCGTTGCCGGCTTTGACATCCGTGTCGGCGAGCACGATTCCGCTGAACTCGCCGATCGGCACGATGGTGCCGGAGATGTTCGACAGCACGCAGGCGGCGGCCAACTGCTGGGCGACCCCGAACGGGGTCACGATGACGGTCGTGCTCACAGGACTCCCTTGGTGCTGGGAACGGAATCGCTGCGCGGATCGGTTTCGACGGCCTCGCGCAGCGCGCGGGCGAAGGCCTTGAACTCGGCTTCGACGATGTGGTGCGGGTCGCGACCGCGCACCAGGTCGAGGTGGACGGTCAGGCCGCCGTTGAAGGCGATCGATTCCAGCGAGTGGGAGGTCATCGAACCGGTGAAGTGACCGCCGATGAGGTGGTACTGCTGGCCTTCGGGCTCGCCTTCGTGGACGAAATAGGGGCGGCCGGAGACGTCGACGACGCACTGGGCCAGGGCCTCGTCCAGCGGCACGGCGGCGAAACCGTAGCGGCGGATGCCGACCTTGTCGCCGAGCGCTTCGCGCAGGGTCTGACCGAGCACGATCGAGGTGTCTTCGACGGTGTGGTGGACGTCGATGTGCGTGTCACCGGTCGCGGTGATGTCGAGGTCGATCATCGAGTGCTTCGACAGGGCGGTGAGCATATGGTCGAAGAACGGCACGGAAGTCGAGATGTTCGAGGTGCCGGTGCCGTCGAGGTTGACGGACACGGACACCGTGGACTCGGACGTGGTGCGTGAGTTCTGGGCCTGCCTCATGGAGTGCCTTTCGTCGGGACGGCTGATGACGGGGTCGGAGACTGCGGACGGTCCGCGAGGATGTCCGGTGATTCGGCGAGGATATCGTCGATGGCGGTCAGGAACGCTTCGGTCTCTGCCTCGGTGCCGGCGTTGACGCGGGCGTGGCCGGTGATGCCGATATCGCGGATGAGGACTCCGCGGTCGAGAAGCTTCTGCCACAGGTCGGCCGGTGAGGCGATGTTGCCGAAGAGGACGAAGTTCGAATCGCTGTCGTGGACGGTGAAGCCCGCCTCGGCGAGGTGGCTGGACATCCGGTTGCGCGAGTCGATGAGCCGGTCGACGTTGCCCAGCAGCAGTTCGGCATGTTCGAGAGCCGTGCAGGCCAGCACCTGGGTGACCTCGGACAAGTGGTAGGGCAGACGGACGAGACGAAGGACGTCGATGAGCCCGGGGGCGGCGATGGCGTAGCCCAAGCGCAGTCCGGCACAGGCGAAGGCCTTGCTCATGGTGCGGGAGACGACGAGGCGGGGCCGACCCTCAAGCAGAGTCATCGCCGAGGACTTGGCGGGGCGGGAGAATTCCGCATATGCCTCGTCGACGATGACTATCCCTGCGCAGTTGTCGTAGGCGGCTTCGATGACGTCGAGGCCGATCGAGGTGCCGGTCGGATTGTTCGGAGTACACAGGAAGACGATGTCCGGATTCGCACGAGCCACCTCGGCGGCGACCGTCTCGGCATCGAGAGTGAAGTCGTCCTTGCGTTCGACGTGCTGCCATTCGGCACCCGTGCCCGTGGTGATGAGCGGGTGCATCGAATACGAGGGGGTGAAGCCGAGGACTGTGCGGCCCGGGCCACCGAAGGCCTGGACGATATGGCTGAGCACTTCGTTCGAACCATTGGCGGCCCAGATCATGGAGGGGTCGAGGCCGACGGAGTCACCGGCGCGTTCGTTCACACCGTCCAGATAGGTGACGAGGTGTTCGCGCAGTGCGGTGAATTCGCGATCGGGATATCGATTGAGTCCGGCGAAATGATCGTCGACGGCTGCGCGCATGCTGTCGACTACGACATCCGGAAGCGGATAGGCGTTCTCGTTGACGTTGAGCTGGACCGGCACATTGAGGTGCGGCGCCCCGTACGGCTTGAGGCCGACGAGGTCTGAACGCACTGGCAGAGAGTCGATGTTTCCCACGGCGATCATTCTACCGAGAGGCCCCCGCCGCCCGGGCGGCGGGTCGGGCATCGAGATACGCCGGTCGGCTCACCCGATCGAACGGGTCAGCGCGCTGTCAGTCGGGCCGGCGCCCTGCCGGTCGAGCAGGGTCCGGCCTCAGCGGACGGGGACGTCGAGGGTCTGTCCGGGGTGAACCGTCGGGGTGTCCAGGTGGTTGATCTCGACGATATCGGCAACGACATCGCGGGTGTCGCGGTCGATGCCGAGATTCGAAGCCACGGTCCACAGCGATTCGCCCTCACCGACGACGACTGCCTCGGCGTCGATGCCGATGCTCTCCGTCTCCGATTCGGCGACGGCAGCTGCCGAGAACGACTGGGTGGCGAGGAGGACCGCCCCGCCGATGACGACGAGAGCGACGAGCAGGGTCCGGAGAAGGCGCACAGCCTGGCGTCCACGAGGGGTCAGGTGCAGCTCGGTGTTCTGTGCAGACATCGCATTACCTCTTTCATTCGTACGATTCCACCAGTAATCGGTAGAACGTCTGTTCTATTCAACATGCCAATCGAACAAATGTCCAGTCCAACTCGAACATCTATGCGACAATGAGAGGGAACCAGCGTTGTTGATTGATCTGTCAGAACCATCTCAGTCGGCACTGACACGAGAATTTCCGAAGCGGAGATCACGGCGTTCAGCGGCAGGGAATAGAACGAAGGGGAACGAGCAATGGTTCAGAACAAACGAGGCAGAGGCAGGCCTCGCAACGAAGATGTTGCCAGCGAGATCGCTGCCGCTCGCACCGATGACGACGTCGTCCAGATCCCTGAGGGGTCATCCGGTGAGGGCGATTTCCGCCTCACTCCCCGTCAGCGTCTCGTGCTCGAAACCATCGAACGCGCGGTCGTGACCAACGGCTACCCGCCGAGCATGCGCGAGATCGGCAAGGCCGCCGGGCTGGCCTCCCTCTCCAGCGTCGCCCACCAGCTCTCCCAGCTCGAACGCCTCGGCTATGTCCGCCGCGACCCGAAGCGCCCGCGTGCCATCGAAGTGGTCAATCCGTTCGAAGAGGAAGAGGCCGAACGCGCGAAGTACGAGGAGCTGGCCAACAACACCGTGCAGGTGCCGGTCGTCGGACGCATCGCCGCCGGTGGGCCGATCCTGGCCGAACAGGAAGTCGACGATGTCTTCTCCCTGCCGACCCAGGTCGTCGGCTCCGGTGAGATGTTCCTGCTCAAGGTCGTCGGCGATTCGATGATCGAAGCCGCCATCTGCCACGACGACTGGGTGGTCGTGCGCAAGCAGCACACCGCTGACAACGGTCAGATCGTCGCCGCCCTCCTCGACGGCGAGGCCACGGTGAAGACGCTCAAGCGCAAGGCCGGTCAGCAGTGGCTGATGCCGCAGAACGAGAACTACGAACCCATCGACGGTACCTACGCGCAGATCATGGGTCTCGTCGTCGCCGTCATCCGCCGCCTCTGATGTTCCGTCGGCTCTCCGCAATCTGACCGCAAAGGCCCGCGACCGATTCGGTCGCGGGCCTTTGCGTCATCCTTCGTCGGTTTCGGCCAGCCTCGCCAGGCTCTTGCGAACGAGACCGGAGTTCGTCGTCGGCCACATCCTCGGCATCGAATTGACGAGGAACCCGGCATACCGGGCCGAGCGCAGCCGCGAGTCGAGCACGGCCACCACTCCCCTGTCCTTGGTCGACCGGATGAGGCGTCCGGCGCCCTGAGCCAGACGCAGGGCGGCATGCGTGGCCGACACCGCCATGAATCCGTTGACGCCCCGCTGGTCGGCATCGCGTGCCCGCGCCTGCATGAGCGGGTCGTCCGGACGTGGGAACGGCAGACGATCGATGATGACCAGACGGTTCGTCCGTCCCGGCACATCGACCCCCTGCCACAGTGACATGGTTCCGAACAGGCAGGTCTGGTCGTCGGCCGTGAACTGAGAGACCAGCGCCGGCAGGCCGTCATCGCCTTGGAGCAGGATCGGGAAATCGAACTTCTTCCGCAGGTGTTCGGCCGCCGCGTTTGCGGCCGCCCGGGAAGAGAACAGGCCCAGTGCCCCGCCGTTCGAGGATTCGACGAGTTCCTCGAGTTCGGTCAGCGCTTCCTCGCTCAGTCCGCTGCGTCCGGGCTTGGGCAGGTGGGAGGCGACATAGAGGATTCCCTGTTTGCCGTAGTCGAAGGGTGATCCGACATCGAGGCTGTCCCATTTCGGGGCGTCGGGTCCGAAGAGTCCCAACGAGGCGGCCACCGCGTCGAAGTTCCCACCCAGGGACAGGGTCGCAGAGGTGGCCACGACCGTGGATTCTTCGAAGATGCCGTTGCGCATGGTTCCGGCCACGCTCAAGGGCGCGACGACGAGGTTCGTCGTCTCCTTCTCCCGGAAGGTCGAGCGCGAGAGCCAGATGACGTCGTTCTTGCCCGGGTCACAGAAGCGTTCGGCGAGTTCGAAGATCTCCTGGCAGCGCGCCTTGGCCATCTGCCGTCCGGCATCGGCGTCCTCGGTCTTGCCGCCGATGTCATTGATGATCTGGCGAGCGGAGTCGCGGATCTGTGCCAGGGCCAGTCCGAGCGCCTCGCTCATATGCAGGATGAGTCCCTCGGGCACAGAGGTCTGCGCACGTTCGAGTGCTGCCGCGGCGGAATCGAGCAGGGACACGACCCCGTCCTGGACGGTGGTGTGTTTGCGTACGGAGCTCGTCGCGGCCGAAAGCATGCTCGTGTTGATCTGCCCGGACAGGGCGCTCGTCACCCGGTCCTTGAGCTCATGGGCCTCGTCGATGATGATGACATCGTGTTCGGGCAGCACGTTCGATTCCCCGAAGGCGTCGATGGCCAACAGGGCATGGTTCGTCACGACGATATCGGCTTCGGCGGCCTTGTTCCGGGCGATTTCGGCGAAGCATTCGGTGAACAGCGGACAGTTCGAACCGAGGCAGTCGAAGGCGTTGACGGACACCTGTGACCAGGCACGATCGCTGACGCCGGGCAGGAGATCGTCCCGGTCGCCGGTGTCGGTGGTCTTCTCCCAGGTGCGGATCCGCTGGATCTCCTCCCCCAGGCCGGAGCGTTCTGTGGGTTTGCGTCCCGCCTCGGCGTCGGCACCGAGGTCGAAGAGCATGCCCTCGCCCTCGTCGGGGTACCCGCCGGCGAGCTTGTGCTTGCACACATAGTTTCGGCGGCCTTTGAGCAGTGCCGCCCGGGGCAGCGGATCGAGGTCCTTCTTCACGGCCTTGAACAGCCGGGGCAGGTCGCGGTGGATGATCTGCGTCTGCAGGGCCAAGGTTGCCGTGGACACGACGACCTTCCCGCCGGTGCGGGTAGCGTACTCGGCCGCCGGCACCAGGTAGGCCAGCGATTTGCCGGTGCCGGTTCCCGCCTGCACGAGCAGATGGATTCCCTTGTCCAGCGACGAGGCGACCGCCTGCGCCATCTCCTGCTGACCCTCGCGTGGCGATCCGCCGATGGCGCCGACGGCGGATTCGAGGAGGGTGTCGACAGTCTTCACTCGTCGATGACCAGGTCCGGACGTTGGAATTCGCGCAGTTCGTCGACGAGTTCGGTCGGCACCTTGGCCTGCAGGCTGGTGCCCTCCGTGCCGTGCGATTCGTGTTCGACCGTACCGAGGGCGTAGATCTTCGACACGAGGTCACCGCGTTCATAGGGAATGAGCACGGTCATGTCGATGTCCGGGACGGGAAGGCGGTCCTCGATGGCCTCAATGAGGTCATCGATGCCTTCCTTCGAGACGGCGGAGACGAACTGGGCGTCGGGATACTCCGCTCTCAGGCCGGTGATCACGGCCTCCTCGGCGATATCTGCCTTGTTGAACACGAGGAGTTCGGGGATGTCTCCGGTCTCGACGTCTTTGAGGACGTCGCGCACGGCCTGGATCTGTCCGTGCGGATCCGGGTGGGACGCATCGACGACGTGGAGGAGCAGATCCGAACCGGCGGCTTCCTCCAGGGTCGAGCGGAAGGCCTCGACGAGCTGATGGGGCAGGTTGCGGACGAACCCGACGGTGTCCGTGTAGGTGAAGACGAGGCCGTCGGCGGTCTTGGCCTGCCGGACGGTCGGGTCGAGGGTGGCGAACAGGGCGTTCTGCACCATCACCTCGGCGTCGGTGAGCAGGTTGAGCAGGGAGGACTTGCCCGCGTTCGTATAGCCGACGATCGCGACGGAGGGCACGTGGTGGCGGGCGCGGTTCTTCCGCTTCGTCTCCCGCGAGGGCGCCATGGCGTTGATCTCGCGGCGCAGCTTCGACATGCGCGTACGGATGCGGCGACGGTCGAGTTCGATCTTCGTCTCACCGGGTCCGCGGGAGCCGATTCCGGCACCGCCTGCGACACGGCCGCCGGCCTGCCGGGACAGCGATTCACCCCAACCGCGCAGTCGCGGCAGCAGGTATTCGAGTTGGGCGAGTTCGACTTGGGCCTTGCCTTCGCGGGATTTCGCGTGCTGGGCGAAGATGTCGAGGATGAGCGCGACGCGGTCGACGACCTTGACCTTGATGACGTCCTCGAGTCCGCGCCTCTGGCTGGGGGCGAGTTCGGAGTCGATGATCACGGTGTCGGCGCCGACGGAGGCGACGACCTCGGCGAGTTCGGTGGCTTTGCCCTTGCCGAGATAGGTTCCTGGGTCCGGCTTGTCGCGACGCTGGATGAGCGCGTCGAGGACTTCGGAACCGGCGGTTTCGGCGAGTGCGGCGAGTTCGCGGATCGAGTTCTCGGCTTCGGCCTGGGTGGTGTTCCAGATGCCGGCGAGGACGACGCGTTCGAGGCGGACCTGACGGTATTCGACCTCGGTGATGTCTTCGAGCTCGGTGGAGAGTCCGGCGACGCGGGTGAGTGCGGCGCGCTCGGCGAGGTCGAACTGGTCATCGCCCGGGGTAGTGTCGTGATCATCGAGGGCTTGGGCACCTCGGGAGAGCACACGATCGAGCATCGCGTTGCGACGCTCCTTGTCTTCAGACGTCATTCATTCCTTTGTTCTCTGCCGCCCGCACGGGACTTCTCGTGCGGACGTCGTCATGCTTGCCACCGGTCGCGGCGATTCGCACCGACGGTGGTGTCCATCAATTCTCCCACAGCCGTCTAGACTGAAACGGTGTCAGAGCACTATTTCACCGAATCGCCGAGCAGCGAGGCCAAGTCGCGGGTACTCGACCTCGACCTGGCCGGCCGCGCCGTCACCGTCGAAACCGTATCCGGCACGTTCTCGCCCACTCGCCTCGACCTCGGCACGGCTGTGCTGCTGCGGCATCTGCCTCAGCCTCCGGCCGGCGATATCCTCGATCTCGGGTGCGGTTGGGGTCCGATCGCCCTGCACACGGCCTTGGATGCCCAGGACGCCGAGGTGGATGTGCGAGTGTGGGCGCTCGACGTCAACTCCCGGTCCCTGGAGACCACCGCGGCGAATGCGCGCAGGCTGGGTCTCGATACGATCAACACCGTCACCGCCGCGGATGTTCCCGCCGACCTGCAGTTCGCAGCGATCCGGTCGAATCCGCCGATCCGCATCGGCAAGGAAGCGCTGCACGAGCTCTTGGAGACGTGGCTGCCGCGTCTGGCCCCGGGTGGTCGCGCCGATCTCGTCGTGTCGAAGAACCTCGGCGCCGATTCTCTGCAGAAGTGGATCGCCGGGATGCTCGGTGACGGCTTCGAAGTCGTGCGCACGGGATCGTCGAAGGGTTTCCGCGTGCTCACGGTCGAGCGCGGCTGAGAGACTCTTCCCGGCTTCGGCTCAGCTGATCGTGCCGCTGGCGACGAGGACGGCTGGGCCGGCGAGGCTGACGCGTCCGCTCGTGCCTTCGGCGTCGGGTTCGATCTCGATGCGCAGCTGACCGCCGGGCACGTCGACTCTCCACTGCAGAGGCGACTTCTCGCCGGCCCAGTGGTGGGCTGCGATCGCTGCCGCGCAGGCTCCGGTTCCGCAGGAGTGGGTCTCACCGACGCCGCGTTCGAACACGCGCATGCGCAGGGCGCCTTCTCCCCCGGCCACATCGGACCGGGCGGGTTCCATGACGATGTATTCCACATTGGATCCCTGTCCCGGGACGGGGTCGAGGACGGGTGCATCACGCAGTTCGGCGGCGGCGAGTTCGGCGTTCTCGGCCAGGGCGACGACGGTGTGCGGGTTGCCGGTGGCCACGCGCAGTCCGGGACGGGCGACGTCGATGCCGCCGGTGGTCACGAGTACGCTGCTCGCGGGGTCGAGTGACCATTCGCCCATGTCGATGGTGTACCAGGCGTCGCTGGCGGATCCGGGTCCGGCTGTACCGGTGTCGACGACGTCGTCTCCGGTTTGGACGCCGAGGGCGGGATTGAGGGTGGTGCGCACGGCTTTGATGCCGTCACGGGTGCCGACGAGGATCTCGCGGGCATCGGCGGGGACGCGACCGCTGGTCAGGAGTGCGTGGGCGAAGACGCGAACTCCGTTGCCGCACATCTCGGAGAGGCTGCCGTCGTTGTTGTAGTAGTCCATGAACCATTCGGCACCGGCTTCGGCCTGTTCGGCGGCTCCGGGGATGCCGCTGGCTGCGGAGCGGACGATGCGGATGATGCCGTCGGCGCCGAGTCCGGCCCGTCGATCGGCCAGGGTGGCGACGGTTTCGGGATGCATCTCCAGTGTGCTGTCGTCGTCGGAGAGCAGAACGAAGTCGTTCTGGGTGCCGTGCCCCTTGACGAAGCTGACATCGGTCCAAGCGGCGAACGGGGTATCCGGAGTGCTCATGGCTCCATCCTATCTGTGAGCGTCCAGTCGGGTCTTCAGTGCCCGTTCAGGACGTCGAGTGCAGTCGCCACTTCATCAGCGATCATTCAGCACATCGAGTGCAGTCGCCAGATTCTGTTCGGCGTCGGCGGCACTGCCGTCGATCCAGCGGATGCGCGGGTCGCGGCGGAACCAGGTGTCCTGTCGGCGTGCGAACTGCCGGGTGCGGATCGTCGTCTCTTCCTTCGCCTCGGCGGCGGTGAGCTCTCCTGCCAGATGGCGTTGGATCTGTGCGTATCCGATGGCACGTGATGCTGTCTTGCCTTCGGCCAGCCCAACGTCGAGCAGACGCGTCACTTCGTCGACCCATCCGTGCTCCCACATGAGGTCGACGCGGGTGGCGATGCGCTCGTGCAGAATGGCCCGGTCCATGCTCAAGCCCAGGTGGATGGTCGGTTCGATCTCCTGGTAGTCCGGCAGTTGGGCGCTGAAGGGACGTCCCGTGAGTTCGATGACTTCGAGCGCTCGTGCGATACGTCGTTGGTCGTTGACGGTGATCTTCTCGGCCGCCTTCGGGTCGAGTTCGCGCAGCTTCTGATGCAGCCTCCACCGGTCTGTTGCGACCTCGGCCTCGAGGCGAGCCCGCACCTCGGAGTCGGTGCCGGGAAACTCCATATGATCGACCGCGGCACGAACGTAGAGCCCGGACCCGCCGACGAGGATCGGCCGCAGACCGCGCCCCCGGATGTCCGCAATCGCTGCCCGCGCACGTGCCTGAAAGTCCTGCACGTTCGCCTCTTCGGTGACGTCGAGGATATCGATGAGGTGATGCGGAATCCCCCGACGCTCATCGATCGGCAGCTTCGCCGTGCCGATGTCCATCCCTCGGTAGAACTGCATCGAATCCGTGTTGATGATCTCCCCGCCGAGGCGGTCGGCCAGATCCAGCGCCAGATCCGATTTCCCGGTGGCGGTGGCTCCGACGACGGTGATGATCGGCGAAGTGCCCTCAACCATCGGCGATCACTCCCAGAGTCCGGTGCCGCAGAGTGTCCGCACTTCGTGGACACGTTCGTCGATGACCGGCTCCAGAGTCGAGACTCGCGCGCCCTGGTCGACGGCGTGGCAGAAGCCTGCAGCCAGCACACCGAGGTTGGCGGCCATGGCCTCTGACTGGCCGCAGAGGTCGAGCAGTCTTTCGGTGTCGATCGACGTCCCGGAGGTGAGTGTCTCGCTGACGGCACGATCGAATTCCGCGGCGCCGTCGATCGGGGCCAGGGGTGCGTCCTCTGTTGCGGCTCCGGACAGGTCGATCGGCAGCAGAAGGTTCTCGCTCGATCCGAGCGGGCCGATGTCGACGCCGGCGGCGTGAGCGTGAAGGATCGCGACGATGACGGCGGGGTCGGTCGCCTCGGCGAGTCTGCGTTCATCCGTCGTCAGGGTGTCAACGGTTTCGACCCAGTCGGACCCGGACAGCAGCCGACCGGTGCGAGTATCGACGCCGCGATCGATTCCCCAGCCGCCGAGTCCGGCCACGGGTGGCAGGGTCTCGACGGGCAGGGCCCAATCGGTCCGCGTCCTCACGGTATCGCGGATGGCAGTCCGCAGCTCGGCCATTCGCGCCGTCTCGCTGCGGTCGATGTTCTCGAGCAGCACGGGGGCTGCCGGGATGATGGCGAAGGCGCCCATCTCAGCCGCGGGGGCGGATCGTCGGCATGCCGAGGTTCGTTGCACCGGCGGCACCCTGTCCGGGGCTCGGTGCGCCACAGCTGTCGGCCTGAGCCCGGTCGTAGGCGTCACCGGCTCGGGACGGGCGTACGGAGAATCCGGAGTCGGCGAGGAGGAAGTAGGGTTTCGCCTCGGTGACGGTGGCAGTGACGAAATCACCAGGCCGCGGCATCTGGGCACCTTCGGGGATTCCGACGTGGACGAGGCGGTTGTCTTCGGCGCGACCGCTCAGTCGTGGGGAATCGTCATGGGGCAGCTTGGTCACGAGCACCTCGACCTCACGGCCGATCTGGGCTTTGTTCTCGTCCCAGGCGATCTCATCCTGGAGCGCGGTGAGGCGTTCGAACCGCTCCTGCACGACGTCCTTCGGGACCTGATTGTCCATCGTAGCCGCCGGTGTGCCGGGGCGGATGGAGTACTGGAAGGTGAAGGCCTGGGAGAAACGGGCGCGGCGGACGATGTCCATCGTCCCTTGGAAGTCCTCTTCAGACTCTCCGGGGAAGCCGACGATGATGTCGGTGGTGATGGCCGCGTGCGGGATGCGTTCGCGCACGGTGTCGAGGATGTTCATGAACCGTTTGGTCCGGTAGGACCGCCGCATTGATTTGAGGATCGTGTCCGAACCGGACTGCAGCGGCATGTGCAGCTGCGGCATAACGGTCGGGGTCTCGGCCATGGCGTCGATGACGTCGTCGGAGAAGGCGGCCGGGTGCGGGCTGGTGAAGCGGACCCGTTCGATTCCGTCGACGTTGCCGACGGCGCGGAGCAGTTTCGCGAATGCGCCTTTGTCGCGGAATTCGGCTCCGTAGGAGTTGACGTTCTGGCCGAGCAGGGTGACTTCGACGACTCCGTCGGCGACGAGGGCTTCGACCTCGGCGAGGATGTCGCCGGGGCGGCGGTCCTTCTCTTTGCCGCGCAGGCTGGGCACGATGCAGAAGGTGCACGTGTTGTTGCAGCCGACCGAGATCGACACCCATCCGGAGTGCTGGGATTCGCGGCGGCTGGGCAGGGTGGAGGGGAAGACGTCGAGGCTTTCGAGGATCTCGACCTGGGCTTCCTCGTTGTGGCGGGCGCGTTCGAGCAGCGCCGGCAGGGATCCCATGTTGTGGGTGCCGAAGACCACGTCGACCCAGGGGGCCTTCTTCACGATGGTGTCCCGGTCTTTCTGTGCCATGCATCCACCGACGGCGATCTGAAGGCCGGGGTGGTTCTCTTTGACCTTCGCGAGCTGGCCGAGGTTGCCGTAGAGCCGGTTGTCGGCGTTTTCGCGGACGGCGCAGGTGTTGAAGACGACGACGTCGGCCTGGTCGTCGGTGTTCGCCTGAACGTAGCCGGCATCGTCGAGCAGTCCGGACAGACGCTCGGAGTCGTGCACGTTCATCTGACATCCGTAGGTCTTGACCTCGTAGCTGCGAGGGGTGGTTCCGGATGTCGTCGGGGAGTCAATCAGTTCAGTCATGGCGCACCCATTCTAGCCGTTCCCCACGTGCCGTTTCAGTCTTCTGCGAGCACTTCCCGTGTGACCTTGATGCAGATCGCCGAGGGGAAGCCGCGGCGGGCGAGCATGCCGAGGATTCTGCGCTCTCGCACCGCATAGTCGAGGCGCCTGGTGGAGGCGGCTTTCTTCTCGGCGACTTCGCGGGCGAGTTCTTCCTCGCCGTCGATGTCGGCCACTGCGTCGGCGGCCAGTTCGGGGCTGATGCCCTTCTTGCTCAGTTCGCGTTTGAGCACGGACCGGGAGAGTTTCCGGTTCTCGCGCTGTGCCCGTGCGAAGCGGTGGGCGAACTCTTCGTCGTTGAGCAGACGCGAGTTCTGCAGCTTCTCGATGAGGACATCGATCGCTTCGGGCATGAGGTCGCGTTTGAGGAGCTTCTTGCGCAGTTCGTCGCTGGAGTGATCGCGCATGGCGAGCATGTTCATCGCCGTCTTCTTCGCCTGCGCGTAGTCCGCGTCGAAGTCGGGGGCGTCGTCTTCGTCGTCGTCGAAGCCCAGCCCGGGACCGGCAGTGAAGTCGGGTGGACCGTCGCTGTCATCCAGGAAGTCAGGCGCGGCATCGCCATCGCTCGCGAGGAAATCTGGACCATCATTCTCGGCTGCAAGGAAATCAGGGACGTCGATGAAATCCGGAGTCGAGTCGGTACCGCCTTCGACCCACCCGTTGTCCGGTTCCTGCTGCTGTCGCTTCCAGCCGCTGGAGTTCTTCTTGCGCTTCGAACCCGAGTTCTTTCGTTTGTCGGTTCGACCATTGCCACCGGTGACATCGTCGTCGTCGAGTCCGGAGAGGCCGGCGAAGAACCCGGCCTCTCCTTCGGCATGACGTTGGTCGATCGCCGAGATCGCACTGCGCAGCTGCGAGAGCGTCTCGGTCTGAGACGAATCGCTCCGACCCGAGTCCCCCGCACCGACCGTCTCGGTCGATGCGGCGGACTCGCGGTCGGCGAACTCGTCGTCAGTCGACGAGGCGTCAGGAGACTTCGACGTCATCCGTCTGTGCTTCTCCGGCCGCCTCGGCGCCTTCCTCGGGTTCGTCGACCTGGATCAGGCCCAGCTTGTGCTTGATCTTCAGCTCGATCTCTTCGGCCAGGCCCGGGTTGTCGCGGAGGAAGTTGCGGACGTTCTCCTTGCCCTGACCCAGCTGATCGCCGTCGTAGGTGAACCAGGATCCGGACTTGCGCACGATGCCGTTGTCGACGCCCATATCGATGAGGCTGCCTTCGCGGGAGATGCCGTGGCCGTAGAGGATGTCGAACTCGGCCTGCTTGAACGGCGGAGCGACCTTGTTCTTCACGATCTTCGCACGAGTCCGGTTACCGACCGCGTCCTGACCTTCCTTGAGGGTCTCGATGCGGCGGACGTCGATGCGCACGGAGGCGTAGAACTTCAGCGCCTTACCGCCCGAGGTGGTCTCCGGCGAGCCGAAGAAGACGCCGACCTTCTCACGCAGCTGGTTGATGAAGATCGCGGTGGTCTTCGACTGGGCCAGGGCACCGGTGATCTTACGCAGTGCCTGCGACATCAGGCGAGCCTGCAGGCCGACGTGGCTGTCGCCCATCTCGCCTTCGATTTCGGCCTTGGGCACGAGGGCGGCGACGGAGTCGATGACGATGATGTCGAGGGCACCGGAGCGGATGAGCATATCGGCGATCTCGAGTGCCTGCTCACCGGTGTCCGGCTGGGAGACGAGGAGCTGATCGGTGTCGACGCCGAGCTTCTTCGCATACTCGGGGTCGAGTGCGTGCTCGGCATCGATGAACCCGGCGATTCCGCCGGCCTTCTGTGCGTTTGCGACGGCGTGGAGAGCCACGGTCGTCTTACCGGAGGATTCCGGACCGTAGATCTCGACGACGCGACCGCGCGGCAGACCGCCGATGCCCAGAGCGATGTCGAGTGCGACCGAACCGGTCGGGATGGAGGCGATGGGCTCACGCACACCGTCGCCGAGGCGCATGATCGCGCCCTTGCCGTAATTGCGATCGATCTGGCCCATTGCGGCTTCGAGTGCCTTCGACTTGTCTCCGCCGGTGGGAACCTGAAGGTTCTTGGGTGTACGTGCCATGACGTCTCCTCTTCGTTGCTTTTCCGTTGAGACCAAGGCTAGAAGATGGCACTGACATAACGACAGAGGAAGCGATTCCCCCGTGGATAACCAGCCACTCGTGGTCACAGGTCCCGTGATTCCTCACCAGGATAACCCACATGGGAACAGGTGTTCTATATATTCGGGTGTGTCGCGTGTCTCCGCGAGAGTCAGGCCTGGGCCAGACCCAGCTGCCAGGTGAGGCCGAAGCGGTCCCCCACCCACCCGAACGGGCCGAATCCGTAGTCGTCGAGCGGCATGAACACAGTTCCGTCTGCGCTCAGTGCGGTGAAGAGGCGTTCGAGCTCCTCGGCCGATTCGCAGTCGACCATGAGTGACACGCCAGGGGTGATGTCCCACTCGTGTGCGACGAAGCTGTCGCTGAAGCGCAGTCTCTGTCCGGCGATCTCGATCTCGGACATGATGACCGTGCCCTCGGCGCCCGGACCTTCGGGACCGTACCGATTGTCGAGGATCACTCGCCCGTCGGCGAAGAGCTCGACGTAGGTGTCCATGGCCTCGGCAGCGCTCTGGCCACGGCTGGGCTGAAAAGTGATGAACGGGACGGCCTGATTCATGCGGTCAGTCTACACTCGACCGGCACGGCGCCGACAGAGAACGACCGGCGCTGTTCCGAGCAGACAGAGTCACAGACGGTGCGAGGCAGCTCCGATCCAGCAGAACGGCGTCGAGCCTCGGTCAGAACGGAGTTGAGCGCGGCTTCTCCTTGCCGAGGCGCCGAGATTCGGGAACACCCATGGAATCGCAGACGGCGGTCCAGATGTCGCGGGGTTCGACTCCGGCTTCGAATGCCTGGGCCGCGGTCCGCGAACCCAAGGAGCTCAGAGTGAGGTCGGTGTGCAGGGAGGCGGCGCGAGCCTCACCGAACTCCTCGTTCATGAGGATCCAGTAGAGCGTGTGCCGCATCAGGGCTTGGCGGCCAGCCGCGTAGCAGAGTACCCCTCGGGATGACCGAGGATCTTGTCCGAGAGCTCCTGCGGAATGGTATCGGGGATCTGCACGCCTTCTTCGAGAGCGAAGCGATCGGACACAGACGACAGCAGTGCCGACAGCGGCAGGTCGAGTGCTTCGCAGATCGCCGACAGCAGCTCCGAGGAGGCTTCCTTCTGTCCGCGCTCGATTTCGCTGAGGTAGCCGAGCGAAACGCTGGCCCCGGTCGAGACATCGCGAAGGGTGCGTCCTTGACGACGGCGGGCGGAACGAAGTGCGTCGCCGATTTCGACTCTCAGTAACATAACGCGGCCCTCCCTTTGTCAGCGCGTCCCGTCAATGTAGTTCCAATAACTTTACAACCTGGCCGTGACACAGCACCAACCTGGTGCCCCGAGCGGATGGTATTGCCAGTCCATTCGAAGACTTTGGAGAATTTTCGTCCGATGGTCATCACCCGGTCAACCCCACAGCAGACGAACTTATTCCGTGGCGTCCTCGCCAGTATTCGACGCCTGCCCGGCCTCGGGCCCGAAGGCGAGTTCGCCGACGAATTCGTCGAGGTTGACGGCCATCGCCTGCACCGTCTGGCTGCGGATGGAATCGCGGTCGCCGGTGAACTCGTGTTCGAAGACCTTCGCCTTTCCGCCGAAGGCGATCGCCGTGTAGACGAGTCCGACCGGCTTGTCGTCCTGCGGATCGGGACCGGCGACGCCGGTGCAGGAGATCCCGATATCGGCGACGCACTGCACGGCCGCACCGACGGCCATCTGCGCGGCGACGACCGGGTCGATCGGCCCGGTCTCCTCTAAGTGGTCGGCATCGACTCCGGCCAGGCTCGCCTTGAGGTCGGTGGCGTAGGTGACCAGTCCGCCGCGCACCACGGCGGAGGCCCCCGGCACATCGACGAGCGAGGCGACGAAGCGTCCCCCGGTCAGCGATTCCGCCGACGCCAGCGAGATCCCCAGCTGAGCACAGGTGGAGATGATGCGACGCGCGGTCGCCAACAGCTCGGACTCAGCCACGCTGCGCGTCCCCACCGGTCTGCGTGCTCCCACCGCTCTTCGCATTCTTGTACAGCTTCGCCGCCTGCACGCAGTAGTCGACGCCGGTGACGATGGTGACGACGATGGCCGCGGTCATGATGATCCACGCGAAGACGAGGAGGACGACGTAGACGACAGAGGGCACCACGTCCGAGAGGGGGAAGACCAGCAGGAAAAGTCCGATCGCAGCGGTCTGAAGCACGGTCTTGATCTTGCCTCCGCGTGAAGCAGGCATGACGGCGATGCGGATCATGAAGAACCGCAGCACGGTGATGCCGAATTCGCGGACGAGGATGATCACGGGCACCCACCACGGCAGTTCGACGATGATCGCCAGACCGATGAGTGCGGCGGCCATGAGCGACTTGTCGGCGATGGGGTCGGCGATCTTGCCGAAGTTCGTGATGAGGTTGTTCCGCCTGGCCAGATAGCCGTCGACGAAGTCGGTGAACATGGCCAGCAGGAACACGATGAGCGCCCACCAGCGCAGGGTCACATCGTTGCCGCCGTCTGCCAGCAGAAGCACAAGGAACAGGGGCACCATGAGGATGCGCAGCACCGTGAGTGCGTTCGGGACATTCCACGGACTCGGTTCCGCAGAGGGCTGCTGAGAGGCTCCGGCCTCGACTCGATCGTTCACGCATCCAGCCTATCGGAGTGAGCTGAGCAGATCATTCCAACCTGGACCATCTCAACGACAATCGCCGAGGCGGCGCACCGTCGGTACGGTGCGCCGCCTCGGCGAGGGGTGGGGTTCGGATGAGATCAGCGGCCGGTGAGCTGCCAGGCGTCCTCTCCGCTGGCTTCGACGACCTCGAGTCCGGTCTCCGGATCGACGTCGCCGACGGTGAGGTCGCCGGCATGGCCGACGCCGTTCGCATAGCGGTCGGACGATGCCGAGCTGTACGCCGACGCCGAGCTGTGAGAGGTCTCGCCGTAGTCGTCGTCGAACTCCTCGTCATAGTCCCCGGCTGCCGAGGCGTGCCCGGAACCGGTCTGTCCGGACTGACCCTGGCCACCCTCGGTCGGGACGTTGGCAGGGGCGCCGCCGGAATCCTCGGGCGGGGTCTCGCCCTTGATGATGGCCAGGGTTCCCGGCAGATCGTCGGGGCGCACGAGCACGTCGCGGGCCTTCGACCCCTCGGAGGGTCCAACGATTCCGCGGGACTCCATGAGATCCATGAGGCGACCTGCTTTGGCGAAGCCGACGCGCAGCTTGCGCTGCAGCATCGAGGTCGAGCCGAACTGCGTGGTGACGACCTGCTCGATCGCCTGGAGCAGCAGGTCGAGGTCGTCTCCGATGTCCTCGTCGATCTGCTTCTTCGGCGCTTCGACGGCCACGTCTTCGCGGTAGTTCGGGGTGAGCTGGCTCTTGACGTGTTCGACGACCTTCTCGATCTCGGACTCGTTGACCCACGCTCCCTGGACACGCATCGGCTTGGCCGCACCCATCGGCAGGAACAGGGCGTCACCCTGGCCGATGAGCTTCTCTGCGCCGGGCTGGTCGAGCACGACTCGCGAGTCGGCCAGCGACGAGGTCGCGAATGCCAGGCGGGAGGGCACGTTGGCCTTGATGAGGCCGGTGACGACGTCGACGCTGGGTCGCTGGGTGGCGAGCACCAGGTGGATGCCGGCGGCACGGGCCAGCTGCGTGATCCGCTGGATCGAGGCTTCGACGTCGCGCGGGGCGACCATCATGAGGTCGGCGAGCTCGTCGACGACGACCAGCAGGTACGGGTAGGGCTGGAGGACGCGTTCGGATCCGGCGGGCGGCTGGATGCGGCCCTCGCGGACGGCCTTGTTGAACTCCTTGACGTGCTTGAACCCGTAGTTCGCGAGATCGTCGTAGCGGGCGTCCATTTCGCGCACGACCCATTCGAGCGCCTCGGCGGCCTTCTTCGGGTTCGTGATGATCGGGGTGATCAGGTGCGGGATGCCTTCGTAGATCGTCAGCTCGACGCGCTTGGGGTCGACCAGGATCATGCGGACCTCGTCGGGGGTCGCGCGCATCATGATCGAGGTGATCATGGAGTTCACGAAGCTCGACTTACCGGCACCGGTGGCACCGGCGACGAGGAGGTGGGGCATCTTCGAGAGGTCGGCGACGACGAATCCGCCTTCGACGTCCTTGCCCACGCCCATGACCATGGGGTGGTCGGTCTTGCGGGCGGCCTTCGAGCGCAGCACATCACCGAGGGCGACGTTCTCACGGTCGGTGTTCGGGATCTCGATGCCGATGGCCTTCTTGCCGGGGATCGGCGAGAGGATGCGCACGTCGGCGCTGGCCACGGCGTAGGCGATGTTCTTCGACAGCGCCGTGACTTTTTCGACCTTCGTACCGGCGCCGAGCTCCACCTCGTAGCGGGTGACCGTCGGTCCGCGGGAGAAGCCGGTGACCTCGGCGTCGATCTTGAACTGCTCGAGCACATCGCGCAGGGCTTCGACCACGCGGTCGTTGGCCTCGGAGCGTTCCTTCGCGGGAGGTCCGGGCTGGAGGTTGTCGGAGGCGGGCAGGGTGTAGGTGACGTCGCCGGCGAGGGTGAGCTGTTCGACGCGTTCGGGCAGCTGCTCCGTGGGCGGAGGTGCGGGTGCGTTCGTCGTCGGCACCGGCGCCGAGGCGGCAGCGGGCTCGGACTTCTTCGCCTGGTTCGCGGCGTCGTCGTCCATCCCGATGGTCTTCTTCAGCTCGGCCATTTCGCGTTCGGCCTTGGTGGGCCGGCGCTGGCCGGGCTTGAGCTTCGGCTCCGGGCTGGTCTCGATACGCGTGGTGTCGGCTTCTTCGTCGCTGACGTCGTCTTCGTGGATGTAGGCCTTGTCGTAGGCCTTCGTGGCGGTGTCGTCGTCGGCGGATTCGGCGTCGAGATCGGGGATCTCGGTCTTCTTCTTCCGGCTGCGGCGCTTGGCGCCCATCACGGGTTTGAGGTCGGAGGTCCGGCCGTTCTCGGCAACGAGGTCGGACTGTTTGGTCTCGGTCGCCTCGGCGTCGGTTTCGGGTCGGGCACCGCCGGTGAGTCGGTAGTACAGGTCGGTGAGGCGACGGGGAATCGCGCGCACCGGTGTCGCGGTGACGACGAGCAGGGAGAACAGCCCGAGGAGGACGAGCAGCGGCACCGCCACGTACACGGTGGTCGCAACGACCAGCGGTGAGGACACGACGAATCCGAGCGCGCCTCCCCCGTTGGCCATGGCTTCGCGGGAGTTCGTGAAGGTCGGGTTGCCGGCGGCGATATGGGCCAGGCCCGAGGCTGCGAGCAGGCCGAAGATCATCCCGATGAGGATGCGGTTGTTGCCGCGGTTATCGTCGCCGCGCAGGAACAGGCGGATCGCGTAGCAGGTGAAGACCACCGGCAGGGCGAGTGCCACCCGGCCGAAGGTGCCTTCGACGATTCCGCGGACGCCGTCGCTGATCGCGCCGGGGATGTTCCACCATTCGAAGGCGGCGATGATGATCGAGAGTCCGATGAGGAAGAAGGCTGTGCCGTCCCGCTTCGTCGGTGATTGATCGGTCGGTTCGTCGCTGAGAGTCTTTCGCGCACGGTTTCCGGCCATGTGGGCCACTCCCCTCCATGCACCGGTGACAACGTTTGTCCCGGGTTCTTCGGTCCCCGCTTGACCGGACCGACCAGCGTTTTTGCGCGCTGTGCGTTTCCCGGAACCAGAAGCGGGGGAAGTCGTTCTGGTCGCCATGTCCCTCATCTTAGGACGATATTGCGCTCCTGCCCAGCAAATCCGCAGGTTTCGGCGTGTGGCGCTGCGGCCCGCGGGGGCTTCGGCAACCGAGGCAAGTCGGACGAATTTCGACGTCAGCCGGGATGTCGGTGAGGATGTCGGGCAGAGCATCGGAGTGCCGGCCTGCAGGCTGGAAGTGCTGCATTCGACAACATGCGGAGTGAATGTCCACGTCAGGCCGCATATCTCGCCGAAAAACGGGCTACGTGTCGAGAAACGGGTGTGCACATGCGTTTCTCGACGCTTCACCCGTTTCTCGGCGACGATGTTCTGCCGCGTTCCGCTTTGCGTCACGACTGAGTCTCTCCGCGGGGTGGAGTCGACCGTCTGCGTCTGGCACTCGAGAAGGGAGGAAAGGCGAATCCGCCACAAACTGGACTGAGACCGTCAAAGAGACAACAGATATTGTAGGCTCCTGCTTAAAGCCGCACACGAAAGGGCAAGTTGTTGAAACGCTTCACGATCGGAATCA
Organism: Brevibacterium sp. CSND-B09; assembly: GCF_052906525.1. NCBI lineage: Bacteria > Bacillati > Actinomycetota > Actinomycetes > Micrococcales > Brevibacteriaceae > Brevibacterium > Brevibacterium sp. CSND-B09. Next base: position 3,502,851 of record NZ_JBREGI010000001.1, on the reverse strand, counting down.
TGGCTGTGGCCTGCGCACTCGCGCTGTCCGCCTGCTCTGACGGATCCGGTGATCAGGCTGGGCAAGGACAGAAACAGGAGGAGGCCTCCCCTGATCCAGCAGCTGTTGAATCTCAGGAAGCCGACGAACGCGCGGCTCTGAGTGGCGCCGAATACAGCGACAGAATCCTCTCACTGGAGGACTTGCCCAGCGGTTTCACCCTTGAGGACGACGTCGAATTCGGGGAAAAGGACGAGCAGGCTGCCAATCCGTTCGGCTCTAAGGAAAGCTCTCCCGACAATCGGTCCACACAATCCGAGTGCGTCATCGGTGCCATGTCCGCCTACTCATCCGATCTGGACGGAGTCTCTGCTGCGCGATCATTTGATCAGTCCGACGACAGCACCGGTACATACATCCTGACATCGCTGACCAGGCCCGAAAGGGGATCGGCGGAGCTGCTCGAAGATCTCCGAAACACCGTGGGCGACTGCCAAGAATCGATCAGCGCGGAATCGACGGAGTCGGTCGAGGTCTTCGAACCCAAAGGCAACAAGGGCGAAGGCTTCTGTACTGCGGCCTACAACGGAACGTTTTTAGGCCAGGGCAAGATGGCAATGTCAGAGTGCTACGTTTCCTGGGCAGGAGAACTGCTGACAGTTCATCAAATGGCATTCGACTCAGAAACCAGCCTCGCCGTTGACGAAGAAGCGATGAACGGTGTCAGCGACTACCTGACCGAAGATCTTCTCCCGACGGCGCTCAAGAAGGCAGAAATGACGGCACACCAAGAATGAGTCCTGCGTTGGGGAGATAAGTGTGCTCAGATTGCCCGTTTTCCTAGACTTTTTGGCATTCTGAGCACACTTAACTCGCCATTCGCGGCAGAATCAGCACGGTCGGTCGCGGTCGACATCCTGCCGATGGGTCGCCTGGCTCTTTCGGGCGACGAAGACGAACTCGCGGCCCGGTCTGTCCGGTGCATCACGGATCTCTTCGACCATGAAACCGGAGTCTTCCAGTGATTTCGTCAGTTCAGCGCGGTCACGAAACCGCAGACGGCTCTGCTGTTCGACGCGGCGGCCGTCCCGTTCGAAGACCAACATTCCGAAGAAGTCGACGAACGCGCCGTGTGCGGCGTCGAACTCCACCCACGACTCGACTGATCCCTCACCGTCAACCTCGGCCGCAGAATAGGTGTTCTCCTTCGTCCATTCCCGCCACGCCTGCCTCTCGGGGTCGCGTGATTCGAAGACGAGGATTCCGCCCGGCGAAAGTCTCCGGCGGATCGCCATCAACGTCTCCGCCCAGGCTTCATCTCCGAGAATCGCCTGGGCCACATTAGCTGTCATGAAAGCCATGTCCGCCTGCAGCGGCGACAGGTCCGCTGCGATCCCGTGGACCCACGTCACCTTGCCGGCATGGGGTTTCGACTGCGCCACGTCCAACGCCAACGCCGAGGGATCGACGGCCACGACCTCCACTCCCCGACCGGCGAGCAGCGTGGCGAATGTGCCCGTTCCGCATCCCACATCCACCACCGAGGCGGCCCCGAACTCCTCGACCATCGCAGCGTAGACGTCGAGGTCGTCCCGTTCGGGTCCTTCGAAGATGTCATAGACGGCAGCGCATCGCGCGTCGACATAACTGTCCCCGGCGTTGTCAGCTGGATCCCGGCCGCCGTCAGCGGTCATGTGGATCGCTCGGATGCATGGCGATGAACAGACCCCACTGGGTGGCACCGTCCTTGTTGCGCCGGCTGCGGAACTCTTCGAACAGCTCATCGATGCGAGCCCGGAACTCCTCGACCTCATCCGCGGTGAGCATCGCCGCCATTCGACCCATCGTCCGCTCCTCATAGGGTGCGGCGGTGAACTCCGCTGTGAAGGCCTCGATCATCTCGGTCGTCATATCGCCGGTATTGAGGAACCAGCTCTTGCCCGTGGCGAGGTACGGAATCTCTCTGGACCCGCGCTTGCCGCGCCGCGCCTCCTGAGGTTCGAGGAATCCGGTGTCGGCAAGCATCCGCACATGATGGAGCGAGGTCGCGGGATTGAGGCCGGTCGCCTCGGCGATCTCCCGATTGCTTAAGGCCTCGTCCAGACACAGCCGCAGGATCCGAATCCGAATGCTCGACGCCAGCGCCTTGGCCTCGGCATCGGTGGCATCCCTGCGCTCCACGGCTCGGGCAAGGGCGGCCGCGGCAGGTGTGTCATCGCTCATGCCTCAACGCTAGCGAGTGATCGGGAGAAGTCAATCAATCGTCCAAAGTGATTGACTTTCCCCAATCACTCGTGGAGCATTACTGATTGACAACCCTCAATCACTGACCTTCAATCACTGATGCTCCGCCCGTCGTCTCGAGGAAGAGCCATGGCAGCAGCCGACCAACCGCCGGCGAGCGAACCACTACCGCAGCACGGGTCCGCTTCATCGCAGCGGCCGAAGCACGTCTCGCTGTGGAGACACCGCGACTTCATGAAGTTGTGGGCAGGCGACACGGTCTCTGTGTTCGGATCCGAGCTCGTCCTCTTCGCCCTCCCCCTCATCGCCGTGCAGCTCCTCCACGCCGACGCTTTCGAAATGGGAGTGCTCGCAACGCTGGAATCCGCGGCTTTCCTGCTCATCAGCCTGCCCGCCGGGGCCTGGGTCGACCGTCTGCCGAAGAGACTCGTCATCGTCTCCGGCGACATCATCCGTGCCGCCATCCTCCTGACCATCCCGCTGACCTGGGCGTTCGATGCCCTGAGCATGGTCCAGCTCTATCTCGTCGCGGCCGGGGTCGGAATCGTCAGCGTCTTCTTCGACATCGCCAATCAGTCCTACCTGCCCGAACTCGTCGACGGGGAAGCGATCTCCGACGGCAACGGCAAGCTCCAAGCCAGCCAGCAGACCGCCGGAGTTGCTGGCCCCACTCTGGCCTCGGGCCTGGTCACCGCGATCGGTGCCCCACTGACCATCGGACTGACCAGCATCTGCATGGGACTCTCCAGCATCCTCGTTGGACTCATCAGACACCGCGAAACCCCACGACCGGCCGAGGGCCGGGCCGGATTCGTCGCCGAGATTCGGGAGGGACTCGGCTTCGTCCTCGGTCACCCGCTGCTGCGCCGGATCACTGCCTGCACAGGTCTGACGAACTTCGCGTCGTCGGGCATCTTCGCGCTCCTCGTGCTGTACGCACTCACCACGCTCGGTCTTCACCAGGTCGAACTCGGAATCATCATGTCCGTCGCCTCGGCCGGCGGCATCCTCGGCGCACTTACTGCGGCATGGGTGCAGAAGATCCTCGGCGAAGGTACGAGCATCGCTGTGTCCGCGCTGATCGGCGGCCTCTGTTTCCTCGGTGTTCCGCTCGCCTCCGTCCTGCCGGCGCTGCCGACCCTGCTGATCAGCTGGTTCCTTGTGACCTGGGCGATCGTCGTCTACAACATTGCGCAGGTGAGCTTCCGGCAGCGTTTGTGCCCGAAGCCGCTGCTGGGCCGGATGAACGCCTCCATCCGCTTCCTCGTATGGGGGCCGATGCCGGTGGGCGCCTTCCTGGCAGGCATCCTCGGCGACCGGCTCGGAGTGACGACGACGATGTGGATCCTGGCAGCCTGCGCGCTGCTCGGCTCACTGCCGGTACTCGCCTCCCGCCTGCTGAGGATGCGCGAACTCCCCCGCGAACTCGATCTGCTCGCCGAGGCGACCGACCCGATCTCACCGTCGGCGGAGGCCGAAGGTCGCGGTTGAGCTCTCCTGCCAACAGCGAGATAAGTGTGCTCAGATTGCACATTCTCTTCGCATTTTTGGCAATCTGCGCACACTTAACTTGCCGTTGGCGGCAGAATCACTGCGGCCAGGCAGCGCCGAAGTCGTCGATCGAAAGAGATCGAGAGTGACCGAGACGAGCCCGAAACACCTCAGCGGGTCGCGTAGAGGTGCTCGGGGCGGCCGGTGTTGCCGTACTGCAGGGACACCGTGATCGTGCGGGCCTCGGCGAGCTTGGCCAGATGCCGCTGCGCGGTCGCACGGGAGGCACCAACCGCCTCGGCGACCTCGAGGGCCGTCATCGGACCGCTCGCCTCCTCGAGCGCGGCGAGAATCCGGGTCGTCGTCGACGATCCCGCCGGGCTCGCTCCGGTCCCGCCGACGGCCGCGGCATCGTGGAGGTTGCGCAGCTGCCGCTCGAGATCGGTCTGCCCGACCTTCTCCCGCTCCCAATAGCGGAGGAAACGAGCGTAGCGGCGCAGAAAGTTCTGCAGCACCTCGGCGGCGAAGGGCTTGACGATGTACGTCATCGCCCCCGCGCGCAGCGACGAACGGACCACCTGCGGATCCGTGACCGCCGAGAGCACAATCGCCTCGATATCGGTCTCGCGGATGAGTTCGACCCCGGTGCCCTCGGGCAGCACATAGTCGACGAGAAGCAGATCGACCTCGTTCTCGGCGATGACCTCGCGTGCCGTCTTCAGGTCGCGGACGGGTTCGAGCGCCGTGAAGCCGGGCACCTCGTCGACGTACCGGGCATGGATCTGCCCGACGAAGAAATCGTCATCGAGCACGAGAACGTTGACCATCATCTCTCCTCATCTTGCTGAAATTCATCGAGGGCATCGGGCAGGCGCATGCCGAAGCTCGCCCCGCCGAGGTCCGGGTCGTGGCCGTCGATGAGCCACACCGCTCCCCCGCCCTTCTCCGCGACCCGGCGGCTGAGCGCCAGTCCGATGCCGAGTCCGTGACCGTCCCCGGTGCCGGTTCCGGTGGTCAGCCCGATCCCGAAATCCGGCGCCGAGGCGGCCGTCGAGGTCGAGAATCCCTCGTCGAAGATCTTCCCCGCCACCTCGTCGTCGATCCCGTCACCGGTGTCCGTGACGACCGCGTGGAGCTCCGTCCCGGAGCTGAGCACCTGCACTTCGACCCGGCCTCCGTCCTCGGCGTACCGCCGGCCTGCGACGGCCGCACGGACGGCATTGTCGATGAGGTTGCCGAGGATGAGCGTGACTGCCTCCGGGTCGCGGACCGCACCGACGGCCAGGGAGTCCGGGGTGACGGCCAGGGCCACTCCCGCCTCGGCGGCGGTCGTTCCTTTCGCTTCCAGAACGGCGCGCAGATACGGGTCGGACACGAGGTCGATGTCCTCGACGGGAGTCGTGATCGGCCCGGTGCCCAGGAGGGAGGACAGGTAGGTGTGGGCCTCATCGGTGGCGCCCGTGTCGACGAGTCCGAGCACGGTATGCAGCCGGTTGGCGAACTCGTGCCGCTGGGTGCGCAGGGCCCGGGCCATGGCGGTGACGGACTCGAGCTGGCGAGCCATCGTGAGAATCTGGGTCTCGTCGCGGAGGGTCACGACCCCGCCGACGGACACCCCGTCGCGTTGGACCCGCACGGCTGTTGCCAGCAGGATCCGGTCGCCGATCGTGACACGCCGCCGCAGGGCTCCGTCCGCCGGGGCGTCGGCCATGAGCGCGGTGATCTCATCGGGCACATTGACGAGTTCGTTGTCGGAGGCGTCGACCAGTTCGCGGTCGGAATCCCCCGCCGAGGCGGCTCCCCCGTTCGCGCCGGCCGTTTCGCCCGCGCGGTCAACGTGCTTCGCCGAGGAGGCCCCAAGCAGCTCCTTCGCGTTCGAATTGCTCAGGGTCAGCTTCCCGTTCGTATCGAATCCGAGCACTCCGTCGTCGAGGCCGTGGAGCACGGCCCCTTGGTCGCGGGCCATCTCGGCAAGCTCTTCGGGTCCGACGCCGAGCGTCTCCCGCCGCAGCCGGCGCCCGAGCATGACCGATACGACCCCGCCGAGCGCGAGGGCGAACACCGCGACGGTGCCGAGCAGGATGAGTTCGCGGCGGACGTCGGCATCGAGCACGGAGGCGAAGATGCCGACCGAGACCTCACCGACGACGGTCTTGCCGTCCTCATTCGAATAGATCGGCACCTTCGCGCGCACCGTCTCGCCCAGGGTCCCGGATTCGTGGGAGACGTTCTCGCGTCCGGCCAGTGCCTCCTCCGGCGACGTCGAGACCCTGTGCCCGATCTTCGACCGATCAGGGTGGGTGAGTCGGATGCCGCGATCGTCGGTGATGACGGCGAAGCTGATGCCCGAGCGGTCGCGCAGATCATCGGTGATCGCCAACATCGAGGTCACGAGCTGCGCATCGGGTTTCTCGGCATGCTCGGCCGAAGCCTGGGTGGCGGCGGCGCGGACGTCCGGATCGATCGCCAGCGTGCGGGCAGTGGCCAGCGCCTTCGTCTCGGTCACCTCGGTGACGGTGCGCGCACCCATCCACGCGAACACTCCGGTGACCAGGGCGAGGATCACGATGACGAGCGCGAGCTGAGAGATCAGCACACGACGGGAGAACGAACGATGGGGCCGGGGCACGCGCTCAGCGTAGCCGCGTTTGAGCGCAATGCGCAAAAGGCGCGCAACGATCTAAACGCCATCAGTGCACACAAGCGCGCGCGGCCCGTGATCTGGGCCCTACGGTGTTTCGAGCCTCACATTCGCCTTCGAAGGAGAAGCTCGTGCTTGTCATTCTCGGTTTTGCCATGATCCTCGTCTTCATGACGCTGATCATGACCAAACGACTCTCGCCGATCCTCGCGCTCATCCTCGTGCCCACGATCTTCGGCCTCTTCGCCGGGGCCGGTCTGGGCATCGGGGACATGGTCATGGACGCGATCGCCTCGATGTCGTCGACAGCAGCGCTGCTGCTCTTCGCCATCATCTACTTCGGCATCATGATCGACGTCGGTCTCTTCGACAAGCTCGTCGAGTTCATCCTCAAGGTTGCCGGCAACGACCCCGTCAAGGTCGTCCTCGGCACCGCGCTGCTCACCGGCGCCGTGTCCCTCGACGGTGACGGATCGACGACGTTCATCGTCGTAACCGCGGCCATGCTGCCGATCTATCAGCGCCTCGAGATGTCACCTGTGGTGCTCACCTGCGTCGCCGGTCTCATCAACGGCACCCTCAACATCGTCCCGTGGGGCGGCCCGACTGCCCGAGCCTCCTCGGCGCTGCAGATCGACGCCAACGAGATCTTCGTCCCCATGGTCCCCTCCCTGGTGGCCGGCCTGCTCGTGTGCCTCGTCTTCGCCTACGTGCTCGGCATCTCCGAACGCCGCCGCCTGGCCAAGAACGGCGTCGCCTGGGTCGAGGACCGCGGTTCGAATCGTCGCATGGATCTCGTCGGCGCCGTGGCCGGAGCCAGCACGAACGCGGGTTCGTCCGCGGGCACCACCGCGGGTGGTCACGGACACGGATCCGGCTCGGCCGCCTCGGCGAATGATGACACCACCCCCGAGGCGGGACCCGCCTCCGCGAACGACACAGGCGATTCCGCCGGTTCCGGCACGGGCCTGTCGAACACCGCGCTCGATCCCAACCGCGCGACCCTGCGTCCGAAGCTGTTCTGGTTCAACCTGGCGCTGACCGTGGCCGTGATGGTCCTGCTCATCATCGACATCCTGCCGCTGCCGTACCTGTTCATGATCGGCACCGTCATCGCGCTCATGGTCAACTTCCCGAAGATGAAGGACCAGCAGGAGGAGCTCGCCTCCCATGCGACCGCGATCATCTCCGTCGTGGCCATGGTCATGGCCGCGGGCGTGCTCACCGGCATCATGTCCGGCACCGGAATGGTCGACGCGATGGCCGAGTGGCTCGTCGAGGTCATCCCGAACTCGATGGGACCCTACATGGCCGTCATCACCGGTCTGCTGTCGATCCCGATGACGTTCTTCATGAGCAACGACGCCTTCTACTTCGGCATCCTGCCCGTGCTCGCCGAGACCGCCTCCCACTTCGGCATCTCCGCGGCGGATATGGCCCGCGCCTCGATCACAGGCCAGCCCGTGCACATGCAGTCGCCGCTCGTGCCCGCGATCCTGCTGCTCGTGTCCCTGTCCGGCGTCGAGCTCGGCGATCACCACAAGAAGGTGCTGTGGCGCGCGCTCATCGTCGCCCTCGTCATGCTCGCCGTGGGTGTCGCCGTCGGCGTCATCGGAATCGGCTGAGCGGAGGACTGCGATGACTGACCTCTATTCGACTCCGCAGCGCCGCTTCCCTGCCCCGTCGCTGCAGGTCACCGCCTCACCGAGCATCAATTCGGCTTCAAATACCGTGGTCCTGGCGCTGCGTCCGGATGCCTCGGATGAGGTGCTCGAGCAGGCGATCGCCGCGGCCCGCCGTGAGAACGCTGCGGTGCAGGCGGTCGTGTTCGGCACGGATACGACGACGGCTCCGTCGACGTCGTCCCTGTCCGAATGCACCAAGTTGGGTGCCTCCCTCGCCGAGGCGGGGCTCGAGTATGCCGTCCACCGCTCCGGGCCCGACCCGGCCGAGCAGATCCTCGGTCTCGCCGAGGATCACGATGCCGCACTGATCGTCATGAGCACGAAGCGACGCTCGCCCGTGGTCAAGCTGCTGCTCGGCTCGAGTGCGCAGCAGGTCATCCTCGAGGCCGAGTGCCCGGTGCTGTTGGTCAAGTAGAAGTTCGGAGCCGGCCGCACGAGTTTGGTCGCCCGGCCTCGGTGGCGCGACGCTAGATTCCGGCGATCCCGCGGCCCGGAGCCAGGATTCCTCGAGGGTCGACCAGTTTCTTGATCTCGCGCAGACCCGACCGCCCCGGCTGCGGACCCCAAGCGTCCACCTCGTCCCAGACCGGTGCGGGTGCGTGGATGAGCCGGGCGGCGATGACATGCAGGCCGAAGCTGCGCAGATGTTCCAGTACCACTCGGGTGGCCACTCCCGGTTCGGATTCCGGTGCGCCGATGCCCAGTTCGAACGTGCCCGTTGCACTGCCGCGCAGCTGCAGCGGATAGCCGATCGTCGTCTCCAATCGGGCGACGGCATCGATGAGCGTCGGAATGAAACTCGGCGCCACGGACACTCCGATGGTCGCGGCCAGCCGCGCTCTGCGCCCCCACCATTCCGGTTCCCCGCACGGGGTCGCACCGGGGTTCCGATCGACGAGGTGTCCCACTTCGGCCTCGACTTCGTCGGTCTCCCCTTCGATGAGGACCACTGTCGCCGCCAGTGAACCGGGTGGGCGTTCGATGACGACCGCGTCCGGGACTCTGCGGGCGATGAGGAGATCGGCAGCCGCCTCGGTGCCGGGAATCCAGACGAATCTCTGCGCTGCGGGGCGCTCTGTCAGACGGATCTCGGCCTCGGCGATGATCGCTCGGGTTCCCCAGGATCCGGTGACGAGTCCGGGCAGATCGCGGCCGCCCAGGTCCCGGTGGAGCCCGTGAGAGGTGCGGGCGATGGTCCCATCGGCACCGACGACGGTCACGGATTCCACGGTCTCGGCCAGGCGGGGACGGCGCAGACTGCGGGGCCCGGTGGCCGCAGTGGCGATCATGCCACCGAGGGTGGCGCCGGCTTCGATGCGGTCGGCGGGAAGGTCGCCGAGGAGCTCCAGATCTGACTGTGCGGCGAACCTGGTCAGGGCGCTGATCCGGGAGCCGGCTCCGGCACGGATGGTGCCGCCGCGAGGATCGGCCGCCTCGGCGATGGATGTCAGGTCGATGAGGAGCCCCGGAGTGGAGACCGGCGGATGATCGTCGAAGGCGGTACCGCCGCCGAACACGGTCACGGTGCGGTGCTCGGCATGGGCGCGGGCCATGAGCTCGGAGAGTTCGGCGATGCTTGAGGGGCTGGCCAGTCGGGGCAGTTCGTCTGTGGTCAGGCTCATCCCCACCTCCGTAGGTCCATCCGTCGTCGGCACCTCCCACCTGCGGGTCGAGCTGGAACCCTCACGTGGGTGTGTATGTCGAGCTTAGCGAAGAACGCCCCCGAAATCGGTGCTCAAGGCACAGATTTCGGGGGCGTTCGGCTTCGTCAGCGAGTGCCGATCACGGCATGCGGGCGTAGGCCGGCAGGGTGAGGAAGTCGACGTACTCGGGATCGAGGGCGACCGAGACGAAGGTGTCGGTGGCGTCCTTCCAGCCTGCGTCGTCACCGGGCAGCTTGGCGACCTCCTCGGCGACGATGCGCTCGACGAGCTCCTTCGTCACCTTCTCACCGGAGTCCAGGGTGATTCCGGCGTCCAGCCACTGCCACACCTGGGACCGTGAGATCTCGGCGGTCGCGGCGTCCTCCATGAGTCCGTTGATGGCGACCGCGCCGTTGCCTTCGAGCCAGGCGCGCAGGTACTGGATGCCGACGGACACGTTGGTGCGCAGGCCCGCCTCGGTCATCGCACCCGGGGTCGACTTCACGTCGAGCAGATCGGCAGCGGTGACGTTGACGTCTTCGCGCTTGTTGTCGATCTGGTTCGGCTTCTCGCCGAGGGTCTCGGTGAAGACCTCCTTGCAGAGGGCGACCATTCCGGGGTGTGCGACCCAGGAGCCGTCGAAACCGTTGGAGGCCTCACGCGACTTGTCCTCGCGCACCTTGTCGAAGGCGGCCTTGTTCGCGGCTTCGTCCTTCGAGGGGACGAACGCGGACATTCCGCCGATGGCATGCGCACCGCGCTTGTGGCAGGTGCGCACGAGCAGTTCGGTGTAGGCGCGCATGAACGGCACCGTCATCGTCACGTCCGAACGGTCCGGCAGCAGGAAGTCGGAGCCGCGGGAGCGGAAGTTCTTGATCACGGAGAAGATGTAGTCCCAGCGACCGGCATTGAGTCCGGCGGAGTGCTCGCGCAGCTCGTAGAGGATCTCCTCCATCTCGAAAGCCGCGGTGTAGGTCTCGATGAGCACGGTGGCGCGGATGGTGCCGCGGGCCAGGCCGAAGGCATCCTCGGCGTGTTCGAAGACCTGGTTCCACAGGCGGGCCTCGAGGTGGGATTCCATCTTCGCGAGGTAGAAGTAGGGGCCGCGGCCCTTCTCGATCTGGATCTGACCGGCGGTCGAGAAGTACAGCGCGAAGTCGACGAGCGAACCGGAGGTCTCCTCACCGTCGATGAGGATGTGCTTCTCCGGCATGTGCCAGCCGCGAGGACGCACGACGATGGTCGGCAGCTCCTCGTCGGGGGCGAGCTTGTATTCCTTGCCCTCGGGCGAGGTGAAGTCGATTTCGCGGTTGAGCGAGTCGAGCAGGTTGATCTGGCCCTGGATGACCGAGTCCCACTGCGGGGTGTTCGCGTCTTCCTGGTCGGCCAGCCACACCTTCGCGCCGGAGTTGAGCGCGTTGATCGTCATCTTCTTGTAGGTGGGGCCGGTGACCTCGACGCGGCGGTCTTCGAGACCGGGTGCCGGGGGTGCGACCTGCCAGGAGGGATCGTTGCGGATCTCAGCGGTCTCGGGGAGGAAGTCGAGGTCCTTGCCTGCGGCGATTTCGGCCTGGCGTTCCTTGCGAGCCTCGAGGCGCTCGAGACGGTCGCCGTTGAACTTCCGGTGCAGATCGACGATGAGCTCAAGCGCCTTGGGCGTGAGGACCTTCTCAGCCCCGTCCGGCAGCTCACCGGTGATCTCCATCCCGGCGGGGATGTCCAGGTTTTCGATATGAGCGGTCATCGATGGTTCTCCTTAGTCAGCACATCGGTGCTGCGTCCTTATCCACATCTGGTGATGCGATATGTTCGCTGGTCAACGGGGTTTTGACTGCGAAACTTTCACATTGTGAAAATATTTGTTCACACAACGAAAGAATATGAGGTGATGCACGTCTCGTCAAACCATATCCTGCATTCGAGACGGTGTGTTCATTGACTCTGATCAGGCGGCTGGGGAGGATTAGGGGAACATCTCTCATGGACTCGCCGAGGCGGCCCATCGTCACCGACCACCGCTGGTTCTCGGTCGGCTGAGGAAGATCGTCGCTCCAGGTCAGGTCCGTGGAACGATGCGGCAATGACGCCGCGGATCGGACTCATGGTGGACAACCTCGCTGTTGCAGCTCTCCTGGCCCTCTCCCCCATCCTCTTGGCCGGAATCCTTCTCATCGGATTCCGCTGGCCCGCGAAATACGCCATGCCTGTCGGACTGATAGCCGCGGCGCTCGTGGCGAACTTCGCGTGGAAGATCGAGTGGGTGACGATCGGCGCCTCGGTCGTCCAGGGCCTCCTCGTCGCGATCGGCCTGCTGTGGATCGTCTTCGGTGCGCTTCTGCTGTTGGCCACGATCACCCGGTCCGGGGCGATCGAAACGATCCGCGCCGGCTTCATCGCGATCTCCCCGGACCGGCGGGTGCAGGTCATCATCGTCGCCTGGCTCTTTGGCTCGTTCATCGAGGGCGCCGCCGGCTTCGGCACTCCGGCCGCCGTGGTCGCCCCGCTCATGCTGGCCCTCGGCTTCCCCGCGATCGCCGCGGTGCTCGCCGGTCTCATCATCCAGTCGACGCCGGTGAGCTTCGGCGCCGTCGGCACTCCGATGGTGCTGGGCATCGGCTCCGGGCTGGCGCAGGAGGACGGGTCGATGTCGGCCGACGTCGCCGAACGTGCCGGTCAGCTCGGACTCGGCCAGGCCGAATTCGTCGCTCACACCGCCACGCAGGTCGCGCTCATCCACGCCTGCTGCGGCATCCTCATCCCGCTGCTGCTCTCGTGCCTGATGACGGGATTCTTCGGTGCCAACCGGCGCTTCGCCGACGGCCTGGCCATCGCCCCGTTCGCGATCTACGCGGCCCTGGCGATGATCGTGCCCTACCTCATCGTGGCCAATGTGCTCGGGCCGGAGTTCCCGTCGCTGCTCGGCGGGCTCATCGGTCTCGCCATCGTCGTGACGACCTCGCGGATGGGCTTCCTCATGCCGAAGAAGACCTGGGACTTCGCACCGCGCGAGAAGTGGCCAGCCTTCTGGATGGGCACCGTCGACCCGAACAAGGAGAAGGCGCAGCTGACCAAGAAGATGTCGCTGCCCCGGGCGTGGTCGCCCTATCTCATCGTCGTCGCCCTGCTGCTCATCACCCGCAATGTGCCCGCGATCAAGGAGTTCCTCAACGGTCCGGCCGTGATCAAGATCGACAACATCTTCGGCACCCCGATCAGCCAGAACATGGATCTGCTGTGGTCGCCCGGCGCGATCTTCGTCCTCGCCTGCGGGCTGACGTACTTCATCCACCGGATGACGAAGAAGCAGATCGCAGGGTCGTGGCAGATCGCCGGTTCGCAGATCGCCGGCGCGGCCGTTGCCCTGCTGTGTTCCCTGCCGCTGGTTCGCGTGTTCATCAACTCCGGCGCCGACTACAACGGCGCCGGCTTGGAGTCGATGCCGGTCACCCTCGCCGAGGCGGCCGCCAGTTCCGTGGGCGACGCCTGGCCGCTGTTCGCCCCGTTCGTCGGTGCCCTGGGTGCCTTCGTGGCCGGATCGAACACCGTCTCGAACGTCATGTTCTCGCAGTTCCAGTTCTCCACCGGCACCGCGATCGGTGCCGCCAGCCCTGAGACCGTGGTCGCGGCTCAGGCGGTCGGCGGCGCCGCTGGAAATATGGTGGCCGTGCACAACGTCGTGGCCGCCTCGGCGACGGTGGGACTCATCGGTCGGGAGGGTGAGCTCATCCGTCGCACCTCGATCCCGATGCTCGTGTATTCGCTGGCCGCGGGTGCCCTGGCGTTCATCGGACTCAACGGGCTGGGCTTCAACGCGGGCACCGTCGTCCTCACTGCGATTGTCATCGGCCTCGCCGCCGTCGTGGTGATGATCCGCCGCTCGCCGGGCAAGCCTCTGCCGGGCCTTGAAGCAGGCGTCAGCGACCTTCGCACCTCCGACCCCGACGACGAACCGGAGCCCACCGCTCGCGCTTGACGCTCACGCCCGCGCGGATCGTCCCCGCACTTGACGCTTCCGCACGCGCGAATCGTCCCCCGCACCAGGTGTCATCGCCTTTTGAGTCGGGAGTCATCGCCTTTTGATCCACGCATCGGGTTCAAACGCGATGCGCCGATCAAAAGGCGATTCGCCCAGAACGCGACAACGCCCGCAGAGCCTCACGAGGAGGCATCTGCGGGCGTTCGCAGTTTCGTCGGGCAAGAGACCGACGACGGAGCCGCTCGAAAGCGGAGTCTCAGACGATGACGACCATGGGAACGATCATCGGCTTGCGGCGCAGCTTCGAGGACACCCAGCGGCCGATGGTGCGGCGCACCACCTGCTGGAGCTGGTACTGATCGGTGGTGCCGTCACGCAGGGCATCCTCGACGGCCTTCTGCACCTTCGGGACGATCGAGTCGAAGACGTCGTCGGACTCGGCCACACCGCGGGCGTGGATCTCGGGTCCGGCGATGAGCGACTTCGTCTGCGAGTTCACGGCCATGAAGATCGTCACGAAGCCCTCACCGGACAGGACGAGACGATCCTTGAGGTCCGCCTCGGTGATCTCACCGACCGACGAACCGTCGACGAAGACGTAGTTGCAGTCGACGGCGCCGACGACCTCGGCGTGACCGTCCTTGAGGTCGACGACCCAGCCGTCATCGGCCAGGACGATGTTGTTCGGGTCGACTCCGGTCGCCTCGGCGTGGCGAGCGTTGGCCAGCAGGTGGCGCCATTCGCCGTGGACGGGCATGACGCCGCGGGGCTTGACGATGTTGTAGCAGTAGAGCAGCTCGCCGCCGGAGGCGTGGCCGGACACGTGGATCTTCGCGTCGGCCTTCGAGATGACACGCGCGCCGAGCTTCATCAGGCCGTTGATGACCTTGAACACGGAGTTCTCGTTGCCGGGGATGAGCGAGGAGGCGAGGATGACGGTGTCGCCGTCGCCGACGTCGACGCGGTGGTTGCGGTTGGCCATCCGGGACAGGGCGGCCATCGGCTCACCCTGGGAGCCGGTGCACATGAGGACGATCTGGTCCTCGGGGTAGTCGTCGACCTTCTTGATGTCGATGAGCGTTCCCGCCGGCACGTTGAGGTAGCCGAGGTCTTCGGCGATCTTCATATTGCGCACCATGGAGCGGCCGACGAGGGCCACCTTGCGACCATGCGCGGTGGCGGCGTTGAGCACCTGCTGCACACGGTGGACGTGCGAGGAGAACGAGGCGACGATGATGCGACGTTCGGCGGTGCCGAAGAGGTTCTCGAGCACGGGCCCGATGTCCTTCTCCAGGGCGGTGAAGCCGGGAACCTCGGCGTTCGTCGAGTCCGTCATGAACAGGTCGACGCCCTCTTCGCCGAGGCGGGCGAAGGCGCGGAGGTCGGTGATGCGGCCGTCGAGCGGCAGCTGGTCCATCTTGAAGTCACCGGTGTGCAGGATGTTTCCGGCGCCGGTGCGGATGAACACGGCCAGGGCGTCGGGGATCGAGTGGTTGACGGCGACGAATTCGAGGTCGAAGGGACCGAGCTGGTCGACGTCGTCTTCCTTCACCACACGGGTGATGGGCTTGATGCGGTGCTCTTTGAGCTTGGCTTCGATGAGCGCGATCGTCAGCTGCGAACCGAGGATAGGGATGTCGCCCTTGCGGCGCAGCAGGTAGGGAACGGCGCCGATGTGGTCTTCGTGGCCGTGGGTGAGGACGAGGCCGATGATGTCATCGAGGCGGTCGTCGAGGTAGGAGAAGTCGGGGAGGATGAGGTCGACGCCGGGCTGGTCCTCTTCTGGGAAGAGCACACCGCAGTCGACGATGAGGAGTTTGCCGTGGTATTCGAAGACGGTCATATTGCGGCCGACTTCGCCGAGTCCGCCGAGCGCGACGATGCGGACGGCTTCTTTGTCCATCTTCGGCGGGAGGGACAGTTCTTGGGTCAATGCATTATTCACTGAGGTAACCACTCCTGGTCAATTGGGCGGCGACGAACGCCATCTGCTCCTCATCAGCTGGGAGCAGCGGCATACGCACGTCGCGGTTGTCGAGTATTCCTTGGGCCTGCAGAGCGGCCTTCGCCGAGATCACTCCCGGCATGTGGTTCATGAGCGCATCCACCACGTCCGCGGTGTCGCGGGAAAGGGTGCGTGCGGTGTTGAGGTCGTTGTTCGCCACTGCGGAGACCATGGCGGCGAACCGGTCCGAGCAGACATGTCCGGCCACGGACACGAGTCCGAGCGCGCCGAGGGACAGCAGCGGCAGGTTGAGGGCGTCCTCGCCGGAGTAGTACACGAGCGAGGAGTTGTTCATGACGAACGAGGAGGCGAAGAGGTCGCCCTTGGCGTCCTTGACCGCGAGGATGTTCGGGTGGTCCGAGAGTCGCAGCAGGGTGTCCGTGATGATCGGGGCACCGGCCCGGCCGGGAATGTCATAGAGCATAACCGGCAGGTCGGTGGAGTCGGCGGCCGCGCGCATATGGGCTTCGATCGCCGGTTGGGTCGGCTTCGAATAGTACGGGGTGACGAGCAAGATCCCGTCGGCTCCGGCATCGGCCGAACGGCGGGAGAGGTCGATGGTGTGTGCGGTGACGTTGTTGCCGGTGCCGGCGACGATCTTCGCCCGCTTGCCGATGACACCGCGGACGACGCGGATGAGTTCGACCTTCTCGTCGTCGGTCGTCGTCGGAGATTCGCCGGTGGTGCCGGAGACGACGAGCATGTCGTTGCCGAGCTCGACGAGGTGGTTCGCCACCTTCTCCACGGACGCATAGTCGATGCTGCCGTCGCGCTTGAATGGAGTCACCATTGCAGTGCCGACGGAACCGAACGCGTCAATGGCAGTCGCTGCTGCCTGGTCACCGAGAATCGCCATAGAACCAGGATAGCGCCCACGTCCTCTCATGAGTGCAGTGGTCCACCCGCGTTGCGGGTGTCGTTCGCCTCGCCTGCGGTGCCCGTGCGGTCACGTTGAGAGACGGATCACACCTGCAGCCGCTCGATCGTCTACTCTTGAGCCCTGCCCGCCACCGAAACAAAGGAGTTTTCGATGACCCGCACCCGCATCCGCGATTTCCATGACGATGACCTCGACGGAATCATCCGTCTCTTCGAAGCCGCCGTCCCGGAATCCGAGGCCGCTCCCCCGCTCTATCCGCTCTCCGAGGTGTTGGCCGCCTGCCAGCGCAATCAGGCCGTCGTGGCCGTCCGCGATGAGGAGATCGTCGGTGCCGCCGTCGGCCGCGCCGCACACGGTCAGGGAGTTCTCGTGTTCTTCCATGTCCTGGAGGCGGTGCGTGCCGATCCTGAGCAGGGCACCCGCGCCGAGGCGGGGCTGCTCGATGCGCTCGAACGCCGTCTCATGCCGCTGGGCTTGGGGAAGCTGTCGATGCTCATTCCCGCGGGGACGTCGGCCTGCGACGGTCTCGTGGCCAACGGTTTCGAGACCCGGTCCGGGCTGAAGTACGTCGAACGGCACCTGCCCGTCCAACGTCGTGAGCTCGACCGACTCAAAACGGTCGGGGGACGGATTCTGCCCCGCCACCTCTGGGATGGGGTGAGCGGGATGCAAGAGGAGAAGGACATGCTCGAGGATCGCCTCGTCGTGCCCTTGGCCGAACCGGATCTCGCCGATCATTTCGGGGTCGTGCCGCCTCGGGCGGTGATGCTCTTCGGTCCGCCGGGGACGGGGAAGACGACGTTCGCGAAGGCGGTGGCATCGCGGTTGGACTGGCCGTTCGTCGAGGTGTTCCCGTCGCGTCTGTCCGGTGAGCCCGGCGGTGTGGCCGCGGGTCTGCGCACGACGTTCGAGCAGATCAATGAGCTCGAACATGCTGTGGTGTTCATCGATGAGGTCGAGGAGATCGCGTCGAAGCGCGGAGGTGAGCCGCCGTCGCCGACGCAGGGGGTGACGAATGAGCTGCTCAAGCAGGTTGCGGAGTTCCGGGATCGGGAGGGTCGGCTGCTCATCTGTGCGACGAACTTCGTCCGTGCCCTCGATGCGGCGTTCCTGCGGCATGGGCGCTTCGACTATGTCATCCCCATCGGGCTGCCGGATGCCACCGCCAGGGAGGCGATCTGGTCGCGCTACATTCCCGAGCATACGATCGCCGGTGTCGATCTCGATGTGCTCGTCGATGCCAGTGACGGTCTGACCCCGGCCGATATCGAATACGCTGCCCGGCGTGCATCGCAGGAAGCTCTGGCGTCGTCGCTGCGACAGCAGCACGTCGATATCGCCTCCCGGTCTGATGTGCTTTCGACCGATGACTATCTCGAAGCGCTGCGGGCAACGCGGGCGACGGTGTCCGAGGAGACGGCCCGGGAGTTCGGTGAGGACGTGGAGACGATCGCCAGGCTGTGAGGCGGGCCGGGCTATGACCGGACCGGATTGTGCGGACCCGAATGCGTCGCAGCGGCGCCCGGACTCCCACCGCTCAACAGGCCGTCCGCAGTCGCGCCGAGGATGCGCGCCATCGTCGTCGGCTCGGGTCCCTGTCCGGCAACGGCGGCGAGGTCGAAGCCGTCGATGATGGCGATGAACGTATCGACCACCTCGGTGGCGGTGAGCCCGTAAAGAGTGAAATCTCCGGTCCTGATGCCGTCACCGATGATGCGTGAGAACAGGCTGCGCCAACCGGCGAAGACGGAATCGACACAGTCTTGCAGGCTCGTATGGGTGCGTGCCGCGGTGACGAGCTCGATCCAGATCCGCGACCTCTGGCCGTGATTGCCGACCTCGTGGACGGCGGTGAAGGCCGCGTGCAGACGGTACCGAGGCGACCCGGCTTCTGTCCCTTCGACCGTGTTCTTGCCATCAGGATTCGCCATGTCCGCGATGTCCTTGAGCACAGCATCGCTGTGGGCCGAGAACGCTGCGGCGAGCAGGGCATCACGTGACCCGAAGTAGTACTGCACCGTCCCGACCGACATGCCGACCGCTTTCGCCACGTCGGCCATGCGCACAGCCGTGGGGCCTCGGTCGACGATCTGGTCGAGGGTGGCCGCGATGATCGCCGCCTTCTTCGCCTCGGTTTCGGCGGCAGGTTGGGCCGGTCGTGGGCTCACGCCGTGACCGGTGTTCGTCGTTCGGCCAGAGCGGTGGCCGCGGTCAGCCCTTCGTACACGGCCTCTTCGACCGTACGCGGGGCCATGGCGTCACCGATCACCGTCACCGGGGCGGCCCCGAAGTCGAGGTCGACCGGAACAGAACGTGGTGCTCCGGAGACGATCGTCGCGGCGACATCGTCGACCTCGTGGACGACCTCGCAGAGTGTGGATTGCAGGTACCCGGTGTCAACATCGACTCCGACGAGGCGCACGTCGTTGACGAATTGCACCCGACCGGTCCGCAGCGCTTGGGACACGAGCAGGGTGCGCGTGTACTGCTGGATCGCGGCACCGGCGAAGTTCGCCGCCGTCGCCAAGCTCACGTGTCGCCCGGCCTCGGCCAGCCGCAGGGCGATGCCGAGTCCGATCCAATCGCCCTTCCAGTCCGTGACGAGCACGCGGCCTGGCGGCAGGTCCGGGGACTCCCGCAGATAGTCGCGGGCACCGATGACGAATGCGTCGTCGGCGATCTCGAGGGCGGGCATGCGCTGTTCGGCTCCCGTGGCGATGATGACGTGGTCGGGGGCCACCTCGGTGATGAGGTTCCGGGTGGCCGGTACGGAGGTGCGGATGTCGACGCCGGCGCGGGCTGCCTCGGCGGTAAGGTTCGTCGCCGCTCCCCCGAATTCGGATCGATACGGCAGTTCCTGAGCCAGCAGCACCGCCCCGCCGAGGTGGGGATCCTTCTCGCACAGGACGACGTCATCGCCCTGTTCGGCGGCGACCGCGGCGGCCTTGAGTCCGGCCGGTCCCCCACCGATGACGAGGACTCGGCCGCGGGAGCGCACCGTCGGTCGGGGAAGGAAGGTGAGTTCCCTGCCGGATTCGGGGTATTGGATGCACGAGATCGGTACGCCCTGTTGGAAGTGGCCGATGCAGGCTTGGTTGCAGCCGATGCAGGCGCGGATCTCGTCGACTTTGTCGGATTTGGACTTGTTCGCGATTTCGGGGTCGCAGATCATCGCACGGGTCATGATCGCCATATCGGTGCGGCCCTCGGCGATCGCGGCTTCGGCTTCGTGGGGTTGGTTGATGCGGCCGGCGACCATGACGGTCTTGGCGGTGATCTTCTTGACCTGCTCGGACAGGTTCGCGGCGTAACCGGGGTCGATCTGCATCGAGGGCACGATGTGGACGGCGCCCTGCAGAGTGGAGGAATCGCCGGCGGTGATCGAGAAGTAGTCGAGGCAGTCGACACCGTCGGCGGTCAGGGAGTCGAGGTGTTCGATGAGGTCGAGGATCTCGGTGGCGACGAGGCCGTCCTCGGTCTTCTCCTCACCGGAGATCCGCACGCCCACCACGACATCAGGACCGACTGACTGACGGACGGTCTGGGCCACCTCGGTGAGGAAACGGCGACGGTTCTCCTGGCTGCCGCCGTAGTCGTCGGTGCGGGTGTTGACGGCGGGGTTGAAGAATTGGATGGGCAGGTAGCCGTGGCTAGCGACGATCTCGACGCCGTCGATTCCGGAGTCGGCGATGCGTTTCGCGGCATGTCCGTAGCCGGCGATGATGTCTCTGACCTCAGCGGTGGTCAGAGTCTCGGGGACGACTTTGAAGCGTTCCTGCGGTTCGTCGCTCGGGGCCTTAGCCCGGGGTGCCATGCCGCGCTCGCCGTCCATGACTTCGCGGCCGGGGTGGAAGAGCTGGGCGAAGATCGTGGCTCCGTGGCGGTGGACCGCCTCGGCGACGTTTTGGTAACCCGGGACGGAGGATTCATCGGTGGCCATGAGGACGTGGCTGGTGTAGCGGGCGGTTTCGTGGACGCCTGAGACCTGGAGGACGATAAGTCCGGCTCCGCCCTTCGCGCGGGCCTCATGGTAGGCAACGAGGTCGTCGCCGATGTGGCCGTGATCGTCGAGGACGGTGTCATGGCCGGAGGAGACGATGCGGTTGCGGATCGTTGTGGAGCCGATGGTGATGGGTTCGAAGAGGTGCGGGAACAACTGAGACATGATCGTCCTTGATCAGATCGTCGGGTGGGACTGGGTGGCTGCCTCTCGATGGGGCTGCCTCAGTTATTCATATCACCGTATGACGAACGGCGGCAAGGGTTGGCTCCCGAGGTGTCGATCGCCGGTGGGGGGGGTGCGATTGCTGTTGGGCGGAACCGTCAGTCAGAGCTCGTTGCCCGACACTGCGAAGGTGTCGCAGCTGTTCAGGCCCTCGTTGTATCCGGTGGTGAACCATTTCTGGCGCTGCTTGCTCGAGCCGTGGGTGAAGGATTCCGGGTTGACAAAGCCGGACTGCTCCTGGATGTGATCATCGCCGACGACGAAGGCCGCGTTGAGAGCGTCGTCGAGCTGTTCTTTGGAGGGCTCTTCGAGATACGGAGTGCCGTTGTCGTCGGTGAGAGTGGTGACCTTGCCCAGCCAGGCACCGGCGTAGCAGTCGGCTTGGAGTTCGGTGCGCACGCCGTTGCTCTCCGGACCCGTGCCGTTGTTCGGGTGCTCGCTCATCACGCCCGTGATGTTCTGGATGTGGTGGCCCCATTCGTGGCCGACGATATAGAGCTGGGCGAGTTCATCGGCCGAGGCACCGTACTGCTGGCGCAGAATGTCGAAGAAGCTCGGGTCGATGTAGACGCCCTGATCGGCTGGGCAGTAGAAGGGTCCGACCTGGTTCGATGCGGTCCCGCAGCCGGTCGAGGTCTGACCGTCGACCAGTGTCATCGCCGGCGGTTCGTAGCCGTCGACCTGCTGTGCCCAGTAGTCGTCGAGGACGACCTGCGCGCCAGCCATTCGGCAGTCGATGTTCGTGTTCGCGTCCTCGCCCGTATCGCACTGGGACATGCTCGTCCCGCTCGACTGGTTCTGGCCGCCGTCGTCCGGGGTGATGCCGCCCATCAGTCCGGTGACATCAACGCCGAGCAGCGGTCCGATGAGGAAGACGAGCAGGCCGACGATGCCCACGCCGCCGCCCCCGACGATCGCGGTGTTGCGACCGCGTTTGCTCGTCCTGTTGCCGCTGATATCGGCGTTCGGGTTGAAGGTCATGGCATAAAGATACCCCGGGAGCGTACGCGGGAGGGCGCGCAGAAGTGAAGTCGTGTGAGAATCGTTCCATGAGCTCTCACCCGGCGGAACCTCACCGAGCGCACGACGCGGACTCCACCGCCACCTCGGCGAGGGTTGCCCGTCGGCTCAGCCCCGATGGTCGGCTCGTCGGACTCGATGTCGCCCGCGGGATCGCGCTCTTGGCGATGATGGTCACGCACATCTTCGCGCTCGGCGACGAGACGGGGATGCCGACCTGGGCGGCGGTCTTCGCCGGGCGCGCCTCGGCGCTGTTCGCAGTCCTCGCCGGCTGTTCTCTGGTGCTCTCGACCCGATCGCGGATGGCGGTGTCGGGGCGGTTGCGCGATGCGGCACCGAGCGTGCTCATCCGGGCGGCGGCCATCGTCCTCATCGGGCTCTGCCTCGGGTCGATCTCCGGACTGCTCGCGGTCATCCTCGTCAACTACGGGATCATGTTCGCCCTCGCCCTGTTCTTCCTGCGGCTGCGCGCGGGGGCGCTGTTCACGATCGCCGGGGTCTGGATGGTCGTCTCCCCCGTTGTGTCGATGTGGGTGCGTTCGACGTTCCTCCTCGAACCGAGCTACCTGCCGATGGGCTTCTTCGACTTCGCGACGCCGGGGACGATGCTCACCGATCTCTTCCTCACCGGCTATTACCCGGTGCTGCAGTGGCTGTCGTACATTCTGCTCGGCATGGCCGTGGCGAAGCTCGACATCGGGCGCCACCTGCTCGCACTGTTCACCACCGGACTCGGACTCTTCATCATCGGTCGCGGCGCCTCATGGATTCTGCTCAATGTCTTCGGCGGTGATGCCGCGCTCGTGGAGGTTGCGCAGATGTGGGGCACGGATCTCACGGCGGCCCTGTTCACCGGCAGCTACGGCGTGACTCCGGCGACGTCGTGGTGGTGGCTGGCGATCGCGGGACCGCATTCGGGGACGCCGTTCGATCTGCTCTCCACGGGTGGAACCGCGGTGATGACGATCGCTGCCTGCCAGGCCGCTGCAGTGCTCTTGGGTCGCCAGTCATGGGTGCTCGCACCGCTGTCGGCGCCGGGATCGATGCCGTTGAGCGTGTATTCGGCGCACGTCGTGCTGTTGGAGATCACGAGGTCTCAGATCGTCGGCGATCCGTTGGAGGAATCCGCAACTGCTGGCGAGCAGACTCTCGAGTTCGTCATCCACGCACTCACATTCGTGCTGCTGCCTCTGCTGTGGAAAGCATTTGTCAGCGCCCGCGGCCCGTTGGAAGGCGGAATCGCGGGCATCATCAGGGTGGCGTCGACGGGACCTAAGCGCCCTGCTTCTGACCTTCCCGGAAAAGGCTGATCGATTTGCGCATCGTGGCGCGCGCTCGTTTGCGGTCGCCGCTGGCATCGTAGGCGCACGAGAGCCGGAACCAGGACCGCCAATCCTCGGGTGCGGCCTCGGCTTCGGCCTGGTACTTCACGAATTCCCTGTCGGCGGCCTCGCGGATGATCTTCCCGCCCGGCGTCCTGGGCAGGTCGTCGACGGGCAGTCCGCCTTCCTCACCGAGGATGCGCGCGAGCTTCTCCGTACGGGCACCGAAGACGAGTTCGACGATGAGCGTCCACGCGCCGATGACGGGCAGGACGAACAGGGCGATACCCATGATCTTGGGGATCATCGCGGGTTCGCGGACGAGGATCCACGCCCGCTGTCCCATGAGGACGAAGTAGAAGACGAGGACGACGGAGACGATGATCGCTCCGATCTTGGCCTTCGACATCAGAGGTCGAGCATGTTCTCGAGGCCGTGGATGAGCCCCGTGTAATCGGCGATGGACCGCACGGCGGTGACGATGCCGGGCATGAACGCCGAGGTGGAGTGCGAATCCGTGCGGATGGTCAGGGCTTCGCCGTCGGAGCCGAAGAGGATCTCTTCGTGGGCGTTCATGCCCTGCTGACGGATGGCGTGGACGTGGATTCCGTCGATGACGGCACCGCGTGCACCCTGCGGATCGGACTCGGTGGAGTCGGGAACGGCTGGCAGTCCGGCGGCATTGCGGGCGGCGGCGATGCGCTGGGCCGTGTGGTTCGCCGTGCCGGACGGGGCGTCGAGTTTGCGGGTGTGGTGGATCTCGACGACTTCGGCCGAGTCGAAGTAGGGGGCCGCGAGTTCGGCGAAGCGCATGGCCAGGACGGCACCGATCGAGAAGTTCGGGGCGATGAGCACCGCGGTCTTCGGGTGGTCCTTGAGTGTGGCTTCGAGGCGGGCCAGACGGTCGTTGTCCCAGCCGGTGGTACCGACGACGGTGTCGATGCCGTTCTCGACGAGGAAGGTGACATTGTCCTCGGTGGATTTGGGCACGGTGAGTTCGACGGCGACGTCGATGTTCTGATCGATCAGGGTCTCCAGCGAATCGCCGCTGCCGAGTGCGGCGACGAGTTCGAGTCCTTCGGCGTCGTTGATCGCATCGACGGCGTGGGATCCCATCCGACCCTTGGCTCCGATGACGGCTACGCGAATGCTCATATGCTGTGACTCCTTGTGCGATGATCCCTGCGAGGTGTGCCGGTCGGGCCGAGGCGAAACGACCGGAACGATCTCCGCCAGTCAGTCTAGCGACCCTGAACGGGTCTCTTCACATCCAGTGACCATCCGAACACTCCCAATTACTACCTGACGGCGGCGCAGCAACCTGGCGTGGAGTGGTCCCCGAAAGTTGGACTGTGATCAACACAAACCAACTTGAAGGGACCACTCCATGCGTCAGGACTGTCTGATCACCAACGACCAAGCTCAAGCCGCGATCGAACTCTTTAGCCAGGGCCTGGGTTACGCCGCGACCGCTACGAAACTCGACGTCCATAAACCCACACTCAAACTCCTCCACGACCGGTGGTTAGTGCGTGGAACAATATGGGCCATGGAACCGTATCAACGCCGCCGCATCCCTAAAGAGACGAAGATCGCGACCGCGAAACGGTACTTAAACGGCGAACACAAAGTCGAACTCGCCAAGGAACTCGGCCTGGCATCATCGCGTCCCATCCTGGACTGGGCCAAGGAGTACCGGAACAAAGGCGAGGACGCCTTCACCCCCCGCAAAGCATCGGGTAAGGGGAAGACAGCTCGGATGCGGGCGATCGACAACGGGCAGGACCCGGATGCTGAACAGGTCCCGGCGAAGCCGGACGTGTTGGCGAAGAAGGCTCGTGTCGAGGACATCAGCCTGGCCGAGTACCGGCAGTTACAAGACCGACTGCTGCGGGCCGAAGCGGAGAACGCGTACTTAAAAAAACTGAAGGCCTTGAGGCAGAACGGGCAGCTGTAAAAGCACGCATTGTTGCCAGTCTCAAGGCGAACTACCCTCTGCCCGTGTTGCTGCAAATTGCGGGTTTGGCCCGGTCGACGTTCTTCTATCACCAGAAACGCTTCGGTCAGAAGCCTGACCCGTATGTGCAGGTGAGAGGCCGGATCCGGGAGATCTTCACCGGCAGCCGCGAATGCTACGGGCACCGCAAGATTTGGGCAGTCCTGGTCAAAGAAGGCATCACGATCGCGAAGAAGACTGTGCTGCGGTTGATGCAGGACATGGGCATCAAGACCAAGGTGCGCAGGAAGCGGTACAACTCCCACCGCGGCACGATCGGCCGCGTTGCCGGCAACGTCCTCAACCGGGAATTCACCGCAGATGAACCGAATGAGAAATGGGTTTCTGACGTCACGGAATTTCCTGTGGCGGATCAGAAACTGTACCTGTCGCCGATCATTGATCTCTTCGATACCAGTGTGGTGTCGTACTCGATGTCGATGTCACCGAACCTGGCGTTGACGAACGAGTCACTGACGAATGCGTGTCAGGGGCTGCGGCCGGGTCAGAAACCGTTGGTGCACACGGACCAGGGGTTTCAGTACCAGCACGTGTCGTGGGCGGCGATCCTGGCCAAACACGGTGCTACCCCGTCGATGTCGCGGAAGGGAAACTGTTGGGATAACGCGATGGCGGAGAATTTCTTCGGGCAGTTGAAGTCCGAGATGTTCTATCTGCAGAAATTCGACTCGATCGAGGACCTGAAGAAAGCGATCGATGAGTACATTCATTGGTATAACTTTGAGAGGATCTCGATGCGACTAGGCGGCCTTGCCCCGATGGAATATCGGACCAAGACCGCCACAGCCGAACAGCCGGCAACTGCTTCATGCTGACCCCACAGCAGTCCAACTATTGGGGACCACTCCAGCGCGAGGTTGCTGCGCCGCCGTCAGGTAGTTCTGGAGGGGACGACGCGGGGTCAACGAGGTGGGTCGAACGGTATGCGCGGTCCACGGTGCCGCGGGTCTCCACTCAGCCGAGCGCAGACCTCGGTGTCGTATCTGAAGCCGTCGTAAAGGAGTTTCTCTCGTTCGCGGCCTTCGACGATGAAACCCGCGTTCCTCGCGACTGCCGCCGAAGCCGGGTTGTTCACCCGGTAGCCGAGTTCGAGCCGGTAGATCCCGAGTTCGTCGTGGAGGAGGTCGACGAGGCTGCGCAGCGCTGCCGACACCAGGCCCTGGCCGCGTGCTTCGGCCACGGACCAATAGGAGATCCACGCGCTCGAGTGCCGGCGTTCGATCCCGGAGGCCATGACGTTTCCAAGGATTCGTCGCCCTGAACGGTCACCGTCATCAATGATCATCGCCCGAGCGCAGAGGTCACCGGCTGCCTCGGCGTCGGTGATGGTCTCCAGCCATGTCTGGGCACCACCGATCGTGCGGTCGTCGGGGATGTTGCTGAGCAGTGCGTCATCGGCCCGCTCATACACCTCAGCCAACGCCTCGGCATCACCCGAAGCGCCTGACTGCCAGGGTCGGAGAATTGCGCTCATCCGGCCACCTTATCCGCAGTCGCCGGTCCGCCAGCGCCCGCTCCGAGGTCTCAAACAACCTGACGGCGGCCCAGCAACCTCGCGCGAGGTTGCTGGGCCGCCGTCAGGTAGCAATTATGGGGTCTCAGCCGAGGAGGAGGCCCTTCGTCTGAGCGACTGCGCGGTCGAAGCGTGCGCCGGCGTCTGCCCAGTTGACGATGTTCCACCAAGCCTTGACGTAGTCGGGCTTGACGTTCTGGTAGTCGAGGTAGAAGGCGTGCTCCCACATGTCGAGCTGCAGAACCGGGGTGCCGCCGAGCTGGATGTCGGACTGCTGGTCCTTGAGCTGCTCGATGAAGAGGTTTCCGCCGAGCTGGTCGTAGACGAGGACGGCCCAGCCGGAGCCCTGGATCGTGGTGGCCGCGGTGGTGAAGTGCTCGCGGAACTTGTCGAACGAACCGAACTGGTCGTCGATGGCTGCGGCGAGTTCACCGACCGGCTTGTCTCCACCGTCCGGGGACATGTTGTTCCAGAAGATCGAGTGGTTGACGTGGCCGCCCAGGTTGAACGCGAGGTCGCGGGTCAGCTTCGGCACATTGGCGAGGTTGCCGGATTCGCGGGCTTCGGCCAGCTGCTCAACGGCGGTGTTGGCGCCCTTGACGTAGGTGGCGTGGTGCTTGTCGTGGTGCAGCTCCATGATGCGAGCCGAGATGTGCGGCTCAAGAGCGGAGTAGTCGTAGGGCAGTTCCGGAAGTGTGTACTGCTCAGCCATGAGATTCCTCCTGATCAGATTTGATGACCACCACATCGGTGGCTTCATTTCGACCCTATCCCAGGGTCTCATCTCGGACAACAAGGGGATCCGTCATCCTATTCCATATGACGCGCGGTGACGGGATCACTTCCCCGCCCGCGATTGCTTAAGACACCTCCGCCCGAGATCGCTCAAGGCACCTTCACCCGAGGTTGCGGGAGATGAGCAGCCGCATGATGTCCGAGGTGCCCTCCTCGATCTCCTCGAGCTTGGCATCGCGCATCCACTGCTCGACGGGATGCTCGCGCGAATACCCCCATCCGCCGAGGGTCTGCACGGCCGCCCAGGTGCAGAACATCGCCGTCTCCGAGGCGTTCAACTTCGCCATCGCCGCCGCGGCCGTCATCCGCTGCCGATCCACGACATCGCCGGCGTCGAGCATCCGCGCCGCATTGAGCACCTGCAGCCACGCCGCATCGATCCGCGAGGACATATCCGCCAGCCGGAACGCCACGGCCTGATGATCGATGATCTTCGTCCCGAACTGCGTGCGCTCCCGCGCATAGTCACGCGCATATTCGAAGGCCGCCCGAGCCGTGCCGAGCGCCGCGGCACCGAGCACCACCCGTGAGATGTCGAAGGTGCGCATGAGTCCGTAGAAGCCCTGCCCCTCCTCGCCGAGGCGGCCCGACGTGGGCACGAATGCGTCGGAGAAGAAGATCTCCCGACACACGATGGCTCGCTGTCCCATCTTCTTCATCGGTGCACCGAACTCCATCCCCTCGGTCTCCCTGGGCAGCAGGAATGCGCTGATTCCGCGAGAGCGACGGCTCGAGTCGGTCTTGGCGAAGACGACGTAGAAGTCGGCGAGCCCCGCGTTCGAGATCCAGGCTTTCTGCCCGTTGAGCACGTATCCACCGTCGACGGCATCCGCCCGGGTGATGATCGAAGCCGAGTCCGATCCGGATCCGGGTTCGGTCGTTGCCAGCGCCGTGATCTTCGGGTCTGCTCCAGTCAGCGGGCGCAGCCACTCCTCCTTCTGCTCCGGCGTGCCCAATGCGAGAATCGGGTCGGCGAAGAAGCCGTTCGAACACACGAAGTTCCCGATGCCCGGATCCCCGAAGCACAGCTGTTCCTGGACAAGGCACTGAGTGAAGACATCGGTGAATCCGCCGCCGCCGTATTCCTCGGGAATCATGAAGTCGGTGATCCCGAGCCGTGCTGCCGCCGCAAAGATGTCGACGGGCGATTCGGTGTCGGCCTCGTCGACGCGGCGACCGGCCGGGCGGATCGTGTCGTGGGCGAATCCGCGCACGAGGTCGAGGATGTCATGCTGTTCATCGCTCAGCGGCCAAGGTGTGTAGCTCATCAGTTCTCCTTCGAAGTGTCAGTGGAGGTCGGGCGCCTCATTGCGCCCGGCCGACGTCCCTCGTCCCCGGTCAGTCGAGCATGTCCGCTCCGGCCCGGGAATCCTCGGTGATGTGGATGAGCGTCGGGCCGACCGCTGCCTCCGCCTCGCTGAGCGCGGCCAGCAGCGCGTCCGCGCCGTCGACGTGGATTCCGCGTGCCCCCATCGCCTGCGCGAGTGCCGGGAAATCCGGCCCGGTGAGCTTCACCCCTGACGGAGTGTCCCCGCGGTCCTCCATCTCATTGCGGATCTCCCCGTACCCGCCGTTATCGACGACGATGAGGCACATCCGCACGCCCGCCTGCACGGCTGCGGCGAGTTCGGCGATCGTGAACATCGATCCCCCATCGCCTTCGATCGCGACGATCCTGGCATCGGGGTACGCGAGTTTCGCACCGATGCCGGCGGGCAGCCCGTAACCGAGCGTGCCCGCCCCGGCCGGGTAGAGGAACCGGTCACCGGAGCGAGCTTTCCACCCGGTCTGCACCCCGTAATAGCAGGCCATCGTCGAATCCGCTGCGACGAAGAGCGGTGAGGTGTCCGATTCCGTGAACGCTGTGAGTGCGGCCGACAGATCGGCCCAAGGTCGGCCGTCGGATTCCATCGCCGAGGCGGCCCTTGACTTCCAGCCGGCCCTCCAGTCTCGTGCGGCGGCAGTCGCGAATTCCGCGCGCATCGTGGTCACGCGCTCGTTCAGTGCCGCGGTCGCCGCCTTCGCGGCGGCGAGGATCGGATGGGTGACGGTCGCGTTCGTGAGCATCTGCACTTCGTCGATGTCGATGCGCACCACGGTGTCGGGCAGCGGTAGGGGTTCCGGCCAGAAGTCACTGGGTGCCAGTTCCGTACCGATCGCGATGACCGCATCGGCATCGCTTGTGAGTTCGGGAAGCAGCTCGAGGACCCCGACGGCGCCGATGGTGGTCTCGGCGCGGTCATCAACGAGTCCCTTCGCGTTTGAGGACAGGACGATTCCCGCTCCAAGTGACTCGGCCAGAGCGGCGACCTCCGCTCCTGCTCCGTGTGCTCCGGCCCCGGCGATGATGAGCGGGCGCTGGGAGGAGGCGATCGCCTCGGCTGCGGCCTCGATCTCGGAGGCCACGGGAGCCGGCAGCGCCCGGGCCAAGGACGGATGGAGCGTGCCCGGGCCGGCGATTTCGATGAGATCGAGAGGGATCTCGATGGCGGCCGGGCGGGTCCGGCCTGAACGCATCGCCGACAGTGACTGCCCGACTGCCAGCGACACCTCGCCGGGACTCGTGACCCGCATGACCTCGGTCAGTACCGCCGAGAGCGCCGCGGACTGGTTGCGCACTTCGTGGAGGAGTCCGTTCCCGCGGCCGGGGTGGGCCAACGGCATGCCGGGGGTGATGAGGAGGACGGGCACGGAATCGGTGAAGGACTGCAGCAGGGCGGTGAGTGCGTTGAGCGCGGCCGGCCCGGTCGTCGTGACGATGACCTGCACCTCGCCGGTGACGCGGGCGGCTCCATCGGCCATGTAGCCCGCGCCCTGCTCGTGGCGAGGTGAGACGATGTCGATGCCTGCGGCGCTCAGCTGCGCGAAGATCTCGAGGTTGTGGGTGCCGGGGATTCCGAAGACGCGGGTGATCCCTTCGGCCTGGAGCGCACGAGCCAGGTGTGCTCCGCCGGTGATGGTCGTCTGGTCCATTCTCATTCCTCGCTGTTCGGTTTCTCTGCTGGCACGTTCTCTGCGGTCGGGTTCTCCGTCGTCACGACGAGTGCGTCGACGGCCAAGGCGCCGTCCGGGGCAACTCGCACCGGGTTGATCTCGATCTCGGCGATGGCGTTGTTCCCGGCCACCATTCTGGATACCGCGACGATGATTTCGGCGAGGGCGTCGATATCCGCGGCGGGTCTGCCCCGCCATCCGGTGAGCAGCCGCGAGCAGCTCAGCCGCGAGATCATGTCCAGCGCTTCGGTGTGGGTGACGGGGGCGAGTTCGAGCCACGTGTCGGCGAAGAGTTCGGTCTCCGTCCCGCCGGCGGCCACGATGACGAGCGGCCCGAAGTTCTCGTCCTGCCGACCGCCGACGAGAATCTCGACGACGTGATCGCGTGTGTCCATCTCCTCGAGGATGTACTCACCCTCGCCGAGGCGACCCACCATGTCCGCGTATGCCGTTTCGACTGCGGGGAGATCGCTCAGTCCCAGGACGATGCCGCCGACCTCGGTCTTGTGGGCGGGCCATCCGGCCTTGAGCGCGAACGGCGGTCTGAGATCGGATGACGCGGCCGCCTCGGCGGGTGCACGGGACTCCCCGGGGCCCACGCTGCCCACAGTCACAGCGGCAGGGACGGGAATCCCAGCGCCCGCGATCACCGCTCGGGCGGCCGCATATCCGGTGCCCCACGGGGTGACGGGGCCGGTGAGTTCGAGGGATTCGGTGAGCCGACCCGAATGGGCGGCGTAGAAGCCGGCGCGGGCGAGCACGCGCATGGCCGCTTCGATGGAGGTGTAGGCGGGTATGCCGAGCTCCCAGAGGCGGGTGACGGCGGGCGACGATGCGCTCATCGAGTGGACGATGACGGGCTTCTTCGCCTCGGCGACGAGCTCGCCCAGACGATCGACGACAGCCAGTTCTCGGTCGCGCAGGTCGGGGACGTCCTCGCCGTAGCAGCCGAAGTATCCGGACAGGACGACAGCGTCGATGTCCGTATCGGTCAGCAGCACCTCGGCGAGGTCAGCATAGACATCAAGGTTCTTCTCTCCTGCGCCGTCGAGGTCGATGGGATTAACGATGTGGTCGGCCTCGGGCAGCAGTTCGCTCACACGTCCGGCACCGCCGGCGCTGAGTTCGCGCACGTCGAGTCCCCAGCTCTCGGCGGTGTCGGCGGCGATCGCTCCCTGCCCGCCGGAGTCGGAGAGCACACCGATGCGCCGGTCTTTCGGCAGCCAGGCGGAGGCGAAGAATCCGGCGAGTTCGACGAGTTGTCCGGGGGTGGCCAGGCGGATGGCGCCGGCGGCCCGGCAGGCGGCGTCGATGGTGTCCATGGCCGAGGTCATCGATCCGGTGTGGGATCGTGCGAGTCGCGCTCCTGCGCTGGAGGCTCCGGTGGTCAGGATCATCGTCGGCTTCCCGGCGGCGCGCAGGGCTTTGAGGGCTGAGACGAGGGCGGCTCCGCCGGTGAAGGATTCGAGGTAGAGCGCGACCTGAGCGGTGGCGGGGTCGTCGACGAGGGTGGCGAGCACCTCGGCGGCGCGGACGTCGGGTTGTCCGCCGATCGAAGCGAATCGGGAGACGCCGAGTCCGCTGCGGGCCGCGAGTGTCGCGATCTCCGTGCCGAGCTGGCCGCTCTGGGTGACCACGGCGAGACTTCCGGGTATGAAGTTGCCCCAGGCCAGGAGCAGATCGGCGTGTGAGTCGACGATCCCGAGCGAGTTCGGGCCGATGAGGCGGCCGCCGGTCTCACGGATAGTGGCAGCCAGTTGGTCGGCGTCGGGGACGCGGGCGGAGATGATGAGGAAGGCGCGCACTCCGTTCTCGAGTGCTTCGGCGACGACTCCCGCGACGGTGGGGCCGGGCACGGAGATGACGAGCAGCTCGGGCGTCTCCGGCAGGTCTTTCAGGCGAGCGTACGTCGGCTGGCCCTGGATCGAGCCGGCTGTGGCGTTGATGAGGTAGACGCGGCGGCGCTCGGCCCCGCGCAGAGCTCCGGCGGCGAGCCAGAAACCCCATTTGCTGGAATCGTTCGATGCTCCAAGGACGGCGACGCTGCCGGGATCGAAGAACGCGTCCATGTCGCTAGCTTTCCGGCGCCGAAGCGGCAGCGGCAGTGCGATTGCCCAAGGCTGCGAGATTCGCATCGACCTTCGCCTGAGCGGCCGCCCGGGGACTGATGCCCTGGTCGCGGGCTGCGGTGAGGACTTCGGCGGTGAGGTCGCGCAGGGTCGTCGTGACGATGGTGCGGCTGTCCTCCCAGCTGCCGTCGACGTCGCCGAAGGTCACCCACCACCACCAGGCGTTCGTCGCCGAGTTCGCGAGGAAGTCCGGGACGACGGTGACGCCGCGAGCCAGCAGCGTCTCTTCGGCCGCGGGCAGGACAGGCATGTTCGCGGCCTCGACGATGAGTGAGGCGGTGACGCGGTCGCAGTTGTCCGGCGTGATCGAGTAGCTCACAGCCGCAGGGACGAGGACATCGGCGTCGGCGGCGAGCCAATCGTCGCGATCGCCGACGAGGTCCTCCGGGCGCAGCGCTTCGCGGTCGATACCGCCGAACAGGTCCCGGGTGACCAGCAGCGCTTCGACGTCGAGCCCAGCGGGGTTGGACACGAACCCGTCGGCGTCGGCGATGCCGACGATGCGCAGTCCCGCCTCGGCGAGATAGCGGGCGGTGGCACCGCCCATGGAGCCGAATCCTTGGATGACGGCGGTGGATTCGCTGGGGTCGCGGCCGGCGTCGTGCAGGGCCGCAATCGCCGAGGTGGCCACACCGAGGCCGCCGACGAGTTCGTCCTGGGCGACGCCGTCGACGATGGCGGAGAAGGCCTTCTCCGCACGGGCCTCGACGGCGACGGGATCGTCGACGAGCTTGTTGACGGCGGAGAGTCCCGAGCCGAGTTCGCGGCGGGCGAGGATCTCGTCGATGTCGTCCTGGCGAACGCCGAGGTCTTCGCCGAGGGCCCAGTAGGCGTGCATGATCGGGTTGATGTCGACGAGGAAGCGTTCGAGGACGTCCTTGGCTCCGGGTGCGCGGGGGTCGAAGTCGATTCCGCCCTTGGCTCCGCCGACGGGCACATAGTGTCGGCCCTCGCGCAGATGGATCGCTTCCTTGCGGGTCATCCCCTGGGCGAGTCCGCGCACCTCCTCGAGGGTGCAGCCTTTGCGCATGCGCAGACCGCCCGAAGCGGTGCCGCGCACGAGGGTGTCGATGACGACGTACCCGTGTGCACCGGTGTCCGGATCCTGCCAAGTGATGTCCATGAACATGGGGCTCCCAAAAGATCGGCGTCTCAAGACTCTTACTGAACCGCTATTCAGTAAGACGTGTGACTCCAGTCTGTCCGGGTGAGGGCCACCACGTCAAGGCCGCTAGGATCGAAGCATGCCGACAGCACTCATCACCGGAGCCGAACGAGAGAACAGCATCGCCGCGGGAGTGGCCGCACGACTGTCGTCCGACGGCTGGACCGTGTGCACGAGCGATCTCGATCGCGGAGACTACCCGTGCGACCTGTCATCGGCTCAGGAAGCGCAGGAGCTGGTCGGTCGGGTGAGCAGGGATCATGGCACCATCGACGGATTGGTGCTCAGCCATGCGCACGGCGAAGAGTCCGGGATCTTGGACACCACCGCCGACAGCTTCGACCGCCACATGGTTGTCAACGCACGCGCGTCGCTGCTCCTCATCGCGGCGTTCGCGAAGCAGATCGGCGAGTCGGGAGGCGCGATCGTCGCCTTCACCAGCGATCACGCCACGGGCAATCTGCCCTATGGAGCATCGAAAGGCGCGCTCGATCGAATCGTCATCTCCGCTGCGCGGGAACTCGGACCGAAGGGGATCTCTGCGAACGTCGTCAATCCTGGGCCGATCGATACGGGCTGGATGGACGAAGAGACGAGGACCGGGCTGATCCCTTATCAGCCACTCGGCCGCATGGGCACTCCTCGCGACATCGCCGGGGTCACTGCATTTCTGCTCTCTGCTGAGGGTCGGTGGATCAGCGGCCAGATGCTGTCTGCCGACGGAGGGTTCTCCGCTCGCTACTGATGGGAGTGCACGGCAGTCGACCACATGACCGCACGGAAGCATTGTTGGGTCGATCCGCGGCGTTCTAGACGTGCAGAACACCGTGGATCGACCCAACAATCACCCTCAGCCGAGTTCGCGGGTGAGGAAGTCGTCGACCCAGGTGCTCAGCGCCTCTGTGTCAACGGTCTCCGAATTGACCATCACCTGGATAGCCAGGCCGTCGAGGAAGGCGAGGACCCGGGTCGCGCCCGACGCGGTGCCGCCTTCAGGTGCCGTGCACTCCCCCGCCGCGATGGCCTCGTCCATGAGGTGCACGAGAATCGACTTCCACTCCCGGTCGAGAGCGGCGAATGTTGCTCTCAGACCAGCATCGAAGAGTCCGGCCGACCAAGCGTCGATCCAGATCTTCCAACTGCGCGAGGAGCCGCTTGGCAGGTACCAGCCGACGACGTCCCGCAGTCGCTGGAGAGCCGAGACCTGCCCGGCAGCCAGCTCCCGGGCACGGTCGATGTCCTGCCGCCCGGCGAAATCGAAGGCCTCGGCGACGAGGGCTTCCTTCGTCTCGAAGTGGTAGATGACGAGACTGGCGCTCAAGCCCAGACGCGCGGCGACGTCGGAGACGCGCAGCGCGCGCAGACCCGTCGCCTCGATCTCCTCGACCGTGGCCGCCAGGATCTCCTCCCGGCGAACCGCTGCGCTCTTCCTCGCCATCTCGCCTGTCTCCTTTCACGTTCCAGCCGGACGGCATCCCGCGCCCGAGGCTCGACGCCCCGAACGCGGCGACGCGATCAGGGCAGTTCGACCTCGGCGGCCGGTCCGACCAGCGCCAGAGCCTTGGGCCGCGACAGCAGCCGCCCGGCCATCTCGCTGACGTCCTCGGCCGTGACCGAGCGGACGCGTTCGATGAGGTCCATCGGCGATTCGAGCGGCAGCCCGAAGATCTCCGACCGGGCGAGACGATTCATCCGCGCCGCAGAAGACTCGAGTCCGAGCACCATCGACCCCGACAGCTGGGACACGATCTCGTCGAGCTCGAACTGGCTCGGTGTCACCTGTGCCAACCGATCCCATTCGCTCACCGCCAGATCGACGACGGCCTGAGCGTTCTCGGCCGTGCATCCGGCATAGATGCCGAAGGTGCCGGTATCCGTGAACTGACTGGCCACGCAGTTCACGGCATAGGCCAGTCCGCGCTCCTCTCGCACGCTCTGGAACAGCCGCGACGACATTCCCCCGCCGAGCATGGTGAGCATGACCGAGTAGATGAACCGGTCGTCGTCGCCTTCGGGCAGGCCTTCGCAGCCGAGCATGACGCCCAGCTGTTCGATGTCTTTGACGGTGTGCGACTTCCCGGAGTGGAACTCCGGACGCACCCGTGCGGCCCCACCGAGGTGGGAGCCTTTCGCCACCGAGGCGGCGTCCCCGTTCCCCGCGCCCGACCAGACGTCGGCACGGGATCCGAGCCCCGCCTCGGCGAGGGCATCCTCAACCATCGCGAGGACCTCTTCGTGGGTCGCCCCGCCCGCGGCGGCGATGACCAGACGAGGCGGGATATACGTCGACTGATAGTGGTCGATGACCGTGTGGTGACCGAGCACGCGGATCTGATCTTTCGTCGCACCTACGGGCCGGGCCAGCGAATGCGGCCCGAAGACAAGGGAATCGAAGTCGTCGAAGAGGACGTCTCCGGGATCGTCGGCGGACATTGCGAGCTCTTCGATGATGACACCGCGCTCGCGTTCGAACTCCTCGACGTCGAGCTGGGAGTTCGAGACCATATCGACGAGCAGGCCCGTGATGTTCGGCAGATCCGTCACCAGGCACCTGGAGTAGTAGCAGGTGAGCTCCTTGGCGGTGATCGCATTCGAATCCCCGCCGGTGCGGTCGAAGGCGGCGGCGATGGTCTTCGCATCGCGGCTGCCGGTGCCTTTGAACAGCATGTGCTCGAGGAAATGCGTCGAGCCGGCGGTCTCTGCGGATTCGTCACGGGACCCGGCTGCAACCCAGATCCCGATCGTCTCCGAGGCCAGACCCGGCATGTGTTCGGTGGTCAGCGTCAAACCACCGGGGAGGACAGACCGATCGATTCGGCTGCCCTCCCCGGTGTGCGAACTGCTCAGTATCAGTTGTCTGATCCCTCTTCGTCCGATTTCTCGTCTTCGTCGGTGACCGGAGCCAGCGACAGCTTGCCGCGGTCATCGATCTTCGTGATCTCGACCTGGACCTTCTGGCCCACGCCGACGACGTCTTCGACGTCCTCGACGCGCTTGCCGTCGTTGAGCTTACGCAGCTCGGAGATGTGCAGCAGGCCGTCCTTGCCCGGGGTCAGGGACACGAATGCGCCGAAGCTCATCGTCTTGACCACGGTGCCCAGGTAGCGTTCGCCGACCTCGGGAACCTGCGGGTTCGCGATCGCGTTGATCATCGACCGGGCGGCCTCGGCGGCCGGTCCGTCGGTGGCACCGATGAGGACGGTTCCGTCGTCTTCGATGCTGATGTCCGCGCCCGTGTCCTCCTGGATCTGGTTGATCATCTTGCCCTTGGGCCCGATGACCTCACCGATCTTGTCGACGGGGATGTTCACGGAGATGATCCGCGGTGCCGTCGGTGCCATCTCGGCCGGAGCGTCGATGGCCTCTGCGATGACGTCGAGGATGACCATGCGTGCTTCGCGGGCCTGCTTGAGGGCGGCACCGAGCACCGAGGCGGGAAGGCCGTCGAGCTTGGTGTCGAGCTGGATCGCGGTGATGAAGTCACGCGTACCGGCGACCTTGAAGTCCATATCGCCGAAGGCGTCTTCGGCACCGAGGATGTCGGTCAGAGCCGCGTACGCGGTCTGCTCACCCTGGTCGGTGGAGATGACGTCGGAGACGAGACCCATGGCGATGCCGGCGACGGGCGCCTGCAGCGGCACACCGGCCGAGAGCATGGCCAGCGTCGAGGCGCAGACCGAGCCCATCGAGGTCGAACCGTTCGAACCGAGGGCTTCGGAGACCTCACGGATCGCGTACGGGAAGTCCTCACGCTTGGGCAGAACGGGCACGAGGGCGCGTTCGGCCAGTGCACCGTGGCCGATCTCGCGGCGCTTCGGGCTGCCCACGCGGCCGGTCTCACCGGTCGAGTAGGGCGGGAAGTTGTAGTGGTGGATGTAGCGCTTCGAGGTCACCGGCGACAGGGAGTCGATGGTCTGCTCGAGCTTGAGCATGTTGAGCGTGGTGATGCCCAGGATCTGGGTCTCGCCGCGCTCGAAGATGGCCGAACCGTGCACGCGCGGAACGACGTTCGTCTCGGCGGTGAGCGGACGGATGTCCTTGAGCCCACGCCCGTCGATGCGGACCTGGTCGGTGAGGATGCGCTTGCGCACGACCTGCTTGGTCAGGGCGTTGAGAGCGTTCGCGATCTCCTTCTCACGGCCTTCGAAGCGCTCACCGAGCTTCTCGAAGAGCTCGTCGAGGAGGGCGGCGCCGGCGGCTTCGCGCTCCTGCTTGTCGGCGATCTTGAAGTTCTCGGTCTGCTTCGCCTCGGCGAGTTCCCTGACGGCTTCGAAGACGTCGTCCTCGTAGTCGCGGAAGACGGGGAATTCGACGGTCGGCTTCGCGGCGCGATCGGCGAGTTCGGACTGCGCACGGCAGAGCTCGGCGATGAACGGCTTCGCGGCTTCGAGACCCTCGGCCACGACCTCCTCGGTGGGGGCCTGGGCACCGGTCTTGATCTTGTCGATGGCGTTGTCGGTGGCTTCGGCCTCGACCATCATGATGGCGACGTCGTCACCGACCACGCGACCGGCGACGACCATGTTGAACACGGCGTCCTCGAGCTGCGAGTGGTTCGGGAAGGCGACCCACTGGCCGTCGATGAGCGCGATGCGCACACCGCCGATGGGGCCGGAGAACGGCAGACCCGACAGCTGGGTCGACATCGAGGCTGCGTTGATGGCCAGGGCGTCGTAGAGGTGGTCGGGGTTGACCGACATCACGGTGACGACGACCTGGACCTCGTTGCGCAGGCCCTTGACGAAGGACGGGCGCAGCGGGCGGTCGATGAGGCGGCAGGTGAGGATCGCATCGGTCGAGGGGCGTCCCTCACGGCGGAAGAACGAACCGGGGATGCGTCCGGCGGCGTACATGCGCTCTTCGACGTCGACGGTCAGAGGGAAGAAGTCGAAGCCCTCACGGGGGTTCTTGCCGGCCGCAGTGGCCGAGAGAAGCATGGTGTCGTCGTCGAGGTAGGCGACGGCGGAGCCGGCGGCCTGCTGAGCCAGACGCCCGGTCTCGAAGCGGATGGTGTGCGAACCGAAGCTGCCATTGTCGATATGGGCAACGGCGGATTCAGGGTTGAGTCCCACGTAGTCTCCTATGTTGTGCCGGCACGCGGTGGTCTGCGGTGCGCAGGTGATAGTTCTCAACGCACGAGTGGACGCGCTGCCTTCGGCGGTGTGCCTCGGCAGTGCGCGACCCCGCGTCGTTCCGGCGGGATATTGGCTCGGACATCCCATGGATCCAAGCCGGTCATCGATCGGGGCCCACGGAACCGGCGCTCAAGCGCTCATTCCTCCGGAGGCCACTACCGAAGACCGAAACGTCCATGGCGTGGTTGTCCGGTACGAAGTCTACCGCAGAAGCACAGAAGCGCCCCACCCGAAGGTGGGACGCTTCCATTTCAGCTGCGCTGAGTCGAATCAGCGGCGCAGGCCGAGGCGCTTGATGAGCGAGCGGTAACGCTCGATGTCGACCTTCGCGAGGTACTTGAGCATGCGGCGACGCTGGCCGACGAGGAGCAGCAGGCCACGACGCGAGTGGTGGTCGTGCTTGTGATCCTTGAAGTGCTCGGTCAGGTCGGTGATCCGGCGGGTCAGCAGTGCAACCTGGACCTCGGGAGAACCGGTGTCGCCCTCATGAGTTGCATATTCCTTGATGATCTCTTGCTTCACAGCGGTATCGAGAGCCATGGAGTTCTCCTTCGTGTCGTTGCGCGGCGCAGGGACCTGAAGTCTCTGCCCTATGGGACCGCGGCCGGTGAAAACGGCAGAGATCAGCTTATCAGGTGTGCAGGACCTCACGCACATCGGCGATGTCCTCATGCATCTGCACGATGAGGTCGTCCATCCCGGTGAACGCGACCTGCCCACGGATGCGGGAGACGAATTCGAGAGTCATCTCACGGTCGTAGACGTCGAATTCGCCGAATTCCTTGTCGAGCACGTACGCCTCGACCCGTCGGACCTGCCCCTGGAAGGTCGGGTTCGTGCCCACGGAGATCGCGGCCGGGTACGCCTGATCCTCACCGGAGAACGTCGCCCAGCCGGCGTAGACGCCGTCGGCGGGGACGAGTCCATCGGGATTCTCCGAGAGGTTCGCCGTCGGGAATCCCAAGTCGCGGCCGCGGGCATCGCCGTGGACGACGGTGCCGTGGAGGGCGTGGTAGCGCCCGAGCTGGTCGGCCGCCTCGGCGACATCACCGCCGGTGAGCTGCTCCCGGATCCGGGAGGACGAATACCGTCCCCCGCGCCCGACTTCGTCGATCGTTTCGACCCGGAACCCGAATTTCTCGCCGAGGCGGCGCAGAGTCTCGATCGTGCCTTCGTTGTCCTTGCCGAACCGGACATCGTCGCCGACGACGACGATCTTCGCGCGCAGGGCTTCGACGAAGTACCGGCGCACGAATTCCTCGGCCGACTGGGCGGCGAAGTCGAGGTCGTAGGGCTGGATGAGGAGGCCGTCGATTCCGGTGGCGGCGATGAGGTCGGCGCGCTGCCGGGTCGAGTTGATCATCACGGTCGGCTCGTCGGGGCGGTGGACCGTGCGCGGGTGCGGGTCGAAGGTCATTGCGATCGAGCGCAGGCCTTCTTGCCTGGCCAGGGCGGCGACGGTGGTCAGGACCGTTTCGTGTCCGCGGTGCACGCCGTCGAAGTTGCCGAGGGTGACGACGGTGCCGACAGCGTCGACCTCGACCTCACCGAGTCCGTGATACAGCTCCACCAGACATTCGCTCCTTCCGTGCACCGATTCAGATTATCGCAGAGATCTTCCGCCTCCTAACCCGGACCTCGCCGAGGCGGAAGGACGGGTTCAGGCGACGATCGCCCACCCGATGACGCCGAGGAGGGAGGCCAAGGCGATGGAGACGAAGGTGCCGATGATGAACCGCTCCCCCGCGGCCGCCGAGGACTTGATCTCCGCGAAGCGCCCGAGCCCTTTGACCGCGATGACCACGGCCATGAGTTCGGGGCGACCGAGCACGATCGCACCGGCGATGAGTGCGCGTTCAACGATGCCGATCCACAGTCCGCCGCGCAGGACTTCGACGTCCTCGGCTCCTGTGCGTTCGGGCTTGGAGCCCGGGCCCGCATGGGTCAGACGGAGGAGAAGCGGGACGAGTGGCCAGCCGATGAGGGCCGCGATGATGGCGGCGGCGATGGCGACGAGCACGTCAGTCCACATGTGCGTCTCCTTCCGATAGGGCTCGTTGGAGCCGGTCGAGATGGTGCCGGGCCAGATGCTCGGCCCCGGCGATGATCTCGGCGGGACCGGCCGCCAGCACCCGAGAGACCGCCTGTTGGGAGACGTCGAATTCCGCGGCGATCTCGGCCTGAGTGGCATCAGGGTGGTCCAGTCGGTATCCGACGTAGCCGCGGGAGTGACCGCGCAGCTCTGTCAGCGTGCTGATGAGGAGCCGCAGAGCTGCCTCCGCCAGCCCACGATGGTCACTGTCCGCATCGGCGCTGACGACGTCCGGGTCGGCGCTCACGACGAGGTGGACGGGTGCGGATTTGGCTGCTTCGACCGCCTGGCGAGCGGAGTAGAAGGCTTCTCCCCTACCCTCGGTGGTCGTCTCGGGCAGCGGCCGTTCGACCTCGCCGATTCCGAGGCCGATATGCCAACCGGAGTCGATGCCGATACGGCGCACCGCCTCGGCGACGGCGTCGGGACCGTCGAGGACCCCTTGGACCTCGTCACCGATGGTGCGGGCGAAGGGAACGACCGTGTCGATCGGAGAGAGAGCATCGAGGATGCGGGGCACCGCGTCGGCGTTCGACCGCGAATCCTGCTGGTCGATGGTCAAGACAAACATAGGACAAGTAGACCAGATGATAGCCTCAGACACAATGGTTTCGGTTGTATCTGATGAATACAAACTATTTAGTTGTTTCGAGCGTGAAGACTGAGCCCCTCAGGCGAGGTCGATGGCGAAGGCGGTCAGCGACTTCAGACCGCCATTCCGACGCACTTCGGCCACGGAGACGAGGGCGTCATCGCAGATGACGGCGACCTCTCGGTTCCCCGCGTCGCCGGCGTCGGAGCCTATATGCCAGTCACCAGCCTCAACGATCTTGCCCTGCATGAGGGCGCGGGCCCGCTCGGCATCGACGGTGACGACGGGCAGGAGGGTGCGGGCCGCCTCGGCGAGGGAGATGAGGCTGGGCGCGGGGAGGTCGAGGTCCTCGGGCAGGGTCACGGCCTGGTCGATATGGAAATCGCCGACGCGCGTCCGCCTGAGCGCGGTGAGATGGCCGAAGACGCCGAGGTCGGTGCCGATATCGCGGGCCAGGGCGCGCACATAGGTGCCCGACGAGCAGTCGACTTCGACATCGACGTCGATATGCCCGTCCTCGGCGGCGAAGCGGATGTCGATGATCTGGAACTCCGAGACCTCGACACGACGGGCCTTGAGTTCGACGTTCTCACCGGCACGGACACGGGCATAGGAACGCTTGCCGTCGACCTTGATCGCCGAGACGGCACTGGGCACCTGATCGATGGGGCCGCGCAGCTTGGCCACGGCGGCTTCGATGGCCGCAGCGTCGACACGAGCGAGATCGGACGGGTCGGCAAAGCGATCGGGCTCGGAATCGGCGTCATCGGTCGGGGTCGACGACCCCAGGCGGACGGTGGCGAAATAGGTCTTCGAGACCCCGGTGATGTAGGTGAGCAGCTTGGTGCCGCGGCCGAGGCCGAGCACTAGGACGCCCGTGGCCATCGGGTCGAGAGTGCCGGCATGGCCGACCTTCTTCGTCCCGAACCAGCGGCGGATGCGGGAGACTACGCCGTGGGAACTCAGCCCCTGCGGTTTGTCACAGACGAGGACGCCCTGTGGGGAAGTATCGCTCACTGGGTGTGCGATCAGTTGAAGGACGCGTGCACGTGGTCGAAGTGGTTGGCGGTCGCGTCTCCGCGATCCTCCATGCCCTTCCAGCCCTGTCCGGGCATCCAGATGCGCTGCTTCCAGATGACGTACTTGACGTTGAGGGCGCTCTGGTTCTGGATGAGGTATTCGGCGATGCGGTCGCCGGTGGATCCGGTGATCATGATGTCGACGGCTTCACCGGTGTTGTGATCCGAACCGGTGCCGGGGCGACGTCCGCCGAAGGTCTTGACCTCGGGGAACTTCGCGCAGACAGCACGGTAGCCGTTGACGGCGTTCGGCAGCAGGCCGGATTCGATCGAGGAGGACACGCTGCACGGCGGTGCCGAGGTGTCCGAGGAGGTGCCTTCGCCGGAGGACTTCTCATCGGAAGACTTCTCATCGGAGGACGAATCGTCGCTCCTCTCCTCAGCAGCCGAGGATTCCGCGGTCGGCTTGGGCTTCGGCGGAGCCTTGACCTCGAGATCGGTCTTCGAGGTCTTGTTCTTGTACTTCGGGTCGTCCTTGACCTTCTCCAGGTACTCTTCGCCGGCCTTCTTGCGTTCGGCGTCGAGTTCTTTCTGACTCGGGGTCGAGGCAGCGGTCGACTCCTCGGGGGTCGTCGATGCGGCCTCGGTGGTGACGTTGCCGGACTCGGGCGGACCCATGACGACGGTCGAACCGACGACGGCGGCGGTCGCGGCTGCAGGAACGGCGATCGCGGCGACGACGGGACGCTGCTTGACGGTCGCCAGCACGGAAGTCGCCGAGGACGGCGCATTCGCTGCGCGTCGGCCTGCGGGGCGCTTGCCGGGAGTCAGGTCCCGGATCAGCTGCTTCGCGAACGACGGCTTCGGTGAGGAGTGCTTACCCAATGCAGAATTCCCTTAACAGAGTCGTAATCATTTCGTTACCGCAAAAAGTCTACGACATCTCGGAAAGATAACAAAACTGTTACGAGAACTTTTTTCGTGACGTGACGAAGCTCAAATCGGCCCCGGAACGGCCGTTCCGCCGCTCTCCACCCGATGACCAGGCGCGATGCAGTCTGTTCGCTGGAATGCGATGATCACTCCTCGTCGGCGTCGTCGGCCTTCTTGTACGGGTCGGAATCACCTGCATGCTGCGCGTTCTTGGCCAATCCGGCGACTCGAGCGTCGTCGGCGGCGGCCTGAGCGAGCAGCCCGTCGAGACGGGCGGCCGCCTCGGGGACGGCATCGGCGATGAATTCGAGGCTCGGGGTCAGACGGATCGTCAGCCCCTTGCCGACCTCGGAGCGGATGAAGCCCTTGGCCGATTCGAGGGCATGACCGGTGCCGACGAGATCCTGGTCGTCGCCGTAGACGGTGTAGAAGATGGTGGCGTGCTGCAGATCGCCGGTCACGCGAACATCGGTGACGGTGACGAAGCCGAGGCGGGGATCCTTGAGCTTGCGCTCGATGGTGCTGGCGACGATGACCTTGATCTGGTCGGCGATCTTGCGGGCCCGTGTCGAGTCTGCCATGGTGTGTGTCCTTCTGTTCGGGGCCGGAACAACTCTTCCGACCCAATATTAGCTGTGCAATCGAACCGGCTCCGGCCGGTCCCCCGTTCGGGGGCCGACCGGAGCCGTCGACTCACGATGTGAGTCCCATCCTCCTCGGCTGCGCTGCTGCGCTGTCGAATCAGCGGGTGGAACTCGCTGTGCGACCGATCAGTCGCGCGGCTTCTCCTGCATCTCGAAGGTCTCGATGATGTCGCCGACGCGCAGGTCGTTGAACTTGCCGAGTCCGATACCGCACTCGTAGCCCTCGCGGACCTCGGTCGCATCGTCCTTGAACCGGCGCAGCGATTCGATGTGGACGTTGTCGCCGATGACGATTCCGTCGCGGGTGACGCGAGCGGTCGAGTTCCGCTTGATGAGGCCGTCGCGGACGATCGAACCGGCGATGTTGCCGAACTTCGAGGAGCGGAAGACCTCGCGGATCTCCGCGGTACCGGTCTGGACCTCTTCGTACTCGGGCTTGAGCATGCCCTTGAGCGAGGACTCGATGTCGTCGATCGCCTGGTAGATGACCGAGTAGTAGCGGACGTCGACGCCTTCGCGGTCTGCCAGGTCGCGAGCCTTCGCTTCCGGACGGACGTTGAAGCCGAGGACGATCGCGTTGTCGACCGTGGCCAGGTTGATGTCGTTCTCCGTGATCGCACCGACGCCGCGGTGGATGATCCGCAGGTCGACGTCGTCGCCCACATCGATCTTGAGCAGCGAATCCTCGAGCGCTTCGACAGCACCGGAGACGTCACCCTTGAGGATGAGGTTGAGCATGTCGACCTTGCCCTCA
The DNA here is from genome assembly GCF_052906525.1 of Brevibacterium sp. CSND-B09. NCBI lineage: Bacteria > Bacillati > Actinomycetota > Actinomycetes > Micrococcales > Brevibacteriaceae > Brevibacterium > Brevibacterium sp. CSND-B09. Next base: position 3,457,958 of record NZ_JBREGI010000001.1, on the reverse strand, counting down.
GCCAGAGCCTTCGTGAAGTCCTCGAGGCTGATGCGCTTGCGACCGCGGGCCTGAGCGGCGTTGCGCTCGATGGCGTCACGCTTCTCAGCGATCTGACGGGCCGTGCGGTCGTCATCGGTGGAGATGAACGAGTCACCGGCACGCGGGACGGACGACAGGCCGAGCACCTGCACGGGGCGGGAGGGTCCGGCCTCCTCGACGACGTTTCCGTTCTCGTCGAACATCGCACGCACACGTCCGTAGGCGGTGCCGCAGACGATGGCGTCGCCCTGACGCAGGGTGCCGGACTCGACGAGGACGGTGGCAACCGCACCGCGGCCCTTGTCGAGCTTGGCTTCGATCGCGATGCCGCGAGCGGACTTGTCGGGGTTCGCCCGCAGGTCCAGGGCCGCATCGGTGGTCAGCAGAACGGATTCGAGCAGCTGGTCGATGCCCTCGCGCTTGAGCGCGGAGATCGGCACGAACATGGTCTCGCCGCCGTATTCTTCGGCCACGAGGTTGTATTCGGTCAGCTGCTGCATGACCTTGGCGGGGTTGGCGCCTTCCTTGTCGATCTTGTTCACGGCCACGACGATCGGCACATCGGCCGCCTGAGCGTGGTTGAGAGCTTCGATCGTCTGCGGCATGACGCCGTCGTCGGCGGCGACCACGAGGATCGCGAGGTCCGTCGACTTCGCACCACGGGCACGCATGGCGGTGAACGCCTCGTGACCGGGGGTGTCGAGGAAGGTGATCTTGCGGTCTTCTCCCTCGTGCTCGACCTCGGCCTGGTAGGCACCGATGTGCTGGGTGATTCCGCCGGCTTCGCGGGAAGCGACATTGGCCGAGCGGATCGCGTCGAGCAGCTTGGTCTTACCGTGGTCGACGTGACCCATGACGGTGACGACCGGCGGACGTGCCTGCAGGTCCTCGTCGTCCTCTTCTGCGGCTTCGGCATCGAGGTCGATGTCGAAGGTCTCCAGCAGCTCACGATCTTCGTCTTCGGGCGAGACGATCTCGATCTTGTAGCCGAGCTCTTCGCCGAGGACCTCGAAGGTCGCCTCGTCGAGGGACTGGGTGATCGTGGCCATCTCACCGAGGTGGAAGAGCACGGTCACGAGGTTCGTCGGATCGGTATTGATCTTCTCGGCGAAGTCGGCCAGCGAGGAGCCGCGACGCAGACGCAGCGGCGTGTTGCCGTCTCCGCGCGGAACGGTGACGCCACCGACCGAGGGAGCCTGCATCTGTTCGAGCTCTGCGCGCTTCGCCCGCTTCGACTTGCGTCCCTTCTGACGGGGACCGCCGCCGCGGCCGAATGCACCCTGCGTGCTTCCGCGACCGCGACCTGAACCGCGACCACCGGGACCGCCGCCGGGTCCACGACGAGGACCGCCGGGAGCGCCGCCCGGGGCACCGGGTGCGCCGCCGCCTGGGGCGTTTCCGCGTCCGCCGCCGCGACCGCGGCCGGGAGCGGGCTTGTTCAGTGCCGAGTTCTTCAGCATCGACGGGTTCGGGCGTGGTGCGCCCGGGCGAGGTGCCGGACGGGGACCGCCCGAGGATTCCTCACCGGATCCGCGCTGCTTCTGGCCGGGCTTCGGCATTCCCTGCGAAGGCGCAAACGGATTGTTTCCGGGGCGTCCACCCTGGCCACCCTGACCGCCTTGACCGCCCTGGCCGGCACGACCGCCGGGCTTGGGTCCGCGACCGGGCTTCGGCATTCCCTGCGAGGAAGCGAAGGGGTTGTTTCCGGGACGCGCGGCACCACGACCGCCGGGCTTCCCGGCAGCACCCGGCTTGGGAGCGCCGGGCTTCGGGGCACCGGGCTTGGGTGCGGCAGCCGGCTTCGGGGCACCGGGCTTCGGCGCCGAGGAGGCAGCCGGCTTGGCAGCGGGAGCCTCGGTCGATTCGGCTGCCTCCGGGGCAGCCGGGGTCGCCGGCTTGGCGGCAGGCTTCGGTGCGGACTTCGCAGCGGGGGCGGCATCCTCGGCGGGGGCCGATTTCGCCGCACCGGCGGACTTCGCAGCACCCGGCTTGGCGGCCGACTTCGCGGCGGGCTTGGGTGCGGGCTTCGCACCGGGTTTCGGGGCTCCGGGCTTCGCGGCCGGCTTGGCGGCCTTCTTCGCGCCGGTGGACTTCTCACCATCAGCGGAAGAGGAATCGGCGAATGCCTCCTTCACGCGGCGCACGACGGGCGCTTCGAGCGTCGAAGAGGCGGAGCGAACGAATTCGCCCATGTCCTGGAGCTTTTCGAGGACGTTCTTACTTGTTGTGCCGAGCTCTTTCGCGAGCTCATGGACACGGGGCTTTGCCACAGTTCTCCTGTCCGGGTTCTTTCCCGGTCAGGAAAGAACCTCATCAATGAAGAGCAGTACTCATTTCACTGCTCTCTCGAATTCCGTTTGGGTGTCATCGTGCGACACTCACAACTTGTCATCCATTCGGCTACCCGTTCTCTTTGGGTTCGGTGTCCGGCCTCGGGAGGTCCGAGGCGGTGATCTTCGTTCGAAAGGATCGAGCGAAGGCGGCAGTGGTCAGGGCCTTGTCCAGGCACTTCGCATCAGGATGCACCCACGCACCACGTCCCGGCAGTGTCGCTGACACATCGCGGACGACGGCGGGGTGCTGATCGGGGCGGAACACGAAGCGTGTCAGCTCGTCCCGACCGGCCTTCTGCCTACAGGCGATGCACGTCCTTACGGGTCCATCACCAACATTCACAATGAATGATTCTACAGCACCGGCACCCGGGCTCGCGCCAAGGGGGCCAGTGGTGCGAATCACTGCACGAGGCTATTCGCCTGCGACGATGTCGATCTTCCAGCCGGTGAGCTTGGCTGCCAGGCGGGCGTTCTGCCCTTCTTTGCCGATGGCCAGGGACAGCTGGTCGGTGGGGACGACTGCGCGGGATTCCTGAGCTGCGGCGTCGAGGATCTCAACGCTCTTGGCCTTGGCCGGGGACAGGGCGTGTGCGATGAACTTCGCCGGGTCGTCGGAGTAGTCGACGATGTCGATCTTCTCCTGGCCGAGTTCGTTCATCACCGCACGCACACGGGAGCCGAGTTCGCCGATGCACGATCCCTTCGCGTTGACTCCCGGCTTCGTGGCGCGCACGGCGAGCTTCGTGCGGTGGCCGGCTTCGCGGGCCAGGGACACGATCTCGACAGTGCCGTCGGCGATCTCCGGAGCCTCATGGGCGAAGAGTCGGCGCACGAGGTTCGGGTGGGTGCGGGAGACGGTGACCGAGGTGCCCTTCGTGCCCTTGTGCACGTCGGCGATGTAGACGCGCAGTCGGGTGCCGTGGGCGTAGGTTTCGCCGGGGACCTGTTCGTGCGGGGGCAGCACGGCTTCGACGTCTCCGATGTCGACCTGGACCATCTGCGGGTCGCGGCCCTGCTGGATGATGCCCGAGACGATCTCGCCCTCACGGCCCTTGAATGTGCCCAGCAGCGTCTCGTCCTCGACATCGCGCAGCCGCTGGTGGATGACCTGCCGAGCGGTCTGGGCGGCGATGCGGCCGAAGCCGGTGGGAGTGTCGTCGAACTCGCCGATCGGGTTGTCGTCGTTGTCGAATTCCACGGCGAGGATGCGCACCTCGCCGGTGGACTTGTCGAGTTCGGCACGGGCGTCGGGCCAGGCCCCTTCGGTCTTCTGGTAGGCGAGGAAGAGCGCCTGTTCGATGAGTTCGATGAGGGTTTCCAGCGGAATCTCACGCTCTCGTTCGATGACGCGCAGAACATTGAGGTCGATGTCCATGTCTAAGTCCTCTCTCGCTCAACCGAGCATTGAATTGTCTGTGTTCACTTATGCAGGCGTAACAGTCTATCCCAGTCCGCGCCCGCACTCTGTCTGCGAAGGGGCCGCCGCACTGCCGGAGGTACGTGAGGTTCGCCTCAGCGGAACTTCAACTCCACCTGGGCCTTGCGGATCTCGCCGAGGTCGACCGTCTTCGACTCCTTGCGCTGGGGGTCCGTGCCCGTGATCGAACTCTCCCCCACCTCGGCGAGGTCGAGCTTGAAGGTGTCCTTCTTCGTCGTGATCTCCAGGCGACGGCCGATGACGCGTCGGAAGTGGCGGGGGGTCTCGAGCTTTCGGGTGGCACCGGGGCTGGTGACCTCGAGCTGGTACGGCTTGTCCCGGAAGACCTCGACCTCGTCGAGGGCGTCGCCGACGATCTTCGTCGATTCGGCGATCTTCTCCATCGACATCGGATCGGTGCTCGATTCGTCGAGGTCGACGACGACGGTGAGCGTGCGCCGCGGACCGGCCGCCACCGCTTTGACGGTCTCGAGGTGGAATCCCGCATCCTGCAGGGGCGGGGCGAGCAGGCCCTTGATCCGCTCGACGTCTTCGTCCATTTCTCCTCCATATCCTTGTGCGTCCCCTTCGCCGAGGCGGGGCAAGGGGGCCGGCGCACCGTGCACGTGTGCGACCGCCGTGTTCTCCCCCACCCTAAGCGACAGCCGACGTCGAGGTTAAGCCTTCGTCGCGGTTCTGCCGGGTGCGAGTCTCATTCTGCGGTCGGGCGGGCGACGGTCGGTGCCCCTCGGCGCTGTCGGGCGTCCCTCGGCGATGGCGGGCATCCCTGGGCGCTGTCGGGCGTCCCTCGGCGATGGCGGGGCATCCGATAGGATTGCCGTATGCATTTTCCCGTCAGTCGCCGCGGCCTGTTGACTGCCGGCGTCGGCGGGTTGAGTCTGAGCCTGCTCACCGCCTGCGGCCTGCGACTCGATCAGGATCCCGAGATCCCCACTCTTGATGCGACTCAGCAGCTGCGCAATCGTCTGGCCCGCATCTTGGACTCCGCTTCTCCCGGCGCCGGTGATCCCGAAACCGCGGGTGAGGACCTTACTGACTTCGCTGCGGCGATCGGTCCCGAATGGAACCCGCCGACCGAATTCGCCACCGAGGCACCTCCGACAGAGAAGAACCGCACCTTCGTCCAGGCCGCCGAGGTGGCTTCCCGCGCCGTCTTCGAGGCCTCAGCGTCCTTGGGTTCGGACCTTATTCCCGTCCTGGCCGATGTGGCCACGGGTCTGGCTCTGGTCGCTGGGACGAAGAAGCCGGAGATCATCACCACCGCCGACGAACTCATCCGCGCCGGCCGTGAGGAACTCGACCAGAGCAGGGACGGCGGCGATGATGCGACAGCGTCTCCCAGTGCCACCGGCGGGGCCGACGCGGATGCCGGGACGGACGACTCCGGAAGCCAGGATCCGAAGGGTCGGGCGGAGATGTTCAACGCGATCCTCAATCAGTCGCGGGCGGCCGCGTACGGCTATGAACGGCTGGCTGTGAACTTCGATTCGAAGTCGCGTGAACGCAAGGCTGCGCTGGCCAGGCTCGAATCCTTGGGTGCCCTGTCCGGGGAGATGCTCGAACGACTCGGCGAGGACGCAGCCGATCCGGCCGCCTCGGCGTGGAAGCTCGATCCCACCCCGACGGATGCGGACTCCGCGAAGGAGCTAGCGCTGTCATTGGAAGACGGCGTCGCTTCCGCGCTTCTGCCCTGGTTGGAGGCGGACGCCTCGGCGATTCTCCGGCTCTGGGAATCGGCCCGGAACCGGATGGTCTTCGCCGCTCCGCAGCCGCTGCGTTTCACCTATGACGAACCCGGGCAGGCGGAGGTGCAGGAGTGAGGGTCCCACCGGTTCTCTACCGCGCGACGCGCGAGATCATCGGCGAATATCGCACCGATTCGTGGGTTGCCGCGCTCGACTATATGGCAAACGAACTCCTCGATCGGTGGAAGCTGCGCTTCGACGATGTGCCGGGGGCGCCGTGGGCCGGGTGCGAGTCCTTGGTGATTCCGGTGCTCACTCAGGAGAACTATCAGGGGGTGCTGCGGTTCGCGGCTCCCACCTCGGCACATACGGCTGCGCATGCGCAGGTGCTGCGGGCGCTGAAGATGTGGAACGGGCACGGGGCGGTGCGGGTCATCCGGGATGATCGCAGCTTCCGGGTCACGCTGCAGGAGCGACTGCGCACGAAGGACAATCTGTCCGTGCTGCCACTGGCCGATGTGCCGCCGGTGTGGGGTGCGCTGCAGCGGTCCTTGGAGATTCCGGCGACCTCGGAGTTCCTGCGGGTCCAGGATGTCGTGGCCGGGTGGCTGAATTCGTTCGATGCCGATGCCGTGTTGTTGACCGGGTGGTCGGAGGCGGGTCCGCACGATTCCCTGCTGCTGTCGTTCGCCCGCAATTGGATGCAGACTCTGGCGTCCTCGGATGAGAACTGGCTCATCCACGCCGACCTGCACTACTACAACATCCTCGCCGGCAATCCCGACCCGACGGGCATCTCGACGTGGAAGGCCATCGATCCGCAGCCTTTGGCCGGTCCGACCGCGTACACCTTGGCCCCGGTGCTGTGGAACCGCCTGGCCGAGATCCCCTCGGATCATCCGCAGGCGCAGGCGGCGTGGTTGCGTGGTTTCGCCACGGACCTGGCGCTGTGCGCCGGGGTCGATCCGCAGTACGGGATGGGGGCGACCGTGGCCAGGGAGATCACGAACATGTTCTGGTATCTGCGCGCTGCCTCCGGCGGGTCGAATTCGAGCCTGGCCGATGCTGCCCGCTCCCTGTGGGTGGCCCGCGCGCTGTCCGGCGCCGATGTCGCCGGAGTCAACGCCCACGCCCTCAAACCCATCGGCTAACCCCTTATTGCTACCTGACGGCGGCCCAGCAACCTCGCGCGAGGTTGCTGGGCCGCCGTCAGGTAGCAATTAGTGGATGAGGGTGGAGATGAAGTCGAAACCGAGTTTGAGGATCAGAGCGGAGACGACGATGACGAAGACGACGCGGACGAACCCTGAGCCCTTCGCCAGCGCGGTGCGCGCACCGAAGATCCCGCCGGTGACATTGCCGACGGCCATGATCACACCCAGCAGCCAGACGACCTGACCGTCGGGGATGAAGTAGACGAGCGCCCCGAAGTTCGTCGCCCAGTTGATCACCTTCGCCGTGGCCGAGGCCTGCAGGAACGAGAATCCGATGATCGAGACGAAGGCGATGACGAGGAACGATCCCGTCCCCGGCCCGAGCACTCCGTCGTAGACGCCGATGACGAGCCCGATCAGCCACGACAGGGCATGGTGGCGTTTCGACGTTTCCCCGAACCGCAGCGTGGCATCGGCGCCGAGGCTCGGGTTGAGCACCGTGAAGATCCCGACCCCGATAAGCGCGAGCAGAATGATCGGGGTGAAAGCGTCGCTGGGCACCAAGGTCGCGAGCTTCGCCCCGAGCACGGCACCCAAGAACGCCGAGGCCGCGGCCGGAATCGTCGCCGACCGGTCCGGGGTGATCTTGCGCAGATAGGTGACCGCCGAGGCGGTCGTGCCCGCAATCGACCCGATCTTATTCGTCGCGACCGCCTGCACGGGGCTCATCCCCGGCACGAGCAGCAGCGCGGGCAGCTGGATCAATCCGCCCCCGCCGACGACGGCATCGATCCACCCGGCCAGGACTCCCGCGGCGAGCAGCCACAGGACCATCGTCCAGGTGACATCGATGCCTCCGGCGAGGGCTTCGAACACCGAGGCGGCTCAGGCGTTCTGGTCGGCGCTGATCGCCGCATCGGCTGCAGCTGCAGCCTTCGCGTACGCCTCACGCACACGTGCCACGGTGGCAGGAACCACCTCGGCGACGGGCTGGTCGGACTTCTCCCCGGCCAGACGGTCGCGGACCTCGACGACGCCGTCGGCCAGACCGCGGCCGACGACGATGACGGTAGGAATGCCGATGAGTTCGGCATCGGCGAACTTGAATCCGGGCGAGACCTTATTGCGGTCGTCGAGCAGGACGCTGATGCCTTCGGCCTCGAGTTCGGTCGTCATCTTCTCGGCGGCTTGAGCGATCTCCTCACCCTTGCCGGCGACGATGATGTGCACATCGGCCGGGGCCAGGTGCTGGGGCCACAGGAGGCCGTCTTCGGAATGGTATTCCTCGGCGATGCAGGCCATGACGCGGGTGACGCCGAGACCGTAGGAGCCCATGGTCACGGTCGTCGCCTTGCCGTTCTGGTCGAGCACCTTGAGGTCGAGGGACTCGGCATACTTGCGGCCGAGCTTGAAGATCTGACCGATCTCGACACCGCGGGCCAGCTCCAGCGGACCGGAGCCGTCCGGTGCCGGATCGCCGAGGACGACCTGGGCGGCTTCGATGGTGCCGTCGGCAGTGAAGTCCCGTCCGGCGACGAGGTCGAAGACGTGGCGTCCGGGCTCATTGGCTCCAGTGATCCAGCGGGTGCCGTCGACGACGCGAGGGTCGAGGAGGTAGCGGATCTTCGAGGGCGATTCGAGGCCGAGAACCGGCGCGTCGAGGGAGTTTCCGGGTCCAATGTAACCCTTGACGAGCTCCGGATGGGCGGCGAGATCCTCAGCCGTGGCGGCTTCGAGGTCGACCTCACCGTCACCGAGCATGCCGGTGCCGGCGGCCCGGTCGAGGTCGACTTCGCGGTCGCCGGGCAGGCCGATGACGATGATCTCGCGGGTGCCGTCGGGATGGGTGACGGCGCAGACGACGTTCTTCAGCGTGTCTGCGGCCGTCCACTCACGATCGTCGCGCGGATGCGAGGCGTTCGCCGCGGCCACAAGGGTCTCGATGGTCGGAGTGTCGGGGGTGTCCTCGACATGTGCGGCAGGCGACTGCGAGTAGGGAATCGCCTCGGGGACGATCGAGGTCACGGCCTCGACGTTCGCGGCATATCCGCCGGGTGACTTGACGAACGTGTCCTCCCCAACCTCAGAAGGGTAGATGAACTCCTCTGTCCCGGAGCCGCCCATGGCACCCGGGGTCGCCTTGACCGGCAGGCACGGCAGGCCGAGACGGGCGAAGGCCCGCAGATAGGCCACGCGCATGGCTTCGTAGGAGGCGTCGAGTCCGGCGTCGTCGATGTCGAAGGAGTAGGCGTCCTTCATGATGAATTCGCGTCCGCGCAGCAGTCCGGCGCGGGGGCGAGCCTCGTCGCGGTACTTCGTCTGGATCTGGTAGATCGACAGCGGCAGGTCTTTGTACGAGGAGTAGAGGTCCTTGACCAGAAGGGTGAAGACCTCTTCGTGGGTGGGAGCGAGGATGTAGTCGTTCTCGCGGCGGTCCTCGAGATGGAAGAGGTCGGGCCCGAAGGCCTCCCAACGGCCGGATTTCTTGTACGGATCGGCGGGCAGCAGACCCGGGAAGTGGACCTCCTGGGAGCCGGCGAGCGCCATCTCTTCGCGCACGATGGCTTCGATCTTGCCGAGCACGGCCAGTCCCAGCGGCAGCCACGTGTAGATTCCCGGTGCTGACCTGCGGATGTATCCGGCACGGTGGAGCAGTTTGTGGCTGGCCACCTCGGCGCCGACCGGGTCTTCCTTCTGGGTTCGCACGAACAGGGACGACATGCGCAGGGCCATGGGTAAATCTCCTCAACTTGTCAAGACTCAGATCGAACACTATCGCACGCGGGCGAGCCGGAGGGAATCGGAGCGGGCGCGGATTCGTCACCTGCGGGAAGAGAATTAGACTGGTGGCTGCAGCACCGAAGCCCGGCATCGGTCGGGGCCGTCCGGTCCCCGCCCGGTCCCCGCTGAAATGACGAGTCCGAACGATACGAAGAGCATGCCTGATCCCAGCCAACTCACGCAGTTCCCGCGGCCCTCGGTCGCGGTCGACACCGCGGTCCTCTGCCCCGTGCCCGGCCGTGGCCTGCATGTTCTCATGACCCATCCCGGAGATGGGGTGTGGCAGCTGCCCGGGTCGATCCTGCGTCCGCAGGAACGCCTCGCCGAGGCGGTCGCCCGCTGTCTGCGCGAAAAGGCACGTTTGGTCGACCGCGCCCCCGTCCAGCTGCACGTGTTCGACCAACCCGACCGCGATGATCGCGGCTGGGTGATCTCCGTGGCCCACCTCGATGTTCTCTCCGCCTCCGATGTCGGACTCGCCGAGGAGGACGATCCCACCGAGGCGGCCGTGGCGGATGCTCCGGCGCAGGTGACGGAATCTTCCCCCGCCGAGGCGGTCCTCCCCGAGGCGGCCGACCCTGATCCTGCCGAATCGGATTCCGATCACCCGGACTCCCCCGTCCACCGGCGGAAGCTCGTGCCCGTCCACGATGTCGGCGAGCTCAGCGCCGAGCATCAGGAGATCGTGCGCGTGGCCGTGCACCGACTGCGGGCGTTCCACGAACGCACCCCGGATCCCTTCGGGCTCCTGGAGAAGGAGTTCTCGCTGCGGCAGCTGCGCGAGCTCCACGAGATCGTCGCCGGGGAGAGCCTCCAGGCAGATACGTTCCGCCGCACCATGCTGCCGCTGCTCGATCCCACCGGGGAGGCCGTCAGCCAGGGGCGAGGGCGTCCCGCGCAGACTTTCACCCGGCGCTCGGCACTGGCGCTGCGCGCCGACTCCCGGATACAGGACCCCGATGGTGCCGATGCAGGAATGCCCTCGTCCGGCACGAATTTCTCGGACGGTCATCGCTGATGACCGAGATCAACCGCGATGCCGGAAAGCACATGCGCGTCGACGTGTGGCTGTGGACGACGCGGATGTTCAAGACCCGCAATCTCGCCACTCAGGCCTGCCGCGGCGGGCATGTGCAGGTCGACGGTCAGCGCGTCAAGGCCGCGCAGAAGGTGAGCATCGGCCAGGAGGTGCGTGTGCGCAAGGCCGGGTCCGAATTCATCTGGAAGATCACCGGTTTCATCCCCACGAGGATGCAGGCCTCCATCGCCGTTCAGTGCTATGAGGACCTCACTCCCCCGCCCGATCCGGCGCTGCGCGGATTCGTGCCCCGGCGAGACAAAGGGCTGGGGCGTCCGACGAAGAAGGACCGCCGGGAGATGGAGAAGTTCCTCGGCGATATGGCCAAACCTCAGTCGCGCAACCGCCGCGACTGATCCGCCGAGAGCTCAGTACATGACGGTGGCGAAGGTGCCGACCTGTTCGAAGCCGACGCGGGCATACATGCGCAGCGCCGTCTCGTTGTAGTCATTGGCATACAGGCTCACCGTGGAATGGCCTTTGTCACGGGTGCGCTGGACGACCGCGGCCATGCCCGCTGCCCCCAGACCCTGATTGCGCACTGCGGGATGGACCCATACTCCTTGAACTTGGACGATGCGGCGGGCACGGATGCCGATATCGGCCTTGAACAGCACCTGTTCGTCCTGCTCTTCGGCCGGCCACCTGGGCACCGCACCGCCTTGGGGCAGGGTGGAGGAGATCCGGGCGTAGCAGTTCTTGCCGCGGATGATCCCGCGCACCCGCGCCAGGTACCCCGCGGTGCCGTCCTCGATCGGTGAGAATCCGACCTCTTTGGTGAACATGTCCACACTGGCGGGAAACACCGCACCGAGGTCATCGAGGGTCACCCGGTGCACATGCTCATCGGGAGTGACCAGCGGATCCGAGCTGATGGCCAACAGCGGCTGCCGTTCACGCACTCCACGCGCTCGGCCCCAACTGAGTCGCTGCTGCAGGTCGAGGATGACGGACCGGCTGCCGATGAGTGAGCAGGACACGCGACCGTCGGCATTGAGTTTGCGAGCGAGCACCTCATTCGTCGCCGGAGTCGCTGCGACCGGGATGATGTTGCCGCCCACCCAGTAGGCGGCGACGGGCCGGTCACCATCGAAGATTCCGTACAGCGTGCCTGCCGGGGAGCCCAGACGGGCGGTGCCCGTGACTTCGAGCAGGGAGATGAGGTAGACGTTCTCGCAGGGGTTGCGCGCAAGCAGGTCCGTCAGCCACCGGGTGTGCTGATGTTCCAGTCGTGCGATCCTCAGCGCCATGTGCCCCTGAACTCTTTCTCAGCCGTCAGCATGGGCCAACGACTGGACCATGAAACTCTTCGTCCTCACAAGGTATCGCACCTAGCCGACGGTCACTTCAGGCGGCCCCGACGCAGCGCCCGATGGCTGCCCCGCGGCCTCCTCGGCGATGCGGTTGGCCTCATGGATGAGCGTCTCGACGATCTCGGATTCGGGCACGGTTCGGATGACCTCGCCCTTGACGAAGATCTGGCCCTTGCCGTTGCCGCTGGCCACGCCGAGGTCGGCGTCGCGGGCCTCACCAGGGCCGTTGACGACGCAGCCCATGACGGCCACTCGCAGCGGCACCTCCATGCCTTCGAGTCCGGCGGTGACGCGTTCGGCCAGCGTGTAAACGTCGACCTGCGCGCGCCCACAGGACGGGCAGGAGACGATCTCGAGCTTTCGGGGCCGCAGGTTGAGGGATTCGAGAATCTGGTTGCCGACCTTGACCTCCTCGGCGGGAGGCGCGGACAGGGAGACTCGGATGGTGTCTCCGATGCCCTCGGCCAACAGGTGTCCGAAGGCGGTGGCGGATTTGATCGTGCCCTGGAAGGCGGGCCCCGCCTCGGTGACGCCGAGATGGAGCGGCCAATCGCCGCGCTCGGCGAGCAGCTCATAGGCGCGGACCATGATCACCGGGTCATGGTGTTTGACGGAGATCTTGAAGTCATAGAATCCGTGCTCTTCGAACAGGGAGGCCTCCCACAGCGCGGATTCGACGAGCGCCTCGGGCGTGGCCTTGCCGTATTTCTCCATCAGCCGTTTGTCCAGGGATCCGGCGTTGACGCCGATGCGGATGGACACGCCCGCCTCGGCGGCGGCCTTCGAGATCTCCTTGACCTGGTCGTCGAACTTGCGGATGTTGCCGGGGTTGACGCGCACTCCCGCACAGCCGGCGTCGATGGCGGCGAAGACGTATTTGGGTTGGAAGTGGATATCGGCGATGACAGGGATCTGGGATTTGCCGGCGATGATCGGCAGAGCCGCGGCATCGTCGGCGGTGGGACAGGCCACGCGCACGATATCGCAGCCGGCGGCGGTGAGTTCGGCGATCTGCTGCAGGGTCCCGTTGATGTCCGTCGTCTGCGTCGTCGTCATCGACTGCACGCTCACCGGGGACTCGGATCCGACCCCCACCTTTCCGACATTGATCTGCCTCGTCTTCCTCCGCGGAGCGAGCACGGGAGGCGGCGGTGCGGGCATTCCGAGATTGACCGATGTCACGAAGGATCCCTTCAGTCAGGCTGTTGACCAGCCACAATGTCCGAGCCGGCGCCGATGCGGGACCCGGATTGTGCGAACCATCACCATTGTAGGACCTCCCACTGACACAGAACTGTCCGTCCACGGGGCATACCCCGAACAGTCCACCGGCGCACCCCGGGCGACCCCCGCGCGACCTCGACTCCACCCGCACCACGCCACGGCCCACTGGTCCCGATCCGGTGTCACCGGCTGACGGTAGTGTGAAGGTGACCTGACGTCTGCACGAAGGAGCAGCCCTGTGAGCACACCCGGATTCGTCGAACCCGATGTCGAGGCGATGACTGCGGCTCTCGAGGCCGCAGCACTGAAGCTCGACGACCAGGGTGGATCTTTGGCATGGGGAATCTTTCGCCGAGGCGGCCCCGCCCGAACCGTGAACGGCGAGGTTCCGTACCGGATCGCTTCGATGACGAAGTCCTTCACCGCCGCAGCCATCGGGCTCCTCGCCGCCGACGGACTCGATCTCGACGCTCCCTTCGGCGACCTGCTCCCGGAACTGGCCGATACGGCCATCGCCGACCGCACCTGCCGCCAGGCATTGACGATGAGCACCGGTTTCACCAAGGACGACCCGTGGGCGGACCGGATGGAGGCGATGACTCCGGCCGAGCTCACCGACTGGCTGCACCGCGGCGCCATCGCCTGTGCGCCTGCCGACACCGGCTATGAGTATTCGAACCTCGGCTATGCGCTTCTCGGCATGGTCGCCGAGGCGGTCACAGGCAGGGCTTTCACCGAACTCGTGTCCACTGAGATCTTCGATCCCCTGAAGCTCACGCGCACCGGTTTCGACCACACGGACTTCCCGGACCTGGCGACCGGGTTCCGCGTCGACCTGGGCGGCGGCCTCCACCCGGCCGAACTCACCGGCCCAGGAGTCTTCTCCCCCATCGGCGGGGTCATCTCCACGGTGAACGACATCGGCACATGGATGGACGCGCATCTCGACGCCCTCGAACGCATGGACTCCTATGCTTCCGGATCCTGGTCGCGGATACTGACCGACAACCAGCAGCCACGACGGACCATGGAGATCCAGAAGAGCGACCACCATGCGGAGACGCTCAGCTACGGATACGGTCTCGAGACTCGTCTGGACACACGGTTCGGCCGCATCGTCTGCCATTCCGGCGGTTACCCAGGATACGGCTCACATATGCGTTGGTTCCCCGATCTGGGGCTCAGCCTCGTCGTGCTCGGCAATACGACCTATTACCCGGCGCAGCGCGTCGTCCAGGACGCGCTCGACCTCGGTTGGGCGGCGGCCACGGGACGACAGGGCACCCGGCTGGAACGTCGGGCCACCTCGGCGCCGGTGCCCCGTTATCCCGCCGCCCAACCCCAGATCGATGCCGTGATGGCTGCGGCGAACCTCGTCAACGACTTCGACGACACCGTCGCCGAGGCGATCTTCTCCATGAACATGGACCTCGACGAACCCCGCGAAGAGAGGCGGGAGCGCTTCGCCCGGTGGCGGGCGGAGAAGCAGATCGACCGTCCTCTCACCGAGGCGGACCTCGAGATGGTCTCCCCGTTGCGCGGAGTGGTCACAGTGCCGGGCACAGCAGATGAGAACGCCACGATCACGGTCGGCCTCAATCACCTCGGCGAGGTGCAGACGATCACCCTCAGTGCCTGAACTCGTGCGCCACTGAACGGACAGTTCACGCTCAACCGCAGATGGCTCACGCCTTCATTCCACGACGAAGTTACTCAGCCCTGCGAACTTGAGAACGAACGGTGCGATCGACATCAAGACGAGCAGTGAGGCGACCGTCCACAGCCAGGTCATCTTCGCCCTGTGTCCGCGGACTCTCGTCCCCATTGCGAACAGTGGGCTGAGCAGCGGCAGCCCGTAGAAGAGCGGAGTCAGCGCGAAGGCGAGCGCAAGGAATCCGATGAACGTCCATTCCGTTCGCGAGAAGAAACGCTCATGTGGCTTGGTCTCAGTATTCTCCACTCGCACCACCCTAGCTGAGATCGCCCAAACTGCATGTCCGGTCTAGCTGCCAGAGCCCGGCCCATACACCGGAACGACCCGGCCTAACCGCCGGAGTTGAAGATCGCGTCGAGGGTGATGGGTTTGACGAGGTCGACGTAGACGAGCAGCGCCGTCATGCACAGCATCAGCCCGATGCACACGTACGTCAGCGGCAGCAGCTTCGCGGTGTCGAAGGGACCGACCAGTCCGCGGCCGCGCCACCGGTTGATGCGGCGGCGCGCACCTTCGTAGAGACCCACGGCGATGTGTCCGCCGTCGAGGGGCAGCAGCGGGATCATGTTGAACGCGAAGAGGAAGATGTTGAGCGAGCCGAGCATGCCCAGCCCCATCTGTGCCTTGTCGACGACGTCGATCTGGTCGGTGGACACGATCTCACCGGCGATGCGGCCGACGCCGACCATGCCGACGAGTCCTTCGGCGTCGCGGTCCTTCGTGCCGACGGCCACTTCGCCGATGTCGACGAGTTTGACCGGCAGGGTGATGATCGCGTGGAAGACTCCGGAGACTTGGTCCCACACTGCGCCGGGGAACTCCGCGAGCGGCAGGGACTGACGTTCCTGGACGGGTCCGACGCCGAAGAATCCTTGGGTCTCGGTCTGCGGAGTTCCGTCCGGGTTGAGCACGGCCTTGCCTGCGTCGTCGACCTTCGGCCGTTCGGTGGCGATGATCGGCACGGTCACCGTTTGGGCCTGACCATCTCGGATGAAGTCGACATCGACTCGTTCGCCTGCATGTTCCTTGATGACCGAGGACAGCTGGTCCCAGTCCTTCGTCTCGACGCCGGCGATCGAGGTGATCTCGTCACCCGGTTTGATCCCAGCCTCCCACGCGGGGGTGAGCTGATCGTCGGGACGGCAGGTGTTCTGCTCCGAGGCCGGCCGTTGCTGCGCTTCGGACGCGGGCACCGCACATTCGACGACGGTCTGGACGGTCGTCGTCGGGGTGACCACACCGATGCCCAGCAGCGAGATCCCCATGATGAGGATGCCCAGGATGAGGTTGACGAAGGGACCGGAGAACATGACGACGAGGCGTTTGGGCACGCTGAGCGCATAGAACGTCCGGTGTTCCTCCCCCGGCGCGATCTCCTGGTTCGAGAACTCCCGGGCATCGGCCATCGTGTCTTCGAACAGCCGCCCCTTCCGCTTCTTGCGGTCCCGGCGCAGCGGAGCGGCATCACCGTCATCCGTCCCCTCGCCGAGGCGGCCCGAGGTTTCGCTACCCGTCGAGTCGAGTGCAGCGCCCGGTTCGCCGAGGCGGCCCGACGTGCCGTCGACCCCGCTGTCGACGCCGGCGGCCGTGCCGCCCTTCTGCGCAGCGGCGGCGGTCTCATAGCGGGACTTCGTCGCTTCCTCGGGCGGATACATTCCCGGCATCGCGATGAACCCACCGAGGGGGAACGCTTTGATGCCGTACTCGGTCTCACCGCGGCGGAAGGAGAACAGGGTCGGTCCGAAGCCGACCATATAGTGCGTGACTTTCACCCCGAACTTCTTCGCCGGGGTGAGGTGGCCGAGTTCGTGCAGCGCAATCGAGATCGAGATGCCGATGAGGAACAGGATGATCCCGACGATGTAGAGCACAACTGTCATCGGCGGCCCCCGTTCTGTTCGGCGACGTCGGCGCGAGCGAAGTCCCTGGCCCAGGCGTCGGCGGCCAGCACGGTCTCCACCGTGTGTTCGGCCGCAGATTCGTGGGCGGCCAGAGCTCGGGACAGGCCTTTGTCGATTCCGGTGAAGGCGATGTCTCCGGCGATGAATGCGGCGACGAGTTCCTCATTGGCAGCGTTGAGCACGGCCGGGTAGCTGCGGCCCTTCTTGCCAGCGTCGATAGCCAGACCGAGCGCAGGAAAGGCGAGATGGTTGACCGGCTCGAACGACCAGTGCATGGGCTGGCCCCAATTGTGCGGAACGGCCCTCGAAGTCAGTCGCTTCGTCGTTCCATCGTCCTGGGTGCCCAGCGCATAGGAGATCGGCAGGCGCATATCCGGTGGGGAGATCTGCGCGATCGTCGAGGCATCGGCGAACTCGACCATCGAATGGATCTGCGACTGAGGATGCACGACGACTTCAATGTGGTCGAAGTCGATGTCGAAGAGCAGGTGGGCTTCGATGACTTCGAGGCCCTTGTTGACCAGGGTCGCAGAGTTGATGGTGATCATCGACCCCATCGACCAGGTGGGATGGTTGAGCGCCTGGGCGGGGGTGACTCGACGCAGGGCATCACGGGTCATGCCGCGGAAGGGACCGCCCGACGCGGTGATGATGAGCTTGCTGACTTCACCGTGCGTGCCGGCGCGCAGCGCCTGGGCGATGGCGGAGTGCTCACTGTCGACCGGCACCAGGCGGGCCCCGGAGGCACGAGCGGCGTCGAGGACGATGGACCCGCCGATGATGAGGGATTCCTTGTTCGCCAGGGCCACGTCCGTGCCGCGTTCGAGGGCGGCCAGGGTCGCGCCGAGACCGGCGGCACCGGTGATCGCGTTGAGGACCATATCGGCGGCCAAGCCCGCGACCGCCTCGGCGGCATCGTCCCCGAGGTGGATGGCTTCGACAGGATCGGCGGTCCCCCGCTGGGCAGCCAGCTCGGTCAGTCGCGCACGCACCTCGGCCTCGCCTCCGGCGGGTGGGGTCGTGAGCCCGATGACGGGGACGTGGAAATCGAGGGCCTGCTCGAGCAGAAGGTCGAGCTGGGACCCCGCGGCCAAGCCGATGATCGCGTGCTCGTCCCGGTGTTCGGCGAGGACATCAAGGGCCTGGGTGCCGACCGAACCGGTTGAGCCGACTACAATGAAACCACGTTTACTCACGCCAACCGATGATGCCAAAGTTCTCTGGGAAATGACTCGACACGGACTCGTGTGTCGCCTAGTGGAACCTGGTCATCTGTAGTGCTTCGGGACACCGACCTTCCACCGGGTTCCGGTAAAACTGTGAATGAAGACAATCAATGGCGAAAGAGATGGATATGAGCAAGACGCTGAGCCCCGACGACATTCTTGGACTGGATTCGGTCTTCGAATCCGATGACCTCGAATTCGCATCGATCGTGAAGAAATGGCTGGACGAGAACGTCCGGGAGAAGATCGGCGACTACTTCCTCGACGCCACCATCCCCGCCCGGGAACTGGCCGAAGGACTCGGCGAGCTCGGGCTGCTCGGCATGCACCTCGACGGCTACGGCTGCGGCGGTTCGACGGCGACTCAGTACGGACTGGCCTGCCGCGAACTCGAAGCCGTCGACTCCGGTCTGCGCTCCCTCGTCTCCGTGCAGGGCTCGCTGGCGATGTTCGCCATCCACCACTGGGGATCGGAAGCACAGAAGGAAGAATGGCTGCCGAAGATGGCCGCCGGCAAGGCCATCGGCTGCTTCGGGCTGACCGAACCCGATGTCGGATCCGACCCGTCGGGGATGAAGACGACCGCGAAGAAGGACGGATCCGACTGGATCCTCAACGGCGCGAAGATGTGGATCACGAACTCCCCGGTCTCCGATGTCATGGTCGTGTGGGCCAAGACCGAAGAGGTCGACGACAAGGGCAAGAACGTCGTCCGCGGCTTCGTCGTCCCCTCGAACACCGAGGGTGTGCAGACCCCGGAGATCCACCGCAAGATCTCGCTGCGCGCCTCGATCACCGGTGAGATCGTCCTCGACAACGTCCGTCTGCCCGAGGATGCGATGCTGCCGAAGGCCAAGGGACTCAAGGGGCCCCTGTCCTGCCTGTCCGAGGCCCGCTACGGCATCGTCTTCGGCGTCACCGGCGCCGCCCGCGACGCGCTGCTCTCCGCACTGGAGTACACCGGCACCCGCGTGCAGTTCGATCGTCCTCTGGCGTCGTTCCAGATCACTCAGCAGAAGCTGGCGAAGGCCTTCGGCCAGTACTCGCAGATCACTCTGCTCGCCGCTCACCTGGGCAAGCTCAAGGACTCCGAGAAGGGTGTGCGTCCCGAGCAGATCAGCCTGGGCAAGATGGTCAACGTCGACACCGCGATGAACGTCTGCCGTGACCTGCGCGCCCTGTTCGGCGGGTCGGGCATCACGAGCGAGTACCCGCCGCTGCGTCACGCGGTCAACCTCGAGACCGTGCTCACCTACGAAGGCACGCACGAGGTGCACCAGCTGACCCTGGGTCGGACGATGACCGGAATCAACGCCTTCGCGAACTGAGCCAGTGCGCAGGGCACCCGCCCTCCGCTGAACACAGTCAGCGCCCGCCGATCCTGCTGAGGTTCGGCGGGCGTGGTGTATCTGCAGTCACCGGCTGGTTCAAAGTGCTGACGCACAGACTTCGCGCCCCGCGCCCGCACTTCGAACCAGTCGGTACGCAGCCGGCCGGCTGAAATCACCCGATTTCAGCCGGCCGTTGTCAGTTTCCACGACGCAGTTCGAGCACGACCGTCTGGTCATCCTCGCCGAGGTGGCTCCGGGCTTCCAGCCCCTGCTCGGCTGCGAACCCGGTGGCCCCTGCAACCTGACCTAGCCCGAGCTCGATGAGCAGCAAACCATCCGGGGCCAGCCAGTCCAACGACTCCGTGATGAGTCGACGGACAAGGTCGAGTCCGTCGGAGCCGCCGAAGAGTGCGCTGCTCGGTTCGAAGTCGAGGGCCTCATGCGGCAGAAAATCGGCTGCCGTTTCAGGAACGTACGGCGGCACGGCGGCGATAACTGAGATCCACCGCCGCAGCGTGTCGGGCAGTCCGTGGAGGCAGTCGAGGACATGCCCCGACACGGTAGTGCCGGACTCATTTGCCTGTTCGGACCCGCCTGCCTGGGTGAACTCCCCCGCCTGGATGCAGCCATCGACATTCTCCACCGCACATTGCAGCGCTTCCGCCTGCGCATCACCGAGGTGAAGATCGACTCCCGGCACTTTGCCGGCCACCGCCGAGGCGACCGGTCCGACGCCACAGAACGCTTCGAGTACAACAGGTCGCACAACAGCGACGCCAGCGTCTGCCTCAGTACCATTCCCTCGTAAGTCCGTCATCCGCTGGGCCGCGGACACCGCATGCGCGGCGAGCAGAGCCGTTCGCTGCCGTGGCACGAACACTCCGGGCCGGACACTCAAACGCATCCCGGAGAAGTCGACCCAGCCGACGATCTGTTCGAGGGGTTCGCCAGCCACTCGTCGCGCGACGAGCCCGGCAAGAAGCCGATCCGATCTTGCACCACTGTACGCGCCCGAATCGGAGCTGGCCGCCATACCTTCGCTCACAGCTTCAAGCAGGATCGCCGCCTCGTCCTCGGCGAAGACGCAGCCGGCCGCGCGCAGAGCAGCCGCCGTCTCAGCCGAACGCGGATCAGCAGGCCGCGGGTCCGCGGAAGCCGGAACGTCGACACCATCGTCGGCGTCGAAGCCCCCATGCGTCCAGGGCTCAGGAAGCAGAGAGAACCTCGGTGCGGTACCATTCGAGGCTCGTACCCGCCTCAAGATCACCGTCGTCGGTGAGCAGCAGAGTGCGCTGCGGGTCGAGCGGCACTACTGCGGCGAATTCGACGCGGGAGTCGCGCATCGCCTGGTCGAGGTTCGCGGTCTCGGAGCCGATCGTCACTCCGACGCCTTCGAAGCGCGACCGGGTGACCCGCACGGAGGCACGCCCCGGCTCGACCGGTTCGTCTTCGATGGAGTGGAGAACCACTAAGTCTGAGGCAGAGTCAGACGGAGCTCCTGCTCGCAGATCCACGACGAGCCCGATCCGGGCAGCAGCAAGAACACCGAGCGCCCGCGCCAACGGCGGGACATCCTCGGCGAAGGTGAGCCGGGCACCGGATTCCGGAACCACGCCCATGGCACGGAGCACTCCGGCGAGCTTCGAACTGCGGTCGAGCACCTCGGCGCGGTCGAGCTCGACGGGAACGGACAGGGCCTTGACCAGGCGGGGATCCGTGACTTCCCGGCCGTCGACGAGCGGTTTCTCCGGAGCGGGTCCGGTCAGCACGATGTCTTCGGCCTTGCCCATCGCGATCGGAAAGTCGAGGAGTTCGTAAACCGGGTTGAGCGTGCCGGGATCGGTCGCGGTCGGGACCGCGAAGTAGTGGAAATCAGTCAACGGAGGCCATCACTTCGACGACGCGGTCGATGAACGCATCGACCTGGTCCTCGTTGTACGCCTTCTTGCCTTTTGCGGTCTTGAACAGCACGCGGCGGACCTGGTCGACGCTCATCGCCACGCCCTGCGTGAAGTACGAGTTGACCTTGTCGCACATGTCGTCGACCTGGGTGATGTCGTAGCCGATGACTCCGGGAGGAGGATTGTCGAAGCGCTTACCGGGTTCACGGACCAGTCGACCCCGCAGCGACGCGGCCACACGGGTGAGCTCGGAGACCCAGGCGTCCTGCCCGGACTGCGCGATCAGACGGTCTCGGGCCTGCTTGGCGAATGCATCTTCGAGACGGTCGAGCGCGGCGTCGACGACGGCGACGTGGTAGCCCTTGCGGACGAGATCGAAACCGACCGTGCGCACCGCCCGGGAGTCGAGGTCGCCGGGCTGCGGCGTCGGCCGTTCGAAGGACTCACGTGCACGCTTGAAGAAGCTGTCGACCTGCTTGGGGTCGTATCCGTTCTTCCAACCGGACATTCGAGGGAAAGTCGTGTCCGCCATGTCTCCTCCAGAAGCGAGTGGCTGTGGTGTTTCCACCATAATAGATGGAAGCCGCAGCAATTGCGTTGCCGCGGTCCGCAGTTGCCGAACCGGGCGTCGATCAGTCGGCTGCGGCGAGCTGTCCGCAGGCGCCGTCGATATCGGATCCGCGGGTATCGCGGATCGTCGTCGGAACGCCCTGATCGATGAGGCGGCGGACGAATTCGTCGGCGACCTCCGGTTCCGAGGCCGTCCACACCGAGCCCGGAGTCGGGTTGAGCGGGATCGGGTTGACATGGACCCAGCCGCGTCCGCGGGCGTTGAGCTTCTTGGCCAGCAGTTCCGCACGCCACGCGTGGTCGTTCATGTCCTTGATGAGCGCGTATTCGATGCTCACCCGCCGTCCGGTCACTTGGTAGTAGTTGTAAGCGGCGTCGATGGCCTCATCGGCCTTCCACCGCGTGTTGACCGGGATCATCTCATCGCGCAGCTCGTCATCGGGTGCGTGGAGGCTGAGGGCGAACGTGACGGGGATGTCTTCGGCGGCGAGTTTGTTGATGCCGGGCACGAGTCCGACCGTGGAGATCGTGATCCGCCTGGCCGACATGCCCAGTCCTTCGGGGCTCGGTCCGACGAACCGGCGCACCGCGTTCATCACTCGCTTGTAGTTGGCCAGGGGTTCGCCCATGCCCATGAAGACGATGTTCGAGACCCGTTCGGGGCCATTCGCCGAGGCGGCCGTGGCCTCCCCGTCGAATCCGGCTTCTCCCGCCGCTTCGTCTTCGTCGGCTTCCGCGCCGAGCGCGGTCTCTCCGGCACCGGGCATATCCGACTTCGGGGCTTCGGCGAGTTCGCCGGCGGCGATGACCTGGTTGGCGCGCACGACCTGTTCGACGATCTCGGCCGTGGACATGTTGCGGGTCAGACCTTGCTGGCCGGTGGCGCAGAACGGGCAGTTCATTCCGCAGCCGCACTGGCTGGACACGCACAGGGTGACCCGGTTGCGGTAGCGCATGAGCACTGATTCGACGAGAGCTCCGTCGAAGAGGCGCCACAGGAACTTGATGGTGTCGCCGTTCTCGGTGCGCAGGCGGCGCACTTCGGTGAGCAGGTGAGGGAAGAACCGTTCCTGGATCTCTGCCCGTTTATCCTTGGGCAGGTCCGTCATCGCCTCGGTGTCGGTGACATAGTGGCTGAAGTAGTGGGTGGAGATCTGCTTGGCCCGGAAAGCGGGCAGTCCCA
Organism: Brevibacterium sp. CSND-B09; assembly: GCF_052906525.1. Classification (NCBI taxonomy): domain Bacteria; kingdom Bacillati; phylum Actinomycetota; class Actinomycetes; order Micrococcales; family Brevibacteriaceae; genus Brevibacterium; species Brevibacterium sp. CSND-B09. The sequence continues at coordinate 3,435,102 of NZ_JBREGI010000001.1, read as the reverse complement.
TCTCCTTGACCGCATCGACGCGTTCGTCCATCGTCATATCGGCCAGATGCTGAGGAGGCTGCTTGACCCGTGCGGACTTGAAGTTGAGAAGGGGACGGCCATCGCGCATCGGGGTCTTCGATGTCGTGCCGTCGGCATGTTCGACGACGGGCCTGGTCTGCCTTCTGCCTGCTTGAGAACTCACACGGCCATTGTCTCATGTTCGCTGCACGGCTGTCGTGTGTGAGCCGCCACGTCGGGCAGGTGCGAACCGGACAGGGTCAGAGGCAGCCGGGCAGCCGAGTCGGCGGGCCGGTCAGAGGTAGCCGGGCAGGACCGAGAAGAGAACGAGCGCGACCGGGGCTGTCGGTAGGATCGAGTCAAGTCGATCCATGACACCGCCGTGGCCGGGCAGCAGGGTGCCCATGTCCTTGAGTTCGAGGTCGCGTTTGATCATCGATTCGCTGAAGTCGCCGAGAGTGGCGAAAGCGGGGATGACGGCACCGATGACCAGACCGGTCCAGAACGGAGCATCGACGACGGTGACGGCGAGGATCGTTGCGACCACTGCGGCGAAGACGGTCGAGCCGAGGTAGCCTTCCCAGGACTTCTTCGGAGAGATCCGCGGGGCGATGGGATGCTTGCCCCACAGCACGCCGAAGACGTAGCCGCCGGTGTCGGAGGCGACGACCGCGGCAAGGAAGATGATGACGTAGAAGTTGCCGTCCGGCTGGGTGAGGATGTAGACGATGAAGCAGGCCATGAGGCCGACATAGGTGAGAGCGAAGAGGGAGAGCGAGACGTCTTTGACTGCGTTCTTCCGGCGCTCGACCATCGTGAAGAGCATGACTGCTCCGGCGCTGGCGGCGAAGGTCACCCAGAGCGCTTCGCGGCCCCCGACGAAGGTGGCGACGACCATACAGGCCGCCGACACCATGGTGGGTACGCGGGAGACGAGGGAGCCGGAACGTGACAGAGCGTTCGCCAGCTCCCACATTGCGGCGACGATGCCGACAAGGACGATGAAGAGGAACGAGATCGGCAGGAAGATCAGGGACGCAAGCACCACGCCGCCGATGAGCAGTCCCATGCCGATCGCGGCCGGCAGGTTGCGTCCGGCCCGACCATAGTCCTTCGGTTCAGGTTCGGAATCGGTCGCAACCGCCTCGGCGGTCGGATTCGATTCCGGGTCGTCAGGCGAATACGGCTTGTCCGAGTTGCGCAGGTCTCGACGTTTCGGGAAAGGGGTCTCAACCCGCGCGGCCTCGCCTGACGGATCCGGCTCCCCGAGGGGAGCCGGATCCGTCGCGGGGCTGTCGGACCCAGTCACGGCGATCATCAGACCTCGAGCAGCTCAGCTTCCTTCTGCGCAAGCAGCTTGTCGACGTTTTCCACCTTGCTCTTCGTCAGATCGTCGAGCTCGGAGATGCTGCGAGTGACCTCGTCCTCGCCGGCTTCGCCGTCCTTCTTGATGCGTTCGAGCGTCTCCTTGGCGTGACGGCGGATGTTGCGGATGGAGACCTTGCCGTCTTCGGCCTTGCCCTTGACGATCTTGACGTATTCCTTGCGGCGTTCCTCGGTGAGGTCCGGGAGGACGACGCGGATGACGTTGCCGTCGTTGGCGGGGTTCGCGCCGATGTCGGAGTTGCGCAGAGCGTTCTCGATATCGGTCAGCGTGCCCTTGTCGTAGGGGGTCACGAGAATCGTGCGTGCCTCGGGCGTCTGGAACGAGGCGAGCTGCTGCAGCGGTGTCGGAGCGCCGTAGTAGTCGATCTCGATATCGGCGAACAGTGCGGGGTTGGCACGGCCGGTGCGGATCGACGCGAAGTCCTCCTGCGTGAATTCGACGGCCTTGTCCATCTTCTCTCTGGCTTCGGCCAGTGTCTCTTCAATCACGGTTGCCTCTTTCCCTCTTCTTAAAGCTTTGGGTTCATTCTATGGGTCATCACTGAAAAATGCCGCACCGAATCATCGCAGGAGTGTTCTCACCTGCGTGGATGCCAAGCGGATGACCGCCTCGGCGGAGACGGTCCCACGCTGTGAGGATCCTCCTGCGTTCAGCGTCGGACCGCCTCGGTGGGGGTGGGTCTCAGTGGACGACCGTGCCGATCTTCTCACCGATGATGGCCTTGCGCAGGTTGCCCTCGCCTTCCATTCCGAAGACGTGCATCGGCAGCTTGTTGTCCATGCACAGGCTGAAGGCGGTCGCGTCGACGACTTTGAGGCCGCGCTGCAGGGCGTCCTGGTAGCTGATCTCGGAGATCTTCTCGGCATTCGGATCGACCTTGGGATCGGCGGTGTAGACGCCGTCGACGCCATTCTTGGCGATGAGGACCTCATCGGCATGCACTTCGAGTGCGCGCTGAGCGGCCACGGTGTCGGTGGAGAAGTACGGGAGTCCGGCGCCGGCGCCGAAGATGACGACGCGGTTCTTCTCCATGTGCCGCATGGCACGGCGGGGAATATACGATTCGGCGACCTGCGACATGGGGATCGCGGTCTGCACGCGGGTGTCGACACCCGTCTGTTCGAGGAAGTCCTGCAGTGCCAGGCAGTTCATCACGGTGCCGAGCATGCCCATGTAATCGGCACGGGTGCGGTCCATGCCGCGCTGGGAGAGTTCGGCTCCGCGGAAGAAGTTGCCGCCGCCGACGACGATGCTGACCTCGACGTCCTCGGTCGTGGGAGCGACCTCGCGGGCGACTGCGGCCACGACGTCGGGATCGACGCCGATCTTGCCGCCGCCGAAGACCTCGCCGGAGAGCTTGAGCAGAACGCGGCGCCGATGGGAGCGCACCGCGCGGCTGGCGTAGCTGGATTCGTGAACAGGGGTGCTTGTCATGGAGTCCTTCTTCCGTGCGGGCAGGTCTGTACCCGGTGGGATCGTCACTGTGATCGGGCGTCTGGGTCAGTTTAGCGAAAAACGGGGCCGGACCGATTGGTCCGACCCCGCTCCTCGGGTGAGTTCTCACTCACTCGGTGAACCTGGGAAGCAGAGATCTGTCTGCTTCACGGTCAGTGGTGAATCAGGCTCCGACGCGGTAGCGCAGGAAGCCGGTGGCCTTGACGCCGGCAGCCTCGAGGACCTTGGCCACGGACTGCTTGGGATCCTTGGCGAATCCCTGGTCGAGCAGGCAGTTCTCCTTGAAGAAGCCGTTGACGCGACCCTCGATGATCTTCGGCAGAGCCTGTTCGGGCTTGCCTTCGTTCTTCGCGGTGTCTTCGGCGATGCGACGCTCGTTCTCGACGAGGTCGGCGGGAACGTCTTCGCGGGAGAAGTACTTCGGGGCCATAGCGGCGATGTGCACGGCGACATCGTGTGCCACGGTCTCGTCGTCACCTTCGAATGCCAGCAGCACGCCGACCTGCGGGGGCAGGTCCTTGTTGGTGCGGTGCAGGTAGGAGGCGATCTTGGAGCCTTCGACACGGCCCACGCGACGCAGTTCGACCTTCTCGCCCAGCGAGGCACCGGATTCGGTGATGAACTGGGAGACGGGCTTGCCGTCGGTCTCAGCGGCGAGGAGTGCCTCGGCCGAATCGGCCTTGTTGGCCACGGCCAGCTCGAGGACCTCTTCGGAGAGCTTGACGAACGGTTCGGACTTCGCAACGAAGTCGGTTTCCGAGTTGAGCTCGATCATGGTGCCGACTCCGCCTTCGACGGAGGTCGCGACCAGACCGTCGGAGGTCGAGCGGCCCTCGCGCTTCGTGGCGCCCTTGAGGCCCTTGATGCGCAGGGCTTCCATGGCCTTCGTCTGGTCGCCGTCGGACTCGTCGAGAGCCTTCTTGACGTCCATCATTCCGGCGCCGGTCTTCTCGCGCAGTGCCTTGATATCAGCGGCAGTGTAGTTTGCCATTCCTTCTCCTCAGGATGGTGGAGTTAAACGAAATCAGGACTCGGTCGACTCGGTGGAGTCGGCAGCTTCAGCGGCCGGAGCGGCTTCGGCGTTCTCGGCATCGGCCGCAGGAGCAGCCTCAGCGGCCGGAGCGGCTTCTTCGGCCGGGGCAGCAGCCTCGGTGCCGTTCTCTTCGGTCTTGCCTTCGAGGAGCTCGCGCTCCCACTCGGGCATGGGCTCGACGGCGGAGACGTTCTTCTCACCGCTGGCGTCGTCCGAGGAGTGGCGGGCGATGAGGCCTTCGGCCACGGCGTCGGCGACGACGCGGGTCAGCAGCGAGACGGAGCGGATGGCGTCGTCGTTGCCCGGGATCGGGTAGTTGACGTCGTCCGGGTCGCAGTTGGTGTCGAGGATGCCGATGACCGGGATACCCAGCTTCTTGGCTTCGTCGACCGCGAGGTGTTCCTTCTTGGTGTCGACGATCCAGACGGCCGACGGGGTGCGCTGCATGTCGCGGATGCCGCCGAGGGTCTTCTCGAGCTTGTCCTTCTCGCGACGCAGGATGAGCAGTTCCTTCTTGGTGTGCGAGGAACCTGCAACGTCGTCGAAGTCGATCTCTTCGAGTTCCTTGAGGCGGCGCAGACGCATCGAGATGGTCTGGAAGTTCGTGAGCATACCGCCGAGCCAACGCTGGTTGACGTAGGGCTGACCCACGCGCTGAGCCTGCTCAGCGATGGATTCCTGGGCCTGCTTCTTGGTGCCGACGAAGAGGATCGAGCCGCCGTGGGCCACGGTCTCCTTGACGAATTCGAAGGCGTTGTCGATGTAGCCCAGCGACTTCTGCAGGTCGATGATGTAGATGCCGTTGCGCTCGGTGAAGATGAAGCGCTTCATCTTCGGGTTCCAACGACGGGTCTGGTGTCCAAAGTGAACGCCGCTGTCGAGCAGCTGGCGGATGGTGACGACGGCCATGCCGACGCCCTCCTTTCTCTGCACCCTCAGGGTGCTTTTACGTCACGCGCGCGTCGATCGCTCTCAAAGCGAACCTCTGAGGGTCCGCATCGATTCGATCGACGGGATGCGTCGATGACATTTTCGGTTGATTCCTGGTACCCGGTTCGTCCGCCCCACAGGCACACCTGACGGCTGCCTGCACCATGGGAAGGAGAAGAATTCGGATACGCGTAGTCAGAAGACACGCTTCTGCTGGGCTTAAGTCTATCCCGGTTGGGCAAGTCATTTCCAATCGAGATCGATCCCTCGCCGAGGCGGCCCGCCGGGCCGTATCGTCGCACCGACTCGTACGTCGACGGGTGGGGATCGATGGGTGCGGGCGAGTGCCGGAGCGCAGGGTCCCGTCGGGCGTGTGGAGCCGGATTGCCGTCGATTCGGTGCACTCGACCATCGCTTCCTGTGGACGGTCGCCGCACTCGAACGTCTTTGGCTTGTGGGTGGAGGCAGCTCGTCCACAGGGGTGATACTCACGGGTGACACGACCGTGCCCTAGGGGTTTGCATGCTCCCATGACTCACTTCGCGTTCGACCGTCTCCGCCTGCTGCTCCATCTTCGAACGAGACGCTCAAGCCTCGGCTCACCGCAGTCACTGCTCCTTGCCGTGATCATCGCAGCGGCGCTTGTGCTCACGAGCACTCCCCCAACGGCGAGCGCCGCCTCCGGGGCTGCGTCGACACGGACACAGGTCAGCCTTCAGAGGAGCGCACCGACGAACTGGGTCACCCCGGTGCCGGCGATGGAGATCATCGAAGCCTTTGATCCTCCGGACAAGCCGTGGCTCAAGGGGCATCGCGGAATCGACGTGCTCGCTGTCGTTGGCGAACCGCTGCGGGCACCGACGGAAGGGACGATCCGCTTTGCCGGCACGGTGGCGGGGACTGCGACCGTCAGCATCCTCACCGAGTCCGATCATGTGCTCACGTTCCAACCGGCCGCGACGTCGTTGAAGAAGGGTGAGGGATTTGCCGCCGGCGAGAAGATCGGCACGGTGGGCAGCGGTGGCCACTGTCAGCGTTCGTGCCTGCATATCGGAGCATGGCCGGCCGCGAGCGATCAGAGGTACGTCGATCCGGGCAAGTTCTTCGGCCAGGAGCAGTCGGCACTTCTGCCTCTGTCACGGAAGCCCGCGAAGGAACCGAAAGGCGGCGGAGATTCGGCCACCTCCGGTGCCGGAGCGTGGGGCGGTCACAGCAATGGGCAGATTCCCGCCTCGGCGATGTGCCAGTTGGAGTCGGCCCCCGGGCAGATGCTGCGCTGCGATGCTCAAGCGGCTTTCGATCGGCTCTCGTCAGCGTTCGAGGCTCGGTTCGGCGCCCCGATCTCGGTCACCGATGCTTACCGGGACTACGCCACGCAGGTGATCCTCAAACGGCGAAAGGGGCGGATGGCGGCGACACCGGGAACGTCGAATCACGGGTGGGCGCTGGCCGTCGACCTCGGCAGCGGGATCAATTCCTTCGGCACCGAGCAGCATCAGTGGATGCGGGCGAAAGCGCCGAAGTTCGGGTGGATTCATCCCGGTTGGGCACGGCAGACGGGGTCCCTGCCCGAGCCCTGGCACTGGGAATTCCGGAAGTAGGAGGCCTCGGCCAGGCCGACGCTTCCGCCATGACTCTGCCGGCCAAATCCGTCTCTGTGAGTCTCAGGCTCGCGGGTGTGCTCGCCGGTAGGTGTCCTGCAGACGCTGCATGGATACCTGAGTGTAGATCTGGGTGCTGCTCATCGTGGAGTGGCCGAGCAGCTCTTGGATCTGACGCAGGTCGGCACCGCGGTCGAGCATGTGTGTGGCCGCAGAGTGTCGCAGTCCGTGTGGTCCGATGTCCGGGGCGCTGGGGTCGTCGGAGCCGTAGCGGTGAACGAGTTCGCGCACCTGCCTGGCGCCGATGCGTCCCCCGCGAACGCCGAGGAACAGTGCGTCGCCGCTGTGAGGACCGGTGAACAGTTCGCGGGCGGCGAGCCAGTCGTCGAGGGCTCTGCGTGCCGGGGTCCCGAACGGGACGCGACGTTCTTTGTTGCCCTTGCCGAGCACGGTGATCATCGATGCGCGGTGATCGATGTCGCTGCGGTCGAGTCCGGTCAGCTCCGAGACGCGCACCGCAGTGGCGTAGAGCATTTCCAGGATTGCGGCATCGCGGATGCGTTTGGCCGCATCGAGTGGATCGTTCTTGCCGTGCTGTGCGGAATCACCCGTCGTGGTGTCGTCTGCAGCCGGGTCGCTCGTCGAGGAGTCGTCTGCCATCAAGCCACTCGTATCCATGCCGTTGTCGGCGCTTCCCCCTTTCCGTCTCCGCCCCACGCCGGTGACTCCGGTTCGGTGGTTCTCGGCGGCGGAGATGAGGTCGGCGGCCTGCTGAGGTTTGAGCACCGTGGGTAGGCGGGAGTCCTTCTTCGGAGTCCGCAGACGCGCGGCCGGGTTGTTCGGCAGTCCCAGGTTGCTCACACCGTAGGCGAAGAAGGAGCGCACTGCCGCGATCTTGCGAGCCACCGTCGATTTCGCGGCACCGGCATCGTCGAGGGCGATGAGCCAGGACCGCAGATCGTCGAGTTCGATCGCAGCGATGTCGATCCGTGCGCCGGATGCCGTCGTGAGGTGCCCCTCTCCGCTCCCCTGTCGGAGCTTCGTCGAGTGCACGGCGTGATCGAGGAAGTCGGAGACGTCGGCGACGTAGGCTCGGGCGGTGTGTTCGGAGACGTCACGAGACCTCAGGTGGTCGGCATAGCCTGACACAACCTCGGCGACGGTCGATGATGTGCTCACGTCCCCAGGATACGCGGCGCCGAAGGACGCCGCCGTTTTCCGTCGGCCATCAGGCGTCAGGTGTCGGCCATCAGGCCTCAGCTGAGGATGAACGGCAGCCGTTCGCCTATGTCGCCGAGGACCGATCTCTGCGCCGCGTCCGGTGGTCGTCGTCCCGCGCCGATGAGCAGTGCTTCGGCATCGGTCAGTTCCGCGGGGATCGTCGCCCCGATAGCGTCCTCGAACATCGTCCGGCTTCGAGCGACGCAGCCTGTCGGCGGAGTCGGCGCATCCGGCAGGTGTGCGATGAGATCGAAGTGGTGAAGGGTCCATTCGAGGACATACGCGTTGAGGAAGTCTCCGATCGTGAGCACCATGTGCTGGGTCTCCACCCGTCGTTCGGGGTCGGCGAGCCGAGCGGCCCGGTCGGCGGCTGTGCCCACATCGTCGAGGTGGAACTTCAGCAGCTGCGGGTCCTCATAGGCGGCAGCCAGTCGCGGGATGAGCGCGTCGAGGGGATCATCCCCGGTCGGCGGGAAGTCTGTGACAGTCCAGTAGGTTGCTGAGTCGTGGGTCGGTGCGCCCTCGCTCGGTGTCACGAGGGTGATGAGGACGTCCTGGGCATCGATGATGAGGTGGCACACGAGGTCTTGGACGCGCCACCCGGCACAGCCGGAGGCTCGCCCGAAGTCGCCGTCACGCAGTCCGGCGACGGTTCTCAACAGTGCTGTCCAGGCCTGAGAGAAATGGTCGGCGGGAGAGTCTGTGCTCACGTCCTCAGGATACGCGGTCTCCGCGGCGGACTGACGGTCATCGCCGGCATCAGGAGCGCGGTCTGCGCAGCTTCACCCATCCGGTGTCACGGCGTGCGGCCAATCCGGTCAGGTCGAGCGCGGTGAGAGAGTTGAGCGCATCCGCGATCGTCAGCCCTGCCCGGGAAGCGATGGTGCCGACGTCGAGCGGCTTCGACACGGTCAGCGCATTCAGACAGATCTTCTCCCGCTCGTCGAGCCCTTCGCGGGGATCGAAAGACGGCGGGCGTTCTCCACTCCCCACCGCAGCACTGAGCACGGCCGTGTCGAAGAGTGCCGGGGTGTCATCGTCCATGAGCGCGATGACGTCGTCGCTGCAGGTGACGAGTTCCGCTTCGTGTTCGCGCAGGAGCTTGTGTGCTCCGGTCGAGGACGCCGAGTACACGGACCCGGGGAAGGCCGCGACCTGGCGGGAGAGTTCGAGGGCATGCCGGGCGGTGTTGAGTGCCCCGCTGCGCCAGCCGGCTTCGACGATGACGCTCACCTGCGACGAGGCGGCGATGAGTCGGTTGCGCAGCAGGAACCGGTGGCGCATCGGCGTCATTCCGGGTGCAGTCTCGGACACGATGGCACCGGTGGCGAGGATCTGTTCGAACAGTTCGGCGTTCGCCGCCGGGTAGAAGCGGTCGACTCCCCCGGCCATGAATGCCACCGTCGGCGATTCGCGGGCGATGGCGGCACGGTGGGCGGCCGCATCGATGCCGAACGCGCCGCCGGATACGACGGTGATTCCGCGAGCGGCAAGATCCCACGCGAGGTCAGAGGCGCATTTGGTTCCGTAGTTGCTGGCTGCTCTGGCCCCGACTACGGCAACGGCACGAGTCAGTGCGGCGCTGAGGGAGGCTGCTCCTCTCACCCATAGGCCCAGCGGTGCTGCAGGGCCGAGGTCGTCGAGCATTCGGGGCCACTCATCGTCATCGGGAATGATCAGTCGGCCGCCGATTCTCGCGATCTTGTCCAGGTCGCTCCCGACCGCGTCGGCTTCGCCGGCTCGCACAGCCCACCGGTCGATGGCCGCTGGCAGCTGACTGTGTTCGGCCGCCTCGGTGCCGGTGTCGGCCAGACCTTGGACAGCATCGTGCGCGGTGGTCTCACCGCGACCGACGGCCGTGATGATCGCCAGAGCAGCGACCGGGCCGATTCCGTCGACGAGCTGTCTGAGCAGTCCGTCGCCGGGCTCACCGATGCGCAGCAGTGAGGCGATGGCCATGCGTACGTCCTCATGTGTGTTCACGGTCATGCCTCCTGTGTCCGCAAGGCGAGCGCCATTCTCATCGTGTCGGGGTCGGGACCCTGCTTTCCCGCCAGGTCGGCCAGAGTGGTTGCGACACGCAGCACCCTGTCATAGCCGCGCATGGTGATCCGGCCGGTGTCGAGTGCCCGGTCCAGGTCCGTCAGGTCTGTCGGTGTGAGTGCGAAGTGTTCGCGCAGCCAGGTTCCGGGCGCTTCGGCGTTGAGCCTCCAGTCGCAGCCGGCGAAGCGTTCCGACTGTCGCTTCCGTGCGCCCGACACGCGGGCGGCCACCGTGGTGCTGGTCTCCTGGTCCCCGCCGAGCCGGATGTCGGCGGGAGAGACGGGGAAGAGCTCGAGCTGCAGGTCGACGCGGTCGAGCAGCGGCCCGGAGAGCCGATTGCGATAGCGGCGTTTGTCCAGAGGGGTGCACCGACAGTCCCCGCCGGCGCCGGCCATCCCGACTCCGCAGGGGCAGGGGTTTGCGGCCATGATGAGCTGGAAGGATGCCGGAAGCACCATCGATCCCCAGGCGCGGTGGATGTGGACGCGACGGGATTCCATCGGCTGTCGCAGGGCTTCGAGCACATCGCGTGAGAATTCGGGTGCCTCATCCATGAACAGAACCCCGCGGTGGGCTCGGCTGAGGACTCCGACCGTTCCGGGGCGGCGTCCGCCGATGAGCGCCGAGGCGGTGCTGCGGTGATGGGGTGCCTCGAACGGCGGGCGGTGATCGAGTCCGTCGCTGCCGTCGAGTTCTCCGCGCAGGGAACGGACGGTGGCGACTTCGACGGCTTCGTCGTCGTTCAGCGGCGGCAGGATTCCGGGCAGGCATTGGGCCAGCAGCGTCTTGCCCGCTCCGGGTGTTCCGCGCATGAGCAGGTTGTGGCCACCTGCCGCGGCGACTTCGAGGCCGAAACGTCCTTCGGCCTGTCCTTGGACTTCGCTGAGGTCGTGGAGTTCCGGGTTCACGGGGACGGGCCGATCCATTTCGAGGACGGCAGGCAGTGCGGGTACGGTCATCGATCCTCCGTAGGCATTGACCACCTCGGCCAGCGAGGCGACCGGGAGGACTCTTGCCCGTCCGATGAGTCCCGCCTCATCGGCATTGCCGATGGGGACGACGAAGCGGTCGAACCCAGCTTGCAGCGCTGTGTGCAGGGACGGGAGCACCCCGGTGACGGGACGGATTCTGCCGTCGAGCCCGATCTCACCGCAGTGGATGACGCTGCCTGTGTCGTCGTTGGAGATCAACGAGAGTGCTCTGAGCACGGCGACGGCGATGCCGAGGTCGAATCCGGTGCCGATCTTCGGAACCGTTCCCGGGGTGAGGTTGATCGTCAGGTGTTCTGTGGCGACTGGTCTGCCGAGGTAGGACAGGGCCGCACGAAGGCGCTTGCGTGATTCGCTCACCGAGGCATCCGGCAGTCCGACGATGTCGATTCCCGGCAGGCCCGCGCTGACGCTGGCTTCGATCGACACGATCTTCCCGGTCAGTCCCCACAGGGCCACGGCGGAGGCCCGCCCGATGATGTGCGCCGAGGATGCGGGTTCGACTTCGTCGGCCTCGACCGGCTCGACCAGCTCCGGCGGATCGACCGGATCGCCCGACGGTTCCTCCCGTCCCAGGGTCTCCTCACTCACGAGTCGACCTGGATGTTCGGGCAGTGGAAGTACTGGACGCGCGGTTCCATGATGATTCCGAGTGCGTCGATGCGCGTGGCCGGAAAGTATTCGTCCTGCCCGCTCAGCCAGAACCCTGCCAATGTGCGGATGCGGGCGAGCTTGTTTCGGGTCACGGCCTCCAGCGGTGATCCGAGCATGGCCGTGCGACGCGTCTTGACCTCCACGAAGACCGCGGTGTCACCGTCGCGGGCGATGATGTCGAGCTCACCGCGTGGGCACCGGAAGTTGCGTTCGAGAACGACGAGTCCAGCGTCTTCGAGGAACGCAGCGGCGAGGTCCTCTCCTCTGCTGCCGAGCGCCTGCTTGCGCAGGCCCTTCACGGTCCGCGTGCTCTTCGACGCTCGTGTCCGACCGGGTGTTCGTATCCGTCCCATACCGGTCAGATGACCATGCCGGCAATACTTCAGGGAAGAGCAGAAAAAGGGCCTGTGGACGAGGCCGCCTCATCCACAGGCCGAGGACGGTCGAGTCAGTGCCTCGTCCACAGCAATCGGTGCAAGGGTCAGTGAGCCCAGGGTTCGCTGGTGGCCCCGGCGCCCCGCCTCAGCCGCGGATCGCCGTCGGCGGTTCGAGATCGGACTTCGCGATCTCTTCGATATTGACGTCCTTGAACGTCAGCACGTGCACAGTCTTGATGAACCGTGCCGACCTGTAGCTGTCCCACACCCACGCGTCGCGCAGGGTGAGTTCGAAGTACACGTCGCCGGCATCGTTGTGAGCCTTGAGGTCGACGTGGTTGGCGAGGTAGAACCGGCGCTCGGTCTCGACGACATAGGCGAAGAGACCGACGACGTCCCGGTATTCCTTGTACAGCGCAAGCTCGAGTTGTGCTTCGTAGTCGTCAAGATCATCGGCGCTCATAACAGGCCCTCCTTCGCTCCTGAGTCCGCGGTCAGGCGGAAGCTTCTCCGGTGGTGGATGCTGGGTCCGAGTTCGGTGATGCCCTGTCGGTGCTTCACCGTCCCGTATCCCACGTTCGATTCCCAACCATAGTGCGGATGGGCCTCCGCGAGTGCGATCATCGTCTCGTCGCGTGCCACTTTCGCCACGATGCTCGCCGCCGCGATAGCCGGAACGGAGCCGTCCCCCTTGATCACGGTGCGCACAGGCGGCAGTTCGAGGTCGACACAGTCACCGAATGTCCCCAGGCAATCGAGGGTGAGTGGGGCCGAAAGCCAATCGTGTCGACCGTCGAGGAGCACCATCGTCCGGCCCGGGAATTCCCTCGCCGAGGCGGCCGTTCCGTTGACATCGGCACCTCCCGAACCGTTCCTTTCGGAACCGCCCGAACCGTGCCTGTCGGAACGAGCGTCCGCCCATTCGCGCAGCATCGAGATCATGGCGCGACGTCCGGCGAGGTTGAGCGCCATCGTCATCCCCACCTCGTCGAGCTCGGCCGGCGTCGACGATCCCACCGCCGCGGCGGTCGCCCACGACCGCACGCGGTCGGTGGCCTCCTGCCTCGACTGCGCGCTCAGCTGCTTCGAATCATGGATGCCGGCGGGCACCTCGGCGGCGGTGAGAATGCGCAGATCGAACAGGGCGACACCGACGCTGACGGGCCCGGCCAGGGCACCACGGCCCACCTCGTCGACGCCGATGACGTAGTCGAATCCCTCGCTCAGCAGTTCCCGTTCGACGCTGAGGTCGGTCAGTCCACGTGCGGCCATCAGTTCCCGCTGAGTCCCTCGGCGGTGTCCGGTACGTCCGCGAAGACCTTGTCGGGTGTGGAGACCCAGCTGAAGTGCTTGAACGGCCAGTTGATGAGGAACACGGTGCCGACGACGTCGTCTTCGGCCACGAAGGGGTCGGTGTCCATGTGGTAGCGCGAGTCGGCGGAGTTGCTGCGGTTGTCGCCCATCACCCAGTAATGGCCTTCGGGCACTGTGACTTCGAATTCGACCTCCGAGGGAGCGGTGCCCTCATCGAGATAGGTTTCGTCGATCGGTTCGCCGTTGACCAGCAGGCGTCCCTCGGCGTCACAGCATCTGATCGTGTCGCCGCCGACGCCGATGACCCGTTTGATCAGCTGATTGCCCGAGTCCGCGGGAGCCAAGCCGATGAATTCGAGGACCGGGTTGGGCGTGTATTCGGCGGTCTCGGCGGCCGAGAGCCAATGGTCCGGGTCGTCGAAGACGATGATGTCGCCGCGGTCGGCGGGTCCGAAGCGGTGAGCCAGCTGGTTGACGAGCACCCGGTCATCGACCTGGAGAGTGGTCATCATGGATTCGGACGGGATGTAGAACGAACGGACGACCCACGTCTTCAGGGCCGTCGAGATGAGCAGGGCGACGACGATGATCGCCAGGGTCTCCAGCAGACCGCGCGCGAACCGTTTCGAGGCGGGCGGCGGGGAAGCTTCGGATTCGCTTGTCATTCGTTCGCTTTCACATCGGACCAGGACTGCGGCTGTGGACTGAACCGAGCGTATCAGCACGACTCTCGCCGCACACTCAGCCGCAGTGCAGTTGCGGTGTGTGCGCTCAGTCGATCGAGGAGCCGTGCCCGATCACGGGGCCGATGATCCGGTCGGTGGGGATGAATCCCCCACCGGGCCGTCCCAGCAGCGACCTGGAGTCGGCGGAGTCGTTGCGATTGTCGCCCATCACCCACATGGTGCCCTCGGGGACTTCGATGGAGAATTCCACCGACGAGGCGGGGGCCGGCGCATAGTCCTCGGTCAGAGGCTTGCCGTTGAGCAGCAGACGACCCTTCGCGTCGCAGCATTCGAGGCTGTCACCGCCGACGGCGATGACGCGTTTGACGTAGTAGACGTCCCGAGGGCCGAGTCCGACCCAGGAACCGATCTTCTGCAGAGGAGTGGGCAGCGCATCGTCGACGAACGATCCGCGGCCGTCGAAGACGACGATGTCTCCGCGTTGGAGGTCTCCACGCAGGGCGTCCGGGCGCCACACCGTGATCGAATCATCGACATTGAGCGTCGGCTCCATCGAGGCGCTCGGAATGGTGAAGCGCTGGATGACGAATCCGCGGATCGATCCGCCGAGCACGATGATGACGACGACGATCGCCACGATCGCCTTCCAGAACCGTGCCGAAGACAGAAGACGCGACCCGAAGGTCGCGTCTTCATGTCTGTTCGGCACCGTGTGATCATCGCCCACAGTGCCGGGCAAATCAGGCCTTTTCGCGGATGCGAGCAGCCTTGCCGCGCAGTTCGCGCAGGTAGTACAGCTTCGCACGGCGCACAGCGCCGCGGGTGAGCACCTCGATCTTGTCGACGTTGGGCGAGTGCACCGGGAAGGTACGCTCCACACCGACGCCGAAGCTGATCTTACGGACGGTGAAGGTCTCGCGAACGCCGTCGCCCTGGCGACGGATGACGATTCCCTTGAAGACCTGGATACGCGAGCGCGAACCTTCGATCACCTTGACGTGAACGTTGAGGGTGTCGCCCGGACGGAATTCGGGAACGTCAGACTTCAGCGAGGCTGCATCTACAACATCGAGCTTCTGCATTGTGGTTTCTCCTGTGGCCTCTGCTTCAGGTCGAGGACACGCATATCGGACCGGTGTTCCGGTAACTGGATCGTCTGTCGGGATCTCTCCCCGTCGACCCGCCGAATCGATGCGACGGGCCACCGTGGGCACTCATCCCCCTGAAGCAGGTGAGTGCCAACAAACGCGACGCTCTATTCTGTCACGGTTGAGCGCTCAGACTCAAACCGCTCGAGCGCGGCCAGGTCGTCCTTGCTCAGGTCATCGAGCTTCTCGAGCAGATCCGGTCTGACATCCGCGGTGCGTTCGAGACGTCGGTCACGTCGCCACCTGGCGATCGCAGCGTGGTTGCCGCTGAGGAGGATCTCGGGCACTTCGCGACCGCGCCAGTTCGCCGGCTTCGTATAGATCGGGTATTCGAGCAGTCCGTCTTCGTGGCTTTCCTCGGTCAGCGACTCGGGGTTTCCGATGACGCCGGGGATGAGGCGGCTGACCGCTTCGATCATCACCATCGAGGCGACTTCACCGCCGTTGAGGACGTAGTCGCCGATGCTCATGGGCAGCAGGTCGAAGTGCTCCCCGGCCCAATCGATGACGCGCTGGTCGATTCCTTCGTAGCGTCCGCAGGCGAAGACCAGATGCTCACGGGTGGCGAGATCCTCGGCGATACGCTGATCGAATACCTGCCCGGCAGGGCTGGGCACGATGAGCGTCGGCTTGCCTCCTACAGCCGGACCGGCGGTCCGAGCGCCGTCCGCACCTTCACCCTTCGCAGCGCTGCCGCGACCTGCCAGGATGTGCTCGAGAGCCAGCGCCCAGGGTTCGGCTTTCATGACCATTCCCGCTCCCCCACCGTAGGGCGAGTCATCGACGGTGTTGTGCCGGTCGAAGGTGAAGTCCCGCAGGTCGTGGACGCCGAGGCTCAGCTGTCCGCGGTCGACGGCCTTGCCGATGAGCGAGAGCTGCAGTCCGGCGAGGTATTCGGGGAAGATCGACACGACGTCGATCGACATCTGCGGTCCGACCGCCTCGGCGCAGGTCGCACCCTGGGTCACCGGGTCCGTTCCGGTCGCCTCGGCGGGGGTGTCGGTGCCATTCATCGGGGACGATTCGGGCTTCGGGGATGGTTTGCTCATTCGGCGTTGAAGAGGCCGGCGGGCGGGGTGACGGTGACGCGTCCTGAGTCGATGTCGACATCGGGCACGATCTCGGTGACGAAGGGGATGAGCACAACGTGTCCGGCGGTGTGCTTCATGTGGAGCAGATCCTGGGCGGTGCCGTTCGTGACGTCGACGATCTCGCCGACGAGCGCGTCGTTCTCATAGACCTTGAGGCCGATGAGGTCGTCGAGGTACCAGGCGTCGGTTTCGTCTTCGTCCTCATCCGCTTCGGCGAGGATGAGGGTGTTGCGGATCTCCTCGGCGCGGTTGCGGTCGGGGACTTCGTCGAAGGCCAGGAGCAGGCGGTCGCGATGCCACCTCGCCGACTTCAGCGTCAGCTCTCCGATATCGGGATCGGTGGCGAAGGTCGCCCCTGGATTGAGCCGGTCCTCGGGTCGGTCGGTGCGCACCTCGACGGTGAATTCGCCCTTGATTCCGTGCGGCTTGCCCAGCCGGGCGATCACCGTGTCCATACTGCTCCTCGAAGTCTGCTGTCGCTGTCTGTTCGGCCGGCCTTGCACTGAGGTGACTGCGCTTCTGCGGTCGTACGACGGGCCGCCGTGTTCAGGCACCAGTGTAGTCGGCGACGGTTAAGTGAATGCACGAGAGGGGATGCAGCGCATGTGCGCTGCATCCCCTCTCGGATGTTGGAATTACGCCTCGATGAGGTCCACTCGCACCGACTCACGGCCGGCCAGCGAGTTCATCACGGTGCGCAGGGCCTTGGCGGTCCTGCCTGCACGGCCGATGACCCGGCCGAGGTCGTCGGGGTGAACCCGGACCTCGAGGGTCGTGCCGCGCTGCGAAGAACGCGAACGAACGGAGACGTCGTCGGGATGATCGACGATTCCGCGGACCAGATGTTCGAGCGAATCAGGCAACATCTCAGGCTTCAGCGCTTTCTTCAGCGGCCTCAGGTGCGGCTTCGGCTGCTTCCTCGGCCGGAGCCTCGGCAGCTTCAGCGGACTTGCCGCCCTTCTGCGTGATGGCTTCCTTGATCACCGATTCGGCGTTGGGTGCCACGTAGGCTTCCTTCTCCGGCTGCGGCTTCACGGTGTTGACCGCTTCGCCTTCGCCGGTGAACTTCTGCCAGTCACCGGTGAGCTTGAGCAGAGCCTTGACCTGGTCGCTCGGCTGTGCGCCGACGCCGAGCCAGTACTGTGCTCGCTCGGAGTCGATCTCGATGACCGAAGGCTCACGGGTCGGGTGGTAGATGCCGATCTGCTCGATGGCCTTACCGTCACGACGGGTCTTCGAGTCAGCGACCACGACGCGGTAGAAGGGTGCACGGATCTTGCCCATGCGGGTCAGACGAATTTTGACTGCCACTTTAGTGGTGTCTCCTTTTGTGTTCTGTGTGCACAGCTGTACCAGAAGAATCGTGGGGTTGATCTGCTGGAAGCCGCGGCTCGGACTATCACTTCGGCGCGGATGAGAGGGCCCGGACCGAGAGCAAAAGTACAAGAGTCAATTGTGCCAGAAGGCTCTACTTCTTGCCACCTGGGAAGATTCCGCCGAAGCCCTTGGGCAGGTTCGCCGGATCGAACTCCTCGTCCTTGCCCAGATCGACTCCGCCGAAGGCCGAGCCGACCGGGTCCTGGGTCTTGCCCGCCTTCTTGTCCGCCAGCGCCTGTGCCTCCTGCGCACGCTTGGCCGGGTTGCCCGACTGACCGCCCTTGCGGCCCTTCTTCTTCCCTGCGGGTTTCTTCTTCTTGCCACCCGCGGCACCAGGCATTCCGCCCATTCCGGGCATCTGCGGCATACCTCCGCCACCGGGCATGCCGGGCATTCCGCCGCCGCGGGTCATCGACCGCATCATCTTCTGCGCCTGGGTGAAGCGCTCCATGAGCTGGTTGACCGCGGTGACCGTGGTGCCGGCACCCTTGGCGATGCGGGCACGGCGGGAGCCGTTGAGGATCTTCGGGTTGGAGCGCTCCTGGGGTGTCATCGATCTCACAATCGCTTCGACCCGGTCGACCTCACGCTCGTCGAAGTTCGCCAGCTGCTCCTTGTACTGGCTCATGCCGGGCATCATGCCCAGCATCTTCTTCATCGAGCCCATCTTCTTCAGGCCCGCCATCTGCGTGAGGAAGTCGTTGAGGTCGAAGTCCTCGCCGGATTCGACCTTCTTCTTGAGCTTCTCGGTCTCTTTTTCGTCGAAGTTCTTCTCGGCCTGCTCGATGAGCGTCATGATGTCGCCCATGTCGAGGATCCGGTCGGCCATCCGGTCCGGGTGGAACTGCTCGAAGTCCTTCATCGATTCGCCCGTGGAGGCGAACATGATCGGCTTTCCGGTCACCTCGGCGACGGACAGCGCGGCACCGCCGCGGGAGTCACCGTCGAGCTTCGAGAGCACGACGCCGGTGAAGTCGACGCCGTCGAGGAACGCCTCGGCGGTCTTCACCGCGTCCTGACCGATCATCGCGTCGATGACGAAGAGGACCTCGTCGGGGTTGACCGCGCTGCGGATGTCCGCGGCCTGCTGCATGAGCTCCTCGTCGATGCCGAGGCGCCCGGCCGTATCGACGATGACGACGTCGTGGAGTTTGGACTTCGCGACCTCGATCGAGTCGGTGGCGACCTGGATCGGATCGCCGACACCGTTGCCCGGTTCCGGGGCGTAGACCACGGCACCGGCACGTTCGCCGACGATCTGGAGCTGGTTGACGGCGTTGGGGCGCTGCAGGTCGGCCGCGACGAGCATCGGCCGGTGGCCCTCGGACTTCAGCCAGTGCGCGAGCTTTCCGGCCAGGGTGGTCTTACCTGCACCCTGGAGGCCGGCGAGCATGATGACCGTCGGCGGCCGCTTGGCGAAGTTGAGTCGACGGGTCTGACCGCCGAGGATGCCGACGAGTTCGTCGTTGACGATCTTGACGACCTGCTGGCCGGGATTGAGTGCGCCCGAGACCTCCTCGGACAGGGCGCGTTCACGGATCCGGCCGGTGAAGGCACGCACGACAGGCAGGGCGACGTCGGCGTCGAGCAGGGCACGTCTGATCTCACGGATGGTGGCATCGACGTCGGCTTCGGACAGCCGGCCCTTCCCGCGCAGATTCTTGAAAGTCGCGGTGAGCCTGTCGGACAGAGAGTTAAACACGTACAAGCCTTCTTCACGATGGTTTGGTCGACTCTCTAGACTAGCAACTCACCCGGGTCCGGCTGAAACCGCGCATGCTGGCAAACCCCCGTGAGCCCCGGTGAGTCCCAGTGAGCCTGCCCCGGGGACAGGAGCCGCTCCGACCAGATCACTGGTTCGGCCGCAGGAATCCTGCGGAAACTTCTCAATTCCTTCGCCGAGGCGGCCCGCCGTTCGCATTCTCCGCCGGGCATCCCCCGCTCGTCTTGTCACCCCCTACCCTTCTGCGCAGATGGCGCCGGTGGTCGCAAAACCACTCGTTCCGCCAGGGCGTACTGCAAGGAACGGTGAGGGACGCCGCGCTAGCTGTGCAAGATAGAACCAGCGGTGAGGGATGCTGCACGCCGCAGAGGTGACCGCAACAAGGCAAAAGGTGGCCTCGACGGGGTGCTGTCGCCGCGAGGACTCACCTGCATCAGGGACTTTTCTGCGGCCAGAAACGGGCGTCCCTCACCGGTGGTCACACACCACCCTGATGCAGCGGGGCGGAGTGTGAAGACCAGTGAGGGATGCGTCAGTACCTGTGGGAAGCGACCGCGTGGGGAAAAGTTGCCGCCGGCGGTGACAGGCAGCCAACAGTGGTCGGGGAAGCAGCCACCTGCGAGGTGATGGCCGAAATTCAGCAGCCGACCGCAGCCGGCGGCCGGGGAAGCCGGCGCTCGGGGAAGCCGGCGCCGGCGGCCGTGGATCACCGGAAGGAGTAGGCCTGCTCCGCGTGCTCGTAGGTGTCGATGCCCTCGAGCTCCTCGCGCGGGTCGATCCGCAGCCCCATCGTCTGCCGCAGCACCAGCGAGATGGCCAGGGTGACGAGTCCGGCGAAGACGATGGCCACGAGGCAGGCGAGCACCTGTGCGATGAGCAGTTCGAGTCCGCCGCCGTAGAAGAGACCGGCCGGTCCGTCCTCGTGGGGGAAGGCGAAGAAGCCGATCATCACGGTGCCGATGATTCCTGCGACGAGGTGGACGGCCACCACATCGAGCGCATCGTCGTAGCGCAAGCGGTTCTTCGCTTCGACGGCGAAGATCGCTCCCGCTCCTGCGGCGATGCCGATGAGCACGGCGGCGTAGGGATCGACGTTGGCGCACGCCGGGGTGATGGCGACGAGGCCGGCGATCGCACCCGAGACGCTGCCGATGCTGGATGGTCGCGAGGCCCGCAGACGTTCGATCATGATCCAGGTGATCATGCCGGCTGCCGGTGCGGCCAGGGTGTTGATCCAGATGAGTCCGCCCTGTTCGATCGTCGAGGCGGCACCGCCGTTGAAGCCGAACCAACCGAACCACAGCAGGGCCGCACCGAGCACGGTGATCGGGATGTTGTGCGGCTTGTGCGGGGTCGAGAAGCGGGCCCGGCGCCCCATGACGACGACGAGGACGAGTGCGGAGATGCCGGCATTGATATGAACGACGGTGCCGCCGGCGAAGTCGATGGCGGGCCCGAACAGGCTGCCGATCGCTCCGGATTCGCTGAGCAGTCCGTCGCCCCAGACCATGAACGCCAGCGGGCAGTATACGAGGGTGACCCAGGCGGCCGAGAAGACCAGCCAGGTGGAGAATTTCGCTCGGTCGGCGACGGCACCGGCGATGAGTGCGATCGCGATCATCGCGAACGTCGAACCGTAGCCGATCGAGATCAGCGAGGCGGGATCGTCGGCGACGGCACCGGTGAGTCCGAGCTGGGACAGCGGATTTCCGACGAGCCCGGCGATCGAATCACCCGAACTCAGTCCGTATCCGTAGAGCACCCAGACGAGTCCGCCGACGGCCATTGCGGAGAAGACCATCATCATCATGTTGATCGCCGAGGTGATTCGCGTCATCCCGCCGTAGAAGAACGCCACCCCGGGGGTCATGAGCAGGACCAGCCCTGCCGCGACCATCATCCATACGTTCACTGCATCGAGTTCCATGTCGTCTCTCATCTGTCGAAGCCGGTTCCGGATCGAACCGCGCAGAGACAGTTTCCATGACGCATGTCACAGTGATGATTCGGCTATGTTTCGTGATTATGACAAGCCGGGTCTCACCCAGCATTCACAAGGGTGAGACCCGGCAGAATCCATCCGCAGATTCGGTGTGCGAAATCAGTCGAGCAGCGCGTCGACGAACCCTTCGGCGGTGAACGGCGCCAGGTCGTCCGCGCCTTCGCCGAGGCCGATGAGCTTGACCGGCACCCCGAGTTCACGCTGGACGGCGACGACGATTCCGCCTTTCGCGGTGCCGTCGAGCTTGGTGAGCACGATCCCGGTGATGTCGACCGCCTCGGCGAAGACCTTCGCCTGCTGCATGCCGTTCTGACCGGTGGTCGCGTCGAGGACGAGGAGCACCTCGTCGATCTCGTGGCCCTCCCCCAGCGGTCGGGTGGCCACTCGTTTGACCTTGCCGAGTTCGTCCATGAGTCCGCGTTTGTTCTGCAGACGTCCGGCGGTGTCGATGAGGACGACGTCGGAACCGTCGGCCTGTCCCTTCTCGACGGCCGAGTAGGCCACCGAGGCGGGATCGGCACCTTCTTCCTTGCGCACGGTTTCGACGCCGACACGTTCACCCCATGTGGCCAGCTGTTCGGCCGCGGCGGCGCGGAAGGTGTCCGCGGCACCGAGCAGCACGGACTTGTCCTCAGCGACGAGCACGCGGGCGATCTTGCCCACCGTCGTCGTCTTCCCGGCACCGTTGACCCCGACGACGAGGATGACGGAGGGGTCACCGTCCTTGCCGGTATCGGCGAGCGAGCGGTCCATCGTCGGATCGACGAGTTTGATGAGCTCTTCGCGCAGCAGCCCGCGGACCTCTTCGGGATCCCGGGTGCCGAGCACCTTGACGCGTTCGCGCAGGCGGTCGACGAGCTCGGTCGTCGGTTCGACGCCGACGTCGGCGAGGATGAGCGTATCCTCGATCTCCTCCCATGCGGACTCGTCGAGGTTGTCACGGGAGAGGAGGTTGAGCAGTCCGCGTCCGAGCCCGCTGTTCGACTTCGCCAGGCGCTCGCGCAGGCGGACGAGGCGGCTGGCCGGTTCGGTGGGGACCTCGGAACCGCGCGCTTCGGCTTTGTCCTTCTCGACCGCCTCGGCGACGTCATCGATGCTCAGCTCACCGGTGACCTCCGCATCGATGCCGCGCCTGTCATCGAGGCCCTTCTTACGCGCATTGACGCGCAGCGAGATGCCCACGCCGACGACGAGAGCGAACACGATCGCCGCGACGATGAGCAAGATGATCGGCTGATCCATGGTTCTTCCGTCCTCCTTTGAGTGCCGCCGTTCGGGCCGCCGGCACTCGAGTTCCCGGACTCTTCCGGTGGTGTCAGTGTGTCGGTGAGCGCGCCGGAATCAGTCAGCGCGGTCTCCATTGTCGCGGGCCTCGACCGCTCGAGGCCGCATGGGTCTCAGGTCAGGAACCGCGGCTGCCGAAGAGCAGCCCGGCGGTGGTCTTCCACCCTGTTCCCGACTCGGGGATCTTCCAGTGGCGGGTGCGCGGGCGGACCGTGATGAGCGAGGGCGCGGCATGGCGTCGGGGCTGTGGCCGGAGCACATAGGAGTGATCGCGGATCGCGGTCACCGCCGCCTGTTCCCTAGTCGCCAGGTGCGAGGTGCCGTCATCGTGGCCGAAGAATTCGTGGACTTCGTCGTCGTAGCCGGTCCACTCGGGCGGCAGACGGAATCGCTGCACGTCGGAGGAGTATCGCAGGCGTCCTTCGGCGCGCAGGCCGGGCAGAGCCACGAGAAGGACGACGACGAGTGCCAGGGCGAAGGAGATCGCGAGTCCGACGATGACGACAAGTACCGAATTCATGCCCTCGAGCCACCTCGCAGTACAGCAGCCTCGGCCATGGACGTCCCGCTCCTCACGTTCTTCGAATACCTGTGTCTCGGCCCAAGTCTATAGTCCCCGGCCACGACTATTGTGCTCGCCCGCCGTACGGCAGTTGCAAAATTCCCTGGGACTGTCCTGGGCATCACCGTCAAACGGCCTTGTGCCCCAGCGGCGGGCCTGCCACCTCGGGCGGGCCGGCCGAAGAGCGGACTGCCGATCACGGAATCCGCTGCGATATGACTTTCGACACCCCGTCGCCGTGCATCGTCACTCCGTAGAGGGCATCGGCGATCTCCATCGTCCGCTTCTGGTGGGTGATGACGATGAGCTGCGAGGAGTCCTGCAGCTCCTTGAACACCGTGAGCAGGCGCGAGAGGTTGAGATCGTCGAGGGCCGCTTCGACCTCGTCCATGACGTAGAACGGGCTCGGCCGGGCCTTGAAGATCGCGACCAGCATGGCCACGGCCACCAGCGACCGCTCGCCTCCGGAGAGCAGAGACAGACGTTTGACCTTCTTGCCGGCCGGGCGGGCGTGCACGTCGACGCCGGTGGTGAGCATATCGTTCGGATCGGTCAGGCTCAAGGCGCCCTCACCGCCGGGGAAGAGACGGGAGAAGATGTCCTCGAACTCCCGCGCCGTATCCGCATAGGCTTCGGCGAAGACGCGTTCGACGTGCCGGTCGACCTCCTCGACGAGCTGCATGAGGTCCTTGCGGGAGGACTCGATGTCCGCGATCTGCTTCTCGAGGAACTGATGCCGTTCCTTCAGCGCCTCATACTCCTCTAGCGCGAGCGGATTGACCGTGCCGATGCGCTTGAGCTGCGACGCCGCCTGCTTCTGCCGCTTCTCCACCTCGGCGCGCACATACGGCCGGTCCTCGACGTCCTCCTCGAACGACGGAACGGGCAGATGCGGCCCGAATTCGTCGATGAGGCGGTCGATTCCCAGCCCCGTCTCCTCCTCCGATCGGTGCGCGATCTCCTCGAGCCGAAGTCGGAAACGCTCCTTCGCGAGTTCGGCTTCGGCCGCGGCGTCCTTGAGCTTCTGCAGCTGGGTTCGCGTCGATCCCAATTCCTCGCCGAGGCGGCCCTTCTCTTCGCGCAGACCGCCGCGTTCGTCGACGAGGACCTGGATCGCCTCACCGAGTTCGGCCACCGTGGAGGTGGCCAGCTCCGCGGCTTCGGCCGCGGTTTCGGCGATGAGCTGTACCGAGGCTGCCGCGCGCTTCTTCTTCGCGATCGTGCGCTGCGTCTGCTCCCGCGCCGCTTCTTCGGCCTTCGCTGCCCGCAGGAGGGAGTCCACCCGGTCGCTGAGGAACCGGGCCCGGTCGGCTGCCGACCGGTGGCTGATGCGGGCTTCGACGAGGTCTTCCGAAGCTTGGGCGACCTGTGCGCTGAGTTCGTCCCGAGCGGCGGTATCGACGACTTCGTCGACCTCGGCGGCTCCGGCCAGTGCTGCCGCGGCCGACTGAGAGTCGCGTTCGGCGGCGGCGAGGCGGGATTCGAGGTCGGTCGCGTTCTCCTGCGCGCGCTGCAGGCGCGTGCGAGCCACACCGATCTCACCGGTGATGCGCGAGACCTCTTCGGCCGCGGCCATGATCTTCGCGTCCGAGGAGTGGAGAGCGTCGAGGGCTGCGGCTGATTCCTCACGTGCCGCGGTCAGGCGCGGTTCGAGTTCGGTCAAGGAGGCGTCGAGCTTCCCTTCGCGGTCGTCGAGGTCGGCAATGAGGGAATGGGTGTCCTCGAGCGCGGTCTGTGAGGCCAGCCGTGTGCCCGATGCGGTGCGGGCCCGGCTGATGCGGGTCGTGGTGAGTACTTCACCGTGGACGGTGACGGCGGTGAGCTCAGGCCGGGCCGCGGTCAGTTCGATTCCGGTGCGCGCATCGGGGACGCAGACGACACCATGCAGGGCACGGGCCAGCAGAGAACGCAGTTCGGGGACGTCGCTGTCGACGACGTCGGAGAGCCATCGCAGGTCGTCCAGCGCAGGCAGCTCCGGCAGAGCGTCAAGGGTGCTCCCACCGCCCTTCCCTGCCGCTGGTTCGACTCCGGCGGGGATCGTCAGTGACACGTTCGTGTCCTCGCCGAGGTGGTCGAGCACTGCCAGCGCCGCTGCGCTGTCATCGACGATGACGCCGGAGACCGTCGTCGACAGGGCCGCGGCCGCGGCCATTTCGAACCCGTGGTCGACACTCAGTCTTTCGGTCACGGCCGTGCGCACTCCCGGCAGGTCCGCATTGACGATGTCTTCGAGGTCGGCTTCCAGGGCGGTGCCCAACGCCAGGGCCTCCGCGCGGGCCTTCGCCGAAGACAGTTCGGACGCGACCTGCGCCCGCTGCTCCTGCAGCTCAGTGCGTTCGGTCTCCAGCTTCTCGAGGCTCTCCTGCGCCGCCTCGTACGCGGAGTCGAGTTCGGTCTCACCGGCTTCGACGTCCTCGACACCGGTCTCGGCGGTTTCGAGTTCCCTGCTGCGTTCGGCGATGCGAGCGGTGACGGTGTCGATCTCTGCGCGGTTGGCTTCGATCCGGGATTTGAGGTCGGTGATCCGCTCGGCCGCCTGGGTCTGCTTCGACTGCAGCGCCGAGCGGTTCTTCACCGCTTCGGTGATGGCGATCTGTGCGGCCTTGACCTCGTCTTCGGCGGTGCGCAGGGCTTGGGTGAGCTCTTCCTTCCGCTGCCGGCTGGCCTCGAGTGCGTTCGTCTTCTCGGTCACGGCCGCCTCGGCGTCGGTGAGTTCGGAGCGGTTGCGTTCGGCCTGGGCGCGCAGCTCTTCGGGTGACTTCGCTTCCCTCTGCCCGAGGCTCGTGACCTCCGAGAGCAGGTGGGAGCGTTTGTCAGCGGCACGTTGGCTCAGTCCTTGGGCGCGCACGACTTGCGTCTGTGTCCGCGATTCGGCGGTGCGTTGGACGTCGAGTTCGCTGTCGAGTTCGGACAGCCGAGCCTCGATCTCCGACAGGCGCGCCTCCGCGCGGGTGCGGCGGTGGTCGAGTTCGGCGATGCGGTCGCTGTGGTCTTCGCCCTCGCTCGTCGAGGCCAGGGAGGACTGCATCCGCACGGCGTCGTCGGCGAGCAGCCTGGCGGTGGCGTCACGCAGCGTCGCCTGCACGGTCGCTGCCTTCGCGGCGGCTTCGGCCTGCCGTCCCAAGGGCCCCAGCTGCCGGTTGAGTTCGGTGCGCAGATCGGTGAGCCGGTCGAGGTTCGTCTGCAGTCCGGTGAGTTTGCGGACCGCTTTGTCCTTGCGGCGGCGATGCTTGAGCACCCCGGCGGCCTCTTCGATGAAGCTGCGCCTCTCCAGCGGGTCGGCGTGGAGGATCGCGTCGAGACGGCCCTGACCGACGATGACGTGCATCTCCTTGCCCAGGCCGGAATCGTTGAGCAGCTCTTGGATGTCGAGCAGCCTCGCCGGTGCCCCGTTGACGGCGTATTCGGATCCGCCGGTACGGAACAGGGTCCGCGAGATGGTCACCTCGGTGTAGTCGACGGGGATGGCTCCGTCGGTGTTGTCGATGGTCAGAGTCACCTCGGCGCGTCCCAGGGCCTGACGTTTCGAGGTTCCGGCGAAGATGACGTCGTCCATCTTTCCGCCGCGCAGATTCTTCGCACCCTGTTCGCCCATCACCCAGGACAGGGCATCGACGACATTGGACTTGCCCGAGCCGTTCGGTCCGACGACGCAGGTGATTCCCGGCTCGAATCGAAGGGTCGTCGCCGAGGCGAAGGACTTGAATCCCCGCAGTGTCAGGCTTTTGAGATGCATATTGGGCACCAGCATATCCGCAGGCGGCGGCGAGATCCCGAATCTTTTGGTAGAGTTTCTCCTCGTGCGTAGACGACTGCGCCGTTTTCCTCCGTAGCTCAGTTGGCAGAGCATTCGACTGTTAATCGAAGGGTCGCTGGTTCGAGCCCAGCCGGGGGAGCTGGAAGGGGCCCTGTCGTGCGCGGCAGGGCCCCTCACTATTCACCGCACCTGTGTGACGGTGAAGCACAGCGAAAGGCGACCGATGGTGGTCCGAGATGAGGGAATTCCGACCATCATCGCCCATGGTCTGTCATGATCATGTGTGAGAGGTGTTCGGGTGCACTCGGCTCGGATCCCTTCGGCCACCTGTCCGATGCAGTCCATTCAAGGAAGGAACGCCGAGGCGGCAGCCCGTTCTCATTCGTGTCACCGAGGACCCGCCCCCGATCGGCCCGATCACTATGAGCAGTGAACATACAAAGACTCAGGAGCTCATCGAGCACCTGAAGCATCCGACGACCGCGCTCCGGCCCTTCAAACGTGAGGGTCTGGACAAGGTGGTCTTCTTCGCGGCCGGCATCCTCGCCGTCGCATTCGTCGTCTGGGGCTTCGTCTCTCCCGACAGCCTCGGCAATGTTGCTGGCACGCTGCTGACCGGAGTGATGGACAACTTCGGCTGGCTCTTCGTCATCGCCGCGACGATCTTCACGATCTTCGTCATCGTCGTCGCCGTCAGCCGATTCGGACGGATCCCGCTGGGCAAGGACGATGAGAAGCCGGAGTTCAAGACCTCCTCGTGGATCGCGATGATGTTCGCCACGGGCATGGGCATCGGACTCGTGTTCTCCGCGGTCGGCGAGCCTCTCTTCTTCTACATGTCGCCTCCCCCGAACACCGTCGACGGCTCCACTGCCGAGGCGATGGGCACGTCCATGGGAACGACACTGTTCCACTGGACGCTCTACCCGTGGGCGATGTACGCCATCGTCGGTCTCGGCGTGGCTTACGGTTCGTTCCGTCTGGGACGCTCGCAGCTGTTCTCGTCGATGTTCACCCCGCTGTTCGGCGAACGCGCCGTCAATGGAATCGGCGGCAAGGTCATCAACATCCTCGCGATCCTCGCGACTCTGTTCGGTTCGGCCTGCTCGCTGGGTCTGGGTGCCATCCAGATCGGCGGCGGCATCGAGTCCGCAGGCATCATGTCCGAGGTCACTTCACCGGTGCTCGTCATCATCATCGCGATCCTCACGGCCGCATTCGTCGCCTCGGCGGTGTCGGGCGTGGAGAAGGGCATCCAGTGGCTGTCGAACATCAACATGGTGCTCGCCGTCATCGTCGCCCTCATCGTCTTCATCGGCGGTCCGACGCTGTTCATCCTCAACGTCATCCCCTCCTCGGTGGGTGCGTTCATCCAGGATCTGCCGCAGCTGGCTTCACGGACCGCTGCCGATGGGCAGGGTGTCAATGAGTGGCTGTCGTCGTGGACGGTCTTCTACTGGGCATGGTGGGTGTCATGGTCGCCCTTCGTCGGCCTGTTCATCGCGCGCATCTCGCGCGGTCGCACCGTCCGTCAGTTCGTCACCGGCGTGCTCATCGTCCCCTCCGTCGTCTCGACCATCTGGTTCGCGATCTTCGGCGGCGGTGCCATCGGCATCCAGGAACGCGCTGAACGCGGCGAGGGCACGGTCAAGGCATTGGCGAGCATCGTCGACGGAGAACCGGACATCAACATGGACACGGTTCTGTTCGACCTCCTCGGCGCTCTGCCGTTGCCGAACCTCATCGCGATCATCCTCATGATCGTCACGGTCATCCTCATCGCGATCTTCTTCGTCACCGGTGCGGACTCCGCATCGATCGTCATGGGCACGCTGTCGGCCAACGGCATGCAGGAGCCCGGCAAGGGCCTCGTGATCTTCTGGGGCACCGCGACCGGTGCCGTGGCTGCGGTGATGCTGTTGGCGGGAGGTTCCGATCCCGCCGAGGCGCTCGACGGACTGAAGAACATCACGATCGTCTCCGCCCTGCCGTTCGTCATCGTCATGCTGCTGCTGTGCGTGGCTGTGTGGAAGGACCTGTCGAAGGATCCGCTCATCATCCAGGAGCAGCTGGCCGCACACGTGCTCGAGACCTCGGTGGCCACCGCGGTCGACGAGTACGACGGCGAGATCTTCGGCCTCGAAACCTCGGAACTCCAGATCGAGGACGAGCCGGACGAGGACAAGGACACCTCCGAAAAGAACTAACCCCCAATTACTACCTGACGGCGGCCCAGCAACCTCGCGTGGAGTGGTCCCCAATAGTTGGACTGCTGTGGGGTCAGCATGAAGCAGTTGCCGGCTGTTCGGCTGTGGCGGTCTTGGTCCGATATTCCATCGGGGCAAGGCCGCCTAGTCGCATCGAGATCCTCTCAAAGTTATACCAATGAATGTACTCATCGATCGCTTTCTTCAGGTCCTCGATCGAGTCGAATTTCTGCAGATAGAACATCTCGGACTTCAACTGCCCGAAGAAATTCTCCGCCATCGCGTTATCCCAACAGTTTCCCTTCCGCGACATCGACGGGGTAGCACCGTGTTTGGCCAGGATCGCCGCCCACGACACGTGCTGGTACTGAAACCCCTGGTCCGTGTGCACCAACGGTTTCTGACCCGGCCGCAGCCCCTGACACGCATTCGTCAGTGACTCGTTCGTCAACGCCAGGTTCGGTGACATCGACATCGAGTACGACACCACACTGGTATCGAAGAGATCAATGATCGGCGACAGGTACAGTTTCTGATCCGCCACAGGAAATTCCGTGACGTCAGAAACCCATTTCTCATTCGGTTCATCTGCGGTGAATTCCCGGTTGAGGACGTTGCCGGCAACGCGGCCGATCGTGCCGCGGTGGGAGTTGTACCGCTTCCTGCGCACCTTGGTCTTGATGCCCATGTCCTGCATCAACCGCAGCACAGTCTTCTTCGCGATCGTGATGCCTTCTTTGACCAGGACTGCCCAAATCTTGCGGTGCCCGTAGCATTCGCGGCTGCCGGTGAAGATCTCCCGGATCCGGCCTCTCACCTGCACATACGGGTCAGGCTTCTGACCGAAGCGTTTCTGGTGATAGAAGAACGTCGACCGGGCCAAACCCGCAATTTGCAGCAACACGGGCAGAGGGTAGTTCGCCTTGAGACTGGCAACAATGCGTGCTTTTACAGCTGCCCGTTCTGCCTCAAGGCCTTCAGTTTTTTTAAGTACGCGTTCTCCGCTTCGGCCCGCAGCAGTCGGTCTTGTAACTGCCGGTACTCGGCCAGGCTGATGTCCTCGACACGAGCCTTCTTCGCCAACACGTCCGGCTTCGCCGGGACCTGTTCAGCATCCGGGTCCTGCCCGTTGTCGATCGCCCGCATCCGAGCTGTCTTCCCCTTACCCGATGCTTTGCGGGGGGTGAAGGCGTCCTCGCCTTTGTTCCGGTACTCCTTGGCCCAGTCCAGGATGGGACGCGATGATGCCAGGCCGAGTTCCTTGGCGAGTTCGACTTTGTGTTCGCCGTTTAAGTACCGTTTCGCGGTCGCGATCTTCGTCTCTTTAGGGATGCGGCGGCGTTGATACGGTTCCATGGCCCATATTGTTCCACGCACTAACCACCGGTCGTGGAGGAGTTTGAGTGTGGGTTTATGGACGTCGAGTTTCGTAGCGGTCGCGGCGTAACCCAGGCCCTGGCTAAAGAGTTCGATCGCGGCTTGAGCTTGGTCGTTGGTGATCAGACAGTCCTGACGCATGGAGTGGTCCCTTCAAGTTGGTTTGTGTTGATCACAGTCCAACTTTCGGGGACCACTCCAGCGCGAGGTTGCTGGGCCGCCGTCAGGTAGTTCTGAGGGAAAGGACGTCGATAGATGAACAGAGTCATCAGACGCGAGGGGAACATCTCGACATTCATCGGCTGGATGCTCGTCGTCATGGCGATTCTCGCGTTCATCACGGTGATCCTCCTGGCGATCTTCGCCGAACCATTCTTTCTCATTTTCCTCTTCACACCGGTCATCGCGCTCATCGGCGCGTGGGTGAATTTCCACATGGGTTCACGCGCCCGGTTGGAGATCACTCCTGAGGAGTTCATCTGGTGCGGCTTCACCGGCAGACCTCATCGGATCGCCTGGCGGGATCTCGACCGCATCCTCCTACCGGTTCCCGGTTCACGCTATCGGCTGGCTGCGGCAGCGCGCCTGCGAGACGGTCGGATCGTCGAAATCGACTCACTGTGGTTATCTCCGACGAACCCCGCGAATATTCTCTCCCCACCTGACCACACCGAGGCGCAACGCGCGCTCATCGACGGCCACAAAGCGTATCTTGCGAGGGCATTCTGACACTGACGTCTTGATACTGTGTTCGCATGCGGCACTGCTGACGGCGAGAGACGGAGGGCGAGACTGATGATCGTGATCGACAGCATCGAGGCGCTGCGTGAGCACACAGCCGACACACGTTGCGTTCTCGCCACCCCCGAAGACCGAGAGCTGACGGATGAGGCGGCCAATAGCCTCGACCTGACGGTGCACACCGCACATCCTGGGCCGAGGCGGCCGATGGCTGCGGTCGTCGACGACCAGATCAGCCTCGTGCTGCAGGTCCTCGACGAGGATCGTGCCCACCATGCGCTGCAGCTCCACGCCCGTGAGCGCGGCCTGCTCGTCATCGGTGAGAAGAAGGCCCTGGACTCCATCGCGGGAAAGATTCCTGCCGATGCCGGCGATACGTGGACCGTGCTCGTCGAGCTCATCCTCATCGTGGCGCGCCGCTGCGAAGAGGCACTCGACGAGATCGATGATCGGTGCCAAGAGCTCGAAGCACAGTCCGTGGGCTACGCGTCTTCACCGCGGCGGCGGACGATGGGGAGACTGCGAGCCGAGCTCTTCCGAATCGGTGAGACCCAGGCGGCCCAACAGAGGCTGCTGTCGAACGAGGAAGAACTCGCGCAGAGCCTCGGCGAGGACCATCAGCGGCTGCTCGCCCGTGCTTCAGCGGCGTTCGGGGCGAATCAGTCGATGACCACGCGACTGTATGCGATGCTCGGCGACATCCTCAACGAACAGGACTCCGTCGTGTCCGAACGGCTGACACTCGTGGCGACGATCTTCCTGCCGCTGACCCTGGCGACAGGGTTCTTCGGCATGAACTTCCAGTGGATGCTCGATCGTCTGGGCAGCCTGCCCGCGTTCATCGTCTTCGGCCTCGTCATCCCCGGCCTGCTCACGGTGGCGACCCTCGTCTTCATCCGCCGCCTGACGCGCACCTCCTGAGCCAGCCGAACCCGGTCTCGGCTACATCCCGAACAGCGCCGGAATGGCGATCGGGCCGGCACCGAACGCGGTGATGACCGCGGCCAGCACCAGCAGGAGCAGGTCGTATTCGGGACCGCCCGCCGAGGCCCAGTACTTCGAGTGCCATTTGAAGACGTGCAGGCTCGTCGTGATGAGCATGAGCACGACGACGCCGAGACCGGCCCATTGAGCGAGGACGCCGGTGCCGAATGAGACTGCGGCGGCGAGCTCGGCGATGGTGACGAACCATGCAGTCGGGACGTTGAGCCCATCCGCTTTGGCGAACCGCGGAATATCCTTGGCCTTGACCATGAACTCGCGGACGAAAGCCACCGTCAGAACCGCCCTGACGAGCAGGAGTACGATCCCTGCAGCGATCGTTGGAACCGTGAACATGAGCATTCCTCTCCGCCTGAGCGCCGAGGTGGCGACTTCTCGCCCGAGTCTACGCTTCACTGCGTTGCAGCCGGAGGTCTCGACAGCCTCTCCTGCCCGGCATCCCTCACCCTGAGTTGCATTTCACCGCGCTGCAGCGGTGCATAATGCCGCAGCCGGTGACCGATGGACCGTTGCCTGTAGGACTTGCGGCGAAGGCGAGGGACTGCGAGCAACGGTGCGGGATGCTCTCGGCAGCTGGAGTGCACCGTGCCGGAGACACGGAGGCCGGATCACCCCAGCGTCGTCACCGCCTACCTATACCGCGGGGGCTTCTGGCACACGGGACAGTAGTGGGTTCCGCGTCCGCCGACGGTGATCTTGACGATCTCGGTCCCGCAGCGCACACATTCCTGTCCCCCGCGCCCGTAGACGAGCAGGGCACGATCGAAGTATCCGGATTCGCCGTTGACGTTGACGTAGAGAGCGTCGAAGCTCGTCCCGCCCACGGCCAGGGCATCGCTCATCACCTTCGTCGCGGATTCGAGGACCGCGACGAGGCGGCTCTTCCGTGTCCGCGCGGGTGTCGCCAAAGGGTGGACTCCCGCCCGAAACAGGGCCTCATCTGCATAGATGTTCCCGATTCCGCTGACCAACGTCTGGTCGAGCAACGCTGCCTTGACCGCCGTGCGCTTCCTCGCAAGGTCCGAAACGACCCGTTCCGGATCGAATGCGGGCTCGAGCGGATCCGGGGCGATGTGAATCGCCGAGGCGGGGACGAGCCGTCCGTACCCGTGGACGAGAGGTTGGACGCCGATATGGCCGAAGATCCGTTGGTCGACGAAGCGCAGTTCTCGTGGCTGTCCTCCATCGTCCGAGAGGTGCAGAATCGCCCGTGTGTGGCGGTGGATCTCCTCGCCGTGCGAGTGGATGCGCAGCTGTCCGCTCATGCCCAGATGCACGAGGATGCCGAGTTCGGGCCTCGGCACAGATGAAGTGACCGAGTCCGCAGTGGAGAGATCAGTCCCCTCTCCCAGGCTCAGCCACATGAACTTCCCGCGCCGTTCGGCCCTCAGGATGTGCGCCCCGGTTACGGCCGAAACGAACCCGGAGACCGCGGACGGATCGATGCGCCGCTGGGACGTCGTGCCCAAGATTCGGGGGTCGGCCACCTCGGCGCCGGTGATCGTGGTCCCGGCCGTCCATTCGTCGACGCCGCGACGGACGCTTTCGACCTCGGGAAGCTCAGGCATCAGTGACCCTCGATTCGATCAGGCATGCGCCCGTGAGCGCACAAAGAGACCACGGTGAGGCTCAGCGCCGGTAGTCCGGGTAGATGGTGCGGATGGCTTTGACGGCCACCTCGGCGGCCGCGGCTTCGGCGGCCTTCTTCGAGGATCCGTCGCCGGCGCCCCAGTTGTTCGCCCCGAGCATTGCGGTGGCGGTGAAGACCATCGCATGGTCGGGACCCGCCGAGGTGATCTCGTAGCTCACTGCGCCGAGGTCGAGGTCGGCAGCGGCCTCCTGCAGGGTGGTCTTGAAGTCCATCCCGGCCCCGAGGTTGACCGCGTCGTCGAGCATTCCGTCGATGAGGCGGTGGACGAAGGCAAAGGCCTCTTCGCGTCCGCGGGAGACGAAGGTCGCGCCGATGAGGGCCTCGACCGTGTCGGCGAGGATCGAGTCTTTGTTCCGGCCTCCGGTCAGCTCCTCACCCTTGCCCAGCAGAATGTGCTCGCCGATGCCGTGTCGGCGGGCGATCGACGCGAGGGCACGCGTGTTGACGACGGCCGAACGCATCTTGGCCAGCTGGCCTTCGGGCAGATCCGGGTTGTCGTAGAACAGCGACTCGGTGGCGACGAGGCCCAGAACGGAGTCGCCGAGGAACTCGAGGCGCTCGTTGGTGGGGATGCCACCGGCCTCGAAGGCGAAGGAGCGGTGCGTGAGCGCGAGACGAAAAGTCTCGGGATCAATATCGATCCCGAGACTCTTCTTCAGTGCTGCTGTGGTGTCAGTGTCCACAGTCTCAGACGTCAGCGACCTTGCGGCCCTTGTACTCGAGGTACAGCGGGGTGCCGGCTGCGTCTTCGACGACCTTGGCCTGGTGGGGGCGCGAGTACACAACGCGACCGTTCTCCACAGTCTTGACCAGGTTCGGAGCCTTGGCCTTCCACTGCGAACGACGGTGGCGGGTGTTGCTGCGCGACAATTTACGCTTCGGAACAGCCACGTCTAGCTCTCTTTCTTCTCTTCCAACAGATTCTTCAATGATGCGAACGGCGATTCGGATTCGTCCTCGTCCACCTCGAGGTCCTCCCCCAGGGTGTAGCTGAACTCCTCGCTCTCATCCCGTGAGGGATTGAACGGCAGAGCCATCACGACGGCGTCTCTGATCGCGGGCTCGAGGTCGAGCTGATCCCGGTCGATGACGTAGGAGTCCTCGTCCCCTTCGGCCTGCTCATAGACGTACATCTCCTGGATGTCCACATCTATAGGCAGCTCGATGGGTTCGAGCGTCCTTGCGTCTTCGCCGCGGGCCGTCGCCGAGACTGTGCCCGACACGTAGATCCCCTCCGACACACTCTCGAACATCAGCTCGAGCGTCAGTGGTGAACCTTCCGCAACCCCGATCACTTCGATCTTGAGATCCGCTGGAGCCGACAAGGTGGTGTTCACCCGTTCCCACTCACCCGGATGACCGAGCAATCCCATGGATCTGAGATCATAGACGAATTCAGATCTGTTCTTCATGCCCTGTCCTCCTGGTGCGTTTGAGGATGTCGCTCCTGCGTTCACACGCGACTCACCATTCTAATCATTGTCAGCGGCCATTACCAATCGGGTCCGTCCCGCCGCGCAGGTGTTCCTGCTCACCATTTCTCGTGCTGGTTGCGCCAGGTGACGCCGCCGGCCAGGAGGAGCAGTGCGCCGGAGATCGTGAACACGATCCCGGAACCGGCGATGACCGTGAGCGCCGAGGCGGCCGATGGGATCGCGACCTGGCTGAGCCGGTTGCCCGCCAAGCGGATCGACAGCACCGCGGCCCGGTTCGCCGGATCCGAGAGCGTCGACACCCAGGTCATCGTCAGCGGCTGGGTGAGACCGAAGCAGAAGCCCGCGATCGTGAGCAGGATCGCCAGCGTCCACGGTTGGCTGAGCACGGGAATGAGGACCACACAGAGCCCAGCCGCCGCCGAGGCGGTCCACAGCAGGGAGAGATTCCGCCATTTCCGCGTGAGGAAACCGATGAAGAGCCGGGAGATCACCGAGGCGAAGGTCCGTGCCGCGAGCAGCCACGTCACCGTCGTCACCGACAGTCCGTTCTGCTGACCGATGAGCGGCAGATAGGCGGTCATCAGATCCACGGCGGCGAGCGTGGCCATGGAGGCGAAGATCGCGGGCTTCATCCCCCTCACCGACAGCAGAGCCAACGGGGCGATGGCGCCTTCGGCCGCCTCGGCGCGGGAGACGTGAGGGGTCCGGCCGCGGAGCATGACGATGACGGCGGCGATGAGGGTCAGCGCTGACAGTGCGGTCATGAACCACAGCGCGTTCGTGATCGCGGTATCACCTGTGGTGGCGTCGGCGACAATGCCGGCCAGGGGCAGGCCGATGGTCTGTCCGATCGAGACCCCGAGGGTGAGGTGGCCGAACTTCGCGGTGAGCTTCGAAGCGGGGAAGCTCTGCGGGATGAGCGCCTGGGAGGCGACCGTGGTGAGCAGCTGGCCGAAGCCCAGGCTCATCGTGGCGATGAGGAGCACGCCGAGGTTGGGAGCGGTGGCCGCGAGCGCGACGGGCAGGATCGACAGAGCGGTGCCGACCCACAGCACCGCCGTGGCGTACCCGCGGTCGACGAGGCGGCCGACGAAGAGCGCGGTGAGCAGTGGGACGAGTGAGTACACCGCGGTCATGAGACCGAGGACGACTCCTGATCCGCCGAGCTCCAGAGTGCGGTAGGAGATGAGGACGCGGACGCCGTTGTACGTCGCGTGCGCGATGACGGTGTGGATGACGAGGCCCGGGAACCAGGCCCTATTGGCAGGATCGGCGGCTGCGCTCATCCCTCAGACGACGCTGTCGTCGTTCGCGGCCGCGGGTCCGCGGCCGCCCAATGCCTCCAGCACCGAGGTGGGGACGAGGCCTTCGATGTTCCCGCCGCCTCCGTGGACTTCCTTGATAAGTGAGGAGGAGACGTGTTCGAACTTCGGGTCACCGGGGACGAAGATCGTTTCGAGTTCGGACAGGTGCTTGTTCATCAGCGCCATCGGCAGTTCGTAGGCGAAGTCGGTGCCCGACCGCAGGCCCTTGACGACGGCGGGGGCGCCGATTCTCGTGCAGTAGTCGACGAGGAGGCCCCCGGAGACGAGGTCGATCGTGATGTTCTGCGCTTCCCGGGCGCGTACATCTTCGGCCAGGGACCGGCGGATGAGGTCGGCACGGATCTCCGGGTCGAAGCGACCGGATTTCGAAGGATTGTGGACCACTGCCACGACGACCTCTTCGAACATCCGAGAGCTGCGGGCGATGATATCGAGATGACCCATGGTGATCGGGTCATAGGAACCGGGGCAGACGACCTTCATGCCCTCATCGTATCGTCTGCCCCGATCAGAGGCGGGCAGATCCGTGTGACGGACACGTAAGGTCGCGACCGTCAGTGCGTCTGTTCCCGCAGTCGCAGCCACTGGTCGTCGGCGGAAGTCTCAGCGTCGGTGCCTTTGACCACCTGCCCGTCGAAATCATCAACCGGTCCGTGCAGGCGGGAGGCCGCCTCGGCCATGATCCGGGCGACGATGGCAAGGGAGCGGGGTTCGTCACCGGCGGCGACCGCCTCGGCGAGGTTCCTGTGACTGTCCAGGACATCGCATCGGACCTCATAGCCGCGCTTGTCCGACAGCGACAGCAGCCGGGTGTGGACCATCGAGACCTTCATGAGGTCGGTCAGCCGCGCCGATCCGGAGCACGCGACGATCGAATGGTGGAAGTTGAGGTCGGCGTCGCCGATCGTGCGCGCGACGTTGTCCTCGATGGCGTGCTCGAGCTCTCGCAGCGCCGTGCCGATCCGTGACGTGGACCGACCCTGCCTGATGACGAGCCTGACCGCCTGCGATTCGACCGCCTCGCGCACGGCATAGACGTCGTCGATATCGGCCGTGCGCATGCGTCTCACATGCACACCTCGTCCGGGAGCATGCGTCATCACGCCTTCGCTGATGAGGCGCTGCAGGGCCTCCCGCAGAGACGGCCGCGAAACCTCGAGCAGCTCAGCCGTGCGCACCTCGTTGATCGACTGCCCTGGCTCGAGCGAACCGGAGTAGATGGCATTGCGCAGCTGGTCCGCAATGAGGTCGATCGTCGAGGACCGGACCACTTTGCGCAGCACCGGCAGCTCGGAAGCAGGAGGATTCGTCACGGTCACGATCATATAACGTTGTCAGACAGTGTGACATTCGGACAACATGAGTATTGAATACTGTTTCAGAGACGCACGTCACGATGATGTGTCGACGTTCAAGGAAGGAACAGCACATGAAACTCAAAGGACTGGCCGCCGCGACATCGATCCTCGCGCTGACGCTGACCCTCGGTGCCTGCGGCGGAAGCGACTCCGACAAATCCACCCTGCAGAAGGCCGTCGACGACGGAAAGATCACTGTCGGCTTCGCCGGTGAAGCCCCGTACAGCTTCGAAGAGGGCGGTGAACTCCAGGGAGCATCGGTGGCACTGGCCAAGGCCGTGTTCAAGGAGCTCGGCGTCGACGACGTCGAAGGCGTCAACACCGAATTCGGCTCGCTCATCCCCGGCCTCAACGCCGATCGCTTCGATGCGATCTCGGCCGGCATGTCGATCCTGCCCGACCGCTGCGAACAGGCCGCCTTCGGTGATCCCGAGTTCATGTACACCACTGCCCTGATGACCAAGGAGGGCAAGCTCGACGGGATGAAGAACCTCGAGGACGTCAAGGAGAAGGGCGTCAAGCTCGCCACCATGACCGGCGCCATCGAGTCCGACTACGCCAAGGACCTCGGCATCAAGACCCAGCAGGTCGGCACCCCGCAGGACGGCATGGACGCTGTGACCACCGGTCGCGCCGACGTCTTCGCGCTCACCGCAATCTCGCTCAACTGGATGGAGAAGAACACCGAGGATTCCGGGGTCGAGGTCAGCGATTCCTTCGTCCAGGAGATCGACGGAGTCCCACAGGTGGGAGCCGGCGCCACGGTCTTCCGCACAGATGACAAGGAACTGCGCGACGAATGGAACAAGGGCCTCGAGAAGATCGTCTCCGATGAGAAGTCGTACCTCGACGTCGTCGGCGACTACGGCTTCACGAAGGAAGAGCGCCCCGACGGTTCGATCACCACCGATCAGCTGTGCAAGGGCGAACTTCCCACCGCTGACTCCTGAGTCGGCGCTGTAGTCACGCACCATGAATGACAATGTCACAACGTTGCTGAACTTCCTCCCACAGCTGTGGGAGGGAGTTCAGACAACCATCATCCTCACGGTCGCCGGCAGCATCGGCGCCGTCATCATCGCACTCATCCTCGGACTGACGATGACCTCGCCGAGCGCCTGGCTGCGCATTCCGGCTCGCATCGTCGTCGAATTCTTCCGCGGCACCTCTCTGCTCGTGCAGCTGTTCTGGCTGTTCTACGTGCTCCCGCTCCTCGGCGTCGATTTCGACCCCATGTCCTGCGGTGTCGCCGCTCTGGCGCTCAACTACGGAGCCTATTCCGCCGAGGTGGTCCGGTCCTCGATCAAGACCGTGGCACCCGGTCAGTGGGAAGCCGCCATCGCGCTCAGCCTCTCCCCCACCCGTCGGATGATCCGCGTGATCTTCCCACAGGCCTGGGCACTGATGATCCCGTCCCTGGCGACGCTGCTCATCCAGCTGCTCAAAGGCACGGCGGTCGTCTCCTTCATCACGCTCTCCGACCTCACAGACAAAACCGAACAGCTGCGTCAGTCGACCGGTGACACGATGTTCGCCTATTCGATCAGCCTCCTCATCTACTTCGCACTTGCATGGCTGCTCCAGGAGTTCATGAACTTCCTCGAACGCAGAGCGACGAAAGCTCTCGGCCGCCGTCGCCCGAACTCTCGCACCGATCGCCGTGCGGCCAGGCGTGCAGCCCGTGCCGACGCCGTGCGTGCGAAGGGAGGTGACCTCTGATGTGGAATTGGGAATTCGCCGCCGAGGCACTGCCGATCCTGCTGCGCGGTTTCGTCAACACTCTCATCGCCACGGTCGTGGGCACCGCCATCGCCGTCGTTCTCGGACTCATCCTCGCCGTCGCCATCCGCGGCCTCCCACGGTGGATCAACTGGCTCGTCCGGCTCATCGTCGCGTTCATCCGCAACACCCCGCTGGTCGTCCAGCTGCTGTTCGTCTACTACGCGTTCGCGGATATTCCGGGACTCGTCGATGTGCCCGCTCTGGTGATCGGCTTCATCGTCATCGGCATCCACTATTCGACGTACATGTCCGAAAGCTACCGCGCCGGAATCGATGCCGTGCCGCCGGGACAGTTCGAGGCTGCCACCGCGCTGTCGCTGCCGCCGGTGCGCACGTTCACCGCGATCGTGCTGCCGCAGGCGCTGCGGGCAACCATCCCGTCGCTGGGCAACTACGCTGTCGCGATGTTCAAGGACACTCCGTTCCTGTTCGCGATCTCCGTCGTCGAACTCGTCACTGCTGCGAAGGAATTCGGCGGTTCGACCTTCGCCTACACGGAAGCCTTCACCCTGGCCGGAATCATCTTCCTCGCCGCCAGCTACCCGACCTCACTGCTCATTCAGAGATTGGATCGACGCCTTGCCAAGTACTGAGAACACCCCAGCCAATTCCTCCACTCCCGGCGCAGGCACACCGGCGATCGAGTTCAGGGATGTGGAAAAGAGCTTCGGGCCGACCACCGTGCTCAAGGACCTCAACTTCACGGTGGCTCCCGGCGAACGCGTCACCCTCATCGGGCCCAGCGGTTCGGGCAAGACAACGATCCTGCGCCTGGTGATGACGCTCGAGGAGCTCACCGGCGGATATATCTTCGTCGACGGTCAGCCGCTGACGCACGAGGACCGCGGCGGCAAACGCGTGGAACTGCCGAAGAAGCGCACGCGTGAGATGACCACGCGCATCGGCATGGTCTTCCAGCAGTTCAACCTGTTCCCGAACATGACCGTGCTCGAGAACATCATCGAAGCCCCCGTCCATGTGCTCGGCAAGTCCAAGGTCGAAGCCACCAAGGAAGCCAAGGAGCTGCTCGAACGGGTGGGACTGGCCGACAAGGCCGACGCTCACCCGACTCGTCTCTCCGGCGGTCAGCAGCAGCGCGTGGCGATCGCCCGAGCACTGGCAATGAACCCGGAGATCCTCCTCCTCGACGAGGTCACCTCGGCGCTTGACCCCGAGCTCGTCGGGGACGTGCTCGGAGTGCTGCGCGATATCGCCGAGACCACGGACATCACGATGCTGCTGGTCACACACGAGATGCAGTTCGCCCGCGACGTCTCTCACCGCGTGATGATGTTCGACGGCGGTCAGGTGCTCGAAGAGGGTCCGCCGGATCAGATCTTCAACAATCCGCAGCACGAGCGCACGCGCAAATTCCTCTCCAGCGTGCTCTAATCCTCTGCGGCGCTCACTTCGTCCGGCTCTGCGACGAGCTGGACGAAGTGGATCGCGGTCTCGCCGAAGGTCTTCGCCCGAAATACCTCCAGCCCGTCGGGCATCGTCGGCTCCGGCGAACGCGCGGCACGTTCGACGACGACGATGGACTCCATGTCCAGGTGTGTGCTCAGCCGTCTGAGGATCTGCGTGACAGCGTCCTCTCCCAGCGGGTATGGCGGATCCATGAACACGAGGTCGAAGACACGTGACTCCGGATTCTCCGGTCCGGGCAGTCCGGCGAGAAAGTGGAGCACGTCCCCGGTGTGGACCTCGGCCGAATGGTCGAGACCGAGCTTGTCCGCATTGGATTCCAGAGCGCGAGTCGCAGCCAGGGATGAATCGACGAAGTCGACTTGTGCTGCGCCCCG
Source organism: Brevibacterium sp. CSND-B09 (assembly GCF_052906525.1). NCBI lineage: Bacteria > Bacillati > Actinomycetota > Actinomycetes > Micrococcales > Brevibacteriaceae > Brevibacterium > Brevibacterium sp. CSND-B09. The sequence goes on along the minus strand of NZ_JBREGI010000001.1, from coordinate 3,393,787 downwards.
CGACATCGCCTCGAATCCGAGTCCACCGGAACCGGCGAAGAGGTCGAGGACGTTCGCTGCAGGCAGCACCCCGTAGCCGTCGAGCATGGAGAACAGGGACTCCTTGACGCGGTCGGACGTCGGTCGGGTGTTCGCCCCCGACGGTGACGACAGTCTGGCGCCCTTATGTGCGCCGGCGATGATTCTCATATCTGCTCCCTCAGCCTGCCTCGATGAAGTGGGCGTCGTCCTCGGGCAGGACGCGCCTGATGAAGGCCTTGAGCGCGGGCACCGCTTCCAGTGTCGGGTCGACCGCGACGATCTGCTCAGCGATCGTCTTCGCTTCGGCGACCATCTCGGAGTCGCGGAGGATCGACAGATGCCGCAGCGACGACCCACCCCATTGGGAGCCGCTGAGCACATCGCCTTCGCCTCGGGCGTCGAGATCGTATTCGGCCAGAGCGAAGCCGTCGAGCGTCTCGGCCACGGCCTGCAGCCGTCCATAGCTCTCATCCTCAGCACTCATCTCGGTGAGCAGGAAGCACAGGGCCGAGCTGCCGTCACGTCCGACGCGTCCGCGCAGCTGGTGCAGCTGTGCGACACCGAAGTTCTCGGCTTCGATGATGACCATCATCGTCGCCCTCGCTACGTCGACGCCGACCTCGATGACCGTCGTCGAGACGAGGATCTCGATGTCGCCTTTGACGAAGTCCGCGAGCACCCGGTCCTTCTCCGCCGTCGACATCCGCCCATGCAGCAGACCGAACTTCAGACCAGCCAGTTCCGGGGTCTCAGACAGCTTCCGTGTGATGTCTTCGATGCCCTGCTTCTGTCCGACTACGTCCCCGGACTCCGGATCTTCGATATCCGTCGGTTCGATTCGCGGGAAGACGACGAAGACCCCCTTCTCAGCCTCGACGGTCTGCCGCATGAGCTCCCGAACCCGGACGTACCAGGCAGGTTGGTCGACGATCGGCACCACATGGGTGGCGATGTCCTTCGGCCCCGCCGGCATCTCGTCGAGCGTCGAGATATCGAGGTCGGCGAAGACCGTCATCGCCACTGTGCGCGGGATCGGCGTCGCCGACATCACGAGAGTATGCGGGGTGGTGTCCCCGCCCTTCGCACGCAGCGCTTCCCGCTGTTCGACACCGAAGCGGTGCTGTTCGTCGACGACGATGAGACCGAGATCTGAGAACATCGTCGACTCCGACAGCAGCGCATGCGTGCCGACGACGATGTCGATGTTCCCGGCGACGAGGTCGAGGGCGAGTTCGCGACGGTCCTTCGCCGGCATCGACCCGGTCATCAGCGCCACCGTCACCTGGTCGTCGTCAGCCAGCAGCGGCGACAGCGCCATCTGCTCGTCGAGGAATGTCTGGATCGAATGGAAATGCTGAGTGGCGAGCACCTCGGTGGGGGCGAGCATGGCGGCCTGGGCACCGGAGTCGACCGCAGTGAGCATGGCCCGCAGTGCCACGAGGGTCTTACCGGAACCGACGTCACCGTGCAGGAGCCGGTGCATCGGCCGGTCTGCGGCCATGTCCTCAGCGATCTCCTCACCGACCCTGACCTGGGATGCGGTGAGGGTGAAGGGCAGGTCTTCGTCGAACCGGCGGCTCTTCGTCCCCTGCGTGAGCAGCGGCGTCGCCTTCTCGTCGGCCAGTTTCGCTTTGCGGGCGGCGAATTCGGTCTGCAGGGCGAGCGCCTCTTCCCATTTCCACCTCAGCCGGGCCCGTTCGACGTCCTCGATCTTCCGCGGTCGATGCATGTCTTCGAGAGCTGTGCGCAGGTCCGGCAGCTCATGAGCGTCCCGCAGCCCCTTCGGCAGCGGATCCTCGAACTCCTCGGGCCCAGCGACGGTGAGCAGGGTCTTGATCGAACTCCACAGCCGGGACTGTGCGATCTTCTTCACAGCCGGGTAGATGGGGAACGGCGAGTTGAGGTCCTCGGGAGTCCACTCATGGTCATCCTCGGTGCGGTTGAGCCACACCGGAGACGCTAGCGTCAGCTGCCCGCGGAACGATTCCACCTTGCCGCCGAAGACGACGGTCAGTCCCGGCTTCAGCGACTTCTCCAACCAGTACTGGTTGAAGAACGCGATCTTCATCGACTGCTTCCCGTCATGGACGATGACTTCGGTGATGGTTCCTTTCCGCTGTTTCATCCGTCGCGTCTCCACCCGGATGACTTCGGCCTGGATGATCGCGGTTTCCCCCAGGGGCAGATCCCCGAGTTCCGTGCGCTCCCCGGGGACGAGGTAGCGCCGCGGGAAGAAGCGGAGCAGGTCGGTGACCGAATGCACCCCACGTTTGGCCAGGTTCTTCCGATCGCCCGGCCGGAAGTTGTCTTCGAGCCGGGTCGTCATTCGACCCCCATGATCACGAGCACTCCGGAGTCTCTGGCATCGATGTCCTGGAAGTGGACGGTCTCATGTGACTTCTGGATCCAGTCACGCAGGTGGTCGAGCACCTCCGGTGCGCAGTCGGGTCCGTGGACGACGGTGAGCAGCTCTCCCCCGGCACCGAGCAGCCGATCGGCGAGCTTCTCCACCAAGGTCCGCAGCTCCGTGCTCTGGGTCTTCGCGCGGCCTTCGATGAAGACCCGGTAGAACTGTGCCGGATGAGCCGCCACTGCCGTGCCCCCACCCGGACCGAGAGCCGTGCCCGACCCCAGACCGGCACCTGCCCTATCCCCGACGTGCTCATCGATCACCGGCAGCATCCCCGTCGGAGGGTCGGTGGCGAGCTGATCGGCCGAGTAGATCGTGCCCACCCTCGTGCCCGCGGCCGCTTCGGTCATATCGGCGAAGATCTCCCCCGCCGGGGCGAACGGATCGTAGACGGCCAGGGCCGAGAGCAGGGTGCCGACGTTGCGGGAGCGCACGACGTGCGCACCCAGCCCTGCCAGGGACTTCAGCGCCGAGGTGGAGCTGGGGATGACGATGACCTCCCGGTCTTCGGCGGCGATGAGTTCGGACATCGTCTCGAACAGGTCCCCCACCTCCGGAGTCAGCGCCGTAGCCCCGTTGAGCGCGGTGTGCATGAGCAGTCCCGTGCCCTTGACCAGGGCGATGAGCTTCGTCTCGCCCTCCTCCTCGTGCATCCGCAGGTCTTCCATATCGAGCCGGGCGATCCCGTATTCGCCGAGGCGGTCGATGACGGTCGCGGCGGTCGTTTCGTCGGCGACGTGGACGTGGACCTTGGCCGCGTTGATGACGATCGAGGTCCCGCCGAGGCGGTCGAGATCCTCGGCGAGCGAGTCCGCGGGGGTGTCGGCGAGGATGGCGACGATCTCGAGTTCGTCGGCGGTGGCTTCGTGGATGATCTTCGGGGCGCGGGCTACCTCGGCGAGCATCGAATCCTGCGGGGTACGGCCGGTGACGGTGGCGTAGAGGAGGTCGAAGAGTTCGACGATTCCCGTCGATCCGGCGTCGACGACCTCGGCTTCGCGCAGCACGGTGAGCTGTCCGGTGGTCTCCCGCAGGGCGGACCGGGAGCGTTCCCGCACTGCCGCGATGACATCGATCAGGGAGGCTCCGTCGTCGGCACGTTCGCGGGCCTCGGTGGCCATGGCGTCGAGGACGGTGAGCATGGTGCCGTCGACGGGTCGGGCGACGGCGGACCGAGCCCGGTCGGACGCGGTCTCCAGGGCGGTGGCCATGGCGTCGGCGGTGGCCACGGTGACTCCGGCCAGAGCATCGGCGACGCCCTGCAGAGCGACAGCGAGGATGAGCCCGGAATTGCCGCGCGCACCACGTCCGGCTCCGGCGGCCAGTGCCGCGACGACCTGTGGGAGGGTGACGGGGCCGGTGAGCTCTTCGACGGCGAGGTAGGCGGCGCGCAGAGTGTGGTACATGTTCGTGCCCGTGTCGCCGTCGGGGACGGGGAAGACGTTGAGCTCGTCGATCTCGGTGCGTTCCTTGCGCAGCCGGTCGACCGCACGGCGGGCCCAGCGGGCGGCCAGACGACCGTTGAGGCTGATGGCGTTGCTCATGTCACTTCCCGAAATGGCTGAAACCGCTCGCCGGCACGGGTGTGCCGTCGAGGCTGACATCGTGTCCGGTGCGGACCTCACCGATTCTCCGCCAGCCTACTCCAGGCACGGCGGACGGCGGCGCAGACGCGGCGAAGCCGTGGTCCTCTCCCCCGTCGAGCACCCAGGACAGCGCCAGATCCTCTGCCGTCGCGGCCACCTCCGTTTTTCCGACCCCGTCGCCTGACCCTCCAGTCGCCCGTGTTTCGAGCACGAATTCGGCTGCGGGCAGCAGCGGGTCGACGAGGTCGCGCAGGAGTGATCGGTCAAGGTCGATGCCCACCCCCGAGGCGGTTGCCACCCGGGCGAGGTCGAGGCTGAGCCCGTCGGAGACGTCGATCATCGCCGAGGCCGCCCCGACCGTGCGTAGCGCACCGTAGCCAGGCTGTGGCGCCAGCTGGGTGTCGATGAGCGAGCGGAGTTCCGGTCCGGCGGTGTCAGGTCGCGCTCCGGCGAAGAGCAGGTCGAGCCCGGCGGCGGATCGACCGACCGTTCCGGCCAGGTAGAGCGAATCTCCGGGCCGGGCGCCGGAGCGCAGAATTGCGGACTCCTCCTCCACCGTCCCGAGAGCGGTGATGGCGATGACGATGAGACCCGAGGACGACAGATCCCCGCCGATGATCGGCACCGTGCAGTCCAAAGCCGTCCCTGCTCGTTCCGCTTCGTCGAAGAGCCCGGAGTACAGGGCTTCGAGGCAGGCGATGTCCGTGTCATCCGGAACGGCGACGGAAACGAGCAGTCCGTGCGGCATCGCTCCCATGGCACAGACGTCGGCGAGGTTCTGGGCCGCTGCCTTGACTCCGAGCTTTTTCCAGTCCAACCACTCGCGAGTGAAGTCCTCGTTCTCCACGAGCATGTCCGCGGTCGAGACGAGTCGACCCTCAGGTGCGGTCACGGCCGCATCATCTCCGGGTCCGACAATCACGTGCGTGCTGCTGGGGTTGCGGCCCAGCACGCGGGAGATGATGTGTGATTCGCCAAGTTCGGACAGTCGGGTCATGGCTCCAGGTTATCGGGCGATACGGTAGTCCTATGAGATCTCGCCCTGCTTCGACGCGCCGCAACGCCCGGCCCGCGCACCGTCGTCGTTCTCTCACCTTCGTCGCATTGGCCACGGTGCTCACCGGTCTGGCGGTGACCGGGTGTTCGCGCACCGTCATCGTCGAACCGGCCAAGGATGCGGCGAATCCGAAGTGTGCCGACATCCTGCTCACCCTGCCCGATGAGATCTCGGGTGAGAAGGCACGCACGACCTCCTCGCAGGGCACGAAGGCGTGGGGAGATCCCAACGTCGCGGTGCTGCGCTGCGGAGTCACTCCCCCCGGGCCGACGACGGATCAGTGCGTGAGCGTGTCCGGAGTCGATTGGATCTCGAAGCCGGTCGAGGACGACGATTCGACGTGGAGGTTCACCAGCTACGGGCGCACCCCCGCCGTCGAGGTGCTCGTCAACCGCAAGGCCGAGTCAGGCAATGACGTGCTCGCCGCGATCTCACCGACCCTGTCGAAGTTCCCTCCGGAGAACGAGTGCGTCGGAGCCGAGGACATCGCCGGCTAGAGCGCCCACCGAAGACGCGATTGCTCCACGGAGGCGGTTGCTCCGCGGCCCGCGTGCCTACTTCGCGCGGGCGTGGTCGATCAGGGCGATCGAGATGAGTTCGCCGATGAGTTCGGAGTATTCGAGTCCCGACTGCGCCCACATGAACGGGTACGCCGAGGTGGGAGTGAACCCGGGAAGGGTGTTGAGTTCGTTGATGACGACCTCGCCGGTGTCCGTGACGAAGGTGTCGACGCGGGCCAGACCGGTGCAGTCGAAGAGACGGAACACCGAGGCGGCCAACTCCTGAACCCGGGCGGTCACCGTCTCGTCGAGATCGGCCGGACAGGTGACCTCCGCGGCGGCGAGGTCGAGGTACTTGGCGTCGAAATCGTAGAAGGAGTGGTCGCCGCTCACCCGGATCTCTCCGGGAGAGGACACTCGCAGCTCCGTGTCATAGACAGAACCGAGCACGGCGCATTCGACCTCACGACCGCTGACCTCGGGTTCGACGATGACCTTGGAGTCGTGTTCGAAGGCACCGAGCAGGGCGGCTTCGAGGTCGGCCGCCTCGGCGACCCGGCTGACTCCCATGGACGATCCGGCACGGGCGGGTTTGACGAACACGGGCAGGCCGAGCGCGGCCACTCGCCTCTCCGCCTCCGCGCGGTCTGCGGCCCACATCGTCTCGGTCACGAGCTCCCACGGGCAGGTGGGGACTCCGGCGTGGGCCATGAGTGACTTCGTGTAGTGCTTGTCCATGCTCGCGGCGGAGGAGAACACTCCGGAGCCGACGAACGCGGTGTCGCTGAGTTCGAACAGTCCCTGCAGGGTTCCGTCCTCACCGAAGCGGCCGTGCAGGAGTGGGAAGAATACGTCGACGGTACCGAGTTCGGTGTAATTGCCCTCGGCATCGCGGTGCAGCAGCGGTGACCCGTCGGCAGAGACCGGAGGAATCACCTCGGTCCCATTGTCCGTGACCTCGGGCATGGCTTGCGGGTCGAAGCGCATGCTCGCCCAGTCGTCGACGACCCGCCACACACCGGTCTTCGTGATGCCGATCGGCAGAACATCGAAGGCATCGGCGTCGATGGCACCGATCACCCCGGCCGCGGTGACGCAGCTGACGGAGTGCTCGCTCGAACGGCCTCCGAAGAGGACTGCGACAAGGGGCCGGTGATCGTTGTCTGCCATGAGTTTCCTTGCTGAAGTGGTACTCCCGTGCACTCGGACCGGACACGGGTGCGCACAGCGGGTCAGGTGTGCGCGGACTGAAAGACTTTAGCTCACTTGGCCTCGTACGTGCATTCCAGCCACGCCCGGCCGATGCCCTTGAAGAACATGTTGAAGCCGGCGAAGGCAGGTGTTGCGGATTCGTCGATGCCCAGCGGTTCGGCCAGAGCGGTGACGATGAAGAAATAGCGGTGCGGTCCGTGGCCCTCCGGCGGGGCGGCACCGACGAAGCGGGGTTCGCCGGCGTCGTTGCGCAGGGTCACGGCACCGCTGGGCAGGCGGTCGGCGGCCGGGTCACCGGCGTTGGCCTCCAAGCTCGTCACCGAGGCGTCGAGGTCGGTGACGACCCAGTGCCAGAAGCCCGAGCCGGTGGGAGCGTCGGGGTCGTAGCAGGTCACGGCGAAGGCCTTGGTCTCTTCGGGGAACCCGGACCAGGACAGCTGCGGAGAGACGTCCTCACCGCCGGGCACGCCCATGGCGCCGGAGAGCTGGGGGCCGGTGAGCACCCCACCGTCTTCGATGTCGGTGCTCGTCAGCGTGAAGGTGGGAAGTTCGGGAAGGTTGAAGAACGGTGAGTTGGCGCTCATTTGTGCTCCTAGTTTTCCAGCGGGTGCCTGAGATTCGGTGTGAATCAGGCGGGTGGTCCTTCGTGCTTACGCTTCCGAGACAACAGCAATCCGGCGAGTTCGTCAACCTGCAGTTTTCCGGCGAGAACCGCACAGACCGCCTCGGTGATGGGCAGGTCGACGCCGTTGCGTCGCCCCAGGGCGAGGACGGCGGGAGCGGATTTCACGCCTTCGGCCGTCTGCGAGGTGTGGGCGATGACGTCCTCGAGGCTCATCCCCTCACCGAGGTGGCGTCCGAAGGTGCGATTGCGCGACAGGGGCGAGGCGCAGGTGGCCACGAGGTCGCCGAGCCCGGCGAGTCCGGACAGGGTGTGCGCCTCGGCGCCCATGGCCGCGGCTAGGCGAGAGGTTTCGGCGAGCCCGCGGGTGATGATCGACGCCTTCGAGTTGTCGCCGAGCTTCTGTCCGTCGGCGATGCCCACGGACAGGGCGATGATGTTCTTGATCGCACCGCCGATCTCGACGCCGACGACGTCGGTGTTCGTATACGGGCGGAAGTACGCGTTCGCGCTGATCTCCGCGACCACCTCGGCGGTGGTGATGTCGGAGGACGCGACGACGGTGGCGGTGGGCTGCCGGTCGGCGATCTCCCGCGCCAGATTGGGTCCGGAGACGACGGCGATCTGGGATTCGTCGACCTCGGCGACCTCGGCGATGACCTCGGACATGCGTTTGCCGGTGTCGACCTCGATGCCCTTCATCAGGCTCACGAGCTTCACACCCTCACGCAGATGCGGCTTCCACCGGGTGAGGTTCTCCCGCAGGGTCTGGGCGGGCACGGCGAGGACGATGACCTCGGCGTCGGTGACCGCGGCGATATCGTCAGCGGTCGCACTCAGCCCCTCGGGCAGGAGTCGCTCGCCCAGGTAGCGCTCGTTGGTGTGCGTGGAGTTGATCTCTTCGGCGACCTCGGGACGGCGGGCCCACAGGGTGACGGGGAATCCGGCGTCGGCGATGACCGCGGCGTAGGTGGTTCCCCACGATCCGGCTCCGAGGACGGTGATCTTGTCGACGCTCATTCGCCAGTCTCCTTAGCTGTGAAACGCTGCGGCAGTTCGCGTTCGGACAGTTCGGCCACCATCGCCGCCACGGTGTTCTTCACACGCTGGGAGAGGTCTCCCATCGTCTTCTTCTCAGCCCGGTGATCCCACAGATCCGAATAGTCGATGGCGGGACCGAAGGCCACGACGGAGTCATGGCTGAAGGGGCGGAAGCGGACCTTCTTCTGCCCGCGCGGGTAGACCGTGTCCAGTCCCCAGTGGGCGACGGGGATGATCGGGGCTCCGGTCTCCAGCGCCAGCCGGGCAGTGCCGGTCTTGAAGTGCTGGGGCCACAGCTCCGGGTCCTTCGTCAGCGTGCCCTCGGGGTAGATGACGACGGTCTGGCCGTTCGCCAGGGCGTCCTTCGCATATTCGAGGGAGTCCCCGGCCGAGGCCGAGGCGCGCAGCACCGGGATCTGCCCGATGGTCTTGAGGATCTTGCCGAGCACCCCGGTGAACAGCGTCGACTTCGCGAGGAAGTGCGGCATCCGACCGTTGCGCTTCAGCGCCAGCCCCACGAGGATCGGGTCGAGATGGTTGGCATGGTAGGCGGCGGCGATGATGCCCGTGCCGGCCGGCGGCAGGTGCTCGACTCCCCGCACGCTCATCTTCGTGGCCGTGCGCATGAGCCCGAAGGCCGCTGTGGCGGCGACGGTGCCGGCCCGGTTCTGGGACCGCACCGAGGCGGGATCGAAGGAGACGAGATCGTGGTCGTTCGCGTCCGGTTCGATGTCGGCGCTCATGCGGAGACCTCGGCACCGAGTCCGGTGAGTTTGTCGAGGAAGTTCTCGTAGCCGCGGTTGATGAGTTCGATGCCGTGGACTTCGCTCGCACCCTGGGCAGCCAATGCGGCGATGAGGTGGCTGAAGCCGCCGCGCAGATCGGGAACGTCGATGCGGGTGCCCTTGAGGTCGGTGGGTCCGGAGATCACGGCCGAGTGTTGGTAGTTCCGTCGTCCGAAGCGGCAGGGAGTGCCGCCGAGACATTCGCGGTAGAGCTGGATCTGCGCACCCATATCGCGCAGGGCGTCGGTGAAGCCGAAGCGGTTCTCATACACGGTCTCGTGGATGATCGACAGACCTTCGGCCTGAGTCATCGCGACGACCAACGGCTGCTGCCAGTCGGTCATGAAGCCGGGGTGGACGTCGGTTTCCAGCGCAAAGGATCGGAGTTTGCCGCCGGGGTGGCGGAAGCGGATGCCGTTCTCCTGCACATCGAATTCTCCGCCGATCTTGCGGAAGACGTTGAGGAACGTGATGAGCTCCGGCTGGCTGGCGCCTTCGACGAAGATGTCTCCGCCGGTGGCCAGTGCCGCCGAGGCCCAGGACGCGGTCTCGTTGCGGTCGGGCAGGGCGCGGTGGATGAACCCGCGGAGGGTGTCGACGCCTTCGATGCGCACAACGCGGTCGGTGTCGACGGTGATGATCGCGCCCATCTTCTGCAGCAGCGCGATGAGATCCATGATCTCCGGTTCGATGGCCGCGCCCCGCAGCTCGGTCACGCCTTCGGCGCGGACCGCGGTCAGCAGCACCTGTTCCGTGGCACCGACGGAGGGGTAGGGCAGTTCGACCTTGGTGCCCTGCAGGCGGCTGTGCGCCTTGAGCATGATGCCGCCGGGGGTCTTGTCGACCTCGGCTCCGAACTTGCGGAGCACATCGAGGTGGAAGTTGATGGGGCGGTCGCCGATATGGCAGCCGCCGAGGTCGGGGATGAACGCCTGACCGAGGCTGTGCAGGAGAGGTCCGCAGAAGAGGATCGGGATGCGAGAGGATCCGGCGTGGGCGTCGATGTCGACGATGGAGCCCTGAGCCACATCGGCCGGGTCGAGGTGGAGTTCGCCGTCGGGCTGGTCCCCGTCGGGGCCGGAGGTGACGCGGACTCCGTGGAGTTCAAGGAGTCCGGTGACGATCTCGACATCGCGGATGTTGGGCACGCCGCGCAGCACGGACGGGGTCTCACCGAGCAGAGAGGCCACCATCGCCTTGGGCACCAGGTTCTTGGCGCCGCGGACTCGGACGGTGCCGTCCAGCGGATTTCCCCCACGTACTTCGAGCATGTTCCTCCCTGATTCCGATGATCGGATCCGGGCGGGATGCCACCCGGAGACGGTGCCCCACGATTGCCGCGGGCACCGTCCTAGACTAACCCAGCCGACGGTATCCCACCGATTCGCCGAGGATGCCCACCGTCACGTCCGGACGTGTGACGGTGGGCATCCTCGGCGGGGTGGAAACGGTACGGGTGGGCCGGCTTAGGTGAGGGTCAGACCTTGGCGGGCAGGGTCGTCGGCTTGAAGGCGAAGCGGGAGGATTCGTAGGCGACGATCTCGTCTTCCTTGGCCAGGGTGAGGCTGATGTCGTCGTGGCCTTCGAGCAGGCGCCAGCGCGTGTAGTCGTCGATCTGGAAGGACACGGTGACGGTGTCGCACGTCACGGTCTTCTCGTTCAGGTCGACGGTGATCGAGGTGCCGGGATGGTTCTCGAGGATCTTCCAGATCAGTTCGATATCGGCCTGTTCGAGCTGGGCGGCCAGCAGGCCCTCTTTGCCGGAGTTGCCGCGGAAGATATCGCCGAAGCGGGAGGACAGGACGACGCGGAAGCCGTAGTCCTTGAGCGCCCAGACGGCGTGCTCGCGGGAGGAGCCGGTGCCGAAGTCGGGGCCGGCGACGAGGACGGAGCCGGATGCGAAATCGGGGTCGTTGAGGACGAAATCGTCGCCTGACCGCCACCGGTAGAACAGGGCGTCCTCGAAGCCAGTGCGGGTGACCCGCTTGAGGAACTTCGCGGGAATGATCTGGTCGGTGTCGATATTGGATCGGCGCAGAGGAACGCCGATGCCGGTGTGGGTGGTGAAAGCTTCCATGGCTCGTCCTCCTTTGTCAGTCGTTCGCCGAGACGGGTGTCAGGTTGAGGGACAGGCGGTTGTCGGCCCATTCCACGGGTTCGGCATCCCGCGGCAGGTCGGCGACGTCGCCCGGTGAGGAGAGCGTGCCGCGCACCGCGGTGGCCGCGGCCACGAGCGGTGAGACGAGGTGGGTGCGCCCGCCCTTGCCCTGGCGGCCTTCGAAGTTGCGGTTCGAGGTCGAGGCGCAGCGTTCGCCTTCGGCCAGCTGGTCCGGGTTCATCCCTAAGCACATCGAGCAGCCGGCGAAGCGCCATTCGCCGCCGAAGTCCTTGAAGATGACGTCGAGGCCCTCTTCTTCGGCCTGGAGTCGGACCTTCGCGGAGCCGGGAACGACCATGAAGCGGACGTTGTCGGCCTTCTTGCGGCCGCGGACCACCTCGGCGGCGGCCCGGAGATCTTCGATCCGGGAGTTCGTGCAGGACCCGAGGAAGACGGTGTCGACGTCGATCTCGCGCAGCGGCGTACCCGGGGTCAGGCCCATATAGGCCAGCGCATTGGCGGCTGCGGCTTTGTCGTTCTCGTCGGTGAAGTCGTCGGGGCTGGGCACGCTCGCCGACAGCGGCAGGCCCTGGCCGGGGTTCGTTCCCCAGGTGACGAAGGGTTCGATGTCTTCGGCCTTGAGGACCACCTCGGCGTCGAATTCCGCGCCTTCGTCGGTGTAGAGGGTCTTCCAGTACTCGACGGCCGCGTCCCAGTCTTCGCCTTCGGGGGCGTGGGGACGGCCCTTGACGTATTCGAAGGTCGTCTCGTCGGGGGCGACCATTCCGGCGCGGGCGCCGGCTTCGATCGACATATTGCAGATCGTCATCCGGGCTTCCATCGACAGCTGGCGGATGGCCGAGCCGCGGTATTCGAGCACGTAGCCCTGTCCCCCGCCGGTGCCGATCTTCGCGATGATGGCGAGGATGATGTCCTTGGCGCTCGAGCCTTCGGGCAGGTCGCCGTCGACGGTGATCGACATCGTCTTGAAGGGCTTGAGGCTGAGCGTCTGCGTGGCGAGCACGTGTTCGACTTCGGAGGTGCCGATGCCGAAGGCGAGCGCTCCGAAGGCGCCGTGGGTGGAGGTGTGCGAGTCGCCGCAGACGACGGTGGTGCCCGGCTGGGTCAGACCCAGCTGCGGTCCCACGACGTGGACGATTCCCTGGTCGGCGTCGCCGAGGCTGTGCAGGCGGATGCCGAATTCATCGGCGTTCTTGCGCAGGGTGTTGATCTGCGTGGCCGAGGTCGGTTCGGCGATCGGCTTGTCGATGTCCCACGTCGGGGTGTTGTGGTCCTCGGTGGCGATGGTGAGGTCGGGGCGGCGCACTGGGCGCCCGGCGAGTCGGAGTCCGTCGAAGGCCTGCGGGCTGGTCACCTCGTGGACGAGGTGGAGGTCGATGTAGATAAGGTCCGGCGCACCGTCAACACCTCGTGAGACGACGTGATCGGCCCAGACCTTCTCGGCCAATGTGCGTGGCATGGTTCCTCCCGCCGGTGCAGGGATCTCTGCACCCGATGTAGACCTGACGGGCCGAGGTACGGCGCGTCGATGAACTGCGATGTGCGCACTGGAGTGAGTGCGTATTCGAAATCTACTCGCCCGTATCGCAATGCGAACTTGCATCTCGCCCACTGAGACGCGCACAATGGTGCCTATGACAAGCAATGGTAGCGGCGTCGGGGTCATCGACAAGGCCGCAATGGTTCTCTCCGCACTTGAGGCCGGACCCGCCTCTCTCGCCGAATTGGTGACGCTGACCGGACTGGCACGCCCCACTGCCCACCGCCTGGCTGTTGCCCTCGAATTCCACCGCATCGTCGGTCGCGACCTGCAGGGACGTTTCGTCCTCGGGCCGCGTCTGGCCGAGCTGTCGTCGGCCGCCGGCGAGGACCGCCTGCTGGCCGCGGCCGGGCCGGTGCTCGGTCAGCTGCGCGATCAGACGGGTGAGTCCGCTCAGCTCTTCCGCCGTCAGGGCGATCTGCGCCTGTGCGTGGCCGCGGCCGAGCGCCCCGTGGGTCTGCGCGACTCCGTGCCGATCGGCGCGACGCTGTCGATGCGCGCCGGTTCTGCGGCTCAGGTGCTGCTGGCCTGGGAGGAGCCGGACCGTCTGCACACGGGCCTGCGCGGTGCCCGGTTCTCCGCGACCATGCTCTCCGGGGTCCGTCGCCGAGGCTGGGCCCAGTCCATCGCCGAACGCGAACGGGGCGTCGCCTCGGTGTCGGCTCCCGTGCGCGGGCCGAGCAATCGGGTGGTCGCGGCCGTCTCGATCTCCGGGCCGGTCGACCGGCTCACCCGCCAGCCCGGTCGCCTGCACGCAAAGTCGGTCATCGACGCCGCGCGTGCGCTGACCGAGGCACTCGTGCGCGGCTGAGTCCGACTCAGCTCCCATCGCACCTCGCCCAGCGGCGAACGGGTTGACCGCGGGCCCGGAGGATCATCCCTCCGGGCCCGCGGTCGTGCCTCCAGGCCCGCGGTCGTGCCTCGTCCTTGAAGTCGGCCCGACCTCCGGGCTTGTACTATGGCCCCATGATCGCCGCTCAGAGACGCAACATCATCGTCGATACGATCGAGAGAGACGGCGCCGTCTCCATCACTTCCCTGTCGGAGAAGCTCGATACTTCGGCCGTGACCATCCGCCGGGACCTCGATCAGCTCGCCGAGGAGGGCAGACTCATCCGCACCCACGGCGGCGCCGTTCTCGCCTCGAGCGCGCGGGAGTCGAGCTATGCGGAGAAGCTCGAGCAGGCTCTGGCCGAGAAGACGGCGATCGCGCGTGCTGCAGCGGCCCAGGTGCGCAACGGCGACGTCGTGGCGCTGGGGCCGGGAACGACGACCGAACTGCTGGCCAAGGAGCTCGTGACGCGTTCGGGTCTGCGCGTGGTGACGAATTCGCTGCTCGTCGCCGAGTCCATGGTCTCCTGCCCCGACAACGAGGTCATCGTCGTCGGCGGTCTGCTGCGCCATTCGATCCGGGCCTTCGTCGGCGGCGGCACTGTGTCTCAGCTGCTCGGCCTGCGCGCCGACACCGTCTTCCTCTCCGGGAACGGACTGGCCGCGGACTTCGGGCTCTCGACTCCCGCCTTTCCTGTCGCCGATACAGATCGGGCCATGGCCGCCGGGGCAGGGCGCGTCACCGCGCTCGTCGATCACACGAAGGTCGGTCTCCGCTCATCGGTGCTCACTGTTCCGACCGAGCAGATCCAGCAGCTCATCACCGATTCGAAGAGCGAGGAATCCGAACTCACCGCCCTGCGCGAGGCGGGCGTTGAGGTCGAGGTCGTCTGACCCTCGCCAGCAAACGATCAAAACTGTTCAGGTTCGATCACTAGCGATCAGGCTCACAATCCTCTAAAGTGTCCACTCGGGTGTCTTACACCACACGCAGCCATGCACTGACGCATTACGAAGCGATGCACTGACGCATATGGAGGAACCTTGGAAGCAATCCGCTTGGACGCACAGTGGATCGACTATCTGCTGATAGCGATCTACTTCATCTTCGTCCTCGGCATCGGCTGGTTCGCCAAGCGCGGGATCTCCTCGAGCATCGAGTTCCTCCTCTCCGGACGGAGCCTGCCTGCTTGGGTCACGGCCCTCGCCTTCGTCTCGGCCAACCTCGGCGCCGTGGAGATCATGGGCATGTCCGCCACGGGCGCCCAGTACGGCATGCCGACGATGCACTACTTCTGGATCGGCGCGGTCCCGGCGATGCTGTTCCTCGGCGTCGTGATGATGCCCTTCTACTACGGATCGAAGGTCCGGTCGGTTCCGGAGTTCATGCGCAAGCGCTTCGGCACGGGTGCCCACCTCGTCAACGCACTGTCCTTCGCCGTCGCACAGCTGCTCATCGCCGGCGTCAACCTGTTCCTGCTCGGCACGATCGTCAATCGACTGCTCGGCTGGCCGCTGTGGATCACCCTCATCGTCGCGGCCGCCATCGTCCTGTCCTACATCACCCTCGGCGGGCTGAGCGCGGCCATCTACAACGAGGTGCTGCAGTTCTTCGTCATCGTCGCTGCCCTCCTGCCGCTCACCCTCATCGGCCTCAACCGCGTCGGCGGCTGGGACGGGCTGGTCGACCGAGTGAGCAATGACGGAATGCTCGGCGCCGAGCAGCTGAGCAGCTGGCCCGGCGAGCAGCTCTCCGGCTTCTCCAACCCCGTGCTTTCGGTCGTCGGCATCGTCTTCGGCCTCGGCTTCGTCCTCTCCTTCGGCTACTGGACGACGAACTTCGTCGAGGTCCAGCGCGCCATGGCATCGAAGTCGATCAATGCCGCGCGCCTGACCCCGATCATCGGCGCATTCCCGAAGATGCTCATCCCCTTCATCGTCGTCGTCCCCGGCATGATCGCCGCGGTCCTCGTGCCGCAGATGACGCAGTTCAAGGAGATCTCGGCCTCCATCGACGAGGCGACCGCGCTCGAACAGACGGGAGTGACGTACAACGACGCGCTTCTGCTGCTCATGCGCGAGGTCCTGCCCAACGGTCTCCTCGGTGTGGCGATCGCCGGCCTCCTCGCCGCGTTCATGGCCGGTATGGCCGCGAACATCTCCGCGTTCAACACGGTCTTCAGCTATGACCTGTGGCAGCAGTACGTGGTCAAGGACCGCGAGGACGACTACTACCTGAAGATCGGCCGCTGGGCGACGATCGGTGCCTGTGTCGTCGCGATCTTCACGGCGCTCATCGCGGGCAACTTCTCCAACCTCATGGATTACCTGCAGACGCTGTTCGGCTTCTTCAACGCCCCGCTGTTCGCCACGTTCATCCTCGGTATGTTCTGGAAGCGGATGTCGGCGACCGCCGGTTGGGTCGGCCTCGTCGGCGGCACGCTCTCGGCCGTGTTCGTGTTCATCCTCGCCGAGACCGGAGTCCTCGATCTGCCCGGTCAGGGTGCCGCATTCCTCGCGGCCAGCACAGCGTTCGTCGTCGACATCGTCCTGTCGGTGATCGTCACCCTGTTCACCACGCCGAAGCCCGCCGCGGAGCTGCGCGGACTCGTCTACTCGGAGACCCCGAAGTCCGATTTCGAGGACCTCAGCGAACCGAAGGCGCCGTTCTGGAAGCGCCCCGTGCCCGTCGCGGGTGTCGCCCTGGTGCTCGTCATCATCCTCAACGTGACATTCGGCTGAAGGAGCCAGTGAGACCATGAGCAAATCCAACGAACTGACCAAGACCGCAGGCGCCTTCGACGTCCGCAACTTCATCGGTGCGCTGCTGGCGATCTTCGGCGTCATCCTCACGATCGCCGGAATCGTCGGCTTCACTCCCGACGAAGCAGAGCGCACCGGCGGGGTCGATGCGAACCTGTGGACCGGAATCGGCCTCATCATCGCCGCGGCCGTCTTCCTCATCTGGGCGAAGCTGCGCCCGATCCGCATCGTCGAAACTCCCGACGACACCGCAGGCGCGGCCGGCACCGACTGATCGCCTCAGTCTGCGTCGATCCGCTCAGAGCGCTGCCATCGCCGCCGCAACCTCGGGGATGTCGGCGGTCGGTACGACGGTCGAGGCGTTCTCGAGGATCAGCAGGCGGGCACCAGGAATCTCCCGGGCGAGCGCCTCTCCATTGCCCACGGGGAAGAACGGGTCACGCCTGCCGTGCATGACCAGCGTCGGCACTCGCAGCTGCGGCAGTCGTTCTCGCCAGCGTGGCTGGCAATCGAGGCGGGAGAACACCATTCCCAGCTGATCGGCCAGATGAGCTTCCGGATCCGAGTTCTGTGTCGGAACTGAGCCCTGTTCTGAATCAGAGCTCTGCGTGCGTGCCCAGATCCGCGCGGCGACTGCCCGTGCCTCTTCAGGGTCGTCGCCGAGGATCCGTGCACCTTCGGCCATATAGTCGGCCACCGAGTCGACGTCCGTCCAGTCCGGCTGCGGACGGGAGAACAACGGACCCATCGTCGCCTCATCATGATCCGGCAGGTCACCGTCGACCGGGCCGGGAGCGACCGGTCGGGTGCCGATGAGAGTGAGTGCCGAAAACGCCTTCGGATGGTCGAGAGCCGCGACCTGCGCGACCATCCCGCTGATACCGATTCCTGCGAGTTGGGCGGGTCGGCCATCGAAGGTCCGTGCGAGTTCGGCGGCATCAGCAGCAAGGTCTCGCAGGGTGTAGTCCGGTGATTCGAGGTCACCATGGCTCGAGGCCCCGGCATCCCGGAGATCGCAGCGCACAACGTGACGTCCCTGCTCTGCCAGCTGCTCGCACAGAGCATCGGGCCAGGACAGCATCGTCGGGGCACCGAGGCAGAGAACCAGCAGCGCATCCGCCTCTCCGAACTCGTCGACGCCGAGGCTCACTCCATTGACGTCGCAGATATCCATGCCGCTCCCCCGCTCCGAGTTCATCCTCGTCTGAGGTTCAAGCATGAACCGCGTTGCTTCGAGAGGTCAATGCCTGCCCGGCTCGGCTGCACCGGCGGCTCAGCCGAAACAGGTTCGGCCGATTCAGGGGCTCAGTCGAAACGGGCAGCACCCCGGCCCGCGCTGACGGCGAAGATGTCCGGCTCCCCGTAGCCGTGCTCGGCGAATGCCGCGGTGACGGCGTCGCCAACTTGAACAACCTGGTCTGCGTGGATGAGGGCGATCGCGGAACCGCCGAAGCCGCCGCCGATCATCCGCGCCCCGAGTGCTCCGGCTCCCATCGCGGCGGCAACCGCCACGTCGAGTTCGACGCACGAGACCTCGTAGTCGTGCTGCAGAGATTCGTGGGAGGCCACCAACAGGTCGCCGATGGCACTGATGCGCGCGTCATGGTCGTCGCCTGTTGATCGTTCATTGTCCTCGAGCAGTTCGACGGTGGCGCGGACCCGGGCGTTTTCGGCGATGACATGGCGCACCCGCTTGCGCTGCTCCTCTGTCAGATCGCTCAGGTCGACGTCGTCGGCGAGTTCCCGCAGACTGTCGACTCCGAAGATCGCGGCGGATTCCTCACAGGTCCTCCGCCGGGCGCCATATCCGCTTTCGCTGTGCGAGTGAGAGACTTTCGAGTCGATGACGAGGAGTCTGAGTCCCTCGGCGTCGAGGTCGAAGGGAATCTGGCGAGCACTGAGGTCGCGGCAGTCGAGGAAGAGCGCATGCCCGGCCTCGGTCATGATCGACGCGGCCTGGTCGACGATTCCTGTCGGTGCACCGACGAAGTCGTTCTCGGCTCGCTGAGTCAGCAGGACTTTCTCCCGGTCGTCGAGACCGAGGCCATACACCTCGTCGAGGGCGATGAGCACCGCGACTTCGAGTGCGTGCGATGAGGACAGTCCGGCACCGACGGGCACGGTGGATTCGATATAGAGGTCGACTCCGCCGACCACCGTGCCGGTGGTCTTCGCGATCTCATCGACGACTCCGGCAGGATGGCTCAGCCACCCGGGCAGGCTTCCGGGCACGAGTTCCGCGGCCGCGAACTGGCCGAACATTCTCTGGCCGGTGTCATCGCGATGGTCTGAAACGATGCGAATGCTCTCCCCACGCCGAGGCGGCTGCACAGTTCCCGTGTTCCCTGCGTCCTCGCCCCGCAGCCCTGGCACGTCCCCGCCTTGCCCGGCAGCGCCGTTGTCGGGTCGCCGACCGATGGCGACGTACACCGCCCGATCGATGGCGATCGGCAGGACGAAGCCGGCGTTGTAGTCGGTGTGTTCGCCGATGAAGTTCACCCTGCCTGGAGCACGGAAGGAACCAATCGGACGGTATCCGAACAGGGACTCGAACTCCTCGGCGAGGTGTTCGGGGGTCGGTGTGGATACGGCCTCGGGGGTCTCTGTGGTCATGAACGATCGTCTTCCGGGTCGAGTGCCGAAGCCGTGCTCGCGTTCGCGCTCACGGGTACGGCCGCCTCGGCGAGGGGTTCCAGGGTCACGGCTCGCAGTCTGGCTGCGGTCTCCTCGGCGGAGACGTCGCCGACGAAGGCACCCATGGCGGCCTCCGAACCGGCGAGGAACTTCAGCTTGTTCTCCGCTCTGCGGGGGCTCGTGATCTCGAGGTGGAGCCAGTCGGCGCGGCGGTCGGCACTGTTGACCGGTGCCTGGTGCCAGGCCGCGATATACGGGGTGGGACTCGGGTAGAGGCCGTCGATGCGGCGCAGCACCTCCGGATAGACGCGGGCCAGGTCGTCGCGTTCGGTCTCGTCGAGCTCGTCGACGCTTCCCACCTGGCGGTGCGGAACGAGGTGGACCTCGATCGGCCAGCGGGCCGCGAAGGGCACGAAAGCGGAGAAGTGATCGGTCTCAAGAATCATTCGCTCTCCTGCCTCGCGTTCGAAGGCGAGCACATCGCCGAGCAGCGGCCGACCGGTCCGGCGCAGGTGTTCATGCGCCCGGGCCGAGGTGATCGCGGTGTGCGGGGAGACATAGGGGTAAGCATAGATCTGACCGTGCGGGTGGTTCATCGTCACCCCGATCTCCTCCCCGCGGTTCTCGAACATGAAGACCTGTTCGATGCCCGGCAGGGCAGAGAGTTCGGCGGTCCGATCGGCCCAGGCGTCGATGACGGTGCGGGCGCGTGCGGTGCCGAGGCATGCGAAGGAGCCGGTGTGCTCCGAGGAGAAGACGACGACTTCGCAGCGGCCGTATCCCGGTCCCGACAGCGCGGAGGTCACGGTTTCGGCGGAGTCGGCGGCCGCCTCGGCGAAGGTGGTGTCCACGCTCTGAGCGGACGGAACATCACCGAGGCCGGGGCCGAGGGAGGGGAAGCGGTTCTCGAAGACGGCGACATCGAAGTCTGCCGCCGGGATCTCTGTGGGACGGTCCGGCGTCGACGGGCACAGCGGGCACTCGGCGGCGGCAGGCAGGTGGGTGCGGGTCTGTCGGTGGGTGGCCACGGAGACCCATTCGCCGGTGAGGACATCGAAGCGCAGGGTTCCACTGTCGGGCCGCGAATCGTGCGGCCGGGGGTCGGCGGCGATCGTCGGTGCAGGTGAGTCGGGGTCCTGGAAGAACAGGATCTCACGACCATCGGACAGGTTCGCCCGGCGATGCGACGCTGGCATCAGACCTCCCAAAAGTTATCATTTTCGATCATAATGCTAACATTCGGCGGCCCGGATGCGTACGGACGGCGTAGAATATCTGCAACTGTTCTTCCCGCGCTCGAGCACCCTGGAGACCTATGACCGCCACCATCGAACTCGCCTGTGACGAGTCAGCGGCGGTCATCTCCCCCATCGGCGCGAGCCTGGTGCGCTTCAACGTCGGCGATCGTCCGGTCGTGGTGCCGATGAACGCGTTCGACGGAGCCGTGCTCGCCCCCTGGCCGAACCGGATCGATGGGGGTCGCTACGACTTCGCCGGGGACAGCTACCGGCTGCCGATCACCGAGCCCGAGCGGGGTACTGCCTTGCACGGCCTCGTCGCCGATGTCGAATGGTCCGTAGTCGAGCGCACCGAGTCGACGGTCAGTCTCGCATTCACGCTAGAGCCGACGGAGGGGTATCCGTTCAGGTTCGATCTGCAGGTGGATTTCGAACTCGCCGAGGCGGAGCTGCGCATGCGCGCACGTGCCCTGAACACGGGGTCGGCTCCCGCACCGTTCGGTTTCGGATTTCATCCGTGGCTCTCCCCGGGCACGGCCCCATCGGGTACAACCGACCCCGTTGACGGTGCCCTTGTCGACGAGGCTCAGCTCGTCATTCCCGCTGCGCGCTGGTACGAGACCGATGAGCGGCTCATCCCCACGGCTGTTCGCCCCTTCGATGACGGCACTGCCGTCCCGGCCGATCATGCCTCCGATGATTCCGCATGCATGGTGTGCAAGGACTTCCGGGCGCTGCGCCTCATCGGCGGCACGATCCTCGATGATGCGTACGGCTCACCTCGGCGCGGTGACGACGGATGGTCGCGGGCACGGCTGAAGGGTGCAGATCTGCGCGAGGTCGTCGTCGGGATGGGGCCAGGGTTCCGCACCTGGCAGGCGTGTACGGGCGACGGCCTCGATGAGGATCTGGCACGTCGGGCGATTGCGATCGAGCCGATGACCTGTCCCCCGAATGCATTCGCAGCGGGCGAAGCCGGCGAGGACTTCGACGTCGTCGCCCCGGGTGACGAGCTTGTCGTCGAGTGGAGCATCGCTCTGACCGGGGCAGACGACACTTCGTGCTTCCTTCCGAAATGACAGTCGCCCTGCCGCGAGTAGGCGCATCCTGATAGGTTGCGACTACAGGCAGATATCAGGCGAGCGTGCCCTGCCCTGGGTGCGTTCCATTCTCGAAGGGGACACCATGTCGACACCGCAGAACCCGAACGACCCGAACAGCAGCTCGGCTGAGCAGAACCTCGACGACCAGAACCCCGGTGCGGGCGACCAGCCGGAGAGTGCCCAGTCAGCCTCGGACCAGTCGGCGCAGAATCCTCAGGACACTCAGTTCCAGCCCAACCAGGATGCACCGGCATCGCAGCCTGGCCAGGATGCACAGTTCCAGCCCGATCAGCCCACCTATCAGCAGGGCACCTATGATCCCAATGCCTATCAGGCACAGGGACAGCAGTACCAGCAGGGCGGGTATTCGCAGCCCGGCGCCTATCAGCAGGATCCCTACCAGCAGGGCGCATACTCGCAGGGTGCAGCACAGCAGCAGGCTTATGGTCAGCCCGCCTACGGTCAGCCTGCGTATGGTCAGGCTCCGCAGTCGAATCCCCAGCAGGCCGGGTTCTTCAAGTCGCTGTTCGATATCCGCTTCGACAACTTCATCGCAGTGAAGTGGGCGGGCTTCATCTACATCATCGCGATCGTGGTCGCGGTCCTGTCCTACCTCGGGACTATCGTCGCCGGCATCACCACGGGAATCGCCGCAGGTTCGGCGTCGAGCTACCTCAGCGGCGGACCGAGCTTCAGCGTGCTTCCACTGATCCTGTCGATCATCTTCGGCTGGATCGTCCCGGCCCTGTGGGTCATCGGCGTGCGTCTCGTGCTCGAGCTCATCGTCTCCAACATCAAGACTGCCGAACATACGAAGCGCATCGCCGATTCAGTCAGCCGCTGACTCACTGCGCCCTATATTTCTGGTGCAGGAGCGGCTTCAATGTGCAGAAGTGGTGATCTCAATCAGTGCATATGAATCTTGAACCCGCAGATGCTGACACGGTGCAGGAACGCCCGTGAATTAGAGTGAGCCCCGCACCGAAATTCGATGCGGGGCTCAACCGTACCCCCGAGCAGATTCGAACTGCCGTTACCGCCTTGAGAGGGCGGCGTCCTAGGCCACTAGACGACGGGGGCTAGAACAACACTCCTGGACTGATCCAGACTGTGTCCGCTGGGCTACCAGGACTTGAACCTAGACTAAATGAACCAGAATCACTCGTGCTGCCAATTACACCATAGCCCAATGTTTTTCAAGGTCATCCCCGAGGAGATTTCCCTGAGCAACGAGATATAACTCTACACAAGCACCCCGCCTCCCGACAAATCCGTGAGGCTCCTTTTCAGTGTGACCTTCTTAACAGAACAGGCTCACCGCACCCGGCCCGTCGACAGGCCAGTAGTCCCGCGCGCGCAGGCTCGGTCTGCCTGCCCCGACAGGCCCCGGCCTCACCCGCGGGCGAGGCCGATGAGCCGGTCGAGGACTCGGTAGCCGTCGGCGCGCAGACCGTTGTGTTCGTACTCGTTCGTCACCCACGGCTGCACCTCGGAGAGATGCTCGGCCGTGGCCAGCGAATACTCCACCGGCACGTACGCGTCCTCGAAGTACACTGCCGCAGCACCGCGCACCGAGGCGGCCCGCAGAGCGTCGACATCGTAGAGACCGGGCCACTGACGTGCGGCGACGATCTCGGCCACCTCGGCGAAGGGCGCGAGTTCGGGATCCTCATGCAGCGATTCCGGCCCGGCATGCTCGCCGGCCAATAGCGTCGGATCCTTGACCACGGCATCGGGCATCGCCCGCCTGGCTGCCCAGTTCGTCACTGTGCCGTCGGCCCAGCAGGATTCGTGGATGACGGCATAGAGCGGGTTGCGCCCCGAGAACGGCAGAGACGCGGCAAGGTCATGCCGGAATGCCCCCGAAGAGAAGTCGAGGTCGAGCAGGTAATGCAGCTTCTCCGGACCATCCGAGGCGCCGAGGAAGTGCCCGAGCAGACGGATCCGCTCCGGCGTCGCCCGCGCTCCCCCGGGCAGGGCGAGACCGTCACCGACTGAGGCAAGGTCGACGAGGCGCCGCATCTTCTCACGGTCGCCGGGGAACGCTGCGTAATACTGCTCGGATTTGCGGATCATGCCCTCCCACGTGCGTCCGTAGACGGTCGCCGGGTCGAGGCCGATCGCCGGCAGTCCGCCGGTGAAGTACACCTCGTGAAGGGCACTCGAATGCTCGGAGATGTAGCGCAGAGTGGTGAAGCCGCCGAAGGACTGACCCAACAATGACCAGGTTTCTGCGCCGAGGTGGCCGCGCAGGATCTCCGCGTCCTCGACGATCGAATCGGCGCGGAAGTACGACAGAGCCTCGGCGATCGCGGTCGGGTCCTCCCCTACCGTCCTCAGCCCGGTGATGGCCCCATCGACAGAGCCGATCGGATTCGATCTTCCGGTTCCGCGCTGGTCGAGCATGACGACCTGGAACTCCTCGAGGGCACGCTTCACCCAGCCGCCGGGACCGCCGACGATGCCCGGGCGCGGGGCTTCCACGCCGGGCCCGCCCTGCAGGTACACGAGGTAGGGCTTCTGACTGTCCGCCTCGGTGGCGATGATCCGGGCGAACACGTCGATCGTGTCCGGCAGATTCACCTTCCCCGAGGCGGCTGACGCGGCGCTCTCCCCCGCCGAGGCGGCATCCCCCGACCGTCCGAAATGGTCGAAGGGCACGGTGACCGTCACGTCACGGAAGTGCAGTCCCCCACGGGTCCAGTTCTTCTGCTCGACCATGGTCACAGCTGTGCCGCGAGTGCCTTGAGGCGCTTCAGCGAGGAGTCCTTGCCGAGGATCTCCATCGACTCGAACAGCGGTGGTGAGACCTTGCGGCCGGACACGGCCACACGCAGGGGTCCGTAGGCCAGGCGCGGTTTGATCTCCATCTCGTCGACGAGTTTCGCCGACAGCACCTCTTCGAGCTTCGCCGTGGTCCACTCGTCGAGGTCTTCGAGGACCTCGATGGAGGCGGCGAGCACCTCGGGGGCGGAGTCCTTGAGCGTCTTCAGTCCGTCTTCGGCCATGACGAGGTCGTCATCGGAGGTGAAAAGGAACGCGAGCAGGTCGGGAGCCTCTCCGAGCAGCTTCATGCGGGTCTGCACGAGCGGAGCCGCCTCGTCGAGGATCTGCAGCTGAGCTTCCGTCGGGGACTCCGGGAGCACCTCGGCGGCCTGGAGGTAGGGCACCAGACGGTCACGGAAGTCATCCGGATCGAGGAGGCGGATGTGGTCGGCGTTGATGGCGGTGGCCTTCTTCACATCGAAGCGGGCCGGGTTGGGCAGGACATCGTGGATGTCGAATGCCTCGGTGAATTCCTTGACGCTGAACACGTCGCGGTCGGGTCCGATGGACCAGCCGAGCAGGGCGAGGTAGTTGATGAGTCCCTCGGGGATGAACCCGTTCTCGCGGTGGAGGAACAGGTTCGATTCGGGGTCGCGCTTCGACAGCTTCTTGTTGCCTTCGCCCATGACGTAGGGCAGGTGACCGAACTCGGGGGTCGCCTCGGCGATGCCGATGGCCTTGAGGTGTTCGTAGAGAGCGATCTGACGCGGGGTCGAGGACAGGATGTCCTCGCCGCGGAGCACATGGGTGATGCCCATGAGCGCGTCGTCGACGGGGTTGACCAGGGTGTACAGCGGCTGGCCGTTCGCGCGGACGACTACGAAGTCGGGCACGGTTCCGGCCTTGAAGGTGATGTCGCCGCGCACGAGGTCGGTGAAGGTGATGTCCTCATCGGGCATGCGCACGCGCCACACCGGTTCGCGGCCCTCGGCGCGGAAGGCGGCCTTCTGCTCGTCGGTGAGGTCGCGGTCGTAGCCGTCGTAGCCGAGTTTCGGGTCACGGCCAGCCGCCTTGTGCCGGGCTTCGACTTCCTCGTTCGTCGAGTAGGACTCGTAGATGTGGCCGCCGGCCTTGAGCTTCTCGATGACGCCTGAGTAGATCTCGCCACGCTGGGACTGGCGGTAGGGTCCGTTGTCGCCGCCGACCTCGATGCCTTCGTCCCAGTCCAGGCCCAGCCATTTGAGAGCATCGACGACCTGGCCGAAGCTCTCCTCGGAGTCACGTGCCGCGTCGGTGTCCTCGATGCGGAAGACGAACTTGCCGCCGGTGTGCTTGGCATAGGCCCAGTTGAACAGGGCTGTGCGGACCATGCCGACGTGCGGGGTGCCGGTGGGTGATGGGCAGAAACGAACTTTGACGCTCACGATTGTCCTTTGCGTGATCTTCTCGGGTGTGAGTCTGTGGTGTGCGCGGTGCTTAGGCGTCCATGACCGGGTTCGACAGGACACCGAGTCCTTCGATGGCGATGTCGACGCGGTTGCCGGACACGATCTGGCCGACTCCCTCCGGGGTTCCGGTGAGGATGACATCGCCGGGCAGCAGGGTGATCGTCTCCGACAGGTGTTCAATGATGGTCGGGATATCGAAGATGAAGTCGGCGGTGGTGCCGTCCTGCTTGAGATCCCCGTCGACCCAGGACCGGATGCCGAGGTCGTCGACGTCGAGTTCGGTTTCGATCCAGGGACCCAGCGGGGCCGAGGTGTCGAAGCCCTTCGCCCGAGTCCACTGCTTGTCCGACTTCTGGAGGTCGCGCAGGGTGACATCGTTGCTCGCGGTATAGCCGAGGACATGGTCGAAGGCGTTCTCCGCCTTCACACCCTTGGCCACACGGCCGATGACGACGGCGAGTTCGGCCTCATAGGAGACGTATTCGCTGATCGCAGGCAGGCGGATAGGGTCGCCGGGGCCGATGACCGCGGTGTTCGGCTTGAAGAAGGTCACCGGGGTCACGGGAACCTCGTTGCCGAGTTCTGCTGCGTGTGCGGCGAAGTTGCGGCCCACGCCGATCACCTTCGAACGCGGCAGGATGGGGCTGACCAGACGCACGTCGTCGATCTTCAGCCTCTCGCCTGTCGATTGGGCCGGAGAGAAGAAGGGGTCCGAGTCGAGAACGGCGAGTTCGAGTCCCGACGTGTCCCAGCTTCCGTCGGTGATCGGCGGCACTTCACCTTCGACGACTCCGTATTTGGGTTCGTCCTGATGTACAAATCTGGCGATACGCATGTGTCACAGTCTAGTCAGTGCCTGGTGCCTTCCGCGCGTCGGTGCTCATCGATCCGTGATCGGATCCCAGCAGATCCCCCGCTGTGTCCCGTGTGCGGGCCGGGCCGCCCTGCTGAGAGACTGGTGGCATGCCCGATCCGCACCTCCCGCACACCTTCGATCTCGCCCGCATCGGGGCTGGCCTGCCCGCCGCCGCGCTCATCGATGAGTTGGGCCTCGCCGAGGCGACCCCCGCCCCGAGATTGGTCGTAGAGGCTCCTCCCGGAACCGGTAAGACCACCGTGGTGCCGCCGATGATCGCTGAGCACCTGACTGGTCCGGGCCGCATCATCGTCACCCAGCCCCGGCGGATGGCGGCCCGCGCCGCGGCCAGGCGGCTCGCGTCGTTGACGGGGACCCGCCTCGGCGAGGTGATGGGGTTCACCGTCCGCGGTGAATCGCGGACTTCGCGGGCGACACGGATCGAGTTCGTCACCACGGGTGTGCTGCTGTCCCGACTGCTGCGCGATCCGGAGCTGACCGGTATCGACGGGGTCATTCTCGACGAGGTGCATGAGCGGCAGCTGGATACGGATCTCGCGTTCGCGATGTGCCGGGAATTGGCTGATCTGCGTGAGGATCTCTCCGTGGTCGTCATGTCGGCGACCTTGGATGCGCAGCTGTGGGCCGCGCGTCTCGGTGACGGACCGCAGTCGCCGGCGACGCTGCTGTCGGTGGCCGCCGATACTCATCCTCTGGAGGTCCGGTGGGCACCGGCGAAGGAGCGGCCCCTTGATGCGCGGGGTGTGACCTGGGATTTCCTTGACCATCTGGCGGCGACGACGGTGCGTGCGCTGACTGAGACCGGTGAGGGCGACGTCCTCGTCTTCGCTCCCGGTGCACGCGAAGTCGACGAGGTGGCCTCTCGCGTGCGGCGCCGTGTGGAATCAGGTGGCGGTTCGGGTGATGGCGGACCGATCGGCTCTGGTGGTTCGGGTACCGGTGACACGATCGTGGTGCACACCTTGACGGGGCGGACTCCCGCGAAAGAGCAGGACACGATCCTGCGCCCACGCACCGACGAGGGACGGAACCGTCGCGTCATCGTTTCGACCTCGGTGGCAGAGTCGGCGCTGACGATCGACGGGGTCCGCATCGTCGTCGACTCCGGGCTCTCCCGAGGACCACGGCTGGATACGCGGCGTCGCATGTCCGGGCTGGTCACGATGCGGGAGTCGAAGGCTTCGGGAACACAGCGCTCCGGGCGTGCCGCCCGGCAGGGACCGGGTGTTGCGTATCGGTGCATGTCAGAGGTGGATTGGGCAAGCCTGCCCGAGCACACTCCTCCCGAAATTGCGACCTCCGATCTCACCTCCGCAGTGCTCGCACTCGCCGTGTGGGGCGGCGACGAGACCCTCTTGCCAGATCCGCTGCCGGCCGGACCGAAACGGCAGGCGGTCGACAACCTGGTCGCTTTGGGAGCCGTGGAGATCTCGGCAGCGGCAATGGACGGTGCAGGAGGCGAGCGCTCCGCCGGTGAGCGCCCCACCGGTGAGCTCCCCGACACTGCCGAGTTCCCGATATCAGCACTGAACGTCACCCAGACGGGGCGGGCGATCGCGGCGGTTCCCGCCTCGGTGTGGTCGGCACGTGGCCTCCTCGACGGGGCTGCCCTGCTCTCACCCGCGCGTGCGGCAGAAGCGGTCGCCGTCATCGAATCCGATCAGCGGGCTCCCGGCGCCGATCTCTCCGCGCTGCTGCGGCAGCTGCGACGCAGCAAGGACCCTCGATTCGCTCAGGACCGCAAACGGTTCGCGTCGATCCCACGCGAGTACGCCTCGAGCGGCGATGGCGGCGACACGGGAGACGACACCGGGAACGGTGGAATCGGCGACCGCGCTGAAGCCACCCGCGGTACCGGCACAGCTTTGACTCCCGAGGACCTCGGGATCGTCACGGCACTGTCCTACCCCCTGCAGATCGCGCGTCTGCGCAGCGCCTCCGATTCCGAATACCTACTGGCTTCCGGCACGGCGGCGAGCCTGCCACGAGACTCCTCGCTGCAGGGCAGCCCATGGTTGGCCATCGCCGAGGTGGGCCTGGCCGGATCGCGGGCGATCATCCGATCTGCTGTGCCCATCGACGTCGACACCGCGGAACTCGCCGGAGCCGGACTGCTGCACACGGAGGAGACGGCGACGTTCGAGTCCGGGAAGGTCCGTGCGGTTCGGCGCAGCCGCCTCGGCGGAATCGAACTGACCTCCACCCCAATCCAGGCCGGTCGCGAACTCGCCCGCCGTGCCATCGCCGAATCGGTGCGCGAACGAGGAGCCCGCGAGGTTCTGCGTCCCTCCGAGGCTTTCGAATCGCTGCGCGCCCGGCTGGGACTGCTTCGCCCGATCTACGGGGACCCGTGGCCGGACGTGACGTGGGAGCACCTCTCTGAGACGCTCGATCAGTGGTGTCCTGATGCACTCGACCGGATCGCGAAGGGCTCCGATCCTGCCCGCGTGGACCTCGTCTCCGCGCTGCGCGGTCTGCTGCCCTGGCCCGAGGCGGCCCGGCTCGACGAGCTTGTGCCGACCCATATCGAGGTGCCCAGCGGATCACACATCCGCCTCGAGTATCCGGCCCCCGAGCGCGCCGAGCTCCCGAGCCCGATCCTCGCGGTCAAACTCCAGGAGTGCTTCGGTTGGACCGATGTGCCCCGCGTCTGTGACGGCCGGGTGGCGGTCACCATGCATCTGCTCTCCCCCGCCAGGCGGCCCCTGGCGGTGACCAGTGATCTCGCGTCGTTCTGGGCGAATGCGTATGCCCATGTCAGGGCCGAGAACCGGGGTCGTTACCCGAAGCATCCGTGGCCGGAGGATCCACTCACCGCACCGGCGGCGAAGGGCACGAAGCGCTCGGGTCGCTGAGCTGGAGCCCGACTCGACCGTCTGGGACAATGGTGCGGTGACTTCCGCACCCTCGACCACGATTTCCGCCCCATCCACGGCGGCGACCGAGCGTACCGACACATCGTCGGGCCGCCTCGGTGACGGTGTCGTTCCTGCCGAGATCTGGCGCGAGCTGCGTGACGAGCACGAACATCGGATCGCCGAGCGCACCGATGCGCATATCGACCGGCGGATGCGACAGGAAACCCACCCGGTCGAGGACTTCCTCTTCACCTACTACCCGTTCAAGGTCGGGCAGCTGAAGAAGTGGCACCCCGGTCCAGGTGTGCGCGTCGCGCTTGAGACGACCGAAGATCGTCGGTATTTCGACCGTCGGTGGTATCGCATCGACGATGCGCAGAATTTCGCCGAGGTGGACCTCGAGTCCTGGCGCACCGACCGTGGGGACGGAGCAAAGTTCATCGCCTCGCTGCTGTCGTCGACATTGGGTCGGGAAGCGAACTTCGGGTGCTTCGGCATCCACGAATGGGCGATGGTCTACCGTCTCACCGACGAGCAGCGCCGGCATCAGCAGGTGCCGCTGCGGCTGAGCCCCGCCGAGACCGATGCCGTGGTCGAAGGCCACCGCATCCAGTGTTCGCATCATGATGCGTTCCGTTTCTTCACCGAACCCGCGCGTCCTCTCAACACCTTGCAGCCGAGCCGCGAGGGCATGGTCGCCAACGAGCAGCCCGGGTGTCTGCACGCGGGGATGGATCTGTACAAATGGGCGATGAAGATCTCGCCGATCGCTGATTCGGATCTCGTCGTCGACTGCTTCGACCTCGCCCTCGACATCCGCACCCTGGACATGGAGGCCTCCCCCTATGACCTGCGTGGTTGGGGCTACGGGGTCGTCGCCATCGAGACCGCTGCGGGCAAGGCCGTATACATGGAGCGGCAGAAGGATTTCTCCGGCAGGGCGCAGGCGCTGCGGGCTCGGCTGCTCGATGCTTTGGCGGTCGCGGGAGTTCATCCGCGCTGAGTCGCCTGGGGGCTGCGCTGGTTAGCCGCTGCGGCTGCGCCGGGCCCGCTGTGCTGACCGGTCGCTGCGGCCGCGCCATTTCGTGGACGTCTGCGCGGTCGCGGCACCGGCGAGCCTACGATCGGCGGTATGCGTGCCGTCCTCTTCGACCAGTTCTCCGTCCGTCCCGAACTCACGGACATTCCCGCCCCGACCGCACCTGGTGCGGGCGTCGTCATCGACGTCGAAGCCACCGGGGTGTGCCGCAGCGACCATCACGCGTGGGCCGGCCACGATTCGACGATCACTCTGCCCCACGTGCCCGGGCATGAGCTGGTCGGTCGGGTCGCCTCGGCGGGTGTGGGCGTACAGGACTTCCACGTCGGCCAACGGGTGACTGTTCCTTTTGTGTGCGGTTGCGGCAGCTGCCGGTGGTGCGTTTCCGGCAATGCGCAGGTGTGCCCCGATCAGACCCAACCGGGATTCACGCATTTCGGGTCGTGGGCGGATCAGGTCGTCATCCACAATGCCGATGCCAACCTCGTGGCCGTGCCCGAGGACCTGCCGGCCGCGGCCGTCGTCGGGCTCGGATGTCGATTCGCCACGGCCTTCCATGGTCTGCGAGTGCGGGCTCGCCTTGCCGCGGACGAGACTGTCGCCGTCTTCGGCTGCGGCGGGGTGGGACTGTCGACAATCATGATCGCCGGGGCCCACGGTGCGAAGGTGATCGCCATCGACGTCAGCGATGCGGCCTTGGAATCCGCCCGTGAGTTCGGTGCCGCACGATGCGTCAATGCTCGGGATCTCAGCCCTGAGGAGCTGAGCGCCGAGGTGGTCGCGCAGTTCGCGTCGACCGATCCCGACGGGGTGGCTGTGACCGTTGATGCCCTGGGCAGGGAGGACACGATCCGGGCGGCGATCGGTGCTCTGGCACCCTTGGGTCGGCATGTGCAGATCGGGCTGCTGCCCGCGGAGCCGGTCGTCGATCTGCCGCGCGTGATCGCTCTCGAGCTCAGCGTGCTCGGCTCGCACGGAATGGCTGCGGCCGAGTACCCAGAGCTCGTGGACCTTGTCGTTCAGGGACGATTGCGTCCGCAGGAGCTGGTCACTACTGTCATCGGACTCGACGAGGCGCCCGCGGCGATGGAGGCGATGGGGTCACCCTCTGCCTCGGCGGGGATGACGATCATCGACTTGGCCAGGTGAGACGGCCGACGGCCCGGGCACTGAGCCTCGCCTCGGCGAGGTCGAGCGCAACGGCGGCGGTCACGGCAATGCCTCACTCGTCGCCGAATGACTCCCGCATACTCGCGGCCAGCGATCCGATGAGTTCCTGATTCCCGCGGATACCGGGTTCGAACGGCAGCCGCAGGTGGTCTTTGTCCCTATCCCGGTAGCGCGGAATGACGTGCATATGGAAGTGGAAGACCGTCTGCCACGCCTCGGCACCACAGCAGTTGAGGAGATTGACGCCATCGGCTCCCCATGCATCGAAAGCGTGCTTGGCGATGCGCTGGGATTCGAGCGCCACCGCAGACAGATCTTCGGCCGGGATGTCCCGCAGGTCCGTGCTGTGACGTTTCGGCACGACGAGCAGATGCCCGTCCGACCCGGGCTGGATGTCCATGAACGCGAAGGTCGACTCGGTCTCGGCGATCGGCGCACTCGGTGCGTCACCTGCGACGATCTGGCAGAAGATGCAGTCGCTGCTCATGAGTTCCGATTCCTCCCCTGCTGTCAGTCACTTGTCCAGTTCGGTGCTGGGTCGAGTCCCTCAGATCGTGCTGACGAGCCCTCAGACCATGATGGCGAGGACGACATTCGTGTCCTGACCGTCCCAGCGGCCCAACAGCAGACCGGCGTCGGACTTCTCCGCCGGAGACTCGGGCGACAGGCGGTAGAGGATCTCGACGTCGCCGGCACCCGGCAGAGGTCCCGTCCCGAAGGCGTGGGCCACCTCGGTGATCTCTTCGCCCCGGTTGCCCTCAGCATCGACGCGGTACTGCTTCGCTGCGGTCGACGCGGTGGCGATGGTGTGGTCGAGGCGCTGCCGGAACAGCGGGTCGCCCATGCCGGCGTAGACCCACCGCTTGCCGAGCACCGAGTGATCCATGTTCGCCACGAATGCTTCGTCGGCGCCTTCGAGCGGTGCTCCGCGGTAGGTCAGCGGCACCTGCAGCAGCTGGTCGCCGCTCTTCACGATGTGGATCTCGATGCCCACTTCGCCGGCAGGGTCGTCGAAGCGGTACGCGGTAACAGTCTCGAGCGGGTTCGCCGCGAGGTCGAGCTCGGCGGCCCAGTCCTGCTTGGCAACCCAGTCGGTGACGACGTCGAGCTTGCCGGGATTGAGCTGAGCTGCGTAGATATCTGCCATGACGGTTCCTCCTGAAATCTGTCTGACGTCGGCGTCAGGTGTGGCTGGGCGGTTCAGGTGTCTGTAGGTGTGAGGCGCTCGGAGGTCTCCGGACGCTTCGCAACAGGCCTTGCGTGGTCTCAGGCCTTGCGCGTGCCGGGGATCCATTCTCCGTCGACGACTTCGTAGTCGGCGAAGACTGCCGGTGCCTCTTCGCGCATGACCTCGCCGATCTTGTTGAAGATGAGGCGGATCTCCTCTTCAGCGCCCTTCGCAGTGCGCATTTCGATGACGTGGCGCAGAGAACGCAGGTTCGCGGTGTAGACGATTCCGGTCGCCAGGCCCTCGGGGGCGAAGCGGCGCATGAACGAGGTCATGTGCTTCTTGTGGGAGAACTTCGTGCCCTCCTCGTCAAGCTCGAAATGATCGGCCATCCACTGCTGGTGCTCCTCGAGGGTGTCGAGGACCTTGAGGCTGCGTTCCATGAGTTCGGGATCTTCGCGGGCCCACTCGGGGAACCAGAATGGGATGTCCGTGAGGCGGACGTAGCGCAGCGATTCCTGCGAGAACGCCGATCCTGCGCGGTGGCGGATGAGTTCGTGGGTGAGCACCCGCGAGACGTTGTGGAGGACGAAGGTGAAGTTCGCGTGTTCGAGCACGGATCCGTGCTGGGACTTCACGACGTTGCCGAGGTACTGCGCGGAATCGGTGCGCACCCGCGAGACGTTCGGGTTGAGTCCCGGCTCCCACGAGCGGTAGCACATGCGTCCGGAGAACTCGAGGAGATCCTCGGCGTCGGGAGATTCCGCATCTTCGACCCGGTCCGCCCAGGAGGTTCCGCCCACCTCGTCGAGGTAAGTCCTCATCGCTTCCCAATCGATATTGGGCTTGGCGAGCAGTTCAACGGACGGTTCGACCTGGCGCATGGCTCTCCTAGTGAAGGGGACGTGATTGATTCCCAATCCTACAGACAGCCCGGCTGGTTGCGGCGACCGGTCCGCACCGAAATTCTCCTCGCCTCAACCGTCTTGGCTGACAAGTGCGACGGGGCGGTGTTCGTCGAGGTTGTGCAGGCGACCGCCCGTATCAACGACGAACGCCTGCGCCCCTGCAGATTCCACCATCACCGAGGTGGCCGCACCGTCGACGTATACGACCGCGGCATGATCATCGATGGCGATTCCGGGGCCCGGAAGTCGGCCCTGTGCGATCCATTCCCGGAAGGATTCCTTCCGTCCGGGTTCTCCATGGAAGTGCGGGCAGGCACTCCCCCGCAGGAAGCCGAGCCCGTAGTTCAGCGGTGCCAGCGGACCGAACGAATCCGTCGAGGATGCCTCGAACCAGCAGTTTGCACCGGCGCTGATGCCGGCAAGGATCGTTCCTCCGGCGGCCGCTTCTCTCATCCGTTGGTCGACGCCATGCCTCCGCCAGAGGCTGAGCAGGTTCGCCGTGGAGCCGCCGCCGACGTAGATGAGGTCCATGTCGAGCAGCATTGCCGGATCTTGGTAGTCCCACGGACTCTGCCCGAACAGGGAGAGGACATGGGTTCGCGCCAGCGCCTCGAATGCCGCTTCGAACCTCTCGATATAGTCGCGGCTGTCACCGGATGCCGTCGGGACGAAGCAGACGTGTGGGAGTCCAACAGAGGCGCCGAAGTCGCTCTGAGCACCGGTCTCGTCCTCAGTGCCGGCGCGGATCCGTCTGGCGGCCATGCGCACCAGCTCGTCATCAATGGCCGATTCCCCGGTCGCGGACATCGAGAATCCACCACCGCCGAGGGCCACTATCGTGCCCCGGAAAGCGGTGGATTCAGAGGTGCTCACGGCACTCGGTGCGTCCACTTCTCGGTTCCGAACTTCTCATCGACGAGTTCCTGGGCCCGCTTGAGTTCCTCCTCCGTGTAGGTGCCGTAAGTGGCCCCGTAGCGGGTGGCGAAGGTGTCCGCCATGACATCGATGATGTCTTTGCGCGCCTCACCGGTCTGACTCCGCAGCGGATCGACGCGCTTCTTCGCGCTCGCCACTCCCTTGTCGGAGATCTTCGCTTCGCCGATGCGCAGAACTTCGACCATCTTGTCCGCGTCGATGTCGTAGCTCATCGTCGCGTGGTGGAGCAGCGTGCCGTCGCGATTGCGCTTCTGTGCGGCACCGCCGATCTTGCCTCCGGTCGAGGAGATGTCGTTGATCGGCTTGTAGAATGCCTCCACGCCGAGGGTCTTCAGCGCCGCGAGCACCCACTGGTCGAGGAACACATACGACTCCTCATAGTCGAGGCCGGCGACGAGGGCAGGCGGGACGAACATCGAATAGGTGATGCAGTTGCCGCCCTCCATGAACATCGCACCTCCGCCCGAGATGCGACGCACGACCTGAACGTCGTACTTCTCCACGCCTTCGGGCCGCAGCTCGTTGACGTAGGACTGGAAGGCCCCGATGACGGAGGCCGTGTCCTCCCACTCCCAGAACCGCAGAGTCGGCTGACGACGACCTGCCGCAACTTCCTCGAGCAGGACCTGATCAAGTGCCACATTGAGCTGAGTCGGCAGCACCTCGCCGCGAATGACCTGCCAGTCGAAGTCAGTGAAGTTCGCCGCCGAACCCAACGCTCGGCGCACGACGGTGGCGATATCGGCGGTGGAGAAGCCGTGCATCGCCAGTTCCGAACCGTATCCGGCCAGAGCCTCGTCGAGACGGCCGCGCAGTGCCGCATTATCGGCGGTGACGCTGGCGCCGACGAGGGCCGGCGCCAGGTCGAAATAGGCTTCCTCGGGTTCGAGGAAGAAGTCCCCGGAGATCTTCACCTCGGTGATGGTCTGACCGTCGGTGGTGACATCGGCGACGACGAGTTTGCCGCCGATGACCTTGTATTCGCCGTGGAAGTGCTGCGTCTCGTTCGTCATGTCTCCCAACCTACTCCCCTGTCAGTGCGTTCCACATGAACCGGTAGCTCAGCGCACGGGTGAATGCGGTCTGTTCATTGTCCGAAGCGGCGGAATGTCCGCCTTCGGTGTCTTCGAAGAACCACACGTTCTCGATTCCGTGCGCCTGCATCCGGGCGCCCATCTTTCGTGCCTGCACCGGCCCCACCCGATCATCCGACGTGGCCGTCCAGAACAGCACCGGCGGATAGGCCTGACCGTCCTCGAGGAGGTGGTAGGGAGAGAACTCTCTGATGAACGCCCAGTCCTCGGCCACGTCCGGGTCTCCGTACTCGGCCTTCCACGAATAGCCGGCGCTGAGCTTCGTGTATCGGGCCATGTCCAGCAGCGGAACGCCGCAGGACACAGCACCGAAGAGCTCGGGATATTGGGTGAGCATATTGCCCACCAGCAGGCCCCCGTTGGATCCGCCGGCGCAGGCGAGCGTCTTCGGGCTCGTCACTCCGCGGGCGATGAGGTCGCGTGCCACGGCCGAGTGGTCCTCATAACAGCGCATGCGGTTCTCCCGCATCGCCGAGGTGTGCCATTCGGGTCCGTATTCGCCTCCGCCGCGGATGTTCGCGAGGACATAGACGCCTCGGCGACCTGCCGGGAGGGTGTTGCCGGTGGTGCTGCGGCTGAGCCAGCCGATGCCGACGACGGGTGAGTATCCGGGAGTGCGGCTGACTTCGAAGCCGCCGTAGCCGTCGAGCAGGGTGGGATTCTCTCCGTCGAGCGGGAGGTCGTCGGCTCCGATCTGGAAGTACGGGATCTTCGTCCCGTCGGCGCTGGTGGCGAAGTGCTGTTCGACGCTCAGCCCTTCGGCATCGAACATCGCCGGGGCTGACTTGATCACCTCGATGGTGGACTCGTTCGTTCCCGCAGCTTCGTCCGAGGGGCCCAAGGTGCCGTACGACAATGTCGAGGGCGTGAGGAAGCCGGTGCTGACCATCCAGAAGTCGTTGGCGGTGGCCGGGTCGTACTTGTCGACCGCGCCGAGGCCGACCATATGGTTGGCCGGGACTCCGGGCAGTGCGGATTCGGCGAAGCCGTTGTTCAGGTCGAGGACCGTGAGCTTCGACTGTACGTCGGCGAGCAGCTCTAGCACGAGGTAGTCCCGGGTGAAGGTGAAGGACTGCAGGGAGGTGTGGGCGTCGGGGGTGAAGATCACGCGCGGAGCGATCTCGCCTGACTTGACTGCATCGATATCGGCGATGGCGAGGCCGCCGGCGGCCACCTCGGTGGTGGCGGACGTCCACGTCGACTGGGGTCGGAAGAGCACGAGGTCGCGCTCGAAGCCGACCTCGACGTCGGTGGGGACGTCGACCCTGTTGAGCGCGTCGGCCCATGCCGTCGGTTCGACTGACAGCGAACCGTCTGCGCCCGTGATGTCGGCGAGGTCGAGGAAGCTCATCGTCGAGTTGAAGAAGTCGATGGCGTCGATGATGACGGCGCGGTCGGTGGCCTCGGTGTCGGGACGGATGTCGCTGCCGACGAAGATCGCCACGTGGTCGCGCGGCACTTCGGCGACGATCGGGGCGTCGTCGAGGCTCTGACCGCGGCGGAGCGCTCGGGCTTGGCGTGGGTAGGACGAGGTCGTCAGTGAGTCGGCGTCGGTTTCGGTGGCGACGAGCACGGTGTCGTCGTCGAGCCAGGCCAACCGCGTCTTGGCGGCGGGGATGTCGAAGCCGCCGTCGACGAAGGCGCGGTCGTCGAGGTCGAATTCGCGGACTCGGTGTGAGTCACCTCCGTCCGGGGAGAGGAGGACGAGTGCGCGGCGGTTGTCGCTGCGGCGCACCATCGCTCCTGACCAGACCCAGGCGGTGTCTTCCTCTGCGGCCAGTTCGTCGAGGTCGAGCAGCACTTCCCAGTCGGGGGTGGCCGTGCGGTAGCTGTCCCAGGAGGTGCGTCGCCACAGGCCCTTCGGGTTCGTCTTGTCCCGCCAGAAGTTATAGAAGTGGTCCCCGCGTTTGGTGACCATCGGGATGCGGTCGTCGGAGTCCAGTGCGATGCGCAGATCATCGGAGATGTCGTCGAAGAGTCCATCGTGGAATCGCTCGAGGGTCTTCGCGTTCTGGTCCTTCACCCAGGCGATCTGCTCCTCGCCGTAGATGTCTTCGAGCCAGAGGTTTTCGTCGTCGGGCAGTTCGGCGTTCACCGTCGAGGCCGTCTTTGGGGAGTCTTCTTCACGCATGACCCCATCCTAGTGACCGCCGCTGACTCAGCCGCTTGGTGCCGCTGACGAGGAACTGTTCTGACGGGGATTTCTCACCGCGGGCTGCGGAACATGACCAATCCGGGGTGCCCGTTGGGAGCCTCAGGCCCGTGGCCGAGTTCGGTGAAGCCGAGTTCCTCGTAGAGCCGTCGTGCCGGGCTGTCGATATCGTCGGTCTGCAGCCAACAGCCGAAGCGTCCGACCTCCCCGATCCACGCCTCGAGAGTGCGCCGTCCCAAACCTCGTTCGCGCCGGTTCGGATCACGGGCGAGCAGGTTGAGAGCGAAGGTCGATTCGAGTTCGGTCGAAGCCACTCCGAGGCGGCGCTGCAGTTCGAATGCCCACGGATATTTCTGTTCTTCCCATTTCCAATGGTGGCCGTAGGCGAATGAGCTCAGCCGTCCGTCGGGCTGGGTCCGCGTCAATGTCATGAGGACCTGTCCGTTGCGGACGGAGACTTCGTAGACGTCGGCGAACACCGCCGCGAACCTCGGGTCCTCGTTCAGCGGCGGTTCGGCGGCAGCGGCCCCATAGATTGCTTCGACCTCGCTGCGGGGCGGGAGGACTCCGGTGATTCCCGGCCCCGAGGGCATGCCCTGCCACAACGGACCCATTCCCGTCGGCATCCCCCACACGATTTCGACCACGGGAACGTCTGCTTGGCCGGAGGGCGCGATGTGGTCAGCGGGCGACGGCTGCCCGTTGAGGTCGTTCATGACTATCACCATAGTCCCGTGATGGTGCGGGCAGTTGAATTTTCGGTGACCACTTGTCATCGCTTCGGCAGTCTCGGTTCACAGCCTGCCTCGGTGTTCGAGGATTGCGGCGCAGAGGAGTTCTTCGGTGGGACTCATCGGGCGTTCGTCGGCATCAAAGATATCGATTCCGATGGTGGTTCCGCCGACTTCGACGGTTGCCGGCTGCGAGGTCCGGCGAACGTACCGCCATGGGATCAGCACCGAAAACGCGTGTTCGGCTTCGTCTGGTGAAGCACCGTCACGGTCGCTCGGGGGAACGGCACGAGCTCTGTCGTCCGGCGGCGCGGCACGGGTTCCGTCGCCGGGCGGCACGGCACGTGTTTCCTCGCCGAGCGGCGCGGCACGAGCTCCGTCACCGGTCGACGCCGTCGCCTCCGCTGCTTGAGCCGGCCCGCGTCCCGTTTCGGGACCATAGCCTCGTCCCGGCTCAGGACCGTGTTGTCGACCGGGAAGTTGCTGCCGTTCCCGATCGTGCTGCTGATCAGGAGGATCCTGTTGGCCGGGGCCATGCCTCGCACCGAATCCCTCGTCTTGACCAGAGGCGCGTCCGGGATCGGGGCCGCTGAGTGGTTTGGTGCGGGTCCTGTAGTGGTGGCCGGTCGGCGTGACGACTTCGAGGGCGTCGGCCGTTGCCTTGTGGCGCCAACCGCTGAGTTCTTTGAGATAGTTGCAGGCCGCGCACAGTCCAGAGGCGTTGTCCCAATCGGTTTCGCCGCCGCCGGCAGCCGCGTCGGCATGATCGGCGTGCTGGATGGGTGCCTCGCACCAGGGCGAGCGGCAGACGTCGTCGCGGAAGATGACCATGCGTCGAAGCAGCCCGGAGAATTCCCTGCGGCGCGAGTCCATCCTCACGAGCTGCCCGTCTTCGGGTCGTGTGTAGAGCCTGCGGATGAAGGTGGCGGCCTCGTTTTCGGCAACGACGGCCCTGGCGGCTTGAGCCGGGATCGGGCCGACTCCGGGGAACCACGCCGATTCTTCCCCGGGCCCGAAAAGACTGCTGTCCTGCATGATGAGGTGGACTTCGGTGGGCACTGCCGCAGCAGCAGCCTGCCCGGTCAGTCGCTCGACCAAGAGGTCGGCAGCGATCTGATTCTGACCACGGCCATCAGCGTTGCCTGCGGCGATGGCAGTCTGCGCCGACTTCTTGAGGTTGGCGAATGCGGCGACAGCCTGCGACATCGGCAGCAGAGCGGTCAGGTAAGCCATATTTCCCGGTGCCGGACGCACACTGACCGAGCGCTCTTCGATACAGCGCTCGAGGTGGTCGACCGCAGCCTGCTGATCGAGCCTCTGTGCGAGAGCCCTCACTTCGTTGCCCAGTCGTCTGACACCCACCTCGGCGAGGCGTCCGGCCATCCGCTCGTCGAGCTCGTGCTTCTTCTCCCGGGGAAGCCAGTCGCATTCCTTTGCGACCGTGCGGGCCTTCTCCTCCGAGATGTCGCCACCTTTCATCGCCCTGTAGACATTGGGCAGATCCAAGAGCAGGGTCCGAGAGAATTTGAGCAGCGCGTTGCCACGGTGCCGGGAGACCTTTCTGGCCAAGCCGATCTCCGCACCGACTCCGAGTCCCTGCTTCTTGCTCGGGACTCCGTCTTCGGCTTCCCGATTCCTGCGGTGCATATCGAACGTCAGGGTTTCGCGGGCCTGCGCGGCGGCGCAGGCGGAGGTCAGCTCCTCGAGTGCCGAGATGCGATCGATCGCTTCTTCCTCGGTCGCAGCCGGAGGCAAATCGGACAGGCTCTCACACCACCGAGCGATCTCGGTGAGCACGTCTGGAACCTGCTTTGCCTCCATGCCCAGAACACTATCGTTCGCCACTGACACGAGATTTCGCGCGACCATCTGTGCAGGTCACAGCTTCATGGAAGCAGATCCGTTGCCAATCGGTTCGAGGTGGAGCTACCCCGCTGCTTTCGCGGCTGCCTCAGCTCAGTTCTTCGCCGGTGGTCTCTCGGGCGAGGAAGCCCATGAGCAGCACGGCGACGACCACGAGCACTCCTGTGAGGACGAACGTCAGGGTCAAGCCGAGCACGGGCCACATGAACGCACCGAAGACGATCGGGGCGATTCCTGTCGCCAGTCGAGACGCTGCCGAGGCCCATCCGAATCCGGATCCGCGCAGGCGGGTGGGATAGAGCTCGGAAACGTAGGTGTAGAGCGTCGGGATGGCGATCTGGATGACGAAGCCGAACCCGATGATTGCAGCCTTCGCGGTCCAGGTGAGGTCGGCGCCGGAGGCTTCGATGAACACTGCCGATCCGACGAGGAGGATCGCGGCCACGATCGACGAGACCCCGAGCACCCATTTGCGACCGAATCGTTCGACGATGAGCGCGGAGACGATCACACCGAGGATGCCCACCGCTGTCATCGACCCGGTGACGAGGAATGCCGCCTGATCGGCCAGCCCCTGCTTCTTGAGGATCCCCGGCAGCCATGTCAGCGCCGCATAGTAGACAAGAAGGACGGAGACGAACAGCGACCAGGCGACGAGAGTCGTTCTCGCGGAATGCTGCCACAGCTGCACCAGCTGACCACTGGCCGCACGCAGCTGCCCACCTACCTTGGGCTCTGCACTCGAGGTCGGCGTCGCAGCAGTCCCTCCGACCGGCTCGTGTGTCCACTCACGCACGTCGGCGCCGGTGCGCTCGACCAGTCGCTTGATGATCGCATCGGCCTCTGCGTAGCGTCCGACCGAGGCCAGATAGAGAGGTGATTCCGGAATCCCGAAACGCACCGCCACCGTCAACAGAGCCGGCACGATCATGACGAGCATGATCAGGCGCCAGTCCCCGAAGCCGAGGAGGTAAGCCGACACGAACGCACAGAGCGAGGCGCCGATCGGCCACCAGCCGTCCATAGCCGTGAGCACGCGTCCGCGGTGACGGCTGGGAGTGAACTCCCCGACGAGGGCGTAGTCGACGGGGATACATCCGCCGAGCCCGAATCCCGCAAAGAAGCGGAAGAGGATGAACCACCCATATGCGGGCGCGAAGGCTCCGGCGACGGTGAAGATCGAGAACACAAGGAGCGTGAGAGTGAAGGCCTTCTTCCGACCGATGACGTCAGCGATGCCGCCCCAGATGAAGGCACCAAGTGCCATGCCGATGAGGTTGGCGGTCGCGATCCAGGCGGCCTGGCCGACGGTGAGACTCCAATAGTCGCTGAGCAGCGGAATGAGGAATCCGTTGAGGGCGACGTCCCATGCGTCGAACATGAAACCGAGCCCGCCGATGATGAAGATGGCACCTTGAGTGCGCCACTTCCATGGCAGGTGAGCGATGACTTCGGAGGCTGTCGGTACCGACGCCGAGGTGGTCGTGTGCACGAAGACACAGTACCCCATTTAACGCACAGCTGAGTAAAATAACTGCCGACCGGTCACCCCGTAATCAACGGCTCCGCAACAGCAGACGGACTGACACAAAGGGCCGGACTCCGCGATCATCGCGACGCCCGGCCCTCCAGAGCCCCGCCCCTCAGGCCAGCCGCACGAGCCAGTTGTTCTTGTCCTCGACGCGTCCGTACTGGATGCCGAGCAGCGTCTTGCGCAGCTCCATGGTCTTCTCACCGGCCTCTTCACCATGGTCGATGGTGAAGTCTTCGCTGACGAGCTTGCTGATCGGCGTGATGACCGCGGCGGTGCCGCAGGCGAACGCCTCGACGATCTCGCCGCTGGCCGCGCCCTCGCGCCACTCCTCGATGGAGATTTGACGCTCTTCAGCTTCGAGTCCAAGCTGAGGAGCCAGTTCGAGCAGCGAACGGCGGGTGACACCGTCGAGGATCGAATCGCTCAGCGCCGGGGTGAGCAGCTTGCCGCTCCTCGTCACGAGCATGAGGTTCATGCCGCCGAGCTCGTCGATGTACTTGTTCTCCACCGAGTCGGTGAACAGCACCTGCTGGCAGCCCTTGGCGGCCGCCTCGTTGGTCGCCACCAGCGACGATGCATAGTTGCCGCCGCACTTGGCGAATCCGGTGCCGCCCGCGCCGGCGCGCTTGAGCTTCGGCGAGAGCCAGATCGACACCGGCTTGATGCCGCCGGAGAAGTAGGGTCCGGCCGGTGAGGCGATGACGTAGTAGTCGACCTCGTGGCTCGCCCGCACGCCGAGGAACCGCTCCGTGGCGATCATGAACGGGCGCAGGTAGAGACTCGACTCATCGGCGTCCGACTCCGGCGTCGGAACCCATGCCTGATCGAGGCTGACCAGGTGCTTGAGCGAGTTGATGAAGTCCTCTTCGGGCAGCTGCGGCAGCGCGAGACGCTCGGCAGACTTGTTGATGCGCGCGGCATTGCGCTCGGGTCGGAATGTCCATACCGATCCGTCGGCATGACGGTAGGCCTTGAGCCCCTCGAAGATCTCCTGGGCATAGTGGAGGACGGCGGCTGCCGGGTCGAGCAGCAGCGGACCATACGGCCGGACCTCGTGTCCCTGCCAACCGTCATCGATCGTATAGCGGATGTGCGCCATGTGGTCGGTGAAGTACTGGCCGAAGCCGGGATCCTTCTTGATGTTCTCGCGCACCAGCTCGGGTTGCGGCTGGAGGTTCTTAAGAACGGTGAAATCTGTCATGAAAACTCTTTTCTCACTTGTGATGAGTGACACTTTCAGGGTAGTCCATCACCCCGGCGCTCGTCGCACCGGGGTGATGTCGTCAAACCTGAAATCGGGTGTCGCTCGGTTGGGTTCATCCTCGCAGAGGTGACCCCATGGTCACCCACCCGCCCCCTCCGGAGAAATGACCCCGTGGTCACCCACTCACCCCTTCGCCGAGGCGGTCGAACCGGTCAGCCGAGGCGTGCCGCGATCGCGTCGCCCACCTCAGCGGTGGACCGCTTCGTTCCGTCGCGCTCGGCGAGGTCGGCCTCCACGGCCGTCTCGATCGCCTTGGCCACTGTCTCGAGCCCCAGATGGGAGGCCATGAGCGCCCCCGAGAGGATCGAGGCGGTCGGGTCGGCGATCTGCTGCCCGGCGATGTCCGGAGCGGACCCGTGGATCGGTTCGAACAGGCTCGGCGCCGTTCCTTCGACGTTGAGGTTCCCCGAGGCTGCCAGACCGATACCGCCGGTGACCGCGGCTGCGAGGTCGGTGAGGATGTCACCGAAGAGGTTGTCGGTGACGATGACGTCGTAGCGCTCGGGATTCGTGACCATGTAGATCGTGCACGCATCGGTGTGCTCATAGTTGACGGCCACCTCGGGGAATTCCTGCCCGACCTTTTCGACCACGCGACGCCACAGGTGACCGGCGTGGACCATGACATTGTGCTTGTGCACGTAGGTGAGCTTCTTGTTCCGCGCCTGAGCGCGGGCGAAGGCATCGCGGACGGCGCGCTCGACGCCGTACCAGGTGTTGACCGAGACCTCGGTCGCGACTTCCTGTGGCGTGTCCGTGCGCACGGAACCGCCGGATCCGGTGTACGAGCCCTCGGTGCCCTCGCGGACGACGACGAAGTCGATCTTCCCGGGCTCGGCCAGCGGGCTGGTGACTCCGGCGAACAGCTTCGAGGGACGCAGGTTCACAGCATGCCCCAGCCCGAAGCGCATCTTGAGGATGACTCCGCGCTCGAGCACGCCGGAGGGCACGGACGGATCTCCGCAGGCGCCGAAGAAGATGGCATCATGTTCACGCAGCGATTCGAGCTCTTCGTCGGTGAGCGTCTCACCGGTCTCGTGATAGCGCTGAGCACCGACCTTGTAATCGGTGAGCTCGAGCTCGACGGGCTCGCCGGACACCTCGATGGCGCGCTTGAGGACTTTGAGGCCTTCGGGGACGACCTCGTTGCCGATTCCATCTCCGGGCATGACTGCGATTGAGAACTTCATGCTCACAGAATAGGACTCAATCTCACGATACAACTACAGCGTCTTACAATGTGAACCGTCGTCTGCGCCGTCGCAGAGGGGCGGAGATGCAGCGACGTCGGCGCAACAGTGGCGCGAACACTTCGGACGACGACCGCCGCACCCGCCGCTGCCCCGCGCTCCGTGTGCCGGCATGAACAAATTCACGTCTCAATCACTGTTCTCGGCTACACATCCGACGCCGCAGGGACGAAAATGGAGACAGCACCCCAAACCCCGTGGG
This sequence comes from Brevibacterium sp. CSND-B09, assembly GCF_052906525.1. Classification (NCBI taxonomy): domain Bacteria; kingdom Bacillati; phylum Actinomycetota; class Actinomycetes; order Micrococcales; family Brevibacteriaceae; genus Brevibacterium; species Brevibacterium sp. CSND-B09. Next base: position 3,349,065 of record NZ_JBREGI010000001.1, on the reverse strand, counting down.
GGCCAACCGCAACCAGCCCCGAGAGAAAGTCGATCATTGACCGAAATCATCCGCAACGCCCGCGCCGCAGCTCTGCCCGCCAAACTCTCCCGGTCCTGGCTGCTCGTCAATGCTGCGAGGGAGGAACTGTTCACTCCTGCGCAGACCTCGGAAGCGGATTCCGTCATCTTCGACCTCGAGGCTTCTGTCGCCGATGACAAGAAGATCGAAGCCCGCGACAATGTCGTGCGCGCCCTCGACTCGGGAATGTCCGCCTGGGTGCGGATCAACAAGATGGAATCCGAGTTCTGGGCCGACGACCTCGCCGCCGTCGCCATGCTTCCGGGCCTGCGCGGAGTCATGCTGCCCGAGACCGAACGCCCTGAGCAGGTGTCCTACACCGCGATGCGCGCGAAGGCCGGCCTGCCCGTGCTCGCCCTCTTGGAATCGGCCCGCGGAGTGGAGAACGCCACCCGCATCGCCGAGGCGCCCGGCACCTTCCGTCTGGCCTTCGGCACCAATGACTTCCGCAAGGACACCGGCTTCTCCGGCGATCCGATGGCTCTGGCCTATGCCCGCTCACGCCTGACGATCGCCTCTCGCATGGGCGGCCTTCCCGGACCCATCGACGGCCCTTCGGCCGCCGATGCCGATGATGAGAAGGTCTGGGCCGATGCCGAAGTCACACACATGATGGGCATGACCGGAAAGCTCGTCCTCACCGTCGACCAGGTCAACACCCTCAACGAGGCCATGAGCCCGAGCGAAGACGAACGCGATTGGGCCCGCCAGATGCTCGAAGCCGCCGAAGGCGGATCCGAGATCACCGACGGCTCCTACCTGCCGCGCCTGGCCCGCGCCAAGAAGATCGCGTCCATGGCCGACGCCTACGGTCTCTGGAACGCTTGAGCCGACAGCCGCCTTGGCTGCTGTGGGCAACACTGCCCGCCGTCCTGCTCGTCATCGCCTTCGGACTGTGGCTGCATCTCGAGCGCATCGGGCCCACCCCGGTCGATCAGTCCTGGTTGGAGTTCGTCGGCCTCGATAGAGGCTCGGTGCCGTATTGGATCGCCGTCGTCCTCGCCGAGGTCGGCGGCGGCACGGGTGTGGTCATCTGCACCGCGTTGCTCACAGGCGTCTTCGTGCTGCGCAGACGCCTGCGCTCGGCGCTCTTCCTCGTCACCACGATGCTCGCCGGCATCGCCGCCTCGGAGATCCTCAAGGCCATCGTCACCCGACTGCGCCCCGGCGACCAGCTCTACGAATCCTTGGGGTTCTCCTATCCCTCGGGGCATTCGATGGGCGCCGCCGCATTGGCCATGAGTCTGGCCATCATCGCCTGCCGCCGTCATCAGCTGCGCGGATCGGCAGCCCAGGCAGCACAAGCACAAGCACCGAGGATGGGCTTCCATTGGTCGTTCATCCTCGCCGGAATCTGGATCCTCGGCATGATGTGGTCGCGGACAGCGCTCCAGGTCCATTGGCTCACCGACACGATCGCCGGCGCCTTCATCGGCATCGCCGTCGCCGTTCTCGTCGACGAATTCTGGACCCTGACAGCGCAGAAGACCCGTTCACCCCGCTTCGCTCTGTGGCTTGCGGGGTGAACGGGTCTTCTGCTGAGGGGCTCAGTCCTCCTGGAGCGAGACGCCGGTGAAGGCCGAGGCGTTCACGGCACCGGCCACGGCCTTGACGACCTCGTCCGAGACGACCGAATCCACGGCGAGCACGGACAGCGCCTCGTTGCTCGTCGATGCAGGCGAGACCTGCATTCCCGCGATGTTGACGTTGTTCGCACCGAGCGCCAGACCCAGCTGACCGATGATTCCCGGACGGTCCTCGTAGCGGAAGATCAGCAGGTTGTCGGTCAGTTCGATCTCGAGCGAGTAGCCGTCGACCTCGGTGAGCTTCTGCACGAGCTTCGGACCGGTGACCGTGCCGGACACGGAGATGCGCTGCCCGGTGCTCGTCGTCGCGGTCAGTCGGGTGATGTTGCGGAACGATTCGCAGTACGGATCGGTGACGAGCTCGACGCCGATTCCGCGCTCTTCGGCCAGCAGCGGAGCGTTGACATAGGAGACCTGATCGGACACGACGTCCTTGAACAGGCCCTTGAGCGCGGAGAGCTTGAGGACGGAGACGTCCTTGTCGGCGATCTCGCCGTTGACCTCGACCTTGAAGTGCGTGACCGAGGAGTCCGCCAGAGCGTTGACGACCCGGCCCAGACGCTCGGCCAGGGGAATGCCCGGGCGCACATCCTCGTGGATGGCGCCGCCTGCGACGTTGACCGCGTCGGGGACGAGTTCCCCGGCCAGGGCCTTGCGCACGGACTTCGCCACGGCGACGCCGGCCTTCTCCTGGGCCTCATGAGTCGAGGCGCCCAGATGCGGGGTGACGTTGACGGCATCGAGATCCATGAGTGCCGAGTGCTCCGGCGGTTCGACGTTCCAGACGTCGATTCCGGCACCGCCGACCTCGCCGTTGGCCACAGCCTCGGCCAGGGCTGCCTCGTCGATGATGCCGCCGCGGGCGACGTTGATGAACCGGGCTCCGGGCTTGGCGGCCTTGAGCTCCTCGGTGCTGATCATGCCGACCGTCTCCGGCGTCTTCGGCATGTGCACGGTGACGAAGTCGGACACGGCGAGCAGACCGGGCAGGTCGAGGACCTCGACGCCCATCTGAGCCGCGCGGGCCTGGGTGATGTAGGGGTCGTAGCCGACGAGTCGCATGCCGAAGGCCTTCGCGCGTTCGGCGACGAGTCCGCCGATGCGGCCGAGGCCGACGATGCCCAGGGTCTTCTCGTAGAGTTCGACGCCGGTGTACTTCTTCCGGTTCCACTCCCCCGCCTTCAGCGAGGTGTTTCCGGCACCGAAGTAGCGAGCCGAGCCGAGGATGTGGGCCATCGTCAGCTCGGCTGCGGAGATGATGTTCGACGTGGGTGCGTTGACGACCATGACACCCGCCGAGGTGGCCGCGGGGACATCGACATTGTCGAGTCCGACGCCGGCGCGGGCGATGACCTTGAGGTTCTTCGCAGCGTTGATGGCTTCGGCGTCGACCTGCGTGGCAGACCGGACGAGGATCGCATCGGCGTCGGCGATGGCAGGCAGGAGCTGGGATCGGTCGGCGCCCTCGGTGTGACGGATCTCGAAGTCTCCTCCGAGAGCTTCGATGGTGGCCGGTGACAGTTCTTCGGCGATGAGCACGACGGGCTTGGGCACTGATTTCCTCCTGTTGCGTCCGGGACGCGTCCACCTTATGAGACTTTCATAATTCCTTCACAAGGTCTCAGATTCTGGGAAGAATCGCTCAACAGACCGTTCGGGTTGCTCAGAATCCGCGGCGTGCTCAGAATCCGTTCGGAGAATACGGTGCCCGACCGAGGCTGAACATTGCGCTGGCGAGTACGGCGGATCCCGGCGTCTGCTCATCGATGCGTCCGGCCCGCGCGAGGATGACGGGATCGGCGCCGCCGAGGTACAGGGACCCGAGCTCGGCGATGCCGAGCCCCAGATCTGCCGGCGTCGAATCGGAGGCAGGGGTCACCTCGGCGCTCTCACCATCCGAGGTGATCGTGAAGCGTCCCCCTGCGAGGTCGAGGGAATCGTCGATGTCGATCGTCAGCGTTCCGGGCACGTACCAGGGCCGGGCTTCGAGTGCGGCCTTGACGTCGAGGATGCGGATCCAGATATTGTCCTCGCTCGCGACGGTCTTCACACGCCTGGAATCGGTGAGCAGCCACGGCAGCGGGGAGTATTCGGCGGACTCGCCAAAGGTCACGCGGGTCGACAGGTCGATGGCGGCGAGGAACGACCACAGGGAGGCGTAGGCCGCATCGGTGACGGCCACGAAGTCGATGATGTCGACGGTCGGCGGGGTCTTCGACCAGCCGGCGAACTTGTAGGACACATAGCCGTCGGGCTCGCCCTGTTCGTCGAAGTGCAGGGCCGCGCGGACGCCGCGGTCCTCTTCGCCCGTCTCAGTGTTCAGGGCGCCGGTGGCGCGTTCGATGTAGGTCTGCTGGCGCTCCATCGCCCCGGGCGAGGTCCGCATGAAACGGTCGTAGATCTTCGGAGCGAGTTCGCGCAGCTCGCTGGGCAGGCACATCTCGACACGGCGATCGGGTTCGCGGACCATTTTGAAGCCGGGAGAGGTGTCGACCTCGATCGAACGCAGCCAGGTCGCCACACCGAAGCCGAAGCGCGAGTAGATTCCGCCTTCGGTCGCGGTCAGTGCGGCGAACGGGTAGCCGGCCGCCTTCGCCTCGGCGAGGTCCGTGGTCATCAGCGACCGCAGCAGACCGCGCCGCCGGTGGGTCGGTCGCACCGTGATCCAGGTGATGAGGTGACCCGGGACCAGCCGACCGCCGCCGACGTTGACGAGTTTCTCGAACCAAGCGAAGGTCGCGACCGGGATCGACGAATCCAATCCGTGGCCGAACTCCTGGTCGGCGTAGACGGCGGTGAGCTTGCGCCCATCGGCGATCGCCCGCTTCACCCTGCCCACCAGGGCCGCATCCGTCGAACGCGGGTCGTGGAAGCCCACACTCGTCGAGGCGAAATACGCCTTGGTGCGCTCATCCGGCTCGCCGGCGGCTTCGTCGATGGTGGGCTCGAAGTCTTCGAATCTGTAATTCGTCACACATCCACAGTAGTCCAGATCACCCTCCATGCCCACGAATGATTGCGCTCAGGCTAGGCAGAGGGCTCACAGATCCCAGACGGACCGGCCGATCGCCGCCCACGGGAGCCGACCGTCCGCAGACCGAGAAAGCATCCAGACTTTGCCCAGGAGGAATTCAGGAGTAATAATTGTTGAGCAGTTCAGGCAACCAAGCCGAACCCGGCCACCTCCGGGTCGCACCCGCCCTTCTCCGAGCACACCCGCTCGACTCAAGAACGGCGACGCCGTCGAAGAAAGCAGAACATGGCTCAAGCACCACCCCCACGCGGTCAGCGCATCACCGTCTGGACGCGCCTGAGGCGGTCCCGTCCCGCCATGATCGGCCTCGCGCTCGTCGTCTTCTTCGTCGCCCTCGCTGCGCTCGCTCCCGCATTCTCTGCGATCACCGGCAACAGCCCGTATGCCTACAACCCGGATGCACTCGGCCCGGACACAGCCCCGACCGGACCATTGGGCGGAGTAAGTGCTCAACACTGGTTCGGCGTCGAACCCCGCACGGGCCGAGATCTCTTCGCCATCGTCAGCTATGGGGCGCAGGTGTCACTGCTCATCGGTCTTGCCTCCACCGCGGTGTCCATCATCGTCGGCGTCGCAGTCGGTCTCATCGCCGGCTTCTACGGTGGAGTCGCTGACCGTCTGCTCTCCAGGCTGACCGACATCATCTTCGGCTTCCCGTTCCTCATCTTCGCCATCGCATTGTCCGCAACGGTCCCGGCCAGCGTCCCCCGACCGCTGCTGCTCATCCTCGTCATCGGGTTCTTCGGCTGGCCGTCGATCGCCCGCGTCGTCCGCAGCGAGACCCTGTCCTTGCGGGAGCGCGGATTCGTCCGCGCCGCCGCGGCGCAGGGCATCGGCAGCGGCCGCATCATCATCCGTGAGATCATTCCGAACATCCTCGCCACCATCATCGTCTTCACGACAGTGTCGATTCCGGGCAAGATCGGCGCCGAGGCTGCGCTGTCCTTCCTCGGCGTCGGCGTCAACCCGCCCACTCCGTCATGGGGCCGATCGATCTCCGATGCCATCAGCTGGGTCCAAGTCGACCCGATGTATCTCATCTTCCCCGGAATGGCACTGTTCCTCGTCACGCTCGGATTCAACATGTTCGGCGACGGCCTCCGCGATGCCCTCGACCCGTCCGAGGCTGAGGCCCCGACAACCACCAGCACCGAGGTGGCCCCCGCGGCTGCTCCCGTCTCGACTGATCCGCTGAGCGCGGGAGGGCAGGCATGAACCGCACGAAATTCATCCTCATGCGCCTCCTCGGCGCGGCCTTCGTACTGCTCATCATCGCCGCTGCGTGCTTCGCGATCTTCTACCTCATGCCTGCGAACCCGGCACAGTATTCGTGCGGCAAACCCTGCTCCCCGGAACGTCTGGCCGAGGTCGAGCGCTATCTCGGCGTCGATCAGGCCTGGTGGAAGCAGCTCTTCGACTTCCTCGGCGGCATCGTCGACGGGCGCACCTATGGTGAGGGCGCGACCGCAATCCACTGCAACGCACCCTGCTTCGGGTATTCGTTCCGTCTGCGCGATTCGGTCACCGATCTCGTCATCGACCGCCTGCCGATCACGTTCTCGCTCACCCTCGGAGCTGCGGTCCTGTGGAGCGTCGGCGGAATAGCCGCCGGTCTCATCGCCGCTCTCAAACGCGGAACTGCCGCCGACAGCACGGTCATGGGCGCCGCCATCACCGGCATCTCCGCACCGACCTATCTGCTCGGGCTGCTCGGCATCCTCCTCTTCGGCTTCACCCTCAACGTGCTGCCGATCGGCGGCTACGTGCCGTTCACCGAGAACCCCGGAATGTGGGCCTTCCACCTCATCCTGCCGTGGATCGTGCTCGCCATCGCCAACGGCGCCATCTATGCCCGGCTCACTCGCGGACAGATGCTCGAAGTGCTCAGCCAGGACTTCATCCGCACTGCCAGGGCCAAGGGACTGTCCGAAACGACGGTGATCGGCAAACACGGCCTGCGCAACCTCGTGGTGCCGCTGACGACGCTCTTCGCCATCGATATCGGCGGACTCCTCGGCGGGGCCGTGATCACGGAGAAGGTCTTCGGGCTCGGCGGAGTCGGGACTCTGCTGCTCGAATCGGTGTCGAACCTCGACATCCAGGTCATCGTCGGTGTGACTCTCTTCGCAGCCGCCGTCGTCATCATCGCCAACCTGCTGGCCGATCTCAGCTATTCGCTGCTCGACCCGCGAATCAAGGCCGTCCGATGAACGGTGACCGGCCGATGAGCACCGCACACGAACACATGCGCACGGGGCCACCTCGGCGGCGATGTCGATACCAGCTCTCCTCCTCATTCGTCTCTTGACCGACTTCGCGACGCAGTCAGCGCCGCACATCCGAAAGGCACACCATGAAACGCGCAGCACTCATCGCCGCCACCCTGTCCTTGGGTCTCGTCCTCAGCGGCTGCAATGCCAACCCTGAACTGAACGAGGACGGCGGGGAGTCCAACACCCTCGGCGAAACGCACAAGGGCGGGACGCTCAACATCTTCTCCGACGCCCCGGATATGGACTTCGATCCGGGCAAGAGCCAGGGCCTGGCGATCACGTCCCTGTCGTTCGTCCACCGCCGCCTGACCACCTGGGACATCCAGCCAGGCAAACAGGCGAAGGTCGTCCCGGATCTCGCCACTGACACCGGTACAGCCAGCGACGACGGCAAGACCTGGACCTTCACGCTGAGGGACGGGCTGAAGTACGAAGACGGCTCGGAGATCACCTCGGCCGATATCAAGTACGGCATCGAACGCTCCTTCTCCACCGAACTCTCCGGAGGGCTCAGCTATCACAAGACGCTGCTTGAGGGCGGCGATGACTATGCGGGCCCGTTCAAGGGCAAGGAGCTCAAGTCCGTCGAGACTCCTGATGAGAAGACGATCGTCTTCCACCTCGATTCCTCGTTCGGCGACTTCCCGTGGATCGCGTCGATGCCGGCCTTCTCCCCCGTGCCCGAGTCGAAGGACGATCCGGGCAAATACGGCCTCGATCCCATCGCATCGGGTCCGTACAAGGTCGAGTCGAACAAGTCCGGTGCCGAGGCGGTGCTGACCCGCAATGACAATTGGGATGAGAAGACCGATCCGGTGCGTACCGCCGGCCCCGACGAAGTCGTCTTCAAACTCGGTCAGGATGCTTCGGTGACTGCGCAGGCGCTCATCTCCGATTCCGGGGATGCGAAGAACGGCTTCTCGGCAAGCTTCGTGCCCGCTGCTCAGCTCGCCCAGGTGCAGAACGATCCGAATGCGAAGTCGCGTCTGGTCACCTCAGGCCCCGGAGCTTTGTCATACCTGGCGATGAACAACGATTCGAAGGGACTCGACAACGTCAAGGTTCGTCAGGCGATCAAATATGCGGTGAACAAGGACACGTTCCGCATCGCCGCCGGAGGCGAGATCTCGGGCGACTTCGCCTCGACCCTCATCACCCCAGGCATCCCCGGACGCGTCGACTACGACCTGTACGAGGCGAAGCCGGAAGGCGATGTGGAGAAGGCGAAGTCCCTGCTCGAGGAATCCGGAGAGAAGCTCGGTGACCTCAGGCTGCTCGTCGCCAATGACGCCACCTCCGTGTCCGAAGCAGAAGCTGTCCAGGAAGCACTGGCACGCGCCGATATCAAGGTGACCATCAAATCCGTCGACTCGAACACCTTCTCCGCCGACGCAACGGATGCCAAGGGCGACTACGATCTCGCCCTGAGCTCCTGGCAGCCGGACTTCCCATCGGCAAACGGCAATATCGCTCCGCTCTTCGACTCCTCACAGATCGGCAACGGCAACTACAACATTTCGCACTTCTCCGATGAGAAGGTCGATGCCCTCATCAAGAAGGCCACCGAGACCGTCGACCCGACCGCAGCTCAGAAGGTCTGGGCCGAGGCCGACAAGGCGATCATGGAGCAGGCGCCGATCGTACCGCTGACCTATAACAAGAACTCCTACCTGCACGGGTCGAACGTGGAGAACTTCGTCATCGGCGACTTCCCCGCCTACCCGGTCTACTTCAAGGCATCGCTGAAGGGCTGATCCATGGTTGCCGATTCTGCGCCGTCGCCTGAGACCGTTCCGACTGACCGCGCTGCACTGTCCTATCGTGACCACTGCGTGTCGTTCGGACCGAAGGTCATCACCCGTGAGGTGTCTTTCGACCTCGTTCCCGGCCGGATCCTCGCCCTCGTCGGCGAGTCCGGTTCGGGCAAGTCCGTGACCGCACTGGCTGCACTCGGCTTGGCAGGAAGCGCGGAGCAGACGGGGTCCGTGCTTCTGAGCTCTGCGGGCCTAACCGGTACAGCTGCAGACAGCCGTGAACTCGTCGGGCTCGACCCCACTGGGCTGCGCGGAGTGCGTGGGGCGGAGATCGGCGTCGTCTTCCAAGAGCCGATGAGCGCGTTCAATCCGATGTTCCGCCTCGGTCATCAGATCGCCGAGGCGGTTCGTGCTCACCGTCACCGCGCGGGCTCTTCGCCGGGTGGAGCAGAACCCGCTGGAGGTGCGGAGGCGAGGGCCGGTGCCGCATCTGCTGCCGAAACATCGGTGAGAGACCGGGTACGAGCCCAGTTGGTCAAGGTCGGCCTCGACGACCCGGACCGGATCATGCGAGCCTATTCGCATCAGCTCTCGGGTGGTCAGCTGCAGCGAGCGATGATCGCCTTGGCGACGGTCAATGCCCCGCGTGTGCTCATCGCCGACGAACCGACGACGGCTCTCGATGTCACGGTCCAGACGGGCATCCTCGACCTTCTCCGCTCCCAAGCGACTGAGGAAGGGCAGGCCGTCCTCCTCATCACCCACGATATGGGTGTCGTCGCCGATATCGCCGACGAAGTGGCCGTGATGAAGAACGGTCGCATCGTCGAACAGGGCAAGGTCGACGAACTGTTCTCGGACCCGCAGGAAGAATATACGCGCCAGCTGCTGGCTGCGGTCCCCCGCCTCGGTGACTTCGGATCTGGAAGGTCGAAACCGGAGACCGGTTCATCCAGCGCTCCGGATGCATCGACAGCACCAGATGGATCAACTGCTCCGGCAATCGCCGCCGAGCTCAGATCTGCCACAGTCGTGCACAGGAGCTCGGCGGGCCCGGTCACCGCGATCGAGGGCATCGACCTGCAGATTCCTGCCGGTTCGATCACCGGACTCGTGGGCGAATCCGGTTCCGGGAAGTCGACGATCGCCACTGTCCTCACCGGCGGGCAGAAGCTCAGCAGCGGTCAGGTCTTCGTCGACGGTCAGGCCGTGTCCACCCGCCCGAACCGGGCTCAGCGACGTCGCCGCGCCGATATCGGTGTGGTCTTTCAGGACCCACGCGGCGCACTCAATCCGCGGCGGACCATCGGTTCTCAGATCGGCGAGCCCCTGCGGGTCCATCGTCGCCTCGATTCTCACACGATCGACGCACGCGTGGCTGCGCTCCTCGACGATGTGCAGCTGCCCGGTGACTTCGCCGAGCGCTATCCGCACGAGCTCTCCGGTGGTCAGCGTCAGCGTGTGGCCATTGCGCGGGCACTCGCTCTGGATCCGAAGCTGCTCATCGCCGATGAGCCGACGTCCGCGCTCGACGTTTCGGTCCAACGCGGGGTGCTGCGTCTGCTGGCCGAACTCCACGAGGTCCACGATTTCGCCTGTCTGTTCATCAGTCATGACCTTGCAGTCATCGAGCAGCTCGCCTCCACCGTCGTCGTGCTCAGGCATGGAGCGATCGTCGAACAGGGCACGAGCGCTCAAGTGCTCACTGCGCCCCAGCAGGCGTATACGAAGGAGCTCATCGAATCCGCTCCCCTGCCGGATCCGCAGATCCAAGCCGCCAGACGCGCTGCCCGGCTGGCCGCCTGACCGGGCGAGCCGGCTGCCAGAGCGACAGCACCGGCCGTCTGACCAGCCGAGATCTGTGAATGTGAAGGAGCCCTGGACACCGAATGGTGTCCAGGGCTCCTTCTCTCAGCTCTCCCAGCTGGGGCGGTCACAGCATCGCAGCGTTGGGGCCGCCTCGGCGAGGTTGAGACTCAGCCGATGATTCCGACTCAGCGAGCGGCAGTGCCCTCGGTGTAGTCGTCGTCGGAGTCCTTGAGCCATGCGAACATCTTGCGCAGCTCGCGACCGGTGGACTCGATCGGGTGCTGCTCTTCCTTGGCACGCAGCTCCTTGAACTCCGGTGCGCCGTTCTTCTGGTCGTTCATGAAGCGCTCGGCGAACTTTCCGTTCTGGATGTCGTCGAGGACGCCCTTCATGTTCTCCTTCACCTCGGGGGTGATGACCCGCGGGCCGGAGACGTAGTCGCCGTACTCAGCGGTGTCGGAGCAGGACCAACGCTGCTTGGCGATGCCGCCCTCGACCATGAGGTCGACGATGAGCTTGAGCTCGTGGAGGACCTCGAAGTACGCGATCTCGGGCTGGTATCCGGCCTCGGTCAGGGTCTCGAAGCCGTACTGGACGAGGTGCGAGACACCGCCGCAGAGCACGGTCTGCTCACCGAACAGATCGGTCTCGGTCTCCTCGGTGAAGGTGGTCTTGATGCCGCCGGCGCGCAGGCCGCCGATGCCCTTGGCGTAGGACAGCACGGTCTCCCAGGCCTTGCCGGAGGCGTCGACCTCGACGGCGACGAGCACGGGCACACCGCGGCCGTCGACGAACTCACGACGAACCACGTGGCCGGGACCCTTCGGGGCGACCATGATGACGTCGACGCCCTCGGGAGCCTTGATGTAGTCGTAGCGGATGTTGAAGCCGTGGATGAACACGAGGGTCTTGCCGGGAGCCAGCTGGTCCTTGATCTCGTTGTTGAAGATCTCGGCCTGAACCTGGTCGGGTGCGGCGATGGTGATGACATCGGCCCATGCGGCCACCTCGGCGGGGGTGCCGACCTCGAGGCCCTCTGCCGTGGCCTTGTCGCGGCTGGCCGAGCCTTCCTTGAGGCCGATGCGGACTTCGGCGCCGGAGTCGCGCAGGCTCAGCGAGTGGGCGTGGCCCTGGCTGCCGTAGCCGATGACGGCGACCTTCTTGCCCTGGATGATCGACAGGTCTGCATTGTCGTCGTAATAGCGTTCTGCTGCCATAATTCTAGCTCCTTCGGGTTACGGGGTGATGTCCCCATTGTTTCACAGTTCGGTACTGCTGTTCACGTATTGAGATGAGCGGGGTTCCACAAGTTGGAACGCGAAATCAGCCACGCAGTGCGCGGTCGGTGATCGACTTCGCCCCGCGGCCGATGGCCACGGTTCCCGACTGCACGATCTCCTTGATCCCGAAGGGTTCGAGGACCTCGCGCAGGGCTTCGACCTTGCCGAGCTCACCGGTGGCCTCGATGCTCACGGAGTCGGGTCCGACGTCGACGATCTTCGCCCGGAACATCTCCACCGCCGAGGCGACCTGGGGTCGTGTGGCCGCATTCGCCTTCACCTTGTAGATGATGTGCGCACGACGCACCGAGGACTCGGGTTCGAGTTCGACGATCTTGATGACGTTGACGAGCTTGTTCAGCTGCTTCGTCACCTGTTCCAGCGGAACGTCGTTGACGTCGACGACGACGGTGATCCGGCTCAGCTCCTCATGTTCTGTCACACCGACGGCGAGGCTGTGGATATTGAAGCCGCGGCGGGCGATGAGCCCGGTGAACCGGGTGAGCACGCCGGGCTTGTTCTCGACCAGGACAGAGAGTGTGTGTCGGCTGCTGTTCATTCCAGGCCTCCTTCGATCTGAGCCACGGAACGCACCGTGCCGTCTTCGTTCGCTCCGGCCTCGGCGATGGCGGCCTCGGCCTCCTCTTCGCCCTCTCCGTCGAACTCGGGACGGATGCCGCGGGCGTACTCGATCTCATCGTTCGACACGCCTGCCGCGACCATCGGCCACACCATCGCATCCGGTGGGACCGTGAAGTCGAGGACGACCGGTCGGTCATTGATCGACAGCGCCTTCTCGATCGCGGCGTCGACATCCTCGTTGCGGTCCACGCGGATCGCCTCACAGCCGTAGGCTTCGGCCAGTTTGGCGAAGTCGGGAATGCGGATCGTCTCGTGACCGGTGTTGAGGTCGGTGTTCGAGTAGCGGCCGTCGTAGAACAGGGTCTGCCACTGACGGACCATGCCCAGCGACGAGTTGTTGATGATCGCGACCTTGATCGGGATGTTGTTGAGCGCACAGGTGGCCAGCTCCTGATTCGTCATCTGGAAGCAGCCGTCACCGTCGATCGCCCACACCACGCGGTCGGGCTGGCTGACCTTCGCACCCATGGCCGCGGGCACGGAGTAACCCATGGTGCCGAGACCGCCGGAGTTCAGCCAGGACTTGGGGCGTTCGAATTCGATGAACTGAGCAGCCCACATCTGGTGCTGCCCCACGCCTGCGGCATAGACCGCCTCGGGGCCGGTGAGCGCAGAGATCCGGGAGATGACGTACTGCGGATCGCACAGTTCGCCGTGCGTCTCATAGCCGAGCGGGTAGGTCTGCTTGAGACGGTTGAGGAAGCGCCACCACGGTTCGCGCTGGCGCTCCAGAGCCTTGGGGAACTTGCTGCGCATCTCTGCGAGCATCTCGGCGAGCACTTCGCGGGCATCGCCGACGATGGCGACATCGACCTCTCGGTTCTTGCCGATCTCGGCCGGGTCGATATCGGCGTGGATGACCTGGGCGTTCGGCGCGAACGAGTCCAGCTTGCCGGTCACGCGGTCGTCGAAGCGGGCACCGATGGCGATGAGCAGGTCGGCCTTCTGGAAGGCGGTGACGGCAGGCACGCTGCCGTGCATTCCGGGCATGCCCAGGTGCAGCTGATGCGAGTCGGGGAAGGCTCCGCGCGCCATGAGCGTGGTGACCACGGGGATGTTCGTGGCCTCTGCCAGGCGCAGCAGCTCCTTCTCGGCCTCCGAGCGGATGACTCCGCCGCCGATGTAGAACACCGGGCGCTGAGCCTCGGACATCAGGCGTGCGGCCTCGCGGATCTGCTTGGCGTGCGGCTTGAGGATCGGGCGGTAGCCGGGCAGCACCGGCTCTTCCGGCCAGACGAACGGGGCCGTGCCGGTCTGCGCATCCTTGGTGATGTCGACGAGCACGGGGCCGGGACGGCCGGTGGTCGCGATGTGGTGGGCGTTGACGAGCGCCGCCGGAATGTCCTCGGCACGGGTGACGAGGAAGCTGTGCTTGGTCACCGGCATCGTCATGCCGACGATATCGGCTTCCTGGAAGGCGTCGGTGCCGAGCAACGATGAGGCCTGCTGACCGGTGATCGCGAGCATCGGCACGGAGTCCATGTGCGCATCGGCCAGGGCCGTGATGAGGTTCGTCGCGCCCGGACCCGAGGTGGCGATGCACACGCCGAGCTTGCCCGATGCGGCCGCATAGCCTTCGGCCGCGTGGCCGGCGCCCTGCTCGTGACGGACGAGGATGTGACGGATCTTGTCCGTCTCGAACAGCGGGTCGTAGGTGGGAAGGATGGTGCCGCCGGGAAGCCCGAATACCGTGTCGACCTCGAGCTTCTCGAGGCTGCGGACGATCGCCTGTGCGCCGGTGAGGACCTCCGGCCCGGTGTTGCGGCGAATGCTGGACGGTGTGGCTGTGACCGGTGCGGACGCGGGTTGAGTGCCCGTGTCTTTCGCGGTCGAGGGCTTGGCTGCCATCGATTCCTATCCTTCCTGGGTTTCCTTCTCATCTCCGCATTAAAAAAGCCCCTCCGGATTCGGTAGGGGCGCGCGGAACGTGTCGTCTCGACAGGCTACGGAAGATCCGCGCGCTGGGTAATAACGACGACAAGAAGGTGAGTCATGCCTCAATAGTTCCCCGCAGCACTCGAGAGTGTCAAACCTCGCAAACGTTCGTCCCGACATTCGAGACCGACGATGATTGCCAGGCGAGACTCGCCGAGGCGGCACAGCGTCCCCATTCCCCACCGCCGTTCCGCTCGACCTCAACTTTCAGCGCACAGAGAAACGGGAAGCCTGTTTGCCAGATTCGTGGAATAGATCACAGTCTGCGACTAGGCTGGATTCTCGTGCGCCCCCTCCTCCGTTTCTGGCCTGACCTCCGCTCCCGCATCGGCGTGTACGTCCTCGTGCTCGTCCTCACTCTCCTGGCCAACGGAATCCAGCTCATCGTCCCCGTGATCACCGGCTACATCGTCGACGGACCCATCGCCCACCGCGATCTGTCGGGCCTGTGGCTGCCGGTCCTCGGGGTCCTGTTCATCGGCATCGCCGAGGCTGTCGGGATGTGGGCACGGCGCATGGTCGTCGCTCCCGTCGTCTCCCATTGGGAGGTGACGTGGCGTTCGCGCCTGTTCGATCGTCTGCAGTACACCTCGGTGGCGATCCACGACTCCTGGGAGTCCGGCCAGCTCCTCTCGCGCGCGGTGAATGATCTGTCTCAGTTGCGTCGCTTCTTCGCGTTCGGGCTCCCGTTCCTCCTCTCCACACCGATCGTGCTCGCCGTCGGCACGGTGATGCTCGTGATCATGCAGCCCGTCTTCGGTCTGATCATGATCATCATGGCAGTGCCGGCGATCATCGCGGTCGCCGTCTTCGAGAAGCACTATCGGGAGACCTCCCGTCGGTCGCAGGACACTATGGGCGAACTGACCACCGACGTCGAGGAGTCCATCCAGGGCATCCGCATCCTCAAGTCGTTCGGACGCTCCCCCTGGGCCGCCGAGCGCTTCTCCGAGATCTCCACCCGGCTGAAATCCTTGGAGATCCGCAAAGCGAAGCTCGACTCCTGGCTGTGGAGCGTGCTCCTGCTGCTGCCGACCCTGGCTCAGGCCGCGATCGTCGCCGTCGGCACGTGGGGTGTCATCGAGGGTTGGACGACGATCGGCACGGTCGTGGCGGCCGTGACGATCTCGATGGTGCTGCGGATGCCCATCGAGATGCTCGGCTTCCTGCTCGCCGATGCGCTCATGGCGCTGACCGCCGCAGGACGGTACTGGGAGGTCATCGACATCCGCCATGACATCACCGATACCGACGGCGGTGTCGACGATGCTCCCGAAGTCGGCCACTACCGCGGGAAGCTGCGCTTCGACGACGTCGATTTCCATTTCTCTGATACCGAGCGACTGACCCTGCGCGGTCTCGATCTCACCATCGAGCCCGGTCAGACTCTCGCTCTCGTCGGGGCAACCGGCTCGGGGAAGACGACTCTGGCGTCTCTGGTGCCCAGGCTTCAGGACGTCTCCGCCGGCACGGTGAGCATCGACGACGTCGATATCCGAGACATGCCGGTGAACGAGCTGCGTCACCTCGTGTCCGTATCCTTCGAGGACCCGATCCTGTTCTCGACTTCCGTGGCCGAGAACGTCGAGATGGGTTCCCCGGGCGCGGGCGAGGAAGAGATCTGGGAGGCCCTCGAGATCGCGGCGGCGAAGGATTTCGTCTCCCGACTGCCCGATGGTCTGGATACGCAGGTCGGCGAACAGGGACTGTCACTTTCCGGCGGTCAGCGTCAGCGCCTCGCTCTGGCTCGTGCGGTCATCGGGCGTCCGCGCATCCTCGTTCTCGACGACCCGCTCTCGGCCGTCGACGTCGACACCGAGGATCGGGTACAGCGGGCCCTGCGGGAGATCCTGCCGGATTCGACGACTCTCATCATCGCCCACCGCCCATCCACAGCGGCATTGGCCGATGTGGTGGCGGTGCTCGACGAGGGCCGGATCGCAGCGCTCGGCACCCACGAACAGCTGCTCGAGTCCTCGAAGCTCTACCGCGAACTCATGGGGGCGAGCGCGAAAGCCGATGCACACACGTATCCGGGTGCGGCCGCCTCGGCGAAGGAAGGAGGGACACCATGAGCATGCCACGTCTCGACAGCGACGACGAGATCGAGTCGCTGCCGCCGGACATTGCGAAGAAGGCCCGCACCCTGCTGATGTCGCTGGTCAGGCCGCACCTGGCGATGGCCGTCTTCCTCGCCGTCATCGTCGTGCTCACGGCTGCGCTGATGGTCATCGGGCCGGTGTTCATCGCTGATGCCCTCGATCGAGGTGTGCCCGCAGCCATCGACGGCGATATGGATCCCCTGATCCGGGCGGTCACGCTCTTCGTGGTCTCAGCAATCGCCTCGGCGATCTTGGCGTTCACGTCGACCAGGCTCGTCGGGATCACCGCTCAGCGGATCCTCTTCACCCTGCGCGAGCGGGTCTTCACCCATGTTCAGCGTCTTGACCTGGGTTATCACGAGAAGTCGACCTCGGGTCGGCTCGTGTCCCGGCAGACCTCGGACATGGAATCGGTGCAGCAGTTCCTGTCGTATTCGCTCTTCGATACGGCGCTGGCGGTGCTGCAGATGCTCTTCATCGCCGTCACCCTCGTCGTCCTCGATGTGCCGCTGGCGATCGTCGTCTTCGCTGGATTCGTGCCGCTGTTCTTCATCACGAAGGCGGCGCATTCGACTCAGCGCAGCGCCTACCGGCGCACGCGGACGTCGATCGCGAAGGTCATCGTCCACTTCGTCGAGACGATGGGCGGCATCCGCGCCGTGCAGGCGTACCGGCGTCAGCCCGAGCGGCGCGGGACCTTGAGCGATCAGGATGCCCGGTATCGGGATGCGAACACGGATGCCCTGCGCGGGGTGGCCTGGTTCGCCGGGTGGACGCGGCTGATCGGCAACGTCACGCAGACGGTCATCATCGTCATCGGTGCGTGGCTCGTCATCGAGGGGTGGACGCAGATCGGCGTGCTCGCCGCCTTCATCCTCTACCTGCGTCGTTTCTACGGTCCTCTCGATGAACTCGTTCAGGCTTTCAATCTCTACCAGTCCGCCTCGGCGGCGCTGGAGAAGATCGCGGCGGTGCTCGACACCGACCCCGAGGTGGTCGAACCGACCCAGCCGCAGGCTCTGCCTGCGCACGCAACCAGTGACGCGGCTGCCAGCGGTCGTGCCCTCGATCTCGACGACGTCCGCTTCGCCTACTCCGACGGCCCCGACGTCCTCCCCCGCTTCGATCTCCACATCCCGGCGGGACAGATCGTCGCGCTCGTCGGCGCCACCGGCGCGGGCAAGTCGACCCTGGTCAAGCTCGTCACCCGCTTCTACGATCCAAGCGTTGGACGGATCACCCTCGACGAGGTGGATCTGCGTGACCTCGACGATGCACAGCTGCGATCGTCGGTCGTCATGGTAACTCAGGAGTCGTTCCTCTTCGCCGGCACCATTGCCGACAACATCCGCATCGGCAATCCGGGCGCCAGCGATGACGATGTCGTGGCGGCCGCGACCGCGGTCGGCTTGGATGCGTACATCCGCCGACTGCCCGAGGGCTATGCCACGGATGTGAAGAAGCGCGGCGGCCGGTTGAGTTCTGGCCAGCGTCAGCTCGTGTCCTTTGCCAGGGTGTTCCTCGCTGATCCGGATGTCGTCGTCCTCGACGAGGCGACTGCGCACCTCGACATCCCGTCCGAGCGGCTGGTGCAGAACGCTCTGGCCACGGTGCTCGAGGGCCGGACAGCGATCATCATCGCCCACCGCCTGTCCACTGTCGAGATCGCCGACCGCGTGCTGGTCATGGAATCCGGTCGGATCATCGAGGACGGCACACCCGACGAACTCATCTCCGGCACCGGGAAGTTCGCACAGCTGCACCAGGCCTGGCGCGACTCCCTCGTGTGAGTCCTCCCGTCCTCCTGCCGCTCGTCATCACCAGCGTGGTCGACTCAGCAGTTCCAGCAAAGTATGTTGCTGTATATAAGACGAGCCGAATCGACGAGGAGGACGCCCGTGAACTCCGAGACACAGAACGAGACCGAAGCAGCGGCCGACATCAACGATGTGGTCGAGATCGACAGCGATGCCGAGATGAGCAGCCGAACGGAGGAGCGTCGGATCATCGGCGACGCCATTGCCCGCGGCGGTCAGGTGACGAGGTGGACCGCGGCGATCATCGCCCTGCTCTTGATTGCCTCGGGACTGTGGTGGGCAGGAATGCTTGTGATGGTCGCAACGACATTCGATCTGCCACGCCGTGCGGTCCAAGGCTATGCGCGCAAGCGTGGAATCGAGCTGGACGTTCCTTCCATTGATGAGACCGAGAAGACCTCCTGGTCAGGGCTGCTCATCGGCGTGGTCTTCTTCCCCGCACTCTGTGGACTCATCGTGGCCGAGGCGAAACTCGGCCACCCCCTGCTACCGTGGTCGTGGAGGACTCCCCTCTACGACTCGGAGGACTTGTACATGGTTATGCCGATGGCCTTTGCCGGCTTGGCCATCACTGTTTCCTGGTTCATTCGCCGACGACGAGCGGCACGAACCGATACCAGCCGTGACGAGTGACCGTCAGCTCGTCGGAGCCAGGACCGTCTCGAACGACGCGGAGCATCTCCCCTGCGACGGGAATGACCATGGTGGCGCCGACAGTCAGCTGATCGACGAGCTGGTCGGGCAGTGATTCTGCCCCGGCGGAGACGAGGATCCGGTCGAACGGTGCCTCAGCCGGGAGGCCGAGGGCACCTGTAACGGCTTCGTGGAGGACCACCTCGGCGAGGGTCTCTCGGCCAGCGGAATCGGCGGTGACAGCTTCGATGGCCGCCCGCGAGGATTCGACGAGCTCGGGATGCCGTTCGACCCCGAGCACCCGCCCGGTCGGCCCGACGAGGACGGCGAGCAGCATCGAGGTCCATCCGGAGCCAGATCCGAGGTCGAGGACGGTGTCCCCCAGCTGCGGATCAAGCAGCCGGAGCATGTCCGCGACGGTGCTCGGCTGCGAATTCGTCTGCCGGTGCCCGATCGGCAGGGGCACATTGTCTGAGGCGTTCTGACGTTCCGCCACCGGCAGGAACGGTTCGCGCGGAACCCGGGCGAACGCCTCGGCGATTCGATCGTGCGTCTCATCCGTTGTCATGGTTCCTCCGATCCCCAGCGACCCCCCCCGGCACCTCCCATTGTGCCGATCCGCGCTGAGGGCACAATGGCGTCACCGAGTATCGTTGTGCCGTGACTCAATCTGATCTCGGCCGCGCCCAGAGCCTCATCACCTCAATTCCTGACTATCCCGAACCGGGAGTTGTCTTCCGCGACATCTCCCCGCTGCTCGCCGATGGTCCGGCGATGCGGGCCGTCACCGAGGCGCTCATCGAGCCTTTCGCAGGTCAGTTCGATATCGTCGGCGGGCTCGAGGCCCGTGGCTTCCTCTTCGCGGGTACCATCTCCGCGATGACGGGAGTCGGAATCCTGCCGATCCGCAAGGCTGGAAAGCTCCCCCGCCCAGCGGCTGCTGTGTCGTACACGCTCGAATACGGCACTGCCACGATCGAAGGTCCCGATGTTCTGAAGGAGGGCGAGCGCGTGCTGCTCATCGATGACATCCTCGCCACCGGCGGAACGCTCACAGCGGCCCAGTCCCTGGTCGCCGATCTCGGCGCCGAGGTCATCGGCTCAGCCGTCGTCCTTGAGCTCACCGCGCTCGGCGGACGCGAGCATACGGGCGAGGTTCATACCCTCTTCGCGGAGTGAGACGCCTCAGCTGACTCGGACGTCCTCAGCTGATTCGGATGAGGGCGTCGCCGGCAGAGATCGGACCCGCCTCGGCGAGGGTCAGGTTCTCGGCGTCGGCTTCGAGGACGACGACCGGAACGACCACGGACTTCTCCGCCTCCCGGGCGGCGGCCAAGTCCCAGACGACGATCTCTTCGCCGGCCTCGACCTGCTGCCCGGCCTCGGCACGGAGCGTGAAACCCCCTCCCTTCAGGTGAACGGTGTCGATGCCCAGGTGAACGAGCACACCCTGATCGGGCCGGTGAGAGATGACGAACGCGTGGGGTTTGAGGCTCGTCAGCTTTCCTGAGACAGGAGCCGTGACCGTCAGGGTCGCGGCCTCGCCGGGGTCGACGGCCGCACCGGGGCCGACGAGCGCCTTTGCGAAGACGGGGTCGGGAACCTCCGTCAATGGGATCACCGTGCCGGTGATGGGTGCAGCGATCGTGACTGCCATAGTCAGCAGGCCGCCTTTCTCCAAAATCAGTTGTACTTCGCCTAGACTGACCTCAGACTACAGACAAGGATCACTGTCGACCAGCAGATGCTCACCGGCGAGCAGAGGAGACGAAGACGTGACTCAGCCCATGAGGTCTTCGATGTCATCGACGAGGTTGTCGGCCTCCGGACCGACGACGACCTGGACCGCGCTCCCCTGCACCACCACGCCGAAGGCACCGGCTGCCGTGAGCGCCTGTTCGTTGACGAGAGAGTCATCGTCGACCTCGACGCGCAGGCGAGTGATGCACGCTTCGATGTCGTCGATGTTGTCGGCACCGCCCAGTCCGGCGAGGATCTGCGCTGCTTTGTCCATGTCTGTCACCTTCATCTCCGGCGTCCACGCGCCGGCGTCGATTTCACGTTCTGCGATCTGCGTCACAAGTCTACGGCGACTCGTGACCGACTGCCCCATTTCCGAGGAGGAACCCGATGACCACCGAATCCGCTGAGGCACCGAAGAAGCGCAGGAAGGCGATACCAGGATTCGCCCAGCTCCAACGCGTCGGGCGCTCCCTCATGCTCCCGATCGCCGTGCTGCCGGCCGCGGCCCTGCTCATGCGCTTCGGCCAGCCGGACATGCTCGGCGCCGACGGACTCGGCCAGTTCGCGGACTGGCTGCTGCCGGTGGCGACGGTCTTCGCGGCCGCCGGTTCGGCTCTGTTCGACAACCTGCCGCTGATCTTCGCCGTCGGTGTGGCCATCGGCTTCGCGAAGAAGGCCGACGGCTCCACGGCACTGGCTGCCGTCGTCGGCTATATGGTCCTCACCGGAGTCTTCACCGCCATGGCTCCGAGCTTCGGCTCGGACAACGGTGAAGGCGAGAACGTCATCAACTTCGGAGTGCTCGGCGGAATCGTCGTCGGCATCATCACCGCCCTGCTCTATCAGCGCTATCACCGGATCAAGCTGCCGACCTACCTCGGCTTCTTCGGCGGTCGCCGTTTCGTCCCGATCGTGACTGCGGTCGCGTCGATGGTCATCGCCGTGATCATGGCGTTCATCTACCCTGTCTTCGACGCCCTCATCAACAAGGGCGTGGGCGGCTTCCTCATGGAGCACGGAGCCAACCCGGGCACAGGCTTCGTCTTCGGCACCATCAACCGTCTCCTCATCCCCTTCGGACTGCACCATCTGCTGAACAATCTGCCCTGGTTCCAACTGGGTTCGTGCACCACCTCCTCGGGGGACACCGCACACGGCGACATCACCTGCTTCTTCTCCGGTGTGGACGGCACGGCCGACTGGACGGGGTCATTCATGACCGGCTTCTTCCCGATCATGATGTTCGCGCTGCCGGCCGCGGCCCTGGCGATCTATCGCACCGCCCATCCCAAGCGCCGCAAGGTCGTCGGCGGCATCATGCTCTCGGTGGCGCTGACCGCCTTCATCACCGGAATCACGGAGCCGCTCGAATACGCCTTCGCCTATGTCGCATTCCCGCTCTACGCGGTCCACGCCGTACTCACCGGCACATCTCTGGCATTGGTGAATGCGCTCGGCATCAAATCCGGGTTCGGCTTCTCGGCCGGTGCGCTGGACTATCTGCTCAACCTCGGACGAGCGTCGGAACTGTCCGGCGGCATCGGACCGGTCCTGCTTCTGCTGGTCATCGGCCTGGCCTATGCCGTCATCTACTACTTCCTGTTCCGGTGGGCGATCATCAAGTTCAATCTGCACACCCCGGGCCGCGAGGACGAGACCGACACCGGCACCGGTGCTCCTTCGGTCTTCGACGAAGCCCAGATCGCCGCCGAAGAGTCCACGGGCAAGAAGCGCGCACAGGACGAGGGCAGAAGCTGACCGTCCATGGAATGCTCCGGGGCCCGGTGACGTTATACGCTCGGTTCGGTGCCCTCACCGGGTGCCGAACCGGCGGACCCGATCAGTCTCGGATCCGTCCTGACCAGTGCATACGTGACGAAAGGCGGCACCATGACGGTTCCCACACTCACTCTCAACGACGGCAAGACGATCCCGCAGCTGGGATTCGGCGTCTTCAAGGTCGACCCCGACGAGACCGAACGCATCGTCACCGACGCCCTCGAAGTCGGCTACCGCCACATCGACACCGCTGCCGTCTACGGCAATGAGGAAGGCGTAGGCCGGGCCATCGCGAAGTCCGGGATCTCCCGCGACGAACTCTTCGTGACGACCAAGCTGTGGAATGACCGCCACGGTGCGGAGGAATCCAAGCGGGCCCTCGGAGAATCCCTGGAGAAGCTCGGCCTCGACCATGTCGACCTCTACCTCATCCATTGGCCGACCCCGGCGAACAAGAACTCCGTCGAGACCTGGGAGGCCTTCCCCGGCTACCGCGACCAGGGCCTGACCACCTCGATCGGCGTCTCGAACTTCGACCACCGCTTCCTGCCGGAGATCCTCGACACGGGCATCATCCCGGCCGTCGACCAGATCGAGGTCCACCCGCAGTTCCAGCAGGTCGAGACCCGTCCGCTGCTCGCCGAGCACGACATCAAGATCGAAGCCTGGGGTCCGCTGGGCCAGGGCAAGGTCGACTACGCGAACACCGTCATCGGTGAGATCGCCGCCGCCCATGAGAAGTCCTGGGCTCAGGCGATCATCCGCTGGCACCTGCAGAAGGGTCACGTCGTCTTCCCGAAGTCGAACAACCGCGACCGCATGGAGCAGAACTTCGACGTCTTCGACTTCGAACTCACCGACGCCGAGGTGGCAGCCATCGACGCGCTCGAAAACGGCGGCCGCGTCTCGGCCGATCCCGCCGAGGTGAACTGACCCGTTCAGCTTCGACCAAAACCTCGCCGAGGCGGCCCACCCCGACCAACGATCGTGACCGACGTGGCCGGTTGGGCAGTCAGGTCGAGCAATGACGAAGCCGCCGGAGAGTTCCGACTCTCCGGCGGCTTCGTCGTTCTGTCACGCCACCGTCCGCCCGTCGACGCCGAGGACGACGGCGTCGATGAGCACCGGTCCGTCGGCCTGCAGCGCTTCACGGTAGGCCGCGTCGAATTCCTCGCGAGTCGTGGTCCGGCTGGCCGGGACACCGTAGCCCTGCGCCAACGACACGAAGTCGATCGTGCCCAGAGTCAGCCCCGGGGTGTCAGGGACGCCCATCCGCTCGGCGAATCCGGAGAGCGCACCGTATCCGGAGTTGTTGACGATGACGAAGATCGTCTTCGTGCCCAACTGGGCGGCCGTGTACAGAGCTGTGAGCCCGTAGTTCGCCGACCCGTCACCGACGGTGGCGACAATGGTCTTCTCCGGGTCACCGATCGCCAAACCCAGCGCGACCGGCAGCCCGAAGCCGAGCCCTCCCGAGGCCGGGAAGTGGTACATGCCCGGCCTGTCGATGACGATCCGCTCGAGGTAGTCGAGGTCGAGGGTGGTCGTCTCATTGACGTACACGACGCTGTCGTCGACATGATCGTTGAGCACGGCGAGCACCTCGGTGCCGGTCATTCCCTGCTCTGACCGCGGCGGGGAGGTGACGATTCGAGACCCACGGTCGCCTCGGCGAGTTCCTCGATCCGTCGTCGCTGCAGCGAGGTCGGCGAGCGCGGTCGCGACGTCCGCGACGACGGCGCGGCCGAACGGTGCCCGTGTCGCCTCACGCGGGTCCTGGGTGATCTGGATGACCTCGGTGCCCGGCTCCAGATAGTTCGCCGGCTCCCAGCGGTGGTACCGGAACGTGGCGGCTCCCATAACGAGCACGACGTCGTGGCCGGACAATCGGTCGCGCACCGATCGGATGCCCGGAACCAGGACGCCTTCGAAGTTCGGATGGGTCGTCGGGAACGGGCACCGCGTCGGTGAGGGTGCGACGTAGACGGAGGCGTTCAGGCGTTCGGCCAGCACCATTGCGTCCTCATAGACCGTCGGATCAGCCACGGCTGCGGCATCGACCTGCGGGCCGAGGACGAGGGCAGGGTTCTGTGCCCCGTCGAGAACGTCCGTGAGTTCGCGGCGCAGCGACTCCGGCATGGTTCCTGCCGTCGTCACCGAACGCTTCGCCAACAGTTCGTCATCGGGGAGGGCCGGTTCGTCCCAGTCGTCGAGCGGAACGGACACATAGACGGGACCACTCGGCTGGGTGGTTGCCTCGAGTGCCGCCTGCGACAGCGTGCGCGGCACGTCGGTGGCCGAAAGCGGCTCGTGCGAGTACTTCACCAGCGGGGCGGGCAGCATCGAGGCATCGACGCTGGCGAGCATCGTCTCCTGACCGACGGTGCGGCGCACCTGCTGACCTGCGAGGACGACCAGCGGAACGTGGCCGTAGTGGGCGTTCGTCAACGCCCCCATGCCGTTGCCCGACCCCGAGGCGGCGTGCAGATTCACCAACGCCGGCCCTCCCGTGGCCCGTGCGAATCCTTCGGCCATACCGACGACGACTTGCTCGTGCAGACCGAGGACGAACCGGAAGTCGTCGCCCAGTCCTGCGAGGAACGGCAGTTCGTTCGATCCCGGATTTCCGAAGATCGTCGTCATCCCGTGGGCACGGAAGACCTCCAGACTCGCGTCGAGGACTGTCTTCTCTCCGTCGTCTCTGTCGGATTGGTCGACCATTGTGCCTCTGCTTTCGTTCATAGTTCTCGCACGGAGGAGCCGAGTTGTGTGGCGCCTCTCCCACCTCACCATATCCGTTGGCGTATTCGAGTCGGCTCAGCCCAGCACGCGGATCGGCTCTCCTGCGACCCAGGCTGCGATGTCCTCGACCGCCTGAGTGAAGAAGATCCGATAGGTGTCTTCGGTGACGTATCCCAGGTGCGGGGTGAGCACAGTGCGCGGTGTGCTGCGGAGGCGATGGTCCACCGGCAGCGGCTCTTCGTCGTGGACGTCGAGTCCGGCCCCACGGATCCCACCTGCTTCCAGCACGGTGATGAGCGCGTCGGTGTCGACGAGTCCGGCGCGCGAGGTGTTGACGAGGATGCTGTCGGGCTTCATCGTCTCAAGTTCGGCGGCTCCCACGAGTCCTCGGCTGCGGTCGCTGAGTTTGTAGTGGATCGTCACCACGTCCGCGGTGGAGAACAGTTCGTCCTTGCTCACCGCGCGCACGCCCAGGGCGTCCGCCCGTTCCGCGTCGAGGTTCTGGCTCCACGCCACGACATCCATTCCGAAGGCCGCACCGACCCGCGCGACCTTCGTTCCCAGACGTCCCAGACCGACCACGCCGAGGCGGTGCCCATCGAGGTCTCCCCCGACGGTCGACTGCCAGCCGCCGCCTCGGACAGCGGCGTCCTCGGCCGGGATGCTGCGCAGAACGGAAAGGATGAGTCCCCAGGTCAGCTCCGGTGTCGCCGAGGTGGTCGACTCGGTTCCGCAGACCACGATCCCCTGCGCACGCGCCGCCTCCACGTCGGTGGAGGCGTTGACCCGTCCCGTGGTCACGAGCAGACGGAGGTCCGGCAGCCGTTCCAGCCGGCCGGCGGTGAAGGCGGTTCGCTCCCGCATCGCCACAGCCACCTCGGCGCCGGAGAGGACCTGCACCAGGTCATCGTCGTCGACGATGTGACGATCGATGAACTCGACCCCGGCGTCGAGACCGCTCCAGTCCGCGAACTTGCCTGCCACCTGCTGATAGTCATCGAGAACGACGATGCGCATTGTGTTCCTCTCCTGAAGTCGTGTGACCTACATCCTAGAGCCGATAGGCTGGGCTGGTGAGTGCACCGATCATCCTGAGACAACGCAGCGGCCCCATCATCACGGTCATCGTGTGGGCGTTCCTCGCTTTCCTCCTCGGCGACGCGCTGCTGCGCGGGGCGTGGGACACCGTCGGCCGTTTCGGTCCAGGGCTTGTACTCATCGGCTGGCTCGCGTTCATCGTCCTCTGGCGGCCGGCTCTCGTCGTCGGAACCGACGAGGTGGAGGTCAGGGAGATCCTGCGTACGACGACGGTGCCGTTCACCCGAATCCGTGATATTCGGCTGGGTTCTGTCGTGACGATCGAAACCGCCTCGGCGGAGGGGGTCGAACGCACCATTCGACCGTGGAACGCTCCCGGAATGCCGCGACGGAAGATCGATTCCGGACTGACCGGCGGAACGCGACCGGAGTCTCTGGACAATCACCCCGCGTTCGAGCTGCTGCGTCGATGGGAGCATGCTCAGGCCCATGCCCCTGGAACGGCTGTGCGAAGAGGTCCGTCCGGCGTTGCCGAGGACGTCAGCACTCGATGGAGCCGGGGCGTCATCGGGGTGACTCTGGTGCTGGTGCTCCTGGTGGCAGTCGGACTCATCTGAACACAGAAGGACCGGCCCCGTGGGGAACGTGATCCCACGGGGCCGGCAGTCTCGGAAGGCTTCAATCGATCAGTGCATCACTTCTTGAAGCCGATCTCGGTCCAGTCGGGTGTTTCGAGCTGGCGCGGTCCGAGGTTGAGGACGTCATTCCTCACGCCCCACACATATGGTGTCGGGTAGAAGGGGATGAGCGGCTTGAGCTTCAGAACCTCGGCATCGCCCTCGTTCGCCAGCTTCTTCGCCTCGGCCGGATCGAGTGTCTTCGTCGCAGCCTTGAACTTCTCGCCGATCGCATCGCTGGAGATCTTCGAGTGGTTCTGCGCGGAATCCGCCGGGTAGAACAGGTTCGATCCCGAGGAGATCGGGAAGGCTGTGCCCTGCCAGGTGAACGTCGCCATCTCGAAGTTGCCGTTGAGCACGTGGTCGGCGAAGTACGCGGCGACCGGAACGGTTTCGATTTCGACCTTGAAGCCGATCTCATTGAGGTCCTTCATCACCTGTTCGGCACGCTGGGCATTCGAAGCGGTATCGGCGGGAACGACGATCTTGAACTGGAGCTTCTCTCCGTCCTTCTCGCGGACACCCCCATCGCCTTCCTTCCAGCCGGCGTCGTCGAGGATCTTCTTCGCCTTCTCCTGGTCGAAGTCGAGGCTGCCGTCGGTGTTGTCCTGGTAGCCTTCCTGGCCGGGCATGAATGTGACGTTGTTGATGAGAGTCACCGGTGCTTCGACGGGGCCGATCGCAGCCTGGGCGATGGCTTCGCGGTTGATCGCATGACCGATCGCGTCACGGACTTCCTGCTCCTTGAGCGCACCCTTCTTCGCATTCATCGTCAGGTGCGTGTACTCCATGCCCTGCGACTTGTACATCTCTCCGTCTTCGCGCTTGCCGGCGGTCTTGTAGGAGTCGCCATCGGTGCCGACATCGACAAGGTCGATCTCCTTGTTGGCATAGGCCTGAGCCTGCTGTGCCTGAGAGACGACCTTGAAGATCACCTTGTCGAGCTTGGGTTCCTGTCCCCACCATTTGTCGTTCTTGACCATGGTGATGACGCCGGACTTCGTGTCGACCTTGTCGGCCTTGTAGGGACCGTTCGAAGGCAGGACCTTCTTCGTGTAGTCCTTGTTGAAGGAGTCGGCATCCTCGGTGATCTCATTGGGCAGGAAGGCGCCGATGTAGTTCGGCCAGTCGATGTTCGGAGTCTTGAAGGTGACCTTGACGTCGTGCTTGTCCTTGCCGGATTCGATCTTCTCGATGTCCTCGTAGCCCTTGGTCGAGGCGACCTCGAACTCGTCGTGTTTGCCGTCACGAGTCTGCCAGAAAGCCTTGTAGTCGTCGACGTCGATCGGTGTGCCGTCCTCCCAGACGGCGTCCTTATTGAGCTTGACGTCGATGACCAGGGGATCCTCGCTGGCGATCTCGACGCTCTCGGCGTAGTTCTTGTCGACTTCCCAGGTGCCGTCATCCTTGATCTTGACCGGTCCGCCCAAGGTGGTGCCGTAGATGTTGTTGTTGTCCACATGGGCGCCGTCGGCGTGGTAGTAGTTGAGGCTCGCGGGGATCTCGGTGATCGGGTAGGTCAGCGTGCCGCCGTCCTTGACCTCGTCGTATCCGGCCTTCTGGTAGTCGGTGGTGGGGAGCCCGGAGATCTCCTTGTCCGCCTTGTCGCTGTCGACTCCGCCGGAGTCCTTGTTCGCCTGCTGGCAGCCGGACAGTGCCAGGCCCAGCGCAGCGGTCGCGGCGACGACCATTGTCGCCTTCTTCCTCATTCTCATGAGTTCCTCATTTCTAGTGTGGTGTTCCTCGAGGTGGGCTATGGGTGCGGCTTCAGGTCGCGGTGTCGAGCTCCGTGATCCGCTCCGCATGGTGGCAGGCGACGAGGTCGCCTTCCAGTGGACGCGGACGGGGGTCATCGGTCAGGCACATCTGCCTGTCCCCGTCCGGCAGCAGGTTCAACAGCGGGCACCTGGTGCGGAAGTTGCAGCCGGAGATCTCATCGGTCGGGCTCGGCAGATCTCCGGTGAGCAGCACCCGTTCCCGAGACCGTTCGATTTCTGGGTCGGGAACGGGGATCGCTGACATCAGTGCACGTGTATAGGGGTGCCGCGGCTGCCGATAGAGCGCGTCGGATTCGCCGTACTCGACGATCCGACCGAGATACATCACGGCGACATAGTCCGATATCTGTCGGACGACCGCGAGGTCGTGAGCGACGAACAGATAGGACAGTCCCAAGGTGTCACGCAGGTCTTCCAGCAGGTTGATGACACCTGCTTGGACTGAGACGTCGAGAGCCGAGACGGGTTCGTCGAGGACGAGCAGCTTCGGGTTCGTCACCAAGGCCCGAGCGATGCCGATGCGCTGACGCTGCCCACCGGAGAACTCATGCGGATAGCGTTCGGCCATCGACGCGTCGAGGCCGACGAGTTCGAGCATCTCGGCAACCTTGTCGTTGCGCTCCTGAGCCGGAACCTTGTGCACGGTCAGCGGTTCGGCGATCACTTCGCCGACCGGCAGCCGCGGGTCGATTGCGGCCATCGGATCCTGGAAGACGACCTGGACGTCTCTGCGCATGGCCAGACGTTCACGCTTGTTCAGGTCCGCGACATCGATGCCGTTGATGACCAGCCGTCCCTTCTGCGGAGCGACCATCTCCAGGACTTCACCGATCGTCGTCGACTTCCCGCAGCCCGATTCGCCCACCAGTCCGAGGGTCTGGCCGGCCTTGATCTCGAGATCGATTCCGTCGACAGCTTTCACCGTGCCGATCTGTCGCTTGAACACGGCACCCTTGAGCAGAGGGAAGTGCTTCTGCAGACCGGTGACCTCCAGGATGTTCGGGGCTGCGTCGTCTTTCACCCGAGTCGCCACCGGGTCGGGGCGCGGGTAGATGTCCTTGGCTTCCAGATCGCCCCGGGCGATCTCGTCGGCACGATGGCAGGCGGCCTGCACGCCGGCGATTCCGTGTTCGACGAGTTCGGGCTCGACCTCGCGACATCTGTCGACCGCGATCGGACAACGCGGTGCGAATGGGCACCCCGGCGCAAGATTCGACAGCGACGGCGGTTTGCCCTCGAGCGGAACGAGTCTCTGGGTTCCCGCTGTGGCAAGGTTCGGCACCGAACGCAGCAGTCCTGTCGTATAGGGCATCTGCGGGCTGTGGAAGACCTGCTCCACTCCCCCGGTCTCGACGAGGCGGCCGGCGTACATGACAGCGATTCGGTCGGCGTTTCCGGCCACTACACCGAGGTCGTGAGTGATCAGCACGATCGCGGCACCGGTGATCTCGCGTGCCTTCTGCAGCACGTCGAGGATCTGAGCCTGAATCGTCACGTCCAATGCCGTCGTCGGCTCGTCGGCGATGATGAGATCCGGATCGTTGGCGATCGCAATGGCGATCATGGCTCGCTGCCGCATGCCTCCGGAGAACTCGTGGGGGTATGACTTCACCCGCCGTTCCGCCCCTGGGATGCCGACGATTCTGAGCAGTTCGATCGCCCGGTCGTTCGCCGCCTCTTTCGACAGGCTCGGGTCATGGATGATCAGACCCTCGGAGATCTGTTCTCCGATCGTATAGACGGGAGTCAGTGCCGACAGCGGATCTTGGAAGACCATGGCGATCTCGCGGCCACGCAGCTTCGACATCTGGTGGTCGTTCATGTCGAGAAGAGACTGCCCGCGATACCGGATGGAGCCGGCGATCTGAGCGGTGGAGGGAAGCAGACCCATCACAGCCATCGAGGACACGGATTTGCCTGACCCGGATTCGCCGACGATGCCGAGGAATTCGCCCGGTCTGACCTCGTAGTTGACCCCGCGCACTGCTTGAACGTCGCCCTTGGGGTTGGGGAAGGTCACCGTCAGGTCTCTGACCTCAAGGATGGGTTCTGCCGCGGTGACGGGGGCGAGGTCGATGTCAAGGGTTTCAGTCACGGTTGACTCCTGAGGTCGGATCGATCGCATCCCGCAGGGCATCGGCCATGAGACTGATCGCGAAGAGCATGAGCACGAGCACCCCTGCGGGGAAGACGAACAGCCAGGGACGTGTGGCCGCCGCTCCGGAGCCTTCGGCCAGCAGTGTGCCGATCGACACGTCGGGTTTCTGAATGCCCAGATTGAAGTAGCTCAGGGAGGTCTCGGCAAGGATCGCGGAGACGACGCCGAGCGTCGCATCGACGATGAGAATCGAGGCCACGTTGGGAATGATGTGACGGCTGAGGATCTTCGGAGTCGAGACGCCCATATAGCGGGCGGCTCGGACGAAGTCGCGATCCTTGATTGCCTTGGTCTGGTTGCGCACGACTTGAGCCATGATCATCCAACCGAAGAGCACGAGGAAGACGACGATGGCCGTCCACGACAGCTGCCTCAGCAGAGGCGCCATGAGCACAAGGATGAAGAAGGACGGCAGCACGAGCAGCAGGTTGATGAACCAGACGATGATCGTCTCGACGCGACCACCGAAATAGCCTGCCGTCGAACCGATGATGGCGGCCAGAATGCTCGCACACGGCCCGGCGATGATGCCGATGAGCAGGGATTTCTGAAGTCCCACGACGGTCTGAGCGTAGATGTCCTGGCCGATCGTGTTCGTACCGAACCAGTGCTGGGCGCTCGGGCCCTCATTGAGTGCGAAGACATCCTGATCGGTCGGCGAATAGATGTTGATGGTATTGCCGAACAGAGCGAAGAGAACGAAGAATGCGAGCAGGATCCCGCCGACCCAGAACCGCGGGGTCGAGCGCAGGCGGCGCCAGATGAGCATCGACCGAGAGGTCGGCTTCGAACGCTTCGTCACCACCTCGGTGTCGGGCTCTGTGGAGATCGGAATATCTGTTGCCATGTCAGATCCTCACTCTCGGGTCGAGTGCGGCATAGAGCACCTCGGACAGGGTCGAAGCCAGGAGCGTGAGCACTGCGACGAAGAGAACGGAGCCTGCGGCCGCGTTGATATCGGACTGCAGGATCGAGTTGATGGTGAACTGGCCCATGCCGTTCCATGAGAAGACGACCTCGAGCATCGAGGAGCCGGCGACCAGGGTGCCGAACGCGTAGGCGAAGTACGTCGACATCGGGATGAGTGCGACGCGCACGCCGTGCTTGACCAACGCGGTTCTGCGGGTGCGCCCTTTGGACCTGGCGGTGCGGATGAAGTCCGATGCAAGCACGTCGAGCATGACCGAACGCTGGTAGCGCGAGTACGTCGCGGCGCCCATGAGCACGAGCGCCAGGGTCGGCAGCAGCATATGTGACACCTGGTCGGTGAACCACGGGATGAAGCCAGGGTCGATATTCGCCGAGTAGTCACCCGAGAAGCGGATGAGGGTCGTGCCGAGTGCATTGTTGAATCCGGTGGCGATGATCATGAGGATCACGCCTATGACGAATGTCGGAGTGGCGATGATGAGGTAGGACGCGTAGGTCACGACCTGGTCGGATGCCTTGTACTGCCTGACGGCTCCCCAGACGCCGAGGATCACACCGAGGATGGCTCCGATGATCGATCCGATGAGCAGGAGCTTGAGGCTGACACCTGCCCGAACGAGGATCTCCTGCAGCACAGGCGAGTTGTGGACCGTCGTGCCGAAATCACCATGGAGGAAGATGTTCGTCAGCCAGTGCCAGGTCCTCTCGAGGATCGGGACTTCGGGGTTCGTGCCGTGGCCGTTGAGGATGGACCGAATCGAATCTTCTGACAGCGGCGGATTCTGGCCACGGTACCGGGAGGCCGGATCCATGAATGAGCTGGAGGTGATGTAGGCGGTGACCGTCGCTATGAACGCGAGGATGAAGTAGTTGATGAACCGCCGCAGGACGTACTTTCCCATGGCGCCGACTACGACACAGGGATCAGCCGGGCCTCACTGGACGTCGAGGAATGGTGCATGGGACCCGGCAGCTGGGAGTAGATCTCACGGCGAATCGGGTAAGCGGTGCGAATCATCAACGATCAAGGTTCCTTTGCGCGAATTTTCCTCTGATCAGCCACTATGAGTGAATCATCAATGGTTCATCACAGAAGACTGAACGTAATTCGCACTGTATCTCCATGTGACCTGTTACACAAACTTCCCTTGCAGTATTGATTGCGACAAGGCGCCGTGTCCCCCGGAATTCCGCGCGACACGCCGAAGTAACTTTTCGGTAACTGCAGTCGCGTGTTGCCGGGTCGGAACGGTCCGTGCTGCATTCAGAAACGTTGCCCACCGAAATCGCCGAGGCGGTGCAGACGTGACGTCTGCACCGCCTCGGCGATGGTGGAACCGTTCCGTATCGCTGAGCGTCACCCGAAGGCGAGCGGAATCAGCAACGGACCTTGAACTGGATCAGAAGCAGACCGCGCCCTTCGATGCCGACTGCACGAGCTTCGCGTACTTGCCGAGCACACCGGTGAGGCGGTGGTTCTCGGGCAGCGTCCAGGTCTTGCGACGCTCGGCCAGCACCTCCTCGTCGACGTGGAGCTCGATCGAGCGGGCCGCGATATCGACGGTGATCTTGTCACCGTCCTCGACGAGCGCGATCGGACCGCCGTCGACTGCCTCGGGGGCAATGTGGCCGATGCACAGGCCGGTCGAACCGCCGGAGAAGCGACCGTCGGTGAGCAGCAGGACGTCCTTGCCGATGCCCGCGCCCTTGATGGCGCCGGTGATCGCGAGCATCTCGCGCATTCCGGGTCCGCCCTTGGGCCCTTCATAGCGGATGACGACGACGTCGCCCTTCTTCAGTTCTCCATTGAGCACGGCGTCCATGGCCGGCTGCTCCTGGTCGAAGACGCGAGCGGTGCCCTCGAAGACATCGGCGTCGAAGCCCGCGGACTTCACGACCGCACCCTCAGGAGCCAACGATCCCTGCAGCACGGTGAGGCCGCCGGTGGCGTGAATCGGGTTGTTGAGCGCGCGCAGGATCTTCCCGTCCGGGTCTGGCGGGTTGATCGACTCGAGGTTCTCGGCCACGGTCTTGCCGGTCACGGTCAGGCAGTCGCCGTTGAGCAGACCGGCATCAAGGAGAGCCTTCATGATCACGGGCACGCCGCCGATCTTGAAGACGTCGTTCATCACGTACTGGCCGAAGGGCTTGACGTTGCCCAGGTGCGGAACCTTGTCGCCGATGCGGTTGAAGTCATCGAGTTCGAGCTCCACTCCGGCTTCGTGCGCGATGGCCAGCAGGTGGAGGACCGCGTTCGTCGAACCGCCGAAGGCCATGACCACGGCGATCGCGTTGTGCAGCGATTCGCGGGTGATGATGTCCTTCGTGGTGATGCCCTGGCGCAGCATGTTGACAACAGCCTCACCGGACTTGCGAGCGAACATCGTGCGGTTGCGGTGGATGGCCGGCGGAGCAGCCGAGCCCGGCAGGGACATGCCCATGGCCTCGGCGGCCGAGGCCATCGTGTTCGCGGTGTACATTCCGCCGCAGGCACCCTCACCGGGGCAGACGGCGCGCTCGATGGCGTCGACGTCCTTCTGGGACATGGTGCCCGCACGGCAGGCGCCGACGGCTTCGAAGGCGTCGATGAGGGTGACTTCCCTCTCCGAGCCGTCCTCCATCTTCGCGGTTCCGGGCATGATCGAACCGTTGTAGAGGAAGACGCTCGAGAGCCCGAGGCGGGCGGAGGCCATGAGCATTCCGGGGATCGACTTGTCGCAGCCGGCCATGAGCACGGAGCCGTCGAGGCGTTCGGCGCTCATCACGGTCTCCACGGAGTCGGTGATGACCTCACGGGAGACCAGCGAGTAGTGCATTCCCTCGTGGCCCATCGAGATTCCGTCCGAGACGGAGATGGTGCCGAATTCCAGCGGGAAGCCACCGGCCTCGTGGACGCCTTCCTTGGCGGCCGAACCGAGACGCTGCAGCGACATGTTGCAGGGGGTGATCTCATTCCACGAGGTCGCGATCGCGACCTGTGGCTTCACCCAGTCGTCGTCGCCCATGCCGACGGCGCGCAGCATGCCGCGTGCGGCGGTGGCCTCGAGGCCGTCCGTGACATCGCGAGAACGGGGTTTGATGTCGGGAGTGGTGTTGTCTGTATCGATGCTCATGCAGGCATGCTACGCCCGATTTCAGCATCCGCATGCCGGACTCTCGCATGGTGGAACCTCTTGTGGGAACCATGCGAGAGTCCGACCGCGGGGACATGTTCCGGCCCTGCTTAGGTCAGATTCGCGTGACCTATTGCCGGCGGTTCAGGCCCGCGTTTCGCTGCGCCTCGGGCCCCAGCTCACGGCATCTCAGGCCTTGATGAGATTGACCGGCTGCTCGCCGTCGTTGATCCGCCTGACCTGCTCGGCGAGGATCTTCACGACCCGTGGTTCGAACGCCGAGGTGTCGCCTCCGACATGGGGTGTGATGAGGGTGTTCGGGG
This sequence comes from Brevibacterium sp. CSND-B09, assembly GCF_052906525.1. Taxonomy (NCBI): domain Bacteria; kingdom Bacillati; phylum Actinomycetota; class Actinomycetes; order Micrococcales; family Brevibacteriaceae; genus Brevibacterium; species Brevibacterium sp. CSND-B09. Next base: position 3,313,859 of record NZ_JBREGI010000001.1, on the reverse strand, counting down.
TGCCCCACAGCGCGTGGTTGCGCGGCAGCGGCTCCGGATCGGTGACGTCGAGGGCGGCATGGAGCCGGCCGGCGGCGAGTTCCGCCACAAGCGCCTCCGTGTCGACGACCTTGCCGCGGGCGACGTTGACGATGAGCGCATTGTCGGGAAGCAGGCTGAGGAACTTCTCATCGACGAGGTGGTGGGTGCCCTCGTTGAGCGGGGTGATGAGCACGACCACCTCGGTGTGGGGCAGTAGTTCCAGCAGCTCGTCGACGCCGTGAATCTTCCCGCGCTCGTCCTCACGTGCGGTCGAGGCCACTCGGGTGAGCTGGACTTCGAAGGGGTCGAAGCGGTCGGCGATGGCCGAGCCGATCTCGCCGACGCCGATGATCATCACCCGCCGGTCCTGCAGCGAGCGGTGACGCTGGTGCTCCCATACCCGCGAGACCTGCGAGCGCACGGCGTCATCGATTCCGCGCAGGCTGGCCAGGGTCAGCGCCAGGGCGAGCTCGGCGGTGCCCCCGGTGTGCACGCCGGAGGCGGTCGCCACCTGGATTCCGCGTTCGGGCAGGTGGGCGACGGGATCGAATCCGGTCGTCTGCGTGATGACCATGCGCAGGTTGGGCAGCTCGTCGAGCAGCTCGATCGTCGGCCCGGAATCCATGTACGGCAGGATGACGACATCGACATCGTCACGACTGAGCTTGGCCGACCGTTCGGCATCGGAGAAGACGACGAGGTCGACGTTCGCGCGCTGGTGAGCGGGGATCCGAGCGATCACACGGTTGCGGAGCTCGGAGTTCGGGAAGGCGATTGTGGTGATGGACATGCCCTCATTGTGGCACGCGTCCCGGCCCGGTGCCGAGGGATTCGTCACTCTGAGATGACGGGCCTCGTCACTCGGGCAGCGCTCTTCCGATCCGAGTGAAGACGGCCTCGATCACCTCGAGTTCGGCATCGCTGACATGATCGAAGAAGATCTCGTCGACATAGCTCTTGTGCTGGGACCCGGCGGACAGGAATGCCCGCGCCCCCGCCTCGGTGAGAGCGACATTGTGGGCACGCCCGTCATCGAGACACTGGGTCTTCGTCACCAGTCCCGCGTCGACGAGGACCTTGATCCGATAGTTCAGCCGCGACGGCGAGAAGACGAGCTTCTTCGCCAGGGCACTCATCGTCAGCGTCCGCTCCGGCGCCTCCCACAGCAGGAGCAGAGTGTTGTAGTCGCTGACGTCGAGTCCTGCATCGTCCTTGAGCTGGACCTCGAGGGCCTGACGGAGGCGCTGCGAGGTCTCGAAATAGGTCCGCCACGCGTTCTGCGCCAGCGCCTCCCTGCCGAGCCCGAATCTGATCTCCGTCATCTCAGCCTTCGAGCAGCTGCGCGAACGGGGTGACGTTCGCGGGGTCGAATTCGTCGACGATTCCGCGATTCGCCGAGGAGGTGCCCCGGGTCGCGCCCGCCCCTGCAGCTGCGTGCGAATCGGGGTCGGCCACCTCGGCGAGGTCGTCGTTTCCGGCGCCGATGATCGCTGCGGTCAGGGACACGAGTTCCTCCCCCGCCTGACGGATCCGGGCGGTCAGCGCACGGCCGCCTTCGACGGTTCCCCAGTCGTCGGTCGCGGCGAACACCGTGGTGGGCACGACGATGCCCTTGAGGTAGGACAGCATCGGCCGCAGCACCGCGTCCCCGGCCAGCGAATGGCGGGCAGTGCCGCCGGTGGAGGCGATGAGCACGGGCTTGCGGCTCAGCGCCCTGTCGTCGACGAGCTGCCAGAACAGGGTGTGCAGGCCGACGGTGGCTGCCTTGTACACCGGTGCGACGGTGACGATCGCATCGGCGGCGGCGATAGTCGCGAAGGCCTGCTCCAACGCTTCGGAGCGGAACCCGGTCAGGGTCATATCCGTGAGCGCGGTGGCGAGGCTGCGGACGTTGATGACGTCCGTTGTCACGTCGATGCCCACCGATTCCCCCGCCGAGGCGGTCTGACCGAGGATCCGGTTCGTGAGCTTGAGCGTGGTCGAGTCCTCGCTCAGGGAGGTGGTCACGGCCACGATGTTCATCGTGTTCGTGCTCATGAGCGGTCGGCTCCTTCCTGTGTCGGATTCTGGGCCGCTTCGGCGGCGCGTGCCTGACGGTCCTCGAAGGCGCGGGAACCTTCTCCGCCGCCGGGGATCGGGTCCCGGCCTTCGCGATGGCGGATGACGAGGGATTCGTGGGTGGGAGCGTCGGGGACATCGGCCGGGCGGCCCTTCGCGAACTCCTCGCGGAGCACGGGGATGACCTCTTCGCCGAGGAGGTCGAGCTGTTCGAGCACCGTCTTCTGCGGCAGTCCCGCATGATCGATGAGGAAGAGCTGGCGCTGGTAGTCCCCGGCCCATTCACGGAAGCTCAGGGTGCGCTCGATGACCTGCTGCGGCGAACCGACAGTCAGCGGAGTCTGCGTCGAAAAGTCCTCGAGGCTGGGCCCGTGGCCGTAGACCGGGGCGTTGTCGAAGTAGGGACGGAACTCACGGACGGCATCCTGGGAGTTCTTGCGCATGAATACCTGACCACCGAGGCCGACGATCGCCTGGCTGGCCGTGCCGTGGCCGTAGTATTCGTAACGCTGGCGGTAGAGCTGAACCATCCGCGCGGTGTGCGAGGTCGGCCAGAAGATGTTGTTGTGGAAGAACCCGTCGCCGTAGTAGGCGGCCTGTTCGGCGATCTCGGGGCTGCGGATCGATCCGTGCCAGACGAACGGCGGCACTTCGTCCAGTGGGGTCGGGGTGACGGTGAAGCCGTTGAGCGGTGTGCGGAACTTGCCTTCCCAGTCGAGGTTCTTCTCACGCCACAGACGGTAGAGCAGGTTGTAGTTCTCGACCGCCAGCGGGATGCCGGCACGGATGTCCTTGCCGAACCACGGATAGACGGGGCCGGTGTTGCCGCGGCCCATGATCAGGCTGATGCGACCGTCGGAGAGGTGCTGCGCGTACGAGTAGTCCTCGGCGATGCGCACGGGATCGGTCGTGGTGATGAGCGTGGTCGCCGTCGAGAGTTCGAGCTTCTCCGTCTGTGCGGCGATGTTGGCCAGAAGGACCGGCGGGTTCGCCGGGGCCACGAAGGGCGGGTTGTGGTGCTGCCCGGTGGCGAAGACGTCGAGTCCGACCTCCTCGGCCTTCTTGGCGATCTCGACGGTGTTCTTGATCCGCTGGTTCTCGCTGACGGTGGTGCCGTCGGTGGGGTCGGTGGTGACATCGCCGATGGTGAAGATTCCGAATTCCATGACGCCTCCTGCATCTGGGCTTCTGCGGTTCTCGCGGCCGCCCTGCTGATCGGACTAACTTCAATTTTGAAGTAACTAGTTGAAATCTTAACAGACGTGCTCGCGAAAGTATTCCCGGCCCCTGAGCGGGCGTCTGGACGGCCCGAGAATGTACACAGAACGGCTCCCGCCCGTAGGCAGGAGCCGCTTTCAGTCCGGCAGCAGGAGCCGACTCAGATCCAGAGGGCCGGATCCTCGAGGACGAAATCCGGGTGCGTCGTCGACGACTCGGCTCCCGCCTTCGCCGAAGCGGCGCCGTCCTTCTTCTTCGAGCGCACGGTCGCGGGGATGCCGACAGCGCTCGAGTCGGCCGGCACGTCCTTGACGACGACGGCGTTGGCTCCGACCGCGGAGTTGTCGCCGACGACGACGGGGCCGAGGATCTTCGCCCCGGCTCCGACGAGCACGTGGTTGCCGATCGTCGGGTGGCGCTTCGTCTGTGCCATCGACGTACCGCCGAGGGTGACCTGATGGTAGAGCATGACATCGTCGCCGACTTCCGAGGTCTCCCCGATGACGACTCCGTTGGCGTGGTCGATGAAGAAGCGACGCCCGATCCTGGCCCCTGGGTGGATCTCCACCCCGGTCAGCGTCCGCACGAGCTGGGACATCAGTCGGGCCGGAACTTTTCCGGCATCGTGCTGCCACAGCCGGTGGAGTCCGCGGTGCGCCCAGATGGCATGCATCCCGGGGTAGGAGACCAGGGAGACGAAATCATTGCGCGCCGCCGGATCGCGTCGCTTCACCGTCTCGAGGTCTTCTCTCAGCGTCTCGCGCACACCGGGTCGGCTCAGCCCAAAGGCGGCCGCCCCCGCAGCCGCTGCGGCTGCTGCCCACAGTGCCTTCATCATTGACTCCCTTGCTCAGTCGTCTCGGTCTATCTCGTGCAAGTCGGATCCGGTCGGAAGAATTCCCGCGACCCTCCGACAGGGAACGTCTCAGACAGCGAGGGCGCCAAACCGAAGTCTGACGCCCTCGTGCCGCTGCCATGGAGTCAGTCCATGTACTCGGCAAACAGCGGAGTCGACAGATACCGCTCGCCGTAGCTGGGGATGATGACGACGACGCGCTTGCCGGCGTTCTCCGGTCGAGACGCGACCTTTTCGGCAGCGAAGAGTGCGGCGCCGGAGGAGATGCCGACGAGCAGGCCCTCTTCGAGAGCGACGGCGCGAGCCCGCTCGAAGGCGTCGTCGTTGTCGACATCGACGACTTCGTCGTAGATATCGGTGTTGAGCACCTTGGGCACGAAGTTCGCGCCGAGGCCCTGGATCGCGTGCGGTCCGGCCGTGCCTTCGGTCAGCAGCGGCGAAGCGGCGGGCTCGACGGCGACGATCTTCACATCCGGGTTGGCCTCACGCAGCGCGGTTCCCGCGCCGGTGATGGTCCCGCCCGTGCCGATGCCGGAGACGAAGATGTCGACCTTGCCGTCGGTGTCGGCGAGGATCTCGGGACCAGTGGTTGCCTTGTGGATCTCGGCGTTGGCCTGGTTCTCGAACTGGCGCACGAGCACGGCGCCGTCGGAAGCAAGCTCTTCAGCCTTAGCCACTGCACCCTTCATGCCTTCGGCCTTGTCGGTGAGGACGAGTTCGGCTCCGAATGCGCGCAGCAGAGCGCGACGTTCCTTCGACATCGACTCGGGCATCGTCAGCTTGACCTTGTAACCTCGGGAGGTGCCGACCATGGCCAGCGCAATGCCGGTATTGCCCGAAGTCGCCTCGACGATGGTTCCGCCGGGCTTGAGTTCGCCGGATTTCTCGGCGGCGTCGATCATCGCCACGCCGATGCGGTCCTTGACGGAGTTGCCGGGGTTCGAGGATTCGAGCTTCGCCACGATCTCGGTGCCCGACCGGTCACTGGCCTTGTTGATGCGGACCAGCGGCGTGCGGCCGACGAGTTCGGAGACATTGTTGAAGATGGTCAAAGTAAGTCCTTTCACGATTCTTTGTGCACCGCCGTCGGCGGCCACTCGCCGTTCGGCGGACGTGCACCTGAACGGGTGGAGCGACAGCTTGCATCTCGTGGTCCGAGACGGCTTGCCCTCATCATAACCACGCCGACCCTGAACGTGTTCCCAGATATGTTGCTCAACAATCTGTGTTCGCTCGGGGCGAAACTTTATGACGACCCCTATCACATACCCGAGATAGCCGCATATCCATCCACTCGATCAAGCGCGGGATACGATCAACCGCTGAGCAATCGGTGGATACGATCACCGAGGCGGCCCTCCCTTGAGATCGCGCCCGAGCGCTGCGATCGGGCGGAGTCTGAGACGGTCTCAGGTGACCGATACGATTGTCCCCATGGCTATTCATCCCATCGTCGTCTACGGCGAGCCCGTTCTGCATCGTCGTGCCGAGAAGATCACCGAGTTCGACGAGGACCTTGCCGAACTCGTCGCAGACATGCACGAGACGCTCGACGCCAGCAACGGTGTCGGACTGGCCGCACCGCAGATCGGTGTCGGCAAGTCCATCTTCGTGTTCAACGCCGACGATGACTATGGTGTGCGTCGTCGCGGCACCTTCGTCAATCCCGTGCTCATTGCCTCGAAGGTTCCCAATACCCGTCCTGATCCCGACGATGAGACCGAAGGATGCCTGTCGGTGCCGAGTCTCGATTTCCCCCTCAAACGTGCCGACAGGGTCACCGTCAACGGCTTCGATGAGAAAGGCGAACCGGTGACCCTGAGCGCTGACGGGTGGTTCGCGCGCATCATGCAGCACGAATACGACCACCTGCAGGGAACCCTCTACGTCGACCGTCTCGACAAGCGGTGGTCGAAGAAGTGGAAGAAAGCCCAGGAGGCTCACGGCTATAACCAGCCGGGCCAGTCATGGATGCCGGGAGTCGACCCCGACCCTTTCGGTCACTGAGCCGGGGGCGAGCTCAGGCTTCGAGTTCGTCCACGGACTTCTGAGCCGCGGCGAGCCGGGTGTCGAAGTCGTCGAAATCATCGGCAGTCTGGTCGAGTTCGGCGACGAGTCCGGAGATGATCGACGACTGCGAATCCGCATCGATGCGCAGCTCCCTGAACTGCCAATCGGCGGAATCATCGGCCGCGGTGCGAGACAGCACATCGAGCACCCGATCGCCGAGCTCGCGGGAGCGTTCGGAGTTGTGCAGCAGCATCAGCTGCTGATCGAGTTCGAGGAGGCGCTCATAGTATTCGTGCATCGACTCCACGCGGCGCGCCATCGACGAGAAGGCGACGGCCAGCTTCGACAGATAGGTCTCCACCGACTTCGCGGTTCCCGCATCGCGGATGCCTTCGATCTCCTCGCGCAGGCTGACGAGTTCCTGCAATCGCACTCCGATGGAGGCCACAGCATGGTCGAGGTCGACGCGGGAGACGTGGTCTTTGAGTATCGGATGTGTCCAGGCACGGGTGCGCACGATCTTGCGGGCGATTGTGACAGCGAGATGGAACAGACGCTGCTCGTCGGTGTCCCGGCCTTCCTTGCGCCCTGGCAGATAGCCGAGACTGGCCGGAGTCACCCACTGGGCGCCTGAGACCTTGCGCCGATTCTTGCGGCTCAGACGCTTCGGATCACGCAGGTATTTGGGGCCCGTGACCGCGGCGAAGATTCCGGTGCCCAATGCCGTGGCCGCACCCATTCCGCCGAGGGTCAGTGCGGCATCGGCGAAACCCGAGACCAGAGCCAGTCCCCCGGGCGCCGCGAATCCCGCGGTCACGGCGGTACCGGCGGCAGTGCCGCCCTTGAACAGGACGCTGGAGCGGAAGAAGTTCCGGCTCATCCCACCGGTGAGCATGATCGCGCTCGGGGCTCCGGCCGTGTAGCGGTATCCGCGGGCACTCCAGGCTCGCAGCACCGCCTCGTTGACGCTGTCGGGCACGAGCACCCGATAGATCGGCGCGGACTTCCCGCATTCGCTCTTCCACAGCGATTTCCACTCAGACACCGCTTCACCTCCACGCGTGTGGGTCACGCACTCGGCCCTGTCCCTGCGGGCCATCGGTTGCGGGGAATGCGAACAGCCACACCCTCCGCTGTGCTCGGGAAACCGGTCGGTTCCCTTGGACGCACAGTCTAGAGGGTGTGGCTGGATCAATCCTGAGTCCTGCTCGGCACTGTCAGGCGCCGCCGTCGACCAAGATCGGAGTCGGACCTGTACTCAGACGCCCAACTTGGCGAGGATGAGGTCTTTGGCCTTTCCGGCATCGGCCTGTCCGCGGGTGGCCTTCATGATCGGGCCCATGAGCGCTCCGATGGCCTGCATCTTTCCGCCCTTGATCTTCTCGACCACATCGGGGTTGGCCGCGATGGCCTCCTCGACGGCGGCTTCGAGTGCACCGGTGTCCTCGACGATTTCGAGGTCGCGGGCCTTCATCACCTCGGCGGGCTCGCCTTCGCCGGCGATGACTCCGGTGAGCACATCCTTGGCCAGCTTGTCGTTGAGCTTGCCCTCGTTGATGAGATCGACGAGTCCTGCCACCTGGGCGGGTGTGATGATCTCGGTGGGGTATTTGTCCTCCTGGTTGGCCAGGCGGGCGACCTCACCGGTCCACCACTTGCGAGCCGCTGCGGGCTTCGCACCAGCGGTGACGGTGTCCTCGATGGCTTCGAGGAGTCCGGCGTTGACGATGTCGCGCATCTCCAGGTCGGAGAACTTCCATTCCCCGAGGAGGCGGCGCCGCTTCTGCGCCGGCAGCTCGGGCAGGCTCGCCCGCAGCTCCTCGACCCATTCGCGGGACGGCTGCAGCGGGACGAGGTCGGGCTCGGGGAAGTAGCGGTAGTCGTCGGCGTCGGACTTCGGACGCCCCGAGGAGGTCTCTCCGGTCTCCTCGTGGAAGTGACGGGTCTCCTGGACGACCTTCTCCCCCGCCTCGAGGAGGGTCGCCTGGCGGGCGATCTCGAAGCGCACGGCGCGTTCGATCGAGCGGAAGGAGTTGACGTTCTTCGTCTCCGTGCGGGTGCCCAGCGGTGCCTCGGGGCTCTCCCGCAGGGACACGTTGACGTCGGCGCGGACGTTGCCCTGTTCCATGCGGGCTTCGGAGACGTCGAGGGCGCGGAAGATGTCACGAAGGGTCCGCACATAGGCGGCGGCCACCTCGGCGGCCCGTTCCCCTGTCCCGGTGATCGGGTGGGTGACGATCTCCACGAGCGGCACACCGGCGCGGTTGTAGTCGACGAGGGAATGGTCGGCGCCCTGGATGCGGCCGGTGGCCCCACCCACGTGGGTGTTCTTGCCGGCGTCTTCCTCCATGTGGGCGCGCTCGACGGGGACGGTCACGATGGTGCCGTCCTCGAGCTCGACCTCGACCTGGCCTTCGGCCGCGATCGGCTCATCGGACTGGCTGGTCTGGAAGTCCTTGGGCACGTCCGGGTAGAAGTAGTTCTTGCGGGCGAACCGGCAGGTTTCGGCGATCTCGCAGCCGAGCGCCAGACCGATCTTGATCGCGTACTCCACACCCTTCTCGTTGACCACGGGCAGGGACCCGGGCAGCCCGAGGGAGGTGGGGGTCACGTTGGTGTTCGGTCCCCCGCCGAAGGTGTTGGGGGCGGCGTCGAACATCTTGGTCGCGGTGCCGAGTTCGACGTGGACCTCGATGCCGATGACCGGATCGTATTTCTTGATCGCGTCTTCGTATTTCACTTGGCGTTCAGTCCTTCCGCGAGAGTGTCGAGCACGCGTCCGCCGGCGGATTCGAGTGCGGCTTCCAGGGGTCCGGCCACCTCGTAGAGCTTGATGTCCTCACGGGCCGGAGCCAGGATCTGGAAGCCGACCGGCAGACCATCGGCCAGGCCCGCGGGCAGGGACAGTCCGGGGATGCCGGCGAGGTTCGCCGGGATCGTCGCCACGTCGCCGAGGTAGAGGGCCATCGGGTCAGCCGCCTTCTCCGCACCGAACTTCAGTGCGGTCGTCGGGGTCGTCGGGGACACGAGGACGTCGCAGGCTGCGAAGGCCTTCGCGAAGTCGTTCTGGACCAGGGTGCGGATCTTCTGCGCCGAACCGTAGTAGGCATCGTAGTAGCCGGCCGACAGAGCGTAGGTGCCGAGGATGATGCGGCGCTTGACTTCCGATCCGAAGCCTGCGGCACGAGTGGCCGACATGACGGTCTCGGCGGTGACGGGACCGGATTCCGGTTCGACGCGCAGGCCATAGCGCATGCCGTCATAGCGAGCGAGGTTCGAAGACACCTCGGAGGGCATGATGAGGTAGTAGGCGTCGAGGGCGTAGGAGATCGACGGGCAGTCGACCTCGACGATCTCGGCTCCGGCAGCGGCAGCGGTTTCCAGCGCTGCCGTGAACGCGGTGCGGACTCCGTCCTGGTATCCCTCACCGGTCAGCTGCTTGATGACGCCGAGCTTCTTGCCCTTAAGCTCGCTGGTCTGTGCGGCGCTCAGGAATCCGCCGACCTCATCGGGCAGCGAGGTCGAGTCGAGCGGATCGTGTCCGGCCAGCAATTCGTGCAGGGCGGCGGCGTCGGCGACGTTGCGGCCCATCGGTCCGACCTGGTCGAGGCTCGAGGCCATGGCGATGATGCCGAAGCGCGAGATCGAACCATAGGTCGGCTTGACGCCGACGGTGCCGGTGAACGCGGCGGGCTGGCGGACGGATCCGCCGGTGTCGGTGCCCACGGACAGCGGGGCCTGGAAACCGGCGAGGGCTGCGGCCGCACCGCCGGAGGAACCTCCGGGCACGTGGTCGAGGTTCCAGGGGTTGCGGGTGTTGCCGAAGGCCGAGTGCTCGGTCGTCGATCCCATGGCGAATTCGTCGAGGTTGGTCTTGCCGAGCACCGGCAGACCGGCGGCCTTGACCTTGTTGTGGACGGTCGATTCGTAGGGCGGAACCCAGTTCTCGAGCATCTTCGACCCTGCGGTCGTACGCGTGCCTTCGGTGACGACGAGGTCTTTCAGTGCCACCGGAACACCGGCGAGGGCGTGGAGGTCCTCACCGGCTGAGCGCTTGGCGTCGACGGCCTTTGCGGTCTCCAGAGCGAGTTCGTCGGTGACGGTGATGAAGGAGTTGAAGTCATCCTCGGTGGAGGCGATGCGGTCGAGGTGCGCCTGTGTGACGTCGGCGGAGGAGAACTCGCCGGATTTCAGACCTGCGGCGAGTTCGAGGGCGCTCTTGTTCGTCAGTTCAGTCATCTCATTCCTCCCCGAGGATCTGCGGGACGAGGAACTTGTCGTCCTCGGCGGCCGGGGCCGAGGCCAGTGCCTGTTCGCTGGAGAGCGTCTCGCCCACGACGTCGGCGCGCATGACGTTCGTCAGCGGGATGGGGTGGCTGGTTGCGGGCACATCGTCGCCGGCCACTTCGTTGACCCTGGCGACGTTTCCCAGAATTGTGCTCAGATCACCGGCGAGCGATTTCAGCTCATCTTCGCTCATGGCGATCCGAGACAGTGAAGCCAGATGCTCCACCTGTTCGGGGGTGATTGCGGAAGACTCCGTCATTCCCTGCCTTTCATCGTCGTTTTCACTCGCCACCAGTCTAGTCTCTTCAGCCGACCCGCCCCCGCCGTTGCGCTGTGACCTTCCCCCAGAACTACCTGACGGCGGCCCAGCAACCTCGCGCGAGGTTGCTGGGCCGCCGTCAGGTAGTAATTAATAGGCGGGGAGGCGTTCGGGCCAGGTGCGGGTGCCGTGGATGTATCCGGCCATGTCGGCCACTACGCGGTCGGCGTCGGCCTGGGTGAATTCTCCGGCCGAGACTCCGGCCTGGAGGTCGGCGGCGAGATCGGCGATGCGGGTCCGGGCGTCGGCCGCGGTGGCGGCGACGAGGTCCGTGCCGGCTGAGAATGCGCCGACCGCAGAATCGTCGACGATGGTGCCTTCGATGACCTCGTGCGCGTCCGTCGAGATGCCGTCGAACGCAATCGTCGACTCCTCGGTCCGCGCGGTGACCGGAGCGGCCGGGGTGCGCATCGAGGTCAGTGCCGGCTGAGCATTGCGTTTGCTGCTGTTCGGTCCCGGCCCCAGCACCAGGTCCGCCAGGCCTGCCGTCACCGGCACCGCGGTCAGTGCCCCGGCGACGACCACGCAGGTTCCGGCGAGGACTTTGGGGATCCATCTCATGTCCCACACTCTTCCACTCGAAGCTGTCTCTGAGCTTGGCTGAGTCTGAACCCCGACTTCGAGTTCGGTCACGAACGAATCACAGCCGCACCATGGAACCTCCCGGAACCGGGATGTATTCCCTCCTGCAGCGAGGCACCAGGGACCAGGCACGAGGCCAGGGCACACCTCAGTCGAGGCTGCCGGTCTCCAACAGAACCCTGAACTGGTCCTCGTCGAGGACGGGCACGCCCAGCGACTCCGCCTTCTCCAACTTCGACCCGGCATTCTCACCGGCGACGACATAATCGGTCTTCTTCGAGACCGATCCCGCCGCCTTGCCGCCGGCACCGAGGATCGCCTCCTTGATGCCATCGCGGGTGAACGAGCTCAGCGAACCGGTCGCCACGATCGTCAGCCCTTCGAGGGTCTGCGCGGCGGCCTCGACCTCGTCGTCTTCCATCCGCACCCCGGCGGCCGCCCAGGTCTCGACGATCTCGACGTGCCAGTCGATCTCGAACCAATCGCGGATGCTCTGGGCGATCGTCGGACCGATGCTCTCGACGGCCGACAGCTCCTCGAGGCTTGCCTCACGGATGGCCTCAAGGGTCCGGAACTTCGCGGCCAGGGTCCGTGCCGCGGTCGGTCCGACGTGGCGGATCGACAAGGCGACGAGCACCCGCCACAGATCCTGATCCTTCGCCTTCTCCAGCTCGTCGAAGAGCTTCTTCGTGTTCGCGCTCGGGGCGCTCGGCTTCTTCGCGGTTCCCCGGGTGTAGAAATACGGGACAAGCTCTCGCTCACCGGTCTCCACTCCCTTGGACTTCTTGTTCCGCCAGATCTTGACATCGCCCAGATCCTCCGGGGTGAGGTCGAAGAGGAAGGCCTCCGACGTCAGCGGGGGCGTGTCCGGTTCGGCCGGCGCCGTCAGCGCCAGTGCAGCCTCCTCGCCGAGAGCTTCGATGTCGAAGGCCGCACGGGAGGCCAAGTAGAAGATGCGGTTGGCCAGCTGCGCCGGGCACGATCGAGAATTCGGGCACCGCAGGTCCTTGTCGCCCTCCTTCTGCTCACCGAGCTCGGTCCCGCAGGACGGGCAGTGGGTGGGCATGACGAATTCGTGCTCGGATCCGTCCCGCAGCGCCGCGACCGGGCCGAGCACCTCGGGGATGACGTCTCCGGCCTTGCGCAGGGTGACGGTGTCGCCGATGAGCACGCCCTTGCGTTTGACCTCGTACCCGTTGTGCAGGGTCGCCCGCTCGACGGTCGATCCGGCCACGGTGACCGGTTCCATCACGGCGAATGGGGTCACGCGCCCGGTCCGACCCACCTGCACCTGGATATCGATGAGCTTCGTCGTGACTTCCTCTGGCGGGTATTTGAAGGCCGTCGCCCACCTCGGTGCGCGAGACGTATAGCCCATCGTCTCCTGCACGGCGATATCGTCGATCTTGATGACGATTCCGTCGATCTCGTGGGTGACATCGTGACGGTGTTCGCCGTAATAGGAGATGAAGTCTTCGATCTCGTCGACGGTGGCGAGGACCTTGAAGTAGTCGCTGATCGGCAGACCCCACGACCGGAACTGCTCGTAGACCTCGGACTGGTGAGCAGGCTCCGGATGCGAATCATCGGCCGGTGTCCACACGGCGATTCCGTGGACGAGCATGTGCAGGGGCCGGCGTGCGGTGACGGCCGGGTCCTTCTGCCGCAGCGAACCGGCCGCGGAGTTCCGCGGGTTCGCGAACGGGGCCTTGCCCTCGGCGACGAGGGAGGCGTTGAGTTCGGCGAAGTCCTCGACGGGGAAGAACACCTCACCGCGGATCTCGACCTCGGCCGGCGGGTGCTCGGTGTCGAGGCGGTGCGGGATATCGGAGATCGTGCGCACGTTCGCGGTGATGTCCTCACCGATGCGTCCGTCGCCGCGGGTCGCCGCCCGCACGAGTTCGCCGTTCCGGTAGAGCAGATTGACGGCGAGGCCGTCGATCTTGAGTTCGCACAGGAACTTCGACTTCACCGAGGTGGCCGACCGCACCCGTTCGTACCAGGCACGCAGTTCGTCGTAGTCGAAGACGTTGTCGAGGCTGTACATCGGACCGATGTGTTCGACCGGGTCGAAGGTCGAGGTGTCGACGACGCCGCCGACGGTCTGCGTCGGCGAGGAGTCGGTGACGAGTTCGGGGAACTGCGCCTCGAGGTCTTCGAGATTATGGACGAGTTCGTCGTATTCCGCATCGGAGACGAGCAGGGAGTCCTGATAGTAGGCGGCCCGCAGCTCCTCGATCCTCTCGATCAGCTGGGCATGGGCCTGAGCGCGACCGGTCGCGTCGGTGAGGTCGACGCCCTGCAGGTCGGGTGTGGTCGAATCCGAGGTCTGATGCTCGGGCGTCGACGAGTCGGCGTTCTCCGGTGTCGTGGTCATTCGATCTCCTCAAGAGCCCGCCGCAGACCGGCGGCGATGGTCATGGTTCCCCGATTGTGCTCGGGTCCGATCCCCGGCTGGTCTTCCAGCAGCGGCGGGTAGGTCAGCGGCAGTTCGGGTCCGGCAATGATCCCGAATTCGCGCAGACTCGCGACCCCCATGCCGATGCGCGACCACGGGGTGCGGATCCGTTCGCACCAGTGGTTGACCGCGTCCGATCGCGCACCGGCCGATGCCGGCAGGTGGATCCAGGTGCCGAGCCCTGCCTCGGCGAGGATCGCCAGCTGCTCCCAGCTGTGTGGTCTCAGGCTAGCCAACGGCACTGACACGGATCGGGCGCCGGTGCGGCGGACCGCCTCGGCGGCGGGAATCTCCTTGCCCTGCAGGTGCAGAGAATCGAGGTCCGGCAGGGCGAGCACGGTGGGCGGGAGGTGGCGCAGCGTGGATTCGAGCGCCGCCCACACCTGGGTTTCGCTGATGGCGGGCAGGCTCGCCCACCCGGACACTGTCGGCCAGGTGCCGGTGAGGACCGGGTTCAGGCGGGATTCGACGAGGCGGACGGTCGGCTGCATACCCAGGCTCGCGATGCGGTCGGTGAAGGCGGCGATGCCGAAGGCGTAGGCCTGGACGACGTCGCGGCGTGCCCCATAATCGCCGAGGACGCGAGCGCCGGAGCTCAGGCTCAACGCGGTCACGAGCGACCACGGTCCCGGCAGGCTGATCTGGACCTGCCCGGGCCGGGACCCACCGTATTCGGCGATCGCGTCGAAGGCTTCGATCAATGCCGAGTCCTCGAGCCGTTCGTCTTTGCCCGCCGAGGCGGTCAGGCGCCATCCGTAGGATGTGCGGTCGACGTGGAGTTCGGTGAGCAGGCCGACGGCGCGACCGATGGCGTCGGCGCCCCATCTGCCCTCGGATCGATGCGCGGTCAGGGGCACCGGCGGAAGCTGGTCGGCGAGAAGATCGAAGCCGAAGGCCGCAGCCTCCCGGACCGGACTTGTCGCGATATAGCCGCGGCGCGGATCGCGTGCTCCGGGCAGCCAGATTCCCGAGGTCGTGGCGGCGGGCAGAACGGACGTCGGGACGTCGGGGGCGGCCGCCTCGGCGGAGGTGGCACCGGGACGGTCGCGGTCGGAGCTTTCGCGGTCGGAAGTTCGGGGTTCAGCCATGCTGGTGGGCGCGGGGGATTCCGAAGACGTCGACATAGAATCCGAACTCGCTTTCCAGGGAATCGATGATGGTTTCGGCGCGGACGAAGCCGTGGGATTCGCCCTTGTACAGACGGTAAATGTACTCCACTCCGGCCAGTTCGAGTGTATCGACGAATTCCTGCGCCTGTGAGGGTGGGACGATCGGGTCGCGGTCGCCTTGCATGACGGCCACGGGCACCGTGATATCGCTGGTCCGGCGGATCGGCGAGCGAGTGATGTATTCGTCCTGGGCTGCGGGCCAGGGTCCGACGAGGCCGTCGATGTAATGGGATTCGAAGTCGTGGGTGTCGACGACGAAGCGCATGAGGTCAGTCACCCCGAAATACGAGGTGCCGCAGGCGAACACGTTCGTCGAGGCCAGGGCGGACAGCACCGTCCACCCGCCCGAGGAGGCTCCGGAGATGGCGATGCGATTCGGATCGGCGAGTCCGGCTGCGATGAGTCCGTTGACGGCGGCGACGGTGTCCTCGACGTCGACGACTCCCCACCCGCCGCGCAGCCGGTCACGCCAGGCGCGACCGAATCCGGTCGACCCGCCGTAGTTGACCTCGAGGACGCCGATGCCCTGGGAGGTGAAGAAGCTCGTGCGGGCCGTCATCTCCGGAGTCGCCTGCCCCGTCGGTCCGCCGTGGATCGAGACCACGAAGGGCGGGAGCTCGTCGACGGGAGCTGCGAAGCGAGGATTGTGGGGCGAGTGGATGACGACAGGCACTCCCCCGAGCTCGCCGACCTGCGGGCGGGAGTAGTAGCCCTGGTGGGTGTCGAGGCGTTCGCTTGCGATCTCGGTGAACAGTCCGGTCACCCGGTCGACGGCATAGAGGACTCCGGGGCGCCTCGTCGACTTCGCCGTCAGCAGCAGGTGGGTGCGTCCGAGGTCGAGCAGTTCGATCGTGCCGAAGGTCTCCCCCGTCGTGTCGATGGTCTCCCAGGCCGTGTCGGAAGGGCCCAGCGTTGAATCGGAGGGGGTGAGGCGGCGGCGCACGAGCGTCGCGGTGGCCGCCTGAGAATGCGCCCACACCTCATCTCCATCGTTGAGGTGCCACCGCGTGCCCAGCTGCCAGAGGGCACCGCCGATCTCCTCACCGGTGTCGATGACCGGTCGCAGCCGGTCGAATCCGATTCTTTCGGGCGCCGGCGCCTGACGGTCGTCGGTGACCAGGGGACGCGAGGCGACGGGATCGATGTCGAGCCCGTATAATGACCAGTGCCCGTGATGGTCGGAGATGACGTGGAGGGAGGAATCGGAGGTGAACTCCGGCTGGAGCAGGGAGATGCCCGGATCGGTCGGGCTCGGCATGCCCGGATCGGCTCTGCGTGGCCGTTCGACGCCGTCGCCGCTGAGCACGGCGACCGCAGGGGTGGCCGGCGTGCGCACATCGACCAGCCACAGGGTCGTTCCGTCCCAGGGCATGTTCGGGTGCTCCCAGCCGATGAATGCCAAGCTGCTGCCGTCGGGTGAGAGTCTGGGCCAGGCCATGAAATGAGAGTGGGTCGAGAGCACATTCGTCGTCCCGTGTTTGGTCAGCAGCACAATCGCGCGTTCACGACGGGTGGACCGGCAGTCCTCGCGCACGCACAGCAGTCCCCACGGACTCATGTGCAGATCTCCGTAGCGGATCCGCCCCGAGGTGTCCGGGGTCAGGGCATGCGGGGCTCGCCCGGGAATGATCTGCCAGACGCGCTGATCTGCGGCGTTGACGAAGTAGATGACTTCGCTGTTCTGGTCGAGAGCCCACGAGGCGCCACCGTATTCGTGGACGGCGGAGCGGATGTTGAACCCGGTCGGAATGACCTGCTCACGCTCTCCCGGACGCGACAGTGAGGTGCGGACGAGCCCGGTGCGGGCTTTCTCGGCGGGGATCTTCGTCGAATAGAAGATCTCGTCTCCCCTGAAGGCGGCGTCGAAGATCGGAGCGGCACCGGCGGCCACCTCGGCGGCGCCCAGAGGTGAGGACCAGGTTCCATAAGGTGCCGTGACGACATCTTGGGGACTTTCCTTCATGCCCCCAGAGTATCGCCAGTGGCAGACATCGGCCCCGAAGCCGTCGCTTCAGTGAGGTGAAGCGGCTCAGGCGCCGGCGAATTCGGGTGCCGGGGTGATGCGGTCCTTGGCCGTGGAGTCGATGGTGGCCTGGCCGAGGACACGGGTGCCGCGGTAGATGACCATGGTCTGGCCCGGGGCTACTCCGGACAGCTCCTCATCGACGTCGACGTGCATGAGCTGCCCGGCCGGACGTGCGGCAGGCACCTCGACCTCGTCGACGATGGGGTTGACTTCGTGTTCGGGCGCCTCGGCGACGAATTCGCCGAGCCACGCACGGGCCGGCACCGGATCGGCGTGGGCACGGATCTGCACTTCGCAGTCGATCCCGGTCTCCGGAGTCGAACCCATGTCCGACGGCGCTGCACCGGCCCACGAAGTGCGGATGCCGGTCAGATGCGAGACCGCGAGATCGGCGCGCGACCCGACGGTGACGGTGTTCGTGGCCGGGTCGAGGCCGGTGACGAAGCGCGGCTTGCCATCACGAGCGGGCTTCTCGATGCCGAGTCCCTTGCGCTGGCCGATCGTGTAGGTCATCGCTCCGTCGTGACGCCCAAGCACTTCGCCTTCGGAGTCCTTGATGAGTCCGGGTCGCATCGGGATCTTATCGGCCAGCCAGGCCTTCGTGTCCCCATCGGGGATGAAGCAGATGTCGTAGGAGTCGGGCTTGTTCGCTACGGAGAATCCGCGCTCGGCCGCCTCGGCGCGCACTTCGGCCTTCGACGCCGTCGCACCGATCGGGAAGTAGCAGTGCTCGAGCTGGTCGGAGGTGAGCACACCGAGGACGTAGGACTGGTCCTTGGCCAGATCCTCACCGCGGTGCAGTTCGGGCCGGCCCTCGTCGTCACGCAGCACCTCGGCGTAGTGGCCGGTGGCGATGGCGTCGAAGCCGAGCGCCAGGGCCCGGTCGAGGAGGGCGGCGAACTTGATGCGTTCATTGCAGCGCATGCACGGGTTCGGGGTGCGTCCGGCCGCGTACTCGGCGATGAAGTCATCGACGATGTCTTCCTTGAACCGCTCGGAGAAGTCCCAGACGTAGAAGGGGATGTCGAGCATTCCCGCCACGCGGTGGGCGTCGCGGGAGTCTTCGATCGTGCAGCAGCCGCGCGATCCGGTGCGCAGGGTCCCGGGCATCCGGGACAGGGCGAGGTGAACGCCGACGACTTCGTGTCCGGCGTCGACGGCACGGGCGGCTGCGACGGAGGAATCGACTCCGCCGGACATGGCGACGAGTACTCTCATGATGCTCCTTGCATCCATCGGGGTGTTGCCGAAACCATCCCGGCTCGGCGTGCCTGGTCGACGACCTCGGGAAGGGCCGCGAGCAGGGCATCGACATCGGCTTCGGTCGTGTCGTGACCGAGCGTGAAGCGTTGGGTGGTGCGGGCGCTGTCCTCATCCATCCCGCAGGCCAGGAGCACATGGGAGGGACGGGAGACACCGGCGGAACAGGCCGATCCCGTCGAGGTGGCCAATCCCCTGGCATCGAGACCGAACAGCAGCGAGTCCCCTTCGCAGCCCGGGAACGTGAAGTGGGCGTTGGCCGGCAGGCGGTCCGCTCCGCGCGGACCGGAGAGCACGGCACCGTCGATGCTCGATTCGATTCCCGCGATGAGGCGGTCCCGCAGCCCCGACAGTCGGGCCGACCGGGACTCGAGGTCTGCAGTGACGAGATCGACGGCGGCGGCGAAAGCCACGGCACCGGCGACATCGAGGGTGCCCGAGCGCACGCTGCGCTCCTGTCCCCCGCCGTGGAGGATGGGCGTCGGGCTCGCTGCGCGGTCGAGCAGGAGTGCGCCGATGCCGACGGGGCCGCCGATCTTGTGCGCGGTGATCGTCATGGCCGTCGCCTTGAGTGCCGCGAAGTCGAGCGGGATCTGTCCGAGCGCCTGCACGGCGTCGATGTGGAAGGGAATGCCGAGTTCGGCGGCGATCTCACCGATCTCGGCGATCGGCTGCAGAGTGCCGATCTCGTTGTTCGCGGCCATCACGCTGATGAGCGCGGTGCGTTCGGGTTCGCGGCGCAGTTCGGCGGTCGCCGCGTCCAGATCGAGACGCCCTGCCGAGTCGACGTCCAGGTAGACGGCTTCGGCGCCGAGGCTCTCCAGCCACTCCACGGTCTCGAGGATCGCAGGATGTTCGATCGTCGTCGTCAGCACCCGCGGGCGCGCAGGCTCCGTGAACGTTCCGTTGTTGCGGGCGAGGTAGAGGCCCTTGAGAGCGAAATTGTCCGCCTCGGTGCCTCCGGAGGTGAAGATCACCTCCGACGAGGTGGCCGCACCGACCGCGCGGGCAATTCCTTCGCGTGCTTCTTCGATGCGCATCCGCGCCGCCTGTCCGACCGCATGCAGGGCCGAGGGGTTGGCCCGACGGGCCAGCTCCTTCGTGTACACCTCGAGCACCTCGGCGGGCATCGGCGAGGTGGCTGCGTGATCGAGATAGATGGGCACCCTGCAATTTTAGGGCGTGAGCCAGGCTACGGCCAGGATCCGTGCGGCATCTCACCTGCGCAGCGGCACATCCGGACGAGTTGCCCGCCGGTGTGGCCGACTAAACTGGTCTCCGTGTTCACCGTTTTCACCATCGTCCTCTATGCCGCCACCGGCATCCTGACCCTGTGGTCGATCGTCGAGACCATCCGCAACCGTCCGGCCGGCAAGGCCCTGCTCGGCGGTGCCGCTCTGCTTCTGCTGCTGCTCATCGTGCAGCTGATCATCTCGATTGCGACCTTCGGCTCCACGCATGATGTCGACCCGCTGCTCTACTTCGGCTACATCATCACGGCGATTATGGTCATGGCGCTGGCCGGGTTCTGGGCGTTTGCGGAACTGAGCCGCTGGGGGCCGGGTGTGCTGGCCGCGGCAGGACTGACGGTGATCGTGATGATCGAGAGATTGGACCAGATTTGGCAGTGACCAGGCGCAATCGGTTCGGCGGGGGCTCCGCCGACGATGCGAACTCAGCAGGCAGCGCGAACGCGGCAGGCAATGCGAAGTCAGCGGGCGACGCGGACTCCACGGCCGCCTCGGCGAGGGGACAGACGGGACGGTCGCCGTTCTCGGCGATGCATACCGGACCGGGACGGGCGCTGACGGCGGTGTACGGGGTCTTCGCGCTCTCGGCCACGGCCCGGGCGGGCTACCAGCTCATCCGCGAATTCGATGTCGCGCCGATCGCGTACTCGCTCTCGGCCTTCGCTGCGGTGATCTACATCCTCGCCACGGTCTGCCTGGTCATCGGCAACCGCGTCTCGCACCGGATCGCCGTCGCGGCCTGTGCGATCGAGTTCCTCGGCGTCATCGTCGTCGGCATCCTCAGCCACACCCACCCCGAGGACTTCGCAAAGCCGTCGGTGTGGTCGAACTTCGGCAGCGGATACGGCTATATTCCGCTGCTCCTGCCGCTCATCGGCCTGTGGTGGCTGCTGCGCGTCGGCCGCCGCGCCAGCCGCGGCTGACAATCCACGCGAACCGCGGCTGAGCCCGGGTCACTCCACCTTGGAGGACAGGACGTTCCAGTCGGTGGCGACGGCGGTGAGTTCATCACCGGTCTTCATCAGCACATAGGGGTGCGCGGTGTCGACCTTGATGGTGTCGCCCTCTTTGTCGTTCGTCTTCACGGCTTCGACGGTGTCGCCGAGGTCGAGTGCGTAGTCCGACGGTGCCTTGATCGTCAGGGTGCACCGCACCTCGCCCATTCCGATCGCACCGTTCTCGGTGCTCAAGGTCATGTCCTCGAACTTGAGGTCCTCATAGGGCTTGCAGTCGACATCGACCTTGTCGAAGCCGGAGTCCTTGTCCCGCAGGTCACCCAGGTAGTCGCGGAATCCCTTGAATCCGCCTTCCTTGAGTCCCTCGGGGCCCCCGGACTTCGCCTTGCCGTCGACGAGGAACGACGAGACGTCACCGGACGCGGTCGTCAGATCCTCGGAGAAGTCCTCGGGTCCCTTCTCCACGGCGCCGCTGTCATCGGCCATGAGGGTCGGCATCTGGTCGGTGGGGATATAGGACGCCGAACGCACGAGCGGATCGGTCGACGCCGATTCCCGCGTCACCAGCATCACCTGGGTCAGCTGCTTGTCCCCATCCGTGGACTTCTTGTCCGCGGTTCCGAAGGCGTAGAACCACATCGGATATTCGGTGAAGTTCGGGCTGCCGGCGACGACCTCGGTGAAGTTTGGTGCGCGCAGCTTCTGCTTCGCCTTGTCCGCGATCTGGATCTGCGCGCGGGTGTGGTCGATGAGCGGCGCCGCCTGGATCTTGTCGAGGTCGGAGCCCTTGTCGCCGAGTGTCTTGTCCAGCGATTCCGTGTAGTTCGTCATGAACTTCCCGGCCTCTCCGGCACGCACCGCCGTGCGCTCGTACGGAGTGGTGTCCGGGCTGCTGGGTTTGGCGATCGGCATATTCGCACAGCCGCTGAGCACGAGTCCGGTGCCCAAGACAGAGGCCGTCACCGCGCGGAAGGACCGCCGGTTCCGCAGATCCCGTCGCCGAGGCGGCGCTTGGCCGGCCGTGTCCGGCTGCACTGTCGAGATCGGCTGGGTCGCCGGTCCCGGCTCGCCCTTGACCGTGCGGTCTGTGGCCGGTTCCCGGCCGCCGCGGCCAAAGCCGCCCGAGGGACCGTCTCCGCCACCGTCGGGTCCGCTGCCGTTCGGGGGTCCGACGTCCTTCTTGGGCGGGCGGATGCGCGAGGCCCACCAGCGCATGAAGAAGAACACCGAGAATCCGGCGAGGATGATCGTGCCGGCAATGCCGAGCAGGCTGAGTGCGAATACGCCCTTGACGCGCATCTGGAGACTCACCGTCGTTCCGTCGAGACTGTCATCGGAGTTCGCAGGAGCGATGACGAGCACCTGCGGTTCGGCATCGAGGTCGAAGGTCTTCGCCACCGTCTTTCCCGTGTCCGAGCTGATCCACCAGTCGCGATCGGCGATATCAGCCTCAGGCTTCGCATCACCGGGAGTGAACCGGTGGGAGGCGGAGTTCGGGAACGACACATCACTGATCTGCTCCTGCGCCACCCCGTCGAGGTAACTGTCGGCGTCGACCCCGCTGGCGGTACCGACGAACAGCTCCGTGCCCTTCGAGTTCTTCGCCGTCACGGTCACGCTCGAACCCGAATAGGGCACGATCGCCTCGTCGAGGACGACGGCGTAGGCTCCGTCCTTGACCTTGAAGGCCGGCGTCTCGGTGATCTCATCGGTGCCGACGACCGAGAGCGCAGAGATGACCAGTCCGGCGAGCGTGAGTGCCGCTACGCCGAAGAGGATGGCGGTGATGAGTCGGATTCGCTGGATCAGAACAGTGCCCTCATGAGTGCGGTCCGTGCCTTGGTCACGGCTGGGTCGTCGGCGCCGAGGACCTCGAAGAGATCGAGGACCCGCAGGCGCAGGGACTCCTTCTCATCACCCGCGGTGGTGCGGATGAGTGAGATGAGTCGGTTGAAGGCGCTGCCGGCATTGCCGCTGACCACTTCGGCGTCGGCCGCGGCCTTCGCGGCTTCGACGTTCTTGGGGTCCGCATCGGCGGCGGCGATGAGATCGGCCGGTTCCTGGTCGATGAGGCGGCGGCCCAGGCCTGCACGGGCGAGACCGAACTTCGCCTCCTCATCGGCGGGAGAGTTCGCCAGCGCGGCTTTGAACAGGTTCTCTGCGGTGTCGAAGTCGCCCTTGGCGAGTGCCTCTTCGGCCTCCGGGTGGGCAGGGCCGGCCGGTTCGGGCTCGGCTCCCCCGACGGCCGCATGCCCGGTCACACCGTTCTCACCTGCGAGCTTGAGCAGCTCGTCGAAGTACGCCTGGACCTGAGGTTCGGGCAGAGCGCTCTGGAACAGCGGCACGGGCTGACCCTTGATGAGGGCGACGACCGTGGGGATCGACTGAACGCCGAAGGCCTGCTGCAGACGCGGGTTCGCATCGACGTCGACCTTGGCCAGCACCAGACGTCCCCCGTAGGAGGTGACGACGCGTTCGAGGATCGGCGAGAGCTGTTTGCAGGGTTCGCACCATTCGGCCCACAGGTCGATGACGACGGGCACGCGGTCGGAGATCGCCACCAGGCTGGTGAACGTCGATTCGTCGACGTCGAAGACCAGTCCCGGAACGGCGACCGCATTCGGATCCCCACCGGCCGGGCCGCCGGCAGCACCGTCAGCACCGGCTCCCGCACCGGCGGCGTGACCGGTCTGACCGGCCTGTTCGGCGGGCATGTTCTTGCTGCGCACCGCCGACAGGTCGAGTCCCTGATTGGGCTGCGTGCTCTCCTGCGAGGGATCCATTGACACGTGGTCTCCTTTGTGACGCGGTCGGTGGGCTCGGCGCAAACCGTGACGCACCTGGTCCTTGCTTATCCAACAGAACGTATCAACACCGGTGCGCCCACGGCTATTTCCTCAGCCGTCAGGGAAGGAACACCACGGTGCCGACCCTTCCGCCTCAGCCTGCTTCGGCTCCGGCGAGAGTCTCGAGACCGCCGATGAGCTTGACCTTGCCGTCCTTGGGGACGAGGAAGGTGAGCACCTGGGTGGTCTTCGTCGTCACCGGCTCCTTGGTCGTCGCGGAGCCGACGAGTTCCTTCTGGGGCGACGACAGCGACAGGGTGCCGGTGCGACCCTCCTTCGACTCGGGGCTGATCGTCGATTCGGCGTCGATGACTCCGGTGACGATGGCGGCGTCCCCGGCGGTGCCCTGGGCGACGAGCTCCTTGCCCGGAGTGTACTTGTACTTCACCTCGGCCTTGCCTTCTTCGGCACTGGCCTTCTGGTCCTTCTGGTTCTTCCAGATGGACTTCGAGAAGTCATCGGACTCGAACTTCTTCGCCTCCTTCGAGTCCGCCCCGCTGCCGAGGGCCTTCGCGTAGTCGGCGACGGCC
The DNA here is from genome assembly GCF_052906525.1 of Brevibacterium sp. CSND-B09. Taxonomy (NCBI): domain Bacteria; kingdom Bacillati; phylum Actinomycetota; class Actinomycetes; order Micrococcales; family Brevibacteriaceae; genus Brevibacterium; species Brevibacterium sp. CSND-B09. The sequence continues at coordinate 3,290,013 of NZ_JBREGI010000001.1, read as the reverse complement.
TTCTCCGGAGTGGTGACGAAGTCCTTGGATCCGGGTTCGAGCATCTTCGCCCCCTGACGCGAGTCGGGCAGCTCGGGCAGCTTCGTGCCGGCCGTCAGCTGGGTCTGCGACCACAGTTTGTAATTGCTGCGCGGATCATCCTGGGTCAGCACGAGCAGCTGCGAATTCCCACCAGCGGAGGTGATCAGGCTGGTCACGCGCGGCCAGGCATCGGTGGCCGAGGTGTAGTTGGCGACGATCTCTTCGCTGGCCACCTCCGGCGCCATCTTCTGGTCTTCGACGTCGTCTTTCACCTTGTACAGGTCTTCACGCTGTTTGAGCGCGGGACCGGCGGCACGTTCGGCCAGTGCCTTCTTATCGGTCTTCTTGTCCGCGGCTTTGACGTCGGCGGCCACGGAGTCGAGGATCCGCTTGGCCTGGTCATCGGTGACACCCGCGGCCGCGGAGCTCGGAGCCTCGGAGGGTTCGGGCTTCGGCAGCTCTTCGGGCCCGCAGGCGCTCAGGGCGAGCACGGGGACGACGGCGAAGGCGGTGCCGTATTCGGCGAGCTTGCGGCGGCGCTCCTGGCGCGCCTTGCGGCGGTTCGCTTCCTTCTTCGAATTGTTCGCACCGAGGAAGAGGAGGACGACGCCGACGACGAAGAGGACACCGCCGATGATCATCAGCGGGAGCGCCCAGGGAGTCTCGGCATGGTTGGGCCAGGTGAGGGTCACGGATTTGACGGCTCCGGCTTCGCCGTCGCCGGCAATGAGGAATCCGGTGCGGTTGGCCTCGTCGTTCCATTCCAGCTCCACCGAATCGGTGCCGGTGACTTCCGACTGCCACAGATCGGCCCCGGCGGGATTGGGAACCTTGCCCTCACCATCGGTCGCCTTGGTCGTGAGCTTGCCGCCTTCGGCGAGTCCGGTGACGCGGTCATAGGCGGACTGTCCCGCCCAGGCTTCGACGTTCTCGATCGGAGCTTGGGCGATCGTGAGGTCACCGCTGCCCTTGACCGTGAGTGTGGTCGGGGTTTCGTAGAGGTTGAGCATTCCGGGGTCGACGATGACTGCCGGTTTGTCGGCGTCGATCTGTGCGGTGGCAGTGATCGTATCCTCCGGCGCCCACAGGGTCTTCTGCAGGATGCCGAGGCCACCGACGACGACACCCACCACCATGAGAATCACAGCGAATGTGTAACGCACGTGCGAACCTTCCCTCAGCCGAGCAAAAATGGCACCCCAGTTCGGGGACTCTTCAAGTTTAAGTCACATCCCGGACATCGCCTTTGTGCGCACGCTCAGTGTGTGTCGACGTTCACACGCCCAAGCCGCGCGGCGGCGCCGATTGCGCCCCGGAATGTCCCGTTCCCTGCTGTCTGCCCTAAGCTGGGCGAGTGAGCAACAACAGAATTGTGTGGATCGACTGCGAAATGACCGGCCTCGACGAGGTGCGGGACGAACTCATCGAGGTGGCTGCGATCGTCACCGACTTCGAGCTCAACCCCCTCGACGACGGAATCGACATCGTCATCAAGCCCTCGGCGGAGGCACGGGCGAACATGAACGAATTCGTCACGAACATGCACACCACCTCGGGCCTGATCACCGAGCTCGACGCGGGCACCACCGTCGCCGAGGCGCAGACCCGAGTCCTCGAATACGTGAAGAAGCATGTCCCCGAGGCCGGCAAGGCACCGCTGGGAGGGAACTCGGTCGGCACCGACAAAGTGTTCCTCACCAAACAGATGCCCGAACTCGTCGAGCACCTGCACTACCGGATCATCGATGTCTCCTCGATCAAGGAACTGTCCAAGCAGTGGTTCCCACGCGCCTACTTCCAGGCACCGGCCAAGCACGGTGGCCACCGTGCACTCGGAGACATCATCGACTCGATCATCGAGCTCCAGTACTACCGGAAGGCCGTGTTCTCCGCCGAGGGGCCGAGTTCCGATGAGGCGAAATCGATTGCCGCCGAGGTGGCCGAGGCCTACCCGAAGGCGACCGACGAGGACTGACCGCCGCCTTCCGAGGCGATCGTGAGCACAGCCCGGTTCCGCAGCTGCGGAACCGGGCTGTTCATTCTCTGAGACCAGCCGGATCTGAACCCGAGCGTTCGATATGATGGTTTCATCATGCCATTGAATCAGCTTCAGTGACCCCTGTACGAGGTCAAGGCGAACCTCTTCAAGGGCCTCGCCCACCCCTTCCGCATCCGCATCCTCGAGCTGCTGTCCGGCAACGACGAAGTCAGCGTGGCCGATCTGCAGGCCGAGACCGCGCTCGAGGCCTCGCACCTCTCGCAGCATCTCGCAGTGCTGCGGCGCCACCGTCTCGTCGAATCCGAACGTCGGGCCAGCCATGTCTACTACCGTCTGGCCGACCGGCGCACCGCAGAGCTGCTCGCGGTGGCCAGGAGCCTGCTGCTGACGATGCTCGAAGACGATGAGCAGCGACTCGCCGAAGCCCGTTCGCTGCCGAAGATCCCGGGCGCTGATACGGCATGAGCCCGACATCTCCGCTGCGCAGCACCCGATCTCTGCTGCCGTCGGTCGCCGACTACCGTGAGACCCGCCGCTCCTGGCCGAAGGACCTCCTCGCCGGTGCCACCGTCGGCATCGTCGCCCTGCCCCTGGCTCTGGGCTTCGGAGTCAGCTCCGGGCTCACTGCCGAACAGGGACTCATCACCGCAGTCGTCGCAGGCTTCCTCGCCGCGGTCTTCGGCGGATCCCACCTGCAGATCTCCGGTCCCACCGGTGCCATGGCCGTCGTCCTCGTGCCGATCGTCGCCAGCCACGGCGCCGAGGCCGTCATCGCCGTCACTCTCATCGCCGGACTCATCGTCGTCGTGGCCGGACTGCTGCGGCTCGGCCGGACGGTGTCCTTCATCCCCTGGCCGGTGATCGAAGGCTTCACCGTCGGCATCGCTGCGATCATCTTCCTCCAACAGGTGCCGTTCGTGACGACCCCCGATGATCTGGTTCCGGGCGAGGTGAGCACGAATGCCTTCGCCGCCGCCGTGCAGCTCGTTTCGTCGGCGGACTGGTCGTATCTGCCCTACTCCCTGGGTGCGGTCGCGATCGTCGCCGTCTGCATGCTGCTGGCTCCGAAGTTCCATGAGTCGATCCCCGGATCATTGGTCGGCATCATCGTCGTCACCGTGCTCGCCGGAATCGTGCCCAATCCCCTGGCCACGATCGAAGAGATCCCCCAGTCGCTGCCGACCCCCAGCCTGCCGGTCGTCGACCCGGCCTCCCTGCCGTCACTGCTGCCGGCGGCGGGCACGATCGCCGCGCTCGCGGCCATTGAGTCGCTGCTTTCGGCCAGGGTCGCCTCGTCGATGTCCGACGCCGGCGCCTACCAGCCTGACCGTGAGCTCGTCGGCCAGGGCGTCGCCTCGATCGGATCGTCGCTGTTCGGCGGCATCCCTGCCACCGGTGCCATCGCCCGCACCTCCGTGAACATCCGTGCCGGCGGTCGCACGCGCCTGGCCTCGATCGTCCACGCGGCCGTGCTGCTGCTCATCGTGCTGGTGGCTGCGGGACCGGTGAGTCGGATTCCGCTGGCGGCCCTCGGCGGAGTCCTCTTCGTCACGGCGGTCCGGATGGTCGATCTCAAGACGATGCGGTCGATTCTGCGCTCGACGAAGTCCGATGCCTTCGGGTTCGTCATCACTGCGCTCATCACCATCTCATTCGACCTCATCGTCGCCGTGGGCATCGGCGTCGTCGTTGCCGCGGTCTTCGCTCTGCGGAAGCTGTCGTCGATCACCTCGGTGCGCATCGAACGACTCTCGGAATCAGAGTCCGAGTATCCGGGTGATGAGAGGATCGCCATCGTCCATTTCCACGGACCGCTGTTCTTCGCCTCGGCCGATCGCATCTCGGATGAGGTTCTGGGGCTGCGGGGAGTCGAGGTCGTCGTGCTGCGCATGTCGCAGCTCGAACTCGTCGACGCCACCGGCGCACACATCCTCACCGATATGGTCACAGCCTTCGAACGCCGCGGGATCACTGTGCTCATCAAGGGCGTCAGAGACAGCCAGGCCGGACTGTTCGAACAGGTCGGGGTGCTCGCCGCACTGCGCCACCACAAGCATCTCTTCGATGAGCTGCCTGCTGCCCTCGCCCATGCCCGCTCGCATGTGGAGCGGGCACGGCAGAGCTGATCGTGCCTCAGCCGGCCTTCTTCTCGGGGCGGGCGAAGATGTTCGACGGGAAGGCACCTGACTTCGCAATGACGCGCAGCAGGTCACGGCTCGGCGAGAGCAGAGATTCGATCGTCTGATCGTCAAGCACCGACCACGCGGCTGCAACGGTGCCGTCGGTCAGGGCTTCGACCTGTTCCTTCAGGTCACGTCCCGCCTCGGTGATGAGGGGAAGGTCGTGCCCGCGGTCATCCCTGTCCACGGTGATCAGCCCCGCCTCGGCGAGCCTGGACTGCGCGGTCTGCCATTCCTCATCCGTGTAGCCGCGTGTCCTCTGTGCCGCTCGCGGACGGAACCCGGCACCGGTCGCGACGTCGAGCATGAGGGCGTCGATTCCGGGCACACCGGCCGTGACGAGGGAGGCGACATGGCCGTCGCCGCGGAATTCGCGAGCCACGGTCGCCACGTCCCACATCTTCTCGAATGCGGTGGCCGCCTGGTGGCCGCCGATGACGTCGGCGGTGGCTGCGGCCAGGGTGCGGCCGGAGAAGTCCATGGCGGCGAGCACGGGTGCCAGCGTCTCCGTCACCTGGGTGGCCGCCTCGGTGAGCAGGGCGATGTCATCACGGTCACCGAAGAGTTCGGCCATGTACGCGCCCACTGCGTCGAAGCGGGCCTGGACCATCTGCTCCGGGCTCACCGTCTCCCACAGGCGCGGCAGCATTCCGGCGACGAAATTCGGGGAATAGTTGTAGTACGCGGCGGACACGACTCCAGGATTCACCCGTCCCAACGGAGCCGAACGGGCGGCCATATTGCCTTCGACACCGGGTTCGAGTCCGTACTTGGCGTACTCGGCGCCGACCGTCTGCGAGAAGTAGATCGACGAGTGGAAGGAGTTGATGCGGGCCGAGACCGTTCTGATGTTCTGTGTGCGCTGGGAATCCATATCGTCATCCTATGGGCGGTCTCCTCCCAGGTAAATGGGTCTGCGCGTGCGTCGCTGCCCGCACCGACCGGCGCAGGTCAATAGCGCAGTCTCATAGGTCCTAAATCGCTTTCCCCCTCCCCCGAGGCGGCCGGACTTCCGCGTCGATCCTCGCACCGGCGCGCCCGTCCGGTCGCGCACATTTGCCGCGTCAGGACCCGGTGCTACGGTCTGAGCATGGAGTGACACGGACCGTTTGCGACCACGGCATCGTCCCGGTCGGAAGCCGATCCCGCCAACCGCATCAGCACAGCGTCCGGCTTGGAGGTCAGATGAGGATCGCACTGTTCGCCACCTGCATCGTCGATGCGATGTATCCCGAAGTTGCGCAGGCAACCGTGAGAATTCTGCGCCGACTCGGCCATGAGGTGATCTTCCCCGAAGGCCAGTCGTGCTGTGGGCAGATGCACATCAACTCCGGCAAGTTCGCGCAGGCCGAACCGGTCATCGCCAATCACGTCCGCGCCTTCACGAGCACCGAATGGGATGTCGCCGTCGCCCCGTCCGCTTCCTGCGTGGCCTCGCTCGGCCACCAGCAGCCGATGGTCGCCACCCGGGTGGGCAATGATGCCCTGGCTTCCGAGGCCGCCGAGGTGGCCGGCCGCACCTATGAGCTCACCCAGTTCCTCACCGACGTCCAAGGCGTCACGGATGCCGCGGCCGATCTCGGTTCCTATTTCCCGCACCGTGTGACGTATCACCCGTCGTGCCACGGAATGCGGCTGCTGCGCCTCGGCGATCGACAGTCCTCCCTCGTCCGGTCCGTCGAGGGCATCGACTTCGTCGAACTGCCTCTGGCCGATTCCTGCTGCGGGTTCGGCGGCACTTTCTCCGTGAAGAACCCGGAGGTGTCCTCGGCGATGCTCGCCGACAAGGTGCGCACGATCCAGGCGACCGAAGCCGATGTCTGCACCGGCGGCGATGCCTCCTGTCTGCTGCACATCGGCGGGGGAATGTCGCGGTTCGAACGCACCGGAAGCTTCGACGGCGCCCCGGACGTCACCGCCGTCCACGTCAAGGAGACAAGTTCGACCGATGAGCGGGGGCACACGACCGAGACGCTGACGACGGTCGTCGGTGCCGACGATGACGACCACCTCACCCCAGGCCATCGGGGCACCTCTCCGGCCGAGCCGAGCCGCACCCAATCCGGGTTCCGCGTTGGTCAGGCCGCGGTCCATCTGGCCCGGATCCTCGCGTCGACGAAGGAGGACCCGCTGCGGGTGCCGAGCGAAGGAGCAGAAGTGAGCGGAGGGAGCCTGCGATGACCTTTCTGGGAATGCCGCTGCTGCCGTCGAAGCGACGCAGCGATCTGCCCGGCGGGCAGGGCAACATCATCGAAGCCGAGGCCTTTCCGGAGGTCTCGCACGAACATCTGAGCAACCAGCAGCTGCGCAACAACATCGGCCACGCCACCTCGACGATTCGGTCCAAGCGCGCCGAGGTCGTCTCCGAGCTCGACGACTGGGAAGCCCTGCGCGACGCCGGTGAGGCCACGAAGAACGAAGTGATGGCGAACCTGCCCGAGTATCTCGCGCAGTTCGAAGAGGCATTCACCGCCGCCGGCGGCATCATCCACTGGGCCCGCGACGCCGATGAGGCCAATGCCATCGTCACCAAACTCGTCGAGAACAATGCGCCGGTGCTCGAGACCGGTCGTCGCGAGGTCATCAAGGTCAAGTCGATGGCCACCCAGGAGATCGGTCTCAACGAGCACCTCGAGGCCGAAGGCATCGATGCGTTCGAGACGGATCTGGCCGAGCTCATCGTCCAGCTCGGCGAGGACAAACCCAGCCACATCCTCGTTCCCGCCATCCACCGCAACAGGGATGAGATCCGTGAGATCTTCATGGACAAGATGCCCGACGCCGGGGAGCTGACGAACGAACCGGCCGTCCTCGCCGAGGCGGCCCGCCGACACCTGCGCCACAAATTCCTCACCACGAAGGTCGCGATATCCGGAGCGAACTTCGGTATCGCGGAGACCGGCACTCTCGGAGTGGTCGAGTCCGAGGGCAATGGGCGCATGTGCCTGACCCTGCCGGAGACGCTCATCACCGTCATGGGGATCGAGAAGCTGCTGCCGAGGTTCGCCGATCTCGAGGTGTTCCTGCAGCTGCTGCCGCGCTCGTCGACGGGTGAGCGGATGAACCCGTACACCTCGTTCTGGACGGGGAAGTCCGAGGGGGATGGTCCGCAGAACGTCCATCTCGTTCTCCTCGACAACGGACGCACCAGGGCCCTGGCCGATGAGCACGGGCGTACGGCGCTCAACTGCATCCGCTGCTCGGCATGCATGAACGTCTGCCCCGTCTACGAACGCACCGGCGGCCACGCCTACGGCTCGACCTATCCGGGACCGATCGGAGCGATCCTGTCCCCGCTGCTCACGGGAGTCGAAGAGCAGGGCAACGGTTCTCTGCCGTACGCGTCGAGCCTGTGCGGCGCCTGCTACGACGTATGCCCCGTGAAGATCAACATCCCGGAGATCCTCGTCCATCTGCGGGGCGAAGATGTCAAGGCCAACCACTCCCCTGTGTCCTCCCAGCTCGACGCCGCCCTCACCGGTGCGTCGTGGATGATGGGCGACGGGAAGCGGATGGCCGCTGCGGAGAAGGGACTGCCTCTCGCGCACAAGGTCACCGGCGGTGAGCAGATCAACGCCCTGCCCGGAATCGCCGGCGCCTGGACATCGAGCCGGGACATCCCGGCCCTGCCCGAGAAGAGCTTCCGACAGCTGTGGGCCGAAGAGGAAGCGAACGATCGCGACGAGGAGGGACAGCGATGACCGATACCGCCCGCGAGGAGATCCTCGCCCGCATCAGCGAAGCACTCGGTCGCCGCGGCGGCGGGGAATACGTGTCGTCGTCTCCGCGGACGGCGGTACCGGGCACCGGCGGCACGGCACATGCCGAATCCGGTGGGGTCGCCTCGGCGAACACTGCCGCCACGGCCGCCGACGCCGGATACCACCATGAGGGCACACACACTGGTGAGGGCCTCATCAAACTGCTCATCGACCGTCTCGTCGACTACAAAGCCAACGTCCACCGCGCCGACGGCGACCCGAGCGCGACGATCTCCGAGCTCATCGGCGGCCATTCCTCGGTCGTCGTCCCCCGCGGTCTTGACTCGTCCTGGCTGGCGGGGTATTCCGGTGGGGTGCGGGTCGATGCTCCGGGTGAGTTCCTCAGCGTCGACGAACTCGACGCTCAGGGGGCGGTGGTGACCGCCTCGGCGGTGGCGATCGCGCAGACGGGCACCATCGTCCTCGACGGATCGGACGAGTGCGGGCGGAGGGCGATCACGCTCGTGCCCGACCATCATGTGTGCATCGTCCGGACGGACGACATCGTCGACATCGTCCCCGAGGGAATCTCCCGGCTCGACGCGCACGCACCGCTGACGTTCATCTCCGGGCCCTCGGCCACGAGCGACATCGAGCTCAGCCGGGTCGAAGGAGTGCACGGACCGCGAACCCTCGACGTCATCATCCTCAACGGATGAGCGCAGCGGGGACGTTCGACTCTGCCGAGCCGGCGAGCGCACTCGGACCGGCGAATGCGAACGGACCGGCGAGTGCGGAACAATGGAGCCCATGACCACGGCGCAGACCCTTCAGTACCCGCGGCCGGATGACCGACCCCGACGTCGCAGTCGGCGGACGACGTTCATCGTCTCCGCGATCGTCATCGTCCTCACCCTCATCATCGGCAGTGTCGCGGCCGACCGCATCGTCGACTACACCACGGAGCAGCGCATCGCCGACGGGCTTGCGGACTACGGTGAAGCCTCGGTCTCCGTCGAAGGCTTCCCCATCCTCACGCAGCTGGCTTCCAGAGAGCTGAACTCGGTGCATGTCACCGCCGATGAAGCTACCTATGAGGGCGTCGACTTCACCGATGTCGATGCGAAGCTCTATGACGTTCCCACCGGCGGGTCGAAGCCGATCGGCACCGTCGACGGCACTGCGGTGCTCCCCCACTCGACCCTCGACGAACTCGCCGCCGAACATGCGAACCTGCCCGAGGGGATGTCGTTCACGACCGTCGACGGCGAACTCTTCCTCAAGGGGTCGATGCTCGGTCAGGATCTGCTTGTGGGCATCGACCCGAAGGCCGACGGCAGGCGGGCCGTCGTCGACGCGACGACGATCAAGCTGGGTTCGGCGGAGTTCTCCCTCGATCGCCTGCCTGGATTCCTCACCTCGGAGATCTCCGATATCGTCATAGATCTCGACTTCCTGCCCGCCGGACTCGAACTCACCGACATCACCGCCACCGACTCGGGACTGCAAGTCCGCCTCCACGGTTCCGGCGTCAGCCTGCAGTGATCCGCTGGGACCCCGGGCGGCCGTGGTCGGGTCGGGCCGCCTCGGCGATCGGGTAATGTTCCGGTCGTGACGACTCCCATTCCCGCCGAAACCGCCGACGATGCCCGCCGCTACCGCCCCGATCCGACCGTCCTCACCGCACTGACCTCACCGAGGCTGCTCACCCGTGAGGTCCTGGCCGGACTCGTCGTGGGGCTCGCCCTCATCCCCGAGGCGATCGCGTTCTCGATCATCGCCGGAGTCGATCCGAAGGTCGGGCTGTTCTCCGCATTCATCATGGCCACCTCGATCGCGTTCCTCGGCGGGCGCCCGGCCATGATCTCCGCGGCGACGGGAGCCGTCGCGCTCGTCATCGCCCCCGTCGCCCGCGAGCACGGGATGGACATGTTCATCGCCACCGTCATGCTCGCCGGTGTGCTCCAGATCCTGCTGGCCGTGGCCGGAGTCGCGAAGCTCATCCGGTTCATCCCCCGCAGCGTGATGGTCGGGTTCGTCAACGCCCTGTCGATCCTCGTCTTCGCAGCACAGGTCCCCCACGTCATCGGAGTGCCGTGGATGGTCTACCCTCTGCTGGCCATCGCCATCGTCGTGCTCGTGTTCATGCCGAAGCTGACGAAGATCGTACCGGCACCGCTGATCACGATCGTGATCATCACCGGCGTCGTCGTCGTGTTCGCCGTCGATGTCCCTACTGTCAGCGACCAGGGCGAGCTGCCGCGCAGCCTGCCCGAACTCTTCATCCCGCATGTGCCGCTGACCTGGCAGACCTTCACGACGATCGCCCCCTACTCGCTGGCCATGGCACTGGTCGGGCTGATGGAGTCGCTCATGACGGCGAAGCTCGTCGACGAGATCACCGACACGCACTCGAACAAGACCCGTGAGTCCTGGGGTCAAGGGGCTGCGAACATGATCTCCGGCCTCTTCGGCGGGATGGGCGGCTGCGCGATGATCGGGCAGACGATGATCAATGTCCGCGCTTCGGCGGCGAGGACTCGGATCTCGACGTTCATGGCCGGAGCGTTCCTGCTCATCTTCGTCGTCGTGCTCGGCGACATCGTCGGCATGATCCCGATGGTCGCACTCGCTGCCATCATGATGATGGTCTGCGTCGACACCTTCGACTGGCATTCCATCCGTCCCTCGACGCTTAAGATGCTGCCGAAGTCCGAGACTTTCGTCATGATCGCCACCGTCGCCGTCGTCGTCGCCACCGGCAACCTCGCCATCGGCGTTGTTGTCGGAGTGTTCGTGGCCAGTGTGCTCTTCGTTCGGAGGGTCGCCCACTTCGTCACCGTCGAGCGCACGGTCACCGAGGCGGTCGCCCGGTATGTGGTCCGCGGCGAGCTCTTCTTCGCCTCCTCGAATGACCTGACCACTCAATTCCGATACACACATGATCCCGATCAGGTCGTCATCGATATGACGGAATCGCATGTCTGGGATGCGTCGACAGTGGCCGCCCTCGATGCGATCGTGACGAAGTACGAGGCGCTGGGCACGAACGTGGAGATCACCGGAATGAATGCGTATACCGAGACTCTGCATACGCGACTCTCCGGCGGGCTGGGATAACTGCCCGGTGAAGTCGGGCAGGCGCGCGATCCGCTGAGGTAGACTGTCCGCAATGTCACAGTCAGCCCCGGATGCCGCTTTCCGCCCGAAAGTGTGGGTTCTTCCGCACTCGGGCACCAACGGCTACATCACTTCGTGGGGCGAAATGCAGTCGGGCACACAGCCGTTCGGACGCGGAGATCTTCCGCCCCGACCCCTGGTGTGATCTTCCGACAGAGTTCATCGTCCGAGCCGACGACGTCCGCTCGATTCACGTACGTACGCTCAGCGTCGACGAACTGAGCACAGTCTGCACATCCACTCTTCGGGTCGAACCCTTTTCTCTGCCGACCACGAACGGGATCACTGTGACCACCACTTCTGCAACCGCTTCACCACTCGCCTCACCGACCCCTCTGGGACAGCGCTTGTTCCAGGCGCTCCGCAGCGACACCGTCGGCGGCGCCCTTCTCCTCGTCGCCGCAGCCGCCGCTCTGATCTGGGCGAACTCACCGCCGTCGGCCGGATACTTCGCACTCCGCGATATCGAGTTCGGTTACGAACCGTGGCATCTGCGGCTGAGCATCGGGCAATGGGCCGCCGACGGACTGCTCGCAATCTTCTTCTTCCTCGTCGGCATCGAGCTCAAGGCGGAATTCACCCGCGGTGACCTGCGTCGGCTCCGCACCGCCGTCGTCCCGATCACTGCGGCGGCCGGCGGCGTCCTCGTCCCCGCCCTCATCTGTGCGGCGTTTCTGCTCACCCGCCCGGAGCTCCTGCGCGGCTGGGCGATCCCCACCGCGACAGACATCGCCTTCGCCGTCGCCGTCCTTGCGATCGTCGGCTCCCACCTGCCGAAAGCGCTGCGCCTCTTCCTGCTGACCCTGGCCGCAGTCGACGATCTGCTGGCGATCGCGATCATCGCGATCTTCTATACCGAGTCCATCGCGGTTCTCCCCCTTGTCGCGGCGCTCGGAATCGTCATCGTCTACGGGCTCATCGCGAGCCGTTTCCGTCGCTTCTTCGTCGACCGTACCTGGCCCTCGTGGGTCATCCTCCTGCCCCTCGGACTCACCGCCTGGGCGTTCATGCACGCCTCCGGCGTCCACGCGACCATCGCCGGAGTGCTGCTGGGCTTCACGATCCCCGCCGTCGTCGGTCGTGGTTCGAACCGCGCGATCGGCACCGGCCACTGTGCCTCCAGCGACCTCGATCCGGATGCCGACAGTAGGTCCGGAATCGACCTCGCCGAGGCGCTCGAACACCGCCTTCGACCGCTGTCGGCCGGTTTCGCCGTCCCGGTCTTCGCATTCTTCGCCGCCGGCGTCGATATCGGCGGAACCCACGGTCTGGCCTCGGCGTTCTCCCACCCGTTGACCTACGGGATCGTGACGGCACTGATCGTGGGCAAGCCTGTCGGCATCCTCGTCTCCACCTGGTTGGTCACCCGGTTCACCGGTGGGTTGAATCCCAGTCTGCGTTGGGCCGACCTCACCGGCATCGGGCTGCTTGCCGGCATCGGCTTCACCGTCTCGCTCCTCGTCGCCGAGCTCAGCTTCACCGCCGGTTCGGTCGAACACGATGTGGCGAAGGTCGCCGTTCTCAGTGCCTCTCTGTTCTCGGCGGCACTCGCCGCGCTCATCCTCACCGTCCGAAATGCCCAGCACCGTCGCCGGTCTCAGGCGCACCATCGACGGTCGCAGGTGTGAACGAGCTCGGTGACCAGCGAATCCGCACCGGGCGATTGCCAGTTCCGTCACAGACAGCCGCACTAGGCTTCGAATCGTCCGTGTTCATCCCCACGATCAGCATCGACAGTGTATTCGACCAACTGAGAAGGACCGTGCCATGGCATTCGACAAATTCCTCGACAAGGCCAAGAACCTCGCCAACGATCCCAAGATCAAGGACAAGCTCAATTCTGACAAAGCTGAGAAGGTCACCGACTCGGTCCTCGACAAGGCCGCCGGTGTCGCTGACTCCCTGACCGGAGGCAAGCACTCGGACAAGATCAAGAAGGCCCGGGACGCCGCCGACAATGCCATCGGCAATGACCGTGATCAGACCGGTCGAGCGAATCGCAGCGACGATCAGCCCGGCGGTGCGAACCGCGGCGACGACGTTCGTGGGAACGATGTCCGCGGAGATGATCGTGGCGACAACGGTCTCGACGGCGGCAACGGACCTGCCGGAAACCGCTGATCATCTGCGTCACCTGATCGAGCCCCTGCCGACTGCGGCAGGGGCTCGATCTCTGTTCGGCGGTCTTAAGCGGACGCAGTGGTGCGGCTGACGGTGCGGCCAGCAGGGTCAGATATGCGACTGTGCAGACAATCCTGGCTCAGGAATCGATGTCCGGGGCCGGCACACCCTTCGGATCGGCGTCGATCGTGATCCGCACTGCGTCGATGACAGCACGATCGTGCAGGAGATCCTCGGCCGGTACAGTCCACGAGTCCCCCGCCTTCTCTCCGCATGACTCGCCACGGGGAGAGAAGACCTCACAGTCGACGGCAGAGATCGGTGCCGCGGACTCGATGACGAGGTCTCCTCGGTCCAAGGGACGGACATACACGACGACGCCATTGTCCTGATCGCCGTTCATGTCTGCTGCAGGCACCGCTGCCCCCGCCACCTCGTAGTTGAGGACCCCTCGATGAGCTCCTGCAGTGAGCCTGTCTGTGGAGAATCCGATATCGACGGAATGCAGCTCTTCCTCGATAGTCGCCTCGGCGGGAGCCGAATCGATGGTTCCCTGCGGATTCGAATAGCGCGCACGCAGGTACGGCGGCAGCAGAGACTCGGAGTCGGGCAGGCGGAATCCGTCATGGATGTCACCACCGAATCCCCATGCTGTCTCCAGCGCCAGCTCGAGTTTCGTATCCATCCGCACCGAGTAGCTGCCATCGGCGGCGATGCTGACCGTGTGCTCAGCAGTCTTGTCTCGCAGCGGGTTCGGCGCTGCATCCACTCCGCCGGGCGCTGCGATCACAGTCGTGATCACCGCAGTCACGGCGAGCGCCGCCATAATGGAGAACGCTCCCCGGGTTCCGAATCCTCTCTTCGTCTCGCTCATCACTGCCTCTCCTCTGCAGGGATCGGGGATACTGTCATTCCTGTGGGAGGAGTGAAGGCGATGATTTCATGACTGTCCGTCAGGGACTCCCGCCAGACCATATGGGTTCCGTCTTCGGCCGCGTCGCCGCTGTTGATCGCATCGCTGTCATCGACTCGCGAGAATGCCTCAGCGTCACACCCGTCACCAAGATCGAAGTCGACGTTGTCGGCCGGACAGTACACCGGCCCGTCGGTGTCGATGTCCAAAGTGTGCGTCGTCGGTGTGCGCTGACCATTCCCGATCACGGGGACGGGCACGGCGAAGAATTCCTCGCCGGCCACGGTGATGAACACATCGTCAAGGACGTATTCGAGCTCGACGACATGACGGCCTTCGCTCCACGGCACGGCCTTTCCGTCGGAATCCTGCGAGGTGAACTCGAAGAGAACCCGCGGGTGGTCGAAGCCCTCCTGCTTCGTCTCTTCGACGTCGATGTGCAGCTCTCCGAGGGACTTCGGTGAGTCCTGAGTCGAATCGTCGGCTGTGCTCAGCTCGACTGCTCTCAGCGCCGACGGCTTCGGCATCATCGCCAGCCTGTTGCCGGTCCGCGGATCACTGCCCACGCCGACATCACTGATCCACAGACCGACCGGTTTTCCACCTTCAGACGGGCTCTCGAAGATCAGCCTTTGGCGGATCTGCACGGTGCCGTCTCTGTGCGGGTCCACCTCGGTGATGGTTTCCTGCGGGGTCAGCGCATGTTCGGGCAGGCTTTTGGTCTCAGGGTGGGGAGCCGAGTACCGCAGCACCAGCGCGATCACGATCACGCCGATGACGGCGACAGTGAACGCGATGCCGATGAGGAGGAGCAGCTTGGGGCGGGTCATGACTTCACACTATGGCCGGGTCCCGTCACAGGAGCTGCACAGTCGGTGCCAGACCTGGAACAATCGCTGGGTGCGGCGCTGAAACTGTGCCGCTGAGTGCGTCATCGAAGTACCTCCGCACCGGCCCCGTTCGGCCGAACCGGTGGCTCTGCTGCCGACGATCGGCAGCCGGCGGAGGAGTGTGTGAGAATGGCAGTCTGCGTCAAGCTACGCTGTGCCCACCGACCACGACTGCAGCAGGAGGTGCCATGCGATCGCCTATCCCGGATTTCCTCGATGAGACGCTCGACCGATTCCGACCGGATCGGTCCGGCGAGAATGCGGATTATATCCCGGACCTCGCCTCAGCGGATCCGGAGAAGCTCGCGATCTGCATCTCCACCCTCGACGGCGTCGAGTACACCTCCGGCGATGCCGACTATGAGTTCTCGATCCAGTCGATGTCGAAGCCCTTCATCTACGGCCTCGCCCTCGAGCAGGAGGGCCTGGCCGGGGTCCTCGAGATGGTCGGCGTCGAACCCAGCGGTGAGAAGTTCAACGAGCTCTCCCTGGACAAGAAGTCGGGTCGGCCGCTCAACCCGATGATCAACGCCGGGGCCATGACCATCCACTCCATCCTCGGCGATCCGGGTGCAAGCTTGGCCGAACGCACGGAGATCGTGCGCGCCGGACTCTCTCGCTTCGCCGGCCGAGAGCTGTCGATCGACGAATCGGTGGCCGACGGCGAATGGCGGGAAGCCTACCGCAACGTCGCCATCGCGAACATGCTCCGGTCCTACGACATCTTCTATGACGACCCCGACGAGGTGGTCCGCGGCTATATCGAACAGTGCGCGATCACCGTCACCGTCAAGGACCTCGCCATCATGGCCTCGACGCTGGCCGGCGGCGGCATCAACCCGCTGACCGGCGAACAGGTGCTCTCCCCCAGGGTCAATCGGCAGGTGCTCGCAGTCATGATGACCTGCGGCATGTACGACGCGGCCGGCGACTGGATGACAGAGATCGGGATCCCCGCCAAGAGCGGAGTCTCCGGCGGTGTCTTCGGTGTCATGCCCGGTCAGGTCGGCATCGCCACGTTCTCTCCGCGGCTGGACAGGCACGGCACGAGCGTCCGCGGAGCGAAGATCTTCCAGGACCTCTCAGATCGGCTGAGCCTGCACATCATGGATGCTCCGGAACCGGCCCGCTCGATCATCCGCCGTGACCGTCGCTTCGTCGACTCGGAGGGCAAGATGGTCCGCATCTGCAGCCTGCAGGGACTCATCCAGTGGAGCGGTTCGGAGAACGTCCTGCGCACGATGGACGAACCCGGTTCCACCACGAACACCTTCGTCCTCGACCTGCGCCGCGTCAACGAGATCAACTCCGTCGCCCGGAGTATGCTCACCGAGGCGCTGTCACGAATGAAGGACGATGGGATCCGCGTGGTCCTGCTCGACCCCGACGACATGATGCAGTGCAAGGGGCCGAACTCCGCGCTTCCGGGCGTGCAGATCCTCGATTCGCTCAAATCGGTCAAAGGACTCAAACGCATCCGCGACGATCGTCGTCGGGAGATGGCCGACCGCTCCAACTGACGGCAGCGATGGGCCGGTCCCACCGGCGCGAGCGATGGGGGCCGATCCGCGCGGCGGGAGGGGTAGAATCCGTCCGCTGGGATCCGGAACCGCCCGCCGATGGGGATTTGATAAGGTGAGCCTTACTGAACCCCTGCGCCGAGGCGGCTCCACACTTCAAGGCCGACCGTGAGCTTCCAGGGGCACCCCGTTTGAGAAAGGCCGCCTGTGACGACCGCACCCAACACCCCCGAACGCACCGCACGACCCGTCCGCCAGCAGGCTGTTCTCACCGTGCTCGAGACGACCGAAGTCAGCCCGCACCTGGTGCGGATCCGCCTCGGCGGGGACACCTTCGACAACATCGATTCGAACGATGCGACCGACAAGTACGTCAAGCTCCTCTTCGCCGATCCGGCACACGGGCTCGTCCCGCCCTACGACCTGACGAAGCTGCGCGAGCAATCCCCCGAGAAGCTGCCGAGTCGCCGTACCTACACGGTGCGCGAGATCAACCTGGACGAGAAGTGGCTGAGCATCGACTTCGTCATCCACGACGATGACGGAATCGCCGGACCGTGGGCGAAGAGCGCGAAGCCGGGAGACACGCTGGTCCTCTCCGGCGCGGGCGGCAAGTACGCCCCTGCCGCCGAGTCCGACTGGCACCTGCTCATCGCCGACCATTCCGCGATCCCCGCGGTGAGTTCGGCCATCGAGGCCATGCCCACCGGAGCCGCCGGGGTCGTCCTGGCCTATGTCGCCGACCACGCCGATCGCGTTCTGCCCGAGGCGCCGGAAGGCGTCGAGGTGAGATGGGTGGACTCGGACGACGAGCTCATTGCCGCAGTTGAGGGGCTCGAGTGGCGTGCGGGCACTCCGCAGGTCTTCGCCCACGGCGAGCGTGAGACGATCAAGGCGATCCGCAAGATCCTCAAGGACCGCGAAGTGCCGCGGGAGTCGCTGTCGATCTCGGCGTATTGGGCCCGCGGCCGTGCCGAGGACCAGTTCCAGGCCGAGAAGCGCGAGCCCATCGGCCAAATCGACTGATTTCCCTGCCTGGTCACAGCGACCGCTCAGGTCGCCGTCGACCGCTCGAGTTGTCGCCGACCGCTCACGCCATAGGGTGAGCGATCGGCTGGGGTTCAGCTGCGACGGCGGGCGAAGAAGTAGGCCGCTGTGCCGATGGCGATGAGACCGACAGCGATGCCGCCGAGGATGAGGTACTGACCGAGGTCGGCACCGGTGCGCGGCAGCGGGCCACCGTCACCGTCGGCGTCGTTGGAAGCTTCGGAACCGTCTGCACTCGAGCCAGCTTCGCTGTCCGACTCCGCCCCGTCAGCAACCGCACCGTCAGCGCGCGAATCCGCTTCGCTGCCCGCATCGGCCCGAGCGTTGTCGTTCGCACCGGCCTCGGAGTTGGACTCACTGCCGGCCGCGTCAGCCTGAGCATCCTCGTGCGCGTTGTCGTCGGCACCCGCGTTGTCGTCTGCGCCGGCTTCCTGATCAGTACCGGCGTTCTCATCGGCACCAGCATCCTCGTCAGTCCCGGCGTTCTCATCGTCGCCGTCGTCTCCACCGTTCGCGAGATCGGCCACCGAGTAGAGACTTGTCGTTCCCGAGACCTCATTGCCGACGACGAGCGCAGCCTCATCCGTCGGCGACTCATCGGCGCGGAGGAACGTGATGCCCTCCGGTCCGAGGTCTCCGGCGCTCGAGAGCAGTGCAGCAGGATCCGAGGCATCTTCGATCTCGTCCTCGACGGAGACCGAGAAGGCCCGATTGTTGAAGTAGGTCGCGAACTTCGGGGCGCTCGGGTCGCTGAGGTCGAAGGCCGCCATTCCGCCGATGCGTTCGAAGCCGACGAACGCGTAGGTCGTCTCCCCCACCTCGCCGATGGTCAGCGCCTCGGGCTCTGGGCCCTTGTCGTCGCTGCGTCCTTCGAGGTTCGACTCGGAATGGTTGGAGTTGAAGAACTCGGGCACCGCCTCGGCGGTCAGCTTCTCGAACTCGTCCCCGGAATCGGCGACGAGCTTCCCGTCGGTGGTCCACACGGAGAATGAGCGGGCGCCGAAAGCCACGAGCTCCTCATAGCAGTCGCCGGCGTCGTTGAGACCCAGATCGGTGATGATGTTCAGCCGTCCGAGGTCTTCGTCGCCGAGCTTGTCGGCCAGCGGCGAGGTCTCGCACACCGGTGCGAGGCCGTCCTCGCCGAGGTCCTTGCCCCTGGCCGCATCGACGAAGTCGCCCCACTCACGGGAGTCACCCTCGTTCGCGGTCACGAGGTAATCAGTGCCGCCGGTGGAGAACGTCGAGATCGTGTCGGGCATGTACGCGCCCTTGAGCCCCTCGTATTCCGTGATGTTCACGGTCGGAGCGTCCTCGGGGTCACGGTCAGAGGCGTCGAGGCCGTTGCCCACCTGGCCGTGGTCCTTGAGACCCAACGGGAGGATCTCCTCGACCGACGCCGAGGCGATATCGACGACCGCGATCGCGTTCGCTTCCTGCAGGGTCGCGTAGGCCCTGTCCCCGGCGACAGTGATGTACTCGGGTTCGAGATTGCGCGAGATCGGCAGATCCTCTTCGGGGGT
Organism: Brevibacterium sp. CSND-B09; assembly: GCF_052906525.1. Classification (NCBI taxonomy): domain Bacteria; kingdom Bacillati; phylum Actinomycetota; class Actinomycetes; order Micrococcales; family Brevibacteriaceae; genus Brevibacterium; species Brevibacterium sp. CSND-B09. The sequence continues at coordinate 3,270,921 of NZ_JBREGI010000001.1, read as the reverse complement.
GGGCCCGAAGATCCGCACATCCTCGGGCAGTGTCTTCGCTCCGCCCTCCTCGAACTCGTGGAAGTCCGCAGTGTGCACGTCCGAGTCCGACGGCGCGGCCACCTCGGCGGGGAGATCGATGACGGACACCGAGCCTTCGGGGTCGGTCGAGAAATCATCGGCCGGTTCGCCCTCGTTCGCGACCAGGGCATGGCTGCCGTCCGGAGTGACGGTGACCATGTCGGGCAGGGACCCGACGGGAACCTCGCCGAGGATGTCCGCCTCGGGATCGTTCGCGTCGAAGAACATCACGGTGCCCGGCTGCGTCTTGTCCTCGTCCTCGAGCGCGATGACGCCGAGGCCGTCCTCACGGATGGAGATCGAGTTCGCGACCCCGGTGCCCGTGATCTCGGAGACCTTCTGCGGGTTGGTCGGGTCCGAGGCGTCGATGACGTCCACGGTGGCCGCCTGAGCGTTGACGGTGAAGACCGTGTCGCCGTGGACGGCGGTGATCTCGGCGGCGGATTCGTCGAACTGTCCGGTCTCGTGGGACCCGAGGAAGCCCATCTCGATCTGCGCGTCCGAGGCCGAGGAGCTGATGGGATCGTCCACTTCCGCGGCGTGAGCGGTGCTCGTGCCTGGCCCCGTGCCGCCGACGGTGAAACCGGTGGCCAACAGGAGGGCGGCCGCCTGGGCCGTGAGCGTCTTCGCGGACAGTGGGATCGGCATCGGTTCTCCGGGATCGATTGGGCGTCGCGGGCCGACTGAACCCGCAAACACCTATTCATAGGCACCCGGAATGGACCGGTTCCGAACCGCAGATGGACGGATGGTGAACACACTCAGCGACTGCGTCAGTGAACGTCGACCGCTCACGTTATACGTATACAGTGAGCGCTCGGCGCTGAGGCGAGCGGTCGGTGACGTCGCCAGGGAAGACTCAGCCGAGATCGAGGTTCTCGGCCACCTCGGCGACCTTGCGCTTCGCTGCCGCATCGAGGTCACGCACCGGCAGAGGCAGGGTGTCTGCACCCACGAGTCCGAGATGTTCGGCGATGGCGGCGGTCACGCGCAGGCTTCCGCCGAATTCGGTGAACAGATCCCACAGCGGCTGCAGCTCGGCCGAGAGTTCGCGGGCGAGCTGTGCATTGCCGAGTTCCGCGGCCCGCGTGATCTCGAGCATCGGCTCGGGGATGGTGCCGCCGACTACCGTGTACCAGGCATCACAGCCGGCGATGAGGCCCTCGGCACCATGGGCATCGCCGGAGATGCCGATCGTCACCTCGTTGCCGATGGCCGCACGGATCTCGCCGATGCGCTCGTCCCATCCGGCGGGCGAGGCAGGTGCTCCGGGGATCTTGATCGAGGCCACACCGTCGAGCCCGGCCAGACGCGAGTAGAGCTCGGTGGTGAACGTGAAGTGCGTGGTGCCGGGGTTGTCGTAGACGACGACGGGCAGGTCGGTGGACTCTGTGACGGTGCGGAAGAGTGCGAACACCTCATCCTCGGTCAGCGGCTGATAGCTCACCGGTGCCAGCAGCAGCCCCTGCGCTCCGGCAGCTTCGGCGGAGGCGACGTTGGTCAGAACGTCTCTCGTCCGCAGCGCACCGACTCCGATGAAGACGGGGATGTCCAGGGCGGATTCGACGCTCAGTTGCGCCACCCGGGCGCGTTCGTCGGTGTCGAGGTAAGCATACGAACCGGTCGATCCGAGCGCCGTGATCGAGTCGACTCCGGCAAGCACGAGACGTTCGATGAGCCCGATGAAGGCATCCTCGTCGAGGGAATCGTCCTTCAGCGGGGTCAGCGGAAAGGCACTCAGCCCGGTGAACAGGGACGGGTCGGGGGTGTTCGTCAATGATCCTCCTCGGGTGGACGCGGGCCACCGATGGCGCGAACCTCGGGTGGCCGCGATGAAACGCGGTCGGCAGCAGCGGATGGGCCCGCTTGCGTTCAGTCTGCCAGGTCAGTCGAGAGTAGGCAGGTACGTCTCGAACCGATCGAACTCCAATTGTGCTGAGGCGACCTCCACGGCCGCCGCACCGACGGCGTTGGCAGCCCGCAGCGCGCGCTCCGGTTCGAGTCCGCTGGTCAGGCCGATGGTCAGCGCCGCGCAGTAGGCGTCTCCGGCACCGACGGTGCTCACGGGATTTGCGGGGACCGCCTCGGCGAAGGCGATCTGCTCACCTCTCTGCAGCAGTGCCGACCCTTCCGCCCCGTAGGTGACGGCCAAGAGCTTCGCGTTCTGCAGCTGCGGCAGCTGGGAGTACTCGTATTCGTTGACGATGATGAGGTCGGCACGGTCGACCACCTCGGCGGGCAGTTGAAGGGCGGGAGCCGCATTGACGGCGAGGAACCCGGGCACATGGTTCGCGAGCTCGACGATGAGATCGAGGGAGATCTCGAGTTGAGTGAGCACGGCCTCGTCGGCCCGGAATTCGATACCGTCGAGGCTGACCTCGGCATTCGCTCCTTCGCAGACTGCGATCTGATTCTCACCGTGGGCGTCGACCATGATGAGCGCGGTCCCGGTCTCGGCGGTCGCCTCGGCGATGTCATCGGTATCCACCCCGGCGGAGCGGAGGGCCTCGAGCATTGCCCTGCCGTCGGAGTCTGGGCCGACCGCACCGATCATGCGGGTCCGCGCACCGAGGCGGGCGGCAGCGGCGGCCTGGTTCGCCCCCTTACCGCCGGGAGAACGGGACAGTCTGCCTCCTCCCACGGTCTCGCCGGCGGCGGGAAGTCGGAAAGTGGTGGCGGTGATATCGGCGTTGATGCTGCCGACGACCGTCAGGGAGCAGTCGATGGACATGGCCCCATTATCGACGATCGAAAGAGGGCGGATCGACGACGATTGTCGGCGATCGGAATCGGGCGGGTGTTGGCAAAACGTGGGCACACAGCGGACATGAGAGAAGCCCCGTGATCCATCTGCACAGATCACGGGGCTTCCCGATCGGGGTGAGTAACGGGACTTGAACCCGCGACATCCGCGACCACAACGCGGCGCTCTACCAGCTGAGCTATACCCACCACATGCGCTGCACCTTGAGGCGCAGACAGCAAGATACATCTTAACCGCACCCGCCTGACCCGGGCAAACCAGAACCGCCCCTCGAGCCCGATGAGACGCAGATCTCATTACATGCAACGATTCAGTAGCGATCTATAACGGTTTCGGAAAACTGGTAGGAGCGACCCTCGACATTCATTAGTATTGACTCGGCCCTGTCCTCGATAGCTGTCAAGGAACCCTGTACATGCCTCGTGCGTTGATCTCCGTCTCCGATGACGGGTTCACCTACACCACCCTCAACGGGGCGACGAGTCGCTATTCGGACACCGGACAGGCCATCACCTACCTCGGCGACTATGCCAAGGAGACCGCGACTCCCCTGACCGTGACGATCGACGACGGTACGAAGACGACCGAAATCGGCATCGATGAGAATGGCCGAGTCGGGGCGGTTCCCAAATACAACACCGGCGCCGAGGAGGTCGCGGACGAATCATCGACCGCTTCGTCCGCGCATGGTTCGGCTGAGACGGCCGGACAACCGGACGACGCCGATCAGAACACGAACGGCCAGAACACGAACGGCCAGACCACACACGGCCAGTCCGCCAGCGGGCAGAACGGCTTCGCCGCCTACGACGACTCATCAGGGTCGAACGGCGACAGCTACCCGATGGGCACTCCGTTCTCCGGACCGGCCGCACCGGCCACGCCGACAGTGAAGAAGACACCGGTGCGCAAACGGTCGACACGCAACCGTCCGCAGCGACTGAAGAAGATCACCATCCCAGGACTCGTGCTCATCGGTCTGGCGATCCTTATGATCGGCGCCTTCGTCGTTCCCAATATCGTCCCCGTCGACTCCCCCGATACCCCGCAGACGATCGGTTCGGAGCAGCAGGTCAACCCCGCCTCCGAACTCTCCGTCGACAATACCCAGGACATTGTTCCCAGCTACGACAACTCCCCCACATGGGAAGCCGAGGTGCCCAAGCGCGCCTCGGTGACAGCCTCCGATCGCGGCGTGCTCCTCGTCAACGACAACCGCCTCGAAGTCCTCGACGCCGACACCGGCAAGTCCCGGTACAAAGCCAAGATCGATCAGTCCCCGACCTTTGCCGTCGATACCGTCATCGACGGCCGCCCGGCCCTGCTGTGGCAGTCGGGCAATACCGCCGAGGCGCTCTTCGACGGGGAATCGAAGCCGAAGACCTACCAGCTGCCGGAGAAGGCCCGCATCACCTCCGCAGGCAAGAGCGTGCTCATCAAGTCGGGCAACAAGCTCTCGACCTTCGGCGCCGAGGGCCTGGAAGACGTGCCCACCCCGCAGGCCGGCTCGACACCGATGGCCATCGACGATGATGAGATCTTCAGTTCGGACTGGAACGGTCCGGTCACAGCGAAGAACATCAAGTCCGGCGACGAACGCAGCATCAAGCTCGAAAGCCCCGGCGACGAACTGAAGATCATCGACTGGATCTCGGCCGGCCACGGCAAGGCGATCACGTTGTGGGGCGAACAGGGCGCTTCGACGAACTCGGGTCACAGGATCCAGCTCGTCGTGCACTCCCTCGACGACGGGTCGATCCTCTCGACCGTGACGACGACGACCGACATCGTCGGCGAGAAGTCTTGGGTGCGCGGGCAGGCCGGAGAACGCGCCTATATCGGTCCGTATCTCTTCGACCTGGAGTCGGGTCTGCTGCTGATGGACGTCTCCAGCCGTGATATCCATCTCTCCGAACCGCGCGGATCCATCGTGCCCTGCACGATGGACACGAGCACCTCGTGCCTGCTCGCCGGCAAACAGGCGTTCAAGACCGACACCGATCTGCTGGCGGTCGTCGACAAGGGCAACGAGGCCCTGGTGCTCGGTGACGACTCGACCGTTCGCGCATATCCGAAGAAGTCAGAGACGCAGGATCGCTGATTCCGCGCCACGGCGAAACACGCCTACGGCTTTAACACATCTGGCCAAGACATTAAGATAGTGCCCGATGTGTCTGAACGTCATGTCCCCTTGACCCAATGAAGTCGGAATCCCCACCGCGAAGGAACGTAGTGCCAGTCTCACACAGGTTCAGCCGCAGAGCCGCCGCAATCGGCGCAGCGCTTGCCCTGGCAGCACTACCTATCTCGGCGACGTTCACACCTGCATTCGCCCAGCCGAGCCCCACCCCCACGGCCGAAGCCAGTTCGAACGCGGAGGCAGGTGCTTCCGTCGGAGCCGATTCCACGTCCGCGGACGACGCTGATTCGTCGGCAGACGGTGCTGACGGTGCCGACGACGATTCGAGTAGCGCCGACGACGGCAGTGCCGAGGCCGAAGGCGGAGACGGCGGTCCCAATCCAGCTGAAGAGGGTGACAAGGCCTGCGCGGATCCGAAGTGGACCTCGGGCGATCCATGCGCGATCAACGGCGAACTCACAGCCGAGTGGCAGAGGATCGGCAGTCGACTGTCCGTTCCAGCGAACGATCAGGACGACCCTGAAGGCACCTTGCCGAAGAGTTGGGTCGGAAAGCCTTTCAAAGCCCCCAAACAGGCGATGAAGCGCATTCCGGCACAATCGTCTGACACCCATTCCGGGGACTCGACCACGAACGACTCCGACACCGACGACAGCGGTCAGTCCGTTGCCGAAGCGACCGCACAGGCCTCTATCCCGGATACTGTTGAGTTCAACGAAGACGGGGTGATCGTCGACGCCGACGGTTCCGGTCCAGTGAAGTTCGAGAACTTTGATGCCCTTGAGGGGCCCGACCCTGCCTGGACGTTCGCGCTCAACGACGATGGCCAGATCGCCGTGGCCGATGGGCAGCCCTACCCGGACGACGAGGACGAGGCCGATGCCTCCAGCGACCCGGACGGTTCCACTTCAGACGATTCGGAAAACGGCAACAATGATGGGTCGGAGGACAACGACCCCACTCCGGCGGCGGATGGGTCGACCTCATCCGACGGCGCCACTGCCGACGGTGGCGAAAAGACTGCCGGCGAAGACGGCGCCACCTCCGACGACGGTTCCGCGAACGACCGCGAGGCCGCCAAAGACGGGTCGTCTGCGGACAGCGACACCTCAAAGGACAGTGACACCTCGACCGACGGCGGCTCCTCGTCGGATTCGGGATCGAAGGACCGCGCGAACACCTCGGGTGACAAGGACTCCGACGGCCGAGAATCTGACGCCGACACCGGCTCAGGCTCGGACGGCTCACGCGGCAGCGATTCCGACAGGTCGGGCTCCGATTCGGACTCCGGCGACGATGACGAGAAGGAATCGGACAAGGATGGTTCCGGCTCGTCGATCGGAGCCTCTGATGCCGACGGCACCACCCCGGACCCGTCGAACGGCAACGGCTCCCCCGATGATGAGCGCGAGACCATTCCCGGCAATGCTGGTGATGAATGGCTGCCCGGGGATGACGAGGATACCGAAACCCCTGACTACTCGGACCCTGTGCCTCGCAACCCCGACGAGCCTGCGCCCAAAGACGATACGGACCTCATCACGGGTGGCGATCAGCCGTCCCCGCGAGCCAACCAGAATCCGGCGACCTCGTTCGGCGAATCCATTATCTCCACGATCGTCAGCTCCTGGCCCATCTTCGTCCTCGCCGCCTCCGGTATGGCCGCGGTCGGGTTCATCATCTACCTCATGGGACGACGCGGAAAACAGGAGTGAGGCCGCGTGGACCTCTTCGACTCCGAACTGCGAGTCATCGCCGCTGCCGAGCAGCTCGTTAGCGGACTCGGCAGCGATGACAACCACACCGTTGCCGCTGCCGCGATGGACACCTCCGGTCGCATCTACACCGGCGTCAACGTCTTTCACTTCACCGGCGGACCCTGCGCGGAACTCGTCGTGATCGGTGCCGCCGCGGCAGCGAACGCCGGACCACTGGTCACGATCGCTGCGGTCGGCGACCGGAACCGCGGTGTGCTGGCCCCGTGCGGACGCTGCCGTCAGGTCATCCTCGACCTCCATCCTGATGCGCTCGTCGTCGTACCCGACGACACCACGGGCCAGACGTCGATCGCCCCGATCCCCGCCCTGCTCCCCCACTCCTACCGACATCCGGATTCTGATCCCAGACGGCTGCTGAGGTTCCACGCTAGATACTTCGAGGCCGTCGCGGACGGGACGAAGACACTGACGGTGCGGTGGAACGAAGGCCACCGCACGGGTCCGGCTCTGGCGTACTTCGAGAACACCGCGCATGGCACGCTCCCCGTGGAAGTCGCCTCGGTGATGGTGAAGCGACTCGACGAACTGCGATCTGAGGATCTCGACCTCACCCGCCCGAGTGGATTGGAGCGGTATATCGCCAATCTCCGCGGGCACTACCCGACCATGCCCGCGGACGCGAGCGTCGAGATCGTAAGATTCCGTCGAACCGCGGCCGATATCTGACACTCACAGTGCCCAGCCGCTAAGCTGGACAGCGAAGCACTGTGGCACAAGGTCACAGACGCAGCAAAGCATTCTCGACCGGGAGGACTCGACCCGATGACTGACAACGTCTACACCTCAGATGTGACCGTCGACCAGGCGACAACCGCGCAGCTCGCGGAGTCGATCCGACTGCGCGAGGAGCGCATCGCCGAGAACATCGACGAGCTCGTCGGCCGCATCCACCCAAAGGTGCTGGCGACGCGCGCCGTCAACAAGGCGAAGTCCGAGGTCGTCGAGGAAGACGGCTCCCCCAAGCCCGAAATCATCGCACTCGGTGCCGGTGCCGTCCTCGGTGTGGCCGCCCTCATCGTCGGACTCTCCGGTCGCAAGCGTGGCTGATGCCGCACTACCGATCCGGATGCTCCATGACCGGATCCTGCTCGAACCCAGCGCGGAAGCCGGGGAACGCAAATCCTCGGCGGGCATCGTCATTCCCGCCACCGCCAGCATGGGCAGACGCCTCGTGTGGGGCAAGGTCGTAGCGGCCGGCCCGCACGTGAGGCAGGCCAACCTCGGCGACACCGTCCTCTACGATCCCGAGGAACTCGCCGAGGTGGAGCTCGAGGGACGCGCGTATGTGCTGTTGCGCGAACGCGACGTCCACGCGATCTCCGAACCGGCCGAACAGTCGAGTTCCGGAATGTATCTCTGAAGTGCCTCCGGGCAGTGAGGACGAATCCGGTGCGGTGGAGGGACTCGGAAACAGTGGGTTCCGGGTCGCCGGATTCGCTGGCAAAGGGACTCTGACCAGGGGCTTGCGACCTTCATCACAAAACTGAATATGGGCCGATCTCGGTTTGCATGATCGGTCGACACCTGAGTAATATTAATTCTCGTTGCACAGCATGTGCGGCAAGCACCTCTAGCTCAATTGGCAGAGCAACTGACTCTTAATCAGTGGGTTCCGGGTTCAAGTCCCGGGGGGTGCACAGCACAGAGAGAACCGCCTTCGACTTCGGTCGGAGGCGGTTCTTTCGCATTCACACCATCTGCCGGTGGGGTTCTGTTTCCGGCGAGGAGCATTCGCCTGCGGGATTTGCCAATAGCCCAACTGGGGGTGAGCAGCCCATGTTTGAAACTGGGCTGCTCACCTCGGAGTGGGCTATTGCGGGATTCCGGCCGGGCCGCTCATGGCATACGGCTTGCCGCCCCGCGGCTCAGTCCTGGCCGGCCCGGGCGTAGGCGCCGAGCACCTGGCGCTCGGAATCACCGAGGTAGGCGCCGAGGATCTTCGCCGCAGCCACCGGCCCCTCCGTGCGATAGATCTCGACGACTTCCTTGTTGCGGCCGATGAACGGCGCGTGGAGGAAGTCGAGGACCTCGACCTTGAGGAAAGCCAGCCGCAGCTCGGCGAGCACATTGGAGAACGACTGCATCAGCCGCCTGCTGTCCGAGAGCGAGACGACGGCATTGTGGAACTCCATGTTCGCCGTGCCGACCTCCAGCCAGTTCTCTTCGGCAGCGAACTTCTCGGCGGCTTCGACGGCCGCCTCCATCCTCACGGCGTTCGGGTGATTGCGCGGAGCGTGCTCGAGCACCGAGCACTCGACATGATGGCGCACCCGGTAGATGTCGACGACATCGGCGGTGCTCGGTGACGCCACTGAGACGCCTCGGTGCGGGATATGCGTGACCAGGCCCTGCTCCCCGAGGACCCGGAACGCCTCACGCAGAGTATTGCGCGAAACATCGAATTCCTTCGCCAGCGCGGTTTCGGACAGCCGCTCACCGGGGCGCAGCTCTCCAGCGATGAGGCGGTCAGTGAGCCTGTTGACCAGGGACGAATCGTGATTCACCTCTCCATCCTACTGAAACAGCACCCCGAACTCCCATCCGTCCGTCGACAAAGCGACGAAGAAAAGTGTGACCCCCGTCTATGTTTGTTGAACAATGAGTGCTAGATTGTTTACCACTTCACGTGTGCCAGGACACAGACATCGCTGTTCTCACCCATCGGCGCACACGAAGGAACAATTGACCACCAGACAGTCGGAGACTCCCATGTCACACGCACCGGAATCCCAACCGCCGGAATCCTCTTCTACGGATGGGGCCGCCTCGGGCCTTGACAATGCCAAGAGCGAAATCGGATCCAAGATCAGCCGGAGCGCGATCATCGGCGCCATCTTCCTCATGGCCACCTCGGCGATCGGTCCGGGCTTCATCACCCAGACAGCCACATTCACGGCTCAGATGGGTGCGGCCTTCGCCTTCGCGATCTTCGCGTCGATCCTCATCGACATCGCCATCCAGCTCAATATCTGGCGGATGGTGACCTCCTCGGGCAAACGCGCAGCCCAGCTGGCCTCCTCGGCCGTGCCGGGTTCGGGCATCCTCCTGTCCGTCCTGATCGTCGTCGGCGGACTGGCCTTCAACATCGGCAATATCGCCGGTGGCGGCCTCGGCCTCAATGCGCTGCTGGGCATCGACCCGAAGCTCGGCGGACTGCTCACCGGCGTCCTGGCGATCGGCATCTTCCTGTTCAAACGCGCCGGAAAGGTCGTCGACGCCGTCGTCCTCGTCCTCGGCGTCGGAATGATCGTCCTCACCTGTGTCGTCGCCATCGTCTCGAACCCACCGGTCGGTGAGGCGATCAAACAGTCGTTCGTGCCCGACACCATCAACTTCGCCACCGTGACGACGATCGTCGGCGGCACCGTCGGCGGCTACATCACCTACTCCGGCGCCCACCGCTATCTCGACTCGGGCAAGACCGGCCCGGAGAATGCCGGTTCTGTCATGCGCTCGGCTCTGTCGGGGATCCTCGTCACCGGTGTCATGCGCTACGTCCTCTTCCTCGCCATCCTCGGCGTCGTCGCCTCCGGCGTCGCTCTCGACCTCGACTCGAGCGTGGCCAACCCCGCCGGTCAGGCCTTCGCCGCAGTCCTCGGCGATGCGGGAATGCGCATCTTCGGCGCGATCTTCTGGGCCGCGGCTCTGAGCTCGGTCATCGGCGCCGCCTACACCTCGGCCACGTTCCTCTCGGCGTTCTCCAAACGCCTCGAAGGCGGCTGGCCGCTGCAGCTGGCGACGGTGTCCTTCATCGTCGTCTCGCTCGTCGTCTACCTCGTCCTCGGCACGGCACCTGCCACACTGCTCGTCTTCGTCGGCGGCTTCAACGGGCTCATCCTGCCGATCGGTCTGACGATCTTCATGTACATCGGCTGGTTCAGGCCGCGCCTGCTGCGCGCTGATTCGTACCCGAAGTGGTTGCTCATCATCGGCACCGCGGCAACACTGGTCACGTGGTACACGGCCACACAGTCCATCGGCCCCATCTTCGCCATGATCGGAATCGGAGGGTGACATTGTCTGTCAACAGCGAACTGAGAATCGACCTCAACTCTGACCTCGGGGAGAACGTCCCCGACCGTGTCGTCAGCGACGATGCCGCCATGCTCGGCCTCGTCACCAGCGCCAACGTCTCCTGCGGGTTCCATGCCGGCAACCCGGAAGGCATCCGCGCCACCGTCGACGCCGCCACGAAGGAAGGTGTCGTCATCGGGGCCCACCCCGGATACGACGACTACGAGGGCTTCGGCCGCCGCGCCCTCGACGTGCCCGCCGCCACTCTGCAGGCCCAGGTCGAATACCAGATCGGCGCGCTCATCGGCCTGACCACAGCCGTCGGCGGAACCGTCTCCTACGTCAAACCCCACGGCGGTCTCTACAACGCGATCGTCCATGATGAGGCACAGGCGAAGGTCGTCGTCGACGCGATCACAGCCATCGACGACTCGTTGGTCTTCCTCGGACTCGCCGGCAGCGTGGCCAACCGCGTCGCCGCCGAGTCGGGACTGACCGTGGCCGCCGAGGCTTTCGCCGATCGGTCCTACAACCCCGACGGCTCCCTGGTCTCCCGGTCGGAGCCGAACGCTGTCCTCCACGACCCAGAGGCCGTGGCCGCCCGCGTCCTGCGCCTCGTCCAGACCGGACAGGTCGAAGCCGTCGACGGCACCCTCGTCGACGTCGACGCGCAGTCCATCTGCTTCCACGGCGACAGCCAGGGATCCATCGACATGGCCCGGGCCGCCCGTGATCTCCTCGAATCCGAAGGCGTCACGATCGCCGCCTTCGCCGGAGCCGGACGATGAACACTGCCACCACCAGCACATCTGCCATGGACACGATGCGGGCTGCGGGTGCGGAAGCCCGCGCACGTATCCGGGCAGGATTCGACGGTCCCACCTCGGGGATGGCACCGGGACTCGTCCAGGCGAACCTCATCTCCGTCCCCGCGGACTGGGCCTTCGACGTTCTCCTCTTCACCCAGCGCAACCCGAAGCCGTGCCCGGTCGTCGACGTCCTCGAACCCGGACAGCTGGCATCCGCACTCGCCCCCGGCAGCGATATCCGCACGGACATTCCCGGCTACCGGATCTGGGAGAACGGCGCCCTGACCGACGAGGTCACCGACGCCACTTCAGTCTGGGAGCAGCATCCGGACCTCGTGTCCTTCCTCATCGGCTGCTCATTCACCTTCGAAAACGGCCTGACCGAAGCGGGCATCCCGATCCGCCACCAGGAGGCCGGTCGCAACGTGCCGATGTACCGCACGTCGACGGCCTGCCGTCCCGCCGGCCGGGTCAGCGGAGACATGGTCGTGTCCATGCGCCCGATCCCGGCCTCCCAGGTCGCCGAGGCAGTGCGCATCACCGACCGCTTCCCCGCCGTCCACGGTGCACCGATCCACATCGGCGAACCCTCCCAGATCGGCATCGATGACCTCGGCGCCCCGGATTTCGGTGATGCTCCGGCCATCGAAGACGGCGACATTCCCGTCTTCTGGGCCTGCGGAGTCACTCCACAGGCAGCCATCCAGGCGTCGGGAATCCCCTTCGCGATCACCCACTCACCTGGGAAGATGTTCATCACTGACGAACCGGAAGACACCTACCGCCAATGACCTCGACACCTCCGGCCGACTCCCTGACCTTCCACACCGCCTCCACGCGCCACCTCCTCGTCGAATGCGCGGACCTGGGCACGACGATGGCCCTGCACCACAGTCTTGAAGCCGCCGATCTGCCCGGCGTCACCGAACTCATCCCCGCCGCCCGAACAGTGCTGATCAGTTTTGATCCCGCACGCACGAACGCCGAGATCCTCGCCGAGGCAGTGCGCGGGCTCGGGCACACCGAGTCGGCCTCGGATGCGGCCCGTGAGGTGACGATCGATGTCCACTACGACGGGGACGACCTCGCCGAGGTGGCCGACCTCCTCTCCGTCTCCCCCGCCGAGGTGATCAAACGCCACCAGGCCGCAACCTGGCAGGTCGCGTTCGCCGGGTTCGCCCCCGGCTTCGGCTACCTCGCCGGCGACGACGAACTCTTCAACGTTCCCCGCCGCTCGTCCCCACGTACGCGAGTGCCCGTGGGATCGGTGGCATTGGCCGGCGAGTTCACCGGCGTCTACCCCCGTTCCTCCCCCGGCGGCTGGCAGCTCATCGGACGCACCGATGCGAAGCTGTGGGACCTGGACCGGGAACCACCGGCCCTGTTCGTACCCGGCACGATCGTGAAATTCGCCGAGGCGGGGCGCGAGACCGTCGAGGTCGCGGGCTCGAGTGCGGGGTCAGGTTCGTCAGGTTTCTCGGGTTCGTCAGATTTCTCAGGTTCGCCAGGTGCGGCGTCTGATTCTGCGGTGGATTCAGCAGCGGATTCGGCGTCCGATTCGGCGGCTGCTGCCACCCACTCCCTCGAGGTGCTGCGTCCCGGGCTGCAGCTGCTCGTCCAGGATCTCGGGCGGTCCGGTTTCGCTTCGATGGGAGTCTCCGCCGCCGGTGCCGCCGACCGCACCGCGTTGACCACCGCCAACCGTCTTGTCGGAAACGCCGAAAGCGCTGCCGGGTTGGAGAGCTTCGGGGGCGCAGTGCTCCTGCGCTCCACGGGTGACGGCGTCGCCGCTGTCACCGGGGCCACCGGAGCGATCACCGTGACCGCTGCCGATGGCACGGTCCTCACGCCCCGCCTCGGCGAGGCCTTTGCCCTGGCCGACGGGGACGAACTCGAGCTCGGACCAACCGAGCGCGGAGTCCGCCGCTACCTGGCGGTCCGTGGTGGAATCGCTGTCGAGACGGCTCTCGACAGCAGCTCCGCCGACACCCTGGCCGGGCTCGGTCCGGCCGCCGTGGACAAAGGCACCACGGTGGGAGTGCAAGATCCGCGGACGGCGCCCCACCTCGTCGATCCCAATCCCACGCAGCCAAGGGATCTTCCGCAGGCGGGTGAGACCGTGACGCTGAGCGTGACGCTGGGACCGCGTGAGGATTGGTTCACCGAGGCCGGGATCGAGACTCTGCTGTCACAGGAGTGGACGGTCACCCACGAATCCGACCGGGTCGGACTGCGCCTGAACGGTGAGGTTCCACTCGAACGTGCCCGCACCGGAGAGCTGCCCAGCGAAGGCGCGGTCACCGGTGCCCTGCAGGTTCCGCCGAACGGTCAGCCGGTGCTCTTCGGGCCCGACCACCCGCTCACCGGCGGCTATCCGATCATCGCCAGCGTCGATGATGTCGACCTCGCCGCGCAGCTGCCTCCCGGCGCCAAGCTGCGCTTCACCACCTCTGCCCGACCGACGCCGAACGCCCTCCCGGCCGAGGCATCCCGCACCGCAGCAGGACCCCGCACCAACGAGAACGAAGGCTGAACAATGTCGAGAATCCTCATCGCCAACCGCGGCGAGATCGCCGTCCGCATCATCCGTGCCTGCGCCCAGCACGGGCACACCTCGGTGGCTGTCTACGCTGATCAGGACGCCGACGCCCTGCATGCCCGGTTCGCAGACGAAGCGTTCGCTCTGCCCGGGACGACAGCGGGTGACACGTACCTCAACATCGATGCGATCCTCTCCGCAGCGAAGTCCGCCGGTGCCGATGCCGTCCACCCCGGGTACGGATTCCTGTCCGAGAACGCCGATTTCGCCGCCGCCGTCGAAGCCGCTGGCCTCATCTGGATCGGTCCGACCGCGGACACGATCACGGCCCTCGGCGACAAGGTCACGGCCCGTCAGCTTGCGCAGAAGGTCGGCGCTCCCCTGGCACCGGGCATCGACCGTCCCCTCGAGAGCGCGGCCGAGGTCGAGTCCTTCGCCGCCGAGGCGGGACTGCCGATCATCATCAAAGCCGCCCACGGTGGCGGCGGACGCGGAATGAAGATCGTCCACGAGCTGTCCGAGGTAGCCGGTGCCTTCGAATCGGCGACCCGTGAGGCCGTCGAGGCTTTCGGTAGGCCCGAGTGCTTCGTCGAGAAGTTCCTCGAGCGTCCCCGCCATGTCGAGGTCCAGATCGTCGGCGACGGTCAGGGTCGGGTCGTGGCCGTCGGTGACCGCGAATGCTCCGCTCAGCGGCGCAATCAGAAGCTCATCGAGGAAGCACCCGCCCCGGGACTGACGGATGAGCAGCGTGAGCGCCTGCACCGTTCGGCCGAAGCCATCTGCGCCGAGGTGGACTACCGCGGTGCCGGCACCGTCGAGTTCCTGCTCGCTGCCGATGGCACCATGACGTTCCTCGAGGTCAACACCCGACTGCAGGTCGAACACCCCGTCACCGAGGTGACCTCCGGGGTCGATCTCGTCGCCGAGCAGTTCCGCATCGCCTTCGGACAGGGACTGTCGCTGGAATCGACCCCGCAGCCGGTCGGTCATGCGATCGAGCTGCGCATCAACGCCGAGGATCCCGGCCGCGGCTTCCTGCCGACTCCGGGACGCATCGATGTCCTCGACGTGCCCGGGGGCCTCGGCGTGCGCTGGGATTCCGGTGTGCGTGCCGGTGACACCGTACAGCCGGCCTTCGATTCCCTCTTCGCGAAGCTCATCGTCCACGGTCCCGACCGTGAGCAGGCGATCGCGCGCACCGTGACAGCGGCGAAGGAACTCCATGTCGAGGGTCCGGCCACGGTGGTGCCGTGCTCCCTGGCGATCCTCACCGATGAGGCGTTCACCGGTCTCGGCGTCGACGGTGTCGACGGCATCCACACGCAGTGGATCGAGGCCAAGCTGCTGCCGCGCTTCGAGACTCAGGACCGCCCGGCCCCGGTCGCCGATGGCGAGATGCAGCGCATGTCGATCGAGATCGACGGGAAGCTCACCACGATCGGACTGCCCGCCGGACTGCTCGCGGCCCTCGGCTCGGTCGGTGGGACCGGTCAGGGCGGCACGGGTCAGGGCGGCGAGGCCGGTGGCGCCGGAAACGGTGGAGCCGCCTCGGCGAGTGCCGGGGATGTCACCGCTCCTGTGCCGGGCAGCCTTGTGGACTTCCTCGTCGAAGACGGCGCGCAGGTGGCGGCCGGTGACGAGGTCGCTGTGCTCTCGGCGATGAAGATGGAGACCCGGGTCGAAGCCCCGGTCGCGGGAACGCTGCGCCAGGTCGCGGCGGTCGGCGACGTCGTGGCGGTCGGGCAGGCCATAGCACGGGTCGACTGAGACGGCGGGCTGCCTCGGCGAAAGGATCGGTCGAGGTGACTGCGTGCATCGGTCGAGGCATCGGGCTCGGCAACGGAATAGAGTGGTGGTCAGCAATGGTTGTCCATCATGGAGACCACCCCAATCAGGAGGAGCATTCATGTCACGTCTGTCGGTCGGCGACACCGCCCCGGAGTTCACCCTCGTCAACCAGGACGGGAAGTCCGTCAGCCTCAGCGATTTCCGAGGTCAGCGGGTCGTCGTGTACTTCTACCCCGCCGCTATGACCCCGGGCTGCACGACCGAGGCCTGCGATTTCCGGGACTCGCTGTCGGCACTCAAGGCCGCCGGAATCGCCGTCGTCGGCATCTCCCCGGACAAGCCGGAGAAGCTGCAGCAGTTCATCGAGAAGGAAGGTCTCAACTTCGACCTCCTCTCCGATGAGGACAAGACGATGATGACCGAATGGGGTGCCTTCGGCGAGAAGAAGAACTACGGCAAGGTCGTCCAGGGCGTCATCCGCTCGACCGTCGTCGTCGATGCCGAGGGCAAGGTCGAACTCGCCCAGTACAACGTCAAGGCCACCGGGCACGTCGCCCGCGTGCGCAAGGAGCTCGGCATCGACGCTGCCTGAGTCTGCTGCAACTTGAGCGTCGGGCGGGCTGAACTGCCCGTGCTCAACGTGAGCATCGGGGCGGTCCGAGTTTTCAACAACTCGGGCCGCCCCTGCTAATCTTGAGGACGTTGCGGCCGCGAGGGTGGCCGCTTCAGCGCGAGTGGCGGAATTGGTAGACGCGCTGGATTTAGGTTCCAGTGTCTTCGGACGTAGGGGTTCAAGTCCCCTCTCGCGTACCACGGTCCCCGGTGCGGAAGTCAACAGGCTTCTGCACCGGGGACTTTTCTGTCGTCACATCTGCACGCGAACAGACGCGGAGAACGTAATGTGGTCATTGGTGTACCGAACCTAGTGAGAGGACTGCCGATGACGACGTCCCCGGCCCCGACGATCCGACCCACCGCGCCTGCCGACGAGTCCCGGTGGAAAGAGCTCTTCCGCGCCTACCGCGAGTTCTACCGACTGGAGCCCTCCGAGGAGATCGTCTCCCGCGTGTGGTCATGGCTGACCGACCCCGCACACGAGTGCCAGGGACTCGTCGCCGAGGCGGACGGATCGATCGTCGGAATCGCCGACTACCGTCGTTTCTCCCGTCCCTCGACAGGCAGCGTCGGCATCTGGCTCGACGATCTCTTCACCGATCCCGAGGCGCGCGGCCGAGGTGTCGGTCGTACCTTGATCTCCCGGCTGCAGATGATCGCCGCGGCCGAAGGCTGTTCGGTGGTCCGGTGGATCACCGCCGATGACAACGCTCAGGCTCAGGTGCTCTATGACGATGTCGCAGCGAAGACGAACTGGCTCACCTACGACGCGAAGCCGACGGAGTCGTGAGCACGGAGTTCCCGAATGAGGAGAGGCCGAGCTCGGTGGAGCCGGAAGAACAGGCAAGCTCAGCGAACGCCGGTGCTGACCGCGAGGTGCTGTTGTGCTGCCTGCTGTGGGCGCGCGAAGGACAGGCCGAGGCACTGACAGCCTACGAGAACGGTGTTCTCGCGCTCATCTCCGAGCACGGAGGGCGCGTCGTCAATCGTGCCAAGAGCGACGGGGCCCAGGGTCGTCCCAACGAGGTGCAGTTCTATCGGTTCGAATCCACGGAAGCGCTCGATTCCTACCTGGCAGATCCGCAACGTCAGGCGCAGGCCGCCGAACGCGATCGCGTCATCGCCAGGACGGAGCTGTTCCCGGTCAGCTTTCTTCCGAGCGAGTGAGCTCCTGTGCGAAGTGCTGCTGTGCGAGCAGGACCAGCGCCTCGAGCAGCGGTCGGCGCAGCACGCTGCCGAGGACGACTCCGCGGATCCGCTCCTCCAGACTGTCTGCGTCGCCGATCGCGTCGAGATCGGTGCGACCGACGTCTTCAGCGGCCTCGACATAGGCGTCGAGCCGGTCGAGGATCGGAGTCAGGTTCTCCGTAGTCAACATGGCAACCGCGTTCACAGCCGCCCGATAGGCCGGTGACGACTTCGCGCAGTGCCACCCTCGCGCAGTGATCGCGCGGTCGAGTATCGCCGAGGCGGCTGCATCGTCCGTCTCGGCCTCGCCGATGAGCGCGTCCTGGGTGACGCCCATCGCTTCGACTTCCGAGGCCTGCCCGTCCACTGCATCAACGACGGCTCGCACCTTCGCCAACGGCAGTCCGGCCACCGACGTCAGCGCCCGGATGAGTCGCAGCCGCTCGAGGTGAGTGCGATCGTAGACGGCTTGGTTCACACTTGTCCGTCGTCCCGGTTTGAGCAGTCCTTCGCGCAGGTAGTACTTGATGGTCGGCACGCTGAGCTCCGAACGACGTGACAGCTCCGCCATCCTCATCCCCGACTTCTCCGCTGATTCCTGCATCGCCATCTCCTCCCGGCACTGTCAGCAATGTTCGGTGACTGATCTTGCTCGACCTTAGCAGATACCTCTACTATCTATTATGGATAGTTGAACTACCTATTAAGGGGAGAGGTCATGGATGGCTTGACTTTGGCTGCGGTCCTCGTCACCGGCTTCGTCGGCTCAGCGGAATTCGGGTCGGCCGCTTTGGTTCATCCGGTGATCCGTCAGCTGAGGACGGACGATCAGCTGATCATGGAGAGGGGCCTGCTGAAGACGTTCGGCCGGGTGATGCCGGTGGGGATGACCGCAGCGACAGCGCTGGCCATCATCATTGCCATCGATGAGCCCAACGCATGGTTGGTATCGGCTGCGATCAGCCTCGGCGTCGCTCTGGTCGTGACGATCGTCGGGAACGTGCCGATCAACACCCGGACGGGACGGATCACCGAGGAGACCGCCCCCGAGGGATTCATCGCCATGCGCAGACGGTGGGACGTCTTCCAGATCGTGCGCGCTTCGCTGCAGCTGCTCGGATTCGTTCTTGTCGCGGTCGGAGTCGTCGGATTCGGCTGAGCACCCGTCATCGTTCTTCTCGTCGTCAGAGATGTTCCGGCACGCACGTCGCAGCACTCTGACCGCTGAGGCTTCAGTCCATCCGCTGCCGGAGTTCGGCGACTCCGCTCCCGGTCAGTTCTGTCAGTGCTTCCGGTCGGCCGGCCATGGCCAGGACGAGGTCGAGGACACGACCGGTTACCTCCGGCCCGCTTCCGGATTCGAAGTCGGCGTCGACAGCACTGAGCTTCAGCCCTTTGACCAGGGTCTTCGAGTTCACTGCGAAGTCCTGAGAGGCGAAGTATCGGGCCACCTCGACTGTCGCCTCGGCGTCGGGGGTCAGGTCGATTTCCAGTGGAAGTGCGATGTCCTGTCCGTGGACGATGACTTCGCCGAGGAAGGCCGGGAAGTCTTTGGTCGGGGCGATAGTCAGTGGGATCGAGTTGCGGAACTTCGCAAGGGTCTCCTCTGGTGAGTCGCCGAGGCGGCGCGTGAGCAGTCGCGCGTTGTGCTTGGCAGGGTCGAACCCCGCTCGGATGATGCTGCGGATCCAGGCCCACTTCCCGGTGTGGGCCGCGGCTGTCAGGTGGGCGACGACCTGCTCGACCGTCCAGTCTGCACACAGAGTGGCGAGCGCCCACTGCTCGGGTTCGAGTGTGGTGAGCAGATCGGCCAGCCGCGCGCGTTCCGTGTGGATGAAGTCCCAGTATTCGGTCTCGTTCATCTGCTTGTCCCCCGTGTATCGTCGCCGGAGACGCTCACGCGCCCTTCGTCTTCTACGTCGAACAGCAACCGGAAGCGTTCGCAGACGACCGGCATCTCGGGCGCGAATCCGCGTTGACCATGCTCTTGCCAAAAGCGCTCATGGATCTCGCGCCAGGCCGCCAGGGTTCGGTCGCCCTCCCCTTCCGAATGGGCATGCTCGGCGGTCACCTCGGAGAACGGGACGATGTCGATCGCCGTGGTTTCGATGAGGGCTCTCGGCCGGTCGTCGCCGTCGAGGATGATGCTCAGTTCACCCACCTCGGGGACGGATTCACCGTCGGCTTCGATATCCCACAGCGCCGAGGCGGTGCCCGTCTTGGTCCCAGCCAGCACGAGAGCGAGGAGGTCGTCCGCATGCTCGGGAGTCGCGCCGAAGGCCCATGCTTCAGGCATCGCCTCCGGTAGGTCGGGGATGCAGCTGCGGACCCGCACCCAGAACGAGTCGAGTGTGACATCGAGCCTCGCCGTTTGACTCACGACACGGCCTCAAGCCGATGCTTCAGACCTTGGATCAGGCTAGTCAGCCCAAACTCGAAGGACGCCACCGCTGACGAGTTCTCGCCGAATCGAGGATCCAGCGCACCTCGAATCTCCGCAAATCTGTCTCCGGCCGATTCCTGAGTGATGAGGTCGACTGGAGCGACGATGTCCAGAGCGGAACCGAGGACATAGGCTTCAACGGACCGCATCACCGCCACGGTCTGACCCTGCGGCCATCCCCCTCGACGAAGTCCACCGATCACTGAGTCATACATTTCATACGTTGAGAGGTCTCGAATCGAGGTCGTGGCCAGCAATCGGATGAGGTTCGGGTGGTCGGCGAAGGCTCTGAGATACGTCCGGGCCCACAGCTCCAGAGCTCTGTCCCACGGCACGCTCTCCGACGATTCCTCGATCCCAGAAAATACTTGAACGTCGATTCCAGCCACAATACGGGCGCGCATCAATTCGATGAGTTCACCTCGGCCGGAGACATGGTTGTACAGAGAGGACACCTGCCTGTCGACGCGAGCCGCCAGAGTTCGCATCGACAATGACTCTTCGCCGAGGTCGTCGACAAGCGCGAGCGCGGCATCAACCAGCCGATCCTGATTCAATCTCACAGAATGCACTCTCTCAATTTCGCACTTCCCTACATCTTTCGAGCAGTGTATCGTGTTCCCAGTCACACACGAACACTGTTCGTGTAAACGCCGGTGCGGCCGGCCACAAGCAATGGAGCAGGAGGACGGCAGCCTTGAAGACACAGCACTTCCACAACGGCACGGTCTGGCTAGGTGCCGGTGCCGAACCTGCGGACTCCCTTGTGACCCAAGATGGCATAGTCGTTGCCACTGGTTCACATGCGGTGGCGGCCGTCCTCGATCGCGTCTCGAGCCACGACGGCGCAAAGCTTGAGTCAATAGACCTCGACGGCGGGTTCCTCATGCCCTCCTTCGGCGACGGCCATGCTCATCCGATCTTCGGCGGCATGGAAGCAGAGGGCCCACAGGTGAGATCGTGCACGAGCGTCGAAGAGATCATCGCCGAAGTCGAACGGTACGCCGAGGCTCATCCCGACGACGACTGGATCACTGGTGCCTCATACGACGGCAGCCTCGTACGCGACGGCCTCTTCGACGCCGAATGGCTCGACAAGGCCGTGCCCGACCGACCGGTCGTCCTTCGCGCCTGGGACTACCACACCGTGTGGTGCAATTCTCGAGCATTGGAACTGGCAGGGATCACCGCTGCAACACCCGAACCGCAGATAGGCGAGATTCCTCGCCGAGACGACGGCTCACCGCTGGGCACTCTGCGTGAATGGGGTGCAATTGATCTGATCGACGCCGTTCGTCCGCCACACCACGAATCCGTCCGACTCCGCGCTCTCGATCGGGCAGCCGAATATTACCTCGCTCGAGGCGTCACTTGGGTCCAGGACGCGTGGGTGGAACCAGCCGACGTCGAGACCTATGTGTCCGCCTCTCAGCAGGATCGACTCAAACTGCGATTCAACCTCGCGTTCTACGCCGATCCCCGCCGCTTCACGCAACAGCTGCCCGAAATGCTCTCTGCGCGGCAAAGGATCGAGGAGCTTTCGGAACCGTTCCTGACCGCTCAGACCGTGAAATTCTTCGCCGACGGAGTCATCGAGAACGAAACCGGTGCGCTCATCGAGCCCTACTGCTCCTCCCTTCACAACCACGGCATGCGAGTCTGGGAAGGAGATTCGCTGGCAGAGGCGGTTCGCGAAGTCGACGCGGCAGGTTTTCAGATCCACATCCACGCCATCGGCGACGCGGCCGTTCGACAAGCATTGGATGCCATCGAGCACACAATCCGGAACAACGAAGCCCGTGATCGACGGCCGGTGATCGCACATGCCCAGATCATCGACTCTGCCGACCTGTCCCGCTTTGCTGAACTCGGCGTCATCGCGAATATGCAGCCTTTGTGGGCTCAGCTCGATGACCTCATGACAGTACTCACCGTCCCCCGGATCGGCAGAGAACGCGCCGTGGCGCAATATCGGATGCGCAGCGTCCTCGACAGCGGCGGGCACCTTGCGTTCGGTTCGGACTGGCCCTGCACTTCAGGGGCGCCGCTCGAGGGTCTCGCCGTTGCCGTGAGCAGACAGACCGATGACGGTGAGCCCGACGGCGGGTGGACTCCCGAAGAGATCCTCGACGTCGAACGCTCTCTCGACGCTTATTCGGCTGCGGTTGCCCACCAAGCATTTGCAGACCAAAGACCCGACGAGTGGGGAGTGATCCGTCCGGGCGCGAGCGCCGACTTCATCGTTCTCGATTCGGATCCTCGAACACTTCTCCCACAGGAACTGTCTGATGCCCCTGTTCGCCGCACATACCTGCGCGGCGTGGCCGTCCATTCGACGGACTGAATCGAAAGGACAATGATGTCCCATTCCAATCACAACGCCACCGCTCAAGACACCTCCCAAACCCACCTGAAACGTGCACTCGGGGTACCTTCACTCGTCTTCTTCGGCCTCGTCTATATGGTTCCGCTGACCGTCTTCACGACTTACGGAATCGTCACCCAGGTCACCGGCGGCCGCGTCCCGGCCGCTTACGTCATCACGTTGCTGGCAATGGTGTTCACCGCCAGGTCATACGCGAAGATGGCCGGGGCGATGCCCTTTGCCGGTTCGGCATACACGTACACGCAGAAGAGTTTCGGTGCAGGAATCGGCTTCGTTGCCGGCTGGGCACTGCTTCTCGACTACCTGTTCTTGCCGATGATCAATTATCTCGTCATCGGCATCTACCTCAGCGCAGCCTTCCCCATGATCCCTGCTTGGGTCTTCGTCGTCTCTGCCATTGTTCTCGTCACCGTCCTCAACGTCATCGGAATCGTCTCCGTTGCACGGGCCAACATCGTCATCATCGCTGCTCAAGCAATCTTCATCGTTGTCTTCGCCGCGCTCGGCATCGCCTCATTCACCGGATCCGGTTCTGTCGACCTCACCGCCCCATTCACCGGTGACGGCTCGGCACCCGGATTCGACAATGTCATGGCCGGCGCAGCGATTCTGTGTCTGTCATTCCTCGGCTTCGATGCGGTCTCGACTTTGTCCGAGGAAGCCAAGGACGCGAAGAGAGCAGTCCCCCGCGCAATCGTCATCGCCACTGTCACCGGCGGCCTCATCTACATTGTTCTGTCATACCTGGCTCAGCTGGTCTACCCGTCGAATCAGTTCGCCGATGTCGATTCAGGCGCGCTCGACGTCATGGCGGCGGCCGGCGGCGAATTTCTCACCGCCTTCTTCACCGCCGCCTATGTCGCCGGAGCATGCGGCTCTGCTCTGACCTCGCAGGCATCAGTCTCACGCATTCTCTTCGCGATGGGTCGAGACGGCGTGCTCCCGAAAAGCTACTTCGGCCGCTTGTCACCGCGCTTTCACACACCCACGATTGCGACTCTCACAGTCGGCGGAGTCTCTCTGCTTGCGCTCGCCGTCGACCTCGCATTCATATCGGAGATGGTCAGCTTCGGTGCTCTGATCGCGTTCTCAGCAGTGAATCTGTCGGTCATCAAACACTTCATCATCGACGAGAAGAATCGTGGTTCACGTGCTGTTCTCAGTTCGATCGTTCTACCGGGAATCGGATTCTGTCTGACCCTGTGGCTGTGGACGAGCCTGTCTCCGCGAACTCTTCTCATCGGCGCAATCTGGCTGGTTCTCGGAGTCGGATACCTCGCTTTCGTCACACGGGGATTCCGTCGGCCGACACCGATGCTCGATCTCGCTGACTGACGTTGACCTACTCGGCTCAACGGGCACGCGATCACCCTCGACACGATCCGGCTCGTCATCGGAGCCGTCATCCCTGCCGTGGCAACAAAGGGCCTCCGCACCCAGCTTTCCGAACTCGCCGTTGACTCGGCCGACTCAGATCAGCCGGGATCCGTGGCAAAAGCCTGAAGAGGATGCGCTTCGATCATCGCCCGCGGGCTCGAGACAATACCGTCCCGAGCGCGCAGGCGATGGCACATCCGGCAGCCATCCAAGCAGCCCACACCTGCCATGCCTCAGGCCCTTCAAGAAGCCCAGGAATCAACAGCATCAACACCCCAGCAGACACTGCCAGCCCGAGGATGAAACCAGCCAAAGCACTGTTGTTCGCCATTTCATTCACTCCTGTTCAGTCAAGCCGCCTAAAGAAGAAACTGCTCTATCTCATCAATCGTCGATCGATTGCCACGGTGCACGATCGCATCCATGCCGACGGCACGGGCGCCTTCAGCACAGACTTCGTGGTCATCAATGAAGAACACGTCTCCGGCGTCCGCAGCCATCCGCTCAAGCGCATTCTCATAGGCCTCCGGTTCCGGCTTGAGCAGACCGGTCTCGTGACTGTAGAGAATCGGGTCAAAGACTTCACTGAACCCGAACCGCCGTTCTTCCTCGCGCCGCGCCCCGTCCACTGAGTTCGATAGAATCGCCACACCGGCGCGTGGCCTCAGCGCAGCTGCATACTCAAACAACTCTGTATTGAGACTCCCGCAGTATTCGTCCCACATCTCGGCCTGCATAGCCTCGATCAGGTTCGAATCCATCTCGAGCGCTCGACCCAGCTTCGACCAGTACTCGTCCCGCGTGTCCGCTCTACGGTCGATGACCGGCAAGTCCGCCGCCAGAATGCGCGCCCGATACTCCTCCGCTGAGAATCCAGAGCGCTCCTGCCACCGGCGAACGAAAAGCTGTCCCCAGGTGTCATCATCAACGACCTCCAGCACTCCCCCGATATCGAAGAGCACCCACTTCCTCAAACTCATGAGGCAAGACTACCTACCGATGCCCGCGCTACTCGTGCGCCGGAAAGCCCAGGTTGAGGCGAATAGCCCATGTTCCAACGTGAGCTGCTGACCCTAAACCGTGCCGCGCGCCGTGCCGCAGCAAAGAATACCCCGCCTCTTGTAATAGTGTGCGACACACACTATCGTGTGATGCATGAACGAGGATGAAGACAAGGCACTGGCCACCCACGAACAGGAGCTGCGACGCGGCACCGTGGTCTTCGCCAGCCTCGTCGCCTGTCGACGGCCGCAGTACGGCTACTCGCTGCTGACGACGCTGACCGAAGCAGGCATCGCCACCGAGGCCAACACCCTCTACCCCCTCCTGCGGCGGCTCGAGAAACAGGGCCTGCTCACATCGGTTTGGAACACCGAACAAGCCCGCCCCCGCAAGTACTACACACTCACCGACAGCGGCGCCGAAGTCGCCGCCGCACTGCACCGCCACTGGCTCGAACTCAACTCCAGCATCACCAAGCTCTGGAAGGACGGCACACCATGAGTGCGCTCACCGAAATCTACGTCGACAACGTCACCCGCCACCTGCCCGAAGACTCCCGGCCCGACATCGCCGCCGAGATCACCGCCACGATCGACGACATGGTCGACGCCCGCCTTGGCGAGGATGCGGATTCGTCCCCGGATCACACGGCGACCGTCGAACGCGAAGTCCTCGAAGAGCTCGGCGATCCCGTCGCGCTGTCGCGGGAGTACTCGAACTCTCCGCAGCACCTCATCGGCCCGAATTCCTACCCGCTCTATATCTGGGCGCTGCGTTGGGTCCTGCCCATCGTCGGTCTGCTCGCCGTGCTCACAAACATCGTGACCACCATCGCCGTCTCCCCCGGAGTCCAGATCGGAGAGATCATCGGCAAGACGGCCGGCAACACTGTCATCGCCCTGCTGACCGCCTTCGCGGTCATCACGATCATCATCGGCCTCGGCGATCCCGGCCGGGACGGCGGAGCAGCCGATTCGCTCCGGAAGCGGAAACCGGGCACGTGGACGATCGATGATCTCGACCGACGTGATTCGCACAGCAAGCAGATCCGCGCCGAGGCGGGGCTCGGGCTGGTCTTCATCGTCGCCCTGGCAGCCATCCCGTTCATCCCGACAACCCTGCTCTACGTCGGCCACCTCAACGATGGGGAGACGTTCGTCAACCCCGACCTCGGCGTCGGCTGGCTGCTCGGCTACTGGGCGTTCCTCGCGCTCATGGCCGCAGTCGAGGTCATCAAGTTCACGACCGCCTCGGCGAAACCGACCGTGGCCATCATCGGCGGGATCGTCGACATCGCCATGGCCGTCTTCCTCACCATCGCGCTGCTGACTCAGCCGGTCCTCCACCCCGAGCTCACGAACACCGCGAACGCCGACTTCCAGCAGATCATCACGGTCATCGCGATCTGGATCATCGTGATCTGGGACCAGGTGAGCACCTGGCGGATCTATCGCCGCAATCGTCGGTGAAGTTGTGCGATCGGGACGGCCACCTGCCGACCCGATCGCACAGCTGGTGAGAGATTTCAGTCGCGGCGGCTGGCGATGACAGTGAACTTCTTGTTCCGGGCCAGCTGCCGACTCGGTCCGATGATCGATTCGAGACGATCCCGGTAGCGCAGATGCGAATTGAACACCGTGAGCACCTGCCCGCCCGGCGCGAGATGCTCGGCGGCCGTGGCCATGAGCGCCGCGGCCGTCTCGGTCTCGATGGCCGTTCCCTGATGGAACGGCGGATTGAGCAGGATGACATCGAATTCGCCTAAGTTCGCGAGCGCCGGTTCTCCCGGATCCGCGGCGTCACCGAGGATGATATCGACTCCGACTCCGTTCGCCTCCGCTGTGGCCCTCGCCGAGGCGACCGCCGCCTTCGACACATCGACGCCGAGCCCCGTATTCGCCCCCGAGGCCCGCATGGCCGCGGTGAGCAGCCAGCCGTTGCCGCAGCCGAGGTCGAGCACGGACTCCGGCGCCCCACCTGGGAGCAGTCCCAGCAGTGAGTCGATGAGCAGCTCCGAGCCCTCATCGCTCTTCGTCCCTGAGAAGCAGGCCCCATGAGCGCGGACTTCGAGCTCACCGACACCGCGATGGGTGATCACCCCGCGGCGTGGGAATTCCGGCAGACTCGGAGAGGACAGGGGGCGGCTGCCGATGATCATCCGGTGCTTGCCGACCCCCGGCGAGACATCGACTCGGCCGAAGCCGCGGGCAAGCTCCTTGTTGACGCCACGGCTCATCGCATCGCTGCGGCCGATGACGATGATGGTGCTCGCCAACGGCTGCAGTACCGCGATCGTCTCGGTGAGCGCATTCATCGCCTTCGGAGCGTTGACGACTGCCCACGTCTCCCCCACGCCGAGTTCGGCCAGTCCCGCGATCTCATTGAGCTCGCTCACCGCCAGCACGGGGGCCGCTTCGGCACCTGGCTCTCCGGCGACTCCCGCGGATTCGCCGGCTCCGGCCAGGGACTCGACCGCTGCGGCCAAAGTCCGTGCCTCGTCGAGCCGGTCGTTGTATGTGCATACCTGCGTCAGCCGGCCGAGCAGGGTCGCCTGCAGACCGTGCGCATCGTCGACGAGGATGAGGTTCTCGGGGACCTCGGCTGAGAGTTCGGCGGCCACGAAGGTGCCTTCGGTGTTCCGGCCCGAGACGTCGAGGACTCCGAGTCGGCGACCTATGACGTATTCGATGAATATGCGTGCCTGCGGCAGACCGGGCACGTCACTGAGCTGAGGGAATATCGCCAGCAGATCCCGGCTGCGGTGGGCGGCGGCAGAGTCAGAGGGCAGCAGGGAGGCGGACATTCGATCAGTCTAATCCGAGCGGACCGGTCGCCGCCTCCTTGAGGGTGTGCCGCTCAGCCTTCGGCGTCGTGGTCGGTTTCGATGAGCTGCTTGAGGTGGGCCAATGCTTCGTCGGCTCCGTCACCCTCGGCGCGCAGAACGACCTTCTGACCGTATTCCGCGCCGAGGCCCATGAGGGAGAGCACGCTGGCCGCGTCGAGGGCATCCTCGGCCGGTTCGCCCTCCAGGGCGATAGTGATCTCGAGATCGTAGTCTGCGGCGGCCTCGGCCAGCAGTGCTGCTGGACGGGCGTGCAAGCCGACGGTGCTTCCGACTGTTGCGATGGTCTCTGCCATGAGTTGTCCTTCCTGATCAGACCGGCCGTGGTTCGGCCTGCCCGGTGTTTCGGCATGTCCTATTGGTGGTGTCTGTGGTGGTGCTGAGTATGTCACGGGGCCACTCGCCCGACAGCCGGACTCACAGGCCGAGCTCGTCGAGGATCGGCAGCTCGGCTCGGACCGCGGCCTTCGCCTCGCTCGGGCTGCGCGCCGCAAGTGCGCTGCGGGCGATCTGCTGTGCCTGGTCCAGGGAGACACCGGACAGCACCTCGGCGACTGCCGGCAGAGCCCGCGGCGCCATGGACAGGCTGGTGACTCCGAGGCCCACGAGCACGACGGCCAATGCCGGATCGGCCGCGGCCTCTCCGCACACGCCCACCGACTTCTCCGCCGCAGCGGCCTGGGCGGCGGCGATGCCGATGAGCTGCAGGACTGCCGGCTGCCACGAGTCGCTGAGTTCGGCCAGGCCGCCGAGCATGCGGTCGGAGGCCATGACGTACTGGGTGAGATCATTCGTGCCGATGGACGCGAACTCGACTTCCTCGAGGATCGTGGCCGCCTGCAGCGCCGCCGAGGGAACCTCGACCATGACACCGGCGGTGGGGAGTCCTGCCGCACGAACGAGGTCTGCGAACTGTCGGGCCTCCTCGGCGGTGGCGATCATCGGAGCCATGACGTGGACGGTCACCGCATGCCTTGAGGCGGCGAGCGCGATCGCCTCGAGCTGACGTTCGAGGACGCCCTGAGCCCGGCGACTGGTCCGGAATCCGCGTACGCCCAGGGCCGGGTTCGGTTCATCGGCGTCGGTGAGGAACGGCAGAGGCTTGTCGGCTCCGGCGTCGAGGGTGCGCACGACGACCTTGTGATCATCGAAGGCTGCGAACACCTGCCCATAGGCCTCGGCCTGCTCCTCGACGCTGGGTTCGGTGTCACGATCGAGGAAGCAGAACTCGGTGCGCAGCAGACCGACGCCTTCGGCACCGGCGGCTGCCGCTGCCCGTGCCTGAGCGCCGTCGCCGACATTCGCACGCAGTGGAATCCGGGTGCCGTCGCTCAAGAGGCAGGGTCCGGTGAACGACTGCAGACGGCCAGCCGTCTCCGCCCATGCCTCGACGAGGCCGGTCTCCGTCGCTCCGGGTTCGGTGCGCAGGACTCCGGCACCGCCGTCGACGAAGACGGGTGTGTGGTCGGTGATCTCGCGGACGCCGGCGGCTGCGACCACGGCGGGAATGCCCAACGACCTGGCGAGGATGGCCGTATGGCTCTGCGGTCCACCCTCTGCGCAGACGAGTCCGACGACCAGCTCAGGATCCAGAGTTGCGGTGTCGGCGGGAGCGAGATCCGTGGCGATGAGCACGAAGGGCTCGGCCGCGTGTGGAATGCCGGGGGCCGGCACTCCACGCAGATGGGCGACGAGGCGGGCGCGGACATCGAGGACGTCGGCTGCGCGTTCGGCCATATAGCCGCCGAGCTTCTCAAACTGTGCAGCGGTCTCCGCGGCCACCGTCCAGATCGCGGTCTCCGCGTCGGTCTCAGGCAGGCGTCTGATCGCCGTCTTCACCAGGGTGGGGTCCTTGGCCATGAGGGCGGTGGCCTTGAGCACGTCGCGGGCGTCCCCGGTGACGGATTCGGCGCGCTCACGCAGTTCGGCGTGGACGGCGGCCGAGGCCTCTCGGATCCTGTTCGCCTCCGCTTCGGGATCAGCCGGGGCGGGCTTCGCCACGGGTGCGGACACGGGGTCGGGCATGGTCAGCGCCGGGGCGATGACCCGTCCGGGTACGACTCCGATGCCTGAGAACTCTGCGGACATCCCCATTCCTTCCTGTCTTGCCTCGTCGGTGAGAGCGGTCAGACTCGTGTGGCGTCAGCGTTCGACGATACCGGTTCGGCCTGCTGAGCCTCACCGGCCGAACCGGATCCGGTGGTCGAACCGGTCGACGCGGCTGCGGTCGTCGCCGGTGCGGACCGGTCGGCCGCCTCGGCGAGGCCTGCCGCTCCGCCCTTGCGGACGAGGATCTTGAGCGCGAGCACCAGCACGGCGCTGATGATCGTGCCGACGACGACGGAGAGCAGGAACAGCAGGAACGAGTCGATGGCGAAGAAGACGAACACGCCGCCGTGCGGGGCCTGGCTGGTGACGGAGAAGGCCATCGTCATGCCGCCCGTGACGCCGGCACCGACGACCGAGGCAGGGATCACGCGCAGCGGATCGGAGGCGGCGAAGGGAATCGCGCCTTCGGAGATGAACGCGGCGCCGAGCAGCCAGGCGGCCTTTCCATTTTCCTTCTCCGCCTGGGAGAAGATGCGTGGGCGGACGGCGGTGGCCAGCGCCATGGCCAGGGGCGGAACCATTCCGGCGGCCATCACCGTGGCCATGATCTCCCACGGCACGGGGTTGTCGACGGAGCCTGCGGCGAGGCCGGCGACGGCGAACGAGTAGGCAACCTTGTTGACGGGGCCGCCCAGATCGACGGCCATCATCGCGCCGAGGATGAGCCCGAGGACGACGGCGGCGGTTCCGGTCATGGAGCTCAGCCAGCTGTCGAGGCCCTTGGTCAGGGCGCTGATCGGTCCGCCGAGGACCATGAACATCAGGCCCGAGGAGACGAGGGAGGCCACCAGCGGGATGATCACGACGGGCATGAGTCCGCGCAGCCACCTCGGTGCGGCGAAGGAGCCGATCCAGTGGGCGATATAGCCGGCGAGGAGTCCGCCGATGATGCCCCCGATGAACCCGGCGCCCATGAGCACGGCGACGGCGCCGACGGTGAAGCCGGGAGCGATTCCGGGGCGGTCGGCGATGCCGTAGGCGATGTATCCGGCCAGGGCGGCGACGAGGAAGCTCATCGACAGGTTGCCGATCTGGAAGGCCACGGCGCCCAGGTAGGCGCCGACGGGTCCGAGTGCCAGGTCACCGTATTCGGTGGGCAGGTTCCACAGGGAGTTGCCCAGGACGATGTCCTCGGCGTAGTCGGGGATGTCGAATCCGCCGAGGAGGAACCCCAGTGCCATGAGCAGTCCGCCGGCGGCGACGAAGGGGATCATGTAGCTGACACCGGTCAGCAGCACGCGTTTGAGGTGGGCACCGATGCTTTCGCGAGAGCCGGACTGTGTTTCGGAGGAGTCGTCGGCGGCGTGAGCGGCGGTCAGCCTGCGGCCGTTGGGGGCGTCCGCCTCGGCGAGGGCCTTGCGAATGAGACCCTGAGGATCATCGATTCCGGCCTTCACCGGCACCTGCACATAGGGTTTGCCGGCGAACCGCGGCTTGTCGCGGACGTCGACGTCGACAGCGAAGACGACGGCATCGGCGGCATCGATGACGGACTGGTCGAGCGGAGTCGTGCCGCTCGAGCCCTGAGTCTCGGTGACGACGTCGATGCCCATCTCGGCTCCGGCCTGGACGAGGGCGTCGGCGGCCATATAGGTGTGGGCGATTCCCGTCGGGCAGGCCGTGACGGCGACGACGCGGCGGGGGTGGTCGGTCGAGGATGAGGAGGATTCGGTGGGGGCCCCAGCGGCACCGGTGGTGGGTGCGCCGGTAGGGGCCGCCTCGGTGCTGGTCTGCTCTTCGGGCGTCTCGCGTAGGCCGAGGGCGGTTTCGACGAGGTCGACGACTTCCTGCTCGGTCGTCGCCGCGCGCAGGGAGGCGACGAAGTCCTTCTTCACCAGTGACCGCGCGAGTTTCGACAGGAGCTTGAGGTGGTCCTTCCCGGCGCCCTCGGGGGCGGCGATCATGAACACGAGATCGGCGGGGCCGTCCTTGGCACCGAAGTCGACCGGCGGGTTCAGTCGCGCCATTGCGAGGCTGGGTTCGGTGACCGCCTCGGTGCGGGCGTGCGGGATGGCGATGCCGCCGGGAACGCCGGTCGGGGTCTTCTCTTCGCGGGCGATCGCCGCGTCCGCCAATCCGTCTGCGGAGTTCGCGCGGCCCTGTTCGGCGATCGTGGCGGCCAGAGCGCGGATGACAGCGGACGACGCCGTCCCCTGATCCGCGTCGAGGACCACCAGGTCTGTTGTGATGAGCGATGTCATCGTGCCTCCTCGGCTTCGGGGGCTGTGCCCTCATGTCGGTGGGAAGTGTCGTCGGTATGCGTGTCTGTATGTGCTGTGGGACTACCTGTCAGCGGTGCTGCGGATGTCTCCAGTGACGTCACGGTCACCGCGTCGGTCCGGGCGTCCGCCGGGCTCGGCACTCCGGTGCCGCGCAGCCGGGCGGCTGCGGATCCGTAGGCGACGGCTCGCGCCAGAGCCGCATCGGGTTCACGGCCGTCGGTCAGACCCAGCAGGTACCCGGCGAGGGTGGAGTCGCCCGCGCCCACGGTGCTCACGACGTCCGTAGGCGGATGCTGGGCATGCCAGGCAGCGTCCGGCTGGGCGAGCACTGCGCCGCCGGCGCCCAAGGTCGCAAGGATCGACCGCGGGCGGGGGCCGCGCGCGTTGAGCAGGGTCGATGTGGCGCGAGCCGTGAGCTGCGGTGAGGACTCGAGGCGGTCGGCGATCGTGTGCAGTTCGGCGGTGCCGAGGGATTCGACGGCGACACGTGGGTCAGAATCGTCCCGGAGACCGGAGGCGTGCAGGAGGCCGGCGGCGTTGAGGAGCTCGGCGAGTTCTTCGGCGTTGGGTTTGATGAGATCTGGTGAGGCCATCAGGGCCGCAGTCAGAGGAGCACCGGAGGTGTCGACGGCGATCAGCGGCGGACGATCAAGCTGGCGGATACGTTTGATCGCGCGGGCGTAGAAGTCATCGTCGACTCCTGGAGGCAGCGAACCGGCCAGGACGACCCAGCTCGCACCGACTGCCTGCTCGGCCACGAGATCGAGCAGTTCGTCCTGAGCCTGCGGGCTCAGAGGCGAGCCTGGTTCGTTGATCTTCGTCGTCGTGCCGTCGGGTTCGGTGACGGTGATATTGGACCGCAGCGGCGTGCCGGTGGGAACGGAGCGATGAGCCAGTCCGGTCGCGTCGAGTCCGGTGAGCACCGGGTCGTCGATGTCTCCGGGCAGGACCGCCAGGGTGTCACGGTCGGAGGCCGCCACGGCACGGGAGACGTTGACTCCCTTGCCGCCGGGCTGCTGTCCGGCCCAGACGGCGCGCTGCACCTGGCCGCGGAGAACGGGGCCGGGCACTTCGATGGTCCGATCGAGGCTGGGGTTGGCGGTGAGGGTGAGGATCATGGAGTGACGACCTCGACTTCCGCAGTCTCCAGATCGGCCGACAACGACTCTTCCGGCGCGTCATCGGTGATGAGGACATCGATCTGGTCGAGTTCCGCGAACCGCACCAGAGAGATGGCATCGAACTTCGCTGAGTCGGCGAGCACGGCGACCCTGCGTCCGGAGTGCACGAACGCTGACTTCGTCGCCGCCTCGTCATGGTCGGGCGTGGAGACGCCGTCGCCGGTGAGTCCATTGGTGCCGAGCACCGCGAGATCCACTCGATGGCCCTCGATGGCCGTGATCGTCTGCGGTCCGACCATGGCCCGGGTGACCGGTCGGAACCGGCCGGGGAGGACGAAGATGTCGACGCCGGGCGCTCCGGCCAGGCTGTCGATGGCGGACAGGGAGTTCGTGATGACGCGCAGTTGTCGCGGTGCCTGTCCGGCGACGAGGCGGCCATGGGCTTCGTCGGCGATCGCGCGAGCGAAGGCCGCACAGGTCGTGCCGCCGTCCACGGAGATGCTCATCGTCTCCTCCAGCAGGCTCAGCGCTGACCGGGCGATCGCTGTCTTCTCATCGAGGTTGTGGATCTCGCGGTCGTCGAAGGCCGGCTCTTCGAGGCTGTGGGGACGGCAAGGCACCGCTCCCCCGTGGACGCGCTGGAGGGCTCCGGCCTTTTCGAGGGCGGCGAGGTCGCGTCGAACGGTTTCCGTCGTGATGTCGAAATCGGCGGCCAGATCGGTGACATTGACCCGGCCCGCTTCGCTGACGAGCTCAGCGATGCGTCGTTGCCGTTCTTCAGCGAACACGTCCGGCCTTTCCCTTCGCGCGGCTCATCGTCATACGGACGAATAACCACGTGGTTATCTGTTGGTTTGAACGATCTTAGGACTCTATTCACGCACCGTCAATCACATTCCAACATCTTTCCAATTATTCCCACATCACCTAGTGGTCGACCCGGCAAGGCGGCTCGGCCGAGGCGGCTCGGCCGAGGCGGCGAGATCTATGAATGACGAGTGCCCCAGAACTCAGCGTTCAGGGGCACTCGTCGTTCACGGTCGGGGTGGGCCACCTCGGCGATGGGATCAGTGGACCGGGTAAGCCGCCTCGGTGATGGGATCAGCCGTCTGTCACTCAGCTGCCGATGCGTTTGTACGCCGAGGAATCGGCGTTGTCGATCGTTGAGTGTTTGCGGTTGTCGTGCATGAAAGCCACGGCGACGAAGCCGACGATCGCGATGACGACGACGTAGACGGCGAACCAGGTGCCGATTCCTGCGTTGCGGAACCACAGCGCGACGTATTCGGCGGAGCCGCCGAACAGCGAGTTGCCGACCGCATAGGTGAAGCCGACGCCGATTCCGCGGATGTGGGCCGGGAACATCTCGGCCTTCACGATTCCGGAGATCGAGGTGTACATGCTGATGAACGCCATGGCGATGACGATGAGGATGCCTGCAGTGAGGACGGAATCGGCCTTGCCGATCATGCCGAGCAGCGGGATGGGCAGCGCGATCATGCCGATGACGAAGATGAGCATGTTGTTATTACGGCCGATCTTGTCCGAGATCTTGCCCGCGATGGGCTGCATGACGACGAAGATGAGCAGGCAGATTGTCATGAGGTCAGCGATGGAGCCTTTGTTGAACACGGCTTCGCCCGGGGTGCCTTCGTTCTGCAGCAGCAGGAACTTCTGCATGTAAGTGGTGAAGACATAGAAGACGAGCGATCCGACGCTGGTGATGCCGAGGACGACGAAGAAGGCGCGCGGGTGGCGCAGCACTTCGCGGAAGCTGCCGGAGTTCTCGTCCTTGCGGGTGTCCGCCGAGGTCGTCTCCTCGAGTCCGCGGCGCAGCCACAGGGAGACGATCGCGGCGGCAGCGCCGATGGCGAAGGGCAGTCGCCACCAGCCGGCTTCGATCTGGTCGGTGCCCAGAGTGTGGGTCATGATGACGGCCAGCAGGCTGGCCAGCAGCTGGCCGCCGATGAGAGTGACGTACTGGAAGGAGGAGTAGAAGCCGCGTTTGCCTTCGGTGGCGACCTCGGACATGTAGGTGGCGGTGGCGCCGTACTCGCCGCCGACGGCCAGCCCCTGGATCATGCGCACGATGAGCAGCAGGATCGCGGCCCAGGAGCCGACGACCGCACTCGTGGGCAGCAGAGCCATCATCAGCGAACCGGCGCACATGAGCAGAATGGAGATGAGCATCGAGTTCTTGCGCCCGAGGCGGTCGGCGGCGCGACCGAAGATGTAGCCGCCGATGGGACGCATGAGGAAGCCGACGAAGAAGACGCCGGCAGCCTGCATCAGTGACAGTGCTTGGTTGTCAGCGACGAAGAACTGGTCGGCGAAGTAGACGCTGAAGAAGGCGTAGATGTAGAAGTCGAACCATTCGACGAGGTTGCCCGAAGAGGCAGCCATGATGGCCTTGACCGTCTTCCATTCCGACTTCTTCTGCGCTGGGGTCTCACCGGCTTCTGCCTGGTCGAGATGCGTATTCTGATCTGTCAATGCTTCTTCTTTCTCACTCGTACGCGGCGCACGCAGCGCCCAGGTCACCTTACTGCCGAGTCAATCGAACTGACGATTCAGTCAGTAATTGAGATTTGGGGTCGGAGGCCCGATTCCGCGGGGTTTTCGCACGGTTTACGCGCGGTTACAGAGCAGAAGTCGCTCGAGGCTGACGATCCCGTACCTGGTGAGGTGAGGAAGATCTCAGTCGAAGCTCCCCGTTTCCCCCGTCGCAGAGTGAGCTGCCGCCCGTCCGAACAGCGCGGATATGCTACTAATTGAGAGAGCTTCGTCCAATGTCGCACCAGGAGAGATCATGACAATCCTCGTCGGTTATTCCCCCTCGCCCGAAGGCAAGGCCGCTGTCGAATTCGGCATCGAGCAGGCCCGCGCATTCGACGATGTCCTCGTCGTGCTCAATGCCGGAATCGGTGAGACTCCCGACGAGCGCGGCGTCGCCACCAGCAAAGACATCGAGGAACTCAAGGAGACGCTGAAGTCTTCCGAGGTCTCCCACGAGATCCTTCAGTTCCTCCGCGGCAATGACCCCGTCGAAGAGCTTCTGGCGCTGGCCGAGGCGACCGCCGACACCCGCATGATCGTCATCGGATCACGCCGCCGCTCCCCCGTGGGTAAGCTCATCATGGGCTCGACGGCCCAGCGCATCATCCTCGACTCCGACGTCCCCGTCGTCTCCGTCAAGGTCGATCGCCGGAAGAAGAAGTAGCCTGCGGCGAAGGACTCCCAGCGCCGCGCCTGAGGTCTTTCAGTCCCCTGCGATGGCGGCGACGAGGGCGTCGACGTCTTCGGCCGTCGTGTCGAAGGCGCACATGAGGCGGACGATGTCCTTCTCCAAGGGCCAGTCCGCGAAGGCGAATTTCTGCCGGGCGCGAGCGGCCACCTCGGCGGGCATGCGGACGAACACGACGTTCGACTCGACCTTCTGCACGATCTCCAGTCCGGGGACACGGCCGCTGCCGGCCACCTCGGCGAGTCTCTCATTGAGATACTGAGCCATCTCGTTCGACCGGGTGGCGGAGGTTCGCCACAGGTCCCCTTCGTACAGGGCGTTCAGCTGGGCGGAGAGGTAGCGCATCTTCGAGGCCAGCTGCAGGTTCATCTTGCGCAGGAACCGCAGTCCCTGGCCGATCTCCGGGTTGAGGACGACGACCGCCTCGGCGCCGAGCAAGCCATTCTTCGTTCCGCCGAGGCTGACGATGTCGACTCCGGCCGCGGTCGTGATGTCGCCGAGGCCGACGCCGAGGTGGGCGGCCGCGTTGCCGAGTCGGGATCCGTCGATGTGGAGGATCATGTCGTTCTCGTGCGCGGTGGACGCGATCGCCGCGATCTCGTCCGGGGTGTAGGTCGTGCCCCATTCGGTCGATTGGGAGATCGACACGGCCAACGACTGCGCATTGTGTTCGCTGCCGCGGCCGATGATCGCACCCTTGACCGTCTCGGGGGTGAGTTTGCCGTTCTCGGTGGCAGCACCGATGATCTTGAGCCCGCCGACCTTCTCCGGGGCGCCGGTCTCGTCGTAGTTGATATGCGCCGAGGCGGCCGTGATCACCGCCGCCCACCGCGGCAGCGCCGACTGCAGGGCGAGCACGTTCGCGCCGGTGCCGTTGAAGACAGGAAACGCCTGAGCCTCGGGCCCGAAGTGGTGGGCCATAATGTCGTGGAAGCGCTGTGTCCACGGATCTCCGCCGTAGCCGGGCGTATGGCCGACGTTGGCCTCGGCAATGGCCGTGATGACCTCGGGGTGGACCCCGGCCCAGTTATCGGACCCGAAGTTGCGCGGGTGCGCCTCGGGGCTGGGGTCGACAGGTGGGGCTGCGGTGCCGGTGTCGGGGAGAAGGTCCGCGGGGTTCGTCGACTGCGCTGTCTGATCAGATGTCTGAGAGTTCACGATCCCAGCGTAGACCCTCCGCGGGGCCCTGACACGACGGTCCGCGCGATGTCAACGGAGCTTCAGACGCCCCTCCTGCGGGCAATAACGGCTTCAAAATGCATACGCAGATCATTCGTGCGCGGCAATCACACTTTGAACCAGTTGCAGGGCTCTGCGCCGCCCCAACCGACCGAGACGCACTGCGGCCCGCCTCCGTTTGTGGAGGCGGGCCGCAGTGTGGTTCGGATCAGTGCCGGTCAGGCGCTCACCCGATGCGGGAGTGCTCGACTCAGCCGAGGAGTCCGCGCATGAGCTCGGCGGTCTCGGTCGGGGTCTTGCCGACCTTGACGCCTGCAGCTTCGAGGGCTTCCTTCTTGGCCTGAGCGGTTCCCGAGGAGCCGGAGACGATGGCGCCTGCGTGGCCCATGGTCTTGCCCTCGGGAGCGGTGAAGCCTGCGACGTAGCCGACGACCGGCTTCGTCACGTTCTCCTTGATGAAGGCTGCTGCGCGCTCTTCGGCGTCTCCGCCGATCTCGCCGATCATGACGATGGCTTCGGTCTCCGGGTCGGCCTCGAATGCTTCGAGCGCATCGATGTGCGTGGTGCCGATGACCGGGTCTCCGCCGATGCCGATGGCGGTCGAGAAGCCGAGGTCACGCAGTTCGTACATCATCTGGTAGGTCAGGGTGCCGGACTTCGAGACGAGGCCCAGCTTGCCCTTCTTCGTGATGTTGGCCGGGATGATGCCGGCCAGCGACTCACCGGGGGTGATGATGCCCGGGCAGTTGGGTCCGATGATGCGGGTGGCGTTTCCGGCCGCCTGCGCACGGGCCCAGACCTCTGCCGAGTCCTGCACCGGGATGCCCTCGGTGATGATGACGAGCAGACCGATCTTGGCGTCGATGGCCTCGATCGCGGCGTCCTTGGAGAACGCCGGCGGCACGAAGGCCACGGACACGTCGGCACCGGTGGCTTCCATCGCCTCGGCGACGGACCCGAAGACGGGGAGTTCGACCTCGTTGCCGGCCTGGTCGTTGTGCTTCACAGTGGTGCCGGCCTTGCGGGCGTTGACACCGCCGACGACGTTCGATCCGGCTGCGAGCATGCGGGCGGTGTGCTTCGAGCCCTCTCCGCCAGTGATGCCCTGGACGATGATCTTCGAATCGGAATTCAGGAAGATAGACATTGTTGTAAAGACCTTTCCTTACTTGGCAGCAGCCAGTTCGGCGGCCTTGTCGGCTCCACCGTCCATCGTGTCAGTGAGCGTGACGAGCGGGTGCGCGGCCTTCTGGAGGATGGCGCGTCCCTCTTCCACGTTGTTGCCGTCGAGGCGGACGACGAGCGGCTTTGTGGCCTGGTCGCCGAGGATCTCGAGGGCCTTGACGATGCCGTCGGCCACGGCGTCACAGGCAGTGATTCCGCCGAAGACGTTGACGAAGACGGACTTCACCTGATCATCGCCGAGGATGACGTCGAGTCCATTGGCCATGACCTCAGCCGAGGCGCCGCCTCCGATGTCGAGGAAGTTCGCGGGCTTGACGCCGTTGTGGTTCTCACCTGCGTAGGCGACGACGTCGAGGGTCGACATGACCAGTCCTGCGCCGTTGCCGATGATTCCGACCTCACCGTCGAGCTTGACGTAGTTGAGGTCGAGCTTCTTGGCCTTGAGCTCCAGCGGGTTCTCTGCGCTGATGTCGCGCAGCTCCTCGTGCTCCTTCTGGCGGAAGTCGGCGTTGTCGTCGAGCGAGACCTTGCCGTCGAGGGCGATGATGTCGCCGGCACCGGTCTTGACCAGCGGGTTGACCTCGACCAGGGTAGCGTCTTCCTTCTCGAAGACGGTCCACAGGCTGGTCAGCACGGGGGCGACCTTCGCGGCGGTGTCGGCATCGAAGCCGGCCGCCTCGGCGATCTCTGCTGCCTTGGCATCGTTGATGCCGTCGATGGCGGAGACGGGGATCTTGGCGAGCGCTTCCGGACGTTCCACGGCCAGCTGCTCGATCTCCATGCCGCCTTCCTTCGAGCACATGGCCAGATAGGTGCGGTTGGACCGATCGAGGAGGACGGAGAAGTAGTACTCCTCAGCAATGTCGGCACCCTCGGCGATCATCACCTTTTCGGTGATGTGGCCCTTGATGTCGAGTCCCAGGATGTCCTTGGCGCGAGCCTCGGCCTCATCGGGGTTCTTGGCGACCTTGACGCCGCCGGCCTTTCCACGGCCGCCGATCTTGACCTGCGACTTGACGACGACGACACCGCCGCCAAGATCTTCGGCTGCCTTCTTCGCTGCTTCTGGCGTCGTCGCGACCTGGGCCTTGAGCACGGGCACTCCGTGCTTCTCGAACAGGTCACGTGCTTGATACTCGAAAAGATCCACGTGTTTTCCTTCGTTTCTGCTGCCGGGTGGTTGGCCCCTGCAGGTTCGTTGACGGATGCAACAACCAAGGACAACCATATTCCCAAACGCACCCGTCCATCCAAACCTGCAGGTTAAACGGACCCTGAGAGTAAGGAATCTCTCGTCAAAAAGTATCTTTGCGCTCAAGATTCTTGATATGGACGTAAAATCGATTCATGGACGAAGTGGATCGAATAGTCGCAGCCTGGCGACGTGAGCGTCCGGATCTCGACGTCTCCCCGATGGAGATCCTCTCCCGAGTCTCGCGGCTGGCCAGGCAGTTGGACCTGGCACGGAAGGCGAGCTTCTCCGATTACGGAATCGAGGGATGGGCCTTCGACGTGCTCTCCGCCCTCCGCCGGGCCGGTGAGCCCTATCAGCTCTCCCCCTCGACCCTGTTGCAGGAGACGCTTGTCACGAGCGGCACCATGACCAATCGCATCGACCGCCTCGTGGCCCGCGGATGGGTCGAGCGTCGCCCCGATCCGGGTGATCGCCGCGGAGTGCTCGTCCACCTCACCGACAGCGGCCGCGCCACCGTCGACTCCGCCCTGGCGGACCTGCTCGTGAAGGAGCGCGAGATCCTCAGCGGCCTCACCTCCGCCGGCAGCCGCAAGCTCGCCGGACTTCTGC
Source organism: Brevibacterium sp. CSND-B09 (assembly GCF_052906525.1). NCBI lineage: Bacteria > Bacillati > Actinomycetota > Actinomycetes > Micrococcales > Brevibacteriaceae > Brevibacterium > Brevibacterium sp. CSND-B09. The sequence continues at coordinate 3,230,312 of NZ_JBREGI010000001.1, read as the reverse complement.
GCGAGCTGTCCACCGGCTTCGACGGCAGCGAAGACTGAACCCACTCCGAGCACAGTCACACCTGCCCAACCACAGACACGGACACACGAAACCCACCCGAACCCCGATGACGAGGACCCAGCCATGAACGACGACCTCACGAATTTCACAGGTGCACAGCCGCCTCGGCGAGAGCCCATCCACGGTCATTACGTCGATCTCGAACCCCTGGATCCTGCCGTCCACGACGATGATCTGTTCGCTGCGGTCTCAGTTGCCGACGGGATCGAGGAGCGGTTCCGCTACCTGCCGCAGTCTCCGCAGACCGAACGCAGCGACTTCGATACCTGGATCGCCGAGGCGGCCACGTCGTCCGATCCCCTCTTCTTCGCCGTCGTGGACCGATCCACCGGTCGAGCCGAGGGGCGGCAGGCACTGATGCGCATCGACACCGCCAACGGAGTCATGGAGATCGGGCACATCCTCTGGGGTCCGGCGCTGCGGCGGACGCGAGCAGCCACCGAGGCGCTCTTCCTCTGCGCCGATCTCGCCTTCGCCTCCGGTTTCCGACGCTTCGAGTGGAAGTGCGATGACGCGAACGCCCCGTCGAAAGCGGCCGCCGAACGCTTCGGGTTCACCTTCGAAGGAGTGTTCCGACAGCACCTCGTGTACAAGGACCGCAACCGCGACACCGCGTGGTTCTCGATCATCGACAGCGAATGGCCGGCGCTGCGATCGGCGTATGAGCAGTGGCTCGACGAAGCGAACTTCGATGCCGCGGGCGGCCAGCGGCAGAGCCTGCGCGAACTCATCGCCGCAGCGCGCCGCGGCTGAGGCAGCAGGGTCGGGCGCCGCGGTTGGGCGGCCGGCCTGTGACGTCAGGGTCAGTGCGTCGCACCCCGGCGCAGAAGTCTCGCACCCGCGCTGCTTTCACCGCCTCGCCGCGCGTCCACCCGGGCTCGGACCGTCCCGCGCATTACGCTGGAAGCGACACCACTTGGACGCTGAAGATACCTCGAGGAACCATGCGACTTCGCCCCCTTGCCCTGCTGTCCGCCGCAGCACTGCTGGCCACGACAACGGCCTGCGTGTCGACTCCCGATGAGACCCGACCCCAGCCGCGCCCTTCGGTGAGCAAGGAGGAGGTCACCCCGATCGAGACGCCAGACGATGCACCGAAGGTGTCCATCGTCGATTCCTCGCCAGGTGGGGCGAAGGACACCGACCCGCTGTGGCAGGGCCTCGCCGAGGCGGCCGAGAAGAAGACCGAGGCCTACCTCAAGGTCTACGTGCACACCGGCAACCCGGAAGTCCCCGACTCCGGCGAGACGACCGTGACCGCCGACAGCCCCGACAGCGTCAGCGTCACCGTCGACTCGAAGAACGTCGACGACGGTGCCTCCCCGTTCCTGCTCATCCACGGCACCTTCGAGGTCGAAGAGATCGGCAACTCGGCTTACACCCTCAAGACCGTCGATGACGAAGACATCCCCGAGCTCGACCCGAAGGGCCCGGATGACGAGAAGCGCTGCACCGCCGATGATGCCCAGGACCGCATCGGCCTGGCCGCCGACGACCTCGCCGAAGATCCCGGTCGTCGCGAGGAGTTCCGCCAACAGTGGGGCGGTTCGCCGCGCGTGTGGTGGGGCATCCAGATGACCGCTATCAGCCTCGGCGAAGAGGGCGGAGTCGCCGGCGACTACCTCACTGAAGCCTGCGGAGAGTTCCTCCAGTAATCTCTGGGCACTCCTCGCCTTGCCTCGGTGCGTGTTAAGTGTGCGCAGATTGCCACTCTGAAGCCCGTTTTGGGTAATCTGCGCACACTTAACGCGTACCAACGGTCAACCGGCGGCGTCGCCACCCGGCGTTCTGCGTGCGACGATGAGTTCATGAAGATCGCTGTCATCGGAGCTGGAATCGGCGGACTCTCGACGGCCGTGGGACTGCAGAGGGCCGGCGCCGAGGTCACCGTGTTCGAACGTGGCCCCGAAGTGAGGGCCGGTGGTTCGGGACTGTCGATCTTCGCCAACGGGCTTGCCGCACTGGAGTCGCTCGGTCTGCGCGAGGCGTTCGACGCCGTGACCGATTCCAGCGTCGAAGGCTTCGCCGCAGGTCAGCGCCGCGCAGACGGGCACTGGATCGCTCAGGTGCCCGATGATTCGGTCGGTGCGCTGCGCATCGTCGACCGGGCCGACCTCCACCGCATCCTCCTCGATGCTCTGGCTCCCGGGACAGTGCGCACCGGCACCGAGGCGACGGCGACCGGCACCGACGGGACGCTGACTATCAGGGCCAGGTCCGCCGACGATTCGAGCACGATGGAGTCGATCGCAGAGCGTTTCGACCTCATCATCGGCGCCGACGGTCTGCACAGCTGGGTCCGCACCGTCGTCGACGGTGAACCGGTGGCACCGCGGTACTCCGGGTATTCCGCGTGGCGGGGCATCACCTCGGTGCCGGTGGATCTGTCCGGCGAGGCCGGGGAGTCGGTCGGGCACGGACGCCGCTTCGGCATCGCTCCGCTGGCCGACGGCCGAGTGTACTGGTTCGCCGTGGCGAATATGCCGCAGAACGCGGTCTTCGCCGATGAGAAGGCGACGATCGAGCAGATGTTCACAGGCTGGCACTCCCCCATCGCCGAGCTCATTGCCGCCACCCCCGCCGAGGAGGTCCGCCGCACCGCGATCTCCGACCTCTCCCGCCGGTTGCGTCGTTATCACCGCGGCCGAGTCGTCCTCCTCGGCGATGCCGCGCACGCGATGACGCCGAACCTCGGTCAGGGTGGCGGTCAGGCCCTCGAAGACGCGGCGACGCTGGCCGTCCTGCTCACCCCGCTGATCAGTAAGTCTCCGGGGCCCGAGGCGAATCGACCCGGGCGGATGGTGGAGCAAGCCGAGATACCAGTCTCCGCTGCAGGTGCGGGAGCGGGCGCAGGTGTGAACTCTGCCGACGATGTGGGCACACGCGCCGGTGTGAACCCGGCCCACGACGCGGGCCCGCGCGCCTCAGCACCGGCAGACCTCGCTGCGGCACTCAGCCGCTATGACTCGCTGCGGCGTCCGCGGACGCAGTCGATCGCACAGAAGTCTCGGCTGATGGGGCAGGTGTTCCAACTCGAATCGCCGCTGCTGGCGCGGCTGCGCAATGCCGTCTTCTCAGCGGTTCCGTCGCGACTCATCGCCGCTCAGGCCGCGAGCGTCCAGAAATGGTCGCCGCCGACGCTGCCGTCGTGAGTTGGATGTGGCAAAAAATCCGCTGAGGCGCCGATTTTCCGCCTTTTACCCACAGTGAACGCGTTCGCCATGCGCGAAGTCGGCGGGCGCGGCAACCTCGAACCGTCAGACACGGACGCCGTCGTCGCGCGAGTTAAGTGTGCGAAGAGTGTCCGTCAGACGCGGCGGTTTCTAGGTTCTAGTGCAACACCCGGTCTGACCAGCACTATCAGACCGGGTGTTTCCACTGAACGAAGGAACACCCCCATGACCACGCACTACAGACGTCCACGGCTGCCCTTCCACGTCCTCGACGAACTCTTCTGGCTCCTCCTCGAAGGCAGACCACGATCAGCGATCGCTGACCACCTCGGCATCAACCTCAACACCGTCACCCGGTGGGCGCGGCGACTCGGCCTGCCCAAAGGCAGGACCGGCAGAATACTGTCCATGCCGACCACCATCGTTGCTGCCCCGGCACCACCACGACCACCTGCCTACCGCCACCTGACGATCGCCGACCGAATGACGATCCAGGCTGGCCTGCAATCAGATCCGCCATTGTCGATGAGAACCATCGCGACTCAACTCGGTGTTGCTCCGTCAACCGTGTCCCGAGAGATCCGCCGCAACCGACTCATCCAATACGACAGAATCAGCCCACACCCGGTCTACAGTGCCGCCGGCGCCCACGGCCGCACCTATGCCCGACAGGCACGCAAGAAACACCGTCGCACACGTCTCGAGGATCCGTGGCTGCGGGCTCACGTGATCAACGGGCTCAACGACAAGTGCTCGCCCGAACAGGTCGCCGGTAGGCTTCGGCGTGACTACCCTGACCGGAAGGACCTGCACGTGAGCCACGAAACGGTCTACCAAGCTCTCTACGTCCAAGGACGCGGATCCCTGCGTCACGAGCTGGCCGTGGTCAAAGCCCTCCGATCGGGACAGACGGGAAGGAAGCCACAGTCGAAGCTGCCGCGTCGGTCCAACCGTCCCTGGCTCGATGGTGCCTTGTTGACCGACCGTCCCTCACAAGCTGCCGACCGCACTGTTCCTGGCCACTGGGAGGGTGATCTCGTCGTCGATTCCCACGCCGGTGGCCTGGTGACCGTCTTCGAACGCCGGTCCCGGTTCTCCTTGATCCGGAAACTGCCGAACAACCGCGAATCGGTCACCGTCACCGGACTAGTCCAGGACATGATCGCTTCCCTGCCGGAAGCGTTGTTCTCGACTCTCACGTGGGACCAGGGTCAGGAGATGGCTGAGCATCTGCGGATCACTGTCGCCACCGATTGCCAGGTGTACTTCTGCGACCCGCACTCACCCTGGCAACGACCGACGAATGAGAACTCCAACGGTCTCGTTCGGGACTACTACCCGAAGGGCACGGTCTTCGATGAGTCGGTTACTGACGAGGAGATCCAGGCGATGCAGGATCAGCTCAACCGCAGGCCGCGGAAGGTCCTCGGGTTCGCGACCCCGGCCGAGGTCCTGGCTGATCTGTTGCATGAGCAGGTAGCCTGAGACCAGCCCACTGTTGCACTAGAACACTGAGCCCACCCGCAGTTTTTCGGCAATCTGCGCACACTTAACGCGTTCGCCGGGTGGCAAGCCCACGGCAGCGCAGCCAGCCAGCGCAGTCGTGACCTCTGTTCAGGGGAGGTCGCGGCTGGCCGCAGTCCTCAGGCAGTCAGTCGGGCGGGGAGCCTCACAGTCTCAGTCAGCCAGCGCTCGGTTGTAGGCGTCGACGACGGCCGGCAAGAAGAAGCCCAAGAGCACGGCGATGGCGGTGACCAGGCAGGCCAGCCCCAGCCACAGGGAACCGCCGATGACGCTGAAGGCAAAGACGATGACGAGCAGCTCGAAGGCGATCGCCGCCGGACGCGCCCACCGATGCAGACGCCAGGCGCCCCGGGCCGCGGCGCCGACACCGGCCGCGAAGATGAGGAACATGACGGCCAGACCGATCAGCGAAGCCGCCAAGGGGCCGGCGGTGATCGCGGTGATGACGAACGACACCGCCGCTCCGACCAGGGCCAGCGCCTGGATGCCGAGGACGCTCACGGGTAGCAGCATCGCCCGTGGGGTCGGAACGCCGTGCCCCTCAGGCTCCGGTGAGGCACCGGACGCTGCGGCCCGGTCATTGTGTGAGCTCAAATGGTCACCCGGGCGAATCCGGGGATGAGGATCTCGTCGAGCATGCGCTCGCGCACATCCAGCGGCAGGAAGGCAGCGGTGATGGCGTTGACCGTCGCCCATTCGAGGTCGGTCTGGTTCCAACCGGCCTCATCGACGAGCAGACGCATCTCACGCGACACCGACGTGCCGGACATGAGCCGGTTGTCCGGGTTGATGGTGACAGCGAATCCGAGATCCTTGAGCCCCGTGATCGGGTGGCTGGCGATGGTGCCGCCGATGTCGGTCTGCAGGTTGGAGCTCGGGCACAGTTCGAGCGGGATCTGCTGGTCGAGGACCCAGGCGGCGAGGCTGCCGAGCTGCCCCTGGCCGTCGACGATGTCCATGTCCTCGACGATGCGCGCACCGTGGCCCAGACGCTGGGCGTGGCAGATGGTGACCGCCTCGTGGATGGATTCCTTGCCGGCGGCCTCACCGGCATGGATCGTCACCGGCACATATGCCTGGTGCAGGGCGTTGAAGGCGGAGAGGTGCGCAGACGGCGGGAAGCCGTTCTCGGGCCCGGCGATGTCGAAGCCGACGACACCGGAATCCGCACCCTTCTCACGATGGCGGATGGCCAGTTCGGCGATCGCCAGCGAGTTGTCGGCCTGACGCATGGCCGTGATGAGCTGTCCGACGCGGATGTACTTGCCCTCGGCCGCGGCCTCGGAGACGCCGGCTTCCAGACCGTCCTGGACGGCTTCGACGACGGCGTCGAGTTCGAGTCCGCCTTCGAGGTGCTGTTCGGGAGCCCACCGGGCCTCGGCATAGAAGACTCCGTCGGCAACCTGGTCGAGGACCCATTCCTTGGCCACGCGGCGCAGGTTGTCCTCGCTCTGCATGACCGCCACGGTGTGCGAGAACGTCTCGAGGTAGCGGACCAGGTCACCGGAGTTCGCGGACTCCGAGAACCACCGGCGCAGCGATTCGGCATCGGAGGCGGGCAGGGTGTGACCGATCGAGTCGGCCAGTTCGAGCATCGTCGACGGGCGCAGACCGCCGTCGAGGTGATCGTGGAGGGAGACTTTGGGCAGCTGCAGGATGGGGTCGTCCGATGCGACGCCGGCGGGTACATTCATCACCGTCTCAGCTTATCCGATGCGGCGCGCGGCCCTCATCCTTTCTCCGGGTCGATCTCCCCGCTCTTGATCCGCTCGCGCAGGTCCGTGATTCCGCGTCCGGCGTCGGAGACACGGGAGAGGAATCCGTCCTCGGCGACGATGCGCACTCCCCCGTTGTCGAGGGTGCCCCAATAATGACGGTCGGCGACGCGGAAGCCGCCGATCTCCTCGGGCCCGGTCTTCGGGGCGGGGGCCACCTCGTCGGGGTTCTTGCTCTGCGGCCAGTCGGGGAACATCGTGCGCAGTCCGCGGCGCACGTTCGGCTCCAGGGTGGCCACGATCGCCTTGGAGAACCCGCCGGCGGTGCCGTACCAGACGACTTTCGGCAGGCTCGGTCCCTCATCGTCGCCCTCCGGATCCTCCGTTGCCGCGGTCAGCTCGGTCCGCTTCTCATCCGCCGAGGTGACCACCCCCATCGCGGCCGCCGATCCGAACGGGACGAGCACGTCGACATCGGCATCGAAGGACCGTTCGAAGTAGTCCTTCCCGGCGTCGCGGGTATCGTCGATCGTCCGAGGCGAACCGTTCGCCGAGGCGGCCCCGCCCGAGGAGGGACGATAGGACTCCGCCTTCGGCAGGTCCTCGTCCTTCTCCTTGTTGTACAGGTCGACCCCGGCGTCGAAGGCGGCCAGGATGCGTTCGGACTGCGGGAAACCGTGCGCGACGACGACCCCGACCTTCCCCGTCTCCGAGGCTGTGGCAGCGGTGTATCCCGCGATGAACGCCGGCGGGACGAGGTCGAAGTCCATGCTCAGCACGTTCTTCGGCAGGTCGTCGGTGCCGCTGGAGACCCCGAGGAACAGATCATCGGGGTGGGCGGCGGCGAAGTCCGCGAGTTCGTCCGCTCCCCCGGGTCCGATGACCGTGGTCAGTGCACAGTCGTGTCTGTGCATCCGATCCAATGCCGCCGAGGTGGCCGACCCACCCGAGACACGCTGGCTCGAGGTACCCGAGAAGACCCCGGCCCCACGGGCCAGTTCCGCCTCCTCGAGGGTGAGCGCACCGGCCGAGTGATCGTCGAAGCCGGCCGGAGCCGAGACGAGGCAGCCGAGCCGTTCCTCTTCGAGGGCTTCGGGAGTCGTGACGGAGCAGCCGGTCAGCACCAGGGTGCCCACCGCGGTGAAGGCGGCGATGGAGGTGCTGCGGGTTCGGAGACTCATGACATCAAGATTATCGGCCGGGTAATCAGCGTGGACAGCCGGCGCAGCCGAGCAGCCACCGATCGCTGTCGTTTGGTCGCGGACCGTGACAGGTCGATCAGCGGTCGCGGTCGAGGACCTTGAGAGCGGTGGCGGTGAATACGCGGGCGGCGATCTCCACGGCGCGTTCGTCGATGAGCAGATCACCCTGGTGGATGTCGTAGGTGATGCCGCCGGGTGTGCGGGTGCCCAGCCGGATGAGCGCACCCGGGCAGTGGGTGAGGTACCACGCGAAGTCCTCACCGCCCATGGACTGCGGGGTCAGCTGCACCGAGTTCTCGCCGAGCTCACCGCGGACCGCGGATTCGATGAGGGTGACCTGGTCTTCGGTGTTGACCACCGGTGGGACGCCTCGGCGGTGTTCGAGGTCGACCTCGACTCCGTACGGTCCGGCGATGCGGTCGACGAGCTCGGGCAGCACCTCGGCGACCTGGTTCCAGCCGTCCACGTCGAGGCAGCGCAGGGTTCCGCGCAGAATCCCCTCGCTGGGAACGACGTTCGCTGCGTGACCGGCGCTGATCTCGCCCCACACAAGGGAGATCGCGTGCCGCGGATCGATCAGCCGGCCCAGGGTCGAGGGCAGGTCGGTGGCGAGCTTGCCGAGCGCATAGACGAGGTCTTCGGTCAGATGGGGACGGGAGGTGTGCCCGCCGTGACCGGAGAGGCGGATGATGACCGTGTCGCCGGCAGCGGTGATGGCGCCGATGCGCGAACCGACCTTGCCGATGTCGACGTTCGGGTCACAGTGAACGGCATAGACTTCGGGCACGTCGTCGAGGACGCCCTGGGAGATCACGCGCAGCGCACCGCCCGGGGTGACTTCCTCACCGGGCTGGAAGATCAGTCGCACGCGACCGCCGAGGCCGCCGGGCCGTGATTCATGGATCTTCTGCAGGGCGATGCCGGCGCCGATGAGCGAGGTCAGGTGGACGTCGTGGCCGCAGGCATGGGCGACGCCGGGAACGGTGGAACGGAATTCCTCGTCGATGAGGTCATCAACCGGCAGGGCGTCGATATCGGCTCGCAGTCCCACGGCCACCGGCCCCTCGCCGACCTCGCAGACGACCCCGGTGCCTTCGAGGCGCTGGGGACCCAGACCTGCGGCCTCGAGACGGGCGACGATCTTGTCGGTGGTCTCGAACTCCTGGAAGGACAGTTCCGGATGGGCATGGATGTCGCGGCGGAAATCGATGAGTTCTGCACCGATCTCAGCGATTGTCGAGCTGATCACGTCGGGTCCTTCAGGGCGGGGAGGTCGGGGATGGGCGATGTCGAACATTTCAAGCAATGCTAAGCACTCGATGTCATAAATGTGCCCATTGCGACCAATTTCGACATACTTCGCAGTTCGATCCCCCACGCCCGGAGGCGGCCCAGCGACTCAGAGCAGTTCGTCGAGTCCGCGCTCACCGGCGACGGACACGGCCTTCTTCACGTCCTGGGCGTGCGAGCGGGAGGTGATGAGCAGGACGTCGTCGGTGTCGACGACGACGAGGTCTTCGAGTCCGACGATCGCCACGGTCCGCGGTCCTTCGGAGAACACGACCCCCGAGGCATCGACCTCGAGCAGGTCGGTGTTCCCGCCGATCGAGATCACTCCGCGCGGCTCCCCGGGCACCGGCTGCCGCAGGCGGGCCACCGAGTCGAAGTCGCCGACGTCGTCCCAGCCGAAGTCACCGGGGATGACGATGACACGACCGGCCGCGGCCGCGGGCTCGGCCACCACATAGTCGATGGCTCGCTTCTCCAGTCCGGGCCACACAGCACTGAGGACCTCGTCGTGGTCAGGAGTGTCCCAGGCCTCGGCGATTCGGGCCAGTCCCGAATAGAGCGGCGGGTCCTCCTCGGCGAGGATGTCGAGGAGGGAGGACGCCTTGGCGATGAACATGCCCGCGTTCCAGCGGTAGCGTCCGGAATTCACATACTGACGGGCCGTGCTCGCCTCCGGCTTCTCCGCGAATGCCAGCGCCCGCCTGGCCGTGGGCGCCCCGTCGAGCCCGAGCAGCTCACCGGTCTCGATATAACCGTAGGCGGTGGCAGGATTGCGGGGCATGATGCCGATGGTGACGATGTCACCGGTCTCCGCGGCAGCGACGGCCTGGTCGATGACGAGACGGAATTCGTCGACGTTCGTGATCGAATGGTCGGCGGAGAACGAACCGACGATGGCGTCGGGGTCCTCGCGGGCGATGATCATGGCCGCCAGTCCGATGGCGGCGGCAGAGTCCTTCGGGGACGGTTCGGCGATGATCTGGGCGCGAGCGATATGCGGCAGCTGCTCGGCGACCTGGTCGAAGTGACTCTCACCGGTGACCACCCAGACCCTGTCTTCGCCGACGATCGGCGCGACCCGGTCCCAGGTGGCCTGGATGAGGCTGCGGCCGAGGCCGAGGACATCGTGGAGGAACTTCGGCGTCGCCCGGCGAGACAGCGGCCACAGGCGCGTTCCGGATCCGCCGGCGGGGATGATGGCGTGGAAGTGCGTGTTCACGATTTCAGTGTCTCAGAATTCGGGCACACCTTCCCCGAGGTTGCCCGCCGTGTCGGATGAGCCGATCCCCAGGGATCCGGTGGGGATCTCCCCACCTCAGAGCCGCCTCGGGGATGGTGCACCTGAGTTCCCGGGCCGCCCGGGTCAGGACGGGAGCGCAACAATTTAGAGCACACGACTGTGATGTAATTGAAATTTCGTGAGACGCGAAATCCCAGTTTTGAGGGAATTGCCAGGGTTGCGGTGTGATCCGGGACGCTCAGCCGTGTCTCGACTGGCACGGAAGCGGTCTTCGGCGTAGTTTCTAGACGTACACACCCGAATATTCAAGATGGAGGATGCTCCGTGGCCAAAGCGTCTACGGGCACTCTGTACCGAGGAAACGAAGGAATGTGGTCCTGGGTCGCGCATCGCGTCACAGGCGTCGGAATCTTCTTCTTCCTTCTGGTCCACGTGCTCGATACTGCACTCGTCCGCGTCTCGCCCGAGGCCTACAACGCAGTGATCGGAACCTATAAGACACCGGTCATGGCATTCGGTGAGATCGCGCTCGTCGCCGCAATCGCATTCCATGCGTTCAACGGTCTGCGCGTCATTCTCGTCGATTTCTCGAAGAGTGGCCCGAAAAATCAGAAGAAGCTGTTCTGGGGAGTCATGGTTGTGTGGCTCATCATCATGATCGCCTTCATTCCCCGCCAGCTGATGCACACCTTCGGAGGCTGACATGAGCACAACATCCATTCCGGCTCCGCGGACCGGCTACTCCCGGCACAAGTCGACGCGTTCGAAGTTCGAGATGTTCGCATGGCTGTTCATGCGCATCTCCGGCGTCGTGCTCGTCATCCTCATCTTCGGCCACCTGTTCGTGAACCTGTGGGCCGGCGACGGCGTCCAGGCCATCGACTTCGGCTTCGTCGCAGGCAAGTGGGCCAGCCCGTTCTGGCAGATCTGGGATCTGCTCATGCTGTGGCTGGCGATGCTGCACGGCACCAACGGTCTGCGCACCATCATCATGGACTACTCCGAGAAGCCCGGCACACGCATGTCCCTGCAGGTGATCCTCTACATCGCCTCGGTCATCGTCATCGTGCTCGGCACGCTCGTCATCTTCACGTTCGATCCCTGCCCGGCCGGAGCGGACCCCTCGGTCCTGGCTGAGTTCTGCAAGGCCTAAAGGAGAAACATGCAGGTACATCATTACGACGTCGTCATCGTCGGTGCCGGCGGCGCCGGCATGCGTGCGGCGATCGAGTCGGGCCAGCGTGCCCGCACCGCCGTTCTCACCAAGCTCTACCCCACCCGTTCGCACACCGGAGCCGCCCAGGGCGGAATGTGCGCCGCACTGGCGAACGTGGAAGAGGACAACTGGGAATGGCACACCTTCGACACCGTCAAGGGCGGTGACTACCTGGTCGACCAGGACGCCGCCGAGGTGATGGCCAAGGAAGCCATCGACGCCGTCCTCGATCTCGAGAAGATGGGGCTGCCGTTCAACCGCACCCCCGAAGGCAAGATCGACCAGCGCCGCTTCGGCGGTCACACCCGCGACCACGGCAAGTCCGCCGTGCGCCGCTCCTGCTACGCCGCAGACCGCACCGGTCACATGATCCTCCAGACCCTGTACCAACAGTGCGTCAAGCACGGCGTGGAGTTCTACAACGAGTTCTACGTCCTCGACCTCCTCATGACCGAGGTCGACGGGGTCAAGCGCCCCGCAGGCGTCGTGTCCTACGAACTGGCCACCGGTGAGATCCACGTCTTCCAGGCCAAGTCGGTCGTCTTCGCCACCGGCGGTGTCGGCAAGGTCTTCAAGACCACCTCGAACGCACACACCCTGACCGGCGACGGCATGGCCGTGACCTACAACCGCGGAATCCCGCTGGAGGACATGGAGTTCTTCCAGTTCCACCCGACAGGCCTCGCCGGCCTGGGCATCCTGCTGTCCGAGGCGGCTCGCGGTGAGGGCGGAATCCTCCGCAACTCCGAGGGTGAGCGCTTCATGGAGCGCTATGCCCCGACGATCAAGGACCTCGCCCCGCGTGACATCGTGGCCCGTTCGATGGCTAACGAAGTGCGCGAAGGCCGTGGCTGCGGACCGAACAAGGACTACGTCCTGCTCGACCTCACTCACCTCGAGCCCTCACACATCGACGAGAAGCTGCCGGACATCACCGAGTTCGCCCGCACCTACCTCGGTGTGGAGCCCTACACGGAGCCGGTGCCGGTCTTCCCGACCGCGCACTACGCGATGGGCGGCATCCCGACGAACATCGAAGCCGAAGTCCTCGCCGACAACGACACCGTCATCCCCGGCCTCTACGCCGCCGGTGAATGCGCCTGCGTGTCGGTGCACGGTTCGAACCGTCTGGGCACGAACTCGCTGCTCGACATCAACGTCTTCGGCAAGCGCGCCGGCATCGCCGCTGCGGAATACGCGAAGACCGCCGAGTCCGTCGAACTGCCCGAGAACCCGGCGAACGACGTCGTCGAGATGCTCGAGAAGATGCGCACCTCGGACGGCACCGAACGCATCGCGGCGATCCGCAAGGATCTGCAGGACATCATGGACGCCAACGTGCAGGTGTTCCGCACCGACGAGACTCTGCGTGACGCTCTCGACGAGATCGCCAAACTGCGCGAGCGCTACAACAACGTGGGCATCCAGGATCGCGGCAAGCGCTACAACCTCGATCTGCTCGAGGCCGTCGAGCTCGGCTTCCTGCTCGAGCTCGCCGAGGTCATCTCTGTCGCCGCCATCCACCGCAAGGAATCGCGTGGAGGACACTTCCGCGAGGACTTCCCGGATCGTGACGACGAGAACTTCATGCACCACACGATGACCTACCTCGATCCCGAAGCGGAGACCGACGGCATCAAGGGCATGCGTCTTGAGACGAAGCCCGTCATCGTCACCCGTTACCAGCCGATGGAGCGTAAGTACTGATGAGCACCGATACCACCCCAGAGCCAGCGTCGAAGATCGACCTGCCGACACATGTGTCAGGCGAAGGCGGGTCCATCCCGTCCTTCGACTGCACCTTCCGGATCGCTCGCTTCGACCCCGAGGTCGATTCCGAGCCGCACTGGGAGGAATACAGCATCACGATGTACGGCACCGACCGTGTGCTGGATGCTCTCCACAAGATCAAGTGGGAGATCGACGGTTCGCTGTCCTTCCGCCGGTCCTGCGCCCACGGCGTCTGCGGCTCCGATGCGATGCGCATCAACGGCCGCAACCGTCTGGCCTGCAAGACTCTGCTCAAGGACCTCGACACGTCCAAGCCGATCACCGTCGAGGCGATCAAGGGCCTGCCGCTCGAGAAGGACATGATCGTCGACATGGAGCCCTTCTTCCAGTCGTACCGCGAGGTCATGCCGTTCCTCGTCACCTCGGGACACGAGCCCACGCGTGAGCGTCTGCAGTCGGCCGAACAGCGTGCGGCCTTCGACGACACCACGAAGTGCATCCTCTGCGCTGCGTGCACCTCGTCGTGCCCCGTGTTCTGGACCGACGGCCAGTACTTCGGTCCGGCCGCGATCGTCAACGCGCACCGCTTCATCTTCGATTCGCGTGACGAAGGCGGAGACATGCGCCTCGAGGTCCTCAACGACAAGGAAGGCGTGTGGCGCTGCCGCACCACCTTCAACTGCACCGAGGCCTGCCCTCGCGGCATCGAGATCACCAAGGCCATCGCCGAGGTGAAGCAGGCGATCCTGCAGCGCGCATTCTGATCGCGCCAGTCTGATCCCGACTGCAGCGGCCCCGCACCACACGGTGCGGGGCCGCTTTCGTCTGTCCCGCCGTGATTGGGTGCTTTTCACCACGGCCCAGTTGAGGGTGGATAGCCCACGTTTGAACGTGGGCTATCCATCTCAAACTGGGCTGCCACCACAAGCTTCGTCTCGGTGAGGTGCCGTCTCGAGTGAACGAATCCTGAGGACGAGCTGCTCGCGGCGAAAGTAGACTGGTGCGCATGCGTTTCACCCGCTCGACTGCTTCCTCACTACGCGCCCTGCCCCTGAGCATCCTCGGCTTCGCCGCCGCACTGCTGATGCTCGCCGCGCAGCTCGTCCACTCCCCGGCCCCCGCACACGCGGTGCCGCAGCCGGCAGAGTCGACAGCACCGGCGTATGTCAGTCCAGAGGACCTCGGTGACGGTGCGAAGCCGCCGAAGCCGACGGGCACGTCCTGGCTTGTCGGCGACCTCGACTCCGGGGAGCTGCATGTGGCGAAGAATGTGGAGAAGCGGCACGCCCCGGCGTCGACGATCAAACTGCTCACGGCACTGGCGCTCGTGGACGAGTTCGACGACAAGAAGAAGAAAGTGACCGCCGAGTTCGAGGACATGGAAGTCGATGGGACGAAGGTCGGTCTCATGCAGACGAACAAGTACTCCATCGATCTGCTCTTCCACGCGATGCTGATGTCGAGCGCCAACGATGCGGCGAATGCTCTGGGTCGTGCAGCAGGCGGACAGGACAAGGCCGTGAAGCTGATGAACGAGAAGGCCGCCGAGCTGGGCATGTCGAATACGCAGGCGAAGAACACCTCGGGACTCGACGCAAAGGGCCAGTACACGACCGCTGAGGACCTCATGAAGCTCGCGTGGGCGGTGTGCGAAGACGACTACCTCATGAAGGTCATCGGCACAGAGACGTTCAAATTCCCGGGCGGAAAGAACCCGCAGACGAAAGAGAAGTTCAAGGGCTACGAGATCCAGAACCATACGAAGATCGTTGGCCAGGTCGACGGCGGGCTGGGCCTGAAGAACGGGTTCACTCGGGCGGCGAAGGGCTCGTACGTGGCCGTGGCCGAGCGTGACGGGCACCGTGTGGTCGCGACGATGCTCGGCATCGACAACAACTCTCGCCAGGTCGCCGTGGACCTGCTCGATTGGGATTTCGCCCAGAAGGACCCGAAATCGCTGCAGACCGTGCCCGTCGGGGTTCAGGCCACCGCCGAGGCGGCCCCCACCGCCACTGGCAGCTCGAGTGATGCCGGGGGTGCCGAATCGGATTCGAGCGAAGCGACGGAGTCCCAGAAGTCCGATGAGTCGGAGCCATCCATGGCGTCCCAGACCGTCGGTGCGGCACTGGACAATCCCCTGGCGCTCGTCCTCCTGGCGGGTGGGGTCGTGCTCTTCATCGCGACGGTGATCCTGTGGCTGCGACTCCGGGCACGGATGCAGGGTCGACGATAAGGGCATTCAGAGCCTCCTCGGCCAGAGGCCGGCAAAAGCGATCTGCAGGTCCACCACGGCGAGAGGATCAACGGTAAGGTTCGGTGCCGCCTCGGCGAGATGGCCGGAGGTAGGGTCGGTCGACCTGAGCCTAGGGTTCTGACCTCAATTGGACAACGTCGACATAGACGCGTTACGCTTACAACTTGCGTTCGAAGTTGTCCGCATTCATCGAACTGATCGTTGCGTTGCTCCTGACGACAAGCTTTTGAAGTCGTAGGCCCCGATCATGGTTCGACTTTGCAGATGAATGTTCCGGACACTGTGTCTCTTCGAATCGCAGATCCCCATGGCGATCACCCAATCGCCGTATTGAGAACCTGAAGAATAGCGCGCGTCGTTGCCTGCTATTCACAACTGAAGAAAGGAGGGAACCATGTCTGAGTTCCCACAGTGGGTCCAGCGCGGGCTCGCACACGCAGGATTGATCGATCCCCGGATCAGCCGTCAGGCTCCTGGTGAGATCACGATCAAGGATGCGACCGGTCGAGTTGTGCTGTTCACCGGCACCTCGCTGCGTGAGATCACGCCGATGGCCGCCGCCTGACCGAACCTCGGTCGCCCTGATCTGCAGGGATCGGCATGGCCCGACCGGGCCGGACTGATCCTCACTGATTGAGAAGACGCCCACTTGCTGCCGGGTTTTACGCAGCAGGTGGGCGTCTGTCGTTCACCCATGCGCGTCAACGAGGCTGTGGATCTCTGCAGGTTCCTCATCATCGGTGCGTGGTTCGAACCGCACCATAACGGCTTTGAATCCCGGGGTGTTCGACTCTCTGGCCACGAGGTCCCGGTGAACCAACGCGTTCGCCTCCGGATAGTAGGCAGCGACACAGCCGCGGGCCGTCGGATAGGCGACCATCCGGAATTTCTCCGCCCGTCGCTCTTCCCCGTTGAAGACCGAGACGACATCGACGAGCTGACCGTCGTCGACACCGGCAGGGCCGAGATCGGCAGGATTGATGAGAATCACCCTGCGCCCGCCCGAGATTCCCCGATAGCGATCGTCGAGCCCGTAGAAGGTCGTGTTGTATTGATCGTGCGAGCGCATCGTCTGCAGCACCAGGTGTCCCTCCGGCGGCAGCAGATATTCGAGTTCGCGCGTGCTGAACTGCGCCCGTCCTTCGGCTGTCGCGAAAGTCCGTGTATCACGGGGCGGATTGGGCAGAACGAAGCCATATTTGTCCCGCACGCGGCGGTTGAAGTCCTCGGTGCCTTCCACGACCCGTGAGATGCGGTCGCGGATGACGTCATAGTCTTCGGCCATCGCCCTCCAGTCGATGACGTGATCGGGTCCGAAGACCGCCTCGGCGATCCGGGCCAGCAGCACCGGTTCGGCAAGGAGGTGGTCGGAGACCGGCTCGAGCCGACCTTGGGTGCGGCTGACGACCGACATGGAGTTCTCGACCGAGAGGAACTGTGCTCCTCCGGGGTGCTTGTCATCCTTGTCGGTGCGTCCGAGCGTCGGGAGGATGATCGACGTCTTGCCGTGGACGACATGGGAACGGTTGGGCTTCGTGGAAATATGCACGGTGAGGCCTGTGCGTTTGAGTCCGGCCTCCATTGCGGCGGTGTCGGAGTTGGCCATGGCCAAGTTCCCGCCCAAGGACATGAACACGTCGACGTCTCCGCGGGCCATGGCATGCATCGCCTCTGTGGAGTCATAGCCGTGCCTCCGGGGCGCATTGATGCCGAATTCGGCATCCAGGCGCTGTAGGAAGTCCTCCTTCGGCTTCTCCCAGATCCCGAAGGTGCGGTCGCCCTGGACATTCGAGTGCCCCCGCACCGGGCAGGCCCCTGCCCCGGGCTTACCGAAATTGCCCTGGAGTAAGAGCAGGTTGATGATCTCTTTGATCGTGTCGACCGAATGAGGCTGCTGCGTGATGCCCAATGCCCAGCAGAAGATCGTTGCCCTCGACTTCGCCAGCAGATCCGCGACGTGTTCGATCTCGGCTCGTTCGAGACCGGTGGCGAGCTCTGTCTCCGCCCAGTTGAGCTCCTGCCTGGCTTCCGAGTAGGCGGCGAAGCCGTCAGTGGAGGATTCGATGAACTCCCGGTCGACGACCGTTCCCGGAGTCTCTGCTTCCTTCTTCAACAGCAGGTGTCCGAGCGCTTGGAAGAGCGCTTGGTCTCCCCCGACCCGGATCTGGAGGAATTCGTCACTGGTCCGCTCCCCGTCGGCCAGCAGGCCCTTTGGCGTCTGCGGATCCTTGAAGCGGAGAAGCCCCGCCTCGGGCAGCGGATTGACCGCGACGACCTTGCCGCCGTTGCGCCGGCACTCGGCTAGCGTGCCGAGCATACGCGGATGATTCGTCCCCGGGTTCTGCCCGACGACGAAGATCAGTTCGGCTTTCTCGAGATCCTCAAGTGAGACGGTTCCTTTGCCGATGCCGATCGTCGGAGACAGTGCCGTGCCGGAGGATTCGTGGCACATGTTCGAACAGTCGGGAAGATTGTTCGTTCCCAGGCTGCGGGCAAACAGCTGGTAGAGGAACGCTGTCTCATTGGGAGTGCGACCGGAGGTGTAGAAGACCGACCGGTCGGGTTCGGTGGCGCGGAGGTGCTCGGCGATGGTCTCGAAGGCGTCGGCCCAGGAGATCGGTGAGTAGTGCGACTCCCCTTCGCGGATGATCATCGGATGGGTGATGCGGCCGGATTGGCCGAGCCAGTACTCCGTCTTCTGCTCGAGCACGGAGATGGGGTGCTGCTCCCACCAGCCGGGGGTCGCCACCCGGGTCGTGTTCTCCTCAGCGAGCGCCTTCGCCCCGTTTTCGCAGAACTCGATCTTCTTCCGATCACCGGTGATCGATTCCGGCCACGCGCAGCCTGGGCAGTCGACGCCGTCAGGCTGATTGACGCGGAACATCGACCGTACGGTCCGGCTCGCGCCGCCCTGTTTGAGTCCGCGTTCGAAGGCAACCTCGACGGCTTTGAGTCCCGCTGCCGCGGTCTTCGGTTCGCTGATGACAAGATCGTTCTCGTCGATATCATCGAATTCGACTCGGCGTCCACGTACGTTCGACACTGACGATCACCTCTGACCTCGGCGGACTTGATTCCGATGATCGTATCTGAGCCGAGTCATAGTATCCGAACCACGAGGAAAGAATCTCGCATTCCGAACATTCCGCCTGACGCTCATCGAACAACCGCCCCGGTCCACGAACAGCGAGGCGGCCCATCCAAACGTGTTCCGTCGGAATGGGCCGCCTCGATGCTGAAAAGTCAGGTCAGGGCTGAGGACTCAGAAGTCCCAGTCGTCGTCTTCGGTGTTCTCGGCCTTGCCGATGACGTAGGACGATCCCGAACCTGAGAAGAAGTCGTGGTTCTCGTCGCTGCCGGGCGACAGGGCCGCAAGGATGGCCGGGTTGACCTTCGTGACCTCCTTGGGGAACATCGCTTCGTAACCGAGGTTCATCAGCGCCTTGTTGGCGTTGTAGTGGAGGAACATCTTGCAGTCCTCGGACAGTCCCACGGGATCGTAGAGATCGTGGGTGTAGGCGACCTCGTTCTCGTAGAGCTCGAACATGAGGTTCATCGTGTAGTCCTTGAGCTCCTGCTTGCGCTCTTCGGACTGCGATTCCAGACCCTTCTGGTACTTGTAGCCGATGTAGTAGCCGTGCACGGCCTCATCGCGGATGATCAGACGGATGAGGTCAGCGGTGTTCGTCAGCTTAGCGTGTGCCGACCAGTACATGGGCAGGTAGAAGCCGGAGTAGAAGAGGAAGGACTCGAGCAGCGTCGAGGCGACCTTGCGCTTGAGCGGATCGTCACCCCGGTAGTAGCTGAGGATGATATCCGCCTTCGACTGCAGGTACTTGTTCTCACGCGACCAGCGGAAGGCCTCGTCGATCTCCTTCGTCGAGCACAGGGTCGAGAAGATCGAAGAGTACGACTTCGCGTGCACGCTCTCCATGAACGCGATGTTCGTCAGCACCGCCTCTTCGTGCGGGGTGACCGCATCCGGGATGAGCGAGATCGCACCAACGGTGCCCTGGATCGTGTCGAGCAGGGTCAGACCGGTGAAGACGCGCATCGTCAGCGTCTTCTCATCGTCGGTGAGAGTCGCCCAGGACTGAATGTCGTTGCTCAGCGGGACCTTCTCCGGCAGCCAGAAGTTGCCGGTCAGGCGATCCCAGACCTCGTCATCGATCGGATCGATGACGCGGTTCCAGTTGATGGCATCGACATGCGATGCCAGAGTCAGATTCTCCAACGCTTTCTCTCTTCCCAAAGTGCTGTTCGTCGTAAGTACGTGCTGTCTGCGCGGCAGACGAAAGTCATGTGTGCGGGCCCAGCCGGCGGCCTGGGGCCCGCACGAAGCCGGCGGACCGATTCGCATCGGTCCGCCGATTCCATCATCAGAGCATGCAGGAGACGCAGCCATCGACTTCCGTGCCCTGCAGAGCGAGCTGCCGGAGCCGGATGTAGTAGATGGTCTTGATGCCCTTGCGCCAGGCGTAGATCTGCGCCTTGTTGATGTCACGAGTGGTGGCGGTGTCCATGAAGAACAGTGTCAGCGACAGCCCCTGGTCCACGTGCTTCGTGGCCTCGGCATACGTGTCGATGATCTTCTCGTAGCCGATCTCGTAGGCATCCTGGTAGTACTCGAGATTGTCATTGTCCATGAAGGGAGCCGGGTAGTACACGCGGCCGACCTTGCCCTCCTTGCGGATTTCGATCTTCGAGGCCACCGGGTGGATCGACGAGGTCGAGTTGTTGATGTACGAGATCGAACCGGTCGGCGGCACGGCCTGGAGATTCTGGTTGTAGATGCCGTGCTCGGCCACTTGAGCCTTGAGCTCGCGCCAGTCGTCCTGGGTCGGGATGTGCACGCCTGCTTCGGAGAACAGCTCGGTCACGCGAGCGGTGCGCGGCTGCCAGACCTCATCGGTGTACTTGTCGAAGTATTCGCCGGTGGCGTACTTCGACCGCTCGAAGCCGGCGAAGGTCTCACCGCGCTCCTTCGCGATCTCCATCGACGCCCGCACACAGTGGTAGGCGACGGTGTAGAAGTACATGTTCGTGAAGTCCAGGCCCTCATCGGAACCGTAGTAGATGTGCTCACGAGCGAGGTAGCCGTGGAGGTTCATCTGCCCCAAGCCGATGGCATGCGACATGTCGTTGCCGCGGGCGATCGAAGGCACGGACTGGATGTTCGAGGTCTCGGCGACAGCGGTGAGTCCGCGGATCGCGGTCTCGATGGTCTGTCCGAAGTTGCTCGAGTCCATCGTCAGAGCGATGTTGAGCGAACCGAGGTTGCAGGAGATGTCCTTGCCGACGACGTCATAGCCGAGATCGTCGTCGTACTTGCTCGGTTCAGAGACCTGGAGGATCTCCGAGCACAGGTTGGACATGATGATCTTGCCGTCGATCGGGTTCGCCTTGTTGACGGTGTCCTCGAACATCACGTACGGGTAGCCGGACTCGAACTGGATCTCGGCCAGAGTCTGGAAGAACTCGCGGGCGTTGATCTTCTTCTTCTTGATGGCCGCGTTGTCGACGAGCTCGGTGTACTTCTCGGTGACGTTGATGTCGGAGAAGGGCACACCGTAGACGCGCTCGACGTCATAGGGGCTGAAGAGGTACATGTCCTCGTTGCGCTTGGCCAGTTCGAAGGTGATGTCCGGGATCACGACGCCCAGCGACAGGGTCTTGATCCGGATCTTCTCATCGGCGTTCTCGCGCTTGGTGTCGAGGAACTTGTAGATGTCGGGGTGGTGGGCGTGCAGGTACACGGCACCGGCACCCTGGCGGGCTCCGAGCTGGTTGGCGTAGGAGAACGAGTCCTCGAGCAGCTTCATGACGGGGATGACGCCCGAAGACTGGTTCTCGATCTTCTTGATCGGTGCACCGGACTCGCGGATGTTCGTCAGAGCGAAGGCCACGCCGCCGCCGCGCTTGGACAGCTGCAGAGCGGAGTTGATGGACCTGCCGATCGACTCCATATTGTCTTCGATGCGCAGCAGGAAGCAGGAGACGAGCTCACCGCGCTGCTTCTTGCCTGCGTTGAGGAACGTCGGGGTGGCCGGCTGGAAGCGGCCGGCGATGATCTCGTCGACGAGCTGGGTGGCCAGAGTCTCGTCTCCGCGAGCCAGGAAGAGAGCGACCATGACGACGCGGTCCTCGAAGCGTTCGAGATAGCGCTTTCCGTCGAAGGTTTTCAGCGTGTAGGAGGTGTAGAACTTGAACGCGCCGAGGAAGGTCTGGAAGCGGAACTTCTGATCGTAGGCGCGCGTCGAGAGCTGCTCGATGAAATCGAACGAGTACTGCTCCAGAACCTCGGGCTCGTAGTAGTCCTTCTCGACGAGGTAGTCGAGCTTCTCCTTGAGGTTGTGGAAGAAGACGGTGTTGTTGTTGACGTGCTGCAGGAAGTACTGCCGGGCAGCCTGCTTGTCACGCTCGAACTGGATCCTGCCGTCCTCGTCGTACAGGTTCAGCATCGCGTTGAGCGCGTGGTAATCCAGATCCGTCTCTTCGCGGATGATGTCCTCTACATTGCGGTCTTCAGCGAGCTCGCGCACAGTTTGTCCAATCCTAGGTTGACAGCGTCGACATCTTCCTGAGTGCCCAGGAGTTCGACTCGATACATGAGGGGTACTTGACACTTTGCCGCGACCTTGAAGGCCGCGCGGCAGTAGTCCATGCCGAAGTTCGTGTTTCCGGCGCCGATGACACCGACCAGATGGCGCCGGTTCTCTTCGACATTGAGGAACTTGATGACTTGTTTGGGAACAGCCCCGCGATTGCGACCGGCCCCATAGGTGGGGGTGACGAGAACGAATGGCTCATCCACTCGCAGCGTCGGCTCCTTGGTCAACGTCGGCAACCGCACTGCCGGGTGACGCAGCTTCGCGACGAAGCGGTGCGTGTACTCGGAGTTGGCGGAGAAGTAGACCAGCAGCATTGTCAGGCCACGACGGACGCAGACTGTTCGCCGGTCAGGGTGGCGATCTTGTCCGGACGGAAGCCCGACCAGTGATCGTTGTCGGTGACGACGACGGGAGCCTGCATGTAACCCATGGCCTTGACGACATCGAGGGCGTTCTCGTCGACGCTGAGATCCACCGACTTGTACTTCAGGCCCTTGGCGTCGAGAGCACGGTAGGTGGCGTTGCACTGGACGCAAGCTGGCTTGGTGTACACGGTGATCATGACGACTCCTTCATTCTGCTGTGCAGTTCGGCATTCTGATGGCTGTGACCGTGTCCCGTCAACTGCTCGATCATGATGAATATCACGAGGCGCAGGCTCAGGGGTGACCACTAGATGTTGTGTTCGGGTTAGACCTTACCCCTATATCCAGTGTTACACCAGTGTCATTTGCAGGTTCCACACCCTGTGTCATCACCGTCCACAATCGTCCACAGGCTGTGAACGACAATCATGTAGTTCGATCACCTGCGCGGACGCTGGGATCGGCGGCTTCAGGGCCGATTTTCGACCCGTTGTCCACCTCCGTTTTCCACCGCTTTCCACAGAAAAAATTTTTGCCTGTGGGCATGTCGCGGAGTCCACGACCGACGATTCCGAACTCCTTAGTGCGGCACCGACCACGTCGAGGCAGAGGCGATCATCACAGCACCTCCTCACATCCGTCCGTCGGTTCCATCGACGCTACAGCCCGGTCCTGACATGAGATGGCCGCGCTGTGAATGGCAGGTGGCGGACGGACGCACGTCGGGCACAGCACTGCTCTGTGTGTCAGCACTGCAACGTTCTCGGCTGTCGCGTGTCAGTGCCAGCCAATATGCTGGAGACCACAGAAACGCATCAGACGGCGTGGCTGAACGACCACAGTGACACCGAAAGACACGTGGCATCGATGCACCAGTGACACCGAGAGACTGAGGGACCATGACGGCAACGGCACCGGCGAACACGCAGGAGATCGCGCACGCACAGACGATCCTCAAGGCTCTGGAGTCCTACCTCGACCATTTTGTCGTCGGGCAGCAGCGCCTGCGCGAATCCTTGCTCATCGGACTTCTCTCCAGCGGTCATCTGCTGCTGGAGAGCGTGCCGGGGCTGGCGAAGACCACGGCGGCCGCGGCTCTGGCCAATGCCGTGGACGGCAAGTTCTCCCGCATCCAGTGCACCCCGGATCTGCTGCCGGCCGACATCATCGGCTCGCAGATCTACAACGCACACGAGGGGTCGTTCAACACCGTGCTCGGTCCCGTGCATGCGAACATCGTCCTCCTCGATGAGATCAACCGGTCGTCGGCGAAGACCCAGTCGGCGATGCTCGAGGCCATGCAGGAGAAGCAGACGACGATCGGCGGCAAACGCTTCGAACTCCCCCGCCCCTTCCTCGTCATGGCCACGCAGAACCCGATCGAGCAGGAGGGCACCTACCAGCTGCCCGAAGCCCAGCTCGACCGGTTCATGATCAAGGACCTGCTCACCCACCCGAACCCCGGCGAAGAGGTCGAGATCCTCTCCCGCCTCGACTCCGGGGTCTTCGACAAGGACTCGGTGCCCGATCCGGCCTGCTCGCTCGACGATGTCGTGACCATGCAGAGCTACGCCCGCACCGTCTACATCGACCCGGCCATCACCCGCTACCTCGTCGAACTCGTCCACGCCACCCGCAATACGACGAAGTACCTCGGCCGATTCGCCCCGTTCATCGAATACGGAGCCAGCCCACGTGCCTCCATCGCGTTCACGAACGCCGGCCGGGCGCTGGCGATGATCCGCGGCCGCAACTACGTCATCCCCGAAGACATCAAGGACCTCGCCCACCGAGTGCTGGCCCACCGCATCCAACTCAACTTCGAAGCCGCCGCCGAGAACATCACGAGCGCCCAGATCGTCGATGCCCTCCTCATGGCAGTGCCCACTCCCTGATCGGCTGCCGCGATGACTGTCCTGCTCAACCGAATCAAGGCGCGGATGACCATCCACGCCCATCGGCGGACCCGGCGCCTCCTCGACGGCGACTACTCCTCGGTCTTCCACGGCCACAGCCTCGACTTCGACGATCTGCGCGACTACATCCCCGGTGACGAGATCCGCGACATCGACTGGAAAGCCACGGCCAGGCACACAGAGCCCCTGGTCAAACGCTATGTCGCCCACCGTCGGCACATCCTCGGCCTCGTCGTCGACACCTCCCGGAACTTCGACGCCGTGACCTCCGCCGGAGCCGACAAACGCCACCTGGCCATCCTCATGGCCGGGATGGTCGGCTACCTCGCCGTCCGCCACGCCGACGACGTCATGCTCATCCACGGAAACGCCGGTCACACCACCGCTTCACCGCGGAAAGGCAGCGAGGCCCACCTCGAGCATCTCCTGCAGCAGATCCTCGCCGAGACCGGCAGCGACTCCCCCGGGTCGATCAACACCCAGCTGCAGTGGATCACCAGCCATATCAACCATCGGATGCTGCTGGTCGTCATCTCCGATCAGGCTCCGCTGGGGCCGGAGGCCGAAGCGACGATCCGTCGGCTGCGCGCCCAACATGAGGTCCTGTGGATCACGATCACCGACGCGGACCTCGCAGGACTGCCGTCCGCCTCGGCGCCGTTCGACGTCGCCCGACCCGACCATGGACTGCCGACCTCGGTGATGACGAAACCCGAGGTCCGACAGGAATTCGCCCTCGCCGAGGCGGCCCGCCGTCAGCAGCGCATCGACCTTCTCGCCAAGCTGGGCATCGCCCACATCGAAATCGACCATCCGAAGTCGGCCCTCGGCCGACTGCACACTCTTCTGCTGAGGCACCGCCGTGGGCCCCGCTGAACTCATCGGGCCCCTGGAGGTCTCACCGGCGTGGTACGTGGCAGCCTGCTTCGTCCTGCTGCTGGCGTGCGGAAACCTCTTCGCCCCTCTTTTCCGCGCCGCCGCCGGAGTCACCGCAGCGGACGGACCGCGCATCCCGATTCCCGTGCGCAGCACCTACCTCTCCCGCATCAGCGCTGTGGAAACGGGACTGACCGCAGAATCGGCGGACGTGCGCGAATCGGCACAGCAGCTGGCGACGATCGTGCGCGAATTCGCCCATGACGCCTGGGGCGTCAAAGCCGAGCACCTGACCTACCGCGATGCGGCAGTCGCCGGTCTCGACGACCTCGCGCAGTGCCTGCTCGGCCTCTACGAGGCGGAGTTCGCCGAAGCCGAACCGGCCGGTCTGCAGCCTCAGATCGCCGAGGCCCGGAAGTTGGTGGCGCGATGGTCCTGATGTTCTGGTGGCTGGCGCTCATCCTGCTGGCCCTCGCCGCAGCCGCAGTCTTCTGGTTCCGCCGTCCGAAGTCGACGGAGTCCTCTTTGGCCGTGGCCCACAGCGGGCGGATGACGAGCCTGCCGAGTTTCCGCAGGGCCATGCGCAGACGACTGGTGACCACGGTCGCCCTCCTCGGAGTCATCGTCCTCACCGGGCTGTCAGCACTGGCGGGAGTCGCACGTCCGGCTTGGGTGGAGACGGTCAACCCGGAGCGGAAGATGCGCGATGTCATGCTCTGCCTCGATGTATCCGGGTCGATGCTCGGCTACGATGCCGATCTGCTGGAGTCCTATCAGGAACTCGTCGACCGCTTCGACGGCGAACGCATCGGCCTGACCGTGTTCAATGCCACCGCGGTCTCCGCATTCCCGCTCACAGACGACTACGACATGGTCCAGAACTACCTCGCCGAGGCCGAGGAGGGGTTCCGCACCTGGGGCGCAGAGGGCACCGACTACTCGTGGTCGACGTCGCCCCCGAACATCGGCGGCTCCTCACTCATCGGCGACGGACTCGTCAGCTGCGTCGACAACTTCGACCGGCAGGACGAGGACCGGTCCCGGTCGATCATCTTCGCCACGGACAATATGCTCGCCGGTGAGCCGCTCTTCGAGCTCAACGAAGCCGCCGATATCGCCGTCGACGCGAAGGTCCGCGTCTACAGCCTCTCCCCTCCCTCGGTGCTGACGACCACTCAGACGAAGGAGCTGCGATCCGTGTCCGACCGTACCGGCGGCGAACAGTTCGACATGGGTTCGGCCTCGACGATCGACCGCATCGTCGAGGAGATCCAGAGCCAGGAAGCGGCGAACACCCCCGGCCGTTCGTACACGATCGTCCACGATATGCCGGTGGTTCCGCTCGCACTCGCCGTCTTCGGCCTCGCCGGAGTGTTCGTACTGGCGTGGAGGACGAAATCATGATCTTCGATCCCGTCTTCACCTGGTTCGGCTGGGGCTTCATCGTCATCGCCCTGCTCACCGTGTGCATCATCCCCGCCATCCGCGGCGACGGAGCACGCTGGAAGTGGTTCGCCCGCATGGGTGTCGTCGCCGTGCTCGCAATCGCACTGGCACGCCCCGGGATCCCCATCAAATCCTCGACCGAGGAGTACGAGGCACGAGCCGATGTGTACTTCGTCGTCGACGTCACGACGTCGATGGCCGCTGAGGATTTCGACGGGGACGACACCCGCCTCGAGGGGGTCAAGAAGGACATGCTCGAACTCGCCGACGCCTTCCCCGGCACCCGGCTGAGCATCATCACCTTCGCTTCGACCGCAGCCACCGTGATGCCGCTGACGACCGACCACGCCGCCTTCGCCTCCGCCGTCGACGTCCTCGAACCCGAATCATCCATGAATTCCAGAGGCTCATCGATCACCGAGGCCGGTGAGGAGCTCGATAAGCGGATGACCTCGAACGATGAGGACCGTCCGGAGAACAAGAACGTCGTGTTCTACTTCGGCGACGGTGAGCAAACCGTATCGGAGAATCCGGAGTCGTGGTCGCCCTTCGCCTCCCGCATCGACAGCGGCGCCGTCTTCGGATACGGCACCGATCAAGGCGGGAAGATGCGCGACAGCCAGCCGTTCGGCTACGGGTCCGGTGTCGGTGATCCCGGCAATGCCCCAGGAATCGGTGACCCCGATGACCCAGATGACGATCAGGCACCTCCCGAGTACATCCAGGACCGCAACGGCAATCCGGGGATCTCGAAGATCGACGAGGGCAACCTGCGCCAGATCGCCTCGGACCTCGGCGTCGATTACCACCACCGGGACGGAAACGGCGCGATCTCCAGCGTCTACACCGCCCCGAAGTACGATCAGGCCCTGGTGAAGAAGGACGGCCGGGTCACCGTCGACGAATACTATTGGGTCCCGCTCATCCTCGTCTTCGCGTGGATCGCCGTGGAGCTCGTCTTCGGAGTCCGCGAATACCTTCGCCTCAAGGCGATCACCCCCAAACGCCCTCGCCGAGGCGGCCCACCCGGTCCCGGAGGCCCGCTTGGTCCCGGAGGTCCGTTTGGTCCCGGGGGCCCACCAGGTCCCAGCGGATCGGTTCCCTACCAGCCGGTGCCCTATCAGGGAGGTCAGCGATGAACCGCCTGAAGAATCTGTGGTCACGGCTGCGTCGGATCACGAAGATCAACCTCATCCTCGGCACGATATTCGCCCTGGTGTTCGGCTATATCGCCATGGCCACATACTTCGGAACCGCCTCGCAGGTCAGATACACCTCGAATGACTTCCCTGGTGCCAAGAAGGCGGCGACGGCGTTCCTACGGGTCAGCCCGTTCCAACGCCATATCGGCTACTTCAACCGCGGCACCGCCGAGGCGGCCGTCGGCGACTACGACGCTGCCCAGACCGATCTCGAAGCCGCCTTGGAGATCGCTCCGACCTCGGCCGAATGTGCTGTGCGGATCAACCTGTCCTTTGTCTATGAGAAGCAGGCAGATCAGATCGCCTCCCAGGACCCCGACCAGTCGCAGGAACTCTACGACCGGTCACTGAAGACCCTCGAAGACGCGCCCGAGGAATGCCAGCCGAAGAAGAGCGAAGAGAAGCAGAAGAGCAGCCAGGCGAAGGAACGCGTCGAGGACAAGAAGCAGGGCGGGCAAGCCAAGGAGGAGGGAACCGACGACAGCGAGCCCGAGGACGAGGACTCGCAGGAGAAGGACTCCGGGGACGAGAAATCCTCCGGAGATGAAAGCCAGGATCCCGGGGAAGATGAGGAGAAGCCGGACGATTCCTCAGGCAAGTCCGAACGAGAGAAGAAGCGGGACGAGCTTGAGAAGCGCCGCGAGGACTCCGAACGACAGCAGCAACAGCAGGGCCCCGGCGGCGAGGGAGGCCGGTCGACCCCGGAGAAACCCTGGTGATCCTCGTCGACGAAGTCTGACCCCTCCGGGGCGTGGTGGCAGCGCTGACCCGCTGTGACATCATGAGTCCATGAACGCCTCCGACCCCGCTGCTTCAGATTCTGCGTCCACCTCCGCGCCCGGGACTTCGTCCTCGAGCGCATCCGGCTCCACCGCTTCGGCGTCCGCTCCCTCGGCACCGTCACCGCGGCTGCGGGCCGCTCTGGAGACCTTCCCGCCCTATGTTCCGGGCAAGCCTCCCCGCCAGGTCGAGGGTCTCGAGTCGTTCAAGCTCTCCTCGAACGAGAACTTCCTGCCTCCCCTGCCGGCAGTGCTCGAAACCATGGTCGCTCACGCGACGAACCCCGCGCTCTACCCCGACGACGCGGCGCTGGCGCTGCGTCAGGGACTGGCCGACCGCCTCGGTGTCGGGCTGGATCAGCTCGTCGTCACCACCGGTGCCAGCGAACTGCTCGTCGCGCTGACCCAGATCACCTCGGATGCCACCACCGAGGCGATCTATCCGTGGCCGTCGTTCGAGATGTATCCGCAGACCACCGGGCTCGTCGGGTCCACCCGCCGCGAAGTGCCGCTGACAGCCGAGGGTCGCCACGACCTCGACGCGATGGCGGCGGCGATCACCGAAGACACCCGCCTCATCATCCTGTGCTCGCCGAACAACCCGACCGGCCCGGTGCTGCGCGACGACGAGGTCCGCGCCTTCCTCGATAAGGTGCCTGACCACGTTCTCGTCGCCCTTGACGAAGCGTACTGGGAGTTCGCCACCGAACCCGGGCGAGCCGATGGACTCGGTCTTGTCCGCGACTATCCGAATCTCGTTCTGCTCCGCACCTTCTCCAAGGCACACGGACTCGCCGGGCTGCGTGTCGGCTACGCCGTCGCCCACCCGCCGGTCATCGAAGGACTGCTCAAGGCCGTCATCCCCTTCGGCGTCACCGATCTCAGCCAGGCCGCCGCCCTCGAATCCCTCAATCATTGGGACGAAGTGCTCGAGCGGGCCGGCGAGATCGCACAGACCCGCGATGCCTTCGCAGCTGCACTGCGCGAACAGGGCTGGGAGGTGCCCGAAGCACAGGCGAACTATGTCTGGCTGCCGTTGGGTGAAAAGTCTGGTGCCTTCGAAGATGCCTGCGTCGAACAGGCCGTGGCGGTGCGCAACCTCGGGGCCGGTGTGCGCATCAGCATCGGCGCAGACGAAGCCCTCGCCCGGGTGCTTGAGATCGCCGAACGCTTCCGCATCGAACACTTCGAGGACTGAGCTGAGAGCACCGCCGCGCGGAACACCGTGCCGAGCGGTCGGTGAGAGGTGTGCCTAGAGTTCAGCGAGTTCGAGTGCCAACGACACGGCCTGCAGTGTTTCGGCACGGGAGAGGTCCCGGCCGAGCAGCTTCTCGATCTTCGCCAACCGCGCCCGCACCGTATGCCGGTGCACTCCCAACTCGGCGGCGATGCGCTCGCGTGCCCCGGACGCGGTGATGAAGGCCCGGAGGGTCTCCAACAGCTCCTCACCGCCGCGGGCCCGAAAGAGTTCGCCGAGAACCCGATCGACGAATCGGTCGGCAGCCTCCTCATCGACCGCCGACAGCAGCGCCCTGACCTCGGAGGCCTCGGACTCGTGCTGGGTTCGCCACAGCATCCACGTGTGATGGAGCTGACCCAACGGCAGCCTCTTCTCCGCGAGCACGTCCAGGCCGGTGACCTCGGCGGCCCGCGTCACCAGCTCATCGAGTCCGCGTTCCTGTGCTCCGACCACCCCGAGCAGCGAACCGGTGCGAGTGAGCAGGCTCCGACCGACGATATCGGCGATGAGGCGTTCGGCGGAGTCCCCTCGGACACCGCCGAAGATGCGCATCCCCACCGTCGCCACCGGTGCCAACCCCGTCACCCGAGTCCACTCCCCACGTGCTTCGTCGTCACTGAGATCGGAGTCGAAGAGCCGCGCGCGACCGGAGGGAACGGGCAGATCCGCCAACGACATCGCCAACAGCGCCGAGGCGGTCGACAGCAGCAGGGCACGCGTCTTCGGAGATCCGGCCGCCTCGGCGGGGGTGAGGATCCACCCGAGCGGATGATCACCTCCGATCGGAACGGCCTCGACGATCCGCGAACCGGTGCGGATCAGGCGAGGCCCCGTCGTCGGCTTCAATGACTCCTCGATGAGTGCCGAACGCACGTCTTCCTCGGCGTCGTCACCGCTCAACGCCCTGCCGGTCGGCGAGACGAACCGGACCGGAGCCTTCAGCGTCTCTGCCAGATCGGCCACAAGCGCCGCGGGCCCCTCCCCGGCCAATGCGGTTGCGAAACGGCGGGCGGCGCTGCTCGCCCGGGTCAGCTCTCGGTTGGTCTCGGCCTCACGCATCCGGGTGAAGGCATCGACGACGGCGACGAACGGAACCGGCTCGGGCACGCCGAACAGCGCCAGCCCGGCCTCCTGCGCGGCGGCGACGAGCTTCGGCGGAACCTGCTGCCACGGCAGGTCGGAGCCCAGTCCGATGCCGAGCGCGTGCACGCCGACAGCTTTGAGGCGGCACACATAGTCCCCAACCGTGTCCCCGCCGAGGTCCTGACCGACCCCGATCGTCAACAGCACCTCACCGCCGGCAAGCCATTCGTCGACCTCCGGCAGCTCCGAGGAGTGCACGATCGTGACGTTCTGCTCCGCTGCGGTGGGCGAGTCGACGATGACTTCGAGCGCGAGTTCTGCGCGTGACCAGATCTGTTCCAAGGTGACCATGCACCCGATTCTATCCATTCTGGACAGCACTGGTTCCAAATGCTCCCCTTTGGATATCGGTGTTGTGTGACCCACGTCCTAGGCTGAGGGCATCACCTCCGGCCCGTTCGGGTCGGGTCAGCCGCTACGACGAAGGAGCAAGCCAGTGACGTCTCAGCCGCTCGGCCCAGCCGACTACAGCAAGACACCCCGCTACGCAGGACCCCCGACGTTCGGACTGCTGCCGCGCATCGACGAAGTCGAAGCCGAGCGTCCCGGCGAGAAGATCGACGTCAAGGTCATCGGCATTCCCTTCGACGCCGGCGTCAGCTACCGTCCCGGTGCCCGCTTCGGACCTGCTCACATCCGCCAGTCCTCGAAGCTGCTGCGCCCCTACAACCAGGCCACGAACGTCCACCCGTTCACCTGGCAGCAGGTCGCCGACTGCGGTGACCTCGGCGTCAATCCCTTTGACATCGAAGAGGCCATCACCACCGTCGAGGCCAACGCCGACGCCATGCGCGCCGACGGGGCCAAGCTGCTCACCCTCGGCGGGGATCACACCCTGGCCCTGCCGAACCTGCGCTCGCTGCACAAGACGCACGGCAAGATCGCCGTGCTCCACTTCGATGCGCACCTGGACACCTGGGACACCTACTTCGGTGCGCCCTACACCCACGGAACTCCCTTCCGCCGCGCCAGCGAAGAGGGCCTCATCGACATGACCGCTTCGATGCACATCGGCATCCGCGGTCCCCTCTATGGGGAGAAGGATCTCGAGGATGATGAGGTGCTCGGCTTCCAGATCATCCGCAGCGACGAATACCAGTTCTCCTCCGTCCAGGATATTGTCGCCCGGATGCGGGGTCGCCTCGGCGACGCTCCGGTCTACCTGTCCGTCGACATCGACGTCCTCGATCCGGCGGCCGCACCCGGCACCGGCACCCCCGAGGCAGGTGGAATGACCAGCCGTGAGCTGCTCAACTCGATCCGCGGGCTCCAGGGACTCAATGTCGTCGGCGCCGAGATCGTCGAAGTCGCCCCCGCCTACGACCATGCCGAAGTCACCGGACTCGCCGCCGCTCATGTCGGCTACGAGGTCCTGTCCCTCTGGGCGGCGGAGAACAACGGAGTCACCGCTCCCTCCGGGCCCGCCGGCGATGCTCTCGGAGTCTGAATGAGCACCGAACAGAACGTCCGCAACGGCGGTCGCGCGGTCGTCGCGACTCTGGCCGCCCATGGAGTCGACACCATCTTCGGCATCCCCGGCACCCACAACCTCGAGTTCTACCGGCATCTGCCCGAATTCGGGATCCGGGCCGTGACTCCCCGCCACGAGCAGGGAGCAGGCTACGGTGCCGACGGGTACTTCCTCGTCTCGGGCAAGCCCGGGGTCGTCATCACGACCTCGGGGCCGGGGCTGACGAACGTCATCACCGCCGCCGCGACCGCCTATGCCGAGTCCCGACCGATGCTCATCCTCTCCCCCGGTGTGCCCACCGGGTTCGAGCGCGCCGACGTCGGCATGCTGCACGAGACGAAAGACTCCTCCGGTGCGGTGGGCCACCTCCTCGTGTCCTCCCAGCGCACCCGCACTGCCGAAGGTGCAGCCCAGGCCGTCGCCGAGGCGTTCGCCATGTTCGACTCGGCCCGTCCCGGACCCGTGCATATCGAGGTTCCCCTCGACGTGCTCGAGGGCGCGTGGAACGGCAGCGTTCCGGTCCCGTTCGCAGGTCGCCGTCCCGGACTCGATGATCATGTGGTGTCCCGTGCCGCCGAGGCGATCCGTGCGGCGAAGCGTCCGCTGATCATCGCCGGCGGCGGTGCCAGGGGCGCCCACGCCGAGGTGGCTCGTCTCATCGAGGGCCTCGACGCTCCCCTGGCGACGACGGCCAACGGCAAGGGCATCGTGTCCGAGACGCATCCGCTGTCGTTGGGTTCGAATGTGCGCTTCCCCAGCGTGCAGGCCGAATCCGCGGCGGCCGATGTGCTCATCGTGCTCGGCTCCGAATTGGCCGACTCCGACCTGTGGGGCGGGGTCATCGGTGCGCAGACGAACATCGGTGTGCGTGATGAGTCTGCCGGACAGACCGTCATCCGCTGCGATATCGACCCCGACCAGCTGAACAAGAACCTGCCCGGGGACATCCTCGCCTGCGCGGACACTGGCGAATTCCTCACCGCGCTCATGAGCGCACTCGGAATCGGAAATGACAGCGCCGCCTCGGCCAGCGCCGCCTCGACGAACGATGACGGAACGGAATCGTCCGAACGACACGGATCGGCCGCCTCGGCGAAGGAATCCGGGGCCGATCGGGTCGCCCGGATCCGAGAGACCTGGGCCACCGATTTCGACTTCGAGGCGATCGGCGCCCGAGTCACCCGGCTCGTCGAAGAAGGTGCGGGATCGACCGTCGTCATCTCCGGTGACTCCTCACAGGTCACCTACGACGGCACGGTGCACGCGCTGACGGCGAGCACACCCGACCAGCTGCTCTACATGCCGGGATTCGCCACTTTGGGCTACGGCATTCCCGCCGCCCTCGGAGCGAAGGTCGCCGATCCTGCACGACCGGTCGTGTGCATCCTCGGCGATGGTGCGGCCATGTTCTCCATCCAGGAGCTCATGACCGCTGCCGAGCTGGGACTGGGCATCCCCTTCGTCATCGTCGACAACGGCGGATATGCGGAGATCGAAGGTCAGATGGTCGACCGCGACATCGAACCCTTCGCTGTCAGACTCGCCCGTCCGGACTTCGCGAAACTCGGCGAATCCATGGGCGGGGCCGGGGTGACGATCGCCGAAGCGGACATCGATTCCGCTCTGCCGCAAGCCATCGCCGAGGCGCTCGATCGCACCGTTCCCACCGCCATTCACATCACCGTCGGTCACTGAGCCGATCCAACAGAAAGGGTCGCTGTGGACTCTTTGGTAGTCATCATCTATCTCGCCGCCATGGTGGGATTCGGAGTCTGGGGCCGCTTCAAGGCCCATAACCAGGAGGACTTCCTGGTCGCAGGGCGCCGCCTCGGCGGACTGCTGTACACCGGCACGATGTCGGCCGTCGTCCTCGGCGGCGCGTCGACGATCGGCGGAGTCGGCCTCGGCTACACGGCTGGGCTGTCGGGAATGTGGCTCGTCTTCGCGATCGGCTTGGGCATCATCGCGCTCTCGCTGTTCTTTGCTCCGAAGATTCAGAAGCTCGAGATCTACACGGTCTCGCAGATGCTCGAACTCCGCTACGGCAAGGGCTCCCGTTTCGTCTCCGGAGCGATCATGACCGCCTACGGTCTGATGATCTCGACGACGTCGACGGTCGCCTACGCCACGGTCTTCCATGCCCTGTTCGATCTCAACAAGGTGTGGTCGGTGCTCATCGGCGGCGGCATCGTCATCCTCTATTCGATGCTCGGCGGCATGTGGTCGATCACGCTGACGGACTTCGTGCAGTTCTTCATCCAGACGATCGGCATCTTCCTCATCATGCTGCCCATCGTGCTTTCGAAGTCCGGAGGCATCTCCGAGCTGTTCTCCTCGCTGCCCGAATCGCACACCTCACCGGTGGGCATCGGCTGGGAGGCAATCCTCGGCTACATCCTCATCTACACCCTCGGACTGCTCATCGGCCAGGACATCTGGCAGCGCGTGTTCACCGCCCGCAGCCCGGGTGTGGCCAGGTGGGGCGGCTTCTCCGCCGGCGTCTACTGCCTGCTCTACGCTGTCGCCGGTGCGCTCATCGGCATGGCCGCGACGAAGATCGTGCCCGGCATCGAAGTCCAGGACGATGTGTTCGTCGCCGTCGTCGATGCCTCGATGTCTCCGGTGCTCGCCGGAATCGTGCTCGCTGCGGCCCTGGCCGCGATGATGTCGACGGCCTCGGGCTCGCTCATGGCCGCCTCGACCGTCTGCCGTCAGGACATCGTCGAACCGATCCTCGCCCGCAAGGACATCGTTCCTGAACGCGGCGACGGCGTCGGTGCGGGAGCCGGTGCGAAGGATGCGGCGACGGATGGATCGGACGCCTCGGCGAGTGCGTCCGGCATTTCCGGCTCGGAATCCGGCTCGGGTGCGAAGTCGACGCTCGTGCGATCGCTGGTGCGCGAGACCGGAGATGAGATCCGCGACTCGCGCATCTACCTCATCGTGCTCGGCGTCGTCACGCTGGTGCTCGCGATGATCATGCCCAGCGTCGTCGAGGCGCTCACCGTGGCCTACAACCTGCTGGTGGCCGGTCTGTTCATCCCGATCCTCGGCGGTCTCGTGTTCAAGCGCGGAACGATCGTCGGCGTCATGGCCGGCATGATCCTCGGCGCCGTGACCACCGTGGTCGTCATGATCGTGGCGGGCATCTACGCCAACGAGGCCATCTACCTGGGCCTCATCGCCTCGCTGGTCGGCTACCTCGTCGGGTCCTTCGCGTCGAAGCCGACCTCGCCCGAGGTCATGGCCGCCTGGAAGGAACGCATCACCCGCTAATTGCTACCTGACGGCGGCTCAGCAACCTCGCGCGAGGTTGCTGAGCCGCCGTCAGGTAGTTCTAGTACCTCGCTCGACTTGGTGTCTCAGACCACAGTCACTTATATTCGAAGAGTCAGGCTGAGCCGCCCACGGCAGCCCCCGGAAATGGGTGCCCAGGGCGAGCGGCACATCAGCCGGTGCTCGAAAAAGGAGCACGAAGCCGCAAACCGCGCGTGTGAGACATATATGGATCCCTCATTTCCATATCTCATTCGCGAAAGGCCTGCCATGGCTCATACCTCCGCGCACGTCGCGCACACCCTTGCCGCCCACATCGACGAGGTCTTCGGCCTCATGGGCAACGGCAATGCCTACTTCCTCGACGCCCTGCTGCGTAACACCTCGGCAACCTACACCGCCGTCCGCCACGAGGCCGGAGCCGTCGTCGCCGCCGACGCTCACTTCCGCACCTCCGGGCGGATCGCCGCGGCCACAACGACCTATGGTGCGGGATTCACGAATACGCTCACCGCCCTCGCCGAGGCGGCACAAGCCCGGGTTCCCCTCGTCCTCGTCGTCGGGGATGAGCCCACGTCCGGTCCCCGACCATGGGACGTCGACCAGATCGCCATGGCCTCAGCCGTGGGTGTGCGCACCTACACCGTCGGTCGGGTCGATGCCGCCGCAGCCACCGTGACCGCCATCGAGCATGCGCTGACCTACCGAGTGCCCGTCGTCCTGGCCATCCCCTACGATGTCGCGACTCTGGACCTCGGTGAGATCCCGGCTGTGCCCGGCCCCAGTCGTCCCTCGCCGATGGCACCGACCGGCGAATTCGCACATGCGGCTCTTGATCGCCTTGCCGCCGATCTGTCTGGAGCGAAACGTCCCCTGCTGCTCGCCGGCCGCGGTGCCTGGTTGGCCGGAGCCGAGTCCGAACTCGGTGAACTCGTGGACATCACGGGAGCACTCACCGTGACGACCGCGCTGGGACGCAACATCTTCCCGGCTGCCGAACACGACTTGGGAGTCGCCGGCGGATTCGGTGCCCCGGCAGCGATGGAGCGCGTCCGCGAGGCCGATGTGACCGTGGTCTTCGGAGCCTCGCTCAATCAGTTCACCATGCGTTTCGGAGACCTCTTCCATCCCTCGACGGCGGTATGGCAGATCGACACCGACGACCGCGCCACGAACGCCCGCGTCGGAGGCTTCATCCGCGCCGATGCGAAACTCGCCGCCGCCGAACTCATCGCGCGCCTGGCGGCGACCGGCGTCGGCAGTGCTGGGAGTTCGGACAGTGCCGACGCACGCTGGCACGATTCCGTCGACACCGCTGCCGACCGTGCCTACGTCGTCGGGTCGGAGCTCGCCGACGATGGTCGGCTCGATCCGCGTGCGGCGGCGAACCGCCTCGGCGAGGTTCTGCCCGAGGATCGGGTCGTCGTCTCCGACGGAGGACATTTCATCGCCTGGGCGAACATGTTCTGGGAGCCCAGTGCACCCGACCGACTGGCGATGGTCGGCACCGCCTTCCAATCGATCGGACTCGGTTGGCACAGCGTCGCCGGGGCCGCCCGCGCGAACCCGGACTCGACGATCGTGCTCACCACCGGTGACGGCGGCGGAGCCATGGCACTGTCCGACCTCGACACCGCGATCCGGGTGGCCGGCGGTCGCGGTCTGGCCGTGGTCTTCAATGACGCGGCCTACGGTGCCGAGGTCAACCTGTACGGGCTCAAGGGGCTGGAGAAGTCGCCCATGCTCATCGACGAGATCGATTTCGCGGCCCTCGCGACGGCCGCCGGTGGGCACGGGGTCGCCGTCCGCACCCTGAGCGATCTCGCCGTGGTTGAGGAGTGGAAGTCCCGCCCAGTAGACGAACGGCCCTTCCTGCTCCTCGACCTGCGGATCTCCGACGAGATCATCGCACCGTACCAAGAAGAGGTCATCCGCGTGAACTCGTGAAGGCGCCCGGCCGGTTGCCCAGCTGGTGGCGGCCCTGGTTCAGACACTGGTCTTGCTGTGCCGACCGGCCCCAGGTGACGAGGCGCCACAGCTTCTCCAGCGGGCCCTGTCCGAAACGGCTCAGCCACAGAGTTGAGACGACGACCTGAACGATGATGATCGCGGCGCAGATGACGAGTCCGGCGACGTATCCGCCGCGGTCGTCGAACCGGGCGAGATCGGGCGCTGCCAGCCGAACGGCGACAAGGATGACAGTGGCGCCGACGTAATTGCTCAGCGCCATCCGACCCAGCGGTGCGAATACGGACTTCAGGACCGCCTCGGCGGGGGTGCGCAGGAGCAGCAGGATGGCGACGATATAGGTCAGGGCCATACACAGGCCCAGGCCGGCATTGATCCACTGGTCGACTTGACGGGTCGTATAGTCCGTCACGGAGAAGCCGACGACCGTCACGATCAGTGCGAAACCACCGGCGATCGCGACTCGTCCCGGGCGGTTGAGGACGGATCGGAGGAAATCGGTGCCGCCGATGGCGAAGCCGAGCAGGAAGAGTCCGGGGATGACGGCCATTCCGCCTCCGGTGGCCACTCCGGCGATGAGCAGAACGACGCCGAGGATCGCGGTGACGACGTTCCGCCACCGGTCGGCGATCCACGTGGCCGGCAGCAGGAAGACGATCCCGGCGAGCGCATATGGAAGCAGCGCCTCGCCGGGTTGGAGCAGCTGATGGAGCCCACCGAGGATGCCGAGGAAGGCGAACCGGCGCAGCAGAGCCAGGCGCGGTCGGTGGCTGCGATCCCGGGCGGACAGCCACATGAGTCCGAACCCGATTCCGAAGAGGAACGAGAAGATCGG
This sequence comes from Brevibacterium sp. CSND-B09, assembly GCF_052906525.1. Classification (NCBI taxonomy): domain Bacteria; kingdom Bacillati; phylum Actinomycetota; class Actinomycetes; order Micrococcales; family Brevibacteriaceae; genus Brevibacterium; species Brevibacterium sp. CSND-B09. The sequence goes on along the minus strand of NZ_JBREGI010000001.1, from coordinate 3,191,779 downwards.
GAAGAAGCGGTTCTGCACGAAGTCTTCGTAGAAACGGTAGAAGTCGAGGCCCCCACCCTCGACGCCGAGGCCGAAGATCGGCGGCAGGTTGACCAGCAGGATCCCGCACAAGGCGAACCCGCGGATGACGTCGAGTGCGGCGATGCGGGGACGAGATCGGATATCTGCGGGCCGCGCGGTGTCGGCAGAGCGCGCGGTGTCGGCGAGGCTCGCCGTCTCGGCGGGGCTCACGTTGTCGGCAGGGCGTGTGGTGTCGGATTGAGGTCGTGTCATGGCTTCTATCCTTCCCGGATCGATGACCTGGCGCATCGGCCGTGCGACCGAGAATCGACGAACGGGGTCGGCCATTCGGCTGATCCCGACGTGACTGGCGGGGTGGGTGCGGTTGGGGTGGGTGAGACGACTGCACCGTGGGAGAAGAGTCCGCGCTCCTCAGCCGTCGGATTTCATGACCCCGGATTCCCACATCCGGGCGGCGATCTCGACGCGGTTACGGGCATCGAGTCTGGCCTGGATGCTGCCCAGGTGGGTCTTCACGGTGCCGAGTGAGATGAAGAGCTCGGCGCAGATCTCCTGGTTCGTCCGCCCCACGGCAACGAGCTTCGCGATCTCGGTCTCCCGATCGCTGAGGCTGTCGATGCGCGCGGTCTCCGACCGGGGTGCGGCGGTGCGCCGTCGGAGCAGGTCGAGAGTGAGCGAGGGGGAGATGAGCGCATCGCCGTTCGCCGCCGCTCGGACTCCGGCGAGCAGGAGGTCGGCTCCGGCGTCCTTGAGCAGGAATCCGCTGGCTCCCCCGGCGAGAGCCGCATCGACGTAGTCGTCATCGTCGAAGGTGGTGACCATGATGACCTGCGAATACGGAGTCAGTCGCGGAAGCGCAGCCAAACCGTCGAGGCGCGGCATGCGAATATCAAGCAGCACCACATCGGGCTGTTCGCGTTTGACAAGAACGATCGCGTCGACCCCGTCGGCGGCTTGCCCGATGACGCGGATATCGGCTTCGGCGTCAAGGATGAGTGAGAATCCCATCCGCACCATCTCCTGATCGTCGACGACAGCGACGGTGATCATCGGCTCTCCCCTGTTCGGTGGTCGTTCACTGGATTGAGCGGCAATCGCGCGACCACGCTCCACCCTCCCCCGGGTTCGGGTCCCGCCTCGATCCTCCCGCCGAGGTGGCTCACCCTCACGCGCAGACTGTTCAGTCCCGTGCCGCTACCGGCACCGACCCCACCGGAACCGACTCCGTTGGTCACGGTCATGACCAGAGTGCCGAGAACGTCGGGCCCGGCGAGGTTTTCGGCGACGGCTGAGACAGTCGGGGTGGTGGGCTCGGTCATGACGGTGACCGTCACCGGGACATCGGCGCCGGCGTGACGGCGCACGTTCGTCAGGGATTCGACGAGGACACGGTCGAGGACGGGCCAGACCGGGGCGGCCACCTCGGTGGGGGTGTCGATTGTGATCGTCGCAGACTTGCCGAACGCCGCGACCCGGTCACGCAGAGCCTGCGGCCCCGAAGCGATCGGGGTGCGGGAAGCGGCCCCCGGGCCAGGATCGGACACCGTTCCCGCAGCGGTGGCGGGTGAGTCATCGGTTCGCGTGCCGCTTCGAGCGTCGGAGACGAGGCGGCGGATCTCCTCGAGCGCGCGGGTCCCCGAATCTTCGATCTTCGCCAGGGCCGTTGTTCTCAGGTCCGGGCTGTCGCTGCGCCCGGCGGCTTGGGCGAGCACGACGATTCCGGTCACCTCGTGGGCGATGAGGTCGTGGAGTTCGGTGGCGATGCGACGTCGTTCCGCCTCGGTGGCGGTGGCCTGTCGTTCGATCAGGGTGCGGTCATTCGATCGCAGCATCAGACCGATCGCGATCGCGGCGATGATCAGGGCGAACACCATGAGTGCGAAGGTCGCACCGTCGGCCATGACCAGGGGACAGACGATGTTCGCGACTGCGAGAACGACAATGGAGGCGATGCTCATCCGGCCCGAGGATGCGCGCGTGAGCATCGCCAGCACCGTCAGGCTCAGCCACAGAGTCGTCAGACTCAGTGTGGCGGCGACGGCGGCCAGGGCGAGGCCACCGAGCAGTCCGAGGACGGCCCACTCCAGCCGTGCAGACCGTCCCGGACGCAACTGGGCTCGAATGAGGATGGGCAGGCCGACGGCCACGGCGATGACGTTGCCGAGGATCAGTGACCAGCCGCTGCCGATGAACAGTTCCAGGGCGAAGGTCAGCGGGACCGGGATCAGCCACAGCCAGGTGAGGAGTCGTCTCATTTGCTCACAGTCTAGTCAACGCCGGATGCCAGGTTCTGGTTTCTCGGGTTCGGCATTGTCGTGCGCTGCGCTGACCGTATCAGCGGCAGTCGGTGTCAGCGTATTCGACCTCGACAACCACGCCATCGTCTCCCGCGGACACGTTCCGCACTTCGGCCGCCTGCGGCAGGGCGCGGTCGGTGAGGAAACGCTCGTCGGCGAGAACATCGAGCCGGTTGCCTTCCGCCCGGGCGGAGAAGGTCACCCTCTTGCCGTCGATGGTGGCCACCTCGGTGTAGGAGTCATCGGGATTCTTCACCGGCCGGACCTGGCCTGACGGGTAGTCGAAGGTGATGAAGCGGGTGAGCCGGTCGGCGTGGCCGTCGACGAGGCGGTGGACGAGGACCTGATCCTTGTTCGTTCCCTTCGCTGGGTCGAGATCGATGTAGCTGAGGTCTGCGGTGTGCTGTGCAGCGTAGAGGAGGTAGGGGCGACCGTGGATGTCGATCGTGTCGGGGGTGATCGCGCAGCCGTCCAGGTAGTCGGCGACGTCGGCTTCGAGTGCGACTTTCGCGCGGTTCTCAGCCACAATGAGTCCGCCGATGAGGGCGATGAGGATGATGACGATGGTGCCGAGGGCGATGAGTGCCTTCTTCATGAGTGTGGAGCGTCCTTATCGGATCGGAGTGAGCAGTCACTGTGCTGGGCCGGGGTTTCACAGCCGGCGCGTGGCTGCTGTCTGACACCCTCGATCCTTCCCGTTTCGGGGAAGCCGGGCCTCGGCCGAATGGCTGATCGTGGTCGGCCGAGTGGTCGGAACTCCCGGGTCTCGCGAGGGCGTCGCGAAGAGAGTGCCCAGACAACGGTATGGCGGTCGTCTCCGTCGGAGGTCGTCGCCGTGGCAGATCAGTCGTCCGCGGATCACGCCGCGCGGTTGGCCGTCGTCCAGACTCTGACAAAGAGGCCGAGGATGAGCAGCCACCCCGAGACTGCGAGAACGGCTCCGACTGCCTTCGGCCAGGCGAATTTCTCAACGCTCAACAGTGCAATCGAGAACCCGACGGCGATGATGCTGATGGTGATGAGCACGGGAATCGCCGCACGGTGGCCAGCTTTCCAAGAAGCCTCGGACCGCAGCGTCAGCGCCGACCGGATTCCGATTGCACGATTGCGGGGCAGACGGTCGCCGCGGATGACCAACACGAGAACGACGCAGACAACGGCGAGGAGCAGATAGCCGATCAGCGGCGGATAGAACATCGGTGCCGGTCCCCTCTCTGAACTCGGCTCCACCGTATCTCATCGGGGCTGAACCCAGCCGCTCTCCAAAGGACAGATGGGAACGGCCCTGTCCGGCCGCCTCGGCGATGGTGTTCACCGGTGTCGATGTGGTGAAACTGCAGGTCTGGGGATATCCGGACAGCGAAAAGCCCCGGATCCTTGCGGAATCCGGGGCTTGGACACGTGGAGATGGCGGGAATCGAACCCGCGTCCGTCGGCAGATTGTCAGGACTTCTCCGGGCGCAGTTCGTGAATTAGTGTCTTAGGTTCTGGCTATCGCACGAACACGTAAGCCAACGAACGGAGTTGAGTGAAAGTCCCTCAGGCACCCCCAACATGTGCCTGAAGCAGTGGCCTCTTAAGCGACGCCAGTATCTAGAGCAGAGGCAACTCTAGGCTGACGGATTCGCAGCTCGCGCTCTATCAGGCAGCGAGGGCGAAATCGGTGCGGTTGTTAGACTTAGCACCTATTGTTTTGCAGAGGACATTAACGAGATGACTCTGCATTCTCGGCCCGCTTCTCCCGACGCAGTGTCCAACGTCGAAACCGATCATCCCCATATTCTGTTACCAAACCTGATCAGCTGTTTCATCCGCCGAGGCGGCTGCTGGCGCCGATCAGATACTCCAGCATACTCGTACAACGCAGACCGAGCCAATTGCATTCCCTGAACTCCGCGAATACGTGACCGGACGCGCTCGGATGCGCTCGGACCGCCTCGGCGACGGAGCCGAGAGACGGTGGCGACGGCGGGAATCGAACCCACCGTCGACCAACCCTTACAGGTACTGCTTGGACTTCATGGCGCGTTCGGCTTCGCGTTTGTCCTGCGCCTCGCGCAGTGCCTGTCGCTTATCCCATTCGCGCTTGCCGCGGGCCAGGGCGATCTCGACCTTGACGCGTGAGCCGTCGAAGTACAGCTCCAGCGGGACCAGGGTCCGGCCGGATTCCTTGACTTTCTGCGAGATCTTCAGGATCTCCTCGCGATGGAGCAGCAGCTTACGACGGCGGCGGGCCGAGTGATTCGTCCACGTCCCCTGCAGGTATTCGGGAATGTAGACGTTCTCCAGCCAGGCCTCGTTCTGGAAGATGAGGGCAAAGCCGTCGGTGAGCGAGGCTCGGCCTTCGCGCAGCGATTTCACCTCGGTGCCGGTGAGTACGAGTCCGGCCTCCCACGTGTCTTCGATGTGGTAGTCGTGGCGCGCCTTGCGATTCCTCGCAATGACTTTCTTGCCTGTGTCCTTCGGCATGACCGGCCTCCTCTCTGCTCCCGATCACCTGTGCACGCGTTTGCGGGCACAGCCATCAATTCTATCCCATCGCCGCCCTTCCGCACGCCCGTCCCCTCCCAGAACTACCTGACGGCGGCCCAGCCACCTCGCGCGAGGTGGCTGGGCCGCCGTCAGGTAGCAATTAGAAGATGAAGGGTTTGGGATCGACGTAACCGCCGTTCTCCATGATCTCGAAGTGCAGGTGGCAGCCGGTCGACGCTCCCGTCGTACCGGAGTACGAGATGATATCGCCCTTCTTGACCCTCTGCCCGTCATGGACCTTGAGCTTCGTGTTGTGGTTGTACGTCGACGCGATCGATTTGCCCTTGATCTTGCCGTGGGAGATGACGACACGGTTGCCATAACCGCCGGTCCAGCCGGAGGTGACGACGATTCCGTCGCCGGCCGAGCGGATCGGGGTTCCGCAGGGAACGCCGAAGTCCATTCCGGTGTGCAGCTTCCGTGCACCGGTGATCGGGTGGACCCGGTATCCGAACGGAGACGTCGTCGGGTATCCCTTGGCCGGGTTGGCCAGGACTCCGTCGCCGAAGACGAACTTGCCCTTCTTCTCCTGCTCTTTCTCCCATTCCCGGACCTTCTCGGCCAACCGGTCCTGCTCGGCCTTCTCATCGGCCAGCTGCTTCTCGGTCTTGTCCTTGTTGTCGGAGATCGTCTTCTCCGCATCGTCCTTCGCGGAGATGAGGTCGTTGAGGCTGTCGGCCTTCTTCTTCGCATCGACCTGCGCGGCCTCTTTGGCCAGCACCGCCTCGGCGGCTTCGTCCTTGAGGTCGGAGATCTTCTCGGTCACGCCCGAGAGCCGCTCTTCGTTGTTCTTGTTCAGCGCCCGCTGTTCGGAGAGTTTGTCGATCGTGCGCTGCTGAGACCGCACCGCCGAGTCGACGCGACCGATGCCGCCGTCGGCGCTCGTACCCTCGGCCATCTGCAGCAGCATAGCCAGATCGGACGTGATGCCCGAGTTCTGGTAGGCCTGTCGTCCGATGCGCGCCGCCGAGGTCTTGTGCTTGTCGATCTCCTCCGTGCCGGACTTGATCGTGTCCTTGAGATCCTTCTGCGCGTTCTCCGCCGAGGTCAGGCGCGCGGCCATGCCCTCATCCTTCTCGATCGCCTCAGCCAGCGCATCGTCGGCGGCCTTCGATTCGGCTTCGGCATCCGGCAGCTTCTCCTGCGCCGCATCGCGTTCGGCGATGACGCGGGCGAGGTCCTCATCGAGACCTTCGAACTCCTGCTGGAGTTCCTTGACGCGTTCGTCGACCTCGCTCTTGTCGTCGCGAGGATCGGCCACCACCGAGGTGACCGGCATGACCACTGCCAGCGCAGCTGCCGTGAGGACGAGTCCGAGTCTGCGTCTCATCTCAGACCTTCGTGTACTTGTTCAGCGTGATCAGCGACGACGCTCCGGCCATGAGCACGCCGATGATGATGAGCACGGGGGTGATGAGGAGGACGTCCCATCCGGAGATGAGGCTGAATCCCGTGGCCTGCGACTGCAGCCAACCGCTGACTCCGAAGTGGACGAGCAGTCCCAGGGCACCGGCGGACAGCGTCGCACCGACGGCCGAGGCGATGACGCCCTCGAGCAGGAACGGCATCTGGATGAAGGTATTCGACGCACCGACGAGCCTCATGATGCCGGTCTCCCGGCGTCTCGAGAACGCGGAGAGTCGAATGGTGGTGGCGATGAGCAGCATCGCGCACAGCAGCATGATGCCGGCGATCGCGATCGCCACGATGGTCGCGATATTGAGCACCCCGAACAGGCGGTCGAGCAGCTGATTCTGGTCGACGACCTCTTCCACCCCGGGAGTCGACGAGAACGTCTCCTTGATGATGTCGTACTTCTCGGCGTCCTTGAGTTTGACCCGGAAGGACTCGTTCATCTCGTCCTTGGGCACTGTGCCTTCGAGGCTGGTGCCCTTGAACTGCTCCTGGAAGTGCTCATAGGCCTCGGTCTTGTCCTCGAAATAGACCTTGTCGACATAGGGGGCCAGATCGGAGCTTTCGAGTTCTGCCCGGATCTGATCCTTCTGGTCGCCCGTGACTTCACCGTCGACGCAGTTCGTCGCCTCCGAATCCGGCGGGCACAGGAATACGGAGACCTGCACGCGGTCGTACCAGAAATCCTTCATCTGCCCGACCTGCATCTGCAGCAGGATCGCGGCACCGACGAAGAGCAGGGACACGAAGGTCACGAGCACGACGGAGATGACCATGGAGAAGTTCCGGCGCAGACCCGACCAGACTTCGGAGAGGATGAAACCGGCCCTCATGAGGCGACTCCGTAGGTGCCTTCTTCGACGTCGCGGACGATTTCGCCTTCGCGCAGTTCGATGACTCTCCGGCGCATCCGGTTGACGATCTCTCCGTCGTGGGTGGCCATGAGCACCGTGGTGCCATTGCGGTTGATCTTCTCGAGAACGTTCATGATGTCAGCGCTCGTCGCCGGGTCGAGGTTGCCCGTCGGTTCGTCGGCGAGCAGGATTCCGGGCTTGTTGACCACGGCGCGGGCGATGGCCACACGCTGCTGCTCGCCGCCGGAGAGCTCACTGGGGTACCGCTTCTCCTTGCCGGCCAGGCCCACGGTCTCAAGGACGTCGGGGACGAGGGTCGACATGGCCGCGCGGGACTTTCCGATCACCTGAAGGGCGAAGGCGACATTGGCGAACACGGTCTTGTTCGGCAGCAGGCGGAAGTCCTGGAACACGGTTCCGATCCCCCGCCGCAGGTAGGGCACCTTCCAGCTGGGCATCTTCACCACGGATTTTCCGGCGATGTGGATGCGACCGGAGCTGGGGACCTCTTCACGCAGGATGAGTCGAATGACCGTGGACTTTCCCGAGCCGGACGCCCCGACGAGGAACACGAATTCCCCGCGGTCAGCCTCGAAGGAGATGTCATCGAGTGCTTTGCGGGAACGCGTGTCGTAGGACTTCGAAACGGAGTCGAATCTGATCAAGTCGGTCTTCAATCATGTTGCGGGTGGCTCGGCCGATTCCACTGTACGTAACAGTTCCGTGATGTTCGCGGAGGCGGCCGGGCGTGTGTTGCGATCTGATGAAGTTCACAGTCGCCTCGGTGATGGTCGAAACCTCGCCGAGGCGGCCGACCCTCAGTCGGCCATCGACCGAGTGAGACGGTTCGGTACCGTTGCCCGAAGAATCAGGATCAGGCCTCGGCCTCTTCGGCCATCTCCTGTTCCTTGCGCCAGCGAATGCCGGCCTCGATGAGTCCGTCGAGGTCACCGTCGAAGACGGCCGAGGGGTTGTTGACCTCGTAGCCGGTGCGCAGGTCCTTGACCATCTGGTACGGATGGGTGACGTAGGAGCGCATCTGATCACCCCAGCTGGCCTTGATATCGCCGGCCAGCTCCTTCTTCTGCGCGGCCTCTTCCTGGCGCTTGAGGTCGAGCAGTCGCGACTGGAGGACACGCATCGCGGCCTCACGGTTCTGGATCTGGGACTTCTCGTTCTGCATGCTCACGACCACACCGGTGGGGATGTGGGTGATGCGCACGGCCGAGTCAGTCGTGTTCACCGACTGCCCACCGGGGCCCGAGGACCGGTAGACGTCGATGCGCAGATCGTTCTCGTCGATCTCGACATGGTCGGTCGATTCGATGAGCGGGACCACCTCGACGGCCGCGAAGGAGGTCTGGCGGCGGCCCTGGTTGTCGAAGGGGCTGATGCGCACGAGACGGTGGGTGCCGGCCTCGACCGACAACGTGCCGTAGGCGTAGGGCGCGTCGATCTGGATGGTCGCGGACTTGATGCCCGCACCTTCGGCATAGGAGGTGTCGAGCTCCTGGACCTTGTATCCGCGGTTCTCCGCCCACCGGACGTACATGCGGGTGAGCATCTGCGCCCAGTCGGTCGCGTCGTCGCCGCCGGCACCCGACCGCACGGTCACGACGGCGGAGCGCTCGTCGTATTCGTGGCTGAGCAGGGTCGAGATCTCGAGTTCGGCCAGCTGATCGCGCAGCTTTCTGATGTCGCGGTCGGCTTCTTCGAGCGAGTCCGAGTCGCCTTCATCCTGGGACATCTCGACGAGCAGCTCAGCGTCGTCGATCCGCTCACCGAACTTCTCGAGCTTCTCCAGGGTGCCCTGCTTGTGCGAGAGCTTGGCCGAGGTCTTCTGCGCCGAATCAGGGTCGTCCCAGAACGTCGGCGACGACGCCTGCTCCGTGAGTTCGGCAACCTCGTCGCGCAGGTTGTCCAGATCGGACACGTCGAGAATCGCTTTGTACGTCTGGCGGAGGTTGGCGATTTCAGAAGAGTAATCAGTGGAGGCCATAATGATCCGATTCTAGTGCATGCCCTCCCCCGAGCATGAAACGACGCCGAGGCGGTCGACCGTTGAGATATCGAGGGCTGATCGGTCGAGGCAAGCCCCGATCAGTCGCCCCGGCCCCAAAAAGCGCCGCCGGCGGGAGATCTGATTCATCCCGCCGGCGGCGCGGCTCACGTCGCTTCATACGAAGACTGGTGAGGAAAATATAGACCGAAACCCACCCTTGCGCAAGACGAAAACGTCCCGCAATGACAATCGTGAAACTACACCGTGTGCATTTGCAGAACTCATTCCCAGTTATCCACAGATTTCGGAATTCACTAGATTCTTCATTCGACTACAGATAGGTTAACAGCAAATCACGCTGTCAATTGAATGATCGGGCAAGGGTTCAGAGTGGAAGCCACCGAAGTCATCACCAGCGAGGTTCACAAGCGGATCAGAGATCTCGATGTGGATCCCCGCGCCGATATTCAGCGCTCTCGCGAGCTCATTCGCACCGTCATCGCCGAATACGACGAACGCAGCCTCGTCGCCGATCTCCCCGTGCTCGAGGATAAAGAGGCGACGTTTCGGCACATCGATAATCAGCTCTCGGGTTTCGGTGCCCTGCAGGATTATTTCGATGATCCGCACGTCGAAGAGATCTGGGTCAACTCCCCGAGCGAGGTCTTCATCGCCGTCGACGGAATCCACCAGCTGACGACGACGAAGCTGAGTTCGGGCGAACTCGATGACCTCATCGAGCGGATGCTGCGCACCTCGGGCCGTCGCGTCGACCTCTCCCAGCCGTTTGTCGACGCCATTCTGCCCGACGGGTCCCGGCTGCATGTCGTGCTGCCCGATATCACTCGCACCCACCCGGCCGTGAATATCCGCAAGTTCATCGCCCGGCCGCGCAACCTCGCCAATCTCGTCGCTCACGGCTCACTGACTCCTGGGGCCGCCGAGTTCCTCGACGCGGCCGTGACGTGCGGTGCCAATATCCTCGTCTCCGGGGCTACTCAGGCCGGCAAAACCACTATGCTCAACGCCTTGGCCGGCTCGATACCGGCCCGCGAACGCACGATTTCCTGCGAAGAGGTCTTCGAACTCAATCTGCCCAGCCGCGACTGGGTTCCCATGCAGTGCCGCCAGCCGTCACTGGAAGGAACCGGCGAAGTCACCCTCCGCGCCCTGGTCAAAGAGGCGCTGCGCATGCGACCGACGCGCATCATCGTCGGCGAGGTCCGAGAAGCCGAAAGCCTCGACATGCTCATTGCGCTCAACTCGGGTCTGGCCGGAATGTCGACCCTGCACGCAAACTCCGCTCGGGCGGCGATCACGAAGATCTGCACTCTGCCTCTTTTGGCCGGGGCGAACATCTCCTCGGCGTTCGTCGTGCCCACCGTCGCAGTCAGCCTCGACATCGTCGTCCACCTGCGCAGGGATCCGTCTGGAGTGCGTCGAATCGATGAGATCTGCGCGGTGCCGGGCGGAGTCGAAGGCGACGTCGTCGAACTCGACACGATCTTCCATTCGCCACGAGGACAGCTCGTTCGCGGTCAGGGGTTCGGCCACCTCGGCGAGCGATTTGCGGCCATCGGCCGCGATCTTCACGCCATTCTGGAGGCAGCGTGAGCTATTCCCAGTCCGCTCTGCTCATCGGTGCCTGCCTCGGGGCAGGACTGTTCCTCATCTGGATGTCGCTGTGGCGGCGACCACAGGGCAAGAGGACTCAGTCGCGGTGGGTGCGCGAGCTCGATGACATGCTCACCGGGGCCGGATTCCCCAGGCTGCGGCCGGTCCACCTGCTGCTCATCTCCGTCGCAGCGTTCTGTGTCGTTGCGGTCGTCGCGACAGTGCTCACCGGATCGTGGGCGATCGCGCTGTGCTTCGGTCTGTTCGCCTCCTGGCTGCCGCATCGGGCGCTGCAGCATCGGGCGCGGAGCCGACAGGTGATGCGGCGGGAGCTGTGGCCAGAGACTCTCGACCATCTCAATTCCGGTGTCCGTGCGGGTCTGTCCCTGCCTGAAGCACTGAGCTCTCTGGCTCATCGCGGGCCCGAACCGCTGCGACCGCTGTTCGAAGTCTTCGCCGAGGAATATCGGGCCAGCGGTTCGTTCGCATTGGCGTTGGAGCGCTTTCGGCAAGTCAGCGCCGACCCGGTGGCCGACCGCATCGTCGTCGCGCTCAGCGTCACCAGGCAGGTCGGCGGCAGCGATCTGGGCACCATGCTCCGAGCCTTGGCTCAGTTCGTCCGCGACGATGCCCGCACCCGCAACGAGCTCTCCGCCCGGCAGCAATGGACGGTCAATGGTGCCCGACTGGCCGTCGCCGCACCGTGGGTGGTGCTCGCATTCCTCTCCACGCGACCCGAAACGGCCGTGGCGTACAACTCGCGGACCGGGCTGATTCTCCTGGCGGCGGGCTTCGTCGTCTCTCTGCTGGCGTATCAGGCGATGAAGCGCATCGGTCGGCTCCCGTCCGAACCCAGAGTCATCGAAGGGTCCTCACTCAGCGCCGCCCACCGACGTTTCGCGGGCAGCCCCGGCGCGAGTGGCGGATTCTCGGCCGACGACAAAGACGCTGCGGACCGGCGGGCGGCATGAGTCCCCTCGGCGAGCCCCTGTCGGTCCTGGCCCTCGGGCTCTTCAACGGCTTCGCCCTGTGTGTCTTCGTCCTCTCCCTCCCGCCGCTGCGCAGACCGACTCTGTCGTCGCGGATCGCACCCTATCTGCGGGATCAGGAATCCCTGGTCGACATCTACGTTCCGCCGACCCCTCGCACCGAGGGGTTCTGGGGACTGGTGAAGTCCTGGCTGATCGGTTCGACCCTGTGGGTGACGTCGCGCATCACCACGGATGCGACTCTGCGGCTGCGCATCGACCGCCTCGGCGGCAATGCCACGATCGAGCGCTTCCGCATCAGTCAGGTGCTGAGCATCCTCGTCGGGATGGTCGTCGCCGGCGGTCTGGCCGGTGCCCTGTCGGCGCAGCGCGGCTTCTCCCCCATCGTCACCGTCGTCCTCGTCATCAGCGGCGGCATTGCCGGGCACGTCTTCAACGATTGGCGGCTCAGCCAAGCCATCGCCCGCCACGAATCCCGCGTGCTGGCCGAATTCCCCACTGTCGCCGAACTCCTCGCACTGTCCATCACCGCCGGTGAGGGGATCGTGGAGGCTCTCGAACGCGTGTGCCGCACCTGCTCCGGCGACCTCATCGACGAACTCCGCGCAGCCCTGGCCGCCACTCGCACTGGGACACCGTTGGTCGATGCGCTCGATGGGATGGCTACGCGCATCGCCATCCCCGAGATCGTCCAGTTCGTCGACGGCCTCGCCGTGTCGATGACCCGCGGCACCCCGCTGGCCGAGGTGCTCCGATCCCAAGCCGCTGACGTGCGCGAACAGTCCCGACGACGGCTGCTGGAACTGTCCGGTCGCAAAGAGATCGGGATGCTCGTTCCGGTTGTCGTCTTCGTGCTTCCCGTCACCGTGATCTTCGCCGTCTTCCCGTCTCTGACCGTCCTCGACCTCAGTCCGTAGCGACCACACCCCGCACCACCGACCACACCCGCTCCCCTGACCACGCCCGCACCCACAGCCAGTCCCGCACCACTGACCACGCGGATCGAACCCTCGACCTCGCCGATGAAGGAGACACGATGTTCCGCCAGTTCACCTACCGCCTCGTCCCGTTCATGCTCGGGCTCATCCCGGGTCCTCCTCCACGAGGTGGAACCACCATCACCGAGGTGGCCGAGACCGGCATCGACCCGGACCTCACCGCCGATGTCGACCGTCCCGATCGCGGGGACGTTCCCGGCTGGGTCCTCATCACCCTGATGACTGCGGGGTTAGTGGTCGCATTGTGGGCTCTGGCCGGCGAGGCCTTCACCTCGATGTTCCAAGACGCGATGAACAAGGTCCGCGGGGCCGGGTGACCCAGCTGTGACCAGTGGCGACGAGACACTACCGGGAAGTCGGAGGAGGATTGCCTCGATGACGGAGGCAGGCGAGCACAGCGATTCGGGATCCGCCGTCGCCGAGTTCGCCCTCATCGCCTCGCTGCTGGCCCTCATCCTGGCCGGCGCCCTGCAGATCGGTCTCGTCATTCACGTCCGCAACACTGTCATCGACTCCGCCATCGCAGGGGCGAGGCAGGCGAGCCTGGCCGATCAGACTCCGCGCGACGGGCAGAAGCTCACCCGCGACCTCATCCGAGTGTCCGTGGGCGAGCGCTATGCCCAGAAGGTCACAGTCTCGACGTCACAGCGCGGTGCCGTCGAGATCGTCGAGGTGAGGGTGACGACCCCGCTGCCCGTCCTCGGGCTGTGGGGACCCGCCGAGGTCTGGGACCTGCGCGGACGATCCATCGTCGAGGACGTCGACCGTGACTGAACCCGCGTTCGTCCAGGGAGTCGCGACCGACGACGCAGACGAAGGAACGGCGGTCATCGAGTTCATCTTCGCCTCCATCGTCCTGCTCATCCCGGTCATCTACCTCATGCTCACCCTCTCCCAGCTGCAGGCGGCCAGCTATGCGACCACCTCGGCGGCGATGTCGGCCTCACGTATCGCCGCCCGCGACGCGAACCCCTCGGAGGCTCGCGCCCATGCCGTCGCGAAAATGCATTTCGCGGACTTCGGGCTGCGTGATGCGCCGACTTCCATCACCTACTCGTGTGCCGGACCCTGTGGACAGGCCGGCTCTCTCATCACCGCTCGAGTCGAGACGAAAGTGTCACTGCCCGGGTTCCCGCTCCTCTTCGGCTCCGACCGGTCTCCACACATCACATTGCGCGCAAACCACACCGACGTCGTCGCCACAGGACATCAGTGATATGCCGACCGCGGGAGAGAACCGCTGTGAACGGGGACGCGAATCGCAGATCGGCCGCGAATCGGATCATGATTCGGATGCCGGGTCGATCACGCCGCTGGCCATCGGCTTCGTCGTCATCGCCTTGCTGCTGGCCTTCCTCATCGCCGCCCTGACCGACCTGCACATGGCCCGCCGAGAGCTGCAGGGGCTGGCCGATTCTGCGGCGCTGGCGGCCTCGGACTCGTTCGAACCGGCTCCCGGTGACGATCCCGGTCTCATGTTCTCACCTCCGGCGGCCAAACGCGCCGCCGGACGGTACCTCAACGCGGTGCCGACTCCGAAGGACATGGGCAATCTGCGGTTGAGCGCCGACGCCGATGGAACGCATTCGGTGCGCATCCGCATCGAAGCCCGCTACTCGCCGGCGCTGCTCTCGCCGTTCGTCCCCGGCCTCATCGACCTCCACGCCACCGCTTATGCCCGGGGTGCCCTGCGCCTCGACTGATCAACCCGAGCCGTCTCCACCTCGACGCCGATTCCTGTGGGCACAGGCTCCACTCACGCATCCTGAGGCTGTGGATGCCCAAAGCGTATCCACAGGGCGCATTCTCGCTCTTGCCCAAGCCATGCGCTCGCGGTGAGTCTGTGGGCATGAGAACCCTGGGACTCATCCACCGCATTGAGACGAACGGAGCCGTCACGAGCATGAGCATCGAAGCCGAATCAGCCCAACCGGCCCTCGAGGTCTTCCGGTCTGCCCTCGGAGCGGAACTGACTTCCCAGGACTTGGCCGCCGGCAACCGGCTCGACGATCACAGAATCGAGTCGATCAGCTGGGGTCATTGGCAAAGACTCAATCCCATCACTGTTGTTGGGGCGAATGTTCTGCGCACCACCGACGACTGTGCCGACTCCGCGCGGACGAACGTGTCCGTCCTGGCAGGACCGGATGCGGGATTCGCCCTGACGCTCGACCCACGGCGGGCTCGCTTGTCTCGACTGCCCCACCCTGATTGCCTGACCATCATCGACCCCAGCATCTCCCGCGCCCCTCAGCCGCTGCGACTCGATGCCACGGGGACTGGGCCCGCCGCAGCTCTGGGTGCGACTGTGCTCGCACCGGGCACGGCAGACGGCTCGTCGGCCGGCTCTTCTTCCTCGGCTGCCCGTTCGGCTCCGCCGATCCGGTCCCCGCCGCTGCACCACAGCAATGACATCCACATCGCCCCGAAGACGATCGACGATCCTCGGCCGGCCAGACCCCCACAGTGGTGGACGTTCCTCATCCCCGTCGGCATCGGCGTGGTGCTGGCCGTGGCCACCGGAATGTGGTGGTTCCTGTTCTTCAGCGTTTCGGCCCCGCTCTCCGGGTGGGTCGCCTACGTGGTGGAGAAGAAGCGTTTCACTCGCGACAGCGCGCAATGTCGACTTGACCGCGACGAGGCGTTGGCCGAGGCGCGGGCCAGGCTGAGCCGCCTGGAGACGTCGCACCGTCAGATGATCTTCTCGTCCCCTGGTCTGTGTCTGGGTTTCGGGACGGTCTTCAGCGAAATCACCATCGACGAACGGCTGCAGCATGGAACAGACCACATCGACGGTCGGATCGTCTGCACCGATATGCCGGTCCGCATCGATCCACGTACGACCACGGTCACCGTCAGCGGAACACCCGCAGTCCTGCGCACCATGGCCTTCGCCTGGTTGGCCGACCGGCGATTCAGATGGCGACCGAGTCCCGAACTCTCATTGCTGCCGGAACTGGCAGGCACCGGGTTCTCCGCCGACCACGCATCGACCACTGTCGGGTCAGGGTCACGCCCAGACGCCGGCATCGACGATCCCATCTCGATCACCCTCGACGAGGCGGTTCACCCCGCCGTGCTCACGCTCACCGCCCCGCATGCCGGCTCTGCGGTCTCGCTGACGGTGGGCTCTCTCGCGCAGGCACGCACTACCTCGTCGACCGCACCCGGTGGCCCGGTGCCAGGACGGGCACTCGTCGCTGCACTCATGCCGGCCGCGCGATTCGTCACTCTGCACTGTGGCCGTTCGGCCGAAACCGGCCCCCGCACCTGGCCCGACCATGGTCTCGGCGAGCTCTGTGACGATGCACCCGGGGCCATCAGAGCGCGGTGGCGGTCTCCCGCCTCGGGGCCGGTGCCGATCGGGCGCGGAACCGTCGGTGACGTCGGCGTCGATCTGTTCTCCGACGGTCCTCACGCTCTCGTCGCCGGCACCACGGGCAGCGGAAAATCCCTGCTCCTGCAGACATGGCTGCTGTCGATGGCCTTGGCACAGCCGCCTCGGCGACTGCGTTTCGTCCTCATCGATTTCAAAGGTGGGGCCACGTTTTCACCACTGCAGGATCTGCCTCACACCGACAGTGTGCTCGACGACTTCGACTCCGGTCTCGCCTTTCGCGCTCTCGTCTCCGTGCGCGCCGAGATCACCCATCGAGAGCGGCTGTTGGCCGATCACGGGTGTGCCGATGTCACCGATCTCGCCGATCCTCCCCCACGACTAGTCGTCGTCATCGACGAGTTCCATGCGCTGATGGCCACTCATCCTCGCGCCGCCGACCTGCTCGAACACCTCACAGCTCTCGGCCGGTCCCTCGGCGTCCACCTCATTCTCGCCACTCAGCGCCCGATGGGCGTCGTCACCGGGCAGATGAAGGCGAACATCAACATTCGCGTGTGCCTGCGAGTGCGCGATGAGACCGATTCCTTCGACGTCATCGGCTCCGAGGCGGGTGCGTTCCTGCCCGCGGACAAGCCCGGCGCCGCCTGTCTGGACTCCGGGATCAGCGTCACCCGATTCCGCGTGGCGGTTCCTTTCGGACATGACGCCCACACCGAGGCGGCCCTCCGCCCTCGCGTTCGTCCCTGGGTTCCGGGGCCGGTTCCGTCCCTGGCCAGCGGCGCCCACGGCGTTCACGTCGACAACATCATCGCCGCGGCTCACGACATCGCCAGGGCCGAGGACGCTTCGGCTCATCGACAGGTGGTGCTGCCTCCCTTGCCGGGACCTGAAGAGATGTCGGCCTGGGCGGCAGGGGCACTGACCCATTCTGATGGTGAGCTCGCCGCTTCCTCTGCGGTACCGGTGACGGACGGTGGTGAATTCGCGCCGGCAGTCACGGGGATCATCGATGTTCCCAGTCAGCAGCGGCAGCAGATGTGGACATTCGACCCGGACGTGGATGGTTCCACGATCCTCACAGGCGGCAGCCCGGACACCGTGGAATCCGTGCTTGCGGCCATGGCACGAGCGGCCGCTCCGACCCGGCGGATCATCGCGATCGGCAGGATCGCCGCGGTCCTCGACTGGGCCGAGATCAGCTGCGGATTGAGCTCGGGCTGGCGGATTCAGGCGGTGCTCGACCATCTCTCTGCCAGTGGGGGCCCGAGCAGATTCTCGCGCGCCGGTGAAAGCACAGATTCCCCGACCGGGTCGAGGCAGAGTCGACAGCCACCGAGCCTGATCGTCTGCAGCAATTGGGCCGAGTTCGTCGACTCGCTCGACCACTACTGGGCCGAACGGGCCGAACGTCTCCTCGGACATGGTGCCGAATCGGATCTCGTGTTCCTGCTCGCCGGGTGCCGGAATATGACGAGCAGGAGCTCTCGTTTCTCCACCCAGATCATCTTTCCGCCCGAGGCCGGCGAAGACGGAACGAGCGTCGGGCTCAGCCGACAGCGATTCGCCGGTTCGTGGCCGGATCTCCGCGCCGTCATCCGCGGTCCCCGCGCGCAGGCCGCCGGCGGGGACGGTGCTGATGTGCAGTTCGCACCCGGTGATGCGGCACGATTCGATTCGTCGATGTCCGAGGCGGGCACCAGCATCCTCGGCGGATCACCCGGCATTCCGGAGGCCCGGAAGGGATTCGCTCCACGCTGGCGGGGGCTTGACCAATCTGTGGGCGTGGGCGAGGAACCCTTCAGCGGCATGCCGGGCTGCATCCGGGTCGGCGTTGATGCTTTCGACGACCTCGTGGTGTGGGATCCGCGGCGAGACGGTTCGGTGCTCACCGTTCGCGGTTCTCCGCAGAGCGGCAAGACCGGATTCGCGACGTACCTGGGCCGCCTCGGCGGGGTCTCTGTCCACGACGATGTGCACATGGAATCGGAACCAGCCGACTGGGATCTGCTCGACGGACGCTTCCATGTGCTCACTGTGCCGACACGGTTCACTCCCGGCTATGGTTCCTCTCTGGCGAAGGCACAGAGTCTCGGACCGCTTCTCGTGCTCGGTGCGCATACCAGGCAAGATCTCACCGGGCTCGGAGTGCTGCGACAGGCCCCGCTCGACGGGCTGCCGGGGACGGGCTGGTTCGTCACCGAGGACCGGGCTCGCCCTGTTCGCCTCTTCAGCCCAACGGGAGTCGAGCCTGAGTCAGTTGACGTCGGCAGGCGGTCCTGAGAGAGTCTCGTAGCGGTAGAGCTCGGTGGCGGTTCCGGCGTCGAGCAGTCGATCGGCGAGCGAGGAGATCACGGGCATTCCGCTCGTGACTTCGATGACGACATCGGCGTCGACCGACAGCCTGGCCAACAGGAGTTCGGCATCGGCGACGGCCGCGGCGAAGTCCTCACCCGTGGTGTCTGCGGCATCGTCGCGAGTCTCGAACATCGACCCGAGGATGAGCTCGGTCGGCGGTTCCTCGTCGACCTGGTCGACAACAGCGGTCCCGTCGCCGGCGGTCGCACCGGCACCCGGTTCACCGGCCGAGGGCAGAACACCGGCGGTCTCATCGGCCTCCCGCGCATAGGACACGGCGAAGGCGCTGAGTCCACCCGCCTCGGCGGTTCCGGCAGCGCCGTTCAGCAGTGCGGCACCATGAGCTCCGGCCGCCTCGGAGAGGAAGACGTTGTTCACCTGTCCGATGGTCAACTGGCCGACGGCATCGTCTCGGTTGACGGCGGTGTACCAGGCGAGGAATGCCTTCGTCAGCTTCACCGAACCGGTGGCAACGATCTCGAGGTCCTCGGCCCGACCGCCGCCGGCCGGAGGCAGAGCACCGGCGGGCACCTTGATCACGCGGGTCGTCGTCAGTGGGGTGAAGCCGAGAGCCTGCGCGAAGCCCTCTCCCGGGCTGCCGGCGTGCACACGGGCACGCAGATCGAGGCCCTCGAGTGCGGTTCCCCGCGTCTCCGCGCACACTGCGTCGAAGAGTTCACGCCCCTGACCATGTCCCTGCTCCTCGGCGGCGACCTCGACGTGGACCCACGCCCGGTAGGGGTGAAGCGGGGATTCGGCGATCGCGGCGGCTCCGACGGGAACGTCGGGGACCACCTCGGCGACGACGGAGCGGATCAACGGCGAATCCGAGGACGGACGGAACAAGGACCTGGCCATATGACCGGCCGGGGTGGTCGCGTCGGCGAACACCTCATTCAGGCGCAGATCGTCACCGTCGGTCAGCTCTCGAATCGGCATGTGCTCGCTCCTTGGGCGGTGGGGAACTTGATAATCTTGGCGTCATGACTGACTTAAGCGATCCTACCGCCGCCGCGCACGCCGCGGCCACGACCATCAACGCGAACGCGGGCATCGAAGCCCATGACATCGCGCTCGTACTCGGCTCCGGTTGGGGCGGGGCGGCGGACCTCCTCGGCGAGACCGTTGCCGAGATCTCCGCGGCGGAGGTCCCCGGATTCCACGCCCCCACCGTCGAGGGCCACGGCGCGACGTTGCGCACGGTGCGCATCGAAGCCAGCGGCAAGCATGCGCTCGTCCTCGGATCGCGCACCCACTACTACGAGGGCAAGGGTGTCCGGGCGGTTGCCCACGGTGTGCGCACCGCCGCGGCTGCCGGCTGTTCCTCGCTGGTGCTGACGAACGGGTGCGGCGGGCTCAACCGCAATTGGGGGCCCGGCACTCCGGTGCTCATCTCCGATCACATCAATCTCACCGGCACCTCTCCGATCGAGGGCGCGAACTTCGTCGATCTCACCGATCTGTACTCCCCGCGGATGCGAGCCATCGCCAAGGAGATCGACCCGACGCTCGACGAGGGCGTGTACGCACAGTTCCGCGGACCTCATTACGAGACCCCCGCTGAGGTGCGCATGGCCGGGGTCCTCGGTGCCGATCTGGTGGGAATGTCGACGACGTTGGAGGCCATCGCCGCACGTCAGTCCGGGCTCGAACTCATGGGAATTTCGCTGGTGACGAACCTTGCCGCCGGCATCCAGGAGACCCCGCTCTCTCATGCAGAGGTCATCGAAGCCGGAGCCGCGGCCGCCCCGCGCATCTCCCGTCTGCTCGCCGACATCGTCGCGAAGCTCTGAGACAGCCAGCCCCACTCCGCGCTCCCCCGCCCCGCCACCGCGAATTCGCAAAGGACCTCATATGACCCGCGTAGCCGACCGCTTCACGAATGGATTCGACGCCGAGGTGGTCCGTGCCTGGATCGCCGACGACCCTGATCCGCAGACGGCCATCTCCTTGGAGCACATCCTCGCCGAGGCCGAGAGCGGCGACGAGGCGGCGGTCGCCGATCTCGAGGACCGGTTCTCCGGTCCCCTCGTCTTCGGCACGGCCGGTCTGCGCGGCGAGATCGCCGCCGGCCCTAACCGGATGAACCGAGCCGTCGTCATCCGTGCCGCCGCCGGACTGGCCGCATTCCTCGCAGACACCGTCGGTGAGGGCTTCCAAGTCGTCATCGGGTGCGATGCCCGGTACAAGTCCGCGGAGTTCGCCGCCGACACTGCCGCCGTCATCACCGCCGCCGGCGGAGTCGCGATTCAGCTGCCCGAGCAGCTGCCGACCCCGCTGCTCGCTTATGCTCTGTTGAAGCGCGGGGCTGATGCCGGAGTCATGGTCACGGCCAGCCACAACCCACCGGCTGACAACGGCTACAAGGTCTACCTGGGACAGCGTCCGCTGCAGGCGATCGGATCCGAGGCCGACGCCGAAGCGGGTGCCGGAGCGCAGATCGTCAGCCCGGCCGATGCGCTCATCGCCGAAAAGATCTCAGCAGTCGAGTCCGTGACGTCTGTGTCACGTGCGGAGTCCGGGTGGGAACATCTCGACGAGTCGATCGTCGAGGACTATCTGTCGCGCATCGACGATCTGGGTGTCCGGGCGGAGTCGGAACTCTCGATCGTGCTGACCTCGCTGCATGGTGTCGGTGCCGGAGTCGCCGAGGCTGCTCTGACCCGCACCGGGTTCACAAACCTCCACCCGGTGGCCTCCCAGCAGGCACCGGATCCGGACTTCCCGACGGTGTCCTTCCCGAACCCGGAGGAAGCCGGCGCACTCGATGAGTCCTTTGCCCTGGCCCGTGAGGTCGGTGCCGAACTCATCATCGCCAACGATCCGGATGCCGACCGATTCTCCGCGGCCATCCCGGATGAGTCGGCGGCCATCGGCTACCGTCAGCTCTCCGGCGACGAGGTGGGGCTGCTGTTGGGTGAGGACCTCGCCGGCCGACTCGCAGAAAGCGGTTCAGACGGCGCCGTTTTCGCGAACTCGATCGTGTCCTCCCGGGCTCTCGCGGCTGCGGTTCAGAGCCACGGTTTCGCCGCAGTGAACACACTCACTGGTTTCAAGTGGATATCTCGTGCCAGTCTCGGGCTTGTCTTCGGCTACGAAGAAGCACTCGGCTACTGCGTCGACCCTATGATCGTACGCGACAAGGACGGGATTTCGGCGGCTGTGACGTTCGCAGCGCTGGCCTCACGGCTCAAGGCTGCGGGCAGCAGCATCGAGACCGAGCTCGATCGCATCCGAAATCGCGACGGATACTTCGCCACCGCTCCGCTGAGTTTCCGTCTCGACGATGTCTCTCTCATCGGCACGGCGATGGCGAAGCTGCGTGAGAACCCTCCGGCCGCTCTTGCCGGCTCCCCGGTCGCCGAGGTCCACGACCTGTCGGCAGGGTATGAGGGGCTGCCGCCGACCGATGGAATCCTGCTCCTCTCGGAGTCGAACTCGCGGGTCATCGTGCGTCCTTCGGGTACCGAGCCGAAACTGAAATGCTATCTCGAGGTCGTCGCCGAACCCTCGGAAATCCAGGCTGCGGCCGAGGCCGATGCACGTGCTGCGGCCAGCGCCGGAGTGCGCCTGCCGACCGCCTCGGCCAGCGCCTCGCTCAAACCGGCCCTAACGGAGCGCCTGAACTCGATCAGCACCGAGCTCAAAAACTTCTTCTCCCTCTAATTACTACCTTACGGCGGCCCAGCAACCTCGCGCGAGGTTGCTGGGCCGCCGTCACGTAGTATTTAGGGCCAGTAGCTGTGATAAGGAGGCGACGATGGACGTTCCTCACGATCCAGAGGTCGACGCGGTTCTGACCAGCCTGCTGGGATCACTGGGCGAAAGCAGCAACGTCTTCGGTGCCGGTCGACTCGGTGCCGAGTGGTCGGCGAAGCGGCTGAAGACCGAAACCCATCACGCCGTCATCGAAGTTCCACCGAATGAGACCGAACGCGTTCTCAATCAGGTGACTCAGCTGGTGTCCGCACACACTCCTGCGACCGACGACCCTGTCGTCACCATCCGCGGTGTCATCGGATCAGGCTTCGCGTCGATGAATCCGGCCTACGTCATCGTCGTACTCGACCGGAAAGAGTCGACCCTGGGGATCGCGGCCCATGCAAAAGAGGGCCTCATCAAACAGCGAACGGCGCAGAAGGCCGTCACTAAGATCCGGAAAGCCCTCGCCCTCTGACACTCCCAGAACTACCTGACGGCGGCCCAACTACCTCGCGCGAGGTAGCTGGGCCGCCGTCAGGTAGTAATTAGAGGGAGTTGAGGATTGCGGCGCTGCCGGAGAGGCCCAATCGGGACGCGCCGGCGGCGATCATCTCTTCGGCTGCTTCGGCGGTGCGGATTCCGCCGGAGGCCTTCACCCCGAGGCGGTCGCCCACGGTCTCGCGCATGAGAGACACAGCATGAGCGCTGGCGCCTCCGGCCGGGTGGAAACCGGTCGACGTCTTGACGAATCCGGCTCCTGCGGCCTCCGAGCGGCGGCAGGCCTCGACGATCTGCTCGTCGTTGAGCGCAGCCGATTCGATGATGACCTTGACGAGGGCGTCCCCGCTGGCCTCGACGACGCCGCGGATATCAGCCTCGAGTCCGTCGAAGTCCCCGGCGACGGCCTGTCCGATGTTGATGACCATGTCGACTTCGGCAGCACCGTCGGCGACGGCCTGAGCAGCCTCGGCGGCTTTGATCTCCGGCTTCACCTGGCCGGAGGGGAACCCGACGACGGTCGCCACGACGAGCTCACCCGGATCGGTGACCGGCAGCATGGACGGTGACACGCAGATCGCGAGCACGCCCAGCTCCTTCGCCTCCGCCACGAGGGCATCGACGTCGGCGCGGGTCGCTTCGGGCTTGAGCAGGGTGTGGTCGATGATGTTCGCGACATCGGTGCGGCTGGTCATTCGGTCCTCCAGAAGTGGTCGTGCAAGGTTGCGTGGTCGTGCATGGTTGCGCGTGCAGGTGCCGCGCAGAGTCATCAGGTCCAGCGTAGCGAGGCCAGCGGCCGCGCGGCAGTGCTGAGAGTGTGCGATTCGGCTCAGGTGATCGTGTCGAAGACGATCGATTCCGGCACCGAGGCGGCATCCCCGCCGATCTCGACCGCGGACTCCAAAGCCTCGATGGCGCGCTCGAACCGTTCCGGGGTCGCCGTGTGCAGTGTCATGAGCGGCTGACTGGCCGTGACCGTGTCCCCTGGTTTGGCGTGCAGTTCGATTCCGGCCACGTCCTGGACCGGGTCTTCCTTCCGTGCCCGTCCGGCGCCGAGACGCCACGATGCCACCCCGACGCCCAGCGCGTCGAGTTTCGTAAGCACCCCGGAGTCGGTCGCTGTGACGACCTCAGTGTGCTCGGCGGCCGGCAGAGCGGCGTCCGGGTCGCCGTGCTGGGCGCGGATCATCTGCTTCCACTTGTCCATGGCTCGACCGTCGGCCAGCGCGGCTCGAACATCGACATCGGTCTTGCCTGCCAGGCGCAGCATCTCCTCCGCCAGAGCCACGGTGAGATCGACGACGTCGGCGGGTCCGCCGCCGGCGAGGACCTCGACGGATTCGCGGACCTCGAGGGCATTGCCGACGGTCAGGCCCAAGGGCGTGGACATATCGGTCAGCAGCGCCGAGGTGTTGACGCCTGCGGCCTTGCCGAGTTCGACCATCGTCTGCGCGAGTGTGCGAGCCTTCGCCAGGTCCTTCATGAACGCACCGGAGCCGACCTTGACGTCGAGGACGAGACCGGAGGTGCCCTCGGCGATCTTCTTCGACATGATCGAGGAGGCGATGAGCGGAATGCAGTCGACCGTCGAGGTGATGTCGCGCAGGGCGTAGAGCTTCTTATCGGCCGGCGCCAATCCGGATCCGGCGGCGCAGATGACGGCGCCGACGTCCTCGAGCTGGTCGACGATCGCCTCGTTGCTCAGTCCCGCCTGCCAGCCGGGAATCGATTCGAGCTTGTCCAGGGTGCCTCCGGTGTGGCCGAGGCCGCGGCCGGAGAGCTGCGGGACGGCCACGTCGAAGACGGCGACGAGCGGGGCCAGGGGCAGGGTGATCTTGTCGCCGACTCCCCCGGTCGAATGTTTGTCCGAGGTGGGCCGGGACAGGGACGAGAAGTCCATGCGCTCACCGGAGTCGATCATCGCCTGCGTCCAGTGCGCGATCTCAACCGGTGCCATGTCGTTGATGAAGATCGCCATGGCCAGGGCCGCCATCTGCTCTTCGGCGACAGCACCCCGAGTGTAGGCGTCGATGACCCAGTCGATCTGCTCCTTGCTCAGGGCTCGGCCATCTCGCTTTGCGGCGATGACGTCGACGGTGTCGAATGCTTCTACGCTCACGGTCTCAATCCTTCGTTCTCGTCGATCAGTGCTTGGCCTCATGGCCCTCGTGCGCCCCGGCCAGGTGGTCGGGGCCGAAGGCTTCGGGCAGGACCACGGACATCGGGGCGCGTCCGCTGGGCATGTTGATGACGAGGTCGTTGCCCCCGTGTTCGAACAGCAGCTGTCGGCATCGCCCGCAGGGAACGAGGGTGTTGCCCTCTCCGTCCACGCAGTCGAAGGCGACGAGGCGGCCCCCGCCGGTCATGAACAGCTCGGAGACCAGCGAGCATTCCGCGCACAGCGTCACCCCGAACGAGGCATTCTCGATATTGCAGCCGCCGACGATGCGACCGTCGTCGGCGAGACCGGCGGCTCCGACAGGGTAGTTCGAGTACGGCACATAGGCCTTCGTCATCGCCCGTGTCGCCTCGGCTCGCAGCAGCTCCCAGGTGCCTTCGCTGAGGTCTTCGGGGCTGACCGGGGTGGGTTCCTCGCTCCAGACCGGGTCGGTCGACTCGGGTGCGGAAGCGCGGGGTTCGGGGGCAGTCATGGGGATATCTCTTCCTTCGGGTGGTGACTGTGGGGTGATCGAGGGGAAATGCCGATCCATCGCCGAGGCGGGGCTCACTTCACGTAGGGCACACCTTCCGCGGCCGGCGGGCGGACCCGACCGACGAATCCAGCGACGGCGAAGACGGTGACGATGTAGGGCAGCATGAGCAGCAGCTCGTTGGCCACCGGTGTGCCGATGGACTGCAGAGTGTTGCCGAGGCTCTTGGAGAAGCCGAACAGCAGGGCAGCGAACAGCGCACCCTTCGGGTTCCACTTGCCCAGGATCATGGCGGCCAGGGCGATATAGCCCTGTCCGGCCGACATCTCCTTGCCGAACGCCAATCCGGAGCCGACGGTGAAGAAGGCACCGCCGAGGCCTGCGATGGCACCGGCGAGCAGCGTATTGCGCACACGAGTGAAGTTGACCTTGATGCCGACGGTGTCCGCCGCCTTCGGGTGCTCACCGACGGCGCGCATCCGCAGACCCCATTTCGAGCGGAACACGAAGATCTGCAGCGCGATGACGACGACGTACATGATGTAGACGAGGATGTTCTGGTCGAACAGCACCCGTCCGAGCACCGGAATGTCCGAGAGCAGCGGGATCGGCAGGTTCGGCAGCTTCTGGCGGGAGTTCCATAGTCCCGGGTCCTGGGTGAGAACCGTCGAGTAGAGGAAGCTCGTGATGCCGACGACGAGGACGTTGAGGACCACGCCGATGATGATCTGGTTGACCCAGTACTTCACCGCGAAGAAGGTGAGCACCACGGCGACCAGGGCACCGGCGATGGGAGCGGCGAGAAGTCCCGCGTAGGGGTTCTTCACCACCGAGGCGACCACCGCGGCGAGGAACGCACCGGCCAGCAGCTGGCCCTCGATGGCGATGTTGATGATGCCCGAACGTTCTCCCACGAGACCGCACATGGCGCCGAAGATCAGCGGCACGGACAGTGCCAGGGCACCGGCGAGCAGCGTCGTCAGCGGGATGACGCCTCCGGATCCGCCGCCGGCCCAGGCGAGGAAGGAGAGAACGAAGATGACGCCGAAGAGCATCGGGAACCACGAGCCGAGGTCGATGCGCCTGATCGCCACATAGATGGACACAGCGGCCATGATGATGAGCAGGATGCCCAGCGTCAGCCCCGCCGCGGTCGAGGACACGGCGAAGTCGGGGATGGCGAAGAAGTCTCCGCCGGTGGCCACCCGGAAGGTCGTCTCCCCGTCACGGCCGATGAGGCCGAAGAAGATGAGCGAGACGAGGGCGAGGATCGTATAGACGATCGGGAACTTCCAGGCGATCGGCGCAAGCGCCTTGACCTGGATCGAAGGTGTCTTATCCATGGTCTGAGCAGTCATCTCAGTCCTCCTTCCGCTTGAGCACCGGTGTGGGCAACCGGAAGATCGACCTCACCAGGGGCGGGGCCGCGATGAGCAGCACGATGACGGACTGGACGACGAGGACGATGTCGATCGGCGTACCGGTCTGGGACTGCATGAGGTAGCCGCCGGCCTTGAACGCGCCGAAGAGCAGGCCCGCAAGGAACGTCCCCAGCGGTTTCGACCTTCCCAGCAGGGCGACGGTGATGGCGTCGAAGCCGATCGATCCGCTGATTCCGCCGGTGAGTTTGTATTCGGTGCCGAGCACCTGAGCGGCACCGCCGAGTCCGGCCAGGGCACCGGCGACGATCATGACGAGGATAGTCACCTTCGACACGGAGATGCCTGCGGTCCGGGCCGCGTGCGGGTTCGCGCCGACGGCCTTGAACTCGAAGCCGATCGTCGAACGCTCGAGCAGCCACCACACGAAGATCGTGGCGAGGATGGCGATGACGAACCCGAAGTGGAGACGGAACGGCGGTGGCAGCAGCAGGAACATCTGCGCGGAGTCGTCGATGACGCGGGACTGCGGGTTCGCCGAGGTCGTGTGCGTGAACCAGTTCTGCTTGAGCAGGTAGCCCAGTGCGTAGCCGGCGATCGAGTTGAGCATGATCGTCACGATCACCTCGTTGGCACCGGTGCGTGCCTTGAGGACACCGGCGATTCCGGCCCAGATCGCACCGCCGATGATTCCGCCGATCGCGGCCACGAGCATGTGGACGACGGGAGGCAGCGGCAGCGCGTAGCCGAGGAATCCGGCGATGGTCGCGCCGAGGATGACCTGGCCCTGACCGCCGATGTTGAACAGACCGCAGCGGAAGGCCAAGGCGATGCCGAGACCGGTGAGGATGAGCGGGGTGCCCGAGACCATCGATTCGGTCAGGGGGCGGATGGCGCGTTCGGTGGTGCGTGCGTCCCAGTCGAATACCGCTCCGCGGAACAGCGCCGAATAGGCATTGCCGACGGTCTGGAAGAGCGTGGCGAAGAACTCGCCGGGAGCGGCGAAGAAGTTCTCGGCCGCCGCGACGACCTCCGCGTTCGACACGGCGATGAGGACACCGCCGAACAGAAGGGCGAGAACGATCGCCAGCAGCGAGACCAGCCAGGATCCCGACATGATCTGCTGGAGCAGAGTCTGTTCCTTGCCGTCCTCGGTCTCGGACTCCGGCGGCGGTGCCGCGGAAGGAGCCGCCGGTGAGATATCAGTCGTCATTTGGTCTCCTCCGCCGGGGTGGTGGCTGAGTCGTCGTCCGTTGCTTCGAGGGCTTCGTCGGCGGGAACGCCGGCCATCATCAGGCCCAGTGCTTCGCGGGAGGTCTCGGGTCCCACGATGCCGACGATGCGCCCGGCGTACATCACGGCGATTCGGTCGGCGAGGCCGTAGACCTCGTCGAGTTCGGTCGAGACGATGATGCAGGGGGTGCCGGAATCGCGTTCGGCGATGACGCGCTTGTGCACGAATTCGATCGATCCGACGTCGAGTCCGCGGGTGGGCTGGCTGGCGATGAACAGTCGCAGATCGCGGCCGAGCTCGCGGGAGAGCACCACTTTCTGCTGGTTTCCGCCGGAGAGGGTCGAGATCGGGTCGGAGACGCTGCCGAGGCGGATGTCGAACTCCTCGACTTTCTTCTTCGCCTCTTCGCTGATGACCTTCGATCGCATGTTCAGGCCCTTGGCATAGGGCTCACGGTCGTAGACGTCGAGGATCATGTTCTCGCGGATCGCGAATTCCGCGATGATGCCGTCGGTCGACCGGTCTTCGGGAACGAAGCCGATACCGGCACCGAGGCGGTCCTTGACCGAATCCCCGACGAGCTTCTTCCCGTCGAGGGTGATCGTGCCCAACCGCGGTTCGGTGAGACCGATGATCGTCTCGGCCAGTTCGGTCTGCCCGTTGCCCTGGACACCGGCGACGGCGAGGATCTCGCCGCGACGGACGTCGAAGGACACGTCGTCGACGACGACGTTCTCGGCCTTGTCGACGACGGTGAGTCCGCGCACCTGGAAGGTGGCATCGCCGGGATCGGCGGCATCCTTCTCGGTCGTCAGAGACACGGCACGGCCGACCATCTGGCTGGCCAGCTCGGTCTCGGTCGACTCCGGCGAGGCCTCTCCGACGATCTTTCCGCGGCGGATGACCGTGATCGAATCAGCGATCGCGCGGACCTCACGGAGTTTGTGGGTGATGAAGACGATCGACGTGCCCTGCTCCTTGAGCTGGCGCATGATCGAGATCAGCTCGTCGGTCTCCTGCGGAGTGAGCACAGCCGTGGGCTCGTCGAGGATGAGGATCTCGGCATCCCGGGACAGGGCCTTGATGATCTCCACTCGCTGCTGGGCGCCGACCGGCAGATCCTCGATGAGGGCATCGGGATCGATGTTGAAATTGAAGCGCGAAGAGATCTCCTTGACCTTCTTGCGCGCCTCGCTGATGTCGAGGAGCCCGAGGCTCTTCGTCGGTTCGTAGCCCAGCGCCACGGATTCGGCGACGGTGAACACGGGCACGAGCATGAAATGCTGGTGGACCATGCCGATGCCCGCAGCGACGGCGTCGCCCGGCCCGGAGAACTTCACCGGCTTGTCGTCGATGAGGATCTCTCCCCCATCGGCGTCGTAGAGTCCGTAGAGGACATTCATCATGGTGGATTTGCCGGCGCCGTTCTCACCCAACAGGGCGTGGATCTCGCCCGGTTCGATGGTGAGATCGATGTGGTCGTTGGCCACGAACGATCCGAACACCTTGGTCATCCCGCGAAGCTCGAGTTTCACTGCTTCCGGTTCTCCTCACAAACTTGAAAACTGCAGGGCCGAAAGAACTCGGCCCTGCAGTTTAACCGACGAGCTTACTTCGGTGTGCTCTCAGACTCGACGACCAGGCTGCCGTCGACGATCTGCTTCTTCAGATCCTCGACCTTCTTCTTCACGTCCTCGGGAACCTTGTCTTCGAAGTCGTGGTACGGAGCGAGGCCCACGCCTTCGTTCTCGAGCGTACCGACGTAGGGCTCATTCGAGAACTTGTCCTCCGAGCCTTCCTTGATGGTGTCTTCGACGGCCTGCGAGATCTGCTTGACCACCGAGGTGAGGATGATGTCGCCGTATTCGGTCGACTCGTAGCCGTCGGAGTCGACCCACACGAGGTTGACGTCGCCGGCTTCCTTCGCGGCGGCCGCGGCACCGAGGCCGACGGGTCCGGCCACGGGCATGATCACGTCGGCGCCCTGCGAAATGAGCTGCTTGGTCAGCTCCTGGCCCTGGCCCTGGTTCTCGAAGTCACCGGAGAACGATCCATCCTGCTTCTTCTTGTTCCAGCCGAGCAGCTTGACGTCTTTCTTGTTGTCCTTATTGAACTTGTCCACGCCGTCGGCGAATCCGTCCATGAAGATCGTCACCGACGGAATCTGGATGCCGCCGAAGGTGCCGACCTTGCCCGACTTCGAAGTCGCGGCCGCAACATAGCCGGCGAGGTACGCGGCCTCGGCGGTGTTGAAGACGACGGCCTTGGCGTTGTCGATCGTCACCGGCTTGCCGTCGGCGTCGGAGAACGTGGAGTCGATGAGTGCGAAGTTGAGGTCGGGGTTCGCTTCTGCGGCTTCCTGGATCGTGTCCTCGAGGAGGAATCCGACACCGAAGGTGAGGTTGCAGCCCTGCTGCACCATGTTGTCGACATTCGGCTTGAAGTCCGCGTCGCCCTGCGACTCGGCGAGCTTCTCTTCGATGCCGAGGTTCTTCTTCGCGTTCTCCATGCCCTCGCGGCCGGACTGGTTGAAGGACTGGTCGTCCCAACCGCCGGAGTCGGAGACCATGCAGGCCATGTAGTCGGAGCCGGATTCTCCACCTGAGCCGCAAGCCGAGAGGACCAGGGCAGATGCGGCGATCATCGACACCGCTGAAGCGAGCTTCTTCACGTTTTCTCTTTTCTGATACAGACAGCGCACACGGATGAGGGCCCTGTCTGCCCTTACCGAAAATGTGAAACCACTGGACGAACTGTCATATTTTGATGAGTTTCGGTCAGTCTAATGCACTGAGGTCATTTGGAAAGGTCCGTTAGCACCTCAATCGCAGACACCGATATGAAAAAGAAATAATCCGTCATGCGGTGGGGTTATCGGTCCGAAATGCGAACAGAAAACGCCTTGTGTTTGAGACAGAAAGATGCGGCAAACGATGCGGCCGGCGGCCGGCCGGACTGGCCCATCCGGTCAATCGGGCGAACCGCGGTGAACTAGGCTAGAGACTGCTATGGCACATCTCCTCGGGGCAGAAGCCCTCCACCTCGAATACCCCACGCGAGTCGTCTTCGACTCGGTCACTCTCGCCGTCGAGTCCGGCGACATGATCGGCATCGTCGGCCGCAACGGTGACGGCAAGTCGAGCCTGCTCGGCATGCTCGCAGGCACCATCGAACCCGATTCCGGACGCGTGACGTATCGCGGCGGGCTGCGTCTGGGCATGCTCGGCCAGCGCGATGACCTCGATGACGAGGCGACCGTCGGCTTCTCCGTCGTCGGCGATGCCGCCGATCACGAATGGGCCGCCGATCCGCGGGCCCGTGACATCATCTCCGGTCTCATCGCCGATCTCGATTGGGATGCGCAGATCTCCTCGCTCTCCGGCGGTCAGCGCCGTCGAGTGGCCCTGGCGGCTCTGCTCATCGGCGATTGGGACATGCTCATCCTCGACGAGCCGACGAACCACCTCGATGTCGACGGCATCGCGTGGCTGGCGAAGCATATTCGCGGCCGGTGGCCGAAGAATTCCGGAGCCCTGCTGCTGGTCACCCACGACCGGTGGTTCCTCGACGAGGTGTGCACGAAGACCTGGGAGGTCCACGACCGCATTGTCGAGCCTTTCGAAGGCGGTTATGCCGCCTATGTCCTCCAGCGCGTCGAGCGCGATCGGATCGCCGCCGCCACCGAGGCGAAGCGACAGAATCTCATGCGCAAGGAACTCGCATGGCTGCGACGCGGTGCTCCCGCCCGGACGTCGAAGCCGAAGTTCCGCATTGAAGCCGCCAACCAGCTCATCGCCGATGTGCCGGAGGTGCGCAATCCGATCGAGCTGAAGAAGATGGCCACGGCCCGCCTGGGCAAGGACGTCGTCGATCTGCTCGACGTGTCCAAGCACTTCGCCGAGACCACGATTCTGGAGGATGTCACGTGGCGCATCGGTCCCGGTGAGCGCACCGGGATCCTCGGTCCGAACGGTGCAGGGAAGTCGACGCTCTTAGGTCTGGTCTCGGGAGAGATCGAACCCGATGCGGGTCGGGTCAAGCGCGGCAAGACCGTGCAGATCGGTGTGCTCGATCAGCAGTTCAAGGATCTGGCCCGCATCGCCGAATCCCGTGTGCGCGAGGTCCTCGCCGAGTCGAAGACCTCGTTCAACATCGAAGGCAAGGACTTCACTCCGGCCCAGCTGCTCGAACGGCTCGGCTTCGCGAAGGAGCATCTGTCCGCCCGGGTCAAGGAGCTCTCCGGCGGGCAGAAGCGCCGACTCCAGCTTCTGCTGCTGCTCATGGCCGAACCCAATGTCATCATCCTCGACGAGCCGACGAACGACGTTGACTCGGACATGCTCGCGGCGATGGAGGATCTCCTCGATTCCTGGCCGGGCACCCTCATCGTCGTCTCCCACGACCGGTACCTGTTGGAGCGGGTCACCGATCAGCAGTACGCGATCCTCGACAACGGACTGCGCCATGTTCCCGGCGGCGTCGAAGAGTACTTGCGGCTGCGAGCCGAACAGGAACGCCGCGGCACTGCAGGTTCGAACAGGGCTTCCGGCGGTTCGAACGGGGCCACAGCGGGAAACGACGGGACCGGTTCCGGT
This sequence comes from Brevibacterium sp. CSND-B09, assembly GCF_052906525.1. Lineage (NCBI taxonomy): Bacteria > Bacillati > Actinomycetota > Actinomycetes > Micrococcales > Brevibacteriaceae > Brevibacterium > Brevibacterium sp. CSND-B09. The sequence continues at coordinate 3,159,305 of NZ_JBREGI010000001.1, read as the reverse complement.
GGGGCCGCCTCGGCGAGCGAGGGATCCGCATCGGTTCCGAAGCTGTCCGGCGCGGAAGCCCGGGCGGCGAAGAAGGAACTGTCGTCGATCGAGCGGCGGATGGACAAGCTGAACACTCAGATCGCGAAGAAGCACGAGGAGATGGCCGCCCACGACCAGACCGATTTCGAGGGACTGGCCAAGCTCACGGCCGCGATCCGCGAGTCCCAGGACGAACTCGACGAACTCGAGATGCGCTGGCTCGAAGCCTCCGAAGCTCTCGAGGCCTGAGTGATCGACGAAGCGACGATGCGAGACCTGCTCGAGGCGGAACGAGCGGAGACGCAGGCGCTCATCGACCGCCTGACTCAGGGAATCGATGAGGTCTCGGCCGCTCGCGAGGGCGACAACAGCGACGACGAGCACGATCCGGAAGGGGCGACGCTCGCCTTCGAACGGTCGCAGGCCGCGACCTTGCTCGAACAGTCCGAGAATCGCCTCGAGGAGATCGCCGAGGCGGTCGACCGCCTGAACGCGGGCACGTTCGGGACCTGCATCGACTGCGGCAGACCCATCGCCGAGGCGCGGCTGGAGGCCCGCCCCTACGCGGCCAAATGCGTGAACTGCGCCGCCCGCGGCTAGTCGTTTCCATTCCCGTTCGCACGCACGAGTGCACCGTCGCACACGACCGGGCGACCGCCTCGGCGCCGGTCTGAACTTTCCCCAAAGCCTGCCGGGTGCGGTAGTGTATCGGCGTGTCATCACGGGACTATCGCATCGACCGCGCCAAGGGAATACTCATCTTCCTGGTGGTTCTGGGCCACCTCCTCGCCAGGACCTCCCCATGGGAGTCGCCGATCCTGGGCGCACCGATGTACTTCATCTACATGTTCCACATGCCGGCGTTCGTCTTCCTTGCCGGAATCACGGCGAAGTCGAACAAACTGGCCGAACGGGTTCTGACCTACTTCGTCCTCCTCGCCACGGTGCTGCCGCTCATGTGGGGGTGGATGTGGCTCTTCGGGCTCAATCCCGACTACGACTTCCTCCGACCGTTCTGGTACACGTGGTTCCTGCTGTCGATGGCGTGGTGGATGATCACGGTCCCCTTCATCGAGCGATTCCCGCGCACGATGCTCGTCGCTTCTCTGGTCGTCGGGCTCTTCGGCGGATTGCTGCCGGTCCTCGACACCGAGCTCTCCGCGGCTCGGACGATGGCGTTCTGGCCGTTCTTCGTCATCGGCAAGCTCTACGGCAAGCAGATCATCGACTGGGCGGGCAGCCTCGCGATCTGGCAGAAACTCTGTCTCAGTGCCGCTGCCCTCGCGGCCGTCGGATATTTCTTCCTCGACCAGGTCGACTACAACTGGCTCTACGGCAGCCTCAACTTCGCCCACTTCGACGTCAGCGTTCCCGAAGGCGTGGGACTGCGACTCATCGTCGACATCGGAGCGGTGCTGCTGACGCTGGCCCTTCTGTCCTGGTTGAGCAATACCAAGGACACGATCGCGACGATCGGCAAGAACAGCCTTGCTGTCTACATCCTCCACGGATTCGTCGTCCGCGCCCTGCAGCCGGTCCTCGACGACAGCCGCAACGTCCTCCACGACGCCGTCGTCCTGCTCATCTGTGTGGCCCTGGCCGTCGTCTGGACGGGCTTGCTCGCCTGGTCGCCCTTCGAACGAGCGCTGCGCTGGTGGTCCTCGACCGTCACCGGCCTGCTGCTCAAACCGTTCCCCTTCCTCCGGCCGGAGGACTCCGACCGTCGCAGCGGGCGAGGTCGCGGAGAGCGTGGTCGCAGCGGGCGCAATCGCAGAGATCATGGTCGCCGTGGAGATGCCGGCTATCTCGGCGACACCTATCACCCCGGGGACGCCTACAGCGAGGGCGACGGACCGGACCGGCAGGGACTCGGTCTGCAGCCCATGCCCGGAGTCGGCTACCAGCACTCCCCCGGCTACGAACAGCAGCCCGGTCAGCAGCAGTCGTTCGCCTCCCCCGCCCCGGTTGCGGGCGAGCCGTACCCGTTGCCGGGTTCACATGAGGTTCCGCAGAACAACGCCACCTACGAACCCACTCAGGAGGTGCCCGCCGGCGCAGCCCAGCGGGCAGTGCGCTACCGTCGCCTGCCGGTCTATCTCAGCGGCGACGAGGACCGCTGACGATCGGGCCGCCTCGGCGGTCGCTGATCTTTACGGGGACCCCATCGGAGCCCAGCGTTGCAGGCTTTCGGTCGGGCCGCCTCGGCGAGGTCGTGTTCTTTCATGGCCTTCAGCGTCGAATTATGTCGATGTGACGGACCTCACTGAGTCGATTGATGGTGTGATAACAATGTTCGGGCCGTTTGCCCGGGCTCGGCCACATCATCGAATCGGAGAGCATCCATGACCGCGACCAACGCCCTGACCCAACGCCTCGATGCCGGCCCCGTAATCTGTGCGGAAGGCTTCCTGTTCGAGCTCGAGAAGCGCGGATATCTGTCTGCCGGCGAGTTCGTCCCCGAGGTGGCCCTCGAGTTCCCCGACGCCCTGCGCTCCCTCCACGTCGACTTCCAGCGGGCCGGCTCCGACATCGTCGAGGCCTTCACCTACAACGGGCACCGCGAGAAGATGCGCGTGATCGGCAAGGAAGATCTGCTCGAACCGCTCAACCGCGCCGCCCTCCAGATCGCTCGGTCCGTCGCCGACGCCAAGCCCGGAAACTTCATGGCCGGCAACATCTCGAACTCGAACATCTGGGATCCCGCCGACGAGTCCAAGCAGTCCGAGGTGCGGGCCATGTTCGCCGAAATGGTCGCCTGGGCGGTCGAGGAAGGTGCCGACCTCATCATCGGCGAGACCTTCTACTTCGCCGGTGAGGCCATCGCCGCCGCCGAGATCGCCAAGGCCAGCGGACTGCCCGTCGTCCTCACCCTCGCCCCGATGGCCTTCCAGGAGATGGCCGACGGGGTCGGGATCGTCGAGACCGCGCAGCGCCTCGAGCAGCTCGGCGTCGATGTCGTCGGGCTCAACTGCTTCCGCGGTCCCGCGACGATGCTGCCGTGGCTGAAAGAGATCCGTCAGGCAGTGTCCTGTCACGTCGGCGCCCTGCCGATCCCCTACCGCACCACTGAGGAGGAGCCGACGTTCTTCAACCTCTCCGACCCCCGCGCCGAGGTGGCCTCCCCGCACGGACGCACGTTCCCCACCGCGCTCGATCCCCTGCAGACCAACCGCTACGAGATCGGCGCGTTCGCCAAGGAAGCCTACGACCTGGGCGTCAACTACATCGGAGTGTGCTGCGGCGCGACCCCGATGCACATCCGCGAGGTCGCCGAGGCGGTCGGACTGACCACCGATGCCAGCCGTTTCTCCGAGAACATGGCCAACCACTTCATGTACGGCAGCAACGAACGGCTCGCCGACAACGTCGTCGCCCTCGGAGACACTGCCTGAGACTCGGGAGCATCGCTCACAGCTAGGCGAACGAGGGTGCCGAGCATCCCTCACCGTCGGGGCCACCACATACAGTCAGCGCCATAACCCCTCGCAGGAACGGGAGGTTATGGCGCTGACTGTAGGTGCTGCGACTACCGGTAGGCAGTGCCACTGGCGGTGCGTGATGCTTCCCGGCGTTCTGCCTGTAGGCAGTGCCGGTTACGGTGCGTGATGCTTGGCGACCGCGCGGGGTCGCCCGTGAGCGCTCAGGCTTCTGCGGTCACGCCGATCGAGTCGAGAGCGGCCTCGAGGCGCGCGATCGTGCCATCGATGTCGCCGAGCTTGTCGAGACCGAACAGGCCGATGCGGAAACTCGAGAAGTCCTCGGGCTCATCGCACTGCAGCGGCACGCCGGCAGCGATCTGCACACCGACTTCTTTGAAGCTGGCACCGGTCGCGAGCTTCGGATTGTCGGTGTGGACGACGACCACGCTCGGCGAGGCGAACTCGTCCGAAGCCACCGAGGGCAGTCCGCGTTCGGCGAAGACCGCGCGCACGCGCTGTCCGAGTTCGGCCTGCGCGGCGGCGAGCTTATCGAAGCCACGCTCCTCGCTTTCGACCATGAGCTTGGCATTGTGCGCGAGAGCATCAGTGGGCATCGTCGCGTGGTACGGCGCACGGCCGGCTTCGTATTCGTCGGCGATGAACAGCCACTTCTTCAGATCCATCGCGAAGCTCGTCGAGGTGGATGCCTCGACGGCGGCACGGCCGGCCTTGCTGAGCATGACGTAGCCGGCGCACGGCGATCCGCTCCACCCCTTCTGCGGAGCGGAGATGAGCACATCGACACCGAGGTCGGTCATCGACGCCCACACCGCGCCCGAGGCGATGCAGTCGAGAACGAAGATTCCGCCGACCGAGTGCACAGCCTCGGCAACCTGGCGAACGTAGTCATCGGGCAGGAGCATCCCCGAGGCGGTCTCGACGTGGGGAGCGAACACGACAGCGGGCTTCTCGCGCTCGATGGCGGCGACCACCTCGGCGACGGGGGCCGGCGACCACGGCGACTGGTGCTCGGCACTGTCCGGGGAGGCCTTGAGCACGGTCGTCTCCGAGGCGATGGCTCCGGCGTCGAGGATCTGCGACCAGCGGAAGGAGAACAGACCGTTGCGCACGATCAGCGCCTTCTTGCCGGTGGCGACCTGACGGGCAACGGATTCCATGGCGTAGCTGCCGCCGCCGGGGACGATGGCAGCGGAATCGGCATCGTAGGCCGAGCGCAGGATCCGGTTGATCTCCTGCATCACGGACACGAACCGCTGCGACATGTGGTTGAGTGATCGGTCGGTGAAGACCACCGAGTATTCGAGCAGTCCGTCCGGGTCAACATCTTCGTGTGGCAAAGTCATGGCTCTAACATATCGACAGTCCGCCATCCGGGCCACCGGAGTCGATCAGTGAGATCGCAGCGACCCTCGCCGAGGCGGCCGAACGTCAGTTTCACCCCGCACCGAGGCGGCCCCGTCGTTCCGGTCGACCATCACCGAGGCGGCCCGACGATCAGACTTCGACTTCGCCCCGATCCCCCGACCACAGGGTATGGAAAGTCCCGGGACGGTCGGTGCGTGCGTAGGTGTGCGAACCGAAGCGATCGCGTTGGGCTTGGATGAGGGCGGCACTGCCCGCCTCGGTGCGCAGTCCGTCGAAGTAGGCCAGCGTCGAGGACAGTCCCGGCACGGCGATTCCGTGACCGATGGCCTCGACCACGGTCGTCCGCAGGGATTCCTGGCAGCGGTCGGCGACCTCGCGGACGAAGTCGGCGGCCAGCAGGTTCTCGGGCGGAGTCGGTACGTCGAAGGCCTCGACGATTCGATCGAGCAGGCGGGCCCTGATGATGCACCCGGCCCGCCAGATTCCGGCGAGCGCCCCGAGGTCGATGTCCCATCCGTGTTCGGCTGCCCCGACCGCGATCTCGTGGAAGCCCTGAACATAGGCCATCACCTTGCCCAGCAGCAGAGCCTTGCCGATCTCCTCGATGCGAGCCGCACGCTCGTCCGGAGACAACGACGACGATCCGGCGCCGGGACGGGGACCGGCCAAGCGGAGTCCCTGAGCGCGCAGATCGACCGCGGATGACAGCGAACGGGAGAAGACCGCCTCGGCGATGGTGGGCACCGGAACCCCGAGATCGAGTCCGACCTGCGCCGTCCACGCACCCGTGCCCTTGGCCTTCGCGGCGTCGGCGACAATGTCGACGAACGGCCGGCCCGTCGCCTCATCGACATGGGCGAGGACGTCGGCGGTGATCTCGATGAGGTAGGACTCGAGCTCTCCGGTGTTCCAGTCGGCGAAGACCTCGGCGATCTCGGGCGGTGTCATGCCCAGGCCGTCACGCAGGAGGGTGAAGGCCTCGCTGATGAGCTGCATATCGGCGTACTCGATGCCGTTGTGGACCATCTTGACGAAGTGCCCGGCCCCGTCGGTGCCGATGTGATCGACGCAGGCCTCGTCTCCGACCTTCGCAGCAATGGGTTCGAGCAGGGGACGCAGGCGCTGCCATGCGGTCTCCGATCCGCCGACCATGAGGGAGGGTCCGAGCAGGGCGCCGACCTCTCCCCCGGAGATGCCGACCCCGGCGAACTCGATGCCGGTGCCCTCGAGTCGGGCCCCGCGGGCGATCGTGTCCCGGAAGTGGGAGTTGCCGCCGTCGACGATGATGTCTCCGGGGGCGAACGCCTCGGCGAGATCGCCGATCGCCGCATCCGTGGCGCCTCCGGCATTGACCATGAGGATCGCCACTCGTGGTTGGTTGAGCTTCCCGGCCAGGTCGGTCGGGTCGGCGGCGACGAGGAAGTCCGCCTCCGGGAAGTCCTGCGCCAGGTTCTGGGCGCGCTCGACGTCGCGGTCGTAGACGGCCACTCGGCGGCCCGACTCACGGGCGAGGTTGCGGGCGAGATTCGACCCCATCACGCCGGTTCCGATCACCGCGACATCGGCCTTCATGAGCATCCTTCTTCCCTGCGATCAGCAGTGTTGACAGTCGCTTCCCACCAGCACTACGGTGCAATAAATCTGTTTTAATAACTGATTATAGATATTTCTTCATATTTTATCGAGAGGTTTCGGTTATGGGTCACAGCCCTTTCCTTCCACCGCTCGTCATCATGGGTGTCTCGGGAACCGGCAAAACCGTCCTCGGCGCGCAGGTGGCGCACGCCCTCGACCGTCGATTCGTCGACGCCGACGATCTGCACTCCGCGGCGAACAAAGCGAAGATGAGTTCCGGGGTGCCGCTCACGGATGAGGATCGCTCCCCCTGGCTCAACAGCGTCGCCGTCGAGGCCGCCCGCACCCCGGCCCCGGTCATCGCGTGCTCCGCGCTCAAGCGCACCTACCGTGACCTGCTGCGCAGGTCGGCACCCTCACTCGTCTTCATCCACCTCGACGGTCCTCGCGAGGTCATCGCCGACCATCTGGCCCGCCGCGACCACGAGTTCATGTCTCCCGATCTGCTCGATTCGCAGCTGGCCACCCTCGAACCGCTCGCTGCCGAGGAAGCTCACGCCACCGTCGACGTCGACCGGTCGATTCCCGAGGTCCTGAATGCGATCCTCGAATCCGTGAAGCGGCTGAACGCATGATCGTCCCGTCCACCGTCCGCCCATCCATCTGACCTCAAGGAAGAGGAACAATGACCGAACTCGAATTGGCCTGGACCCTGCCGACTCCGGCCCTGCTGGGAATCGCAGCCGCGGCGATCGCCGTGCTGCTCCTGCTCATCATCAAGGCACGCGTCCACGCCTTCATCGCCCTCGTCATCGTCTCAGTGATCACAGCACTGGCCGCCGGCATCATGCCCGGCGACCTCATCGACGTCCTCTACGACGGCTTCGGATCCACCCTGGCCAGTGTGGCCCTGCTCGTCGGACTCGGTGCGATGCTCGGGCGGATGCTCGAACTCTCCGGCGGCGCCGAGGTGCTCACCGACGCCCTCATCCGCCTCTTCGGTGAGAAGCGCGCACCCTTCGCGCTCGGCGTGACCTCGCTGCTCTTCGGCTTCCCGATCTTCTTCGACGCCGGCCTCGTCGTCATGCTGCCGATCATCTTCACGATCGCGCGCCGCCTCGGCGGGTCTCTGCTGCTCTACGCGATGCCTGCGGCCATGGCATTCTCCGCCATGCACATCTTCGTACCCCCGCACCCCGGCCCTGTCGCAGCCTCCGGACTGCTCGGCGCGAACGTCGGCCTCGTCCTCATCTGCGGAATCATCATCGCCATCCCTTCCTGGTACCTCACCGGGTATCTGTTCGGGCTCATCATCGGCAAACGCATCGACGTCCCGGTCCCGACGGTCCTTTCGGCCGGGAAGGACGACAACTTCAAAGATTTCGCCTCGCGCCCGAAGCTCGGCCACGTCATCTTCCTCCTCGTCCTGCCTCTCGTGCTCATCTTCCTCAACACCGGGCTGAACTTCGCCGGTGAAGCAGGGTGGGTCGATATCGAATCGGTGGGCATCAGCTCCCTGCGACTGCTCGGAGAGACGCCGATCGCCCTGCTCATCACCGTCGTCATCGCCATGTGGCTGCTCGGCTGGAAGCAGAAGAAGGACCAGTCGCTCATCGAGACCGTCGTCGACTCCGCGCTCGGCCCGGTGTGCTCGATCATCCTCATCACCGGTGCCGGCGGCATGTTCGGCGGAGTGCTGCGTGCCAGCGGCATCGGCGATTCCCTGGCCGATTCGCTGGCTGCCCTCGGCCTGCCCGTCATCGTCGCCGGCTTCGTCATCGCCGCGATCGTGCGCATCGCACAGGGTTCGGCGACGGTGGCGCTGACGACCGCGGCGGCGCTGGTCCAGCCGATCGTCGTCGGCAATCCGGACTTCTCGAGCCTGCAGGTCGTGGCGATCGTGCTGTCTCTGGCCGCCGGTTCGGTCTTCGCCAGCCACGTCAACGACTCCGGCTTCTGGCTGGTGTCCCGCTTCTTCGGCATGGATACGAAGACGACTCTGAAGACCTGGACCGTCGCCGAGACGCTGCTCGGCACCGTTGGATTCCTGCTCAGCCTCGCCCTCTACGGAGTCGTCAGCCTGTTCTGAAGCCGGTGTTCAGCCGCCCGGGCGCTTGGGTGCTCCGCTGCCCGGGCGCCTCGGAACTTTTGTCAGCTGCCGGGGTGCCGGGGTTCGTCGGCCCAGACGCTGCCCATCTCCGCATCGGCTTTGGCCACGATCTTCGCCATCGCGTCCTTCGCCCGGGCCGGGTCCTGCCCGCCGATGGCATCGGCGACGTCGAAGTGCCATTGCAGGGCATCCGGGTGCGGGAACTTCGGCATCAGTCCCGCTCCGGTGCGGCCGGCGAGGATCTCGCCGATGACGGTGTCGAAGGCGGCGAAGAGCTCGTTGCCTCCGGCGCCGAGCACTGCCCGGTGGAATTCCACATCGGCTTCGAGGAACGCCTCGACATCGCCCTGCCTGCCCGAGGCTCGCATCCGAGCGGCCAGACCCATGATCTCCTCGGCGGCTTCTGCAGGGGCATACTGTGCGGCCAGTCCGGCCGCTTCGGGTTCGATGGCCACTCGCAGTTCCGTCAGCGACCGCAGCTGCCGCGCCGGCGCCTCGGTCATCCTCCAGCGGATGACGAGCGGGTCGAGCAGCATCCATTCGCTCATCGCGAGCACGACGAGGCCGACCCGACGGATCGGCTGCAGCATGCCCAATGATTCGAGGACTCGGACGACTTCGCGCACCACCGACAGCGACACATCGTAGCGGGCACGCAGATCTTCGGCCTTGATGATCGTCCCGGCGGCCAGCCGCCCGGAGACGATGTCCTGTCCGACCTGATCGCGCAGCGTTTCATGGAGGTTGCCGCGATTCTCCGGGCTCGATTTCGGACTGTCGGCCGCCTCGGCGGGGGTCTGGTTCGCCTCCCCCACGGTCAGCCGCCGTCCACGATATGCGCTCCGGGGGCGGGCCCGGTGGTGCGCAGTGCTTCGTTGACGCCGCGCGTAGCCTGCAGGAGCACAGCGAGGTCGAGGGCGTGGTGGGCGTCGCGGGCGAGGAAGCCGATCGTCGGCCCTGACCCGCTGAGCAGGGGCAGGACGGCGCCGGCGTCCCGGCCGGCCTCCATCACCTCGGCGATTTCGGGCATGAAGGACACGGCCGCCTCGGTGAGATCGTTCGCCGCGAATTCCGCGAGCGAGTCCGGTTCGCCGGCGGCGAGCGCCGTGAGCACCTGATCGGGGACGGTCGCGGGTGCCGGGTCGGGGTTGAGTTCGTCGAAGCGGGCGTAGACGTCCGGGGTGGGCAGGGGCGACGCCGAGGTGGCCATCACCCAGTGGAAGGTTCCGCGGGTGAGCACGGGGCTCAGCTTCTCCCCGCGACCGTGGCCGATGGCCGTGCCCCCGCGCAGGAGGAAAGCGACGTCGGCCCCGACGGCGACCGCGCATTCGTGGAGGATCGCCTCATCGACTCCGCCGACGAGGTGAGCGGCTCCGACGAGGGCGGCGGCCGCATCGGCCGACCCCCCGCCCATTCCGCCGGCCACGGGCACCTGCTTGTCGATGACGATGTCGAGGTCGCGCAGCACATCGACATCCCGGTCGCCCTCGAGCGCGGCGATGAGGAGGTCGACGGCGCGTCTGGCGAAGTTCGAGTCATCGCGTGGGACCTCGGCATCCGCGTAGCGGCCCTGGACGATGATCGTTCGTGTTCCGCCGGGAATGAGAGTGAGGGTCTCGCCGAGGTTGAGCGCTTGGAATACGGTCGCGAGTTCGTGATATCCGTTGTTCGCCGCACCCACACCGAGGTGGATGTTGATCTTCCCCGGCGCCTGCACTTTCACCGGGGCCGGGATCGTCATGCGCGGATGCAGCGGGACGGTCATGGTGAGGGATCCTCGGCGGGCGGGGCCGGTGCAGCGGCATCTCCGTTGGAGGTGCCACCGTCGTCGACGGCAACGGCGGCGAGGCGTTGGAAGTCGGCGACGGTGAGGGCCTCGCCGCGGGTCTTCGGGTCGATTCCGGCGGCCGTCAGCAGGTCTTCGGACTGCTGGGGGCTGCCGGCCCATCCGGACAGGGCTGCGCGCAGGGTCTTGCGGCGCTGGGCGAAAGCGGCGTCGATGAGGGTGAAGAGGCGGCTGCGCACGGCCGGGTCGCGGTCGGTGCGGGTGACGTCGATGCGGACGAGTCCGGAGTCGATGTTCGGGGCCGGCCAGAACACGTTCTTGCCGATCTTGCCCGCCAGCTGCACGTCCCCGTACCACTGGGCTTTGACGCTGGGGACTCCGTAGGTGCGGGAGCCGGGTGCGGCGGCGAGCCGTTCGGCGACTTCGAGCTGGACCATGACGAGGACGGTTGTCAGGCTCGGGAAGTTCTCGAGGAAGTGCAGCAGCACGGGCACGGCCACGTTGTAGGGCAGGTTCGCCACGAGCGCATCGGGCTGGTTCGCACCGGCGTCAGGCGTGTCGGTCGCGGCTTTGGTGGTGTGCTGCGGCGTGGGCAGCGTCGTGACGCCGAGTGCATCGGCGTTGACCAGCTGGAACGGTGCGTCACTGCCGGCGAACCTGTCGACGGTGCTCGGCAGCTTCTGTGCGAGCAGTTCGTCGATCTCGACCGCGGTGACCCTGTGACCGGCTTCGAGCAGGCCGAGGGTGAGCGAACCGAGTCCCGGACCGATCTCGACGACGTTCGAGTTCTCTTCGAGCCCTGCGGCGGTGACGATCGAGCGCACGGTGTTGGGGTCGATGACGAAGTTCTGGCCCTTCTGCTTCGTCGGGCGCAGACCGATGTCAGCGGCTAATTCGCGGATATCGCGGGCGGTCAATAACGTCACAGCCAACAACTTACCGCAACGGTCGGCTCGCACAATCACCGCAGCGGCCCGGCGGTTCGGGTGGACCTCCTCGGCGCAGGGAATGACCTCACCGCGCAGACGATAGGGTGAAGCCTATGGATCCGCAGGCACTGACCGAACTGCTCGACGTCGCCGTCCTCGAACGTCTTGACCGCATCGACGACCTCGAGGGCGATGAGCTCGCCCGGTCCACGGCCCTGCGGAAGGAGGGCTACTCCGCCGAGGTGACTGCGGCCCTGCTCACTCAGGCGCGGCTGCGTCAGGAGGCGGCAGCGAAGCTCGGACCTTTCGCGGAGGACATGCTCTTCACTCGCGACGGACTGGCCCAGGCCACGCGGCTGCCGGTCGCCGCTCATCATGCGCGTCGCCTCATCGGCGACGTGGCCGAGGGTGAGTCCTTCCGCATCGCCGATCTCGGATGCGGGATCGGCGCGGACTCGGTCGCCTTCGCCGGAATGGGCGCGCAGGTCTCGGCTGTCGATGCCGACGAGGTCACCGCTGCCATCGCCGCCTTCAACCTCCGCCACCTGCCCGATGCGGCCGTCGAACATACTCGCGCCGAGGATGTCGACCTGGATGGATTCGATGCCCTCTGGTTCGATCCGGCCCGGCGGACCATCGGCAAGGCCGACAAACGCGGATCGACTTCCCGCATCACCGACCCCGAGGCCTTCTCCCCTTCTCTGTCATGGGTGATCGAGAAGGCGAGTACGGCGAAGGCGGCCGGAGTGAAGCTCGGCCCGGCACTCGACCACGACCTCGTTCCCGAGGATGCCGAAGCCCAGTGGGTCTCCCATAACGGAGAGGTCGTCGAGGTCTGCCTCTACTTCGGTGCAGCCAGGCAGCGCCCCGGCCGCGGAGCCCTCGTCATGGGCGAACGCACCCTCCTCGTCCATGAACACAATCTCCCTCGTGAGGACGAGTCGGGCATCGGGGAGCTCGGGAAGTATCTGCTCGAACCCGACGGGGCGATCGTGCGCGCCGGACTCGTCGCCGCATTGTGTGCACCGCTGCAGGCGCGCCGACTGCACCCGAAGATCGCGTATCTGACCACCGACGTCGAACCGAGCGGGCCGGCCTCTGCAGGTGTCACCGCCTACGAGGTCGTCGACGTTCTGCCCGCGAAGGTCTCGAGCCTGCGCAAGGAGCTCGTCTCCCGCGGAATCGGCTCGGTCGTGATCAAGAAACGCGGTGCCGACATCGTGCCCGACCAGGTCCGACGCCAACTCAAACTGCCCAAGGGAGACAAAGCCACGCTCGTATTCACCCGGCTCGGCGATAAGCACGTCGTGCTGCTCACCCAACCGGTGTGACCCTTTCAACCTGTTCGTGAAGAAATCCGCCCGTGAAGGAGATCGAATTGTCCCGCTCCGACGTTCTCATCAGCGCCGATGAACTACTCATCCGAATGGCCGACTCCCCAGCGCCGAGGCTGCTCGACGTCCGTTGGACCCTGTCGAAGCCCGATGGCCGCGAGGACTTCGCCGCGGGGCACATCCCCGGTGCCGTCTATGTCGATCTCGACACGGAGCTCGCTGACCACGGCACCACCGATCCGACGGCCGGTCGTCATCCGCTGCCGAGCCCCGAAGCCTTTCAGGAGACAGTGCGCTCCTGGGGCATCGACGAAGGTACCGAGGTCGTGGTCTATGACGACAACTCCTCCCTCGGAGCGGCCCGGGCCTGGTGGCTGCTGCGCTGGGCGGGATTGAGCGCGCGAGTCCTCGACGGCGGGCTCGCAGCGTTCCGTGACGCCGGCGGGACGCTCGAGACCGGCGACTCCCCCGAGGTCGCACCGAGTGCCGTGGAGATCAGCCCGGGTCGACTGCCCGTCATCGATGCCGAGGCGGCAGCCGGTTTCGATGGAGTCCTGCTCGATGCCCGTGCCGGTGAGCGCTTCCGCGGAGAGACCGAACCGCTCGATCCGCAGGCCGGTCACATTCCCGGGGCGAAGAGCGCCCCGGCCATGGACAACGTTCCTGCGGGGACGTTCCTGCCCGAGGCGCTGCTGCGCGAACGCTTCGATGAACTGGGCACCCTCGATGGTCCCGTCGGCGTGTACTGCGGTTCGGGAGTCACCGCCTGCCACAACGCTCTGGCGCTGGCGACCCTCGGCGTCGAGGCCAGCCTCTACCCCGCGAGCTGGTCCGGTTGGTCATCCGATCCCAATCGACCGGTCGAAACCGGCTCCTGACGCTCAGTCACCACCGGAGCCTGACGCTCAGTCATCACCGCACGTGCGCGCCACCGCGTCCGCGCGCAATAAAACGTCGACGGCATTCTTGGGTCGATCCACGGTGGTTTGGCCGCGAATAACGCCGCGGATCGACCCAAGAATCGCGGCTCGCGAATGTCACGAAACGTTACTCAAGACTGAGACTGAGCGCTGAATCACAGTCGCAATCAGGCGGAACCACAGCCCACCACCAGCTATTCTTATCCACACTGCCCCTGTGACCTGGGATTATGCCCTCGAACCTGCCCGAGAATCCTTTTGTAACAAAAACGTGACAGAAGATCACGAATTCGTTACAGTGGAGGACATCGTCACACTCAGACAGGCAACGAGAGGAAATCGTGGCATCTAAGCAGCACGGCCGCCGCGCCGCGAACGCCAAGGCCAAGACACCACTGACCGAGCTGAGCGAACTGCTCGCAGCAAACTCCGGCGCATTCGGCCGCCGTGCCGCAGTCGTCGCCGCCAGCGGCGGACTGCTCACCGCAGCAGTCCTCCCCGCTGCCGGGCAGGGAGCCGACGACGAGGCGAAGGTCGCAGCCGAGTCCGAGAAGCAGGCGCCGGTCGAGTTCAAGAACCAGACACCGACCATCGATGCCGGCGGCGCGTCGAAGAAGGGCGATCAGGAAGCTGAAGTCACCGTCGACACGGACGTCGTCACCGCCGAGGCCGCGCCCAAGCCGAAGCCCAAACCGAAGCCCGAGCCGAAGGAAGAGCCGGAGACGACCGTCGCCGAGCCGGCTCCCGCTGAAGAGCCGGAAGAGGAGCCGAGCGAGTCCTCGGACGATGACTCCGCCGGCACCAGCGATGAGGGTCCGGCCGATTCGGGCGACGACAAGAGCAAGGACGACGGCGCGGACTCGGGCTCCGGGGACGTCAAGGTCCCGGACGGATCGAAGGCCGAGCAGGTCATCGCCATCGCCAAGCAGTACGTCGGCACGCCGTACGTGCTAGGCGGGACTTCGACCAGCGGGTGGGACTGCTCCGGCTACACCTCATTCGTCTACGGCAAGGTGGGCGTGAACCTGCCGCGCACGTCCGAGGCGCAGAAGGGTGCCGGGCAGATCGTCTCGGCCTCCGAGGCGAAGGCCGGAGATATCATCTGGTCACCGGGCCACGTCGGCATCTACGCCGGTGACGGCATGATGTATGACGCTGGCAACACTCGAGTGAACACCAGCTACCGCAGCGTCGACTGGATGACCCAGCAGGGTGCTCAGTTCATCCGCGTGCTCTGAGCCCCACCTCGGAACCGAACACACAGAGATCCCCTCGTCGGCACAGTGCCGGCGAGGGGATCTCTTATGTGCGCCGCTCGTTCACGACCATCAGCGCAGCCTGCTAGTCACCCGCAGTCGGGAGCTTTGTCGCTGCCGTCGTATTCGGCAGGCAGCTGACCCGATGCCTCGAGGTCGCCTTTCAGCCACTTCGCCACGGCCCGCAGCGCGTACGGGTTCGAATCGTACGCGGTCACGGCGGACTTCGCCGCGGTGCTGCGCATCGTCCACGGAGCAGCGGTGCCTACGGCCACCTCGGCGGAGGTCGACGGGCTCAGACTCACGGAGGTTCCACCGGATCCGACGGTGAGGTCTTCGGCCTCGGCTGCTTCCTTCAGTGCTGCCTTCTCCTTGTCGCTGCCGCCGACGATCGAGATCGAATCGGTCCCGGTGAAGGAGCATTCGCCCTTGAGTACGGTGAGGGACTGATCGGCGACCTCGGTGAGGACCTTCTTCGGATCCTTCGCATCCGAGTCCCCGGCCCGCACGCTCTTCTGGGCCTCGGCGGTGGCCAGCTGTGCGGCGACGACGCGTTCGGACTTCTCGACGAGGTCCTTCTTCTCAAGCGTCCCGTCCCCCATCGCCGTGACGATCGCTTTCTGTGCCGCACCGGAGTCCGGGGGCATGAGCGCGATATCGGCTCCAGCAGCGAGCGCCTTGACCGTCTCTCCACCATTGAGGTTCTGCGGCACGGCCTTCATGTTCAGCGCATCCGTGGTGATGACACCGTCATAGTCGAGAGTCTCCCGCAGCGCAGAGTACGCCTTCTTGTTCAGCGTCGCGGGCGTCGTCTTCGCATCGGGCAGCCCGATATGACCCATCATCACCATCGGCACCCCGGCCTTGACCGCGGACTTGAACGGCAGGAGGTCCGTGTCCTCCATCTCCTCGATCGACTTCTCCGACACCGGCAGGCTCTCGTGCGAATCCACGCCGAGGCGGCCGTGCCCCGGGAAATGCTTCGCCGAGCTCGACACCCCACCTGACCGGTATCCCTCGACTGCGTCGGCGACGACCTCGGCGACATCCTCGTGGTCGGTGCCGCCCGAGCGGACGTTGATCGCCTTGTCCTTCGGCCCAACCGTGACGTCGGAGTCCGGAGCGAAGTCGATGGTGAAGCCCAAATCGGTGAGGTTCTGCCCCTGCACGGTCGTGGCGTCGGTGATGAGATCGGAATCCTCGGTCGCGGCCAGGCCCATGAGCGGCGGGAACGGCAGGGCTGCGGTGCCGAGGCGTGACACCGGTCCGCCTTCCTGATCCACGCCGATCGATACGGGCTGACCCTTCGACCGTGCCCCGGAGATCTGACCAGTCAGTTCCGTGACCTGGTCCTTCGTCGGGTTCTCGGCCAGGTTGTAGCCCATGACGATGACCCCGCCGAGGTGGTTCTGCTTGACCATGTCCACCGGGGTCTGCGTGTCGGTGCCTTCCCAGGTGCCGATGATGAGGGACCCGGCGAGTTCCTCGTCGGAGAAGTCTCCGACGATGTCCGCAGCCTCGTCCTTGAAGTCGGCTGGATCCGCGTCGGCGGGGTTGTCCAGGGACGATTCGGACTGGGCTTCAGACTGCGCTTGGGTCTCAGCACCGGAATCGGCGGAGGACTTCTGTCCGGCCGTGGAGGATTCGGGGGCTGACGCTCCGCCGGAACAGCCGACGAGCGCGAGAGTCGTGGTCAGGGCCAGGAGGCTCAGGCGAGAACGCAACATGTCTCCATGCTAGACGTTCCCGCCAGCTCAACGCCCGTTCAGAGTTCTTCGTGAGCGGCCAGACGGCGGGCGGTCTCCTTCGCTCCCCGTTCGTGCAGCGATGTCAGTGCCTTGAGATACGGTTCGGTGAACCTCGGCTCCTCGGCCAGCGGTCCGAAGAACTGTTCCTGCCGGACGAAAGCCAGCGGGTCCTCTGCCTGTGTCGCGGCCACTGCCTGCAGTTCGTCGGCATAGCGATCGACGATGGTGAACCGACCGCCGGATTCGTCGTGCCCTTCGGCATACCGGGCCCACGAGGCGCAGATCGCCGCGGCTACCTCGATCGGGTGGCCCGAGGCGAGGTTGTCCTTGACGACCGGCAGCAGCCATTTGGGGATCCGGTCGGACGACTCTGCGCCGAGGCGGGCGAGAGTGTCGCGGATCTCCGGGTTGCTGAAACGTTCGATGAGCGAGTCCTTATAGGCGTCCAGGTCGATTCCGGGCAGCGGTGCCAGACTCGGTGTGCCTTCCTCGTCCATGTATCGGCGCAGGTAGACGGGGATGTCCGGGTTCGCCATCGCCTCATGGGCGAAGGTGTATCCGCCGAGGAGGCCGAAGTACGCGAGCCCCTGATGCCCGGAGTTGAGCAGGCGCAGCTTCATATGCTCATAGGGCTGAACGTCGTCGACGACCTGTACTCGAGCCTCTTCATAGGGAGGACGGCCGGAGGTGAAATCGTCCTCGAGCACCCACTGGAAGAAGGGCTCGGCGACGACCGGCCAGGCATCGGTGACTCCGGTGTCGGCCACCAGGTCGGCGCGGTCGCCGTCAGTGGTGGCCGGGGTGATGCGGTCGACCATCGAGTTCGGGAACGCCACGGACTCGGCGATCCACTCCGCGAGTTCGGCATCGACGAGGCGAGCGAAGGCAGAGAACATCTTCGCCGCCACATCGCCGTTCTCCGAGATGTTGTCGCACGACTGCACGGTGAACGGTGCGACTCCGGCCTCGCGCCGTGCCCGCAGAGCGGAGACGACATAGCCGAAGACGGTGGCCGGCAGCTCACCGGCCCGCAGCGCCTCGACATCGGCGGCGATCGTCGGCTCATCGGTGATGAACTCCCCGGTGACGGGGTTGACGTTGTATCCCCCCTCGGTGACGGTCAGGGAGACGATCCGGATCGTCTCATCGGTGAGCAGGTTAAGCAGTCCGGCAGGGTCATCGGGCCCGAATCGGTAGTCGATGATCGACCCGATCACCCGACGTTCCTTGGTTCCGTCGGCGTGTTTGAGAGTCAGCGTGTACAGGTGATCTTGGTCGGCGAGCGCATCGCGCATGGCCACGTCGTGGGGCAGCACTCCGGCTCCGACGATCCCCCAGTCGGAGGCCAGCCCAGCCCCGAGCAGATCGTCGAGGACCATGGCCATGTGCGCGCGGTGGAATCCGCCCACTCCGAAATGGACGATGCCGGGGCTCACGGCCGACCGATCATAGGCGGGGACGGCGATACCGTGGTCGGCCACCTCGGCGAGGTTCTGAATGTTGAGGGAAAGCGCGGTGGTCGGTGCGGTCATTTGACGGCTCCCATGGACAGGCCCTGGACGAGTTTGTCCTGGGCGGCGATTCCGGCCACGAGCACGGGCACGGAGATAATGAGCGAGGCCGCGCACACCTGCGACAGGAACAGACCCTGGGAGGTGACGAAGCTGGTGAGGAACACGGGTGCCGTCGATGCCGCCGTGGAGGTGAGCACGGTGGCGAAGAGGAGTTCGTTCCACGAGAAGATGAAGCAGATCAGTGCGGTCGCGGCCAGTCCGGGTGCGGTCAGCGGCAGCAGGATCTGGAGGAAGACGCGCGGCAGGCGGGCGCCGTCGAGTTCGGCGGCTTCGAGGACTTCGACGGGCACCTCGGCGAGGAAGGAGCGCATCATCCACACCGCGATCGGCATGTTCATCGCCGAGTAGATGATGATGAGCAGCAGCCAGGTGTCGAGGATGCCGAAGGATTTCGCGACGAGGTAGACGGGCAGGAGGCCCGCAACCATCGGCAGCATCTTCGTCGACAGGAGGAAGAACAGCACGTCCGACCAGCGTTCGATGCGGCGGATCGCCAGTGAGTACGCGGCCATCGTGGAGAGGACGAGGACGATGAGGGTCGAGACGATGGCGGCGACCGCGGAGTTGATGAGGAACGGCCAGGGGTTCGCGCCGTTGCCGCCGCCGAAGAAGTTGACGAAGGACTCCAGCGTCAGCGGGGCGAAGTAGCTCGGCGGATTCGTCGAGGCGTCGGTCTCCGCGTGCAGGCTGGTCAGCAGCATCCACAGCAGAGGTGAGACGAACAGGAGTCCGACGAACCAGGCCAACAGGCCGAGCAGGATCTTGCCCGCCCGCCCCTGGCCGGGCCGCCTCGGTGCGGTCGCCTTTCGCCGAGGCGGCTCTGCGGATCCGGGTCCGCCCGGTTCGGTCGGGGTGGGGGTCACCCCTGGTGCGGGGTGGGCATCCACGGTGAGGTCGGGAGTGCTCATGAGTTCTCCTCCTTGAGCAGGGTCGATGCGGTGCGCAGGGCAAACGTCGCAGTGATGAGGGACGCGATGACGACGATGACGCCGACGGCCGAGGCGACTCCGTAGTCCTGGGCGACGAAGAACTCCTGGTAGATGACATACGGCAGGGTGGCGGTGCCGAGCCCTCCGGAGGTCATGGTGAAGACCATGTCGAAGTTCTGGACGATGTAGATGGTGCCCAGCAGTGCGGCGAGTTCGATGTATCGGCGCAGGTGGGGCAGGGTGATGAAGCGGAAGGTCTGCCAGGGTCCGGCGCCGTCGACGAGGGCCGCCTCGTAGACGTCCATGGGTCGTGACTGCAACCCGGCGAGCATGATGAGCATCATGAACGGAGTCCACTGCCAGACGAGCACGACCCCGATGCCCAGCAGCGGGTTCGAGGTCATGAGGTCCGGTTGCGGGGCGTTCTCGCCGAATACGGTGGTCAGCAGCCCATTGATCAGCCCGTATGAAGGGTTGAAGATCGCATGTTTGAACAGCAGCGCGGCGGCGACGGGGACGACGAGGAACGGCGTGATCATCAGGGTGCGGACGAAACCGCGGCCGATGAACTTCCGATCGAGCAGCAGGGCGATGCCCAGACCCAGCAGAGCCGAGGCCAGCACGACGCCGACCGTGAGCCCGACGGTGACGATGACGGCCTTGAGCAGGTTCGCATCGGTGAAGACGGTGACGTAGTTCTGGACGGTGCCGAAGCTGATGTCATCAGGGTAGGCGGCGTTCCAGTTCATGAACGAGATGATGATCGTGATCGCGAACGGGATCTGGGTGACGAGGATGACGAAGATCAGCGCCGGCAGCATGGGCGCACGCTTGAGCCATCGGTCCTTGGCACGGGGTTTCGGCGGCGTGATCGGCTGCGATGCACGCTCGGCGGCTGGAGCTGACACTTCGAACATCCTTCGTCAGGCGGGTGGTGCGGTCAGGCGGTGGTGCGGATGGGGCCGGGGCCGCCTCGGGGAGGGTGACGATCACCCGCCCCGAGGCGCTCGGTCACTTCTTGTATTTGTCTCCGACCTTCTCGGCTTCCTTCTGGCCCTTCTTCAGGGCCGCATCGGCCGACGTCCGACCGGCGATGGCGGAGCTGACGTCTTCGGAGATGCCCGTGGCGAGGTCCGCGAATTCGGGGATCGTCACGAACTGGACTCCCAGCGTCGGCCGCGGCTGGACTCCGGGGCTGACCGGATCGGCCGAGTTGATGGCGTCCTCGGTCTGCTGGTAGAAGGGCTTCGCGGCCTTCTGGTACTCGGGGTTCTCATAGGTCGAGGTCCGCTTGCCCGCCGGCACGTGCTGCCAGCCGAGCTCCTCGGCGACGGTCTCCTCGTAGTCCTTCGACGAGGCCCAGGCGACGAACTGCTTCGCCGCGTCCTGGTTCTTGCCTGCGGCCTGGATGCCCCATGCCCAGGTGTAGAGCCAGGAGCTCGACTCCGTCTCCTTCACCGGTGCCGCGACGTAGCCGATCTTGCCCTTGACGGGAGAGTCGTCGGCCTCGAGGGTTCCGGTGGCGGCCGTCGAGTCGTACCACATGGCGACCTTGCCCTGCTGCAGGTTCGTCAGGCACTCGGTGTAGCCGGCCTGCGGGGCCCCGGATTCGCCGTGGTCCTTGATGAGGTCGACGTAGAAGTTCGTGGCTTCCTTGAATTCCTTGGAATCGACCTGCGCGTTCCAATCCTCGTCGAACCAGGTTCCGCCGAAGGTGTTGACCACGGTCGTCAGCGGAGCGAACATCTCGCCCCAGCCGGGCAGTCCGCGCAGGCAGATGCCCTTCGTGCCCTTCTCCGCACCGTCGACCTTCGCCGCGAGCTTAGCGACTTCGTCCCAGGTCGGATTCTCCGGCATCTCCACGCCGGCCTTGTCGAAGATGTCCGTGCGGTACATGAGGAACGAGCCCTCACCGTAGAACGGCTCACCATAGACCTGGTCGTCGACCGTCATCGACTCGGCCATCGGGGCGAGGATGTCGTCCTGGTCGAAGCCCTCGGCATCGACGACGCCTTCGTCCATGGGGGTGAGCCACTTGTTCTTCGCGTAGGTCGGGATTTCGTAGTTCGACATCGAGGCGACGTCGTAGTTGCCGGCCTGAGCGGCGAACTCCTGGCCGATCTTCGCCCGCACCTCGTTCTCCGGCAGCACGGTGTAGTTGACCTTGATGCCCGTGTCCTTGGTGAAGTGGTCGGCTGTGAGCTTCTGCAGGTCCTGCATCTGCGGGTTGTTGACCATGAGGACGTTGACTTCGTCGCCGCCGCCCCCGGCCGAGCTGCCGCCGGCACCACCACAGCCGGACAATGCCAGTGCTCCGACCATGCCGATGGCCGCCCAAGTGGCTCTCCGGCCTGTGATCAGGTGTTTCATCGTTGCGCCTTCCCTCGTCCTTGCGGGATCGCAGCCCGCCGTCGGTTCGCTGCGAGAAAATCATATGAGCATCCGTGCTCATATGTGCAATACTGTGTCACGAACCAATCAGATGTGCAACACTTCACATATGAGCGAACACAGAGTCGTCGACGCCGAAGGGAGGACCATGTCCACGGTGCCCACCGCCCGCCACCGCCGCTTCCTCGCGCAGCTGGCCCGCGATCACTACCTCGAGGGGCGGTCCAAGGTCGAGATCGGCAAGGCGAACGGACTCAGCCGGTTCCAGGTCGCCCGCCTCCTCCAAGAGGCCGTCGACACCGGAGTCGTGACCATCACCATCGAAGCCGACGCCGGTGAAGCCGACGGTCTGGCCGAGCAGGTCGCCGCAGCGCTCGGCCTCGACTCGGTCGTCATCGTCGACATCCCCGACGAGACCCAGGCCTCCCAGCAGATGGGTCGGGCCGCGCTGTCGCTGGTCGGCCGCCACGCCCATGCGGGGATGCGCATCGGCCTGTCTTGGTCGCGCACCTTGGATTCCGCGGCCGCGTTCACTCCGGCCCTGCCCCGCTGCACGATCGTCCAGCTCGCCGGTGCGCTGCGCCTGGAATCGCATCGTCCCAGCTCGGAGATCTTCACCCGGCTGGGCCAGGATCCGGCGGTGAGCATGGTCCGTCTGCCCGCCCCGCTGCTCGTCACCGAGGCGGGAACCGCTGCTGACCTGCGGGCACTGCCCGAGATCTCCGGGACCCTGGCCGCCGCCGATGACCTCGATCTTGCCGTGGTCTCCGTGGCTTCCTGGGCCGAGGGCCTGTCCTCGGTGTGGGAGAAATGCTCCCCCGCCCAGCGTCAGGCGGGCATCGACGACGGCGCCATCGCCGAGGTGTCCGGACGTCTCTTCGCCGCCGACGGAGCCGAAGTCACCACGATCGACGATCGCGTCATCGCCGTGACCCTCGATCAGCTCCGCCGGGCTGCGACGACCGTGGGAGTCGCCCGTGGGGCCGAGCGCGCCCGCGCGGTCCGTGCCGCCTGTGCCGCCGGGATCCTCGATATCGCGATCATCGACCGCTCCTTGGCCGATGAGATCCTCGCCGAGGCGGCCGACCCCGGTGCCGCGCCAGCTGAGGAGGAGTTCCGATGAGTGCGAATCGCAGGTTCGTCGCCGGTGTCGACTCCTCGACCCAGAGCTGCAAGGTCGTCATCGCCGACCCGGACTCCGGTGACATCATCCGCACCGGTTCGGCTCCGCACCCTCCCGGCACCGAGGTCGATGCCGAAGCGTGGTGGACGGCTCTGCAGGAGGCGATCACGGCCGCCGGCGGACTCGACGATGTCGCGGGCCTGAGCATCAGCGGTCAGCAGCATGGACTCGTCGCCCTCGACGCCGAGGGCCGGGTCATCCGCGATGCCCTGCTGTGGAACGATCTGCGCAGCAAGGCCGCGGCCAGAGACCTCATCGCCGAGGTCGGAGCCGCCGACTATGTCGCACTCACCGGGGTCCTGCCCGTCGCCTCCTTCACCGCCGCCAAACTGCGGTGGCTGCGCGATGCCGAACCGGACAATGCCGACCGGGTCGCCGCCGTCGCCCTGCCGCACGACTGGCTGAGCTGGCGCTTCCTCGGATACGGCCCTGCCGACTCCTCCGTCCGCGGTCCCGTGCTCGAGGCCTTGGTCACCGACGCGTCCGACGCCAGCGGCACCGCCTACTTCGACCCCTCCGCCTCTCGCTACGATCTCGATCTCTTCCGCATCGCCTTCGGTGCGTCCGCTCGTGAGGCAGCGGGCTTGCCGTGCGCCGCGGATACGGACGTGGAGGCGGATTCACCGAACGTGGGCGGGAACGGGCAAGCCGCCTCGGCGATCGTCCTTCCCCGCGTCCTCGCCCCCGACGAGGCGGCCGGGCACAGCCCGGACGGAATCGTCGTGGGCCCCGGGGCCGGCGACAATGCGGCCGCGGCGCTGGGACTCGGGGTCACCTCGGGGGATCTCGTCATCTCGATCGGAACGTCCGGTACGGTCTTCGGCACCACCGACCTGCCCATCGCCGATTCGTCCGGCACGGTCGCCGGTTTCGCCGCGGCCGACGGCGGGCGCCTGCCGCTGGTCGCCACGCTCAATGCCGCCCGTGTCCTCGATTCGGCGGCGAAGCTGCTGCGGGTCAGCCACGACGAACTCGCGGCCCTGGCGCTGGCGTCCCGGCCGGGAGCGGACGGGCTCACGCTCGTCCCGTATTTCGAGGGCGAGCGCACCCCGAACCTGCCCGATGCCACCGCTCGGCTCGAGGGGATGACCCTGGCGAACTCCTCGGCGCAGAACGTCGCCCGCGCCTTCGTCGAAGGAATGCTGTGCGGTCTGGCGGACGGGCTCGACGCGGTGCAGGCGCAGGGTCTGGAGGCCGGACGGCTGCTGCTCATCGGCGGGGCGGCACGCAATCCTGCCGTCCGGGAGGTCGCCCGCGATATCTTCACCGTGCCCATCGACGTGCCCGAACAGGCCGAATACGTCGCCATCGGGGCGGCTCGGCAGGCGGCGTGGACACTCTCGGGGACCCTGCCGGACTGGACAGTCGAGCTCGTCGCCACCCTGCATCCGCGTCCATCGCGGGTGCGGCAGCAGTACCGGTCCTGTGCAGCGCGGACGGCTGCACAGCAGACGGCGAGTCTCGTCTCGCCTGAACACACAACGTCGGAACCAACTTCGTCAGAACCCTCTCTGTCCGAATGCTCATCGTCCGATCAATCACTGACCGATCACCGTGGATCTTCGGGTGCGCGCGCATCCGTGAAAGGTTGAGAACAATGGCCACAGTCACCTTCGACAAAGCACTTCGTCAATACCCCGAGGCACTCAAACCCTCCGTCGACGAGGTCAGCCTCGACATCGCCGACGGGGAGTTCCTCGTCCTCGTCGGCCCCTCGGGCTGCGGGAAGTCGACGACTCTGCGCATGCTCGCCGGGCTCGAACCCGTCGATTCCGGGCACATCCGCATCGGCGACCACGATGTCACGGATCTCTCCCCCAGAGAACGCGATATTGCGATGGTGTTCCAGAACTATGCGCTCTACCCGCATATGAGCGTGCGCGAGAACATGGCCTTTGCCCTGAAGATCGCGGGAGTCGCCAAGCAGGAACGCGATCAGCGCGTCGAGGAGGCCGCCCGCCTGCTCGACCTGGAGCCGTACCTCGATCGCAAGCCGAAAGCGCTGTCCGGTGGGCAGCGACAGCGAGTGGCGATGGGGCGTGCCATCGTCCGGTCCCCGCAGGTCTTCCTCATGGACGAGCCGCTGTCGAACCTCGATGCGAAGCTGCGGGTGCAGACCCGCGCACAGATCGCCTCGCTGACCCGCCGCCTCGGCGTCACCACCGTCTACGTCACCCACGATCAGGTAGAGGCGATGACGATGGGCGACCGGGTTGCGGTCCTCGCCGATGGCCGGCTGCAGCAGGTGGACACTCCCGCGAACCTCTACGATCGACCGGCGAACCTCTTCGTCGCGGGCTTCATGGGCTCGCCGGCGATGAACCTCGTCGAGGTGCCGGTCGAGGGAACGTCGCTGCGCCTCGGCGGTGTCGAACTCTCACTGACCGCGGAACAGCGTGAGCAGGTCACCGGTGAGACGGTCACCGTCGGCATCCGTCCGGAGGATCTGCAGGTCACCGAGACGCAAGGCCTCGAGGTCACCGTCGATCTCGTCGAGGAGCTCGGCGCCGATGCCTACGTCCACGGTCGAGCAGTCCTGGCCTCGGGCGAGAAGACAGTGGTGGCTCGCGTCGCCGGCCGATCGACGATCCGCCGCGGGGACACCGTGCGCGTCGCTCCCGATGCCGCACGCCTGCACCTCTTCGACACCGATTCGGGCAGCCGATTGGCCGAGGACGCACGCCGCGCCGCGTGACCGGCGGACCTCGTGACCGGCGCGCCGACGGAGGCGAGCGCACCGCGGGACGGCGCCGCCTCGGCGGGGGAATGCGGGGCATCACACAGCTCGAAAGTCGCCGCTGAGTCAGGGGAATCGGGCGTGCGCGATTATGATCGGATCATGGTCGATTTCGCACGCTCTCCCCGCTCCACCCTCGGTGTCGAGTGGGAACTGGCTCTGCTGGATTCTCGCAGCCTGGATCTGACCCCGGCTGCCGAGACTCTGTTGTCGGATGTGGCCGAGCATGCGCCCGAGTACGAGAAGCACATCGTCGGAGAGATGCTGACGAACACCATCGAGCTCGTCACCGGCGTGCACAAACAGGTGTCGACCGTCGCCGAGGATCTGGCCACCTCGATCGGGGCGCTGCGGAAGCTGACCGAGGCACGCGGTGTCGAACTGATGTCGGCGGGCACCCACCCGTTCGCGCAGTGGCAGTCGCAGGAGGTCCGAGCGAAGGACCGCTATCTCGAACTCGTCGATCGCACCCAGTGGTGGGGTCGGAACATGCTGATCTTCGGCGTCCATGTCCACGTCGGCATCGACTCGCGCGACAAGGTGCTGCCGATCGTCAACGCACTGCTCGCCTATGTCCCGCACCTGCAGGCACTGTCCGCGTCGTCTCCGTTCTGGGGCGGCACTGACACCGGCTATGCCTCGAACCGGGCGATGATGTTCCAGCAGCTGCCCACGGCCGGTCTGCCGTTCCAGTTCGATCAGTGGGCGGACTACGAGAAGTACGTCGACGATATGCTCACCACCGGGATCATCGACAACATCAACGAGATCCGCTGGGACATCCGCCCCGCCCCGCACTGGGGCACCGTCGAGGTCCGTGTCTGCGACGGACTGCCGACCCTCGAGGAGATCCTCGCGGTCACCGCGTTCATCCAGTGCCTCGTCGATGACATGTCCGAGCGCCTCGACGCCGGTGAGACCCTGCCGACGATGCCCGATTGGTTCCACAACGAGAACAAGTGGCGCGCCGCCCGCTATGGCATGGACGCGATCATCATCGAGAACGCCGCAGCCGACGAGCGTCTCGTCACCGAGTGCCTGGCCGACGAGATCGAGCGCCTCTCGCCCGTCGCCGAACGACTCGGCTGTGTCGACGAGCTGCACTCGATCACCTCGATCATCGAACGAGGCGTGCCCTACCAGCGCCTGCAGAAGGTCTTCGGAACCACGGGCTCGCTCACCGAGGTGACCCGCTCGCTCATCGGCGACCTCCGGAACTCCTACAGCTGAGGCGGCTCTTCCGGGTTCGATTGCGCCCACCCGCGGCCGCATCAGCCCCTCATGCGTCCTAGGGGTGGATCCACCACGATTCGCAAGGAGATTTCGAGACGGATCCACCCACAGGAGACACGTGGGCCCGCAGGCACAGCCCCAACGGCGAGCGAGCCGAGCTCACAGATGGGGTCGGAGCAGCTCCAACAGCGTCGGCAGCGCGGAGGCGACTCCCGGGTGCAGTTCGTAGTCGTTGAGCTCGTCCAGCGGCACCCACGACAGCTGGATGCTCTCGGGGTCATTGATGACAGCGTCGAAGCGGCGCAGGGTCTTCGCGATCACCGTCGTGTACGACCAGGTGTCCAGGTCGAGGATGTGCGTCTCGAGGATCTCGATGCCCGATCCATCCTGGTCAGGCACCCCGGCCTCTTCCCAGGACTCCCGGACCGCGGCCTCGACCGCCGACTCGCCCATATCGCGGGCGCCGCCGGGGAATCCCCAGGTCCCACCTTCGACCGACCACAGCGCCCGGTGCTGCATGAGCACCCCGCGCTCGGGATCGACGAGCATGAGCCCCGCGGCCCCGTTGAGACCCCAATGCTTCTTCCCATCGGACCCGTACGTCCACCCGTCACCCGATCGCCGAGGCGGCCGACCGGCAGGCAGACTCGTTGACTTCGCCGCCTGTGCGTTGCGTTCGGCGGCGCTGTTCGGGTCGTTCTCAGACGAGGACATGATCGACATCCAATGAGGAGACGGCGGCGAAGGACAGGTCACTCGGTCCGATTCCGCGGGAGACGAGCTCCGCACCGAGAGCCGCGACCATGGCTCCGTTATCCGTGCACAGTTTCAACGGCGGCACCCGCAGAGTCACGCCCGCCTCGGCGCAGCGGTCAGCGAGCACTTCACGCAGGTGCGAGTTCGCGGCCACTCCCCCACCGAGGACGACATGGTTGATGCCGGTGTCGGCCGCAGCGAGCAGAGTCTTGGTCACGAGCACGTCGACGACAGCGTCTTCGAACCCGGCGGCGATATCGGCCACCCTCAGGTCCGCGCCCAGAGTCTCGGCCTTCGTCACCTCACGCAGGGCTGCGGTCTTCAGCCCGGAGAACGAGAAGTTATACCGACGCTCGGGGTCGCGCAGGTCCTGCTTCTTCGCGAGTCCGCGCGGGAATCTCACTGCCTTCCGGTCGCCGGGGATCCCGGTGCCGTCGAGCAGGCCGAGAGCAGCCCTCGAGATGTTCGGTCCGCCGGGATAGTTGAGCCCCAGCAGGCGCGCGGTCTTGTCGAAGGCCTCACCTGCGGCATCGTCGATGGTGGCGCCGAGGAGTTCGATGTCCTCGACGAGGTCGCCGATGCGCAGAATCTCGGTGTGCCCACCGGAGACGAGCAGGGCGATGGTGGGAGTGGTCAATCCGTCGACGTCCTCGGCGACGAGGTCGACGGCCACGTGAGCGGCCAGATGGTTCACTCCGTAGAGCGGTTTGCCCAGCGCCGCGGCAAGCCCTTTGGCCGCGCCGACCCCGACCATGAGTGCACCGGAGAGACCCGGTCCGGCGGTCACCGCGACGGCGTCGATATCGGACAGCTCCACCCCGGCGGTCTCACAGGCAGAGGCGATGGCCGGGCCGATGGCCTGCACATGAGCGCGGGAGGCGACTTCGGGCACGACCCCGCCGAAGCGCACATGCTCGTCCATCGACGAGGAGACGGTGTTCGTCAGCAGCGTGCGGCCGCGGACGATGCCGACCCCGGTTTCGTCGCACGAGGATTCGATGCCGAGGACGAGTGGGTCGCTCATGATCCGTCCTCCGGGGCGTCGGCAGACTCCGCGGCTTCGAGGTCGAGGTCGGAGTAGATGGCCACGAGTTCGGGTTCGGTCACCTCGGCGATGTCCATACCGAGGGTGCGGGCGAAGAGGCGCAGATGCGTGTCCCACATCGGCCCCACCTCGGCGGCCTGACCGCGGGCGGTCTCGGCATCAGGAGCGGTATGGGTGAACACGAGCAGGGTCTCCTGACCGGTCTCCCCCTCGATCGGCAGCACGCGGAGGCCGAGCACTCCGAAATCGTCGAGTTCGAGCAGCACGTGATCGAAGTCCTCG
Organism: Brevibacterium sp. CSND-B09; assembly: GCF_052906525.1. Classification (NCBI taxonomy): domain Bacteria; kingdom Bacillati; phylum Actinomycetota; class Actinomycetes; order Micrococcales; family Brevibacteriaceae; genus Brevibacterium; species Brevibacterium sp. CSND-B09. Next base: position 3,130,691 of record NZ_JBREGI010000001.1, on the reverse strand, counting down.
CAGCTGAGAACAGATCCGTTCAGGTCGATATCCTCGAGTGCGAACGTGATCGTGCGCGTCTCTCCATCCTCGCCGAGGCGGAACGGCGCGAACCATGTCCGCACACCATCGGAATCGGTCAGTGCGTTCCACACCGTTTCGACGTCACGTTCGAGGAGCAGCTCGATGACGAGATCGGTGCCGTTCTCCCAGGTGACCAGGCGCGGGCTGGTCCCACTCATGCTTCCACCCAAGCTCCGTCGAGGGCAGCCTTCTGATCAGGACTCAGCTGCATCTGCGTTCCGGCGAGCAGCTCGGTGAGCTGTTCGGGCACGCGCGCCGAGGCGATCGTCGAGGGGATGAAATCGTGAGTGAGCTGCCAGGCGATGGCCGTGGCCGTCATCGTTGCCCCGTGGTCGGCGGCGACATCGTGAAGGACTTCGAGCGCACCGAGGGCCTTCTGGTCGTCGACGAAATCGGCGACCCGGTCACCGCGGACGCTGCCGGTGGCGTCACCGCCGGTGTGCTTTCCGGTGAGGAACCCGGAGGCCAGTGAGTGGAAGGGCAGTTCGGCGATGCCCTCAGATCGCAGGTACGCCTGCTTCTGCGGGTCGACCGCGGAGCGGGAGACGAGGTTGAATCGGTCTTGGACGACTCGATAGCAGGCCAAGGAGAGCTTCGTCGAGATCTTCCGAGCCTTCTGCAGTCGCTCGAGGCTGAAGTTCGATGCCCCGAGGTAGCTGACCTTGCCGGAGCGGACGAGCGCGTCGAACGTCTCGGCGACGGCGACCTGATCGACGTCATCATCGTCTCTGTGGGCGTAGTAGACATCGATGTGGTCGGTGCCGAGCCGGCGCAGCGAGTCGTCGACGGCGATGCGGATATTCGCCGGGTCAAGGCCCTTGCGCTTGGGATGCATGCCGACCTTGGTGGCGATGACCATCTCGTCGCGGTTGCCGCGAGCCTTCATCCATTCGCCGATGATCGTCTCGGACTCTCCGCCCGAGTTTCCCTCGACCCAGGCCGAGTACGCATCGGCTGTGTCGATGAAGTTTCCGCCGGCCTCGGCATAGGCGTCGAGGACAGCGAAGCTCTGATCCCGATCCGCACCCCAGCCGAAGGGGTTGCCGCCCAACTGAAGAGGGTGAACGAAGAGATCGGTATCTGCCAATTGCACACGTGTCATACCCTCCAGACTACCCTCCGAAACATTCCGGTCAGGGCTCGGTTCACGGTGAGATCCACCGCGAACCGAGCCCTGCTCGGCCAGGTCCCCGCTCTCAGACGAGGTCCGAGGGATCGAGGCCGATGTGGCGGCGGATTCCCGACCGGATGCCGAACCCTGCCACGATCGCCACGGCCAACCCGGTGCCCATGACGATCCAGGCCCGGATGGGCACCTCGGAGGCGGCTCGAGCTTCCTCGGCCTCCTGGGCGAAGACTGTCTCGTCGTCGATGTCGCCGTTCTTCTCCGACTTCTTGCCGTCGGCCCCCTTGCCCGCACCGGCGCCTGATCCGCTGCCGGCGCCTGCTCCGCTGCCGGCTCCTCCGGCACTGGCCTGCCCGGTTCCCGGCTGACCGCCGCCGCCCGCAGCGTTCTGACCGGGCGCGCCGGAGCCTGCACCCGGAGCGTAGTCTCCAGCGCCCGGCTCGTAGTCTCCGAGCGAGATGGTCATCGGCTGGGCCGGCTTGTAGGGATCCCGCGCTCCGTCGGAAGTGAACCAGTAGGAGTACTGACCTGTTTTGTGCTGGAAGTCGATGAAGTCCTGCGGGAAGGCACCCCAGTAGTCGCTGTTCTCACCGGTCTTCTTCGCCTGCGCCGAGGCGTTCTCATCAGCACCGCCGACCGCGCTGCCGGACGAGCCGGACTTGCCCTTGTTGTCGTATTTCACGCCGAGGTAGTCCGGGGTGGCCGTGATGTGTCCGTCGTCGAGGAGGGCGTCGACGTCGATGTTCTCGAAGTTCGCCATCGTGATCGATTCGGGTTTGAGGGTGACCCACTTCGACGAGTCGAACATGTCGGCTCCGTAACCGCTGAGGTCCGCCACGAGGCGGCCCTTCCCGCTGCTGTCGACCTCGAGCTTCGGGTCGGTCGCCGACCAATAGGTCATCCCGCCGTAGAACGCGACCGTGAAGCTGCCCTTCCACTGCACGGAGACACCGCTGTCGGTCTCGCTGACTTCGCCGTCCTTGATGGCCACCCGTGACTGGGTCCATGAGTCCTTACGCGATGTGGAGACAGCCTCACCGTCGGCATCGAGGCACCGGGAGTCCCAGGAGGCCTCCTTGAACGTCGACCCGGTCGGCTTCTGGATCGTCACGTTCCCGGACTTCGACTTGTAGAATCCAACACCACCGGAGGGCCAGACCCGGGCGCTGCCGGAGTCCTTCGCCTTGCCCGCCGAGAGGAAGTTGCAGCCGCCGAAGAACGCTCCGCCGTTGGCTTCCCGGTTCAACGACCAGTACAGAGTCGCGGACCCGTCGCCGGCGCTCTTCTTGTCGTCATCGTCCTTGCCGTCATCGCCTGGCTTGCCGGGTTCCTTCGGGTTGTCGTCTGGGTTCTCAGTGTGGTCGCCGTCGTCGGGGTCGTCGACCGGTTGGGAATAGGTGACCTCGAGGTCATTGGTCGTCTTCCGCGGCTGGATCGAGGTCTTCGCCCCAGCTGTGGTGTACCAGTAGGAATCCTGGCCGGTCTCGAGGTTGAAGTCGATCCAGTCCTGCGGCATCGCTCCCCACCAGGATTCGTTCTCCGCTGTCTTCGGGGTCTGAGAATTGCGTCCGTCCGCGCCCGTCTTGACTCCGAGGAAGTCCGGAGTGAATTCGAACCCCTTGTCGGAGATGTCGACCGAACCGTTCTGGAGTTCGACGATCGTGCCGTCACGAGCCTTGAGCTTCTTCCAGATGCTCAGATCGTCCATGTCCGCGCCGAAGCCGGAGTACGTTCCGGTGATGGTGCCCTTGCCGTTCTCGACCTCGAGCTTCGGGTCTGAGATCGTCCAGTAGGTCATCCCGCCGTAGTAGGCGAAGGTCCAGGAACCTTTCCACTGGATCGAGGCACTGTTCGTCTCCGGGTCGACGGTTCCCTTGCCGTTGGTGATCCTCACCGAATCGCCGGTGTGGTTGTTCTCTGTCTCGGCGTTGACCTTGCCGTTGACCAGCGCGCCGTCCCCGGTTTCGCAGCGCGACTGGAACGTCGAGTACTTTCCGTTCTCCTTGACGATGGAGACGTTGCCGTCGGTGAAGTTCCCATCCTTGTTCGTCTTGAACAGAGTGCCGGCGTCCTTGTCCGTCCAGATGCGTGCCATTCCCGAATCCCCGGCCTCACCTGCGGCCAGGTAGTTGCATCCGCCGAAGTAGGATCCGCCGGTGGATTCGTCATTGACCGACCAGTTGAAGACCGCGTCGTCGATGTCCTGCTCGCCCGAGTCGGTCGCTTCGTCCTCAGGCGAAGTCGTCGAGGCGGCTCCCGGCACCGAGTACGGCGCGGTCATCGCCTGTGCGGGTCCGGTGAGCCCGAAACCGAGCAGCCCCAGGGCAGCGATCCCTGCCGCGGTGCGTGTGAGAATTCGACCCCTGTGGGTGGAGGTGTGAGTGTGCATCGTCGTTCCTCGTCCGTTTTCGTCCCGCAGGACGATCCGTTCGTGTGTCATGAGTGCGTCGTCGTGTGGTCAGAGTTGTCGGTGCCGTCCGGAGCGACCGCCGTGAGGACTCGCGTGTCCTTGTGAACCTCCGGGTCGGTCTCCCCCGCCGAGGCGGCCCCACCGTCCCCGGGTCCCGTGCTGTTGGCGCCGGACTCGGCTGTGATGACGCCTCCGGTGTAGAAGCTCGGCGCAGCGCCGACGCCTTCGTCGCCGCGGCTGCCCGCGGCTTTCCGGTCCTCGTCCTCGAAAAAGGCGATGACCTGCGGAGGGAGTTTCCCGGTGCCGGGACCGAGGCTCTGGTGGCTCGCGTGCGCCACGGCACGCTCGGAGCCGCGTTCGAGCTTGGCCAGCTGCAGTTTCTTCTTCCGCTGCATCACGAGCCGACGTTTGGCCAGCTTGTGCTGGGTCCGAATCCGTTTCCGCTCGCGTCGGTCGCGTTCCTTCTCCATCGCCGCCGGGCTGACTCCCAGCAGCAGACTCTTGACCGCGAGGTAGCCGCCGATGCCGAACCCGAGACCGATCGCGATGATCGACCCGAGCACGAGCACTCCGGCGAGGATGGCGAAGAAGATCAGCCATGATGTGCTCGTCGGCGGTTCGCTGGCCACCGGTGCCACCTTCGGGTTCTGTGCAGGGTCAACGGTCTGGGTGTCCCCTCCGCCGGAGTTGCCGCTGCCGGAGCTCGCTTCCGCTCCGCCTCCATCGTCACCGGAACCACCGGTTGATTCTTCGCTCTTCTCATCGCCTCCGGACTTCTCAGTCTTCTCACCTTTCTCGCTCTTCTCGTCTTTCTCGGCGTCCTTGCCTGCGGCGGCACCGGAGGCGGAGAAGTCGACGGGCGTGAAGGATTCGTTGTTCGCGTTGTCGACACCGTGGGCGCCGATCGTGATGATGCCGCACTGGACCTCGCCGCAGTCGACTTCGGTCTCGTTCTGCGACCGGTCATAGGTCGTGAATTTCTCGCCGGGGACTTTGATGGTTCCGCTCCAGGTCCCGTTCGCCGCGACTTCGCCGCCGTTGGCGGCATACGCTGTGCTCGATCCAGGAAAGGTCACGAACAGCTGATATCCGGCCGGTTTGGTCTCGTCGTCATAGACGTAGCGGTAGTTCGACCCAGTCACTCCGCCCTTGCTCGGCCGCCATCCGCCGGAGGCGTCGTCGACCCAGCCGAAAAGGACGTAGATCCCACCGAATCCGCCTTCGACGGATTGGAAACCGGAGCCGGAGAGTTTGAGCGTCGACTCGCCGTCGGCCTTCGGGGTGCCGGACACGGACACCTTCGGGGCCGCCTCGGCGGGGGTCGGATTGAGCATCGTCGTCGTCACGCCCACGGCGAAGGCCAAGAGCGCGGAGATCGTGATGAGCGCAAGGATCCGCTTCACCGGCACCGAGGCGATGGTCCGATGGAATGCAGTCGTCAACATGGGTCAGTCTTCCTTTCGGCCGACGCGCACGGGCACGACCAACGGTGCTCCGGTGTTGGGGTCGGCCACGATGGATACGGGATAGTCGTAGACGTCGCTGATGCGGTCGGCGGTGAGCACCTCGGCGGGTGGACCGTCGGCGATGATCGAACCGTCGGAGATCATCGCGATCCGGTCGGCGTAGGCACCGGCGAGATCGAGGTTGTGGACGATGATGACCACGGCGCCTCCGGTCGAGGCATAGTCGCGGGCCTGCTGGAGGACGAGCTCTTGGTGGCGGATGTCCATCGGTGCGGTCGGCTCGTCGAGGAGCAGCGCCGGGGTCGCCTGCGCAAGCACCCTGGCCAGCGCGACCCGGGCCTTCTCGCCTCCGGACAGGGAGGTGAACTTCCGGGCCGCGAACTGCACGGTCTCCGTCCTCGACATCGATCCGGCGACGATGAGGTCGTCGTGCTGGGATTCGCGCATGCCCGCCCACGGGGAGCGGCCCATTTCGACGACCTCGAGGACGGTGAATGGGAATGCCATTCCGATGTCCTGGAGGAGGACCGCTCGGCGCATCGCCAGTTCTCGGGTCGACCAGGAGTACTCCACTTCGTCGTCGATGAACACCTTCCCGGCGTCGAGCTCGACGTCGGCGGTGATGGCATTGACCAGGGTCGATTTGCCGGCGCCGTTGGGGCCGACGATGGCGAGCACCTCCCCGCATCGGATGTCGAGGTCGATGCCGGCGAGGATGGTGCGTTCGCCGAAGCTCACCTCGGCTCCGCGCACGGAGATGATCGGCTTGCCGGCGACGGGGAATTCCGGGCGGCGCACGGCCGATCTGCCCACGGTGATGATGCTCATGCCCATCCTCCTGATTCCTTGCGGCTGCGTCTGATGAGGTAGAAGAAGAACGGCCCGCCGACCAGCGAGGTGAGCATGCCGATGGGCAGATCGGCGAACTCGACGAGGGTGCGAGCGGCAAGATCGGCGATCGAGAGCAGCACGGCCCCGCCGAGCACGCTGGCCGGCAGTAGGAGCCGGTGCCCGGGGCCGATGATCATGCGGATGATATGTGGGACGACGAGGCCGACGAAGGCGATGATCCCGCAGAAGGCTACAGCTGCGGAGACGAGCAGGGCGACGACGGCCATGACGATGATGCGCAGCCGCTCGACATTGATTCCGACGTGACGGGCGCTCTTCTCCCCGAGCGACAGGATGTCGAGGCCGGGTGCGAGGGTCTGGGCGATGATGATCCCGAAGACGATGAGCGGGAGGATCAGTCCGACCTGCGACCACAGGCTGCCGTTGAAGCTGCCCATCTGCCAGAACACGATCTGTTCCCGCGCCGAGGTGGGTGCGGCGAAGGTGATATACGCGATCGCGGCCCCGGCGATGGCGTTGACCGCGACACCCGTGAGCACGAGCGTGATCACCTCCGTACGCCCTCCCGAGCGGGAGACCGTGTAGACGATGAAGGTCGTGATCAGACCGCTGACGAAGGCGAAGGTCGGGGTGGTGAAGGCACCGAGGAAGGACCAGCCGAAGAGGATCGAGGCACTGGCGCCGACCGCTGCTCCCGAGGAGACTCCGACGACGCCGGGTTCGGCCAGCGGGTTGCCGAACACGCCCTGCATCATGGCTCCTGCCACGGCGAGAGCGGCACCGACGAGGACGGTCATGACCACGCGGGGGAAGCGCACCTGCCACAGTGCCTCTTCGCCGAAATCGTGGCTCGGTCCCGGCAGCCAGTCGAGTCCGACTTTGCCCAGCAGTGAGCCGATGACCTCGAGCGGCGGGATGAAGAGCTGACCGATTGCGGCAGAGAGCACGCATGCGGCGATGAGGGCGATGGTGAGGACGAGGAACAGGGTTCCCGCCCGGGCGGTGCGCTGACCGCGGATGCGTCCGAGGTCGAGCCCCTGATCTTCTCGGACGGCGTCGAGGCGGCTCGTCGGGTCGGGGCGTCCGCCCGCCGCGGGGGCGGCGGGACCGGTACCGACTTCGGCCGGGTCGGGGCGGCGGCGGGATCGGCGCAGCGAGGTGTCCCGAATCTCGGTGGACTCACTCATGCCTCATCCTCTTCCAGTTCCTCATTGATCTCTTTCAGTCGCTTCTCGATGGACTTCGGCGGATGGTCCGGGTGATAGGCGAGCTCGGGCGCGTAGATCGCGGTGCCGAGAGCCGCGAGCACCTGCGCCGAACGCGGGCCGAAGCTCATCACTTCGTAGTCGCTCATATCGACGAGCCGCCGATTCTTCCCTGCCGGAGTCTGTTTGATGCCGGGCAGTTCGAGAGCCTTGTCGATGCCTCCCACCGAGGCGAGCCCCAGGGTCATGACGATGATGACGTCGGGGGCTGCCTTGATGAGTGCTTCTGAATTCGTCGGTGACATGCCTTCGAATCCGACTTCGGCGGCGACATCGCGGGCGGAGACGGATTGGATGAGCGAATCCGCGCCGGAGCCGACGCCGAACCAGTAGTAGATGTTGCCGCGCAGGTAGAGGAAGACCGTCCGCGGGCGATCGGCGGGATCCTCGGGAGCGAGCCTCGCGACGGCTTTCTGCGTGTCGTTGATCTCGCGGACGGTGCGTTCGGCGAGCTTGTCACCGAGTTCGGGCACACCGAGAGCATCCGCGACCTCCCGGATCTGCGGTCCCGCGGAGCGCACGCCGTCGGAATACGACGATGAGATGAAGATGACGGGAATGCCGGCATTGCGCAGCTGCAGCTGCGCGTCGTAGGGGCCGATGGTCGTATCGGTGAGGACGACGTCGGGCGAGAGCGCGAGCACCGCCTCGGCGTTGATCTCATGTCCGCCTTGAGTGATCAGCGGCAGCTGCTCGGCACCGGGGACGAGCTGAGTGAAGTCAGTGGCGATGTCTCTGCCGACGAGGTTGCAGCCGAGTCCGAGACCGACCACCGCGGCGGCGATCCCGCCGTTCTGGTTCATTGCGAGGATTCGGTCGGTCTTCTTCACCGTCTGCTCGGGACCGTCATTGCTCTTCACCGTCACCGGCAGGTTCGCTTCGTGCGCGGCCGTATCGGTGACCGGCGGAATCTCGCCGGCCTGCGTATACGCAGTCGTCTGCCCCGTGATCTCCGTCGGGTCGGGCAGAGCTTTCCGGTCGACGTCGGGAACGTCGGGCAGATTCGGCGTCGACCGGGCGGGAGGCTGCTGACATGCGGCCTCACCTTGGGCGTTGATCGAACCGATGTTGTGGATTCCGTTGTTCCACAGCAGGACCGCCAGCACCAGACCGCCGGCGAGCCACGCGGTCCGGCGGAACGATCGACGGCGCACAGTCCTGCGCAAAGACCACTTCTGCATGAGTTACTCGAACATCCCTGAAAGTCATTTAATTAAGGCAAGGCTACTCATTCATAAGTAAGGCTAACCTTGGCTTTTTACGATATGTCTGTGTAGTCTATTTATCGTTCAGCGAATCCACAACTTCTGCTGATGATGAATCCAGGATCTTTTCCGAGGCCTGGCACCACGCGGTCTTCGCCGTGTGCGACGTTGAAAATGAGGAGAATCTATGACGCACAAGAGTGCGCGCGCACGTGCCGCGAAGGCACGACGCTTGACTTCGCCGCTGGCGGCCGGAGCGGCGATTGCAGCCGCCACCGGACTGCTGGGGATGAGCATGAGCGCCCCGGCATTCGGAGCGGTCGACAAGACCGTTGACGATGCTGTGTTCAGCTGGTCGGTCAACAACGAGTCCACCGGCGGCGCCTACTTCGGTGGGTGCAACTTCCTCGCAGCGGGTGAAGCCGGAGACACGGGCATGGCTCGCATCTGGACCGCCAAGGACGCAGGATCGATCTATTCCGTCGATGACGCGGGGAAGTTCACCGATGGGAACACCTCGATCGTCAAGACGAATGGCGAACTGTCGGACTTCGACAGCCGCTGCACCGATGGTGAGGGCAACAAGGTCAACGGCAAGATCAACGCCGAAGCGCCGAACAACCACACAGGTGACCACGTAGAGATCAAGAACGGCACCGGAACGGTCGATCCCGACAACGACAATGCCTCCATCCAGTGGGAGGGCTCCTGGTCGTTCGCGTACTACGGCGGAATGACCTACTGGACGATCTCGGATCCGAAGCTCGAGGTCAAGAACGGCAAGGGCAACATCACCGGAACCTACTCCGGGTTCGGTGCCGATATGGACGATCTGAGCATCTGGAAGAAGCTCGATGCGCGTGACGGCGATATCGTCGAAATCCAGCAGGGCGAGGTCGATGTCACCGACTCGGGCTTCGAGTTCACCCCTGACTACCTCGGCGTGGAGACTGCCACCGACGGCCGCAACCTGCAGTCGCCGAAGTCGTCTGAGAACGAGTCCTGGTGGGGCGCCATGCCGCAGGACTGGATCGACTTCAACGTCGAGACCGGTCAGGACTCCTACTGGTACACCACCGCCGGAGCGAGCACCTCGATCCAGCCGCGGAAGAAGACGAATCCGCTCACTGTCGAGTACACAGCTCAGGCCCCAGCCCCCGACGTCTCGACGTCACACTCCGTGAAGTCCGCAAGCGCCGAGGACGGCCTCACCGTCAACGTCACAGGCGATGGCTACGACAATCTCCCCGATTCCAGCCTCGGCAAACCGTCGGCAGGCGCGTATGCCGCCATCGTTGATCGTGACCTCGCCAGCAAAGATGTCACCGCCGGCAACACGACCGCTGTGCAGTACGTGATGCCGCCGCAGATCAAGGACGGCAAGATCGACGTCGATGTCACCGCAAAGACCGTCGACCTCGACGAGTCGAAGGACTACGACGTGCTGACCTGGGTCGCCCACGGCCTGCCCACCGGAGATGCCGAGCTCTATCGCGAACCCATCGAACTGACCGACGAGCAGAAGAACGCCCTGTTCCCCAGTGACGACGATGCAGATGATGCAGCTGACGACGGCGCGACCGACGGAGCCGAAGCCGGTGACGACGGTGCAGCCGACGCCGCCGAGGGCGAAGCCGATGACAAGGGCGCAGCCGATGCGGCCGAAGGCGAAGCCGACGATAACGGCACCGCAGACACGGGCGCCGACGGTGCTGAAGCCGGTGACGACGGTGCAGCCGACGCTGCCGAAGGTGAAGCCGACGACAAGGGCGCAGCCGATGCGACCGAAGGCGAAGCCGACGGTGCCGAGTCCGACGACAATGGTTCAGCCGATGCAGCCGAGGGTGCGGAAGACGGGGCGTCGGATGCCGCTGAAGCCGGTGACGACGGTACGGCCGATGCAGCCGAAGGCGAAGCCGACGGGTCGAAGGCCGGCGCCGCAGCAGACGGATCGGCCGACGGTTCCGACTCGGATGCCGGAGGCGCTGCCGACGGTGATGACTCCGACGGCGGTTCCGACGGTGACGAAGACAAGCCTGCCAAGCCGGTCGTCGCAGACCAGACAGTCGGCGAGGACCGTCTCGTCAAGGGCAAGACCGCCCCGAACGCCGAGGTGAATCTTGCCTGGACCCCCGTGGTCGAGAAGAACGCGGACAGCCAGATCAAGGCCTTCGCCGCGAAGGTCCCGTCCGAGGACAACGTCACGGTGACTGCCGACGCTGAGGGCAACTTCTCCGCCAAGGCCCCGAGCGCCAAGGGCACGTACGCCTACTCGGCAATCGCCACGGTCGACGGTGTTCCGTCCGACCCCGCCGAGTTTACCGTCACGGTGACCGAGGACGAAGCCGCCGATGACGACGCCGGCAGCGAAGGCAGCTCGGACGGCGGGTCAGCCGACGCCGCCGGATCCGGTGACGACGGTGCGACCGACGGAGCCGAAGCCGGTTCCGACGGCGGCTCGAGCGCCTCAGGCGGTGCGTCCGACGGCTCCGGCGCAGCAGGTTCGTCCTCTGCCGGATCCGAAGGTTCGTCGACAGGCGGCTCCGAGTCGGGCAGCTCCGACGGAGGAAACCTCCCGCGTACCGGTGCCGAGCTGATGACTCTGCCGATCGCGATCGGTCTTCTCATCCTCGGCGCAGGTTCTGTTATGTTCTCGCGGATGCGCAAGCGCTAGACTGGCCTCAGACAAGTTCTGTAGTGAGCCAGCGAGTCCGTCCCGGTTCGGCACGAGAGTTCCGAACCGGGACGGACTCACCCCCATAGTCCCACTATCGCGAACCGTCATTCGGATCGACGATCTCCCAATGAGGAAACATCATGTCTGAACCGTTCTCCGCTCGCCTCAAGGCCAGCACCGCCACCATCCACGACGAGGTCGAACACACCACGTTCATGGTCGACCTCATGGAAGGACGGCTCGACGCAAGGGCCTACGCCCTGCTGCTCAAGCAGTACGACGTCATCTACGGCGTGCTCGAGTCGAAGTCACGGGAGTTCGCCGACGATCCTGTCTTCGCGCCGTTCTTCGACGCCCATCTGTTCCGGGCCGACCGCATCGCCGCCGACCTGGCCGCGCTCGACGGCACCGAACTGCCTGTCATGCCCAGCGCCACCGCCTATGCCGCGCACCTGGCGGGACTCGACCGCGCCGAGCAGGTCATCGCCCACCACTACACGCGCTACCTCGGCGACCTCTCCGGCGGTCAGGCGATCGGCACCCTCATGGGCCGGCACTACAGTCTGCCGGCGACCTCGCTGACGATGTGGGATTTCGCCGAGCTCGGCAAAACGAAGCCGTACAAGGACGCCTACCGCCGACTCCTCGACCAGGTTGCGGCAACCGGCGGTGACGAGCAGATCGTCGTCGACGAGACGATGGAAGCGTTCCGACTCAACGGAGCGCTGCTCGTCGACCTCACCGAGGCGACCGATAACCGTGCGGTTCCCGTCGCCTAGGGCGCGACTTGAGAAGGATCAGTCGCCGATCCGCAGACGCATGAGAATTCCCGCGGCGCCCGGATAGTAGTCCGGGCGCCGCCCCCATTCCTCGAACCCGAAGGATGCGTACATCCCCAGCGCCGCAGCATTGCGTTCGTCGACCTCGAGGTGGACGACCTCGGAACCGCGTTCCTTCGCCCAATCGATTCCCGCCTGCAGCAGGGCGCGACCGATGCCTGTGCCGCGCGCAGCCTCGGTGGTGGCGATCGTCATCACATCGGCTTCCGCACCTGCCCCCGACATGACGATCCACCCTGCCAACTCCCCCGCCGAGGCGGTGAACTCACTATCCGTGGCTGTGCCGTCCACATCCGTTCCCCCCGCCGAGGCGGTCCTGGCGGCGAGCATGACCGTGCCGTTCTGCGCCTTGACCGACCAGTAGTAGCCGAGCGTCCAGGCTGTGGGTCCGAAGATCGCCGCATCGTGGTCGGCCACCTCGGCGAGGTCCCACCAGGGAAGCTCGGCGATGGTCGTGGAGGTCATTTCAATGAGCTCTCGCGTACCGGGGTTGCTTTCGCATCGGGTTCGCGCAGGTATTCGGGGATCGGGTCGGCAAGGTCTCGACCGGCGGCGAGTTCCCGTGCCGCCGCGAACGCAAGATATTCGGCACGAGGATCGGTGATCGACTCAGAGGTCGACGCTCCGAGGACGTCCGGATAGAGGAGGAATCCGCGGCCGAGCTTCTGATCGATCGTATCGAGCCGGTAGCCGTTGTCGGCGAGAACTGAAGCAACCTCGGCCGGTTTGGCCACGAACGGCCCGGCGTTCAGCGTGGCGTCGGCGGAGTCGTAGACGCTGAAATAGACCTCTTTGCGGCGGGCGTCCGAAGCGATGAGGACGGGGCGAACGGATTCGGTCGCGGCGGGCGACGCGACCTCCGACGCAAGTGCTGGGGAGCCTTCGGCACTGCGGACGAACTCTTCGACGATCGCGGCTTGGGACAGCAGTCCCTTGACGGGAATCCCACGAGCCTGACCGACGGCGATTCCGGAGGCGATGCCCACCCGCAGACCGGTGAAGGGTCCGGGTCCGATGCCGACGACGACGAGTTCGGGTTGGGCATCCTCGGCGAGCACGCCGGCGAGCGCAGGACCGATGAACTCAACGTGTCGACGTTGGTCATCGGCCTGTTCGGCCGCGATGACCGAACCGGTGTCCGTATCCACGAGGGCCACAGAGGCCGACTGCGAGGTGTCGATGGCCAGAACGATCATGATTCGTCTCCCTCATCCGCGAAGTCCTCGGCAGGCAGATCTGCAGAGGCCGGGTCGTCGACTCGCACGCCTGCCAGCGCCGAGACAGCGGCTTCAACCGCTGGCATGCGTTCGATCCATGCATCCCCGCGGCCGGTGAGGTCGACGGTGCGTCGTTCGTCCTCCACCTCGTCCTCGTCGTCCACACCGACCGAGTCATCGTCCCCCGCGGCTTCATCCCACACCGGGGTGATGGTGATGTCGAGGTGATCGCTGCTGAGCTGCTCGGCCAGGCCGGCTCCCCATTCGACGACCGTGATCGACTCGTCGAGTTCGGAGTCGAGGTCGAGATCTTCGAGCTCCTCCCCGTCGGCCAACCGATACGCGTCGACGTGGACGAGGGCGGGTCCGCCAGAGCGCGACGGGTGTTCGCGGGCGATGACGAACGTCGGCGACGTGATCCGCCCAGCCACGTCGAGGGCTTTGCCCAGCGACTGCGTGAACGTCGTCTTCCCCGCTCCGAGGTTGCCCGTGAGGATGAGCAGATCACCGGCGCGCAGATGGTCGGCCAGGACCGCAGCGAACGTGCGCATCTGCTCCAAGGATTCGAGATGGACCCTCATCGCCCGTCTCCCTTCCGGGCGACCCGGTCGACGCGGGCGCTGAGCTGGGTGACGATCTCGTAGTTGATCGTGTTCGCCCAGGTCCCCCATTCGGCCGCGCTCGGCCCACCGGGACCGAAGATGACGACCTCATCGCCGATGGCCACCTCATCGTTGCCGGCACCGATGTCGATGATCATCTGATCCATGGCGATACGCCCGACGACGGGGTAACGACGATCCCGGATGGCCACCTCGGCGCGGTTCGAGGCTGCCCGCGGCAGTCCGTCCCCGTACCCACCGGGCACGAGCGCGAACCGGGTGTCGGTCGCGGCGGTGAACGTCAGCCCGTAGGAGGCGCCGTGACCTGCTGGGATGTCCTTGAGATTGATGACGCTGGAGGTCAGCCGCATGACCGGGCGGAGCCCGAGAGCCGCCGGATCCCCGTCTTCGAGCGGGGACAGACCGTAGAGGGCGAGCCCCACCCTCGCCGAGGTGCCCGGGCACGGTCCCAGGGTGAGCGCTCCCGGTGAGTTCGCGATGTGCACATCCAGGTCATCCGATTCGCCGAGGCGGCCGTCCGCGGCGTCGAGCACGGCCCGAAGCTGCCCGTGGGCGGAGGAGAAGACCGCGCTCTGCGCTGCGGTCTCGGGGCGTTCGGGTTCGTCGGCGACGGCGAAGTGGCTCATGATTCCGACGATGCGGATATCGGCTCCGGCATCGTGTGTCTTGGAGTCGTCGGTGTGGCTGTCTTCGGCGTGACGGCGCAGCCAGTCGAAGGCACGGACAAGAGCCTCCGGGGACAGACCGTTGCGGCCGAGACCGGTGTCGATCTTGAGATGGGCTCGGGCTGTGACGCCGGTGCGGCGGGCCGCCTCGGCGAGTCGGTCGAGGGCGCCGACCGTCGAAATTCCCAGTTCGATGCCGGCGCGAACCGCCTCGTCGAGGTCGGTGGTCGGTCCGTAGAGCCAGGCGAGGATCTGCGCTTCGGGGCCGAGCAGGCTGCGCAGACGAAGGGCTTCGGGGATCGTGGCCACACAGAACTCGCGCCACCCGGCCGAGAAGAGAGCGGGTGCGACGAGGTCGATGCCGTGGCCGTAGGCGTTGGCTTTGACGACGCATTTGAGGCGGGCGGGTGAGAGCCGATCGGCAAGGACGGCGGCGTTGTCGCACAGGGCCGCCTCGTCGATCTCGGCCCGTACGAGAGCCTCGGGGATGTCGAAAGATGTCACTGGATAAGACTACCGCCGACCCCCGTCGACCAGCACCTTCGCTACGCTGATCCCCCCGCGGCATTCGGCTCCGGTGCCGGTGTCGCAGGTGCAGCCGACGACGTGTTCGGCGAAGACCGGCTCGACGAGCCATTCGATGAAGAAGGAGACATCATGCACACCACACCAGCCCGCATCCTCGCGATGGTGGTCGCGGCCGTCCTGTTTGCGACGGGCCTCACCGTGATCGGACAGACCGGTCCCGCCGAGGCGGCCGCGAAGTACTGCACCGGCGTCGAGTCGAACAGTTCGGTCACGGCCGCGAAGGCCATCGAGGTCAAGCAGCGGTCGACGATCACCGCCGATATCTACCTGTGCAAGAAGTCCGGCGACCGGTACGTCCGCGACAGCGGCCCGTTCAAGGCCCGCCTCGGCTACAACGGCACCACGTCGAGCAAACGGGAAGGTGACGGCAAGACCCCGAAGGGTGTGTTCTGGATGCGCGATGGCTTCGGCACCTCGGCGAATCCCGGGCTGGGCAAGCCGTGGACGAAGGTCACCCGCGATCATGTCTGGGTCGACGGTGACGCGACGAATGCCGAGGGCTACAACACGATGCAGCGGAAGTCCGAAGGGTACAAGGGCGAATCCCTCTACCAGCCGAAGCCGTACAAGTATGCCCAGGTCATCGGCTACAACGAGGCTCGCACGCCGGGGAAGGGATCGGCGATCTTCCTCCATGCGAACACGGAGTCGATGAAGACCGCCGGCTGTGTGTCGATGTACGAGTCCAGTCTCGTCAAGGCGATGAAGTGGGAGGGCTCGACGAAGACGCAGATCCTCATCCACTGAGGTTCTGCCCCGTCCCGACTGTTCGGCCTGTCCCGACTGTTCGAACCATTCCACTGATTCGGAGCAATCCGCAGTCCGACACCATCCCCCGCAGGGACTACGTATAGGGCGGCGATTCGCTACCTCTTGGTGATGCCTCCGAGCTGGACTCCCGGCTCATATGGGACTCAACGACGAGGAGGACAGCGACATGGAACGAACCAGTCGACAGACAGAATTATCCACTGAACAGACAGACGTACACGAGCGGCAGGGCGCCTGGACGCCCAGACGCCTGGCGGTGACGGCGCTGTTCACCGCTTTGGCGGCCGGAATCGTCGAAATGGCCGCACATCTGTGGCCATTCACCGACCTTGCGGACAACGCCGGGGCGGTGGTCATCCGCCTGGCCGTCTACGCCCTCGTCGCCGTCGTGATCCTCCGATTCGCTCGCGGCAGGCAGTGGGCTCGGATCGTCCTGCTCGTCGGGCTCGGCGTGATCGGGACGGCAACTCTGCTCGTCGAACCCGTCATGTGGCTGTTCGGCGATGCCGATCTCGGCGCTTACTTCGCCGGTCTCGACGGCCCCGGAGCGGTGATCCTCGTCAGCCGAGTCGCGCATCTGTCTGCGGTCGCCGTCGGTGTGGCCGCCATGCTCGTCATGCACCCACGGAAGGTCGTCGGCGTGACCGGGTGAGCGGATTCAGTCAGTGCCGTGGATGAGTTCGCCGACCACCTCGGCGAGGGCATCGGCGAACCCGGACGCGGTCACCGCGCGT
Source organism: Brevibacterium sp. CSND-B09 (assembly GCF_052906525.1). Taxonomy (NCBI): domain Bacteria; kingdom Bacillati; phylum Actinomycetota; class Actinomycetes; order Micrococcales; family Brevibacteriaceae; genus Brevibacterium; species Brevibacterium sp. CSND-B09. The sequence continues at coordinate 3,114,190 of NZ_JBREGI010000001.1, read as the reverse complement.
CGGCCGGCCTCGTTGTGCAGCAGCACTCCGACTCCGACCAGGCGAGCCCACTCGCGGGGTGGACGCGTCCGATCGTCACTGTCATAGCGGCCGTGGGCGGCGGTGATCGCGGCGAGCGTGCCGAGGATCCCGGCGAGCACGTCCCCGGAGCCCGCCGTGGCGAGGGTGCCCGGCCCCGGCGCGGGCAGAACGACGTGTCCGTCGGGGGCGGCGATGACCGTGTGATGGCCTTTGAGCAGGACGATCGCTCCGGTCAGCTCCGCGGCTCGCCGCGCCCATCGCATCGGGTTCGCCCCGATCCGACCGGCGGTGATGATCTCGCCGAGGAGGCGGCTGAGCAGCCGCGCCAGCTCGGCGGCGTGCGGGGTGATGATGAGCGGGCGGTCGGCCAGCCAGGTGCCTGCCATCGATTCGGCGCGGGCGATCATGTCGAGGCCGCCTGCGTCGACGACGACCGGTGTGCGGTTGCCGGCCAGCGCCTCGGCGACGCCCTGCACGAATTCGGGTTCGGGGTCGCCCGGGCCGAGGACGACGGAGTCGATGCGTCCGGAGGCGTTGACGACCTCGGGGTGGAGGCCGAGGACGTATTCGGCGACGAGCGGGGAGCCGAGATAGCGGACCATCCCTGCTCCGGTGTTCACCGCCGAGGTGGTGGTGAGCACGCCCGCGCCAGGGTAGTCCTCGGAGCCGGCGAGGACCCCGGTGACACCGCGGGAGTACTTGTGCCCGGTCTCATCGGGGCGCGGGAATCCGGTGACGAGATCATCGTGATCGAGCAGCTCCGCGGCGGCCGAGCGGGGGTCGAGGCCGAGGCCCATATCGATGACGTCGATGGTTCCGATGAACTCGTCCACACGCGGATCGATGAGTTCGGCCTTGAGTCCACCGAAGGTCACAGTGCGGTCGGCGTGGAGTCTTTTCTCTGCCCCGGTGTGGTTCGGGTCGAGGTCGGAGGGGACGTCGACGGCGATGAGGCGGCCGGTCCGGTGCGGGGCCCAATCGGCGGTAAGTGAGGAGATGTGGTCAGGCAGTCCGCGCCGACCGCCCGTGCCGAGGATGCCGTCGAGGACGAGATCGGCCCGGGAGAGCTCCCGCAGAGCGTCGGCCCGGGCCGCATCGGACTCGGCCGAGGTGAACGCGATGACCTGCGCACCGGCGCTGTGTGCCGCGGCCAGTCCATCGTCGTGAGTGCGATCGAAGAGGGTGATGACCGTGACGGCGGCACCGCGCCTTCCCAGAGTCGCCGCGGCGAAGAGTGCGTCCCCGGCGTTGTTGCCGGGCCCGGCCAGTACGCTCACGCGGGTGCCGGTGACCTGTCCGTGGTCGGCCTTCAGCATGGCGGCCGCACTGTTCGCCAGTGCTCGGGCGGCCCTGGCCATGAGCGGGATGCCGGCTTCGAGCAGCGGATTCTCGGCCTCCCTGATGGTTTCACTCGGGTAGGCGAACATGCTCATCGACTGTTCCTCTTCACAACTCTGCTCCTGATACGACGTCGCCCTGCACGGGACTTATCCCTGCACCGTATGCCGTTTCCACCGTCCAGGCCAGGGGTCGGGCGGATCATCCCTCGGACAGCTGCGCCAGCCGGCGCCCGGCCAGATGAGCGAGGAACAGAGCCTGGTCGGCGAGACCGTCGTCGCTGTGGCGGGCGCGAGGGGAATGATTGGCTTCGCGTTCTTCGACCGGCAGATTCGGCAGGGCGACTCCGAAGTGTCCATAGGCTCCGGGCACGGCGTCGAGTACACGGGAGAAGTCCTCGGAACCGGGCAGCGGATTCGCCTTGCGCACGGTCCGTTCCTCGCCGAAGAGGTCGGTGAAGGTGGAGAGGAAGAACTCGGCTTCGGCGTCGTCGTTGATCGTCGGCGGCAGGATCTGCTCGTACTCGACGTCGGCGGTCAGACCGTGGGCGGCGACGAGGTCACGGACAAGCTGAGGCAGCTCCGCCTCGGCGCGGGAGGTCACAGCTTCCGAGAACGTGCGCACACTGACGACCAAGGTCGCGAAGTCGGGGACGACGTTGGGAGCGGTGCCGCCGTTGAACTGGCCGACGGTGATCACGAGCGGGTCGAAGATGTCGAAGCGGCGGGTGACGTACTCCTGCAGCTGGCCCACGAGCATCGCACCGACCTGGATGGGGTCCTTGCCGGTGGCCGGGCGGGAGGCGTGCGTGCCCTTGCCGTTCACGGTGATCGTCATCTTCGAAAACGCCGCCATGTACGGACCGGGGCGGGAGCTGGCGACCCCGAGGTCGGCGTCGGCGGAGACGTGGATGCCGAAGGCGGCTTTGACGCGGGGACCCGTGGCGTCGAGGACGCCTTCGTCGATCATCTTCCCGGCCCCGTCATAGCCTTCTTCACCGGGCTGGAACATGAACACAACGTCGCCGGGCAGGGAGTCGCGGTCGCGGTGGAGGAGTTTGAGTGCGCCGACGAGCCCGGCGGTGTGCAGGTCGTGGCCGCAGGCGTGCATCCTCCCCGAAGTGGCCGCGAAGTCGAATCCGGTCGCCTCGGCGACGGGCAGTCCGTCCATATCCCCGCGCAGGAGCACGGCAGGTACGACTCCGGTCGAGTCCTCCTTGCGGGCACCGCCGCGCAGGACGACGACGATCGACGACAGCCTCTCCCCCGTGCTCACCTCGACGTCGAGGCCTTCGATGGCGTCGAGGACGAGCTTCTGCGTCACCGGCAGGTCGAGTCCGACCTCGACGTTCTCGTGCAGGGCACGGCGCAGGGTGACCAGACCGGGCGCGATGTCGTTCGCGTCATCGGCGGTGGGCAGGTGCACCTGGGTGGCGGCCGCCTCGACGGGGGTCGGGATCGTGGGGGCGGCGAGGTCGGCAGCGGCGGTGTTGTCGGTGTCGTTGGGAAGTGAGCTCATGCCCTGAGTCTATTACCCACCAGGCGCAGGCGGATTGAGACCGATCAGCCTTCCTAGAAATCCGCGCGCTACGCGTGATTCTTCCGGCGGCAGTGATCGATCAGCAGTCTTCGCAATGGAGCCGCTACAGTCCTGTAGCGTCTCTGGCCTCATCGACGAGCTCATTGAGGATCGTGATCAGGCCGGGGATTTCGGTTGTGGTCGCCAACCAAAGTATTTCGTAGTTGATGTCACCGTATTCATGGGCAAGGACGTTCCGCAGCCCAACGATTCGTTCGAGTCCGGGCACACGAGCAGCGGTGTCGGCATCGTCTCTGCGGAGGCGCTTCAGCGCCTCCCCCCAAAAATCTCCAGTTGGCGCTCGATCGCTGAGCGAACGACGAGATCGGAAATGAATTCCTCTTCGGTCTTGCCGCCAGGAAACTCACGGACCAGCTTAGCCGCTTCAGCGGCATCCCAGAGATGCGCACCTGTCTTACGCTGCATAGACATCCCGCGCACTCTCGAACGCGGCCGCTTTGAAGAAGGGGTTCTTCACCGAGCGTTCCATGACCAGATCGACTCGCCGTCCGACGATCCGCTCCAGCTCAGCCTTCAGATCGAAGTAGTCGTGGAATAGATTGTCCCGTTCCGGTCGAAAAGTGACGAGGAAGTCGATGTCGCTCGTCTCCGGATTGAACCGATCCGTGAGCACGGACCCGAAAATGCGAAGCCGTTCCACACCGAATCTTTCGCAAGCGCTCCTGATTGCGTCAGTGTCGAGTACCACGGCGGATTCCATAAATCTATTCTCCCAGATCGGGAGCGACTCAACCAGGCCATATAACAGTTCCTTGCGAATACATTCACCTCCATCGGACGTGAACCGTACGCGGTGGTGGGCGATGGACGGATCTCATGAAGCGTCAGGGGTCCCGGTTCTCGGTGGCAGACAGAGAATTCAGCGAAGCTCACCATGTTGATCGATACGGCATACTGATCGTCATGGCCCAGGACATAGACCTTCGTGTGCGATTCACTGTTGATGACGCCCACCTATCTGCGCTCCATGCACGAGCGTTTGGACACTCAGGTGGAGAGGTGAAACCGTGGGGAGCGCGCCTGAAGCGGCACAGCCTGACGTGGATCGGTGCGTTCGCCGACGACCAGTTGATCGGGTTCGTCCACGCCTGTTGGGACGGCGGGGTGCACGCGTTCGTCCTCGACACAATTGTTGATCCGGGACATCAGAGGCGTGGTATCGGAAAACGACTGGTCCAGACTCTCGTTCATGAAATCAAAGCCGCCGGCTGCGAATGGGTGCATGTCGACTATGAGCCGCACCTCGAAGTTTTCTATCATGATTCGTGCGGGTTCAGCCGAACACATGCTGGTCTACTGAGACTCGCGTCCCGATGATGCTCGACTGTGCAAGAAGTCGACGGTTCAGACCAGCCCGTGGTGGGCGGCGAAGGGATCCCAATCGGGATCGGTGTGGATATCCAACTCGATCTCACGGGCGACGGTGGCGGCCGCCTCGGCGCCGTAGAGATGGGTGATGAGTGCCGCAGTCATGTCCATGCCAGCGGCCACACCCGATGAGGTCCATCGATCCCGGTCCTCGACCCATCTGGCCTGCGGTATCCAGGTGACATCCTCGCCGTGTTCGGACGCCCACGTGAAAGCCTTCTTGTTCGACGTCGCCCGGTACCCGTCGAGCAGGCCGGCGGCAGCGAGCACCGCCGAACCGGTGCACACAGAGGTGATGAGCTCGGCACCGGCCGACCAGTTCACGAGGCGGTCGAGGAATGCTCGGTCGTCGACCAGCTGCCGGGTGCCCATCCCGCCGGGAACCATGACGATGTCCGGGTTGCTCGCTGTGTCGAAGGACTCGGTGACGATAACCTCGATGCCCTGAGCGCTGCGGACGGGCCCAGGCTGAGCGGCGACATAGGAGAGGGTGAAGGAATCCGGGAGACGGCTGAAGAGTTCGACGGGGCCGAATACATCGAGAACTTCGAAGCCGTCGAAGAGCACTACCGCCACATTGCTAGTCATTGAGTCCATCGAATCATTGTCCCAGCTGCAGCGTAAGTCTTCCTGCCGCGGATTCAGTCTTCCGGCCGAAGAACTCGCTTGTACATCGAATGGGTGAAGTGCTCCGCGGCCCCGTCGATGCCGGGACTCAGGGACGGCCCGTCGCCCTCGGCGATGACGAAGGTCATCGTCAGGTGAGCATCGTGGGTGATCGACAGGTGGATGTTCGTCCCGCCGATGGCACGGAAGTGCTCGAGCACGAGCCCGCGCAGACGGAAACTCGGCGCACCGGACCGGGCGGGAACCACCTCGGCGGACTGCCACGGCAGCCATCCGGGGAAGCCGATCGCTTTCTTCAGCGCCTCCTTCGCAGAGAATCGCGCCGCCAAGGAGGCATCCGTCCGGCGTTTGCCGTTGCGTTTGAGCTGCTCACCGGGAGTGAGCAGGCGGTCGAGCAGCTCAGGCACGCGTTCGATGTGCTCCGCGAAGCGCGGCACGTCGGCGATGTCAGTGCCGATCCCTAGAATCGCCACAACCGAACCTCCTCAGATACCCGACCGACTCAGATGCCGGACCGACCATTGTCGTGCCCGGCACCGAGGTGGATCATTCGACCGTGACCGACTTCGCGAGGTTGCGCGGCTGGTCGACGTCGAGGCCCTTGGCCGTGGCCAACTCCATCGCGAAGATCTGCAGTGGAACCGTCGTCAGCAGCGGCGCCATGAGCGTCGTCGTCTCGGGCACGTAGATGACCTCGGAGGCGAACTGATCGACCTCTTCGTCGCCTTCCTCGGCGATGACGACGGTGTTCGCACCGCGGGCGCGGACTTCCTGGATGTTCGAGATGACCTTCGCATGCAGCGAATCCCGGCCTCGCTTGGATGGGACGACGATGATGACGAGCTGACCGTCGTCGATGAGTGCGATCGGTCCGTGCTTGAGCTCACCTGCGGCGAAGCCCTCGGCGTGGATGTACGCGAGCTCCTTGAGCTTGAGCGCACCCTCCATCGCCACCGGGTAGCCGACGTGACGGCCGAGGAACAGCACCGAACCGACCTCCTGGTTGCGGTCGGCCAGCGCGAGGACCTGCGACTTGGTCTCGTCGAGGATGTGCTGGATCTTCGCAGGGATGGACTGCAGCTCGGCGAGGATCGTGCCGATCTCGTCGCGGAACTTGTTGCCCCGCAGCTGGGCGAGGTAGAGGCCGAGCAAGTAGCAGGCGACGACCTGCGACAGGAAGGCCTTCGTCGAGGCCACGGCGATCTCCGGGCCGGCGTGGGTGTACAGCGCGGCATCGGATTCGCGTGGGATCGTCGAGCCGAAGGTGTTGCAGATCGCGATGACCTTCGCACCCTGCTGACGTGCGTGGCGGACGGCCATGATCGTGTCCATGGTCTCCCCGGACTGCGAGATCGCCACGACGAGCGTCTTCTCCGTGACCACCGGATCCCGGTAGCGGAATTCGTGGGCCAGCTCCACCTCGGTGGGGATGCGGCACCAGTGCTCGATCGCGTACTTCGCGACCTGACCGGCGTACGCTGCGGTGCCGCAGGCGATGACGACGATCTTGTCCACGGACTTGAGCACGTTCTCATCGATGTGCATCTCGTCCAGCGTCAGGCGGCCCTCGGTGTCGAGGCGGCCGAGCAGGGTATCGGCCACGGCCTGCGGCTGATCGTGGATCTCCTTGTCCATGAAGGACGCGAAGCCGCCCTTCTCCGCCGAGGCGGTGTCCCAGTCGACCTCGAACTGCTCGCCCTCGACGGAGTTGCCTTCGGTGTCCGTGATCGTAACCGTCTCCGGGGTGATGGTGACGACTTCGTCCTGGCCGATCTCGACGGCTGTGCGGGTGTAGTCGATGAACGCGGCGACGTCGGAGCCGAGGAAGTTCTCGCCCTCACCGAGGCCGATGACCAGCGGTGAGTTCCGGCGCGCGGCGACGACCTGACCGGGAGCGTCGGCGTGGACGGCGAGCAGGGTGAACGCACCTTCGAGTTCGGTGGCGGTCTTGCGCATCGCGGCGGTGAGGTCGCCGGTCGCCTTGTAGTTCTTCGCCAGCTGGGCGGCGGCCACCTCGGTGTCGGTCTCGGAGAGGAACTCGACGCCCTCGGCGACGAGGTCCTTCTTCAGGTGGGCGAAGTTCTCGATGATCCCGTTGTGGATGAGCGCGAGCTTGCCGCCGTCGGCCAGGTGCGGGTGGGCGTTGAGGTCGGTGGGTCCACCGTGGGTGGCCCAGCGGGTGTGGCCGATTCCGGTCTGCGCAGCGGGCAGCGGGTTGGCCTCGATCTCCTCGGTCAGGGCGGAGAACTTCCCGGCCTTCTTCGCCGAGGCGAGCTGACCCTCGGGCGTCACGAGCGCGACGCCGGCCGAGTCGTAGCCGCGGTACTCGAGCCTCTTCAGGCCGCCGAGCACGACATCGAGCGCCGAGTGGTCGGCATTGTCAACGGGGGCCTTGGATACATAGCCAACGATTCCACACATGAGGGAGATTTTACGCACTGATAGCCGATCTCGGGTATTCCGGCGAGTCACGATCGGGTCAACGTGACGAACTGCACGCGCACGCGGGCGCGGGAGAAGATGGTCGGGGCACACCTGACGGGGCCGGAGACGGAACGGTCACCTCGGTGAGGGTGGGGCTCCTCGGTGAGGGTGGGGCGCCTCGGTGGGGTGGGGCGCCTCGGTGGGGTGGGGCTCCTCGGTGGGGGTGGGGGGCTTTCGCCGACCTGGGGCGGGCGGCGAACATGACGCATGACACAATGGTGGGATGAGCCATGTCGACCCTCAGTTGGACCGTGCGCGCAAGCTCGCCGGCCTCAATACCGCCCGGCGCAGCGAGCCGGACACGACGTCTCCGTTCTGGGAGTTCGATCGGGAGGTGTGGGGTACGCTCGCCCAGGCTACGCCTCTTCCACTGAAGCAGCGCGATATCGAACGGCTGCGCGGGCTCGGGGATCGGATCAACCTCGACGAGGTGGCCCAGGTCTATCTGCCCCTGTCACGACTGCTCAACCTCTACGTCTCTGCACGGCGGGCGAAGCACGACCTGACCAGGGAATTCTTCTCTCCGCTGCACGAACGCGGGTTGGAACCGCAGGATGCCAAGCGAACGCCCTTCGTCATCGGCGTCGCCGGATCGGTGGCCGTGGGCAAGTCGACGACGGCACGTGTGCTGCGCGAACTGCTCGCCCGCTGGCCCGACACTCCGCGCGTCGAGCTCATCACCACCGACGGATTCCTCTACCCCAACGCCGAACTCGACCGTCGCCGCCTCAACGGGCGGAAGGGATTCCCCGAATCCTACGATCGGCGCAAGCTGCTCAAGTTCATCTCCGCCGTGAAGTCCGGGGCCCCCGAGGTCCGTGCGCCTGTGTACTCGCACCACACCTATGACATCGTTCCCGGCGCCGAGGTGGTCGTGCGCTCCCCCGATGTCCTCATCGTCGAGGGCCTCAACGTCCTCCAACCCGCCCGCCCCCGTCAGGACGGGACCGTGGGCTTGGCCATCAGCGACTACTTCGACTTCTCCGTCTACGTCGATGCGCGCTCCCGTGACATCCGCCAGTGGTACATCTCGCGGTTCCTCAAACTCAAGCACGGTGCGTTCCAGGACGAGGATTCCTACTTCCACCGATACTCGCAGCTCGACGACGACGAGGCGATCACCTTGGCCACGGAGATCTGGGACTCCATCAACTTCCCGAACCTGCGCGAGAACGTCCAGCCCAGCCGCGGCCGAGCCGATCTCGTGCTCCACAAATCCTCCGACCACACCATCCGGAAGGTGCAGCTGCGGAAGCTGTGACGGGAGTCGCTGGTGGGTCTGGGACCTCGGACGGGGCGGGCCGCCTCGGCGAGCTTGCGATGGTACCTGTGATGGGAGTCGCCGGGCGGTGAGGAAATAGTTTCACCGCTCTGGCGGTTGCACAGTGTGCACTGAACTACTCACCGCCGGCAGGCCACCCGCCCGCGGCGGCGGCCGGATGCGAGCGATCCTCGCGCCGTCACGGGCTCCCCCGTGCATGCTCGGTCGTTTCGGCAGCAGAAAGGGACCCAGTATGAGCGTGCCATCCGCACATCACCTCATGTACTCCTCGGTCAAGAGCAAGAAGACCCCCGAGACGCGCATCCAACCGGGCATCTACAAGCGGATCGCCGGGTATGCGACCCGGCACAAGCGCAAACTCATCATCTTCCTGCTGCTGTCCGTGCTCACCGCGGGCATCGGCGTCCTCAACCCGGTCCTCGCCGGCGACGTCGTCAACGCGATCACCGGCGGCGGGCCCGTGTCCACGGTCGTATGGCTGGCCGTGGCCATCGGCGGGTTGGCCATCGCCGATGCGGCCATCTCGATCACGAACCGGTACCTGTCCTCACGGATCGGCGAGGGACTCATCTTCGATCTGCGCACAGCCGTCTACGATCACGTCCAGTCGATGCCGATCGCGTTCTTCAACCGCACCCGCACCGGCGCCTTGGTCTCCCGGCTCAACACGGACGTCATCGGTGCGCAGAGAGCGTTTTCGAACACCCTGTCCGGCATCGTGTCGAACTTCGTCTCCCTGGCCCTGACCGTCGGCGTCATGGTCACGATCTCCTGGCAGGTGACCGTGCTGTCGATCCTGCTGCTGCCGCTGTTCATCATCCCCACCCGAATGCTCAGCGGGAAGCTCGCGTCCCTCCAGTTCGAAGCGGCGAACAATTCCGCCGACATGTCGACCCGCATGACCGAGCGCTTCTCCGCCGCCGGTGCCACCCTGGTCAAGCTCTTCGGCAATCCCCGCCAGGAGAACGAGGAGTTCGCCGACCGCGCCGGCCAGGTCCGCGATATCGGGGTCAAGGTCGCGATGCTGCAGTCGACGTTCGTGTCCTCGTTGACTCTGGTCTCTGCCCTGGCGCTGGCTCTCGTCTACGGCGTCGGTGGTGCACAGGCGGTCGTCGGCAACCTCAACGCCGGTCAGGTCGTGACCCTGGCACTGCTGCTGACCAGGCTCTACACGCCGCTGACGATGCTCGCCAACGCGCGCCTGGACATCCAGAGCGCCGTGGTGTCGTTCCAGCGGGTGTTCGAGATCCTCGATCTCGTGCCCTACTTCAAGGAACCTTCGCAGCCGAAGGCCCTGCCCGCCGGTGGGTTGGATGTGGAGTTCGACCACGTCGACTTCGCCTACCCCAGCGCCTCGCAGGTCAGCCTGGCCAGCCTCGAGGACGTCTCCGTGCTTGACACCCGCGGCGGCGATCAGGTTCTCCATGACCTGAGCTTCACGATCCCCGCCGGGCACACCGTTGCCCTCGTCGGATCCTCGGGTGCGGGAAAGTCGACGATCGCGTCGCTGCTGCCGCGGCTCTACGACGTCACCGGCGGCACGATCACCATCGGCGGAGTCGATGTTCGCGATCTGTCGTTCGCCGATCTGCGCGAGGCCGTCGGCGTCGTCACCCAGGACGGTCATGTCTTCCACGAGTCGATCCGCGCCAACCTGGCGCTGGTCAATCCCGACGCCACCGAGGAGCAGATGCTCGATGCCATCGACCGGGCACAGCTGAGAGGCGTCATCGATGCACTGCCAGATGGACTGGACACCGTCGTCGGAGAGCGCGGGTACCGCCTCTCCGGAGGCGAGCGTCAGCGCCTGACCATCGCCCGGATGCTGCTGGCGTCTCCTGAGATCGTCGTGCTCGATGAGGCCACCTCGGCCTTGGATTCGACGAATGAGGCCGCGATCCAGCGTGCCCTGGCCCAGGCGATGCACGGGCGGACGGCCCTGGTCATCGCCCACCGTCTGTCGACGATCCGGCAGGCCGACACGATCCTCGTCGTCGAGGCCGGTCGCATCATCGAGAAGGGCACTCACGAGGAGCTGGTCGGTCGCGGCGGCCGCTACGCCGAACTCTACGCCACCCAGTTCGCCTCGAGCTGAGTGCGCGCCCGCCTCGTTTCCGCTCGGTGCGAGCCCTGCATCGACGCCGCAGGGTCAGAGACTTCCTCGAGTTAAGTGTGCGCAGATTGCCGGTTTCGAGCCGAAATTGTGCAATCTGCGCACAGTTGACTGACCAACGCCGCGGCAGAAGGTCGTTGAACCCCGCGGTCGCCATGGCAGGGCCCCTCTGAAACTGGCGATCGGCGCGGCACTGCGCACTCGGCAAACCCTACGCCTCTCAACGTCGATCAAGGGCCCGCCCGAATATGCTGCGGCAGACCGCGACATATCCGGGCGACCCCTTGATCGGTCGGCTGAGGGCGCCCCGCAAGGCACGCCGGAGCCGGTGACTCGGCGTTTACAGCGCGAGGTGCTCCTTGACCGACGCGGCCAGACGCTCGGCCTGGGCGGAGGCGGCATCCTCGGTGGCGGCTTCGACCATGACCCGGATGAGCGGCTCCGTGCCCGAGGCGCGCAGCAGCACGCGACCGGTGTCGGCGAGTTCGGCCTCGACAGCGGCCACCTCGGCGGCGACCTGCGGGTGATCGACGTTGTTCTTGTCCACGCCTTTGACGTTGACGAGCGCCTGCGGCAGCTGCGGGATCTCCGCGGCGAGGTCGGCCAGGGTGCGCTTGGCATCGGCCATCCGCTTCATCAGATGCAGGGCGGTCTGCACTCCGTCGCCGGTGGTGCCGTGATCGAGCATGAGCACGTGTCCGGACTGCTCCCCGCCGAGCGCATACCCGTCGGCGAGCATCCGCTCGAGCACATACCGGTCGCCGACAGCGGTCTGCACGGTATCGATGCCGTATTTGTCCATCGCCTGCTTCAGACCCAGGTTCGACATGACGGTCGTGACGAGGGTGTTGCCGCGCAGTTCACCGAGCTCCTTGAGCCCGACCGCCAGGATGCCCATGACCTGGTCGCCATTGACGACCCGCCCCAAGGAGTCCACGGCCAGACAGCGGTCGGCGTCACCGTCGAAAGCCACGCCCAGATCGGACTGGGTCTCGACGACGAGGCGCTGCAGCGGTCCGAGGTGGGTCGATCCCACACCGTCGTTGATGTTGAAGCCGTCGGGTTCGGCGGCGGAGACGATGACTTCGGCACCGGCCTGACGCAGGGCGGCGGGTCCGACGATGGACGCCGCACCGTGAGCGCAGTCGACGACGACCTTGAGTCCCGACAGCGGGCGCACATTGTCGGCGTCGACACAGCGCACCAGGTGTTCGGTGTACTCGTCTGCAGCGGCCGGGTAGCGCGAGATGCGGCCGACATCCGCGCCGGTCGGACGGTCCCAATCCTCATCGAAGATCGCAAGGATCTCGTCTTCGACCGCGTCGTCGAGCTTCGTGCCTCCCGCGGCGAAGAACTTGATGCCGTTGTCGGGCATGGGGTTGTGGGAGGCGGAGATGACGACGCCGAAAGCGGCGCCGGTGTCCTTGACGACCTGGGCGATGCCCGGCGTCGGCAGCATGCCCGCGTCGAGGACGTCGACTCCCGTCGAGGCGATTCCGGCGCTCAGTGCGGCGGAGAGGAATTCGCCGGACACGCGCGTATCACGTCCGACCACGGCGAAGGGGCGCTTCTCACCCGTCCAGCCGCTGCTGAGCACGCGTGAACCTGCGACCGAGAGCTGGAGCGCGAGTTTGGCCGAGATATCGCGATTGGCCAGTCCGCGCACTCCATCGGTGCCGAAGAGTCGAGACATAGTGGAGATCCTTTCGTCAATGTCGGAGTCGATCTTAGTCGATCCGCTGTGTGTCGCTCGTGATGTCGGCGTCCTCGCCGAGGCGGCTCACCCGCAGCCGTGGCTCCTGTGGTTGCGGCGTCGCGAGTGTCCGTTCAAGGCCGAGCGCACTTATCGCGCGGTGCACAGCTCGAAAGATGTGCGTCGCCTTGAACGACGGGAACGAGCGGAAGGTGATCAGTTCGTTCAAGGCGGAGCGCGCTTATCGTGCGGTGCACAATGCGATATTCGCGCTCAGGCTTGAACGACGGACTATGCGCCGAGGCGGCACACCCGACCGCAGCCGCGGTCGCGCGCAACGCCGGCCACGTCAGTGACCGTGTGAGATGAGTCCGGATATGAGAAATGCGGCCCCGAACCTGGTTCGGGACCGCATTCTCATGTTCATGATGCTGAACTGTCGATGACTGCGACTCAGTGGCAGACCAGCCGCAGTCGGTTCGCCAGCGAGATCAGCGCTTCGAGAACTGAGGTGCCTTACGGGCCTTCTTGAGACCGGCCTTCTTGCGCTCAGGAACGCGAGCATCGCGGCTGAGGTATCCGGCCTTCTTCAGCTCGGCACGGTTGGACTCCGCATCGATCTGGTTGAGCGAACGAGCCACGCCCAGGCGGACGGCGCCGGCCTGGCCGGAGGGTCCACCACCGGAGATCCGGACGATGACGTCGAAACGTCCGCCCAGGTCCAGCAGGGTGAAGGGCTCGTTGACGAGCTGCTGGTGCAGCTTGTTCGGGAAGTACTCCTCGAGAGTACGTCCGTTGATGGTCCACTCACCGGTGCCGGGGACGAGGCGCACACGAGCAATTGCCTGCTTGCGGCGGCCGACTCCGTTGCCGGGGGCGGTCAGGGACTGTCCACGTCCACCGGCGGTGCTTTCGCCCAGGCCAGCGGATGCGGGAGTCTCGGAAGTGTATTCGGTGATCTCTTCTTCGACAGTTTCTGTCGCGTTGGTGGTATCAGCCACGGTTCTCCTCGGTATGTCTAGAGCTCAGGCGCTTACTGCGCGACCTGGCTGAGTTCGTACGGCTGCGGATTCTGAGCGGCGTGCGGGTGCTCGGCACCTGCATAGACCTTCAGCTTCTGCATCTGGGCACGTCCGAGACGAGTCTTCGGGACCATACCGGCGACAGCCTTTTCGACTGCACGCTCGGGGTGGGTGGCGAGGAGCTCGGCGTAGTTCACGCTCTTGAGGCCGCCGGGGTATCCGGAGTGGCGGTAAGCGCGCTTCTTCTCGAGCTTCGCACCTGTCAGCGCGACCTTGTCGGCGTTGATGATGATGACGAAGTCACCGGTGTCGGTGTTCGGAGTGAACGTGGTCTTGTGCTTGCCGCGCAGGAGGCGTGCAACCTGCGAAGCAAGGCGACCGAGCACCTGGTCAGTGGCGTCGATGACGTGCCACTGGTGCTCAACGTCACCGGGCTTAGCTGTATACGTACGCAAAAGTAGCCTTCTTTTCGTATCTGTGTTCAGTGCAGCGCCGGATCCTCATCGGGTCGTGAGTCCAATGGGTCTCAAGCGCTGGTTGTCTTCAATCGGGTGAACCTATCGACGCATTCCCCTCACCTACGGGCCTGCAACGCATGAGGCTATGTAAGGGAGTGCGACAAGCACACACAACGACAATCAAATATACATGCCCTCAGGCCCGGGGAGCAAACGCCCAGAGCGGTCTCAGGGCCAGCTGAAACCCGAGCCGATAGTATTGATCTGTGCCGACTCACTCCAGCCTGCCCTTCCGACTTCCCGCATTGAGAATCCTGATGCTGGGTCTCCTGGTCGGGCTCCTGACAGCAGGCCTCGGACTCGGCCCCTCCTCCGCATCGGCATCAACCGACGGCTCGGCATCAACGGACAGCATGGCACCGACCGACGGTTCGGCCAACGCGAATGCGTCCTCCGCGCAGTCCACTGACACCGGCAGGCCCCCGGCCGGGCAGACGGTCGTCTTCGGCATTCCGGGCCTGACCATCGATGATATCGACCCCGAGCGCACTCCGAACCTCTTTCATCTGCTCTCCGAGGGCGCGGCAGCGAACCTCAACGTGCGCACGATCGGCTCGGCCACCTGCCCCGCCTCCGGCTGGCTGTCCTTCGGCGCGGGCGCCCGCGCGCAGGCCGGCCCCTCCCCCATCGCCGAGGATGCCGACCCCGATGACTCGGCCCGCTGCCCGACCATGATCGCCCCCACCACGGACGGTTCCGCGGATGCCGAGGACGGGGCCACCTCGGCGAAGGGGGCGACGAACAGTGATGAAGCTCATGGCGACGATTCCGCGGCCGGAACGACGACGGCTCGGATCGAAGGTTTCGATGCGGTCAAGGAACCCAATATCGGCTCCGGCTACTCCGTCGACTACGGCATGCTCGCGCGCGCCGTCACAGAAGCCGGCAGCGCCGTGCTCGCCGGCACCGACGCAACCGATGCGGACTCCCTGCTCGAACCCTGCGTCGCAGCCGAAGGCCCCGGCGCAGCATATGCCGCCGCGGACGAAGACGGGGTGGTGACGAATTTCACGGACGATGCGTTGGCCACGGACTGCCGCCTCGACGTCGTCGACCTCGGCGCGATCGGCATCCGCTCCTGGCTGTTCGACCCGATCCCGAACTACTCCTATACCGTTCCGCCGAACTACGACCGGGAGACCCGCGTCGCCGAAGCCGACCGCCGCCTCGGCGTGCGCCTGCAGGAGGTGCGGGAGAACGCGAAGGACGGGGCCGCGGATCCGACGATAATCGTCGCCGGCCTCGGTGACAGTTCCGGTCTGCCGCAGCTGCGCGCGTTCATCGCGTCCGGGCCCGGCTTCGAACCCGGGTCCCTGTCCTCGGCGACGACCCGCACCCCGGGGCTGCTGCAGATCACCGATCTGGCGCCGGGCATCCTCGATGTCCTCGAAGTCGATTCCCCGCGCGCCATCGGCTTCGACTCCACCCCGACCGATGATGATCCGCAGCAGCGCATCGACGATCTCGTCGCCGAGGCGCAGAAGTCGACGACGATCCATCAGAATCTCTCGACGTTCTCCATCACCCTCGACGTCATCTTCTACATCCTCTTCATCGCGTGCGCGGTCCTGCTCAACCGCTCCATCCTCGGCCGCCGAGGCGGTGCCACCCGAGCGTCCCACGTCCACCGCTTCCTCGGGTGGGTGTCCCTGGGCGTCGCGTCCCTGCCGATGGGAGCGTTCCTCGCCGGGCTCCTCCCCTGGTCGAGGATGGCCGATCCCGGGCTCGGCCTGTTCCTCTCGGTCATCGGCACGGCCGCCGTTCTGTTCGTCCTCGCCCTCATCCCGCCATGGGGTCGGACCTGGCGAGGACGGGTCGGCGCCCTGGCCGGGGCGAACCTGCTCATCCTCGCCGCCGACTTGGCCACCGGGTCCCATCTGCAGGCGAACTCGCTGCTCGGGTACAACCCGATCGTCGGCGGCCGCTACTACGGACTCGGCAATCAGGGTGCGGCGATCTTCATCGTCAGCCTCTTCATCTTCTTAGGGCTTGTGGTGTCCTGGCTGCGGACGCGCGGCCACCGAAAAGCCGTGATCATCGTGCCGGTCGTCGTCGGGCTGGCCGCCGTGTTCGTCTCCGGCAACCCCTCCTGGGGTGCGAAGTTCGGCGGCACGATCGCCATCCTCGCCGGTCTCATGGTCCTGCTGGCACTGCTGTCGAAGATCCGACTGACTCTGCTGCGCCTCGCCCTCATCGGTCTGTCTTCGCTGGCCGTGCTCATCGGCATCGCCTTCCTCGACTGGCTGCGCCCGGCCGGGGCACGCTCACATTTCGGCACATTCTTCGACCAGATCGTCACCGGTGAGGCCCTGCAGGTCGTCGGCCGCAAGCTCGGCGCGAACCTCCACATCATCCAGGTCAACCCGGCCCTGGCCATCGTCACCCCGCTTGCGGCCATCGCGATCCTCATCTTCCTCCGCTACCTCCTCCACTTCCCCCGCGTCCACGCCGGCAGCCGGACCGGGCGCCTGGTCAACAAATGGCGCGGACGCCTCCCCCAGCTCTTCACCGATTCAGACCTGCACTACGGATTCCTGGCCGCCGCCACCGGGCTCGGCGTCGGGCTCGTGCTCACCGATTCCGGGGTCGCCGTGCCCTCGACCGGAGCCATGGTTCTGCTGCCCTTCCTGCTGGCGCTCAGTGCTGAGCACGCCGAGGAGGCTCACCGATGAGAGCCCCCGTGACCTCCCCCGCCGCTCGGGTTCTGCTCGGGATCCTGGCCATCGCCCTGTTCGTCCTTGGCCTGTCTCAAGCCGGGCAGGCGCTCCCGGGCGCGGGCTCGAACGCGGATGCTGCCACGGGCGCGAATGCGGCCGCGGGTGCGTCGGCTCGAGCCGACGCCCAGGCGGCGGGCGGGAACGGGGGCACGGCTCCGGCCTCGGACGACGGCGACGGCGGGACCGCCTCGGCGAATCCCGGGGTCGTGTCGATCAGCGTCTCCGGTTTCAGCTTCGAGGATCTCGATCCGCGCACCACACCGCACCTGTGGGTGATGATGAAGGGCGGGCAGATCGGGACGATCACACCGCGCAGCGTGCGCTCGACGAGCTGCCCGGTCGACGGCTGGCTGGGACTCGGATCAGGGCGGCGGGCCGCCGACGAACCCCGCGATCAGTGCCGCGAACCGGCATCTCCGCTCGACGGCTGGGTCGCCGATTGGGACGTGTACGCGCAGGTGGCCCGCGGCGACAACTACGATGCCTCCCTCGGGGCCCTGGCCGAGGCAGTGCCCGATATCCGCGCCTTCGGCAACGGTGCCGCCATCGCCGCGGCCACCCCAACCGGCCGCGTCGAGAACTGGTCGCCCGTCGGACCCGACCTTGGAGCGGACGTCGCGAAATCGACCGCAGACGGCGAGCTTACGCTCGTCGATCTCGGCAATACCGCCGCCGACGGCTACTCGCTGAAGAGCCTCGACGCTCAGGTCGGGGACATCCTCGAATCGACGGGATGGATGAGCGCGGATCAGCCGAACCGCCTCGGCGAAGGACGCGTTCCCGTGGTGTTCTCATCGATCGCCGACGGCACGCATGAAGGTTCGTCGATGCAGGCGACGATGATGATCGCCCCGGGCGAGCAGGCTGGACTGCTCACCTCCTCGTCGACGCGGCAGCCGGGACTGGTGCAGGTGCCCGACCTGGCACCGACGCTCGTGGCACTGTCCGGTGCCGAGGAGATGGACAATGCGGCCGGGGCGCCGATGACCTCGGGGGCGCATGGGTCCGATTGGCATTCGCGCTATCAGGCGGTCCTCGATCGTCAGGTGGCGGTGAAGACGCAGAACGATCTGTCGACGTGGTTCTTCCCCGTGGTCGCCGTGCTCATGATCGGACTGTTGGCCTTGGCGTGGTTCATGCGGAAGAACCACCGGGAGCTCGTCCATTCCGGGGCGTACCGCCTCGGTGTCGTATTCGCGGCGATGCCGATCTCGACGTATCTGGTCAATACCGTGCCGTGGGAGCGGGCGACGAATCCGGACATCGCGATGCTCGGAGCCCTGGCCGGGTGGGCGCTGCTGCTCGGGGTGCTGGCGCTCCTCGGCCCCTGGCGGCGGCACAAGTTCGGGCCGGTGCTCTTCGTGTCCACCGTGACCGTCGCCGTGCTCGCCTACGACGTCGTCACCGGATCCCAGCTGCAGATGTCGACGCTCTTGGGTGAGCCCCTGCTCATCGCCTCCCGGTTCTACGGGATCGGGAACTCGGCGCTGGCGCTGTACTGCTGTGCGCTGCTGTTGGCGGTCGCAGGGTTCGCGTCACTGGTGACCAAGCCGCTGCATCGGGTCCTCATCGTCACCGTTCCCGTGCTCGCCTCCTGCGTCATCCTCGCAGCACCAGGTCTGGGCACGAAGTTCGGGTCCGTACCGACCCTCATCATCGGAGTCGCCTACCTCGTTCTGTCCGCGGCGAGCATCCGGTTCTCGCTCAAACGGCTGGGACTGACGGTGGGCATCGCCGGGTTCGTCATGCTCACCGTGCTGTTCCTCGACTGGCTGCGCCCGGCCGATCAGCGCACGCACTTCGGACGGTTCTTCGACTCGATCATCAGCGGTCAGGCGGTCAGCGTTCTGGCTCGAAAGATCGGGATGAACATCGACATCCTCACCCAGTCGTGGATGACTCTGGTGCTGCCGCTGGTCATCATCGGCGTGTTCTGGATGGCGCTCGATCCAGCGCGCTTCCGACTGCACGGACTCCAGGACACCTACCGCCGGATCCCACTGCTGAGGGCGACGATGATCAGCCTCGCGATCCTGCTGGGAGTCGGCACTCTCATTAACGACTCGGGCATCGTCGTGCCGGCCGTCGGCATCCTCTTCCTCGTCCCGGTGCTCACTCACCTCGAGACCTTCCGCGCCGGTCGCCCGCCGGTCCCAGCGGCGACGCCCTCCGGCGACGGTGCCGACGATGCTGACGCGGCCCCTGCCGACTCCGGTGCCGAGGACGGCGCCGACGCCGACGGCGACGACTCCGGTGCCGAGGCCGACGCCGACGGCTCCGATTCATCGTCACGCCCCTGACACTGCGGGCATCACGCACCGGTAGTCTCAACATCCACCGCTCGCCGCAGAACACCTCCGTGGCGACAAAAGGCACCTTTGCACCGGTGCGCAATGCGGCTACCTGTAGGAGACGACACTGACGGCGCATGGTGCCGCGCAGAGAACGACCTTCGCCGAGGCATCCCTCACCGTCAGTGGCGTCCCCGCCGCTTCCTCGCAAAACACCCACGCAGCAGCAATTCGCACTCGTGCACCGGTGCACTGTGCAACTGCGTGGTGGATATGGAGCAAGCGGTGAGGGGTTGTTCGTACGGACAGTGTCTGGAAACGACGGCGGGGCCGGAGAGAAGTACTCTCCGGCCCCGCCCGTCTCGGCGATGATCTCGCCTGAGTGTCAGGTGCTTCTGAACAGACTGGCTCAGTTCTGGAGGCTGAGCTTGCGGCGGCGGACGATCGTGACCGCTGTACCGCCGGCAACGATGAGTGCCAGTGCCGCGGCGACGATGTTGACGGTCTCGAAGCCGGTGCGCGGCAGGTCGCCGCCGTCCTTCGAACCGTTTGCATCGGCCCCGGAGCCATCGGCCGAACCACCGTCGGCTCCACTGCCGGCGTTCGACGAACCGTCCGACCCACCGGCCGCGCTGTCTCCGCCATCGGCATTGCCGCCGGCCGCGCTGTCTCCTCCGTCAGCGGCGCCGCCATCGGCGGAACCACCATCGGCATTGCCGCCGTCGGCCGAACCGTCATCGCCGGCCGAGGCATTCGCATCGTCACCGACTGCCGCGGTGGCTTCGAACTCATGCGCCAGCGGCAGCGGGTTGTCATCCCACCATGGACCATCGGAATTCGCCTGCACGCTGGCCTTGACGGTCACCTCACCGGAGGCGTCCTTCGGCGCGGTCACCGTCACAGGAGTCTCGGACGCACCTGCCGGGATCGAATCGAGGGTGATCGTCTTGGCCGCCTCGGCGCTGACCTCGGGGGCCCTGCCCTTGGTGGCGCTGCTGGAAGCAGACCGGGACTCGGACTGCGCGGCCGCCTCGGCGGTATAGCCCTCCGGCAGGTCGACGGTGACGTCGATGGGACCCGCAACCTCGGACTTCGCGTTCGTCTTGAGCGCGAACTCAGCGCTCTCACCGGGCTTGATGGCCTTCGGCCCGGTCAGCTCGGCGCTCAGATCACCCTTGTCGATGACGTCCTTGGCTGCGTCTGCCTGACGCTCGTTCTTATCCGGGGTAACGTCTTTGTCTTCGGCCTGGTGCTTGTTGAAGTAGTTCTCCCAGGTCTCGAAGTCGGTGAGTCCCGACTGTTCGAAATCACCCTTGGCGAAGGAGGAGAAGTTGTCACCACCGGTGGCGAGGAAGCTCAGCGTCGCAACCCGGTAGTCCTTGTTCGGATCGATGTCCTTGCCATCGACCTTGACGGATTTCACGTGCTCGCCCTTGTCGGCATCAGTGTCATAGACGACGTCGAGGTCATCGGAGATGCCCAGGTGGAGGAACGACCGGGAGGCACCGTCGGGCTGCCACTGCTCTTCGAAGAGGCCGATGACGTCCGAACCCTTCATCGTCACGACACCATGGTCGTTGGCGAAGGGAAGCACGCTGTTGAGCTCGGCAACGGTGACTTCGCATTTCTCCTCGGAGTTGTAGATGTCATCGCAGAGCAGATCGGTGCGCAGACCGCCGGGGTTCGTGATGCCGAAGTCGGCTTCTTCCAGCTGGGTCTCTTCGACGCCTTCCTTGAGCGCATCGGCGACGAGGTTGCCGAGCGTGGACTCGGCACCGCGGTCCTCCTCGCCGTCCTTCTTCGCTCGGGTGATGTCCTCGCTGATCGTGCCGGTGACCTCCGAGCCGAGCTCCTTGGCCTTCTCCTCTGCGTCGCTGACGATGCCTGCGACCTTGTCGACGACCTCGGAGTCATAGCTCTTGCCCTCGGTCTCGATGAGATCGATGCCGCTGGCCTGCCAGTCGCTGTTGCCGTCGAGTCTCATGGTCACTTGCCCGACGTATTCGCCGTAGCTGCCGGCCTCGATGACGGGACGGGTGCGATCGGGTTCTCCGGGCACCGGTGCTTCGAAGGCATACGGCATATGGGTGTGGCCGGTGAACATGGCGTCGACCGAGGCGTCGGCCTCGGTGACGAGCTTCTTGAACTCCGCGTTCGACGCCTTCGCGTCTTCCAGGCTCTCGGTCGACGACGCGCCGAGGTGGGCCTCGACGACCGTCATATCCGGTCGTTCGTCCTCGGGCAGGTTCTCGAGATCGTCGGCGACGCGGTTGACTGCGTCCGTGGGGTCACCGAAGTCGAGGTCGGCGATGCCGTCCGGTGAGACGAGTGAGGCGGTGTCCTTGGTGACAACGCCGATGACGGCGATCTTGACTCCCGACACGTCGACGATGGAGTACTCGTCGAGGCCGTCGACGACGTTCTGAGTTCCCTTGTCGTAGACGTTGGCCGCCGAGTACGGGAAGTCGGCTTCGTCGCTCACTCTTCCCGTGAGGTCATCGATGCCTTTGTCGAATTCGTGGTTGCCGACAGCAGAGGCCTCGACGCCCATGGCGTTGAGGACATCGAGCGTGGGGGTGTCGTTCTGCGATGAGGAGGTGTAGGTCGAGGCACCGATGTTGTCACCGGTCGAGAGCAGAGCAGTGCCCATATTGTCGCCGCCGGTGCCGAACTTCGCTCGTTCCTCCTCGACGACCGAGGCGACCTGAGTGCCTGCCTCGGAGATGCGTCCGTGGAAGTCGGTGATATTGAGCAGCTGAACTTTGGTGCCCTCGGGCGCCGACTGCGCATCGCTGCCGGAATCCTGCTCGTCGCCGGCGTTGTCCGACGGCGCGGACTTGCCGTCGGTCGAATCGTTCGACGACTCGTCGGGGTCCGCGGGAGCCGCTTCACTCGGTGCCGTGGCGCTGTCGTCGGTGGAGTTTCCGTTGCCCAGAGAGGGTGCCCCGATGGCAGGCGCGAGGCCGGGCAGAGTCAGCATTGACACCGCGGCGCCCGTGGCCAGCACTTTGGTCACAAGTTTCGACATGTATTCGGTTCCTTCGATCGTTCAGTGAGGCGCACATCAACCGTGCCGGTGGGATTGAAGACGGATTCCATCCTGCAGTGCCAATGCGAACTGAAAGTTACTTAAGTGTGAATCTACACAGGATTCTCACAACTGGAAAGAGGAATTCTCACATGATCGCGACTCGCGCGATAAAAGGCGGCTTGATGCTTCTGCCGACGACCCGACGAACCGTCGGCCTATTCCTGGTCGCGGCGGGCCATCGTCTGGGCGTTGCGAGCCGCGTAGTCCTCGGGTGCCGGATAGCCGACCTCGGTGAGGACGAGTCCTTCGGCAGGCGTGACGAACATGGGCACATCCGGAGTCAGCCCGGCGTCCGCCTCGGCGATGAGTTCGGCCGGGCGGGTCACCGCCCAATTGCCGGATCCGACCTTGATCAGTCCGCCGACGAGTGCACGGACCATGTGATGGCAGAAGGCGTCGGCGCGCAGATCAATGGTGATCACAGCATCCTGATCGCGCGAGACTCGCAGTTCGTGGAGGGTGCGGATCGTCGTCGCGCCCTCCCGGGGTTTGCAGAACGGCAGGAAGTCGTGGAGCCCTTGGACCTCGCTCGCGGCCTCGGCCATGGCTTCGGCATCGAGTTCGCCCTTGTGCCGCGGCGTCACCTGCGTCAGCAGCGGGTCGATGAATGACCGATGATCGGCCAACCGGTACTGATACGACCGCCACAGCGCAGAGAACCTGGCGTCGAAGTCCTCTGGCACCTCGGCCACCGCGTGGACGACGATGTCGTGGAACTCACCGGCGATGAGGACTCCGCGCAGACGTGACAGGAGGGCCGCCTCGGCGGATCGATTCGACTGGCCGATGAGCTTGCCGATCGCCTCATCGCCCAGATCGATATGCACGACCTGACGGCGAGCGTGGACGCCGGAGTCGGTGCGGCCGGCGACGACGGTGGCCACCTCGGTGCCGGTGATCCTCTCCAGTCCGGATTCGATGGCGGCCTGGACCGTGCGCAGCCCCGGCTGCTTGGCCCAGCCATGGAAATCCGTGCCGCGATAGCCCAGGTCGAGGCGGAAGCGGGTCATCGGGTCGTCCTCGCCGAGGCGGGGCCCGCCGTTCCGGGTCCGCCATCGTCATCGATCGCTTCGGTGAATGGGGCGCGGGGCTTGAAGACCCCTCCGAAGAGGCGGGAGACCAGTCGCGCCCGCTGCCGGTGATAGCGCTCGACGTTCGTGTTGTAGAAACGCGCGCCGGCGAGGATCCGTTCGGTGAGCACCTGCAGCTGACCGTGCAGAAGCTGGATCGTCGTGTCGATCTCCTCATTGACCGCAGCCCGCTGGGGACGGGCAGAGTCCGAGTTCAGGGACCTCTCCGTCAGCGCCGCGGGGATGAGTGCGGCGTCATCGACGGCGTCGGTCAGGGCGTTTTCGGCTGCAGCGCCGCGGTGGTCGAAGGGGGCGCGTTCGGCAGAGGCGAGCGCGAGTTCCAGCCGGGACAGGTCCTGTCCGGCGATCTGCTGGAGGGTGCCGATATAGGCCGGCACGAGAGCGTGGCGGGCGCGAATCTCGCCGATGAGCTGGCGCTTGGCTTCATCGCACAGCGACCGGGCCATGGACAGCTGGTTGAAGCGCAGGACGGTGAGGATGACGAAGAGGACGATGAGAGCGGCGAGTACGCAACCGCCGACGATGAACCAGACCACGGCCATTCCCCTCGTTCCATGTGCTGCACGAGCATTTCCGACACCTCAGTTTACGCGGGGCTCAGACTCGTCGCGAACAGGTCATCATCCGGACACCGAGGCTACTGAGAAGAGTCACCGAGAAGGACCGCGCCCGGACACCGGCCCGGCATTCTGCAGTCACCGCAGAGAGTGCGGACCGATTTCGGCCAGATGTCGCCGACCTGTCGCCTTCGGGTCATGCGTTCGTCACTCGGCGGGCCTTAGCTGGAAGTCGTGAGAGTAGCGATCATTGCAGAATCCTTCCTCCCCAATATGAATGGGGTCACCCACTCACTCCTGCGGGTCCTCGACCATCTGGCCGACCGCGGCGACGAAGTCCTCGTCATCGCTCCGGGCACACGCAGGGACGGTCCGAAGGAGGTCGCCGGCGCCCGCATCGTCCGGGTTCCCTCGATCGCCTTGCCGAAGTATCGGCGCATCCGCGTGGCTCCCGGCGGCGTCACCCGCATCCGCCGACTGCTGCAGCGGTTCGCCCCGGACGTCGTCCATCTGGCCAGCCCGTTCGTCCTCGGATGGCGCGGGGTCCTCGCCGCCCAGGCACTGAATCTGCCGACTGTGGCGATCTACCAGACCGAGGTTCCCGCCTATGCCGCCCGGTACGGAATGCACGGCATCGAGGCCATGCTCTGGAACCACGTCCGCAACATCCACCAGCATTCCTCTCTGACGCTGGCCCCATCGTCGTACACGATCGATCAGCTGCAAGGCCTCGGTGTCGCCGAGGTGGCACTGTGGGCCCGTGGGGTCGATTCCTCCCGTTTCGACCCGGGTCACCGGTCCGAGGCCTGGCGTCGAAGCGTTGCCCCGAATGGTGAGAAGATCATCGGCTTCGTCGGCAGGCTGGCTGCGGAGAAGCAGGTCGAAGACCTTGCCGCGCTCACCGATCTGCCCGGGGCGAAGGTCGTCATCGTCGGTGACGGTCCCTGGCGGACGCGTCTGCAGCGGTTGCTGCCGGAGGCTCATTTCACCGGGTTCCTCGGCGGGGATGCCCTGGCCCAAGCTGTGGCGAGCTTCGACCTCATGGTCGCCCCGGGTGAGCTCGAGACCTTCTGCCAGACGATTCAGGAGGCCATGGCCTCCGAGGTGCCGGTCATCGCTCCCGCCCGAGGCGGCCCACTCGACCTCGTCGACTCCTCGCGCACCGGGTGGCTCTACACCCCGAAGGATCTCGGTGCCATGCGAGCGCATGCGGCGGACCTCCTCGGCGACGAGGCGAAACGGCGGGCCTTCGGGGTCGCCGGTCGTGAGCAGGTGCAGGCCAGGAGTTGGAAGAGCGTGTGCTCACAGCTCGTCGGCCACTATTCGCGGGCGATCGAGAATCCAGCCCCGCAGGTGCTCGGCCGCGGATTCAGCTCGATGGTCAACTCCGGACTGGAGAATCCACTGCCCTACTGAGGCGATCGCGCAGTTCAGCTTCCGGCCCTTTCGCCGACCGCTCAAGTTACCGCCGCTGTATCAAACAGGTTGACAATTTCCGTATACGGTGAGCGCTGGGCGCCGAGGTGAGCGGTCGGCGCGCGCGAGCCTTCAGCTGCCGAGCTCAGCCGAGGCCAGCAGTCCAGTCCTGGACAGTCGTCACTGTCGCCTGCTTGGGGAACATCTTCTCGGTGAGCACCGCGTGGACCTCGGGGTCGCGGTCGGCGCAGGCGTCGGAGAGCACAGTGAGCTCGAAGTCGAGATCGGCGGCCTGGCGCACCGTCGAGAGCACGACACCGCTCGTGGCAACTCCGGCGAGCACGAGAGACGATGCCCCGTAGCCGCGCAGCAGCACCTCGAGATCGCTGCCGGTGAAGGCGCTGATGCGACGCTTGGTCACGATCGGCTCGCCCTGATGCCGGTCAAGGGTGTCGTGGATGCTCGTCGAGGCATGGGTCTCGTCAAGGTCGCCGTGAGCGGCGATCTGCGCGAACGATGCCGTTGCCGACAGTTCCGGATGCCCCTCGCGCAGCGCCACTCGCACCCAGACGACGGGGATGTCGTGGCTGCGAGCCGCGGCGACGGCGTCACGTGCGCGTTCGAGCACACCGGTCGAGGCGAAGGCGTCGTCACCTGCGATGCCGTTCTGAAAATCCATGGCCAAGAGAACGGTGCTGTCGGTTCCGGTCATCATGTCTCCTTCGGTTCGAGTGGGGCTGATTCCCTCTTCCGCCGAGGTTACTCCTGACTCCAGTTGGTCCGCTGAGTCGAGGCTCAATGCCGACTGAGACCGGAGCGACGGCTAGCAGTGGAGTGCCGTTGTCCGCCGAAGGCGGCATCGATATGATGAAGAGGAAGCAACGTCATGCCCCGGGCTACCGGATAATCCCGGCCTTTGGGAAGACGGCCCCCTGGCGAATGCGGAAGCACCCAGGGGGTGCTTCATATTCACGGACCTATCGTTTCAACCGCCTGCCTTCCGTCGAGCCGCTTCGCCCAAGGCGCGGATCTGGCGCAGAAGATCATGGCCCACCGACTGGCCGGGAGCAAACAACGCGCCGTTGTCGACCGCATAACGCGCTGGTATCCTGGATGATGAAGCAACGTCATGCCCCGGGCTACCGGATAATCCCGGCCTTTGGGAAGACGGCCCCCTGGCGAATGCGGAAGCACCCAGGGGGTGCTTCATATTCAAGAGCTTTCCGTCGACAGCATTGATGACCGTCAACTTGCCTTCCTGCAGAACCGGCTCGATGAATCTGACATCATCGCGCGCGATGTCACGTTGCATCGCCCATGAGATCGCGTCTGCTGACCACAACAACGGTTCGAACGCCATTCCGCCGTGAGTGAAGGCGACACCAGGGTGAATCGCGCCCGTCCTCCGCAAACTATCGACCACCCGCTCATCTGCCCGGTTGAGTCTCTGATCCCTATTGTTGTCAGCGACGATCCCCCGAACAGCCCCCTCTCCGGTACCGCTCGTGAGGTTACGGACGAGCCGGCCGAGACACAGCGCCCTGGCCCTCGCAATGTCGCCCTGAGAACTGCCCGCCAACGGCATCTTCACAGCAATGACATTCCACACCGATTCCTCGGTGATCGTCTCGACCATCTCGACGATGTCACCGCGGTCGAAGTCGCTTCCGCGGAACTTCTTGTTCGTATGCCAGTAGGTTCCGTCGGCCACGTCCACCAATCGCTCGCGAATGGAATCCAAGCGCGCATGAGAGAAGATGACCGCGGCCATCTGATATAACGAGACCTCCGCCGGACCCAACCGCGTTCGAGAGAAGGTGCCCTCCGCCGCGCCTGTCGGCTGCCTCATCGACTCGTCGATGAACGCGATCGGGTTCGGGACAGCGGCGAGGTAGAACCTCTCCAGTGCAGGTGACCGCAGGTTTGGGCTCGACATACCTCCGCTCTCATCCGGCAACGCTGCTCTCTTCGAGCAGCATTGCTCTCATCCGATGATGTGCCGAACACTCTATGGGGCGGTCCTGACACGACCGACGGGGGCGGTTCAGTCGACGATGCCGCGAGCGTCGAGGGCCCGACCGGTGTCCTGCGCGTATTTCACCGACCGCAGGATCGCCGGCACCACTCGGGCCCTGATGCTCGAGTCCAATCCCCTGGCCCGGGCTGCGCGTTCGGCTTCGCCGAGCAGACCGGAGATATGGGAGATCGCCCTGACCATGAGGCTCGCTGTCAGTGCGATCGCCTCGGTGTTTGCGCCGAAGAACCGCAAGGGCGAGACCAGCACCGTGAACGTGTCGAGCAGCTGCGCCACCGACGTCGTCAGGGTGAGGATCAGGGCCGCCTGCACACAGGCGAACACGGTCCCGCCGACAGCCAGCCCCGACTCCATGGACCCGAAGAAGTACTGCAGCCCCATGACGATCGCCACGAGCACCGCCACATAGATCCATGTGCGCAGGAAGTGCTTCACCCGCAGCCGGGCGGTAAAGCCGAGGACCACGAGGACAGCGAACATCGACCAGTTGATCGCCGCATCACGGAAGATGAGCGCAACGATGCCGATCACGGCGATCACCGCCAGCGTCACTCCCGTCGGCACTGCATGCAGCCATCCCCGAGGATGCGCCACCTTCCCGAAGAGCTGCGGTCGGGCCTTGATGCCGGCGTGCTTCCGCCACGTCGTTCCGGTGTCACCTGCACCAACGCCGGTATGACCGGCCCCGACAGGACGTTTCCCACTCATGGCGTATCGCTCATGATGAGATTCCGGTAGGCGGCGACCGCCTCGGCGGGGGCGGCATCGGCCACGATCCGACCGTCGTCGACGACGATCGCGCGCTGGGCGGTCTGCGCGAACTCGAGGTCATGGGTGGTGAGGATGATGCGCACCCCGCGCCTGTCCATGAGCTCCTGGAGATGCACGCGCAGCCGCTCCTTATTGCGCAGGTCGAGCAGGGTCGTCGGCTCGTCGAGGACGAGGATCTGCGGATCCACCGCAAGCACCGCGGCCAGTGCCACGAGCTGACGCTGACCGCCGGAGAGTTCGTAGACGCTGCGTTCAGCCAGGTCGGCGATGCCGAGCTCGTCGAGCACCGCCAGTGCCGCTGCCCGCCGTTCGCGTTTGGGCACGGACTTGCGCAGGGACAGTTCGATGTCCTCGATCGGGGTCGGCATGACCAGCTGCGCGGCCGGATCGGTGAAGACGAAGCCGACCATTGAGCGCACCTTCGCCGCCTGCCGGCGCGGGTCGAAACCGTCGACGAGGACCTCTCCGACGTTCGCGGTGACCAGCCCGTTGAACAGCTGCAGCAGGGTCGACTTCCCCGAGCCGTTGGCACCGATGACGGCGACGACATCCTCGGTGAGGGTGAGATTGACCTCTTGGAGGATCGGGCGCACGACATCGCCGTCGGGTCCGTAGTCGAGGACTCCGACGCCGACGTCGCTCAACCGGATCTCACGAGTCACTTCGCGCCCTGTGCCTGCCCGGCCGACACCGATTCGACGCTGATGCCGCGACGGCGCAGCACGTCGGGGAATGCACGGTGGATGAGCACCGCCACCGAGGCGGCCAGGATGTTCTTCACAATGTCACCGGGCCAGTAGGCGAGGTCCGCGACCGCAGCCACGCCGAGCGGCAGATCGCCGTTGATCGACATGCCGAGAATGCCCAGCGGGTGGTTGAGCAGGAGGCTGCCGCCGAAGCCGCCGAGGAACAGCACCACGCCGAGCTTCATTCCGCTGAAGCGGCGCACGGCCCAGCGGGCGATGAGCCCGGCGAGGAGAGCGTAGAGCGCGAAAGAGAGGATGTAGCCTGCGCTCGGACCTGCGAGGACGCCGATTCCGCCGCGCATTCCCGAGAAGATCGGGAGTCCGACGAGACCGAGGACGACATAGAGCAGGGTGGCTGCGAATCCGCGCCAGGGTCCGAGCACCATCCCGCACAGTGCGATCGCGAAGG
Organism: Brevibacterium sp. CSND-B09; assembly: GCF_052906525.1. NCBI lineage: Bacteria > Bacillati > Actinomycetota > Actinomycetes > Micrococcales > Brevibacteriaceae > Brevibacterium > Brevibacterium sp. CSND-B09. Next base: position 3,085,001 of record NZ_JBREGI010000001.1, on the reverse strand, counting down.
TCTGCAGAGTGATCGGCACACCGAGGGGACCCACCGGGACAGGAGGCATCATCGCAAAGGCCGCGAGCATCGCCGCGAAGACCGCGACGAGGGCGATATCGCTGCCGGCCGAGCGAGGACGGGTGATTCCCGCCGAGGTGGTGCTGTGGGTCGGTGTCATGAGTACTCCATTGGTCGTGATCCTCCCCGACCGGGATCGGGGACGCCCGAGGCGGCCTCGAGCACCTTCCCACTGTAACTGAACGGTGTTCAGGAGCGGTATTCGGGGTCGCGGTCGAGGCCGCCTCGGCGAGGGAATCCGCACGTTCACGTGCGCAGTGCCCCCTCAACGGTCGCGGAGGATCACTCCCATTCGATCGTGCCCGGAGGCTTCGAGGTGACGTCGAGGACGACGCGGTTGATGTCGTCGACCTCGTTAGTGATGCGGTTGGAGATCACGGAGAGCACATCGTAGGGGATGCGCGTCCAGTCGGCGGTCATCGCGTCCTCGCTCGAGACCGGGCGCAGCACGACGGGGTGGCCGTAGGTGCGGCCGTCGCCCTGGACGCCGACGGAGCGGACATCGGCCAGGAGCACGACCGGGCACTGCCAGATCTCTCCGTCGAGGCCGGCCTTCGTCAGCTCTGCGCGGGCGATCGCATCGGCCTTGCGCAGGATGTTCAGGCGCTCCTCGGTGACTTCGCCGATGATACGGATCCCCAGTCCGGGGCCGGGGAACGGCTGGCGGGAGACGATGACCTCGGGCACGCCGAGTTCGCGGCCGATGGCGCGGACCTCGTCCTTGAACAGGGCGCGCAGGGGTTCGATGAGCTGGAACTGGATGTCATCGGGCAGGCCGCCGACGTTGTGGTGGCTCTTGATGTTCGCGGTGCCCGATCCACCGCCGGATTCGACGACGTCGGGGTAGAGGGTGCCCTGGACGAGGAACGCGATCTCCTCGCCTTCACCTTCCTGTGCTTCGAGGACGAGGTCGGCGGCGGCGGTTTCGAAGGTGCGGATGAACTCGCGGCCGATGATCTTGCGCTTCTCCTCCGGGTCGGTGACCCCGGCGAGCTGGGAGAGGAACTGCTCACGCGCGTCGACGGTGACCAGGCGGACGCCGATCGAATCGACGTAGTCCTTCTCGACCTGGACGCGTTCGTCCTGGCGCAGGAGCCCATGATCGACGAACACGCAGGTGAGCTGGTCGCCGATGGCCTTGTGGACGAGCGCTGCGGCCACGGAGGAGTCGACTCCGCCGGACAGGCCGCAGATGACCTTCTTGTTGCCGACGCGGGCGCGGATGAGTTCGACCTGTTCGTCGATGACGGATTCGTTCGTCCAGTCGGCTTCGAGGCCGGCGACGTTGAACAGGAAGTTCTCGAGGATCTTCTGCCCGTTCTCCGAGTGGAGGACCTCGGGGTGCCACTGCACGCCGGCGAACCTCTTCGCCGCGCATTCGAAGGCCGCGACGGGGGTGTCCGGGGTGGAGGCGAGGACGTCGAAGCCGTCGGGCGCCTCGGCGACGGAGTCCCCGTGGGACATCCAGACCTTGTAGTTCTCAGGGGTCTCGGCGAGCAGCGAGCCGGTCTGGGACACGGAGACCGGGGTCGATCCGTATTCGCGCTTGTCGGTCTTGGCCACGCGCCCGCCGAGTGCGGTCGACATGAGCTGGAAGCCGTAGCAGATGCCCATCGTGGGCACTCCGAGGTCGAACACGGACGTGTCGAAGCTCGGGGCGCCGGCGTCGTTGACGCTCGAGGGTCCGCCGGAGAGCACGATGGCCACGGGGTTCTTCGCGGCGAATTCGGACGCCGGGGCGTCGTGGGCGATGATCTCCGAGTACAGGCCGGCTTCGCGGATGCGGCGCGCGATGAGCTGGGCGTACTGGGCGCCGAAATCGGCGACGAGGACGGGGGGCACCTGCGTGCTCTGGGATTGCGTCATGATCCAATTCTAAGCGTCGGCGACCAGACGCCCGAATTCGGGTCGTGCTCCCTTCGCAGGGCGGATGAGCACGTGTCGGCGGGCCGCCTCGGCGAGGGTGGGCCGGGCCGGTTTCGCCGCCGCGGATGACCGCGGGTCGGCGGGCCGCCTCGGCGGAGGTGGGGTCCCTCTTAGGACTTGGGGGCGACGACGACGGCGGCTTCGAGCTCGGCGTCGACCTGACGGTGGATGCGGCGCTCGAGGATGAACGACATCACGGGCACGACTCCGGCCAGGGCGAGGATGAGGTAGCGGCCGAGCGTCCAGCGCATCTGCTGGTTGAGCCAGAAGCAGCCGATGAGGTAGACCACGTAGCACCAGCCGTGGCAGATCGCGATGGCTGCGGCGAGGTTGAAGCCGCCGAAGTTCAGGGCCGTCTCGGCGTCCGCGGCGATGAGGTACTTGTAGATCATCTCGACCGTGAGGATGAGCAGCATCGTACCGGTGATGAGCGCCATCACGCGGTAGAACTTCAGCGCATTGCGGGCCGAGGTGAAGCGTTTGACGCTCCACACGTTGTTCTCGTCGAAGTCGGGGCGGGAGTCCAAGGACTCGTGTTCTTCGCTCACGCTCAGTTTCCTCCGGTCGTGCGGGTGTCAGTGTTTCGGGCATCGGCGTTCTTGCTTCGTTTCCTGCCGGGCCTGGCGCCTCCGTGGCGGTGGGCCGGCAGTCCGGTGAGTCCGGACATCACCTCGGGGTCGATGGTCGCGTCGCCCGCGGGTTTGACGACAACATACTCGACGCTCTTCTCCGAATCATGGGAATCCTCGCCGAGGCGGCGCCGGAGGTAATCATCGCGCAGCAGCTGGAACCACATGTAGAGGGCCATGGCCGCGAAGATGATCCATTCGAGAGCGTAGACCGCCGACTGCAGATCGAATCCGCCCTCGTCGCGTGTCGTCGTAGTCGGAACCTGTGCGAGACCGTCGGTGCCCACCGAGGCGGCGGCGCCTGTGGCCTTCTCCGGGATGAGGAATCCGGAGTAAGTGAGCAGGTCGGGGAACAGGTTGATGATCTGCGAGGTCGAGACCGTGTGCACCTGCCCCTCGGGCAGATCGTTGCCCTCGACGGGGCCCTCGATAGGTCCGATGCGCGCGGTCAGCTCGACCTGACCGTCCATGGCCTCCGACGTCATCGCCGTGTCCTCGTCGGTGGTGAAACCGCGGACGACGGGGATCGCAATCGTCTTCTCGTCGGCGTTCGCGGCCTCGACACCTTCACCGAGGTGACCGCCGTCCGGGGCGAACATCGTTACGACCCAATACCCGGTATCGCCGTCCTGGACGCGTCCGGGAACGACGATCTGAGCATCGGGGATCCAGTGTCCTGACAGGCTGACCCGCTGGTCGGCGAGGATGCCGGGCATCGGAGCCTGGGCATCCATGACGTCGTTGAAGTCCTTGAGCTCATCGACTCCGGAGGACGCAGCGACGTCGTTCTTGTGCTGGGCCCGGTCGACCTGCCACGCGGAGAGTCCGACGAAGCAGGTGACGAGCACCAGGACGAGGAGCAGGGACCCCAGCCATTTGGGAGTCAGTGCCAGGCGGAACAGTTCAGACCACCGAACCAGTCTGGTAGGGCGAGACGGTGACGTCGACGCGTTGGAATTCCTTGAGGTCGAGGTAACCCGTGGTGGCCAGTGCCCGACGCAGGGCGCCGGCGAGGTTGAGTTCGCCGATTGCGGTGCGGCCGGGGCCGAAGAGCACCTGCTCGAGGCTGCCGACGGTGCCGAGTTCCACACGGTGTCCGCGTGGCAGATCCGGGTGATGAGCTTCGGCGCCCCAGTGCATTCCGCGGCCGGGTGCTTCGGTCGACCGGGCCAGGGCGGTGCCGAGCATGACGGCATCGGCGCCGACCCCGAAGGCCTTGACGATGTCGCCGCTGGTGCCGAGTCCGCCATCGGCGATGACATGGACGTAGCGGCCGCCGGATTCGTCCATATAGTCCCGCCGGGCGGCGTGGACGTCGGCGACGGCCGTGGCCATCGGCGCGTGGATGCCCAGAGTCTTGCGGGTCGTGGCTGCCGCTCCCCCGCCGAAGCCGACGAGGACGCCGGCGGCACCGGTGCGCATGAGGTGCAGGGCAGCGGTGTAGGTGGCGGCTCCGCCGACGATGACGGGCACATCGAGTTCGTAGATGAACTGCTTGAGGTTGAGCGGTTCGGTGTGGGTCGAGACGTGCTCGGCCGAGACCGTGGTGCCGCGGATGACGAAGATGTCGACTCCGGCGTCGACGACCGTCTTGTAGAACTCCTGGGTCCGCTGCGGGGTCAGAGCACCAGCGACGGTGACTCCGGCTTCGCGGATCTGCTCGAGGCGAGCGGTGATGAGTTCGGCTTGGATGGGTGCGGAGTAGAGCTCCTGCATCCGGGAGGTCGCCATCTCGGCCGGCAGCTGGGCGATTTCAGCCAGCTGCGGGGTGGGGTCCTCGTACCGGGTCCACAGACCTTCGAGGTCGAGAACGCCGAGTCCGCCGAATCGGCCGAGCGCGATGACGGTCTCCGGGGACATGGCCGAGTCCATGGGGGCGCCGATGAAGGGCAGCTCGAACTGGTAGGCGTCGATCTGCCAGTTCAGGGACACGTCTTCGGGGTCACGGGTGCGCCGAGCGGGGACGATGGCGATGTCGTCGAGCGAATAGGCGCGACGGCCGCGCTTGCCTCTTCCGATTTCGATTTCAGAACTCACCCCAACAGCCTATCCCACCACTCTTGGCGCAACGTCTCAGCCCACTATGAGGAACAGCGCATCTCCCCTCCCAGGACTACCCGACGGCGGCCCAGCAACCTGGCGCCAGGTTGCTGGGCCGCCGTCGGGTAGCAACTAGGGAGTGGCGAGGTGGGACTCGACCGCTTTCGACGTGGCTGTGGCGAAGGCGCGGACGTGGGGTAAGTGCGCGTCTTTGTCGCGGATGTGCATGACGACCCGGCGCATCGGGACGGGGTCGGTGAGGTCGACGGCGACGAGGCCGGGCGGCAGCTGCAGAGTCGAGAGCCGTGGGAGGACCGTGATGCCCATGTTTGAGGCGATGAGGGCCAATGCCGCGAAGTCGTCCTCGCAGGCGGCGAAGCTTCTACGTTCGAATCCGGCCGCGGCGCACGCATGGTCGACGACCTTGCTCGAGGGTCCGGCCCACATGTCGTAGTCGACCCAGTGCTCGTCCTCGAGGTCGATGAACGGCACGGACTCACGGCCTGCGAATCGGTGCCCCTCGGGGACGACCACCCGATAGTCGTCGTCGAAGAGCGGGATGCGCGTCATCTCCGGCAGATGGTTCTCCCCGTCCTGCGGAGCCTCGGCGCGGATCTCGATGAGGCAGTGCCCGCGGCGGTTCTTCGCCGGTTCGTTGAGCTGGATGTCGAAACGCAGATCCGGATGCTCCAGGGCCACAGCATCGATGATGCCCGGCAGCAGGCGCGCATTGAATGAAGTGAACGCCGCGATCCGCAGCCGGGGCCTGCTGACGCTGCGGAAGCCTTCGACCAGATCGTCGAGGCGGCCGACCGCAGTGAAGACCTCCGCCGAATCATCGGCCAGACGCCGGCCGAGCTCGGTGACCTCGATGCCGCGCCCCGACCGCCGGTAGAGCGGCGCCCCGACGGCCTTCTGCAGCGTGGTGATGTGCTGACTGACGGTCGCCGGTGTGTAGTTGAGGTTCTTCGCCGCGTCGACCACGGAACCGGTGGCCGCGACGGCCCGCCACACCCGCAGACGATTGAGATCCCACATACCTCCAAGAGTAGCCGCCGAACGCCGGATAAATCATTAGGCACTGCCTGATGATCATTCGTGATCAATTGCTTTTCCCGATTGATCGGTTCCGGCAGAATGGTGTTCGTTCCCGATGCCATCGAACGATGCCCCGAGACACCCGTGCACCATCCCCGCTGACCATTCCCATCACCCCCGAAGGATTGCCGTGACCGGACCCGAGATCCTCACCATCACCGGAGCAGCGGCCGCGCTTGCCGTTACCCCCGGACCCGAGACGATCCTGACGATCCGCCTGTCCTCGCTGCGCCGCAAGGCCGGACTCGTCTATGCGCTCGGCACGGCCACGGGCACCGTGATCTGGATGGCCCTCGCGCTCACCGGCGTCTCCGCACTGCTGACCCTCTATCCGGCTGCCGTGCAGGTGCTCAAGATCGGCGGCGGCCTCTATCTGTGTCTCCTCGGCGTCCTCGCCGGTCGGCAGGCGCTTCGCCTGCGCCGGGAGCTGAAGGCCGCCGAGGCGACCGACCGCCCCACCGCGAATGCCACCCCCACCCCATCGACCGCCCCCGACTCCCCCGACGGGCCCGTGACCGAGATCGCTCACGTCATGGAGTCGACCTCGTGGGGCCACTTGCGCTCGTTCGTGTCGTATCGCCGCGGCATCATCTCGTCGCTGTCCAACCCGAAGGTCGGCCTGTTCTTCCTCGCGATCCTGCCGACCCTCGTCCCTGCTTCCCCGACCGGCATCGACTACACCGTGCTCGTCGCCCTGATCCTCGGCGTGCTTCTGTCGTACCAGCTCGTCCTCGCATGCCTGGCCAGTCTCGCGGCATCGGCGATGGCCCACCGCAGCGCCGACTTCTTCATCGAAGCCGCCTCCACGCTCATCCTGCTCATCATCGGCATCGCCGTCATCGCGATCCCCATCTGAGCCGCGGTTGCCCGGAAAACAAGATAAGGGCGGGGCACCGAGGTCGATCCTCGGTGCCCCGCCCCTTTCGGTTCGGTGGGCAGACCCTCACTCAGCTCTCATTCGCCGAGGAGGCTCCCCCGTTCCCGCTGCCACCTCCGTCAGTGCGCGTTCCGGTCCCCGGTGCGCCGCTGTCCACGGCGTCCGGGTTCGTCTTTTCGGCCGCCTCGGCAAGGTCGACCTTGTCGAGCATCTTCGCGGCCGCCTCACGTCCGCCGAGGCCGAAGGCCAGAGCGGCCGCTGCGGCACCGCCGATGACGACGGCTCCGAAGGCGAGGTTGATGATCGAATCGGCCAGGCCCATGTAGCGCAGGCCCATGGCGATGAACAGGGCGATCGCCGAGTAGCGCAGCACCTTGCTGGCGAGGTTGTTCGTGATGAACTTGCCGATGATCGCGGCGATGAGGAATCCTGCGGCGATGATCGCAGCGCCGAAGAGCACGCTGCCGCCGAGGTCGAGGATCTCGTTGAGGATGTTCGTGATCTCGGGGAATCCGAGCATCCGGGCGGCCATGATCGCGAAGAAGATCATGATCGCCACCTGCACGAGACGGGTGATCACGTTGGAGGCGCTGGTGCCTTCGGGCACGATCCCGATCTCGTTGATGGCTTTGTCGGTGCCGATGCCCTGGAGGATCTGTTCGAGCAGATTGCCGAGGAACTTGGCGATGACGAAGCCGATGGCCAGCAGGATGCCGGCGGCGATGATGAGCGGGATCGCGTTGAGGAAGATCTGTAACATCTGCTGGGCAGGCTCCGAGATCGCCTTGATGCCGAGGACCTGCAGCGCCGAGATCGCAACGACGATGATGATGATTCCGAACACCAGGTTGCCGATGAGGTTCGAGATCTTCGCGTTCGCCTCCGCGTTCGGGTTCGGTGCATGACCGGGGTGTCCGCCCTGCGGCGGCATACCCTGCTGCCCCTGCGGCGGCATGCCCTGCTGACCCTGTGCGGCGTACTGCTGAGTGGCGTCGGGATGCGGTTGAGCATTTCCGGCACCCTCGGCCACTCCGGTGGCTTTGTCGCCGAGCGAGCGGAACTTCGACGTCAGCTTCGTCAGATCCACAGCGTTGAGGGCGGTCTGGACGAGCTGTTTGGCGATCTTCGCGAAGACATAGCCGATGAAGAAGATGAATCCCGCGCCGATGATATTGGGCAGGAATCCGAAGATTCCATCGAGCAGGCCCTGCAGCGGAGTCAGCACCTGATCGAGGTTGAACAGCTGGAGCACGGCGATGAGTCCGAGCAGCCAGATGACGAGACCGGCGATCTGCCCGACCGACTTTCCGATCTGCTGACCATTGCTTCCGTCGCGTTGAAGTGCGGGAACCTTGGTGACGAGTTTGCCGATCGCCCATTTGACGATGGCGGCGAGAATCCAGGTGACAATGAGAATGACGATTGCCAGTCCGACTTTCGTCAGGACCGACCAGATATCCAGATCTTGCATGTCGCTTATCTGCTTCGAACTCAGCGAATCGGCAAGTTTCATTTTCTCTTGCTGATTTTGAGTCTATTCTCAGCGAACACTGAGAACAAGGGTCCAGCGACTGATAGCCGTTAATTCAAACCACAGTTGTCGATGGATCTCGGTCGGTTACATATGCATATGTCGATCGCTCAACAGAATCTTCACAAACTTATCACAATTGCATATCGCGTCAGAATTCCAGCGGCAGATTGTCGATGAGGTGAGTCCCACCGACCGTCGCGGAGACGAGCAGCAGAGCCGGTCCCGTGAAGGCCGGCGGGCACGGCCGCAGGGTCGCGGCCTCGACGAGACTGCAGTAGACGATCTCGAGATCCCCACGTTCAGCAGCCGGCTCCAGCTCGGCGAGCGCGGCCGCCTCGACGGCAGCGGGCAAGCCAGCAGAGATACCACTGGTGCCGGCCCCAGAGCCAGAACCGCCACCGGCGCCGGACTCCGCCGCCCCACGGCCTCGCTCGGCCACCTCGGAGGCGGCGGTGAGAGCCCGTGGAATCGCCAGAGCACGGGCACGGTCGTCCGGCGCCAGGTAGGAGTTGCGGCTCGACATGGCCAGCCCGTCGGCGTCCCGGACGACGGGTAGGCCGATGAGTTCGATATCGAAGTTGAGGTCGGCGATCATGCGTTTGACCAGGACGAACTGTTGGATGTCCTTGAGCCCGAATACCGTGACGTCGGGGGCGATGAGGGTGAAGAGCTTCGCCACGACGGTGAGCACGCCGTCGAAGTGCCCGGGCCTGGCCGCGCCTTCGAACACGGCCCCCATGCGCCCGGCGACGACCCGCACTTCGGGTGCGGACGGGTACATCTCGGCCAGCGCCGGGGCGAAGACGAAGTCGACTCCGACCTCTTCACACTTCCTCAGATCCTTTTCGATCGGCCGCGGGTACTGGACGAAGTCCTCGTCGGCACCGAATTGAAGCGGATTGACGAAGATCGAGGCCACGACGAGTTCGGACTCTGCGCGTGCACGTGTCATGAGTGCCTGATGCCCGGAGTGCAGGGCGCCCATCGTCGGGACGAGACCGATGCGGCCCGACTGCTCGGCCCGCCACCGGCGCAGTGCCTGGATGCCGCCGACCTCCATCAGTCGAAGCTCCTCTCGGGCTCGGGGAAGACCCCGGACTTCACTTCGTCGACATAGGTGCCGACTGCCTCGGTGAGCACGGAATGCAGGTCTGCGTAGCGCTTGACGAAGCGCGGGGCCTTCCCCGTGCGCAGGCCCGCCATGTCCTGCCATACGAGGATCTGGGCGTCGCAGTCCGCACCGGCGCCGATCCCGACGGTGGGGATCGTCAGTTCGGATGTGACCTGGCCGGCCAGCCCGGAGGGCACCATCTCCATGACCACGGAGAAGGCTCCGGCTTTGGCCACGGCGCGGGCATCGTCGAGCAGGGCGCTGCCTGCGTCGCCGCGGCCCTGGACCTTGTAGCCGCCGAGGTTGTGCTCGGCCTGCGGGGTGAAGCCGATGTGCGCCATGACCGGGATCCCCGCCGTCGTGATCGCCTTGATCCGCGAGGCCATCCGCGCCCCGCCCTCGAGTTTGACCGCGTGGACTCCGGCTTCCTTCATGAACCGCACGGCCGTGGCCACGGCCTGTTCATCGGAGATCTCGTAGCTGCCGAATGGAAGGTCGGCGACGATGAGCGCCCGGCTCGTCGACGAGGCGACTGCTCTGGCCAGCGGGATGAGTTCGTCGACGGTGACCGGCAGGGTCGTCGTGTGGCCATAGACATTGTTCGCCGCCGAATCGCCGATGAGCAGGGCCTCGACACCGGCCTGCTCGAACAGGGCCGCCGTGTACTGGTCGTAGCTGGTCAGCATCGCCCACCGCCGGCCTTCGGCCTTGGCCTTGATGAGATCGAGGGTCCGGATTCGCCGAGGCGGCGCTGCCGGTGCGGACACCGGACCGCCGTACGGGGCTGGTTGTTCCGCCGAGGCGGCCCCTGCCGTCGCGTCGGGGCTGGCCGGGGCGCCGAGGCCGGCCGGGGCATTGTCACCGGCAGCAGCGTTGCCCGCGATGCCGGTGGTGGAGGTGAACTGGTTCGAGTGTGCCGCTTCGGGCATGAGAATCCTTCAGATATGCGATGTCGTCGGTGCCGGCGCGGGCGGGGCGAGACCGACGCTTCGGTCCGAAGCCTCGGTGACTCTCACGGGGGCGCCCACCGCAGTGCGCATCGACTCGGATTGCGAGCCAGACCACAGCCTATTGCATCCCCCGGCGCAGAGCCATCGCCGGCGAGTTGTACATCGCCCGCCGACAGGATTAAGCTCAAATCTGCGCAAAGAAATAAACGCACAATTGCGCAAAAGATTTCGGGCGGCTCTCACCACGTGCGAGGCACTTCAGGCACGGGTCCCGCCCACCGAGCGAAGGACGATGATGACCACAACAGCTTCGATCGAACTCACCCTCAAGGACATCTCTGCCTCGGGAGCGAACGACGAAATGTGCTCGACGGACCTGCTCGATGCCCCGTGGGATGTCGACGAACGTCCCGGCTACGGTCCCGGTTCCTCGATGGCCGACCCGATTCCGGTCGCCGCCCCACGTCAGGGCGATATCCCCGAGGAGTACAAGCAGGCCGCGCCTGAGGAGCTCGATGCCCGCATCCGTGCCGCCAAGGCCGCCCTCGGCGATCGTGTCGTCATGCTCGGCCACCACTACCAGCGAGTCGAGGTCGTCGAACACGCCGACTACATCGGCGACTCGTTCATGCTCGCCCAGGCCGCCCAGAACCATCCGGAGGCCAAGGCCATCGTCTTCTGCGGCGTCCACTTCATGGCCGAGACCGCCGACCTGCTGTCGAAGCCGGAGCAGTCGGTCATCCTGCCCAACCTCGCCGCAGGCTGTTCGATGGCCGATATGGCCAGCATCGACCAGGTCGAGGACTGCTGGGAGCAGCTCGCCGAGGTCTTCGGCACCGAAGCCGATGCCGACGGTCGCGTCCCGGTCATCCCCGTCACCTACATGAACTCCTCGGCCGCGATCAAGGGCTTCTGCGGCCGCAACGGCGGAATCGTGTGCACCTCGTCGAACGCCGAGGTGGTTCTGGAATGGGCGTTCGAACGCGGGCAGCGGGTCCTGTTCTTCCCCGAGCAGCACCTGGGCCGCAACACCGCGGTGAACATGGGCATCGGTCTGGACGAGATACCGCTGTGGAACCCCGCCAGGCCAATGGGCAACAACGACGAGCAGACGCTGCGTGAGGCTCGGGTCATCTTGTGGCAGGGATTCTGCTCCGTGCACAAACGCTTCACCCCCGCCCAGATCGACAAGGCCCGCACTGAGCACCCGGACGTGCGCGTGATCGTTCACCCCGAATGCCCGCGTGAGACCGTCGAGGCCGCCGATGAGGCCGGATCGACCGCGTACATCACGAAGGCCATCGAACAGGCGACCGAACCGACGACGTTCGCCATCGGCACCGAGATCAACCTGGTCCAGCGGCTGGCCGCCGAACACCCTCAGCACGAGATCTTCTGCCTCGACCCCGTCATCTGCCCGTGCTCGACGATGTACCGCATCCACCCCGGCTATATCGCCTGGGTCCTCGAATCGCTCATCGACGGACAGGTCGTCAATCAGATCTCCGTCGACGCCGAGGTGGTCGAACCTGCCCGTGTGTCCCTGGAGCGGATGCTCGCCGCGAAGCCGCGGATCTGATGAGCCGCGTCATCGTCGCAGGCTCCGGGATCGCGGGGCTGACCGCGGCACTGCACCTGTCCGGCCGCCACACGGTCACGCTCGTGACGAAGGGCCGCCTCGGCGAGTCGAACACCGAGTGGGCGCAGGGCGGCATCGCCGGTGTCATCGGACCCGACGACACGGTCGATTCCCATATCGCCGATACGCTCACGGCCGGCGCCGGGCACTGTGATCCGGAGGCCGTGCGCTTCCTGTGCGAAGCCGGTGGGGACGCGATCGTCTCGCTCGCCGAGGCGGGGGTGGACTTCGACACCGATCCGACCGGAGCCTGGGCCAGGGGTATAGAAGGGGCGCATTCCTATCCGCGCATCTTCCATTCCGGAGGTGATGAGACCGGTCGGGCGATCAGCACCGCCCTGGCGCAGAAGCTGCGCACCGAAGTCGCCGCAGGGCGAATCACCCTCCTCGAGGACACGATGCTCGTCGACATCCTCACCACCGACGCCCACGAGCGCCGACAGGGTCGAGCCACCGGAGTCGCCACAGCCACCGGAGTCACCGTGCTCCGCGAAGGCCGCGTCGCGGCCCTGGTTGCTGATGCGATCGTGCTGGCCACCGGCGGTGTCGGGCAGCTCTTCGCACACACGACGAACCCGGCAGCTGCCACCGGAGACGGTTTGGCCGCTGCCATTCGCGCCGGTGCTAAGGTCTCCGATCTCGAGTTCTTCCAGTTCCACCCCACCGCCCTTCCAGGTCCCGGTTTCCTCATCTCCGAGGCCGTCCGCGGGGCCGGCGCTCTCATCCTCGACGAGCACGGCCACCGGTTCATGACTGACATCGATGATCGCGCCGAGCTCGCTTCTCGTGATGTCGTCGCACTCGCCCTGCACCGTCGCCAGGCGGCTCAGGACGGACGCCCGTGCTTCCTCGATGCGCGGGCCGTCCCGGATGTGCAGGCGACGTTCCCGAGCATCACCGCCGGTCTGGCCGCTCACGGTCTCGATCTGTCCCGGGACCTCATCCCCATCACTCCCGCCGCCCACTACTTCATGGGCGGGGTGACCACGGATCGCGATGGTCGCACGAGCATCCACGGAGTCTTCGCCATCGGCGAGGTCGCGTGCACCGGAGTGCACGGAGCCAATCGGTTGGCCTCGAACTCTCTGCTCGAAGGCGCGGTCTTCGCCGCCCGCGCCGCCGCGGCGATCGACGCACTGCCGGTCAACAGAGACCATGAACTCCCACTCCCCCAGTCCCGTTCACTCCACCAGACGGCACTGACACGAACCGAGCTGCAGGACCTGACCTGGGCTCATCTCGGCGTGGAGCGCACCGCCACGGGCCTACGGACCCTGCTCGACCGCCTCGGTGACGGTGCCCGCAACGACGGGACCCGCAATGCCGGCACCTCCGCCAACCGTGCCCACAACGCCGATGATCACCCCACCACCCCAGCTGCGGCCCTCGCCGACGCACTCGAGACCGCGAATCTCGCCCTCATCGCCGAACATATGGCTCGGCATGCCCTGGCCCGCGAGCACAGCCTCGGCGCGCATACCCGCACGGATACGACACTCACGCCGTCGACGACCGCGCCGTCCACCGCCACTCCGCCCACCGTTCTGCTTCAGGAGGCCTCCGCATGCTGACCGCTTCAACCATCGATTCCGCACTGCGCACAGCCCTTGACGAAGACGCTCCCTGGGGCGATATCACCGGCGAGGTCTTCATCCCCGCCACCGCCTCGGCGAGGGCCGAGCTGCGTGCCCGCGAAGACGGGGTGCTCGCCGGAATCGAGGTCTTCGCCCGTGCCTTCGCACTCGTCGACCAGAGCGTCACGGTCGACCTCGCCGCCGCCGATGGAGACGCTTTCACCGCAGGTCAGGTGCTTGCCGCGGTCGCCGGTCCCGCTCGGGCGGTGCTGCAGGCCGAACGGATCGCGTTGAACTTCTGCCAGCGCATGAGCGGAATCGCCACCCAGACCCGCGCCTATGTCGATGCCGCCGCCGGGCGGGCGCGCATCGTCGACACCCGCAAGACGACTCCGGGGCTGCGCGCGTTCGAGAAGCACTCCGTCGTCTGCGGCGGCGGACACAACCACCGTTTCGGCCTCTCCGACGCGGTCATGGCCAAGGACAATCACCTCGCCGTGCTCACCGGTGCCGGACTCAGCGTCGCCGAGGCGATCCGCACCGCCCGCGCCCGTCTGCCGCATACGACGATGATCGAGGTCGAAGTCGACCGGCTCGACCAGGTGCCCGCAGTGCTCGACGGCGGCGCCGATATCATCATGCTCGACAACTTCACCCCGGCTCTGCTGCGCGAAGGCGTAGAACTCGTGGGCGGCCGCGCCGTCATCGAAGCCAGCGGCAACGTCTCCCTGGAGACGATCCCGGAGATCGCCGCCACCGGCGTCGACGTCATCTCCTCGGGCGCGCTGACCCACAGCGTCCGCGCGATCGACCTCGGTCTCGACCTTTCCCTCGAGGCCTGAGATGACCGGACGCCTCTACCTCGACACCGCGGCCGCGGCTCCCGTGCGCAGGGAGGCCCTCGAAGCCGCTTGGCCGTATCTGGCCGGGGCGTTCGGCAACCCGTCGAGCCACCACGAATTCGGGCGCGGACCCGCCGAAGCCCTCGCCGATGCCCGTGCTCGCGTGGCGAAGGTGCTGGGAATGAGGGCCACGGACATCACGTTCACCAGCGGCGGCACCGAGGCGGACAATCTCGCGATCATCGGCATGGCACTCGGCGCTCGGACTCAGGATCGGGCTCAGACCCAGGGTCGATCGCACACCCAAGATCGGGCTCAGCCCGAGGGTCGGGCGGGGACCGCGGTGCCGCCTCGGCGACATATCGTCACTTCCCCCATCGAACACGAAGCGGTGCTCGCCTCGGTGGAGTTCCTGACCCGCGTCCACGGATTCACCGTCACCGAGGTGGCCCCGACCTCCGATGGGACCGTGACCCCCGAAGCCCTCACGGCGGCGATCCACCCGAACACCGTGCTCGTGAGCGTGGGATATGCGAACAATGAGATCGGCACCGTTGCCGACATTCCGACCCTGGCCGGAATCGCCCATGAGGCCGGTGCTCTCTTCCATACTGACGCCGTGCAGGCGGCCGGGTGGCTGCCGCTGACCGGATTGGGCGTCGATGCGCTCAGCCTGGCCGGGCACAAGGTCGGGGCGCCGAAGGGCATCGGTGTGGCCGCGATCCGCGCCCGCGTCCCCGTCGAACCACTCATCCACGGCGGCGGTCAGGAGTCGGGCCGACGATCGGGCACGGAGAACGTGGCTTTGGCCGTTGCGTTCGCCACGGCACTCGAACTCGCCGAGGCGGATCGGCATGAGGCCGCCGATCGTGTCCGAGCCATCCGCGATGAGTTCATCTCCACAGTGCTCAGCCATGTCCCCGGGTCGTTTCTGACGGGCGCGGCGGGCACGGCCGGCCCTGACGGCCGGGCGACTCGGACTCCGAATCATGCGTCGTTCTGCTTCTCGAACACCTCCGGCGAGGCAGTGCTGCTCGAGCTCGAACGCCTCGGGGTGACGGCCTCGAGCGGTTCCGCCTGTGCGGTCGGCTCCGATGAGCCCTCCCATGTGCTCACGGCCTTAGGGGTCGCGCCCGAGGCCGCGCAGACGAGTGTGCGCTTCACCTTCCCGTCCTCGATCACCCCCGACCAGGGACGAGCGGCCGCCCGAGCCGTCATCAGCGCTGCCGAGAGCCTCGCCTCGTCCTTTGCATGAACGGCGTCTCACACCCGAGTTGATTTTGATCACCTTCACGCTCACCAGGTGGGATAGCCCTATCTTTCTCTGTATTTTGGGGCGAGACTGAAAGAGAGGCATTCGTATCAGGATGTGAGGGGGCCGCCATGGATCTTTTGATTCTGTTCATGATCGCAGTGATGTTTGCGACCGTTGTGTTCTTCATCGGTCGGTTCGCCTGCCCGAAGCACGACCGAGTGCCCCTCATCGAGGTCGATCACGTGCTTCTGTGGACGACTCTGCGCCGCGGTTGGCATGCTCTCGGATCGTTCGGTCCGCTCACTCACTACCCGGATGACCCTTATGGAGCCTCCCGCGCCTGAGGCGGGAACGCTTCCGCCCGCCGACCGAGGTGGCCGACTCAAGGTCAGGGCCAACTCGGCGAGGGGGATCCGATGCTCCCTGGAATCAGACGGTGACTTCCTGGGGCAGGAACACGGAGACGTCCCAGTTCTGCATGGCGTGCGCCGAGGCCCAGAAGTGGAGTTCGAAGACGCAGGCCTGCTCGAAGGCGGCGCGCATGCGGGCGGCTTCCTCGCTCGGGGCCTTAGCGAGTTCCTGTTCGAGGATCTGCACGGCGTGGCGGGTCGATTCGTCGAAGTCTGGTGAATCGTAGGTCTGCACCCAGGTGCGGTAGGGGTGGTCGTCGGCCATCTGCCCGGCCCGGTCGACAAGCACCTTGCCCATATGCGCGTACACCCAGAAGCAGGGCAGGACTGAGGCGACGCCTTCGCCGTAGGAACGGCTGGCGGCCGTGGCGACGAGGAAGGACACGTAACCCAGCGTCGTCGGGGAGGCCTTGAAACGGGAGCCTTCCGCGGTGAGTTCTTCCAGCGCCGAGGCGAGTCGGGCGTCGGAGAGCAGCTCTCCGTGCATCTCCTCTTCGACGGTGATCGCCTCGGCCGCGGATCCGGCCCAGAACCGGGATTCGTCACGGTCGACGGTCTTCGCGGCCAGGAACGACATGGCCTTGGCGTATCCGTTCAGGTAGAGGCTGTCCTGCGAGATGTAGTTGACGAAGGCCTTCGGATCGAGGCTGCCGTCGGCGAGCTGGGCGAGGAACGGCAGCTCTTCGATCTGCTTGACGATGGGGCGGACACGGTCCCACAGCTGGGTGGTCAATGGGCCGGCGGTAAAGGTGACGGTCATGGGAACTCCTTTGTGCTCGAGTGACGTGGTGGATCGAGTGAGTTGGCGGTTCGCGTGAGGTGGTGGTCAGGCGGGATGGATACGTCAGGCGGGTCGACCGCGGACGATGTCGACCTGGTGGTCGACGGGTCCGTGGGCGCCCTCCGGATTCAGGCTCAGCTGCCAGTCCGCAGCCGAGGTGAGAGCGCGAGCAAGATAATCGAGGGCATTGCCGACGGCCTCGCCGAGGATGTCCGACCCGATCTCTGTGCGTTCGCGGCCGAGGACAGCCACCTCGGCGGTGATCGCGGCTGACAGAGTGCACCCGGTTCCGTGCGTGTTCATCGTCGTCACGCGGGGGTGGGTGAACTCGCGGACCTGGCCATCGGCGGTGGCGAGGATGTCGATGACCTCGTCCTCGCTGCCGTGCCCGCCCTTGAGCAGGACAGCTCCGGGCACGCGTTCGAGCAGGCGCCGAGCCTGGTCACGCATGGCTTCAGTCGTCTGCGCTTCGGGTTCGTCGTCGGAGATCAGCAGGGCCGCCTCGGGGAGGTTGGGGGTGATGAGGTCGGCGACCGGCAACAGGTGGGTGCGCACGGCCTCGACGGCATCGGTCTCGAGGAGGCGGTGGCCGGAGGTCGCGATCATCACCGGGTCGACGGTATAGAAGCCGAGCCGGCCTTCGGCGGCGCGATCGACGACGAGTTCGACGAGGTCACGGCTGCCGAGCATCCCCGATTTCGTCGCATCGACGGGCAGGTCGCCGAGCACGGAGTCGAATTGATCGGCGACGAAATCGACGTCGATCGGATAGACGCGGGACACACCGTGCGTGTTCTGCGCGACCAGGGCGGTGATGACGGTCGTGCCCATGGTCTTCCGCGCGGTGAAGGTCTTGAGGTCGGCATGGATTCCGGCACCGCCAGAGGGATCGGTGCCGGCGATCGACAGGGTGATCGGCGGGCGGGTTGTCACTGTGCACTCCCGGCGTATGCGTCGAGCAGCTCCTCTGCTGCCGTCTTCGGATCGTCGGCCATGCAGATCGCCGAGACCACGCAGATCCCGATCAGCCCACGTCCCTGCAGGTCAGGGGCACGATCGGCGTTGATACCGCCGATCGCGACCGCGGGGATGCCCGCTTCTGCCACCAGTTCCCCGAGACGGTCCGGGCCAATGCCGTCGGGGGCGTCTGCTTTCGTAGAGGTGTCAAAGACCGGTCCGATGCCGACGAGGTCGACGACTCCGGAGTCTCGGGCGGCGACGAATTCGTCGCTGTTCGCGGCCGAGAGACCGATGAGCGGTTCCGCACCCAGGGCGGCGCGCACCTCGGCGACGGTGGTGTCAGTTTGGCCGACGTGGATGTGCACGTTCTCGCCTTCGTCGATGAGGCGGCGGGCCACCTCGACGCGGTCGTTGAGGACGACGGGGACCGTGCGGTCGGTGTCGCGGGTGGCGGCGTCGACGGCGGCGATGACTTGGCGGGTGAGCGAGTAGAAGCCTGCATCGTCGATGTCTTTGTCGCGGACCTGGACGATGCCCACTCCCCCGGCGACGGCGGCCTGCACAGTCTCGGCGACGCTGCGGCCGGCGGCCTCGCACTGCGCGGAGTCGGTGACGAGGTAGAGGCGCGTGTCGATTCCGGCGAAGCGGTCGGTCGCGCCGTCTCGGTCGTTCACGGTCGCGCCGTCGTCAGCCGGGTTGTCAGCGATGTGGGCGGATCCGGCGGTCATGCCTGGACGCCTTCGCCGGCGGTTTCATTCGCAGAAGTGAGCGTGTCGAGGCCGATTCTCGCCTGTGCGAGTCGGTCACCATCGACGGTGTGGAGCGCGTCGAGGAAGTTCACCGAGTAGCTGCCCGGACCCTTCGCACCGCCGGCGGCGAGTTCCCCGGCGACCGCGAAGTGGGCGTGGGCGGCGACGACGGCTTCGAACTTCGCCGAGGCGGCCCCACCGTTCGCGGACTGCTCAGTGGCGTTGACGGCTGAGACGTCGGCGTCGGGGTCGGCGAGTCCGGCTCGGACGGCGGCCAGGTAGGCGACGGTAACGGCACCGAGTGAGCAGCCGGTGCCGATGACGAGCGGCATGAACTCATGTCCGCCGGAGATGCGGGCGACGTGGTCAGTGCCGTCGATGTGGGCGACGACGGCATCGGTTGGTCCGGAGACGGCGACGACGGCACCGGTTTCTCTGGCCAGTTTCGCGGCGGCGGGAAGGACGGCGTCGACTTCGTCGGTGGAGTCAACTCCACGACCGCCGAGTCCGACTCCGGCGAGTGCCGCGATCTCGGAGGCGTTGCCGCGGATGGCGGTCGGGTGATCGGCGGCGGCGCGGCGGATACGGGAGGTGCGGAAGTCGACGGCGCCGACGCTCACGGGGTCGAGGACCCAGGGTTTTCCGGCGGTGTTGGCGACGTCGATGGCGGCATCGGCGGCGAGCAGCTGGTGGTTCGAGGCGGTTCCGAAGTTGACGAGGATTCCGCTGGCGATCCCGGCGAACTGACCGGCGTCTGCTTCGTGGTCGAGCATTGCCGGGGAGGCGCCGATGGCCAGGAGCACGTTGGCGCTGAACTGCTGCACGACGGTGTTCGTGATGCACTGGATGAGTGGATTGCTTGCGCGCAGTCGCGCATTCGCAGAACGCAGGTCGAAGTCAACCATGACGATCCCTTCGCTAGTATGGCCCAGATCAGGTTCGATGGGTGTTCTCTCAGCCTCGGTGTCCTCCGCGCGCAACTCTTTGGTGCGCACGGATCCTCATGAGGCACCCCATGTCATTGGCTCCGACTGTATCAGCCCGGTCGGACACGGGCGACTCCATACTCTGCTTGGATGCTCAGCACCGACCGCTCGACTCAACGTCGCTGTATCAAGCTATGCATTGCGCGCTCGACGCTATGGCGAGCGGTCGGCAGAGAGAGCTTCACGCCCCGCTACCCGCGCCCGACGTACCTCTGACCGCGGCGGCTGAGCGCGTCGATGACGACGGCGGTGAGCAGGACGAGTGCGGTGATGATCTGCTGCGCATCGGAGTTGAAGCCGATGAGGTAGAGACCGTTGTTGATCGCACCGACGACCAGAGCACCGAGCACGGCTGCCCAGGCGGTTCCGCGTCCGCCGAACAGCGAGGTGCCGCCGATGACAGCTGCAGCGATCGCATTGAGCAGGTCCTGCGTGCTCACCAGCGTCGATCCCGCATTTGTCGTCACACCGGTCTTGATGAAGCCGAACAATGCGGCCAGCACTCCGGCTGCCATGAACACGCTGATGCGCACCCAGGTCACGCGGATGCCGGCACGCCGTGCAGCTTCGACCTTGCCGCCGACGGCGTAGATGGAACGACCGTAGCGGGTCTTGCGCAGCACGAGGTCGATGATGATCGCAATGACGATCATGAGGAAGAAAGGCATCGCCAGACCGAAGTCCTGATTGACGAGGATGAGGAACCCGAACACGATCGCGGCCAGCAGCACGATCCGCACGATCACAGAGGTCCAGCTCGGAGCGCTGAGACCCTCCCGGTGGCGGCGCAGCTTCGAATAGATGATGCCGCCGCCGAAGCCGATGATCGCGACGGCGCCGAAGATATAGGCCCAGATCGCAGGAAAGTAGAAGCTGGCGAAGTCGAAGGCGAAGGTGTCCGACATCGACAGGTTCTTCTGCGTGCCCAATGTCGTCAGAGTCAGACCGGTGAACGCGAGCAGACCGGCCAAGGTGACGACGAACGCCGGGATGCCGACGACGGCGAAGAACCAACCTTGAATCGCGCCGACGACCAGGCCGAGCAGCAGCATGATGACCAGCGCTAAGGCCGGCGGCACACCTTGCCTTACCACCAAGACACCGAGCAGCGAGGCGGCCAAACCGCCCAATTGCGCCAGAGACAGATCGATCTCGCCGAGGAGCAGGATGAGGTTGATGCCGAGAGCCAGGATCGCGAGGAACGCGACCTGAGTGGAGAGGTTGACTAGGTTGGCCGGAGAGATGAAGTTCGAGTCGGCCGACTGGAATACGATGACGATGACGATGAGTGCGAGGATGACCGGGAACGACCCCAGCTGCCCCTCTTTGACCCGGCGGACGAAGGTGCCGATCACGCCTTCGGAGGAGATCCGCTCATCGGTGATGAAGGAATTGCGGGTCATCGACGCTCACCCCTCCGTGCGGCGCGTTTGGTCACGACATTGTCGCTGGCTCCGGTGATCGCGGCGACCAGCACATCGGTGCGCTCGTCACCGGGGAAATCACCGGCGTCCTTGCCCAGCCGCAGCACGTGCACCCGGTCGCACACCGCCTGCACATCGGCCATATTGTGGCTGACGAGCAGCACGCCGAGGTCGCGTTCTTTGAGCCGTTCGATGAGGTTGAGCACTTCGGCCGTCTGGGCGACGCCGAGTGCCGCCGTCGGTTCATCGAGCATGACCAAGGATGGTTCGCCGAGGAGGGACCGGGCGATCGCGACCGTCTGACGTTGACCGCCGGACAGGGCCGCGATCGGTACGCGCACGCTCGGGATCTTTGCCGAGAGGCTGCGCAGCAGCTCCCAGGATTTGGCTTCCATCGTCACTTCGTCGAGGACGCCGCCGCGGGTCTTCTCATGTCCGAGGAACAGGTTGGCCACCACGTCGAGGTTCTCGCACAGGGACAGATCCTGGAACACTGTGGCCACTCCGGCTTTCTGTGCATCCTTCGGGGAGGAGAATCTCTGCGCCGTCCCGTTCATGATGAGTTCGCCGTCATCGGCGGCGTGGACTCCGGCGATGACCTTGATCAGGGTCGATTTGCCGGCGCCGTTGTCGCCGACGAGGCCGACGACTTCGCCGCGACCGACGCTGAGATGGATGTCGGTCAGGGCTTGGACTGCACCGAACCGTTTGTTGATTCCGCGCAGTTCGAGCACCGGCTCGCTGTCGCTGCCCGGCGTCCGCGTCGCCTCAGTTGCCGGGTCGGGTGTCTCTGATGTCATCTGTTCCTACTTGTCGCAGTCGTTGACCCCGGCAGCCGGCGACCGGTGGCGGTCGCCGGCTCGAGGTCGGTCACGTCAGATTGTGAACGCGGACGCGCTCACTTCACGCCGGCATCGGCACAGAGCTTCTCCACCTTGCCTGTGCAGATGTCCTCGGCCTTGATCTGGTCACCAACGATATCTTTGATGGTGTCGGTGGTGACGACCTTGGCTTCGACGAAGTCCGTGGGGGTGTCCTTGTAGGTCGTGCCCGCGTCGACGTCCTCGCCTGCGGCCAGGGCCAGGGCGGCTTTGGCGGCGAACTCGGCCTGCGGTGGGATCGACTTGTAGATCGTGGCGTACTGGTCACCCTTGAGGATGTTCTGCAGACCGTCGACCTCGGCGTCCTGACCTGTCACGACGGGTTCGACCTTGGCTTTCTTCGTTGCGGCGATGACGCCGCCGGCGGTGCCGTCGTTGGCAGAGTAGATCGCGATCGGCTTCTCGCCCTTGCCCTGCAGCTGACCTTCGACCCACTGGCGGGCGTCGTCGGGGTTCCAGTCGAGGGTGTCGTGGCTGGCGGCGATGTCCACGCCTGCGCCCTTGAGGGTCTCTTCGGCGCCGGCCTTGAAGTCCGCGGCGTTCGGGTCCTTCGGATCACCATTGACCATCCAGACCGGTCCCGATTTCGGGTCGACGCCGGCGTCTTTGAGCCCGTCGAGGACGGCCTGGCCCTGCAGGTTGCCGATCTTCTTGTTGTCGAACGAGGTGTAGTAATCCGCACCTTCGAAGAAGCGGTCGTAGGAGATGACCGGGATCTTCTTCGCTTCGGCTTTCGACAGCGCGGATGAGACTGCGGAAGCGTCGACGGGGTCGAGGACGATGGCGTCGACGCCTTCGGTCACGGCCGCCTCAACCTGTTGCTGCTGCTGAGTCGCGTCCTGATTGGCGTTGCGGTATTCGACCTTCGCCTCTGGGTTGGCTTCTTTGAGGTATTTCTCGAAGTTCGGCTTGTCGAGCGACTCGTACCGGGTGGTCTTCGACTCGGGCAGCAGCAGCGCGATGGTGACGTCCCCGTCGCCGCCGGATCCGCTGTCGGCCTCGTCGTTTCCCTGGCCCTTCTGATTGCCGCAGCCGCTGAGCGCAAGAGCGCCGATCGCGACGGAGGCACCGAGGAGCGCCAGCTTTTTGTGGGACTTAAGGTTGTGCCTCATTGTGAACCTTTCAATCTTTCTGACAACGTTGTCAGGCTGTTGAATATGATTCGCTGAACGCCGCCTGCTGTCAACTGTTTCGACAAAAATCTTCAGCGGGTGTCCGGCGGCTCTTCACCGCTGCCACGAGCGATGACGCACAGCGCATTGTCGAAATCGGGCACGCCGTCGTCGACTCGATCGCGCCGGTTCGCCTCCCCCGCAATCGGGCCATCCCCTTCGCCGAGGCGGTCCCCGCCCTCGCCAGCATCGCTGGGTTCGACACCGACCCGGAGTCGTCGGACCGCCTCGGCGGCAAGGGATTCGACGTTGCGATCGACGACGGTGACGTCGAGGAGTTCGGCCGTGGGGAAATCGTCGATGCCTACCAGGGCCGGCCATTCGCCGAGGCGGCGGCAGGCGTCGATGGCACCTTGGGTCACCGTGGCGGACAGGGTGATGAGGGCTCCGGGTGCGCTGCGGGATCCGAGCCAAGCGGCGACGACGTTCTTCGCGCTGGCTTCGTCGTGGGCGTCCTCGCGCATATAGGCGCGCCATCCGATGCCGCGACGGCCGGCGATGGCGTCCTGGATTCCCTGCAGCCGGCGGGTGGTGATGAGGCTGGGCGAATGGTCGCCGATGACGCCGAGTGCCCTGTGCCCATGAGCGAGCAGCTGTTCGGCGGCGAGGCGTCCCGCTTCACGGTCATCACCTGCGACGATGCCGATTCCAGGGCCTTCGACCGCTGGGTCGAGCGAGACGACTCGGGTGCCCGGCGCCGAGGCGGCCCGCGCGTAGGTCTCGGCCGCCTCGGGGTGGGCGCGGATGACGATGATCCCGGTCAGGTCGTTGGCGAGGCATTCGTCGAGGAAGGCTTCCTCCCGGTCGGGGTCGTCTCCGACCACGGTCACCACCGGGCGCAGGTCGAGGGTTGCGAGCTCGGCTTCCACTGCTGCGAACGCACGGGCTTGGAAGGCATCACCGGCGTCGGAGAGGACGACGCCGATATAGGGTGAACGGCCTCCGGCACGCAAGCGTCTGGCCGTGGGGTTGAGGCGGAATCCGAGCTCTTCGGCGGCAGCTTCGACTTTCTCCGCCGTCGAGGCGGCAACGTGCTTTTCGCCGTTGAGGACGCGGGAGGCGGTTTTGATGCTCACGCCGGCACGCGCAGCGACCGTGGCCAGGGTCGGCCGATCGTTCTGCTTCGCCATGCGCACACCTTTGAGTCTGAGAACCGGTTCGTGAATCTGCGCATCGACGCACAGGCAACCGTTGGAATGATACTAACCGCTCGCGCGGCGGACTCAGTTGTGCCGGCCTGTCACCGTCCGGTTGCCTTGGATGCGACAAGTTCGGCGATCAGTGTGCCCAATGCCACCAGAACGGCAGCCACCGACAAGAGCCCGAGCATTGGCAACCCGAACATGACGGTGATGATTCCGAGATAGCCCGAGTCATCTGAAGACGGAATCGACCAGGCGGCCACGGCTATCGACAGACCGACAACAAGGGCAAGGCCCCCTGTTGACTTCACAGCAACGCTCGCCGCTGATATCTGAGGCAGTGCCGCAATGATGAGCGTGCTGGCGATCAGTGCGAAAGCCGCGCACATCGAATGGTAGGAGTTGACGGTTCCGGCCTCGAAATCGGCGCTGTCGAACAGAACATAGGCGGCGTAGACGGCACCGCATGAGGCGAGGGCCGCACTGAGTCTGAGCATGTTTGTCGCCTTTGAGATGTCGCACGAAATCCCGCACGGATGGACTGCCTGATCCGAACACACCACTGAAACCTGTGTGCTTCTGGACACTCTATTCGCGCTGTCCCCGCAATAGGGCTAACCGTTTGCAACAATCAGGTCTCGGCGCGAAATATCCGCACGGCTTAGGGCCGGTTGAAATCCAAAGCGGTCTCGACCCAGAACGCCAAGGTTTCGCCATCACGGACAGACTCTGCGCTCACGTTGATCCACCCGGGCCCCATATCGCGGTCGGCCCCCATCGTGGCCCGTGCAGCTTCTGGTCGCTCGATGAGCTTGTCGTGACAGTCGGGATCGACACGCGCCAGCAGATCACCCGTCTTACCAGCACTGACGATCATCTTCTCGTTGACCATGACCGCGCGGCCTCCGAACATCGAGACCTCTCGAACCACGGGCTCTTCGACAATGAGTGCACGGATTCGTTCGATAAGTGAAGTCTGCTCGGGAGTCATATCAGTGGCCTCCGGTCGGCTCTGCAGTGTTCCAAACGAGTGGTTTACGACGGTGATGCCTTTATCGAATTATGCCGTAACCGCTTGAAAATCAACATGAGTTCGACAAGATTGCCTGTATCGTCAAATCTCACAGTACGCCGCGATTGCGGAAGGACAGAGTGATTCCGAAATCCACAGTGGGCCGCTGGTTCTACGCCGCCGTGTCAGTTGTGTGTCTTCTTCTCCTGGGATTCTGCATTGTCGTAACCATCTGGGCGAGCACCATTGAGGACGGGTGGATCTCGGCCGGTGTCGCGATGATACTCACTTGGTTGATCTGCGGACCGCTGATCCCCATCCCATTGGCCTGGTCACTCGGCCTGCTCATCGCCCGCAGACGCGCTCAGAAACATGGCGCCGATTCCGCCATCGGATCAACTCGTTGAACGTACTCGCCGAGGCGGGGCCCCTTTCCGGAGCCCCGCCTCGGCGAGTGGCGTGTTCCGCTGCGTCGATTCATCAACAGCACAGCGCAGCGGCGAGCGCACGCACTGGCTCAGTCATCCTCCACTGAGCGCTCGGGTTACCGTCGCTGTATCAAGTTATGCGACGAACGGTCGGCGCTCATGTGAGCGGTCGGCGTGGCCCCTTATGGCTCAGCGAGCCACAGGGTTGGGCATCGTGCCCGCGTAGAGCAGTGATTCGGCTTGATTGCCGATATCGACCATCTGCTTCGTGTTCTTCAGCTGCAGCCGGTTGAGGCACGAATGAGCGAAGTGGTCGGCACGCAGATCCACGTCGCCGCTGACACCGCGCGCATCATCCGGGTGCTCTGCTTCGTAGTCGTCGAGGGTCTCGGCGACGATCGCCCAGAATCTCTCGGCCGGCAGCAGTCCATCGGCGTCGAGGATGCCGGAAAGGTGCCGCAGGACCCCGTCGAACATATCGGTGAACACCGACAGGGCCTTCTCCTCCCCCGACACCACGGCGCGGATGCGTTCGACATCGGCAGGCAGCTCGCGGTGGCCGAGCACGGCGACCTCCTCACCGATATCCTTCATGAACGCCCCGGTGACCACATGCTCGTCGAGGACGAGGATGAGGTTCTCCCCGTGCGGCATGAACACGAGATCGTGGGCCAGCAGCGCATGGACAAGCGGCTTCAGGTACGCCCGCAGGTAGCTGCGCAGCCATGCCGCGGTGCTCAGGCCTGATGCGCTGATGAGCTCGCCGGCCAGCGACACCCCCTGGTGATCCCGGTGCAGCAGGGCAGCCATCGTGATGAGCTTCTGACCTGGATCGATCTGCTCGACGGGGTTCTCCCGCCACAGGGCGGCGAGCATCTTCCGGTGCGGGTTCGTCTCTTTCGTCCGGTGGTAGACATCACCGGTGTAGCCGAGTGCGGCGCGCTCCCGCAGCACTCGAAAGCCCGCCTCGGCGAAGGTGGGGTCGGATCCCACCAAGCCAGCAACCCAGTCGTTGATGGCTGGAGTGTCGCGCATGTACTTCGGCGACAGCCCACGCAGGAATCCCATGTTCTGCACGGCGAGCGCGACCTTGACATACGGAGCTCCGGCCCGCGAATGGTTGAAGAACGTGCGCAGGGACTGCTGCGCCTGGTGCTTATCGAGCCCTTCCCCGAGCGGCAGCAGATCGCCGCGCGCGATGTCCGCGGCGAAGGTGATCGCCAGGCGGTGGTCGGCCTGCCAGGGATGGATCGGCATGAGGTGGAAGTCCGCAGGATCCTGTCCCGCCGCCCGGATCCGGGACCCGAAGAGATCCCGTTCGGCTTCGCTGAGAGCCTCACCGAGGTGGTTCTCCTCGTCGAGTCCGACTCCCAAAGACAGATGGCTGAGTTCACGCCTCACTGCCACCCATTCGATGCGGTTGAGCTGTCCGTTCTCCGGCGCCCACTTGCGGAAGTCACTGAGACCGAAGCCGATGCGACCATTGTTCGCGAGGAACCCCGGATGGCCTTCGGTCATGGCCGCCTCGGTGGTCTGGAAATCCGCTTCGACGAGTGCACGTGCATCGGGTCTGCCCCCGGCTCGGGCGTCCTCGAGTTTGAACGCGGCCCCGGCCAGGGTCGAGGCGAGTTCCTCGAGGTAGGTGGAGATGAGGTCTTCCGGGATGGAGAGTTCGTCTTGGAGTTCGACGACGAGTTCCTGCGCGTCGAGCGGCACCTCGGTACCGTCGCGCCACCGGGTGATGCTCGCTTCGTCGATCACCCAGTGTTCGAGCGGCAGCACACGCGCGGTGAACGTGTATCGGCTGGCGCCGTCGATGCTCAGTTCCCAGGTCTCGCCTTCGCCATTCGCCGAGGCGACTCCCCCGACCAGATGTGCACTGCCGTTCGCGGCGGCTCGCTCGCCTTCGCCCACGTCCACCGGTGCGATGAGGCGTTCGTGGGCGAATTCGGACAGGGCTTTGGCGACGAGGTGACGCTGCACGACGGCGAACGCATCCCCGTTAAGGTGGGCGTACGGTGCCGGCGGAGTTACGGAGGTCCGGCCAGTGCGTAATTCGGTGGACCTCTGGTCACTGTCCGACTCGCCGGTCTCAGCCACGCGCGACTCCCGAGCACCGGCCGTGACGAACGGTGCCAGCGCGCTGGCCTCGAAATCCGCGCGGTTGCACACACTGACCAGCGCCGGTTTCTCGATCTCGCCCATCATGATGGTCGCTTCGGTGATGGGGGTGAAACCGGCAGCTCGGTTCTTCTCGATGATCGCATCGTTCCTGGCATCGGGTTCGACGATGACGCGCTCGGCACCGCGTCCTCCCTGGTCAACAGGTTTCAGGCAGAAGTCGATGACCTCGGCCATGATGCGGTCGGTGAGGCCGTGCACGGCCGGTCCTGCCGGCGGTGCGACGAGCAGGTGCATCCCGATGTCCGCGGGCCCGGTCGCCACGACGTTCTGCGGGATGAGGCTGTCGGGAGTGTAGGTCTCGACGTAGAAGCAGTCGGTGCCGTCGACGGAGCCGACCCAACCGGCGTCGTCCGCGGAGTCGCGAATGCCATCCAAGTAGGTCCGGACCTCGTTCTCGTCGAGGTCGGTCATCATCCAGTAGTGAGCGCGCGGGTGGGTCAGCCACCCGTGGATCCGGGCGGTGTCCCGGTCGACGTCGAGCGGACGGATGGTCACTGTCGCCGAGGCGGCCGTGAGCTTCACGTCCGAACTGCGGTCCGTGCGCGCACCGGCGGCGTTCGCACCAACAGCAGAATCGGTCGGATCGGTTTCGTCCGCCTCGGTAGTGGTTAGGCTGGTGATGAGTTCGGTGGTCATGCGTGTGACATCTCCTTGGAGTCGTCGAGTGCGAAGGCGGCATCGGGCACGGCATCGGATTCGTCGGCCGGCACCCCGAAGGTCTGGAAGGCGATGGTCCGTTCGATCGGATAGGGTTCCCGGCCGGTCACTGCGGCCAGCACCACCGAGGCCCGCCACGGGCCGAAGCCGAGGTCGGGGGCGGTCACGCCGTGGGTGTGCTCTTCGCCGTTGAGGACGTGGATGGTTCCTTCGTCGTTGATCGTGTAGTGGCGGCTGACGTCGAGGCGGCCCCGGGAGTCCAGTCGGATGTCGCCGCCGAGGGGGCTGAGGAAGTCCGGCACCTGTGATTTGTATCCGGTCGCGGCGACCACGGACCCGGACCGCCGAGTAAACGTCTTGTCCAGTGCCGTGTTGCGGAAGCCGAGCAGGTATTCGCCGCTGATCGGGTCGATTTCGGCGGTTTCGAGTTCGGCTTCGGAGACGAGGTTCGTCAACAGCTCTCGCCCGCCGCGGCTGAGTCGGTAGAGAGTGTCGTGGATGTCGTCGACGAGGTCGGCGGAGATGCCCTTGTACAGCGTGCGCTGTTCCCGGCCGACCCGTTCGCGCAGTTCATCGGGCAGCGCCCGGAAGTGGTCGGTGTACTCCGGGGAGGTCATCTCAAGGGTGAGCTTCGTATACTCCATCGGGAAGAACCGCGGCGACCGGGTCACCCAGTCCAGGCGCACTCCGCGGTCTTCTGCGTCGTCGACGAGGTCACGGTAGATCTCAGCGGCGGACTGGCCGCTGCCGATGATCGTGATCGCCCCCGAGTCGAGCAGCGCTTCGCGGTTCTCGAGATAGTCGGCGGTGTGGATGAGCGGGCCGGCGGCGGGCAAGCCGACGGCACCGTCCCGGCCGGCAGCGGGCGAGTCGGCGGCTCCTCCCCCGAGCCGTTGCAACGCAGGTGGCAGCACCGGCTGCGTTCCCACCCCGAGGATGAGATGCCGAGCGCGGTAGGTCTCGGTCGTCAGGATCGAACCGGAGTCATCGACCACCTCGGCGAGGGCGGTGTACACACCGTCGTCCCTGGTCACGGACACGACGCGACGATTCCATCGCAGCGTATCCAGCTGAACGGCGACCCACCGGCAGTATTCGTCGAATTCGGCGCGCAGGGGGTAGAACGATTCGCGGATGTAGAACGGGTAGAGCCGCTTGCGCTCCTTGAGGAAGTTGAGGAATGAGTATGGCGAGGTGGGGTCGGCCATGGTGACGAGGTCGGCCAGGAACGGCACCTGGATGGTCGAGCCTTCGATCATCATGCCCGGGTGCCAACGGAATTCGGGGCGCTGATCGAGGAAGATCGCGTCGACGTCGTCGAGCGGTTCCGACAGCGCGGCCAGGCCGAGTCCGAAGGGTCCGATGCCGACGCCGAGGATGTCGTGGATGTGTGTGGAATCTGCGCTCATGCTGCGCCTCCTTCTGTCGCTGCGTCCTCGAGGTCCCGGCCGGCGAGGATGCCGTGCCCGGTGGCACGGACGAGGTCGAGCACGGCGGTGACGTCGTCGATGCGGGTGTCGGGGTTGAGCAGGGTGAGTTTGAGCCACGGCGTGCCGTCGATGACGGTGCGGGCGATGGCGGCGCGGCCGGAGCGGAAGAGGACTCGGCGGATGAGCGGGACGAGTTCGTCGCAGGTGACCTGGTCCGCGGTCGCCGGGGTGAATCTGAAGAGCACCGTGGACAGGTCCGAGGCGCCGAGCACTTCGAAGTCCGCCTGGTCCTCGAGCAGCGCCCGGACGTCGGTCGCGAGGTCGCAGACGGCGTCGAGCATCGATCCGATCTCCCCTGCTCCGCGGGCGCGCAGCGTCGTCCAGAGCTTGAGCGCGTCGAAGCGGCGGGTGGTCTGCAGGGACTTGTCGACCTGGTTCGGTTCGGCGTCGGCTTCTTGCGCTTCGGCTTCGGGATTGAGGTAGTCGTGGTGGTGGATCGTCGGCGCGAACAGGCTCGCGTCCCTGATGAGCAGGGCCGATGAGGACACGGGCTGGAAGAACGTCTTATGGAAGTCGATGGTCACCGAGGTGGCCCTGGAGATCCCGTCGAGCAGGTGGGCGCGTTGTGGGGCCCAGAGCAGTCCGCCGCCGTATGCGGCGTCGACGTGCAGCCACACGTTCGCTGATTCGCAGACCTCGGCGATGTTCTCGAGCGGGTCGATGACACCGAGGTCGGTGGTTCCGGCGGTGGCGACGACGGCCATGGGGATCTGGTCGTTCGCCTGGATCGCGAGGAGGCTGGCATTGAGTGCTTCGGCATCCATGCGGCCGGACCGGTCGGTCGGGACGGTCACGACCGCCTCGGCGTCGAGGCCGAGGAGGAATGCCGCACGGGACACTGAGAAGTGGGCCTGGTCGGTGGCAAGGATCCGCAGCCGGGACAGTAGATCGCGGCGGTTGGGCGCGCCCAGGTCAGGGCCGCCTCGGCGGGATTCGGCGTCATTGGCCTCAACGTGTCCCGCTGCCTCGGCGAGGACGTTTTCGCGGGCGAGGAACAGTGCCTGGAGGTTCGACTGGGTGCCTCCGGAGGTGAATATTCCATCGCCGCCGGCGAAGCCGAGATGGCCGCAGGTCCAGTCGATGAGGCGGCGCTCCATGAGGGTGGCAACCTCGGATTGGTCGTAGGTGTCGACCGAGGTGTTGATGGCGGCGAGCATCGCTTCGGCGGCGACGGCGGGCACGGCGACCGGGCAGTTGAGGTGGGCAACGTAGCTGGGGTGGTGGAACCACACGGCATTGTCGGCGTAGAGAGCGTCGACCTCGCGCAGGGCTTCGGCGTTGCCGACGCCTGCGGTGTCGAGATCCACGGCGTCGACGGCGGCCTGGAGTCCGGAGCGTTCCTTCGCCGAGGCGGCCCGCTCAGTTGTGCGGAACCGATCGCCGAGGATGTCGACGACGTCGTGCATGAGCGATGTGTACTCGTCTGCGCTGTGGGCGCCGAGGAGGGCATCGGTGCGGGCGCCACGATCGCTGAAGGTGCCGGCGGCGTCCGGGTGGGGAATTTCGGGAGTCTGAAGGGGTGCTGAAGTGGGTGTCGCTTCGGTGTCGTAGAGCAGAGAAGTCGTCACTGTGAGGTTTCCTCCTTCGATGATGCGCACCGCGAAGCGCGGCTCGCATTAGGGAAACCTACCCTAAGTTCTTTTGTTCCCGAAGAGCCTCCGGGCGGATTCGATGACTACGGAAGTAGACCCCTCACCAAGGACGATGCCCCGCTTCCCAGCGTTCACACGGCAAGGCGGCCGTTCGCACTACGGGTGCATCGGCCGGAAAATGGGCGAGTGGCATTCGTCACATCGGGGTGTGTCATCCAGCATCGTGAGACCAAGGGCGCCCGGGTGACCGCGATTTGTTGGGTCGATCCACGGTGGTTTCCCTCTGTGTCAGGCTGGTTGTGAGCCACTCCGGATAAGAGAGGAACCGGAGCATCATGGCCATCACCCCTGGATACACTGTCGAAGAGATCCGAAACTTCGTCTACCAACACGAGAAGATCCCACACGGGTATAAGTCCCTGTGGTTAGCGGAGCAAGAGTTCAGCCGCCATCAATTCAGGAAGTGGCGACTAGCGACATTCAACGGTGACCTCGACCGTGGCCTGATCCCACGGTCACGGGCAGGCAAAGTTCCCTACAACCCGAGGCAACTGATGCAATCATCAATCGAAGAAAACCAAGCCAAACGCATCGCCGAACTCGAAGAACGCAATGCTCAACTCGAGGCAGCGAACGAAGCCTTGGGAAAAGCTATCGGGCTCTTGCACGATCGGAACGCACAAGAGCCCGACGTAACCCCGACGACGCCGAAGCCGGGCAATTCCTGACCATCGAGAACTCCCTGGTCATCGAACTGACTGACGTTCTGTCCTCACAGCGGAAGGCATTGGCACTGGTGGGCCTGGCCCGATCGGTGTGGCACTACCGGGTCAATCCTCGTCCCCGACTATCTGACCCGATAGAGCAGAAACAGCGGGAGTACTCGATGAGGATCGACGCTGCCGACCGGCAGATCATCGAGGACCGGATCCAGGCCGGTTGGCTGCAGGGCCGGTCAGTGGATGCGTCGTTTGCTTCAGCGTGGGACGAGGGTGTGATGTTGGCATCCAGGCGCACATGGTGGCGTATTGCTGAGGCGATCGTGGATCAGTCGCAGAGGCCCCGGGTCCCGTCCCGCGGTGAGACAAGGACGCCCCGAGTAGCACCTGTGCTGGTGGCTACCCGGCCGGGGCAGGTGTGGAGTTGGGACATCACGGATGTGAAGTCGATCTGGAGTCGGGTGACGTACAAGGCATACTCGATCATCGATATCTTCTCCCGCAAGATCGTCGGTTACCGGGTCGAGTCCCGCGAAGTCGATGATTTGGCTGTTGAGATGTTTGAGGCCGCGATCGCCGAGCACGGTGTGCCTGAGTTTGTGCATGCCGATTCGGGAGCGGCGATGAAGTCGAATGCGTTGAAGAACGCACTCGAGGCACACGGGGTGGAGTTATCGCATAACCGACCGTATGTGTCTAATGACAACCCGTATTCGGAATCGGAGTTTCGGACGATGAAGTATCGCCCGGACTATCCGAAGACGTTTGAATCACTCGAGGCAGCTAGAGCCCACATCGATGCCTATGTCGTCTGGTACAACACGGAGCACCGGCATTCAGGGATCGCGTTGTTCACCCCGAATCAGGTCCATGACGGGTCGTGGGAAGAAGCGTGGAACGCCCGGGTGAAGGCGAATAATGAGTATTACGCCAGGCATCCCGAGCGTTTCCATGCGCCACCGCAGGTGCCGAAGCCGGCCAGTGTGGTCGGTATCAATCACGAACCAGTACTAGTCGAAGTCCAAGAAATCACTGCTGAAGCAGCGTGAGTGACTCCAAACAGCTTGACACCCCGCGTTTCAGACCGCAGAACACCGTGGATCGACCCAACAATTTGCTCAGGCACTGCAGAGTCACAGATTTCCGTTGAACAGCCAGGAATTCGCCCCGTGCCCTCAGCCGACCGCACACGCAAGAAGCCGCAGCCTCCGCTCAAACGCGGAAGGTGCGGCTTCTCATCGACCAGAGGCATCTCCGTCAGATGTGCCTGCCTACGTCACTTCACGACGTAGTTCGGGGCCTCGACGGTCATCTGGATATCGTGCGGGTGGCTTTCCTTCAGCCCTGCCGTGGTCAGGCGGACGAACTTGCCCTTGGCCTTGAGCTCGCCGACGGTGCGCGCGCCGACGTAGAACATCGTCTGGCGCAGGCCTCCGGTGAGCTGGTGGGCGACCTGCTTGAGGTGACCGCGGTAGGCGACTCGGCCTTCGATGCCCTCGGGGATGAGGTCGGTGTCGGTGGCGATATCGGCCTGAAAGTAGCGGTCCTTCGAATACGACTTGCCCTTGCGCGGGGCCATCGCGCCCAGCGAACCCATGCCGCGGTAGGCCTTGTACTGCTTGCCGTTGACGAAGATGAGTTCGCCCGGCGATTCGTTGCATCCCGCCAGCAGAGAGCCGAGCATGACGGTATCGGCACCGGCGACGAGGGCCTTGCCGATGTCACCGGAGTACTGGAGACCGCCGTCGGCGATGACCGGCACCCCGGCGGCCTGAGCGGCCTGTGCAGCAAGGTGGACGGCAGTGACCTGCGGGACGCCGACACCGGCGACGACGCGGGTGGTGCAGATCGATCCGGGTCCTACGCCGACCTTGACGGCGTCGACTCCGGCCTCGACGAGCGCCTGCGCGCCTTCCTTCGTGGCGACGTTTCCGCCGATGATCTGCACGGCGGAGAACGCCGGGTCCGACTTGATCTTCTTGATCATTTCGGTGACTCCGCGGGCGTGGCCGTTGGCGGTGTCGACGACGAGGACGTCGGCTCCCGCCTCGGCGAGCAGTCCT
Organism: Brevibacterium sp. CSND-B09; assembly: GCF_052906525.1. Lineage (NCBI taxonomy): Bacteria > Bacillati > Actinomycetota > Actinomycetes > Micrococcales > Brevibacteriaceae > Brevibacterium > Brevibacterium sp. CSND-B09. Next base: position 3,050,816 of record NZ_JBREGI010000001.1, on the reverse strand, counting down.
GCACGTTCGTAGGCGTCGCCGTAGAATCCGACGGCGGCACCGACGCGCAGGCGGCCTTCGTCGTCCTTGGTCGCCAGCGGATATTCCTCGGTCTTGACGAAGTCCTTGACGGTGATGAGGCCCTGGATGACGTTGTTGTCATCGACGAGGGGCAGCTTCTCGACCTTGTGTTCGGCGAGCAGCTCGAACGCCTTCTCGGCAGCCACGCCGACGGGCGCGGTGACCAGCGGCATCTTCGTCATCGTCTCGGCGACGGTGCGTGTGGGGAATTCGCTGCGGGTGACGAAGCGCAGGTCGCGGTTGGTCACGATGCCGACGAGCACATTGTTCTCATCGACGACCGGCAGTCCGGAGATGCGATACTTGCCGCAGATCTCGTCGAGCTCTTCCAGAGTCTTGTCCGGGGTGATCGTCAGCGGGTCGTTGATCATGCCCGATTCGGAGCGCTTGACGTAGTCGACCTGGTTCGCCTGATCCTCGGCGGAGAGGTTGCGGTGGATGATGCCCAGGCCGCCGATGCGGGCCATGGCGATCGCCATCCGGGATTCGGTCACGGTGTCCATCGCCGCGGAGACGAGCGGAATGTTGAGCTCGATCTCCTTGGTCAGCCGGGAGGCGGTGGAGGCTTCGGAAGGGATGACATCGGTGTCGCCTGGCAGGAGGAGGACATCGTCATACGTGAGTCCCGTCAGCGAGAACGGATCGTTTGCGGCCTGTGATTCCTGCTCAGGGTTTCCCATGAAGACAGCCTTTCGACGCGAAGATACGGTGGCTCAATGCTATCGGAGCGAGAGAGTCGACCGCTATGGGTTCAAGCACCGGGCACTGTGAGACTGGCTACACAGGCACTGGCGCTGAAATTAGCACGTCGATGCGCCTCGCGCTGGAATCCGGTCCAGTAGCCTGGCTCCATGATCAAGACGCCGGAGATCCGCATGTTTCCCAGCCACGGACGCCGCTGGCCGCTCTGGGGCGACGTGGAGCATGACGAACTGTGCCTCAAACCCTCTGACCTCGATCTCTCCGATGAGCTCACTTTGAATCTCCGAGCACTCCATGACTTCTGGGAACGCCATGACACCAGCTTCTGGACCACTCCGACAGCAACAGGGTGGGACACGAACGAGAATATGCGAGTGTGGGAGTTAGCCGAGGCCGAAGCGAGGCGCCAACTGGTCGATGAGGTCGCTCAGTACGGCATCGCTGTCGAGCACAGAGATGACTGACTCCGCCCCGCTTTCCGTGCCCTACAGGCACAGACCGTCGCTGCGCCCCATCCTCACCGAAGCGCTAGCGCCCCTCCCCCACAGACCGTGCGAGGTCGAGGGTCGAGGCTTCGGAATCGTCGAGGTGGATGCGCAGCAGTCCTTCGGCGCCCTGCCGGTCCCCGGATTTCATCTTCTCGAGGATGTCCCGGTGCGGGTTCGCCCAGTGCGAGTGGTACTTGCCGGGTTCGGGCGAGCGCGAGAACGTCGTCGACAGTCGGGCCATGAGATTGAGGTAGAACTCGTCGAGAAGCGGTGAACCCAGCAGGCCGACGATCGCACGGTGGAACGATGCCGAGTGTTCCTGCGCATCGGCCCAGGTTTCGTTCTTCGGTGCGGTTTCGGCCCGGACCACGGAGGCTTCGACGGCGGCCATCGCCTCGTCGGTGGCGTCCTGGGATTCCTGGACGGCGCGGATCTCGAAAACCCGGCGCGCGCGGTAGAGGTCCTTGAGTTCGTCGATGCCGAAGGTGGAGACGAAGAAGCCCCGGTTGGGTTCCTGAGTGAGCAGCCCGGCGTGGCGCAGCAAGCTCAGCGATTCGCGGGCGGTGTTGCGCGAAACGTTGAATTCCTTGGCCAGGGCACCATCGCGGACCGGGCTTCCTGCCGGGTATTCACCGTCGGTGATGCGGGTGCGGACAAGGGCGACGATGGCCTCTGATGTGCATCCGGGGGCGTGTGGACTCATAACACCAGGCTACCGGGTTTCGCCTGGATCGGAGCTGACTGCGGCGGGTTCGAGTTCGAGTCCGCTCTCGAATCGTCGGCTCAGCCCGGTCAGCGGATCATCGAAGGCGATCTCCGCGGCCAACAGCTGCAGCGGTGATGAGAAGTCGTAGGGGTCCGGGGCGAGGTCGACCGGGTAGACCGGATCACCGAGGATGGGCAGCCCGAGCGCGTTCATGTGCACCCGCAGCTGGTGCGTCTTGCCCGTGACCGGACTCAGCTCGTATTCGGCAATCGCATCAATTCGCCGAGGTGGTGCTCCGTTTCCGTCCCCCGCCCGCTCGGACGGGGCACCGTCAGCTCCACCTCGCCGAGGTGGCGGCGAGGTATCCGTGTCACCTCGCGATGGCTCGCCGTCCGGTGGGGTGATGGTCCGAAGCAGTCGGATCCGACTGACCGCATTCGGCTCCCCTGCGACTTCGTGCACCTGGCGTCCGCCGACGGGTTTGACCAGGCGCGATTCGCGAACGAGCGGGAATTCGAGCTCCGGCTGCGGGGCCGGCGCCAGGGCGCGGTAGGTTTTGCTGACTCGTCGGTCTTGGAACAGGCGCTGGTAACGGCCGCGCGTCTCGGGCCGTTTCGAAAGGACCAACAGTCCGGCGGTGATCCGGTCGAGGCGGTGGATGGCGACGAGATCGGGCTGGCCGAGGTCGACGCGCAGACGAGTGACGACGCATTCGCGGACGAATCGTCCGTTCGGGGTACTGGCGAGGAAATGGGGTTTGTCGACGACGAGGAGGTCATCGTCCTCGAAGACGATCCCGACCTCAAACGGGATTCGCTCTTCGGGCGGGACCGGACGGTGGAAGAAGTAGAACCCGCCGGGAATGACCGGATCGTCCCAGGCCACCGGGAGCCCCGCCTCGTCGCGCATGTCCCCATCTGTCAGCAGCGCCCGTCGGGAATCGGGGGCCGCTTCGGGGAATTCGGATTCGAGCCACTGACCGATCGAATCGGGAACGGGCAGGTGATTCTTCGCATGGGTGGCCTTGCCGCCGGGGGCGCGCAGCGCGGTCGCCGAGATTCCTTCTCGGGGCGAGAGCGGACTGCGGGGCATGGGGTCAATTCTATGCGGTGCCGTCTTCGTCCCAGTCTTTGTGGTGCCGTCTCCGTCCCAGTCTTTGCGGTGCCCCGTCGTCGTCGCGGTCGCGGAAGCATTGGCGTGGAACCGCACGAAGTCTGCCGCATACCGCAGATCGGCCGCGGTTTCCGCAAAACTCCGAGACGCCTTCGAACTCCCGACGACTGAGCACATATGGTGGGACACATGGACCGCATCGAACTCACGCAGGATGTCCTCTGCGAGAAGGTCGTCACTCCGATCGTTCTCGCGATGTTCGCCGATCACGAGTGGGACAGCATCGCGATGCTCCGCGATACCGAAGACGAGCGTCGGCTCTTCGCGCGGATCGTCGTCGCCGAGGAGGCCATTGAAGTCCTCCTCGATTACCCAGGCAACGATGAGAGCCTCTACGACATGCAGGAGCGCCTGGTCGCGGAGTTCCGGTCGTTCATCGAAACTTCTGAGTTCGGTGCGCGACGCGCCCCGGAATGGGAGGCCGATTCATTCGCCCTCGAGCACAAACCTGCTGTCGTCTCTCGCACTCCGCGACCGGATTTCGAGGGACCGCCGGACTGCGTTCAGCGTCGACTGCGCAACCGCGGCCGAGTCATGCGCGTCGACCGCCGCCGCTGCGTCTCCGCTCACCGCCGCGACTGAGTTCCGCCGCGTCTCCGCACTTCATCGCGGCTGAGAACACAGGTCACCCGAGGGCTACAGCACAGTTTGAGTTGAATAGCCCAGTTTCAAACATGGGCTGTTCAACTCAAACTGTGCTTTCAGCGCCCGGGCCACCCGCTCACGCTCGGGCGACGAGGAAGTCGATTTCGACTCCGTCGGGCAGGGCACCGTATTCGCGGCCCCGATCGGCACCGAGGCGGGCCGCCGCAAAACTGGCCGCCACTTCAGCTGGGGCGGATTCGAAGAGGATCGACGCCTGCATGAGCAGCGCCATCTTCTCCACAAGGACACGGCCTCGCGCCTGCAGCGCCGCTTGCGCTGCCGCATCCCCGGAATCCAGATCCTGCACCGCCGACTGCAGCGACCGGGCCAACGACTCGTACGCCGCATCGAAGTCCGCGTGTCTGCCCAGCCCGGTCTCGAGGAAGCCGAGGAACGTCTTCGCGCTGCGCGGTTCGCGGGCCAAGGCACGCAGCACGTCGAGGACGATGACGTTTCCGGAGCCTTCCCACACGGCCATCACCGGCTGCTCTCGGTAGCGGCGAGCCAGAGGGAAGGACTCCGTGTATCCGTTGCCACCGAGGCATTCGAGCGATTCATAAGCATGTTCGGGACCGCGTTTGCAGATCCAGTATTTCGCTACGGCGGTGGCCAGACGTCGGAAGTCGGCCGCCTCGTCGCTATCGTCGTCATAGGACGCGGCCAGGTGCAGCGCCGTATAGGTGGCTGCCTCAGCTTCAAGCTGGAGGTCGGCAATGACGGCGCGCATGAGCGGCTGGTCGATGAGCGCAGCCCCGAAGGCCGCACGCCCGCGAGCGTGCCATGCCGCTTCGGCCACGCATTGGCGCATCCCAGCGGTCGAACCGAGGACGCAGTCGAGGCGGGTCTGGGCGACCATCTCGATGATCGTGCGGACACCCTTGCCCGCCTGCCCGAGAAGCCATCCGTGTGTGGCGTCGAACTCGACCTCCGAGGAGGCATTGGACTTGTTCCCGAGCTTGTCCTTGAGCCGCTGGATCCGGAACGTATTCCGTTCTCCGCCAGGCAGAACACGGGGTACGACGAAGCAGCTCGGGCCCTCATCGAGTTGGACGATGACGAGGAACGCGTCGGACTGCGGAGCCGAACAGAACCATTTGTGGCCGGTGATGAGGTAGTGGTCGCCGAACGCAACGCCGTAGGTGGTGTTCGCGCGGATGTCCGATCCGCCCTGCTTCTCCGTCATCGCCATGCCGAAGGTCACTGCGGACTTCGACGCCGGGTCCATCCGCCGCGGATCATAGCCGGCGGCCGTGGCGCGTGGCACCCAGAAATCGGCGAGCGCGGGATCGGCACGCAGGGACGGCACGACCGCGTGCGTCATCGACACCGGGCACGCATGTCCGGGCTCGACTTGGGAGAAGAGCATGAACCGTACGGCACGTTCGACATTGGCCCCCGGCCCGGGATGAGTCCAGGCGTAGGAGTGAGCTTCCGCCTCCAGCGCATCTCCGATAATCCGGTGATAGGCCGGATGGAAGTCGACCTCGTCGATGCGGTTGCCCCAGTCGTCGTGGGTCCGCAGCTCCGGTCCGTGGACGTTGACCAGGCGGGCGTCGCTGATGAAGTCCGCACTGCCGACGAGCGCTCCGATGCGTTCGACCTCGTCAAGCGAGGCATCCGGCGCATAGTGGGCGAGCGCGTCCTTCAGGGCCGTATTCAGCGTGAACTCGTTGATATCTCGCCGAGGTGGTGCCTGGTTGAACACGGTATGCGTCGTCCGCGGGGCGGTCGGTTCTGCGGTCGTGGTCATGGTTCTCCTAATGCCGATCGGGTGAAGGTGGTCAGTGCCTTGACGAGAGTTTCGATCTCCACAGGACTCGGATTCGGGGTAGTCGGGTCGAGGATGTCGACGAGGTTCTCTCCCACGCATCCGACGATAGAACGGGCGGCCACCTCGGCGGGGATCTGCGTGCCGCCCACGCGGTCCAGGGCGGTTCCGATGACGGCGACGTATCCTCGGCGCAGCCGCAGCCGTTCGCTCTGCACGGGTTCGGGGACCTCTTCAAGCAGCAGCGCGTGGGCGAGCCTGCGCCCCGCGACGGCTCGGCGAACGAAGACCTCGACAGTCGATTCCGCGATCTCAGAGGCCGTGGATGCTTCGGCGACTGTGCCAGCGATGACATCCAGCTCGTGACCGGCTGCTTGGGCGAAGACGAGACGCAACAGCTCATCCCGGTTGCTGAAATACGTGTAGATCGACCCGGCGCTGCAGTCGGCCTCGACGGCAACGGCGGCCACATTCGCCGAGGCGAATCCACCGCGGGCGATGACGTGTCGGGCAGCACGTTCGATGCCTGCGCGGCGCGCCTCGGCGTTGGCCCGAGTGCGCTGGGTTGCGCGATATGCCATCCTCACCCCATCGGTCGCAGCGGCACCACGGTGTCGACGTCATCAACCTCGGCGCCAGCCCGAACTGTCGCTTCCCCAAAGAAATGAATCGTGGTTCAATTGTTCTCAGTATGGCACTCGTCACAAGGAGAAGCAATGAAGCTTGGAACCATGCTCGACACCACCGTCCTGCGGAACCCGGACAAAGAGGCCGTGGTCTACGAGGATCAGCGCTTCACCTATGCCGAGCTGCGGCACCGGGCGCTCAAGGCAGCGCAGGTGCTCGCCGACAACGGAATCCGGCCCGGCGACGCCGTTGGCATCATGACGTTGAATGTTCCAGGTTTCGTCTTCGCCGCTTTCGGTGCCTGGTACCTCGGGGCGACGGTTGTGCCGATCAATCACAAGTTCCAAGCTCCGGAAGTCAAATACACGGTCGAGCATTCGGGAGCGAAGCTCGGCATCGTCAGCACCGAACTCGCCGGAACCGCGCGGGCCGGGGCACCGGACGTCACCTGGCTGGAGACAGAACCCAACGACCCGGGCAGCTTCGATGTCCAGCTCGAGAACGCCACGGAGGCCGCGCCAGGCGACTTCACCGATGAACAGGTCGCGCAGATCCTCTACACCTCGGGCACGACGAGCTCGCCGAAAGGGTGCGTGCATTCGCATCGTAATATCGTCCAGGTCGGCACACTCATCAACCTCAATATGGGCTACCAGAGCGATGACCGGTACCTCATCTGCATGCCGATCTGGCATTCGGCGCCGCTGAACATCGCCCTCGTCCCCACCATCCAGATGGGTGGAACCGTCGTCCTCCAGCGGGCGTATCACCCGGTCGAATCGATGCAGATCATCGCCGCGGAGCAGATCACGACGTTCTTCGGACCCACCGTCGCCTATGTTGCGCCGATCATGACCGCGAAGAAGCTCGGCCTCGACTTCGGTGATTACGACTTCTCCTCCATTCGCCGGTGGAACTACGGCGGTGCCCCGATCGACCGATCGACGGCAGCCATGCTCATCGACGCCTACGGGACCAACCAGTTCTACAACCTCTTCGGCATGTCCGAGATGGGTCCGACCGGTTGTCTTCTCGGGCCCGAGGATCAGCTGCGCAAGGCAGGATCCATCGGTCGGCACGCGATGGTCGGCAACGCGATGCGGGTGGTCACGGCCGACGGGGCCGAGGCGGGTCCCGGGGAAACCGGCGAGATCTGGTTCGCCGGTGACACCCGGATGCGCGAATACCTCGGCAATCCCCCAGCCACCGAGGCGGCCTTCGAGGGCGAGTGGTACAAGACCGGTGATCTCGCCCGGCTCGACGCGGACGGGTACCTCTATATCGTCGACCGCTCGAAAGACGTCATCATCGTCGGCGGTGAGAACGTGTTCTCCCTCGAGGTCGAGGAGGCCATCATCACTCACGACCGGGTCGCCGATGTCGCGGTGGTGGCGAAGCCGGATCAGCAATGGGGCGAGCAGGTCGTCGCCTTCATCACGACTGCAGATGGTGAGGACTTCGGTGTCGAGGAACTGCGCGACCACCTGGCTGACAAGCTCGCCCGCTACAAGCTGCCACGCGAAGTCTTCGTCATCGACGAACTTCCGCGCAACCCTTCAGGCAAACTGCTCAAGCACAAACTGCGCAGCGAGGTGGCTGCCGACTGACGAAGGCCGAGAGCCGCGGTCGTCCTGGCCGACCGTCGATTGCATAGCCAGGACGTCCCATCCCACCCGGACCTGTGGTGGACTGGTGTCATGAGCGATGCCTCACTGAGCCTGCGCCACCGGATCATCAACGCGGCCATGCGCACCGTGTACTTCGGCCGCATCCGCGTGCTCGACCTCAGCTCGAGCCCGGATTCCCAGTCACCGAAGCCGGCATCATCTCCCGCCGAGGCGACCCCCGCCTCAGGTGCCGGCCGTCCCGCCGCATCCGCTGACTCTCCTTCCGCGCCCGACGGAGGTCCCGCCCGGCGACCGCGCCTCATCATCGCCAGCCACCGCAACGGCGCGATCGATGGCCACCAGGTGCTAGCAGCGTTCCCGCACGCTCAGTTCCTCGTCTCGATCCAGCTGCTGCGCCATTGGTTCCTCCGCCTCTTCATTGCCGGCATCCCCGTGGTCCGTCCCAAAGACGTCGAGCGCTACGGACTCGATCCCGCCTCCGTGGCCAGCCCCGTCGAGGCAGGACTCGCCCACCTGCGCCGAGGCGGTGACCTCGGCATCTTCCCCGAGGCCAGCAGCGAGTGGGGCCACCGTCCGCAGCCGTACAAGTCCGGCGCTGCCCGGATCGCGTGTGCCCTCATCGAAGACGGCATCGACGTCGAGGTCATCCCCGTGGGCCTGTTCTATTCGACCCCGGATCGGTTCCGCTCCCGCGCCGAGGTGGTCCGCGGTCGCGCGGTCACGATTCCCGACCGCGACGGCAGGGAGGACAAAGAATGGGAGGCGGCGGTCGCCTCGGCGATGGGTGCCGCCCTTGACGATGTGTCGGTGAACTGCCCGGACGAAACGACGTTCGCCGCTGTCGAAGCCCGTGCCCTCGACCGGGCGCGGAGGACTCCGGGCGCCTCGGCGAGCTATGCGCAGGCGTTTCTCAAGCTGCAGAATGAGGTCGGATCCGCCGTTCCCGACGGCGACCGCCCTACCGGTGCGGGCCAGGCGGACGGCGGCCCCACCTCGGCGAATGTCCCCACGACACCGCGCACCTATCCCGTCATCAGGTGGGTCGGATTCTTGGCTCTGTGGCTCTTCGCCCCGATCCTTGTGGCCGCCGCGGTCGCCGGGTCACGCGCGGACGGTCGCAATACTGTCACATTCTTTCGCATCCTCGCGGGCTTCGCAGCGGTTATGGTCTGGGTACCGGTACTGATCATCGCGGCGTTCTTCTGGCCCGCGGTCATCGGCGCAGGTGTCCTCAGCGGAGTGCTCGGCTGGCTGCTGCTGGGAGTCCGCCGCATCCGACCGTGAACCCCGGCAAGCCACCCATCGCACCGTCCCTTCAACCCCACCGACCCAACGACCGCATCACCCTCTCAACCGCACCGACCTCTCAAACGCACCACCCTCGACGAACCGCACCACACCCGATGAACAGTGTCGTGAACCGCAGACCCGAAGGAGCCCCGATGAGCCTCACACTCCGCTTCACCGATCCCCTCGCCACCGATCTGGCCCGCACCGGCGGCAAGGGCGCCAGCCTGGCGAAGTCCGCGCAGAACCTGCCCGTGCCCGGCGGTTTCATCGTCACCGCCGACGCCTATTCCCAGTTCATCGCACCGCTGCAGTCACGGATCGCCGAGCTCATCGGCACCGACTCTCCCGCCGAGGCGATCGCCGACCTCATCCGTGCCACCCCGTTCCCCGATGCGTGGCTGTCCGAATTCGACGGAGCCGTTGCCGAGGCGGGACTGACCGGGCAGGCCGTGGCAGTGCGGTCCTCGGGCACGATGGAGGACCTGCCGGGTGCAGCGTTCGCCGGGCAGCACGACACCTACCTCGGCGTGCGTGGAACCGCAGCCATCGCCGAGGCGGTGCGCGACTGCTATGCCTCACTGTGGAACGAGCACGCCTTCCGCTACCGCCGGCAGCTCGGCGTCGATCAGCTTGAGGCGAAGATGGCCGTGGTCGTCCAGCTCATGGTCTCAGTCAGCGCCGACGAAGCCGCTGGAGTCGCGTTCTCCGTCGACCCGGTGCGCGGCAACACCGACGAGGTGCTCATCAACGCGGCCTTCGGTCTCGGCGAAACGGTCGTCGGCGGGGAGGAACCGGTCGACGAATTCCGGGTCCGCAGGGAAACCGGCGAGCAGGTCGCAGCCGAGATCGCTGAGAAGCCCACCGCGCTCATCATGAGCGGCGGTGGGAACGGCGCGGGCGACGGGGCTGGCCACGACGTCGGAGGCGACCGCCTCTGTGAGGGAGGCGGCGCGGGGACGACGGTCGTCGACCTCGGTGCGGAGCAGCGCACGCGTCCGGCGCTGACAACGGCGCAGGCGAAACAGGTCGCCGAGCTCGCGGTGGCCGCGGAGAACCATTTCGGGTTCGCTCAAGACATCGAATGGGCGCTGCATGACGGCGATCTCTATCTGCTGCAGTCGCGGCCGATCACGCGGGTGGCTCCGCGGTGGACCCGCGATGAGTCCGCGGAGCGCTTCCCCACCCCGGTGACACCGCTGACCTGGGATCTCGTGGAGGCCGGCTTCCATCATTCGCTCAATCACAGTTTCGATCTCATGGGGCTGCCGCCGTTCGATGACAAATGGTTCGTCATGCGCGACTTCTATATCTACGGCAATCAGACCGCAGTCGATCTCTACGCCGGTCGGCTGCCGACGAACATGCTCTCCAGCGTCGAGACGATCACCGAGTCGCTGCCCCAGATCGCTCGGCAGTTCGGGTGGGTGCAGGAGCTGCCGGTGCAGTGGATGCGTGATCTCGACACGTATCTCATCGGGATCGGTCGCCTGTCGAACGAGCCGTTGGAAGACAAGTCACTGGCACAGGTGTGGGATCACGTCATTGCGATCAGTGACCTCGGCACCGAGTATTTCCGGCCGAACATCGCGATCTCGCTGACCCAGGGCACACTCTATGCGGCTCTGCAGCACATGCTCTCGCTCGCTCTCGACGAGGATCAGGCACAGGTCGTGTTCAAACGCCTCATGGCGTCGACGGAGACGAAGACATCGCAGGTCAACGCCGAGCTGCGCGAGCTCTCGCAGCTTGTCGCCGCCGATGCTGATCTGCTCACTGCACTCGAGGCCCACCATGGTAAGGCCGGGGTCGCGGAGCTGGAGAGGTTCCCGAAGTTCAAAGCATCCTTCGACCGGTTCCTCGAGCAGCACGGACACCGTGAACTCGACTTCGACGCCTACCATCCGACGTGGGTCGAGGCTCCGCACATCGTGCTCGACCAGATCCGTCTGCTCGCCGCACGGACCGTGGCCGAAGCAGAGACCTCGGACGCCGGGGCCAGTCCAGCGGGTGGTGGAGACCATTCGGCCGCTGCGACAATCGGCTCGCCGGAGTCGGGTTCGGGCACAGGGGCCGCGTCCGCGCCGATGACGGATATGGAGCGCAAGATCGTGCAGGCAGAGACCGAACTCGCCGTCGTCAATGCGGCACCTGAGAAGCTGCGCTATCTCGTCCAGGAAGTCATCCGTCTGGCCCGAACCTACACGGCACTCGATGACCTTGAGCACTATCAGACGACGCGGCTGACCCTGCCGATGCGGCGTGCGCTGAAGGAGCTCGGCGGCAGGCTCGTCGATGCCGGGGTCCTCGTTGAGGCCTCGGACGTGTACTTCATCGACTTCGAGCACCTCGACACAGCGATCCGTGCCGACGCCGCGGACCGCGAGGTGGACACCACCGACGCCACCGACGCTGCCGCAACCCGCGCCTCAACGAGCCCGGTCACAGGCACCACGGGAACAGGATCCGCTCTGACGAGTCTCACCGAGATCGCCGCACAGAACAAGGCTGCCTACCAGGCTGCGGTCGATCGCACACCCGAATGGGAGTACGGCAAAGCAGCAGCCGCAGTCGACGTTGACAGCGACCACATCACTGGCACCGCAGGCAGCCCGGGGACCGTCGAAGGCGAGGTCTTCGTCGTCCACTCCCCCGCTGACTTCTCATCATTCCCCGACGGAGCGATCCTCGTCGTGCGCACCACGAACCCGGCATGGACCGCCCTGTTCTACCAGGCGGGCGGGGTGATCACCGAAAGCGGCGGAGCACTTTCACATGGAGCGGTCACCGCTCGAGAACTCGGGCTGCCCGCCGTCATGGCCGTGCGCGACGCGACGAGCCGGTTCACCTCCGGCCAGCGCGTCCGCGTCGACGGGTCGAACGGAACCGTCATCGAAATCGACTGACGCGCAGAGCTCGATTCAGCCCGGGCGACAGTTCTACACAGTTTTAGTTGAATAGCCCATGTTTGAAACAGGGCTACTCACCTCAAACTGGGCTGCTCGCCGCGGCGTTGCCCGACGCCTCGGCGGTAGCCATCCGCAGCACCCGCACCTCACACGGCTTCGAGCGCTTCGACGGGGCTGATCGATGTGGCCGCGCGGGCAGGTTCGCGGCTGGCGACGAACACGGCGACGAGGGTGCCGGCGATGACGGCGATGACGACCGTCCAGGGCACGCTCGGCGCGAAGAGGCCGAGCAGGGGCGAGAGCAGGGTCAGCGCGCCGACCCAGCCGAAGCCGATGCCCAGCGGGACGGCGACCGCGCAGGCGGTCAGACTCAGCTGCAGGCCTTCGGCAGTGATCATCCGACAAACGCGCTTCGGGGTCTGGCCGAGCGCCATGAGCAGCCCGATCTCCTGAGTGCGCTGACGCACGGAGAGCATGAGCGTGTTCGCGACGCCGATGACGGCGATGATCACGGAGAAGAGGATGAGGGTCAGCGCGAACAGCATCGACTTGTCGATGACGGTGGCCAGCGCGTCTTCGAGGCCGCCCCACCCTTCCTCGCCGAGCGACCTGGCATACCGCAGCAGCTGATCACGGAAGGTGGTCATGGCGGTGGCGAACATGACGATGAGCGTGATGCCGATGACGAGACCGATGACCGTGCGCGCGTTCCGGGTGGGATGGCGGGCGATCGTCGAGGCGGCCAACCGGGACACCGCGGTGCGTCCGCACAGCCAGCCGATCGCTGCCTGCAGGGGCGGTAGGATCCACGGATGGCCGATGATGACGCCGAGGAAGGTCAGGCTCGAGCCGAATGCGGTGAGCACCACGCTGATTACGCTGATCCGATGATCGGCGGCCCCGATCACGGAATTGACGAGGAACGTCAGCCCCATGGACAGCAGAATCAGCGAGGCGGTGAGTCCGCCGAGTGAGGCCCGGGCGTCCTCGGGCCGGAGCTCCACCGCCTGCGAGGTCGCCTCGATCGGTGAGATCCCGGTGATGCGGCGCGCGCCCAGGTACGCCGACAACCAGGTCACGATGATAGTGGCGAGCGCGGGAACGGCCATGGTCGGGGTGAGGAGGGCGACCTCCTCGGTGATGGCGTTGCCCAGATAATTCTGGGCCGCTTTCGCCAGCCCGGTCGACGCCGCGAAGGCGAGCACCGCGGCGGGGACGGAGATGACCAGGCCCTCCACCGAGGCGGCCCTGCGCAGCCGTTTCGACGACGCCCCGATGAGGCGCAGCAGAGCCAGCTGGCGGCTGCGACCGGCGATGATGATCGAGAACGTGTTCGCGATGACGATCGCGGAGACGAAGAGAGCGATGAGGAAGAAGGTGACACCGATCATCGAGAGGAAGTTCTGCGCGGTCTCGGACTCGGCGATGATCTTCTCGGACGACAGCCACGCGGTCAGGATCGCGATGCCCTGCATGATTGCGGTGCCGAAGAGAGCGGCGATGAAGACGACGAGGATGCTGGGGAAGAACTGCCGCGGGTTGGTTCGAATTTGGCGCAGCGGGTTCATCGACTCACCGCGGGTTCGGCGCGTTCGTCGATGTCGAGCATGGTCGAGGCGATCGCTTCGGCGGTGATGGTGTCGTTGAGTTCCGTCACGGGGGTGCCGTCGGCGATGAAGATCACGCGGTCGGCGTGGGCGGCGACGATCGGGTCGTGAGTGACGAGCACGATAGATTGGCCGAAGTCGCGGACGGCCTCGACCATGATCGCCATAACTTCGCGACCGGACTTCGCGTCGAGGTTGCCGGTCGGTTCGTCGGCGAAGAGGATGTCGGGGCGGGTTGCGAGCGCCCGGGCGATGGCGGTGCGCTGCTGTTGACCGCCGGAGAGCTCGTTGGGTCGGTGTTTGAGGCGCTCTTCCAGCCCCAGGCGGTGGACGACCGTGGTGATCCAGGCGCGTTCGTCGGCATTGGGCCGACGGTCGTCGAGTTCGAAGGGCAGGCGGATATTCTCTTTGACGGTGAGCGTGCGCACGAGGTTGAACGCTTGGAAGACGAATCCGATCCGGCGGCGGCGCAGGGCGGTGAGGTCGTCGTCGCGCAGCTTCGTGATCTCCTGTTCGCCGAGGTGGACTGAGCCCGAGGTGGGACGATCGAGTCCGGCGAGGACGTGCATGAGTGTTGATTTCCCCGAGCCCGAGGGCCCCATCACCGCGGTCAGTTCGGCCGGTGCGATGTCGAGGCTGACCCCGCTGAGAGCCGTGACCGCTGCCCCTTTCGGATCGAAGACCTTCGAAACGTCGCGAAGTCGGGCGATGGGCATCGTTGGGCCGGTGGTCATAGATTCCTCATGCGTCGGTGCAAGCTGTCATTTCCAGACTAACGAGGATCGGGCTCAAGAAACATGAAAAGCGACTGGCCAGTAGGTGTGAGCGAGCTGTGTACGGTCTGCTGCGAGCGGCACGAGGGAGGGCACTCTGGGCCGGCCCGCGTGCGAGGTACCGACCCGCCTGCGATGGCCGTCCCGCGTGCGAGGTACCGACCCGCGTGCGATGGTCGACCCGCGTGCGAGGTACCGACCCGCCTGCCATGGTCCGCTCCCTTTCCCTGGCCGCGCGGCTTCTCTTGTGGTCCACTTGGGAGATGACGAATCCAGCGCTCCACCTATCGACGTCCATCGACGCCTCACCCGCCAAGGTGGCGGCCTTCGCCGGCGATCCCGCGAACCTTCCGGCCTGGGCCGCAGGACTGAGCAATGGAATCCGCGAGGCGGGCGGCCGCTGGATCACGGATTCCCCGATGGGCGAGGTCGAAGTCCGCTTCGGCCCGCACACGGAGCTGGGAATCCTCGATCACGACGTGATCTTCCCCGACGGCACGATCGTGCACAATCCCCTGCGGGTGCTCGCCAACGGCACCGGCGCCGAGGTGGTCTTCACTCTGTTCCGTCTGCCAGGAGTCGACGACGCCCAGTTCGACCGGGACGCCGACATGGTTCGTGCCGACCTCGTCCGCCTGCGCACTCAGCTCGAGAGCGACCGCGCCTGAACACGCCCTGCCTGAGCACCCTTCGTCCAGGCCTCGCGCGCGTGCACAAAGCCGACACCAATGACACGGCCCCACGCCCGAGCACGCCCTAGACGGCACAAAGCGCGCAACAACGGCTGGGTCACAGTGGCTTCAGGCCTTTTGTACACCTGTCTCTGAATTGCCCAGGTTCTTCAGTGTGCATTTCAGAGCAGGGTGTGTCGAAAGTGGAATTCTGCGCGCCCGAGGCCCGCTCAGACCTGCTTGCGCGACTGCATCGTTGCCAACTCACCGCGGCGTTGCGCTGCCTCAGTGAAGCGTTTGCCGACGGCCTTCGTACCGCGCCGAACGCGCCGCTTGACCTTCCGCTGCCAGCTCCGCACCTTCCTGGCTGCCTTCACCGCGAGCATGCCGTCCTGCCGCTCATGTCTGGCGTTGCTGATCTCCAGAGCGGCAGCTGCGTCCCTCGCCTGCTTTCGTGCCACAGCCAGCTGGCGGTCGCGCTTGGCCAGCAGCAGACCGAATTCTTCGATTGCTGAGAGCCGTGCGCGATTGGCTGCTGCCGCAGAATCGAATCGGTTATCCACCTCGTCCGCGTGGAAGAAATCTGGGGCCGGCACCGAGGACGCGCTAGGAGTCTCGCCTGACCCATCGCCGACGGTATGAGCGACGACGAAGTCCCACCAGTCGTCGTGTTCGGCGCGTCTGCGGGCAGAGCTGTCGGTGAGCGCGGCGTGGAACTCAGCCCGGTTCTGCGCCACTCCGACTCCTGTCGCGACGACATCATCGACACTGTCCACAGGTAGGACGAACTGTTCCATCCCCACATTCTCTGCCGCCCCTCGCATGCGGATGGACGAATAGAGGTTCGGGACGAGCGAGATGAACGGAACCGCGGCGGCACCGGCGAAGATCCCCGCATGATAGCGAGTGCCGATGACGAACTCCGCCTTTTCGGTCAGAGCGATAAGCTCTCTGGCCGTGAGCATCCTCGTGGATGTGACGGACTCGCGTCCGACTTCACCGGCGATCTGGTCATTGGTCAGCTGGTCCCTTGTCGGCAGGGCAGGCGGCAGGCCGCCTCCGTGGGGAACCAACAGAACGTTCAGTCCGGTCTCGTCGGCGAGCCTGCGCGTGATGTCGACGAGATGGGCGTGATAGTCGCTGTCCGCGAGCACCGGGGAGGATGCCTTCTCCGCGTAGCTGGCCAAGATGAACGGCTCAGCCGTGAGGTCGTCGACTGCTTCGCGGTCCTCTTCCCGGGCAGTCAGTGAGAAGGCGTCATCCACCTGCCTGCGTACGACGGCACGCTTGCCGCCGACTTGCTTTGCGAAAGTGGTCGTATAGCTCTCCCTGCTGCCGACGAATTCGGCGTCGGCGAGGAATTCGTAGACGAGCTTGCGATCCTCGTCGTAGATGAGAGGGCCGAGGGTCTGGCTCGTGAGCGCATAAGGTCGATTGAACAGTTTCGCCAATCGCCCCAGTGTCACCCGCTCATAGATGTGGTGGGCGAACATGGAGTTGAGGTTTCCGCCACCGGCGATGAGCACGGCGTCCGAGTCGCGAACGGTCTCGATGACAGTGCGCGCAGGGTCGTTCGGGGTGAGAGTGCGGCTGCGACCTTCGGATTCGGCGAACTCGAGGATGCGCTCCATCCGCGTGATATTCGGTTCGCGATCGCGTTTGAATCCGATGCGAGAGATGGCATCGACACCATACATCTCGCTGGCGTGCTGCGGCTGACCGGCGATGAGGGTGATCGAAATGTCGCCTCTGCGTTGGAGCGCTTCGATAGCCAGCTCCGTCATCGCCTCATCGCCGAGGTGGTAGAACCGGCTCCACCCGACATCGCCGATCATCGTAATGCGCTTCATATCTCCCTTGGATCTGCGGTGAGGCCCCGGATCGGGGGGCCTCCGCGACACCATAGCCTCGAGAGACCTCGGGAAAGTGAATGAGGCGCGACAGTCGAGTGAACAGAGGCGGGGTCGACAGGCCGAACCCCGCAAAGGCGGCGACCTCGGAACGGCACGGGCGATCTCATGGGGTGGGCCGCCTCGGTGAGGGTGAATACGCCGATGAATGCGACAGTGGCCCGGAACGTGATGTTCCGGGCCACTGTCGTGGTCAGAGACGACTCAGTCCGAGCGAATGGCTCAGGCTTCGTCCTCCTCGTCCTTCTTCTCGACGACCAGGGTCTCGGTGGTGAGAACCAGGGCGGCGATCGAAGCGGCGTTGCGCAGCGCCGAACGGGTGACCTTGACGGGGTCGATGATTCCGGCACCGATGAGGTCGCCGTATTCGTCGATGGCGGCGTTGTAGCCCTGGCCGGACTCGAGGTCCTGGACCTTGGCGACGACGACGTAGCCGTCCTGGCCGGCGTTGGCGGCGATCCAGCGCAGCGGCTGGACGACTCCGCGCTTGACGATCTCGGCACCGGTGAGTGCGTCACCGGACAGTCCGAGGTCGTTGCCGTCGAGGACCTTCGCAGCGTGGATCAGAGCCGATCCACCGCCGGCGACGACACCCTCTTCGATGGCGGCTCGAGTAGCGGACACGGCGTCTTCGACGCGGTGCTTGCGCTCCTTGAGCTCCACCTCGGTGGCGGCGCCGACCTTGATGACGGCGACTCCGCCGGAGAGCTTGGCCAAGCGCTCCTGCAGCTTCTCGCGGTCCCAGTCGGAATCGGTGTTCTCGACCTCGGCGCGGATCTGAGCGACACGACCGGCAACAGCATCGTCGGCACCGGCACCATCGATGATGGTGGTGTTGTCCTTGGTGACGGTGATGGTGCGGGCGTTGCCGAGCTCTTCCAGGGTGACCTGGTCGAGCTTCATGCCCATGTCCGGGGTGACGACCTGGCCACCGGTGAGGACGGCGAGGTCCTCGAGGATGGCCTTGCGACGGTCACCGAAGCCGGGAGCCTTGACGGCGGCGACGTTGATGATTCCGCGCAGCTTGTTGACGACCAGGGTCGACAGAGCTTCACCCTCGATGTCCTCGGCGATAATGAACAGCGGCTTGCCTGCCTGCTGCACCTTCTCGAGGACCGGCAGGAGCTCCTGGATGTTGGAGATCTTGCCCTGGTTGATGAGGATGAGAGCATCGGAGAGCACAGCCTCCTGGCGATCGGCATCGGTCACGAAGTGCGGCGACAGGAAGCCCTTGTCGAACTGCATTCCTTCGGTGATCTCGAGTTCGACGGACGCGGCCTGCGACTCGTCGATCGTGATGACGCCGTCCTTGCCGACCTTGTCGAAGGCATCGGCGATGAGCTTGCCGATCTCAGGCGACTGAGCCGACAGACCGGCGACGTGTGCGATCTCCGAGGAGTCGGCGACGTCGCGGGCGATCGTGCCCAGCTGCTGCGAGACGGCCTCGACGGCGGTCTCGATGCCGCGCTTGAGCTGTCCGGGTGCGGCACCTGCGGCAACGTTGCGCAGTCCTTCGTTGACGAAGGCCTGAGCGAGAACGGTCGCGGTGGTGGTTCCGTCACCGGCGATGTCGTTGGTCTTGGTGGCGACTTCCTTGGCCAGCTGTGCGCCGAGGTTCTCGTAAGGATCGTCGACCTCGACCTCACGGGCGATGGTCACACCATCGTTCGTGATGGTGGGGGCGCCCCACTTCTTGTCGAGCACGACGTTGCGGCCCTTGGGTCCCAGCGTCACCTTGACGGTGTCGGCCAGGGTGTTGACACCCTTTTCGAGTGCACGACGGGCTTCGTCGTTGAATTCCAATGATTTAGGCATTCGTCCTCCTGTCAGTGAAGTAGTTGTTCAGGGGATTCAGCCGATGACGGCGAGCACGTCGCGAGCCGAGAGCACGAGGAACTCTTCGCCTGCGTACTTGACTTCGGTGCCTCCGTACTTGGAGTAGATGACCTTGTCGCCGACGGCGACGTCGACCGGCACGCGGTTACCGTTGTCAGCAACACGGCCCGGGCCCACTGCGACAACTTCGCCTTCCTGAGGCTTTTCCTTGGCGGTTTCGGGAATGACCAGACCACTGGCGGTAGTCTGTTCTGCTTCGACCTGACGGATGACAATCCGATCTTCGAGTGGCTTGATGGAGACCGACATATCGGGCCCTCTCCCTTCGCTGGGTTCTATTTCATCGAGTCAGACGGCGGCTTATGCCATGAACCTCTCGTCGTCGCGGGTGCCGAGCGATTCGACCGTCTCATGAAACTGGCACTCAATGAGTGCTAGTGCTAATTCTGACTCTAGAACGCTCTTAGCACTCGGTCAACTTGAGTGCCAGCAATTCGTCATGCTCTGGGCGAAAGTTCAGATTGGCCCCCGGAAGCCGGGGCAGCGGGGCACCGAAAAGCGTGGGCCCCGAGGATCTCTCCTCGGGGCCCACGCTCCTTGCTGACCGCCTCAGCTCAGTTGTCGATATCTGTTGTCAATGGCGGCCAGAGTTCATGGCCTATACAGGCGCTCAGTCGGCTGCTGCGAACCTGATCTCAGATCAGGCGCAGGTCCACTGACCCCAGCCGGCTTCGGCCTGCAGCTTCTTCGCACGCTGGAACTGCTCCTGCGGGCTGGCATCCGAGGGGTTGCCGCTGCCTCCCATGGAGTGCCAGGTCTGCGGAAGGAACTGGAACAGTCCGAAGTGGGTGCCGTTCGAAGCCTTCGGGTCGAAGTTCGACTCGCACTCGACGACCTGGTACCACTTGGAACCGGGTCCGCCGAGCATCGCCTTGATCTCGGCGGTGGACATGGAACCGCCGCCGGAGCCGCCGCCGGTGCTCGAGTCACCGGAGTCACCGGAGTCGCCCGAACCGGAATCGCCGGAGTCACCCGAGTCGGAACCGCCGGTGTCAGCCGGCTCCTCCTTGTTCTTGGTGCCCTGGATGACGACCTTGGTCTTGGGTTCGGAGAGGACCTTCTCGTCCTTCTTCTCCTTCTTGACCTCTTCGCCGTTGATCGTCTTGACCTTGTAGGTGACCTGCTTCTCGCCGTCCTTGCCTTCGGTCTCGACCTTGGTCTCACCCTCGTAGAGGGAATCGGACTTCTTGGTCTCGACCTTGGCCTTGATGGCCTGCTTGTCCTTGACGGTGTCGTTCTTCACGCGGTTGACGGTCAGCACCTGGCCGTCGGAGACCTCGGCGGACATCGGCACGGACAGGAAGTCGTCCTTGTCGAGCTTGACGCCCGTGTCCTTGAGGGCTTCCTTGGCGGTGCCCACAGCGGCCGAGACCTTGTGGTCCTTGCCGTCGGCGACGACGGTGAGGTCCTTCGACGTGGTCACCTCAATGTCATTGCCTTCGTCCTTCAGACGCTGGCTGGCCTTCGCGTTGAGGTCGGCGCCCTTCGCGTCGACACCGAGGTCGGCCAGAGCCTGACCCACGGTGTTCGCGTTGGTCCATTCGTTCGTCTCTTTGCCATCGACGGACAGCGCAACCTTCTTCGCCGTGTTGACGGTGATCGTCATGTCACGGTCGACCTTGGTGCCCACACCGGGCTTGACCTGGTCGCGCTTATCGACATCGATTTCGTGGCTGTCGAGGATGTCCCCGACCGTTCCACCGAAGGTCCGGATCTCTTCGGCCTGTCCGTTGACCTCCAAGGTCACAGGCTTGTTCATAGTCACAACTGCGCCCGTGCCACCGACGAGTCCGGTGATCACGACCGCCTGTGCAGCGATCTGAACCTTGCGGTTCTTCAGAAAATCAATCACAAAAATATCCCTGAGCAGAGTTTATCGACCCGTTCACTGTAACCGATTCGTTACACGGTTCGCAAAATATCACGGAAATGTAACGGTGTGAGTTTCCTGAGGGCGTGCCTGACCAGGAGTTCCCCGTGTTTCAGGGGCATTCCCGATCGTGACATTCCCCCGCCGAGGCGGCGCTGCGTCCCGTTATCTCGCTCACAGAACGAAGGGCTGAGCCCGGCTCAGTCCCAGCTGCCGAGGGCCCGCTCCGCGTTGTTCCACACGGCCGTGCACAGATCCTCTTCGCTCATCCCGCGCACCTCGGCGAGTTTCCGCGCCGTGACCGCCGTGAGGTAAGGACCTCCCGGCTGACCGCGATGCGGGTGCGGGGTGAGGAAGGGTGCGTCGGTCTCCGTCAGCAGGAGCTCCAGTGGAGCGGCCGCCGCGGCCCGCCGCAGCTCGTCGGCGTTCTTGAACGTGAGGTTGCCGGCGAAGGACATGTAATAGCCTTCGGCCGCACATTCGCGGGCCATCGACTCGTCGCCGGAGTAGCAGTGGAAGATCGTGACCTCGGGAGCGCCTTCCTCCTTGAGGATGCGCAGCACATCGGCGTGTGCCTCCCGATCGTGGATCTGCAGTGCACGTCCGGTGCGCTTGGCGATCTCGATATGAGCTCGGAAGGAGCGCTGCTGTTCGGCGACTCCCTCTTCTGCCGTGCGGAAGTAGTCGAGACCGGTCTCCCCCACCACGCGCATGCGCTCATGCGAGCTCACGAGCGATTCGATCTCGGTGAGAGCGTCATCGAGCAGGCCGCGCTCGGCCAGCCGCGGGGCTTCGTTCGGGTGGAGGGCGGCCCCGCCGATCATCCACGTCCGTCTCTCGGCAGGAGGGCCCGGCACAGTACGGGGGTCGGCCGCCTCGGCGAGGGATCCCACCTCCGTGGCCGCCTCGGCGGGGGTGCCTGAATACTGGGAAGCCACGAGCGCGGTCGTCCACCGGGCTGCCGGAAGGTCGCAGCCGATCTGGACGATGCGACGGACTCCCGCCTCGGAGGCGGTGTCATGGAAGAAATCCAGCGACGGGAACTCTTCGTCCGCGTTCGGGGTCACCTCGGGTTCGGGTTCACCAGCACCCAGCGGCAGCCGCACACCCGTGCAGATGTCGAGGTGAGTGTGGGTGTCAACGATGGGATGAGCGAGCGGTTCGGGCACCGGTGGATAGGTTCCGGCGGCGCGCGAGGCCATTATTCGGTCTCCTCCACGAACTTCGGGAACACGGGTTCGGGCTTCGGCAGGGGTGTGCCCGGTCCGAGCGGGAACCCGACGGCCGCGAACGACCGGGGATCCGCCTCGGCGGCGGCGATGCCGTCGGCAGCGGCCTCGGCGACATTCGGCGCCAGGGCGGCCGAAGCGTATGCCGCACCGGCGGCGACGCCGATGGCCGCGCTCGCGGATACGGCTCCCATCGCCTCGGCGCCGGACCCGGAATCGACGGCGGTCGGCAGGACCTTCGCACCGGCCTCACCGACGCCGGCGGGCACACCGAGGAGGTCGAGGATCTTACCTGCGGATTCGGGCATGACCGGCTGGATGAGAATGGAGATGATGCGCACGACCTCGATCGTCACCCACAGCACGGTGGCCATGCGATCGGGATCGGTCTTCTTCAGTTTCCACGGCTCCTGCGCGGAGAAGTAGCGGTTGGCCTCGGACAGCACCTTCCAGCAGGCCTCGACATAGAGGTGGAGGGCCTGGGTGTCGACGTGGCGTCGGGCGGTGTCGGGCACGGCCCGGGCGAGGGCGAGGAGTTTCTCGTCCGCCTCGGTGAGCTCACCCGGCTGCGGCACCTGGGCGTCGCAGTTCTTCTGGATCATCGACAGCGAACGCTGGGCGAGGTTGCCGTACTCGTTGGCGAGGTCGGAGTTCTTCCGTGTGATGATCGAGTCCTTCGTATACGAGCCGTCGTGGCCGTAGGAGAACTCGCGGAAGAGGAAGAAGCGCAGGGTGTCCAGGCCGAAGGCATCGACGAGGTCGAGGGGGTCGACGACGTTGCCGACGGACTTCGACATCTTCTCACCGGAGTTGAAGAGGAAGCCGTGGGCGTGGACCCGCTTGGGCAGTTCGATGCCGGCGCTCATGAGGAACGCGGGCCAGTAGACCGAGTGGAAGCGGATGATGTCCTTGCCGATGATGTGGACGTCGGCGGGCCACCACTTGCTCAGGCGCTCCTGGTCATCGGGGTAGCCGGCGGCGGTGAGGTAGTTCGTCAGTGCGTCGATCCACACGTACATCACGTGTTTGTCGTTGCCCGGCACCGGCACACCCCAGTCGAAGGTGGTGCGGGAGATGGAGAGGTCCTTGAGCCCGGAGGCGACGAACGAGGCGATCTCGTTGCGGCGGGAGTCGGGACCGATGAACTCGGGGTGGTTCTTGTACAGCTCGAGCAGCTTGTCCTGGTACTTCGAGAGACGGAAGAAGTAGGACTCCTCTTCCGTCCAGGTCACCTCGGTGCGGGTCTCCTTGGACAGGCGCACGCCGTCGACGACTTCGGTCTCGTCCTCGGTGTAGAAGGCCTCGTCGCGCACGGAGTACCAGCCGGAGTACGTGTCGAGGTAGATGTCGCCGGCCTCTTCGAGCTTGCGCCAGATGGCTTGCGAGGCGGCGTAGTGGTCTTCGTCGGTGGTGCGGATGAACCGGTCGAAGGTCGAGCCGAGGGCGAGCTGGGTGTCGCGGAAGTTCTTCGCGTTGTCGTCAGCGAGTTCTTTGGGGGTGATGCCGAGCTTGTTCGCCGCCTGCAGCATCTTCAGTCCGTGCTCGTCCGTGCCGGTGCAGAAGAAGACATCGTGATTGTCCAGTCGCTTGAACCGGGCGATCGTGTCGGCCGCAATGTACTCATAGGCATGCCCGATGTGAATGGCCCCGTTGGGGTAGGCAATCGCTGTCGTCAAGTAGTAACCCATAGGGAACTCAGTCTAAGGGACACCGCCGCGCAGGCGCGCATGGGCTGGTGCTGGTGGACCCAAGCGAGTTTTTGCCGAGGATTCGCGAATAGCCCAATTTGCGGTGAGTAGCCCACGTTTGAAGATGGGCGGCTCACCTCGGACTGGGCTGAAACAGTTCGCACCTGGACACCAGTTCACAGAACCAGCGGTTTCCCACATCGACGACGTAGTTCAGGTGCCTGTAAGAAGAGCTTCTGTCCGAAGGTCTTCGGGTCCAGAACTTCATTGAATTTGAAGCGCACGATCTTATAGCCCATCGCCAGCAGACGATTGTGCTGTCGGCTCTCCTTGTTCATGACGTCGAAGCCGCCATCAACGTACTTCTGCGTCCCATCGACGTAGAGTGCGACTCTATCGTCACGGAACAGGAAGTCGAGTCTCGTGAGAAGTCGGCTGCCATCGGCAATATTCACCTGCTGCACGAAGTCGTGCAGACCCAGAAGATGCAGATTGAAGGCGGCTCTGCTCTCCGCATAGCTTTCGGACAACGGTGATGCGAGTGAGACCAGTCTCGCGGCCACCTTTGCGCCCCGTGCCAGGCGGTCAATGGGCGCTGCGAACAGAGCTGCGACTGCACCCGGAACCTCGTCCAGCAGATGTGCCGGATACCCGAGCCTGAAGATCAGATCCTCGTCGTCGCCGAGAAGATGCCATCTGACCACCTGCTCCATCGCGGCAAAC
This sequence comes from Brevibacterium sp. CSND-B09, assembly GCF_052906525.1. NCBI lineage: Bacteria > Bacillati > Actinomycetota > Actinomycetes > Micrococcales > Brevibacteriaceae > Brevibacterium > Brevibacterium sp. CSND-B09. The sequence goes on along the minus strand of NZ_JBREGI010000001.1, from coordinate 3,026,456 downwards.
GCCGCAGCGCTGCCGAGTTCGGCCCGCAGATCCAAGGCAGTTCGAGCCGGAGTAGTGACGCGAAGCCCTTCCACCTGGCAGACGTCATCAGCTGCGATTGTTCTGCGTCGCCTGATCAGCTCGGGTGACTTGGTGCTTGATATGGGGTGGAACACCGACACTGGTTCGTCCGGCTCGTCGAACATACCGATTCTGTGCAGGCGGGCCGCCGAGATCCCGAACACGATGTCTCCTGCGCGGTAGTGGGGATAGTGGAGGACTTGCAGACGCTTCAGATTCGCCTCGTATCTGCGTTGCTGGGACCGCTCTTTGTCGCGTCCTTCCTCGTGATACGTCATCCAATCCGAGTCCGTGGCGAAGGGAGAGAGGTATCGGTGGGCACGGACTTCACAACGTCTGACGACCGAATAGACTCCACGAGAGAGCTTTCGCAGACAGCAGCCCAAAGCGCTGCGGATTTCTGCCGTTGAGGCTCCAGCATTGCGAAGGTCCGTGAAATACACGACGTTGTTCTTCATGCCGGCACACTGCCGAAATCCGCGTTGATTCAGCAATGCTCAATCCTGTTGCTGTGGAATCAACTCCGGGGTCCACATGGCGACAGCGTCTCAGTAAGGAGTCAATCAACAAGCCTCAGCGCTCGAGTCGAGTCGTCGACCGGCTTCGGCAGATCGTGCCTTTCGCACCAGGCTCGCTTGGGGAGTATCTCAACCGCGCTGATGGCCCAGTTTGAGGTAGATAGCCCACCTCCCGACATGGGCCATCCACCCAAAACTGGGCTACTGACTATCCACAGCCCACTGCACACGAGTCGTGTCAGTCGCGGTGGAGCCAGGCCTCGTAGACGTCGCGCTTGGATAGGCCGAACTTCTTCGCCACCTGGCCGGCCGCGTCCTTGGCACGCACTCCGGAGTCGACCAAAGCGCTGACCTCACCGAGGTGGTCCTCCGGAGCCGTTTCGACCTCGGTGGCACCGGCGAGCACGAGGGTCAGTTCCCCTCGCAGACCCTCGGCAGCCTGATCGCGCAATGAACCGACGGTTCCGCGCAGAGTCTCCTCGTAGGTCTTCGTCAGCTCGCGGCTGATGGCCATGGGTCGGTCGGCGCCGATGATCTCGGCGAAGTCGTCTATCGCATCGGCGATGCGGTGCGGGCTTTCGAAGAAGACCATCGTCCGCTTCTCCGCCTTGAGTTCGGTCAGCAGGGTCTTGCGCTGCCCGGACTTGCGCGGCAGGAACCCTTCGAAGCTGAACCGGTCGCTCGGCAGTCCCGAGACCGCGAGCGCCATGAGCACCGCGGATGGCCCCGGTGTCGACGTGATCGGAAGTCCCGCCTCGGCGCAGGCCTTGACCACGCGGTAGCCGGGATCGGAGACGGCGGGCATCCCTGCGTCGGAGAGCAGGACAACGGTCTCACCTGCAGCGATGATGTCGACGAGTTCGGGGGCGCGATGGCCCTCGTTGTGGTCGAAGACGCTGATGACACGCTTCGTGTGCGTGAGGTTGAGTCGCTGCGCGAGCGACAGGAACCGCCGCGTGTCCTCGGCGGCGATGACATCGGCAGTTTCGATGGCATCCCGCATCCGCGGGCTCGCATCGCCGAGGTTGCCGATCGGAGTCCCGACCAGGATCAGTCGACCGCCGGTGAGGTTCGGACCGATTCTTGGCCCCGCGTCATCGGTCAGGTCGATGTCGTCGGACGGCACCGCCTCGGTGGGGTTGTCGTCGGCTCCGTGGCCGGCCGCCTCGGTGGGGTTGTCGTCGTCACCGAACCCAAGATCCGTATCGGCACCCTGGCCGGACGACGCGAAGGAGTCTGAACTCAACTGGTCGAACCCGCGCCGACCATTGCCGCGCCGAAGATGAGGACGAATACCCCGACGTAGAGGACCCAGAAAAGGATCCAGAGGATGGTGCCGATGTAACCGACCCACAGAGCCGCGATGGCCATACCGTCGCCGCGTTCTCCGCGTTCGCGGATCTGCTTGCGGGCGATGTGGCCCATGATGATGCCGGCGATGCCGCCGATGAAGACGGACGAGATGACGCCGAAGATCGAAGCGCACATGCCGACGATGGCCAGCACGTTCGTCGGTGGCAGCTGCTGGTACACGTAGCCGGGTCCGCCGGCGTACTGTGCATTGGCCGCGTAGGCGCTGTTCTGGCTGTAGGACTGTGCACTGTATGAGTCGCCCGCGTTCGATTGGGGCTGCTGGTAGTACATGTCCGGGTTGTTCCAGTTGTTCTGGCTGCTCATAGCGAAGTCTCCTTGTGGTTGCCTTCAACGGTACAGAGTCGTCGGTGGCGGCAAAAGGCGGGGCGGTTACAGGTCAATCACAGTTGGCGGGGTGGGCACCTTGCGATGTGATGCCGGGGCGGGCGCGTGTGTCGGACGTTGAGACCGTGCGCCAGGTCGTCTGCCGGGGTGGGCTTCCCGGAATCCCGAGCCTCAGCTGACGGTTGCGTTTCCAGCGGCGATCGAGGCGCCGATGACGAGCGCGATGACGCCGAAGTAGAGCAGCCAGAACACGACCCAGAAGATCACGCTGAGATACCCCAGCCACAGCCCGGCCACGGCCATTCCGTTGCCACGCTCTCCGCGGGCCTTGATCTGCGAACGGGCGATGTGTCCGAAGATGATGCCGACGAAGCCGAGGAAGAAGAACGATGAGATGAACGAGATGAGGCCGAGCACCAGCGCGACGATCGACGAGGAATTCGTCGGCGCCACCTGCTGGTAGACGACGACCGGTGCTCGGTTCCCGTACGTCACGGGGGCCTGGACCAGGGCATGAGGGTGGGCCGGAGTATGAACCGGTGCGGGCGTGTGGACTGCGACGGGGGCGTGGACCGAACCCTTCGATCTGGTGTAGGTGTTCCCGAGAGGCAGTACGCGAGTGTTCATGTCCGTTCCGTTCCGCTGGCTGTCGTTGATCTTTGAATCTGCTCGGGGCCGTCCTCGACAGGTGTCCCGATATCTGTCATCAACGCTACCTACGTGCAGCGAGCGCGGCGGCCGAATCGTGTTGCAGTCCTGCACCACAGGTTGCAGGTTCCCCTCGCCGAGGCGGCCCGACCGGCCCGTACCCGCGTGGCCTTGGGGCGCACGCAACGCTGCGGGCAGGCATTTTCAGGGTCGTGCAGAGCGGCCCGACCGTCCGAATCGAGCGTGACCTCGGCACCCGTCCGAAGTCATCCGGAGCAGCGCCGAGGTCACGCGGGCGGCGCCGAAGTCACCCCGGGCAGCGCCGAGGTCACGCGGCGCAGCTCAGTAACTGCTCATCATGCCCAAGAAGCCGATGCCCAGGATGCCGATCATGACGATCGCCATGATGAGCCCCAGGGCGATAGTCACGTATCCGATGATGAGCCCGGCGATCGCCTGTCCGCGGCCTTCTTCGCCTGTGCGCTTGATCTGGCCGAGGCCGATGTGGCCGAAGATGACGGCGAGCACCGGTGCGATCCACAGAAACATCGCGATGATGCTGAAGATGATGCCGATGACCGGGATCATCGACAGCAGGCCGCAGACGAATCCGCCGCCGATACCGGCGATGCCCATCCACATCGACCACACGGCCATCTTGTTGGGTGCGGGCCGGACGAAGACCGGCTGCGCGCCGTAGGTCATCGGCTGGCTGTACGCGCCCGACTGGCTGTAGGCACCGGGCTGGCTGTATCCGCCTGATTGTCCGTACGCGTTCTGCTGACCGTAGGCGCCGGACTGTCCATAGGAGTTCTGCTGCCCATACGGCTGTCCCTGCGAATACTGTCCGGCACCGGACCCATACTGACCCGCACCGGACCCGTACTGTCCGGCACCGGATCCGTACTGACCCGACTGTCCCTGACCGTACTGCGGCTGGGAACCATAGTTGTTGTTGAACTGCTGCGAGCCGACCTGGGGAGGATCGCTCGGGCGGTAGTTGGGGTTGTTCGACACGTTGTGCACCATTCGCTCTGACTCCGGCTGTCTCCCACTACTCTAGTGATGCACGGTGGCGAATGCCCAAGAATCCTGCTCAAGGTGCCGAACCTCATGCCGGTCTCCCCTTCCCGACCTACGCCAGCCACACCCGGCACGCCCTCACTCCCCCACCTCGTCGGCCCCACCCGGCACACCCTCACTCCCCGACCTACGCCCGACCGACACTCCCCTTCGACCCCACCCCGCCGGCCCGATCATTCCCAATGCCCCGCCCTTCCCTGCGGGTCGCATGAGAGCCCTGCCCGCCGAGATCTCTAAACTGGACTCCGATGACACACACCGCAGACTCCCCGGCCCCCACCAGGCGCATCGCCCGCGAGCGCCTGGCGAGGAAACGCGAAAAGGTGCGTTCCGGCGCCGCTGCGATGCGCCGCGAAACCTTCCACGCCGGCATGTGGGCCACCCGAGCACCGCTGTGGATGTGGCCGGCCCTGCTCGTCATCACCGGAATCGGTGCGGCCCTGCGACTCTTCCGCCTCGACTTCCCACACCGCCTGATCTTCGACGAGACCTACTACGTCAAGGACGGCTATTCGGTCTTCAACTTCGGCTACGAACGCTCCTGGCCCGAAAACGCCGACGATTCCTTCAACGCTGGCGATCCCAGCGTCATCGAGCCCACCCCCGAATACGTCGTCCACCCGCCGCTGGGCAAATGGCTCATCGGGTGGGGCATCGACCTCTTCGGCGCCGACGATTCGTTCGGCTGGCGCTTCACCGTGGCGATCATCGGCACCCTGACGATCTTCCTCCTCGGCGTCATCGCCTGGAAGCTCTTCCGCTCGGCGTTCTTCGCCTGCGTCGCCGCCGGCCTGCTCGCCATCGACGGCGAGCACTTCGTCCACTCCCGCACGAGCCTGCTCGACATCGTGCTCATGGCCTTCGTCCTCCTCGCCTTCTTCTTCATCCTCCTCGACCGCGAGCAGGTGACGAAGCGCCTGGCCGCCTGGACCCAGCGCACCGCGGAGATCGACAGCTCCGCTCCGTCCCGCACACTGCAGAATCCAGATCCCCTCCCCGAGGCGGCCGCTTCCTCCTCATCCGACCCCGAGGAGGTCCCCCGAACCTTCCCGACCGAACTCAGCGAGTCGATCATCTCCACCGCCCCACTCCCCGAGGCGGCCCCGCCCACCGCGGAAGCCCGACGTCGGCGTCGAACGAAGTCCAGGGACGTGATCAACTTCGGGCCCCGCCTCGGCGCGCGTCCGTGGATCTTCGCTGCGGGGATCAGTCTCGGCTTGGCTACGGGAGTGAAGTGGTCGGGTCTGTATGCGCTGGCGGCGTTCGGGATTCTGCTCGTGCTGTGGGATGTGCATTCGCGGTATCGGGCCGGGGTCGTGCATCCGTGGCTGGGTATGTTCATCCGCGACAGCATTCCCTCGTTCTTCAAGCTCGTGCCGATCGCGCTCGTGACCTATGTGGCGTGCTGGACCGGGTGGATCCGGTCGGACGATGCGTGGGACCGACAGTGGGCTGCGGAGAATTTCGGCTGGTGGCGTGCGCTGCCGGAGTGGTTGGACTGGCTGCCGTCGCTGGCGCACTATCACTACACGGCGTACTCGTTCCATGTCGGGCTGGACTCGGAGCATCCGTACATGTCGAACCCGTGGGGTTGGATCGTGCAGTGGCGGCCGACGTCGTTCTACTACGAGTCCTACGACCGCAGCGATATGGGGTGCACGGTCGCGAAGTGCTCCTCGGCGATCACCTCGGTGGGCAACCCTGTGATCTGGGGCTTGGCCGCCTTGGCTGTGCTCGTCTGCCTCATCGTGTGGATCATCCGCCGGGACGTCCGCCCCGCCGTCATCCTCGCCGGGCTGGCAGCGACCTGGCTGCCATGGTTCGCTTACCAGGAGCGGACGATCTTCACCTTCTACACCATCGTCATGGTGCCCTTCGTCGTGCTGGCCGTGACGTATTGTCTGACCCTCGTCTGGGGTCGGGCGCCTGTTGGCGGGCGAGACTCGCCAGGGCCGTCGACGAAGCAGCGTTTCGCGCGGACCTCCGCGGCGCTGTTCGCCAGGCGACTGAGCGTCGGGCTCATCCTCGTCGCAGCTATCCTCGCCTTCGCCTACTTCTGGCCCGTCTACACCGGTGAGGTCATCCCGTTCTCGGCCTGGAACAACCGCATGTGGAACATCACCTGGCGCTGACCGGCTGACGTTGGCGTGCACCCACGCACCGCGCTGGCTCCGTCGAATCACGCCGCCGGCAGCTTCGGGCCGCGCGTCATCGACTTTTGTCCCACTCGTCATCGACTTTTGATCAGATACTCATGTTCGAACCGGATTATTCGTCCAAAAGTCGATGAAGCGATTCACCTGCCTACCCAAAAGTCGATGAGACGTTTTCGCGCAACTACCCAAAAGTCGATGAGACTCCCACCGGCTCTGCCCACTCAGCACCCACCGCCCGCGGGCACAGGGACCGGCTTGAACGTCGCCGCACGGCCCCGCCCGCGGCCCACCGGCACATCCGTCACGGGTTCGCCATCGAGGAGTCGCCTCGGCGACATGGCGTGTTCACCTTGAGGTAACACCCCGTCGTTAGCGTCGAATCATTGTGAATGACCAATCGACGACCTACGAGCCCAACGCAACCGAGTTTCAGTCGGAAATGAAGCCGGATGCGCGCACCACCGTGGCCGCGAACCAGGCGGCAGAAAGCACCACCGCATCAACCAGCACCACCTCCCCCACTCCCCACCGCACCGTCGCGATCATCCCCGCGCGCGGAGGATCCAAGGGCATCCCGCTGAAGAACCTGCAGAAGGTCGCCGGAATCTCCCTGCTTGCCCGCGCCATCAATGCCGCCCAGGCCAGCCCCAGCATCGACCGCGTGATCGTCTCGACCGACCACGACGGAATCGCAGCCGAAGCCCTGCGCGCCGGCGCCGAGGTGGCCCACCGCCCTGCCGAGATAGCCGGCGACACCGCCACCAGCGAATCCGCTCTCATCCACACACTCTCGACCCTCGATGAGGACTTCGACATCACCGTGTTCATGCAGTGCACCTCCCCCTTCATCGACTCCGCCTCGATCGAGAACGCGGTGCGCACGGTCCGTGACGACGACGCCGATGTCGTCTTCTCCGCCGTCGAAGACCACTCTTTCCTGTGGCGCCTCGACGACGACACCCAGGCCGTGGCCGTCGGGCACGAAGCCAGCTTCCGGCCGCGCCGCCAGGACCGTGCCAAGCACTTCAACGAAACCGGCGCGTTCTACGTCATGCGCACCTCCGGCCTCATCGAGCACGAGCACCGCTTCTTCGGCCGCATCGGCATCGAAGAGGTCCCGCCCGAGCACGCCCGCGAGATCGACGACATGTCCGACCTCACCCTCGTCCGCGCCATCGCCTCGACACAGGAGACCGCGCAGGTCATCGACGTCGACGCCCTCGTCACCGACTTCGACGGCGTCCACACCGACGACGGCGCCTACGTCGACGAGGACGGAAACGAACAGGTCCGCGTCCACCGCGGCGACGGCATGGGCATCTCCCGACTCGTGAAGTCCGGCGTGCCCGTGATGATCCTGTCGAAGGAACGCAACCCCGTCGTGACCCGCCGTGCGGAGAAGCTGCGCGTCGACGTTGCCCAGGGCATCGACAACAAGGCCAGCATCCTCGACGCATGGATCACCGCCAACGACCTCGACCCGGCCCGCGTCGCCTACGTCGGCAACGACATCAACGACCTCGAGGCCTTCGACGTCGTCGGCTGGCCCATCGCCGTCGCCGACGCCCACCCGCGCGTCCTCGCCGCCGCCCGCGTCATCCTCGATCGGCCAGGCGGACGGGGTGCGGTGCGTGAGGTCTGCGACCTCATTCCTATCCCCGCCGAGGCGGCCGAACCCCTGCCGAATCCGACCCTGACCTCACTGCGGTCGCCCACCGGACACCCATCGACCTTGGCAGGGCACCAGTCAGGACGCCCGGCCGGCCACCAGTCGGCGGCCCTGTCCGGCCACGCGTCCGCCTTCCCCGACCAGCAACCATCCGTCCCGCGGCACCAGCCGCAGTTCACCAACCGCGCGGAGATTTCGCGTGCCAACCGAAAGCAGGTTTCATGACTGACCAACTCGCCCCCGTGGCCATCGGAGAGCACCTCGTCGGCCCGAACCAGCCCGTGTACATGATCGGTGAGATCGGCATCAACCACAATGGCGACGTCGACATCGCCAAGCAGCTCATGGATGTCGCCGTCACCGCCGGTGCGCAGGCAGTGAAGTTCCAGAAGCGCAACCCCGAGGTGGCCGTTCCCGAACACCAGAAGTCGAAGATGCGCTCGACCCCGTGGGGCGAGATGACCTACATCGACTACAAGCACCGCGTCGAGTTCGGCATCGACGAATACTCCGAGATCGACCGCTACGCCAAGGAAGTCGGACTCCAGTGGTTCGCGTCCCCATGGGACACCGACTCCGTCGACTTCCTCGAGAACGAATTCGATGCGCTCACTTACAAGGTGGCCTCGGCCTCGCTGACGGACTTCGAGCTGCTGCGCGCGATCGCCGCCACCGGCAAGCCCGTCCTGTGCTCCTCGGGCATGTCCGATTGGGAGACTCTGGACAAGGCCGTCGAGGTCTTCGACCGCGACAAGCTCGTGCTCATGCACGCCACCTCGACCTACCCGCTGCCGCCCGAAGAGGTCAACCTCAAGGCCATCCCGGCCATGCGCGAACGCTACGGTGTTCCCGTCGGCTACTCCGGCCACGAGCTCGGCCTCGAGATCTCGTTCGCCGCAGCCGCACTGGGTGCTGTGACCATCGAACGCCACATCACCCTCGACTCCTCCATGTGGGGATCCGACCAGTCCGCGTCGATGGAACCGCGCGAATTCGCCTCCCTCGTCAAGGGCGTTCGCGTCCTCGAAACCGCATTCGGTGACGGAGTCAAGCGCGTCATGCCGGGCGAGGAATCGAAGATCGATTCCCTGCGCAAGGTCACGGCCTGAGCAATCGGCTGAGCCACCTCGGCGAGGATTTTCTGCGCCGAGGTGGCTCTTCCATGTCCGATCCACTGATTTTCTGGTGGACCAACCCATGACCGCAATCTTCGGAGAAGGCCCGTGACCGATTTCGACCTGAGCATCATCATTCCCGCAAAAGATGGTGCCCCCTACCTGAGCACGCTGTTCCGTTCGCTGAGGCAGCAGGGCCCCGTCTGGGACCGCACTCAGCTGATCTTCGTCAATGACGGATCAAGTGATGAGACGCCGGAGCTGCTCGATGAGTTCAGCACTTGGTTCCCTCATTTCGAGGTCCTCACCAACCCGGAGGCGACGGGACTTGCCAATGCCCGAAACAAGGGCCTGGCATCTGCCCGGGGAGAGCACATCATCTTCCTCGATGGGGACGACTGGTTGGCCCCGGGGCATCTGTCCTCGATGCTTGCCGCAGCACATAGGCTCGGAGTCGATTTCATCCGCTGTGACCATACGACGGTCGAGGGGACCAAGCGGGTGCGCAAACTCGCGCCGATGTCGGTCCGAGACGTGCCATTGGATCCCAAGGTGGGGATCCTGCCCGTCTACGAATCGACGATGGTCGACTATCCGTTCGCCTGGGCCGGCATCTTCCACCGGCGAGTGCTCGAACAGGGGATCCTCCATTTCCCGGAGAACTTCATGACTGCCGAAGACCGGTCCTGGATCTGGCGACTGCACCTGCAGGCCGAGTCCTTCGCGGTCGTCGATGCTCCAGGGATTCTCTATCGAAGAGGGATGGCGGGTTCTCTGTCGCGTATCGTCGACATTCGACAGCTGGATTTCATCCGCGCATTCGGACAGATCTTCGATCTCGTCGCTGCCGAGCCGGACGCCGACCGACTGTGGCCGAAGGCGATCCGCAACTGGTTGGCAATCCTCGACCATCAGATCAATCGTTTCGCAGCGTCGCCGGCGTCCCTGCGAAACCAGTTGCGAAGGGGTGCACGAACGATTTCGGCGAAGATTCCGCCAGAGTATCTGCGTGAGGAATTCGTTCTGCAGAAACAGGGACGACAGCTCAACGTCAGCAGCTACCTCAATGACGCACCTTCGTTAATGCTGGAGATGGTGAAGTGAAACAGATCTTTCTGGCCTCGACCCTGTTCGAACTCGTCTGCTTGGCGGCAGGAATCGATGGCGGTGACTACGACCGGCCGGCGGCTCCGGCGCTGATGGGAACCGATGGATTCGCGCCCGAGGACACCCCGGCTCCGACCGAACGGATCCTGCTGGTCAGCAACAACGCCGTGGTCATGGAGCTCTCGGAATCCTTCGTCGATTCGCCGGGAGCCGCCTCGTTGATCGCCCGGTTCGATCGGGTCGTCAACCTCAATGAGGCGCTCGCGCCTCTGCACGTCCATCCTTCGTCATGGCGGCCCGATCATACGGATCTGCCGGTCGTGGAATCGTATCTGCGTGGCCGGTGGGGGTTGGACGATACCGACGAGATCGAACTCGTAATCGAATCACCCCAGGTCAACCCGGCCATTGCGCTTGGCCGAGTGTTCTCCCGCGCGACGATCAGGGTACATGCCGACGGACTGATGAGCTTCGGCCCGACCCGCAATCAGATTCCGCTGACGAACGGTCAGCGGATGTCCGTGCTGCATTACTTGCCACTGGTGCCGGGAATCTCGCCGAAGCTGCTCCGCGAGTTCGGAATCGTCCACCGCCCACTGGGTGTCGAGTCGTTCACCGGTGTGGTGCGCGAGCTCGGCGAGCATTCGGCCGAAGCGCTGGAGGACGAGCTGGGAGGGGTTCTCAGCGCCGCGCCGTCGAGCAATCGTCCGTGGGCACTGGTCGTCGGCCAGTATCTGTCGGCGCTCGGACTCATCACTTCTGAGGAAGAGACGCAGCTGCACATCGACATGATCGAGGCCGCCGCTGCGCGCGGAATGGAAGTCGTCGTGTTCAAACCGCACCCGGCCGCTCCTCCCTCGCAGACAGGACCACTGTTCGAGGCGGCACACAGACTCGGGATCACTCTGCAGCTTTTCGACCTGCCCGTCATGGCCGAGGTCATCATCGATCGTCTGGCTCCCGACCTCATCGTCGGCGGGTTCTCCACCGCACTGATGACTGCTCGCCAGATCTATCAGGTACCTGCCCTGGCTGTGGGTACGGATCTGCTGCTCGAAGCCATCGCTCCTTATCAGAACAGCAATCGCATCCCATTGACGATCATCTCCGAGATCTGCGACGGCAGCGCCCCGGACAAGACCGACGCGCATCCGCAGCTGGGGCGTCTGCTCGCAGCCGTCACCTACTGCATGGCGCCGACGCTGTCGCACGATCTGCGTGACGCGGCAACAGACTTCCTCACAGAGGTTTTCGAGGTCAGCACAGGCCGCGGCGAGTCAGCTGACCGATTCAGTCGCTATTTCAAACGCCGACGCCTCACCGCGCTCGCTCTGCCGGGCAGCACGTCGAAGGCGTTTGCTCCGAAGCGGATGATCAAACGATCGGGAACGCTCGTGATCAAAGCGGTGGCAAGAAAACAACAACGCATCATGAAACGGATCCAACAGCGGTGACACCGAAGAAGAAGCGCCGGAGCGCCGTCGCTTTCGTCGAATCCCCACTGCAGTTCCTTTCGGCGCTCGAATCACATGAGCCGACTGAGGATCTGCTCATTCGGGCTCGGGCGAGCGCGAAGGGGATGACGTCCTTCCTCGATGCCTTCGATCCGGCTTGGTTGCCGAAGAACGTCCGCCTCGAGCGAGATGGGGCGAAACCGGGAGTGTTGCGGAAGACGAACTTCGACCGGATCTACCTCGGCGATGCCTGCTCCGGTCAGGTGCACAGAGCCTTGGCGCTGGCATACCTGGAACGTCGTCTGCCGGAGGTCGTCATTCTCGATGACGGTCTGGCCACGTACTCTGCGATCGAGATCCTCACCGCCAAGCGCGGTCCCCTCGTCCGTCCCCGGCAGAAGCTCAAAGCTTCGCGCACGGTCATGGCCGCTCACGTCGCCGACCGGCTTCGCCACCTCGCCACTGTGGGCAAGCTGCGCTGGCACACGGCGCTGCCGGTGGCGAAACCGCTGCGCAAGGCTTTCCTCAAATCAGGCGGTGAGATCACTCGCCACCGGTTCGAACATCTCCAGACTCTGCCCACCGGCGGCAGCCACCCCCGGGACAATCCGGTCATCGGTTCGTCCCTGGCCGCCGACGGCCTCGTCGATGCCTTTGCCTACCGGGCGTGGGTCGATGACATCATCGACACTCACGGATCGATCACCTACTATCCGCACCGCCGTGAGACCGAGGAATTCCTCGCCGATCTCGCCCAGGACGAACGCGTGAGGATCAAACATCTCGGCCTGCCCATCGAGCTGCGGTTGATCAACCTGCCGCCGGACTCGACGATCCGCAGCCTGCCGTCGACAGCGGCGGTGTCCCTGGCCGTACTCAATCCGGATGTGACCATCGATGTCACCGAGATCCCCGCGAAGTGGTGGACCGGCGCCTCACCCGATAGTCTGCGAAAGTCCCTCAACGCCCAGTCGGTCAAGGCAGATGACGATTCCTGAACCAGGCGATCCCCACTACAGCGGGCCGATCATGCCGCCGTCGCTCTCCGACGCCCCGCCTCGGCCCTCGCATCTGACCGAGCGCACTCGCGCGGACGGTCAGTCGTCGCAGTCGAACTTCCCGGACGGTCCGGTGCTCCCGCCTCGGCGATCGGCCGGGCTTGCGCCCATCCGCATCCTCTCGATTTCCGACAGTGAGTCGTATCTCAAGTGGGCGACCCAGCTTCTGTCGTCCCTGCCCGACGTGGAGGGACGCGTGTTCCTCGTCGACAATCCGATTCTGCCGACAGATGAGCAGATCGCCAGCGCCGTCGCCGGCACCGACTGGGAACACCGAGAGGTCCCCGTCATCGCGCGGGCCGACCTCGCGCAGGTCATCGCCGATCACTCCCCCGATATCGTCCTCGGTGCCGCCACCGGCCCGATCGTCGCCCAGGTCTTCCTCACCGCGCACACCCGCGCTGACCGTCCGGCCCTGATCTCGGGGCTGCCCGGAATGGGTCTGCCTGCCAGCGGCAAGGGGATGAATTATCGCCGTCTGATGGATGCGTTCATCGCCCATTCCTCCGCCGAGGTTGCCGCTTACACCGAAGCGAGTGCCCGGTCGCAGGTGCCCTGCGAAGTTCTGTTGGCGCGCCTGCCGATGCTGCGTTCGGAGGGCATACCGCAGCTCGCGGCACCTGCGGAACCCCTCGCCGAGGCGACCCCACCATCCGACGCCACCGCGCCGTCCTCGGCGGGTGCCGCACGAACCGGTGCCCCTGCAGCCCCACGGACTCTGCTCTTCGCCCCGCAGGCGAAGGTTCCTGCCGAGCGAGCCGACCGTGAGGCGATCATCGCGGCACTGGCCGAGTTCGCCGACCGGCACCCGGATTCGACGGCGGTCATCAAGATGCGGTCGCGTCCCGGTGAGTTCGAAACCCATCACGAACAGCATTCCTACTTCGAGATCCTCGACGACTTCCGCACCCGCCGGGTGCCTGGAGCGGACCGCATCGAGCTCGGATATGGTCCCCTCAGCGACTTCCTCACCGACGACTCGGCACTGGTCACTGTGTCCTCGACTGCGGCACTCGAATCCATCGATCGGGGCATTCCGACCCTGCTCATCTCGGACTTCGGCTTCAACGCCGAGCTGCTCAACGAGGTCTTCGCAGACTCCGGTGCCACCGGCACATTGGCCGGTGTGACTGCCGGGTCAATCGGATTCCCTGACCCGGAATGGCTGACCGAGAACTACTTCCACGCGCAAGACGGACAGCTGCGCCGAGATCTGGGGCTGTTGGCCACCCGAGCACGGGCCGGTCAACTGCCGAACCGTCGGTCGGCACTGCTCAAGCAGAAGCGGATGCTCATTCGAGCCGAACTGCGCACCGTCACTCCGGCTCCCGTCGTCAGCGCCTACCGCAAGCTGCGCCGCACCCGCTGACGGCCAACCCCTGGCGCCCCGAGAATAGGTCACCAACGGACGTTCGGGTTCAAACATGGGTCAGCATCGGATACTTTCGGCGCCCGAGACTATCCGATGCTGACCTAGGTTCTGGGGTGAACAGCGCTTTTCGGAGCTCAGAACGCGATGGTTCGCCCAGCCGTTTCCGGGAGTCGGATGAGCAGCGGCCTGTAAGCTGATCGACCACACGACCTCACAGACAAAGCAGCGACCAAAAGGACACTGAATCCGATGACCGTCCCCAAGCCGATTGTGACCGCTCTGCTGTCTCTGTTCGGCGGCAGCGTTCTGACGATCCTCGCGATAGCCGCAGTCACGTTCTCCACTGAAGGCGGCGGATTCTCCGGTTCCGAGTGGCTTGTCGGACTCGGCTTTGCTGCTGCCGGCCTTGCGATGCTCTGTCCAGTGCTTCTTGCGGTACTGGCCGTGATGCACCGAATAGCTCGCAACCAGTCTTCGAACCCTCGTTAGTCCGATAAGCACGCCGGCGCTGTCGGCCGGTGGCGCTCAGCCCCGGTCGTCGGGGACCCGGCTCGATTCCTCCATGGGAACGACCACCTCGGTGTCGGGGGCCTGGTCCTTGAACACCCAGGTGCGGTAGGCGTAGAAGCGGAAGATCATCGCCAGTCCGATGCCGATGACATTCGTCGAGATGTTGTAGGTGAGCTGGTCGCGCATATCGAGCAGGTACCAGGTCACACCGAGCGGGATGACGGTGATGATCATGCCGACGAGGTTGACCGCGACGAACAGGACGATGCCGCGCATGTTCGAGTTCGTGGTCCGGTCGCCGTAGGTCCAGAGCTTATTGCCCATCCACACGACGATCATCGACAGAATAGTCGAGATGATCTTCGACTTGATCGGACTGCCCTCGAGGAGGGCGGGGATCGGACCGAACCCGTAGGCCAGAAGGTTCGACAGGCCGACGTCGACGATATAGCCGAGCCCGCCGACGGTGAGGAACTTGAAGGCTTCCACCGCCAGGCGCCGGAGACGGTCCGAGAATGACTCTTTCATAACTGCACTCAGTCTATGGCCCGATGTTTCGGACTCGCTGGATGCGGTGCTGGGCGAGCCAGAGGACGAACGCGAAGGTGACGGCGAGCGCCGGCCAGAACGTGTACCGGAAATGGTTCGCCGGCACGATCGGGAAGTACCCGAAGATGTAGCACAGCGCCGAGGTGGCCAGGACCGTGATCTCGGGCCAGAAGGACCGCGGCCGGTGGGCAGACGCGTTCAGTTCGCGACGGGTGCGGCAGTGCGATCGGTACCCGAGACCGAGCAGCAGAACGGCGACGAGGGCCCAGAACCAGGGCTTGAAGAGCATCGGGAAAGTTCCCAGCGCGAAGTCCTCGACATATGGTCGGACGATGTAGTCAGCCTTTGCGCTCCCTGCGGGCAAGCGTGCCTTCTGCGCATCACCATCCCAGTCGGCCTCCCAGTATTCGAGCTTCGAGGTGAAGAAGTAGGAGGAGTAGACCGATATCCGATATTCGATGTAGCTGACCGGATGAGTGACGACTTCGTTCAACCACAGCGACTTCAGCTCATCCTGGTAGGCAATGGGACTGAATGCCTTCCCAGTCGTGCCTCTGCCGTAGCAGTTCCAGTAGGCGTCCCAGATCTCGCCTCTCTTCAGGCATTTGTCGCGCGCAGAACTGATGTGGTCTTTGAGCGCTCTGGGTGCGTCAGACGACTGAAGTCGAGATTCCGGCACGGAGAACATCACGTCGTCGAGGAAGATCTGTGAGATCTGGCCGGTCTTCGTCACTCCCTTCTGCGAGTCGATGACCGCGTCGGTGACTTTGACGCCTCCGCCGATGAGTCCGAGCACGATCAGCGACGAAACCGCCGTCAGCAGAAAAGGGCGTCCTTTCTTCGCGGAGTCTGCTGTCGGCTCTGAAGTCTCCGGTGACGCGGTGCCTGCAGACGTGGCAGAGTCTCCAGGTCGCCCTCGACGATGGCGCCACAGATGCACCAGGCACCACCCGCCGTACACGGCGATCGGGACGACCGCGAACACCGCATTCTTGCGCACCCCCACCGCGTAGACGAGGAGGGCCAGCGCCGGAAGCCACAGCAGCCATGTCTTCGGGACCAAGCGGGTGATCATGATGAGGACGACGGCGAGCAGGATGGCCACGGCCATCTGCGAATCCTTCCACAGCGTCGTCATCTGGGAGACGACCCAGGGAGTGACCATGATGGTCGGACCCAAGAGCGACACCCACCTCGGCGCCCCAGATCGGTGGACGAACACCCCGATCCCCCACGCGGCCGCGGCGAGCAGGCCGACCTGCAGCAGGAGCAGACTGCCCGGGTCTCCGGTGATGTCGATGAGAATTCTCCACACCGCGCTCATCACCGGCGCATGCCAATCGGAGTACGGGATCTTTCCGGTTGCCTGCAAGTACTGATTGGCGATATCGACGTTGACCCGGCCGGGCCAGAACAGGCGCAGGAAGATAAACGACCATGCGACGGTGAAGAGAGCAAGCAGCAGGTCCCATGCCAGCGGGGACGTCAGCCACCTGCGAATAGCAGAACGACTCATGAAGCGAAGCGTGCCCGCACCTGCCGGTTCGGCTTCATCCGTGCTGCGTCGGCAAAGATCTCTGCCTCCGGGGCTGAAAACTCTCGGTCCGCGGGAGCAGTCTGCTGCGGCGTCTGACGCTGCGTGACGGGTCGACCGGTCACCGCGGGCAAGCTGAGATAGACCAGGCGGGAAGTCTCGCGGCGAGCCCTGCGCAGACCGTCCAGGGTCAGTCCGACGCTGCCGAGCAGGAACGCCAGCCCCATGAGCGCGGTGGCAAGAATCGCAGTCGGGAACCTCGGCACGAGCCCGGTCTGCCAGAACTCCCACACCACGGGCAGACCGAAGACCAGCGACAGGGCGGCGAGCACGACCGTCAGCGTGCCGTAGAACAGGCGGGGTCGTTCGTGGCGGACGAGAGCCGAGATGAGCCCGAGGATGCGGAACCCGTCCTTGAAGGTCGAGAGTTTCGACTCGCTTCCGTCGGGTCGGTCACGGAAGTCGACGGCCACCTCGGTGGTGGGAAGGCGCAGCGACATCGTGTGCACGGTCAGCTCGGTCTCGATCTCGAACCGGCGGCTGATCGCGGGGAACGACTTGACGAAACGGCGGGAGAAGACGCGGTAGCCCGAGAGCATATCGGACACCTGCGAACCGAAGAGCCACCCGGTCAGCCGGTTGAACATCTTGTTCCCGGCTTCGTGGCCGGGACGGTAGGACGTGGTCTCCTGATTGTCCTGGCGAACACCGAGCACGTGGTCGTAAGGGCCGGAGATCAGGGTGTCGATCATCTCGGGCAGGTGGGCCGCCTCGTAGGTATCGTCGCCGTCGATCATCACGTAGACATCGGCATCGATGTCGGCGAAGGCGCGGCGGACGACATTGCCCTTGCCGGGGACGTTCTCCTTGCGCACGATGGCACCGGCTTCGGCAGCGCGCTGCGAGGTGCGATCGCTCGAGCAGTTGTCATAGACGTAGACCGTGATGCCCGGGACGGCGGCCTTGAGGTCGCCGACGACCTTGGCGACGGTGATCTCCTCGTTGTGGCAGGGAACGATCGCCGCGATCCTGCTCGATTCTTCGTACATTCACCGGTCCCGTCGTGGAGCTCGTCCGCCCGCCGGGTACACCGGACAAGCGAACCTGTCGATCAACCACAGCTACGCCCCGGACATGGACATCGGGTTACGTCGGAGGAAAATGCTGCTGGATTCTGCCCCGACTTCGACCGCCGTTCACCGTCTCGTCATCTCTGCCGCCGAGGCGGTCGGGATCAGTTGACACCGAAGAGAGCAACAACACCCTTCCACGCCGCAGTGAGTTCTTCGTCACGATGAGCCGCCAATGCGTCCTTTTATGACATCTCATGACGCCGCCGAGGCGATTCCTTGTCATCCTGAATCGTCGGCCCTACTGGACCGTAGACCGGCCCATCCCCAAATCTCTGCCGTCCACCACCGTGCGCGGCATTCGTCAACCACACGAGGAGGCGCCTGTGATCGAACTGCGCGCACTGCGGAAGGTGTTCGGAGAGACCGTCGCCTTGGAGGAGATCGACCTCTCGGTCCCCGCCGGAGAGATCCACGGCATCGTCGGCCGCTCCGGCGCCGGCAAGTCCACGCTCATCCGCTGCCTGACGGGGCTCGAGTCCCCCACCTCCGGGACAGTGTCGATCAACGGCGTCGACCTCACTAACCAGTCCGGTGCCGGACTGCGCGAGGCCCGTCGCAGCATCGGCATGGTCTTCCAGCACGTCAACCTCCTCGACTCGAGCACCGCGCTGAAGAACGTCGCCCACCCGCTCAAGATCGCCGGAGTGCCGAAGGCCGAACGCCTGGCCAAGGCCCGGGAGCTCCTCGAATTCGTCGGCCTCGGCGACCGCGTCGACAACTATCCGGCTCAGCTCTCGGGAGGACAGAAGCAGCGCGTCGGCATCGCCCGAGCACTGGCCGCAGAGCCGAAGGTGCTGCTGTGCGATGAGCCCACCTCGGCGCTGGATTCGACGACGACGGATCAGATCCTCGGCCTCATCCGCTCGCTGCGCGACCGTCTGGGCATCACCGTCCTCATCATCACCCACGAGATGTCCGTCATCCGCGAGATCTGCGACTCCGTGACGCTGCTCGCCGACGGGCGCGTGGCCAAGACCGGGAAACTCGCCGAGGTCATCGCCGAGCCCGGTTCGGTCCTGGCCAAGGATCTCGTCCCTCTGCCTCCGGTCAGCCTCGACGACGGGGCGAGCCGCCTCGTCGAGGTGTCCCTGGCCGGCACCGATCTGCCCACCGTGCTCACCGCCGCACGGAATGCCGGAGCGAGCGCCGAGGCGATCCTCGCCGGAGCCGTGGAGACGATCGAAGGCCGCCAGGTAGGTCGGCTGCGCTTCTCCGTCGACTCGGCCGAACAGGCGAAAGAGCTGATCAACGCCCTGAAAGCCGATGGAATCTATGCGGAGGAGGCTGCCTGATGAACGATCCCACATGGTTCGACAACCCGGCGATCACCGATCAGATGTGGCCGGCCACCATCGAGACTCTGCTCATGACGGCCTGGTCGACCGGACTCGCCGTCCTCTTCGGACTGCCTTTGGGCATCTGGCTGTTCACCGCGTCGAAGGGCGGGCTGAACTCGAACCCGGTCGTCTACCGGGTGCTGTCCTTCATCGTCGACATCACGCGCTCGATCCCCTTCATCATTCTCATCATCGCCCTCATCCCCTTCGCCCGATTCGTCGTCGGCTCGGCGCTGGGCTGGCAGGCGACCGTGGTCTCGCTGACGATCGGCGCGATCCCCTTCTATGCCCGTCTGGTCGAGAACTCGCTGCGCGAGGTCTCCGAAGGCAAGATCGAAGCCGCACTGATGATGGGCGCCTCGAACGGCCAGGTCATCCGCCAGGTCTACGTTCCCGAGGCTCTGCCCGGTCTCATCGGAGCAGCCACGGTCACCTCGGTGACGCTGGTGTCCTATACCGCGATGGCCGGTGCCGTGGGCGGCGGCGGCCTGGGTGCGCTGGCGATCTCCTACGGCTATCAGCGCTACCAGGCGGACACGATGATCGCCTGCATCATCGTTCTCGTCCTCGTCGTCACGATCATCCAGTTCATCGGCGATCGGCTGGCCCGCACGGTCGACCACCGGTGAACCGCCTCGGCGGCGTCGATCACGTCCGGCGCGGCGACGGAACTCCGAGTTAAGTGTGCTCAGATTGTCCGAATCGGCGACGAAACCGGCAATCTGCGCACATTTGACGGCCACCACTGCTCATCCCTTTGCACAACACACAGAACACATCAAGGAGAATCATGAAGACCAAGCTCATTGCGATCGCGGCCAGCGCGACTCTGCTGCTCTCGGGCTGCGGACTCGTCGGCGGCGGCACGGATTCCGTCGGCGAGAAGGACGGCGACATCACGAAGCTCACCGTGGGTGCGACCCCGGTGCCGCAGGGCGACATCCTGCGCTACGTGGATGAGAACCTCGCCGAGGATGCCGGCCTCGACATCGAGGTCACCGAGTACACGGACTACACGCTGCCGAACAAGGCGCTCAACGACGGCGACATCGACGCGAACTACTTCCAGCACAAGCCGTACCTCGACTCCGAAGTCGAAGGCCAGGGCTACGAGATCACCGGCTTCGAGCCGATCAACCTCGAGCCCTTCGCGCTGTTCTCGAAGGACATCAAGGACGTCAAGGACATCCCGAAGAACGCCAAGATCGGCATCAACAACGATCCGTCGAACCAGGGTCGCGCGCTGAAGATGCTCGAAGACGCGAAGCTCATCACCCTCAAGGACGGCGTGGACGCGGTCGACGCGAAGCTCTCCGACGTCGAGGACAACCCGAAGAACGTGAAGTTCGTCGAGGCCGACGCCGCGCAGCTGGCTCGCACCCTCGAAGACGTCGATGCTTCGGTCATCAACGGCAACAACGCCCTGGAAGCCGGTCTGAGCCCGGCCAAGGACGGCATCCTGCTGGAGAAGGCCGAGGACAACCCATACGGCAACTTCCTCGCCGTGCGTACGGAGAACAAGGACGACGAGAACATCAAGAAGCTCGACGAGCTGCTCCACTCCCCCGAGGTGAAGAAGTTCATCGAGAAGAAGTGGGCCGACGGCTCCGTCCTCCCCTCCTTCTGAATTACTACCTGACGGCGGCTCAGCAACCTCGCGCGAGGTTGCTGAGCCGCCGTCAGGTAGTTCTGGGCGGGAAAGAGTGTCTGCGGACCGACGTTCCCCTCACCTCAGCAGATCGTGAAGGGCACGGGCAGCGGCACCGAGAGCAGCCTCCGCGGCGGGCTGAACCGAAGCGGGATTGCTCGATTCGCTGAGCACGACGATGGCGATCGCCTGACCGTCGGCGTGGTCGACGACACCGATCTCGTGCCTGAGATGGAGCAAGGTGCCCGTCTTCGACGACCACCGAGCCGAATCGGACATCAGGTCGGGCGCAAGTCGGTGGCGAACGACGTTCCCGGACATCAGCTCCCGCAGCCGGGCGGCGACGCCGAGGTCGAGCCTCGCGGGGCGCCAGACCTCGGCGAGAAGGCCCATCAGCCCGCGAGCCGTGGCGGAGTTGGCGCGGGAGACGTCGAGCTGCCATATCCGATGCCCGTCGCCCTGGGACGATCGAATCTGTGCGAGGTCGTAGGCCAGGTGCGCTTCGGCTCTGTCGAGGCTCTCCAACGGTGTCATCGTCAGCGCATCGAGCCGGTGGCGGATATCGATGGTCCGCAGCCCGAGAGCATCGAGATCCCTTTGCACCTCGGCTGCAGGAACAAGGTCAAGCAGTGCATCGGCAGCAGTGTTGTCGCTGAAGCACACGGCCAAGGTGAGCAGATCCTCGACCGCGATCCGCGCCGGATGCCGAAAGCGTGCAGCACTTGTCGGACTCGCAGATTCGGCAACGGCCGGTTCGATTCGGACCTGCTCGTCGGCGGCAAGGTCCCCCGCCACAATCCGATTGAGCACTGCCACTGCAATCGGCACTTTGACCAGCGACGCCAGCGGCAGCGCTCCGTCGGGCGCGAGCGCAACCTCGGCGTTCGTATCGAGATCACGGGCGATGATTCTGGCGCTCAGACCCGCCTGTTCAAGCTCTGCTCCGGCCGCCCTGATGACTCTCTTCCGTTCGATCATGGCGCTTCACCCCTCGACCGCGTGGTCCGCGGAACGGGCGCCGAGGCGGCACCGCTGGACAGCGATCGTCGCCTTCCCGACCTCGAAGGCCGCCTGTTCGCCTCGGAGGCGACCGATCCGCCGAGGCAATCAGCGACCTCCTCGGTGAAGTCGGCAAGCAGCATTATGTCCTCGTCCGCGGCGGCCGCCAATTCATAGCCCCGAGAAATCGTCGGGTCGATGAGCGGTGCCCAGGGAAGATCCAATTCTGCGGCCTCGGCCTCGCTGCACAGCAGCAGATCACCGTCACTGAGCACCGCCGCGACCGCGTCAGGGTCTGAGGTGTCCACAATGACTTGGTAGGGAAGCAGACCAGCGGTCTCGGCGGACCGTCGGACCCGGTCGCGAATGTGCGGAACGTTGTCCTCGCTCATCACTCGCAGGCGTCGACCTGCAAGTTCGAGATCATCGCCGGGGACCCGCGCCCGAGATCTCCGCAGGTCTGCGATCCGCACCGGAGCCGTCAGCGGAGAGCGATGAGCACACCCCAACGCGACAATCCAAGTGCCTTCGTCTGCGGGAACGGTCTGCACCGAAGCGCGCACTCGTCTCCCGGCGAGATCGTCGGACCGCCTTCCCGGCGGACTCGAGCGGAAGTCGACCCGAAGCCCCCGGTCCTTCATCGATGCCGCCAGCACCGCAAGATTTCGTGTCGAGCAGGAAGTCGGGACTGCCAGAGAGATGGGCCGCAACTTTGCCCGGTCTGCACCGATGAGCAGCTCGTCTGCCAGTTCGACCAGCCGCGTTGCCGGGACCAGCATGTCGCGACCGAACGGTGTGAGACTCACTCCCCGTCCGGTCCGTTCGAGGAGCCGCGCACCGAGCTGCTTCTCAAGCCCTGCGATGCGCCGACTGGCCACCGGCTGCGGGATTCCGTCGGCGGCAGCACCAAGTGACATACTGCCGAGTTCGCTGACAGCGGTGAATGTCCGACAGGCGTCTACCAGGTCCATGACCTCATGGTATGCGCTATCGATATGAGAACGAGGGTTTCAGTCTTCGACCGCATGGCAGCAGTGGAGAAAGATGTTCAACAGCGAGCATCGCAAGCACATCGAACCCGAGACAGTGCTCGGCCCGCCGATCCACCTGAAGTCGACTCCCGTCGGGGAGAGAACGGAACGAATCGATGAACGCCCGTATCCTGCAGTGCGTCGCTGCGTCGACACTGGCAGCCATGGCATTGGCCGGCTGCACTCCGAGTGAGGCTCAGCCGGACCGGTCCAATACACAGACCGAAACCTCAAACAGCCCGACTGACAACAACGACCACCAGCGACTCGAAGAGCAGCTTACGAACCTCGAAGACCGCTACGACGCGAGAGTCGGAGTCAGCGCGCTCGATACCGAGTCCGGCGAATCAGTTGACCACCGTGCAGACGAGCGCTTCGGCTTCGCTTCCTCGCTCAAGGTCTTCGCCGTCGCCGAACTCCTCGATCTCACGACGCCGAAAGAGCTTGAGAAGAACGTGACCTGGACTCAGGCCGATGTCGATGAGGCCGGATGGACACCGGTGACGGAGAAGCACGTCGACGACGGGCTGCCACTGGAAGATGTGGCCGAGAGCGCGCTGAGGGTCAGCGACAACCTGGCGATGAACATTGTGCTTGATGAGCTCGGCGGTCCCGAGGCTCTCGACGATGCCCTGGAGAAGGCCGGAGACACGACCACCGAGGTCACAGACGAAGAGCCGGAGCTCAACGACGTCGAAGAGGGCAGCACGGACAACACCACCACCCCGGCCGCATTCACCGCCGGTCTGCAGGGACTCCTCGCCCCGGACCGACTCTCGGACGATGATCGCAGGGTGCTTCTCGACTGGATGTCGGCAAATGAGACGGGCGATCCTCTCATCCGCGCCGGCGCTCCCGAAGGCTGGGTGGTCAGAGACAAATCGGGACACTCGGACGCCATTCAGAACGACATCGCAGTGGTGACACCTCCTGATCGCGAACCCATCGTCATCTCCGTGATGACAGAAACCGACGACCCCGAATCTGAGGACGGACCGGCCCTGGTCGCCGCCGTCGCCGAGGCGGTCCTCGCCGAATTCGAGTGACTCCGCCCCGCTCGAATTACTATCCGACGGCGGCGCAGATACCTCGCGCGAGGTATCTGAGCCGCCGTCGGGTTGTTTGGACGCACGGCAGCTCACCTCCCTTTCGAGGTCCCCGCACCCGGACCATTGAGTCAATGACACAATGCGAACAGGGACACGCCACTCAAGGAGGAGCACATGACACGCATCGGATTCATCGGAGTCGGAGAGATCGCCTCGGCGATGGTCGCAGGTCTTGCCGACAGCGAGGCGAAAGCCGACCTCCAGATCTTCCTCTCCCCACGCAATGCCGACCGTGCAGCGAAACTCGCTGAGTCCATCGAGTCTGCTACGGTCTGTCAGAGCAATCAGGACGTCGTCGACCGCAGCGACCTCATCGTGCTCGCGGTCCTGCCGCAGCAGACCGACGCAGTCCTGGACGATCTCGACATCCCGGCAGAGAAGACCCTGGTCAGCGCCGTCGCTGGAGTTTCGACGCCCACGCTCGGGACCCATCTTCCGCATTCCCCGACGATCGTGCGCGTCATCCCCCTGCCGGCTGTCCTCGAGCGCAAGGGAGTGACCGCAGTGTACCCGGCCAATGACGCGGTCGAAGAGCTGCTGAGCCACCTCGGCGGATCGGTGACCGCAGCCGATGAGACGATGTTCTCCACGCTCTCGGCCGTGACCGCGACGATGTCGGCGCACTTCGCGTTCTTGCAGACGATCACGGCATGGCTCGTCAACCGCGGCTGGGACCAGGCGGATGCCGATCACTTCATCCGCGGTCAGTTCGTCGGTCTCGGCACCACTCTCGCCCAGACCACCGACCCCATCGACGACCTGGTCGCAGCTCACGAAACCCCGGGCGGCCTAAACGAAATGCTCAACAACGAGTGGATGAACGAGGCCAACCGCCACTCTCTGGCGATGAATCTCGACGCCGTATTCGACCGCGTCACAGGAAACGCCGGAGACTGACCTGACCGTTCAAAGTGCCTGCCCGACCACTGTTTGAGAGATCGCCCGTACGCTTCCGAAGGTCGCTAGGATCACCAGCATGACCGAGTCTCTCACCTTCGCAGATTCCATCCACATCGACGCCGACCCCATGACGGTCTACAGGACTGTTGCGGACGTGACTCGGACTGGAGAGTGGTCGCCGATCTGCCGAGAGTGCTGGTGGGACGAAGGCGATGGTCCACGAGTAGGAGCTTGGTTCACCGGTCGCAACGTCACCCCTGACCGTGAGTGGCAGACTCGCAGTCGTGTAGTCGTCGCCGACCATGGGCGGGCTTTCGGATGGAACGTGGGACCCGGCCGAGTCAACTGGACCTACAGTATGCAGGATGCGGATGGAGGCACACTGCTCACCGAATCATGGGAGTTCCTGCCGGAGGGGCAGGAGTTCTTCGCAGAGAAGTACGGTGCACGGGCATCCGAGGAGATCGCCGCACGGACGGCGTCTGCGCAGACCGGCATTCCCGAGACTCTCGCAGCGATCAAGCAGGTCGTCGAAGCACGCTAGGGCAGAGGCAGACGGAGCAACCACAGAACTGGCTGCCCGCCCCGACTGACCCCTATTGCTACCCGGCGGCGGCTGAGCAACCTGGCGCCAGGTTGCTGAGCCGCCGTCGGGTAGTAATTAGCTCTTAGAAGAGGCCGGTGATGTTGCCATCCTCGGTGACGTCGATCTTCAGCGCTGAGGGTTCGCGCGGCAGGCCCGGCATCGTCATGATGTCGCCGGCGATGACGACGATGAACCCGGCTCCGGCCGACAGCCGCACATCCTTGATCTCGATGACGTGGTCGGTCGGCGCCCCACGCAGGCTCGCGTCCGTCGACAGCGAGTACTGCGTCTTCGCGATGCACACGGGCGCATCGGCGTAGCCTTCATCGGTGAACTGACGCAGCTTCCGCTTCACCTTGGCCGGCAAGTCGACATCTTTGGCCTGGTAGATCCGCTGCGCGATCGTGCGGATCTTGTCCTCCAGCGGTGCCCCGAGCTCGTACGAATACCTCGCCGAGGCGGCCGGATCCTCCGGCGCCCCGCTCGCAGCCTCGACGACCGCCTCCGCCAGAGCCAAAGCGCCCTTGCCGCCGTCGGCCCAGTGCGTGGACTCCACGGCCGCAACTCCAAGACCATCCAAATGCTTGATCGCCGCAGCCATCTCCTCGTCGGTGTCCGTGGGGAACCGGTTGAAGCACACGACCGGGGTCAGTCCGTAGATCTCACGCAGGTTCCGACAGTGCAGCTCGAGATTGCTCATACCCTCCAAAACTGCCGCCACATCGGGAGAGTTGACGTCGGCCACGTCGACTCCCCCGTGGTACTTCAGGGCCCGCAGAGTCGCGACGACGACCACGGCGGAGGGCCAGATCCCGGCGGTGCGGCACTTGATGTCGAGGAACTTCTCGGCTCCGAGGTCGGCACCGAAACCGGCCTCCGTGACCACCCAGTCCCCCAGCGCCAGCCCGGCCTTGGTAGCCAAGAGACTGTTGCAGCCGTGGGCGATGTTCGCGAACGGTCCGCCGTGGATGAACGCCGGCGAATGTTCCAGGGACTGCACGAGGTTCGGCGCCAGTGCGTTGCGCAGCAGCGCGGTCATCGCGCCCGCCGCCCCGATGTCCGCAACGGTGATCGGCTCCCGCCCCCTACTGTGGGCGAGCACGATCCGTCCCAGCCGTTCCTTGAGATCAGCAAGCGAGGTGGACAGGCAGAACACCGCCATGACCTCGCTGGCGACGACGATGTCGAAGGCATCCTCGCGGGGCACTCCCCCGTTGAGCCCGCCGAGTCCGACGACGACTCCGCGCAGGGCGCGGTCATTGAGGTCGACGACACGGCGGAGGTGGATACGCCGCGGGTCGACGTCGAGCTCGTTTCCGAAATGGATGTGGTTGTCGAGCATCGTCGCGGCAAGGTTGTTCGCCGCAGCGATGGCCGCGAAGTCGCCGGTGAAGTGGAGGTTGATGTCCTCCATCGGCACGACTTGCGCGTATCCGCCTCCGGCCGCCCCGCCCTTCATTCCGAAGACCGGGCCCATGCTCGGCTCCCGCAGCGCCAGCACGGCCTTGCCGACCTCGGGTTTCGACCGCGCGAGTTCGTTGAGTCCGTCGGCCAGGCCGATGCTCGTCGTGGTCTTTCCTTCCCCTGCCGGGGTCGGGCTCATGGCGGTGACGAGGATGAGCCTGCCGTCTGTGGCGTTCTCGGCCGCCCGATCGAGGATGTCGATCGGCACCTTCGCCTTCGTCCATCCGTGGGGAATGATGTCCTTCGCGTCGAGACCCAGCCCAGCGGCGATATCGACGATGGGATCGAGCTCGGCGCTGAGCGCAATATCCATATCTGTGGTCATAAGGCCATCATGCCCGTTCTGCGAGATTTTGTGACCATCACCGACCCGAGAATTCGCGCAATGTGCACTGAGTTCCGCCCACCGCAACATCGAACTCGCCGAGGCGGCCGACCGCCGCGTAACCAACTGAGCACTTCGCGATGTTCCCATTGAGCAAATCGCGGAACTCCCACTGAGCGTTTGGCGAGCCCACACCAAGGCGGCTGACCGCTCACCCCGCATACTCCGAGCACTCCGGGCACCGAGTCATGAGGTCGTGCCGGCAATGGCGAACATGGAGGAGAAACCTCTCAGCTGAGTCCAGCGCGGTCCGCTGCGCTCGAATCGCCGACAAGCGAGCCGCAATTACCGAGGCACGCCCCGCCTCACCGCGATGCAGGATCGCCCTGATCTTGGCAAGGCTCATGCCCACGCTCTGACACGACAGCACAATCCGACACCGGCTCAGATGCTCATCCGAATACTCACGGTGCCCGGCCGCAGTGCGGTCCGGCACGACGACGCCTTCGTCCTCCCAGTGCCTGAGCACATGCGCGGCCGTTCCCAGCTGCGCTGCCGCATCCCCGATCTTCATGACTCCATGATGACACCTTGACTTCAGGTTGACCTGAAGTTCTACCGTCGATCCATGAAGACACCGACCGATCGCAGCCCCGCCCTCCGCATATCCACCGACCGCATCACCTTGAGCGACGGCGCCGAGGTGGCCACCACGACCCTCGAACCGACCTCCCACGACAACGTCCAGGACCGCCTCGGCGAGGTCATCATCTGCCACGGAACCCCGTGGTCAGCACGGATGTGGCTGCCGCTTGCCCGCGAGCTCGCCCAGACGAACCGCGTCCGCCTCTGGGACATGCCCGGCTACGGCGACTCGATTCCCGCCACATCCGGCGATTCCATCCCCGATCCCTCCGAAACGTCGGCACAGCCGACAGGCCACTCCCCCGCCGAGGCGTCCCCCGCCGTTGATCTCATCACCCAGCGTCGTCGACTGGCCGAGCTCATCGACTGTTGGAACGTCTCGAATCCCCATGTCATCGCCCATGACATCGGCGGTGCTGTCGCGCTCGGCGCGCACCTGCTCGAGGGCTGCGATTTCGCGTCGCTGTATCTGCTCGACGTCGTCACTCTCGACCCGTGGGGTTCACCGTTCTTCCGCCTCGTCGCGGAGAACGAAAAGGTCTTCGCAGCCCTCCCTCCTCGACTTCATCGTGCACTGGCCCGCGAATACATTTCCGGGGCGGCAGCCCCGACGACCGACGAATCTCCGTCGGGCGACGACCGCTCGAGTCTCAGCGAGGAATGGATCGCCGCACTCAGCGAACCCTGGTGCACCAAAGCCGGTCAAGCTGCCTTCTACCGGCAGATCGCCGCGCTGCGCCCCAAGCACACGGCGCCCATCGTCGACCGCCTCGGCGAGGTGCGCTGCCCGGTTCGCATCGGATGGGGTGAGGACGATCCGTGGATTCCGGCCGACCAAGCCGATCGCCTCGCCGAAGCGCTGCCCGGAAACCCGCACATGACCCGTTTTCCGCGCTCGGGCCACCTTGTGCCGCTCGAGGCACCGCACGATCTGCTCGTCGATGTGACCGCTTGGCTCGACGTGTGAGAGTCGTGTGCGCGAAGATGGCGGTATGCGCGCATTCGACGAGCTCGTCACCGAGGCACAATCCGCCGATGTCATCGGGTGGGGGTTCGGCTGGCTCGATGGGCGCGCCACCGAGGAGCGACCGCCCTGGGGTTACGCAAGTCTTCTTACCAGGAGACTGTCGACGGCAACGGCGGCCCTCGATATCGATACCGGCGGCGGCGAGGTCATCGACGAGGCACCGGTGCTGCCGCCGCGCATGGCGGTGACCGAGTCGTACCGCCCCAATATCGCTGTGGCCCGGCACCGGCTCGGTCCGCGTGGCGTCGATGTCGTCGAAGCCGACCCGCACAGGCTGCCTTTCGCCAACGGCAGCTTCGACCTTGTCACCTCCCGACATCCTGTGAGCCCCGCCTGGTCGGAGATCTCCCGGGTGCTCGTCCCCGGCGGCACCTATCTCGCCCAGCACGTCGGTCCGGCCTCGGCGTTCGAGCTCATCGAGTTCTTCCTCGGACCGTTGCCGGAAAATCGCCGCGCACGGCACCCGCAGACCGAATCCGACGCCGCCGAGGCGGCCGGACTCACGGTCGAAACGCTGCGCACCGCGCGCTGCCGCATGGAGTTCTTCGACGTCGGTGCGATCGTGTGGATCCTGCGCAAATGTCCATGGTGGGTGCCCGACTTCGCAGTCTCCGATTACCTTCCGCAACTGCGTGAACTCGATGCCCGGATGCGTAGGGGTGAACCCTTCGTTGCCCATTCGACGCGGCACCTCATCATCGCGTCAAAGCGTTGAGGCAATTCATCGCGACAGAACGCTGAGACACCACGCCACCCGATCACATCGTCGAAGCGCTACCTACCCGGAACCGATCCGGAACATCGCCGGCACCCGTAGCGAGGTCGGCGGCAAATTCGCCGAGCAGCGGCGCGAATTTCGCCCCGTGCCCCGAACAGGCCGAGACGATGACGAGACCGTCGACCTCGTCGATGACGAAATCCTCGTTCGGAGTGTTAGTGAACAGACACGTCGTCTCCGCATACGGTTCCGGAATAAGTCCCGGCAGGTTCCGCTTCGCATAATCGATCATCCGAGCCCGCATCTCCTCGGTAATCTGTCCGTCCTGGTCAAGGGCCGAACCGATCACCTTCCCACCGTTGAACTGCGCGAACTTCTGTCCCGCGAAACCGGCGTCCCGCCCGCCGGGCAGTCCGTAGGTAAACATCTCCCCGGATTTGTGGATGAACGTCGGCCACAGTGTGCTCGGCCGCCCGTCAGCACCGGCATCGCGGTAGGGCATGTGAAACGCCTGTTCCTGCCGCACTTCGAAAGTCGGCAGCGCCTCAAGGAACGCTGGCGGAAAACCAAGAACGCCGAGGAGGTCGGGCAACCACCCGCCCGCCGCGACGATGACGCGGTCACCTTCGACAACGTCCCCCGTCGCCGAGGTGACACTGAAGCCGCCCTCGTATCGTCGGGCCACCTCGGTGACCGTCCAATCTGTGAGAATCCGGGCACGCCCGGTGTCCACTGCACGGTCGAGCATGGTCGTCACCGTGGTCACGGCGTCGATGACGCCGGCGTCGGGGTGCCACAGCACGTCGGTGTCGAAGGCGAACTGCGGCCACCGTTCTGCGGCACTCTCAGGGTCGAGGACCTCGTACTCAACGCCGACTTCATCGAAGATTTCGGCGAGCAGATCGGTGTGCCGGGCGTCGCCGAAGTCGAGCGCTCCCGTGCGAGTGATCAGCTCAGTTCCCGATTTCGCTTCGAGGTCGTCCCACAGCTCACGCGCACGCACGACGAGCTCGGTGTAGAGGCGATCCGGATAGGCGTAGCGGAAGATGCGGGCCGAACCATGGGAGCTGCCACGGTCGTTGGCCGGGGTATGCCGTTCGAGCACAGTGACGTCCTCGCCGCGCGCGGTCAGTGAGCATGCGGCCGCGGCACCGGCCAACCCGGCTCCGATGACGATGTGGTGGGTCAAAGCTGTTCTCCTCAAGAGGTGGTTGGGTATTTGGTCTCTCGCGCGGGTGCGTCACACCTGGATCCGGCTGCGTCTGTTGCCTGCGACAACGACGAATGCTGCGGCGACAGCGACGACGGTGATCGCACCCCAGATTCCCACAACTGCCCAGGAGGCGCCGGCGATGACCAGCAATGGAGCGAAGGTCACTGCGGTGACTTCTACCGGGATGACCGGGAGGTATGCCAGAGAGAAGTCCTCAAGGGTGCGAGAGTTGAGTTTCGGATCAACGATGCGCAACAGTGCGATGCCTGTGGCGACCGCCCCTGTCGCCCAGCCCCAGGTGAAGAGCTGCCGTTCGAACCACCCTTCTTCCATCACTCGCGGGGCGACCCACAGGCCCAGGAACAGGCACAGGGCCAGACCGACGACGAAGAGAATGAGAAGTGAGAGCCATTGGTCGACGACGAAGCTCGGCACTACTGAGGCGATACCGCACACCATGAGGACGTCAGTCGCAGATCCGGAGATGGAACTCTGGGTGTCCTTGTCGATGAACTTCGTCGTCGACGTCGCGGACAGCAGCGCCCGGAGCACGAGGCCGACGAGGAACGCGATTGAGAACAGCGGGAATGCCACAGAAGGGATGAGTTCGCCGAGGATGACGTTGATTCCGTAGGCGCCCGCGGACACCCCGGCGACGATTCCGGCTTGGAACGTCAACGATTCGATGGCACTGCCGGAGAATTTGTGCGTACCGATCGCAGGCTGCTCGACGTTGTCGTCGAGGATTCCGGTCCGCAACTCGGCGGGCACCTTGTCAAGGCCGGAGAACTCACGCGCGTATCCCTTCACCGCACCATACTTCGCCTGGATGATACCGCCGACGACTCCGACGAGCAGACCGACTGTGGCTGCGGTGAATGCGAGGGACTGCACGGCAGGGTCGCCGGAATCGGCGAATACCGTACCGATCGCCGCCGCTGAACCGAAGCCACCGGCCCAGCCGGCGAACAGCAGCAGCCCGACATGATCAGGCGCCCCGAACAGTGGACCGAGGACAAGCAGAACCAGCCCCATGCCGATGGCCGTTTGCGCGGCGTAGATGAGGACACCATAGCTCGCGAAACCCGCGACCGATCGCCCGATCTTGAGGATGTTGAAGTCGCTGGTCATGGCCAGGCAGGCGAAGACCAGGACGATGAGCAGGGAGGTGTATTCGCCGAGCTGGTCCGAAAACGGCAGCCAGCCGAGAACATTGGGACCGAGCACCAGACCGAGCACACCGGCAATGACTCCGGCAGGAATCATCATCGTTTGGATCGCCGAAATCTTAGCTCGCAGAATCGTGCCGATGACGAGCAGGCCGCCGATGAGTCCGGCATCGACGAGCAGCGCTGAGGGGCTGAATTCCGTGGGTTCCATGAGAGCAGTCTCCTGTGAAAGCGGTTCGTGGATGAGAGGGCTGATTAAGAAGTCAGGGCGTAAGGTCGTTTTCTGCCGCCCATCTGCCGAGCACTTCGGTCAGCGGGTCCAGCAGTTTCAACGGGTCTCCAGGTGCGGTGCGAATCGTCAGCGGATAGGTGTGCCGTGCCTCGGCGAGGGAGGCGAACGCGACACCGCTCCACGATTGGACGGCAACCGATTCCGGCACGAGGCTGATGCCCGCCCCGGCGGCGACCAGCCCGAGGATAGCCTGCTCGTTCGACACATGTGCGACCGTGCGCATCGTTCGTCCGTGCTCAATGAAGATGCTGGCGACGAGGTCGAATGCGACGGGAGCAGAGGAACGGTGGAACAACACGACCGTCTCTTCGCTGATCTCGCCGACATGGACTTCGCCGCGGTCGGCCAATCGATGGCCATTTGGAAATGCCACGCACAGCTTCTCCCGGAACGCGATCTTCTCATCGGTCCGGTGACTGCCGAACTCCCTCACCAGGCAGGCATCGATGTCCCCGTTGTCGACGGCCAGCGTGAGGTCGGAGCTGCTGCCGTCGGAGACGACGATTGAGTGGTCGGCGAGGGCTGCGAGCACTCCGGCGATGATGGCTGGGAAGGCCGAGCTGACTCCACCGAGGCGGATCCGCTGGGTTTTCGTCCCGTCCCGCATATCTGCTGCAAGCTGTGGAAGCGAATCGGCACGGCGTCGCAGCTCGAGCACTTCGGGATAGAGCCCGCGAGCCGCGGCAGTGGGGATGACTTCACGCGGCCTCCTCTCGAAGAGTTTCTCGCCCAAGTGCCGCTCCAATGAGGCAACAGACTGGCTGACCGGCGACTGTGCCATGTGTAAGGACTTCGCGGCTTTCGTGAAGCTGCCTTCGGAGTACACAGCGAGGAAACAGCGCAACTGCTTGAGGCTGACTTCGCTCATCGCCGTGCTCCCGGACGACGCGTGACACAAGCAACTGTGGTTGTGTTCATGACAGCCGAGTCTATGAATTCGATCCGATCAAAACAAGATGTAAATCAGATCAATTTACGAGATAGCTAGACGACAATCATCTAGCAACTAGGCCCTCTGCGAAGATGAACTACGCCAGTCTCCCCTTCCAGTTCCTACTTCAACTTGAGGTCGGTCACGCAGGTGGGCCCATCGCTTCTCGTGGAGAAATCGGTCGTACCGGTCTTGCCCTCGGCGTTGACCTCGATGGTACCGGTGATGCCGGACGGCACCCAGAAGCCGACGAACCCGTTATCGAAGGTCGTCGTCGACTCATCCACCACTGCTTCGCCCGTCTCTGAGTCTGTGATCACCACATCGACGTCCTTCTCGCTCAACTCGCCCCGACAGGTCGTGAGGCTGTGGTAGAAGCAGTCGTGCGTCTCATCGACGAAAGGAGCGATGGAGACGTAGCTCTTCCCCTCCGGCAGTGCCATCGTCGCCTCTTGCTGTCCATCGGTGAGAACAAGTTCGTCAGGCTGCACCGAGGCCATGAGGTCGGTGGGCCTCTCGTCGACAGGCAGGCGATCGAGTTGATCGATGACTCCTGTGACGTCCTCGTCGGCCAGATCGAGGTCAGCTAGCAGCGTTTCAGCCGAACCCGACTGCACTGTTGCAGACTCTCCTGATTCTGTGGATGCTTCGCTTCCCGTTCCAGAAGCAGAACACCCGGTCAGGGCAAGAACGAAGGCCGCAGCCCCCAACACGAATTGTGTCGTCTTCATATATATCCCCATGTCACTACGGATGCAGAGCACGTATGCCGTCTTGGCAATCATACCCATAAGGGGTATAGGGTGACCGTGGCGGGTCCACGAGATGGGATGCCCTGAAAGGTTCCCATCTGCCGCCGAGCGAATCCGACGCGACCGTCTCACCGAACCAGGAGACCACTGATGAAGAAGCTCAATCCAGCCGCCCGCCTCACTGCGGTCACCGCAGCACTCGGACTGGCTCTGGCAGGCTGCTCAACTGCGAATGACGAGGGCCGCGGATCGGGCAGAGAAGACCCCCACGGCAGCCACGAGTCCGCCTCGAGCGAAACTGGCGGCTCCGAACACGACGACATGGACCACAGCGAATCCGGACACGGATCAGGTGGGCACGAAGGGCACGCCGCCGATGGCGGCGACCCGCCGAAGGGAATCACGAAGGCCGCCGACCCGAAGTTCGATGTCGGCGACACAGTTGTCCTCTCCGCCGACCACATGCCGGGAATGAAGGGCGCCGAGGCAACAGTCTCCGGCGCCTTCGACACCACGACCTACTCAATCAGCTACACGCCGACCGACGGCGGCGACCCGGTCAAGGATCACAAATGGGTCGTCCACGAAGAGCTCAAGGACCCGGGCAAGGCACCGCTGAAGAAGGGCGACAAGGCCACCGTCAACGCCGATCATATGCCCGGAATGAAGGGTGCCGAGGCGACGATCGACTCAGCGACGGACGAGACCGTCTACATGGTCGATGTCAAGACCGATGAGATGGAGATGACGAACCACAAATGGGTCGTCGAAAGCGAGATGAAACCCGCGAAGTAACGGAGTGGTTCACCAGGTCCGACCAAATCGTGCGAGGCAGTGCCAAAGCTTCTTGCTCTGCTGCCCGTCGAGGTCCCACACCCGTCTGGCACGTGCGACATGAATGGGGAGC
This sequence comes from Brevibacterium sp. CSND-B09, assembly GCF_052906525.1. Taxonomy (NCBI): domain Bacteria; kingdom Bacillati; phylum Actinomycetota; class Actinomycetes; order Micrococcales; family Brevibacteriaceae; genus Brevibacterium; species Brevibacterium sp. CSND-B09. The sequence goes on along the minus strand of NZ_JBREGI010000001.1, from coordinate 2,991,739 downwards.
AACTGGGTTGAGTTCGCCAGCCTCTCGACGATCCGCTGCGCGAGCTCGACCACATCCTGGCCCCGATATTCCGGGTGCGCCGCAATTTCGGCAACCTCGGCGACATAGCCGGGGTGAGTCTCGACAACGAGGCCGCAGCGGCCGGCTCTCTCCACGACCGCATGATCGGCGAAGCTTGGATCGACCACCAATGCTTCAACATCATCGGGCATCTTCACCCCTCCGTGGATATGGGCCTCGATGTAGTGATCGAGACGGTCGACGATGCCGCATCCCTGGGCAGCAGCCTGGTCGGCAGCCCGCTCGTCACGACGATAGTCGGCAATGAGCCTCATCCGGTCAGCAACCCCGAAGAGCTCCGGCTCAAAGGTGCTGTCCGGGTAAGCGAACGTCGCTCGCGCAAGGACCTCCGGACGGAGACGCAGGTAGGCCGACCCGAACCGCGGTGCCGGCCCAAAGGGGTCGCCGTCGAGGTCAAGTGCCCCATAGACCGGTCGGTGGTGCACCTCCACATTGTCATAGGCTCCACCGAAGATTCTCTGCTCCCAGAGCCACCGGTCGCCGCCGGGGAAGGCCGTCAGACCGCCATTGCTCGTGCCTGTGGCGAACTGGGAAAGATACTGTCCCAGCTCGAGAATCGACTCGAGCACCCCAGCCTCAGAGGCGTCATCACCGGGATGGAAATGCAGTGCCACCCGCGCCCCGACCGGCAGCTCGTGCCCTGGCGCGGAACGTGCTCGGACCCAGTGAAGTGCTGTTGCGGCTGGGTCCGATTGCGTCATCGTTCTTGGTTCGGCAACATCCCCGCGGCCTCGACAGCGCTGCGGACGATCTCCTCAAGACCGAACTCGGCCTTCCAGCTGAGCAGGGCGGAGATCCGGGTGACGTCGGCGACCAGCGCCGGCGGGTCACCGGCGCGACGCTCGCCGATTTCGGGGACGATGTCACGGCCGGTCACCTCGGCGATGGTGTCGATGACTTCCTTCACCGAGGCGCCGGTCCCGGTGCCGACGTTGAACACGGTCTCCGTGGTGCCGCCGGCCTTCATGTAGTCGAGGGCGGCGATATGCGCCTCGGCGAGGTCCTTGACGTGAACGTAATCGCGGATGCACGTGCCGTCAGGGGTGTCGTAGTCGTCGCCGAAGATGATCGGCGCCTTACCGTCCTTCAGCCGCTCGAGCACGATCGGGATGAGGTTCATGACGGCGGTGTCGGCGAGTTCGCTCCAGCCGGCACCGGCGACGTTGAAGTAGCGCAGCTTCACGGCGTTGAATGTAGTGCCCCGCATCTGCGAGGCGGTGATCTGGTTGTCGATCATCCACTCGCCGATGAGCTTCGTCTGGCCGTACGGGTTGATGGGGCGGCAGTCGAGATCCTCAGGCACCATGTCGACATCGGGCATGCCGTAGGTCGCGGCCGAGGAGGAGAAGACGAGCGATTCGATGCCGGTCGCCTCGACGGCGGCGAGGATGTTCGTCAGTGCCCCGATGTTCTGCCGGTAGTACATGACCGGCTCCTCGACGGATTCGCCGACCTGCTTCTTCGCCGCGAAGTGGATGATCGAGTCGACGCCGTGTTCCTTGATCGCGGACACCAGGCGCTCCTCGGCATCGGCCGCAGCCAGATCGAGATCGACCACGGGCAGGCCCTCGACGCGAGCGTCGATGCCGGTGGAGAAGTCGTCGACGACGAGCACATCGTCTCCGCGTTCGGTGAGCAGCCGCACCACGTGCGAACCGATGTAACCTGCCCCTCCGGTCACCAGAACTGCCATTGACCGCGTCCTCCTTCGTCTCGTCGACACGTCGGTATCAGAATACGCGTTCAGGGGTCCGAGATCAGATTCGGCCTGAATGCGCGGTGGGGAAAGCGTCGGAATTCGCCGTCGCCCTGGCCATGCGGGAGAAGCCCCTGCCACAGTGAGAAAATGCACGTCCTCCTCATCTCCGATCCCGGCCCCCCGAGCCGCCGTGTGGCCTCGATCCAGGACGAGTTCCTCGACCACCTCCAACAGGACTTCGAGACCGAGGTCACTGTCGATGTGTGCACGAAGACGTTGCGCGTCCATGCCGACCACCAGCTGGAGCTGTCCACCTTGGACGCGATCGTCGCCCAATATCCCGATGCCGATCTCGTCATCATGCTCACCGACATTCCCCGCCACACCCAGGGCAAACCACTGATCGCCGAGGTGCTGCCCGCCCGAAAAGTCGCCGTGATCTCCTGCCCCACCCTCGGTGCGATGACGACCAAGCGCCGTCTGCTCAAGATCTATATGAGCTGTGTCAATCAGCTTCTGCCCGACGGGCATGTGCCGGCGAAGAGGAATCGGCTTCCGCGCTGGGGACAGTGGTCGAATCGAACCGAATCCGGCCGCCGCACCCTCCACGCTCACACCTTCACCGGTGGGACCCGCCTCGTGCTGGGCATGACCATGGCCAATGAGCCGCTGCGGATGGCGCGGAAACTCTCCCGTGCCATGGCTGCGGCCGCCGCGACCGGGGCGTTCGGCATCTTCTACAGCTCCATCTGGCAGATGTCGCATCACCTCTCGACTCTCCGACTCATCTCGATCGGCATCATCGCCATCGCTGTCATGGTCGGATGGTTGCTGACGATCAATCGCCTGTGGGATCGCCCGGTCAATGAACGCCTGGCTCAGGTCGTCTTCTACTACAACCTGTCCACAGTGCTCACGCTCATCGTCTGCGTGACCGGTCTCTATGCGCTGCTCGTCGTGGGCATCCTCGCCGGCAGTCTCATCGTCATCGATCCGGAGTTCATGGCCCAGACGATCCACCGGCCCGAGGCTCGACTGACGAACTACCTCGACATCGCGTGGTTGAGCGCAGCGATGGGCGTCGTCGCCGGCGCACTCGGCTCAAGCTTCGACAGCGACATCGACCTCAAGAATCTCACGCACGCCCAGCGGCTGCGTTCCCGCGTCTATATCGCTCAGGACGACGAGACCGGCACATCCTGACGGGGGGGGTTACGTGCCATCTGCGGCAGCGTTATGGTGGCCCCAGACTCCGGGTCAACGCGAAACCGGAGAGAATAGGAGCAAGAATCATGACACAGTCAGTGACAGTTCCCGACCCCCATGGCTCAGAGAAGACCACTCGCGAGAACGCCGAACGCGGCTTCATCGCCTCCGACGCCCTGACCAAGAACCTCCAAACGGTTCTGGTCGACTTCATCGCTCTGAGCCTGACTGCCAAGCAGGCGCATTGGAATATCGTGGGCACGAACTTCCGCGACCTCCACCTCAACCTCGACGAAGTCACGGACATCGCCCGTGCAGGCAGCGATGAGATCGCTGAACGCATGCGTGCCCTCCACGCCTCGCCGGACGGTCGCCCCGCGGTGATCGCCGAACAGACAGGGTTGCCGGAGTTCCCGAACGGCGAGATCAGCACCCACGACGCCATCGACCACATGGTCGCATCGATCGAAGCGACCGTGGCCTCGATGCGCGACTGCCACGACGAGGTCGACTCCGCGGACCCGACGACCGCCGACATCTTCCACAGCTACATCGCTCAACTCGAGCAGCAGGCCTGGTTCATCAGCGCAGAGACCCGCACACCCAAGTGAGTCGGTGCGACTGAGCAGCCACCTTGATCTTCGGGCCGCCTCCCGTCCTCACGGTCGGGTAGGCGGCCCTTCGTTGTCGACGCCCGGCACCGGCATCATCGCCCGTCGATGATGCCGACGAGGTGTTCGGCAATGGCCAGCGCCGAGGTGGCTCCCGGGGAGGGCGCGTTCCTGACGAACATCGTGGCTCCCGCCCGATCGATGACGAAGTCATCGACGAGTGTTCCGTCCCGATTCATGGCCTGCGCGCGGATTCCGCGGGTGGCGCGGTGGCCGTCAGCTCCGGTGAGGGAGGGGACGTAGCGGGCCGCCTCGGCGACGAATCTCTCGATCGAGAGCACCCCGGGCAGCTCACGGGCAGCGGTGGCCATATTGCCTGCGGCGAAGCGCCAGAATCCGGGGTCGGCGGCCACGGCGAGAGAGTCGGGGATGTTGAGTCCGAGCCCTCGGTATCCTTCGCGGGAGAACGAGAGGAAGGCATTGGGGCCGATCATCAGACCGCCATCGATGCGTCGGGTGACGTGTACCCCGAGGAAGGGATACTTCGGGTCCGGGACGGGGTAGATGAGTCCGTTGACCGTATTGCTGTGCTCCTCGTCGAGGATGAAGTACTGCCCGAAGAAGGGCACTACGGTGGGAGTGCGCTTCTGTCCGGAGCGAGCGGCGAGGCGGTCGGACTGGAGCCCGGCGCAGACGATGACATGGTCGAATTCCTGGGCGTCGACCGATGTGTGGACGATTGCGGTGTCACGGGTGGGGCCGCCTCGGTGATCGATGTTCTTGGCCGGGGTGGAGAAGCGGACGCGGCCGCCGTGGGCGCGGAAGTCGGCGACGAGGGCGTCGGTGAGGCCGGGGTAGTCGATGATCGCGGTGTGGGGTGAGTGGAGGGCGGCAACTCCCTCTGCGTTCGGTTCGACGTCACGTAGGCTGTCACGGTCGACCAGGGCGATGTCTGGGACGCCGTTGGCCAGGGCACGGTCATGGATGGCGTGAAGACGTTCGACTTCTGTGTCGTCGGTGGCGACGACGACCTTGCCGCACTCGTCGAAGGCGACGTTGTGTTCGGCGGCGAAGTCGGTCAGGAGGGAGACGCCTCGACGGCAGAGGGTGGCTTTGAGGCTGCCGGGTTCGTAGTAGAGGCCGGCATGGACGACTCCGGAGTTGTGACCGGTCTGGTGGGCGGCAGGGTGGTCTTCTTTTTCGAAGAGGGTGACGTCGGCGGAGTCGTGGCGGTTGAGGATCTCGCGGGCAACGGCGGCTCCGATGATTCCTGCGCCGATGACTGCCCATCGTGTCTTCTTCGCCATGTGTCAACTCCTTCGTTGATTGCCGTCTCTGCTGCGGTTGAGTCGACTTTAGGCGACGGCGAGGTGTCTTGCGCGTCCCGTCCACACCGCGGGAGTCGTGACCTTGCCGGTCGCCATACGGTCACAGAAAGATTTCGCAGTCGCCAGTTCGTGTCTCATTAAGTGACATAAAAGGGAGTACGCAGTGACCCAACTATGACTGTGGCAAATTTCAATTCGTCAGATTGCACTCCTCTTAGCAAGCTTTTCACCTGCAGATTCATAGAATCGCGCAGAAACGAGGCTTGCCGCCGCAGACATCCGCAGCAGCCATCCGAACCTACCTTGGCGTAACTATAACGACGAGGTAACTTTTCCTGTGATCTGCTGATTACTTTTTGATTACTCCGTAACGTTGTGAGCGTCCTGTCAGGAAACTGCCTGTTTCCGTCCAGGCGGCGCCTGGACCTGATCAGGGTCTGAACGATGTGGAGAACCATGAGAATACTGAGAGGCCGGCCCGGAGCCGGTCGGAAGATCGCGGTGGGGTCTGTCGCCGCAGCGACAGCGGTGGGACTGACCCTGCTGACGACCTCGCCCGGTGCCGCCGATGAACAGAATCCGAACGAAGACTCAGAAGCCTACGGGCAACTGATCGATGCCGACATTTTGACCGCAGACGCTGTCGACGCTCTCTCGGCGTACAGCAGTTCTCCGTCCAGCACGGACGCGGACAGCACTCCGATCAACGCTGAGGTGCTCCAAGCCATCGGAGTCGAACTCCCCGGAATCGGCATCCCGCTCATCAGCAACGAGGGCGGCGACGGCCTCCTCGAGCTCGGTGAGGGCGGAGCGCTAAATGCCTATGGGAACGCTCCTGCCTACAACGACGCCACGGCCAGTGCCGGTGCCGTCGGGACGGACGGCGGTCTCAATCTCGATGACATCAACAATGGCGAGTACGGCAACGCCAAAGTCGATCTGACTTCAGTGCTCGGCCAGCTCAACCTCGACGGGGTCACCGATCAGATCGTCGATGAACTGAGCCTCGAGCTCGGCGCGATCGCGTCGACGGCCAACAGCAACGGCGAAGCCGATGACTCAGAGTACGCCGTCGCCGATGGCATCCTCACGGTCTCGAGCCCCGCAGTGAGCGACCTCTCGGGCGCTCTCGATGAGGTCGTCGATGGTGCGGGTGGCACTCTCGAAGAGGTCATCGGTGACGAGGGGCTAGTCAGTGCCCTCACCGGTGTCGGCGTCAATGTCAACATTCCGCTACTCGCATCGGTCAACATCGGTGGCGACGATGCGGAGGTCTCTGTACAGGTGCGAGACGCACTCAACAGCGTCGTCGAGAATGTCGTCAAGGAGAAGCTCGCGGACGATGCAGGCATCGTCTCGATCGATCTCGGCAACGGCGATATCCAGATCGACCTCGCAAAGATCGTCAAGGGCGGAGACGCCTCAGACCTCAACGGTCTCGACCCGAATACCCAGGTGCTCACCTCGGACACGATCTCGAAGATCACCGATGCTGTGGCCGACGCTCTCGGCGCCCTGTCCGGCAAGGTCAATGAGACGTTGACCGATGCGCTCAACGACGTGCACCTTGTCATCGATCTGCCGGCCAGTATCAGGCTGCTTGGCGGAAGCGCGGCAAGCGGCGCGATCAACGTGGACGCCACTCTTGGACAGCTGGCAGGCACTGATGACACTGATCCGACCATCAAGGCCGACATTGACTTGCTTGGGATTCCAGTGGGCACACTGCTCAATGCCATCACAGAGCCGCTGATCAGCGAGCTGCTCGGCATCACCAAGCCACTCATCGGCGGAATCCTTGACTCAACAGCCGAGCAGGTCGCTGACAGTGTCACCGGCATCGTCAACCCACTCCTGACCTCCCTCGACCCGGTCTTCAACGCACTCAATCAGGTCGTCGATCTCACGATCAACGAGCAGCCGACTGCGAAGGATCCGGCAGAGGAGAGCCAGGTCAAGGGCAACAATGGGCCTGGCTTCACGGTCAGTGCAGTGAGTTTGGAACTGCTCCCAGCCGCGGACGCCATCGACATCAACCTTGCGTCGTCCTCGGTCCGTGCGACCGCGGACGCTCCGGAGGAGCCCGGTGACGATGATGTGAACGCAAATGCAGCGGCTTCGGCTGCCGCATCGGCAACCGCCGATGACGACGGCAACGAAGCTGCCCAGGCAGCTTCGCAGGCCGCGGCCAACGACGACGCCACGTCAACCGCTTCGGCCGCCGCCGACGAGGATGCACAAGCTGCGGCTGAGGCTGCGGCGACGGAAGACGCATCAACCACCGCTTCGACCGACGCGACGACAGACGAGAACGCGTCGTCGACAGCCGCGTCCGAGGCCGCAGCGAACGCCGACAACACCGATAACACGAATGCGGAATCCTCCGCCGCAGCGAACGCCGACCCGGCGGCAGCTGCGTCGGCGGCCTCGACGGCAGATTCGTCAGCCACCGCATCGGAGAACGCAGCGGCAGACGCCGACGCCGATCCATCGGCAGATGCCGATCCCAACGCGGATGCCGCTGATGAAGCAGATGCGAACGTGAATGCAGCGGCTTCGGCTTCGGCATCTGCCGACGCTGACGTCGACGGCGATCCCGCCGCTCAGGCTGCAGCTCAGGCTGCAGCCGACAACGATGCGAACAGCGCAGCATCGGCAGCAGCGAACGAGAACGCCGAGGCAGCAGCGGAATCCGCCGCTAACGAAGAGGCTTCCTCGGAGACCTCGGCGGATGCGACATCAGATCCGAACGCCTCGGCGCAGCAGGCAGCCAACGCCGCCGCGAACGCCGACAACTCGGATTCGACCAACGCTGATACCTCAGCAGCGGCCGATGCCAACGCGGCGGCAGCAGCCAGCACCGCAGCGACGGCGGACTCCTCTTCGGAAGCTTCGGCCTCGGCTGCAGCAGATGCGGATGACTCCACGGTCGCGGATGCCAGCAATGAGACCACCGCGAACGCGAATGCTTCGGCTTCGGCCGCTGCATCCGCTCAGGCTGACGCTGACACGGACCCTGCTGCTCAGGCAGCAGCCGAAGCCGCGGCCGATGAAGATGCCAACAACACAGCATCTGCAGCGGCGGACGAGAACGCCGAGGCAGCTGCCGAATCGGCCGCCAACGAAGAGGCGACCTCGGAGACCTCAGCCGACGCGACGACCGAGACCAACGCTGCAGCCCAGGCCGCAGCAACAGCAACGGCCGACAGCAACGATGAGGACTCTGCGAGCGCAGATACCACCGCGGAAGCCGATGCCAATGCAGCGGTAGCCGCTTCGGTGGCAGCGAACGCCGATTCCTCGGCTGCAGCTTCGGCTGAAGCCGCTGCGGATGCCGACGGAGCTGATGACGGAGCCGCGGCCACCGCTTCGGATGATTCGGACGCGAACGCCAATGTGAACGCAGCGGCCTCGGCTTCGGCGTCCGCCACGGCCACCGCCGATGCGGACGCAGATCCGGCGGCACAGGCAGCCGCTCAGGCAGCAGCTGACAACGATGCCAACAACACGGCATCGGCAGCAGCTGACGAGAACGCCGAAGCAGCAGCAGAATCCGCCGCTAACGAAGAGGCCTCCTCGGAGACCTCGGCGGATGCGACATCAGATCCGAACGCCTCGGCGCAGCAGGCAGCCAACGCCGCCGCGAACGCCGACAACTCGGATGACAGCAACGCACAGGCATCGGCTGCAGCCAACGCCAACGCCGGTGCCGCCGCTTCGGCAGCGTCGACGGCGGACTCCTCCTCGGAGGCTTCTGCTTCTGCAGCGGCAGACGGCGCTGAGGCTGACGCAGCTGCTGAAGGCGCAGAGGCGAACGCCTCGGCCGACGGCGACGAGGCCAACGCTTCGTCGGCAGACGATGCAAATGAGGCTTCGGCTGATTCGGACCAGGCCGCATCGGCCAACGCAGGTTCGGCAGCCAACGCCGGATCCGGTTCGAACACCTCGGCCGGTTCGAGCACGAACGCCTCGGGCAATGCTGGTGGCGACCTGCCGCGGACGGGTGCCGACGGCCTCCCGGCCATGGTCGGATTCGCCGCACTGCTCCTCGCCGGCGGCGCAACAGCGGTGTGGGCAACTCGCCGTTACCGTGCAGGCAAGCACTGAGGGTGACCCAGCTCAGTCATTGAGCTGAAACCGCCAACGGCGGGGTCGGAGTGAGAACTCCGGCCCCGCCGTTCGCATGCCCGTCGTTTGCGTGCCTGTCGCTTCCTAACCGCCGACAACAGGCCACGGCCTCGACCGCGGACAAGGGACCGCGGTGAGCCCCGACCCCGACGCACTAGACCTACAACCCGCGCCCGGCCTCCCACGGCTCTTCCGAGGCACCGGTGATCAGGGCGTTGACCGACATCGCCTGCGCATCGGTGAACGAGGCGATGTAGTCCACGACCGCCCGTGCTCGACCACGCCTTACGATCCCGGCCGCGCCTTCTTCCCCCAAAGCAGCAGGGTTGCGCGCATACAGATCCGAATACTCCTGCGTGGCCGCCTCGACGGAATCGACCAGACGCCTGGGAATCCGCGTCGACTCATCCGGGTCGAGCAGCCACTCATGGAATCCCTCGACCAGGGACGCGATGATCCGCGTCTGCCCACGTTGATACACAGCCAGGTCAGACCGTTCGAGCACGAAGCGCGAATGCACGAATTTCAGCACCACGACATCGTGCCAAGCCTCCTGGCTCAGCCGCACATGACCACTGCGGATATGCGGATCCGGATCAACGACGATGGACGCCTGCAACCGGTCGATCCACCGCCGGGTGAATCCGGTGACCGCCCGATCCGCCTCCAGTCCCCCGTCATAGGGAACCCCGAGCAAACCTTCGACAAGGTCCCGATTGACGCGCTCCACCGAATCCCGGAACGCCTCCTCCGACGCAATCCATGGGTCCTTCTCCCCGATGTGCCGCCGGATCGCCTCGAGCGCATGGCCAGGACGGCGTCGATCCAACTCCGCAGTGTCCAAGGCCGCCAACTCGCGATGATCGCGTAGCCACCGCCCGAGCTCAGCGGACACAGCCGTGTACTGCAGCACGTTCGACCGGTAGAAATCGTCCAGGTCGTGCACCGCATACGCAATATCGTCGGCGACGTCCATGACCGCGCACTCGAGCGTCTGCTGATACTGCCCGATCGCCGGGAACGCCGAGAGCACGTCCGCCATCTCCTCGACCTCGGTCGCATAGGCGGAGAACTTCATCGCTCCCTCACTGACATCGTCACCGACCCCGCGCGGCATCCGCGCCGCCGACGAAGCCCGGTTGCCTGTCCATTCCCCGCGCTCCCACGGATACTTGAGCACCGCAGCCCGAATCGCGCGCGTGAGATTGAGACCGCGCGCCGTGGCCTCGCAGCTGTCGAGGGCGGTGAGAATTCGAAACGTCTGCGCATTCCCCTCGAACCCGTCCTCGAGGCGCAGAACCTGCCGCGACACCCGGTCGAGTTCCTTCTCGCCGAGGTGGCCGAACGGAGGGTGCCCCAGATCGTGGGCGGCCGCGGCCGCCTGGACGACAACCGGATCACACCCGCCGAGGCGGCTGACCGTTTCCCGGGTCGCCTCGTCAGCGTTGTTCAACGTGATCGCGATCGATCGGGCCACAGCGGAGACCTTGAGCGAATGCGTCAGCCGGTTGTGGATGACCGTGCCGGACCCGGCCTGCGGTATGACCTGAGTGACCGAGGCCAGGCGGGAGAAGAACGGGGAGAACCGGATCCGTTCGATATCGACGCGGAACTCGTCCTCTCCGGGGCGGGCCTCCTCGGCGACATTGCGATCGCGACCTCCGGTGGTGTGATATCTCTGTCGTTCCATGAACTCAGACTACCGATTCCGCACCCTGAAGACCCTCTATTGCTACCTGACGGGGGCCCAGCAACCTGGCGCCAGGTTGCTGGGCCCCCGTCAGGTAGTAAGGGGATCCCTTGAGACTCAGATCACAGCATCGTATGGTGAAGATACCTATAGGAGGTGGTCACGATGACCGGAGTCAATGAAGATTTCTACCAGCCAGCGACCCAACCTGGTGACATCATCGAAGTCGAGGACGAAGAGACCGGCGAGATGGTCAAACACGTCATCTACCTCGACGAATTCGGCAACGGCACGAAGACGCGGCCGCTGTCCGAAGAAGAACTCGAAGACCTCGACGAGGCGCCCGAGACCTGATCGCGAACCAGCCGCCCACGATGGGTTCGGCAGCGTACTCGCAGCGCGCAGAGAACTCCTCAATCATCCGAGGTCAGGCCCATGCGTGCGAACAGCCGTGCGGCGGTGGCCCGTGAACTCTGCTTGACCACCTGCCCGAGCTCGGGGTCTCCGGCCAGCAGCGATTCCGCGAGGCCTTTGGCCTGCGCGAAAGCGATGTGGGCCGGCAGCGGCGGCGTGTTGCGGTCGCAGCGGACGTCGAGGACGACCGGCCGGTCGGCGGCGAAGGCCTCGTCGAGACTCCCGTCGATCTTCTCCGGATCGTCGACGCGGATGCCTTTGAGCCCGAGCAGCTCCGCGTAGCCGGCGTAGTCCATCGACTCGACCAGCTGGGCCGTGTCCCACCTCGGGTCACCGGCCTCCCGCATCTCCCAGGACACCTGGTTGAGGTCCCCGTTGTCGATGACGAGGACGACGAGGGCGGAGTTCGACCATTCCCGCCAGTGCCGTTTGACGGTGAGCAGACCGTTCATTCCCATCATCTGGAAAGCTCCGTCACCGATGGTGCACACCACCGGACGATCGGGATGCGCGAACTTGCCCGCCAGCGCATAGGGCATCGCGGCGAGCATCGAAGCCATCCGACCCGAGAGGTTGCCCATCTGGTTCGGTCCCAGTTCGATGTGGAAGCCGTACCAGTCGGCCGTGCTCCCGGCGTCGCAGGTGATGATCGCGTTCTCGGGCAGATGTTCGTTGAGGGAGACGAAGACCCGGCGAGGATTGATCGGGGCGGCTTCGGTCATGGCGACCCGAGTGTTCTCCTTCATCCACGCCCGGTTCTCATCAGCGATCTTCTCCTGCCACCCGGTCTCGTGCTGGCTCAGATGCGACTGCAGCGCGGCCAGCGTGGTCTTCGCGTCGCCCCACAGGTTGACCTCGGTGGGATAGCGGATCCCCAGGTGACGCGGCGACAGGTCGATCTGCACGGCACGTGCCTGGCCGGTCGGCGGCATGAATTCGCCGTAGGGATAGTTCGTGCCGACCATCAGCAGGGTGTCGCATTTCTGCATCATGTCGTAGCTCGGCCGCGATCCCAGCAGACCCAGCTGCTGGGTGTGGAAGTCGACATCACCGGGCACCACCTGTTTGCCCAGCAGGGTGGTGATCACACCAGCACCGAGGCGCTTCGCCACGGCGATGACCTCATCGGTCGCTCCGATCGCGCCCTGTCCGACGAGCATGGCGACCTTCTCACCGCTGTTGAGGACTTCGGCCGCGCGGGCGAGCGCGTCGTCGTCGGGTCGCAGGCGGTCCTCGGCGTAGCCGGTGCCGGTGCGGGAGACGAAATGCTCGACCGCCGGCTCTTCCATGTCCATAGTCTGTACGTCGGCGGGCAGGACGACGACGGCCGGACCGCGGTAGGCCTTGGCCATGCGGACGGCTTTGTCGACGACGAGTTGCGCGTGCATCGGCGCGGCCACTGTCTGCACGAACACCGCGGCGTCGGCGAAGAGTCGTTCGAGGTTGATCTCCTGTTGGAATTCGGAACCCAACGACACTCGCGCCTGCTGCCCGACGATGGCGACGACTGGGGCGTTGTCGCCCTTGGCGTCGTAGAGGCCGTTCATGAGGTGGATGGCGCCGGGGCCCGAGGTCGAGACGCACACGCCCACCTCACCGGTGAATTTCGCGTGGGCGGTGGCCATGAACGCCGCCTCCTCCTCGTGGGTGGGGCGCACATAGGTGAAGTCCTTGCCCTCGTCCTGCGCTCGGCCCATAGCCCCGTCGAAGCCGCCGATGCCGTCGCCGGGGTATCCGTACCAGTGGTGCAGATCCCAGGCGATGAGCCGATCGATGATGAAGTCGCTGACGGAGGTCGCCATGTGCCTTCTCCTCACGAATACTCGCGTGTCGAATGTGCCCAGCCGACGTGCTGCGACGTGGCCCGGCCTGGCCCTCCAGGCTTGTCCTGGCACCGTCAGCTGTCAAGACTCCGGAGCCCCGGCGCCCGGGCCTCACCGACCATCGCCGCGGCATGTCTCCCGGCGGAGGAGATCAGCACAGAAGGGGGGTCTTGTCCTCGCGAGCTGCGGCCTCACCACGAGGCCCGCACCGTTTCCGTCGGCCCATCGACTTCCGTGAAGCCGGCGTCGACGACGCTGATCTGCTGGTCGTTCGCCGCCCATGCGTCCTTCGTCGCAGTCTGCACTCGCAGGCTGAACCCCGACTCACGCCAACGGTCCCGCACCTCGTCGGGCATCTGCTCGAACGCCAGCTGCGCGGCGTGTCCGCATTGCGCGGCGGCCTTCCCGGTCGTGAGCGTCAGCTCGGGAGAGAGTTCGATCGTCACGACCGCCTCGGCGGCGGGGATCGAGGATTCGCCTTCATCCGGGAATTCGGTGCCGCCGACCTGAAGCTTCTTCAGCTCCGGTGGCAGGGGTTCGACGGGGCCGGGTGCGAAGACGGACGCCTCGGCGGGGGCGAAATCGTCGGTGCCGCCGAAGGTCACGCTCACGCATCCGAGTGCCCGGGCGTCCTCGAGCTTCTTCCCGTCACCGCGGCGCACGACCTTGCGGATCGCTCCGTCACGCCAGTATTCGACGGCCTCGTTCCAGTCCCCGCCCGGTTGTAAGCGCGGATCGTCGAGGAAGGTCACGACAGCACGAGAGGTGGTCTCGAGGACGTCGATGTGGCGAGCGATGGCGGTCTTGGACCGGCGCACGACGATCGGCAGTGACCATGGGATTTCGTGATCGGTCTCGTGCCTGCGCATATGTTCGGTCAAGGGTTCGCTCCTGCAGTGTCTTCGGCGGTGAAGGACTGATGTCACAGTCCCCTTGTCATAACAGCGACGTTCGGCGGATATTCCGGATCTTCGCAGGTGAGTCCTACCGTGGCCGCCGCCGCTGGCCTCGCTAAGCTGGGAATCATTGCCGCCGACCAAGAATGAGGCTGATGATTCCCGGCGTGACAGTCGACCCCGAGCTCACCGAAGCGCTGCTGGCCACCATTCCTGCCGACATCGTGGCATCGATGTCGCCACAGATGCGCGAGGTCATGGCCGTCCAGGCCACTCGGGCCGACGCGTGCCGCCGAGCCGGCGAGAACTTCGCCGCTGCCGCCGGTGACCTCTCCCCTGCCGCTCGGTCCTTGGCCGCCAAACGCGCCGAATACCGGACCGAACGCACGCTGTGGAACGAAGGCGGCCCCACCATGAGCCGCACCGATGATCACCACATCCGCACCGCCGACGTCGACGTTCCGATCCGCATCCATCGCCCCACCACCGAGGCGGTCCTGCCCGGTCTCGTGTTCCTCCACGGCGGTGGGTTCAGCCTCGGCGACCTCGATACACATGACCGGATCATGCGCGTGCTCGCCGCTGCCGGCGGCTTCGCCGTGATCGGAGTCGACTATTCGCTGTCGCCGGAGGTGAAGTTCCCGCAGGCGCTGCACGAGTGTGCCGGGGTCGTCGACCACCTCGTCGGCCAGGGTGAGGATTTCGGCATCGACGGCACACGTCTGGCCATCTCCGGAGATTCCGCTGGTGCGGTTCTCACCCTCGGCGCAGCTCTGCTTCTGCGCGATGAACCGGAGACCATCGGGGCGAGTCCCGCGAGCTTCTCGGCCCTGCGCACCCTCCTGCCCATCTACGGCAGCCACGGTCTCATCGACTCGGCCAGTCGCAGGCTCTACGGCGGCGACTGGGACGGCATGGGCATCCACGACCTCAGCAACCTCCTCGACGACTACCTGCCGACCCCGGAGGACGAACATTCACCGTTCGTCGCGCACCTCACCGCCGATCTGTCCGGTCTGCCGCCGGTGTTCGTCGCGGCCGCCGGGCTCGATCCGCTGCGCGATGACAGCCGGGCATTGGCCAGGACCCTGCAGCGGGCAGGCAACGACGTCCGCTTCGAGGAGTATCCGCATGTGCTCCATTCGTTCCTCCACTTCGGTCGGATCCTCGATGACACGAACACCGTGCTTCACAATGCCGCCGAGTTCGCCGCACGTCGTCTGAACTGATTCCTGCGGTCTGCGGCACCGTCGGACTGCCGTTGCCGCTCGCGTTCGATCTCAGCGTCGAACTCGGCGCCGAGAAGCAGCGAGAGGTTGACCATCCACACCCAGGCGAGCCCGACGATCACTCCCCCGATCGACCCATAGGTGACGTTGTAGCTGCTGAAGTTGTTGATGTAGAGAACGAAGCAGGTCGACACGGCGAGCAGCACGAGCAGCGCGACGAACGCACCGAGGCTGACCCACCTGAACTTCGGCTGCCTGACGTTCGGGGTCACGTAGTAGAGCAGGGCGATGAGCAGCATGACGAAGAAGACGAAGACCGGCCATCTGACCACGTTCCAGATCAGCAGGGCAACCTCGCCCATTCCGATGAGCTCGCCGAGCGTTTCGGCGATGGGCCCGGACAGCACGAGCAGCAGCCCCAGAGCGGCCAGGACGATGAGCGTGACCACGGTCATCAGGAGCATAAGCGGTTTGAACTTCCAGTACGGCCGAGTCTCCTCGACCCGGTAGACAGCGTTCAGGGCACGGCCGAATGCGCCGATGTATTTCGACGACGACCAGATCGCCAGCAGCAGGCTGCCGATGAGGGTGGCTCCGGCCGAGGACGACTCGGTGAGTTCGACGATGAACGGACGGATCGCCGTGGCCGCCTCGGCCGAGACTCCGTGGACCAGGGAGAGCACCGCCTTCGTGGTCGACTCGGCTTCCCCGACCACGCCGAGCAGCGACACCATGGCGAGGATCGCCGGGGCAGCAGAGAGCAGAGCGTAGAAGCTCAGCCCGGCTGCTCTGTCGAGGCACTCGTCGTCGAGCAGGCGCCGAAGAGCGCCCCTGACGATCCGCACTCGATTCAACCGTGGCCCGGCCCGCCTCAACGCTGTCCCACTCTGTAGTCTTTGGCCGCGTGGATCATCGCATTGAGAGTCGCGATGACCGGCACGGAGAAGAAGGCCCCGGCGATGCCCGCCACCGCTGCTCCCGCTGTCACCCCGAGGATCACCGCCAAGGGGTGGATCTTCACTGTGGGTCCTGTCAGCCACGGCTGCAGGACGTGGCTTTCGAGCTGCTGGACGACGATGACGATTCCGAGCATGATCAGGCCGTGCACCCAGCCGTTGAAGAGCAGTGCCAAGCCCACTGCGACCGCTCCGCCCACGATCGCTCCGACGAACGGCACGAAGGCACCGAGGAAGACCACCATGGCGATCGGCACTGCCAAGGGGACGCCGAGGATCAGTGCACCCACTCCGATTCCGATCGCATCGCTGGCCGCGACGACCAGCTGGATCCGAATGAAGTTCGTCAGCGTCTTCCAACCGGCCTCACCGGCCGCGGAGATCCGCGCATGCGCCTTCTTCGGCCAGATGTTGACGACCCAGGTCCAAATGCCGCGTCCGTCAATGAGCGCGAAGAGGGTGACGAACAGGATGATGATGACGCCTTCGATGACATGAGCCGCCGTCGTGCCCACCTCGGCGGCACCGGAGCCGAGACCGGCGGCGTTGTCCTGCAGCCACTTCCCCGAGGAATCGACGAGGTCGTTGAGTTTGGCTTCGGTGATTCCGAACGGCTGCGTGGCCAAGAGCTGCCTCGCCGCGTCCAGGGTCGTCGCCACCTGCTTCTGGATCTCAGGTATCTCACTTCTGATCTGAAAGGTGATGAGGAGGACAAGTCCGGCCAACAGGCCGAGGACGACGACCCAGACGGTGACCACCGCCAACCACTTCGGCCACCGATGCCGCTGCAGGAACGTCGACATGGGCACCAGGAGGGCAGAGAGGACGAGCCCGGCCAGGAAAGGAACGACGATCTGTGCGACCTGCAGTGCCACGAAGATCGCGACTGTGATTCCCGCGATGATCACCAGCAGGTATCCGGTGAAGCGGGCACCGAGTCTGAGTCCCTCGGGTATCGGGTCATCGCGATTCGGGGGCGCGTTCAATGGACCTTCTGTCATGAACCAACACTAATGCCGCGAGCCGCACAGTGGGTGGACCATTCTGTTCTGCCCCGCCAGCGCGGGCGAGACGGGGCTCCGGTCAGCCGCCTCCGAGGGAAATCCGAAGATGTACTAAAAGTGAATTACTACGGTGTTCCGATGACCAGATTGCGACGTTGGCCCTACACCTTTGCCATGGCGCTGTCCCTCCTCGTCGGAGCGGCCGCCGTGTTCTCCTCCCTCTTCCTCGATCTCCCATTGCGGGACCCCGACGGATTCCTCGGCCCCTCATACATCCGGCTGCCACTGCTGGTCCTCGGATTCATCGGCGGCGGGCTGATCGTGGAAACGGTGCGGCGAAGCGGGTGGCGAAATCTGCCGACGTCTGTCGTGGACGTCGCGAAGAAGGAGTGGAACACACACCGTCTGCTGTGCATCGGTGCCGGGCTGCTGAGTTTCTACGTCTGCTACGTCGCCTACCGCAATCTCAAGAGCGTGCTGCCGGTGTTCCGCGAGGGCACCCTCTTCGATCAGCAGCTGTTCCGCCTCGACCATTGGCTCATGGGCGGAAACACTCCGGCTGTGCTCCTGCACGAACTCCTCGGCACCGACATCGCGGCGAACCTGCTGTCGATCGCCTACCTCGCTTACCTGCCGCTCATTCCGATCAGCCTCGGCGCGGTCCTCGTGCTCAATCGCAGACTCGCCGTCGGCGCTTGGTATACGACCATGTTGAGTCTCAATTGGGTGCTCGGCACTGTCAGCTACTATCTCCTGCCATCGGTCGGCCCGGTGTTCAGCCATCCGGAGGTCTTCCGGGCGCTGCCCGAGACCGGAGTCAGTGAGCTCCAGGAATCCCTCATCGACACTCGCCTCGACTACCTCAGCAACCCGATCGGCAGTGACTCCATCCAGGGTGTCGCCGCGTTCGCATCGCTGCACGTCTCCGTCACCTTCGCCGCCGCTCTATTCATGACGCTGACGAAACAGCATCGCGCCGTCCAGGTGTTCACCTGGATCTTCTTCGGTGTGACGGTCGTGGCCACGCTCTACTTCGGTTGGCATTACATCCTCGACGACATCGCGGGCATCGGCATCGGCTGGGCCTCGGTGATGATCGCCGCTCGGGTGACCGGACATCGCCGAAACCGTTCGCGGCCGGTCGCGCCCGCACATGAGCTCTCGGATTCGACCGTGTCCCTCCCCGTGCCCGACACCGTGCCCAGCTCAGTGACCGATGCCGTCCCCAACCCGGAATTCGACGCCGAGGCGGCCGCCCCCGAACCGCTCGACACGATCCCGAACGACGCCCCGGAGCTGACACCCGACGAGCGCGTCGGGCGTCCGGCTTAGACCAGTCTGAGCCGGGCTGGGCACCGGCCGATTCTGCTCCGAGCTCTGCTGGCCGTATACTGAAGGTACTTGCGAACCCGTTTTCGGGTTCCCTGCGTCGTCAGGACGCCTCGTCTCTGCAGCTGGGTGAAAGCACCCGCGCATTTCCGAAGTCGTTTTCTCTCGGCGATCGAGAGCGCCGACAGCGCTCATTCCATGACCGGAAGCGGCTGCCTGCCACCTATTCACGGCACCGGCACGCCCTCCGGCACGTCGAAGGGCCACCCCATCACTACGTCACAGACTCGCACCAATCCCCGCAGCACCCGCACCCGCGGAGGCAGCAACAGCAACACCACCACAAGCAGCACGGGCAATCGCACGAAGAAGGCCTCCTCAGCCCCCACCTCGTTCGCCGAACTCGGTGTTCCCGCCAAGCTTGTCGACACGCTGAGCAAGGAAGGCAAGACTCAGGCCTTCCCGATCCAGCAGGACACTCTGCCCGACACGCTGACCGGCCGCGATGTGCTCGGCCGCGGAAAGACCGGGTCCGGCAAGACCCTGGCATTCTCCATTCCGCTCGTCGCCCGACTGGCCGAATCCGGCAAGAGTCCGCAGAAGTTCCGCCATCCGCGCGGACTCGTGCTCGCTCCCACCCGTGAGCTCGCCACGCAGATCACCGAGGTCATCGACCCGTTGGCCAAGGCCGTGGGCTTGCGGACGACGACGATCTTCGGCGGGGTCAAGCAGCGGCGACAGGAGGTCGCACTCAAGGCCGGCGTCGACATCGTCGTGGCCTGCCCCGGCCGCCTCGAGGACCTGCTCCAGCAGGACATCCTCACGCTCGAGAACATCGAGGTCACCATCCTCGACGAGGCCGACCACATGGCTGACCTCGGGTTCCTGCCCGGAGTCACCCGAATCCTCAACCAGACCCCGGCTGAGGGACAGCGGATGTTCTTCTCCGCCACCTTGGACAACGACGTCAACAAGCTCGTCCGTCGTTTCCTCCACAACGAGGTCCTCCACTCCGTCGACGAGGCGACCTCCCACGTTTCGGCGATGACCCACCACGTGTTCCAGGTGTCGGTCGACGACAAGAACGAACTCGTGCACAAGCTCGCCTCCGGCACGGGCCGCCGCATCCTCTTCACTCGCACGAAGCACCGGGCCAAACGCTTCGCCCGCCAGCTCACGGCAGCGGGCATTCCCGCCGTCGATCTGCACGGCAACCTGTCGCAGGGCGCTCGCGATCGCAACCTCGCCGCGTTCACCGATGGTGAGGCGAAGGTGCTCGTGGCCACAGACATCGCTGCCCGCGGCGTCCACGTCGATTCCGTCGAGCTCGTCGTCCACGTCGATCCCCCGACCGAACACAAGGCGTACCTGCACCGTTCCGGTCGCACCGCACGTGCCGGCAGCGCCGGTGACGTCGTCACGGTGATGACCGCCGAAGAGCGCAAGGACACCCAGATGCTCCTGCGCAAGGCCGCCATCAAGGCGACCCCGCATAAGGTCACCGCAGAGTCCCCCGAGGTGACCGAGCTCGTCGGTGAGATCGCCGAATACGTCGCCCCGCAGCCGAAGGAACCCGTCCAGCCGCGCAAGAAGACCGAACCGGCGAAGTCCGGTGGTCGCTCGCCCCGTCGCCGAGGCGGCCGTGGCGGACGCGGTGGAAGTGCGGGCCGCGATGGCGCCGTCAACGAGTCGGGTCGCAGCCGCGAGAAGTCCCGCGGCAACGGCGGAGAGCGCAACGGCAACGCCTCCCGACAGAACAACCGCGGCACCGGTTCCGGCCAAGGCGGTCGTGGCAATGGTTCCGGTCGCAGCGGCGGAGCCGGCCAGGGCGGTCGCAGCGCCGAGGGCAGCCGCCGTCGCGAGTCGGTTCGCAGCAGCCGTTCCGGTGGTCAGGGTTCGACAACGCGCTCCGGTCAACCGGCCAACCGCCGTTCATCCGATTCGCGCGGCACCAGCCCGGAGACCCGCCGCCGCAATCGGGTGCGCACCGGAGGATCCGAGCAGGTCTACTCGACCAGCAGCTGAGTCCAGCAGACGATCCCAGCGGAGCACCGGCGCACATCACGCGGGCGTCGGCCCTGCCGAATGATCTCCGCGAATGCGTTTGGCCACAAGCTCTGCGCTGATGAGGCACATCGGCACACCGATCCCCGGCGCGGTCGTTGCTCCGGCGTAGAAGAGTCCGTCCACGCGTCGTGACTGGTTCTGCATCCGCAGAAATGCGCTCTGTCGGAGGATGTGTGATGGCCCGAGCATTCCTCCCTTCCACGAGTAGAAGTCCCGGGCGAAATCGGCCGGGCCCAGGGTCCTGCGCAGTCTGATCCGACTGCGCAGGTCCTCGATTCCTGCCCACAGTCCGATGCGCTCGAGCGCGGCATCGACTGCCGCCTCGAGGGCGGGGCTTCCTTTCCCGTCCGATCCCCCACTGCCGATCTCCACGTCCGCCGGAACCGGAATGAGAACGAAGAGATTCTCACACCCGGCCGGTGCCACCGTGGGATCCGTGGCGCTGGGTCTGCACACATAGAGCGATGCCGGCTCGGGTATCTTCTGCTCGGCACCGAAGATCGCCTGCAGGTTCTCCTCCCACTCATCGGTGAAGAACAGCGAGTGATGAGCGAGTTCGGGCAAGGCCCCGTCGATGCCGAGCATGGCGATGATCGCCCCCGGCCCGCTCTCCACCTTCGACCAGACCGGCTCGGGGTAGCTGCGCAGCCGTGGCGGAAGCAGCTCGGTCTCGGTATGGTGCAGGTCGGCTGCGGACACGACGAGATCGGTCGGTTCGACATGCGATCGACCGTCGGAGTCGGTCCAGCGGACTCCGCTGACGACTGTTCGACCGCCCCTGTCCTGCGTCATCACTTCCGTCGCCTCCGCCGAGGTGATCACCGTGACCCCGGCTCGGCGAGCCAGCGCTTCCAGACGTTCGACGACGGCCCAGAATCCACCCATCGGATAGAAGACTCCCTGATCCAGGTCGAATGCGCTCAACAGGTGATAGATCGCGGGAGCACGATTGGGGTCGGTGCCGAGGAACACTGCCGGATACGTCAGGATCCGGCGCAGGATCGATGCCTCGAACCGCCGATCCACGAATGTCGCGAGCGGCCGCAGCAGCAGTCGGGTCAGCTGTGGCAGAGACCGGAGAACATCCCGGCCGAGGGCCGGCCTCAGCTTCGTGAAGGGGTTGTAGAGGAACCGACTGCGCGCGACTTCGGCCGTCAACCCCGCGGATCTCACATACGTCCGCACCGCGGCACCTCCTCCCGGTTCGATGCTCTCGAACAGGTCGGCCACCGCCTCGATGCCGTGCGGCACTTCCACGCTCCGCAGACCGGCCACGTCATCAGGCTCCGAGAAGACCCGATACCCGGGGTCGAGGAGCCGCAGATCCAGCTGCTCCTCCGTGCTCGTACCGAGCAGTGCGAAGAAATGGTCGTAGACCTCCCGCATGAGAAACCAGGAAGGACCGGTGTCGAATCGGAAGCCGTGTTCCTCGACGCTTCCCGCACGCCCGCCGAGGCGGCTGTTGCGTTCGAGCAGAGTGACCTCGTGTCCGTCGCGGACCAGAAGCGCCGAGGTGGCGAGTCCGGCGATTCCCCCGCCGATGACGATCACCCGACTCATCGCTTCGCCCCCGTCCGCACCTCGTACATCGCCCGGAGGACGAGCGCCGCCTTGTCCGGGCCCGTCACTCGGACCCGTCGACGTGGAAGCTCTGCGGCCGGCACTTCGGCCAATCTGTCGGTCAGCGCGGAGAACAGCCGCAATGCGGACAGTACTGCCAGGCGGGCGTCACCGGGCAGAAGCGGAATCGTCTGCGCGGCGGCAGCGATCTGTTCGCGGATGGCAATGATCCATCGCTCCTGCGTTCGGTCGTCGACCGTGGCCTCTTCGGTGAGGTAGCTTCGCCCCAGACGCTGCGTGTCATCGCCGAGGTCGCGAAGGAAGTTGACGTTCTGGAAGGCCGCACCCAAGCTGCGGGCACCGTGTTCGAGAAGCCGTTCTTCCTCCTTCGAGTACGACTCATCGCGGACGAAGACCCGCAGGCACATCAGCCCCACGACCTCGGCAGACCCGTAGACATAATCGGCATGTTCCCTCCGACCGAAGCCGACCCGCCCCTGGGCGGCAGCGGTCGAATCGCCCGATGCCGTTGTCTGCAGGTCTGTGCGCATGGAGGCGAAGAACGGCCGGGTCAGTTCGTCTCCGAATCCGGCCGCACGGGCGGTGCGGGAGAAGGCATGGACGATGGGGTTGCTGCTGTAGCCGAGGCTCATCCCGCTTTCGGTCTCGGCTTCGAGCCGGTCGAGCATCTGATGCTGTTCGTCGATGGCGATGCCCGCTTCGGCGGCGACCCCGTCGACGAGTTCGTCTGCGACCCGGACCAGGGCGTAGATATTGCGCACGTGGTCGCGGTGGCGGTGCCCTAGCAGTCGTGCCGCCAGACCGAAGGACGTCGAGTACGCGCCGATGACCGACCGCGAGATCCGGGTCGACACGAAGGAATAGCGCCCGAGGGGGCCCAAGCGGTCCACGCTGCGTTTCATGATCGTCTCCCGTCGAGTGCGGCGATGAGGTCGTCGATGAGCACGATCATGTCCGACCCGATGCCCGACGGTGCGGTCGCCACGAGTTCCCGCGCATTATCGGCGAGTTCGTCGATGAGCACGCGAATCTCACGTTCGGCCCCGCACTCGGACAGCAGCGACCTCACCTTCGCTCCGTCGCCTTCACTGAGATCCCCGGTTCCGAAGTGCGGTTCGATGAGCGGCCAGACGGCCGTACGCCTGGCGACGGCGATGAGTGCCGTCTCCTTGCCCTCCCGCAGATCGGAATAGGCGTCCTTGCCGTGGTCTGCAGGATGCCCGAAGGTCGAGAGCAGATCGTCCTGGAGCTGGTAGGACAACCCGAGCATGGCACCGACCCGGCCGAGGACATCCTCGACCTCCGGGCCGTGACCGGCGAGGATCGCAGCCGAACGCAGCGGTAGTTCGAAAGAGTAGGTCGCGGTCTTCTGACGGCTCATCTCCACCACGCCGGCCAGGTCCGCGCCGATGAGTCCGGCGCTGAGCGCCACATCGGTCAGCTCACCGGCCACCGATTCGGTCACGGCTCGGTCGAACTGCTCCAGAAGTCGCGCACCCGCATCCCCGGAAGGCACCTGACTGAAGACGATCTGCTGGGCAGAGGCCAGCAGCAGGTCTCCGACCAGCATCGCCGTGCTGCGTGCCGCCTGCAGCGCCGAGGCACCCGACGTCGGCTCGGCGGCGGGACCATCGGCAGCCTGCCAGTCCTCGAGCAGGAGGCCGATGAAGTTCGGGCGCCCGCGGCGCATGAGGTCGCCGTCGATAACGTCGTCGTGGAGAAGAAGAGCGAAGTGCAGCAGCTCGACGGCTGCCGCAATGCGCAGGGCCCGGCCTCTCCCCGCGGGCGCGCCGTCGGCGGCCGCGCCCGATCGGAGCGGGGCCGCCTCGGTGACGAAATCCGAGAACGGATCGGGGGCGAGCGCGTCGAAGGCTGACATGAGCAGTCGCGGGCGCAGCAGCTTTCCCCCGAGCAGACAGCTCGAGAGACGGTCCCACGCCTCGATGATCGACGGGCCCAGAGCCGCCACTCGGTCTGCCCGGGCATCGAGCACACGCCGAACCTCGGACTCGATGTCGGCTGTGACGGGGGATCCGAACCCGACACCCTCGGCAGTGGTCATCGCTGAGTCCTTCGGTCGATCTGTAGTAACCTGAACGATATACTACACTTTAGGTTACTATATGCACGGAGTTATTCTTATGCGTTCAAGGGTTGAAAATCAGTAAGATGCCGCTATGGAGTCAACGGAGGCCGCGGGCGTTCACGACCCGATCACAGAGAACATGTACACCGGATCGCAGTCCAGCTTTCCCGGTGACCTCGTCGATTCCTCCGACCTCTCCGCTGCCGACCGCGAGCAGATCGCTGCGGTCATGAAAGCGCTCGCCCGGCTGCGCGAGGCCGAACGCGCTCTCTCCGAGGCCTCCCGCAGGTTCATGAAGCTCAGCGAGCAGGACATGCGTGCTATGCACTACCTCATCGCCGCGAAGCGGCAGAATGCGGTCGTGACTCCGAAGATGCTGTCGGCCCATATGTCGATGTCGGCGGCCTCGGTGACGAAGCTGATCAATCGCCTCGAACGCGAAGGGCACGTGATCAGGAAGCTCCATCCCAGTGACCGCCGCGCATACGCCCTCGAAGTCACGGCAGAGACGAACCGATCGGCCTGCGAGACCGTCGGGCGCACGCAGGCCCGACGAATCCACGCCGCCGCCGACCTCACCAGCCGCGAACGCGATGCCGTCATCCGCTTCCTCAACGGGATGACCGAAGAACTGTCCCTGGACAACGTCGACTGGACGAAGCAGCCGTGACCGCGACCGCCCCGATGCGCCGACGCTCCGGGGCGGGTCTGCGCAAGGCCCGCCGCACGGATGAGACCGCCTCCCCTGCCGTCGAGGCCGACCGGGGGATGTGGAGGATCCGCTCGCTCACCCCGGCCCGGCAGGTGCTGCGCGCCCGCTCGTCGACGACTCAAGCAGGCTTCACCGCGGAGAAGATCCCCCGTGGTCTCTTCCGCGCGCATCCGATCCTCATCTCCGACGGACCGGCACACGACCGACAGCGCCGTGAGGTCGCCCGCTTCTTCGCACCGGCGGTCATCGCCGACCGCTACGGCGAGCACATCGCCGCCTCCGCCCAGGCGATCGTCGACGAGGCGGCCGCCACGGGCCGCTGTCGACTCGACGAGGCTGCTCTGCACTTCACGGTCGACGTGACATCGCAGGTCGTGGGACTCACCGAATCCGACACCGATGACATGGCCGCGCGGCTCACCGCGTTCTTCCGTCAGCCGCCGGTCGACCTTGCCGCAGAGGATTGGGGACGCACGAGGCGCCAATGGGCGCAGGCGGCGGTCAACGGCATCGTGCCGCTCATCAGTTTCTTCACTCACGACGTCTTCCCCGCCATCCGCGCCCACCGACGTCGACACCGCAGCGACGTCATCTCCCACCTCCTCGATTCCGGGCACAGCACCGGTGACATCCTAGTCGAGTGCCTCACCTACGGCACCGCGGGCATGGTCACGACCCGGGAGTTCATCGCGATGGCCTGCTGGCATCTGCTCGACAACGAGGAGCTGCAACGTGAATACCGTGCGGCCGAGCAGCCTCGACGGCTGTCCATCCTCGAGGAGATCATCCGTCTCGAACCCGTCGTCGGCCACCTCTACCGTCGCGCCACCTCCCCCATCGACATCAGCGACGGCCGCGGGGACACCATCATTCCCGCCGGCGACCTCATCGACATCTGCGTTCGCGAGACCAACATCGACACCGACCGATTCGGCACCGACGCCGAAGCGCTCTGCCCGAATCGGAACGAGTCCGCCCCGGCCGCGGGCCTGAGCTTCAGCGACGGCGCCCACAGCTGCCCGGGACAGTCACTGGCCCTGTACGAAACCGATGCGCTTCTCCACCGGCTGCTCTCCTGCGGTCCGCGACTGCTCACGAAGCCCACCGTCGGCTGGGACGACCTCATCGAGGGCTACCGGATCCGCAACCTCGACCTCGGTTTCCACGTGTCCGCCCGCCCCGCGCGCACACCCGGCAGCAGCGGTCCCGCACGGCGGAGTCATCCATGATCGGACACTGGGACTACCTCGGCCTCATGGCCGCCTGCCTGCTCATCACTCTGCCGCTCGAGCTCGTGTTCGCCGCCCGCGTCTACCGTCGCTGGCAGGTTCTGCTCAAGGCTCTGCTGCCGGTGGTCGTCGTATTCGCCGTCTGGGACATCATCGCCATCGCCCGCGACCACTGGTCCTACGACCCGCGTTTCGTCACGGGCATCGACCTCGGGATCCTGCCGCTCGAGGAACTCGTGTTCTTCCTCGTCATCCCGGTCTGCGCGCTGCTGAGTTACGAAGCGGTCGGCACTGTGATCGGGTGGGCGGGACGCCGCACCGGTCGCCGGACGAACCTCGCCCGCCCGGGCAGGGCCGATCACCGCCCACCCAACGACGGCGAGCACCGATGATCCCCGAGTACACCGTGATGACCGCCCTCGGCATGATCGTGGTCGTGGGACTCGAACTCCTCGTCTTCCGCAGCGGCATCTTCCGCCGCGCGAAATACTGGGCGGCCCTGGCCATCTGCCTGGGGTTCCAATGCCTCGTCGACGGCTGGCTGACGAAACTGTCCGACCCGATCGTCATCTACAACCCGGACATGTTCCTCGGCATCCGCGTCCCCTTCGACATCCCCATCGAAGACTTCGGGTTCGGCTTCGCCATGATCACCGCGGTGCTCATGCTCTGGCAGTGGAACCTCAACCGCAGCCCCGAGGAGGCGAAATGACCCCGCACGATCCGCATGCTCGACAGCTGCCCGCCGACCCAGGACGACACAGCCTGCTGCGCCCGAAGACCGTGACGGTCGTCGGCGCCGGAATTGCGGGCCTGTCGGCCGCGACGATTCTGGCCGAACGCGGAGCCGAAGTCACGATCATCGAATCGAGTCCCCGCCTCGGCGGCCGGGTCAGCGCCTGGCCGGTGGCAGGTGACCGGACGATGAGCCGGGGATTCCACGCCTTCTTCCGGCAGTACTACAACCTGCGCGACCTGCTCAGCCGCACCGACCCCGACCTCGATCGTCTCCGACCGATCCCCGACTATCCCCTCATTCGCCGAGGCGGACCCACCGATTCCTTCGCCTCGATCCCGCGGACTCCCCCGCTGAATCTCCTCGGCTTCGTGCTGAGCAGCCCGACCTTCCCGCTGCTGGGTCTGACGCGTGTCGACCTCGGCACAGCTCTGGAACTCATCGATGTCGACTTCCCGGACTCGTTCTCCCGCTATGACGGGGAGTCGGCGGCCGCGTTCCTCGACCGGCTCCGCTTCCCGGAGCAAGCGCGCCACCTCGCCCTCGAGGTCTTCGCGCGGTCCTTCTTCGCCGACCCGGGCGACTTCTCCGCCGGGGAACTCGTCGCCATGTTCCACACCTACTTCGCCGGTTCGGCCGAAGGGCTGCTCTTCGACGTCCCCGATGACGACTACGACACCGCCCTGTGGGCACCGCTGGGACGGTACTTGGAGGACCTCGGAGTGCGCATCGAGACCACCACTGCAGCCCGCGCGCTCACCCGAACCCCTGGCGGCTGGAGTGTCGACACGACTGCGGGGGTCATTGACTCCGATGCGCTCGTCCTCGCCGCCGACCCCGCGAGCACTCGGCGTCTGATCTCCACGATCGAGGCGCACGACGACTCTGCAGAGGCCCTTCGTGCCGGTCGGGAAGGTTCGGCCGCTCAGCAGGAGCAGCATGACTGGTTCACCCGTGTCGCCGCGCAGCGCAACTCCCCACCGTTTGCAGTGCTCCGGCTCTGGTTCGCCGAGGCGGTCGCGCCCGACCGGCCCGCGTTCCTGGGCACCAGCGGTTTTGAGCTGCTCGACAACGTCTCCGTACTCGAACGATTCGAGACAGGTGCCACCCGGTGGGCCGAGAAGCACGCGGGATCCGTCGTCGAACTCCATGCCTACGCCCTTGCCGACTCCGTGGACGAGGACGCAGTCGCCGAGCAGCTTCTGGCAGATCTGCACGAGGTATATCCGGAGACCAGACACATCGAAATCCTCCACCGCGAATTCCTCATCGAATCCGATTGCGGGCTCAGCGACACCCGAGCCTGGGCCGACCGGCCGGGCGTCTCCACTACGCTGCCCGGCCTGGTCCTGGCCGGTGACCACATTCGGTGCGAACTGCCGGTGGCTCTGATGGAACGCGCGGCGACCACCGGGTATCTCGCCGCCAACGAACTGCTTAGCACCTGGCGGGTCGCAGGCACCCCGATCTGGACTCCGCCGCCGCAAGGGCTGCTGCGGCGCGGTCTGCTCGGTCGTCTACGAAGAGCGAAGAAGGAAACCAACTGATGAGCAACGAGCATCTCACCCTCGTCTGGTTCCGCGACGACCTGCGCGTCGAGGACCACGAGGCCCTGACTGCAGCCCGCGCCGACGGTCAGGTGATCGGCCTCTGGATCAGGGAGTGCCGAGACGATGATGGTCTGGGCCCACGCCCGCTGGGCGGGGCCACCCGCTGGTGGGCGCACGAGTCGCTGCGCCTCCTGGAGACCGAACTCGCACAGCTCGGTATCCCGCTGATCTTCGCAGCAGGCTCCGCTGCGGACATCGTCCCGCAGGCGGCCGCGGACCTGGAAGTCGATGCCGTGCGCTGGTCGCGCCGCTATGCGCCGGCCTCCCGCCGCCTCGACGCACAGATCAAGACACAGCTGACCGACGCCGGGTGTGCTGTGCACTCCCATACCGGCGCGCTGCTGGTCGAACCCTGGACGGTCAGCCCACAGGGTGGGGACTTCTACAAGGTGTTCACTCCGTACTTCAACGCCGTACGCGATCGCAGCGTCGGAGATGTCCTCCCCGCCCCGCGCAGACAGCGCTCTCTGACGAAGGCCCACCGACAGATTCTCGAAGGGCACTCGTGGGTGTGCAGTCTCGACAATCTCGGCCTCCTCGACGGAACTGACACGGGCTCGGGCGATTTCGCTTCGGCGAAGACCCCACAGTGGTGGCAGACGACTGTGGCCGAACACTGGAGCCCCGGGTGCCGAGAGGCGGCCCGAGCGCTGGCGGACCTCAGCGACAAGGTCGACGACTACGCCGATTCGCATGATGTCCCGGCTGACCCAGACAGCACGTCAGGCCTGTCACCGCGACTGCGCTTCGGCGAACTCTCCCCGCGGCAGCTGCTGGCCGCGGCCCTGGACCTGCCGGAGGTCAGCGACGATGATCGGCACGCATGGATCCGCCAGCTCTACTGGCGCGAGTTCTCCTGGCACCTGACCTACCATCTGCCGAACGTCGAGTCCGAGCCGATGCGGCCGGAGTTCGCGCGCTTCCCATACGAGGACGACCCCGAGGCGCTCAACCATTGGCAGAACGGGACGACCGGGATTCCCTTGGTCGACGCCGGCATGGCCCAGCTGTGGCAGACCGGGTGGATGCACAATCGAGTGCGGATGGCCACGGCGAGCTTCCTGACGAAGAATCTGCTCATCCACTGGTGGCACGGCGAACAGTGGTTCTGGGACACGCTCGTCGACGCCGATGAAGCCAACAATCTCGTCTCCTGGCAATGGGTGGCCGGGTGCGGAGCCGATGCGGCGCCGTATTTTCGGATCTTCAATCCCGAACGCCAACGTGAGCGCTTCGACCCGCACAACGAGTACGTCGGCAGGTGGCTGGGCCGCGGACCGGGCGGTCTCACCCGAACGGAACGGTCACACGGCGATCGCGAGCCGCTCGTCGACCTCAAAGCATCGCGCCAAGCGGCATTGGCCGCCTATGACCGGATGAAGAGTGAGGCGGAATGAGCACGACGAACGGACGCAGGATTCTCCTGGCCGGGTGCGGGGACCTGGGCACAAGACTGGGCCTGCGGCTGGTCGCACAGGGGCACGAGGTGATAGGACTGCGTCGGCGCGTCGCCGAACTGCCCGATGCCTTCGAGACCATCGCGATGGATCTCACCCGTAACGGTGCTCCCGCCGCCAGTCGCGCGGACCATTCCGCCCGCAGCGATTCTCGATTGGCCGATCTCGACGCCGTCATCGTGACCCTCACTCCTGACGAGTCTACAAGGGCCGGGTACGAACGCTCTTACCTCTGCGGTGTGCGGGGGCTGGCCCGCGTGCTCGAGTCACAGCCGGGCCGAGTCGTCCTGGTCTCCTCCACGCGTGTCCTTGCTGAGGACCCGACGCGTGTGATCACCGAAGACGCTCCGATCGCTCCAGGGCCCGGGCCGGGTGAGGTCCTCGCTGCGGCCGAGTCCGAGGCGGCCGAGCTCTTCGACCACCTCACGATCGTGCGCCCGGCTGGTATCTACGGGCCTGGCCGCACCCGTCTCATCGACTCCGTGCGACGCGGACAGCAGTTCAACCATCAGCGGTGGACGAATCGCGTCCACCGAGACGACCTGGTCCACGGCCTCGAGCGCTTGGCGCTTGACTCGAAACCGCCGGACCTGGTCCACGCTGTCGATTCCCTGCCTGCTCAGATGGGCGAGGTCGCCGCCTTCATCGCCGACCGCCTCGGCGTGCCCGTCCCCGGCCATGTCGAGGACGAGAAGCCGGGCGGCAAACGGATCGATGGGACTCGCTTCGGCTCGCTCGTGGGTGAACTGAAGTTCCCCACCTACCGGGACGGCTTCGCATCGATGCTGATGGACCGCTCCTGATCAAAGCCTGCTCCGTGGATCATTCGCCGTCGGACACGACGCCGCGCCTCGGCGGCGATGTTCTTCGCCATTGCGGGGAAGATGAACCGATGGAACGGGGCGACGAGGGCCCAGTAGATGTGGCCGCGCAGCCCGGTGGGGATGAAGGTCGCTGTCTGGTGATACTCGCAGCCGTCGTCGGAGTCCGCCAGTGTGAATTCGAGCCACGCGTGACCGGAGACTCTCATCTCGGCGCGCAGCAACAGGCGAGAGTTTCGCTCCAGGCGTTCGACTCTCCACCAATCGACCGGGTCGCCGATGCGCAGGGTGTCCGGCAGCCGCCGACCTCGTTTGAGGCCGGCTCCCCCGACGGCTTTGTCCCAGAATCCGCGGACTTTCCAGGCCAGGGGCCAGGAGTACCACCCGTTGGACCCGCCGACGCCCTCTATCACGGGCCACACCTCGGCGGCCGAGAGACCGGGGATCGTCGCCGACCGTTCATCGGTGAAGATGCGCCTGCCCGACCACTGCGGATCATTGGGCAACGGTTGGGCAGCCTCGTCGAGCCCTCCTGCGTCGGCGTCCCAGTTCGTATCCACAGCGCCCTCGACCTCACGACGCAACGCGAGTCGGACGGCGTCGTCGAACCTGATCAGCCCGGACTCGGGCGGTGGGATGACCTCGTCGACATCGTGTGATGAGGCCACCGCATCCTCCTGCAGAGACTGGACGAGCGGGAGTGTGAGGCGGAACGGCAGCGGTGTCACCAGCCCGACCCAGATACCTGACAGGGTCGGGGCGGGAAGCGGCAGCGCGATGACGTGACGGGGCTTGAGGCCGGCGACAGCGGCAAAGGTCCGCATCACGTCCGCATAAGTGAGGATCTGCCGCGAACCGATATCGAACGAGCGGTTGACCGCTCCTTCCACATCCGCGGCGGAAAGAAGGTAGTAGAGAGCGTCACGGACCGACAGCGGTTCGACGCGGTTGGCCACCCAGTCCGGTGCCGGCATCCACCTCAGCGTCAGGGCGAGATGGCGAATCATTTCGAACGAGGCGGAGCCGGAGCCGATAATGATGCCGGCGTTGAAGACGATCGCGTTGACCTCGGAGTCGAGCAGAATCCGTCCGACGGTCGCCCGCGAGCGCATGTGCTTCGACAATCTGCGCCCTTCCGGATGCAGCCCTCCGAGGTAGACGATGCGACGCACGCCGGCTGATGCGGCCTCACGAACGAAGCGCTTGGCGGCTTGGGCCTCGGCCGCTTCGAAGTCCCCGCCGGACCCCATGGAGTGGACAAGGTAGTAGACCGTATCGATGCCGACGAGGCTGTCGGATAGTCCGCGACCGCTGTCGAGGTCGAGAGCTCTCACGTCGACGTCGGCTACCCAGGGAACCTGTTCGAGTTTCTCAGGTCGCCGCACCCCGACTCGGACCTCGTGACCGGCCTGCAGAAGTCGAGGCACGAGGCGACCGCCGATGTAACCGGTCGCGCCGAGCACGAGGACTCGGCGCGGGATGTGGGCCTGTCGGATGACTTCGTCGCCGGGCGACGTCGAGTGGTGGGGCTCCATGAGCCAACCCTACACACTTCGTTAACCCGTTGGATACATTATCCTCAAAGGTATTTAAATTTCCAGACCTCAAGCCTGACCGACGTGCTCAAGACCACCCCGTAGACTGATTTTCCGTCCGCGCTCTCCAGCGAAAGGTGGTCAGAATGTCAACCGACGACAACAGCACCGAAGGCAGCACATCAGACGGCATGCGCAAGGCTGCGGAGAACCTCGACCACGAGGCGGGAGGCGCACCGTCATCCGAGTACCTCGACAAGGTCGACCCCGACGACTTCGGGCGGAAGGACGAGACCGGCGAGGATCAGAGCCGAAACGAGGATGCGCCTTCCGAGGATGACGCATCAACGATCGACTCGCCCTCAACGGATCGATGACCGCCTTCGCTGTCCACTGACTGCGGACTATTTCTGTGCCGTCATCGCCGTGCGGATGATGTGCACGTCCGCTGGGTCCAGTTCGAGGAATCCTCGGCGCAGCTGATACCCCCAACGCGCGTCCGCAGCGAGCGCCAGCCTGTCCCGCAGATCATTGACCGGCACATGGTTTCCAGGCAGGTAGTCGACCCGC
Source organism: Brevibacterium sp. CSND-B09 (assembly GCF_052906525.1). Taxonomy (NCBI): domain Bacteria; kingdom Bacillati; phylum Actinomycetota; class Actinomycetes; order Micrococcales; family Brevibacteriaceae; genus Brevibacterium; species Brevibacterium sp. CSND-B09. Next base: position 2,958,941 of record NZ_JBREGI010000001.1, on the reverse strand, counting down.
CTGCGGAACGGTTTGAACGAACCTTCGTCGGCCTGCCAGATCTCGTCGTCGGGCAACGTCCCGATTGCTGTGAACGAACGGCATCCGTCGGATACTCCGCGCACTGTGGTCGGCGAATAGTAGACGAGCGCATCTCCCGCAGCCATCTTCGCCAGCGGTGACCGCTTGCCGTGGTTGACTTGCGCGAAACCTCGCTGCACTCCGATGGCAACGTGTTCGGCAGACACCACGGCCAACCAACCTCGGCTCATCGCGGCCCACCCCTTCAGATGATCGACAGCGACTTTGAGACGACCATACGCCGTTGAACTGGCAGCTGGAACCCCCGTCCCCAGCAGCCCGATCGCTGACCGCCTTCGTCGTCACTGCTTCGCGGGGAACATTTCCTCGACGATGTCGAGCAGAGCCATCGCCTCGTCATAGTCGCCGCGCATCGACCAGTACGGGAGATCGTGGACCTGACCGGTTTCGAACGCGGGTATGCGATCGTACGGCGTTTCGTCTTTGAGGTCGTCGACGCCGATGCTCGCATTGTTGAAGCCGACCACGAACAACGTCTCGGAGCGGAGGACGTCCGGGAGAACCTCGAGCGAGGGTCCGAACATGTCTCCGCCCGCAGTGTAGGGTTCGATATCGTTCTCTTCGAACAGCGGAGCGGTTGTGAAGCCGAGCGGCTCCAGCTCCGCCGACAGGCTCTTGCCCTCGATGAGGATATAGGGAGTGTCCTTACTGTCGAGCGTGAGGATGGAAATCTCTCCATCGGGGATCGAGATGGTGTCCTTCACCTCGGCGGCGCGATCCTCATACGCGGACTCGAACTCCTCATAGTCCGCCTGTCGGCCCAGCACTTCGGAGGCGATGAAGGAGAACTGGTCCTGCCAGGTCTGCTTGTCTCCTGATACGAGTACCGTGGGCGCCACTTCCTGCAGTCTGTCGTAGGAGTCGGTCGCATGTTTGAGCGGGAATCCGATCCCTCCGGCGATGATGAGGTCGGGCTCGGCCTCGATGATGGCTTCGAGGTCGAATCCATCGTTGCTCCACGGCAAGAACTCGGTTCCCTGGGCCTCAGCCTTCTCAGCCCAGAACGGCGAGAACTCCCCGTCGGTTTCCGTGACCTCGGGAGTCGTGCCCACGACCGGCACATCGAGGTCGAAGAGATAACCGGCGAGAGCGTAGTTGAGCACAACCACCCGCTGCGGATCGGCCGGAACCTCGACCTTGCCCTGTTCGGTCGCGATCGTACGGGTCTCGGTTCCATTCGCCGAGGGACCATTCTCGGACGTATTCGTGGGACCTGCACAAGCGGTGATGAGTAGAAGACATGCCCCCATGAAGAGCGCACTGATTCGACGGAGCACGGACATTGACTACCTCGCTTGACGGGCACGGACTAGACTCGAAGAACATAGCCCAGCCTAACCAAACTTCTCGGCCCACTTACGACAAAGGCGACATCATCACCCGACCAACACGACACGCTCGCCTGCGACGAGACGACAGCGAGACGGAACGACCAGTGCTCCTCACCGGGCATGATTGGCACAGCCATTCATACCCACTGCTCGTTCATGTCATCAGCGGCTCCGTGGACGTCCATCTGCGCGGACGCGGGTTCGGAATGACGCATCTCAGCCTCGCCTCCGAGTCCAGCCTGTGGCTGGGGTCGGGCATCGACCACTCGGTCACGACGAAATCGGACTCCATCATGCTCGGCCCGCGACTGTCACCGCAGACGGAACCGCCCGAAGGGTTCCTCCATATCCGCCGATCAACTGCCATCCGCGAAACCGCCCTGCTCATCCTCGCCTCGTCTCCGAACAGCGAGGCCGAGCGCCGGCCGCTCAGGGAAGCCCTCGACGGAGAGCTGGTCACCTTCGCCGTCGATGACTTCCCGATTCCGGAACCGCAGCACCGTGCAGTCCAAGCGATCGTGAACGACCCTATGAACCTGATAGTGCCGTTGACCGCCGTTGCCGAGCGACATTCGATGAGCAAACGGCACGTCGAACGGATCATCAAAGACGACCTGGGCATGTCTTTCGTGCATTGGAGGACCCGGAAGCGACTCAACCTGGCCCTGCGCAGAATCCGCGCAGGATTCACAGTTGCCTCCGCTGCCCGATCCGTCGGCTACCTCGGATCCGATGGGCTCATCAGGGCGATCAGTCGCCTCACCCACCTCACCCGCGAAGAGCTCTCCGGCGACCTGGCGGGTGCGGTCGCGGATTCCCGCACAAGGTGACTGACACCTCGGCGGTCCACTGGCGTCGCAGCCCAGATCACAGCAGCAGCTTATGACCGATGCCGGGGTGGATCGACGCTCGGATGAGCCGATTACGCCTGAGCGTCTTCTTCCACAACGTCATCGCCTTCCAGCTCCACGGCAATATCGCCACGCGGAATGATCGGTATGTACAGCGCCTTGCCGAACACTTTCGCGGTGATCGTGGTCATCCCCTCACGGAGGTAGGGCAACACGGTCATGACAGCAACTTCATTGACGAACTGCTTGATCGTCCGACTGCTGGGGTCGGCGCCCTCAGACATCGAATACTCGCCCGCCACGCTGACGACAGCTTCGCCAATTGCCACTTCTGCGGTGGCTATCAACCGAACGCCGAACCCGCCTGGCCCTTCTCTGATCTGCACTTCGATCGAGATCTCCCCGTCCTCTCCGTCCGAACGGGAGTCGAAACGGCGGGCAGACACTTCATGGAATTCCACAGATTCGAGTTGCACCTGGTCCATGAGAGCTCGAACTTCATCAAGAGGGTCGTCGCCTTCAAACGTCATGGAAGATCACCTCGCAAGTCCGAAGTCGGACTGCTTGACGGTGCGCCATGATCTACCAGCGGCAGGTGCACTTCCACCACCAGCCGAAGACACTGAAACAGTTGTCGTTCGCGCAATCTCCCACTCGCGGCGGGCTGCAAGCCACACCGACTGCCCCTGATCCTTATGCACCTGGTGTTCATAAAACGCGCCGAGGGCATTCGCGTATCGTCGCAACGTCGACGCTTTCGGATCAGAGTCGTATCGCTCAAGTTTGTGAATAGCCTGCTGCGTCACTCCCATGATGTCGGCGAGCTCTTTCTGAGTAAGACCGGACTCTTGGCGGATTCTGATCAATTCTGCCTTGAGCTCCCGATCTTCACGCGCAAGAACTTTTGCGCGCGCTCGCACGAGCTCAGGATTCAGGGTCGACAAAGCATTCTTCCGCGCGGCAGTCATATCGTTCATTATACAGAAACAACTTACAGGTTGTTAGGTGGCGTGGAGCGCGGTTGCCAACCGTTCCCCGCACCAGCTCGGTAGCGCTCTACTGCAAAATCGATCTCACGCTGCTGGCTTGGAAAACCTGACTTGATATGCCTGTGCAGTGAGACCAATGAAGTCGGCAGTTCGAATGGTTCAGCATGATAGAAACGCAGAGCTTTGGTCAACGCTCGTCTCCGCAATTCGTACACATCAGGATCACTGTAAATCGGCTTGATTCGGGTGGTTTCATCGCCGCTGTCCCACAGCTCCCCGGCGGCAGCTGCTTCCATCAGCTCTGCATTCTCCCCTTCTTGATGTAATCTCTCGAACGGAACAAGGCCATCCAACCAACGGTCCATTGCAACCACGGACGGGTGCAGATCATCAACATAGTCCCGCCAAACCAAGGGAGAATCTTGCCGGGTGCAGCATCTCGAATCGCTGCCAGCGCGTCTTTGCTGTGACATAGATCGACTGTATCTGTCGTCACTGACATAGGGGACGCAGTTTGGCTGCGCCTTCCGGCTGCAGCCATCCCCAGCTCTCAGACGCAGCAACCCACAGACTCAGCGAAAAAAGGGGGCGGGGCCTTGCTGCGCTGACCTCGCCCCAGCCCTACCGGACAGACGCCCCTCAGAACTTCGGCACGTCGGCGATCAGCGCCCGCGTGTACTCGTGCGACGGATCCTCGAGCACCTGCGCGGTCGGTCCGTAGTCGACGATCTTGCCCTTGTTGAGCACCGCGAGGTTGTCGGCGATATGCCGCGACAGCGCGATGTTGTGCGTGACGAAGAGCATTGCCAGTTGACGCTCTTCCCGCAGGGTCCGCAGCAGGGCGACGATCGACGCCTGCACGCTGACGTCGAGCGCCGAGGTGATCTCGTCACAGACCATCACCGACGGCGCGTTGACCAGCGCTCGGGCGATCGCGGCCCTCTGCCGCTCACCGCCGGAGAGGTCACCGGGACGCCGGTGATAGAACGATCGTCCCAGCCGCACCGAATCGAGTGCTTCCTCGACAGCGGCCTTCCTGCTCGCGGCCGTCTCCTGACCGCTCATCTCCAAGGGCACCGTCAGCGACTGACCGATCGACCGCCGCGGGTTGAGCGAGGAGAACGGCGATTGGAACACGTATTGGATGCCCACGCGCTGCTCATTCGTGCGTTTGCGCGTCGACCGTGCCAGTTCCGTGCCGCGCAGTCGAACAGATCCCTTGTAGTCGTCGTTGAGCCCGGCCACACACTGTGACAGTGTCGTCTTGCCCGACCCCGATTCGCCGAGCAGCATCGTGCACTCCCCCGGTTCCAGGACCATATTGATCCCGTCGAGGATCTGCGCCTTCCCGTAGGCGAGCGCCACATCCTTGACCTCGAGCAGAGGTGCATTCGCGGCCCCGCTGCCCCGGTCCTTCGCCGCGGCGGCCGCCCCGTCAGTACCGGACCGATCCGATTCCGAATCGCCGGGCTTCTCCCCCGCCGAGACGAGTATGTGCGTCTTCTCATCAGCCTCGGCGACGGCTTTCGCTTCCGAGGCCCCGTCGCCGATGGTCTTGCGTCCGGCAAGGTCGGGCACTGCTGCCATGAGCATCTTCGTGTACTCGTGCTGCGGACGTTCGAGCACTGCCGATACGGGCCCTTCTTCGACGAGGTCGCCGCGCAACATCACAGCCACCCGGTCGGAGATGTCCTTGATCACCGCGAGGTCGTGGGTGATGTAGAGACCGGCGACGTTGTTCGCCACCGTCATCTGCCGGATCGTGTCGAGCACGACGGACTGCGTGGACACGTCCAGGCCGGTCGTCGGTTCGTCGAGGATGAGCACGTCGGGATACATCGCGAAGGCCATGGCGATGCCGATGCGCTGCTGCTGACCGCCGGACAGCTGATGGGGCCAGCGTCGCTGATAGGCACGATCCCCGGGCAGTCCGACGTCGACGAGCACCTCGGCGACGCGATCAGTTCGCTCACGATCCGAGGCTCCGAATCCGTGGATGTCGAGGACCTCCCGGATCTGCTCGCCCACACGCATGGCCGGGTTGAGCGAGAGTGCCGGGTCCTGAGGGATGTACGCGATTCGGGATCCGCGCAGATCGCGCAGGGCCACCTCGTCGAGGTCGCCGACCTCAAGGTGGATGGCGTCGCCCCGCGGCCAGATGCTCACGGACCCGGACCCGAACTTCAGGCCCTCCCGGAAGTGCCCCATGCAGGCCAGACCAGCCGTGGTCTTACCGGAACCCGACTCCCCCACTAACCCGAGGATCTCGCCTCGGGACAGGGCGAAGTCGACACCGTGGAGGATCTCGTCCCCGGCGTTCGTGAGCACGCGCAGGTCGCTGACGCGCAAAACGATCTTCTCGTTCGGTTCGTTCGCATCATCGTGGCGAACGGTCTCTGTCTTCGGGCTCATCATGCCTCCACGGATGTCGATGCGGTGGCTCGGGCGAAGGAGTCCGCGAGCAGGTTGGTGCCGATGGTCAGCAGCGCGATCGCAACTACCGGCAGCAGCACACCCCAGGGCTGGATGGACAGGGCGATGCGGTTCTCGTTGATCATCAGACCCCAGTCGGCCGCGGGCGGCTGCAGACCGAGTCCGAGGAACGACAGCGACGCGATGTAGCCGATCGAGTAGGTCAGGCGCAGGCCCGCCTCCACGCTCAGCGGTCCGGTGATGTTGGGCAGCAGCTCACGGATGAGCACCTTCCACCGGGGCATCGCGTACATCTCTGCCGCCTTGATGTAGTCCTCGGTGATGACGCCCAGGGTCGCGGACCTCGCGACACGGGCGATGCGCGGAGCGTGGGTGAGGCCGATGACGGTCACGAGCACCCATCCCTGCGGGCCCAACACTGTGATTGCCAAGAGGGCGAACACGAGCTGCGGGATAGCGAGGATGACGTCGTTGAGCCGCATGATCACGGCGTCGAAGGTTCCTCCGACATAGGCGGCGAGCATGCCGATGATCGCACCGACGACCATGCCGAGCGCCGTGGCGAGCACACCGTAGACGATGAGGGTCACACCGCCGGCGAGGAACCGGGAGAACACATCGCGGCCGAGGTTGTCCGAACCGAACAGACCGTAGGGACTGAACGGCTTCGTGACGAACTCGGTAGCGGTGTTGCCGGTCGCCCAGGGCAGCAGCAGCGGACCGCACAGGGCGAGCGCGACGACGACCACGGTGATGATCAGGCCGATCTTGCCCTGTTTCTGCGCGAGCACCCGCTTGTAGAAGGGAACGTATGTGGTGGCGGATTCTTTGGGCACCTCTGCGGCATCGGTGGCCGCGGACTTGAGGTCATCAAGACTGTTGGCGTCGGTGCTCATGCTGCGCTCCTGAGTTTCGGGTTGGTGAGGATGCCGACGACATCGGCCGCCAGGTTCACCACGACGTAGACGGCGGCGACGAGCATGGAGATCGCTTGGACGACCTGCACGTCACGGTAGGTGACCGCATCGATGAGTGCTTGGCCGAGTCCCGGGTAGCGGAACAGGAACTCGACGACGACCACACCGCCGGCCAGCCACGCCAGCTGGATCGCGACGACTTGAGCGACCGGTCCGAGTGCGTGGGGCACGGCATGGCGCATGATCACGCGCTTCTCCGGGACACCTTTGAGCCTGGCCATCTCGACGAAACCGGAGTCGAGGACTTCGATCATCGTCGCTCGCATCATTCGCACGATATAGGGGGTGACGACGAGGATGAGTGTCAGGGTCGGCAGGATGAGCTGCTCCGGCCGGTTCCACACGGGTTCTCCCGGCGGGGCCAGGGTGACGGCCGGCAGGATCTGGAATACCGAGGTGGCGAAGATGGCAATGAGGCCGATGCCGATGACGAACTCGGGCATGGCCGCCAGCACAAGGCTGACTCCGGTCATCGCCTGGTCGCGGCGCTTCCCGCGGTGCAGAGCCTGATAGACGCCGAGGCCGATGCCCAAGGGCACGGAGATGATCGCGGCCAGTCCCATGAGGATGAAGGAGGCCCCGATCCGATCGCCGAGGAGTGCCCCGACGGATCCTCCCGTCGCCGAGGAGGTTCCGAAGTCGCCGACGAACAGTCCTCCCAGCCAGGTGAAGTACCGCTGCCAGGCGGGTTGGTCGAGTCCCAGCTGTTCGTTCAGGGCCGCAATGCGCTCCGGTGTGGCCTGTTGGCCGAGGATCGCCCTAGCGGCGTCGCCGGGCAGCAGCAGGGTGGCGCCGAAGACGAGCAGGGAGACTGCGATGAGGATGAACGCGGAGAAGAGCAGCCGCTTACCGATGACTTTTCCGAACATGTCAGACCTCTCCGATCCATACGCGGTCGAATCTCCAACCGCTCAGGGGTCGTCCTGTTGAGTTGGGGACGAGCCCGCCGACGTACTTCTGGAAGGCGTCGACCTGGTTGGCGAAGCCCCACACGATGTAGCCGCCTTCGTCGTAGAGCATCTTCTGCAGCTCGTGCTCAAGGTCTCGCCGCTCCCCTGCGTCGGGAATGGCTCGAGCTTTGTCGAAGACCTTGTTGAACTTCGGTTCGTCCCAGTGGGTTTCGTTGAAGGGTGATTCGGACAGTGCGCAGGAGATGACCTGCGGCATGAAGTCACGTGTGTACCAGAAGTCCTGTGCGAAGTCCCATTGGAGGTATCCGTCGCCGAAGAACGTGGTGGCGTCGACCTTGCGGATCTTGACCCGGATTCCGGCGTCGGCGGCCTGCTGGGCGAAGACCTGGGCGGCCTCGACTGCTCCGGATTGGATGGGGGCGGTGACGAGTTCGACGTCGAGTCCGTCAGGGTAGCCCGCCTCGGCGAGGAGCTTCTTCGCTTTGTCCAGGTCCTGTTTGCGCTGCGGGAATTTCGGGTAGTTCTCACTCAGCGGGCCGAACATGTCGTTGCCCAGGGTGCCGTAGCCGGAGAGCACCTGCTCGATCATCTGTTCGCGATCGACGACGAGCCGGAAGGCTTGTCGGACCTTGACGTCGTCGAAGGGCTTCTTGTCCACGCGCATGGTGAAGGGCAGCCACATGCCAGTCTTCGAGTTGAGGATGGACATGCGCTCATCGGCGGCGATGACTTCGACGAGGGCGAGTGGGATGCCGGCGATCGCGTCCACCTGGGTGGACAGTAGGGCGTTGATGAGGGCGTCGTCGTCGTTGAAATTGAGCACCTCCACCTCGTCGAGGTACATCTTGTCGAAGTCGAAATAGTGCTCGTTGGGCACGAGCACCGTCGACTGGGCGGCGGTGAAGGATTTGAGTTTGAACGGTCCCGAGCACACCGGGTTCTCCGGGTCGTAGCCGACGGGGACGATGGCGGCGGTGTATTCGGCGACGGCGTCCTTGAACAGGCCGTTGGGTTCGCTGAGTCGGAATTCGACGGTGCGGTCATCTTTGGCGACGACTTTCTCCAGCATGGAGAAGTTTGCGGCCGCAGTCTTCGGATCGTCGGGGTCATTGATCCGCTCGAAGGTGAACACGACGTCTTCGGAGGTGATCGGCTTGCCGTCGGAGAACTTGATGCCGTCCTTCAGCGTGCACGTCCACACGGTGGAGTCGGAGTTGGCTTTGATCGATTCGGCCAGCAGCGGCACGACCTGGGAGTCGTCGTCCCAGCCGTAAAGGGCGTTGTAGAGGTTGACGGCTCGGCAGACGTCGCCGTTGTTGACGGGGATGTGGGCGTCGACGGTGTCTGCGGAGTTACCGCCGGTGACACCGACGCGCAGGGTTCCGCCTTTGACAGGCTTGCCGGCGTCGGCGGCACCGACTTCCCTGCCGCCGCAGGCGCTCAGCCCGGCGACTCCGGCCACGGCTAGGCCTGCGCCCAGCGCTTGTCTTCGGTTCGGTGTGTTCATGTGCCTTCTTCCTAGGACGTCGGGTCGAGTCGGCCGGCAGTGGCGGCCCGGTCTGACTTCGGGCGTCGGTTGTCGTCGGTGGACGCGTCATTGTTGAGGATGTGAGCGGCGAGGTAGTTCTCGAGCATGGTCAGTGCCTCGTCATCGGTGATGGGCATGTGCTCGGTGGTGCGGGCAACGCCGAGGCCGTCGATGAAAATCGACAGGGATTTCACCATCAGTGGGGTGTTGCCTTCCCGGATCGTTCCCATGCGCTGGCCGCCGTCGATGACGGTGGTGATCATGTCCATCCATTCGCCGTAGACGGCGGTGAGGTTCGCACGGGCGCTTTCGTCGGTGGCTGCACGGGCCCAGCATTGGAGCCAGATCGACCACACTCTCCGGATCTTCAGGTCGACTCCGGCATGGATGCGTGCGAAGTGGCGGAGCACGCCGATGGGGTCGGCGGAATCGTTGAGGTGGCGGGTCTCGGCGATGACGTCGAGGGAGTGGCGCAGGGCCGCCTGCAGCAGCTGGTCTTTCGTCCGGAAGTGGTAATTCACCGCCGAGGCGCTCACCCCGGCGACGTCCGCGACGTCTTCGGTTCGGACCTTGTCGATGCCGAGATCGGCATAGAGTCGCCAGGCGGCCGCGATGATCTTCAGCCGATTGCGGGTGCCCCTCGACATCCAGTCCTGCTCGGAGGTCGGCCCGAGAGCCGCTCCCCCACCGACCAGCTCCATGCGCACATCATCCGCGAGATCATCTGCGAAATCGTCGGCAGGTGATTCACTGAGAGCAGGAAGAACGTCGGCGACCATTGTTCGCCGAGGCGGCCGTGCCGTTCGCCCGGTCGTCAGCCAATCCGTGGTGACCCCGGTGAGTTCGGCGATGTGAGAGATCTCCTCGACTCGGAATCTTCGTGTTCCGGCGAGGGATTTCGACAGTTTGCTCGCGTCGAGTCCGATCTGTCGGGCGACTTCGCTGTGGTTGATTCCCGCGTCTCTGATGGCGATGCGGACACGACTGACCAGAGACGTCTCTGTGCTTTCAGCACCATTGCCTGTCGTGACCACCACTACAGTCTGCACACAAGTTGCGATTTTGGCAAGACTTACTGGGATTCGGGGTAGCCCGCTGCCGTCAGATCACTCTTCCAAACACCGAGACCTTCTGCCACTTGCCGACCATACGCCGCGCCTCCTATGGCTGAAGCAACTTCAGATGTAGCCTGTTTAGTTAGCAAGAGAACTTCTGAGATCCGCCCGGAGCCGCACTTGATTCCCGATACGTCCTCAACAACGTCCACAGACGACGAGCCCCAAGTCGACGTCAGCGTGGTGATACCTGTTTTCAATTGCGAGCGATACCTCGAGGAAACTGTCGGATCAGTGCGCGCACAGGATATCGGCGAAGGACGCTACGAGATCATCGCCGTTGATGACGGCTCAACCGATGGCTCGCTCGAGACTCTTCATCGCCTTGCAAACGGCGAATCGGATTTGCGAGTGTTTTCGATCCCGAACAGCGGATCCGCGGCAGCGCCCCGAAATCAAGGTGTGGACAAAGCACATGGGCGGTACATATTCTTCCTGGACGCCGACGACAAATTGGCTCCCGATACTTTGCGCAAAACCGTTACTACGGCAGACGAAACCGGCTCTGGGGTAGTCCTGTGCAAGATGGGAGAGTTCGGTGCCGGGAAACGAGCTGGCAATGTCCCCTCGGCTGCGTTCGGCGCGACCAAGTTCGCGGTCGATTTCGTCGAGTCACGAGCTTCGTCCACGCTGGGCGCATTGAAGCTCTTTCGGTCTTCAATCATCAAAGAGCACAACGTGCGTTTTCCTCTGGGATTTGTCGTTGGGGAGGACCAGGCCTTCACGATGCAGGCATACCTCCACAGCCCTCACGTGTCAATTCTCGCCGACAAGGTCTACTACTGGGCTCGCGGCCGAGGTGACGGAACCAATGTCACCAGCACTGGTCAGCCACCCCGCAAACACTTGAAACGAATACTGACGCTCATCAGGACGATCGTCGACAACACTGAACCCGGCGAACTGCGCGACAGGTTGCTGCGACGACCGATCATCGGATCATCGGGAGTTACCTCGGTGTTCGGAAAGAAGATGCTGCCCGCCCACGACCGCCTCGAACGTGAAGCGATGCTCAAAGAGTTTCGCGATCTCGTCACACCACTGTGGAATCCACCTATCCGCGACCACGGCTTACCCGTGTCTCAAATACTTGTAGACCTGGCGATTCGCAACGATCTCGACGAAATCGAAACCGTCAGTCAGCTTCTGCTTGAAAAGAAGCCCTTGCCACTGACTTTCGACAGCGATCGCAATCAATTTGTCTACGTCCCGGATACTGGTGCTTCAATCGGCGACCTGAGGATCAAACCTGAGGCGACTCTTGAAACAATCTCCTCAGTAGGTCGCTCGCTCAAAATCAGAGGAGAGATTGGCATACCCGGTGTAGAGGTTGCGTCGGACAGCGCTCAACTGATTTTTCGCCATCGGAAGCTCGGGACCAAAGTCGTTTTCAAGCTCGACGTCTCCCGAACCTACAGCCGCAGCTTTGGCGTTCGTGCACGGTTTACCTCAATAGTCGACTTGACGAAGTTCAACGACTCGGGTGTTTGGGAAGCAATCATCAAGGCCAGCTGGTCTTCAGTCGTGCTCCGTCAACCTTTCGGTGAATTGCGGTCGAACGCATTAGAGACCTGCCCAATTCTCGTAGGTGATCCTACGGAAGCGATTGCCTTCTTCACACGAAACGAGACACTCGCCGTTGACATCGGACCGACGGAAAATCACCTCGATCCTGTCACGAGCAGCGAAATTCAGATCATCGACAATTTCCAAGTCGGACGGTCCGCAGTCCTAGTTCTCAATGGACCTTGCGAGCACTTGGACTCCGCTTCCATACGCGCGAATGGCACAGCAAAAGAGAAGCCTGCCAAACTCTTCATTCATTCGACAACTCACGCGTCAATTGTGGCTTCTCGGTCACTGACGAAACGACAGGGTTGGGCGTTACGACTGACTGACAAGGAGGGAAACGTCGTCACCCTACCTTCGATTGGCGTCAGCCGTTAATCAGAACAGCGGTCGGTTGTGCAGCGGATGCTCTTGGACACTATTGACACCGCTCAATCAGAACGGACCCGCAGGTGACCTTATCGATTCAGTGCACGTTTGAGGCTAGACTTCAGCCGCCGGAGCCCGGAACGACTATTGTCACTCGCAGCCCCAATTTTCTCTGTCTTCGCAACATCCATGCTGATCCGCTGTTGGTAATACTCGTAGGAGCGTCGCAGCTTTCGTCGCATCTTCTCTTGGTACTGCTTCCGAGACGTTCCGGCGTAGGTCGGCATTTTCTCTCTCAATTTCAGAAAGTGAATAGGCATCAGCCTCGGAATCCGGGGCAATGATTCCTTTCATGCCAGTGAACAGTGTCCGGTAGACGGACATCAGCGTATCCGGGTCTTTCGCAACGCCTTCACTCATAGCAACGTCCAGCGTTCGCAGTACCTTTGCGGAATTCCAATCTGAATTCTCGAGCGCCCGTTCGGGGTAGCCCATAGACCGATAGAAGTCTGGCACTTTGAAATTCCAGTTCAGACCCACCGAAGGAATTCCAAGTGCAAATGATGTGATACTGGCATGCAGACGGTAAGCGATAACACCGTCGCACTTCTGCAGTTCCGCGATCAGCTCCTCAGGAGCGTTGAGCGTGACAGCTGCCTTCTTGTTCGGTACACCGTGGTAACGAACGAGTGAGTCGAGAAACATCTCGTCGGAGAAGTGGCCCGTGGTGAAGATCCTGTAGTCATCTCCGCGAGACTCCAGCTGACTGATGATGTCGAGCCAGAATCGACGCTGATCGGCTTCACTGAAATCGATGCCGTTGTCTTTGAAGATTCCAGCGCGGGTCACCACCAGGCCTATGCACCTGCCAGAGTCTGCCTGAGAATCTTCAACGGGCCGAGAATCGACGCCGAAAACCGAGTCCGCCAGAACCGCAGGGTCGGAAACGAGCGCAGTGGGAGTCTGGGTCCCCTCCACATATTTCTTCGCTGACTCCAGGTCATCCCGGGTCGTAAGCTGCCGGACTACGGGCAGACGGAGAGCCTGCTTCAGCTGCTGTGATCGGTCGTTGGTCTCCGAATACGGCTCCACACCGATGCTTGAGAAGAGCACCGGAACATCATATTCTGCCGCAAGCTCCAGGGTTCGAATCGTCCGTAGATAGAAGCTCTGATAGCGATAGTTGAATAGAGGAGCACCGCCGAACACGATCACGTCTGCGCGAGAAATGGCTCGTCTCGCGGGTTCCAGGAGCGACTCATCTCGAGTGCTCATGTACTTGCGGCTGATGATGCTCGCGGCTCGGCTCCGAATCGTCAGCGACTTTGGGTCGATACCCAGGTTGCTCCCGACCGTTTTCAGCAAGCTGATCACGGATGCTTCGATGATCTGATCACCGATATTGTCTGAATCGCGATTGGTCAGCAGCAGCACTTCAGTGTTGGGCATTGGAACGGACCTTTTCTCTTGGAGCGACAGGGCTCAGGAGTTCTGGGCTTTGAGCGCGAGTTTCTGATAATTCTCGTAGGTGCGACGGAACTTACGATTGACGCGCTCCCGGTAGCCCTTCGGACCGATTGCGACCTGCCGAGGAAGACCTTCCCAGAGGGCGTCGAACGCGAATGGCTCGACAGCAGATTCCGGAGCAACGACACTGCCTATTCCGTTGAAGAGTGTGTCATAGACCGATTTGAGGAACTCGTAGTCCTTGTGAACCCCTTCGGCCATTGCGGTTTCGAGCACAGGTACGACCTCATCGGCGGTCCAGCGTTCTGGTTCGATCGCTCTCTCGGGATAGTCGACGGACTCGTAGAAGTACGGAACCTTGAAGTTCCACGACAGACCGACCGATGGAATGCCCAACGCGAAGGAAGTAATGCTGGCGTGCAGCCTATACGCGATGACTCCATCACAAGCTCTCAGTTCCCGCAGCAACTCGTCGGGGGAGTTCACGGTTACCGCAGCGTGTGCGGCCGGAATGCCTTTGTCTTTGACGAGCGAGTCGAGGAAGACCTCGTCAGAGAAGTGGCCGGTGGTGAAGAGCTTATAGTCGTAACCGCGTTCCTCGAGCATCGCCATGGTGTCCAACCAGAACCGGCGTTGATCCGATTCCGAGAACTCGATCCCGTTGTCGGCAAAGATACCGGCGCGAGTGACCACGAGCCCGATCCGCTTCGGTTTCGTCTCCGCGACCGTGGACTCCGTCGGTTTCGAGCTGCTCAGGACTGGGGCAGATTCGGCTGCCGACGGCTTTGCAGATGCGGCCACACGACGGAGGATCCTCTTGAGTTTGCGTTTTGCTCGCACTGGTATCGACGGCACCGGTTTCGGCGCAGGAGCTGGCTCCTGCTTCTTCCGATACACGATATCGGCCAAGACTGCCGGGTCGGCCACATGTGCGACCGGGATATCAGTGCCTTCCACGTACTTTCGCAATGACTCGACGTCGTCTCGAGTGGTGATCTGCCGGACGACAGGGAGCGCCAAAGCTTCTTTGAGTGCGATGCACTTCTTGTTCGTCGGATCGAACGCCTCGACGCCAATACTCGAGAAGATGACGGGCACACCGTACTCCTGCGCTAGCTCAAGAGTCCTGATAGTGCGCAGATAGAAATTCTGATACTTGTAGTTGAACAGCGGAGCGCCGCCGAAGATGATCAGATCGGCAGCAGAGATGGCATCTCGCGCCGGTTTGAGCAGTTCCTCATCTCTGGTCTTCATATATTTCTTCGAGATGATGCCGGCAGCGCGACTGGAGATCACAAAATCGTCAGCGGTGAATCCAAGATTCTTCATCACCCCTTTGACAATCGAAATCACCGTGGCTTCGATGATCTGATCTCCGACATTGTCGGAATCACGATTCGTCAACAACAGGATTCGAGTTGGGCTCATTGTGGTTCAGGTCTCCTCATCACCGCGGCGAACTTCGCCATAATCGAGATTGTGGCATGAAATGCCATCCAAAGTTCGGACCGTGCGTCCGCATACTCATCTGCGGACGAGGGGACCATCCTCGAACGATCTGATTGTCCGGGAGACACCTTCAAATAATGACGTCTTAGCGTCCCATCCGAGCTTCTTGAGCCGACGCGAGTCCAAACCAAGTGAAGCCACTGGAGAGAAAGCACGGCCGTCCTCTGGATTGGCAAAGTCCAGTTCGAGTTTCATTTCAGGTCGAGCCCCCGCAAAGGCCTCGGCGAGCTCGCGGATGCTGATGTTCCCTGAGAGGTCGGCGACGTTGTAAACCTGCTCCTCGCCCAGCAGATGCGCAAAGAACAGCCCCTCAACTGCGTCAGCGACATAGGTATAGGTCCGCGTCGCAGCACCGGCACTCATCATCCGGACGTTGCGCCCACGGACGACATCTGCCAGGAAGTCAGCCTGTACCCGGCCGTCGTCGAGAGCCATCCCGGGGCCATAGATATGCCCGAAACGCAGGCTGAGTCCCCTGATACCAAACTCATCAGCATAGGCAGCCAGGGCGGTCTCGGCGATGCGTTTGCCTTCTGAGTAACTGGCGCGCGGCGCGAAATGCTGCAAGGTTCCCTCGTCGTCTTCGCTGATAAGGCCGCTGCCTTTGACCGCCCCGTAAACCTCTGACGAGGACAGGAGGACAAAGGACCTCCCACGTGCGTCGACAAGCGCGTCAAGGAGGTTGATCGTTCCGAGGGTATTCGCCTTAAGGGTCGTGACGGGGGACGACTTATGCAAGCTCGGCCGAGCCGGAGAAGCGCCGTGGAAGATCGTCGAGAACTTGCGTTCGAAACTCTTCGTGTCGATGACGTCGCCAGTCAGCAAGGTGAAATCTGAGCGCTCGAGCGCGGAGCCGAATCGCTTTACTGCCTTGTCCCAGTTGCGCACCATTCCCGTGACATGGAGTCCGAGGTCGTAGGCATCGTTCGCGGCCAGGAGTGAACCGACAATGTACATCGGGATCATGCCGGAGGCACCGGTAACGAGAATCTTCGAATTCCGATACTGTTCCCATGGCAGCCGAGCCGAGGCGATGCGTGCGACGTCCTCAGCGAATACCGGCGTGTCGAAGAGAACGACGTCCGTTGCTTCCGAAACAGATGCGACCGCTCCGTGCTCATTCGCCACCGAAGGCCTCCCTGTCTTCGATGAGAGTGAGGAATGTCCGGCAAACATAGTAGTCCGAGGCAGTGGTGATTTTGATGTTCGTCCGCGGACCTTCGACTCGGTGCACGTTATATCCGAAGCCGTTCATGAGCGTGCATGTGTCGATGGAATCGTTCTCGCCTTCAGCGACAGCACGGTCGTATCCGGCAAGGACGTCCTTGAGCGGGAATGTCTGCGGGGCCTGGGCGGTCCACAACGGGTCCCGAGGAATGACCTCTTTGATGCCGGCGCCTTCTTCGACGACGACTGTCTCTGTCATCTTCGTACAGGTGACTGCCGAACCGAATTCACGAGCACTCTCGATGTTCCGGGAGACGAGGTCGGCGTCGATTAAGGGCCGGACACCATCGTGGATGAGCACGATGCTGTCCGGGTCGTTGTGTTCGGCAACGACCTTGAGCGCATTGTGTCGCGATTCCTGGCCGGTCGACCCGCCGTCGACGATCCATTGCACCTTGTCCAGCTCGTAACGTTTGACCAGGCGTTCCAGGTGCTCGCGATATTGCGGAAGGATAGCGACTGCGATCGAGTCGATCTCCGGATGCTGCTGGAAGATGTCGAGCGTGTGCACGATCACCGGTCGGCCGTGGATCTCCAAGAACTGCTTCGGACGTGAGCTGTGCGCCATTCGAGCGCCGACGCCTCCTGCGAAGACTACTGCGATGTTTGCCATTGGTTCTCTTCGTCCTCTTCCTCGGTTTTGTAGCCGCTCTCGGAGTCGTTGTCTGTCGGCTCGTTCAGCTGGTCCTCTTGGCCGGGAGCACCCGGATCTTCCTCACCGACACGTTCGGTGATCTCTTGCTCTTCGCCTTCGGTGGGCACCTGCGGTTCCGAAGCGGGCTCGCTGAGGATGAGGGAGTCGATCACCCGGTCGGAATTGTGAGTGTCCACATAGTCGAAATTCTCTTTGACGAATTCCTTCGTCTCCTTGTTACTCAGTTCAGGCGCGCGGATGAGCTCGGCCAGTTCATCGAATGTAGTGGCGATCTGTCCGGGAGCAGCTTCGCGATAGTCTTTGTGCATGCCTCGGGTTGCCGAATACGTGTCAAGGTCGTAGGCGAAGAAGATCATCGGACGCTCAAGCAGCGAGTACTCGTAGATGACTGAGGAATAATCCGTAATGAGTACATCGGAGATCAGCATCAGGTCATTCGTATCGGGGTATGCGGCGACGTCGATCAACCGGTCGCTGAACTCCTCCGGAATGGGTGCTGGATCCGGCACGAAATGGTGCTGACGGAACAGAACGACCGTATCCTCGCCGCAAGAATTGTAAAGTTCGCGGAAATCGATCTTTTCGTAATCGTAGTGAGCATCGCCTGAACCACGGCCCCGGAATGTGGGAGCGAAGAGGATCTTTCGCTTGTCCTTTGCCGCCGGGAAATCAGTCTCGAAGTCGGCGAGGACTTCCTCGGCACGCCCCTCGCGCAGGAACCCGTCGATCCTCGGAAGTCCGGTTGCGATTACAGCCTCTCGCTCGATTCCAAACGCTTCGCTGTACACGTCGCGCAGATGCTGGGATCCGCAGATCGCGTAGGAATAGAGACGATGCGCGTTCTTCAGATTCGGCGATCCATATTGCCCGAATCGGCTGTACCCCACTGATTTGAATCCGCTGCCAGCGTGCCAAAGCTGGATGATCTTCTGCTCGTCTCGATTCCCCAGATCTTTGAGGATGGCGAAGTAGTCGTCGATGAGGATCGTGTTGGCTTTGCCCATTTCCCAAGCAAGGGCGAAAGCGCTCTGGCGGCTGCTAGTTCGCCCCGTACGGAACGAATAGCCGAACTTGAATTGAGAGTCGAGACCCCGTTCGAGCATACGATCGTGGACAGCTTTGAGGTTGCCCTGCATATTAGGACGGGCTTCGGACGCGAACAGGATATTGCTTCCGTCAGACGGCCGTTTGAAAGCAGAGATGGCGAATACGGTGCGCAGAGCCTTCCGCTTGGTCTTCGTCCACTTCTTTCGAGCTTTCGACTTCAGGCGTGCCACCGTGGACGAGGGCTTACCTCCGGAACGCCCGAAGGAGTAAGTGCGCATGAGAAGAAAAGGCGCCGCCTCGTCGTCGGAGATACCGAACGTCACGGTATAGGCAGAGAAGTTCTTGTTGTAGACGAATGCTCGCGAAGCATCCCCGAGTTCTTCAGCTCTCTCCAAGGGGTAGGCAGCAGGCAGATTCTCTTCCCCCCGTCGAGCCACGAGATAGTACGTTCCGTTGGGGACCTGAGCCCGACGATTGAATTGAGTTACGTTGATCGTGAGCTGAAAGCGTCCCTCTCCCAAGGGTTCTGAGCGAACGGGGAGCTCAACTTCGTATGGACGCGAGTTCGACGTGAGAAAAAATGAGTCAGGGGCATCACCGGAAACCCTGACGATAAATGTCAGAATCACACGTTCCCACGAGATTCTTTCAATTGTCAGCTCATCGACCACAGGTTCCCCTCACCAGCATGATTTTGAAATGCTGACGCGACTCGTTCATTCTCAGTTAACGTTGATAGCCTAGCAGTTTGCCTGTGGCAGTCGGTAACTTAACTACACGCCCGTGGGCCGCATCCGAGTCGATGACTTCGTGTTCTCATAGGCTGTCATGAAACGATAGTCTGGCCGAGTCGTCGGTTGCATCTAAGGCACTGAGCCGTTGCCGCTGCGCATTCACAACTGCGAGGAGTTCAAACAGTGGATAACCCGGTCCGATGGGTCGCACGCACCGCGGTGAGCTCTAGCGCGTGGAAACGCACCAGCAAATGGATCAGGGGCACTGAGAAGTGGAACCGACTCGAAGACGAGTACGACGGTAGCTACGTCAAGGCCGAGGTAGTGGTTTATTTCGGCGATCGGAGCTCGAAGTTCTATCAGCTTGAGCAGTGGATTCCTGTGCTCGAAGAACTCCATAAGAGTCACAGGGTCGTTTTGGTCATGCGCAAAGGCTCTGCGCTGCTTCGCACGCTCGAAACCACCAACCTCCCAGTGGTGTTCAAACGACGGTTCGACCCGTTGCACACCTTTTACCATGCCAACGACTTCAAGTTGGCGCTCTACGTCAACAACGGGATGACGAACTTCCAGTCGCTGGCCTTCGCCCCGATGGTGCACGTGCACGTCAACCACGGAGAGTCGGACAAGTTGAGCATGGTTTCGAACCAAGCCAAGTCATACGACAAAGTGTTCGTCGCTGGCGACGCCGCTATCGAACGGCACCGCAGAGCCCTCATCGATTTCGATGAGTCCGCCCTCGTCAAGGTCGGACGGCCACAGCTCGACATCGAGCGCCCGGTGGAGCTGGAACCCTCAAACGCGCGAACCATCATGTATGCGCCCACGTGGGAGGGTGAGAACGAATCCAACAACTACACGTCCGTCGATCTTTTCGGTCCGCAGATCGTCGAAGCGGCATTGCAGATTCCCAATGCCCGAGTGATCTACAAACCGCATCCCCGAGTTGAGACATCCAATGACCCGGCGATGACTGAAGCGAACGCTCGGATCCTTGAACTCCTCGAGGCGGCTAACGATTCGATCTCGGACGAGTCCATGCAACATCAGGTGCTCATGCAGGGCGATATTCTTGCTATGTTCGACGCGGTCGATCTGCTCGTCACCGATATCTCCAGTGTCGGGCTCGACTTTCTCTACCTGCACCCCGAGAAGCCGCTTGTATTGACGGATCGCCGCAATGACACCATTTCGCTCAACGCAGAAGCGCCGATCAGTCGCGCCACTCCGATCATCGACCGAACGACGGCCGACGGTTTGGAGCTGATGTTCCAAGCGATTCTGTCCGAGGATTCGGCTGCGGAGGCCCGTCTCGATCTTCGTCGTCACTACTTCGGCGAAGGCGGGAAGGGAACATCGACAGTCCTGTTCACCGACGCGGTGTCGAAACTGATCGCCGCTCGTACAGTCGACCTGGAGCACTTCCATTCCGATGACAGCATCAACGCCGAGTCCGAGGACGAATCCACCAGCGAATAGAAGGCGGCGGTAAGCAGCTCCACCTGGCGGCGGTTTCCCAGTTCAGGGTGGTTGTTCTTGCTACGTTGATTTCACAGGTCGTACCGAGAGGTTCCCGTACTTCGTGGAATACCATTCCCACTGCCCTGTCCGCATTGCACGGAATCCTTTAGGGAGTCGAATCCTCCGCTTCGACTCCCACAGGCTGCGGGGCATTCGGAGATAGACGTCAAAAGTCTCCCCCATCGCTTCAGAGAAACTTTCGAAGTCCACG
Source organism: Brevibacterium sp. CSND-B09 (assembly GCF_052906525.1). Lineage (NCBI taxonomy): Bacteria > Bacillati > Actinomycetota > Actinomycetes > Micrococcales > Brevibacteriaceae > Brevibacterium > Brevibacterium sp. CSND-B09. The sequence continues at coordinate 2,938,416 of NZ_JBREGI010000001.1, read as the reverse complement.
TCGAATGACACCGCATGCCGCCTGCCCATCCGACCAGTGGACGTCAAAGAGCCTCCACACACGAAGAAGGTATTGACGTCGCGTGCAGACACGACCATCTCCACGTTTTCACTGACGTCTCGACGGAGATCAGCGAATTCGAGTTCGATCCGACAGACTTCAGACAAGCTCTCGCACGCCGCTCTTTTCACTGCGACAGGAGAGCCCGCTGATTGGATGAGATCATCATAGACCTGCGCCACCGGAAATTCCTCGATGACCGATTTCCAGCGACGGTACCCAGCTTCAGGCAGATAATGCTCGACTGTATCCATGGCAGAGCTGCGCATCACCGAAACGGTATCTGCGCTCAGAGAGAGAAATTTCTCAATCTGATCGGCCAGGGCCTCGACATCGCCCATCGGCGTGATGAAACCATTGTGCCCCTGCTCGATCAAGTCACGCGGCCCGTACGTGATGTCGTAGACAATCGGAATGCACCCGGCGCCCATCGACTCCATCATCGACAGCGGAAGCCCTTCACTCGTGCTCGTCAGCATGGAGAATGAAGCAGACTTCAACCTGTCGGGGACATCGTTGACGTAGCCGGGCAATTCCACTCGATCTCGAACATCTAGGGCATTGACGAGGCGTTCCAGCCGGTCTCGCTCCGGTCCCTCCCCCAAAATGGTCAAAGAGACGTCGACTCCGCGGTCACGCAGTTTCGCCACCGCCCGTATCGGATGGTCCACACGTTTGAGCTCGATGAGGTTGGCGATCATCACCGCCTTGTTGATCGGCCGTTCTTTCGGGGCCTCCGTCAGCACCGACCCTGCCGGCAGTTCACCGGTCAGAAGTTTGATGTTGTCGTCAGTGAAACCGATGGCGCGAACGGCATTCGCCTGCTGACGTGTCTGAACACCCACCACGTCGAAGCGGTCGAAGTTGCGCACAGTTTCAACTCTGCGAGGAAGCACCTGGCCATGGTCGCCATTCCACGGATGGCGAAGATGAGTTCCGTGGAGGAACAGAACGAGCGCGAAATTCCGATCCGAGATCTCGTGGATGAACTCGCTGACCTTCTTGTCATCGACGATGACGACAGCGGGCTCTTTGTTCACAACTGACTTGATCCAAGAGTTGTAGAAATCTCGTGGTCGTCGCCACTCTGTCATCGGCGTTCCGTCCAGCGAATGGAGGATGAACCTTCTGCCCAGTTTCGGATCCCGGATGTCCGCGACAAGAAGACTTCCGTCTTCCCTGTAATAGTGACGACGGGTGATCTTGCCGCTGCGCGCGTCACGGACCGCATCGTAGAAGGCGGTGATGTTCTCGATTTCACCGTCCACGTCCGGAATCGGACTCCGCGGTTGCTCGCCCGCGAGCTGCGAGAGTTCGTGGTCGGACCTGTTGCGCAGATCCTGCCAGATGTTCACCAGATCGACGTCATCGCGCATACGTCCCGACGAAATCAATCCATCTCGGATCTCATCTGTGTCCATTCGAGGACTGAACGTCAGGATGGTCTGCGACAAGGTCTTCCCGAAGCTCTGGAAGCTGCGAATGCGGCGAAGTGCCGCAGTCGTCATCCCACCCATGGATTCAGGGATCCACCACAAGACGTTGTAGACGTGCACTTCATCGGTTCCGAGCTTGTGGTCGGACGCATTCCGAACCCGAAGGTTGTCGTTGGCGTCATACGTCTGTCGAGGCATGAACTTCACAAGTGGTATCCTTCTCAGCTCTGGTCGTGCGTCGGTCTCAGCGGCATTGATCAACGTGAAAGTGCCATACGACCATAGTGGCGTGTCTGACGACGCCAGTTGACGAGCTTAGGGTTGTCCGAAGTCTCCCACTGTGCACGGACGTTCCACTCGTCGCCGATGTCAGAGTACCGCCCACAGATGATCATCTGCATTGCATCAACATAGCTCAGCTTGAGGTCATTCATCAGACCGATGATCTTGCTGACGAGATCTTCGCTGCGCAGCTGGCTGAGGTTGAGTACGGCAATCTGCGGGTCGAAGGGAACGAAATCTTCGGTGAGGCCGGCATGACTTGCGAAGACGAAGTTGAGTGCTCCGACATGATCGTCGCCGAATGAGCTTGCGATCCTCCTCATCAGAGTGAGACCGCTGGAGCGGTTCTTCCTCACATCATGTTTCGCGGCGATCAGTGCTGTCCCGAGGTCAGCCTTCGAGAGCTCCACGATGTCTGAGGAGAACTCGCCGGCTGCGGGAACAACTACGAGGCGTTCATGATTCGGGAACAGCACCGGAAGCAGAGCCTGTGCCAGGTCATTCTCGTTCGTGATGTCTGCATAGGACAAAGCGCCCAAGCTCTCGACGGCTCCCAGCGAGAGCTGTGCCTGGATCTCGGCGATGCCCTCCGCACTCGCTGCTCCTGACGGCAGCCAGATGCGGTACCGTCCTGAGGCATGGGCGTCGATGGACCTAATGGCCGTTGAGACCAGAGATTCTTCGCCCTTCTCGACGGTCATGAAGACGTCGGTGACCTGTGCTTCGGGAGTTACCTTGTCCACCTTGTTCACTGCCGCATCGATCGCAGTGCTGTCTTCGATGGGAAGCTCAGCTGTTGCCAGATACTCATCGGCGGCGGCCATGTCGTCCGAGGTGATCTCTGACCACTTCGAGTAGATCTCGTCTTCCGAAGCTCCAGTCGCGATGAGCGGGATCATTACGGACAGTTTGTCTAGGATCCCGTCCCGGATGGCGTCGAACTCGTTCTCGTCGATGCCGATCAGCCCACCGAAACGTGAATCCGATTTGTTCTTCGGTTCGAAATCGACTTCAGCACCCACCGACCGCGCGGGCAGGTTCGCATGTAGCCGCGAGGTGAGAACTCGCTTGTATTTGTAGGCGTAGTCGGCGACCCAGTTGCGAGCAAGTTCCAGGTTCTCGGGGAAGCTCTTGTCACGGATCGCAGTGACTGTCTGCTTTTTCTTCGGACCTTTTCCACCCTTGGTCCAATCGATTCGCAGCGTGCCGGACCGGCGGTCAGTCGGCGGAGCAGGAAACAGGGTATCGACCGTGGTGGTGAGGCAGCCGGAGAAGAATGCCGGTACACCGACGGCTCTGAGCACCGCGACCGACTGCCAGTCACGGCATCCCACCGGGCCGTACTTCTTCAAGTAGTCGATGGCGTCGGGGGTGAGCATCTCCGGGTACCGGACGAAGACTGAGAGCAGAATCGGCCGCAGGTTCGGGTGGAACGGGATGTTGAATGATTTTCCGAAGATGTCGTGCATGTACCAGCCGAAGGCGATGTACCAGGTGTCTTCCGGAATGTCCTGATAGACGTTGCCGTCCCTGTAGACCTCGACGAGATTAAGTTCAGCTTCAGGTCCAGCGTACTTTCGTTCCTCTTTGACTGATTTGCGGAACTTCTTGAAGAGCTCGGTCAACCCCTGGTCACCCGAGAAGCTGAGGTTTTCGTACCGCAGAAGATGACCGATCGACGCGATCGTTTGGATGTAGTCGCCGATGTTGCGGGAACGGATTCCCGGCTGGTCATAGCTGAGCACACCGAAGTTGCGCTTGCCGACTGTGGTCGGGAGAGGCTCGAGGTGCTTTCCGCCCGGAAGCCAATCGAGCATGCGGTTGAGCTCGTAGCGTACCGCCGAGTCCATCTGATCCGACGGCCTATCGAGACGTGCCTCGACGAGGGTGCGCACATGGTCGAAGGCTCCGATGCAGAATGCCGATTCAGCGGTGCGCAGCACTGCTTTGTCGCTCCAACGGTCGGTTTCGCCGGCTTGCTTCGAGTGGTCGAGAAGCGGCAGAGCCTCCTGCCCTAGTGTGTCGATCGCAGTAGGAAAGTATTCTTCGGCTGCGGAGACGATGATGTCGCGGTCGTCGATCTTCTCAAACTCGGCCCACGCCACTTCCGGGTCTGATGATCGCTGATGGGCCATTCCGAGGATCACTCTGCCTGCTTCCTCGGTCGACACGTGGCTGCGCAGATTCAGTCCGATGGACACAGCCTCCGCCAGGTAACCCTCTCCGACGATCACTCTCCCCGCGTCAACAACTGATTCCCCGAGAGCTTCACCCTGTGCCAGTGCTTCCGAAAGGGTCGCATGAGCCTTGACGCGAGCCAATTGGCGCGATTTTGCGTCGACCTCTCGAGTTGACGGCGCAACGGTCCAACCGTTCGTGTCGTCCGCCGTCTTGCCTTTGAGCCCTGAGGCCAGCGTCCGATACGCGCGAGCGGTGTCCGTCGCAATCTTCTTCGCAGAACCGCCAGACTTCCCCGCTCCAGCTCCCCCGGCGGCACGTTCACGCACGTATTTCGTTCCCGAGGCCCGCTCGACCACGGGCAGGGCGCGACGGGCGATTCCGTGGACGACTGGCTTCACCAGTTCGCGTCCCTTGCTGAAGTATCGGTCGGCAGCGTTTCGTCCAGTGGTCACTCGTTCAGTCCTTTGCAGAGGTTTCGGTGATCGGTCGTTCGTAGCAGTCGGTGGTCAAGAGCAATCAGGCACACGGTATACGACTTGACTGTCAGTTCGTTGAACCGCAGCGGTCTCAATCGAAGGTGCCGAGGCCCGTCTTGCGGAGGCTAGCGTCGAATTGCGGGGCAAGGGTCTGCGCATAGGTCGCGGTGATATGGGCGGTGTCGAAATAGGTGATGACGCCGCCGATGACAGGCTCGCAGCGCCCCTCGGGGCAGAACCAGTCTTGGGGGTAGATGACCGACATCTTCTTCGAATCTATGGTCTTCGCGGAGGCTGCGAGCGGATCCATCCAGTGCCATGATTCCGGAGTTCCGGAGCACTCTTCGAGGTCGTCTTCATGCTTGGCAACGCAATCCGGCACGGTGACACCTGCCCCGCCTGGGTATGGGGTATCCCGAATGACCACAACATCCAAATCAGCATCGACCCAACGCTGCAGGATCTCACGATGCCCTTCAGGCGCCTTCTTCTCTGTTTCTTCCCAGTCCATACCTTCCAGCGGCGTGGACTGCCGCTCGGAAGTGATCACTGCGTCGAATCCTCCTTCGGTCGTTCTCTTCGAGACCCAATCGGCGTAGTCCTGACACCCCTTGGTTTCGTCCGGCGTCGAAAGGTCCTGAGGCAGGGTAGAGATGCTGCAGTTCGAGGCGAGGAAAGTGGTGATCGTCAGATCTTGTTCATCTGCCAAGCGCTCGAGTGTCGGCAGCCAATGACCGGCATGTGAATTTCCAACCAGCGCGACATGTTTCGACCCGTCTCCATAGGTGCATTCCGGTTTGCTTGCGTATGGGGCACTGGCCCAACAGCCATCAGCGTAGGCTTTTGACTTGTCCTTCTTCGCCGCAGCGGGCTCCATCTGCAGCGAGTCCTTGTCTTCGCAGTTGGAATTGTCCTTGGCACTGGGGAGGAGAATCCCGGCGCCGAGGCAGGAGTCGGGATCGTCCAACTGGGCCTGCAGTTTGTCTTCGTTCTGCTCGACGATGGTGTTGGCGATGACCATCTGGCTGAGCCCCAGGGCAGCGACAAGAGCCATAGCAAGTCCCGCGAATGCGAAAGTCTTCTTCGAATTGCTGAAGAACGACGACTTGCGGAATCGGTTCTCGACCCAGGTTGTCGAAGCCCAGGCCGCGATGATCGAGACCAAGATGATGGCGATATTGTCCAGGACGCCGAGACTCTCCGAACGTCCGAGCTTGGCCGAGAGGTACGGCACGAGGACGATGAGGGGCCAATGCCAGAGGTAGACGGAATACGAAATGTCACCGAGAAAGCGCACCGGACGCAGCGACAACAGTGGAAGCACAGACGCCCTGCCCCGGGAGTCGGCGAGGATGACGAGTGCAGTCGACACCACAGGGACCAGCGCGATGTAGCCGGGGAACGGCATGTCTGCGCGGACGAGGAAAGTGGCAGCCACAATACCGGCGAGACCGCTCCACCCGAGCACTGAACTGAATGGAAGCCGCTCTGGTCGAACATAGAGCACGAAGACGGCGACGAGGCCGCCGGTGGCCAGTTCCCACATCCGGGTCGGGGTGATGAAATAGGCCATTGCAGGTTCGTTGGCGGTGTACCAGATAGAAAAGACAAACGAGGCAAGGAAGATCCCGAGGACGGTGAATCCGACGAACTTCTTGGACCTTCCGAGTTTCGTCCCTACGAGGAAAGCCAAGCCGATGATCATCGGCCAGACGAAATAGAATTGCTCTTCGACCGACAGCGACCAGAAATGCTGAACGGGCGACGGGGCGTTGTCCGCAGCCAGGTAGTCAACGCTGGAAATGGCGAAATCCCAATTCACGACGTAGAGCCCTGCGGAAAGAATCTGGCGCCCGGTATCAGCCCAAATCGATTGTGGAGCAACGAGGAAAGTTGCGATACCGACGAGGAACAGGACGAGCAGGGACGCCGGCAGCAATCGACGAACCCGTCGTGCCCAGAACTTTGCCACGTCCCCCCAGCTCTGTGGCGGGGACTTGATGAGGTGGCTGGTGATCAGGAAGCCGGAGATGACGAAGAAAACGTCGACACCGACGAACCCGCCGACGAACCGATCGGGCCACAGGTGATAGAGCAGAACGATTCCCACTGCCAGGGCTCGCAGCCCCTGGATATCGGAACGGAATCCCGAGGATTCGGGCACGCTCGACCTCTGTGGGGAGTTTTCAGCGACGGGGGCTGTCGACTGCATCAATCGGCTCCACTCAGTTTCTCAGCCGGTTGGTTCGGACCCGACTGCGGTCCCTGTCATTACTCGCTTCTTTGGTACGCGGCAGACAGCATGCTCCCCGGAGACTCCTCCAGTTTGATTGCTGCTGTATCGACGCGCACCTCTCCGCCATAGCGGCGTGAGGTCACACGATGGGCGGCCGGCCGTGCCGGGACATTCGAAGTACACCTCTTCTTGACAGCTTCTGCCGGTCTTCGTCCTGACCCCACGGGTCGAGACGCCATCCGGCACGCCATCCTTCCATCCACGCTTTGAGTTGGTGTGGCTTGTTGGCCCACTTGATGAACTGCATCAATGTCCATGAACCCACATAGGCCCAGCTGAACGGCCACGGCAGATTACGCCGCGCCAGCCAAACTCGGTTTCTCGCATTCATGTAGAAGTATTCGTCGTGGCGCCTAGGGTCGATCACCGGGTGGGCGACGGCGAGGTCACCCATATACCAGACGATGTAGCCGGCGTCCCAGACCCTCCACGCGAGTTCGATTCCCTCGTGCGCGTACCAGAATGGCGCAGGCCATCCTCCGCACTCGTCGAAGGCTCGACGCTGCATGCAGACTGCGCCTTCCCACACCGAGAACACATTCGATGAATGGTCGGCGCTTCCCTTCTTCAGCCTGGGAATCCACCGTTTCGGTGCATCTGGCCCACCGGGCTCCTCAACCCTCGGCTGGATCAGTCCGATCTGCGGTTTAGTCCGCATCAGTTGTGCCATGCGCATCAGCGACGTGTCGTCCGGCAGCCATGCGTCATCGTCAAGGAAGAACAGGAACTCGCCGTCGACGTGAGGGACTCCGGCATTGCGGCCGGCAGGGATTCCGAGGTTCTCTGGCAATCCCAGCTTCTTGACCTGGTCCGGTATGCCTTCCGGCTCCCAGCCGTTTCCTACGCAGACGATGTCGAGATCGACGCCCTTCTGCGCCAGCAGCGACTCGAATCCACGGTTGAGGTCGTCCAGCCGCTTGCCTTGGCTGAGAACGACAACGCCGAACGTGTAACGTCGATTGTCTTCGAAGCGCTGGGAGAGGATCCTCGATGACTCGCTCATGACAGCCTCCTTGATGCCATGATCGACATGAAATGGCCGATGACGGAGAGCAGGCACAGCGGAGCCATGATGAGGACGAGCCATCGTTCGCCGAATAGAGGCTCAGCTCCTGCCGATACTGCTATCGCGGTGACGATACTCGCCGCCAGTGCCATCAATGACATCTCTACCGAGTGGAATATGCGGTGGAAAGGCACGAACCGAGCGATTCGTTTGAGAGTGGCAACAACTCCGGGGTTCAGCGCTGTGGCTTCCTTCGAATCCGCGAGCTTATCGAGTCCGTTGAATGCACGAGAGACGTGAACCATGTCGTTGAGGGCTTTGTTGAGAAGCACCAGTCCCGCCAGAACCGTTCCGGCAAGCAGGAGCGGGTAGGAACCGGCGGGGTCGTCGATGAGATTGTTCCACTCCCCCACCGCTCGGATTCCGAGCGCAACCGCCACCAGGCCTTCGGTCGTATAGTGGCCGACCTTGTCCAGAAACACACCTTTGGCGCCGCTGGTTCCGCGCCATCGGGCGACCTCACCGTCACAGCAGTCAATGTACATCTGAACTTGGGAGAAGAAGACAGCAAGGACCGCTCCCCAGATACCCGGAATCAGAAGGCTGAAGGCGATGCACCAGCCGGCCAAGATCATCAGGCCGGTGACGCCATTTGCGCTGATCCTTGTGCGCACGAGCAGCATCGTGAAGTAGATCGAGATATGGCGGAGGTAGAGCTGCGCCGACCAGTGCTCCGCGTTCTTGCGACTGCGGACCTCTATCGGCTGTGCTTTCGCCCGAAGCTCCGACAGTGTCGGATGTTTCGCCGACGACTTTTCGGGCACGTCCGTTCCTCTCAGATCCATCGATGATGTCCAGCAACGATAGCGCGAAGTTCGCGCCGTTACAGTCAGGACTTGCCCAGCTCGCTCTTGATTCGCGTGGTCGAGATCTCGGGAGTGCGTTCCAGATAGACAACTTCGCACTTGTCCTTGAGGAAGTCGAACTTACCTTCCCAATCGTCACCCATGACAAAGGTGTCGATGTGATACTTCTCCACGTCGGTCGACTTCTGCTCCCAATTGTCTTCAGGAATGACGAGATCGACATAGCGAATGGCTTCGAGCATATGCTTGCGCTCTTCGTAGGAGAAGTACGACTTCTTGCCCTTGCCAGCGTTGAACTCGTCGCTCGACAAGGCAACGACCAGGTAATCGCCCTGCTCTTTGCATCGCTGGAGCAGTCGAATGTGCCCATAATGGAGCAGGTCGAAAGTTCCGTACGTGATGACTCGTTTCATTGCTGATTCCGTCCAGAGGTCAAAGCTCACCTCGTGAGCCGCAGAATTAGTTCCGCGTTAGTTTATCATTCTGTTACTTCAAGTTAAGAAAATGTCACACGGCTCACTCAGCGTGCTTCAGGCGACGTTCTTCCGACCGGTTTCTGATCACTCGCTCGCTCGACCGGATGAACCGTTCTGTCTGCTCGCCTGCCGCAGTGTCGCCCAAATACAATTGGGCCAATTCAGCGGCCAGGCCGCTACTGGCTACAGCGGCATCTATGAGGTCGACGACGTCGTCACTGGTTTTTGGATCGACTGCTGGGCATCGATCGAGCAGACCGCCCTCGAGCACTTCTGCGTCTGGCTCATGAGGCTTGACCATCACCAAGGGCTTTCCGGACGCGAGCCAGTCGAAAGCCACCGAAGTCATCTCGACAACGGCCACGTCGGCTTCATCCAACTGCCACGACACATCTGGGCTCTCGTCGAGGAAGCCTCGAGGATCGGACTCGACTATCTCCGCCACATCTTCTACAGCTTTTTCGAACTCGTGGCGCATCACTCCGGTGCGAGGATGCGGTCGGAAGATCACTCGGTGACCGGCTTCCAGAAGCGAATTGACGATCTCCACTCCGTTATAGGCGATGGTTCCATACGCCATCGACGGAGAGTCTCCTTCCCACGTCGGCGCGTAGAACACGGCTTTGCCATCTGGATTCTTCGCCACGAACTCTTTCCACTCGGGAGGGACTGATCGCGGTCGATCCAATTGGGGCCGTCCGACGTCGAACATCCGCTCATCACCCATGCCGTAGAGCGTCTGTGCGATCCGCTCTCTGGCGGCTTGGCCGGCGGTGAAGACGTAGTCGTAACCTTTGAGCTGGTTGGAGATCATCGAGATCTTCTCGCTCTCGCCGTGGCTGAGGTGTACGTGAGCCGGCTCAGGGTAACGCAGGGCCTGAAAATTGCTCGTTCCCTGATTGACATAGAACACCGCACGCAGAGTCGACGACTGCATGAACTCGTCCAGTCCCTTTGTCAGACGCGAGAAGCGGACGGGAAAAGAGGTGACACCTTTCAGGTGTTTGGCGACGAGCGAATTTCGGACGATGATGCCGAACGGACGATCACTGTAGCCGAGTTCCTGCAGACGGGATTCGAGCTGTTCGAAGGGCCACAGCCACTGCTCGAGCTGATAGACCGAACTGAGATCCCCAGCGAAGTACGCGGCCACGACGAATTCGTCGTCGTCCTGGGGGTTGAAATCGTCGGATAGCCGTGATTCACGGACGCGTTCACGCAATCGCTGCGCCGCGAGCTTGGCCACTGACTGCGCAAAAGAGGCACCACGGACTGCGGTATGCGGCAGTTCTGCCGGTAGGAAGGTCATGGAGACTATTGTGCATGCCTATCTGTGTTCGACCTGAACTCAGCCTCCGTTCCTGGTGAACCATTGTGCGAACTTCAATCGACTCATCCAGCACCAATCGGCTAGTTTTGGGTGAGATTCTGCGAAAGGGAGCACATGCCGCCTGAAAGCCGTCAACGGTTCGATCGTCCGTCATTGCGAAAACGAGCGACTCCCGGCTCCGAAGAGTCCATACCTCGGGCTACGGCACTATTCAGCCGCAGGATCGTCAGCAGCGAACCTCGAGACCTGCACACCGCACATACATTTCACGATGTCCTGACCGCGTCTACTGCCGATAGCTCTGAATCGAACGTGACAGAGTCGACCACTCAAGTGATCATTCCTTGGTCGACTCCCGAACTCCTCGCAGAACTTGCTTCAGCCTGGGACCTGCATCCGGTCCTCGTCGACGATCTCTTTCACGCTGACCAGCGGGCCAAAGTCGAGCGATACGGTGATGTGCTCTTCGTCGTACTCAAGTCTGCGGTCTACATCGATGCCAAAGAAGAGGTGGAGTTCAACGAATTCCATCTTCTTATGAAGGGCGATGCGCTCGTCATCATCTGCCAAGGGGACCGCTTCATCGATGGCACCCCGATTCCGTCGGACACAGGTGGAATCCAGGAGTACTTCGCCAACGAGAAGCGCAGCTGGACGAAAGACCGCGAACTGCTCGCGCTCGGACCAGAAGCACTCATCTACCGCCTGCTCGACACCGCGGTCGATGGGTACTTCCCTGTTCTCGACGGATTGCAAGACGACAAAGACGGGATCGAGAGACAGGTCTTCAGCGGAGACACTGCCGCGGCCGAACGCATCTATCTCCTCAGCCAGGAGGTGATCGATGTCCTTCACAACTCCACCCACCTCAATCGGCTGACGCAGGCGCTGGGGAACGGGGCAGCCAAGTATGCGATTCCCGACGACCTTCGCGCCTACCTCAATGATGTCACCGACCACCTCACGCGAGTTCTCGCCGAAGCGGGCGAACTGAGAGAAGCCCTGTCGCAGATCCTCAACGTCAATTCCACCCTCGTCGCGCAGCGGCAGAACGAGGACATGAAGAAGATCTCCGGCTGGGCAGCGATCCTCTTCGCCCCCACCCTCGTCGGAGCGATCTATGGCATGAACTTCGACGATATGCCCGAACTCCATTGGGCGTTCGGATATCCGATGGCCCTGGGACTCATGTTCGGATTGGGCGTCGTCCTCTATATCGTCTTCCGAGTCAAGAAGTGGATGTGACCGGCCGGGCCGCCGACGTCGCTTTTGCAACCGTATCTTCGTCAGTTCCGAAGACCACGTCGACGAACTCTTTCATGACCGTTCGGTTGTAGTCGTCCCCGTCGAATGCACGAGCGCGGATCTGCCCGTCGAGGAACTTCCTCAACCCCTCGGCGAGTGCGTCCTCGTCCGTGTCGACGATGAGTCCTCCGCTGTCCTCCATAGCACTCTCGACGGAACCGAATCGGGTCGTCACAATCGGCAACCCCAGCACTCTGGCTTCAAGGATGACAATCGGCTGACCTTCATAGTCACTCGACATCACAAAGCAGTCGCAGGCGGACATCACTGAATACGGGTTTCGCAGTCGACCAGTGAACTGCACCTGACCGGCGATACCCAAGGAAACGGACAGCTGCTTCAACTCGTTCTGCAACGGGCCCTCGCCGATGATCACCAGCTTCGCGTCGGGCTCGTCCACGGCGATCTGCGCAAATGCTCTGATCAGTCTTGCGTGGTTCTTCTCTGGCGAAAGTCTGCCCACGGTGACGAAGGTAGACCCGCCGTTGTCGCCCACAAAACTCGAGAGACTGCGCTGTCTGGAAGCCTCAGTGATGATCTCGTCATATGAATAGAGCTGCCCGAGCGCTTTGACTGCGTCGCCCAGATTCTGAAGTGAAGTGTCTCCTCCGGCGTCGTTGCTCGCCATAGATCCACCAGTGCCGGAACGAATTCGGTCAACGTTGATGGTGTTGCGAGCGCTGGTGAACTTCTGACCGCGGACGTACCTGCCAAGACTCTCCCGGTTGATCCCGTCCAAGTCAGGCGAGACAGAGACCAGTGCGTCGAAATCTCGATAGAGCTTGAAAACTCCAGTCAGGTTCCGAAAGTGAGGTCGCACGCCGTTGACTTCACGCTCGGCGTCGGCGACCAGATCGTTGTGTAGCCAAATCACTTTCCGCGGCGCAGTCGCATGTGCGACTATTCGGGTCCAGTACGAGGAGTAACCGCTGAAATCGACAGCTGCGTCAAATTGAGCATGCCCGAAGATCCGTCGCCATTCCCAGTCCCAGATGGTTTCAGCATCGTCGGTCTCGGGAAGCTCTTCGAAACTCGAATTCTCCAAGTCGTTCATGCTGCCCAACAAAGGCAATTGAAGAATGCTTCCGTCCCTGATCACTTGTCGTACGTGCCCAGGAATCATTGCAGCGTTCTCTTTCCGGTCGCGTTGCCCGGAACGATAGAAGAATGCCGTGACGTCGTATTCATCGCTGTCGATGCTGTGAAGCAGGTTCAGGGCGGAGGAGGTGATCCCATTGGTGATCATTCCTCCGAGGTAGATGACCAGCTTCTTACGGCCGTCGCTGAATCCGCGTCTGACATTGTATTTGGCCTCGTTCTCTCCGAATATGACATCGAGAATGCGAGATCCGGCCTTGCCGTCGTCCTTGCCTGTGAGTTCCGACGCCAGTTTGGAATAGCGATCGCGCTCTAGCGGAAACGCCGATGCGAGTTGCTCGGCTTCGGCCATAGCGACGATGTTCTCCACCAGCTGTTGGTCTGTGCGAGACGTGGGGCCGGGGAGGTCTGTCGGATCGAGATACATTCCGCGATCACTCGAATAGCTGTCGGAATCCGGAATGTGGAACGCGATCGGCCGACCTGTTGCCAGATAGTCGATGAAGATGCTCGAATAGTCTGTCAGCAGAATGTCAGACATGGCCAGCGCTTCATTTGCGGGCACATCATTGGGGATCAGGAAATCTGAAAGTTCCGGATCTTCGATCAGCTGGTCGAAGATCACCTGGTGAGCCTTGAGGAGAACTACCCAGTCCTTGAGTTCAGGACGTTCACGAAGTGCCCGGACCGTGGCCTTCAGTCGATTGGCGTCCGCATTCGGCTTGTAGAACGACTCACCGCGCCAGGTCGGCGCATAGAGGAGGACTTTCTTTCCGTCCGTCTCGATGCCGCGTCCGCGCAGCGCCTTTCTGGCCAGACTGCCGGCATTGGACGCGAACATCGAATCGGTTCGCGGGTAGCCCTCTTCGATGATCGCGCCGTCGAAGACATTCGCCAGCTTGTACGCACCCAGATACATCTCATTCGTCATGAAGGAATTCTGGGAGACCAGATAGTCGGCTGACATGAAGTTGCGTAGAACGTTTCTGGCGCCGTCAGCCCCGTTCTCAATGTCATAGCCCATCTTCTTGAGCGGAGTACCATGCCACAGGTTGACATAGGTCTGGTCGGGCCTCTTGATGAATTTCAGCAGGGAAAGTGGCGTTGTTGAAAAGGTACTGACTGCTTTCCAGCTTCTCGAAGTAACTCGTGGATCTGTACTTGACGAAGTCCACTCGCGGGTGGTCGGCGAACTCTCCGCGAAATGGCGAGTCCCAGGCTTTGGCAGACAGGACCCAGGTATGACGGAACTGTCGGTATTGGGGATCTTCGATCATCTGTCGGAAGAGTGCTTCTGGGTTGCAGAGTGCGCCGTTTCCCGAGAACGACTCCCACACAATCGTCTTCTTGCGCACCGGAGCCGACAGAGTTTTGACGAACGCTCGTGACTTCACCGCGGATGAGAGCGATTGTCTGTTCTGTCGAAGCTGCTTCGCCCACTGGACGCGCTCTCGGCGAAGATAGGCCGACAGTGCCGACGGCAGTGTCTTCAACAGAACTTGCTTTGTCTGAGGTCCTAAGTGCACAGTGCTCCAAATCAGTTTCAATGACCAGAAAATGAACGCCGGGCCGACGGCGATCAAAGATATAGTGAATTCTTCGTCATTGGGTATTCTAACGGCGGACGGGGCTGGCATCGGCAACGACATGAAAGCATGGCGTACCTGCACAACCGCAGCAGTGAACCCACAGATCCGTGTTTTTCGCAAAGCACCGCCAGGCCAACAACAATCGATCGGAGAGTCCAGACGTGCCAGGCCGCAACACCCTAGAAGCGCCAAAGGGCCTCCTACGCCATCGTCGAACAACCGGCGACGAGTTCTGGAAGAAGAAGCTGCGTGACGCAGAAGAGTTGAAAACTCGACAAGCCGAATACAACGAAGCCGTCCCGACGAACGCCAAAGTGATCTTCTACGAGAGCATGTCGGGCGCCCGAATGATGGACTCACCATACGCTCTCTTTGCTCGCATCTTCGACGATCCCGCGTTTCGCGACCATCACCACGTGTGGTCGGTCCGATCTCAGGATCTGGTGCCAGACGAGCTCAAAGATGAGCCACGAGTCACCTTCGTCACACGAAATACCGACGCTCACATGTATTTCCTTGCGTTGGCCGGACACATCATCGGCAACTCCCTGCTGCCAGAACATTTTGTGCGGAAGACCGATCAGAAGTACCTCAACACGTGGCATGGGATTGCATATAAGGCCTTGGGCCGAACCGAGGATTCGCCTCTAGGTGCCGCGGGAAGTGTCTACAACCTGCTTCAGGCCACTCATGTTCTCACTCCCTGCCCGTTCATGACCGAGACCGAACTGTCGAGGTTCTCTCTGCGCGGAGTCTTCTCAGGATCTCTGGCTGAGATCGGATATCCGAGACAAGACCTGATGCTGAATATGCACCAGGATCGGGCAAGCCGCATCAAGGAGGAACTGGGACTCGACCCCGACAGGAAGACAGTGCTGTACGCACCGACTTGGCGTGGAAACAAGGGCACAGCTCGTTTCGATGCGGACCAGCTCGAAAAGGACATCGACAGCCTGACCAAGCTCGATGCGAACGTGGTCTTCCAGGCCCACCACATCATGCTCCGGCACATCAAGGACGTCGACTATGGCAATATCATCGTGCCGCCACCCAGCATTGTCACCAACGAGTTGCTTGCTGTCACGGACCTGCTCATCTCCGACTACTCAAGCATCTTCTTCGACTTCTTGGCCACGAACAAACCTATCGTCCATTACCTGTATGACTACGAGGCATACGCGGAAGAGCGCGGACTCCTACTCGACAAGAGTGAGCTCCCCGGACCAATCGTCACAACAAGCGACGAGCTGATTGCGACAGTCAGCGACCTGACAGCTCGGTCATACACTCCCGATGAGAAATACCGACGAGCGCAGGCGAAATTCGGCCCTTACGACGATGGGCAGGCCTCCGATCGAACGATCAGATGGTTCTTTCAGGGAGACAGCGCTGATATCAGGCTTGTTGAAACCCGCCAGCGCCCGAGCATCATCTTTTGGGGCGGGCGTCTCGACAAAGGAAAGAAGACCAGGGACTTCCTCGAGTCGGTGCGTATTGCGGCAGAAGCCGGCGACAAGGAAGTGACACTGTTCGTCGCTCATTCGGCGAAGTCCAATGAGGCCGCTATGGAACAGATCAGAGATTTGGGCCTCACGGTGTCAGTCGTCGCACGAAACGATTATGAGATGGCTATGACAACGGCGGAGCGAGATGCTCGGAATCCGGATGACACGTCGAAAGATGCGCCCAATGCCCAGACGACCGCAACGCCGTGGCAGCGTTTGAAATCGGCGTTTCGACGGCCAAAGGATCCAGTCGAACCTGCGGATAGCCTCCTGTCCGACATGTATGAGCGCGAATACCGTCGGGTGTTCGGGGATTCACGATTCGATGAACTTGTGATGTTCCCGGGAGCATCGCACTTTTGGAAGAAGCTGGCCGAGCATGCACGCCGGTGACACTTCGAACGACCTGAGAGGACCGTTGTGAAGAACAACATCCTATGGCTGACGCTCAAGACTCAGCCCAATGACATCGATTCAATGGTTGCGGACAATGACGGTTTGCCCCGCTACTTTCGAGTCGACACCACTTCGGCCGAACAGCCGGATATCGACATGATGAAGTTGTCGCTCAAGAACACAACCGCCAAGCACCTATTGCTGGCCCTCACGAATCTCGGCTATTCCCTTTACTACAACACAACTGATGAGAGCCGCTTCGTCAGACACGATCGCATTGTTCATCATTGGCCCGCAGTGAAGGACGGCACCTTCGAAGCATCTGAGGAGGGAATCGTCCACCAGTTCGAGGCTCCCGCTTCGGGAGAAATTGAGCGCCTCGTCGTCATCATGTCGCCGATCAATTCGAAGCCCCGTCTGATCCGGTATTTCCGTCCGTCGTTCGCCACTCTGATGAAGTATGTTCCACGGAATACAGCAATCCTGCGGATTGCAGACGTCGGCGGAGTCAAAGGCGCGTTCTATCTGAATACGAGTTTCCTTCCCGACAACAGCACGAGGATCCAAAACCTGATCAGGTCGACGATCGACCGCCATGGAATCGATTCGCGGAATGTCGTCCTGTTCGGTGCGTCGAAGGGCGGAACAGGGGCTTTGTTCCATGGACTGACCGGAAACTTGAAGTTCGTCGCCGTCGACCCCATTCTCTCTGACTCCTGGTACATCGAGAACGAAAATGACTATCACTTCACAACTGGCGGCGTCTTCCCTCAAACAAAGCAACAGGTGTTCGCGAAACTCGTTGAGCAGTCAGTTACCAGCCCGCCGACTGAAACTGCAGAATCAGTGATCGTGACCTCGTCGAGGTCTCCTCAATACGACTACACGTCGAAGATCATCGAGCCGCTCAGGAGCCAACTGACGATCTTCAATTCCGACAACCCTCAGATCATGAAGCACCCCGATGTGGCCCCCAAGACCATCTATTCCCAGGTGCTGGCGATCAACAATCTGCTGCTCGACTTGCCACTTCCCAAAGGCGAACATCCCATACCGTAACGCGCACTCCTCGATTGCACGTCCGGCGACCCGCAACTCACACCGCACCCGGCCGGTCGAAGAACAGTCGGCGTTCCTTGACGAGGATGATCGCCGAGAGGACGAGCATCAGGCCGGTCTGAATGATCTTCGAGTCAGGATCGGTCATGAAGATCTCCGCGGACATATTCGCAGAGGCGTGGAAGACCACCGGAACCAGGATGCTGCGTCCGCACCGGTAATACAGCCAGTTCATCACGAGGACGAACGCCACCATCGAGACCGGGAAGTTCAGGGTCTGCAGCACTCCTGATTCGACGACCTCGTTCTGGTAGTAGCCGTCGATGAATGACAACGGCACATGCCACAGCGCCCAGATGAGAGTGAAGAGCATCGACGCCGAGAACACCCGCATCTTCCTCACCAAGGTGTCAGTGCCGTAACTGTGCCAAGCAAGCTCTTCGATGACAGCGGCACCGATCAGAGTCACCCACACCGGCATCAGCCCCGTTGAGAACGTGAACCCGCCCCGAAGCTTGAACTGGCCGGGATCGTAGCCGAAGAACAGTGACAGCCCCTGCGCAGCCATGAGAGTGACGGGAACGAGGAACACCGCGGCGACAAGGAACGGCCACCGCGCCGAACTCGGCCACTTCAACCTGCTGACGATGTCGGCTCGCAGCTCCGGGCGGTGCCGGACGAAAGCGACGACTACGGCAAGAGGGGCGAACAGCCCCGCCAATGACAGCACCAAGGTCGCGACGAGCACAGCCTGATTCTGCTCAGGCAGATGACTGAGATAGGCAGCCGCGAACCAGAACACCCATGGCAGCACGGTCGCCCACATATAGAACGCAACCGGGCGATCGTACTTGTGCAGAACCGCTTCGTCCTGGCGACCTCGTGTGATATCGGGATCGGTCGGAGCTCTGCCGAGGGCGGGGTCGGTGACCATAGCGCAAAGAATAGAGTCCGGTCGGCGCCGAAACCAGGGATACACGTTCCTCAGCTCGATGCCCGCGAAGCAGGCGGACGGCAGTGGGGGCCGCCTCGGCGAGGTCAATCATTTCCCACCCGTTCGTCCACTCTGCCGATGACGTTCACGGCGGCTTCGCCACACGATCACTTGCGCTTCGTAGCGTCGCGGACGTGAATACACAGAGAGAGACATCCACACGCACCCGTCCGTTCACGATTCTCGCCACTGCAGTTCTCGCGGCCTCGGCCACTTTCGGTGCCGGTCTCGCCCCCGCGGCAGCCGCCGGGCTCGGTTCCGCCGGCGACGCACCAGGACTCGGCTCCCCCAGCGGTTTCACCGCCCCGGACAAGGTCGATGACATCGAATTCCCGACCACGATCTCCCACCGAGGCGGCGCCGACGTCTATCCGGAAGAATCCATGGAAGGATTCACCGCCTCGGCGAAGGACGGATTCCTCCCCGAGATGGACATCCAGTTCCTCGAAGACGGAACCCCCGTCCTCATCCACGACGACACCGCCGATCGCACTCTCAACGGCGCGACCGGACCCATCCGGGATCTCAGCCGCGAGGAATGGGACGCGGCCACGATCAAGCACCCGACCGGCGGAGAAGAAGCCGCAACCGTCACCCTCGACGAACTCCTCGACGAAATGGGCGGCGAGGTCGTCATGGTGCCCGAGATCAAACCCGGGGCCACCCCCGAGGAGGTCGACCGGGTTCTCGACGAATTCGACGAACGCGGGCTCAAGGACTCCCTCGTCGTCCAGTCCTTCGACTTCGCAGCGGCGAAGGCGATCGCCGAGCGCGGATACACCTCGCTCTATCTCATGGGGTCGACCATGCCGAAGGAATCACCGGCAGAGATCAAGGACGCCGGCATCGAATGGGTGGGACCGAGCAAGAACCTGCCGACGAACAAGATGCGCGAACTCGACAAGGCCGGCTTCCACGTCGCCCCGTATACACTGGCGACCGCGAAGGACGGTCACCGTCTGCCCGGGTTCATCGACGGCTATTTCACCGACGACGCTTGGAGCAACTGAGTAGACTGCACGGATGAAGCCACTCGAACGCGGTGCCCCGATCCCGGACCCGCTGACACCCTATCTCGATGTCGACCGCACCCAGCCGCGACACGAATGCTGGGTGACCGGTCACATGGTGGCCGGTCTCGACGGGACGGCTGCCATCCACGGACGCGTCGGCGCACTGTCGACAGAACCCGATCAGGACCTGTTCCGACGGATGCGGCAGATCGCCGATGTCGTCATGGTCGGCGCGCAGACGGTCCGCAGCGAAGGCTATGCACCGATGCGGCTGAGCGAGTCCGCCCGAGCGCAGCGTCGAACGCGGGGGCAGTCCGAGATGCCGCCGGTGGCGGTGGTCAGTCGCAGCCTCGACCTCGACTGGTCCTCGCAGGTCTTCGCTGCAGCACCCGAGCACGCGCGCACCATCGTCATCACGTGCGCCGGGGCCGATCCGAAGCGGCTGGCAGCCGCCGAACAGGCGGCCACGGTCATCATCGCCGGTGACGACCGGGTCGAACCGGCGAAGGCTCTGCAGGCCCTCGCCGGTCTCGGCCATCGGGTCGTGCTCTGCGAAGGCGGACCGCGGTGGCTCGGGGAGCTCGTCGCCGCAGACCGCCTCGACGAACTGTGCCTGTCGATCTCACCGATGATGGGCGGCGATCCGCTGCCCGTGAGCGTCGCGCCGCCGGGAGCCGACATCGCACAGTTCTCTCTGAAATCGACGATGGTCGCCGACGACACACTCTTCCTCCGCTACGAATCGAAGACGGCAGACGAGGGACGATCATGAGTGCTCCTGGGCTCGACGACCTCATGGGATCGGTCGATTCCCCGCTCATCGTCGTCACCACCTCGGCGGAGGGTGAACGGGCCGGCTGTCTCGTCGGTTTCCATTCGCAGGCGAGCATCGATCCGGAGCACTACTGCTTCTGGCTGTCGAAAGCCAACCACACCTACCGGGTGGCGCTGCGTTCGGACCATTTCGCCATCCATTTCCCCACCACCGCGGACAGTGAGCTGGCCCGGTTCTTCGGGTCGCGCTCCGGATCGAACACGGACAAGTTCGCGGGACTTGACTTCACCGTCACCGAGGATGGGGTGCCGCTGCTGACTGCCCTGCCCAACCGCCTCATCGTCGAACGCATCACGATGCTCGACGACGGCGGCGATCACGTCTGCCTCACGGCCCGTGTCGCTTCGGTGGAGGTCGCAGGCGTTTTCACCGCTCTGCGTCAGTCTCAGCTGGGAGATCTCACCCCCGGTCACGGCAGCGACGAACGGGCGGTCCACCCGTCGTACCCTTCGCAGTAGGGTTAGCGTCAGAGCCAGGGGCGCATCGGCACCAGGGCACTTTCGGCCAGCTTCGTCAGCCGGTGGCGATTGAGCCAGTCCCTGCCGAGCTCGGTGCAATGCGCAGAATCGCTGTCGAACACCTTCTCCATCTCGGCCGCAAAATCGGCATCGATGACTTCGACATTCGTCTCGTAGTTGAATGACAGCGACAATCTGTCGATATTCGCCGTGCCCACCGTCGACCATTCGCCGTCGACCGTAGCGACCTTCGAATGGATCATGCTCGCGGTGTAGAGCAGGACCGTGATCTTCGAGTTGATCAGCCGCTCGAAGAAGCCCCGGGACAGCCAGTCACCGAGGATGTGGTTGGACTGCTGCGGCACCATGAGCCGCACATCCACGCCGCGTTCGGCCGCCTCGATGAGGGATCGCAGCAGCTGCTGGTCGGGGATGAAATAGGGAGTCGTCAGCCAGATCCGCTTCCGCGCGCGGGCGAAAGCATTGATGTACATGTTGCGAATCGGGTAGACCAGTTGGATCGGCAGATTCGCCGAGACTCGCACCTGCGATTCCCAAGCAGCGGGCCGGACCCAAGAGATCTGTTCGTCCGCAGGGTGGTAGGCGTTCCACACCTGCGCGACGGACTGTCGCAGCGCCCACGCACCGGTTCCGACCGAGCGCAGATGGGTGTCACGCCAGTGCCGGGCATAGAGAGACCCGATGTTGAACCCACCGACGAAGGCCACACCATCATCGACGACGAGGATCTTCGAGTGGTCGAATCCTGAATGGCGCAGAGGTCCTCTCCAGAACTTCCTCGTCACTGTCGGCATCCGGAACACATGGATATCGGCGGCCAGTTGGCGGTAGAAGGAGGAGGGGACAGCCAGATTGGCGAACCCGTCATAGATGAGGTGGATGTCGACGCCGCGGGCAGAGGCCGCGTTGAACGCGTCGATGAACTTCTGCCCCACCTCATCGTTCTTCCAGATGAACGTCTCCATGAGGATCGATTCCTGCGCGGAGTCGATCGCGGCGAGCATGTCTTCATACAGGGTTGAGCCATCGGTGTAGATGTCGAGCTTGGAGTCCTCGACCTGCGAACTGAATGTTCCCGGCCTGGGTGCCACCCGCGACTTCCGTCCCCGCTTCTGGATGAGATCGACGGCCATCGAAACAGCGACCGTCGCCGGGACTGCACTGGCCAGACCTGCGGCCGCCCAGGGCACGAGGCGCCGCAGACGGTCGAAACGGCCGACGGACTGAGTTCTCAGTGGAGACATCTGCTCACTCTAACTCGTCCGTCCTCCCACCACCTTCACCCGACCACAACTCGAAGATGAGCCTTTACACTGAGGCCGAAGCTGAATTGTTCTGACCATTTCGAGGCGAGGAGCCAGCCATGCCCCACAGCGTCTCACGGGCGAATCTTCTGCGGCGGCCCGAGTTCACCACCGATCTGCTCCAGATCGCCAAGGGAGTGATCGCCGCCACCGGCGCCTGGTGGCTGTCCGACAACGTGCTCGACAGCCAGATGCCCTTCCTCGCACCATGGACCGCGCTGCTGACCGTGCACGCGACGGTCTACAGGTCGTTGTCCCGCGGAGTGCAGACGACGGTGGCGTCGGCCATCGGAGTCGGTGTCTCTTTCCTCATCGGCAGCTACCTCGGAGTCGGCCTGTGGACGTTCGCCTTGGCTATGCTCGTCGGTCTGGCCGGCGCCCGACTGTCGTGGATCCGCGACGAAGGCGTCGCGATCGCGACGACGGCGATCTTCGTTCTCGGTTCCGGTTTCGATTCGCAGCAGCCGCTGCTCGCTGATCGGCTGCTCGAGATCGCCCTCGGCGTAGCGGTCGGCATCGCGGTCAATCTCATCGTGCTTCCGCCTCTGCGCGACCGCCAAGCGAAGCGCTACATCGACAGCGTGAACCGCCAGATGGGTGAAGTCCTCATCGACATGTCGAAAGAGTTCACCAGCTCGTGGGACACGGATTCGGCCGAGGACTGGTTCGAGAGGACCGAAGCGATGAGTCGTGAACTCGACTCGGCCTGGCAGACCGTGCGGTTCGCCCGCGAGAGCCGCCGCGTCAATCCGCGGACGGCGATCCATGCGGAACGGCGAAATCGCCAGTCGAGTGCAGGAGAGGCGCCTGAGAAGGAAAGCTATGAGAACATCCTGCTCAGAGCCGATGAGGGCATTTCGCATCTGCGCAACCTCGCCCGAACTCTGCGCGATGCCTCATCGGCCGAAAGAGACTGGGATGATGAGTTCCGGGAGGAATGGGCGGCGATCGTCGCCGATGCGGGCCGTTCCATCGCTGATCCGGATGCCGAGGTCGGTCCGATCTTCGACCGCCTCGAGAAGCTGTCGGCGAGCATCTCTCAGGACAGGAGACTGTCGACGACCTCCTGGCCCATCTACGGCTCCCTCATCACCAGCCTGCGTCACATCGTCGTCATCGTCGACGATGTCGCCTCGGCGCGCAACACCCGCGAATCCGTGTGAGTGAGCGACTCATCCGGGCAGCACCTCGGTGCCGAAGCCGTGAAAGTCCTGTCGTCGGACGGGGCAACAGCGTTACCCTGAGTGACAACGTCAGACGGAAGGAAACTGTTCCACCATGCCGAAGACAACGAAGTCAGGTAAGCCGAAGAGTTCCGAACTGCCCTCGACCCTGAAGAAGTCGAGCAGTAAGGCTCAGCGGACCTTCGCCAAGGCCTTTGACTCGGCTCTTGCCGAATACGGCGATGAGCAGCGAGCGCACCAAGTCGCCTATGCCGCTCTCAAGCACAGCTATGAGAAGGTCGGCGACGAATGGGTGACCAAGGAAACGCCCGGTCCCTCGGACGCACAGAGCGCCGGCGGAAAGAACACCGACGGAGCAACGGCAGGCGGGGTGAACGCCAACGCCACGAAGGACCACCTCTACCAGCAGGCGAGAGATCTCGGCATCGCAGGTCGATCGACGATGACGAAGAGCGAACTCGTCGACGCCCTCGAAAAGGAAAGCAGCCGGAGGACGAAGAAGAACTCCTGAGACCGTCTGCTGCGGCACCAGTTCTGATCGCTTCGGCAATGCCGATCAGCGCCGACGGTCAGGTGGGAGTGCCGCCGAGCATACCGGCGACGAGCCCGAGCACCGCCAGTGCGGCCAGGACGATGATGACGACACGTTTGCGCATGGCCCAGATTCTACCGTGGCACGCCTGGCCGCAGTCGAGTCCCGCCGAGGAGCCTACCGTCACCACGGGTTGGCCTCCTGCCAGCGGGTGAACCAGTAGCGGTCGCCTTGGTAGTGCGATTTCTCCGGTTTGCACCCTTTGAGATCCGAATGCTCGCCCAGCCACGTCCGCACCAGCGGCATGACCTCGTCCAGACGTTCGACCCAGTCGTCGAGCGGCAGCAGCAGAACCGAACCGTCGTCGGAGTCCAGTCGACACGAATAGTTCGGCAGACCCTCGGTGATCTGCGAATGCGTATACTTGATCTGATCGCAGCCGGTGGTGAGATAGAAGCGGATGAACTCACCACAGACGTAGGAGCACAGCGTTTTGAAGTTCCGGTAGCGGATCATCCACGCCGGAGGATCATATTCAGACATGTGTTCTATTCTAGGTCTTCGGTCTGACAGGGAACAGCAGATCGGTAGAATCGGCAATGCACCATCCCCTGCCGATCCCCCGCTCCACGGGTCCTCGGCGCTCGTCGTCCTTCGGAGGAATCTGTGCTCAGGTCGGAACGCGGCCCAATGTTCTGGCTCGTGCCCATCTGCATCGTCGCCCTCGCCGCCGTTCTCATCGGCGTGGTCGTCGTCAACAAGGACGACTCCTCCGACTCCGCCGCCTCGGAGACACCCGATCGTTCTGCTGGCTCATCCGGTGCAAACGGCTCCGGGGATGGAACCGATCAGACGAGCGACGAACCGGACTTCAGCTTCCTCGAACGCCACGACACAGAAGACACTCGCGCCGTCGGCGATGACGACGCCCCGGTCACTCTCATCATGTACTCGGACTACCAGTGCCCGTACTGTGCGAACTGGAACGACGAGACCCTGCCGGAGCTCATGGACTTTGTCGACGACGGTGATCTGCGACTGGAGATGCGCGACCTCGCGGTCTTCGGCGAGGCCTCCGGAACAGCCGCCCGTGCAGCCTTCGCCGCCGGCAAGCAGGACGCCTACCTCGAATTCCACAATGCTCTTTTCGAAGACGGCAAGCACCGGTCGGAATCGAAGCTGTCGCAGGATGCACTCATCAGCCTCGCCGAGGACCTCGGCCTCGACGGGCAGCAGTTCAACCAGGACATGAACGCGGTCACGGCGCACGAAGACCTCGAGACCAATTCGTCGGAGGCCCAATCCATCGGGGTCACCAGCACGCCCGCGTTCGTCATCGGCGGCACCCCCATCCTCGGGGCACAGCCGACGAAGGAATTCGTCGACGCCATCGATGGCGCCCTCGCCGAGGCGGAGGCCACCGACAGTGCGGACGGCGCGACTCCCGCTACCTCGGGCGGACAGTCCTGATGGCCAAACACGCCGCACCCAGGGTGCACGTCCGGTGGTGGATCCCCATCCTCGTCATCGCCGTGGCCGCCTCCCTCATCGCCCTCATCCTCGTCAAC
Source organism: Brevibacterium sp. CSND-B09 (assembly GCF_052906525.1). NCBI lineage: Bacteria > Bacillati > Actinomycetota > Actinomycetes > Micrococcales > Brevibacteriaceae > Brevibacterium > Brevibacterium sp. CSND-B09. The sequence continues at coordinate 2,913,146 of NZ_JBREGI010000001.1, read as the reverse complement.
GACACCGGCGAGGACTCCGCGCCCACCGCCGGGTCGCCCCCGGAACCGAACCCCGTCGTCACCGAGGTCGAAGACCCAGAACAGGCCGACGTCGACCAAGACGCCACCGCCAAGGACGATGACCCGCTGGCCGATGGACCGGCCGACGCCCCGGTCACCCTCGTCGTGTTCTCCGACTATCAGTGCCCGTTCTGTGCCGCCTGGAGCCAGGACACCCTGCCGAAGATGCTCGAGTACGTCGACGAAGGGGATCTGCGCATCGAATGGCGCGAGGTCAATGTCTTCGGCTCCGCCTCGGTGCAGGCTGCGAAGGCCGCCTATGCGGCCGCACTGCAGGACAAGCATTGGGAGTTCCACGCCGAACTCTTCAAAGACGGTGAACCCCGCTCCCCCGGTGAGCTCACCCCCGAGGCACTCACCGAGGCGGCCAAGACGGTCGGTCTCGACGTCGACCGGTTCACCAAGGATATGAACGCGAAATCCACCGCCGAGGCGGTCGAGGAGAACGCGTCCACGGGCACCGACCTCGGTGCGTTCTCCACCCCGACATTCCTGCTCAACGGCCAACCGTACGTCGGTGCGCAGCCGACCGACGTCTTCGTCGACGCCATCGAAGAGTCGAAGAAGGGAGCCAACTGATGGACATCACCCTGCTCAGCGCGTTCCTCGGCGGTGTGCTCGCCCTGCTCAGCCCGTGCGCCGCCCTCCTGCTGCCCGCGTTCTTCGGTTCCACCGTCGGCACCGGCTCGAAGCTGGTCGGCCATGGTCTCGTCTTCTACCTCGGCATGCTGCTCGTGCTCATCCCGCTGGGCATGGGCGCGGGCACGCTCGGGTCGCTGTTCTCCGACCATCGCAGCCTCATCGTCGGCATCGCCTCGGCCGTGCTCATCATTTTGGGGCTGGTTCAGTTCTTCGGGTTCGGTTTCGATCCAGCGAAGTATCTTCCCGGCGCCGAGGCGGCCCGCACCAGATCGTCGACCGCGACAGGATGGACGAAGACGTTCCTGCTCGGTGCCACGAGCGGGATCGCCGGAGTCTGCGCGGGACCGATCCTCGGTGCCGTTCTCACCTTGGGTGCGGCGAAGGGGCATATCGTCCTCGGCGGGCTCATGCTCGCCATCTACGGGGCGGGCATGGTGGTGCCGCTGTTCATCATCGCCGCACTCTGGTCTCGGTTGGGCGCACGCGGGAGGAAGGTGCTGCGCGGCGGTTCGATCACGGTCTTCGGTCGTCAGCTGCCGGTCGTGTCGATGGTCACCGGGCTGCTGCTCATCCTCATCGGCGTGGTCTTCTGGGTCACGAACGGCTTGGTGTCGGCACCGTCGGTGGTGTCGACGAGTTCGCTGGCAAGGATGCAGGAGTGGGTCGGTTCGTGGTCGTCGACGACAGTGGACATCATCGTCGTCTGCTTGCTTGCCGCAGCCGCGCTGGTGTGGTGGTTCCTTCACGAACGCCGCCGGATGCGCAGGGCCGCCGAGGCGAGGCACTGATGCGCAATCGCAGAATGTCCGGCCTGGCGGCCGGAGCGGCGACGCTCGCTCTGGTGCTCAGCGGGTGCTCCTTCGGCAATACACCGGAGGACTTCGACCGCAACCCGGAGACGGTCGGCACCGATCTCAAAGCGGCCGACACGTCGGACCTGCAGCTGCCACTCATCGTCGAACCGCTCGAACTCGTCGAACCGGGCTGGGATCTGCCCGTGCAGTCAGCCGGTTCCGTCTTCCTGTCCGCCGATTCCGGCGAGGAATCACTGATGTACTCGGCGGTGGACACGAAGGGCAGGCAGCTGTGGCAGGCCGAGCGTCCGAGCGGGTGCACCGGCTTCACCGTCACCGCCGACGGAGACACTCCCCTGGCGGTGCTCACTGATTCGGAGTCGAGCACGGACTGCGACGACGATGTCACCGCCAGCGCCTATGACCTCAAGTCCGGCAAGAAGGCGTGGGGACCAGTCGACGTGCCCGGCCCGCTGCGTGGCCCGGGCGCGGTCTTCGCCCCCGAGGATGCACCCGCGGACGAAACGGTCGTGCTCGACCCTGCCACCGGGGAACCGGTCGACGATTCGGACGGCGGGAACGCGGGAGGGGTGCGCCACCTCGGCGAGTATCAGGGTCTGATCCTCGACAGCACGGGCGGCAAGCTCGTGGCCAGCGAGGAAGGGACGACCGTGTGGGAGCATTCACTGGCCGACAACGGCTGGGACGCCGAGAAGCTCACGGCGGCTGCGGGCGCGGCGACCGGGGAAGGCTTCATCCACCTCGATGCCGGTGACGGGGACGGGCCGGTGTTCGATCGGGAAACCGGCGATCTGCTCGATGACGATGCGTGCGGAGTCGCCCGCGATGCGAATACGCAGGCCGTGGTCACGCTCGGGACGTCGGGGATCACGGTCATCGACGATCTCGGGAAGACTGAGCTGCCGGTGTCGGTGCCGCAGTCGGTGCGCCTCGAGGCGGCGGCCGGTGGGCTGCTGTATCTGCGTGAGGGCGGGAAGCTGCGGGTGCACAATGCGACCACCGGGTCGTTGGCGCGCGGGTACAAGGCCGGCGAGTCGGGCATCGTCGCGATCCCCGATGTCTTCACCCCCGCGGGCGTGGGCACCCTGCGCGCCGGCGACCGAACTCTGCTGGCCACCGATCGCGTGGTCGAGGACTCGGGCGAGGGGTAGTTGCCGCTGGCAGTGGCCGGGGCCGCGCTATCACCGGCGTTTGTCGTCAGCGGCGGGAACTCACACGAATGAGGATGAACGCGAGGATCACGCACAGCACATAAGTGATGCCGACGGTGATCCAGCCGAGGCCGAAACCGCCGGGTGAGCCGACGATGATGCCCATGAGCAGCGGGCCCAGGGCGAAGCCGAAGAACATTCCCGCCGTGACCATGCCGCTGGCCGACACCATCGAGGACGCCGGGATCGCACGCATGAGTGCGGCCATGAGCACGACCGAGACGCCGAGCGCGGAGATGCCGTGGAAGGCCACGGCGCCCCAGACGAGCAGGGCCCACCCGGCCGCGTCGGCGATGAGGAACAGCACCGCCCCGGCCAGTGCGATGAGGGCGAGGACCAATAGCAGGCGCGGCCCCGAGGCGCCTTTGGCCATGCGTCTGGCCCAGGTGACGCGGGCGATGACGCCGATGACGCCGGCCAGTGCGGCCGTGGCGCCGCCGAGGACGAGGCTGAAGCCCATCTCGCGCACGGCGAAGAGCGGTATGTACACGTTCGTCGCCTGCACGCCGATGCCGTTGATGAGCCCGAACAGCGCCAGGGCCCACACCATTCCGGGGTGCTTGGCCGGACGGGCGGGTGACGGTCCGGGGCCGGGGCGGGCCGCCTCGGCGGGGGTGTCGGTCTCGGCAGGGGTGCCGGTCTCGGCGGTGTCAGGGTTGAGGTCGGCTGCCTCGTTGGCGGTGTCGGTTGAGGTTTTCGGAGCGGTCAACAGCGGGGTGGTGCGCAAGGAATACCAGGTCATCGCGAGCAGGATGAGCGGGATGATCGCGACGGTGAGTGCCGCGCCGCGCCAGCCGATGCCGAGCGCGAGGACGGGGAAGGCGAGGCTGGCGACAAGCTGGCTGACCTGGACTCCGGACTGTTTGATGCCGACCCAGCCGATGCGTTTCGTGTCCGGGACGCGCTCGAGGAGGATCCGGTTGGTCACTCCGTTGGGAAAGGATTGGGCGATGCCGGACAGGGCGGCGGCAAGCAGCAACATCCAGAATCCGTCGGGCACGGCCACGAGCACGAGGGCGAGGGTGGCGAGGACGAAGATGAACGCCATGAGGGAGAGGTCGGTATGCCGGTCGGCGAGACGGCCGAGGGTGGCGTTGCCGATCGCGGCGGCGCCGAAGCAGGTGGTGGCGAGCAGGCCGAAATGGGCTTCGGAGATGCCGAGCTCGGCGATGATGGAATCGCTCGTGGCGCTGAGGCCGTAGAGCATGATGGGCCCGGCGGCGACGGCGCCGAGGAGGACGGTGAGAAGACCGATGCCAGGTGTCTTCTGATCCGGTTGCTGGCCCTGGTCGGCCATTGTCCACCTCCTGTCGCCGGCATGCTCCAACTCAGCATGCTAGCCGGAGACGGGCGGCGCGTGCGGCGGCGTCTCAGGTGCGGCGATGCACCTGCGATGGCACAGCACTGCGTAAGCAGAATGCGTGCGGGTCTGACTCAGCCCCTCGACCGACGCACCGAGGAGCGGTAGGCCAAGGCGATGTCGATGGCGAGGATGCCGGCACCGCCGACGAGGACGGCGAGGGCCACGGCCACCGGATGTGCCTCATTCCGCGCCAGCAGCCCACACAGAACGGAGGCGAAGATGACGATGAGTGCCCCGTTCCGGAATCGCCTGATCAGGTTCGCATTGTCAGCCGAGTTCTCAACGGCCTGCAGCGTGTAGGTCATCGTCACTCCATCTTGTTGTCGGCATCGCCGCGTACTGCGGGCGGAATGTGCCGGGGTCTGTCAGCCGCGCCCATTCCATTCGCACCGGACAGGCGCCGACAGCAAGATTAGCCTGCGAGTTCGGGCTCGGATTGCCACATGAAGAAATTGTTGAATGTTTCAGAATTTTCACAAAAGCCGTACTACCGCGACCGGCGGGGCCGGTTGGCTGGGGGCTTCCCGAGCGGGGGCGGGCGATTGTTATGCCTGCGTTACCGAATTGCTGAGGGTTCGGGGTTCAGCGCCGAGGCGACCCGCAGAGCAACCGTCTGACAGGAGCAGCCACCAACTCCCGTCAGACGGTCGCCGTGTCCATCACAGCGTTGAGCGCCGAATCGACGTCGGACTCGTCGTTGAAGAGGTGGAAACCGAAGCGCATATTTCCTCCGGCCCGCGAGTACCTGACTCCGGCCGCGTCGAGTCGGTCGGGGGCACCGGGCCAGGACCGGTCGACGATTCCGAGGTCGATCGACACGATCGCCGAGTTCGACTCTGCAAGGCCGAGCCCGGTTCTGAAACGGTTGGCCAAGGCGATGTCATGAGTGTGGATCTGGTCGATGCCGACGTCGAGCAGCAGTTCGAGCGCTGGAGCCGTGCCGACCCACGAGTGCCAGGCCGGTGAGATGTCGAAGGCGCGAGCACCGTCGGCCAGATGCATCGGCATCCCGTAGCTGGCCGCTCCCCCTGCTGCGAACCAGCCTGCGGCCAGAGGCTTGAGTCGGTCGAAGAACTCCGCACGGTGCGGATGGTCATCGTCTGCGGCTGCCAACTGCGACGGCATCGTGAGGAACGCCGTCCCGCGCGGGGCGCACAGCCACTTGTAGGCGGCGACGGCGAGGAAGTCGACGTCAGTGGCATTGAGCGGCAGCCATCCGGCGGCCTGAGTGCCGTCGAGGACGGTGAGCGCTCCGACTTCGCGGGCGGCGAGGGTGATCGCCGGGATGTCGGCGACCCCGCCGGTCGCGGACTGTGCGGCGGAGAAGGACACGAGCGTCGTGGACTCGTCGACCGCCTCGGCCAGGGAGTCAAGCGGCACGGTGCGCACCCGCACTCCGCGATCGGCGTGGACGGCGAATGGGTAGACCCCGGAGGTGAACTCGATGTCGGGGATGAGGACCTCCGCGCCGTCGGGCAGCGCCGCGGCGATCGGGGCGAGCAGTTGGGATACGGCGGCCCCGGTGGCCACCTGAGCTGCAGGAACGCCGACGAGGCGACCGAAGAGTTCACGGCTGGTGTCGACCGATTCCGCCCATCGCGGCCAGGGCACGCTTCCGACCCGCCACTCGTCGAGGGACCGTTGCAGCGCATCCCATCCGCGCCGAGGCGGCGGACCGTAGGAGCAGGAATCAAGGAAGGCCGTCTGCACGTCCCATTCGGTGCGTGCCTGCGCGATGGTCAGGCGGGAGGTGAAGCCGGTGGGATCGTCATTGATGTCCATGCCAGCGAATCTAGCACCGGAAAGGCGGGGCCGCCTCGGGGAATTCAGGCCACACGTTCTGGATACGAGTACGCGTTGAACTTGCCCTTGCGGTTGAAGCCGATGACGCTCACGCCGACGTCCTTGCCGTAGTCGACGGCCATCGCCGAGGGGGCGCTGACGGCGGACATCATCGGGATGCCGGCCATCGCGCATTTCTGGACGAGTTCGAACGATGCCCGCGCGGACACCTGCAGGACGGTCGATCGCAGCGGCAGGCCACGGTTGGCCATGGCCCAGCCGATGACCTTGTCGACGGCATTGTGCCGGCCGACGTCCTCGCGACCGACGAGCAGTTCGGGTTCTGCGTTCGGGTCGTCTCCGACGAAGAAGAGCGCAGCGGCATGGACTCCGCCGGTCTTGTCGAAGATCTCCTGCGTCTGCCGCAGCCGATCGGGCAGCTCACCGATCCGGGCGGCGGAGAGCAGCTGCGGGAACTCGTACTCCCCCTGGTCCTCGACATGAAAAGCGGCGGGGATGAGCGGGAACGCGGAGGTCTTCGTCACCGCATCGGCGGCCGCGGTTCCGCAGATCCCGCACGAGGATGAGGTGTAGACGTTGCGGGCCGGAGCCGTCTCTGGATTCCAGATCCCAGGAGCCAGACGCACTTGGGCGACATTGTAGTTCCGGCTGCCATCGGGGGCGAGCCCGGCGGAGAAATTGACCTCTTCGATATCGTCCATCGAGGTCACGACCGCCTCGGAGAGCAGATAACCGGCGATGAGTTCGACGTCGTGTCCGGCGGTGCGCATGGTCACGGTGTACTGCTCACCGTTGAGCTGGATCTCCAGCGGCTCCTCGCCTGCCAGGGAATCCGGACCGGCCGAGATCTCACCGGTGGCGTCGAACTTATAGACCCGGGCTCGCACGGCCTTGCGCATCTGCATTCTCCGTTCCTCTCTCAGACCCGGGGGCCGTGGTCGGTGGTGTCCTCGACGGAGGTCTGAATGTGCTCAAGGAGGTCGTCGATGACGGTGATTCCGTCCTTGACCCCGCCCTTCGAACCGGGGAAGTTGATGACGAAGCTGCGTCCGCGCACTCCCGCGACTCCGCGGCTCATCACCGCCGAGGATGTCGACTCGAGACCCTTGCGCCACATCGCATAGATGAGGCCCGGGGACTGGCGCTCGAGGAGCTCGGCAGTGAATTCCGGAGTGCGATCGTCGGGAGCGAGCCCGGTGCCGCCGCTCGTGACGATGACGCGAGGACGGTCGGCTTCCGGAGTGTCGACAAGGAGTTGCTTGAGTGCGTCGCCAACGGGTTCGCCGTCGCGGACGACGATAGCCTCGGGAGTCTCATAACCGCGGCCGCGCAGCCAATCGACGAGGATCGGACCCGTCGTGTCCGCGGCCTCTCCCCTGGCCGCCGAGGTGGAGGCAATGATGACCGCAGCCTTGCGTCCCGCCCCGAGGAGCTCGCTGTTCTCTTCGCTCACCTATCTGCCCTCTTCCCAATCAGTTTCAATCGCACCCGTAAGCAGCACATCTGGTACGTGCGCCCGCTCGCGATCCCTGCGCTCACCCACGAGGCACGGCTACTGCCACCATTGTCCCACTCCGGTCGGGGATGACCAGAGACGGCACGACCCCGAGTCGCGGGGAAGAGACGGCAACGCAAGGGACGAATCGTTGAGGGCTGCTCTCGCTGCTTTGCCTCGTTGGCGATAAGGGATTGCCAGCGTATTGCCATGTTCGGCACATACCGTGTGATTGCAATTTCAACCAATCATGGAGATCACCGTGTACGCAACGACCGGACTGCCGACCTTTGCCCGCGACATCATCACTCTCATTGCCCGGATCGGCCTCGGCGCGATCTTCATCGCCCACGGGTGGCAGAAGTTCAATGAGTGGACCATCGCCGGAACGAGCGATTCGTTTGCGCAGATGGGAGTGCCGATGGCCGATATCGCGGCCCCGGTCGCGACCTTCGTCGAACTCATCGGCGGAGCATTGCTCATCCTCGGTGCGCTCACTCCCATCGTCGGATTCCTGCTGGCAGCCAATGTCATCGGCGCCCTGATCATCGTCCACCTCACCCCGACCCCGTTCGTCGATCAGGGAGGCTGGGAGCTCGTCGCCTCACTGGCCGCAGGCGCTCTGCTGATTGCCGCTGCAGGTCCTGGCCGTCTGAGCGTCGACCGCCTCCTCTTCGCCGGCAAGGCAGGCAAGGCAGGCAAGGGACGTAAGCGCTCGAGCGCATCTCGCGCCGTGGCCGCTGACGCCTGAGCTACAGCAAACGCCAGGCACTTGGCTTGCCCAACGCCGTCACCACCCTCGCCGCGGACCATTTCCGACCCCTCGCACGCCGCAGGTAATGTGAGGGCAGGTCGGGATGGCCGCTCGCGGCGATCACGACGCCGGCGGCCACTACGCAGTCAGGAGAAGGAGAAGCGGTGGATGATCTGAGCCTGAGCACGCTGATCTGGCTGCGCATGGCCCGCTTCGTCCAGAACAGCAACCAGCTCTCCAATGAGCACCTGCGGCAGTTCGGGCTCACCGTCGCCCAGTTCGAAGCCCTTGCCCATATCCGCAATTTCGAGCCGATCACGCAGTCCGCTCTCGCCGAAGGACTGACCGTCAGCAGCGGCGGGATCTCCCGCATGCTCGCCCGGCTCGAGTCCGAGGGCCTGATCTCTCGCGAACAGGACTGGAAGACCAAACACATCTCGCTGACACCCAAGGGCCGCGAACTCCTCGAACGGGCGTTTCCCTCGCAGCAGGAACAGCAGGCGTCTTTGTTCGACGGTTCCTTGAGCGAGGACGAGAAGGTGCAGCTGCACGCACTGATGAAGAAGCTCTACGACACCAGCCGGAAGCGCGGCGAGAACCCGCGGGAATAATCCCGCGGCCGTCTCAGTTGACATGGCAAATGACATTTTCGTCACCGTCACGAGGAGACACCTTGAGCGAGTCCGCGCAGCTGCACACCACCCCTCAGCAGCATTCCGAAACGACCGAATCCCTGCCGTCACAGCAGCCGAACTATATGCACGAATTCGGTTTCGACCAAGGCCAGGGACTGCAGTTCGGCATCTACAGCCTCGGCGACCATCTGCCGGACCCGCACGACGGATCACGCGTCGACGCCGGCCAGCGCGTCCACGAGTTCATCGGCTACGCCCAAGCCGCCGAGGCAGCCGGACTCGACTTCTTCAGCCTCGGCGAGAGCCATCAGGAGTTCTTCGCCTCGCAGGCCCATGCCGCCATCCTCGGTGCCATCGCCCAAGCCACGGATACGATCCGCATCGGCAGCTCCTCGACGATCCTGTCGACCTCGGACCCGGTCCGGGTATTCGAGAACTTCGCGACGATCGATCTGATCTCCGGCGGTCGTGCCGAGCTCGTCGCCGGTCGCGCCTCGCGGGTCGGTCTGTTCGAGCTCCTCGGCTACGATCTGCGCGACTACGAAGAGCTCTACGAGGAGAAGCTCGATCTGCTGCTCAAGATCAACCGCGAACAGCAGGTGACCTGGTCCGGGCAGTTCCGGGCTCCGCTCAACGACGCCGAGGTCCTCCCCCGCCCCACCGGCCAGGCGCTGCGCATCTGGCGCGCCGTCGGCGGGGCACCGGCGAGCGCGGTGAAGGCGGGACTAGCCGGGGTCCCCATGGTCATGGCCCACCTCGGCGGGACCACCTCGGTGTTCAAGGGCACCGTCGATGCCTACCGTCGCGCGGCCGCGCATGCTGGATTCGATCCGGCCATATTGCCGATCGCCACGGCGGGATTCTTCCATGCCGCGGAGACCTCGCAAGAGGCGCTACAGGCGATGTATCCGCACATCAACGAGGGGATGAAGCGCACGAACGGGCAGGGCATGCCCAAGCAGCATTTCGCGCAGAGCGTCCACCCGGCGTCCATCGCGAACATCGGCAGCCCTCAGCAGATCATCGAGAAGATCCTCCACCAGCATGAGGTCTTCGGTCATCAGCGCTATCTCGCACAGGTCGACTTCGGCGGGATGGCCTATGCCGACGTGATGAAGCAGATCGAGATCATCGGCACCGAGATCCTGCCCGCCGTCAAGAAGTACACCGCGACCGCGCCTGCGGATCCGCCGACCGAATCCGCCGGTTCAGCGTCCGGCCCTGCCGGTTCTGCGTCCGGCTCTGCTGGTTCCGCATTCGATTCTGCCGAGGAGGCGCTGGCATGAAGATGGTCCTGCTGTCCGGCTCGAACGTCGGGACGAAGACCCGGACCGTGATCGATCACCTCGCCGAGGCGGCCACCGCCTACGACCCGACCATCGAGCTGAGCGTCATCGATCTCGCCGAGGCGGACATGGTCTTCGCCGACGGTCGGAACTTCACCGAGTACACCGGTGATACCGGTCGGGTGGCCCGGGAACTCATGGACGCGGATGCGATCATCATCGGCACCCCGATCTTCCAGGCGTCGATCCCGGCGGCGCTGAAGAACGTCTTCGATCTGCTGCCGACGAGTGCCTTCCTCGACAAGGTCGTCGGCGTCATCGCCACGGCCGGTTCATCGAAGCACTATCTCATTCCGGCCCAGCACTTGCTGCCGATCCTGACGTACATGAAGGCGCAGGTCGTCCAGCCGTATGTGTTCGTCGGCGAGAGCGACCTGCACCGCGGCGAGATCGTCAGCCACGACGTCCTCCAGCGCCTCGACCGTCTCGTCGAGGACACCGTCGTACTCACCCGCACGTTCGCCTCGATCCGAGAGGAGCGGGACGCAGCCTACGGGTTCTGATCGTTCAAGAGCGATGGTCCGCCCACCGTCTGAATATGCGAACTCTGTGTGAAGCGCCCCATGACCAAGGTCAGGCGCGCAGCTTCTCAAGGTGCGCAGCGAGGAGCTCGCGGGAACGCTCAGGAGCAAGAACCTCGGGGTGAAGCGCCGAGCGCAGGGTCAACCCGTCGATGAGGGCAGCGAGGGTCTCGGCTTCGGCTTGAGCGTCGAGGCCCGCGTGCAGGACTCCGCGGGCACTCATACTCTCAACGACTCGGGCCATGAGAGCACGGGTGCCGCGCACGGAAGTCTCGAAGACGTCGCCAAGCTCCGGTGTCGTGCGCGCCTCCTCTTCGAAGGCCAGCCACACCACCGACTCCCGCCGCCGGGTCTCGTCGAGCGGCAGCAGTTCGGAGAGGAAGTCGACCGTCAGCTCTTTGGCCTGATCGCGATCGATGCTCCCAGCATCGAGCTTGGGAAGCATGTCGGCCAGTCGTGCCTCCAGCCGATCTCCGACACGTTCGACGAGGGTCTCGAGCGCGAAACGCACGATCCCGTCGGCGCCGGAGAAGTAGTGCCGGATGGAGCCGATGGCCAAGCCGGTTTCATCGGCGATGGTCCGCAGCGAGACCTTGGAGAGCCCCTGCCTGAGGACGATGGCGAAGAGCGCATCAGCAATAGACTCACGGCGCTGAACAGGGTCGACGAATTTCGGCATAGATCTTTTATAGCACACTTCTGCCACAACGTGCTATCGTTTTAGCACGAGCCTGCTAACACGTCAAAGGAGATCGCCCATGTCACCCCTCCTCATCGCCCTCGGAGTCATAGCCGTCATCGTCGTCGTCATCGTTCGACGCTTCCGCGGAGAGCCCGTCGACGCCAAAGATCTCGCAATTCCACCGTTGATCCTGCTGGGACTGGCCATCAAGGAACTGTGGGGATTCAGCCATTGGACACCGGCGAACGTCACCTTCCTGACCTCCTCGGTGGTGGTCGGTGTCAGCTTCGGAATGCTGCGCGGAGCATCCACGGTCCTCTTCGAACGAGACGGGGCTCTCCACCAGAAATACACGGTGAAGACGATGATCATCTGGGCATGTAGCCTGCTCGCAGGGCTGGGCCTGCATTTCGGAGCTCAGCTCATCGGCGCCGAAGAAGCCGTTCGTCCTATGACACTGAGCATCGGATTGAGCCTGCTCGGCGAAGCGATCACCTGCGGCGGGCGGGGTCTGCAGTCGGGTATTCCCTTCAGCAATCACGACGCGATACGGAACGGCTCCGACACATCAGCACTGAGCAGCCTCGTCGACCGCGCGCGACAGAAGTGATCGGCAACGTGGTGGCTGGCGGCACGGTTGAGGACGAGCAGCACTGTTTCAAACGTGGGCTGCTCAAACTCAATAGTGCCGTAGCGGCTACTCGATCCAGCGAGTCGATACACCCTGCTCTGAATTTCACAGCGAGGAGAGTGGCCATTTCAGAGGAATCTGTGCCGAAACAGCCATCGGTGTGAGGCTCCCTCTGCGGGCTCGGGCTCCTTGTGCGCTCCCTGCGTCCCATTCCCGGCCGGCGAACGGCACACGCCCTCCAACACGCTCCCCATGTGGCCGACGGCGCGCACTCCCCGCAATAGCGCCCCAGGTCACCCGGTGCCCCAGATCACCCGATTTGCCGGGCCAAGCGGGCCTGGATAACCTGAACGCGGAAGGAACCAGTCGGGACGACCCGGCTGAGTGAGACTCACGATGAGGACGGCCTCAGAGACAGGAAGACCTTCATGACCGCCGCCCTCCGCTCCATCATCACGCCGACCGCAATCCTGCGACTCGTCCTCGGCTGGGGCGTCTTCATCGCCCTGCAATTCATGGGCTCTCTGCTTGCCCCGCCGGTCCCCCTGCCGCTGCTCGTGACCGCACTCGTGGTCATCATCGCGGTCATCCTCATCTGCGCCTTCGGAGTCGTCACCGAGGCCGAACACTTAGCGAACCGCCTCGGCGATCCCTACGGCTCACTCGTGCTGACGATCTCGATCTGCCTCATCGAGGTCATCCTCATCGCCGCGGTGCTGCTGGGCCCTGGCGACCACGCGACGATCGCCCGCGACTCGGTGATGGCGGTGTCGATGATCATCCTCAACGCCGTCATCGGCCTCTGCCTGCTCGTCGGCGGACTGCGCCACGGCGCACTCACCCACAATCGCACCGGCGTCTCGAACTACCTGGTCATGATCGTCGTGTTCGCCGCCCTCGCCTTCGCCGTGCCCGCCCTCATCGGCACCCCCGACGGCGCCTACAAGATCTGGCAGGAGATCCCGATCATCGTGGTCACCGTCGGCGCCTACGTCTTCTTCCTCTACCGACAGATGGGACCGCAGGCCCACGAATTCACCGAGGTGGCCACCGTCGGGTCTGCTTCGGCGGGCGACTCATCGACTGCCGGAACGACGCAGTCCTCCCCCACCGAGGCGGCCGGCCGGCCCGAATCAACCCGACCCGAGGCGGACACCCAGCCTGACGACGCGTCTCACGGAATCGTCGAGATCCTCTCAACCCACCGCGTGGAGATCGCCCTCCGGCTGGTCCTCCTCGTCGCCACTGTGCTGCCGATTGTGCTGCTCTCCCACGATATGGCCACGCTCCTCGATGACGGCCTGGGCCGCCTCGGTGCTCCTGTTGCTTTGTCCGGGGTGGTCATTGCGATGATCGTGTTCCTGCCCGAGACGCTCACCTCGATCAGAGCGGCATGGAACGGCGAGATCCAGCGGGTGAGCAACCTCTGCCATGGCGCTCAGGTCTCCACGGTGGGGCTGACGATTCCGACGGTTCTGGTCATCGGTATGCTCACTGATCAGCAGATCGTGCTCGCCGAGGCCCCGATCAACCTCGCACTGCTGGCGATCACGCTCCTGGTCTCCATCATCGGGTTCGCCGGCAAGAGAGTCACCGCCGTCCAAGGCGCCGCTCATCTCATCATCTTCGTCGTGTTCGGTCTCGCGCTCTTCGCGTGAGTTGGAGTTGAGGCTGCAGCTGGAGTCGGCCTCGGATCACCGAGGTCGCCCGCTCCGGTCGAGCGCCATAACGGCTTCGACCGCGCCGTCGGATCCGTCGCGACCGCCGGGCATCGTCAGTGTGAATCCGGCGCTTCGCAGCAGTGATTGGGATGCACGGTTCTCGGCCGTCGTTTCGGCGTAGACGGCCGTGGCTCCAGCTGACCGTGCCTTATCCAAGAGTGCAGTCATCGCCGAGAGACCGACTCCGGATCGCCGAGCGGCCCGCCGGATCCAGATTCCGGCTTCGAGCACCTCCGCTCTCGATGTGCGTTTGAGACGCACACAGCCGAGGCAGTCTCCTCCGCTGACGATGACCCAGGTGGATTCCCCGCTCGGCCCCGACAAGCCTGCGCGGCAGGACCGGTGGTAGCTCACGAACCACTCGATCCGCTCTGTACTCCAGGTGTCTCCGGGAGTCAGCGGCGGCGTCACTTCGTCCGCCGTCGCATCATTCACGGCAACAGCGACCAATTGATCGAGGAGATCATCATCGATCTCTCGAAGTACCGCGTTCGTCTCAAGCAACATCCTCGCCCTCTCTCGAGCATTTCGCCTCCATTGTAGGCTCGATGAAACACACATCCCCGAGCCGAAAAGAGAGACCATGAGCTCACCAAACACCCCTGTCCCCGATGTCTCGCTGGAGACGGCAAGTCGATTCGTCGCTGCTTCCGGTTTCGTCGTCGAGGAGGTGACGGCCACCTCGGTGCGGGGTTATGCCGAACTCGACGAGAATCACCACACTCCATGGGGCGTCATCCACGGCGGCGTGTACACGACCATCGTCGAAAGCGCAGGCAGCATCGGCGCTTCATACGCCGTGGCTGAGCGCGGCGAGTTCGCCGTCGGCGTCCACAACGCCACCGACTTCCTGCGCCCGAGCACGGGAGCCCGCGTCAATGTCGAAGGCAACGCTATTCACCAGGGACGCACTCAGCAGCTCTGGGAGATCATCATCACGGATGCGGTCAGCGGCAAGCAGCTCTCACGCGGCCAGCTGCGCCTCCAGAACGTCCCCATGCCCGAAGGGAGCAACTGAGATGAGCACCGAGGCTGAGCCGAAGCTGCGCGACGGGGTCGCACGCGACCCTCGCGAAACGACCATCGCTTGGGGCGATCCGACCATCGGTCTCAAGCAGATGCCTCACCTCGACGGCATCGATCTCCTGCAGAAGATCGCCGACGGTGAGATCCCCGGTGCGCCTATCGGCGCACATATCGGAATGGAGCTCACCGAGGTGGAACGGGGCAAGGTCACCTTCACCTGCCGTCCCGACGAATCCCATTACAACCCGATCGGCACTGTCCACGGTGGACTGGTCTGCACTCTGCTCGATTCGGTCCTCGGATGTGCCGCGCATTCGCTGTTGCCCGCGGGCATGGGCTACACCTCGATCGACATCAATGTCAGCTACCTGCGCCACGTGACCGCCGACAGCGGCCCTCTGGTCGCCACCGGCCGAGTCACCAAACCGGGACGTCGGGTCACCTTCGCCGAGGGCGAGGTCGTCGACGCAGCAGGCAAGACCGTCGCGACGGCAACGAGCAGCTTGTTGGTCTTCCCTCTCGAATCGGCCTGAACCTCAGCTCCCAGCCATCTCCCGCAATGCGTTCTTGCGGATCTTGCCGGTTGAGGTCGTCGGCAGCTCATCGACGAATTCGACTCCGGCCGGGGCCTTGTAGGAGGCGATTCGGGTCTTGACGAATGCGATGAGGTCGGCTTCGGTCACCTCGTTGCCGGGCGCAAGGACGACGTAGGCCAAGGGTCGCTGTCCCCACTTCTCGTCGGGCATTCCGACCACGGCCGCCTCGGCGACGGATTCGTGGGCGACGAGAGCCTGCTCGACCTCGATCGTCGAGATGTTCTCTCCGCCGGAGATGACGATGTCCTTGGCACGGTCGAGGATCTGGACATACCCGTCGGGGTGCATCACGGCGAGGTCGCCGGTGTGGAACCAACCACCGCGGAACGCCTCGGCGGTGGCTTCGGGCGCGTTGAGGTAGCCCTTCATGACGTTGTTGCCGCGCATGACGATCTCGCCCATCGTCACCCCATCGCGAGGCACGTCGGTGAGCACATCGTCGTCGCGCAGCTCGACCACGCGCATACGTTCGGCGCTGATCATGCCGACCCCCTGGCGGGACTTCAGCTTCGCACGCTCCTCCACCGGCAGGCCGGACCATTCGGGCTGCGGTTCGCACGAGGAGTACGGACCGTAGGATTCGGTGAGCCCGTAGACGTGGATGACCTCGATGCCGAGCCCCTCGAGGAGGGCGATCGTCGTCGGCGACGGCGGGGCGCCGGCAGTGGTGATGGACAGCGATCCGCCTAGGTCGTGGGCCTCCTTGGCCCCGGCGATGGTGTTGAGCACGACGGGAGCACCGGCCATCCGCGTGATCTTCTCCTCGTCGATGAGCCGCCAGGCTTCTGGCCCGCGCACTGCGCGGATGCACACGTGCGTGCCCGACACCGCGGTCAGCGCCCAGGTCGTGCACCAGCCGTTGCAGTGGAACATCGGCAGCGTCCACAGGTACTTGGTCAGAGCCGGGAAGTCCTGCGTGATGACCTCGCCGAGCGAGTTCAGGTACGCCCCGCGGTGGGTGTACATGACGCCCTTCGGCCGGCCCGTCGTGCCCGAGGTGTAATTGACGGTGATCGTCGCCGTTTCGTCCTCGACCTCGTAGGCGCGGGGTGATTCCGGCGCCGAGGCGGTCCAGTCGGCGTAGGCTTCCACGCTGAGATCCGCGGCGGCCACCTCACCTGGGGTGCCGTCCTCGTCGGGGTGGACGACGATCGTTTCGACGGCGTTCGCTGCCCCGGCATCGATGACCGGCTGGAGGAGTCCGGCATCGCCGAAGAAGAACTTCACTTCGCTGTGGCCGAGGATGTATTCGACCTCGGGCGGCGCCAGTCGGGTGTTGAGCATGACGAGCACACCGCCGGCCAGCGGCACGGCGTAGTGGGCGATGAGCGCCTCGGCGCTGTTGGGTGCGAGCACTGCCACGGTGTCGCCGGCATTGAGCCCGCGTCGGACCAGTCCTTCGGCGAGGTTCTGCACGGTCTCGGCCATCTGCTGGTAGGTGAAGCGGCGGGGCCCGTCGACGATCGCCTCCCGATCCGGGTGAGCTTCGAGCGAGCGCTCGAGGAAGCGCAGCGGAGTCAGGGCGGTATCGAGTCCGGACATGGGAATCTCCTCATCGTCGATGATCGTGGCGGCCGTCGGCAGGCGCAGCTGCGACGGTATTGGACTTCAGACTACCGAGCGAATGTGACCTCGTGCACACCACCCCTCGCCGAGGCGGACGAACGTCCGGCGGCGCGACCGTTTCCTGTCCGCGCTTCGGTTCCATGCGAATGTGAGCGTGACGCCTCAGCTATTCGCAGCCGACTCCGTCGCCGTCGCGGTCGAGGTGGGACCCGTAGCCGAGGTCGCCTCGGTGGACGGGTGCGGCGCCGGCTTCGCGGGCGGCCGTGCAGTTCTCGAAGTAGGATGACGAGCCGGAGCTGCTGGACGATCCACTCGTGGTTCCGCTCGACGACGATCCCGGGCTCGATGAACTCGACGATCCTGAGCTCGAGGATTTCTGCTTCGCCGGGCGGGTCTCTTCCTTCGTGGTGACATCGTCACCGTCACCGGGGCCGGGCCAGTCGACATCCTCGGCGAAGGCCGGTTCGTCGTCGCAGTTGTCGAGGATGCGTTCCATGGCGGCCTTCTCCGCTGGGACCACCCACAGCTCGTATTTGTGCTTCACGGCGATCTGTCGGGCGACGTATTCGCAGCGGTAGGACTTGTGCGGCGGCAGCCAGGTCGCGGCGTCGCCGTCGCCCTTCTGTCGGTTGAGGCTTGAGCTGACGGCGAGCAGATTGAGTGGGTCGTTGCCGAACTCTTTCAGCGTCTCGTCATCGAATTTGAAAGCCCCGGTCTGCCAGGCGTTCGAGCGGGCGACGACATGGTCGATGTCGACGGCGTTCGCGCTGCGGTCGAAGTCGTAGGTCTCACCGGCGTAGGGGTCGTCTAGCGTTCCAGCCAGCACGATGCATCCGTGAGTTCCGGCCTTGAGGGTGATGGACGTGAGGTCGCGGCGGAGCACGTCGTTGCGGGTGTCGCAGCCGTTGTGGTCGGTGTCCGCACGCCATTTGAACAGGTCACCGTCGTAGCCGGTCTTCGGCGCCCGGCCCTTGACCGTGAGTTCGTCCAACATCGCCGAGGCGGTCCCCGTCGCCGCGCTGCCCGCGCGGCCTTCGTCTCCTTCGCCGGCTTCGTCGGTGTCATCGGAATCCGACGGCGAGGGGATATCCTCGCTTGCCTCCGAGGCCCCACGTGTGGGTGTGGGGTCGGCGGCGCCGGATGAGACGGTGTCGACGGTCGGATCGGCATCCTCGGCACATCCGGAGAGGAGGCCGAGGGACAGGACTGCTGCAAGTGCCGCGAGTGCGCGGCGTGAGGAAGAGAGCAAGGGCGTGGGCTTTCGGGCGTGCAGGCTCGCCACTGGGGCGAGGTGGTTCAGACGTGGTCGTGGACCGAGCCGACACGAATGCCGCTGCTCGATCCACTCCGATCAGTGTAGGGCGGGCCGGGCGATGATGGCACGGGATCGGCCGGAACGTATCCCATTCGTTAGATACGCGACCGACCTTGGTGAGATGTGAGGACAACCGGGCCGGAGGAGCACCAGATCGTGAGCGTGAAAACAGGCCAGGCAACAGTCGCTGAGCGTGCGGTGCACGGGCATAGACTGTCAACTGCACTTGTCTTCGAAATTCGGAAAGCCGTGATGTTCAATGAGCGAGGATCCCGACGTTGAGGCCCTCCGCCAGGACGATTCCAACTGGAAGCTGGGCCTTTTCTACGCATCGATGCGAGACCGCGCTCCGCTGATCCCGAAGCGCTACGGCTGGGGATGGACCGCCAATTTCGGCAGCCCCTGGGTCTGGTTGGCCGGAGTCATTCTCGTCATCGTGGTCGTCTGGGCCGTGTTCTTCTGACTCATCTTTCGAGGGCTAGGCTCTGCTCGCCCAAGGTGTGGCCCGATTTCGGCGCGCTCTGACTGTCCTCTTCCCATCTGACTCCACCGGCGGGTGGGTGCATGATGGAAGGGAACGGCGAGCAGCCTCGGCGAGGAGGATTTTCGATGCGACACGATGAGGAGCGTCCGCGCACCACCGGGTTCCTGGCCGATGGGACGGTGCCGGGGCACTGGACGCAGGTGCTCGGGTCGATGCGCGCGAATCCGTTCACTCATCTTTCCCCGGATGAGGTGCGCACCGAGGCGGCCCACCACCTCGTCGTCGCGCCCTCCCCCGAGGTGGCCCGTGCGTGTTTCGGGGAAATGCTCGATGCGTTCGGGGACTCGGTTGAGATCGCCGCCCTCGAAGGGCTCGTGCCCAATCTCGTCCCCGCGGGGACGTGGGTGTTTCTGCCGCACCGGCAGGACGGGTGGACGGATCTTGAGGACGCCTCGGCGAAGCTGCGGACGGCTCTGGTGAAGGAGAACTCGTCACGAGAGGCCTCCCACAAGCTGGTGCTCATGGAGTACGGGATCAACCTGTGGATGTGGGCCGAGCCTCCGTCGAGCGGAGGCGACCCCGTCTGCCACGCCGGCGAACTGATCAGTTGGGAAAGCGCCTGGGCGCTGGGGGCGAGCGGAAGCGATGTGAGTGATTCCGGAGGCGGCACGGAAGGTGCGACTGTCGCGGGAAACGCTGTCACGGCAGAACCGTCACCACCGGCTGCTTCTTCGGAAACTGCGCGTCCGGCCTCGGCCCGCCCGCCGATCTACTTCGGCCTGCCACCTATTCTGCGCCAACGCCGCTGGGACGGCTGATCACATTCTCTGACCCACCCTCGTCGACCGCTCGGGTTAGCCTCGAGCGCACACGCATTGCGGATTGAGGCGAGCGCTCGGCGCTCATGCGAGCGGTCGGTGAGGACTCGCGTGGCTGAGGTGAGCGGTCGACGCTAGCGTGCGCGGTCGGCGCAGGCGCAAGTATCTGAGCTCCCGCACACGCGCTGCTGGACCGGCTGACCAATTCGCCAAACGGCCGAGGCACTATGCCACGGCGACGACCACCCCGGCCGCCACAAGCAACACGAAATACCCCCAGGCGTGGAGGATCTCGGGGATCTTCGGCACCCGACGGCGCAGGAACACGATGATTGGCAGTCCGCCGATGAGCAGCGCCGCGGCCGCCACCAGGTCGAGTGATCCCACGATGCCCGGGGCATCGATCGCCGCCGGGGTCAGGATCGTTACGAGCACGGCCGGGCTCATGATCACCAAGGTCAGGGGGTTGGCCAGGGTCGTGGCCACGGTCATCGTGGCCCCGGACCGGCGCATCATCGGTACCGTCATCACCGACCCGCCGACGCCGAGGAACGACGCAAGCCCACCGATCGGCACACCCCAGACCGCTGCGATTCCTCGGCCTCCCTCGCTGACTTCGCCAACGTCATCGACGACCGCGGCCTTGCGTCGGAAGAATCCGGGCCGGGCGAGCAGATCGATGGCAGTGGCCGCGATGTACGCGACGAATCCCCACTGCAGCAGCGCGTCCGGTGCGAATCGTCCTGCGAACGCACCCAATCCCCCGCCCAGCGCGAGCAGCCCGAGCAGCCACCATCGCCCTTTCAGATGGGCGAGCGTGGATCGCTTCGTCGACACCGTCGCGACGATCGCGTTGACGAGCATCACCAGCGCCGAGGTGGCCGCCGCCACCCGTGCCGTGTCATGTCCGAGATCCGCATCGACGAGGGTGATGATCGGGACCGTGACGAAGCCGCCGCCGAACCCGAAGAGCACGGTGGTCAGGCCGACGAGGCAGCCGATGAGGACGAGTCCGAGGAATTCCATGACTGGCGGGAAACCTCAGAGCCGGGCGATGAGCAACGGCTGGATCACCGATCCGACATATCCGTGCTCGTCGGCCAGATCACCGTCCGTGACACCGCGCCCATCAGGGCCGACGTGGGTGCGGGCATTCATGTTCAGCCACTCCGACCGCGGTTCGCGAGCGAAGGTCAGCGACAGTGACGGCGGAATGAACGTCCACTCGCCGAACGGAACCGCCGCCGAGAGGCCGTTCGCCGAGTCCGCAGCGATGACGAAGCGTTGGATCGGGCTCGTCTCCTCACCAGCGACGAGCGGGATGCGCGGTCGCACCCAGACGTCGGCCGCCCCGAGTTCCTGGAGACCGCCGGAGACGAAGCGCCACTCGATGGCACGGCCATACCCCCAGTCGGGGCTGATGCCGGGGAAATACTTCTGCTCCTGCGGTTCCGGCACCGCCGAGGTGTCGAAGGTCGAGGCCACTTCGGCGCTGGATTCCGGGGTGGACCGCATCCTCCACGCTGTCGCGGTCACGGCGAGGCGGTCCTCGGCCCAGAGTTTGGCCTCGACGAGTTCGATGCGCTTGCCCGGACGCATGATCGTCGCCTCGGTGCGGATACGGCCCTGCGGGATGGGGCCGAGCATGTCGATCGTCAGCCGCCCGATGCTCATCGCCTCGTCCTCACGGACTCGTTCGACGGCCCTGGCCAGCAGCGCGGCGGGCGGGCCGCCGTGCTGCATCGCCTCATCCCACGGGCTCGTCGTCGCACGTGTGGAGTCGAATTCGTCCTCGCCGCGCGGAAGGTAGAAGGCCTCGGGAAGCGGGCTGACCTCGTTGTCTGTCATGCAATTTCCTCAGTCGTTGAGCGTTTCCACCATTCTGCCCGACCTCAGACTTTGCCCTCGGGGTCTGAGTCGCCCGAGCCGGGGTCGGCAGTCTCGTTCTTCGCGGCGAAGGCGAGCGCGAACTCCTTCTTGCTATCGGCAATCGCCTGCGCCTCGAAGGTGTTCTTCCACGTCCGCAGCAGTCGCTTCTGCTGCGCGATGACGGCCCGATCGGCGCGTGTGGTGTCGCGCAGCAGCTCGAGTGCGCGCTCCTCGACCGACCCGTCGACGGAGTCGTTGAGGAAGCCGCAGGCGAGCATGTCAGCGGCGGAGAAACAGTTGCCGGTGAGCACGAACTCTGTCGCCTTCGTCCAGCCCATCAGGCGGTGGAGGTTGACCGATTCGAGCACCGAGGGGATGCCGATGCGCACCTCGGGCATCGAATACCAGGAGTCCTGGCTGCCGATGCGGAAGTCCGCGGCTGCGGCGATCTCGGCGGCCCCGCCGATGCAGTAGCCGTCGATGGCGGCGGCGACAGGAAGGGCGCAGTCCTTGATCGCTTCGCACACCTCGCCGAGGCGGCTGATCGTCGCGTACGCCCGCGACGCACTCGTGTGCGCGAATTGTGCGGTGTCCATTCCGGCTGAGAATCCGCGTCCGCCGGCCGAGGTAAGCAGGACCGCGCGCAGGCTCTCGTGAGCACCCGCCTCGGTGAAGGCGTCGATGAGCTGTCCGAGCATGTCCTCGGTGAGCGCATTCGCCTGCCCCGGATTGTCGATGGTGACGGTAAGAATGTCGTCGGTGCGGTCTTGCCTGATCATGCGGGCTCCTGCCTGTGAATGTGTCGCTTCCTCAACCTTATTCCGCCCCAAGGCTCGCCAACGCCGACTCGACAAAGGCCGACGCCGCCGGACTCGGATTGAATTCGCTCCAGGCGAGGTATTCGACGCGCTTCGGCCCGTCGACCACGGGCACGGTGATCAGTCCTCGCCCCTCCGGCACAACTGCCGGGGCAAGCAACGCGATGCCGAGGTCGTGTGCGATGAGGTCGAGCATCATGTCCACAAGCATCGATTCGAACGCGACCGTCCGGGTCAGTCCCGCCTCGGCGAAAGCCCGATCCGACTGGGACCTGCCGGGGCTGTCGGCTGGGAAGTCGACGAATACCTCGTCGGTAAGATCGGCCAGCCGCAGGCGCTTGCGCCGCGCGAACCGGTGCCCGGGACCGAGCACGGCCACGAGCCTCTCCCGAGCCAGCACCTGACTTGCCACCCCGGTCGGCACCGCCGCCTCCGGCAATCCGAGGACTGCCGCGTCGAGGGACCCGGCACGGATCCGCTCGATGAAATCGACGCTGCCGCCCACACTCAATCCGACGCTCACCTGCGGATACGTCCGATGAAACCGTCCGAGCACGGCGACGAGGTCGAGTCGGGTCACCGTCGGGATCGCTCCGACGCTCAGACTTCCGCGCATCTGTCCTGTAGCGGCGACCGCCTCGGTGACGGTCCGATCCGCGGCGTCGAGGGTGGCTCGGGCACCGGCGACGAAGGCGTGCCCGGCTGTGGTGAGTTCGACTCTGCGGCTGGTCCGGGCGAAGAGTCGGACGCCGAGCTCGCGTTCGAGGGCCTTGATCTGATGGCTCAACGCCGACTGGACGACATGAGTCTTCGTCGCCGCTCGGGTGAAATTCCGCTCCTCGGCGACGGCGAGGACATAGCGCAGCTGCTGCAACTCCATCCATTAATGATCTCAGTTCATTGATCGGATGAAAACAATGTGTTGGACTCATGGCAGTGCGCGGGCTGACGCTGGTGTCATGACAACGACGACCACGCCCACCCCATCCGCCCCGTCACCGACGCACTCACGAGTCGGAGCCACCGTCCTCACCGCCCTGGCCCCAGCCGTCTGGGGCTCGACCTACCTCGTGACCACGGAATTCCTGCCCACGGGCCATCCGCTCTTCGCCGCCCTCATGCGCGCCCTTCCGGCCGGCCTCATCGGCCTCCTCATCGCCCGCCGCCTGCCCGCCGGGTCCTGGTGGTGGAAAGCAGTGGTGCTCGGCACGCTCAACATCGGGATCTTCTTTCCGCTCCTGTTCGTCGCAGCCGCTCGCCTGCCCGGCGGGGTCACTGCGACCCTGGGAGCCGCGCAGCCGATCCTCGTCACCGTCCTCGCAGTCATCGTCCTCGGTGAGCGTCTGTCGGTGTGGCGATTGGGCTGGGGGTTCGTCGGCGTTGCCGGCGTCGGTCTCGTCGTCCTCGGCCCCGGTGCCGGCTTCGATCTGGTCGGCATCGCAGCGGGCATCCTCGGTGCCGCCTCGATGGGAACCGGCGTCATCCTCGTCAAGAAATGGGGACTGCCGCCAGGCATCGGACCGGTCGGCTTCGCGAGCTGGCAGCTGAGCGCCGGCGGACTCGTCCTCTTCCTGCCCACCCTGCTCATCGAAGGCGTCCCCGCACAGGTCGACGCTCCAGGTATCGCCGGATACCTGTGGCTGGGCGGGATCGGCGGGCTGCTCGCGTACACCCTGTGGTTCCGCGGCCTCGGACGCCTGCCGGTCACCGCAACCGCCCTGCTCGGACTGCTCTCCCCGCTCGTGGCTGCCGGACTCGGCGTCGTCTTCGCAGGTGAGAGCCTCAACCTCGCGCAGATCGCCGGATTCGTCCTCGCTCTGGCAGCACTAGCCTGCGGTCAGCTCTCCCCGACCGCACTCAACCGTGCACGCACATCAAACCGCACAGAGAAGGAACCCGCAGTATGAAGATCACCGTCATCGGAGCCACCGGAATGGTCGGCTCCCGCATCGTCGCCGAGGCGGCCGACCGCGGCCATGGCATCATCGCCGCCTCCCGCCGTCCGAATAACACATCCGCCGTTCCCACTGTCGCAATCCATCCCAGGGTTCAGGCTCTCCCCGTCGACGCTCACATCGCCTCCGACCTCGACACGGCGCTGGCCGGTGCCGATGCGGCAGTGCTCACCGTCCGGGCCGCACCAGGACAGACGTCACAGTTCCTTTCCCTCACCGAGGCGGTGCTGACAGCCACCGCCCACGCGCGGGTGCCGCTGCTCGTCGTCGGCGGGGCTGGTCCGCTGAGGTCCCCGGTTGATCCCGACTCCATCGTCCTCAACGATCCTGAGTTCGTCGCCGAGGAGTGGAGAGACCTCGCTGCGGCCAGTCTCGCCCAACTCGAGGTCTGCCGGAATCACCCAGCGGGCCGGTGGACCTACCTCAGCCCTCCGGCTGTCCTCGAACCCGGCGACCGCCTCGGCGACTATCGGCGCGGCACGACGATCCTGCTCACTGACCTCGACGGACGCTCCTGGATCAGCGCCGAAGATCTGGCGGTGGCCGTCGTCGACGAAATCGAGGTCCCGAGCGGCGAACGCCACTTCACCGTCGCTGCTCGCTGACGCGGTGAGCGATGCGCGGCCAGACTCACTCTTGTATCCAAGATGGATGCAAGTTAGTGTGAGTGAGTCCTGACCACCACGACGATGTGAGACCACCATGACCAGCCACATCCGCGAACAGGCCAAACTCATCACTGCCCAGCTCCTCTCGGGAGCCGGCATCGCCTCCGGGTATGCCGTCGGCGGACTGCTCGCCGAAGAGATCACCGGGCAGACCTCAATGGCCGGATTCGCGCAGATGAGCGTCATCCTCGGCGCCGGCCTCATCGCCTATCCCCTCGCCGTGCTCGCCGGTCGCTCCGGCCGTCGCAAGGCGCTGACCTTGGGCTTCGGCATCGGCACGCTCGGCGCCGTGGTTGTCCTCATCGGCGTCGCTCTGCAGTTCCTGCCCTTGTTCATGCTCGGGATGATGATGTGCGGATCCTCGACCGCCTCGGGCCTGCAGGCCCGCTACGCCGCCGTCGACCTCGCCGACCCGGCCGCCGCTGGTCGCGCGATGTCCCTGGTCGTGTGGGCCACGACCGTCGGCTCCGTCCTCGGCCCCAGCTTCACCGCCCCGGGCGCCCACCTCGGCGAAACGCTGGGCATGAACGGGTTGGCCGGGCCCTACCTCATCTCCATGGTCGCGTTCGCGTTGGCCACACTGTCGGCCTCGACGCTGACGAAGTCGGTGGCTGCCGGAACCGACCACCCCGGCGAACCCGGGGTCGACGATCCCGGCCACGACGGTGAAGGCACGACCGAGAACAACGACGGGGCCGCCTCGGCTAAGGATTCCGCACAGACCGACGAGTCCACCACCACCGAGGCGACCGCCCCTCCCCCGATGAAACTCGGCGAAGCGCTGCGCTTCGCCCTGGCCCGCCCGGTGCCGCTGTTTGCGATGATCACGATCATCGCGGGGCAGATGATGATGACCAACGTCATGGTCATGACCCCGGTGCACATGGATCACCAGGAGTTCAGCCTCGGCGCCATCGGAATCGTCGTGAGCATCCACATCGCCGGCATGTACGCCCTGTCCCCCGTGTTCGGCTGGATGGCCGACCGGTGGGGTTCGGGCGTCGTCATCGCAGGTGGGGCCGGTATCTTCGTTCTCACGATCGTCCTCGGCGTCATCGATGCGGTGGCCCCGGAGTCGTCGATGGTGCTGCTGTCGACCGCGCTGTCGCTGCTCGGAATCGGATGGTCCATGTTCCTCATCGGCGGCTCGTCCCTGCTCACCGCCTCGGTGCCGGCACATGCGAAGGTGCCGCTGCAGGGCGCCTCGGATTCGGCGATGAACCTCGGCGGGGCGCTCATGGCGGCGATGGCCGGGTCCGTGCTCGGCGCCGGCGGATTCCTGTGGATCAACCTCATGGCCACGTTCGTCCTGCTCGTCGCCGTCGGATTCTCGATCCGCGCGATTCCGCTGATGAGCTGGCCCGGACGCCGCGCACCCGCCCCCGCCGAGGCGGCCGACCGGCCCGCTGCCGCCGCGAGACAGGACGGGGTGGGGAAATGAGTAAGAAGACAGGATCCTCGAGAACGGCGACCGAATCAATGAGCGCGGCCGAGCGCGCCTATTCGGTCATCCGCGGGCAGATCATCAACGGCTCTCACACGCCCGGCACGATGCTCGGCGAGGCGGCGCTGGCCACCGAGATCGGCGTCAGCCGCACCCCGGTGCGCGTGGCCCTGGCCCGGTTGCAGGACGAGGGGTGGATCCACATCTATCCCAAGCGCGGGGCGATCGTCCAAGGCATCGACGAACGCACGGTCTCCGAGCTCGCCGATGCCCGTTATGTGCTCGAGACGACCGCTGTCGAGCGGGCATCCGAACCCATGCGGAAACGGTTGGCGGAGAAACTCGGCGCTCTCATCACGCAGCATCGGGCCGCTTTCGCTGAGGGGGATGTCGCCCGATTCATCGAACTCACCCTGGAGTTCCACCGCGGCTTCGTCGAGGCAGGGGACAACCGGGTGATGCTCGAGATGTATTCGCTGCTTTCCGACCGGCACCGATTCACCCTATTCATGAACAGCCGACACCTGCTCGACCGTTCGGACGAACTCATCGCCGAACACGAGGCCCTTGTCGCACATCTGCGCTCCGGCGATTCCGCAGCTTTCGCGGCGACCCTGCGGGAGCATATTGCGGAGAACGCCGGCCCGGCGCACTGAGCTCAACCGCTGACCCTGCTGCCAACACGCGTTTCGGTACATCCTTCTCTGAGGTGATCACTTTCTTCAGTGGGCAGTCCAGAGGAAGGTGTACCGAATTGGCAAGGTGCCGCGGTGCATCCGCTCCGCAACGACATTGCCATCGCGAATATGCGGCGGCGGGCGCCTTTGGCGTGATTCCGGACGTCCCGGCATCTTCCTCGGAAATCGCGATCTTCACACTAATGAGTTCAGAACCTAGAGATTCTATATTGGAAGATGTGGAAGGTGGACATTCATCTGCTCTCAGGACGCTCAACACATGCTGCGACTGAAAGGAAAGTGAGAAGTATGGCTGACACGCTGAGCGAGTTCCTCGCCCATCACCCGGTCGACCGCGAGAACGTCGAACGACACAAGCAGAAGATGCTTGCTGAGGTGCGCGCCTACCAATTGAAAGAACTGCGATCCAACGCAGGCCTCACACAGCAGGAAGTTGCAGACAGAATTGGTGTTTCACGGCGTCAAGTCTCCAAGATTGAGCACGGAGACATTGAGAACACCAGGATCGGCACTGCTCGGCGCTACCTGGAAGCAGTTGGCGGAAACCTGACACTCGACTTCGTCTTCGGAGAAACTCGAATCCAGATCGCCTGATTCGTCCTGGCTGTGGTCGCCGCACGTCGCACCAGCGATACCTCAATGTCGTGCCGCCATGTCGGCGGCCAGCTTCCTGACCAGCTCCCGCGCCGCCGGTGGATCGATGACTTCGATGTGGTCGGTGAATTGCATGAGCTGCCTGACTCCGTCGAGTTGGTCGTAAGCGACGATGATCCGTACTTTCGCATCATCAGTCGGCACTTGTTCGACGGAACGCAGTCGACTGCCGAGGATCCTGCGCGCAATATCCTCTCCTCCGACCTCGAGAAGAGCCGTCACAAATACGTCCTCTCGGCTCTCCAGACGCTCGACCAAAAATTGCGCAACACCCTGCAGCGTCGTCTCCGGCCGGAGCGTCCGTACAGATTCAAGAACAGTCCACTTCCGCATTCGGGTCATGGCGAACATGCGCGGATTCCCATCGACATCGGCAATGAGGTACCACCGCCCGCCTCGCAGATAGAGACCATACGGGTCGACCTGATAGATTCGCGTTTCAGCTTTCCCGCTTGACCGATATTCGATCTGCAATCGCCGGGCCGACCGGAGGCAAACGACGAGGTCAGCGAAGTCGAATGCCGCTTCGTCGGCGAACCATGCCGAGCTATCGATCTCGACCACTTCACGGAGAGGAATAAGTTGCTGATCTGTCCGCTCGAACGGCTTTGGCCGCCGCGCGTCTAAGCGTTGGAAGGCCCGCAGCATTCCCTCTTCGAGGCCGAGATGGCGCGCACTTCTGAAATCCAAACCGACCAGCGCCAGCGCCTCCGCTTCGGTTGCGGATAGCCGGTTCACGTCGATCTGCGTTCTCGTCTGCAGGGAGATCCCGCCGTAGCGGCCGGGCGCTGCAACGACCGGCACATCCGCTTCGATCAATGCGTCGATGTCACGCAGGATCGTTCGCACCGAAACACCGAACTGTTCGGACAGACGAGCAGCCGTCGTCTGACCAGCGGACTGGAGCGCCACGATGATCGACAGCAATCGCTGCGGACGTTTCACTTCGTTCCTCCTCCCCCCTGCAGAGAGTTTTTCCGAGCTCGTTTCCAAACATGACATGGGCTGTCATCTATTGCTGTCAGTGTAGAACCACGGCGACCGAACTGAAGGTCACCGAACGTCGAAATCATCGAAAACCAGCAAACAGAAGGAGCACCTCATGCCTGCACCGAACCTGTTCCTCATCTACGTCACCGACACCGCCGCCTCGACGGCCTTCTACAGCAACCTCTTCGAGATGGAACCCGAGATGGTCACACCCCACTACGTCTCATTCGAAATCGCACCGGGAGTTCTGTTCTCCCTCTGGAGCGGCGCAAGTGAGTCAGTCACAAAAACATCAGTGCGCACGTCAGAAGTCGGACTCATGGTGCCCGGAACCGCAGAAGCAGTCGATGCTGTTTTCGCCGACTGGACCGCAAAGGAAGTTGTTGTCGTTTCCGAGCCCTACGACGCAGTCTTCGGGCGCACCTTCGTCGTCGCCGATCCCGACGGGAATCTCATCCGCGTCTCGCCCGTGGACTGATCTCCGCCTCGGCGAAGGGGTCAGCACGGAAGCGCTGGCTAACAGTCGGACAGATTGGCGATACGATTCAGGACGACTATGCCGACCGGCAATTCGAACTGTGCGAGGATGTGAATGCTCAGGTATCTGGCTGCTCTGCCATTCGCATTGCCGGTATTCGCCCTCGGGGCGATTATCGCCGGAATCGTCTCGAGACGCCTTGGGAGACAGATCCACGAACATCCCGCAGTCGTCTTCCTGTGGTTAGCAAGTCTGTCGTTGATCCTTGCCGCGACTCTCACTCCTTCAAGCCAAGCGTTCGAGGCTCACGAGGGGCTGCGAACCACACGGGTGTGGATCTGGTCTCTGCCCTCTCCGGGTACGCTGACCCATGT
This sequence comes from Brevibacterium sp. CSND-B09, assembly GCF_052906525.1. Classification (NCBI taxonomy): domain Bacteria; kingdom Bacillati; phylum Actinomycetota; class Actinomycetes; order Micrococcales; family Brevibacteriaceae; genus Brevibacterium; species Brevibacterium sp. CSND-B09. The sequence goes on along the minus strand of NZ_JBREGI010000001.1, from coordinate 2,883,714 downwards.
GAATTGGCAGTCGATGAACCTGCTGCTCTTTGCACCGGCAGGCTTCGCGAGCGGCTTGTACTCCAGGCGACGGAATGTCATGCTTTTCGGTTCGCTGGCCCTATTGAGTTCACTCGCGGTCGAGGTCGTCCAGTATCTGCTGATTCCACTCGGCCGAGCGCAATTCAATTCGGCGACGGTGATCATCGGTTGGACCGGGATCACAGTTGGAGTGCTAGTGGGTGTTCTCGTCTCAGCTCTTTACAGACGCGGTCGAAGCCGGGCGACTGCGCCCGCATAAGGACTGACAGCCGGAACTAGGCGATCGCCCAAAACTCGTGTCGGTCAAGAGAGCCGAGCGAGGAGCTGGGTACGATGGTCTGGTTCCGGACTTCCCCTACAGAACGGACGACCATGAAGAAGCTTGCGCTGACTGTCAGCGGACTGGCGATGGCCGCCGGCACCTTGGTCTCTGCCCAACCCGCGATGGCCATACCCGATCCGGATGCTGGACAGATTTCCAACTCCCCTGCCGAAGAAAGAGACCGCATCGATTCGCTGCTCGAAGACGGTGCGGAAGCCGACCCGCTCGACCTCGTCCCTGGGGCGACGACCGATCCAGCTAAGATCAAAGAGATCGACGAATCAGCTGTTCCTGCCACGGTCGTTGTCAATCCCGACAGCGGGGAGATCGTGGCTGCCAAGGTCGAGTCCAGCGCCATTGGACATGTCATCGTGGACCTAGCCCAGCCTGATTCCATTTTCCCGACCCTGACCAAGTGACAGGGCCCGCGGGATTCTGACCCAGCCTCGGCGAGGGGTTCCCCACTTCCGCGCCCGGTCGTAGGCTGAGGTCATGGAGCACAGATATCTGGGAAACAGCGGACTCAAGATCTCCGAGATCACCTACGGCAACTGGCTCACGCACGGTTCGCAGGTGGAGAATGACACCGCCACGAAGTGCGTGCACGCAGCCCTCGACGCGGGCATCTCCACCTTCGACACCGCCGACGTCTATGCGAACACCGTCGCCGAACAGGTCCTCGGCGACGCACTCAAGGGCCAAAGGCGCGAATCGCTCGAAATCTTCACGAAGGTCTACTTCCCCACCGGACCCAAGGGACACAACGACATCGGCCTGTCGCGCAAGCACATGATGGAGTCGATCAACGGCTCGCTGCGCCGACTCGGCACCGACTACGTCGACCTCTACCAAGCCCACCGCTACGACTACGAAACCCCGCTGGAAGAGACGATGCAGGCCTTCGCCGACATCGTCCGCTCCGGCAAAGCACTCTACATCGGTGTGAGCGAATGGAACGCCGACCAGCTGCGCGCCGCCCACCACCTGGCCCGCGACCTCGGCATCCAGCTCGTGTCGAACCAACCGCAGTACAACATGCTCTGGCGCGTCATCGAAGAACGGGTCGTCCCGACGTCGAAGGAACTCGGCATCTCGCAGATCGTCTGGTCCCCGATTGCCCAGGGCGCACTGACCGGCAAATACAAGCCCGGCCAGCCGGTCCCCGCCGGATCCCGGGCAACCGACGAGGACGGCGGCGGCGCTGAATCGATCAGGAGCCGCTATCTTCACGACGACAAGCTGACGGCCGTGGCGAAGCTCGAACCGATCGCCGACGAGCTCGGAATCACGATGGCGCAGCTCGCGATCGCCTGGGTGCTGTCCAACGACAACGTCGCCACCGCCCTCGTCGGCGCCTCCCGCCCCGAGCAGATCGCCTCGAACGCCGAGGCCGCCGGGGTCACCCTCGACGCGGACGTCCTCACTCGCATCGACGACATCCTCGGCGACCTGCCGGAGACCGACCCCAACAAGACCCAATCACCGGCCACCCGCCTGACCTGATCCCTCACCGAGGCGACCGACCGTCTTGATTCCGACCGCGGTCCCTTGGTGGGGCCGCGGTCGGAAACTTCCTCACCGGCGACAAAAGCTCCGCGGTAACGGGTGTCCGTCACCCAACCGGGAGATGAACTCGACGAATCTCACACCGACCCGGGGCCGCCTCGGCGAGTGTGGTGGGTTAAACTGCATGAAGCGGTTATATAACCAAGGAATTTATTTCCAGGCGCAAAGAGGGGCCGATTCAGCACACCGCCTCGGGCGAGCTGACGCTGGAAGACGAGAAGAGACGCAGACGACGAACAGGTGAGGGGATGCCATTGGCGAACGGAGACGACATTCAGAAGGAACCGTCAGAAGGCACCCCGGTCAACCGGAACCTCGTGCTTGCGGTTCTCGTCTCAGGCGCGTTCGTCATCATCCTCAACCAGACGCTGCTCAACACCGCCCTGCCGGCGTTCATGCACTACTTCGACATCACCTCCGGCGCCGCACAATGGGTGACGACGAGCTTCATGCTCGTCAACGGCATCATGATTCCGGTGACCGCGTTCCTCATCGAGAAGTTCACGACGAGGGGCCTGTTCTTCACCGCGATGGGCTTGTTCATCATCGGCACCCTCGTCTGCGCGATCGCCCCGGTCTATCCGGTGATGCTCATCGGACGCGTAATCCAAGCCTCAGCCGGCGGCATCATCATGCCGCTCATGCAGACGATTCTCTTCGCGATCTTCCCCGTCGAGAAACGCGGATCGGCTATGGGCACCTTCGGCCTCGTCATCGCCTTCGCCCCGGCCATCGGCCCCAGCCTCTCAGGTTGGATCGTCGACCACCTTCCGTGGCAGACGCTGTTCTACATGATGCTGCCGATCGCGATCATCGATCTCATCGTCGCCTATTTCCTGCTCAAGAACGTCACCGAACGCACCTTCCCCCGACTCGACGTCCTCTCGATCATCCTCTCCACCCTCGGCTTCGGCGGACTGCTGTTCGGCTTCGGCTCCGCCGGTGACGCCGGCTGGCTCAGCGCCGAGGTGCTCATCCCGCTGGTCATCGGCGCGATCACGCTGACGTTCTTCATCACCCGCCAGTTCAAGCTCGAACAGCCGATCCTCGAGTTCCGCATCCTCCGCTACCGCATGTTCACGCTCAACACCCTGTTGGGCATGTGCGTGTTCATCGTCATGGTCGGCGGCATGATGGTCCTGCCGCTGTACATGCAGAACATGAATGACTTCTCGGCCATGGAGTCGGGTCTGGTTCTGCTCCCCGGCGCCGCGGTGATGGGACTGATGTCACCGGTGACCGGTCGCGTGTTCGACGCCGTGGGCGCCAAATGGCTCGCGATCGCCGGCTTCGTCCTGCTCACCGGAACCACGTTCCTCTTCGCCCGACTGGAACCGGACACCTCGTTCGTCTACCTCGCCGTGGTCAACACGATCCGCATGTTCGGTGTGGCCATGGTGATGATGCCGGTGACCACGGCCGCGCTCAACCAGCTGCCCTCGCACCTCATCCCCCACGGCACTGCCCTGAACAACACGCTGCGCCAAATCGCGGCGTCGGTCGGCACCGCGGCGCTCGTGACGATTATGGTCTCGGCCGCGCGGAACCCGGAGACCTACGGCATGGCAGGCCTGGTCCACGGCGCGAACGTCGCGTTCTTCGTCGCCGCCTGCGTCGGCATCCTCGGCGTCATCGGCGCGTTCTTCATCAAGAACTCCCACGGACTCGAACCGGGGCAGAAGAAGGTCACCGGCAAGTGATTCCGGGGCACCGCAGGTGCCTCACCGCCACATCAGCGGATCCGGCCCGATCCTTCAACCGCTCCTGTCGGCACCCTCGACGAGGTGGCCCGCCACGATGCGCGCCTGTCTCAGTGCGTCTTCGGGCTCCACTGCTCCGCTGAGCACCAGAGTGGCGTATCCGTGGACAAGCGACCACGCCGCCACCCCGAAGTCGGAATCCGGCCCCGATCTGGTCGTCGCCACTCCAACCGAGAGCGCCGCCCACGCCCGCTGACGGGCCGCAGTCAGTTCGGCGTCGTCATCGTGGAGCAGCCGGGGTTGGAACATCACCGTGAAGTGGGATGGGCAGGCGAGCGCGAACTCGACGTACGCGACTCCGCGGTCGATGAGTCCGCCGCCTTCGTCGACTCCGGACATCGCCTCCGCCAGGCGGTCGTATCCTTCGGTCGCCAGCGCCGTGAGCAGACCGGATTTGTCACCGAAATGATACGTCGGAGCGGCGTTGGAGACGCCGGCCCGCTTCGCCAGCGCACGCATGCTCAGTTTGGCCACGCCGTCTTCGGCAATCGCCGAGGCGGTCTCCGCCAACAGGGTTCGACGCAGATCCCCATGATGATAAGTCACAGTCCGATCGTACCGGAGCAAACTTTTCATTGACAAGATGCTTGTCGGCGATCTATCTTTTCACTGTAAAGATTCGTCGCGGCCGCAAGGCCTCGCTCATCGAAGGAGCCTCTCATGGCACCCTTGCTCTTTCTCCTCATCACCACTCTCGCCGTCTACGCCGTCGGACGCTTCAACTCGGCGGCGGCCGAACATGGCCTTGGTACATGGCCGGTGGCAATCCGGTTCGGGCTGGCCGTGATGTTCATCGTCACCGGCATCTCACATTTCGTCGGCATGCGCGAGGCTCTCATCGACATGGTGCCGCCATGGCTTCCAGCAGCAGCTGCGCTCGTCACCGTGACCGGGGTGCTCGAACTGCTCGGAGCCTTCGGCCTGCTGCTGCGCCCGACTCGCCCGTGGGCGGCCGGCGGGCTGGGACTGATGCTCATCGTCATGTTCCCGGCGAATGTGCATCTGGCGCTGACCGGCGAGAATCTGCCGTGGGACGATCAGCTGGTGCCGCGCACAGTAATGCAGGCCGTCTTCCTTGCCGCGGTCCTCGCAGTACTCATTCCGGAGATCCGGGCACAACGGGGAGCACGAAGGCAGCGCACGTCGGGCACTGTGACGACATCGGACTCTGCGGCGGGACCGTCCGGGCGCTGACGTCCCGGGCCTATTTGTAGTAGCCCTCGCGGAGGTTGATTCCGTGCTCGACCCAAACTTTGAGAGCCGAGAGCATTCCGGTCCAGCCCATGCAGTTGCCGAAGGCACCCTGAGCTCCGCCTTCGGTGAGCTTCCAGGACTTCTCAGTGATCGTCACGAGCGTCCGCGCACCGTCATCGACGGGAGTGAACTCGAAGGTCGTTGTCGTGTCACTCTCCACGGAGTCGTCGGAACCCTCCCAGCGGATGACGATCTTCTCGTCCTGGATGTTCTCGACGACCTCGACGGGGAATCGGCCCGGGAAGTCGGCGAAGTCCCACGTCACGTCGGCCCCGGCCTCCAAACGGCCGCGGGCGCCGCCGGTCGTGAAGTAGTGCGAGAGCTGCTCGGGATCAGCGACCGCTTCATAGGTCTCATGAGGAGTCTTCGAGATATAGCCGGTGACCGTGAACGACAGCTCCTCCAATGGACGGGACTGATCGTTCTGCTCGACGGGCGTGTTCTGGGTGCTCTGCTCATCTGTCATGTGATATTTTTACCACATGTCACGGGAGTTGGGAACAGGCTCGGATGAATCCGACGATGCGGTCTTCAAGGCCCTGGCCAACCCCACCCGCCGACGCGTCCTCGACCTGCTGCGGACTCGACCGCGGACGACCGGTGAGGTCTGCGAGGCGTTTCCCGACCTCGATCGCACAACTGTGCTGCAGCATATTCGGGTACTCGAGGGCGCCGAGCTGGTCACCGGCCGCAAGGAGGGACGCACCCGACTGCTGGCTCTGGCACCGCTCCCGATCAAACGGATCCATGATCGCTGGATCGGCGAGTACACACGTGCGGCCGTCGGACTGCTCGCGCAGCTCCATGAGGATTCCCCGCGCTGACGATCCAGCCCTGCCCTTCAACCACAGGCTCGGTCGCACCCCGCAGTCTCCGGGTCAGCAGCGCCCGCGCTGACAGCTCAGCCGTGCCCGTTGTTCCGCCTCTGCAGAGTCCGCGCGATCCACGACAGGGCACCGGTGAACAGCAGAAGCAGAGCACACACCAGGAAGGTCGACGACGACCCGAGATAGGTGAAACCGAGCCCGCCGACCACACCTGCGACGGACAGCCCGATGTCGAAGTTCATATTCCATGCGACGCTGGCCCGGCTCGGCGAACTGACCGCGGCGAAGGCCATGACGAGACTTGCCGACTGCATGGCGCCCAATCCCAATCCGATGACGAGCATCGAGACGAACAGCGTCCCACCGTAGGAGACGACAGCGCAGACCAGCCCGATCGCCGTCAGGACGAGGCCCAAGATGTTGAGGGCGAACGGCGGGAAGCTGTCCGAAACGGCCCCGACGACGAAGCGTCCGATGACCGCCGAGATCTGCATCCCGGCGATGAACAGTGCCGCTACGACGACGTCCTCGCCCGGACCGAAGCCGACGATGATCCCGAAGACGATCATGCCGACGAGGAACGGAGAGAGCATGAGGACGAGCCCGAGCGCTTCCCCCGCCCAGCGTCCTGCTTTTCGGAGGCTCCGCTTCTCGTTGCGTCCGGACCGAACCCCGACCGTCTCGTTGCCGCTCGGCGATGCTCCCGAATCGTCATTCCCACGCCGAGGCGGCCGACCGGGTACGTATTTGAGCACAGTGGGGATGGCCAGGAGGAGACAGGCGCAGACGATGATGCGGAAGGTCCAGATCGGGATCGTCTCAACCAACCACAGCCCCAGCGGAGCTCCGACGGCCGCGGCCAGGGAAGTGATCCCACCGAAGAAGCCCAGCGCCTTGCCGGTCCGTCCCGGCGCGGTCGTTCCTGGGACCGCGGCATTGGCGAGGACGACGAAGAGCCCGAACCCGACGCCTCCGCAGAGTCCGGCGAGGACGAGTGCCAACAGGGGCGGGGTGACGAAGAGTCCGAGGAGCTGGCCGAGGAACTGCAGGACTAGAGCCAGCATGAGCGAGGCCTTGAAACCGAAGACGCGACCGGCCCACGGGGCGAAGGGCTGGGCGACGATGACACCGATCATCATCGTCGTCAGCACGGACCCGCCGGTGACGGTCGACAGTCCGTCCGTCGCCGCAATCGTCACCATCGTCGAATAGCTGAAGAAGAAGGCGGAGAACCCGAACATCGCCGTCCACACCAGACCCAACAGAGCCGGGGTGTACGTCGCCTGAGACGGATGTTCGGGGTCCATAGTCCGAGGTTACGACATCGGCACTGCATCTGCCGTGCCCGCACCATCTGCCGTCCATCTGGTGGAGAAGTGTTCACCTCCACGTCAGAATGATCGCCTACCATCGGTCCATGAACTCATCGGAACTCAGCTCGGACCTCAAACGCGACGCTCCCAGTGGCACCATCGACACCGCATTCGTCCTCAAATTCGAACCGCTCTATGCCCTCACGGACCTCGAGTCGGAGATCTTCAGTGATATCGGCCCGAAGACGAAGGTCCGCGAATCGTTCAAACGCAAGCATTTCCTCAAGGTCGCCGAGTGGAAGGCCATCGGAGTTCTGCCGAGCCTCGAGGAGATCTCGTCCGATGACATCGACTTCGTCACCGGCGTCGCGCTCGACGATGACACACCCAACCGCTTCCGTCTGCCTTTGCTGCAGATGCTGCCCGGAGTGGGAATTCCGATGGCCAGCACCCTGCTCACCGTGGTCAATCCCAAGAAGTTCTCCATCATGGATTCCCGGGCGCTGACCGTTCTGCACGATTTCGCTCTCGTGCCCACGGACAATCCGGCGCAGATGGACTATCAGACCTACCGCAAACTCATGAAGTCCCTGGCCAAGGGCGCCAACTGCGCCCCGATCGACCTGTACCGGGCGCTTATCGCCTATTCGCGGCAGGAACGAGACTAAGTCTTCACCCCCACGGGGCGGATCTGCCGACAGCCAGCGGACACGATGCTCTGCCGGCGGCGTGGGAACGGAACTCTCTCAGGCGGCCAGCTCCTGCAGACGCCTCTGCCAGAACACGATCTCCTCGGTCAGTCGGGCCGGGTCGAGACCATCCGCATACTGGGTGAGCTCGTCCTCCTGCGTCGGTGACATGACTCCCGCTGCGCGCAGACGTTCGAACGGTGTGCGCGGTTCGTCGTAGATTCGCCGCTGGTCGCCGTCACCGTCATCGGCCCAGCCAGCCGGTTTGCGCGTGGGAGTGAAGTAGTTGAGCCGGTCATCGACCGCGCGCCAAAGTCCGTTGAGTGCAGACCGGGCCTCTTCGGTGTCATAGCGGCGGATATTGCCGTACTCATGGACGAGATGCTGATGCCGCGAGGCTTCCGGAAGCCGATCGCGGCGGAGATCTTTGAGCACCGGACTGAAATGGATATCCAGTCCCCGCGCCCACCGGTCGGTCGCCTCGTGGACGGTGCCATCGGCATTGCTCAGCTCGATGGCATTGACCCAGAGGGGATTCCCCTGCACCTCATCGAGCGACCACTGCAGCACGTCCACCATGGTGCCCGGAGCGTTGTCGGCAAGGCTGTGGGTGAAGACCCAACCGGTGTGCAGGCAGGAGGCGCTGATCGTGAACACACAGTTCGAGGCCCGGGTCGGTCCTGCGTGGGCAATGGTGTCGACGAGGAAGAATCCGGGTTCGTACTCGTTCGGTCCCGAAGCGAAGTCGAGGAAGTCTTCGCTGGGACTGGTGAATCGTTTCGTCGACACCCGACGGTCTCGGAAGTCCTCGGCTCGCGCGGTGCGCAGATACCGGTCGATCGACGCCGGACTGACGGCGAGCAGCTCGGACCGGACCTCGAGGCTGTAACCGTCGCGGTCGGGCACCAGGGCACCGTGTCGCTCGGCCGCATCGAGCAGCCGCGGCATCACAGCGGCCAGGTACTTTCCACTCTGGAACCCAGACCACTCCCAGATCCGGACGAGGAGTGCACGCGATTCAGGTGAGTATTTGCAGCACCTCGACGCCTGCTGGTCGGCGGGCGGATCGTCGTAGTCATCGTCTTCCCCGATGCGGAAGGCCGCCAGGCGGCGCCGCGCATGGTCACGTGACCACCCGGTGAGGATCATGACCTCGTCGAGGATCCACCCTTTGTCCTTCTTCCGCGCCGACGAATACAACTCGAGATAGTCATCGACGTCGAATTCTGCTTCAGTTGTCTCTGGGGAAGGAATGCTCTGAATATTCTGCTGATCGTGCATCAATTTTGTTAATTCCTCCGAATTCGGGGAAGCCACTTCTTTGTTTTCGCTCTACCCCGGAACGATTTGCATAATGCTATTCTGAGTTCAGGCAGGAGGTCTTCCTAAACGACAGAAGACGCAGAGATGTCACAGACTGCAGCACGGCTGCTCGGGTTATTGTCACTGTTGATGGTGCCCCGAACCTGGTCGGGTACCGAATTGGCAGATCGTCTGGAAGTGAGTCCGCGGACCGTCCGGAACGATATCGGCACGCTCCGCGATATCGGCTACTCGATCGACGGCACACGCGGAACCGAGGGCGGATATCGTCTCTCCTCCAACGGTGTGGGCATCCCGCCGCTCATGTTCGACGCCGATGAAGCGGTGGCGGTCGCCGTCGGCCTCCACTCGGGGCTGAGCTGCATCATCGGCGGAATGGAAGAGACTTCGGCACTGGCACTGGCGAAGCTCGAGACCATTCTCCCCACCGCGGTCCGGGCACGGGTGCAGAGCCTTGCGCACTTCACTGTTCCGGTCGTCGGCAATCAGCCGATGCCGATTGTCGACCCCAACCTCATCGTCACTCTCATCGACCACTGTCGCCGACACGAACGCCTGCGCTTCACGTATCTCGGTGAGCCGTCCGACCGCTCACCCGGCGGCACAGGCGACTCATGCGCCACCAGCCCAGTTACAGCCGACCCGGACACCGGCGACTCTCTCCTACCGAACGACCCGAGCAGCACCTCGGCACACGAGGTCCATCTGGAAGTCGAAGCCTACCGACTCGTCAATCGTCAGCACCGCTGGCACCTGCTGGCCTTCGAACCCCAGGCTGAGGACTGGCGAGTCTTCAGCGCAGAACGCATCGTGCCGAAGACCCCGAGCGGCCGCAGCTTCACTCCACGTCCGCTGCCGACCGACGACATCGGGGAATTCGTCGAACGACACGCCACGGAACCCAGGTGGCGGCATTCGGCCCAAGTCATCGTCGATGCACCGGCGCCCACAGTGATGAAGAAGCTCGCGTCCGCCGAAGGCACTGTCGAAGCACTCGAGGACGACCGCTGTCTCGTCACCGTCGGCGGCCAGAGCCTCACCACGATGGCCCTGGCCCTGGCGCGCTTGGACACCGACTTCACCGTCATCGACAGTCCCGACCTCCGCGAATGCCTCCACCGACTCTCGGTCCAGCTCGGTCGGGCTGCCGAGGGCCATGCGGCACCCGACCTCGCACCTTCCCGAGCGAAGAATGCGGCTCCCCGAGCAGCGAAATAGGGATAAGGTCACAACCCGACATAAAAGCCTTTGTGCGAATATGTGAAATTTCGCGGGCATAACCCGTGAGTCATGTCCATTCCTTGTCGCCCGAGAACACCGAGCGGTAACTTTCCTGGATACGTTTCAGGTATCGGTTCGCTTGATGGCGACTAATCCATTCGGGCCGCCGCCGACCACAATCCCTAATCCTCTGATCGGAGAAATGAGATGCTTCTGCCGTGCTTCGGCACAGCAACGAGTCCTCGTACCGCCATCCTCGATTCCGACGGCAGGCCGCAGTGACAGCAACAGATGACGGACGGTCGATGACGACCGGAAATCTCCGCAGCGCTGACGTCCTCGCCGAGCGCATCCACCGCACGAACATCACCTATGCCCGCCTCTATGGGCCGCTGGTGGTGCTGGTGATCGCCGCTTCGTTCTTCCCCTACTACTCCCCCGAACCGGACAGTTCGGTCACATACGGGAACCTGTGGCAGGAAGTCCTCAGCATCGGACGGGGAGTCGACGTCTTCGCGCTCTTCGCTCTGCTGTTCACCACCGGGCTGCTGTGCCTGGCAGCGGTGGGTCGCACGACAACCGCCGTTCTGATCGCGATTCTCACCGGCGCGATCGTCATCGGCTGCACCCTTCTGCAGGCACCCGGCTATGTCAGCCCACCGGCGCTGACGATCTTCGGCATCATCGACATCTCGCTGAGCTTCCTCATCGCCGCGATCACCGTGGTGCATTCCCTGCACCTGTTCACCCTCGACCTCGGGTTCCAGCGTCGCACCGCATGAGACCAGCGCTGCCCAGCGTGAAAGCAGCATCGCACCGCGCAAGACGACGGCGCTTCACTCGGTCAACCAACCGATCTCCCCGCGGCCTGCAGCGCCGGGATGACCTCGTTGCGGGTCAGTGGCGCGAATTGGCGGATACCGGTGTCCGCGGGCAGCGGGTCGATGGGAAACCATCCGGCTTCGGCAATCTCGGCCAGATGCGCGATGTTCTCCACATCGAGTGCTGCCGGCAGACCGTCATAGCAGAACACGTCGCCGATGACACGGTGATCGGCTTCGTTCGCCGCCGCGGCAGCAAACGTGCCCAAAGCGTGCAGTCGGTGACGGTCCAGATCGAGTCCGAGCTCCTCGGCGATCTCACGGACGATGGTGTCCTCAGCGGTCTCCCCCTCTTCGGGTTTGCCGCCGGGCAGCATGAAGGAACTGGTCCCGACCTTGCGCACCATGAGCAGTTCCCGGCGTTGCGGGTGGAGGAGGACGAGCGCGGAGACGCGGATGTCATTCATTCCGACCACACTCCGGACGCTCCTCGGCGGTGGGAATCGAGCAGGTGCGTATCGACCATGCCGATGGCCTCCATCAGCGCATACATCGTCGTCGGTCCCACGAAGCGGAACCCCTTCTTCTTCAGCGCCTTCGACAGCGCCACGGATTCCGGTCCGGTCGTCGGGATCTCGGCAATGGTACGCGGTCGCGGGGTCTGCGCAGGTTGGAACGACCACAGGAACGCATCGAGTCCGCCGTCTTCACGCAGTTCGATCACGCGAGCGGCATTGTTGATGCAGGCTTCGATCTTGCCGCGGTGGCGGATGATCCCGGAATCGGTCAGCAGCTGCTCGATCTCGCTGTCGCCGAAGCGGGCCACGGCGTCGGGATCGAATCCGGCGAAGACCTCACGGAACCGACTCCGCTTCTTCAGAATCGTCAGCCACGACAGACCGGCCTGGAATCCCTCGAGGCTCATCCGCTCGAACAGCCCCGCCTCGTCGTGGATGGGCAGACCCCACTCACTGTCGTAGTAGTCCAGCAGCATCGGGTCGCCGTACGCCCACGGGGTGCGGGCAAGTCCGTCGTTGCCGGTGACGGCTCCCCCGGATGCACTCGGCTGTGATTCGTCGTCCATCCTGCAACCGTATCGCGTCGCACTGACATTGCCCGCGCACCCCCACGCTCCGGTCTCCTGCGGCAACGGTCCAGCCCCGTGTCAGATGTCTCCGATAGGGTGCGGCCATGACTTCAGTGCTCCTCCTCGGCTTCGGTGCCATCGGCCGTCACGTCGCCCGGCTGCTCTCTCCCGAGCTCGAGTCCGGGGCGTTCAACCTGACCGCCCTGGTCTCGGATCGAGCCAACCACAGAGGTCGCCCGAATCACGGCGCCGAGGTGGTCGACCTCCCCACGCTCACCACCCCAGTTCACGAACCGGCCCCATCGTTGCCTGCTGCGTCATCGACACAATCACCGTCGCCGAGGATGTTCGACCGCTTCGATGTCATCGTCGAATGCGCCGGGGTTCCCGCCGCCGCCCGATTCGGCCCCGCCGTCATCGCGGCCGGTCGCCCATTCGTGCTCACCAGTGTCGGAGCCATGGCCGATCCCGGCACCCGTGCGGGTCTGCTCGCCGGACCCGGCCGCCTGCATGTGACCAATGGGGCGATCGGCGGACTCGATGTGCTCGAGGCGGCGGCTCAGTCCGATGGCCTAGACAGCGTCGAAATCACCACCTCGAAGGAGGCGAGCGGACTCATCCGACCGTGGATGTCCGAGACCGAAGCCGAGCGTCTGCGTGTCCTCCGTCCTGAGGACGGCCCTCTGACGGTGTTCGAGGGCAATCCCGCCGAGGCGATCGAGAAGTTCCCCGCCAATGTCAACATCGCCGTCGCCCTCGCTTGGGCCACCCGCGGACTGAGTTCTGCTGCACCGGCCTCAGACTCAGGAGCCAGAGCGGCGTCGACCGATTCCGCACCTGAACGCACCGATGCCGACTTACTCGGTGCCTCGTTGGAGCGGGTGCGGGTCGTGCTCCAGGCGGTCGCCGGTCAGACCCAGTCCGCCCACCGAATCCGGGCGTCCGGGTCCGCAGGGGAATTCGCCTTCGAAATCCGGTCGACACCGAGCCCGGAGAACCCTGCCACCAGCGGGCTGACGGCTCTGTCCGTCGCCCGGGCCCTGCGCACCGTGACGGCAGGGTGATCACCTGGCCGCCCCCCGAGCCCACCACGCAGCGTCCGTCGGCCTCGGCGCTTGAGATCGACGCATTCTCGGTGCGAGAAATGACGGCGCCCGGAACCGCCGGCCGTCAGGCCAGGGATCCCGGGCGCCGCACTCACCCGCCGGAATCAGTCATCCGGATATCGCGATTCAGTCATCGCGGTGGGTGATGTTCTCCTGGAGTTGGAGGAATTCGACGTGACGTTCGTACTGGTCGAGCACGTCATCGATGATCTGCTCCTTCGAGAAGCCCATGATGTCGTAGCCCTGACCGGTGCCGCCGTCGAGGTAGACCTCCATCCGGTAGTAGTCCTCGCCGGTTCCACGGGGGACCATTCCGCCGAATGACGGCACGCTGACCTTGTGCGGCCACACCTGATAGCGGAACGGGTATTCCCCGTCTCCGTCGACCTCGAACTGGAAGAGTTCGCCGTCGTCGACGAACACGCCTTCGGAGTCGACGCGACCGCAGCGTGACGAGATTCCGCGGCCCTCCATCTCTTCGGCCACCTCGTGGAGCGTGGGGATGAGGACCTTCTGCTCGAACTCCTCGGCACGCGTCTTGTTCGGGAAGGACAGCACCCGCCCGAGCTGACGCTGCCAAGTCTCGTGGCCGGGACCGCGGGAGCGACGGGCCAGAGAGCCGGGCAGGGTCGTATCGACGCTGTCGACGCGGTTCGCCTCGACTCGCAGGGCCTTGTACAGGCCGATCATGACGAGGATGACGACGAAGGCGAAGGGCAGGCCCATGATCACCGTCGCGTTCTGCAGCGCGCCGATGCCCCCGACGAGCAGCATCGCCACCGTCAGGGCTCCGGTCGACAGGGCCCAGAAGATGCGCAGTCCGGCGCGTCCGTCTTCGGCGGGATTGCGCAGGTTCGACGACAGGTTCGCCATGACCAGGGCCGCGGAGTCCGCTGTGGTGACGTAGAACAGCAGCGCCGTGATCGTGGCCAGAGCGGCGATGAAGGCGAAGGCCGGGTAGCGTGAGAGCAGGTCGTAGAACCCGCCCTCAGGACTGAGCATGACCGACTCACCGAACTTCTTGTCTCCGCTGCGGATGATGTCCAGGGCCGAGTTTCCGTAGATCGAGATCCACATGAAGATGTAGATGAACGGAATCGTCAGGGTGCCCAGCACGAACTGGCGGATGGTGCGTCCGCGGGAGATCCGGGCGAGGAAGAGTCCGACGAACGAGGCGAAGGCGATCCACCAAGCCCAGAAGAACAGGGTCCAGTCGGTCATCCATGTGCCGGTGTCTTCGAAGGCGAAGGTCTGACCGGCCATGTTCGGAAACAGACGGACGAAATCCGTGACGTTGAGGACGAAGGCATTGAGCAGGAACTTCGTATTTCCGGCCACGAGCACCCAGAGGCTCAAGGCGATCGCGAGGACGACGTTGAGGATGGACAGGAACTTGATTCCCTTATCCACACCTGAAACTGCCGAGAGCGTGGCGACACCGACTCCGACGACGACGATGCCGACCTGGGTGCCGACTCCGATGGGTATTCCGAAGACCGTGTTGAGGCCGACGTTGACCATGACGACGCCGATGCCCAACGAGGTGGCCACACCGAAGATCGTGCCCAGCAGGGCAGCGAAGTCGACCGTCTCGCCCAGAGCACCATGGACGCGTTTGCCGAAGATCGGGGCCAGTGCCGAGCGGATCGCCAGCGGCATATTCATCCGGTACGCGAAGTAGGCCAGGGCCATACCCATGAGTGCGTAGAGTCCCCAACCGCTCAGGCCGTAGTGGAAGAGCGCCCACACAGTGGACTCGCGGGCTGCGTCGACCGTTTCGGCTTCGGTGCTCGGCGGGGTGAGGTACATCGTGACCGGTTCGGCCACGGCGAAGAACATGAGGTCGGTGCTGATGCCGGCGGCGAAGAGCATCGACGCCCAGGCGATGAGCCCGAATTCGGGTTTCGAGTGTTCAGGGCCGAGCTTCGTGTTTCCGTAGCGAGAGGCCGCCAAGTAGATGACGAAGACGAGGACGGCGAGGACGAGAAGGACGTAGAACCAGCCGAACCAATCGGAGGTCCAACCGACGACGGCGCCGAGGACCGCCTCTGCGTTGGTCGGTGAGATGAGGGCCCATACGGTGATGGCGAGCGCCACCAGAGCTGCCGCCAGGAACACCTTCTTATTCACGGGAGGCAGCGACGGCTTCGCCTTGTCCTTCGCCTCTCCCTTCGGTTCACCCGGCGGGGTGTCGACTGATGCTGACATGGTTGTGCTCCTTATCCGGACGCTGTTGCGTCGTGGCATCGGACCCGGTCGAACAGGGTGCTCAACCGAGCATGATCAACGGCTGTTGCTGAATGAGATTCCGTCCTCGCCGATCCCCCGGATTACCGGGGACGGCCAACAACGGAGGTTACCACATAGACACTTCCGGTCACTTATCCTGTGATGCCACGCGAATCTGCAGATCAGCGACTCACCCTCGCCGAGGTGGGGCTTCACCGACCGTGTCAGCGTCGGTTCGGCCCCGCCCGCCTCGGCGGAATGTCCATCGAGTCTCAGAGGGAGACGAAGAGCAGCGCGGCAGCCATCACCACCCCGGAGCCGAGGAACGTGATGACGGTGTAGCCGAGGATGTCGCGCATCTTCAGTCCGGCGATCGCGAGCACCGGCAGCGCCCAGAAGGGTTGGAGCATGTTCGTCCACTGGTCGCCGTAGGACACGGCCATGATCGCGATCGACGGGTCGACGCCGAGTTGGTTGGCCGCGTCGAGCATGATCGGGCCCTGCACGGCGAACTGTCCGCCGCCGGAAGGCACGAAGAAGTTGACGAGTCCGGCCGAGAGCAGCGCAAGGACGCCGAAGGTCGTGGTGTTCGAGATCGAGACGAAGGCATCGGAGAACACGGCGATGAGTCCGGTCGAGGACATGATGCCGAGGATTCCGGCGTAGAGCGGGAACTGCAGGAGGATCTCGCCGACGTTCGACGCCGCCTCCTTCGTCAGGTGGATGAGCTCGAACGGGTTGCGCACGAGCAGGAGGATGAGCGCGAGGAACGACCAATTGACGATGTCGAGCGTCAGTCCCCCGCCTTGGGCGAAGTGGATGATGAGATAGGCGACGAGAGCGAGCCCGACGACCACAGTAAGGATGCGTGAGGCGTCGATCCGGTCGGCCGGTGTGACGACCTCCTCGTCGACCTCGCTCTGCCCCTCCGAACTCACCGCGGCGGGGAGTTCGTAGACGGTGGCGCCGGCCTTGGGTGCGACGAGTAAGAAGAGGAGCGCGCAGACGATGATGACGCCGGCGATGGCCAGCAGGTTCCAGCCGGCGAAGATCGTCTCCGACACCGGGACCGTCTTCCCGCCGAGGGATTCGGAGAGGAAGGAGTCCGGAGTGGCCGCGGTCAGCGGACCCGATCCCGAATAACCCATGTGCCAGACGACGAATCCGGAGTAGCCGGCGGCGACGAGCAGCGGGAAGTGGACCTTGATTCCGCGTTCGCGTGACTGCACGGCGATCTCACGGGCGAGCAGGGCGCCGACGACGAGACCGAGGCCCCAGGTGATGAGGCTGGCGAGGGCGGCGACGACGAAGACGAAGACATAGGCGAAGGTGGCGTTTCCGGGAACGCGAGCGAGCCAGGCCAGCAGCTTCCGCACGGGTCCGGTGTTGGCGAGGATGTGGCCGAGCAGGAGGATCAGGCACATCTGCGTCATGAACTCGAGCAGACCGGCCAGACCCTCACCCCAGCCAGTGACGACGTCCGTGGGTCCGGCGTCGGTGAAGATGAACGCTAGGACGGCGACGATGAGGGTGAGGACGATGGCGAAGGTCAGGGCCGAGGGAATCCACTGTTCGAGGAATCGGTTGACCGGCCGCATGATCCCTTTTGAGGCTGCGGCGTTGACCTGGGTCGACGGCTTCGGTGCCGACATGGGAAGACCTCCCGCTGAGAATTATGAGAATTGGCTGTGCGTGGTCTCAGCATACAATCAGGGCGCTGTCCCTGTAAGAGACAGCGCCCTGAGCGCGATCACAACCCGGTCACGATCGGAACCCGGATTCTCGGGCTCCGCGCGTACCGATCAGTCCTGTTTGTACACGAGCTGCTTGTTGACGAACTCGTCCATCGCCAGCGGACCGAGTTCCCGGCCGACACCGGAGCGCTTGACTCCGCCGAAGGGCAGGAATTCGCGGCTGCCCTCCGGAGCGTTGAGGAAGACCATGCCGGAGTCGATCTGGTCGCCGACGCGTTCGGCACGGGCGATGTCGGTGGAGAACACGGCGGCGCCCAGGCCGAAGGGGGTGTCGTTGGCGAGCTCGACGGCTTCTTCCTCGCTGCTGACCTTGTAGACGATGACGGCGGGTCCGAAGAGCTCTTCGTAGTATCCGCGCATGCCCTTCTGCACATCGGTGAGGACGACGGGTTCGACGTAGGCTCCGCCGCCGTCGTACTTCTTACCGCCGGCCAGCAGGGTCGCGCCCTCACTGACGGTGTCCTGGACCTGCTCGACGAAGCGGTCGGCGGCGGCGACCGACGACAGCGGGGACAGTCGGGAGCCTTCCTCGCCGGGAACGGCGGGGGTGTTCTTCTTGGCCGCCTCGGTGATGGAGGAGACGAAGTCGTCGTAGATGTCGTCCATGACGATCATCCGCTTGGGCGAGTTGCAGGCCTGGCCGGTGTTGCCCATGCGGGTGTTGAAGAACGTCTTCGCGGACTTCTGGACGTCGTCCGTGTCGAGCAGGATGTACGGGTCGGATCCGCCGAGTTCGAGCACGACCTTCTTGAGGTTCTTTCCGGCCTCGGCAGCGACGGCGGCACCGGCGCGCTCGGATCCGGTCAGGGACACACCGTGGTTGCGCGGGTCGGGCAGGATGATGTCGGCGACCTGCTCGTTGCTGGCGTAGATGTTGATGTACGCGCCTTCGGGCAGGCCGGCCGCGATGAAGATCTCTTCCATGATCTGCGCCGAGCGGGGGCACTGCGGGGCGTGCTTGAGCAGGATCGTGTTGCCCAGGGCCAGGTTCGGGGCGGCGAAGCGGGCGACCTGGTAGTAAGGGAAGTTCCACGGCATGATGCCCAGCAGCGAACCGACGGGCTTGCGGCGGATCATGGCGGTGGCGTCCTTGGGTCCGCGCAGGGGTTCGTCGGCCATGAAGGCTTCGGCGTTGTCGGCGAAGTATTTGTAGATCATCGAGCTCAGCTGAACCTCGCCCTTGCCCTCGGGCACGGACTTGCCCATTTCGAGCTTGATGACTTCGGCGAGCTCCTCGGCGCGCTCGGCGTAGATCTCGGACACGCGGGTGAGGATGGCGGCGCGCTCGGCGACCGTGGTCCGGCTCCACTCGTCGAATGTCGTCGCCGAACGATCGAGGGCGGCGAGGATCTCGGCATCGGTGGCGGTGGGGAATTCTTCGGCGACTTGGCCGGTCGCCGGGTCGGTGACGCGATACATGGTGGTCATGGCTGTCCTCTTTCACTTCGACGGGGTTGAGGCGATCACCGATGGTGTGATCGCAGGTCCATCCCCCACGCTATGGCCGAACCCCGGCGTCGGCAACGGCGGTCTCACCTCCTGGGCAGATTCCCAGCCATCGCCGAGGCGGCCGACCCGACCGACGGTGCGCGCAGCAACGCCGCCGGTCGGGCCTATTCCGCCGGTCAGGTCTGATCCGCCGGTCGGATCTGATCCGCCGGTCGGGTTCGTCCCGATCCCTCAGCCGGTGACGCCGGTGATCTCGTCGGTGGCGTGCGGCAGCTCAGCGCTCTTCTCCACTTTCCCGGTGCCGAGGTCGACGATGTGGATCTCCGACTTCTCCGGATCGGACACGTACGCTTTCTCCCCCTGCACGAACAGGGTCGGTCGGGCCTGCTGCCAGTCGACCGGTTCCTTCCATTCGTCGATGACAGGGTATTCCTCATCGATGTCACCGGACTTCGGGTCGATGACCCGCAGCGTCCCATCGGTGCCGAGGACGAGGGCCTCACCGTCAGGGCCGCGACCCAGCGAACGGAAGCTGTACGAGGCGCCGAGGTCGACGAGCTTCATCGTGCCTGCCTCGGTGTCGGTGAGGCTGATGCGCTCAGGACGCTCGAGCTCGGCGTCTTCGTCGACCTTGTAGTCGCCGAGAACGACTGGGGACTCGTCACTGCCGGCCTGATTGCCGATGCGCCCGTAGTCATCCTCCGCGTCGATCTTGCTGAACTCACCGTCCTTGTACAGCAGAATTCCGTCCTCGCAGCCGAGCGCAATGGCTTCGTTCTCGGCCGCCGCTTCGCCGTGAACACCGGGGCAGTCCTCGCTGCGGGCGATCTCCTTGCCCGACTCGTCGACGACCTTCGCTCCGGAGCGCTCCTCCTCGGTGCCGATGGTGTGCAGAGTCGACCCGTCTTCGAGTCGGACCGCGACACCGTGGTGCGGCTCTTCGGCTTCGATCACCTGCGGGTCCGGTGCGCCTTCGGCGAAGGAGGACGTGTCGAAGGTCTGGATCTTCCCATCGCCGTCGCCGAAGAGTACGGTCGTCCCGCCGTGCCGGACGACGTGCCCGGGAGTGTCGGTTTCATAGACCGTGTCGGTCAGGGTCGGCGCCGCGGCATAGCTGTGAGTGTGGTCGCCGTGCTCTTCGGTCCAGACCCCCGCGTCGAAGAGCCGGAACCCCTCGGCCACGGAGACCATGACGTGGCGGGAGTCGCCGACGGGATTGACGCGGTTGAAGCCTTCGAGCTTCGCATCGTCGATGACCTCGAGGGTCTGCGCGTCGAGCGTCATGATCCCACCGTCGTAGGTGGTCACCAAGCGCGGGGCGGGGGCGTCGAGTTCCTCGGCGTCCTCGGCCCCGGCCTGTTCACCGCTGTGGTCGTCGTGACCGGCCGCTTCGCTTTCGCTTCCGCTCGTGCCGCAGGCTGCCAGCAGCAGGGTCGCGGCGAGGGCCGCGGATGCGGAGCCGATGATCGTGCGGTGTCGCCTCATCACTGGTGTTCTCATTTCCTCTGTTCTCTCTTCTTCTCTGTGGTGGATTTCAGTCTTCGGGTGCCAGTCCCGCGGCGATGGCCTCGGCGTTGGCTTTCTGCATGTCGATGTAGGTGGCGGCGCCCCCGTCGGCCTCGGTCAGGGATTCCGAGTACAGGGGCACCACCTCGACCTCTGCATCGACCTCACCGGAGAGCGCCTCGGCAAGTTTCTGCGGTTGGGAGGAGTCGGCGAAGATCGTCGGTACACCTGCTTCCTCGACAGTTCTGGCGAGCTCCTCGAGGTCGGCGGCCGAGGGTGAGGCGAGCGTTGTGCCGCTGGGCAGGACAGCACCGATGACCTCGAAGTCGAAGCGCTCGGCGAAGTAGCCGAACACGTGGTGGTTGGTCACGAGCTTCCGCCGGTCGGCAGGGATCGCCTCGGCGATGTCCGCGATCTCGGCATCGAGGTCTTTCAGCTGGTCCCGGTAGGTGTCTGCGGAAGCGGCGACCGCATCGGCGACCTCACTTTCGACCTGTTCTGCCAGGGTGTCTTCGATGGCGTCGACGGCGGTCAGCATGCGTTCCGGGTCGGTCCAGAAGTGCGGATCCGCTTGGCCCGAGCTCTCCCCGCTGCGATAGTCGAGCGGATCGATGTGCTCCCCGACTTCGAGGACCTCGACGCCTTCGCTGCGGGCATTGTCGAGGTTCGCGTTCAGTCCCTCTTCGAGACCGAGGCCGTTGGAAACGATGAGATCCGCTGATTCCATCTGCCCGGCTTCCTTCGCCGAGATGCCGAAGGAGTGGGGATCGGCGTTGGGTTTCATGAGCACCGTGACGTCGGCGGATTCTCCGACGACATTGCGCACGACATCGCCGAGGATGTTCGTCGTCACGACGATGCGCGGGGTCTCCTGCCCGGTCGAGCAGGCCGTGACCGCGGCGGTGAGGCCGAGGGCGAGCGCCGCGGCGAACAGCGAAGTGAACGGTCGGGGCCTGCGCGGTTCTCTCGGGACTCCGGGCCGCGCGCCTTTCGTGCTCATCGGCCGGTGACCGCGAGCGCGGCCGGAGTTCCGCCGACGTCGAAGCTGCGCGCCTGGCGCAGCCCGTCGGCCTGGTCGAGTTCGAGAACTGTGCCGGAACTCGGGTCGCTGACATAGGTGCGCTCCCGGTCGACGACGACATCGGGACCGGACCCGTGCCCCTCGCTCTCTGTCTTCGGCACGTCGATGAGGTTCTCCTTCGTCTCGGACTCTCCTGTCTCGGGATCGATCGCGTAGGCCGTGCCGTCGGCATCGAGGGCGACCACGGCGGAGTCGTCGCCGGCCACGGAGGCGGCGACCACCTCGGCGCCGGTGTCGGCATACGTCCATTCACCGGACTTCGCATCGAACAGGCCGATTCCGTGGTCATCGAGAGGTGCGGCGGTGAGGTCGCGGCCGACCTCCACCGACCAGGCACGCGACCCGTCGGCTTCGTCGGGATAGGGCACGAGCTTCGCGGAGAGATCGTCATCGAACGTCATCAGCCCCTCGGCGCAGGCGAAGGCGGGACCCTCTCTGGTGACCCCGGTGCCGTGGATATCCGCGCAGTCCTCATCGACGGGTTCGGCTTTGCCCTTCTCGTCGTAGACGGCGAGTGAGGACGGCAGATCCTCCGACGATTCGCCGGGGACGGTGGAGATCAGGTGGTCTTCGTAGGGCACCGCGACACCGTGGTGGGGACCGGGCCTGATGGTGCCCAGCTGTTCGACGTTCCCGTCGCCGAGTCCGCCGCGGTCAAGGAGCTTCGCGCGTCCTTCTCCGTCGAAGAAGAGTGCGACGCCCGTGCCGGCCGAGACGACATGGGCGGGATCGTCGCCGGTGACCGCGTCGAGCGCTGTCGGTTCGGCGCGGTAGTAGTGCTTGTGGTCGCCGTGGTCGACGGTCCAGACTCCCGTGTCGACGGGGGTCACGGTTCCGGCTTCCTGATCGGCGAGGTAGAGAAAGCGGGCGTCGGTCCCGGCAAGTGTGGTGTCCGCGGTTGCAGGCACCTCGAGCACGGTCTCCTCGCTGATCAGGTCGAGGATCTGCACGGCACCCGATTCCGAGTCGCTGACGCTCAGGCGCAGCTGCGGTTCGCTCGCCTCCTCGGCGCCTTCGACGTAGCCGTGCGGGGTGGCGGAGTCGGTGTCGGACTCGGGCTCCGCCGCTTCCGGAGAGGCATTCTGACATCCGACGAGCAGTGCGGCCGCGAGGATCGATGCGGCGGCGGGGAGTGGCAGGTTCTTCATAACGACTTTCTAATGATATTCATTCTCATTACCAGTGAGATACTAGCGCATTGCGGAGTCGTTTCGCGACGAGGGCGACAAAGAAGGCCCCGACTGCGACGAGGGCGATCGTCGCCCCGGCCGAGGTTCCCGCGTGCCAGCTGATCAGCAGACCCGCGAAGGTCGCGAAGGCACCGAGTGCCGCCGCGGCGACCATCATCGCCCCGACGCTCCTGAACAGCAGGAACGCCGTGGCCGGTGGCCCGATGAGAAGTCCGAAGACGAGCAGCGTGCCGACGATCTGGAACGACGCGACCACCGCCAGGGCCGTGAGGACGAGCAGCGCCGCATGCGCCCACCCTGGCCGCATGGCCAGGGTGGCGGCCTTGCGCTCATCGAAGGCCAGGGCGAGGAACGGCCGCCGCAGAAGGATGCAGGCGAGCACGCCGAGTCCGGTCGCGACGCCGAGGATGACGAGATCAGCCCAGCGGACGCCGAGCACGTCCCCGAACAGGAAGGCGGTGAGGTCGACGGCGAAGGACTGCGAATGGGAGATGATGACGACGCCGAATGCGAGCATGCCGACGAACAGCAGCCCGATGCTCACGTCCTGGGACAGCTTTGATTCGCGTGCGACCCAGGTGATGCCCGCGGCCATGAGCAGGGCGCTGATCGCTGCACCGATCATCAGATGCCCGCCGAGCAGGGCGGCGATCGCCACCCCCGGGAGCATGCCGTGGGACATCGCATCCCCGAAGAATGCGAGTCCGCGCAGCACCACCCAAGTGCCGATGCAGCCGCAGAGAATGGCCGCGAGCACACCAGCAATGAGCGCGCGGAGTACGAAGGAGACGCCGAAGGGCTCGAGGATGAGTTCCATTCAGATGATGATAACCGTTATTATTATCAAATGGACAAATCGTCTCCCGCTATCGACGTCACGGGCCTGACCTGCCACTACGGCGGGCTTCTCGCCGTCGACGCCATCGACCTGCACATTCCGGTCGGGGCGGTCATCGCCCTCGTCGGCCATAACGGCTCCGGCAAGTCGACTGTGCTCATGGCCCTGGCCGGACTGCTCAGCCCCAGCGCCGGAGCGATCATGGGCAGACCTGCCGATATCGCATTCGTGCCCCAGCGCAGCACCGCTCCCGACCATCTGCCGATCACCGTCAGACAGACGGTCGAGATGGGCCGGTGGAGGAGGACGGGTCTCTTCGGGCGCCTCGGCGCCGCGGATCGGAGGATCGTCTCGGACTGCGTCGACCGGCTGCACATCTCCGATCTTGCCGACCGCCGCCTCGGCGGACTCTCCGGTGGCCAGCGGCAGCGTACGCTTGTCGCCCAAGGACTGGCCCAGGACGCACCCCTGCTTCTCCTCGACGAACCGTTGGCGGGAGTCGACTCCGAGGCGGTCGCGCTCATCGGTCGAGCCATCGATCAGGCACGCTCCGAAGGTACGACGATCGTCCTGGCCACTCACGACGAGGCGCAGGCCCACTCCGCGGATCAGGTGGTCCGACTGCACCGAGGATCTGTTGCCGAGGTGCGCACGCGGGGCCGGGAAGGCGGCTCAGAGACACCCACAGAGCACAGACGACTGCTACGGTAACCCCATGGCCAGTGTGACTGAACTCGTGAAGCGCTACTACACCACCGTCGATGCCGGAGATGCGGACGCCACCTCGGCGCTGTTCGCCGCGGACGCCAGCTATGATCGACCGGGCTATCCGACGATGGTCGGCCAGCAGATCACCGACTTCTACCATGGCGAACGCGTCATCGAATCCGGTGCGCATTCGCTGCAGGAGATCCTCGTCGACAGTGATCGCGCGTCCAGTCGCGGTGTCTTCAGCGGCCGTCTCAAGAACGGCTCTGAGACCTCGGTGGGTTTTGCGGACTTCTTCCTCTTCGACACCGAGGGCCTCATCGCCGAACGCACCACGTACTTCTACCAAGCAGCGGTCTGACACCAAGCAGCGGCCTGAACCGCTTGTGCCCGATCACCGGCCTGAGCCGCTGCGGCTGATCACATCGTGTTGACGATCAGTCCGATGTGTGTGTAGAAGTTCATCGCGCCGAAGAGGACGAACACGATTCCGGTGATCGTCCAGACCACGCCGGTCACGGAGATCGCAGCTCCACCGACTTGCGCGTCGACCGGGGTGCTCAGCACCTTGCGCACCGCGAAGGGGAACAGCACCGCCCCGAGACCGACCAGGGCGAAGAGCAGTGACATGAATGTGGCTTCGATGACCGGGTAGTCAGCAAAGGCACCGGAGATCGGCTCCTGCGGCGGAGCGGCGAAGAGCTGGTAGACCGTTCCCGCGAGTGCGATGGCGAAGAGGGCGAGTCCGAGCGCGGCGATGAAGATCGACAGCGGCTTCACCGTGCTTGCCGCCATCCCCAGCGGATCGGCATCGGCCTTGAGGTCGGCCCCGCGCTTCCACAGATACCATGCAGCAGCGAGCATGAGCACGCCGAAGGCGAGGCTCGTCTCACCGAAGATGACGTTGTCGAAGGCGAATCCGCCCGCTGCCAGCGGCCAGGTCAGCGTCATGTGCAGACCGGTCAGGGTGAGGATGAGTCCCAGCACGCCGAAGGTCAGCGCCCATCCGTCGGTGCTGAGCGCGCGTCTGCCTCCACGCCATTTCGATCCTGCGCTGTCAGCGACTCCGGCCGTCCCTCCGGCACGGCGCAGTTCCCGGTAGAACAGGACGACGGCGAGCAGTCCGGCGCCGACCGCCACTGACATGATCGTGTTGTAGGTGGGCATCGTGGCCCAATCGATCATTCCCGGCGATTCGACGCCGGTGAAGAATCTGCCCATAGTGATTTCCTCCTGAGGTGATCGCATTGCGGCATCCGGGGCAGGTTGCCCCGGAGCCCCAATGCACTTGCTCTTATGACAACGCTGAGAATCACCTCAAAGATTCCTTATTCGTCCTGGTGAGAGTGTCTGACTCGTCACCAATACGGGCCAACGGTCAGCACGTGGGAAGACGTTTCAGCGCCCCTGACCGCGGGCCTCGAGCACCGCCTTCTGGATCCGATCCCGGACGGCCGCTGCCTGTGGGGTCGGGGTCGGGCCATAAGCGTCTTCGACCTGTTCGAAGACGTCCTCCATACCTGCGGGATCGATATCGACCGGCAGGTCCTCGATGGCGGCGAACGCCGGTCCGATATGGTCCATGAAACCGCGGATCCCGGCCTCTCCCCCGCCGAAGTGCATGCCTTCGAACTGGCCGATGGCCGACCAGCGCAGACCCAGCGAATTCTTCATCACCGTGTCGAGCCCCTCGGCAGTGACGACGCCGTTCTGCACGAGCGAGATCGCCTCTTTCATCAGCGCATTCTGCAGCCGGTTGCCGACGAATCCGCGGATCTCGCGCCCCAGCACCACCGGTTCGCGCCCGCAGCTGCGGTAGAACTCGACCGCGGCCTCCACGGTCTCCTGGGAGGTCTGCGGCGACGGCACGACCTCGACGAGAGGCATGAGGTGCGGTGGATTGAACGGGTGGCCGACGATGACGCGGGAGGCCGCGGACTCGGGCAGTGCGGCCGCGATCGTTGAGGCCGGGATCGTCGACGACGATGTGGCGAACACGGCCCCGGCCGGAGCCGCCTCGGCGATCTGAGAGAACAGCACGGGCTTCGATTCCGGATCCTCGGGACCGGATTCCTGGACGAAGACGACACCTGCCACTGCGGCCTCGACGGATTCGGCGAGTTCCACGGTGCCGACTTCAGAGGCCAACTCATCTTCGGCGGAGGCATCAGCGGTGACGTCGGCCTGTAAGCCGGCGACCACCTCGGCGAGGTCGGGACGCGGGTCGAAGACCCGCACCGTGTACCCGCTGCGGGCGAAGAGGAAGGCGAACGATCGGCCGATGGTTCCGGCGCCGATGACGGCGACTGTTGAGCTCATGCGACCAGGCTATACCCGCCCCACCTGCTCGAGCGGCGGAGTTCACTGGGGCGTGCGAGGGCATTCACCCAAGCGTGCGGCGGCAGACACCGGCCCGTTCGCCGTAGTCGAATCGTTGCCGTGTGCCTCCCGCCGAGGTCGCGTCCTGGTGGCACAATGTCACCATGAGCGCGAACCCAGAACTGAGAACAGTGGACTCGGAGATCATCGCCCTGGCGGAGGACGAATACGCCGCCGCGGCCGAGACCGCACGCATCGAGGTGCGCGAGATCCACACCGCCGACGAGGCGGCCAAGGCCTCACTGCTGCTCGACGAAGTCTGGAACGTTGACGAGACCGGCACGAACGTGTTCGAACCCAGCCTCATCATCGCCTTCGCCCACGCCGGCAACTATGTCTCCGCTGCGTACAGCGTCGACGAAGCCGACGAGATGATCGGTGTGACCATCGGCTTCTTCGGCCAGCCTCTGGGTTCGGTCATGCATTCGCATATCGCCGGAGTCCGCCATCAGATCATCGGCCGCGGGGCCGGATCCGCTATGAAGCTGCACCAGCGTCTGTGGTGCCTCAACCTCGGCATCACCGAGATGACCTGGACTTTCGACCCGCTCATCGCCCGCAATGCGTACTTCAACTTCCAGCGTCTGGGCGTCGGCATGGTCGAATACCTCGAGGACTTCTACGGGCAGATGCGCGATGGGGTGAACTCCGGCCAGGCCAGCGACCGGATGATGGTGTCCTGGCCGCTCGACCGTCCGGCACGCGCCTCGGTCGTCGATCCCGGATCGGCGTTCCCCTGCCTGCGCGCCGATGACGACGGGGAGCCGCTGCTGAGCGAGGTTCCGAAGGAGACCGAGTTCGTCTCGCTGGATTTCCCCTCCGACATCGAGGACCTGCGCGGACAGGATGCCGATCTCGCCAGCCGCTGGCGACTGGCGCTGCGCACGGCGCTGACCGGGCTCGTCGGCGACGGCTGGGTCGTCGACACCTGCCTCAAGGGCGGCACCTACCTCCTCCACCACCCCTGAGCGTTCACCTTCGCTGCCCGTTCGCCCGGCGCGGCGAGCCTGCTCGCGCTGCCGGCAGCTGTCCCGTTCACCTCGGCGTCACCTGATACGTGTTCACTGAGGTGTTCACCTGAGCGAAGCGGAGGACCGATGAACAGTGATACGGCGGCCACACAGCCGCCTGGTCCGGTACCCCTCGCCGAGGTGGCCGGATCGTTCCTGCGCCTCGGCCTGACGTCGTTCGGCGGTCCCGTCGCCCACCTCGGGTACTTCCGCGAGACCTTCGTCAGCCGCCGTTCCTGGCTGGACGACCGTGAGTACGCCGACCTCGTGGCCCTGTGCCAGATACTGCCCGGCCCTGCGTCGAGCCAGGTCGGCATGGGACTCGGGCTGCGCCGTGCGGGCCTGCCCGGGCTCGCGGCCGCGTGGGTGAGCTTCACTCTGCCGTCGGCGATTCTGCTCACCCTCTTCGCGTTGGGGCTCTCGGCCTTCGGTGACCTCGGGGATGCCGGGTGGCTGCTCGGGCTCAAGGCCGCCGCGGTGGCCGTCGTCGCCGGTGCCGTGCAGTCGATGGCGAAAACTCTGACCCCGGATGCTCGTCGTGCGAGCATCGCCGCTGCCGCCCTCACCCTCATGCTCGTCATCCCGGATTCGATGGTGCCGACGGCGCTCGTCCAGATCGCCGCGATCGTCCTCGGCGGAGTTCTCGGCCTCGTCTGGCTGAAACGGCCCGACGAAAGTGGGAAAGAGCAGGAATCGTCCGCCGAGGCGGCCGCACCCTACACAGCGGTCGATTCCAATTCAGTTTCCGCCTCCGAGTCAGCAGCTGCCGCGGTCAGGCCCCATTCCCCCGAGAGCCGCATCGCCTCCCGCGGTGCCAGACGGTTGGGCATCGCCTCCCTCATCGCCTTCGCCGCTCTGCTCCTCGGACTGCCCGCGCTCACCGCGGCGACCGGGGATGCGACCATTCGCCTCATCGATATCTTCTATCGGGCCGGGGCCCTGGTCTTCGGCGGCGGTCATGTCGTCCTGCCGCTGCTCGAGGCCGAACTCGTGCCCACCGGTCTGGTCGGCCACGACACGTTCCTCGCCGGCTACGGTGCAGCACAGGCCGTTCCCGGTCCGCTGTTCACCTTCGCGGCGTTCCTCGGAGCGTCGATGACGACGGGACCGAGCGGCATCCTCGGTGCCGGTATCGCCCTGTTGGCGATCTTCCTTCCGGCGGGTCTGCTGGTCGTCGGGATCCTGCCGTTCTGGGAACGGTTGCGTGCCTGGGAACCGGCGACGGCGGCACTGACCGGAGTCAATGCCGCCGTCGTGGGGCTGCTGGGGGCCGCGCTCTACGATCCTGTGTTCGTCGAGGGGATCACCTCGCCTGCGACCCTGGCGCTGGCCGTTGCCGCCTTCGTCGCCGGGACCATGTGGAAGGTCCCGGCGTGGACGACGGTGATCGGCGCCGGGGTGCTCGGCTGGCTGCTGCTGTGATTGGTCAGGCCCGGGGCTCGACCGATCGCTGCCCGGATCAGCCTTGTGATCAGGACTGTTCCCAGTCCTTGCGCAGCAGCTTCTTGTCGAGTTTGCCCACCGAGGTGCGCGGCATCTCCTCGACGACCCTGACCTCGTCGGGCATCTGCCACTTGGCAAAACGAGCACTCAACGTTTCGACGATCGAGTCCCGGGTCACCTCGGCGCCGGGGTTGGCCACAACGTAGGCGACGGGACGCTCATCCCACTTCTCGTCGGGGACGCCGATGACGGCGGCCTCGCTGACGTCGGGGTTGTCGAGGATCGCGTTCTCCATGTCGATCGACGAGATCCACTCGCCGCCGGACTTGATGACGTCCTTGAGACGGTCGGTGATCTTGAGATAGCCGTACTGGTCGATGGTGCCGACATCGCCCGAGCGCCACCACCCGTCGAGGAACCGGTCGGCGTTGTCGGGCAGCTGGTAGTAGGACTCGGTGATCCAGGGTCCGCGCATGAGGAGCTCGCCCATGGACTTTCCGTCGCGTGGCAGCTCATTGCCCTCGGGGTCGACGGTCTTCATTTCGACACCGATGATCGGCAGGCCCTGCGAGCGCTTGAGGTCCCACTTCTCTTCCTCGTCGAGGTCGAGACCGGGACGGATCTTCCAGTTCGTCGACGCCAGCGGGGTGGTTTCGGTGGCACCGTAGCCGTGGATGACGTCGGCCCCGGTGACCTCCTTGAACCCGCGCATCATCGACAGCGGCGGCTCGGACGACCCGGAGACGAGACGGACACCGCTGAGGTCCGGGGCCTGCGGCATCTTCTTCATCATCTGCAGCATCGGCCCGAAGATGGCGGGGGCGCCGTTGGCCAGGGTGACCTTCTCCTCGACGAAGGCTTGGGCGATGGCACCGAATTCCTCGGCGGCGAACTTGCCGGGCAGGACGAGCTTGGCGCCGGCGGCCACAGCATTCTGCGGGAAGCCCCACGACAGCACATGGAACATCGGGGTGATGGGCATGACGCAGTCGTCGAAGTTCGCGTGAAGTGCGGCCAGACCGCCCATCGTGTGCAGGTAGATCGACCGATGCGAGTAGTACACACCCTTGGGGCGGCCGGTGGTGCCGGTGGTGTATCCGGCGTAGGCGGCGGTCTTCTCATCGACGACGGGCCAGTCGTAGGTCTCGGACTTCTCGGCGATGAGATCTTCGTAGGACACGACGTTGGTCAGGCTCGTCTCGATCTCGGCGATCGGCTTGTCGGTCATGACGACCCAGCCCTTGACGTCGAGCTTCGGGGCCAGCGATTCGGCCACGGTCAGCAGCGACTCGTCGACGAAGATCCAGTCCGACTTCGAGTGGCTGACGACGTAGGCGAGGTCCTCGGGAGCCAGGCGCAGGTTGAGCTGGAGCATAGTCGCGGCCACACCGGGCACGGAGAAGTAGAGCTCGAGGTGGCGGCGAGAGTTCCAGTCGAGGACTCCGACCATGGAGCCGGCACCGACGCCGAGGTCGGCGAGGCCGTGCGCGAGCTGCGCCATGCGCTTGAACTCGTCGGCGTAGTTCGACCGGCCCCAGGATCCGTCCGAACGGCGGTAGACGACCTCGGCATCACCGAAGACGGTGGCTGCATGGCGGATGAGGCTGGTGGTGTTGAGCTGGTAGCTGTCGCCCAGGGTGGACGGAATTCCTGTCAGCATGAGACTCCTTCGTTCGTGCTCCGGTCCCTCCTCGTCGCTGTGGCCGCGACGGGAGAAGAATCGTGATCGCCGGTTTCGTGGTGGGCGGTCGTCACCATCACATCAGGTGGGGAGGCGGTGCGGATGCAGATGCCTTGATTCGTGGTCAAACAGTTATCAACCGGTCTGCGGTCCGGCCGCTATGGACCAGCGTGCGGTCTGGCAGTCATGAACCGTTTCGTCCGCGCCGACCCACAATCATTCCCCGGTGAAGCCGGGTGCCCTCTTGTCGAGGAAGGCGGCGACCCCCTCGGCGAAGTCGTTGCTCGCACGCAGCGCATCCTGTCCTTCGACCTCGCGGGCGAAGGACGCGTCGAGTTCGGCCAGGCTGGCCCGGTTGATCGCTCGCTTCGAAGCTGCCAGGGCACGGGTCGGGCCCTGCGCGAAGACCGCGGCGACTTCTCCGGCACGTTCCAGGTGGCTTCCAGCCGGAACGACCTCGCTGGCCAGTCCCCAGTCGAGGGCGTCGGCGGCCTGCAGCTTCTCTCCGGTCAGCGCCAGGCGCAGGGCTCGGTGTCGTCCGGCCGAGGCAGCGACCAGGGCAGTGGAGCCCCCGTCGGGCATGAGCCCGATCTTCGTGAACGGCAGCATGAGATAGGACTTCTCGCTCATCACCAGATAATCGCAGGCCAGGGCGAGGGAACAGCCGATGCCGGCTGCCGGCCCGGACACTGCGGCGATCGTGGGGATGGGCAGGTCGAGGATCGCGGCGATGATCTTATTCGCCCCGGCGAGGTCGATGCCTTCGCGCTTCGCCACTCCACCCTGCAGGTCCGCTCCGGAGCTGAAGGACCGTTCGCTGCCGGTGAGGATGATGGCACGGGATTTCGCGGCCGCCTCGGTGACAGCCGTGCCGATGGCCTGGAATGTCTCCTCGTTGAGCGCGTTGAGGCTCTCCGGACGGTTGATGGTCACGGTCGTGACATCGCCGCTGACTTCGGTGAGAACGCTGGTGGAC
The DNA here is from genome assembly GCF_052906525.1 of Brevibacterium sp. CSND-B09. Lineage (NCBI taxonomy): Bacteria > Bacillati > Actinomycetota > Actinomycetes > Micrococcales > Brevibacteriaceae > Brevibacterium > Brevibacterium sp. CSND-B09. The sequence continues at coordinate 2,852,160 of NZ_JBREGI010000001.1, read as the reverse complement.
AATGCGACTCCTTCGTACGAATCCGATGATCCGGGTAGCTTTCGGGGCTTCTGCTTCCGTCCGCTCTCGGGCGGGCGGAAGCATCTACCGTCACTTTAACGTACGTTAAGTTGATCTGCGTCACACGCCCGAGCAGCTTCGTTCTTCGCCGAGAAACGGGTCAAGCGTCGAGAAACGCCCGCGCACACCCGTGTCTCGACACGCAGCCCGTTTCTCGGCGGAATGCGTCGTGCTCAAGCCAATGTGGCGTCGAGCTGGGCGGCGGTGAGTTCCCGGTCGGCGAAGACCAGGCGGACGGCGGTCGGGTCGGGATTGCCGGCGTCGGGTGCGCGGTGAACGAGTTCGAGGCCGAGCCTGCGAGCGACCTCCGCCGAGGCGGTATTGACCTCGAGCAGATACGCCACGACCGGCAGCTCCGGGTCGATGTCTGCCGCGGCCTCCATCGCCTCCCGCGAGACCGCTGTCGCCAGGCCACGTCCCTGCGCTTCGGGCCGGAACCGGTATCCGAGGTTCCAGAACGCTCCGGGTGTGCCGCGTGAGGCACCGGGGCCGGAGACTCCACGCAGCGAGCAGCCGCAATGGCCGAGGATGTCCCCGCCCGGAATCTGCCGCACCATCCAGGGTCCGATTCCGTCGAGTTCCCACTGCGAGGCCAGTCGGACGAGGATCGCTTCGGCCTCTTCCTCATCGGTCAGACGTCCGCTGGGCAGGTGCGTCCAGACCCGCGGGTCGGAGTCGATGGAGAAGAACTGGTCGAGGTCGTCCGCGCTGGGTCGGTCGAGCACATAGTCGGGCGTCTGCCTCATCAGGCAAGGGCCGCCTCGAGGTCAGCCCAGAGGTCGTCGAGGTTCTCGATGCCGACGCTCAACCGGATGAGCCCCTCGGGCACTGTCGCCGGTTCCGAGGGGTGTCGGCGGCGCCGTTCGATGAGGGATTCCACCCCGCCCAGGGAGGTCGCCGGCGTCCACAGTCGGACCGCCTCGGCGATGGCGGTGGCCTTGTCCGCGGTCGCGAGGGTGAAGGAGATGATCGCGCCGAATCCGTTCATCTGCGCGGACGCGCGGGCGTGGCCGGGGTCGTTCGGCAGGCCCGGGTAGCGGGTTTCGACGACGGCCGGGTGGGCGGCGAGGCGCTCGGCGATGACCTGAGCGTTGGCCTGCGCGCGGTCGAGGCGCACCGCCAGGGTGCGCAGTCCGCGCAGGGCCAGCCAGACCTCGAAGGGACCGGCGATTCCGCCCCGCATGGATCGTTCCGTGTGCAGTTCTTCGCGCAGTCCGGTGCTGCTGGTCACGACCGCACCGAGGACGACGTCGGAGTGCCCGGCGAGGTATTTCGTCACCGAGTGCACGACGATATCGGCGCCCAGGTCGAGCGGGGTCTGCAGCAGCGGGGTGGCGAAGGTGTTGTCGACGGAGACGAGGAATCCACGGTCCTTGGCTGCCGCGGTCAGCGCGGGAACGTCGGCGACCTCGAGCATCGGGTTCGTCGGCGATTCGATCCACAGCATCCCCGGGGATGCGGCTTCGCCCGCCGTCGCGTGCCCCGCTTCGTCGAGGGCGGCGATGACCGCCTCGGTGTCGGCGATATCAACGGTGACGAGGTCGAAGTTCTGCCGCCCAGCGATCTGTTCGGCTGAGGCGAGCGCTCCCTGGTAGCTGTGGGTGGGGATGATCAGGGTGCCTCCGGCGGGCACGAGGCTGATCACGGCCGAGATCGCCGCCAGGCCGGAGCCGAAGACCAGTCCGGGCAGGCTCGCATGTTCGAGCTGACCGAGCGCCTCTTCGAAGGGCGTCCATGCGGGAGTGTCGAAGCGGGCATAGGCATAGGGCGAGTTCGAGATGTCGCCCGCGCTCACGAAGGTCGAGGACAGATCGATCGGCGGGTTCACCGAGGCGCCATCGACGCGCTGAGGTCGTCCGGTCTCGACGACGATGGTGTCCGGAGCGAACTCGGGATGACGGGCGGGTGAGGAGGCTGGCTCGGGCTGTGTCATGTCCCCAATATATGCCTCACCGCATCACACCGAATCGACAGTGATATTTCGGACACGTTTCCGTAGCTCTGAAGGGTTCGCCCGGTGTCCGCTGCTTCGGACGGCGCGGAGACTTCGACCTGCTCGGGCCCCTTCAATCAGGCTCCTTCACTCGGGTCCCGTCGTTCGGATCCTGTCACTCGGGCTCTGTCACTCGGGTCCCGTCACTCGAGACTGTCGATCATGTGCTCGAGCAGCAGACGCGCCCCGGGTGACTGCCGTCGGTTCCGGGCCCATACGGCGTGGAGCTCGCGGGTGAGGTCGACGTCGTCGGCCACCGGCAGCGGCACCAGACGTCCCGCCCGGAAGTCATCGCGCAGAGCGAGTTCGGACAGAACGGCCGGGGCCACGGATGTGGCGGCGGCGATGCGCAGGGCGGAGTTCGATCCGTACTCACCGGCCACGCACACTCCCCCAGCTTCGACCAGTACAGCGTCGATGACCTCCCTGGTGCCCGAGCCGATCTCACGCACCAGCAGCGGCACCTGCGCCAGCTCCTCGGCAGTGATCGGCTTCATCCAGGCGTGGGCGAAGTCCGGGGCACAGGCGATCATGAGCCGGTCGCGGCCGACCACCTCGGCGTTGAGGTCCTGCGGCAGGGACACGGATTCGATGAGCCCGAGGTCGCAGGTCTGCCGGCGCACCCGGTCGATGACGGTCGCGGAGTTCTCCACCGACAGACCGATGTCGATTGTCGGGTGTGCGGCGCGGAAGGTCGTGAGGTGGTGGGGCATGAGGTATTCGGCGACCGTCAGAGAGGCGCTGACCTTGACAGTTCCGGCGCGGGCGTCCTGGATGGCGCGGGCCCCGGCGTAGAGCGTGTCGTAGGCTTCGATGACCTTCGACGCCCATTCGGCGACGGCGCGGCCCTCGACGGTGAGTTCGGTGCCCCGCGGAGAGCGCCGCAGCAGCGGCACCTTGAGATCGCGTTCGAGGTTGCGCAGGCTGCGGGAGGCATTCGGCTGGGCGAGATCGAGCTTCGCCGCGGCCTGGCCGATCGACCTGGCGTTGCCGCTGAGGGCCACCAGCAGCCCCAGAGCCTGGAGCTCGGGCCAGTTCTTCATATTCCCGAGGTCGTGCATATGCTCATCATGACATATCAGATCCATATGGGTTGCTAAGAAATCACCGTCTACTGCGACCGTGCAGGCGTTGACAGACTGAAGTCATGAACCGCTTCGCCTCCCTCCTGCCCGGACTCGCCGTCGCCGCTGCGGCCACGGCCGTCGCGTGGCCGATCTCCATGCTCGCCCCCGTGCTCTCACCGCTGCTCGTGGCGATCGTGCTCGGAATCCTTCTGGGCAATCTCGTGCCCAACCTGCCCGAGGCGTTCATGCCCGGACTCAACTTCGCCGCGAAGCCGCTGCTGCGCCTGGGCATCGTCGCCCTCGGCGCGCAGGTGGTGCTCGGCGACATCCTCGACCTCGGGTGGCTCGTTCTCGTGCTCGCCGCCGTCATCGTCGCCGCCGGAATCCTCTCGGCCCTGGCCCTGGCCGGACCGCTCAAGGTCGACCGCCCCCTGGCCGTGCTCATCGGCAGCGGATTCGGCATCTGCGGTGCCGCCGCCGTCGCCGGAGTCGAGTCGACTCTGAAGTCGAAGAAGGAGGATGTGGCGGCCGCGATCGGCCTCGTCGTCCTCTTCGGCACCCTGATGATCGCGATCGTGCCCGGACTCTCGACCGCCCTGGGTCTGTCCCCGGAGACCGCCGGAATGTGGGGCGGTGCCGCCACCCATGAGGTCGCCCAGGTCGTGGCGATCGGCGGGATCATCGGCCCCGCGGCCCTCGAGATCGCAGTCCTCGTCAAACTCGCCCGCGTCATCATGCTCGCCCCCACCGTCGCCGTGTTCAGCTACGCAGTGCGCCGCAGCGAGGACAAGGCACTGACGAACACCGGCACCGAGGCGACCGCCGGTTCCACCGGAACCTCAGCAGCCGCGGGGTCGACTGGAGAGAGCAACGGGTCGGGTGCATCGGCCGCGGGGGCGGTGTCGACCGGTGGGCCGGTGTCGATCGCGGCGAAGCAGACTCCGGCGCAGGGCAAACGTCCGCCGATCGTTCCGCTCTTCGTCGTCGGCTTCCTCATCATGGCGGCCCTGCGCACCTTCGGCCTGCTGCCCGAGATCGCGGTCACCGGACTTAGCTGGATCCAGACAGTATGCCTGGCGATGGCGATGTTCGCCCTCGGCCGCGGAGTGCAGTGGCGGTCCCTGAAGAACCTCGGCGCCCGGCCGATCGCCCTGGCCGCACTCGTCACGATCATCGTCGCCCTCATCGCCCTCGGCGGAGCCATCCTCCTCACTTGATCCTCTCCCCAATTGCTACCTGACGGCGGCCCAGCAACCTCGCGCGAGGTTGCTGGGCCGCCGTCAGGTAGCAATTGGGGAGGATTTTCCGTCTATCGGGACTTTCCGACGGTTCGGACACGCCTCAGCGGTACCCGCCGGTAACACTGGTAGTCTCTCAGCGAATCAGCCAGCGATGCTCAGTGTCGCTTCAGCCTTCGCAAGGACATCATGCTCACTCAGATCATTGCTCTGCTCATATTCGTCGCCCTCTTCGCCATCGGCGCTGTCCGCGGTGTGCAGATCGGCGTTCTCATGCTCGTCGGCGCGGCCGGAACCGGGCTCCTCTTCACCGATATGGCCGTCGACGACATCGTCGCCGAGTTCCCCTTGGACATCATGATCCTGCTGGCCGGGGTCACCTATTTCTTCGCGATCGCGCAGGAGAACGGGACCGTCGACAAGATCATCGACTGGGCCCTCGAACGCGTCGGATCCTCGGCGGTGCTGCTGCCCGCGGTGTTCTTCGTCATCACGGGCTGCATTGCGGCCATGGGCGCACCGTTGGCGGGACTGGTGATGATGCCCGTGGGAATGCAGGTCGCCCGCAAGTACGGTGTCGACTACGCGCTCATGGGACTGGCGATCTGCTTCGCCATCGGCGCCGGCGGCTTCGCCCCGACCAGCCTCTACGGAATCGTCACGTACTCGACCGCCCACGATGCCGGCATCGACCTCTCCCCATTCCTGCTCTTCGGAATCGCCGTGGCCGTCTACCTCGTTATGCTCGTCGTCGCCTACTTCATGTACGGTCGGTCGCTGTTCTCGAAGACGACGGTGGCGGCCGCCGAGCATGCTTCGGCCGGGGGCACCCAGTCGAAGATCTCCCGCGGCTCCGCCTCGGCGTCGAGTGTCGTCTTCGGTGAGGATGACGAAGACGAAGCGCTCTTCGACTCCTCCACCACCGACGTGGCGGGAGAATCCAAGCCGTTCACCTTCGTACAGATCCTCACCGTGATCTTCATGGTCGGCCTCATCGGCACCGTGGTCGTGCTCGCGGCCCTCGGTCAGGAACCGGACATCGGCCTGCTCTGCTTCATGTTCGGAGCGATCCTCGCGCTCGTCGACCCGAAGACGGGCAAGGCCGCGATCCCGAAGATCGACTGGCCGACCGTGCTGCTCGTCGGCGGCATCATCACCTTCGTCGGCGTGCTGCAGAACATGGGAGCCGTCGACCTGCTCGGCGAAGGCGCCGAGTCGATCGGTTCGCCGCTCATCGCCGCCTTCGTCCTCTGCATCGTCGGCGGCTTGGTCTCGGCCTTCGCGTCGACGACGGGCATCCTTGCTGCGCTCGTGCCGCTGGCTCTGCCGCTCATCGCCGCGGGCGGCGTTCCCGGCTGGGCACTCATCGCGGCTCTGGGCGTGTGCTCGGCGGTCGTCGACGTCTCACCGTTCTCGACGCTGGGTGCCACGGTCGTCGCGACTGCCCCGGTCGAGGAAAAGCCGCGCCTGACCCGCATCCTCGTGAAGTTCGGCATGTCGATGGTCGTCATCGGACCGGTCGCGCTCGTCGGCGGCCTCGTCGTGCCCGCCATGATGTTCTGAGGCCGGGCTCTCGGGCAGGGTTCTCGGCCCTGTGTCCCACCCGGGCCCCAGGACCTCCAAGAATAGGTCAGCATCGGACACTTTTCTCCAACAGAAGTGTCCGATGCTGACCTATTCGCCGACAGCAACCCGTTTCTCACCTGCAACCACGCTTCTGCCGCCCCTCAGCTCAAGGGCTTGGCCAGCAACACGAATTCCAGGTCGTCGACCTTCGGCAGACCGAAGCGTTCGTCGCCGTAGGGGAAGGGCTCGATTTCGCCGGTGCGCACGTAGCCGCGGCGCTCGTAGTAGGCGATGAGTTCGTCACGCTTATTGATCACGCTCATCCGCATCGACGTCGCACCCCAATGTTCGGCCACCCACGCCTCGGCGAGGCCGATGAGCAACGACCCCAGCCCTTTGCCCTGTCCCAGCGGAGAAACGGCGAGCACCCCGAGGTAGGCGGCCCCGTCTTCGGGCTCTCGCACATAGACGCTGGCCACGGCGCGACCCTGATCATCGCGGGCGAGCAGGATCTGGGAGTCCGCCTCGGCGAGCATGTCCTCGGCCATCGGACCGTCGAGCCGTTGTCCCCCGAGCAGGTCCGCCTCGGTGGTCCACCCCTGTTTCGATCCCTCGCCGCGGTAGGCCGAAGACACGAGCTCGACGTAGTCGGGAATGTCGGCGGACGTCAGTTCGGTGACCTCGAATCCGACTGCGCGCAGCTTCTGGCGGTGCGCGTCGACCAGGGTCGCCGAGGGGTGTGCGGTCATAGGTGGGACTCCTTCAAGATCGTCCGGTCGGCTGCGTCAGACCAGGCTAGTCGCTTCCTCAGAAACAGAACTATAGTGTCAGTTGTCAGGACAGCGGCGATCGCCGATCGAACGCCGACGACCATCGCGCAGTGCCGCCGGCACGGACATTCGGGAGGAATGACCATGGACATCGACATCTCGGGAGAGACCTTCACCATCACCGAGGATGCTGCGGCCAAACGCTTCACCGTCTCCCACTCCGGAAAGGTCATCGGTCTCGTCGATTACATCGACCGTGAGGCGAGTGCCGATGACACCGCCGACGGCCCGGTGCGCATCTTCACCCACACCGAGGTGTCCCCCGAGTGGGGCGGCCGCGGCTTGGGCGCCAAGCTGGTGCGCTATGCACTGGAGACCAGCGCCGAGGAGGGGCTGAAGTTCCGGACGACGTGCTCCTACGTGCAGAATTTCCTGGTCAAGAACGACGAGTTCGACAAGTTCGTCGCCTGAGCGTCACGCTCGGTCTCGTCAACTCCCTGCCCGGGGACGTCAACTCGCACCCCAGAGTCGTCATTACGCAGTGACCGGGCCTGCTTCGCTTAATTTCGCGGGCGTCAGCGGTTCGCCGCTGGCGCCTTCTTCTGCATTGCCCACGATGTTCGCGCTCTCGACGATCTCCTGTTGACGGTCGTGTCCGGAGACGAAGCGCAGGACGAAGATCGCCCAGGCGGTGACTGCCACGATGACCGCGGCGACGAGTGACCACAGCAGTCCTGGGTCACTGACTGCCAGCTGTGGGATCTCTCGTCCGGGGACTGCAGCGGCAAAGATGCCTGCGATCAGTGCACCCAGATAGGAGCCGACCATCATTCCGATGTGGCGGCGGACATTGCCACGGCGGATCGCGATGACGCCGAGCGTGGTGGAGATGAAGGTCCAGATCGCCAGGGCGTGGAAGAGCGTGAAGGAACCGGTGAGCGAGTAGATGAACATTCCGCTGGTGCACACGAAGTACATGAGAATGACCCAGGACCGTCCGATGAAACGGTGCTTGCGGTCCTTGGTGCGGCGGATGATCTGGATGGGCCCCAGCAGGACGACACCCGTGGCGGCGATGGCATGGATGGCGATGAAGAGTGAGAACATGTCATTAAGATAGTGTCACTAACCAAGTGTGGCAACGTGGATAGTGAACGCCGCTTCCACTATCCATTCACCGTCGTCGAGGACGAAACCTGCAGAAGCAACCCGCAGAAGGAGGGCACAGTGAAGCTCAGCGCATTGGCAAAGGCCGCCGGCGTCTCGGCTGCGAGTATCAAGTACTACATCCACGAGGGGCTTCTGCCGCCTGGACAGAAGAAGAATGCGACGACGGCCGTCTACGACGAGACGCATCTGCACCGGCTGGCGCTCATCCGCTGGCTGCGCGAGGAGCTGGCCACTCCAATCGCCGACATCGCCGAACTCACCCGCGCCATTGACGACGAATCGCTGCCGACGATCGAGCTGATGGGCGTATGCCAGGAGCTCGCCTTGCGCGGGAATTCCGGACTGCCCGCCTCGGCGCAGCGCGCACCGGGTTCCCCGCCGTTCGCCCTGCGGGCCTCCGGAACACATCCGACCGCAGTCTCCCCCACCCCTGACCGCTTCGATGATCTGGTCTCCGAGGTGATCGACCGCCTCGGCTGGCCCGATGAGGAATCTGCAGCGAGGAATGCACTGGCACGTGTTGTCGCGATGGTCGATGCGGGTGGATACCCGGTCACCGTCGATTCGATCGTCGCCCAGTGCCGGGCCATTGCCCCTATCGCTCAGTCTCATGTCCGCCCGATCAGCGTCGAGCACAGTCGCGACAGGGTCTGCCTGAGCGTGATCCGCGGCATCACAATGTCCAATCGTCAGCTCATCGCCGCGAGTGCGCTGGCACATGCGTCACTGTCGATGATGTCGCGGGGCCCCGCTGACTGACCGCTATCCAGCGCCCGGGACCGCCTCACCACTTCGCGGTGACCGGGCCACACCCCACACCGCTGCGCCCACAACGGCCTCGGCCTTACCAATTGCGCTCGGCCTGACGTAACGCACTGGAGCAACAGTGCCGTCAGTCAGCACCGAGGTGATCAGGCACTGGCGGTGCGTCGTCCCTTCTTCGCAAGGTAGGCGGCGACGGAGATCGAGACCAGACAGCCCGCAGCGAGATAGGCACCGACGAGGTACCAGCTGCCGTCGCCGACTCCGACGAGGTACGTGGCGATGAACGGAGTGAAGCCGCCGGCCAGCGCGCTGGCCAACTGGTAGCCGACGCCCGCTCCGCTGTATCGGAACTCGGGGCTGAACATTTCAGCGAACAGCGGCTGCTGGACGCTGACGACCGCGTCGTGGGCGATATTGACCAGCAGCACGGCGAAGATCACGATGGCAATCGTGCTTCCCGATTCCAGAGCGAAGAAGAACGGGATCGCGCTGAGCAGTCCGACGACCCCGCCGGTGAGATAGACGCGCAGCCGTCCGTACCGATCAGAGAGGTAGGCGAAGGCAGGAATCGTGACGATTCCCAGTCCGCCGACGAGCAGCGTGATGTTGAGCATGAACTGCCGGTCGAGACCGAGTTCGTCCGTCGCATACGACAGCGCGAAGGTGGTGACGATGTACATAGTCAGAAGCTCGATGAACCGCAGTCCGACGATTTGTGCGATCTGTGCGGGGAATCGCTTGAAGGCCTCGAGGATCGGCAGTTTGGCAACTTTGTCCTCGTCCGCGTTCTTCACTCGCTCCACATATTCTTCGGATTCGGCGACACCGGAACGGATCCACAGCCCGACCAGGACGAGGCCGGCGCTGGCGAGGAACGGGATCCGCCATCCCCAAGCCAGGAAGCCTTCGGAGGTCAGTCCGCCGCTGAGGATGGCGACGAGTCCGGTGGCCAGCAGCAAGCCGACCGAATAGCCGACCTGAACCCCGCTGGAGTAGAAGGCGCGCAGCTTCGGCGGTGCGCTTTCGACGGCCATGAGCGCGGCGCCTCCCCATTCTCCGCCGACCGCCACGCCCTGGATACAGCGCAGCAGGACGAGCAGTGCCGGTGCCAGCCAGCCGATCGCCTGGTAGGTCGGCAGACAACCGATGAGGGCGGTCGCCACGCCCATGATCGTCATCGTCCAGATGAGCATGGACTTGCGCCCGAGGCGGTCGCCGAAGTGGCCGAAGATGATTCCGCCGAGCGGGCGGAAGATGAATCCGACGCCGAAGGTCGCGAACGCCGCGAGCGTGCCCGCCCGGTCACTGTAACCGGGGAAGAAGAGCTCGCCGAAGACCAGAGCTGCGACGATCCCGTAGAGCAGGAAGTCGTACCATTCGACGACGGCGCCGATGAACGACCCGACAGCCGCACGGCGTGCACGCCGTCCCAGGTCAGGTTCAGCTCTCACCTGGTCTTCGATATCGGCCATCGGATTCTCCCCTGAACTCGTCTTCGGCCTCCTGCTGGCCGCCCTCGCGTGATCGACGCTGAGCAATCTAGCACGGCCGATGACGACTGAGCGGCCCGTGTCCACCAGGGAAAACGCACGTCGCCGGTCAGTCTCCGTCCACGGTTGCCGATGCGCTGGGGTCAGGCACCGACCGGAGGGGCCACTACAATCGGCAACTGTGAACGCCTGCACGCTTCGCCGCTCGCGACCGCTGTCGATTCTCGGCCGGTTCCCGTGATCCTGCCGGAGGTCCGAGACCCTCGGATGATCACGATTCGCCGAGGCGGCTCCCTCACCGATGCCGTCCACCGCCTTCTCGCGCTGTGGGCCACCGACTGCGCCGAACACGTCCTGCCGTTCTTCGAAGCCGTCTGCCCCGAGGATGAGCGACCTCGCGAAGCCATTGCCGCCGCCCGGGCGTGGGCAGCTGGTGAGATGCCGATGATGGAAGCTCGTGCCCTCGGCGGACATGCCATGGGTGCGGCACGGCCCCTGCGTGGGCCAGCCCGGTTCGCCGCTTATGCGGCGGGGCAGGCGGCCTGTGTCGGACACGTCGCCGAGCACGATCTGGGGGCGGCGGCCTACGCGATCAAAGCGGCCCGAGGGACATCGGGGAAGGACCTTGGGGCCGGTCGTGCCGAACGCGACTGGCAGCGTGACCGGCTGCCGAATGAAGTCCGCGAACTCGTGCTGGAAGATCAGGCACGCCGCGATGCGATCTGCTGGTCGGTCTTCAGCGCCTGATCGCTAGCGGCACCCTCCACGGCAGACAGCACTCTTTAGAACGGGTGCTATCTGTCGTGAAGCGGGCTGCCAGCGACTCACCCTCGTGGACACCGTAACCCTGGCACGCAGAAGCCCCGCCGATTGGCGGGGCTTCTGCGTCGGCATCGCGAAATCCGTGCGGACCTCGCTTCAGCGACTTCGGGGCTTCACGCGCGCCGGCGAGCGAGAACGTCGTTGACGGCACCGAGGTCGGCGGCCTTCGTCGTCCGGATCGCCTTGCGCCCGTGGCCAAGGGGTCCTTCCTCGCGGGCGGAGTCGCTGAGTTCCGGCCGGTAGCCGAGCTCTTCGGCGAACTGAGCCGCGATATCTTCACGGCTGCGGGCCTCGGTCTCGTACGAGCTGGCATCGGCCGCCGATGCCGAGGGCACCGGATGCTCGGCTTCGGGTGCGTCGACATAGCTGGGCACCGGCAGCGGAGTCGGCGACCAGCCGTCGCGCGATTTCAGGCGTTGCATGAACGGGTCATCGACCGTGCGAGCCGCCGCATCAAGTGCAGCGTGCACATCCGCATCGACTTCCTTTCGACCGGCCGCATCTGCGACGGTTTCGGTCTCAGTGAGGAGGTCGGCTCCGAGCGAGACCGGGGTCTTGGTGGACTCGGTCCGAGCCTTCTCTGCAGACGTCGCCGAGGCGGCGTCGGCATCGTTCTCGCGGTCGATGTTGGTACCCGTCGCCTTCGGCTCTGCCGTCGACGTTGATTCCGCGGTGGCGACGGTGCCCGACGTCGAGGCGGCCTCCGAGCCGGCGGCCACCTCGGCGGAAGTCGCGTCACCGTCTGCGGTGGCGTTCTCCTTCACGACCGGGATCGGTCCGGTGAGGAGGACCTGGCGCGTGGTGTGGCCCTCGGCGGCTTCCTTGCGGATGCGCACGAGCGGGATCTCTCCGGTGTCGGCCTCTTCGCGGGACTTCTTCGCCGCGGCGGAGCGGTTCATCGCAGCGCGAGCCTGCGCGGCCTTCGCCGCCGCGCTTGTGCCCTGGGCGGCCGCGGCGATCCGGGCAGCGGTTCCGCTCGAGGTCGATGCCGGGGCCGTGCGAGGCTGCTGCTTGACCGGAACGGTCTGCGACTTCGCGGACTTCGCGCCCGTGCGAGCTGGCTGCGATCCAGCTACAGGCTGAGCATCAGTCGTCCTGGCTGTGGCAGTCTGTCGTGCCGTGGCAGTCGACGGTTCGGCCGATTTCGGCTCGGCGGCACGCTCGACCTTGGCGGCGTGCTCCGGCTCAGCGGCACGCTTCGGCTGGCCCGCTGACCGTGACCGTGCGGTCTCCTGCAGACGTCGCAGCTTCTTCTTCGTCTCGCGCTTGCGCAGATTGAGCGTGCGCACGAGGAAGAGAGTGACGACCGCGAGCCCGAGGAAGACACCGGCCAAGGCGATGTGCACGACCGAGAAGGCCGCGAGCACACTTGACACAAGGATGCCGAGAACCGAGGCGAGGAAGACCAGGGAGAAGCCCCTGACCATAGTGTTCAGCGACTTCAGTGACTCCCGCAGGGTCGTGGCTTGCTCGGTCATCGCATGTTCCTCATCGGTTCCGATGGTCGGATTGGAAATCTGTCGGTTCTGTCCATCTGTGCCGGCCATCCCCTCGCCGAGGTGGCCGCCGCGTCCCGTCCGGGACCGGCCTTCACGTGGTCCGCCTCCGTGAGGAGCTGGACCGGCGCCGGCCGAAGCCATCCGGCTCGTCGACGCCTTGTGCCCCGCGCCGGTCGAGTGCGGCGGATGGGCCTGTGGCGAACGGCCCTGTCTGTCCGACGGCCCGACGGAGCGGCCGCTGTCGTTGAAGACGGCATGGACCGCGGGGTGGAGCAGTCGCACATTGTCAGTGGCAGCGCCTGCACGAACACCTGTGTCAGTGCCGACGCCTACGCTGGAAACGACAACACCGCGACCGACGGCCGCATGGTCGGCGGACAGGGAGGAGTAAGTTTCACCGACCGCAACGGGAAGGACGTTGAGCTGGGCGTGCTCGGCAGCCTCGGTGATGGTGTGTGCTTCGGCGTGACCGTCGATGACGGCGAGCTCGGGAGTGGAGGCCGAGAGACTCAGCTTCGGGGCCTCGACTTCCTGTGAGACGTCCGGGGTCGGAACCGACGGCACCTTCCGAGGTTTGTCGTGGAAGACCTGGATGCGCTCCGAATGGTCGTGCCCGGGGATGGCTGTCTCGGCGGAGACGACGGCCGCATTGTCCGGAACCGTGTCGATTTCGACGCGCGAGAGATCCGTCGCGGACTTCCGAATCATTGCGGGCACAGCAACGGCGAAGACCACGACGATGGCGATGACGACGATGATGCTGGTGTCCACAATGCCACCCTAAGTTGCAGGCATCAGGGAAGTCGTGAAGACGCGAGGTGTGTCGGTCAAACTGGGGCGAAGCTCACCGAATTCCCAGGCGGCGGCTGGACGTCCCCGGTTCGCGTCTACCACCCGCCGGTGCCGTGCCTGTATGCGGCCAGCAGACCCTGAGGGACCTCCTCGGCGAGGAGGGCGAAGGTGCGGTGGTCGCACCACTGCCCATCGATGTGCATGTACTTCTCGCGCAGCCCCTCATCGCGCAGACCCAGCTTCTCGACCACGCGCAGGCTCGCGGTGTTCTCCGGGCGGATGTTGATTTCGATGCGGTGGAGTCCGAGGGCGAAGAAGCAGTGGTCGGCGGCCATCGCCACGGCGACCGGGGTGATACCGCGCCCGGCCACGCGCGAGTCGATCCAGTAACCGATCTGCCCGGACAGGATCGAACCCCAGCTCAGTCCCGATACGGTGATCTGTCCGCGGAAGTTCCCGTCGACCTCGATGGCGAACGGCACGGTCTGCCCGCGTTTGGCCTGTTTGTCCTGCATCCGCACCATCGTGCGGAACCCCGGCAGCTCCTGGCCCGGCGCAGGCAGGGTCGCATCCCACGGGCGCAGCCAGTCGCGGTTGAATCGGCGGACCTCTCGCCAGGCCTCTTCGTCGCGGCGGCGCAGCGGTCGCAGCACGATATCGGACTGTCGATCAGTCAGGATGACGGGCCACACACGGCTGCCCTCGCTCTCGGGATCAAGGTCGGTCTGCCCGGATGGGCTGAACCAGGACGGTCGGCTCGGAGCCGTGTCGGCGCTCAGTCCAGCGTCGGCACGAACTCGCGCAGCCACGCTTTGAGATCGTCGCCGAGGTCCTCCCGGTCGCATGCGATCTGCACAACGGCCTTGAGGTAGTCGAGCTTGTCTCCCGTGTCGTAGCGAGCGCCCTTGAACACGACTCCGTAGACGCCGTGGCCCTCGTCGTCTCCGGCGAGCTCCTGCAGGGCATCGGTGAGCTGGATCTCGTTGCCGCGTCCCGGCTTCGTCGTCTCGAGGACATCGAAGATCTCCGGCGCCAGCACGTAGCGGCCGATGATGGCGAGATTCGACGGAGCATCCTCGGTGGCGGGCTTCTCGACGAGGTCGGTGACCTTGACGACCTCGTCGTCAGCAGTGGACTCGACGGCGGCACAGCCGTAGAGGTGGATCGCCTCGGGCGGAACCTCCATGAGGGCGACGACACTGCCGCCGGTCTTCTCCGCGACCTCGATCATCTTCGGCAGGATCGGGCTGCGCTCATCGATGAGGTCATCACCGAGGAGGACCGCGAACGGCTCATTGCCCACATGCTGACGCCCCTTGAGCACGGCATGGCCGAGTCCCTTGGGGTCGCCCTGGCGCACATAGTGGATATCAGCGAGTTCCGAGGGATGGCGCACCGCGGCGAGCTTCTTGTCGTCGCCCTTCTGCGCGAGCGCTGCCTCGAGCCCGTCAACCCGGTCGAAATGATCCTCCAGCGGCCGCTTGTTCCGACCGGTGATCATGAGAACGTCCTGCAGACCGGCATCGACGGCTTCCTCGATGACGTACTGGATCGCCGGCTTATCGACGACCGGGAGCATCTCTTTGGGGGTGGCTTTCGTGGCGGGGAGGAACCGAGTTCCGAGACCGGCGACGGGGATCACGGCCTTGCGAACGGTGCGCTGCACTTCATCACTCATGAAGTCATCTTAACGAATCCGCCAACCCCGGTTAGTCTGAAATGCGTGGACTCACAAACTTCGAAGGCGCAGCTGCGGTCCCGCATTCGCGCAGCTCGCGCAGACCGCTCCCTCATCGAGGCGACTCCGGGGACCACGGCGGCTGCGGGGACGGTGGCGGCCGCTGCGTGGGACCTCATCCGAGAAACACCGGTTCGTTCCCTTCTTGCCTATGCGGCGCTGCCCGGAGAGCCGGACCTCGACCCGGCACTCGATCAGTTTCTCGCATCCGGCGGCACCGTCTACGTGCCCGCCGTCACCAAGGTGGGCGAACCTTTGATGTTCGGCCAGGTCACTGGTTCAATGGCCAGCCTGAGACCGCAGGGACGATGGGGAATCCGCGAACCGGCCCGGGATGGTGAGCTGCTCACCGCCGCCCAGCTGCTCTCCCCCACGATCGGCCTCGACCTCGTGTTCGTCCCCGCCCTGGGCTTCGGCACCGATGGTGCTCGGCTGGGAAACGGAGGCGGCTTCTACGACAGGACCTTCGGCCCGCACGGGGCCGAGCCTCTCGGGTCGGGCGTTTTCGGATCGGGACTTCCTGGTTCCGAGCCCCCTGGTCCCGAGCCCCCTGGTTCGGAACGCAATGGTTCGGCAGCTTCTGGTTCGGCAGCTCCTGGCTCGGGTCCCCGCGTTGTCGGGGTGTGCTTCGCCTACGAGCTCAATCTCAAGGGTCTCGCCGCAGAAGTCTGGGACCTGCGCATCCCGGAGGCCGTCACCGACGACGGAACTCACATCTTCACGGCCTGATCGTCGGGAATCAGCACCCACTCGCGCATGTTGATATGTGGATAACCTTGTGCATATCCCGGACCGGTGCTCCGGGGAGGTTCCGACGTGCACTATAATCTTGTCGTCGAAGAAAGGTCTCGAATGCCCGTCTACTCCTACGCCTGCAAGAGCTGTGGTCACGCCTTTGATATTCATCAGGACTTCAGCGATGACTCGCTCACCGTCTGCCCGGAATGCCAGGGCCGCCTGAAGAAGGTCTTCGGCGCCGTGGGCATCAGCTTCAAGGGATCCGGCTTCTACGCCACTGACTCCCGCTCGAGCAAGTCGAGCACCGTCAGCTCCTCGAGTTCAGACTCCTCCTCGAAGGAGTCCTCGAGCTCGTCGTCGAAGGAATCCTCCAGCACGTCGACTTCGTCATCGAGCAGCTCCTCGGCAGCGAGCACCCCAGCCGCAAGCTGAGCGACGCCGGTCGCCAGCTGACACTTCCCAGCCGCCAGCTGACAGCCGGCACCTACAGGTGATTCACCTCAGCCGCCAGCCGACCGAATGCCGCGACGAACCGGCTCTCGTCACTCAGACACCAATCGCCTGTGGACGGCACGAACTGTCCACAGGCAAGTACCGTACCCTTGCTGCGGGCCGCGCACCGCCGCAGACTCGGCGGCATGGGCATCTTCCACCGCATCCGGTCCTCGTCTTCTAGCTGGTCACGGCCGTCTCGCATTCGGCCGCAGCGCATCCTCGCCGCCGTCTGCCTCGCGTGCGCCTGCGCTCTTGCCGTCTGGGTGCTCACACCGAGCAGCGCAGGAACGGCGATCGTCGTCGCGAAGTCGGACCTGGCGCCCGGAACCGAGCTCAAGGCCCAGGACCTCACTCTCACTCAGTTCCCTTCCGACCTCGTCCCCGACAAGGCATTCAGGTCCGTTGAAGAGGTGAAGGGACGGGCCACCTCGGCGGGGTTGTCGAAGGGGTCACCTCTGACCTCGTCGATCGTTCTCGATCAGCAGGCGCTGCCCAAAGGCAGTCGCGATCTGCTCATGCCGATCCGTCTGGCCGATGACGCCTCGGCGGCACTGCTCCAACCGGGGCAGAAGATCCGACTCTTCTCGTCCCTGCCCGATGGCGGGTCGGAAGTCGTCGTCGAGAAAGTGACGATCGCCCGCCTCGTCGACAAACCCGAAGGAATAGCCGCGGAGTCAGGACAACTTGTTTCCGTGATCCTCTCCGCCGATGACGCCGGGCGTGTCGCCGAGTTCGCCGGACTCCCCATCAGCTTTGCAATCCTCCCTCGCTGAACCATGCCATCGCCGGGCCGTTCGCCCTGCTGATCTGCGGTAGTCGGAGACGTCTGCGTTCACCTGACCGGCATTCATCACTGCGTTCCGACTACCCGGAGCATCACATCGATTACCCGAAGCGTCAATACGATGATCAGACTCGCAGAACATTTCTGCTGACAATGAGTTACCCATGTGTACTATTGGAACGTAATTGAGCTATTCGATAACAGCATTTCAGTGAACACACACCGAGAGGGTTTCTCTAATGCTTAAGGGATTCAGAGACTTCATTCTCCAGGGGAATGTCGTCGAACTCGCAACAGCGGTCATCATCGGCGGCGCTTTCACCGCCATCGTCACCGCCTTCTCCGACAAGATCATCAACCCGCTCATCGCCGCTGTCGGTGGTGCTGAGGGACCGGCCCTGCAGATCCCGCTCAAGGAAGGCGTGCCCGAGGCCACCCTTGATATCGGTGCGGTCATCACTGCGGCCATCAACTTCCTCATCGTGGCCGCCATCGTCTACTTCATCATCATCGTGCCGATGAACAAGCTCAACGAGCTGCGCAAGCGCGGAGCTCCCGAAGAAGAAGTTCCTCCGACCACCGAGGATCTGCTCGGCGACATCCGCGAGATCCTGCGCAACCAGGTTGCCTCGCCTGCCGGACCCGCCGAAGGTCCCGCCACCGACGGTCCGATCGATCCGAACCAGCCTCCGCGGCACTGATCACCAGCCGATCGCAAAGAAGGCCCGCTCGCATCCGAGAGCGGGCCTTCTTCATGTCTGAAACCTCTCCAGCCCGCTTGAAACCTATCGGCCCGTCTGAAACCTATCGGGCTATCTGAGACCGATCGGGCGCTATTGACCGACCGTAAAGGGCGGGGAGATGCCCGGTCAGATCGAAGCCACCAGACGGATCAGGAGCTATGACCAGTGCGGGGGCTTCTGCGAACGGTAGTAGTCCTCGCTGAAGCCGCCGCCACCGGAGTCGGCTTCATTGCGCAGAGTCGCTCGATATCGACGCTTCGCCGCTTCGACCCGGGCCCTCCGAGACTCATCAGTTTCGGCCTCGCCGTCGCCATGTGATGGCTGTACCGGCTCAGCGCCGGACTCGCCGCCGCCGTGCAGTGGCTCGTCCAGTGCAGTGTTCGACCCGCTGACGCTGGGATCAACCGTTTCTCGGTCGCTGCCGCCAGCCTCTCGGTCGCAATCAGCATCCTCGCTGCCGGCGGGCCGGTCAGGCATCGTCGTTCTTCGACCCCGACTTCGCCGAGGCGGTCCCGTCCGTCCCGGATTCAGCCGACTCCGACTCCCCCGACTCCGCCTCGGCCGAATCCGACCCGCCAAAGTCAGCGGCGGTCGAATCCTCGTCGGCCGAATCCGAGTCTGCGGACTCGGCCCCAGCCGCGCTGGCGGCCCCAGCGTCGTGCGTGGCAGTTGCCTCCGCGGACGAACGTGCACTGTCCTCACCGGCACTGTCAGACCCCGCATCAACCGAATCAGCGTGGGCGAGCTCGTCGGCCGCCTCGGGGACCTGGTCATTGCTTGCGGTCTGCACGAGGCCGGCGGAGCGGAGCTCATCGGCACGGATCTTACCGGTGTCGAAGGTCGGCAGGATGTCGTCTTCGACGGGTCCAGTCGAGTTCGACCGTGGGATGAACACCTCAGCGCCCGTGACTTTCTTCGCCTGCGCATGGCGTTCGCGGTAGCGGTCCACGGCGGCCTGCAGCTGGGAATCGCCGCGGCTCGAGTTGCCCTTCTGCGCCAGCGCGGTGCGCAGCAGGTCCTTGATCTCACCGTCGCCGCGCACGACCGCATCCGACTGGATCCAGTCGATCATCTGATCGAGGCCTTCGGCGGAGTACTTGTGCATCGGCAGACCGGGCACGAGCTTCGGTCGGCTGCCGGTGCGGCCGACGACCACCGAGGCGGCACGCGCCGCATTGAGAACGGCCTGCGGGCTCATCGTCTCCACGGTGGCACGCCAGGTCTCGAAGATCTTCTCGGTCTCGGTCTGCGGGTCGACGAACGCATCGGTCGACCACACGCGCATGAACTTCCAGCCTCGGCGGCTCAGCTGTTCGGGCAGCACCCGGTCCCGCTGGCGCAGGCTGCGCATCGACGCGTATTCGGGTCCGTCACCGGCGACGGCGATGATCATTCCGTGCTCGTCCTCGGTGGAGTTCGCCACGGCCAGGTCGATGCCGTTGTAGTGTTCGTGAGCGACGACGCCGAGCTGCAGCAGCCGGTCGGCGATGTCATTGAACAGCGGATCGTAGATCTCGCCGTGCGGTCCGGGCTGGTGGACGCCGCCGGTCGCGACCTCCTCGAGCAGCTGCGGGAGCATGACCGCTCCACCGTTGAGTTTGCTGCGGTCGAAGTCCTCGGCCTCGATGCTCGAGACCAGGGTCAGCCGCTTCCTGGCCCGCGTCATCGTGGCCGCGAGGATGCGACGACCATCCGGCCCGGACAGCGGACCGAAGTCGTGGATGACGCGACCGTGGACGGTGCGGCCATAGCCGAGGGTGAAGATCACGGCATCGCGCGACATGCCCTGGACGCGTTCGGCGTCGGTGACGACGAATGGTTCCTTCGAAGAATCGTTGAAGAACGCCGCCACATACGGCAGATCCTTCATCGCCCGCGAGATCGCCGTAGCCACTCGCTGCGCATGATGCGGGGTGAGCGCGACGACGGCCAATGACTCCCGCGACCGATTCCGCGCGTGCTTGAGCACCAGATCGACGACGCGTTTGACCTCGGCGTCGGGGCTCTCGACCCGACCGGTCCCGATGTCCGTGGGGCCCCTGCCGTCGGCGACATAGGAGAATTCGAGGCCGCTGCCCTCACCGGTATGCGCGGTCGGCAGCGTCGAAATCGTCGAATCGTAGAAGTGCCGGTTGGCCAGGTCGATGAGCCCGACCGGGGATAAGCGGTAGGAGTTCGACAGTCGCATCCGCGGCAGGAACTCGCCGAGGCGGTCCTGCACCGAGCGGGGATGTTTCCCGTCGTCCATGCCGAAGCGATCGACCGCGATCGAGAACGGGCGCGGTCCGAGCAGGCGGGAGTCTCCGAGGGAGATGACCTGACGGGCTCGGGTGATTCCGGGAACGACATCGGCGACCGAGAGCCGTCCGGCATCGGCGATGACGACCGCATCGAAGAGAGGCAGAGCGGAGAAGAGTTCGGGCACCGTGTACGGGCTGCCCATCCACACCGGGGCCAGAGTCGTCAGCAGTTCGGGTGCCTGCGTGGAGATCCGCTTCGTCGAGGTGTGCTTCGACAGCAGCTCCTGTTTGATGACTCCGGCGGCGATCGGGTCGGATTCGATTCCGCGCTTCCATGCCTGCGCATGGTTGTAGCGCAGTCGGGAGGCACCGGCAGCGACGAAGGCGCGGTCGTTCTCGCGGAAGCCTTCGGCCACCTGGTGGAGAGCGGCACCGTCGTGGCGACCGATCGCAGGATCTTCACCGGCCATGGTCTGCAGTACGGAGGCCCAATATGCGAGGTCGAACTCGGGGCCGACGAGTGACTCGTCGACCTTGCGCCTGCGCAGATCGGCCATGAGATCGCCGAGGCCCTCGCCGTCGAGTTCACGCTGCAGGCGGGACCGTTCGGGCAGATCGGCGAGGTTCTCCGAATCGCTGCCCATCGCTTCGGCACGTGCCTGAAGTTCCTCGATGAGCATCGATCCGAGGTCCCCGCCGTCCGGCGTCGTCTCGAGGATCGGGGCGAGCTTGGCCATATCGGCTTCCACGCTCTGGAGGATCTCGTCGGCTTCGAGGACGCCGCGCGGGATCTGCGGGCGGCCGTCATGTCCGGCGAGGTCCGAAAGGATGACCCGCTGGGCGCGGACGTCGATGAGTGCCTCGTGGAGGTCAGGCACCTCGGCGCCGGGCCGGAGGAACTCCGCGGCCGATTTCTTCAGTCGACGGCGCTGCATCATGCCAATCTCGACGCCGACATCGGCCCGGTATTCGGGTGTGCCGGTGGCGGCGATGAGGTCATCGAGGCGGTGGTCGTAGATGTCGGGTGCGAAGTTGTCGAGCGTCTTGCGCACGCGCAGGAGCACGCGGACGGCGCGGGACCAGTCGTCGACATTGCGGCGCGGATTGAGTTTCGCCTTCTGCAGCACCGGTTCGGTGGCAGCGACGAGGTCGGGGATCATCCGACCGATGCGTTCGGCCACGGTGCGTGCGGCTTCGGCTTCTTCGACGGATTTGAGATCGGCTCCGAACCAGACGGTGTCTTCGACATCGAGGGTGAAAGCACCCAGTCCGGCGAGTTCACCGAGTTTGCCGCGCAGGATGTTCCGGCGGTCGTCGCTGGCGCCGAGGATATCGTCATCGAAGCGCACCGGTGTCTGCGGGGAGTCATCACCGGAGGTCAGTTCGGCGAGGTGCTGCATGGTTTCGTAGACGGAGACGTCCCACGGCTTGCGCCTGCGGTGCAGGGAGGAGACGTGGTCGGCCAGGGTCGCCCGCTGTTCGTTGAGTTCGGTCAGCAGGTGGGACAGGTCCGGGCGTTCGGATTTCTCTGCCGAGGCGATGAGACCGATGAGCTGTTTGCGGATGTCTTCCGAGCCAGCGCGGGTGTCGACCGCGAAGTCGGAGAGTCCGACCTCGCCGAGGCGAGCAGAGAAATCGTCGAGCGCATCGGAGGTCTGCGCGAGGAAGAGGACGCTCTTGCCGGTGTGTGCCAGTGTGGTGGCCACGGCGACGGCAACCTGGGTGGCACCGGTTCCGGGCGGGGTGTCGACGACGACGGAGTGACCGGACACGGCAGCGTCGACGACGGCCTGCTGGTCACCGTCGACGTCGATGACGAGGAATTCCTCCTGCGGCTTCCGGTCGGGAAGCGGGGTGATCGGCTCCTGAAGCGCAGCGGGAACGACGTCTTCACCGTCGGCTTCAGCCGCGGGTGCTGTCTTCTCAGACTTGGTCGCCGATACAGCTTCGGCATCGGTCGACGTCTTCTCGTCGTCGGTGGTCGTGTCGACGGAGGACTCGGCGGCAGTGACCGGCTCTGCGGCATCGAGTGGTTCGTCGGTGATCGGCACGGTCGGCTGACCGTAGTCCTCATCGGCATCCGCTTCATCAGCGGCACCGGCAGCTGCCTCGGACGAAGCATTCTCGGCCGCAGGCTTCTCGGACGCAGCTTTCTCACCGGTCTTCTCGCCGCCGGTTGCCGACTCATCAGCGGACTCAGCAGCATCCTCGGCGAGGTCGCCTTCTGTCGTTTCCGCAGTCTTGGTCTCAGCTCCTGACTTCGCTGCGTCCGCGGAGGTCGCTTCAGGCGCCGACTTCTCGCCGCCTGCGGGTTCGGTGTCCTTGTCTGCGGACTCGGCGGCAGCGGCGACGCCGGCGACTCTCTTCGCTTCGGCTCGCTTCTGCTCGGCTTCGGCCTTCTCGGCGGCGGCGATCTTCTCGTCCGGGAGCACGCCCGGCTGCGGCACATACGAGGGCCCGCCGAGGGAGGCACGCACGTCCTCGTCACCGGCCAGCGCCCGCAGAACGGGATGCTGGGTAGGCAGGTAGTCGGTAGAGAACGGGTTTGCGATGTTCGCGAACGTCGAGATGATCAGGCGGTGGTTGATCCGCAGACCGGGCACGTTCTGCCCCAGATCGCGCAGACGGTCGAGAGCCGGGCCCGGGTCGAAGCCGTGCGGTCCGCCGGTCGCGTCGACCCATTCGTCGACGGGCACGTCGAGGTCGTATTCCTCGCGCAGATGCTGGACGAGAGCGGGGTTGATCGTGATCTCGTTGTCGAGCACGATCTCGTAGTCCTCGACTCGGGACCCACGAGGCACCAGCGCGATGTGGCGCATGACGACGGGGGCGTTGAACTTGAACTTCGCGTCCTTCTCCGTCCACGAAGCGAATCCGAGCGCCAGGTGGGCGGTGCGGATGCCGCGTTCGTTGTCGAGCTGTTCTGCCTTCGACCGGATGGATTTCGCACGCCGACGCGCGTCCGTGAGGATGTCGTGGTCGCGGATGAGGCTGGAGAGTCGGGTGGCGCGACCGGCCAGCAACTGTGCCAGGCCGGAGGGGTGGGCGCCGGAGAGGTCGATGCTGCCGTCACGGGAGTCCCGGAAATGAAGCATGGTGTCGCGACCGCCCAGATGGGCAGCCTGCTTCTTCCACTCGGCGAAGACATCTCCGAGTTCTGGGAACTGTTCGTCTCTAACGGAATCCGACACAATTCGACCCTAACGAGAATCTGTCCATAATAGGTGCTGGCACACCGTGGAACAGTGAGGTTTCTTCTACGCTACACTGGGTGATCGTGGTTGAGGACGACCACCTGGCCCCCGTAGCTCAGGGGATAGAGCACCGCTCTCCTAAAGCGGGTGTCGCGCGTTCGAATCGCGCCGGGGGCGCACTGCCTGACCAGGCCAAACACTAATTCGACTCACCTTCACGAATCGGCGTCACGAACATTTCACGAACACGAACATCGGCACGAACCGAGTCCAGCCGCTCCGCAACCTCATCGAGATCGTCCTCGAACAGCTCCGCATACACGTCGAGAGTCACCGTTGCCGACTCATGGCCGAGCATCCGCTGCACTGACAGAACCGACGCACCCGCCGAGATCGCCATTGATGCCGCCGTGTTCCTGAGCTTGTGCGGCGTCAGGTCTGGAATGCCGATCCCCTTCGCCGCCTGATCGAACCACCTGCCGCGCTCATTGCGGTTCCGCAGCGGCTCACCCCGCACCGAGGTAAAGATCAGATCATCCGGGTCCATCCCGACGATGTGCGCCGCGATCATCTCGACAAGGAACTTCGGGACCGGCACAGATCGAATCTCGTGCGTTTTCGGCGGCTTCACGAGCATCTTCCCGTTGTCATCGACGATGGTCTGCTCGACGTTAAGCCTCCGGCGCAGCGGGTCGAAATCCTGCACCCGCAGACCCGCAAGCTCTCCCCACCTCAGGCCCGAGTACGCGAGCGTGTAGACGATGAGCTTCTGCCGGTCATCGAGCGTCGCAGCGGCCAACTGCTCGACCTGCTCGGCTGAGAGGTAGATTCTCCGCTGAGGCGTGACCTTCGGGTACTTGATGCCTTTGCAAGGATTGTTGTGAACTCTACGGTCTCTCACTGCCGCCTCGAACGCCGCCGACAGGACGCCGACAATCTTCTTCACCGAGCGTACAGACTGCGTTTCCAGAAGATCCTTCACCCATGCCGCAATATCGCCGTGCTCGACCTCTGAGAGCCGCACAGTCGACCATTTCGGCTCGATGTGCGTGTTGATGATGCCCTGAGTCCGGTTCTTCGTGGTGACGCCGATATCAACACGGCTGTCGAGGTGCTGCTGAACCCAAGCGGGGACGTCGACGGCACCACGCTCGGCGGCAATGTAGGAACCGTCAGTGAGGGACTGCTCGACTTCGTTCTTGAACTTCTCGGCCCATTCGTCGGTTCCCGCCTTCTTGTACTTGTACTTGAAGGTTTTGGCTCGAATCTTGCCGGAGCCGTCGCGGTAGCGGACCTGCCACTTACCGCTAGGAGTCTTGTGAATGCTCGCCACGGTATTCCTTGTCCAGCTCGACAAGCGGCTCAACCACCTTGTCCATAAGCTCACCCGTCGAGCCAACGAATTGGGCCACGATCCCGAAGAGCTTCATCGTCGCCTTCTGGATAGGCGGCGAGTCATCCGTAATCGGCAATTCCACATATTCGTCAGTCAGCTCCATCAGGTCATCACCCGTGGCGATCACAAGGTCTCGAAGCTCGTGCAACGACACCATTGCCTTGAAAGTCTCGCGCATCTTCTGCTCAAACTGCGGTCGCAGCGCACTATCGGAGTCCTCAGTTCCTGGGCCGTTTATGGCGGCATTGAAGTCGAGGCCCAGTATCTCAGCGAAGGCAAGAGCTTCGTTCAGCCTCAAGGGCCGTTCCCCCGACTCGACCCGCTGCACCATCTGCTGACGGAACTGTAGCCCCCTCCCCCGGAGTGCCTTAGCCATAGCAGTCTGAGACATGCCGAGCTGGTCTCGCTTCGCCTCGATTGACTTCCTGAAGTTGTCCTCCCATTTGGGCGGAGTGGTGGCTTCGTTATCTTCTTCCATACTCGCATCCTACCGTTTTGATGCCCCGCATGAAACATGTGGTACATTGAATGCACGGCATCAGTTTGGTGCCCCCCAACGGAAATGAGGTTATGGTGAGACAGATCAATGGCAGGCGGGTGCTCTCCACTGCGGAGGCATCGGAATACTTCGGCGGAACGCCAAGTGTCGGCACGCTCCGCTACTGGCGGCACATCGGTGAAGGCCCGAAGTCATTCCGGCTCGGTCGCAAGCTCGTCATGTACTTCGAGGACGATCTCGAAACGTGGCTGATGGACCAGTACGAAGAGAGCGTGACGGCATGACCATTTACGACGTGCCGGTCAGTGACACCGAGTTCTTCCCGGTTTCCGGCGACATGCTCCGGCTCATGAAGCACGAAGAGCAGCAGGCCGAGATTCGCGCCCGTGACCGTGCGATCAGGGCGCACATGCCGCCACACCGTGCCGAGCATCTGATAGGCCTTCTGAATGAGAACGACCTCGGGACTCCCGCCAAGAAGTCACCCGAGGCCGCTGACCTGAACACCCATCAAGGAGAACAGACCGTTATGAACGATACCGGCATTCTACCCGGCCCCGCTGACACAGACGCTTCACGCTGGCACCCGCTGTGGTGCGACCCCACCGATGACAACTGCTATGTCAACGACGATGTGGAGCACCACGAATCTCACGCCGGGCTGCGTTACGGGTTTGACGCACCTCACGGCGCACTCACTGGACAGGTGCGCCGCTACTCGTGGGACAACGAAGCCCTGCTCAGTGTTGTGGTCGAAAAATCTGGCGGGGAAAGCCTTGAGTTCTCTTGGTGGGAACTGAAGAAACTGCACAACGAGCTACTGCCCCGGATGCTCCACGAACTCGAATACGCACTGGGCCAGGAGTCCTGACCATGAGCACACCGTTCTCCAAGATGGGCTGGCTCTCAGCCGCCCTTCGGGGTGCTGACGATCTCAGTCACGCCCAGAAAACGGTGCTCACGGTGATGTGGACCTATGCCTCATCCGGCGACGGTGGAGACATTCGCCCAGGACGCAACCGACTCATGGCCGATGCGCGGGTGGACCCCAAGACGCTGAGTCCAGCTATTGACCGGCTCATCGAACGCGGTTACATCGAGCTGGTCGAGAAGGGTGGGAACGAGGTTCGCAAAGGTTGGGCGAACACCTACCGGCTGTCGATGCCAGTACGTCTCCGCAATCCTCAAGGGGGTGACTCACTGGACCCCTACGAATCCGAGAGTCATCCCCAAGGGGGTGAACCATTCCCTCAAGGGGGTGAACCATTCCCTCAAAGGGGTCCAATGGTTCCCCTTCAAGGGGTGGAGTCAGTGGACCCCCACCCGGTCATAGACCCGGGCATCCATCCGGTCATTGAGAGTTTCACCATCAATTCCGAGGAATCGATGCGCGATAGCCAGAGGCTCATCACGAAGAAGCAACGACAGCAACTCATCGACCGGATCACCTTCGAGGCCCACACCCTCATCAGCAACAACTGCACCCAAGAGGACTACCAGTCGGCATCCATGGATACCTACGGCGACATCGAGAACTTCCTCGGTGACGAGGCAGCAGGCGAATGGGTCAACTACTGGACAGTCAACGGGCAACTGGTGGAGAGGTATGCGGCAGGCAAGAAGCTCAACCAGTTCATCAACGCCTGCATCGAGAAAGGAATCACATTGGAAGGAGCAGCAGCGTGAGTCACATGACCGCGGACGCCAGACTGTTCGCGCATCTCGCGGGCAAGCACGATGACCCGCACATCATGATCCGAAGGGGCAAGCTCTTCGGCCTCCGAGTCCGCCTCTCCGAAGCGGTCAGCCTCGCTGACTCTCTCGTCGATCTGTTCGAGCAACTGCAAGAAGAGAAGGCTCAAGCCAAGGCAGGTGATCGACCATGACCATGACCTCATGCCTCATCTGCGGTGAAGTCTCGCAAGGGCCACGCTGCGAACAGCATCGAATCGTCAAGACCAAGACGAACACCGATCACGTCGCCTTCGCCAACAACGCGAAGTGGAAGAACCTCTCCAAACGGCTCCGCAAGAAGAGTCCCTTCTGCGAAATCTGCGGAACCGCCGAAGACCTCACCATCGACCACATCGTCCGAGCAGTCGACCGCCCCGAATGGGTATACGAGATCGACAACTGCCGAGTGCTGTGCAGGTATCACAACGGAGTACTCGCCGGGGTTCCAGCGACTCCCGAAGGCGAGTCCCAGATCGCGGAGAAGATCAGGGTACGGAGACAGCGGAGACTGCAGTACATCAGAGGTGGGGCCAAGGCCCAAGAGGCGTCAACGCTCCGATCCCCTCGGCAGGCAAAGTTTCCCTCTCATACCCCCACTGGGCATAAGGGAGAGGTGGTGTGAGTGGCGATCAAGGCTGGTCCGAAGGGTCCGATTACTGCTGATCCGCTCGATCTGTCGGGGCTGTCGACTTCTCGGGCGAAGCGGCGGATCGAGTTCATCGAACGGTTCTGCATCACGCCGAAGGGTGTCGGGGCCGGGGAACTGGTGAAGCTTCGCGGTTTCCAGAAGGAAATCATCACCGGGGCGTTCGGGAAGGGCATCGTGTCGGCAGGTAAGCATTTGATCGCGGCGAAGGCGGACGTTAACCACGGTAAGTGGTTGCCGATGCTCAAAGAAATCGGGATCGACCAGGCAACGGCGCGAATGCTCATGCAGATCGGGCGCAATACGGCGATTTCAAATCGTTGCAATTCCAACGATTTCCCCACTGCAGTCCGCGCCCTATATGAACTGTCCCGGCTTAACCCGTCCGATATTGAGGACGGCATCGAGTCCGGTGACATCACCCCAGACATGTCGATCAAGGACGCGAAGAACTACGCGCACTCAGGCCCGTCCCCCGAAGAGCAACGTCAACGCAACGAAGAAGCTCTCGAACGCGGTAGAGCAAACGGAACCATCCCACCAACAGTAACCGAAGAAGAGTTAGACGCAGGCGCGGAGAAGTTCGTCCGCAACCTAGTCGGGGGCCAAACAACATCCCGAGCATCCCTTTTATGGTTGCTCGCAATCCTAGCCCCGCGCAGGGGCTGTTCTTATGTCCGAAAGGAACACATGCACATCTACAACCGCCCCTTTTACGAGAAGTCCGATTGGGTGCGCACCCATGAAGAAATCGCGGATCGCACACGAGTATCACCAGCAGTCAGAGCCAACGGTGAACCCGGCGTACTCATCAAATACGGTCGGTCTTTCGCTGTGCTCGGAATGAAGGATGCAATCACGTTCGCAACCCTGATTGCTGACACCGTGGAAATTTCGAAGAAGACGGTGGGGAAGAAATGAACACACCGAACGACCTGCCCACCCCGACCGTCCTGCACAGCAAATACAGGGCGGCGAAACAACGCATTCGGGAACTCGAAGAACACAATCAGCAGCTACTCGCCGGTGGGCAATATCTGTTGAAAGCCGAGGCCGAAGCACGGAAGAAGGCTGACATTCTCGACTACCTGTTAGCCGACGTGACTAACCGACTCCCGGACGTTCTTCGGAATGCCGGATACATCGAATTTCATCCGAAAGGAGGTGAAGGCAAATGAACGACGAAGCTGCAATGCGAAATCTCGTTGAATCGCTGTTCCACCCTGAAGCGGAACCGCAGAACAACGATCCGACCGAACCCGTCACCGTATCCGCTCCGGTCATTAACAGTCAGGCAGACACTCCTGACCCGTTGACTCTTCAAGACGCCAATCGAATCGCCGCGAACAGCGGAACAGCTGGGGCGCTAGGTGCCCTATTCAACAAAAACCCTTTCCACAACCTCTAAGGAGAAAACACGATGACAAGCATGGGACTCAACCCGAACGGACTCGACAGCGCTATCAGCTCGGCTGAAGAAGCAATCAAGCAGGCAAAGCTCAACATTCCCGCATTCGAGCCAGGAAACTACTTCGAGCACCCTGGCACACCGGACGTTCGGGAACTCGCCCTGCGAGAAGTCAGAGCCGGACGTGACCCACTCGATTGCGACGAGGCGCGCCGAGCACTCGACCGCCGCTGGCTGGATCAGAACTTCAACCACTATGAAGCCGCCAAACAAGCACGCCTGTTTGATAAGCGCGACCACTACCTCAACCACTATGACGCAATGGTAGACGAACTCCTAGAACGATTTGATACCGCCGTAGACACCCTGCATGACGTATATAAGGTGCTCGGCAACAAAGACATCAAGGATGTTGCTCCGATGCCAGAACATTTGGTGCCAATCGCCCGAGCGAAAGAAGCCGACCACAACGCCCACGCCGCCATTCGCTCACTAGCAATGATCAGAGGTTCGCTGAAGCCCAGCAGTGGAGGCACCAAGTGGGAATGCTACTCATACATGAAACCAACACTCGATCAGGTAGTGGAGCACCGGCTACACCGAGACCCAAACCTGATCCCCGGCGTATGGGATGCAATCAGATTCGGTATCGAAGTGGAGCTGGCAACCACGAGAGCCGAGGAAAGCAAGCGACACAAGGCGGTCGAGGCCGAAGAAGCACGACGCAAAGCCGCAGCAATCGACAACTGACCCGCACAACACAACACCCCGACAAGGCCACTCGTCTTGTCGGGGTGCCAAGGAAGGACAACACATGATCGCAGTCAACACAGGCAGCGAAACCATTAAGCTCGGCGCAGCCCCCGAACACGTCACCATCGAGAAAGCCAAACTGATTATCCGCGATGACAAAGGCAAGGCAATCGCCCAGTTCCGCAAGTGGGAACACTGGTACGAAACCCACTGAATCAGGAAGTACCACACTCCAGGTGAGAGAGTCCGCAACCAGGGTACAAAACGAGGGTATAGAACCAGGGTGAGGAAAGTTTAGAGTCCGACCCCCAGGGGGCATCCGGTCCCCACCCCTCTCAAAATCGTGCCCCCGGCATTGCGCTCTCTCCCTTGGCCATGAAAAAACGTTCTCATTAAGGAAAGGGGGTCTGTATGGCCCGGAAGTCGCACCCGAAGCGGGGTGAGCCGAGAGTGTTCGAGTCTATTGCTGAGGCGGCTGCTGAGGGTACGGAGCTTGAGTATTTGCTGGCTCTTCAGCGGAAGCTTGCGAGGACTTTGGACGCGTCTGATACGCCGCCGTATGCGTTGGCTGGATTGTCGAAGCAGTTCAATGAGGTTTCGCGCCTGGTGGAGGAAAAGCGGGTGAAAGCTCGTGAGCATTTGAAGGTGGTGGAGTCGCCGGAGCGGTCGGCGTTCGACGCGAAGGACATTTGATCGGGGTCTACAAGCTTCGTGTGTGCGCCTGTTTAGGCGTGTGGTGAGAGTTTGGCCCCGCATGGCTGCTTTTGTCGGCTGTGCGGGGCGCTTTCCTTGCTTTCGGCCTGAATCTCCGCATCAGTAGCAGGGCTGCAGAAGTCGTGTCAGTGCCTACACCTACTGTGGATGAATCGAGGTTATGATGAGTGAACTAAGGAGGTGGGGAGCCATGCCAGTGGTTGTGCCTGAGGCCATTTCTCTAGAGGAAGCGCGTCGCCGATACGATGCGATCCTTGGCCGGATAGCTGATCTAGACGACTTCCGGGCGAAAGCTGAAGCGTATGCCCTCGACAGTGAGGGGCAGGCGATCTATGACGATCTTGTTGAGTTGGAATTCCTAATTGGCAAGTGAGGTTAGCTCGCTTGAGAAACAAGCTCAGGAGTTCGCGCAGAGTTTGACTGAAACAGTTCATGCTGTTGTTCCAGAGTGTGAACCGTTCACGGCTAAGTACGTTGAAGGTGAGCCGAGGATCGCTGTTCGCCAAAGCCCGAGCAAAGGCATCCCGTTGAAAGTTGACGGGGTGCCTTTCCTTGATTTGAAAGTGATTTTCGAGTGCTGTATGGATAGCAAGGGCGATTATCTAGCAGTCGAGAAGTCAAGGATCGAGGTTGCACCTAAGGCTGGTAGTGGTCCGATATTCCGGTATGAGTATGATCGGGATTATACGAAGGCTCCACCGGCTCATATGCATGTTCACGCTCACCGTGATGCGTTCACTTATCTAATGGCGACGGCAGGCAGTTCGAGTAAGCGTTCTAAGCGTCGTGTGGAGTCGGGGAAGGTTCCTTCGTTGCAGGACATTCATTTCCCCCTTGGTGGGCATCGTTTCCGCCCATGTCTTGAGGACATTTTGGAGATTCTAATAGAGGAATTCGGCGTAGATATGCAGCCCGGTACGTTGAGGGCGTTGAGGGCAGGTAGGGCTGATTGGCGTAGGACTCAAGCGCGTAGCGTAGTGCGTGATGATCCGCAGTCAGCGGTCGATATTCTTCGGAGCCTCGGTTATGACGTTGAGTGGAACCGCGGAGAGTCTGAGCCGGCCGTGCGGTGGGATCGTTTAGAGCAGTACTAATGCGGTGAGCCGGTAGTTCCGTCTCTGCCGTGCCTGGCTATAGAGTGCTGGGCAACTGTAGGAGGTGAAACGATGACCGACGTACCCGACAAATGCCCTCAGTGTGGAGGTGAGATAAGAATTCGGCCAGCCCTTGAGGGGGCCAGCCGTAGTGAGAAAGTTTGGGCATGCAAACGACAGTGTTTAGCTTGGCCCATCCGATAGTCACATCACAGAAGCGCCCCCATGTGGCCCTTGTTTGGGTCACGTGGGGGCGTTTTCGCGTTGCTAGTCTGCGGCTACCATTCGCGTCTCAGACCGGGTTCAGGGTCGCGATTGCGCTCTGCATTTTCGATGTGATCGTGAGGCAATGGTCATCGTCCAGAACATCACTCGTGATGATGACCTGCAGCGCCTCTGTCAGCAGCATGTTCGCCCGGTGTCCAGCCTCGTTTGTGGTCCGCTTCGTCATGTCAGCAAGCACCAACCACAGGGTTTCTGCGAGGTCGCCGCCGACTCCCTCAGTCTCGAATTCGGTGAGGGCTTGCCGGAGTGCTTGTGCCGACAGTTGACCTGGTGACAGGACTAGTTGCAGGAATGAAGCACTAGTGTGCTTAGTGATGGCGGTGAGTTGTTCAATGGTGAACGATTCTTGCCAGTCAAGTAGACGAATTGCTGTGCAGGTGTTGGTGGTCAGCCAGTCGGCAACAGTGGACGGGGGCGTGGTGCCGACGTAGTGGCGGACGTTCGTGGAAACAATGGTGTTGATCGGCGTGGTGGAGGCCGGTTGTGGTGGTTAAGATGCCCACGGCAACCCGATCTATGATTGGGACAATCCCGAGGTGGTCGACTCGATCCCCGCACATGTCGATTATCAGAACATCACCGAGTCGACGGACAACGGGGACACCCTGTGACACAAGGCCGAGATCGTCGCGTACGTCAAACGTGAGTTCGAGACCGGTGAAGGTCAGCGGCTCCTGTGGCGTGGGGACCATTACGAGGTGGACGGGCCGTTCCAGATTCGATCGGCACAGGGGCACACGCATCATTTCGAGGTGACTCTGAAGCGATACACCGGCTGGGACGCCTGACAAAGAATTCTTCGGGGCCGGGGTCTGTGGTGGTTCCCCGGCCCCGTTGTCGCGTCTGTAGCAAATGCTACAGACGGTGGCGGGTGCCATGCGATTTGCCATGGTTAGGGGTAAGCCCAGGACTTTCTCCCATTTTTGGGAGAAAGCTCGCGCCCACGCACGCGCGGGGCGGAGCGAGCCATTTCAAATCGGACCAATTGGTCCGATGCCTCGCACGCGCACGCGCGGGGCTGAAGAGGGTACGGTTCCAGAAATGGAAGCGTAACCTCCCCGGTTCTGGGGAGGTTCGTGAGTCCTCACTGCCCCCTAGGGTGTCCCGCTCATGTCCCCTGGGGACAACTCCGATCACGAACATTTCACGAACATCAGTGCAAGAAACACCCCGATCACGGATGACTGCGCCAACGCAAAAATGGACTATCCGTCCAGGTCACAAGCCCATATTGCTCGCAGTTCAAAAATGGCAACGATACCTCGAAGGCTCTCCTAAAGCGGGTGTCGGCAGTTCGAATCTGCCCGGGGGCGCCAGAACCACCTGTCCGAGCAAGATCCACTTGCCGATGTCGCCCAGACCCACCATCGCCGAGGCGGCCGATCGTATCGATCGGCCGCCTCGGTGATCGTCTTCCGGCCTGAATGATCCGCTCCTCGTGATCGGGATTCACGGACTCAGGCGGGGTCTAGAGGCCAGGCTCTGCCGGGGCCTCGTTGCTCTTGCGGCGACCGTGATCGCGGGCGACGCGGACGACCATCGTCGGGCACTGCGAGTACGGCAGCACCGACTGCGATGTCGAACCGAGCAGGAGGCCGGCGAATCCGCCGCGGCCACGCGAGCCGATGACGAGCACTTCGGCCGTGTCAGAGGCTCGGACGAGCACCTCGGCGGGCTGGCCGTCGAAGAGCGTCCACGTGACGTCGAGATCAGGGAACTCTTCGGCCAGCCGCTGTTTGGCGACGACGAGTTTGTCCGCGCCCTCGTTGACGAGGCGTTCGAGGTCGGCGGTGCTCGGCAGCCACTCGGGACCGATGACCGTTGTGGTGATCACGGCGACGATGTGCAGCGGTGAGCCACGGCGCACAGCCAATCGGGCCGCCTTCCACAGCGCCGGGGATTCGGCGCCGAGGGAGTCGACGCCGACGACGACCTTCCCGTCGAAGCGCAGACCTTCGATCGACTCGGCATTGGGGTCGTGGGTTTCGACCTCGACGCCGTCCTGTCGGATCGGCCGCGACGAGGTCGGGTGCGCGGGGCGCTCGGCCTGGTTGTCCCAGCAGGAGGGGACGACGACTGTCGGGCATGCGGAGTGCGCCGGCAGAGCGCTCGAGACCGTGCCGAGGAGACGACCGGCGAAGCCGCCGCGCCCGCGGGAGCCGACGACGGTGAGGCAGCCGGTCTTCGATTCGTCGATGAGCACACCGGCGGCGTCTCCGATCTCGATGACCGCCTCGACGGGAACACCGGCGGCCTTCACCTCGGCGGCGGCCTCCTTGAGCGTGTTCGTCACGGCCGCACGGATCGAGCTGTCGTCGATGGGCACATAGGACACGTCGATGGCGGCCGCGGCCACGCTCGGGATCGTGTAGGCGCCGACGAGGCGGATCGGACGGTCCAGGGAGCGTGCCTCTTGGATCGCCCAGGCCAGGGCATTGCGGCTCGGCGGCGAACCGTCGATTCCGACGATGACGGCTTCGGGCTCACCGGCCGGGGCCGGGTCGGGGTTCTGTGGGCGATCCTGCTCACTCATCGCAAGCTCCTTGGGTCGAAGCGAACTTCTGTTTCGTCCACCCTAGAGCACATTGACGGTGAGAACTTCACCTATGTCACATCGTTATCCGAATTGCGCCAACATATGGACAACACGGTCCCCTATCTGGGACGATGGCCCGTTTTCAGGCGGCGCTGGAGCTGTTGTCAAGCAGCGCTGGAGTATTCGAGGAATGGTCGCCACTTCTCGACGGGCTTGTCGATCCCACGCATCCACAGCTGACCCAGGCGGGGCTCCTGCGGCAGGAAGCTGAGCTTCCAGCCGATCTCACTGAGAGTGCGATTGCCCTTGCGATTGTTGCATTCGCGGCAGCACGCGACGAGATTCTCCCAGGTGTTCGCTCCTCCGCGAGACCGTGGGACGACGTGGTCGACGGTGTACGCCGGTTTCGAGCAATAGGCGCAGCGGTGGCCGTCCCGACGCAGGACTCCGCGACGGGAGAGCGAGACGCGGCGGTTGCTCGGCGGGCGCACATAGCGGGTGAGCAGGATGACGGAGGGCTGATCGAGACTCATGTGCTCGGATCTCACCGGAATGTCCTCTGCGGCCAGAACTGTCGCCTTTCCGGTCAGCACGAGCACCACGGCTCGTGTGAACGGAACGATCGACAGCGGTTCATAACCGGCGTTCAGCACGAGAGTCTTCATATCTCGCCCCTCATCTTCTTCTCTATCGGGCCGAAACCGGCTGCCCCGGCCCCAGGGAACACAAAAGGCGCCGTGCTCATGGGCACGACGCCTGGGAAAGAGGGCACGGAGACAGATATGTACTCCGCACCAGAGACTGGAGCGGCTATTCGAATTATTCGACTATGCCCCATCCGCTTTCCTTCGCATCAGCGGTTGACACCACTTGGTGTCCACCATTTATGGAACTCAATCTTCTCCAGAGTAACGCCGCGCGCGCCCGTGACCCAATTCATACGGCTAGCGTCACGGAAACTTCGGTTTCCGTTCACCGAATCTGGTAGGTGCGATATGCGCCCGAAGTTTCCGGGCATACGAAAGCTCCCCGTGCGACTCGAGGACCGTCGAGTCTCACGGGGAGCAATCGGAAAGAAGATCAGAGAACGCGGATGAAAGTGACGTTGCCCATCCAGCTGTAGCTGCGCTTCGAGGTTCCCGAGCTCGGCGAACCGGCATCGTACATCTGTCCGCCACCGGCGTAGATGCCGACGTGGCCGGGGTGCCAGATGAGGTCACCGGGCTTGGCTTCGGACTGCGAGACGATCTGGCCTGCACCCTTCTGTGCACCGGAGGTGCGGGGCAGGTTCACGCCGACGTGGCTGTAGACCCACGAGGTATAGCCGGAGCAGTCCCAGCCGTTCTGGCTGGTTCCGCCCATGACGTAGGGGGTTCCGACGCCCTTCTGGGCCCAGGCGAGGACCTGCTCGGCCTTGGATCCGTCGATGGATCCCGAGTCCTTGGAGTCGGACTCGCCCGAATCGGACGATCCGCTGTTGGCGGTGTCGTCGGAGGTTCCGGCGGATTCGTCGGAGGAGGGAGTGGAGGTTTCGACCGGCTTGGGCTTCGGCTTGGGCTTCGGAGCAGCTTCAGCGGTGATGGCCTTGCTCTCGACACCGAAGGAATCGGACTTCTTGTCGTCCTTCTTGTCCTTCGAGTCGTCGCCGATGGTGACGGTCTGGTTCTCGAAATCGACCTTCTGGGTGGTCTCGGCTTCTGCGGAGACCTTGCTCTGGTCGTCGGCTCCCTGACCGGCGGCCGGCATCACTGCGGCGGTCAGCAGACCACCGCTGGCAGCGACAACTGCTGCGCGACGGCCGAAGACGCCTGAGTTGGCGTTCAGAAGTTCAGTGAGTTCGGTCAGTGGAGTCTTGACCTTGGCATCGGCGGCGCGGCGGCCATGCTGCTTAGTTGCCACGTTTTCCCTCTCGCACCTATTGGCTTTCCGGGCCAACCGCCGCTCTTGGTCCTTGGTATCCCACAGCGAGCGCGGCGTTCGGTTCTCGCTGTGCAGTCGTCATTGCGTGAACGACCTCCACAACTGTAACCAATCGGTGACTGATTGTCACGTTTTTGTCACAACCACCGGAGGAAAACCGTGATGTTTTCCATAAAAACGCAGGTCAGAGGCCCTAAATGGCGTAAAATATTCGTAACATTTTCTCGTTATACGACGTGACCCAGGGGTGGAAAATCCACTCCCTGGGTCAGAGATCACAGTCATTTGTAACGAATCGGGGTTCGGGCACCCGCTCTTTCGTTACCGTTGCTCGGTCTCGTCGTTATCGAGACACAGCGCTGCCGTCACCGAAACGCCCTCTCGTCCCGTTACCGAGACTCAGTCTCGCCGCTATCGGCGGAGGCCTCTGGGCGTCTCAGCTTCGGTAGGCGAAGACGTGCGAGGCGGTCTCGACCGGCAGGTCGAGTACGTCCTGCGCGCCGGGCACCTGCACGGTGATGTATTCGCCGTTGCGAGAGATTTCGACGTCGCTGCCCGGCAGGACGCCGGCGACCTGGAACTGCTGAAGCAGATGGATATCGACCTGCAGGGGTTCGGCCAGCCAAGCGATCGTCAGCTTCTTCGCACCGTCCCGGCCGACTGCCGTGGCGAGGTCGATGACGTCGGTGGTCTTCGAGGCCTCGCCGCCGATGACGTCGAGTCCGGGGATCGGGTTGCCGTAGGGCCCGGTGGAGGTCTCCGAGAGCAGCGTCACGAGCTTGCGCTCGACCTGCTCGCTCATCACGTGCTCCCAGCGGCAGGCCTCGTCGTGGACGAGTTCCCATTCGAGTCCGACGACATCGGAGAGGAGACGCTCGGCCAGGCGGTGCTTGCGCATGACGTCGGTGGCGATCCGTCGGCCCTCCGGAGTGAGCTCGAGATGGCGGTCGTTGCCGACGTGGAGCAGTCCGTCGCGCTCCATCCGCGCCACGGTCTGTGACACGGTGGGGCCGGAATGGTCCAGGCGCTCGGCGATGCGGGCACGCAAAGGCACGATCGACTGTTCTTCGAGCTCGATGATCGATTTGAGGTACATCTCGGTTGTATCAATGAGGTCGTTCACTTCTGACCAGCCACTCCACTCTTCGTCTTCAGGTCGTTTCGACCGTTTCAGGCGTTGTCACCATTTCGGGTCGTTCCGACCCTGCCCCGCCCCGCACAGGCGAACCCGTTCGCGGCCGTTGCGATCTGCCCCAATCCTATCGTGCGTTCAGCAATTCCCGTGATTCGAGGATTCGCCCCGTCCCGGAGGCGACCTCGGTCAGCGCCTGACGGCTCGACCGGGGTCTGCATCTGCCCGTTCGGGAAGAATTCGCACCGCCCGGCTCAGCCCGCGTTCGTGTAGGTCGTCTTGTGCACTGTGAAGAACTCGCGTGCCGCCCGAGCCTGTTCGCGGGGACCATAGCTCGACCCTTTCCGTCCGCCGAAGGACACGTGATAATCCACTCCTGCAGTCGGAGCATTGACCATGACCATCCCGGCATCGGCGTAACGCTTGAAGTGGGTCGAATATTTCAGGGAGGTCGTGAAGATGCCCGCGGACAGTCCGAACTCGGTGTCGTTGGCCACGGCCAGCGCTTCGTCGTAGTCGGCGACCTCGATCACCGAGGCGACCGGACCGAAGACCTCTTCGACGTTGATCGTGTCGCCCGGCTTCGTGCCCGTGACGAGTGCGGGCGCGAGGAAGTACCCCTCCGTGTCCGAATCGATGAGCTCACCGCCGGTGACCTCCCCGCCTTCGGTTCGGGCCTTGGCAATGTAATCGAGGTCCTGGTCGAGCTGGGTCTTGGAGACCACGGGTCCGATGGCGACGCCCTCGGCGCGGGCGTCTCCGACGGTCAGCGCCGCCATCTTCTCCTTGAGCAGCGCGACGAATTCGTCGTGGACATCGGAGGTGACGATGAGGCGGGAGGACGCGGTGCAGCGTTGGCCGGTGGAGAAGAAGGCTCCGTTGATCGCCGCCTCGGCGGCCGCTTCGAGGTCGGCGTCGCCGAGCACGACGAGCGGATTCTTCCCGCCCATTTCGCACTGCACTCTGATCTGGTGGGCCGCAGCCGATGCGATGACGGACCGTCCGACGGCGACGGATCCGGTGAAGGTCACGGCGTCGACCTTCGCCGAGGTGGTCAGTGCGTCCCCAACCACGGAGCCCGGCCCCATGACGAGGTTGAGGACCCCATCGGGCAGTCCCGCCTCGGCGAGGATATCGACCAGTGCGTACGCACTGGCGGGGACGAGCTCGGCCGGTTTGAATACGATCGTGTTGCCGAAGGCCAGAGCCGGGGCGATCTTCCAGGCCGGGATGGCGATCGGGAAGTTCCACGGGGTGATGATGCCGATGACGCCGATGGGCTCGTGCGTCATCTCGGCAATGAGTCCGGGGCGGACCGAGTCCACGACCTCACCGGTGTTGCGGATGGTCTCGCCGGCGAAGAACTTGAAGATCTGGGAAGCGCGCAGCACCTCGCCCTTGGCTTCGGCGAGCTGTTTGCCCTCTTCCCGGGCGAGCAGATCGCCGAGTTCATCGGCGCGTTCGGCGATGAGGCTGCCGGCCTTGTCGAGGATCGCGAATCGCTGCTGTGAGCCGAGGTCCGCCCAGGCGGGGGCGGCAGCGCGGGCGGCAGCGATCGCCGAGGCGACCGTGGCGGCATCCGCGCGGGCGTAGCGGCCGATCACATCGGACGGGTCGGACGGGTTCGTATTCGTCGACCGGTCGTCGCTGGGTACCCGGGCTCCGCCGATGAGGTTGTCGAAGACGGCGTCGGGTCCGTACTGGGTGCTGAATGCTGGGGGTGTCATGGGTGCTCCTTTGCATCGTCTGCGCCTGGTTGCGGTGCGCATGTTGTGACCATTGTGCTGGGTGGCCGGCGCCCTGTGCTGATTCGTTCTGCAACACGGACCCGTGACGTGGACCAGTGGCGCGCCACTGATCCGCACTCCGAAACGGTGCTGTCGATCTCCGCTGCGCTGCGGCACAGTTCGGCGGTGCTCAGGGGAGGAACCTCAGGGGTAGAGGCGGACGACCGACCAGGCCGAGGCGTCATCGAGGTCGGCCGCGTCGTGACTGCCGTCGGCGCGGCGGAAGACCCACCGGTCGTGGAACCGGTTCTGCTGACCCTGCCAGAATTCGATCTCGAAGACGCGCACGCGGAATCCGCCCCAATGATCGGGCCGCGGCACGTCCTGACCCTCGAACTCGGCCGCCGCTGCATCGTATTCGGCCTGCATCTGCTCGCGGCTGGTCACCGGCTGGGACTGCTTCGACACGGTCGCCCCGATCTGCGATCCACGGGGGCGCACGGCGAAGTAGGCGTCCGAGTCCTCGGGGGCGGCCACCTCGGCGACACCGCGGATGCGGACCTGTCGTTCCATGTCCTGCCACGGGAAGTTCACGGCGATGCGGGGGTCGGCCCGCAGCTGCCGGCCCTTCGCGGAGTCGTAGTCGGTGAAGAACAGCAGTCCGCGCTCGTCGAGGCCTTTGAGCAGGACGATGCGCGAGCTCGGGCCCCATTCGTCCAGGGTCGAGACGGTCATCGCATTCGGTTCGCGGACATGGTCGGCCGCCTCGTCGTACCACTGGCGCAGAAGGTCCAGGGGTGCGGTGTCCGGGTGTTCGAAGACGGCTGAGTCATAGGACTTCCGGGTCTGCGGGAGACGATCGACGGGCTCACTCATGTCTTCACTCTACGACGCGGCACGGACACGAGTCAGCCGGGTCCCGCCTCGGCGGGGCGATCGAGCCGGGTCCCGCCTCGGCGAGGGCAGTCGAGACTCGGAATGTCGAGTCGGCACGTCCGTCACATGACGGACCGGTCCCGGGCGCCGGGCGGGCCCGCCGTAGAATGTCGAGCGTGACTGCGACGAATATTGAGATCCCGAAGAACCTCCTGCCCGCCGACGGACGCTTCGGGTCCGGCCCGGCCCGCATCCGCCCCGCCCAGATCGAGGCGCTGACCTCGGCCGCGACCGAGGTGCTCGGCACCAGCCACCGCCAGGCTCCGGTGAAGAACCTCGTCGGCCGCATCCGCTCCGGACTGGCCGAGCTGTTCAGCCTGCCCGAAGGCTACGAAGTGGTGCTCGGCAACGGCGGATCCACCGTGTTCTGGGACATCGCGGCCTTCGGCCTCGTCCGCGAACGGGCCGCGCACGCGACCTTCGGCGAGTTCGGACAGAAGTTCGCGAAGGCTACCGACACCGCCCCACACCTGAAGTCGTCCCTCATCCTGGGCGCCGAACCGGGCACCGCTGCGATCCCGACTCCCGAGGCCCTGGCTGCCGCTGGTCTCGTGGACTCCCCCGCCGAGGCGGCCACCGGCGAGAACGCCGCCGACGTCTTCGCCTGGCCCCACAATGAGACCTCGACCGGTGTGGCCACCCGAATCGCACGTCCGACCGGGATCGCCGAGGATGCCCTCGTCGTCATCGACGCCACTTCCGGCGCAGGCGGACTGGCTGTCGACATCGCCGAGACCGACGTCTACTACTTCGCCCCGCAGAAGAACATGGGCTCCGACGGCGGACTGTGGGTGGCGATCATGTCGCCGCGCGCGATCGCCCGCGCGCAGGAGATCAAGGACTCCGGACGCTGGATCCCGACCTCGCTCGACCTCGTCACCGCGATCGAGAACTCGGCCAAGGACCAGACCTACAACACTCCGGCCGTCGCAACCCTGCTGCTGCTCGCCGAACAGATCGAGTGGATCAACGGCAACGGCGGTCTGTCCTGGGCAGCCGAACGGACCGCTGAGTCCTCCGGGCTCGTCTACGACTGGGCGGATTCCGCCGAGGCGGCCCACCCCTATGTTGCAGACGCTGCGGATCGTTCGTCGGTCGTGGCCACCGTCGATTTCGATGAGTCGGTGAATGCTGCTGCTGTGGCCAAGGTGTTGCGGGCCAATGGCGTCGTCGACGTGGAGCCCTACCGCAAGCTCGGTCGCAACCAGCTGCGCATCGCGACCTTCGTCTCCGTCGACCCCGACGATGTGCGGGCACTGCTTGCCTGCATCGACTTCGTCATCAACGCCCTCAAGTAGCGCAGAGCCGCGACCGGCGGCTGCGGACGCAACGCATACGCAAGTTTCCAGTGTCGGCCGCCAGCACCTCGGCCGCGTAACTCCTCCACTCAGTGCCATAACGACCCGTTGCAAAGGGGTGTTATGGCACTCAGTGCGTCGGATGCGTTTGCCGCGGTAGGAGAAGCCACTCCGAGGACGTATTGCCGCTACCGGTGACGGATGCATGCGCCACGGGCGGAACTTGGGGCATCCCTCACCCTTCGCGACAAAACACCCCACTGCAACGATGCAATTAAGCCCTAACGGTGACGGATGCTTGCGAGCCTCAGGCGAAGAAGTGGATAAGCACGCCGATGCCGAAGGTGATGCCGGCGAGCATCGCGAGGATGAACTCGATGCCCGCACCGAGGCCGATCGCCTTGATCGACTCCCAGCTGGAGTTCCACGCCGTCTTTCCGTCCTTGAGGCGGGAATACTCGGCGAGGTAGAGGCCGGCGACGAAGCCGATCGGCAGGCCCAGCACCGGAATGACGAAGAAGCCGATGACGGCGAGCACCCCGCCCAGCAGCACCGAGGAGTTCGGCACCTGCATGGACTTGAGTTTGCGGCCCGTGAGCACGAGCGAGGCACTCATCCCGGCCGCGACGAACACGGCGACGATGGCGAAGATGATCCACGCGGTCGGTCCGCCGATGATGATCGCCCAGATGAGAACCGCGATGGCGATGAGGATCGACCCGGGCAGCACCGGCACGATGATGCCCAGGCAGCCGACGAGGATCGCCAGGCCGACGAGCACCGAGGTGATGATGTCAGTTGTCACAGTCCGTCCGTTTCCATTGCTCGACCCTCGAATCCCTCGCCGAGGCGGTCGATCGAAATTCTATGACACGAACCTCCGGGCCCGCCGAGTGCCAACCCCCGCAGTGTGCCGGCTTCCGCCCGACACCGCCCGAGGTCGAACTCCCACCTGCGGACAGTTGCCCCGCCCGCTCGAACCCGTCAGTGTCCGCTGCCGCCCGGCGGCCTGCCCTGATAGCTCATGTGCAGCCGGATCCGCGACTTCGGATCCCGGTGGAGGCGCAGGTCCTTGGCCGTGATCATCCACAGCAGGCCCACGGCGAAGGCGAGGATCCCCGAGGCGGCTCCGACGACGAGCGCCATCCGCGGTCCGAAGACATCGGCGACCCAGCCGGCCAGGGGTGCCCCGATCGGGGTGCCGCCCATGACGACAGCCGCGTAGATGGCCATGACTCGGCCGCGGTAGTTCGGCGCGGTGGTCGTCTGCACATAGGCGTTCGCCGAGGTCATCATCGTCAGCGATGCGAAGCCGACGAACATGAGCGAGGCGGCGAAGAGGTAGTAGTTGGGCATCAGCGATGCCACGCCGACGGCCACACCGAATCCGCCGGCGGCGCCGAAGATGAATCGCAGTCGGGGCTTCTCCCGCCTGGCCGAGGCGAGCGCCCCGGTCACGGAGCCTATGGCCATGACGGAGTTGAGCAGGCCGAAGCCGCTGGCATCCTTGCCGAATTCGATCTTCGCCATCGTCGCCGTGTAGATGTTGAAGTTGAATCCGAAGGTCGCGACGATGAACAGCACGACGAGCACGACCGTGATGTCCGGGCGTCTGCGCAGATATTTCAGCCCGCCGAGGACCCCGCCCTTGCCGCGCCGACCGGAAGGGTGCAGCTTCGACTTGTCGAGCCGGAGGAGCACCGTGAGCGTCGCCGCGAAGCCGAGTCCACTGATGAGGAAGACGGGACCGGGCCCGATGACAGCGGTGAGCACACCGGCCACGGCCGGACCGATCATGCGGGCGCCGTTGAAGGACGCCGAGTTGAGGCTGACGGCATTCGGCAGCAGCTTCTCACCGACGAGTTCGGAGACGAAGGCCTGCCTGGCCGGGTTGTCCAGGGTTGTCAGCATCCCGAGCGTGAACGCGAGCACGTAGACGTGCCAGAGGACGATGACGTCGGTGATGGTGAGGACGAAGAGGACGAGTCCGATGAATCCCAGCAGCGCCTGAGTGACCATGAGCAGACGCCGTTTGTCGAACTTGTCGACGAGATTGCCCGCAAACGGGAACATGATCAGCTGCGGTCCCAGCTGCAGCGCCATGGTGAGGCCGAGCGCCGAAGCGTTGTTGTCCGTGAGCATGGTCAGGACGATCCAGTCCTGCGCCGTGCGCTGCATCCATGTCCCGGTGTTGGAGATCAGGGCACCGGCGAACCAGTGCCGGTAGTTCGGCTCCGACAGCGACCGGAACATCTGGGACATCGAGTGGTTCAGCCCTCCTGGAACTCGAGCTCGCCGGAGTAGTCGTCGACGACTGCTTCAGCAGGCTCGTTGTTCGGCCGTCTCACATCGGTCTCCGAATGCGCACCGCACCCGGATTCGAGTCCGACCACGCGACCGTCGAACGGCGACCACGCATTGGCGCAGACCCCGAACTTCTGGCGCAGCGATCCGGCGATCGGCATGAGGTAGCCGCAGCTGCCGCAGTGCCCGGCCGCGCGTGAGGCGAACTCGCTGTCGGGTCCGGCATCCGATTCCGACCACCGGCTCGCGGCCGCGCTCAGCCCGTCGGAGGAGAGCACGCGTTCACGACCGAGACCGAATTCGAAGTTCTGAATCTGGTCGACGTTGTCCGCCGCATTGTCCTCGGTCTGCTGGAAGCCCGGCTGCAGGTTCGGATCCTGGTCGAGCTTCGGCAGGGTGTCGCGCGGACCCATATCACCGGGTTCGAGTCGTTCCTCCCACGGCACCCATTCGGGGGCGACGAGAGCGTCGGGTCCGGGCAGCAGCGCGGTTTCGCAGACCGTGACCTTCTTCGCGCGCGGGGCGCGGGCGAGCACGGCCACCCACCGCCAACCGCGGTAGGTCGGGTCGGTGCACACGAAGTAGTGGGTGACCAGTCGCGTCGCCTCGGCCACCGTGCCCAGGTGTTCGCCGACGACGGCGGTGCCGGCCACCTCGGTGATGGCGGTGCGGGCGATGTCGATCGCCGCGGCCAGCTGGGTGTCGAGGACGACCTTCTCCGTGCCCGATCGCGGACGACCGGTCTTCGCTGCCTTCGCCGAGGCGGCCGTGCCGGAATCCGCGGCGACCGCACTTCCAGCGGCGGTCGATTCGCCCGCAGCGGTCGGCACATCGCTGCCTGGGGCCGCCTCGGTGGTCTGTTCGGCGTCGTTCTCGGCGGGCGCGGCGGTCTGCCGGGCCAGCCAATCACTGAACAGTGATGACATCAGGACTCCAAATCGTCGGCAATCGCCCGCAGCAGGCTGGCGACCTTGTTCCCATGGGTGGGGTCCGGGTAACGGCCGTGCTGCAGTCCGTTGTTGAGGTCATCCAAAACTTTGATGACATCTTCAACCATAACTGCCATGTCCACGGCCGGACGTCGGCGGGCCTTGGCGACTTTGCCGGGAGTGGTGATCGGGCGGGCCTTGAGCACCTGCGCTCCGCGG
The DNA here is from genome assembly GCF_052906525.1 of Brevibacterium sp. CSND-B09. Taxonomy (NCBI): domain Bacteria; kingdom Bacillati; phylum Actinomycetota; class Actinomycetes; order Micrococcales; family Brevibacteriaceae; genus Brevibacterium; species Brevibacterium sp. CSND-B09. The sequence continues at coordinate 2,807,466 of NZ_JBREGI010000001.1, read as the reverse complement.
CGGGAATCGACGACATCGTATTCGAGCCGGGTGCCCTTGGTGACTTCGACTCCCTCGGGCAGCACGGAGGAATGGAGGAAGGCCTGCGAGCCGTCCTCGGCGATGACGAAGCCGAAGCCCTTGTCGGCATCGAACCATTTCACGCGTCCGGTGGGCATGATGTCCTTTCTGTCTGTTCGTACCCGTTGAAGCGGGCTGATCGTACGGTGCCCGCAGGTGCGGGCTGTGTGTCGGTCGGCTGCGAAGTCGGATTCCGCGGCCGGCAAGCAGGTCGGGTGGTGTGGTCGCTGTGCTCGTGTGCCCTCATCGCCGTCGGTCAGACCATGCCGACTGCGGGACCGAGGGCATCGCATCGGCGCTGTGATCCCTGGCTCTCACCTGTCCGTGGAGGTCACGTGCAGGGTGGCGGTGAGCACCTTGTCCGCGGCGGGAGATCACGGGGGCGTACGCGATTGGGTGGTCGGCCGCCTCGGCGAGGTGGGGATCCGCACCATTCGATCACACTGTGCGGGTGGGGCTCATGCCCGTACCCGAACCTGCGGGGTGAGGCATGAGTGATGGTTTCAGCGGTGGCCCACCCCGGTCTGTCTGCGTCGGATGGCGGCTCGGATCATGGCCACGCAGGCGAGGATGACGGCGATGGGCACGAGGATCATGGGCAGGTAGGTCAGCAGCGGACTGGGTGTGAGTCCCATCCAGGCCTGGCCGAGGACGCCGATGAGGCCGAGCGCCCCGATGGCTGCGGCGGCAACCGCGGCGACGACGATGGTCGTGTCGACTCGAGTGGCTGACAATGCGCGTCCTTCCGTCCGATCTCTGATCCTTCTCTGCGCCTCCATTGTACCCCTCGCGATAGACTGATCGGCGATGTCAATGACCTTCAGCCAGTGGCTGTCCCACAGTGCAGATGCCGACTTCGAGTCCTTCGTCCGGACTCGACGCGACCTCCTCCAACCCGAGTCCCCGACGATGGCGGCCCTGGCCGCGGCCGCGTCCTCGCGCATCGGGGTCTCCCGCGGCATCGAAGCTCTCGATGCGCAGTCGCTCGAGGTCTTCATCGCCTTGGCCAAGGCGGCCCGGACGACGCCGGAGATCAAAATCACCGGCAATCCGCATATCGATCCCGCCCTCGCCGAGGAGGCCCTGCCCCGACTGCGCGACCTCGGCCTGGCATGGCCGGCCGATGCGGATGGGAACTGGCGGATCCAGTCCGAGGCCATCACGCTGCTGCCCACCTCGGCGGCCGAATCTGCCAGGGCATATCCGTGGCAGATCGACTCCTCCTCGATCGATTCGAGCACGGCCACGATCGGTCAGCCGCTCATCCACAACAGCGAACAGGCCGCCGTGGCCGAGGTCATCTCATCCCTGCGCGGCCTCGTCGATGAGCTCGCCGCCTCCCCGATCTCCCGGCTGACCAGCGGCGGCATCTCGAAGCGGGACGTCTCCCGACTCGCCCGGACCCTCGAACTGGGTCTTGAGCAGACGATCACCCTGCTGCAGGCGGCGAAATCGCTGCACCTCATCGGGGTCCTCGACGATGCGCTCGATCCGCAGTGGACGGCCGCCGACGATGCCGACTCCGCCCTCGCCGGCGATCGTGCCGAACTGTGGGCGGCGCTGGTCGGGGCGTGGCTGCGCGATCTGCTCGACGTCACGCAGCTGGCGGCGGGGGCGAGCGAGAACGAACGCCTCACGGTGCTCGCGGCTCCGAAGAAGTCCCTGTTCAAGGGCTATGGGCTGTCGGTGCCGGCGATGCCGCTGCTGCGCTTCGCCGTGCTCTCCGTCCTCCATGACATCGGTCTGGGCTCGGCACGGTCGGCCGGGTGGATCCATGCCGAGGTGCTGCGTCGGCATCCGCTGCTGCCGGCGCACGAATTCGCAATGACCGAGGCCGTTCTCCATACCTGTGTGAGCTTCGGGTTGGCGACGACTCCGCTGCAGGAGCCGGATCATTTCGGTCCGAGCCGGTTCGGTCTTCGACTGGCCGCCGGGCTGGATCGGGCGATGGCCGAGCATGCCGAGCAGGACCCTTCGATCCTGCCGTTGGGTGTCTCCGTCGATGCCCTGACAGTGCCCGGCGATGTCATCGCCGCGGTCACCGAGGGGCTGGGGGCCGAGGTCGACACAGTGCTCATCCAGTCCGATCTCACCGCCGTGGCCACCGGCCCGATCGAACCACGGGTCCACCGTATTCTGCGCAAGTATGCCGTCGTCGAGGCACGCGGCCAGGGCACCGTCTATCGCATCGACGCCGAGACCATCGAAGACACCATGCAGTCCGGGACCACCCCGGAGGAGGCCTTGGCCGAACTTGCAGGCATCAGTGCCGAAGAGCTGCCGTCGACCTTGGAATTCCTCGTGCAGAACACGGCCTCGAAGCTGCGCCGGGTGCGGGTGGCAGGGGCCCGGGCGGTGCTCATCGTCGACGACCCGGTCGACCTCGATGTCATCCTCTCCGATCAGGCGATGATGCCGGCCGGTCTCGAACGGCTGGCTCCGACCGTGGCGATCGCCCAGCTGGGCCCGGAGCGGACGATGCATCTGCTCGAGGCCGGGGATCACCATGCTCTGCTGCATTCGGCGACCGGGCCGGTGCGCAAGCGCCGGGTGATCACCGAATCGGAACCCGAGGTCAGCGTGAGGCGACGTCCGCGGGTCAGCGACGGCCACCTCGGCGAATATATTCGGATCCTGCGGTCCGCACCGGCGGCGGCCGCCCAGGTGAGCACGGATGAGCCTTTAGGGCATATGGATCGGCTGCGGGAAGCGGCGGAGGAGAAGCGTCGCGTGCTCATTCGGATCGCGGATTCCCACGGCAAGGAACGGACGATCGAGATGCTGCCGACCACCCTCAACGCCGGCCGCGTCCGCGGAGTGGTGACGACCACCGGCGCCGAGGCCTCACTGTCCGTCGCCCGCATCGTCTCCGTCGACCCCTCCCCCTAATTGCTACCTGACGGGGGCCCAGCAACCTGGCGCCAGGTTGCTGGGCCCCCGTCAGGTAGCTCGGAGCGGGAACAATCGGGGTGATGGACGTGTTGTGTCCTCTGGTGTCATCACACTTCGGGAAGGGAAGTATTGAATGAATGGTCCGTTGATCGTGCAGTCCGATCGGACTGTGCTGCTGGAATCGGGACATCCTCTGGCCGTCGAGGCGGCCGTGGCGATCGCCCCGTTTGCGCAGCTGTCACGGACCCCGGAGTACATCCACACCTATGAGATCACTCCGCTGGGGCTGTGGAACGCTCGCGCCAGCGGCCATGATGCCGAATCCGTCGTCGATGTGCTCCTCGAATTCGCGAAGTACCCGGTCCCGCATGAGCTGCTCGTCGACATCGTCGACATCATGGACCGCTTCGGTGTGCTCACCCTCATCGACCACCCGATCCACGGCTTGACCCTGACCTCGACGGAGACGGGACTGCTCGATGAGCTCGTCGGTCAGCCCGACCTCGTCGGCAAGTTCGGCAAACGCATCGATGCCGAATCCGTCCTCGTCCACCCCTCCGAGCGCGGGGAGCTCAAACACGCCCTGCTGCAGCTGGGCCACCCGGTCTCCGACCACGCCGGCTACGTCGACGGTGAAGCCCACGAGATCTCCCTGTCCGATGATGCCCACGGCGGTCAATGGCATCTGCGCGACTACCAGAAGCAGGCGATCGACCAGTCGCTGTCCGGTGAGTCCGGGGTCGTCGTTCTGCCGTGCGGTGCAGGGAAGACAGTCGTCGGTGTGGCCACCATGTCTCGGGTACAGACGACGACGCTCATCCTCGTGACGAACTCGGTCTCGGCCAAGCAGTGGAAGGACGAGATCCTGCGCCGCACCACCCTGACCGAGGACGAGGTCGGCGAATATTCGGGATCGACGAAGGAGATCCGCCCGATCACCATCGCCACCTACCAGGTGCTCACCACCCGCAGGAAGGGTTCGTACCTCCACCTCGAGCTCCTCGATGCCAAGGACTGGGGCCTGGTCATCTATGACGAGGTGCATCTGCTTCCGGCGCCGATCTTCCGACTGACCGCAAGCTTGCAGGCTCGCCGTCGCCTCGGCCTGACCGCGACGCTGGTGCGTGAGGACGGACGCGAGGACGAGGTGTTCTCCCTCATCGGGCCCAAGCAGTACGAGGTGCCATGGAAGGAACTCGAACGACTCGGCTATATCGCTTCGGCCGCCTGCCATGAGGTCCGCGTCCGGCTCGACGGCGGAACCCGAACAGCGTATGCCCGCGCCGACGGGGAGGACCGGTACCGGTTGGCGGCGACCTCGGATGCGAAGCTGCCGATCGTCTCCGAGCTCGTCGCCGATCACCCGGATGCGCAGATCCTCGTCATCGGTCAGTATCTCGACCAGCTCGAGGAGATCGGAGCCGAACTCGGTGCGCCCGTGCTCACCGGGCAGACTCCAGAATCGGTGCGCCAGGAGCTCTTCCGCGAGTTCCGGTCCGGGGAGATCCCGGTGCTTGTGGTCTCGAAGGTCGCGAACTTCTCTGTGGATCTGCCGGCCGCCTCGGTGGCGATCCAGGTCTCCGGAGCGTTCGGGTCCCGGCAGGAGGAGGCTCAGCGCCTCGGGCGGATCCTGCGTCCGAAGGAAGACAAGGGTTCGGCCACGTTCTACACGGTCGTCGCCGCCGATACCGTCGATGAGCATTTTGCCGCTCAGCGCCGCCGCTTCCTCACCGAGCAGGGCTACAGCTACAGCATCGAAGTCCGCTGACTCTCCCCTCAATTCCTACCTGACGGCTGTGAGTCTTGGTAGTGGCTGGTCTGGGACCGGCTGGCAGAGTAGGTGTTGGCCTCTCCATCCCGTGATCGTGACTCAACCTGGCGGTGACCCACCCCCCTTTTGGTGGTGTCTTCGGGCCGATTTGTCCGATCACATGGGTGGTGCGGCCGGCACCGACTCGGCCCACCTCGGTAACTTGATCAGAAGGCTGTCCGCCCCTTGCCGGGGCGTGACTCATCACAGTGTTGTTCCGAAGTGACCTCATCCCGGACCGGTACCGGCCGCAAGCGGCCGCACAACCTATCGGTCAAACAGGGAGCTTCGAACCGCTATGTCCATTGTCGCGCACTTATACAACTTCTTCATCGGCGTCGATACACACGCCAGAAAACACGTCTACACGATCATCACCAACACCGGCATCCTCGTGGCTACCGGCAGCTTCCCGACATCTCGGGCCGGCATCAAACGGGCCCTGACCTGGGCAGGCCGGTGGACGAAAGGTGACCTCGACACCCTGTGGGTCGTGGAAGGAACCGCATCCTACGGGGCGGTGCTGACCGGTCATATCGCCACGACCGAATACCCCGTGGTCGAAGCTGGACGCATGGATGCCAAAGCCCGGTACGGCGTGGGTAAGAGCGATGAGCTCGACTCCTACCGGATCGCGAAGTCCGTGCTGGCGCTACACACCGACCAGCTGCGGTGGCCACGCCAAGGCGAAGGAGTCCGCCAGGGCCTGCGCGTGCTGTTGGCAGCCCGGGACGCGATGACCACCGAACGGACCCGGATGATCAACTCCCTGACCGCGTTGGTGCGCACTGTCGCTCTGGGAATTGATGCCCGTAACTCGTTGACCGATGCCCAGTTCGTCGAGATCTCGAAGTGGCGGTCGAGGAAGGAAGACATCGGCCTGGCCACGTCCCGGGACGAAGCGGTCCGTTTAGCTCAACGCGTCCTCGATCTTGATGACGATCTGCAGGACAACCATGACAAGCTCGCTGAACTTGTTGAGGCCAGTCCGGCGGCAGTCTTGCTGGCCGAACCCGGGATCGGTACGTTCACTGCCGCGGTGTTCTTCACCGCCTGGTCGCATCCGGGACGAGTCCGTAACGCGGCTGCGTTCGCAGCCCTGGCAGGGGCGAATCCGATCCCTGCTTCGTCGGGCAACACGCAACGACACCGGTTGAACAGGGGTGGGGATCGGCAGTTGAACCGGGCCCTGCACACGGTGATCACGAACCGGATGATCCACGATGAGAGAACCAGGGATTATGTTGCCCAGCGCTTTGGTGAGGACCCGACGAAGAAGTCGAAGAGGGAGCTCAAGCGCAAGCTCAAATGGTATCTCGCGCGTCGAGTTTTCAAGATTCTCAACGGGCTAGAAACAATTCCCACGCCGGCTTGACAGACATAGAAGGATCGGCCCAGCAACCTGGCGCCAGGTTGCTGGGCCGCCGTCAGGTAGTTTGGGGAGACTCACCTCCGGTCGCGAACCACGCGACCTTCGTCCCAGACCGGTGTTGTCGACTCATAGACTTCGCCGTCGGCCCCGAAGACGAGGAACCTGTCGAAGTCACGAGCGAACCAGCGGTCGTGAGTGACTGCCAATACCGTCCCATCGAACGATTGCAGCGCAGTCTGCAATGCCTCGGCGGAGACGAGGTCGAGGTTGTCGGTGGGTTCGTCGAGCAGCAGAAGGGTTGCGCCCGCGAGCTCGAGCAGCAGGATCTGAAAGCGCGCCTGCTGTCCGCCCGAGAGCGAATCGAAGGACTGTTCTGCAGCACCGGCCAGCTCGTAGCGGGCAAGTGCCCGCGAAGCCGGTTCTCGCGGCAGGCCTGCTCGATGTTCGTCCCCGCGGTGGAGGATGTCGAGCAGGGTCCGCCCGCGCAGATCCGGGCGGCCGTGCGTCTGCGCGAACCAGCCGGGGCGCACGCGGGCTCCGAGTCGCACTGTTCCGTCGTGGGCGACGGGTGCGATGTCGATGTCAGAGACCGGGCGGTGCTCGGGTTCGGGGTCGCTGCCGCCGGCTGCGAGCAGTCTCAGAAAGTGGGACTTTCCCGAACCGTTCGATCCGAGTACGGCGATCCGATCCCCGTAGTGGACTTCAAGGTCGAACGGCAGCATGAGGTCGGTGAGTTCGAGCTCATCGGCGACGATCGCGATCTTGCCCGTGCGTCCGCCGCGCAGACGCATTCCGAGGTTCTGCTCACGCGGAATGGCCTCGGGCGGGCCGGCGGTCTCGAAGCGCTCGAGACGAGTCTGCGCGGCTCGGTACCGCGAGGTCATGTCCGAGTTGTAGGCGGCCTTCTGCTTGTACATCTGCACCAGCGACCGCAGCTTCGCGTGCTCCTCGTCCCATCGCCTGCGCAGCTCCTCGAGCCGTTCGAACCGGTCCGACCGGGCTGCGTGGTAAGTGCCGAATCCGCCCGGATGCACCCATGCGGTGTTCCCCGCCGCAGAGAGCTCGACAGTGATGATCTGCGTGGCCGCCTGTGCAAGCAGCTCACGATCGTGGGACACGAAGAGGACGCTCTTGTCCGTGTCCTTGAGCTCGGCTTCGAGCCAGCGCTTGCCCGGGACATCGAGGAAGTTGTCGGGCTCGTCGAGGATGAGGATGTCATCGGGGCCGCGCAGGAGCGCTTCGAGCACGAGTTTCTTCTGCTCCCCTCCCGACAGGGTGGAGATCTTACGGTCCCGGCAGCGGTCGTACGACATTCCCAGCGCCGAGGTGGTGCAGGTGTCCCACAGCACCTCGGCGTCGTATCCGCCCACGTCCGACCAATCGTTGATCGCCGTGGCGTAGTCCATCTGCACGGCCGTCGACTCGCTCTCGGGTCCGAGCAGCTTCTCTTCGGCCCGACGCAGATTCGCCGCCGCACGACGGATCGGCTTCGGAGCCAGTTCCTCGAGCGCCTCGGCGATGGTATCGGCGGAGATGAACTGACGCATCAATCCGATGCTGCCGGTATGCGAAACGGCTCCCTCATCAGGGACGAGCTCACCGGTGAGGATCCTCAGCAGAGTGGTCTTGCCGGCACCGTTGGCACCGATGAGCGCGGATTTGGCCCCGTCCCCGACGCGAAACGACACCGATCCGAGCAGAGGCCTGCCGTCGGCGAGGGTGTAGGAGACATCGTTGATCTCGATATGGCCCATGTGGTCAACCTATCAACATCTCTTAACATCGCAGATGTCTTCGAACTACCCGACGGCGGCCCAGCAACCTGGCGCCAGGTTGCTGGGCCCCCGTCAGGTAGTAATTACGTGGTGATGAGGGAGGGTTCGGACTTGGCGACGACCTCGCGGCGGGCGACGCGGCGGGCCAGGCGGGACTCGCCCCACTTGATGAAGCCGACGCCGCCGAGGATGAAGACTCCGCCGAAGAGCTGGATCGGGGCGGGCATCTCGAAGAGGACCAACCAGGCGACGATGACGGAGAACGGGACCTCGACGAGATTGACGAACGATCCGACCGTCGCCCCGACATAGCGCAGACCGAGGATCCCGGTGATGTAGGCGCCGACCGTGAAGACGACGATCATCGCCATCGGCACGACCCACGACATCGACACCCCGCCGAAGTCGACGTCCGCCGTCACCGCGTTCCACGGCATGACGCCGGCGAGCACGATGGCCGACATCGCCAGCGCCCCGATGCCCATGCCCAGACCGGTCAGCGCGACCGGCGGGATCGTGATCGTGTCCTTCGCAGAGACGAGGAAGTAGCTGGCCAGGCAGACCGCGGCAGCCATCGCCATAACCACGCCGAAGATGCTGATCGACGATCCGCGCAGGTTGAGCACGAGCAGGAGCCCGATCATCGAGACGACGACCCCGATGAATGTCACGGTCGCCGGCCGGGTCCGCGTTCGCGCCCAGATCCAGAAGACGATGAGCATCGGCGCGGTCATCTCCAGCAGCAGCGCCACAGCCACGGTGAGGTGTTCGACGGCGACGAAGTAGAACCCCTGGACGCCGGCCATCGAGACCAGGCCGTAGGTGACGACGGTGCGCCAGTGCGTGAGCACTTCGCCCCAGCGTCCGCGCAGGGCGATGAGGGTGGGGATGAGCAGCAGGACCGCGGAGCCGGCCAAGCGGATGAGCACCACCGCGCCCGGCGTCCACCCGATCGCGTACATCGTCTTCGCGATCGGCCCCGACACCGCGAAGAAGAACGCGGAGGCAAGAGTGAGCAGGAACCCTGCGATGACGGTGCGATTCATTCCTGACCTCCTGATGTGGTGAAACGTTGAGTGGCGTACGAGGACAGACGTCCCCTGAGGTGGTGGTGCGGTGTTGAGTTGACAGTGCGACGCTGAGCGGATGGCGCGGTGGCAGATCATCCCCTCGCCGAGGCGGTCCGACGGCTGCCGGTTTCAGTATCGACCCTGAAATTGAAATGGGTCAAGTGCATTTTGGTCCTTACATCCTGTGGCAGAATGTCATTCACCATGGCTTTCATCTACGACATTCGCGCAAACCTCACGATGCTCGTCGACCTCCTCAACACCTCCGGCGACATCACGGACGGCGGTGACGAACTGACGACAACCGCGAAACTCCGCGAATTCGCGGCCCGGCACGACTTCTCCGGACCTTTGACCGCCACCAGAAGCGACGTCGACGAGACCCTGGAACTGCGCCGCAGATTCGCCGCAGCACTGGATGCGAGCATCGACGCCGAGACCGACGACGAGGTCGAAGCGGGGACGATCGCGGTCGTCGATGAGATAAATCTCACACTGAGCGACTCGGGGTCAGTGCCGCAATTGGTCAAACACGACCACTGGGACTGGCACCTGCACGCGACCGGCGCTCAAGCCAGCCTGGCCGACCGAGTGGCCGCCGATGTCGCTCTGGTCCTCATCGACCTCATCCGCTCCGGCGATCTCGACCGGCTCGGCCGCTGCGCCGCCGAGGACTGCCGCGCCTACCTCGCCGACTTCAGCCGCAATCGCTCGAAGCGCTTCTGCGATACCGGCAGCTGCGCCACCCGCACTCATGTCGCAGCCTTCCGCGCCCGCCAGTCCGATGCCGATCCCCACGGCTGAGCCGAGGAGCCGCCCATGTCACTTCAACCCTTGCGCATCACCGCCGGACGCAAGCTCGCCGCCAGCCTTGCAGGCATCACCACCATGTCGGCCACGCTGACGTCGGGCTTCGCCATTGCGGTGCTGTCATTCCTTCCCGCGGATCCCGGAGGGCTGCTGAGCGAAAAAGTCGTCTTCAGCGCCCTCGCCGTCATCGTGGCCCTCGTCTCTGCCGCCATCAGCTTCCTGCTCGTGCTCGCGGCCCTCGGCCGCTTCCGCACCGGCGGCAGCCTGTCCAGATTCTTCCGATACCAGCTGGCGGCACTCGGGGCCGGCGGCGGGCTCGGCCTCGGCTTCGTTCCCGCCATGACAGACGCGGCTCCGATCTGGTGGGTGGTTGCAATCGCCGCCGGCCTCGGACTCATCGCCGTCTGCCTGCTCGCATTCCGTAAGGCCCGTTATCCGATTCTCGACCGCCCTCCCTACCCCAATGCAGCCTTGGCCGAAGGCAGCGTTATCGACTACTGGTCCGGTTCCTCGGCAAGAGCACCGAACCTGACCGTGGTTCACTTCGTCGATAACAAGGGCCGGGACCGCTGGGCCCGTCACCTCGTCCAGCAGGACCCGTCACTACGAGGCACTGTCGGCCAGGTGATCTATGACCGCCACCGCCCCGAGCGGGTTCGGCGCTTCGCCGTCACCAGGCAGCTCTTCGACCTCCGCCCGCCGCGTGAGATCCGAGAGAATCCGACATCCCAGTCGGGCACCGTCTTCCCAATGCCACCCGACCCTCGCCCGCCGCGCCCACACTGAGCCGAACCCGCCCTACCCACACCCGCCCCGACGATCGTTTCTGAACGCAAACTGGTCGCGACCACATTTTTCACTGAAATCAGGCCTTCATTCCTGAGAGCGAATACCCGATCCAGGACTCAAAAGGACTTTCCTGAGAGTTTTCCAGTGACGCATGTCACAATTGCATTCAGGTAACCTCCAGCCCACTCCCAGAAATGGGTCTCAGACTGGAGCAATGACTACAGCACAGAACGACACCGACATCGAAGCCACCCTGCTCGTTGTCGATGATGAGCCCAATATCCGCGAACTCCTGTCCACCAGTCTCCGCTTCGCCGGCTTCGACGTCGTCTCCGCCGCCAACGGCGCCGAGGCGCTGCGCCTCGCCGAGCAGACCGACGTCGATCTCCTCGTCCTCGACGTCATGCTCCCGGACATGGACGGCTTCACCGTCACCCGCCGACTACGCCAGATCGGCATGAACGCCCCCGTCGTGTTCCTCACCGCCCGTGATGACACCTCGGACAAGATCACCGGTCTGACCGTCGGCGGTGACGACTATGTGACGAAGCCCTTCAGTCTCGAAGAGGTCGTCGCCCGCATCCGCGCCGTCCTCCGCCGCACCCGCAATCTCGAGGACGAGGAGAACGCCGTCATCGTGGCGGGCGACCTCGAACTCGACGACGATACCCATGAGGTCCGCCGCTCCGGCATCCTCATCGACCTCTCCCCCACCGAGTTCAAGCTGCTGCGCTACCTCATGCTCAACACGAACCGCGTCCTGTCGAAGTCGCAGATCCTCGACCACGTGTGGGAATACGACTTCGGCGGCGACACCGGAATCGTCGAGTCCTATATCTCCTACCTGCGCCGCAAGATCGACGTCACCCCGGAGACGGATGCCGCCGGCCACCCCGTCGAGATGGAGTGGACACCGATGATCCAGACCAAGCGCGGGGTCGGCTACATGCTGCGCACACCGGAATCCAAGTAGTCGTCCATGCAAGGACGATAGATTACATACGTGGCAATAGAATCCCGTCCCTCCCGTCCCGGCTTCTGGGAAGAATGGTCTCTGACCACCAAGCTGCTGGCCATCATGATGCTGCTCATGCTGCTCGTCCTCACGGGGACGAGCGCTTGGGTGTTGGAGAACCTGCGCGACAGCCTCGTCCAGCGCACCGATGAACGACTCATCAGCGCCTCCGAGACCCTGGCGAAGCAGGCCTACCAAGATGTGTTCCAGAAGGCCGAACTCCAGTCCGGGGACGACGACGCCGAGGATGCGCCGTCGTCGACGACGATCGATTCGAATTCCTGGGATCAGCTCAAGAGCCTCCTGCCGGGCGGATTCTATGTGCAGTTCTACAACACGGACGGGGACCCGATCCGCGACCCCGTCGCCCCGGAGCCGCAGAACCATCCGATCCTGCCGAAGATCAACGAGAAGGAAGTCTATTCGCGCGGCGGCGAGCCCTTCACCGTCGCCGGAACGAGTTCGCAGTGGCGGGCCCGGGCGATGAAGGTGAAGAACACCGACGTGCTCGTGTCCATCGCGGTGCCTTTCGACCGCGAAGTCGACAACATCAACGAGCGGGCCCGGAACACGATGATCGGCATCGGCCTATTGGCCCTGGCGATGGTCGCCGGAGTCGGCTATTGGGCGATCAACAACACGTTCCGCCCGCTGCGCGATATCGAGAAGACCGCCTCCCGCATCGCCGCCGGCGACCTGTCCCAACGTGTGCCCAGCTATCCGCGCAACACCGAGCTCGGGCGGTTGTCGGCGGCACTGAATACGATGCTCGGACGCATCGAGGACTCCTTCGACGGGCAGACCCGCTCGGAGAAGCGCATCCGCCAGTTCGTCTCCGACGCCTCGCACGAGCTGCGCACGCCCCTGGTCACGATCCGCGGTTATGCGGAGCTGTACCGCCAGGGTGCGATCACGAAGTCCGAGGACGTGGCCAATGCGATGGAGAGGATGGAGTCGGAGGCCAAGCGCATGGGCGTCCTCGTCGACGATCTCGTCGTCTTGGCCAGGCTCGACGAGCAGCGTGCCGCCGAGATCGGCCCGGTCGATCTGCACAAGGTCGTCCGCGATGCCGCCGCCGATGCCGCGGCACAGGCCCCGGACCGCGATATCAGCTTCATCGGACTCGACGGTGAGGACGCCCAACCCGTGCCGATGATCCGCGGCTCCGAATCGAAGATCCGCCAGGTCATTGTCAACCTCGCCGGCAACGCCGTGCGGCACACCCCCGAGCACGCGGCGATCGAATTCGCCGTCGGCGTCGTCGGTCTCCCCGAGTCGGTCGACCCCGATTCCGCGGACACCGGCGAGATCCGCGAGGTCGGCGCCCGCGGCCAGAACGGTCGCAATGGTGCGAAGAGCGGGGCGAAGGACAAACCCCGTGAACGCGGGTTCGTCACCGGAGGGGTCCGCATATTCCGCCGAGGCGACTCCGCCGGACACGACCAAACCGACACCCAACCGACCCCCCGGACCGCTGCACAGTCCCCGACCAAGCCCGACCGTCAGGTGGGTCCCGAGAGTCCCGCCGCGAATGCGGAGCGGGGAGAGGGGCAGCACAACGGGCAGCACAGGACACCGTCCGGATCGCAGTCGGCGCAACCCACCGGTCCTCAGAATTCCGGATCGCAGAGTGGGGCAGCGGCCGATTCTCCGGCTATGTCTCAGTCCGATTCATCGACCGACCCCCAGTCCGGTTCGCAGTCCAAGGCTCCCGAGCCGGCGAACATCGTCCCCGATGTCACGGCGGCCGGATCGATCACGGTCGATGAGTCACTGCGAGGATTCCCCAACGGCAGGGTCCGCTTCGAGGTCAGGGACCACGGCGACGGAATCGACCCCGAGGTGGTTCCGCGCATCTTCGAGCGCTTCTACCGCCTCGACGTGTCCCGGACCAGGGACACCGGCGGGTCCGGGCTCGGCCTGTCAATCGTCAAGGCGATCGTGGAGAACCACCATGGTGCGATCTCCGTCCACGAAACTCCGGGCGGCGGTGCGACGTTCCGCATCGACCTGCCCATCTCCGACAACGGCGAAACCACTGCGGACACGCGAAAGGATGAGCGATGAACGAGAACACCGACCCTCAGAATCCGGATGAGGTGTCCCGCAGCTCCCGATCGGATGATCAGACACCGCCTCCGTCGGGGAATCAGGGCAGCGGTTCCGCCGGCGGGGGACGTCGCAGCCCATCGGCCGGTGGCTACCGCGGGTCCGGAGCCGAGGTTCCGCGCACCTTCCCGTCCCAGCCCAACGGTCCTGCACGCGTCAGTCCACCGGTCGCACCGCCGGAGAGACGCCCCGACGTTCCGTCGACTCAGGCGCAGAACCCTGTGGACGGATCCCCTCACCGAGGAGGCTCTCCCTCCCAGCAGCCGTCCCCGTATCAGCCGAACGGGCAGCAGCACTCTTCGTACCAGCCAGGCAGCCCACGGCAGGGCGGTCAGCAGGGCTATCCAGGACACCAGAGTGCCCAGGGCGATTTCGGCAATCAGCCGCAGCCGGATCGGCAGAACGTCCAGCCGAATCAGACTCAGCACCCGTCCCCGTACGGGCAGTCCCAGCAGAATGGTCCGCAGTCGTATCAGGGCCAGAACAACGCCGGACAGAGCAGCACCGGCTCGACCGCTGACGGCTCCGGTCCCTCGGCAGCAGTCGGCGCCACGGCGGGAGCCGGAGCAGCAGCTGCTGGCGTTGGGGCTTATCAGGCCGGGGCGAACTCTCAGCAGACAGGTTCCGCCGGCTATCCAGCCGCTACTGGCAACCCGAACGGCCCCGGCAACCCGAACGGCCCCCAGTACCCGCACGGTCCCGGGTACCCGAACGCTCCGGGCCAACAGCCTGGTTCCGGTCAGCAGGTCGCATCGAACCAACAGAACGCTCCCGGCCGGCCCACCGGTTCCAACGCCTATTCGACAGCACCCGGCTCTGTCCCCTATTCCTCGGAATTCTCGGCCGTCGGTTCCCAGCCCGGCCCCGGTGGACCGGGGAGTCCCAACGGTCCCGGAGGCCCTGTCGGACCGGACGGGTTCGGTCCGTACGGAGCTCAGCAGCCGCCTCGGCGAGAGAAGAAAGGACCCGGTTGGGGCGCGACGATCGCGATCGGCCTGGTGGCCGCGCTCCTCGGTGGGGCTCTCGCGTTCGGCGGAAACTATGCGCTCTCGTCGATGCAGAACGACGAACCGCGCAAGGTCGCCGAGGAGACGATCGAAACCCCCGATTGGACGCAGGTCGCAGAGAAGACCTCCGACAGCGTGATGTCGATCCAGGTCGGCACTCGAGGCCAGGTCCAGGGGCTCGGCTCGGGCGCGCTGTACGACGATCAGGGCCACGTCATCACGAACAACCACGTCGTCGCGCCCGCGGACACCCCCGACGGCGAGATCGCCGTGACCATGAAGAACGGCGAGACGACGGAGGCGAAGATCGTCGGCCGCGATCCCTCGACCGATATCGCCGTCATCAAGCTCGAGCAGGTGCCCGACGGTGTGAACCCTCTGGTCATCGGCGATTCGAAGAAGCTGACCGTGGGCGATCCCGTGATGGCCCTGGGCAACCCGCTCGGCCTGGCCAACACCGTGACCACCGGCATCGTCTCCGCGCTCGACCGTCCGGTATCGACGGAGAACATCGGCGACGATGCCTCCTCGCAGGAGAAGGAGATGACGATCACGAACGCCATCCAGACCGATGCGGCGATCAACCCCGGCAACTCGGGTGGACCGCTGGTCAATGGTGATGGCCAGTTCATCGGCGTGAACTCGGCTGCCGCATCGCTGAGCCAGGGCGAGGGAGGTCAGTCCGGGTCGATCGGCATCGGATTCGCGATCCCCGCGAACCAGGCTGTCATGATCGCCGATCAGCTCATCTCCTCCGGCAAGGCCCAGCATCCGTTCCTCGGCATCACTCTCACCGACGGGCACATCAACAGCGGCGGGATCAGCCGAGGCAGCGCCAAGGTGCAGTCCGTGGCCGGCGGATCCCCCGCGGCCAAGGCCGGAATCAAGGACGGGGACGACATCGTCGAGGTGGCCGGAACCAAGGTGAACAACGCCATCGCCCTGCGCGCCCTCGTCCGCGCCCAGCCGGTGAACACCCCGGTCGAGGTCACCGTGGTCCGCGGCGGGAAGGAACAGAAGCTCGACGTCACGCTCGTGCTGCAGTAGGCACGTCTCCGAGTCGGTCCGCTGGCTCAGCGGTCAGCCGCCCGAACGTTCACCACTCGAGCGTCCGCGCGTGGGGATCCCGTCGTGACTCAGCCACCTGGAGGGTGTGGACAGCCGAACGCTGTCCACACCCTCTTTCCGTGCTCTTCCCCTCCTCTGTCGCGTCAGCCGACACTGATGTCGTCTCGCCCGACCGCGGCGGAACGTCTCTGACCAAGAGGAGTGATGATGAGTTTCGAAGTCGACGCCGAACGCGTCCAATCCGCTGCCACAGCCGCCGCGAACACCTCCCGCAATCTCGTGTCCGAATCCGACACGATGATGCGCAATCTGCTCGCCCTCCAGGAATGCTGGCGCGGCAGTGCGGCCCAGAACTTCCAAGCCGTGGTCAACCAGTGGGAGCGTGCGCAGAAGCAGCTCATGGAATCGCTCAACTCCGTCCACGGAGCGCTCCACACCGCGGCCCGGCAGTACTCCGAAGTGGAGGCGGCGAACTCGCGTCTCTTCGCCCCCTGAGCCGATCGGATTCCACCGTCACGATCGAGCTTCCGTTCGTGACGGGCAGTTCCCTTTCCGCCTCGTCGAGTCCCTGCTCGGTCGGGCGTCCCGACCGGATCCGCTCGCGCTGCACGCCCTGTCGAGTCCCGTTCGCCGAGCGACACAGATCCCCGCCGCGGATCCCCGAGATTCCGCGGCCGGGATCTGTTCGTTCTCGTAGTCGGCGTCTGGCAAACTATCAGCCTTTCTCAGTAGACTTGAGAGCGATAGTTCGCGGCGGTGTTGGCCAAGAATCTCCGGACCGGAGTGGATCGGGTTGGCAGCGTCGGGTCAAACCAATGCAGGAGTCGACTACGGATGAGTATCTTCCAACGGATCGCGACGATCTTCGGTGCCAAGGCCAACAAAGCTCTGGACAAGGCCGAAAACCCCAACGAAACCCTTGACTATTCGTACCAGAAGCAGCTGGAGCTGCTGCAGAAGGTCCGTCGTGGTGTTGCCGATGTCGCCACCAGCCGCAAGCGCCTCGAGCTGCAGATCAACCAGCTCGAACAGCAGCAGAACAAGCTCTCCGGTCAGGCCGAGAAAGCCATGCAGATCGGTCGCGAAGACCTCGCTCGCGAGGCCCTGACCCGCAAGTCCGGGCTGACCCAGCAGATCACCGACCTGCAGACCCAGCACGAAGGACTGCAGGGCGAGGAGCAGAAGCTCACTCTCGCCTCGCAGCGTCTCCAGGCCAAGGTCGACGCCTTCCGCACGAAGAAGGAGACGCTGAAGGCCACATACAACGCCGCCGACGCACAGACCAAGATCGGCGAGGCGTTCTCGGGCATCTCGGAAGAGCTCGGTGACGTCGGACTCGCCGTCCAGCGCGCCGAAGACAAGACCGCGTCGCTGCAGGCGCGGGCCGGTGCCGTCGATGAGCTCCTCGCCTCGGGTGCCCTCGACGACGTCACGGGAACCCAGAAGGACGACATCACCGCCCAGCTCGACTCCCTCTCCAGCGAGAACGACGTCGAGATGGAACTCCAGCGGATGCGTGACTCCCTGCCTGCCGGGTCCGAGAAGCAGGACCAGAAGTCGCTCGAAGGTGAGGATCAGCAATGATCATCCGCATCATGGGCGAAGGACAGTTCGACGTCAAGAACGTCGACCAGGACCTGCTCCAGAAGTACGACAACCAGGTCGAAGATGCCGTCAACGCCGGCAACGAGGAAGCCGCCCGCACCGCGCTGAGCGCCCTCCACGACTACGTCACGGCCAACGGGCAGCCCGTCGCCGATGACTACCTCGGATCCTCCGATGTCGTCATCCCCTTCGTCGACGCCACCTTGGCCGAGATCGCCGAACTGCTCACCGGCGAGGGTTTCATCCCGGACCCGGCCTGAAACCACAGAGCACCGAAATGCACCCGGCCCATTGTCTTCGACAGTGGGCCGGTTCTGCCACTGCCAGAGAGGAACCCCGATGAAGAATCGCTTCGTCAAAGACAACGGACTGACCATGCGGATGGGATGGACGATCTTCCTCAACGGCCTCATCTATGTCGTCCTCATCCTCGCGATCTGGTGGATCTTCGGACAGAACATTCCCGGAGTCATCATCGCCGTCCTCATCAGCGCCGGCGCGTTCTTCTTCCAGTGGTACTTCTCCGACAAGATCGCCATGCGTGCCATGGGCGGACGGGAGGTCTCCCCCGAGGAGGCTCCGGAGCTGCATACGATCGTCGACCGACTCTGCCAGCTGGCCGATTCGACGAAACCCCGCGTGGCCGTCTCGAACTCCCCGATCCCCAATGCCTTCGCCACCGGCCGCTCCCCTGAGCGCTCGGTGGTGTGCGTGACCCGTGGCCTGCTCGAGAAGCTCGACCGTGATGAGGTCGAGGTCGTGCTCGCCCATGAGCTCTCACACGTCGCCCACCGCGATGTCACGGTGATGACAGTTGCCGGCGTCACTGGTGTCGTCGCCGCGCTGATGATGCGCGCCGGTTACTACATGAGCTTCGGACGGTCGAACAACAATAACAACGGCATCCCGATCCAGCTCCTCTTCATCCTCGTCGGAGCCGTCGTCTACGGGCTCTCGTTCGTCCTCATCCGCGCCCTCTCCCGGTATCGCGAGTTGGCCGCCGACCGCGCAGCGGCCATCCTCACCGGTGCACCGTCCACACTGGCGTCGGCACTGACGAAGCTCAGCGGAGACATGGCCAAGATCCCGGAGAAGGATCTGCGGTCGTCCGCCTCGGCGAACCACCTCGCTCTCATCCCCGCCATCAGCGGAAAGGCCGCCTTCGGCCAGCTCTTCTCCACTCACCCCTCACTCGAGAAGCGACTGGAGCAGCTGGCCCAGATCTCCGCCCAGCTCTCCCGCCCCGAGTGAGCACCAACTGCACCTTTTGAACTGCGCACCACCGATATAGGAGTTCCATGGGATTCTTCGACGCACTGCTCGGCCGGTCCAAACCGAAGCGGGCCAACCTCGACGACCTCTTCGCCCTGCCTCCGGCGGCACTGACTCTGCAGGCCGCGACCGGCTTCACCCCCACCGGTGTCGGGGCCGTCGCCTTCCGTCAGGTCGAGGGAGCCGCGTTCCAATCCGCCGAGTCCGAAAGCGTCGCCCTCATCGGCTCCGACCCGGCCGCCTCGGTGAGGCAGGAGAACGACGGGTTCGGGTTCACGTGGCAGGTCGTGGCTGATGAGAACGCCGAGGTGGTCAACCTCGTCACGAACATTCACGCCGTGAACTCCGCGCTGGTCAATCAGGGCTTCGACACGATGCTGCTGTGCACAACCGTGTACTTCGTCCATCCCGATGGGCGTCGGATGGCGTTGGTCTACCAGTACAAGCGCGGAACTTTCTATCCGTTCGTGCAGTTGGGCCCGAAGCAGCGGGACAATCCCCTGGAGATCCAGGTCAAGGGCATCCTCTCGAACGAGCTGCCGTTCGAAGAGGACACGTCGAACTGGTCGGCTCTGTGGGACGCCCCGGGCATCAACGACACCCCGGGAGCTCCTGAACTGCAGTAGGCAGTTCAGACCGAACAGAGAACAGTTCAGCCGGAACAGAGAGCAATTCAGTCCGAACAGACAGATGGAGGGCGTCCCTGCAGGGACGCCCTCCACTCATATCCGAAGCTGTCAGCCTTCCTCAGCTGCCACCTCGATGACTTCGCCGAGAGCTTCGATACGGTCGCCGGGACGGATCGTAGCACCGCGGCGGGTCTCGACCTCGCCGTTGACGCTGACCTCACCGTCGGCGATCATGTCCTTGGCCATGGCACCGTGTTCAGCGATTCCGTGGAGTTTGAGCAGCTGACCGAGTCTGATCGACTCGCCGCGGATCTCGATCGTGTCCATCAGAACATGTCTCCGAATCCGTCGAACAGGCCGCCGCCGTCGCCACCGTCGCCTCCGAAGAAGCCGCCGCCGTCACCGCCGCCCGTGTCACCGCCCATATCGCCACCGGCGTCGCCCATGTCGCCGCCGTATGCGCCGTCCCAGCCGCCGCCCATTCCGCCGAACATCATGGCACCCATGAGGACGCCGGGCAGCAGGCCGGAGCCAGCGTAGGAATTGAAGTAGCCGCGGTTGTATTCGGCGTAGGCCGGCCCGGCCTCCCAATAAGCGCGACGGGTGTGTCCGTCACCGGTGACGACCTTGCGCACCAGCGGATCGGCGCCGACAGCGACGCGTTCGGCGTCGGCAGCGCACACGGGCACGGGGCGCAGCTGGCCGCCGGCCGGAGCCCAATCGATGTCTTCGACCGAGGGACCGTGCTGCGGGTTGAAGAAACAGGGCGGACGACGCACCGGCAGGGGTTTGCCTTCGACCCGGGCGCGAACGCATTTGGCGGCATAGCGGCCGTCTTCGAGCGCCTCGGTGACGTGGCGGATGTCAGTGGGTTCGGAGACCTTCTCGAGTGTCTCCTTGGCGACGTCGTACGAGTCGAGCGCCTGCTTGTAGTCCTGCGCTCCGCCCGTGTCGAGGTCGACGCCAGCGGTGATGACGTCGAGTTCGGCGACTTCCTCACCGAATGCGGTGACGTCCTCTTCAGCGGTCTTCTTCACCTGCTGAAGTTCAGCGGCGTGCAATTCCTGCTGCCGCTTCTTCTCCTTGCGGTGACCGATGAAGAAAACGGCCCCGAGAACTACGAGCAGCAACAGAAATACTTCAGTCACGATCCATGCCTCCCAGGCTAGCTTTGTCCTCGAACAGTATGCCCGATGAAACTGGAAGACGTCTGAGCCTGTGCCCCACATCTGCTCAGTCCGCGGCCGTCGATGACGGCTCAGACCCAGGCGGTGGAAGACCGGTGCATGCAGGTCACGCGACGCCGTTGCGCGCGGGTCATCGAACACCGTCGCTCGCCCAGTGCGCCACCGCCTCAGACGGCCAGTGCGCCACCGCCTCAGGCGAGGGCCACGAGACCTTTGACCAAGGCCGCGATCCCGCCTCCGAAAGCGAGGACGAGCATCCCGATCCGCGCTGCGCCCACGTCGATATGGCGGGAGAGCCAATCGCCTCCGGCGAGGCCCGCGACAAGGACGAGCCCAAGTCCGATCCAGACTCCGAGCTCCAGGTGAAGCCAGGTCCCTCCGTCGATGATCACCTTCATCACCACCGCCGAGGCGGTCCCGACGACGAGGAACGGCTGCAGGGTGGCCGCGAACGACCGTTGTTCCCAGTTCGTCAGCACAGCGAAGGCGCTCACCGCCGGTCCCCCGGCTCCTGCCGCGGCAGACATCGCCCCGGAGAAGAGACCGGCCGTCAGGCGTGTGCCGATGTTCGCGGGGATCGTCCGCCCCAGCTTCCCCAAGGTCAGTGAACTGATGAGGGAGACGATGATGAGTGCGCCGATGAGGATCTGCAGCGGCGGGGTCGGCATCGATGACGACAGGAGCGCGCCGGGGATGGTACCGATCACCGCGCCCAAGGAAAGATGCCGGAAAGGCGGCCATTCCACCTCTGCGAAGGTGCGGACGAAGACGGAGAATGAGGCGACGATTCCGCAGATGTTGACGAGGATGACGCCGCTGAACGGATCGAGGAGAAGGACGAGGAAGGGACCGCTGACCAGGCCGAATCCCATCCCGGTGACGCGTTGGGACAATGCGCCGAGGAACACGGCGAAGAGGATGAGCACGACAACGGGTTCCACTCGGTCGAGTTTAGTCCAGCCCGATTCCCGGCTGATCCTCAGTCTCACCGCTGATCGCGGGGTTAGAGTATTCACCATGAATGCCAGTCCCCTCTGGTCGCGGTTCAGCGCAGATCCCCGCTCGTATGGGCGGGTCCGGGCCTCTGATGCCGACCGCGCGGTCGTCAGTGATGTCCTCTCGGAGGGTTATGCTCTCGGTCAGCTCGACGTTGAGGAGTTCGATGAACGCACCGAGGCGGCTGCGAAGATCAAGACGCTCGGTGAAGTCCCAGAGCTGATCGAGGATCTCGTCCTCGCCGATCCGGCCGAGGTCGAGCCTGGCAAGCTCGATGTTGCGGGCCGTGCGCAGGCACTGGCTCGCCTCGAGGCAGAGCGGGTGCCGATCACGCCGGAGCAGATCGATGCCGCGGCGCAGAAGTACTACCGAGATCGGGTGCGTCGTGCACTGCTCGGTGCTGTTGCAGGACCGGTCGGGATCGTGCTGGCGATCTGGGCGATCTCGTCGATCGCTTCTGGAGGGTTCATCTTCTTCTGGCCGATCTTCGTCATCATTCCCACGCTGCTCGGCGGACTGGGACACATCGCGCGCAAGGACGAGATCATCCGCAACCGGAAGAAGGAGCTCACTCGACGGGCCCGGGCTCAGCTCGGTGATGCTGAGGCCAAACGACAGCTCGAGGAGGGTGAGCCTCCCGAGCGGGATTATGAAGCGGACTTCGGTACGGGCCTGCAGCCGCCGCATCCGTCTCATCCGCCGTACTCTCCCGGACAGATCTCACGACGGGAAGAGCGGGACCGGCGCCGGTCGCATCGCCGCCATAACCGCGACAATCCCTGGGACTGAGGTTACGTTCCGGGTCTGGCAGGGTCTGGGCCTCTTCAGGCCCGGAAACTCCGTTTCCTACTCAGACCGGGAACCTCCGGGACCGTCTCAGGCCGGGCACGTCCGGAACCGTTTCAGACTTGGAAGATCCGGATCTGTCCGAACTCCTGTGCTTTGTGCGTGGTGAACCACATCGTGTGCGAGAAGTGCCGCAGGTCGTCGCCGTCGGCCTCGGCCTGCCAGTATCCCCACGCGGCCGCGGCTTTGCCGTGGGTGATCGCTGCTTCGAGGTGGCCGACCTCGTGAGAATGGCCGGACAACTTCAACAGCGCTTCGACGACGGCTTCCCGGCCCGTTTGGGTTTCGACGTCGGAAGGGTGAACGACCTGGAGCACGCAATCGTCGGCGATCACCTCGTTGAGTGCTTCTCTGTCGCCGTTGAAGAGATTCTCCTCGAACGTTGCAACGAAGACGTTCTTCGGACTGTTTCCGCAGGCGTCGGTTCCGGTGAAGGTCATGGACCCAGCCTATGCGGGCCCGAGCGGTGTCACAACGGGTCGGCGGGCCGCCTCGGCGATGATGGTCGCCGACGCACGACGAGCGGACACTTCCGCGTGAACGATCTGACCGTCGGGCCGGGACCCGAGAGTCCGAGCACGAAAACGGCCGTGCCGGCACCCTTGCGGGCACCGGCACGGCCGATCGAACAAGCGGTGGCTATCAGAAGCCCATGCCGCCCATTCCACCCATTCCGTCCATACCGGCAGCTGCGTCTGCACCTGCGGCGGCCTTTTCGGGCTTGTCGGCGACGACCGACTCGGTGGTGAGGAACAGACCGGCGATCGAGGCGGCGTTCTGCAGGGCAGAGCGGGTCACCTTGACCGGGTCGTTGATGCCGGCGGCCAGCAGGTCCTCGTACTCACCGGTGGCGGCGTTGAGACCGAATCCGGCTTCGAGGTTGGCGACCTTGTCGGCAACCACACCGGCTTCGAGGCCGGCGTTCGTGGCGATCTGCTTCAGCGGGGCTTCGATGGCAACCTTGACGATGTTGGCGCCGGTGGCCTCGTCTCCCTCGAGTGCGAGGTCGGCGAATGCGGCCTTGCCAGCCTGGATGAGCGAGACGCCGCCACCGGCGACGATTCCCTCTTCCACAGCAGCCTTGGCATTGCGCACGGCATCTTCGATGCGGTGCTTGGTTTCCTTGAGCTCAACCTCGGTGGCGGCTCCGGCCTTGATGACTGCAACACCGCCGGCCAGCTTGGCCAGACGCTCCTGCAGCTTCTCACGGTCGTAGTCGGAGTCCGAGTTCTCGATCTCGGCGCGGATCTGAGCGACCCGTCCGGCGATCTCCTCGGCGTCTCCGGCACCCTCGACGATGGTGGTCTCGTCCTTGGTGATGACGACCTTGCGGGCGGTGCCCAGCAGATCGGTGGTCACGCTGTCGAGCTTGAGCCCGACTTCCTCGGACACGACCTGGCCACCGGTGAGGATGGCGATGTCGGCGAGCTGAGCCTTGCGACGGTCACCGAAGCCCGGAGCCTTGACGGCCACGGACTTGAAGGTGCCCTTGAGCTTGTTCAGCACCAGGACGGCCAGGGCTTCGCCCTCGACGTCTTCGGCGATGATGAACAGCGGCTTGTTGGACTGCTGGACCTTCTCGAGGACGGGCAGCAGGTCCTTCACGTTCGAGATCTTGGAGTTGACGATGAGGATGTAGGGATCCTCAAGGACAGCTTCCTGGCGATCGGTGTCGGTGACGAAGTAACCGGAGATGTAGCCCTTGTCGAAGCGCATACCCTCGGTCAGTTCGAGCTCGAGTCCGAAGGTGTTGGACTCCTCGACGGTGACGACGCCTTCCTTGCCGACCTTGTCGATGGCCTCGGCGATCAGTTCACCGATTGCGGGATCTCCGGCGGAGATGCCAGCGGTAGCGGCGATCTGTTCCTTGGTCTCGATGTCGATGGCGTTGTTCAGCAGGACGTTCGTGACGGCCTCAACGGCCTTCTCGATACCGCGCTTGAGGCTGAGCGGATCAGCACCGGCTGCCACGTTGCGCAGGCCTTCGCGGACGAGAGCCTGTGCGAGCACGGTAGCGGTGGTGGTTCCGTCGCCTGCGACGTCGTCAGTCTTCTTGGCGACTTCCTTGACGAGCTCGGCGCCGATCTTCTCGTAGGGGTCCTCGAGTTCGATCTCCTTGGCAATGGAGACGCCATCGTTGGTGATGGTCGGTGCGCCCCACTGCTTTTCGAGCACGACATTGCGACCGCGGGGTCCAAGGGTCACCTTGACCGCGTCCGCAAGCTGGTTGAGGCCAGCTTCGAGTCCTCGACGAGCTTCTTCGTCGAATGCAATCATCTTTGCCATAGTGGCTTAGATCCTCCCTGATGGAGTGGAGTGGGAATCCAGAGCAGTCGTCAACGCCCGCGACGGCAGAGAGTGTGTCCGCATGTTCCATTCCACATATGGACCACGCTCTCGAGACGACTGGTGGGAACCCATCGGTTTTCACCAGTACTAGATTTAGCACTCTCCCCATGCGAGTGCAAATGTTTGTCGCCCGCCAAGATGGGCGAGGGCAGTTCAGATCCGCGAGTTGTCGGCGCGCGATGGAGGCGCAGCGGGCAGTTCGGCCCAGCGCGAAACGCTTGGAGCAGGCCCGATTGCCCACGATTTCGAACAGCCCAGTTTAGGGCGAGTAGCCCTGTTTCCAACATGGGCTGCTCAACTCACACTGGGCTGAATCGAAGTCCATGCGCGCGGGTGCACCCGACGCGGCCCCCGCGCCCCGCGGGCACTGAAAAGCGCCGAGCAGTTGCCTGCTCGGCGCTTCCCCCGTGCGATTGGTGCCGGTCGGCCCGAAGGCCGTTCCGACTCCCCGCCGCAGCGGATCAGAAAACTGTGCTGACAGCAGCCAGTCTCAGAGGAGGGTGACGGACTCCGCCTGAGGACCCTTTTGTCCTTCTCCAACTTCGAACTGAACCTGCTGGCCCTCTTCGAGAGAGCGGTAGCCGTCCATCTGGATTGCGCTCCAGTGAACGAACACGTCCTGGTTGTCGCCTTCAAGGGTGATGAATCCATAGCCCTTTTCAGCGTTGAACCACTTGACGGTACCTTGTGCCATTACTTCTCCATACAGTGCAGTGCCATTGAAATCCCGCATCGCAGCCGCGATCAGATGACCCCACCCGAGATACGGAAGCTAGTAAAACTCAACTGACCCCGCGACTTCTCTCATTGACCTCTAGAGAATAATCTCGGTGAAGCACGAATAGAACACAAGGTGCTGTGCTTGCCTAGCTGTTGCAACTCTACCGCAGGCGCGCATCCCACCTAGAGCGGTTCAACACTGTTATAGATTCGTTACCTAAGGGTTTCTGCCCTGTTCACAGCGGGGATCGCGGCAAATGAAATCAGACCATTCGGTCAGGAATTCGCCGAGGCGGCCCACCGTCCCATGACCCGACCGCAACCAAGGAGTCCCTCAGCCTCATGGCCTCACCCTGACGCGGCGGCCGTGGCCGAATCGAGCCCACCGTCTGATGCTCGCACCCCGCCGAGGCGGCCGAGGCCGAACCGATCCCGCCGACTCAGTCGCGCTGCCGCGCCGCCGAATCGCTTCGGATCACTCCGAGTCCCCGCCCCCACTGGGTTCGGGTCCGCGATCGGCGATGTCCGAACAGATGACGACCGTGATGTCGGCTTCGAAGTCGGACGAGGCCTCCGTGGCGGAGACTCCCAGCGACTTGGCGACGAGCTTGGCCTGGGACGCGTTCTCCTCGCCGTTGTAGTACACGGTCGAATCAGAGAGGTTCGTCGAGTAGTTGCCGACCTGCCCGAGCTTCCAGCCCTTCTCTTCGACAGCCTCGGAGAACTTCTTCGCTGCACCGGAGACGCCGGAGCCGTTGAGCACGTCGACGGTGATCGAATCGTCTGCGACGCTGACTTCGCTCTCACTCGGTGAGGGTTCGGCCGACGACGATTCGGAGGCCGGAGGGTCGGCGATCTTCGACTCGGGGTTGCCCATCGAGGAGAAGATGATGTTGATGGCGGCCACGACCAGCAGGACAGCGACCAGGGCGAGGATGATGACCAGCGAGATGGCACCGATGTTCGACGACGCCGCGGACTCCTGTCGATGGGCACCGCTGCGCCGGCCGGGCTCGATCTCGTCGAATTCGTCGGTCATGTCTACCTCGAGACGCGGGCTTGGGCGCGTTCGCTCTGCCGCGTGCTGCGGATTCGGCGAAGGCGCTTGACCAGCATGGGGTCGCTGGCCAGAGCTGCAGGATTGTCGAGAAGCGAGTTGAGGATCTGGAAGTAGCTGGTGGCTGACATGTCGAAGCGCTCACGGATCGCGTGGTCCTTGGCGCCTCCGTATTTCCACCACCGCCGCTCGAACTCCAAAACGGCCACCTCGAGCTCGTTCAATTCTGAGGTGTCGTCGTTCGGCGGCATAGAGGTTGTGCTCCTTCGAGAGGTGTCTGTGCTTCTATCCTATCGCCGGATCGGCGGTACCGAAATTTCCGGCGCGCCGCCGAGGCTGTGAGGTCGATCCCGACCGGGGCACGGCTCGTGGGACGGCAACTCGCACATGCCCGGCGGCGGCTGCGCGGGCAACTGCATCACCCCGCCGCACGGCACCGGATCGGTGACCGTGTCGACGGGGTGAAGGGAGCGACCTTCGCCGAGGCGGGGCCGCCTCGGCGAACCGGGTGACCCGATCACGAGGATCGGATCGACCCCCCATTCGACCGCAAGAGCAGGGCCGCCTCGGCAGGGAAAAGGATCAGCGGATGCGGATATTGACCTGCTTGATCTGGGTGAATCCTTCGAGCATGCCTTCCAGCGATGCCTCTCGCCCGAATCCGGAGGTCTTCATGCCGCCGTAAGACTGGCCGGCCAGCTGGCCGCCGCCCTGGTTGACCTGAACCCAGCCGGATTCGATCCGGTTGGCCATGGTCAGGGCCGCGTCGACGTCCTTGGTGAAGACGAAGGCCGCGAGTCCGAAGTCGGAGTCGTTGGCCATGTCGATGACCTCGTCGATGTCCTTCCACGGGATGACCGAGAGGACGGGGCCGAAGATCTCTTCACGGCTGGTCTGCCAGTCGTTCTTCGCCTTCGAGAAGATCACGGGAGCGTGGTAGAAGCCGGGTTCGCCGACTTCCAGCGAATCGGAGCCGTCGTAGGCGATCTCGACGCCGTCCATCGACTTGCCCATCTCGATGTAGCTGGCGACCTGGTCGTACTGCTTCTCGTTGATGATGCAGCCGATGTCGGTGGACTCATCGCGGGGGTCGCCGACCTTCATCTTCGACACCGCGTCGACGAGCTTGGACAGGAAATCGTCGTAGATGTCCTCGTGGAGGAACAGACGCGACCCCATGGTGCACGACTGGCCCTGGCGGGCGAAGCGGGTCGACAGCAGCACCTGCTCGAGGGTGTCGTCGTCGTTCGAATCCGGGAAGATGATGTTCGGGGACTTGCCGCCGAGCTCCATCGACGAATGCGCGAGACGGCCACCGGCCACCTCGGCGACGTGACGGCCGACGCTCGTCGATCCGGTGAACGAGACCTTGTCGACGTCGGGGTGGACGTTGAGGGCCTCACCGATGACCGAGCCCTTGCCGGTGACGACGTTGAGCACACCGGCGGGCAGGATGTCGGCGATGATCTCGGCCATCTTGAGGATGGTCAGCGGTGCATCCTCGGCGCATTTGAGGACGATCGTGTTGCCGGCGGCGATCGCGGCGGGGGTCTTGAAGGCGGCGATCATCAGCGGCGAGTTCCACGGCAGGATGCCGGCGACGACGCCCAGAGGCACGCGCTTGGTGTACTGGAGCTGCTTGTCTCCGGCGGGCAGGGTGTTGCCCTTGACCTCACCGGCGACGCCGCCCATGTAGCGGAACAGGTCGGCCAGGGTGATCGTCTCCGGGCGAGCCTGGGTGCGGATCGCGTTGCCGGTGTCGAGAGCAGTCAGCTGGGCGAGTTCCTCCGAGGCGGCTTCGAGCGCATCGGCGCAGGCCAGAAGCTTCTTCTGGCGTTCCTTGAACGGCAGGGCCGCCCACTCGGGGAAGGCCTTCCGTGCGGCCTGGACGGCACGGTCGGCGTCGGCCTCTTTGCCATTGGGCACCTTGGCGATGACGACGTTGCGGTCGATCGGGGTGATGACATCGGTGGTGTCGCCGTCAGCGGCATCGACCCATTCTCCGCCGATGAGCATCTTCCAGTTCTTGGCCTCTGGGAATTCCGACATTTCGGTCCTTTCGTTCAACGATGAACTCCTTAGGCCGAGCATAACGCGTGGCGCTGAACGGCAATACACCTGTTCGGTAGGCGATCGCGCACACCCGATCTGCGCTCCGTGCACATGCGCGCAGGTCGATTCCCACCCTCGCCGAGGCGGTGCCGACGTTATCGTCCGCCTCTCCCGAGGCGGTGCCGGTGTTCGCAAAGCTCGCCCTTCCCGCGTCTGCGCGGTGAATGGAGGATTGTTGGGTCGATCCACGGTGATATCGGTGAGGAAACCACCGTGGATCGACCCAACAATGACGTCCGTGGCGTCTTCCCGCCCCCGCTTCCCTCCGCTGGCGACAGCACCGCCGTTCCTGCTCCGTCCATTCCTTGGCAGCTGACGCCACTGTCCCAGCGCGACCTCGTCCGCCGAGCATCGCTACACTCGTGCCCATGACGTCGACGCCCCCGCTGACAGAGATCATGTCCCCCGATTGGGCGAACGCCCTGACCAGAGTGGAAGAGCGAATCCACTCGATGGGCGACTTCCTCCGCGACGAGATCGCCGCCGGTCGCGCCTACCTGCCCTCCGGGGACTTCGTTTTCCGCGCCTTCGCCGAACCGCTGTCCGAGGTCAAGGTCCTCATCGTCGGCCAGGACCCCTATCCGACGCCCGGCCACGCCATCGGCCTGTCATTCGCCGTCGACCCCGATGTCCGTCCCCTGCCGCGGTCGCTGGGCAACATCTACAAGGAACTCGAGTCCGACCTCGGGATTCCGCCGGCCGCGCACGGGGACCTGCGCGCCTGGTCATGCCAGGGAGTCATGCTGCTCAACCGCGCCCTCACCGTCTCCCCCGGCGAACCCGCCTCCCACCGCGGCAAAGGATGGGAGGAGATCACGGAACGGGCAATCACCGCGCTGATCGAACGCGATCAGCCGCTTGTTGCGATCCTCTGGGGCCGCGACGCCCGGAACCTCGCTCCCCTGCTGACATCAGGAACCGCCGAGGTGGCCATCATCGAATCCGCGCATCCCTCACCTCTGTCGGCACGGCGGGGATTCTTCGGTTCCCGACCGTTCTCGCGCACGAATGAATTGCTCGCCCAGAAGGGCATCGACCCGATCGACTGGGCCCTGCCGGATCAGGTCTGAGTCCGGGACCCGATCTGAGCCCGGATCAGATCTGAATCGGACCGGTATCGGCCTCGTCCGAGGCGTCCGCTTCTCCGGTCTCGCCCGATTGAGCCTTCTCTACCCCGGCCCCACTCGACTGAGCCTTCGGTCCTCCGGTCCCACTCGACTGGGTCTTCGCGCCACCGGGCTGCACCGAGTCGATGACAGAGGTCGACGTCTCGCCGCTGCGCACCTCTTCGACCTTCTCCTCAGCCGAGCTCTGACTCTTGAGGTTCTTCAACGGCAGCGCCAGATAGCTGCCGAGCACAGCGCCGACAGCGAGCGCAGCATTCGCCAGGATCGCGGTGAACAGCGAGGACAGACCCACAGCGAAGGAGACGTTCTCCGATTCCGACGCGATCTGATAGACAGCGGTGAAGATCGACAGCCCCTGCAGCAGGGTGTAGATGCCGGGAATCATCAGCACGATCGCCGGCGCTCCCAGCCGCAGCGCCAGCGGCCGCGACAGGAAACCGGTGACGGTGGCCGCCAGCAGACTGGCAAGCACATTGTCGATGTCCAACAGCGTCAGCGACATCATCGTGATGTGCGAAGCGAGGCCGACGAGCGCCGCCGGCAGGATGAATCGGCGCCTGGCCGACATGGCCACCGCACCGGACATCGCCACCACGGCCGCCGCGACCATCGACAGGATCGCCGTGACCACATGCGGGCTCGTCTTCGGCACGAGCACTTCGATATGGCTGAGTCCGATGGCCTGACCGCACACGATTCCCAGGGCGATGCCGGAGACGATGCCGGCCAGAGTCATGAACACCCCGACCACCCGCCCGGCCGCGGTCAGCGGGAAATTCGTCAGCGCATCCTGAACCGCCGAGTACAGCGACTGCGTCGGCAGCAGCAGAACGATTCCGGCAGCCACGAGGTACTGCGGTGAGGCGATGATACCGACGTCGCCGGCGATGGTGGCGATGAGCGTCGCCGAGGCTGCCTGAATCGCCGTGATGAAGAACGACGGCAGGTGGGTGCGTCCGAGCAGCTTGCCGAACTGGAACACGACGATCGCCATGATGATACCCAGGGGAATCGCGATCGGGCCTCCCCCGAGCAGCAGGACGAGGGCACCGACCATGAAGCCCCAGGCACCAGTGGTGAACCATTCGGGGAACGGTCGCCGCTGCGTGCGTATCGCGTCGAGACGACTGCGTGCCTCATGGAATTCCAAACGCCCGTCGACGAGGTCGGTGACGAGCTTGTGCACAGAGGCGAGCTTCGCGAAATGCGTGGACTCACCGCGGTTGACCCGCATCACCGTCAGCAGACGTCCGTCCGAAGTCGAATAGTGCACGACGAGCGTGTTCGAGGTCAGATCGACCTCGACGGTGGCCAGACCGCACGCGGTGCACGCGGCGATGACGGAGACCTCGACATCGCTGGTGCCGGCACCGGCGCGCATCATCATCGCCGCGATATCGGCGGCGAGGTCGAGGATCATCCGGGCTTCGTCTTCGCTCGGCTCGTTCGCCTGGACGGGCGCCTGGTACGGGGTGCCCTTGAGCGCGGTGACGATCGGGACCGGCTGCGTGTTCTCCGTCGTACCGGAGACGAGTTTGCCGACGGTGCGCCGGGCGACCTTCTGGGCGATGCGCTGAGACGCACCGAGGTGGTCGGTGCGGGATTTCGACCGCCCGCCGCCGCGTTCGGCCTTCGCCGCCTTCGCCGCGGCGGCCTTGGCGAGATCTTCGGGCTGGGGTTCCGGTGAGGAGTCCCGCAGTTCGGCTAGCCGCTGCAGGCGGGTGCGTTCGAGCAGTTCGCGCAGGGCCTGGGATCCGGCCTCCGGGTTGCCGCCGGAGGTCGGGGCCGGGGACGAACCTCGGACAGGGCCCGGCTCGGCCGGATCCTCGACCCGAACCTCGGTGGTGGTGGCGTCTTCGAGTTCTCTGTCGCTCACGGCTCGCTGATGAGTGTCGGGCCGAGTGGGTCGGCGATGTGCGCGGTTCCTGAGGCGGCGTCGTAGTCGAAGACGCGACGGCCGGAGACGAAGACGGTCTCGGCACGGGAGCTCAGATCGAGCGGATCGCCGGACCAGATGACGATATCGGCGTCACGGCCCTCGGCCAAGGAGCCGAGGCGGTCGTCGAGGCCGAAGATCGCGGCCGGGTTGATCGTCAGCGCTTCGATCGCGACGATCGGGTCGAGCCCTTCCTTCACGGCCAGGGAGGCTTCGTGGATGAGGAAGTTGATCGGGATGACCGGGTGGTCGGTGGTCAGCGCGATGCGCACTCCCGCCTCGGCGAGGGAGGCCGCGGTGGCCAGGGTGCGGTCGCGCAGTTCGACCTTCGACCGGGAGGTCATCAGGGGGCCGAGGATGACGTCGATGCCCTTGGCGGCGATGAAATCGGCGATCTTGTGGCCTTCGGTCCCGTGGTTGATGACGAGGCGGTAGCCGAATTCCTCGGACAGGCGGATGGCGGTGGCGATATCGTCGGCGCGGTGGCAGTGCTGGTCCCATGCGAGCTTGCCGTCGAGGACGTCGGCCAGGGTCTCCTTGACCAGGTCGCGGTCGAACGGGGTGCCATCGGCGTCGGCTTGCGCACGTTTGGCCTGGTAGTTCCGCGCTTCGACGAAGGCGTCGCGGATGATCTTGACGGTGCCCATCCTCGTCGATGGGGTGACCTTCTTCTCTCCGTATACGCGTTTCGGGTTCTCGCCGAGTGCGGACTTCACGGACAGATCCTGCGTCACGAGCATTTCGTCGACGATCCGACCCCAGGTCTTGAGGAAAGCGGTGCGACCGCCGATGGGATTGCCGGAACCGGGTTTGATGAGCGCCGAGGTGACACCCCCACGCAGGGCATCCTTGAATCCGAGATCGGTGGGATCGATGCTGTCGAGCGCGCGCAGGCCCGCCCCGTTGGGATCGGTCATCTCGTTCGTATCGTCACCGGACCAGCCTTCACCGTCCTCATGGACACCGAGGTGGCCGTGGGCTTCGATGAAACCGGGCAGAACCCAGCGTCCACCGGCATCGATGACCTCGGTGTCCGCTGGGAGGGAGGAGGTGTCGACGGAGCCGGGGGCCACCTCGGTGATGCGGCCGTCCCTGACCGTCAGCGTGCCGGATTCGATCGCCTCGGCGCGGTTCCCGGACGCATCGGCCACGGGCACGATCCGCGCGTTCGTGATGACGAAATCTGTGGCTGCGGGGACCGGGACTGACCGATACATTCTGCTCCTAGCGAGGGGGTCGGCGACGACGTCGGGCTGCGGTGTCGAGTCTACGCCACTCGATGATTCCACACGGTGACCTCGGGGCCGTTAGCCGCGTTGGCGCACGACCTCCGCCGGGGCGAGCTCCCGCCCTCTTCCCCTCCCAATTGCTACCTGACGGCGGCCCAGATACCTCGCGCGAGGTTGCTGGGCCGCCGTCAGGTAGTTCTGGGGCGGACGGGTCCGTGTCAGTCCCGGCGTATAGTCTGGATGAATCGCACGAAGAGAGAAGGATCCCTGATGCTTGAGCCGATCACCTCATACGTCGCAATCGGAGACTCGTTCAGTGAGGGTCTGATGGATCCCGACCCACGGGTCGAGGATCGGTACCGCGGCTGGACCGACCGGCTCGCGCTCATGCTCACCGAATCGTCGGTGGGCAGCACGGACTTGTCCTATGCCAATCTGGCCATCCGAGGTCGTCTGCTCGACCGCATCGTCGATGACCAGGTGCCGCAGGTGCTCGAGATGAAGCCGGACCTCGTGAGCCTGTGCGCCGGCGGCAATGACTGCCTGCGTCCGAAGGCCGATATCGATGCCCTGGCCGCGAAGTTCGAACGCGCCGTGATCGCGATGCGTGAGGCCGGCATCGAGGTGCTCATGTGCAATGGCTTCGATACCGAGTTCAGCACCCCGCTCATCCGTGCGGTGCGTCCGCGCGTGGGAATCTACAACGCCCACCTGTGGTCGATCGCGCAGCGGCACGGCTGCCATATGGTCGACCTGTGGGGGCTGCGTTCGCTCTACGCCGCGGAGATGTGGGCCGACGACCGCATCCACCTGTCGACGAAGGGCCACCATCTCGTCGCCGAGCAGGCTCTGGCGACCCTGGAGAGCGGCCGCTCCCTGCCGGTGAAGGGCTTCGGCGTTCCCGCTCGTCCGACGCGGGCGATCCGCGAGGTGATGAGCGAGGAGTCGCGGTGGGCCCGTGAGTACCTGGCCCCGTGGGTCGGTCGCCGGCTGCGCGGGCAGTCCTCAGGCGACACTCTGGACCCGAAGCTGGCGGAGCTCACCCGCGTCCGCGACCTCGTCGAACGCTCGCGTGAGGTCGATCGCGCCCGGGAGAACGGTGAGACAGGCGCCGCCGGCGAAGCGGGCGCTGCCGACCGGACCGGCTCGGGCGAAACTCACACAGGTGGAACCGGTGAGGTGAACGCACCTCGGGGTACCGAAGGATGAGCGTCGAGTCCGTGCGCATTCCCGAACTCGCCGCCGCCGGGACCGACGTGGCTCCGTCCTTCCGGCACGCCTACGGGGACTCCCCCGAGCAGTTCGTCGAGGTCTATGGTGACCCGGCGACCGCCTCGGCGACGGTCATCTTCGTCCACGGAGGCTACTTCCGCCCCCGCACCGATCTGTCCCATGCCCGACCGTTGGCTCGGGCACTGGCCGAGTCGGGAGTGCTCGTCGCTTCCGTCGAGTACCGCAGACTCGGCGGGCAGCCGCTCCTGCTCGACGATGTCACCGCGGCCATCGAATCGGTGTGTGCCGAACTGCCGCGCTGGGGCGTGAGCGAACGAGCACAGGGCAATCTCATCGTCTCGGGCCATTCGGCCGGTGGCTGCCTCGTCCTCGCCTGGGCTTCGCACCTGCCCGACGGGGGTCCGCGGATCCGTCTGCGTCCTCTGGCACCGGTGACCGATCTGCTGCGGGAAGTCGAGGACAACCTCGGCGATGGAGCAGTCCTCGACTATATGGGCGTACGGCCCGAGCACGATCTGGAAGCCTACCTGCGCCACGATCCGCGCTCACGGGCCGCCCTCATCCCGGCACGCGTCGACGTGCATTCGATCCACGGGGATGCCGATGCCACCGTCAACGTCGAATTCTCCCGTGTCTTCCCCGCCGCCCTGACCGAGCTGCCGGGCGCGAACCATGCCGATGTCATCGACCCAGACTCCCCGTTCTTCCCGCAGGTGAGGAACCTGCTGCTCGGCTGAAGGTGCTTCTCAGATCCCTTCGGGGCTGATTCCGGGGCCGTTCTCGATTCCGGTGCGGATGTCGAAGAGCTCGGGGAAGAACGTGAGATCGAGCGCTTTCTGCAGGAATCCGACTCCGCTCGAACCGCCTGTTCCGCGTTTCATGCCGATGATCCGCAACACGGTGCGCATGTGCCGGTAGCGCCAGATCTGGAAGTTCTCCTCGAGGTCGACGAGCTCTTCGCAGCTCTCGTATTCCTGCCAGTACTTCTGTGGGTTCTCGTAGATGATGCGGAAGACATCGGACAGTTCCTCATCGAAGGTATGGGCGACCGATTTGTCTCGGTCGAGGAGCCGCTGCGGCACCGGAAGACCGCGCCGGGCCAGGCAGGCGAGGAACTCGTCGTAGATGCTCGGTTCCTCGAGGTACTGCTCCAGGGCCGCACGCGCCTCGGGCTCACCGTCGAAGACCGGGAGCATGGCCCGATTCTTGTTGCCGAGCAGGAACTCCACGGCCCGGTACTGCCAGGACTGGAAACCGGAGGCACGGCCGAGCTGGTCGCGGAACCCGACATATTCGCTCGGCGTCAGCGTGGCGAGGACAGACCACTGCTCGGTCAGGGTCTTCTGGATGTGTTTGACGCGGGCGATGCGCTTGAGCGCGGTCTGCAGCTCATCGGCGGCGATGAGGCGCCGGGCGTCGAGGAGTTCGTGGATGACGAGCCGGAACCACAGCTCCGTGGTCTGGTGCTGGATGATGAAGAGCAGCTCATCGTGGTGTTCGGGACTGCTGACTGGATGCTGGGCGCCGAGGAGACGGTCGAGGTCGAGATACGACCCGTATGTCATCGACTCCCTGAGGTCGGTGTGGACCCCGGCTTCGAGGTCGCGTTCGTTCTTCTCGGCCGTCGTCCGAGCGTCGCTGCCCGGGTCATGGTTGGTGTCGGTCATGACCTCCAGCATAAGGGTCAGCCGGGTTGCCGCCTCTGCGGTTCGGCGACTTCCCGGACGTCATCGACCAACTGCTTCCACTCCGGCGGCATCTGAGACTCGCCGAAGCGGACTCGCCCGTACCGGCTCTCGATGAGGTAGGCGAATCGATCAGCACCCGCGGCCCGCGGGGCATCATCACTCTGCGTCACACCATCGCTCTGCCTGCTGTCGGACCAGGGAAGTTCGGCGATGCGCGGGCCCAGGTCATCGCGTCGGGTGCTTGCGTCGATGTCGACCTCCCAGACGAGCAGCATCCCGCCGATACCGCCCGAGCGTTCGACGAGCAGATGCCCGAAACCACCGGCAGGCTTCTCGTTCACCAGCTGCTCCCCTGGTTTCCGCGGGCCGAACCTGCGTGGGAGATGCCCACGGTTTCCCACCCGGACACGATCGCATCGTGAACGTCGGATCCGGCGCCGAACTGGTCGGCCGCCTCGGCGATGGTGAGTTCTGCGAACTCCGCGAAATCGGTGCGCTGCGTGATCTCAGCCCCTGTGAGGACGGAGTACCAGACCTGTCCGACGCTTTCCCAGGCCGGGCCGCCCACGGCGATGGCGGCGAGCGCGATGGCCCGGTTCGGGATCCCGGAGTTCAGGTGGACCCCGCCGTTGTCGGAATCGGTGGTGACGAAGTCGTCCATATGAGCAGGCTGCGGGTCCTTGCCGAGGACGTCGTCGTCATAAGCCGTGCCGGGTTCGATCATGGAGCGCAGGGCACGACCGGTCACCTCGGGGGTGAAGATTCCGGCACCGATGAGCCAGTCGGCGTCCTCGGCATTCTGTCCTGCGTCGTGCTGTTGAGTCAGGGCGCCGAAGACATCGGCGCAGTGCTCGTTGAGCGCTCCCGGCTGGCCGAAGTACTCGAGGTCGGCGGTGTGGCTGATGACACCGTGGGAGAGCTCGTGGCCGATGATCGACAGCGAACCGGTGAACCCGGTGAACACTTCGTCGTCGCCGTCGCCGAAGACCATGAGGCGGCCGTCGAAGAAGGCGTTGTCGTAGTCCTTGCCGTAGTGGACGCTGGCCATGAGCGGCATTCCCGCGCCGTCGAGCGAATCGCGTCCGAACACCTCGGAGAACAGAGCATACGAAGCGCCGAGCCCGTCATAGGCTTCGTTGACCGGCTCATCGTCGACGGGTTCTTCGCCCTCGGAGCGGACGAGTTCGCCGGGCAGCACCTCGGTGTTCTGAGCATCGTGGACGAGGCGCTGCAGTCCTGCAGGAGCGGGTGCGGCGAGCGCGGATACGTCTCTGCCGAGATCGGCCGGTGGGGTATAGCGCAGCCCGGCCAGGCGCAGGTTCCGACAGCTCTCGTCGGACATCCGGCAGCTTGCCGCGGCGGCCGCGGCCTTCGGGAACCGCTCGGTGCCGCGCTCGGCAATCGCATCGAGAAGGTAGGGCGGGACGACACTGTGAAATGGGACGACGCTCTGAGAGACCATGACTCCAGCGTGCCACTTTCAGAGACGAACCGATAGGGCCGCGTTACGTGCGACCTCGAACCGATAGGGAGCCCGGCATATCCGCACCGGGCTCCGGCATATCCGCACCGAGCTCCGGCACATCCGCGGCGGACTCCGGCGTTCAGCCCGATCGACCTGGCCGCGTCGAGGCCTCAGCCGATGACCTGAACACAATCCAAAGAAAGTATTGCAAAGACTTATTTGCAAGCGTATCTTTGCATTATGAGCGAGGACACCGGACACGACGCCACTCACGAGATCACCCACCCCGACGGCGTCCGCGAGATCAGCACCTCGGCCCTCAAGGGCCTGGCCCATCCCCTGCGGATGGCGATCTACGACGCGCTGTCGACGCAGGGCCCGCAGACGGCGACAGGCCTGGCCAAGCGCCTCGGCGAATCATCCGGGGCAACGAGCTACCACCTGCGTCAGCTCGCTCGGCACCAGCTCATCCGCGAGGTCGAGGGCGAACGGAGCGGGCGAGAGAAGTGGTGGGAGAGGATTCCCGGGGCCATGAAGGTGCCGGGCCCCGAACGCGACCTCGACCCGTCGGCACGGACCGCCTCGTCCTACGTCAACCGAGAGTTCGTGCGCAATGCGCAGCGCAACTTCGAACACTTCATCGATGCCGCCTATGACGGCCAGCGGATGCCGAAGTCGTGGATCGAAGCCGCGGTCAGCGAGACGAGCAATCTGCGCCTGACCAAGGAACAGCTCGCCGAGATCGCCGCCGAGTACGAGAGAACCACCATGGCCTTCATCAACAAGTACCGCGGCCGCAATGATCCGGGCTCCCGCCCGGTGCAGATCCAGTTCTACGCCTTCCCCCTGACCGATGGAGAGGAAACCCCATCATGAGCACGCTCACCGCACCCATCCGCCCTCCCCTGAACGGCATCGGCACTGCCGACGGCAGGGCATCTCACCAGCGCCGCATCGTCGAACGCACCATCACCGTGACCAGGGAGTTCGTCGTCGACAGCGGCGAGGACACCCGCGCCACGGCATCCGGCCTCGACGGTCTGGTCCTGCGCCTGGCGCTGTGGCTCATCGAGCGTCGCCGCGTCCGGGCCCTGCACGTGCAGGTCGACTCCGCGGAGATGTCGCGTCGGGTCGACCACGCCAAACAGAGGCACATCGACCGCTATCACGGTCTGCCGTTCTGACGAGGGCGCAGATCGGACCGGCACTCCCGTTCTGTTGCACATGGTCGCGCGAACTCCTCCCCCGGCCCGCGCGAGCTCCTTCCCGGCCCGCGCGAACTCCTCCCCCGGCCCGCGCGCACCCGTCAGCGGAGCACGATCACCGCACGACCGCCTCGGCGCCGGTCCTGCCGTTGTCATCGAGCGGAGGGAACACGACGAGGGTGATGACGATGATGACCATGAAGAATGTGGTGAGGAATGTCGGGACCGGGATGATCGGGTCGAGGAGGACGAGCAGCGCGCAGGCCGGGACGACGGTGTTGACGACGGCATTGGCGTTGGCGCGGATGGCGACCACCCATACCCCGAGGACGAACACCACGATCGGCACTGAGACCGTGAACGTCGCCAGCACCGGATTCAGAGCGCTGGCACCGAGCTGGGAATCGGCCTCCACGCCGACCCCGGCCGAGAACGCACCGGCGGCGGCGAAGATGAAGTAGTGGCCGTAGCCGTATCTGAGCGATCCGCCGAGGCTGCCGATCGCCCGGTGATGCGGCGGCCAGAAGTAGATCCACCACATCGCCGCAGTGACGATGAGGCAGAGGACGCCCAGTGAGATCAGCGGGACGATGTCCTCGACTTCGCCCAACGCGTCGAAGACGGTGTTCGCCGAGGCCAGGAGGCTCTCGCCGAGGACGATGATCGTGAAGCAGCCATAGCGTTCGGTGATGTGGTGCGGGTGCCACGGAGTCTTGCCGCGGGCTTCGGCGATGACCGGCACAGCCACCTCGGCGAGGATGAGCACGACGAGGCCCACGGACCGGATCATGGAGTCGTCGATGGCCAGCCACATCACCCACAGGATCTGGGCCAGGCCGATACCGGCCGCGTAGATGATCGTCGTCCACCGTGCGACCCCGGCACCGCGAGAGGCCCGCAGCCATTGGGAGATCATGATGATGCGCATGAGCACGTAGCCGCCGATGAGCAGCCGGTAGTCCTCGTTCTCGAAGACGGGGCCGATGCCGGCGGCGAGGATGAGCACCCCGCCCATCTGCACGATCGTGAGCACTCGGTAGAGCCAGTCGTCGGTGTCGAAGGAGGTCGCGAACCACGTGAAGTTCATCCACGCCCACCAGATCCCGAAGAACACGACCAGGTAGTTGACCACCCCATCGCCGAGGCGGCCCTCCGTGATCGTGTCATGCAGGTGTGAGGACGCGATCGAGACGGCGATGACGAAGACGAGGTCGAAGAAGAGTTCGAGCGTGCTGGCTGCCCGCCCCTCTTCACCCGGATCGCGCGGACGCATCGGACTGAGGCGGAACCGTGGTGCGGCTGAGTGCTGTGCGGTCATGGGATCCTCACCGGTCGGATTGAGTGCTCGCACATTCTATGGCCGTCCGGCCGACTCCGGCACCCCGCTGCGCTGGCCCAACACCCGCCGAACCGGCCCGCCCGGTGTTCCGCATACCCGCAGCCACTCTCACCTCGGACTCCGCGAACGCCTCGGCCCCGCCTCAACTAAACTTGCCACGTGCTCAAACCCATCCTGTGGCCGGTGCTCGTGCCGTTCGCCCTCTTCGCCGTCGGCCTGGGTGCGATCATGCCGATCCTCGTGCTCGGGGCGCTCTCGCTGGGCTCGACGCAGGCCTTCGCCGCAGCCATCGTCGGCATCATGGGGGCCGTGTCGCTCATGGCCACGGTGCCGGCCGGGATCCTCATCGACCGCCTCGGCGATTTCCGGGCCATGTTCGTGGCCACGTGCGCGGCGATCATCGTGCTCGGTTCCATCGTCACCGCCTTCATCTGGGATTCGCCGTATTCGCTGCTCGTCTACACGGTCGCGCTCATGGTCTTCGGCCCGGTCTCCGATGTGTGGAGCCTGGCCAGACAGGCCGTCGTCGCCGAGGTGATGCCGCCGGCCGACCTCGCGAAGGCGATGACCGCGCTCGGCGGCACGCAGCGGGTCGGCAACCTCGTCGGGCCGATGATCGGCGCCGGCCTCATGCTCGTCTTCCCGATTTGGTCCGTGTTCGTCTTCTCCGGCCTCACCGCCGTCGCCGCGATCGCGATCATGACCCTGCCGATCGCCCAGATCCCCGGCTTCGACGACCATCCCCACCGCGCCGAGGCGGCCCCGACCTCACGTGCGGACGATGACGATCCCTCCCCCACCGATGTTCCCAACCCCGCCGAGGCGGCCGACCCCACCGCGGCGAACGATCCCTCACACGGAGACGTCGTCCCTCCTCGGCGGGGGAAGAAGGATCGCCGGCCGCCGCTGGACGTGCGGTGGAAATCGGTCATCCTCACCGGCGTCACGATCATCGCACTGGCGGCCGCCCGCGCCGCCCAGCCGGTCGCCGTTCAGCTGTGGGGCGTCGAGATCGGTCTGCACAAGTCCTCGATCTCGCTCATCATCGCCTTCGGCGCCGGACTCGAACTCATCGTCATGTTCCTCGGCGCGTACATCAAGGATCACCTCGGCCGGGTCGCGACCCTCGTCGCATGCCTGTCCATCTTCGGCACCGGGTTCGTCATCATGGTCGCGAAACCGGATCTCGCCGGGATGGTCATCGCCGCCGCGGTCATGGCCTTCGGCAACGGCCTCGGCGCGGGCGTGAATATGACGATCGGCGCGGACCTCTCTCCCGCGGTCGGACGGCCGCGGTTCCTCGGCATCTGGGCGATCTTCAACAACGGCGGCAAGCTCGGCGGGCCGACGCTGCTGTCCCTCATCATCACCGTGACAACCCTGCGGTTCGGGGTGCTCTTCCCGGGACTGCTCGCCTTCCTCGGTGCGGTGTGGATCCTCATCTGGGCCCGTCAGGTAGGCCTGCCCGGAAGGCGGAGGCGCCTCGATCCGCCGCGCACGGACTGACTCGACGGACTAGGCTGGAGATGACCGAATCGACGATGTTCGGCTGACAGCCCGAAGCTGAAGGCCCGCAGCGGACGGCCCACAGCCGGGAGTCCGAACAGGATCAGGAGAGTCATCGATGGAAGCATTGGACGTCGGCGGATATGTGCTGGTGAGCCTCGCCGCACTCGTCTTCCTCTTCCTCCAGTCATGGTTCGCCGCCACCGTGGTCCGTCGCGTCGT
Source organism: Brevibacterium sp. CSND-B09 (assembly GCF_052906525.1). Lineage (NCBI taxonomy): Bacteria > Bacillati > Actinomycetota > Actinomycetes > Micrococcales > Brevibacteriaceae > Brevibacterium > Brevibacterium sp. CSND-B09. Next base: position 2,765,966 of record NZ_JBREGI010000001.1, on the reverse strand, counting down.
CGGCGTCCCCACCGGCTGGCCACGCACGCTGGCCGTCGGTCTCGTCATGAGCGCCGTCGTGGCCGTGACCGTCCAGTACCTCTACCGGGCCGGCACCGGGCAGAACGTCGACGGACTCGACGTCTCCCCCGGAGTGGCGGTGCTGTTCATGGTGCTCGCCCTCGGTTGGATCTTCGCTCTGGGCGTCGGTGCCCTCGTCATGCTCGAAGCGGCCTTCCCGACCGGGTCCCTGCCGAGCCCGCAATCGCTGTTCTTCGGGTGGAAGTCCCGCCGTCGCCGCGGCCGCCGCTACGCCCAGGTCGTGTCCATCGCCGTGCGGCACGGGCTCGGCTCCCAGCTGCGCGGCTTCGGAGGGGATTCGCCTGGTCGCGACGTCAAGACCGCACGAGCGCTCAAGGAATCCCTCGCCGAGGCGGGGGTGACCTTCGTCAAGCTCGGACAGATGCTCTCCACCCGCAGAGACATCCTCCCGCCGGTGTTCGTCCGTGAGCTCGAAACCCTCCAGACCCAGGTCACGCCCGAGCCCTGGTCGGTCATCGAACCGGCCATCGCCGAGCGGCTCGGTCGACCCATCGGAGAGGTCTTCGCACGGATCGGCTCCACGCCGCTGGCGGCCGCCTCGGTGGCACAGGTCCATGAGGCGACCCTGCTCGACGGCACGGAAGTCATCGTCAAGGTGCAGCGGCCGAAGGCGCTCAATCAGGTCACTCAGGATCTCGACATCATCCTGCGGTTGGCGGGTTGGCTGAACAAAACCACAACCTGGGGCAGGGATCTGGGTGTGCAGTCACTGGCCGCAGGTTTCGCGAACACGCTCGAGGAGGAACTCGACTATCGGATCGAGCTGGACAATATGGCCAGCATCGAGAACTCTCTCAAACGGTCGGGGAAGTTCGACGTCACAGTTCCACACGGCTACCCGGGCCTCAGCGGCGAACGCCTGCTGGTCATGGATCGGCTGCCCGGACAGCCGGTCTCACGGGCGGGGGCGCTGCTGACCGGGCTCAGTGATGCCGAGCGGTCCCGGTTGGCGACCACACTGTTGGGTGCCACGCTCGAGCAGATCATCGGTGATGGGATCTTCCACGCCGATCTGCATGCCGGCAATATCTTCATCACTCCCGAGGGGAAGCTGGGGCTGCTCGACTTCGGTGCGGTCGGCCGACTCGATCCGGGCACACAGACCTCACTGGGACTCATGCTCTACTCGATCGACCAGAACGACAGCGCCGGGGCCACCGACGCCCTCATCGAACTCCTCGGACGTCCCGACGGGCTCAACGATCGGGAGGTCGAACGAGCCGTCGGCGAACTCCTGCTGCGCTACGGCGGCGGCACCCGTGCGGCGCAGGGTCAGAAGCTCTTCGATGACCTGTTCAATCTGGTGCTCGCCCACCGATTCTCAGTGCCGGCACCGATCAGCGCCGCATTCCGGGCGATGGCCTCCGTGGAGGGTGCGCTGCTGACGATCGATCCGCACTTCGATGTCGTCGCCGTGTCCCGGCAAGAGGGCAACAGGCTCGTGAGGTCGAAGCTCAAGGGCACGAAGATCACCGATGAGCTGCAGCGTCGGGCCCTGCAGCTGATGCCGATGATCGACCGCATGCCCCGCCGAATCAACAAGATCACCGAGGACCTCGAACACGGCCGGTTCTCGATGAACATGCGCGTGCTCGAGAATCCCTCCGACCGCAGCTTCCTCACCAGTCTGTTTCAGCAGCTCATCGTCGCCGTCCTCGCCGGAGCCGCCGTGGTGGGAGCGATCATGCTCATCACCAGCGATGAGGGTCCGCTGCTGACGAAGGACATCCACCTGTACTCGTTCTTCGGCTTCGTGCTGCTCTTCGGCGGCTTCGTGCTGAGCATGCGCTCCCTCATGCTCGTGTTCCGCCGCGACGGCCAGACCTAGCAGGTCACCCGACAGCTCGCTTCGGCCACTCGTCCGCAGCGCCCGGCCACTCGCCTCCGCTGCCTCGTTCAAGGCTGAGCGCACTTTTCGCGCCGTGTACGAATCGATAGCCGCGCTCCGCCTTGAACGAGAGATGTTTGTGCTTGAACGAGAAGCTTGTGCTTGAACGAGCGCGGCCAAAGCCCGTCGCCCGCAGCAGCGCAGATCCCAGCCACGGCACGGCCCGGGTAGGAAGAAGCCCCGCGTTCCGCTAGTTCTAGCGGTTCGCGGGGCTTACCCGAGTGGAGCCCCCTGTCAGACTCGAACTGACGACCTTCGCTTTACAAGAGCGGTGCTCTACCAACTGAGCTAAGGAGGCGTGGTGCGCACCGAGCGTGCGCGCCTACACGATAGTAGTCCATGGCCGGGTCCGGCCACAAAACCGCGGGGACGACGAAGGCCGGTCCCCACCTCGGCGGGGGCCGGCCTTCATTCGTGCACTGCCGGACCGAGCGCTGTCCCGGACGATGTCCGGCCCAGCCTCGGACAGAAACAGATCAGGTCCTCAGGGACTCAGCCCTTGAACTCTCCGGTGGCCTTGAGGATCTCGGTGGCCAGGGCCTGCGAGTCGCTGGTCTTGTCGGTGCGCTTGCCGTTGATGAGCACCCACGGGGTGGCTTCGACACCGTCGTCCAGAGCGGTCTGGCTCGACTGTTCGACGAACTTGTCGAAGGTGCGGTCGGTGACGCAGGACTTCACGGTCTGCTCGGGGTCGGCCTTGAGCTTCTTCGAGGTGTCGACGCCAGCGTCCTCGGCCACCTTGAGCAGCTCCTCATCGGTGCGGCCCTCGGTGCCTTCCTCCGGCTGCTGAGCGTAGAGTGCGTCGAACAGGTCCATGGCGACCTCGGGTTGGCTGTCGACGACACAGGCGGCGAGGTTGGCGGCGCGGGTGGAGTACTCGTTGCCACTGGACATGCGGTCGAGGAACGACACCGGCTTGTAGTTGACGACGACCGAACCCTCGTTGGCGAGCTTGCGCAGCATGCTCGCATTGCCTTCCTCGAAGGCCTTGCACCCGGGGCACTGGAAGTCGAGGTAGACGGTGACCGTGGCGGCGCCCTTCTTCGCGCCCTCCTCGGTCGGAGCCGGCAGATCCGATTCCTCACCTTCCGGCATCTTCAGCGGCTGCACGAGCGTGTTGTCCTTGCCCACGGTGATTCCGTCGGAGACATAGTTCGAGGGGCTGACAGCGGGTTTGCTCTGCTGGAATACGAGCACACCGACCACGGCGAGCACGGCGACGACGACCACTGCGATCCCGGTGTACAGGATCGTCTTCGCGGTCTTCTCCTTCTTCGCCTGATTCGCCGCGATCTGGCGGGCGTTCTCGCGTGCGCGGTTCCGCTTGTCGTCCGCGGAGTTGTTCTTCGCCATTGTTCCTCACGTTGGATCGTCTGACATCGGTGCGGCCTGAGGCCCGAACGGTGCGGGACGGCTTCCGCGACCCGACGGCACCACTGTACCGAAACAGGTGCTGCGCCGACTCCCAGAAACATTCAAGGTTCAACTACAACGTTCAACTACCTCGGGCTCTTCCGGCACTCAGTACGGATCGAATCGCACGGTCGCACGGTTGAACAGTGCCCATGTGCCCATGTGCCCATGTGCCCAGGCGCACGATCGCCCAGGCGAACTCCCACTTTCCCGCCCGCGCCGGACCAACCCGCCCACGCCCGGCCAACCGACCCGCACCAGACCGAACAGTCAGTCCGACCTGCTCACACCGGTCCGGGCAGGTAGTCGAAGGGGTTGATCGTCAGCGGCCACCAGGACATGGCCGCCCCCGACTGGATGACCATGACGGCGAGGATGACGAGCAGCGCGATCACCGCCAAGGCGATGAGGCGGCCGAGCTGATTTCGAGTGGCTCCAGAGACGAGCAGACGTGAGCCGAAGCGCAGGCTCGAGGCTCCCGGCCCGACCCACAGCACCAGCGAACCCGCGGCGCCGGCCGCCCACACCGACCATTGTTCGGACGACCCGCTGGGGACGATCCCGGCGATGTCGAGCCGGGTGAGCACGAGCGCGGCGGCGGCCGCGATCGCCGGCAGGATGAGCGAGGCCACCGAGGTCAGGATCGAGGCCAGCACGGCCCCCGGAGCCGAGGCGAGCGCTCGGAAGAATCCGCCCGAATCCGTTCCGCGGTCGAACCGGTACCGCTGGACCTTCCGGTCCAGACGTGTGCCGGTGCGGGCGAGCACCGACCAGATCAGCGCAACGACGCTGACGACCAGCGGGCCGAGTGGCATGACGGCGACGGCCAGGGCGACGAGTCCGAAGACGACCCAGCCGCCCGACTGCACTCGTCGGTATCCCAGCGGCGCCCACGGCTGACCGCCGGGCTGCATCGGCTGGCCCCCGGGACCCATGAGCTGACCGCCCTGCTGCGTCGGCTGGCCGCCGGGCCCCATGTGCTGGCCGCCGGGACCTGACTGGTCTCCCCACTGTCCCTGGGCAACCTGGCCATGCTGTCCGCCGGGACCGTTCGGTCCGACGAGGTTCTGTCCGTGGCCGGGTTGGACGAAGCCGGAACGGCCGAGGTCGGCACCGGCCATCGGGGAGCCCGGGCCCGCCTGGATGCCGCCGTTGGGGTTACTGATCGGCGGTGCGGTCGCCTGCTGCGGCGGCTGCCCGTGCATCTGCCCGGGACCGTAGCCCGGTCCCTGGTTGGACCCGACACCATGACCGGACCCGGCATGATTGGTCGGTCGGCTGGATCCGGGGTACTGCGGCTGCCCGCTGCCGGAAGGGCCGGCTCCCGGGTACCCCGTGCCCGCGCCCAGAGCCGCACCCCCGAGCGCTGCCCCCGCTGCCCCGGCACCGCCAAGACCGGCACCGCCAAGACCTGCACCACCAAGACCGGCACCGCCGTGACCGCTGCCGCCGTCGTCGACGGCAGGCATGACCGCAGTGCCGCTCGACGTCCGCTGCGGTCCACCCGAGCCGGCACCGCCGCTGGGACCGGACCCGAGCTGCGGCATCCGCCCGGACTCGATGTCGACGAGAGCGTCGAGGATCATCTGCCCCGACGGACGACGTTCGGGTTTCGGGTCGAGGCAGGCGGAGATGAGCGGAGCGAAGTTCTTCGGCGCCCCGTCGAGGTCGAATTTGCCCATGGCCACACGACCGAGCACGGCTTCCAAGGGTCCGGAGCCATAGGGGTTGCGGCCGGTGGCGGCGAACGCCATGGTCGCGGCCCATCCCCACCAGTCGGTCTTCTCACTCGACGTCTTGCCGTCGGCGATCTCCGGGGAGAGATAGCCGGGGGTGCCCATGACCAGCCCGGTGGCGGTCACGCGCACTTCGTCGGCGACCTGGGCGATGCCGAAGTCGATGACCATCGGCTCACCGTCCATGATCATCACATTGGCGGGTTTGAGGTCGCGGTGGATGACGCCGGCATCGTGGACGGCGTTGAGAGCGTCGAGGAGGGCGTGGCCGAAGTGGACGAGCTCATCCTCGGCGAAGGGGCCGTTGTCGCGGACATCATCGGACAGGGTCTGCCCGTCGACGAATTCGGTGATGATGAACGGCTGCGCGGAATCGAGTTCGGCGTCGAGCACCTCGGCGATGCGGGGATGGCGGATCCGGCGCAGGGTGCGGGTTTCGCGGGCCAGACGCTTCCTGGCGGTCTCGTCATTGGCGATATGCGGATGGAGGACCTTGACCGCGACCGGGTTGTTTCCGCCGTCGACACCGAGGTAGACGACACCCATGCCGCCCGAGCCGAGCTCCTCGATGAGGCGGTAGCCTCCCAGTTCCTGATCCATCACCTGGCCAAGCCTAGTCGAGCGAGTACAGTTCATTCCAAGGACCGACACAGGAGGAGGCGCAGATGAGCACCGTCGACTCTGCCGAGCCCAGCACCGAGATCCCCTACGGCGACAGCGATTTCGTCGTCGTGGCAAACCGCCTGCCCGTCGACCGCGATCCCGACGACGAGAATCGCGGATGGCGCACCTCACCTGGGGGTTTGGTCACTGCAGTGGCTCCAGTGATGAAGGCCCAGGAGGGGGCGTGGATCGGGTGGACGGGCGTCGCCGACGAGGATTTCGAACCCTTCACCATCGACGGCATGCACCTGACCCCGGTGACTCTGACAAGTGAGGATGTCCTCAGGTACTACGAAGGGTTTTCCAACGCCACACTGTGGCCGCTCTATCACGATGTCATCGTCCCTCCCGAGTACCACCGCACCTGGTGGGATGCGTATGTGCGGGTCAATGAGCGCTTCGCGGCCAAGGTCGCCGAGGTGGCTGCGCAGTCCGCGACCGTGTGGGTTCACGATTATCAGCTCCAGTTAGTTCCGCAGATGGTCCGACGTCTGCGGCCTGACCTCGCGATCGGGTTCTTCAACCACATTCCCTTCCCGCCCTACGAGCTCTTCGCTCAGCTGCCGTGGCGCGACGAGATCCTCCGCGGGCTCCTCGGTGCCGACCTCATCGGGTTCCAACGGCCGGCGGACGCAGCGAACTTCCGCCGTGCCGTCCGCGGGCGTCTGGGATACGCGACGAAGGGGTCGACCGTCTCGGTTCCGCCGGGTGATTTCCTCCCGGCCCACCTCGTCCGCGCCGAGCCGTTCCCGATCTCGATCGACACCCCTTATCTCGAGGAGCTCGCCCGCGATCCGAAGATCGTCGAGAGGGCGAAACAGATCCGCGAGGAGGTCGGCAATCCTCGGGTGGTCATGCTCGGCGTCGATCGGATGGACTATACGAAGGGCATCCGCCACCGGCTCAAGGCGTTCGGGGAGCTGCTCGCCGAGGGCCGACTCGATGTCGAGGATGTCGTGCTCATTCAGATCGCGACACCATCGCGGGAGCGGCTCGAGCAGTACAAGATCATCCGCCACGACGTCGAACTGGCCGTCGGGCGGATCAACGGTGAACAGGTCGATGTCGGATCGATTCCCGTGCGCTACCTCCACCATTCCTATCCGCGCGACGAGATGACAGCGTTCTTCCTCGCCGCCGATGTCATGCTCGTGACCGCTCTGCGGGACGGAATGAATCTCGTTGCCAAGGAATATGTGGCGTGCCGAAGGCGAGACGACGGAGCCCTCGTGCTCTCCGAATTCACCGGGGCTGCCGAACAGCTCAAGGGCGCGGTGATGGTCAATCCCCACGACATCGCCGACCTCAAGGCGGGCATCCTCGAAGCCGTGCAGATGGACGAGAGGACTCGCACCCGCCGGATGAAGCAGATGCGCAAGAGGGTCGCCACGGACACCGTGAGCCGGTGGTCGAAGAACTTCCTTGCCGAACTCGAGCACATCAAGGACAATCCCGAGGTCATCGTCCCCGAACGGCCCGTGGTGCAGAAGAACCGGACCGCACCGCCGCCGGATGTGCCGGCGGCCCCATCAGATCGCGCCGACAGACCCGATGATGCCGAGTGGACAGACGATATCTCCACCGCCCGCTAGGAGAAGAACAGTGACATCGAAGCCGACCGTGCTCGGTCCTGCCCCCTCCGCCCCCGCCGAGGTGGCCCTGCGCGATCTCGCCACCGCCGATTCGCTGCTGCTGGCCTTGGATTTCGATGGGGTGCTCGCACCTCTTCAGGACGATCCCTCGACGTCCCGGATGGTCCCCGAATCGGCCTCGGCCATCGCGGCGCTTGCCGGTCTGCCGCGCACTCGGGTGGCGCTGGTGTCCGGACGCGATATCGCCACCCTGCGACGCCTGTCCGAGGCGCCGGACTCGGCGTGGCTGATCGGTTCGCACGGCGCAGAGGCCGAGCTCGGCACCGACGCTGATCGCAATCCCGACACCGCAATGGGCCGGTCCCCCGAGCTCGCTCCGGCCGAGGCAGCGATGCTCGCCGCCATCGACACTCACCTCGACGCGTTCGAACACACTCTTCCGGGCGCTGATGAACGCCCCGGTTCGGCCGCGGCGACCACAGGTGCGGCCGCGACGACGGGTTCGGCCGCAACGATTGGCGCGAGCGACTCAGGCCATGCCGACGGCCCCTCGGATTTCCTCATCGAGCGCAAACCCTATTCGCGGACGGTCCACACTCGCGGACTCGCCCCCGAGGCCGCCGCTGCCCTCCATGAACACGCCCTCGACGTGGTCGAGGAGTTCCCGGACATCCGTGTCATCGAAGGCCACGACATCACCGAACTCGCCGTCAAACAGGCGACGAAAGGCGACGGCATCCGGCTGCTCGCCCGTGCCGGCGAACCGACGGCAATGGGCTACCTCGGCGACGATGTCACCGATGAGGACGCCTTCGCGGCCCTCGACGAACTCACGGACTCCCGTGCTCTGAACGCTGGTCTCACCGTCAAAGTCGGGTCCGCCCCGACTCGCGCTTCATGGCGGATCGCCGATCCTGCAGCCGTGGCCGAACTGCTCGGCCGCCTCGTTGCCGAACGCACGGAATTCCTCCGCACCGCCCACGACTGAGGTCGAGCCGCCTCGCCGAGGATGATCCGGTTCGCGACCGGCATCGGACCACCTCGGCGCACTCCGGTCGATCCGACTCACCGGTCGGATCCACGTCACGGCAGGACCGCCTCGGCGAGAATGATTGCGATCGAAACCCGAGATCAGCGGCGCTGCGGGGGCACGGCGCTGGCCCGGAGGACGAGATCCGGGTCGACCGTGTAGTCGACATGTACGCGCGCGTCACCGGCGGCGATCATCGCGCGGATCTCGTCGATCGCCGACTGCGCCACGGTCGCCCAGTCATAGACGACCTGCGACAAGGGCGGTTGGACGACATCGGCGTCGGGGACGTCGCCGACCGTGAGCAGGGACAGGTCCCTGGGAACGTCGAGTCGCAGCCGTTGGGCGGCCTCGAGCATGCCGAAGGACAGGGACGGGGCGCAGGCGATGACAGCGGTGCAGCGCAGGTCGAGCAGCTCCTCGGCGGCTGCGACTCCGGCCATGGCTCCGCCGGCAGCCTCGACGACGGGGGCCTGATCACGGGTGGCGGGAATGTGGAGGATCCCTGCCATCGATCTGCGGAAGCCGGCGATCCGGGCCGGGGCAGCCGAATCGCGCAGCACGGCGAGCCCGATGCGTTTGTGGCCGAGGTGGACCAGGTGGGCCACGGCGGTCTCGATTCCGCCGGTCGCGTCGAGGTAGATGCGCGAGATCCCATCGTCGTGGCGGGCATTCGAAATGCGGATGAGCGGCAGCCCACGTTCGGCGAGCATCCCCGCAAGCACACCAGCGGCACCGCCGCCGACGACGACGGCTCCGGAGATCGTGGGCCCGCCGTGTTCACTGCCGAGGATCGTCTCGAGGAGGGCCTCATTGCGTTCGGCGATGGCCTCGATGTGGACGACGGCGATGCCGAGTCCGAACATCCGGTTCGTCAGGATCTCCGCAAGCCGCGAATACGGGTCCACGTTGCCTGCTGACACCGCGGGTTTGATGAGCGCGATGAGCGACGAGCCGGCACCCGATCCAGCCCCAGCACCGGATCCTTCCCGTGTGCCGGATTCGGCGTACGGGGTCTGGCCGGCAGCGCCGAGGATCGCCAGAGCCTGCCGCACCTTCGCCGACGAGGCGGCCGACACCGATTCGGGATCGCGCAGAGCTCGTGAGGCGGTGGCTTTCGAGACTCCGGCAGTACCGGCGATCTCGGCGAGACGGACGTGCCGGTGCTCGGGCAGATGTTCGCTCATTGACGGGCCGCCGTCGTCGAAGTTCGGGCGACGAGTCGAGGACGGAACACCGGAGGCACCGAAGGCAGACCCGTCGTCGAGATCCGCAGGGTCTGCAGCGTCGCATCGATGAGGGCATTCGACAGCCCCTCGACGTCGAGGCCGAGCACCGTGGCCGGCGGGCCCGTGAACTTCATCGTCGGGGAATCGCCGAATCCGACGACCGACATGTCCCGCGGCACCTGCAGATGCCGGTTCCGCAGACCGTGGAGGGCTCCGTGCAGCTGCAGCGCGGACTGGACGATCACCGCTGTGCAGGTCGCATCCTTGAGTTCGAGCACCGCACGCGATCCGCCGGAGAACGACTTCGGCACCCGTGAGATCCAGTCCTCGAGGTTGAGCCCGAGATTTCTGGCCGGATGTTCGGCGAGGAAGCGGCGGATGAGCTGGACGGCCAGTTCACCGCTGTCGTTGCAGATCAGCCCGATGCGCCGGTGTCCGATCGCCCGCAGATGCTCGAAGGCCGTGGTCATCCCACCGCCGAGGTCGAGGCGCGCGGCGATGACCTCCGTACCGGCTTCGGAGACCTCCTCGGTGGCGGACTGTTCGGCGACGCGGATGCAGGGGATCTCCGTATTCAGACTCGTCATCGTCGTGGTCACCAGGGCCACTGCGCCCGCCTCGATTGCGGTCTGCAGCGGTTCCGGGTCGGTTTCGACGAGCGGGCGGGTGACGAGGAGATCATGATCTTGCAGGGCCTTGGCCACGCGGGTGCAGACCTGGACCTGCCAATGTTCGGGATTGCCGGGAGCGCTGACGGCCACGAGCCGCCTCGGCGCATCATGGAGCAGGGTCGAGCGCGAATAGCCGAGCTCGCTCATCGCCTCCAGCACCTTCGCCCGGGTCGACTCGGCGACGGCACCGCGGCGACCGAGCACCCGGGAGACCGTGGCCAGAGAGACTCCGGCCCGGGCGGCGACCTCGTCCAACGTGACCTTCATACGAGTCAGTCTACTTTCGCGCCGCGGTCTGCGTCGGCGCATCCGGCGGGGGTGGACGCCGCGGTATGCGTCGGCGCACAGCCATCGTGCTGAGAATCACTCTACGCTTTGTCGAATTCACAGAGCACCCCAATCATCCACCCCTTAGGATGAGAGTGACTGAGCATCCCTGCCGGGTCACCGACGACCAGCTGCTCACGGAGTTATTCAGAAGTTTTAGGAGGACTTATGTCAACGGTGTCGTTGAATGGCCTCAGTCATGTCTACGAGAACACGACGTCCGAATCCGTCCACCCGTTCAATCTCTTCGTCGATGACGGAGAGTTCCTCGTCCTCTACGGACCCAGCGGGTCGGGCAAGTCGACGATCCTGCGAATGCTGCACGGACTTGAGACCCCGAAGTCCGGCACGATCCTCATCGACGGCGCGGATATAACCCACGCGGCCGTCAACGACCGCGATGTCACCCTGGCCCTGGAGAGCTACGCGCTCTACCCGCATATGAGCGTGCGCGACAATCTCGGCTTTGCGCTGCGCGTCGACGGCCTGCCCGCCGACGAGATCACCGAACGCGTCGAATCCGTGATGGACAAGATCGGGCTGAGCGACATCCTCGATTCGGTTCCCGGCGACCTCACCCAGCTGCAGCGCCAGACCGTGGCCCTGGCGCGTGCCGTGGTTCGCCGACCCAAGGTGCTCATCATGGACGAGCCCGTGGTCAATCTCGTCCCCGAGCAGCAGGCTGAGACCCTTGCTCTCATCAAGCAGCTGCAGCAGGAGTTCGGGCTGACGACGATCTACGCCACGTCCGATCTTGAGGATGCGAAGGTCCTCGGCGACCGGATCGCCTTCCTCGACCGCGGACGGCTCATCGGCGTGGAGACACCCGACCTCGCCGAGGCGCTCGTGGCCTCGGTCTCCGACACGGACTCCTGAGCAGTGTCGGGAACCCTGCCCCCGCCGGACCCGTCAGCACAGGCCTCACCGTCGGCGACGCCGCCGAATATCGCAGCCGCATCTGTCGGTGGCGCGGCATCGGTCGGTGCGGCCGTTCCCGCGCCGGAGATCCACACTGTCCGGAACGCCGATCATGCGGCCCTGGCCGAGCTCCCCTGGCACCTGCCCCTGGCCGAGTGGCCGGAGAAGCTTCTCGGCGGTCTGCCCCGCGGAATCTCCCGCCACATAGTGCGCTATGTCGAGATCGGAGACGAAGTCCTCGCGATTAAAGAGACCGACGATGCGCAGGCCACGCGTGAGTTCGACATCCTCGGCGCGCTCGGCAACCTCGACGTCCCCCTCGTCGAAGCCCGCGCCGTCGTCGGAAAGCGCAGAACCGCATCGGGCCAGGCACTCAAGGGCGCTCTCATCACCGCCTATCTCGAATTCTCGCTGCCCTACCGTGCACTGTTCTCCCGGGACCTGGCCGAGGACACCGGCGGCCGCCTCGTCGACGCTCTGGCTGTTCTGCTCGTCCGCCTCCACCTCGTCGGCTTCTACTGGGGAGACGTGTCCCTGTCGAACACGCTCTTCCGCCGCGACGCCGATGCCTACGCCGCCTATGTCGTCGACGCCGAGACCGGCGAGCTGCACGACCAGCTCTCCGACGGACAGCGGAACATGGACCTGCGGATCGCGCGGATGAACATCGCCGGGGACTTCCTCGACCTGCAGGCCGCGGGACTCGTCGCTCCCGAGACCGATCCGCTGGCGGCCGGTGAACGGCTCTGCGAGTCGTACAACGCGCTGTGGGCGGAGCTGACCCGGGTCGAGGAATTCAGCGTCAACGAACGCTGGCGCATCGACGAACGCATCCGCCGCCTCAACGACCTGGGCTTCGACCTCGGGGAACTGACAGTGACGACGGATCTCGACGGGATCAGCCTCCTCGTGTCCCCGAAGGTCGTCGAACCCAACCACCACTCACGGCGTCTGCTGCGCCTGACCGGGATCGGCGCGAACGAGAACCAGGCCCGAGCGATGCTCAACGACCTCGATTCGTTCCGTTCGGCTCCCGAGATCGCCGAATTCGACGAACTCGACGAATCCCAAGCCGCCCGCCGCTGGCTCGACGAGGTGTACAAACCCCTCATCCAGGCGATCCCGGAGAACCTCACCCGCAAGCTCGAGCCCGGGCAGATCTTCTACGAGTTCGCCGAACACCGCCGCACCATGGCGCGCGCCCGCCAGCGCGACATCCCCACGATGGAGGCCATCGCCTACTTCATCGTCGACTACCTGGCGAACCTCCCCGACGAGATCCGCTACGTCGACAGCAAGAAATTCTGACACCCTCCCCGAGGCGGTCCCGACCTCAGCCGATGTTCCACAAGGTGAAACGGGAACGGCGGGACCGCCTCGGCGGGCATACCTTTGAAGTCCACGGAGCGACATCGGTGTCGCTCCGGAACCGAACCCCGCCCGGAAGGATTCCCGATGTCGACGAACGAGCCGATGCCCACGAACGAGAACAACCCGTCGATCCCGTCCCTGTTCGACCTCAGCGGGCGCACGGCCGTCGTCGTCGGGGCCGGCTCCGGACTGGGACAGGCCAGCGCGATCGGGCTCGCCGATGCGGGGGCGCACGTCGTCGTCGCCGACCTCAACCTCGCCGGCGCCGAGGAGACCGCCGCCCTCATCGCCGCTCGCGGCAGCGGGTCAGCCGCCCACTCCACGGCGCAGGGTACGGCGGCGGACGGATCGGCTGCGCCGGGAGCGGACGGAACGGCCACGGCTGCAGCCGTCGATATCACGGACACGGCCTCCGTCGATGCCCTCGTGGACGCCTGGGCCGATGCCGAGATCCTCGTCATCACACCGGGGGCGAACGTGCGCAAACGCCTCGTCGACACCACCGATGACGAGTTCGACCGGGTCATCGACATCAACCTCAAGGGCACGTACCGGCTGATGCGCGGATTCGGCCGTGAGATGGGTGAGCGGGGTCGCGGATCGATCGTCACCTACGCCTCATTCCGGGCGCTGGCCATCGAACCCGGCCAGGGAATCTATGCGGCCGCGAAAGCCGGTGTCGTCCAGCTGACGAAGACGATGGCCAGCGAGCTCGGAGGCAAGGGCGTGCGCGTCAATGCGATCCTGCCCGGCCCGTTCGACACGCCCCTGACGCAGCAGATCAAGGCCGACGGGAAATGGTGGGACGCGTATGCGGACAAGACCGCCCTGGGCCGCTGGGGTCGCCTGCACGAGATCGCCGGGCCCGTCCTGTTCCTCGCTTCGGACGCCTCGAGCTATGTCACCGGGCACTCGCAGCTCGTTGACGGCGGCTGGATGGCCCAGGACGGACGGTTCACCCCCGACGTGTGAGCACGGCGGCCTCCGGGCGGCCAGCCATGTGGACTCGTTGTCCCTGACATCGCAGCCCGTGGCGGCGGATCTCCGCCGTCGCCGTGTGAGACCTCTGCTGTGTGAGATCCGCGACGCTGCCGGGCGGAGTGACCAGTGACCGCGCGGGGGTCCGGCGAGACAATATTCATGATTATGCAAGAATATTCAGATGACCGTTTCGCACACTCCGCCCACCCCGCCGCCGCACACTCCCACAGGAGTGCTGCGGCAGCTGGGGCGACGCAAGTCGATCAGCGCCATGACCGCCGAGGCCCACACCGATGCGCAGACCGCGCAGCAGGGTGGGCTGCGGCGGACCTTCGGCGTCTTCCAGCTGACGATGATCAGCGTCGGCGCCACCTTGGGCACGGGAATCCTCGTCATCCTTGGCGAAGCCGTCCCTGTGGCCGGCCCCGCCGTGTGGCTCGCTTTCGTCCTCGCCGGAATCACCGCGCTGCTGTCGGCGGTCAGCTACGCCGAAATGGCCGGAATGGTGCCGGTGTCCGGGTCGAGCTACTCGTATTCCTACGCCACCCTGGGTGAGGGCGTCGCCTGGGTCTGCGGCTGGTGCCTCGTCCTCGAATACGCGGTCTCTGTCGCGGCGGTCGCTGTCGGCGCCGCCGACTACGTCAACGAGACCCTGCGCGTCTTCGGCCTCGAGCTGCCCGCGTCCCTGACCACAGGGCCGGGCCTGGCCGAGTATCCGGACGGAGTCATCAACGTCTCGGCCCTCATCGTCGTGGCCCTGGCGACCGTGCTGCTCATGCGCGGCGCCCGCGAATCCGGTGTCGTCAACACCATTCTCGTATTCGTCAAGATCGGCATCCTCGTCTTCTTCGCCATCGTCGCATTCACTGCGTTCAAGGCCGGCAACTTCGCGCCGATGCTGCCGATGGGTGCCGCCGGAGTCACTGCGGCCGCATCCAGCGTGTTCTTCTCCTATATCGGCTTCGATGCCGCGTCCACGGCCGGTGAGGAAGCGAAGAATCCGCGCCGGGATCTGCCGCGGGCGATCATCTTCTCGATGCTCATCGTCACCTCGATGTACGTCCTCGTCGCCGTCACAGCGATCGGTGCACGGCAGTGGCAGTGGTTCGACGGCGCCCACGCCCCGCTGGTCCAGATCGTCGAGGAGATCACCGGGTCGAATATCGCGGTGCTGCTCTTCGCGGTGGCCGCAGTGCTCGCGATCTTCTCCGTCGTCATCACCGTGCTCTACGGTCAGTCGCGGATCCTGCTGACGATGGCCAGGGACGGAATGGTGCCGAAGATCTTCGGCCGCGTCTCCCAGCGCACCGGCACTCCCCTGGTCGGCACTCTCATCGTCGGCGGCCTTGTGGCCATCACGGCGGCGTTCATTCCGCTCGGCGAACTCGCTGACGCCACGAGCATCGGCACCCTGTTCGCGTTCTGCCTCGTCAACATCGCCGTCATCTACCTGCGGTTCAAACGCCCCGACCTCGAGCGCTCATTCAAGGTTCCGTTCGGGCCGGTCGTGCCCGCGCTGGGAGCCGTGGCGTGTGCGTTCCTCATGGTCAACCTCGGCGGGCGGACATGGATCGTCTTCGGAGCGTGGATGGCCGTCGGCGCGATCGTCTACTTCACCTACAGCCGCCGCCACTCAAGAGTCGGGGCATTGGACGAGCAGACCTACCGCACCTCCCTCTAATTACTACCTGACGGCGGCCCAGCAACCTCGCGCGAGGTTGCTGGGCCGCCGTCAGGTAGTAAGAGGGGTCAGGGGCGGCGGGCTCTTGCCACCTCGTAGAGGGACACGGCAGCGGCGATGCCCGCATTGAGCGACTCGGTGGTCGCGGCGATCGGGATCGACACGATCTGATCGCACTTCTCCGCGATGAGCCGCGACAGCCCCTTGCCTTCGGAACCGACGACGATGCACAGCGGGTCGCGGGTGAAGGTCAGCTCGGGCAGCTCGACGTCACCGTCCATGTCGAGGCCGACGACGAAGACGTTCTGCTTCTTCAGCTCGTCGATCGCCCTGGCCAGGTTGACCACCTGTGCCACGCGGATTCGCGATGCGGCGCCGGCCGAGGTCTTCCAGGCCGCGGCCGTCATCGAGGCGGCGCGACGTTCGGGGATGATCACTCCGTGACCGCCGAAGGCCGCCGTCGACCGAACGATGGCACCGAGGTTGCGCGGATCCGTGATCCCGTCGAGGGCCACGAGCAGCGGCTTTTCGGCGCGTTCAGCCGCGAACTCGAGCAGATCGGAGGGATCGGCGTAGTCGTAGGGCGGGACCTGCAGGGCGATGCCCTGGTGGATCGCGTCATCGGTGAGCCGGTCGAGGTCGGGCTTGCTCGCTTCGAGCATCGAGATGCCGCGCTGAGTCGCGAGAGTGATGGACTCGCGGACCCGATCGTCGGAGTCGATGCGCCCGGAGACGTACATCGCGGTGGCCGGAACGCCCTCGCGCAGAGCTTCGAGGACCGAATTGCGCCCGGCGACCATATTCGGTCCGAGTTCCTTCTTCTTCCGCTTCGCCTGCGCCGAGGCGTTCGAGCTCTTGCGCTGCTGCGCGGCCTTGTGCGCCTTATGATAGACGCGGTCCTCGGCTTTCGGCGTCGGTCCCTTGCCGCGCAGGCCGCGCTTGTTCTTACCGCCCGACCCCTTGGTCGGACCCTTCTTCGAACCGCCGGAGCGGGGATTGGAAGCCATCTGATTCCTTCAAATACGTTGGGGCCGCGAGCTCGTGCCCGTGGCCGAAATTCGTCGCCCTCAGCCCTCGCCGAGGTGGTAGCGGTAGCCGTCGGACGTGTCCTCGATGACGACGCCGGCCGCGGCCAGTTCGTCCCGCAGGGCATCCGCGGTGGCGAAGTCCTTCTTCGCCTTCGCCTCGGCCCGTCGCTCGGCCATGGTGGCCACGAGGGAGTCGAGCGCCGACTCCGCCTTGGCATCGGCCGCGGAACCGGCCCAGACCTCAGCGCTGGGATTGACACCGAGGATGTCGAGCATGAGCTCCACCTCGGCGACGATCCGCGTCAGGCCTTCCCGGTCGCTGCCGGAGTCGAGGAGCTTCGCCCCTTCGCTCACGGAGGCGAAGACCACGGACAGGGCACGAGGCACACCGAGGTCGTCGTCGAGGGCGGCGGCGAATTCGGCGGGCACGTCGACGCTGCGTGAACCGTAGGCGTCGCTGACGTCCGGCAGCGCCGGCGCGTCCGCGCCGAGCGTCTGGCGGGCGCGCTGGAGGAAGTTCTGAAGCCGTTCGAGCGAGGCCGCTGAGCGTTCCATCGCCTCGTTCGAGAAGTCGAGGATCGACCGGTAGCTGGCACCGGTGAGGAAGTAGCGCACGGCCAGCGGGCTGAACGTGTCGAACAGGTCGGAGGCGAAGACCGAATTGCCCAGAGACTTCGACATCTTGTCCCCGCCCACGTTGAGCAGGCCGGAATGCATCCAGATGTTCGCGAACTGGTCCCCGGCGGCACGGGACTGCGCCAGCTCGTTCTCATGATGCGGGAAACGCAGGTCGAGTCCGCCGCCGTGGATGTCGAAGTTCGACCCCAGGTACTTCGTCGACATGGCCGAGCACTCGATGTGCCAACCCGGTCGGCCCCGACCCCACGGTGAGGGCCAGGAGGCGGTGATCGGCTCGGAGTCCTTGTGCGCCTTCCACAGTGCGAAGTCCCGGGCGTCCTTCTTCCCGCGCAGCTCAGCGCCCTCCGACAGTTCCATGTCGTCGAGTCTCTGGTTCGTCAGTGCCCCGTAGTCGCTCCACGAGGCGGCGTCGAAGTAGACATCGGCGCTGCCGTCGAGCGCGGGGTAGGCATGACCGGCTTCGATGAGGCGGGAGATGAGTTCGATCATCTCCGTGATGTGCCCGGTTGCGCGCGGTTCGCTGCTCGGCGGCAGAACGTCGAGCGCGTCGTAGGCTGCGGTGAAGGCGCGTTCGTACTTGTACGCGTGAGCGAACCACTCCCGCCCCTCTTCGACGGACTTCGACAGGATCTTGTCGTCGATGTCGGTGACGTTGCGGATCACGGTCACCCGGTAGCCGCTGTAGAGCAACCAGCGACGTAGGGTGTCGAACACCGAGGCCGACCGCAGGTGGCCGATGTGCGGCTCGCCCTGCACCGTGGCGCCACAGACGTAGATACCGACCTGACCGTCGTTGACGGGGCGCAGTTCTTCGGTCGTGCGGCTGGCGGTGTTATAGAGCGAGATAGTCACGCCCACAAGTCTACCGGGCCTGGCTGATTTCCCCGTTTCCCGATATTCGATACACGACTGTTACGCGGCTCACGTGATGCGTGGCACATCACTCAGCAAGTTCCCAGTAAAGTGGACGCAAGAAATGAAGACCGAGGCGAGAGACCTTCTCGCATAGCGGACTTCGAACGAGCCCGACCGTCTCACAGACGAGACTGCGTGGGCTGACTCGGTCACGAATCCCCGGGACCGCCACAGAAAGGACACCATGTCTCTCAAGACATCACCCCAGAGGGAGGTCTTCGCCACCCGCGGCGCGTTCATCTTCGCTGCCATCGGTTCGGCCGTCGGCCTCGGCAACATCTGGCGCTTCCCCTATGTCACCTACGACAACGGCGGCGGCGCCTTCATCATCCCCTACCTCGTCGCACTCCTGACAGCGGGCATCCCGCTGCTGTTCTTCGACTACGCCATGGGGCACCGTTCACGCGGCTCGGCGCCACTCTCGTTCCGCATGGCATCGAAGGTCGCCGAACCCATCGGCTGGTTCCAGACCGGAGTCGCCTTCGTCATCGGCATCTACTACGCAGCCATCATCGGCTGGGCCGGCTGCTACATGTTCTTCTCCCTCAACCAGGCCTGGGGAGACGATGCGGCCACCTTCTTCCAGTCCGACTTCCTCAACCTCTCCGACCCCGGAATCTCGATGGAGTTCGTGCCCGCGGTGCTCATCCCGATCATCATCGTCTGGATCATCACCCTGGGCATTCTGCTTCTGGGGGTGCAGAACGGCATCGCCGGATTCTCGAAGATCTTCATTCCGCTGCTGGTGATCCTGTTCCTCGCACTCGTCGTCAGGGCACTGTTCCTGCCCGGTGCGGCCGAGGGCCTCAACGCCCTCTTCACGCCCGACTTCGCAGCTCTGACTGATCCGAATGTGTGGATTGCGGCCTACGGGCAGATCTTCTTCTCTCTGTCCATCGGCTTCGGCATCATGATCACCTACGCCTCGTACTTGAAGAAGAAGACGAACCTCACCGGCTCCGGCCTCGTCGTCGGCTTCTCGAACTCCGCGTTCGAGATCCTCGCCGGCGTCGGCGTCTTCGCCGCTCTCGGATTCATGGCAGCAGCACAGGGCACTCAGGTCTCCGAGGTCGCGGACTCCGGCATCGGCCTGGCGTTCATGGCCTTCCCCACACTCATCTCCGAGATGCCCGGCGGCGGACTGTTCGGCTTCGCGTTCTTCGCCTGCCTCGTCTTCGCCGGCCTGACCTCGCTCGTCTCGATCGTCCAAGTGCCGATCCAGGCGCTGCGTGAGAAGTTCAGGTTGGGGAACAAGGCATCGATCATCCTGGTCGGCGGTGTGATGGCAATCATCTCGATCCTGCTGCTGCCCACCGTCACCGGACTCTACGTGCTCGACACGATCGATGCCTGGGCCAACAACATCGGCATCGTCGGCGGCGCCGTCGTCGGCCTCATTGTGATCGGATGGGCGCTGCGGAAGCTGCCGGTCCTGCGCGATCACCTCAACGCGATCTCGAGCTTCAAGGTCGGCTGGTTCTGGATGATCATCCTCGGCGGAGTGACCACGCTGGTGCTCGCCTATATGCTCATCCATCAGATCATCACCTACGCCACCGAGGGATACGAGGACTACCCGACCCTGATCACCGGGGTTATGGGCTGGGGCATGATCGGCCTGCTCGTCGTGGCAGCGATCGTCCTCACGCTCATCAAGTGGCCGAAGCAGACGATCGACGAGGCGGAGGCGGCGATCGCCGATTCCGCAGCCGAAGAGAATCTCCGCAACGAAACCAAGGGAGCCTGAAATGGGTACCTCAGCAATCATCATGATGGTCATCGCCATGGTCACCGTATGGGGCGGACTCGGCGCCGCGATCATGCACCTGCGCAAGCACCCCGACGAGGAGTGAGCACCGCGCCCACTCCGACGGCATGAGACGACGAAGGCGGTCCGATCCCTGATGACAGGGATCGGACCGCCTTCCTCGTGCTCATGTGTATTTCCCTCGCCGAGGCGGCCGGGCCGTGGTCACGGCCGCCTCGGCGAGGCCGGCGTGACCTTGCGGTCATCCCGGCGACGGTGCCGCGGTTACGCTTCGGCCACCTCGGCGGGCCGGTTGAGTCGACTGTGCTTCCGCGAATAGGCGAAATACACGACGAGGCCGATGACCAGCCACACGAGGAAGCGGATCCACGTGTCCATGTTGAGGTTGAGCATGAGATAGAAGCAGACGATCGCGGAGACGATCGGCAGCACCGGGACGAACGGAACCTTGAACGGGCGCTCGAGCTCCGGACGGGTCCGACGCAGCACGATGACACCGATCGAAACAAGCACGAAGGCCGAGAGCGTGCCGATGTTGACGAGCTCGGCGAGCGTCGACAGGGGCACGAACGCGGCGATGACCGCGATGATCACGCCGGTGATGATCGTGAACCGGTACGGGGTGCCGAACTTCGGGTTGGTCTTCGCCAGCCACTGCGGCAGCAGGCCATCGCGAGCCATGGAGAAGCCGACGCGCGTCTGCCCCATGAAGAGGATCATGCACACGACGATGAGGCCGATGCAGGCTCCGATCGCAATGAGGTTGCCCATCAGGGGAAGACCTGCATTGACGAACGCGGTCGCCAGCGGGGCACCGTCTTCGGGGTCGATGTCCTTGTAGTTCTGCATACCGGTGATCACCAGGGAGACGGCGATGTAGAGTCCGGTGACGATAGCCAGGGAGCCGAAGATGCCGATAGGCAGGTTTCGCTGCGGATTCTTCGTCTCCTCTGCTGTGGTGGCAACGACGTCGAAGCCGATGAACGCGAAGAACACCATGGCTGCTGCTGCGAAGATGCCTCCGATGCCGAAGACGCTCGGGTCGAGTCCGAAGAGCCCTTGAACGACAGGCAGGTGCATCATCGATCCGCCGGTGTCGGCAGGCTCTTCCGCCGGCGGGATGAACGGCACCCAGTTCGAGACCTTGACGAAGAAGAGCCCGACGATGATGACGGCGAGGACGACGAGGACCTTGAGGAAGGTGACGATGATGTTGATCCGGCTCGACAGCTTGATGCCGGTGACCAGAACGATCGTCAAACCCAGTACAAGCAGCCCCGCGGGCAGGTTGATCCAGCCGCCCTCGGCCGTGGCGATGGCATCGGGGATGGCGAACGGCGTGCTCTCGAGGACTACCGCGAGGTACTGACTGAATGAGGTCGCGAGCGCTGCCGACCCGACGGTGAATTCGAGGATGAGATCCCAACCGATGATCCAAGCCAACAGTTCGCCCATGGTCGCGAAGGTGAACGTGTAGGCGCTGCCGGCAACCGGCACCGTCGACGCGAATTCGGCGTAGCACAGCGCCGCAAGGCCACAGGCGACGCCGGCGATGAGGAAGGACAGCGCGATGCCCGGCCCGGCGTTCGTCGCGGCGGCGTGCCCGGTGAGGACGAAGATGCCGGCGCCGATGCAGACGCCCACGCCGAAGATGACGAGGTCGAGTGCGCCGAGGTTCTTCTTCAGCTGATGTTCGGGGTCTTGAGTGTCACGGATGCTCTGCTCGATGGACTTCGTGCGTTTCCATTCGCCTGCCATGACTCCTCCTTTGCAGTATGGCAGTGAGAACCGCACCGCCGAAGGTGACGCGGATCACTGAGATTGAGTTTACCGGTCAATGATAAACCACAATGTGAGACGTATTCACCACTCTGGCCGTCGCCTCAGATCGCGGCTCCGCCCACTGCCTGCGATCCCCGTTCCGCCAGGGACGAACCGCCGGACGCAACAGCGCCGACTTCCGCTCCGCGTACCCCTCAGAGTGCACGAGACCGACGACCGATCGAGGCTGCCCGACGGACGGTTCCGCCCTCTCTGAACCATGTCAGCGCACGTAAGTGCACTGATTTCCGGACCGACCTGGTCGAGCCCAGCGTGCTTGGTTAGGGTGGGGGCTGTGAGCACCCCATTCCGGGGTAGGCTCAGTCCACTTCGGGTGTTCCCATCCGCGGACACCCGTCACCGAAGACATTTAGGAGACGCAATGCCACAGACCGTCAAGGGCGTCATCTCTCGCAGCAAGGGAGCCCCGGTCGAACTCACCGACATCGTCATCCCGGACCCGGGACCAGGCGAGGTCGTCGTCGATGTGAAGTCGTGCGGCGTCTGCCACACAGACTTCCACTACCGCGAGGGCGGGATCAGCGATGACTACCCGTTCCTGCTCGGCCACGAGTCCGCCGGAATCGTCTCGGAGGTCGGCGAAGGAGTCACCGAGGTCGCGGTCGGGGATTTCGTCATCCTCAACTGGCGCGCCATCTGCGGCGACTGCCGCGCCTGCAAGCGCGGCGAACCCTGGTACTGCTTCGACACCCACAACGCTTCACAGAAGATGACCCTGCCCGACGGCACCGAGCTCGAAGCCGCTCTGGGCATCGGATCCTTCGCCGAGAAGACACTCGTCGCCGCGGGTCAGTGCACGAAGGTCCCCGAAGCGGACCCGGCCGTCGTGGGTCTGCTCGGCTGCGGAATGATGGCCGGGATCGGAGCTGCCATCAACACCGGTGAGGTCACCCGCGGCAAGACCGTGGCCGTGATCGGCGCCGGCGGTGTCGGCTGCGCGGCGATCGCCGGTTCGGCTCTGGCCGGGGCAAACACGATCATCGCCCTCGACATCGATGAGAAGAAGCTGTCCTGGGCCAGCGACTTCGGTGCCACGCACACGGTGTCGACGAAGGGCATGAGCGAGGACGAGGTCGTCGCGGCGATCCAGGAGCGCACCGGAGGCTTCGGCGCCGATGTCGTCATCGACGCCGTCGGACTTCCCGCCACCTGGCGGCAGGCCTTCTACGGCCGCGACCTCGCAGGCACCGTCGTTCTCGTCGGTGTGCCGACTCCGGAAATGGAGCTCACGGTTCCGCTGCTCGATGTGTTCGGCCGCGGCGGCAAGCTCAAGTCCTCCTGGTACGGTGATTGCCTGCCCGACCGCGACTTCCCGATGCTCGTCGACCTCTACCAGCAGGGACGTTTCCCGCTCGAGAAGTTCGTGTCCGAACGCATCGGCATCGGCGATGTCGAATCCGCTTTTGAGAAGATGGCCAAGGGCCAAGTCCTACGATCGGTGGTGGAACTGTAATGACAGCTATTGAGCATCTCGTCACGTCTGGCACGTTCTCCCTGGATGGAGAGACGCACGACGTCGACAACAACGTGTGGATCATCGGCGACGATTCCGAGGTCATCGTCATCGACCCGGCCCATGATGTCGATGCGATCGCCGAGGCGGTCGGATCCAGAGACGTCAAGGCCATCCTGCTCACGCACGGTCACGACGATCATGTGCGCGTCGTCCGCGACTTCGCACAACGGGTGGGCAACCCCACCGTGTACCTCAATCCCGATGACTATGTGCTGTGGGATATGACCTTTGAGAACTACCGTCCCGACGGACAGATCGCCCACGGCGACACATGGACCGTCGGCGGAATCAAGCTCAAGGCCCTGCACACTCCCGGCCACTCCCCTGGTTCGACGTGCTTCTTCGTCGAGACTGGTCTGCCGGCTCCGGCATCGGCCGGTGCCGGTCGGGCCGTCGGTCCGGTGCTGTTCTCCGGAGACACCCTGTTCAACGGCGGCCCCGGAGCCACGGGACGGTCGCATTCGAGCTTCGAGACCATCATCGAATCGATCCGCGACGTGCTCTTCCCGCTGCCCGAGGCGACCGTCGTGCTCACCGGGCACGGCGATTCCACGTCGATCGGCGCGGAGAGCCCGGCCCTCGAGGACTGGATCAAACGCGGACACTGAGCCGCCGCAGGCCGGGCTCAGACCGCTCGCCGACTAAGACGCAGGTCGCATAGCCGACCTGCCTGCGGTCAGGCTGTGACCGACCAGCGCAACTCGCAGACGCGGGTCGCGACCCACACGGGTTCGCGACCCGCGTCTGCGCATTCCGCCCCTGCCGGATAGACTCGTCGGGTGCCTGAATCACAGTCTTCGCAGCCCGCCGAGTCAGCGTCCGCCTCGGCCTCGGGTTCTTCTGATACCTCGTCCAACGGCCTCAAGGTGGGGATGAAGCCCCGCCACCTGGTGATGATGAGCCTCGGCTCGGCGATCGGCGCCGGTCTCTTCGTCGGCTCCGGCGCCGGAGTGCAGGCGGCCGGTCCCGCCGTGCTCATCTCCTACGTCGTCGCGGGTCTCATCGTCATTTTCGTCATGCGGGCGCTGGGCGAACTCGTCGCCGCCGACCCGAATCCGGGTGCGTTCTCGCACTATGCGGGCAAGGCCATGGGTCCGGCCGCGGCCTTCGCCGTCGGTGCTCTGTGGTGGGTCCAGCTGTGCCTCGTCGTCGCCGCCGAGGCCACCGCCGCCGCGCAGATCGCCGCTTCCTATATTCCGGCAGTCCCCCAATGGGTCATCGCCTTGGCGATCATGCTCGTCTTCACGGCCATCAACCTCACCACTTCGGGCAGCTTCGGTGAGTTCGAGTTCTGGTTCTCACTCATCAAGGTCGCCTTCGTCGTCCTCTTCGTCGTGCTCGGTGCCGCATACCTGTTCGGGTGGACCCCGGCCGAACCGCCCGCGCAGATCTTCGCCGACGGGTTCATGCCCACCGGCATCTCCGGCATCGCCGCGGGCCTGCTCGTCGTCGCGTTCGCCTTCGGCGGCATCGAGATCGTTGCGGTCGCCGCGGCCGAGACCGCGAATCCCGAGCGCAGCGTCTCCCAGGCGATCAAGACGATCGTGTGGCGCATCCTGTTCCTCTACATCGGGTCGGTGGCGATCATCGTCCTCGTCCTGCCGTGGACGGACGACCGCCTGGCGGAGTCCCCCTTCGTGGCCGTTCTCGAGACCGCGGGACTGCCGTTCATCGCCTCGCTGCTGGCCGCGGTCATCGTCATCGCGCTGCTGTCGTCGATGAACGCGAACATCTACGGAGCGTCCCGAATGTCGTTCTCGATGTCGCAGCGGTCCATGCTGCCGCGCGGGCTCGGCCGCACCAATCGCCGCGGTGTGCCAGTGGCAGCGGTGCTGGCCACCTCGGCATTCGGCTTCGTCGCCGTCGCACTCAACTATTTCTGGGCCGCCGAAGTCCTCGGGGTCCTGCTCAATATCGTCGGCTCCACGCTCATCGTCACTTGGGTCGCCACCCTCGTATCGCAGATCGTTCTGCGTCGCCGCGCCGAGGCGGCCGGCCAGTCCCTGCCGCTGCGCATGTGGGGCTACCCCTGGCTGTCGTATGTCACCTTGGCCGGAATCGCTGTGATCATCGGACTCGGCCTAACCGTCGAATCCGTGCGCTTCCAGATCGTCGGCACGCTCATCTTCGTCGTCGCGCTCTACCTCGTCGGAGTCATCGTCACGAAGCGTCACCCGAACGCGAAAGTCTGAGCCCGCCGTTCACCGCCACCGAGGCGGCTGTCGGCTTCCGTCCCCGGACCGCGGCAATCCCCCGCGGCAGTCCCCGTGCCCGGACTGCGGCAGTCCCCCACCGCTGGACCGCGGCGATCCCGCGCGACCGGGCCGTTGCGATCTCCCTCGACGCCGGTTGTTCAGTCGCAGCCGTCGTCCGATGCAGGCATCTGAACTCGTCGAGCCTCAATCGACAAGTGCGTCCAATGCAGCAACGAGTTCCCGCAGGGCGTGGGCTGAATCTGCCGATTCCGCCCAGCCGGCGAGCATGTCCCGGGCCTGGCCCTCGTGCCGGTTGAAGTGCCTGCCCGCATAGTTCGTCACGTCGATCGGCACGATCCTCTCGACTGCTTCGAGGACGACGTGCGCGGCGGAACCGAACACGGGAACCTGCGCCCCGAGGCGGGTCCGCACTGCTTCGCTCGCTGCCTTCGCGGGGCGATCAAGGTGTGATTTCAGTGCGGCCCAGCTGCCGTCGCGGACGCTGAGTTCGGCGACGAAGGGAATGAACACCCTCGGCGGCAGCAGTACAGCCTCCATCGGCACCGGCAGTACGAGTCGACCCAGCCTGCTGACAAGCGAACACCCCGTGGTCGAGGGTCCTGCGACGAAGAACCGCGGCGCACCTGCAGGTGCCCAGAACCTCACTTCTCGCCCCGGTTCGGCCTCCCTGTCGGCTCCACTGCCCTGACCACCGGCTGTGCGCACACCCCTGTCGGCCTCCTCGACCTGGTTACCGGCTGTGCGCACAACTTCCGCCGGCGCACCCGAATCCAGGCGTTCGGAGAGGAACGCGGGTCCGAATATGACTGCTTGAGTGCCGGGGAAGACTGCTTGTACTCGCTCGAGGTCTCCCTCGACCTGGCTCGTCGTCGCAATGAACGCGGGCGAGATATCCCGAATCGCCGAGACCACCTCTGCGTCGAGATCACCCGGCCGAGTCGTGAGCACGATGAGGTCCCATCTGCCATCAGCGGCAGCACCATCCCAGTCTGAGATCGTCACCCGTCGAGTCGCAGCTACGCGAGTCACCGACCAGCCACTGCCCGCGCTCCCTTGTCTGCCTTCAGCTCCCTCGGTTTCTCGCCCGTTTTCTCGCCAGGTTTCTCCCTCAGTTTCTCGCCCGGCTTCTCCCCCGGTTGCTCCCCCGGTTTCTCCCCCGTTGTTGCCTCCGGCTCGCCCGCCTCCTTGCCTGCAGCTGCCGTGTCCACCTCCCACCCCGCCGGGACCGGTCGGGTCGAAGGTGCTCACGCGCCGCGGAAAGGCCGCCCGCCCATTGGGACCAGCGGTGCGGGAGACGACGGCGACCTCATGGCCATCGGTGAAGAGCGCGGCCCCGGCGATGCCGATGGCGCCGGCTCCTTGGAAGAGGACTCTCACTGCTTGTTCCTTCCTCGGCGCACCTGACTCGGTTCGAACAGAGAAGTGCGTCTGACTCGATACTGGTGGTTCAGAGCTGTTGAATCAGTTCGGATGAATCAAGGCGGTGGCGATGGCGGCGATTCCTTCGCCTCGCCCGGTCAGTCCGAGTCCGTCAGAGGTGGTGCCCGAGACCGACACGGGTGCGCCGGCAGCAGCCGACAGCACCTGTTGGGCCTCTGCACGGCGCGTGCCGATCTTCGGTCGATTGCCGATCACCTGGACGGAGATGTTTCCGATCTCGAAACCCGCCGCGCCCACGATGCGGGCCGCCTCGGCGAGCAGCACCGAACCCGAGGCACCGGCGAATTCCGGACGATCGACCCCGAAGTGCTCACCGAGGTCGCCGAGCCCCGCGGCGGAGAACAGCGCGTCGCAGCAGGCGTGGGCGGCCACATCGGAGTCCGAGTGTCCTTCGAGTCCTCGTTCGCCCGGCCACAGCAGTCCCGCAATCCACAACTCGCGCGCAGGATCGGCGGCGAAGGCATGGACATCGACGCCGGTGCCGATGCGTGGAATGATCTGATTCATCGTGGCTCCTTCGCCGCATCCAACGCATCTGCTCTGTGGACTTCAGCTCGGTCGCGCATTCGGGCGAGCTGTTCCGCGAGGACGAGGTCGAGCGGATAGGTGATCTTCAGCGCCTCTTCGTCACCGTCGACGGCGACAACCTCAACGCCGAGGCGTTCGACGAGCCCCGCATCGTCCGTCGGCAGCACTCTGCCCTGCCGGCCTTCCCCGGCCGTCGGATCTGCCTCTGCAGTCGAGCCCGCGCCGTCGATTGGGCAAGCGTCATCGGTCGTGACAGTGCCATCGGCCAAGCCAGCCCTTTCTGACGCGCCGACCCAGTCGGCAGCAAACTCGTCATGGGCCCGCCTGAGCACCTCGGCGCGGAACCCCTGAGGCGTCTGGACCCGTCGCAGCTCAGCCCGGTCGAGGTCGCCCCGCACCACTGCACGCCCGCCGGCGCCCACAGTGACGGCATGATCCGGATTGTCTGGTCGATCCGCGGTGGTTTCAGCGCCAGAATCGCCGTGGATCGACCAAACTATCCCATTGGAAGCGCGCTCCGTACCCGTGCCTGCACCTGAGCTCGGATCCGCACCGACGGTCTCGTGCGAAACGACCCTCCGCACGGTGTCGATCATCGGCAGAACCGGAACGACCGCCTCGGCGCCGGATTGCAGCGCGGCGACCACTCGGGTGAACACATCGGGCGGGGTCAGACACCTCGCCGCATCATGGATGAGAACGTATTCCGCATCTCGGTTAAGTTTCAAGGCTGTTTGCACCGAAGAATTGCGATCACCGCCACCTGCTACGGCTGTAATTGAAATTTCGCATTTCATCCGCGTGGCCACTTCGGCGATTTCTTCTTGCGCCCGCAAAAGAAACTCCTCGGGAGCAGCCACCACGATTGTGGAGGCGACTCCCGAGTAGATGATCGTCTCGAGGCTGCGGGCCAGAAGGGTCCGACCGTTCACACGGACGAAGGCCTTCGGCTCGCCGCAACCCAGACGGGATCCCGACCCTGCGGCCGGGACGATGACACAGGTGCTCAGGATGCGAGCACTTCGTCCAGCAGAGCTTCCGCTTCGGACTCTTCCTTCTTCTCGGCCAGTGCGAGTTCGGAGACGAGGATCTGGCGAGCCTTCGAGAGCATGCGCTTCTCGCCGGTCGACAGGCCACGGTCCTGCTCTCGGCGCCAGAGGTCACGGACGACCTCGGCTACCTTGATGACGTCACCGGACTGCAGCTTCTCGACATTGGCCTTGTACCGCCGGGACCAATTCGCGGGCTCTTCGACGAATTCGGCACGCAGGACGTTGAAGACCTTTTCAACGCCTTCTTCACCGACGACATCTCGCACACCGACCAGATCGCAGTTCTCTGCCGGAACTTCGATCACGAGATCGCCATGGGCGACCTGGAGCTTGAGATACAGCTTCTCCTCACCTTTGATGGCACGTTTCTTGATTTCTTGGATTGTCGCTGCACCGTGATGTGGATAGACAACAGTGTCGCCGACCTGGAAACTCATATTCTCTTCAAACCCCTTTCGCGGAATACCAGTTTACCATGAGGCTCGCCACAGAAATCGTTCAGGGTAGCGAATCTTCATGCTAGGCTCCGCCTCTGCCGCGCACCGCGATGAGCCCGGCTGCCGCCTCTGCCAGCGAGTACATCGGGAGAGGGCGCATTGCCGAGAAGCTTGGCCGAGATCCTCGACCAACCACGATGCAGACCGAACTTCGCTGCCTCTTCACCGAAACTTCAACCGCGACGCGCCCGAGCGTCGCAGAACCTCGACCACTCCGACCACCCGGTTCTACAGCGGGTCAAAAACCGGGTAGTATACAGACTGATCTTGTATTGCCACTTCAAGGAGCATAATGAAACGGCACAACCGCGCGGCTCTCGCCGTTGCCGCACTCGCTCTCGTTATCCCCGTCAGCGGATGTGCAAGCCTGCTGTCTCCCCATCAGACCGCCGAATACCACTACAACGGCGGCGATGGAGCCTCGGGAGCCGTCGGCGACGTCGAGGTCCGTGGGCTCATGCTCATCACGGATCAGGAAAGCTCCGGTCCGGCGCAGCTGTTCTTCACCCTCATCAACAAGGGTGACTCCACCGCCAAGGTGTCCATCGAGGTTGCCGACACCACGGTGAGCGAATCGATCAAGGCCGGCGACACCTTCGTCCAGGACCCGAAGAGTCCCGAGACCTCGTCCAAGGAAGTCGTCACCGTCGACAGCCTCAAGGCGAAGCCCGGCGACCTCGTCGACATCACCGTCAAGAACGGCGGCGAAGAGAAGGTCATCGAAACTCAGCTCCTCACCGACACCCTGCCGTATTACAACGAGTACGTGCCGTCGGAATCGCCGTCCGAGTCCCCGTCAGACATGCCGACCGAGGATGCCGGTTCCGCGGAGGGAACCGCGACAGCCAACGGCTGATCCGCCTTCCTCGAGCACCGGGACCCGTCCCGCGCGAGAGCACAGAAGGAGCCGCTCACAGATGTGAGCGGCTCCTTCTGCATTCACGTCCGGCCAGTGATCCCGACCTCACCAACCCGGCCTCACCAACCCGGCTTCGCCGATCGACGCCCTCAGGCTTCGAACTTGTACCCGAGCCCGCGCACCGTGGTGAGCAGACGCGGCTCCGACGGGTTCTCCTCGATCTTCGCACGCAGTCGCTTGACGTGGACGTCGAGCGTCTTCGTATCGCCCACGTAGTCCTCGCCCCAGATCCGGTCGATGAGCTGACCGCGGGTCATCACTCGGCCGGAGTTGCGCACGAGGATCTCGAGCAGCTCGAACTCCTTGAGCGGCATGGACTGCTCTTCACCACGCACGGACACGACGTGGCGTTCGACGTCGATGCGCA
This sequence comes from Brevibacterium sp. CSND-B09, assembly GCF_052906525.1. NCBI lineage: Bacteria > Bacillati > Actinomycetota > Actinomycetes > Micrococcales > Brevibacteriaceae > Brevibacterium > Brevibacterium sp. CSND-B09. The sequence continues at coordinate 2,735,658 of NZ_JBREGI010000001.1, read as the reverse complement.
CTCCTCCGGCCTCGAGCACGGACTCGTCCTCGAACTCCTCGGTCTCGACATTGCGGCGCAGCACGGCTCGCACGCGAGCCAGCAGCTCCCGTGAGGAGTACGGCTTCGTCACATAGTCATCGGCGCCGAGCTCGAGCCCCACGACCTTGTCGATCTCCGAATCCTTGGCCGTGAGCATGATGATCGGCACATTGGACTTCGCCCGCAGCTCGCGGCACACCTCGGTGCCGGAAGCACCGGGCAGCATGAGATCGAGCAGGACCAGATCGGCGCCGGTGCGGTCGAACTCCGCCAGAGCCTTGAGCCCGTCATCGGCGACCGTCACCTCGTACCCTTCCTTACCGAGCAGGTACGACAGCGGGTCCGAGAACGAATCTTCGTCCTCGACAAGCAGAATACGAGTCACGTTGTGAGCTTCCTTTGTTCGCTTTCTTCGGTCAGTTCCTTGGGTGGGTCGGCGGTCGCCCCGCCGTCTCCATTATCACCGGAGGGCGCGTCGTTGTCGCCGGCCGGGTCGTCCGCGCCGGACGCGGCGGTTCCGTGCCCGTCGTCATCCGCCGAGGCGGTCCCGGTGGAGTCGCCCTCTGTCGCCGAGGCGGCTCCGGTCGGTTCGTCATCATCCGCCGAGGCGGTCCCGGTCGAATCCGCGGAATGTTCGATGAGTACACCGGCTGGGGCCGAATCGGCAGCGGAGGCTTCGGTCGCAGTTCCGGCCAACGGGAGCACGATCGTGAACGTCGAGCCCTTGTTCAGCTGACTCCACACACGCACCTCACCGCCGTGGGTGGCGACGATGTGCTTGACGATGCTCAGCCCCAGTCCGGTGCCGCCGGTGATCCGGGAGCGTGCCGGGTCCACTCGGTAGAAGCGTTCGAAGACGCGCTCGGTGTCCTGGGCGGTCATCCCGATGCCCTGGTCGGTCACGGCGATCTCGATGCGCTCGTCGACGAGGTCGACTCCGACGCCGACGCGGGTGCCTTCCGGCGAATAGTTCACGGCGTTGTCGATGAGATTGCGCACCGCGTTGACAAGCAGTTCGTAGTTGCCTTCGATGAGCAGATCGCTCGGCGGGGAGACCTCGATGTGGATGTTCTTGCCTTCCGCCCCTGTCCGGGCACGGTCAGCGGCATCGTCGACCACCTCGGCGACGGAGATCTTCTCGGTCGTCGCGGGAGCGGCGTGGTCCTGGACGCGGGAGAGGTCGATGATCTCCTGCACGAGCTGGGTCAGCCTCTTCGACTCCCGCTGCATCCGCCCGCCGAAGCGTTCGACAGCGGCCGGATCGTCGGCGAAGTCGGTGACCGCCTCGGCGAGCAGTGCCATCGCACCGATCGGCGTCTTGAGCTCGTGGGAGACGTTGGCGACGAAGTCACGGCGGACGGCGTCGACGCGCTTGGATTCGGTCTGATCGTCGCAGAGGACGAGGACGAAGGAGGTGCCCAAGGGAGCGACGCGGGCGTGGAGGTAGCGGATCACGGAGTCGGAGTTCTCCCGTGTCTGCTCGAGGTCGATCTCTTCGATGAGACCGCGCGCGCGGACGCGGCCGACTACCCGCAGCATCTCGGGCGATGCCAGCGAATGCCCCCTGACCAGGCCGAACGTGTATGCGGCCGGCGACGCCTTGACGACGTCGTCACCGGCGTCGATGACGATCGCGGCCGAGGGCAGGACGGCCAGCACTTCGGCGATGCCTTCGGGCAGGTCGTCCTCGGAATGCAGATCGGCAGCATCGCGGGAGCGTTCGCTGAATCGGAACGCAAGAATTCCCGCTATACCCAGGCCCAGGCCGACGACGCCGGTCAGGACCGCCACGACTAAGAGATCCACAGCCTCAAGCTTAGGCGCTGTCCATCGTCCCGGCGCACCGAATTCACTTCTGCTGGAAGTATTTGCCGAGGAATTCACCTTCCCGTCTGGAGTCGTTCACTCGATCGTGCGATGCTGACGTCTGTGTGCCTGCGCTCCCTGCCGTTCCTGCCTTCTGCTTTCCCCCGCTGAGGGTGCGGACCGGAAGCGCCGGCACCCCTCATGACACCATGCACCACCGACAGTCAGTTCCGATTGTCACAATCGAGAGTTAAGGAACCGCAGTTCATGCGCGAAGTCTTCAGAAACGAATTGGACGATCTGGCCACCCAGCTGGTCGGCATGTCCACCAAGGTCCTCGACGCCATCCGCCTGGCCAATCAGTCGCTGCATTCGAATGATCTCGAGCTGGCGGAGCAGGTCATCGAGGCCGACTCCGTCATCGACAATATGCAGTTCACCCTCGATCAGCAGGCCGCCGAGATGCTCGCCCTGCAAGCTCCGGTGGCCGCAGATCTGCGTGCCGTCATCGGTTCGCTGCGGATGTCGGCATCGCTCGAGCGCATGGGCGACCTCGCCCGTCACATCGCCCAGCAGGTGCGCATCCGCTATCCCGAGTCCGCAATCCCCGAGGGCTTCGAATCGACGTTCGCGCGGATGGGCGAGTCCGGTGAGAGGATCGCCGAAGCGACGCAGAGCCTGCTCTCGAATCCCGGCCTGTCCGATGTGCCCACGATCAACGCCATCGACGAGGAGCTCGACGAGCTTCACCTGAGCGTGTTCGGGAAGCTCGGCGAAGCCCCGGCCGGTTCGCTGGCTCCCCGTCATATCGCCGATGTCACCCTGCTCTCGCGCTACTACGAGCGCTTCGGTGATCACGCCGTGTCCGTGTCGCAGAAGGTCGAGTACCTGCTCACCGGAAACTGGGAACCCTACCTGTCGAAGAAGTAGGAACCCGGCTCGAAGAAGCACGAATCGAGCGAAGCGCCCCGACACTGTCGGGGCGCTTCGCGCATTCTGCGCCAGCGGTTCACTGACGCGACCGAAGCCTCAGCTGGAGGCGGGCACCTCTTCCGGCGCCTGTCTGACGACGATCTTTCGGCGACGTCTGGGCCCGTTCCTGATGCCGCGGGTCAGATTCTTGAGCACTCCCGTCGTCACGGCGACACCGAGGAGCAGCAGAACTCCGCCGATGAGTTCGGCGATGCTCGGGCGGTCTCCGAGCACGATCCAGGCGGAGATCACTCCGACCGGCGGGACGAGCAGGGAGAACGGCGCGACCTGCGAGGCCGGGAAGCGAGCGAGCAGCGAGTTCCAGATGACATAGCCGACCAGCGACGCCAGTCCGGCGGTGTAGACGACCGAGGCCACGACACCCCAGGTCGGGTGCGTGAGTGCATGGGCCACCTCGGCGGGACCGTCGATGAGCATCGACAGTGCGACCATCGGAATCGGGACGACGAGAGCCGACCACACCGTCATCTGCGCTCCGTTCGTGCCGGGTTTCACGCCGCGGGCGATGACGTTGCCCGTCGCCCAGGACAGGGCGGCGCCGACCGCGACGAGGAAGGCGACGATCGGCACGTTCGCCTGCAGGCTCACACCGATGACGGCCAGGCCGACGAGGCCGATGAGGATGCCGATGATCTGGCGGCGACTCGGGATCTCGTGCAGCACGAGGGCCGCGACGATGACGGTGAACGCGGCTTGGATCTGGATGACGATCGAGGTCAGGCCGGCGGGCAGGCCGAGCGCCATGGAGGTGTAGAGAAGGCCGAACTGGCCGGCCGACATGAAGGTGCCGATGAGGAGTATGCGGCCGAAGGAGCCACGGGGGAAGCGGACGAAGAAGATCGCGGGCACCACGACGAAGGTGAATCGGGCGGCGACGAGGAGCAGCGGCGGCCAGTCGCGCAGACCGAGGTCGATGAAGATGAAGTTGACTCCCCAGAGAACGACGACGAGGAGGGCGAGCATGTAGTGGACCGAGCGCATAACTCCAGCATTCCAGCCCCGTCGTCAAATTTCCATTGAAAGTCCGTCCACTGTTTCATTAAGATAATTTGATGATCGATACCGTTGCCCTGCGCACCCTCGTCGCCCTCGATTCGCTCGGTTCGGTCACGGCGACGGCCGAGTCTCTGGGATACACGCCGGCGGCGGTGAGCCATCAGCTGCAGAAGCTCTCGCGCTATCTCGGTGCACCGGTGACTGAGCGGACGGGCCGCGGCATTGCGCTGACACCGGTGGGCCGGGAGCTCAGCCGACGCGGGGCCGGGCTGCTGGAGGAGCTGGAGAGTCTGGAAACCGCGGCCCGAGCGCAGTCAGGTGAGCCGCGGGGACGGATCACGGTCGGCGGGTTCTCGACAGGGATCCGCGGACTGCTCGTACCCGCGCTGCCGCGATTGGCCGCCTCGGCGCCGGAGCTGACGGTGTCGAACTTCGAGGAGGAGCCGGACGAGCTCATCGAGATGGTCACGGCCGGCAGGATCGATGCCTCGCTCGTCTTCGGCTGGGATTCGTCCTCGCTGCACCTGCCCGCGACGCTGATCTCGGAGACGATCACCGTGGATCGGGCCGATATCGTCATGCATCGGGATCATCATCTGGCCGCCTGCACCGAGGTGACCCGCAGCGATCTGCTCGGCGAGATGTTCGTATCGGCGCCGCGCAATGCGGTGTGCCATCGATGGCTGACGGCACTGTTCGAGGAGCTGGGCAGCAAGCCGCAGATCGACTACTGGGCCATCGAGTACGACACGCAGATCGAGTTCGTCCGAGCTGTCGGGGCGTTGGCGCTCGTGCCGCGGTTGGGCAGGCCGCACCTGCCGGCCGATGTCGTGGCGGTGCCGCTCGATGATCCGAGCATTGCCCGCACGATCTCACTGGTGTGGCGGAAATCGATGTCGGCCTCCCCCGCGATCGCCTTTCTGCTCGAAGAGATGAAAGCGATCGCCGGGAAGGCCGACTCGATCGATGCATGAGTGGGGCCGGGGTTCGGCATCCGAGTGTCGTCTCGGCGCCCGAGCCCGAACGGATCCCGCCCCGTCTGCGGTGGGGCCGGGGGTCAGCGCCCCTGGTTGGCGACCTGGCCGATGGCGGCCGCTGCCGCTTCGGCATCGAGGTAGGTTCCGCCGGGGGTGACCGGGGTGAAGTCCTCGGTGAGCTCGTAGTGCAGCGGAATGCCGGTGGGGATATTCAGCCCGGTGATATCGGCATCGGAAATCCCATCGAGGTGCTTGACCAGCGCACGCAGCGAGTTGCCGTGGGCGGCCACGAGCACGGTCTTGCCGACGGTGAGTTCGGGCACGAGGGTGTCGTACCAGTAGGGCAGCAGGCGATCGATGACGTCGGCGAGGCATTCGGTGCGGGGCAGCGCATCGCCGAGGTTGGCGTAGCGGGCTTCACCGGCCTGAGAGAATTCCGAGCTGTCGGCCAGGGCCGGCGGCGGAGTATCGAAGGAGCGGCGCCAGGTCATGAACTGCTCTTCGCCGAACTCGTCGCGGATCTCCTTCTTGTTCTTGCCCTGCAGTGCGCCGTAGTGGCGTTCGTTGAGGCGCCAGCTGCGGTGGACGTCGAGCCAGGACAGATCCGCTGCCTCGAGTGCGATGTTCGCGGTCAGAATCGCACGCTTGAGCCGCGAGGTGTAGACGACATCGGGGATGAGGTCTTTCTCGCGCAGCAGCTCGCCGGCGCGCTTGCCTTCGGCACGGCCTTTGTCAGTGAGGGTCACGTCGACCCATCCGGTGAACAGATTCTTCTGGTTCCATTCGCTTTCGCCGTGGCGCAGCAGGATGAGGTTATACGTCATGGCTCCATTTTGACACGACCGTTCAGCCTCGGTCGCCGACGACCGTCATCACCGCCGGTCTCCTCCGGAGGTGGCCCGCCAACACCCAGCCGCTCCTCCTCGCCGATCGGGTCTCAATTTCTGGGCGTGTGTCTCGAATGACAAAATCGTCGGAGTAGCCTGGACCCATGTCACAAACGCCAGCACATCAGGCTTCCGGAGGCACAGCCGCTCCCGCTGCCGATCGCAGTTCGATCATCGCCGTCACGGCTCTGCCGGTCCTCGTCGTCATTGCGGGAGTGCTCGGGTTCCTGCTGCCCAATGCCTTCACTCCCCTGGCGCCGTCGATCACCTGGGCGCTCGGCGTGGTCATGTTCTTCATGGGCCTGACCCTGACGCTGCCCGACTTCGCCCGCATCGCGAAGCGGCCGTGGATTGCGGTGCTCGGAGTCGTCACTCAGTTCGTGGCGATGCCGCTGCTCGGCCTCCTCGTCGTGACCGTGTACTCGCTTCCGACCGAGATCGCCGTCGGCGTCATCCTCGTCGGCTGCGCGCCCGGCGGCACTGCGTCGAATGTCGTCACCTATCTGGCCAAGGGAGACACAGCACTGTCGGTGTCGATCACGACCCTGTCGACGCTGCTCGCTCCGGTGCTCACCCCGCTGCTGACTCTGTGGCTGGCCGGTTCGTATATGGACGTGCCGTTCTGGTCGATGTTCGTCTCGATCTGCCAGACCGTGCTCGTGCCGGTCATCGTCGGCGTCCTCGTCCGCGTGTTCGCGTCGAAGTTCGTCGACAAGATCTCGCCGGTGCTGCCGTGGCTGGCCTCAATCGCCATCGCCTATATCGTCTCGATCGTCGTAGCCGGATCCGCGAGTTCGATCGCCACTGCCGGTGTGCTCGTTCTGCTGGCCGTCGTCACGCACAATCTGCTCGGGCTCGGTGTCGGCTACGGTGTGGCCGCGGCCTGCCGTCTCGACACCCCGACCCGTCGCGCACTGTCGTTCGAGGTCGGACTCCAGAACTCCGGTCTGGCATCGACCCTGGCCACCACGTACTTCTCACCGCTGGCAGCACTGCCCGGAGCCGTCTTCAGCGTGTGGCACAACGTCTCCGGCGCCGTGCTGGCCTCGCTCTTCGCGCGTCGTCCCTACGGCAAGCCGCCGGTCGATGCGTCCAACCGTGAGCCGGCCACTGCCGGAGCGACCTCCGCTGGGATCGCGGGCTGATGACCACCGAGGCAGCCCCGGGCGAGGGCGAATCGAGTCAGGGCGAATCGGGCCGAGGCTTCGACGGGTTCTCCCCTCAGAACCTGGACCTGGCGGGCCGGACGTTCGTCATCCGCCGCGCGACCGAGGCCGATGTGTCGGCCATTGTTGCGCTCCTGCGTGACGACGTGCTCGGGGCCGCCCGTGAGGCCGAGGTCGAAGTGGTCGACCGTGCGGGCGCTGTCGCAGCCGGCGCCGCACCTGCCATCCCCGACGCCGAGGATGCGGCCCCCTATGCTCGTGCGTTCGCGCTCATCGACGCCGATCCCAATCAGCTCCTCGTCGCCATCACCGAAGCAGCAGGACAGGCTGACACGCCAGGCCGGGCCGAGTCAGCCGAACAGTCCCGATCAGCTGGCCAGACCCGCGACGGTTCGACCGTCGTCGGGACCCTGCAGCTGAGTCTGCTGCCCAGCCTGTCTCGCCGCGGCACGCTCCGCCTGCAGATCGAGGCGGTGCGAGTCGGCCCCTCGGCTCAGGGCATCGGGCTCGGCACGGCGGTCTTCGAATGGGCTCACGAGTGCGGACGTCGCTTCGGCGCCGGACTCGTTCAGCTCACCACCGATAAGTCGCGCACCGGTGCTCAGCGTTTCTACGATCGACTCGGCTATGTCGCCAGCCACGAGGGAATGAAGCTGCCCCTCGACTGAGACCGGCGCGCCCTCACATCCACTTCACTCCGTCGACCTCGAATTCGCGGATCCGGTGGGCGATCATCTCGGTCAGCAGCTCGGTCGGAATCTCGCCGTCATAGGGCAGTTTGATCGAGCCCTTACCGGTGTCGAAGTCCTGCAGACGGTCGGCGAAGGCGTCTTTCGTACTCGGAGTGAAGACGACGTTCGCGTGCTTCTTGTACCCGGCGAACACGAACAGGATCGAGCCGAGGGCGTAGGCGGGGCTGCCCCATTTGAGGCTCTCCTCGGCCTGCGGTGCGGCGGCACGACTGAGCTCGCGCAGCCGGGTGAGGAAGGCTCGGTGTCGCTCGTCGTCGAACGAGGTGATGTATTCGTCGACGCTCGCCGGCTTGGAGGTGGACGCACTCATGAGCGCGGGCCCTCACTCGCACGATCGGCCGACACCGCCGACACCGCCGGGGGTTCGGAATCGCCGTCGCCGAAGGTGCCGAGGAATTCGTTGTCATCCCCGCTGAGCACCTTCTCGAAGGCCGCAAGGTTGCGCGTCGACTCGCCCCGGCCGACCCTCCAGGCCCACTCTTTCTTCATTCCGGTGAGGAACCCGATCTGGAGGAGTTCGTTGAATGAGGAGTCCGCCGTGGCGAGCATCGCCCCGAGAAGTCCGTCGAGGTCATCGAGCAGGTGCTCTCGGGGCACGCTCGCGCGCAGATAGACATCGCCGAGGCTGTCGATCGCAAATGCCACCGGCCCGGGTTTGAGGTTCTTCAGCAGCAGCCACCGATTGAATGCGGCCGAGTTCTCGTCTGGATGACGGATGACGAACGCCTGCAGATGGGCGGTGCGAGCGAAGACGCTGATCGCCACGTTCGTCTTGAGCTTCTTCTCCCCCGGCAGGGTGACGACGATCTCCGCATCCTCGATCGAATCGACAGGAACGTCGTTGCTCTCGGCCCAGGTGCGCACTCCGGACAGGATCGCCTCGGTGTCGGTGCTCATGCTCTCACGTCTTTCGCTCGGCTCTCGTGCTCACCGCCGACTCTAGTCGTTCAGCACGCTCCCAGCGCTTCCGAGCGCCGCGCAGATGCGCGGGAGATGTCCGGCACAGCGTCGAGGACGGCTGCGACGGTGTGGCCCCAGTCGAAGCGTTCGGCACGGTCGACGGCATGGCCGGCGAGTTCGGCTCGCAGCTGCGTGTCAGTGAGCAGCGTTTCGATCGCCGTCGCCCAGTGGTGCGGGTTGTGATCGGCGATGAGCAGTCCCGAATGTCCGTGTTCGACGATCTCCGGGAGTCCTCCCACCGCCGAGGCGATCGCCGGCAGACCGGAGGCGGCCGCTTCGGCGGCCACGAGTCCGAATGATTCGCTGCGGGAGGGGACGATGAGCAGGTCAGCGGCCCGGTAGTAGTCGACGAGGATGTGGGAGGGAACGGGCGGGCGGACCTCGACGCTGGGTTCGCTCGCGATCGCCGCGGTCAGCTCCCGCAGATACGTCGAGGACGGTCGGACCGCTCCCCCGCCTGCTTCGACGCCTGCCCCCGAGGCGGCTCCGAGGAGGATACCGCGGGTTCGCGAGGCCAGGTGCGGGTTGCGTTCCCGCAGTTCGGCCAGGGCGTCGACGGCGACGTCCGTGCCTTTGATGAACTGCATACGCCCGACGTAGAGGACGATCGCCTCGTCCGAGTCGAATCCCAGACGCTTGCGCGCGTCCGACTGTGAGTCCGGTGCGTAGAGCGCGTGATCGACACCCGGTCGGGCGACGACGACCGAGTCGGGGTCGGCGTGGAGTTCCGACACGAGGTCGCGACGTTCGGCGGGGGTGGCTGCGACGAGCAGGTCGGCCTCGGCGGCGATGCGCTCTTCGGCTTCGAGTCGTTGGGGTCGTTCGTGACTGGTGTCGGAATCGCGGTTCTTCACGGCCCCGATCGTGTGCATGCTCACCGCGATCGGAGCCTGCGCCGCACGGTCCTGCCCGGCCCCGGCAACGGCGTCGGCACCGCTGTCTCCGGATTCGGTGCTGCTGTCTCCGGATTCGGCGGCGTTGTCGACGGCGTTGTCACGGGCGCGCAGGGCCGCCTCGGCGGAGATCCAATAGTGGCTCCAGATGAGATCGGCGGAGCGGAAGTCGGGGTGGGCATTGAGCAGGTCGGCGAGTTCGTCGATCGCGTCGGCGAGTTCGTCCTTCGTCGCGGCGCCGACCGGCAGGTGATGGAGGGTGATGGATTCGGTGATCTCCAGCCTCGCACTCTGACCCTCTGAGGGGCCCGCGCCGCGTCCCCGACCAGCGCCGGCTCCGTCGACAGCGACTTCTGCACTGCCTCCCGTGCCGTCGAGTCCGCCGGGGTCGGCGGTGAACACGTCGACTCGGTGTCCGGCGGCGGCGAGCGCGCGCACGGATTGGTCGACGTAGACGTTCATTCCTCCGGCGTCGCCCTGGCCGGGTTGGGCGACGGGCGAGGTGTGGAGGGAGAGGACGGAGATGCGCACGGAGACAGTCTAGCCAACGACCTCTGTCGGGTGACCAGCCGAAGCCAGCGCTGAACCGAATCCAGAACCTCACCGAAGGACGTGACTAACCGAAGCCGGTGCCTGATGGAAGCCGGTGCCTAACCGAAGCCGGCGCCTGGTCGAAGCCGGTGCCTAACCGAAGAACTCGCCGAGGATGCGCCGTACGTCATGACGGCCGCGCCACAAGATCGATCCGGCAGGGAGCACCTCGAGGCGGGAGTTCGGAATCGCACGGTGGATGGCTTCGGCGACGGGGACCGGATGTGCTGGATCGTCTTCGTGGGTGAGCACGAGGACATCGCCCGGGAAGGAGCGCAGGTTCCGGGCTGCCTCTTCGGTATCCGCGACAGCGATTTCGAGGGCGAGTCCGAGTCCGTCGGACATGTCCGTGTGGACGAGGTTCTCGGCCTTCGCCTTGGTCCAGGCTCGCGCGGGAAGCATCTGGGCCACCTCGGCGGGTTCGCGGGAGAGCATGAGTTCGACGATGCCGTCGATGTTCTCATCGGCGACGAGGCGGCGCAGTCTCTCCAGGTGGGAGCCGTTGGCGGCGGCCACCTCGGCGGGGAACCCGGTGAAGGAGGCGGGGAGGACGAGGGCGATCTTGTCGAGACCGCGGGTCACGGGGTGGGCGATGCTCAGCAGGTGGAGGAGTCCTCCGGCGGACATCGAGACGCCCAGCGCTCGGCTCGCCGAGGTGGTGCTCACTGCGTCGGCGAGCACCTCGGCGATCTGCGGGTAGGTCCAGCCGGGGCCGGGTGAGGGGCGGCCGCCGTGGCCGGGCAGGTGGAGGAAGTGGCGGGTGCCGGTGATGCCGGTGCCGAAGGGGCGGGTGTCGCGGATCGCGCCGGCGAATCCGTGGCCGAAGAGGGTGTGCGGCTCGCCGCTTCCGAACGTGGCGATGAAGCCGGATTCGGGGCCCGGCAGGTTGAGGTCGGTGCTCATAGGGTGAGTCTAGTCAGCGTGTGCTGGGCGCTTGCCGATCGGGTCCGCGAATGCAGTTACGGCGTCAAGTCGGTCAGCGGTTGCGGTATCGCGGGTCGACGGCGCGGACCTTCGGGCGAACATCGGTGAGGTAGACGATGCCGGCGACGAGGGCGATGATGTTGAGGAAGATCATGCTCATGCCCATCGGAGGCAGTGCGATGAGGGCGAGCGCGAGTCCGACGCCGAGGAGGATGACCCAGAACTTCTTGCTCTGTTTGTCCACGGCACGGTAGTTCTCGTCCTTGAAGCGGAGGCAGTCGATGAACGCCCAGAGCTGGACGACGAATGCGGCCACCGTCAGGGCAAGAAAGACGAGACGCTGAAAGCCCGCGATGTATTCCATGGTCCCAGCCTAGCAATCTCGGGCTTTCGGGGCAGTTCCGGGCGGGAGATCCTCGGCAATTGCCCACCCGCATCCCACGGCTTTCACAGTGGGTGCCTGCCGTCCCTGCTCAGAGGATCCCGGTGGTGCGGATGAGCGCGCACACGCCCATGCCGATGACGACGGCGAGCAGCATCGGCACGCGCAGAATCGAGGCGAGAACGCCGGCGCCGACGCCGATGAGGCGGGCCGGATCGGCGATGTCAGTGCCGTCGAAGACCGCGGTCGTGGCGAAGACGGCGCCGATGAGCACGACCGTGGCCCGGTCCATCCACATCGTCACGCGCTCGGTCGAGTCGGCCGAATCACCGGCCCCCGCCGAGGCGGCTGTGCCCTGCCCCGCGACCCCTGCAGGGGCGGTTGTGCCCTGTCCGTCCACGCCTGCGGAGGCGTCGGCCCCCACAGAGGAGTCAGGCCCTGCCGAGGCGGTCGCCGGGGTCCGCCGGCGCCCCTTCGTGGCGATGGCCGCTCCCACCTTCACACCGGCGAAGCGCATGAGATAGGTTCCGAGGCTCAGCCCGGCAAGGGCGATGAGGAAGCTGACGGCGCTCATCGGCGGCTCTCCTCTCGGGTTGAGTGCTGCGAGTGGGCGGCATCGTGCGGGTCTGCGCTGTTGTCGCCTGCGCGGCGGCGACGGATGAACCAGCGCACACCCCAGCCGGCGGCGACGAAGACGAAGACGGACAGCGAGGTCACTGCTCCCAGCCCGAGCGGCAGCAGCGGGGTCAGGCCCACGGCGATGAGGATGCCGATGACGGTCAGCGAGAGTGTGACCCGGTTCTTCAGGTCCCCGCGGATGAGGCAGAAGAGGATGATCGGGAAGGCCGCATCGAGTCCGAGCAGGTCCGCGTTGATGACATTGCCCAGCCACTGCCCGACCATGGCACCGCCGGGCCACATGATGGCGATTGCGGCGCCCATGAGCAGGAACGCATGCCATTTCGCCCGGTCGTTGTGCCCGAGGCGCGAGATCGCGGTGGATTCGTCGTTGATCCAGTGGGAGGCGATGAGAGCTCGCCAGTCCTGTGGGAAGAAAGGGCCGACTGCGACGCCGAAGGCGAAGTTCCGGGAATTGACGAGGAGACCCGCCAGCACCGCGAGGATCGGGGCACCGCCGGCGGCGATGACGCCGACGAAGGTGAATTCGGCGGCGCCGCCGAGAGCGAACATCGCCAGCAGCAGAGTCTGCCACCAGGCGAATCCGGAGACCGCGGAGATCGCCCCGTACGACAGCGCGACTGCGATGATCGTGACGGTGACGATGGCGACCGCACGATAGGTCGAGCCGGGGAGCACCCGATCAGCCGTGCGAAATAATGAACCCATGTTCTATACAGTGCACCCTCGGCCATCGTTCGTCAACCCGAACGGCCTAACCGCTATAGTGAACCCATGACTTCTCGAAGCAACGACGATTCGCTGAATGACGCTCAGGGCAGCTCCGACCCCGAGTCCGCTCCCAGCGCCACCGATTCCGACGCCACAGCGCCCGGCCCGTCGCTCTCACCGAGTCAGCAGATCGCGGCGGCGCTGAAACGAGAACGACTGCGCGCCGGACTCTCCCTCTCCGAGGTCGCCAGGCGCGCCGGCATCGGCAAGTCGACGATGTCCGGGCTTGAGACGGGAAGCGGAAATCCGAGCCTGGAGACGATGTGGGCTCTGGCCGCTGCGCTCGACATCCCCCTTGCGCGCCTGCTCGACCCGCCCCCGCACGAGGTCGCCTTCCAACACGTCGGCGATATGCCCAGCCTGCCCTCGACCACCGCGAACTATGTGGCCACCCTGCTCTCGCCGTCGCCGACGAATGCCCGACGCGACGTCTACTTCATCCAGGCCGAACCGGGTGAACCCAGGGAGTCTCAGCCGCACCCGCAGGGCACGATCGAACATGTCATCCTCGGCCGCGGGGCCGCACGCATCGAAGTGCTCGGCAAGTCCTACGAATTGGGCGTCGGCGACTACCTCACCCATCCGGGCGATCAGCCTCACCGGTTCACGGCTCTGGAGCCGGGCACGAACGCCGTCTTCGTCGTCGAAAGCAGCTGACCGCCTCGACGGCTATTCGACGGCCGGTCCGTCTTCCTCATCGGCGTTCACGGCCAGCGGTGGAAGCCGGGACTGGGCCTCCTCACGAGTGAGTCCCGCGGCCTGCAGCAGGTCGACGGCGACAGTCCGCAGGAGCAGGACCATCGACTCGTCGTGGATGTCCCAATCGGGCTTCGCTCGCGGATCCAGAGCCCCCGCCGCTTCGGACAGGGCCGCCTCGGCGAGGGAACGGTCGGTGCCGCGGCGCAGAGCGATCTCGAGCTTCTTCGCACCGTCGGCCAAGGATCCGACGTAGTCGGCGATGACGGGTTTGGCGACGCCGAGCTCGGTGATGCCGACGACGCGGCGGGCGATGACTCGCATGGTCCGCATCGCGCGGTCGGAGAAGGTGTGGGCACGTGACAGGCGGGTGACTTCGGCCGCATGCCGGCGGGCACGTGCGTTGATCTTCGCGGCTTCACGAGAGATCCGCAGGGATGAACCCCAGGAGTCGATGATGTCCTGGGTTTCGCGAGCACGCTCGAGGGCTCGTCCTGCCATCGTCACATCGGCTTCGCGCAGGGCTCGTTTCATCATCCTGAGGACTGCGTCGACCTCCTCGAGCATGTCCGCGGCCAGGCGACGCGGAGCCTTTCGAGCGTCGCGCGGGATCAGCAGTGCCAGGAGGATGGCGCAGACGGATCCGGTGAGAGCGTCGAGGGTTCGCGGGAACGGCATGGTGGTGGCGCTGGCAGGGACTACGACGACGTAGACGGATTGGACGGCGATCTGGGTGATGAAGATGCCGCCGGAGTTCAGTATCGTGCCGATCGTCAGGCCGATGATCAGAGTCAGGGCGAGCTGCCAGATGCCGGAGCCGTAGAAGTTGACGAGTATCTCGCCCACGAGCACCCCGAACGTCGCTCCGATGCCGATCTCGAGGGCGCGGCGCAGGCGACGGTCGACGACGGGGCCGATGCCGACGGCGGAGGCGACCGCGGCAAGGAACGGATACGGGTGGCCGAGCACATAGACGCAGAAAGCGTAGGCGGCGGTCGCGGCGATGGGGATCTGGATCAGCTGACCGGAGTTCACCCACACACGCTTGAGCCCTAAGCGCAGGCGGTGGGCGACGACGTTGAACCCCCGCCGAGGCAGTTCGCTGACCCGATTGTCCGCCATCAGTCCCCTCTGCCGTTCGCCGGTGCTGTACTCAGAATACCGGAAATGTGGCATGCTAAAGTCTGTCCGCCGAGGAGGCTATTGAATGACAACGAATCTCACCCGAAGCGAAGCGCAGAGCCGAACACAGCTGCTCGAGGTCGATTCCTACTCAGTCCATATCGACGTCAGCAACGCCGAAACCGATGCCGACACGTACCTGTCTCGCACTGTCGTCGACTTCTCCGCCCGCTTCGTCGATTCGACATTCATCGACCTCATCGCCGACTCCGTGACCTCAGTTCTGATCAATGGTGAGAGTCTCTCCCCCGCCGAGGTCTTCGACGGCGCCCGAGTCACGTTCCCCGTCCGCGCCGGCCGCAATTCCCTGACGATCGAGGCGCAGGCCCGCTATTCCACCTCGGGCGAGGGTCTGCACCGGTTCACTGATCCGGCCGACGGCAAAACCTATCTCTATACACAGTACGAACCCACCGACGCCCGTCGCGTCTTTGCGAATTTCGACCAGCCCGACCTCAAGGCCGAGTTCATCTTCACGGTCACCGCTCCCGCACATTTCCAGGTTCTGTCGAACCGGGCCGAGGCGCGGACGGAACCGGCCGATGGTGCGGCGGGGGCCGCCTCGGCGGGATTCGAGCCTGCGAACGGATCTGCCTCGGCGGCCGCGGTCACCCATTACTTCGAACCGACGCTCAAGCAGTCGAGCTACATCACCTGCATCACCGCGGGCCCCTACGAGGGGGCGACGGACGAGTGGACGGATCCGCGCACCGGGCAGACCGTGCAACTGGGCGCCTGGACGCGCGCGAGCCTCGTCGACCACCTCGACGCGGAGGACATCTTCGGCGTCACGAAGGCGGGCCTCGACTTCTTCACCTCCGAATTCGACTACCCCTATCCATGGGGAAAGTACGATCAGATCTTCGTTCCCGAGTACAACCTCGGCGCGATGGAGAACCCCGGTCTGGTGACGTTCACGGACAATCTGATCTTCCGGGACAAGGTCACGGACGCGAACTACGAGTCCCGTGCAAATGTCATCCTGCACGAGATGGCGCATATGTGGTTCGGCGATCTCGTCACGATGAAGTGGTGGGATGACCTGTGGCTCAAGGAATCCTTCGCCGATTTCATGGGCGGGCTCGCGCTTGCCGAGGCGACCCGGTTCACCGATGGGTGGGTGACCTTCGCGTTGCGCCGCAAGGCGTGGGCGTACACGCAGGACCTGTATCCGACGACGCACCCTATCGTCGCCGACATCCCCGATGTCGAGGCCGCGAAGCTCAACTTCGATGGCATCACCTATGCCAAGGGCGCATCCGTGCTCAAGCAGCTCGTCGCGTTCGTCGGCCGGGAGGCTTTCTTCGCCGGTTCGCGGCTGTATTTCAGACGGTTCGAATAC
Organism: Brevibacterium sp. CSND-B09; assembly: GCF_052906525.1. Classification (NCBI taxonomy): domain Bacteria; kingdom Bacillati; phylum Actinomycetota; class Actinomycetes; order Micrococcales; family Brevibacteriaceae; genus Brevibacterium; species Brevibacterium sp. CSND-B09. The sequence goes on along the minus strand of NZ_JBREGI010000001.1, from coordinate 2,719,680 downwards.
GGCAATACCGAGTTGGCTGATTTCCTCGAATGCCTCGCCGAGGCGGCTCCCGACCGGGACATCGCGAACTGGGCGGCCGCGTGGCTGGGGACGTCCGGAGTCTCGGAGCTGTCCCTGCAGCTCACGACGGCAGACGGTTCGTCTGGGTCCCCGGATGGGTCGGCAGGGTCCGCGGACGGGTCAGCTGGGTACTCGGCCGGATCCGCGGTCGGGTCGGCCGTGTTCTCCCAGGGTGGGGCCGGGACCGGGGCCGAAGGAGGTTCTGCCGGTACCGATGCCGCCGCGCAGAGCGCGGGACGAGGGAGGCTCGTGGCTTCGAGTTCGGGCGCAAGGCTGCGCAGCCCGGATGCGGTCGGCGACGATTTCGACGGGGCTGCCGGGGACGCTCACGAGGCAGGGCCCGGGTCGAGCGGCAGGACAGAACCGCCTCGGCGACGGTCCGGTTCGGAGAAGGTCACGGGTGCCACGATCACTCAGTCCGATTCGGCCGAGGGCACGGCCCTGCTGCGGCCGCACACGATCGAGATCGCCACGCTCGGGCGGTCGGGGCGGGCGATCGTTCCCCTGGATTCCTTCCGTTTCGAGTTCTCGACCGAGTCGGCCTACGTCGAGCAGCTGATCGGTCGCAGCGCCGGCGTGATCACTCTGCTCAATTACAACGACCTGGACTATGCGCGGGTGCGCCTCGATCCGGAGTCGACGGAGGCGGCGGTCACCTCGGCGTCGCGGATCACGGATCCACTGTCACGGGCCCTGGTGTGGTCGGCGTTGGACAATGCGGTGCGCGATGGGCTCATGCCGGTGCAGAAGTACCTCACCGCCTATGCCCGCAGCCTGGGCAAGGAGAGTCATGCCGGGATCATGGCGGGGCTCAGTCAGACCGCTCTGACCTGCATCGACCAGTGGGTGGCGGACCGGAATTTCGATGCCGCGATCATGGGGCTTCTGGGAGCCGCGTTGGATGCGTTGGCGGCGGCGAAGGCGGGTTCGGATGCGCAGCTGCATCTGGCCAACCTCGTATTGGCGCTGACGTCGCGGACGGCCCGCTGCGCCGCCGGCAGTTCCGCGGTGGCTATGGGGCGTGGGTTCGCCAGCCAGATCCTGACGGTGCCGGTCGGTGAGGAGATCGACCGGATGTATGCCGGAGCTCCCGGGCAGGCCGGTTCGGCTGATCGGGCTGGTTCAGCTGGGCAGGCTGGTTCGGCTGGGCAGGCCGGTTCTGCGGATCGGGCCGGTTCGGTGAGTCAGTCGGCCGAAGCTTCCGGTGGTGCCCGCACGGGTCGAGGCGCCGAGCATTCGACTGCGACGCTGCCGTTCCGGGGTCTCATCAATGATCATGCGCTGCGGTGGAATGCGCTGACGGCGCTCGTCTGCCTCGGGTGGGCGGATCAGACGGATATCGCGCGGGAGAATCATTCGGATCCCAGCTCTTCGGGTCGACTTCACGCCGAGACGGCCAGTGCCGCACTGCCTCTGCCGATCGTCAAGATTCGTGCCTGGGAGGCGATCCGCGAGGCGGGAGCGCTGAGCAATGATGTTCTGTCGGCGATCATCGCCGGGTTCATCGCGCCGAGTGCGATGCCGCTCATCGAGGAGTATGTCGATGAGTACTTCGATGGTCTGCTCGGGTTCTGGACGGACAATTCGATTGAGATCGCTCGCCGCCTGGTGCTCGGCCTCTATCCCCGGTGGTCCGTCGACGAGGAGGCTGTGGTCGAGAAGACCGACGCATGGTTGGCCGCCAACGACGATGCACCTGCGGCTCTGCGCCGGCTGGTCATCGAACGTCGCGATGATCTGGCCCGTGCCATCTTCCTGAAATCGACTCAGAGCTCGCGGCACTGACCGGCGGTCGCCTCGGGGAAACCATACGGCGGTCGCCTCGGTGGGCGAGTTTCGATGAAATCGGGTCGCCGGTCATTCCGGTCGACTCTGCTCGATAGCCGCCTCGGCGGGCACCTCTCCCCAGGCCAGGCCCCTCCCCTCCCCTGGCCAGGTCTCTCAGCAATCGCCATGCTCAGCAGACCTGGCGATGCTCCCCAGCTAGAGCCGTGCTCAGCAACCTTGGCGATGTTCCCAGCTAGGCCCTACTGAAATCATTGATGGCCGGTGCCCTCCTCAGGGCACCGGCCATCAGTGTGTCGGCTGGTCACTCGACTGAACTGGTCAGGTCCTGGTTGGAACCGGGACAATCTGACTCGATCCAGATCAGAGGATGCGGCGGGCTCCGGAGAATTCGTTTCCGGTGTCCCACTTCTTCCAGTCGGTGATGTAGATGTCTTTCGACGCGTTCGGCGAGTGGATCATCTTGCCGTCGCCGACGTACATTCCGACGTGGTGGACTGTTCCCGAGCTGGTCGAGAAGAACAGCAGGTCACCAGGCTTGAGGTTCGACGAGGAGACAGCCTTGCCCGCCTTCGCCTGTTCTCCCGAGTCGCGAGGCAGATCGATGCCGTGGGCTTTGTAGATGGAGTAGGTGAATCCGGAGCAGTCGAATCCGTAGGCGGAGACTCCGGCCCACAGGTAGCGCAGGCCCTCGAACTGCTTCGCGGTCTTCACGAGGTCTTTGCCGCTGGGCTTCTCGGGTTTGTCGCCGACGTCGTAGACATCCACGTCATCGATGTCGATCCAGGCGGCTCCGCCTCCGGGGAGGGCGACGCGGACATCGTCGACGTCCTGGGCGATGAGCGGCAGGTCGACGTTGAAGCTGACGTCGGCACCAGTGTCCTTGGTGAATTCGATGCCTTCGAGTTCGCTCTTGGGCTTCGTGACCACTGCGCGGGGCTGGTCTTCGGCGAGCTTTCCGAAGCGGTCGTTTTCGACCAGCTGCTTCTTGGGCAGCCAACCCGGGTAGCCCTTCTTGTTCTTCGGGGTCTTCTGGTCGGTCACGGCGACCTTGGCCCAGCTGCCCTTGGTTTCGAGGACGGAGACTTCCGAACCGTAGGTTGCCTGTGTCTCGGTTTTTCCAGTCAGGCCCCGGCGCACATCGGTGGATTCGAGGTTCTTGTTCCACTTCTTGAGGTCGACGGGGTGCTGGAGCGCGGGCTTGTCGACCTTGCGAGGGGCCTTCGGGTCGGTCCACAGTGTCGCGACCGTGACATCGACGTAGGCGGTCTCGCCCTTTTCGATCTTGCCGTCGGTGATTCGTTCGAGTTCTTGGCCGGGCACGACATCAGCGGAGATGCCGGACGTTTTTGCGGCGTCGGTCGACGACAGATTGCTCGACAGTGCGGGAGCACCGGCGCCGAAAACCAGTCCGACCCCAAGTGCTGCCGAAACAGCAATTTTGGTACGCATTATTTCTCTTTCGGTCTGCAGGCCGGGGCCCGCGTGGGGGAAGTCTCCGAAGGTGCGCGAGCGCATTCGGCGTACAGCATTCGCCTCCGTTTCGACCTCTCCGCAAGGAGCGGCCTCGCCGTAGACGAGGTTCTGCACGGTGTCGATTCTACTGGCTGTCACACGACTGTCAGCTTTCATGACACTGTGACAGGATAACGCGGACTGGTCGTGGATTGAAGTCCACTTGCCCGAATCGATGCTGAGCTGAGACTTCGGCCCGGTGCCGATGGCCGATATCGGCCCCGATCGGAACCGGGGACAGACCTCAGCCAGGTGTCACATATCGGTGCCTGCATCAGCGACGCCGGAAGCTCCGGTGGAGCCGAGGAATTCCGTGGCAAGCAAGTCGATCGTCTGAGTCCGTCCTGGGTCTTCGCGTACGTCTTCGCCTTCCATGGCGCCGGCGATCGGTTGGATCATGATCTCGTCGACCTCGAAGCGCTCAGAGAGTTCCTCGAGCTGCGCGGCCACGGATTTCGTGTCGCCGATGATCCAGTTGCCGGAGAGCTCTTCGCCGACCATACGCTCCTGGTCGGTCATCACCGATCGCACGTCGTCGCCAGCCAGGTGCAGCTTCTCCATCGGTCCGCCGGTGCGCATTCTGGCCATCTGCAGCATGAATGGCTCCGAGCGCAGCCGCGCTTCTTCCTCGGTGGGTGCTGCGACGACGTTGGCCGTGACAAAGGTCTGCGGCTTGTCTCCGTAAGCGCCAGGCGTGAAATTGTCGCGGTAGATCTTCATTCCGGTGGTGGCACCCGATGCGAAGTGGTTGGCGAAGACATAGGGCATGCCGAGTTCAGCTGCCAGCCTGGCCGAGTAACCGGATGAACCGAGCAGCCACGGCAGCGGCTGCGTTCCCGGAGCTGCCGCGGGCGTCGCCTTGAGCACATGTTCGCGTCCAACGTGAAGCGGAACTCGCATCCCCTCGGGCCGCATGAGGCTGAGAGTGTCGATCACGTGCTGGGGGAACTGTTCGACGGGATCGATTGCTCGTCCTTCACGGTCGACCATCCGTCCTTCACCGAGGTGGCCGCGCATTGCCGCCGAAGTGATCGGGTCCGTCCCCGGTGCGCGACCGATTCCCAGATCGATGCGGTCGCCGTAGACAGCGGAGAGCAGAGCGAACAGCTCGGCGACCGCCAGCGGGGCGTGATTGGGAAGCATGACTCCACCGGAACCGAGGCGGATCTGCTGTGTTCCCTGGCCGAGGTGCATGAGTTCGGGCCCTGGCATCGTCGATGCGATCGAGGGCATGTTGTGGTGCTCGGCGACCCAATAGCGGGTGAATCCGAGCTTGTCAGCCGTGTCGATGATCTGCTTTGAGGCGGCGAAGGAGTCTGCTGTCGTCTGTCCTGTACGGACAGGAACGAGGTCAAGGATCGAAAGCTTCATAACGAGGCAACAGTGCATGTGAGAAGAACATTCCGTTCCCCGCGGACCACGCCGCCGATGAACCGCACCATTGGTCTCGGCCACGTGTCCCGCGAATAACTGTCACATTGCCGGGGTTTTGCCAGCCGAACCCAAGTGCTTGTCAGCTGAACCTAAGTGCTTGTCAGCCGAAGAGAGTCTCTCCGATTTCCCGCGCGATGAACCGTGCGTGGAGCACCGGTTCTTGTGCTGGATCGATGGTCGCCGGTGGCACCCACGCGGGCCGACCGTCGATGAGCATTCTGCAGTCCCAATCGGTGTAATCAAGCAGGTGGTGATGCGCTGAACAGGCCAAAGTGAGATTGTTGACGTCAGTCTTGCCGTTCTGCGCCCATGGGACGATATGGTGCGCTTCGCACCAGCCGGGAGGAGTGTCGCATCCGGGGAACGTGCATCCCTGGTCACGGCTGGCGAGAATTGCCAGCTGTTTCTCTGTGGCCAACCGTCGTTCTGTCGCGAGTGCCAACGATTTCGCTCTTTCGCCCATGAGGTGGAAGAAGACCGATCCGTTCAGTCCTTCCAGAGCAGCGGAATCGATCGGGAACGGCGTTTCGACTCCCGTGACGGCCTTGCCGGTCCGGTTCGCCAGGTCTTCTGCCTTGGCTGTGACGACCAGTGCGTAGGCCGCTCCGGCCTTGATGCGGTTCATTTCGATGCTGCCGATGACGCTGGAGAAACGCTCGTAGATGCGACGCCGGACACTCGGCTGCTCAGCGGCCATCGTCACCAGTGAGCCGTCCTGCCTCACCCCGGCCCCCTGCGGGATCTCACCATTCGCGCCGACCTGTGGCGGGGTGAAGTCGAGCGAGGGGTCGAGACAGTCCGAGCGGTCGCCGCGCAGGACCTCCGTATAGACGTCGACGACTTCCTGGTCGAGGTCGCTCACACTGGCACTGCCGCTTTCGACTGCGGAGCGGGCATCGTCGGCAGAACGGGTATCATCGGTGGCGCTCGCTCCGTCGATTGGGCGTTCGCCATCCGCGGGAGCGGCATCGATGCCCGCCGCATTCGCGCACCTGTCCTCGTCAGACTGAGAATCGGTTTTGATGCGCGAAGTCAGCAAGCCATTGAGAATCCCACCGGTCTCCTCGTCGAGGCGACCTTTGAGGGTCCACGTTCCGTCCTTCGCCTGGCGCAGGTTGACAGCGAAGCTGTCCCGGTCTGCCGCTTCTTTCGGTTCCTGGCCGTCGGGATCGATCCAGCCCAGGATCTCTTCGAAGAGTGCATGGATATCGCAGACGCGAACCGCCTGAGCCTTTTCGACGAGCAGGCTTTCAGCCTTGATCTTGTCGTCCTCCGATACGTTCACAGGCAGGTTCTTCAAGCATTTGGAGATCGTCGACGCCTGGTTTGCCGAGAGCACTCCTTCACGAAGGGCAGCTGCGAGAATCGGAAACTGCGCCTCGATCGATTCCCCGCTCATGCTGGTCCGCTTTCCCAGGCACTCAGCGAGCTGAGTGCGGCGATAGGCCTCTTGTGCAGACAGGTTGAGCCGATGTTGGACCAGCGCCTTCGTCGTTTTCGCCCCGTAGTCGCGGGGCGTGCCGACACGTTCGAACACGGAGAGGGTCACGACCGACAGGGACTCCGTCAGACGGTTCAAGGTCTCAAGACCATCGAGAAGAGTCACCGCGTCATCGGGCCCCATGGGGCGAGTGAAGTCGTGGAGCCCGTCGAGCAGGCCCTGCAGAGCGCAGATGCTTTCTGTGACTTCCGGGGCTGCGTGCTTCAAGTCTGACCAGCGAAACTCGTCGAGCAGGGGATGCGTGTCAGCTTCTGAGTCATAGCGTTCGGCGAGTGCCTTGTGTCGCTCCGCGCGTTCTACCTCAGCGATACGTTCGGCTTCTTTCTGCGCCCGCTTCTTCGCCTCGTACCGCTCAACGTGGGCGTTCCACTCCGCTCTTTCACGCGCGAGTTCTTCGTCCTCTGCGCGAGCCTGCGGGTTCTTCTTCAGGAACTCCTCACGCTCCGCAGCTCGCTGTGTCTCACGTTCTTCGCGCTTTGCTTTCATCCACGCGCTTTGGCGTGCTTCGATCTCTCTGATGCATGCCTGGACCTCTGCCTCGGTCTCCGGCATCGTCGTCCTGCTCGACCAGGGCCCCTGCCCGGCGTGGATAACGCCACCCGGAAGAGCAGGCGCCGCTGCGTCAGCCTCGATAACAGCTGCTTGACTGCTGCCTTCCGCAGCTACGACTCCGTCGACGACTGCATCGCTGCCATCCTCGACGGCGTCATCCTGTCCGTCACCAGCTTGGTCGGCGACCGCCTCGCCGTCGGCCAGGTTGTCGGCGATCCCGTCGAATCTGTCGGCGAGAGGATGACCGGTCAGATCGAATCCGGCCTCAGCGAGCAGCTCCCGGTAAGTCGACCTGGAGGAGTCACTGTCGGCAGACCGGGCAGAAGAGCCGGCCGCAGTTGGAGGGAGGTCACTGGGCGGTGAACCTTGAAGGGGTGGTGCCTGCGAAGCCTTTCCCGCTTCGCAATCATCGTGCTCGTCGTACCTTCGGTCGGGGATGAGAGCCATCTTCTTCGTATCCGTTCATCATCGTTGATGTCTTCGGCTTGGCTCCATTCTAATCCAGGAATAGAACAGAGTCGATAGTTCTGTACGATTTATTCGAGATCTTTTCTCTGTTTTACTATTTTGTACTATTTGCGCTGGTCAATGGGAGATCTCACTCGGAGTGCGGTGTTTGACAATGATCGCTGGCGGCGACCAGAAGAAGGGGCTCTCACCTACGGTGTCGACGAAGTGGACCTAGACTACTTCTCGCCACTGACGCGAGCACGCAGAACCAGGACCCGCCACGGTCACGCTTGCGGAACTCACTTCCCGCCACAATCAAGCGCGCGCAACCGACGCCCCGTCGTATCAACGAGCGCCTGCGCCGGCCCACAGCTCCACTCAGCTCTTCATATGAACGCGCTGTCCTTCGGGTCCGAACAGGCTGAGATACTCGACCCCGCCGTCATCGGCTCCCCCGAACCAGTGCGGAGTGCGCGTATCGAACTCTGCGGCCTCTCCAGCACTGAGAACCATCGTCCGGTCGCCGAGGATGAGGGTCAGGCGACCGCGGATCACATACACCCATTCGAATCCGGGGTGAGTCTTCAGCGCACCGAACTTCGGTGTCTGCCGACCGTCGACGATGTGCTTGAAGGCCTGTACTCCGATCGCTCCGCGGCTGAGCGGCAGGATCGTCTGATCGTGGAACTTCCGCGGGGAGATATGAATGCGCGGATCGCCGATCGGCGGAGTCCCCACAAGCTCATCGAGCGGGAGCCCATAGACCCCAGCCAGCGGCAGCAGCAGCTCCAAACTCGGCTTGCGCTTCCCGGATTCCAGGCGCGACAGTGTGCTCGTCGACATTCCGGCAAGCTCAGCCACCTCGTCGAGGGTGCGCCCCTGCTCCTGCCGCAGCCCTCGCAGGCGAGCGCCGACACCCGCCAAAGACTGCCGGATAGCCTCCTGCGCCTCAACCGGGGCGGACCCATCGGAGAGGATCTCCGACATCCGACCCGTCGCATGAGCGGCGCGCTCCCCTGACTCTCTTGGCTCTTCCATGCCCTCAGCATGACACAATTTGCTGTTTCTGCAAACACGTTTGCACTTTTATACGGGCTAGGAACACACTCGAATAGACGCCGACCATCCATCAGCACACAGGAGAATCATGACCACCCAAACTGCACCCGTAAACTCCCAGCCAACTGCGCCCGACTCGTCGGCCGAATCCGCGCAGGATTCCTTCGATGTCGCCGTCATCGGCGGTGGGGCAGGCGGCCTCGCCGCATCGATCGCCCTGGCCAGGTCTCTGCGATCCGTCGTCGTCATCGACGCAGGCCAGCTGCGCAATTCCTCAAGCGCACACGCGCACAACGTCCTCGGCCACGAAGGCATCAGGCCCCAGGATCTCGTGGCGAAAGGCCGCGCCGAGGCCAAAGAGTACGGCGTTGCCTTCATCGATGCGACCGTGCAGCAAGCACGCACGATCGATTCGGAACCCCACCCCGCCGAGGCGGCTCCGCGGTATCGATTCGAACTGACCACCTCGGCGGGGGTCGATGTCAGGGTCCGACGCATCATCATCGCCACCGGTTTGAGCGACGAACTTCCGGACATCCCGGGTCTCGCGGAAGGCTGGGGCGACACCGTCCTGCACTGCCCCTACTGCCACGGCTTCGAGGTGCGCGGACAGCGCATCGGGGTCATCGGCACAACGGCCATGTCATACCACCAGGCGATGTTGTTCTCCCAGCTCAGCGACCACGTCAGCTTCATCCGTCACAACGCTCCCGCCCCTGATTCCGAACAGACGGCAATGCTCGATACGCTCGGCATCGAGTTCATCGATTCCACCGTCACCGAGGTGGCCCGCACCGAGTCCGGCACCGTCGTTTCACTGGCGGCCGCCGAATCCGCGGACGGAGCGGAATCTCTTACCTTCGATGCGCTCACAGTCGGTGCGTTTGGTCGAGCGAATGCCGACCTGTTCGCCCAGCTCGGAGGCGAGGTCGTCGCTCACCCGAGCGGGATGGGCACCTATATTCCGACGCAGATGGCAGGGCAGACCGATGTGCCCGGCGTCTGGGCGGTCGGCAACAGCGCAGACGTGTCGGCGATGGTCGTGGCCAGCACAGCCAGCGGGGTGATGGCCGGTGCCCATGTCAACGCCGATCTCGTCATGGAGCGGCTCCGCTGAGACGTGCACGCAGCGGGCACATGTCAGCCCAGCGAGCCGGGTTGTGTGTGCGCTGCGGTCAAGCCCTCAGTGCGCGGCTTTGACGCACAGCACCGGGGCCTCGGCGTCGAGGATGACCTTCTGGATGGTCGACCCGAGCAGGAACTTCCCGACCGGGGTGCGCTTCCGGGTTCCGAGCACGATCAGTTCGGCTCCCACCTCGTTGGCGGTGTCGAGGATCTGTTCGGCCGGGTCGTATTCGCTGCCCAAGGTCAGCACGCGAAACTCGACGTCCGCTCTGGTCAGGTAGTTGTTGACCGATTTGAGCTCCCCCTCGCCGAGGCGGTAGGAGTCGCTGCGCTGCGCCGACCGTGACGCATTGACGACGACGAGCTCCTTGCCGTCCTTCTTCGCCTGCGCGATGCCGGCATCGAGAGCAGCGTGTCCGGCGGGATTGTTGACGTAACCGACGAGTACTGTCATTTTTCACCTTCGTTGGATTGAGCTGTACAGAACCGAGCGCGCAGGTCGGGAACCCACAGTCCCAGCATATCGAGCGATGCAGACATGGGTCGGCGAGCGGCGACTCCGTACCGGGAATGGACGACATCGTCCCGGAGAAGTGCAGCACCGCCTCGGCGAGGGGATGAGCTCACGACAGCTCTTCGGGATTGCGGAATCGGGTGCTCGTGCCCTTCGTCGAACGGTTCCAGAACCAGGTCACGGCCCACAGGACGACACCGATGCCGACGAGCGCCGCCGCGATCTGATACTGGATGAGCTCATCGAGACGGGCCCACGGACCGACGAGGAACACGCAGGTGATGACGCCGATCCACGGCAGAATCGTCGGCGCCTTGAAGTGTTCGGCATTGCCGGACTTGTCCTTGCGCAGGATGAGCACAGCGACGTTGACGACGGCGAACACTGCCAACAGCAGCAGCGAGGTGGTGCCGCCCAGAGACGCGGTCACCGTCTCGGGCAGGATCGTGGTCACGAAGAAGATGAGTGCGAATGCGATCAGCGTCGTGAAGATGATCGACACCCACGGCGAGCGGCGTCCGGCCAAGACCTTCGCGAACACGGGCGGGAGCACGTTCTGCTTGGCCATTCCGTAGAGCAGACGGCTGGCCATGAGCATGTTGATCAGGGCCGAGTTCGCAACGGCGAACATCGTCATGAATGGGAAGATCGTATCGATCGGCAGGCCCGGAGCACCCTCCCGGACGACCTCGAGCAGCGGCGTCTCGCTCTCGGTGAGCACGCCGATGGGCACTGCTGCGACGGTGACCAGGGAGACGAGGACGTAGATGATGCCGGTGATCGTCAGACCAGAGAGCATGATCTTCGGGAAGATCCGCGGATCCTTCGTCTCCTCGACCATGTTGACCGAATCCTCGAAACCGACCATGGAGAAGAAGGCGAGCGCAGTGGCACCGGTGACCGCGAGGAAGACGCTCTTGTCGCCCTCGGTCTCGAAGATCATCACGCGTGAGAAGTCGGCGTCACCCGAACCGAGTGCGAAGAAGCCGACGACGATGACCAGCAGTAGACCGCTCAGCTCGATGAGAGTGAGGACGACGTTGAACCATACGCTCTCGCCGACTCCGCGGAGGTTGATGAGCGCGATGAGGGTGAGGAACGCCAGCGCAATCCACATCACCCCTGTGCCGGAGACGTCCCAACCGAAGCCGGCCACGAGGTTCGCCGCGAAGACATTCGACGCCGTCGATGCCGAGGTGATTCCGGAGCTGAGGACGGCGAAGGCGACGAGGAACGTCACGAAGTGGACTCCGAACGCCTTGTGCGTATAGAGCGCTGCACCCGCAGCCTGCGGATACTTCGTCACGAGTTCCATATAGGAGAAGGCGGTGATCAGCGCGATGAGGAAGGCGAGGATCACCGGTGCCCAACCGGCACCGCCGACCTGCCCAGCCACCTTGCCCGTCAGAGCATAGACGCCGGTTCCGAGGATGTCACCGACGATGAACAGAAGCAGCAGCTTCGGCCCCATGACCCGCTTGAGGGTCTCGGGCTGGTGTCCGTCACCGGGGTCGATTGTCGTCGTGGGTTCTTTGTCGCTCACGATTCCTCCGTGTCCAATGCGGCGGCTGTGCCGCATACCTGGCAACCCTGACTGTGGTCAGAGCCTCGCCTAGTATGCCTCAGTCACGAGCCTGACACACAAGCTTCAGTTCCGAACCACCGTGAGAAACGCGGAGAACAGGGCCTTCGAATCACGTTCGCTCTCCGGCCCGAGCTCCATCGCTTCTTCCAACAGGGTATCTTTATCGAACCCCAAAGTCTGCAGTTTCTCCGCATCCCAGCGCTCGATGTTCGCCCGCGTCGACTCCGGGTGGAACTGCGTCCCCCACGCCCTGCCGACCCGGAACGCCTGGAATTCGCAGGCCTCGCTCCTGGCGAGCAGGGTCGCCTCCTCGGGGAGGGCGACGATGCGGTCGACATGGCTTTCGACGAACGAGGTCCGTGGCCGGATCGCGGAGAACACCGGGTCCGCGGCCGCCTCGGCGGTGGTGTCGATCCGCGTGTATCCCTTCTCCGGCGCCCCGGTCCGAGCCTGCACATCGCCCCCGATGACGTGGGCGATGAGCTGCCCGCCGAGGCAGATCCCGAACTGCGGCAGATCCGTGGCCAGGGCATGGCGGACGAGTTCGGCCTCATCGGCCAACCACGGGGCCCGGTCCGTCTCATCGGGCATGTACCCGCCGCCGAGCATGATGAGCCCGTCATAGCCATCGAGCTCCGAGGGCCCGGGCAGGGGTGAGACCCCGCCGATGCGCAGATCGAACTCGACGTTCTCGCTGATCATCCACCGTGTCAGCAGCCCCGGCTGGGACTCGATGTCATTGACGATGACGAGCAGCCGCGTCATGATTCCGCCCCCGCCGAGGCGGCCGAACCATTGCCTGCGGACCCGACGTTGCCGCCGCCGTTCACCGTCGCCGAGGCGGCCGTGCCGTTGGCCGCGGAACCGGCGTTGGCCGCGGACGGTGCGTCGACCGCCGAGCCGAGGAACGCCGTGTACGCATCCTCGTGCGCGTCGAGGACGCGCATCGCATTGTCGAAGCCGATCTTGCGCAGGTCGGTCTGCGACCAGCCGCGCGAGGCGAGCTCGGCGAACAGGTTCGGATACTGGCCGGCATCACCGAGTCCGGTCGGCAGCTCATCGACTCCGCAGATGTCGCCGCCCAGTCCGATGTGGTCGATGCCGATCCGTTCGCGAACGTAATCGCAGTGGTCGGCGACCTGGGCCACGGTCACCTCGGGGGCGGTTCCCTGTTCTCCGGCGTCGACCCATTCGCGGCGGGCGTTCGAGACGAACGAGGGCACGAACGTCATCATCGCCACTCCCCCGTTGTCGGGCACGCGGTCCAAGACGTCGTCCGGGATGTTGCGCGGGTGCGGGTTGAGACCGTACGCGCAGGAGTGGGTGAAGAGGACCGGCAGGGTGCTCTGGTCCAGCGACTGGTGCATGACGGTGGGCGCGACGTGGGAGAGGTCGAGGATCATGCCGATCCGGTTCATCTCCGCCACGACCTCACGTCCGAAGACGCTCAAGCCGCCGTGAACCGGTTCGTCCGTGGCCGAGTCGGCCCAGGAATGAGTGGTCGACCACGTCAGAGTCATATAGCGGGCCCCGGCGCGGGCGTACGACCGCAGCACGGCGAGGGATTCGTCGATTTGCTGACCGCCTTCGACGCCCATGAGGGAGGCGACCTTGCCGGCTGCGCGAGCCGCACGGACGTCGGCGGCGGTACGGGCGAAGGCAAGTCGTTCGGGGTAGGCGGTGACGACACGCTGGACCGCGTCGATCTGCTCCCATGTGGCCTTGATCGCGTCGGCGCCGGTGATCGAGGAATGAACGTAGACGGACCAGTACTGCGCGGCCACGTGTCCGGCCGCCAGCTGATCCATCGTGGTGAACGGCGAGACGGCCGGGTCGTTGAGCCCCTCCACGCTGTAGTCGCGTTCCTCGCGCAGGTACCAGGCGAGGTCGTTGTGTCCGTCGAAGACGTCGACGGCGGGTGCGGATGCTGCGTCTGGTGCGGATTCGGTGTCGGGTCCGGTTGCGGAGGCTGTGTTGGGTGCGGTCATGGTCGGGTCCTTCCGGTCGGGCGGATTGGGTCGGTGCAGGGGTGCACGCACGGAACGGTACTCCCGCGATGGGGAGGTCGGCCGCCTCGGCGAAGTGGGGTCGGTCCGTTCATCATGCCAGCCCGGACAGGATCTGGGCCGACCACAGGCCGAGGAACGTGCCGAGGAACGTTCCCATCAGCGCGAACAGCACACCGACGGGGACGAGCTGTCGGTTGAAGGCTCCCGCAACGACCGGCGCCGAGGCGATTCCGCCGATGTTCGCGGTGCTGGCCACGGCGATGCTGAAGAGCTCGGTGCGGGTGAGCTTGGCGTAGATGAGCATGATGGCGATGTGAACGACGAGGACGATGATGCCCGCCACCAGATAGAGCGGCGCTTCGGCCAGGGAGGTGAAGTCCGAGCCCGAGGCGATGATGCCGATGATGAGGTAGAGCAGAATCGTCGCGAGCTCATTGGATCCGGCGGTCTTGCCGAACCGAGTCGATCCGATGGCGAGCCCGAGGACGCTGACGATGAGGATCGTCCACGCGGTGCCGTCGATGACCGCTCCGACCTCGGGCAGCAGTTCGCCGAGGCGGATCGCCAAGGCCGAGGCCAACAGTGCGAATCCGATGAGTCCGAAGATCGACGACAGAGTCATCGGCGTCTCCTCCTCGGCCGAGACCCTGTCGGTGAAGTCGAGCTTCGACATATCGGCATTCGTCCACTTGTCGAACTTGTCGGAGACTGTGACGGAGGAGAAGATGAGCAGCAGCCAGAAGGAGTAGAGCACCGTGTCGACGATGAGGACGTAGCCGAACACGTTCTCGGGTGCCTGGAGGACCTCCTGCACCGCGACCATGTTCGCCGAACCACCCGTCCACGAGGCGTTGAGAGCGCCGAGGGCCTTCCACGCTTCCGGGTCGAGGCTGGAATGCAGGATGAGGTAGCTGATGATGAAGCCGATGATGATGCTCGCCGCGGTCACCGCGAAGGTGAGCAGCAGCTTGGGCCCGAGCTTGATGATCTGCCGGATATCGCACTTGAACAGCATGAGCAGGATCATCGCGGGCAGCATCACCTCGCGCAGGGTGTCGCCGACCGCGGTGATGTCTCCACCGTCGTGGTCGAAGACGCCGAACGTGTTGAGCAGCGCCGCCACGATGTAGAGGATGACGAAGCCGGGCACATATTTGAAGAGCTTGAAGCGCCCGCTCCGGTCCGCGACGACGAGCGCTGCGGAAATCGCCAGAAGCAGGCTGATGAATAGAAAACCGTCCGTGATCACTAACGACACTTCCTCATTGAATACGTCCATCCCGGCAGAGGCAGAGCCGACTGTGCCGCAGCTGGCTGCGCCGCACGGCGCGGATGGCAGCAGCACCGGTTGGGCCAGTGGCAGAGCCACGGGCGGCACCGAGGATGCCTCCGGGATGGAGCAATGTGCAGTTGTCGATCGGATCCGGTCCGGTGAGGGCCCGGGCAATCGGGGTGGTCGAAGGCGCTGCCTAAGCGGTGACCTCGCGGTACTTCTTCGCGGCGTTGTTCACTGCTGTGATCAGCGCCTTCTGCGAGGATCCGTGGTAGCGGCGCTGGATGCGCTCTATCAGTCGACCAGGGTCCGTGATGTCGGCATCGACGAACAGGCTCCGAATGAAGTTCCGGGTCAGAGCCAACGTCGCCGTGCAGTCCACATCGAGGATTCGGTGGGTGTCCGGCTGGATCTCGAATGCCACGTAGAACAGACCGAACTGGTTGGTGATCGGGTTGTTCGACGGAGCCTTCGCTTCGCCTGTGAGGTAGATCGTATCGGACATCGCCCACCAGACTACCCCACGGCTCTCGGCGCCGAGACCGGTCCGAAAGCAGCCGGGGCGCTCCCAGAGCGGCCGCGAGTCGCCCGGCAGGCGACGACTGCCGCCGGGGACATTCGTCAGGCGAAAGGCGAGTTCCCATCGACGGCAGTCGAACGCAGTGGACGCTCAGAGGAACCGGTGGATCGCGTTGCCGGCCTGCCGCATGATCGGCATGACGTCGACGACGCGGTCGGTGCCCGGTTCCCAGTTCGCGAACACCGCATAGGCGACGCGACGCGTAGGCGTCATCACGATCCCGGCATCGGCCCGGATCGTCCCGTTCGTGCCGGTCTTGTTCCACACCCACACGTCCCGCTGGTAGTTGTAGTGAGCGAGCGGGTCCAGATCGAACGCCGAGGCGACCATCGAGGTGTCCGCGCCGGCTCCCAACCAGCGCCGGAAGACCTCGTTCGTCGACTCGTCCCAGAATTCGTCCTTGGCGTGCCTGGCCATGAAATCACTGAGCTCCGCGGCCGTGCCCGTCGACAGTGTCCGCGGCGCTTTGGCCGGGCGCGGCCAGCGCAGAAAGTCGTGCAGACCCGAGTTCCTGTACCCGAGCTTCTCCACCTGATCCGCAACATTCTCCAGCCCGACCCTGCGGATGAGCACGTTCGTGGCGAAGTTGTCGCTGAACGCCCCGATGAGCAGAGCGACGTCGAAGATGCTCAGATCGTCCTGCTCCATGAGGTACCAGATCCCCGATTCGTCGACCCTCTCCGAAGGCCGCCGATGCAGGCGTTCCTCCAGGTCAAGCGTGCCGTCCTTGTACATCTGCAAGGCAGTGTGGAGGAGGAAGACCTTGCCCATGCTGGCGGTGTCGAGTTCGTCGTTCTCATTGTGGGCGAACACCCGTTCCCCACTGTCGACGTCGAAGGCCAGAGCGCTGAATCGCACTCCGGGCAGTCCATCGAATTTCAGTTCGCTCATCAGCGTGCTCCTGTCAGTCTCGTTTCGTTCATGTCTGCGCGCCCGCGATTCGTTCGCCTCACCGAGCCGGGCCATCGGCACGTGGTCGGCACCATCATGCCTGCCCACCCGCGTGATCCACCCACAGCCGCGGCCGTTCCCCGGGCTCCGCCTTGAGCGTGACGTCGACGCCGAGTGGGGCGCTCGGCGCATCGGGATCGTGGCCGAAGCCCATCTCAGACACGATCGGGATTCCCAGACCGCCGAGGTAGTCGATCATCAGCGCCTCCACCTCGTGGACGGGCGCGCAGTCCTCCCACGAGCCGAGCACCACCGCATCCGCCGAGGTGAACCACCCGCCGCGGACCAGCTGCACCATGAGATTGTCGAGCCGGTACAGCTCCTCGTCGACGTCTTCGAGCATGAGGATGCTCGGACCCCGATGCTCGCGTCGTTCCCGCACGTCGATGAGCTCGGGACTGCCCATCCCCGCGGCGATGAGACTGAGATTTCCCCCGCCGAGGCGGCCCCTCGCCGACCCCGGAACCAACGTCTGCGCCCGGCTGAGCGGGCGGGTCGCAGCGGTCTGCTCCGCCGCAGCGGTGCCCTCCGTCGAGGCCTCTGCGGGGAAGCCGAGTTCGCGCCCGCCCCAGGGATGAAACAGCCACGAGGCCACCTCGTCGGGCACGACCGTCGAGTTCTTGAACGGGTCATTGCCGACCATCGGGCAGAACAGAGTCGCGACGCCGAGGTGGTGTTCCCAGGCCTGGTGGAGTGCGGTGATGTCCGAGGAGCCGGTGAGCAGCTTGGGACGGCCGTCCCTGCGCAGCATGTGCCGGCGCATGAGGTCGAAGTCGATGCCGTCGAGCAGGCGCATGGCTCCGAACCCTCCGCGGAGCGCGATGACCGCATCCGTGTCCGGATCGCACCACGCGTCGACGAGATCGGCCCGGCGCTCGGCGTCCGTGCCGGCCAGATACTTCACCCGCGGGTGCCGGCTGCGGACGTTGGCCCCCGGCACGACGTCGAAGCCCCAGGATTCCAGCTGGGCGATGGCCCGCTGCAGCGACTCCTCGTCGGTGGGTCCCGACGGCGCAATGAGGCGAACGGTGTCACCGGGCGACAGCGGCGCAGAATCGAGATATGGGCTCGGCTTACTCATTCCTCACCAGACTCTGACTTCCCAATCGGGGAACCGCGGCGAGCAGCTCCTGAGTGTACTCGTGCTGCGGATCGGACAGCACCCTGTCGACCTCACCGTATTCGACGATCTCCCCTCTCTTCATCACCGCCACCGTATCCGCGATGTTCCAGGCCAGGCCGAGGTCGTGGGTGATGATGAGCGCACTCATCCCGAAGTTCTTCTTCAGCGCGAGGAACAGCGACAGGATCTCCCCGCGCACCGAGGCATCCAGCGACGCCACCGGCTCATCGGCGATGAGCACCTGCGGGTCGAGAGCCAGTGCGCCGGCGATGACGACGCGCTGCCGCTGTCCGCCGGAGAGCTCCTGCGGAATCGACTCGAGATAGTCCTCGGCCGGGGTGAGCTCGGCGGCTTCGAGCGCGCCGATGACCCTCTCGTACTCCCGGTCCTTGATCCCCTGAACCTTCAGGCCCTCGACCACGGCCTCGTACACGCTGCGTTTGGGATTGAGCGATCCGGCCGGGTCCTGCAGAATCATCTGCACCTTCTGCCGAAATGCTCGCAGCTCCTTCGCCTTCTTCGGCAGAGCCTTGCCCGCGAACGACAGCTGCGAACCCGCTTCCACCTCCTGCAGACCGAGCAGCGACCGTGCCAGAGTCGTCTTCCCCGAGCCGGACTGGCCGACGACGGCGAGGATCTCCGCCTTCCGCAGCTGCAGGTCCACACCGCGCACCGCACGTTCACGACCCCGCCGGGTGTCGAAGGAGACACTGAGATCCTTCGCCTCGAGCACTACCTCATCCGTCATGGTGAATGGTTCGGCCCGGACCACCTCGGCGGGTTTGAGTGTTCGGGGATTCAGCCGGGATTCGGGGTCCCCGATCTGCGGAAACGCACCGGCCAGCTGCTTCGTGTAGTCCTCCTGCGGAGACAGGCACACTTCGTCGCTCGGTCCGTATTCGACGAGGCGGCCGTGACGCATGATCGCGAGTTTCGCGCACACGGCCGAGAGCACGGCGAGGTCGTGGCTGATCATCAGCAGGGAGATTCCGCGTTCGGCGACGAGGCGGGCCAGGCCGGACAGGATCTGCTTCTGCACGATGACGTCGAGAGCCGTCGTCGGTTCGTCGGCGATGATGATATCGGGCTCGCAGGCGAGCGCCATGGCGATCATGATGCGCTGTTTCTGCCCGCCGGAGAGCTCGTGCGGATATGCGCTCGACTTCGATGCCTCGAGGTTGACCTCGGCGAGGAGTTCGAACATCCGGTCGCGGCGCTTCTGCGGGGTCGTCCACGTGCCCTTCGAGTGATGTTCGAGGGCTTCGATGATCTGCTGCCCCACCTCGCGGACGGGGTTGAGAGAGTGCAGAGCTCCTTGGAAGACGATCGAGGCCTGCGCCCACCGGACCGCGCGGATCTGGCCGAAGCTCAGCTCCCGGATGTCCTGCCCGCCGAGGAGGACCCGCCCGTCGAGGCGAGCCGACTTCGGCAGCAGGCGCAGAGCCGACATGATCAGGGTCGACTTCCCCGACCCGGACTCCCCCGCGATGCCCAGGGTGGCACCGGCGGGCAGGTCGAGGCTGACGTCTTCCACGGCGACGACGTCGCCGCGGTCGGATGAGGAGCGGTAGGTGATCGAGACGTTCTCGAAATGAAGGTCGGTCATCAGCGGCTCCTCAGGGCAGGGTTGATGATGGCCTCGAATGCGCGCCCGACCATCGTGAAGGCGAGCACGACGAGCAGGATCGCCACACCCGGGGTGAGCACGTACCACCAGTAGCCGGAGGTCGCCGCGGACACGTCCATCGAGTTCTTCAGGATCGTGCCCCACGATTCCTTCGACGTGTCCCCGAGGCCGAGGAACGACAGCGTCGATTCGGCGATGATCGCCCCACCGACGGTCAGCGTCGTGTTCGCGAGCACGAGCGGCATCACCGCAGGCAGCAGGTGACGGAACAGGATATGGGAATGTCCGGCACCGAGGATGCGCGCCCTTTCGATGTAGAGCCGAGATTCGACGCTCAACGTCTGCGAGCGCACGATCCGTGCGGTCGACGCCCATGAGGTCAGTCCGATGGCGACGACGATCGTGAAGACACCGCGCTCGAGCACGGAGGACAGCACGATCGCGAGAAGCAGGGACGGCAGGACGATGAAGAAGTCGACGATGCGCATGATGATGCCGCCGAACAGTCCCGTGAAGTGACCTGCGGCCAGGCCCATGATGGTGCCGATGATCATCGACATGACGGTCGCGGCGACGCCGACGAGGATCGACACGCGCGCTCCCCAGAGGATGCGCACCCACAGCTCCCGTCCCAGGTCATCGGTGCCCAAGGGGTGGTCGAGGCTCGGCGGGGCATAGCGCGGCACGTCGAGCTGCTTCGTGACATCGAGCATCGAGGCCGGGGCGATGAGCGGTGCGGCGATCGCGATGACGATGAAGAAGAGGAGCACGACGGCGCCGATGAGCGCCGGAACGTCGGAGCGGAAGAGCGCCCAGTTCTTCTTCGCGTTGTTCAGGCGGCGTTCGCGCACGAGCTTCGCGCCGTCGACGGCGGGGATGGATCCCCGGGTTTCCGAACCACGCGGATTCGGTTCGTTCGATGAGGGGCCGGGGGCCGCCTCGGCGGGGGTGTTCGCGCTCATCAGGCCCTCCTGACGCGGGGATCGAGGAATCGGTAGACGATGTCGGCGGCGAGGTTCATCACGATGATGATCGCCGAGAACACGACGAAGGTGCCCTGCAGCAGCGGCAGGTCGGGGCCGCGGATGGCTTCGAAGGTGAGCTTGCCCAGTCCCGGCCACGAGAACACGGCTTCGACCGTGACTGCGCCGGCGATGAGTCCGCCGATGTGGAGGAAGACGACGGTGACGGTCGGCAGCAGCGCATTCGGCACGGCGTGACGGCGGCGGACCTCATCCTCGGTGAGTCCTTTCGCGCGGGCGGTCGTGAGGTAGTCCTCGTTCATCTCCTCGAGCAGGGAGGCGCGCATGATCATGAGGAACTGTGCGTAGACGACGGCGACGAGCGAGACGACGGGGAGGATGAGGTGTTTGATGACGTCGATGATTCCGGCCGGTGACCATGGGTCGAGGCCGGGGGTGATCATGCCGCCGGTGGGCAGCCATTGGAGGGTGCCGCCGAAGATCATGAGCAGGATGAGGCCGAGCCAGAACGTCGGCACGGACCAGAAGATCAGCGAGGTCGAGGAGGCGAGCTTGTCGAACAGGGAATTTCGGCGCCAGGCCGAGATCTGTCCGAGCCACAGGCCCAGGACGATGGCGATGACGGCCGCGGTGGCGGTGAGCAGCAGCGTCGGGCCGAGGTATTCGCCGATGAGCGAGGACACGGATTTCCGGTACACGTAGGACTCGCCGAGGTCACCGGTGACGATGCCGACGAGGTAGTCCCAGAACTGGACGATCACGGGTTTGTCGAGTCCGTATTGGCTGCGCAGTTCGGCGATCTGCGCCGGCGACATCGGCCGTTCCTTCGCGATCTTGAGCACGGGATCGCCGGGCAGCATCCGGAAGGCGAAGAAGCCGAGCACGATGACGAGGACCATCGAGGTCGCGGCCCCGCCGAGCTTGCGCAGGAAGTAACGGGCGAACGATCCGCCGGCCGGTGGTTCGTCCATATCGACGGTGGCGGGGTTCGCGTCGGCGGGGTTCGCGTCGGCGGTTGCCGCGGATCCCTTCGCTGAGGCGGGGCTGGGGTTCGTGGGGTCGGTGCCCGGGTTCGCCGTGCCCGGTCCTCGGTCAGGGCGATCCCCGGACTGGGGATCGTGGGTGGGTGTGCTCACTGTGGTGCTCCAGGTGGTGGGGACGGGACCGTGGGCCCGGGTGCCGCAGGTGGTGCGGACTGGCCCGTGAGTCCGGGTGCCGCAGGTGGTGCGGACTGGCCCGTGAGTCCGGGTGCCGCAGGTGGTGCGGATGGTGCGGCACCCGGACTGTGGGTGTGGGGACTATTCGCGGTCGTCGGACTTCTTGCGACGGCTGAGCAGCCAGCCGCCTCCGCCGAGGACGACGATGACCGCTGCCGCGATGCCGATCCACCCTCCTGCGCCCATTCCGCCGCCGGTGGCTTCCTCTTCGCTGACGGGTTCGACCGAGGAATATCCCCAGTAGCCGACCTGGTTGGCGATGGCACCGCCGTCGCTGGGCTGTTTGGTGAAGTTGTCGAACCGATCGGAGCGGTAGGCCTCGAGCTGGTTCGGGTACCACAGCGTCACCGAGGGGGCTTCCTCGTAGTGGATGGCCTGGGCCTTCTGCACGAGGTCCTGACGCTTGGCCTGGTCGAGCTCGACGTGCTGAGCCTGATAGAGCTTGTCGAATTCCTTGTTGCACCAGCCGTCTTGGCTGGTGCCGCCGTTGCCGTCGGCGTCGGGGCGCTGACCGCAGGTGTTGATGCTCAGCTGGTAGTCGGGATCGGGATTGATCGACCAGCCGGAGAAGTACATATCGTAGTCGCCCTTGGTGGTGCGTTCGGACACCGTGTCGACGTCAGAGGACTCGTTCTTCAGGTCGATGCCGATGTCCTTCATCCACGGTTTGAGGAACTTCGCGGTGCTCTGTTCGATCGGCGCGTCGGCGTCGGTGAGGAAGCGCAGCTGCAGCTTCTCACCGTCCTTCTCGCGGATGCCGCCGGATCCTTCCTTCCAGCCGGCGTCGTCGAGGAGCTTCTTCGCCTCGGCCACGTCGAATCCGCTGATGACGGAGTTGTCGGACTTGAGTGCCCAGTCCGGGTAGACGGCAGGAATGAAGCTCGTGGCCGGCTGCGCATAGTCCTGCATGACCTGTTTGCGCAGGGTCTCGGTGTCAATGCCGGCGCGGATTGCCTGGCGGACCTTCTTGTCCTTCAGCGCCTCATTGCCGGTGCCGAATTCCTTGCCCTTGGCGTCGGCGACGCCCGGGTTGATGGAGATTCCATTGAAGCGGCGGCCGTTGCCGTCGTTGAGTTCGACGTTGTCCGCGTTCTCCAGCGCCGTGAACTGGTCGGGGCTGAGCCCGGTGATGAAGTCGACTTCGCCGGAGCGGATCGCCTGCACCTGCGCATCTGAGTTCGTGTAGTAGCGGTACTGGATCTCGTCGAGCTTCGGCTTGCCGCGCCAGAAGTTCGGGTTCGCCTTGAGCGTGATCGACTTGTTCGCCTCGTAGCTCTCGAGCTGGAAGGGTCCCGAGCCGACGGACTTCTCATCGTTCTTGAATTCGCCGGGCTTGTCGATCTTCGACCAGACGTGCTCGGGCACGACGGGGATCTCTTGGCCGGGGTTGTTCGCCTGCGGCTTCTTCAGAGTGATCTTGACGGTGCCGTCGTCGGGGGCCTCGACCTTGTCGAAGTTTTCGACGAGGCTGCCGTTGGCCACCGCCATCTCTTCCTTCTCCATCATCTGGTTGTAGGTCCAGGCGACGTCTTTCGAGGTCAGCGGTTCACCATCGGACCATTTCATGTCCGGACGGATCGTGTAGGTCCAGACCTTGCCCTCGGAGTCCGTGTTCCATTCGGTGGCGAGCCCCTCGGTGATCGAACCGTCCTTGGCGTCGTTGGCCACGAGGTTCTCGTACATGTACCGGAAGGTGTTCGTCGGCACGAGGTAGAAGGACGTGAACGGGTTGAAGGAGTCGATGAAACCGTCGGTGGCGATCCGCAGCACGTTCTCGGAGGCCGGAGCCTCCGAGGTGGCGGCCTGCGCCGGGGCGGCGGCCATCGATCCGGCAAGGGCGAGTGCTGCGACGCCGGCCAGGCACCGTTGCCAGCCTCTGCGCAGTGAGTGTGAAGTGAACATCTTCGTCTTTCTTCTCGTGCGGTGATTCACTTGTCCTCCCCTGACCCGGGTGAATCGGGGTGTTCTCCCGGGTCAGAGCAGATGTGTTCTCCATCACTCTACGTTCGAAGTGACGTGAAAACGGCACAACAACACACAAATATGCCAGCCGGTCACTGTGCAGATGCCACAGGCGGTTCGAAATCAGCTGCCGTGGGCAAGAGGTTCGGCAGCGGTTTCGCGATCGTCCGGGTTCAGCGCACGTCCGTCCGGGCTCAACGCGCGGCTCGCCGGGCTCAGCCCGCGGTTCGCCGGGCTCAGTGGGCGCAGTTCGGTCTCGCCCGCCTCGGCGAGGATCTCAGCGATCGTCTGCCCGCGGCGGATGATGCTGAACTCGATGCCGCCGCCGGGAGCAGTGCGGTAGCCGAAGATCGGCACCCGCGGGAGCAGATTGTAGGAGAACGGATTCGAGAAGTAATAGGCACCTGTCTCGGGCACGGCGACGAGGTCACCCGCGTCGAGGCGCGGCAGCATCCGATCCCGGGCCAGGAGGTCGCCGGAGAAGCAGGCGGGTCCGGCGACGTCGGTCGGGACGACCTCGGTGTCGGCCTCTTCGGCGGTCTTGGGGTTCCCGTCCGAGGTGAACGGCAGGATCCGCAGGGGCCAGTCGTTCGGGGCATAAGCGGTGCGGGTGGCGACCTGGACGCCGGCCTGGGTCATGACGATGCGGCGCCCGCCGGTGGTCTTCGCGTATTCGACGCGGGTGAGGATGGTGCCGGCCTTGGCGAGGAGGGCGCGGCCGAATTCGGTGACGATGTCGAAGCCGAACAGGCCCGGCACCTCCTCCTCGAGCACCGAGCGGTAGTCGGCGAAGGTCGGGGTGATGTCCTCACCGTCGAAGTTCACCGACAGTCCCCCGCCGATGTCGATGCGCGTGATCCGCCTGGTCGAGGCACGGGAGTTGATCTCCTCGGCGAGGTCGACGGCGGCGCGGATTCCGACGGCGGCTTTGTCGAGGGTGATGCCCTGCGAGCCGGAGTGGACGTGGATCTGGCTCAGCCATGGGCGAGCGAGGTAGGCCTCGATGAGGGCCTCGCGGGCACCCGGGTCGGCGAGGCCGATACCGAATTTCGAGGTTTCGGTGGCGGTGCTCAAGGCGCCGATCGTGCCCGTGCCCGACTGCGGATTGATGCGGATTCCGATTTTGGCCGAGGCGGGCGCGGCGTCTGTGACGGCCGTGCTGTTCCGATCCGCCAGGATCGTGTCGAGGCGGGAGAGTTCGTCGAAGTTGTCGACATTGATCGAGACGCCGAGGTCGACGGCCCGGCACAGTTCGGCCCAGGTCTTGGCTGGGGAGTCGAAGACGATGCGGTCGGGTGCGAACCCGGCCGAGAGGGCGAGTTCGAGTTCGCCGGGGCTGGCGACCTCGCAGCCGGCTCCCACCTCGGCGAACCGGCGCAGCAACGACGGCAGCGGCACCGCCTTGCACGCCACTGCGTGGAGCACCTCGCGATCTGATGCGAATGCCGAGGTCAGCCGGTCGAAGGCGGTGTCGACCCAATCAAGATCCATGAGTCCGAGCACAGCCGCCTCATCGGTCAGCGCCGGGACGGAGTCCGATTGCGCGGAAGCGTTTGCCGGCAGTGTGGGCACCGAATCCGATTGTGCAGTAGCCGAATCCGACGGTGCGGAGGCGTGTGCCGACTGTGCCGGATCGGCTGAGCGGTGAGGCGACACACTGTTCTCTGCGATCATTCGGATTGCTCGGGCGCGACGGTTCGGAATCGCATGGTGGTGACTGGGCATAACGTCCTTTGTTCGAGATCTGTTGTCACTTTAGGACGGCTGACCTCGAAGAACGCACGATAATTCGCCAATGTTCGCGGGGGCTGATTGTAGGTTTCTCACGACCGGTCGTGGGCGAGCACGGAGAGTTCGAGCCAGAGCCGCTCGGCCGGTTCCGCCGTTGAGAGTCCGGTGATCTCCTCGATCCGGCCGAGGCGATGCCGCAGCGAATTCGTGTGCACATGAAGTCGGCGGGAGGCCTCGGCCGAGTTGCCGACCGTGGCGAAGTAGACGCGCAGGGTCTCGAGCAGGCTGCCGTTGTGCTGAGAGTCGTGAGCTGCCAGTGCCTGCGCCGGACCGAGTACTCCTGCGCCCGACTGAGCCCGCTGGCCGGTGGGTGCTCGTCCGTCGGCAGGTCCGGGCCCTCCGCCGATCACGCGCTCATCTGCGGCCAGCAGCGTATCGGCGACCTGCAGACCCACGACTCTCGCTGCCACGTCGCGGATGGTCGCCCCGACGATTCGGCCGTGAGTACTCGGACTTGCGCGCGTAACCGAACTCTTCTGTGGGGTCGGGTCCACGTCCTCGTCGTCCGCGCCAGGCCCCGCCTCGGTGACAGCCTGCACGGCGTCGACGACGTATGCGGCTTCGGTCCACGACCGGTGCACGGCATCGAGGCGGTCGACCGGGGTGCCGACTCCGAAGCACAGGGTCTCCGACTTCGGCAGGGACCTGCGCAGAGCGGCGATGACGTGAGCGCGCACCTGTTCGGCGTTCATCGGCTCGCTCATCTGCACCAATGCCGCGAGGTGGACCCGCTCCCCGGTTCCGGATCGACCCATGCTGACATCTGCCGGGCCGACAGGGACAGAACCATGTCCGGCGTGTGCGGCACCGGCAGAGCTCACGTGCGCGAGCACGGCATCGGCGAAGGCGGCCCGCAGATGGAACCGCAGGACGGGCTCTCGGTCGGGGGTTACCTCGGTGAAGGCAAGAACGCAGTAACTGCCCGAGAACGGCAGCGACAGCAGGGTCGCCGACGGCCCGAGATCGGCCGAGCCGGCGAGGATCCCGCCGAGAGCCTCCCGGCGGATGCGCTTCTCGAACGGTGACCGACGCAGGGTCCGCAGCATCACGGGCAGGGCCGCGCGGGCGGCGTCGCGCAGCACCTCGCGCAGCGGTTCGGGGTCGACCTCGGCCGGGTAGGCCGCCCAGATCGTCCCGATGAGTTCGCCCTCGCTGCGCAGGGCGATGACCGATCGAGCCGGTGATGTGCCTTCGGCGGGACGTTCGACGACATCGGTGGAACGGCGGATCGTGTCGAGGAACCCGGATTCCTCGAGTTCGGCGATCCGCCAGTCGGGAATGGCCCCGGACAGGATCGTCTCGCGACGGATCTCATCGAGTTCGTCGCCGAGGTTCGCATGCGCGAGCACTCGCGAGGCCGGGTCCTCGATCGTGATCGACGCGCCCGTGGTTTCGGCGATGACGGCGGCCAGGGCGCTGAGGTCGTCGACATCAGGCCAGGCCAGGGCGCTCGTCGCCCCCTCGATGAGCTGTCGCAGATGGACGAGGATCTCCGACCACGTCACATGCGGCGATCGTTCGAGGAGGACCGGAGCCCGGCCCGCACTCCCCCGCAGGTCGGCCCCGTCACCGAGGTGGCTGTGCGTTCCGGGCGGGACGACGAGAGCGGCGGCTCCCGCATAGTCGGTCAGCACGGAATCGAGCCCGGCCGGGCTGCGCACCGGCTCGGTGACGAGGACGACTGTGCCGTTCAAGGAGCCGTGGTCGGCGGCCTCGGGGGTCGAAGCCGTGCGCGGAGTGGCGCGTGCAGCGGAAAGCGGAGCCGTGCGTGGAGCAGTGAGCACTGCGGCCGACGGCTCTGTAGAGGCGGCTGGCAGGTCGAAGCCGAATTCGACTCGCGCGACCGCGACGTCGTCGGCCACCTCCGTCAGCGGCAGGAGGAACCCCTCCGTGTCCCGGATCAGGCGGGACAGTCGCGGACTCGCGGTGTCGGTCATGCTCCCACTGTAGTCAACGACCGACAGTGGTCGGGAGGGTCCGCGTCAACGGAACCGGTCGCCTCGGTGGGGTGGGATGAACCGGACGGGTCGGCCGCCTCGGCGGGGTTGGGTTGAGTCGAATCAGCCAGCCGCCTCGACGGGGGCAGATCATTCCGGGGAGAAGAATTTGAACTGGAGGGCGCGGACGACGAGCTGGGCGAGATTGCGCGCCCCCAGCTTGAGACGCAGGTTGCGGGCGTGCGACTTCATGGTGGACATGGCCACCGATTGGTCGGCGGCGATCTCCTCGTAGCTGTGGCCCTGGCAGAGCAGGGTGAGCAGCTCCATCTCGCGGGCGGTCAGCTGCGGTGCCGAGTCGGGGGCGTCGGGCAGGGGATCTCCGCTGATGACGATGTCCTCGGCCAACCCTCTGAGCAGTTCGGGGCTCTCCCCCGCCGAGGCGGCCCGCACGATCGAGACGAGTTCCCTCTCCCCGGCCGTCTTGTTGATCACGGCGAGTGCGCCGGCTTCGAGCCCGCGAGCGATTCCCGGACCAGGCGATACGGTCGTCAGGAGCACAACGCGGGCTTCGGGGTCGAGGTCCATGATCGCCGCCGTCGCATCGACGCCGCTCATTCCCGGCGGCATGTTGACGTCCATGAGGACGAGGTCGGGACGCTCGGCGTCGAAAGCGGCGATGGCCTCTTCGCCGGAGTGCACCGGGTCGAGGACATGGAAGGAACCCGCAGCATCGAGCGCCGCTGCCACCGCTCGTGTCGTCCACGAATCGTCATCGACGACGAGCACGGAGGTGCGTGCGGCGGAGTCAGAGGTCATGTCGTGGTCGGCCTGCGG
This sequence comes from Brevibacterium sp. CSND-B09, assembly GCF_052906525.1. Lineage (NCBI taxonomy): Bacteria > Bacillati > Actinomycetota > Actinomycetes > Micrococcales > Brevibacteriaceae > Brevibacterium > Brevibacterium sp. CSND-B09. The sequence goes on along the minus strand of NZ_JBREGI010000001.1, from coordinate 2,691,810 downwards.
CATGGTCGTCTCCGGTCTCACGTGAGGGGCCGCCTCCGAGGTCCGGTGCGGGGCCGCGGTGGTGTGCGCGGCCGTGTGGGAGTGCGACGTCATCAGGCGTCGACCTTGTCCCGGCCGCCCTTCGTGCGGGTGCCATTGCTGTGGCTGCCGTTGCTGTGGCTGCCGTTGCTGAGGCGGTAGGTCTCCTCGCCCGAGAAATCGGAACCAGCGGTGTCCGTGCCCGTGAGTCGGTCGGGGGCGTCGGTGGCGGCCGACTCAGCAGAGATCGGCAAAGTACCTGTTGCCTCGGCGCTGGTGTCGAAGTCATCATCGACGACGTCGATCATGACCACATTCGAGGAAGACCGCACGGTATGCGATTTCGAGGAAGTCGGCGCGGACGGGGAGACGAAACGGACCGGCAGGGCCACCTCGACGACGGTTCTCCTCCGTTCATCCTCGTCCACCCGGCAGACGCCGCCCACGGCCGTGGCCCGGCGGGACAGCGACCTCGGCGCCTTGGTCAGGGCGGTCGGGGATTCGTTCGTGCTGCGGCAGAGCAGTTCGGCCCGGTCACCGCGCTCACCTCGCATTTCGACGGCGAGGGTGGCGGGGGTGCCCGGAACGGAGTGGCGGATGACGTTCGTGGCGAGCTCGAGCATCACGGCCCGGAAATGGTGTGACAAGGTGCCTGTCGCGTGGGTCGGCAACGGGGCGAGCTCGGTGGTCAGCGGAACGGAACCGGCCGCACACCCGTCCTCGATCGCGGTCGTCAGCTGCTCCGCCTCGGCGCGAAACCGGACCCGGGAGGTGGCGGAGTCCCCGGAGCAGGCCTCGGTCTCCCACCTGCTCAGGCTCGTCACCAGCTGTCGCAGCCGTTTCGTGGCCTCGGCGTTGACCAGCGCCAACTCGGCGAGGAGGCGGTCCGCGGTCTCGGAATCGGTTTCCTTCGCCAGGGTGCGGATGATCGCGGATTCGGTGGTCAGCGAGTGCGAGATGGTGTCGTGCATGTCACTGGTGAACCGGGCGCGCATGGCATCGAGTGACTTCTGGTGGTCGACGGCGGCGCGTTCGCGGCGGTCGATCTCACTGCGGATTCGAGCTTCGACGAAGGACGCGCACAGGCCAAGGGTCGAGTAGGTCAGCCAGCCGTAGCCGAGGTCGGTGAACCCTTCGAAGCCGGCATCATAGGATCCGAGTCGGGTGGATGCGCCGAGGTAGACGGCCAGTCCGATGGTGCCCAGCGCGAAGCCGATCCAGCGGCGGCGGCTGATCAGGACCGCGGTGGCGAGGATGAGCGCCTCGGGGAACATGTTCTCCAGGTCCGGGTAGAGCATGGAGAAAGCGATGCCCAGTCCGGTCGTCGCGATGACGATGCTCAGCGGCAGGAAGCCGGCTAAGACGATGAGTCCGTAGGCGAGGATGAGCAGGCCTGCGTAGCGGGGTTCGGTGATCTCGAACGACCCGGGCACCAGAATCGTCAGACCCATGATGAGGGCCAGCAGACGGATCGGCAGATCGATGAAGCGCGGCCCCCGAAGGAAGTGCCACACTCGGGCCGGAACGCTCGCTGACGTGCCGGTCGCGCTGTCGATCTCTGAAGTCATGGCCTCTATTGTGCTACAACTGCCTCCCCCGAACTACCTGACGGCGGCCCAGCAACCTCGCGCGAGGTTGCTGGGCCGCCGTCAGGTAGTAATTGGGAGGAGGGTCAGCCGAGGAGTTCGGCGAGGGCTGCCTCGATGACGTCGAAGGCGTCGCCCAGAAGCTCGTCGGAGATCGTCAGCGGCGGCAGGAAGCGCAGGATGTTGCTGAAGGTTCCCGTGGTGAGCACGAGGACGCCGTTCTTCGCGCAGTAGTCCGCGATCTTCTTCACCAGATCCGCGTTCGGCTCGATCGAATCGTGCTCGACGAACTCGGCGGCGATCATGGCACCGCGGCCACGGATGTCGCCGACCTCGGGGTACTTCGACTGCAGCTTCGTCAGGCGGTCGACGATGATCTCGCCGATGGCCAGGGCGCGCTCGGGCAGCCCGTCCTCTTCGTAAGAGGCGATGGCGCCGAGTGCTGCGGCACAGGCGGCGGGGTTGCCGCCGTAGGTTCCGCCGAGGCGGCCCGGTCCGACCGAGTCCATGATGTCCGCGCGACCGGTCACGGCCGACAGCGGCAGACCGCCCGCGATGCCCTTGGCCGTGGTGATGAGGTCGGGCACGATGCCCTCCCACTCGGAGGCGAACATCTTGCCGGTGCGGGCGAATCCGGCCTGCACCTCGTCGGCGACGAAGACGATGCCCTTCTCGCGGGCGTAGTCGACGAGCGTGGGCAGGAAGCCCTCGGCCGGGACGATGAAGCCGCCCTCACCCTGGATAGGTTCGATGACGATCGCGGCGACGTATTCGGAGCCGATCTGCTTCTCGATCATCGTGATGACGCGCTTGGCTGCGTCCTCACCGCTGATCTTCGTGCCGGCCGCATCGTTGTCGCGGTACGGGTAGGACATGGGTGCGCGGTAGACCTCACCGGCGAAGGGACCGAAGCCGGCCTTGTAGGGTGCTGCCTTCGCAGTCATCGCCATGGTCAGGTTGGTCCGACCGTGGTAAGCGTGGTCGAAGACGACGACGGCGTCGCGACCGGTGTGGGCGCGAGCGATCTTCACAGCGTTCTCGACGGCCTCGGCACCGGAGTTGAGCAGCACGGTGCGCTTCTCGTGGTCACCCGGAGTGAGGCGGTTGAGGGCTTCGGCGACTTCGACGTAGCTCTCGTACGGGTTGACCATGAAGCAGGTGTGGGTGAAGGCCTCGAGCTGGGCCTTCGCGGCCTCGACCACGCGGGGGTTCGCGTTGCCGGCCGTGGTCACGGCGATGCCCGAGCCGAGGTCGATGAGCTGGTTGCCGTCGGCGTCCTTGAGGATGCCGCCGCCGGCCGCGACCACGTAGGCGGGCAGGCTCGAACCGACACCGGTCGCCACGGCTGACTTGCGACGTTCCTCGATCTCACGGGACTTCGGTCCCGGAATCTCGGTGACGATCTTACGTTCCTGCGGCAGAGCTTCGCCGCCAATTTCCAAAGCTGTCATAAGGGGAAGAATAGGGGTTATCGACGCTTTTTGTCACTTACCGTCCGAGGGCTGAGCAGAACCGCCCGCGACGGAGAGACGAACGCGCGGATTCGGGCCAGTTCGGGTACGAAATCCGCAGCCGTTCATCGACCGTCGAATCCCCGAGTCGGACCGCCCACAACGAGGACAGAGGCAGCCCCTGGCCGCACCCAAGATTCGCTGCAATCAGCGGTTCTGACTGCGGGCGTCGACGTCCCTGTTCCGTTCCGGAAGCACGCGCTCGTGCTCGCGCATCGGCACGACGATCGTCTCCTGAGCACCGATGACGCGTTCGCCGTCGCCGATTTCGAAGCTCAGCTGCGCCTCGGGGGCGAGGTTCCGTTTGACTACGGCCAGACCGATCGGTCCGAGCTCCCAGTGCACGGTCACCGAGGTCAGAGTGCCAACTGATCGTTCGGACCCGCGGACCTCGGCGAGCACCTCGGTGCCGGGGTCCGGGGCGATGTGCCCGGACCCGTCGAGATGGACGAAGGTCAGACGCCTGGGCGGCTGACCGAGATTGTGGACGCGTGCCACCGCTTCCTGACCGCGGTAGCAGCCCTTGGCCAGGTGCACGGCCGTGCGCAGCAGGTCGAGTTCGCCGACGAGGGCCTTGTGATCGATTTCATTCCGGCCAGGTCGCCAGGCGGCGATCCGCAGGGCCTCCCAGGCGTCGAAGCCGGCCATGTCGAGGCTGTTCGCCGACAGGCCCTGCAGATCGGAGCGCTTGACGATGCCGATGACGAACGGAGTCTCGAGACCCGGATGGTCGGTTCCGGCGACATCGTGCCCGATGTCGATCTGCGCGTAGGAGGCCGAACCGCTTCCGATGTGCGGCCACGGATCGGACCAGGTCCGGGTGACGGGCAGGGTCTCCGGCAGAGCGGTGATGGCGCCGAAGCACTGATAGTCGTCGCTGAGATCCTCGATCTCGACGCGCATCATGAAGACCATCTTGCGCAGGAAGTCCAGTGTCGCGTCGGTGTTGAGGTCGCTGATCGCCCACAGCGCCTCACCGTCGTCGACGAGCTTCAGCCAGCCTTCGATGCGACCGTTCGGATCGAGCACGAGGGTTTCGGTGGACACTCCGGGGGCCAGGGTGTCGATCTTCTGCGTGGTGATCGAGTTCAGCCAGGTCAGACGGTCAGGTCCGCTCAGACGCAGCACGCGGAGATGAGCGAGGTCGACGAGACCGTCCTTCTCCTCGAGCACGCGCTGCTCTCGCAGAGGAGCTCCGTAGTGGATGGGAGTCTCGGCGAGGTCGCCGGCCCCGAGCACCGCGGTCGAGCTCAGTCCGCGGGCCAGCGACGAGCGCCGAACCGCCTCGGTGGGGGTGTCGGTGTTCTCCGGCGACGGCGAATCGTTGAAGTCAGAATTCGGCGACACGGGATCAGTCATCTTAAGACAGCTTCTTCAATCTGGCAGAGGAGTGGGAGGCGAGTTCGTGGCCCATGGCTGCCATGTCCCAGGCCCACATGAGTTCGCCGCCGACGAGGCCGTACATCCGCGTCGAGGCGGTGTACTCCTTCGCGGTCTTGGTCCTGGCCACCACGTCGGTGGCCAGATCGATGCGCGGTCCTTTGACGGTGCCGGCGTAGAGTTCCATGACTCCGTGCGGATGGACGATCTCGGCTTCGATCTCGAAGGCGTCGTCGTTCGTGCGCAGGGTTTCGACCGCTGCGGCCGAGGTGAAGGACTGCTGTTCGGTCGGCACCATCATTCCCGGGCCGACGTCGCCGTCGTCGTGCTGACGCACGAGCTGCCAGATTCCGGTCTCGAGAGTCAGGGTCGACTCGAGATCACCGGACTCGCTGAGCAGCCACGCATGCGCGGTGTACTGGAGGAAGGGCGTGCCCTCGTGGGCGACGAAGTCGATGCGCTGGCCGAACTGCTTCTCAGGAGTGTCCGCATAGCCGACGACACCGACGCCTTCCCACGACCCGATCAGCCAGGACAGAGGGACGAGCTCGGGATGGACCGAGGCATCGAGTTCGATCACCATCAGGGATCAGCGGTTGTCTTTGAACAGCGCCGTGACGACCTTGATCCCGACACCCAGGGCACCGAGAGCGGCAATGCCGACGAGGCTGGAGAAGACGATTTCGAGAGCAACAAGATTATCCATGCTCCCAGTCTACAGTTCCTGACAAAGTGATGTGCATTCAGCCCGGGTCAGGAAGCGACGCGTTCGAGTGCGTAGACGACGACTCCGCCGAGCGCGATCGGGGCGGCACCGAGGGCGAGCTGAACGGCGAAGCTCCGGGCCTTCTCGACGTTCTTCTTCACCTCGATGTTCTGTGAGGCCTCGAGGTTGGCGGCCTGGAACTTCGCATAGGCGACGAGCCCGAGCATCCGATCGACCGCTGCCACGAGCAGGCCCATGATGACACCGAGGACGAGCGCCATGGCCAAGGAGATCGCCTGTGCGAACACGAGCACCGACAGGATCCCCGCCACGGCCGTGGACATGGCGATGGCCAACGGCGAGGTGTAGATCGCCGGCCACGGCAGCGCGGTCATACACTGCGCCACGATGAGCGAGGCGAGGCCGATGACGATGGCCTCCTTGTCACCGGGGACCGTGATCGCCGCAACCCAGGTGCTCGCGGACAGGACGATGACGAGACCGGAGACCTGCGCGGACACGTTCGCCACCGCATAGGAGGCACCGATTCCGCGGGTGAGGTTCTGCACGAAGGTCCACAGCAGACCGAGTCCCGCGAGCACGGGCAGCCAGTCGAGGTAGGGAGCCGTTGAGTCCTGCCAGGCGGCGTAGAGTCCACCCACGCCGAAGAGGGCGAGCATGATCGACGTCGCCCGCGGCTGCGGGGAGTCCGTCAGACGCGGCCAGCCATAGGCGACGCCGAAGACGATGAGCCCGGTCGCCAGCAGGAACAGCGTATAGCCCCAGTACACGGAGGCACTGAGGGCCAACACCAGCACCAGGGCGACGGCTACTCGAATCCATCTGATCACAGCACTATCGTGCCTTATCCGGCGACACCCGCGGTAACCACCGGCGGCAGCGCGTCGGAGCTGCCCCGGCCGGGGCCTCGCTATACTCTTCCTCAGACGACGGGCGAGACGACGGGCGCCGAGGAGGTGGATGCAGCACATGCGGATTCTGCACATCTGCCCCACGGCCAGGCTCGACGCCCCGCTCGCTCCCGAATCCCTGCAGTACCTCGGTCACCAGATCGACCGCTGCGCCGCCGAGGACCTGTCCAGCCGCCGGGCCGAATCCGCCGCGGTCGACGTCGTCATCGCCGACGCCTGCCTCGATCTGTCCCTGGCCCCGCGCATCTCCGACCTGCTCGCCGAGGCGCGGATCACCGCCCCCGTCATCGTCGTCCTCGGGGAGGGCGGACTGGCGACCGCCTCGGCGAGATGGAACGTGTCCGACCTCATCCTCACCACTGCCGGCCCCGCCGAGGTGGAAGCGCGGCTGCGCGTGGCCCGTGACCGTCACGCCGCATCCTCGTCAACTCATTCCGGCAGCGGATTCCCCGGCGGATTGCATGCCGGGTCCGGCCGGCTCGGCGCGAGGGGCGACGCCGGGGGCCGGGGACCGGTTCGCACCGGACGCGGCCCCGTCGGCACCGCCCGAGGAGGCGGGCCCGGAACGTCTGGCCGCCTCGGTGACACGGGCGAGGAAATGTGGAATGCCGATGGCGAACCGATGGTCGTCGTCACCGGGGACCTGCGCATCGACGAGACCGCGTTCACCGCCGAGCTCGGCGGACGCAGCCTCGACCTCACCTACCGCGAGTTCGCCCTGCTGAAGTTCTTCGCCATGCACCCCGAACGCGTCTTCACCCGCGACGACATCCTGCTCGCCGTGTGGGGCGACGACTACTTCGGCGGCACCCGCACCGTTGACGTGCATGTTCGCCGCCTCCGTGCGAAACTCGGCAAAGACCTTGAGAACGCCATCCACACCGTGCGCAACGTCGGCTACCGGTTCAGCGCCGACAGCGTCACAGACACAGATTCAGAGGACGTGACGGCATGAGAATCCAGGCCAGCGGAGCAATCACCTCCACCCCGATCGACACCCTCACCGAGGATGAGCTGAAGTTCCTCGATGACGTGGCGGCCACCGATGGCGCCCCCGAGATCTCCGGCGGGCTCATGGCCGTCGCCACCGGTGAGGACACCGCCCACGAGGCGCAGACCGCCTCGAGCGTCTGGCGCGTATTTGCCGACGACGCAGACGGTTCCGGCCCCACCGATGCCGACCCCGCCGGCAAAGACGCGACCGGCGAGCTCATCGGGTTCGGAATCCGCGCCCTGCAGGGGGATCGTCACGCCGCCGAGTTCCTCATCGCCCCCGACCATCGTCGTCAGGGCCTCGGCGAACAGCTGCTGAGAACGATCCTCGACGAAGAGCCCGAAGCCTGGTGCTGGTCGCACGGCGACCACCCGGCCGCGGCCCACCTCGCCCAGAAGCACGGCCTCGGCCGCGATCGAGTGCTCTATCAGATGCGCACCGACACCGGTCTGCGCCTCGACGGCCTCCCCGAGACCCAGAGCCCCGACGGGGTCGAGATCCGCTCCTTCGCTCCCGGCGACGAGGACGGCTGGCTGACCGTGAACAACGCCGCCTTCGACTGGCATCCCGAACAGGGCGGCCAGACCCGCGCCGATATCGATGCCGTCGTCACCGGTGCGGACTTCGACCCGACCACCTTCATCATCGCCGCCCGCGATGGCGAGGTCATCGGATTCCACCAGACGAAGATCACGGACACGGATGATGAGGGCCGCCTCGGCGAGGTCTATGTCGTCGGAGTCGATCCGCGCATCCACGCCAAGGGCGTGGGCAAGGCGCTGACGGTCGAGGGAATGCGGCGGATGGTGACCGCCGGCGCCGAGACGATCGAACTCTACGTCGAATCGGACAACGCCCCGGCGCTAGGCTTGTACGAGCGACTGGGTTTCCATGTCGCGGTCGCGCACGTGGCCTATGCACCGGCCTCCGCAAAGGTCACCGGCACTGATTCTGCGAGCACGGCGTCGACGGACGAGAAGGAGTAGAGCGTTGTACGACATCGCGGCTTCGGGTAAGGAGCTGGGACTGCCCGACCCGGCTGATCGCTTCCTCGATCGTGAACTCAGCTGGCTGGCCTTCAACGAACGCGTCCTCGATCTCGCCTCGGATCCGGAGATCCCGCTGCTCGAACGCGTCCGATTCCTCTCGATCTTCGCGACCAACCTCGACGAGTTCTTCATGGTCCGCGTCGCCGGTCTCAAACGCCGCATCAACACCGGTCTCGCCGTGCCCAGCGTCACCGGCCGCATGCCCGCGCAGGTCATGCACGATATCGGGGTGCGCGCATTCGAGCTGATGAGCCGGCATGCCGCCCTGCTCAAGGACGATATCGGTCCCCGCCTCGACGCGGAATCAATCACGAAGGTCCAGGTCGAGGACCTCACCGAGGATGAGCGGCACCGTGTCGACGAATTCTTCTTCGGCCACGTCTACCCCGTCCTCACCCCGCTGGCCGTCGATCCGGCCCACCCGTTCCCGTATATCTCGGGTCTCTCGCTCAACCTCGGCGTGCTCCTGCGGTCGCCGGAGACGGGCAAGGAGTTCTTCGCCCGCGTCAAGGTTCCCCCGCGCCTGCCGCGGTTCTTCAATGTCGCCGAGGCGACCGACCGCCCCGCCGGGCGCGACGTCCCGGCCCGCTTCGTCGCCCTCGAGGACATCATCGCCGAACACCTCGGGACCCTGTTCGACGGCATGGAGATCGTCCACCATTCGACCTTCCGCGTGACCCGCAATGAGGACCTCGAGGTCGAAGAGGACGATGCGGAGAACCTCCTCAAGGCTCTGGAGAAGGAGCTGCTGCGCAGGCGTTTCGGTCCGGCCGTGCGGATGGAGATCACAGAGAACATCCACCCCCGCGTCCTCGAGATGCTCAAGGACGAACTGGGCATCCACGACTCGGAGATCTACCACCTGCCGAGCCCGCTGGACCTGTCCGGCATGTCCGATATCGCCGATGTGCCACGCGATGACCTGCACTATCCGAAGATGGTTCCACAGATGAACAAGGACCTGTCGCTGCGGGAATCCAGCGACCAGGTCGACGTCTTCGACGCGGTGGCCAGCCGGGACATCCTCCTGCACCACCCCTACGATTCGTTCTCCACGAGCGTGCAGGCTTTCCTCGAACAGGCGGCGTCGGACAAGAACGTGCTGGCGATCAAGCAGACGCTCTACCGCACCTCCGGGGATTCGCCGATCATCGACGCCCTCGTCGATGCCGCACAGGCCGGCATCCAGGTGCTCGCCGTCGTCGAGATCAAGGCCCGGTTCGACGAGGAGGCCAACATCACCTGGGCCCGCAAGCTCGAGCGCGCCGGCGTCCATGTCGTCTACGGAATCGTCGGGCTCAAGACCCATGCGAAGCTCTCGCTCGTCGTCCGTCAGGAGGCTGACGGGCTGGCCCGGTACTGTCACGTCGGCACCGGCAACTACCACCCGAAGACCGCCCGCGGCTATGAGGACTTCGGGCTGCTGACACGTGATCGGGCCGTCGCCGATGATCTGACGAAGCTGTTCAACCAGCTCTCCGGCTATGCGCCGAAGTCCGAATATTCACGGTTCCTCGTCGCCCCCAGCAATGTGCGCACCGGACTCATCGACCTCATCGACTCCGAGATCGCGATCGCACAGTCCGGCGGAGCGGGGCAGGTGCGGATCAAGGTCAACTCGATCGTCGACGAAGCCATCATCGACGCCCTCTACCGGGCATCCCAGGCCGGGGTCGCCGTCGAAGTCTTCGTCCGCGGAATCTGCGCTCTGCGCCCGGGCATCGAAGGTCTGAGCGAGAACATCACCGTGCGTTCCGTGCTCGGACGCTTCCTCGAACACTCCCGCGCCTTCGTCTTCGGCAACAACGGCGACCCGATCGTCTACATCGGTTCGGCAGATATGATGCACCGCAACCTCGACCGTCGGGTCGAAGCGCTCGTGCAGATCGTCGATGACGGTCACCGGGCGGAGATCATCGAACTCTTCGATCTCGTCTTCGCCCCGACCACCTCGGCATTCGATCTGTCCGGTGACGGCAGATGGACCCGGCGGACTCACGACGACGAGGGCAGCATCCTCGCCGACTATCAGACGGAGCTCATCCGTCGGCACCGGAAGCGTCGGCGAATCGGGGATGAGGCGTGAGCCGGTCCGAGGTCGCCTCGGCACAGGCGTCATCGCGCGTCACCGCCGATGTCCTTGCCGCCGGGGCCGTCTGCTGGAGATACGGTTCGAAAGGCCTCGAGGTGGTGCTCATCCACCGCCCGAAGTACAACGACTGGTCGTGGCCCAAGGGCAAGGTCGATCCGGGTGAGACCCTGCCGGAGGCTGCGATCCGCGAGGTCAAGGAGGAGACGGGGTTCGACATCCACCTCGGCATCCCCTTGCCGTCGGCCGAGTACACGGTCGGCAAGAACACGCTGAAGAAGGTGTTCTACTGGTCGGCCGAGGTCAAGGACGAAGCGGACTTCGCCCCGGTGAACAAGCGAGAGGTCGACACCGCCGGCTGGTTCCCTGTCGACAAGGCCCGGTCGAAGCTGACGTCCTTCGCGGACCGGGAACAGCTCGACGCGCTGGAGAAGTTCGCTGAGACGGACGCACTGCGGGCGTGGCCGCTCATCCTCGTCCGCCACGGGAAGGCGTTCCCACGTGCGAAGTGGTACGAGACAGAGCATGTGCGGCCTCTGCTCAAGCTCGGCACCCGACAGGCCATGGCATTGACCGGGCTGCTGGGAGCCTGGGGCGTGCGCAAGCTCGTCTCGAGTCCGTGGAAGCGCTGCATGGCGACGCTGACTCCGCTGTCGGCGGCGACGGGCAAGTCGATCAAGAAGGTGTCGACGCTCAGCGAGAAGGCCACCGCTGCGAACCCGGACAAGACCGCCCGCTATATCGAGAAGCTGCTGGCGAAGGGCAAACCAGTCATCTACTGCACGCACCGGCCGGTGCTGCCGACGATCTTCTCCGTCTACGCGGCTCATGCCCCGAAACGGGTAGAGGCGAAGCTGCCGAAGGACGATCCGTACCTCAAGCCCGGTGAGGTCCTCATCGCCTATGTGCGCCCCGGTCCGGTGCCGCGCATCGTCGAGATCGAACGCGTCCGCCCCATCGACAGCTGACCGAGGCGCACGACCCGCCAGCGAGCCGATTCTCAAGGTCGAGCATGCGTACTGGGCGGCCCGCCTCGGCGAACTTACACACGTACGGAACGGGCCGCCTCGGCGAGCGAATGCCGGTCCCGACAATGATCCTTTCATGAAACCGACGAAGTCTGTGATCGAGCACTCACAGCGGTTCCAACCCTTCGCCCCTCATTCACCTTCCATTCACGTTTCAACTCCTTGCACTTCACGCGTGATCCTTAGCGTGGATGACGAGCAATCGAGAACTCTCGAGCTGTGTCCACAAACATGAAAGGCATCTTCGTGAAGATGAAGCATCTCGCCCCCTCCGCTGCGATCCTCGCGGTCGGCGCCATCACCCTCTCGGCTTGCGGTGGCGGACAGTCCGCCACCGGCGAAGAGGCATCCGGCGGCAGCAGTGACCTGCAGGGCACCCTGACCGGCATCGGCGCCTCCTCGCAGAAGGCCGCGATGGATGCCTGGACAGCGGACTTCACCTCGCAGAACTCCGGCGTGACCGTCAACTACTCCCCCGACGGATCGGGTGCCGGCCGTGAACAGTTCCTCGCCGGCAACGCGCAGTTCGCCGGATCCGACGCCCACCTCGACGATGACGAGGTCAAGGCCGGAAAGGAAGCCTGCGGCGCCGACGGAGCCTACGAGTTCCCCGTCTACATCTCCCCCATCGCCGTGACCTTCAACGTCAAGGGCGTCGACGAGCTCAACCTCTCCCCCGAAACGATCGCGAAGATCTTCAAGGGCGACATCACCAACTGGAACGACAAGGCCATCAAGGCCGACAACCCGGATGCCGAGCTTCCGGACCTCAAGATCACCGCCGTTCACCGCGCCGATGACTCGGGCACCACCGAGAACTTCGCCGAGTACCTCAAGGCCACCGCCGAGAAGGACTGGGACGCCGAGGTCGACGGCAACTTCCCGAAGGAGTACGGCGGCGAGGCCGCTCAGGGCACCGACGGTGTCATCCAGACCGTCTCCGACACCGACGGAGCCATCGGCTACGCGGATGCCTCGGCCGTCGGTGAGCTCTCCACCGCCAAGGTCAAGGTCGGCGACGAGTTCGTCGAGCTCTCCCCGGAAGCCGCGACCAAGGTCGTCGACGCATCCGAGAAGGTCGAAGGCCGCAGCGAAGGCGACCTCGCCTTCGACCTGGCCCGCGACACCACCGAGTCCGGCGCCTACCCGATCGTGCTCGTCTCCTACCACCTCGTCTGCTCGTCCTACAAGGACCAGGAGACCGTGGACATGGTCAAGGCATGGGAGAAGTTCGTGGTCTCGGAAGAGGGACAGAAGTCCGCTGCCGATTCCGCCGGGTCCGCACCGCTGTCGGACGACCTGCGCAAGCAGATCGAAGAAGTCATCGACTCGATCAAGGTCGAAGGCTGATTTCAGTCTCTGACCTGGAGATATAGCCAGTCGGGAGCGGCGCAGAAGCCCTGCGCCGCTTTTCCGCGCCTGTGGAACCACCCCGGTTTCACCACAAGTCACATGAGGAGTACTTGTGCCGATCAGCACACAGACCACTGAGTCAGGCCCCACAGGACCCGGCTCCACGCCCGAATCCGGGCAGAAGCCGCCGCAGAGTCCGGCAGCTCGGCAGCAGAAGGCCGTCGTCCGACCCGGCGACCGCATCTTCTCGGCCGCCACGCTCATCGCCGGCATCCTGATCCTGGTGATCCTCGCCGGAGTCGCCCTGTTCCTTCTCGCACAGTCGAAGGACACCATCACCGCGCAGATCAGCGACCCCTCCCAGATCACCGGCGGCAAGGGCTTCTTCTCCTATGTCTGGCCGCTGGTCATCGGCACGCTCATCTCCGCGGCCATCGCACTGATCGTCGCGACTCCCTTCTCGCTGGGCATCGCGCTGTTCACCACCCACATGGCCCCGCGCAAGCTCGCTCCGGTGCTCGGCTACGTCATCGACCTGCTCGCCGCCATCCCCTCGGTCGTCTACGGCCTGTGGGGCATCGCTCTGGCCGGCAACCTCACCGGCTTCTACCTGTGGCTGTCGAAGTGGTTCGGCTGGATTCCGATCTTCGCTCCGGCCGCCGACGGCTCCGTGTCGCAGACGGGCCGCACACTGCTGACCGCCTCGCTCGTGCTTTCGATCATGATCCTGCCGATCATCACCTCGCTGACCCGCGAGATCTTCCTCCAGACCCCGCGCCTGCAGGAAGAGGCGGCGCTGGCGCTCGGCGCCACCCGCTGGGAGATGATCCGCATGGCCGTGCTGCCGTTCGGCAAGTCGGGAATCGTCTCGGCCACGATGCTCGGCCTCGGCCGCGCCCTCGGTGAGACCATGGCCGTGGCCATGATCCTCTCGCCCGGCGTCCTCACCGCCTCGCTCGTCGTCAGCGGCAACCAGACCATCGCCTCCGAGATCGCGCAGAACTTCCCCGAGGCCGCGGGACTGCGCCTGTCCGAGCTCATCACCGTCGGCCTCGTGCTCTTCGTCATCACCCTGCTGGTGAACATGGGAGCCCGCGCCATCGTCGCCCGCACCTCGGTGAAGGGAAGTTGAGACCAATGACCACCATGAACACCACCACCGAGGCGGCCGTGTCGAAACCGGCGAAGCTCACCTCCAAACAGCTCCCGAAGGCCACCCCGTGGATCGTCGCCGTCGCCTCGATCCTCGTGGCGATCGTCATCAGCTTCATCGCCTTCGGCGGCTTCAACATCCCCGTCGTGGCCGTCCTCGCCGGCCTCATCAACGCGATCGCCGTGTTCGCGGTCTCCGCGTCCTACGAAGGCCGCCGCAAGGCCGTCGACCGGATCGCGACCACCATCGTCACCTCGACGTTCGTCCTCGCATGCGTTCCCCTCATCTCGCTGCTGTGGCTGACCGTGTCCAAGGGCGGGGCCGCCATCAGCGGTGACCTGCTCACCCGCACCATGCTCGGCATGAAGGGCGTCCTCGATCAGCAGTACGTCGCCGGTGAGGCTACTCTGGCCGGCGGCTTCTACCACGCCATCGTCGGCACCGTGCTCATCACACTCGCCGCCTGCGTGATCTCGATTCCGATCGGCGTCCTCACCGCCATCTACCTCGTCGAATACTCGAACAAGAACCGCCTGGGCAAGGCGATCACCTTCCTCGTCGACGTGATGACCGGTATTCCCTCGATCGTCGCCGGTCTCTTCGCCTTCGCACTGTTCTCCACGATTGCCAACGTGCTCCTGCCCGGCGCGGCCGGAATCGCGAAGACCGGCTTCACCGCGGCCGTGGCGCTGTCGGTGCTGATGATCCCGATCGTCGTGCGCAATACGGAGGAGATCCTCCGCTTGGTGCCGATGGACCTGCGCGAGGCCTCCTACGCACTCGGCGTGCCGAAGTGGAAGACGATCGTGAAGATCGTTCTGCCCACCTCGGTGTCGGGAATCCTCTCCGGTGTCACCATCGCCATCGCCCGCGTCATCGGTGAGACCGCCCCCATCATGGTCACCGCCGGATTCGCCAAAACACTCAACTGGAACCTCTTCTCCGGTTGGATGTCGACGCTGCCGACGTTCATCTACGACTCGCAGCTGCGCCCGGTCTCGCCGGGAGCCGCCGCCCTGGCCAGCTCGGAACGCGCCTGGGCTGCAGCCCTTGTGCTCGTCGCCCTCGTCATGGTGCTCAACCTGCTCGCCCGCATCATCGCGAAGGTGCTCGCACCGAAGGCCGGACGCTGACCGGCGACTGCCCACAGACCTCCAGACTCACCCATTTCCACGGATAGGAAACACAATGTCCAAGCAGATCGACATCAAGGATCTCGACATCTTCTACGGCGACTTCCGCGCCGTCGACGGAGTGCAGATGCAGATCAAGCCGCGCTCCGTCACCGCCTTCATCGGCCCCTCGGGCTGCGGCAAGTCCACGGTGCTGCGCACACTGAACCGCATGCACGAAGTCATCCCCGGCGCAAGCGTCTCCGGTGAGGTCCTCATGGACGGCAATGACATCTACGGTGCCGGCGTCGACCCGGTCAACGTCCGCCGCGAGGTGGGCATGGTCTTCCAGCGGGCGAACCCGTTCCCGACGATGAGCATCAAGGAGAACGTGCTCGCCGGTGTGCGTCTGAACAACAAGCGCCTCTCGAAGACCGAGGCCGACGATCTCACCGAACGTGCCCTGCGCGGCGCGAACCTCTGGAACGAGGTCAAGGACCGCCTCAACCTGCCCGGTTCGGGTCTCTCCGGCGGTCAGCAGCAGCGTCTGTGCATCGCCCGCGCAATCGCCGTCGAACCCGAGGTCCTGCTCATGGACGAGCCGTGCTCGGCTCTCGACCCGATTTCGACCCTGGCGATCGAGGACCTCATCAACGACCTCAAGGACAAGTACACGGTCGTCATCGTCACGCACAACATGCAGCAGGCCGCTCGTGTGTCCGACAAGACCGCGTTCTTCAACATCGCCGGCACCGGCAAGCCCGGAAAGCTCATCGAGTTCAACGAGACCTCGACGATCTTCTCGAACCCGGACAAGGAAGAGACCGAGAACTACATCTCCGGTCGCTTCGGATGATCTGAAGGCTCGGCACATGGCCTGAGGGATTGCGGGCGGGTTCTGCACTCCCCGCGCCGCGACGAGTGCCGAACCGCGTCGTCCCGGCAATGCGCGTCACTCAGTGGTCGTTCTGGTCACGCTCTGCTCAGCGGAACGTGACCAGAACGACCACTTTGCGTTGGCAGGTCCGCCGGACGCGACTTCGGGCGGTAGGGCACTCGCGCAGAGTCGCCTCGGGGATCGCGCAGGGCGCTGGCAGGTCGGTCGTCACGTCACCCTGAACGCGCGCAGTGAGTTGCCTCCGCAGACGACCTCATGGTCTTCCCGACAACACATCGGCGATATATCGTTACATATCGTCAGGGCAGTGAACTTCGTGCAATCAGCGGGGTACTGCGGTGTCATCAGACCAGGGAGGTCATCATGAACGAGCCATTCACCCACGGAAGCTCCCATCACCGAGGCGGCGACCGGGGCAGCGCTAGCATCTGGGAGGCGTTCGAGCAGCTGCGCTCATCCTTCGCCCCCAAACAGCCTGCCCGCATGAACCGCGGTGACGTCCGTGCCGGAATCCTCTCGCTGCTGGCAGAGGCCCCGATGCACGGATACCAGATCATCCAGGAGATCGAGGAACGCAGCGGCGGCAGCTGGAAGCCCAGCCCCGGGTCGGTCTATCCGACGCTGCAGCTGCTCACGGACGAGGGTCTCATTAATGCGGAGCCGTCGAGCGGACGCAAGACCTATTCCCTCACCGAGGCGGGACGCGAGCACGTCGAGGCCGACTCCGATTCCGCCGCCCCGTGGGAATCGGTCGGCAGGAGAGAGACTCCGCGCGCGGCCACACTGGCCAAGGCCGGGGTCGAGTTGGCACAGGCCGCCGCTCAGGTCGGACGTTCGGGCAGCAAGGAGCAGGTCGCAGAGGCGGTCACCGAGCTGGAAGAGACCAAACGCAGGCTGTATTCGATCCTCGCTCGGGACTGAGCGATGTCGACGGGAGCCGAACAGAGAAACGTGAGTCCGGATGAGCTCGGCCGAGAAGCCGGTGAGCACAGCGGAGCAGACACTGTCGGCCCTGGCCAGGGTCTTCCCGACCGGAAGCGAGCGCTGCGGTCCCGGTCGTCCCGGATCCTGCGCTTTGCCGCGGCCCAGATGGCCATGGCCTGGTGGTTCGAGCTCGTCCTGCCTCGCATCGGTCTGGGTCGCCTGGCCGCCCGACGACGAGTGGAGCGCTGGCAGTCGACCGCCAGGAAGTTCAGGGCGCTGGCGATCGATCTCGGCGGGCTGATGATCAAGGTGGGCCAGTTCCTCTCCTCCCGCATGGATGTCCTCCCGCCCGAGGTCGCCGCAGAGCTGGCAGACCTGCAGGACGAAGTATCGCCGGTTCCCTTCGACGGGATCAGGCCCCTCGCCGAGGCGCAGCTGGGTATGCGACTCACCACCGCCTTCGCCACTTTCGACCCCCGACCGCTGGCCGCGGCATCACTGGGCCAGGCTCATTCGGCCACCCTGACTCCGGATGTGGCCGCCGAGCTCGGATTCACCGAGGTGGTCGTCAAGGTCCAGCGCCCCGGCATCGCCGACGTCGTCGAGGTGGATCTGCGAACACTGCGCCGGATCGCAGGGTGGCTCTCCCGCGTCGGGTTCATCGCCAGCCGGGTCGATATGCCGGGGCTGGTCGAGGAGTTCGCCCATGTCAGCCTCGAGGAGATCGACTACCTCCACGAGGCGGCGAATGCGGAACAGTTCACCACCGAAGCCGCACGCTTCGCGGACGATGCCGAGCGTTCGGCATCGGGTTCGCCCGGTCCGACGCAGGCCCCGCGAATCGTCTGGGGGCAGACCACGACCCAGGTTCTCACCATGGAGGATGTCTCGGCGATCAAGATCAACGATGTCGCGGCGCTGCGCCGGGCAGGGATCGATCCACGCGAGGTGGCTTCGGCGTTCGCGCACACGATGTTCGATCAGCTCTTCCGCGGCGGCTTCTTCCACGCCGATCCCCATCCCGGCAACATCTTCGTCACTCCCGACCGAACTGGAGCGGTCGAACGCTCGGGTGTCTCTCCGGCGTCCGAGCACATGGGTGGCTCACCGCCGACAGGGGAAACGCACACCTCGACCGGGCATCCCGCCTCGGCGGGGGTCGGCTGGCACCTGACCTTCGTCGACTTCGGAATGATGGGCCACGTTCCTGAGGATCTGCGCTCGGGGCTGCGTGAACTCATCATCGCCGTGGCCACCAGGGATTCCCACCGCCTGGTCACGAGCGTCGAACTCATCGGGGTGCTGCTCGACGGCGCGGACACCGCGGAGCTCGAACGCGCACTGACCGAGCTCTTCTCCCGGTTCGGCGGGATGGGATTCGCTCAGCTGCGCGAGGTCGACGAGAAGGAGCTGCGGGCCTTCTCCAGGGACTTCGAATCGGTGGTCCGCGACCTTCCGGTCCAATTGCCGGAGAACCTCTTCCTCATCATCCGTGCGCTCGCCATGGTCTCGGGTCTGTGCAGCTCACTCGATCCCCGGTTCAACATCTGGGAGGTCGTCGAACCCTATGCACGCGGCCTCATCAGCGACTCACCGGGAGGAGTCGCCGGCTCGGCGACGAAGGAGGCGCTCAACCTCGTGCGTCTGACCCTGAGCCTGCCCGGACGCCTCGACGCACTGGTCACGAAGGTCGAAGACGGCGAGCTCACGGTGTCGACGCCGAAGCTCGATCGTCGGGTGGAAGGGCTCGAACAGCTGGCGCGCGGCGTGATCTCGGCCGTTCTATTCACCGGCTTCGTCATCGGCGGGTCGATCCTGCTGCCGGTGATGACAGTGGGCGGCGTCCTGCTGCTCATCGCCTCGGCACCCGCGCTTCTCCACGCCCTGGTCACTCTGCTGCGACACCGACGGGCAGACCGGCGGAACCGTCGTAGGTGAGGAGTCGGCGGAACCGTCGCAGACGAGGGAGCGGCGACAAGCTGTTCGAGGACGACGCGGCGTTGCCTCCTAGCCGGCCGCTGGTTCGTCGCGGGGAGCACGGAAGGCCGAGGCGAAATCGACCAGCAGGGATTCGTCGCCGTCGACCGTGATCGCCCCTTCCTCTCGTGCGGCTTCGGCTGCGCCATCGGCAAGCAGGTCGCGCAGCCCGGGACCTTCGATCCTCAGGTCAGCTTCTGCCTGGGCCCCTTCCGCAGCCTCCACACCGCGCTCGCTCACGGTCGCATGAGCCGTCGCGGGGCCGGCAGTGATTTCGACTGTGAAGGGTCGGACTCGGGCGTCGGTGCGCGCGGTCAGCAAAGCCGCGGCCAGAGAGGAGTCCGTCGGAACCTCGCCCTCGCGGGGCTCAGCCATCCGCCGTGCACCCCAGCGGCCGAGCTCAATGAGCACCGGACTAAGATCCGAACCGTAGTCGCTGAGGCGGTAGACGACGTTGCGTCCGTCGATGCCGCGCTCGATGATCTCGGCGGCCTCAAGTTCGCGCAACCGCGTGGTCAGCAGGTTCGAGGGGATGCCGGGATTTCCCTGTCGAAGCTCGTTGAAGCGCTTCGGACCGACGAGGAGGTCGCGGAGGATGATGAGCGACCACCGTTCCCCCAGCACCTCGGCTGCCCGAGCCAGACCGCAGAATTGTCCGTACGACTTCATGGTTGACAGCATAGCAATATCAGTTCACTATTGAAACCATAGTTCACTTTCTGAACTTTCTGGGCTGCGGAACCACAGCCCTCAGGAAACGCAACGGCCCGCACGACAACTCGATGAGGAGATCACCATGTCCCGCACTGTCATCGCCGCACTGTTCCAGTCACTCGACGGGATCGCATCCGATCCGTTCAACTTCCAATTCGATTCCTTCGACCAGGAGATGGGCGAGTGGATGACCACGGCCATCGGCGGCGTCGACGACTGCCTCCTCGGCCGTGTCACCTATCAGGAGTGGGAGGGCTACTGGCCGAACCACACAAAAGGCGAGGACGCACCGTTCGCCGACTTCATCAACTCGACTCCCAAGCACATCGCCTCGACAACGCTGTCGCAGGCCGATCTCAGCTGGGAGAACTCGACTCTCATCCAGGGCGAGCTCGTCGACTTCGTCCGCGAGCTCAAAGCCGGCGACGGCGGCAAGATCGCTGTCGAGGGATCGATGTCGATCGTCCGTCAGCTCGTCGAAGCGAACCTCGTCGACGAGCTGACGGTGGCCATCCACCCGGTCGTCGCCGGCAGCGGACGGTCCCTCTTCGAGGGTGGAACGACGACTCGCTTGGAGCTCAAGGACGTGCAGCGGACCAGCAAGGGCAACCTGCTGGCCACCTACGGGCCGTTCCCCGGCTGATCCAGCGGGTGGATCCACCTCGAGATCGTCCGCTTATTCGAGGTGGATCCGCCCGCAGGAGACATCGAAGATTCGAAAAGACAGCTCAGACATCGCCGGACGCACCCGCCTCGGCAGCCAGCCGACGTTCCCGGTAGGCGAAGGTCGCCCAGCCGAGCGCCACGGCCCAGAGCGGGAAGAGCAGCGTCGGCCCGATCGTCACCCACCAGCTGTCGGCGAAGATTTCGGGGGTCCCCGAGAAGATTGTGCGCACCAGGCCGACTCCGCCGGTGAAGATCGCCAGCGACACGATCGTCGCGGGAATCGTCGCCAGAGTGATCGGCACTCGCTTTCCGCCCAGAGGACCAAGCCATGTTGGCAGCCGCTCTCCCCATCTCTGGATGAGACCGAGGGTGAGCAGGATTCCACCGATGGCGGCCAAGGCGAGCGCGAGTCCCGAATGCCAGAGTCCGACACGCTGGCCTTCGTCGTAGAGACCTTCACTCAGGCCGAAGGGAATTCCCACGGCCCAGAGGACCCGCGTCAGGGCATAGAAGCCCGGCACGATGACCGCCACGACGACGGCGATCTTCGCGCTTGCGGTGACCGACGTCGATCTCCCCACGCGTCCGGTACCGTCAACGTCTGCACGCCTGTGACCGGCGGCGGAATCCTCAACATGAACGGTCTCGGTCGAATGACGATGACTGTCCTCGTGAATCCGACGACTGGTCTTCTCCGCACCGGCCCACACGATGATCCACAACAGCGGACCAAGCAGCATGACTCCCTGCCAGATCACCGGAGCCGGGATTGGTGGGAACTGCAGGCTGAGCGCATAGCCGAGGTAGGCCAGCAGCAAGGTGTCGGTGAGCATGACCGTGACCACGGCGGCGAAGGCCAGAACGACAACCCCGAGAACGCGTGCCCCGCCTCTGTCGAAAAGCCGCTGCCGCAGGCGGGTCGCGGTGAGCAGGGCCGCCGAGCCGACAAAGCTGAGCAGGGAGACGGAGCCGATGATGAGACCCGCGAACGGTCCCGGGAGTGCGGCGATCATCGACGTGAACGTCCACTCCTCGGATCCGGCCAGGGGTGAGGCGACGATCCCCAACCCCCAGAGGACCGACATGCCGAGAAGGAAGAGCGACCACGCCGAGGCGGCGGCCAGTCCTGCGCGAACGGTGAGATCGGATTGTGGTGACGGATGGTTGACTATGTGAGTGAGCTGTTTCTGTGTCATGACTCCAGGCTCGTCCCCGAAGGCCCGCCGGGGGCTCCCCCACAAGGGTGAATCCGGTTCCCGAGAGGGTGAATGCACACTGGGCGGGTGAACGGCCCTCCCGCCTGCTCACTTTGGGGTCAGGTCTCGACGAACCCCGATTCGAAAGCCTTGATCACCGCTTGTGTCCTGTCACGGGCACCGAGCTTCGACAGCAGCGAACTGACATAGGTCTTCACCGTCTCCGCCCCGAGGAACATCTCCCCGGCGATCTCGGCGTTGCTCATTCCTCTCGACATGAGGGTGAGGACTTCCTGTTCCCGCCTGCTCAGCCCAGCAGAACTCACCACATCGACAGCTCGGTGAGACCGTGCTGCCATGTCCCGGATCTTCTGCGGATAGAGCAGCGCATCTCCCCCGGCCACGGTATGCACCGCCCGGACGAGTTCGGACGGCTGAGCGCGTTTGAGGACGAAGCCGTCAGCGCCCACGCGCAGAGCTTCGAAGACGTAGTCATCGCTGTCGAAGGTCGTGAGGATGAGCACCCGAGGCGGCTCCTGCCTGCTCATAAGCAGCCGCGTTGCCTCCAATCCGTCGAGGTGGGGCATGTGCACATCCATCACCACGACATCAGGATCCAGCCGAGTCACCAGATCGAGTGCTTCCGTCCCGTCATCGCCCTCCCCGACGACCTCGAGTCCCGGGTCGGAGTCGATGATCGCGGCCAGACCCGCACGCACGAGAGGCTCGTCATCGATGAGGATCACCGAAATGGTCATGGCATCTGTCCCTCCGAATACGGCAGTCTCACCTGCAGAATCCATTGTCCGTTCTCGATTCCCCAGTCGGCGCTCCCACCGAACAGAGCAGCCCTCTCACCGATGCCGACGAGTCCGCGTGACTGCCTCGCCGAGGCGGCCGCCCCCTTCGCACCGGCAATCCCCTTCGCACCGGCAATCCCCTTCGCATCGCCCGCCGCTTTCGCGTCAGCCGCCGCCTTCCCCTCGGCCCGTCCCTTCTCCGATGAGCCGAGCACCGGGCCGGTGGCCGCGCCGGCATTGCGCGTGACCACTTGTACGCAGTCGGCGCCGATGTCGACGGCCACATCGAGGCCGGGCGTCGTTGCGTGCCGCAGCGAGTTCGTCACCGCCTCGCGCACGATCCGGTGGAGTTCGTGGACCACGGTCGGCGGCAGTCCGGTGGCATCCCCGCTGACCGTCAGTCGGGTGGGGTGCCCGATCGCACGGGCTTCCTCGGCCAATCGGGTGATATCGAGCATTGTTCGCCGAGGCGGCCCCGCACTTCCGCTGTCACCGTCCCCCGCGAGCTCTCCGCCCTCCACTGCTTCGCTCTCGGCGCCATCGAGGGCATCGGCACCATCGATGGCATCAGCAACGCCAAGGGCGTCGGCGTCGCCTGCGGTGCTTTCATCGCTGACTGCGCCGTCGGCCTCCGCACGCAGCAGGGCGAGGACATGGTCCAACTCGGCCACCGCCTCACGGCTGGTGCGAGCGATCTCGTCGACGGCCGCCTCGGCGAGTATCTGATCCTGGTGCAGGGCACGTTTGGCCACAGCTGCCTGCATCATCGTCACGGTCAGGGCATGACCGATCGAGTCGTGGACTTCGCGGGCGAGGACGGTGCGACGGAACCGACGGACTCGCTCGGCCCCGGCGAGCTCAGCCCGGTCAGCGGCCGAGGGGCCGAGCAGGATCTGTGCGTAGTGAGGCAGGAAGTAGCCTTCGGCGATGATCGTGGCCGTGAGGAGAAGCAGGATCACGGGTGCGAGGATCTGCACGAGCCCGGCGGACAGGACGACGACGGACTCGGCACCGGTGCCGGCCGACGGATCGGCATTTCCGGCCGGCGATCCAGCAGTCGCCCCGGCTGGGGAGCCCGCAATGCCGAGGAGTCCGTTCGACAGTTCCGAGGCCTGCTGTGGGTCCGCAACCATCAGGAGCACGGAAGGAAGGACCACGACGACCGTGATCAGGAGCAGGGCACCGGCGAAGGCGTGGCCGAAGTAGAACAGGGCACCGCGGAGGCGATCGGACCAGGTCGGCCGCCTCGGCGGGATGGGGATGGACAGTTCGAGGAGCTGCTCGGCCAGGGTCCGTTCGAGTGCGCGGATGACGGCAAGGAACGCGGGTATGCACAACAGCACGAAGACGACGGCGCTGAAGGCGAGCATGCTGAACGCCAGAGACCGGTCGCTGACCTCGTTCCACGCGGAGACGGCCCAGATGATGACCGCAATATAGGGCACGGCGATGACCCCGCCGATCAGAAGGACCAGCAGTCTGCGCCACAGCTTCGCCGCCCAAGCTCCCATTGCCACCAGACTACAGCGGCGGGCCGACATGAGACGGCGGCCGGAAAGTTTCGCCCGTCGGCCATCCGAATCGGCATCTGCTCCGAATCACCGATACCAGCTATCTTTGGGAAAGGATCGTCATGAATATCTCGATGTCGTCACAGTCGCCCGCCGCTGCACGCGGTGCGCGTTCGCAGGTGCAGATGGTCTCCGGGCTCTTCGGCGCAGTGTTCCTGCTCGTGGGGATCCTCGGCTTCGTCCCGGGCATCACCGCGAATCTCGGCTCGATCAGCTTCGCCGGACACCACACCGACGCTGCACTGCTCGGCCTCTTCCAGGTCACGGTGCTCCACAACATCGTCCACCTGCTCTTCGGAGTCGTCGGGATGCTCGGACTCCGCTCACGTGCGCTGGCGAAGAACTACCTCGTCGTCGGCGGAATCATCTATGCGGTGCTGTGGATCTACGGAATGGTGATTCCGATGGAGTCGATGGGCAACTTCGTCGGGCTCAACACCGCCGACAACTGGCTGCACTTTGTCCTCGCCGCGGCCATGATCACCACCGGCTTCGTATTCGGGCGGAAGCCTCGGGACTGATTGGTCGGCACCGATGTCAGCGATTTCGTCAGAGCCGAGCCCGGGCGCCTCGCGCTCCCGGGCTCGGCTCCGGCGTCAGCGAACAGCAGGAACCGGGTGGCCTGTCAGAGCCCGACGGAGGCCTTGACGATCCACCCGAGCACCACGGCCAACAGCGCGGCGGCCGGGATCGTCAGGAGCCAGACGGCGAACATCGGCACGAAGTACCGGGCTCTGGCGTGGCCCTTGCGCCCGGCGTATTGGGTGCCGAGGATCGATGAGCCGAGGACGAAGGTCAGCGACACCGGAACCCGCATGATCAGAGCTGCGGTGTACATGAGGATCGTGGCCGCGCCATCGGCGATGGAGGATTTGAGGGGATCGAGGCGGACCATGCGCACGGAAAGTGTCTGGACCACTCGCCACCCGCTCAATCCGGTGCCCAGAGCCAGAGCCGCGGCGATGAGGAGGCGCACCGGCCAAGAGATGTCGACCACGGAGAGGACATCGTGCTGCTGCGTGTCGACGGCGAGAATGGCGACCATGACGAGGGCCGCGATCTTCTGCGCGTCCTGGACCCCGTGGACAAGCGACAGGGCCGCCGTGAGCACGGAGTCGACCATGCGCGCACCCCGGAAAAGCGGCTTGGGCGGAGTGGAGGCGAGCGACTTCGACAGGATGAGCGTGAGCACCCACGCGAGAATGAACCCGAGGATCGGTGAGAGCACCAGCGGCCACACCACTGAGTCCATCGCTTCACCGGTGTTGACGGAGAAGCCGAACACGATTCCCGCGCCGAGCAGACCGCCGATGAGACAGTGGGTCGACGACACAGGCAGCGCGAGATAGTAGGTGAACAGGCTCCACGTCGTCGCTGCGACGAAGGCGATCAGCAAGGTGGTCAGGATGAGGTCTGTCGAACCGGAGAAGAGCACGATCTGGTTGGCCACGACGATGGCGATTCCCTCACCGAGGAGCGCACCGATGAAGTTGAAGATGACGGCCAGGCTGAGCGCCCAGCCGGGTCGCATCGCTCGCCCGACGACCGCGTTGCCGACGGTCAGTGCGGCATCGTGGAATCCGTTCGAGCCGGCGAAGATCACCGCGGCGATGACGACTGCCGCCAAGAGCAGCTCCACGGACTACGACTCCTTGATCGCGATGGCTGCGACGACCTTGCCGAGTTCGGTGAACCCGTGGGCGGCCCGGACGAAGGCCTGCCCGAGTTGGGACACGGCCGCCATATACGTCAGTCCCCGTTTGGAGTTCGGCACCGCGTCCGACATCCGCCACTGCAGGCTCTCGACTTGGTAGGTCAGTCGGTTGATCGCGTCGACGTAGTCCCACTGGTCGAGCTTGCCCGGCAGTCGGGTGATCATCCGCGAGGTGTGGTCCGTCTGATTCGACAGCACGGCCAGGGTCTCGGGGACGCCGGAGGGCAGCGGGTCGAAGGCTCCGGAGGCGAGTACGTAGCCGACTCCGTGCAGCCGGTGGCAGATATCGCGCATGTGGTGGCTGAGCAGGTAGAGGTCGTTGCGGTCGAACGGGGTGATGTAGTTCTCGCGCAGTGCGCGGAGCATCGCGCCCATGTCCTCATCGGCCCTGTCCCCGATCTCGCGGAGGCGGTCGGCGACGTCGCGGCGTTCGCTGATTTCGATTCCGGAGAGTTCGGCGAGCACCAGGTTGCACTGCCGCATCTGTGAGACGAGATCGGACAGCCGCTCATAGAACACCTTGTCCTGCGGTACCCGCTTGAGCCGCATGCGCTCCTCCTGCCCGGGGCCCGGACAAGCCGGACGAATATGCATGATGCCTCAATGATATGTGCCGGACGCTGAACCGAGAGCGCCTCTCGGCGGAAGGCCGCTCGAAGCGGCTGAATTTGGAGCCCGGGGCTTCAGCGATCCAGCGTCCGGTGGCCCGAAGGCCACCCCCTACGATACTCGTTCATGCTCATGAATCCACCGCCGAGGCGGCTCTTCGTCCGTTGAGAATCTCACAGTCGATGTCGTGGTCGGGCGGGAATATCCGGTCCCTACGGGGACCGCGCTCATTCGGTCGGGCGGGGCCGCCTCGGCGAGGGGATTGCCGGCGAGCTGAGGATCAGTCGAGGCCGCCTCGGCGATGGGCGACCGCGGCGTCGGACAGGTCTTGGGAGAGCTGGCGCAGGCGGA
This sequence comes from Brevibacterium sp. CSND-B09, assembly GCF_052906525.1. Taxonomy (NCBI): domain Bacteria; kingdom Bacillati; phylum Actinomycetota; class Actinomycetes; order Micrococcales; family Brevibacteriaceae; genus Brevibacterium; species Brevibacterium sp. CSND-B09. Next base: position 2,665,479 of record NZ_JBREGI010000001.1, on the reverse strand, counting down.
CGGCGGTGTCGTGGTCGTCGGCGCCTGCCGCGCAGATGCCGACGAAGGCGGAGGCGCGCAGCAGCGCAATGACGACGTCACCGCGGAAGGCGCCGACGAGGATCTCGTCGATGGCGTGGGCCACTTCGTCGGGTCCGGCGGGCAGTTCGACGCCGGCGAGGATCTCGTCGTAGCCGATGCCCTCGGTGACGCGGCGTTGGCCGTCGGAGAACATCTCGGCGAGTTCGCGAGGTGAGGACTTGATCCATTGGCGCAGGGCGTAGAGGCGCCACAGTGCGCCGGGTGCGGAGACGGCGGGAGCGGCTGACCACATCTCGGCGATGATCTCGAAGCCGATGTCATCGGCGAGTTCGACGAAGCGCCTGGTGGCAGCCTCGTCGCGGTTTCCCTCTGCATCGCCGAGCAGCAGTGCCGCGGTGGCGTGCGAGGTCTCCGAACGGGCGACGGGATCGTCGACGGCACCGACGGAGTCGAGGTCGGCCAGGGGAACGGGACGGTGGAATGCGCGCTGTGACATGGTCAGGGCAGTTTAGTCCCTGTCAGGGTGCGCGGACTAGGACGTGGAGCACATTCGGGCTTTCGCCGCACGGTCAGGTTCTGCTCCCGGGACTCACAACGGACGCTATTAAACTTGGGTCTGATTCGTGACTGCGACCGGCAGTCGCGAGTGACCGAAACGAGGAGGAACTCTCGTGGCAAAATCATCAGTGGCGAAGAAGGGTCTCGACAAGGCTGCGAAGTTGGCAGTCAATGACGATGGGACCCTCAATCCCCGCGCCCAGTCGATGTTGTCGCGTCTGCTGTCCGTGCAGCGGCCCGTCGCCCTGGCTTATGTGCGCAGTCTGCGCCGCCGGCATCCGGACGCGACCCCCGAAGAGCTCATCACGATCATTCGCCGGCACTATCTGACCCTGACGACCTCGGGCGGAGCCGCGGTCGGTGCGACCGCCGCCGTTCCGGGGTTGGGCACGACGGCCGCGCTGGGTGTCGCCAGCGTCGAGACCGCTGGCTTCCTGGAAGGCACTGCACTGTTTGCGCAGGCCATCGCAGAGATCCACGGACTGCCGGTGGCCGATGCCAAGCGGGCGAACGCCCTGGTCCTCGGCCTAATGCTGGGCAAGGACGGGAAGAACCTCATCCAGAAGTTCGGCAAGCAGAACGGCGGCGTGGAGTCGATGTTCGGCAGCTGGGGCGCCACCGTGACCAAGCAGCTGCCGGCCCCGCTGGTCGATCTGCTCGTGCGCAAGCTGCGCAAGACATTCATCCGCAAGTTCGCCGCCCGTGCCGGCGGATCGCTGGTCGGTCGGCTGCTGCCCTTCGGCGTCGGCGCTGTCATCGGTGCCGTGGTGAATGCGCAGATGGCGCGGAAGGTCGCTGGGGAATCGAAGGAGGCCTTCGGTGCTGCGCCGACGGTCTTCCCCATCGAGACCGACCCCGAGTACGTTGCGCCGAAGAAGGATCGGAAGCTGCTCGCGGGCCTGAGCAATATCCGTGCCCTGCTCGGGAAGGTCAAGAAGAACAAGGCCATCGAGTCCGACGTCATCGAGCCCACGGATCCCGAGGAGCTCGAGGCTCCGGACGGTCTGCCTCGTACGTACACCGCTGAGGATCGGCGCGGCCTGGAGAAGTGAGCCGCGGGGCTTCGTCGGGAGGGAGTCGACGGACTCCCTCCCGACGGCGGGTTCTGGTTTGAGTAATTCGGGCGCGAACCTCTACTATTGGTTCGTCTCCATCATGCGTCAGCAGGCCTGTGTACTGCGCTTGTGATGGGGCGGGGCCTCTAGCTCAGTTGGTAGAGCAGCGGACTTTTAATCCGCGGGTCGTGGGTTCGATCCCCACGGGGCCCACCTAGCCTGACCAGGCATGATACATAGCACCCCCGAAGCTGCGAGCTTCGGGGGTGCATCATTTCCAGCAGATTTTCAGCAGACGATTCAGTTCTCCCACTGACCGCGGACGGTCGAGAAGGGTTGTACCGGAACTGGCACAGGATGTTGCCTGACGAACACCCTCTGCGGGCCGGCAACCGCATAGAGTCGGAGTCATCGACCGGTCAGCAGCGAGAAGGATACGCACAATGAGTTCGAACTACCGCGCCCAAACTGGGCTCGCCGTCAACGGCTCTGGTCCTTGGCGCAACCGCGGTCCGCTGACCCCGGCGCCATCGGTTCGGCGTTGGTGGGCGAGGATCCTCGATGCGGTCCTCGTCCTCTTCTTCACCGGAATGCTCATCGGCATCGCGCTGGCCCTCGCCGCGGTGAATATCATCTCGATCGACGATGCCACGAAAGTTGCTCTTATCAGCTATCCGCTGATGGCATTGGTGTTCGGCGTTCTCTACGGCTGCACCGTCTCCCCCGGCCAGGCGCTGTGCGGAGTCGTCACGCTTAAGCACAGCGGCCGACGCGTCGGTTTCTGGAGGGGTATGACGCGTTATCTGGCGATCGCGTTCTTCCCGGTCACGGTCGTTCTCCTCATCTGGACGATCTTCGACGCACCGACGCTGGACCTGGATCCGATCGACGTCTATTACCGCAGGGCTCCACAGGTCTGGTAGCTCCGACTCTCGGGTACGGTTCACCGTCGGGGCGCGATGATGAGTCCGAGGAACGCTCCCTGGTTGGCTGCGACCTCGGCATTGGGCATTGACGTCGCAGCACCTGACCTGCGTGCGGCAATGAGCGCGTCGTCTTCACCGACGAGAGTGTCAGTGAAGTACCTGTCGACCGCCTGTCATTCGTCGGCGGCCGGGTAGCGATCGGTCGGTGCGGAGGGCTCGCTTTCGCTCATGCCCTCATTCTTGCGTATCGGTCGGCAGTGCTCCCCGCGAGTACTGACTCGGTCCGCACCTCACCCCGAGGCCAGAGTCTGTGTCCCGACGACACCGAGCAGCTCCAAACGACCCGCTGTCTCGGTGCCTTCGAGAGGCAAGAAGACAAGCAGCGAGATGTCATCGTCGGGAGTGAGAAGCACTTCGCACCGGAAATCGAGTCGACCGACGTCCTTGTGGGCGATCGCTTTGATGTCGGAATGGCGAACCGCGACGTCGTGCCGCTCCCACAGTCCGGCGAACTCCTCGCTGATGTCGATGAGGTCGGCGATGAACTCCCGCACGCGCCGGTCACCCGACCGCTTGGCGTATGTCGCCCGCAGATCGCTCACATGTGTCGCCGAGATCCTGTCCCAGTCCTCTTCGGGCATCGGCCGTGACTCCGGGTCCTCGAACCACTTCCAGATCAGATTCCTCTCACGTCCCGGCTCCTCCGGCAGATCGCCGAACAGAGCACGCCCCATCGGGTTCCGCCAGACGACCTCGCCGAGGTCGGTGACAATGACGGCCGGCACATCGACGAGCCGATTCGCCACGGCGATGAGCCCGGGCCGAATATGCCCGTCCGAACTGCGCGGCGGGACCGGGTGTCCTGCGAGATGCAGCAGGTGATCGCGCTGGTCCCGGTCGCACTGCAGCGCACGGGCGACGGCGCTGACGACTCCGGCCGACGGCGTCGCTCCTCTGCCCTGTTCGAGGCGGGAGTAGTAGTCGACGGAGACGCCCGCGAGCATCGCCACTTCCTCACGTCTGAGTCCCGGCGTGCGCCGGCGAACCGTGGTGCCCACACCGACGTCTTCGGGTCGCAGGCTCTCGCGGCGACGGCGGAGGAAATCGGCGAGGCCCGAACGATCAGTCATCGCCCCATTATCTGCCTGCTGCCCGACAGCAGCCAGGGACAACTTGTCCCTGGATCGACAGTGCATTCTCGCCGACGCTCAATGCGAGCAGACTCATTGACATGACTATTGAAAACAATTCGCAGACCATCGACCATCGCCGACTGGGCACCGCAGGACCCATCGCCACATCGCCCGGCCTCGGCGCAATGAGTATGTCCGGTGCCTACGGCCCGACCTCTGACGCTGAGGGAATCGCCGCCATCCACACCTACCTCGACGCCGGAGGCACCCTCATCGACACCGGCGATTTCTACGGAGCAGGCCACAACGAGATGCTCATCGGCCGTGCGCTGAGCCAGCGCAGCCGTGACGACGTCATCCTCTCGGTCAAGTTCGGGGCCGTGCTCTCACCTGACGGATCTTTCATCGGCTTCGACTCGCGCCCCGATGCAATCCGAAACTCCCTTGCCTACTCGCTGCGACGTCTCGGCGCAGATCATGTCGACGTCTACCGGCCGGCACGCCTTGACCCGAATATCCCTATCGAAGAGACCGTGGGGGCTATCGCCGAACTCGTCGAGGCCGGGTACGTCCGGTCGATCGGATTGAGCGAGGTCAGTGCGGAGACGATCCGCAGGGCGGCAACGGTCGCTCCGATCAGCGACCTGCAGATCGAGTACTCACTGCTCACCCGTTCCATCGAGTCCAATGGGATCCTGGCCGCCTGCCGCGAGCTCGGAATCGGCATCACTGCTTACGGGGCGCTGGCGAAGGGACTGTTCGCGGGCAAGACCGGCGGGAATCGAGCGATGTTCCCCCGCTTCCAAGGGGAGAACCTCGAACACAACGAAACGATCATATCGGCATTGGGTTCGGTCGCCTCGGCGAAGGGGATCACGCTGCCCCAGCTGGCGATCGCCTGGGTCGCAGCACAGGGTGAGGACATCGTCCCCGTCGTCGGTTCGCGCACCGTCCAGCAGGTACGAGCGACACTGAGCAGCACCGAGGTGGAGCTGAGTTCAGTTGATCTCGCAGAGATCGACGAGGTCCTCTCCAGAACCGAGGTACGTGGCGATCGCTACCCGAGTGCGCTTATGGCGCAGCTGGACAGCGAACGCTGATCAGCTCAGGCGTGTCACTCGATCGAGCGACCGCCGAAGACCTGCTGCAGCGGGATCGAGTTGTCCTGCCACGGAGTGAGGATCCACGCGACGAGGTAAGCGCCGATTCCGAGTACGGGGAGGAGGAACGAGGCGAGGACGATGAGCCGCATGATCCAGACGTTGATGCCGGTCACCTCGGCGAGGCCCCCGGCAATACCGCCGAGGATGCGGTCGGGACCGCGACGGAAACCGATTCTGCGGATGGAGTCGAATAGTGAGTTCATGTCTTCGACTCTACGGATCCGCCGTCACCGCGGCACTAGTGCTGACCGTCGAGGCCGATTGAGGAAAACCGGAATCCGCGCCGATCCAATAACGCCGCTTCGGCGGTCCGTCACTGTTTTCGCGCACGTCCTCGAGCACTCCCCCGCACCGTTCGATCACACTTGCCGAGGCGATGTTCGTCTCATCGCACGTGACGAGCACGCTCTCGACTCCGGCCGATCGCAGACGTTCGACCGAGCGGGACAGGATCTGCTGGGCGTATCCTCGGCAACGGAATTCCGGGGCGACTGCATATCCGACGTGCCCGCCGAAATCGAACAGGAAGTCGTTGAGTTCGTATCGGATGGAGGTGCGACCCACGGGTCGCCCGTCCACCTCGGCGACGAGGAATTCCGCGCGTACTCGGCCCGGCGGGAGATCGATTCCCCTAGCCTCGCGCTCGTGGGTGGTGATGATGTCGTCCCATGTGCCCTCGGCTTGGAGGAATGCGAAGTCGTCGGCGCGCAGCTGCTCATGGAAGCCCCTCAGCACCGCTTCATCGGCGGGAGCCAAGGGACGCAATCTCAGGGTTTCGCTCATCGGGCTCCGTCGAAGGTCGGTTCCTCGCGTCGCGCGAAATCCGGGGCGTGTTCTGCGGTGATTCCCATGCCGAGGATACGCGCCGGCACCACGGTGAGCGCGGGGAAGGTCCTCAGCAGCCATTCCAACGGCGCCGACGGGCGGATGTCGCCGCCGTGGTGGACGACGGGTTCGATCATCCGGTGGATGCCGCCCTGCAGCAGTTCGACTGCCTTCGTCGTCAGCAGGCGTCTGCGCTGGACCTGTCGCAGCTGCCGAATCGGCACTTCGCCGGTGCGCAGCGAGTCGGCGAGCAGTCGAGCCGTGGCCATGCCGTCCTGGACGGCAAGGTTGACGCCGACTCCGCCGAGTGGACTCATCGCGTGCACCGCGTCGCCGATGCACAGCAGACCGTCGACGAACCACCTCGGTGCCTCGTTTCGACGCACGTCGAGCAGCTTCACCTCGTCCATCTCGATTCCAGCGACATCCTCGGCGAGGGCGGGGAAGGTTCCGGCTACCGCGCTGCGGAGCGCCTCGGCACCCTCCGCCCGGAATCGTGCGTCCTCTCCCTTCGGAATGAGCCGGGCGATCTGCACGTGCCCGTCGCGCGGAATCGCGACGAAGACGCTGCCGTCGTGTGAGCGAGGTGCCACGGAATCGGGGAGCTCCGCCTCGGTGTCGATCCGGAACCACCACACGTCGATCCCGGAATGCAGTTCGCGGACCGGAAGTCGCGCCTCCTCCCGCGCTTTCGACCAGCGGCCGTCGGCGGCCACGACGAGTGGCGCCCGGAACTCGGTCTCGCCGTCGGCCCCGACCGCGCGGACGCCGATGACACGGTCGCCCTCCCAGACCAGGGACGACATCTCTGTGCTCATCCGCAGGTCGAATCCCGGTTCGTCCCCTCCCGCCTCGGCGAGCAGGTTGAGGAAGTCCCACTGCGGGGCGATGGTCATATAAGGGTGCGCGGTGTTCAGCCGCGACAGGTCGCCGAGGATGAAATCCTCGCCGTTCCGATCCTGAAGGCTGATATTGCTCACTTGACGGTGGGTGATGCGGGCGAACCGATGGTAGAGGCCCAGCTCGTCAAGAAGTCGCAGAGTGGACGGGTGGATGGTGTCACCGCGGAAGTCGCGGAAGAAATCCTCGTGCTTCTCGAGCACCACGACCTTCACTCCGCCACGGGCGAGCAGCAGGCCGGCCACGATTCCGGCAGGCCCGCCTCCGCTGATGATGCAGTCGAAATGCTCGGTGTCGGTGCGGGCAGTGTGTGGGGTGTCGGTGTCGGCCATGACACTCTCCTCGGCTCGACGGCACCGCGGCTCCGAGAACCGGCGGCACCGTTGACTCTGTGAACGCTGGGGCTCAGTTCCCAGCGTAGACCTCGCACCGGGCGACGGAAATAGGGTATGCGCTCCGGTCAGCCGACCGACCGCCTCGGCGACGGAGGTGACAACTGGTTCAAAGTGCAGGTGAGGAGCCTGAAATCCGGGCACTCACACTTTGAACCAGTTGATGTGCCGGCACTTGGTCAGTTGGAGCGTCCGCCGGCCATCTTCTCGGTGACGTCGAAGCGTTCGCGGTAGCGGCCGGTGAGCAGGCACCACTGCGAGTACAGCGCGGTCGAGGAATTGAATACGAGCAGCGTGAGCGGATAGAGCAGCCACTGCAGCCACATCGTCACGCGGCGTTCGCGCGGGACGTGGATCGGCCGAGGAGGCAGCAGCGCATTGAACACGATGATGGAGACGATGAGTCCGATCATGCCGATCTGCTGAATGATGCCCACGGTCATCGGCATGCGCTCGACCAACGAGGATGCCTGCCCCGTCTGCGTGGCCACTACGAAGGGGATCCACCCGCCGATGGCGATGATGATCGAGATCGAGGCGAGACTGACGTGCCCTTCGAGCAGGGAGAAGAAGCGGATGGCTCCGGGCCAGAACGGTGCGCGGGCTCCGGGAGCGAAGACGCGCACCCCGACATAGGGAACGTCGGAGGCGCCGTACGACCAGCGGCTGAGCTGTTTGAACTGAGCGACCATGGTCGTCCTGAACGTCCCTGCCTGCACCGCGTCTTGGAAGATCGGGACGTGGATGGGGACGACCCGGTAGTCCCCGCCGAAGTGGAACCAGCTGCGCCAGTACTGGTGACCGTCCTCGACGATGGTCCGCTTCGACCAGAAGCCCATGTCGACCAGAGCAGTCAGCGGCTGCGCGTGGGAGGCGAAGTTGCGCAGGGCGAGCCGCCGGACCGTGGTGGTGAGATTCCAGAAGCAGTTCGCACTGGCGACCACTCGCGATGGTGCGGGCACGTCCCAGATGTTCGTGATGTAGAGACTGATCGGCTGGAACGACAGACGCTCCCGGTCCGGCGCGGTCGCATATTCGTAGGCAACACAGTCGAAGTAGGACTCGTGCGGAATGTTGTCGCAGTCGAGGCTCGTGACGATCACCCGACGCGGGTCGATGGCCTCGTCACGGACCCATTCGGCCAGGAGGTGACCGGCGTACGTGATGTTCGCTCCCTTGCCGGCGATCTCGTCGGGCAATCCGGCCGGGTGTTCGACGAGGACGAAGGCCCCGAAGCGGTGGCCGTACTCGGCTTCGAGCCGCCGAGCGGTCTCAGCCATAGCCGGTCCTCCCCGTTCCTCATGGGCGAAGAAGACGAGGAGCTGTTCGGGCTTCGTCGACGTGTGCAGCAGGGTGCGGATGGTGTCAGCGATGACCGGGTAGGGCTCGTTGTACGCAGCCACAACGACCGCGTGGAACAGGGCCGATGGTCGCATGATCGAGTCCGGATCGGCACTGACTTTGGCGACGATGGCAGCGTGGTCGGCAGCACGGAATCCACCCCGAGGATGCGCCAGGGAAGGGCGACCGTCCAGGGCCCGCTCGAGGTCGGTCAGGCGTGCCGCCCAGTCGACGCGAGCGCTGCGTCGGTAGCGAAGGAACCCGCGGGCGACGTCGATCGCCCCGAGCATCGCCCGGACGAACATCAGCCCGACGATCGAGAGCACATAGACCGCTCCGAGCATTGCATCGACGAATGGGAGGACGAACACGAGCCCGACAGCGGTGAAGCTGATCGCCGCCGGCAGGGCCTCGAAGAATCGATACAACCGGGTACGCGGGCCCATCGGCAGCTCGAGGCCGGAGGGCGGTGGTGCTGCCACCGGCTCGAATGCGACGGCTCCCCCGCCGGAGCTCCGAGGACCGGGTGGTGACGGCCGGAGCGGTTGAGGAAGTGGGTGGCCGGAGGTTGGCGATTCGACGGAGGTGACTGGTTCGCGGTTCGCTCTCACTCTCTCGATCCTGGGTGCCCCGGCTGGACAGCTGTTTGTCGGCAGATGCAGGTCAGGTGAATATTTCGTGCCGGGGACCGGAGCTCCACCTTGTGTTGTGAATGGTCGTAGGCCCGGCGAACGATCGGCACCCGGGGGTAGAGTCGGTTCATGACACTTGAAGTCCGCCCCGCAGTCATTGCCGACGTCGCCGGAATGGCGCGCGTCCACGTCGACACCTGGAGTGAGACCTACCGCGGGATCATGCCCGACGAACTCCTCGATGCTCCCGACCTCATCGACCGTCGCCGGCAGATGTGGACGTCGGCACTCGATGAGGCACATCAGAGAACTCACTCCTGCGCCGTTGCCGAACAGAGTGGCCGGATCGTCGGCATCGCAATGTCCGGGCCTTCTCGCGACACCGACCGACCCGATGAGCGGGAACTCTTCGTTCTCTACACCTACAAAGCCGTGCAGGGCTCCGGCGTCGGGAAACAACTCCTCGACACGGTCGTCGGCCCAGGCACCACCTGCCATCTGTGGGTGGCGGATCCGAATCCCCGCGCCCAGGCGTTCTACTCAAAGAACGGGTTCGTCCCCGACGGCACCATCAAGACCGACGAGTACGACGGGGTGCGCGAGGTGCGGATGGTGCGGCAGGCCAGGGGCGACTGACGCCCAATCAGGTCCAGAGGACCTTGTCCTGTGCGCCCAGTGTCCCACCGGCACCGAGGTGACCGAGCGTGAGTGCCCCATCCAATGGTCCGCCTGCGGGTTCGACGATGGTGATGGTCGGATCCAGTCGTGCGGCTTCGGCGCGGAATCCCTCGACGAGGTGATCGCCGGCGGCCGCGACTCCCCCGGTGAGAGCGATGCGGGTCAAGGAGTTGGAAGTGGGAAAGGCCTCGGTGGCTACCGTTGAAGAGTCAGTGTCAGTTCGCACGGAACGAGCTGCGGCGAGCGCGCTGCGGGCCGCTTCCTGACCAGCTTCACGGAGCAGGTCGGCAGATGCTGTGTCGCCGGCCCGGGCACAATCAGCGACGTCGACGGCGAATTCGGCGAGGAGTCCGGCCCGGTCGCTGCGGGTATAGAACTGTGCCGGCCACGAGGCGGGTGGGCCGAAGCGTCGGGTGGCTGCCTCGAGCAAAGCACGGCCGTGTTCGTCGATTCCGTCGTGTGTGCGCAGGGCGAGTTCGAGACCATGACGTCCCAGCCACGCTCCTCCCCCGCGATCGCCGAAGAGGTGTCCCCAGCCATCGGCTCGTGACCAGTCTGCTGTCCATTTGCCGTCAGCGTCCGGACCCGGATGGGCGATGGCGATCGCCCCGGTGCCGAGCACGGTGATCGCTCCTCCGGTACCGCCCAGCGCACCTAGGTGGGCGGTGACAGCATCGATGGCCGCGACGGCCGGCACTCCGAATTCGGCTGAGATCTCGGCGAGCGCCTCGGCTGGATCGGCGGCGAGGGAAGCGATCCCAGTGGCACCGACGCCGATGCCGCTGACCTCAGAGAAACGGCCGGACCAGGTCTCCGCAGCCGACTTCACGAGTTCTCGGATGACGTCGAGAACAGTGCTGCCACTCTGCCCGATCGTGATGCGTGAGCCGGAGATCTTGTCGAGGACACGTGGGGCGGAGCCCGCACCGGCAGCGGCGTGCGTTCCGCTGGCGAAATTGCCCCGCTGGTCAGATACGTCGCCGACTTCACCGAGCGCGGCGCGGCTGCCGGTGCCGCCGACATCGATGCCGAGGATCAGGCTCATGCGCCCACGGCACCCGGTCCAGGGTTGTCCTGGCCGGAATCTTCCGGTCCGGAGCCGGTTCCAGCATCGGACGATGCGCCCGCCCGGACAAACTCGGCGATCGCGGCCCTGACCGAACCATCATGGGACTCCAGGGTCGACGCTGCCAGGGCGGGGGCCGCCTCGGTGAAGGAGACGACGATGGCGGTCTTGAGATCGCCCTCGCAGCGCTCGAGCAGGGCTCGCGCGTCGGCGTCTCCCAAGTCGGCGGCCTCGCGGAGGATGCGCACAGTGCGTTCGCGCAGCTTCGCGTTCGTCGCGACGACGGAGACCATGAGGTTGTCCCAGGTCCGGCCGAGAGCGACCATGAGCGCGGTCGAGAATCCGTTGAGGGTGAGCTTCTGGGCGGTGCCGGCCTTGAGCCTGGTCGATCCGGTGATCACCTCGGGGCCGGTGTCGAGCACGATGTGGTCATCAGCTTTGTCGGCCAGAGAGGCGTGCGGGTTGTTCGAGATGAGCACAGCGTGGGCGCCGTTGGCTCGCGCCGCGTCGAGCGCCCCGCCGACGTATGGGGTCGACCCGCTCGCGGCGATGCCGATGGCCACGTCGTCGGGTCCGAGCTCGGCACCGGCCGCGGACCCGTCGGCCCCGGAGTCCTCGGCGTTCTCCACCGCGTTGACCAGTGCCGCCTGGCCGCCGGCGATGTGCCCGATGACCCGGCCCGGTTCGAGATTGAACGTCGGCAGGAGCTCGCTCGCATCGAGGACGCCCAACCTCCCCGAGGTGCCTGCGCCGAAGTAGTGGACGCGGCCGCCTCGGCGCATGCAGTCAGCGGCAATGTCGACGAGTTCGGCCAGCTGCGGCAGGGCTGCGGCCACCGCGTCGATGACGGCGTGGTCTTCGGCGTTGAGGACCTTGAGCACCCCGAGGGTGTCGAGGTCGTCGAGGCCGGAGCTGGCCGGATTGCGCTGCTCGGTCGGGGACAGCGGCCGGCCGGCCGCCGGCGGTGCCGTTTCAGACGTCGGCGGGTTCGGTTCCGACGTCGGCGAGGTCGGGCGGGCTGAGCCCGGCTGGGAGGAGGTCATGGACGGGGGCTTCCTTCCACCTCGGCGATGGTGGGCTCTTCGACTGTGGTCTTGTGGCGCAGACCCAGCAGGCCGCCGACGATGAAGGTGACGATGACGCCGAGCAGCGGATACCACTGCCACGCCACCCACACCTCACCGGTGACGTACTTCTCCATGACGAAGAAGAACGCGTTGACGGCCACGGCCAGGGCGAACGCGATGTTCGCGTCGACGGCCCTGGCCCGCTTGTTGACGATGCCGAAGACGAACGCACCGAGCAGACCGCCGTACGTGATACCGGCGATGCCGAGCGCGAGGATGACGATGTTGCCGGAGTCGGATTCGAAGACCGTGGCCGGCAGGATGAACGCGATCCCCCAGCCGATCGTCGCCCAGCGACCGACCCTGAACCCCTGCTCGTCGGTCATCGGGGTGCGCTTGAGCTTCGCGTAGACGTCGTTGACCGTCGAGGACGACAGGGCCGACAGCGACGACGACAGCGTCGACATCGCGGCAGCGAGGATACCGGCCAGCAGCAGTCCGGAGATTCCCGTGGGCAGGCCCTCGATGATGAACAGCGGGAAGATCTCGTCGTCGCGAGTCAGGCCGAGGTCCGCAGGCAGTGCGTGATCGTAGTACGCCCACAGCGCCAGACCGACGGCGAGGAAGATCGCGAACTGGACGACCACGACGAATCCGGAGGTGATGAGAGCCTTCTGCGCCTCGAGCTTCGACCGGCACGACAGCAGGCGCTGAACGATGAGCTGATCGGAACCGTGGGAGGCCATCGCGAACACGGCGCCGCCGAGCACCGACGGGATGAACGAGGTGTCCGCAGAGATCGGGTTGCCCTCGAAGACGAAGATGTTCGTCTTTCCGGCCTCGACCGCCTCGGCGAGCCATCCGCCGCCGATCGATGCGGAGATGATGATGATCGCGAGGATCCCGCCGAGGACGTAGAGGATCATCTGCGCGACATCGACCCAGACGACGGCCTTGATGCCGCCGATGAACGTGTACACGATCGTCACAAGCGAGAGGACGACGATGATGACGAAGTAGTTCGTGTGGATGCCGAGCCCGTCGAGGATGACCTTGAGCGGGATGGCCGCGGCGAGCACGCGGATGCCGTCGGCGAGCAGTCGGGTGAAGAGGAAGGTCACGCCGGCCGTGGTCTGCGTCGACTGGCCGAAGCGTTTGCCCAGGTAGGCGTACGCGGTGATCATCTCACCGTCGTAGTAGCGCGGCAGCATGAAGTAGGCGACGATGACGCGGCCGAGGATGTAGCCGAGTCCGAGCTGCAGGTAGTTGAGGTCGCCGAGGTAGCTCATGACGGGGATGCCGATGACGGTGAGCGCGCTCGTCTCGGTGGCGACGACGGACAGGCAGACGGCCCACCACGGCAGGTCGCGCCCGCCGAGGAAGTAGCCCTTGAGGCTGCTCTGCTTGCCGCTCAGTGCCAGTCCCAGCCACGCCGTTGCGACGAGATAGGCGATGATCACCAGGAGGTCGATGATCTGCATTGGTCTCTCCTTGTTAGGGGTGTGGAGTGTGTCGGGTGATCGGTGGTCAGGAGGTGCGTTTGTTCGTGTGGCCGGGCGGGCGTTACCGGTGGCGGCCGCGGTTCAGGCGGCCAGTCTCAGTCGCTCAGTCTCAGTCGGGTGAGTCGTCGGTGGAGGGGTTCGGGCAGACGCAGCGGCCCGTCACCGGGAGTGAACCGGCCCGCGATGCGCGGTCCGATCGCCCCGGTCAGGCTTGGCTGAGTGCCGTCGAGTCCGTGCCAGCTCAGCCATCCGAGGAGTGCCATGAGCAGCGCTTCCTTGCTGCCTTCGGGCAGCCCGAAGGCAGCATCCGTGCTCGTGAGGACGATGCCCTCTCCCAGTTCCTCGCCGAGGCGGCGCATCAGCTCCGGATTCCTCGTCCCACCGCCCGAGGCGATGACGGTGGTGACGTCGTGACGGCGGGCCGCCTCGGCGATGGTGCGCGCGGTCAGCGCGGTGACCGTGGCGATCTGATCATGCTCGCCGAGGTGGGGGTGGGATTCGAGGTATGAGTCGAGGTAGGCGGCGTGGAAGAGTTCCTTGCCCGTCGATTTCGGGGCGGGGCGCGTGTAGAAGGGTTCAGTGAGGAGCGCGGTGAGCAGGTCCTCGTCGACGGTGCCGGCAGAAGCGAGCGCACCGTCGCGGTCATAGCCCTGGCGACCGTCGGTGATGCGGCGGGCGAGGATGTCGATGAAGGCATTGGCCGGGCCGGTATCGAAGGCGATGGGATCGTGGCCAGGTGCGATGACGGTGATGTTCGCGATTCCGCCGAGGTTGAGCACCGCGGTCGGCGCCTCGGCGTCGGAGAGCAGGAGGGAGTCGAGCAGCCCGACGAGCGGGGCGCCCTGTCCCCCGGCAGCGACGTCACGGGAGCGGACGTCGGAGAGGACGGGCGCACCGAGTCGTTCTGCGATGAAGGCCGGCTGTCCCAGCTGAAGGGTCGAAGTGACCTGCCCGTCGGTGATGTCGTGGCGGACGGTCTGTCCGTGGGAGACAACGAGGTCAGGGGTCAAGTCGTGGTCGGCGCAGAGTTCGGACAGGGCGTCGGCGCAGAATCGGCCGAGCCGGGCGTCGACGCTGCTGACCAGTGACAACGGCAGATCTGCCGGCTCGAGGAGGCGAAGGATGTCGGCGGAGAGTCGGTCGTCGAACGGGGTTTCGCGTTCGGCGAGGATCCGCACGGTCAGGGTGGTGGGGTCGGCGCCGACGAGGTCGAAGCTGGGGGTGGGTTCCGTGTCGCTGATGGGGTCGGGTCGGAACTCGGCGATGACGAGGTCGAGGCCGTCGGCGGAGGTTCCGGTCATGAGGCCGGCGATGATCATGGCTGCACTCCTCCTGTGTGGTCGGTGACGGTGGCGGGAGCGGTGCCGGTGGGGGCGGCCCCGGATGCGGCCGGGGCGGGGACGGTGAGTTCGGTGCGGACCTTGTAACGGTCGCCTCGGTAGACGGAGCGGACGAACTCGAAGGGGCGGTCATCGGCACCGCGGGAGATGCGTTCGAACAGCAGGGCGGGTGAGAGTTCTTCGACGCCGAGGTGTTGAGCTTCGCCGGCGTCGAGGAGGGTGGGCTCGATCGTCTGCACACTGTGGTTGAGGCGGATGCCGAAGTTCCGGCTCAGCAGATCGTAGAAGGACTGGTCCTCGAGGTCACCTGGACTCAGCCCCGGGACGAGAGCCGAGGGGACGTGGAGTTCTTCGAGAGCGATCGGTTCGTCATCGGCCAGGCGCAGACGCAGGATCGCGATGACGTCGTCGTCTTCGGCAATATGGAGTCGACGAGCGATGTGCGCGCCCGCCTCGGCGACGTCGAAGCTGAGGATATGAGACCCGGGACGCATTCCGCGGGCGAGCATATCCTCGGTGAAGGAGCTGGCGGCCAGCGGTTGGTCGAGTTTCGGCCCGAGTGCGAAGACACCCGTGCCGTGCCGCCTGCGGACCATGCCCTTGGCGACGAGTTCGTCGATGGCGCGGCGCAGGGTCATCCGCGAGATGCCGAGCGTCTCGGCGAGCTGCCGTTCCGGAGGGAACTGCTCACCGGCGGCCATGTCCTCGAGACGGTCGAGGAGCTGGTCACGGATGGCATGGAATTTCGTCACACCACCATTGAGGCACAGGACACACTGCGAAATCAAGACCACTGGTCTATTTTGCGGTGCCCATCCCCTCGGTCGGCGTTTCACTCGTGCCGTCGATCAAGCGCTCGCTCACTTTCAAGCGCTCCCTTCCCTCGATCAAGCGGCGCCGCGAATATGGCGTCGTCGACCATGACGTATCCGCGCTCCGGCTTGAACGGCGGAGACCGGGCGGACGGACGGCGGCCGGGCGGACGGAGACCGGGCCGCCGGTAACCGGGCGGGCTGAGACCCGTCAGACGAAGAGCAGTGAGAGCAGGAAGGCGAAGATCAGCCCGAAGACGCTGACGAGGGTCTGGACCATCATGTGAGTCTTCGTCGCCTGACCGATCGTCATGCCGAAGCTCTCCTTGACGAACCAGAATCCCGCATGGTTGACCCAGTTCAGACCGATCGATCCCGAGCCGATCGCAATGACGACCAGAGACACGTATGCCCCGGAGTGATCACCGATGAGAGGGGCGACGATGCCGGTGGCCGAGGTGATTCCGACGGTCGCCGATCCGGTGGCGAACGACAGCAGGATGCCGATGAACCAGCCGAGCAGGATGAGGTTCATCTCCAGATGAGAGGTCGCGCCGACGACGGCGTCGCCGATGCCCGAGTCCTTGAGCACCTCGTTGAAGGCACCACCGCCGCCGATGATGAGGATGACTCCGGCGATCGACTTGAGGCTGTCGCCGAAGGAGCTGCGGATCCGCTCGCCGCCCATTCCCGAGGTCCATCCGAGTGCGATGGCGGCGAAGACGACTCCGGCCAGCATGGCGATGATCGGGTTGCCGATCACCTCGGCGATGGGTTCGAACGAGGACTCCGGCGCCACGAGCTGCACCACGGTGTGCACGAGCATGAGCACGACGGGGACGAGGACGGTGACGAAGGCGAGCCAGACCGGAATCGTTCGCAGTTCCTTCTGGTCCACCTCGGCGCGGGCTCCGGTGTACTGGTCGATGAGGTCGGCGGTCGGTTCGAGTTTGACCCGTGGGGCGATCCAGCGGGCGTAGACCGGGCCGGCGAGGATGACGGTGGGGATCGCACAGACGAGCCCGAGGCCGATGGTCATTCCGACGTTCGCGTCGAGTCCGGACACGGCGATGAGCGGTCCCGGATGGGGCGGAACCATGCCGTGGAGACAGGCGAGCGCGGCGATCGCGGGGACGAGGATGCGCAGGTACCACAGCTTCTTCTGCCCGGTCTTCTTCTCCAGCTGCGAAGCGACCGCGTAGATGACCGGGATGAGGACGACGAGGCCGACCTCGAAGAACATCGGGATGCCGATGATGAAGGCGACTCCCGTCATGATCCACGGTGCGGCCTTCGGCGAGGAGTGCTCGATGACGAGGTTCGCGATCCGCTGGATGGCGCCGCTGTCGGCCAGAAGCCGTCCGAGCATCGCTCCGAGGGCCACGACGACACCGGTCTCGCCGAGGGTGTCGCCAGCTCCGGCGGCGATCGTCTCCGGAATCTTGGCGATTTCCTCACCGGCGGCCAGTGCCGTCACGGCGGAGGTGATGAGGAGAGCGAGGAACGGATGCAGCTTCGTCTTCCAGTTGATGAGGAGGATGAGAAGCGCGATCGACGCGAAGAGAAGCGTCACGAGGTATGCGGTTGAGCCAATCACTGGGGCAACGTTACGCCCCTGACTGCTGGATCCGGGAACGAGGGGTTCACGCGGGAGGGGTTCACGCGGGAGGGAGAAGTCCCTAGCATGAAGCCATGACTGCATATACCGGACAGAATCTGCTCGACGCACTCGACTCCCACGGGCTCGGCGATTGGCAGGGGCTGCCGGACTGCATCGGCGCCCGGTTCCTCACCGGCGACTTCGCCACCGGGCTCGATCTCGTGGCCGAGATCGGGTCCCTCGCCGAGGCGGCCGGCCACCATCCCGATGTCACGCTCACTTTCCCCCACGTCGACATCCGCCTGACCAGCCACGACACCGGTGCCGTGACCGAACGCGACCTCAACCTCGCGGGACAGATCAGCGAGGCGGCCGCCTCGGCGGGGGTGAAGTCGGACCCCACCATCCCGGCACTGCTCGAACTCGGCCTCGACACCGCGAACCAGGACGCCATCGCCCCGTTCTGGGCGGCGCTCCTGACCGGGGATGCGAGCAACGTCTCCGGACCCGATGTCATCGATCCTGCCGGACAGATGCCGCTGCTGTGGTTCCAGGACTGCGAGGAACATGAGGTGCCGCACCAGCGTCTGCACGTCGACGTCTCCGTCCCCGCGGCGGTCGCGCCGGAGCGGATCAGGGCCGCGGTCGACGCCGGAGGCACGATCGTCGACGAGTCTCAGGCGCCGTCATTCACCGTCCTCGCCGACGCCGACGGCAATCGCGCCTGCGTGTGCACGCTGGCCGCTCGCCCGTAAGCTGGGATACGACCTCTTCCACCCAGTTCAGGGAGTCCGTGTGTACCTAGCCGCCGAGAACCGCTACGACTCGATGACCTTTCGCCCCGTCGGTCGATCCGGGCTCGTCCTGCCTGCGTTGTCACTGGGACTGTGGCACAACTTCGGCGACGATGTCGCCTTCCAGAACCAGCGCGATATCGTTCGTCGCGCCTTCGACATGGGCATCACGCACTTCGACCTGGCGAACAACTACGGTCCTCCCCCGGGCTCGGCGGAGACGAATTTCGGTCGGCTGCTGCGCGAAGACCTCCGCCCCTACCGCGATGAGCTCATCATCTCGACGAAGGCCGGCTGGAACATGCACCCCGGCCCTTACGGTGGCCCCGGCGGCAGCCGCAAATACCTCCTGGCCAGCCTCGATGCGTCACTGCGCCGACTCGGCCTCGACTATGTCGACATCTTCTACTCCCACCGCCCTGATGCGTCGACCCCGCTCGAAGAGACCATCGGCGCACTCGACACCGCCGTGCGCTCCGGTCGCGCGCTCTACGCCGGGATCTCCTCATACTCCGCCGCCGATACGGCCCGGGCCTCGCAGATCGCCCGCGACCTGGGTACTCCCCTGCTCATCCACCAGCCGTCGTACTCGATGATCAACCGGTGGATCGAAGACGATGGGCTCCTCGACACAACCGCTGACGAGGGACTCGGCGTCATCTGCTTCTCCCCGCTGGCGCAGGGCCTGCTCACGGACAAGTACCTCGGCGGAGTGCCCGAAGATTCGCGCGCGGGCAAGGCGAAGCCATCGTTCAAGGACGGGTTCTTGAGCGCCGACAACCTCGCCCGGATTCGGTCGCTGAATGACATCGCTGCCGCCCGCGGTCAGTCGTTGGCACAGCTCGCCCTGGCCTGGGCGCTGCGGGATGAGCGAGTGTCCTCGCTGGTCATCGGGGCCAGCCGTGTCGAACAGCTCGAGCACAATGTAGCGGCTCTCGACGCGGCACCGTTGAGCGACGAAGAGCTCACGGCAATCGACGAATTCGCCATCGATTCCGGTGTCGATATCTGGGGAGACGCGCGACGCAGCACTGCCGAGTGAAGTCAGCGGCCCTCCGCAAGGCTCAAGTGTCGCAGTCTCACATCGCCTGCGCCGCCTCGAGCAGCCACCCGATCCGGTCGCTCCAAGCGGGCCGGAAAGCGTAGACGCAGGCGAGCCGAATGAGGGTGGCCTTCTCGTACACGCTCACCCTGGCGGGGTCGAACCCTGCCGCCGACGCGACCCGGGCGATCTCATCGATGACCACGGCCGCCTCGGCGGGGGTCCACAGACCCTGCTCGGTGCGCCACCGGGCATGCGCGCGGAGGTTCCCGAGGTCGAGCGCCCGTTCACCCCGGCACGCCGTATCCACGTCGAGCAGCCCCGGTCCGGAGATCGGATCCCACATGATCTGTTTGTCGTGCAGGTCCCGGTGGATGAGCCCGATCGATCCGTCCCTCGCCGAGGCGGTCCCGTCGTCGAGTTCGGCCGTGACCTCTGCGATGAGTTCGTCCACGTCGGCGAGCAGAGTCTCCCCTCGCGCAGTCCGCGCGGTTTCGAGCAGAGAACGGGCGCGCTCACGCCATAAGTGGAGGACTTTCACTTCGTCCGCGGCCCCATGAAACGGCATCGCGGTCGACAGTTTCGGCGCAGCCGTCGCAGTCGGCGCAGCCGCTGGTCCGGTA
Organism: Brevibacterium sp. CSND-B09; assembly: GCF_052906525.1. Classification (NCBI taxonomy): domain Bacteria; kingdom Bacillati; phylum Actinomycetota; class Actinomycetes; order Micrococcales; family Brevibacteriaceae; genus Brevibacterium; species Brevibacterium sp. CSND-B09. Next base: position 2,646,009 of record NZ_JBREGI010000001.1, on the reverse strand, counting down.
TTGGTCGGATGTGCCTTTGCCTGAGCCCAGGCGTCGAGGGACTCGGCCCAGGCGCGTGACCACTCCTCGCCGAGTTCGGCGGGATCGTGGAGTTCGACTCCGGGCACCACGCTGAGCACGACGGTCGAAGAGTCCGAAGTGAGCACCTGCGGGAGGGCGAAATCGGGAAGGAACCCAACCGCTCGGCACTGTCCCGCGATGACGTCGGAGGCCTTTCCGTCGCGCACGCATTTGGCGAAGCTGCCGTCGCGCAGGCGGACGACGGCGCGTTTGCCCGGCCGATGGGAGACCAACCGGCCTCCGTCCTCGAGCAGCCCGGCGAGACCCGGCAGCTTCGGGTCACGGTCAGCGTCGAGGACCGTCACGCCGCGTTCGTCGAGATAGCCGACCCGGGTCCCCTGGCCAGGAAGAGAAGCCTCCCACGCGATTCGACTGTCTCCTGCGGGCCAGGCTCGACGCACGTTCCAGTCCTGTCCGCCGATCGTGACTGCGTCGGGGATGTGCAGGGCCGCGCCCCACTTCGTCGCAGACTGTTTCGTCACGGTCTGCTTCGTCGCGATCTGCGTCGCCGCGGTCTGCTTCGTCACGGCTTGTTTCGTCACGGTCTGCTTCGTCCCGGTCATGGTGCGACCTCCGTCGTCGGGGCGTCCCCTTCCAGAGCGGTGCGCGCGAGGTCGATGATCCGCATCGTCTCGTCCCTCCAGGTCTCGGAGCAGCTGCGCCAGGGTTCGAGCGCGGCCACCAGGATCGCCCACGCCGTCCATGCGCCCAGGTCGGTCTCCTCGCCGCCGGCGGAACGGTAGCCGTCGATGAAGGGGTGCTCGAGCTCGTGCAACCGGGAATCGACGCGGCAGGCCGCGATCCATCGCCCCAGATCCATCCCGATCGGCCCGTACCCGGACCGGTCGAGGTCGATGATCCGGCACTCGGAATTCGCCAGAAGCACCTGGTCGGGGCTGAGGTCCCCGTGGATCTCCCGCAGTTCCCGCTTCAGTCCGAGGCCTCGCTTCGGTCCGAGTCGTCGGCTCAGTTCGGAGAGCAGTCCGACGATGTCAGTCTCTCGTTCCGGGAGCAGACGAACCAGCGACCGGCTGGTGGTCTCGAGTTGGTCGAGCGGAGAGCCGAGCGCGCGTCCGTCCTCCCCTGCCGAAGCGCCAACTTTGTCTGCCTGCACGCCCGCGGATTCTCCCGGATCGCCTTCGTCGTCCGGCAGTGCACGTGTATCAGACACACCGCCTCTGTGCAGTTCGGCGATGATCACGCCGACCTCCTCGGCGACATTCGGATCCGGTCGATCGTACAGGTCACCGGTCCCCCACCACGGCGAACGCGTGGCGGTGTCACGTCCGCCGACGAACTCGACCGGCAGGCTCGGCAGCTGCGCTTGCTGCCAACGGTCGGCTGCCTCGGCGAGGTGGATCTGGGAGTCGGCGGCGATCCGCACGAATTCCGGCGCCCCATCGGCCGGGGTGTGTTTGAGCAGCAGCCGCCTGGCGGGGTTGTAACCGATGATCCGCAGATCCCCGCCGAGGTGGTCGAGTGTCCGTGCGACATGCTTGCCGATCCGTGGGTCGGCAAGCACGCCGCCACTGACCAGCACGGCACCGGTCGCACCGGCCGAACGCGGGTCGGCAGCCTCGTGGACGATCAGCTCCTGCCCGTGCCGGGCGGCCCGCCGCTGCGCGTTGGCGAGCTTGTCCGGGCTCGTCATCACCGCGGTGAATCCCCAACCACCGAACCCGCCGAGGCGGCTGGGTTCCTCTCGCTGCCATGCGACGATGGCGCTCTTCCCCGGTTTGACGCGGACACGGCGAGGACGAACCGCGAAGCCGAGGCGTCGGGAGAGCTCGTCTGCCGATCGCAGTTCGTCGATATAGGGCAACAGGGCGAATCTCGTGTCCATGAAGTCGTTCACCGGGTCGGAAATCGATGCGGTCATGATGAGGCTCCTGCATAGGTGGGGGCGCTGCCGACGGTGGGCGGTTCGGACGGACGTGGTCCCGCGACCGTGGACGGCTCCGCCCCCATCGTTCGCCCCGGCACGCTGTCGGCTTCGTCGGCCTGCGAACGGATCCACCGGGAGAAGCGCGAGTCCGCAGCCGCAGCCAGCTCGCTCGGTGTTCCGTCCTCGACGATCCGACCGTCCTCGAGCCACACCACACGGTCGAGTCCGTGGATCATCGCCACGTCGTGGCTGATGACGATGCTCGTCCGGCCCGTCGTCAGCGCGGACACTGAATCGGCCACCTCGGCGCGAGTCTGCGGATCGAGCCCTGTCGTCGCTTCGTCGAAGACGACGACCGGGGCGTCGCGGACGAGGGCGCGAGCGATGGCCAGCCGCTGCCGCTGCCCACCCGAAAGCGTGTCCCCTCGGTTGCCGAGCTCAGTGTCGTAGCCCTCGGGAAGAGAGCGGATGAACGCATCGGCACGGGCCGCACGGGCGGCGGCGACCACCTCGGCGTCGGTGGCGTCGAGCCGACCGTAGCGAATGTTCTCGCGCACGCTCGCGGCGAAGAGCACGGACTCCTGGAGGAGGACGGAGACGTTCTGCCGCAGGGAGACGCGGGTGACGTTGTGGGTGTCGTAGCCGTCGAGGTAGATCGATCCGGAGTCCGGCTGTGACAACCGCAGCAGGTAGCTCATGAGGGTCGATTTTCCGGCCCCGGAGGCCCCGAGGATACCGACCTTCTGTCCAGCCGGAATGAGCAGGTCGAGTTCGTCGAACAGCGGCCTGCCGTGCCCATCAGTCGAGGTGATGCGGTTGAAGACGACGTCACCGCAGACCGGGCCCATGGACACGGCGTCGGGGGCATCGGCGATCTCGACGGGTTCGTCGAGGAGGTCGGCGATCCTCTCCCCCGAGGCGGCCGCGCGAGCGATCCGGCCGGTGTATTTGGCCATGTCCCGCAGCGGCTTCATCGCGATCTTCAAGTAGAGGAGGAAGAGGACGAGGTCGCCCGGGGACATCGCCCCGCGCAGCACCTGCCACCCGCCGAAGGCGAGAACGAGAGCCTGCGAGATGCCGACGAGGACATCCGTGGAGCGCTCGAGCCCGGCCGCCAGACGGCGTGCCCTCACTCCCGCTTTGAGTGCGCGTTCGTTGCCGTCGGCGAAGTCGCGGGCCACGGTCTGCTCGAGTCCGTAGGCCTGGACGACGCGGATGGCACCGAGCGCCTCGGCGGCGGATCCGACCAGTCGGCCCTCACCCTTGCGCGTGGACCGGGAGGCCTTCGTGATCTTCGGGGTCGCCACCTTCGACAGCAGGCCGTAGACCGCGGCGGTGACGAGCACGATGGCGCTGAGCACCGGGTCGAGGACGACCATGACGACGAGCAGGACGGCGAGGGTGATGACGTTGCCGACCAGGGGCAGCCCGGCGGTGACGGCGACTTCCTGCAGCCGTCCGATGTCGCCGACGAGTCGCTGTGAGGTGTCTCCGATCGAGGCCTTCGAGTGGTAGCGCAGCGACAGAGATTGGACGTGATCGAACACGCGTGAGCGCAGTTGGGTGGCCACACGGGCGCCGACGAGAGCGAAGCAGATCGTCGAGGCGTAGTTCGCCGCGGCCCGTCCGCCGACGATGATGGCCAGGCCGATGGCCACAACCGCAAGAGTCGTACCCACTCCGGCGTCGAGGCCGAACGTCGGGGCGATCTGGGCGCCCAGGGCCGCGGTGACGGCGTCGACGGCGATCTTGATCGGCCACGGTTCGAGAATGCGGAAGACGACGTCGGCCAGCAGTGCGGCCATCCCGCCGATGATCAGCCACGTGTGCCGACGCAGGTGCGGGCGGATGATTCGCAGGGTCCGCCGCAGCGCGGACGCCGTGAGCTTCTTGCCGCTCATGAGATCACCGCCGAGGCGGGGCGCCATACCGATACGGACGTTTCCTCGCAGATAGGTGCGGCATCGGTTTCTCCGGCGGCTGTGTCGCCGGCGGTTCCCGTCACCGGTGCGAGGATCTGCTGACACCGGCGCATCCAGGAATGGCTGGTCAGGGCCTCTGCGCGAGCGCGTGCTCCCATCGTCGTGCGCAGTTCGGGGTCGTCGATGAGTCTCTGCAGTGCGCGGGTGAGGTCCGTGGTGTCGGTCGGGTCGGTGAGGATCGCGGCTCCGGTTCCTGCGAGCACGCCGGGGATCGCGCCGACCCTCGATGCAACGACGGGCAGACCGGCGGCCAAGTATTCGTAGACCTTCAAAGGGGAGAAGTAGTTCTCCCCTGCCGGGTACGGGGCGACAGCGATATCGAATTCGCGCAGCGCCTCCGGCACGGCTTCGGGTGCCAGAGCACCGTGGAAACGCACACGCCCATCCAACCCGAGCGTACGCACCTGATTCTCCAGCGCCACGGATTCGGGGCCGTGGCCGACGATGTCGACGCGGAAGTCCCCGACCAGTCCGGCGCACGCGGCGATGAGCCGATCCGTGCCGTGCCAGGGTTTGAGCGTGCCGACGAACCCGATCCGCACCGGACCGTGAACACTCGGAGGTCCCCCGCCGGGGCGGTCCTCACGTATCGTGTCACCGCTGGGTGTCCCGATTCTTTGTCCGCCGAGGCGGCCGTGATCTGGCCGTGGGGTGATCCGTTCTGTGTTGACTCCGTTCGGGACGACGCTGACGTCATCGAGGCCGGGATAGTCGGTGCGGACCCAGTCGGCGACGAGTTCGCTCACGCACACGATGCGCTCGGCCCCGGCAAAACTCGCCGCCGTGGCACGGGCGGCGTGTTCGGCGTGGACGAGTCCTCGGTGGGTCCGCTGCTCTTCGAGCAGGGGCGCGTTGACCTCCATGATCAACGGCACGTCGAGGCGCTGGCTGATCCGAGCACCGGCCGTGGAGAACAGAGAATACCGTTCGTAGACGAGGTCGAACCCCTGCCCCGAGGCGGCCACCGTGTCCGTGACCAGGTCGGCGAGCATATCGGAGAGTCGCAGCAGAGCGATCTCACGCTGGGAGCGGTCGAGACCACGGGGCACCTCGAGTCGGGTGACATCGAGGTCGGCGAGGTCGGAGGGCACGTCGTCATCGGTGCGGGTGCAGAAGACACTGACTTCGTGACCGAGTGCTCGGAAGGTGCGCACGACTTCCTGGACGTGGACGCTGGCACCTTTCGTGCCGAAGACTCCGATGCCGGGGTCGAGAAGGACATAGGCGATTCTCATGACACTGACTCCATTTCACGGACTGTCGGAACGGCAGGGGCTGCCCCAGGCACCGCCGCAGCGTCGGCCAGGCTCGCGAGCTGCCCGGCCTGGACGGCCGAGTCGTGCAGGCGGCACACCCGGTCACGGGCGGCATCGGTGACGGCACGGATACCGGCGGGATCCGTGCGGAGGGCGGCGGCCACCTCGGCGATGGTGGAGGCGATGTTCGCCTCATCGGTGCCGTCGACGAGCCACCCGGTGAGGCCGTGGTCGATGACCTCGGGCACGGCGGTGACGGCCCCGGCGATGCAGGGAATTCCTGTGGCCATGCCCTCGAGCAGCACGGTGGGCAGGCCGTCGGCGTTGCCGTCGGAGCCGATGACGAACGGGGAGACGAGGATGTCATGGTCGGTGAGCATGTCGCGGACCTCGGCCTGGGTCAGCGCTCCGTGGAAGGTGACGAGGTCGTCGAGTCCGAGTGTGTGGGACCGGGTCCGCAGCTCCTCCTCGAGGGGGCCGGTGCCCACGAGGTCGAGACGGCAGCTCGTGCCGTCGGCCCGGAGGCGGGCGAGCGCGTCGAGGAGGTGGGCGAATCCCTTCTTCTCGACGAGGCGGCCGACGGCCAGCAGCGAGGGCACCTCGCCCGTCGCGCCCTGCTTGGGCCGATACGGGAAGCGATCGATCTCGAGGCCGTTGCGCACGACGACGACCCGGTCGGCCAACTCGGGGCCGAGCACCCGCGACAGGTAGCGGCGATTGAAATCGCTGATCGCGATCACGTGGTCGGCGTCCGCGGTCTTGCGGGCCAGATCGGTGAGCACGACATCCTCGTGGAAGATGTCCTTCGCATGCGTGGTGAAGGAGTACGGGATCCCCGTCAGCGCCGAGGCGGCCCGAGCCACGGTCGTCGACACCGACGCGAAGTGCGCGTGCAGGTGGGTGACCTCGTGGTCGAGGGCCAACCGGGCGAGGGTGAGAGCTTGGATCGCATCATCGTGGCCCAATTCCATGAGCTCGCCGAGGTGGCCCGGCACTGCCGCGGCCACGCGCGGTTCCGCTGCCGCCTCGGCGAAGGTCTGCCAGAAGCTGCGGGCACTCGAGGGCCGGTCGATGTGGATGACCTCGGCGCGGACGCGGGCGAGTTCGGGGTGGAAGCGGGTGTCCGTGCTCGGGCGCAGGGAGAAGATCACAAGGTCCTCTCCGGCTGCTTCGCGGGCGAGGATCTCGGAGACGATGAAGGTCTCGGAGAACCGCGGGTACATCTTGAGCACGTAGGCGCGGCGGCCGGGATGACTTTCCGGTGGAGCGGTCGGGGCTGCCGGTGGACGCGGTGCCGGTGTTGAAAGGTTTGGTGTCTGTTCAGACAGCATGGCTGGTCTCCTCCAGGGTGATGGGCAGACGGGCGGACGGTGCTGTGTCGGCGGCCGCGGTCGCCGTCGCCGATGTTGTCGCCGGTGCGGTTGTCGCCGGTGCGGTTGTCGGCGTCGGTGCGGTTGCGGATCCGAGTGCCGTTGCCTCGGCGCGGACATCAGCGATGAGTTCGGCTGCCAGGCGGGGAACGGTGGCCAATCCGGTGAGATCGATTTGGGAACGGTCTGCGGGTCGCCCGACCCGGTCGGCGAACCATTCGCTGAGAACATCGGCGTCGAGGCTGTCGATCGTCAGAGCGTCGACCGCTCCGACTGCGGAGAGGGCGAATGCCCGCCTGGGCTGTTCGGCCCGATGACCCTTGCGGGGGACGACCAGAGCAGGGGTATCGGTGGCCATTAGTTCGGCCAGAGTGTTGTAGCCGCCCATGCACACGACCGCCTCGGCGGAGGCCACGAGTCCGGGAATGTCGTCGCAGTGACGGATGACAGCAGTGGCCGCACCGGCACGGGCACGCAGTCGTTCGAACTCCTCGGTGTCCATCTGCGGACCGGTGACGATGAGGTGACGGCAGCCGTCGGGCGGTTCGGCGTCCACGGCGATCGAGGCGAGGCTGCCTCCATCGGAGCCTCCGCCGAGGCAGGTGAGGACGAAACTCTCTGCCCCGCCCCCTGCCGTCTCGACGTCTGCCGTCCCGACACCCGCAGCCACGGTGCCTGCCGGCAGAACACCGCCGTCATCGGGGCGGTCCTGTGACAGGTAGCCGGTGGTCACGGCCTTGGCCGCAAGCGGAGCTGGCACTTCCCCGGTGGACCGGGGATCGTAGACGTCCGGGTCACCGTAGATCCAGACTTCGTCGAAGGATTCGGCCACACGTGCGGGCCCTCCGACCTTCTCCCATTCGGCAGCGATGACGGACGGGGTGTCGAGGACTTCGCGCAGCCCGAGGACCGTACGGCAGCCGTAATCGCGGACCTGGTCGATGGCGTCGGCGAGCTCGCCGCCGATGCCGAAGGGGTGCCGGTCGACGATGAAGAGCTCAGGTCGCTGCTGGTCGAGGATCGCCGAGATCGCCGCCGCTCGCAGTGCCCGCAGGCCCTGCATCGAGGAGGCGAGTGCCCGTGGGACGTAACCGCCGGGGGCGGGGGTGACTCCGGGCAGGATCACCCAGTCCCACCCATCCGGCAGGTCGAATCGCGTGGCCTCAGGACTGCTGGCGATGAGCAGACCGGAGACCTCCCGGCCGGTCAGTGCCGGCAGGTCCCGGGCCAGAGCGAAGGCCAGCGCCCTGTTGCGGCGGATGTGGCCCAGTCCCAGCGAGTCGTGGGAGAACAGTGCGATTCTCAATCGTCGTCTCATACATCTCAGCTTGTCGGCTGTGATTAAGATGAGATTAAGACGCGGATGAGAAAGATCTTAGGTTCAGTCCACGCGGTATCCGAAGCCGCGCACCGTGGTGACGAAATCAGAGCCGAGCTTCTTGCGCAGGTACCCGATGTAGACGTCGACGACGTTCGAGCCGGGGTCGAAGTCGAATCCCCACACGTGGGAGAGCAGCTGTTCGCGGGAGAGGACGTTGCCTCTATTGCGCAGCAGGATCTCGGCCAGGGACAGTTCCCGAGCCGAGAGTTCGACGAGACGGTCTCTGACCCACACCTGCCTCTTGAGCAGGTCGATGCGCACCTCATCGCGGATGAGCTCCGTGGCTTCCTGTTCCTGCGGGCTCTCCTTGAGCCGCAGACGAACGCGAGCCAGCAGCTCCGCGAACCGGAAGGGCTTGATCATATAGTCGACCGCCCCGGACTCGAGAGCGTAGATCGTGTCGTCCGGGTTGTCCCGGGCGGTGAGCACGAGCACCGGCAGTTCTGGCCGGCGCTCACGCAGCTGCCCGAGTACGGTGAAGCCGTCGAGGACGGGCAGACCGATGTCGAGGATGACGAGCGCGAAGTCTCCCGTCAATGCCAGATCTCGCCCGGTGAGGCCGTCGGCGGCGGTCTGCGGACTGAACCCGGCGGCGGTCAGGCCCTTCGAGATGAAGGCGGAGATCCGCGCCTCGTCCTCGATCACGAGAATGCTCTTCACTTCTGTCCTTTCGGCAGGATCATGCGGAACTGTGCACCGATGGTGGTCCGGTCGAGCACGACCGTGCCTCCGTGCGCCTCGGCGATGGCGGAGATGATCGACAGCCCCAACCCGAACCCGGCCCCGTCGGTCGACCCACGGCAGAATCGGTCGAAGATGTCCTCGGCGATCTCGTCGGGCACCCCCTTGCCTTCGTCGCGGACCCAGACGTGCACGGATTCGGAGTCGTCCCGGGCACCGAAGACGATCTTCTGACCGTCCTCGGTATGTTCGACGGCGTTGGACGCCAGCTGCAGAAGCGCCTGGGTCAGGCGTTGTCGATCCCCGCGGAAACTCAGCGATTCGGGTACGTCGAGGCCCCATTCCCGGTCTCCCAGACCTTTGGCCTTCGCCAGGGAATCGGACACGACCCCGCTGAGGTCCACCTCGGCGAAACGCACGAAATCAGGGCGTCGGGCACGCGCAAGCAGGAGCAGCTCCTCGACGAGGCGACCCATCCGATCCGTCTCATCGAGCAGCATCGCCCGGGTCTCCTCGACATCGCCGACGTCCTCTGCGTTCATCGTCTCGAGGTGACCGCCGAGAATGGTCAGTGGCGTGCGCAGCTCGTGCCCGACGTCGTCGAGGAAGCGCCGCTGAGCTTCGAAAGCCGCCTCGAGGCGATCGAGCATCTCGTTGAAGGTGTGCCCGAGTTCGGCGATGTCATCATGGCCCTTCGTCTCCAGACGACTGCTGAGATCACCGCCGGAGATCGACTGCGCGGTCTGCCTCAGCTCGGTCACCGGTGACAGCAGCCGGCGTGCCAGAAGTGAGGAGAGTCCGGCGATGAGCAGAGTGGCGGCGAGCGCAACGACGACATAGATCTGCATGATCTGCACGAGGTCGGCATGGCTGGCCGAGACGTTGTGGACGACGACGAAGGCTCCCGCCCCGTTCGTCGCGGCCGCTCCGCCTGCCACCTCGCCGACGCCCTTCGTCCGGGAGGTCGAATCGGTGGGCGCGGTCTGGGTGTCCGTGGTCGTGCCCGCTCCCGCCTCGGTGCCGGCGATGGGCAGGACGAAGCCTTCGTATTCGACGTCACCGACGGTCAGGCGGATCTCCCCGCCTTTCTCGGCCGCCCCGGCTACGGCTTTCTCGAATTCGCTCGACCTGCCGAGGAGGTCCTTCGGTTCACCCTGATAGAGCACGCGGCCGTCGGTGAGGAACGCGAACAGCACCTCGTCCTCGTCCGGCCTGTTCTGGGCGAGGAAATTGCTGAGGATCTCATCGACGGAGGCGAATGGTCTGCCGGTCTGCGGATCGATCCCGTTCTCGGAGAACGTCCGCATCTCGTCGACCTCTTGGGACATCGAGGCGGTGGTCCGGCTGGAGACGTTGTTCGACTCCACGGTGTAGAGGATGAGGCCGACGATGGAGAGGGTGAGCACGGACAGTGCGGCAACGGTGATGGTCAACCGGTTCTGAACGGTCAGCCCGACGCGCCGTTCAGTCGTCATCGTCGTCCCCGTCATCGTCATCGTCGTCGTCCCGGTCATCATCGTCGCCGTCGTCGTCCCCGTCATCATCGTCGTCGGGGACTTCACGAGGCGGGTTGGGCACCGGTTCGTAGGAGTGCTCGATCTCATCAGGTTCTCGCGAATCCTCGCCTCCGGAGTCCGCGGCATCTGAGTCCTCGGCAGCGGAGGTGCCGGTGTCGGAGACACCAGTCGAGTCTTCGTCGGCAGAGCTGTCAGCGTCTGCATCCGACGTCTTGGAGGTCTCCGTCGGTTCGGGGGTGACTTCCACCGGGCTGAGATCCGGCGGGTCCGCTTGGGTGGTGTTGCGAACGATGAGCACGGTCAGCAGTGCGAGCATGACAACGAGACCGGCCACAATCCAGCCGATGATCTTCGATCGTCCACCCATACCGTCCACATTGCCCAAGGCCTGCCGCAAAGTCGAGCCGGAGGCGATGAGAGTCTTCTTAGGTGGAGTGTTCGGGCGCCTGTGATACCGTAAGCGCCGACCGCCACGACGACCCGCAGGAGCCCACCGATGAGCGACGATCGCGCGGACCGCGACCAGGCTGAGCCCGTATCCGCAGACCCCTCATCGCCGATGCCCGAGTCCCCCGAGCCGGACGATGGTTCCGCGCAGGCAGACGGTTCCGCAACCACTGAGCCGGATGCCACCTCCGAGTCCGAGGCCAAGGAGAATCCGTGGGCGGCGATCAAACCCTGGCAGGGCAAGGCTCAAGGCCTCGACAAGCTGCTGCTGTTCATCATCATCGGCGTCCCGCTCATCTACCTCGGCCTCATGCCGCTGCGACCGTGGATGCTCGTCAATGCCCCGGTCGTCCAGGAATTCATCAACGGCGCGAAGACCTCGATCGTCGCTGCCGCCGCCTATGCCCGGGTCGGTGAGATCCCGCTGTGGCTGGTCATCGTCGCCGGTTTCGTCGGCATGGCCAAACTCGATTGGGCGTTCTGGCTGGCCGGGCGCCGGTGGGGCGACGGTGTGCTGCGGCTCTTCGCACAGAACGAACGCCAGCTCAAACGCATCAACCAGCTGAAGAAGATCCCGAACTGGGCGCTGTTCCTCATGACGCTGATCTCGCGCTGCCCGGGAATCCCGGGCACCCTCGTCTACCTCGTCGCCGGGTGGACGCGGATGCGCCTGTCGCTGTTCCTCGTCGCCGACCTCCTCGGCTGCCTCATCTTCACGCTCATCTGGACATTCCTGGGCTACCAGCTCGGAGAAGCCGCGGTCGACATCCTCAAGGTCATCGACAAGTACGCCCTGTGGCTGACCCTGGCCCTGATCGTCGGCATCTTCGCCATCAGCTTCTTCAAGGAATACCGCAAGCAGAAGAAGGCCGAAGCCGCAGGCGGCACCTCCGAGAACTGACCATTCCCGCCGAACCGGGAGCCGCTTCGGATCCTGGTCAGGTGTCTCGGATCAGGAACCGAAGGACAGGAAGGTCTCACGCATGCGCTGCGGGTCGGCCTTCTGGCCGCTGAAGAGTTCGAACGCGTCGATGGCCTGATTGACCGCCATCCCCGATCCGTCGAGCGTGCGGCAGCCCTTCGCTCTGGCTTCGGCGAGCAGCTGCGTCTCGAGTGGGAAGTACACGACGTCGGCCACCCAGGTATCCGACCCGAACACGGAAGTGTCGACCGGAGTTCCCGGGTACGCCTTCATCCCCACCGGGGTGGCGTTGACGATCCCCTGCGCCGAGGCGGCCGCCCCTTCCAGCTCATCGAGCCCGATCGCTCGCGCCCGAGTTCCGACCGATGTCGTTTCTACGATGTCCGTGGCGAGTCCTTCGGCACGCTGCACATCGGTGTCAGCGATGATGAGCTCGCCGATCCCGAGTTCGGCGAGGGCGAACCCGACCGCACGCCCGGCACCGCCCGCACCGATCTGCACGACCTCCTCGGTGGCCGCACCGTCCAGTCCGGCACGGAATCCGGCGGCAAAACCGGTGACATCGGTGTTGTATCCCGTCGTCCGTCCGGCGCTGTCGATGACGACGGTGTTGACCGAATTGATGCGCGCGGCCACGGGATCGACCTCATCGAGGAGGCCGATGACCTGCTGCTTGAACGGATGAGTGATGTTGAGCCCGTCGAAACCGAGGCGGATCGCTGCGGCAAGCAGCTCCGTCAGTGTCGCCTCGGCGAGGTGGGGGCTGCTGATGTCGATGGTGCGGTAGATCGTGGGGATGGAATGTGCGGCACCTTCGTTCTCGTGCATCCGCGGGGTGCGGGAGGCGGAGATGCCATCGCCGATGAGGCCGAGGAGGAGGGATGAGGTCATAGTCTCGCTTTCGCGTTCGTGAGGTGGTCGATGAGGATCTCGACCGCGTGGACGTAGCCCTTCGCACCGGCTCCGGCGATGACGGCCGCGGCCACGGGTGAGAGATAGGAGTGGTGGCGCACGGCTTCCCGCGCATGCGGGTTGCTCAGATGCACCTCGATGATCGGGTGGTCATAGGATTTCAGCGCATCGTGCAGGGCCAGGGAGGTGTGCGTGTACGCTCCGGCGTTGATGATCGCACCGACCGTGGAGCGCCGGGCCGCATGGACGGCATCGATGAGCCCACCCTCATGGTTGCTCTGGATGCAGCGAACGCTCAGCCCCGCCTCGGCGGCGGTGTCGGCACACATGGCCTCGATATCGGCCAGCGTGGTGCGGCCGTAGATCTCCGGTTCGCGCTCCCCGAGGAGGTTGAGGTTGGGTCCGTTGAGGACAAGGATCTCGGGCCGGGGAGTCATTGGGCCAGGTGCAGCTTCGGCAGTGGTTGCGGGCATGGTCACCTCGGGAATCGGGCGGCGATGGAGGCCGCGGTCTCGGTCAGCTGGGGGACGAATTCGATGAGCTCGTCGAGGCTGCGGCGGAAGACCGGAGCGGCGAGCGCGAGCGAGGCCAGCAAGGTGCCGTCGAGGTCGAAGACGGGCACGGCCAGGGCATTCATGCCGATGTCGTTCTCTTCGGACTGTCCCGCCCAGCCGTCGGCGCGTATCTGTTCGAGACGTGTGCGCATCTTCGCCGTATCGGTGATCGAGTTCGGGGTGCGAGCGACGAGGTCGAGCGCGTCGACGGTGGCGTCGGCCTGTGGATCATGGGCGAGCAGAGCCTGACCGATCGCCGAGGTATGCAGCGGAGATTCGTCGCCGGGGTCGGTGGTCGTGCGGAACTGGGGGCCGTCGACGGTGAGCACAGTCAGTGCGGCATTGCCGCGACGGACGGCGAGGATACTCGATTCGCCGGTGGACTTCGTCAGTTCCTGCAGCAGATCCTTCGTCGCTCCGGACAGCCCCTGCCGGTGCGCGACCTTCTGCGCGAGGCGGAAGACCTCCATCCCGAGGGTGTAGATCTTCGTGCGCGCATCAAAGCTGGCATACCCGGATTCGACGAGCCCGCCGAGGAGGCGGTAGGCGGTCGAGAAGGGATAGCCGGTCGTCTCGGCGGCCTGGGCGGCGCTGATCCCCTCGGGTGATTCGCCGAGGAGTTCGAGCATCTCGAAGGTCTTCGTCACCGAGTTCGAGCCCTTGGGCGGCATGCTTCGCCTCCTTGCGTTGCTGTGGCAGTTCGGTGGTGCTGGGGCAGTATGTGCAGGTGGTTCGTGAGTCCGGAAAGCAGAATTCCCTCGTTCCACGTTGACAGGCTATGTCATCTCAATCACACTGTAAACCACAATGTAACAATTATTGCCACACTATGGCAATGCAGTATCGGTCCGATGAACGCTCGACAGCGCCGAGGCCGTCGATAAGTCCTGAGAGTGAGAAATGCGAGGAAGCATGAGCAACGCGATCGAGGAAGCTCGCCCCACGAAGAAGACACCGCTGCGCGCGGCCTTGTCGAGTTGGACGGGTTCGGCCCTGGAGTACTACGACTTCGCGGTCTACGGGACCGCGGCGGCGCTGGTGCTCAACACTCTGTTCTTCCCCGAGACCACCGCACCGGGGATCGCCATTCTGCTGGCGATGGGTACGGTCGGGGTCGCCTATGTCGTGCGTCCGCTGGGTGCGCTCATCATGGGACCGCTCGGTGACCGCTTCGGTCGCAAGTTCGTCCTCATGCTCACTCTGTTCATGATGGGCGTGTCGACCTTCGTCGTCGGCTGCCTGCCGACCTATGACCAGGTCGGAATGCTCGCTCCGATCCTGCTCGTGCTCTGCCGCATCATCCAGGGCCTGTCGGCTTCGGGTGAACAGGCGAGCGCAATCTCAGTCTCCCTCGAACATTCGGACGAGGCGAAGCGGTCGTGGACAACGAGCTGGACCTTGCACGGCACTCAGGCCGGCACCCTGCTGGCCACAGCCGTGTTCATTCCCTTCACTGCCTTCCTCCCTGACGAAGCACTCTTCAGTTGGGGCTGGCGTGTACCGTTCTGGCTGTCGGCACTGGTCGTGCTCACCGCCTGGCTCATCCGTCGCGGGCTCGAGGAGCCGCCGGCATTCAAGGAGTCGCGGGTTGAGAACCCACCGCTCATGCAGGTCTTCCGGTGGCACAAGGCTGCGGTCGTCCGCGTGGCCGTGTGCGCCATGGTCAACACCGTGAATATGGTCTTCACCGTCTGGTCGCTGTCGTTCGCCACGTCGATCGTCGGCCTCGAGCGTTCGACCATGCTGCTCGTCTCGGTCATCGCCAACGGTGTCGCCCTCTTCGCGATCCCGGCGGCCGCACTGCTCTCCGACCGATTCGGCCGGAAGCCGATCTTCATCACCGGCGCCGTCGGATCGGGTCTGATGATGTTCCCGTACCTGGGTGCGGTCTCGGCCGGGAACTGGCCGCTCATCTTCGTCTTCGGCGCCATCATGTCCGGCTGCGCGTACTCGCTGGCCAACTCCATCTGGCCCTCGTTCTACGCCGAGATGTTCCCGACGACGGCACGAGTGACAGGTCTGGCACTGGGCACACAGGTCGGATTCGCGGTCTCCGGCGGTCTGGCTCCGGTCCTCGCTTCCGCTGTCGCCGGCGCCGGAGGAGAGAATTGGGTCTCGGTCGCCGCGTTCACCGCGGGCGTCTGCGTCGTCGTCGGCCTGGTCGCGATGACGGCGAAGGAGACGAAGGGACTGAGCCTGGAAGAGATCGATGTCGTCCACGAGGAAAGGTCACGATGAAAACCTCGATTGCCACGGTGTGCCTGTCAGGCACGCTCGAGGAGAAGCTGCAGGCTGCCGCAACGGCAGGATTCGACGGGGTCGAGATCTTCGAACAGGATCTCATCGTCTCCCCCAACTCCCCCGAAGCGACCGCTGCACTGGCCGCAGAGCTCGGACTGAGTCTTGACCTCTATCAGCCCTTCCGCGATTTCGAAGGCGTCGATGACGAGCAGTTCGCCGCCAATCTGACCCGGGCCGAGGCGAAGTTCCAGCTGATGAGTCGAATGGGTATGACCACGATCTTGCTGTGCTCGAACGTCGCCACCGCAACCATCGACAACGATGAGGTCGTCGTCGATCAGCTGCGCCGCCTCGGCGATCTGGCAGAGAGATACGGCATCAATGTCGCCTACGAGGCGCTGGCCTGGGGTCGATTCGTCTCCGAATACGATCGCGCCTGGGACCTCGTCAAGGCCGCCGACCATCCGCGCATCGGCACCTGCCTCGACAGCTTCCACATCCTCTCCCGCGGTACGGACCTGTCACGCATCGCCGAGATCCCGGGCGAGAAGATCTTCTTCCTCCAGCTCGCCGACGCCCCCGCCCTGTCGATGGACGTGCTCAGCTGGTCCCGTCACCACCGAGTCTTCCCCGGCGAAGGCTCATGGGACCTCACTGACTTCCTCGCTCGCGTCGCCGGGACCGGTTATTCCGGACCGGTGTCGCTCGAAGTCTTCAACGACTCCTTCCGGCAGGCCGACACTCAGCGCACCGCCGTCGACGGGCTGCGCTCCCTGCGGTGGCTCGAGGCGGCGACCGCGGATCAGGTGTCTGTGGACAATGACCCGGGTTCGGCCAGCGGCACTTCTGCAGCCGCCGGTGCGGGACGAGTGCGTCTCGACCTGCAGCGACTGCCCGAGGTCGCCGAACCTCGCGGCGTCGACTACGTCGAGCTCGGCACCGACGACCTCGGGGCACTGACCCGGCAGATCCACCAGCTCGGATTCCGCTTCGTCGGATTCCACCGCACGAAGCCGCACGTCCAGCTGTGGCGTCGCGGACAGGCACGCATCGTCGTCACCGAATCCGCTGGTGTCGACCCCGTGGAATCCGAGCCCTCTGGCGCACCCACCGGATCGGGAACCCATCTGCACGGCATCGGCTTCGCCGTGGCCGATGCCGACGCCGCGATCAATCGGGCGATTCTGCTCCAGGCGACCGAGGTCCCCCGCGACCAGGCCCATGACGAGGAGATCCTGCGCGGCGTCTTCGCTCCCGACGGGTCCGAGGTATTCTTCGGCAACGGAACCGGCATCGACCCCACGTGGACCGAGGAATTCGGCAACGTCCCCGACGATCGCCGCTCGGCCATCGACCACGTCAACCTCGCACAGCCGGCCCACCACTATGACGAAGCGGTGCTCTTCTACACCTCTCTTCTCGCGCTCCACGCTCAGGTCTCGAACGATGTGCCCAGCCCCTCGGGTCTCGTCCGGTCGCAGGTGATGGCAAGCTCCGACGGGACGATCCGCATGCCGCTCAACCTCGCGCCGCGTTCTGCCGAAACTTCGACGACCGGTGGCTACCCCGAGCACGTCGCTCTCGCCTGCGATGACATCTTCACGGCCGCAGAGACCGCGGTCTCACGAGGATTGGACTTCCTGCCTGTTCCCGAGAACTACTACGAGGATCTCGAGGCTCGTTTCGATCTCGCCCCCGATCTGCTCGAACGGCTGCGGGCGAACAACATCCTCTACGACCGCGACGGCAGCGGCGAGTTCCTCCATTTCTACACCTCGACGATCGGATCGGTGTTCTTCGAGATGGTCGAACGCCGCAATGACTACCAGGGATACGGCGCCCCGAACGCGCCGGTGCGGCTGGCCGCACAGCACCGGCGCAACGCGGGTCGCTGAGCCGAGCGCACTGCTCGACACGGTTCAGAAGGGCCTGCCCGCCACCGGTTCCGGGCTGAACTCCCAGACCGAACTGGACGTCTCAGGACCCTCGATCGGACCGTCAGCCGGCAGAAGGTCCTCGTCCTTGAGCAGTGAGAGGATACGGCCGTGCGAAGCCTGCCAGACGATCCTTCGGACGGCTGACACCTCGGTGTCGAGCACGCGGGCGACTGCGTGGATCTCATCGTGCACGTAGTCGACGGTGAGATCGGCTTCGGAGTCGGCCACCTCGGCGAGGTATCCGATCACCTTGTCGTCGACCTCGAACTGAGGGCACCCGGCGAGCATCAGCAGGTGGAGCCACGTGATGCCCGAGCTCTGGCTGGGCAGAGCTCGCCAGGCCTTCGAGACGTCGTTGTAGAACGCATCGTTGCCGACTCCCTCGCCGACCGCTTCAAGCAGATCACCGACATCATCGATCCCATAGTCGGCCATGACTCGGGTGGCGTCGTCGACGACCTCGGCCTTGAGCACCGCCCCCGGGCGGGTGCTAGCCGGTTTGAGGTTGCACGCCTCGAACTCAGCCCACGGACGTGCCCCACCTGCGGCGGCGATCGAGTAGCGCAGCGACTTCGCTCCATGGGCTTCTCCGTGCTGGGCGATGTACCGGGCGACGACTTTATCCACCGCCGTCGGGTGGGAGCCCGTCGAATAGATTGCGTCGAGGATGCACAGCGCGAGGCTCGCCGGGTAGCTCGGTGTCATCGTCTGGCCGAAGTCGCCGAGGAACTCTCCGCACCTCTGCGCCAAACGAGCGACGCTGTTGGTCGTGATCATCATTGTTCTGACCTTCCGTCGTGCGCCGCACCCTGCGACGCGTCACCTCCGACTCCGATGTCGGATGCGTGGACAGAACATTAGACCGCGGCACTGACATGACTTGCTCGGGAATGAATAGAACACCATTGGTCCGCAGTTTCACCTGCTTCTACACACTTCACCGGGCTGAGATGTGCGCAGCGATCCCAATTCGCCGCCGGCGGCGAATCAGGCCAAGAGGCCGGTCGCCCGTCCTTGGCAGCCATCATGGCCTCTGGCAAAGTGGAGCCATGAGCACAGAAGAGATCATCATCGACGGCCCCCTGGCACGCGCAACGCGGATCCTCTGCCAGGTCTCGGCCAAGCACGTGGCAGACAAAGCTGAGATCGACAAGTCCGAACTCAAGGACTACGAAAAGGGGAAAGCGGACCTGACCGCCGAGCAGGAGCGTCGACTCATCCTCGCCCTCGAACAGTACGGTGCGCGGTTCATTCCCGACGGCAAGGAAGGCGGCTACGGCATCCGCCTGAAGTTCAGCCGCGCAAAGGTCCGCGCCATCGAACGCTGGGAAGACGAAGGCGGCACCCCCGGCGCCGACGACGTCTGAGCGCCGCGCGCAGACGCAGGGCCTCCTCGGTGAGGCGAAGCCCTGCCAGGGAGTCCCTTGTGACTTCCGGGAATTCCGTTGCGACGACTGTGGCCTCGAATCCGCGCGGAGCGGATTCGAGGCCACAGGTGCATCCGTCGGCGCCGAGCAACCACCTCGGCGACGTTCGAAGTCACCGGCGGATATCGCCGATGAAGATCAGGCGAGTATCAGCGGAGAACGTCAGTTCTTGCCGATGAACTCGAGGTTGTCGACGACACGATTGGAGAAGCCCCACTCGTTGTCATACCAGGCAACGACCTTGACGTGGTTGCCGACGACGCGGGTGAGCGCGGAGTCGAAGATCGACGAAGCGGGCTGACCGACGATATCGGAGGAGACGACGGGCTCGGTCTCATAGTCGAGGATGCCCTTGAGCTCACCCTCGGCGGCCTTCTTGTAGGCGTCGAGCACCTCGTCGCGGGTGACCTCGCGGGACACGGTCGTGTTGATCTCGACGATCGATCCGACCGGGACGGGCACGCGGATGGCGTCGCCGGACAGCTTGCCGTCGAGCTGCGGGAGGACGAGGCCGATGGCCTTGGCCGCACCCGTCGAGGTGGGGATCATGTTCTCGGCGGCGGCACGGGAACGGCGGGGATCCTTATGAGGGCCGTCCTGGACCATCTGGTCGCCCGTGTAGGCGTGGACGGTGGTCATGAAGCCCTGCTCGATTCCGGCGAGGTCGTCGAGGACCTTGGCCAGCGGGGCCAGGGCGTTCGTGGTGCAGGAGGCGTTGGAGATGACGGTGTGCTCGGGCTTGTACGCCTCGTTGTTCACTCCGTAGGCGAGGGTGACGTCGGCACCCTTCGAGGGAGCGGAGACAAGGACCTTCTTCGCGCCAGCGGTGATGTGGGCGCTGGCCTTTTCGGCCTTGGTGAAGCGGCCGGTCGATTCGAGCGCGATGTCGATGTCGAGCTCACCCCAGGGCAGTTTGGCCGGATCTTTCTCGGCGAAGACCTTGATGGCCTTGCCGTCGATGACGATCTCATCATCCGTGGCCTCGACGTCATGGTTGAAGCGCCCGAGGGTGGTGTCGAACTTCAGCAGCCGAGCGAGATCGTCCACGGGGCCCAGGTCGTTGATGGCCACGACCTCGAGCTCGCTGCCGCGCTCGATCAGCGCGCGCAGGGTGCTGCGTCCGATGCGACCGAAACCATTGATGGCGATGCGAGTCAATGTCACTCCTTGTAGATGTTGAAGACGGGATTCGTCGTGATATCTCCATCATGGGCGATTTCCACAAACGTCAACAGTGGCCAGCCAGACAATCTACGCAAGGTTCTCGCCAGTCGTATTGCCAAAGGTCGAAAGTTTCTGGCCACCGTTGTCTTCGTGTGATCCAGGCCCATGAAATGTGCCGAAAAATGCCCCAGCTCGGCCCGGAGGTGTCAGATCCTCGCCCTGACAAGCGCCCGCTTTCAGCCCTGGAAGGAGTGACGGTAGTCGTTCGGGGAGGTCGAGAGGATGCGCTGAAAGTGCATCCGCAGATTCGCACCCGTTCCGAGTCCCACCTGGTCAGCGATCTGTTCGATGCCCAGGTCGGAGTTCTCCAAGAGCTCCCGGGCGACATCGACTCGGGCTCTGAGCACCCACTGCATCGGTGTGTAGCCGGTGTCTTCGACGAAGCGGCGGGAGAAGGTGCGCACGGAGACTCCGGCATTGGCGGCGAGATCCCGCAGGGTGATCTTCTCGCCGATGTGCTGAAGCGCCCATTCGCGGGTGTCGGCGAAGTCGTCGCCGAGCGGGTCAGGCACGCTGCGCGGCACGTACTGCGCCTGGCCGGCGCTGCGATAGGCGGCGGCGACGAGCCGCCGGGCGACCTGATTGGACAGTCCGACGCCGTGATCGCTGCGGATGAGATGGAGGCACAGATCGATCGCCGAGGCGGCTCCGGCGGAGGTCAGCAGCTGCCCTTCGTCGATGAAGAGGACGTTTTCGTCGACCTTGATCGAGGGGAACCGTCGGGCGAGCTCCTTCGCCGTCGACCAGTGCGTGGTGGCGCGTCGCCCGACGAGCAGCCCCGTGCGCGCGAGGACGAAGGTGCCGGTGGAGATGGCAGCGATCCGCGCGCCGCGTTCGAAAGCCGAGAGGAGCGCCCCGACGACCGAGGCCGGTGGTTCTTCTGCCACCGCCGAGGTGGCACCCGGCAGGATGATCGTGTCCGCGGTCTCCAGGGCGTGAAGTCCCTGGTCGACGGAATAGTCGAGCCCGTCCGAACCGGTCACCTTTCCTGCAGCGATGCCGCAGACCTCAACCTCGTAGGGCCAGACCCCTGCAGGGACGCTCGCCGCCCGTCCGCCGGGCACGGCGGAAGCCGCCTCACCGCTCGGATTCGGCTGGGAGCGTGGGGCCGCTTCGGTGCGGGT
Source organism: Brevibacterium sp. CSND-B09 (assembly GCF_052906525.1). Taxonomy (NCBI): domain Bacteria; kingdom Bacillati; phylum Actinomycetota; class Actinomycetes; order Micrococcales; family Brevibacteriaceae; genus Brevibacterium; species Brevibacterium sp. CSND-B09. The sequence continues at coordinate 2,625,089 of NZ_JBREGI010000001.1, read as the reverse complement.
GCGGTCTGTGGCTGCGTTCGACTCCCGCCCGAAGATCTGGACGGGGACGCCGAGATCCATGGCAGACACCCCGTCCAGTGCCAGCACGAGGATGCGGTGCGGGCGGGAACGGGTTGTTCTGCGCGGAAGGGTGCGGGGCTCGTCACTCATGATCGCCTCTCAGTCTAGGCAATCGGGACTCGACCCGGGGCGAACTCAGTGCTCGTGGACCCCGGTGAGCTTGAAGCCCAAACGACCGTGGGCATAGGCTCCACCGGCACGAAGAGCCGAGGCAGTCCAGGCAGTCTCTGCCAGTTCGGTCTCCGTGGCGCCGGCCTTGACGGCGGCATTCGAATGCGCATCGATGCAGTAGGCACACTGGGTGGTCAAGCCGACGGCGTAGGCGATGAGCTCACGGTACTTCAGCGGGATTTCACGACCTTCGGAAGCGAAGACGGCGTTGTTGAACTCGCCGAAGGCCTTGAGGATGTCGGGAGTGGTTTCCTTGTAGGCCCTGTCGTACTTGCGGTCGTTCTCGCGGTCGAAGAAGTCGGTCATGGTCATATCTCCTATGATCGGTGTCATTCCGATCCTCACGCTACCGAGTCCCCGCACCAATCGCTACGGAATTGTCACCTAAGAGGCGGATCGACACGTACACAGCTACGCCGGACGGGACTGCGGTCGGCATGCCTCCTGTGGGTGGATCCGCTTCGAGTATCCGCACTGTTTCGAGGTAGATCCGCCCGCAGGAGACACGCGAACCGCTCGGGCTCAGTACAGCGTGTTCTGGCCGATGAGAGGGGCAGTCTGCGCTCCCGGCAGAGGCGGATCCTGAGTTGCAGCTGCTGGAGGCGCGGCCTCAGGATGTGCAACTGCTGCTTCACTCAGCGCAGGCACGGGCGCTGCAGATGCAAGGTCTGCAGCTGCTGGGGCTGCCGGAATCGGGTCTGCGGGAGCCGGCGCTACGGGGGCATCTTCCGCCGGGGCGGGCAAGGTCTGTGCAGGGACCGATTCGACGGATTCCGCAGCCGCCTGCACCGCTTCGGCTGGTGACGCAGCCACCGGAATCGAATCCGCAGCCAGAGCCTCGGCACTCGCCGCCTCGGGGCTGCCGATACTCGGGTCGGCGGGAGCAGCTGCGCTCGGCACTGCAGGGGCGGTGCCCGGTACAGAGTTCCGGGGGGCCGCCTCGGTGGGTGCAGGGCTTGCAGGCGTCTGACCAGCGGTCGGGACCGCCTCGGCGATGGCCTCGAACATTGCCAGGGTGCCGTGCTGGGCCGCGAGGCTCACCGGTTCTGGGTCGCTCGAGAGCTTGATGCCGACGGTCTGAGTGGCGCGGTCGATGTAGAGCATCTGGCCGTGGATGCCGATGCCGATGACGACGTTGCGATCGGCCGAGGGCATCCAGAACTGGCTGCGGTACATTCCGCCCGGGTAGGAGCGTCCCGACGGGGACGCAGCGAAGACCTTGGCGGAGTCCTCGGCGCCGGTGAAGATGTCTTCGACCCATTCCGCCGAAAGCACGCGTTCACCGTTGTCCGTGGTGCCGCCTCGGGCGATCATCTCGCCGAAGCGGGCGAGGTCGCGCAGGGTGGCACTGATGGCACCGTCGGCGATCGATCCGCCCCACCGGTCCTGGCAGACCTGGGCGGCGTGGGCGGCGCCGATCCGCGACCACACGTATTCGCTGGCGACGATGGAGAACGGCTGACCGGTGACCGCCTCGGCGATCCAGGCGAGCACGTCGGTTTCGCAGCTGCGGTAGACGAATGCTGAGCCGTGTTCTCGGTCGCTGGTCAGCCCGATGAGGAAGTTCTTGATCCCCTTCGCCGAGGCGGCTGATCGGGGCGCGAAATCGACCGCTTCGAACAGGGCCCGGATCTCGGAGCCTTCCTCGAGGTATTCCTCGGAGAACTTGATGCCCGAGCGCATGTCGAGCAGATCGCGAATGGTGGCTCCCGCGTAGCCGCTCTTGGCCAATGCGGGCACATGCGTGGTGACAAGGTCGGTGGGGCGCAGCAGTCCGGCGTCGGCGAGCGCACCGATAACGGTGGCGACGATGGACTTGCTCACGGAGAAGAGCATGTGCTGGCGGGCGGGCTTCATCGGCCAGGCGTATTCCTCGGCCAGCGCCACTCCGTTGCGTGTGACGAGCCAGGCGTCGGTGTGGGTGTTGGCCAGCACGTCGCCGACGGTGGTCCAGTCCTCGTCGGCGGCCGGCCATTTCTCGCGGTCGATCGTCAAGGACCGGAAGTCGTTGTCTTCGGTGACGTATTCGCGCACCGGCCCGATGCCGCGCGGGATGCCGCCGGTCGGGAAGATCTCCTGCATTCGGGTGAGCGCGAAGGCGAAGAACTCGGGCCATTTCCAGGTGTCGAGGTCGATGCTCTCGAGCACCGCTTCCGATGGGTCGACGATCGCGTCTTCACTGGCAGAGGTGAGTTCCCCGACGTGCGGCAGGGTGATGTCCAACGCCGAGGCGTCGACATCATCGACTCCGGACTGCACGGTTGCATGGTCCGCGGAAACCGAGGGCTGCTGGGAGTCCGCGTCCGCAGATCGACCGGGAGCCGCCTCGGTGGCGGTGTCTGTGGATGTGCCGATGCCCTTGGTATTGCCGGACAATGCACCGATTCGTCGGTTCGGCGGGGTCACCGGGCGGGGCGGAAACGTCTCGTCTTCGCCTGCCATGTCACCTCCGCTGTCTCGACCTGGACTGCGCTGCGCATGCGCGCGGCCGTCCCGATGTGCAGGGAACAGACTACCGGTATGAGGTGAAACTCCGTAGTCGAGAAGAGCCGATTGGGGCGATGCGGCGTTCTCCGTCCCGATCGTCTGCGTCTCTCACCTGGAGTGACGGTAATGGTGATTACCTATCAGTTATTCATCTGACAGTTGGTCACAGTGCCGATGCGGCGCGCTCGGCTTCCGACTCACTGGCGCCGCCTCGGCCTGCAACGGCGGTTCGGCGTTTCACGTGTCGACCACAGCCCACATCGTCGTCGATTTCTCACCGGCGACGAGAATGGTGCTGTAGCCGGAGGTCAGCTCATCGTATTGGTCGGCCTTGTGCTCCTCGACGAGTCTGCCGGTATCCGAGTCGTAGAAGCTCGTCTTCTTATTGTCAGTGAGCACGACCAGCCCGACGTCGGGCAATACTCCCTCGCCGCCCCACGGAGTCGTCGATCTGTAGTCGCCAGCATTCCACGCCGTCTTCCCGGTCGCTGCATCGATGGCGACGACGCCTCCGTCGGGACCCGGCGCGAGTACCGCAGCCTTCCCTCGGCTGTCGAAAGGCACTGTTCTGGGAGCCCCCGAGTACAGCACGGTATCGAAAGCCATCTCCGGTGCATCCGCGAACCATCCTTCCGGCGACCCGTCCGAGCCCTGATATTTGACCGCCGAAGCGAACAGCTGCAGCTGCAGACACGCGGCCCGGCCTTCCGGCGTAAAGGTGAAGTCGGTCGAACACATCGGATCGGTCGTGTCCTCCATCGTCGCGGCGTTAGGGCCGGAGTCGGCGGCCAATGTCGCGCTGTCGGTCTCTTTGAGTCCAGCAGGAAGGGTCAGCTCAGCTGCTCTGCTGAACGCCTGGCTCATCGGGTCATCGGGGTCCTCGGCTCCGAAGAGGTAGGTCAGCGTGGTCTCATCGCTTGTCGGAAAGACGTCGAAGTGCTCGACTCCGGAGTCGTCGATCGCTCGAGCTTTGGTGATGGGAACAGTGGCATGGCGCCCGGTGTCCAATGAGATCCGTGTGACCATGGAGTCCTCCCCGGACTTCCATGACATGACTGCGTTCTTGCGGTCCGGCGCGAGGTGAATCAGGGAGCCGCCGAAGGTCCGACCGTCATCATCGATCGACAGCGACGGCCAGGCTTCAACCCCTGTCGATGGGTCAAGGGCGAGCAACACCGCATTGCCGGCTTCGGAGGTAGGTGTGCAGTGCCCGTCCATTCGCATGCCGCTGTATTCGAGCAGGAGCAGGTCATCTTCGCCGAGGCGGTTGCCGAGCCCTGTCGACCGGGAGCCGAACGCCATCTGTTCATGACACGCATCGTCGGGGCCGGGAATGTCGAATGACCAGGCTTCCTCGCCGTCTTCCCAGGTGTAGGCAGTGACCGTTCCCGAGTAGTCGTTGACGATCACCAGGTCTCCCGCGGAATAGGCTTCTGAGCCTCCGCCTTCGTCATTGATGTAGGCGTCGATGCTCCACAGCTCTTCTCCGGTGGAATCGATCGCCCGCAGCTTCTCTTCGACCCAGTCGGTGACGAGCGCATGCCCCGCACCATCGTCGACGGTCAGTGTGGCGAAGTAATCGAGCTCGACCGGTTCGGCCAAGGTCGGGGTCGTCGTCGGCGATGGTTTTCCCTCTGGTTCGCCGCCGATGCTGCAGCCGCTCAGCGCCACTAAACCTGCCGCCACAACCGCCGCCCACATCCGCTTCATAATGCGTTTCTCCTGCTCATACCCCTGTGCATAGCTTGATCATATGCGGCGGCATTCACATTGGCACTTCGGGTGTGGTGAGCATAGAACCGCGCACTCGCCGAAAAACGGGCTGCGTGTCGAGAAACGGGGGTGCACATGCGTTTCTCGACGCTCAGCCCGTTTTTCGGCGGAGACTGCGAGAAGCGCGGCCGCTAAACCAGCCCCTGGTCCTCGGCGACTCGGATGGCGCGGGCCCGCGAGTCCACCCCGAGCTTCGTGAATACGTTGACGAGGTGGCTCTTCACTGTCGCCTCGGTGACGAAGAGCTCCTGTGCGATCTGCGCATTCGAGGCCCCTGTGGCCAGAAGTTTGACGACGTCGCGTTCACGCCGGGTGAGCTTCGGGCTGGGGTTGCGCATCGCGGCGAAAACCTTCGACGAGATCTCCGGAGGCATATAGGTCTCCCCCTTCGCCGCTTTCTCGATCGCGGTCGAGATGTCCCCAGGGTCGATGTCCTTGAGCAGGTAGCCCGAGGCCCCGGCGTTGATCGCGGCGATGATCTCCGAGTCGAGGTCGAAGGTGGTGAGGATGAGCACCGCCGGCGGATTCGCCTTTGCGCGCAGCCGCTTCGTCACCTCGATGCCGTCGATCCCCTCCCCCAGCCGCAGATCGCAGAGGACGACGTCGGGGTCGAGTTCGTCGACGACAGCCAGCGCCTCCTCACCACTGCCGGCCTCACCGACGACGGCGATGTGGTCCGGAGCGTCGATGACGGACTTCAGGCCCGCCCGCACGACCGGGTGGTCGTCGACGAGGATGACTCGAATGCTCATGCGTTCTCTCCTGGTTCAGTGGTCTCGTTTGTGACCTCACCCTCGCCGAGGCGGCCCGATCCATCCGTGCCCGCCGCTTCCGTGCCGGTGCCCTCACCCTCGCCGAGGCGGCGGTCCGAATCCGCGCCCGTGCCCTCGAACGCTCCGCCGAGCCCCTCACCCCGGGTGTGCAGCTGGGACTGGCTCGGCAGCGTCGCGGAGATGGCGAAGCCGGATCCCTGACTCGATTCGATGACGAGTTCACCGCCGAGTTCGCGCATCCTGGAGCCGATGAAGTCGAGACCGAATCCCGAATCGGGGTTCCGCTGCCGATTGTGCGGATCGTCCATTCCGACGCCGTCATCGACGATGTCCATCCTGATCGCCCCGTCGAGGTCCATGAGGCTGACCATCACACGCGTGGCCTGTGAATGCTGCCGAACGTTGGCCAGCGCAGACTGCGCGGTCCGCAGCAGCGCCACCTCCGCCTCGGCGGACAGAGTCGGCAGGGTCTCGTCAACGTCGAGGCGACCCGTGATCGAGCTGTCCTCCTCGAGGCGGGCGAGCAGGCGGCGGATCGCCGCGGTCAACGCCCCGTCCTCGAGTTCGGCCGGGGCAAGGGCGGCGATGATGCGGCGGACATCCCGGGAGCTCTGCGCGGCGAGCTCCTCGACCTGGGCGAGCACCTGCCCGGCGTGATCATCGGTGGTGCGCTCCGCCTCGGCGTGGGCGATGAGACGGATCGACGAGATCGACTGCGCGATCGTGTCGTGGATGTCGCGGGAGACGCGGGTCCGCTCCTGGATCTCACCTGCGTGCCGCTGGGTGAGAGCGAGCTCATCCTGGAGGTCGAGCAGGTTCTGGTGGGCGAGCTCAAGCGAGCGCAGCAGTTCCTCCCGGCGGCGGCCCTCGCGCAGGAGTTCGATATAACCGCGGGACAGCCCGAGAGCGAACACGGCGCCGATCAGCGAGCCGATGATGCTCGGGGTCGGCACCTGCCCATAGTGCGCGAGTGGGGCGACGATGGTCGCGATATAGGTGAGTGCGGTGAAGACGACGGCGATGCGCAGGGAGAAGAGGTGACCGGCGAGCAGCCACAGGAGGAAGGCGACCCAGATGAACTCGGCGGAGACGAGCAAGGTGCACAGCCAGGCGGCTGCGAGGACGATGAGCCACCATTTCGCGAGGACCAGTGCGCCGGAGCGCGCTGCGCGGACGGCGCCGAGGGCGTACCAAGCGAGGAAGACGACGCTCACGGCTACGGCAGCGAGCATCGGTGCACCGGCAGAGACCGCGCGGATACAGGAGATGAGCATGAGGACGAGCGCGATGGCGTGCTGACCGAACTCCATCGTGCGTTCCGTCCATTTGCGTGCGCCCACGCTGCCACCTTCCTGAAGATCGGCCTCGGCGATGAAACTGCCGAAGCGGTGATCCTGTGCTGTCATGATCTCCCTGCCAACTCAATCACATCCGGAACCCCGGTGGTATGACATCTGCACCGTCCGGTGCGGAAACCGAGTGGGCCCGGGCGACGATCTGCGTCGTCGCCCGAGCCCACCCAGCGTGACGGCTCAGTGCCTGCCGTGGTGAATCCCGGAACCGGAGTCCGCGAATTCCTTCTCGGCGAGCAGATGGGTGGAGTGTTCGTCACCGTCAGCCGCACCGGATGCCGCACGCTCGTGGAAGTGCGTGATCGCCTTGTTGGGCCACCACATCTTGTCGCCCACGAGTCCGAAGATCGAGGGGACGATGATGGTGCGGACGATGATCGTGTCGACCAGTACGCCGACTCCGACGATGAGGCCGAGCTGGCCGAGCACCATCAGCGGCAGCATGCCCAGCGCCGCGAACACTCCGGCCAGGACGATGCCGGCACTCGTGATGACGCCGCCGGTGTGGGCGACTGCCTCGACCATGCCCTGGCGTCCGCCGTGGAGGACAGATTCCTTCTTCGCACGGTGGGCGAGGAAGATCGAGTAGTCGATGCCGAGTGCCACGAGGAAGAGGAACGCGAGGATCGGCACCTGTGCATCGAGGGCGGACTGACCGAAGATCGTCCGTGACAGGAACGCACCGAGCCCGATGGCCGCCGCGGAGGAGACCACGTTGACCAGCAGCAGGGTGAACGCCGCGATGGGTGCACGGAGGATGACGAGCAGGATGATGAAGCTGATCGCCAAGACCATCGGAACAATGGTCATGAAGTCTTTCTGATTGCCGTCACGGGCGTCGAGCTCCGTGGCCGCTGCACCACCGACCTGGGCGTCGGCTCCGTCGATGGCGTGGACGTCGCCGCGGATGTCCTCAACGAGGTCGAGTCCCTTCGTGCTGTCGGGTGCATACTCGCCGGTGACCATGATCTTCGTGACCGAGGTGCCGTCGATGTTCGTGTCCTCGATCGCCGAGGCGCGCACGACGCCGTTCATATCGTTGACCGAATCGGCGACCTCATCGGCATGGTCGGTATCGGCGACGATCCAGATCGGCTGGGATTCCCCGGGCGGGAAGTGGTCGGCCAGGACATCGAGTCCCTGCGCGGGTTCGGACTGGACCCGGAACTTCTCGGTCTGGTCGAGTCCGATCGAGGATCCGATGAACCCGGTGGCCATGACACCGAGGATGACGATCCCGGCACCGAGGTGGAGCCCCGGTTTGCGCACCACCCGAGTGGCGATGGTGCGCCAGATCGAGGGCTTGGCCGCACCCGCACGTGCGGTCGCACCCTCAGGTGCGGTGGCACGGCCGGCGGCGGCCGCCTCGGCGGGAGTCATCTCTTCATCCGTGCTCTCCTCGGCCTTCGGGATGAAGGGCCAGAACATCTTCTTGCCGCAGATCGCGAGCACGGGCGGCAGGGCGACGAGGACGGCGGCTGCGGAGATGAGCAGGCCGACGGCCGCGGTGATGCCCAGGCCGCGGGTGCCGGGGATGATCGCGAAGACGAGGCTGAGCAGGGACAGCACGACGGTGAGGTTCGAGGCGAGGATCGTCGTGGCGGTGTGCGTCCAGGCGTCGGCGAGCGCGCGGCGGTGGTCGGTGAAGCGGCGCAGCTCCTCGCGGTAGCGGGAGATGAACAGCAGCGCGTAGTTCGCTCCGGCGCCGAAGACGAGGACGCTGATGATGCCCGCGTCGAACTGCAGGTCGAGCCAGTCGCCGACGGCCGCGGTCACGGTCGAGGCGAGTCCGTCGGCGGTGCCGATGACGATGAGCGGCAGCAGCCACAGGATCGGTGAGCGGTAGGTGATGATGAGCAGGAGGGCGACGATGACGATGGTGACGATGAGCAGCGTGAAGTCCGCGCCGTTGAATGCCGAGGCGATGTCGGCGCCGATCGCGGGACCGCCGGTGACCAGCAGGGACATGCCCTCATCGGTCAGTCCTGAAGCGGTCGGGTCGTCGGCGATGGCGGTGCGCAGGTCGTCGACGGTCTCGGCGGTGTCGGAGTTCGTCAGGCCGACTGTGATGGGCACCATGAGCAGCGCGGCCTGTTTGTCGTCGCTGAGGATCGGTCCGGTGACGGTCTCGGTGGATTCGTCGCCGACGGAGTCGCCGAGCGAGGAGCCGAGCTTCTTCAGCTCGGCCTGGTCGTCGGCGGAGAGTTCGGATCCATCCTCGTTCGAGGACACGACCATGACGGACTGCTTGTCCGCCTCGGGGAACTTGTCGAGGATCTTCTGCGCTTGAGTCGATTCGGAATCGGCCGGTGCGGTTTCGTTGGGCCGGTCTTCTCCTGCCCCGGACAGGAGTCCGAAGAGCAGGGCGACGAGGACGACGATCCCGCCGAGGACGAGCCACGAACCGCGCTTCGATGTCAGCGTATGTGCGGTTTGTGCCAGTGGTGAGTTCATGACTCCAGTCCATCAATCTATGGAGTCACACACATCGCCTGTGAGTTCGGATTCGATCTGCAACTTTCGATGGAGAAAACGCGCTGACCTGGGGCGATAGGTTTTCTGAGGGTGGAGGTTCCGCGGAGAGTCGGCGACTCAGACGAGCTCAGCGCCCGCCTTCTCGACCTCCGCGAGGGCGGCCCTGCTCGACTCGTCTCCGACGCCCGCGACGATGTCGGTGAGCACGCGAACGCTCAGCCCCGCGCTCAGCGCGTCGAGTGCGGAGGCGCGTACGCAGTGGTCGGTGGCGATGCCGACGACGTCCACCTCGGTGATGGTGAGATCGCCAAGAAGCTCGCCGAGGCGGCTCCCCGCGTCCGTGACCCCCTGGAAAGCCGAATAGTCGGGTTTACCTTGGCCCTTGCGGACTTCATGGGTGATGGCCGCGGTGTCGAGGAGAGGATCGAAAGCCGCGCCGTCGGTGCCTGCGACGCAGTGGACGGGCCAGGAATCGACGAAGTCCGGGGAGTCACTGAAGTGGCCGCCGTTGTCATTGTCGGCATCGTGCCAGTCACGGGAAGCGATGATGGCATCGTAGTCCCCAGCATGTGCTGTGAGGTGAGCGCTGATGCCTTCGGCGACGGCGTCACCGCCGGTCACGCCGAGCGCGCCGCCTTCGGTGAAGTCATTCTGGACATCGACGATGAGGAGTGCCTTGGCCATGCCTTGAGCATAGGCGTTTCTGCGCGGAATTCTAGAGATGTGGCGAATGGGGACGGAAATCCAGTGCTGTAGCGGATCGGAGGGTCAAGCGATTCGTGTCGGCGCGGCTCAGCCGGTGGGTTTGTCGGCGAACCAGTAGAACTGGGAGAACTGCTGCGAACGCCCCAGCCCCAGATCGCCCTTGGCGAAGCGACGGACCTCTTTGACCATGCTCCTCTCCCCCGCCGACCAGACGTACAGTCCGGCGCTATCGAGGTCGAGTCCGCGCAAGTGATCGGCCACGGATCGATCTGTGCGATGCTGCGGGGCCGCCTCGGCGCTGGAACTCTGACTCACCCAATGCCACGTCGCGTTGGGGTGCTCGGACTGCGGGAGCCCTGTCACCTCGGCCGGGTCGGCAGTGATCACCACGGTGATGGCGATTTCGGCGGGGACGGCTTCGCACCAGGAATTGATGGCCGGCAGCGCGGTGAGGTCCCCCACCAGGAGGAGGCGGGAGGTGTCGTCGGGCAGGTCGAGGCGCGCAGGGGTGAGGGCGGCTTCGATGGTGTCACCTGGGCGGACATGCGCCGCCCAGCGGGCCGCGGGACCGATGTCGGACGTGGATTCCGCCTCAATCGGGCTTGTCGAGGCTGCCGGGCCTGCCTGACCCGCAGAAACTGCCGGGTCCGCCGGAATTGCCTGGTTTGCCGGGCCGCCCGAATCGGCTTCCCCGAGGTCACCGTGGAGGACGAAGTCGAGGCTGAACGTCCCGGCGTGGAGGTCGATGGCCGAGAACGTGTAGCCGCGCTGACTCAGGTGGCCCTCGCCCTTCTCCGGGTGCGGGAACCACAGCCGGGTCCACAGAGTCGGGAAGACCTCATCGAGTTGGGCCAGCAGTTCGGCACCGGAGAAGTGGATCCGACGGTAGGTCGGGGTGAAGTCCGTGACCCCGGTGACGACCACTTCGTGATTCGTGATGCGCATCAGCCGCATCACTCCGCGTTGCCAGTTGACCATTCGCTCCACCCCTCGTTCGCAAGTCTTTGCTTAGCCTACCCTAAGCAAACGGCGACGGGAGTGTGAATCAGCGGATCAGACGCTTCGGGACGGGAGTGTATGTGGAGTGGATCAGATCCATCGGAACTGGTGCATCAGTGGAGTGGGTCAGACCCAGCCTCGGGCTTCGAAGATGCGGTGGTAGATCTCGCGGACGACGGCCTGCTTGCGGGCGTTGTAGCCCATGACCGTCTCCCCGACCGCGTTCGATTCCGCGGCCGATGTCCGCTTCACCGACTCGTAGGCCTCGCGCTCGACCGCATGCTCCCGCAACCGATCTCGGAAGAGCCGCATCCGTGCCACTTCCGCGCACCGGGGTCCGAAGACGTGCAGATTGCATCCCGGCTGCCCGGGTTCCGGGTCGAGCCGCTTGAACATCCGATGCTCGTACCACGCAGGTTCGCGGAGGGTGAGACCGAATCCCGCTTCGGCGAGCGCGGGGACATAGTCATCTTCGGCCGCGGGGTCGGCTACGACGAGGGCGATGTCGATGATCGGTTTCGCGGGCAATCCCGGCACCGAGGTGGACCCGACGTGGTCGATGCCGACGAACGCACCGCTCGGGCTCAGGGCCCGACGGATCCGGTGGGCCGCCTCGGCGAAATGATCGGTCCAGGCGGGGTCGTGGTCAACGATGGCGATCACGGACGGCGGCGTGGTCGGTCGCGTCCAGAGATCGGGATCCTTGACATCGTTGAAGGTGATGATGTCAGCGATCGCGGCTGCCATCGGATCGGCGGACACACCGCCCGCAGCCTCCTGCTCAGAGGAGTCACCAGCGGACGGGTGCGTCATGCCTCAGGCCTGTTTGAGGGCGTGCTTCTCAGCCTTCTTCGCGGCCTTCTTGGCAGCCTTGGCGGCCGCCTTGTCGATGGCCTTCTGGTTCTCACCGGCGCCGATGAGCAGCAGCAGTCCGCCGAGCGCGGCGAGGTTCTTCGAGAACTGGGTCTGGTGAGCCTTCGCCTCTCCGCCTTCCATCTCCCAGAAGGAGTGTCCGGCGAGCGTGGTCGGGATGAGGGACCCGGCGAGTGCGAGTGCCGAGAGGCGCGGCTTGATTCCCAGCAGCAGGGTGGTGCCGGCGAGGATCTGGACGCCGCCGTTGATGCGCACGAGCAGCTCGTTGTCGTCGGGCAGCCCGGGCACGTATTCGCGGATGGCGTCCAGGGTCGACTCGGCCATCGCTGCCTTGCCTGCCGGGTCAGTGACGGCCGAGTATCCGCCGCTGATGAAGATCGGTGCGGTGAACACGCGTCCGGCGGTCTGCAGCAGCGAAGGTCCGAAGGTCATATGGGGCTCCTGTGGGTTTGGGATTCCGGTTGATCGAGTTTTGAGCCTAGCCGACGCCGGGGCCGAGCCTCAAGATTCGGCGCCGGCCTTCGCTTTGATGCCCAGTTCCGGCTGCTTGCGGAACTGGCCGGTGACGACGAGCACTGCGATGACGACCGCTGAGACGATCCAGCCTGCGACTCCGAGGAACGCGACAAGCGCCGGATCCGGAGTCGGCGCACCTGCATCGACGAACAGGCCCAACAACATGGCCCCGCAGCCGTTGAGTGCGGCATGGGCGAATACTGCCGGCCACACGGATCCGGTGCGCAGGCGCAGCCAACCGAAGAGGACGCCGACCATGATGCAGCCGCCGACCATGAAACCCACACCGGCGATGTCGGGGCGGCCGAAGTTGTAGCCGAGCAGGATCAGCGGTGAGTGCCACAGCCCCCAGACGACGCCGATGATGAGCAGTGCAGGCCAGGTGCCCAGGGGACGCAGACTGGTGAGCAGCCATCCTCGCCAGCCGAATTCCTCGCCGATCGTGACACCGACATTGGCCACCGAGCTGACGAACATGAGCAGCAGGTAGATGGCGATGGCGGCGGCAGTCGGCAATGAGTCCGTGCCGGGAATCGACTCCAGCTGCGCCGTGAACCCGGACAACCCGTCGAGGTCGAGGGCGAGCCATCCGAAGGCTGCGCTGACCAGATAGCCGAGGACGACGAGCACCATGATCCCGAAGAAGGCGGCGATGGTCATCCCGATGACTCGGCCGAAGTCGCGCAGCGGCCAGAAGCCGAAGTAGCGCGGAGCACTGGCCAGGACCTCTCCCCTGGTGCGGGCGCGGCGGCGATGGATAATGGAGGCGATGATGCTCGCGATGAGCGGAGTGAACATCATGGCGCTGCCGCAGGCCAGAAGCAGAAAGGGATCGCCGATCCCCTGCTCGGAGAACCACAGCGGCAGGCAGGCCAGCCAAGCGAGCCCGAAGGCGATGACAGCGAAGATGCCGATCTCGAGCCACGGGACCCGGGCGGGTACGACGGCGAGCGGTCGCCCTTTCGCGTCGACATCCTCGGTGGGGGTGTGCGATCCATCCATCGCCGAGGCGGCAGAACCGGGCATGGAATCCGTCGTTCCGGGCGGGTGGGGTTGGATAGTGGGTTGAGGTGATGGCTCGGTCGGTCCGGTCGCCTCGGCGAATCCGTTGTGACTGTGCGTCTGCGTGTTCACGGTTCCTCCTCGATCCTGCACTGTGCCCACCGATTCGGCGGTTGTCCGTGCCTGTGATTCCACGCTATGACTCGTCGTTGTTCGACACCTCCGCCGCGAGGATGAAATAGCAATCAGCCGCGCGGGCGAGAACGCTTCCGCAGGTGAGAATCGGAGATACGATGCGAACAGCACAGAATCAACGACGATTCGAATGAAGGAACAACACCATGTCCGAATATCCCCCGGACGCCCACCACCCCGCAGGCGTTCACAACTCCACCGGCAACCGGGCCGGCGGCCATCTCTCCGATTCCGACCATCTGGCCGTCCTCGGCTACGAAGATTCCTTCGAACGGTCGATGAGTCCGTGGGCGAACTTCGCCCTCGGCTTCACCTACCTCTCCCCTCTCGTCGGTGTGTATTCGCTGCTGGCAGTGGCGCTCTCAACCGGTGGTCCGCCCTCGATCTGGTGGATCGTCATCGTTGCCTGCGGGCAGCTGCTCGTCGCCCTCGTGTTCGGTGAAGTCGTCTCCCAGTTTCCCATCGCCGGCGGAATCTACCCATGGGCCAGGCGGCTGTGGAGCAAGCGATATGCGTGGATGGCCGCATGGATCTACATCTGCGCACTCATCGTCACGATCACCTCGGTGGCGGAGTTCGGTGCCGGGTTCCTCGCGAGCCTCTTCGGCCTCGAACTCAGCCGCAACTCCACACTGTTCCTCGGCCTGGCGCTGCTGGTGCTGGCCTTGGCGATCAACTTCTCGGGCACGAAATGGCTGGCCCGCATCGCGCGCATCGGCCTCTTCGCCGAACTCATCGGCGTCATCGGACTCGGCCTGTTCCTGCTCATCTTCGAACGCAAGCACAGCTTCTCCGTCTTCTTCGACACCATGGGCACCGCCGGCGACGGCAGCTACCTGCCCGTCTTCATGGGAGCCGCAGTCGCCGGGCTCTTCCTCTTCTACGGATTCGAAGCATGCGGTGACGTCGCCGAGGAAGTGTCGAATCCGGCTCGCGGTATCCCGAAGGCGATGCTCATGACGATCCTCGTCGGAGCGGTCTCGGCCCTGTTCTCCTTCGGCGGGTACGTGCTCGCGGCACCGAATCTCGAGGAGATCGTCTCCGGTGAGGTCGCTGACCCGATTCCCGCGATCCTCGAGGGCAGCCTCGGTGCGGTGGGGGCGAAGATCTTCCTCGTCGTCGCTGTCCTCGCATTCATCTCCTGCGTGCTCAGCCTGCAGGCCGCCGCGTCGAGGCTGATCTTCAGCTTCGCCCGCGACGGAATGATGCCCGGACACCGGTGGCTGTCGAAGGTCACCGACGGGACGAAGATCCCGCACAATGCGCTCATCGTCGCCTGCACGGCACCCGCTCTGATCTGCGTGCTCATCTGGTTCAACGACGGAATCCTCGTCGCCGTGACCTCGTTCGCGATCCTCGGCATCTACCTCGCATTCCAGATGGTCGTCCTCGGGGCGCTGCGGCAGCGGCTGCGCGGGTGGAAGCCGGCGGGTCCGTGGTCGCTGGGCGGTTGGGGCATCATCGTCAATTTCGCCGCACTGGCCTACGGCATCTTCGCGATGGTCCTGCTCTCGCTGCCCGGCGACTCCGGATCGTTCTTCGCCGACTGGATCGTGTTCATCGGTCTGGTCGTCGTGCTTGTCGCCGGATTCATCTATCTGTTCACGGCACGTCCGGATCGGAAGTCCGACGCTCCCGAAGGTGACGCCATCGCCGTCGCCGAGGCGATCCGGGCACACCGCGCGAAGCTGTAACTCACGCGGGTGGGGCGCGGCCCCGGATCAGACCCCGAACTCTGGCGCGAAGGCCAGGGCGCCCGCGGGTACCTCGCCTCCCAGCGGCATCGCCATGAGCGCTTCGTCGGGAACGTCGACGTGCAGGGTGATGCCGAAGCCTGAGGCTGGGGTGAACCCGAAGCGCGGATAGTACTCGGGGTGGCCGAGGACGACGGCGAATGCCTCACCACGGCGGGCCGCCTCGGCGAGGAGCGCTTCGATCACCGCAGTGCCTGCGCCAGTGCGCTGGTGCTCGGGCCATACGGAACAGGGCGCCAGGCAGACGCCTGGGGCCTCGCCGACGAAGCAGCGGGAGAGCATCGCGTGGGCGATGACCTCACCTTCGAGCACTCCGACGAACGACAAGCCCTCGACCCCATTGCCGGATCCGCGGAGGGCGTCGACGAGCTCTGCCTCGTCAACCTGGCCGAATGCAGCTGCGGTCAACGCGTGGATCGCGTCGAAGTCGCCGGAAGTCTCAGGGCGGACGGTGAACTGAGGTACGGGAGGATTCGTCACCCGCTCACGATAGCAATCGGCGGGGCCGCCTCGGCGAGATTCCATCGCCTCACTCACCCCACTTACATAAAAATACATTCCAATGCATAACAATTCGACAATCGACGGAGACTCACGTTACGCTGGTGACATGTCGAAAGTACTGTCTTCGCTCCCAGTCGGTGAGCACGTTGGAATCGCCTTCTCCGGCGGTCTGGACACCTCCTGCGCGGTCGCGTGGATGCGCCACAAGGGCGCCATCCCGTGCACATACACGGCCGATATCGGCCAGTACGACGAGCCCGACCTGGAGTCGGTGACCGATCGCGCCAAGGAATACGGTGCCGAGATCGCTCGCTTCGTCGACGCCAAGCGCCTGCTCGTCGAAGAAGGCTTCGTCGCCCTCCAGTGCGGTGCGTTCAACGTCCGCTCCGGAGGCAAGACCTACTTCAACACCACTCCCCTCGGCCGCGCTGTCACCGGGACCATGCTGGTCCGCGCCATGAAGGAGGACGGCGTCGACATCTGGGGCGACGGCTCGACCTACAAGGGCAACGACATCGAGCGGTTCTACCGGTACGGCCTCATGGCCAACCCGAAGCTGCGCATCTACAAGCCCTGGCTCGACTCGGAGTTCGTCGACGAGCTCGGCGGCCGACAGGAGATGAGCGAATGGCTCGTCGAACACGGCTACCCCTACCGCGACTCGGCCGAGAAGGCCTACTCCACGGATGCGAACATCTGGGGCGCCACCCACGAGGCGAAGACCCTGGAGTTCCTCGACGCCGGACTCGACATCGTCGAACCGATCATGGGCGTCGCCGCCTGGCGCGATGACGTCGAGGTCAAGTCGGAAGAGGTCTCGGTCCGCTTCGAAGCCGGCCGCCCAGTCGCCATCAACGGCGAAGTCTTCGACGATCCCGTTGCCCTGGTCTTCAAGGCCAACGAGATCGGCGGCCGCCACGGACTCGGCGTCTCCGACCAGATCGAGAATCGCATCATCGAGGCGAAGTCCCGCGGCATCTACGAGGCCCCGGGCATGGCACTGCTGCACGTGACCTACGAACGCCTGCTCAACGCAATCCACAACGAGGACACCATCGCCCTCTACCACGAAGAGGGCCGCCGCCTCGGCCGCCGGATGTACGAGGGACGCTGGCTCGACCCGCAGTCGCTCATGCTGCGCGAGTCCATGCAGCGGTGGGTCGCCTCGGCGATCACCGGCGAGGTCACCCTGCGCCTGCGCCGCGGCGACGACTACACGATCGTCAACACCGAGGGCCCGAACCTGTCCTACCACCCGGAGAAGCTGTCGATGGAGCGTGTGGGCGACTCCGCCTTCGGCCCCGAGGACCGCATCGGCCAGATGACCATGCGCAATCTCGACATCGCCGATTCGCGTGCCCGCCTCGAGCAGTACGCGGCCATGGGCATCGTGTCCGGTCCGACCTCGGAGCTCGTGGGCTCGCTGGAGGCCGGCGGCGCCGAGGAGATCGCGAACTCCAACGCCGAGGTGGACGAGGCAAGCGACCTCGCCAACCTCTCCTCGGCCTTCGACGCCGGCACGGACTGAGGTCCCGCGTCGGACTGAGGTTCTGACCCGGCACAGGTCCCGGTCGGGCTGAGCCTCGTCCGAACCGGAGGTCCCCCGAACTTCCGGAGACACTGCGCAGCATGAGACTCGCGGCCTCCGGTTGAGAACAGAGAACGGCCGGCAGGCGCACTCCTCGATCATCACTATCGACGGAGTCCGCCTGTCGGCCGCTTCGCATTCACTGCGATCTGCAGCGCCTGTACCCACTGGTGGCGGGGCCATGGAAAGATTCACTCCATGAATTCCGATTCCCGGAACAAGGCCCACACCCTCGCCGAGGCGGTCGACCGAGATCTGCGCGCCCGTGGCGGCAACGAACGGGCCCAGAAGGAAAAGGCCTACCTCAAGAGCGAACTCCTCCATTACGGGGCGAGTGTGCCCGACACTCGTGCCGTCGTTCGCGCCGCCCTGCGCACGACGAAGCTCAACCACGATGAGGTCATCGAACTTGCCCGAATCCTCTGGGCCGCGCCGACTCCGCCAAATACCTCGGCCGCGAGCGCCGGGCCGACAGACACAGGTGAAGGGGCGACAAGCCACCTCACACCAGTCCACGAACGGCGCACCGCGGCGGCGATGGTGCTCATCCAGTCGAAGGACCGCCTCGGCGGCGGGGATGCGGATTTCATCGAGGGCCTGCTCCGCGAGGCGAAGACCTGGGCGCTCGTCGACCCTCTGGCCGGGGACCTCGTAGGGCCGTTGAGCGAACGGGATACTGCCTTCGACCCCGTTCTTGAGCGCTGGGCGAGCGATGGGGATTTCTGGATTCGCCGCTCGGCCCTGCTGGCGCACCTGGTCCCGCTGCGGCACGGCCGCGGCGACTTCGACAGGTTCTCCCGATTCGCCGATGCGATGCTCGAGGAAAAGGAATTCTTCATCCGCAAGGCCATCGGCTGGGTTCTGCGCGACACCTCGCGCAAACGCCCCGACCTCGTCTTCGACTGGATCCTCCCACGCGCCAACCGGGCCTCGGGAGTGACGATCCGAGAGGCCGTCAAACGCCTGTCGACTGAACAGCGAGAAGGTGTGCTTGCCGCCAGGTGATACAAGGCTCGGCCGCGAGCGACCCTAGTCCCCACTATCTGATCCCGCCCCTGCCGACCGGAGGGTGGCCGGGCAGTTGGCGTGCTGCGTCCTCGGGGTTGCCGGTCAACTCGACGACTCCGCGATCGAGCGCGGCCTTGGCCAGCTGCGGATACCCCGCCGCCGAGGCGGCCCGAGCGATCGCCTCGACCGCCGACCTCGCGAACTGCCGACCGGTCCCTGCAAACCAGATCCACCGGCCGTCGATCGACCGAGGAATCGGGTCGAGGGCCAGCGTGAAACGTCTGCGTCCGCGCCTGGCATCCTCGGCCGAGCAGGCGACGAAGTGGACACCGTTCTTCGTCCACCAGGACGCTCGCAGGGTCGACTGCGCGATCTGTCCCTGGAGTCCGACCTCTTTGAGATATCTGTTCGCGCCGGCGACCCCGGCAACGCTGCCGGGCGTGATCTGCCCATAGGGAATGGCGTAGGGACGAATCCCCGGAGCTACGGAGCCGACAATGATCCCGCGCTCGCAGACGATGAGCCGCTCACCCGAGAGATAGAGAAGGATCAGGCCGAACATCACCGCGAAGATGATGCCCGGAGCAACCGCCAGCAGCGGCGTCTCCCCCGGGTTGATCAATGTCAGAGCTGTGAAGATCACCCACCCGAGGACGAACCCCGTCACCGTCTTCAGTCCTGGGCGGTCGGCGAACACCTCGATAACCTCACCGAACTCCTCCCGGTGACGGCGGGCTTTCCTCAGCTCAGCACCCAACAGAACCCAACCTTCGGATCGACGCCCGGATCAGCCTGACTCCAGGCACACGAAAAAGTCCCTCACCAGCAATCCTGCCAGGTGAGGGACTCTCCTTCTGTGCGCCACGAGGGATTCGAACCCCCAACCTTCTGATCCGTAGTCAGATGCTCTATCCGTTGAGCTAGTGGCGCATGTCGCTCGGACTCACGCCCTGCAACTCGAACAACTATACACACCAGTTTCACTGAAGCTCAAATCGCACCCACGTGCGCTTCGCCACATTCGCACTCACGGTCAGAGCCACCTCGGCGAGAGGGGATGAAATCGCAGATTTCAGCCGTCGATCATCGCCGAAACAAACCGTCAATCACTTGAAACGACACGTCATCCGATTGTTGCTTTTACGTCAATGACCCTCTGGCTGTGATCCAATGCACATCTTCGAGTGACCGAAACGCGCGTTTTTCGCTTCCGCTCCCATCCTACGGTGGATATGTACCAACCGCTCGACGGACGCCAGCCGCCGGAGACGAAACCCCACACCCGATTGACCAGGAGACCACTCATGACTGTCCTCGACCATGATGTCGTCGCTGACCAGCTGAAGAACGCACCGACCGAGAACAAGTCTGTGCTCTCGTTCGTCAGCCGGATCGCCGCCCTGACCACCCCGGACGACATCGTCTGGATCGATGGTTCCGAAGCACAGAAGAACGAGATCGCTGAGAAGCTCGTCGAAGCCGGCACCATCCAGCGTGTCAACGGCACCAAGGACTCCTACTACGCGGCCTCCGACCCCGAGGACGTCGCCCGCGTCGAGGGCCGGACCTACATCTGCTCCGAAGACGAGAAGGATGCCGGTCCACTCAACAACTGGGTCGCTCCCGCGGAGATGAAGGAAACGCTCAACGGTCTGTTCGAGGGTTCGATGCGCGGCCGCACCATGTACGTCATCCCCTTCGTCATGGGCCACGCCGAGGCGCACCAGCCGATGTTCGGCATCGAGGTCACCGATTCGGCCTACGTCGTCCTCTCCATGCTCGTCATGGCTCGCTCGGGCAAGTACGCCCTCGATGCGATCGACGCCCAGGACGCGAAGTTCGTCGAGTGCGTCCACTCCGTCGGCGCTCCGCTGGAAGAGGGACAGGAAGACGTCGCCTGGCCGTGCAACACCACCAAGTACATCACCCACTTCCCCGAGGACCGCGCCATCTGGTCCTTCGGCTCCGGCTACGGCGGCAACGCTCTGCTGGGCAAGAAGTGCTACGCGCTGCGCATCGCCTCCGCGATCGCCCGCGACGAAGGCTGGCTGGCCGAGCACATGCTCATCCTCAAGCTGACGAACCCCGAAGGCGTCGTCAAGTACGTCGCCGCAGCGTTCCCCTCGGCCTGCGGCAAGACGAACCTCGCCATGATCGAACCGACCATCCCCGGCTGGAAGGCCGAGACCCTCGGTGACGACATCGCATGGATGCGCTTCGGCGAAGACGGCCAGCTCTACGCCGTCAACCCCGAATTCGGACTCTTCGGAGTCGCCCCGGGCACCGGTTTCACCACGAACCCGACCGCGATGCGCGCCATCGAGGCCGGCGGCAACATCTTCACCAACGTCGCACTGACCGACGACGGTGACGTGTGGTGGGAAGGCAAGACCGACGAGGCACCTGCTCACCTCACCGACTGGAGGGGCAACGACTGGACGCCCGAGTCCGACACCCCCGCCGCTCACCCGAACTCGCGCTTCTGCACCCCGATCGCGAACGTGCCGACCCTGGCTCCCGAGTGGACCAACCCGAACGGTGTGCCGATCTCGGCCATCCTCTTCGGCGGCCGTCGCAAGACCACGATGCCGCTCGTGACCGAGACCAAGGACTGGACCCACGGAGTGTTCATGGGCTCGGTGCTCTCCTCGGAGACCACCGCGGCTGCCACCGGTGCCGTCGGCGTCGTCCGCCGCGATCCCATGGCGATGCGTCCCTTCATCGGCTACAACGTCGGTGACTACCTGCAGCACTGGATCAACATCGGCAACACCGAGGGCGCTCAGCTGCCGAAGATCTTCTACGTCAACTGGTTCCGCCGCGACGACGACAACTCGTTCCTGTGGCCCGGATTCTCCGAGAACTCGCGCGTTCTCAAGTGGGTCTTCGAACGCGTCACCGGCACCGCCGATGCTCAGGAATCCCCGCTCGGCCTCACCCCGGTCGAAGGCGGCCTGGACACCGAAGGCCTCGACTTCACCGACGAGCAGCTGCGCAAGGCTCTCGCCATCAAGCCCGAAGAGTGGGAGACCGAACTCGGGCTCATCGAGGAATGGTACGCCGAGCTCGGCGATTCGGTTCCGGCCGAACTCCGCGCCGAGGTCGACAACCTCCGCCAGCGCCTCGGCCTCGCCTGAGTCGTTTGGCTGAGTGACTAGTCTGAGCCGTTTGGTTTCATCGCTGACAGTCTGAGCCGTCCGTTCATCGACAATCCCCCAACCGCCGCCGAGGTGGTTGGGGGATTGTCGTGTTCCGGTCCGAGTTCAGCGATGCGCCGTATGCGCCACGTGAACCTCACGGAGAAATACCAACACATCACGCGGTTTCGCTTTGAGTTCCCTTGATACGCGATATGTGACCAACTCCGGCAACCTGACGTTGCCGATCAGCGCGTTCCGATGAGCGGTCACACCGCGGGCCGTGATCGTTACGACCAGTGCGTCCTGGAGCATCCCTTTCCTCCACTGGAACTCTCCCCCGATGTCGACGATGCCTGACCACGGCGTTGCGAACTGCCTGACCCGCCCGCCAGGCTTCCACCATGAGGACTCCACACCCCATCTCGACACGACGAACTGTGGTCGCACAACGGGAAAGACAAAAGTCCACAACAGCGCTCCGACGCCGAACAGCGCCAAACCGATGGCGAAGACCGCAAGGAGGAAGAAGACCGGCCACCCGCCGAAGCCAGGGGACATCGGGTTCCAGGCCGAAGCGGGGGTGACGGTGAACGTGAGGATGATCGCTCCGACGAACAGCCAGCTGACGAGTGCGAGGGCGAAAGTCTTGACTAGGTTTGTTCGCAGTACGACGCGTCCATCGCGCCGCATTACTGCATGCCATTGGTCGATGCGCCGGCGATCGGCTTTGGCGATTTCCTTCTGCAGATCGGCGGATTGCCGAGGATTGTGCGGTGGAGTTCTCACAGATCGAGTCTAAGCCGAGGCGCCAGGGTCTCAGGAAAGCCACCCGCAGCTGCTTTCACTGAGCCGCCCCGATTCCAACGCTCGGGTATCCCGCACCGTCAGCGGCATAACTACCCGGCAGTGGCACTTCCTCTCGTGACGCAGGGATGCTTCATGCACATAGTCCGGAGCATCCCTCACCGCTGCTGTCGCTAGGCACCGGTGGGAGCAAAACACCGTCGCAGCGGCACGTTGCACCATTGCAACTGTAGGCACAGCCACTAAGGGCGAGGGATGGTGCGCTAGAGGGTGTACGCGACGCTACCGGTGAGTGATGGTCGTCCAAAAGCAGCTTGCCGACGGCAAGCGATCGCTGCCTGAGCCGTCACGCGGGGATCACCCAGAGAGCTCAGGCGAGCACTTCAGAAACGACACGTGGCCTGCAGCACGGAGGCGTCAGGCGCCGTGGCGAGCACCCCAGAGAGCCCAGGCGAATTACTCCCGAAGCGTCAGACGGTCGGCCCCTGAAGTGTCAGGCGCCATGGAGGGCCGGGACGATGAGGTAGACACCGAGCAGCACGACTGCCCCGCAGATGCCGAAGACCGCCCAGTAGCCGACCGGCAGAGCCGAGCTGCTGCGGCCCTCCTCGACACGGTCGAGGTGCGCGGCGCGCATCCGCACTCCGACGGAGAACAGCGTGATGACGATGATGGCCGAGACCCATGTCGCGGCCGCAACTATGGCGAACGAACTCCACTCGATCATTTCGCGTCTCCCTTATCGCTCGCATCTGCCCGGCCCGCATCGGCTCCGGAAGCAGATCCGGTCGACGATGAACTCGTCTTCGCAGCCTCGGCGGGAACCGCCCCGTTCTTCTTCGCGTCGCGGTGGGCACGGCGCTTCTCTTTCGCCGCCTGCTTCTCCGCCCAGGCCTCGTATCGAGCTTCTCTCTTCTCCTGAGCACGTTTGCGGTTGCGGTCCTTACGCAGCTTGCGCTTGCGACCGCGGATGTTGACGGCTTCGCCGACGGTGTCGAAGTTCGAGATATCCGTCTCCTCGACCCGGCGGGAACTGAGGTAGATCCACAGCACCACGACCACGGCGATGACCGTGTCGACGACGACGCCGACCGTTCCCAAGTGAGCGATGCCGGCTGCGATCCCGCCGACGATCGCGGCGGCCGGAATCGTCAGCAGCCAACCGGAGGCGATCCGTCCGGCCGTCGACCACTGGACATCGGCGCCCTTGCGGCCCAGTCCCGAACCGAGCACGGAACCGGAGGCGACCTGCGTCGTCGACAGCGCGAAGCCGAGGTGGGAAGAGGCGAGGATGGCGGCCGCCGTCGACGTCTCGGCCGACAGTCCCTGAGCGGGCTTGACCGTCGTCAGCTTCGTGCCGAGTGTGTCGATGATGCGCCATCCGCCGACATAGGTGCCCAGCGCGATGGCCAGAGCACATGCGGTGATCACCCAGATATGCGGGCCGGTGCCGTGCTCCTGCAGGTTGGCGGAGACGAGCACGAGGGTGATGACGCCCATCGTCTTCTGCGCATCGTTCGTTCCGTGGGCGAGCGCCACCAGCGAGGACGAGAAGATCTGCCCGTACTTGAACGGTGCACGGCGAGCGGTCTTGCCCTCCTCGTTGCGGCGAGTGATCGCGTAGGCGATCTTCGTGCACAGATAGGCGCTGAACCCTGCGATGAGCGGGGCGGCCAGAGCCGGGATGACGACCTTCGACAGGAACACTCCGTAGTCGACGGAGTTGAGTCCGGCACCGACGATGGCCGCACCGATGAGGCCGCCGAAGAGTGCGTGGGACGAGGATGATGGTAGGCCGAAGCGCCACGTCGCCATGTTCCAGATGATGGCTCCGATGAGGCCGGCGAGGATGAAGTCGGGAGTGATCTGGACTCCCCCGCCGCCTTCCTTGATGATGCCGCCCGAGATGGTCTTGGCCACCTCGGTGGAGAGGAAGGCACCGACGAGGTTGAGGATCGCGGCAAGCGTGACTGCCGTCTTCGGTTTGATGGCCCCGGTCGCGATCGGTGTGGCCATGGCATTGGCCGTATCGTGAAAGCCATTGGTGAAGTCGAAGAACAGTGCCAGTGCGATGACGAGCACGACGACGAAGATGATTTCCACTAATCGACCTTGGGTGTAGACACTATTCGGACCGTGGATGATGCAGCTGACGGCCAGCCATCACTATCCCGCAGAAGTCTACCCACAGATTCAACCGCTCTTCACCCGCAATTCGACCCTACTCCACCTCATTCACCTTTTGTTCACTTTTGACGTGCGCAAACGGGCCCCGCCCGGCTGAGAGTGCAATAGCACTCACATTCCGAACGGGACCCGAATCCAGCAGTCCCTCGCCGAGGCGGCTCCCCGCCTCGCGCAGTCATCCGCGGAAATCGTGGCCGGCCCACCCGCGGAAATCGTGGCTGGACATCACCGAGGCGACCCCTCCTTCTCGAGGGACGAATCTACTCCGTGACGTACCGATCCGCGACGTCGAGTGCCCGGTCGAGGGCGGCGAGTCCGAACCTGACGTCCTCGTCCGGGGTGTTCAGCGGCGGCACGACGTGGATGCGGTTGAAGTTCGCGAACGGCAGCACGCCGTCGGCTTTGAGCGCTGCGATGACCTCGTTCATCTCCGGTGAGCTGCCGCCGTAGGCCGCCAGCGGCTCCTTCGTCGTCCGGTCCTTCACGAGCTCGACGGCCCAGAAGCAGCCGAGACCCCGGACATCACCGACCGAGGGGTGACGCTGCGCCATCTCCCGCAGAGCCGGGCCGATGATGTCATCGCCGAGGCGGTCCGCATTGGCGATCATTCCCTCGTCCTCCATCGCGGTGATCGTCGCGACCGCTGCCGCGCAGGCGAGCGGATGTCCCGAGTAGGTCAGTCCGCCCGGGTAGGCCCGATCGCGGAAGGTCTCGAAGATCGCATCCGAGATCGCGACTCCGCCGAGCGGGACGTATCCGGAGTTCACGCCTTTGGCGAAGGTGATGAGGTCCGGGGTGACGTCCCAGTGGTCGAGGGCGAACCAGCGACCGGTGCGGCCGAACCCGGCCATCACCTCGTCGGCAATGAAGACGATCCCGTACTTCGCCGTCAGTTCCCGCACGCCTTCGAGGTAACCGGCCGGTGGGGCGTAGATCCCCGCGGTGCCCGGCACGGTCTCGAGGATGAGGGCGGCGATGTTGTTCGGACCTTCGAGGGTGATCATGTCCTCGAGGTGGGCCAGCGCCCGCTGCGTCTCCTCGGCCTCGGACGACGAGTTGAAGTACGACCGGTACGGGTAGGCGGGCATGAAGTGGACGATGCCCTCAGCGGAGTAGTCGTTGGCGAACCTGCGCGGGTCGCCGGTGACGTTGACGGCCAGCTGCGTGCCGCCGTGGTAGCTGCGGTAGGCCGAGAGCACCTTCGTCCGACCGGTGTGCAGTCGGGCCATCCGGATCGCGTGCTCGTTCGCATCGGCTCCCCCGTTGGTGAAGAACACGTGGTCGAGGTCGCCCGGGGTGCGTTCGGTGATGAGTCGGGCCGCCTCGGAGCGGGCGTCGTTGACGTGCTGCGGCGCGATGGTGCACAGCTTGCCGGCCTGCGTCTGGATCGCCGCGACCACCCCCGGGTGCTGATGGCCGATATTGGTGTTCACCAGCTGCGATGACATGTCGAGCAGCTTCCGACCTTCTCCGTCCCAGACGTAGGGACCTTCGGCGTCGACGATCGTCATCGGCTGGAACGGCCCCTGCGCCTGCCAGGAGTGGAAGACGTGCGCCCGGTCGAGTTCGTGGGCACGTCGCCCGGCCTCGATCTGCTGCGCATCGATCCGAACAGCGCCCGAGCGATCAGCGTCGAGGTGCGATTTGGTGAGCGGGGAATCCGCGGTGGTGGTCATGTCAGGGCTCCTTCGCCGAGGTGGTTCGTCGTTGTGTGAACGTCCGCCCCGGGTCGGGGCGGACGTTCGTGGTGGTCTGTTCAGTCGTTGGTGGGGAATCCGAGGTTGAGTCCGCCGTGGCTGGGATCGAGCCAGCGTGAGGTGACGACCTTGCCGCGGGTGAAGAAGTGGACGCCTTCGTCGCCGTAGGCGTGGGTGTCGCCGAACAGCGAGTTCTTCCATCCGCCGAAGGAGTAGTAGCCGACGGGCACGGGGATGGGCACGTTGATGCCGACCATACCGACCTCGACCTCGTTCTCGTATCGGCGGGCAGCACCGCCGTCGTTGGTGAAGATCGCGGTGCCGTTGCCGTAGGGGTTGGAGTTGATGAGGTCGATGCCTTCGTCGTAGCCGGGGACGCGGACGACGGCGAGGACGGGTCCGAAGATCTCATCGGTGTAGATCGACATGTCGGGGGTGACGTCATCGAAGAGGGTCGGGTTGAGGAAGAATCCCTCGGCCGGGGTGTTCTCGCGGCCGTCGAGGACGACCGTTGCCCCCGCCTCGGCGCCGGCATCGATGTAGCCGGCAACCTTGTCGCGGTGGGCGGCGGTGACCAGCGGTCCCATATCGGGCTCGGTCGCCCCGTCACCCACGCGCAGGGTGCGGGTGCGCTCGGCGATCTTCGCGACCAGATCATCGGCGATGGAGTCGACAGCGACGACCACGGAGATCGCCATGCAGCGCTCACCTGCGGCGCCGTAGCCGGCGTTGACGGCTGCGTCGGCGGCAAGGTCGAGGTCCGCATCGGGCAGGACGAGCATATGGTTCTTCGCTCCTCCGAGCGCCTGGACGCGCTTGCCGGTGGCGGTGCCGTTCTCGTAGACGTATTGTGCGATCGGGGTCGACCCGACGAAGGACACCGAGGCGACCTCGGGGCTCTCGAGGATCGTGTCGACGGCTTCCTTGTCACCGTGGACGACGTTGAACACGCCATCGGGCAGCCCGGCTTCCTTCCACAGCTCGGCGAGCCAGTTCGCGGCCGACGGATCCTTCTCCGAGGGCTTGAGCACGACGGTGTTTCCGGTGGCGATGGCCACGGGGAAGAACCACATCGGGACCATGGCCGGGAAGTTGAAGGGAGAGATGATCGCGGAAACGCCGATCGGCTGGCGCAGGGAGTGGACGTCGATGTTCGTCGAGGCGTTCTCCGTATGACCGCCGCGCAGGTGGCCCGCGATGCCGCACGCGAATTCGACGACTTCCTGGCCGCGGGCGACCTCGCCGAGAGCGTCGGAGACGACCTTGCCGTGTTCGGCGGTGATGATCTCGGCCAGTTCCTGCTTCCGAGCGTTGAGCAGTTCGCGGAAGTTGAAGAGGACAGCGGTCCGCTTGGCCAGGGACGTGTCGCGCCAGGCGGGGAACGCGGCGGATGCTGCGGCGATCGCCGATTCCACGGTGGCCTTCGACCCCAGGGCCACCTGGCCGCTGACGACTCCGGTGGCCGGGTTCGTGATATCGCCGAGGCGGGTGTCGGTGTCCGCGGTGACGGTCCGTCCGTTGATCCAGTGGGAGAGCGTTGCCATGAAGGGTCCTTCTGCGTCGTCGGTACGTCGGTTGAGTCCATCCTCTGTCCGCTTTGCCGATCTCGGAAGTGTCAGAATGTCAGAATCTTCGCCCTCGGCTTTACACTGTGTCAATGGACACTGCACGGGAGTCGAGCGGGGCATCGTTGAGCATCGCCGGTCTGCTCGAGTTCGAGGAGATCAGGGCTGCAGAGCCTGCGGTACTTGCCGGCGAGGCAGGCCTCGACCGGGCGATCCGCTGGGTCCACATCGCCGATTCCGAGCATGTCGAGCGCTTCCTCGAGGGTGGTGAGCTCGTGTTGACCACCGCCACGGCCTTCCGCCACTCGCCTGCGGCGATGACGGAGTTCCTCGACCAGCTCGAGCGCGCAGGTGCCGCTGGGACGATCATCGAACTCGTCGATGAGAACTCGACCCACGATGAGGAAGCGCGCGAGATCGCGGCCGCGGCCGCCTCGGCGAGGGACCTGCCTGTCATCGTCCTGCCGCGACGGGTGAAGTTCGTCAGGATCACCGAGCTCGCACACCGCAGCCTTCTCGCACAGCAGATCTCGCGGCTCGAACATGCCCGGGAGATCCACGAGACGTACACGCAGCTGAGCCTCGATCGGGCCGAAGCGCAGACGATCGTCGACCGCACTGCAGAGCTGTTGGGCACGGCGGTGGTCCTCGAGGATGTGTCCCATCGAGTTCTCGCGCATTCCGGCCGTGGCTCGCAGGCTCTCGTGCAGAAGTGGGTCGACCTCGTCAGCGGTGCGAGCACGACACCCGGCGGCCACGCGCCGGCGCAGTGGCGGCAGACGCCGGTGGGGCTGCGTTCTCGCCGATGGGGCCGGCTCGTCGTACCCGGCGCCGCCGAGTCCGTCGCCGATCTCGAGCAGGTCATCGAGCGCGCCGGTGAAGCCCTGACGCTGACTCGAATGGCCGATCGCGATGAGCAGGATCTGCTGCTGCAGGCCCAAAGCGGCCTGATCCGAGAGATCACGGACTCAGAGGGCATCGACGAGCGTTCGGCAAGGGAGCGCGCCCGCTCTCTGGGATTCACTCCTGCGGAAGGGGCCGAGCTCACCCCAGTGGTCGTCCGCATTGATCGTGAGGCCGACACCGATCCGACTCGGGTGCAGCTGCAGGAGCGCGGCCTGACGCAGGAGATCACCTCTGCCGCCTCGCGCCTCAATCTGTGTCTGCTCATGACGAGCCTGCAGTCAGGCGTGTTCGGGTTCGTTCTGGGGCCCGGTCGCGGGAGAAACCGACGATCACAGCCGAGTCCGCGCGGTACTGCGGAGGCCGACGACCGCCTCAACCGCCTTCTCGCCGAGCTCGAGGGGCTTGCTGCGAGTTGGGTGGTCGGGGTCGGCCGCGGAAGCACTTCTCTGCTTCGCGCTGTCGCCGGTCTCGAACCCGCTTCTCACGTCGCCGAGGTCGCGTCGACGCTCGATGTGCGTGAGCGTGCGTTCTACCGCTCCTCGGACGTGCGCATCCGCGGGCTGCTGTCTCTGCTGGCCGAGGACTCCCGGCTGCGTGCCTTCGCCGAGGGAGAGCTGGGGCCGCTGCTCGGCGAAGACAGGCGTCGGAACGGCGTTCTGCCGTCGACCGCGGACTCCGCAGACGACGGACTGCTCGACTTCCTCGAGCTCTACCTCTCCCATGGCGGCAACAAGTCCGCGATGGCGCGGGCCGGGCACCTGTCCCGACCCGCGCTCTACACACGGATCAATCGTCTGCAGGACCGCCTCGGCGTCTCACTCGACGATGCGGAGTCACGCACGGCACTGCACGTAGCGCTGCTGTGGTGGCGGATGTACGGCTGAGGACCGTACTCGACGGAGTCGGCGAATCCCGCCAGCGGGGTCGTGTGCTGCCCAGGACAGAGCAGGCTTCGGCCGGTCGACAGAAGTTCAGTCGAATATAGCGCGAATCGTGTCGGTGACGGGGATTCCGCGTTCGGCCGCCTCGGCGCGATTGGCGTAGCGACGATCACCGGGCTGACGATCCATGCCTGCGTCGCGGAGCATGTCGACGAATTCGCGGACGCGGCTCAGATAGGCGTCGTTGCCGCCGCGTTCGGGGTCGATGACGATGAAGAGCTGACCGGTCCGGAAGGTGTGGGCGCCCTCGGGGGCCTCCGCGTCGACCTCATAGGTGAAGGCACCGCCGGTCAGCCCTGCCGCGAGCGTTTCGATCATGAACGACAGCAGCGCACCCTTGTGCCCGCCGATGGGGCGGATTCCGCCGCCGTCGAGGATGGCGTTCGGATCCGTGGTGTCCGCGCCGGTCGAGTCGACCCCGGTCCCGACCGGAACGTCCTGGCCCTCTGCCCGCAGCAGCTGCAGGTCCCCGTGGGACATCGACGACGTGGAGAAGTCGAAGACGATCGGGTCCGCGTCAGCCACGGGTGTGGCGAAACCGAACGGATTGGTACTGAAGACCGGACGAGTGGCCCCCTCGGGGACAACGGCGAGCTTGCCGCTGGCAATCATCCCCATCGCCACCCGACCGTCGCGTGCAAATGCCTCGAGGTCGGGCCACAGGGCACTGAAGTGATGGGTGTTGCGCAGAGCGATGACGGCGACACCGGCGTCGTCGAGCGCCTGGTCGATCGTCGGCCCCGCCTCGGCGAGTGCGGGTTGGGCGAAACCGTTGTGACCGTCGATGCGGATATAGGAAGGGCCGACGACGTCGATGCTCGTTTCTGCTGTCCCATCTGCCCAACCCCGGGTCAGCGAATCGAGGTATCCGGCCACGCGAAAGACTCCGTGGCTGAGAGTGCCATCGCGCTCGCAGGTGGCACAGTTGGTCGCCAGCACTTTCGCAACCACCGAGGAGGCTCCTGCGGCGGTGAGCTTGGCTTCGATCGCTGAGACAAGGTCATCGAAAGATATACGGTCAGCTTCGTTCGTCATTGTGCGCTCCTCGTGTCCAGCAAATCGTGTCGGCTTCGACCACTGCCCTTGATCAGAAGACTACCGTTCGATCGGGCGTCGGCCTTGCGGTTTCATGTCCGCTCCTCAGTTCTCGTCGGCGGTTTCTGCCGCGCTCGTTCTGCCGCTCCAGATGTCGCCGACGGTAAAGCCGACCGGAAACGGATCATCGGCTTCGAGCACGAGCTGCTGGAATCCTGTGATCCACCCGCGCCCGGTGATCGAAGGGATGACGGCTGGAACTCCGCCGATCTCAGTCTCTTCCTTCACCACGGCGGTGAAGGTCGTGCCCATCATCGATTCGTGGACGAATCGCTGACCAACGCGCAGTTCGCCGCGGGCGTGCTTGGCCGCCACTCGACCACTCGTCCCGGTGCCGCACGGCGAGCGGTCGAGAGTCCCAGTCCACGTGCTCGGATCGTCGAGGTCGACTATGCCGTTGGGCAGGACGACGGCGTTGCGTCCGTCGGTGCCCTCAGTTCGTGCGGGTCCGTGGATCAGCGGCAGACCGATCGAATCGATTTCAGGGATGAGGGGATGCCTCACCTCGAAGGTCTCGTTCGCCGCCTGCCGCAACACGCTGGCAGCCCTGATGATCTCCTTGGCATTGCCAGGATCAAGATCCACGCCGAGGTTGTCCGCCGCGGTCTGTACGTAGAACTGACCACCGAAGACGATGTCGACGGGGATCGTCCCGTACCCAGGCACCTCGAGAGGCAGGTCGAGTCCGTGGACGAAAGCCGGGACGTTGTCGAAGGTCACCGACTTCGCGCGGCCGGCCTCCACCTCGGCGCGGACCGTGACGACACCGGCGGCGGTATCGACCCGCAGCTCGGTGACCGGTTCTCTGACATCGACGGACCCGGTCTCGATCAGCGCCGTGACGGTGCAGATGAGGTTCGATCCGGACATCGGCTTGAACCCGCCCTGCTCCATGACGATCATTCCGAAATCGCAGCTCGGATCCGTCGCAGGCACGACGATCGGGGAGCACAGGCCGGGATAGCCGCGGGGTTCGTGGAGGATGAGGTTCCGGAAGTCCTCGAGGTGCTCTTCGCAGTAGCGGAGCTTCTCGGCCATCGTCGCACCTTTGACCCGCAGTCCCGAGCCGATCAGCACTCGGCCGGGTTCGCCGGCCGCGTGGACATCGACGGCCTGGATGAGCTGTCTGTTCTTCACGTTCCCTCGTCTCTGCTCGGGCGGGCCTCAGTCCACGACTTCGCTGCCGGTGACTTGTTGTGTGGTCTCATGAGCCCATCCTCGTCCGTTCGGGTCCGTGCGGCGTTGACGTGAATCGTTCAGAACCGATTCGGGGACACACGAGCGAGCAGTTCACCGGGCAGGGTCGAGCTTCCACCAGTCATGAGTCCGGATAGCAGTCGGGCAGATCCCGGTGCCAGTGTCAGACCGAGCATCGAATGTCCGGAGTTGATGTAGGCGTTCTTCACGGAGTCCAGTTGCCCGATGACGGGAAGGCCGTCAGGAGTCATGGGGCGCGACCCAGCCCATGGAGCCAGTTCTCCCTGACCGTCGCCCCACTCACGGAATGCTTCCTGAGCCGCGCGGCGGATTGCACCGACGCGGACCTCGTTGACGTCGTCGTCCGTGCTGCCGAACTCCATCGTGCCCGCGAGCCTGAGCATGCCGTTCAGCGGAGTGACGGCGACGCGAGCATCTTCGAGGGTCAGGGATGTGCGCAGCTGGATCGGAGCGGGTGAGTAGTCGATGCTGTAGCCCTTGCCCGAGTAGATGGGGATCTTCTGGCCGAGTTGCCTGGCCAACACGCCGGACGGGACACCGGCGGAGATGACAAAAGCGTCGGCCTTGATGACCTCCGCGTCGGAGGTGACAACTGCGGTCACGGCGTCGCCGGAGCGAACGAAGCGTCCAACGCGAGTGTTTTCTCGCACGACTACGCCGAGATCGGTGAGTTTCGCGAGGAGGCCCGCTGTCAGAGAATCGGGTTCGATCTGTCGGTCAGCGGAGAAAGAGAGACCGTGGCGGATGCGATCGCTGAGAGCCGGTTCGGCCTCGCGGACTTCGTCATCATGCAGTCGCCGCGGCAGGTGGCCAGCGGCCTCGAAAGCGGGCAGGCTCGCACAGTGTTCGTCGAAGCGTTCCCGAGTCTCGAAAGCCAGCAGCACACCGCGGTCGTGCATCTCGAAGTCGATGCCTTGAGCCTGGTACTCATCGAAGAGATCGTTCGCATCCTCGCCGAGGCGCAGGTGGAGGTCGAGTCCGGCTTCGAAGTCATGTGTGTTGCAGTGCCTGGCCATCCGCAACAGGAATCTGAGATAGCCGGGCGCAAGGGACGGCTTGATCGATAGTGGGCTGTCGGGTTTGAGCATCCATCGGATCCCCTGAAGCAGCACGCCTGGGGCAGGCACCGGGGTGCTCTCGGCGATGGCGATCTTTGCGGCATTTCCGTGAGAGGCGCCCGCACCGCAGCGGGCAGCCTCGATGACTGTGACGTCGTGCCCGCTCAGCGCCAGTTCGTAGGCACTGGTCAGCCCGACCACGCCGCCTCCGATGATGAATGTCTTCAATCGGTTGCCCTCCATTGGTCCCCGAATCGGCGGTTTCGCGGTCTGGTCCGGGCCGACGTCACCGAAGCTGACTCTTGTTTGACCATCTATAGAGAGAGACGCTATGCAGTGCCGTCAGGTTCGTCAATGGCCTCAGCCGCTCTTCCCGGACAGCCTAAGATCAGGCTCAGCCTTCGTAGCGGATTTCGACGCGACGGTTCTTCGCCCGGCCCTCAGGGTCGTCTTTGCCGTTCTTCTCATTCGACTCGACGGGCTCGGACTCGCCGAATCCCTTTGCTGTCACCTCAAGGTCCGAGTTCTCCGAGGTGAGCACCTCGGCGACGGCCTTCGCGCGGTCTTCGGAGAGCTTCTTGTTGTAGTCGTCTTCGCCCTTGGAGTCCGTATGCCCGCCGACGGTGATCTCGGAGTCGGACGGCAGATCCTCGACAAGGTCCTTGAACTTCTTCATCGCAGTGTCGCTCAGTTCAGCCGAGTCGAAGTCGAAGAGGATATCCGTGTCGAGCGTGACCACGGTATCGCCGCCACTGGCTTTGGTCGTCTCCACGTCCTCGATGCCTTTGTCCAGGTCATAGATCTCCGGTTCGAGTTCGACAATGCTCTTGTCGATCTGCGACTGGTCGGGATCGGTGAAGTCCTCCGGAGTCGGGGCATCTCGGTTGGCGATGTCCTGCGAAGTCACTGAGTCTGCGAACGCGAGTGCGGGTGGACCGGCGACGACAATGCCGGCAGCAAGAATCACCGCTGCAGGACCGACGGCTGCCGGCTTCACGAGATCTTCACTCCGGTGGCGAGGTTCATACCGTCGACGACGGAGACCTCGACCTCGTCGACATCTGGCGGCGGGGCCGCGAAGACAGCGAAGGCGTAGTGGGTCTGGCCGGGTTTGAACTTCGTCTGTTGGACATTCGTCTGCGCTCGCTGCGGGAACTTATCCAGCACGTTGTGCTTGCGCAGGTTCTGCGAGTCGACAAGGAACGGCGCCCAGCTCCCGCCCAGATAGCCGTAGAGATCGTCGCCGTCGTCGTCCTCGTCGGTCTGATCAGAGTTCACGGTGAACGCGAACTGCGCCACGACAGTTTCGCCCTGACGCTTGAGAGGGAACAGCTCGACAGTCATCGTCGCTTTGTCATCGCCGTCAACGGCGGCGGGGATCTCCTGGGAGGCGACAGGATCGGGAAGATCCTTCGGATCGAGGCCGGCCGCCTCGGCGGATCCGGATTCACCCTTCGAACCTGCGGCCTCACCGGACTCCTGCGCAGCGCCTTGGGTCTCGGCACCCTCGGCGTTCGGCTCCTCTGTGTCGTCTCCGAACGAGCAGGCGGCCAGGGTCAGCGCCAAAGCTGCGGCGGCAGCGGACAGAGCTGTCTTGCGGATCAGGGGCATAGCGATGGGAGTTCTCCTCAGTACTCGCCGGAGCAGCATCTCTGCTGGTGAGCTCCGGTGGCGCGGGGGCGGACGCGGATCAACTTACCCCGGACAGGTGAACTTTCACTACATCGAACGTAAGTCGAGACGAACAAAGGCGTCGGCACTCGCGGGCAAACGCGATTCTGTGGGAACGCAAGAACCCCTGCACCCGAATTCTCATCGGATCGCAGGGGTTCTGCCTCACGCGGAGCCGGTGGGATTTGAACCCACGGTCCCCCTATTGGAGGACTTCACCTTAGCAGGGTGACGCTTTCGGCCGCTCAGCCACGACTCCATCCGCAATGCTGCGATCCGCCTCGGCGAAATGCATACCGACAGACCCTCCAGCACTACGGGATACAGCCTAAGGGAAAGGAGCCATCCAGGGCAAAGCGCAACCGCGGAGAGTGGGCTTCGTCATAGTCGAACCGACCCGTGACGGGCGCAAATCCGGGCCGAACGTCCCCTTTGTACCGCTCCCCCACACCGGAATTCCAGCATTCATCAATGTCCAGGCGTAAAATCGGCGTGATGTGCTTTGCGGTCTGGTCTCAGATCCTCGCAGAAACACCGGTCGGAAAACCGATAGCCGCGGTGTGCCCTGTGCCGGAAACGAGAACGGCGAGCGGGCCGTATCGCACGAGCAGACAGTTTTTGAGGAGTAGACAACTTGCCAGAGTTTCCCCCTGACAAGCGCGGACCGTATGGGAGCGACCCCGATTCCCAGACAACAGGTCGTCGGCTCCGCGCCTCCTCTCGCCCCCGGTTCCGCGGCGACACCGCCGCCAGTGAAAGCGACTCGACACCGCAGTCGAGCTCGCCGCAGCAGAATTCTCGGCAGTCTGAGCCTCGCCGCTCGGAGTCCCAGCGTCGTGACTCCCAGCAGCTGCCGACCTCGGCGGTGAATCCTCGCCGGTCCCGCACGAACTCGGACCACAACCCCGACCAGAATTCTGGTCAGGACTCCACACGGTCCGCCGACGCCCGATCCGACAATTCGTTCCGCACAAGCTCTCGCGGATCCGGAGAGCAGTCGGACAACCGACTCGGCGACAGCACCCGTGACACAGGATCAGCGACCCGCTCGCCGCATGCACCGCCTCCGCGCCCGGTCGCCCCACGCACTCGCCGCGAAGCCCGCATGCTGCGAGCTGCCGCCGCCAGCGGAGCCTCTGCCGCCGGAGTGGCCGCAGCAGCAAGCTCGAACACACAGGATGATCCGGGCGCCGGCTCACGGCGCGGTCCTGCCCACGATGCTCCGCGCACCTTCGCACGGGACGAATCGGCCGCCTCGGCGAGGGATTCCCACGATTTCGACCACACGGACAACGACGCCGATACGGGCTCCGCTCCGGCGACTCGCCGCGACGCCCGTGAACGGCACGCGGCCGAATCCCGAGGCCGGGGCCGAAAGAGGTCATCCGCCACACGGGGCGCGCGCAGCGCCGCGGCCGCAGCAGCGGTCGGTGCGGGCGGCACTGCGGCAGCAACCGGCGCATCGTCTGCCGCGAGAGGAGCCGACGAGAACGGCTCCGCCCACGCCGAGAAGTCGACCGGTCACGGACCGGGACGGGCCCGCCGCCATTCCTCTCGCCTCGGCGAATCGTTCCCCAGCCTCGTCGGCTGGACCTCTCTGAGCACCCTGCTGCCCGGTGTCGGACTGTTGCGCACACGCTTCCGGCCCGCCGGGCTCATCGTCTTCGGTCTCTTCGTCATCACTCTGCTCGTCGGACTCGTCTATCTGCTGGTCAAGGGACCGGTGCGTGCGATCGCCACGATCGTCGCCAGCCCCTCGCTGCTCAACTTCCTCGCCATCGCCGCCGTGCTCGTGGCCGTGATCTGGATCCTCGTGATGGTCGTATCCCACCTCGGGCTGCGTCGCGGACACCGATACCGGCCCTGGCAGAACAAGATGGCCGGCGTCCTCGTCGTCTCCCTCGCCCTCATCATCGGCATCCCGCTCGGCGTCGGCTCGGTCTTCGCCCGCGTGCAGTCCGACACGGTCGCCAGCCTATTCGGCGACAGCACGGGCAAATCCCACAGCGCCGAAGAACTCTGGGCCGACAAGCCCTATATCAACGTCTTCCTCATGGGCCGCGACAACGGCGACGATCGTGAGGGCACCCGACCGGACACGATGCTCGTGGCCTCCATCGACACGAAGACCGGCAACGCCGCGCTCATCTCCGTGCCCCGTAACCTCGCTTTCCCGGTCTTCCCCGAAGGCAGCGAACTCGAAAAGGCGTGGCCCGACGGATTCCGCCCCTCCGGTGACTCGTCCGAGGACCTCATCAACGCCGTATGGCAGTGGGGCGAACAGAACCCCGACAAGATCGGAAACCCACACGGACTCGAACCGGGCATGTGGGCGACGATGCAGGCCGTCGAAGGCTCGTTGGGTCTCAAGCTCGACTACTGGTCCTCGGTCGACATGGCCGGATTCGAAGACGTCGTCGACGCCATCGGCGGAGTAAAGATCGACGTCGAACGCCCGATCCCGATGGGCGGCGGAAAATCGATGTCGGGTGTGAAGAACGAGATCTACGGCTGGGTCGATCCGGGCCCGCAGACGCTCAAGGGCAAGGACGCACTCTGGTACGTCCGCTCCCGTGAAGGCAGCGACAACTACGACCGCATGTGCCGTCAGCAGCGGATGCTCAAGACCACTCTCGAGCAGATCGACCCGCAGGAGATCGCCACGGCCTATCCGAAGCTCGCGAACTCCGCGACGCGGAACATCGCCACGTCGATCCCACAGAACGAGATCCCGGCCTTCATCGAACTTGCCATGATGATGCAGAAGGGCGACGTCACCACAGTCCAGATCAACAATGACGTCACCCCGACCTATGACCCCGATTACGATGTGCTCCACAAGTGGATCCTCGGCGAAGTCAAGGGTGCGTCCGACGGCGAGGAGACACCGAAGCCGACGAACGACGGCAGCAAGTCCCAGGAATCCGAGGACAGCACCGGCTCGACCGAGGACAGCACCGAAGACACCGCCACCGATGAGCCGGCCGATTCCGCGGATGGTTCCACGGACGAGGCCGGCGCCGAGGCGGACGCCACCGAAACGGCAACGCCGGGTGAGCCCAACGCCGAAGGCAAGTGCTACCCGAAGGGCTTCAAGCCCGGTGACGACTTCCCCGGCTACCCCGGGCCCAACGGCGGAACCGGCGAGCAGGGGTGAGTCAGGCTCCACAGACTCCCGCCCCCGCGGTCGCGATCATCGGCGTCGGACCGCGAGGTCTCACCGTTCTGGAGAGGCTCGTGGCTCTGGCGGCGAAACGCTTCGCCGGCACCGTCGGCGCACCCCGCAGCGCGGCTGACGCCACCACCGAGACCGCGCTGACCATCCACCTCATCGACCCGTACCCGCCCGGCGCGGGAATCGTGTGGCGCACCGACCAGCCCGAGTCTCTGCTGATGAACACCACCATCGCCGAGCAGACCGTCTTCCCCGACTCCAGCTGCACCTTCCTCGGCCCCGAAGAAGCACCGACCGGACCGTCCATGGCCGAGTGGTACCTTGCCAACGGCGGCACCGAACCGCTGCACTCGACCTTCCCCAGCCGCACCCTCTACGGCCGCTACCTCCGCGACGCCTACCGGCGCATCCGCGCCGGCGCACCGGACTTCATCGAGATCGTCGAACACCCGACGAAGGCCGAATCCGTCATCGACCTGCCCGCGATAGACCTCCCCCAATCGGCTGCTGAGGGGTCTCGAGCCACTGTCCCCGAGCAGCTCGTGCGCTGCCAGAACGGCACGACGATCGTCGCCAGCGCCGTCGTGCTCGCCGTCGGTCACATCCCCAGCGCCCAGCCGGAGGAGCGCGCCCGCCTCGCCGCTTTCGCCGAACTGGGCGGCGGCCTGTACCTGCCGCAGGGTCTGCCCGCGGAAACCCCCGTCACCGAGGTGGCCCCCGGTGAGCGGGTCATCGTCCGTGGCATGGGGCTCAACTACTTCGACCTGCAGACCCTGTTCACTCATGAGCGCGGCGGTCGCTATGAGACGCAGCCCGGCGGACTGCTGCGGTATGTGCCCAGCGGTGACGAACCGCGGCTGGCGCTGGGATCACGACGCGGAATCCCGTACCGCAGCAAACCGATCTGTCATGAACATCCTCGGCGGGACTGGCCCCTGCGGTACTTCACGAAGGACAATATCGCTCTGCTCGCCGGGATCGAGCACCTCGACGGGGAACGCAAGGCCGGTGCCCGATTCAATGATCAGCTGTGGCCGCTCATCCTCGCCGACCTGCGTCTGGCGTACTATCACACGCTCTCCCAGGTCCGTCCCGAAGCGTTCGCCGATGACCCCGGCCAGCTGCGCGAGGCCATCGGCGAAGCCGTCTCACGTCACCTGACCCGGCGCACCTGGCAGGAAACCCACCCGCAGTCGGGCGAAGTCGGTGCTGGCGAGGCTCGGACCGCTGCGCCCGCTCGCGCCGCGGCCAGCGCTACGACCACGTCCAGCGCTGCACGAGCAGCCGGCGCCACGACCACCGAGGATGCCGTCCGTCAGGGTCGCGTCACCCGCGAGGCCCTCGCCTGGTCGGAGATCGAAGAGGCACTCGTGCCCGATCCTGCCGACCGCATGTCCCTGCACACCCTGCTCAACCCGCTCGAAGGTGAGCTCTTCACCAGCCGCGAACCCGGCGAGCCTGGTTCCCTGCACGAGTGGATGCTCGATTTCCTGCGCACCGACCTGCGCAACTCTCTGGCAGGTCCGACCGGCAGCCCGGAGAAGGCGCTCTTCACCGTGCTATGGCAGTCCCGGCTGCTGCTCAAGGAGCTCATCGTCGCAGGTCACATCGACCGCGTGAGCATCGACATGGAGATCCTCGGCTGGTTCGAGGGCTTCGTCTCCGGCATCTGCGATGGGCCTCCCCCGCAGCGGATCGCGGAACTCATCGCCCTCGCCGAGGCGGGAATCGTATCCTTCATCGGCCCCGATATGCGCATCGAAGAAAACCCTGACGCTCTCCGCGAGAATCCAGAGGCGCCCGAAGCTGAGGCAGAGACCGCAAGTTCCGGCATCGCCGCACGCCCGGACGGGGTCGATAGCACCACTGCCAAAGCAAAGGGACTCACCAATGAGGCGCAGAAGCCGCGGCCAGAGATCTTCACGGTCACCTCGGCGCAGGCCGCGGGAGCGATCACGGGCAGCGTCGTCATCGATGCCGCGTCCCCGACGAACTCCGTCTCGCGCGCTGCCGATGTCCTGCTCTACGGAATGCTCGAACGCGGTCAGCTCACCGCGGCCCGCCTGACCTTGGACGACGGTCGAGAGAAATTTCTCAACGGACTCGCACTCACGTCTCGGCCGTACCGCACCATCGATGTCGAGGGCAACGTCCACCCGCGCCGGTTCGCTCTGTCGATCCAGCTGTCGTCGAAGCAGTGGGGGCTGGCGATCGCAGCGAACCCGGGCACGAACGCGGCCACGCTCAACGACTCGCACGCAGCCGCCGAGGCGATCCTCGACCTCCTCTGAGGCCGCGTACTCGTCCTCTTCTAAAGCTCAGCAGGCTCTCCCGGACGCCAGCCGCCGAGAACTCTCGGCCCGCCCGCGTCTCCGCGGACGCTGACGGCCCAGTTCCGCCAGCGGACCACACCACCCGCGGCAGTTGCCGAACTCCGCCCCGCGCAATGCACGAGGCCGAGCATCGAACGCGAACAGCCCAGTCTAGGGTGAATGGCCCTGTTTCGAACATGGGCTATCCAACTCAGACTGGGCTGTTCGCAGAGGCGCCGTGGTGCGTGGCGCCGTGGTGCGTGGAGCCGCTACGACGCGCCGGGCCGGAAACGTCGCGGCACACCGGGCAGCGTGGCGCCGCGGCTGCCCCGGCGGCTACGCCATTTCGAGGGCGGCTTCGGGCTTCGTGGTCCGGGCCCGGACGATGGCCAGCAGCGACATCACGATGCCGATGACCGCCCAGGCCAGCAGTCCGCCGTATGCGGCTGCCTGCCCGCTGGTGCCCGCGGCGATCGCTGCGAAGCCGTTCATCGACGGAGTCAGCGGCAGGAACGGTGCGACGAAGTCGAAGAACTGCGGCACCGCCCCGATCGTCCGACCCGCCACGGCCAGCACGACGGCGATGACCGAGAGGAACCGGCCCACTCCCCCGAACCACGCCACGAGTGCGAAGTTCAGGATCATGAACACGATCGCTGAGACGAACGTGAGCACTGCGATGTCGAAGCCTTGGATCGCGTCGATGTCCATCACGGTGACCGCGAGGATCGAGAGCACGAGCGCCTGCAGCACGCCGACGACGAGGCCGGGCAGCAGTCCGCGCGCCCACACGGCGAACGAAGACTTCGTCGAGAGGAGAGCCCATGCCGGGATCGGCTTGAGCACCGTATAGGTGACGAGTCCGCCGATCCACAGGGCGAGCATGATGAGCAGCGCGATCGTCGATCCCGCCAGCACATCCGTGACGCTGTCCGTGTCCGGGGATTCGATATTCGCCGAGGCGACCTTGGCCAAGCGGTCACGTTCCGGAGCCGTGTAGGACGGCACTTCGTCCGCACCGTCCTTGACGCCGTCGGCGAACTTGCTCACGCCCTTCGCGTACTTGCCCGTACCCTCATCGAGCTTGTCGAGGCCTGCTGAGAGTTCGGAGGTGCCGGTTGCGGCCTCGGAGACACCGTCGGTGTACTTGCCGACACCGGTGCTGTATTCGCTCAGCCCATCGCTGAGCTGACCGGCACCGTCGGAGAGTTCCGAGGAACCGTCGGCGACCTTGCCGATGCCCTTGGACAGGGCCGGCATTCCGTCGGCGAGCTGCTGGTTGCCGTCGGCGACGCCGGCGGCACCGTCACGCAGTCCCTTCGAGGCCTCGAGGAGCTTCGGAGCGTTCTTCGAGATGTCCTCCATGCCCTTCGTCAGCTCACCGAGGCCGTCCTCGAGTCCCTTGACGAACTTGGTCACGCCGTCGGAGAGCTCCGAAGCACCCTTGGCGAGGTCATCGGACCCGCCGAGGAGGGACGAGCCGTTCTGCTCCTGCTCGAGCCCGTCGACGGCCTGGTTCAGACCACCCGAGGTGCCGTTGAGCAGCCCCTGTGCATAGGCCTGCTCGATGCCCTGGCAGACCTGATCGGGAGTGCCGGTCGGGCACATCTCGGCCCGTGCCTGCTCCGCCTCGTCCTTTGTCATGATGCCGGCAGCCACGAGTACGTCGAGATCAGGTTTCGTCCCGGCCAGCTGATCGGCCTTATCCGCACCCTCCTTCAGCCCATCGCGGTACTGGTGCAGTCCGTCGGAGAGGCTGGAGGCGCCCTTGGACACACCGTCGGCGCCCTTCTCGAGCTCCTTGCCGCCCTTGGTGATGTCACCGAGGCCGCCTTCGCCCGAGTCGCCGGATCCGGCGAAGCCCTTGATGATCTCGTCGATGGATTTCGTGTATTCGTCGACGCCGTCGGAGAGCTCACCGGAGCCGTCGGCCAGCTTCTGCGTGCTATCGGGCAGCTTCGAGGTCTTCTTGTCGAGTTCGTTCAGGCCCCCGGACATCTCCGAGGCACCCTTGGACAGTTCGCCGGCGCCCTTCGACAGCTCCGTGGCTCCGGACTTGAGCTCGCCGCCGTTGTCACTGAGCTGCTTCATGCCTTTGGACAGCTCGCCGGCGCCTTCGGCCGATTGTCCGGTGCCTTCCTCGAGGCCTTCGGCACCCTTGTCGAGTTCCCCGGCTGCGTCGCCGAGGTCCTTCATCTGATCGCCCATCTTATTGAAGCCCACGTAGATGTTGTCGAGGTAGTTCTCGGTCATCTGCGTGTTGAAGGTCGTCCG
Source organism: Brevibacterium sp. CSND-B09 (assembly GCF_052906525.1). Taxonomy (NCBI): domain Bacteria; kingdom Bacillati; phylum Actinomycetota; class Actinomycetes; order Micrococcales; family Brevibacteriaceae; genus Brevibacterium; species Brevibacterium sp. CSND-B09. Next base: position 2,582,811 of record NZ_JBREGI010000001.1, on the reverse strand, counting down.
CGCCACCTCGGCGACGGATCGGGAGATCTGCGTATCGAGCGCGGGAGCGGTCCCGGAGACGTCGACGTCGAGCTGCGTCTGCGTCGCCGACTTCGCATCATCGACCGAGGTCACAGCGCGGGAGAAGCCCTCGGGAATCGTCAGCTTCGCGGCGTATGTGCCGTCGGACAGCCCGTTCTGCGCATCCTCTTCATCGGTGATGACCCAGTGGATGTTGTTCTCGTCCTCACCCACCAGACCGCTGGTCAGCTGACGGCCGATCGGCACGGTCTTGCCGTCGACCTTCGCTCCATCGTCGTTGTTGACGATGGCGGCTTCGATGGTCTCGAGACGATCGCCGCTCTTCCACGTGGCGAGGATGAATCCGGCCGCCACGATGATCGGGATGAGGACCAGCCCGAGGAGGGAGAGCCAGTTCACCGGCTTCTTCGAGTTCGCACGTTCGAGTCTCACGACTGCACACCTTCCATGTTGGTGCTGTCGACGGCGTGGGTGTGTTCGCCGTCTGATTCGCTGTCGGTTCCGCCCCGCTCATCGGGTCGAGCCTCGTCGAGGTCGAGGTGGAAGTAGTTCGTTTCGGGATCGAAGATCCCTGTCACATCCCCGTCGGGCAGGCCGAGGATGACGGTGGTGCCTTCGGCGACGAGCTGCGGCAGCAGATCGCGCAGATCCCGTGCCGGTCCGGCCGATTCCCGTGCCCCGGCCGCGAGCTTCTCCGCCCCGTCGATGACGAGCAGATCCGGCGCCGAGGCGGCCATCCGAGAGATGTCGCGCGGACTGATCATCCGGTCGGCTTCGCCCCGGTTGAGGTCGAGGTAGGGAACCTGTCGGCGGACCCGTCCGGCGTGTTCGGGCAGGACGTTCTGGCCGATCTTCATCTCCCCGGCCGTGAGTCCGACGCGGCCGGACACGGCGAGCAGGAGGGCTCGGCGGGAATCGCCGCTGGCGACGAGGATCTGGCCGGGCAGCAGGGAGATGTCGACGCGGGCGAAGCCGCGGTCTCCGGAGTACACGCCGATTCCGCGTCCGTAGACCCGGTAGTCCGAGTTCGGCTCCGGCCAGTCGCGCAGGGCCACTTCGTGGGCGAGGCCCTCTCCTTCGACGTCGAGGCGCGGCAGGATCCGATCGAGCCACTTCGGCAGCCACCAGGCCTTGTCGCCGAGCAGCTGCATGATCGCCGGCACCAGCGACATGCGCACGAGGAAGGCGTCGACGAAGATGCCGGCGGCCAGGGCGAGCGCGATCGACTTGATGATCGGTTCGCCGGCGGGCACGAAGGCCGCGAAGACGGAGAACATGATGATCGCTGCGGCCGAGACGACGCGGGCGGAGGAGGCGAATCCGACTCTGATGGCGTCCTTGGCCGAGGAGCCGTGGACATAGGCTTCGCGCATGCCCGAGACGAGGAACACCTCGTAGTCCATCGCGAGGCCGAAGAGGATGCCCATGACGATGATCGGCAGGAAGCTGATGACCGGTCCCGTCCCGTCGATGCCCAAGGGGCCGGCGAAGAGTCCGTCGTGGAAGACGAGGACGACCGTGCCGAAGGAGGCGAAGACGGAGAGGAGGAACCCACCGGTGGCCTTGATCGGCACCGCCACGGAGCGGAAGACCATCATGAGCAGGATGATGGAGAGTCCGACGACGAAGATGCCGAAGGGCACCAGAGCCTTGCCGAGCTGGTCGGAGACGTCGATCTGGATCGCGGTGGCACCGGTGACGGCGGTGTCGAAGTCGAAGTCGTCCTCGATCTCCGTGCTCAGGTCCCGCAGCCGATCGACCGTGTCGAGGGTCGCCGGGTCGTCGGAGGCCGTCGTCGGAATGATCTGGAAGAGCCCGACGGTCGCGTCCCGGTTCGGGGTGGCCATGATGACCTGTTCGACGCCGTCGACCTTCTCGATGCGCTTCTCGATCTCCTCGACGTCTCCGAGCGGATCGTCGCTCGTCACGATCTGGCTGGTCATGACCAGGGGCCCGTTGTAGCCGGGTCCGAAGTGCTCGTCGATGAGGTCGTAGGTCGCCCGTGCCGGGGTGCCCTGCTCCTGGTCGCCTGCGGTGGGCAGGGACAGTTGGAGCTGGGTGGCGGGGATCGCGAAGAGCGCGAGGCCGCCGACGATGACGACGATCGTCAGCAGCGGGATCTTCGTGACGACCTTGAGCCACCCGGCGAAGAACTTGTTCATGATCGTCGGCGGGTACGGGTCGCCGCCCTCGGCGCGCGCCTCGTCGGCGATCCTCTCCCGCAGTGCCGGGTTGGTCGCCTCGGCGGGGGTTCCTGTGGAAGCGTCGGTCGCCACAGTGGGGGTTCCTGTGGAACCGTCGCCCGCCTCGGTGCCGGTCGATGATCCCTTCGCCGAGGCAGACGTGCCCGTCGTCGCCCGCTGAGCGGCCGCGGCATAGGCCTTCCGGTAGCGCTTCGTCGGCTTCGGGGTGATCTTGGACTTCACGAGTCCCAGCAGGGCGGGGACCATCGTCAGGGAGATCATCACGGCCACGGCGACGGAGCCGGAAGCGCCGATTCCCATGATCGTGAGGAAGGGGATTCCGGCCAGGGACAGGCCGAGGAGCGCGATCATCACGGTCATGCCCGCGAAGACGACGGCGGACCCGGCGGTCGCGACGGCGCGTCCGGCCGCCTCGACGGGGTCGTGGCCGTCGGCGAGGAGGTCGCGGGCGCGGGAGACGATGAAGAGTGCGTAGTCGATGCCCACGGCCAGGCCGAGCATGAGCGCAAGCATGATCGACGAGGAGTTGATCGTCGCGAATGCGGTGCCGCCGACGATGAGCAGCACGGAGATGCCGACGCCGATGAGCGCGGTGATCAGCGGCATTCCCGCGGCGCGGAAGGAGCCGAGGGTGAGCAGGAGGACGATGAAGGCGATGACGACGCCGATGCCTTCGACCCAGGAGATCTCGACACCGGTGATCTGGAAGAGCTCACCGCCGCCTTCGACCTGCGCGCCCGGCAGGGCATCGCGCAGCGGGTCGAGCGCCTCGATGAGGTTGTCGCCGGCGGCCTCCCCGACGTCCTGCTGAGTGCCGTCGTATTGGACGGAGATCATGGCCGCCGTCTCGTCCTTACTGATGGCGCCCTCGACGAGGTTGGAATACGGGGAGGTCACCGTGTCAACATGTGGGAGGTCCTCGATGCGGTCGATCTCGTCTTCGATCGCATCCTTGTACTTCGCATCTTCGACCGAATCGCCGTCGTCGGCGACGACGATCACCGAGGCGGAGACGCCGGCGGCTTCGGGGAACGTCGACTTCATCGAGTCCAGAGCCGTCTGCGCCTCCGAACCCGGGAGTGTGAAGTCATTGTCGAAGTCCTTGGAGAAGGCGGCGACTCCGGCTCCGACGAGGACGAAGATCAGAAGCCACGCGGCGATGAATCGCCACGGGGTCCGATACGCACGACGGCCCAGGGCGTAGAGGAAAGTTGACACGAAAACCTCGATACAAAAGTGTATTGGATACAGTAATGTATTGTTGTGCAATACCCACCCTCCATGCAAATGGATCCCAGGTTGAGCGGGGATTCCCATGAGATGCTCAGGCGCCTCGCTCTCCGCCACGCCGTCGCTGCCGGCTCCGATGCCGGCGCAGAGAACTGCACCACCTTGGCCATCGCCGACCCCACCGCAACGAAATGACGATGAACACAGACGAACTCAGCCCACGCAGACGCCAGACCCGATCCACCCTCGTTCAGGCCGGCACCTCGGTCTTCGCCGTCCGCGGCATCGACGGCGCCTCGATCGAGGAGATCTGCGAGGCCGGAGGCCTGACCCGAGGGGCGTTCTATTCGAACTTCTCCAGCCGTGACGATCTGGTGCTCGCGATCATCGAGATGCGCATCTCGGAGAACCTCGATCGCCTCGATGCCACGATCCAGCGGTGGTCCGAGCAGCTCATGGCCACTGCCGAGGTGCCGGAGATCAAAGCGCTGATGACGCAGTTCATCGACGATGTCTTCAATGAGAAGAAGCAGACCGTGGCCGAGACGATCACGGAACAGGAGATCGAGCTCTACTGCCTGCGGGTTCCGCATCTCCACGCCCGCTATGTCGAACTCAACGCCACTCAGCTCGATCGGCTGGCCGCACTCGTGACCACGGCCCTCGATGTCGCCGGCGCCACGACGAAGCAGCCGCTCGGCGACTTCCTCACGGTCATCATCTCCGTGTTCAACCGGATCGCCCTGACTGCGGCGGCCGGGAAGAAGATGGACGAGCACGTCGACATCGATCCGAGCCTCATCGTCGAGGTCCTCATGCACCTCATCGATTTCTGTCCCGACGCCGAGGTCTGAACGCTTCTGCCCCGACAGCGATACCTGGAGGCTTCTGCCCCTATGACAAGGTCTGAACGCGCTCGACGAACCGGCTCGAGGCACTAAGGTGGTGCCCGTGAACGAACTCCAGCGCGAATTCTCTGCTTTCATCAACAATATGGACGTCCGCCTCGGCGCGTTCGTCCTCGCCGACCTCCCCGAAACCTTCGAGAAGGAGGACGGGGAGACCGTGAAGTTCCCGAAGGACTTCGGGCCGAAATCACTGCCGATGCTCGAACTCTTCGTGCTCTCGAAGTTCCCGAACACCGAAGAGATCCTCAAGCCGGAGAACCGCCGCTTCTTCGAAGGACTCATCCGCTACCTCGGCGAAACCTATCTGCGTGCGATCGGCGGCGTCTGGGACCACGACGAGTCGACGGGTAACGGGATGCCATTCATCCGCCCTGACAATGCCGACGGTCCGGCCGCCGGTGAGCCGATCCCGCTGGTGGGCATCGTGCTGGCCGCCGTCGACCAGCGCAGCGCCGAGGTGTTCACCGCAGTGCTCGACAAGGCCAGGGAGCTCCTCGGCGGGGACGGCCAACCGCGCCGCAAGTGCACGGGACTCTCCCTCGGCGTGCTCAATGCCGAGAACTCGAGCGAGGAGGAGGTCGAATTCCTCACCCGCTTCATCGGCACCGTCGAACCGGGCATCGCCGCCTGGACTCAGGAGCAGGCCGATCCGAGTTCGTGGGGCTTCGACCGGGAGAGCCTCGCCCGTCTGGGCAAGCAGGTCGCGGTCCGCTACGACGGCCCCGATGACATGATCGCCGAGGACGAGACCCCCTTCACCGCCGGCGCCATGCGCTTCATCGGTGAGACGGTGCGCCGCATCGCCTTCGGCCAGTGGCGCTACGGCGCCGAACTCGAAGCCGATGATCCGCGCAGCAAGCAGCCGTTCATCCGCTTCGTCATCGGCGATCAGAATCTCGACCTCGTGCCGTGGCGACTCATCCAAGCCGCACTGGAGAACGACGATGCGATCGCGTCTGCCCTCGACGCGGTCATCGAGATGCGCGAGCAGGAAGCCGCCGAGGCGGACGAGAGTTCCGATGATTCCGCCAGTGCGACGGACGGAGCAGACGAGGACTGAGCGACCGCCGCCGGTTCAGAGTTGGAAGCGGCGGTTTCCGTGCAGACCGTCGGCCGGTGACCCGGGTGCGAGGTCGATCTGTCTGCGCGCCGGATCGATACGCACGCTCACCAGGGTCGCCGAACGATCCCCGTAGGCGGCACCGGGCGCCGGAGTGCAGCACACAGGCGCGTCTCCCGGTCCAGTCGTCAGCAGCTTCGTGAGATCTCCGACCGTGACGGACGAGTTCTTCGCACCGTCGGTCGAGGCGACGCTGTCGGGCTCAGCGGCACCGTCGGTATGGGCGGCGCTGTCGGACTCGGCGGCACCATCAGCAGGGGGCTCTCCGCCACGCGCCAGCGCACGTTCGGCTTCGAAGCGCACGACCGCCTCGGCGAGGTGACGGTACCGTTCCTGCGAGGTCGAATCGGGACGCAGCTCGAGTGCACCGTCGAGCAGATCCGGGTGCAGGAAATGGTTCGTGTGGATGAGGAATCCGGACTCCCCCGTCTCCCCATCGGCCCCACTGCCCGCGCGGGCCCGCCGCTCGCGCTTGAGCTCGCCGGCGATCTCGACCTGGACGGCCGCCTCGGCGGTGATGACGGTGATGATCGACGATGATGACGTCGGGGCGGAGTCGATGATCTCGAGCGCCTCGGCGAGGGTGCCCGCTTCGGCCAGGACACGGGCGAGGATCATGTGGATGGGCACTCCCCCGGCCGTGTCGCCGGTGTGCTTGAGGATGTTGAGCAGGACGCCGACGCCGGCCTCGTTGAGACCGATCTTGCCGAGCATTCCGAACTCGGCGATGCCCACATGCCGGTGCTGCCCGGGCACGGCACCGACATCGTTGAAGTGCCACAGAGTGGAGAAGTCCGCCGCCCAATCCCAGTTCTGTGCGGCCACGGAGGCGCCAGGACTGGTGTGGCTCACGGCCGAGCATTCGGTCGGCGCGGCCGGTGCCTGGGTCATGATCTCCGTCCGGGCGACGATCTCCATCAGTTCGGGGACATCGATTCCCGCTCCGGCGGCTACGGCTTCGACTTCCTCGGCGCCGGTCGGCCACCATTGCTGGAGTCGCTGCCAACTCGACGTTGCTGCCGAGTGCACGGCCGCCTCGGTGATGGACAGATGCGAGAAGTAGCGCCGATACGCGTCCAGGGTGGAGGCGATTCCCGTGCGCAGCTCCTCGCCACGGCGGTGGCCGCGTTCGACGTGGTCGCTCGCATGGACGGCGAAGGTCACGGGCCGCACCTCGGCGGCGGGAACGAATTCGGTGCTCATGCTGGTTCCTCCTTGCTCTCTCTTCTCCAGGCCGGGCCCGGCTCAGTCCTTGCCGACGAGAGAGCCGACGCCGATGTCGATACCGAGATAATGCATGTGCGCGGCGGTTTCGGCAAGGGCGGCGAAGAGGTTGAAGTTGTGCAGGCTCTCGAAGCCGCGGGACCAGTGCAGGCCCGCCGCGATCGAGTAGACGCTGTGGTCGTCGGTGGCCTCCATGCGGGCGCGGATCTCGCCGAGGCGCTCGTGATGGTGTTCGACGAGTTCGACCTTGCGGTCATGGAGCCCGCGGAAGCGGAAGCCGTGGGCCGGCAGCACCGCCACGTCCTCGTCGAGCTCGCCGATCTTCTCCAGCGAGCGCAGATAATCGCCGAGGCTGTGCGTGATCGCCCCGGAGTCGAGGCCGATGTTCGGCGTGATCGTCGGCAGCACATGGTCGCCGGAGAAGAACAGTTTGTCCTCGTCGCGGACGAACGCCGAGTGCCCGTAGGTGTGCCCCGGCGTCCACATTGCCGTCACTCGACCTTCGTCGAGCGGGAGTTCGGTGCCGTCATCGAGGACGTGGATGTTCTCGGGCAGCCGGCTCATCGCCTGTCTGTACAGGTCCATCGAGGCGCTCTTCGACCCGCCCTTGTCCGATCCGACCTGGAGGCTTTCGACTTCGGCCCAGCGGTCCTCGGGGACACCATAGGCGCGGGCGATGTTGAGGTTGGGGTCGATTCCGGTGCCGAGGTCGACGGCGTTGGTGTAGAAGCGTTTGATCGCGCGCAGGTCCTCGCCGTGCATGGCGACCCAGGCGTCGGGGTTCTTCGCGAGGAGTGCGGGCACGAGCCCGATGTGGTCGCGGTGATAGTGGGTGATCGCGATTCCGTGGATATCGGTGACCGTGAAGCCGAGGTCGTTAAGCGCCGAGGTGAGCGCCAGGTACTGATCCTTGCCATCCCAGCCCGGGTCGATGAGGACGACGCCGGAGCCGTCGGCGAGGGCATAGCAGTAGGTGTAGACGAGAGGGTTGTTGGGGATCGGGACCGGGAGGGCCCAGACACCTTCGGCGACCTGTTCGACCGGCGGCAGGACTCGATCCTTCCATGCCGCCGACTGCTGGGAACTGAGCGTTTCGATCGCCATACTGCTCTCACACCTCTCGTGGGGCCACATTGTCCGTTGACTGCAATCTACTCTGTTTCGCGTCGGCGCTGACGGTTCGTTCGATAACTGGTCATCGTGATGCCGGCTGGGACTACCGATATCGTTGCCGATATTGACGGTTTTCATCGGAAAGGTCACGATTTCACACTGATACCCGTCCCGATCCTCGGCGATGGTTTCGTTTTCAGTACCTTGGGCGCTAAGATCATGACGCACATCACTTCCGGGCCGGTCATCGATGGCGACGTCGACGGCCCGGCGGGCGGCAAGACTCATTGGGGAGGATTGATATGGCTGCCTCTGGCTCACTGAAGCGCAACCTCGGACTGTGGTCCATCGTCGGACTCGGACTCGGCTATATGACGCCGACGGTCGTCTTCGACACGTTCGGAATCGTCTCCGAACAGACGAACGGAGCCGTTCCGGCGGCGTACCTCGTCGCGCTCATCGTCATGATCTTCACGGCCTTCAGCTACGGCAAGATGGTCAGGGTCTTCCCGACCGCGGGGTCGGCCTACACCTATACGCGGGAGACGATGTCACCGGGGCTCGGCTTCCTCGTCGGGTGGACCTCCCTCCTGGACTATCTGCTGCTGCCGATGGTCAACTGCCTCATCATCCGGCTCTACATGGAGTCGATGGTCCCCGATGCGCCCCCGTGGGTGTGGGTCATCGTCTATACGATCGTCATGACCGGCATCGTCCTGTCCTCGATGCGGGGAACGGCGAACATCAACGGCGTCCTCCTCGTCTTCGCGGTTGTGCTCGTCGCCACGTTCTGCGTGCTCGCCGTCATGCAGCTCAACGCCGGCGAAGGCGCCGGAGTCGTCTTCAGCCCGGAGCCGTTCATCCATCATGGCGTCCACCTCGGCGCGGTCCTCACCGGTGCGACTGTCGTGTGCTTCTCGTTCATCGGCTTCGATGCGGTGACGATGTACACGAACGAGGCGAAGCACGTCAGCCTCATGCCGAAGGCGATCATGCTCACCGTTCTCGCCGGCGGTCTCATCTTCCTCGTCGCCGGCTACTTCGCGCAGCTGCTCTTCCCCGACAATTCGCAGTTCACCATCGTCGACGATCCGCTGCCGGAGATCGGCATGATCACCGGCGGCCACGTGTTCCAGCTGTTCTTCGTGGCTGCGGCATTCGCTGCGACCGCCGCCTCGGGGCTGGCTTCGCATGCGTCGGTGTCGCGGATGATGCTCGTGATGGGCCGCAACGGGGTGCTGCCGCGCAAGGCCTTCGGATACATCAACCCGAAGACGCACACTCCGGTGTTCAATATCGTGCTCGTCGGTGCGGTGTGCCTGCTGGCGATGTCATTCAGCCTCGAGCTCATCTCGGCGCTCATCAACTTCGGTGCGCTCATCGCCTTCACCTTCGTCAACCTCACGGTCATTGCGCACTACGCCTTCCGGACCAAGCAGGTCAAGGACTTCAAGTCGGCGTTCAGCTACGTCGTGATGCCGGCCGTCGGCGCGATCCTCACAGGAGTCCTGTGGGTCAGCCTGCACGGGACCGCGCTCATCGGCGGTCTCGTGTGGCTGGCGATCGGCATCGTGTACCTGGCAGTGCTGACCCGCGGATTCAAGCGTTCGGTGCGCAGCTTCGACGACCCCGAGGCCGATGCCGAGATGTCCGAACCAGAGGCGCCTGAGGCTGGCGAGGGTGCTGGGACGCCCGAGGCTGGCTCCAGCGGTCCCGAACCGGGAGCACCAGTCCGCGACTGAGCGGTCGGCACCTGAGTGCACTATCGGCCTAACGGTGCCTATGAGCGGCTTCGAAATTCATACGCGGTGATCTTGATCAGTGCGCATGAATTTCGAACCCGCGAGTTACGACACTTAGCGCTGGGCGTGCCGTTCAAGCGCTGCACCGCGGGAATCCCGTCGTTCAAGACCAGGCGCGGTTATCGGTAGGTCTGCCCAGCGAAAAGCGCGCTCAGCCTTGAACGAGCGGAAGTGGAGTCTCTGTCGCGGGGCTGGCCACATGGGAGAATCAGTTCCATGGTGTCCTCGGTTCGCGCAGTCCACTTCAACCCTGCGCATGACTTCAGCAAAGAGCCGATGCCCTCGATCACGCTCATCGAGGGCATCGGCGTCGCCGGTGACGCTCATGCAGGCACGACCGTTCAGCATCGCAGCAGAGTGGCCAGGGACCCGAGCACACCGAACCTCCGACAGGTCCACCTCATCCATGGCGAACTCTTCGACCACCTCAGCGACGAGGGGTTCACCGTGGAGCCGGGCAGCCTCGGGGAGAACATCACCACGCGCGGAGTCGATCTGCTCGAACTGCCGGTCGGCACTCGACTGAGAATCGGTGAGGCGACAGTGGTCGTCACCGGTCTGCGCAACCCGTGCCGTCAGATCGATGACCTGCAGCCTGGCCTGATGAAGCGCCTCGTGTTCAAAGACGACGATGGCCATGTTCGCCGGCTTGCCGGAGTCATGGGCATCGTCGCCCGAGGCGGAGTGGTTCGTCCGGGCGACCCGATCGCCGTCGAGCTTCCACCCTTGCCGCATCATCCGCTCACCACCGTCTGACAAACTCGCTGAAGGCACTGGGACACCCGGCGCTTCCGGCGGGCCTGGTCAAGAAGGACCCTTGCGCGACCGAGTCTGTGCGACTCGGTCTGCGGCAGCGGCAGCGCTAGGACCGTCGTTCAAGCGCTGCACCGCGGGAATCCCGTCGTTCAAGACCAGGCGCGGTTATCGGTAGGTCTGCCCAGCGAAAAGCGCGCTCAGCCTTGAACGAGCGGAAGCAGAGGCTTTGCCGCGAATGCTGACCCGTCGCGGCGGGCGCGCGAAAGCCCCCGAGCTCTTCGCTGTTGACGATGAGCTCAGGGGCTTCTCCCATGGCGGAAGCGGTGGGATTCGAACCCACGGTGCGGGGTTGCCGCACAACGGTTTTCAAGACCGTCTCCTTCGGCCGCTCGGACACGCTTCCTTCGGTTCTTCCATGCTTGTGACAGTGATGGAGCGAACCCGGCCTGCTCGACGCGAGGTCGAGCCACCATAGTTTCTCACAACCGCAACAGCATCTGCCAATTGGCGGATGCGCACACGAATGTCACCAGCTCAGTCAGCGACTGGCTCAGTCCGCGACCTTCACCGAGGCAACCGGCACCGAGGCGACGAGTCCGCGGAGGCGGTCAGTCCTTCTTGCGCTTCTTCATCCGGTTCCGCTTACGCTCGGTGCCCAGGAGGTCATCGAACACAGACCCGCCGGCAGGCTTCGAATCGTCCCGGGACTTATCCATTGATTCGTCGGGCCGTGCCGCGGAATCGTCGCGACTCTTGTCCGGCCGCTCGGAGATCTGCTCGCCGAATGTTCCGCGGTCGCTGCCGGAGTTCTGCGAACGTTCGCTCCACGTGTGGCCGAGCTTCGGTGCGTCCTTCGGCTTGGCCGGCTGCGATTCGTGTCCAGTGCTGTCGGCGTCCTCCGAGGTGGCGCCGCGCGCCGCGAACGAGGCCGGAACTCGTCGGACCGGAGCCTCCGATTCTTCCTCGTCGACGAATTCCTCGTCTTCAGCAGGAGCTGGAGCCACTTCGGGTGCGTCGTCCTGGGGCGGGACCACGGTCGAGTCCTCGACATCGTCGATGTCGGAATCCGCGACCGCGTCAACGGTGTTCTCCGCAGTATCGGCGACCTCGACCTCGTCCGCTTCGATTTCACTGGCTTCGGTCTCGTTGGTCGCGGAGTCCCCGGCTTCGGGCTCACCAGCTTCAGACTTGTTAGTTGCCAAATCCTCGGAGTCTGAGTTCGCGATCGCAGCTGCGACGGCGCCGGAGGTTCCACGGGGCGCCGCAGAGACCGACTCCGAATCGGCGGCGGTCGCCTCGTCGGCGGGTGGAGCCACGGCGAACGCATCGCTCGACGCGACTTCCGCATCCACTTCCGAGTCCTCGGCAACAGCAGCACCGGCTGCGTCGCCGGAAGCTGGAGAGTCCTCGGCCGCATCGGACCCCGCCTCGCCGGAATCAGACCAGTTGAGGCGGGCCTCAGCAGCCTCCTCGGTGCGGGCGGGCTTGCCCTTGAGGACGAGGGTGAGCGTGGCCAGCGGCACGGACAGCCAGTTCGGGCGGTTGCGCAGCTCGGTGACGACCTCGACGAGAAGCCGGTCGACCAGCGCCGCGCGCAGCACGGGATCGCTCAGCCCGATGCTGTCGCCGCGCGCCCGCGAATATCCGGACAGCAGCGAGTTCTGGACCTGCGAGGCCCACAGGTACTCGGGCGAATCGAAGATCGCGCGCAGCGCTCCCGGATCGTTGCCGAAGCCGCTGACGACCAGCGAGCCGTCCTCGGAGTCGAGCGCGTCGGTGCGCTGCAGACGAGCGAAACCAGCAGCGTAGTCGATGCTGCGCAGCAGAGCCACGAGGTCGAAGGCGGCGGGCTTGGGGTCCGAGTCCGTCGAGTCCGTGAACTTCACGACCGAATAGCCGTCGGTGGACGAGCTGACCACATGGTCGAGCGTCAGCTCGCCGTGGATCTTCTGCAGGGTGCCGATGGTTTCGAGGCTCTGCAGCCTGGCACGGTGGCCGCGCAGCTCCGGCACCAGCGAATCCAGGGCCAGGGGTGCCCGGCCCAGCGCCCAGTCGATGCGTTCGACCCACTTCTGCACCAGCTGCTTCGTCGGTTCGCCGGCGCCTTCGACGACACCGAATTCGGCGGCCATGTCCGTGTGCAGTTCGCCGATGCGCCGACCCATCTCTGCGGCGTGGGCGTTGTAGGCCCCGATCGAACCGGAGTCGACGGCGCACACCGTGTTCACGGCTTCTCGCCATGCGGGTTCGGCGTCGACATCGACGTGGGAGAGCAGCGCCATCGGCGCCTCCATCTCCTGGACCTCGAACATGTCGTACCAGCGGCCCGAACCCCAGCCGATGACCTCGGGCACGCTGCGCGAACCCGCCTCGGTGAGCAGAACCGGAATCGTCAGCGACGACGGCATTCCGTTCTCGAGGACGTGGAAGAACGAGAGCTCCAGCGGCTCGTATTCGTCGTGGATGATGACGGTCGACTTGTACTGCCCGGAGTCCGAGACCTCGATCGGGCGGATCTCGACGGGCATGACGTCCTCCGCCCCCACCGTGAGGTCTCCGATCGATGGCTTCGGTGGGACCGCCTCGGCGGCGGTGTTCGTCGATCCATTCGCCGAGGCGGCCGCCCCGTTCGCGGTCACGGGGAACGGCATGGGCGCACGGTCCCGGGCCTCGGTCTTCTCCTGGCTGTGGCGCAGGGACTCGGTGGACAGCTGCCCGCCGTCGAAGACCTTGCGCTTCGTGATCGCGTCGGCCATGAGGTTGACGAAGACGGGATCGGCGGCGCCGTCGTAGACGTAGACGGTGCCGAGCGCGAGGTCGTCGACGCGGCCGATGAGGGCGTGGCGCAGGTGCATATCCTCGGCACCGCGCAGGGTCAGGGGGATGTTGAGGCGACGCAGGGTGGGACCGTCGCCGACGGAGATGACGGTCACGAGACCGGCGAAGCCCCCGAGCTCCTCGGCGGTGTAAGTGAACGCGCGGGCCACCGACATGGGGGTGATGTCGGGGTCGGTCCCGAAATCTGCTGCGAGCTTGGGAAACCACGGCTGTCGGGGTATCCAGCTGGCTAACAGTTGTTCGAGCTCACTGCTGATGGCCATGACGTCTCCTAGAAGGGATTACGGGCATCCTCCATCCAATCATGGTATGGGGTGTTCGCGGTCCAGGGCGCACCCGAAACCCCGAAGTCGGGAGCCGAATCACCGGGTTCGGGTAGGTGCGAGGCGGGTACGGGAGGGACGCGGTACTGTCATAGCGGGGCGGGCCGAGGCGGGTCCTCAGCGGCCCCGCAGTTGTCCTCATATCGATACGAGTTGCCAAATAGCAAGACAAAGGGCGCACAATAGTCTGGTGGTTGAAACAGACATGACTCCCCAGAAGCTCACACTCGCCGGCGAGGTCGAGGCGGCTGCGCTGCGAATTTCCGATTCTGTCATCCTGTCGCCACTTCAGATCTGCGAGCGGTTGACGACCGCTACCGGTTCCACGGTCTACCTCAAGCGCGAGGACCTGCAGATGGTGCGGTCCTACAAGATCCGCGGCGCCTTCAACTTCATGCTCCAGCTCGATGCCGACGAACGGGCCCGCGGTGTCGTCTGCGCCTCGGCGGGCAACCATGCCCAGGGATTCGCCCGTGCCTGCAAGGAACTGGGCATCCAGGGCACGATCTTCGTGCCGAAGACGACGCCGAAGCAGAAGATCGAACGCGTCCGTCACTTCGGCGGGGAGCAGGTGACCATCGAGATCGCCGGCTCCACCTACGATGACGCCTCGGCGTTGGCCCACCGGTTCGCCGAACGCAATGAGGCACTCCTGGTCTCCGCCTTCGACGATATGCGCACCATCGCCGGTCAGGGCACCGTGGCCGCGGAGATCCACGCTCAGCTCGAGACCGACCCGGATTACATCATCGTTCCCGTCGGCGGCGGCGGAGTGCTTGCGGGAATCGCCGCCTATGCGGCCGAACGGATGCCGAACACGAAGGTCATCGGCGCCGAACCCGCCGGAGCCGCCTCGATGATCGCAGCGCTCAAGGCCGGCCACCCCGTGACCTTGGAGAACATCGACCGCTTCGCCGACGGCACCGCAGTGCGCCGGGCCGGCAACATCACCTATGACGTCATCGCCGACCTCGGCCTCGACATCCGCCCCGTCGCCGAGGGCGCGGTGGCCACCGAGATGCTCGATATGTACCAGGTCGACGGAATCATCGCCGAACCCTCCGGTGCTCTGGCCTCGGCCGGGATCGGCGGCCCGGAGTCGGACAAGCCGATCACGATCGAACCCGGATCGACCGTGGTGTGCCTGGTCTCCGGCGGCAACAACGACATCTCCCGCTACCCGGAGATCCTCGAACGCTCGCTCGTCCACGAGGGCCTCAAGCACTACTTCATCGTCGACTTCCCGCAGGAGCCCGGTGCCCTGCGCCGGTTCCTCAACGAGGTGCTCGGGCCCGAGGACGACATCGCGATGTTCGAGTACGTCAAACGCTCCGACCGGGAGACCGGACCGGCGTTCGTCGGCATTCAGCTCGGCTATGCCGAAGACCTGCCGAACCTGCTCGAGCGGATGGAGGCCTCGAACATCGAGGTCGAGCGCGTCCACCAGAACTCGCCGATGTTCCGCCTCTTCGCCTGAGCGGCTTCGCTGCCGCCCTGCCTCATCCCGAGCGGCCTTCCACCGAACCCCACCTCGCGGATGCCCCTGCCCACTCGCGCACCCAGCTACTAGAGTGGACGCATGCGCGCTATCACGATCTCCTCCCCCGGTGAGCCCGAGGTCCTGCAGGTCACCGACGAACCCACGCCAGACATCGCCGCCGACGAGGTCCTCGTCCGCGTCCATGCCGCCGGCGTCAACAGGGCCGACCTGCTGCAGCGCCGCGGATTCTACGATCCCCCACCAGGGGCCACCGAGATTCCCGGCCTCGAGGTCTCCGGCACGATCGAAAAGCTCGGCGCCGACGTCACCGGCTGGCCCGTCGGCGACCGGGTGGCGGCTCTGCTCTCAGGCGGCGGATACGCCGAATACGTGCCCGTTCCCGCAGGTCAGCTGCTTCCCGTCCCCGCCGGCTTCGACCTCACCGAGGCGGCCGCCCTGCCCGAGGTGCTGTCGACCGTCTGGTCGAACATCGTCGGCCGCGGACAGGTGCAGGCAGGCGAATGGCTGCTCGTCCACGGCGGCGGCTCCGGAATCGGCACGGCCGCGATCCAGATCGCGCGCCACCTCGGCGTGAAGATCGTCGTGACCGTCGGCTCCGAGAAGAAGGCCGACTTCTGCCGCGAACTCGGCGCCGATGCCGTCATCAACTACCGCGAAGAGGACTTCGTCGAACGCGTCCACGAGGTCTGCACCCACGACGACGGGTCGACAGGAGCCGATGTCATCCTCGACATCATCGGCGCGAAATACCTCGAGCGCAATATCAAGGCGCTGGGCACCGACGGCCGCCTCGTCATCATCGGCATGCAGGGCGGAACGAAGACCGAGATCAACCTCGGCTGGCTCATGCAGCCGCGCAAGTCAGTCTCCGCCACGACCCTGCGGGCGCGGCCGAAGGACCAGAAGATCGCCATCGTCGCCGAGGTGGCCGACCGTCTCTGGCCGGCCGTGGTCTCGGGCGACATCCGCCCCATCATCCACGAGGCCATGCCGTTGGCCGACGTCGTCCGTGCTCATCAGATGCTGGAGGACGGGGCGAACATCGGAAAAGTTCTGCTCATCGTCGGTGAGGAAGGTGCATGACCAATGACTGAGAATCCCGAGTCCACGGGCGGCATCCAGAACTCCGCGGGTGACACGAACACTTCGGACGCAGCGAACACAGACGAGGCGGGGAACGCGAACGGTGTGTCGAACGCCGACGGAGCGCAGTCCGGCCTCGCCAAGGCGCAGCACGATCAGGCGGATGTCTCGTCACCGGCGAAGGTGATGCGCATCGGCACCATGGTCAAGCAGCTGCTCGAGGAGGTCCGTGGTACCGAGCTCGATGAGAAGGGACGCGAGCGCCTCGCCGAGATCCATCGCCGCTCCATCGACGAACTCGAAGATGGGCTGTCGAAGGACCTCATCGAGGAGCTCGAGCGCCTCGACCTGCCCTTCGACTCGGCCGGCGGTCCTCCGACGACCTCGGAGCTGCGGATCGCCCAGGCTCAGCTCGTCGGTTGGTTAGAGGGTCTCTTCCACGGCATCCAGACCGCGATCATGGCACAGCAGGCCATGGCCCAGCAGATGGCCGGTCGCGGCCAATTGCCTCCGGGAATGGTTCCGCCCGGAATGACGCCGGCCGACGGGCAGCCCGGCGAAAAGAAGGAGTCGGACCGCGACGATCGCGGCACCGGCAACTATCTGTGAAGCGCTTCTTCTCCGGTCTGCGCAAGAAGGCGACGACGGCCGCGGTCAAGGACGATGACCGGTTCGGCACTGGTCTGTGGCGCCACAATCGCGACCGCTTCATCCGCGCAGTCGACCGGTATTACACCACCGCGGTGGCCCTCCACGAGGCACGGGACTCCGGTGGCAGCGCCATCTCGGGAGCCACCTCGGCGGGATCATCCGACGGCGAGGCCACGGCCGCCTCGGCGAAGGATCCGATCGACGTCATCGTCGGCGGCACCCACCGGCTCAACGCGCTCGTCGACGTCGTCGACGACCTCACCGCGTCCCTCCATGCCCGCCACCCCGTCACCGGTCAGGTGGTGCCCGGGCCGGCTCGGCAGGCCGTCGGCGACGCACCGGAGCTGCTGACGAAGGCCTCGTCGAAGGTCGGCGAGGCGGTGCTCGCGGCGTCGATGGCACGGTCGGACGGGCCATCGGGACGGTCGATCGATTCGAGCGCGGGGGCCACGGTTCGGTTCATCACGGATGCCGAGGAGCTGCTGGGGCGGGCGCGGGAGATTCTCGCTAGGGTGGAGGCATCATGAGACCTCCGATCAGCCCCGATATCCTGCCGCCGGATGACTTCGACCTCGGCCTTGTCGCCAGCGATATCGACGGCACTCTGCTGCTGAACTGGAAGCCGATCTCGACGGCCACGATCGATGCGATCCACCGCTGTCAGGATGCGGGAATCCCGTTCGTGCTCGTCACCGGGCGGCCCATCCGATGGTTGGCGCCGATCGCCGAGCAGATCCCCGACCTCGGTCGCGTTGTCTGCCTCAACGGGGCGGTCGTCTACGACATCGCATCGCAGTCCGTCGTCGATGCCCACACCATCGATACGCAGACGCTGACGGAGATCACCGCGGCGGTCCGCGTCGATCATCCCGAGGCCCGGTTCGCCTACGAGACGCTCAACGGCGGTTTCATCGACCGGGAGTTCGTCACCGGCCGACCGCGTGAGGCCAGGATCATCGCCGATGTATCCGAACTCGCCGGCGAGGACGTCGTCAAGGTGCTCGTGCGTCTGGAGACGAGCGATTCGCAGGCGATGCACGACCTCATCGATCCGATCGTCGACGGCACTTGCCATGCCTCGTTCTCCGAACCGGACAACGGGCTCGTCGAACTGGCACCGCATGGGATCACGAAGGCGAAGACGCTGTCGGATCTGTGCGACCACCTCGGAGTGGCGCGGGCGCAGGTGATGGCGTTCGGGGATATGCCCAACGACATCGAGATGCTGTCGTGGGCCGGGCACGGGGTCGCGATGGGCAATGCGCTGGGATCAGTCAAGGCGATCGCTGCGGCCGTAACGGAGGCCGTCGACGACGATGGCGTCGCCCGCTACCTCGACGCAGTCTTAGACACCCGCCCCAACTAGTCCTAATTGCTACCTGACGGCGGCCCAGCTACCTCGCGCGAGGTAGCTGGGCCGCCGTCAGGTAGTAATTAGGGGCGGGTGTTGGTGGTGCCCTCTGCCTCGAGGAGCGCTGAGTCGAGGCTGAAGTAATCGACCAGTGCTACTGCCAGTCCGTCGTCGTCGACCGAATCGGTGACCACGCTCGCAAGCACCTTGAGTTCGTCCTTCGACTGCCCCATGACGATTCCGTGTTCGACCCATTCGATCATCTCGAGGTCGTTGAGTCCGTCCCCGGCCCCCACGGTGTGGGCGTGCTTGACCCCGAGTTCCTCGGCCACGATCTCCAGACCGCTGGCCTTCGAGACCCCGTCCGGGGCGATGTCGAGCCAGTTGCTCCAGCCCACCGAGTAGCTGACCTCATGCAGTCCGAGCGAGTCCACAGCGGCGGCGAACTCCTCGGCGGTGCCGTTGACCTCGCGCATGACGATGCGGGTGGCCCGCTTGGTCAGCAGCTCGTCGAAGTCGACGATGTCGAGGGTGTCGGATTCGGCGAGTTCGCCGACCGGGAACGCCCCGGACGCCCACCGGTGCAGGTCCGGATCCTCGACGAGGAACAGCGCCGTCGGCAGCGCCGCGTGCATCTGCTCGAGCGCATCCTTCGGGTCGAAGGACACGACATGGTGCAGCTCCCACCCCAACGGCAGCTCCGGGTCGAGGCGGACGACGACGGATCCGTTCGAGCACACGATGAAGCCGTGTTTGAGGTCGAGCGCGTGGACGACCTCGAGCGCTCCCGGCAGGGCTCGGCCGGTGGAGATCACAAGATGGTGGCCCTCCTCGGCGAGCCGATCGAGCACCTGCTTCACCGACTCCGACAGGGTTCCGTCGTAGCCGACGATCGTGCCGTCGACATCGAGTGCGATGAGGTGCGGGGTCAATGTGTCTCCCAACGTATGCGTGAATCTTCTTGTCGTTCTTCCCGGCGCCGAGGCGACCGAACCCGACCGAGTCCCGTCGAGTTCCGCCGCACGGTCAGTGCCCCGCGTCCCGGCACAGGCTCAGTAGCGCGGTCCTTCCGGTCCCTGTGCGGTCATCCCGCCGAGGTAGGGCCGCAGTGCCTCGGGCACCGTGACCGAGCCGTCCGCCTGCTGATGGTTCTCGAGGATCGGCACAAGCCAGCGGGTGTTGGCCATGGTTCCGTTGAGGGTGGCGACGGGGCGGGTCGATCCGTCGCGGCGTTCGCGGATCTGCAGGCGGCGGGCCTGGAACGTCGTGCAGTTCGACGTCGAGGTCAGCTCGCGGTAGGTGCCCTGAGTCGGCACCCAGGCTTCGCAGTCGAACTTGCGGGCGGCCGAATCACCGAGGTCGCCGGCAGCTGTATCGATGACCCGGTAGGGAAGCTCGCACAGTCCGAGCATCTTCTCCTGCAGCGACAGCATCCGCTCGTGTTCGGCTTCGGCGTCCTCGACCGGGACATAGGCGAACATCTCGACCTTCTGGAACTGGTGGACGCGAATGATTCCGCGGGTGTCCTTGCCGTAGGAGCCGGCCTCGCGGCGGTAGCAGGAGGAGATTCCGGCGTAGCGCAGCGGACCGTCGGAGAGATCGATGATCTCGTCCATGTGGTAGCCGGCCAAGGGCACCTCGGAGGTTCCGACCAGGAACAGGTCGTCGGCTTCGAGACGGTACACCTCATCGGCGTGCTCACCGAGGAACCCGGTGCCGCGCATGACTTCGGGACGGACCAGGGTCGGGGTGATGGTCGGGCTGAACCCGGCCTCCTCGGCGACGTCGCGGGCGAGGTTGAGCAGAGCCATCTCGAGCTTCGCGCCGAAACCGGTGAGGTAGTGGAAACGCGAGCCGGAGACCTTCGTTCCCCGCTGAGTGTCTATGGCCTTCAGCTTCTCGCCGATCTCGAGATGATCGAGCGGTTCGAAGCCGTCCGGGGTGAAGTCGCGGGGAACGCCGACGGTCTTGAGCGTCACGAAGTTCTCTTCGCCGCCGGCAGGGATCCCCTTGATGATGAGGTTCGGAACCTTCGACACGAGCTGGTCGAAGGCGAAAGTGGCTTCTTCGGATTCCGCGGACAGCGACTTCACGGCCTCGGACTTCGCCTTGCCCTCCGCGATGAGTGCCGGCTTGTCCTCCTTCGGCGCCTTCGCGATCTGGGAGGAGAACGACTTCTGATCCGCACGTGCGTCTTCGAAGGCGGTGATGGCCGCACGACGAGCGGAATCGGCGGCGATGACCTCGTCGATGAGCTCGACGGATGCCCCGCGAGCCTCCTGCGATGCCTTGAACAGGGCCGGGTTGTCTCTGAGAAGCGCTAGATCGATCACCCTCTCAGCTTAACGGGCCGGGCGTGTTTTCGACATTCGGCACTCAGCCTGCACACGACCGGAGCACTGTAGATTTGGGACATGATCATCGAGTTGGACCCCCTGATGACCTGGGTCATCGTCATCGGTGCCCTCGCCGTGCTCGTGGCCGCGTTCCTCATCGGCCGCCGCAACGGCGTGCGACGCACGCTCAACACGATGAGACGCTACGCCCACCCGGCGAACCTCTCCGACGAGGCAGTCGATGATGCGGCCCGATACCGTGCCGCGCTCATCGTCAATCCCACGAAGACCGATGTGCGCAAATTGGCCGCCACCGCCGAGGCGATCTGTCGTTTCGAGGGATGGAACCCTCCGCTCGTACTCGAGACCACCCCCGAGGATTCCGGTGAGGGGGCCACGGTCCGTGCCCTCGACGAGGGAGTCGACGTCGTCATCGCCGCCGGCGGGGACGGCACCATCCGCGCGGTCGCCTCGGCGCTGGCCGGCACCTCCACTCCGCTGGGGATCGTGCCGTTGGGGACCGGGAATCTGCTCGCCCGCAATATCGACCTCGTCCTCGACAAGACGGAATGGGCGCTGCGGATCGCGCTGTGGGGACGCAACCGGGAGATCGACGTGGGGAAGGCGAAGATCGCCCCCGACGGTGATACCCATGTCTTCACCGTGATGACCGGACTCGGCTTCGACGCCGCGGTCATGGCCGATACCAATGACGATCTCAAGGCCCGCCTCGGATGGCTCGCCTACGTCGAAGCGGGATCGCGGAAGCTCACCGGCAAACCCAGTCATGTCAAGGTCACCTTCGACGACGAATATCGGATCTCGGCAAGGGTGCGTTCGGTGCTCGGCGGCAATTGCGGCCGATTGCAGGGAGGCATCCAGCTGCTGCCGCAGGCCGTCATCGACGACGGCATGCTCGACGTGCTCATCGTCAGCCCGAAGAACCTCGGTCAGTGGGTCGGCGTGCTCGCATCGATCGCCGGCCGCCGAGCCTCACGCGGGCTGCACACGAACATCCGGAAGTGCCGAAAGGTCGTCATCGAAGCCGGCGACGAGGTCGATATTCAGATCGACGGAGACCCGCTGGGACAGTCGTCCTACCTGGAGATGGAGGTCGACCCCTCCGCCCTGACCGTCCGTGTGCCCACCGTCGAACAGCGCAAGCAGATCCGCGCCGAGGCGTGGCCGGTCTAGCTCAGGACCGCTGAATTCGCGCGGCCGACTCGTCCTTTCGCCGAGGCTGCACTGACGGTCATTCTTTTACCGACGAGTAGGTCACGAAACGGTTAAAGAAATTCACCTAAGTGTTACCGCTTTTAAACCTGAACAAAACGTACAGAAATAGTTTGGAAAACCCTCAGAACCTAGGATGAGTGCCGTATCACACCCCTCGTTACAGAGATTGAAGGCACTCCAATGAAGAAGATCATCCTCGCGCCGGCAGTCGCGCTCGCGTTCACCGGGCTTGTCGCGAGCCCGGTCGCTGCCGCGGAATCGACGTCTGCCCAGTCCGCCTCCACGCAGAAGGCCGAGCAGAAGAAGGTTGAAGCCGCAAAGGCCGAAGCCAAGAAGAAGGCAGAGGCCAAGAAGGCCGCGGCCGAGAAGGCTGAAGCCGAGAAGAAGGCAGCTGCAGAGAAGGCGGCAGCCGAAAAGAAGGCCAAGGAAAAGGCCGAGGCTGCCAAGAAGGCCGCTGAGAAGAAGGCGGACGACAAGAAGGCCGCCGAGGACAAGGCAGACAAGAAGGACGAGGCAAAGACGCCTCCGAAGAAGGTCGATCCGAAGCCCGCTCCTGCCCCCAAGGACGAGGACAAGGACTCCAAGGACGACGACAAGTCCGAGGACAAGGCCAACCCCATCAACGCCTCGGTGCAGGTGACGTCTGGTGAGGTCACCGCCGAGGAGCTCCACGAGGACGGTGTGACCGTCAAGGTCACCGGCCTCGAGAAGGGCGACAAGGTCGCTGCTAAGTCCGGACTGACCGGTCCTGCCGTCACCGCTCAGGGTTCGACCGCGACGATGAAGCTGCGCTCCTCCTCGGAGGTCTCGCAGGAGTCGGTTTCCTTCGCAGTCCAGGTGCAGCGGGACGGTACCACTGCGGCAACCGAGAGCGGGCTCGTCACTCTTTTGGCGGACGAAGCCGACCCGATCGACGCCAAGCTCTCGGTGTCCCCAGACGAGATCACCGCAGAGGATCTCGCAGACGAGAGCAAGGGCGTCGACGTCACGGTCTCAGGCGTCAAGGAAGGCGACAAGATCACGGACTCCCTCACCGGGAAGACCCAGACAGCCGAGGCTGACGGTGACGTCAAACTTCATCTCTGGTACGAGGGCGACCCGAAGAAGCTCGAAGAGGGCCCAGTTCCATTCGATGTGACTGTCACCCGCGGCGAGGATTCCACAACGCTAAAGGGCGAGATAAATGTCGTCGACGAAGTAGGCGATGACGATCCCGTCATTGACCCAAAGGTGAAGCTTGGCACGAACGAGATCACGGTCGAGGAGTTCAAAAAGAACGGTCTCCCCTTCACCGGTTCAGGCTTCACCCCCGGCAGCACCGTCTCGGTCACAGGAAAGTCCGTTTCGCCCCAGGCCGCCAAGCCCCAGGCCGACGAGGTTGTGGCCGACGAAGATGGCAACGTCAGCGGCGTCGTAACCGCTCCGTCCTCGCTAGAGGCGGGCACCATCGAACTCACCTTCACTGACACCGACTCGACTCAGTCGGCACCAGCTGTGACTGTCACCGTCACCGACGAAGACGAGGACGCCGTCGATCCGATCGACGCTTCGCTCAAGGTCGATCCTAAGGAGATCACCGCAGAGGATCTCGCCAACAAGGACAAGGGCGTGACAGTCACCGTCTCCGGCGTGAAGAAGGGCGACACGATCACCGACTCGCTCACCGGCAAGAGTGAGACCGCAGAGGCTGACGGTGACTACAAGCTCCACCTCTGGTACGAGGGCAACCCCGCGAACCTCGAGGTCGGCAAGGTTCCGTTCACTGTCACCATCGACCGCGAAGGCACCGAGTCGGAGACTCTCAACGGCAACATCAACGTTGTCGGTGAAGACGATGGTGAGACCGAGGCTCCCGCCGAGGCGACCTTCAAGGTCTCACCGAAAACGATCGAGGCGGCGGACTTCGCCAATGAGAAGAAGGGCGTCACCCTCGCCGTCGAGAACTGCGAGCCCGGCGCAGACGTCCACTTCGAGGTCAACCCGAAGGGCATCAACGTCACGGCCTACGAGAACACCGTCAAGGCTGACGACGAAGGCAATGCCTCCGTCAACGTCTTCGGCACCTCGTCGGATGTCTCCGCCTACGTCGGTGCGTACACTGCGACCGCGACCTGCGGCGATGACACCATGAAGGACTCCTTCACGGTCACTGAAGGCGCCAACGGCGGCGGATCTGACGGCGGAGACAACGGCAATGCCGGCAACGGCGGCGGAGATGACGGCAGCCAGTTGCCTCGCACCGGTGCCGACCTCGGTGGACTGACGACGGGAGCCCTGCTCCTCCTCGTCGGTGGCGCCGCGATCGCACTGACCGGCCGCAAGAACAAGTTCGGACAGACTCCGACGAGCTTCTGATCCGAGACAGGCCGATAGCCTAGATCGGCAAGGGAAGGGCGGCTCAGCAGACACTGAGCCGCCCTTCCTTCTGTCCTGATGTTCGCGCCGGACGAACCGTTCACGGTGATTGGAGAATGAACTCTGACGGCTCGCCGACTTCAGTAGTGAACAAAACGACCACAACTATGTGTGTGGTGAATGTTGCATTACTGTTACATTCGTAATACTTCACACCCAGCTGTAATTTTCTAAGGAAATACATGAAGAAGCTCGCCCTCGCCCCCGCGGTGGCCATCGCCATCACCGGCCTGGCCGCATCCCCAGTCATCGCTGCTCCCGGTTCGGACAGCTACTCGCACACTGTCGTCAAGAACTCCGGCGACGCCCAGGAGAGCACTCCTTCGGAGTCGCCTGAGGCTGAGGCGCAGGCCATCGAAGCGAAGGTGACAACCTCCCCCAAGGAGATCACCGCCGAGGACCTCGCCAACAAGGACAAGGGAATCGTCGTCACGATCACCGGTCTTGAAGCCGGAGACAAGATCTCGGATTCGCTCACCGGCGAAGCCGGAACTGCTGAGGGCGATACCTTCGAATACAACATCTACTCGACTCAGCCCGCCGAAGACATCGAGAACGGCAAGGTCGACTTCTCCGTCACGATCACTCGCGATGGCGAGGAGCGCACCTATGACGGGCTGAGCTTCTCCGTCGTCGACGACACAGACGAGCCCGAGGCTCCCGAGGTCGACCCGAAGGTCTCGCTCAACGCCGACAAGTTCACGGAGAGCGAGTTCGCAGAGAACGGCATCAAGGTCACCGGCGAGGGCTTCACCCCGAACAGCAAGGTCACCGTCGTCGGCGGCAACGCAACGTCGCCGTTCGCGACCAAGGAAGTCGAAGCCGACGACAAAGGAAAGATCTCCGCAACCCTGAAGTTCGAGGGCGACGAAGCGCTTCCGGCCGGCGACTACTCCGTCTGGGGCGTCGACCAGGAGTCGGAAACCAACTCCCCGGCTCAGGACTTCGTCATCACCGAAGACGAGACCGAAGAGCCCACCGCTCCGGTTGAAGAAGCCAAGCTGACCGTCTCCCCCGAGTCGATCACGCCTGCTGACTTCGTCAAGGAAGATAAGGGCGTCACGCTCGCCGTCGAGAACTGTGAGCCCGGTGAAGACGTCCGCTTCCTCGTCAACCCCAAGGGCGAGTCGAGCGTCACCGCCTTCGACAAGACCGTCCAGGCTGACGACGAAGGCAAGGCCAACGTCAACGTCTACGGCACCAGCGCCTCCAACGCATCGGCCTACGTCGGCGATTACGACGTCACCGTCACCTGCGGCGATGACGAGCTGACCGGTGACTTCTCGGTCGAGGAAGATCCGAACGCTGGTGGCGGCGATGAAGACGGCAACGGCGGAAACGACGATGGCGACAACGGAGATGCCGGCAACGGCGGCGACCTGCCCCGCACCGGTACCGAGCTGACCGGCCTCGTCGGCGGCGCCGGCCTCCTCCTCATCGGTGGAGTCGCAGTCGCCATGACCATGCGCCGCAAGAAGGTTGCCAAGGATCCCGCTGAGATCTGATAGCCACTGGCCTGAGAGCGTGCCGGCTCGACTGTGCCGGGCGTGAGTCGAAGAAGGGCGCGAACCCAGTTGGGTTCGCGCCCTTCTTCGTATCTCAGCGGCCAAACATCAGCGGCCAAACATCTGCAGCCGGGCAGAAGACAGCTCATTCCATGCGGTCGTACCTCGAGCGCAGGGCGAGGAAGACCCCGTAGAGGACCAGGCCGAGACCCACGGCCAACAGCAGATACGGCCCGAACGGCTGATCGCGCATGCCCTTGAGCGCACCGTCGATACCAGTGAACTCCTCCGGATCACCGGTCGCCGCAGACACCACGATGAGGATGCCCACCGACAGCAGCGTCGCACCTTTGCCCAGATACCCGACAACACCGGTGAACCCGACGAGGAAGCGGGTGAACGCGCTGCGCGGCCGACGAAGCTCATCTTTCCACTTCCGGCGCAGACCATTGATACAGAACACGATGCCGATGAGCGCAATCACGGCGCCGGCAGCCATGAGGATATACAGTCCGCCCGGGGCCTTCGCCA
This sequence comes from Brevibacterium sp. CSND-B09, assembly GCF_052906525.1. NCBI lineage: Bacteria > Bacillati > Actinomycetota > Actinomycetes > Micrococcales > Brevibacteriaceae > Brevibacterium > Brevibacterium sp. CSND-B09. The sequence continues at coordinate 2,556,663 of NZ_JBREGI010000001.1, read as the reverse complement.
CGGTCGTCGAGGCCTGTGAGCTCACTTTGCCCGAGTCCGATCCTCCGCCGAAGACGAACTGGGAGAAGGTCGCGGCAACCACCACATAGGCAATGGCAGAACCGACCGTCGAGAAGAAGTCGATCCACTGTTTCCTCCCCTGCTTCTCCTGCGGGTCGCGAGTTCCGGCACCGCGCAGCGACGACGCACCGAAGAACGCGTTGACCAAGCACCACAACGCCATCAGCGCACAGCCGAGGAAGCAGATCACGATCAGCACCAGGCCGAAGGGCTGTGAAGCGATCTGTCCGACCGCTCCGGCCTGGTCGGCTTCGCCGCCGCCCTGCCCCAGGCCGATCGTCACGGCCGTCGCACCGAGGATCGCGTGGACCAACCCATTGGCAATGAAGCCCGCGCGGGCCACACGCTCGAACCAGCGGCTGTCCGCGGCTTCCTGAGCCGCCGAATCGGCACTGTCGGCGACCTGTCGAACCTTCTCTTTCTCGTTCACAGAGTCAGTGTCGCACAACACGTGTACTTTTCTGCGCCGCAATGAACTGGATTCGTCGAGCAACGCGAAAAGGCGGAGTGCGCACCGAAAGTTCGGTTCGCACTCCGCCTCGACGCTGTTCTCAGCGTCCCAGTCGGGCCTCGTCAGGATCAGCCGCGTCGGTACCGGTTGTACAGCACCAGAGCTCCCGGCTCAGGGCGACCCTGTGGGCGTCGTCCCCTCGAGATCGAGACGACGTCTCCGCCCACGGTTCCGGCCGCGAAGACACGCGCATCGCGTTCCTGCGCCGACCGGCGTGCCCGAACCTCGTCCTCAAGCTCCTCGTTGCGGCTCTTGAGCGCATCGACCTGATTCTGCAGGTCGATGATCTTCTTGATCCCGACGAGGTTGACTCCCTCGTCCTGCGACAGCTGCTGGATCAGTCGCAGCTTGGCGATGTCCTTCCCGGAATAACGCCGGCCCCGGCCCGCAGTGCGTTCCGGAGAGACGAGACCCAGTCGGTCATACTGCCGCAGCGTCTGCGGGTGCATGCCCGCCAGATCCGCGGCCACCGAGATGACATACACCGCCGCACTCGATGAAATGTGCATTGTGATTCACCACCTCAGCTGGCCTTGGCTTTGTCCAGCAAGCCGGCGCGTGGGTCCTCACCTTCAGTGGCGGCTTTGAACGACTCGACCGCTTGCTTGGCTTCCTTGGACAGGTTCTTCGGCGCCACGATCTCGACTGTCGCCAGCAGATCGCCGGTGCCCTTCTTCGTCTTCACACCTTTGCCCCGCACGCGCAGGGTCCGTCCCGACGGTGTACCCGGCGCGACCTTGACCTTGACAGGCATTCCGCCCAGAGTCGGCACCTTGACCTCGGCGCCGAGAGCCGCCTCGTCGAAGCTGATCGGCAGATCCATCCGCAGGTTGTCACCATCGCGGGTGAAGACCGGGTGCGGGCTCACGTGCACGGTGAGGATGACGTCACCGGGCTCGCCGCCGTTGGGGCTGGCCTTGCCCTTGCCGGCCAGGCGGATCTTCTGTCCGTCCTTGACCCCGATCGGGGTGCGCACGGTCAGCGGCTTCCCGCCGGGCATGTTCAGCTTCACCGAGGCGCCGTCGATGGCTTCGGTGAACGACAGCGTCGTGCTCGACTTGATGTCGCCGCCCTTGACCGGAGGCTGGTAGCCGCCGTATCCGCCGCCACCGCCGAAACCTCCGCCGAATCCGCCGAGCAGATCCGCCAGGTCCGGGGGAACGTCTCCCCCGCCGCCGTAGGTCGTGCGGGTCCGGGTGCGTCCGCCGCCTCCGAAGAGGTCGGAGAACACGTCGTCGAATCCGCCGCCGGCAGCCCCGCCGGGTCCACCGGAACCGGCGCTGAACCTGGCACCGCCGCCCATGGCACGGACCTGATCGTACTGAGCCCGGGATTCCTTGTCGGAGAGCACCTGGTGGGCCTGGCCGATCTCCTTGAACTTCTCCTCGGCCTTCTCATCACCGGGGTTGGCGTCCGGGTGATACTTGCGCGCGAGCTTGCGATAGGCCTTCTTGATCTCGGCATCGGAAGCATCCTTGGAGACGCCGAGGGTTTTGTAGAAGTCCTTGTCGAACCAATCATTCTGAGGTCCGGTATTCACCTGGCACCTCCCTTCCTTCCAATCAATCCTGTCATCACGGTATTCACTTGTCCTCTCACAATCCGCACCCCCGGGGCAATGCCCCGAAGATCCGGACCGCCGCCGAGGCGGTTCCCCGGCCCCGTACGTCGGTGAACCGGCGTGCGGGGCGGGCGGCCGCCTCGGCGATCGTGGTCGCTGCTCAGTCTTCCGGCTGCTGGACACCGACGCGGGCGGCGCGGATGATGCGCTCCCCGATCCGGTAGCCCGGCTGCATGACCAGGAAGAGCGTCGGATTCTCGACCTCATCCGAAGGCTGCTGCATGAGCGCTTCGTGGATGTTCGGATCGAACTCGTCGCCGACCTCTCCGTACTGCTCGACGCCGAGCTTGTTCAGCGATTCGACCAGCTTGTTCACGTGGGTCTCGAAAGGCCCGGTGACATCGCCGTTGTCGCGAGCGAGCTTGACCTCGTCGAGCACGGGAATCAGGGCCTCGACGACCTTGATCGTGCCGCCGAGCGCCGCACGCTCACGTTCGCGGTCGGCCCGCATCCGGTAGGCCGCATATTCGGCGTTGATGCGCTTGAGGTCGGCCAGGTATCCCGCTGCCTCAGAACCCGGTTCGGGCTCGGCCTCCGGCTCGATGTCCTCGAGACCCGAGGCATCGGACGGGATGTCCACACCGAGGTCGCTGGCATCGGCCGCGGCAGCCTGTTCGGCATTCGGGTCCGCGGTCGGCTCCTCGCCGGCCCCGGCCGAGGCCGACTGGGCGTCGGCCTCGGGACGGACCTCACCGGTGTTCGGATCGACCCGGCGCTTGTCACTGAAGGTGAAGCCTGGCTCCTCGGACGACTTGTCGTTGCCCTCGGCAGTCATTACTTCTTCTCCTCATCCTCATCGTCGACAACTTCGGCGTCGACGACATCGTCGTCTGCGCTCGCATCGGCTGCGCCTTCACCGGCAGCTTCGGCGCCTTCGGCACCGCCCTGCTGGCTGTAGATGGCTTCGCCGATCTTCTGCTGGTTCTCCACGAGCTTGTCGTAGGCGCTCTTCACGGCGTCGTCGTCTTCACCCTTGAGGGCTTCCTTGACGGCGTCGACATCGCCCTGCATCTCGGTCTTGAGCTCTTCCGGCAGCTTGTCGGCATTGTCGGTCAGCAGCTTCTCGGTCTGGTAGGCGAGGTTCTCCGCATTGTTGCGGACGTCGGCAGCCTCACGGCGCTTCTTGTCCTCTTCTGCGTGCTCCTCGGCCTCGCGGACCATGCGGTCGATGTCTTCCTTCGGCAGTGCGGAACCGCCGGTGATCGTCATCGACTGCTCGGTGCCGGTGCCCTTGTCGGTGGCCGACACGTGGACGATGCCGTTGGCGTCGATGTCGAAGGCGACCTCGATCTGCGGCACACCGCGCGGAGCCGGAGCGATACCGGTCAGCTCGAAGGTGCCGAGGTTCTTGTTGTCGCGAGTGAACTCACGCTCACCCTGGAAGACCTGGATCGACACGGAGGGCTGGTTGTCCTCAGCGGTGGTGAAGGTCTCCGAGCGCTTGGTCGGGATCGGGGTGTTGCGCTCGATGAGCTTGGTCATCACGCCGCCCTTGGTCTCGAGTCCGAGCGAGAGCGGGGTGACGTCGATGAGCAGGACGTCCTTGCGCTCACCCACGAGGACACCGGCCTGAACGGCGGCGCCGATGGCGACGACCTCATCGGGGTTGACGCCCTTGTTGGGCTCCTTGCCTCCGGTGAGTTCGGTGACGACGGCGGAGACGCCGGGCATACGGGTCGAACCGCCCACGAGGACGACGTGGTCAATGTCGCTGACGGAGACACCGGCGTCCTTCATGACTGCGTGGAACGGAGCCTTGGTGCGCTCGAGGAGGTCCTTGGTCAGGTCCTCGAACTTCGCACGGGTGAGGGTCTCATCCAGGTGGATAGGTCCGTTCTCGCTCATCGACAGGTACTGCAGCGAGATGTTCGTGCTGGTGGCCGAGGACAGTTCCTTCTTGGCCTGCTCTGCGGCTTCCTTGAGGCGCTGCAGAGCGGTGGCATCCTTGGTCAGGTCCACGCCGTAGTTGTTCTTGACCTGCTCGACCAGCCAGTCGACGATGCGCTGATCCCAGTCGTCACCGCCGAGGCGGTTGTCACCGGAGGTCGCACGGACCTGAATGGTGGAGAAGTCGTCTTCGTCCTTGCCGACTTCCAGCAGGGAGACGTCGAAGGTACCGCCACCGAGGTCGAAGACGAGGATGAGCTCGTCTTCCTTGCCGCGCTCGAGGCCGTAGGCAAGAGCGGCAGCAGTGGGTTCGTTGATGATGCGCGAGACGTTGAGGCCGGCGATCTCACCGGCGTCCTTGGTTGCCTGGCGCTCAGCATCGTTGAAGTATGCGGGAACGGTGATCACCGCGTCGGTGACCTTCTCCTGCAGGTACTCTTCGGCGTCGTGCTTAAGCTTCTGGAGGATGCGGGCCGAAACTTCGGGGGCCGTCATCTTCTTGCCGCCGATCTCGGTGGACCAGTCGGTGCCCATGTGGCGCTTGACCGATGCGACGGTGTTCTTGATGTTCGTGACGGCCTGGCGCTTGGCGATCTCACCGACGAGGGAGTCGCCGTTCTTGTTGACTGCGACGACGGACGGGGTGGTGCGACCGCCTTCCGCGTTTGCGATGACCTTCGGGTCGCCGCCCTCGAGGACGGTGACGACGGAGTTCGTGGTTCCGAGGTCGATTCCGACTGCACGTGCCATAGTTTTCTCTCCTTACAGATCGTGAGTTCCTGCGACTCGAATGTGTGCGATCGGGCGGCTCCGGTTCTTGAGTCAGAACCACTCGACCGCACACATTGAGCCAACCGGACTCAAGTATTCTCTTCGAGGTTCCGACCGTCAAGTCGGCCTCATCAAAGTTGCGTACACCAGACTCAACTTTGCTGAGGATGGTTTTATTCCGGCAGGAGAGGATTTCTTTTCAGATAGCCGCTGTAGGATCTCGGATTTCGTGCCGGAATCTCAATTTCGCGTCGGAGGCGTGTCGGTGTTCCCAGTTTCATGTCGGTGCGAGGATGCTGGAAACATGACAACGAAGACGTTGCTGGACACGGAACTGATGTACCTCACCGAGGAGGGCACATCGGTAGCCACCACTGTGGGCGCTGTGGACAGCACCCGACTTTCGAAGGGACTACCGGTCCGGTCGCCCAGATCATACGCGCGTCAACGTCACTACCCCGGTTTGTTTTGGTCCGCGACCACAAACGACCATATACCGTTCGAAAGCCGGTTAGAACTCGATCGATTGTGGTTGGCGGACTTCGAGTGGAAACCAAACCATGGGTCAGGTCAGAGTCAAACAAACCTTCAGCATTCCCTTCGTTTGACCTGAACCTCGGTTCAGGGGTGAAGCTTGAGGCATGAGTGAACGAGATGAGCTGTTTGGGATTGCCGAAGTCTCGGCACGGATCGGTCTGGAACCGGACACGATACGATACTTCGAGCGCCAGAGGGTCATACCGTCTCCACGACGCGACAGTGCGGGACACCGTCAGTACACGACGGCCGACGTCGAGTTGATCCGCATGCTGGTTCATCTCCGTGAGACGGGGATGCCTCTGGCTGATATCGCGCAGTTCACGGGCGCAGACAACAAGGTGGCTGATCTGGCCGGACTTCGAGTGGAGTTACTGACAGCCCATCGCCGTCGCGTCCAGGATAGGCGTGAGGAGCTCGACCGAGCGCTCGATGTAATTACGCGGAAGATCATGGATTTCAGCGATCGAATCACCGGTTCGGTGAACCTTCTCGAGCGAACAGATTGCACGATTGCGTTCGACGTCCAGGGGGAGGGGCCTCTGTTGTTCCTGGTCGGTGCGCCGGCGGGGCGGGCTGGTTTCGCACCGCTAGCGCATGAGCTTTCCGACCGTTATACCGTCGTCACCCATGACCCGCGTGGTGTCGGTGCCAGTCGTGCAGTCCTGGGGATGGCTGCACCCACGCCCGAGGTACTTGCCGAGGATCTTGCTGCGCTTGTTGACCGGCTCACCGGAGGGCCCGCCCTATTCGTCGGAACCAGTGGCGGCGCCGTGACGCTGTTGGAACTGGCCAAGCAGTATTCTGAAATGGTTGGCCGGGCCGTGTTGCATGAGCCGCCGCTCGTGTCCCTCGTGGCTGATTCGAAGCTAGCGGACAGAGCTGCAGCGGTGTTTGAAGCCGCGGAGGCTGATCCCCAGCGGGCAGTGCAGGAGTTCTTTGATCTCAGTGGCGCCGCCCACCATACGGGACCAGATCAGACACCTCCCGCCCATATGTCCATGCCCGAGCTACCTGCCGAGGAACTCGAAAAGAATCGCTACTTTCTAGGGCAGATGGCCGGTCCATCAGTCTTTTACGTACCCGATATTGAGGCCATCCGACGTGTTGCGATTACGCTGTGTGCAGGCTCACTGAGCCATCATCAACTCGCGCGGCGGGCAACCCAAATACTCGCTGAACGTCTAGGACTGCCCCTAGTCGACATGCCAGGTAACCACCTCGGCGCAAGCTCAGAGCCGTCAGAATTCGCAAAAGACCTCAAGCGCCTGCTCGAACTCTGAGCACTACCCGCGGCCCTTCCTAGGCCGAACGGCCCAGGACCACGGCCCCGCTGGAGCTCTTGACCGTTGAGGCGGAATGCCCGCTCTCCCACACGTTGAGGGGGCGCTTAATCGTTCCGGTGGTGGTCTTCTTAGCCCTGATATGTCCAAACGAGGGCGGCGCACGGAGCCGCAGCCCAGTTTCTCGTACAGCTAGGCGGTGGAGGCGGGGTCGAGGCCCCGCTCGTCGCGAATGAGCGTCATCGACCAGAACAAGGCTCGGCGATTCCTAGCGATTCTCTTCCACGACCACTCGACGACCTTATGGGCGTGTACGAGACGCCCCAGCACTCGCAGATAGCGGTGAAGCGCCCTGGGGTTCGCTCCAGGTCTTAGCAAGGGGAACGGGAGTATGTCCAAGGAGTTCAGTCAAGAGTTGCGATATCGCACCATGCGCATGGTCTACGAGTGCCCGGCCCCGCTCGCAGTCGAATCGTGCGCTCACCCCGCGGTTCGGTGTCGGCGGCGAGACGCTGCGAATCTGGTGCAACCGCTACGGGCCCACCGAACCTGCGGGTTGCCACGGATCAGCCCGTAACTTCTCCGAGATCAATCATCAGTTAGCGCGGAGTGTGTCTCGTACACCTGCCTGCTTTCCTCGGTTGCGGGCGCGAACTGCAAGCAGTGCGCAGCCGATCACGGCGATGCCGCCGGTAACGGTCTGCCAGCCGATGTGCTCGCCCAGCAGCAGGCCTGCCCAGAGGATGTTCATCACCGGTTGAGTGAGCTGCACCTGGCTGACTTCTGCCATCGGTCCGATGGCGAGGCCACGATACCAGGCGAAGAACCCGAGGAACATGCTCACCACCGCGAGGTACGCGAACGCGCCCCACTCCACGAGGGTGCCCATGTGAGGCTGCTGCACCATGGCGATGCCGGTCAGTAGAATCATCAGCGGTGAGGCGAGCACAAGCGCCCACGAGATTGTCTGCCACGACCCCAAGCTGCGCGAGAGCAATCCGCCTTCCGCGTAGCCGACCGCGCAAACGACGACGGCGGCGAACAGTAGCAGGTCGGAGAAGTGCAGCCCGCCGAAACCGCCACCTTGGATCACGGCGAATACCACCGCAGCGACAGCACCAAACGCGGCGGCGACCCAGAACGAGCGTGCGGGTCGTTCCCCCGTGCGCAGCGCCGCAATCACCGCCGTCGCTGCGGGCAGCAGCGCGATCACCACAGCCCCGTGGCTCGCGCGCGCTGTCTCGAGGGCAAACGACGTCAGCAGCGGGAACCCGACCACCGCGCCGCCCGCGACCACCGCGACCTGTACCCACTGCCTCCCTCGCGGGAGTCTTTGCCGCGTCAATCCGAGGGCGAAGGCGGCAAGCACGGCCGCGATCACCGCACGGCCCGACCCGACGAACAGTGCCGACATGTGCCCGTTCTCCACCGCGACCCTGGTGAACGGCACGGTGAACGAGAATGCGGTCACGCCGAGCAGCCCCCACCACAGGCCGGAACGGGATACTGGTAGCAGTTTGACAGAATATACAATAGCGCTATTGTTGTGATTCATGATTAATAGTAGCAGTGACCGCATCGTGTCGGCACTTGGCGAGTGGCTCGCGGTCGCTCCTGCGGGCGCACAGCTTCCGTCGACGCGGCAGCTTGTCGCGCGATTCGAGGCCAGCCCGGTGACGGTGCAGAAGGCACTGCGCACCCTCATCGGTCAGGGAGTGATTGAGTCGCGGCCGGGCGTCGGCACGTTCGTGCGCAGGGTCCGGGAGGTCCGTCCGAACGACTACGGCTGGCAGACGGCAGCGCTCGGCTCCCCGCAGCACCGCATCCCGGCCTCGTCGGTGGCGCTGCGCACAACGCCGAACGATGTGATCGCCCTGCATTCGGGCTACCCCGACAGGGAGCTGCTGCCCGAACGTCTGGTACGGGCCGCGTTCGCTCGCGCTGCACGCAGCGAGGCGGCGGTGAGCCGCCCGCCCGCTGCAGGCCTGCCCGAGCTGCAATCCTGGTTCGCCGCTGAACTCGGCGCGATCACTCCCACGGATCTCACCGCCCCGGCCGCAAGGGATGTAGTAATCGTGCCGGGTAGCCAGAGTGGCCTCAGCACTCTCTTCCGCACCCTTGTCGGTGCGGGACGACCACTACTCATCGAGTCACCGAGCTACTGGGGGGCGATGCTCGCCGCCGCGCAGGTCGGCGTGCAACTCGTACCCATCCCGTCCGGGCCGCACGGCCCGAACCCCGACGACCTCGACCGCGCCTTCGCGCAGACCGGGGCACGCGCGTTCTACGCGCAACCAAACTTCGCCAACCCCACCGGCGGCCAGTGGTCGGCGAAACTGGGTGACGCGGTGCTCGGGATCGTGCGCGAGCGCGGCGCGTTCCTCATTGAGGACGACTGGGCGCACGACTTCGGCATCACTACCGATTCTGTCCCCATCGCCGCCCGTGACGACAGCGGTCACGTCGTCTACATCCGCTCACTCACCAAAAGTGTCTCTCCATCAGTCCGGGTCGCGGGCCTGATCGCGCGCGGCCCTGCCCGTGATCGCATCCTCGCGGACACGCAGGCCCAGGAGATGTACGTCAGCTCCGCCCTACAAGCCATCGCGGTCGATGTGGTCACGCAACCGGCTTGGCGCACGCACCTGCGCTCACTCAGGCAACAGCTCGCCACCCGCCGCGATCTCCTCGTCGACGCGCTCCACGAGCACGCTTCGGCGGCGTGCCTGGACGCCGTACCGTACGGCGGCCTGAACCTCTGGCTGCGACTGCCCGACGACACGAACCTGCTCCAGCTTGCCCGAGAATGCGAAGCTCGTGGGGTCATCATCGCAGCAGGCGACGATTGGTTCCCCGCCGAGCCAACCGGCCGCTATCTCCGTCTGAACTACTCCGGACCCAACCCCAGCGCGTTCCCCGAAGCCGCGCGAATCATCGGACAGGCCCTCGCAAACAGACAGTGAATCGTTTCGGTGAGGATAGCGCTCCCGACCTTGCCGGTCGCACCGAATACAGCGGCTCGCATGATCAGACGTGGTCTTTCGTGCTCGGTGGCGGGAGTTGACCGGCGACCATCGAGATGAGTGCGGCGGCAAAGCCGAGAAGTTGGAGTGGGGTCAAGGCTTCACCTGCGATCGCGGCGCCGAGCCCCGCCGCGACGAGCGGGGAAAGCAACCCGAGCAGGGCGGTTGCCGTCACGGGCAGACGCCGGATGCCGGCGAACCAGATGGTGTAGGTCAGCAGCGCCCCGATCAGCCCCAGCCAGGCGTACCCCAGCACGGCCTTACCGTCGATACCGGGCGGAATGCCGTCGATGAGCAGAGCCGGCAGCAGCAGGACAAGACCGGCCGCGGTGAGTTGCCACCCGGCCAGACCTACTGCGGAGACCCCTTCGGGGCGCCCCCACTTCTTCGTCAGCACAACTCCGATGCCCATCGACACGGCACCGCCCAAGCCCGGGAGGACACCAAGAGGTGATATCGCAGCGTTCCGGCCGAGGACGACGAGCGCAACGCCGATCATGCCGAGCACGCTCCACGTGACTCGCCAGAGCGAGAGCTTTTCGTGCAGGATCGCCACGGCGAGGAACGCGATCACGGTGGGCTGTGCCGCACCCAGCGTGGCTGCTTCTCCGCCTGGCAAATGCTGGGCTACGAGGAAGAGCAGCGGGAAGAATGCGGCCATGTTGAAGGTGCCGAGCACGAGGCTCTTCCACCACCACGAACCGAGCGGCAACTGCCTCGCGATCAAGAGCGCGAGCAGACCTGCGGGAAGCGAGCGCATCATCGCAGCGAAGAAAGGATGCCCTGCGGGCAGTAGGTGCGTGGTCACGATGTAGGTGGTGCCCCAGGCCATCGGGGTGAGCGCAGTCAGTATCGTCCACACGGCCTGGCTCGTGGATTCTGCCTGCACGCTTGGAGGCGTGCGCGGTGAGGTCGTGATGCTCATGGTTACATCGTCGGGTCCGGCATGCCCATGAGTCCAGGACATTGTTGTGATCCCAGTGATGAACAAGGATCATTGAAGTGTGGAGCTTCAGCAGATGCAGTATGCGGTCGCGGTGGCCGAGGATCGCAGCTTCACTCGCGCGGCAGAGCGGTGTCTCGTGGTGCAGTCCGCTCTGAGTCACCAGATCAAGGCGCTCGAACGCGAACTCGGGGTGAGGTTGTTCGCGCGCACCAGCCGCAGGGTTGAGACCACGGCCGCCGGCGAGGCATTCCTGGCACGAGCACGAGAGAGTCTCGATGCGGCTGAACGGGCGGTCTCCGAGGCGGCGGAGGCGGACGGGCAGATTCGAGGCAGTCTCACGATCGGTGTGATTCCGACGGTGACCACCATCGATATACATACTGTACTGGGGCGTTTCCATCGCGCCCACCCTGCGGTGCGGATCAAGCTCCGAGGCGGCGGTAGCGATGAGTTCATCACCGCGATCAGCGAGGGCCGTATGGACGTCGCAGTGCTCGGGCTGCCCGACAACGCACCCCCGAAAGGCGTGAACGCGCGCGTTCTTGCCAGGGAGCGGCTCATCGTCGTCGTCGCCGCTGAACACTCACTGGCTCGGCGTCGCAGACTACGGTTGGAAGACTTGACCGATGAAGTGTTCGTGGACTTTCCCGAGGGAACACCCGGCCGAGTTCCCTCCGACCTCGCATTCCAGGCCGCTGGTGTCCATCGCGAGGTCGCCTTCGAAGCGATGAGCGCCGACCTTATCGTCGACCTGGTCAGGCAGGGCCTCGTGATCGCCCTGCTCTCACCAGCTGTCATCCCCGCCGGCAGCAACGACCTTCGAACGATCCCGGTGACAGCTGGCCCCACCCCGTATCGAGTACCTCGCGTGGAGCAGCTTCAACTCCACCCCCGCAGCAAGAGCATTCCTCGAAAGCCTGCCGATGCCTCAACCGGGCGACGACACGTAGGTGCATTCGCAGGGAGCCGAATGTCAGTCCACCGGACCTCGCTTCAAAAACGCTTGACAAGGTCGACTGCTCCTTCGGGATTCTCGGTTTGCTGGACGAATCCTTCGCTCGTGTACAGATGGATGTTCTTCGTGCTCCGCGATCCGGTGCTGAGCTCTATCCGGTCACAGGAGCTGGCGAGAGCATCCGTCGCGTGCCGGAGGAGCCAGCGCCCGATTCCCCGTCCGTAGAGATCGGGAACGACGGCGAGTCTGCCGATGCACCCTGTTCGCGATGCGCGTCGAGCGCGAACCATTCCGATGAGACGACCGTGGAGCCAGAGTCCGATCGTCTCCCAGTCGGTGAGCCAGGCCTGCACGTCGTCGAGGGTCTCGGTGAACGGAGTGAGGTCTAGTGTTTCGTTGCTCAACGCCTCGTCGACCCAGCAGCATCGCTGCAGAACCAGTACATGAGGTGCGTCGTTGGGAGTCAACGGGCGTGTATAGCTACCGGGCAGCGGCCCAACTCCGTTACCGGGCCGTGCAGCCTCCCGCATGGGCTTGAGCGCGTGAGCTAGTCTGATCAGCTCTTCCAGCAAGCTGTTCGCTGACGCGGTCAGCTGTGCGCCCGGGCGCACCCCGGTCGAATCGATCGTGTCTTTCAGGCGCAGGGCGACGGTCGAGCCGAGTGGGACGAGACGAAGAGTCGTTATCACCTGTTTCGCGTGCTGCACGGATCGGGTGCCTGCCGAGGTGTTGCCGTAACTCACGAACCCCATGGGCTTCCATGCCCATTCTTGGCTCAGGTAGTCGAGGGCGTTCTTGAGCGTCGCGGGCATGCCGTAGTTGTATTCCGGCGTGACCGCGATGAAGCCATCCGCCTCGTCGACGATCTTGCTCCACGCTTTGGTGTGCGGGTTTCGGTAGGCGCCAACAGCAGGATGTTCCTCCTCGTCGAAGAACGGGAGGTCGAGATCGCGCAACGACACATGCTGAAGCTCGACGCCGAGTGCGTCGGCGTCGGGGGTGAGGGTTCGCAGGAGCCAGTCTGCAACCGCCGGGCCCATAGCTCCTGGCCTGGTGCTGCACGTGAGGATCACGACTCTAGGAGATTTTATTGACATGTAAACGAGCATAGATCGTAGAATGATTACATGTCAACGAAAAGGATGGGGTCCGCGGCGCCGTGGTTGAACGAGGATGAGGAAGTCGCCTGGCGCGCGTTTCGTCGCATGACGATCGCAGTGCAGGCCGGTGTGGTGCACGACCTTGCAGCGTCGGGTCTCTCGGAGCCCGACTACGAGGTGCTCAGCACCCTGGTCGAAGCGCCGGAGATGACGAGCACACTGCATGCCCAAGCGCAGAAGATGGGGTGGTCGCGGAGCAGGCTCTCGCGTCACGCCGGCAGGATGGAAGCGCGAGAGCTGATTCGCCGTGATCCCGACCCGGCAGACGGTCGCGGCTGTCTGCTCGTACTCGCCCCCCTCGGTCTCGACGCCCTTCGTGGAGCGACTGCCGTGCACTTGGAATCCGTGTGCCGCCGCTTCGCCGATCGGCTCGACGCGCGCGACCTCCTCGACATCGTGCGAATCTCTGGAAAACTCTCCCATGCTCCAGAGTCGGCTCTATGACACGTAGGCCGCGAGCAGTCTGTCAAGGGCCTGATGAGACTGTCGACGAGCCAGGTCGATGTCGTTCTGTTGGGCTGTCCACAGGGCTGCTTCGTTCATCGCGCCGGAGAGTTGCGCGGTCGACGCATCGAGGATGTCTTCTGCAACTCCTGCCTCACGTAGTGCCTCTCGCAGATGCGTCGCCGAATTCTCTGCGTCAAGTCGGCGCCATTCCTGCCAGCCGGTCACTGCTGGTGAATCGATGAGCAGGATGCGCATGGCGGCTCCGTTCGTGATCGCATCGAGGAATGCGTGCGACCCGGCCTTGAGCTGTTCGTGAGGCTGCGGGTCTGCATTCTCGGCTGCCGCGACGACAGCTCGTGCGACGTCGGCTTGGAGTCGGGCGGCGACTTCGCCGAACAGCGCGACCTTGTTCCGGTAGTGGTGGTAGACCGCCCCCCGTGTGACCCCGGCGTCCCGGGCGACGTCATCGACGGAGACTTCGCTGAAGCCTCGCGCTGATAAGAGTTCCTTCGCGGAATCGAGGATGCGTTGGGCTGTCTGGGCGGCGTCGGCTGCGGAGGCGCGGGGCATGGTCCTCTTCCTTTACGTACAGTGTGTATGTATGCTGGCTTCGTTACATGCATATCGTACGTAAAGGAGTGCAATGTCCGTCACCAGCCTCTATCCCGTGCTCATGTCTCGCGATGTCGACGCCGCGGCGTCCTTCTACCGCGACTTCATCGGTTTTGAGACGACCTTTGAATCCGACTGGTATGTCAGCTTGCGCTTAGGCGAGTTCGAGCTGGCGATCTTGGCTCACGATCACTCCACGGTGCCGGCCGGATACCGTGAACTTCCCCGAGGAGTGATCGTCAACCTCGAAGTCAGCGACGTCGATGCCGTCCACAAGCAGCTGGCCGGCAGAACAGAGGTGAACGTGGTGTTACCGCTTCGCGACGAGGACTTCGGTCAGCGGCACTTCATCATTGCTGCCCCCGATGGTGTGCTGCTCGACATCATCCAGCCCGTGGCTCCCAGTGAGGACTACGCGAGCGCGTATGTGCAGCCATAGAGGCTCCCGTTCGGCGAGACCCTGGATCCGTTCACCTCAGGTCTCGCCGAAGGGGAACGAAGATGGCGAGAATCGCCGCGATGACCGCGTATGCCACGAGGATCGCAGCGCCGAGCACAGGTGAGACCATCGTCGCAGGCGTCAGCGCTGTCTGGCTCGCGATCGCGCCGGTGAGGAAGTCGAAACTCGTCAGCGATGCCGTCGCGCCGCCCGGCAGGAACGGGTAGATCGCATTGACGCCGGGAACCATCATCAGGACGTACTCGACGAATAGGAAGTAGCCGAGCACGACGCCGATCGCGACGAAGGGTGAACGCGCCAACGCGCCGATCCCTACTCCAAGCAGCATGTAGGCGGCAGCGGCGAGGCTGAGCTGTATGAGTGCCGGTACCAGATTCACCACATTGACGCCCAGCGGTACACCGCGCATCCATGTTGCGACGATCAGGGCGAGGAAGGCCGACAGGGATGCGACCATTCCGTAGACAATGCCCAGCGCTGTGTACACGGCGAGCTTGGCTGTGAGTACTCGACCCCGACGAGGAACGACGAGGAACGTCGTGCCGATCGTGCGGTGTCGATACTCGTTTGTGATCGCGATGGTCCCGATCAGCGCGGGGACGAACAGAAGCACGGTTCCGATGCCGAGCACGAATCCAACGCCTTCGGGGGTGTCGATGTCCGGCATGGGAGGCTGGGCGTTCTGCGGTCCGGTGAGCGCAAGGAGAAGCGGCAATCCGCCACCACACGCGAGCGCAACCAGTGTCGACCGCAGTGCTACTCCGGTGCCGCTCAGTCGCGCGACTTCGCCATAGACGGCATTCACAGGAGGAGTCCTTTCTGCGTGAGGCGCAGGAAGGCTTCTTCGAGGGGAGCATCTTGCGCTACGAGTCGTTCGAGTGCGCCCGCCCAGACGGTGCGGCCTCGGTCGATGAGGATGACGTCGTCGATCGTGTGCTCAACCTCGTTGAGCACATGGCTGGAGAGCAGTACGGCGCGCCGTCAGCATCGGCGAACTCGCGCAGGAATGTGCGGAGCCAGGCGCTTCCGCTTGGGTCGAGACCGTTCGACGGCTCATCGAGCACGAGGATGTCCGGGTCGCCGAGCATCGCGGTGGCCAGCGCGAGGCGCTGGCGCATCCCGGTGGAGAAGGTGCCGATCCGACGATCGGCGTACGACTGCGCCCCCACGAGGGATAACACGGTGTCGACCCGCGACCGGTCCATTCCTCCGAGTGCCGCGTACGTGTGAAGGTGAGCGCGTGCCGTCATGCGTGGATGCGCTGAGGCAATGTCCAGGACCGCGCCCACGGTCTTTGCGGGCGCAGGCAGGTGGGCATACGGAAGGCCAGCAATGTGAGCCTCACCGCTGTCGGAGCGAACTAGGCCGAGCAGTGCGCGCATGAGCGTCGATTTCCCTGCCCCATTGGGCCCGAGGAACCCGACGACGCGCCCGTACTCGACCTTCAAGGTGACATCTTCGAGCGCAACGACTGCCCCGAACCGTTTTGAGAGCGCCTCTACCTCGATCGCAGCGTTCAAGAGTGCACGTCCGATCGGAGGTCTGCCGCGATCGACTCTGCAGCATCGGTGCTCAGGAGGACCTCGTCGAACCCGACGGCGGCCCGGTCGACGGCGATCCGCAGCAGCGGGTGACCGCGCTTCATCGAGACTAGGCGCCGCACTCCCGAAGGGTGTCTGAACGTGCCCAGCTTGCGGTAGCCAGAGATGACGAGACCGGATTTCATCCCGAGGATCTCGGAAGTCCATCCCGGCTCGCTCGTTACACCACGGATCGCCGCCCTCGGAACTGACAGCTTCGGCAAGCCCGTCATCGTCGCCTCCCAGCCGGGAAACTGCACGTGTACTCCCGTTTGGTCGTACGTGATGTTCGTCATCGTTCTCTCCTGGTCGCTAGAATAGAATCGTAACGAGAACATTATCATAATGATAACAGTGAGGAGTCAAGGTGCCGGACAAGACTGCTCTGGCAGAGGTCGTGCTGCACCCCGTGCGATTACGGATCATCCAGCAGCTGGGTGGTCGCAACCGCACGACGGCACAGTTGCGCGAGGCGCTCCCGGATATCCCGCAGGCCACGCTCTATCGACATGTAGCGGCCCTCCTCGATGCCGAGGTTGTCGCCGTGGTCGATGAGCGCAGATCTCGTGGCGCGATCGAGCGAACCTTGGCGCTAGGGGACCGGATGGCAGCGATTGACCACGCCGAGCTTTCTGCGATGAGCAGCGCGCAGCTAAACACAGCCTTCCTGACTTTCTTGGGAGACGTCACGGGTGACTTCGATCGTTTCCTCAGCGCGGGTTCTCCCGAAGCCCGTGAGTTGGTCGGTTTCGCGCGAACGCCCTTGTACGTGAACAGGGAGGATCTCGCCACGATCCAGTCCAGCCTCGCCGAGCTACTGGCCCCTTACCTGACGGAACGGGAGGACGGTCAGCAACGCGTCAACCTCGCCACGATCCTCCTTCCGGACCCGTGAACGCGTAAAGAGAACGACGGCAACGCAAAGGAGACAAGATGCCAACGACGAAGCACATCCTTGTGTACTCGGACTCGCTGACCTGGGGCATAGTCCCGACGACTCGGCAGCGACTTCCCTTCGAAGAGCGCTGGCCCGGAGTCCTGCACGCCGCGCTCAACGCGGGAAGGGACGGTCGCATCCGGCTGACGGAGGATTGTCTCAACGGGCGTCGCACCGCCTTCGACGACCCATACAAACCTGGGCGGAACGCCCTCAGCAGCATCCAACAGGTCATAGAATCGCAATCCCCTCTCGACCTCGTGATTCTCCTACTCGGCACGAACGACTTCCAATCCATGCACCAGCACAAACCCTGGCACTCCGCGATGGGCATCGCAGCGCTCATCAACGCGATCAGGACAGCGCCGATCGAGCCCGGGATGCCTACCCCGCCGATTCTCGTCATCGCGCCCCCGCAGCTTGACAACCCTCGAGGACCGATCGGCCCGAAGTTCGCGGGCGGGGATATCGCCGCACAGGGTCTCGCGCAGGCAATTCGACAGGTCAGCGAAGACACCGACTGCGTCTTTTTCGACTCGAACACGATCACCACCAGCAGCAAGCACGACGGCGTGCATCTCGACGCCGACCAGCACCACGCCCTGGGTGTCGCACTCGCGCCGGTCGTCGCGGACCTGATGGTAGATCGCGATGCTGGCTGAAGCTCCACAGTCAAACAATGCGGGTCTTCCGGCCCCTTCTGGGGCGATCAGAGCGTAGTTCCTTACTTTTACCTACTGGGCGCTGCCTGGTTGGTCACATGCAGGAAGACTGTCGGCTACTTTTGCTGAGATAGGACGGTGCGCTGCCCAGACCCTCTCTATATCAACTTGGCGTAGCGCATCTCGCATCGCTCGTAGCGCGTTGTCCGAGTGTCGCAACGTTTTCTGGGTACCTAGTCGAAAGAGGTGCGAAAAATGGTCGTCGTCATTGTCTAGTCCCAAGTGCCTGCGCAGAGCTGTGGCTCGGGTGCGGTTAACGTTTGATTTGTCGGCCAGGTCATATTTTCCCATGTAGAACTTTATCTCCAAGTCGACTTCACGGATGCCGGCCGCTTCGGCTTCAGGGTCATTGGTCGTGTGTAGCGCAGTGCCCTATAGGTCTTTGTGCTCGTCGAGGAAAGCGACGATCACTTCCGTAGGCGGTCGAACTCCGCCTTGCCGAAGTACGCGGTCGCTGACCGGAGGATCTCGTTCGTCTTCTTCAGCCCCCGATTCTCAGCCTCCAGTTGCCGGATCCGAGCTGTGGAGTCGATCGGCGTCGTGGGCAGATCGTCATCTTCAGCGCGCTTGACCCACGTCTGGAGAGCTTCCTTGTGGACACCGGTCTGTTCAGCGATCCGAGCGATCGCGCCGTTGCGCATCGCAGGGTCTCGGCGAGCTTCCACCGCCAACCGTGTGGTACGCGCGTGGAGCTCGGTAGGATCCTTCGGGTTCGGTAAAAGGGCCGTCCTTCCGGATATCTGTCACACCCTCAATCAAACTAAGGACGGTTCAATCTGTGGCTACTCGTTTCCCTTTGTCAAAGACATTCTTGTCTCCAGTAGCGAGCAGCGCTGCTTCGAGGAGCATTTCGAAACAATGCTTAAGATGGATCAAGACTGTGGTCACTCTTCCATTGTTTTCCAGTGCGTTGAACGCTGTGACGCCAGTCCGCAGCGAGGAGATGGCTTTCGCCCTCAGTGTGCGAACGTCGTATGACTTTCATGGCATGATTACAGGTTAAATGAGATCGGATGCACTTCCACCGCCTGTGAGCCCTGATGTTGGCAGGCAGAGGTCAGACATTGAGATCGCTGACGAGCGTGGACCTGGTCAATCCAAGCTCCCTTGACAGTAGGCGGATCCTGCTCGTCGTCGAACACTCGTAGGTGATATGACTTTACCCGAGCGACTTGACCGCAAAGCGGGCGCTCACTCTTTTACGCAATGTTGCACCGCGATAGCTCATCTTTAGGCTTTCATCCACTCTGTGGTAGGTACTGGAAGAAAATGACAACTTAGTGAGACGAAAGTGGTCTCCTCAAGTTGTCATGTCCAAGGTCACCTCGGTGAGCTTCTGACAAGAGTAACGAGATCCTACAGCCGCTGCGGTATCGAGCAGGCCGAGAACATCATCGACAACAGAGTCCCGATGCGACAGCACCACACGATCCCAGGGCTCACCCTCACCGAGGCTGTCACCACGAAGGATGCGTTCGCGCAGTTGGACCCAGCGCCTCCAATGCCGGCCGAAAGCGCGTCGTCGCACGACCCTCTTCCGCTGCGCCTGACCGCGAAGCGCGGAATCTCGATCCGTATCGATGAAGACGATCATCGGTCGATATCCGAGAATTCCTGCAAGGCTCACAATGAGTCGGCGGCTCCATCGGCGGGTGCCCGGATCATGGATGACCAGCGGTCCGCCGCCCTTGTTGAGCATGAGCGCAAGCACGCGGAGGTGGGCGATCGTGTGGAGAATCGGTCGAACGAGCGCGTACGGCAACCACGGCATCCACTGACGCAGCTGACATCGCACGCCCTCCGGGTCCGCCGACCGCACCCGAGGCGATCGACGTCGTAATACTGTGAGCGCTTCGGTCTTGCCTGCCCCGGGAACCCCGGCGACGACAATGAGAGGAGTCGCGCCAGCACTGCCCGATGGGCCGCTTTCGCGCGCTTTGAAATTCCGGTCGAGTTCCTTAACGAACCCGTCGTCGCCTCTCGCAGCGGCTGCTGATCCCATGGTGACCTCTCCGAGTCAGATGATGAGAGTCAGCATAGAGGCGATTTCTTCGCCGTCACTGCGAAATCTCTCGGAGAATCACTCGCCGAGGTGGTCCTCCAGATCATCGAGGATCTGGCCGGCCCCGGTCGGACCGAGTCCGAGGAACCAGACATCGTCATTGACGCGGATGGCCTTGCCGTCCTTGACCGCATCGAGGCCCTTCCATTGGCTCGACTCGAGTGCCTTCTTCTCCCCGGTCGCCTCCGGATCGCCATAGCTGGTGTAGAAGACATAGTCGCCGGCCGCCTGGTCGAGGTTCTCCGATGAGATCTCAACAGCGAGCTCGTCGACGTCCTGATTCTTCGGGCGCTTGAACCCGGCATCGTGGAGGATGACTCCGATGAGCGACTGATTCGCGTACAGGCGGAGGCGATCAGGCATGAAACGCACGAGCGAGATCGTCGGGTCGCCGTCGACGGAATCCTTGAGTTCTCCAGCCTCGTGAGCGTATTCCTCAAGCTCCTTCGTCGTCTCGTCTTCCATGCCCATCGCCTCACCGACGAGGCGGAAGTTCTCCTTCCACGGGAACCCGGGACGGATCGAGAACACCGTCGGAGCAATGGAATCGAGTTCGTCATAGAGTTTGTCGGCGCGCAGCTGGCTGCCGAGGATGAGGTCAGGTTCGAGAGAGGCGATCTTCTCGAGATCAAGCTCCTGAATCGTGCCGACCGTCTCGACTCCCTTGACCTGGTCTTCGAGATAGCTCGGCACCGGGCTGGCGCCTTCGGTCGTCACCATGCCGACGGGTGTGATGCCCAGCGACAGGACATCGTCGAGCTCTCCCGTGTCGAGGACGACGACGCGCTCGGGCTTCTTCTCGATCTCCGTCGTGCCATTCGCATGCTTGACCGTCCGCGGGAAGACCCCGGCCTCGGCATCGCTGCCGAGCTTCGCAGTCTCCTCATCAGCAGTGCCGAAGGCCTCGCCTCCTGTCGCAACATCTTTGTTTCCGGCGTCCCCGTCGGCGCCCTTGTCACCCTCGGCGGCACAGCCGACAGCGAGCAGGGCAATGGTCAGAGCTGAGGCGGCCACAGCAACCGCCCGATTCATCAGAGTCGATTTCACGAAGATGAGCCTACCCTAAGTGGATACTTCGCTCGACACGCCGCACCTTCCGCTGAATCGCACCACGAATGCAGTTTCCCGGGCCTACTTAGGTTAGGCTCATCTTCGCAAGCGAACATTCTCGAAAGGTCCCCTATGTCCCGCGTCAAACCCGGCAGTACACGCGTATTTGCCGCAGTCACCCTCATCACCGCTCTCAGCCTCAGCGCCTGCGGCGGGTCCGGCTCTTCCGACTCCGGCGATGGCGACACCGCCGCCGACGGTCAATGGCCCCTGACGATCACGGACGACGCCGGCCACGAAGTGACCATCGACGAAGCTCCCGAATCGATCGTCTCCACCTCGGTGACTCTCACCGGCAGCCTCCTCGCCGTCGACGCACCGGTCACCGCTTCCGGCGCCACCATGCCAAATTCCCCCGTTGCCGACGATCAAGGCTTCTTCACGCAGTGGAGCGACGTCGCGAAGGAGAAGGACGTCAAGGCCCTCTACCAGGGCGACCCCGATGTCGAGGCCGTGCTCGCCGAGGAACCTGACCTCATCGTGGTCTCGAAGACCGGCCAGGACTCAGCGAACGCCATCTACGATCAGCTCAGCGACATCGCTCCGACCGTCGTCATCGACTACGGCGACAAGGACTGGCAGGAGGTCACCACCAAGCTCGGTGAGATCACAGGCCACGAGGATGAGGCGAAGAAGGTCAACGACGAGTTCGGTTCCCGCGCCGAGGAGGTCAAGTCCGCCATCGACGCCCCGAAGCAGCCGGTCACCGGCATGATCTTCAACGAGAAGGCCAAGGGCGGAGGATCCGGGGCCAGCGCGAACATCTGGACACCGGAATCCGCTCAAGGCAAGCTCCTCCAAGAGGTCGGCTTCGAACTCGCCGAGGTCCCCGAAGGCACGGCCGGCCAAGGAGAAATGGGCAAACGTGCCGATATCGTCGAAGTCACCGGTGAGAACCTGTCGAAGGCCGTCACCGGCGAATCCGTGTTCCTGTTCAACGCGAACGAGAAGACCGCCGCGTCGTATGCGAAGAACTCGCTGGTCGAGAGCACACCGGCGGTGAAGAACGATGCCGTCTACCCGATGGGCCTCGACTCATTCCGCCTCGATTACTACTCCGCCACGAACGTCCTCGACCGCATCGAGGACGAATTCGGCAAGTGATCACCTGAACCCGAAACGGACGGCCGGCAGCGACGATACTTCTCGCTGCCGGCCGTCCGTTCTCTGCCTATGGAGCCATCTGGGCGACCCTGGCGGGGCCGCCTCGGTGGTCGGATCGACCTCCGCGGGGCCGCCTCGGCGAATCAGCCCTTGGCCGGGCGGGAGCTGATGATCTCCGCGCGCTCGTCGCGGTTGAATTGACGCAGCTGGGTCACATGGGACGGGTTGAGCTCGGAGACATCGGCGACCTGGAGCAGGCGCATGGTGCGCTCGACCTGCTCGCCGAGGATCTCGATCGTCCGGTCCACTCCTGCTCGACCGCCGGCCATGAGGCCGAAGAGGTAGGCGCGGCCGATGAGCGTGAAGTCCGCGCCCAGCGCCAACGACGCGACGATGTCGGCGCCGTTGCGGATTCCGGTGTCGATGATGATCTCCACGTCCTTGCCGATCTCGCGAGCCACCTCGGGGAGGAGTTCGAAGGGTACGGGCGCGCGATCGAGCTGGCGCCCGCCGTGGTTGGACAGGACGATCGAATCGACGCCGAGGTCGGCGAGCTTTTTCGCATCCTCGAGCGTCTGCACGCCCTTGACGGAGAATTTGCCGGGCCACATGGCGCGGATCTCGGCGAGGTCATCGAAGTTGATGGAGGGGTCCATCGCCGAATCGAGGAGCTCGCCGACGGTGCCGCCGGTCTCCGACAGGGACGCGAACTCGAGCTTCGGGGTGGTCAGGAAGTCCCACCACCACCAGGGACGAGGGATGGCGTTGAGGATCGTCTGCGGGGTCAGCTGCGGTGGAATCGAGAAGCCGTTGCGGGTATCGCGCAGTCGGGCACCGGCGACGGGGGCGTCGACGGTGAAGAAGAGAGTGTCGAACCCGGCGTTCTTCGCCCGCTCGACGAGGCCGTAGGAGGTGTCGCGCTGCTTCATCACATAGAGCTGGAACCAATTTCGCCCATGCGGGTTGGTCTTCTTCACGTCCTCGATCGACGTCGTGCCCAACGTCGAGAGCGTGAACGGGATGCCGGCAGCTCCGGCGGCTCCGGCGCCGGCGGTCTCACCCTCGGTCTGCATGAGTCGGGTGAAGCCGGTCGGCGCGATGCCGAAGGGCATGGCCGAGCTGCCACCCATGATCTGGGTCGAGGTGTCGACGTTCGTGACGTCCTTGAGGATCGAGGGGTGGAACTCGATATCGCGGAAGGACTGGACCGAGCGCTCCATCGAGATCTCACCCTCGGCGGCCCCATCCGTGTAGTCGAACGCCGCGGCCGGGGTCCGACGCTTCGCGATCTTGCGCAGGTCCTCGATCGTCAGCGCATTCTCCAAGCGGCGCTTCTTCGGGTCGAGTTCGAACTTCTTGAACTTCATCAGCTCGAAGATCTCGGCCGGCTGAGGAATCTGCCTCTTGACCATGTTTTTCGCTCCTTTGATTAGGCGGTGGTTGAGAAGTGGGGGTGGCTGGTGCGGGTGGTCGGATCGGCGAGACGGCGCCGCGCGGACTCAGGAGCCGGGGACCATCCAGGACAGCACCGTCGACTGGAGTCCGACGAGCAGACACATGGCGACGAGCATGCCCAGGGACCAGCCGATGACGCGGCGGAGGATCGAAGCCTCCTTGCCGAGCAGGCCGACGGCGGTGGCCGCGATGGTGAGGTTCTGCGGGCTGACCATCTTGCCGAGGACACCGCCTGAGCTGTTGGCACCGACGAGCAGCAGCGGGTTGAGCCCGGCCTCGTGTGCGGCGGTCTGCTGCAGGGTCGCGAACAGTGCGTTCGCCGAGGTGTCCGAACCGGTCACAGCAGTGCCCAGCCAGCCGAGGATCGGCGAGAGGAAGGCGAAGAAGGCTCCGGTGCCGGCGATCCAGGTTCCGATGGTGATCGTCTGGCCCGAGAGGTTCATGACATAGGCCAGCGCGAGAACGGAGCCGACGGTGAGGATCGAGAACTTCATCTTCACGACGTTGACGATGAAGACATCGACGGCGTCCTTCGCCGACATCTTGTACACGATCGCGACGATGATGCCGGAGATGAGCAGCAGGGTGCCCGGGGAAGACAGCCATTGGAAGTTGTAGACCGTGCTCGTCGAGACTTCGCCAGCGGCGTTGAGGATGTTCCCATCCAGTCCGGGCCAGGGGATCTTCACATCGGTCGAGGCCAGCCAGTTGTTGAGTACCGGCACGAGTTTGGCCACGGAGAAGATGACGATGACGAGCAGATAGGGAAAGAGCGCGAGGAAGACGCGGGACCCGGTCAGCGGCGCGGTCTCCTTCTTCACATCGGTGGCAACGGCAGCAGAGGCACCGCCGGCATCGGGAGCATCGGCGCCTTCGTGTTCGCGCTCATCGGCCATGCGGTCGAGTGCGTCCTGACCGCCCTTCGGCTTCCAGAAGCGCAGCATGATGACGACGGCTGCGAGGCCGACGAGGGAGGCGATGATGTCGGTGAGTTCGACGGAGAGGAACGTGGCGGAGACCCACTGGGCGAGGCCGAAGGCGATGCCCACGACGAGGGCCAGCGGCCAGATCTGCTTCAGCCCGCGACGCCCGTCGACGAGCAGGACGAGGAAGAGCGGCACGACTGCGGCGAGGAACGGGGTCTGGTGACCGACCATGGCGCCGATGTCCTGGTAGTCGATTCCCGTCAGAGTGCCGGCGGTGATGATCGGGATGGCGATGGCGCCGAAGGCCACGGGGGCGGTGTTGGCAACGAGGACGACGACGGCAGCTCGCATAGCGGTGAAGCCGACGGCGACGAGCATGACACCGGTGATCGCCACCGGGGCGCCGAATCCGGCGAGCGCTTCGAGGAGGCCGCCGAAGCAGAAGGCGACGATGATGGCCTGAATGCGCGGGTCATCGGAGATGACGTTGATGACCAACCGCAGGTCCTCGAAGTGCCCCGAGCGCACGGTGAGCTCGTAGAGCCAGATCGCGGTGATGACGATCCACATGATCGGAAACAGTCCGAAGGCGAACCCCTGTGTCGCCGAGAGCGCGGCGAGTCCGACCGGCATTCCGTAGGCGGCGATCGCGACGATGAGAGCGACGCCGACGGCGGTCAGTCCGGCCCAGTGGGCCTTCCATTTGAGCGCGCCGAGGGTGACGAAGATCGTCAACAGCGGCAGGATCGCCAGCATGGACGTCCACAGCAGGCTGTCGGCCACCGGTGCGATTTCAGGTGTGTACATGGCTTCTCCAAATCGGCCGGGCCTGCCCACATCGGGTCCGTTCCCCTGTGAACGCGCTCCGAACTCGAACGATCAGAACTTTCAGTATGGCCTTTATGAGGTCAGACCATTAATCTGAGCATAGGACGAGGGTGTGATCTGCGTCAACTGTTTTCTTCCGGCGGCGGTTCCGGTCGCATCCCCACGAGCAGGACGACGAGCAACGAGAGGCATGACATGATGGCGCGGTGGAGACGACCATGAACGATGACACGAACGAGGTCCGCCCGGAACATACCGGCAGCGCCGAGGCGGCCACCGGTCCCGAATGGAAACCCGTGAACCGGGCGAGCACCTATGAGCTCGTCATCGATGCCATCGAAGAGCAGATCATGGCCGGCTCACTGGGCGTCGGAGATCCTCTGCCTGCCGAACGCGACCTGGCGACGAAGCTCGGCGTCAGTCGCGCCAGTGTGCGCGAAGCGCTGCGGGTGCTCGACAGCCTCGGCGTCGTTCGGTCATCTGGCGGGTCCGGTCGTGGTGCCGGCACGTTCATCGCCGCCATGCCCTCGGCCGCGCTCACTCGTTTCCTCCGCCTTCATGTTGCGCTCACGAACTTCAGCATCGATGACGTGACGGAGACGCGCATCCAGCTCGAACGCTCGAGCGCGATTCTCGCGGCGACCCGTGCCGATAAGGACGCACTGGCGGAGGTGAATGCGCAGCTGGCGATGATGGACACTCCCGGCATCAGTTTGGAGACCTTCAACGACGCAGACACCGCCTTCCACGTCGCCATCGCTCAGGCTGCGGGCAATCAGCTGTTCTCCGATCTCACCGGGGCCATCCGCACCTCTCTGCGGAAGTCGATCTTCTCCTCGTTCAGCCGCGTCGACGACCAGCAGGCGCTGATGGCGAAGCTGCAGTCCCAACACCACGGGATCATGGACGCCATCAGCGCCGGTCGCGCCGAGGAGGCTGCGGCCCTGACCGAGGAACACATCCGCTTCGCCGCCTCACGCTTACCCGGCCTCTCCGACACCTAACCCACCCCAATTGCTACCTGACGGCGGCCCAGCAACCTCGCGCGAGGTTGCTGGGCCGCCGTCAGGTAGTAATTAAGGGGTTTACTGGTCGTCGGAACGTTGGGCCACCTCGGCGGTTTCCGCTTCGATCCGCGCTTGGTTCTCGGCCCGTTTCTTGGCGCGCTTCTCCTCCTTATGTGCTGCCCGGACCTCTTTGCGCCGTTCGACGAGGAGGTAGAGAGCGGGGACGAGGATGAGCGTGAGCACCGTCGACGAGGTGAGCCCGCCGATGACGACGATCGCCAGGGGCTGCGAGATGAACACTCCCCCACCGGTCAGCCCCAGCGACATCGGCACGAGGGCGAAGATCGTCGCGGCCGCGGTCATGAGGATCGGGCGCAGGCGCAGTCGGGTGCCGTGAACGATCGCGTCCATGAGGTCGAGCCCGTCCTCACGCAGCTTGTTGATGAGGTCGATGAGCACGATCGCGTTCGTCACGACGATGCCGATGAGCATGAGCAGACCGATGAGCGAGGGAATGCCCAATGGTGTGCCGGTCGCCAGCAGGAGCAGCACAGCTCCGGTCGCGGCGAACGGAATCGACACCAGCAGGATGAGCGGCTGGACGAAGCTGCGGAAGGTCGCGATCATCACGAGGAGCACGAGCACGATCGCCACGGCCATCGCCATTCCGAGCTGACCGAAGGATTCCGCCTGCTCCTGACTGGCACCGCCGACGTCGAAGCTGACTCCGTCGGGCAGATCCATGGTCTCGGTCAGGTCAGTGGCCGCGGCGGTGACCGTTTCGAGCTGGCCGCTGGACGGGGTTGCGAACACGGTGACCTTCCGGTCTCCGTCGGCACGGTCGATCGTCGCCGGGGTCTCGGTCTTCTTCACCTCCGCGATCTCGTCGACGGTGATCGGCTCACCCTTGATGTCGGGGATGGCGGCCTGCTCATCGGCAAGCGCCTCTTCCTCCTCCTGGCTCTGTTCCTGTTCACGCTGGCCGTCAACGAGGTCGTCGATGGCGTCGTTGGCTTCCTTCAGTCCCTTCTCTGCCTGTTCGACCCCTTCGCGGGCCTGTTCCACCTGGTCGGCAGCCATGTCGCCCGGGCTCGGAGCCGGCGGCGGATTCTCGGCATCGCGCAGGGCCTTGCGGGCCTGTTCGAGCTGGTCGGCCGCGTTGTCACGAGCTTCACGGGCAGACTCAAGCTGCTCGGCCGATTCGTCAGCGGCCTTGCGCTTGGCCTCCTCGGCGCGGGCATCGGTCTTCTCCTCGACCCGATCGGTCGCATCCTCCTGGGCGTTCTGCGTCTGCACCTCGGTGACGGGCAGTTCGAGGGCGCGGATCTCGTCCGGGGTCGCATCCGGATGAGTCGGGGCGAGGGTGATGTCGCGTTCCTGGCCGTTGAGGGTGATGGTGCCGGCTTCGACGCCGTGGAGTGCGGCGGCGATGGCCTGACCGACCTCGGCCTGGCTGAAACCGTAGTCGGCGGCTTTCTCCCGATCGACGTCGACCTCGATGACCGGCTGATCGGCGGCGAGGTCGTTGCGGGCGGACTGGACGCCGTCGGTGTCCGCCATCTTCTTCGTCACCTCATCGGCGGCCTTTCGCAGCGCACCCAGGTCGGTGCCCGAGAGGGTGACCTCGACGTCCTCGCTGACGGATCCGCCGGCATCCTGGACGTCGATCTCGCCTGCGTCCTTCCCGAGGTCGTCGAGTTGGGTGCGGAGGCGGTTCGTCGCGACCTCGGCCTCGGAGTCTTCGGCCAGGGTGACGTTGAACTGGTTCTCCGCTCCGGATTCCGGGCCGTTGACCGTCGTCGAGTAGGTGTCGACGTCCGGATCATCGCCGAGCACGGCTTCCACGCGCTTCGCGGCCTTGTCACCGGCTTCGAGCGAAGCGCCGGCGGGGAGGGTCTGCGTGATGTACACGGAGTTCTGCCCGGCCGATCCGAGCAGGTCCGTCTTGAGGAAGGTCGCGCACATCATCGTGACAACGAAGATGACGACGGAGAAGGCGATGGTCCTCCAGGGGTGGTGCAGGGCCGAGATGATCGCCGGCAGGCTGCGCTGCTGGAGGCGATCGACTCGGCCGGAGGCCTCACCGTTTCCGGGTGCGGGAGCGACGACGGGTTCGACGGTCGCGTCCGGCAGTGGGTCCTTGCCCTTGGCCGCGCGTTTGGCGTTCTTCTTCTCGATCGCCTTCTGGCGGCGTTCGGCACGGGCCACCGAGCGACGGTGCTGCTTGGCCGCCCACAGCTCATAGCTGCGGTCGGTGGCGGCTTGCCGTTTGGGCGAGAGCGGCTTGGGGCTGCGGCGCAGGACCCAGTAGCTGAACACGGGGACGATCGTCAGCGCCACGACGAGGGAGGCCAGCAGTGCCAAGGACACGGTGACGGAGAAGGGCCGGAACAGCTGTCCGGCGATGCCGTCGACGAACGCGATGGGCAGGAACACGGCGACGGTGGTCAGAGTCGAGGCGGTAATGGCACCGGCGACCTGCTTGACGCTGGCGACGATGTCTTCGACCGTCAGGTCGCTCGTGCCCTGGCGTCTCCGGATGTTCTCGATGACGACGATGGAGTCGTCGACGACGCGGCCGACGGCGATCGTCAGGGCGCCCAAAGTGAGGATGTTCAGCGTGTAGTCGCCGACCATGAGGCCGATCATCGCGATGAGCAGCGAAATCGGGATCGAGATCGCGGCGACGATGGTCGAACGGAACGAGCCGAGGAAGGCGAGGATGACGAAGATCGCGAAGATCAGGCCGAGTCCGCCTTCGACGGAGAGGTCGTGGATAGATTTCTCGATCTCCGGAGCCTGATCGAAGATCGTCGAGAATTCCGTGTCCTCGCCGAGCTTCGGACCGACCTTGTCGAGGGTGTCGGCGACCTTGTGGGAGACGTCGACGACATTGGCGTCCTGGTCTTTGGTCACCGACACGGTCACGGAATCCCTGCCGTCGGCACGGGACAGGGAGGTCTTCTCGACCGAGTCGAGGTCGACGTCGGCGACCTCACCCAGCAGTACGGTGCCGTCCGCGGTGCGCAGTGGCGTCTTCTTGATCTGCTCGACGGCGTCGACCTCAGTGCCGACCTCGACGGCCATCGACGTGTCGCCCTGTGAGCTCTGGCCAGCGGGAACGACAGTGCCGGCGGCTTCGAGCTCATCGGGCACGGAGGATTCGACGACGTTCTTCTCCGCCACGTCCTCGGGGCGGAAGGTGATGGAGACTCGCTGCTCGTCCTGGCCGGTGACCTCGACGTTCGAGACTCCGTCGAGAGCGCGGAGTTCGGGGACGAGGTCAGTCTCAAGACGGTCACCGAGGGTGGCGGAGTCTCCACCGGAGACGGCGAACATCGTCACCGGGACCTCATCCATCTGATACGACAGCACCTCGGCTTCCGCATCGGCGGGCAGGTCGGACTTCACTCCGTCGACGGCCGAGCGGACGGCGTCGGTCATCTCTTCGGAGTCCTTGCCGAAGGGCCAAGTCACCTCGGCGGTCATCATCCCCGACGAGGTGGAGGTGGTCACCGATTCGAGCTCTCCGACCCCGTCGAGCGCGGTTTCGAGGGGCTTGGTCACAGTCTCCTCGATGACCTCCGGAGAAGCGCCGGGGACGGTGGCCTGCACCGAAGTGCCGGGCAGGTCGACCGAGGGCATCGTCTCCTGGTTGAGTGAGGTGGTCGCGACGATGCCGAAGACGGCGATCACGAGGGTGAGCAATCCGACGATGAGGCGGTTCTTCAGACTCATCCGGGTGATCAGGTGCACAGGGGTCCTCCGGGTTCGGGGGTGTGAGCAGGGCGCTCCAGTCAGTCTTCCAAGCAGATCGCCTCAGCGGATCGCCCAAAAGTAGGCAACGGTGTCCCCCAAAAGGATGAATTCTCACTGCTGTTCCCGGCAGGTCGATCACGGCCGTTCGGTGGGGCACGTTCCGACCCTAGAAGCGGTCACGGGTGCCCGGCACGGGAGTTGTCCCCCAGACCACCCTCAGGAAACACGGAGGAAAACCGGAGGATCCCCTCCTCTTACTACCTGACGGCGGCCCAGCAACCTGGCGCGAGGTTGCTGGGCCGCCGTCAGGTAGCAATTAGGTGTGGAGGCGGACGTGGTGGAGGAGGCGTTCGGAACGGTCACTGCCTGATGCCGCGACATCCAGGCCTCCGGCGGCGTCGCTGTTGAGGGCGGCGGTCAGAGTGGCTTCGGCCGCCTCGGTGTCGAAGTCCTCTCCGATGGCGACGAGGACGCTGTCGGCATCCGGCCGATCACCATTCCCCGCGCTTAAGGACGGCGTCTTCGGGACAGGTCGGGCCGCCTCCGCGACGTAGACGTTCGGACCCACAGCCTGCACATCGAAGCTGCGCCTGCGAGATCCCACAGCCGCGAGCACGGTGCCCTTCACGCGGTACACCCCGGGCGGGAGGTCTTCGACGAAATCCATCACCGCATCCGGATCGACAGGGCCGCTGCCGGTGACGGTCACGGACTGGGCGTGGCGGTGTGGCATGGATTCCGCATCGACCTCGTCGTCACCGATCTCGTCGACCGCCGCCTCGGCGTAGGCCTGACGCAGCAGTTCCCGGATCGGCAACTCAGGTTGGATCGGGTCATCACCGGCGTCGGAGCCGCCTCGGCGAAGGTCCTGCTCACCTTCGCCCGGATCGAATATGAGTGTGGGGTCGAGGCGGGCGTGGTGGGTGCCGATGACGATGACGCGCGGATTGCGTTCGTGGACGCGGGCGCGCACGGCCTCGACCGTGGTCCCACGGTCGGCCACCGGCACCTGGTCGAGCTTGTTGACCAGCACCAATGTCGTCGCGGCGAAACGCAGGGGCGGCAGGCTCGAGGCATCGACGGTGTCGAAGTACATGGTGGCGTCGACGACGTCGATGACCCCGCCGAGGTGGAATCGGTGGTGGCCCATGCGCGTGATCATGCGGGCCAGGGTCAGGGGCTCGGCGAATCCGCTGGCCTCGACGATGATTGCGTCGAGGCGCAGCTTGGGGTTCGTCATCGCCACGAGCGCGTCTTCGAGCTCGGAGTCATCGGTCAGGCAGCACACGCATCCGCCCGAGATCGACAGCGGTTCGTCGACCTGGCCGACGACGAGTCCGGCGTCGATGTTGAGGTCGCCGAAGTCGTTGACGATGACGCCGATGCGGGCGTCAGGGTGGCGCAGGAGGTGGTTGAGCAGGCTCGTCTTTCCGGCACCGAGGTAGCCGGTGAGCAGGATGACCGGGATCGCCGGTCTGCGGGTGGGGCCGCTCATTGCGCCTCCTCGGTGGTCGTGCTCGCTTTTCGTGCTCGGTGGCTCGACAGCGCGGGTTCCGCTGTGCGCGCGGGCCCCGTTCTCGGTACGGGGTCAATCGTAGAGATGCGGGTGAACCGCCCGTTAATGGTAACGTGTTTCATTATTTCTCTCGCATATGCGCGTTCATGCATATGCCCCTGTGACGTCGACGATGAGTTCGACAGAGACGATAAGGGAGGACTCCCATGGCAGCTCCGCAGAAGAAGACGCGCAGCACCGCACAGAAGGCACTCATCCGCTCTGCCCTTGAAACCGAGACCCGCTTCGTCTCCGCCAAACAGCTCCACCGCCGCCTCGAAGACGAAGGGGCCAGCGTCGGCCTCGCCACCGTCTACCGGCAGCTCAATGCGCTTGCACGCGGCGGCGATGCCGATACGATCACCATCGCCGAGACCCAGCTCTTCCGCGCCTGCGCGCAGACCGAGCACCATCACCATCTCGTCTGCGAGCGCTGCGGCACCGCCGTCGAGATCGACCCGCCGAGTGAGGACTGGATGCGTCAGATTGCGGCATCGAACGGCTTCGAGATCACACACCACGTCTTCGAGATCTTCGGCCAGTGCGCCGAATGTCGGGCGTCCGGCTGAGCGCAGCCGGAGCACCGCCCCGGCGTCAGACTAAGACCGCTGGCGTCATCCGCGGTGCGAGGAGTCCCATGCGGGGAACCCGTCGTGATACTCCAGCCAGGCCATCGGACCCGCCAGAAGCTCAGCATCGGTGAGGACGGCGCGGTCGAGCGCTTCACACAGCCCCGCCTCGTCGAGGTCGAAGCCGATGAAGGCGAGATCCTGACCGAGCGCCAACAGCTCTGCACCGGGCAGCGGATCAGCGGTCAGCGGTGAGAACGTCAGCAGCGTGCCTGCCTGATCCCAATGCGCGGTCACATAGGGTCGGGAGGCAAGCTTCGCGAAGCCGGCCGAACGGACGATTCGCCCCCAGCAGCCTTCGCCGAGAGCCGCACTCAGCACTGCCTGCAGTCGCTGCGGGTGGAAGGGCCGCGCTTGTTCGAAACGGCAGGCGCGGACACCTCCCGACCGAGCCGGGGGCCGAAACTCCGAGTTGAGTATCGCCGTCCACCCCGCGGCGGGAGGTCGGTGCCCGAACTGCCAGCGCACCGGCTCATGCACCGCGCCGTCGCGCAGGAGAAAGCGCTCGGCCTCCGGCGCCAGGTGCGCGATCAGCCCGATGGCCGCCCCGGCCCCGGCCGAGTCGGCAGCATCGGGCGCCAGCAGAGCAAGTGTCGAGGCGAATTCGATCTGCGCAACCAGGGCTCCGGCGCGCGCTTCCGAATCGAGATCGCTGCGCAGGCAGGCAAGGTCGAGCACGCAGACGAGGTCGGTGAGCACGGCTCGCGTGTCGGGAGCACTCAGAGCTCCGATGATCTCCGCACAATCCGCGTCCTCCCCGTATTCGAGGACGAACCCGTGCACCCCGGATGTCATTCCGAGCAGATCGACGAGGCGGTCGATCGCCTCGATGCCCTGTTCCGTCTGCTCCGCGGGGACGAAGACAAAACCGCGATCCCTGGCCAGACCCATCGCATAGCGCCTGCGCTCAGCCGCGCAGAGTCCGACGACGGCGATCGCTTCGATTCCGTCGACGATGGGACTCCGGCCGCGTTCGTCTGATCCCTGCATTCGCTTCCCTTCGCTGGAGAACATAGTATTATCTCTAATGATACTCATTCTCACTAAGGAGTCGCATCCATGAAGGTTCGTCGTTCGCTGCGTTCGCTGAAGTCACTGCCCGGTTCGCAGGTGGTCCGCCGCCGCGGCCGCGTCTACGTCATCAACAAGAAGAATCCTCGATTCAAGGCCCGTCAGGGCTGAGCCGGGTTCGAATCGCTTCGAGCTCGGCTGCAGTGTCGAAGTCGCTCACTACCTCCGGGTCCACAGCGACCGCGACCGGCTCGAGTCCCGCGAAGAGCAGCTTCACCGCCCCATCCGTCGGGTCGCCGATCTCCGTGAGACGGGCACGCAGCAGCCGAGTCGGCCAGGCCGCGCAGAGGAACTGCGTCTTTCCCCGATCGTCGGCGCCCGTGGCCGGACGTCCGGTGGCACGACACGCAGAGATGAGCTCACCGAGGTGGACCGTCGTGATCAGCGGCATGTCCCCGGCCAGGACAAGGGTGACATCGGCCGTCTCGGGCGGGAATTCCGCCTCAGGCGGCATCGCCGCGACTGCGGCCGCGATCCCGGCCAAAGGGCCTGCGAACTCGGGTTCTTCCCGCACGACGCGGACGCTTTTCTGCTCCGCCGCCGAGAGTCCGTCTGCGGGTCCGGCCACCCACACCTCGGTGTCGGCTGCCGCACCGCGGATGCTCTGCAGGATCCGGGAGATCGTCGACCGTCCGCCGACCTCGACGCCGGGTTTGTGAACGCCGTCGAAGCGTCGCGAACGACCGCCGGTGAGAATGATCGCGTTGACCGTCATGCCTCGATCGTACAGACCGCGAATAACGCGCTCAGTGCCCGGTAAACAACGAAATCCGCAGCCCATCCTCGGCGAATCGGCGCTACTCTGGGCAGGAACACACCCACATCGCGCACGCACCGTCGAGTGCCCGGAGGAAGATCATGTCGAAGTTCGATGTCGTCGAAGCGTCCATCGCCGATCTGCGAGTCGCCCTCGAGGACGGCCGCACCACCTCGGTGGAGCTCGTCGAGGCCTATCAGGACCGGATCGCCGCGTTCGACGGCCTCGACACCGACACGAAACTCAACTCCGTGATCGTGAAGAACCCGCAAGCCCTCGCCGAGGCGGCCGCCTCCGACGAACGACGTGCAGCCGGTGAGACGCTCGGCCCCCTCGACGGGATTCCGTACACCGCGAAGGACAGCTATATGGTCGCGGGCCTCACCGTGGCCTCCGGGTCTCCGGCCTTCGCCGACCTCGTGGCGCAGAAAGATGCGTTCACGATCGAACGGCTGCGCGCCGGCGGCGCCATCTGCTTGGGTCTAACGAACATGCCGCCGATGGCCAACGGCGGCATGCAGCGCGGACTCTATGGTCGGGCCGAAAGCCCGTACAACGCGGATTGGCTGACCAGCGCCTTCGCCTCCGGTTCCTCGAACGGCTCGGGCACGGCCACGACGGCGAGCTTCGCGGCCTTCGGCCTCGGCGAGGAGACCTGGTCATCGGGTCGTGCACCGGCGTCGCACAATGCGCTCATCGCCTACACCCCCTCTCGCGGGGTCATCAGCGTGCGCGGAAACTGGCCGCTCGTGCCGACGATGGACGTCGTCGTCCCTCACACTCGCACGATGGCCGATCTGGCGGAGGTTCTCGACGTCATCGTCGCTGATGACGAACAGACTCGCGGGGACTTCTGGCGCGTCCAACCGTGGGTGGATATCCCGAAGGCGAGCGCGGTGCGCCCGGACTCCTATGCCGCACTGCTGCCGGAATCGGTCGCGGCGGCTGGGTCGGTGTTGACCGGCAAGCGACTCGGCGTGCCGCGGATGTACATCAATGCCGATGACGAGGCCGGGACGAACCCGGACGGCGGTATCGGCGGGCCCACGGGACAGCGAGTCGAGACGCGCGCCTCGGTGATCGGGGCCTGGCAGGCGGCGCGAGCCGATCTCGAATCTGCAGGCGCCGAGGTCGTCGAGACTGACTTCCCGGTCGTGAGCAATTACGAGGGCGACCGGCCCGGTGCGCCGACGATCGCGACGCGGGGGTTCGTCACCGCCGCCTACCTCGATCGGGAGATCAATGATCTCTCGTCGTGGGGGTGGGATGATTTCCTCGTCGCGAACGGCGACCCGAAACTGAACACCCTCGCCGAGGTGGACGGAGCCTTGATCTTCCCCCACCCACCCGGTGCGCTGCCGGATCGCTACGTCGGGTTCGACGATGACATCGCAACCTACCCGGAGCAGGTGCGCACGAATCGCTACGTCTCGGTCACGGAGATCCCGGAGCTCGAGTCCGGTGTGCGCGGGCTCGAGGAGACCCGCCGGGTCGACCTCGAGGAATGGATGGACGAGCGGGGCCTCGATGCGGTGATCTTCCCGGCGATGGCCGATGTGGGACCGGCCGATATGGATGTCAATGAGGCTTCGGCCGAACTCGGTTGGCGCAACGGCACATGGGTGGCCAACGGCAACCTCGTGCCCAGGCATCTGGGCATTCCCTCGGTGACGGTGCCGATGGGCACCATGTCCGATACCGGGATTCCCGTGGGCCTGACGATCGCCGGACGAGGCTGGGACGATTCTGCGCTCATCGAGATCGCTGCGGCGTTCGAGGCGACCGGCGACCGTCGCCAGGTGCCGCCGCGGACTCCGCGGCTGTAGATCGTCAGCGCCCGGAGGTGAGTTCGCGCTTTCGCCTGGAGGCGTCACGCAGCTGCATCCATCCGGCGAGGATGAACCAGATGAGGAACGGGTAGGACGCGGCTCTCTCGACGATGCCGACGGGCAGGTTCCAGGTCTCGGGAGCAGCCAAGAACAGTGCTCCGGCGAGACCGAACGCGCCCAGTCCGAGCGTGAGCCCGCCGAAGTCGACGGGACCGATCCAGCGTTTCTCGGGCCAATGAGTCAAGGCGATGCCTGCGGCGAGCAGACCGAGATTCTGGATTGCGGATCCGCCGAAACCGACGACAGCATGCAGAGTCGGGTCGATATCGGCGGGGACCATGCCGGTTCCGGCCAACAGCATTCCGCCGGCGGCGAGTAGGAAGGATCCGCACCTGCCCCAGCGACTCGGGGCGATCCAGTCGTGCCAGATGAAGGCGATGATCGCGAGCATCGATCCGGCGATGATGGAAACACCGTTGACGAAGGGATGGGCCGGTGAGCAGACCTCGATCGGGGTTCCGACGTCTCCCCAGTCCCCGCATCCGGTCATCCCCAGATGGCTGATGGGCTGCTGAGTGAACGAATAGCCGCCTTCGGACATCAGTGCCGCGGGAATCTCGATGAGGATCGTGGCCATGCCGGCAAGCACGGCGAGGAGTGCCCATACCCGCTCGGGTTTGGGCGAAACGCGGATGGTGCCCGAACCGGCCACCTCTGCTCCTCCGTACGGCGACATCGGATGTTGTTCACGCTATCACTGCGCCTGCCTGAAACCTTCTGGTGAACCAGTCCGACCCCTGGCGTGTCGAGGCACAACAGTGGAAAAGTATTGACCATGGTCGATTACACGGTTCTCGCCGAACGCGCTTTCACCCTTCTGCAGGGACATCACCAGGACGAACCTCTCGTGCTGCCGACTGTCTGGGATGCCTGGTCGGCTCGTGCGATGGTCGACGTCGGTTTCAACGCTCTGAGCATCGGGTCGCACCCGCTCGCCGATTCGCTCGGCCACGGCGACGGTGAGCAGATGACGCTCGAGCAAGCGCTCGAGGGGATCTCACGGATCACCTCGGCGGTGGATGTTCCGGTCACCGCTGATCTCGAATCCGGATACGACACCCCCGCTCCCGAGCTCATCGCCGGTCTCCTCGAGGCCGGAGCGGTCGGTGTGAATATCGAGGACACGGTGCACAGTCGCGGCAGCATGCGCAGCCCCGAGGAGCATGCCGAATACATCTGGAGTCTGCGCCAAGCGGCCGAGGCTCAAAGGGTCCACGTCGTCATCAACGCCCGCACCGACGTGTTCAAATATCCCGGCGACTTCGAGGATCCCACCGCCGAGGTGGTTCGACGTCTGCGTCTGTGCACCGACGCCGGCGCGGACTCCGTCTACCCCGTCCGTCTGCCCGATGTGGGCACACTCAAGTCGATCCTCGCGCAGATCACTCTGCCGCTCAATGTCACCGCGCACCCGATCAAGGGCGCGGTGCCAGAAGAACTCGACCTCTCACAGCTCGCTGAGCTCGGGGTCGGGCGCGTGACCTTCGGTCCGCTTCTGCAGGCGGCGCTGACCGACTGCTTCGCGGATTTCACGCGCGCTTGGCAGTAGGGTCATCCCGCTGCCGTCGGCACCATTCACTGCAACTCACCTCCACCCATCACAAGAGGAGACGCAATGCCTGCCAACCCCCGCGAAGGCCAGCCGATCTGGATCGACTATGTCTGCCAGGACTTCGAGGCCGCCCAGAACTTCTACAATCAGCTCTTCGGCTGGGAATTCACCGACATGGGTGAGGACTTCGGCCACTACAACATGATCACGAAGGACGGAGGCAACGTCGGCGGCGCCATGCGAGCCATGAACATGGACGGCACCCCGAGTCCGGAGATGCCCACGGCTTGGTCGACCTACCTGCACACTGGGAACATCGCCGGAGTCCACCAGGCAGCGTTGGGTGCCGGTGCTGCGGACGTCGTCGGACCCATGCCCGTCGGCCCGCTCGGCCAGATGGCCGTCGTCGTCGATCCGACGGGATCACCTATCGGCATGTGGCAGCCTGGTGAGTTCTCCGGCTTCGATACTCCGCTCTCACCGGGAACTCCCGTGTGGTTCGAGCTCATGACGACGAACTACCAGGCAGCGAATGATTTCTATGCCAAGGTCTTCTCATTCGACATCACTCCGATGGAGGGCTTCCCGTACTCGACGCACGGCGACGGTGACGCGGCTGTGGCCGGGATCTGTGACGCCAGCGAGTGGGCACAGAATTCCTATTGGCGCACCTACTTCAACGTCGAAGACGCCGATGCCTCGGCAGCGAAGGTGACCGAGCTCGGCGGCAAGGTGCTCGCCGGTCCGGAAGACTCCCCGTACGGACGCATCGTCACGGTCACCGATCCGGAAGGCGCGACGTTCCAGCTCCAGCAGAATCTGTGACCGTCAGCCTCGCCGAGGCGGCCCGGTTCTGTTCCGGTCGGCTGCACTGCGGCAGTCGCTGATCCGGCTGTGACTGACACCGACCGTTTTGAACCTCTGCGGCGGCGATTCCTCAGCCTGGGGCTCGGGGAGATCGTCGCCGCAGCGGTCTTCGCTGTCGTTCCGACACGTCTCGCTTTCGTCACGGCCGATCGAGCCGAAGCAGCGCTATGGGCAGCACTGTCCCCGCTGCTCTTCATCCTCGTTCAGGCCGGAATCTACTGGCTGATCGCTCGGCATCATCTGCCGGCCCCGATTCCAAGACCGGTCGCTCGAATCTATCGGTTTCTGCGCGTCATCAACCCGCTGGTGCTTCTCGCCTCACTCATCGGCATCGTCGTCGCTTGGCCCGGCGTTTCGCTCAGCGCGGTTCTCATCATCGTCATCTGGCTGTTTGCGGTCGCCGAGTACATCAACTATTTCCATGTCCGACTCTCCTACCCGTGGTCGCAGTGGGCAGGTCAGGTCGGCCGCCTGTCAACTCCGCGCCTGGTCAGAGACCTGCAGAGGAGTTAGAGCTACCGCTGTAAGTCATCCAGCACGCTTGATGGTGAGCTTTGAAAGCATGCGGTCGCTGAATAGTCTCAGAATGAACATCGCGACAGTCTCTGTATTTATGGCATCTTCAATCGCCGACGTTTAAGCTCGAAACCAATAGGCCGACGGCCGAGAGTGTCGCACGACTGTAAGTCAAAGAGGGCGGATCCATTTGGACATCAGCACGGAACTGAACGGCAGGATCGAATACATAGTAATTCCAGCGATTCAGAAGCTGCTTACTGTTGCCGAATTCGAACAACTTACTATCGAATCTGAGGGGTCTAGGCTCGATCGATTCGTAGCGTCTATTCAGGCATGCGGAGAGACTCTCAGCGTCATCGTTTCAGATTCCTATATGCACGAAAGCATGGATGAGGCGCGAGATCGATTCTTCGAAGATCTTCGAGATGAAATATCGGAGACCGAATTCGGCTGGGGTCAGCTCCGGGACGGCTCGTCGAATTGACCTCAGGCCCGGAGTGCAAGGGCAAACGGCAGCACCGAGGTGGCTCCCGCCTTGCGCAGCAATCGTGCGCAGACCGTCATCGTCCACCGCGAGACGACCTCGTCGTCGACCAGCAGCACTGACTTCCCGGCCACTGCCTCCTCGATCTCCGGAGGAACAACGAAGGCCTCATAGAGGTCCTTGACGCGGAAGGCACTGTTGACATCAGGGGTGCCGTGGTCGTCGACCTGCAGCAACTCACCCCCATCGACAAGACGGCCGGCCGCGGCGAGATTCGCGGCCAGAGACCGCACCGTCACAGGACGGCGATTGCTCGGGATCGATACGACCACCTCGGGCCGTGTTCTCCAATTCCACTGTGCCAGGACTTCAAGACACCACTTGCCGATCTGACCGGGCACCTCTGCATCGGGAGCATCAGGGGCGAGAAACGAGCGCAGACTTTGCCCCTGTCCGAGGTCGGAGAGGCGGGCGATGGCACGTCCCTCCTCGGCGAGCTCTTCGGCGGGGATCCGACCCTTGAGCGGGACGCCGATGTTGGCGAGTCCGCTGGGCCAGGTGCTGCGCGGCTCGATGGGCAGGCCGATCTTGTGCAGGTTGCCGGCCGCCGCTTGGCGCTGTTCGTCGGAGATCTCGGCGGAGAACCACACGCCGGCACAGTTGTCGCAGCGCCCACACGGCTGCGGGTCGGGATCGTCGAGCTGACGGATGAGGAACTCCATCCGGCACTGCTCTGTCGCCTCATAATCGAGCATGGCCTGGGCCTCTTCGGCTCGGACGGCCGCGACCTTTTCGTACCGTTCCCGGTCGTAGGTCCAACCCAGCCCGGTTGAGACGTACCCGCCTTTGACCTTCGACACCGCGTCTTCGACTTCGAGGGTCTTGAGCAGCAGGTTGAGACGGGAGCGTTTGGTTCCGACCAAAGTTTCCAAGCGGGCCACGGACAGGGGGCCGTCCGCCTCGGCGAGGGCTGCGAGCACGGCGTTCGCATCGTCCTGATTGGGCATCGACGCAGTCGCAAAGTACTCCCAGATCTGTTCGTCTTCCGCTCCGGGCAACAGCAGGACATCGGCGGAGTCCGTGGCGCGTCCGGCGCGGCCGACCTGCTGGTAGTAGGCCACGGCTGAGGAGGGCGCGCCGATGTGGATGACGAATCCGAGGTCGGGTTTGTCGAATCCCATGCCCAGCGCCGAGGTGGCCACCAGCGCCTTGAGCCGATTGTCCTTGAGCTGCTGCTCGAGTTCCGCGCGTTCTTCGGCATCGGTCCGGCCCGTATAGGCGCGGACCTCGTGGCCCTGTTCGCGCAGTATTCGGGTGATGTCCTCAGCGGCGGAGACGGTGAGCGTGTAGACGATTCCGGACCCGGTGAAGTCGTTGAGATGGGAGGCCAGCCAGGCGATGCGGGCACTGGCGTCGAGCCCGGGGAGGACACCGAGGCGCAGGGAATCACGTGCGAGCTCACCGCGGACGACGGTGGTGTCGTCGCCGAGCTGCTCGGCGACGTCGGTGACGACCCGGGAGTTTGCGGTCGCGGTCGTCGCGAGCACCGGGGTGTCACGTGGCAGTTCGGACAGGATCCGTCCGATGCGGCGGTAGTCGGGGCGGAAATCGTGGCCCCAATCGGAGATGCAGTGGGCTTCGTCGACGACGATGAGTCCGAGGAAAGCCAGCAGCTGCGGCAGCACTTCGTCGCGGAACTGCGGATTGTTCAGCCTCTCCGGGGAGACGAGGAGGACGTCGAGGCTGCCGGCCTTGAGGTCCTCGAGCACGGAATCCCATTCAGTGACGTTCGAGGAGTTGAGGCTGGCGGCACGGACTCCGGCACGTTCGGCCGCGGCGATCTGGTCGCGCATGAGCGCCAGCAGCGGGGAGATGATGAGGCTCGGCCCGGTGCCCGAGGCTCGGAGCATACGAGTGGCCACGAAGTACACGGCGGACTTGCCCCACCCGGTGCGCTGGACGACGAGGACGCGTTTCTTCGCCTGCACGAGGTCGCGGATGGACTCAAGCTGACCGTCGCGGAACTGTGCGTTCGGGTTCGCGGTGAGCTCGGCGAGGATGCGCTGCGCCTCGATCGCGAAGTCATCAGGGGTGCCGGGCGACTCGGCAACGGGTGGGGGTGTCGGGGTGGATTCCGTCATGGGGCCAGTCTAGGTGGAGGGTGTGACACGGCAGGCCCATCCCCCAGTTGGCCTGGGCAAAGCATGTCCTTCACTTTCCCTTTGCTGCTGCTCCTCAGCGCAGGGCGAGCTCGATGCCCAGGGTGGCGAGCACTCCGAAGAGGACGCCCCAGAGGATGATCGAGATGACCTGCCAGAAGGCCACAACATTGCGGTTTGCACCGAAGCCGACCATCGCGGACGAGGTGATCTGCGAGGGCAGGAGTGTCTGGCCGAGCAGCGAAACTCCCGGCACGCCGAATTTGTCGAACATGCGCTTGAGCCGCTGCCGTTTCGGCTTCTCCTCGACCTCTTTGTTCTTCGTCGCCTTGTCGCGGATGGCACCGGCGCCGTAGACGAAGGCGAGCATTGAGATGACGTTGCCGATGATGGCCATGAGGATGGCGACCACGGGGTGGAGTCCGATCGCGACGCCGATGACAGCGCCGAAATACGACTCGACGAAAGGGATGGCCGAGACGAGCAGAATGCCCGCCCACTGCAGCCAGTCGGGGATGTTTCCGGCGAATTCCTGCAGACTGTCGATCATGAGGGCTCTCTCTTCTTCCGTTCGGGTCCTCTGGTCGGGTCAGCACACTGTTCCTGCCGCGCCGCATCGGCGCCTTGGCACACCGTACTAGTACAACGTACTATACACTGAGTTGAAGCATCGTTGTCAATGAAGCGAGGAGTCACGGTTGTCGAAGCGAGATGAAATCGTCGCCGCAGCCATTCGCCTGGCTGAGGGGTCGCAGCCTGGGCACGCGAACCTCAGTGTGCGCGCCGTGGCCAAGGAAGCAGGGGTCGGACCATCGACCCTGCGCCACTACTTCCCCACCCAGGCAGACCTCCACGAAGCAGTCGCTCGGCGTTCCATCGACACCGTCGTCAAGGATTTCTCCATCGCTGATGTGAACCGCGACCCGACCGACCGGCTCTATGAGTGCTGCGCCCAGTTCCTGCCGACCCACGAGCATCGAGATGTGCAGCTCGAAACCTGGTTCTCCATGCACCTGCATGCCCTCGGGGCGGAGAAACGGGCAGTCTCTCGGCGCCTCCTCGAACACGGTCACCGTGTCACCTATGACAGCCTGCATCGCTGGCTGAATCTGCTCGCCGAGGAGGGGCATCTCGACCCGACTGAGGTGGCGCCGACCGCCACAGCACTCTTCACCACCGTCGACGGCATCGCCCTGCACTCGATCATCTCTCCCGAGACCATGACCGTCGACGCCGCACATGAGCAGGTCAAGTGGACGATCAGCAAGCTCCTCAGCTCCTGAGCGGATCAACAGAGGGCAGTTCAGCTCCGCCCCCGAATCACCGCATGACGGCGGCCGCGCGACGCAGTGCGTCGGTCAATCGGGAGAGCTTGTCCGAGGCCAGAGTCCAGTGGTGCCAGTACAGCGGCACGTCGATATGCGGCTCCGCGCCGATCTCGACGAGGTCGGCTTCGAGACCGTCGAGCTGCATAACCGGCACCATCCCCCACCCGAGGCCTGCCTCCACGGCGGCCGCGAACTCCGCTGAGCCCGGCACGACCGACATCGGGGGCCGACCTTCGACTCCGCAGCGCCTGAGGAACTCGAACTGCAGATCATCATCCTGTCCGAAATTCACCATCGGCAGTCTGGTCAGATCCGCCTCGGTGCCGGTGGAATGCCGATCGAACAGGAAGCGTTCGGCCACGGCGGTGTAGCGCATCGTCCCGAGCTCGGCGACCGTTGTCCCGTATCCGCCGGTCGCGGTCGAGGTGATCGTGCCGAGCACTTCTCCAGAGGCCAAGAGCGGCAGCGCCTTGTCCTGATCGACCATCTCGATGCGGACGACGACATCGTCCCAGCCGGCCGCCTCGGCGAAGATCGGGCGGAACCACGTCGCCATCGAATCGGCATTCACCCCCACCCGGAGCACCGTAGGCTCACGACCCCGGTCACCGGATCCGCCCGCCCCGAGGGAGTCGGCGTCGATGCCGTGCAGCCGGTCGAGCGCCTCGGACTCGAGCAGCTCAACCTGCCGAGCATAACGGAGGATCGCCTGCCCCGCCTCGGTGACGGTGATCGGATTCGATCGTCGGATGAGCACCTGCCCGAGGCGGGACTCGAGTGTGCGGATGCGCTGACTCGCCGCCGAGGCGGTGATGCCGAGTACGAAGGCCGCTCCCTCGACGGTGCCTTCGTCGACAGCGGCGGCGAGCGCCTTGACGTGATCGATGTTCATGAAGCAATTGTGCATCAGATGCATATTCTGTTGTTTTTCTTCTGATCAGTCGGTCTCTACTGTTGAGTCCGTGCTCACTCATCTCGTCACCGGACTTCTCACCGGCTGGTCCCTCATCATCGCCGTCGGCCCGCAGAACGCACTCCTGCTGCGGCAGGGGATCCGTCGCGAGCACCTCGGCGTCGTCGTCACCATCTGCATCGTCGCCGACGTGCTGCTCATCGCAGCGGGCACGGTGGGGATCGGGGCAATCGTGCTGTTGGCGCCGTGGGCGCTCGAAGTCCTGCGCTGGCTGGGTGTGGCCTACCTGCTGTGGTTCGCGTGGACGAGCCTGAAATCGGCGCGCGAAGCCACCGGGCTGAAGGCGGACACTCATCAGCGGTCCCTCAAGTCCATCATCGTCACCACTCTGGCGCTGACGTTCCTCAACCCCGGCGTCTACATCGACACCGTCGTCATGCTCGGCAACCTCGCGAATCAGCAGGGTTCGGACGGGGTGTGGCCGTTCACATTCGGGGCAATGCTCGGCTCGATCAGCTGGTTCCTCGTCATCGGCTACGGCGCCCGTGGGCTCTCCCGTTACTTGGGGCGGCCGCGAGTCTGGCAGGTCCTCGACGTCATCATCGCCGTCGTGCTCGTGCTGCTGGCCGCGCGGCTGGCGCTGGGGTAGGACGTTGCGCCGAGGCGACCGACGTCGTCGCCGATGTCAGTGCCCATCGGTACCGTCGCAGACATGGATCCCCGCATCGACCTGCCACTGCGTTCTGTGGCCGAGCATGCCCTGTCTCCTCCGAAGCTGAGTCCCTGGCTGCGTGATCTGCCGGCCGTTCGCGACGTTCTGTCCGGCTTCGAGTTCGATCGGACGACCGTCTTCGTCGGCGAGAACGGCTCGGGCAAGTCGACCATCATCGAGGCCATCGCCACGGCTCTTGACCTCCCGCACGGCGGCGGCTCAGATTGGGAGGTGCGCGATCACGTCGAGGCGCCTCCCGAACTGAGTGAACACCTGCAGATCGTGCGCGGAGCGACAACGAATCGCAGCGGATTCTTCCTTCGCGCCGAAACGATGCACGAGAACATGGCCTATCTCATGAGCGTCGGTTCGATACGCGGCCATCACTATGCGCAGCGCTCGCACGGCGAGATGTTCGTCGACATGCTGACGAGCCGCTTCATGGACCTCGGGCTATGGATCCTCGACGAGCCCGAGAGCGCTCTGTCGTTCACAG
The DNA here is from genome assembly GCF_052906525.1 of Brevibacterium sp. CSND-B09. Lineage (NCBI taxonomy): Bacteria > Bacillati > Actinomycetota > Actinomycetes > Micrococcales > Brevibacteriaceae > Brevibacterium > Brevibacterium sp. CSND-B09. Next base: position 2,511,969 of record NZ_JBREGI010000001.1, on the reverse strand, counting down.
CCTCGCTGACTCTTCTGCAGCTCATCCGCGAACGCCAGCGGAAGGGCCTGCAGACCGTCATGGCCACCCACTCCCCCGTCCTCGCCCGAGCCGACAACGCGAAGATCGTCGAGGTCGGCGAGTGGGGCTTGCGCGAATCCGCGTGGGAGGACCTCGACATGGTCGATCACTGGCGCCGCTTCCTCCACGACCCGCAGCGATACCTGCGCTACCTCGACGACTGAGCCGCCGCTGACGCCCGCTACGCCAGAGGCGGCACCGCTCCTTGCTCTGCAGACACACACGGCTTGCACCCGGGAAGCTCCAAACACCTCGGCGAAGGTTGCCTGATCTCCTCCCACTCGATTTCGCTGGATTGTTGGGTCGACCCACGGCGTTTCAAGCAGCGAAAACACCGTGGATCGACCCAACAATGCGCCGACAGCGTCTGGCATCCGCAACGGGCCACGCCCGCGCTGCGACGCCCGCGCTGCGATCAGGCCTGTAAGTCCGCAGCAGCCCTGTGCCCTGCAACAACTCTGCAGCCCGCACCCCTAGGCACCCCCGCACCCCAAGGCACGACCCTGCAACCGGCCCGGCCTACAGCTGCAGACTCGGGTGGAGCTGAGTGAGCGTGACCATACGCTTGCGGCTGCAGACCACGGTTGTGGCAACCAGACAGATTGCGGTCATCAGCAGCAGGACCACGGCTGCCTGCGCGGCGATGAACATGTCACCGCCGGCAACCAGTGTGCGCAGACCGCTGACCGCGTGCGTCATCGGCAGGAACGGCGAGATGATCTGGAAGATCTTCGGCGCCGTCTCCACCGGATAGGTTCCGCCTGCCGATGCGATCTGCAGCATCAGCAGAACCAGGGCAATCAGCCTGCCGACACCGCCCAGGGCCGCGACACACAACTGGTGCACGGAGTGGAAACAAGCCGCCACGAGCATCGAGAACAGCAGCGTCCACAACCACGATCCGGCCGAGAAGTCCAAGGTGAAGGCGAGGATCGCATAGAGGACCGCGACTTGGGCGATGCCGAACAGCAGCCCGGGAACGTAGCCGGCCCATGCGATGCGCGACGAGGTGGCCGATGAGAACAGTGCTCGGTATGGGATGGCGTTGAGCACCATGTAGGTGATCATTCCGCCGATCCACAGGGCCAAGGAGACGAAGAACGCGGACAGTCCTTCGCCATAGGCATCGACGGCATTGTCCTTGACCTTGTCCGCATCGACAGGGACAGCTACGACGTCCGACCGGTGCTCCCGATCCTTCTTGTCGTAGGTCGGGATCTGCTCGAGTCCCTTCTCCAGCCCGTCGGCGAGTTCCCCGGAACCGTCTTCGAGTTTGCCCGCACCTTTGTCGAGTTCGGTCGACCCGTCGACGAGCTGCTCCGATCCGTCCTTGAGATCACCGGCTCCGTCCTTGGCCTTCGCCGTGCCGTCCTTGAGCTGGACGGCCCCGTCATGCAGGTCACCGGCCCCCTTGGCGAGCTTGCCCGCTCCGGCGTCGAGCTTGATCAGTCCGGAGTGGAGGTCATCGGCACCGGTCGCGACCTTCTGCGCTCCGTCGTCGAGCTGACCGATCTTCTTATCGGCCGTGCGGATCTTGTCCATCACGCCGTCGACCGCGTCGGTCAGCTTGTCCTCGAGGCTCTTGGCTTCATCCTTGGCATCGGAGGCGCGCTGGTGTGCGGAATCGAGGTCCTCGCCGAGGCCGTTGGCATCCTCGGCGAGTTTCTTGACGTTCGGGTCGTCCGGATAGTCCTCCTGCAGCTGCTTGATCCGGTCGTCCATGTCCCCGCGCACGGTGGTGCGGGCGTCGTCGAAGTCCCCTTCGGCGCGCTCGAGCTTCGGTCGCGCTCCGTCGACGACGTCATCGGCCTTGCGTTTGACGTCCTCGGCTTTCTTCGTCGCCTCATCGGCGGTATCTCGCAGCTCTGAGGTGCCGTCGGCGACCTGCCCGGCACCGTCCGCGAGTTTCTTCGAGCCGTTCTTCGCTTCGGTGGTGGATTTCGCCAGGGTATCGGCCCCGTCGGCGAGGTCGCCGCTGCCCTTCTTCAGCTCGCCCGCACCCTTATCGAGGTCGATGAGCCCGGTCTGCAGCGTTCCGATTCCTTTGTCGAGCCTCGTCGTCCCGTCCACGAGCTCTCCGGTGCCGTCGTGGAGTTGGCCTGCTCCGTCGTGCAGGTCGGACGCACCGTTTGCAGCTTTCTCCGTCTCCGAATGGATGTCGTTGAATCCGAGATAGACCTGGTTGACGTACTCGGCGGTCGTCGTCTTGCTCAGTCCGCCCTTGATCTCGGAGAGGATGGTCCCGGCCACCTGTCCGACGATGAAGTTGTGGGCGTCGTCGGTGCGCAGCCGCAGCCCTGCCTGCTCCGGATCGTCACCTCCGGTCGACACGAGCATCTCGGAGAAGTCCGAGGGGATCTCGAGGACCGCGAAGTATTTCCCTTCGGCCAGTCCCTCGTCGGCTTCCTCTTGGCTGGTCTCCTGCCAGTCGAATCCGCCTTCGCCCTTCGGCGTGATCTCGTCGACGAGTTCCTGACCGGCGTTGAGCTTCTCTCCGTCCGAGTCGGGCTTCTCCGCGCCGGTATCCTCGTTGACGATTGCCGCCTGCAGCTTGTCGAGGTGCTCGGTCGGGTTCCAGTTCGAGGCGAGGTACAGCCCGCCGTAGATCGACGGGATGACGATGATGACGATCATCGCCAAGCGCGTAATCGTGTGGCGTTTGAATCGTGAGAGTTCTAACCAGGGCAGGGAGAACATTCGGGAATCTCCTCGGATTCGTATACGTGGGGCAGGCAGTTCAGTGTTTGGACCCGCGATGAGCGGGAGGGTGGGGCGGCAGTTCGAGTTCGACCAGCGACGGCTCCGCGCGGAAGCCGAGCGATCTGGTGGCGATGTCGAGTTCGCTCGAGTCCTCGCAGGAGACGATGACCGTGAGCGGGTTCTCGGGATCCCGTGATCTGCGCAGCTGCTGGTAGATGAGGATCCCGGCCCAAGCACGGGCTCGGTCGGCGGATTCGCGCAGGTAGTCGATGTTGTCGATGACGACGACGGGTGGGCGGCTGAGGCTCGCCAGCCCGAATTCGAGGAAGAATTTCTGTAGCTCACTCAGCTCGGAGACGAATACCTCTCCGTCATCGTCGATGAGGAAGTCCGCGCGCTGGGCGTCCTGCTTCGAGAACGTCCCCGGCGGGAGTTCGTCAATGATCTCCGTAGCCGTGGTGAAGGTGTCCCGGATGAGACCGATGACCTCACGCAGGGTCGATTTCGACGCCCACGGCTTGTACCAGGGCTGGAGCATGATCTGTCGTTCGGCGACGTGCTGCGCAACCGTGAAATCGTCCTCAAGATCAGTCAGCCCGCCGATATGTCCGACCGCAACCCGCCCGCGCACGGTGCGGGCCTGCTTGCGGATATCGATATCGCCGAGGCGGCCCTCCCCCGCGGAGACCCGCATCCTTCCAGCCAAGGACAGGAGGAGAGAGGTCTTCCCGCTGCCGGCGGGACCACGGACGACAGCGATGGCACCGGTCGGCACCTCGAGGTCGATATCGGTGAACACATCGCCCTGTTTGCCGGACAGCGACCAACCGTGCAGCGCGACCGCTGGCGCGTCGATGTCGGTGTCCTCGGCGAGAGTGTCCGTTGTGCTCTCCATAGCCATCGCTCCCAATCGTCTGTGCCCTCGTCGATCCGGTCAGTGCCGGATAATTCTGCACCGCGCAGGTGACTGCAGACTACGCCACCACCGGCAGGTGAGGGTGTGGAGCGGGCGACTCCACGCGAAGTTACCCATTGGTAACACCAGTGAATTCTCTCATGAAAATGACGCGAGAGTGACTCGAGAAGACCCAGATGTCACGAATTGCACATCGATTCGCTGGACAGAGGCCATCGGGCGGACTCTCGGGTGGCCTCTCGGTGGGGACCGCGGAACGGTTCAGGAGGGCGGGACTGCAACGCGGTTTCAGGGGTGGGGTCGTACTATCGAAGACGTCGATGTCCCTCGACACACGACGACGAGAATGAGGAGCGGATGAGCACGGCCGATCGCAACCTCACCGGACTGCACAGACGGTGGGGGCTGAGCCCTTCGACGCTGGCTCCCGGATGTTTCGCCTCGGTGATGGCGACCGGCATCGTGTCGATCGGTGCCGAGCTCAAAGAGCTGCACTCGCTGTCAGTGGGTCTGTTCTGGATCGCCGTCGCTCTGTATGTGTCCTTCACCGTACTCACCGTGGTGCGGATCCTCCGATATCCAGAAGCTGTTCGCGCCGACCTGCATGATCCCTCCCGGGCGTTCGGGTTCTTCACCGCTGTGGCAGGCACGAATGTCCTGGCGACGGGGCTCGTCGGTTTCGGCTTGATCCCGCTGGCCCTCGCCTTCTTCGCTCTCGGCGGTCTGCTCTGGCTGGTGCTCGGGTACGGGATTCCCTTCACCGCGATCCTCGGGTCGAGCACACGGCCGGTATCTGCAGGGGTGAACGGCACGTGGCTTGTGTGGGCGGTGGCCGCTCAGTCAGTGGCGGTGGTCGCCGCGAGCCTGGGGATCGAGCTTCCGAACACCGCATATCTCGAGCCCGGTCTGGTCGCATTCCTCGCGCTCGCGGCGGTGGTCATGTGGGCGGTTGGACTGGCGCTCTACGTCGTCTGCGTGATTGCGATCGGCGTGCGCGTGCTTCGGCATCGGTTCGGGCCCAAGGACCTCGATGCTCCGTATTGGGTGACGATGGGGGCACTGGCAATCACGATCGTTGCGGGTTCCCGGATTCTCGATCTCGGCGACGCTCCCCTGCTCGAAGCGACACGTGTACTGGTCGGCGCCTCCTCGGCGCTGCTGTGGGCGATCGCCACGTGGCTCGTCCCGGCGCTCGTCGCCGCAGGAGCCTGGAGGCATGCCGTCCACCGGGTGCCGATGACCTATTCGGCCGGGCTGTGGAGCATGGTGTTCCCAGTCGGCATGTACGCCGTGGCGAGCATCTACCTGGGCCGGTCGGATCATGTGCCGACGATCGAATGGATCGGGCTCCACTGGTACTGGATCGCACTGACCGTCTGGGCGATCGTCTTCGTCACCATGGTCACGTCATTCGTCAGAACCCTCCGCAGTCGCTGATCGCTCGGACCTCCTCGGCGGGGTCTTCGCAATCCGTCCTCTTGGCAACACAACACCCCGCCAGTGGCTTCTCGCACCATTGCAATGGTGCGAGATGACACTGACGGGGCGTTATGGTTGCGCAGCTGTGTTACGTGTCAGCAACTAGACGTGATGCTCCGCCCGAGCACAGGCGCCGCAGTCAGACCTCGAAATCAGACGTCGAAGCGCTGACCCTCGGGCTTGGGCGGCATGATCTCCATAACGAGCACAACGATTCCGCCGATAGAGGTCAGGGTAAGCAGGTAGAAGAGGCCGGAGAAGCCTGCATCGTGGAGGCGGCGCCAGGAGACAGCGATCGACGGCACGATCGTGGCCAGGACAAACACGCCGAGAAGGACCCCTCCGATGCCCATCAGTGCAATGCCACCGCCCGAGGGCGCCCCGCCCCCGTAGGGATCGGCAGAAACAGACGCCGCCATCATCACCGCTCCGATGATGACAAGAATGTAGGGCACCAGCGCAACGAGAACGCAGAACAGCGTCGCCCACCAGAACTCGCTGCGCGAGGCGCGCCCGCTGAACTTCGCGTAGTTCTTGAAGAAGCGCTTGACGGCCTGGCCGAAGGAAGCGCCGTAGAGCGGCAGTGAGAGGTCATCGGGGCTGGCGGCACCGCGTGGCGCTCCACCGAAGCCCTGCCCTCCATAGCCCTGGCCGGCGGCACCGGGAGCTCCTTGACCGGGTGCGCCGGAGTTGTATGCTGCATTCGCGTCGTAGGACATGATGACCTTCATTTGTAGGTGACGTTTCCGATCGCGCTCCGACGTCGATGGGCCGAAAATGCTCAGCCGATCTTCAGGAAGCGCGCACTCTATTCTGCACCAGGCATTCCATCGATCATGTGTCGCACCGGTTTCAGATCTGCAACACAGCGCATGATTCACTCATTTGTCATGGTCCGGACACGGAAACGGCGCCCGAGGAATGATTCCTCGGACGCCGTGATCCGCGAGCCGCTGCCGCTTCGAAAAGGCTCGACCTCGTCGACGATCAGCACTGCCTGCAGGCGAGTTCGCCTCAGGCGTCGCCTCCGGTGAGGGCATAAGCCTCGTCGACCGACGACTCATCGATATGCCCGTCGACGCGACGCAGCTTCTTCCAGCCGAGCGAGATGACAACGACCGACAGCAGCACGGCCCCCGCACCGAAGAGGTACGGAGATCCCGCACTGATCGATTCCGACACCGCACCGGCGACGATCGGCGCAACGGCACCGCCGATGAAACGCACACCCGAATAGGTCCCCGAGGCGACCGGACGAGGCAGGTCGCTGACCTCCATCGCCGATTCCGTGAACACCGTGTTGAGCACGCCCAGAAGCATGCCGGCCACGATGATGCAGACGATGATCCCGGCCAGCGATTCGACGAGGAAGGACATGACGCCCAGCAGCACGGCCAGTGCGACCAGGGTGACGATGAGGCTGCGACGACGCCCGATCCGCTTGGTCAGCACCGGAGCGCCGAACACCGAGGTGATCGCCACGCAGATGCCCCAACCGAAGAAGACGTAGCCGAGGCCCATGGCGCCGAAGTCCTCCATGCCCAGCTTCGCGGCGGCAGCCTCGACAGGGAACGGGCTGTAGGCCAGCAGGATGAAGAAGCCGAAGTTGTAGAGCAGAGCGGAGACGCCGAGGATGGCGACACCCGGACGGGCAAGCGCACGAAACGTAGCGCTGAGCTTGATCGGCTCCGCCGAGGCCCCATTCGAGCTCGTTCCTCCCGGCAGCAGCACAACGATGGCGATGAAGCCGATGGCCATGAGGATTGCGGTGCCGAAGAACGGTCCGCGCCAGGAGATGCCGCCGAGCAGTCCGCCGAGCAGCGGGCCGGTGGCGATGCCGACGCCGAGAGCAGCCTCGTAGAGGATGATCGCCTTCTCAGCACCACCGGACGCGGCACCGACGATCGTCGACAGAGCGGTGGAGATGAACAGCGCGTTGCCCAGACCCCAACCGGCGCGGAAGCCGATGATCTGGTCGACGGAACCGGAGAATCCAGCCAGAGCCGCGAACGCGACGATGAGCACGAGACCGATGAGCAGCGTGGTCTTCGCACCGATGCGCGAAGACAGGAAGCTCGTGAAGAACATCATTCCGCCGGTGATGAACAGGTAGCTGGTGAACAGCAGCATCGATTGGGCGGGGGTGGCGTCGAGCTCGGCCGAGATGGCCGGCAGGATCGGATCGACCAGGCCGATGCCCATGAAGGCGATGACCGCGGCGAACGCGACCGCCCAGACGGCACGCGGCTGGCGAAGGATCGACGCTCCCGCCCCGGAATCGCCGGGTGTTTCGTCCCCTGTTGTTTCGTTGTCTGCTGACGCTCTCATCTGCTGGTCGCGTCTCCTTTCCTATGGTGCGTTCCGCTTGCGAAGTCCGATTCGGAAGCGTGGTTGAAAAACTGAGGTGTGTGCTGCGGCTAGCCCGCGGCCGAGTCGGAGTCCGATTCGTCGGCGGGTTCGTCGACGCCGTCGACCGGGTGGCGGTCCTTGAGGAAGTCCGAGACCAGTCCGAGCGCACGATCGACGCTCTGCCTCTCCTCGACGCTCAGCGACTCGAAGTAGGGCTGCATCTGCTCGATCATGATCGACCGGTTCTCCGCCAGCCTCGCCCGCCCGGCTTCGGTGAGAGAGAACTGCGACGCCCGGCCGTCCGTGGGACTGGGTTCGCGCACGACGAGTCCGGCTTCTTCGAGTTTGGCGAGGAGTTTCGTCGCCGCGGGCTGAGAGCTCAGATATCCTTGCGCGAAATGGCCCACCCGTACGGGCTGATACTGCTCGACGACTGCGAGCGCACGCAGCGCCGCCAGCGAGTTCTCATTGCCGATCACTCGTCGAAACGCTCTGGTCAGGCGCGACGAGACGACAACGAGCCGCGACACGAGTTCAGCCGAATCCACATCATCCATAACATATTTATATACCCAGGTTATGCATTTCGGCAAATCATGGTCACCGCGAGCGCCTTCCCGTCGCTCGCGAACGCCGGCCCGCCCGGACCACGGAGACACTCCACCCCATCCGCACGCAAAACCGCTCCCACCCCGCCCAGATGTCACCATGTGACGGACCTCACGGCCGCCTCGGTGATGGTCATGCTACTCTGGCCTCACATGTTCCGGGGACGGTGAAATTCCGTACCGGCGGTCATAGTCCGCGAGCCGCTCGCATTCGTGCAGGCGGTTGATTCGGTGAAATTCCGAAACCGACAGTCAGAGTCTGGATGGGAGGAGCATGGTGGCCTCGGCCGCTGTGTCTGGTGCAATCGACCGCACCGTCGCACGCGACTGAGACGCCCTGATGGTTGCACCCGCAATATCCTCCCTCCCGGCGAAGGCTCGGGAGGTTTTTTCATGGGCGCGCAGCCAGGCGACGCAGCGGAATTCACGGACCTCGAATCCGCGGCGATGACCGCTGCCCTCAATGCGGCCCGCGAAGGAGTTCGCGGAGCGAATCCGCTGGTGGGCGCGGCAATCCTGACAGCCGATGGGCAGATCGTCACCGGTCACCACGGAGGTGCGGGCACGCCCCACGCCGAGGTGGACGCGATCACCACCGCCCACGACCTCGACATCGATCTGACCACCTCGACGCTGTTCGTCACGCTCGAGCCCTGCGCCCACCACGGCCGGACCGGCCCCTGCACCGAGGCGATCATCAACGCTGCGATCCCCTCCGTCGTCTTCGCGGCCCCCGATCCGAACCCCTTGGCCGCGGGCGGTGGAAAGACCCTCGCCGAGGCGGGGCTGACGGTCCGTTCGGGACTGCACGAAGACGACTCCCGCGCTCTCAATGCCCGCTGGGTCCGGTCGACGGCCGAGGCCCGCCCGTTCGTCTCGGCGAAGATCGCACAGAGCCTCGACGGGGCCGTCGCCGCCGCCGATGGAACCAGTCAGTGGATCACCTCCGCGGAGTCTCGCGCACACGCTCACGAGGTCCGGGCCCGAGTCGACGCCATCCTCGTCGGCACCGGCACCGCCGTGGCCGACGATCCGCGTCTCAATGCCCGGGGCCCGGACGGAATCGCACTCGACGACCAGCCGCGGCCCGTCGTGCTCGGCACCTCGGAACTGCCTGTCACATCGTTTCTCGCCTTCAATCCGAACACTCTGCAGCTGCGCACCCACGATGTCCGTGCGGCCCTGGACGAACTGTACGCCGCCGGAGTACGCCACCTCCTCGTCGAAGGCGGGCCGACGGTGCTGGGCGCGTTCTTCTCCGCAGGGGTCGTCGACGAGGTCTTCTGCTATCAGGCTCCGCTGCTCATCGGCCCCGGCCGCAGCAGCGTCGACGGCTTGGACATCGGCACGCTGTCCGATGCGCTGCAGCTGATCCCCGACGACACGGAGACACCGGCGGTGTCACGGCTCGGCCCGGACTTCCTGCTGCACTTCACAACTGCGGATCCGGAAACTGCCGAAACCGGCTCTCCCGAACCAGGTACGTAGCCGCCGCACTCCCCCAGCCACCACCGACCACCGCCTGAAGAATCAGGAGTCACATGTTCACCGGAATCATCGAAGAACTCGGCACCGTCGAGTCCATCGAGCACACGAACGATTCGGCCGCGATCACCATCGACGCCGGCCCCCTCGTCGCCGACCTCGACCTCGGCGGCTCGCTGTCCGTCAACGGAGTCTGCCTGACTTCGACGAGGCAGCCCACCGAGCAGCGTCCCGGCCTATTCACCGCCGAGGTCATGGGCGAGACCCTGCGCCTGACCGGGCTCGGCTCCTTGGCCACGGGCGACCGCGTCAACCTGGAACGCTGCACGCCCGCCTCGGGGCGCTTCGACGGGCATGTCGTCCAAGGACACGTCGACGGACGCGGCGAACTCCTCAACCGCATCGACCGACCCGACTGGTCGACCCTGCGCATCGGGATCCCGAACGACCTCGCACCGCTGACCGCGATCAAGGGGTCGATCGCGCTCAATGGTGTGTCGCTGACGCTGACGGCCGTGTCCGAACCGAGCGCACCCTCGGCGTGGGTGGAGGTCGGCCTCATTCCAGCCACCCTGGCACACACGACGTTCGGCGAGCTGCCGGTAGGCGCGGCCGTCAACGTCGAGGTCGACGTGCTCGCGAAGTACACCGCACGCCTCCTGTCCTTCCGCACCGATGGCGGCGCCGCCGACGCGGTCCCCACTCACTCGAGCCCCGCCTCGGCGGACTCATCGCTTTCGAACAGCACCCAGCAAGGAGTCGATCATGACTGATCCCATCGCCCACGCCAGCCGCCTCGATCCCATCGATGCGGCCATCGCAGCCGTCGCCGCCGGCCGACCCATCCTCGTCGTCGATGATGAGGACCGGGAGAACGAGGGTGACCTCATCATGGCCGCCGAGTTCGCCGATCCCACGACGATGGGCTTCTTCGTCCGGCACACCTCGGGCGTCATCTGCGCACCCATGACAGCCGACCGAGCCGCGTCCCTGCGTCTGCCGCCGATGGTCACCGACAACGAGGATCCGAAGGGCACCGCCTACACGGTCAGCTGCGATGCGGTCGGGGTGACCACGGGCATCAGCGCCGCCGAACGCGCCGAGACCGGTCGAGTCCTCGCCGCCGCCGGTCCGGATCCGACTGCGATCTCGCGGCCCGGCCACATCTTCCCGCTCATCGCCAAGGACGGCGGGGTCCGCGAACGTCCAGGTCACACCGAGGCCGGAGTCGAGTTCGCGCGCCTGGCCGGTGCTCAGCCGGTGGCGATGATCGCCGAGGTGGTCCACGACGACGGTTCGATGATGCGCTTCGACGCGGTGCGCGACTTCGCCGACGCCCACGACCTCGTCATGGTCTCGATCGAACAGCTCATCGCCTACCTCGAGCTGCGTGACGCGGATGAGTCCAACGACTCCGCGGCGTCCGTGTCTTCGCCTTCGGACGATTCCCGCACTGAGGCGGCCGCCTCGGTGAACATCGCCGGTGCCCCTGGTGGGGACGAGTCGGTTGAGGCGACCGCGGAGGTGGCTCTGCCGTCGGAGCACGGCAGCCTGCGGGCCCGCGCGTTCACGATCAACGGGCATGACCACCTCGGCGTGTTTGCGGGGTCCCCGGATTCCGACTCAGCGGGTCCGGCACCTCTCGTGCGGCTGCATTCGGAGTGCCTGACCGGGGATGTCTTCGGTTCGCACCGGTGTGACTGCGGTGAGCAGCTCGACCTGGCGCTCGGCCTCATCGCCGAACACGGCGGGGCGGTGCTCTACCTGACCGGGCACGAGGGTCGCGGAATCGGGCTGAGCAACAAGCTGCGCGCGTACGCCCTGCAGGATCAGGGGCGGGACACCGTGGATGCGAACCGGGACCTCGGGTTCACCGACGACGCCCGCGACTACCGTGCCGCGGCGACAATCCTGCGCTCGCTCGGGTTGACTCGCATCCGCCTGCTCACGAACAACCCGGCGAAGACCTCGGCTCTCGAAGAGCTGGGCATCACGGTCGACGCTGTGGTTCCGCTCGAGGTCGCGGCGCGGCCAGAGAACACGCACTACCTGGCCACGAAGCGCGAACGCATGCACCATGTGCTCTCGCTGCCGGAGGTCACGGGCACATCCGGCACTGGCGCGGGCACCGCCGGGGCCGTCGCCAGCTGAATCTCGGCCCCACACAGACACGAACCAGGCTCTGCGGAGCCTTCGAACAAAGGACACAATCATGGCTCATTCCGGAGCACCAGAACTCACCGTCGACGCCGCTGACCTGCGCGTCGCCATCGTCGCCGCCTCCTGGCACACCCAGATCATGGACGGGCTCGTCGACGGGGCCCAGCGCGCCGCCGCCGAGGCCGGAGCCGAAGCCACGCTCGTCCGCGTGCCCGGCAGCTTCGAACTGCCCGTCGCCGCGGCCCGCCTGGCACCGCACTTCGACGCGGTCGTCGCCCTCGGTGTGGTCATCCGCGGCGGCACCCCGCACTTCGACTACGTCTGCCAAGCCGCCACCGACGGCCTCAACCGGGTCGCCATCGACTCCGGCAAGCCGGTCGGATTCGGCGTCCTGACCTGCGACACCGAACAGCAGGGACTCGACCGTGCCGGGCTCGAGGGCTCGGTCGAGGACAAGGGACATGAGGCGATGACCGCCGCCCTCGTCACAGCTCAGGCCCTGGCGCCGTACCCTCAGATCTGAGCAGGGCTGAGTGGCGGGGCCTCCTCGGGCGAGCGGGTCGGCCGACCTCGGCTTCCTCAGACCGATCGGACCGCAGAACCTGCTTCCCCACAGATAAGTGTGCGCAGATTGCCCGTTTGGGTGTCCCAAGTGGCAATCTGCGCACACTTATCGTGCTGTGCGGCAGGTTGCGCCGGCGCCGCAGTCCCCGCAACCTGACTCAGCTCAGAAGAGCTGACGGATGTTCGTCCGGGCGAGATCGATGAGTTCGTCGCCCTTGCCCGAGAGCACCGTGCGGATGGCGTAGAGCGCGAAGCCCTTGGCCTGCTCGACGGTGATCGACGGCGGCATCGACAGCTCCTGGCGTTCGGTGACGACGTCGAGGACCGCGGGTCCCGGGTAGGCGAGGAATTCTTTGACGACCTTTGGCAGGTCCTTGGACTTCTCGACGCGGAATCCCTTGATCCCGACCGCCTCGGCGATGGTGGAGAAGTCGGGATTGTCGAGGTCCGTACCGAAGGTGACGAAACCGGCCGCCTTCATCTCGAGCTCGACGAAGTTGAGCGAGGAGTTGTTGTACACGACCGTCTTGACCGGCAGCTTGTTCTGCGTGAGCGTGATGAGCTCACCGAGCAGCATGGCCAGTCCGCCGTCACCGGCGAGCGCGATGGTCTGCCGGTCCTCGAACGCCGACTGCACGCCGACGCTCTGGGACAGGGCGTTGGCCATCGATCCGTGGCTGAAGGATCCGATGAGGCGGCGCTTGCCGTTCATCGTCAGGTAGCGGGCCGCCCACACCACGGGTGATCCGACGTCGGGAATGAAGACGGCGTCGTCATCGGCCATCTCGTCGAGGAGCCGGGTCAGGTACTGCGGGTGGATCGTCCGCTTCGATGGTGTGGCCAGCTCGTCGAGGTCCTTGCGCGTCCTCTGATAGTGCTTGGTCAGGGACTTCAGATGCGTGCTGCTGCGGTTGGCCTTGATCTTCGGCAGCAGCGCCTCGACGGTGTCGGCGACCGTTCCGACAAGCGGAATGTCGACCTTCGTGCGCCTGCCTATCTGGGACCCGCGCACATCGACTTGGATGACGGTCGCATCCTCGGGGTAGAACTGCTGGTAGGGCAGGTCGGTGCCGAGCATGAGCAGAGTGTCGCAGTCCTTGAGCGCGGCGTAGCCGGAGGAGAATCCGAGCAGACCGGTCATGCCTACGTCGTAGGGATTGTCGGGTTCGACGAATTCCTTGCCGCGCATCGTATGGACGATCGGGGCCTGGAGCTTCTCGGCGATGGCGAGCAGCTCATCATGGGCGCCCTCGGTGCCTGCACCAGCGAGGATCGTCGTCTTCTTGCCCTTGTTGAGCGCCTTGGCCGCGGCCTCGACCTGGGACTCCGCGGGAATCATGTGCGACGGATAGGCCCGGACCTCCTCTGCGGCGGCATCGATGTCGGCCAGGCCGACGTCACCGGGGATGACGAGCACGGCCACGCCGCGCTTCTCGATGGCTTCTCGCATGGCGATGCGCAGCAGGCGGGGCATCTGCTCAGCCGAGGAGACGTTCTCGACGTAGACGCTGCAATCGCGGAAAAGCTCGGTCGGGTGGGTCTCCTGGAAGTAGTTCGAGCCGATTTCGTCGCTGGGGATCTGTGCGGCGATGGCCAGCACGGGAACTCGCGAACGCTGGGCGTCGAAGAGTCCGTTGATGAGGTGGAGGTTGCCGGGTCCGCAGCTGCCGGCGCAGACCGCGAGCTCACCGGTCAGGGCGGCCTCGCCGCTGGCGGCGAAGGAAGCGGCCTCCTCGTGGCGAACGTGAACCCATTCGAGCTGCGGGTTCACGCGGAGGGCATCGGTGAATCCGTTGAGCGAGTCTCCCGGGATGCCGTAGACGCGCTTGACTCCGCTCGCGACGAGGGTATCGACGATGTTTCTGGCGACGGTGGGCATTGACTTCCTTCCGTTGAACCATGGCACCGGGGTGCATTCACAGCCCCGGCAGGGGGCGGCCCCACGTTTGGGGCCTTGACCGCGCTTTCAGTCTAGTCCCGAAGTCCACCAGGGCGGCTGTCCGATTCCTCACCCTCCAGTGCGGGAATATCCTCGCCGAGGCGGCCCTCACTTGGCCGGTATTCGCTCACTATTGATGTGTAAAGCAGTTTTCCACGTTCATGAAACGTGTAAAAAAATCGCCGATTTCTTTACACGTTTCTCTGCCCGTAGAGCGTGCCCCTCACCGAGGCTCCCCTCACGTCCGCGCCGACAGCAGGGTCGCCAGCGTGAGCAGCCCGGCCATGGCCACCGCCATCATCGGGTACCCGCCGAGCACCCCGGCCAACGCGGGGCCGGCGACCGGTGCGAGCGCCGTGCCCGCGGTGATCGGAGCGACGAAGACGCCGTTGACGGCCCCGAAGTTCTTCGTTCCCCACCGGTCGGAGACCGCCGTGGCCTGCAGCAATGTCATGCAGCCGCGCACGCCGCCGCCGAGCATGGCGATGCCGATGAGCAGCCAGATCGGGCCGGGAACCAGGGCGAGCAGCCACAGTCCGACGGCGCCCGAGGCGAAGAGGATGACCGTCCGCGCCCGTGTCGACGTGTGCCGTTCCAGGCTCGGGTAGCCGAATCGTCCGGCAACCTGACCGAAGCCGACGAGGCCGAGGGCGATGGCCGCCAGACTGTAGTCGGCACCGCGTTCGATGATGAGCGGGATGATATTGATCGTCACCGCGAACAGGGTGAACGTTGCGGTCGCGACGGCGATCTGCAGGGTGATGAAGCGCGGGTGGCCGGTGACTTGGCGCAGTTCGGCCCGGCTGAGCTTCACTGTGGATGCGGCCGCCTCGTCGGTCCAGGTCCGGTTGAGGAAGAACAGGTGCATCGGCAGTGCCAGGATGACGAGCAGCCCGGCGAGCACGCCATAGGTTCCCCGCCAGCCGAGGCTGTCGATGAGCCAGGCGATGATCGGGGCGAAGACCGTCGAGGCGAGCCCGCCGACGAGCGTGATCGTCGTCAGGGGCTTCGTCCGCTCCGCCCCGTACCAGCGGGTGATGACGGCGAAAGCTGGTGGGTAGAGCGTCGCTGCCTGGGCGAATCCGGCGAGGATCCAAGCGGCGAAGAACACGAAGAGGTTCGGCGCGATCGCGACAAGTCCGAGGGCGACGACCCCGATGGCCGTGCCCGCGCCCATGATCAGCTGCGGACCGTGCCGGTCGAGCATCCGCCCGACGCTGGGCCCCATGAGCGCTGAGACGATGAGCCCGACTGTCAGCGCCGCCGTCACCGTCGTGTGGCTCCACCCCATATCGTCAGAGATCGGGGTGACCGCCACCGGCAGAGAGTAGTAGAGCAGGCCCCAGCAGACGAGTTCGGCAACGCACAGCGCGGCCAGTCCCCCGCGGGGTTTATCGGTCGTCATCGAGGCCCTCGCCGAGGCGGTGCTCCGTTTCCACGCCACGTCCCGATCCTTCGCCGAGGTGGCTCCGCGTCTCCGCTGCGGCCGCGGTCCGCAGCCGGTGCAGAGCCGTATCCCACGGGATGCGTTCCTGTTCGAGCCGGACGCTTCCTTCAGCACTTAGTCGTTCGAGGGCACGTGCCTCGGTGCCGGTGAGATGCGCGAAAGTGCCGGTGCTCGGCTTCGGTTCCGGCACCCAGAGATCCTGGTGCGCGAGCAGAGTTGCTTCGTCCATGAGCACGGATTCGACCTCCGGCAGGTGGCTGCGCAGGCGGTTGAGGATCGCGAAACCATGGGAGTCGAGGTCGCCCCAATAGATCACGCGCGCACCCGCGATCCAGTCCAATCGAGCGACCCCGTCGACGGCATAGCCGGAACCGTGTACGGCCACGGCACCCGGCCAATCCGGCATGGCGAGCACGGATTCGAGGTTCTCGAAGACGAAGACCAGCCTCGGCGATATGGGCAGTCGACCGAGTTGGGAGATCGGAGCGGTCACATCGTCGAGGGACGCGGCGGCTGCTCTGACCGAGGTGCGATCGACGGTGACCTCATGATCCACGGAGCCGATCAAGGTCCCGTCGAGCATACGCAGCCGCAGTCGCGGTTCGGCGTCGAGGACGGTCACCGCATCAGCATGGCCGATCCCTCCGAGCAGGGCAGTGACAAGACTGCGGTGGGTCTCGAACCACTTCGAGTCCACCCCGCGGATGGGCAGCTGCCTGGGTCGCAGCGATCCGAGCGGATGGGTGCACAGCCAGTCGACGACGTCGATGACAGTAACGAACGCAGCGTCGGACAAGGAGAGGATCCGTTTCGACTGGGAACGTATCGCCGCGGCAAGGGAGCCCCCGTCCGAGCTGACCTCCGCGTCCGCGTCGCGAGTCGCCGCGATGCCGTTCGATACGGACCCGAGTCGCTGCCGGATGCTGACGGCACGATCTCGCAGCCTCCGCCATTCTCGAGCGGTGTCGCCGCCGACGAAAGCGGCCGCTGCATCAGGGGTCAGCAGTCGCAGTCGGACCGGAACGCGTTGACTGCCGACGCGGACCCAGCTGCGCTCTTCCCAATCGATCTCGAGCTCTGCAGGTGCGCCCGCGGCTGCCCCCGCAACCTCCCGGACCGCCCGCCAACTGCCGGCCCAGTCGGCGGCAGCAGCCTGATCGGAGAGCACCTGCTGTTCCGTCGGCGGTTTGAGGGCGATCTCAACACGCACCTCGCCTGTTGCCTCCGCCGCCCACGAGGCCATGGACGAACTCAGGCGAGCACGTGCCTTCGTCCGAGCCTCGGCGACGGAGAGCATCGTCATCGGGCGTCCGACTCCTCGAACTCAAGCTCGACTTCACCGGCCACACGGATGCTGTCGGAGCCGTCCGCTTTCTCAGACCCACCTGCCCCACCGGCACCGTCCGATCCCTCAGCTTCCGTGGCCGCTCCGGCGCCGCTCGATTCTTCGCCAGCGCCAGCGACTGACTCCGACTCCGATACTGACTCCGAGACCGACTCAGCTCCAGCCCCGTCCAGCTCCGTCTCGTCCCACACCATCGTCGAGGTCAGGGTCTTCTGCCGACTCGGATTCTCGATCGAGGTCGCCGCACCCACATAGGGTTCGATCGTCTGCAGCAGCTTCTGCGGAGTCGCCAGCACCATGTGGAAGCCGAACTCGATGAAGATGTCCAAGGCCATACGCGTATACCGCGTATCCGCTTTGTCGAAGGCCTCGTCGAGGATGATCGTGCCGTACTTCGAGATCGCCTCATCCGGGTCGGCGAGCTGATAGCGCAGCGCTGCCGCCAGGCAGAAGATCACGAGCTTCTGCTGCTGACCACCGGACATCGCCGCACCCGAATCGTAGGTGGCATGTGCACGACCATGGTCGTCGATCTCCTCGGCGAGGAAGCTCACGTGCAGGCGTGTGTCCAGGCACTGAGTCTTCCAGACCTTGTCGACGTGCTCGCTGGATGAGAATCGGCGCATCACCTCGGCGAGGGTGTCGTACTTCCTCTCCGCAGTCTCCATATCGTCCTCACCCCAGCTGCCGCTCGCCACGAGGCGGAGATCGGCGATGAAGGCGTTGACGGTCTCGGACCGCCGGGTCTTGACCTTCAGCCGCAGGTACCGGTCCTCGTCGAACTGCGACCGCAGAAGGGACGAATTGATCGGCGCGACCCGATCCTCGATCTCACGCGGGGCGGCATGGATCTCGTTGAGGAGTTCGCCGATGAGATCCCGGGACCGCTGCTGCAGCAGATCCCGGAAACGGTTCTCATGATCGGGCAAGCCGTGCGCGAGGATCTCATCGAGCATCGACAGGTAGGCGCGCCGATCATCGACTTCCGCCGTGAGCTGGGACGATACCGATGGCCATGCGGCCTTGAACTCGGCAGCCAACCGTGTCACGGACTGCCCCGACCGACTTGCATCGGCTTGCGCCCGGTCCTTCTCCTCCTGCAACACCTGCGAGACCTGCTGGCCCACCTCGGCGAGGTTCTCCCGCTTGATGCTGCGTTGGATCTTCCGGAACCGTTCGTCCAATTGTTCGCCGAGGTGGCCCTCGACTTCCGCCACCCGACCTGAGTTGACGTCGTCCTCGATCCGGGTCAGGTTCGAGCGCAGACCCGTCGATTCCTCGTTCGCCCGGCGAAGGGCATAGTCGGCTTCGTTCTTCGCTGTCTCGGCCGCGTCCTTGACCGCCTTGGCTTCGCGTTCGGCGCCGATCGCCTGCTGCAGGTCGCCGTCGGCATCTTCGAGTTCGGCCAGCTGCCGCTCGAGAGTCGCGACCTTCTCGGCCGCTCCGTCTCGGTCGACGTCGCGCCAGGACTGTTCGCGAATACCGGCGAGGATGCCGCGGCGACGGTGGGCCTGTGCGGTTTCGGCGTCAGCCGCCGCGACCACCTGTTCGGCCGCGGCCAGTTCCGACTGAGCCTCCTTGAGGGATTCGACAAGGGCTTCGAGTTTCGCTTCGCGGTCGCCGAGGACCCATTGGCTGCGATCGTCGATGGCCCGCCGGTCGTCCTTCTCGTACCGGGTGCGTGAGGTCTTGACCTGGCCCTTGACGGTGACGGCGCGCGGATGGTCGTCGAGTTCGTCCGGGTGGTCGACACAGGCGAAGTCGAAGCGTTCGGACAAGGTGGTCCGGACCCAGTCGCCGAAACCGGTGTCGCTGACATTCACCTTGTTGACCAGCGACTTCTCACTGCCCACGGGGCGGGGGCTCGGCACTGAACGCGGGATCTCCTCGAAGACGAGGCGTCCGCGGATGCGGTGGGAATCCACCCAGGTGCGCACGGCCGAGAGGTTCTCAGAACGGACGAGGACGGTCAGTGCCATGGGCCGCAGCACCCTCTCGATGGCACCCGTCCACCGGGCCTCGTCGGGGTCGACTTCGATGAGTTCGGCCGCGAACGGCAGCGCCTTCTCGCTCAGTCCGGTGCCGGCGGCGAGCTCGGATCTGATCGTCATGAGGTTGTTCGGCACGGTCGATCCGGACCGCCGCAGGGATTCGATCTCCCCTTCGAGTTCGCGGACCTTCGCCCGCGCCTGGGAGAACCGGTCGTGATCGGCGTGGCTGGGTCCGGCGACCTGCGTGTCGTCGTCGAGGTTGGAGGCGATCTGAGCCAGCAGTTCGGCGAATTCGGCGGCCGTGGTCGGGGCGTGCTCGATGCCGGCCTGCTCAAGCTGGCGAGCCAGCCCAGACCAACGTTCGGCGATGGCGCGGCGTTCGGTTTCAGCGGTGTCGATGCGCTGCTGAAGGTGTTCGGCCTCGGAACCACCGAGTTCCAAAGTGGCCCGTCGGGCCAAGTCGTATTCGTCGACTGCGGCGTCGAAGTCACGTTTGGCGCGGTCGGCGGTGACTTCGAGTTCGACGATCTGCCTGGTCAGCGCCGAAAGGTCGGCGCGGAGGATATCGAGCTCGCGCCGCTTCTGGTACGGCAGCAGAGCTTCGCTGAGCGCGATCGACTTCGCGGCGATGTCGTTGGCAGTCTCGAAACGGGAGGCGGCTTCGCGCAGCTGCAGCAGATGATCGCGCTGTTTGCGCAGTTCGACGACATGGTCATGAGCGTCCTTGAGGTCACCGAACTGTGCGACGGCAGTCTCGGCGAGGTCGAAGGTCACCGGACTTTCGAGCATATGGTCTCGGAAGAGCCGGTCGAGGCTGTCCAGGCTCTTCGCCGATTGTGTCTTGTGCAGCAGCTGGAGTGCGGACTCGTCGGCCATGCCGAAGGTCTTGCGCATCCGTGCATAGAACTTCCCGTGGTGGCCGTTCGAGGTGACCACCGCATCAGGATGGTCGGCCTTGAGTTTGCGGGTCTCGAGTCCGGAGCGCGCATAGTGCTGCAGGTCGGAGAGGTCGAGGTCCGCGCGCTCGAGGACACAAGCGTCGGAGAGGTCCGTCGTTTTCGTGCCCGAACCCTTGATGAAGAAGAGTCGGGCCAACGACAAGGGCTTGTCGCTGCCGTTGTCGTAGCGGAGGATGATTCCGCTCCAGGTGGCGCGCGGGCGCAGATATTTGCTGACGACCCGGTCCTCTTCGGAATCCGCGGTGCGAGTCCAGGCCCCGCGGACGTAGCTGACGAGGCTGCGCTGGTCGAGGCGAGCGCCCGCGGTCTGAGCGGCGACGTTGAAGCGCAGCCACTTGTCCGGGGTGAGTACTGCGGCGATTCCGTCGAGGAGGGAGGACTTGCCCGAGCCCGAGGGCCCGGTGATGAGGTGGCCCTTGTGAGAGACGGGGATGCGGTGGATGTCGGCGTCGAAGGTGCCCCAGTTCGCGATCTGGATCTCGCTCAGGCGCCACTGACTGCCGACGTCGGGCCGGTTCGCTCCGCGAGCACGCGCCTGGTCGGCGACGAACGCCGCGTCGAGCGGGAAGAGTGCCTCGGTCACGCGTCGTCCTCCTCGGTGTCGGCGTCGATGTCGGTATCGGCATCGGTATCGGCATCGGATGCGTCGGTGTCGGTGTTGTCGACGACCGTCTCGGCGATGGAGTCCCCGCCGTCATCAGACTTGCCGTCATGGATCTCACCGGCATCGGTCTCACCGGCGGCGATGCGTTCGTAGACGGCGATGAGCTCGCGCACGCGGTCCTCGTCGATGAGGAACTTCACCATGGGAGAGATCTCGAAGCGGTCTTCACCGGCTTTGTGGAGCACGCGCAGGCGGTTGCTCATCCGCGACCACGCGCCGTTGAGATTGCGTTGGAAGGTCGATTCGTCCCCTGTGCGGTAGATCGCGAGTCGTTCATAGACCTCTTCGCGATCGACGATGACGCGCTTCTCCCCCGGCGCGGCCAACAGCAGTTGCCGGAGCACCAGCAGCATTGCCGTGTCGAGGAAGGTGAGTCGTTCGCTGCGCACCGCGGCGGGCGCGTCGATCTCGTCGGTGACGATCTTGCGGGTGAATGCGAATTCGTCGACCCGGTCGATGACGAGGTCGAGGAACAGATCGTGCAGGCGCGAACGGACGAGGCTCTCGTCCGCGACGAGGGCTGCCCACAGCTGCGGGGCCTGCGTCCCGGACACATACGGCCCTTTGAGCAGTTCGAGCAGCACTCGGCGAGTGCGCTCTCCCAGCGTTCCGGTGTCACCGGACCACAGACCGCTGGGGTTGTGGCTGAGGTCGTCTGCGGAGTCGGTGGATTCCATCGCCGAGGCGGCCCTCACCTCGGCGGGGGCTGTGTCGTTGTCGTGGTGGGTGGGGCTCATAGGGTGATGCCTTCGGTGAAGTAGTGGCGGCGGATCGCGGCGGTGCGGACGATGCCGTCGACGCCGGCCCAGGTGAGGATTTCGCGGTTGCCGACATCGACGTGGCCATAGGTGCTGGCCAGGGACAACAGGCCGACGACGCTGGCCAGTCCCTGTGTGGCGGGGAAGGTTTCGAGCACCTCCGCGACGGAGGCTTCGTGGGCGGAAGTGACGACGGAGTTGATGTTCTCGGTGAGTTCGGCGAAGTCGATTTCGGATTCGCGGGCGACTGCGATGAGTTCGGCGAAGTCGATCTCGGAGTCCGTGGCCTCGCCGAGTTCCGCTCCGGCGTCGAACTCCTCGGGGTCGTGGAGGATGACCTCGCCGACGCTGCCGAGTGAGACGCTGGAGAGTTCGAGGTCGATGCCGATCTCGTCGTAGGGTTTGAGTTCCTGCGACACGGGCGCGGCCGCGGCGAGACCCTCCTGGAGGAGAGTGCGCATGACGCGGTCGCGTTGGAATTCGTGGGAGTGGACGTAGCGGCGCAGGCCACGGGCGAACTCGGTGAGGATGTCCGAAACCTCGTGGGACCCGTCCTTCATCTGGCGCATCAGGGTGCGCAGGGAACGGCGGGTGGCCAGAGAGAGGGTGGCGGAGAAGTCCCGGTCGAGGATGGCGGCGATGTCGTCGTCGAAGGCCGCGGACTGTTCGGGGTCGCGGACGAGGGCGGAGAACGCCGAGAACGTCCGACCTTCGTCAGAGGACTCGATGAGGTCGACGCCGCGGAACACTTCGTCGAGCACTTGGGACTGGGAGTCCTCGGCGGCGAGGATCGAGACCCGCAGTTCCTGATTGAGTTCTTCGAAGCGGGCGCGCACGCGGGCGAAGTCGGCGGGCAGTCCCTGCGCTTGCTGGAGGATGTCGGAGACGCGTTCGTTGGCTCGCCGCCTGTCGAGGACGACGGAGCGCGGATCGCCGCGGCGGACCCGGGCGATCTCGGCGTCGATGCGGTCGCGTTCGGCGCGTAAGGAGGCGAGGCGGCGAGAGCTGTCCGGGTCGGTGTCGATGGCCAGCTGTCGCACGGATTGGGCGAGGCTGACCAGCCGGGATTCGGTGGCGGTCTGTGGTGGGGTGCGCAGCTGCTCGAGCATGCGGATGGCATCGAAGCTGGCGGCGGAGAGTTCGTAGGTTTCGCCTCTGGCGGCGGTGGCGGGACGGCGGACGAGGATTTCGGCGCGACGCCAGTCATCGCAGTAGGCCTTCGCTGTCCGCAGCGAGAGGTCGAAGTGGTCGCGCAGCTCCTCGAGGTCGGCATCGATGCTTTCGTGCAGATCCTCGGTGTTCATCCTGGTGCCGGGCTTGCCGAGATGAGCGTCGAGGGTTCCGGCCATGACAGCGAGGTTGTCGGCCCGGAGCATGCGCAGGGTGGCATTCGATTCGAGCAGTCGCCGGTAGGCGAGCGCGGATGACAGGGCGGACATAGGAACTATTCTCTGCGCCTAGGCGGGTGCGCGCCAATTCGCGAGTCGGGTGAGGTCAACGGCTGTCGTTCCTCCCTCCGAAGGTGTCAGGGTCAACAGGTCGGTCCTTCTTGGGCATCTTGGCCACGACAAGACAATAGGACTCGAGCACGAGGTCGTGGAGAAGATCGGGATCGAGACGATCGCCGGCAGTTGCGGCGCCGGGTTCGCCGCCGTCATCGCCTCCATCCCCTGCGACGGTGATCCAGTGCTTCTTGTTCATGTGATAGCCGGGTGAGATCTCCGCATAGGCGTCGCGCAGCACCTCACCGTCGAGGGGATCGATCTTGAGGTTGAGGCTCGGAACTCCCCGCAGTTCGTATGCCATCATGAACATCTTTCCGCGCACTTTGTACACGGCATTGTCCGGTCCGAATGGGTGGTCGAGCTCGACCGAGGGGTACTGCATGGCTTGGTCGTTGGCCAAGCGGAGCACGGTGGCGGGGTCCATGCGTGGAGACTAGCAAAGGCCACTGACGTAGGAACTGACGTTAGACTCGAATCATGCCTGAGACTCCACCACGCACCGCCCCTCACCTGCTCTTGGCCGCTCTCGGCGGGACCATTGCATCGACCGCCAACGCTGCAGGCGGGGTTGCTCCAGCGCTCAGCGGCGCGGAGATCGCTGCGGCTGCCGGACTCGATCAGGTCTGGCCGGATCTGCAGGCTGATTTCACTCAGGTTGCTCAGGTTTCGAGCGCGAATGTCACCCTCGAGATGCTCTTCGACGTCGTCGAGCTCGCCCGCTCATCCGCGGCCGATGGAATCGTCCTCACCCAAGGCACCGACACCCTCGAGGAATCCGCGTTCGGGCTCTGGCTGCTCAATGACTCGGGCACGCATATCTCTGTCACCGGGGCCATGCGCAATCCGACCTTGCCCGGCGCCGACGGACCGGCCAACGTCCGTTCCGCCGCGCTCACTGCTCTGTCCGACAAGGTCAGCGATCTGCCGTCATCATTGGTCTTCAACGACGAAGTCCACGATCCGAGGTTCGTAACGAAGTCGCACACGACCTCGACGGCCGCGTTCTCCTCCGGGCCCATCCTCGGCGCGATCGGCTGGTTGAGCGAGGACGACCTTCACCTCCCCCACGCGCCCCAGGCTCCGAAATCACCGTTCGCCGGACTTCCCCGTCCGTCTCAACTGAGCAAGGTCGCCCTCGCCGAGGTGGGGATGGGCGAACCGGAAGAGACCCTTGATCTCATCGACGGGTCCGGGTTCGCCGGAGCCGTGGTCTCCGGAGTCGGCGGCGGTCACGTCCCCGAGGATCTGATGCCCGCCGTGGCCCGACTGGCCGAGAGGATGCCCGTGGTGCTGGCCTCACGTACCGGTTCGGGTGCGAGCCTGCACCGCACCTACGGCTATCCGGGCGGCGAGATCGGCCTGCTCGATTCCGGGCTCATCTCCGCGGGAATCCTCGACGCTCGCAAGGCCCGCATCGTGCTCAACCTGGCGCTGAGCTTCGGCCTTGACCCCGCCGAGGTGTTTGGTCAATTCAACTGAGCTTCACACCGGCCTGGTCGACCCCCGCACCACGAGTTCCGGGGTGAACTGGCGGTCGTGATGTTCATCCGAGGCCAATGCGTTCTCCTGCAGGAGTGCCTCCACCGCCGTGCGTCCGAGCAGTTCCGCCGGCTGCCGCACGGAAGTCAAGGGCACGATCGTTGAGAACGCATAGTCGATATCGTCGTAGCCGACGATCGCGATGTCCTCGGGGATCCGCAGATCGCTGAACATGATGACTGCCTGCATGAATCCGACCGCCAACAGATCATTGGCGCAGAAGACCGCGTCGGGCCGCTGATCGTCGGGCAGCGCGACGACCTTCTCCCCCGCGTCCCGTCCGGCGAGGATGGTGAGTTCGGCGGTGTCGAAGACCGGCAACTCGAGTCCTGCTTGACCGGCTCGTTCTCGCGCTCCGGTCAAACGGTCGGCGACCTGCGGCAGCGACTGCTGTCCGCCGATGAACGCTGGTCTCGTGCAGCCACCGGCGATGATGTGGTCGAGTGCCAACCGCCCTCCGGCGATATTGTCCACGGTCACTGACGACAGGGCGTAGCCGTTCGAGTCACGGTCGACGAGCATGACGGGCGTGCCTCTGGACGCAATCGATTCGAGCCCGGACAGGTCTGAGCCAGTCGGGGTGACGAGCAGACCGTTCACTCTCTGTTCGGCGAAGAGGTCGACATATTTCGATTCCCGGGCCTCATCGGTCCCCGAGTCTCCGATGAGCAGTGAAAGTCCTGCCTCGTCGCAGGCTTGTCTGGCCCCGTGCGCAACAGACGCGAAGAACGGGTTCGCGGTGTCGAGGACGACGAGGCCCAAACTGCTGCTGTGCCCAGATCGCAGCTGCCTGGCCGCGGCATTGCGAACGAAACCAAGCTCCTCGATCGCGGCGTTGACCTTCGCCGCCGTCGCCTCGGCGACCTTCGACGAACCGTTGACGACATGGGAGACCGTGCCGACCGAGACTCCTGCGCGGTCGGCGACTTCGCGCATGCTCACTTTCGCCATGAGTCTCCCTCTGTCATCCGTTGTACTTACGTCACCTGCGCTGTGCCGTCCGTTATCCGCTCCGCGGCACTCCGCAATTTCGCGGGCAGGCATGTCTCATTGTGCCTGACGCACCGTCATTCCGGCCGCCGCTCCCACCCCAACTTCCACAACCGCCAACGGCCGTCTTGATGTGACCCGAACGACATGCTAGTGTTCCGAGCAACAATATTGAAACGTTTCAATCACTTCATCTCACCCGGCGGATTCGCGAAGTCGCGATCACCGAGCCATCCTGGAGGAACCTATGAAGGACACAACGACGTCGTCCAAATGGAAGGCCACGGTCGCCGTGGCTATGTCGAACTACATCGAAGCCGGTTCGATCATCGCGATCGCCACGAGCATCAGCCTGTGGCAGACGGAATTCGGCCTCGACAGCATGGCCGTCGGCCTGCTCAGTGCACTGAGTGCCAACGCCTTCGGTGCTGCGATCGGTGCAGCCATCGGCGGTCCGCTCTGTGACCGCTACGGCCGGAAGTTCATCTACACCTACGACCTGCTCCTGTACATGTTCGGCACGCTGTTCGCGATCTTCGCGTTCAACTTCGCCTCGCTGCTCATCGGCTTCGTCCTCACAGGCATCGCCGTCGGTGCCGGTGTCACCGCCGCATGGACCTATATCGCCGAGGAAGCCCCCGACGGCCGTAGGGCCGGCCATGTCGGTGTGGCCCAGTTGGCCTGGTCGATCGGGCCGATGATCGGCTTCCTCCTTGCCGCCCTGCTCGAACCGATGGGTCTGCTCGGCTCCCGCATCATCTTCGCCCACCTCTTCGTCATCGCCTTCATCACCTGGTGGGTCCGCCGCGGACTGAGCGAATCGCGTCGCTGGACGAAGAAGCAGGCCAACCCGAACACCGTGGGCACCTACCGCGGAATCTTCGAGATGTTCACCAAGAAGAAGAACATCACAGCACTCCTCTTCCTCATCGGCGTCTACGGCCTGTGGAACACGGTGGCCGGTCAGGCCGGAATCTTCCAGCCCCGCATCTACGAGGCCACCGGACTCACCGACGCCCGCTCCCAATACCTGCTGCAGGTCCTCGTCTGGGGTCTGACCAGCGCCGCAACCTTCTTCGGCTTCATGCGCTACGGCGACAAGGTCTCCCGCCGCTGGCTCTACGGCTTCGGCGCCGGACTCGGCGTCATCGCCTGGGCCGTGCTCATCTGGGGACCGGCCGGTTGGTTCTCCCTCCTCGTCTTCGCCATCGGCTGGGGCATCTCGTCCGGACTGGGCGCTCAGGCCTTCTACGGGCTGTGGGCAGCCGAGCTCTTCGCCACCCGCTACCGTGCCTCAGCACAGGGCTTCATGTTCATGATCGTGCGCGTCATGGTCGGCGTCCTGTCCCTGTGGTTCCCTCTCATGCTCGAGAAGACCGGCATCCACGGCGTCGGATTCCTCATCGTCGGACTCCTCGTCGCCGCCCTGCTCATCGGCATGATCTGGGCCCCGAACACCCAGAACAAGACCCTCGAAGAGATCGAGATCGAACGCTACGGCCGACTCCTCGATGCCGATCACGCCACCGAGGTGGCCGCGGGCAATATCCACACCGACGGAACCGCAACATCCGGTTCGACCGATTCCACCGCAGTCAGGGAACGCTGAGATGGAGCGGGTGTGTTTCCGCATGCAGGTCGATCCTGCCCGCCTCGATGAGTACGTCGCGGCACACCGGGCCGTATGGCCGGACATGCTCGAGGCTCTCGAATCCACCGGTTGGCGCAACTACTCCCTGTTCGCGGATCCGACCGGCATGGTCATCGGCTATCTCGAAACGTACGACTACGAGGCCGCGCAGAAGGGGATGGAGCTGACGGAGATCAACGCTGCTTGGCAGCAGTCGATGTCTCCGTACTTCGCTGCCGGCGGGTCGTTCGACGCAGGACCGGAACGAATCCGCGAGGTCTTCCACCTCGAGGACCAACTCGCTGCGGCCCGGGCCGAAGTTCACCCCGAGTGACCACTGCATCGGATCCAGCGACTCGCTGATTCTTCAGTCCCACAATGCACCCAGCACCACCGCAACATTAAGGAATACCAACTCTCATGAGCACTCGCCCCACCTTCGCCGACATCACCGATCAGCTCGCTGCACAGGAGATCGAACTGCCCTCCTGGGCGTTCGGCAACTCCGGCACCCGTTTCAAGGTCTTCGGCACCCCTGGCACACCGCGGGACCCATTCGAGAAGATCGCCGATGCCGCAAAGGTCCACGAACTCACCGGACTCGCTCCTCAGGTGGCTCTGCACATTCCGTGGGACCTCTGCGATTTCGACGAGCTGGCTGCCCATGCTGCCGGACTCGGGGTGCGTTTGGGCACGGTCAACTCGAACACATTCCAGGACGACGACTATAAATTCGGTGCCCTCACCCACGAGGACGAGGCTATCCGTGCCAAGGCCATCGACGCTCATCTCGAATGCATCGACGTCATGGATCGCACTGGATCACGGGACCTCAAGATCTGGTTGGCCGAAGGTTCGAACTACCCTGGCCAAGCGGACATGCGGGGTCGGCAAGATCGACTCCACGAGTCACTTTCCCAGATCTACGACCGCCTCGGCGAGGAACAGAGGATGGTGCTTGAATACAAGTTCTTCGAGCCCTCGTTCTACCACACGGACGTCCCCGACTGGGGCACTAGCTACACCCAGGTCGCAGCCCTGGGCGACAAGGCGCTGGTCTGCCTCGACACCGGCCACCACGCTCCGGGCACGAACATCGAATTCATCGTCATGCAGCTGCTGCGCCTGGGCAAGCTCGGCTCGTTCGACTTCAATTCCCGCTTCTACGCCGATGACGACCTCATGGTCGGTGCCGCCGACCCGTTCCAGCTCTTCCGAATCATCCACGAAGTGATTCGCGGAGGCGGCCTCAACAGTCCCGATATCGCGTTCATGCTCGACCAGTGCCACAACGTCGAGAACAAGATCGAAGGACAGATCCGCTCGGTGCTCAACGTCCAGGAGATGACCGCCCGAGCCCTCCTCATCGACACCGAGGCGCTCACTGCGGCTCAGCGAGCAGGCGATGTCATCACCGCCAACGACATCTTCATGGATGCGTTCTACACCGATGTTCGCAGCGACCTCGCTGATTGGCGCGTCTCCCGCGGACTGCCGGCCGACCCCATCCGTGCCCTCCGTGAATCCGGCTACCAGGAGCAGATCGCAGTCGACCGCGTCGGCGGCACCCAAGCCGGCTGGGGCGCCTGAACTCGGAGACAGTGGGCGTCCCGAAATCGCGGCACCCACTGTCTCGACCCACCTCGCTGCATCACGCACTTCGACACCCGCACCATCCTTTTCAAGGAGAACCATGACCCATCCGACCGTCAACGACCTCATCGCCCGCTCGAATTCGCTGGGGGCCGACCGTCGCAATACGAACTATGCCGGCGGCAACACTTCGGCCAAAGGCACCGATATCGACCCGGTGACCGGCGACGACGTCGAACTGCTCTGGGTCAAGGGCTCCGGCGGAGATCTCGGAACGCTCACTCCAGACGGTCTCGCAGTCCTCCGCCTCGACCGGCTGCGGTCGATGGAGAACACCTATCCCGGAGTCGACCGCGAGGACGAGATGGTCGCGGCCTTCGACTACACCCTGCATGGCAAGGGCGGTGCCGCACCCTCGATCGACACCGCCATGCACGGACTCGTCGATGCCGCCCACGTCGACCACCTCCACCCTGACTCCGGGATCGCCATTGCCACCGCGGCAGACGGTGAGGAGCTGACGAAGAGGATCTTCGGCGACACAGTCGTCTGGGTGCCGTGGCGGCGGCCCGGTTTCCAGCTCGGCCTCGACATCGCAGCCATCAAGGCAGAGAACCCACAGGCCATCGGCACCATCCTGGGTGGTCACGGAATCACGGCGTGGGGAGCCACCTCGGCGGAATCCGAAGCCAACTCACGGTGGATCATCGACACCGCGGCGGCCTATATCGCCGAACACGGCCGTCCCGAGCCTTTCGGAGCAGAGCGCACGGACTTCGCCGCTCTGCCTGCCGATGAGCGTCAGGCCAAGGCCGCGGCCCTGGCTCCGCACCTGCGTGGTCTCGCCTCTGCGGACAGGACGATGGTCGGGCACTTCACCGATGAACCGGCGGTGCTCGAATTCCTCGCCGGGGAGAAGCTCAACGCTCTGGCCGAACTCGGCACGAGCTGCCCGGACCATTTCCTCCGCACCAAGGTGAAGCCGCTGGTCATCGATCTGCCGGCGGCCACCTCGGTGGAAGAGACCATCGCCGCACTCCCGGCACTGCACGAGGCCTACCGAACCGATTATGCGGCCTATTACGACCGCCACGCCGATGCTGAATCACCCGCCATGCGCGGGGCTGATCCGGCGATCATCCTCGTTCCGGGGGTGGGCATGTTCTCCTATGGCGCGGACAAGCAGACGGCGCGGGTGGCCGGCGAGTTCTACGTCAATGCCATCAACGTCATGCGCGGAGCCGAAGCGCTGTCGACCTACGCTCCCATCAGCGAGGCGGAGAAGTTCCGCATCGAATACTGGGCTCTCGAGGAAGCCAAGCTGCAGCGGAGGCCTGCACCTAAGCCGCTGGCCGGTCGCATCGCGTTCGTCACCGGCGCCGCTTCGGGGATCGGCAAGGCGATCGCCACTCGCCTCGTCGCCGAGGGGGCCTGCGTCGTCATCGCCGATCTCGACCGGACCAAAGCACAGGAGGTTGCGACCGAACTCGGGCCGACCGATGTCGCCATCGGCGTCGCAGCCGATGTCTCCGATGAGGCGGGAGTGCAGGCGGCCTTGAATGAGGCGGTCCTCGCCTTCGGCGGTCTCGATCTCATCGTCAACAATGCCGGGCTGTCCCTGTCGAAGTCGCTGTTCGACACGACCGAAGCCGATTGGGACCTCCAGCACAACGTGATGGCCAAGGGGTCGTTCCTCGTGTCTAAGAACGCCGCCCGGATCCTCGTCGACCAAGGGCTCGGCGGTGACATCGTCTACATCTCCTCGAAGAACTCCGTCTTCGCTGGACCGAACAATATCGCCTACTCGGCGACGAAAGCCGATCAAGCTCATCAGGTGCGTCTGCTCGCGGCTGAACTCGGCGAACACGGAATCCGTGTCAACGGCATCAACCCCGACGGCGTTGTGCGCGGTTCAGGAATCTTCGCCGGCGGTTGGGGTGCGCAGCGCGCGAAGACCTATGGGGTGGAGGAGAAGGACCTGGGCAAGTTCTATGCTCAGCGGACCATCCTCGGCCGTGAGGTCGTCCCGGAGAATGTGGCCAACGCCGTCTATGCGCTGTGCACTTCCGACTTCTCGCATACGACCGGCCTGCACGTGCCCGTCGACGCCGGAGTCGCCGCAGCGTTCCTGCGCTGAGCCGCACGCGAACGGAGATCCTCATACATATGGATACCACTGAATCTGCTGCCGGTCTCACTCTCGCCGCGGTCGACCTCGGCGCCACGAGCGGCCGCGTCATCTTGGGCGGCGTGCACGATGGCGTGCTGCGGATGAAGCCCGTGGCTCGGTTTGCCAATGTACCGCAACTCTTGGGCGAGAGCATGCACTGGAACATCCAGTCGCTCTTCGCCGAACTGAGTACGGGCCTCCGGGAAGCCATCCTCAGAAGTCCGGGACTCGTGAGCATCGGCATCGATTCGTGGGCCGTCGACTATGGGCTGCTCCGCGGCGGAGAACTGCTCGGGATTCCGCACCATTACCGGGACGGACGGAATCTGCGCGGTGTCGAAATCGTCCACGAACTCGTCGCCCCTGATGAGCTCTTCACCCACAACGGCCTCCAGCACCTCGACTTCAACACCGTGTTCCAGTTCGCGGTCGAAGCCGAATCCGGGTTCCTCGACCTCGCCGACGCGGCACTGCTCGTTCCCGATCTCATCGGATTCTGGCTGACCGGGCAGATGCGCACCGAACGCACGAACGCCTCGACGACCGGGCTTCTGTCGGTCCGCAACGGAGACTGGGACGCCGACCTCATGGAGCGGCTCGGACTGCCGGCCGATCTTCTGCCCGCTCTCGTCTCCCCCGGCGAGAGCATCGGGGAACTGAATGCACCGGTGGCTGTCCGTCTCGGGGCGGCCGACCCGATCCAGGTGACGGCCGTGGGCAGCCATGACACCGCCTCGGCGGTGGTGGCCGTGCCGATGGAACGGCAGAGCTCTGCTTATATCTCCAGCGGCACCTGGTCCTTGGTCGGTCTCGAGCTCGACGAACCGGTCGTGACCGAGGAGGCGCGCCGAGCGAACTTCACGAACGAAGGCGGAGTCGACGGAACGATCCGGTTCCTCAAGAACGTGTCCGGTCTGTGGCTGCTCAGCGAATCGATGCGCCAGTGGGAACACGACGCCACCGATGCTCAACGCAGCTCGGACCTTGAGAGCCTGCTCGCCGAGGCGGCCGCAATCACGACGCCTGTGGCTGTGTTCGACCCGTCCGATGGACGTTTCACCCCACCCGGGGACATGCCCACCCGCATCCGCGACTGGTGCTGTGAGCACGGCATCGAACCTCCCCACACCCGAGCCGAGGTGGTCAGATCCATCCTCGAATCGCTTGCTGCCGCTTATGCTCAGACCATTGCGACGGCCGAGAAGCTGACGGGACGGAGTGTGGAGACGATCCACATCGTCGGCGGCGGTTCGCAGAACACTCTGCTCTGCCAGCTCACCGCGAATCACTCCGGCCTCAGAGTGCTCGCCGGTCCTGTCGAGGCGACGGCGATCGGCAATCTGCTCATCCAAGCGCGAGCGGTCGGTCAGGTCGATCCGACCAGCAGCTTGGACGAGCTGCGTCAGGTCGTGAGGAACTCGTTCTCCGTCACCGAATACCTGCCTGGCTGAACAGCGTTGCGACCCGCAACGCAAGAAAGAGGCGGCGTCGGCCAGAACTGGCCGAGGCCGCCTCTTCGTTTCCGATTCAGAGATGAACCGACAGACTCAGCTCTCGGCGCCCACGGCGACGACCATCTTGCCGAAGTTTCCGCCGGTGAGCAGATCGTTGAAGTATTCGGGAGCCTTCTCGAGACCGGGACGGATATCCTCGCGGAAGCGAACCTTGCCCTCCTTGAGCCAGCCGCTCATGTCCGTAAGGAACTGCGGGGTCAGACGCTCGGCGAACTCGGTCTGGATGAATCCGCGCACGAGCAGCGACTTCGTCAGGATGTTGCCCATGAGCGCTCCCGAACGGTCCGGCCCCTCGGGCAGCGAGGTGAGGTTGTAGTTGGCGACGAGACCGCACACGGGCACGCGAGCGAACGTATTGAGCCGCGGCAGCACAGCGTCGAAGACCTCCCCGCCGACGTTCTCAAAGTAGACGTCGATGCCCTGCGGCACCGCCTCCTTCAGCTCCTGCCGCAGGTTCCCCGTGCGGTGGTCAAGTGCCACGTCGAAGCCGAGCTCACGAAGGTGAGCGACCTTGTCCGGTCCGCCGGCGATGCCGACGGCAGTCGCTCCCTTGATCTTCGCGATCTGGCCGACGACGGATCCGACGGGACCGGTCGCAGCGGCCACGGCCACGGTCTCACCCTCCTTGGGCTGACCGATCTCGAGCAGACCCGCGTACGCAGTGAACCCGGGCATGCCGAGCACACCGAGGTGGGTGGAGATCGGCGCAATCTCCGGGTCGATCTTGCGCAGGTGTCCGGTCGACTCGACCGAATACTCCTGCCAACCGCCGTAGCCGAGCACGATCTCACCGGCGGTGAAGCCCTCGGCATTGGATTCGACGACCTCGGACACGGTGGCGCCGACCATGACATCGCCGACCTCGACGGGCTTGGCGTAGGACTTCGCGTCCGACATCCGCCCGCGCATGTACGGATCGAGCGAGAGATAGAGGGTGCGCAGCAGCACCTGCCCCTCGCCCGGGGTCGGCACAGGCACCTCGTCGAGCAGGTAGTTCTCTGCAGTGGGAGCGCCCACAGGGCGCGAGTTCAGGCGAATCCGATGGTTGGTCGTCATGGAGACGGTTCCTTTCAGCAGCAGATCATTCTTCGCTTGTGTGCTTCATTGGGGCGACAGGTGCATCCGCGACGATCACCGATGCTGTCGGTCATAACAACCATTCGGGATCGCCCGATGTTCCTGATCGAACGATTTTTCTGACACCGAGGCGGCACCCAGTCGAACCTTCCCCACCAGATCGCGGGCCACCGTCTCCCATTCGGGATCGAAGGCCCACCCGAAATCGCCGAGGTGGTCGAGCAGATGGCTGCCATTGTCTCGGATGATCTCCGACCACTCCTTCGGCCACGCGCCGTAGTTCGCCGCCGCGGCGAGTTCGTCGACATCCTTGAACACGGCACCGGTCGGATCGAGGCGACCGTCCTCGGCGTGCAGGGGCATAGACGCGATCGGGAAGGTGATATCGAGGATGTGATCGCTGGTGAACAGCGCATCATCGCTGCGTCGGTGTGAGGTCTCAAGATTGATGTACCACTCGACCCGCACGCCGCCGGACTCTGGACGATCAACATCATCCCCAGCATCTTTGAGCAGCACCCATACGGAGAACGGAGCTTCGGGCGGGACGATCTTGAGCACTCCACGACCCCGCCACGTGCCCTCGACATTGATCCGCGTCGGCGCCTCGGCGATGGGACGAAACCGTGCCTTCAACGGCACATCGTGGGCGTTCGTGTCTTCCCACCCGACGATGCGGGTCTCCTGCGTCGGCGTACCCCCTGCCAACCACAGAACAGAGCCGGACGGCCCGTCGGCGATGACACGCATCGGGCGGGCCACCTCGGCGAGGTCGCGGTCGAAGTCGAAACGCCGGAACGTCCAGGTCACGGTCTGCCCCGGAGTCCAGTACGGCGCCTTCCCCACGGGTCTGACCTGGGACGGAGTGGGGATCGTGAACGGATCGCGCAGGCTCATGCGGGCAGTCTATGCGTCGGGCATGGGCGAGCGCTGAAGACCTGGGCGGCGAGGTCATAGAGTGGGGCCATGAACGACTCCGATGACGCAGCGACTCAGACCCCTTCGGCTTCCCAGACCGCACCCACTCTCCCAACCGCGAACCCTGCCCCGGGGACGACGATCGGTCGGGCTTTCGAGGTCCCGGACACGATGACTGCTCCCCCACGCACCGATGCCGAGGTGCCCGACTACGTCCGCGCCCTCGGCCTGCCTGGACTCGCCGACATCCATGTCCACTTCCTTCCGCAGAACGTGCTCGACAAGGTGTGGGAGTACTTCGACAACGCCTCGGACAACTACGGCCGCGACTGGCCGATCAACTACCGGTACGACACGGATACCCGTCTGGATATCGTCCGCGAGCTCGGCCTGCGCGCCGTCCCGGCCCTGACCTACCCGCACAAACCCGGAATGGCCGCGTGGCTGAATGAATGGAACGCCGAGTTCGCCGCCGCCCACGACGACGTCATCCACTGCGGCACCCTCTATGCCGAACCCGAATCAGCCGATTACGTCCCGGCCGCGCTTGCCGCCGGGGCGAAGCTGTTCAAGGTCCACGTCCAGGTCGGTGTGTTCTCTCCCGACGACGAGGTCCTCGACCCCGCGTGGAAGGCTCTCGAGGAGGCCCGCGTGCCGATCGTCATCCACGCCGGATCCGCTCCCCTGCCGGGCACGTACACCGGTCCGCAGGCGGTGGCGAACGTCCTCGAGCGATTCCCGCAGCTGAAGTTCGTCATCGCCCATATGGGCATGCCCGAGTACGATGAGTTCGCCGATCTCGCCGAGAGCTTCGACAACGTCTATCTCGATACGACGATGTTCGCGTCCGGGTATTTCTCCACCCCCGCCGAGGTGACCCCCGCCTACCGCGAACGACTGGCCAGGCTTGAGGACAAGGTCATCCTCGGCTCTGATTTCCCGAACATCCCCTATCCCTATGTCGATCAGATCTCCGGCCTGGCCGCCCTGGGCCTCGGCGATGATTGGATGCGCTCGGTGCTGTGGACCAACGGCGCGAAGGTGCTCGGGCTCGACTGAGTCTCAGCCGTCGCGGGGCACTCGGTCGGCACCGACGACCCCGGTGAGCATCTCCTCGGCGATGGGTGCGCCGCGTCGGATGACGCTGATCTGACCGGTCGATTCGAGGATCACGCATGCCACCTCATCGCGGTTGCGGATGCCGGCCGACCGCAGTTTGGCGATGAGTTCGTCGTGGTCGACGTGGCTCTTCGACAGATTGTCCGTGAGGATCTCACGACCGGCCATAAGCACCACCGCCGGGGAGTTGACGACGCTGCGCACGAATCCGAAACGTCGGCCGAATCCGCTGAGTGCCTGCAGAGTCAGCAGGGTCGCCAGACCCAGTATGCCCGCGGCCAGGGTCGGGGTATCGCCGAGGATGGACCGCCCGATGATCGCTCCCATCGCGATGATCGCGGCCACGTCGAAGCTCGACAGGCTCGCCAGAGTGCGCTGGCCGAAGATGCGCAGGAGCAGAATGATCCCGAAGTAGAAGGCCACGCACGACACGACGATCCTGACTGCGTCGACCCAGTTGAGCCCGTATTCCATCCAATCCATGACAACCTCCGGAACGGATGATACGCCTGCCCCGTGTTCGGGGTTCTGCGCTGAGTCAGACGATGTGATCTTTCGCGGTCTCCGGAGCCCATAGCCACGTAAACACTGCGCCCACTGCGAGGACAGCGGCGAGGACGTACATCGACACTGCGATCCCCCAGCCTTCGAGCATGATCGGGAGGACGAAGGTGCCTACCGCCGAAGCTATGCGGCTGAGCCCGTTGAGCAGTCCGACGCCAGAGGCACGCAGACTCGTGGGAAAGAGCTCGGGAGGGTAGACCTGGGTGAGGTTCGAGGCCGCCGACATAACGAACGTGTAGATCGCGAAAGGGATCATCAACAGGATGAGGTTCGCCCCGGAGAACACGCCGAGGAGCACTAATGAGACCGTTAGGACGACGAACGACCAGAACGTTGCAGGCCGTCTGCGGAATTTCTGGACGAGCCATAGTCCGGCGATGCCGCCGGCGAGAAGGAAGAGGTTGAGGATGAGATATTGGAGGTCCTCGTCCTCAACCTCGAGGCTGGTGAAGATCGTCGGCACGAAGGTGTAGATCGCGAAATACGGCAGCACGAGTGCACTGTAGAAGATCACGCCGAACCAGGTCTTGCGCCGCATTCGACTCCCGAACAGCTCCTTGAAGTCTTCGGCATTGACCTCCTCAGTGGCCACTGCCGGGAACTGCTCAGGGGTGATCTCGATGCCGATGTACTTGCGCACGATCGCCTTCGCCTCGTGGATCCGACCCTTGCTGATGAGCCAGGCCGGGGATTCGGGGGCGCCGATCCGGACGATGAGCACGATGAGTGCGGGAATCGCTCCCGAAGCGAGCAGCCAGCGCCAGGAGTCGCCGTCGCCGACCAAGTAGACGCCGAGCACGTTGGCTGCCACGTAGCCGACTGTCCACATAACTGTCAGTGAGGCGAGCATCATGCCGCGGTGCCGCCTCGGCGCAAATTCAGAGAGCAGGGTCGGACCGACGGCGTAGTCGGCACCGAGTCCGAAGCCGATGAGCACGCGGAGGGCGAACAGTGTCCAGATCTCTGGTGCCCACAGTTGGAGGACGGAGGCGACAGCGATGAGCAGGAAATTCAGCACGTAGACCTTCTGCCGCCCGATCCTGTCGCTCACACGACCGAGGATGACGCTGCCGAAGAAGAGTCCGATGAGCGCCGAAGCGCCGAGCAGTCCGGATTCGACCCCGTTGAGTCCCCATTGGGTGCCGAGCACAGGCAGGAGTGCGCCAATGATCCCGAGCGCGTATCCGTCGGAGAAGTTCGCGCCGAACGTCATCGCGGTGATGCGGGCGTGGAACCGCCCGAACGGCACATCGTCGATAGCCGTGGGCTGAGTGGATGCGGTCATGATGCGGTGTCCTTCGAACGGAGGGTCTCGAGGTCGGTGGCAACGAACCGCTCAAGTGCGGTGATGTCGTCAGTGAGCGGGCGATCGGCAATCATGGGACCGATTGGGGCGAGGGCGAGGTAGTCCAGCGACTGCGACGAGGGGATCGAGCCTGTGTCGGGGCGCTCAGCCTCGTCCATCCTCACTCCGCGGGCGGCGCCGAGGAGCTCGATGGAGAGGACTCTGCGCGCCTGTTCGAGGCCGGCACGCAGTTGTCGAGCGGCCTGGGCCGTGAACGGGGCGTGGTCCTCCATTCCCCTGGAGACCACGACGTTGGCAAGCGAAGCTGGTTGCGCCTGGATTCGGAGTTCATTGAGAGCCGAGGCGCTCACGTATTCAGCCATCATGATCCCGCTGCTGCCTGGCGTGGAATCGGCGAGGAAGGACTCGAGTCCAGTGACCTCAGGTTCGGATAGGCGCATCGTCCTGTCAAAGGAGAGCTGGGCGGCTCCGAAGAGCGCGAGTGTGGTCGCCTCGAGTTCGATCATCAGCTGCTGGGAGTGGAAGTTGCCGTTGTGATAGATCCACGCCGAATCGACGTCGATGAGCGGGTTCTCCGGGCTCGCGTTCATCTCGACCTCGACAGCCTCAGCCAATCGTGAACGCGCGGTGAGCAGAGTGGACAGAACGGGGGTGATCGCGCGGAAGCCGAAAGTGTCCTGAAGTCTGCGAGCCTCCCACGAATTTGTGCCGATGACCTCGAGGATGCGTGCTGCCGCTTCCTTCTGCCCGGGCTCGGGCCGCGCGGCCTGAACGGCCGCAGCGAATGGTTCGAGATTGGCTCCGGTGACCTTCATGGACGCTGCCGCGATGTGCACGAAGTGATCCACGAAGCGGTCCACCTCGGCGACCGCACGCGCGGCTGAGGCGAGGGTGAAGGCGTTGCTCGAAATGAACGGAAGCGCATCCCCGCCATGCGGAATCCACAGGGCGCGGAAGGTGCCGTCAGCGGTCGGCTTCTCCCCGATGAGTGTGAGAGCGAGCTCGGCCATCTGGGAGAGGTCACCTGTGCCCAGGGATCCTACCTCGCGAATGATCGGGCGGTGCCCGCTGTCGAGAAGATCACGCAGTGCGGCAACGACGTCGACAGAGATTCCGGACCCGCCGCGCAGCAGCTGGTTGGTGCGGATGGCCATGGCCATCCGCACCGTCTGATCGTCGACCAGGTCGCCGGCGCCGACAGCGTGACTGCGGAGGAGTCGAAGATCCTGATCGCTTGAGTTGCTCTCGTCGAGTTCGACCGCCTTGTTCGCCCCGACGCCGGTCGAGCGGCCGTAGATCGGAACGGTGTCAACTGCTTCGATGGCGAAGTCGTGAGCGGCAGTCATCGCCGTCGTATCGGCAAATGTCAGGGTGTCGCCATCACGGGCGAACCGGATGAGGGCAGTCAGGGTCAAGTGGTCGGGCAACGACATCGTCTTCCTTCCCGGAGGGGTGGGGCTGAGTTCCGGATGGTCGACGCGCACGTGACCATGTTGAGAAGACGCTATTTCACGCGACTAGAGTGTGTCTTCCAGATCACATAGTTTTCGTCCGAAATATCGGATAGTTCGGTTAGGTGGAAAATTGGCAGGCAAAGTGAGTGCTTTCGGCCCTTACTTGACGGCGTACGGCGCTGACTCAGACCGAGCGCAGCCATTCGTCGACGGTCACGTCGGACATCCTCGGTGACGGTGGGATGAGGCCGTCGCGGGCCATCGGCCCGGGCAGGGGAATGCCGACGACCTTCGCACGTCTCACACCCGCCTTCCGGGCACGTACAGCGGCAAGTCGGCGGGCGATCTCAGCGAAGTCGCTGATCTCGGGACCGGCGACCTCGATGGTGCCGCGCTCGCGTGCGTCGATGGCTTCGGCCATGATGCGTGCCGCCTCGGTGACGGCCAGGGCCCGCACGCGCATCTTCGGCACGAAGCGCAGCGGCCCGGCCTTGATCGTCATCGTGTCAACGAGTTCGAACCACTGAGCCGACCGGAAC
The DNA here is from genome assembly GCF_052906525.1 of Brevibacterium sp. CSND-B09. NCBI lineage: Bacteria > Bacillati > Actinomycetota > Actinomycetes > Micrococcales > Brevibacteriaceae > Brevibacterium > Brevibacterium sp. CSND-B09. Next base: position 2,472,627 of record NZ_JBREGI010000001.1, on the reverse strand, counting down.
ATCAGCAGCTGCTCGTCTGGGACGAGCCGGCGAAATATCCGCTCCTGCATGGCTTTGCCCTGGTAGTAGCCCATCATCCGCGACTCGGCGGCCTCGGGGCGGAACGCGATCGACAGGACGGCCACGGAGGTGCCGGGCTGCTCGGCGGCCGCCTCGGCGATCGAACGGGAGCTGCGTGAGAAGAAGTCAATGGCTTTCTGGGCGTTCATCGTCAGCTGGTTGACGCAATCGACGAGGACGTCGCTGCCTTCGGCCGCCTCGGCGACTCCCTGACCGGTCACCGTGTCGACCCCGCTCCCGCGGTGAGCGGCGATGACGGTGTGGCCGCGTTCGCGCAGCTGGGGCACCAACTGCGCGCCGAAGGTTCCGGTGGCTCCATAGACGGTGATCTGCATGATCGTCGACCCCTCAGACGAAGCACGGGCGGGCCCGACGTCGAGCCCGCCCGTGCGCCGGTCGTTTCTCAGTTCTGGTTGACTGTGACGGTACCAGTATCGGCTGTGGCCGAAATCGGAACGAGGATCTTGCCCTTGGCTTCCTTCGGGTCGTCCGCCACGTCGTACTTCTTCAGATCGGAGGCGAGGTCGACGGATCCGTCATTGGACTTCGCGTTGATCCGGTAGAAGAAGTCCTTATCCAGCTCTTCTGAGGTGAGCTTGAGATTCGGCACTCGCATGTCGATCGAGCCTTCTTCTGTCTTCGCGATGATTCCGCCGGTGGGCATCGCCTGATTGGTGAAGTCGAGATCGACGGTTCCCGTCGAACTGACCACGTCGATGCGGTCGCTGACGGTGAGGTTCTCTCCTTCGATGGCACCGACCCCGGTCTTGGCCGACACCGTCCCGAAGTCTCCGTCCAGGTAGGTGGCACCCCAATCGCTCGTGGTCCGCACCTTCTGAGCCGACCCGGTCACGTTCGCGGTTCCACCGCCGGTGTCGGCGTTGATCTCGACGAAGTCGCCGGTGACATCGAACCGGCCGTAGTTGCCGTCGAAGTCCAGCGCAAGGTCTTTCGCCTCACTGGTCGGGATGGTGACGGTCAACCTGGTGTTCTCGAGTCTCCCGCCGTTCTTCACGGCCACCTCGGCGGTATCGGCTCGACTGTCGACCTCAAGGGTCGCGGAGCTGTCACGGGGACCGGTGCCGGTGAGCTTCACGGTCGCCTCGGCGACGTCGGCGGTCTTGATGTCGACGGCACCACCGGAGTCGAGGCCGATCTTGAGTTCCTTCATCGCCTTCGGCAGCGGTTCGGACGATTCGATCCGCCCGTAGTCGAGGCGGGAAGCACCTTGGGCGGTGCTGACGATGACGGGGACGAGGAGGACGACGGCGGCGAGGATGATCAGGACCGCGCGCAGACCGACGCGAGCGGATTCGCTGATGCGCACTGTGGCAGGCATTCTAGGCTCCGAGGAATGTGAGGACGGCGAGGACTCGGCGGTTCTCCGAGGTGTCGGCGGTGAGACCGAACTTCGTGAACACCGAGGAGATGTGCTTTTCTACGGCACCGGCACTGAGGTAGAGGGTGCCGGCGATCGCGGCATTGGACTTGCCCTCTGCCATGAGCTGGAGGACTTCGATCTCGCGAGGGCTCAGGGTCGACAGTCCGTCCTTCTTGCGCGTGCGCACGAGGATCTGGGACACGACCTCCGGGTCGAGAACGGTGCCGCCTCCTGCGACCTCGTCGACGGCGGTGAGGAAGTCTTCGACGTCGGCGACACGGTCTTTGAGCAGGTAGCCGAAGCCGCCGGTGTTCTCGGCGATGAGTTCGGACGCGTACTGCTCCTCCACGTACTGGCTGAACACGAGGACCTTGACGTCCGGGTTCTGCTTGCGGATGAGGACGGCGGCGCGGATGCCTTCATCGGTGAACGTCGGGGGCATGCGCACGTCGATGACGGCGAGGTCCGGCGGATCGTTGTGAACGACGGCGAGGAGTTCGTTGGCGTCGGGCACGGCGGCGATGACCTCATGTCCGGCGTCGGCGAGCAGCCTTTCGAGTCCGGCCCGCAGGACGGCAGAGTCTTCAGCGATTACGATGCGCATGGCACCTCCACAACTACAGTCGTTGGCCCACCTGCGGGGCTGGTCAGGTTCAGTGTGCCACGAGCGGCTTCGACCCGGTCGATGAGACCGGCGATCCCGGTGTGACGCCCGGTGCGGTCGACACGTGCACCGCCGTGGCCGTTGTCGGTGACGACGATCTGCACACCGGTCTCGGTCGGGGCGATGAACACACTGGCACGGGTGGCACCGGAGTGCTTGGCGATGTTCGTCAGGCATTCGGCGACGACGAAGTAGGACACGGCCTCGGCTTCGCGTCCGATCCGCCCCTCGAGGCGGACATCGACGTCGACGGGGATCGTCGACCGTCCGGCCAGGGCGGAGACCGCGGCGTCGAGTCCGCGGTCGGTGAGGACAGCGGGGTGGATTCCGCGGGCCAGCTGGCGGAGTTCGTTGACGATGCCCTTAGCTTCGGTATGGGCTTCGGCCACGAGTTCCTTCGCCTTCTCCGGATCGGAGTCGATCTTCGACTTCGCCATGCCCAGGGTCATGGTCAGGGCGACGAGGCGGGGCTGGGCTCCGTCGTGGAGGTCGCGTTCGATGCGCAGACGTTCCGCCGCGGCCGCCTCGAGGCCGGCCATGCGGGCCCGATCGAGTTCCGTGACCTCGGCCTGCAGCGCCACGGTGCGGGCCGGAGCGAGCAGCGCCCGGTCAAGGGCGCGGTCGAGCAGCGGGGCGAACCACAGGATGGCCAAGGAGCTGGCGAGGACGATGACGGAACCGATGGCCACACCGATGCGGGCCGGTCCGTCGATGGTTTCGCCGATGAAGAAGGTATTGACTCCATGGGGGTTGATGGCGGCGAAGATGCCGAAGATCGATCCGCAGATCGCGGCAATGGTGCCGGCGACGACGATCAGGCCGAGGAGCATCTTGATGTAGTGGTGGGCGGTCGAGCGCCAGAAGGCACCGGATTTCACCTGCAGCCAACGGTTGTGGAGGAAGCGGCCCATGCCGGGATCGCGATTGCTGCTTTCGATCTTCGGGACGGGGATCTTATCGGCGTAGATGAGTTCGGCTCGGTAGCGTTCGGCGTTGTTCGCGCCCTGCTGGACGAGGACCCAGACGAGGAGGGCGAGGACGCCGAGACCGAGGGCGAAGATGCCGCCGATTCCGGTGAACAGCAGACCCAGCGGGATCCACGCCCAGATCAGGGTGAGGACGGCGGAGAGCACGAGGTTCGCCACGCCGATGATTCCGGTGGGGCGTTTGGGCCAGGTGATGGGTCCGTCGGCGGGGATCTCGGTGACCTCGTCCCGGCTCAGCGGCAGTGAGCCGGTGACCGGTGCGTACGCAACAGGGTCACGTTTGGGCTTCATCCGCCGAGGCGGCCGCGGACGCGGCATCGGCTGTGGCATCGGCATGGGCTGCGCTGTCGGCATGGGTTGTGCATGCGGCGCGGGCCGACCGAACTGGGGGCCGGGTTGTGGTGCTGGGTGCGGTCCGGGTTGAGGGGCGTGGCCGGGCGGGGTGGGGTAGTTCGGGTTGCTCGAGGGCGCGTACCCGGATGGTGCGGCCTGAGCCGAGGGATGGGTGCGGGGGCCAGGCTGCGCAGGAGCCGTCGGATGAGTGTAGGTGACCGGCCTGGTGGGGTTCATCGGCGGGTAGTCAGGACGCTGGGCCTGTTCGCCGGCTCCCATCACTCGGGTCGAGCCCGTCGCGAACGGCACGTCGAGGTCGACGGGTTTCGTCCGGAACTCTCCTGCTTCGCGAGCGGTCGGTTCGTCGACCGCTGCTGCGTCGACTTCGGTGGTCGGCGGTGCATTGACGATCGCTTCGGCGCTGATCGACTCTTCGCGCTGTGGGGGTTGAGGCTCCTGCGGACCGGGGCCGAGCGGCTCCTGATCCTGCGGGTTCTCGGGGGTCTTCTCACTCATAGCAAATACGCTACGGGAGCCGCGGGCTCGCGAACAGCACGAAGACCTCCGACCCCACGTCGGGTTTTCCCGACACCCTGTGACCGGCCCCACTGGATTTCCAAGTGGACGCTGGAGCACTGGACCGCATCAGCCGCGCCTTTGCGCACGACGTGTCTGAGCATCCCTCACCCTTCGCAACGAATCACCTCGCTGCAACGAGGTGGTCTGCCGCGAAGGGTGAGGTATGCCGACGTACCGGGAGGAAGTGTCGCTCCCGGTACGTGATGCCGTCGGCTATACGGGGACCGCAGCCGCTCGAGACGAGACGTGGTGCTTTCCCGCAGGAGCGGTATGTGCGGCTCCGCCGGCAGGACTCGTGCCCGCATCACCGGACGTGGCGTCGAGCGCCTGCGCAAGGTCGGCGAGGATGTCTTCGACGTCTTCGATCCCGACGGACAGGCGGATGAACCTGCCGGAGACGCTCACCTCGCTGCCGGCCACGGACAGGTGCGTCATCGTCGCCGGGTGGTCGATGAGGGACTCGACTCCTCCGAGCGATTCGGCCAGAGTGACGAGCTTCGTGTTCGCCACCAGGGACAGTGCCCGCTCCTCGGTGTCGGTGCGCAGGGACACCACTCCTCCGAACCCGCTCATCTGCCGCTTCGCCACCTCGTGCCCCGGGTGCGAGGGCAGGCCCGGGTAGATCACTTCGGCCACCTCGTCGCGGGTCTCCAGCCATTCGGCCACCGCCTGCGCGTTGGCACAGTGCGCCTTCATCCGCACCGGCAGGGTTTTGATCCCGCGCCTGGTCAGCCACGCGTCGAACGGGGAGATGCCCAGCCCGACAGACGCGAGGTGGTTTTCGAGACGGTCGACCACCTCGGCAGCGCGGAGACAGCTCGTCCCGTCACCGGTGAGGACCGCCCCGCCGATGACATCGGAGTGGCCATTGATGAACTTCGTCGTCGAGTGCACGACGATATCGGCGCCGAGCTCCAGCGGACGCTGGAGCACCGGGGTCGCAAAGGTCGAGTCCACGGCCAGGAGCGCGTTCGCTCGGTGGGCGAGGCGGGCCGCCTCAGCGATATCGATGATGTCGAGCCCGGGGTTGCTCGGGGTCTCGACCCAGATGATCGCGGTGTTGTCGTTGATGGCGGCGGCGAGCGCCGCGGTGTCCGTGAGGTCGACGGTGCGGATGACCACGCCCCAGCGGACGTACTCATTCTGCAGGAGCCGGAAGGTCCCGCCATAGACGTCGCGGGGCAGGATGACCTCGTCGCCGGGACGCAGCAGAGAAGAGAACACGGCCACCTCGGCCGAGGTTCCGGAATTGACGGCCGCGGCGAACGACGCTCCCTCCAATTCGCACAGAGCCTGTTCGAGGTCGCTGCGGTTCGGCGTGCCCGTGCGCGCGTAGTCGAAGCCGGCGCGAGTCTCTCCCGGAGTGTCCATCATGAAGGTCGAAGTCTGGAAGATCGGGGCCACGACCGAACCGGTGTGCGCCTCGGGCATGGCTCCCGAGTGCACCGATCGGGTCGAGATTCCGGCGGGTGTGGTGGGTTCGAAACGGGGTGAACTCACGGCGGATCCTTCCTTCACTGATGGGCACCGCTGCATCTGCGGTGTGATTCAGTGTGAGTGTCCCCGATGTGCTCGCGCGAACGCGCCGTCTCGGATGGTCACGTCGCGTCATATGTCGTCGATGAATGTCATTTTTCGACGTAGAAGGTCGGCATCCCTCGCCGAGGCGGTCCGCCGACTCGTACGCACGCGACGTGATCGTCGTTCGTTCCCACCGCGGCAGCTCTCTGTGACGATCGAGCAGTCCCACTGCCGGTCGCCGGTCACCCAGCCAGGAGCTCCCGCCGGTCGGACCCTGCCGCCACGGCGTCGAGGATCGCCCCGGCAATGCGCTCGTTGTCAGCGAACACGGGGGCGCCAGTCTGCGGTCGGCTGAAGGCCTCGGCCGTCGATCCGGAGACCGCGGGACCGAGCAGGAACAGATCGCCTTGTGCCCGACCATGTGCGTCGAGCGCGCGACCGGCACCGTCGGTGCGCAGCTTCGCGTGAGCCGCGGTCTCGAGCAGCAGTCGGCCGTCCGCCCGCAGTGTTTCGAGGACCGGATCGGCTGCCTTCTCCGCACTCTGCCGAGCCAGACGGGCTTCGACGAGATGAGTGAAGGTCTTCGCCTCCGGGTAAGCGGTGGAGCGGGCGGTGAAACCGGCAGCATCGGCGTCGATGCTCAACCCGGGACCGAGGAACCGAACGAAACCGGCTTCGTGGAGAGCGAGGATCTGTCTGACTCTCTTCGGCGGCGGGCCGCTGCCGATGAACGAGAACAGGGAATGAAAGCTGCCTTCGACGAACTCCGTGCGATCGCCATTGCTGACTCGACCGTCGCGGACGAACATCCTGATCTGCACATATGCCTTGACCAGAGCGGTGAAGACGGCGAGGTCGGCAGAGTGGTGCACATCGGCACTGCGCTTGAGTTGCCCGGAGATGTGATCGCGCACGCTCGCCTCTGCAGAAGAGAGATCATCGCAGCGCAGATCGGCCAGCGGACGGTTGATGCGGTCCAGGTCGAACAGATCGGCCTCGTCTGTGATGACGTCGCGGGCGGCCTCGGCGATGGTCTCGAAGACGGCGCCGGTGGTGGCTTCTGCCCCGTTCGCGCCGATGCGGCCCGCGCGGACCCGCTCGGCGGTTGCATCGATGCGCTCGAGCAGTTCGGGAGCGTCGATGCCGCGCTTCCACAGCACGTGTTCGTAGTGGGCATAGGTGAGTTCGAGTTCGAACAGCGGACCGAGCACTTCATCGAACTCGATGAACCGGGAACTCTCGCCGAGGCGCTGCCCGCTTCCGCGACGGTCCCCTCCCACGCGGCCGGTTCTCTCAGCCACGCGGTCCAAATACCGCAATTCCACGGCCGGTGCGCCGGGGACATCGACCTGACTGTATCCGAGCTTCGGACTGTAGGAGACCCCGCGGGAGGATCCCACCCACAGCACCGGTTCGGTGCCGGAGGGCCGGTAGCGAAGCCGTTCCCCGTCGTCGACGAACTCACCGCCGCGACCCTCGGTGACCATAACCATGAAGTCGAGGAACGCGAGTCCGAAACCGCGGGTGAGCACCTCAGCGCCGGCAGGGATGCCGCTGAAGTCGAGGTCGGCCGTGTATCCGGGAGCCTGATAGTACAGGTCTTGTCCCGCCGAGGCGGCCGCACGGTCGGCCAGGACCGCATCCTGCTCGGCGGTGTGCATGTCGAGATGCCCCTGAGCCGAGACGAGGACGTCGGTGGCGATCTCCGCCCCGGCGGAGGTGGTGACCACGAAGCCGCGGTCGCCTTCGCCGCGGCGCACCGCCTCGGCGCGGGCGCGATGGATGTGCACCTGAGCATCGAGACGATCGAGAGCGAGTTCGAAGGCCGCCGTCAGGTAGTGTCCCTGGACCCGGCGGCTGGCGAACGATTGGGAGTCGAGCCCTGCCGCCTCGGCGCCGAGGCCAGCCTGCGTCAGGCGCTCCCGACCGGGCCCGTGGATCCACTCGTGCAGGGTCGGTCCCATGATGCCGGGATTCTCGAGCAGGCAGGACTCGTCCGGGAAGATCGTGATGTCCTCAGTGCGCGAGTTCATCCACAGGTGCGGCGACTGTTCGGTCCGCCATATCCGCCCGGCTCCGGCCGGATACGGGTCGACGAGGTGGATGCGCAGGCCTGCCCCGGCGTCCGTGTTCGCGGCGATCGCGAGCAGGATGCCCAGGGTCTTCGGCCCGGCCCCGATGAAGGTGAGGTCGGCGCGGTGCCTGCCCGAATCGGATGCCGTCGACGCATCACCGCCGGTCGTGAGGTCCACCGCAGCCGACGTCTTACGCATCGGCATAGAGGCTCACGGCCGGGGCGAGTCCGAGGCGGCCGCGCAGATCGCTCGCGTCGCTGCCGCCGTCCAGTGCCGCGACGCCCTCAGGGGTGTCCCGCAGTCCCGCCGCGTGCAGGGCGGGGAGGATCTCGGAGACGAGTCGGACGCTGAAGTCGAGTTGATTCTCAGCTGACGCGGTCAGCAGCACCCCCGAGGCCCCGCGTTCGACGAGGATGCGCACGGAGCCGACGAGCTCGGCCACCTCGGCGCGGGTCGTCGGTGCCGGCAGGACGGTGAGCACCGGCACTCCGGGGTCGAGTTCGGTGCGCAGATCCTCGAGCGAGATGGTGCCGGCGGCCTCGTCGGCGAGGACGATGTCGGCGGCGGCGCGGGCCGCCTCGTTGCCGGTCTCGGCGCGGACGATGATCGGCGGGTGGCCCTGCGGCGGGCGCGGCGTGATCGAGGGGCCGAGCACCGAGTAGTCGACTCCCGTCGAGTCCTGGACCTGCGCTTCAATGTAGTGGAGGCGGTCGCGATCGATGTACCGGTCGGTGGCCTCGTCGCGGATGATCGCGTCGTCGTCCCAGGAGTCCCAGAGTCGGCGGATGACGTCGATGACGGATGCGGCCTCGGCCCAGGCAGCGGGTGCCGGGGCGGGGCCGCGTCGACCGAAGAGGGCCGCCTCGGCGGGGGTGGATGAGATGCCCACAGCGAGTCCGGCACGGGCCCGGGCCGCGTAGTCGAGCGTCGCCGAGGCGGTCGCGAGGTGGAAGGGCTCGAGATGGGTGGCGCGAACCTCGGGGACGATCCCGAGCCTGCTGGTCAGCGGGCCGAGCCAGGAGGCGAACTCGAGCGCGTCGTACCCGGTGAAGTCATCGGGGACGAGGGCGAAGTCCGCATGTCCGTCAAGGGTCTTCGCGGTCGCCGGGCCGGAGATCGGATCGGGGTTCAGCGTGGTGGCGATGATGACGCTCATGAGGGATTCCGTTCGGTCGTGATCGGGGTGGTGATGAGGGATTCGGCGGCGGCCGCCTCGGCGTGGGTGCACGACCGGGCTCGGACGGTCAGCTCCGAGTCGAACTGGTCGATGGCGTCGACGACGTCGCGCTCGACGGATTCGTCGATGCTCGGAGGGGTCGTGTCCGTGGCCGGGAGGATGTTGCTCGAGACGACGAAGCGTCCGCGACCGATCGAGCTCGCCCCGAGCGTGGCCAGCAGCGGTTTGAGGCCGTAGTCGAGGGCGAGGACGTGGGCGGCGGATCCGCCGGTGAGCAGCGGCAGAACGGGTTTGCCGTGCAGGGCGTCCATCGGCAGCAGATCGACGAAGACCTTGAGCAGTCCGGTGTACGTGGCCTTGAAGACCGGGGACCCGACGACCACCGCGTCGGCGGCGGCGACCGTGTCCCGCGCCGAGGCGATGAGGCCATCGCTCGAATCCCCCGTCAGGAGGGAGCCGGCGGGCAGGTGGCGGAGTTTGATGAACTCCGTACGGTGGCCGTACTGGCCGAGCCTGCGGGCGATGAACTCGAGCAGTGCTTCGGTCTTCGAGTTCTCCGAGGGGCTGGCCGAGAGCAGGACGACACGCGACATGTCAGCCCACCTCCTTGAGTTCGCGGGTCGGAGCGTCGGGGGTGCCGGCGACACCGATCTCTGTGGTGTCGGTTTCCGCGGCGGCGGTGCTGCGGGCTTCGCGGCGGGCGGCGGCCCAGTCAGCGGCGGTGCGGGCGGCGGGCAGTCCGATGTTCTCGCGCAGGGACCCGTCCGGATACTCGGTGCGATAGACCCCGAGTTCCTGGAGTTCGGGCACGACCTTCTCAACGACCTCGTCGAGTCCGCCCGGAGTGAGGTGGGGGACGAGGATGAAGCCGTCGGCGGCCTTCGTGCGGACCGCCTCGGCGAGGTCGGTCGCGACCTGGTGCGGGGTGCCGACGTAGGAGTGACGGGTCGAGACCCGGATGACGAGTTCTCGGGCGGTGAGGTTCTCGGCCTCGGCGATCTTCCGCCAGCGGGCAATCGTCGCTTCCGCGTCCTTGATGTGTTTGACCCGGCCCTGGGAGATCGAGTCGGCGGCCGGCGGCACATCGGGCAAGGGTCCGTTGGGGTCGAAGGCGGAGAGGTCGCGGTCCCACACGCGTTCGAGGAACGCGATGGCACCGGCCTCGCTGACCTGTTGGGAGGCGACCTCGCGGGAGCGTTCGGCCGCCTCGGCGAGAGTGTCGCCGAGGATGATGGAGACTCCCGGGTAGATCTTCAGGGAGTCTTCGGTTCGGCCGTAGCGGGCCAGGCGGGACTTCACGTCCGCGTAGAACTTCCGGCCGGATTCGGGGTCGGAGTGGCGGGTGAAGATGACGTCGGCCGAGCCGACGGCGAAGTCACGGCCGAAGTCCGAGTCCCCCGCCTGGAATACGACGGGGTGACCGCCGGGCAGGGGGCCGGCGGGGAAGCGTCCGGCGATGTCGAAGAAGTCGCTGGCATGCGTGAACGACCCGTCACCGGCGGCGGTGTCCCAGAGTCTCCGAGCCACGTCGATGAAGTCTTCGGCGCGGCGGTAGCGGTCGGCGTAGTCGAGGTAGCCGCCGCGGCGGAAGTTCTCGCCTGTGAAGGCGTTGGAGGTCGTGACGACGTTCCAGGCGGCGCGACCGTTCGAGAGGTGGTCGATCGTCGCGAGCCGGCGGGCGATGTCGAAGGGTTCGTTGAACGTCGAGCTCAGGGTTCCGGCCAGCCCGATGCGCTTGGTGACGGCGGCGAGCGCGGAGAGCACAGCCGTGGTGTTCGGTCGTCCGACGACGTCGAGGTCGAAGATCTTCCCCTGGTGTTCGCGCAGGCGCAGGCCTTCGGCGAGGAAGAAGAAGTCGAAGAGTCCAGCCTCGGCGGTCTGTGCGAGGTGAGCGAAGGAGTCGAATTCGATGTGGCTGCCCGAGGCAGGATCGGACCATACGGTCGTGTTGTTCACGCCCGGGAAGTGCGCGGCGAGGTGGACCTGCCGCGGCTGGCCGGGGATGGTGGTGTCGAGGTCAGGCATGGGATGCTCCTGTCAGTTCGGTGGGGTTGATGGTGGAGGTTGTGCGCGCGGCGGAGTCGTCGAAGCACGGCACTGCGTCGATGAGCGCCCGCGTGTAGTCGTCACGGCTCTCGTGCAGCACACGAGCGGTCGGCCCGGATTCGACGACACGTCCGTCCTTCATCACGATCACCTCGTCGGCGATCTGCTCGATGACGGCGAGGTCATGGGAGATGAAGAGGTAGGCGACGCCGAGGCGAGCCTGCAGGTCGACGAGCAGCTGCAGGATCTGTGCCTGCACGCCGACGTCGAGCGCGGAGACGGGTTCGTCGAGGATGATCACCTCGGGGTCGACGGCCAGCGCTCGGGCGATCGCGAGCCGCTGCCGCTGCCCTCCGGAGAGCTCCCGCGGGGTGCGCTTGAGGAGGCTGTGATCGAGGGCGACGGAGTCGAGCAGCTCCCGCACTCGTCCCGGCCGGTCGGCTCGGGTGCCGATGCGGTGGCCGCGCAGCGGTTCGGTGAGGATCCGCTCGACCGTGTAGTGCGGGTCGAGAGCCGCGCTCGAGTCCTGGTGGACGTACCGGATGCGCCGTCCGAGGTCCTTCCGCTGGTAGTCACTGACGGGCTTTCCGTGGAGGGTGATCACTCCGGAATCCGCCCGGTCGGCGCCGAGCAGGATCCTCGCCGAGGTCGTCTTCCCCGACCCGGATTCGCCGACGATTCCCACAGTCGATCCTGCCCGCAGATTGATGTCGAGACCGTCAACTGCGGGACGGTCCCCACCGAAGTTCCGTACGATCGCACGGCCGGACAGGACCGCCTCGGCGCCGGTGTGGGTCTCGGTGGCGCCAGCGTCGGTGCTCGGCCGCAGTCTCCCCCACCCGAGGTGCGGGGCCGCGGCGAGGAGCGACTGCGTATAGGCATGCTGGGGGTCGGCGAGGACGGCTTCGGTGGGCCCGGTTTCGACGATGCGGCCGGCCTGCATGACCAGCAGCTTTGCGGCGCGTTCCTTCGCGACGCCGAGGTCGTGGGTGATGAGCACAAGCGCGGTCTGCGAACCGGCGACGAGGCCACCCAGCACGTCGAGGACCTGTTTGGCCACGGTCGCGTCGAGCGCCGAGGTGGGTTCGTCGGCGATGATGAGCGCCGGCCGGGCGGCGATCGCATTGGCGATGAGCACGCGCTGCCGCTGCCCGCCGGAGAGCTCGTGCGGATACCGCCGTCCGTGGGTCTGCGGGTCGAGTCCCACGGCGGTGAGAACCTCGGCGATGCGGGGTCTGATCTGCGGTTTCGCATAACCGTTGACGGTCAGGGTCTCGGCCAGGGCGGAGGCGATCGTGCGCACCGGGTTGAGCCCGGCGCCCGCGTCCTGCGGCACGTACGCGATTCCCGTACCGAGGATCCGCTGCCAGGTGCGCGGCTTCGCCGAGGTGAGGTCCTCGCCGAGGTGGCTGTGCGTGTGCGCGTGGACCTTCGTCCCAGCCGGGAGGAGTCCGGTCAGCGCCGCGGCCGTCGTGGACTTGCCGGATCCGGACTCGCCGACGATCGCGAGCGTGTCCCCGGGGGCGAGACTGAGGTTGATGTCCGCGATCGCCGGGGTGGGAGCACCGGGGTAGGTGACGCTCAGTCCCGCAACCTCGAGGACCTCAGGGTCCTGAGGCGACAGGGTCGACCGGGCCCGGATCGGTGTCGGCTGGGCCTCGGTGGTCTCCAGACCGGCATCGTCGAGGAGTTCGGTGCCGGCACCGGCTGCGGGCCAGGCGAGGAGATCGGTGTTGATCATCGGAATTCCTTCTCGGAGTTGACGGCGTGGGAGAGACGGTTGGCCGCGAGCACCACCGCAGCGACGACGAGTCCGGGGAAGGTCGTCATCCACCAGGCTGCGGCGAGGAAGTCGCGGCCCTCGGAGACGAGCAGACCCCATTCCGGCTGCGGCGGCGGGGCGCCGAAGCCGAGGAAGCTCAGGGCGGAGACGGCGAGCACAGCGGACCCGAATTCGAGTGCGAGCAGCGCCCCGATCGGGCCTCTGACCTGGGGCAAGATGTGCCGGGCGAGGACCGATGCGGCCGAAAGTCCGTCAGCGCGGGCGGCGCGGACGAATTCCGTCGAGCGCCATCGGATCACCTCAGCACGGGTCAGCCGGGCGAACGAAGGCACGGCCGCGACGCCGACAGCCACGGCGACGTTGAGGGTGCCGAAGCCGAGCGCGGTGATCACTGCCATCGACAGCAGCAGGCCGGGCACGGCCTGGAGGACGTCGACGGTGCGCATGAAGATCGCGTCGAGCACCCCGGTGAAGAAGCCGGCGAGCAGGCCGATGAGGACGCCCGCGCCGACCCCGATGAGCACGGCGGCGAGGCTGGCCGACAGGGTCTGCGCGGACCCGTGGATGGTGCGGGCGAAGACGTCGCGGCCGAGCTGATCGGTGCCGAAGACGTGCTCGGCGCTGGGTGCCAGGAGGCGGTCGGTCGGGTTGCCGGTGAGCGGATCGACGCTGGTGAGCAGGGTCGGCCAGACGGCAGCGAGTGCGGCGAGTCCGAGGACGATGATCGCGATGACTTCGACGATCCCGATGCGGGTGGAACCCACCGCCGAGGTGAGTCGACGCAGCCGACCGGGCGTGCCGCCGCCGGGGACCCGGTCCTCGTGGGGCCGGGCCGCACCGGGCCCGGTCGGTGCGATCTGGGCGTTCTTCTGCAGTTCGGTGGCCAGGCTCATGCGCGCGCTCCTTCGGTCTCCGTCGATGCGGACTCTGCCGTCGAGCCGGCCGGGCTCGCACCGGCGGGTGCGTCCTCACGGTCGGACGCCTCGGCGAGGGTGTCCCTGGCCTTGGTTTCGAGCTTCCGGCGGGCGCCGCGCAGCCGCGGATCGAGCAGCGGGTAGGTGAGGTCGGTGATGAGGTTGACGAGGACGAACACGGCCGCGGCGAAGAGGACGATGCCCTGGACGAGCGGGATGTCCTGCCCGGTCACGGAGGTCTGCGCGAGCCGACCGAGGCCCTGCCGGGAGAACACGTTCTCCACCACGACGGACCCGGCGAGCGCCTGACCGAAGAGCACCCCGCCCATTGTCAGCGCCGGCAGCAGCGCCACGGGCAGGGCCTGGCGCAGCAGCAGCCGCAGCCGGGTGTAGCCCGATGCGTGGAAGGTCGTGACGAAGGGCTGGGTCCAGGCATTCTGCAGCGAGCGGAAGAGGACCTGGGCGATGATCGCCGACAGCGGGATCGCCAGGGTCACGGCCGGCAGCACGATCGCGGCCGGAGTTCCGGTGCCCACCGCAGGGAAGAGCGGGAGGCGGAAGGAGAAGATCTGCAGCAGCATCAGTCCGACCCAGAACGTCGGCAGTGCGATCCCGAGTCCCGGCAGAGCCGCGAGGGTGTCGCGCAGCCACGGGCGGCGGGTCAGGGTCGCGGCAACCGCGATGACGATCCCCACCGCCAAGGCGAGACCTAAGGCCAACGCGGCGAGTGCGAGCGTCGGGGGCAGGGCGGCGGCGATTGCCTCGGTGACGGGGGTGCCGGCCTGGATCGAGGTGCCGAAGTCAAGGCGGACGACGGCCAGGAGGGCGAGCAGGTACTGGATGGGCAGCGGCTGGTCGAGGTTGAACTCGGCACGAAGCCTGGCCACCTCGGCGGGGTCGAAGCTCTGCAGCTCTCCCCCGGCGCCGAGCATCGTGATGACCGGATCGCCGGGCAGCCAATAGAGGAGGAAGAAGCTGAAGGTGAACGCGATCCACAGGACGAGCAGTCCTTGGGCCAGCCGGGAGGCCAGGTAGCGCAGGCTCATCACCGCTCACCGTCCAGCCAGGTGTCATAGAGCTGGAAGCGCGAGGAGGCCTCGTACTTGAAGTCGTGGACATTCTTGCCGGTGCCGATCACTCCGGAGAGTTCGACGATCGGAATCGAGTAGCCTTCGTCGATGAGGATCTTCGCGGCCTTCGTGAAGTCCGCCGTGCGTTCCTTCTCGTCGAGCGTCGAGGTCGTGCGGGCGAGGATGTCGTCGAGCTTCTCCTTCTTCTTCCTCGCGTTGCCGTTCTGTTCGTCGACGCCGAAGTAGTTGCGCAGAACATCGCCGTCGGCACGGGTGAGGTTGCCGAAGGTCAGCTCTTCCTTGCCCTCGGCCTGCTGGGCGGTCACCTCGGCAGTGGTCTTCTTCTCGAGCTTGAGGTCGAAGCCGATCTCTCGCAGCTGCTGCTGGACGAGCTCGAGGAATGGGGCGTCCTGCCAGTAGGTCAGCGTCGTCGACAGCTTCGTGCCGTCCTTGACCCGGATGCCGTCGTCGCCGACCTTCCACCCGTCGTCCTCGAGCAGCTTCTTCGCGCCGTCGGGGTCGTAGGCGAGCAGATCGGAGAGATCTTCGTACTCAGGGGTCGACTTCGCCAGCACCGAGGTGGCCGGAGCCTGGTGCTGCGAGATCACGCTCTGCAGCTGGTCGCGGTCGATGCCCTTGACGAGCGCCTGACGCACCGACTTGTCCTTGGCGATGTTCCCGGTGTGCTTGGGCACGAGGTTGTAGACGACGCCCGGGTTCGGTCGGGAGGCGATGCCCAGTCCCTGCGCCTCGAGGGTTTTCTCGTCCTGGGATTGGACGGAGAAGTCGACATCTACCTGCCCCGACAGCAGTGAACCGTTGCGCACCGAGGCCTCGGGGACGATGGAGAATTCGATGCCGTCGAGGTGGGCCGGCCCTTCGTGCTCGGCGATCGATGACGGCCAGTCGTAGTCGTCGAACCGGGCGAGCTCGATCGACTTGTTGTGCTCGAAGGACTTCACCTGGAACGGGCCGGTGCCGACGATGTCTCCGGTGCAGCGTTCCTCGGGGGACTTCGCGAGTGTGTCCGAGGAGTAGAAGCCCAGCGACATCGTCGACGTCGCCTGGAGGAACTGGGCGTTGGACTTGTCGAAGGTGAATGTCACGGTCTGCTTGTCGGGAGTCTCGATCGACTTCAGCCCGTCGAGGTAGGTCTGTCCCAGGGAGGCCTTCGCCCCGAGATCCTGGATCGCTTCGAAGTTCTCCTTCACCGAGGCGGAGGTGAAGTCCGTGCCGTCCTGGAACTTCACCCCGTCACGGAGGTGGAAGGTGAAGGTCTTCGCATCATCGGAGACATCCCAGCTCTCGGCGAGCCACGGCTTGATCTCCTGCGTCTCCGGATCCTGATCGGTGAGCGAGTCCGTGATCTGACGAGTGACATTGAGGGTGACGTTCGTGCCCTGCTGCTGTCCGTCGAGGCAGGTCGGATCGACGTCGTAGGCGATCTTCAGTGTTCCGCCGTCCTGAGGTGTGGCATCTTCGTCCTCGGCCTGTGCCGATCCGGAGCACCCGGCGAGGAGGAGGGAACCTGCTGCGAGAACGGCGAGAGCGAAGTGAGAGCGGCGCTGCCGCGAGCGGGTCGGAGCGGCGGGAGAGCTGATGGTGGTCATGGGTGTCCTGGGTGGTGTCAGTAGTGGATGTGAATCAGAGGTGATTGCGAGGGTGTCGGCGCGAGTTGCGACGATCACGGGCCGACCAGACGGCAGTGATTGCTCAACATATCGCCGGAAAGATCAAGCGCTTTCGGCTCGGTGCCCCAGAATCGTGCGAGAAAGCGGAGCGTCCGGCAGGGCGAGGCGAGCGAGGCTCGACAGCCTTCGCCGCAGAAAAGCCCGGGCGCCCGGAGTCGGAGAGAAATCAGCCTTTGACGAGGCGGAACATCGGCATGGTCATGCAACAGTCAAGAGCTTCGAACCGTGCGGACAGCGCCCAGGTCTGCGAATTCTTGAAAGCGATCATCATGCCCTCTGCTGAAGTGATGTCGTGGAATGTTGACGATCAACACCGTATCAGTAAACTCAATTGCTCAACAATAGTCGAGTATGATCGTCGTCATCATTCGTCACAGAACTTTCAGCCGCCCTCTTCCCATAGGCCACCCCAGGATGTAATACTTAGCCTCATGGTTAAGTATTCGGATGAGCTCGATGCGATGTTCTCAGCATTGGCCGACCCCACTCGCCGCAGCGTGATCGCGCGTCTCGGGCGGGGACCGGCCAGCGTCGGAGAGCTTGCCGAGCCGTTGTCGATCTCGCTGCCGTCGTTCATGAAACATGTGCGCAGCCTCGAATCGTGCGGCCTCATCCGGACCAAGAAGTCCGGGCGCGTGCGCACCTGTGTGCTCAACCAGGATCGGTTCCATCTGCTCTCGGGTTGGCTCGAGGAACAGCGGCGCATCTGGGAACGCGCCACCGACCGGCTCGAACAGTTCGTCACCACGGGTTCCGTCGACTCCGACGGGCCCACCCCCACCAAGGAGGAATCATGACCACTCAGCTCTCTCGCACACGAAATCAGAATCCAGACCTCGACCTCAGCATCCAGCGGATCATCCACGCCCCGAAGCAGGCCATCTGGGACGCTTGGACCACGCCGGATCAGCTGGCCCAATGGTGGATTCCGGCGCCCCTGAGTCTGCGCGTGGATTCGCTCGAGCTCGCTCCGGGCGGTGCCTTCGTCACCCAGATGAGCGAAGACGGCACCGAGTGGCATCCGCATGTCGATGCGGTGTTCCTCGTCATCGAGGAAGGCAGCCGCCTCGTGTTCACGAACGCCGTCAGCAGCTCCTGGCACCCTTCGCTGCCGGACCCGGTGGCGATGACCACCGAGATCATCCTCGGCGATCATCCCGACGGCACCGACTACCGCGCCATCGTGCGGCACGGCAGCCCGGAGCAGCGCGCCCGGCATGAAGAACTCGGGTTCTTCGACGGCTGGGGCACTGTCACCGACCAGCTGGCTGCCGCAGTGGAGTGAGCCCGGCCGACAGGACGAGCGAACCCATCAGCAGGCCGGCCGCCACGACCGTCCAGATCATCGGCGCGATTCCGACGAGGAGGGCGATCGCAATGCCCATCGTGGCCGCTCCGACAGCGACGATGGCGCGCGCCCGCGAGCTGAATGCCTGGACCGGGAAACCCTGCGGAAGGACAGCACGGACAAGCGCTGAGAGGCTGCGACCGACTGCGGCCAGTCGCTGTTCGGAGGGGAACGGGATCCGCTCCGCGGCCATGGCGACCAGCGCGGAGAGTCCCATGACTGCAAGCAGCCACGGCAGACGCGTCGCCCACCACCATCCCGACTCGATCTCGGGAAGGATGAACTCGGCGACGATGCCTGTCGGCAGGTCGAGCAGA
The DNA here is from genome assembly GCF_052906525.1 of Brevibacterium sp. CSND-B09. Taxonomy (NCBI): domain Bacteria; kingdom Bacillati; phylum Actinomycetota; class Actinomycetes; order Micrococcales; family Brevibacteriaceae; genus Brevibacterium; species Brevibacterium sp. CSND-B09. The sequence continues at coordinate 2,454,682 of NZ_JBREGI010000001.1, read as the reverse complement.
ATCCCCGTCGGGAAGCCGACGGCTGTCTGCGCCAGCCATCCGAGAGCTCCGATGAGGACGATGACGACGCTCATATGCCACAGGTAGACCTGCATTCCGTAGGTATTGCCCCAGGCGATGACCCGCGCCGATAACTGGGCGGTCAGGATTCGGGAGGAAGGGGCCGCCGCAGTGGGGGCCGCCTCGGCGGGGACTTCTCCTGGAACCATCGTCGACTCTGCGGACGGCTGATCGACGTCGAGCGCCCGATTCAGCCGGGCGTGGCACAGCCGCAGCACGCAGAGCTGTGCCACGCCGAGCAGGACGAGTGCGCCGGTCGGCGGATTGAGGTTGACGAGCATGTTCGGGCTGTACACCCCGGCCGCCACGAGTCCGCCGAGGAGACCCAGCACGGCCACAAGCGCCGACCACACCACGGGACGGCTGATCGGGCGGTCGGAGGCATCGGCGAAGAAGAACCCGAGCTGTTGGATCAGCGGCCAGACGACGACGAAGTTGAGATAGCCGAGGCCGGCAATCCCTGTCGTTCCGGAGAGAACGTCGACGGCGATGACGGCACCGGCGAGGACTGCCAGGGACCGCCTCGGCGCTCTTTCATGGAAATGGACCGCTACCGGCACCAGCGAGGACAGGCCGAGATAGACGGCGAGGAACCACAGCGGCTGGCCGATGCGGCGGCTCGCCTCGGCGATGAGTTCGGAGGAAACGCCCATGTCAGCGGCCGCGGACAGTCCGATTCCGGCAATGACGACGAGGACAGCTGTGGGTACGGCGAGGCGGCGCAGTCGGGCGCGCAGATAGTCGGTCCAAGTTCCGCCTCGAGCACGGGTGCGCCGCCATCCGGTGATGCCCGCGTATCCCCCGATGATGAAGAACAGGGGCATGACCTGGAAGAACCAGGACGCTGCGGCGAATCCGGCGGTCGTCGACAGCGCGACCGTCGGCGCCACTGTGCCGTCGGAACCGAGCACGGCCGCGCTCATCATCGAGTGGAGGATGACGACGACGACGAGGCAGCCGAACCGGATGAGGTCGATGGCCTGGTCGCGGTGGGGTGCGGCAACGGTGCGAGGTTCGCGAGTCCGAGGTTCGGCGGGCGGGGCGACCGCGCTCTCGGGGGTTCGGACGACCTCGGTGCCGGCGGGCGGGGCCGGGCTGTTGAGCATGAGTGTCATGGCAGTTCCTTGTCAGAGTCGTTCAGTGCCGATCACGGGGAATCGGGGCGATGACACCGAAGTTAGGAACCGCGTCTGCCTCGGCACATCACGCCGGAGAGCCCACCTGTCCCCCGCCGACCGATACTTCCGAGGGATACCTTCGACCGGTCACCTCATACTCGCCGCGGCCGATCGTGTGAGAATGGCGATGAGCACGCACGACCACGCGGCCGCCTCGCTCGGCTACAGACGCCGAGCCCGGGCCGCCGATAATAGGAGAGAACCGTGACGATCGCCTTCGCGAAGACCTCACTGCCCATCATCGGTGCACCCATGGCCGGTGGGACGACGACGCCCGAACTCACCGAGGCTGTCGCCCGGGCCGGCGGATTCCCTTTCGTCGCGGGCGGCTATCTCACTGTCGAGGCCCTCGCTCCGCTTATCACACGGATGCGTGAGACGACCTCGAACTTCGGCGTCAACCTCTTCGCCCCGCATCCCGTTCCCGTCGATCGCGAAGCTTTCGACGACTTCGTCAGCGCGCTCGAACCGGCCGCTGCCGCCCGCGGGATCACGCTCGATCCCGAGCCGGTCGAGGATGACGACCACTTCGACGACAAGCTCGACTGGCTCACCGAGCACCCCGTTCCTCTGGTCTCGCTGACCTTCAATCTGCCCACCGCCGAGGCGGTCGACCGCCTCCACGCCGTCGGCACTCAGGTCGTCGCCACGGTGACCTCGGTTGCTGAGGCCCGTGCGGCCGCCGAAGTCGGGGTCGACGGGCTCATCGTCCAAGGTCCGCACGCCGGCGGACATTCGGGTACGGCCGATCCGACACGGACCATCGAGGACCGCGCGACCGTCGATCTCGTCCGTGACATCCTCGCCGAGGTGGACCTGCCCGTGGCAGCCGGCGGCGGAGTCGACGGTGAGGCCATGGTGGGAGAGCTCCTCGGTGCGGGGGCGAGCTCAGTCGTCGTCGGCACCCTGCTGCTGCGCTCCGACGAGGCAGGAACGGCACCCACTCATCGGGCTGCACTGGCCGACGACGAGTTCACGGACACCCAGCTGACCAGGGCGTTCACCGGGCGCCCCGCGCGTGCGCTGGTCAATGACTTCGTGCGGACGTTCGACCCGATCGCCGTCGACGCCTACCCGGCGGTGCACCATCTGACGAAGGAGTTCCGCGCTGCGGCGAAGAAGGCCGATGACCCGCACGGCCTGCACCTGTGGGCCGGAACCGGCTACCGCAGCGCCCAGGACGGATCCGCAGAGACCATAGTCAAGGACCTCGGAGCCGGCTTCGCCCGCGAGTAGTCAGCGAGCCGGCGTCCCCCGCACACGCCCCTCTCCGAACCGCGCCGCTCAGTTCCCGGCGACGACCAACCCGGACTCATAGGCGGCGACGACGATCTGGGTGCGGTCGCGCAGTCCCAGCTTCGACAGGATCCTCGAGACGTGGGTCTTCACGGTCTGTTCGGCGAGGTACAGCTGTTCGGCCACCTCGGCGTTGGCGTGCCCCTTTGCCACCAGGGTCATCACGTCGATCTCCCGGTCGGTGAGCTGACCGAGCACCGCGGTGTCCTTGGCCACGGTGGGCCCGGCGACGTATTCGGCGATGAGGCGGCGGGTCACCGACGGCGCGAGCAGCGATTCCCCACCGGCGACGACCCGGACAGCGGTGATCATGTCTTCGGCGGTGGCGTCCTTGAGGAGGAATCCGCTGGCACCGGCGCGGAGCGCGGAGAACACGTATTCGTCGGCGTCGAACGTGGTGAGCATGATGACTCGCGGATGGTCCCCGGGCATGTTGAAGATCGCTCTGGTGGCGTCGAGCCCGTTGAGCGTCGGCATCCGAATATCCATGAGGATGACATCGGGGCTCGTGCGGCGGACGAGGTCGACGACGGCGGACCCGTCATCGGCGCTGCCGACGACCTGCATGTCCGACTGCGCGTCGAGCAGCGCCCCGAACCCCTGCCGCACCATCGCCTGATCGTCGACGATGGCGACCCTGATCGTCGTCTCCGACGGAGGCGGCACACTCGCCGAGGCGGCTCCTCCGTCCCCGTTCCCCGCGTCCTCAATTCCCGGCATGGTCCAAACTTACCGGACAGCGAGGTCGGGGAACCCTCGCAATCCCCGAAAATCCGCCGCTCGGGCCCGGTTTCGCGCAGATCTCATCCTCATGGGTGATACGTGCGGCGCTCATTTCACTCCTGCGTATGATGTGCCGGCGCATACCGGCTCCCTAACGTTCGAGTCATGATCATCACCGCCGTCATCCTCGCCACCGCAGCAGCGTTCTGCCTGGCCTTGGGCACCCACTTCCAGCAGCATGCCGTGGCCACGATGGCTCCGGGCCTGCGCCGTCGCGCTGCCTGGGCAACCGGGCTCGGCCTCATGGGGCTGGTCACGGTGCTCAACGTCATCGCGCTCGGACTCGGCCCGGTCGCCATCGTTCAGCCCATCGGCGCGGTCTCTCTCGTCTTCGCCGTCCTCATCGGCCGGCGGTACTTCGGGCTCCGCCTCGGTGCTCCGCTGCTCATCAGCATCGCGGTCACGCTCTTCGGGATCTTCTCCTTCGTGGTCACCTCGGCGAGGTTCGCCCACGACATCTCCGTGAACGCACAGTCGGTGACCTGGCTGCTCGCCGTGCTCATCGCCCTCACCATCTTCGCGGGGCTGTTCTCGTTCAGCTCCGCCGGCCACATCCCCCGGGTCGTCATGACCGGGATCGTCTTCGGCACGGTCGCCGCGGCCACGCACGTCCTCGCCCGATCCGTCGTCATGTCGGGACTGCCCGGACTCGATACGTTTGGTCTGCGCTGGTGGGCGCTGTTGGGCACGGTCGGCCTGGCCTCGGCGGCGGGGTTCTGGCTCGTCCAGACTGCGTACGCCTGCGGCCCCGCCGAGACCGTGCTGGCCGGCCTCACCGTCATCGATCCGATCGTCGCCGTCATCATCGGTGCCGCATTCTTCGGCGAGTACACGGGCCTGACTCCGCCGGCCACCCTCGGTCTGCTCGTCTCCGCAGCCATCGGCATCGGCGGAGTGTGGATGCTCTCGCGCTTCCACCCGAAGGTCCTCGAATCCCGCAAGACCGCTCGCACTGAGACTGCAGTCGGCACCGCGCACTCGACCTCGCAAACAGCACAGGAAGGAATCACGCTGTGAACCACTCCCCCGATCTCACCTCCCCCGCACCCGCCGACACGTACGCTGGAGATGTGCCCCGCCCAGCAGAGCCTCCGCAGATCGGCCCGAACTCCCAGGCGGCCGCAGGTTCTCGGGCCGCGACCGCGCCGCGTTCGTGGTGGGGCAGGCTGTGGCACAATCTCGGCCGCGATGCCGGCCTCGTCTCCCCGAGCCTGGTCATCTCCCTCATCGCGTTCCCGGTGCTCGTCACCCTGTTCTCCGTCTCGATCGCCACGGTCATCGTCTGGGTCGGCGTGCTCCTCCTGCCGCTGACGCTCACCGTCGCCCGCGCGTTCGGCAACCTCTCCCGGGCCCGTGCCCGTGCGTGGGGTGCGCCCATCACCGAGGCGGCTCCCCGTCCCCGTGGACGCGGACTCCGCTGGTGGTTGGCTCCGCTGTCCGATGCGCGTGCGTGGTTGGATCTGCTCTACGAAGCCGTGTTCGCACTGCCGATCCGACTCTTCACGTTCTCCGTCTCCCTTGCCTGGTTCGCAGGCGGTCTTGGCGGGATCACGTTCTTCGTCTGGGGCAGGTTTCTCCCCGAAGACGAAGGCGACACCGTCGACTGGGTGGTCGCCTGGGTGACGAACTCCCCGGTCACTGACCTCGGGTTCTCCGCCGAGGTGACGTTCCAATTCGTCACGGGCATCGTCCTGCTGCTGACTTTCCCCTTCATCCTCCACGCCATGGCGCTGCTCGAGATCGTTTCGATCCGCGCTGCCCTGTCGACTGATGGGGCAGCTGTCTCCGCGCAGGCGACTCGCTCAGAGCGGTCGGCTCATCCGGCGCAGTCGTCTGCACTGTCGACCATCGCCGGGAGTCAGGGGTGGTTCTGGCTCATCGCAGCGTTCGTCGGGATCGTGCTCGTCGCGGTCGCCTGGCCGGTGACCACCGTGCTCTACGATGTCCCGACGGTCTTCGCGATGATTCTTGCGTTCAGTCTCAGCGCAGCGCTCCTGCTGGCAGTGCGCTGGCCGATACCGGCGATCAGCCTCGGCCTTGTCGCTCAGTTGGCAGGCATTCTGCTCACTGCGGACGTTTCGGGAGCAGTCCGACCGTTCACGGTCACCTCGCTGCTGGCTCTCGTCTTCCTCCACCTCATCATCGGTCTGCGTCACCGCTGGATCCACCTCGTCGCACTGTGGTCGGGCAGCGCGCTCATCGGCGTGCTCGCTCTGGTCCTGCCGCATGCCGGCGAGCTGCCTGGGGCCTTATCGAACGTGATCACCACCGCGGCCGTCGCCGCCGGTGCCGGAGTCATCGGCGTCATCGGCAACCTGCTCATCAAAGGTCGCAGGCAGCTCGAATCCGAACGCGAACTCAGCGCCGCGGAGCTGGCGAAGCGACAGGAGTTGGAGGAGCGCAACCGGATCGCTCAGGAGCTCCATGATGTCGTGGCGCACAGCATGTCGGTCATCAGCGTCCAGGCGACGACGGCGAAGTACCGGCTGCCCGGACTCGATGAGCGCAGCCTCGGCGAATTCGATTCGATGGCCTCATCGGCCAGGCAGGCGCTGACGGAGATGCGCGGATTGCTCGCGATCCTCCGCGGTGGCCGGGATGCCGACCTGGCGCCGCAGCCGACCATTGACGACATTCCCGCTCTCATCGATGTCACGCGCGGCTCCGGTGCGGTCGTCGATCTCGACTTCCCCACCGACCCCATGTCGCGGCCGCCGACGACGAGCCTCACGGCGTTCCGGGTGGTTCAGGAGAGTCTGTCGAATGCGCTGCGGCATGCCGCCGGCGCACCCGTGGCGGTCACCGTCACGGCCATCGGCTCCCGGCTCGAGATCTCCGTGCTCAACGGGGAACCCGACGGCGGGGCGGATGCGGATGGGCACAGCCACCTCGGCGCAGGATTCGGCATCAAGGGGATGCGCGAACGCGTCGAAGCCTTGGGCGGAAGCCTGCGGGTGGGGCCGACCGAGCACCGTGGTTTCGAGGTCAGGGCGTCGCTGCCGATGGAGTGAAGGTCCGAGGAAAGCGCTGAGGCGGCGCGGATTCGCGCCGAATCAGGCAAGCGTCGGGCGTCCGGTGCCATACTGGAAGTCCCCTCATGCTTTCCCATTCGGAAGGACTGTTTCCCCATGTCACAGCCGCCTCCTTCGCCATCTGCATCTCCGCCTTCGTCGGCGCCCGCCTCGGCGTCGGATCCGAAGGCACCGAGACGATCGGTGCGGATTCTGCGGCGCACGATCGCCATCATCATCGTCGTGGCTTTCAGCCTGGCTGCGGCCGGCGGGATCATCGTCCTCCTCGGCGACATCGAGTCCGAAGCGACGTACAAAGTCATCGGCACCACGGCTCTGACCGGCGCCGTCAGTGTCGCGGCGTTCTGCGGTGCCACGCTCATCGGTCGCCGGACCCAGTGGTTCGGGATCACCACGATCGGGCTGGCAATCGTCACAATGGCGCTGAGCCTGTGGTTCCTCTGGGGCGACCCCTATGCAGATCCTGACAGCTATGCACTCGAGGAGGTCCTCTTCCAGGCTCTGTCCTCGCTCGCCCTCGTCACTGCTGTCGCCTCGATATCCGCGCTCATTCTGTTGCTGGTGCCCCGGTCCTGGGTGGTGCGGGTCGGGCTGCCGATCACGCTCGGACTGCTTGCTCTCGGCACGAGCCTGGTTCTCGTCACGATCTGGGTGGAATCGGCGTGGGAGCTCGAGTGGCTGACCCGCCTCAACGGGATCGTATGGATCCTCGCCGCACTCGGGGTCGTCATCGTGCCGCTGACCTCGCTGCTGCTCAGAGCCGGGTCGAAGCCTGCGGGCGCCGACCGCGCCGGCGAGACGTCAGCCCGATCGACTCAACCGTCGTCGTCCCAGCCGGCGCCGGCCCTGTCGCCTTCGACGCTCGAGCGCCTCGAAGCCGCGGCTCGGGCCGAGGGCATCACGGTCGACGAGCTCGTCGATCGTCTTCTGGCCGCCGACTCGACACCGCCGGACGCCTCCGCATCCGGGCCGCAGTCCGAACATCCACGACACTGAGCCGGTCAGCGGTCGTTCGCGCGTGAGTCCTCGAACTCCTTGGGCACACGGGTGTCGATGAACCCTGCGACGAAAGCGCCGATGATGAGCAGGACGATGAGTGCGATGATTCCGCCGATTTCCCTGAACACGGGATTCGTGAAATCGAACAGCCCAGGCCAGATCGCAAAGACCGCCACACAGCACACTCCGATGAAACCGAAGACGTTGAGCGTCGTACCGCCGCGGGAACGATGACGTGGTCCGGTGTATTCCGAGGCCTTCTGTTTCGGCGTGCCGAACTCGGCCTCGGGTGTCGTGCCTGCCTTCCGCGTCGTTTCCTTGACCTCGTCGAGGACGGTGAGGACCTGGTCCTCTTCGCAACCGCGCCGGCGCAGGTTCTGGGCGAGCTCGCTGTAGTAGCTCATGACAGGTTCGCTTTCGTTTCGGCGTCGGCATTCACGTCGCTGTCCGCCACTGTTTCCTCGTTCCCTGGGCCGTCCCCGCGGGGACGCAGCGGTTCACGGTCGGTCGGGCCGCCTCGGCGAAAGGTCGATCCACCTCGGCGGCGATGGTCGAGAACGACGATGATGCCGAAGATGATCGGGGCCGTGATCGACATGACGACTTCGATCGTCGGGGCGCTCGTCGCATTGAGGTCGGCTCCGGCGAGCACACCCAGGCCGAACGCGAAGACGTTGTTGACGATGTGGAAGGCGATTCCGGCCTCCAGACCGCCGGTGATGATCGTCAGGGTGCCGACGATGACGGCGAAGATGCCGACGTCGATGAGTCCCGGCAGGTCGTAGACGTGGCCGACGACGAAGATCGGCACGGGGATGAGCACGGCCCATGCGGGGTGGCGCAGCCACGAGCCGATGATGTTCATGGCCAAGCCGCGGAAGACGACCTCCTCGGCCGTCGCCTGGAACGGAACGAGGAGGATGATGGCGACGAGCATGGCGAATACTTGGCCGTTCCACACGATTCCCGAGGTCAGGTTGTTCATCGCCCCGTCGGAGAAGGTGACCATGATGATCGCGCAGACCACCCACACGGCCGCGCCGACCAGCAGATACCGGCCGAGCTGACCCCATCGCATTCCGCCGCGGAGCGAGAACATCGAGGAGAACAAGCGCCGGTAGATGCATAGGGTCGCGAGCTCGGCGGCCGGCCACATGAGGATGACGCTGACGAGTCCGAAGAGGACGCCCGTGGTCGTATTCATGTCGATGAGGCGTTCCGACCACGTGTTGACGTCACCGTCGGCACCGAGGGCGATCAGCGCCCAGAAGAAGAAGCCGACGAACAGGACGACGATTGCGATGAGGTAGAACACCGCGGTCAGGAGCGCCACGAGGATCGGCTTGAACCACCGATTGTCCGGCAGCGCGGCGAATTGACGATGAAAGGGCAGTGAGTGGGGTTGATTTCTCATGTCTCCACTCTTTCGAAACCGGCGGCCGCCCACCATCGGTCAAGGGCATGATTCATGTCATCCGATCGAATGAATGCGCACGTCAGGGCGCATCCGGCCGGGCTGCCGCGCCCTCGCGTCCGCTCCGAATTCATCCTTTCGGGCGACACCCTCGCGGCCCGCGCCCGGGTAGGCTCGAAGGGTGACACCTCGCCCCGCCCGCCGCCCGCTCGCGCATGCCCTCCTCTGGACCGGCATCTCCGCGGTCGTCGGCGCGCTCATCCTCTTCGTTGTCATCGGAAACCAGTGGCCGAACCCGAAACCCACCGGTGCTGAGGCGGACGCGCTCAGTGCCGAAATCTTCGTACACATCGTCTTCGGGCTCGTATCCTTCGTCTGTCTGCCAATCGTGCTCGTCTTCGACGGACGCCGGATTCCGCGCAAACAACTGCGTCCGAAGGTCCTTGCCTCAGAGAAGCTGCGCGAATTCCTCACAGTCACCGGTCACGGCGGTGATGAGTTCCTCGCCGCCGACGGATCCGTCGAATCGCTTCAGCGGCGACCGGGAGGCTGGATTCCCGTCACAGTCGGGATCATCGGCATACTCCTCGGCACGGTCAGCATCCTCGGCGCCTTCGCCGCTTCGATCATGCTCATCTCACTGTCGGCCCGGCGCAGTTGGGCCCTCGACTTCGTCGCACTCGCCGCCACACTGGCAGCCTTCTCAGCGACCTATGTGCTCACTCCACAGGCCGCGGGAGCCTTCGATCTTCCCGTGTTCGTCTTCGGCGGCACGATGTACGCCGTTATCGTCATCGTCGGTGTCATCCGCGGTGCCCGCGAGCAGGGCTTCATCGACTCCGCCGCCCAGACCCTGCTGCGCGAACGCTCCCGGCAGGACCGCGCCATCGCCGAGGTGCGACGCGGCATCGCCCGCGACATGCACGATTCCCTGTCCCACCACCTCTCCGTCATCGCGATGTACTCCGGTGCCCTGTCCGTGCGGCAGGACCTCGACCCCGACGAGGTCCGCGAAAGTGCTCGTCTCATCGCCGATGCCGCCCGTCGCTCCGGCGTCGAACTCCGTGAGGTGCTCACCATGCTCCGCAGCGACGACCAGGGCACGGTCATCGACCCCGACATCGACCGCCTCGTCGCGGCCAGGGGCGATACCGCCGAGCTGCGCTACCTCGAACCGGTGACCGCTGAGGCGCTCCACCGGTGCGGGGCACTCGAGCAGACGACGATCTACCGCTTCGTCCAGGAGGCGATCACGAACGCGGTCAAGCACGCACCAGGCCAGACGGTGACGATCAAGGTCGGCTTCGATGAGGCCGACGGTCACCTCGTGCTCGTCGCCAGCAATCCGCACACAGGCCTGGCCCCGGCCTTCCGCGCCGGAGCGCAGCAGCTCGTCTCCGGATCCGGGTTGGGACTGCTCGGACTGCGGGAGAGAATGGAGGCCATGGGCGGCGATCTCACCGTGACGACCACTCCGGAGTTCACCCTCCGTGCCCGCATCCCCGTCGATGCCGACATCTTCACTGACGGCGACGCCCCGGATATGACCGAAACGACCGACCCCCGCGACGAGCAGGAGACACAGCCATGAGCATTCGGGTACTCATCGCCGACGACGAATCGCTCATGCGCTCGGGTCTCAAGCTCCTCCTCGGCGCGGCGACCGATATCGAGGTCATCGCCGAGGCGGTCGACGGAGTCGAAGCCATCGACCTCGCCCGTCGGCTGAGTCCCGACCTCGTACTCATGGACATCCGGATGCCCCGTCTCGACGGCCTCGAGGCCGCGCAGACGCTGCTGTCCGATCCCGAACATCCGCAGGTGCTCATGCTCACGGCCTTCGGGACCGACGATTTCATCCACCGCGCCCTGCAGTCCGGGGCGGCTGGTTACATCCTCAAGGACACCCCGCCGGAAGAGCTCATCAACGCCGTCCGCGCGGCAGCCGACGGCACCCGCACCCTGTCGGCGACCGCCCTGGCCACGTTGATGTCGTCCCGTCCGTCCGCCTCGACGTCGGGTCAGGATCCGCTGGCAAATCTGTCGACCAGGGAACGGGAGATCGCCGAGGCGGTCGCTCAGGGTTTGACGAACGCACAGGTGGCGCGGTCACTGTTCGTCTCGACGGCGACGGTGAAGACCCACCTGGCACGCATCTTCGACAAGCTCGAGGTGACCTCGCGAGTGCAGCTGGCGCTGCTCGTCAACGCCCGCCGCTGACAATTCCAGTCAACGGCAGAGCCGCCCCTCCGCGACTGCGGAGACGGGCGGCTCTGTCGGTTGGACGCTCCTCGGGGAGGGCCTCCTTGGTGAAGGTGTCAGTCGATCATTTCGGGGCCATGCGGATGGCGCCGTCGAGGCGGATCGTCTCACCGTTGAGCATCGGGTTGGCGACGATCGATTCGACGAGCTGCGCGTACTCGGCGGGCTTGCCCAGCCGCGCCGGGTGCGGCACGGACTTGCCGAGGGATTCCTGCGCCTCGGCGGGCAGACCGGCCATCATCGGGGTCTCGAAGATGCCGGGGGCGATGGTGACGACACGGATGAGAGAGGCGGCGAGTTCGCGGGCCATCGGCAATGTCACGGCGGCCACGGCGCCCTTGGACGCCGAGTAGGCGATCTGGCCGATCTGGCCGTCGAAGGCCGCGACGGAGGCGGTGTTGACGATGACTCCGCGTTCTTCGCCGTCCGGCTCCTGCTGCTGCATGGCCGCAGCGGCGAGGCGGCAGACGTTGACGGTGCCGACGATGTTGATGTTCAGCACCTTTTGGAATGCCTCGAGCGGCAGCGGTCCCTTGCGGGAGACGAGCTTTCCGGGGGTCGCGACGCCCGCGCAGTTGACGACTACGCGCAGGGCGCCGAGCCCGGTGGCGGTGTCGACGGCGGCCTGAACCTGCTCTTCGTTCGTCACGTCAGCGGTGACGAAGTGGGCGGAGTCACCGAGTTCGGCGGCGACCTGTTGCCCCACCTCGGCGTTGAGGTCGACCATGACGACCTGGGCGCCGGCGGCCAAGAGGCGTTCGGTGGTGGCGCGGCCGAGTCCGGAGGCTCCGCCGGTGACGAGGGCGACGGTGTTCGTGAGATCCATGAGTGTCCTTTGCATCGCTGAGCGAACAGTTGATCACTGCGACTCTAACGCAGATGTGGGGACAGTCACTGTGCATGGTCGAGTGGGGCCGCCTCGGTGATGGATCACCCTGACGGCGGCGCCGGTCGTGACCGGTACGGTGTCAATCGACACGGGGACGACGAAGCCCGCCGGTCGGGTGACCGGCGGGCCTGTCTCAGCTCAGTTGCGAGGGCGGACTCAGGCGGCCTGATCCTCGGCACCGGCTTCGCGCACGGACTTCAGGGCCTCGCCCCAGGCGACGATGTCGTCGACCATGGAGGCGAACGGGGCGGCCGAGACCTCGGTGGGGGCGAACGTGCCGTCGGCGACGTCGGTGAAGATCGAGAACGATGCCTGGTCGCGGACGACGGCGAGCTTGTAGTTCGCGAGGATGTGGCGCAGGTGCTCAGCGGCGCGCACTCCCTTGTCGGCGCCGTAGTTCACGATGCCGGCGACCTTGTGGTTGAACTCGGTGGCGACGAAGTCGAGGGCGTTCTTCAGCGAACCGGAGATCGAGTGGTTGTACTCCGGGGTGACGAAGATGAAGGCGTCGAACTCTTCGAGCTTCGCGCCCCAGGCCTTCGTGTGGTCGTTGGCGTACATCTTCGCACCGGCGGGGATCACCTCGTCGAGGAGGGGCAGGTCGAAGCTGCCGAAGTCGACGACCTCGGCGCGGACGTCATCGTTGGAAGCCAGCTGCTGCTCGACCCAGCTCACGATCTGCGGGTTGAGCGCCTGCGGGCGGGAAGTTCCGGGGATGATGGCAATGTTGAGCATATGCGTCCTCAAATCGTTGAGCGGTGTCCACCGGCCGGGCGGCCATGGCGGTCGAGTTCACGGGCCGAGCCTGCGACCTCGGCGAACCGGGTCGGCTGCAGCTCCACAGTGACCAACATTGTTGAACACTCAATCATTCCCGGATAGAGAGTGACGCTGGTCACCGGTTGAGACTGGGTCAGGTCACTGACCAGGCACTGCTCGATCACCGTTCCGGTGACGGGGCCATACGAAGTCCGCGACCGGTCGCAACGGACGCCGAACACGGCGATACTGTAATTCCGCGCGAAATCAGGCCCGCAGAGACCACCTGTCGTGTATGGTCGTTGGGCAAGTGAAAGACTGTTCGTTAAAAAGTCGGCTTCAACGGAAAACAAGGCAAGGAGTCCGGTCATCGTGCGCTCAACCAACGGCCGCAACAATATTCTCCGCTCGGCCCGGGACACCTTCGCGGACAAAGGATTCGACGGCGCGTCCATCCGCGATATCGCACAGACAGCAGGTCTGAGCCTCTCAGCGCTCTACTACTACTTCCCGTCCAAGCAGGAAGCTCTCTACGAGCTCGTCCACACAGCGTATACCTGGTACGTCGAACACTGCCGAGCGGTCATCGCCGATGTCGATGACGATGTCGTAGATCAGCTGGCCGTGGCGGTGCGCTACCTCGCCCGCTATCGCATGGAGAACGTCTCGGTCTCCACCGTGCTGCTGCGCGATACCGAACGGCTCACCGGCGACAACGCCGTCCGCGTGAAAGAACTCCAGCGGGAGGCCCGCGAGATCATGGGCGATATCGTCCAGGCCGGCATCGACTCGGGTAAGTTCCGCGTCAGCAGTGCGGCTCTGGCCACCCGCGCCATCCACTCGATCTGCAACTCGCTCTCGCTGTGGTACCGGCCGACGGGCGACCTGACGCCTGACATGATCGAGCGCGACTTCACTCAGTACTCGATGCGCATCCTCGGTATCGACCCCGACGAGGCCGAACTCGACCGCCTGCTGGCCCTGCCGGTCAATCAGGCCGGAATGCTCGACTTCATCGCCGACACCAACTGACCCCCTTGCTACCTGACGGCGGCGCAGCAACCTCGCGCGAGGTTGCTGCGCCGCCGTCAGGTAGTAATTAGGGGGTTGGGCGGAGGGTTCTTGCCAGCTCGCGGCGCTTCGCCTGCTCCTTCGGGTCCGGGACCGGCAGTGAGGCGATGAGGCGTTTCGTGTAGTCCTCCTGCGGCGCACCGAGCACCTGCTCACCCGTGCCCTCTTCGAGCAGCTCGCCGTGGAAGAGCACCCCGATGCGGTCGGAGAGCATGTCGACCACGGCGAGGTCGTGGCTGATGAACAGGGCCGCGAAGTCGAAGCGGTTCTGCAGCTCGACGAAGAGCTCGAGCACCTTCGCCTGCACGGACACATCGAGCGCCGAGGTCGGCTCGTCGGCGATGAGCAGCTCCGGATCGAGCGCCAGTCCGCGCGCCAGGGACGCCCTCTGCCGCTGACCGCCGGAGAGCTCATGCGGATACCGCGCCGCATACGCCTTCGGCAGCTGCACAGAATCGAGGAGTTCGGCCACTCGCTGCGACCGGTCGTTCGCACTCATCTCCCGGCGATGGATCGCGAACGGTTCGGCGATGCACTCCCCGATCGACAGATGAGGATTGAACGAGGCCGCCGGGTCCTGGAACACGAACCCGATCCGTCGCCGGATCTTCGAGAACTCACGCTCCTTGAACCCGACCATCTCGTGCCCGAGGACGGAGAGGCTGCCGCCGCTGCCCCTGGTCAGGCCCGCAATCGCGCGTCCGATCGTCGTCTTGCCCGACCCCGACTCACCGACGAGCCCGTAGACTTCGCCGGCCTTGATATCGAAGCTGACCTTCTTCACCGCGTGGAAGTCCGACTTGCCGATCCCGCCCGGATAGACGATATCGAGCTCGCGCGCGGTCACGATCGATTCGCGTGCGTCCCCGTCCTTCGCCGAGGCGGCTCCCTCCTTCGCCGAGACACCCCCGTCCGACGTCTCCCCCGCCGAGGCGACCCCACCCGAGGCCTCCCCCGTCGAGTCAGTGCGCGCTGAGGCGGCGGCCGCCTTGCGGCTTCCGGCCACGGTCGACCCGATCCGCGGCACCGCGGCGAGGAGTTCGCGCGTGTACTGCTCCTGCGGATCGTTGAAGAGCTGCTCGACGGTCGAGACTTCGACGAGGTCGCCGCGCAGCATCACGGCCACTCGATCGGCGAGGTCGGCGACGACGCCCATGTTGTGGGTGATGAGAACGATGGCAGTGCCCGTCTCGTCTCGCAGATCGCGCAGCAGGTCGAGGATCTCTGCCTGCACGGTGACGTCGAGTGCGGTGGTGGGCTCGTCGGCGACGATGAGCTTCGCCCCGAGAGCGAGGGCCATGGCGATGACGATGCGCTGCTTCTGCCCGCCCGAGAACTGGTGCGGGTAGTAGTCGAAACGGCTTTCGGCATCGGGGATCCCGACCTGCCGCATGGCTTTGACGACGCGCGCCTTGAGGTCGGCCTTGTTCGCCTTCCTATCGTGCGCGCGCAGACCTTCGGCAATCTGCCACCCGACCGTGAAGACGGGGTTGAGCGCCGTCGACGGCTCCTGGAAGACCATCGCCACATCCCGGCCGCGCATGGCCCGCAGCTCATCGGCGGAGACGCTGAGCACGTTCGCACCGGAGATGACGATGGCCCCGGTTCGCTGCGCCGTCTCGGGCAGCAGACCGAGAATGGATCGGGCGGTCACGGTCTTGCCGGACCCCGACTCACCCACAATCGCCAGCACCTCACCGGGCGAGACGCTCAGCGACACGTCCTTGACCGCGTGGACGTCCCCGCCGTCGGTGGAGAAGGTGACGTCGAGGCTGTCGACATCGAGGATGCTGCCCATCGCCGACGCGGTCCGCTCGTGTTTCTGCTTGCTCATGCCGTGACCTCCGCGGGCTTGACGTTCTTGACCTTGGCTTTGCGTCGCACGCGCAGACGCGGGTCGTTGAGGTCGTTCATCGACTCACCGACCAAGGTGATTCCCAGCACCGTGAGCACGATGGCCACGCCCGGGAACACCGCCGTCCACCACACACCGGAGGTGACGTCCGGCAGTGCCTTGTTGAGGTCGTATCCCCATTCCGACGCCGAAGTGGGTTCGATTCCGAAGCCCAGGAACCCGAGTCCGGCCAAGGTCAGAATCGCCTCGGAGGAGTTGAGTGTGAAGATCAGCGGCAGGGTCCGAGTGGCATTGCGGAAGATGTGCTTGAAGATGATCCGCGTCTTCGAGGCGCCGAGGACGATCGCCGATTCGACGAACGGTTCGGCCTTCAGCCGCAGCGTCTCGGCACGGACGACGCGGAAGTACTGCGGGATGAAGACGACCGTGATCGAGAATGCGGCCGCGGCGATGCCGCCCCACGCACTCGACTGACCGCCGGAGATCGCAATCGACATGACCAGCGCCAGCAGCAGGGTCGGGAAGGCGTAGACGGCATCGGCGATGACGACGAGGATGCGGTCGAGCCATCCGCCGATGTAGCCGGAGACGAGACCGAGGATGACACCGGCGAAGATCGACATGACCACGGCCACGACGATGACGGCCACTGCGGTCTGGGCGCCCCAGACGACACGGGAGAAGACATCGTAGCCGCCGACGGTCGTGCCCCAGATATGGGTGCCGCCGGGTGGCAGCTTCGACCCGAAGTTGCCCTCGGAGGTGCCCAGCTGGTTGAAACCGTACGGGGCGATGAGCGGAGCGAAGATCGCGCAGATGAGCACGATTCCGCACAGCACGAGGCCGGTGATGAGCATTCCGCGCTGCAGCCCCACGGACTGGCGCAGATGCGAGATGATCGGCAGGCGGGAGAACCAGGACTTCTTGGCCCGGTCGTCGAACGCCACTGCCGGTACTCCGGAGCCGGGAGCCTCCTCGGCGAAGGTCTGGGCCTCTTCAGCCGGGCCCTGGTTCTGCGGGTTGTCTGAAGTGGACATCAGTACCTCACTCTCGGGTCGATGAACGCGGCGATGACGTCGACGAGGAAGTTCGTGACCGCGACGATGACGGCGAGGAACACGACGATTCCCTGCACTGCCACGAAGTCACGGGCGGTCAGGTACTCGGCGAGTTTGAAACCGAGTCCCTTCCACTCGAACGTCGTCTCGGTGAGCACGGCGCCGGCGAGCATGAGCGCGATCTGCATACCCATGACCGTGATGATCGGGATCAGCGCTGGACGGTACGCATGCTTGGTGACCAGGCGGTATTCGGAGATTCCGCGGGATCGACCGGAGTCGACGTACTGCTGCTCGAGCGTGCCGATGAGGTTCGTGCGCACGAGCCGGAGGAACACTCCGGCGGTGAGCACGCCGAGGGCGATCGCCGGCAGCACCGCATGGGCGAGCACATCGCCGAGGACCGAGAAGTTGCCGATGCGCAGGGCGTCGATGAGGTAGAACCTCGTCGGGCCGACGACACCGGACATGATGTATTCGGTCTCTGTGGTGCCGCGGCCGGCGACGGGCAGGATCGGCAGGAAGACGCCGAAGACGAGCTTGAGGATCATGCCCGCGAAGAACACCGGGGTCGCATAGCCGAGGATCGCGAGCACACGCAGTGCCGCGTCGGGGGCCTTGTCGCGGTGATAGGCGGCGAGCATGCCCAGCGGGATGCCGAGGATGAACGCGACGATGAGCGCGTAGAAGACGAGTTCGACGGTCGCTGCTCCGTAATTGAGCAGGATCGACGAGACCGGCTGTCCGTCGGAGACCGCTGTGCCGAAGTCGCCTTTGAGCAGATTGCCCAGGTATTCGAAGTACTGGACGAGGATGGGCCGGTCGTAGCCGGCGGCGTGGACGCGCTCGGCCAGCTGGGCCTTCGTCAGGCGTCCTCCCAACGCTGCGGTGATCGGGTCACCGGTGATGCGCATGAGGAAGAACACCAGAGTGGTGAGAATGAAGATGGTGGGAATGATGAGCAGGAAGCGGATGAGGACATAACGTCCCAGACCGCCTCCCGAGGGCTTCTTGACCGCGACCGAAGTCTCGGCGGCCTCAGCCCCTGGTTCGCTGATGGCAGCAGACATGTGTTCCTTATGGGATGTGTTTCGGTGCGCCAGCGGCAAGGGACAGCTCGGCGGGGGTCACTGCAGGTGTACGGACCTCACCGCGGACGCGCCACGAGGTGCAGGCGGCCTGATCGGCTCACCTGCACCTCGTGTGGGTGATCACTTGCTCAGCAGTGCCAGACGGAACTGGAAAGCGGGGTCGAGGGTGTCGTCGACGCCCTTGACGTCCTTGCCGGACACGGCGATCTGGTTGCCCTGCAGCAGCGGCAGGGTCGGCAGTTCGTCGGCCAGCTCACCCTGGATCTTCTTCAGGGCATCTTCGCGCTTGCCCTTATCAGCGATCGAGGACTGAGCGTTGAGCTCCTTGTTCATCGCTTCGTCACGATAGTGGTTGGCGAGGAACGACGGAGTCTCATCCGTATCGTAGAAGAACGGCATGAGGTAGTTGTCGGCATCCGAGTAGTCCGGGAACCAGCCCAGCTGGTACATCGGGTACACGTCGTCGGTGCGGTCTTTCGAGTACTGGACCCACTCGGTCGACTGCAGCTTGACGTTGAACAGCCCGGTCTTGTCCAGCTGGTCCTTCACCAGGGCGTACTCATCGCCTGAGGAGGGTCCGTAGTGGTCAGGGTTGTACTGGAGCTTGAGCTCGACCGGGGTTTTGACTCCGGCGTCCTTGAGCGCCTTCTTCGCCTTCTCGACGTCGGCGCCGCCCTTGCCGTCGCCGTATTCGGACTTCAGCGGTTCGTCGGAGCCGGGAAGCCCGTCGGGCACGTGCGAGTACAGCGGAGTGAAGGTGTCCTTGTAGACCTGGCTGGCGATCGCCTGACGGTCGACGGAGTCGGCCATGGCCTGACGCACAGCGAGCGCCTTCTTCTCGTCGGCGTCATCGGTCTTCGCGCCGAAGGGCATCGTGTCGTAGTTGAACACGATGTACCGGATCTCGCCACCGGGACCCTTGTGGACCTTGAGGTCCTCGTTCTTGCCGAGGTCCTCGACGTCGGTGGCCGAGAGCGAACGCCACGCGACGTCGATGGTGTTCTCCTGGACGTCGAGCTTCATGTTGTTCGCGTCCGAGTAATACTTCATCTGCACGGTCTCGGTCTTCGCCGGCTCGATGAAGCCCTTGTAGTCCGGGTTCGCCTTGTAAGTGATCAGCTCGTTGAACTTGAAGCCGTCGATCGTGT
This sequence comes from Brevibacterium sp. CSND-B09, assembly GCF_052906525.1. Classification (NCBI taxonomy): domain Bacteria; kingdom Bacillati; phylum Actinomycetota; class Actinomycetes; order Micrococcales; family Brevibacteriaceae; genus Brevibacterium; species Brevibacterium sp. CSND-B09. Next base: position 2,435,787 of record NZ_JBREGI010000001.1, on the reverse strand, counting down.
ACGGGCCGGCGAAGGCCTTGCCGTCGACGATCTCCTGGTCCTTCGTGACCTTGTCGGCCGAGAACACGTCTTCATCGACGATCGGTCCGGCGGCGCTGGCGAGGACTCCGGGCCAGGTTTGGTCGTTCTTGCGCTTGAGGTTGAAGACGACGGTCTTCTCATCCGGGGTCTCCACGGACTTCAGACCGCCCAGCAGCGAAGAGGGTCCGTTGGGATCCTGGATCTTCAGCTGACGATCGAAGGAGAACTTCACGTCCGAGGAGGTCAGTTCGTTGCCGTTGGCGTACTTGAGTCCGTCCTTGAGCTTGACCTCGTACTTCGTCGGCTCGGTGAAGTCAGCGGACTCGGCGATCGAAGGGTTGAGCTCGGCCGTACCCGGCTTGTAGGCGAGGATGTACGGGTAGATCTGCTGCTCGACGAGCGAGCTTCCGTTGTCGTACGCAGCAGCCGGGTCGAGAGCCACGACCTTGTCCGTGGTTCCGACCGTGAGCATTCCGCCTTTGTCGTCCCCGCCGCCGCCTCCGGTCGTCGAGGTCGAGCAGGCGGAGAGGAGCAGAGCGCCGGCCGCAGCGATGGCCACAGCCTTTGCGCCAGTTCGTCGTTTCATGGTGTTCCTGTCTTTCACAAGTGCTCTTCGTGTCTTCTTTGCTCGAAGAGATCCGCACCACATCTTACGGTTCCCGTCCCAAATAGTGAACTGACGCACATGAAGTGATCCAGTTCGCAACGACTTCGCAACAATTCGCCGCGGCGGCCCTGACGCCACAGCGAAACATCCCTTGCCGCAATGACTGAGATCCCTTCCAGCATCGCCCCTCATTGCGCCCGCCCACGCCGCGATGCGCTCCCCGGCCCAACGAATCCCACGGCTCGGACGTCGACGGCGCAACGGGGAGCCGCCTCGGCGAATGCGATTTGCGTCACCGATGACAATCGGTTTGACTTATGAGGTGCATCACAGAGAACGCTAGGCAAACTCTCGTGAAACCGGCCGGTCCCCCGCCGGCCGGTGCTCTGGCACAGACGCTTATTAAGCAACACCGTGTCGGCGATCCCGGCGCGGAAGAACGAATGGAGAAGCGTGTCCGCTTTCATCGACTGGCTCAACGGGGTTGTGTGGTCATCCGCCCTCGTCTACCTGTGCCTCGGCGCAGGTGTCTATTTCACGATCCGCTCGCGCGCGGTTCAGATCCGTCAGATCCCCGCCATCTTCAAGCAGATGTTCACGGGAAAGAGCTCCAATGAGGGAGTCTCGTCCTTCCAGGCTCTGGCGATCTCTCTGGCAGGTCGTGTCGGCGTCGGCAATATCGCCGGTGTCGCCACCGCCATCGGCTTCGGCGGCCCCGGTGCCGTCGTCTGGATGTGGATCTCGGCCCTACTCGGCGCCTCGACGTCCTACGTCGAATCCACCCTGGGACAGATCTTCAAGGAACAGGATCCCCGCACCGGTGAGTACCGCGGCGGCCCGGCCTTCTACCTCGAAAAGGCCTACCGCCACACCAAGGCCCGCGGACTGTTCAAGGTCTACGGCATGGTCTTCGCGGCCGTGACCGTCATCGCCATGTCCTTCATGCTGCCGGGCATCCAGTCCAATGCGATCTCCGGCGCCGTCGAGAACGCCTGGAGCGTTCCCACCTGGGGCACCGCAATCGCGCTCGTCATCATCATGGGCTTCATCGTCGTCGGCGGAATCAAGCGCATCGCGCACTTCGCTTCGCTGGCCGTGCCATTCATGGCCGTCATCTACATCGTTGCGGCCATCGCCGTGACCATCATCAACGCCGACCAGATCGTTCCGGTCTTCCAGCTGATGCTCACCTCGGCCTTCGGCATCGACGCCGGACCGGAAGCGGCCTTCGGCGGAATCATCGGCATGGCGGTCCAGTGGGGCGTCCAGCGCGGCATCTACTCGAACGAAGCCGGACAGGGAACCGGACCGCACGCAGCCTCGGCTGCCGAGGTCTCGCACCCCTCGAAGCAGGGACTCGTGCAGGCCGGCTCGGTCTACATCGACACCCTGTTCGTGTGCTCGGCGACCGCGTTCATGATCCTCTCGACCGGCATGTACAAGGTCTTCGACGCCGACGAGACGACGATCATCGGCACCGGCCGCGGGCAGATGGCCGAGGAGATCGCCGCAACTCCGGGCGAGAAGTGGCCCCAGGCGGGACTCGACTCGATGATCCACGGCTTCGGCGCCAGCTTCATCGCGATCTCGATCTTCCTCTTCGCCCTGACGACGATCGTCGCGTACTACTACATGGCCGAGACGAATCTCGTGTACCTGCTGGGCAAGGTCAAGAACACCCTGGTGCTCGCCATCGGCAAGCGCGTGCTGCAGCTGCTCATCCTCATCGCCGTCGCCGTGGGTGCGATGTCGACGGCAGGCAGCGCCTGGGCGCTCGGTGACATCGGCGTGGGCCTCATGGCCTGGCTGAACATCATCGGCATCCTCATCCTGCAGCAGCCGGCGTTCAAGCTCCTGCGCGACTTCGAGCGCCAGACCAAGCACGGCCTGGACCCGGTGTTCGAGCCCGAGAAGATCGGCGTGCGCAACGCCGACTTCTGGGATCAGCGCGTGGCTCGTCTCAAAGCCGGCGAAGCGGTGCCGGAAGGCTGATGCCCCTCCCGATCGGGCTGCCGGCCGTACGGCAAGCAGCCCGATCGGGAGGCAGATCGTTCGGCTGACGCCTCGTCCGCCGAACCGAGGGACAGACTGCGAGGCCCGGGACAATGGCGTCCCGGGCCTCGTGCCATTCACAGTGGAATCTCGCCGAGAAACGGGCTGAGTGTCGAGACACGGGTGTGCGCGTGCGTTTCTCGACACTCAGCCCGTTTCTCGACGGTTCAGCATGCGCAGCACCCCCACAAAGCGGCCGCCGCCCTGAATCGGGCGACGGCCGCTGTCGGTTCACGGGGCAGACTCTGTTGCCCTCCGGCTCACCAGCCGAGCTGGCCGCGCTGGCTAAGCCGACCGTGCTGGCCCAGCCGACTGAGCCGGCTCACTTCTTCAGGCTGGTGCCTGCCGAGCCGAGGTTCTGGCAGGCTTCGACGATGCGCTCGGCCATGCCCTTCTCTGCGGCCTTGCCGTAGGAGCGCGGGTCGTAGAGCTTCTTGTCGCCGACCTCGCCGTCGATCTTGAGCACTCCGTCGTAGTTGCGGAACATGTGCTCGACGACGGGGCGGGTGAAGGCGTACTGGGTATCCGTGTCGATGTTCATCTTCACGACTCCGTGGCGGACCGCCTCGGCGATCTCTTCTGCACTCGAACCCGAGCCGCCGTGGAAGACAAGGTCGAAGGGAGCCTTCTTGCCGACCTCGGCCCCGACCTTCTCCTGGATCTCACCGAGGAGTTCGGGACGCAGCTTCACATTGCCGGGCTTGTACACGCCGTGGACGTTTCCGAAGGTCAGAGCCGTGAGGTAGCGGCCCTTCTCGCCGGTACCCAGCGCTCGTGCGGTGGCCAGCCCGTCCTCGACGGTGGTGTAGAGCTTGTCGTTGATCTCGTTCTCGACGCCGTCCTCTTCGCCGCCGACGACGCCGACCTCGATCTCGAGGATCGAGTGCGCTGCCGTCGAGAGCTCGAGCAGCTCCTCAGCGAGAGTGAGGTTCTCGTCGAGGGGAACCGCGGAACCGTCCCACATGTGCGACTGGAAGTAGGGCTCACCGCCGTTCTTCACGCGCTCGGTCGACGCGGCCAACAGGGGCTTGACCCAGGCTTCGACGGCGTCCTTCGGTGCATGGTCGGTGTGCAGCGCGATGTTGACGTCGTAGCTCTTGGCCACCTCGGCGGCGAAGACGGAGAACGCGATGGCACCCCGCACGCGGTCCTTGACCGTCGGGCCGGACATGTATTCGGCACCGCCCGTGGAGATCTGCACGATGCCGTCGGATCCGGCCTCGGCGAAGCCGCGGATGGCGGCGTTGATCGTCTGCGAGGAGGTGCAGTTGATCGCGGGGTAGGCGAAGCCCTGGGTCTTCGCGCGGTCGATCATCTCGGCATACACTTCGGGGCTGGCGATGGGCATACATGCTCCTTGGTCGGGGTCGGCCGTTTCTGCTGCCACCAGCCTACTCGTTCCGTCCCGCCCATGGCAGGAGGTCCCAATGGCGGCCTCACCGAGGATGCTCTCCCCTGGCACCGAACGTGGAGGACCCCGGCGCGCAATTTCGGATCCTGCCGCCGAGGAGGCCCGACCCTAGCTCAGACCTCGCTTCGGACGCTGCATTCAGTACAGTGGCCTCATGGCCTCGACGCTGACTCCGCCCGGTTCGGGCAATCGCCTGCGCATCTTCAATTGGGCCCTGTGGGACTGGGGCTCGGCGTCCTTCAACGCCGTGATCATCACCTTCGTCTTCGCCCCGTATCTGACGAAGTCCGTCGCCGCCACCGAGGAGGCCGGATCCTCGGCATTGGGCTGGTCGATGGCCGCGGCCGGCTTCGTCATCGCCGTCGTCGCCCCGGCCGCCGGCACCCGGGCCGACGCCGGGGGTCGGCATCGCCTGTGGCTGGGTGTGCACACCGCAATCGTCGTGCTCACGATGTTCGGGCTGTTCTTCGTCCGCGACTCCCCCGACTATCTGTGGCTGGGCCTTCTGCTCTTGGCCGTCGGCAGCGTCTTCTTCGAATTCGCCGAGGTGTCCTACAACGGCATCATGGTCCGCATCACCACACCCGACAACGTCGGCAGGGTCTCCGGATTCGGCTGGGGAATGGGATACGTCGGAGGGTTGGTCCTCCTCGTCATCCTCCTCGTCCTCGTCATCCAACCCGAGGTCGGCTTCCTCGGCGCCAGCGACGAGGAGGGACTGCGGTTCCGCATCGTCGCGGTCCTGTCCGCCGTGTGGTTTGCGATCTTCGCAATCCCCGCTCTGTTCTCGGCACCAGGGGCGAAGGTCAAGGGCACTTCGGGTGGGCACCCGATCCGAGCATTCATCGCCGACTACGCCGCACTCGTGCGCCGTCTGATCCGGATGTGGTCGACCGAGCATCAGACGCTGCGGTTCTTCATCGCCTCGGCGGTCTTCCGGGACGGTCTGGCCGCGATCTTCTCGTTCGCGGGCGTCCTCGCCGCCGGCAGCTACGGGTTCTCCGCCTCCCAGATCATCATCCTCGGCGTGGCCGCGAACGTCGCCGCCGGTGCCGGGGCGATGATCGCCGGGTGGTTCGATGATCGGCTCGGACCGAAACCCGTCATCATCGCCGGTCTCATCGTCATCATCCTCGGCGGACTGCCGATCCTCTTCAGCGCCGAGGCAACCGTGTTCTGGGTCTGTGCCCTGATCTTGAGCTTCTGCGTCGGTCCGGTTCAGGCGTCGAGTCGGTCGTTCCTGGCCCGCATCACTCCGCCGGAGTCGGCCGGGGAGAACTTCGGACTCTACGCCACGACAGGCCGGGCCGTGAGCTTCCTGGGCCCGGCGATGTTCGCCCTGGCGATCCAGATCTTCGGCTTCCAGCGGGCCGGGACGCTGGGCATCCTCATTGTTCTGGCGGTCGGCCTGGCGCTCATCATTCCCGTCCGACCCGACGCCCCGGCCCACTCCATGCAGGCCCGCGAGGAAAGCTGAAGCATTGCGGAGAGGCCGGGCGCCGGCCGCACCGGCTCACTGCCGGGCGAGCAGATCGTCGATCTGGTTGATCGCTCCGGTCGAGCCTTCGATGACACCCATCTCCAACACGGTGCGCAGTCCCTCAGCCGAGTCGAAGACCGATTCGTAGGTGGCACGAGTCCCGGTCTCGGTCGCTTCGAAGCGGTAGATGCAGCTGCTTCCCGGCATCGATTCGACGACGCTGAAGTCCTCATCGGCGAAGTAGTCGCGGAACTCCAGGCGCGCGGGACGGTCGACGGCGGTCAGTTCCCACAGTCCGCAGAACTTCTCGCCCTCCGGGCTCGTCATAAAGTATGTGACTCTGCCGCCGGGCTCGAGCGAATGGTCGACTACCGTGGCCGGATACGTCGGCGGACCCCAAATCTGCTCGAGCTGGCGGGGATCGGCATAAACTTCCCACACCCGTTCGCGCGGCGCCGCGAACTCGGCGACGATCGTCAGCGTCAGTGTCTCTTCGTCATGAAATGTGTCGATGACCGGCATGGCTGCTCCTTAAGCATTGCGGTGGTTTGCCTCACGACCCGGCCTGTTCGTCCCCGGCCAGAAGGTCGTCGATTCTCTGCACTCGGTCGACCCACTGGTCTTCGAGTTCGGCGAGCATGCTCCTGATGGTGCGAAGCGGACCCACCTCTGCGTGAGCGATCTGCCGCTTTCCGACTCGTCGCTTCGTCACCAGTCCTGCACGTTCGAGGACCGCGACGTGCTTCTGCACTGCGGCGAAGCTCATGTCGTAGTCGGCGGCCAGATCGGTCACCGAAAGCCCTTCTCCTGCGACTCGGCGTACGATATCGCGCCGAGTGCGGTCGGCCAATGCTTGGAACAGCGCATCCGCCTCGTCATCGAGAAGTCCTTTCATGCGATCAATCATACAACCGAATGGTTGTATGTAAATAGGTGCAGGCAAAGATTCTCGCGACCCATTGACATTCGACATTGAACACGCGTTTAATATTAAACATGCGTTCAACGAACCCCGATTCCAACTCGCGCCGCTCTCCCAACACCTCTCCGGAGACTGCCGAGAAGATCCTCTCTGCCGCCGTCGCCGAGTTCGCCCGCCACGGGTTCACGAAGACGACGGTCCGCGGCATCGCCGCTGCCGCCGAGGTCTCCCCCGGCCTGGTCATCCACCATTTCGGGTCGAAGGACGCGTTGCGCAGTGCGTGTGATGAACACGTATTCGAGCGAATCGCTGAGTCGAAGGCGGCGAACGCCGGCTACGCCACCATGGCAGTGCAGATGATGTTCGACGACCCCGAGATGTCCACTGCTGTGGACTACCTCGTCAAGTCCCTGCTCGACCCCAGCGAGCATGGCCAGCGCTACTTCGACCACTACGTCAACCTCGTCGAGTCCTATATCACCGAAGGATTCGCCGGCTACACCTTTCGACAGAGCGAGGATTCTCGTGGACAGGCGGCGACCATCGCGGTCATGGCACTGGCCCCCTCCCTGCTCGAGCACCGCCTGCATTCGGTCCTCGGCACCGATGACACCACCGCAATGATGACCCGACTCGCCCCGCATCTGCTCGACCTCTACCTGCACGGTGCCCTCGAGTCAGTCCCCGACAACTCTCAACCAGGAGATGAGGAACCATGAGCACATTGACCCGTCCCCGCCGCACCGACGACGGCCGCGCATCCGCCTCGGCGGCGATCTCGATGCGGGAGGTCGTGAAGTCATACGGACGCGTCCGCGCCCTGGACAGCCTCGACCTCGAGGTCGCCCGCGGCGAGGTCCACGGCTTCCTCGGCCCCAACGGCGCCGGCAAGTCGACGACGATCCGGATCCTGCTCGGAATCCTGCGACATAACTCGGGCACGGTGCGCCTCCTCGGCGAGGATCCCTGGGCGAAGGCGGTGCCCCTGCACCGCCGCCTGGCCTATGTTCCCGGCGATGTGGAGCTGTGGCCGGGGCTGACCGGTGGTGAGGCGATCGACCTGTTCGCCCGGTTGCGCGGAGGGGTGGACAGGCGTCGTCGCGATGAGCTCATCGAGCGGTTCGACCTCGACCCGCGGAAGAAGGGCCGGACCTATTCGAAGGGCAACCGGCAGAAGGTCGCGCTCATCTCCGCCCTAGCCTCGGACGTCGAACTGCTGCTCCTCGACGAGCCGACGGCCGGACTCGACCCGCTCATGGAAGCGGTGTTCCAGGACTGCATCCGCGAGGCGAAGGACGCCGGTCGCACGGTGCTGCTCTCCAGCCACATCCTCGCCCAGGTCGAAGCCCTGGCCGATCGGGTGTCGATCATCCGCTCGGGTCGCATCGTCGAGACGGGGACCCTGTCCGAGCTGCGGCACCTGTCGCGGACGACGATCACCGTCGGACTCGAACACGATGTGCCCGCCCTGTCCGAGATGACCGGAGTCCACGACCTCGTCCGCGAAGGTTCGCGACTGCATTTCAGCGCCGATACGGCGCAGCTGCCCCGTATCATGCGGGCGCTCGGCGAACACGATGTCGAATCGCTCACCGCGACCCCGCCGACCCTCGAGCAGCTGCTGCTGCGTCACTACGGCAAGGAGGAGTCATGAATCTGCTGGCCGCATACACAGACGACGGGGATCGCACTGTCCACGGGGGCCCCGGGAACTCACCGCGAACCGGGCATCATCATGGTGCACATGAACGTGTTCGGCGTGGCCGCCTAGGCGAGGGAAACCTGGCAGGGTTGGGTCACCTGCTGAAGTTCATGCTGCGGCGGGACCGCCTGTGGCTGCCGATCTGGGTGCTTGCTCTCTCTGCGCTCACCGCGTACTTCGCTAATGCGATCGCCGTGGTCATGGATTCGGATTCGCTGCAGGCGATGACGGCGTTCGCGAAGAATCCGGTGATGGCGCTCATCACGGGGCCAGGTTACGGGCTCGACCAGGTGACGATCCCGCGGTTCATCGTCGGCATGTACGGGGTGTTCCTCATGATCGGGGCGGCTCTGATGTCGATCCTCACCATCTTCCGCCACACGCGCGCCGAGGAGCAGACGGGGCGGGCCGAACTCGTTCGCGCCGGCGTCACCGGTCGGCACACTCAGCTCATCGCCGCACTTGCGCTCACGGTGTTCATGAATCTCCTGCTCAGCGCGGGCATGGCTGCGGCGTTCGGATTCTCTCAGGCCGAACCGGATTCGTGGTCGGCGACGATGCTGTTCACGGTCGGAATCGGCGCGGTGGGCTGTGTCTTCGCCGCCTTCACCGCGGTCACTGTGCAGCTGAGCGCGTTCGCCAGGGCCGCCTCGTCGATGGCCGGAGCGGTGCTCGCACTCAGCTTCGTCCTCCGCGGGATCGGTGATATGTCGCACGTGTCCGGGGGTGGCCTCGATTGGCTGTCGTGGCTCTCGCCCTTGGGGTGGGCGCAGCAGACGGCACCGTTCACCCTCGACCGCTGGTGGCCGCTGCTGTACTCGGCTGGTCTGTTCACGGTCCTCGTCGTCGCGGCCGCGATGCTGCAGTCTCGTCGTGACCTGGGTGCCGGAATCGTCGCAGAACGGCTGGGCCGGTCGCAGGCGGGACCGCTGCTGTCGACGCCGCTGGGTCTGGCGCTGCGCCTGCAGGCCTCGAGCCTGATCTGGTGGTCGATGAGCATGCTGGTCATGGGTGTGGTGTTCGGATCGTTCACCGGGCCCATGGACGAAGGAGCGGCGGGGATGCCGCCGGAGATCCTGTCGATCATGGGCGGTCGGTCCGGAATCGTCGACGGCTACCTCGGATACATGGCCCTGTACTTCGCCATCATCGTCGCCGCGTATGCGGTCATCGCCGCTGGTGGGCTGCGGTCGGAGGAGTCCTCTTTCCACACCGAACCGGTGCTCGCGACCGCGGTCTCCCGCAGCGGATGGTTGGCTTCCTGGGCAATGGTGACTCTGGTCGGGGCCGGTTGGCTGATGGGCATGGCCGGCCTCGGTGAAGGGGTGGGTGCCGCGATGTCGATGGACGATTGGTCCCTGGTGTGGCCGACCTTGCTCGGGCATCTCGCGCAGGCGCCGTCGATCTGGGCGCTGCTCGGATTCGCCTACCTGCTCTACGGCCTCGCCCCGCGGCTGATGAGCCTGAGCTGGATCGTCTTCGGCGCCTCGGCGGTGCTCGCCCTCTTCGGCGGGCTGATGCAGCTCGACGACGCGGTCCTCGATCTGTCCTTGTTCACCCATATCGGCCAGTATCCGGCCCAGGATCTCTCCGCCGAGGCGGTGCTGTGGTTGGCAGGGATCGCTGTGGTCCTCGTCGGGGCTGGGATCCTCGGATTCCGAAGGCGGGACCTCGTCACGGCGTGAGGTACCCCAAGGACCGGGCGCGGCTGAGGACGTCCGCCCGGTTCGAAACTCCGAATTTGCGGTAGAGAGCCGAAAGACGGTTCTTCACGGTTCCGGGCACCTGCTGCAGTTCGCCGGCGATCTCGGCAACGGACAGGCCACGTGCCAGCAGGTCGATGAGTTGGGCTTCGCCGACGTTGAGCTGCGGCGCTTCTGCCAGCTCCACGGAGACCGAGCCGATGCGGCGCAGCCGCTCCATAAGCTGCTCCGGTGAAGCGAAGGTCGCGGCGAACTCGTTCGCGGCTTCCGCCCATACGGGCGAGTCGGCTGTGAGGTCGACGAGTCGGCTGCGATCGGTCAGCGGCAGCAGTGCAAGCGGCAGCAGTGAGCTCACCCAGGTCGAGAGACTCACAGCCGTCGTGAAATCACTCTGCGCTGCGGCCTGGTCCCCTGTACGCAGTTTGGCTGCTGCTCGGATGGCGGCGAGTTCTGCGCGGCTGCGCGGGCTGAGCGAACGGTGATAGAACCAGGTATCGGCGCACGCGATCGCCTCGGCGTTGCGACCTGCCACGAGCTTTGAGCGGACGTCGAGGACGATGCGCGCATCACACGCCGGCGAAAGCCTTTCTCGGTCGAGCTCGGCCCACCGCAGCTGACCGAGCGCGATGAAGACCATGCTGCGTCCGAACGCAAGCAGATCCTTCTCAGCGGCGGATAGAACTCCGGAATCGCGATACCGCTCGGCATCATCGTTGACGAAGAGCAACCCGGATTCGGACTTTGCGGACAGCACTGCCAAGGTCCGAGCGATGAGAGGCAGATAGACCCACAATGTTCGCAGCTCGGGGTAAGCGGACAACGCGTCGAATTCCGTCCGAGCGCGTTGCACGTCGAGACGGTCGAGAGCCCGCAGCGCCGCCGCGATACGCAGCGGCGGAGTGACGAGCTCGTCGACGATGCCGCTCGGCCGTGTTGCTGAACGACCTGCGACAGAGCCGGTTCCATCACAGGCTCGGCTGAGCTCGGACGACTCTGCTGCCAATGCGAGATGGATATCGGCTCGTTCACAGTCGCCGCTGACGGCCGAGATGAGAGCTGTCCACGCGATGATTGCCGGCAGCAGGAAGTCGCCGTCGATGTGACCGGCCCGAGCTGGCCCCTCGATCTCATGGAGCAGGGACAGTGCCCGGCGAGACTCGGCTGCATGGTGGAGTGCGATCGCAGTGAGGAGTCGGACGACGGAACGCCCACGCACACTGGGCATCTTCGCCGCGGCACGGATGCCCAATTCTGCGGCATCACGGTGCCGGCCGGAATCGGCGAGACCGATCAGTTGACGAACGGTGTCGATGACATCCACCGGCAATCCGTCCGGCCGGATTTCTCCGCTCCCATCTTCTCCCGGTGCCGAGTCGCCGAGAATCGCCGGCAGTCGTGACCTCAGCAGTCCGGGCCCGGTATGCCTGATCACGGCGGCACGGATGCGTGCCGGATCGGCGGCAGCGGAATCAGCGTCGATGTCCTCGGCGAGTGTTCCGAAGAATTCGAGTCCGGGCCAGTTCGCACGAGTCTTGGGCGGCAGAAGACGAAACGCGGTGCAGGCGGTCCGCGGAGTGAGCAGGAACATCGGTATGCCCACTGCCTCGGTCACTCGCAGCAGCTGGGGCCAGCAGCCGCCGTGTCGGGCCAAGAGCAGCACGTCGCTGAGGAGTTCGGGCTCAATGGCGCCTGCCGATTCCATATGTTCGATGAGCACTTCGAGAAGTGAGGCGACCACCGGCCCCGCATCGGGTGTGGTGGTGAGGTCATATCGCAGCTTGGCCGCGATGAGGGTAGGAACCTGCAGCAGTGAGCCCCGCACCGAATCCTCAACACGAGTGAGCATCCCGCTGGAGTGGAGTCGGATCAGCACTCCTTCGGGGTCGTTGACCCCGATTCCGCCGAGGAGGTCATCAGCCACCGCGGTCAGCGCCCGCACGGCGGTCGGCTCTGACACAGCGCTGAGTTGAGCGAGCACCGAGGCTGCCGCCGTGTCACCGGGTCCCAGCTCCAGGGACAGCCGTGGACACAGTTCGACGACCCAATCGGCGAAGGCAGCAGACTCGGGCTCCACTGTGACGCCGGCGGTGGCTGCGGCACGGAGGACCGCCTCGGCGAAGAGAGCACGACCGGCGCATTCAGTCCACAGCAGGTGGCAGAGCTCGGTGTCGACCGGGCCCACGCCTGAAGATTCGAGTTCGATGATGAAGTCTCCCAGACTGCGGCGAGGATCTTGCGCTTTCCCTTCAGCATTCGAGCTCATGGTCGCCCATCCTTCATCTCGGCGGATCGCACCCGCGTCACGCTCATCGACGTACACGTGAGCTCCCCTCTCAGACGTCCCGCTGTCAACAATCGGATGACCGGCACGCAGCTTGCTGACCTGTCCGGACTCCCAATGTGCCTGTCATCCGTCGGCGATTGTCGACCGACGGGAGCGATATGCGGTCATCCGCCAATGGAGTGCGGATGCACGAAAGCTGCATCGTGATCTCCGGTTGCCCCCTCCGTACCTCCCTACCCTGATTCCATGCATACGGTTGAAACCCTTGAAAGCGCCGATTACCACCGGTTCCTCGAAAATTTCGAGACCGCAAGCTACCAGCAGACTCCGCAATGGGGAGACGCACGCGGCCAGATCTGGGACTATGAGCTGCTGGGTATCCGAGACAATACGGGAGCACTGGTCGCTGCGACGCTCGTCAAGTACAAGAATCTGCCTGGGACTGGGCTCCGATTTGCATATATTCCGCAGGGGCCACTGATCGACTGGGCCGCCCCGGATGCGGTTGAGCAGCTGCACGCCCTGACCTCTCATCTGCGCGCAGAGAACATCTTCGCCGTCAGAATTGCTCCGCCGTTGAAGCTGCGAAGCTGGCATGCCGACACTGTGAAGAAGGGTCTCACGGATCCCGGCGTCGCACGATTCGACGATCTCGCCCCCGACGACACCAATCCTGTCGGAAGTGACATCGTGCGACAGTTGTCACGACTCGGCTGGAAGGAAGTCCGTGGCAACAAGGAAGCCGAAGCCAGCCAGCCCAGATTCAATTTCCATCTCTCGCTGGAAGGCGGCTCAGAGCAGGCCGTCTCTTCACGGATGTCGAAGACGTGGCGAAAGAATATCCGCAAGGCCGACCGCGCGGGAGTGCAAGCGCAGACCGGCGAACTGGCAGATCTCGATGAAGTGCTCGGAATATTGGCGGAGACAGCCGACCGCAACCGTTTCAATGCAAAGCCTCGAAGCTACATAGAGGCAGTCCTGACAACATTGACTGTTGACTTTCCTGGTCGCATCGCATTTGACGTCGCCAGGCACAATGGCGAGGTTCTCGCCGCCGAGGCGACAGCGCAGCTCGGCCGAAGGGTGCAGGGCATCTTTGCCGCAACAAGCACTCTCCGGCCCGAGGTGAGGCCGTCGAATGCCCTCTATTGGGAGATCATCCGTCGTGCCGTCGCAGACGGAGTCGAAGTCATCGATATCGGCGGGGTCCAAGATACCTTGGATCCCGATGTTCCGACTGCGGGTCTGATTCACTTCAAGGCCGGCATGGGAGCCGATGCGCACGAATACATCGGAGTCTGGGATCTGCCGCTGCGACCGCGGATCTACACCGCATTCTCTTCCCTGCTGGCGCTTCGGGACCTGGTCCGATCGGATGCCACGCACAAGATGCGTGACTTCGCCACCCGCCTCGGCGAAAATTCGCACCGGAACGTGAAAGTCGGCAGCTGAGGGCGACGTCATCTCAACCTCACCGAATTCACGTCTGGGTCCTCTTCGTCAACCCGTGACGCGGATGCTCTCATATTTCGCGGAGACGACGTCCAATTCGTATCGGTTCCAGCTCTCACCGATATCAACCCCGAGGACCTGTGCAAGATAGTAGAGAGGCACATCTGCACCGGCGAGGTGGACGAATGGATATCCACCGCCGAATCGAGGGTTGATGTCGATCACGGAAGCCCCACCGAAGTCATCGACGAACACGTCAACGTCGATGAGGCCTGTCAGGTCTGACGCTTCGGCGATCCGCTCAGCGATTCGAGTGAATGGTGCGGGGTCGACGGTCACGGCTTTGTCCGTCTCTCCAGCCCTCATGCGAACCTTGCGGCGCGCCAGCACGCCGCTGAGCATTCCACTGTCTGTGAGGCTCCCGATGATGTCGACACCGTATTCGGTTCCCGGGAGCTTCGGCTGCACTGCAACATCATCCCGCGTACCCGAATGCCCACCTGCCGACGGGGCAGAAAGCGCGGCTTCTGTCACCGCCTGGCGGACGTGATCTGCTGAGACCACCCGCAGGCCCGAGGACCCGCTGCCGAATCTGTGCTTGACGACGAACTCGTCGGTCTGGGCACTCAGCTCATCGATTCCTTGGTCGTCCGCGCCGCTGACGGTCGCCGGCGTCGGAACCTCGATGGAGGCGAGCATCTTCGCCATCTGCAGCTTGTCTGCGCAGCCGGCCTGCCATGCTGCCGATACTCCCGGCACAAGCACGCCCCTGTCCCGAAGAGAGTTCGCAAGTCCACTATTCACATGGACATGCATGAGCTCGTAGTCGTTCGCCGAAACGAAGATCCTGGGGTCGAATTCGACAACCAGGCGCATCAGCTCCGGACCATAGTCCGGATCATCGTATTTCGGCAGACTCCGGCTGACGTCGCCGTAGGAAGCGGAGGAGCTTGTCGGATCGTTTTCGGCAACGATCACTCGCCCTTCGACGCCAAGTGCGTCGAAAGCCTCGCGAAACCAGTCGATGAGGTACAGACGCCTCCCGGCTGAGCTGATGATGATCGCCTCTGGCTTAGCTGTCAAACCGTCCTCCTCGGTCTGGTCTGAGTCTCCCCGGCCGGAAGGCGTCAGGGAGTGCAGTCGGCGGCTTCTTCGGTTGGACACGACTGGCAACCAGCTTCCGTTTCATGCGTGAATGAGACCACACGAGTCAGCACGCTCACCGGGTACATCAAGCGAATTCTGGATAGCTGGATTTCGCCCGGACCGAAATCATGAACTACAGAATTCAAACATCAGGACGCAGGAGATTACTGCGAAGACTGAGATTCAGATCTGCCTGCGCTGACTTGATTCTATTTCTATCATCGGACGCCCCGATTTCAGTATGCGGTTCTCCGCAATAAACAGCGGACCGCCCCCGCACCCCAACTGCTCTCCGTAGACTGCTTGAATACACGACATGAAGCACAGAAGAGAGTGATTGAAGTGGCGCAGCACGGGACCCGGCAGGACGAGCCCCAAACGCCGGCTTTTGTCTTGGACTCATCAGTCCTCGAAGAATTCATCGATAGATTTCGCCAAGCACTTCTGAATCAATGGCCGAATTCAGTGCTGTCGTATTCTTTCAAAACGAATGCACTGCCATGGCTTCTGTCTTTCATGAATACGCAAGGCGTCTGGGCAGAGGTGGTATCGGATGCCGAGTACCAACTTGCGCTGTCCGTGGGGTATCGCCCGGATCGCATCGTATTCAATGGCCCGGTCAAGAGTCGGCAGCGCTTGCGCCAAGCCCTCGCCCACGGGTCAGTCGTCAACCTGGATTCAAAGCGAGAGGTCAGGTGGGCCGCCGAGTTTGCCAAGGAGCAGCCCGAGCAGACGCTTTCAGTGGGATTGCGTGTCAATTGGAACCTCGAAGAGAGATGTCCCGGGGAGAGCACGACGTCGGGACAGCACAGCCGTTTCGGGTTCAATGCGGAGAACGGTGAACTCGGCGCAGCGATGTCTGAACTGACGGCCGCAGGGGTGAGGGTGGCTGGTCTCCATATGCACCGGAATTCGCTCACACAGAGTTTGGGAGTCTACACGGCGTCGGCAGAGCTCGCTGCCGAGCTCATCTCCGAGTTCGACCTCGATCTCGAATGGATCGATATCGGCGGCGGGTTCTTCGGCAGCCCTGTCGGAACTCCGACATTCGACCAATATGTGTCGACGATTCGCAGAGGACTCGAGGGAGCGGTCGACATCGATCGAACTCAATTGATCGTCGAACCGGGCGGTTCGCTGATCGCAGTGCCTGTGGAATTTCATTCACAAGTAGTCGACGTCAAATTCGTCGGAGATCACCGGTACGTGGTCACTGATGCCAGTCGCACCAATATCGATCCCCTCTTTCGGAGACAGAGGGAGTTCGATGTGCGAATCGATGCCGCTTCTGAGGAATCGATTCCCGAACAGGTGATCTGCGGCTTCACCTGTATGGAGGACGATCGCCTGACAGTCCTGAGAGACGCGCCGCAGCTGTCGGAAGGTGACCGGATCGTCTTCTACCGGGTCGGTGCCTACACGATGTCTTACCAGTCTTCCTTCATCGAATTCCCTCCAGCTGTCTTCGTCCGGGACGACGATTCTCTGAAATTGGTGAGGCGGAGGGGCTCGGTGGACGACTATCTGGGCGGACATTCGTGGCTCCATGCCACGGCATCTGTACCTGCCTCGGTCGCAGCTGGTTCATGACAGAACCTGAAGCAGGATCCTGACGCTCCGAGGCGACTCATGCCGGCTGTTGGCCGGCACTATCGACGGAGAACGGAGAATTCGTCTCTTCTCGCCGTCGTCACCCCGACTTCATAGTCCAACAGTGATGGGGCATCGGCCAGTCCCGCCAACTCACGGACCAGATAGGCGGGAACATTCGCTCCCGCAAGGTGACAGAACGGGTACCCTCCACCGAACCGCGGATTGATATCGATGATCTGGGGAGAGCCTTCGGTGTCTTCTTTGAAGTCGACGTCGATCGGACCCACCGGTTTGAGGAGGTCCCCAAGTTCGGCCAGCGCCTGGGTGAAGCCCTTCGCCGCGACAGTTGTGGCGACATCGGTGTCTCCGCCTCTCATCCTGTCCTTGCGACGCGCAAGTGCCCCATTCAGACGGCCGGTTCCATCGAGGGCAAACACTCCATCGACGCCGAACTCCGTTCCGGGTAAGTGGGTCTGGATGATGACGGCGTCTTCGCCGTGAGTTGTCGGTCGTCCGCCTGCGTCTCTTGCCGTCTTCGCCGATTCGATGACCATTTCCTGCAGAGTCTCACCTGTGGCAATGCGAAGCCCGTCTGATCCGCTTCCGAAACGGTGTTTGACGATGAAGCTGCCGCCCGAGTTCGTCGCCTGCGCAATGTCAGCCTCACTGCCGAGCCAAGTTGCAGGGGTGGGAAGTCCTCGGTCACGCAGTCTCGCAGCCATCAGGTGTTTGTCGAGGACGATGTTCTGCGCATCGGCGTCGAGTGCTGCGACCGTGCAGCCGCCCCTGCGCAGCTCTTCTGCCAAGCCACCGGCCAGCACCTGAAGCTCGTAGTCATTCACTGAGACAAACAGGTCAGGCGATTCTCTCCGAACCCAGTTCAATACCTCTTCGCGGTACTCAGGAGAATTGTATGCCGGCATCACCACGCCACGGTCTGCCAGGGACAGGGTCGGGGCCGTGTCTCGATACTCGAACGCGATGACTTCGCCGTGGATTCCCTCGGTTCGCAAGGCCGTCTTGAACCACTCCACATAGTGCGCCCGGTGCGCGGCAGAGGCAATGACAACAGTGAGCCCGTTCGAATTCTTCATCCGGAATCCTCCTTCGAGTGCGTTTCGACATTCACACCGACCGCTCAGATCACGGTATCTGAACAGACAGTACTGGCTGAGCACGGAGACAGCAGCAAGCGCCGACGCACTTGGGCCTTGCCCTGTGCAGCCGAGGTCGGGCCGATGTCGAGAATCATTGCGGTTCCGAGACGGCTGAGAACTTCACGTATTGGGCCGTTCGCCGGCGTCGGTGGTCGAGGGAGTCGGCGGATGAGTCTACATTGTCAGCACGGCGGTCCGGCTCCCCCTGCTGGAAGGAGACGAATTGCGGAATGATTCGGCGCGGAAGGTAGAAGGTGAGCAGCCAGAGGACGACGAGTGCTGCAATTCGTGCGTACATTCGCACTATCCATGTGTGGAATCCGGACCAGACTATGTCCCCGACCCCGCCCAATAGGGCTGCGAAGAACACCAAGAGCAGAAGGTCGCGTGGCCCCTGGACAGCACGTCGGTAGATGCGGAGCGTCCATGAGTCGATGCGATCAAGCATCACGGCGAGAAGCGGAACCCCGATCACCAAGCCCAGCGCTCCGAAATTCCACCAGAGATCGCCATAGACGGTTGCCACCGTGGAGAACCCGGTTCCGTACAGCTGCGGATCTGTCAGAGCAGCGAGTTGGTAGCCGATAGCGTCGGGTATCCAGTCAGGCGCGAAGCCATCGGGCAGCGCTGCCCGCAATGGTGACAGAAGCGATGCTCCGAGAGTCGGGAGACCTCCGAGGTCGAAGTCATGTATCAGAGACCCGAAGTTGCCGATGCCGACGAACATCGACGAAAGGCCTGTGTCGTTCCCGTGCTCGCCGCTCAACGAGGCTTCGTATTCCCTGCGCCATACACCCAACACCGCAAGAATCATCGGGGCGAGGAAGACTCCGACCACTTTCAGCCATTGACGCCCGTACCTGAGGAAGAAGATGTAGACAGCGGCCAAGATGAGCGCAATGGCTCGCAAACGGCCTGTCCCCGAGATGATGGCGGTCGGATACACCAGAAGTGCACCGGCGATGGTCACGGTATTCCAGGGGTTCTTCAGACCGCGCGGGCTGAGCAGAATCGCAATGCAGATGAGCAGAATCGCCGCTGACCCGAATCCGTCCGCCAGCACGCCCAGCCGATCTCCCAGAAGAACTGTGGCCGCGATCGTGATGACTCCGGCGCCGAGGGCCCACCGCACGCAGCGGATAGGCAGCACCACCTCATGAGGACGTCCTACTGAATCGGATCTCAGGCAGAGCATTCCGATCCCGATCTGAGTCAGCGTACTGCCGAACAAAGCCGTATTGAGGTAGACCTCGGGGTGGGAGCCGACGATGAAAGACGGATCCGGGATGACGAGCAATCCGCTTACTCCGACGATTGCTGCACTCGATGCCATGAACAGTCCCGGCATAGTGATCCGATCACGTCCGAGGATCACGAAAAGGGTCATGCCGTGGGCAAAGGAGATTGCGGCGATGACCCCGCTCGAGAATGCGGCTGCTTCGACGTCCGTGGAGAAGCATATGCGAGCAATGACGACGATCAGCGCACAGACTGCGGTCAGTGATGCCACGAAGATCGGAGAATGAGCAGGGTCCATGAGGGCACCCGTCCGGGCCCCGGACGGGCTCTGCTGAGTGCGGACAGATGACGGCACAGTCATGCACCTTCTGCGGAGCTGACCGGACTCCAGATCGCGCGCAGAACCGGCCCTTCGAACCTCCTCGGCGATTCACCATTTCGATCAGTTCGATCCCTGTGCAAGAACTCAATCATTGCTGGTCACCCTTGTCCCGGGGAATACAGATCTACAACCCAGATCCGGACGACGCGAGCTGTCAGAGGCTGAGAGGGGGACCTCACGGTCGGAATCTGGAGGAGCCTCCGCCTGCCGGACCGCCAGCTGCTTCGAATAGATGTTCTCCGGCTCAGCGCGGTGCGCCCAAGTGTCGGGATCTTTCCGAGTTGAATGCTCGGCATAGCTGCTGCCATAACTCTGCGAATATGTTGTGCCTGTGGTCCGGGGTACTCCATTGAGCACGAGTCCGAGAAGGCGCGCCCGCACGAGTTGGATCTTTCGCAGCGCCTGAGTGATCTGCGTTCGACGCACAACCCCGCTTCGAGCGACGAAGACGGTTCCAGACACTCGAGCAGCCATCGCTATTGCGTCTGTCGCAGCAAGCACTGGCGCAGAGTCCAGGACAACGGCGTCGTACTGCTTGGTGGCTTCTTCGAGGAAGACTGTCATCTGCTCGCTGTCCAGCAGTTCAGCCGGGTTCGGAGGTATCGGCCCGCTCGCAAGAACGGCGAGGTTGACGAGTTCCATAGGTTGGACGACGTCTTTCAACTCGGTATCCCCGATCAGCACTGTCGACAGACCTGCGCCCCCTTCTATTCCGAGATACCGGTGCACAGAGGGATCGCGTAGGTCAGCATCGACAAGAAGCACGCGGTCCCCGCCGCGGGCGAGGGCGGAAGCGAGATTGATGGAGGTCACCGATTTTCCTTCGCCTTTCACGGAAGAAGTCACGAGCAGAGATCGGCTCCTGCCCCGCGGCTCAAGGAAGCGGAGATTCGATCGCAGCTCCCTGTACGGTTCAGCCTGAACGTTCTGCGATCCGTGCTCTGAAACGAAGACGTGGTTCTCTCCTGCAGTGATCAGCGGGACCGTCCCGATCACCGCGGCGTCGGTCAGCTGCTCAATGTGATCTGCTTTGCGCACTTTGTTGTCCAGTCGATCTCTGAGCACGGCGGACAACATCCCTGCGAGTATCGCGGCGATCAATCCGAGCACGAGGTTCTGTGTGAGGTTCGGCGAGGACGGCGCTTTCGGCGCCGTCGCCGGAGTGACGACCGTCAGTTGGACTGTCGCCTTTCCGCTGGTGGTTTCGAGGTCTGCGACCTGCTCTTGCAGGCTTTCAGCCACCGCATTCGCAAGTTTCGCCGACGCTTCGGAACCGTCTGCTCTTGCGGTGATCGAGATGAGAAGAGTGTCTTCGGGGACATCTGCTGAGACCCTGTCAGAGATCTGTCCGGCGTCGGCATCCAAGTCGAGGGATCTGATGGCGGGATCAAGCACGATAGGAGTGGTAACGAGATCCGCATAGGTGTCGATCTGCTGCCGAGCGTAATCAGCCGCGGCCGAACGGTCGGTGACCGAATTGCCGGGATCGGTACGGACGAAGACGTTTGCGGACGACTCGTAAATAGGGGGCTGCAGCGCCGTGATCCCGGCTACCGCAGCTATCACGACGAAGGCGGTCGACAGTGCGTAGACCCACCGTTCGCGGAGGATCGTCAGATAGTGCTGAACAATCATGATCGTTCACTTCCTACGCGGCAGTGTTCAGTTGGCTGAGAGGTGTGAGAAAGAAGTGCACGGCATTGCCCCTGTGGGTGGACATGACCACCCAGGTAGCCTCCACGATCAATGTGCATCGAGGACCACCCCTCCGAGGCGTTCGTACGTCTTTGACCGGTCGAAGTGGTCTTCGGCCATTCGTCTGGATCCTCGGCCGCGTTCTGCCAGTCGACGGTCATCGGCCATCTTCTTGAGGGCCTCGGCAAATGCGGCCGGAGTCGATTCGCAATTGATACCCGCTCCATACTCGGTGAGGAGATCTTGGTACTCGGCGCACTGCTGAGAGTTGACGACAGGGAGTCCTGCGGCTGCATAATCGCAGACTTTGTTGATGATGCTCGCCGCCGAGTTCGCAACAATGGGATTGATGGCGATGTCGCACCCGCGCAGACGCGAAACCATCTCCGGGTATTCGAGCTTGCCGTAGAACACCACGTCCTCATCCAGATCCCCTGCTTCCTCACGCCAGCGATCTTCGAAGGGACCCGTACCCATGACGTGCAGGCGCATGCGGAGGCCTTCCCTTCTCAGTTCGCGAAGAGCCCCGAACACCGACGGCAGGTCGTAGCTGTGTCCCAGAGTTCCGATATATGCGAGCTCCGCGATTCCTGTTCGGGGAGGACGCAGAACCGGATAGGAGTCGAATCTCGTCAGATCCGACCCGAGGTACACGGTGGAGACAGTCGAGCCGTCCCTGCGTGCCGAACTCACTCGTTCTGAATAGGTTTCGGAGACGGTCACCACTGCATCCGCAGCTCGGTAGATCGCCTCGGCATGCCTGCGGATGGGGATCAGAGCCTGGCGCACCATCCAGCGTGGTCGCAAGACCATTTCAAAGGCCTCTGGCCATAGGTCCTGCACGTCGAGGATGAATCTCACATCGTTCTTCTCCGCGAATTCGGCTGCGGCATGCGCCACCTCGAGAGAAGGCATGGAACAGTAGATGATGTCCGGGACCTTCCTCCGCCGCAAGTATTCAGCAAGGTTCCTCCCGAGGGCCCGGTGGCTGCGCAGACGACCGGCAGAGACGTTGCTCCGATACGACGGTTCATGCACATAGGTGGTCGAGTACAGCGGGTTCCGTTCCACCGAAGTGTCACGTTGCGTCTTGAACGCGTGCTGGAACGAGGATGTGACCAGCTCGACTTCTGCACCGCGGCGAGCAAGAATGCTCGCCAAGCTGTCGAAGCGATCGTTCGGCAGCCATCCAGTTGCTGTGTAATGGGCGATCATCAATACGTCCATGACTTCACTTCCTTGTCCGGTCCGGATATCGGTCTATGAGCTCGACGTCAGATCCTGCAGGCTCTGCTGCCGACGGTGCGATGTCTGACAAGTCCGCGCCACCATCGGCAACGTCAGCGCTCGGCCCATCTGCATACGACTGCTTTGCTTTGCGCCTGATCACCCGCGCGAGCGTGAAGGCTCCGGCAGCGGCGCAGACGGCATATCCGATGATCGACCCGTAGGCCGCGCCGAACATTCCGTAGTGCGGAATCAGAGTGATGTATGCAATGAGCGAGGCCACGGTGCCGATGATTTCGACGACCGACACCGTTCCCGGGGAGTCCGCAGCGATGAGGAGGCCCTGTTGGACGCGTGTAACTCCGAAGATGACGGCGGATACAGCCAATGGGATGATAGCGGCTGCTGCCGGCGCATAGGAGTCCGGCAGAACAAAGACGATCATGGCGTATGCTGCGGCTGCGAGTACCGCGGCAGAAGCCACCAGCAGCAGAACGCTTCGGGCGATTATTCGCACCACTGGGAAAGAATGGGAAGAGAAGCCCTGAGACCAATTCCGCAATGAAGCATCAACCCACTGCTGCACCGGCCAGGTGGCCATCTCGAGAACAGTGGCTACTGTGACGTACAGGCCCAGCGCGGCCGAACTGCTCAAGATCGGCAGAAGCAGACGATCGGATCGAAGCATGGCGGAATTGCTGAATTCCGATGGGAGAAGCACCCAGCCCCGCCGGCGGAGTCCTCGCTTCTCGGTTCGGGTGGGTTCCAAGTGCTTCGAGGGGCGGGGTGCGACGAACAGGAGGACCGCTGTCGGTACCGCAGAAGCCGCATAGGCCCACATCCACACCACCGGATCATTGACACCGATCAGCACCAGCAATACCGCTCCGACGACGATGATCAGCTGGGTGACGATCGCATTGACGGCAAACCATTTCCACTCACGGCTGCACACATAGGCGACGCGCAGAGCATGCACCAATGAATTGAGCGCAACGTAGGCGGCGATCGCGATCACACCCATCCACATCCATCTGGTGCTGAACGGCGACAGCGCTGCTGCGATGAACGCGATGGGCAGAACGCAGAGCGTGCCGGGCGTCACCATGCGCGCAAAGACACGATATTCGGTGCCGAATCCTCCAGAACGCGAAGCGATGAAGGGCCGTTCGAGCCCCATGACCGCGAACACGGAAAGAAAGTATGCCAACTGCAGTGCAAAAGCCAGGTCTCCGCGCCCTGCCGGACTCAACACGACAGCGGCCAGCAGATTGACTGCCACTGCACCACCGGCCGCCAAGATCTGGGCTGCCACCAAAACTGCTGCGGCGATCTTCGTGCCCTTCTGACTGTCATTGGCTGACATCACTGGAGTTCTCCCGTCCAGTGAACACAGGCATGGTGTCGTGTCCGTGTTTGCTGATTCCCCGCCGACCGACGACTGTTCGCACCGTCTGCAGAAGAATGGAGAAGTCGATTCGCAGACACCTGCCGTCGACGTATTCGACGTCGAGACGGAAACGGTCTGCCCACTCAAGATCGTTGCGGCCCCTGACCTGTGCCAATCCGGTGATTCCAGGACGAACCTCATGCCGTCGAGCCTGCTCAGGCGTATAGAGATCGAGATATTCGACAATCAATGGTCGCGGACCGACAAGGCTCATATCACCGCATACGACATTCCACAGCGAAGGGAGTTCGTCGAGGCTCGAAGCGCGTAGGAACCGGCCGAGTCGCGTCAGGCGCTGTCCGTCAGTCACACGCTCTCCGTCGGGCTCCACCATGGTTCGGAACTTCAGAATGTCGAAGACCTTGCCACCCAGCCCTGGCCGAGACTGCCGGAAAAGCACCGGTCGACCGTGGACGGCCAGGACGACCAGGGCCACTCCGGCGATCACAGGGGACGCCAAGATGAGTCCGATCACGCTGAAACAGATATCGGCAATGCGTTTCACATTGTCATAAGCGATCCGTCCGTCCGAAGGGTGCGCACGTCGCGTACTCATTGCCGCCGGCCGTCGTCTGCCTTTCAACATCATTCCCCCTCGCCGAGGTTCAGCGCTCTTTGAAACAGAACCGATACCCCTTCGACAGCAGGGGCGAGCTGGAGGGCCGAAAGTGCATAGATGTCCCGAGAGCAGCCGTAGGGGTCAGCGACATCGTCGTGCGCCGGAAGCGTGAGGTTCCGCCTCCTGCTCCGGCGCCGACCGGCTGCTTCGACTGCAGCACGCAAGCGGGTTGCGCGGTCAGCTGTCGGAACTGCACCTTCAGTCACAATGTCCTCATCTCGGGTGACTGCGGCGAGACTCGAAATCTCTCTGATGGTGAAGGTTCTGCGAACGATGCGAGGGTTGAGCTCGACGACCTCACGCCTTTGATCGCGTGTCATCGTAAGCACGAGGTCAGCAGCGCCGAGCAGATCTTCGTCCACTTGCCGAGCGTGTACGGCCCGCCCCTCGATGACCCCCATGAACCCGGCGATCTCCCACACTTCTTCCGGCGTCCGATGCCCCAAGGCCGCACGAGTGCCGGCTGAATGAACGCGGATCTCGCAGACCTCGGCAAATCGCTGCGCAAGCGCGAGCTCTGCCAGGGGCGACCGGCAGAGATTGCCCGTGCACACCGTGAGGACATTGAATTCTTCCGACATCAGTTCTTGACCGTCCGCCTGCAACTTAAATACACGACCGCAGGTTCCACCCGATCGGTGTTCTCCATGCCTGTACCCTCCTTGACCATGGAATCCGTGCGACAGATCCGAACTGAAGCGCGCGATTCCCTTGCGGCGGCTCACAGAACGACGCCGCACTGCCCGCCCAGTGTTCGAAGCCCGGAGGCGAGTTCGAACTCACGCTATCTTCGATATTTCCTGCCCGGCCCATTCCGGTCCGTGCCCTGCGGAGGCCCGCATAGGGAGTGCGGATATCCACTCTCGCTATGCCGTCTACACAGGAAGTGGGCGTTGAACTCTTGGCTCGGCAGTTCGACACTCATCGCGGGGCTCAACGAGCTCGCCGGTCGAGGAACACGTCGACGGTCGCGATGACCCGCTCGACATCGTCATCACTCATCGTTGATCCGCTCGGCAACGCCAGACCCGTGCTGAAAATGCCTTCGGAGACCTCACCTCCATACATCTGAGTTCCCGCGAAGACCGGCTGCAGATGCATCGGGTTCCACAGCGGCCGCGTCTCGATATCGTGCTCGGCCAGCCATGCACCGAGCTCACCGGCAGTGAAGCCCGTACGACCCTCATCGACGAGGACCGCCGACAGCCAGGCGTTGTCACGGTGTTCGTTTTCGTCGCCGAAGAGAGTGATCCCATCAGTCACCGCGACGATCGACTCGCGATAACGGCCGCGGATCTCCCGACGACGTTCGACCAGACCATCGAGTCGAGCCAGCTGCGCCCGCCCGAGTGCAGCAAGCAGATTGCTCAGACGGTAGTTGAAGCCGATCTCCCTGTGTTCATAATGTGCCACCGGCTCCCTGGCCTGAGTCGAAAGATACCTGGCGTACTCAGCCAAATGCTCGTCATTCGTGAGCAGCGCTCCCCCACCCGAGGTGGTCATGATCTTGTTTCCGTTGAAGGACACTGCCGCGCCCTCGCCGAGGCTGCCGCAGGCTTGGCCGCGAAAGCGAGATCCCAGCGATTCCGCGGCATCGACGAGGACGGGGACGTCGAATTCGGCAGCGATCGGAAGAATCCGATCATAGTCCGCAGGCCGACCCAGCAGATCGACCGGGACGATTGCCGCAGGCTTCGTTCCGCTCACGATCAAGTCTTTCAGTGCCCGATGGAGCTGAATCGGATCCATGTTCCCGTCGTAGACACAGTCGACGAACACAGGTTCGGCCCCGCAGTAGGTGATGGCATTCGCCGTCGCCGCGAACGTCATCGTCGACGTGATCACCCGGTCTCCCGGTTTCACTCCGAGACCCAGCAGACCAAGATGCAGAGCGGCTGTGCCAGACGACAGTCCGACCGCATAGGCGACTCCGGCCTTATCTGACAGTTCCTTCTCAAAGGCTTCGAGGTCGGGGCCGATGGGAGCGATCCATCCGCTGCGGAAGGCACGGAGCAGGTATTCTTCTTCGAGATCTCCGACGTCGGGTCCCGACAGCAGAATCCGTTTGGCAGCCGGGATGATCTGAGACGGAGCTGCCATCAGAGGCTTCGTCGGCACTGCATCCGAAATCGTCATGGCCTGACCTCATCCTTCACCAGCTTGACCGGCGCCGGCAGGTAAGCGGCTCCGCCGACTGGTTCCCGGCGGCCGACTTCCGGATGAGGGCGACAGGAGCGGTCACAGAAGGTGTCGATGATGCCGCGGTCAGCCGTGAATTCCGGGAGATCGACGGGTGAGAGAACCGGTGCCTCAACACGGCTGATCTTGTCGTGGATGCGGATGACGGAGCCTTCGTAGTCACCGAAGAGCTCCTCGTCGAGCTTCTCACCCTCGCGCAGGCCGGTATAGACGATCTCGGTATTCTGATTCGACATCGCAACCAGACTCCGGGCGATGTCGACGATGCGCACCGGTTCGCCCATATCGAGGACCATGACGTAGCCGTCCTCGCCGATCGTCGCCGCCTGCAGCACCAGCTGGCATGCCTCCGGGATCGTCATGAAGAAGCGTCGGACCTCCGGATCGGTGACCGTGATCGGACCGCCCTGTCTGATCTGTTCCTGGAAGGACAGGAGCACCGATCCGCGGGAGCCCAGAACATTGCCGAAGCGAACCGAGAGGTAGGTGCCTGGCGACTTCGCTGCGAATCCGCTGACGAGTCTTTCGGCGATCTGTTTGCTCCGGCCGAGCTCGCTCGTCGGTGCGGCGGCCTTGTCCGTCGAGATGTTGACGAAGGTTTCGACTCCGACTGCGCGTGCTGCTTCGAGGACGTTGAGGGTGCCATGGACATTCGTCTTCCAGGCCTCCTCGGGGAATCTCTGCAGCATCGGCAGATGCTTGAGTGCCGCCGCGTGGAAGACGATCTGCGGCTTCGCCTCGGCGAAGACATGATCAAGTGCGGCCCGGTCGCGGATGTCGGCAAGCACGGTGTTCGGCGACATCAGCAGTGCCGAGCCGTAGAGCGTGAGTTCGACACCATGCAGCGCGGTCTCATCCCGGTCGAGCATGACGAGGCTCTCCGGGTGGAGAGCGAACAGCTGTCGGCAGAGTTCGCTGCCGATCGATCCACCCGCTCCCGTGACGAGGACCCGTTTGCCGGCCACCTTCTTGGCGATCTCTGCCAGATCGGTGTGCACCGGGGCACGGCCGATGAGGTCTTCGACCTTGATATCGCGGATATCGCCGATCTCGACCTTGCGATTGACCATCTCGGCCAGCGGCGGGATCGTCCTCAGCCATTTCCCTGTCGGCTCCAGGGACTCGCGGCATTTCTGCAGGAATTCCGCGTCGGAATCAGCGATCGCGACGATGACACCGGCCGCATTCAGCCATCCGGCCGCCTCGGCGATGTCCTCACTCGTCCCCCGAACACGGACCCCATGGATGCTCAGTTGCCGTTTGTGCGGATCGTCGTCGATGAGTCCGACGGGCAGATATTCACCGTCAGGGTTCGAGAGCATCTGGCGAATCAGGGATTCAGCCGCGTCGCCGGCGCCGACGACGAGTACTCGCTCGCCCCGCAGCGGACGGGTCGAGATCTGGTGGGACCAGCGGATGAGGTAACGGCTGCCGGTCATGAAGATGACTGCAGAGAAGACAGTGAGCAGGACGAACGGCGAATCCCCCAAGGTGACGGCCATCAGTCCGCACGCGATGATCAGGGCGATGACGGCGATACCGCCGTATTCGGCGAAACTTCCGTAGTGATAGCGACTGCGATAGAGGCCGGTGAGCAGGCCGAGGAGCACTTGCAGAACCACTGCCGCCCCAAGCGCGGAACCGAGTTCGACTCCAATGACGACTCCTGAACCCATGACCGTCGAGGCGAGCAGGCCGGCAGCCGTCCAAGCGACGAGATCGAGGACGAGCTGGAACCTGGTCTTGCCCTTCCAGATCCGCGTTGTGAGCCGTGCCGGCCACGTCGATCCAGAAGTCGCTGAAGGTGGCGAAGCCACACCGCCGGCCCTCCCCCGGATGAGTGGATTCGGATGTTCTGACACAGTCATCGTGATCTCCCATGTTCGACTCTCCCGGCCCCGTCACTGTGGCGGCCGGGCATCGTCGGTGAGAGCCGACGATGCTGCGATTCCAACTGCGGAATGCGTCGACTTCACGCTATGAGTGCGATGACTCTGTTCTGGTGCTTGCGGAGGGGAGACTGCGGTCATCCGCGACTGCGGTGCGGGTCTCCGCGGGGCGTTCTGCCGTGGACGGCGCGAACCGTCTGCGGCTCACGCTCCGAAGGGACGCGAATTCAGACCGCGGCGAGACGCGGGTTGCCCGCGAGCCTGGATACGAGCTCTGTGCGAGACCCGACGTCGAGCTTGCGGTAGACAGCGGTGAGGCGGAGTTCGACGGTGCGCAGGGAGACGAAGATCCGTTCGGAGATCTCCCGGTTCTTCATTCCCGCACGAACCAGTTCGACGACCTTGAGCTCCTCGTCGCTGAGTTCGCCGAGGCGCGGCAGCTCAGGCATCGTCGGCGCCTTCGGCTCTTCGACGATCTGCCCGGTGCGGAGATGGTCGGCGAGACGGCCGGCCCCGACTTCGCGAAACAGCGCCGCGGCGGCGAGTCTCTGTTCGCGTGCTCTCAGGTTCGAACCGTTGTCGATCAGGCGAGAGGCGAACGCCGCATGAGTGACCGCCTTCTCGAATACGAACTCTGAGGTGCTGGACTGCCGCAGCACTCGCCCGAACAGGTCGGTGGCAGTCTCCCCGGCGGCCAGAAGCGCTTCACTCCGACTGACGGACAGATCGGTCCACCGAGACGGGCATGCCTTCGCGCGGTCACGCAGCTTTTGGAGCAGAAGAGTCGCATGCTCTCTTCTGCCGATACCCACCAACGCTTCGATGAGGTCGCCTTCGAAACGACGCACGTTCGGGTTGGTCTCGTCCTCGGACTGCTGTTCGCAGCGGCGAAGGTGCCCGATCGCTTCGGCCGCGCAGTCGGTACGCAGCAGGTATCTGCCCTGGAGCGCATTCAACTCGGCCAGCAGGCGGTGGTTGTTCGTCGCCGAAGCTCGGACCGCGGCCTGTTCCTCGACGACCCCCGCTTCACCGGCGCGTCCGGTCAGCAGCAGCTTCCAGGCGTGCAGCAGCAGGATCCGATCCTGCCGGACGGCCACGAGTCCTCTGCGCTTGTCGGCCTCCGATTCCGTGATGAGCCTGTCGATGACCTCGACGGCCTGGCTGACTCTGCCGAGGCGCATTTCCAGGTCGGCACGGACACAGTCCACCTGCCGCTTCCAGACCCTGGTCGCGGCACAGGTCTCACCGATGTGGTCGAGCACAGCCGAGGCGGCTTCATAATGCTCGGTGAGCACCAGTCCCTGGGCAACGGCGAGTCCGAAGCTCGGCCTGATCGCGTCCTGGTGTTCCTGCAGGCTTGCGAATCCGGCGAGCGCCGACCCGTCCTTCCCGGCGTTGCTGTCAAGCAGGATGCGCACGGCCTGGACAAGCTGTATCTCGCTGTCGCGAAAGTACTCATCGGCGGCTTCGGCAAGTGCCAGAAGCTCCTGCGCTCGAGCGAATTCGCCTCGTTCACAGTGGCAGAGCGCCAGCGTCAGCTGCAGGCGCGCCACTTCGGCGGGTGCCTGCTCCGATTCGTATCTGCTCCACGACGTGAACAGTGAGGACGGCAGCGTCTGCGTCTCGAGGAAGACGTTGCGGACTTCGAGAGTCCGAGCGCGGACCACGACTGCGGCCCGGTTCGAACGAGAGGCGATCTTCACATAGCGGCGGGAGAAGGCGAACTGCCCGTGGTCGGACAGCGTCTCGGCGATCTCGACCAGCTGACCGCGCAGGTCCTCGAGATCGTTGCAGACCCGGATGGCCCGTTCGGCGAATTCGGCCCCTCCGGCAGTGAGTCCGCGTCGCACCAGTCCGAGAGCGTGTGCCGCCAGCTGCTGGGCGGTCTCCTCACCCGGATCGATGAACGAAACGTGCCAGGCTTCGACCTGCGGCCACGTGTCTGCGCAGTCTTCGGCCAGGATGAGGTGGGTTCGGCGGCGCTCGCTCGCCCCCATCGACTGCTGCACCATGGCACGGACGAATCCGTGGGGTATCCGCAGAAAGGCTCCCCGACGTTCGATCGTCCCGCGCGATTCGAGTTCGTCGACGGCTTCCCAGAATCCGGGCAGCCTCCTGGCCAGAGGCCGCAGCGGAGTCAGTGGGGACAGCGACAGGCATCTGAGCAGCGCTTCGGCATTGGGCGTCAGCCCCTCGACATAGTCGGCGATCAGCGGCCGGCTGGCCGGTCCCACTCGCACCGGGATCGACAGCGCGATCTCCCCGCGCATCTCACTGGGTGCCATCTCCTCGAGGATGTGGCTGACCGCCAAGGGACGACCCGCG
The DNA here is from genome assembly GCF_052906525.1 of Brevibacterium sp. CSND-B09. Lineage (NCBI taxonomy): Bacteria > Bacillati > Actinomycetota > Actinomycetes > Micrococcales > Brevibacteriaceae > Brevibacterium > Brevibacterium sp. CSND-B09. Next base: position 2,405,232 of record NZ_JBREGI010000001.1, on the reverse strand, counting down.
GCGGCATGGGCGGCGACCTGGGCTGCCTCCTCGGCGATCCTCGTGTGTCCGAAGCGGGCCAAGGCGAGGTCCCGGGCGAGCTCGATGAGCTCGGCGATGCTGAGATCCGCAAGTTCGATCTCCGGCACCGAGGCGAACGGACCGTCATCGTCGATCGACCGAACCGTGATGACGATGTGCAGACGTCCTGACTTCAACCGGCGCAGCGCCTGACCGAGCACCCGCTGCGAGTCCATGTCCATCTCGTCGGCATTGGGCACGAGGATGAGCGTGTCCTCGTCTCCTGGAATCGATCGGAGAGCCGTCATCATGTTCGGCACGATCTCATCATCGGCGAGCTCCGCCGGATCGGAGGGGCCGTGCACGGATGCGCTGACTGCGGCGAGCAGACCGCCTATCCCGGACCAGGGCGTGTCCTCATCGAGCGGACTCGATGCGACCCTGATCACCGTTCCATCCCACTCCGACTCGAGTGCCGACAAGATCGATCGCCGCCCGGACCCGAAGCCGCCGGTGAGGGCTGCGGCACGGTGCCGCGAGAGGAGGGAGCGGAGCTCGCCGACTTCCTTGCGGCGAATCACCTGACGCATGATCCGCCTCCCGTCGTCGAGTCCGGGGAACTCGTTCGGAGAAGGATTTCCGGCCCGGAGACGGACGCCGCCGTTCGCACGGCGCGGGGGTCGGTTCGATGAGGAGGCTGAGGAGACTGAGGAGGCTGAGGCGTGATGTCCATACTCAGATACTGCTCGCCGGCAGCCGTCTCGGACCAGGTGGTCGATACTGGAGTCGCCTTCGGGTCACTACTCAGTCACCACCAGGTCACCACCGGAGCACCGCAGTGAGTACTCACCCGAGTCCAAAATCCCGCAGTCGGTGATACTCGGCTCACGCTCAGGCGCGCAGTCGGCCTTCGGCATCCCGCATCGCCTCGGCGACCTGGTCCCTGCGTTCGACACCGAGCTTGCGGAACAGCCGGTACGTGTGGCCCTCGACCGTTCGCACCCGCACTCCCAGTTCCAGCGCGATCTCCGCATTCGATCGGCCCGCGACGATGAGCGCGCTGATCTGCTTCTCCCGGGCGGTCAGTCCTATGTTCTGCCTGCCCGGTCCGTTGCTCTGACCAGCTCCGAATCGCGCGGCCAGAGCGATGCACTTACCCGCCAGGTCAGGCATAGACGCTCCGTATTCCTCCGCAAGAGACGTCAAGGCTGCACGATCATGATCACGCAGTGCAGCGCCGAGGCGGCCGACGATGACGAACTCACGCCCGGTTCCGTGCCCGGCCGCTTCACACATCGCCTCAGGTGCGATCTCGTCGAAGTGCAGGAAGAGGTGCAGGCGGATGAGCACGACGATCGCCGCTGCCCCATCGGCTTCGGCTTCGTCCAACATCCGACGCAGCTCGCGCTCGTACCGGGTCTCACCGGTGCGTATCGCCCGCGCGGTGGCTCGCAGTACGAGGGCTCGACGATATTCGTGGTAGAGGGCTGTGACGGGCAGCTCGTCGAAGCGGGCGTGCAGCTCGTCAGCGTCAGCAGCGGTCCCGACACGAGAGACCGCATATTCGGCCTCCGCCAACGCGATGGCCAGTTGCGTGCCCAAGTTCCAATAGGTGAGCGATTCTATCGCGGCGCGAAGCGCCTTCATCGCCCCCGGCAGATTGCCCTCGAGCAGGTGAGTCTGCGCCCACAGCAGGTCGATCGGCCCGGACCGAGCTGACAGGTACGCAATGTCATGCGTCGACAGTGTCGTCATCAGCTCCCTCGCCTCAGCGATTCGTCCCAGCTGCAGAAGTGTGCGCCCCTGCAGCATGGTCAGGTGAAGTGACCCTGTGCTTTCGTTGCTGAAATCGGCTTGAGCGGATTCGAGGAGCGCGAGTGCTTCCAAGGCGCGTCCCGAGTCGAGCATGTCGGTCGCGTGCAGCATCGTGTCGAGCAGATGGAAGCTGCCCGTGGCCCCGCCCTCGGGCGTGAGTCCGTCGAAGACGTCCACGGTGATCGGTCGTTCTTCGGCCACGACGGCAGCGACACGGTCGAGGAATTCGAGTCCGAACGCTGCGTCCACTCCCCCTCCGGGGTGTCCGTCACCTTCCTCGTGCAGCCGATTGAGAGCGGTGCGGAAGTCCGCAAGCCGCAGGGCCGGAGACATGGAGGCGGAAGAGCGGTTCATCCAGACCACGAGCGCATCGACGACCAGCGGAGCACAGCATGCGGTGCGAACCGCATGGGCCAAGATGTCGAGTCCGAGGGGAATCTTATTGCAGCCGCAATAGAGCAGAGCGACCGAGAGCAGCTCGTGTGGGCTCAACTTCTCCGTCGGGATCTCCGCGATCAGCCGCATAGCCCGATGCCAGTCTCCGAGGCGAGCGGCGATGAGTGCGGCGTCGATGGTCCTCGACTCGCCGACTTCCGCTCCGCAGATCAGTCCCCACTCGGCCCTGACCACCTGCGACCACTCCGCAGGTGCATCTCCGCTGGAGTCGATGAAGTCGAACCACTCTCGACTCCGACCGGTCGGGGTCGTGTACCTGATCGTGTCCGAGGTGTGGTTCTCCACTGCCTCATAGATATGGGGTCTCTGCGCGTCGATCTTCAGTTCACCGGCGGCCACGAGGGCATCCGCGGCTTCCCCGAGCCCCGCCTCGAGCAGTGTCGCCAGCTCCACCTCCCCCGCGAGGACGACCAACTCGAGGGCCTCCGTCTCCTGCGGCGAGTGGTCGGCGAGACCGATCCGTGCGTAGTCGCGGGCACGCGCATCATAGTCGGTGTCATGTCCGTCGAGGATCCACACTCCTCGGCGCAGGAGGAAGCGCGACCGTCGTGCGGTGTATTCGAGGAGTTCGATGAGCTTTCCCGGATTGCGCTTCGAATGGAAGTCGACGATGTCGACCACTGCTTGGGACACGATGTGACCGAGGCGGTGTTCGATCATCGACCGATAGTCCTCACGCGGCAGAGGACCGAGGACGAGATGCTGGAGCACACGGTCTTCGACCAGAGTCGAGAACGGCATGACCCCACTCTCGGGGTTGGACCGCGACATCGCGATGAGCCTGATCGAGCCAACGCTGGCCAAGTCGGTCAGGACCTCCTGCGAACGGGAATCGAGCAGGTGGGCATCGTCGACAAAGACCGCCTGCGAGGTTCGAGTCGAGGTGAGCCGGGACACGATTCGCCCCAGCAGCGTGGACGGGTCGCCGTCGAGGTCGACGAGCAGACCGAAGACGCCGAACTCGGTGTTCTGGTGCACGCGGTCCCCGCGGATCCAGATTCCGTCGCTCCCGTCCTCGAAGGCCGTTCTCGCCAGAAGGGTCTTGCCGACGCCGATCTCGCCTTCGATGAGGATGCCGGAGCATTCCGAGCAGCGCAGCGACTGACGAATCAGTTCGAGTTCGCCCTTGCGCCCGAAGATCGTCGTGCCGTCCTGGATGCTCTCGCCCGATGATGTGGTCAGCTCTTCAGCCATTCCGTCACCACCTCTCGCAGCTCCTGCCGATTGGCCACATGCACTCGGCGGTAGAGACGTCCGAGGTGCCATTCGACGGTTCGGGCCGAAAGGTGCAGCTCTTCTCCGATCTCTGCGCTCGTTCGACCCTCGACGATGCCCGTGATGATCGAGTGCTCGAGCTCGCCCAGATTCGCGTGGAACCGTTTGCCGTCGGCATCGAAGTCGAGCACGCGCCGGCTCCGGCCCAGCAGGATCCGGGCTTCCTTGGTGGCGGCAGCATTGCCTGAGGCAACGGCGCGTTTTCGGGCCTCGCCGGACAGCTGGGCGCAGAGCACGACCGCGCCGAAGATCAGCGCCTCACGGGCCGCGGTGATGAGCGCCTGCAGATCGTCAGTGCTGAAGGCATGTGCCACGGCGCGCAGCAGGCGACCGAGGGAGCCGTCGACCCTGCCGGACGTCGCGGACAATCCGCCGATGGCCTGTTCGTGCCCGAGTCGACCGGCCTCGAGCCAGGCCAGGCAGGCAAGGGTGTGCGCGCCGTGTTCTTCTGCCCAGGCCCCGAGCTCATAGAGTTGCGGGGCTGCCGGCCCCGGCGACGTCTGCGCCAGTGCCTGCAGATCGAAGAGTCTGGCTTCGAATGAAGCCCACCACGAATGCCGACTGGCATCGGCCTCCTCGTCGACAGCGATCGAGACGACCTCCGTCCGCTGGTCTGTCAGCACAGCGGAGAGAGACAGTGCCGACCTGGCCATTCCAGCGATATCGACGATGTCGCAGGGGTCGGCACCGAGATTGAGTTCGCCGAGGATGCAGTGGGCCTTCGCCGCGTTTCCGGTGCGCAGGTCGATGAGCGCGTTCGTCAGCCTGGTCAGCCGCCGACTGGAGGTCAGTTCATCCATTGCCGTCCGCGCCTCGGCCCAGTTGCCGGCGATGAAATTCGCCACGAAGAACTGCGGGATGGCATCTTCCCGTTCGAACGATTCGGGCCCGGGAAGTCCGAACATCAGCCGGGCCTGCGCGATATAGCTCAGTCCCAGTTCGATCCGCCCGGACATCACTTCTGCCACGCCGAGGAACGCACATGCGCGCAGACGGTGGCGCACCGAGCTCGCATGGTTGAGATAGACGCTCTCGGCCAAGGCACAGGCAGCGGCGATACGACCTCCTTTGAGGTCGAACCTGGCGCGCGTCGCATCGAGCCGACCGACGTCGATCGGCAGCGAAAGTGTGTCCCGGACCCAGTCCAGCCGCAGTTCCTCGGGCTTCCTTGGGTCCATCAGCCTCAGTTCCATCGAGGCGAGACGGGACAGATACTCCTGTGCTGAGGTGTCCGGATTCAGACACGCCTCGGAGACAAGCGGGTCGACGATCTCCCGGGCCTGCCTGAGACGGCCGGCTCCCCATTCGCTGCGGGCGTGCTCGAGGTCGAGTTCGGGACCGCGATAGCCGCTGGTGCGGATGATCTCTGCGGCTTCGCGGTATCTGCCCCGCGCGTTTGCCCAACCGGCGGCATCCAGAACCTGTTTGGGAGTCGGCACCCGGCCCAAGGAGATCGACCACGCGGCGTAGCCGAAGAGCGTCCTGCCGTGAAGTGCCGAAAGATCCGCTCCGGCATCGAATCGGGTGAGCAGCTCGAGGCTGCGAGAGGGAGGGACCATGGCTCGGACGTTCTCAGCCGTGACGGGTTCGTGCATGCTCACCGTTCCCCCTCGGCCCTTCGAGATCGAGAGCAGACCGTCCTCCGCCAAACAGTCGATCGTCTGCGGACTGGTGAACCCGACGAGCACGTCATAGGGCACCGCTTCGATGAGAGCGACGGTTTCGATGACCTCGCGGCTGGACTGATTGACCCGGGCGATCGCGGTTTCGACCCCGCTGGTCCGGCTCCGCCCGAACAGCAGCCTCTCGAGCAGCCGCGGATTGCCGTGGGCGAGTGCAGTCAGCTCCGAGACCGATCTCGTCTCGGTCTCCGAGAGTCCGATGCTGTTGATCATCGCAGCCGCATCCGCCTCGTCGATACCGTCCAGATCGATCCTGACAATGCTTCCGGACAGCCACAGTCCGGCGATGAGATCGACCGGCGGACGCGCCGATTCGGCGGCGATGACAAGTTTGATCCTGCGCGCATCCGTCAGCTGGGCCAGCACTGCGAGGGAATGATCGTCCACGAGATCGGCATTGTCGACGACGACCAGAGAGCGACCGCCCTCAGCTCTGCGCTCGAACAGATCACCGATCACCGACAGCGCCCGACCGGGCGGAAGGTCTGTGTCGATGCCCTCCCTCGACAGCAGGATTTCGAAGATTCCGAGGTTCCGGACACGCGCGTTCTCCGAGCCGCGCAGGCGGGTGACCGCAAGATCGGGGTCGAGACGAGAGAGCGCAGCATTCACCAGCGCGGTCTTCCCGATGCCCGCCGCGCCGATGATGAGAGCGCCCAGATGCCCCTGCCCGGAGATCGCGCCGACGACCGTCGAGAGCTCGGACTCATAGCCGAAGAGCCGACGCGACGGTGCGACCGGGGGGATATGCGTGGTCCTGCCTGACACGTCACTCAGCTTTCCGTACCCCTGGGGATCTTCTGCAGCGGGGAATGCGGAGCCCAGCGGCGCGGGGTTCAATCCGGAGAAGCTCACGTCTCGGAATCACCATTGGAATTCCTGGATCAGTATTACCACTTGGGATAGGTGTAGTAATACATCTCTGAAATAAAGTTAGGCGATTGTGACATCAACATCCGATCCCACCGGAGGGCCGCCTCGGCGAGGATCTTCGCCGTCTCCCACTTGTGAGCCCGAACACCGAACCGTACCATTGGAGGAAAGTTACTGAACGATCTATAAGGAGTTCGCATGGACACCCTACTGAATGCAGGAGAGCGCGAGTTCGCGCAGCAGATGCGTCAGTTCTACCGCACGGAGATCCCCGAGGAACTCCGCTTCAAGGTCGCCACCGGCCAGGAGCTGAGCAAGGAAGACATGGTCACCTCGCAGCGGATCCTCAACCAGCACGGCTACGCCGTGCCGAACTGGCCGGTCGAATGGGGCGGCCAGGACTGGACCCCCGTGCAGCGTCACATCTGGCTCGAAGAGATGCAGCTTGCCTGCGTTCCTCAGCCGCTGCCGTTCAACGTGTCCATGGTCGGACCCGTCATCGCCACCTTCGGCTCGCAGGAGATCAAGGAACGCTTCCTGCCCGCCACCGCGAACATCGACATCTGGTGGTCGCAGGGGTTCTCCGAGCCCAACGCCGGTTCGGACCTCGCCTCACTCAAGACCACAGCGGTGCGCCAGGGCGACAAGTACATCGTCAACGGCCAGAAGACCTGGACGACCCTGGGCCAGTACGGCGACTGGATCTTCAACCTCGTCCGCACCGATCCGGACGTGAAGAAGCAGGCCGGCATCTCCTTCCTGCTCATCGATATGAAGACCCCCGGCGTCACCGTCCGTCCGATCCAGCTCATCGACGGCGGCCATGAGGTCAACGAAGTCTTCTTCGACAACGTCGAGGTGCCCGTCGAAAACCTCGTCGGCGAAGAGAACAAGGGCTGGACCTACGCGAAGTTTCTCCTCGGCAACGAGCGCACCGGAATCGCCCGCATCGGCGGCTCGAAGGTCAACCTCGCTCGCGCCAAGGCCTATGCCGCGGTGACGAAGACCGCTCGCGGCACTCTGCTCGATGACCCCCTGTTCTCCGCTCGTCTGACGAAGATCGAAGCCGAACTCACCGCGCTCGAGATGACCCAGCTGCGGATCCTCTCGACCCAGGCCGCCGGGTCCGACAAGCCGGATCCGCGCTCCTCGGTGCTCAAGCTCAAGGGCTCCCAGCTGCAGGAGGACATCTCCGAGCTCCTCGTCGACGTGCTCGGCCCGCAGGGTCTCGACTTCGTCTCCGACCGCGTGCAGGGCCAGGGTCTGTCCGACCTGCCCAACGGCGCTGTCGACGCTCTGCCCGGCTACTTCAATACCCGCAAGGTCACCATCTACGGCGGTTCGTCCGAGGTGCAGCGCGGAATCATCTCGAAGGCACTGCTCGGTCTCTGAGATACCGACGCTCACTCGATCTCCCAAGAAGGACAACAATGGATCTTGAACTCAACGACATTCAGCAAGAACTCGCCAGCACACTGAACAAGTACCTGCGCAGCGAGTACGACATCGCCAAGCGCGAAGAGATCCTTCGCAGCGACGAGGGCATCTCCCGCGAGAAGTGGCAGGCCTTCGCCGAGATGGGACTGCTCGGACTTGCGATTCCCGAGTCCTACGGCGGCGCGGACATGACCTTCAACGAGGTGGCCGTGGTCGCCGAGGCGTTCGGACGCTCGCTCGTCCTCGAACCGTTCCTGGCTACCGCAGTCCTCGGTGCCAACGCCGTTCTGCTCGGCGGCAGCGAGGAGCAGAAGCAGGCCATCCTGCCCGGTGTGGCAGAGGGTCAGACCTTCCTCGCCCTCGCGGCACTCGAGCCCGGGCTGCGCTACGCAGTCGACGCTCCGCAGACCCAGGTCTCCGGTGCAGACGGCAGCTTCACCCTCACCGGTGAGAAGAACAACGTGCTCGGCGGAGATGTGGCAGACCACTTCGTCGTCACCGCCACGCAGAACGGCGAACTGGGTCTCTACCTCGTCGCCGCCGATGCCGAGGGTCTGAGCCGTGTGGCTCAGCGCCAGGCCGATGGCCTGGGCAGCGCGAACCTCAAGCTCGATGGTGTCGCCGCCCAGCGCCTCGACGCCGCCGACGCCAACGCCGTGCTGTCCGAGGTCCTCGACCTGGGCAATGCCGCGATCATGGCTGAGGCCGTCGGTGCGCTCGAAGCCTCCCTGACGATGACTGCCGAGTACCTGAAGACCCGTGAGCAGTTCGGTGCACCGATCGGTGCGAACCAGGCTCTGCAGCACCGCGCCGCAGACCTCTACGCCGAACTCGAGTACGCGCGCAGCATGGCTCTGTACTCTCGCCTGGCCGTGACCTCCGAGGTCCCCGGGGCTGAGAAGGACCGCCACCGCGACGTCATCGCCGCGAAGATCATCGTCGACCGGGCTGCCCGCAACATCAGCCAGGAGTCGATCCAGATGCACGGCGGCATCGGCATGACCATGGAATACCCCATCGGTCACTACGCCAAGCGTCTGACGGTCATGACCCGCACCTTCGACGACTCGGATTCGCTGACCGCGGAGCTCGCCGAACTCGGCGGACTCATCGAACCCCACGCCGCCGACCTCAGCTGAGGCACCGGCACTTCAGCGCCGCACGTTCGACCCCGAGCGTGCGGCGCTGCGTCGTCGGGGCCTATCAACGCCCACCGAGGCGGCCGGATCCCGGCAGCACGGAAGCGCCGAGGCGACACGACGTTGGTCGTGCCGCCTCGGCGCTTCTTCGTCTCTGTATGCCGGTCGGCAACCTCCGTGGCGGCGGCTCGGTCCACCGCACTCCAACAGAGTTGGATTGTTGGGGCGATCCACGGTGATCTGAGCGCGAATAACCCCGTGGATCGACCAAACAATGCCGTCAACCGCACCTGCGCAAGGAGGACAGGGCCTCCTCGGCGAGACCACGGCCTTGTGGACGAGGAGGACGGGATTTCCTCAGGGAGACCAAGTCCTCCGCTGCGAGGCCTGCGCTGCCGGCAGCGAACTCAGCTCACGGGCTGGTCGTACACGTGCCGGCGGATCCACGAATGCATGGTGATCGCGGCGGCTGCTGCGGCGTTCATCGACCGTGTCGAACCGTACTGCGCGATCGAGAGCACGTCGCGGCTCGCCTGGTGCGCTTCCTCGCTCAGTCCCGGTCCTTCCTGGCCGAACAGCAGCAGGCAGCGCTTGGGCAGGTCGTAGGTCTCCAGCGGCACGGAATCCGGGAAGTTGTCGATGCCCAGCAGGGGCACGTCGTTCTCGGCGCACCAGCTGAGCAGGTCGTCCACGCTCGGATGGTGGATGACGTGCTGGTACTTGTCGGTGACCATCGCTCCACGCCGGTTCCAGCGGCGTTTGCCGACGATGTGCACGGCTGCGGCGTTGAAGGCGTTGGCGGTGCGCACGACCGAACCGATGTTGAGGTCGTGCTGCCAGTTCTCGACTCCGACGTGGAAATCGTGCCGCGAGGCATCGAGATCGGCCACGATCGCATCGTGCTTCCAGTACCGATACTGATCGACCACATTGCGCCGATCACCCTCAGCCAGCAGCTCCGGATCGAAGTGCTCACCCACAGGCCAGGGGCCGATCCACGGACCGACCCCCACCTGCGGTTCAGCGCTTTCGGTCACTTGTCGTCGCGGGAATCATCCGCCGACTTCGCGTCCTCTTCGTCTTCTCCGCCGGACTTCACGTCCGACTTCTTCGTGCCGGATTCCTTCGCCGAGGCGGCCGCCGACTTCTCGTCGTCCGCCGCCTTCGCGTCCTTGTCCGCGTCCACGTCGTCCGTGTCGTCCGAATCGGCATCATCCGCGTCGTCAGCGCTCGAGTCCGACTTCGCGGCGCCCTTCGCCGAGGTGGCGGCACCGACCTTCTGCGCGCGCTTGCTCATCTTCACGGTCCTGCCGCCGCGACCGCCACCGGACAGCACCGAGCGCACGTACGCGCCCGAGGCCAGAGCATGGAGGATGACGGCGAGGACCAGGGCGATGCCGGAGGCGACGAGACCTTCCCACCACTCGGCCTGACCGGCGAAGGAACGACCGGCGATGCCCAGCGGCGATGTGAACGGCGTCCACGACAGCACCTTCGCGACGGTGCCCGAGGGTCCGATGATGACCGGGGCGAAGAAGCCCGCCACGGTGATGACGCCGATGATCGTGAGGAAGGTGGCGCGCGCCTTGGAGCCGACGACGGTCGACGCCCAGACGAGCAGCGCGAACACCGACCAGGCGGTGAGCAGCAGGGCCAGCGCGAACCAGCCCAGGCCCGGCAGCATGGCGAATGCCAGGGACGTCTTGCCCGACAGCGAGAGTCCGAGCTCGGTGATGACGGCGGCCGCAACGAGGTGGACGACGACGAGGGTCAGCATGCCCGTCACTCGACCCGACGCCGAGGCGCGCGGCGGAATCGTGGCTGCGATGATCTCGGTGATCCGGTTTCGCTTCTCCAGGCGCAGGTTCTGGTACAGCGCAGTGCCCAGTGTGGCGACGACGAGCAGCGACAGCGCGACCATGCCCCACAGCAGCGGGGTGGCTACGGCACCGTCGACGGCCGGGGTCTCGAGCAGCGTCGCCTCGGTCTTCGGTGCGAGCTTCTCGAGCAGGGCATCGGGCTGCTTGTCGAGGGCGATGATCGTCGGCTGTCCCTGACCGCTCGGGTCCTGGATGAATGCTGCGTCGACCTTGCCCTCACGCACGAGCTTCTCGGCGGCGGGGGCGTCCTTGGCGTCGGTGATCTTCACACCCAGCTGCTGCTCGTACATCGCCGCCTGCTCGCCGACTCCGACCATCGCCATGGTCGGGGTGCCCGAGTCCTTCTGCACGTCGGCAACGATTCCGGAGATGATCGCGGCCAGCACGCCGAGGATGATCACGGCGGCCGTGACCAGGAAGTAGGGGCTGCGCATGGCCGTGGTGGACTCACGATTCGACACGAGCCACGCGGCCTGGCGGTTGCCGACATCGACGAACTCCGAGACCAGTCCGGTCTCCGGCAGTTCGTCGGGGTCGGGGGTGTCCTCGGCGAGTTCGAAGGGAACGTCGTCGAGGCCGGCGGTGGCGCCGGACTCGTCCGTCTCCTTCGCGTCGGTGCCCTTCGCGGCTGGATCCTTCGCGTCCGCGCCCTTCTTCGCCGAGGCGGCCGATCCCGTGGTCGCACCGGCGGCGGTCGCCTCGTCGTCCGAGTCGACCTCCTCGGCGGCGGTCTCGTCTTCGATCACATCGTCTTCGACAGGCACACCGAGGTCGTCGATGCCTTCGCCGGCCGTGCCCTTGGACACGAGCGGTTCCGGGGACTCGTCATTCGCACCATTGTCTTTGCGCGCCATTACAGAGCCTCCTTGTACTGCTCGGCCAGTGTCGGGCGGACACTTTCGAAGTTCTTCACATTCTTCAGCTCGGCCACGGCAGCGGCGGCTGACTTCGCATCATTCGCGCGGAAGCTCACGCCCTCGCGTCCGACGGTCTTCACATCGCTGATTCCAGTTCGGGATTTCAGCGCCGAGGCGGCCGCCTCGGTGTCCGTCGTCTCGACGCGATAGTGCTGGTCACCGAGCAGCTTCTCGACGCTGCCCGAGGTGGTCACCTTGCCCTGGTTCAGGATGACGACGTCATCGGCGAACGTCTGTGCGGCCTCCCAGTCGTCGGTGGCCAGGATGACAGGCACTCCCGAGGATGCATGGGCCCGCAGCAGGGACGTGACCAGGCGCAGCGAGGCGGCGTCGAGGCCGGCGAAGGCGTCGTCGATGACGACGACGTCCGGGTCCGCGGCCAGGGTCGCGGCGATGTCGACGCGGGCGATCTCGGCGCCGGACAGGTTCTTCAGCGGTGCGTAGCCGCGGTCGGCGAGCTCGAGATGGCCAAGCAGGGTCAGCGCATTCCGTTCGGCCGCACCCAGGGTGATCCCGTGCAGGCGGGCGAGGTAGACGATCTGGTCGAGCACGCGCATGTTCGGGTATCCGCCGCGCTCGGCGGGCAGATAGCCGAAGTTCTGCCGGTCGCCGAAGTCGAGTTCGAAGTCCTCGAGTTCGATGGTGCCCTCATCAGCGGCGATGAGGCCCATGATGATGCGCACCAATTCGGTGCGGCCCGCCGAGCGGGTTCCCACGATTGCGGTGATCCGGCCCGCCTCGGCGGTGAAACTCACCTCGTCCAGATATGTCCGCTTCCCTTTGCGCAGGGAAACCTCTTTCAGTGTGAGCACGCGTCATCCTTTACATCAAACAGTTCTTGGGGAGTGTCTCATCTATCGTGTTGAAATAAGAGACTTGTTTCAAACCACGTCCTCGATTTCGACAGAATTGCCAGTCGAGTCCCAGGTCGTGATCGGTGAGCCGAATTCGCCGAGGCGGCACCTCGCAGGCCCACTTCGCCGAGGCGGGCCTCAGTCGAGTCCGAGATCCGCGGTCGTCAGCGCGGTCAGGTACGGAATTCCCGTGGCTTCGACCCGTTCCTTGGCGCCGGTGTCGCGATCCATGACCACCGCCACGGCGACCACCTCGGCGCCGGCTTCCTTGAGCGCTTCGACGGCGGTGAGCACGGAACCGCCCGTGGTCGACGTGTCCTCGACGGCGACGACGCGCTTGCCGGCGACGTCGGGGCCTTCGACGCGACGGGACATTCCGTGCTTCTTCGCCTCTTTGCGCACGACGAAGGAGTCGAGCGGGGTGCCGCGCACCACCGACCGGTGCATGACTGCGGTGCCGACCGGGTCGGCGCCCATCGTCAGGCCGCCGACGGCATCGACCTTGTCGAGCAGATCATGAGCCTCGAGGAGATCGAGGACGACATCGCCGACGAGCGGTGCCGAACGGTGATCGAGGGTGACCCGACGCAGATCGAGGTAGTAGTCGGCCTCCTTGCCGGAGGAGAGGGTCACCCTGCCGCGCACCACGGCGAGTTCGTCGATGAGGTCGAGCAGTTGTCGGCGAGTGTCAGCGCTGTCGGTCATGAACTCCAGTCTACTGGGCGGTCGGACCACGCCCGTTCAGCCCCGTCACAGTGACCAGGCGCACTCCCTTTCAGCGTCCAGAAGGCCTCCCTCAGGCCTCCCGCCTCAGAGCCCAGCTGCCCTTTTGCCGCGGCCCGCTGACATCGGATGTGAGTATCCTCGTGAGGATCCGGCTGGTCGTGCTGACACCGGATGTGACTATCCTCGTGAGGATCCGGCTGGTCGTGCTGACACCGGATGTGACTATCCTCGTGAGGATACGGCTGGCTCTGCGTCTGTATAGATGTCATAAAGGATCAACAAGACTTGGCACTTACCTTGCGTTTCGGTTGTACAGTGGCAACAGCACCGTGCAACCCGGCCGGTCAACTGTCTCAGAAGGGACGTGAGCAACATGGGTTTCATCGCATACCTCATCCTCGGACTCATCGCCGGAGCCATCGCTAAGGCGATCCTGCCCGGCAAACAGGGCGGCGGCTTCTTCGCCACGCTCATCCTCGGCGTCATCGGAGCCATGCTGGGCGGCTGGCTCGGCGGCATGATCTTCGGTGCCCAGATGGATAAGTTCTTCTCACTGTCGTCCTGGCTGTGCGCGATCGGCGGCTCGCTGATCGTGCTCATCATCTGGGGCCTCATCACCGGACGCTCGAAGAGCAAGGCCGACTGAGGGACTGCAGCCATCTAGAGAGCCACTGCCCGGCGGCACCCCACTGCGACCGGGCGGCAATAGCCCAGAAAAAGGTGGACAGCCCAAGTTTGAAACTGGGCTATCCACCTTTTTCTGTGCCGTTCGCGTCTTGGGTGCCGCCCGCCGCACGACCTCAGCGGCTGCGGCTGACGATGTGCACGTCGATGTCGATCTCCCCAATGGGCCCGTCGACCGCCGCCTGCAGGTCGACGGCGATGACGGCGAAGAGCTCGTCGACGATCTCGGTCACGGGCCGACTGTCATCGAGATGCGCATCGATCCGGACGCCGAGATCCTCGCCAGTGCGCCAGACCTCGACGCGCAGCGGTTCGGACCCGGTTCGGCGCATCACTCGAGCGGCCGCGTTGGCGATCATGTCGCGCAGCCCCGGTGCCAGGCCGGTGACGCCGTCGACTCCGGTGACGGATTCGGTCAGGCGGGCCGAGACCGCCGCCTCGTCGAATCCGCGTGAGGTCCCGTTTTCAAACCTCGGCTTTTCAACTCTCGCTTTCTCAACCCTCGGCTTCTCAGTCATCGGCGGCCTCCTCATCGACGAAGACGTCCTCGACGGTGACGTCGACTCGCATTGCGGGGATCCCCACCTGCGCGATCAGGGCACCGGCGACGCTGCGGCGGACATCCTCGGCGGCGGAGACGAAGGCCGTCCCCGCGCTCATCGTCACGGTCAGCGAAACTTCGACGGCGCTGCCCTCCGGCTCGCCCGCGGGGGTCAGATTCACGCTGCGGGCGCGGATCCCGGGCACGGAGTCGACGGCCTCGCGGATGATTCCGCGCACCTCTGCCGTCGCCATCCGGAAAGGGTTGCCGCGCTCGGTCGTCAGCTTCGTGGCCGGCGCCAGGGCCGCGTCCTCGCGCACGATCTGGAGGATGCGTTCGCGCAGGCCGACGGATTCGGCGGGGTCCGGTTCGAAGGCCCCCATGTATTCGTCGATGATGCCGCGCAGGTGAGCGTCCGTGGCGTCGACGGACTCGTCGCTCATACCCATCCTTCCATGCCCTCGGCGATGGCGGTTCGGGCGCGGTGGATGCGTCCGCGCACACTGCCTTCGCTGATTCCCAAGGTCTCGGCGACCTCGGCGTAGCTGAGACCTTCCATCTGGTGGAGCACCCACGTTACACGCTGCTCGGAGGACAGAGTCTGCAGAATCTCGGAGAAATGCTCAAGCGCCGTGCGTGCCTCGACGGACCGTTCGACCGAGGCGGCACCGTCGACGTGATGGCCGAGGTCCTCCGGATCCGATGCGTCGGAGGGCCGGGATGTGCGTCGGCGCAGCACATCGGTGCAGCGGTTCGAGGCCATCCGGTAGATCCACGTGCCGAAGGCAGCGGGTTCGGCCAGGGCGTCGAGCGATCTCCAGGCCTTGACGAGCGTGTCCTGAACGACGTCCTCGGCATCCTGTCGATCCCCGAGCGCACGCCAGGCGAAACGCAGCAGCTTCCGCTCGTATTCGTCGACGAGGGCCTCGAACGAGGCGATGTCGCCCTCGCGAGCGCGCACAACCAGGGTGACGATGTCGAAACGATCATCTCCCCTTGTCATATTCCCATCGTAGGCCACGCGGCCGCGGAACCGGCTTGCCGCCTCGGCGAAAAATTCGCTCCGGCGAAAAATTTCTGCGAACACCGCGTGAGGATTTCATTGAGGCTGCGTCTGTACCTGTGTAAGCATCCTTCAGACGAAGGACTTGCGAACCGCATGCACCTCCAACGAAAAGGAAGAACGATGCCGGAACCCAAGCAGTCCGATTCGAACCAGAAGGCCCAGACCACCCAGAACGATGACGTGCGCAGCCCGCTCGTCACCGAGATGGGCACCACCACCATCGCCGAGAACGTCGTCGCCAAGCTCACCGGAATCGCCGCCCGCGAGGTCCCCGGCGTCTACGGAATGGGCAATGCCGCACGCCGCGCCTTCGACACCCTCACCGACCGCATCCCCGGCTCGCAGACCAATGTCTCGGGCGGAGTGTCCGTGGAGAAGGGTGAGAAGCAGACCGCCATCGACCTCACCATCGTCGTCGAATACGGCACCTCCATCGTCGACGTCGCCGAGGCGATCCGCCGCAACGTCGTGCGCGCCGTCGAACAGGGCACCGGACTCCAGGTCGTCGAGGTCAACATCGACGTCACCGACGTCCACCTGCCCGAGGACGACGAAGAGGCTCCGGCCAAGGATTCGCCGGAACTCAACTGACCCTCATCCGCTGCACCACCTCGGCAGAAGGAATGCCATGTCGAAAACTCTCATCGGACTCCTCGTCGGCCTGACGCTGGGAATCGTCGCCTACTTCGGCGGTTTCCTCGCGTTCCTCGTCGTCGCCATCTGCGGCGGGCTCGGCCTGGTCGTCGGCCTCGTCCTCGACGGACGCCTCGACCTGTCCGCGCTGAGCTCACGCTCGACCACGCGGAGGTAGCGCCGTGGCCCCGATACTCGACGACGCTCCAGCTCGCCGAGGCGGCTTGACGATCGCGGACAAGGTCGTGGAGCGCACCGCCGGGCAGGTGCTGAAAGACCTGCCCGGCGTCGGCGGCACGAGCTCGGGTCTCTTCGGAATCGGAGCGAGTTCCAGCCTGGACACGCGCCCGTCCGTGGATGTCACCCTGTCCGGGCGCAGCTGCACGCTCGCCGTCCAGCTGGGCCTGGCCTACCCCACCCCCATCGTCGAGGCGACCGAACACGTCCGCTCCACCCTGAGTCACGAAGTCGAACGCCTCACCGGTGTCACCGTCCGTCAGGTCGACATCAGCGTGCGGTGGCTCGCCCCGGAGTCCTCCGGTGCGAATCGAGGAAGGAATCGCCTGCAATGAGCACACGCCTGCTGCGCAAGCGGCCCTCCCGCATCGGTCCGGCCGTGGTCGTCGCCCTCATCCTGCTGCTCCTCGCCGTGGGACTCGGCTGGGCCGGCATCGCCGCATTCGTGAGCTTCGGATCCGTCGCAGCCGCACTGATCGAGGCACCGGATTCCGCCATCGCCGAGGCGGCCGGGAACCTGCATTGGAATTCCGCGGTCGTCATCGCGGTCGGCATCGTCCTGGCTCTGCTCGGACTCATCGCCTTCATCCTCGGCATCTCTCCCGGAGCGCGCCGGATCCTCGGCGTGAGCGCCGCTGGGTCAGAACACATCGGTGATTTCGAGGTCGCCCTGCCCACCTCGGCGCTGTCGCAGATCGCGGCCGCGGCCGCCGATGGGGTCGACGGCGTCAGCGGGGTCAAGGCCTCGTCGAACGCGAGGTCGACGATCGTGACGTTCTCGACGCCGATCCGCGACGTTGAGCCGATCCGCGCCGAAGTCGAAGCCGCCGTCAGGGAACGCTTCGCCTCGATCTCATTCGACCGCACCCCCACGGTGAAGGTCCAGGCCAGAAGGAGTCAGTCATGAGACGCACGGCCGCCGCCGCCAACCGCACGGGACTGATCATCCTCGGCCTCATCGCGCTGATCATCGGATTGGCAGTGCTCGCCATCGGGTTCGGTCTCACCGCCCCGGTCGACCCTGCCCTGGAGGCGGGAGCGGATCTCGGTCCGGTCGCCTCGGTGCTGGCGCAGCCCTATTCGGCGCTCATCGCCGTGGTCGTGGCCCTCATCCTGGCGATCATCGGGCTCCGCTGGCTGAGCGTGCAGGTCCCGCGCAAGGACTTCGCGAAGCCCTTCCGGATGCAGGCCGATGCCCGCACGGGTCTGACCACGGTGAATGCGGAGGTCATCGCCGAGGCGGTCGCCGCCGACCTCGAATCCACCGACGGAGTCTCCGACGCCACGGTGATTCTGCGCGGCACCGCGCGGAGTCCGGAGCTGCTCATCCACGTCGACGCCGATGAACGCGCCGACATCGATGCGATCATCGCCGAAGTCGCCGAGCGCGCCGCCGGCAATGCGGCAATGGCACTCGGTGCTCCGCTGAGCGCGGTGGCCCTGGAGATCGGCATCGCCCGCACTCGCTCGCGCCGCCAGCGCAGCGTCAGCGTCCAGTAGCGCCGACATCCAAGAGCGCCGCAGTCGGCAGAAGCCGGCAGCTGCAGTTTCTGCTTCAGCAGCAGGCAACGGCGAGGTCACCATCGGATGCGGCCACCGAATCCAGGTCACTATCGGATACTTTTCGCACGCAGAAGTATCCGATAGTGACCTGGATTCGAGTTCGGATGTCCGATAGTGACCTGAAATCAGGCGGGCGGTCGCGAAACACTGCCGTGAATGACAAGAACCCCGGGGCGCGTAATCGCGACATCCCGGGGTCCTCGCAGCACTCCCCTCGAGTACCCGGACGCATCCCCATACGTCCGTTATGTCCACCCGATCCCCACCGGGCGAACACATTAATTTGACCACACTTTCGTGTCGCTTGTAAAGAATCTCACGCTCCGTCTTGAATCCTGTCGGGCTCTATAGCACAGAAGCGATCAGAATAAAACCCCTGGTCACAGGCTCAGCCCCCGGTAGTTCAATCCTCAACTCAGTTGTGCCGCCCCTGCCGAAAATTGCATATAGGTCACATCCCGCGGCGAGCACACGACCACAGTTCGATGACCGCCGGCGCATCTCGCGAATCCCGACTCAGCGATCGCGGGTGCGGGCGAAGGAGAATCCGGCCGACCCCCATCGCATGAGCGGACGCGGCACCACAGGGGCAACGAGCGCGGCAATGCGATATCCCCACCCCGGCACAGAGACGACCTTCCCCGCCCGCGCATCACGCAGCGACTCCCGCACCACCTGATCGACGCTGAGCCAGATCAGGCCGGGTCCCGGACGCTCCACGCCGAGGCGGCTGTGGAATTCCGTCCGGATGAAGCCAGGCAGAACGGCGGTGACCGTCACCGGGCCGCCCCTGAGTTCCCCGGCGAGCGCCTCGGTGAAGACCAGAGTCGAAGCTTTCGACGCGGCATACTGTCCCATCGTCGTCACCGCCGCCAGCGAGGAGACGTTGATGATTCCTCCGCGACCGCGGGACTGCATGCGCCGAGCCGCTGCCAGCGACAGCTCTCTCACCGCCCCGGCGAGCACCCGATCGAGCACCTCTAGCTCAGCAGCATCGGTACCCAGCAGTGTCCCGGACAGACCGAAGCCGGCATTGTTGATGAGCACATCGATCGGCTGCGTCGCGATGATCTCGTTGACCGCGTCGATACCGTCACGGGTCGACAGATCGGCCACGGCCGCCTCGGCGTGGGTACTCTGCCTGGTTCGCAGCTGCTCGGCCAGCTGATTCAGCCGGTCCTCGTCCCTGGCGACCAGGACGAGGTCGTAGCCCTCGGCGGCCAGGGTGCGGGCATAGCCGCGCCCCAGCCCGGAGCTCGCCCCGGTGATGAGGGCACGCGGCCGCGGATTCATACCGCGCCTTGACCTCGACGAACGGTCAGGGACTGAACTGCTGTGCCGATGGGTCCGTCGACGTCGCTGAGCACGCTCGTCGTCTGCCCCAGTCCGGTCGGCCCGAAGGCCACCTTGGTGTCGAAGCCGACCCAGCCGGCTTCGGGCACGCGAGTGAGGTGGATGGAGAGGTCGACGTTCGGGAAGAACGTCGTCTTCGGATCCTCACGGACGGCCAGACCGTTGGCGGTGTCGACGAACTTGACGAAGGCCGCGGTCGGCGGGTCGCTCTCACCGTCGACGAGAGGATAGGGACTGCGCACCCAGGACCGTGCGTAGCCGGGGTGGGCGTCCGCTCCCTGGCGCCCCTCGAGGGACGCGATGTAACCGCCGCCCCAACGGTTGGTGAAAGGAATCTCGGGCACTTCGGACACGGGCGGCATCGCGGACCATTCGTCGCCTGCGACCGCCTCGGTGTCGGAGGCCTGCAGTCTCCACACCCGAGCGGTCACGCTGGTGCGCTCACCGTGGCGCATATGCGCTTCGACGAGTTCGATGGTGCGGCCGGGGCGGACGACATTGACATCGATGGTGAACTCGCCGGAGTGGATGACGCCGAGGACGTCGAAGGTCACCCGGGAGATGAGCTTGTCGCTGGGCAGTCGACGTTCGATCTCGGCAAGCACCATCCCCGAGGCGGGCGCGAGGTGCTGCTCGCCGGGCTGCCAAGCACCCTGGCTGTGCAGAGTCGAGACGAGGCGGTCCTCGGACAGCCGCACATAGTAGGAGTCCGGGTAGGCGCCACCGTCATGGCCGAGGTGTTCATTGGGAGCTTCAGGCATGGTCCCAATCCTATCGACCCGTCGAGACCCCGCTTTCTCCTCCGGCGCGGACGGCTTAGGGTGGGAGGGTGAGAATCGCTACGTGGAATGTGAACTCGATCCGTGCCCGCCATGACCGCATCGGGGCCTGGCTGGATCGTTCGGATGTCGATGTCCTGGCCATCCAGGAGCTCAAGTGCAAGGACTCGCAGTTCCCCGAGGAGCTGTTCACCGAGCGCGGCTACGAGGTCAGCTATCACGGCCTCAACCAGTGGAACGGTGTCGCCATCGCCTCGCGCGTCGGACTGGCCGACACCGAGATCGGGTTCAAGGACATCCCTGCCTTCGGTTCGGAAGAACCCGTCGTCGAAGCCCGGTCGCTGTCGGTGACCTGCAACGATGTACGCGTCTATTCGCTCTATGTGCCCAACGGCCGCGAACTCGACCACCCGCACTACGGCTACAAGCTGGAGTGGTACAAGGCGCTGACGGCCGATATCGCCGCCCAGCTCAGCGCCGAACCGGAGAAGAAGCTCGTCCTCTGCGGTGACTTCAACGTCGCTCCGCTCGACGAGGACGTCTGGGACATGGCCGAGTTCGACGGTGCCACCCACGTCTCCGATGCCGAGCGTGCCGCTTTCGATGATCTCCTCGGCGCGGGCCTGAGCGAAGTCACCCGCCAGTTCACGCCCGGACCCGGCGTCTACACCTTCTGGGACTACCAGAAACTGCGCTTCCCGAAGAAGCAGGGCATGCGCATCGACTTCCAGCTCGCCTCGCAGGCGCTGGCGAAGACAGCGACCGCAGGCGAGATCGACCGTGAGGAGCGCAAGGGCAAAGGCGCGTCCGATCACGCTCCCGTCGTCGTCGACTACGACCTCTGAGGCACCTTCGTCTCACCTTTCGGCACCCCGGCGCAACTTCAGCGTCGAAGCCATAGACATCTCCCCTCTCTTCTGGTGAAGTTGAATCAGGAGCTAGGAAGGTGACGAGGATGTCAGCAACTGTCCGCGAATTGGTCGACGAAGCCTACGACCGGCGTGAGTCCACCTGGAGGGCCGCCCTCGAGACGGTCAATGACTGGGTCGAGTCCGTCCGCGCTCCATCCGCACTGCTCTCCGGAGATCGAGTGCGCGTCGTCGACGGTCGGATCAAGGATCGACTGCGCACCGGCGAGAAGCTGCGCCGCAAGCTCGCCGATGCCAACGACGAGATCCACGAATCCGTCGAGGTCGAGAACCAGGTCATCGATGTCGTCGGCGCCCGCGTCATCTGCCGCACCGAACGCGAACAGTCGGCCCTGTGGGACCTGCTCACCGAGGTGAGCGACGATACGAACCTCTCCATCGCCGAGGTGCGCGACTACTCCGCGACCCCGAAGCCCTCTGGATACCGCGGCCGCCACCTCATCGTCGAGGTTCCCTTCGATTCCGAGCCTTCCGTCCTCGTCGAACTCCAGCTGCGCACGATCATGCAGGACGCGTGGTGCGTGCTCGCCGAGGAGCACCTCTTCAAACCCGGGCAGGCCCTGAAATCCGATGCCCAGCAGGAACGGCTGTCGGTGATCCTCGCAGGTCTGATGGCGCAGGCCGACTCCGTGGCCGGCTACATCGCCGATGACGTCGGCGCGTATCTGGGCATGGGCAATTCCGCCCCGCCCCGCGCCTTCGCCGAGGCGGACGAACCGACAGATCCGGCCATCGAGGTCACGATCCGCGAACTCAACCACTCCTATGTCCTCGCCGCCGACGAGGTGGGCCGCCACGGCATCATCCGCTTGGAGACGCTCGGACTGACCCCCGACAACCCGGAGCGCTCTGCGTTCCCCCATCCGGGCGACAAGTTGCAGGTGCGCATGGACGAGTCGAACAACACGCGCTACTTCATCCCCGTCGGCCACGACCGCTGAGTCGAGCACGACCGCTGAGTCGAGCACGTCAGCTGAGCTGCCTGCGACAGGCAGTGGCGGCTGTTCGGTCAGTCGCGTTTGACGCGCTTGAGCCCGTCAAGGGTCCAGGCGAAGGAATCCGGCCCGTCCCAGATCAACACCAGCCATTCGTCAGCGGTCAGGTCATAGCCGATATCGAGCTGATGCGACTGCGTGTTCTTGCTGAGTTCGGACTTCACTTCATCGTGCAGAGCGGCCACGTCGACAGCTGGGATCTCGGCGGGTCTGAGCCATTTGTCTGACGGACTCTGGCTCGTGTCGGTGTCGACCGTCGGACGAAAGCCCTTCCGGAAGCGGACCGTGATCCACTCGTCGTTCTCGTTCGACCCCTTGACCGTGACGTCGTCTCCTCCGCCCTGAATCCGCCCGACCATGGTCAGCCCGAGTGCCGTCGCATGTTCGATTGCTGAGGGCACAGTGTCCTTGCGCCAGTTCAGCACCTGCACGAGATCAGTGGGAACGGTCTCCTCATAGTCGTCCTCAGACTCGGAAGAATCAGACTCAGAGGACGCCGAGTTCGACCCCACTTCGCCTCCACCGCCTCGGCCAGTCGCCTCGGCGCCGTCTCCGCTCTTCACCCACGCCCGGGTGCCGACCCACGAGGCGGCAGTGATGCCGACCAGTGCCCCGATGCCGAGCACGAATCGCCGACGGTCGGTCGTCTGCGCTCGTTCGAACTTCTCGTCGTGCCATTCGAAGGGCAGATCGGCGACGAGGCCGTCGAGGGTGGTGAAACTGGTGGCCGCCTCGGCGGAAGCGATCCGCTCGTCGTGTTCGTCGGCGCTGAGCCGTTCGTCGGCGAGCGCCTCATTGAGCGCTGAGATATAGGGCGCGCGTTCGTCACGGGAGGGGAGCCAATCGTCCTTCTTCTTCTCGGCCATTTCGATCCCCTTCATTCCTCGCCCGTGCGATGGATGGAGATGAGCTCTCTCCCGTCAGCAGTCCAGCGCAGTTCGCCTCCGCCATCGCCGTAGTCGCCGCCTGCCACCATCACAGAGATCACCGGTTCCGCTTTGCTGTTGGACGCGTCGCTCTCGGTCCGCAGCTCCACTCGCAGGCCCTGCCCGCTGCCGAGTTTCTTCGCTGCCGCCTGGGCCATCGCCGGGATGAGGCCGAGAGCGAAGTCGTCGAGTGTGAAGAGCCTGTCGCCTTCGCCCAAGCGACTGCTGGGGGTGATGTCTGGCTCTGCACGCCCGTAGACGATGACGCTGTCGATGCCGCGAGACGATTTCAGACTGCGGGCACCGGCCTGGAACACATCCGGATCGATAGAGATCTCACGGAAATGCGTGTACCCCTTGTCCTTCACCCTTGTCAGCACATCTTCGAGGGCAGCAGGATCAGTGATGAAGTCGACCTCAGGCGAGTCCGAGCCCGAAGTTTCGACTGCCTTTGAGTCCGCGCCGAAGAGCCGAGAGGCTCCGCCGGCGACGACGAAGCCCAAGGCAGCGGCACCACCGGCGAGCAGGAGGCGGCGGCTGACCGCCGGGGCGCCGGAAGTCCGCAGCGAACGGCGCCGCTTGAGCGCCTCGGCGCGGGTGAGTGTGGTCGGGAACTCGACCTCGGGTCGGGGCAGATCGGCCAGGGCTCGCTGCAGGTCCGCGGCATGGTTCCCGGTTTCGATGAGAGTGGAGCGGCGCTCGAACTCTTCATCGTCGATGCGCCCGTCGGCATAGGCCGACGACAGAGCGGTGCGAAAGGCGTCGCGTTCGACGAATGAAGGGCGCAATTCTTTCCGGGCGGCTCCGGCTGTATCGGACCGGTCGTCTGGGTTCCCGGTCGACGTCTGCAGAATAGCCACGGATAAATGATGCCACCGTTGCCAAGCGTGGGCCACTTCAACTCACCGTGCTGCGCGGGCCGTCGCACTGGATGATGCACCGATGACTCCACCGACTAGACTTGCGTCCCATGGGAAAGAAGTCGAAGCGCTCCAAGGAAGAACTCATCGCCAAACGCCTCGCCAGGGCGCAGGCCACGGCATTCGTCGCGCGTCCGTTCGCGGACCTGCCGTTCGAAGCCGACCTCATCTGCCTGCGTGAACTCGTGCCCGCGGCCACCGCGACCGCGAAGCTCACCGAGGAATACGGCGGCCACGAGGTGACCATCACGTCCCTGCTGCCCGCCGCATGGCAGGCCTGGCGTCGCGACGACGGTGAGATCCTGGCCGGAATGCAGGTGCCCGTGTCCTCGACAGACGCCTCCCGCGACGTCGCCCGCGGCCTGCTGGCCGCCGTCGACGCCGAACCCGGCACCTCCATCGAGGCGACCACCGAACCCGGTGAGGGCCCGCGTCTGCAGGACATCCTCGACACCTCTCACCCGTTCGACGTCCGCGTGCTCGAGAACTTCGACTACTGGGCCCTGCCCGAAGCCGAGTCCGATGCCGACGTCGCCGCCGCCCTCCAGCAGGCCAACGACTCCGTGGCCCCGACCGAGAAGCTCGCCTCCGTCGCCTCCGCCTACTGGACCGAGATGTCCGGCCGCACCTACGTCCGGTGGGCCCGCCCCGAAGGTGAGGACCGCGTCGTCGATGCGATGGCCCGCCTGCAGGCCGAGAACGCCAACGACCTCGGCGGAATCGGCACCTTCCTCGGCTACTTCCGCGCCCACGGCATCATCGTCCCCGTCTGGGAACTCGAGTTCGGCACCCAGGTCGACGACGTCGAAGAGCCCATCGCCGCGTTCGGCAAGCGCCTCGACGAAGCGCTGAACACGACCGAGCCGATGAGCACCGAGGCCCGCCGCGTCCGCTCGGGCATCGTGTCCCGCCAGCTGACCATCCACTGATATCCGTCACCACCCCATCACCGAGGCGGGACCCGAAAAGGGTGCCCCACCTCGGTGCCGGTGACGGACAGGAGAACCGACATGAGCGCACAGCCGCACCCCGCCCCCGAGGCGGTCGCCGCCATCATCCCTGCGATGAACGAATCCCAGCGGATCGGTGCCACCGTCGCTGGGGCCAAGCAGATCCCCGGGGTCGACATGGTCCTCGTCGTCGACGACGGATCGGCTGACGACACGGGAACCCTGGCCCGCCGGGCCGGCGCCGAGGTCATCACCCACCCGAAGAACAAGGGCAAGGCTGCGGCCATGATGACCGGAGCCTTCGCTCTGCGCAATCGGGAGATCTCCGACGCCGATCCGGGCGTCGACCCGCACTACCGGGCGCTGCTGTTCATCGACGGCGACCTCGAGGACTCCGCCATCAACACCGCTCCCCTGGCCGAGCCTGTGCTCGCTGGTCAGGCGGACATGACGATCGCGATCCTGCCCGCGCAGAAGCGCAAGGGCGGGGGCTTCGGCTTCGTCGTCGGTCTGGCGAAGAAGGGCATCGCCGAGCTCTCCGGATTCGAAGCCACCCAGCCCCTGTCGGGCATGCGCTGCCTGTCGCGGGAGGCCTTCGACGCGGCCCTGCCGTTCGCCGCCGGATGGGGCGTCGAAGCGGCCATGACCATCGATGTCGTCAACGCCGGACTGCGCGTGGAAGAGGTCGAATGCGACCTCCACCACCGCGTCACCGGTCGTGATCTGAAAGCGCAGCTGCACCGTGCCGCCCAGTACCGCGACGTCGCCCGCGCCATCCTCGTCCGCCGCCTCCGTGCGAAGCGGAATGGCGGGACGCCAGGCGGTGTCTCCTCCACCCCCGCCGATTCCGGGTCGTCCGAATCCACGCAGAATTCCTCCGATCCACACAAGGAGACCGGCAAGTGAGCCTCAACCGTTTCGCGTACCTCGGCCCTGAGGCCACTTTCACCGAGGCGGCCCTGCTCAGCTTCCTCGACTCCCGGAACCTGCGCGCCGAGGCCACGACTCATCCGATGCGCAATGCCCCCTCGGCACTCGACGCGGTGCTCGAGGGCGACTGCGATGCCGCGGTCGTGCCGATCGAGAACTCACTGGAAGGCGGAGTGCCCGCCACGATCGATGCGCTCACCGAGAACGGGCGTCTGCAGATCATCGCCGAGGTGGTCGTGCCCGTCCGCTTCGTCCTCGCCGTCAAGCCCGGCACCACCAGGGAGGAGATCTCCTCCTTCGGTTCGCACCCGCACGGCGAGGCGCAGGTGCGAGCATTCATGAACGAGAACTTCCCCGAAGCCGTCTACCTGCCGACGTCTTCGACTGCCGCGGCCGCCAGAGACTTGGCCAATGACGCCGGCGACCATATGGCCGCCGTCTGCCCGGCCCTGGCCGCGCAACGGTACGGACTCGAGATCGTCGCCGAGGACATCGGCGACCGAAAGGACGCCGTCACCCGATTCGTCGTGGTCACCCGCCCAGGCCCTCTGCCCGCCCCGACCGGCGCGGACAAGACGACCGTCGTGGCGGCCCTGCGTTCGGACCGGGCGGGTTCGCTGCTCGAACTGCTCGAACAGTTCTCCAGCCGTGGGATCAATATGTCCCGCATCGAGTCCCGGCCGACCGGTGACGGGCTGGGCCTCTACCAGTTCTCCATCGACCTGCTCGGACACATCCACGAGGCACGCATGGCCGAGGCCCTGCAGGGTGTCCACCGGGCGGCCCTCAAGCTGCACTTCCTCGGCAGCTACCCGAGCTCCGACGGAGCAGTGGTGCCGGTCGATCCGACGACGACGGACGAGTCCTTCGCCGCAGCCGCCGACTGGCTGGAACGCACCCTCGAAGGCTGATGGACACCGACCGAAATTGCGCGTGACTACGGACCGCCTATGCCTCTTCACACCGGGAAAATCTGCAATACTGAAACCTACTGGTAGGTAAGTGTGTCCAGATTGTCAGAATCCGGCCGGTTTTGGGCAATCTGCGCACACTTGACGTCGGTTCACTAGCCGACAGAGACGACAGAGGAGTCGACGATGGGTTCTTTCGACAGCACGGGTTCGTCCCACGCACCTGGTGACGGCGGAGACAGCGCCGGACCCGGTGATCGTTCCGCCCCGGATCGCCGCTCCCCCGATGCGATCGTCGTCGGGGCCGGGCTCGCCGGACTCGTCGCCGCCCACGAACTCACCCAGGCCGGCAAACGCGTGCTCATCCTCGACCAGGAGAACCGCGCGAACCTCGGCGGACAGGCGTTCTGGTCCCTCGGCGGACTCTTCCTCATCGACTCCCCCGAACAGCGGCGACTGCGCATCCACGATTCGCTCGAGCTCGCCAAAGACGACTGGACCACCTCGGCGGGCTTCGACCGAGATGAGGATCATTGGCCGCGGAAGTGGGCGGAGGCGTACCTCGAGTTCGCGGCCGGGGAGAAGCGCCGGTACCTGCGTGACCTCGGCTTACGCCTGACCCCGATCGTCGGTTGGGCCGAACGCGGTGGGTCCGGTGCGGCTGATCACGGCAATTCCGTGCCCCGTTTCCACCTCACCTGGGGCACCGGCCCCGAGGTGGTCCGGGTCTTCCGTGAACCCGTCGAGACCGCGGAGGCCGCCGGACTCGTCGAGTTCGCCTTCCGTCACCGCGTCGACGAACTCATCACCGAGGATGGGACCGTCGTCGGCGTCCGCGGGCGGACGCTCGCCCCCAGTCACACGGCCCGCGGAGTCGAATCGAACCGCGACGAACTCGCCGACTTCGAACTCCGGGCACCCGCCGTCATCGTCACCACCGGCGGCATCGGACACAATTTCGAACTGATGAAGAAGTACTGGCCGGTCGACCGCCTCGGCGAGTTCCCGGACACGATGCTCGCCGGAGTGCCCGCTCATGTGGACGGGCGGATGCTGCAGATCGCCGAGGATGCCGGAGCCAGCCTCATCAACCGGGACCGGATCTGGGCGTATACGGAGGGCATCGAGAACTGGAATCCGATCTGGCCGGGGCACGGGATCCGAATCATTCCGGGGCCGTCGTCGATGTGGTTCGATGCCGAGGGCAATCGTTTCCCGGCGCCGAACTATCCGGGCTTCGATACGAATCGGACGATGCGCACGATCCTTGAGACCGGGCACGACTATTCGTGGTTCGTACTCAACGAGTCGATCATCCGCAAGGAATTCGCGCTCTCCGGTTCGGAGCAGAACCCGGACCTCACGGAGAAGGACATCCGGATCACGCTCGATCGGGTGCGCTCCTCCGATGCGCCGGGACCGATCGAGGCTTTCAAGAAGTACGGCTCCGACTTCGTCGTGGCCGAAACCACCGAGGAACTGGTCGCGGGAATGAACGAACGCTCCCGCGGACCGGTCATCGACCACGACCACCTCGTCACACAGATCCGGCAGCGGGACCGGCAGACCGAGCACGCGTTCTCGAAGGACGCGCAGGTCCAGGCCATCCACAACGCGCGGTCCTACCTCGGTGACAAGATCGTGCGCGCGGTCAAACCGCACAAGATCCTCGACCCGGCACACGGTCCGCTCATCGCGGTACGTCTGAGCCTGCTGTCACGCAAGACCCTCGGAGGGCTGGAGACGAACCTCGACGGGCAGGTGCTGGCGGGATCCGGCGCTGGTGAAGAGGGAGGTCGCGAGGCTGAGCGCACACCGATCCCGGGCCTCTACGCCGCCGGCGAGGTCACCGGTTTCGGGGGCGGCGGAATGCACGGGTACAACGCGCTCGAGGGAACGTTCCTCGGCGGGTGCATCTTCTCCGGCCTCCGCGCCGGACGCGCTGCCGCCGAGCAGGCCGGCCGTGCGGTGACCTCTCTGCGACCGGAAAGCGGGTCTGCACGAGGCGAAGCAGCGCACTCGTGACCGGCAGCGCGCGTTCAGCCCTCACAGTCTTGGTCACCGGCGGCACCTCGGGAATCGGTCGAGCCGTCGCCGAGGCGCTGGCGGCGAAAGGCTGCACGGTGCTGGCAACCAGCCGGAACCCGGACCGCATCTCCCCTGCCGACCGGATCCCCGGTGTCAGGTATCTTCCGCTGGACCTCGCCGACCCGGATGGTCCGGACCGACTGGCCACAGAGCTCGAGGAACTCGGCCTGCTCGACGGCATCGACGTGCTCATCAACAATGCCGGTGAGAGCCAGTCGGGTCCGTTCGAAGAGCTGCCGGCCGATGCCGTCGAACGGCTCTTTCGTACGAACGTGTTCGGACCCGTTCGACTGAGCCAACTCGTCCTGCCCGGGATGCGTGCGCGACGGGCGGGGCGCATCATCATGGTCGGGTCGATGCTCGCCAGCTTCCCTTTGGCCCACCGCAGTTCGTACTCTGCGGCGAAGGCGGCTCTGCGCGCTTTCGCCACGGCGGCTCGGCAGGAGCTCTCCCCCTTCGGCGTATGGGTGAGCACCGTCGAACCGGGATCGATCGCCACGGGTATCGGGCTGCGGCGGACGAAGTACCTCGAAGAGGGGTCGCCCTATACGCAGGACGTGACGACGATGCTCGAGCACCTCGACGCCAACGAGCGCGGCGGCATGCCGGCCGCCAAGGTTGCGGCCACGATCGTCGATGCGCTCATCGCGCCGAGGCCGCGGGAGTTCTACGCCGTTGGCAGCAGAGCACCGCTGCCGTTCCTGCTGGGGCGTGCGCTTCCCCGCGAACTCGTGTCGAAGATCGTCGCCGCCCAGCACGGGCTCAAGCGGTAAGCGTCTCAGTCGCCGGGTCCGGCGGATTGCTGTACCGCTGATGTCCGGCTGAAGCGCTGAACCTGGTCGCTGGGCCCCAGCGCCCTACTGCAGGCGGGACGGGATGAGGTGTTGGGTGGTCGAGATGCCGAGCACCCGCTGCTGCCGGGACAGGTTGTACGTCCGATCCGACTGCAGGTATCTGACGAGGAAGAGCTTCGCTCGGTCCCCGCGCTTGAACACGCCCTTGATCTTGAGTCCGAGCTTCGCCGACACCAGCGCCTTGTCCTTCGCGACCCCCTCGATGACGACCTGGTCATAGCCCATCCGAGCGAAGTGAGTGACCACAGCCTCTTTGAGCCGGTACGGAATCGGATCACCGATATTGAAGGGACCCGCCGCCGAAGGCACGTCGAGGCAGGCGAGCGCGGCCCGCACCACATTGTCGACATGCGTCAGGGTGATCTTCTGCCTGCCGCCGCCGGGCAGCCGCAGCACACCCTTCTTCGACATCCGCGACAGGAACGGCATGAGCATCGTCTCCCCCGGACCGTAGACGGCCGCGGGACGCAGGATCGCAGCATCGGGACGGAGCCTCATGACGAGCTGCTCGGCGAGAGCATGGGTGCGAGAGTACGCGTCGGCGAAGTCGTTGGGGTCCTTCGGACCGGCTTCCTCCCACAGCTCGGCGTGGGGTTCGGACTCGGAGTACACCGTCGTCGAGGACACGTGCACGATGCGGGCCTTCGGAAACGCATCGAGGACATGACGTGTGCCCGTCACCTTCACGTTGTAGAGAGCGTCGTCATCGGCGCTGACGGAGGCGATTCCGGCACAGTGGAAGACCGCGGTCACATTCTTGGCCAGGGAGGTCACCGACGCGGACGCAGGTTCGGTGATGTCCCAGTGTTGGAAGTTCACCCCGGGGATCTCGGGATCTCGCCGGGACAGCGCGTAGACCGTTTCGTCCCTTTCGGCGAGCGCCCGTGCAATGGCACCACCGATGAAGCCGCTGGCTCCGGTCACTATCACCGCCACGACGTTCCCTCTCTCATCTTCACGCCCACCGCCTCAGCGGCGGTGCTGCCACTGCGGCACCCTCTTCGTCAGGAAGGCGTCGATCCCTTCCTGCGCATCGGCCGCGACGGCATTGTCCGCCATCACCCGCGACATCCGCGCATAGGCGTCGGCCACAGGCAGCTCCCGCTGTTCGTAGAACGCGGCCTTTCCTAGGGCAACTGTAGCCGACGAGGCGGACGCGACTTTGAGAGCCAATTCCAAGGTGGCGGACTCGAGGTCGGCGTCGGCGACGACATCGGAGACGAGACCGAACTTCAGCGCATCCTCGGCGGTCACGAAATCACCGGTCAGCAGCATCCGCATCGCCTGCTTCGCCGGCACCGCCCGGGAGAGGGCCACCATCGGGGTCGAACAGAACAGACCGATCTTCACTCCCGGAGTTGCGAATCTGGCGGACTCGGCGGCAACGGCCAGATCGCAGGTCGCCACCAGCTGGCAGCCGGCCGCCGTGGCCACACCCTGCACCTGTGCGATGACCGGCTGTGGGATGGATCGGATGAGCTGCATCAGTCGGGCACAGGCGTCGAACGTGGTCTGCTGCGTCTCCAGATCCGCCCCGCGGATCTCGGTGAGGTCATGACCGGAGCTGAACACATGACCGGCGGTGATGAGGATGACCGCGCGCACATCGGTGCGGTCGGCCACCTCGGTGAGGGTGTCGATGAGGTCTTCCATGACCTCACGCGACAGTGCGTTGCGCGTGGACGGCCGGTTGATCGTCACGGACGCGACTCCGTCGTCGAGCTGCGCGAATACAATTGATTCCGACATAGCCTCATTCTGCCAAAGGTCGCCGGGCCCGGCGCGGAATCTGCGCAGACGATTTCCGCCCGCCTCCGGACACATCTGCCCCGGTGGGAGCGATTCGGAGGGACTGGCATGACCACACTGCTGATGATCATCGGATTCGGTGCCGCCACCTCGGTGGTGGTCGGATTGGGGCAGAAGCTCAAGCTCCCGTGGCCGGCGCTCATGGTCCTCATCGGCATCGCCGGTGCGTTCATCCCCACCTTCGCCGAGGTGGCCATCGATCCGGAGCTCGTCCTCCCTCTCTTCCTGCCGCCCCTGCTCTTCGCCGCCGCACAGAAGACATCGTGGGCGCTGTTCGCGATCCGGTGGCGCACGATCCTCGGCATGTCCGTAGCTCTCGTCGGTGTGACCGTGGCCGCCGTCGCCGGGTCCGCGGTCTTCCTCGTCCCCGGAATCACCATCGCCGCGGCCATCGCGCTCGGCGCCATGCTCGCCCCACCCGACCCGGTCGCTGTCGAAGCCGTGGCCAGCACCGTGTCGATCCCCCGCCGCATCATGTCGACCCTGCAGAGCGAAGGCCTGTTCAACGATGCCGCCTCCCTGGTCATCTTCCAGACCGCGATGGCCGCGGTATTGGCCGGCACCGAGGTGGACTACGCAGATCTGGCCGTGTCGTTCGTCGTCTCCGCCGTCGTGGCGATCATCGTCGGCCTGGTGCTGTCCTTCGCCGCCTGGTGGGTGATGGAGAAGATCGATCACACGATCGCTCGGTCCTCCCTCATGCTCGTCCTGCCTTTCGGCGTCTACCTCGTGGCCGAGCACTTCCACGCCAGCGGGGTCATCGCCGTCGTCGTGGCCGCCCTCGAAGTGCGGCGCCGCGATGTCGAGGGGAACTCGGCGGAGCGGGTGACGCAGAATTCGACATGGCAGGTCCTCGAGATGCTCATCACCGGAATCGCCTTCGGACTCATCGGTCTCGATCTGCGTCTCATCGTCGAATCCGAACACGCCGACCTCGGGCGAGCGCTGCTCGTCGGCGCGCTCATCGCTCTCATCGTCGTGGCCGTCCGCTTCGTCTGGCTGCTGCTCGGCACTGTCATCGAACGCAAGAGACGCGAGGAGGATCCGGATGCGGCACCGTTGAGCGTCCGCGATGCCACGCTGATGACCTGGGGCGGGATGCGCGGCCTCGCCACGGTCGCCTTGGCCTTGTCGATCCCGGCCACGACGAGTTCCGGTGCCCCGTTCCCCGGTCGGTCCTATGTCGTCGTCGCGGCCGCGGTGGTCCTGCTGGTCACTCTGGTGCTGGCGGGCCTGAGCTTTCCGACCGTCGTCGCTCTCCTCGGCATCGACGACGAGGCGGAGAAGGAACATCAGGCGACCAGGGACATCGCTCTGCGTGCCTACAAGGCTGCGATGCGCGAGATCAAGAACGATGACAGTCTGCCCGACGACGTCATCGAACCCCTGCGGGCGAGGTTCAAAGTCCTGCACGATCAGCTCAGCGGAACCACCGATGACCAGGCGAGCTCGGAGCAGGCGATGGCATTCAAGGAACACCGGGAGCAGATGCTGGCCGTGCAGAAGAAGGCCATGCAGTCCGCCCGTGCCGAGGTGCTCAAGGCCCGGCGCGAACGCGGCACCGATCCGGAGATCGCCGACCGCGTGCTCCACCGCTTCGACCTCCAGTCGGTCATCACGAGGTAGAGGCGGGCCGGTCCCGACCGGGCGGGTTTCCGAGCCGGCCCCGGCTGGGCGGGGACACGTATCCGGGCGGGCCGCCTCGGCGAGATTCTTCTCGATTTTCAAAGTTGAGCGGAATAGACTCAACTTTGTCGGTGTTGTTCTTTTCGAGAGCTG
Source organism: Brevibacterium sp. CSND-B09 (assembly GCF_052906525.1). Classification (NCBI taxonomy): domain Bacteria; kingdom Bacillati; phylum Actinomycetota; class Actinomycetes; order Micrococcales; family Brevibacteriaceae; genus Brevibacterium; species Brevibacterium sp. CSND-B09. The sequence continues at coordinate 2,372,231 of NZ_JBREGI010000001.1, read as the reverse complement.
AAATCAGCACAGAATTTGAGAAGGAGATGCGTACATGGACGCACAGATGACAACCAAATCCCGGGAGGCGCTGCAGACTGCGGTCAACGACGTCGTCGCCCGGAAGAACAATCAGATCGAACCGGCCCACCTCGTCGCGGCCCTGCTCGGCCAGCCCGATTCGCTCGCCGCGACCCTGCTGACGAAGGTCGGTGCCGACCCGCAGACCGTGCTGCGGTCCATCGAGTCCGTGATCAGCGGGTTCCCCACCGTCAGCGGATCCTCCGTCAGCCAGCCGGGACTCTCCCGCGCCGGCCTGGAGATGATGAACCTCGCGCAGGAGGAGATGACGGCCCTCGGCGACCAGTTCGTCTCGACCGAACACCTGCTGCTCGCCGCTGCGGCCGGCAAGGACGGCGCCGGTGAGGCGCTGCGCGCGAATGGGGCCAACAGGGACGCACTGCTCGCGGCCATGCCCGAACTGCGTGCCGGAAAGAAGGTCACTTCGGAGAACCCCGAGGAGACGATGCAGTCGCTGGAGAAGTTCGGCATCGATCTCACCGCCGTCGCCCGGGAAGGCAAGCTCGACCCGGTGATCGGCCGCGACAAAGAGGTTCGCCGCGTCGTCCAGGTGCTCTCGCGGAGGACGAAGAACAACCCCGTCCTCATCGGTGAACCCGGCGTCGGCAAGACCTCCGTCGTCGAAGGCCTGGCCCAGCGGATCGTGGCCGGAGACGTGCCCGAATCGCTGCGCGACAAGACGCTCATCAGCCTCGACCTGTCCGCCATGGTCGCCGGCGCGAAGTACCGCGGTGAGTTCGAGGAGCGGTTCAAGGCCGTGCTCGAGGAGATCAAGAACGCCGACGGTCGGATCATCACCTTCATCGACGAGCTCCACACGATCGTCGGTGCCGGTGCCGGCGGAGACTCCTCGATGGACGCAGGCAATATGCTCAAGCCGATGCTCGCCCGCGGTGAGCTGCGGATGATCGGTGCCACCACGTTGGACGAATACCGCGAGAACATCGAGAAGGATCCCGCTCTGGAGCGCCGGTTCCAGCAGGTCTTCGTCGGTGAGCCCAGCGTCGAGGACACGATCGCGATTCTGCGCGGGCTCAAGGAACGCTACGAAGCTCACCACAAGGTCTCGATCAACGACGGCGCCCTGGTCGCGGCCGCAACGATGTCGAACCGGTACATCACAGGCAGGCAGCTGCCGGACAAGGCCATCGACCTCGTCGACGAGGCGGCTTCCCGCCTGCGGATGGAGATCGATTCGGCTCCGGTCGAGATCGATGAGCTCCGCCGCGCCGTGGACCGCCTGAAGATGGAGGACATGGCCCTGGCTAAGGAGACAGACTCCGCGTCGATCGATCGGTTGAGCGCCCTGCGTGCCGATCTCGCCGACAAGGAGGAGGAGCTGCGCGGACTCGAGGCCACCTGGGAGTCCCAGCGTGCCGGCCTCAACCGGGTCGGTGAGCTGAAGACGAAGCTCGACGAGCTGCGTTCGGCCGCCGAGAAGGCTCAGCGCGACACGGACCTTGAGACCGCCTCCCGTCTGCTCTACGGCGAGATCCCTGCCGTGCAGAAGGAGATCGCCGAGGCCGAAGCCGCCGAGGCCCAGGCCGAGGCGGGAGCGAATTCCGATCAGATGGTCTCGGACAAGGTCTCGAGCAACGACATCGCCGAGGTGGTCTCCTCGTGGACGGGCATCCCCGCCGGACGCCTCGTCCAGGGTGAGGTCGAGAAGCTGCTGGGAGCCGAGGGCATCCTCGGTGAGCGTCTCATCGGGCAGAAGAACGCCGTCGCCGCGGTCTCTGACGCCATCCGCCGTTCGCGGGCCGGGGTCGCCGACCCGGATCGCCCGACCGGTTCGTTCCTGTTCCTCGGACCCACCGGCGTCGGCAAGACGGAGCTCGCGAAATCTCTCGCGGACTTCCTCTTCGACGACGAGAAAGCCCTGATCAGGATCGATATGAGCGAATACGGTGAGAAGCACACCGTGTCCCGCCTCGTCGGTGCACCTCCGGGCTACGTCGGATACGACGAGGGCGGCCAACTCACCGAGGCGGTCCGCCGTCGCCCGTACTCCGTCGTGCTGCTCGACGAGGTCGAGAAGGCGCACCCGTCCGTGTTCGACATCCTGCTGCAGGTCCTCGATGACGGTCGGCTCACCGACGGTCAGGGACGCACGGTCGACTTCAGGAACACCATCCTGATCCTGACCTCGAACCTGGGTTCGCAGTTCCTCGTCGACAAGAGCCTGTCGACCGAGGAGCAGCGGTCCAAGGTGCTCGACGTCGTGCATGCGACGTTCAAGCCCGAGTTCCTCAACCGTCTCGATGACATCGTGCTCTTCGACGCGCTCAGCCAGACCGAGCTCGCGTCGATCGTCGATCTGCAGATCTCGCACATGTCGCGCCGGCTCTCCGACCGTCGTGTCTCGCTCGAGGTCACTCAGGGAGCCGAGGACTGGTTGGCGCTCGAAGGCTACGATCCGGCGTTCGGTGCCCGGCCGCTGCGCAGGCTGGTCCAGCGCGAGATCGGCGACAAGCTGGCCCGCGCTCTGCTCGCCGGCGACATCGTCGACGGGGACACTGTGGTCGTCGACCTGCCCGAAGACCCCGAGGCCACCGGCCTGGAGCTGCGCCCCAAGCGGTAAGGCTCCCGGCTGGGGCGTGCTGCGCGGAATCAGCCCAGTTTGAGTTGAATAGCACCTGTTTGAACATGGGCTATTCAACTCAAACTGGGCTGTTTCGCTGACCGCAACGCGGCACAGCACAGAAATGGGACACCCTGCTCTGGATCGCTCACTTTCTTCGGTGAGCATTTCAGAGCAGGGTGTCCCATTTCAGCATCTGCCGGTTGCTGAGCGCTATGCGCGACGGTTACTTGCCGCGAGAGCCTGCGGACGACCGCGTACGAGTCTTTGCAGACCCGCCCTTGGCAGCACCCGAACCGCCGCGGCCACCCGAACCGCCGCGGCCACCGGCGGAACCGCCACCAGCCCCACCAGCACCCCGCGGGGCCGATGACGTCCACCAATGCCGCAGGTAGGCGCTGACCTTCGCGAATGAACGATCGCGGATGAAGATCGCATCGACGGCGATCATCGTCAGCGAGAACCACGGCAGGCCCATGAGCAGCGCGATGCCCAAGTGGAAGGACAGGATGCCCAGCAGCGCGATGATGCGGGTGTAGCGGTTGAAGAGCATGAACGGGAAGGCGCACTGGAAGAGGATCGATCCCCACGAGATCGCTACGACCATCGGCCCCCACGCCGTCATCAGATCCGACAGCACCGGCCACGTGCCGAACTGCTGAGTGTGCAGCGGGTTGTACACGGCGAATCCGTGCTGCCAGGCCTCGCCTCCGGCCTTGTACAGACCGCCGGACATGTAGATTGCGCACACCTGGAACGCGAGTACGACGATCGCGAGGTTGTTGGCCATGATGAGCGCCCAGCGCCACGAGCCGCCGTCGTTGTCCGGGAATTCCGGGTTCCGCGCGCGCCGCCTGGCGTCGAGGGACCATCTGCGGGTCGTATCGGCGAAGAGCATGGCGATCATGAACATCCGGTAGGCGTTGTCGCCCTGATCCCCTGCCCCGTCGTTGAGCTCGATGAAGCTCACCCACAGCACGAGGTAGATCGGCAGGACGATCCTTGTGCGCCACCCGAGGATGATGACGATCGCCAGCAGCGCGAGCCCGATCATCATCGCCGTGAACAGCGGCGGCGTCGTCACCGCTCGGTGGAAGAGGGAGAAGAGCCAGATGGTCGGGAAATCGCTCTTGGGTTCGGCGATCTCCCCGTTCCAGGCCGATCCCACACCGAAGGTGTAATGCCGAGCGCTGAAGTTCGTGAGGATGAGGCCGAGACCGGCGAATCCGATGAGGATCCGTGTCACCGCCAGCCCGTATGTCGCGTGGTACCGGCCGGTGAGCATCTCCTCGAGCCAGTTCCACCCCTGCGCGAGCTTCGTCCGCACGAGGGTCGTCACCGGGACCAACCCGAATTCAGGAGCCGAATCACTCGCCGAGGCGGTCCCATCGTTTCCGCGGCCGGCGGAGTCCGAACCGTTGTCCTTCTCCGGTTTCCGCGCCGAGGCGGTGCCGGCGTTCGCGTGGCCCGCGGAGTCCTTCGCCCGGCCCTGCGCCGAGACGGCCGTGCCGGTCCGCTGGTCAGTGACCTCTACATCGTGGTCGTCCCCGCCTGTGCGGGTCGTGTCATCACTGTTCACCGACGCACCTCACTTCGTCCGAGGCACAGAAGTACTTCGTGAATTCCTCTTGGGACTGATGGTCTTCGACGACGAGTGCGCGCCATCCCACGGGGACGGGTTGGATGTTCGGACGCTTCGCGTCTTTGTCGTTGCGTTCGGCGAAAGGCACGACGTTCTGACGGGCGGCCTGGTATTGGACGCGCTGGACGTCGTCGCCCCAGATGGCCTTCGCCACCTGCGTCGCATACGCGGTGGCCAGATGTTCGCTCTCCAGGTACGCGGGAATCGCGTTCTCCGGGTCGTCGTATTCCCCCAGCTTCGTCTCCAGCCGGTCGACGGAATCGTCGCCCTTGAAGTAGTCGAGTTTGACGATCGCCTTCTGATCGTCGGGCAGATCTTCCCACGAACCTTTGATGTCCGAGGCCACTCCGATGCCCAGCCCCGCCGACCGCGGCGGGAACAGCTTGTATGTCGAGTGGTCGAGTTCGACATCGGTGGCCCGCACCCATTGAGTGATCTCTTCGCCGCTGTCGGTCTTGATCACCGCGCGCACATCGAAGTAGTAGTCGCCGTTGATCGGCTCGGGGGCGAACACGCTCCACGACTGTCCCCACAGCGGGATCATGTATTTGGAGAGCAGGTCACCGGGAATCACCTCCCTCGCCGTCGAGGCAGGGGCGATCCACAGGAAGCTGGCGAAGATATGGAACCCTGTGATCGCCATCGCGATGACCATCAGGGTCCGTTTCACCGCCGAACGTCTCCGAGGTGTGACCTCGGTCGACTCATTGTCCATCTCGGTTCCGGAATTCTCTTGGGAATACGACTGCCGTCACCGCAGGTCCCGCGCCTCATCGGTCGCTTGGCAGATCTCTCGGTGACAACGCACAGTCAATAGGGTACTTCAGCTGTGGCACTGCCCGCCCGGGCAGCGGCAGAATCATTCGCGGTCATCAGGCGCAAGATGACTTCCTCACGATGACTTGCCGATTCGCGGCGCACGCCCGAGGTCTATTCGGCCGCCCTCAGCCACGCCTTGACCGCTTCCGTGGAATCGCCGAGCGTCGGCGGAGCCAGTTCGTAGCTCGGCGGGGTCTCGGACAACCGGATCGGGTTGCGGACGGTGGGGATGACGCGATCGCCCTGACCCGCCTCGGCGACGGGCTCGAGTCCCAGCGACGATGCCAGGTCCACACCTTGGGCGATCGAGTTGATCGGCGCGCAGGGCAGCCCCGCCTCGGTGAGGATGTCGAACCATTCCTGGTTCGTCTTCTCGCTCAGCGCGGCGATGAGCTCGGGCTCGAGGTCATCGCGGTTGACGTTGCGGTCGGCGAAGTTCGCGAACCGTTCATCGGTCGCCCATTCGGGGTGGCCGAGCACCTCGGCGAGCCGGGCGAACTGCTTGTCGTTGCCGCACGCGATGATGATCTGGCCCTCCGCCGTGGGCATCGGCTGGTACGGGTAGAGGCTCGGGTGCTTGTTGCCCATCGCCTGCGGAGTCACGCCGCCGGCCACATATGCCGAGGTCTGGTTCGCCAGCCCGGACAGCGCCGAGGAAAGCAGATTCGTCTCGACCAGCTGACCGGTCCCGGTGTCCTTGCGGTGGTTGAGCGCGCCGAGGATGCCGACCGCCGTATGCAGTCCCGTGATCACGTCGACGACAGCGACACCCGCCTTGACCGGGCCCGACTCCTCGGAGCCGGTGACCGACATGAATCCGGACAGACCCTGGATGAGCAGATCGTAGCCCGGCTGAGGATTGTCGCGACCGAAACCCGTCACCGAGGCGTAGACGATGCCCGGATTGACCGCGCTGACCGACTCATAGTCGAGGCCGTACTTCGCCAGTCCCCCGGCCTTGAAGTTCTCCACGAGCACATCCGCGCGAGCAGCGAGCTGCTGGGCGAAGGAGAGGTCGTCGGAGTCCTTGAAATCGAGGACGACGGAGTGCTTGTTCCGGTTCGCCGTGAGGAAATACGTCGCATCATCCCCTCGCCGAGGCGGCGCCCAGTGACGTGTATCGTCCCCGGTTCGCCCCTCCACCTTGATGACCGTGGCACCCAGATCCGCAAGCATCATCGTCGCGTAGGGGCCGGCGAGGACTCGGGAGAAATCGGCCACGATGGTTCCGGCCAGAGGCCCCGTCCCTCGTCTGCCGAACATCTCCTGCAGATCCTGGTCTTCCACTTCCTGCCTCCTTCGCACACGATCGAATGCTGGCTCCGTGTCCGGTATCGTGTGTCCGATTTCGGGCCAGCTCTGTGACTCCCTGCCAGACTATACGGACTCCCGTGGCCGCCGACTGTCCCAGATGGCTACGTGGACTCCTTCGGCTGGCCGGTGTGCCGATGCGGCGACGGACCTGCGAAATCCGTCGACCGCCTCGGCGAGATTCTGGCTACACTCGGCTCAGCGACAGTCCACCAGCGAAGGGACGAACGATGACGTTGCACATGCCGGCGGAGACCGCCGCCCAGGACCGAGTCTGGATGGCGTTCCCGTCCTCCGGCTACGCGCTCGGCGACACGGAAGCCGAGGCCGAGGCGGCACGCGCCACGTGGGCCGCCGTTGCCCGCGCCACCAGCGAATTCACCCCTGTCACGGTCGTGGTGACCAGTGCACAGACCGATCATGCCAAGCGCCACCTCGGCGAGGGGATCAACCACGAGATCACGATCGTCAACGCCGAACTCGATGATGCGTGGATGCGCGATATCGGACCGAGCTTCGTCGTCGACGAGGCGGGTGCGCTGCACGCGGTGGACTGGGTGTTCAACGGTTGGGGCGCGCAGGAATGGGCGAGCTGGGATCACGATGAGCACATCGGAGAATTCGTCGCGGGCCTCGCCGGGACTCCCGTGGTGTCCTCGGATCTGCGCAACGAAGGCGGCGGATTCCACGTCGACGGTCAGGGAACGGTGCTTGCGACGCGCAGCGTCCAGCTCGATCTCGGCCGCAATCCGGGACTCACCGAAGCCGATGTGGAAGCCGAATTCGCGCGCACGATCGGGGCCAAGAAGGTCATCTGGCTCGACCGCGGTCTCCACCGGGACAATCAGACCTTCGGCACCCGTGGACACGTCGACATCGTCGCCGCGATGCCCAGCCCCGGCGTCGTCCTCGTCCACGATCAGCGCAATCCCGAACACCCGGACTTCGAATTCAGTCGCGCACTCAAGGAGCAGTTCGCGGCCGAGACCACCGCCGACGGCACGCCCTTCGAGGTGGTGCCGATCCCGGCGCCCGAGGTGCTGCGCGACGAAGAAGGGTGGGTCGACTATTCGTATGTCAATCACCTCGTCACCAACGGCGGGGTCATCGCCTGCACCTTCGACGATCCGATGGACGCCGAGGCGGCAGCCGTGCTCGAGCGCGTCTACCCGGGGCGGAAGGTCGTCGGGGTCGATGCACGCGAGCTCTTCGCCCGCGGCGGCGGAATCCACTGCATCACCCAGCAGCAACCGAGCCTCGGCTGAGTCGAGCCGGAACCTGCCGCAGGTCCCGGCTTCCAATCCGAGCCGCGCGTGCCGAGCCGGTCCGCGCGTGCCGAGCCGGTCCGCGCGTGCCGAACCGGGCTCCCGCGTGTCGAGCCCGGGATCGTCGAGAATCTGCGATGACGGCGCGGGTGAATCCATACCCGTACGAGCACGACTCGGTATAAGCTGGTTCTTGAGGGCACAGTGCCCGTGCGCTGCCACATCGCTGCCCGGACCTGTGTCGCACAGCAGAGCCGAATACGGTGACGTCGAGTTGCGAAGAGGAGCAAGACCATGAAGAAGAGATTGATTCTCCTGGCCGGTCTCGGAGTCGGATTCATTCTGGGATCACGCACCGGGCGCCAGAGCTACGAACGGCTGAAGGCCCAGGCTCAGGATCTGTGGACCGACCCGCGCGTCCAGGACACCGTCGAGAAGGCCAACCAGTCTATCCGCGAGAAGTCGCCGGCAGTCGCCGATGCCGTTCAGACCGCGGCCGACAAGGTCAACGCCGCCGCTGCCACGAACACTCCCGTCTCCGAATTCGACGGCGACGAGGACTCGACTGGTGCGAAGGCAGACACGACCGCGAAGAGCACCACCGCCGCGCAGGAAGCAGCGAAGTCGAACACCACGGCTAAGCACAAACCGTCGCCGAAGGCCCAGGATTCGATCACCGATCCGGAGCGTCACCTCGACGACGAAGGACCGGCAGGAGTCGCCGACGACGACTGAGCAACGGCAGACTGGCTGAGTCAGTCGGCAACAGCCCAGGAAAAGGTGAACAGCCCATGTTTGAAACAGGGCTGTTCACCTTTTTCTGGGCTGTTCGCAGAATCCGCCGCTTTCTGGGCTGTTCGCGGAATCCGCCGCTGGTGGGCCGGCGCCTACAGCAGCGAGCTCGTCAGGCGGGCCACGTTCTCCAGATACTTCTTCAGCAGCGGCCGCGCCTGCCATTCCTCGGCATTGAGCTCGACCGAATTCGGTGCATAGCGTTCGGCCTCGAGGTCGTACATGCGCTGCGTGAATTCCTTGTTGACGATGAAGAGCGTGACCTCGAGGTTCATCGCGAAGGACCTCTCGTCCATATTCGACGAGCCGATGATCGAGACCTCGTCGTCGATCATGAGGAACTTCGAGTGCAGCACCGTCGGAGCGTGGTACATGAAGATCCGCACCCCGGCGCGCACCAACTCGTCATAGTACGACTGCTGCGCCTTGTGGGTCAGCCAGTGGTCGCTCGTCTCACCGACGTACAGACGCACATCGACTCCCGATCTGGCCTCGGTCGTCAGCGCGTGCAGCAGGGACTCGTCGGGCACGAAATACGGTGAGCAGACGACGACGCGACGATTCGCGTTGTAGATGAGGTGGTTGAACAGGCGCAGATTGTTCTCGTCCTCGAAGCCGGGACCCGACGGCACGATCTGCGCCTGGACGCCGCCGAATTCGGGGGCCTCGAGCTCGAAGCTGTCGGGTTCGTCGAGGATCTCGTCGGTCTCCGAATACCAGTCGGTGATGAACACGGCATCGAGCTCTTCGACGACCGGCCCACGACATTCCACCGACAGGTCCTTCCACTGGAAGCCCTTCCTGCGGTTGCGGGCCTTGTTGTAGGTGCGGTCGATGATGTTCTGCGAACCGGTGAACGCGACCTCCCCGTCGACGACGAGGATCTTGCGGTGATTGCGCAGGTCGGGCCGCTGGTATTCGCCCCTCCAGGGGCGGATCGGCAGGGCACGGCGCCAGCTGATGCCCGAACCGTCGAGCTTCTTCACCAGTTCCGAGTAGCCCGGATAGCCCAGCGATCCCACATGGTCGATGAGGACCCGCACACTCACACCGCGCCGGTGCGCGGCCAGCAGCGATTCGAGCAGCCGCCTCGTCGTGTCATCGATGGCGACGATGTAGAACTCGAAGTGGACGAACCGCTGTGCTCGGTCGACGGCATCGGCCATCGCCTCCATGCAGGCGTGGTTGTCGACGTGGAGGTCGAAGGAGTTGCCGTGGGTCATCGGCAGGGCACCGAGATCGAAGTTGAGCTGCGCTGCGGTGCTCAGCGGTTCGGGCATATGGTCCTGGCGTCCGACGATCGCCTGGTGGCGGATCTGATCGCGGAAGAGGTCATTCATCTTCGACTGTTTGTCCCGCCGCCGCTTCGGCAGCTTCGACGATCCCAGCAGCAGGAACGCCGCAATGCCCACATACGGGATGAGGAAGATCGCAAGCAGCCAGCCCAGCGCGACCGACGGCCTGCGATTGTGCGGAATCCACCCGAGCGCGATGATGCGGATGATCATGTCGACCAACAGCAGGATGACGATCAGCCAGTTCGGCCAAGCCTGATTGATGTTGAAGAACGGATAGATCCCGAAACTGCTCATATAGTGCCCGTTCAGCCCCGCCCTGTTCGTCACCGGTTGGGTTATCGGCCTCAGATGGAGGATGTCAGATTGCCATCCATCGTATCCTGCCCGCCCCGCGCGCACTCGCCCCACCCCGCCATCGGCCCTCTGCCCGAGCCCGGGCATACTGGAAGCAGACATCAATTGCTGAGAGCGAAGGTGCTGAACGTGATTCGAGACATCAACCCCGAAGGTTCCGACCGTTCGGATACCGCCGACAGCGCGAGCCGCGGTCCCGATATCGCCGACGCCGAGGCGGTCCCGATCAGGCCCGCCGTCAGCGTGCTCATGCTCCGCGACGGGGAAGAGGGTGTCGAGGTGTTCGTCCAGCACCGGGTGTCGACGATGGATTTCGCCGCCGGCGTCGTCGTCTTCCCCGGCGGTCGCGTCGACCCTGTCGATGCGACGATCGCACCGACCATCGCCGTCCCCGATCCGCAGGTGCACACCTCCGCATGGTCCGATTCGACCATCGCCGAGGATGCCGAGGGTTGGCGCGTCCTGCTCGCCACCGCTGTGCGCGAGGTCGAGGAGGAGACGGGCGCGGTCCTCGACCCGGCCGGGCTCAAGCCGTGGGCGAACTGGGTGACTCCCTTGGGGCGGCCCAAACGCTTCGATACGTACTTCTATACGATCGCGGCTCCCGAGCTCGCCGCCGCCCAGCATCAGACGACGGAGGCGCACACGAGCGAGTGGCGCTCGGTGACCGGGATCCTCGCAGATGAGGGAGCCGGACGGCTGAAGCTCATGCGTCCGACGTTCGTGCTGCTGCGTGAACTCGCGGAATTCCCCACCGTCGCCGAGGCGATCACCGCCGAGAGGATCATCGATCCAGTCCGCCCAGAGTTCCCCTCCAACCGCGGGTCCTGACTCAGCCCTTGGCGCGGGCCTTCATCGCGGCCAGGCGAGTGGCGACGACCTGCTTCTGCTCGTCGGTGCCCAACAGCGCGGCGAGCGCTTCCTGTTCGGCGTCGAGTCCGGTGCTGAAGTCGGAGTCATAGGACAGGTCAACAAGCCGCTTCGCCCACACCAGCGCCGACCGTGACTGGCCCGCGATCTGCCCGGCCAGTTCGAGAGCACGGGCCAGAGAGTCCTCGACGACTTCTTCGACGAGGCCGATGCGCAGGGCTTCTTCGGCACCGATCGTGTCGGCGGTGACGATGAGCTTCTTCGCCTGAGCCGGTCCCACGAGTCGCGGCAACAGCTGGGTGCCGCACATATCGGGGATGATTCCCCAATTGAGTTCCATGAGTGAGAGCTTCGCGTCCGGTCCGGCCACACGCATGTCCGCACCGAGAGCGATCTGCAGCCCGCCGCCGAGCGCCGGACCGCGCACGGCAGCGATGACCGGAACCTCGACGAGTGACCACACGTGCACGGCTTTCTGCGCCAGGGCCCGGGCCGAACCGAGCCGCTCGCCGATATCGACGGCGGTGGCCACGGAGTCCGCCGCTTCCGATTCACCGGCACCGGCGGCCTGCTCGGCTGCTTCCTCAGCGGATGAGCGGGTCGCTGCTCCGGCCTCGGCGATCCGGGCCATCTCGGTGAAGTCGAGACCGGCGCTGAAGGCACGACCGCGACCGGACAGGACCACGGCCTTGACTTCGCTCGAACCTTTAAGTGCCAGCCCCGCCTCGACGAGGTCTTCGAAGACCTCGCGGGTGAGCGAATTGAGCTTGTCGGCACGGTCGATCTCGACGTGGGCGACGCCGTCGGTGATCGCGTAGACGACGGTCGAGTTGGTGGTCTCGGACATGATCTGGCCTTTCGACGACGATGCCGGCGCGGAAGCCACCGGCGGATAGGGAACATGACGCGGCCGCAGGCGACAGGCCACCGACGCCGGCGACACTGAACGAGCGATCAGCTGCGTTTCCTGAAGCCTATCGGAGCACCGGTCAGGGTCAAGACGAAGACCACGATGAGGGAGCTCGCGCACATGGCGACGACTCCCGGCCAAGCGAAGTCGGCGAAGAGGACCGCCGAGAGCCAGGCGCCGAGGCTCGTGCCCAGGTAGTAGACGGTGAGGTAGATGGCTGCGGACCGGGTCGAGTCGACTCCCGGCCGGGCGGCACTCGCCGCCGCGGAGGCACCCGTATGTCCGAGGAAGAATCCGGCGGTGAGCAGCGACATGCCGATGATGATCACCACGAGCGAATCGACCAGAGTCAGCCCCGCACCGGCGAGCGCGATGACCATTCCCGCCAGGGTGATCCGAGTGCGTGGGTACTTCGTGGCCAAGCGGCCGTAATACGTGGTGACGACGGTGCCGACGAGGTAGATGAGGAAGAACAGCGCGACTGCGCCCTCGCTCAGGTGCCACGGATCCTGCTGGAGGCGGGTGCCGAGCATCGTGAACGATCCGCCGAAGACGATCATGCACAGGAACCCGGTGAGGTAGATCCTCCACAGACCTCCGCGCAGCGGAATCGCTCGCCGAGGCGGCTGCGCGCTCCCAGCACCACCGTCGTCGGCGGCGTCGCCGGAAGAGTCGGCATCGTCGTCGACGGACCCATCGGTGGCGGCCGGGACGCCGTCACCGTCGGCGAGAGCATTGCTGGCACTGTCGTCACCTGCGGTGACAGCGTCAGGGTCGGCCGCCTCGGTGAGGGTGGGATTCGTGTCGGACGGAATGGAATCGTCCGTGTCGAGGACAGCCCGGCTGCGGGCGGTGGAGAAGAGATCGTGGCGCAGCAGCCAGACGACGATGAGCCCGAAGATCAGCGACACGACCGCGGTGAACGCAAGCCCACCGTGCCAGCCGAGGAATTCCGACGCCAGCCCGGTGAGCAACCTCGAGCAGAGCCCGCCGATCGTGTTGCCGGCGATGTAGACCCCGATCGCCCCGGGCAGCGCGGCCGGCGGCAGACGAAGCGACAGATAGGCCATGGCCGTGGCCGGCACCGAGGCGATCGCCAGTCCCTGGAGGAACCGGACGACGATGAGCAGCTCCGGGGTCGGAGTGAAGGGAAGGACGAGCGCGAGGATCGCCGCGACGATCACTCCAGCACCGATCTGGCGGGCGTGGCCGATCCGCGGGGCGAGCATGGAGAAGGGAATGAGGAAACAGGCCATGGCCACGTTCGTCGCGGACACGGTCAGGCTCGCCGTCGGACCGTCGATTCCGTAGGCGTCGCGGATCGCCGGCAGCAGGCCCTGGGTCTCGTAGAGGACGAGGAAGACGGAGACTCCCGCGAGGAAGACCGCGGCTACGGTACGCCGAGTGCTCGTCGGACTCGGCTCACCTGTGCTCATGAGCCCTACGCTATGCCTCCGGCATTCGCGGCTCAAACGATTCCGGGTCCCGGACCGTGTGAGTCCGGACACCGCGGGGATGCGGAGGATAACCCCATCGCGGAGGCGGCCCTGCGACTTCTAGGCTGAAGACCATAAGTTCGACGAGCAGTGAATGGACGTGCCAGCGATGACGGCGACCAGCGAGATTCCCGCACTCAGCGCAGACCCCGCGAACCGCTCTGCCGCACCCTCTGACTCACCCTTTGCTCCACAGAACCCAGCCGCGCCCTCCCCTTGTGTGCCCACCTCGTCCCTGGAATCGCTTGCGCCTTCCGAAAGCCAGCCCGCGGACGTGCCCGGCAACCGCTCCTTCGTCATCACCTGGCTGCTGTCGATGCTCTTCGGGGTCCTCGGTCTTGATCGGTTCTACACCGGCCGATACCTCACGGGCGCGCTCAAGCTGCTCAGCCTCGGCGGGTTGGGGATCTGGTGGCTCATCGATCTCGGCATCGTTCTCGCCGGCGGCCTGCGCTATCGGCGGGAGCCGCTGCGCGGTTACGCGCAGGACAAGGAGATAGCGTGGATCGCCACCGGATTCACCCTCATCGTCGCCTATTCGATGCAGGTCGACGAGCTCGTGACAACGCTGCTCGGCAGCCTCTTCTGAGACGATCCAGCCTCCGGTTCTGATGCGTCTCGGCAGCCTGTTCTGAGACGGTTCGCCGACAGTTCACGACTGTCTCAGGTCTGCCTTTCCTGAAAACTGCACGTTCTCGGTCTAGGCTCGAGATCAGGACAGTCCAAGGAGGCACAATGAAACGGCAATTCCCCATTGTCCGGATGGTCACCGGCGAATCGGCAGGCAAGCAGATCGCCGGAGCGGCGGCGGCCGCCTCGGCGCTCGGACTCGGCGCGCTGGCAGCATGGGATCTCACGCAGAAGAAGCATTCGATCCTGCGCAACTATCCGATCGCCGGGCACGCCCGATTCCTGCTGGAGTCGATCCGACCGGAGATCCAGCAGTACTTCATCGAACGCAATTGGGACGGGCGCCCGTTCAATCGCGACACCCGCACCACCATCTACGAACGAGCCAAAGGCACCCACTCGGAACACGCGTTCGGCACCGAGCACGATGTCGACCGCGCCGGCTACGAGGCGCTCATGCACTCGAACATGCCGATCCCCAATCCGCCCAGGCCACCACGCGTGCGCATCGGCGGTGACGAGTGCACTCAGCCCTACGACATCTCGCTGCTCAACGTCTCGGCGATGAGCTTCGGCTCGCTGAGCAACAACGCCATCCGAGCCCTGAACAAGGGCGCGGCGCTGGGCGGATTCGCCCACGACACCGGTGAGGGATCGATCTCGCCGTATCACCGTGAGCACGGCGGCGACCTCATCTGGGAGCTCGGCACCGGATACTTCGGCGCCCGCACCCCCGAAGGAGAATTCTCCTCCGAGATCTTCGCCGAGAAGGCGCAGGACGCGCAGGTGAAGATGGTCTCGCTCAAGCTCTCCCAGGGTGCGAAGCCGGGCATCGGCGGCGTGCTGCCAGGGCCGAAGGTCACCGAGGAGATCTCCGAGATCCGCGGCATCCCCGTCGGCCAGACCTGTATCAGCCCTCCCGGACACACGGTGTTCTCGACTCCGATCGAGCTGCTCGAGTTCATCCGGCAGATGCGTGAGCTCTCCGGCGGCAAACCCGCCGGATTCAAACTGTGCATCGGCTCGCGCACGGAGTTCCTCTCGATCGTCAAGGCCATGGTGGAGACCCAGATCCTGCCGGACTTCATCATCGTCGACGGCTCCGAAGGCGGCACGGGTGCGGCACCGCTGGAATTCGAGGACAATGTCGGTCTGCCTCTGACCCAGGGGCTGATGATCGTCCACAACGCGCTCGTCGGCGCGGGCCTGCGGAAGAAGATCAAGGTCGGCGCTTCGGGCAAGATCGCCACCGGCACCGATATCGTCAAGCGCCTCATCCAGGGTGCGGACTTCACGAACTCCGCCCGCGCGATGATGATGGCAGTCGGTTGCATCCAGGCCCAGGCCTGCCACACGGGCAAATGCCCCGTCGGCGTCGCCACACAGGATCCGCGGCGAGCGCGCGCCATCGACGTGCCCACCAAGGCCGATCGTGTGCGCAACTACCACGACGGAGTCGTCGCCGAGGCGGTCCGCCTCATGGCATCGATGGGTGCGGCCGCACCCGACGAGCTGGAGCCGACGATGCTGCGACGCAATGTCTCGGCCTCCGAATCCTGGTCCTATGCTCGCCTCTACGACTGGCTGAAGCCCGGCGAACTCCTTGATGACACCCCATCGGAGTGGGCAGACGACTGGGCCACGGCCCGCGCGGACACCTTCACCATCCCCCGCGGACACAGCCGCTGAGTGAGAGGATTCCTATGACCACGCTTGTCCTTCTCCACTCGGCGCTGGGACGGACGTCCGGGATGGACGCCATCGCCGAACGCTTCGCCCTCGCCGGGCATGCCGTCCACACTCCCGACGTCTACGCAGGCAGGACCTTCGACGACGCAGAATCGGGAGTCGCCCACTCCCAGGAGGTCGGGTTCTCGACCCTCGTGGATCGGGTGAAGGACGCCTGCCAGGACCTCGGCGATGATCTCGTCTTCGGCGGATTCTCACTCGGAGCCGCCCTCGCTCAGCAGATGGGCAAGAACGATCCGCGCGCCCGCGGCGTCCTGCTCTTCCACGGCGGCGGCTTCCCGAAGCCGACGCGCTGGCAGGCCGGGGTTCCGGTGCAGGCTCATTTCTCCGTCGATGACTCCTGGCGCAGTCCGGGAACGATCGAGACGCTGATGGAGTCTGCGACGAAGGCGGGTGCGCAGGCGGAGTACTTCCTCTACCCGGGCAGCACCCACCTGTTCAGCGACCCGACCACCCCGGACTACCGCGAAGACAGCGCAGAACTGCTCTACGAACGGGCCTTGGCTTTCCTCGACCGGTTCTGAAGTCCACTTCCCGGCTCCGGGCCACCCTTGCACATAGGCCATCGGTTGCCCAGCCTCGTCGACGCTGGCGGGCGCGGCCCGCCCATGTCACAGTCGGCCGCCTCACCCCACGACGAGGCCGTTGTCGACGATGAGGTTCTGGCCGGTCACCGCACGCGAGGCGGGAGAGGCGAAGAACACCACCGCCGAGGCGAAGTCCTCCGGAGTCGTCACCCGTCGCAGCGCACTGGCGGCCGCGATCTGGTCGAAGACCACTTCGGGCGTCGCCGAGGACGCATCGGTGGTGCGCAGCAGTCCGCCGGAGACCATGTTCACCCGCACCCCGGCCGGGCCGAGATCCTTCGCGAACGTCCTGGTCAGCGACAGCAGCGCCGCCTTGCCTGCCGTGTAGTCGTGGTACGGCACGACCGGGTCCTGGAACAGGTTGGTGCCGATGTTGATGACGCGGCCGGAACCGAGCTCGCGGAAACCGTGCATCGCGGCCTGGATCGTGTTGACCGCACCTTCGACCGAACCGCGGAACTGGTCGGCGAAATCCGAATAGTCGATCTCATCGGCCGGTTGGCGCTCATCTCCGTTGAACGAGAAGTCTGCGAGAGCGTTGTTGACCACAGTGGATACGGGAGTACCGAACTCGGCGGCCGCGGTTTCGAACATGGCGTCGACGGCGCGGGAATCGGTGACATCGGCTTCGATGGCCACCGCACGTCCACCGCGAGCGCGGACCGCCTCGGCGAGCTCTTCTGCAGTCTCGGCAGAGTACCGGTAATTGATGACCAGGGCCGCACCCTCGGGCGCGAAGGCCTTCGCGATCGCAGCGCCCAGGCCGCGTCCGGACCCGGTGACGAGCACGACCTGCTCATCGAGCGGCAGGGCCTCGGAGGTGAATGCCTGTGGGTTGCTCATCGCGTGTCTCCTTCGGACGTCGGTGGGCGGATCCTGACCCCACCATACCCAGGAACCGCCAGCACCGAGGCCGAGCGCCGCGAGACGGTCTGCAGCGCGACAGATGTTGGGTCGATCCACGGTGATGTCGCGGCTCAGAACACCGTGGATCGACCCAACAATCGCCACCGAACCGCGCGCATATGGGCCACGGAACGTGCTCTGAGCGGCAGGAGTCCATAGACTGAAAAGAAGACCACCGTTGTCCATCCCCAGGAAGTCACCCTTATGAACGAGCTCGGCGCCGGCATCTCCATCGGAGTCCTCGCGGCTCTCGTCGTCTTCGTCATCTACTTCATCGGAGCGAAGCTCGGACGATGGCAGCCCAGGAACCCCGCCAGTGGAGGCGGCGCCCAGGGCGGCTACCCGCAGACTCAGGGATACGGCCAAAACCCCTTCGGCCAGCCCGGCTACAACCAGTCCGGTCGCCCGTGGAGCAGCGAGGATGAGACCCGCGTTCTTCCCAGCAACGCGCAGGGCTACAACGCACAGGGCTACGACGACGCCGATCTGCCGCGAGCGACGAAGAACGAACTCGCCGCCAACGTCCAGCACTCCGGCCAGATGATCGAGGCCAACCGACGGGCTGCAACCGCGGCCAACGGCGACACCGTCGCAGTGTTCACCTACATCCTCGGTGCCGCACTCATCGCAGTCGTCGCCTTCGTGTTCTTCAACAACCTGCTGCTGCCGGCCACCATCGGCGCGTTGACAGGCGCGATCATCTGCGTGGCTCTCTCGGCGACCTACACGATCAAGCACCTGGACTTCTGGCCGGACAATGCGACGATCTCGATCATCAACCTGCTCGTCGCCCTGGCCGCGTCGATCTTCATGTACATCGGGTCCGTGCAGACGGTGCGCGACAACATCAGCCTGTCCACGATCACCGACTCGTTCGACGCCCTGCCCTTCGGCGACGGCTTCTCCGCCTTCGCCGTGGCCATCGGCGACCGGGTGGTGACGTTCTTCAAGGACTTCGGCTTCTTCGGCTTCGTGTTCCTGCTGTTCATGGGCATCGGCTGCATCATCGTCTTCACCCTCGCCGCTAAGTCGCTCGTCGACGTCATGGATTGGCGGATCTTCGCCCAGTTCGGCCACAACGTCACCGATCGTCCTATGTCGTATTCGCGTGCCGTGCGCTTCCAGACGTCGAAGGTCTCGCACACTGTGACCTCGCTCGTTCTCGCCGTCATCGCTGTGCTCGCCGCCACAGGATTGCTCTATGACGGCTTCACTTGGTTCACACGCTGATGAACATCTCAGAAACCGGGCGGTAAGATAGGTCCGGAATTCCCCCGTCGTGACGCGTTACGAGCGCGCCTCTGCGGCCGATATCGACACCGACGAACGACCCGAAAAGGGATGAGTACTTCAATTGGCGAATGGCAACGCAACATTTCGGCACTCGAACGTGGCCCTGCTCGGCCTGACCGAGACCCTGGCCCCGAACGAAGTGACCTCGCAGGAATTCGACGACCGCCTCGCCGATACGCTGTCATCTCTCAAATTGCCGCAGGGTCTGCTCCAACGCGTCGCCGGTGTGTACGCCCGCCGCAACTGGGATGAGCCCCACCAGTTCGCCGATGGGGCGATCGCGGCCGGAAAGAGAGCCCTCGCCGAGGCGGGGGTCCCTCCCGACGCCATCGGACTGATGGTCAACACCTCGGTGACCCGTGAGCACCTGGAACCGTCCGTGGCCGTCGGCGTCCACGCCGGCATCGGGCTGGGCCCGCAGGCGATGAACTTCGACATCGCCAACGCCTGCCTCGGATTCGTCAACGGAATGACCCTGGCCGCGAACATGATCGACGCCGGGCAGATCGAATACGCCCTCATCGTCGCCGGCGAAGACGCCTCCCGCGTCCAAGACGCGACGCTCCGCCGCCTCAACCGTCCGGAGATCACCCGCGAGGAGTACCTCAACGAATTCGCGTCCCTGACCCTGGGTTCCGGCGCTGCCGCCGCCGTCCTCGGCCCGGCCGACAAACATCCGGAGGGCCACCGCATCCTCGGCGGCATCACCCGTGCGGCCACCCAGCATCACGAGCTGTGCGTCGGTGACCACAACGGAATGTTCACCGACACGAAGGGGTTGCTCTCCGGCGGAATGGAACTCGTCGTCGCCGCGTGGGAGGAAGCCCACGAGACCGGTTGGAACTGGCGGGAGATGGACCGCTACGTCATGCACCAGGTCTCCGATGTGCACACGAATTCGATCACGAAGGCCGCGAACCTCGACCCCGACCGGATTCCCGTGAGCTATCCGGAGCTGGGCAACGTCGGCCCCGCCTCCCTGCCCATCACCCTGTCCCGTGAGGCCGAGAACCTCAAACCCGGCGACCGCATCCTGTGCATGGGCGTCGGCTCCGGCCTCAACACCGCCATGACCGAGATCGAGTGGTAGAGACTTCATGAGATTTCCTGCACGGCCGGCCACGACTCCCCCGCAGCTGCCCGAGTGGGACCCCGCCTGGTCCCGAATCGTCGAGGCGGAAACCTCCGACGGGACGCACGCGTTCCATGTGCTCGACACGCTGCCGGCCCTGACCGCTGCCGGGGTGGAGCCGACGGGCACGATCGTCGCCCTCCACGGCAACCCGACCTGGTCGTATCTGTGGCGCAGGCTGGCACAGGCCACCATCGATGCCGCACAGTCCGGCGGCCGCGCCTGGCGGCTCATCGCCCCCGACCAGCTCGAGATGGGCTTCTCCGAACGGCTCGCCCACTCCTCGATGCCGGCCCCGAAATCCGCAGAGGTCCGTCGCATCGCCGATCGCATCGCTGATTTCGACGCGGTCGTCTCAAACCTGTTCGCCGAGGTGGCCGCCACCGGATCCGCCACCCACCCGATCGTGACGATCGGTCACGACTGGGGCGGAGTCCTCTCACTCGGCTGGGCCGCCAGGAACACCGAACTTGTGTCCGCGGCGATCAGCCTCAACACGGCCGTCCACCAGCCCGAGGACGCCCCGGTGCCCGCGCCGCTGCGCGCGACCCTGGCCGGGCCCATGCTGCCTGCGGCCACCGTTCTCACCGACGGTTTCCTGCGCGTCACCCTCGCCTTGGGTGACCTCGATGCCGAGATCAAGGACGCCTTCCGTGCCCCGTACCGGAGGGCAGAGGACCGGTGGGCGATCGGCAACTTCGTCGCCGATATCCCCGTCGATGGCACTCATGCCTCCGATCCCGAACTCCAGCGCATCGGCCAGGACATCGCTGCGTTCGACAAGCCGGCCCTGCTCGTCTGGGGCCCGAAGGATCCGGTATTCCTCGAACGCTACCTGCGGGACCTGCGCCAGCGCCTGCCGCAGGCCGATGTGCACCGGTTCGAAACGGCCTCCCACCTCGTCAGCGAAGACCACGATGTGCCCGGTCTCGTCCTCGACTGGCTGAGCGCCCAGTTCGATGCGCCCGACGCTGCGAACACCCCCACCGAGGCGGCCCCCGCGAAGGGATCGTCCGAGCGGAAGGGCACGGCCGCCTCGGCGACGGGATCGATCCCTGCCGCCGCCGGCTCAGCGTCCGAGGCTGATATCCGCGCGGTGACCGCGATCCTCGATGCCCGCCGTGACGACGAGGCGATCGCCTCGGTCGACTTCGCGCAGAATCCGGCGCAGCAGATCACGTGGCGCCACCTGTGGCACGTCACCACGTCGATCGCCAACGGGCTGCTCGACCTCGGGGTGAAGCCCGGGGACCGGGTGTCCATGCTCGTGCCTCCGGGCAACAATCTCACCGCCGCCCTCTATGCGTGCCTGAAGATCGGTGCGGTCGCCGTCGTCGCCGATGCCGGACTGGGCCCGAAGGGAATGACCAGGGCGATCACCTCGGCCGACCCGCAGTGGATCGTCGGCGAGCTGCCCGGACTCGCTCTGGCCCGCGCCTTCGGCTGGCCGGGACGACGCATCTCCGTGCGTCCGCTCGGGCCCGTGCGCTCGCGCGTGTTCAAGACAGAGACGAGCCTGACCGAACTCTCCCGCACCCCGCACCGAGCCGAGCTGCCGACCCCAGCACCGGATGCCGATGCGGCGATCCTCTTCACCTCCGGGTCGACGGGCCCCGCGAAGGGCGTGCGCTATACGCATGCGGACATCTCCGCGCTGGCGGCCGTGCTGACCAGGACCTTCAACGTCACCGAAGGCACCGGGCTGGTGGCTGGATTCCCACCGTTCGCCCTGTTGGGACCGGCCATCGGGGCCACCTCGGTGACACCGGACATGTCGGTGACGAAACCGAAGACGCTCACGGCCACAGCGATCGCCGATGCGATCATCGCCGGACGGGCCACCATGGTCTTCGCCTCCCCGGCCGCATACACGAATGTCGCCGCGACCGCCGGCGAGCTCGACGAGCAGCAGCGGGAAGCGTGCGCCGGGGTCGAACTCGTGCTCTCGGCGGGTGCGCCCGTGCCGCTGGAGCTTATGGATGCCATTGCCGAGGTGTTCCCGAACGCGTCCATCCACTCCCCCTATGGCATGACCGAGGGGCTCCTGCTCACCGACATCGACCGTGGCGGCGTGGCTGCCGCCGATGCCACCGGTGGTCTCGGGGTCTGCGTGGGGCAGCCGATCGACGGCGTCGAACTCGCCCTGGCCCCCATCGATGAGGCGGGACGTTCGGCCGATGAGCTGCTGCAGGGCGCGGCCGCGCAGGGCCGCCTCGGCGAATTCGTCGTCAGTGCCGCCCATATCAAGTCCGGCTACGACAATCTGTGGCACACGACTGCGGATTCGGCGCGTGATGATCTGCACGGTCTGGCCTGGCACCGCACGAACGACATCGGCCACATCGATGAGAACGGTCGTGTGTGGCTCGAGGGACGTCTGCAGCATGTCGTCACGACCCCGCGCGGGCCGGTCGGGCCCGGAGGCCTCGAAGCGCTCATCGACGCCGATGCGCAAGTCAGCCGCAGCTCCGTCGTCGGCATCGGTCCCGTCGGCACCCAGGCGCTCGTGGCAGTGCTCGATGCCGAGGGCACCTCGCTGTCTCCCGGTCTGGCGCCCTTGGACCTGACGGCGCGCCTGCGGGAGAAGGTCGCCGAGGCGGTCGGTCATGATCTGACCGCTGTGCTCGTGGCACCCGAGTTCCCCACCGACATCCGCCACAATTCGAAGATCGACCGCTCCCGCCTCTCCGCCTGGGCCGACAGCGTCCTGGCTGGTGGGCCGGTGCGGGGAAGCTTCTAGAGGCATCGCCGATATCTGCGCCACCCCCGAATCTGCGTCGTCCCCGTTCACGAGGAGCTGAAGTGAGAATCACCGTCACCGGAGCCTCCGGGCTGCTCGGTTCGTCCGTCGCGCGTGCGCTCGTCAACGCCGGTCACGAGGTCACCACTCTGCAGCGTCGCCCCTCAGGGGTCGACGGTGCCGTCGATGTCATCGGTTCGGTGACCGATGCGGCCGCCGTCGATCAGGCCGTCACCGGCGCCCAGGCGGTCGTTCATTTGGCCGCGAAGGTGTCCATGATGGGTGATCCCAAAGATTTCGAGGCCGTGAACATCGGCGGGACCCGCACACTCGTCGATGCGGCGCGGGCCGCCGGCGTGCAGCGTCTGGTCCATATCTCATCTCCTTCAGTGGCGCATACCGGTGAGTCGATCATCGGCGACGGTGCCGAACCGGCGTCTCCGGAGTCTGCGCGCGGCGAGTATGCGCGGACGAAGGGCGCCGGTGAGCGGATTGCCCTGGGCGCGGACTCGTCCGACTTCCGGGTGCTCGTCCTGCGTCCGCACCTCATGTGGGGTCCGGGTGATACCCAGCTCACTGAACGGGTCATCGACCGTGCCCGATCGGGACGGATGCCGGTGCTCGGTTCGGGAGCGGGGCTGGTCGACACCCTGTTCGTCGACAATGCGGTGGAGGCGATCGCCGCTGCGGTGACCGCGGTCGATTCCACCCATGGTGAGGCACTGGTGGTGACGAACGGTCAGCCGCGACCCATCGGCGAGCTGATGTCACGCATCGCGATCGCCGGCGGTGCGGCGGAGCCGAAGCTGCGCATTCCGGTGGCGCCGGCGCTGGTAGCAGGGTCTGTGGTCGAAAAGGTGTGGGAGCTCGGAGAGCATGACGACGAACCGCCGTTGACGAGGTTTCTCGCCGAACAGCTGTCGACCGCGCATTGGTTCGATCAGCGGCGGACGCAGGAAGTCCTCGGGTGGACTCCCCGCGTCAGCATCGAAGAGGGCCTGCAGATCCTCGCCGCGCACTACGCCTGAGGGTGTGCCGGCTCAGAGCCGGTACTGGTTGTTCTCCTCGGCCGACGGTTCCTCGTTCTCACGTGCCCGGTCGTCCGCAGTCTCGTCTTCGGCAGGCTCTTCCTCGGCCGATTCTGCGGACTCCTCGACCTCGTCCGGCATCTTGCCGGAGAGCGCGTCGGCCGACATTCCGGGTTCACCGGTCGGCGGTGCCTCGAGCGAGGAGCCGCTGGCGGATTCGTCGAATTCCTCCGGGTCGAGCGTCGCCGGGTCTTCGGCGGGTCCTTCGAGTTCGGGGTCGGACGCCGAGGCGGACCCGCTGTCACTGACGTCGTCCTTGTTCAGCGACGGAGCTGCAGTCATGGTCTCGTCAGCCGTATCCGCAGCCTGTGGTGCGGCGGTGGGCTGAGCCGGGAACGCCGGCGGCATCGGTGGAGGCGGAGGCAGTTCGGACGAATCGCCTGACTGCGCGGCAGGCTTCTCAGCGGGCCGGGCCGGTTCATCATCGACAGCGGCTGTGCCGCCGGACGGCGCAGAGGCGGATGGCTGTGCGGGAGCGACGGGTGCTGCCGGCTGTGCGGGCTTCACCACCACTGCGGGCTTCGCAGAATCCGTGGGTCGCTCCTCATCTTTCGAGGCCTCGCCGCCTTCGGTTCCGTCCGACTCCAGGGACGAGTCCGTCTCACTGTTCTGCTCAGCCGCGTGCTCGGTCGCGTCGGTCTCAGGCGCCTCGTCCGACCCAACGGTCGTCGCCTCGTTCGGCGAAGCGGTCGCCGCACCGTCGGCAGCGGCGCTGGTCCCAGCCGATTCCTCGCCTTCGGTCGTCGCCGCGGCCCCAGCCGCGTCCGAGCCTTCAGCTGTCGCACTGCCGGCGGACTCGCTCGCAGTCGGAACCGTTTCGGTGGGTGTCGACTGAGCCGATGCACCCTCGGTGGGTGTCGCTTCCCCCGACGCAGCCTCGGCGGAATCGTCGGCTGCTGCCTTCCCCTCGGTGGAAGTCTCCTCCGCTGACCCATCGGACGAGGCCGCCTCCGACGATTGGGCGGTCGACCCCGGCAGGGCACCGTCGATGCCTTCGAGGCTCACTCCCGCCTCGGCGGCGAGTCGGGCACGTCGTTCGGCACGGGCCTTCGCCCGCTCGTCTTCGCTCTTCTGCGCCTTCGCCTTGGCCTTCGCCGATTCGCCCTTCGGCTGGGTCGGGCGCACGGCCTCCCAGATGAGCAGGACGACGAGCATTGTCAGCCCGACGATGACGCCCATGAGGATCGAACCCCACGGTCGCGCCATCGCGAAGAAGTCGAAGATGGCGTTCAGACCGAACATGACGGCGAGGCCGAGGATCAGTGCAACCAGGAATCTCATATCCCCATTGTGCCCTCTCCTGGTCCGAGTGCAGGGAAATGGGTCCACTTTCGTGCCGGTGGCGATCCCCGAGGATGCGCCCCACCTCGGCACACAACTGTGCCATGCGTCACAATAGGAGCATGAACACCACCATCGAGAACTCCGCTGAAAGCTACGACGACGTCGTGGCCCGCATCGCCGAGGACCCAGAGGTCTTCTGGCTCGAGCAGGCCAAGAACCACATCGACTGGGTCACCGAACCGACGAAGGCCGTCGACGATTCGAATGCGCCGATCTATCGCTGGTTCCCCGACGGCGAGCTCAACGTCTGTTACAACGCGCTCGACCGACATGTCGCGAACGGCCGCGGCGACCAGGCCGCCATCATCTACGATTCGCCGGTCACCGACACCGTCCGTTCGATCAACTACGCCGAGCTTCTCGACGAGGTCTCCCGCTTCGCTCGGGCCCTGGCGGACAGAGGTGTGACCAAGGGCGATCGCGTCGTCATCTACATGCCGATGATCCCCGAGGCGGCCGTGGCCATGCTCGCGTGCGCCCGCCTCGGCGCGATCCACTCGGTCGTCTTCGGCGGCTTTGCTCCGAACGAGCTCGCCGTGCGCATCGACGACACCGCCCCGAAAGCCGTCATCTCCACTTCCTGCGGAGTCGAGAAGAGCCGAGTCCTCGAATACAAACCGATGCTCGATGAGGCCGTCGAGATCGCCGAGAACAAACCTGACTTCACCGTCATCGTCCAACGCGACGAACATCGCTGCGAACTCGGCGAGAACGACCTCGACTACGCCGAACTGCTCGCCCAGACGCCCGAGGGCATCGACCCGGTGACCGTGAAGGCCACCGACGAGCTCTACGTCCTCTACACCTCGGGCACCACCGGCAAACCGAAGGGAATCGTCCGCGATTCCGGCGGATATGCGGTGGCCGGAGCGTTCTCGATGCCGACCGTCTTCGGCCTCCACCCGGGCGACACGATGTTCACAGCCTCCGACGTCGGGTGGGTCGTCGGGCACACGTACATCATCTACGCACCCCTTCTGGCCGGCGTCACCTCGGTGCTCTACGAGGGCAAACCCGTGGGCACACCCGATGCCGGAGCCTTCTTCCGCGCCATTGAGCAGCACAAGGTCAACGTCCACTTCACCGCCCCGACCGCCATGCGCGTGGTGCGCAAGGAGGACCCGAACGGCGAGCTGATGAAGAAGTACGATCTGTCGAGTCTGCGTGCGGAGTTCCTCGCCGGCGAGCGCCTCGATCCCGACACATATGAGTGGACGACGAAGATCCTCGCCGAGGCGACCGGACGCGACGTCCCCGTCGTCGACAATTGGTGGCAGACGGAGACCGGCTGGCCGATCACGGCGAATCCGCTGGGACTGACCCGGTTCCCGCTCAAGGCGGGATCCTCGACGAAGCCGACTCCCGGCTTCCACGTCGAGGTCGTCGACCCCGGCGGTCAGCCAGTTCCGGCCGGGGAGGAAGGACTCATCGTCATCCGGCTGCCGCTGCCTCCGGGCACCATGGCCACGGTGTGGGGTGACGACGAGCGGTTCATCTCCTCCTACCTCGCCGCCTTCGACGGCTATTACCTCACCGGCGATTCCGGCTATCTCGAT
This sequence comes from Brevibacterium sp. CSND-B09, assembly GCF_052906525.1. NCBI lineage: Bacteria > Bacillati > Actinomycetota > Actinomycetes > Micrococcales > Brevibacteriaceae > Brevibacterium > Brevibacterium sp. CSND-B09. The sequence goes on along the minus strand of NZ_JBREGI010000001.1, from coordinate 2,345,808 downwards.
GAGGATGGGTACGTCTTCGTCATGGGTCGCACCGACGATGTCATCAACGTCGCCGGGCACCGCCTGTCCACCGGCATCATCGAGGCGGTCGTCGCCTCCCACCCGGCCGTGGCCGAGGCCGCTGTCATCGGCGTCCACGATGACATGAAGGGACAGATCCCACGTGCGCTGGTCGTGCTCGGGGATTCCGCCGAGGCGGCCGACCCGGACACCGTCATCGACGAACTCGTGGCGCTCGTCCGCAAAGAGATCGGACCGGTCGCCGCATTCAAACGCGTCGACATCGTCGCGGGTCTGCCGAAGACCCGGTCGGGCAAGATCCTGCGCAAGACGATGCGGCAGATCGCCGATGGCGTCGACGATCCAGCTGTGCCGTCGACGATCGAGGATCGCAGCGTGCTCGATGACCTCGGGGCGGTGCTCTCCCGCAGCTGAGCGGTGAGCGGCCCGCGCTGCCGCATGATCGTTGCCCCGGCGGCGGTGTCGTGGGCACGCAAGCGCGCCACGCCGGGAGTCTCGGCGCACAGACGCAGACGCGATCCGGTGCGAACCGTGGAGGTTCGCACCGGATCGCGTCGATGTTTCACGGTGCCGTTCTGTTGATGGACAGCGCGGATGTGCGGGCCGGCATCGCGTTCTCGGGTGGTCGGGAGAGTGTCTTCGCACGACCCAACGGTCGGCCGCCTGCGGAGAGCACTCCACCGGCGGCGTCGCTTACGAGCTGCGTCCCTGTTCGAAGCCAGCGGCGAATCCACGCTCGAAGGCCTCTTGGACCTCCTGTTCGCGGCTGCGGCGCTCATCGGCCCAGCCGAAGGGGTCGAATCCTCGTCGGCCCGGACCGAAGCCGGGACCGAAGTTCGGACCGATTCCGCGCCGTCCGCGGCCTCCCCCGCGGCGGCGGTCGTGGTCGCCGTTCCCACCACGAGGTCCATGAGCCTCGTGACGGTCAGGGCCGCCTCGGTGATCGTCATGGTCGTGAGGGTGTTCGCGGTCGTGCGGTCCGTTATGGCGGGCCGAGTCGTCGCCGCAGCGATCGGGGCCGAAGTTGTCGACGATCTTCGACAGCGAGGCCTTGAGGTTCTCGAATTCTTCGGAGGTGAGCACCTCTTCGATGCGATCGCCGACTCCGTCGCGCATATCGCGGAAGCGCTGGCGCAGCTCTTCGGGATCGATGTTCTTCGATGGCCCCCATCCACCTCGGCCGCGCGGCGGACCGTAGGTCACAGGCTCTTCCGGGTAGGCGGCACCGTCGGCGACGACCTCATCGGAATCCCAGCGGCGACGTCCTCGCCGCATACGCCCGAAGTCGCGAGGGTCGAATCCGGAGTCGACCGCGGCCGAGCGGAATTCGCGACGCAGCACGTGGCTGAACTCGCGCAGCAGCTGCGGCAGATCGGTGTCGGTGTCATCGCGCTTGCCGTCGCCGGAATCGGCACCGTTCACGGGCTCAGTGCGTGCGGCCGAATCATTCTCCGCCGCATCGGTCCCGTCCGCTTCGCCCGGCTGTTCGCGATCGGAGCCGAGACTCGAGGCGCTGCCGGCGACGGTGTTCTCGTCGGTGTTCGGCGAGTCCGTCCGGCCATCGGCACCTGCTGCGCCGGCTCCTCCGGTCGGGGTGGTGAAGTCGTCGTTGTCATCGTTGAAGTCTTTGTTTTCAGTCATGTCATCTCCTTAGTTGTCATCTGACATGTACATGCAGAATGACATGCAATTCGATTGCATGTCAAGTGGCATGTAAAATCGAATCATGAGCACGAACGATGACATTCAGGCGATCGCCGAGGCGCTCACCCGCCTGCAGTGGCGGCGCGGCCCCGGCGGTCCGCGCGGATTCGGCCCCTTCGGCGGGTTCGGTGAGCACGGCGGCCCTGGCGAGCGCGGCGGCTTCGGTGAACGCGGTGGATTCGGAGACCGTGGTGGATTCGGTGGCGGTCGGAACTCAGACGATTTCCCTTTCGGCGGCAGGCGTCATCCCGGTGGGCCGTTCGCCGCACACGGCCGTGGGCGTGCACTCATCCGTCTGCTCGTCTCACTCGTCCAGGCGGGCACGGCGCTGGGAGTCAGCGCACTCGGCGATGCGATCGGCGTCGATCAGCCGCGCGCGTCCAGGCTCGTGTCCCAAGGCGTCGAGCTCGGACTACTGCGTCGCGAGGCAGACCCGGATGATGCCCGGCGAACCCTCATCGCGCTGACGGACAAGGGCCGCGCGATCACCAACAGATTCCGCGGCGCCCAGCGTGACAACGTCGATCATGCATTGAGCACATTCACCGAGGACGAACGGGCACAGCTGGCATCGCTGCTCACGCGTCTCGCCGACGCCTGGCCGAAATGAGCGCCGGCCCGGCGGTTGCCCTCAGCCCTCGGCGAGCTGTTTGAGTCTTTTGAGCGAGGCGAGCAGATTCGCCGCGGTCGTCGACTGCGCCCGAGATAGACGCTTCGGATCGCGCAGCTCGGTCCAGTCATAGGTGTGACGAACCAAGACCGAGTCGTCCCCGGTCGGTTCGATCTCCCACACCCACTTCTGACCGAACGGCTCTCCACCCACTTCGGAGGGCTTCCAGGCGATGAGCCTGCCCTCGGCGAAGTCGACGATGTGGTTCTCCCGGTCCACGCCCTTGGTCAGAGTCGTGACGAACGAGCTCCCGGCCCCCTGCACTCGCTGGCCCTCGACGGCCGAGCCGAGGTTGTCATTGCCGTCCCATTCCGGCTGACGCTGCGGGTCGGCGATGAGTTCGAAGACCGCCTCGGCGGGAGCTGAGATCTCGATCTCGGCGGTGACGACCTTGAGGACCGGATCGATCGAATCGAAGACGGAAGCATCGGGGGTCTGGTCGGTCATGGAGTCCTGCCTTCGTGTGTGGTCCAGCCTCGGCGTCGAGCTGAAGTGCGGAGTGGATCGGACACGGTCAGAATACACGGACCCGCCGCCCCGGGTCTCGCGGCCGGGAACCCGCCGCGTCAGTCCTCGAGGGCGCGGTCTTGTCGTTCGGCACGCAGGGCTGCGGTGCTGAAGCGGGTGAACATCCGGGAGGAGTCGCTCGACAGCGCCAGCAGCACCGCCACCTGCATGGCGATGGTCGTCAGCGCATACATGTTCGTCGCCAGGTCGCGGTTTCCGGTGAAGTAGTTCGTCATCGACACGATCACGGAGATCGTCGAGAGCGTGAGGATCCACAGCCTGGCCCGGTTGCTGCCGCGGAACACCGACGTCGAGGCGATGACCTGCAGACAACCGATGAGGAGGCTGACGCCGACGAGCACTCCAGCGACGATGCGCGTGGCCGTGTCATCGCTGATGGCCGCGATGTCCGAGCTGTAGCCGACGACTTCGGAGCGCAGTCCGTTCCAATCGAGGAGCATACTGATCACATCCCACGCTTGGAAGAGCAGCAGGACGAGCACGAGGGCGGCCCCGACGACGGTCTGCAGCGGGCGCTGTCGCCACAGCGTCTTCGTCACTTCGGACACGCTGCGTGAATCGGAGTAGATGCGGGTGGCGTCGAGCGCCAGCTCCAGGCGTTCGGGATGGTCGGCTTCGTCGGCGACCACTTCGGTGACGTCGACGATCGGCAGGTGCCCGTCGGTGATGATCGCATCGCCGCCGCCGTTGCGGGAGTGGTATCCGGTGGAGAAGTCCTTGATCCGATCGACCGCGATCACTTCATTGGCACGGGTGACTGTATCGACGATGTGGTCTCGTTCGACGTCGGTGTTCTCTTCGATCTTGTGGGTGAACTGGAGGGTGAACAGGGAGATGCCGACGGCTTTGTCATAGGTTCCGGCGGCCAGCCAATCGGCCTGATGTCCGCCGGGCAGCAGCCATCCGCGCGGGCATTTCCAGAACCGCACATGGTGGCGCTGGCCCGGATCTCCATCGACTTCCTGCTGGTAGGCGAAGTCCTGACGGCGGCCGAACAACAGCAGCGGGGACACCGGCGCCTGCGGGTAGCTGCGCTTCGTCACCGTCGACCGGATGATCTCCCACGTCGATGCGGGAGTGATGCTGTCGGCGAGGATCCATCCGGCTTCGCGCATCGCATGGTGGATCTGCGCTTCCTCACCGCGCCAGGCGAGATTGACCGGATCGCCGAGCAGACCGTCAGAGGTGCGAGTGCGGCCGATGAAGTAGTTCGGCACATAGATCTGGGACAGGATGCGGTGCAGCCTGGGCAGAGCCAGATAGGACACGACTCCCCAGAACACGAGCAGCGTGAGCACCTGCCACCAGCCGAGGCTGAATCCCTTGAGCAGGATGAGCAGCGCCAGCCAAGTCGAGGCCGCCCCGGCGAACAGGAAGAACAGGTAGTCGAGCACCCCGGTGGGCGTGAAGTGGTGTCGCCGATAGACGAACGGCTGCCTCAGCCGCCGCTTCTGTCCGACCGCCGCACCGGCCGCATCCGTTCCGTCCGTCGCCCCGCCCGTTGTCATGAGGGCCAGTTTAGTGATCCGTGCTCAGCCACCGGAATGAGGAAGACCCGACACCCTTCCGCCGAGGCGGCCGGAACGCGGATTCCCACCGCCCCCTCACAGAGGCCGCCCGACCGAAATCGGTCAGGTTCGCTCTTTGTCCGATGTCTGCTCCCGTCGGCGTCGGTCGAGTGCGGCGAGCGCGGTGGCTGCGAGTTCAGGACTGTCATCGTCGCTGAGCTCGGCAATGAGGTCACTGCTGCGGTCACCGGGGATCTCGAGGAGGACTTGGAGCACCCGGAACCGTATCTGGGGATCGCTCGAGTCCGCTTGTCGATGCAGTTCGGTGAGAACCTTTTCGCCGATGTCGGCAGTCGGTCCGGTCGCGTCGACGATGGTGCCGAGGGTCTCGGCCGCCTCGATGTCCTTCGGTCCGTTCATCGCCATGTCGAGCAGCACGGGCACAGCTTTCTCGTCACCTGAGTGGCCGAGGGTGAGTGCGGCGATGCTGCGGATATCAGAGTCGACATCGTCGAGTCCCTTGTCCAGTGCCTGACGGATAATCGACGTCGAGCGTGAGTCGAGTTTCTCGTCCGGTGTGGTTCTGCGGATCTCGTCGAGGGCGAGCAGGGCATTGCGACGCACTTGGGCCGATGCGTCGTCCATTCCGACCACCACATGGGGCACGGCCTCGGCACCGGCTTGGGCGAGTGCCCACCGCATGGCCCCGGCCGCGTTGAGCACGGTCTCCTGCAGGACCGCCTGCGCCAAGGCCTCGATCGGCATTCCTCCGTCGACTCCGCTGCCGAGTGCGGCTTTGTGCCGTTGGATGACATCGCCGGATTCGAGAGAGCGCATGAGATCGATGGTGTACAGGAGAGACTCGCCGTCGGCTCGACCGAGCCGAGCGACGGACTGGAGGTGGTCGAGCAGACGCTGCTCGGCCGCGATCCGCTCACGTGCCTGGTCGATGAGGTCCCCGAGCACTGTGCCGGGGTCGAAGTCCGGCTCGGACAGCACCCGACCGACTTCGGTCAGAGACATCCCGAGTTTGCGCAGACCTTCGATGTGGAAGATGCGCCCGATGTCGGCGTCGGAGTACTCCCGGTAGCCGCCGGGCGTCCGCTGGCTGGGCGAGACGAGGCCCAATGATTCGTAGTGGCGCAGCATGCGTGCGCTCACACCGGAGCGCCGGGCCACTTCGCCGATGAGCATTGCCACCTCTTCTCTGCTGTCAGCCACTCTATGCCGCAATAGTGGCGCTCCGGGTGCATTGTTCCGAAGTTCTTCGATGCCTGGGACCTTTCGGACGTCGCTCAACGGTCGCAGGCGAATTTCGCACAGGTGCTGGAACCGCAAACTGAAGGAAGGGATCCGAGACCTCGGCCGTGCGCCGGCGGGCTTGCCCCACCCGTCGGCACACGCACGATCAGACCTTCCCTGTGCCGATCTAGACCGTGGCCTCGGACCCCAGTGCGACCACCCGCTTGGCTGCGTCCAAGGCGTGGGCGAAGCCGGCATCCGGGTCATCGAACATGTCCCGAGTCGCCATGGCGTGAGCCCGCACTGTGTCGTCCTCTGCATGAAGCCTCTCATCGACCACTGACACGAGATCCTCGCCGAGGGAGACAATCGCTCGACTGAGGCTCTTCTGCATCTCGAGATCCCCTCGACCCAACTGTGTCACCAGGGCGGATGCCAGTTCTTCACGATCTTCACCGGGCACAAGGGCAACGGCGGCTCTCCACGCACTGCGGGCCACCTCGGTGTCGGTATGGGCGATGAGCGCGGTGCCGATCCGGGCCGGGTCCATGGGCGGCCAGGCACGCACGTCACCGATCTTCGACAGGGTGTGCAGGGATTGGCTGATCGCCTGCGACAGCGGCGAGTCGAGTTCGGCGACGAGGCGGGGAACGGTGTCGCCGGCGGGCAGCCGAGTGAGCGCCCAGGTGAGCATGTCGCGGACGAAGAAGTCCGGTTCGATGCGGCACCGGGCGATGAGCGCGTCGAGGTCACGGGGCTCGGCTCGTGTGCCGATGGCCATCGCCGCCTGCAGGCGCTGCTGCGGGGTCGACGCACTCAGCGCTTCGATCATGGGGTCGCCGGTGTCGTTCCATCGGTCACTGGGCTCGATCAGACGATCGCTGGTGTCGCTCCTGCCGCCGCTGGAGTCATTCCGGCGACTGTCGGTCTCTGTCGAAAGCGCCGGTTCGGAAATATGGTGGTGTTTGAGTGGATGTGTCATGGTCTCCACCTCCTTGCCACCCAGTGAAGACCCTGACATCGTGTCAAGGTCAAGCAGATCAGACCCATCCCTTTCCCAACCCACGGAGCGGAGCCTCGTATGGACAAGATCGATTTCAAGAGATCGCTGCCGAGTTTCCGCGCGAAGCAGGGGCGATTCGACCTCATCGAGGTGCCGGAATCGCAGTACATCATGATCGATGGCCACGGGGACCCGAACACCTCGCCGGATTTCGCATCGGCGCTGACGAGCCTCTATCCGATCGCCTATGGGCTGAAGTTCCTCAGCAAGCTCGAACTCGGTCGCGACTATGTCGTGCCACCGCTCGAGGGGCTGTGGTGGGCCGATGATATGGCGGCGTTCACGAGCGCTCGGGACAAGTCAGCGTGGGACTTCACCCTCATGCTGTTCGTCCCGGACTGGCTGGACGCAGGCCACGTCGACGGCGTCATCGACACGGTCCGGGCGAAGGGATCGGCGCCCCGCCTCGGCGAGATCCGATTCGACACGCTGCGGGAGGGAACGTGCGTCCAGACCCTGCATGTCGGACCCTTCGACGACGAAGGGCCCGTCCTCGAGCGCATGCACACCGATGCCATTCCCGAGGCAGGGATGGCGATGGCGGGGAAACATCACGAGATCTACCTCAGCGACGTTCGCCGGACCGCGCCGGAGAAGCTGCGCACGATCCTCCGCCAGCCGGTGATCCCGCTGGGCGACTAAGGCTGATTCGGATCGGTGATCTGGACGGATGCCGACGATGCTGCTCGCCCGTCCTACCAGGGACTCAGCCGCGGCCCGACACTCAGCCGCGGCCCGACACTCAGCCGCGGCCCGAGACTCAGCCTCCGCTCGTCCAGCCTCCGGACACCGGGGCAGTGGTGCTCGGACCGGGGCCGCCGTCCGAGTCGGAATCGGAGGATGAGGATCCGATCGACGAGGAGTCCGAGGTCGGCGATGAACCTGTCGACGACGACTCCGCGGAGAGGAAGATGATGGCGACGAGGATGCCGGCAACGGTCAGGATGCCGACGGCGACGAAGGAGAAGACCACAATGAGGCAGGTCATCAGAGGTGGGCGGTTGTTGCGCCGAACGATTCTCACCATGGTTCAAGCCTAAGCTGTGCGGGGCCCTCCGAGACGAGCTCACGCTCGGCTCCGCCCTCCCCCTCACCGCCGCCCGGCCGTGACCTTCCTGTGATAAAAACCTCGGCGTTGCCCCATGCACTCTTAAGTTTGTTGCATTATCGTTATATTCATGCCTCGTCTGACCTCATCTCGCAAGGGCCGCCGGTCCGTGCTCACTGGTGCCCTCATCGGGCTCGGGGCAGCAGTGATGGCACTGGTCGTGGGCGCCGTCATCATCCTCAATTCCCCCATTTCATTCGGTTCCACGAAGATCAGGCAGATGCAGATGGCTTCGGTCAACCAGCTCAGCGAACAGCAGATCGACAATGCTCGGCTCATCATCGGCGTCGGCCGCGGCGGAAACTTCGACGACCATGCGATCAGGATCGCCCTGATGACAGCGCTGCAGGAGTCCTCGCTGCGCAATCTGGATTCCGGCGACCGTGATTCGGTCGGTCTGTTCCAGCAGCGCCCGTCACAAGGCTGGGGCGAACCCCATCAGCTCACCGATCCCATCTACGCTGCCAAGGCGTTCTATGGGATCAATCCCGAGGTCGAGAACCCCGGCCTCAACCAGATCGACGGCTGGGATTCGATGTCACCGACCGAAGCGGCACAGTCCGTGCAGCGCTCAGCATTGCCGGATGCCTACGGTCAGTGGGAGACCTTGGCCGATGACCTCCTCGGATCGCAGGCCGACGTCGAAGCCCTCGACTGAGGCGCTGGCTGCCCCGACCGCCCGAACCCCGCGACTGCCGCGACCGCCTCACGGTGCCGGATATCGCATGACCACGCCGGTTGTCCGGTAATCTGCACTCATGGCTTCCATTCCCGATTCCGTCCCCGTCAATGACGATGTCGAGCAGCTCCTGCTCAACCCCGAGGACCATCTCGAAGCCATCACCGAGACCGCCGACCTCTTCAAGGCACTCGCCACACCCTCCCGGCTGAAGATGCTGCTCGTCCTCACCCACGGCGAGGCCACGGTCACCCACATCGTCGAGGCGACCGGACTGTCCCAGCCGCTGGTGTCCCAGCACCTGAAGTTCCTCCGCGGACTCCACCTCGTCGGAGTCAATCGGATCGGCCGCGAAGCCTACTATTCGCTTAAGGACGACCACGTCGCCCACATCATCGTCGACGCCATCGCCCACACGATCGAGGCCCACGAACACTGAGTTCCACCCGGGGCGCTGCTTCCGCAGCGATACCTTCGCCGAGGCGGCCCACCGTTCCCAGCCCACAGCAGCGATCCTTCGCCGAGGCAGCCCATCCCTACCGACGTCGACGACGCGTGAGGGCCTCGGGTCCTCCACCGACGATCCAGACGATGAGGGCCACGAGGACGGCACCGATCCACTGTCCCGCCTGCAGCCGCTCCCCGGCGACGAGGGATCCGAGCACCACTGCGGACAGCGGTTGGAGCAGCATGAGCGCCGCGGTCATCGGCACCGGCACCAACGGGCTGGAGATGCTCAGCAGCACCCATGACAGGGCCTGACCGCAGACGGCCAGGGCGATCATCCAGCCCCAACCGGCCCAGCCGAGGTCGAAGTCGAGGCCGCCGAGGGTCAGCCCGGCGACCGCGGTCATCACCCCGGCGGAGATCGTGCCCACTTGGACCGGGGCGACGATGAAGTCTCCGGCGACCTTCCGGCTGTGGTGGATGCCGAAGATGTAGACGCCGTAGAGCACACCGGACAGGACCCCGAAGATCGCTCCCCGCATCGGATTCGCCGCCGTCTCGTCGGCGCCGAACACTCCCCCGGTCAGCAGCATGCCGATGATCATGATCGGCACGCAGCCGATGAACAGCCATCCCGGCCGGGAACCGCCGAACGCCCACACCAGCGCCGGGAACACGATCACTTGAACGCTGATGAGGACCGTGGACACGCCCAGACCGGCGTCGAGCACGCTCTGCGCCCACAGCACATAGTCGATTCCGAGCGCCGCTCCGGAGACCGCGGCGATGAGGATCGCCTTCGGCGGGAAACGACCGTGCCTGCGCAGCTCGAGCCACGCCAACGGGGCGAGCACAATGATCGCTATCCAACACCGCAGGAAGGCAGCTGTGGGGGCGGTCGCCTCGGCGAGGATGACGAACAGTCCGGCCGATCCGAGCAGGACTGCGGCCAGGATGATGCCGAGCACCGGCAGGGCCTTCGGGGGCGGAGGCGGCCCGCCCGCTCGCACATCTTCGGCGCTCATCGGATCCCCTCGGAAGGGCTCATCTCACGACGTTCAGGGCTCATCCCATGAAGTCGAGGATGCGGTCGATGGCTTCGGCCGTGCGGTCCGCTCCGACGGCCAGCGACAGGCGCACCGAACGGGAGCCGTCGACTGAGTCGAAGTCATCACCGGGTGCGAGCGCGACACCGGTGGCCTCGAGCACCTGCGCGCACCACTGGCCGGCAGTGGCAATTCCCGCGCGGTCGAGGATGTCGTCGACGCCGGCGTACATGTAGAAGGCACCGTCGGGTGGAGCCATCTCGCCGAAGCCGAGGTCCGCGCGGGCACCCAGGACATGTTCGCGGGCACCGGCGAACGAGGCCACAGCGGCCTCGCATTCGGCATAGGACTCATCCGCAAAGGCTGCGACCGCCGCGTACTGCGCCGGGACCGGGGCGCACAGTGAGAGGTTGCCCGTCACGTTCTGGGCCGGCGCGACGAGCGCTTCGGGCAGGATCGCCCAGCCGAGTCGCCACCCGGTCATGCCCCAGTATTTGGAGAACGAGGAGATGACGACGGCAGAGTCGTCGTGGGCGAGTGCGCATTCTCCGCGGGTGCCGATATAGCTGATGCCGTGGTAGATCTCATCGGAGATCACCTGCACCCCGTTGGCCCGGCACCAGTCGACGATCCGGCCGAGCGCCTCGGGGCCGATCATCGTGCCCGTCGGGTTCGCAGGCGACGCGAGCATGAGCCCCTTGAGCGGGGCCTTCGCATGGGCGGCGGCCAAGAGGTCGACGGTGGGCTGGAACCCTTCGTCGGCACCGCAGTCGAGTTCGACGACCTCGCAGCCGAGTGCCGCGAGGATGTTCTTGTATGCCCCGTACCCGGGTCGGGCCAGAGCCACCCGGTCACCGACGTCGAAGCAGGTGAGGAACGTCGTCTGGAACGCGCCGGAGGATCCGGTCGTCACAGCGATGCGGTCGGGTGCGATGTCGAGTCCGTACCAGTCGCGGTAGTGGGAGGCGATGGCTTCGCGCAGTTCGGGGATGCCGAAGATCGGCGAGTATCCGAGTCCAGTGCCGTCGGTCATGACCTCGGCGGCACGGGCGAGCACGGGACCGGGCGCGCCCTGGGTCGGTTCGCCCAGGCACATGGCGATGGTGTCGCGGCCGGCGCGCTGCATCTGCCCGACGGTGGCGACGATGCCCATCGCGGCGAACGGTTTGACGAGCCCGGATCGGGCGGAGGCGGCCGGGATGGTTTCGGCGGAGGCGGCCGGACCGGAAACGGCGGAGGCACGGGTGGTGGGGTCCGCCTCGGCGGGGGTGGATGAGGTCATCGGTTCACTTCTTCTCACGCGGGAGGCGGCCGAGGGTGTAGAACTCCGGGTTCGGGAGCATTCCGGAGATGTGAGCCATGCGGTTGGACAGGCCGAAGAAGCCGGTGATCGCGGCGATGTCCCAGGCGTCTTCGGCGTCGAATCCGTGGTCGGCAAGCCTCTGGTGGTCGGCGTCTCCTACGGCCCACGGCTCTTCGCAGACCTTGACGGCGAAGTCGAGCATAGCCATCTGACGTGGGCTGATATCGGCTTGGCGATAGTTCGTGGCGACGACATCGGCGATGAGCGCGTCCTTCTGGAAGATCCGCAGCATCGCTCCGTGCGCAACGACGCAGTAGAGGCAGTGATTGATCGCCGAGGTGGCCACGACGATCATCTCCCGATCGGCCTTGGTCAGGTTCCCCGTCTCCTTCTCCATGAGCGCGTCATAGTAGGCGAAGAAGGCGCGGAATTCGTCCGGTCGGCGGGCCAGGGCGAGGAAGACGTTGGGCACGAAGCCCGACTTCTCGGCGACCTCGAGGATCTGGGCGCGGATGTCATCGTCGACATCGTCGATGTCAGCAAGTGGGTATCGCATATCACTCATGCTAGCCCGGGTGGATCGGTTCAAGTCGAGCCCGCTCAGGGCGATACAGTGAGGTCGTCAGGTCCGTCCCGGCTTCTGCCGCAGGCCGCTCGCGTATCGAAGGAGATCACCATGACCGCAGACAATACAGAAGACACCGGTTCGACCGGCGAGGTCCAGCTCGACAACGGAGTGTTCCGGGTGACGAAGTGGACGATCCGCCCCGACGGCGTCATCCCGATGCACAAGCACGAGTACGAATACGTCGTCGTGCCGATGGTCACGGACACGATGCTCGTGCGCAATTCGGATGGCACCGAGATCCGCGCCGAACTCGAGGCCGGCGTCTCCTACACGCGTCCGGCAGGATCCGAGCATGAGGTCTCGAACCCCGGAGGCAGCGCCGACGTCGTCTTCGTCGAGGTCGAACGTCTCTGAGGCTCGTCGCCTGAGCCCAAAACTAGGTCGCTATCGGATACTTTCTGCGTCGCGAAGTATCCGATAGCGACCTAGTTTTGGCGCTGAGTATCCGATAGTGACCTGCATTTGGTGCCGAACGGCCATCAGCGAGTGGGGATCTCCCAGGTGTGGACGGGCTTCCCTGTCGCCTGGTTCGCGAGGTAGGCATCCATCATCGCCGTGATGCCCTCGGCGCGTTCGGGCGAGTCCTGGCGGCTGCCGGGCGCGAGGCTCTCGAGGGCCTTCAGCTGCCAGGTCGCACCATTGACGCGGCTTTCGGCACGGCCTTCGATGATCGACATGTATTCGTCGATGACGTCCTTGTCGATGTTCAGTCGCGAGAGTCCGCGCCTGGCCTGCGGCGCGAGCACATCGGTGACGAGGTCGGCCACGCCGATGCGTCCGATCTTCGGCCAGGTCACCCGGGCCTCGATCCCATCCTTGGCGCAGGCATTGAAGTTCTCCTCCGCCTCGGCGAATGACATCCGCGACCACACGGGACGGTTCTCCCCGACGAGGAACTCGGCCAGGCCGTAGTAGAAGGCGGCGTCGGCAACCATGTCGACCGGGGTCGGACCGGCCGGAAGCAGGCGGTTCTCGACACGGATGTGCGCGCCGCCGTCGCCGGAGTTGTAGATGGGGCGGTTCCAACGCCACACCGTGCCGTTGTGCAGATTGAGTTCGAAGAGCTTCGGAGCGTCGGCGGCACGGAATTCGACGAAGTCCTTGATCTCGGGCAGCAGCGGCGGGAAGTAGCGGACGTTCTCCTCGAAGAGGTCGAAGACGCTGGTGATCCACCGTTCGCCGAACCATACACGGGGACGCACGCCCTGGTTGACGAGTTCGGGCGTGCGGGTGTCGATGGACTGCGCGAAGATCGGGATCCGGGATTCGTGCCACAGCTTGCGGCCGACGAACAGCGGTGAGTTCGCTGCCATCGCCACCTGCGCCCCGGCGATCGCCTGCGAGGCGTTCCACGCGTCGGCGAAACGGTTCGGCGCCACCTGCAGGTGCAGCTGCATCGACGTGCAGGAGGATTCCGGAGCGATATCGGCGAACTCCGCCTTGTACCGCTCTTCACGACCGAGTTCGATGCGGACGTACTCGCCGCGGGCGTCGATGACCGAGTTGCTCAGCGCCTCGTAGCGGTTCTCCTCGGTCATCCACTTCTCGTCGGTGAGGAATTCGGTGGTCAGGGTCGGCAGGGTGCCGATCGACACCACCTTGAGTCCGTCCTCCTCGGCGGCCTTCTGCGCTTTCTCCAAGCGGTGGGCGACACCGGCCTCCAGGGTCTTCAGCCCCCGCCCGGCCACTTGGAGCACCGGATGGTTGAGTTCGAGGTTGAAGCCGCCGATCTCGGACTGGTACTCGTCATCGAGTCGATCGAGCACCTCCTTGTTGCGCAGGCTCGGCTGATTGCCCTCGCCGACGAGGTTGAGCTCGAGTTCGAGCCCGATCGTGCCCGCCGATTTGAAATCCGCATGACGAAGGTAGGTATCGAAGAGCTCGAGATTCTCCGCGAGCTTCTCCCGATACAGTGTGCGTTCCTCCGGCGTGTACCGCTTCGAGCTGACTGCCTCACCCATAGGACTAGCAAACCACAGACGGCCGGGTTTGTGCGCGGCCGCGGTCCACAGGCCATTCCGCACGGAGACCGCGATCCTTCCCACGGCGCACCGCACACCGATTCGGCCGCGGTGCGGACAAGCTGCGCATCGGGTCCGTCCTGCATCATTCGGACACCTGCGATGTCGGCAACCGGCCTTCCGTAGACTCGCCCTATGACTTCGACCACATCATCTGCGCCCCAGCCCGCTGACTTCGTCGAACAGGCGAAGCGACGTCTGCCCGACATGCTCGCCGACATCGAACGGGTCATCTCCATCGAGACCCCCTCACACGACAAGGCGGCCGTGGCCGCAGGAGCACGGGACTTCGCCGCGCTCCTGGGGGACCGCCTCGGCGCCGAGGCGGAACTGCTCGAGGTCGACGGCACCGCCCACCTGCGTCTGCGCTTCGGCACCGGGCCGGCCCGCGTCGTCCTGCTCAACCACCAGGACACGGTGTGGCCGCACGGCACCCTCGACCGCATCCCGTTCTCCACCGAGGACGGCATCCTCCGCGGTCCCGGCAGCTTCGACATGCTCACCGGGGCGATCATGAGCGTGCACGCGACTGCGATGGTGGCCGACCACCTCGGCGAGGGCGGGCTGGACGGTCTGTCGATCCTCGTCACCGGCGATGAGGAGATCGGATCCGTGTCCTCGTCGGACCTCATCCGCGCCGAGGCGGCCGAGGCGAAGGCTGTGTTCGTCATGGAGGCGAGCGCGGGCGGGGCGCTCAAACTCGAGCGGAAGGGCACGAGCAACTACGTGCTGAAGTTCACCGGCAAGGCCTCGCACGCGGGGCTCGAACCGGAGAAGGGCATCAACGCGGGAATGGCCCTGGCTCTGACTCTGCCGTTGGTGGCTGACCTGGCCGACGCCGAGGCGGGGACGACGGTGGTGCCGACCGTGATCAGCGCGGGGACCACGTCGAACACCGTGCCGGCCGAGGCCCGGGTGGACATCGATGTGCGAGCCCGGACTGCGGCTGAGCTCGAACGCGTGGATGCGCAGATCCGTGAGTTGGCTGCGAAGCCGCAGGTGGAGGGCTCGATGACGGAGGTGCTCGGCGGAATCAACCGGCCTCCTTTCGAACGGGAGCAGTCGGCTGCGCTCTTCGAGCGGGCGACGGCTCTTGCCGGCGAACTCGGGCTACCCGCGCCGCAGGGAGTGTCCGTGGGCGGCGCCTCGGACGGGAACTTCACAGCCGGTGACGGCATCGCCACTCTCGACGGTCTCGGTGCCGTCGGCGATGGGGCGCACGCCGAACACGAACACGCCGTCATCGATGAGATCGCCCCGCGCACCGCACTGCTGGCCGCTCTCATCGCCGATCAGCTGCAGGGCTGAAGCGGAGCGGCGAGCTGCTGCCTTTCGCTGCTGCCGTAGTTCCCAGACACCGACAGTGCGCCGGGGCCTTCCCTCCGTAGTTAAGTGTGCGCAGATTGCCAGTTTCGAGCCGAAAATGTGCAATCTGCGCACAGTTGACTGTCGGCAGCAGGACTTCAGTCGACCGGGTAACCCGCCGCGCGCATCTGATCCGGTGATTTCAGCGTGAACAGCCAGTCACGCAGGCGCGGATCCGGCCGAATCGCCGTCCGCGCGTACAGCCGATCTTCACCGACGAGGTAGTAGTGGTAGCCGTGCTCGCCGAGGTGGCCCATGAGCTCCCGCGGTTTCGCGCGGTCGTCGAGGACTTCGCACAGAATGTCCGGGTGCAACGCGGCGAGGAAGTCCTGGCCGTGAGCGAAGACGTCGTTCTCACCGCCTTCGACATCGATCTTCACCGTCACGCGCGGTGCCTCTCCCCGCCTTGAAACGTCAGGTACACCTTCCCCGGCGTGCAACCGCGGATCTCGCTCCGATGCCTCGGCCAGCACCTCGGGCAGGAGTGCGTCGAGGGAGGTGAAGCGCACCTCGGCGTCGGAGTCGAAGCGCATATCGGAGGAGTAGAACGACGGCAGCGCCGATCCTCCGTCCCCGATGGGCACCTTCATCCAGGTGTCGGGGCTGCCTACCCCGGTCGGGTGGACGGTCACGCGGCTGTTGAAGCCGTTGCGTTCGACGTTCTTCTCCACACCCGCGACGACGGCGGGGATGATCTCGAAGACGTGGGCGCGCACATTCTCGTTCGCGGCGAGGACTGCCATGGTGAAGACCCCGGTGTAGGCGCCGATGTCGAGGAAGACATCGGCATCGGCGCTGAGCGCGACCATGAGGTCGAGGGCGAACGCGTCTTCGGGTTCGGTGCGTCTGCCCCTTCCCCAGTAGAACTCCTTGGCGATCTCGCAGCGGAACGGCTCGACGAGGATGAAGTCCGCTCCGCCCGCTCTCCCGCGGATTTCGGTGAGTTCGATGGGGGCGGGGAGGCGACCGATCTTCAGCCCTCTGATCCGGGGCGCGATCGTTCGCAGCAGAGGGTGGAGCGCAGGTTGTGCGAGGGCGGTCTTGACCGGCAGCTTGAGGCCGAACCAGGACTGTCTGCGCGCGGTGAAAGTGCGCAGGTGGTCATTCACGACGGTTGCCCCCTTGCTGACAGGAAGACTTTTGTTCACACTATCAATCGCCGGCCCGCCGCTCCAGGGTTCTGCATTAGGTTAAGGCCGAGACTCACCCAATAATCCGGCACCGGGCATGATCAGATTCGCCGATGAAGATCCAGGCTGTAGACCTGGTAGACCATTGGCTTACCGTCCAGGTGCTGGTCGATCGTGGATCGATACGTGCCCATGAACTCGAAGCCCAATCTGCTCACGACGCCAATCGAAGCTGTGTTTCCTTCCTCGATCCGTGCGATCGCGCGCGACCCAATTTCCTCGGCTACGATGATTTCGCAGATGATTTCTACCGCGGCAGTCGCAATTCCTCGGCGGCGAGCCCAAGAATGGATTGAGTAAGACACGTTGACATCGCCTTTCGCAGGCAAGTCAGCGAGGTCCGGATCGCACTCAATATAGCCAGCCAAACGTTCATCCGCCCAAATCCCGAACCCTCTGGCACCGAGTCCGCTGGACGCGTTGTTCGCCAATCGCTCGAAGTGTTGGCGGGTGGACTCCTCGGTGCCATACTCGCCAGTCAACCAGCGAACTGTCTCGGCATCCTCGCCGAGGTTATGAGCCACGATGTCGGCTGGCGTCAGTGCTTTCAACTCGATCATGGGATGGGTTTCCTCATATTTGGATGCCCTGATCGTCTCCGAGCTCGGACCAAGAGTCAAGGCTGTCGTCTGCGGCCACGGAGCAGTACAGATCAACTCGGCGCGGACCACTGGCATAAGGTGGAAGCGAAGACCCATCCGCCCCGTTGCGAAGCAGGAGCCCGGCATATGAAGCTCAAGTCAGTCACCCTCCACCAAGTCTCGATTCCTCTCGTCACCCCGTTCGAGACCTCGTTCATGCGGGAGACGGAGAAGGACTGCTACCTCGTCGAGGCTGTCTTCGACACCCCGCAGGGTGAGGTCACCGGGTGGGGAGAGTCCGTGGCGATGATCTCTCCGCTCTACTCCTCCGAGTATGTGGCCGCCGGCATCGATGTCACTCGCCGCTGGTTGGCACCGCTGCTCTTCGACGTCGACAATCTCACCGCGGAGACCGTCGGTTGGCACCTGCGTCATGTCATCGGACACCCGATGGCGAAGTCGGCTCTGGAGATGGCCGTCATCGAGGCCCAGCTCAAGCTCAACAACCAGTCGTTCAAGGACTACCTCGGCGGAGTGGTCAACTCCGTGCCTTCAGGAGTTTCGGTGGGCATTCAGGATTCCGTCGAGGAGACCGTCAAGGTCATCGGCGGCTACCTCGAAGAGGGCTACGCCCGGATCAAGCTGAAGATCAAACCCGGCAAGGACATCGCCCCGGTGGCCGCGGTGCGCAAGGCCTTCGGCGACGATTTCGGCTTCCAGGTCGACGCGAACGCCGCCTACACCCTCGTCGATGCCGCACACCTGCGTCGCCTCGACGACTACGGTCTCCTGCTCATCGAACAGCCCCTCGGCGAAGCCGACATCCGCCAGCACGCCGAGCTCGCCAAGCTCATGGACACTCCGATGTGCCTCGATGAGTCGATCGTCTCCGCCGAGGCTGCAGCGGACGCGATCATGTTGGGCGCCACCTCGGTGATCAACATCAAGCCCGGACGGGTCGGCGGGTTCATCGAGGCGAAGAAGATCCATGATCTCGCCGCCGCCCACGGCATCGCCGTGTGGCACGGCGGAATGGTCGAGACCGGCCTGGGGCGGGCGGCGAATGCGGCGCTGGCATCACTGCCGGGCTTCACCCTGCCCGGCGACATCTCCGGCTCGAATCGGTTCTTCCACGAGGACATCACCGAGGAGATCGTCATGTACGACGGCAAGGTCGACGTGCCCACCGGCGTCGGCTTCGGCGTTTCCATCGACCCGGCCAAGCTCGAACGCTTCCGCACCGAGTCAGTGGAGATCCTGCCCGGACAGTAGGACAAGATTCGTCGAGGCGGCCCTCCCCCACCGGTCACCGACCGGCAGGTTGGGCCGCCTTCACTGCAGAATCCCGCCGGCGCGACCTCACTGACCGAGGCCGACGACCCCGATCATCACCGGCACCAGTGCCACGATGAGGATGGCTCCGGCGATGTCGAAGGAGAATCCGGTACGGATCATCTTCGTGATCGGCACGGCTCCGGTGCCGTAGACGATCGCGTTCTGCGGCGTCGAGACCGGGAGCATGAAACCGAACGACGCTGCGAAGGTCGCGGCCATCGCCGGCACGAACGGATCGATGCCCGCCGCCTGGCACAGCGGGATGACGATCGGCACGATCACGGCCGCCGCTGCGGTGTTCGACGTCGTCTCCGAGATGAGGATCGCCAGCACAACGGACACTGCGGTGATGGCGAGCAGACTCGTCACGCCCAGACCGTCAGCGAATCCGGTGCCGATCGTCTCGGCCAGACCGGTGTCGGCCAGCAGGGCTCCGAAGATGATGCCGCAGCCGAAGAGGATGATCGTGCCCCAGTCGATCTTCGCCGCCTGGGTCCAGGTCAGCGTGGGCTCGCGACGCTTCCAGTCGACGGGGAGGATGAAGAGCAGCGAGGCGCCGATGACGGCGACGATCCCTTCGTCGAGGCGGGAGTCGAGGAACTCGTAGATCGCCGAATCGGTGCCTGTGAACAGGGCAGCGAATGCCGGCAGCAGCCACAGCACCACGGTGACTCCGAAAGCGAAGAGGGTGTTCTTCTCCGCACGGGACACGGGACCGAGGTCGGCGAGCTCCTTCTTCACATACTCTTCGACTCCCTCGATCTTCCGGATCTCCGGCTTGTTGAGCAGGAACAGCACGACGGCGAGGATGATGAACATCGCCACGCAGATCGGCAGGGCCACAGCCATCCACTGGCCGAAGGAGATCTTCGTCCCCGTCGCCTCCTCGATGAGTCCGCGTCCGATGAGGTTCGGAGGCGAACCGACGGGAGTGAGCAGCCCGCCGACGCTCGCACCGTAGGCCAGCATGAGCAGCAGTGCCGCACCGACGCGGAGCCGCAGCGGGTCGAAGTCCTTCTTCACGATGCCGCGCTCCTGCATGAGCTCGGCGATCACGGCGAGGATGCCCAGCGCCGTGGGCATGAGCATCGCCACAGTCGCCGTGTTCGACACGAAGGCGGAGAGCACACAGGTGATGAGGCCGAAGGCGAGGATCACGCGGTAGACCGACTTCCCGACACCGGGCAGTGCGAGAACGGTCAATGCCAGCCTTTGGGCGATTCCGTGGTGGAGCATCGCTTGGGCGAGGATGAACGCACCGATGAAGGTGAAGATCGTCGAAGAGCCGAAGGGCCCGACCGCATCTGCGGCCGGCACGATCCCGAGGACGACGACTGCGCCGACACCGATGAGACCGCCGATGGGGATCGGCACCGGTTCGGTGATCCAGAGGACGATGACGCCGAGGAGGATCGCCGCCAGCATGTGCTGCTGATAGCTCAGCCCCATCGGGATGAGTGCGAAGACGATCGTCACAAGCGGAGCAAGGATGAACCCCGAAGTCATCCGAGCCCGTTCGAACTTCTCCTCCCGCGGAGAGAGCTTCTGCTCGCTCAGACTCCGGAATGTCTTGCCGCCCAGCAGGGCCTCACGCACATCGGTCATCAGCCCTGACGAACCGTTGCTGCTGTCTCTCTGCGAAGTACTCACCGTCATTGGTCCTTTCATCGCCGTCGTTTCAGCCTGACGGACCGGGCTCGAATAGTCCAAGGCTATTTTTCGATGCAATCGATAGTCTTGACCTATGGATATTCGTCAGATCCGCCATTTCCTCGCCGTCGTCGACACCGGCAGCTTCACGAAAGCTGCGGAGTCGCTTCTCGTCGCGCAGCCCTCCCTGTCGCAGACGATCAAAGGGCTCGAACGGGAGCTCGGTGTGACACTCTTCCACCGGGTCGGACGTCGCATCACGCTCAGCGAAGCGGGCAGAGAACTCGAGGGACCGGCCAGGCTCGTCATCCGCGACCTCGAGACGGCGGAAGCGCACGTGCGAGGCCTGCGCGGACTGCGGTCGGGTCGGATCCAGATCGCGGCGATGCCCACCCCGAGCATCGAGCCGCTGACCTCTCTGCTGTCGACTTTCACGCGTGAACACCCACAGGTCTCGTTCGATCTCAACGGCACGTTCACCGTCGACGAGACGGTTGAAGCCGTCCGCTACGGTCGCGCCGAGATCGGATTCCTCGGCGGACGCGGCCCTCTGCTGGTCAGCGACCTTCAGGTCGTCCCGTTGGCGGACCAGCCCCTCATGCTCGCCACCGGCCCGTCCATGTCCGCTTCATTCGATACCGAGGCGTTCACCCCGGAATCCCTCGCCGGCACACGACTCATCGTCTCCCACAGGGGCTCACTCATGCGCGCGTACGTCGACGAGCTCATCGGGCGCGGCATCGATATCGACATCGTCGCCGAGGTGACTCACCGCAATTCGATCCTCCCCCTCGTCAGGGCCGGCATCGGCCAAGCGGTGCTGCCCGCCTCTTGGCAGAGCTTTGCCGCCGAAGGCCAGGTGCGCCTGGCCCCGATCTCCGGCGCACCGTCTCTGCACGTCTCGGCCATCGCACGTCAAGAAGGTCTGACGCCCGCGGCAGCTCGACTGCTGCAGCTGGCGATCGATCTTCAGCTATAGGCACCACCTATCTGAATCATCACAATCCGATCTTGGACTTATCAACGGATCGAGTGCTCAATGGAGTCAGAGCGATACGCCCGGGCGCCGCAGGCGCCACGAGCTCTCCACTCCCTTCGACCAAGGACGAAAGAATCATGACGGAATCACAGACCTTCTCGATCGCCTCCATCCCCGGTGACGGCATCGGCGGCGAGGTCGTCGCCGCCGGACTGCGCGTGCTCGACACCATCGCCAAACAGTCCGAAGGGACAGTCGAGTTCGAGGTCACCGAGTATCCCTGGAGCTCGGAGTACTACCTGAAGAACGGCCGGTACATTCCCGAAGGCGGACTCGAGGAACTCGAGAAGCACGACGCCATCTACTTCGGTGCGGTCGGTTCGGCCGACGTCCCTGACCACACCAGCCTGTGGGGGCTGCGTCTGGCGATCACACAGCCCTTCGACCAGTGGGCGAACATCCGCCCCGTCACTTTCCTGCCCGGCGTCGAATCCCCGCTGCGGAAGGCCGACGATACCGAGCTCGACTGGATCGTCGTCAGGGAGAACAGCGAAGGTGAGTACGCAGGGATGGGCGGCCGCAACCTCAGCGGACGCGGCCCCGGCAACGAGGTGGCGCTGCAGACCAGCCTGCACACGGAGAAGGGATGCGAACGGATCATCCGCTTCGCGTTCGATATCGCGCGCACTCGGGACGTGAAGAAGGTGTCCAGCGTGACGAAGTCGAACGCTCAGCAGTACGGAATGGTGCTGTGGGACGAAGTATTCGTCCGTGTCGCCCAGGACTACCCCGATGTCGAGACCGAGAGCGTCCTCGTCGACGCGATGAGCGCGAAATTCGTCCTGCACCCGGAGCAGCTGTCCGTTGTCGTCGCATCCAATCTGCACGCCGACATCCTCTCGGATCTCGGTTCGGCGTTGGCCGGCAGCCTAGGCCTCGCAGCGAGCGCGAACCTCAACCCCGAGCGACGCTTCCCCTCGATGTTCGAACCTGTGCACGGCTCCGCTCCGGACATCGCCGGGCAGGGGATCTCGAACCCGATCGGAGCGATCTCGTCGGCCGCACTCATGCTCGACCAGTTCGGACTGACAGCAGAGGCCGACCGCGTCCGCCGGGCCATCGAGAATGCCACCGGAGCCGGGATCCTGCCACGAGACCTGGGCGGCGAGTCGAATACCGTCGAGATGACCGAAGCGATCGTCGCTCAGCTCGAAGCCATCCACGCCGAGGGTCTCGCAGCCGTCTGAGCCGCACCCGGCAACGACCTGAATCCTGCCGAGGCGGCCCTCCCCTGACCGGACACCGACCAGCAGATTGGGCCGCCTCAGTCGTGGGTGTGAGTCTCCTCGGCGGCGTCCTTCGCCCGATCGAACTGGAACGTCGAGTGTTCGATCGCGATCTTGTGGTGCTCCGTCAGGCATTCCTGCAGAGCCTTGAGGATGCGCGGAGCATGCCCGTCATAGAAGCATTCATCGGCGAGAACGACATGAGCGGTGAGCACCGGCAGGTTCGAGTCGATGCGGGTGATGTGGAGGTCGTGGACTTCCTGCACGTGTTCGACTGACTCGAGATGCTCGCGGACCTTGTCGAGGTCGAGCTCCTTCGGCGCCTCTTCGAGCAGGATCGATCCGGTCTCGCGCAGGATGGCGAACGCTCTGGGGACGATGAGCGCCGCGATGACCAGAGCAGCCACGGCGTCGGCCCGGTCCCAGCCGAAGAGCCAGATCGCCAGGGCTGCGAAGATCACGGCCACCGAGCCGAGCGCATCGGCGATGACCTCGAGGAACGCTGCCTTGAGATTGAGGGAGTCTTCCTTCGATGAGCTGAGGATGACAATGGAGACGAGGTTGCCGACGAGGCCGATGGCGCCGAAGAGCAGCAGGCCCGGTCCGGGCACCTCCGGCGGGACGAAGAATCTCCGGATGCCTTCGATGAGGCTGTAGACGCCGAGCCCCAGCAGCAGGGTCGCCTGGGCACCGGCCGCGAGCACTTCCGCCCGACGGAACCCCCAGGTCTTCTGTCCGCCCGTCGGTTTGCTGACCAAGCTCGCCGCGAAGAGCGCGATGCCGATGCCGATGAGATCGACGGCGTTGTGGCCGGTGTCGATGAGCAGCGCGAGACTGCCCGTGACCACCGAGCCGATGAGCTGAAACACGAAGATCGTCGCGACGATGCCGAAGACGATCCGCAGCTGCCGCCGCGAACCTGAACCATGCGCATGATCGTGAGCCATTGATACCTCCTCGACTCAACACATTAACATATGCACATTTGTTTATGCATCTGACCGACCTCCACGAAAGAAGCGGCCGCCGAGGATGTCCTCGACGGCCGATTCCTGCGTGAGCTGGGCGCCCCTCACCTGGGGCGGCGGTCAGCCCTGGGAGCCCTTGCCGTCGTCGTCCTGACCGTCGCCCGGCTCATCGCCGTCGGGCGAGGCGCTGCCGTCGCCCGAGTTCGAAGCCGAGCCCGGACCCGCCCCCGAGCCGGCCCCGGACGCGCCTGTACCGCTCTCGTCGAGGCGACGCTTCGCCTCGTCGATATAGGCCTGCACATCGAAGCCTGTGGCCTTCTTCACCTCGTCTCCGATCCGGTCGAGGTCGACGCCGCTGTCATCGAGGAAGGCCTTCGGGTCGAATCCTGTGCCTGTCGATCGCGGACCGGCAGCCGCGCCGTCTGCGACGACCCCGTCGACGATCTCGTCCGGGGAGCGGCCCGTCCCGGACGAACCACCAGAAGCGGACCCTCCGGAACCGCCGGTCCCGCCAGTCCCGCCGGGCTCGCCCGAACCATCACCACTCGAGTCGGCTCCGCCGGAGCGCTTCGCCTTGGCCACGAGGTCGGTGAGGTCGACACCAGTCGTTCCGCGCACGACTTCGAGGACCTGCGAGAGGTTGTTCGACACGGAGTTCGCGAGCTTCGACTCGCCATCGGTGGACACGATGGAGAGGTCCTTGATGTTCGCATACGGCGCCACGAGCTCCCCGGCGACCGAGGGCAGCACCTCGAGCACCTTCGACAGCACGGCCGCGTCGTTGAACTGCTTGTAGGCCTCGGCCTGTGCACGCAGCGCCTCGGCTTCGGCTTCACCGCGGGCACGAATCGCATCGGCCTCTGCTTCACCTTCGAGGCGGATGGCCTCGGCGTCCTTCGAGCGACGGTGGAGCTCGGCGGCGGCCTCGGCCCGGCCCTGCGCCTCGATCTCATAGGCACGGGCATCGGCCGCGGCCTGCTGCCGGTAGCGTTCGGCGTCGGCCGGTCGGCGCACCTCGGCGTCGAGCTGTTCGGCACGCAGCTCCGCGGCTTCCTTCGCCACGATCCGGTCTTTCTCGAGCAGCTTCTGCTTCTCGGCTGCCGCGGCCAACGGACCGGCGTTGTCTGCCGTGGCCTGCCGCTGATCGGCCTCTTCCTTCAGCGCGGCCCGGCGCAGTGCCAGCTGCTGCTGCTGTTCGGCGATCGCCTGATCGGTGAGCGCCTGCTGCTTCTGGGTCTCTTCGTTCTGCTGCGCCTGCTCGACGGCCGAAGCACGGCCGGCGTTCGCCTCGGCGATGGCGGCGTTCTTCGCCACTTCGGCGGCCTGCGGACGACCCCAGTCGCGCAGATAGCTGCCTTCGTCTTCGACGGCAGAGATCTGGAAGGTGTCGATGATGAGGCCCTGATTGTTCATCGAGTGCGCGGACTCCTCCTGCACCTGCGCGGCGAAGGAAGCGCGGTCCTGGATGATCTGCTCGACGGTGAGCGTGCCGACCACGGCGCGCAGGGTGCCGGAGAGGATCTCCTTCGAGTAGTGGTCGATCTGGTCCTGCTGATCAAGGAAGCGCTGTGCGGCCTTGCGCACATCGTCCTCGGTGCCGCCGACCTTGACCTGGGCGACGCCGCGCAGACGCAGGGCGATGCCGTTGATGGAGATGCCGTCGATCTCGACAGAGATCTGCCGCGAGGACAGTGAAAGGATGAACGCCTTCTGCACGATCGGGTAGACGACCGAGCGGCCCCCGATGACGATGCGACCGGTTCCCGAAGCGCCCGAGGCGTTCCGGCCGGTGATGATGAGCGCCTCGGACGGTGAAGCGATCTTGTAGGAGCGCAGGATCACGAACAGGGCGATCAGAATGATGAGGACGAGGAGGCCGATTCCTCCGGCGCCGAAGAGCAGGTCCATCAGTGGGCCTTTCATCGCGGTGGGGTGTGCCGACCGGCCGATCGCCGGCCGATCCCCTCCATCCTATGCGAGCGCTCTGACACGCGACAGGGCAGAAACCCCCACGCTACAGGGCAGAATCTCGCCGAGGCGGCCGTCCCGACCGTCAACCGTGCGGTGGAAGTCCGCCCTCACCCCGCCGCTGCAGTGATCAGGTTCACTTGCCCCAATCGCCGGGAGGGCCCGCCAGGAGCAGCCCCGAGAAGACGAGGATGACGAAGATGATGCCCAGCCCGACTGCCAGCCAGGGCGAACGGATGCACCACGAGGTGAGCTTCTCGAACCAAGTCTGCGGGGTGCGGCCGTTGCGGCCCAGACCCCAATCGCCTTCGAGAGATCCCGTCTTCTCGACGGAGCGCTCGAAGGGAATCGTGGCATAGGGAATGATCGCTGACCCGAGGCCGGTGGCGATGCGTCGCTTGCTCCACTGCTGCGAGGTGCCGACGCCGATGACGGCGATGACGAAGCAGATGAAGATGAAGCCGTGGATGCCTCCGCCGATCCGCACACCCACCTCGGTGGTGTGGGTGACGTACTTGAGGAACATGCCGATGAGCAGCAGAGTCCAGGTGACGGTCTCGGCGATGGCGAAGAAGGTGAAGAAGCGTTTGGGAGTCACAGAAGACCATTGTGCCCGGACAAGGTGAACGCCCCCTGAGGAGCGCCGCCAGGTAAGTCGCTCGATCTCAGATCTGGTTCAGGGCAGACTCAGCTGCGTCATCGGCGCCGGATTCGAACCGCGGCCATCGTCATCTTCGCAGACGAGAACGGCCCGATACGGGCCGGCGACCGCCTCCAGTCACCGGCCCACGTCGGGCCGTCCGTGCCGTTCAGGGCACGTTGTCTCGGATGCCCCTCAGCTGCGGCGGCGGCGTGAACCCAGCGTCATCGCCAGACCGAGCACGATGAGCGCTCCGGCCGAGAGGATCAGCGGCAGGGCTTCGTTACCGGTGCGCGGCAGATCTCCTCCGCCGCCACCGTTGCCGCCGTCACCGGCACCCGGCCCGTCACCCTCGGCGACGACCTCGAAGGATCCGGTCAGCGGATCCCCGCCTTCACAGTCGACCGTGACGTCGTAGGTGCCGATGTAGCTGTCGACCATCGACGCATCGAGTCCGCGGACTCCGAATCGAGCGGTGCCGTCGGCTCCGACCTCGGCAGTCTGTTCGAACGTCTCGATCTTCCCGTTGTTCGGGGTCACCGTCATCGTCGCGGTGGAGTCGGCGGTGCAGCCGGTGGCCGCGACCTGGACTCCCTTCTCGCTGACGAAATCCGGCGCCTCGATCGTCTTCGGATCGATGCTCAGAGCCCGCTCATCAGGAGCCTCGGTCGGCGTCTCCGTGGGCGGATCAGTGGGATCCGTTGGCGGAGTCGTCGGATCGGTGGGAGGATCCGTCGGCGCGTCGGTGAGGTCATAGGCCAACGTGTGGACGGCGAAACCGATGGCGGGAGCGAAGATGTCGATGGATTCCTTGCTCACGTTCTCGATCGTGTCCGTGGACTGGTGGTAGTTCGTGTCGTGCTTCTCACCGACGGTGCCGCCGAACATCTCAGCTTCCTCTGCGGTCTTCGTACCGTCGGCGCCGGAGAACAGGCCGCTGGCCGGGATGCCGTTGTCGATGAACGCCTGGTAGTCCGAGCGTCCGGAGAAGTCGGTGCCGACGTTGGGCTGGTCGATATCGGCGAAGTAGTCGGTGAAGACCTTCTCGAGTTCGGCCGACCCTTCGGGGACGTTGACGCCGTCGGGAATCGGCACATCTGAGCCGTCGGAGTCGAGTGTGCCGACGATGTAGTTGTCGGAACCGATCATGTCGAAGTTCATGTACGACTTGATCTTGCCCAGCTCGGCATCGTCGAGGCTCTCCACGTAGTGTGTCGAACCGACGAGTCCCTCTTCCTCGGCTCCCCACCAACCGAATCGGATGGCGTTGTCGACATCGGTCGGCTGTTTCGCGAGCGCCTCGGCGGAAGCGAGCAGCGCCGCAGATCCCGAACCGTTGTCGTTGACGCCGGGGCCTTCTGCGACACCGTCGAGGTGGGCACCGAACATCTGGACGTTATCGTGGTCGCCCGCCTTGGTCTCGGCGATGACGTTCCATGTCGTCGAGGTCACATACTCGGTCTCGAGCGTGAAGTCGGCCGTGAGCACGGCGGCCGCTGCGGCATCGTTGCCGGCCTCAGCTTCGTCGCCCGTCGTTTCGTCTGCGTCGTCGGCTCCATTCGCCTCGCCTCCACCGGCGAGGCCGCTGCCGGCCTCGGTGCCGCCGTTCTCAGCCGCACCCTCGGCCTCCGCTGCGTCCTCGACCTTGGAAAGGAGATCCTGGCCGACCTTGTAGGTCACCGTCACGGTCGGGGTGCCGTTCTCAATCCGCTCGCCGAGGGTGGCGTTGAGCTCCTCGTCGGGATTGTCGGCGTCATTGTTGTAGATGATGAGCGCGGCGGCACCGGCATCGGTGGCGGCCTGCGCCTTCTCGCCGAATGAGCACTCTCCGCGGGAGGCGAGGACGAGCGCGCCTTCAGCAGACTCATCGTAATCATCGGCAGAGCAGCCGAGCTGCCCGCCCGCAAGATCGCTGTTGTCATCATCGACCGGCAGGACCACAGGTATGCCAGTCAGCGGTTCTTCGGTCGCCTCGGTGTAGCTTGCGGTGTTGACATCGACCTTCTCGCCGTCGACGACAACCTCGACCGTGCCGTCCTTCTGCTGTTCGTGCTCGAAGGCCTGACGCTTCACATCGAAGGCACCGGTCGCCTCGAGGGTGGATTCGACGTATTCCACGGCTTCTTCGTAGCCGGGCGTGCCCAGCGCGCGGAATCCTTCATCCGCATGCGAGGTGGAGATGTCGGAGATCTTCTGCAGATGTTCCATCACGGCGTCGCCGTTGACGCCCATATCGGTGTGTTCAGTCGGCCCCGCGGTGCCCGCCGCCAGTGCCGGGCTCACCCCGCCGAGGACCAGTCCGGCCGTGGCGGTGACCGCCAGCCAGCTCTTCGTGCGCAACTTCATGGAGTTCCTTTCGCTCCTTTGTCTGTGTCCAGAGGAATCGCACATGACGGCGCACCGGAAGCGACCGCCAGGGTATGGCTCCTCGGCCATACCGGTGTCGGCCCATCTACGGCTGCACTTGCGGGGAAGCTCGATTCTGACGCTTCGCCATGATTCGTCGTTGGTAACGAATCACATGCTTCTATAACGAAACGGTGACACAACTCACATTGGTCATTAATCTAACGCACCCCAGCGGGCTTTCATGTTACGAATTGATAACAACCGGTCACTGATTGATTTCGCACGCGCGGACTGTCTGCGGTTCACATGCGGATTCTCTGCGGCGACTGCGGCCGCACCACCGGTCACTCCCGCGACGCCCCGGCCTCACCTGCTGCCTGCCCGCGCATCGCACCGCGCAACCCGGCCCGTCTTCTCAGCCCCCTCACGGCCGCCCGTGCCGGAATCAGACCGCACGACTAGACTTGGACCAGTGACGACCAATGACTCCGCAGGAGGGACTCCGCCCGCCTCCCCCGACCGGCGGACCATTCGCCGCTGGCAGCGCTACCTCGCCAACGAGCGGCTCGAGGAACGGGTGTATCGCAACCTCGCCGAACGCCGCAAGGGCGAAGACCGCGAGATCCTGCTCAGCCTCGCCGCAGCGGAATCCCGGCATCAGGAGCATTGGATCTCCCTCCTCGGTGAACACGCCCAGAAGCGCCGCTCCGCCGATCTCGTCACCCGCTGCCTGGCGTTCCTCGGCCGCATGTTCGGCTCCGTGTTCGTCCTCGCCCTGGCTCAGCAGTCTGAGACGAGCTCGCCGTACGACGAAGACGAAGCCGCCTCGGCGGAGATGGCCGCCGATGAACGCATCCACGCCGAGGTGGTCCGTGCCCTGGCCGCCCGTTCCCGCGCCCGCCTGTCGGGAAACTTCCGTGCCGCCGTCTTCGGTGCCAACGACGGCTTGGTCTCGAACCTCGCCCTCGTCCTCGGTGTCGGCGCGGCTGGAGTCTCGAACACCGTCATCCTGCTCACCGGCGTGTCCGGACTGCTCGCCGGAGCCCTGTCGATGGGAGCCGGCGAATACATCTCGGTGCGCTCCCAGCGCGAACTCCTCGACGCCTCCACTCCGGATCCCGAGTCCCGGCACGCTCTGGCCGACCTCAACATCGACGCCAACGAGCTCGCTCTCGTCTTCCGCGCCCGCGGAATGGAAGCCCGCGAAGCCGAGGCCCGCGCCAACCGCACGATCGCGGCGGCGAAGAACAAACAGGCACCGAGGCTGCCGAACCTCGACTCCGAAGTCGACCGCGACGAATTGGGCACCGGCCTCGGCGCCGCCCTTTCAAGCTTCTGCTTCTTCTCCTCCGGCGCGCTCATCCCGATCCTGCCCTACATCTTCGGCATGTCCGGACTGCCCGCCGTGTTCCTGTCCGCCGGCCTCGTCGGCATCGCACTGCTGTTCACCGGCGGCATCGTCGGCCTGCTCTCCGGCAAATCGCCCGGCCCCCGCGCCCTGCGCCAACTCGGCATCGGCTTCGGCGCCGCTGCCGTGACCTACGCCCTCGGCCTGCTCTTCGGAGGTACCGCATGACCGATCCGCTCATCCTCGTCAACCCTGCCACCGGCACGTTCGAACTCACCGACCTGCGTTCCGCCCAACTGCCCGTCACAGACCTCTCCGCTCATCGTGGGGACGGGATCTTCGAAACCGTACTGGTGAGCGTGGGTGCGCACGGTGCCACCGTGGTGTCGCGGGAACGGCACTTCACCCGGTTCCGCGCGTCCGCCTCGGCGCTGGATCTGCCCGATCCTGACCAAGGACTGTGGGATCGGGTCATCGATTCCCTCATCGCCGAGGTGGCCGCCGCCGATCCCGAGAATGTCGAGTTCGGGATCCGCTACGCTCTCTCCCGCGGGGAGCAGGACGCGAACGGCGCATTCCGGGGCCGCGGGTGGGCCTTTCCCGTGCCCGTGGACGACCACATCCGTACAGCTCGGGAGCAAGGTGTCACCGCCGTCAGCCTCGACCGCGGATTCGACGCCTATATCGGCAGCAAGGCACCGTGGCTGCTCATCGGTGCGAAGACTCTGTCCTATGCGGTCAATCAGGCCGCCGGCCGCTATGCCGCGACCAACGACGCCGATGAGGCGCTTTTCGTCTCCCATGACGGAATCGTGCTCGAAGGACCGACCGCGAATCTCATCATCCGCCGAGGCGACCACCTGCTCACTCCGAATCCGGAGGCGGGCCTGCTGTCGGGAACGACGCAGCGCCTCATCTTCGATCATGCGGAGGAACTGGGCCTGAGCGCCGAATATGCCGACCTGAGCCTCGACGACGTCAAGGCGGCGGATGGGGCTTGGTACGTCTCGTCGATGCGCACGGCGGTCGCGCTGCGCGAACTCGACGGGAACGCGATCTCAGTCGATCAGACTCTGACTGACAGGTTCCAGGAGATCATCCGCGGACGGTGAGGCCGTGGGAGCCGCCGGATCCGAGTGAGCGGCAGGCGCCTTCGGGGATACGCTGCCCCGGGGTGGCCGGACTCTGGGCACCTTCGGGGATGCGCTGCCCCGAGCCCTCAGGCTCGGGGCAGAGCGTCGGCGGGTTTCGCCGAGGGGAGAGTGAAGGCGAGAACGAGCCCGAGGATGCAGGCGGCGCAGCTGATCAGCCACACCGGCCAGAAGACGCCGGACATTCCCGGCAGCAGCGCAAGCAGGAATCCGAGGGCGCCACAGACGAACAGTCCGGTGACGACGCGCGTCTTCCACTTCCTCAGCATCGTGTGCCTTTCTCTTCACGTTTCGACCCAGACCTTCCCTTGCCCGATCGAAGCGTGCTCTCACGCTATCTCCCCCGGTCTGCCCGGCACATCCCCCAAAAGTATGAAATGAGCGAACTTTCTCGACCTCGTTCAATCTCGGGTGGCCTCGCGCGCATCGTCCTGCGTTAGTGTTGACTTCGACGGAATACGTTCCCGCGTCTCGTAAGAGTCGTGGGACTCAATGTTCAAAGGAAAGGACACGAGCATGGGAAAGCTCGCTTGGCAGATCATCGGCGTGGGAGCGCCTATCGCAGCTGCATTCGTCGCTCGCAAGACCCTGACCTTCGCGTGGGAGAAGTCGACGAAGCGCCCGGCGCCGTCGAACCCCGTCGATGACGAGATCTCGATGTCCGAGGCCCTGGCCTGGACGATCGTCTCCGGTGTCGGTGTGGCCGTGGCTCAGCTCGTGGTTCAGCGCATCGCCGCGAACACCGTGCGCAACAACTTCGGCGATGAGGCCCTGCCGAAGAAGTTCCGCAAGCAGATCGAAGAGGTCACTGACTGATCTTCCGCTGACCTTCTGCTGCTTCTGCAGCAGCGAAGCGGCCCGCGAAGCTCATGCTTCGCGGGCCGTCTGCTTCCCTGGCGAAATCTGCCGGTTGAGCCCGGCCCGCCAGCAAACGCGAGTCAGAAATTCATACGCCCTGATCAAGATCACTGCGTATGAACTTTGAGGCCGCTCATCCACACCTAGGTCCGACGCGGTCGAGGATCTCGGCGAGGACCGATGCCTCGACCTGCCCCGGCGCCGAAGCCTGACCGATCTGCGCGAATGTGGCGCAGCTGCCGAAGTCGGCGCCCATGATCCTGCTCGTCCGGCCCAAGGAACCCATCGAGATTCCAAGCACCGGAACCGGCAGCGAGGCATCCGCCGCGGCAGTCGCCTCCAGGAGACGCAGAACATCGGCCGGTGCCTGCGGCATCATCGCCACCTTGGCCACATGCGCTCCGGCCTCGCTCATCGCAGCGAACGTCTTCAGCAGGCGCTCGGCAGAGTCCGTGGACTCGAAATTGTGGTGCGAAGCGACGACGGGCACGCCCGCTTCCTGCGCCGAGGCGATAAGGGAGACCGACGCGGCCCGATCGATCTCAACGTCGATGGCCACGGGAACGCCCGATGATGCGCTGCCGGGAACGCCCGAGGCGGCGGTGCCGGTGGGACCGGTGCCGGCAGCAGTTCCGGCGTCCGCCTCGACGTCGGCGACCCCGGCGATGAGTTCCCGCACCACCTCGGCGTAGTCGTCCTCGGTGATCTCCACCTGCCCGCCCTCGAATCCGGTGCGGACGGTCAGGAGGATCGGCAACCCCGCTGTGAGTGCACTCGGAAGCAGACGAAGGGCCGCCTCGGCGAGGCTGTGCACACTCGTGCGCACCCCACCCTGCGCAGGACCGGAGGCGACGACGAGCAGCGGATCGATGCGCCATTCGACGGCGTCGACGATTCCGGTCGCGGCGGCCGCGGCGCATTCGGCAGTGAGCTCATCTGCATCGATTGCCTGTGTCGGCACGATGACGGCAGGTCGCCCAGGATTGCGCACCGCGGGCGATCCTGCGGCAGGATTGAGGAACGGCAAGGATTTCATTTCTCAAGCGTAGGCGGTGACCAGGCGCGCGCGGGCAGGAGGA
The DNA here is from genome assembly GCF_052906525.1 of Brevibacterium sp. CSND-B09. NCBI lineage: Bacteria > Bacillati > Actinomycetota > Actinomycetes > Micrococcales > Brevibacteriaceae > Brevibacterium > Brevibacterium sp. CSND-B09. The sequence continues at coordinate 2,313,093 of NZ_JBREGI010000001.1, read as the reverse complement.
CACGGGTGGAGACGATGCAGGTGGACAGGATCAGCGCACGCGATGGCTTCCCGCTCGAGGTCCAGGTCAGCGGGCCGGAGGACGCTCCTGCACTGCTCCTCCTGCAGGGCCAGTCGAATTCGCACGAGTGGTGGGACGATCTGCGCGGGGACTTCGAACCGGACTTCCGCACAATCACGTTCGACTATCGCGGAACGGGCGGCAGCCGGGGTGAGCTCGGGGAACTGTCGACAGCGAGCTTCGCCGAAGATGCCGTGGACGTGCTCGACCACCTCGGCGCGGATCGGGCCGCGATCTACGGCACGTCCATGGGCGGGCGGATCTCGCAGATGCTGGCACTCAACCATCCGGAGCGGGTGAGCGCTCTGGTCCTCGGGTGCACCTCGCCCGGCGGGCCGCATGCCGTCAAGCGTCCGCGTGAGGTCGGCCAAGCTCTGGCGAGGCTGCGTGGTGACGAGCACACGCAGTACCTCTTCGACCTCTTCTACACCCCCGAATGGACGGTATCGGCGGAGTACAGCAAGATGCTCGGCGACGACACGATGACGGCGGCCGAGTCATCCGCCCATCTGCGCGTGAGCGCCAATCACAATGCCTGGGACCGGCTGCCCGAGATCTCCGCCCCGACGCTGATCATGCACGGCGATGCCGATCGGATGAACCCGGTCGGGAACGCCCGCATCCTCCACGAGCGCATCCCCGGATCTCAGCTGCGCATTCTGCCGGAAGGCCGACACGGATTCTTCGAAGAATTCGCCGAGGTGGTCACTCCGGCCGTGGTCCGCTTCCTCACGGAATCGCTGCAGAATTCCTGAAGGCAGGAATTCCGGAGGCAAGGCCGCCTACTGCATCAAAATCCCATATCCGGTATCAAATCCATTAACGGCATACCTACATGCTCCAATCGATGATTATAACAATCAAGTAACGCACGAACATCTGTTTGCCCAGGTCAGAGCGCTAGTCAAGGGCGACGCGCCGCATAATCCCAACAAGATCTCTACCGAAAACCCTGAACAAAACTACAATGGTGGATCAGATATCCGTGTGCGGTGAGGCGCGTGCGCAATTGAGCTATTCGGATCTGATCTGCGAGCACCGAACCGTGCAAACGGGGGTGAAGCCTCTCGTTCTTGCGGACTGCCAAGAATGCAAGGAGGAAGCACGTGAGCGTTGTCAAAGCGTCACACGTCTACAAAGTTTTCGGAAAGCGCGAAAACGAAGTCGTCAAACGACTCGAAGAGGGCGCCGACCGAGATGATCTGACAAAACTCGGAACCGCCGCCGTCATCGATGCGAGCTTCGAAGTCGAGGCCGGCGAGATCTTCGTCGTCATGGGCCTGTCAGGCTCGGGCAAGTCGACCCTGATCCGCACTCTCAACGGACTCTGGGCACCCACCGCCGGATCCGTCGAGGTGCTGGGCACCGACATCGCGAAGATCGATCCGGCCGCACTGCGCAAGGTCCGCAGCGAACACATCTCGATGGTGTTCCAGCACTTCGCGCTGCTCCCGCACCGCACCGTCCGCGACAACGCCGCCTATGCGCTCGAGATCCGCGGAGTCGCGAAGGCGGAGCGGGACAAGGCCGCCGACCGTTGGCTCAAGGCCGTCGGCCTCGAAGGCTGGGGCGACAAGTTCCCCGAGCAGCTCTCCGGCGGTATGCAGCAACGCGTCGGCCTGGCCCGCGCGCTGGCGGCAGAGACCGACATCCTCCTCATGGACGAAGCCTTCTCCGCCCTCGACCCGCTGATCCGGCGCGAGATGCAGGAACAGCTCGTCGAACTGCAGCGGGAGCTGAAGAAGACCATCATCTTCATCACCCACGACCTCAACGAGGCGATGTTCCTCGGTGACCGGATCGCGGTGATGCGCAATGGACGCATCGTCCAGGTCGGCACCCCGGAGGACATCCTCACCGACCCGGCCAACGACTACGTGGCACAGTTCGTCCACGACGTCGACCGGGCACGCGTGCTGACTGCCAACAACGTCATGGAGAAGGCACGGCAGACCGTGAGCAATCAGAACGGTCCCCGAGTCGCACTGCGCACCATGCGCGACAACGGCGCCTCGGGCGTGTACGTCACGGACAGGGACCGGAAGTTCCTCGGCCTCGTCAGCGACCGCGACTGCATCGAACACATCCGGACAGGTGCCACGACTCTCGACGAGATCATCAAACCGGTCGCCCACCCCGCATCTCCGGACGACCTGCTCATCGATCTCTTCCTCCCGACCGCGGAGATGCCTCTGCCGGTGCCCGTCACCGACGCGGACGGCGAACTCGTCGGCGTCGTCCCCCGAGCCACCCTGCTCGCCGCGCTCGGCACGCAGAACGGCAATGACGAGGCCTCGACGGACGCCGCTGTCGAAGACTGGCCCGAGCCGGTCGACACCGGAATCATCGACCGGGTACTCGCCGAAGGTGATGATGCCGTCGCACCGCAGGCCACCGGTGAAAGGAGTGAGCGCTGATGGAGAACATCAGAATTCCGATCGGAGCCTGGGTCGACACCGTCTTCGACTGGCTCAAAGACAACGTCGCATGGTTCTTCGACGCCGTCACCTGGCTGTTCAACTTCCTCATCGAGGTCCTCACCGACGTGCTCGTCGACCTCCACCCGCTCGTCATCATCATTCTGCTGGCGCTCATCGGCTGGATCTTCCGCTCGTGGCAGATGGCTGTGGGCACGCTCATCACCCTGTTCTTCATCATGACGATGGACCAATGGGTGGCCGCGATGCAGACCCTGGCGCTGATCATCATCGCCGCTGTCATCGCCATCATCATCGCCGTCCCGGTCGGCATTCTGGCCGCGCGCAGCAACAGAGCCTCGGCGGTCATCAAACCGATCCTCGACTTCATGCAGACGATGCCGGCATTCGTCTACCTCATCCCGGCAGTCACCTTCTTCGGCATCGGCGTCGTTCCCGGCCTCGTGGCCACGGTGATCTTCGCTCTGCCCCCGGGTGTGCGGTTCACCGAGCTCGGCATCCGCGGGGTCGATTCGGAGACGGTCGAAGCCGGACAGTCCTTCGGTGCGACTCCCGGCCAGATCCTCCGCGGAGTCCAGCTGCCCTTGGCCACCCCGACGATCATGGCCGGCATCAACCAGGTCATCATGCTCGCACTGGCCATGGCCGTCATCGCCGGCATGGTCGGCGCCGACGGACTCGGAAAGAACGTCGTCGAAGCGATCGCCACCCAGAACCTGCCGCTCGGTGTCGAAGCCGGACTCGGTGTCGTGATCATCGCGGTCTATCTCGATCGCGTCACCGCAGCCCTGGGCAACGCGAAGGACTACCCGCACTCGCTGGTTGCGGGGATGCGTCGTCGCAGCGCGAAGAACAAGGCGGCCGCGGCAACCGCCTGAGTCGATGGACCACACAGTCTGAATAGTCGATCACTAGAGAAAAGGAACACACAATGAAGAGAAGATTCCTCACCCCGATCGTCGCTGCGGTCGCAGCCCTCGGCCTTGCCCTGACCGGTTGCTCGCAGGAAGCGGCGAAGGACGACGGCGGAGGCGGCGACAAGGGCGACATCAAACTCGGCTACGTCACCGGCTGGACCGACGGCCAGAGCATCTCGCTCCTGCTCGAAGATCAGCTGGAGAAGATGGGCTACAACGTCGAGACCCAGACCTTCAACGACGCGGCCGTCCTCTACGCCGGTGTCGCCAACGGCGATATCGACATGTATCCGTCCTCGTGGCCCGAGGTCACGCACAAGCAGTACATCGACGAATACGGTGACGACCTCGAAGACCTCGGCGCCTACTACGACAACGCCGTCCTCACGATCGCCGTCCCGAAGTACATGAAGGACATCAACTCGATCGAGGACCTCAAGGGCAAGGGCAAGGACTTCGGCGGCGAGATCATCGGAATCGAGCCCGGAGCCGGTCTGACGAAGGCCACCAAGGCGATGATTCCCGAATACGGTCTCGACGACGAATACGAGCTCGTCACCTCGTCGACCGCTGCCATGCTCACCGAGCTCGGCAATGCGACCGACGCGGAGAAGGACATCGTCGTCACCCTGTGGCGTCCGTTCTGGGCCAATAACGAGTACCCGGTCAAGGACCTCGAGGACCCGAAGGGTGCGATGGGAGACCCCGAGAAACTCCACTTCACCGCGACCAAGGGCTTCGGCGAAGAGTTCTCCGACGCTGCTGACTACGTCGGGAAGATCAAGATGGATGACAAGCAGTACGGAGACCTCGAGGACCTGGTCGTCAACAAGTACAAGGATGATGGCAAAAAGGCCATCGCCGAGTGGCTGAAGGCCAACCCCGACGCCTACGAAGGTGAGCTGCCGGACGAGAAGTGATCCTGACGCCGCGGCAGCAGCCGCACTGAGGACGACATCGTCGGCTCAGCTGCGGGCTTCCCCATTGCCCGGCGTGCGGTCATGAAATGCTGTGCCCTTCCGACTCGGACGAGTCGGGAGGGCACAGCTGTATGAGTAGACTCGGCTGAGAATCGCCGTTGACACCGATTTCGGTGCGCGGGACCGAACGGAGGACATCCCATGACGACTGCTTCGGCATCCGTCGACACCTTCGTCGGCCCTCTCACTGTGACCAGCGACGGCCGGTCCGTCGTCCGACTCGAATGGCACATTTCCGCCGAGGCGACCGACGCCGCCGATCCGATCCCCACCGAGGCGGCCGCCGCCTCGGGACCCTCTGTTTCGATCCCCGCCGAGGCGGCCGTCGCCTCGGATCCGATCCTCGTCGAGGCGGTCGCCCAGTTGCGAGCGTACTTCGACGGCCGCCTCGGCGATTTCGACCTGCCCGTGGACTTCGGTCAGATCTCGGACGTCGCGAGGACCGTTTTGACGACCTTGGCCGAAGAGGTCCCGGCAGGGACCACGGTCACCTACGGACAGCTCGCCGAAGCCAGCGGAACCGGGATTCCGGCGCGTGCCGTCGGCGGGATCATGGGACTCAATCCGATCCCGATCATCGTCCCCTGCCATCGTGTTGTCGCCGGTGACGGGCTCGGCGGGTATTCGGGCGGGCTGCCCGGGCACGAGCTCGAGACCAAGCGACGCCTCCTCGAGTTCGAAGACGCCCTGCCGCAGCCCCTGTTCTGACGCTGACGCTGCCGAAGCGTTCTTGGCCCGCGTCTGGCTCGCTTCGGTACCGCGTCGGGCTCGCTTCGGTCCCGCGCCGGGCTCGTTTTGGTCCCGTTCCGTGCCGGTAGTCTGCCGCATTCAGCTGTCCGCCGGGCGGAGCTCTCCGGACACCGGTCGGGGGCCACGGCAAATCTGGAGGACGCCACTGGAAGTTACGCGAATAATGTGATTACATTGCCGTACCAACTTTTGTGATCACAAATGATCCTGCATTCACATGTTCCTGCTCGGACGATCGGAATTGCCAGAGTCGGCGGTTTCACCGCGCTCGAGCAGCCACCACGAAGAGGAAACTGATGAAGTCACGCACACTCACCTCCGTTGTCGCCGCCTGCGCGACGCTGGGCCTCGCCCTGACCGGGTGCTCCCAGGAGGCCGGTAAGGACTCCGGCTCCGACGGCGACAAGGGCACAATCAAGATCGGCTACATCTCTTCGTGGTCCGACAGCCGCAGCACCGCGTTCCTGCTCGAGGACCAGCTCGAGAAGCTGGGATACGAGCCCGAGCTGGAGACGATCTCCGAGGCCGCGATCCTCTATGCGGGAGTGGCGAACGGCGACATCGACATCTACCCCTCCGCCTGGCCGGAGAAGACCCACAAGCAGTACATGGATGAGTACGGCGACAAGATCGAGGACATCAGCACCTATTACGACAAGGCGCAGAACACGATCGTCGTGCCCGACTATGTCGACATCGATTCGATAGATGAACTCAAAGACAATGCCGACGAGTTCGACGGCAAGATCGTCGGCATCGAGCCCGGGGCCGGTCTCACCAAGGTGACGAAGGATTCGATGATGCCTGCCTACGACCTCGAGAAGGACTTCGAACTCGTCACCTCCTCGACCCCGGCCATGCTCACCGAGCTGGGCAATGCCATCGAGGCGCAGGACGACATCGTCGTCACCCTGTGGCGTCCGTTCTGGGCGAACAACGCCTACGACGTCAAGGAGCTCAAGGATCCGAAGAACGCCATGGGCGATCCGGAGAAGATGCACTTCCTCGGCACCGAGGGCTTCAGCGACGAGTTCCCTGAGGCGTCGGAGCTCATCAAGGGGATCAAGCTCGACGACAAGACGTACGGAGAGCTCGAGGACCTCATCGTCAACGAATACAAAGAGGGCCAGGAAGGTGACGCCGTCGACCAGTGGGTCAAGGACAATCCGAAGGCCTTCGACTCCGAGATCACCGACTGAGCCGCTGCGCGAACATACGGTGCGGCCGCCGCCCCCGCTTCTGCGGGTCCGGCGGCCGCGCCGCTTTCTCAGCCGTCGAACAATTCCTGCCCGACGTACCCGTCCTCGGTCGCTCCGGGCGGGATCGCCCACACGGTCGACCCGATCGGGGTCGTCCATTCGTTGAGCAGGTCCACCTCAGCGAGGCGGCGCTGGATCGGCAGGAACTGCCGTTCGATATCGGCCTGGAAAGACGCGAACAACAGTCCCGAATCCCCACCCGCACCGGTCTCGTAGTTGAACGTGCGCCGGTGGATCTGCACCTCCGGACCCAGTCCGTCGCGGGCCCGGGCGATATGTGCGACCTGCGAGATCTTCGTCAGTCCGCGCTGATCGACAGCGGTGAAGTCCGGATCGTCGAACTCGTCCTCACCCGACAGCGGTGCCCCGGAATCCATGGTCCGCCCGACCGAGAACTCCCGTGCGGGTCGGTCGGCCTGATCCCAGGTGTCGAGGTTCATCGCGATATCGCGCAGAACCAGCGTCGTTCCCCCGCGCATCCACACCGGCAGATGCGCACCGAGGTCGGCCGGCGGCTCCCCGCGGGCGGAGAACACCGGGTTCGCGGCCTCGGTGGCCTGCCCCCAGATGATCCGCGCGAAGTCCTCGGATCCGGGTCCCGGATTCGCCGTGCCGTCGAGCTGACCGAAGAGGTTCCGCTGAGTCTTCCCCTCCCCCGCGCTGCCGTAGGCACGTCGGAATCCGTCCCGCTGCCAGGCCACCTCGGCGAACGATCGCGAATCCTTGAACAGCATGCGCCTGGCATGTGCCAAGGTCAGCGGGTCGTCGCCGCAGATCTGCAGGAGCAGGTCGCCCTTGCAGCGGTCCCGATCGAGGCGATCGATCGAGAAGGCCTCCAAGGGCTTCAGCCAATCCGGGACGTGCTCCTTTCCGGCCAGCGCCACCAGCTCGGATCCGAACCCGAAGGTCACCGTCAGTCGGGCAGGGTCGACGGCGAGCTCGGATTCGGAGTCGGCCAACGGGGCCTGCCCCTGCGTCAGCGCGGCTGCATCCGCGGTGAGCAGCCGTAGCCAGCGCACCGCCTCGGCGGCCTTGATCCCGGGCCCCAGCGTGAACGCGATGAAGTGCGCGAAGGCCTGCGGCGGGGTCTCGACCCCGGATTGATGAGCGCCGTAGAACGGCTCGGTCTGCGGCCCGTTCGCGCCATCCAGATCTCGCCGAGGCGGCCCACCGTCACCGGCGCTCGTGCCCTGTGATCTGGGACCGCGGCCGAGCGCAAATCCGGCCGTGGCACCGACGACACCTGCACCGCCGGCCGCGGCCGCCGAGGTCAGGAGACCTCGGCGGCTGAAGCCGGTGCGACCGGGCTCAGTGGTCACTGTGGTCTCCGTGATCGGAGTCCTCGTGCTCTTCGCTGTCGGCGCCGATGTGTTTGCCCTCGTCGCCGTGCTCACCATGGTCGCCGTGGTCGTCGCTGGAACCTTCGGCCTCACCGGGCGCGTAGTCTTCCTGGGCTCCGGAGTACTCCTTGGCCACGGCCGTGACCTCGACGGTCTCGTCATCGGCGGTGACGAGATCGAGCTTGATCTGCTCGCCCGGCTTGATCGCCTTCTTCAGTCCCATGATCATGATGTGATCGCCTCCGGGCTCGAGGCGGAGGCTCTCCCCGGCCGGGATGGTGAAGCCGCCCTTCTTCTCCTGCATGGACATTCCGCCCGAGCTGTCGCCTACGGTTTCGTGGAGTTCCACCATCTCCGCGTCCGCGTATTTCGCCTCGACGAGGTTGATGTCGGCGTCGGTGTTGTTCTTCAGCTCCCCGAAGACCGCGGTCATTCCGTCGTCGGCGGCCTTGACCCATGCGCCGTCGAAGCTGAGCGCTTCGGCGTCGACCGCGCTTTCCGAGGATTCCGCCGAGGTGGAGCTGCCGTCGGTCTGTGTCGAACCGGCGGCCTTGCTGTCGTCTTGGCCGCAGCCTGCCAGGCCGATGGCGACGGCGATGGGCAGGGCAAGGGCCAGGGTGATGTTCTTTCGCATGATGTCTGCACTTTCGTCATTCAGGTGCTGTCGAGCACATGTCGGCGCGCGCCGCGGTCACCTGTTGGCACTGGCAGTCCCGCGTGTCCCCCACCGTCAGACGACGAGGATCTTCGGTCGCAGAGTCTCTGCGGCCCGAAGCTGCGGGCGCTGAGCCGCATCGCGTTCGTCCGCCTGTGTGCAGGGAACGCGGCCGACCGGCAGCGCTTTCGTGAGCCTTTGCGCAGGTCACAGTTGCCTGCGCGCAGCTCGTGCAAGTGCAAGTGCGCAGGGCATGTGCTGGCCAGGGCGCGGGCACGTGCCCTCTGCGCGCAGCGGTGTGCGCGGACGTGTTCGACAGTCACCGAGGGGCGGCCCGCCGCTGTCTGGGCGGTCGCCCGAAGATGGATGGTCACCCGGGAAACCAGGTGCGGGTCGGCGTTGCAAACGCCGATTGGGATGTCAGCCGAGTACGGGCGGGCCGCGGCGGTAGTTCGGGCCGACCACCGCCGATGTGACCGGCTGCGGCACCCGGAACGAAGCGCAGAGCTTGCGGAACGGTTCGTCGGCCAGGACTCCGGCCGCCTCGGCGAGGGCTCGCAGTGCGCCGATCACCGGGCCCAGGGCCAGCTGCAGAATGCTGAGGACGATGTCCTCACCGCGTTTGAGGATCACGGCGGTGACGAGGACGGCGACGACGTGGGCGATGATCATCCCCGCCGAGGTTGCCCCGTGGCTCGCATGTCCGAGCGCGGTTGCGGCAGGACCGAGATCAAGGGAGCCGGAGGCTGGGACGATGTGTCCGGCGTGGGCGCGGAGGGCCGCCTCGGCGGAAGTGGATCCGGCACCTGCAGCTCCGGCCTGCCCGCTTCCGGATTGAGCGGTTCCCGCGTGGGCCCCCGCATGGGCGAAGGTGTGTGCAGACCAGCTCATCGTCAGGTGCATGAGCACCTGTCCGAGGCCGAGCAGGCCCGCCAGAGTCAGGTAGCCCAGGCGCCTGCCGGCGACGATCATCGCCGCCCAGAGGGCGAGAACGAAGACGACCACAGTGCCCGGAATCGAGACGCCGCCACCGGCACCGAGGTGCATGAGCAGGGCGAGGAGAGTCGTGAAGAGGGCAGCGAAGAGCGCACGTACGGATTTCGTCCATCCGGTCATGGGCCCTCCTCTCAGCTCGCTCCCACATTCTACTCAATGTAGAACAATTTCGGGAAGGCGACTGAGCCTACATCCGCAGCCAGGTATCGGCGGTCTTCTTGACCATGGCACCGGCATCAGCGGCAGCATCCCCCCAGGCGACGAGGTTGCCATCGGGGTCAGTGGTGGAGTCGGAAAGGACGACGACGTCGAAGTTGCACACAAGACCCGCCATCGCCGAGGCGTAGACGGCTCCGGGGGTGCCCGCCGAGGACGCGTCGGCGCCGGCGTCGGCATCGCCCTCTGCCTGGGCGGCGGGGTCAGTGGTGACTTCGCCAGCTCCAGTGCCTGGCTCGCCCGCGGTGGCGTCGGCGCCGGCGATGATGATCCGGTCGACGGAGAGGTCATGCAGACCTGCGGCCAGATCGTCGACGCCCTCGAACACATCCGGACTCTCGGATCGGAGCACGAGATCCTCCTCATCGGGGACGAAGATGCTCAGCTCCTCATCGGGAGTGTCGGCGAGGTCGGCCTTCGTCGACGCGAAGATGAGCACACCGCCCACAGCGCGGGTGCGGGTGACGATATCGCCGAGGGTCTCCATGGCGTCATCGCTGGGGTAGCTGGCGTCGTCGGTGTCAATGAGGAGCAGGGCATCCATACTCCAATCGTGCCACGACCGACTGACACATTCGAAGCCGGTTCACCTCGGCCATAGCCGACACCACCCCTGACCTGCATGGACACAAAGAATCTTGTGAGCATCCTCGAACTGTGACGAACATTGAATTTATGTTCGAAACTTTTTTCGATCATCTATGGCGTTCCACGCATTATGAGCGTACACTGGATTCCAACAACAACGATGTTGGTGAACGGAATTCATCCCCATGACCCTCACTCCCGAACGCAGCTCCGATCATTCCGATCGGAACGCCGACAACTCCTCGCAGACCAGCGGACACCCGCTGCTGGCCGACGAGGAGTGGGCAGATCTCAGCCGCTTTGCGCCCGAGGTCACCTCTTCGATCACTCAGCTGATGAGCCTCAAAGATGAGCTGCGCTCGTTCGATCGCCCCATGGGACCGGATCAGGCCATCATGCTCGCCGATGGGGTCGAGGCGATCACACGCATCAACGATGCATTGTCGACGCTCGCGCTCTCCGTCTGCGAACGTGTCGGAACACCCAGCGATTTCGGCGCCAAGTCGACGAAGTCGCTCATCGAGAACCGATTCAACCTCACCGGCGCCGAGGCGAATCGCCGCACCGATATGGCCAAGAACCTCGGCGGACGCGTCGACATGGCCGGACAGGCTCTGCCGCCTCTCTACCCTGTCGTCGCAGATGCGCTCCATGCCGGCACGATCTCCGCCGCCCAGGCGTCTGTCATCGAAGACTGCATGCGCAAACTGCCCACGTGGGTCAGTCAGACGGTCCGCACCGACGTCGAGACGCGCTTGGTCGACAACGCACCCAAGGTCCGTCTCAAGGACCTGCGCGAGATCTTCGGCAAGCTCATGGGCTATATCGACCCGGACGGCGCAGAGCCGAATGACTCGGCCGACCGCTCTGCGTACAACATGTCCATGCGCGCCAAGGCCAACGGCGACTGGGAGCTGCGTGGACTGCTCGACCCCGTCACCGGCGGCACTCTCAACGGACTGCTGACCTCACGAATCCAGTCTGCGGGAGAAGCCGACAAGACAGGCGCCGACTCGGCGACCGGCGCCTCTGAGATCGCGGCCGCGGGCAATCCCGCCACCGTAACCGCTGCTTCTGAGGAGACGAGCTCGCCGCTGCCAGACAAAGAGCTGCTTGAGATCGTCGACGCGGTGCTCTCCGGTGACCGATATGACGCGAAGCGAGTTCCGGCACCCGATCTCAACGCAGCTCGCACGAGCGGAAATTCGGCAGCTGTCCCCGGGGTCGGCGTTCGTGAGGACGGCGGTTTCGTGGACGTCAGCGCCGAACAGCCCTCGGCGCGCGAATGGATCTACGAACGATTCGCCGGCCTCGTCACGACGATCGACAAGCAGCGGACGGCTGCAGGAGCGCCTTATGCTCTCGTCATCAACGCCACCGCCGAAGATCTGGCCAAAGGAACAGGACACGGAACCACGGGCGCCGACAATCCCATTCCCATCAAGGAACTGATGAGAAACGGCCTCAACGGCTCGCTGTTCTTCCACCTCATGAGCGACAGGGCCAAGACGATGCAGGTGGCCACAGAACAGCGCTTCGCCAATCGCAAACAGTTGGCAGTGATCACCGCCCGTGACCGAGGTTGCACGTTCCCCGGCTGTGACGCCCCTCCCGGTTGGTGCGATGCCAACCATGTGTTTCCATGGTCGCTCGGCGGAAAGACGGAGATCAACAATCTCGCGCTGCTCTGCAGCTATCACCACCACCTGCTCGACCGCACCGCCTGGGACACGGTGATGCTCTTCGACGGGCGACCGGCCTACATTCCGCCTGCCGCAAAGGACCCGGCTCGTAAGCCGATCCTCCACGCCCGCTTCATCGCGGACGACATCGTCGACTCCCTGTTCGACAAATAGCCGCCCCTCCTTTCAGGGGACAGCTGTGCCCACTTTCCAGCTTCGGCCGGGTTCAGCCCACTTTCCAGGTTCAACTCGGTTCAGCCCGGTTCAACTCGATTCAACTCGGTGCAGTCCGGTTCGGCCCGGTTTAGGCGGGTTCAGTCCCCCAATGAAGAGGCTCGGATGCTCATGTCCTCATCGAGGAGCAGGAGATCAGCCGGCATTCCGGGAGCCAACAGGCTGCCGGCACCAGGGGCACCGCCCGCCGCCTGCAGAGAATCACCCGACTCCGGCACTCCGCCCACCGCACGCAATGGAACGAATCCTGCGGACTTCACAGCGTCGAACGGGCTGAGTCCCACCTCGGCGACTGCCCGCTTCACAGCCTCGTCCATCGTCAACGTGGACCCCGCGATGGCGCCTTGAGTGCCTTCCGCGGTAACCAGGCGCGCTACCGAATCCTTGACCTCGACCGGGAGCGAACCAAGGTGATAGCTCCCATCGTGCAGGCCGGTCGCCGCCATGGCGTCAGTGATGAGAGCGATGCGCCCGGGCACGAGTTCGTGGAGCATACGCGCGACCGGGGCGACGACATGGACGCCGTCATTGATGAGTTCGACGGTGACATGCTCGGCCTCGGCCGCGGCGAGGACCGGCCCCGGAGCACGGTGATGGATTCCGGGCATCGCATTGAACGCGTGGGTGAGGATGCTCGCCCCCGCCTCGAAGGCCTGCGCGGCCAGCGCATAATCGGCAGCCGTGTGACCGACGGCCACACGCACCCCTGCCGCAGAGAACCGACCGATCGCATCGAGAGCACCGGGAAGTTCGGGCGCGATGGTGATCTGGCTCAGAGTTCCATCGGCCGCCTCGAGGATTGCTTCGACCGCCTCCGGAGTCGGCGATGTGAGCACTTCGGGCGCATGCGCACCTTTGAAATCCGGGGACAGGAACGGGCCTTCGGCGTGCAGGCCCATGACCATGGCCCGCTCACGGACGAGTCCGGCGCCCGCGCGCAAGGACTCACACAGCCCCTCGATCGTGTCGGAGACGTAGGACAGAGCGAGCCTGCCGGTGCCGTGGGCCCGATGCACGTCGAGGATCGCATCGATCCCCTCGCTCCTGTCCTCGGCGCTCGCACCGCCCGCACCGTGACAGTGGATATCGACGAACGCGGGAGCCACGTATCCGCCGGCGGCGTCGATGACCTCACCTCTCGCCGAGGCGGCCCTGTCCTTCCAGCCGTCCCCGCGGCCCCGTGCCGTGACCGTTCCCTCGGCGACCGCGATCCACGTGTCCGCGGTCCCCTCGGTGAACGTCACCCGATCGCCGTCGAGGATGCACGCATTGTGGATGACCGCCTCGGCGGGGATCTGTTCGGTCTGTGTCATCTGGGTCCTTCCATCGCTCTGCGAACTCCTCATTCAGGCTACGGAATCAGTTGGTGAATTTACCCCGCAGTAAGGTCTTGGCGAGTAGGGTCTCGTCGGGCAAGGTGTCGACGGGTGTTGTGCCGACAGATCGGCTGTCGGCTCGCCCCAAGGTGCGAACGAACCGCTTGCCGCCTCGCGCCAGGGTGCGAACGAACCGCTTGCTGCCTCGCCCCGGGAGCGCCGACAAAACGGTAGCCGCCCCGGCGCGGGACGCGGACGAACCGACTGCCGCGCCCACCTCAGGAAACTGACGAACCGACTGCCGGCTCACCCCAGTGTGCGAACTCGGTTCGCGTCGATGCCGAGCACATGCGTATCGAGGAACGCGAGCACGGTGCGGTACCAGACCTCGGCGTTCCCGCGGCCGAGGATCCAATGCCCCTCGTCGGGGAAGTAGAGGAACCGATGCTGAGTGTCGCCATCGGCGTCGAGCGGAGTCTTCGCCCGAGTGAGCAGATCCAGCCACAGCTCCTGACCCTGACCGATCGGTACCCGGTAGTCCTTGTCGCCATGGATGACGAGCATCGGCACCTCGATGTCATCGGCGAACAGGTGCGGCGAATACTGAGTCGACTGTTCCCGCATCGCCTGATCCCACGACGAATTGTCCGTCGTCCGCCCCATCGACGTGGTGTTCCACAGAGAGGCGTGGGTGACGATGCACTTGAACGCGCTGCCGGTATGCCCGGCCACCCAATTGGCCATGTATCCGCCGTAGGACCCGCCGGCAAGGGCGACACGTTCGAAATCGATGTCCGCCCTCTCCCCTGCGGCTTCGGTCAGCGCCATGATGTCGGTGAAGGGAGTGCCGCCGAGCTGCTGCTGACCGCGATCGATCATCGCCTGCCCGTAGCCGGTGGAGATCGCCGGGTCCGGCAGCAGCACCGCATAGCCGGCAGCCGCGAAGGGACCTGGGTTCCACCGGTAGGTCCACGCATTCCACGACCCCCATGGTCCGCCGTGGGCGAAGACGACGAGCGGATGCGGCCCCTCCCCTTCCGGAAGTACCAGCCACGCACGGATCGGCGTGCCGTCCTCGGCACGGACCTCGACCTCGGTGAGGGTGCCTTCCTCGTCGAGCACCGTCGCGGGGTTCGCGAGCTCGCTGATGACCCCGGTGCGGAGGTCGACGGAGATCGGCAGCGGCGCGACATCGATCGCCGAGGCGGTCGCCACGACCGTGTCCTCGCGCAGGGCCAGCCCCGAGAACGAATATTTCTGATCGGCGCCCCCGACGAGCCGCCGAGGCTGAGCATCATTGATGTCACCGATGAAGATGCTGCCGCGACCGTGATCATCCGCGGTGGCCACGATGGTCGAATCGTCTGCCCAGATCGGGGAGAACCAGAAATCACCATCCGGCCACACAGGATTCAGTTCCGCGGTCTCGAGATCGAGGACCATGAGTTCGGCCGCGAGGTTGGTCTGCGGAGTCCAGTTCTGTACGCGAGTGACCAGTGCTTTCGTCCCGTCCGGGCTGATCGCCTCGATGTCGAAGCTGTGATCGGCAGCCGGTTTCGTCAGACGATGCAGTTCGGGTTCCCCGTCGAGGTCCACGCGCCAGATCTCACTGGCCTCGAGCTGTCCGGGGATCGGCTTCTCGAGCTGGACGAGGGCGAAGCGCGCCCCATCGTCGACGGCCCAATCGACAAGTCGCCCAGACGGCAGGGACAGGTACCGGAAGTCCAAGCCCGCCGGGGCACTCAGCTCGTCACTGACTTCGGGGAAGTCGGCGGCCGCCTCGTCGAGGGTGGCCACAGCCAGGGTCTGCCGTCCCGGCCCCAGATCATGATCCCAGCGACGGACGGGGAAACCGGTGTGGAGGATCCCGCTGACCTTCGCGTCGCTGCGTTCGGAGCTGAATTCCTGATGGTCGTTCTCGTCGGCGGCCCATGTATGGACAGGGAACTCGACGATGATGGTCTCGCCCTTGACCTCGATTCGGGAGAAACCGCCCTCATGATCGGTAAGCTTGCGGGCCTCACCGTTGTCCGGCAGGGCCCACAGGCTCGGAGACTCGGCATCCTTGCCGTCCTCGCCCTTGCGTTTGGAGGCGAAGACGATCGTGCCGTTCTCGCTCAGTGCGGCCGGTCCCACGGACTGATCGCCGCGAGTGATGCGTCGGGGCGTCTCCCCGCTGATATCGGCGAGGTGGCTGAGGGAGGAATTCCCTTCGGAATTGAGGAACGAGTACTGGGCGATGACGCGGCCGCTCTGATTCGTCAAGAGGCCTTGCAGGCGGCGGGCGTCGAGGAGTCGGGTCACTGCGTCGTGGGTCGTCATCTTCCCATCCTAGATCCCCGCGCAGATTCCGGGGTGAAATCCAGAGAAACCCCAGATCGCCGAGGCGGCTGGACGGATCCCAAGGGCGTGATCCCCGAGGCGGCCGGTCGGATCCCAGGGGCGTGATCGCCGAAGCTGCCGAACGGGATCGCGGGCGCATGACCTTCGCATCACGGGTGCCCGACCGCGACGTCGTTCGGTGCTCACTGGCACGTCAGTGGAAGCTCGGTGACGGGACTTTCTCACCATCGATCGTCACCGTCGGCAGCATCTTCTTGAAGTCCTCCGCCACTTCGGTGTTCGTCTTCGGTGTGCGCATCTCGATGGACAGATTCACCAGGCGTCCGTTGATCTTGTACCCCGTCTGCACCCCGAAGGCATAAGTCGGTTCGTTGTTGATAGCGAGGATCTCGGTCGGACCGAGTTCACCCTGATAGCTCCAGAACTCGCCCGCGGCCAGAGACCCTGTCTGCTCGGCCAACACCTGTGAGTCCTGTTCGGAGAAGTTGTACCGCCTCTTCTGATCAACGACTTCCTGAGCACTGTCACCGTATTCGTCGGTGCAGTTGACGAGGATGGTATCGCCGCGAGTGGTGTCTTCGCCATGGTTGAATACATGGAACTGCTCGGTACTCCCGGTGCTGTCTCTCCAGTCATCGCCGATTGCGAAGGTGAGTTCGACCGGGCAGCTGCTGCCGAACGTCACTGAAGTCTTCGTCATCCCCTCGGGGATGCCGGCTTCGGTGGGCTTGCCCGTAGGCTCGGGACCGGCGGTCTCCTCCACGCCGATCCGCACCGGCCCTGCGGACTTGTCTTCCGTGCGGATCTGGAGGACCGAGCATCCGCTGAGGAGGACGGTCAGTGCGAGTGTGCCGGCGGCCGCGGCTCGTCGCGCCGAGGCGGGTCTGCCCGCGTCGGGACTCCCCGCGGCACGACTCCCCGAAACGGGTCTCTTCGCTGCGAAGATCCCCACGGATGAGGTATCCGATGCCGTGCGCCCAGTCACTGGTCTCACTGCTGGTCACCTCGGCGGCGACGGTCTGGGTACCCCGCTTCCGGACCGTTCTGATTCGGCTGAGCCGGCCCGTACCCGTGCTGAGGCATTTGCGGACCGGATCCGGGCTGCCCGGTGGGCTGGCTTCCGACAGGTGGTTGTCCGGTGGACTGGAGGCCGCCGGCGGGCTGACTGCCTGCAGGCGGCTGACCGTTGTACGGAGCACCGGGCTGGCTGCCGACGGGCTGCTGGCCGAAGTTCTGGGGCCCCGAATTGGGCTGACTTCCCGCGTAGGGCTGGCCGAAGTTCTGCGGACCGGAATTGGGCTGACTGCCCACAGGTGGCTGCCCGAAGCTCTGCTGACCCGAGTGCGGCTGACTTCCGACCGAAGGCTGTCCGGGCTGTTGCGGGCCGGATCTCTGAGGACCCGAGTTCGGCTGGCTGCCGGCAGGCGGCTGCCCATAGCCCGGGTTCTGTCCGCCGGCGTTCGGGGCCTGACGCGGCGGTTTGAACTGCGAATGCTGACCGGAATCCGGCGGGAACCCACCGGAGACGGATTCGCCCGTCCGACGATTGACCAGGTTCCCGTCGACCCTCTCGAGACGACGCTTCGACGTCCGCCGCGGAGTGCCGAGGATCCGTCCCTGCAGTTCGGCCTCATTGGGCTGACGCGGAGGCAGGAATCCGGGCGCCTGCCGCGAATCCGCCTGCTGCACCGGCTGCACCGCATGCGAACCGGCAGCGACCCGATCCATATGATCCGACATCTGCGGAACGGTCACGGGCGCGGCATCGGCAAGGACGGGGAGGACCATGCGCACCGAGGTGCCCACACCCTCCTGGCTGAAGAGCTGCACGGATCCGCCGTGCCGAGTGACGATGGCGCGCACGAGCGAGAGTCCCATGCCCGAACCGGCGACCGCGCGTACACGTGAACCGCGAGAGAGCTCGTCCCAGACGTTCTCCTGTTCGGCCAGCGGGATGCCGCTGCCCGTATCCGCGACCTCGACGACGACCCAGCGGTGCCCGTCGATGATCTGCTCATTGGCACGCAGCTCGACGACTTCGGCCTGCGACGAGTATTTGAGTGCATTGCCCAGCAGGTTGAGGATCGCGGTGAGCAGCAGATCCTCTTCACCGGCGACATCGGGCAGCCGCCACGGAGCACGGGCGACAGTCGCCACGATCATCCGGTCCTCGGCTCCAGGCGCCGTCGATGCATCCTCGACGGCCTGATGGATGAGCGCATCGAGATCGACGCGGGCGTATTCGATGATGCGGGTCTCGACGTCGGCGAGCTTGCGCAGATCGGCCAGCAGTCGGGCGACCCGGCGCGAGGACACGTCGACCTGCTTGGCGGCCGGCTCAACCTCGCTCAGGGTGCCGCCGTCGCGGACGACCTCCCGGATGCTCGCCGCCGAGGTGCGCAGCGCCGTCAGCGGATTCTTGAGCTCATGATCGAGTCGGATGAGCATCCGATTGCGCTTCGTCATCGAATCCTCGGCCGCGGCCGCCTCGATGGATTCCCGCAGCGCGGCCTCACGCCTCTGCAGATACCGCCAGCCGAACCAGGCACCGACGGCGAGACCGCCGAGCACGATGACGAGCAGCAGCAGGAACAGCCAGACCTGGATCTCGAAGACAAGGAAGTTCGTCATAGACGGCTCTGTCCGTCCTCGCCGCGGACCTCACCGACGAAACGATAGCCGCGCCCCTGCACGGTGGCGATCCACCGCGGTTCTGCGGCGTCCTCGCCGAGCACACGACGCAGCTCGGCGACCCGGGAGTCCACGGCGCGGGTGCCCACGGCCTCTTCGAATCCCCACAGCACTTCGAGCAGGCGGGAGCGTTCGATGAGTTCGTCCTTGTGCACCATGAGGTACTCGAGCAGGGTGAAGCCCTTCGGGGTGATGACGAGTTCACGCTGCCCCAACCACGCCCGGCGTCCGACACGGTCGACGCGCAGGCCGAAGCTGGACACGAGCACCGGTGCCGTGGCCAAGGGCGGACCGTCATTGCGGGTCCTGCGCAGCACGGCACGGATGCGCGCGACGAGCTCGTGCGGATCGAAGGGTTTGTTGAGGTAGTCGTCGGCGCCCTCTTCGAGCGCCATCGCCCGCTCGACGCCCTCGCCGACCTGGGTCAGCAGCAGCACCGGAACCCAGTTCTCCTCTTGGCGCAGGCGGCGCAGCACCTGCCGACCGTCGGCTCCGGGCATGAGCACGTCGAGGACGCACACATCGGGTTTGTGACGATGAATCTCGTCGAGAGCGAGCAGTCCGTCGCTGGCAGGCAACACCCGGAAACCGGAGCGCTCGAGGAACGGTACGACCGCCCCGAGGACGTCGGGCTCATCATCGGCGACTAAGACGAGTGGTTGGGGCTCGGTGTGATTGTCAGCCGTCATGGTGGTCTGTTCCGGTTCCTCTCTGGCGTTCCCAGGCGATCTCTCGGGCCTCGGCACGGTCGACCGCCTCGGCGAGTTCATCTCGATACAGCATAGATCGACGCAGGTGCTTGGTGCGATAGCCGGCGCGGCCGACCATATGGGTGGCGACGGGAATCGTCACGAGCTGGAAGGAGATGATGATCGCCAGAGTCGTCACCGTCGCCCAAGTCGGGAACTGGATCGCGATCGCCACGGCAACGAGCACCAGGCCCAGCACCTGGGGTTTCGCGCTCGCGTGCATTCGCGAGAGAAGGTCGCCGAAGCGGACGAGACCGACCGCGGCGGCCAGGGACAGGACCGCGCCGAGGAAGATGAGCACGGCCGAGATGATGTCAAGAACCACGATTGCTCTCCTGCCCGTCGCCATCCGACACGTGCTCGGCGTCATCGGGTCCCGGGTCGGGTCCGGTGCCCTCGCCCTCTCCGCCGCTGTCGGCGTGGGCGTCGTAGGTGGCATCCGCGATCTCGGTGACGTCATCGCCGGGTCGAGCTTGGGGCACAGAGGTCGATCCGGGCCCGGCGCCCTGCTCGTCCGCATCACGGGGCATGTGCCAGTCAGAGGCACTGAACTCGGACAGGGCCCCCGCCTCGGCGCCGGGAGTCATCGAATCGGACTTCGACACATACCGCGACACGCTCACCGAACCGACGAAGCCGAGCATCGCGAGCACGATGAGCACGGGCAGCAGGTCCGTCCGGTCGGACAGAGCCATATACCCGCCGAGGCCGCACATGATCGCCGCCAGCACGACGTCGGTGCCGATCATGCGGTCGAGGATCGACGGACCGCGGACGATCCGGAAGAGCGCAATGACCACCGAGGCGGCCAACAGCACCGAACCGGCGACGACGAGGGAGTGGAGGACGATCTCACTCATGAGCGGCCTCCTTCGGTTTCGGCCAGCGGATCCGGTCTGGCCCGCAGGGCGGCGAGATCACGGTGCGAACCGAGAGTGCGGATGAGCAGCTCTTCGATGTAGTAGACCTGCGCTTTCGCCTTGCGCACCTTCTCCTCGGAATCGCAGTCGAGGAAGTGCAGGTAGAGCATGCCCATGGCGCGATCGCTGTCGATGATGATCGACCCGGGGATGAGGCTGGCGGTATCGGCGATGAGGGTGAGCACGAGGTCCGAGCTCGTGCGCAGATCGCATGCGACGACGGACCCGGCGCCGACCGCTTTGCGACGGAACGCATACCAGGCGACTTCGATGGAGGCGTGGAGAACCGAATAGAGGAACCACAGACCGAACACCAACGCATGCCAGACGTTGAACCGTCCGGAGAGCACAACGGGCGGGAGGTAGAAGACGCGCGTGATGACGAAGGCCAGCACGATTCCGGTGACCACGGTGACCACTGTGATCGAATCCCACAGCATCAGCCACAGCAGAACCAGCGAGACCAGCAGCACGAGCTGCTGGATGAATCCGCGGCCTCGGCTCATCCGTGCCCGGTTCGCCGGCACCCGGTCCTGACCCATCGCCCGGTCCTGTGCCGCTGCCCGGTCCCGGCCGCGGACTCGGTCCTGGCCGTCAGCTCGGGTCTGTCCCTGGTCTCGGTCGGGGCTCATCACTCATCACCTCCGAGCACGTTCGTGACGTAGTCGATCGGCGTCGAGAGGTTCTCGGCTGCCCGGTTCGACATGTCCCACAGAGGTTCGGCTGCGACGGTGAGAACGATGGAGGCGATCACCACCACCGAGGTGGCCGCCACCATGGCGGGGGGAACGCCGATCTGAGATTTCCACTTCTTCCCCGCCAGCAGCGTCTTCTTCCGCTCCGTGAACTCCTCGACGAGGTCCTCGTTCGGCTCCTCCGCATCGGCCGGATCACGCCAGAATGCGAGGTTGAAGGTACGTCCGATGACGTAGAGGGTGAGCAGACTCGTCACGGTGCCGGCGACGATGAGGACTGTCGGGAGCCACGCGTGGTCGTCGAAGCCGGCGAGGAAGAGTGCGACCTTGCCGATGAACCCGGAGAACGGCGGAATGCCGGAGAGGTTGAGAGCCGGGATGAAGAAGATGATCGTGATCACCGGCGAGAGCACCATGAGACCGCCGAGCGACCTCGTCGAGGTGGACCCGCCGCGCATTTCGACGAGGCCGATGGCCAGGAACAGCGCGGTCTGGACGATGATGTGGTGAACCGTGTAGTAGATCGCCGCAGACAGGCCGACACTCGTGCCCAGCGCCACGCCGAAGAGCATATAGCCGATATGGGAGACCAGTGTGAAGGACACGATCCTCTTGATCTCCGACTGTGCGATGGCGCCGAAGATGCCCACGAGCATCGTCAGCCCGGCCGCGATGAGCAGCGGCACCCGCAGGGAGGATTCGGCGAACAGCAGGGTCTCCGTGCGGATGATCGCATAGATGCCGACCTTCGTCAGCAGTCCTGCGAAGACCGCTGTCACCGGGGCCGGTGCCGTCGGATAGGAGTCGGGCAGCCAGAAGGACAGTGGGAAGATCGCGGCCTTGATGCCGAAGCCCAGCAGCAGGAGGACGTGGAGGATCATCTGCACATCGGCCGGCAGGTCCGAGATCCTCTCGGACAGCTGCGCCATGTTCACTGTGCCGCACGCGGCGTAGATGACACCGATGGCGGCGAGGAAGATCACCGAGGACACAAGCGAGATGATCACATAGGTGACTCCCGCCCGGATCCGCTCCGCCGTGGCACCGAGGGTGAGCAGCACATAGGAGGCGACGAGGAACATCTCGAAGCCGACGTAGAGATTGAACAGGTCTCCGGCGAGGAACGAGTTCGCAATGCCCGCGCACAGCACCAGATAGCTGGGGTTGAACACGGAGATCGGAGTCTCGTTCGAATCGTCGTTGGCGTCCTGACTCAGGGCGTAGACGAGCACGCACAGTGTGACCAGTGCAGACACGATGAGCATGAGAGCTGACAGCCGGTCGGCGACGAGCACGATGCCCGCAGGAGGCTGCCACCCGCCGATCGCCACGACCTGCGGCCCATGCGCATCGACTCCGAAGAGGATCATCGTGGCGATGACCATGACCGCGACCAGGATCGCGATCGACACGATGTTCTGCGCCCGCGTGTGCTTCGACAGGATGAGCGCGATTCCGGCGCCGATGAGCGGCAGCAGAACCGGCAGGGGAACGAGCACGGGCAGAAGATCGATCATTCGTCGTCTCCCTGCTGTTTCGCGTCTTTGGCCTCTTCGGTGACCTCGGCCTCCTCGGCGCTGTGCGCTTCCGTCTGCGAGTCCGCGGCCTCCTCGGCGATGGCATCGGCCTCGGCCGGGGTCGACGCGTCCTCGATGTCGTCGGCGAGGTCCTCCCGCTCTGCGGGCGTGCCGTCGTCGTCGAGGTCGATGGCACCGGTGATCGGGGACTCCGCTTCGTCACCGAACTCGGTGTCGTCGTAGTCGGTGCTCGCCTCCGCCTCGGAGTCGATGAGCTTCGTGATCGCCACCTGGAGGTCGGTGTCGTCGTCCTGCAGCGAATCGGCGCGCATGAGCCTCCAAGAGCGGTAGATCATCGCCAGCAGGAACGCCGTCACGGAGAAGGTGATGACGATGGCTGTGAGGACGAGGGCATGCGGCAGCGGATCGGACATGCCTTCGGTCGACAGGTTCTCTCCGTCGGTCAGGGGTGGGGAACCGCGGCCAGCGGTGAGGATGATGAGCAGGTTCGCTCCGTTGCCGAGCAGGATGAAGCCGAGCAGGACTCGGGTCAGGGAGCGTTCGAGCATGAGGTAGATTCCGGCGGCGAACAGGACGCCCATGGCCAGGACCATGATGAAGGGGACGCTCATAGGCGGCCTCCTTCCGCACCGTTGTCGACGTCGAGTTCGTTGACGCGGTCGATGATCTCGGACACGGCCCGGTGTTCGGCTGTGGCGCCCATGTCCTCGGAGAAGTTCACATTGTCGTGGATGCGGTTGGTCAGCATCGCCTCGTCGCGCTCCTGGTGCAGATCGACCTCGGCTCCCAGCGAGCGGAGGATGTCGAGCATGAGGCCGACGACGATGAGGTAGACGCCGATGTCGAAGAACGTCGACGTACCGAAGGACAGGTGGCCCAGCACCGGCAGATCACCCTCGATGTAGACGGACTCGAAGACCGTCCCACCCCAGATCCACCCGCCGATGACGGTGAGGATCGCGGTGACCAGACCGGTGCCCAGCATTCCCGAGGGGGTGAAGGGGGCCGCTTCGGCGAGTTCGTACTTGCCTCCGGCAAGGTAGCGCACGACGAGCGCGAGCCCGGCGACGAGGCCGCCGGCGAATCCGCCGCCCGGATCGTTGTGGCCGGCGAAGAGCAGGTAGACGGAGAAGACGATGACGGCGTGGAAGATCAGGCGGGCAGTGACCTCGAGGATGATCGACCGATTGCGCGGAGCCAGGGTCCGTCCGGCGATGAGCCAGGACGCACGCTTCTGCGACAGCCCTTCCCCGCGGCCGGCGTGGTGGAGGTCGACGACGTCCTCGGCCACGGGTTGGAAGCGGATGCGACCGGCCGCCTCGGTGCCGTCTTTCTTTCGTTCGAACCGATGCAGGTGTCCTTCGCGACCACGGACGAAGATGAGGCCTGCGATACCGGTTCCGGCTGCCACGAGCACCGAGATCTCGCCCATCGTGTCCCACGCGCGGATATCGACGAGGGTGACATTGACGATGTTCTTGCCGTGACCGAGCTCGTAGGCGAGCTGACCGAAGTCGATGGAGATCGGATCGGCCATGCGCACACCGGAGGCGATGAGGACCACTAGCATCATGGTGATGCCCACGGCACCGCCGATGATCGCCCGCCAGGCGGGGGTGAGTCGACCGGTCGACTCGCCGATGCGCGCCGGCAGCCGGCGGAGGACGAGGACGAACACGACGATCGTGATGGTCTCGACGAGCACCTGGGTCAGGGCCAAGTCGGGAGCGCCGACGAAAGCGAAGTAGGCGACCATGGCGTAGCCGGAGATGCCGGTGACGACGACGGCGGTGAACCGCTTCTTGGCTCGGGTGGCACCGATCGCGACGATGACGAGCACGGCCGCGACGATGAGGTCCAGCGGGGTGTCCCAGAGCCGGAACGTGATGTTCCACGTGTCGTTGGAGATGATCGCCAGTCCCAGTCCGGCGACGAGGACGAGGTAGACCACGCCTTGGTAGAACGGCAGCGAACCGCGCTGGGTGCGGGCGGTGACCCACAGCGCCAGGGCCTCCATCCAGCCGATGAGCATTCGGTAGAGCTCATGGAAGTCCAGTCCCGACGGCAGCGTCGCCTGGACCTTCGCGAAGGGACGGCGGTAGATGAACAGAGCGAGGCCTGCGGCGACGGTGACGGCGGTGAAGGCGAGCGCCGGTTCGAATCCGTGCCACAGCGCGAGGTGGTAGTGCCCATCGCCTTCGGCCACTGCCGGCAGCCCGGAGGTCCACGCGGAGAAGTAGCCGTCGAGCAGGCCGACTCCCGGGCCGAGCGCCAGAGTCAGGGCGGTGAGGATGAGCGGGGAGACGACGAGGGTGAGCTTCTCGTCGCGGCGGGCGATGTCGTCGACTCCGGGCTTCGAGGAGAACGCGCCCCAGACGAAACGGGCCGAGTAGGCGACGGTGAGGATCGAGCCGATCATGATGCCGATGAAGGCGATGACCGAGGCCTTGTCCGGCGAGGACAGAAGGGTCGAGTACGCGGCTTCCTTCGCCGCGAAGCCGAGCAGAGGGGGCAGTCCGGCCATCGAGGCGGCAGCGATCGTCGCGCACACGGCGACGACGGGGAAGGCCTTCCAGCCGCCGGAGAGCTTCGTCAGGTCACGGGTGCCGGCACGGTGGTCGATGATTCCGACGCACAGGAACAGACACGACTTGAACAGGGCGTGGGCGATGAGCAGACCCAAGGCTGCCTTCGTGATGTCCGGAGTGCCGAACGAGGCCATGGTGGTGAGGAATCCGAGCTGCGAGACCGTACCGAAGGCCAGCAGCAGTTTGAGGTCGGTCTGCTTCAGCGCCTGCCAACCGCCGATGAACATCGTCAGCAGACCCAGGGTGAGCAGCACCTCGGACCAGCCGGGGATGTTGTTGTAGCCAGGCGCCAGGCGCAGGACGAGGTAGATTCCCGCCTTGACCATGGCCGCGGCGTGCAGATAGGCGCTCACTGGAGTGGGTGCGGCCATGGCGCCGGGCAGCCAGAAGTGGAACGGCATGAGCGCGGACTTCGAGATCGCGCCGACGAGGATGAGGATGACGGCGGAGATGATGATTCCGCCGGTGTCCATGCCCGACTGGGCTCGATCGACCAGGGTCGAGATCTGCCCGGTGCCGGTGGCGGTGATGAGCAGGATCATGCCCACGAGCATGGCCAGCCCGCCTGCGGTGGTGACGATGAGGGCCTGCAGTGCCGCCTGCCTGGAACGGCGGCGGGACTGGCTGTGCCCGATGAGCAGGTAGGAGAAGACGGTGGTGCCTTCCCAGAACAGGTAGAGCATGAGCAGTTCGTCGGCGATGACGAGCCCGTACATCATTCCGGCAAAGGCCATGAAGATTCCCGCGAACCGGGCCAGTCCCGGCTCGTCGGGCGGGAAGTAGCGTGCACAGTAGACGAAGACGAGGGCTCCGACCCCGGTCACCAGCAGCGTCATGATCCAGGAGAGCACGTCGAGGCGGAAGATTCCGGCGAGACCGAGCTCGGGCAGCCAGTCGAGATTCTCCACGACCGGCTGGGCGGCGGGGCCGAAGATCTCTGGGATCGTCGACAGGCTCCACAGCAGTCCCGCGAAGGGGACGAGAGCGAGGAAGAAGAAAGCGTTGCGACCGAGCAGGCGAACCAGAGGGTAGGCGATGACAGATGCCCCGAAGAAGGCCCCTGTCATGACTATCACCGGCGGCCACCTCCGTCATATGCCTGTTTGTGAGAAAGGTTCGTCATGTCATTTTCGCACGAACAGGTGTCGTTTCCCCAATTGCTGGGTGTGAGCTGAGACAGGCTCTGCCCCGACACGACACCGCTCACGCGCGAATCCGAAGGCTGGTCACGCGCGCAGCTGTCTGCTGGTCACGAGGAAGCCGTTCTCGTCGAGACCGATGCCGTCCGAGCCGACGAGCAGCTCGGCTCCGATCGCATCTGTGAGTTCGGCCACCCGACCGCGCATCCGTCGGAAGCGGCGACCCTGGTTCGGCTGATAGCGCTTCGACTCGGTGTCCATCCAGTGCACGTGGTATTCGATCTGCGGGGCGACGGTGTGGGCGGCGACGATCGGCGGAACCCACTCGGCTTCCATCACTCGGATCTCGAGGCTGCCGGCGGATTCATCGATCTCGCCGAGCGGAACGAGCAGGGCATAGCCGTCGAGGATGACCGGGGCGGAAGGGTCGAAGAGCGGATCGTCGATGCTCGCTTGGGCCAGCACATCCTCGTCGGGGGTGGGCAGGGACTGCTGGAAGGCGTGCGGGGCATGGCGGCGGACGAAGTCGAGCGCGACCGACGGCTCCATCCAGTACGAGGAGTAGATGTAGAGGTCGACCTTCGCCTCCGGGTCGGGGATGATCACCCGCGTCGGCAGTCCGGGCTCGTCGGCCAGGCGCACGCCCGTGTGGAGGCGGGAGGCGACGGAGAGCATGAGGCTGAGCATCCGCTCCTCCTCCCGATCCGGCATTCCGTTGGGGAAGGCCTCGTGGAGTCCGTCGGCGTCGGCGAACCAGTCCGGCGGCGGGGTCGGCTGCCGATCCCGGGGGCAGTCGATGACGATGGCATGCCGAGCCCAGTCGGGGACTTCGAGCGCGGCGGCATCGGCCGGGTCGAGGGCAGCCCCGGAGCTCAGTCGGGAGTGCCGGCTCAAGCGCAGCTGCCCGTGCTCGTCTAGCACGGGGCGCAGATCGGGCAGCTTGTTGTGGATGAGCGCGAGGACGTCGGAGACCTCGACCGCATCATCGAGGAGGATGAGGTGGAAACCGCGCAGATCCGCCGAGGTGGCCGTGTCCTCGGGCGCGGACGTGTCACCGCCGTATCCGGGCCGTCCCGTCGACGGCATCCCGGTCCGCCGCCTGCTCGCGGCCTGAGCGTCGGAGGCAGGGGGCACGGGGGCGGCAGTGGGCGCTCCAGGCGTGACTGAGGCCGGCGAGACGGAGCCACCGGCGTCAGGGCCGACCCGGTCTCCGGTCGCATTCGGGACGCCCGAAACCTCGGCGTCGGGGGCCTGGTAGCGCGCAGCGTCGGCCTGTTCCCGGGCGGCGCGTTCAGCGGCTTCGCGTTGCAGCCGCAGTTCGCGGCGGGTGATCACATGTCCCTCCGATAGAAATTGAGGTGCGAACGGGAAGCGGTCGGGCCGCGCTGGCCCTGGTAGCGGTTGCCCGTGGCCTGGGAACCGTAGGGGTTCTCCGCCGCCGAGCTGAGTCGGAAGAAGCAGAGCTGGCCGATCTTCATCCCCGGCCACAGGGTGATCGGCAGGGTCGCGACGTTCGACAGCTCCAGGGTGACGTGGCCGCTGAAACCGGGGTCGATGAAACCGGCCGTCGAATGGGTCAGGAGACCGAGACGTCCGAGCGAGGACTTGCCCTCGAGCCGAGCCGCGACATCGACGGGCAGAGTCACGAGCTCATGAGTGGATGCGAGGACGAACTCCCCCGGGTGGAGGACGAAGGGCTCCCCCGGAGCGGCTTCGACGAAACGGGTGAGTTCGGGCTGCTCGAGGCTCGGGTCGATGACCGCGTATTTGTGGTTGTCGAAGAGCCGGAAGTAGCGGTCGAGACACACGTCGACGCTGGCCGGCTGGATCAGCGACGGGTCGTAGGGGTCGAGGGCGATGCGTCCGGAGTCGAGCTCGGCGCGGATGTCGCGGTCGGAAAGGAGAGTCACGCTTCCGATGGTAGTCGCTGCAAGCCCCGCACGCTTAAGCCTTCTCTCCTCTCCCCTCTGCCGAACCATGGGTCGAATACGCATAACCGGCCGGCAAAATCTACCGACACGCCGAAACTATGTCACAAAACGGTAACGATTCTCGGGAATTCTCCTGATTTTTACCCGTGTGTCTCCCCATAGCGGCGGATGAATGCTTTAGGGTAATGAGCTGTACGGACCCGCGCACGATGGTGCCTTCCCCTTCTTAAGCCAAGGAATGCCGGGAGTCCATCGTCTTTCGTGGGTAGACAACAATCGAAAGGCATTACTGTGAAGACCTCGCGTCTTGTGCTTGCCCCCGCAGTAGCCGTTGCATTGACAGGTCTTGCTGGCGCCCCGGCGTTCGCAGCGACAGAGTCCACCGCTTCGGTCCCTCAGCAACCGCTGTGCGCCCAGGGTGATCAGCAGTCATCGAGCAGCTCCGAATCGGATTCTTCGGTTCCCGACGAGTCGGATCCGCAGGCGACCCTTGCGCAGGCGCAGGTGACCCGCGCCGACATAGCTGACGACAAAAAGGGAATCGGCTTCTCCGGCACCGGATTCAGCCCGGACCAGAAGGCCACGGTGACCGTCGTCGGCACCGATGGCACCGAATACTCGCCGGACAAGAAGCTCACGGTCGACGAAGACGGAAAGGTCTCCGGCACCTACTTCTTCACCGTCACCGACGGTGCCCAGGTGCCTGTCGGCGAGTACTCGCTCTACCTCACCGATCTCAAGTCCGAGAAGAAGTCTTCGAAGGTGACCTTCGAGGTCGTCTCCAAGGCCTCCGAGGTCGACGAACCGGGCAAGGGCGACGACGATAAGTGCGATTCGGCCACCGGTCCCATCAAGACTCCGGACGAGACTCCCAGCGAAACGAAGTCCCCGGAGCCCTCTGAGACGAAGACCGAGGAGCCCACCACCGAGGCACCGAAGCCCAGCCCGTCGGAGACGAAGACCGAGGATCCGACCACGAAGGCTCCCGAGCCGACGGAGACCAAGACCGAGGAGCCCACCACCGAGGCACCGAAGCCGAGTCCGTCGGAGACGAAGACCGAAGAGCCCACCACCGAAGCACCCAAGCCGAGCCCATCGGAGACCGACAAGGGCGAGGACAAGGACGACAAGGCTCCTGCCGACGGTGTGAAGCCGGGACCCGCCGAGGGTCCGAAGGACGAAGCGCCGAAGTCCGACGAGCCCAAGGTCGATGAGACCGACGGTGCCGAAGACGACAAGAAGGCCGAGGACGAGGCTCCCGAGTCCACCGGTCCGGCCAGCCCCGGCACCGAGGACAAGAAGCCTGCCGCAGCCGCACAGGCGTCCATGTTCATCAACCCCACCGAGGTCAGCTCCGAGGACTTCCTGAACGACGGCATCAAGATCGGCGTCAGCGGGGCTCAGCCCGGCGAGAAGGTCTCGATCACGGTCGAGCATGCCCAGGGCAAGGTCGACCGCTACACGATGACCAAGGAAGCCGATTCCGAAGGCAAGGTCACGTTCGGCGTCCAGGCCAAGGTCAAGGCCGTGCTCGGCACCTACAACGTGCGTGCCCAGGCCGAGAGCTTCGATGAGCCCCAGGGCGGAAGCTTCACCGTGCTCACCAACGGCACCGCCGTCGACGAAGGCGGAAACGGGGCCGGGAACGGCAGCGGCTCGAATGATTCAGGCAGCGACCTGCCGCGCACCGGTGCCGAGATGACCGGACTGGCCCTCGGTGTCGGTCTGCTCGCAGTCGGTGCAGCAGCTGTCATCATCACCCGTCGGCGGATGAACGCCTCCGACGATCCCGCGGAGTTCTAAGCCGCGTTGAACGATGAATTGTCCCTCGCGGGGCTGCAGCTCGACGGACGCGAGATCGACCTCGGACGTCTGCGAGCAGGGACAATGCTCGGACTCATGGGCAGCCCGGACAGCACCACCTCGGTGGTGCTGTCCGCGGCGGCCCTGCCCCACGTCGCACCACCACCACGCTTCCCGACCGGTCGCCGGTCGGGTCGCTTGCGTGTGCGCAGCTGGATGAAGAGCTATCTTCGCGAAGCCGATGCCGGATCTGGGGAGGCGGCATCGGCAGCGGATCCATCGGCTGCATTGACATCGTTCGGACTGCGGTCCGATATTCTGCGTCGGCGCCTCGACGACCTCGACGCGACCGATCGTGCCCGCCTCGCCCTGGCCGCGGCTTGGGCGAGCGGCGCGAAGTGGCTGGCTCTCATCGACCCGTTCGGTTCGGTCCCCGGCCATCTGCGCACCGGGCTGCGGGGTCGCTTCGCCGAACTCGTCGCCCAAGAAGGGCGCGGTGTCGTCTTCAGCTCGAATTCGCTGACCGACCACACCATCGCCGAGGCGGGGGTGGCCGATATCGAAAAGGACCAACTCGTCGCGCTCGGCTCCTTGGAGCAGATCGTCACCGAACCGCGCGGTTCGCTGCCGGCCGAGCTCAGCGGGGTCAATGTCTATTCCGGGCTGGCCCGGAAGGGATGGCTGTCCATCGGCCATTCAGCCGTGCGCGCCCGCACCGAACTCGACGGGAAGGTGTTCGTCACTCTCGGGTGGCGTGCCGCCCTCCTGTCACTGGACGAACACGACCCGGCGTTCACCTCGGCGACGGTGTTCGAAGCCATCGTCACGGGACTGCGCGATCGCGGTTCCTGTCTGCAGGCGAAGCTCTCACCGGTCGATACGGAGATGGGCCTCGCGCTCGACGTCGACCTCGCCGACCTCGCCGGAGTGGCGAGAACGCAGCCGGATTCGACGAAGCCCGACGCATCCGCCGAATCGGCTGAGGATTCTGCGGCGACCGCCGAGTCAGACGCGAGCGAAAAGCCGACCATCGGATTCGGTGTCCTGCACCCGGGACTCGGCGCGACGATCTCCGAACTGCGAGCCAACGTCAAGGTCGGCACGCATGTCTTCGTCGAGGTCGACACCTCTGCCCTGCATGCCTACCCGGTCGAGTGATCCGCGGCAGATAGACTGAGAACTGCCCAGTCCCCTCAAGTCCCCAACCGAATCAGGAGCGCCATGCGAACGTCGCGCAGACTTCTGATCTCAGCGCTGACGGTCGTCGTCCTCACAGTGGCAGCGGTCCCCCTCCTCAACTTCACCGTCTACACGCCCGCGCGAGCCGCCGAATCCTATATCTCGGCGATCGAACGCGGCGATGCGCAGAGTGCCTTCTCCTACCTGTCCACGCCGACTCCGACATCGACCTTGGCACTCAGTGACGAAGTGCTCTCCGCGGCTCCCGATCTGCCGCGCGAGCCCGAGGCCGAGACCGTTTCCGTCGACGGCGATCACGCGAAGGTCAGCCTCAGGTACAACCTGTCCTCGCGGGAGCAGACCGTCGATCTCAACATGGTCCGCCTGCCTGCCAGCGCGGGACTCTTCAACCGCTGGGCCATCGAACAGGAAGCATGGCCGACCTTGACCCTGGACGTCTCCGGTTCGTCGACGGCGACGGTCAACGGATACGGGGTCAGCACGGGGAGTGTGCCCGTGCTGTTCCCGGCGAGCTACCTCGTCGGTTTCGATGCGACGTATCTGAAGTCGCGATCCCAACGCACCGAGGTGACCGCCCCCGGCGACTCCCCCACCGTGAAGCTCTCGCCCGAACCCACGGCCAAGCTCGAGCAGACCGTGGAGGAGCAGGTCACCGACCATCTGCAGGACTGCATGAAGTCGAAGACACTCATGCCGGCCGGCTGCGTCTTCGGCTACGACACGGACAACGAGATCATCGGCGATGTCTCCTGGTCGCTCGAGCGCAGTCCGCAGATCGGGCTGACCTCGTCCGGCAGCGATCTCGAACTCACTCCCTCGACGGTCGAGGTACGGGTCAAGGGACGTTACCGCGACATCGTCACCGCTGCCGAACACGACTTCGACGAGAAGCTCTCCTTCGTCCTCGGCGGCTCGGTGGTCGTCAAGTCCTCACAGGTGAGCTTCGAACCGCGCCGCCTCGGCGACGTCACCATCGCCTGAGGGGCGCTCCTCCTGCTGAGGTCCCAGTCCCGCTCCACAGGCCCGTGTCCGGACCTCCGACGGATGCGCCTCTCGCGGTTCTCCTTGCCACAGTGATTGTCGGGTCGATCCACGGCGTTCAGAACGCCGCAACCACCGTGGATCGACCCAGCAATCTCCGTGCATGGGCGATTCTGCAACTACCGTCCGCCTGATCGACAGCGGCCCTCGCTCCGGTGGCGGAGCGCTCAGGCGCCGCGGAGGTCGAGGGTGAGTGCGTTCGGAGCCGAATCCACGAGCTCGACCGGGATGCCCCAGTCCTGCTGGTAGAGGTGGCAGGCCGCGTGCAGCGGGATCTCTCCCCCGGGCTCACCGTCGCAGGCTGCAGCACGCGCTGTCACGTGCAGCACTCCCTCGGTGTACTCGGGATTGATGACGATATCTCTGCTGAGCCCCTCGGCTCCGCCTTCTCCTGAGGAGATGAGTTCCGGCGGCGTCGCAGACACCTGCAGGAACGTGGGATCACCCCACCGGTCGTCGAGCTTCTGACCAGCTGGGACAGTGAAACTCACGGTCAGCGACACCGGACCGGAGGCGATCTCCGTCGAAGGGCGCTTCGTCGTCAATGCGCCTTCGTCGACCTTCTGGGCGTCCTTGGGCAGCTTCACCCGGGTGAGTGCGTGTGCGGCGGACTCGACGACGATGAGTTCGGCGTCATCGGGGGTGCCTTCGTTGCCGATGAGGACGATGTCCGAGGGTTCGCGCAGGCCGCGCGCCAGGGTCGTGACTTCCTCGGTCCTCGGGTCGAAGCGGCGGATCGCACCGTTGTAGGTGTCGGCGATCGCGACCGATCCGTCAGGCAGGCTGCGCACTCCCAGCGGGTGCTGCAGGCGGGCTTCGGCGGCCGGTCCGTCGCGGAAGCCGAAGTCGAAGAGTCCGACGCCCACCAGCGAGGACACCTCACCTGTGGCGGGATCGAGGCGGCGGATCGCCGAGGTCTCGGAGTCGGCGACGAACACCTCGCCCGCTGGCCCGAGCTCGAGACCGGAGGATTGGGCGAACCAGGCTGACTCGCCGTCGCCGTCGACCAGGCCCTCGTTCATCGTGCCCGAGAGGATGCGGATCGTGCCGTCCTTCGGATCGAAAGACCAGATGGTGTGGTTGCCGGCCATCGCCACGACCACCTCGGCGGTGGAGGGGACGAAGAGGACATCCCACGGCGACGACAGCTTCACGTCTACCGCGGGTCCATCGTATCGTCCCAGCTCACCGGGCTTGCCGCGGACGTTGTCGATGGCACCGACCATGTGCTGCTCACCGGTGCCGGCGATGGTCGTGACCGTCTCGTTCGTCAGGTCGATCCCGCGCAGGGTGTGGTTGACGGTATCGGCGACGACGAGCTGGTAGCCGACTTCGGCCGCCAGGTCGGCGGGCAGCACGGTAATTCCGCCGGGTTCACTGAAGCTCGCCGAGGCGAAGTCGCCGTCGTCCGCGCCGCGCTCACCGGTGCCGATACGGCGGATGATCGTGGCCGCATCGTCGTCGTATTCGACGAGGCTGTGGTGTCCGGAATCGGCGACCATGAGGTGGCCCGAGGGCAGCCGGGTGGCCTTTCCGGGGTAGAACAGGTCCGTCTCCGGGGCCGGCGGCGGAACGTAGGGCCCGTCGCCGGAGTGAAGGGTGCCCTTGGCCGAGTGCTCCTCGATGAGGCCCTCGATGATCTCGGTGAGGCCGGCCGCGTGGCCTTCACCGGACATCGTCGCTACGAGGTAGCCCTCGGGGTCGATGACGGCCAAGGTCGGCCAGGCGCGGGCGGTGTAGGCCTGCCAGGTGACGAGGTCGGGATCGTCGAGGACGAGATGCTCGACCTGGTAGCGTTCCACGGCCTGGTCGACGGCCTCGACGGTGCGTTCGAACTCGAATTTCGGCGAGTGCACGCCGATGATGACGAGCTCTTTGGCGTACTTCTCCTCCAACGGGCGCAGTTCGTCGAGGACGTGGAGGCAGTTGATGCAGCAGAAAGTCCAGAAGTCGAGGAGAACGACCTTTCCGCGCAGGTCGGCCAGGGTCAGATCCTTGCCGCCGGAGTTCATCCATCGGCGGCCGACGAGTTCGGGCGCACGGACCTTGACGTCCCGTGTCGCAGCGTCGTGCGTCGAGGCGTCATGCGTCGACGCTGTGGGTGCGGCCGCCGGGTCAGCGGCAGGGGCTGGGACGGTGGATTCTTCCGGCCTGGTGTTCATAGTCCAATGATCGCAGATCCCCCACCGAGGCGGCCTCCCCGGTGTCATCATGTGACCGGCTCCTCATCCCCGATGTCAAACGGGGATGAGGATCGGATGGGCGATGCCTTCCGGCTGCAGCCGGTGCACGGACTGTCCGTACACCTCGTCGACGAGCTCTTCGGTCAGCGCCTCGGCGGGTCGACCGTCGGCGACGAGTCGCCCGTCCCCGAACACGAGAACACGGTCCGAATACCGCAGTGCGAGGTTGAGGTCGTGGAGGACGACGACGATGGCCGCCCCGTCGGCGCGCAGTGCCCGCACCGATTTCAGCAGTGACTCCTGATGCCTGAGGTCGAGGGCGGCGGTGGGTTCGTCGAGGAAGACGATCGGGGTCGTCTGCACCGTCGTCCTGGCAAACGACACCCGGGCTGCCTCACCACCGGAGAGCGTCGTGATGTCACGGGTCTCGAAGCCCTCGAGGTCGGCATCGGCGATCGCTTCGGCGACGAGCGCGGCATCACGGTCGGCGTCGATGTCCCAGGGCAGCCGCCCCATGTGCACGGCCTCCTCGACGCTGAAGGCGAAGTTCGAGCTGTTGTGCTGGAGCATCACCGCACGCACCCGAGCCAGCGGTCCCGACTTCCACGCCCCCACCTCGGTGCCGGTGATCTCCACCGACCCTCGCGTCGGGGACACGTCCCCGGCCAGCAGCGAGAGCATCGTCGATTTGCCCGCCCCATTGGGACCGACGAGGGCGACGACCTCACCGGCACGCAGATCGAAAGACACCCCGGAGACGAGCTCCCGGCCGTCGACGACGAAGGTGACGTCGCGGGCGCGGACGACCGCCTCGGCGGCATTGTTCACAATCACCATGAGCTTTTCCTCATCCGCACGACCAGGAACAGGAAGAAGGGCGCTCCGACGGCGGCCGTGAAGAGACCGATCGGGACCTCGGCGGGCGGAGCGACCACGCGGGAGGCACAGTCGGCGGCGACGATGAGGATCGCACCGGCGATTGCCGAGATCGGCAGCAGCCCCCTGTGGCCGGGGCCGACGACGATGCGCACGATGTGCGGGACGACGAGGCCGACGAAGCCGATTGCCCCGGCGAAGGCCACGGCCGCGCCGGTGAGCAGTGCGGTGGCGATGATGATGGTCAGGCGGCTGCGTTTGACGTTGAGCCCGAGATGCTGGGCCTCGCGCTCACCGAGGGTGAGCACGTCGAGGGTGCGGGAATTGAGCAGGACGATGACCAGGCCAGCGACGAAGACGGGCAGAGTCGCCCAGAACTGGGGCCAGATCACCTTCGCCAGCGACCCCATCTGCCAGAACGTCAGAGTCTGGAGCTGCTGATCGTCGGCGATGAAGGTGAAGAACCCCGTCAGCGCCTGACAGCCGGAGCCGACGGCAATGCCGACCAACAGCATCCGTGAGGTTCCCGTGTTCCGGCCCGGGCGGGCGAGGACGTAGATGAGTCCGGTCACCACCAGGCCCGCGAGGAACGCGCCCAACGGCAGGAGCCAGGTGATGCTGCCACCTGCGAGCACGATGACGCCGACGGCTCCGGCCGAGGCGCCGCCGCTGACGCCGATGATGCCCGGATCGGTCAGCGGGTTATTGAACAGGCTCTGCAGTGCGGCTCCGGAGATCGCGAGCGCGGCCCCGACGAGCACGCCCATGAGGACGCGGGGAATGCGCAGCTGCCAGACGACGGAGATGTCGCGCTGGCTCAGCCCTGCGCCGTCGACGAGGCCGAGCTGCGCTCCGACGATGCGGGTGACGTCGTCGAGCGGGATCCGCAGCGGACCGACCGAGGCCGAGACTGCCATGAGCAGCGCGAGGACCGCGACTCCGATGAGGACGCAGGTCAGCAGCGGGATTCGCCGGACGCTGTGCCGCTTCTCCGCCTTCGCGGCGGCGCTGCTGTTCACCGGTGACGGCTTCTGGGACCGGTTGAGGACCTTCGCGCTCACGAGAGCTGCGCGACCGCCTCGGCGAGGGCCTGCGCACCGACGCCGATCTCCGGGCTCGAGTACTTCAGCTGGGCGTCGGGCATGACGAAGATCGCCGAGTTCTGGCCTGCGGGCGTCTGGTCGAGCGTCGGGAACGCCTTCCACAGGCCGTCCTCGCCGCCCCACTTCTCGTAGTCCGATTCGGCCATGACGACGACGTCCGGCGCCGAGGCGACGATGCCCTCATTGCTGAATTCGCGGGAGTATCCGCGCAGCTTCGATTCGGCTCCGACGCTCGTGTAGCCGAGCGTTTCGATCATCTCATTGCCCGGCGTTCCGGTGCCGGCGACAGCATTCTGGCCGCCGGCGCCCGAGGCCGTGACCTCGATGATCGAGAGATCCGTCGTGTCGGATTCCTTCGCGGTCTTCGCGGCATCGGCGAGCTGGTCGTCGACGATCTTCGCGAGCTCTTCGCCGGCGTCCTTCGCCCCCACGTACTCGGCAACGGCCTTGAGCTTGTCGCCCTGGGACTGCTGGTCATCCATGACGACCGCATCGGTGCCGGCGTCGCGGAACTGCCCTGCAACATCGCCGTGGCGTTTGGTGTTGTCACCGATGAAGAGGGTGCCGTCCATGGCCAACAGGCCTTCGACACCGGTGCTCTTGCCGAATTCGAAGTGCTCCGGGGCATTCTTTGCTTCGGGAGAGACAGCGTCCTCCGGGGCGGCTGCGATCTTGTCGGTCAGGCCCAGCGCTCCAAGAGTCGATGCGACGCCGTCACCGGCGACGATGATCTGGTCGATGTCCTTAACCTCGACGCCGGTGCCCGTGCCGTCTTCGACCTTGACGGGCAGCTTCGGCTTCGCTTCGATCGTGGAGAAGTCGCTCTCTCCCGAGATCTGCTTCCAGCCTTCCGGGAGCGGGACGGAGAGATCGGAGCCGGAGCCCTGATCGGCAGCGGAGTCGTCAGCGGTGCCGGAGGTGGACCCTCCGCATCCGACGAGTGCCAGGGCACATGCGGCTCCGATGATCGTCAGTCCAGTTCTCATTACTCTCCTTGGGGTGGTGTGGCGTGGTGGCTGTGTCTGCGTTGCAGCGGCCGAAGCGGTGTAGGGCGGAATCTTCGTTGGATCTGAGGCGTGCGTGGAGGAGTTGGCGCCTACCAATTGGTAAGCCTAACCTAAGTGGATAGACTAGCAACGTTGTCAGCCGACTTGTCCAATCGATGTGGTCGACTGTCCGAAATGCGATACTCACCGGCCCTCAATGACGGCCCGAGGCCGTCGAGTGCGCGACATGTCGCCCTACTGCCCGAACTGCAAGGATCAATCACGTGCGCTTCATCGACATCATGGCTGACTTCTCCGCTTCTGCTGCTGGGAAATCCGGTGATTCCGGCTTCTCCGCTTCTGCCACGGGGGAATCCGGTGGTTCAGGCGATCGCGAACGGCAGTTCTGGGATGAGGTCGCCCGGCAGGGGACACCCCTGGTCGACCCGTGCCCCACTGACACGGCCCTGCGCGACGTCACGTTCCTCTATCGCTGCACCGATCCCGAGGTGCGCAGCGTCCGGCTCGCGGCGAACCGGGTCACCGACAAACACAGGCAGGCCGATGGAGTCATGGTCCGAGTCCCTGGCACCGACATCTGGGGCGTGACGCTCACCCTGCCGGCCGATCTGCGCTGTTCCTACGGCTTCAGCCCCTCCCGTGAAGAGGTCGCCCCACCGTTGAGCGGTCCGGATCGACCGGGGCCGCCCGCGTTCATCGACCCGCTCAACCTCGATCCACCGGTCACCCGGCCGGATCAGCCGGGTGCCGGCGAGGGGGCGTCGGTGTTCTCGGGTCCGCTCGCTCCCGATCACGGCATGTGGCTGTTCGACCGCCCGCAGGGTGCGACCGCTGCGACGAGGACGACGGTGACGGCAGGCGCTGACGCGGACATTCCCGCCGAGGCGGATGGGGGCAGCCTCGGCGAGGACCCTGAACGGGTTCGCTCTGAGCCGGCCCTCATGGTCTCTGCCGACCGTGAGATCGGCGGCAAGAAGTACCCTGTGCGGGTGTCTCTGCCGAGTGGGCCGCCGGCCGGTCTCCTCGTGCTCTTCGACGGTCGGCAGTGGTTCGACCACCTCTGCGTGGCGCGTGCCGTGGAAGCTGCCGGGCTGCCCGGGCTCATCATCATCGGCATCGGCACGCACACGACGGCCGAACGAACACATTCTCTTGCCGGCAACGACCAGTTCCTTCGCAGCGTCGCCTCGGAACTCGTTCCCGATATCGAAGCCGAAGCGGCCGTCAACGGCTCCGTACTGCCGGCCGATGCGCGGCGGATCATCTGCGGGCAGAGCCTCGGCGGGCTCGCGTCCCTGCTCATGGCTCGCACGTGCCCCGGCGCATTCGACGCCGTGCTCGCTCACTCCCCCTCGCTGTGGTGGAGCCCCGGCGGGACGGCGACTCCGGCGGACCTGGCGAGCATCGATGGTGATGACTGGACTGCGCGCCGGTTCCGCGAACACGTTGCGGGCGTGGGCGCCTGCGATTTCCACCTCGCCGTCGGTCGTCGGGAGGGACCCATGGTCGACCGCGCCGGCCGACTGGCCGAGGTGCTCGACGGTCTCGGATTCTCAACTTCACTGTCGGTGTATGAAGGCGGGCACGACTTCGCCTGCTGGCGCGGGGCGCTCATCGACGGACTGCGGAAGGTGTTCGCGCAGGATTCTGCGGCAACCGTGTCCGACAAGTAGTTGCGGCCGGCCGCGTCATGTGCTGGTCGCGCCGTGTGAGGGCCGCGCCATGTGCGGGCATGCCCCGCGGACCCGCATCAGGAGTAGTCGCGGGCACCGAAGATGCTCGAGCCGACTCGGACGATCGTGGCGCCTTCGGCGATGGCGAGTTCGAAGTCGTTGCTCATGCCCATCGACAGCTCGGTCGCCTCGGCGGGCATGACCCCGGCCCCGCGCAGCTTCTCGCTGAGTTCGCGCAGGTCGGAGTAGCTGGGGCGGATCTCTTCGGGACTGCTGCCGGGAAGGCCGATCGTCATGAGTCCGCGCAGCCGCATCCGGCCGAGCTCCCGGGTCGCGGTGACGAGCTCCTCGGCGTCTTCGGGCGCGACACCGAACTTCGAGTCTTCGCGGGAGGTGTTGACCTGGATGAAGTAGTCGATGGTCTCATCGAGGACGTCGAGACGGTTGTTGATCTTATCGGCCAGCGGGAGGTTATCGACGGACTGGACGCAGTGAGCGTGCCGCAGGGTGTGATTGACCTTGTTCTTCTGCAGGGGTCCGATGAGGTGGGTCTCGGGGTTGAGGTCGGCGAGAGCCTCGGCCTTGCCGGTGATCTCCTGCACCTTGTTCTCGCCGATGAGGGTGAACCCGTGCTCGAGGGCGACGCGGATCTTCTCTGCCGGCTGCGTCTTCGTGGCCAGCAGCACGCGCACATCGTCACCGCTGCGACCGCTCGACTCGGCGGCGGCGCGGGCACGGTCAGCCACCTCGTCGAGGTTGCCGATGATGGCTGCGATGTCGTCGGCGGACAGTGAGGGGGAATCAGGCGTACTCATGTCTCCAGTCTTGCATGAGCCGCGCGAAGTTTCAGGTCGCCGAGGATGCCCGGCCGAGAAACGAAATGCGGACGATCCGGGTCGAAATCATCGTGATTCCTCGACCTGGATCGTCCGCAGCTCGGTGCCGCCGTTGTGAGCGGGCTGTGCTTGTTCCAACCGCCTCGGCGTCGGTTGTTCCAACCGCATCGGCGTCGGTTGAGTGCTTACTTCGGCAGGCCCTCGGCGTTCGGGTCGATGTTCTTGATCAGCGCGGAGGTGTCGAGTCCGCCGAGGTCTTCGTCAATGAGCTTCTGCAGCTGTGCATGGACGAGGGTGGCCGCCGGGAGGTCGACTCCCTGGGTCTCGGCGCCGGCGAGGGCCAGGCCGACGTCCTTGTGCATGAGTGCGGTGGCGAAACCGGGCTTGAACTCGTTGTTCGCCGCGGCCGTGGTGGTCACGCCGGGCACCGGATACCAGGTCCGCAGCGGCCAGGAGTCGCCGGAGGACACCTTGGCAATATCGTGGAAGACCTTCGGATCGAGGCCGAAGCGATCGGCCAGTACAGCGCCTTCGACGACACCCTGAAGGCTGATCGAGAGCATCATGTTGTTGACGATCTTCGCGGCCTGACCTGCGGCGTCACCGCCGGCGTGGAAGATGTTCCCGGCCATTGCCTCGATGACGGGTCGGGCCTCTTCGATGTCGGCGTCGTCGCCGCCGAGCATGAACGTCAAGGTGCCGGCCTCGGCACCGGTGACGCCGCCGGAGACGGGACCGTCGATGAGGCGGAAGCCTGCCTTCTTCGCCTCGGAGTGGAGGAGGCGGGCCGAATCGAAGTCGATCGTCGAGGAATCGATGAGGAGGGTCTTCCGGTCTGCGTTGGCCAGGACTCCGTCGGGCTCGAGGTATGCGGTGCGCGCGTGCTCGCCCTTGGGCAGCATCGTGAAGACGATATCGGCACCGGCGACCGCCTCGGCGATGGAACTCACGGGGTTCACCCCGCTCTTCGCGGCTGCGTCCACGGCCTCGGGGACGAGATCGAAACCATTGACGGTGTGACCGGCCTTGACCAGGTTCGCAGTCATCGGGCGGCCCATATTTCCCAGGCCAACCCATCCAATCGTCGACATAATATGCCTCCTCGCATCATGTTCAGCAACTCTTACGTGTTC
Source organism: Brevibacterium sp. CSND-B09 (assembly GCF_052906525.1). NCBI lineage: Bacteria > Bacillati > Actinomycetota > Actinomycetes > Micrococcales > Brevibacteriaceae > Brevibacterium > Brevibacterium sp. CSND-B09. The sequence continues at coordinate 2,272,213 of NZ_JBREGI010000001.1, read as the reverse complement.
CCTCTCACAGTACGCCAGTGAACGCGCGGAAGTCCGGCGGGGAGCCTCACCTCTTCCGCACCGGTTATGTGCGCGTACGCAGATAGAATGGGGCCACTATGGCTTCCTATGCACCTGGCAGTTCCGGTCCGCAGATCGCCCCCGAGGATCTGCTGACTCTGCTCGCCGTCGCCCGGCTGGGGAAGTTCACGGCCGCGGCACACAGCCTCGGCCTCAACCACACGACCGTGTCCAGACGCATCGCCGCGCTTGAGAAGGCGTACGGCGATCGCGTGCTCGTGGCCTCGCCCGACGGGTGGGAGCTCAGCGCCGCCGGGCGTCAGCTGCTGCCGATCGCCGAGGACATCGAGGCCGCTCTGGGGCGCATCGATGCGCATTCGAATTCCGCTCTGTCCGGAACGATCCGGCTGGCGTGCCCGCAGGCCTTCGCCCTTGAGTACGCCGTTCCGGCGCTTACCGAACTGCAGGGGCAGCACCCGGGACTGCAGATCGAACTGATCACCGCTACGCAGCGGGCCCGGCAGTATCGGTCGGGCGTCGATATCGAAATCGTCGTGGGACGTCCGGATGCCCCGCGCTCGATCGCCAAGCACATCCGCGACTACCGGCTCCAGCTCTACGCTTCGCAGGATTACATCGCCTCGCATCCGATGCCGCAGACGCTGGATGATCTGGCCGACCACCGGATGGTCTACTACATCGAGAATTCGCTGCGGGTCGATGATCTCGACGAGGCGGCCGACGCACTTCCGCGCGGGAAGGGATTCTTCCGGTCTACCTCGGTGCATGCGCATGTGCTCGCGACCTCGCACGGTGCCGGGATCGGCATCCTGCCCGACTTCCTCGCCCACGGAAACTCCCGCTTGGTGCAGGTGCTGCCCGAGCTGTTCTCCAAGCAGGTGTCGTATTGGGCCTCGGTCCGCCACGAGTCCCTGCGCAACGCCGGAGTCCGCAAAGTCCTAGAATCCCTCTAATTGCTACCTGACGGCGGCCCAGCTACCTCGCGCGAGGTAGCTGGGCCGCCGTCAGGTAGTTCTGGGAGGGGGAGCGAGATGCTGGAGAGTTCAGGCGGCCACCCAGCCGCCGTCGATGCTGTGAGCGCTGCCGTTGATGACAGCGGCATGGTCCCCGGCCAGGAAGGTCGCGATCGCCGCGACGTCCTCGGGTTCGGCGAGCTTGGGCACCGCGGAATGGCCGAGGAAGACCTGCTCGAGGACCTCGTCCTCGCTGATGCCGTGAGTCTTCGCCTGATCGGCGATCTGTCCCTTCACCAGTGGCGTGAGCACGTAGCCGGGATTGATCGCATTGCACGTCACTCCGTGCGGACCGGCCTCGAGTGCAGTCGTCTTCGTCAGTCCCATGAGACCGTGCTTGGCCGCGACGTACGCGGACTTGTTCGCCGAGGCCCGCAGACCGTGGACGGAGGAGAGGTTGATGATGCGTCCCCAACCGCGTTCGTACATCTTCGGCAGCACCGCCTTCGTGAGCACGAACGGCGCTTCGAGCATGAGCGTATTGATCAGCCGCCAGTCCTCGAGCGGAAATTCCGTGATCGGGTGGATCCGCTGGATGCCGGCGTTGTTGACGAGGATGTCGACGTCGAGCTCGGTGCCGTCCAGCGCCGCGGTGTCCGCCAGGTTGACTGCCCACGCTTCGCCGCCGATGTCGTCGGCGACGGCCTGTGCCGAGTCGGCGTCGACATCGGCGACGGTGACAGATGCTCCGGCCCGCGCGAACGACTGTGCGATCGCTTTTCCGAGCCCGGATGCTCCGCCGGTGACGAGGGCGCGTTTGCCGGTGAGGTCTCCCATGAGATGTGCCTTTCGTGGTTCGAGTCTGTCGTACGTGTCCATCTTGCACCCTGCGGAGACCGAGGAATCATCGAGGTGGGCGCCGAGGCGGCTGCCGAGCGTAGGTCGCAGTCCGACAGGCGAGCTCGGCGCCAGGCAAAGGGGCGGTGCCGATATTCACCGACACCGCCCCTCACCGGGTCACCATCCGGCCTCAGCTGGCCGTGGCGACTCCGCGGCGCACCTTGTCTGCATGGTCGAGCGAGCGCAGGTCGATCCCCTTGGTCTCGCGGGTGAACATGAGTGCGATGAACGAGATGATCGCAGCGGCCAGCAGGTAGAGCGCGATCGGCACCGAGGAGCCGAAGGCGTCGAGCAGTGCGGTGGCGATGATCGGCGCGAAGGATCCGGCGACGATGGCCGTCACCTGGTAGCCGGTCGAGACGCCCGAGTTCCGCATGCGGGTCGGGAACATCTCGGACATGATCGCCGGTTGGCCCGCGTACATCAGTGCGTGGAAGACGAGACCGATGAGGAGGGCGAGGAAGATCATGCCGGCACTGCCGGTGTCATACATCGGGAAGGCGAAGAAGCCCCAGCTCGCGGTCAGGATGATGCCCACGGCGTAGGGCATCTTGCGTCCGATCCGGTCGGTGGCGGCACCGACGAGCGGAACGAGGACTGCGTGGATCGCGTGGGCGCCGAGGAGGAGGCCGAGGATCTCGGCGGATTCGATCTTCACCTGCGTGGCGAGGTAGGTGATCGAGAAGGTCACCACGAGGTAGTAGTGGATGTTCTCGACGAAGCGCAGGCCCATCGCGGCGAAGACCTCCCGCGGGTAGCGCTTGAATACGGCCTTGATGCCGTAGTCGACGCCTTCCTCGATCTCCTCGGCCTGAACCTCGTCGAAGATCGGCGCATCGGAGACTCGGGTGCGGATGTAGTAGCCGATGAGGACGATGACGGCCGAGAGCCAGAACGAAATGCGCCAGCCCCACGACAGGAAGTGCTCTTCGGTCAGCGTTGCAGTGAGGACGAAGAGAACCGCGGTGGCCAGCAGGTTGCCCAAGGGCACGCCGGACTGCGGGAATGATGCCCAGAAACCGCGCTCCTTGTTCGGAGCGTGCTCGGCCACGAGGAGGACAGCTCCGCCCCATTCGCCGCCGACTGCGAAGCCCTGGACCACACGCAGCAGCACGAGCAGGATCGGAGCGAGGTAGCCGATCTGGTCGAAGGTCGGCAGACAGCCCATGAGGAACGTGGCCACACCGACGAGGACGATCGAGAGCTGCAGCAGCTTCTTGCGTCCGTACTTGTCGCCGAAGTGACCGAAGACGATGCCGCCGACGGGGCGGGCGATGAATCCGACTGCGTAGGTGGCGAAGCCTGCCAGGATCGGCGTCAGCGGATTGTCGGAAGGCGGGAACAGAATGTGGTTGAACACCAGCGTGGCGGCCGAACCGTAGAGGAAGAACTCGTACCATTCGACGACCGTTCCGGCCATCGAGGCAGCGACGACCTTGCGCAGCTGAGCGCGGATCGACTTCCTCTCAGCATTGTTCTGAGAACTCATGGGACTCCTTCGTTTCCACAATCCGCGTCACCGTTGAATGCGCGAATAGGCTTGCTCTGGCGCCGACCGGCTGACAGCCCGGGGCACTCAGACCGCATCGGTGCGGCCGGTGTACCCCTGCTTCAGCGCAGTGTTTCGGGCGCTTGGATATTTCTCATCCAAGGATCAGTGTGCGCCACGTTACGGAGTTTTTGGTAACGACCTGGCCATAATCCGAGAATTTCCGGTGCACATTCGTGCACAGCGGTTGTGCAGCAGTCAGCTGTGACTGCTGCGAGCTCGCAAGGCCCATTGCGGCGCGAATCGTCCCTGCGCGTCAGGCCAGCACCCCCGCGTCTGATCACCACGCCGGCCATCGAGGTACCACCGCAGTCAGCGCATGGAGCACAACCCCGAAACTCACCGTCGGCGCGGAGGCGCCTTCGCATCGCGTTCGGCCATCGAGGCGAGCATCGCATTGTAGGCGCGCAGCTCGGCGTCGTCGGTGCGGTCTTCGCTGCGGTCGATGCGCTTGGCCTCCCGGTCCGAGGACTTCGCCCATTGGACGCAGACCATGATCGCGATGAACAGGGTCGGGAATTCGCCGATGCCCCACGCGATGGAACCGCCGAGCTGCTGGTCGTCGATCGCCGTGTAGCCCCATCCTGCGCCGACGTTGCCGAACCAGTCTCCGGCGATCAGCACGTTCGAACTCATGATCGAAATGCCGAAGAAGGCGTGGAAGGCCATCGTCACCAGCAGCATCACGAGCCGCATCGGGAAGACAGGGCGCTTGACGCCCGGATCGATGCCGATGAGGGCTTGGGCGAACAGGTACCCGGCGCCGAGGAAGTGCGCGATCATCAGTTCGTGCCCGATATGAGTATCGAGCGCGTAGTACATGATGCCCGAGTAGTAGAAGACGACCAGCGAACCCGCGAAGTTCACACTCGCCACGATCGGGTGCGCGAAGAAGCGCAGGTACGGAGTATGGACGAGCCAGAGCACCCATTCGCGCAGGCCGACGGACCCGTCCGTGCGCGCCTTCGTTCCGCGCATGAGCATCGTGATCGGTGCGCCGAGCACGAGCGGCAGGGGTACGACCATGACCAGGAGCATGTGCTCGATCATGTGCGCGGAGAACTGCACCTCGCCGTAGACACGGGGTCCGCCCGAGGTGACGTAGACGAGGAAGACCATGCCCACGAGCCAGCTGATGAGGCGCAGCACCGGCCATTTGTCGCCTCGGCGGCGGAGGTTGATGAACGCCACGACGTAGGCGATCGAGGCGCCCGCTGCGATCGCGATCCACAGCGGATCCATCGACCATTCGCTGAAGTAGCGGGACAGGTTCGGCTTGGGCGGCAGCGGATCACCGGTGAGGATCTCTGCCGGGGTGGGGTCGCCCACCGGCTCCTGCGGCACGGGCGGCTGCGACCGGGCCAAGGCCACGGCCATTCCCATCGTGATCCCGAAGAGGATGAATTCGACGGTGATGAGGCGCCAGAATTCCACCGTCGCCGAGGCGGCTGTGCCCAAACGTGAGATGACGAACTGACGGTGCCAGAATCCGATCAGACCGAGCAGGACCGTCGCGAACGCCTTTGCGAGGATGACCTGCCCGTACGTGGTCATGAGATCGTCGAAGCCCCGCACGCGCAGGAGCGAGTTGACGATTCCGGAGAAGACGATGAGGCCGAAGGCGATGAGGGCGATCGTCGAATACCGTTCGACGATCGGCTTGAGGTTCTTCGAGGCGGCCAGCCGGGTGCCCAGCAGGGCGATGACGAAGAGCCCACCGAGCCAGAGGACCGCGCCGAGGATATGCAGACCGAGGCTGTTGACGGCCTGCGTGTGCCCGGAAGCCTCTGCGGAGTGGCCCATCAGAGCCAAGGGGAGGATCACGGCGACGCTGAGCACTCCGGCGGCGGCGATGCCGATATGGGAGCGGGTGCCGAAGCACAGGGTCGAGGCGACAGCGATGAGGACGACGATGAGCACCCACAGCTGCCCGTAGGCGATCTGAGTGACGAACACGCCGAGTTGGTTCGAGAAGTCGAGATAGGCCTGGGCGCCCACAGTATCGACGAATGAGAAGACGAGCACGGCGACCGCGGACAGCGTCCACACGACTGAGGAGTATTCGGCGATCTGAATGGCCTTCGTCCACAGCGGGTCGAGAGGCACGTCATCGTCCGTGGCCTTGTGCCGGCGGGCGCGACCGCCGGCCGTGCGCGGGAGGATGAGGACGGCGAACATGAGGGTGCCGACGGTCAGCGACATCGCAATATTGAAGACGAACTTCGCTGCGGGAAGACCGAAACGGACGACAGAGCCGGGGTCATTGAGCAGAGTCGGGTTGGCTGCTCCGGTGAAGAAGAGTGCGGCCAGACCGGCGATCACCCCGAGGAAGACGACGATGGGGACCGTGGCACGTTGCACGAACCGTGTGATCGGTTCGAAACCTGTAGAACTCACTGCGCGCGGACCGCCCCTTCTGACATGACCCAAGGATATCGTTCGGCGTCGCGCCACTGCCAACCGGGAGATCTCTTCGTGGCCGAGATCTCGGGGAGCCGCCTCGGCGAGGATGTATTCAGTCGTACGGGACGACGATCGTCCCTGTTCGAAGGCGGTCTGAGACGCTTGAAGACGCTCAGAGACAGCAAACGGCCCGGATCGTACGATCCGGGCCATTCGACGCTGCTGCGTTGATCAGTTCGGGCTGCCAGCGGCACCCTTCAGCTTCGAACCAGCGGACAGCTTCACGGAGTAGCCGGCCTTGATCTGGATCTCTTCACCGGTCTGCGGGTTGCGACCCTTGCGAGCGGCACGCTCGGTGCGCTCAACGGAGAGCCAGCCGGGGATGGTGAGCTTTTCGCCCTTGGCCACGACGTCGGAGAAGACATCGAAGACACCATCGAGCACGTCCGAGACCTGCTTCTGGGTCAGGCCGGACTTCTCGGCAACTTCTGCAACGAGCTCACTGCGGTTCTTAGCCATAAAAGTGTCCTCCTTAGGACAAGTCGGTAGGTCACCGGTCCGTTTTTCCGATGACGAACTTCCTCGAGATTACCAGCTCGACTTGGTAACGCCGGGCAACTCGCCGTTGTGTGCCATTTCGCGGAAGCGAACTCGCGAGAGTCCGAACTTCCGGAGGTAGCCACGCGGACGGCCATCCACCTGGTCGCGGTTGCGAACGCGAACCGGCGAAGCATCGCGGGGAAGCTTCTGCAGTGCGAGGCGTGCTTCCTCGCGCTGCTCATCGGTGGAATCGGGGTGGGTCAGCTGACGCTTGAGAGTCGCGCGGCGCTCTGCATAGCGTTCAACGATGACGCGACGCTGCTTGTCTTTTGCGATCTTTGACTTCTTAGCCATGTGCGCTCAGCGCTCCTCTCGGAAATCGACGTGCTTGCGGACTACGGGATCGTACTTCTTGAGCACGATGCGGTCCGGGGTGTTGCGGCGGTTCTTGCGGGTCACGTAGGTGAACCCGGTGCCGGCCGTCGACTTGAGCTTGATGATGGGACGAACATCCTGTGCCTTAGCCATCAGAGCTTCACTCCCTTGGCGATGAGTTCGTTGACCACAGCGTCGATTCCGCGAGCGTCGATGACTTTGATGCCCTTAGCGGACAGGGTCAGCGTGACGTTGCGGCGCAACGACGGAACGTAGTAGCGCTTTTTCTGAATGTTCGGGTTGAAGCGGCGCTTCGTGCGGCGCTTCGAGTGGGACACGTTGTGTCCGAAACCGGGGACTGCCCCGGTTACCTGGCAGGTTGCTGCCATGTCTCTCCTCCAGTTCACAAGTTACCGACTCTCGAAACAAGCCCCTGCGGGATTGCACTTGCGTGCCCTCTCCGCTTGCTTGCGCCGATGTCGGAAGACATCAACAAATTTTCTCGACTGTCACCGTGAAAATTGTGTACGCCAAAACAGGTCTGCCCGTTCGGGCGAGATGTCTCACCAGCGCTGAAGCCGTAGCCTGTGAGAGATGGCCGAAGCTGGAGTGCAGCGGTGGGTGAGCACCATGTGTGTCCTAGCAGATCGATCGGTGACCTGCCTGCTACGACACAACAAGAATCAATCTTACTGAGATGCCGGGCCGGAGGGCAAATTCATCCTGGTTTCTGCGGTGGGGCCTTCGTCACTGAAATCGCCCGCGTGGAAGGGCTTGTACGGTCGTCATCGATGCCCGGAGGGACCTTTGTCGACGCCCGGAGGGACTTTCACAGCTGGGGCCAAGCCAACTCGGTGATTTCCGCAGTAGGCTTTCGTCGGCAACGCGTCCTGTCGGCGATCCTGTTGAACGACTGCTCGACTCGTGCCAAGGTAAGTAGATGATTGCCACCACATCTGGCATTCAGGAGGACTGATGAGCGACGTTCCACAGAGGCCGCGCATTCGTCCGGCGACTAGCGACGACTGGCACAAGGGTTCAGGTGAATCTGCTGGTCAGACCCCGTCGTACGGGAATGACGCGGAACGTTCGTCTGCCGATTTCGACAACTCGACCTACTACGAGTACCTCGAACGGCACACGGGGGAACAGTCGATCTCGAAAGCTCGCAGCGGCAATGTCTTCGCCCCTGCCGGACGCTCACCCTTCGATGACGCTCACTCTGCCGGTTCCCACCAGTATGTGAATTCTCAGCAGTCTCAGCAGCCTGCCGGCGGTGGTGCCGGCAATGGCGTCGGCGGCTCGACACAGAATGGAGCCCAGACTCCTCCTTCCCCACAGTTTCCGCCCACCGTCCAAGACGATTCTTCCTCGCGCAATGGTCTGAAGATCGCTGTCGTCATCATCGCCATACTCATGGTTCTGGCCTTGGTGGGATTCTTCGGTATCCGGTGGCTCGCGCCGTCCTCGGGAACCGTCCCTGTGGATGTCGGATCCAGCGAGCCGGCCAGCTCGTCGCCCAGCCCTTCGGATGACCTTGTCCAACCGACGAAGAGCCCGGAAGACCAGCTCGACGCCTATACCGAAGAAGGCACCGAGAAAGCCGCTGACCTCGAAGGTGAGTGGGTGACTCAGGTGAGCGCGAAGAACGTCGGCCTCAAGGCCGACGGCAAGACCTGGTCAGCGCAGGACATCCTCAACGAGTACGAGGCCAACAAGGTCAAGTACCCGGGCGCAATCCTCATCCACAGCGGCGACTGGGCCTCGTACAAGGACGGCAGCTACTGGGTCACGGTCGTCGACACCGGCTACAGCAATCCGGAGCAGGCCCTCGACCAGTGCCGCTCGTGGGGTCTCGACCGCAACCACTGCATTGCCAAGCGACTCGTCAAAGACGGCAGCCCCAAGGACAACAGCGCCTACCTCGACGGGTAGACCGCACCGTCGGACCGCCCCTTGCGTTTGAGGATCGGCTCCGCCCGTGGGCAGGGTGATCGTCACAGTCCTGCCATCCGCTCACGGCCCCGTCTGAGTCAGATAGCCCAGATTTGAACAGGTGCTGTCTGACTCGAACTGGGCCGCGACTATCCAAGAGAACAGAACGCCCCAGCCTCGCACTATGCGAAGCCGGGGCGCTCAAGTTCCCAGAGTCGGCTAGGAGCCGACGCCAAAACGAGAATCAGGCCAACATCAGAGTCGGGTCCTCCAGACCCCGGCCGACGTCGGCGAGGAACTTCGAGATGATCTCGCCGTCGACGACTCGATGATCGGCGCTGACCGACAGCGTGGTGACCTCACGCGGAACGATCTCGTCGCCCACCACCCACGGCTTCTTCCGGACCTGCCCGAATGCGAGGATCGCGGCCTCACCCGGATTGATGATCGGCGTACCGGCATCGACTCCGAAGACGCCGACATTCGTGATCGTGATCGTGCCCCCGGCCTGATCGGCCGGCGGTGTCTTGCCCGACCGCGCCAGAGCGGTGAGATCCTGTATGCCCTGCGCCAGTTCGCCCAGACCCATGGCCTGCGCGTTCTTGATGTTCGGCACGATCAGCCCGCGCGGAGTGGCGGCCGCGATGCCGAGGTTGACGTACTTCTTCACGACGATCTCGTCACCGTCGAGGCATGAGTTGATCCGCGGGTTGCGTCCCACGGCCCACGCCACTGCCTTGGCGACGATGAGCAGCGGCGAGACCTTGACGTCCTCGCCCAGGAACTTCGTCGACTTCAGCCGGCGGACCATCGCCATCGTCTCGGTGACGTCGACGTCGAGGAACTCGGTGACGTGCGGCATCGTGAATGCCGAATCGACCATGGCCTTCGCCATCATCTTCGTCACGCCCTTGAACGGGATCCGCTCTTCCAGCGCTCCCTGATCACTCGCCGAGGCGGCCGCCGGTGCCGTCGCACCCGAGGTGGGAGCGGCGGTCCGGTTGGCGGCGGCGTGCACATCGTCGCGCGTGACGTCCCCGCGGGGCCCGGTCGGTGTCACCTGGGAGAGGTCGACCCCCAGATCCTTCGCGAGCTTCCGCACGGGCGGCTTCGCCAGCGGCTTGCTCGGTGAAGCGGGAGCCGAAGCGGACTGCGACTGCGCTGCCGGAGCAGGTGCCGACGCCGACTGTGCCTGAGCCGCCGGAGCCGCGGCCGGTGCAGGCGCGGCCGCCTCCGCAGCCTGGGCAGCTGAGGCAACCGGGGCAGCCGACGCTGCGGGAGCGGCGCTAGCGGCGGGAGCGGGGACGGAAGCGCCCTTCCGCGGACGCCGCTTCGACGACGTCTCCTTCGCTCCATAACCGACGAGAGTGGCTCCGCCGTCGGCATCACCGGAGGCATCGACCGACTTCTCAGCCGAACCGGAAGCCGGCGCATCAGCGGAGGCGGGGGCCGCCTCGGTGTTGGCATCATCTCCGCCGAACCGGATGATCGGGGTGCCGACCTCGATGGTCTGGCCCTCCTCGACAAGGAGCGCACCGACGGTGCCGGCCTGCGGACTGGGCAGCTCGACGAGCGATTTCGCGGTCTCGATCTCAACGAGAATCTGGTTGACGGTGACAGTGTCGCCGGGGGCGACCTTCCACGCGACGATGTCGGCCTCGGTCAGGCCCTCACCGACGTCGGGAAGAGGAAATTCGAATGACATTCTTGACTCTCCTCGAAATCAGTAGGACAGGGCCCGATCGACACCATCGAAGATGCGATCGAGGTCGGGCAGGTAGTGCTCTTCCATCCGCGAACCGGGGTACGGGGTGTGGTAGCCGCCGACCCGGATGACCGGGGCTTCGAGGTTGAAGAAGCAGCGTTCGGTGATGCGCGCGGCGATCTCCGAACCCAGTCCCAGGAAGGTCGGAGCCTCATGGGCGACGACCAGTCGGCCGGTCTTCGTCACGGACTTCTCGATCGCGGTGAAGTCGATCGGGCTGAGGCTGCGCAGGTCGATGAGTTCGACGCTCTTGCCTTCCTCGGCGGCCGCGGTGACCACGTCCTGCGCGGTCGGCACCAGCGGGCCGTAGGCGACGAGGGTGACGTCGGTGCCTTCGGACACGACGCGGGCGTCATGCATGCCCAGCTCGCCTCGGGCCGACGTGTCGACGTCCCCGCGCATCCAGTAGCGACGCTTGGGTTCGAAGAACATCACCGGATCCTCGCTCTTGATTGCGTCCTGGATCATCCAGTACGCGTCATGAGCGTTCGACGGGGATATGAGCCGCAGTCCCGCATGGTGGGCGAACACGGTCTCGGGGCTCTCCGAATGGTGCTCGGGTGAGCCGATGCCGCCGCCGTAGGGCACGCGGATGACCAACGGGATGTTCTCTTTGCCCAGGGTGCGGTTGTACAGCTTCGCCACCTGGGTGACGATCTGGTCATAGGCCGGGAAGATGAACGCGTCGAACTGGATCTCGATGACGGGACGGTAGCCGCGGATGGCCATGCCGATCGAGGTGCCGACGATGCCGGATTCGGCCAGCGGGGCATCGATGACACGCTGCGGACCGAAGTCCTTCTGCAGACCCTCGGTGACGCGGAAGACGCCGCCGAGTTTGCCGATGTCCTCGCCGATGAGGACGACCTTCGGGTCGTCCTCCATGGCCTTGCGCATTCCGGCGGTGATCGCCTTCGAGAGGGGAAGTTTCTCCATCAGGCCTCACCCGCATCGGCGAACGAGGCCTGGTATGCCAGGAATTCGGCACGTTCCTCGTCGACGAGGGAGTGGGGTTCCGCGGTGACATGGGCGAACATCTCGACGCCGTCGGGGTTCTCCATGGTCATGCAGTTGTGGCGGATGCGGGCGGCGAGGGTGTCGGCCTCGGCGTCCACCTCGGCGAAGAATTCGTCGCTGGTCTCGGTGTGCTTGTCCAGGTAGGCCTTGAGGCGGGTGATCGGGTCGCGGTCCTCCCAGATCTCCTCTTCGGCCTTGTCGCGGTACTTCGTCGGATCATCGGCCGTGGTGTGGGCGCCGCGACGATAGGTGAAGGCTTCGATGAGCATCGGGCCGTGGCCGGCGCGCACGGAGTCGAGGCTGGCGCGGGCCACGGAGTACATCGCGATGATGTCGTTGCCGTCGACGCGGATGCCGGGGACTCCGAATCCTTCGCCGCGGGTCGACAGCGGGGCTGCGGACTGGACGTGAGTGGGTTCGGAGATGGCCCACTGGTTGTTCTGGCAGAAGAACAGAACCGGGGCGTGGAAGGCTCCGGCGAAGGTCAGCGCCTCGGAGACGTCACCCTGCGAGGTCGCACCATCGCCGAAGCAGGCGATGGAGACAGTGTCGCGTTCGATGTCGCCGGTGCCGACGTCGCCGTCCATGGAGATGCCCATGGCGTAGCCGGTGGCGTGCAGGGCCTGCGAGCCGATGACGATGGTGTAGGTGTGGAAGCGGTGCTCCTGCGGATCCCAGCCGCCGTGGTTCTGACCGCGGAAGATGCTGAGCAGGGTTTCGGGTTCGACACCGCGGGTGTAGGCGAGGCCGTGTTCGCGGTAGGTGGGGAAGACGAAGTCTTGGGGGCGAGCGGCCCGTCCCATGCCGATCTGGGCTGCTTCCTGTCCGAACAGAGGTGCCCACAGGCCCAACTGTCCCTGACGCTGCAGAGCAGCTCCTTCGGCGTCGATGCGGCGGACCAGGACCATATCCCGGTAGAAGCCGCGCAGATCCTCATCGGTGAGTTCTGCTGCGAAGGCATCGTACTCACCGGATTCGACGCGGTTTCCGTCTTCGGTGAGCATCTGGATCATTCTGGGCTCCGAGGACTGACTGTGGGCAGCGCCGGTTCCCACTGAAATGTTGGAGGTCATTTCAGTTCTCCTTTGTTCGAGGTCCATCTTCACCGGAGGTGACCAGTGGTGGACCGTGTCCGTCGGGCAGGCCCTCGGATGTGAGAACTCGCCCTCGAGTGATCTGATTCACAGGTGATATCACAATACCGAATCCACTCACTGCTTGCCACTCTCCCCATGCGGTTCGAGTATCAAAAGTGCAGGTCAGGAACAGACTATGGCCCGAGCTCGACACATGTGGCCGAGTTCCAAAGCGTTCCGTGGACAATTGTCGATCACGGCAGAGATGCTCCATCGTCCGACCAATGCACATCCGAGCACCGAGGCGGCCCTTCTTCGGGAAGACGTGTGCAGAATTCGCACGATCCCATCGCTCGCCGGGGCGGCCCATCCTCGGGAGATCGAGTGCAGGTCCCATGAGCTCCGTTGGTGCACCGGGGTGTCCCATCGTTTCGATGCCGAGTGCCGTTCCGCGAAACCGAGTTCAATGACGTCTGCGCTTGCCCTGGTAGTCGCGCGTCTTCGCAAGGTCTCCGGTGAAGAAGCCTGAGTTCTTCGAGGTGAAACGGTCGATTGCGGAATTCCCGCCCTTCAGCAGCAGTCCGATCGAGGCCGCATAGGCGACGGACGAGTGCGCTGCCCCGGCCGAGGCGAACATCGCATCGAGTTCGGCATCGGTCTTGTCCGCCAACTCGGGGACCTTGCGCAGTTCGTCGGGGTCGTAGTCGACGGTGATCGTCGACCAGTTCTTCGTCGCCGGGTTCTCATTGCCGTCGAGATCGGGGACGAGGTCCTGTTCGTGCTCGATCGAAAGCACGTCGATTCCCGAATCGATGGCGAAATCGGAGACCGGAGCACCGACCGTCATCAGGGCAGTGACGTTGACATCGTCGAGGAACGCGGGGTCCGCGGCCAGAGAGCCTGCGGTGATACCTCCCTGCGAATATCCGACGAGCATGACCTCGGCGCCGCGGCCGATCCCGGCATCGGCGATCGCCTGGCGCACCATTTCGCGCATCACGGTGTCGTTGCCGGCCATGCCCTGCACGTTCGTCGTCAGGTCCGTCGTATTGTCACCCGACTTCGGAGACCAGTCGGTGGTGGCCGGGACGTAGACGATATAGCGACTCGTCCCATCGGGTCCGACGACCTCCTCGATGCGGACCTGCCCGGAATCGGCTCCGCTGTGGCAGTTCGCTTCGCGGATGAAGAGGTCTTCGACATCACGCGGCGGCTCTTTGTGCGGCGGAGTCAGGCCTTTCGCCCTCCATACCTCGACATCGGAAGGCAGCAGCAGTCCGAACGCGTTCGCACCCGCCAGGACCCAGATCGTCATCGACGTCGAGTCGTGCGGCCAGAACGCGTGATCGCCGTCGGAGTCGAGGATGAATGGAGGCAGCCCGAAGAATCCGACGACGAAGCCCGGCAGCACATGCTCGATGACGGCCCCGGTGACGTCGGACTGTTCGAACGCGAACGTGATCAGCGCTTCCTTCGCTTTCGCCTTCGTCTTGCCCAGGTCGATGCCGAACTGCTTGGTGATGACATCGTCGAGTCCGGTGGCGTCGAGGATCTTCGTGACCACGACGACCTGAGCGCCGACGACGAGCGCAACGGGAATGATGACGGGCAGGCTGAGTGCGATCATGCGACCGGTCGCGTACCCGAGAGCGTCGAGCAGTCCGCCGAAGACTTCGCTGATGCCCTTCTCCGCCTGCCGGTATGCGAAGGCAGCGGCTCGAACGGCGAGCAGTGTCGCCTCGAGTTCGAGCACCGAGGCGGTCAGCTGGGCGTGGAACCGGATCCGGCAGGCATCGAGGTTGAGCGCCGTCACCGGGGCGGGGACCTGGGTGAGCAGGGTCGCGAGGTCGAAGTCTCCGACAGCGGCGTCGACGGACAGATCACCGATGTCGGCGATGACGGTCTGCAGTGCGTCTCCGCTGCCGTCGGCGCGTTCGTCGACGGTGATCCGTCCGCCTCCGCGGGTCGTCGAGTCGATCATCGCGGGTCTCCTCTCATGCCCCGGTCGCTGCCGCCCTCATGCCCCGGTCCCTGCCGGTCGCTGGTGCCACGAGCCCACGGGGCCACGAACTCCCGGCCCTCAGCCGCTGCCGCCGTCAGTGCTGACTCCGTCAACTCGGAGCTCCTGCCGTCAGCGTCCGTGTGAGCACGGCGCTCAGCAGCTTTCGCACCGCTGATTCGCCGGCGTCGACGTCATCGTCGACGGTGACGGTGACGGTGACGGAATCGCCGGCGCGCTCGATGACCGGCCGGTACCATGTCCCGCCCTCTCGGCGAAGGAATTCCAGTCCTGTCGCACCCCGTCCGGACGCCCAGCTGAGCGTGAGCACACAGTCCTGGTCGACGAGCTCAGTGAGATCCTCGACGACGTGCCCGATCCGTCCCGGTTCGATCCGGCGCAGCAGCTGGTGCCGCGCGAAGTCCTCGAGCCCCTCCCCCTGCAACGCGAGGATCGCATGCGCGATCCCCGGCCCCAGGCACAGTGCCAGGTGGACGGTTTCGACTCCCGATGACACGACGACGCTGATGCGCGTGCGCACCCGGTTGAGTTCGGAGGCGAAGCCGCGCAGCCATGCGGTGAGCACATCGAGGTCCCGCTTCGCGCCCCCACTGCCCTCGCCCATTCCCGAGGGTGCGGCGCCAGTCCCCGAACCTGCGGCCGCAGCCCCCGAACCTGCGCCGGAGATCTCCTCCTCCGCCGAGACGGCTCGGGAGTCCCGGTCGACCCGGCGAGGGAGCAGATCGGGCGGCCAAAGACGACGCAGCCGTTCGGGCAGTCTGCTGATCCGGTCGAGGTCGACGACGATCCAACTGTCGATGTCGGCGCCCTCACGTTCGGTGGGGTGAGTGTTCACAGTTGGATCCGCCCGCCCACCGACACGACCTGCAGGTGGAGGTCATACGCCTCGGCGAGCTTCTCCGCCCTCTCGCCCAACTCGTCGATCGATTCTGCGCACGAGGCCACTCGGTCATCGAGCAACGCTCCCGCTGGGGAATCCCATCCGTCGATCTGGCGGCAGCTCTGCGCCAGGGAGTGCAGCACCTCCGCTCGACGCCTCCACTGCTCACGATTGCGCTCCAATTCGTCAGTGATCATGACTCTGCCCTCCCGCCTGCCTGTTCGGCATCCGTGCCCGAATCACTCGACTGTAGGCGGCAGCGGCTCGAGCAGAGAAGCCTCGATTCCAAGGCTGGGGAAGAGGCTTGAGCATCCACAGGGCACAGGCGTCGAAGTCGCCACCGAATCCACAAGGGGCGATGCTCGAGTCTCGTGGTCCCGCCGGCGCCTGGCGATCGGTCGGCGCGGACGGGTGCCGCTCCGATTCGCCGCTCATGAGAAAATGAGGGCATGCCGACTGTTTCCCTTGCCGAAATCTCGCCCGCCATCGCTCTCGGACCGCTTGATGGTCGCTACCGCAAAGACACCGCTGACCTCGTCGATCATCTCTCCGAGGCGGCGCTCAACCGCAACCGCATCATCGTTGAGATCGAATGGTTCATCCACCTCGCACAGAACTCGGTGATCGAGGGCGTTCGCACCCTCACCCCCGATGAGATCGACGGACTGCGTGCCTTCGCCGCCGACTTCGACGCCGACACCATCGCCACGCTGGCCGCTCATGAAGCCGTCACCGTCCATGACGTCAAGGCCGTCGAATACACAATCAAAGAAGCCCTAGTGACGATCGGCGCCGAGGACCTCGGCGAGCTCGTCCACTTCTGCTGCACGTCCGAAGACATCAACAACCTGTCCTGGGCGCTCGGCATCAAGGGTGCCACCGAACAGGTGTGGCTGCCGAGAGCGAAGGCCCTCATCGACGCTCTCGCCGAGTCCGCCGCGGAACTGGCCGAAGTTCCGATGCTCGCCCACACCCACGGTCAGCCGGCCACTCCGACGACGATGGGCAAGGAGCTCGCGGTCTTCATCCACCGCCTGCGTCGTCAGTACGAACGCATCGCCGCCACAGAGTTCCTCGGCAAGATCAACGGCGCCACGGGCACCTATTCGGCCCATCTGGCCGCTGTGCCGGGAGCGGATTGGCCGCAGATCGCCCGCACCTTCGTCGAAGACCGTCTCGGGCTGACCTTCAACTCGCTGACCACGCAGATCGAGTCCCACGACTGGAACTCCGAGCTGTTCGCCGATATCGCTCGGTTCAACCGGATCGCACACAACCTGGCCACCGATATGTGGACCTACATCTCGATGAACTACTTCAAACAGATCCCCGTCGCCGGTGCGACCGGTTCGTCGACGATGCCGCACAAGGTCAACCCGATCCGCTTCGAGAACGCCGAAGCGAACCTCGAACTCTCCTGCGCCCTGCTCGACTCCCTCAGCTCAACGCTGATCACCTCGCGGATGCAGCGCGACCTCACCGACTCGACCTCGCAGCGCAATATCGGCGTCGCCTACGGCCACTCGGTCCTCGCGCTCAACAACCTGGTCAAGGGCCTCGGTGCGCTCGCCATCAACGAGGAGGCTCTGGCCGCCGACCTCGACGGCAACTGGGAGGTCCTCGGTGAAGCCGTCCAGTCGGTCATGCGTGCCGCCGGACTGCAGGGCGTGCCGGGAATGGACAACCCGTACGAAACGCTCAAGGAACTCACTCGCGGCAAGCGCATCAACCAAGCTGATCTGCAGACGTTCGTCGACGGTCTCGGACTGCCCGAGGAGCGTGCCGAACTGCTCAAGGCCCTCACGCCCGCCACCTACACCGGTGTCGCGGCTCAGCTCGCCGAGTCCGAGGTCTCGGACTGGAAGGCCTTCAGCGAAGGCTGATCTCAGGGCCTGACAACGCCTCGAGGCCGGTCTCCGAATTCGGAGACCGGCCTCGATGTGCATTTCCCTGGTCGGCCGACGCCGCCCTGACTCAGGCTTGGCGGGTCGCAGCCACATGACTCACGGTTCGCAGCCGCCCTCGCGAGTCAGCCTCGAGAGTCAGACGGAGGGGATGTCGAAGGTCGTCGTGAACTCCGGGACCTTCTCGTCGGTTCCCAGCACCTTGCCGGGTCCGCGTTCATAGCGGATCGTGTAGGCGTCCTGCTTCTCGTTCGGAACATAGGCGAGCCAGCCCTGGTGGGTCCCGCCGTCTCGGCGTCTGACGTCTTCGAAGGGCTCGTAGCCAGCAGCTCGCATTTCGGCTTCGAGGCCGTCGGTCTGGTCGTATCGGTAGTCCGCCCCGCCGTCTTCGGAGATCTTGAATGCTCCGGACTGGATGAGTCCGCTGTATTTCTGCCCTGGGGTGATCTTGACTTCGAGGAGGACGACTTCGCCCCCGAGTTCGATCGCCGATGCCCTCTTGGACGACTCGAAGTTCCGCACCGCAGAGAGCACCTCGATCTTGTCCTGCATCTCCGGATCCTCGAAGCTTTCGCCGATGCTGACCTGCCCCTGGCTGCCGGACGACGCTCCCGAGTCCGAACCCGTGGACCCGTCAGCCGACGAGGTCGACGACGAGGAGCCCGAGGTCGACTGATCGGAACTCGTGTCCTGACCGCCGGTCTGGTCCTGTCCGGCCTGTTCCTGGCCGTTCTGGTCGGCACTCGACTCCTGACCGTTCTGGTCGCCCTGACCCTGAGCGTTCTGATCCTGGTCGCCCTGATCCTGAGCGTCGGCATTCGACTGCTCTCCGCTCTGGCCCTGTTCGGGCTGGACGGCCTGGCTGATGAGCGAGCAGCCCGAGAAGGCGAGTGTGCAGCTGAGCAGGGCCGCAGCGGTGAAGGTGGCACGCTTCATGCGTTTCATGATGACTCCTTGATCGGTCTCTCGCACCCGGGAGTCGTTCGCCCGAATGCGTGTTCTGAAACCAACCTATGAGTTCATCGAGCGCGAGATGTGCGCAGAGTGTGGCAGAACGGCAACGTCTGTCACCGATCCGCCGCAGCCCCCGAAGAGGCTCACTCCGCGAGGCGTCGGTGTGCCGCTTTGAGCGGGTCGCGCGAATTCCCCGGCCACATTCTCAAGCGGGCACGAGATGCTTGTCCGCGTCCACCTCGGCGAGGGTCTTCTTGCCCATGCTGCGGGCGAGGATGAGAGTCGGGACTCCGGCGACGACGATGACGACGGTGGCGTAGATCGCCGGTGCCAGAGTGATGCCGGTCGACGACATGAGTGCCGTGGCGATGAGCGGCGAGAGACCGCCGAAGAGGACGGTGGCGACGTTGTAGCCGATCGCCATGCCGGAGAAGCGGCTCGTGCCGGTGAACTGCTCGGGCACCATAGCGGCGGCCACCGCGCTCCACCCGGCGGCGGGAATTGCGAGGAACGCAACACCGAAGACCGCCCCACTCGAGGAGCTGCCGCCCAGCAGAGCGTATGCGGGAATGATCGTGAACACGAAGACAGCCATGAGAACGGCCAGGGCGGGTTTGCGCCCGAACCTGTCCGAGGCCAGGCCGAAGAACGGGGTGACGACGATGGCGACGACGGCCGCGACCGTGCCCAGGGCCAGGGAGCCGGAGTTCGGGACCTTCGCCACCTCTTCGATGTACGTGGGCACATAGGTGATGTTGAGGAAGTAGCTGACCGAGCCGATCGAGGAGATGAGGAAAGCCACGAGGATCGCCCGCGGCTGTTCGAGGATCGCAGTGATGAGCGGGGAGCGCTCGAGGGCCGTGTCTTTCGTGCCCTTCTTCTCCTTCTCTGCCTGCTGCAGCCGTTTGAAAGTCTCGGTCTCCTCCATCATCGACCGCAGCGGAACCATGAGGATGGCGAGCACAGCACCGAGGACGAACAGCAGCCGCCAACCCCAGGAGTCCATTGCCTCGGGGCTGAGCGTATTCGCCAGCAGCGCACCGGACCCCACCGCCAAGAGGGCGCCGACCTCGCTGTTGGCCGCAGCCCAGCTGGCCGCCAATCCGCGCTTTCCCGGTCCCGCCGATTCCATGAGGAAGACCATGATTCCCGTGTATTCCGCGCCGACGGAGAATCCGGACAGGCAGCGCAGGGCGACCATGAGGACGCCTGCCCAGATGCCGATCGTGTCGTAGTTCGGGATCACCGCGATCCCGAGCATGGAGATCGCCATGAGGACCGCGGAGATGATGAGCGTCGATCGCCGTCCGATCCGATCACCGAGGTGGCCGAAGACCATCGCGCCCAAGGGCCGGAAGAGGAATCCCGCCGCGCCGACCCCGAGGGTCAGCAGCAGAGAATCCGTCTGATCGCCGAAGAACTCCTTGGTCAGGGTCGTGGCGACATAGAAGAAGATCGAGAAGTCGTACCATTCGACGACGGTGCCGAATGCGGCGACGAACATCGACCTGCGCCGGCCCCTCTCCCGCTCGCGGCTGGTCGCCTGAGTGGGTGATGCGGGATGGTTCCGATCCGACGCGGTCATTCCCCGAGCGTACCAGCACGCTCGGACATGGGATCCTGCGAAGGACTTCGGTGGAATACTGCCGAGGATTACGGCGGGGACGGGCCGGGGATTGCATTGGGAGGGCGCCGAACACGCCGGCACGGATGGCGACGCCGAAAATTATATTACCGACTAGTAGCATCCTGGCGTCGTGGTGATTACGCTGAAGGATATGGACTCACTTCTCAAACAGGACGTACGCATCCCGGTGCCGAGCCGGTACGGATCCAACGACCTCGAGGGACATCTCTTCCTCCCCACGGCCGACCCCCGTGCGGTGCTGACGATCCACCCGGCGACCGCGACTCCGGAACGCTTCTACTTCTCCTTCGCCGAGGCGGCCGCCGCGAGAGGGTTCGCCGTGATCACCTACGGCTTCCGCGGCGTCGGCGATCGAACGGAAGCTCGCGCACATCGGCACATCCGCATGCGCGACTGGATCTCCGAAGATGTGGCGGCAGCGGGCGCCTGGGCGGAGGAGAGATTTACTGATCTGCCGCATACGGCGTTGGGCCACAGCGTCGGCGGGCACGCTCTGCTCCTGGGATACGGCGGTCAGCGCCTGAGTGGAATCGCCACGGTCGCCACAGCGATGGTGGCGGCGCGCCAAATCGCACCCCGCAGCGAGCGATTTCGGGTGGAAGTCGGCCTCGGCGTCTTCGGCAGAGCGATCACTCGGGTGTTCGGGTACATGCCAGGCAGCCGAGTGGGACTCGGTGAGGACATTCCCGCTGCCGCTCTCTACGAGTGGACGAAATGGCTGCGCCGCCCCCACTTCTTCTTCGACGACCCGAGCTTCGATGCCGAGGCACGAGCCTCCCGACTGCGCACACCTGTGCTCGCCATCGGCACCTCAGACGATCCTTGGGCGACGCAGGCGTTCATCGATGCGATCACCGACCGGCTGCGACTGGCCCCGGTGACTCGTCGTACCTTCGCCCCGGAGGAGCTCGGAGTGAAGAGCATCGGACATCACGGCCTCATGCGCAGATCGACCGCCGAGGCCGCCTGGCCGGAGATCCTCGACTGGCTCGACGCGCGAGCAGCCGAAGAATAGGTCACTGCCGGAGCTCTTCCGCGCCCAGAAATATCCGATTGCGACCACTTTCCGGTCGCCAGTATCCGTTTGCGACCACTTCTCGACTGACCGGCCCTCAACTGCGGGCGACGCCGAACACTCTCAGCAGCGGGTGACGTCGACGGACCTCAGCGCCGCGTGACGCCGAACAGCGAGTCGGTGAAGCGATTGCCGAACATGGCCTCCGGATCCAGTCGAGCCCGCAGATCGCAGAAGTCCGCGAATCGCGGATAGAGCTCGGGCAGGTCAGCGGCCGTACGAGTGTGGATCTTGCCCCAGTGAGGTCGTCCGCCGTGCCGACACAGGATCCCCTCGACGACGCGGAAGTACTCGGCGAAGTCCTCTTTGATGAAGCGGTGGACGGCGATGTACATCGTCTCCCGCCCCGATGCCGTCGACAGGGGCACATCGTCTGCGGCGGCGCACCGAACCTCGAGGGGGAATGAGATCGCCCACCCCTTTGCCTCGATGACGTCTCTGATCTCCCGAATCGCCTCGGACCCGGAGTCGAAGGGCAGCGCGTATTCCATCTCGTTGAACCGCACCCGCCGTGGGGTGACGAACACATCGTGACCCGGCGCCCGGTACGTCCGGTCTGCCACGACGGACTGAGCGATCCGATTGATCGAGGGCACCACGGCCGGGACCTTGGCACCGAGCTCGACGGCCAGCCGCAGCGCCCCGTTCTCCACCACCTCTTTGTCGAGGAGGTTGAGCCACCGGTTGCGCACCCCCGCCTCGGCGAGGTGACCCGGCCCGGCATGCCCAGGCTCGACCCGGGTGTTCGTCTTCGTCAGCACCGAATCGGTGTGCGGGAACCAGTAGAACTCGAAATGGTCTGCCCCGCGCATCCGCTCGGTGAGCCCATCGAGGAGCTCGTCGAATCCGGCGACCTTCTCCTCGGCGATGAGGTCGAAGGCCGGCACGCACTGGAGTTCGACCTCGGTGATGACTCCGAGGACGCCGAGGCTGACCCGTGCGAGGTCGAAGATCTCCGGTTCCGCCTCGGCCGACAGCTCCCGTACTTCGCCGTCGGGGCCCATGAGACTCAGTCCGGTGACGGTCCCGGCGAACCCGGTGAACCCGATCCCGGTGCCGTGTGTGCTCGTCGAGATCGCACCGGCAAGGGCTTGCGGATTGACGTCACCCTGGTTCTCCAGGGCCAGGCCGAAGGGTGCGAGGAGGGCGGGAATGTCCCGCAGTCGGGTGCCGGCGTGGAAGCGGACCCGGCCGGCCGCCTCGTCGACGGCGACGATCCCCGACAGTCCGTCGAGGCTGACCATGACGTCATCGCCGGCGGCCACGGGAGTGAACGAATGCCCGGCCCCGACGACCCGCAGACGATCCCCGGCAGCTGCAGCGGCCGTGACGATTCCCGATAGCTCCTCCGCCGAGGCGGGACCCGAGAATGTGTGCGGATGCGCGTGGACGTGCCCGGCCCAGTTCCGGAACGCTCGTCGCTGCGCGGTCCGAGCGCGCGCTTGAGTGCTTCGGCCTCTGTTCATCGTGCTCACAGCACCAGTCCCTCTCCCCTGTATGTCGACCAGGTGTCGATGATCGTCGATCCCGAGACGACGAGGAATTCGTTGAAATGTTCGGCCAGTTCGCCTGCTTTCGCATGCCTGAACCACACGAGATCCCCGATGCGCAGCGATTCCGTGCCGGGCCCGGTCAGCGGAGTCTGCACCTCGCCGGGACCCTCGAGACCGGAGTACTCGAGGCCCGGCGGCCAGGCGATGGTCGGCAGCCGGTCGGAACCAGGAACCCCCGACGCGATGAATCCGCCCTTGAAGACCGTCACCCAGCCAGGGCCGGGTCTGCGCACGACGGGCGTGACGAAGTACGCGGCCGGCCGATGCCGAAAGTGCGTATAGCCGTCGAAGAGTCCCGGGGAGAAGAGGCCGGATCCGGCGGCGAGTTCGGTCAGAGTGCCCTCGACGGAGCTGGATTCGAACGAGCCGGTCCCCCCGCCGTTGACGAATTCGAGGTCGGCAACCTCGCGGACTGCGGCGATGACGGCTGCTCGTCGTTCGGCGAGTTCGGTGATCGAGGCCTTCTGCATGGCGCGCACGATCGCCTGCCGCGCCGAGCGACCGGCATCGGCGGTGCCGGCGATCTGCCCCTCGTAGAACATCAGCCCGACGAGGTCGAAACCGGGCCGCGCCGCGACCTGCCGGGCAAGCGCGATGGCCGCTCGCCCGTCACGGATCGGCGAGCGCCTGGCCCCGATATGGACGCGGTCGCCCAACCAGGATTCGGCTGGTCGATAGGAGGAGTCGACGTCGATGCACACCCGCACCGAGGCGGCTCCCGCCTCGGTGAGGTTCTTCCCCTCCCCTGCCGGACCGGTCCCGTCCGAGGAGGACTTCCGCCCCGCCTCGGCGAGGTTCTCTCGGACATCGTCGATGATTTCGAGGTGGTCAGTCGAATCGATCATCAAGGTGATGTTCGTGCACGCTCCCGACTCGGCGAACATCCGACTCAGGGAAGCTCGGTCGAGGCTGGGATAGCCGATGACGATATCGCGGATGCCGCGGGCGTGGAGGAACAGCGCCTCGGGGACGGAAAAGGCGAGCACCCCGGAAAATGCAGGGTGGGCGAGCGCCCGGTCGATGGCGGCGGGCACGCGCAGGGACTTCGTGGCCAGGCGGATCGGCAGTCCGCGAGCGCGCTCGGCAAGGGCGTCGAGGTTCGCGTCGAAGGCGTCGAGATCGAGGACGGCGGTGGGTGCGCCGGTCCCCTTCAGCGCCCTCCGCAGATCACTCGAAACCATATTCGGTAGTCTAGCCTGCGATGACCTACGTCACAGAAAGAGGAAGCCGATGAGTACAGAGACCACCGCACGCACCTCCGAAGCAGACGCTGCCGGGACCCCTTCCGCGCATGTCACCGCGGCGCTGCGGGACTTCCTCGACACCGATCCGTACGCTGACGCCTCCGGCTCGGGCGAGGTGATGCGCGGAGTCGAGCCGTTCACCGGCCAGGAGGTCGACAGGTTCGCCCGGAACACTCCCGACGATATCGAGGCTGCCTACGCCACCGCGCGCATTGCCGGCGAAGCATGGGCCGCTCAGTCGGTCGAGCACCGAGCGAAGGTGCTCACCCGACTGCATTCCGCACTGGTCCGCAATGAGGATCTGCTCCTCGACATCATCCAGTACGAGACCGGCAAGGCCCGCATCCACGCCTATGACGAGATCCTCGATACCTTCAATGTGCTCCGCCACTACGGGGTGATGGCCGCCCGCTATCTGCGCCCCGAACGACGGCGCGGAGCCATCCCCGTGCTCACCCGCACCGAGGTCACCCGCACCCCACTGGGCGTGATCGGCTTCATCACACCATGGAACTACCCGCTGACCCTGGGGGCGACCGACCTGTTCGCCGCCCTGACCGCCGGCAATGCCGTCGTCCACAAACCGGACTCGACGACGACGCTGACCTCGGTGTTCATGCGCAGACTGGCGATCGCCGCCGGCCTGCCTGCCGAGGTCTGGCAGCTCGTACCCGGGCCCTCCGCCGAGGTCGGACCCGCGCTCATGGCCGGCGCCGACGGAATCTCGTTCACCGGGTCGACGGCCGCTGGGCGGTCGATCGCCGCCGAGGCGGGGCAGCGTCTGCTCCCCGCCGCGCTCGAGCTCGGAGGCAAGAATCCCCTGATCGTGGCCGCCGATGCGGATCTGGAGAAGGCCGTCGAGGGTGCCGTGCGCGGATCGTTCTCGTCGGCCGGGCAGCTGTGCATCTCCATCGAGCGCATCTACGTCCACGAGGACCTCTATGAGACCTTCTGCGCCCATTTCGCCGAGGCGGCCCGTGCCTACCGTCTCAGCGCCGCGTTCGAGTACGGCCCGGACATGGGCACCTTGGCGGGACCGAAGCAGCTCGAGACGATCACCAACCATGTCGAGCAGGCGCGCAGCGCCGGTGCCACGGTTCTCGCCGGTGGACACCCGGTGCCCGATCTCGGCCCCTACTTCTACGCCCCGACCGTGCTCACGGATGTTCCTCCTGAGGCGGAGCTGCATCGCGAGGAGACCTTCGGTCCCGTCGTCTCCGTCTATTCGGTGCCGTCGGATGCCGCGGCGATCGCTGCGGCCAATGACAGCGACTACGGACTCTCGGCATCGGTGTACTCACGCTCCCACGGACGTGAGATCGCGCGGCAGGTCGAGGCCGGAATGGTCAACATCAACGAGGTCTACCCGGCCAGCTGGGGATCCATCGACGCACCAGCCGGCGGAGTCAAGGCCTCTGGAATGGGCCACCGGCACGGCCCCGAAGGCCTCTTTCAGTTCATGCACTCGCACACGATCGCGCAGCAGCGCCTCCACCCGATCGCACCGGCCGGCCCCCTCGACCAGGCGAAGTTCGCGAAGGCCATGACCGGGGCGCTGCAGGCCATGCGGTCCCTGCGCATGAAGTAGGCCGGCGAAACTCAGTTGACGTTGTCGAAGAATTCGTGCACCACCGGCACGGCCGCCTCGGCGCCGAATCCGCCGTCTTCGACGAGCACGGCCACGGCCAGGTCGCCCTGGAATCCGGCGAACCACGAATGGGTGCGCGGCGGGGAGTCATTGCCGTATTCGGCTGTTCCGGTTTTGCCGTGGACGGGATCGCCGGGAACGTCCTTGAGATCGGTGGCAGTGCCCTCGGTGACGACCGCTCGCATCATCTTCGAGATCTCCTTCGCCACTTGGCCATCAAGGGCCGGAGGATCGTCAGCCCCTTCCGCACCCGACTCGTCGACGCCGGCATCGTCGAGGGCATCACCGAGCACGAGCTGCGGGTCCACGGTCTCCCCGGCCTGCACCGAGGCGGCCATCGTCGCCACGGACAGCGGGCTCGCCTGCACCTTGCCCTGACCGATCATCTGCGCAGCATGCGTGACCTCGTCGTCGTCGGCCGGCACCGAGGCGGTCTTCGCTCCGATGCCCAATGTCGCAGCCGTCATGCCCAGCTGCTCGGCTGCTGCGATCAGGTCGTCCCCGGTGACTTCGTCCCCGGAGGAGACGAAAGCGGTGTTGCACGAGTGTGCGAAGTCGCTGGCGAAGCTGACGTCGCCGAGCACTTCATCTTCGGCGTTCTTGAACCTCTTGCCACCGACCGTCGCTGTCTGCGGGCAGTCGATCGTGTCGTCCGGCTTCACTCCGGATTCGAGGAGCGCGAGGCCCGAAGCGATCTTGAACACCGAGCCGGGAGCGTACTGGCCGCTCAGCGCTCGGTCCCAGGCCGCTCCTTCCGGGTCGTGGTTGGCCACGGCGAGGACGTGACCGTCGCTCGGTCGGATGGCGACGAGAGCTGTCGGTTTCCTGCCGGTCGCAGCCGCCTTGTCCGCGGCTTCTTGGATCCGCACATCGAGGGTGGTCTCGAGACTCTCGCCGTCTTCGGCTGTGAAGGCATGGAGACTCGTCAACTTCGTCGTTCCGCCCGTGTCATCGCTCGCGTCGCCTTTCGCGAAGACTTCGACGCCGCCGGGTCCGCTCAGCCGATTGTTGAATGTCTTCTGCAGACCCGTGCGGCCGATGATCTCGCCGGGGATGATCGTGGCCTGGGAATTCTCGATGTCGTCGGCGCTGGCCTGCCCCACGGAACCGAGGGTGGCCTGGGCGAACCCGCGGGACCGGGTCAGGGTCTGGGTATCCTCGGTGAACAGCACTCCCGGCAGATCGTGGATGGCGTCCTTGACCGACTTGTAGTCGTCTTCGCGCAGCGTAACGACGGGGACGAGCTGGTTGCCTTCGGCGTCATCGACGGACTTCTCGAGCTCATCGGCGTCGAGGTCGAGGGAGTCGACACCGTCGTTGAGTCCGCTGACGAGTCGGCCGATGGTGTCGGGTTCGAGTCGATTCGGGTGGACGCCGATGTCGACGACCTTCCCCTCCTCCATGAGCACTTCATCATCGGCACCGAGGATGTTCCCCCTCCTTCCCTGGTTCGCGCGCAGTTCGAAGCGACCGCCCTTGCCGAGCTTCGGGTGGATGGCCTTCTCCGTGAGATCCGCCCACCAGAAGAGCCCGTTCTTCTCCAGGGGCAGCTGTGAACTGTATTCCCAGGACTCTCCGTCGTTGTTCGCCCACGTCCAATCGAGTGTGGCCAGAGTCCGACCGTCGGCCTCGGTGATGTCGTCGACGGTGACCGACCGCAGGTCGACTCTCGTGCCCAATGACTTCGTGACGCGGTCGAACAGGCCCTGGTCGAGGTCCTTCTCATGCCAGATGTCCGAGCTCAGCTGCTCTTCGGCGAGGTCGTGGGCGGCCGCCTCGGCGACGGAGGACTTCGTCATCGGCAGCCGGAAGAGAGCGAAGACTCCGGCTCCGGCGAGCAGCACGAGGACGAGGGCGACGGCCAGCCAGACCCGGGACTTCTTCGACATGGAACCATCCTCTACCGGGGTTCGCCCGATGTCCATTGCCCTGCGGCGAGACCGGCGCAACGTCGGCCCCACGACCGATTGTTGGGGCGATCCACGGCGGTTTCGGCGTTCAGAACGCCGTGGATCGACCCAACAATGCTTGCGGCGTCGGTCACGGGCGCGGTGACAGAGCGATCAGCCCGCGGCGTCGGTCACGGTCGGCTGCTCGCGCAAGTAATCCGCGGTCAGCCTGCGTCGGGGACGACGGTGTATTCGAGGACGGGACGACCGGCCGAACCGTATCGGGGACGGCGTTCGAGCATGCCGGCGTCGGCCATGGATTCGAGGTAGCGGCGAGCGGTGACTCGGGAGACCCCGAGCCCTTCGGCCAGCTCTGCTGCGGACTGGCCGGGATTCTCATCGAGCAGGCTCTTCACCTCGGCTTGGACCGCATCGGGCACTCCCTTCGCGGTCGCCGCCACGGTGTGCGTGCGCAGGGCCGAGATCGCTTTGTCGACCTCGGTCTGGGTGACCTCGCCGTCGTTCGAATCCCCGCCGAGGCGGTTGCGGAAGGACGAATACGCCTCGAGTTTGGATTTGAAGACGGGGAAGGTGAAGGGCTTGATGATGTACTGGGCGACGCCGTAGGACAGAGCCTCCTGCACGATCTGCATATCCCTGGCAGCGGTGACCGCGATGATGTCGACGTCGACGCGTTGGCCGCGGATAGCGCGGCAGACCTGCAGCCCGTGCCCGTCGGGCAGGTTCATATCGAGGAGGACGAGATGGACGCCGGAGGGATCGAGGCCGTAGATCTGACCTGTGAGAGCAGCCATCGCCTGAGTGGCATTCTTCGCCACTCCGGCGACGTGATAGCCGTCGATGCGGTCGATGTACTTCGCGTGAGCACGGGCGGCGACCACCTCATCCTCGACGACGAGCACACCGATGCTCGATTCAGGCGCAGTTGTGTCCGACATGCCGCCAGTCTATCTTCACCCGTTTGACAGCGTCCCGGATCGTGTTGCAGTCCCGTCACATCCGGTTCCGGTCCACCTGGGCGGTGCCGGCATCACCGGCGATCACCCGCCCCTATCCGACCTGCCCGTCGCCGGACTGTCCGGAACCCGAACTGCCTGCCGCGGTCTGACCCGCCCCGATCTGACCCACATTCCCCGGGTCGGGCAGCCACACCGTGAGCACTGCGCCCTTGAATCGGTCGCAGTCCTCCCCGTG
This sequence comes from Brevibacterium sp. CSND-B09, assembly GCF_052906525.1. Lineage (NCBI taxonomy): Bacteria > Bacillati > Actinomycetota > Actinomycetes > Micrococcales > Brevibacteriaceae > Brevibacterium > Brevibacterium sp. CSND-B09. Next base: position 2,243,649 of record NZ_JBREGI010000001.1, on the reverse strand, counting down.
GCCCTGCACGTCGACGGCTCCCCCGAGGCGGCGGATCGCCTGCACGACCAGGGACAGCCCGACCCCGCGGGTGCCCGTCTGCTGGCGACCCTGTCCCTGGTCGGTCTCGACGCCATCGTGCTTCGTCGACCAGCCGCGCTCGAAGATCGCGTCGAGGTATTCCTCGTCGATTCCCGGGCCGTCATCGCTGACCTCGATCGTGAATCCGCCGGGACCGCCGGAGCCGGAGAGTTCGACATGGACTCTCTTGTCCTCGGGCAGTACGTCCTGCCTGCTCAGGGCGTCGAAGGCATTGTCGACGAGGTTGCCGAGGATCGTTGCAAGGTCGCGATCGTCCCCGCCGAGGTTGCCCGTGAGGTCCGCGGTGTCCACCGTCATCTCGATGCCCGCCTCGGCGGCTTGGGCGGTCTTCGACAGCAGCAGCGCCGAGAGGACGGGATGGTCGAAGGTCATCGACCCGTCACCGTTGACCCGGTTGAGATCGTCGATGTCCTTGGCCGCGAAGTCGATGGCCTCGTCGACGTGCCCGGTCTCGAGCAGGGACACGACCATGTGCAGCCGGTTCGCGTATTCATGGGTCTGCGCGCGAAGGGAATCGGAGAAGGAGCGCACGGAGACGAGTTCGCCGGAGAGCTCGGCCAGCTCCGTGTGATCGCGCATGGTCACGACCCACGTGTCGCTGGCCGCCTCGGTGGGCTGCTGATTGACGACGAGGACACGGTCGTCGGTGTAGTGGATCTCGTCACGAGCCCACCGTCCGGAAGCGAGCAGATCGTGCAGCGCCTCGGGCAGGTCGAGTTCGCGCAGCGGCATCTCCTCCGCCGAGGTGGGGCCCGAGTCCGCATCGTCGCCGGCGGGCGGCATGCCCAGCAGTTCCCGGGCCTCGGTGTTGATGAGCACGATCCCGCGGGCTCGATCGACGAGCAGCAGTCCTTCGGAGACGGCCGTGAGCACGGAGGAGTAGAAGTCGAGCATGCTGCGCAGCTCGTCGGCACCGTAGTCACCGGTGACCCTGCGCAGTCCCCGCGATGTCACCCAGGACGAACCGATGCCGAGGACGAGGGTGAGGACGGCGATGCCGATGAGCCATTTGCCCTGCGCCAGGAAGCCTTCGCGGACCGAATCTGCGGAGCTGCCGACGATGACGGCGCCGACCACGGTGTCCGATCTCAGTCCGTCGACGCCGACGTGCTCGGCGTAGACAGGGGTGACGACGTACATGGTGCCGTCGGCCGGGCCGCCGTCGTTGATGAAGCGCACGGTCGACCTGCCATTCTGCAGGGCCTGTCCGTCGACGGCCTGGGCCAGTTGGTCGATGGAGTCCTCGGGGATCTTCCCGGAATCCGCCGAGGCGGTCTTCGCTTCCAGCGCCTGCTGGCGTCCGGGTGAGCCCAGGGTCGGCGGCGTGAGGAGGAAGTCGATGGGCACGACCGCGGCGATGTCGAAGCCGTATTGGCTGATGACGTTGTCCAGCAGCGTCTGAACGTCGTCGCGGGATTCGGAATCGAGGTAGTCGTCCTGGCCGACGTCACCGGTTCCGACGAGGCCCAGTGACATCGAGATGTTGTCCGCGGCCGACCGCAGCAGGTCCTGTTCGCGCTTCGTGTTGAGCTGGGAGAGCTGGAGGTAGAGCAGACTCGTCGTGAGCACCATGATGCCCACGAGCATGATCGAGTTCGCGAACATGATCCGCCCGGCTGCGGAGAGGCGGACCCACCGACTCAGGCGACCCACCGGTCCGGCGGGCCCCTTCGACAGCACGGTGCGCTTCTTCTTCGGCATGGAATCCATTGTGCCACCCGCCCAGCCGCCGTCTGCCTGATCGGGCCGGGAGGTCATTCGGCGGGTTCAGAGGGCCGGCTGGGTCAGTCTGCCTAGTCGGTCAGCTGTGGTCGGCCTGCCGGGTTCAGAGCGCCAGGCTGGTCGGTCAGCCGCGCCATTCCGGCCGGTCGGCCTGCCGGGTTCAGAGCGCCAGGCTGATGGGCCCGGCGGGGACCGCGGAGCACACGAGCACCTCGTCACTCTCGACGCGGGCGGCGGGTTCGATCGGATAGAGCACGGACCCGGCGGCCAGGGACACCGAACAGGTTCCGCAGGATCCGCCTCGGCAGGAGCTCGGCAAGCGGAATCCGCGCGCTTCCAAGGATTCGAGCAGGGTGCCTTCCTGCGGCTGCCAGACGAAGCTCGTGCCCGATTCCTCCAGTGTCACCTCGGCGGGCGAGCATGCGGCGATGGCCTCGCTCATTCCCGTGTTCGGAGAGGCGAAGGTCTCCTGGTGGACGGCGGGAACGCCGGCCTCGTCAGCGGCGGCGATTACGGCCGCCGTGAAGTCGCGGGGTCCGCAGACCATGACGTTGTCACAGCCGGCCACCCAATCCACGAGCTCACGGTGGCCGGGTCGACCGGCCGTCGCGGTGTCGCGGTGGTGGGTCTCGACGGGCACGGCACCCGAGTGGGCGCGGTCCTGCAGCCGGTTCCACAGGCAGGCGGTGCGGTGGTCGCGGTCGACGTGGACGAGGCGGATCCGGTCGGTGGCGGGCAGGTCGGCCAGCCCATCGCTGCGCAGCAGTCCGAGGCTCGGGGTGATGCCGATTCCCGCGGTGATCAGGGCCGTTGTGCCGCCGAAGACGCGGGAGGCGGTCATGGTTCCGTGCGGGCCGGAGGTGAGGATCCGCTGCCCCTCGTCCAGCGACGCCACGGCGCGGGAGCCCTTGCCTTGGGTGCGCACGGCGATGCGGACGATGTCGTCGTCGACGTCGGTGATCGTATAGGTTCGCCAGAACGGTGCGCCGAGGTCGAGATGGACGCGCAGGTTCGTGCCCGGCTCGTCGAATTCGCGGATCCAGCCGAGGTCGTCGCGCAGGGCCACCTCGACGATGTCGTTGCAGATCTGCCGGCGGCCGACGACGGTCATGAACCGCGGAGTTCGTGCGACCTTGACCAGTTCCCGCGGGGCCGGGCCTTCGACCGTGATCTCGTCGCCGGCCGCGACATCGCCGGTCTCGAGGATCTGCCCGTAGATTCCGCAGTGCAGATGCCCGCAGGCGGAGTTGAGCAGACGTGGGACGTTGACGTCGACCTCGGTGGTCGTCGGGTTGACGGTCGTCGCCGGGCAGCGTTCGATCGTCGAACGGATCGCCAGGCGCACGCCGCCGAGGCGGATGATCGAACCGATGAGCGCGAACTCCTCGAACGGGGCGAGTCCGTCGACGAGGATGTTGCCGCGGAACCGCAGCGGGTCGAGCTCGGCTGTGGGAGTGACCGGGTCGTCCGTGTCCGCCGGGTCGACCGCCGTACGACCGGCAGCTTCCGCGCTCAACCCGAGGGCCGCGCGGCCCTCGTCGGTATCGGCGATCGCGGCAACCGTGGCGGGGTTGATGAGCGAGATTCCCGAGCGCTGCGAGTCGAACATCCCCTGATCGGCGACGGCCAGGCAGCGCGGGAATGTACCCTGAGGGGGTATCCGCTCGGAGAGGAACATCGCCGAGGCGGCCCTGCCCTCTTCGTCATCAGTGGAGAAAGTCGTCGACTCCCCCGTCGGGGCCGTGAGGGTCACGGTCGCGGAAATATCGTCGACCGCCTCGGCGGGGGCGCTCCGGCCATCCGGATCAGGTCCGGGCGCGGATTCGGCGCCGACCGCCTCGGGGAGGGTCGTTGCGACCTGCCATTTCTGCAGGTCGGTGTCGTTCTTGAGCACGGTGAAGGCGGAGTACGAGTGCCAGGCGTCGGCGGGGACGTCGAGGCTGCCATTAGTGAACGCCGCGATCCGGTCGCCGCGGATTCCGCGGTCCTTGACCACTCGGGCCTCGGTGAGCTCCTCGGCGGGGAATCCCTTGACCGGGAACCGGAACAGTCTGGCAGCACGCATGATTCGATTGTAGGAGCCGGAGAACACGTCAGGGTCAGGGTGAGAGCAAACGCACAGCCGCCTCGGCGAGGATCGACCTTGATTTATACCCTATAGGGGTATACGGTGTGAATATGACTGAGCAACATGGATACACCCCGCAGAAGGACGCTCTCGCACGGAGGATGAAGCGGATCGAAGGTCAGGTCCGCGGAATCGGGAAGATGATCGATGAGGACAAGTACTGCATCGACATCCTCACCCAGGTCTCCGCCGCGACAGCCGCGCTGCACGCGGTCTCCATCAACCTCCTCGAAGAGCACATCGCTCACTGCGTGGTCGACGCCGCCTCATCGGGCGACGAAGAAGAAGCGCGGAAGAAGGTCGAGGAGGCATCAGCCGCCATCTCCCGACTCATCAAGAGCTGAGCGGAGGGCCGCGTCCGCCCGATCGGGGTGCGACGACGCCTGAGGCTCTGACATCGGGAAGCACTCACAGCTGATAGGAGAGCACAATGACGACCACCACCATCACCGTTTCGGGAATGACCTGCGGACACTGCGAAGCCGCTGTCCAGGAAGAGCTCGGCGCACTTGCGGGCGTCTCGGACGTCGCCGTCGACCTCAACGCCGGGGGCGATTCCCCGGTCACGATCACCTCGTCGGACGCACTCGACGATGCGGCGATCCGTGCCGCCGTCGATGAGGCCGGCTACGAGGTGAAGTGATGCCTCGCGAGCTCGAGCTCGACATCACAGGCATGACCTGCGCGTCGTGCTCGGCCCGGATCGAGAAGAAGCTCACCCGCCTCGACGGTGTCACGGCGGAGGTCAACCTGCCGCTGGAGACCGCGCATGTGGTCATCGACTCCGAACTCAGCGACGACGACATCACCGACGCCGTCGAGAAGGCCGGCTACGGTGCCACGGTGCGCAGCCCCGGCGCGGGCGGTGCCGGTCCGGAGATCGTCGACTACGACCCCCGCCACCTGCGGCCGCGCTTCGCAGGCGCCCTCATCCTGGCCGTGCCGATCGTCGCGATCTCGATGGTCATGAGCTGGCACTTCACCGGGTGGCACTGGATCGTCGCGATCCTCGCCCTGCCGGTCGTCACCTGGGGTGCGTGGCCGTTCCACTCGGCGGCGTACAAGGCTGCCCGCGGTGGATCGACGACCATGGATACCCTGGTCAGCGTCGGCATCACCGTCGCGAGCCTCTACTCGTACTTCACGCTGGGCCGGGCCGTCGCCGACGGTCACGGCTGGGCGATCCCCACCGAGTACCACGTGTGGTTCGAGGCGGCCGCGGCGATCACGGTGTTCCTGCTCATCGGCAAGCTCACCGAAGACCGGGCGAAGAACCGGGCGACAGCCGCGCTCAAAGCGCTGCTCGACCTCGGCGCGAAGTCCGCGACGGTGCTGCGGGAGGGCACCGCCGCGAACAGTGGGGCCGCTTCGGGCGGGGCTGCTGCGAATGGCGGCCGTGTCGAAGTGCAGGTGCCGATCGATGAGCTGACCGTCGACGATGTCTTCCTCGTCCGCCCCGGCGAGAAGATCGCCACCGACGGCGAGGTGCTCACCGGTCATTCGGCCATCGACGAGGCGATGCTCACCGGCGAATCCGTGCCGGTCGAGGCCGGCCCCGGAGATTCCGTCACCGGAGCCACGATCAACACCTCCGGTGTGCTCGAGGTCCGCGCCACCCGAGTGGGTGCGGATACGACGCTGGCGGCCATGGCCGATCTCGTCTCCCGTGCGCAGAACGGGAAGCCTGCCGTGCAGCGGCTGGCCGATCGGATCTCGGCGGTGTTCGTGCCGATCGTCTTCGGCATCGCCATCCTCACCCTGCTCATCTGGGGCTTCGTCACCGGGGACTGGGCGGCGGGGCTGCATGCGGCGCTCACCGTGCTCATCATCGCCTGCCCCTGTGCCCTGGGTCTGGCCACACCGACGGCTCTCGCAGTCTCGTCGGGGCGCGGATCTCAGCTGGGCATCCTCGTCTCCGGGCCCGAGGCGCTGGAGTCGACGCGGTCGATCGATACGGTCGTCCTCGACAAGACCGGCACCCTGACCACCGGCGTGATGAGCCTGACCGGAACCGAGCTCTCGCCCGCGGACTTCGATGTCCTGTCCCGATTGGAATCGCGCAGCGAACATCCGATCGCCCGCGCCATCGTCGACGCCGCGCCCGAGATCGTCGGGACGGGTTCAGCGGGAGCTGCCGCGACCGAGTCTGTCTCGACCGGGACTGTCCCAACTGAGCCGAGCTCGATGGGATCGGCCGAGGATTCGGCCAGGGCCGCCTCGGCGAGGTCGGTCGAAACCGCGACCGGGTCATCGGTCACGGATTTCGAGAACATCGCCGGCGGCGGACTGCGGGCCACGGTCGACGGCGCCGAGGTGCTCGCCGGCCGTCCGGATCTGCTCCGGGAACGCGGAATCGCGGTCGACTACCCGACCGATTCGATTCCGCGTGGGGCCACGATCGTCGCACTGGCGATCGACGGTCAGTTCCGCGGGTTGAGCTTCGTCTCCGATGAAGCCAAACCGACGGCCAAGGCGGCGATCGACGAACTGCATTCGCTGGGACTGAGCACCGTGCTCCTGACCGGGGACAATGCTCAAGCCGCCGAGGTGGTCGCCGAGGCTCTCGGGATCACCGAGGTCCGCGCGGATGTCCGCCCGGAAGGCAAGGTCTCCGTGGTCAGCGAACTGCAGGGGCAGGGCCGGGCCGTGGCCATGGTGGGCGACGGGGTCAACGACGCCGCCGCACTGGCCGGTGCCGATCTCGGCATTGCCATGGGGTCGGGCACGGACGCGGCGATGGCGGCTTCGGATGTCACCATGGTCAAGTCCGATCCGCAGCAGATCCCGCAGGCGATCCGACTCTCGCGCCGGACCCTGGGGCTCATCAAGGGCAACCTGTTCTGGGCCTTCGCCTACAACACGGCAGCGATCCCGATCGCGGCGTTCGGTCTGCTCGACCCGATGATCGCCGGTGCAGCGATGGCGTTCTCGTCGGTGTTCGTCATCCTCAACAGCCTCCGCCTGCTGCGCTTCAGGTAAGCGCGGCGGGGCGGACCGCGACGGAGCTGCGGCGGGGCCCTCCGGCGACGGAGCTGCGGCGGGCACACGTCGGCCGCACAGCGGTAACCGACAAGCTTCCTCTTCCCGGACTGCGAGCATCCCCCACTGAAAGCGCCATAACGCCCTGCAGGAGCAGGGCGTTATGGCGCTCTTGGTGTCTGATGCCTCAGCAGCTGTAGGAAATGACAGTCACGCGAGGTGGTGCCGCGAGAGGGAAGTCGATCCGGCGCCGCAGTGAACGTCTCAGCGGAGGGCCGGCGCGTCTCTGTGCGTGGCGGGGCGTCTTACCGCATGACCGGGTAGGACTGGTTCTGGTTCTGCGTATCCTTGCGCATCACCCAGTTGAGGTAGCTCGTGAAGCCCGACACCAGCACAAATGCGGCTCCGGCGTAGATGAACGCGTAGCCGAAGGCGCGGCCGTCCTGCCAAGCTCGAGTGACGATGATCGCGAGGACGAGAGTGACGATTCCGCAGACGGCGCCGACTTTGATCGCGTCCTTGTAGGACACCGTGCTGGTGGGCTTGCCGCCTGTGGACTTCTTCTTCGGGGTGTTCGTGGGCGCCATGCCGCTCATTCTACCGGTCCGACCTGAGAGCAGTCCCATCCTGTGGGCGAGATCAAATCTCGGTCGACCCCAACTGGAACTTCGATTCCACCGCCGCCGAGGCGGGCCCCGCCGACCGTCCGTCCCAAGCACCGAGGCGGCCACAAGACGCCTTGAAGCCGGCGGACGACACGACGGCAGGTGGATCCGACGACGGCGCTGAGCCCTCTGCGCCGATGATCAGGTGGACTACAGGCTCGGAACAGGCAAAAATGAGGATGTGCCCGTCACTGTCAGACGCGCCTCCGGGGAGGAGCTGCGCTCATTTCACTCCAGCCAGGCCCCGCCTGGCTGTGAATCATGCGCGGACACCACTGCACCGACGACCACCGCCGCAGGCGTCGCAGCCGTCGGCCCCGGCCCCCTCGATATTCCCCACTCGGCATCCCCCCGTCGCACACTCCGCACCTTCACCGCACTCCTCCTCGCGGCAATCATGACTCTCACCGTCACAGCCTGCGGCCCCGATCGCGGTCTCAAGGTCTCCCCCGAGGGCAACCCCTCCCCCTCTCTCTTCGCCCCCAACACCGAGGCAGCCGGCCAGGCGAACGAACCGTTCTCGCTCGACGAGGTCCGCAAGGCCATCGAATCGTCCTCGGGAATCGCCGTCACCGGCAGCGCCACGGAGACCGCCAAGGTCGTCGCCGACTGCAAGGACTGCCTGAAGTTCGCGTCGCCGTTCCTCAGCGGCAAACAGAAGTTCCAGCTGGTCACGGTGGCCAACCCCAAACAGCGGAATGAGATCATCGCCGGAGCTGTCATCAGCGAACAGAAGGGCGAGCCCCGCCTCGAGCTCATCGCCACGGGCAATCAGCTCAAGGTCAGTCCCGGCAGAAATGGGACACTGGTGGTGCAGGAGGCCATGTTCGCTGACGGGGACAAAGCATGCTGCCCCTCCGGCTGGTCGGTGCAGGTGTTCCGCCTGCACGACGGTAGGTTTGAACCAGGTCAACGCTTCACGCGGCTTAATGGAGAAACGTAATGCACATAGTTCTGGTCGAGGATGACGAGGTCATCCGCGAAACGACGCAGATCGGACTCGAACGCTTCGATTACACGGTCTCGGCCTTTGCCGACGGCCGCGAGGGCTACGAGTTCGTCTCCGCCAACGGCGCCGACGTCCTGCTTCTGGATCTCATGCTGCCGACGATGAACGGCGCGTCCATCTGCCGTGCCGTGCGCGAACGTTCGACGATCCCGATCATCATCATCTCCGCCCGCTCCGATGCCATCGACATCGTCCAGGCGCTCGAGGCCGGAGCCGACGACTACCTCACCAAACCCTTCGACATGCAGGTGCTCAACGCCCGCATCCGCGCGGTCGTCCGCCGATTCATCACCACCGGCACCGACCGGTTCGGCTATTCCCCCGCCCCCGAGGCGGATGAGCATCACGAAACCGTCATCGGTCCCGGCGGCATGGTCACCGGCGACGGCATCCCCGAGGTCCTCGGCGCCAGCCCCGGAATGGACACCCGGGATCGGCTGCGAGCGCAGCTCGAATCCGATGACACCTACCTCGGTGCCGGTGGGAAATTCACCACCGCCCCCGAGACGGATGACGACGAAGAGGCGATCGGCGGCACCGGGGTTCCACCCCGCCCGAGCGGCACGCCCACTGTGGCCCAGGAACCGTCCGGCTCCGACGGCGGGCTGGGTCCGTTCCGCACACGACTGGGATCCCTCGTCCTCGACACCGGCCGGCTGACCGTCGAGGTCGACGGAGAGGAAGTCCACCTCACCCCGACCGAGCTGCGCGTCCTCCTGCTGCTGACCGAGCAGCCCGAACATGTGTACTCCCGGGAGAAGATCGCGTTCACGGTGTGGGGATACGAATGGGCCGGTGACTCCCGCGTCGTCGACGTTCACATCCAGCGCCTGCGGAAGAAGATCGGGGCGAACATGATCGAAACCGTTCGCGGATTCGGTTACCGCTTCGCAGGCTGATCGCATGTCGCTGCGCTGGAAGATCTCTCTGCTCATCGTCGCCTCGGTGATCATCGCCGTGCTGTCGTGCTCGATCGTGTTGCGCCAATCCGCCGCACGAGCCGAGGACGACCGGATGCGTTCGACCGTGACGGAGCAGCTGACGAATGCGACGGCCATCTTCTCCGAAACCGGAGTGCTCACCCTCAATGCCCGCATCGACGATCCGGAGCTGCCCAAGGAAGCGCGCAAGTCCGCGCTCAAGGGCCAGAGTGTGACGATCCGGTCCGAGGTCGACGGTGAGGAGATCGTGTGGGCCGCCGCCCCGATCGAGGTCGGTTCGCACACCCAGGTGATCTCCGTGCGCGCCTCGACGAAGGACAGCCAAGAGCTCATCGGCCGCATCGACCAAGCACTGCTGGTGGGCATGATCGGCTCCGCCCTCGTTGTCGGCGGTGTGGGATCGATCGTCGCCGGCCGCATCTCCCGCAGGCTCACCCTCGGCGCTCAGGCTGCCAGGAAGATCGCCGCCGGGGACACGACGACGCGCATCGCCGATGTCATCGACGAATCCGATCAGGAGGTGTGGGCCTTCGCCACTGCCGTCGACACCGCGGTGGCCCGACTGACCGAACGCATCGACTCCGAGCAGCGCTTCACCGCCGACCTCGCGCACGAGATGCGCACCCCGCTGACCGGTCTGGTCAACGCCGCCAACCTGCTCGAAGAGGATTCCCGCCCGGCCGAACTCGTCAAGGACCGGGTCGTGCGCATGCAGGTCCTCGTCGAAGATCTCCTCGAGGTCTCCCGCCTCGACGCCGGCCGCGCCAACCCGGAGTTCACCCGCGTCGACGTCGATCAGGCGATCCGGTCCCTGCTGGGCACGATGGAAGCCTCGGGTGCCCTCGCCGGTCATCAGATCGACACCCATCTGGCGGCGCTGAATTCGACGCTGGTCACCGATGTCCGCCGTTTCGAGCGCATCGTCTCGAACCTGCTCGTCAACGCGATCAAACACGGTGGAGATCCCATCCGCCTGGAGACGAGCACGCGCAGCATCGTCGTCACCGACTCCGGCTCCGGCTACCCACCGGACATCGTCAACACCGGCCCGACCCGTTTCGTCTCCGCCGGCGGCGGCGGAATGGGCCTCGGTCTCGTCATCGCTCAGGGGCAGGCTCGGCTGCTCGGCATCACGCTGATCTTCAGTAACGACCCCGTAACGGGCGGCGCGCGAACCGAGGTGATCTTCCCTGACGAGGAGGCCCAGGATCGCGCGCTCCGGGAGTACATCGAGAGCCGATCCGAATGATTTCGCCGAGGCGGCCCCTCAACTCTGTTCAGGGCGCTGACCTGGTCTGATGCCCGGACTCCGAGGTTTCGCTGGACCCAGCCTGGACAACGGCTGACCGACCGCGAGTGCAACTCGTCACCAAAATATGACAGGTTCTATATATTCCCGTTACACTTTTGTGATGTTGTATTGAAGTCGTCGAAACCTCGGCGGTCTTCGACGAGTCACAGTCACACGGAGAGTTATGTCAGAGTCATCATCGACCACAGAACCAACGGTGCGTCGACGGGATCTGCGCAGGCGTCGCTCATCGTCCCCGTTCTCACGCGCACGCACCTCGTCGCGCAGCACCGGGGCACCGACCGCGCCTGCATCCACTGACTCTTCTGCCGAGTCCCTGTCGCCCAGGCGCGCAGCAATGGCCGACGAGGCGCGGGCCGCTCAGGCGTCTCCGCGTCGTGCCGCAATGGCGCGTGAAGCAGCCGCGGTCCCCACGACCTTCGGCTCACCGTCCGCCTCGTCTGCCCGTCGGGTCAGCGCAGGAGCCGCCGAGAGCCGCGGGTCCGATGGTGCGCTGCTCAAGTCCGTGCGAAAGAAGAAAGTGCGGACCGTCTCGACTCTGGCAGCCGTCTCAGTGGCGGGTGCCGCCACTGCCGTGACCATGCTGGTCAACAACCTCAGCGGAGGTGCCGAGGTCAAGACCGACCCGACCGCTGCCGGTGAGCCCGCCGCCATCAATGCTGAGAAGGTCAACGCCGACGTCCCGGAATTCAAGGGAAAGTCATCGATGGAGATCGGCGTGCCGAGCGCCAAGCAGAAGAAGGTCGAAGCCGCGTCCCGCGCTGTTGAGAAGAGCGCCCTGCCCGGCTGCGATGCGAAGCAGAACTTCGACCAGTCCGCCGGCAACGGCGAACTGCCCGACGAGTGGCTGTGCGATCTCGGCAAGGAAGACCACAGACTCCGCGCCGACGCCGCTGTCTCCTTCGCGAAGATGAATGCCGCGTACAAGAAGGACACCGGCAAGGAGCTCGAGATCACGGACTCCTACCGCGACATGGCCGGACAGCTCTCGGTCGCCGGCCGGAAGCCGGGGCTGGCCGCCAAGCCGGGCACCTCACTGCATGGTTGGGGAATCGCACTCGACCTCGGCGGCGGAGTCGCCAACAAGACCGGAGCCTGGAACTGGCTCGTCGAGCACGGAGACGAATACGGCTGGGAGAACCCCGACTGGGCCAAGGCGAGCATGTACGAGCCGTGGCACTGGGAATACACTCCCGCCCGCGACTCGATTCCCGGCAAGTGACCGATCAGCTGCGCAGCGCCCGTCCGTAGCGCCGGCGGCAGATGATCTGAGCGGGCCGGACGAACGGTTCGCCGAGTCTCCAGATGCCCAGCCCCGCCCGCGAGACCGATCGCAGGACGAGGAAGACCCTGTCATCGGCGGTGCGGATGAGGATGAATGACTCCTCTCCGGTGATCGGATGTCCCGGCTTCGTGCCATAGGTGAAGCCGCATCGGTCCTCCTCTTCGAAGACGTCGATGACTTGTGAAGGCTCAGGCAGGCGGAAGGGCCCGAGGCGCACGCGGATCGTCGGCTCCTGGCCCGGCTCCACTCGAGGCTGCAGGCCAGAACCCACTCCATCCGCGCGAGCGTCGACATCGGCCGTCGACTCCGCTCCAGCCGCTCGACTGACCGTGTCCGCACTTCCGACGAGGACGTCGCCGACGTCCACCTCGATGTCGAAGCCGCTGCGGATCTTGACCTCCCAGTGCAGTAGCTCCTCGGCGCAGCGCTCGAACGTGTCCGTCCCGTGGCCGACGAAGTACGCGGATTCGAAGTGACGGTAGCCGTCGGGACGTTCCAGCCACCTCGGCGAGAGGGGATGCGTCAGCGTCTCCGGGCGCTCCTGTGATTGTTCGGCCATGCCTCCAACCTAACGGACTTGAACCGTCAACCTAACGGACTCGGACCGTCAGCCTAACGGACTCGATCCGTGGGACTCACAGTCCGGACGGCTGTGTGGCGTCAACCGGACGGCCACGTATGATGCCAAGAACAGCGGACCTCAATCGAATGTCCGCTCAGCATCTGAGCCAGGATCAAAGGAGAACCACGTGCGCACAATCAACGGCATCGACGAGATCGAATCGCTCATCGGCCAGGGGCTCGGCTCCTCCGAGTGGATGACGATGGATCAGGACGCCATCAACACCTTCGCCGACGTCACCGGCGACCACCAGTGGATCCACGTCGACGAAGCTCGCGCGGCCGAGGGGCCTTACGGCGCGACGATCGTCCACGGATTCTTCACCCTCTCCCTCATCCCGAAGTTCTCCACGGAGGTCTTCACGATCGAAGGCGTGTCGATCCGCGTCAACTACGGGCTCAACAAGGTCCGCTTCCTCCAGCCCGTCGTCGTCGGCTCCCGACTGCGCGGAACCATCAGCGTCAAGGACGTCATCCGCGGCGACAAGGGCACGCAGGTCATCCTCGAACACACGATCGAGATCGACGGCCAGGATCGCCCCGCCTGCGTCGCCGAGGTGGTCACCCTCCTCGTTGAGTGAGCTGAGCGCGACAGGACAGCTGGCACCACTGAGCGTCCGCCGTCTGACGGCAGGATAAGTGTGCGCAGATTGCCCATTTCCAGCTGGCGGTTTCTAGGTTCTAGTGCAACACCCGGTCTGACCAGCACTATCAGACCGGGTGTTTCCACTGAACGAAGGAACACCCCCATGACCACGCACTACAGACGTCCACGGCTGCCCTTCCACGTCCTCGACGAACTCTTCTGGCTCCTCCTCGAAGGCAGACCACGATCAGCGATCGCTGACCACCTCGGCATCAACCTCAACACCGTCACCCGGTGGGCGCGGCGACTCGGCCTGCCCAAAGGCAGGACCGGCAGAATACTGTCCATGCCGACCACCATCGTTGCTGCCCCGGCACCACCACGACCACCTGCCTACCGCCACCTGACGATCGCCGACCGAATGACGATCCAGGCTGGCCTGCAATCAGATCCGCCATTGTCGATGAGAACCATCGCGACTCAACTCGGTGTTGCTCCGTCAACCGTGTCCCGAGAGATCCGCCGCAACCGACTCATCCAATACGACAGAATCAGCCCACACCCGGTCTACAGTGCCGCCGGCGCCCACGGCCGCACCTATGCCCGACAGGCACGCAAGAAACACCGTCGCACACGTCTCGAGGATCCGTGGCTGCGGGCTCACGTGATCAACGGGCTCAACGACAAGTGCTCGCCCGAACAGGTCGCCGGTAGGCTTCGGCGTGACTACCCTGACCGGAAGGACCTGCACGTGAGCCACGAAACGGTCTACCAAGCTCTCTACGTCCAAGGACGCGGATCCCTGCGTCACGAGCTGGCCGTGGTCAAAGCCCTCCGATCGGGACAGACGGGAAGGAAGCCACAGTCGAAGCTGCCGCGTCGGTCCAACCGTCCCTGGCTCGATGGTGCCTTGTTGACCGACCGTCCCTCACAAGCTGCCGACCGCACTGTTCCTGGCCACTGGGAGGGTGATCTCGTCGTCGATTCCCACGCCGGTGGCCTGGTGACCGTCTTCGAACGCCGGTCCCGGTTCTCCTTGATCCGGAAACTGCCGAACAACCGCGAATCGGTCACCGTCACCGGACTAGTCCAGGACATGATCGCTTCCCTGCCGGAAGCGTTGTTCTCGACTCTCACGTGGGACCAGGGTCAGGAGATGGCTGAGCATCTGCGGATCACTGTCGCCACCGATTGCCAGGTGTACTTCTGCGACCCGCACTCACCCTGGCAACGACCGACGAATGAGAACTCCAACGGTCTCGTTCGGGACTACTACCCGAAGGGCACGGTCTTCGATGAGTCGGTTACTGACGAGGAGATCCAGGCGATGCAGGATCAGCTCAACCGCAGGCCGCGGAAGGTCCTCGGGTTCGCGACCCCGGCCGAGGTCCTGGCTGATCTGTTGCATGAGCAGGTAGCCTGAGACCAGCCCACTGTTGCACTAGAACACTGAGCCCACCGCTCGGAGTTGGCAATCTGCGCACACTTATCGCGCGGACAGGGTCCGCCGCGGCAGGCAGCATTGCCTCAGCTCGGGCGGTGGGCGTCGAGCTGTTGGGCGACGCGGATGTAGCCGAGGTGTGAGTACGCCTGCGGGTGGTTGCCCAGGTGCATCTCGGCAACGGGGTCGTATTCCTCTGACAGCAGCCCGGTGGGCCCGAGCAAGTTGTCGACCTGCCGGAACAGATCCCAGGCGTCGTCGATGCGACCGACCTTGATGAAGGCTTCGATGAGCCAGGTCGTACAGATGTGGAATCCGCCCTCGAGCCCGGGCAGCCCGTCATCGTAGCGATAGCGGAACACCGTCGGGCCGACCCGCAGCTCACGCTCGATCGCGTCGACGGTGGACACGAATCGCGGATCGTCGGCGTCGAGCAGTCCCGAGAGCCCGACGAACAGTGCCGCCGAGTCCAAATCCGTCTCACCGTAGGCGACGGTGAATGCGCCAACTTCCTCGTTAAAGCCATGCGTGAGCACGTCGTGGGCGATCTCCTCGCGCAGTTGCCGCCACGCACCGGGCGGCTCACGATCGAACCGGTCCGCAATCCGCAGCGCCCGATCGACCGTCACCCAGCACATCACGCGCGTGTACACGTTGTGCTTCGGCGGACGCCTGGCTTCCCAGATCCCGTGATCGGCCTCGAACCACCGTTTGCCCACGGCCTCGACCATCTGACAGGTGAGCGTCCAATAATCCTCGGGCAACTCGCCGAGGTGGTCGCTGAGTTCGTCGAGGAGCTCCGTGACCGGGCCGAACACGTCGAGTTGGACCTGATGTTCGGCGGCGTTGCCGACCCGCACCGGCCGTGATCCGGCGTATCCGGGCAGGTGGTTGAGCACCGCCTCGGTGGTCAGGGCCGAGCCGTCGACGGCGTAGAGCGGATGCAGCTGTTCGGGTGAGACCGTGCGCTCGAGCACCCCCGACAGCCAGGAGAGGAATCCTTCGGCCTCACCGGTGGAACCGAGGGCGAGCAGGGCGCGGACGGTCATCGATCCGTCGCGCAGCCATGTATAGCGGTAGTCCCAGTTGCGGACGCCGCCGATGCCCTCGGGCAGGGAGGTCGTGGGGGCGGCGAGGACTCCGCCGGTGGGTTCGTGGCACAGAGCGCGCAGGGTGATCGCGGAGCGGATGACCTCTTCGCGGTGGTGACCGGGCAGAGTCAGTGATTCGACCCAGTTCGTCCAGAAGTTCAGGGCGCGTTCGCGCACATGATGCTCGCCGCCTGTGGCCATGTATCCGGCGTCGCCCGTGCCCGTCCCGCAGGCGAGGACGAGGACGACGGATCCGCCGGGCTGCTGCGAGGGGACGACGGTCGCCTCGGCGGTGTGGGAGTCGCCGTTCTCGACGATGTCGAAGTCGATTCCGGGGGCGTGGAGTTCGATCGGCTCGGCGGTGCCGAGCACCGCCACACCATCATCGGACCGGGTCATGCGGGTGGGAACCGTGGCGTAGTCGAGCCTGGGTGCGAAGCGGATGCGGGTCGGGGTGTCGCCGGTGAGCACGCGGACGACGATCGTGTCATCGCTGTGCCCGTCGACGGGAGCGAGGTAGTCGACACAGCTCAGTCCGGCCCACCGGGTCTCGAGCAGGGTCGAGTTCCCGAGGTAGCGCTGGGTCAGCGGGGCGGCCCCATTGGCCGGTGCCACGGCGAAGAATCCTGCCGCCTCGGAGCCGAGGATCTCGGAGAACATCGACGCCGAATGCGGCAGCGGGTGCGGCATCCAGCAGATGCTGCCGGTGGGGTCGATGAGCGCGGTCGACTGTCCGTTGCCGATGAGGCTGTGCCGCTGGATCGGGGTGGCGCGGCGGCCGAAGAGCCAGGACTTGCGCAGCTCGAACAGGGCACTGAGGACGGTGGAGACCTCGGCCGGTGAGTCCAGCCGGAAGTCGGCGTGAGTTGATGCGGTCTGAGTTCCGACCTTGAGCCCGAGGTCATCGGCGCCGAGGGTTTCGAGAGCGAACTCATCGGCGGTGTCATCGCCGATGAAGACGACGGCTTCCGCCCCTGTCTGGTTGCGCAGACGGGTCAGCGCGTCGGCCTTCGACGACGGTACGACGGACAGGTCGATGACCTGCTTGCCGCGGGTGGGGTGGATCGGGTGGGCGTCGGCGAGCTTCTCGACGGCGGCTTCGATCTCCCGCCGGTCGGTCTCGTCGAGTCCGCGCAGGTGCACGGCCGCGCCGGTGGTCTTGTGCTCGATGACGTCGCGCGGCAGGGCGCGTGTGAGGTCGGCGCGGAGGTCGGCGAGGACCGCCCGCTGCTCTTCGGTGAGCGTGTCGATGGTGAATGTGTCGGTCTCACCGCCGTGGGACCCGAAGAGGTGGACCTCCCGGGGCAGGCGGGACATCGCCGCGAGGTCGCGCAGACTGCGACCGGAGATCACCCCCGCCGAGGTGGACGGCAGCAAGGCGAGCGCGCGCAGTGAGTCGACCGAGCTCTCCAAGGGAAAGGCTTGGCTGGGGATGTCGACGATGGGGGCGATCGTCCCGTCGTAGTCGGTGGCCACCAGCAGGGATGGGGAACGGGAGAGCGCGAAGAGGCGCCGGAAGAGGACGGGGTCGAGTGCTCGGCTGGCTTCGGCAAGGTCGCCCAATAACTCGGAGGACCTCACCGAGGCGGCGATGGTGGCCAATCGGGATTCGGTTGCGCTCTCGTGCTCGACAGTGCTCATCTCACCTCGGGTGTCTCGGTTGGCTCGGGTGCCGGTCAGGGCTCTTTCTTCACTGGGGTATCGCTGTCCGGATCGTCCGGATCACCGGAATCGGCCGAGTCGGCGGCCTCGGTCGTGCGATCGGCTTCGCCGGCGGCATCGGCTGGGTTCGACGTGTCCGCGGCATCGGACGGGTTCGCATCGTCGGCGGCGTCAGCGGCGCCCGAGGGGGCAGCGTCGGTGGGGTCGGCCGCCTCGGCGGGGGAGTCGATCTGTTCGGGCAGGGCACCGAGCTTGGCCAGCTGACGGCCCTTGCTCAGGCGGGAGTAGCCGCCGATGATGAAGATCACGCCGGCGATGAGGGTCGCCGCTCCCGTGAAGCCGAGGATCGACAGGGCCTCCATGCCGTCGCCGAAGACGAGGATGATGCCGAGCAGGACGTGGACTCCGGAGGCGATGAGGAAATCCGAGGCCATGGGCTGGGACCGCAGCTGCCGGTAGGCCCAGAATTCGAGGGCGCCGTGCAGCAGGGCCCAGATGCTCAGGGCCGCGCGCAGTTCGGCGGGCTGGTCGGCGAGGAAGAGGAAGACGATGGCCGGGATCGCGATGACGGCCTGTCCGAAGATCGCGGTGCGCACGTTCAACGGCGAGCGCACGGCCTGGAAGACCAGGGCCAGGGCAAAGAGGATGAGGTAGCCGATCGCGAGGTGGTCGACAACGTCGGTCGGCAGGCTCAGCTGCAGCGGATTGCTCGAATCGCGGGGCCAGAAGACGGTGACGATGCCGAAGGCGACGCCGAGGATTCCGCGTACGACCATGGGCCAGCCGAGTCGACTCGCTGCGGCAATGGCCTGCGGGGCGGCTTCGTTACGCGGGGCTGTGGATTCGGTGCGCGGATCTTCGGTACTCATCACGGCACCAGTCTAGGTCGCCTGCCTGAGTCTGTCCGATCAGCGTCGGTTCAGGGTCGAGTGAGAGCCGCCTCTTCGCTCTGCATGCATTTACGTAATTACGTATTTCCTGTATTGTCCAAGCATGGAACCAACACCGTCGGCAGAAGATCGCCTCTCCGCTCTCGAACAGCGAGTCGCCGAGCTCGAGGCTGCAGCCGCAGAACCCTCTGCATCGCAGGAGCCCGGCGCGACTCAGCAGAAGGCGGACGGAACGTCGTCGATCAGAGCGGAATCACCGGTGCCATCCGGTTGCCCGGAATCGTCAGTCCAACCCGCCGCCGGGAACTCAGCCCTGCCGGGCGACACCGAGTCGTTCTGGGCGCTGCACGGGCTCGTCGACCACCTCGGCGAGGAGGGCGGAGTGACCTACACCGGGTACACGACTCCCCCGGGCGGCAGCGGTCCCGTGGCGTGGCAGATGGGTCTGAGCAGCGCAGGGCTGGCGCAGATCGATTTCGCCGAGGCGGCCGGATCCTTGGCAGCGCTCGGTCACCCGGTCCGCCTGCAGCTGCTCCAAGCGATCTATGAGGGCACGAGCACGGTGGCCGAACTGGGCAAGGACGAACGGTTCGGCACGTCCGGGCAGATCTATCACCATGTGCATGCCCTCGCCGGCGCCGGCTGGTTAGAGAGCGCCCGCCGCGGGCACTGGCGCGTGCCCGCTCAGCGAGTCGTTCCGCTGCTCACCCTCGTCCTCATCGGAACGCACTGACAGAACCTCTCACCGGCGGGCCGCTCGCCCACCGCGCGACCCGGACCCGACCATCACCCATTCCACCCCTGCTGACCAGGAGGAACGATGACTGACTCCGATCTCAACCGCACATCTGCGGCTGCGGGACGGCCGCCTCGGCGAGTGTTGATTGCCGTGATCGCGGCAACCGTCACAGCCGCCGTGCTCGCGGCGATCACCCCGTGGCCGCGCGGCTTCCAAGGCACGCCGACAGGGGACGCCGAGCTCATGACCGAACTCGGGGACGCGCTCGGCAGCCAGCATTGGCAGCATGTGGCCGCGGCCCACATCGACGGAGACGAAGTGACCTTCGCGGGCACCGGAGCCGATGAGCACACCGAGTTCGAGATCGGCTCAATCACGAAGACGTTCACGGCCGCCCTCTTCGCCGAGGCGATCGACCGGGGCGAGGTGAAGGCGGACACCCGCCTCGGCGAGGTCTGGCCGAACCTGGAGGGGAAGGTCGCCGAGGTGACGCTCGAGTCGATTGCGATGCAGCGGTCGGGGCTGCCCTCCCAGGAACCCGCTCCGAGCTTCAGCGACGGGGTGATGAGCGTGCTGTCGAACTACCTGCACACCGACCCGTACCGCGGGGACGCCGGGGACATCGTGGCTAGCCTCAACGACGTGGAGGTGGGCGAGCCGGAACCCGAGTATTCGAACTACGGGTTCGCCGTCCTCGGCCAGGCCCTCGCCGAGGCGGCCGGGCGGGACTATTCCGAGCTCGTTCGCGACCGCCTCACCGAACCCTTGGGGATGAATGAGACGTTCGTTCCCGACTCCGCTGACGGCCTGTCCCATGGGTTCACGGCATCGGGGCTGCCGGCCGCTCCGTGGACTCTCGGCGGCTCGGCATCTGCTGGCGCGATTCGATCGACGACCCATGACCTGTCGATCTGGCTGCGAGCTGTGAGCGACGGAACCGCGCCCGGCGCCGAGGCGGCCGAACCTCGAGCCGACTTCGAGGACGACCGCATCGGCTGGGCGTGGTTCACGACGACGCACGACGGCTCGACCATCACCTGGCACAACGGCGGCACCGGCGGCTACCGGTCTTTCCTCGGATTCGACAGGGAGAGCGGTGGCGGCATCATCGTCCTGAACGACTCAGCCAACGACGTCGACGAGGCCGCGAGTCTTGTCTCGACGAAAGGAGTACGCTCATGAGTCCCGAACTCGTCTCAGCAGTGATCGGAGCCCTCATCGTGGCCTGGGGCGCATTCACAGCGTGGCGGGCGCCCCGCGCGACGTCCCGGATCGGACTGCTCTCGGGGATGGTCACGGCGGTCGTATTCGTGCTGCTCATCCGCCTCATCACACCGTTCGGAGGCTGGGAGAGCTGGTTCATCTACGTCTGGCTGACCGGAATGCTCGTCATCGTCGTCTCCGTCTTCCGGGCCGCGCTCGTCTGGGCGGACCTGCCGTGGCGATCCGACGATCCGAAGGCACGCCGGAACGAAGCGAGCGGGCTCGGCTTCTCCGCCCTGCTCGCGCTCTTCATCGCCGGCGCCCTCGTCCTCCCCGGGCTCTTCCTCTGACGGAGAGTGCCCGGCTCCGCGAACGGCCGACCACGGCGGCCTACGTAGGCCGGCGGCGGCCCGAGTCGGTCTCTACGTGCCCTACTGCCCCTTGACGGTCAGTGTGCCGCCGCTTTCGGAGACCTCATACTTCGGCAGCGGTTCCTCGGCCGGACCGGAGATCACCTCTCCGGTTGTCACCGAGAAGTTCGAGGAATGGCACGGGCAGATGATGGCCTCCTCGGTGATGCGAGTGACCTGGCAGCCCTGGTGGGTGCACACCGATGAGAACGCGAAGAACTCGCCTTCCTTCGGCTGAGTGATCACGTAGGTGTCCTCGATGACGGTGCCGGAACCGACAGGAACGTCGGAGGCCGGCAAGCTCGAGTCCTTCGTCGGCTCCGCATCCTCGTCGGACGAACACGCCGAGGTGGCCGCCACGGAACCGCCGATGACCGCCACCGTTCCGGCCACGCCCGCTGTCTTCATCACACGACGTCGGGTCGGATCCGCCGGTGCGGTCGGGTCGGTGTCGGCTGGGCTGTTCGGGGTCGTCGTCATCGGAATCTGCTCCTTCTCGCGGGTGCGCACAATCCGCCATGTGCTCACGCAGGCATGGGCTTTTCAGTTCCAGCGTACAATCGCAGTCGGTTCACCGCCTGCAGGCACCTGTCAGGATCGAAGGGCGCCGGACCGGTCCTCGGACGATCGGGGCAACGGGTGCGGTGGGCCGCCTCGGCGAGCGACGATTGCGGACGGAAAAGGGGTGCGGCAGTGGCCGACGAAACGGCGGCGGCACACCGGCGGCACCCGGAAGCGCGCGTCGCGACGGGATGGGGATTGGCCGCCTCGGTGTACGTGTTCACTGTCGTCATGATGGGCACCACCCTGCCCACGCCCCTCTACCCGCTCTATGAGGAGCGGTTCGGGTTCGGCACCGCATTCACCACTCAGCTCTTCGCGATCTACGCGGTCGGTGTCATCGGCGCGCTCGTCGTCTTCGGTCGCCTCTCCGACGGACTGGGGCGTCGGCCGGTGCTCAGCCTCGGGGTGATCTTCTCGATCGGCTCGGCGGTGCTCTTCCTCATCGGCTCCCACATCGGCCTGCTGTTGGCCGGCCGGGTCCTGTCCGGGCTGGCCGCGGGGATCTTCACGTCGACCGCCACCGTCACCGTGCTCGAGAACGCGCCGGCCGGTCGCGAACGACTCGCCGGATCCTTGGCGACGGCGGCGAATATGGGCGGGCTGGGACTCGGGATCCTGTCCTCCGGACTGCTCGCCCGATTCGCTCCCGCTCCCCTGCTCACGCCGTTCCTCGTCAATGCGATCATGCTCATCATCGCCGGGGTGGCGCTCATCCTCGTGCGGGACCGGACGCGCGGCGGGGCGACGGCTGTGCGGTTGCAGCTGCCGGGGGTTCCCGCCTCGGCGAAGCGCATGTTCCTGGCCGCCTCACCTGGGGCGATCACCGGCTTCGCGGTGTGCGGGCTGTATTCGGCGATCGCGCCGAGCTTCATCGGTCAGACCCTGCACGTGACGTCGACCGCGGTCACCGGCGCTGTTGTGTTCCTCCTCTTCGGCGCCTCGGCGACCGCGCAGGTGCTGTTGCGCGGGTTCAGCGACCGCCTGCTCATCGTCGGCGGGACCGTGACCATGATCGTGAGCATGGGTGCACTCGTCTTCGCACTCATGGCGGGGTCGCTGCCGCTGCTCATCGTCTCCGCAGCGTTGGCAGGAGCCGGGCAGGGGCTCGTCTTCATGACCGGTATGCGCGCGATCACCGCGGTGACTGCGCCCGAGCACCGCACCGAGGCGACCACCTCGTACTTCAGCCTCGCCTATGTGTTCATGTCGGTTCCGGCGATCGGTGCCGGATTCCTCGCCGCCGAGGTGGGACTGGCGAATGCGACCGTCGTCTTCGCCGTCGCTGTGGCCGTGGTGTGCGTGTTGGGCCTCGTGGCGGCACGGAGGTTCGCGGGCCGTTAAGTATGGGATTGCCGGGTGCTGTGGGCTGTCTCCGGTGGAGGTTCGGGTCAGTGACGTGAACTAGGGTGGGAGCCATGACCTCCGCAGCCACGACCTCCGCCCTCGATGTCCTCCACGATGTCTTCGGCTATGAGGAGTTCCGGGGCCAGCAGGCGGCCATCGTCGACCAGGTCGTCAGCGGCGGGGATGCGGTCGTACTCATGCCCACCGGCGGCGGAAAATCCCTGTGCTATCAGATCCCGGCCCTGGTCAGGCACGGTACAGGTGTCGTCATCTCCCCGCTCATCGCACTCATGGCCGATCAGGTCGCGGCACTGGAGAACCTCGGCGTGCGGGCGGCCTATCTCAACTCATCCCTCGATTTCGAGACCGCCCAACAGGTCGAACAGCAGCTGCTCGCCGGAGAGATCGACCTGCTCTATCTCGCGCCCGAGCGTCTCGTCCTGCCGCGGACGATGCGACTGCTCGAGCAGGCACAGATCTCCCTGTTCGCCATCGACGAAGCCCACTGCGTGTCCCAATGGGGACATGACTTCCGCAGCGACTATCTGGGACTCGGCGTCTTGGCCGAACGATTCCCGGATGTCCCGCGCATCGCACTGACGGCCACGGCCACGCCGGCCACCCACGCCGAACTCACCGAACGACTCCACCTCCAGGACGCCGAGCACTTCGTCGCGAGCTTCGACCGACCCAACATCACCTACCGGATCGAGCCGAAGGCCTCGGCGAGATCGCAGCTGCTCAACTTCATCACCACCGAACACCCCGGGGATTCGGGCATCGTCTACTGTCTGTCCCGGCGCGGGGTCGATCAGCTGGCCGAAGCACTCGTCGCCCGCGGCCTCACAGCCCTGCCGTACCACGCAGGGCTGCCCTCCGAAGTGCGGGCGGAGAATCAGGCGAGATTCCTCCGCGAGGACGGCATCGTCATGGTCGCCACGATCGCCTTCGGCATGGGCATCGACAAACCCGATGTCCGCTTCGTCGCCCACCTCGATCTGCCCCGCTCGGTCGAGGGCTACTACCAGGAGACCGGTCGAGCCGGCCGTGACGGACTGCCCGCGGATGCGTGGATGGTCTACGGCCTCGGCGATGTCGTCTCCCAACGTCGACTCATCGAATCCGGCGAAGGCGACCAGGTGTTCAAACGCCGCCAGATGAGCCACCTCGATTCGATGCTCGCCCTCTGCGAGACCGTCGACTGCCGACGTGTGCAGCTGCTGCGGTACTTCGACGAGGAATCCGCACCGTGCGGCAACTGCGACACCTGCATGACACCCCCAGTGACCTGGGACGCGACCGTGGCCGTGCAGAAGCTTCTGTCGGCCGTCATCCGCCTCGACCGAGAACGCGGGCAGCGTTTCGGTTCGGGCCAAGTCATCGATGTGCTGCGCGGCAACGACAATGACCGGTCCCGGGCCTCGGACCATGAGAGCTTGAGCGTCTGGGGCGTCGGCGAGGACCTGTCCGAGAGCCAGTGGAAGACCGTCATCCGGCAGGTGCTCGCCCGCGGCCTCCTCGAATCCCATGGTGACTACGGTGTGCTTGTGGTCGGCGAGAACGCCGGCCCCGTGCTGCGCGGAGAAGAGGAGATCTCACTGCGTGTCGACCCGGTGAAGAAAGCCGGAGCGAAGAAGGCCGGATCAAGTCGCCGAGGCGGCCCCGAGGTCGAGCTCGACTCCGCCGATGCCTCCCTGTTCGAGGCACTGCGCTCCTGGCGAGGAGAGCAGGCGAAGGAGCAGGGCGTGCCCGCCTACGTCGTGTTCCCCGATGCCACGCTCTACGGCATCGTCGAGGTCAAGCCGACGACGATCAGCGAACTCGGTCAGGTCAGCGGAGTGGGTCTGAAGAAGCTCGACCGCTACGGCGATTCCGTGCTCGAGGTGCTCGCCGCCCAAGCAGGCTAGACCGCCTCGGGCCCCTCAAACTCCCTATTTGCTACCTGACGGCGGCCCAGCAACCTCGCGCCGGGTTGCTGGGCCGCCGTCACGTAGTTCGGCGTCCCGTCTGGGACCGGAGCCGGCTTCGGGCTGATCAGGCTCAGTTCTGTTCGAAGGCCTCGGGACCCTGTTCGGCTGCCGCTGGGTCCATCCACATGAACTCGAGGATGTTGCCATCGGGGTCGGTCATGCTGATTCCGTACATGAACCCGAGGTCCTGCGGTTCTTTGTTCTCCCCACCGCCGGCGTCGAGGATCGAGGCGCGCATTGCATCGACCTCGTCCCGGGATTCGCGGCTCATCGCAGTCAGCGCCTGAGCCGCGGTGTGCGGGTCGACGATCGGTTTGTCCGTGAACGTGGCGAGGTAGTCCCTGGTGAGGATCATGAAGAAGATGTCATCGGTCCATTTGATACACGACGCGTTGTCATCGGTGAACTCGGGCACCACCTCGGCGCCGATGGCTTGGTAGAACGACTTGGCGCGCTCAAGGTCCGTGGTCGGAAGGTTGACGAAGATCTGGGTCATGACTGCTCCCTTGCAGTGACGGCGACGGATCGGGAGACGCGACACCGGACGGTCCACGACAGCCGGATGGCTGGACGGTGGGACTTCGATTCTTACCGCGCCCAGACCCCCTGTCAACACCCATTTGCTACCTGACGGCGGCCCAGCAACCTGGCGCGAGGTTGCTGTGCCGCCGTCGGGTAGTCCTGGGAGGTCAGTTGGTCTTCGTGACGGTGACGTCGATCGGGGTCGGGCTGGTGAAGATGTCGAAGACAGGGCAATGAGCGTCCACGGTCTCCTGCAGCTTCTGGTAGTCCTCGTTGCTGTCGGGTCCGGCGATGTTGACGCTCACGCGCACGGACGAGAATCCGGGGCGCACGGTCTCATCGACGCCGAAGAGTCCCCGCACATCCAGGTCGCCTTCAGCGCTGACATTGAGTGCGTCGATGGTCAGTCCGAGGTTCTGGGCGTAGAGGCGGTAGACGACGACCTGGCAGGAGATCAATGCGCCGAGGGCGTACTCGACGGGATTCGGGGCGGCGTCGTCGCCGGCCAGCGGGGTCGGTTCGTCGACAGTGAAGGTGTGGCGGCCGGCGGTGATGACCGAGGGCACCGAACCGCGGGCGGTGCCCGAGGCCGAGAACGTCAGCTGCCCGTTCTTCGCCGAGGCGGCCAGTCGTTCGTTCCAATGCCTCTCCGGCCGTGGTCAGTCGCGTGGCGCGTTCTTCGTCGCTGATGGCGATGGTCGTGTCGAACTCGGTGGTGGCTGCAGTCATGAGGGTGGACTCCTGATCGAATGGTCGAGCGTGTGGTCGAGATCGTGCGGGTCGGTGCTGATCTCAGATTAGAAACGATCGCCCGGCGGCGTCCTCCCCACCGTCGGCTGCCGTCGTCTGGCGTCATGAGCAGAACACAATTCGTCATCAGCCGACGCACGGTAGCCTGGAAGGCAGACGAACCCACCGGTTCCCCCACCACGCGGAAGGCGACGATGACGACCTCTGACCGGACAGCCACCTCGGCGAACTCAACTGGCTCCCCGGGTTCAATCACCCGCGCGGACTGCGAACAACGCGATGCGAACGATCCTCTGCGTAATTGCCGCGAGGAGTTCCTGCTCCCGGAAGGCACGATCTACCTCGACGGGAACTCTCTCGGTCCCCGCACGAAGGGAGCCGCAGACCGCGCCCAGGAAGTCATCACCGACGAATGGGGCACCGGCCTCATCGGGTCATGGAACACCGCCGGCTGGTGGGACCTGCCGGCGAAATTGGGTGAGAAGGTCTCCGGGATCGTCGGCGGCGGGGTCGGGTCCACCGTCGTCACCGACACCACGTCGATCAATCTGTTCAAGGCGGCCTCGGCGGCGCTGAAGATGCAATCCGAAGACTCCCCGAACCGGCGGATCATCCTCACCCAGCGGGAGAACTTTCCCTCCGATATCTACATGCTCGAAGGATTGGCCGAGCAGCTCGGCGACGGATACGAGGTCCGCCTCGTCGACGATGACGAAGTCACCGCAGGGTTCCCGACCACGATGTCCGACGAGGTGGCCCTCGTCGTCCTCACCCATGTGAACTACCGGACCGGTCGGCTCTTCGATATGGGGACGACCACCTCGGCGATCCATTCCGGCGGAGCCATGGTCATCTGGGACCTGTGCCATTCGGCCGGTGCTCTGCCCATCGATCTGGCCGGAACCGGGGCGGACATGGCGATCGGCTGCACGTACAAGTTCCTCAACGGCGGACCCGGGTCTCCCGCATTCATCTGGGTCGCCGAGGCGCTGCAGAACCGATTCAGCCAACCTCTGTCGGGGTGGTGGTCGCATGCGCAGCCCTTCGATATGGCCCCGGACTACCGGCCGGCCGACGGTATCCGCCGCTACCTCACCGGAACGCAGGGAATCCTGTCGATGTCCGTGGCAGAGCTCGGCCTCGACATCCACTCGCGGGTGGACATGGAACAGATCCGGGAGAAGTCCCTGGCCCTGTCGGACCTGTTCATCGACCTCGTCGATGAGCGATTGGCCGATCACCCGGTCGAGGTCGTCACCCCACGTGAACACGCCCATCGCGGATCCCAGGTCTCGATCACCCACCCCGAGGGATTCGCGGTGATGAGCGCGCTCATCGAACGCGGAATCATCGGCGACTACCGCGAGCCGGAGGTGCTGCGGTTCGGATTGACCCCGCTCTACATCGGGTTCACCGAGGTGTGGGACACCGTCGAGGCCCTGCGCGACATCCTCGACAACCGACTCTGGGACACCCCGGCGCACAAGGTCCGCGGCGCCGTCACCTAATTGCTACCTGACGGCGGCGCAGCAACCTGGCGCCAGGTATCTGGGCCGCCGTCACCTGCATTGGGACGTGGCCGCTCAGGTGTCCGGAGCAGCAGAAGTTTCGATGATCTCGGCGTTGACGCCGAAGTACGGTTCACCCGCCTCATTTCGCGGGCGGTTGGCGACAAGCGTCCTGAGCAGATTGCTGCCCCGCTCCCCAGTGATCGGGTCGAGATCGAGGACAGCACACCGCGCGATCGGATCCCCGATTCGCACACGCAGCGCGGCGGCGTTCGGCACGTTCACCGTCACGTCCCGGCCTCGCCAGGTCTCTTCGATGAAGGGTTCGTCCGTGTCGAGGACGAGGGTGGCCCGGAAGCGGGCGGCTTCATCAAGCAGCTCATGGTGACCCGACCGATCGGCGAGTTCCCTCATCGACGCGGTCGTGACGATCGACAGGCCAGCTCCGTAGATCACGTCTCCACGACGTGCGCGGGCCAGCCGCACCGGCTTTCCCAGCCACTCGGAGGCGAGTGCCGAATGCGGGCCGTCAGTGAGTTCGAGGTCGACCGGTCGCTTCCAGTAATTGCAGGTCAGGCGCTCACCCGAGCCGGCTGGCACCCCGGTGGCAGAGCGCCCGTCGGGCAGGGTGATCGTCAAAATGTCGTCGACGAGTGAGGTGGTCATGCGGATGAGCCGAGGATTCTGCACGGTCTTGAGCACCTGTCGTCGTTCGACATCGACGAAGCAGAACTCACGATCGCCGACCGGACCGTGAACGTCGACGGCTGCGCTCGGTCGAGCCTCGTGTCGTGTGCCTTTGACGTGGGCGAACCCGAGCGATGGCACACCGAATTCCCGCGCAGAAGCAGGTGACGGCGGCCCAGATACCTGGCGCCAGGTTGCTGCGCCCCCGTCA
This sequence comes from Brevibacterium sp. CSND-B09, assembly GCF_052906525.1. Taxonomy (NCBI): domain Bacteria; kingdom Bacillati; phylum Actinomycetota; class Actinomycetes; order Micrococcales; family Brevibacteriaceae; genus Brevibacterium; species Brevibacterium sp. CSND-B09. Next base: position 2,215,328 of record NZ_JBREGI010000001.1, on the reverse strand, counting down.
GGTAGCAATTGGGGCATGGGGGTTGCGCCTTCCTGTGATGGCGTAGGTGCCGATGGCCACCGCTCCGATGGCCAGGACCGTGCCGCCGATGATAACGGCTCCGGGAATTGTGGCGATCGTGCCGAGCACTCCCACGGTGACTCCGGAGAAGGTCTGCATCCCCGGCCCGAATGTCGCATAGGAGCCGATGACGCGGCCGCGGATCTCCGGCGGCGCTTCGAGTTGGATGATCGCCATCTCGGTCGACTCGGCGGTGATCTTCGAGACTCCGGCGATGACGAGCATGATGACGGCCAGCCACAGGTGCGAGGTCAGGGCGAAGAACAGAGAGCTGATGCCCATCGCCGCGGCGGCCAGTGCCGCGGCAGCCGGAACGGCCTTGATCCACCCGGTCGCCTCAAGCCCGAAGCCCCCGAGCACCCCTCCTGCACCCATGGCGAAGAGCAGCACGCCATAGGTGAAGTCACTGTCCCCGCCGACCGGATTGAGGATGTCGCCGAACACCGGCATCGCCGTCTGCAGCACCGCCCCGATCGTCGTCGAGGCGAGCGCGGCCAGCAACAGCATGCCGACGATCGCGCGATTGTGGCGGACGTCGATGAGCACCCGCAGCGACTGGATGAGAGTCGTCCGCGCGGTGCGCACTCCTCCGCTGCGCAGATGCCCGGTGAAGGGGGTGCGAATGAGGAAGATCGTCAGCGGCAGATAGAAGACGATGTTGATGAAGATGCCCCACGTGGCACCGACCCCGAGCAGCAGAGCGGAACCGACGACGGGACCGAAGAGGATGCCGAGGCTGCGGAACGTCGCATTGAGCCGGACAGCGCTCGGCAGCTCCTTCCGATCGACGAAGTCATGGAGCATCATCTGCTCGGCAGGACCCCACAGACATCCGGCCAGGCCATGGATGACGAGCAGCACGCAGGCCTGCCACAGCTGCAGAGAGTCCGTGAGGAAGAGGATCCCCCAACACAGGGACACGACCATGAACATGATCTGTCCGATCTGGATGAGGCGGCGGCAGTCGAAGCGTTCGGCCAGAGACCCGGCATAGACGGACAGGAGCAGGAAGGGCAGCCAGTGGCTGATGAGCTGGAATCCGACGAGCGCCGGGGATTCGAACTTCTGCCACAGCACCCAATAGGTGATGACGTGCTCGATATTGTCGCCCATCATCGCCGTGCCCGATCCGATCAGATAGGGCGCAGTCTTCCAACTGCGCAGCACGCTGAAACGGCGCGGACCGGCGGCACCGCCGTTGTCCTCGGAGAAATCGCTCACTCCCCCATTCTCACACCGGCGGAACGGACCGGCACCGACCTCTTGTCTGCTGGGATCGAGGCGAGGACAATGATCCTTGATCAAGGAGGATCTTATGTCCACAGCTCAACCGCCGACGTCCACCCGCCCGAACTCCGCCCTTGTCGTCATCGACGTCCAAAACGGCGTCATGCAAGCCAGTTGGAACTCCGAATCGGTCATCTCCACGATCTCCGATCTCGTCGACCGTGCCCGGAACACCGGCACCGAGGTGGTCTGGGTCCGGCACAGCTCCGGTGAGCTGCCGATCGATTCCCCGCAATGGCAGATCGTCGACACGCTCTCCCCCGCTGAGGGCGAAGCGATCATCGAGAAGACCCACGGCAATACATTCGAGGGCACGGACTTCGAGGAGGTGCTCGCCGGAAAGGACGTCGGCCACCTCGTCGTCACCGGTGCCCAATCTGATGCCTGCGTGCGCTCGACCATCCACGGCGGATTCGCCCGCGGCTACGACGTCACGCTGGTCTCCGACGCCCACACCACCGAGGATCTCACCGAATGGGGCGCTCCCCCACCGGAGCAGGTGGTCTCACACACGAACCTCTATTGGGGATTCGAATCGGGTCCGGGTCGCACCGCGAAGGTCGAGGAAGCCGACAAGGTCGACTTCGGTGCTCGCTGACGGTGTCGCCCGACCCGGCTCGTTGGCACTGCTCGATCGCGCCCGCGCCGAGATCGACCGGCTGACTCCACACGCCGCCTTCATCGAGCAGCAGCAAGGGGCGATCATCGTCGATGTCCGCACCGAGGTCCACCGCGAGTCTGCTCCGTCGATCCCCGGATCCCTCGCCATCGACCTGACCGTGCTGCCGTGGCGTCTCGACCCCGGCTTCGATTGGCGCATCCCCGAGGCCGATCGAACCGATCGGCGGTGGATCCTCATCTGCCGCCACGGTTATTCCTCATCGCTGGCCGCGTGGAACCTGCGACAGATGGGTCTGACGAGCACTGCCGATGTCATCGGCGGCTTTGAGGCGTGGCAGGCAGCGCATCTGCCGACGACCGATGAGGCTCCCGACCGCCGACCGTGACCATGGGTTCACCCGCCCGCCGACCGTGACCACAACGGCGGCCTCCGAAACCTGGCATCATGGCCCCATGAGTGAAGACATCCGCAGCATCGAACTGACCCGCATCGCCGAAAACCACTACCGCGCCACCGCCCCGAGCGGAGCAAGCATCGAATTCGGCCGCGGCGAAGGCCTCATGACCCCCGTCGAACTGCTGCTGGCCGCTGTCGCCGGCTGCTCGTCGATCGACGTCGACACCGTCACCAGCCGTCACACCGAACCGACGAAGTTCGACGTCTCCGCGACCGCGGACAAGATCGACGAAGACGGGGCCTCCCGTGTGGACAACGTCCACCTCGACTTCGACCTCGCGTTCCCCGACGACGAGGAGGGTCGGAAGGCCGATGCCCGCGTCGAACGCCTCGTCGGGCTCTCCCATGACAAGTACTGCACGGTCTCCCGCACCGTCGAACACCCCACGAAGGTCGACTTCAGCATCCGTCGCGACTGACGTCGCGATTCGTCACGGCAGATCCTTCGCCGAGGCGGACCGCCGTTCCGTACGGACGTGACCCTCAGCTTTCGGCGAGGCGCTTCTTCTCGACCTCGACGTCGAAATCGGCGTCCGGCCACCGCGGGTCGATGTCCTTGAGGACGTCGAGCAGCAGCCGCTGCACAGCCAAACGGGCGTACCATTTCCGGTTCGCGGGCACGACGAACCACGGGGTCGCCTCGGTGGAGGTGCGGTCGAAGACAACCTGATAGGCGTCCATGTAATCCGGCCACAGGAGTCGTTCGTCGACGTCTCCTGGGTTGTATTTCCAGTGCTTGTCCGGCCGTTCGAGGCGTTCGGCCAGACGCTCTTTCTGCTCGTCCGGAGAGATGTGGAGCATGACCTTGACGATCCGCACTCCCGCCGCGATCAGTTCAGCTTCGAAGTCGTTGATGGCGGTGTAGCGGCGCTCGATCTCGGTCTCGTCGGCGAGTTCACGAACGCGGCCGATGAGCACATCCTCGTAGTGTGAGCGGTCGAAGACTCCGATCATGCCGGGCCCGGGCACGCGCGGTCGGATGCGCCAAAGGAAGTCGTGGGCGAGTTCCTCTTCAGTCGGTTTCTTGAAGGCGGCGAGCTCGACACCCTGCGGATCGACGGCTCCGACGACGTGGCGGACGATTCCGCCTTTGCCCGCCGTGTCCATGGCTTGCAGGACGAGGAGGACGGCGGGACCGGAGTCCTCGTCGTGGTGGGCGGCGAAGAGGCGCTCCTGCAGGTCGTTGAGCTCAGCAGACAGCGCTTCGAGATCTTTCTTCCCGCTCTTCTTGTCCCCGTCGTAGCCGGGGGTGGATTCGGGATCGACCTCGCCGAGGCGGAATCCCTCCCCAGCGCGCAGCAGTGGTGCAGGATCGGTCGTCCAGTTGCTCGTCGGCTCACTCATGCGTTCATCTTTCCAGGTGGGAAGGGCCGCGTCTATACCGACAACTCACCGCCGAGGCGGCTGCTGAGGTCCGTCGATACCCGGCAGCGGGTTCTCGTTCGTCAGTCCACGCCGACGCCTGTCCTCCAGGTACCTTTGGTAGTCCGCTTCGCGTTCGGCGGCGGTCATCTGCGGCGTGGACTTGTCGATGACATTGCGCAGCATCGCCAGAACGGTCAGCACCGCCAGGCCGGTCAGCGTCACAGCCACCCAGATCATCGTGGTGAGCAGGCTCGGCGGATTGTCGAAGACTCTCACACCGGCGAAGCCGATGAGGAAGACGAATCCGAGAAACGGCAGCAGGAGCCACAGCGCGACCTTGAAGCCGCCGATCATCATCGGCATCATCATGCACGTGCTCCACGCCATGCCGCCGATGAAGAAGAGCAGGACGAGGAAGAAGCTCGCCGGATCGCTGTTGAGTTCCGTCGCAACCGTTCCGGGAACGGCCCGCTCGCCGAGGAAGAACGGCCAGACCAGCGCCACCAACGTGACGGTCACTGCGGAAGCGACGACGCTGAGCAGAATAAGCGGGACGAGACCCTCACGCCGGAACCCGTCGTCCTTGCGCTTGTACTCCATGAACAGGAAGGGAAAGAGCAACGCAAATACACCAGCAATGATTCCTGCCCAGAGACCGTCTGCCTCAATTCTGTCGGTCATGTTCCGCTGGTACATCAGCCCCGTCGAGGCCAGCCAGATGAAGAAGGTGAAGAAGAGCGCACCGAAGAGGGTGAAGCCGAGGACGCGCAGAAAGTCGCGTGTCCACGTCGGGACCGGTTCCTCCTCGCGCAGCGGAAGCGGCCCCGGTGGCGGTGGCCCGGGCGGTGTTTCACTCATGATTTCATCCTCGCACAAGCACGGGCGAGTGATTCCGGCAGCGATGTTTCAGATCCGCCACCGCGAACGTCAACCGATCAGAGACCGTCCCACAAGCCACACCCTCAGTCCGGTTTCCGGAACACCGACGGCAGCTTCTTCTTCACGCGCTGCCCGGTGTCCCGGTACGACCATTGCCGCATCGGCTGCGGCACCCGCCACTGCAGCTTCCAGGCGAGCATGCGGAACCCGAAGGCGGCAGCCGCGATGATGAGTGAGGCGATGGCACCCAACAGTCCGGTCACCTCGGCGATGATCGTCAGCCCCGAACCGAACAGGGCGGGGATGAGGTAGAGGTCGGTGCCGCGGAAGATCGCCGGATCCTCACTGGCCACGGCATCGCGCATGAGTCCGCCGCCGCACGCGGTCAGCGCACCCATGAGCAGCGCCGCCGGATAGTTCGTCCCGGCGGCGAGCGCGATCGTCGTACCGGTGACGCTGAAGAGCCCGAGACCCATCGCGTCGAAGGCGACGATCCAGATCCGGGCCCGAGAGATGTGGGAGCCGATGATGTAGATGAGCAGGGTCGCAATCACCGGCGGGGCGAGGTAGATCGGTTGGCCGATGGCGTTGGGCACCCGGTCGAGGAGCACATCGCGGATCATGCCTCCGCCGATGCCCGTCATCGTGCCCAGCACCAACCCGCCGGTGATGTCGAAATTGCGTCGCGCGGCCAGCAGCACTCCGGAGACTGCGAAGACGAAAGTGCCGGTGAGGTCGAGGGCGAGGAACAGGAACTCCTGCAAGTTCATCTCCACCTCGGCTCCTCTCGTCGCTCCGTGCCCGGCCCGGTGCCGAGCGTCCTACCAGCCACTGTAATCCGCTTCGGCATCCCGTGAGCCATTTGTCTGGTGTTCCGTTCCCCATCGCCGAGGCGGCCGCTAGGCTGAGGAGATGACGCAGCCGACGCTCATCCTCGTCCACGGCGCTTTCGCCACTTCCTTCTCTTTCGCCCCGCTGCAGGCCGAACTCTCCTTCCACGGAGTGCGCTCGGCCGCGGTTGACCTGCCGGGTCACGGTTTCGCCGCCACCTTCCCGCTCGGGTATCAGGCGCCTCAGGATCTCGCCCGGTTCACCTCGGAGCCGGGATCGATCAGGGGTGTGACCGTCGACGACAATGTCCGGGCTCTCGCCGAGGCGGCCGCCCGTGCCAAGGAGCACGGACCGGTGGTCATCGTCGCCCACAGCCGCGGCGGGGCCACATTGACCGCCTTGGCGAATGCACATCCGGAGCTCATCGACCACATGGTCTATGTCTCCGCATGGGCACCGGTGGACCTCCCGGCCGCCGAATACAATGCCGAACCCGAAATGAAGACCGTCGACAATGCGGCTCTCGCCCGGGCCCTGGCCGGTGATCCCGGGCAGCTGGGTCTGCTGCGCTGCAATTTCCGCCAGGCCGACCCGGTGGTCCTCGACGGCCTGAAAGCACTCTTCTGCGCCGACGTCAGCGATGACGAATTCCGCATCTTCCTGAATTCACTGCAGCCGGATGAGAACCTCGACGCGGGAGGCCCCGAACACCGGGCGCAGGCGGGCACGTGGGGGACGATCCCGCGTACGTTCGTCCGCCTCGGCGAGGATCGGAGCATGCCGACCGCGATGCAGGATCGCCTCATCCGCGAAGGTGATGCGCTCACCCCGGACAATCCCTACCGGGTGCGCACGCTGGCGTCGTCCCACGTGGGATGGCTGATCCGCCCCGCCGAGGCGGCCGCGCAGTTGGCGCAGATCGCCGCCGACTTTGCCGCGGAGTCCGACAGGTAAAGCGCAGGCGCCGACGGAAGAGGCCCCGACCGTGACAGTCGGGGCCTCTCGTTCTCTGCTCAGCCGATTCAGCTGAGCTGGAAGTTGTCCGGGTTCTTGTACGGTTCGATTTCGACGACCGGGGTGCCCTTGCCCATAAGCAGTTTGGAGATGGGACAGCGAGCGTGGGCGCGGGCAGCGTACTTCTCGGCGTCGGTGTCCGAGACCCCTTCGATGGAGATGAACGCCTTCGGAGCGAAGTAGAAGCCGTTGCCGGAGGGTTCGTTGTGCAGCTCGACCTCGACGCGCACGCGTGAGAGCGCCTCGATCTCATTGACCGCGAGGACGACCTTGAGCGTCTCGCCGAGGCAGGTCGACCAGGCCATGGCGAGGAACTGTTCCGGGTTGTTGCCCTCTTCGACCCGTGAGGTCGGGGCGGTGGACAGGGTCTGGCCGTCTTCGACGCGCACCTCGCCCGAGGTGCCGCCGAGGTTCTCGACCTTCGCGGTGTAGATCGGCGCACTCGGGCTCTTCGGCTCATCCGCGTCTCCGGTCGGAGCCTGCGGCTGGGCGTATCCGGGTTTCTCAGTCATTGCACCATGCTACGACAGGCACGCAACAAGGTCACTGGCGTTTCAGTGAATGGTCAGTAACAAAGCCCGCAGACCCATCCGCCGTCCCGGCGGCTCCGAATGATCACTATGAATCGGAAAACCCGTGCAACCCAACGTTTCCGCGGCGTCGTGGCAGGCATCGTCGCCACAGTCATGATGTTCGGTCTCGCAGACCTCATCGCGCGTGCCTTCACCCCGAGCGCCGCACCCCTGCTCACCCTCGGTCAGGCGATCATCCCACTTGCTCCCCCGGCGGCGATCAAACCCGTCATCGCCCTGTTCGGCGACAACGACAAACTCGTCCTCGTCCTCTCCACCGGCCTCGGTGCGATCGTCCTCGCCGGTCTCATCGGAGCACTGGCGGTTTCCCGCCGGCGTCTGGCCACGACGCTGCTGGTCGTCGCCGGGCTCGTCCCCGTCATCGTCATCGTCCTGCGCCCCGAAGCGGGTGCCATCGATGTCATTCCCACGCTGATCGGCATCGCCGTGGGCATCACGGTCTTCCTGCTTCTGCTTCGCTTCGGGGTACCGACTTCCACCGCCGAGGCGACCGACAGTCCCGATGTCGCGCGCGGTTCGCGAACCTCGGAGCCCTTGAGCCGCCGCCGTTTCTTCGGCCTCGCCGGTGCCGTCGGCACCATCGGGGCCGTCACCATCGCCGCCGGCCAGACCCTCGTCTCCCTCACACAGGAAGCCGGAGCAGCGGTGGCCAAGCTGGTGCTGCCCGACCCTGCGAAGAAGGCGGCAGCGATCCCCGCCGCCGCGAGCACCGACCTCGACGGCACGGTCCCCTTCGTCACCGAAGCGAAGGACTTCTACCGCATCGACACGGTGCTCTCACCACCGGTCATCGACCCGGAACAGTGGTCCCTGCGCATCCACGGCATGGTCGAAGAGGAGGTGACCCTGACGATGGACGACGTCCTCGACCTGCCGCTGGAAGAACACCACATCACGCTCACCTGCGTGTCCAATCCCGTCGGCGGGGACCTCGTCGGAAATGCGACCTGGCTCGGATACCCCGTGCGTGATCTCCTCGCCCGAGCACGCCCGAACTCGCAAGCCGATATGGTCCTCTCCCACTCGTTCGACGGATTCACCGCCTCGACCCCGATCGGTGCACTGACCGATGACCGCGCCGCCCTCCTGGCTGTGGGAATGAACGGCCAACCGCTCACCCCGATCCACGGCTTCCCCGCCCGCCTCGTCGTTCCCGGACTCTACGGTTTCGTTTCCGCGACGAAATGGGTGACCGAACTCGAGGTCACCCGCTTCGATGAGAAGACCGCCTACTGGACCGACCGCGGGTGGGATGCCAAGGCCCCCATCCTCGTCGCTTCGCGCATCGAGGTCCCCAAGCCGCTGGCCAAGGTCCCTGCCGGGGACCTCCGGGTCGGCGGCACCGCCTGGGCGCAGCGTTCAGGGATCGACCGCGTCGAGGTCAAGCTCGACGACGGCGAATGGACGCAGGCGGATCTGGCCGAGGAGGTCACGATCGACACCTGGCGACAGTGGCGGGCCGAATTCGCCGAGGTGGCCGCGGGGTCACATACCCTCACCGTGCGTGCCACGGACAAGGACGGCACAGTGCAGACAGCGAAACGCCGGGATTCGATCCCGAACTCGGCCACCGGGCACCACCACATCCAATTCCGCGTCGAATGAGCCTGCAGCCGCCTCGGCGAAGAAATTCTCAAGATTTCTTCCCCATCCGCCCATCCGAACCGGGCACCGCACCGAATACCCAGTACACAGCGAGCAATGGAGATCACTTCACAGCTGTGCGCGAATACGCATCACTGTTGATTAGGAGAAGAACAATGAAGACACTGCTTCGCACACGCACCGCCACCATCCTCTCGGCCGGCGCCATCGGCCTCCTGGCACTGAGCGGCTGCGGAATGGATTCCGGTTCCGGCGGGGAGGAGTCCGGTTCGGAATCGAGCAGCTCCGAATCTCAGCCCGCTGACTCGGGCGAGTCCGAGATGCCCGACGAGTCCGGCGACTCCTCCATGGCCGATTCCGACCTCGTCGGCAAGGGCTGCTCGGCTTACGCCGAGGCGAACCCTGACGGGGCAGGTTCTGTCGAGGGCATGGGCCAGGACCCGGTGGCCACTGCCGCCTCGAACAACCCGATGCTCACGACCCTGACCAAGGCTGTCTCGGGCAAGCTCAACCCCGATGTCGACCTCGTCGACACCCTCAACGGCGACGAGTTCACGGTCATCGCCCCGGTCGACGATGCCTTCGCCGATGTGCCCAAGGACGACCTCGACGCCCTGGCCAAGGACTCGGACCAGCTGACGAAGGTGCTGACCTACCACGTCATCCCCGGACAGCTCTCCCCCGATGAGATCGCCGGTGAACACGAGACCGTCGAAGGTTCGAAGGTGAAGATCTCCGGTGAGGGCGAGGACATGAAGTTCGATGATGCCGGACTGGTCTGCGGCGGAGTCAAGACCGCCAACGCCACGGTCTACATGGTCGACGCCGTGATGATGCCCAAGAAGTGACCGGAGGGTCCACAGCGAGAGAACACCACGATGCAGTGGCCGGGAACCGATCAGCAGCAACAGGATCGGCTCCCGGCCGCTTTCGGTTCCTCGCCGGTTCGTGCGGCTTCAGGCGAACGTCGACTGACCGTCTCTGCTGCACACGCTCCCACCACTGCGCCCACCCCGCTCGACTCGCTCACCTGGGAAAGGTGTGATCGGTTTCTGCATGCATGGCATGATTGGGCAATGAGTTCTGATCACCAGCCGGCGGATTCCGCCGATCCCGGCGGTGCCCTGCTGATCCGCATCGCCGAGGGTGACCGGTCCGCATTCGAAGAACTGTTCACCACTCACTCCCGCATCCTCATGGCCGTCATCCTGCGAATCGTCAAGAGCCGAACACTGGCCGAGGAAGTCCTCCAGGACTGCTTCACCGAGGTGTGGACCCGGTGTTCGGGCTTCGACCCGGGGCGCGGCAGCGGACGGGCATGGCTGATCACCCTGTGCCGCAGGCGAGCCATCGACTGTGTGCGCAGCGTCCAGGCTCAACAGGACAGAGACTATGCGGACGGGCTCCGCACTACCGCCGAAGCAAGCGACCAGGTGGAGCAGACCGTCATCGCCCGTGCAGAGTCGGACCGGACCGTCTCGGCTCTGCGGATCCTCCCGGATGAGCAGGCCGAACCGATCGTCATGGCCTTCTACCAAGGCATGACCCACACCCAGATCTCTGAGAATCTCCAGGTGCCCCTGGGTACCATCAAGTCACGGATCAGGGACGGAATGAAGAAGCTGCGAGAAGAGTTGGAGGCAAGCCGATGAGCGCAGATCGTGACTATCTGGCTGCCGGGCTGGCCCTCGGCGGGCTCAGCGACTCAGAACTCACCGAGGCTCAGGCGCTGGCCGATGCCGACGCCGACTTCCGCGCCGAAGTCGCCGCCTATGCCGACGTGATGGCCGACGCGGCCGAATCCGATGAACCCGTCGAGGTCAGCTCGGCGACTCAAGAGACAATTCTGTCGATCCCCGAGAACTACTCCCAGGAGTCGGCACCGGAGACCTCACCCGCTGTCGAGCCTGAGACTTCGTCGGTCGCTGCGGAGGCCTCCGCCGATGAGCCGGCCGCTCCGGCATCGCTCGCCGACCATCGGGAGGCACGCCGGTCCGATGCCCGCGCAGAGGGCGCCGGCGAGTCACAGCCTCGCCGCAGTTCCTGGCTGCCCTGGGCGGCAGCTGCGGCGGCGATCGTCGTCGCCGCAGGACTCGGCGCCACCGTCTGGCAGCAGAATCAGCGACAGAGTTCCTTGGAAGAGGACTTGGCGGCGACTCAGCAGCAGCTCGAGGACTCCGCTCGCCTCATGGAAGCCAGTGACCTGAAGACGAGCACCGCAGACATGCCGGAGGGCGGCTCCGTCACCGTGCTCTCCTCCGAGAGCGAGCAGCTCATCCGTCTCAGTCCGAAAGACATCGGGCGGCCACCGGCCGGAAAGTCGATGCAGATGTGGGTCATCGGTGCCGACGGTCCGGAAAGCGCCGGTCTGATGTCGGACGATCCGGTGACCATTGCGGGCGAGACGTTCGCCTCGGGCAGCGTCTTCGGCATCACCGTCGAGCCCGAGGGAGGCTCGAAGCAGCCGACCACGGATCCGATTGTCGCCATCGACCTCTGAGAGCTGTAGGGAGTAGGCTTCCTGGCATCGGCGGCGAAGGAGCTGTTATGTCCGATTTCGAGTGGGATCCGGAGACCTATCTGGCGCTCATGGCCGAGGAGATCCCCGACTACCCGCGTCTGCAGACAGAAGTGGCGGCTGCGGCAGCGACAGGAGCGCCGACGTCGATCCTCGATCTGGGCATCGGCAGCGGGCTGACCGCACAGCGCGTTCTCGAAGCCCTGCCGGAGGCGAAACTGCTGGGCGTCGACGCGAGTTCCGAGATGCTCGCCGCCGCCGAGGCGACCCTTGACCCGGATCGCACGCAGTTGCAGTCGGGTCGCCTGGAAGAACCACTGCCTGACGGGCCGTTCGATCTGGTCATGTCCATGCTCGCCGTCCATCACCTCGACGGCTCCGGCAAGGCCGACCTCTTCGTCCGCGTCGCGTCGGTGCTCGAGCCCGGCGGGAGGTTCGTCCTCGGTGATCTCGTCGTACCCGCCGACCCGGCGGACGTCGTCACGCCGATCGACTGGATCGACGACACCCCCAGTTCGCTCGATGAGCAGCTGACCTGGCTCGCCGAGGCAGGACTGACCACCCACGTGCACTGGCAGCACCGGGATCTGGCCGTCGTCGTCGCTCAGAAGGACTGATCAGTTTTCGCCAGAGCCGGAGCCTGATTCGTCTGATTCAGCGATCGCCCTCAGGCACATCGGCGAATCCCGCAATGAGGACGTCGAGCGCGAAATCGAAGCGAGCGGTTGAGGGTCGACGCGAAGCCGCACCGACCGCCTCAACGAGACGTGGGAAGTCCGCCTCGGAGATTCCCTCGAGATGAGCCGCTTGGCGCAGCTCGCCGCTCATGCCTCCGCCCCGTTCGCCACCTTCGGCTCGCACCGCGCCTCTGCGGGCGGCCTTTCCAACCTCGGCATTGAGCGCGGCATGCATGAGAACGAACTCATGGATGGTGTAGATCATGTCGAGCCCGCGGCGAGCTGAGAACCCGGCGGCGCAGAGGAAGTCGACGAGTGCCTCCAACAGAGCAAGGCTTCCGGTGGTCACCGCCGGGCGGGTCATGACGAGATCGACGAGGTTCGGATGCTCGGACAGAGTGTTCAGCTGCGACCGGGCGTACCCCCTCAGAACGTCGTCCCACGGTGATCCGGCGATTTCGACTGGCGGCACGGAAGTCGATATCTGCTCGACGACGGCGTCAAGCAGCGCACCCTTGTTCGGGAAATGGTGGTAGAGCGCCATCGCCTCGACCTTGAGTTCGGCGCCGATCCTGCGCATCGACACAGAGCCCAGACCTTCTTCGTCGGCGATGGCAATTGCCGTCCTCACGATCGATTCCGGCTTCAGACCAGCGTGCTGGCCTCGCATGCGTGCCGCGCCGGACTCGCTCCGCGGGCCGCTCGAAGCCACACTTGCTGCGCGATCACTTCGCTTCACCATGGCCGTCTCCCCCACGAACTCTCGGGTTTTCCTCCATTGACCTGCTATACAGCGTAAAACAAGCATGAGAATTACATTTTACGCTGTATAACACAGGAGAAAGGGCTCCATCATGAATAGGCAGTACTCCCGTTCGACCTACGTCGCCCTCTGGGTCGGACTCGTCCTCACAGTCGTGGCCATCGTCAGCGCACAGCTGGGCAGGCCGCTCATCGACGAACACATCCGCAGCGGCTACCCATCGATGTCCCAGGATGAGATCACGTCAGGCGTGAACTTCTACGCCGCGTCCTTGACGGTTGTCGGTGTGCTCGGCGTCCTCGGCTGGGTCGCAACGATCTGGCGAGCACATCGCGGCAGCCGTTGGGTCCGGTGGGCGGCCGTGGTCCTCGCTCTCACCGGCACCGCAGTTGCATTGTTCGCCTTCCTCGTCCGGGACATTTCAGGAGACACCGGGCTGCCGCCGCTCATCGGCACGATCGGGCTCCTCCCCTGCGTGGCAGGGCTCGTCGCCGTCGTCCTCATGTTCACACGAACAGCCGCCTCGGCGAACAACGATCCACATCCCCTGAACCGCTCACCACGCGCACGAACAGCCTGAAAGGACGACCCATGACACACCCCATCAGCTCCCAGACTCACACCCGACACGACCTGGCCGAGGCGGTGCTCGAGGTCCACCGGGCAGGCATGCCCGGCATCATCGCCGAGGTGATCGACCACGGAGAGACCGTGCGTGAATGCGCAGGGTTCGCCGAGGTCGCAGCGAAGACGCCGATGACGCCCGAGCTCCACCACCGGGTCGGCAGCATCGCAAAGACCTTCACGACGGTGACATTGCTGCGGCTCGTCGAGAAGGGGATCATCGACCTGGACGCCCCGATCGGCGGCTGCCTCCCCGAGCTCGTACCCGGAACTCGCGGGGAGGCGATCACCGTGCGGATGCTCGCGAATCACACGAGCGGACTCAACGAATACCTACCCGTCATCTATGACTCGCTGCGGGCGTTTCCGAACCTGGCGCAGACGAGTCCGCGCAGCCTCATCGAGCAGCAGTTCACCCGCTTCGACCGACGAGAGCTCATCAACATCGGCGTCGGAGCTCCTCCCGCAGGCGAACCCGGCGGCCTGCCCGGCAGATACTCGAACACGAACTATCTGCTCCTTGCCGAACTCATCGAGTCCGTCACCGGCACTTCTGCCGAAGAGCACATCCGCTCCGAGGTCATCGAGCCTGCCGATCTCCCCGACACCTACTTTCCGGTCGGGTCCGTGCTGGCGGCTGCGCATACTCATCTGTACGAGTCGTGGTTCGGCATGGCCGATCCGCCGATTGACCTCACCGACTTCGACATGTCGTGGGTGGGTCCCGCCGCCTCATTGGTGTCGACGACGGCCGATCTCAATCGGTTCTTCGGCCTCCTCATCGACGGTCAGCTGCTTCGACCGGAATCGCTCGAACAAATGCAGAGCACAGTTCCGGTGATCTCGTTCGAGGGCACGACGATCGAATACGGGCTCGGCCTGCACCGACGCGAATCCGACGACGGAACCGTCTGGTGGGGACATGACGGTTCGGTGTGGGGCGGAGGAGCGCTCACATTCACCCGGGCGGACACAGGCAAGCAGGTGACGGTGTTCACCAATCGTCAGCGCTGGAACACTCTCGATGAATCCGGGCGCCCGCAGCCGCATCCGATCGATGCTGCGTTGGCTCGTGTCGTCACAGGGAGCATGGGCTGATCCGGTTACCGGCAGCCGCCCGGTCCCGCACGCTCAATCCCTCCACCGACTGCCGGAGCCGCGGCATCTGATTTCCCCACTGCGGCGGATACCGGCCGGGCACGTCACTGTCTAAGCTGGAAGGATGACGGAGGAACTGACACCCATCAAAACCACCAAGGGTGATGTCTACATCGTCGTTGGATTGACTGTGTCCTCAATGCTCTTCGCGGTGCTCTACAGCGCCTCCAGCATTCAGGTGCTCAAGGCTCCGTTGTGGGTCTGCTGCCTCGCATCTGCCCTCCTCACTGCACCTTTGCTGTATCGGCGCCGCTATCCGAGCCAGAGTGCTTTTGTCATCTGCCTCGTCTACTCGGTGGCACTGGTCAACAGCGCTATGGAGATCGGCGTCTCCCAGATCGTCCTGTTCATGGGCATCTATTCGATCGGGCCCTGGCAGCGCAGCCGAAAAGTTGCCTTCTGGTCGCGTCTGTTTCTGTGTATCGGCATGGCGGTCCTCTTCGCGGTGTCGCTGTCGGTTCAGTACCGAGCCCTAGGCGACTTCACCATCCTGCAGTTCGCTGCGTCCGGTGGAGTCTCCTTCCTGACGAATGCCGCGTTCTTCGGCGGAGCGTGGGTCTTCGGCAACAGGGCATGGAAGCAGCGGAAACTCATGGCCGATCTCCGTTCGGCCAATGCAGAAGTCCGTGAACAAGAACAGCGACTGTCCCGGCAAGCCCTCGACCTCGAACGCGTGCGCATTGCCCGCGAACTCCATGACGGAGTCGCCCACCATATCGCCGGGGTCGGCATCCACGCCGCCGCTGCACGTCGCAGCCTCGAGAAGAACCCCGACAAGGCAAAGGAATCGCTCCAGGTCATCGAATCCTCGACCCGCGAGACCGTCGACGAACTCCGAGCCCTCGTCTACACGCTGCGCGAAACGGACTCGCCGGCCGACGTCACCGCCGCCACGGACGTCACAGCCGCGTCCGGTGGCCAAACGGGTGAAAGACCAGCCGACACCGCCACGGCCGGATCAACGAAAGGCAACCCCGGCCTCGGCGACCTTCCGGAACTCATCGAATCGGCCCAACGATTCGACCAAACTGTCGAGTACACGACGATCGGGGCCCCTCGCCCGCTCACTCCGATCACCGAGATGTCGATCTACCGTGTGATTCAAGAATCCCTGACCAACTGTTCCCGCTATGCGGGCGCCGGCGCCGAGGTGGATGTGCGGCTGCGTTACGGCAGCACCGATCTCGAGGTGGAGGTCAGCGATGCCCGTTCTGCAGGAAGGCCGGCATCTGCAGGACCCGACAGCGCCCAGGCAGACTCCGGACTTCGTTCCACGAGCGAAGGGCTCGGCCTGGGTATCGTCGGCATGCGAGAACGTATGAATGCTCTCGGCGGCAGCCTCGAGGCAGGGCCGAAATCCCGCGGAGGCTGGATCGTGCGCGCGCGGATCCCCTACCCTCGCAGCACCGCAGGTCACTTGTCCCCAGATACTCCAGCGAAGGCATCCACATGATCCGCGTCCTCCTCGTCGACGACCAGTCGATGGTTCGCACCGGTTTCCGCACGATCCTCGAAAGCGAGGACGGCATCGCTGTCGTCGGCGAGGCTGAGAACGGGCAGATCGCCATCGATAAGGCGCTCGAGCTGTCACCGGATGTCATCTGCATGGATGTGCAGATGCCGGTCATGGACGGGCTCGAGGCGACAGAGGAGATCGTCCGCCGCGGCGCCGCCGGAGCCGTCCTCATGCTCACGACCTTCGACCGCGACGACTTCCTGTTCCGCGCGCTCGATGCCGGTGCCAGCGGTTTTCTGCTCAAAACCGCCGAGGCTGAACAGCTCATTGACGCAGTGACCGCTTTGGCGGCAGGCGACGGTTTGCTCTCCCCCGAGGTCACTCGCCGAGTCATCGAACGGTCCGTGTCGACCCCGGAACCGACGGCACCAAGCGCGCCTGAACTCGAGTACCTCACCGACCGTGAGCTTGAGGTGCTGCGGCTGGTCGCGACCGGAGCCAGCAATTCCGAGATCGCAGGGAAGCTCTTCGTCGGTGAGGCGACCGTGAAGACGCATGTGTCGAACCTGTTGTCGAAACTGGGAATCCGTGACCGCATCCATGCAGTGATCTGGGCCTACGAACATGGAATCGCGAAGGTCGGGGGCTAGCCACAAGATTCCCCGCGTCGGACCCCGAAGAGACTCAGACCAAAAAAGACGCTGGAGGTGAGCCGCTGAAACAGCGGCTCACCTCCCGGATCATTCAGTCAAGGTCTGACCGACGGCGATTGATCAGTACGACCGTCAGCCCGCCAGTGAGAATCAGCGCCCCAGCTAGACCGAGGTAGAGCGGAATGCCGGCGGAACCGGTGCGAGGAAGATCGCCCCCACTGCTGCCGCCATCGTCACTTCCCTCACTGCCGCGATTTGCACCGTCGGTGCCGACTGAAGCACCTGCGTCGGCATGTGCGGCCTGGTCGGCCCGTGCACCGTCAGAGTCCGCAGCTGCGCTGGATGCAGCGCCGTCAACTGCTGTGTCCGCCGCGGTATCAGACTCGCTCGAGTCCGCCGCGGCGTCAGCCTTGTCCGAATCAGCTGCGGTGTCAGCTTGAGCAGAGTCAGCGGCAGTGTCGGCCTTGTCCGAATCTGCTGCAGTGTCGGCTTCATCCGAATCAGCAGCAGTATCCGCTTCATTCGAATTGGCTGCGCTGTCCGCCTTGTCCGAGTCCGCAGCGGTGTCTGCCTCGCTCGAATCAGCCGCACTGTTGGCCTGAGCAGAATCCGCTGCGGTGTCGGCCTTGTCCGAATCAGCTGCAGTGTCCGCTTCGTCCGAGTCCGCAGCAGTGTCGGCCTTGTCCGAATCAGCTGCAGTATCCGCTTTATCCGAGTCCGCAGCGGTGTCCGCTTCGTTTGAGTCAGCAGCAGTGTCGGCCTCATCCGAATCGGTAGCAGTGTCGGCCTCATCCGAGTCCGCAGCGGCGTCCGCCTTGTCCGAATCAGCAGCAGTATCCGACTCATTCGAGTCAGCGGCAGTGTCCGCCTCATTCGAGTCCGCAGCAGTGTCGGCCTTGTCCGAATCGGCTGCAGTGTCCGACTCGCTCGAGTCAGCAGCAGTATCGGCCTGAGCAGAGTCCGCAGCAGTATCGGCCTCGTCCGAATCTGCCGCAGTGTCCGCTTCGTCCGAGTTCGCGGCAGTGTCCGACTCATTCGAGTCAGCAGCAGTATCGGCCTGAGCAGAGTCCGCAGCAGTATCCGACTCGTTCGAGTCAGCGGCAGTATCCGACTCGTTCGAATCAGCCGCAGTGTCCGCTTCATTCGAGTCAGCAGCAGTGTCTGCCTCATCCGAGTCAGCAGCAGTATCCGACTCGTTCGAATCAGCCGCAGTGTCCGCTTCATTCGAGTCAGCGGCCGTATCTGCCTCGTCCGAGTCAGCAGCAGTGTCGGCCTCATCCGAGTCCGCAGCAGCATCGTCGTCCGCCGCCTCACATTCGGCGAGCTCGTCGGCGGTCATTTCGCGGTCGCGAGTCTCGGTCGAAGTTGTCGACTCCCCCTCGACCCACTCCAAGGTGTCGGGGTCGAAAACGTACTCAGTCGTCGTCACTTCGCGAGACTCGGTCACCGTCCTGGACTCACAGTCTTTATTGGTGAAGGTCCATTCAGTGGTGGAGACCTTCGGATCCGGTTGCTGCGGATCACATCCCGGACGAGTTCCGGTCAGGCGATGGAGAAGCACGATCGGGTTGGTCCCGTCCAGCTCCACAGTGGCGTTGAACGAATAGCTTGAGTTCGCTGGCATCGACCCGATTGTTCCGGTCGCACGGTCTGCAGAGACGGACATACTCGCCTGACCCACCGGAACCGTATAGCCATTGTTCTGCAGCTGCCCGTGGGCTGGCGAGGCAATCGCCGGAGCCCCGTCGGCGACGAACTTTCCACCGCCGACGATGCTCACATCGGTCGTCACATTCTCGAGGTCCACCTTCGTCGCCCCGTAGAGCCGCATCGTCGGTTTATCGCCGGCTTTCGGGTGGACTGGCATTCCCCAGCCGTCTGCGTTGATCTCGCCCTGCTTATCCGAGGTCTCGCCGTTGTAATACTTATCCCGCACGGTGATGTCGCCGTCATTGATGTTCCATATCGTGCGCCCGAGGTATTCGACCTGGCAGACGTCGAGTCCGTCGCTCGGTTTCGGCTCAGGAACCTCGTCTTCGTTGTAACCGCATTTTTCGCCCGTGGCTTCAGCAGTGAGCTCGGCAGACGCGACGAACTGGTCCGTCTCCTTCAGCGGAACATTGAATGGGAGAGTGAACTGGAAGACTGTGGCTTCGCGTCGGCCCAGATCAGGCACCTCGACCGTCCACGATCCGTCCCCGTTGTCACTTGCTGTTGCGCGCTGCTTCCAGTCGTAGTTTGCGTACGAGCCTCCCCAGGCTTTCATCCTCGAGTTCGTCGATTCAGCGTCGAAGATCGCGGTGACTCCGTTGAGCTCTTCGGGGAGGTCCACCGTGATCTTGATGTTCTTCAGGGCCCTATCAGTGGCGAAAGGCAGCCGCCAGACCTGAGTCTGAGTGTCGTTGGACTGGCTGCCGTTATAGAAGTGGTTGAGCTCGAAGATGCCTTTGCCGCCGATGCGAGGAGTGACCTCCTCGATATATCCGCCATTGCTGAAGTGAGCAGGGTTGCCATCGAGATCGGTCATGAGTCCGGGGTAGTTCGGATCATCATTCTTCAGGTCTGTGTCAAGCACAGACGACGCCTTCCAATGGACGTTGCAACCGTCAGAGACGACACCGAGTTTCGTGCCTGTATTGGTGGCATAAGCGGTCGTGCTCATTCCGAGAACGAGAAATAGGGCCAGTAAGGACGCGACGATGAGCGGCGCGCCCGCAGAACGGGTGCGTTTCATAACAGGGGATTCGATTCTGTGAGAAAGGGAGTCGGAGGGGAGGGAGCGATGATCTGCCACGTATCGGCTGATGCACCTCACTCAGTGTAAAAGGGGGCACCACCACGGGGCCTTCACACGAATATGTCATTTGCATAACTATTTCTGTAATCTCAGTCATTGTGGCTTCCGTGACCGCACCCCTGCGGTCATCTGAGCCAACAGGCACATGGTCGCAGAAGTCGGGCGATAGTACCGAGATCCCGGCGTCCCACCAGTCGAGACTGCGGCAACAACGCGAGTAATATGTGGGTCATCGGACGGCCATTCGGTCGCCCACCGCTCCCCCACCTGACCCCACCACTGCGTTCACGGTCGAACCGACGCATCACAGCTCGTCCCCCTTGGCTGTGTCACTGCGACGACCGGAAAGGTAGCATCCGATGCACAGCTCGGACGATTTCGTCCCCGTCGACCCCGCCTACGACCGTCTTGTGCATTTGGCACCGACGCGCAGCCGAGAATCGAACCAGATCCTCGACCTGCTCCGCTCCGGCCGCTCCGTCATCGTGGTCTGTCTGACCGGCGACGGCGCCCTGGATTTCGGACGGTCGCTGGCTGTTGCTCTTGGTCGTCCCGATCAGTCCCTGCTGCGGATCAGTGCCCACACCACCACCGAGGAGGTCGCGGAGTTCGTCGACGCCGGCAGGATCGCCGGGGGACCGAGAATCATGAGCGGGGCCCACCTGCTCACGGACGACACCGCGCACGTGATCGACCAGGCTCTCCACGTCTCTCGAGTACCGGTGGCCTACCTCGTCGATGGTGATCTTCTGCGCACGGTCCATCAGGGCGGCAACAGCGTGCTCAAGCAGATCGCCATGAGCTGGAGCGCCGGTGAAGTCGATCGCATCGATCTGGCGCCGCTCACCGGCAGCGAATCCATGGCACTCGTAGCGGGTCTGTCTGCGACCACTCCACTCGATGACCTGCAGCTGCGCACTTTGGCGGCACTGTGCGGAGGCAGACCCTTGGTCGCGGCCGACCTCGTCGCCTGGGCAGAAGAGGACCCCGACCGAGTTCCCCGCCATTACCCGCACGCCAGCTTCGATACGCCGTTCTTCGGCACCAGGGTGCTGTCGCGACTTGCTCCGCTGTATCCGCGGATGCCTGATTCCACACTCATCGCTGCTCGCCGCCTCGGCGATCTCAGCCCCATGCCCACCCGAACAGCCAAACAGCTCTTCGGGGATTCGGCTGTCTCCCGCCTTATCGACCTGCGTCTGGCCCGAGAGTTCGAGGTCAGCGGTCAGCCGTCGGTGGCGGTCCCACCTCTGCACATCGGTGCCATGGCCAACCAGCTCATCGGAGAAGCCGATTCCGCGGACGAGGAGAAATTCAATCGTCGGCTCGCGATCCTGTGGCAAGCCGGCTATCCGGTCGGTGAAGCTGCGGAGATCGGTCTGGCTCGTGATGTCATCGGTGAGGGCCGCGAGATCGACCGCTCCGATGCAGTGCTCTTACTCAAGGCGGCGCGCACACTCAATCGGCTGGGTGACCCGATGGAGGCATCGATCATGCTCCACCTGGTTGAAGATGTGGCCCGGAACGATGCGCCGATGTTGCTCGAATGGGAGCTGCAGACGATCACAGCCCGACTCCTCAGCGGCGATCGAATTGGCGCGATCGCCCTCATCAGGTCCGGTGTCGAGCACGGACCTCTGGGCTGCGAGCGCGAACCGGTTCTGCTCGAGCTGCTCTTCACTGCGGCCGCGGCACTCGCAGGTGAACCCGAGCTTCCTCAGTGGTGGACCGATCACCTGCGAGACGAAGTCGATCCGGTCATTCCGGGTATCGCGAACCTCGTCACCTCGTTCGCCGGGAGTGGCATGACCCGCCTCGATGACGCTCGCGCGGTCGCCGATTCTCAGTCAGCGCCGGATGCTCTGCGCTTCGCCGCATATGCGGCTCTGTGCCAGTATCACCTCAAGACGGACAACGCAGAGGCACTCATCGCAGCCGCTAAGGAAGGCTACGAATACTACGTCGGACTCACCGGCTCCAGCCCCAGGTCACCCACGGGTTTCACCTACACCATGGCCTGGTACTTCATGGTCGGAGCGACGGTGAATTGCCTGTTGGCCGGAATCGAACCACAGCGATCTGAACTCATCACCCGTAAGCTGCTGGAAGCCGCGAGCGGGGCCTCCACCCACAGCGGCTGGCAGCTGAATGCGACGGCATCCTGGTGCATCGGCATCCAGCGCCTGCTTGATGGAGAGACCGATCTGGCCGCACGGGACTATGCGGCCGTCGCAGCCACTGTCACCCCGGCACTGCTGGCGGTGGGATGGGGATTGCGCGACACCCTCGGACGGTGGCAACGCAGCAATGCGCCGTACTATCGCCCGACGTCGGGCGATGGCTCGGTTCCGACGCAGGGCTATCGCTTCCACGATGGATTGGCCGCCTTCCTGCTGGGACCCGGGGCGTCGAATCCCGGCCCGATGCCTGCGTGGATGCATACCGTGTTCGCTCATGCGCGCGTGCTCGACGGCACCATCACCGCCGCCGAGGCGGTCCAGAGTCTTCCGGATGAATCCACCGACCTGAATCTGCCCGGGCCGCGTGCCGCGCGGCGGCATCTCGATGCCTCGGCCACTGAGGACGCCGAGGCGCTCCTGGCCGCCGGTCTGGAACTGCGGTCCGTCGGCTACCGGGGTGCCGCCCGCCACGCCTTCGCCGAGTCCAGGGCTCTGTTCCTCGCTCAACGTCTCAGTTCCCGCGCACGCGTGGCCGGCGAAGCACTCGACGCGCTGCGACAGCGGGCTGCCACGCCTCCGGAAGATCCGCAGCCACGTGAGGACACCGCGATCTCCGATGCTGCGGCTCCAGCCGTCACCCTGACCGAACGGGAGCTCGAGGTGTGCCGACTCGTCGCCGAGGGACTGACGAATGTGCAGATCAGTCAACGCCTGGTCCTGTCAGTGCGCACTGTCGAGTCACATGTGCTGCAGGCTCGAGCGAAGCTCGGTGCCGAACGGCGCCGCGACATTCCGAAACACTTGCTCAAGCTCCGCGACACCGGCCGGATCAATGCCGTGGGAAGCGCGAAGGCTTAACCCTCGTCGAACGGGACTGAGCGTCCGCCTCGGCGGGGGTATCGGTCTTCGGCCTCTCGCCCTTCGGGCGGACCGGACGGCCTGACCACCAGACGTAGATTCCGGCTGCCACGAGACCCGTACCCATGATGACGATCCACCAAGGGAAGCCGGGCAGGTCGGATTCGGCGAGCCCGGATTCCTGATCTGCGGCCGGGGTCGGGTACACGCGTTCAGCGGTGACGAGGATCCGTTGGGAGTTGATGCCCAAGGGCGTGCAGGTAACGAGCGTAACGAGGTCGCGGTCGGAGATCGTGCCCAGAGATTCGGTCTCGTCCGGGTCGACTACTTGGGTGCGAACCACCTGGTAGCTGAGCACCTGTCCGAACGTCGTCAGGGTGAATCGGTCGCCCTTGCCCACCTTGTCGAGGTTGGTGAACATGGTCGCGTCGGCCAGACCTCGGTGGCCGGTGATGACCGAATGGGTGCCGTCCCCGCCGACAGGCAGACTCGTGCCCTCGAGGTGGCCGAGCCCTTTGAGCAGGGTCGCGTCGTCGGTGCCGTGGTAGACGGGCAGGTCCACATCGATGGAGGGGATCCGCAGACGGGTCATCACTCCGGGTCCACCGTCGTCGAGCACATCCTCGTACGTTGGGGCACCCTCGGCCGAGGTCCCTTTCCCCGAAGGCAGCCGGTGGTTCGACTCCAACTGCGCACCGGACTCGAGAGCCTGGTTGTACTTGTGGGCGAGCGCGATCTCACGGGCGTTTTCGACTTTGTCGCCCTCGGTCGTCGTCGCCGATTTTCCGATGATCTTCGACTGGTCGAGCTGGGAGAACCACGCTGCCGCACTCGGGTAGGTCCAGATGCTCAGTCCGGTCAGAGCGATGAGCGCGATGACGAGGGAGAGAATCGGCACGCGCCAGCGGCGCCCGTCGGGGGACGGACGCCGCGTGGACGTGCCCGGCACGGCAGCCTCGGTGGAATGCCTGTCCTCAGGTGAGTGGATCACACCTGGTTCTTGCGGCGGTTGGCTGCGACGACGCCTGCACCGCCGGCGATGAGCATGAGGCCGATTCCGGCGATCATCGCGAGCAGCTTGCCGTCAGCACCGGTCAGCGGCAGTTCGGGGTGGCCCTGCTGGGTGTTGGCGAACTCGTACTTGACGGCTGCGGTGGTGGCGCCGGCCTTCACGGTCACCTCGTTGAGGGAGTCATCGAGGATGTAGCCGGTCGGAGCCTTCGTCTCCTTGACCCAGTACTTCTGCGTGGTGTCATCGTTGTTGCCGACCCACAGTGTGATCGTTGCAGTGCCGTCAGCCGCGGTCTTGACCGAGGCGACCTTGTTCTGTCCGTTCTTGTCGGAGAAGATGTCGAACTCGGCTCCGGCGAGGGTGTGTGCCTTGTCGCCGGCGACGTGCTTGATGATCTGCAGCGAGCCCCAATTCGTGCTCACGGCCGGGGTCTCGACGGTCGAATCGTTGGTGTTGACGAGCGCAGTGTTCTCGATGGTGCCATCACCCTGAGAGGTGACCTTCGTGGTGATGGTGGAAACGACCTTCTGACCGGCAGTGAGCTTGCCGAGTCCGACCTTGGTGAAGTTGATCGTCACGGTCTGACCGTCCCTGACGATGTTGTAGTCGGTGCCTTCGGTGAAACCGGCCACTTTGGCAGATACGAATTCCAGGCGCGAGTCGAGCTGGTCGACGATCGAGAACTTTTTGTAGCCGTTGTTCGCGGCCGGGACCGGCGCGGTGATCGTCCAGTCGACGGTCGAACCGATGACGGGCGCAGTCGGGTTGGAGACTTCCTTCGTCGGCTGCGTCTTGTTCACCGAGTTCTTCGGGTAGACGTTGACGTCATAGAGCCATTTGCCGCTCGACTGCGACAGCGGCAGCGTGACGAGGAATGGGTCCGTGGTCGAGGTCGCGTTCGTCGGAGCCTTGGTCTCTTCCACGAGGTAGAGACCGAGCGGCAGACCTTCGAAGGTCGCGAGTCCGCCGTTTGCGGTGGTCTTCGCAATGCCGTTGCCCAGCGAGAATCCGCCGGCCTTGATCTCGGAGGCCTTGAGCCCGCTGATGAGGTCCCAGCCTTCAGGGGTCTTCAGGTCGATGGCCTGGCCGCCCTTGGCCGTGACCTGCTTGACAGTGAACTCGGCGCCGTCGAGTGGGGTGCCGAGGTTCGAGGTGTCGGTCTTCACCGAGCCGTCGCCACCGTCGGTGCCGTAGGCGCCGTCGTACTTGTGAACGATGATCGAACCGGAGCGACCGGTGTCGATGTTGCCCACGTTGCTGTCGGCCTGCGCCGTGCCCGTCATGCCGAGCACGCTCAGCGAGGCGATCGCGGCCACCGCGGTCAGACGCCGCAGAAGACCCAGTTTCTTAGTTTTCATTGTTTCCCTTTCAGTGCTTCCGGTTCCTGCGGCGCAGGCCCTTGAGAAGTGCGATGGCACCGGCGGCTGCGAGCAGAGCTGCTCCGCCGATGAGGTAGATCTGGCTTCCGGTTCCACCCGTGAGCGGCAGCGCCACCTGGGGCTTCTGCTCGTTGGTGTACGACCCGAGCGATTTGTCGAGTTCGGATCCGGAGACCGTGAACGTGTGAGGCGTGGCGTCGAGGATGTATCCAGCCGGGGCTTTCTTCTCCGTCAGCGTGTAGTCGCCCCATTTGAGGCCGGTGACCGAGAGCTTGCCCGTTGCCGGGTCCTTGTCGGCTCCGGTGCATTCACTCGCCGAGGAGGCTGCGCAGTCCTCGATCGTGAGCTCGGACCCGTCCGGTCCGGTCAGGGTCCACACCGAACCCTTGAGAGCGGTGCCGGATTCGTCGGTCTTGCCCCAGGTCACGGCACCGGTCTTCGCGGTGTTCGTGACGGTGCAGGTGACATCGTCGCCGGACTTCAAGGTCACCGAGCTCTTATCGGAGGTGACTGTTCCGGAGCCGGAGGACGGCTTGCACAGCCAGTCGGAGGCTTCGTAGCCCTTCAGAGCGCCGGTTTCGGAGAGAGCGTACTTGCCCGCCTTCACCTTTGCCTTGGTCACTTCGATCGATCCTGTCTTGCCTTCGATCGTCTTGTTGCCCGAGGCTGCATCGCCCGCGGCTTTGAGCGTCCAGTCGGTGTCCTTGGCAGTGCCGGCGGCGGCCTTGTTGTCGACCTTCTTCACTAGGGTCAGTGCGGTGTCGCTGACCTTGTTGAGGTAGGTACAGTCGACGTTGTCGCCAGGCTTGATGCCGGTGAGGTCGGTGCTCTTCTCGCTCGTGAGCTTCGTCGTGGTCTTGGACCCGTCGATTCGAGTGATGTCGCAGCTGCCGCTCTTGAACTCAAACCCATCCTGCTGGGTCTCCGAGATCGCAACGGTGGCCCGACCTGTGGTCTTTGAGAACTTCAGCCCCCATTTCGCATTGCCGTTCGCGTCGGTCTTCTGCGCGGCAGTAGTGGGACTCGATGTCACCGAGTCGGTGGTGGCTGTCGCTTTCGCACCGACCGTCCAGTCCTTGCCCGGTTTCTTGTTCTCACCGTTCTCGTCGACGACGTCCTTGTGGATGGAGACGTTGGCAGTCAGCGGAGCATTGGTGATCGTGCAGACCACGGCGTCACCGGTGCTGGGAATGGTCACCGTGCCCGAGGTTCCGGTACCGGAGGAACCCGAAAGTGCCTTGCCATCGACGGCGCACGAGTAGGTGCTGGCGTAGTCATTGAGATTCGTCGTCGAATTGCCCGCTGTCTCCGCAAACGTGAGGTTTAATCCACGCTTCGACGGGATCGGCCCGATTTTGTCGTCCTGGACGTTTATGGCGTTGCCTGTGGTTGTCGCCGGCCCCAATTCGGAGCCGTCTTCTTTGAGCGAGAGAGAAAACTGATCGCCCGGCTTTGATCGTCCTCCTTCGACATATTTCTGCAAAGTGACTGTCGCGGGTGAGGAGCAGGTCGCGAGGTCCGTGCTGCCGAAGCTCGACGCACCCGAGAACCAGTTGCTGTCGGGATTTGTCCAAGCAGGAGTGTTCCAGCGTGAAAAGTTCGCTCCTGCACCGAGGTATCCGTATCCCGCAGCATCAAATGCGACACCGTTGACATCGGGCGTCGTCGAGTATGGCCCCGAAAAGGAGGCTGTCACCGTATTGGATCCGCTCGCAGTATCGAGGTTGTTTTTGGCCACCGAGAAGATGCTCGTCTGGTTGCTCATGCCGCGAACTACGAAAAGATTGCCCTCGCTGTCGAAAGCCATATCTCCGTTGGCGACCGATCCACTGACGATATTTCGATTGGTGTTGATTACACCTTTGCGACTGATCGCCTTGGTCGATGGATCATAAGCATAGATTCCAAACTTCTTGCCGTCGCTGGTAAATCCGCCGAAGAAGAAGACGCCCGTGCTGAGGTCGACAGCACCACCCACGAACTGGAATTCAGTTACTGCGGAACCGGTATTCGCATTGGTCGTCTTCCACGTTCCAGTCAACCTGTCGAGCGAATAGATGGTTGCGGTACCAGCATTGTTCGTTCGTTCATACCCATAGATCGTCGCCCCATCCTTCCCAATGCCAAGACCGTTGAAGCTCGAGAAGTTGCTGGCCGCCACTATTTCAGAAGAGCTGCCATTCTTAACTTCCCGAAGCGCGCCCTTCGCCGAGACCGAATAGACAGCTCCTGGCTCGCAGGTGATCGAAACGGGTGCCGCCTGAGCCGGAGCGGCCGGCAGCACAATGGCGCCGCCGGCAGCAACCATGAGCACAGCTGTGAGTGCAGCCCACCAGGCGCGCACGCGCAGACCTAACCGGGTCATACATTCCTCATTTCGAAGTCGAGCAAGATGTTTCAGCTCGCTTCGAATCCCTGACCGCGCACGACTAGGTGCGATCAAGTTCGGGGATGGGGAAAGAGGAGCTGGTCGAACTCCTCCAAGCTATGGAATTGCAGACTCAACTACATTGCTCAGACCCCGCTCTTCAGCAATAGACAGGTAGTCCGAGGCCACCTGAGTAGTTTCGGTTTCGACTACTCAGTAGCTCGACTTTCAATTACTGAAGCATCTGCCCGGCCGCCGGAACACGGACCGATGGCGCGCGGCGAGCAGTCAGTCGCCGACGCTGCGGTCGATCATCTCGCGCACGATGTCCGCGTGTCCCGCGTGCCGGCTGGTCTCCAGGATCACGTGCAGGTACACCCACCGCAACGTCAACTTTCCGCCCGGCGGTACGTAGTCGAGGCTGTGCTGGGCGGCGATCTCTCGGGAGCGGTCGCACTCCTCCAGGTAGGCACCGATGACATCGTGCAGCTTCTCGTCCGGCTCCAACCGCAGGTCGGCCTCAGGGTCTGCGTCGGTCCACGGCGGTGTGGGCAGTTCCGCGGCGGGGATCTGCCCGATCTGCTCAGCGAACGCTCCCAACTCCACCCAACGCAGGTGTTTGATCAAGCCGCCGAGGCTGGTGCCGCTCGGCACTGGGCTGCGCCGAGCATCCTCCTCCGACAGGCCGCTGACTTTGCGCACGACGGCGTCGCGCAGATAATCCAGGAACGTCTCAAGCTGCTCGCGCTCGCTGGCGGCGACTACGCTGCCGAGGATCTCACTCGGTCTCGTCATGGGCTGAATGATACTCGCGTACCGAACCACGCAACAGGGGATATTCGGAGTCTTCGCAAGCGCCGACCGACCCCGATTGCACCCTCGATTGCGAAGAGCCGCGATCCCCCTCACGCAGGGTACCGAATTCACCCTCAAGACTGATCCGCTCAGGCCGGTCTCCGCATAGCGTTGAAGCATGATCACCTTGGAGAACATCAACCGCAGCTTCGGAGACAAGCAGGTGCTGCACGACCTCAGCTTCGACATCGGCGACGGCCGGATGACAGGCTTCGTCGGTTCGAACGGCTCCGGCAAGACCACGACCATGCGGATCATCCTCGGCGTCCTTGCCGCCGATTCCGGGCGCATCCTCGTCGACGGCACCCCTATCACCGCCGGCCACCGCAGCGCGATCGGCTACATGCCTGAGGAACGCGGCCTCTACCCCAAGATGCCGATTATCGATCAGCTGGTCTACCTCGCCCGTTTCCACGGTCTCACCCGCCATGCGGCGAAGAAGCGCGGGCTCGACCTCCTCGAACAGCTCGAGCTCAAGGGCGAGCCCACCGACACCCTTGAATCAGTCAGCCTCGGTAACCAGCAGAAGGTCCAGATCGCCGCGGCTCTCATTCACGACCCGCAGGCACTCGTCCTCGACGAACCGTTCTCCGGCCTCGACCCCGTAGCCGTCGAACGCACCCTGGGCGTCCTCACCGACTTTGCCTCCTCCGGCGCTCCGGTCCTCTTCTCCAGTCACCAGCTCGACCTCGTCGAACGTCTCGTCGACGACCTCGTCATCATCAATGACGGCCGCCTCGTCGCAGCTGGCACCACCGCGGAACTGCGCCGTCAGCGCAGCCTGCCCGAGTGGACGCTGCAGACGGATGCGGACCTCGGCTGGGTGCGTGGTCTGCCCGATATCTCCGTCGTCGAACTCGACGGAAATTGGGCCCGGTTCACAGCCCCGAACGCCGATACTGCCGAGGCGGTTCTGCGCAAAGCGCTCACCGTCTCATCGGTGTCGTCCTTCGCTCCGCATGAAGTCGCCCTCAACCGTCTCTTCCAGGAGGTCACGCAGGCATGAGCACCACCGATACGACCACCGCAGCCGACAGCACCCGCAAGGCTCCAGTCAGCACGAACCGAGCCGGATTCACCACCGCGATCGGGCTCGTCATCGAACGCGAGATCATGGTGCGAATCAAGTCGAAGGCGTTCATGGTTTCGACGATCCTGAGCATCGTCCTCTTCGGCGTCCTCGTCGGGGTCTCCGGGGCGCTGCCCTCTTTGTTCTCCTCCACGGACAAGGTGGCGGTCACCTCGGCGGGAGCGAAAGCCGTCGAGGGGATCGACGATATCGAGACCGTCGAAGTCGCTGACGTCGACGAGGCAAAAGCCCTGATCGCCTCCGAGGAGGTCGAATCCGCCGTCGTCGAATCCCAGGATTCGCCGACCGGGGTCGCAGTGCTGTCCCTGCGCTCGGCACCGGAATCACTCATCGGGGCACTCAGCCTCACCCCCGAGGTCGAACTCCTCGATCTCGACGCCCCCGACCCGGCGCTCACCTACTTCATCGGGCTCGGCCTCGGCCTGGTGTTCTTCATGGCGGCGATGACGTTCGGGAACACGATCGCTTCGTCAGTGGTGGAGGAGAAGCAGTCGCGGATCGTGGAGATCCTGCTCGCGTCCACGTCGGCGCGGGTGCTCATGTTCGGCAAGGTCATCGCGTGCACGATCCTCGCTTTCGCACAGATCGGACTCACCGCGATTGCGGTCCTCGCGGGCGCTGCCATCAGCGGAAACGACCTGGTGCTGGGCAAGGTCGCCGAACCGATCGCCTGGTTCGTCCCGCTCTTCATCGTCGGCTTCGTCATGGTCGCCGCCCTCTACGCGGCCGCGGCATCGATGGTCTCTCGCACCGAGGACCTGCCGTCGACGAGCACGCCGATCATGATGCTCATATTCCTCCCCTACATGGGCGTCATCATCTTCTCGTCGAACGAAACGGTCATGGCGGTGCTGTCCTACATTCCGTTCTCCGCGGCGGTGGCAGTGCCGATGCGAGTCTTCCTCGGCACCATCGAATGGTGGGAGCCGCTGGTGTCCCTGTTCATCCTCATCGTCACCACGCTGCTCGCGCTGCTGCTGGCCACGAGGATCTTCGAACGCTCGATCCTGAAGTCGGGACCGAAGCTGACCTGGGGACAGGCGCTGCGGCGGTGACAGCCTGACTGGCTGAGCACTACAGCCTCCTGTGACCTACAGCCAGCCGTTCTCTGCGGCGATCCGCGCGGCATCGGCACGGTTGCGGGCGTTCGTCTTCCCGATCGCCGAGGACAGTCGATTCCGCACGGTGCCGGCAGACAGATACAACTGAGCGGCCACCTCGTCGACGCTCGCCCCGTCGGCGGCCGCGCGCAGAACATCGGTCTCCCGCGCGGTCAGCGGTGACGCCCCGTGCATCGTCGATTCGACGACGAGTTCGGGATCGATGACCGACATCCCGGCCATGACCCGGCGTATCCCCTCGGCGAGGTGATCGACCGGAGCGTCCTTGACCATGAACCCGCTGACCCCGGCGTCCAGGGCACGTTTGACCCAACCGGGCCGCCCATAGGTCGTGACGATGATGACCTTGACCTCGGGAAACTTGTCCTTGAGAGTGGCCGCGACGGTGAGCCCATCGGGTTCGGGCATGTCCACATCGAGCAGCGCCACATCCGGTCGAGTCGCGGTGATCGCCGGCACGACCTCGGAACCGCGAGCGCACTGGGCGACGACCTCGAAGTCGGATTCCATGCCGAGCAGGGCGGCGAGCGCCTCACGGACCATGGTCTGATCGTCAGCGATGAGCAACGTCGTCACCGATCTCACCTCTCTCAACGTTGAGATCGGCATCGCCTGCGTCGAGTTCGCCGCCACCTGCGTCCTCGCGGGGACGCGCGAGGTCCGCATCCGCTCCTTCGACGATGAGTTCGAAATTTTCGTCGGTCTGCTGCGTTCGCAGACTCCCACCGAGTGCGCGTGCCCGACTCCGCAGTCCCTGCAGTCCCGATCCGGCACCCACCTCGCCGAGGTTGAGCTCCGTGACCGGGTGCGCGGGGTCATCGCGGCGACCGTTGTCGTTGCTGATGGTCAATCGATTCCTCTCGAGAACGATGGTGGCCCGTCGGGCTCGGGCATGCCGGAGGATGTTCGTACTGCCTTCACGCAGACTCCAGGCGAAGAGTTCTCGCAGCCGTGGGTCGACGACATCGACCGAGGTAGGAGCCTCGACCGTGATGTCGGCGGCGCGCAGCGCACGAGTCGCCTCGACGAGCTCCTCGGCCAGGGAGATCGTCCGTGTCCCCTGCACTGTGGTCCGGACATCGGCCAGCGCACCACGGGCGAGTTCTTCGATCTCGGCGATATGCCGAGCCGCATCAGGCGAGCCGGCCGCTTCGAGCTTCGCCGCCAGCTGCGCCTTGAGCGCGATGACGGTGAGCGAATGTCCGAGCACATCATGAACGACTTGGGACACGCGCAAGCGTTCGGCCTCCCGCTCGAGTCGCCGGTTCTCCTCTTCTGCCGCCCGTGCCGCGCGGGCTCGGTCGCCGGCCATGAGCGCCATGACCATGGCGAACCCGGAGATCGAGATCCCGAAGGTGGACGACCAATCGTGAGTCCACCCGGGGACGAGACGTTGGGCCGCCTCGGCGACGATGAGCGTCGATGCCGCAATGATGAGGCCAGGTATCACCCGCCGAATCGAGACGACGGAGAGGACGGAGATATAGGCGAGGAATGCCAGCGCCTGCTCACCGACGATGGGAACGGCCACCGCAGTGATGACGATCATTGCGATGATCGAAGCATTGACGATGATGAGCGCCCGGCGGGTACGGCGGGCGTGGGGATCGCGCATCGTGCGGGCGAAGGTGCCGAGACCGACCCCGCCGGCGATCATTCCGCCGTAGAAGATGACGGCGAATGCGGCGGTGAGGCTCACGCCCCAGATCCGCTGTGCTCCGCCGAGCTGGAACGATGCGCTCAGGGGGTAGACGAGGAAGACGAGCCAGAAGAACGGAAAGAACCAACTCATGAAGTTGAGCGAACGCAGCCCGACGGGCGAGGACTCTGCCCTCGCCTCACCGATGCTGTCGTGCGTGGTCACTGTGGTCCTTCCTCCGTCACTGTGCCCTGGCCGTCATGCTGGTCGTCGTGTTCGCGTCGTTCACGTATGCGGTGTCGTGGCCCGTTCGCGACCATTGGCCTCACACTCGTGCGGTGTCTCGGCGCAGGGCCCAGGCCGAACCTGCCACGAAGATCCCCAGCCACACGATCACGCTGACGATCGCCCAATGATCGTAACCCCCGCCAAGCGGTGCGCGGGCGATTTCGCCGACTCCGTACGCCGGGGTGAAGCGGGCGATCGTCTGCAGGGTGTCGGGCCAGATCTCGAGTGGAACGAAGAGTCCGCCGATGAGCGAGAGGATGCCGAGGACCATGCTGGCCACCTGGATCGCGTTCTCGGCCGGCAGCAGGTATCCGAGCATGACACCGAAAGCGGCGAAGACACCGGAGGCGAGGATGACGAGGAGACCGGAGGCGATGAGTGTGCCCAGTGGTGCGTGGACACCGGTGACGGCGGCAAGGACGAAGACGACGATGACGGACACCGCGCCGAGAGCCATGGACACGATCACTTTGATGAGGATGTAGGCCGCCGGATGCAACGGCGTCAGTGCGAGCTGCCGGCTCCACCCGAGCGCGCGTTCGATGGCGACCTGCGCACCACCCGTGGTGGTAGCGATCATCGCCCCATACGTGGCCAAGGAGACCGAGATGTAGAGCGCGGCGTCCGTGCTACCGAGCATCTCGCCCTTGTTCGTCAGGCCGAAGATGAGGTAGAAGACCGCGGGCATGATCATCGTGAAGATCAATGTGCGCCGGTTGCGCAGCTTCCGCAGCAGTTCGAGGCGCAGCAGGGTGACTGAGAATCCGCCGAGGCGGGGCACCCGTCGGTTCTCCAGCGAGGTGAGGAACGTCGCCGAGGCGGCGGTGCGGGTTTCGGTGTCAGTGAGCGAGTCAGTGTGGGCTGCGGATTCGGGGTGGGCAGCGGTGTCGGGGCGAACGGACATTTCAGGCTCCTTTCGAGGTAAGGCTGATGAAGGCGTCTTCAAGGGAATGGGAGGTGATCTCGAGGTCGGTGCACGCGTTCTCGAAGAGCATCTTCGCGGCTGCATCCGAGTCTGTGGTGCGCATCTTCAGACGTTTGGCAGCGACATCGATGGATTCGACACCGGCCAGTCCGCCGAGGCGATCGAGCAGGTCATTGACGCCCGATTCGGTGTTGTCGTCGGTCATCGGCAGGGTTGCGCTCACGGTCTTCGCTGCTGTCATGCCGCGGATCTCGTGGGCGGGTCCGTCGGCGACGACCCGGCCGTCGGCGACGAGAACGACGCGGTCGGCGAATTCATCGGCCTCTTCGAGGTAATGAGTGGCGAAGAGGATTGTCTTGCCGGTCAGGGCGTCTGCGCGCATCTGGTGCCAGAAGTCGCGACGGCCGGTGACGTCCATTCCGGTGGTCGGTTCGTCGAGAACGATGAGGGCGGGGTCCGGCAGCAGGGCCATGGCGAAGCGCAGGCGCTGCTTCTGCCCGCCGGAGCATTTCTTCACCACCGAATCGGCGATGTCGGTGATCCCGGCGCGTTCGAGGACGAGGTCCGTGTCGAGGGAGGAGGCGAAGATCGCCGAGGTGTAGTCGACGGTTTCGCGGACGGTGAGGTCATCGAGCAGTCCACCGGTCTGCATCACCGAACTGACGAGCCCGAGCGCGACCGCTCGCCGAGGCGGCATCCCGAAGATCTCGACTGAGCCGCCATCTGGTCGGCTGAGTCCGAGGAGCATGTCGATGGTCGTTGTCTTACCAGCCCCATTGGGTCCGAGGAAGGCGACGACTTCGCCGGGGCGAATGTCGAGGTTGAGGCCGTCGACGGCTGTCAATTCGCCGAAGCTCTTGGTCAGGCTGGTGAGGTTGACTGCCGACGGGGCGTCGGGTGCCGTTCGGGTGGGAGGGGCTGTGTGAGTCGCTGTCTGTGAAGTCATGTCCACAGACTAGAAATCAGCGGCCGAGTGAGCAGATGCCATTTGTCACCGAGGCGGGGGTGCCATTTGTCATCGGTTCGCAGAACTGATGCGGAGACGCAGAGACCGAACTGCGAGTTAACTCAGGCTTCACGTTCCCTCCACTCGCCTTGTGTGAATGCTGAGTAGGTTGGAGGCCGTCTGCTCGCACACGACGCTCACGCACCCGGCCGAGCCCTGCCTCCGGCACCGCTCGAATCGTTACGACGCCTCCTCTTCGGTGAGCGCCTGTGCACCTCAACGAAAGGACTGCACATGGCCAGGACAACCCTGCGACTCGCCGCGGCAACCGGCGCGCTCAGCCTCGCACTCTTCGGATTCGCAAGTCCCGCCTCGGCGGCAGGAATCGACGAACCCGGCGGAGCCCGCCAACTCGACGGCGACAACACCGACGCCATCCGCGACGCGGTCGAGGACTCCGGCGCGAAGAACGTCATCCTCCTCATCGGCGACGGCATGGGCGATTCGGAGATCACCGCCGCCCGCAACTATGCGAGGGGCGCCCATGGTCGCTTCGACGGCCTCGACGAACTGCCGCTGACCGGGCAGTACACGACCTACGCGGTGGACAGAGACTCCGGCAAGCCGGACTATGTCACTGACTCCGCGGCCAGCGCCACCGGGTGGTCATCAGGCACGAAGACCTACAACGGCGCTCTCGGCGTCGACCGGACAGGCAAACCGCACAAGACTCTCATCGAGATGGCCCGCGCCAGGGGCATGAAGACCGGCGACGTCTCGACCGCGGAGATCCAGGACGCGACTCCGGCCGCGCAGCTCGCCCACATCAGCCAGCGCGGCTGCTACGGCCCCGAGGAGACGGCCAAGGACTGCGCGGACGAGACACTGGAAAACGGCGGTCTCGGCTCGATCAGCGAGCAGATCCTCAATGCTCGTGCCGATGTCACCCTCGGCGGCGGTTCGGCGTCCTTCGAGCAGAAAGCCACCGCCGGCGATTGGAAGGACAAGACGCTGCGTGAGCAGGCGGAGGAACGCGGCTACCAGCTCGTCGACGACTCCGATTCAC
Organism: Brevibacterium sp. CSND-B09; assembly: GCF_052906525.1. Lineage (NCBI taxonomy): Bacteria > Bacillati > Actinomycetota > Actinomycetes > Micrococcales > Brevibacteriaceae > Brevibacterium > Brevibacterium sp. CSND-B09. Next base: position 2,180,243 of record NZ_JBREGI010000001.1, on the reverse strand, counting down.
TCGATTCCATCACCGAGGCGAACCAAGATGCACCGGTGCTCGGTCTCTTCACAGAGGGCAATTTCCCCGTTCGCTGGGAGGGACCGAAGGCCACGCACGGAGGCGGCACCGAACCGGCCGTGAAGTGCAAGAACAACCCGGAGCGCACCTCGGACGTACCGAAGCTCGACCAGCTGACGAAGAAGGCTGTCGACCTGCTCGACAATGACAAGGGCTTTTTCCTCCAGGTCGAGGGAGCGAGCATCGACAAGCAGGATCACGCAGCCAACCCGTGTGGTCAGATCGGTGAGACCGTCGACCTCGACGAGGCGGTCAAGGCCGCCCTCGACTTTGCGAAGGAAGACGGCGAAACTCTCGTCATCACCACCGCCGATCATGCTCACACCAGCCAGATCGTCAGTGCCGGTTCGGACACCCCGGGTCTCACCCGGACCCTGACCACCGCCGACGGCTCGGAGATGACGATGAATTACGCGACCGCTGACGAAGAGGAGTCGCAGGGCCACACCGGAACGCAGCTGCGCATCGCCGCCTACGGTCCGGGCGCCGCCAATGTCGTCGGGCTGACCGACCAGACCGACATGCACTATACGATCGCCGACGGTCTGGGACTCGACCCCGACGCCGAAGTGCCCGGCGACCCGGGCGACGACGCGAACGGCAATGACGACTCGTCCGGTTCCGACGATGCGAACGGTTCCGACGATGCTGCGGGATCGTCCGATGCCGGTGGCAATGACGGCGCGGCTGGTACCGAGGACTCGAACGCATCCGAGGACGCCAACGGGTCGTCTGATTCTGCCGGAGGCGGTGCCGCTGCGAACGGCGGCTCCGAAGGCGGCGAAGGCAATGCCTCGACCGGCGGAGGAGATGAAGGTCCGGGTCTGGCCGGCGGTGGCGGCGGAACCCTGCCGCGCACCGGCGTCGAGATCGGTGCCGCGATCTTCTTCGGCGTGGCCGCGATCATCGGCGGATCGGCTCTGATCCGCATGGCCAAGCGCCGCGGAATCCTCCCCGCCTGACACCAGCCCGACCACAGCCCGACCGCGAACGGTGCCGGATTCTTCCCAGCGAAGCGTCCGGCATCGTTCGTCGTCTCCACAGGTCGACCTGGCAGAGTAGGCCCATGGAACCCATCGAACTTCCGCTGACCACCGACCGACTGCGGTTGCGCACCTATGTCGAATCCGACGTCGAGGAGCAGCTGCGGATATTCTCCCGCGAGGACGTCTCCCGGTTCCTCCTCGAAGATCCCTGGACCGCCGAGGTGGCCCGGACCAAGGTCTCAGAACGCATGCAGCGCACGGGGCTCGAGACCGAATCCCGTGCCCTGGCCCTGGTCATCGAGACGGCCTACGGTCTCGATTCTCTTGAAGGTTCGCACGTCATCGGCGACATCGCTATCTGGCTCGACAACGACAGTGAGCAGAAGGCCGAGATCGGCTGGATCCTCGATCCGGCCGCCAGTGGCCACGGGTTCGCCACCGAGGCGGCCATCGCGGTCCTCAATGTCGCCTTCGACCACTACGGCCTCCACCGGGTGTTCGCGCAGATGGATTCCCGGAACACCGCCTCGGCGAATCTGGCTCGCAGGATCGGGATGCGGGAGGAAGCGCACCTGCGCAAGGACTGGTGGTCGAAGGGCGAATGGACCGACACCCTCATCTTCGGGATGCTCTCCAGCGATCGGCAGACAGCCTGACTGCTCCGTTCCAGACGCCGGTCCGACCCGAATTTCTGAGATCTCGGACTCTTTGTGCCAGCTTCCGTATTCGCCCGCCACCCCGGTGTGAGAATCTGAGGTGGCCGTGGAGCCGGGTCCGTCGATCGCATCGGGGCCGAGGCGGCCACGGTCAGTCGAGAGAAGAGGACAGCAGACACCGATGGCTCCAGCCGACAAGGACCGCAACGAGGCGCTCCCCAGCGACGCAAACGCTGACGGATATGAAGAGAACGCCGGCCTGCACAGGGGCCTGACCGCCCGACATATCCGCTTCATGGCCCTCGGTTCCGCCATCGGCACCGGCCTCTTCATGGGATCTTCGGAGTCGATCCAAGCCGCAGGACCGGCAGTGCTGCTCGCCTACATCATCGGCGGTGCCGCCGTCTTCATGGTCATGCGCGCCCTCGGCGAACTCGTCGTCCGCCACCCCGTCTCCGGCTCCTTCGGCCAGTATGCCTCCCGCTACATCCACCCCTTTGCAGGCTTCCTCGTCGGCTGGACCTTCGCCTTCGAGATGGTTCTCGTCGCCGTCTTCGACGCCACTGCGGTCGGCGTGTACATGGGCTTCTGGTTCCCGGGCGTCCCCCGGTGGATCTGGGTGCTCGCCGTCGTCTTCTTCATCGCCGCGATCAACATGATCGGCGTCAAGGTCTTCGGTGAACTCGAATTCTGGTTCGCACTCATCAAGATCGTTGCGATCATCGCCCTCATCGCCGCCGGAGTAGCCATCATCATCTTCGGCTTCGGCATCGCTGACCACGACCAGATGGGCCCGCAGGCCCTGTTCGACCACGGCGGCTTCTTCCCCAACGGGTTCTGGGGTCTGCTCTCATCGTTCACCATCGTGATGTTCGCCTTCGGCGGCATCGAGATCATCGGCGTCACCGCCGGAGAGGCACAGAATCCGAAGCAGGTGCTGCCGGCCGCCATCAACTCGGTGCCGGTGCGCATCCTCCTCTTCTACGTCCTCACCCTCGGCGTGATCATGTGCATCCTGCCGTGGAACCAGATCACCTCCGAGATCAGCCCCTTCGTCGCGATCTTCGACTCCGTCGGCTTCAGTGCAGCGGCCGCCATCCTCCAGGTCGTCCTCATCACGGCGGCCCTGTCGGCCATCAACGCCGACATCTTCGGCGCCGGCAGGATGCTCCACGGCCTCGCCGAACAGGGGCAGGCTCCGCGGTCCTTCGCCCGCACCTCGCGCAATGGCGTGCCCGTGATGACCGTGGTGACGATGATCGTCGCGCTGCTGGCAGGCGTCGTCCTCAACTACCTCTACCCCGACCAGGCCCTGTTCCTCCTCGGAGCTCTGGCCACCTTCGCCACGGTGCTCGTGTGGCTGATCATCCTCGCTTCCCATATCCGGATGAAGAAGGTGATCGCCGAGGAGGCTCGCCTTCCCAGCGAATTCCCCATGCCGCTGTGGCCGGTGGGATCGTGGATCACCGTCGCGTTCATCGTCTTCGTCGTCGTCATGGTCGGCATCGTCCCCGACTCGCGACCGGCCCTGTGGGTCGGTCTGCTGTGGGTCGTCGCGCTGTGGCTGTGCTATTTCGCCTTCGTCCGGGGTCAGGGCCGCCGACCCTACGAGCTCATCGACCGTACTGAACCCATGGGGTCCGGACGGAACTGACGGCACTGCTCGCAACTCTCCGCAACGTCGTCACTTCTCACGGCGTCCGGCGGCGCAGGGTGAGCGACCCGATGGTGATGGCTCCGACGATCCAGCAGGCGATGAAGAGCACCCGCAGCCAGATATAGGCGTCATCCTCGTTGCCGGTCGATACGGCATCCAGCGCATCGATCGCGTGAGAGAGCGGCAGCCAGTCGCCGATCACCTCGAGCACATCCGGCAGCTGATCGCGCGGAAGGAAGATTCCTCCGAGCAGGATCTGCGGGAATACGAACACAGGCATGAACTGCACGACCTGGAACTCCGTGCGGGCAAAGGCGCTGGCCAGCAGGCCCAGCGCCGTGCCGAGCAGGGCGTCGGCGATCGCGACGACGAAGAGCAGCCCGACCGAACCCTCGATCTCCAGACCGCACACCAAAGTCGCATAGCAGACGGCCACGGCCGTCTGCACCACGGCGAGCAGCCCGAATGCCAGGGTGTATCCGAGGATGAAATCGCCGCGGCCCAGCGGCATCGACAGCAGCCGCTCCAGCGTTCCGCCCCGACGTTCGCGCAGGGTCGCGATGCTCGTGACGAGGAACATGACGATGAACGGGAAGAGCGCGAGCATCGCCGGACCGATGTCGGCGAATACCTCGGTCTCGTCGAAGATCCACGCCACCAGGCCGATGAGCAGGCTGGGCACTATGAGCAGCAGGGCGATCGTGCGCGGGTCGTTGCGGATCTGGGTGAGCACACGCCCCGTCGTGGCCAGGGTGCGCATCGGGTTCATCGCCGACCTCCCTTCTTCGTCCCGCGGCCCCGCCGATCGTGGCTTGGTCTACCGTTGCCGTTCGCGTTCCGGGAGAGCAGATGGGTCCCCGGCCGGCGTCCGTGCCCGGCAGGTCCTTCACCGGCCGTGTCCTTCTCGATGATGTCGAGGAACGCCTCCTCCGCCGAGGCGGCCCCTGTGCCGGCGAGCAGATCGTGCGGTGTCGTGTCCGCGATGATCGCGCCCTCCCGCATCAGCAGCAGCCGGTCACAGCGTGTGGCCTCATCCATGACGTGGCTCGACACAATCAGCGTGGTCCCCTCCTCGGCGAGCCCGCGGAAGAGATCCCACAGATCATTGCGCAGCACTGGATCGAGTCCCACCGTCGGCTCATCGAGGACCAGCAGGTCCGGAGAACCGAGCATTGCCGCGGCGAGGGACACCCGGTTGGCCTGACCGCCGGAGAGCGTCCGGGCCAGCTGATCGGCCTGCCCGATGAGGTCCGTGCGTTCGAGCACCCGGTCGACATCGGTTTTCGGAGCTCCCTGCACCCGTGCGAAGTAGCGCAGATTCGCCCGCACACTGAGGTCATCGTAGATGCTCGCCGACTGGGTCATATAGCCGACGCGATGCCGCAGATCTGCCGAACCGGCAGGTCGGCCGAGCACCTGCACACGTCCGCCCGCGACGATCTGCACGCCGACGATCGCCCGCATCAGCGTCGTCTTCCCGCTGCCGCTGGGACCCAGCAGACCGACGATCGCACCCCTGGGCACATCCAGATCCAGTGAGTCGATGACGGTGGAACGTCCCCGCCGAATTGTCAGCCCTCGTGCTTCCACCGACTTATTCATCATGTGCTGAATATGACATCCGAGAGTGCTCCGGTCAAGGGTTCTCACGGAGAGATTTCATGACCGCCGCCCTGCCGCCGATGAGCGGTACGTGCACGACCGCCGTTCGGGCTCACATCGAGTCGCCGACTCCATCGAGATGCCCCTGCACCGCCGGCGCCAGGCGCGCGGTGAGGTCGTCGACCGGCATCGATGCCAGCGGTTCGAGTTCGAGGACATGGCGAAACATGAGCGCACCCGCCATCTGCGTGAGGACGAGCGTGGCCCGCAAATCTGCTTCGGCGCGGTCGACGCCTCCGTCCGCGATCCTTCCCGCCACTGCTCCTTTGAGCTCGCGCAGGAGAAATTGTCTGATCAGTCGGCCGGCTGCCGAATCGCTCACCGCAGAACGCAGAACGGTCACCCCGATCGACTTCACGCTTGTCTGCTCCCAGGCGCTGAGCACCGTGTGCACGAGAGACTCGCCGAGGCGGTCGACCGAGACGTCCAAGGCCGAGCGGATGATGCGGTCCGGCCGCACGGGAAGCTTGACGACTTCCGCGAAAAGGCCGGCCTTGGACTCGAAATAGTGGTGGACGAGTGCGGAGTCGACCTGGGCGCGACGGGCGATTCCACGGATCGACGCCTTGTCGTAGCCCTTCTCAGCGAACTCGGCCGAGGCGGCATCGGTGATCGCTGTCCGCGCCTCACTGCCGTTTTCCTTACGGGGGCGCCCCCTTCGACGGGGCCCCGGCTTCACATCCGCCATGCTCCCCAGAGTATCGTGAGGCCCAGTTGCAAAAGGTCTGCACAACGGTCCTCCGAACCGAGCAAAGGTCTGGGAAACGGGCCTCTGTTTGGTCAGAACCACCTCGGCGGGGGTCCTAGCGTGGATGTAGCAGCAGTCGTATGAAAGGTTTTTCGGTTCACATGTTCAGGCAGTCGTCGAAGTTGGCCAATGTCCTCTATGACATCCGGGGACCCGTCCTCGAAGAGGCCCAGGCGATGGAAGCCGCCGGGCACACGATCCTCAAGCTCAACATCGGCAACCCTGCCCCCTTCGGATTCGAAGCCCCCGAGGCGATCGTCCAGGACATCGCCGCGAACCTGCCCGTGACGCAGGGCTACTCCGACTCGCGGGGAATCCTCTCCGCCCGCCGCGCCGTCGTCCAGTACTACGAGACCCGCGGCATCCACAATCTCGGCACCGACGAGGTCTTCCTCGGCAACGGAGTCAGCGAGCTCATCACCCTCAGTCTGCAAGCCCTGTGCAACCCCGGTGACGAGATCCTCGTGCCCGGACCCGACTATCCGTTGTGGACCGCCTCGGTGGCGCTGTCCGGCGGCACCCCCGTCCACTACCGCTGCGCGGAAGAAGACGCCTGGCAGCCGGACCTGGACGACCTCGAATCCCGGATCACCGAACGCACCCGCGGAATCGTCGTCATCAACCCGAACAACCCGACCGGTGCGGTGTACTCGAAGGAGACGCTGCAGAAGATCGCCGACATCGCCCGCCGCCACGGCCTCATCGTCTTCTCCGACGAGATCTACGAGAAGATCACCTACAACGGCGTCGAACTCGTCAACATGGCCACTCTCACCGGCGACGACGTTCTGTGCCTGACCTTCTCCGGACTGTCGAAGGCCTACCGGGTCGCCGGCTACCGTTCCGGCTGGCTGGCGATCACCGGACCGCTGGAAGAGGCGCACAGCTACCTCGAGGGCATCAAGCTGCTCGCGAATATGCGCATGTGCTCGAACGTTCCGGCCCAGCACGCAATCCAAGCGGCCCTGGGCGGGAAGCAGTCGATCGACGACCTCGTTCTACCGACCGGCCGCCTCGGCGCGCAGATGCAGGTCGCCCACGAGGGGCTCAACTCGATCGACGGTGTCTCGGCCCACCGGGCTGACGGTGCGCTGTACATGTTCGCAAAGCTCGATGTCGAGAAGTTCGGCATCACCGACGACGAGCAGTTCGCCCTCGACCTGCTGCGCGAACAGAAGATCCTCGTCTCCCACGGCACGGCCTTCAACTGGCCCAAGCCCGACCATTTCCGACTCGTCACCCTGCCGTCCGTCGAGGTGCTCACCGAGGCGATCGAACGCCTCGACACCTTCCTCTCCGGCTACCGGCAGGTCGCTCCGACGACGTGCGAGCTGCCCGTCGTGCGCGAGCCCGAGCACGCGGGAGCACCCGCGGCCGGCTGACGGCCACGACCGCTCAGGCGAAGCACCCATCCGATGCCGGGTGCGGCGGAGGCACCGAGCCCCTGCGACACTGGTCTCATGACAGAGATCGATGATGAGTCGGGGACCGTGTCCGCCACCGCCGTGGCCGAGATCGTCAGAGCTCTCTCCCGCGGGATAGATCTCGACCGGGCGGCCCTATCCCGTGGTCTCGGGGACCACCACGACCTCATCGAATCCTTCTCCGATCTGTCGGCGACCATGACCCGGTGGAAGCAGAAAGATCGCGAGCGTTCGGCTCTTTTGGAGAGCGCTTCAGAGCTCATCCGTGTGCGAGACACCGAGAAGCTGCTGCAGAAGCTCGTCGACCGTGCCCGAACACTCATCGGATGCGATATCGCCTACCTCTCCCAGTACTATCCGGAGACCGACGACCTGCGTGTTCAGGCAAGTCGCGGAGCGATCTCGGCGAATCTCAAAGAACTGCGTGTGCCTCCCGGCGTCGGACTGGCAGGACAGGTCGTGCGCGATCGCGCCGCACAGTGGACGTCGAACTACGATCTGACCCGGCTGCCGCACGAAAGACGCGTCGACTCCGCGGTGAAGGCCGAGCGCATGGAATCACTCCTCGGAGTGCCGATGGTCGTCGACGGCGAAGTCCTCGGCGCCCTCTTCGCGGCCAACCGCTACCCACATGACTTCACTACCGACGAGATCACCCTGCTGTCGGCTCTCGCGGACCACGCTTCCGTGGTGCTGAAGACGGCGCAGCTGATGGGAGACCTCGCAGAGGCGGCCCAAGCCTCCGCGGAAGCCGAGGAGACGGCAGCCGCGCAGGCCAGCACCCTCCAACGGCTCGTCGAGGTCGAGGAGCAGCTGACGCAGCTCGTCCTGCAGGGACAAGGAGTCCCCGCAGTTCTCGACGCTATCTCCGAATTACTCGAGGCCGACGTGATCGTCGTCGACAGCGGGCGTCTGGGCTCTCCGAGATTCCCCGCCGATGAGGCGTTCTTCGACGGCATCACGGTGGACGATGCTGACGTCCGAACGGCACTGAGTCACAGCCGGGCGACTGGCCGAAGCGCACAGGTCGCTGGTGCACAGCACATGTACGTCGCCTCGGTGGCGTCTCACCGCCGACAGCACAGCGCACTGTTCGTGCGTTTCAACGACGAACCGGCGGACGGCGACGCGAACATCGTCGCCCAGGCGGCGCAGACGCTAGCGCTCATCCGAATGAACGAACAAGCCCGGGCTGATGCCGAGAACCGAGTCCGTGGAGAACTCGCAGTCGACATCATTGCCGGCACTCGTGATCTCAGTGAGCTCGAGGCCCGTTCCCGAACCGGCAGCTTCAGCCTCTCCGGACCCTGGAGACTCATGACGATTCAGGGCGACATCGAAAACGATGACCGCATCGCCGCTCGCCTAGTCCGCGTCGAGCCGCGCATTCTCATGACGCAGCGATCCCCCGGGATCACGGTGCTCCTCCCCAGCGCCGTGATCCGCGACAGGCCCACCCTGGACACCCTGTTCGAAGAGTCGGGCTCCCTCGACAGTTCGCTGGTGATCATCTCCGACACCGATTACGACAGGAATCAGCTGCGCACTGCCGAGGACGAAATGTGGTCTTGCATCCGCGTCCTCAATTCCCTCGGCATCAGCGAAGGAATCTTTCCCACGGAAGATTTCGCGCCTTACACCGCAATGTTCGGCACCGCGCCGGAGCAGACGGAGAGATTCATGCAACGGATGCTCGAGCCGCTGCGCCGATGGGACCGAACCCATTCAGCCGAGCTGATCTCGACGCTGCGGGAATACTTCGAGTCCGGGATGAACATCCGCAGAACCGCGATTCAGATGTCAGTGCATGTCAACACCGTCAAGCAACGGCTTGAGAGAGCCGATCTCGTGCTCGGTCAGGAGTGGAGGACACCGGAGCGGGCGTTCCGCCTCCAGGTCGCGCTCCGCCTGGACAAGCTGAAGTCATCTTCCTAAGCTTCCATGTCTGGAACAGCCATAGCTGAGCGATATTCACATCCGAAAAAGACATGGCAGATTCCCGCGTGCATTGTTTGACTGATATCTGCGGAGGAACTCCGACCGACAGGCGATGTCGGCCAATGACGACCTGACTGGAGATACACGATGGCAGTGAACAGCCGAATTGCCGACTTCCGAAATATGTCGGTCGATGATCGCAGGAAAGCCGTCGCAGCCTCGACTGGGCTCGACGCCGAACTGTTCAGCCAGCTCGATGCGGACGCTTTCGGTCCCGAAGACGCCGCCAACCTCAGCGAGAACATCTTCGGCGTGTTCTCGCTTCCGCTCGGCGCAGCCACCAACTTCACGATCAACGGCACCGACGTGCTCGTACCCATGGCAACCGAAGAGGCCTCGGTCATCGCCGCCGCCAGCAACGCAGCACGAATGGCACGTCCGCACGGCGGTTTCTTCACAAGCTCGACCGAGCCCGTCATGCAGGCACAGATCCAACTCATCAACGTGGCGGACCCGCAGGCCGCGCGCACACGTGTTCTCGAACGCCAAGCAGAGATCATCGACCTGGCCAATGCGCAGGATCCCAAGCTCGTCGAGGTCGGCGGCGGGGTCAAGGGCATCGAGGTCCGCCTCGTCGAGGCACGGACGATGACGTATGTTCTCGTCCACCTCCTCGTCGATGTTCGAGACGCAATGGGGGCGAATGCGGTCAACACGATGGCTGAGGCGGTCTCCGGAACCGTGGCAGCGATCGCCGGAGGTGACGCGCTCCTGCGCATCCTCACCAACAAGGCGGACCGTCGACTGTCTCGGGCACGGGCAGTCTTCGACAGGGATCTGCTCGGCGGAGACGAGGTCATCGACAACATCCTCCACGCATACGAACTCGCCGCAGCCGATCCCTATCGAGCGGCCACTCACAACAAAGGCATCATGAACGGCATCTCCGCGGTCGTCCTCGCCACCGGGAACGACACCCGCGCGGTCGAGGCCGGAGCGCACTCCCATGCGCTCGTAGACGGCCGCTACTCTTCCCTCTCGACGTTTGAGAGGAATGCCGACGGCGACCTGGTCGGCACCCTCGAGGTGCCCATGCCGGTCGGCCTTGTCGGGGGTGCCACCAAGGTCCATCCCGCCGCGCGCACAGCACTGCAGATCGCCGAAGTGGCGAGCGCACAGGATCTCGCCGAGATGATCGTCGCCGCCGGCTTGGCGCAGAACCTCGCGGCACTGCGAGTTCTCGCCACCGAGGGCGTGCAGCGCGGACACATGTCACTTCATGCGAAGAACCTCGCGGCCTCTGCCGGAGCGAACGCCGAGGAGACAGCGATCATCGTGGACCGCCTGATCAAGGAGAGGGCCTTCCGGTTCGACAGGGTCCAGTCAATCCTCGACGAACTCCGCTCCGGTGTGTCGCGATGACGGCACAGCTTCCACAGCAGTTCGCGTCGTCGAACCTGCCGACCGAAGTCAGTATCTGCGAAGTCAGCGCTCGAGATGGTCTGCAGTCGCAAGCACGTACACTGCCTGTCTCAACACGGCTCGAACTGATTCGGCGGCTCTCCGGAGCCGGCCTGAAGACCATCGAAGCCGGAAGCTTCGTCTCTCCGCGGGCCGTTCCCCAGATGGCCGACACCCGATCGGTGCTCGCCGGGCTCGACCTGGACTCCGAAGTCGCGTTCCCCGTCCTCATCCCAAACCAGCGCGGTCTCGATGATGCCGTTGCGGCGGGAACGAAGGATGCCTCGGTCTTCATCAGCGTCACCGAATCGTTCGCGCAGGCCAACCTCGGCGGTTCCCTTCAGCACACCACCGATCGCAGCCTCGAGGTGGCACGCGCAGCGACTGTGGCGGGCCTGCGAGTGCGCGGCTATCTGTCGATGGTCTTCGGGGACCCCTGGGAAGGCGCGGTCGATCCTGATCGCGTCGCTACGGCTGCGCGTCGCCTCGTCGATGCCGGCTGCCTGACGATCTCGCTCGGCGATACCATCGGCACCGCGACTCCCGGTCATGTGACCGCTGTTCTTGATAGCCTGGTCGGCGCCGGGATTCCGATCGATCGGATCGCCCTGCACACCCACAACACCTATGGCCAGGCGCTTGCGAATGTCTATTCCGCGCTTCAAGCAGGTGTCAGTCAGTTCGACGCATCGGCAGGAGGGATCGGTGGCTGCCCCTTCGCCCGCACAGCTTCCGGAAACCTGGCCACTGAGGATCTTCTCTGGATGCTTCAGGGGCTGGGCATCTCCACCGGCGTCGACAACGAGGCCGTGGCTTCGATCAGCCAGTGGCTGGGCGAGCAGCTCGGCATTCCGCTTCCATCCGCAACATCCTCGGCCATCCTCGGCCGGTAGTTCCATCGTTCACGTTCCCGACAGCCGTCGGCCGACAGAAGGCAGGCAATGATGCCGCAATTGCTCGAGGTGTGGAATGACACCGTCGACCCCAAACATCTCATCGGCGGTATCGCCATAGCCGTCGGGACAGCAGTCCCGGCCTACCTCATCGCCGATCATCTCTTCGCTGCCGGAGACGATGAAGCGCTGGGTCACTCCTATGCGCTCCTCGTCGGCATCGTCGGCTGCATCGTCGGCGCCGTGATCTCCGGATTTCTGTTCAAACCCAAGAGAGTGATCACCACCTCGGCGGCCGACACCCGCAACCGGCAGGAGATCATCGACGAGGTCGTCGAGGAATACGGGGATCTCGGCGACCCCCGCGACCTCGGTCCGGCGGTTCAGGCAGAAGTCCGAGCCCTCGGTCTCTTCGACGCCCTCGTCGACAACCATGAGGCGCGCATCCGCGAGAAGGGTGGGCACCAGTGACCGCGGAACTCATCGAACCAGTACTGTGGGCCGTCGGGATGGCGCTTCTCTCCGGGGTGCTCTTCACCGGAATCGGACTGATCTCGGGCACGGACGAGACGGCGATCGTGGCACCGCTGGCGCTGCTTGTCATCCTCATCGGGGTGCCTCCTGCCGGGGTGCTCGCGTTCTTCCTCGCCGCGATCATTGCCAAACACATCTCCCACGCCGTGCCGACAACTCTCCTCGGAATTCCCGGTGACACCACGGCAGTGCCGATGCTGCGTGAGGCGCAGCTGCTGAGGTCTCTCGGAATCCCGCATATCGCACTTCAGAAGGCGATCTCCGGAGGAGTCGTCTCAGTTGCCATTGCCATTCCGCTGTCGATCGTGTTCGCCCTCGTACTCACCCCTTTCGCCGAGGCGATCGGCGCTGCCGCTCCCTGGATCTTCATCGCCGCGGCCGTCCTCGTCGCCTATACCTCGAAGGGCAAGCTCGCTGCAGTTGCGGGGCTCGTCCCGTTCGTCCTGCTCATCGTCGGCTTGCAGGCCTTCATCATGGAGCAGAAGGAAGCGACCTTCACCACTTCGTTCTTCCTCGGCATCGCCACCGGGCCGCTCATCTTCGACCTGTTCGCTGCGCTCTCCCCCGCCGGACGCCGCTCGATGCAGCAGTCGGGCAAACGGGAATTCAATCTTGCTCCCGACGTCCGGCCCGCAGGGGGATCGAGGATGCCGAACCCCTTCAGGGTGCTGACCGGAAAGCAACTGGCATACACCAGCGGTTCAGCGGCGATCACCAGCGCGACCTTCGTCTTCTCCCCCGTGGCCATGGCCGTGCTCATGGGCGAGATCGTCGGAAGCCGGGTCAAGAACGGGTACGAACGACTCACCACCGTCATCACTGTTCGCAACGGAACCACAGAGTCGACCTATATCGCCGAGACTCTCATCCCGCTCATCGCGATCGGCCTGCCCCTGTCACCGATGGCAGCCGGTCCCGCAGGACCGCTGTTCAACGCTCCTCCTGTTTATACACTCGATACCGAGGCAGGGACGACGAACAACCTCCACGACCTGCTCACGACCGGACAGTTCGCGCTCTTCTCCGTGATCGCGGCGGTCATCGCGGTCGCCATCGCCTACCCATTCGTGATGACGAACGCTCACCGAGCGGCGACCTGGGTGATGCGATCGGTCTCCCACGAGGCAATCATCGCTGGGTTCGCGGCTCTCATCTGCGTCATCTGCCTCTACGAAGGCGGTCTGCTGGCGCTCGGAGTGACGATCACCGTCGGCCTCGTCGGGGGACTCTTCAACCGGTTCATCGGCATGCACGCCGGCGTCCAGTTCATGGGCTACTACGTCGCGGTGCTCACCGTGCCCGCGATCCTCGCGCTGTGAGGCACGTTCTGACCGCCGCTCTGAAACCGCAGCATCACCGCCACCGCCGCGTGACGGTACGGACGTCGGCGACCACCTCGGTGATGGCGGAATTGTGCGCATCGACGATCGGATCGTGACGCGCGCGCCCCTGTGGTCGCGAGGACCGGGAGACGAGCAGGACGTCACGGCGGCAGTCGCTGAGCGGCATCGGGATGACCGTGATGTCCGGGTCTGTCGACAGTGATGATTCGGGGATCATCGCCACCGCCAGACCGGCCGAGATCATCCGGTTGATGGCCGCATAGTCATCCATCCGCATCCCCACGCGGGGTTCGAACCCAGCACTCAGACAGAAGGAGCGGACCACCTCGTCGATGGCGTCACCGGGGTCGATGCTGAACGCCCAGGTCTGCGACACGAGCGCGGCGAGGTCGGGCATGCCGTGGGAATCGCGCTCGATCGGCCCGATCGAGCGCGGCACGCACAGGAACAGCCGCTCCGAATACAGGTGGGCGGCAGTCAGCGTCGCCGGGATCCACGTGCGGTCGAGATCGGTCGACACGAGCAGTGCGAGGTCGAGGTCCCCGGACTCGAGCCGGGAGACGAGCTTCGCGTGCTCGTCCATCGTCACATCCAGGGCCGCGGTGAGTACGTCGGTCCGGTCGCCGGCGACCGCCTCGTCACGGGTCTGCCACCTCGGGCGAGCCTGCAGCTGATCGTGGAGGCGCGGGATGACGCGAGCACCGACGGTGGGCACGGCCCCGATGCGCACCGGCACGGCCTGAGATTCCCGCCAGAGAGCCACCTCGGCGCCGAGGCGCTGGCACAGTCCGAGGATCTCCACGGCTCGGGTCACCACGAGGCTGCCCACGGTCGTCGGCTGTGATCCGCGCGGTGTGCGATCGAGCAGAGTAGCGCCGAGGGCACGCTCGAGATTGCGCAGATGATGATTGACCGTCGGCTGGCTCCACTGCAGCGCGGCAGCGGCCGCGGCGACGGATCCGGTGTCGGCCACGGCGCGCAGAGCGGTGAGGCCGCGGGTATCGAGTGGTTCCATTGATCTCCCCCATTGAGTTCAATACTGACTATAGAGCAACAGAGGAAAGTTGCTATTCTCTCGTACCTGCTCGCCTCCTTAATCTGGACGCATGACCGTGCACCAGGACTCCCCCATGCCCCCGGCCCCGCACTCCTCCTCGGGGTCGCCGATGCATCCTGCCCTCACGCAGTCACGCGCGCCCTATGCCGAAGCTCTGGCGCACGCGGCCGACCGCAACTCGCTGTTCCTGTCCACCCCCGGACACGGAGGCACGACCGAGGGCATCTCCGCAGGTCAAGCCGAATTCTTCGGCGAGCACACCCTCTCCCTGGACATCCCCCCGCTCTTCGACGGCATCGACCTCGGCGTCGACACCCCGAAGGACGAAGCCCTGCAATTGGCCGCCGAGGCCTGGGGCGCCCGCCGCACCTGGTTCCTCACCAACGGCTCCTCGCAGGGCAACCGCATGGCCGCCCTGGCCATCGGCACCCTCGGGTCCGGCGTCGTCGCCCAGCGCAGCGCGCATTCGAGCTTCATCGACGGAATCGTGCTGGCCGGGCTCAACCCCGGCTTCGTCTACCCCAACGTCGACGAAGTCAACGGCATCGCCCACGGTGTCACCCCCGACGCCCTGCGCCTGGCCATCCGCAATCACCCCGAGCCGGTGACCGCCGTCTACCTCGTGACCCCGAGCTACTTCGGTGCTGTGGCCGACGTCGAAGCCCTCGCCGAGGCGGCCCACGAAGCAGGCGCGGCACTGATCGTCGACGCCGCCTGGGGTGCCCACTTCGGCTTCCACCCTGACCTGCCGGCCTCCCCCGTCACCCAGGGCGCCGACATCGTCATCATGAGCACGCACAAACTCGCAGGCTCGCTCACCCAGTCCGCGCTCCTCCACCTCGGCGACACCGAATTCGCCGATCGCCTCGAACCGGCGCTGGCCCGGGCCTTTATGATGACCGCTTCGACGAGCGAGAACGCCCATCTCATGGCTTCGATCGACCTCGCCCGCCGCGCACTCATGACCTCGACCGAGGCGATCACGGATTCGCTGGAGAACATCCGCCACATCCGTGCGCAGATCGAAGCCACCGACCGCTACCACCTGTTGTCCGGCGAGTTCCTCGGTCATGCCGACGTCGTCGACATCGACCCGTTCCGCCTGCCCATCGACATCACAGCCACCGGACTCGACGGTCACACGGTGCGCAAACGCCTGGCCGAGGAATTCGACATCTTCCCCGAGATGTCGACGGCGACCACCCTCGTCGCCCTCATCGGCATCGGCAAGTCCCCGGACATCGGCCGCCTCATCGACGCCCTGGAGACCCTGCGACTCGAGACCACGGACTCCGCCATGGCGACGAGCCCGGCAGCCTCCCTCCCGCCGCTGCCCACGGCCGGCCGGTTGGCGATGACACCGCGTGAGGCGTACTTCGCCGATTCCGAACTCGTCACCGCCGCCGAGGCGGTCGGACGAGTGAGCGTGAGCTCGCTGGCCGCGTACCCGCCCGGCATCCCCAATGTCCTGCCCGGCGAGGAGATCACCGCCGACACCGTCGACTTCCTCCAGGCCGTGGCGGCGAGTCCGTCCGGCCACGTCCGCGGCGCCGTCGATCCCGGCCTCGAGACCTATCGCGTCGTCAGGAACTGATCTCCGCGCAGTCACCGTCCACTCCGTGTCCGCCGGTCGCTGCCGACAATGCTACTGGACAAGTGACACTGCGAATTAGGCAACATCTTTCTTGCGTATTTTCTGGACCACTGGACGAATTTCAACGAAGGCAACTACCCTCGGGCGCATTCGGCGTGAACTGTGTCACAATTTTTATTGACACTCCCTGAGTACCAAGCAAGGATGTTCTGCATTGTCGAAATCCGACAGCAACTGCCGCGCAGAGTTCGCACCATTCCGGCGACTCGGCCCTGCAACTTGCCTAGCAGCAGCTGAAACGAGGAACCACTGATGTCAGAAGGCCACGACAGACCCGCGCAGAAAGACAAGAAGCCGACCCGCAAGGAACGGCGTGCAATAAAGAAACAGAAGCGGTTCGAGGCCGATGACTGCATCGTCGTCGAAACCAAATCGATCCGCACCGCCATCGGCGGCACCACAGTCGGCAACTTCATGGAATGGTTCGACTTCGGTGTCTACGGCTACCTGGCCGTGACGATGACCTCCGTCTTCACCGAAGGCATGGACCGACAGATGGGTCTGCTCGTGACCCTCCTCGGCTTCGCCGTGTCCTTCCTCGTCCGCCCGCTCGGCGGCATGGTGCTCGGACCGCTGGGTGACAAGATCGGCCGCCAGAAGGTCCTGTTCTTCACGATGGCCACGATGGCCACCGCCACCGCCCTCATCGGCGTCCTGCCCACCGCGGCCCAGGTCGGCCTGTGGGTGATCGTCCCCCTCTACCTGCTCAAGATGATCCAGGGCTTCTCCACCGGCGGCGAGTACGCCGGTGCCACCACCTATGTCTCGGAGTTCGCTCCGGACAAGTCCCGCGGCTACTGGGCCTCCTGGCTCGATGTCGGCTCTTACCTGGGCTTCGCCGCCGGTGCCGGAACCGTGGCTCTCACGACCGTGATCACCACGTCCATCAACGGCGAGAACGCCATGCTCGACGGCGGCTGGAGGATCCCGTTCCTCATCGCCATCCCGCTCGGCGCCGTCGCCATCTGGTTCCGTCTGAAGATCCCGGAGACCCCGAGCTTCGAATCGAGCGAGGAAGCCGGCCGCGACGTCAAGGTCAAGGACGACAAGTACGCCCGCCACGGCCTCATCGGCGTCATCCGTCACTTCTGGAAAGAGATCCTCATCGGCATCGCCGTCGTCGCAGGCTCCCAGACGGTCGGCTACGCGCTGACGAGCTTCATGCCCACCTACCTGGAGGAGACCGTCAAGGTCTCGAATGTCCAGGCGGCCGTGGCCACGATCCCGGTCCTCGTCGTCATGTCGCTGTGCCTGCCGCTCATCGGCAAACTCTCCGACAAGATGGGCCGCAAGTTCGTCTTCCTGGCAGCAGCCATCATGACGATCGTCCTCATCGTTCCCGCGTTCGCCGTCATGCAGATCGGTGAGATGTGGGCAGTGATGGTGGCTCTGTTCATGGTCGCCCTGCCCGCCGGGTTCTACATCGCCTGCCTGGCCTCGACCCTGCCGGCGCTGTTCCCGACCGCGTCGCGCTACGGTGCGATGGGCCTGACGTTCAACCTCGGCGTCTCTCTGTTCGGCGGCACCACGCCGCTGTTCGCCCAGGCGCTCATCGATGTCACCGGCAACTCGTACATGCCCGCGTTCTACATCATGTTCTTCTCGGTCGTCGCACTCGTCGCCGTGCTGCTCATGAAGGAATCGGCGCACCGACCGCTGCCGGGCTCGTTCCCGACGGTGAACACCCACGAGGAGGCCGAGGAGCTGGCTCGCACTCAGGCCGACAACCCGGATATGGACATCGAGTCCATGCCGATCGTCGACATCGACCCCGACAAGGCACCCGCCTGATCGAGGTGAGAACCTGATCGACTGCGATACCTGATCGAGTGAAACGACGCTGGGCCGTCCCGTTTCGGGGCGGCCCAGCGTCGTTTCGTCGTTTCTCGGCTCGCACTACAGCCGATTGAGACAACCCGCCCACTCTGAGCTGAGCAGCCCATGTTCGAAACTGGGCTACCCAGCCGAAGCTGGGCCGTTCTGACAGTGACGAATCAGCCTTCGCCGTCGGCTGTGGCCGGGACGCGTTTGAAGAAGTAGAGGTTCGACGTGACGAGGTCGGCCGCCTCGGCGGCGTCCCCGGACTCGATGAGGTCGACGATCCTCGGCAGCTCGCGAGCGGAATCGACCGCGATGGCCCCGATCTGATCCTGGTGCCGGTAGAGGCGTGACTGATCGCGCAGGCGCAGGCTGATCGCGGCGGCACGCCCGCCGAGGCCGTGCTCGAGCAGAGCCTCATGGAACCTGCGGTCCTGCGTATAGAACTCGGCGAATTCGCCGGCCTCGGCCGCGTCCACGGTCGCCTCGGCGAGTTCGCGCAGTCGGTCGATCGCCTCGCATTTGGTCGCTGCCTTGCCGGTCTCGGTCACCGACCCGTCAGTCACCGCCTGCACACCGTCAGCTCTCAGGCCGCGACCGACGATGTCATCGCTGCCGGCCTCTGCCAGACTGCGGGCGGCGGGGACAGCGAGAAGAACGCGGATGGCGATGATCTCCTCGAGGTCCGCCTCGGTGATGGTGACCAGACGGAAGCCGCGATTGGGCACGGCCTCGACGGTCCCTTCGGTGACGAGCGCCATCATCGCCTCGCGCACCGGGCTGAGTGAGATGCCGAGCTGCTTGGCCAGGCCCGCTGCCGAATAGATGCGATCCTCGGCGAGCTCACCTGAGGTGATGGCATCGCGGATGATGCCCAGTGCCTGTTCACGCAGAGATTCGGCCTGCGGTCTCACTCGCTCCATCGCACACTCCCCTTCGAATCGTGGTCGGCGACTATTGACAGCATAACCGCGAGATCGCACCATTGAACTAAGTAGTCGGTAATCGATTACCCACCCGGACTCCCCACGGAGTCGAACCCACAGTGACGTTCCTGCAATGAAGGAGGAACCCATGACCGCCGACCCCGCAACCGGCACACCCGCACCGACCACGTCTGCGACCGACGTGTCCGCCGATCCGCTGCTCCAGCCCTTCGAACTCGGCAGACTCACGCTGCGCAACCGCATCGTCTCGACCTCGCACGAGCCCGCGTACACCGAACTCGGCATGCCGAAGGACCGTTACCGCCTCTATCACCGGGAGAAGGCCCGCGGCGGTGTCGGTCTGACGATGATCGGCGGTTCGGCCATCGTGTCGAAGGACTCCCCTGCCGCGTTCGGCAATATCGACCTGTCCACCGACGAGGTGGTTCCGTGGCTGTCCGCGATCGCTGACGACTGCCACGACGAGGGCGCGGCGATCATGATCCAGGCGACCCATCTGGGCCACCGATCCTCGAACTTCGCCGGCGACTGGCTGCCGCTGGTCTCGGCCTCTCGGACCCGGGAGGCTGCGCACCGGTCGTTCACCAAGGCGCTCGAGGACTTCGATATGGATCGCATCGTCGCGGACTTCGCGTCCGCCGCCGAACGCGTCGCCGCCGCCGGATTCGACGGACTCGAGGTCATGCACGCCGGTCACCTGCTTGATTCCTTCCTCGCCCCGTGGCTCAACGACCGCGACGACGAGTACTCCGACGAACTGGAGAATCTCATCAAGTTCCCGATGCGCATCATCGACGCCGTGCGTGCATCAGTTCCCAACGACTTCGTCCTCGGCATCCGCATGGCCGTCGACGAGCGCCGCGAAGACGGCATGGACGAAGCGAGGGCCACCGAGATCCTCCGGACCTACACCGATCACGGCACCGATTTCCTCAACCTCAACGTCGGGATGATCAACTCGGACCGTCAGCTCGCCGAGGCGATCCCCGGCATGGGCACCCCCTCGGCCCCCTGGCTCGAGACCTGCCGTCGCATCCGCGAGGCCATCGACATCCCCGTCCTCCACGCCGCACGCATCTCCGACGCCGCGACCGCCCGGTTCGCGATCGCCGATGGCTGCCTCGACCTCGTCGGGATGACCCGGGCGCAGCTGGCCGACCCGCACCTGGCGCGCAAGGTGGCCGAAGGACGTGAGGACGATATCCGTCCCTGCGTCGGCGCCAACATGTGCCTCGACTCCATCTACACCTCAGGTTCGGCCACCTGCATCCACAATCCCGCTACCGGCCGGGAGGCCGATCTGCCGCAGGAGGTTCCCCACGACGTCACGACAGGGCCCAAACATGTCGTCATCATCGGCGCCGGTCCGGCCGGGCTCGAAGCCGCCCGTGTCGCGGCCGTGCGCGGTCACCGGGTGACCCTGCTCGAGGCCGAGGACGCCCCCGGCGGGCAGGTCCGCATCGCCGCTCGCTCGCAGCGCCGCCGCGATCTCATCGGCATCATCGACTGGCGTGTCCAGCAGTGCAGGAAGCACGGCGTCGACCTGCGACTGAACACCTTCGCCGAGGCGGACGACATCCTCGCACTCGACCCCGACGTCGTCATCGTCGCCACCGGAGGGGTTCCCGATGCCGGGTATCCCTTCCGTGAGCAGGGCCCGAGCTTCGACGTCTGGGACGTCATGGACGACCGGCTCAGGTCGAAGCAGCGGGTGCTCGTCTTCGACGACCACGGGTTCTACCCGGCGCTCGACGCCGTCGAACGCTTGGCCCGAGCCGGCCAGCAGGTCACCTATGTCAGCCCCGAACGCACCATCGGCATCGACGTGGGGTCGATGAACTCTCCCGCCTACCTTCAGGTGTTCTCCGAATTCGGAGTCGAGGTCCGCCTCGGCGAGCGCCTGAGCCGGAAGCCGCGGATCGAGGGGAAGGAGATCGTGGCGGTGCTGCGCAACGACTATTCGGATCGGGAGGCAGAGGTCGTCACCGATGCCGTGGTCGTCGATTTCGGGACGACGCCCAATGATGAGGTCTATTTCGAGCTCAAGTCGCGATCGACGAACCACGGGGCGACGGACCTCGAGGCGTGGGTCCACGGACGTCCGCAGCCGGGATACGTCGGTGCGACGGGCACTCACCCAGGTGCGACGGCAGTCGCGGAACCGACGACCACCTCCGCCACCACCTCCGCTGAGGCGGGGCACCCATTCACGCTGTACCGTATCGGTGATGCCGTCGCCTCCCGCAATGTGCATGCGGCGGTGTTGGAAGGGCTGAGAGTGGGAATGGGGCTGTGAGCACGATCTGCACGAGTGTGGACTTCCATACTGCCGGCGAACCGTTCCGAATCGTCGCCGAACCCCCGGTCGAGATCCCCGGCGCGAGCGTGGCAGAACGGCGGGAACTGGCCGTGCCGGGCTCGGAAGTCGATGATCTGCGCAGGCTGCTGTGCTTCGAGCCGCGCGGTCATGCGGACATGTACGGCGGATTCATCACCGAACCCGATGACGACGGGGCCGATTTCGGGGTCCTGTTCTGGCACAAGGACGGCTTCTCCACGGCCTGCGGTCACGGGACGATGGCGCTCGGCGCATGGGCAGTGTCCTCCGGGATCGTCGCCGTCGATCCGTCCGGGACCACGGAGGTCACGATCGACGTGCCCTCGGGTCGAGTGCGAGCGCAGGTGCACACGGACGCCGAGGGGAGGGCCACCTCGGTGGACTTCGTCAACGTGCCCAGCCGACTCATCGCCTCTGGCATCACGGTGGACACGAGCCTGGATCCGGTGTCGGTCGATCTCGCGTGGGGTGGGGCGATCTATGCGCTCGTCGATACCGCGCAATTAGACACTGCGGCCGGTTCCGCCCAGGCCGACGAGGTGGGCCGCCTCGGTGAGGTGAGTTGCGAAGTCGTGCCCGAGAACCTCACCGCGCTCATCGCCGTGGGCCGGGAGATCAAGGCGGGTCTCGCCGATCATCCGGACACCGTCCACCCCGAGGATGACCGGCTCTCCGGGGTGTACGGCACGATCTTCGTCGACCGGTTCGGCACTCTGCCCGGCGGCGAACTGCATCAGCGCAATGTCACGGTCTTCGCCGACGGTCAGGTCGACCGCTCGCCGTGCGGATCGGGAACGGCAGCTCGAGTCGCCGCTCTCCACGCCGCCGGTGAGCTTCGCCCGGGGCAGACGCTCGTCCATGAGTCGATCGTCGGCACGACGTTCCGGGCGCGAGTGCTCGAAGAGACCGATGACAGCGTCGTCCCGGTCGTCACCGGCAGCGCCTACCGGGTGGCCACCTCGACGTTCGAGGTCGACCCGCTCGATGATCTCGTGCCCGGGTTCGTGCTGCGCTGAGTCTCTGCTCCTCCTCGATCAGTGTTCGAGGATGATCTTTCCGGTCGTCGCCCGGGATTCGAGTGCTGTGAAGGCGGCGGCCACCTCGGTGAGGGGAAACCGGTCGCCGATGTGAACGGTGAGGTCTCCCCTGCGGATCCATTCGAAGATCTCGTCGGTGCGCGAGCGCAGCTCCTCGGGCGTCCTGGCGTGGTCAACGACGGTCGGTCGGGTGAGGAAGAGGGAGCCGGAGGCGCTGAGGGTGTTGACGTCGACGGCGGGAACGGGGCCGCTGGCATTGCCGACGACAACGAGGGTCCCGCGCGTGCGCAGGGCCTTGAGGTCGCCTTCGAAGGTCGTCGCGCCGACGCCGTCGAAGATCACCGAGGCTCCTTCTCCATCTGAGACCTCCCGGACCTTCTCAGCGAAGTCGTCGTAGCCGAAGACGTGGGCGGCGCCATTGGCTCGGGCGATCTCGGCCTTCTCTTCGGTCGAGGTCGTGCCGATCACGGTGGCGCCCTTGGCCGCGGCGATCTGCGTGAGCATCTGCCCGAGCCCGCCGGCCGCGGCGTGGACGACCACGACGTCGCTGGCCGAGACGGGGAAGGTGCTCGTGGTCAGGTAGTGGGCGGTGATGCCCTGCATGAGTGCCGCAACAGCGGTCTCATCATCGATGTCATCCGGCAGCGGCACGGCCTTGTCGACATTGACGAGAGCTGTGGACGAGAAGCTGCCCTGTCCGCCGGTCATCCAGCCGACGCGATCGCCGACGGAGAAGCCGTTGACACCTGCGCCCACGGCGGTGACCGTGCCGACACCTTCGACTCCGGGGCGGAAGGGGGTGGGCAGGGCGGCACGGCGCTGGACGACGTCGAGGAAGTTCACCCCGGCCAGACTCAGGCTGACCTGCAGCTGGCCGTCGGCCGGCGCAGCGGCACCCTCTGGTGAGTCGTCGGTGACCTCGTACTTCTCGGGTCCCCCGTGTTCGTTGACGATGATCGATGTCATTGCTGCCTCCTCGAAGTCGAATCCGATCCGGACTATAGTCCGTATATGGACGACATTAACGGACTGCAGTCCGGTTATGGAAGAGGGAACGGGAAATTCCTCCCTTTGGTCCCCTCGCAGGCTCCGCTGCGCGCCGATGCGCAGCGCAATCGTCGGAAGATCCTCGATGCCGCGACTGGCCTCTTGGCCGACAAGGGAGTGGACGGGCTGACGATGGATGAGCTGGCGCGACTGGCAGGAGTCGGCAAGGGCACCCTCTACCGCAACTTCACCGACAAACCCGGGATCGCCTCGGCTCTGCTCGACGACCGGGTCCGGGACATGCACGCCCGCATGCTCCAGGGCCCTCCGCCTCTGGGCCCGGGCGCCCCGGGAGGCGAGCGCCTCACCGCTTTCGTCGATGCGTACCTGCGGCATATCGCCGGCAACCTCGACCTCGTCCTCCTCACCGAGAGCAGCTCGCCGAAGGGCCGGTTCGACCGACAGAGCTACCCCTTCTGGCGACGCCACGTGGAGATCCTCATCGCCGAGATGTGGACGGCCACGGCTCCCGAGCCGAAGGATGCGAACCCGTCCGATCCGGTCCGGACTCGCGCCGAGGCGGTCATGGCAGTCCTTTCCGCCGCGCAGCTCGATCAGTGGCTGAACAGGCAGGGCCGCGTACTCGAGGAGCTCATTCCGCAGATCCAGGCGATCGTCTCCGCCATCGCCGCCCCGTAGAGGTCGACACGCCGCGTCCCGGACCACCGCGACAAGCAATATTGCGAATAGAATGACAGGTGTAATCCAGGTCACACTGCGAAGGGGTGGGTGTGGGCAAGTACATCCTCCGGCGTGTGCTGCTGATGATTCCGATCGTCCTCGGTGTCGCCACGCTGTCCTTCATCCTCATGAAGCTGGCTCCCGGCGATCCCGCAGCCGCATACCTCGGCGATAAAGCCACTCCGGAGAACGTCGCTCAGCTTCGTCAGGCCTGGGGCCTGAACGAACCGATGATCATCCAGTACTTCCAGTTCCTCGCAGGCCTCCTCGTCGGTGACTTCGGACAGTCATTCATCTTCCAGACCTCCGTCCTCGAGCTGCTGAAGCTCCGGATGCCGGCCACCCTGCTGCTCATGCTCGTGTCTCTGGTGTTCGCTGTCGTCATCTCCGTCCCGCTGTCACTGTGGGTGGCCGCAAAGAGATCAGCCGCCTCGGCGATCGTGTCCAGGGTCTTCGCCGCCACCGTCCAGGGCATGCCGGCGTTCTTCGTCGGCACCCTGCTCATCCTCGTCCTCGGCGTGAACCTGGGAATCTTCCCGGTCGGCGGCTACGGCAGCAACTTCGGTGAGCACCTCTACTCCCTCGTCCTGCCCGGACTCGCTGTCGCGTTGACGATCTGCCCCGTGCTCATCCGCAGCCTCACGGCGGCACTGAACGATTCGATGTCGGCCGAGTACACGAACTTCGCCCTGTCGAAGGGTCTGAGCCGGAAGCGGACGGTCATCGACTATGCCTTCCGCAACGCCGGAATCACAGGTGTTTCGATCCTCGGCATCCAGGTCGGCCACCTCGTCGGCGGTGCCCTCGTCGTAGAGAACGTCTTCGCGATCCCCGGTGTCGGCTCGCTCCTCATGGAAGCCGTCCTCGCTCGCGACTACGACGTCGTGCAGGCGCTGACTGTGATCTTCGGTGTCCTCGTCGTCCTCGTCTACCTGCTCACCGACGTCGTCTACAGCATCGTCGATCCGCGCGTGCGGCTGGGGGCATGATGAGCGAACCGATGACCTCCCCCACGGCGACCGGAGCCGGTGGCCCCAATGGGAAACCGCCACGGACTCGCGGCGGCACTGCGTCCCGAGCGACGCCGACCGCGCGGTTCACGCTTCCCCTGCCGGCATTCCTGCGACGGCACAATCTGCAGCTGTGGATCGGTGCGGTCATTCTCGGTGCGATGGTGCTGCTGCTCGCCGTCGGACCGCTCTTCGTCACCGACGACCCCAATCGGCAGGACCTGCTCAACACCTTCGCCCCGTCCTCGGTCGCGCACCCGTTGGGTACCGATCAGCTCGGACGAGACGTCCTCTCCCGTTTCCTTCACGGCGGTCGCGTCGACCTCATCGTCGCTGTCGTCGCCGTCATCGTGCCCTTCATCCTCGGTACGGTCCTCGGTTCGCTGGCCGGGTACTTCGGTCGCTGGGTCGACATCGTCATCATGCGCCTGGCCGATATCGTCTCGGCCTTCCCGTTCTACGTCCTGGTCATCGTGCTCGTCTTCGTCATGGGCAACGGAATGGGCAGCATCTTCGTCGCCATCAGCGCCGTGTCCTGGGTGGCCTACGCCCGCATCGTCCGCGGCGAGGTGCTCGTCCTGAGAGAGCAGGAATTCATCTCCGCCTGTCGTGCCTCGGGTCTGAGCACTCCCCGGATCCTCACCCGCCACATCATTCCGAACACCGTCAGCCAGGGCGTCATCTATGCGATGAGTGACATCGTGCTCAACATCGGCGTCGTCGTCACCCTCAGCTACTTCGGCATGGGCATCGTCCCACCGACCGCCGACTGGGGTCAGATGATGAATGACGGTCAGCAGTACATGGGCACCGGCAACTACGGCCTCATCCTGTGGCCGGGGTTCGCCGTCGTCATCGTGTCCTTCGCGCTGGCGCTCATCGGCGACGGACTGACGAACACGCTGAAGCCGAAGAGGTGACCATGCCCATCCTCGAAGTGGACTCCCTCACCGTCGACATCGACGGAGAGGCCGGACGGCGTCGGATCCTCGACGACGTGTCGATCAGCCTCGAGGCCGGTGAGCCGATGGGTCTCGTCGGCGAATCGGGATCGGGCAAGTCGATGACGCTGCGCAGCATTCTCGGAATGCTCCCGCCCGGCGCCTCCGTCGTCGACGGAGAGATCCGGTTCGACGGTCGCAATATCCTCAGCTCCGGGCCGGGCGGACGATTCGACCAGCGCATCCGCGGCACCGGCATCTCGATGGTGTTCCAGGAACCGGCCATCGCGCTCAACCCGGTGATGAAGGTCGGCCGCCAGATCACCGATGCCATCGCCGAGCGCAGAGGACTGTCGAAGAAGCAGGCTCACGACCTCGCCGTTGAGCTCATGGACCGTGTCGGCATCACCGACCCCGACCGCAGAGCCAGGCACTACCCGTTCCAACTCTCGGGTGGCATGCGTCAGCGTGTGATGATCGCAGCGGCGTTGGCGCAGGAGCCGCAGGTGCTGCTGTGTGACGAACCGACGACGGCGCTCGACGTGACGATCCAGGCACAGGTGCTCGATCTCTTCCGCACCATGCAGCAGGACGAGGGTCTCGGTCTGCTCTATGTCACCCATGACCTCGCGGTCGTCGCTCAGCTGTGCTCGTCGATCAGTGTGATGAAGGACGGGCAGATCGTCGAACACGGTGTGCTGCAGGAGGTCTTCGACGATCCCCAGGAGGAGTACACGCGTCGACTGCTGACAGCGACTCCGCGCATCGATGAGGACGTTGACGATGCGGGCCTTGCCGAGGAGACACGATGACCGAGACTCAGCCTTCGTCAGCGTCGGTGCGCGGTCTGCGCGCCGAGAACGTCACCGTCACCTTCGGACGTGGTGACCGCGCCTTCACCGCGGTCGATTCCGCCGACCTGCAGGTCCGCCCGGGCGAGATCGTCGGACTCGTCGGCGAATCGGGTTCGGGAAAATCGACGCTGTCCCGAGTCATCTGCGGACTCCAGCGCGACTACGACGGCACGGTGAGCGTCGACGGTCGGGAGTTCGCACAGAAGCGAACGAGCGCACAGTGGCGGATCGTGCAGATGGTCTTCCAGGACCCCTTCGCCTCCCTCGACCCCCGTTATACGGTGCGGGCGACCCTCGCCGAGGTGATCCGCCATCATCGTCTCGCCTCCGGTGCCGCTCTGCGGGCCAGGTGTGCGGAGCTCATGGAGATGGTGCGGCTTCCCGAGGAGTTCCTCGACCGCACCCCGACCGCTATGTCGGGAGGGCAGAGGCAGAGGGTGGCGATCGCCCGAGCGCTTGCCGTCGAGCCCAGCATCATCGTCGCCGATGAGGCCGTCTCCGCCCTCGACGTCAGTGTTCAAGCTGAGATCGTCGCACTCTTCGCCCGACTGCGCGAGGAACTCGACCTGTCGATCCTCTTCATCTCCCATGACCTGGCGGTCGTCAAGAAGCTGTGCGAGCGGATCTACGTCATCCACAACGGACGTCTCGTCGAAGAGAACACCACCGAGGAGATCTTCACGTCCCCGCGCGACGACTACACGAAGACACTGCTGAAGGCGATACCCACCTTCGACAGCGCTTACCTCGATCGGATCCGAAGAGGGGAAGGGTGATGGCCAAGAGATTCGCAGCGGTGACTGCCGCGCTCTGCGCCTGCCTCCTGGTCCTCGCAGGGTGCAGTTCATCAGGAGAGAAGACTGCCCGACCCGGAGGCGACCTCGTCTTCGCTCGCGCCGCCGATGCCACAACTCTGCTGCCGCCCACGACGACCCAGAATGAAGACATCTGGACGCTCCAGCAGGTCTACGAGACTCTCACGCTCAACAAACCCGACGGGTCCGGGGTCGAACCGGGGCTGGCAACCGATTGGGAGGAATCGAAGGACAAGATGTCCTGGACCTTCCACCTGCGCGAGGGAGTGAAATTCCACAGCGGCAAGACCCTCGACGCCGACGATG
Organism: Brevibacterium sp. CSND-B09; assembly: GCF_052906525.1. Lineage (NCBI taxonomy): Bacteria > Bacillati > Actinomycetota > Actinomycetes > Micrococcales > Brevibacteriaceae > Brevibacterium > Brevibacterium sp. CSND-B09. The sequence continues at coordinate 2,152,376 of NZ_JBREGI010000001.1, read as the reverse complement.
TCGTCTTCTCCCTGAACTATGCGCGGGATCAGGAGGATGAGAACAATCTCTGGGCAGCCGAATTCGACCCGATCAAAGACGTGAAGAAAGTCGATGACCACACGGTGCGCATTGACCTGAAGCAGCCGTGGGGTCCCCTGCCCAGCTATATGGCGCTGTTCGCGGCATCGATCTACCCCGATGACTTCGGCGGACACGACGCCGAGTACATGGCAGCGCACGCAGACGGCACCGGGCCGTTCGAGGTCGGCAGTTGGAATAAGGGACAGAGCCTCGAGCTGGTGAAGAATCCGGACTACTGGGAGGACGGCGTCCCCTCTCTGGATTCCGTGACCTTCAACGTCGTCGCCGATGACAACACTCGTCGCCTGCAGCTGCAGGGCGGCCAGGCCGACATCAATCAGGAGCCTGCTCCATTGAGCATGAGTCAGCTCTCGCGCTCACAGGACATCAATGCCCAGGCGTTCACCTCAACGAAGATCCTCTACTTCAACATCAACAACAAGGAGAAGGGCCTCGACGATCCCAAGCTGCGACGTGCCATGTCGTATGCGGTCGATCGCAAGTCCATCGTCGAGGTGGTCTACGCCGGTTACGCTGAGCCCGCGACCTCGTTCATCTCACCGGGCCTCGCCGGTCATGCGGACAAGGTCGACAGCAGCCAGTTCGACATGGAGAAGGCCAAGCAGCTGGTCAAGGAGTCGGATCATCCAGACGGTATCGACATCACCATCCAGATTCCCTCGGGTGTCGCCGATCGTGAGCTGCTGGCGCAGATCGCCCAGCAGGCGTGGCAGGACATCGGCCTGACCGTTCACGTCCAAAAGCTCGACGACGCGACTCTGACGACGAACCGCACGAACGGAGACTTCCAAGTTCAGGTCAGCTATGCGACCTCCGACGTCTCCGACACCTCGCAGATGATCAACTTCCTCGCCGTCACCGACGACTCCGGAATCCGTTCCGGCTACGCGAATCCCAAGGTGGAGAAATGGGCGGAGGAGGCCGTGGCCGAAGAGGACCCGGAGAAGCAGAACGAGCTCTACGCCCAGATCCAGCAGCAGGTCGCCGACGAGGCCCCGATCGTACCGATCGCCTACCAGCGGGCCCTGTACGGAATGAGCCGGGATGTCGTCGGCTTCGAACCCTACGTGCTGGGCACCTATGGGCTGAAGGAGACGAAGCTCAAGCACTGAGCAGGCAGCTCACCTCTCGACGACGATATCGGTCAGCGGGGTCGAGCAGCAGGGCAGGAACTTGCCCGCGGCGATCTCCTTCGGCCGGATGCCTCCGGCGTGCTTCATCTCGACCTCCCCGCTGATGAGCACAGACTTGCAGGTTCCGCACGCGCCTTCCGAGCAGGATGAGGGCACGGACAGTCCGGCGTCCAAAGCAGAATCGAGGACGGTCGTGGTCTCGTCACAATCGACTACGCGCCCGGAGACCGCGAACTCGACGAGGTGGCTCACTCCAGTGCCGCCGCCGACGCCGGCTCCGACAGCTTTGGCTCTCGCACCGGCCTTGGCCAAACGGTCGGCAGGTGACGTGGCGAAGACGAACGACTCCTCATGCATTCGCACCGACGCCACCCCCGCCTCGGCGAGGAGGGGCCGCACCGCCTCCATATACGGACCCGGCCCACATACGAAGGTTTCGCGGTCGGCCGCGTCGGGGACCACCTCAGCGAGGGTGGACGCATCGATCCGACCCCGCCGACCGGCCCAGGTCTCGGCCTCGGAATCCCGGGAGCACAGGATGGTGACGCTGACTCCGGCGACCTCGGCGAGCTGTTCGAGCTCGGCGCGGAAGATGATGTCGAGCGGCGACGAGGCGCTGTGGACGAACACGATGTCCGTGCCGAACCCTCCCTGTCTGGCCAGCAGGCTGCGCACCATCGACATGATCGGGGTGATTCCGGAGCCGGCGGAGAGGAAGAGGTGACGTTCGGCCTGGTGGAAGCTCGTGCTGAACAGTCCATAGGGCCCGTCCACGTGCAGCTGATCGCCGACCCGCACATTGTCGTGCAGATGGGGCGACACCTCTCCCCCGGGCACGCGCTTGACCGTGATGGTGAAGATGTTCGTGCCGAAGGGCGCCGAGGAGATCGAGTAGCAGCGTTCGAGGCCGAGCTCGGGGATGCGCATCGTCACGTACTGACCCGGCGCGAAGTCAACCGCGTTCATCCATCCCGCCCGCAGCTCGAAGGTCTTCACGTCGTGGGTCACCTGGGTGATGCCGGTGACCTCGACGGGACCGGTGAGCAGTTCGGGATCGAGCTGAAGTTCGGCGAGCACGGGACCAGCTGATTCTGCCGACACCCGGTCGATCGGCGCGGCGAGCGCGGGCTCGACTGCCGTATCGAAAACCGGCGGGGCAGCGGCCGCGGTTGCGGGTCGCCTGCCCCGAGTGGGCACTCGGAACGTCGCCTTGCCCACGGGCGTGGATGCAGCCTGGGCGAATGTCGAATGGCGGTACCTCATCGTCGCTCAGCTCCTTCCAACTGCACGGTCCGCTGTTCTCTATGGGCCTTGAGCCGTTCGATGTACCAGGTGACGAAGTCATCGACCTGCGATTCGGTGGGTGCGTAGGGACCAGGCACATATGCCGGCGACGAGATTCCCAGGTGCCCGCGTTCGCAGAAGGTCGCGTCCTGTTCGTTCGTCTTGAGCCACACCGTCGTGAGGTTGTCGAGGTCGTAGTCGACGCCCTCCTCCGCATCGGCGTGGACGAGCCAGGTCGTGCGCACCAGCGTCTTGTCCTCGGCGAGCGGCAGCAGGCTGAACGTCACCACGTGGTCGCCCATCGCGTGGAACCACATATTCGGCTGCACGTGCAGCGAGGCCCGGCCCAGTACGAAGGTGTCGAGGTCACCCAACAATTTCGCCGAGGCGGCCGATCCGTCCATCGTGTACGACTCGCCTTTCCCGTCGAGAGCTGCCCGTTCGATCCGGAATCCGGTGGGCCGTCCGCTCAGCTCCTCGACGAGGGCATAGGGCAGGCCGTTGCGGTCGCAGTCGGCATGAAGCTGATCCTCTGCGTCGAGGTACCGCTGGTACGCCGGCTGCAGGCGTTTGGGAATCTCGTCTGGTTCGTAGCCGTAGGTGGGGAAGAACGTGCACGTCAGCTCCGGGTGGCCGGCTTCGCAGTGGTAGCACTCACGGTTGTTCTCCATGACGAGCTTCCAGTTCGAGTCCTCGATGAGGTCACTCTGCGCGGCCACCTTCGTCCCGGCGATGTCATGCCCTGTCAGATAGGGCTCGATGACCTCGGCCACCTCGTCGATATCGTCGGGCGGAGTTGGGCTGAGGCAGATGAAGATGAGCCCGCCGATGACGCGGAGGTTCACCGAACGCAGAGAGAAGCAGCTCCGGTCGAAGCCGGGAGCTTGAACTCCTGCAGAGATGAGCTCTCCGGCAGGGGTGTAGGTCCATTGGTGGTAGCCGCACACGATGTTGCCCACCGATCCGGACAGGTCATTGAGCAGCCGAGTCCCCCGGTGACGGCAGACATTGTGGTGGGCACGGATCTCACCGTCGTCATCGCGAATGACGATGACGGAGTAGGCGCCGATGTCGACCGTGAGATAGTCACCGGGCTCGGGCACTTCGGCAGCAGAGGCAACGAAGATCCAGGTCGAGGCGAAGATCGCCTCGATATCGCGGGAGAAGAACTCCGGGCTGATGTAGAACGGCGCCGCCAGCGAATAGCCGGGCACACGCTCGTCGATGAGCCGGTCGATATCGGTCCTGCCGTGCCCGCCCGAACCGTCAGCCGCACCCGGCCCAGCGGGTCCGCTCGTGCTGAAATCGGTCCGCTTCTGCTCTGGCGCCAGAGTCAATTCGTCCACCACCTCGTCGTGTCTCGGCCGCGCCTGCTGTCGGCCCCTTCGCCAACCGCGACCGTGGAGTTCGTGCTCCTGCCCCCAGTGTCCGCCAGAGGTTTGCTGAAGAAAAGCGAATCTTCTTCATCCGAAACGTGCAATAATATTGCATGATCGATCCGCGTCTCCACGTCCTTCGGGTCCTTGCCGAAGTCGACACTCTCACCGAAGCGGCACACCGCCTCGGATACACCCCTTCGGCCGTATCCCACCAGCTCAGAGGCCTGTCGAAAGATCTCGGCGTGCGCATCGTCGAACCGCGCGGTCGCGGACTCGTCCTCACTCGCGCCGGTCAGCTCCTCCTCGAACGCTCGCAGGAGCTCTTCACCAGGTGGGAGGAGATCCGGGGTGAGCTCGACGGCCTCGGCACCGGCCGAGATACGCGTACCAGGCGGCTGCGCCTGTGCGGCTTCTCCACTGCCGCGGCCGCGCTGCTTCCACCGACAGCGCTGACGGTGATGGAGCGATTCCCGGGTGCCGAGGTCACGATCATCGAAGCCGACCCCGAGGAGTGCTTCGACCTTCTCATCTCCGACCATGCCGACGTCGCCGTGGTCGTGGCCACCGACCCGCTGCCGCCGCGCAGCGATCCCCGCTTCGAGCAGTCGGCGCTGTTCAGCGATCGCCTCGATCTGCTGGTTCCCGTCGGACACCGCCTGGCAGAGAAGTCAGCTGTGGCATTGAGCGAGGCCGCCGAGGAGTCCTGGATCCTCGACCGGTCGGGTTCGCCCTATCACCGTCTGGTGCGCACCGCGTGCGCGGCTGCCGGCTTCCAACCGGAACAGGCCCATCAGTCACGGGAGTGGGAGACGGGGGCGTCGTTGGTCTCGGCAGGACTCGGGGTCGCGCTCATTCCCCGCCTGGCACGCCTGCCGGACGGCTTCGATGTGGTGCGTGTGCCGCTGCGCGGTGATCCGGTGCCGTCACGGAAGATCCTCTCAGGCATCCGCCGCGGTTCGGGCGCTCAGCCGATCATCGCCTCGGCGTTGGAGTTCCTCCGGGAGTCTGCTGAAACGGCGGCCCGCCAGGGGGCATGACCATCCAGACCTGCGGTCGCATTCGACGCCGCTTCCGTGCGACGACGGTGGTGAGAACGATCCCGGCGATCAGCACCAGAACGGATACGACAGCCACTACGAATCCGGTGGTGTAGAAGCCGGAGGCGAAATCATCGAAGGCGTCGACGTTGCCACCGCCGCCGAGGAGGAACAGGAACATCGGGATGACGAGGATGCACAGTCCCACCCCGAGGCCGAGGACTCCGGCGATGATGAGGAGAATTCCCGGCACCACGGACGGTTTCTTCGCAGGCACACCTCCCGGCGGGAACCCACCGGGCTGGATCATCTGCGGGTGATACGTCATCCGGGCCTCCTTCGTCTCCCCCGATCCTATCGGGGACTCGAAACCACGCCATAACCTGCGCGTAGAGTTGAAGCACATACTTCGAAAGACGGGCACCACGATGGACGATATGACCGCCGACGATCGGCCCAACCGGGCCGACAGCGAACCTCAGCCTTTCGCACCCGAGGGCACGGCCGCCTCGGCGCGAGGTGGGACGCTCAAACGGACGATCGGCCTGAGCGAACTCGTCTTCTTCGGACTCGTCTTCATCGGTCCCGCGGCCGCAGTCGGCGTATTCGGCACCCTCGATGCCCGCTCGGGCGGGGCCGTGGCACTCGTCTACATCGTCGCGACGATCGTCATGGCCTTCACCGCGGTCAGCTATATGCGCATGTCACGGGAGGTTCCCCGCGCGGGCACGGTGTTCGCCTACGCCTCGGCGGGAATCGGAAAACCGGCCGGTTTCGTCGCCGGCTGGATGATCCTCCTCGACTATCTCTTCATCCCCTCGGTCGCCTATCTGTTCACCGGGATCGCTCTGAACTCGATCTTCCCCGCGCTGCCCGTCTGGGTGTTCGTGGCCGTGGCCGTCATCCTCACCACCGGGCTCAATCTCGCCGGGGTCAAGGTCGCCTCCCGCGTGATCACCGGGGTTGTCCTCGCCGAGGTGGCCGTCCTCGCCCTGGTCCTCGTCCTCGGCATCGCCTACCTCGTGCAGCATGGGCCGACGCGGGGATGGTTGGCCCCGCTGACCGGGGTCGATGCGTTCTCCGTGACTGCGGTGCTCGCTGCCGTGTCCGTGGCTGTCCTGTCGTATCTCGGCTTCGATTCGCTCGCGACATTCTCCGAGGAGGCCAAGGGCGGGCCGCGGATCGTCGGCCGTGCCACGCTGATCTGCCTCGTGCTCGCAGGTGTCTTCTTCGTCGCGCAGACCTGGGTGGGCAGTCTGCTCTCTCCGTTGACTCCGGCGGACCTGCAGGCCGATCCCGCGCTCGAGGGAGCCGCCTACTACGACGCCGTCGACTCGACTCTCGGCCCGTGGCTGCACTGGCTGCTCGCCTTGGCCAAGGCCGTGGGCGCGGCGTTCTCCGCGATGATCGGTCAGGCCGCAGGCTCCCGCATCCTCATGGACATGGGACGATCCCGTCAGGTGCCGAAATTCCTCGCCGAGGTGGCCCCGAAGACCGGTGTTCCGTGGAAGGGAATCCTCGTGGCCGCCGGCGGCAATGTGATCGTGGCCGGGTGGGCGGCGACCCGTGCCGATGGTCTCGACCAGCTGACCTCGATCGTCAACGTCGGGGCGCTGACGGCGTTCATCTTCCTTCAGGCCTCGGTGGTCGGATACTTCCTCGTGAAGAAGCAGGGCAGCGAGACTCCCAACTGGTTCAACCACGGCGTCATTCCGGTCATCGGCGCCGGTCTGCTCATCGCAGTGCTCGTCAGCGCAAACCCGCTGGCCCTGGTCATCGGGGCGGTCTGGCTCGTCATCGGCATTGCGGTGTTCGCGATGAACAACCGGCGGCTCGCCCACGTCTGAGCCGTTCCGGCGGCCCATCATTCAGCCGCCGGTTGCGGGTGTGACCGGACGGACCGGCTCGGGAGTCTCAGTCCTGCAGGCGGGTCGTTCCTTCGTGGCCGCCGGAGGTGTTGAGCTGTTTGGCATAGCAGCTGTCGGGGCCGAGGCCATGCGATGAGCACCAGGACAGAGCATCATCGGGGTCGTCGTAGCCGATGCCGACGACGGTGACCCAGAAGTTGTCCTCTTTGAAGCTGCTGAAATCGCCGGACCAGATGAGTTTCACGCGGGGGAACTCTTCGCGCAGCCCTTCGAATTCTTCGAGGATCGCTTCTTCGTCCCAGGTCTTTCCCTCGGCTTCGAGGCCGACCTTCTTCGAACTCAACTGCGGCACCCATTTGCCGTTGAGTTCGCTCTTCGCAGTCTGTCCGTCGGAGTCAGCAAGCTGTTTGAGTGCCTTCTTCGGGTCGTCGGGAAGAGCCGATTCGGTCTCGGTGGGTTCAGGTGAATTGCTGGCCGCAGCCGAACCGTCATCGCTGGCGGCGTTCGTCGGCTCATCGGTGGAGGCGACATTGGCGGGGTCCTCGGAGTCCTTCGAGAAGAACGTCGCCGCGCCCCATCCGATGCCCCCTGCGAGGACGATGCCGACGATGACGAGGAGCGCGATCAGCCCGCCGCGCTTCTTCTGCGCCGGAGGTCCGGCCTGCTGATACGGTCCCGGACCGTAGCCGTAGGGCTGTTGGTGAGGAAACTGACCGTTGCGATGAGGCGGGCCGCTCTGCGAGTGCGGGGTCTGGATATAGGGACGCTGCGGCTGAGGTGACTGAGAAGGCGGCGGAGGTGTGCCCCAACCATTGCCCGACTGAGGCCCTGACTGCGGGCTCGGCGGGGGTCCCGGCTGCGAGGACCATTGGCTTCCCGACCGGTCGTTGACGTCCCATTCGTTCTCATCCCCGCGCCCGGGAGGGTTCGTACTCATCCGTCACTCCAGATCGATCACGCCGTATTTCAGAAAAAGTCCCAATATAGAACTTCTCTTGCATTAACAGCCTAATATAAGTTGTGAACTACACATGCTTGATCTGCTCAGTTGATTGTTTAGATGTGAATGACATTGCGGAGCTGTCGGGCAACTGCACTTGAGGACTGGGTATGCACGACGAATCCGACGAGACGACACCGACTGCCGCCGAGGATCCGAAGGATCAGACCGCCGAGGACCAGGAGAGTCCCGAAGACGAGGTTCCGGACGCCGCCGAGACCTCGGAAGATCCTGCAGCTCAGGACGATGAGGCGACCGAAGAGACCGCTCGCTGGGCGCCGCCGGAAGACGGCACGCCCACCACCGAGCAGACCGTCGACCCGTACCAACAAGACCCCTGCCAGCAGGTGCCCAATCTGCAGGCGCCCTACCAGCAGGTCCCTCACCAGCAAGGCCCCTACCCGCAGGGCTCGGGTCCCTACCAGTCCGGTCCTGTGCCCTACCCCGCACCACCGGGCTACCCGGCGAATGCCCCGAAGTCGAAATTCGCCTCGGCGCTGGCTAAGGGAGCGACGTGGAAGACGGCCCTGATCCCGCCGGGGATCGCCCTCCTCGGCGGCATCATCGTCTCCATCATCCTCACCGTCATCCTCACGTCGATGTCGGAATTCGACTCGCTGACCGAGGAGACCGGCCTCAACCTCGACAGCCTCAACTACGCCCTGCCGTTCATCCTCATGGCTCTGTCGCTGTTCGGTTCGGCGGCGTTGCGCTTGGACATCAACGCCCCTGACACCTTCAACGCCCAACTGGGCATCTTCACCACCGGCGCACCCCTGGTGGTCACCATCGTCACCGTGGGTCTGCTGTGGTGGATGACGAAATTGAGCGAACGCCGCTCCCCCGCACCCAACCGAGTGTCCACGTGGATCCGCATCGGGGTCGCGACCCTGGCGATGACGCTCGTGCTCTTCCTCCTCCAGGTCATCTTCGCCGCCCGCGCCTCCGCCTTCGAAGAGGAAGGATCGTTCACCTTCACCTTCTCGGCGGTCACCGTCCGATCGTTCTTCCTGCCGATGCTCGTCATCCTCATCACGAGCATCGCCGGTCGTGTCGCCGGACATTTCAAGGGCACCGAGGCGATCGGTGCACCGTTCCTGCGCTGGGCTGTTCCGCCTCTGCTGGTGACCTGGATCCACCTCGCCCTCACCGTGGCCGTGTTCTCGATCGCCGCGCTCTTCGTCCTGCCGCTGTCAGTCGAGATGCCGGGTCAGCTGGTGCCGCTGACGTTCGTCAACATGGGCCTCATCCTCACGTCGCTGACCCACCTCGGCGGAATCAGCGCCACCGCCCAAGGCGACTTGGGCTTGTACTCGGACACCTTCTCCGAGAGCCTCACCATGTTCAGCCGCGAGACTCCCGGGCTGCTGTGGCTGGGCCTGCTCGTCGTCGTGGCCGCCGTGCTGATCGCAACGATCGTCGCCACCGTCACCCGGCGTCCGGCCTGGACCGTGATCGAGCAGGACAAGCAGCAGTGGTCGAGCGCGTGGAAGCTGCCTGTGGCGTTCTGCCTCGTCTGGGGTCTGCTGTCGCTGTTGGCCATCCCCGCGAACCTGTCGATGTCCGGATCCGCCGAGGCGGCCATGTTCTTCGGCGGTTCCGGTGCGGCCCGTGCGGGGATCGGCACCCTGGCCTGGACGTTTCTCATCTTCGCCCTCTGGGGCGGGATCATCGAGGTGCTTTCGCGCACCCTCGGCCCGCGACTCGCCCTCACCTTCCCGGCCGTGGCGCGGATCGCCGCCGGACGGACCGTGCACCCGCACTGGGGACCATACCTGGGCATGAGCGAACCGCAGTTCGCGTTCATCCATCCCGATCTGGCTCGAGCCGCCGCCCCGACGCCACCGCCGGTTGCTCCCGGCCCCGGCGAAGTCGGACCGCACGACCCTGGCGGGTTCGGACCGCAGGGACCTGTCGGCCATCAGGGCCCGCCCGCATCGCCGAATGCGTTCGACTCGCAGGGCCGACCGCCCCATCTCCAGCAGGGTCCGCAGCAGTTCTCTGATCCGGTCGGTCCGCAGCAGCATCCGACCCCGTCCGACCAGCAGCCTTATGCCTACCCGCAGGGTGTCGCCGACCAGCCCGCCTATTCGACGCCGCAGGGCTCAGCCGGGCAGCAGTCAAACTCGGCTCCGCAGGGAATGTATGCCGCGCGGCCGTACGCGGGTCCGGCCAAACCCTTCGACAAGAAGAAGACGACGCTCGTATCGGCCGTCGCCGGAGGTGCCGTCCTCCTCCTCGTGGCGGCACTCATCGTCGTCACGCAGCTCAACGGGCACATGTTCGGTCCCGAGGCGACAGTCGAGAAGTACTTCTCGGAGCTCTCCGACGGTGACGCCGAGGGTGCCCTCGAGGTCGCCGACGTCGACGTTCCGCAGGAGTCACGGACCCTTTTGACCAACGATGTTCTCGGCGGCTCCAAGGCACTGCCCGACGATGTCACCGTCGAGGATGCCGAGATCTCCGGAGACACGGCGACGGTCGCGGTCACCTACGACGTCGGCGGCTCCAAGGGCGACAGCACGCTGACCCTGCACAAAGCCGGAAAGAAGGCGCTGTTCTTCGACGACTGGACGCTCAAGAGCCCCGACCTGCTCACTCTCACTGTCGATACTCCCGGCCTCAAGAAGGTCAAGGTCAACGGAATCGACGTCGACAGCGACGGGTCGGCACTGTCTCTGCCGGCCTTCCCCGGTCTCTACACGATCGACCTGGCCGAGAAGTCCCATCTCATCACCGCAGACGCGGTCGAGGTGCGGGCGTTCCTCGGCGATGACGCGAACATGGAGGGTGAGGACACGCCGCTGCTCGCCGCCCATCCCTCGGACGCGTTCCGCAGCGAGGTCGACAAGCAGGTCAAGACCCTCATCGACAGTTGCGCGAAGAAGACGGTCGCCCAGCCCGACGGGTGCCCGTTCGGATCCTCGCTGGCCGACAGCTATGACGCCACCGGCCTCACCTGGTCGATCTCGTCGTATCCGACGGTGACCGTCGCCGATGACTCCATTGGTGCCGACCAGTATTCGAACCCCGAGGACGCGACCGGTCCGAACGGCGGTCCGGCGTGGCTGATCTCCTCCGACACCTCCGGTGAGGCGCTCGTGACCGGCAGCTACGACTTGTTCGACGAGTCCGAACCCTTCGATGACACCGTGACCTTCGACCTCAACGGCACGGCCGAGATCGTCGACGGCAAGATCGTCATCACCGTCAACGACGACCCCTGGGGCTGGTGACCGAGGCCGCGTGACCCGGCCCAGGGCACGCCGTTCAGTCGACGAAGATCGCCGAGGCGGGGCTGCTGATCCGTTCGACGATTCCCAGTCCTTCGCTAACGTAGGCGGCGCGTTCGTCGCCGGGGACCATCGCCCCGCCGGTGAGCCACACCAAGTGGACGCCGGTCGCGGACCGAGCCGCCGCCTGGCCCATCCGCCATGGAATGGTCAGCCCGGCAGTCGCGGAGGGTTCGGCATCGATGCCTTCGGTCTCATGGAGCACGCCGACTCCCGCGCGGATGACTTCGTCGGGGACCGCGGCGAAGCCTGAGATGAGCGGCCCGATCGTCGGTCCGATGAAGCGTGAGGGGCGGGCGACTGCCAGTCCGTCGGCAGCGGTGGCTCCGGACAGTCCGATGTCCTGGACGGAGATTCCGCTGTGCCGGCCTGTGCGCACGCCGAGGAACATCGCCGGTGCCTGGCTCGGTTCGACGAAGATGCAGCGCACTGCCGTACCAAAGACCCGTTTGAGCCCGAAGGTCACTCCCCCGGGGCCGCCTCCGATTCCGCACGGCAGGTAGACGGTGAGCGGATTCTGTTCGTCGATGGTCACGCCGGCGGCCGCGAACTGGCGCTCCAGCCGAAGGGCAGCCACCGAATATCCGGCGAAGAGGCTCTTCGAGTCCTCGTCGTCGACGAAGTGCGTGTTTTCGGCGGCCTCAGCCGAGGCACGGCCGGCCTCGACGGCTTCGACGAAGTCACCGGCGTGTTCGATGACGTCGACCCCGTGGTCGCGCAGCTTCGTCTTCTTCCATTCCCGGGCGTCGGCGGACATATGCACCGAGGCGGCAAAGCCGAGGCGAGCGCTCAGAATCCCGATCGACAGCCCGAGGTTGCCCGTCGAGCCCACGACGATGCGGTGGTTCGCGGCGATCTCACGAAACTCAAGAGTCGAATAGGTGGCGGGATCAAGAGCGTCGAGTCCGTGATCGGCGGCGACCGCCTCGGCGAATTCGAGCACCTCGTGGAAGCCGCCGCGGGCCTTGATCGACCCGCTCACCGGCAGGGAGTCGTCGCGTTTGAGCCACAGCCGTCCGCCCAGCTCGGATCCGAACAGACCGTCGAGGCGGTGCTGCGCCGCAGGCGCCGGAACGAGAGCCGATTCGATCATTCCGCCGCTGACGTCTGGAAACGCCGATGCGAGCTCGGCCGGAACGGTCGCCGTCTCCGGGAAGGTCTCTGCGAACCAGAGGGCGAAGCGGTCGAACCGGGCCGCCGCGAAATCCATCACGTCGCCGAGGTCGGGCAGGGCCGCCTCGGTGCCCGTGGAGCGGAGCCATGTGGTCGGGGCACCCGATGCGAGGGACCGGATGATCTCGTCGGTGCTGAGTTCGTCAGGCAGGTCGGTCATGCACCGATCGTAGCCCGGCGGGGTGCGGGCCTCAGCTCTTGACGATCTTCTTAGCGGATTCGAGGACGTCGCCGAGTTCGTTCAGCCACTTCGCGTAGCCGTCATAGGTGTAGGCGCGTTTGTCGTCCCAGGTGCCGAGCTGGTCCTCCTTGACTGCGGGCAGGCTCTTGTACACCGGGTTGTCTTCGTAGTCGGTCGAGGCGTCGTGGACGAGGACGACGTCGGCCGGGTAGTCCGACATCTTCTCCCAGGAGACTTCTGCCCAACTGCTCTCTCCCGTGGCATCGGGGCCGACGAGGGTGAGCCCGTCCTCGTTGAGCATCTCGGCGATGCCCAAGGAGTTCGAGGTGTAGTTGATCTCCGCGGTGAAGTTCGCCAGCAGCACTGTCAGCTGGTCCTGCTTCTTCGCCACGCTGCGGATGCGTGCCCGAGCGTCGTCGAAGGCCTTCCGCTTGTCCGCGATGGCGCCGGTGTCCGTGTCCTTGCCCAGCGCCTCGGCGATGGCCGCGTACTGAGCGAACATCGCGTCGGGACCCTGCCCGCCGAGTTTGACCGGGACGAACGGCACGAGCTCGCTGACCTGGCCTTTCACCTTCTCGTCCCACCAGGTCCACCCGTCGCCGGCCTCATTGCCGTAGGCGACGAGGATGTCCGGCTCGGCAACCGCGAGGGCCTCGATATCGAATTCCATATCGGTGCCGACGACCTCGACTCCTTCCGAGTCGAACGACTTGCCCGGGGACTCGTTCTGTCCGAACCCGAAGACCGCGACCGGCGTGATTCCGTACTGCGCGAGTCCGGCTGCCGAATAGAAGTCCGCGGCGATGCGCTTCGCCGGACGGTCGAGTTCGATCGTCAGCCCGTCATAGCCTTCGGGCGAATACGTGAAGTTCGGGACGCTGCCCGCAGTGCCGGTAGCGCCGTCACCCGCATCGCCATCGGCTTCGCCGCGGCAGCCGACGAGGGCGAACGGGGCGAGAACGGACAGGGCAAGGAGCTGACGACGACGCATCAAGAGCCTTTCGGTGGGCGTCCCCGCAGGGACGGAACTGGTGCGCCTGTAGTGACGCCGGGACCACCGTAGCACTATTTGGAAAGGCTAGCCTTACTAAATTAGAGTAGAGTAGCGTTGCGGATGTTGACATATCCACGACAGCTGCACACACGAAAACAACGCGTCCCCGCGGGGACGCCCTCACGGCCACATGGTCCTGGGGATGCGAAGGAGAATCAGTGTCACGAGCCCCCATCGGTGCCTTCGAAGCAGAGGTCCTCGCCGTCGAAGACCTCAGCCCGTCCTTCCGTCGGGTGACTTTCGGGGGTGCGGGACTCGAGGAATTCGGCCCGAACACCCACCCTCGTGATCTGCGGATCAAACTCGTCATCCCTCCTCAGCGTGCCGCCTCGCCGCAGTTCGATCTGCCGGCATTCCTCACCGAGCAGGAAGCCGCTGGAGTGTCCTGGTACCAGGCCTGGCTGCAGGTCAGCCCCGAGGAGCGCGGCGCGATGCGCACCTACACCGTGCGCGAATGGGACGATGCCAAGCGCAGACTCGTCATCGACATGGTCCTCCACACCGATGAGCACGGCCACTCGGGCCCGGCAGCCGAGTGGGCCGAGGCCGCCGAGGTGGGGCACCGCCTCCATATCATCGGGCCCTCCCGCGCCTCGGAGACTCCGTGCGCCGGGATCGAGTTCGCCCCCGGGGATGCCCACCAGATCCTGCTCGCCGGCGACGAGACCGCCGTGCCCGCCATCGCCTCGATCCTCGATTCACTCAAGGACAGCCAGGCACAGGGCAAGGCCGTTCTCGAGGTCCCGAGCGCCGAGGACATCATCGATATCACCGCTCCCACCGGCTTCGAGATCGAATGGCTGCCACGCGGGGAGGCCGATTTCGGTCAGCTGCTCGAACCTGCCGTCCGCGAGGCAGTTCGGTCAGAAACCCGGATCCCCGTCGGGGCCGGAGCGGCGGGGGCGGCCGGCGGGCCGGATGGTCAGGTCCGGGAACTCGACGATGTCAACATCGACGAAGAGATCCTCTGGGACGTTCCCGCGGCCCTCACCGAGGCGGCTCAGGGCAGTTCGAGTGCGACGGACAAGGACGACCGCCCCTTCTATGCGTGGATCGCCGGAGAGGCCGGACCGGTCAAGCGACTGCGCCGCTACCTTGTGCAGGAAGTCGGGGTCGACCGCAAGCAGATCGCGTTCATGGGCTACTGGCGTCAGGGCAAGGCCGAGGGCTGAGCCCTCAGACCCAGCTCGACCGAGCCTTCAGACTCTGCCTGACTGAACTCTCAGACCTTGCCGGGCTGAGCCGGCGACGGTCGCAGAGCTCCGATGATCTGCGGCCCGATCGCGGCAGCCGCTCCGGCCAGGCACAGCACGCCACCGACCGCGGCCAGCGGAGGCGGGACCTCTCCGAGAACGATCCAGGCCATCACGACGACGATGGCGGGGACGAGGAGACTCGAAGAGCTGAGCAGACCTGCCGGCAGATGCTTGAGCGCATATCCCCAGAGGTTGAAGGCGATAGCGGTCGGTACGACTCCCAGGTAGATGATCTGCAGCGTCATCTCGATGGGTGCCGTGGCCACCTCGTCGATGAGGCCGGGGGCGAAGACGAGACTGACGAGTGCGCCGATGAGGATTCCCATCCAGGTCACGGTCACCGAGTCCTCTCCGGACAGGAAGTGCTTCTGCAGCAGCACGCAGGCGGCGTAGAGCACTGCGGCGACGAGACTGAGGACGAGACCGCCGACGGTGAAGAAGCCGGTGAAGCTGGCTGCCGTGATCAGCCCGATTCCGAGCAGAGAGACGATGATGCCGATGAGCAGGCGCTTCGGCAGCCCTTCTCCGAAGACGAGGCCGGCGAAGACGGCGATGATCAGCGGTGCGATATTGACGATCATCGAGGCGGTTCCGGCATCGATCGACCGTTCCGCAGCGTTGAGGACGACGACGTAGGCAGAGAACCAGGCGACTCCCCACAGGACGAGAATCAGCCAGACGACCATGCCGGAGGGGAATCGGGGGCGGCGGAAGAGCATCCACGCGGAGAGCACCACAGCCGCGGACGCGCCGCGCAGCAGCGCCATCGGACCAGGTGAGAAGAATTCGCCGGCATCGCGGATGACGACGAATGATGACGCCCAGAACGTCATGGTGAGCAGGGCAGCGATCCAGGGCAGGACGCGGGGCGCTGTCATCTGGTGAGGATTTGGACTCGCGACTCGAGGACTGAGGGCTGATCTGTTCATAGGAACGATTATTCGTCGCATGATCGTGAAAGAAAAGCGCACACTATTGCACAACTGTCCGTGATGTGCGTACGGTTCAACTGTGTACAACGTTGCCCACCTGAAGTCGTTCAAATCGGTCGCACTCACCGGGTCCGTCCGGTCCGCCGCACAACATCTCAGTCTCTCACCGTCTGCGGTCAGCCATCACCTCAAGATTCTCGAACAGGAGACCGGTCTGACTCTGTTTCAGCGACAGGGACGCGGCCTGTGCCTGACCGACACCGGTTCGGCGATCATGTCCGACGTCGACTCCGTGCTCGAGAGCTCGGGGCGATTGGGCCAACGCATCTCGGACCTGCATGAGAATCGGATCGGACGCCTGTCGATCGGGTACTTCGGCACGGCCGGCACCCAGTGGATGCCCGAACTCGTCTCCTACCTCGAGAACCGCCATCCCGATGTCGCCGTGCAGCTCAACCTGGCAGAGGGCCCCTGGAACGAATTCCACTCCGATGTCCAGGTCGTGATCGCAGATTCCGAGGATCCCGTGTTCCCATCGCAGGTGGAGAGCCACTTCCTCACCGAGGATCCGTATGTGGTCGCAGTGCCCGACGATCACCCCCTGGCTTCGCGTCCGGAGGTCAGCCTCGACGAGCTGGAGAATCATCCTTGGATCGACAACGACACCGGCGACGGTCCGTGTCGGACGATCCTCTTCGACGCCTGCGCACGTGCAGGGGTGGCGGTGCACTTCAAGCACGAGGCTCACAGCTTCGCCACTGCCCTGCACATGGTCAGTCGGGGTTTGGGTCTGACGATCCTCCCGCGGCTCGGTGTCGAACCCCTGCCTCCCGGGGTGGCCATCATCCGGCTGGCGGCGCCCGAACCGATCCGCTTCATCCACGCGATCAGCGATCCGGGCCACCCGCAGCAGGAACTCATCGAGGATGCGGTCACAGCCCTGCGCGAGCTCGCCACCGGCTGACGATGGAAAGACCGCCGGCCTCCTGCCACGAGGGTGCGCCTCGGCAGCTCATGGGCCCTCTGCTGGCGGTCCGACTGCGCTCAGATCTCGGCGAGCATCTTCCCTGGGTTGAGGATGCCCAGCGGGTCGAGCGCGTTCTTCACGGCCAGCTGGATCCGTCGTGATCCTTCGTCGAGTTCGTTCGGCAGCCAAGCGCGCTTGAGGAACCCGACCCCGTGTTCGCCGGTGATCGTGCCGCCGAGTTCGAGGCCGACGCGCATGATCTCAGCGAACACCCCTTCGGCCTTCGCCGTCTCGGCCGCATCGCCGGAGTCGAAGAACACCGATGGGTGCATATTTCCGTCGCCGGCGTGCGCGACGAGGGCGATCTCGAGTCCGGATGATGACCGCAGCTCGGCCAGACGGTCACAGAATTCGGGCACGGCGGTGCGCGGCAGGCATACATCGTCGAGCAGCTGACCGCCGCCGTGAGCGTTGGCGAATTTCTCGTAGGCCGGCTGGATCATCCGCCGGGCGGTGATGAGAGCCGCGGAATCGCTCGGGTCGTCGGAGTACGCGACGTCGAGGGCACCGCAGCGCTGGGCCACCTCGGTGAAGGTCGACATCGCGGCCTCCGCATCGGTCGGGTTGTCGTCGACCTGCATGATGAGCATCGACCCGGCATCGCCGTCGAGGCCGAAGTCGCCGTAGTCGTTGAGCATGCGCAGGCTGGCCCCGTCGAGGAATTCGAACAGGCTCGGCACCCCGCCGCCGGCCATGAAGTCGGCGACGGTCTGCAGTCCGCTGCGCTCATCCGGGAAGGTCGCGATCGCGGTGAACGGCTCGGGCAGGGCGGGCACGAGGCGCAGCGTCGCTTCGACGACGATGCCCAGGGTGCCTTCGGAGCCGATGAAGAGATGGCGCATATCGAGTCCGGCCACGCCCTTAGCCGTCTGCGGGCCGAGCGTGGTGATGGTCCCGTCGGCGAGTACGACTTTGAGTGAGCGCACGTAGTCCCTGGTCACACCGTATTTCACGCAGCAGAGTCCGCCGGCGTTCGTTGCGATGTTCCCACCGATCGATGACAGTGCCACCGATCCGGGGTCCGGCGGGTAGGACAGTCCGAACGGGGCGAGGTGGTCCTTGAGGTCCTGGTTGATGATGCCCGGTTGGACGGTGACGAGACGTTCTGCCTCGTTGACGGCCACGACGTCCTTCATCTTCGACACGTTGAGCAGGATCGCTCCCGGTGAGGCGTTCGCGCCTCCCGAGATCCCGGATCTCGCCCCCTGCGGGACGACCGGCACCCGATGTGCGCTGGCGAAGGCCATGACCTCTTGGACGTCTTCCGCCGAGGCGGCCCTGACCAGGGCGATCGCCCCCTCGCGCGGGCAGAACAGGGCCTCATCGCTCGAGTGGGCGTCGATGACATCCGGGTCAGTCGTCAGCGCACCCGGACTCAGCTTCGCTGTGAGGTCGTCGAGCGCCACCGGGTCGAGGGCGGGGAAGTCGGGTGCGGTGGACGTCGGGGTCGTCAATTCTGTTCCTCGGATCGGTGGGTCGAAGGCGGACGGCGGGCCGTCACTTCAGCGTCACGTCCAGGTTATCGGGAGCGGGTGCGGCCCGGAGGATGAGGGTGACGATGCCGGCGGCGACCATGGCCGCGCCGACGACCCACATGCCGGCATTCTGGGTTCCGGTGAGATCGGCCAGCCAACCGGTGATGTAGGGGGCGAAGAAGCCCGCGGAGTTGCCGAGCGAGTTGATGAGCGCGAGTCCCGCGGCGGCACCGGCACCGGCGAGGAAGGTCTGCGGCAGCGGCCAGAAGGTCGGCAGGGCGGCGCAGATCGCCATGCAGGTGATCGTCACGGCGATCATCGTGGTGAACGGTGAGGACAGGTAGAGGGCGATGGGGATCGCCACACCGCCGATGAACAGCGGGATGGCCACGTGCCACACACGCTCACCCGTGCGATCGCCGTGCCGGGACCAGAAGTACATGGCCAGGGCACCGAAGACATAGGGGATGGCCGTGATGAGGCCGATCTCGACGATCGAGTACTCGACGCCGAAAGACTCCTGGAAGCCGGCGATGATCGTCGGGAGGAAGAAGCTCATGGCGTAGAGGCCGTAGACCATGCCGAAGTAGACGAATGACAGGGCCCAGACGCGGGGCTGGAGCAGCGACCGGCGGACCGGGTAGTGGAAGGTCTCTTCCTTGCTCTTCTCCTCGGCGTCCATCGTCGACTGCAGCCAGTTGCGCTCTTCGGCGCTCAGCCACTTCGCGTCCCGCGGGCGGTCGGTGAGGTAGAAGATGCACATGATGCCCAGGAGAACGGCGGGCACGCCTTCGATGATGAACATGAAGCGCCAGCCGGCGAAGTTCTCGAAGATCGAGTTGCCGCTGGAGATCAGCCACGACGACAGGGGCGAACCCACGACGCTGGAGAGCGGGATGGCGAGCATGAACAGAGCCGTGGCCCGCGCGCGCATCGAGGTCGGGAACCAGTACGTGAGGTAGAGAATGATGCCCGGGAAGAATCCCGCCTCGGCGACTCCGAGAAGGAACCGCAGCACGTAGAGCCAGCCGTGGTTGGGCACGAATGCCATGGCCGCGGCGACGATGCCCCAGCTGATGAGGATGCGGGCGAGCCAGATGCGGGCGCCGAACTTGTGCAGAGCGAGGTTCGAGGGCACTTCGAGGATGAGGTAGCCGAAGAAGAAGATGCCTGCGGCGAACCCGAACTGGGTCGCGTTCATCGCGAGGTCTTCGTTCATTCCGCCCGGTCCGGCGATGCCGATGTTCGTCCGATCGAGGTAGTTGATGAAGTACATCGCGATGACGAACGGGATGAGACGGATGAGGACCTTGCGCAGGGTCCTCTTCTCCAGTGCCGAATCGGCGGGGGTCTGTCCGCTGGTCGGCGGGCTCACCTCGGATGACATGGGATCTCCTTCGATCAAGTCGGGCCACGGTGGTGGCGCAATGGCAGCGCTATGGTGGCGCGGGGATGCGCCGCGAACATGGTCGTCGGCGCATGATGGCAACACATTACGACAGCGCCGGCGGCTGACCTAGCGTTCGCAGCAAAAGTACCGAATACCGGGACGGGGACTTCAATCGGCTCGTTCAAGCCGGCGCCCGGATGTCGAACCGTGCTCGACTCGACATCCGCGTTCCGCCTTGAACGACGTTTCGGTTGCCCGCTCGCCGTCGGGCAACTGTTCAGTACGATGAAGTCACTGAGGCGCGGATACCATTGCGAGGAGGGCGACATGCAGCCGATGACGGAACTCGAAGCCGAGACTCTGCGCGACTACTACGGCAAGTTCGCCCGCCTCGAAGCGGCCGACACCTCCCCGATCTACGCCGCATGGGCCGAGGGAGTGGCCGCGGATGACGAGATCCTCTCGCGCCTGCTCGAACTGCCCCGACCGAAGCGCCAAGCCAATCTGCTCTTCGGCGCAGCCCGCCACCTCGGCGCCGGCGAAGGCTCCTATGCTGACCTGCGTGCATGGCTGCTTGATCACTGGGCGAAGGTCCGCGAGCTCATGCTCGCCCGGTCGACCCAGACGAATGAGGCGGGTCGCTGCGCGACGCTCCTTCCAGCACTCGCACGGGTTCCAGGACCGCTTGCACTCATCGAAGTCGGCGCCTCAGCGGGGCTCTGCCTCTACCCTGACCGGTACAGCTACAGGTTCACCGTCACCGAGGCGGCCGGGTCGTCCGGTTCAGATTCCGCGAAGTCGACGACTCTCGACCCCGCGGACGGTCCGAGCCCGGCCGTGCTCGAATGCGAACTGACGAACACTGCCGTGCCGAACCGTCTCCCCGAGGTCGCGTGGCGGGCCGGAATCGATCTCAATCCTCTCGATATCACCGATGCTGACCAGCGGGAATGGCTGACTTCGCTGATCTGGCCGGAGCATGAGTCGAGACGGGAGCGCCTCCTCGCCGCTGCCTCGGTCGCGGCCGCCGATCCCCCGCACCTCGTCCGCGGCGACCTGCTCGACACCGTCGAAACCCTACTTGCCGAGGTGCCAGCCGGGACCCAACCGATCGTCTTCCACAGTGCGGTGCTGGCCTATGTCGACGCCGAGGCGCGTGCCCGCTTCGCTTCGCTCATGCAATCGCGCGACGACGTCGTGTGGATCAGCAATGAGGGCGCCGGCGTTCTGCCTGACACTCGCGCTCAGCTCGAGACACTCGGGATCGAGCCCGATGGGCGATTCGTGCTCAGCGTCGACGGCCAAGCTGTCGCTCTGACCGGACCGCACGGGCAGAGCTATGTCGGCATCGCGGTGATCCCCTGATGCGCCGACCCGCTCGGAATCGGGGCCGTGCTCAAGCAGTCGACGCCCCCAGGAGGCTCGTTCAAGGCAGAGCGCAGACGTCGACCCGTGCGCCTTTCGAGGACTGAGTTGCGCCTTGATCGAGGCTGGGTCGAAGAGCGAAGCCTTGAACGAAGCGTCGACAGCGAGGCAGCGAACAGCGGCGGACAGTGCCCACCGAGGGAGACGTCTAAGAGCTTGCTGGCGTCCACCCGAGCTTCGGGCCGATCTCAGTGGCAAGTTGGTGGAGGATGTGCTTCCAGTCATCGAGTTCGAACTCGAACGGAAGTTCGAAGAGATAGTCATCCGAAGCCTGGAAAGCCGGGTTGGACAGCAGGTAGTCGACGATCTCCTCGGTCGAGCCGAGCAGGTCCGGTGCGATGATCGTGTTCTTCCCGTGGACCTGCTTCGTCCGCGGAGTCCGCTCCTCTGCGTACTTCCGGTACTTGGCCGCCTGTACCGGACTCGCGCTATCGGTTGGAACGATCACGCGTGCCAGGCTCACTCGTCCATTCTCAACAGAGAGCGATTCGCGGTAAGTCTCGATCTGGTTGACCTGGTTGAGAGAGAAGTCCTCGATCCCGTCCTCTGCCGAGGTGATGTTGCTCATCAGCCAGTTCAATCCAGCCTCGCCCGACCAGGTGGCCGAGCGCAGCGATCCCCCTCCGTACCAGAGGCGATCGCTCAGTCCGGGCGCATGCGGTTCCACCCGTTCGGAATCGATGTCCCCGCCGAAGCCTTTGTACTCGGGCTTCTCCCGTACCGAGCCTCCCGCGAGGAGATCACGCAGACGCTCGATGCGCGCGTAGCTGTAGTCTTCGCCGCGCCATCCCTCACCATGGACGATGTCATTGACCTCCTCGGCGAATGCGGGCGGATGCACGCTCAATCCAGCCAGAACCCGGCCTCCGGAGAGGACGTCGGCAACGGCGAGATCCTCGGCCAGTCGAAACGGATTCTCATGACCGACGGGAATCACCGCACTGCCCAGCCCGATCCGCTGCGTGTGCTGGGCTAAAGCAGCGAAGTACACTGCCGGCGACGGCAGACCGGACTGCATGTGCCGAGTTCGGACCCATCCGCTGTCGAGCCCGAGCTCCTCGGCGAAGCGGAACAGTTCGATACCCTCGGCCAGGCCGCGACCAGGATCATCGCGATCGAAGGGAACGAGGTGGATGAACCCGAGATGGCCGACTCGGTCATTTGTCGACGTGCTCACGGTGCCTCTCTTCTGATGCCTTGAAGGCATCGTCCGACGATGGTTGAATGCTTGACTTCTATCAGCTCCGCCTGAGAACTCTAGCCAGGCTCGTCACACTCGGCCCTCGAGGTGATCGCGGGGCGTCGTTCAAGCCGCAGCGCGGATGTCGAACTGTGCACCTTTCGACAAGTGCTCGCCGCCTTGAACGACGGAGCTTGGTTTCGAAAAGCGAGGGCCGCTATGAACGATGCGGCCGTGGTCGCCCGATGACTCCCAGATCGCGAAATCACGCCCAACCGACGACGAGGCGGGCCGCCTCGGCGGGGATCGTCGGATCGACCCCGGTGAGTTCGGCGAAGCGGCGCAGACGATTGGCCACGGTATTGCGATGGCAGAACAGCTGCGCGGCAGACGCACCGATGCTCCCCGAAGCGAGATAGACCTGCACCGCCTCGATGAGGCGCTCTCGCTCGACCGGGCCGCAGGCGGACAGCGCGGACTCCACATCGGCGAGGATCGGATTACCGGCGGCGTTGAGCGACCGTGCGGCCAACCGCGCCCATCCACTGCGCCATGTCATCGCAGACGTCTCATCAGCGGCGATGACATCGGCGAGATCTCGCGCGGTCAGCGCCGACCGCCGCAGGGTGCCGATCCCGTCGGCGCGGACATACCCCACCCTGGCCTCGGCGATCTTGCCGGAGAGCCCCGCCGAAGTGTGGCCGACTCCGCCCCCGACCGGACTGGAAGCATGGCCCGCACCGCCCGGAATCTGCGTGAACGCAATGAGAACCTCGCCGAGGTGGTGCGTGAACATGGTCCCGCCCGCGCGGGCATGATCGGAGATGATCACCCGCAGCGCCCGGACGTCGTCCCCGGTGGCGGCGATGACGAGCAGCGGAGAGTCCACATCGAGACCGAGCCCAGTCGCGATTCTCGACAGGCGCTCCGCGGTGGGATCGGGATCGTCGAAGAGGCTTGCGATGAGGCCCGCGTGCACCGAATCCTCTTCCGCGCGCATCCGGGTGCGCTCGGCGGTATAGGCCTGTTGGACCTGAGAAACGTATTCGTCGACGGTGGATAAGACGATGCCGGTGTGCCGGATGACGAGTTCGGCGTCCTCCTGGTTCGCCACACGGGTGAGCACCTCCCAGAGCACATTGAAGTCGTGGCGGATCGCGGTCATCAGCGCCTCGAGCGGAATTCCTGCCCGTGCCCGGGAGACCCCGACCTCCGTCGACACTGCCACGGGGCCGTCGAATCCGCCGGCGCGCAGTCCCTCGATGAGGGTGGAGAAGGAGAGCCGACCGGTCCGCCGCAGCTCCGAGACCGGAATCGGTGCGGGATCGTAGCCGGAGACCGTGACGACACGGATCATGAACCGTTCGGTCAGCTCGTCGAGATCGAGAGCGTCGAGGAGCTCGAGCCACCGGCGTTCGTCTCCGGGCTCCGGACGGTCCCGAAGCTGTCGTGTGCCCGCAATTCCAACCTGTTCATCCATCACACACTCCAGAATATGTGCATCTGCACAAGCACTGCCCACTTTTCGGCGACAAATGTGCCTGGATCAGGACATGTGGCACTCTGTAAGGTCGATACCTGCCGGTCGATCGCAACGATCGACCGATGCACCACCCGCACCCGGACTCGACCGACCAGGCCCAGGTCCCCGGACTCGACGGAGAGAATCCATGAGCGAGCAGAACACCACGGCGTCCGCCGAGCTCAATGCCACAACGGAACTGAGCATCAAGGACGCGAATAAGGTCGCCGCCGGCGCCCTGATCGGCACCGCCCTCGAGTGGTACGACTTCTTCCTCTTCTCGGCAGCGGCCGCCCTGGTCTTCAACGTCCAGTACTTCACCAGCGAGAACGCCACGGCCGCCGCCATGGCCTCCTTCGCCACCTTCGGAGTCGGGCTGGCCGCTCGTCCCATCGGCGGTCTGATCTTCGGCCGCATGGGCGACAAGATCGGGCGCCGCAAGGTTCTGCTCATCACGATCATCGGCATCGGCGTCGTCACCGGACTCATCGGCCTCCTGCCGACCTATGCTGCGATCGGCTTCGCCGCCCCCGCGCTGCTCGTGCTCCTGCGCATCCTCCAGGGTCTCTTCGTCGGCGGCGAATGGTCGGGCGCGATGACGCTCGTCGTCGAGAACGCCCCGCTCCACCTGCGTGCCCGTTATGCAGCGATCCCGCAGATCGGCTCCCCGATCGGCACGATCCTGTCCTCCGGCGGCTTCTTCATCATGACCCTGGTGTTCTCACAGGACAGCTTCGACTCGTTCGGCTGGAGGATCCCATTCCTCGTGGCCCTGCCGCTGCTCGTAGTCGCCGTCTACCTCCGCTCCCGCCTCGAAGAGTCCCCGGTCTTCCGTCAGCTCGAAGAGTCCGGCGAGGTCGAGAAGAGCCCCATCCGCACCACCTTCCGTGACTCGTGGAAGCAGATCATCATCGGCATGGCCGCGGCTCTGCTCGGCGTCGGCGGCTTCTACCTCGTCACCGCATTCTGCGTCTGGTACGGCGTCAACGTCCTCGGCTACGACGATTCGCTCCTCCTGCTCGGCAGCATGGTCGCCGCCGCCGTCGAGATCCTCGCCCTGATCTGGGGCGGTGCCCTGGGCACGAAGTTCGGAGCCTCGAAGGTCATCCTCTGGGGTGGAATCGCCTCGGCGGTCGTCGCAGTTCCCGCGTTCTTCATGTTCGAGTCCGGCAACCCGGTCCTCGTCGTCATCGCCATGACCCTGGCCGTGTCCACTCTGTCCCTGCCCTACGCGGCATCGGGCACCGTGCTCACCGGACTGTTCCCCGCCACCACCCGCTACACGGGTGTGGGCATGGCGCAGAACGCCGCAGGCATGCTCTCCGGGTTCATCCCGCTGCTGGCCACGAGCTTCGTCGCCTCCGCCGGAGACCACTGGTGGCCGGCCGCCGCAATGCTCGTCTTCCTCTCCCTGTTCACGGCGTTCGCCGGCTTTGTCGCTCCTCGGATGAGCGTCGACCTGCCCGGCTTCAAACACTGAGAACCGCACAGCGCTGAGAACCCAGCGCAGCACCGGTCCGGGAGCCCCGGACCTCGCACCGTTCGATCGTCGAAAGGACACCCACACCATGTCGCGTTCCGCCGGCCACCTCATCGTCGACACTCTGGAGAGCGCGGGCATCGAGCGCGTCTACGCGGTCCCCGGTGAGTCCTACCTCGACGTCCTCGACGGACTGTATGACGCGGACATCGAGACCGTCGTGTGTCGGCAGGAGGGCGGTGCGGGGTTCATGGCGCTGGCCGAATCCCGGATGACCGGCCGTCCCGGAATCGCCATGGTCACCCGCGGTCCAGGGGCGGCGAATGCGATGATCGCTGTCCACACCGCCTGGCAGGATGCAACCGCGCTCGTCCTCTTCGTCGGCCTCGTCCCCCTCAACGATCGCTCCCGCGAATCCTTCCAGGAGTTCAGCCTGCCCGAGTGGTTCTCCTCGACGGCGAAGCGCGTGCTCACCATCGATGATGAGGACCGTGCCGGTGAGATCACCGCCGATGCCCTGCGCATCGCCGCATCCGGTCGCCCCGGGCCCGTCGTCGTCGGCCTGCCCGAGGATGTCCTCGTCCGTCTCACCGAAGCCCCGACTCCGACCCTCCCCGAGGTGGCCCCACCGACCCCTGCCCCCGCCGTCATCGATGGCTTGGCTTCGCGGATCGCGGCGGCCGAGCGTCCCGCATTCGTGCTCGGCGGGGATGGGTGGCACAACGGCTGCGGAGCCGAGCTGGCCGGTCTGGCCGCCTCGGCGGGGGTGCCGATCTTCTGCGATTGGCGCGCCTACGATGCGATTCCGCATTCCTCACCGGCGTGGGCGGGTTGGCTCGGCTACGGTCGTGCCGATGCTGTGGCGGCCGGTTTCGCCGAGGCGGACCTCGTCATCTTCGTCGGCTGCACCCGCTCCGATGTCTTAAGCGACGGCTACACGATCGGCTTCGACGCCGAGACCATTCTCGTCTCCCTCGATACGGAGGCCACCCAGCACGCAGGGCGCATCGATGAGCACATCATCGCCTCCGCGGACTCCTTCACTCGCGCCCTGACCAGGACCGATGCCGCTGATGTTCGGGATGCGAGCCAGCTGCGCGGTGACCGGACGGATGAGTGGATGCAGGGACGCGCGGACGCGCAGTCCCGGTTCGCCGCTCATCGCCCCGACGCCGAGGCGACACCGGAGAATTCGGGCCGTGCCGGGGTCGATCTCGGGGTGGCGTTCGGGATTCTCGATGACCGCCTCGGCGGGGAGGCGATCCTCTCCTACGGGGCGGGCAATGCGACGATCTGGGGGCACCGGTTCATCCGGCATGAGCGCCCGTCCAGCCTCGTCGGAGCCCGCAACGGGGCGATGGGTCTCGCCGTTCCCGCCGCGGTGGCCGCTTCTCTGGCGTACCCGGAGCGGCGTGCGGTCGCGGTCTGCGGCGATGGGGACTTCCTCATGAACGGTCAGGAGATCGCCACGGCCTTCGCCCACGGCGGATCACCGCTCATCATCGTCGTCGACAACGGCGTGTACGGCACGATCGTGTCTCACCAGGAGAATCACTATCCGGGACGGCCCTCGGGCACGCGCATGGTCAATCCGAACTTCGCGGCGTGGATGTCGGCATTCGATCTCAGCAGTTCCGGGGCCGCCTCGGCGAGCAAAGCGTCCATGAACGGCGACGGGGCCTCCGTAACCGGGCCGACCGGGCACGGGGAGCGCGTCGAAACGACCGAGGAATTCGGGCCGGCGCTCGACCGGGCCCTTGCCCACGACGGGCCCGCCCTCATCCATGTGCTCATCGATCCGGCGACGATGCCGCCGGCCGCCGACGAAACCGCCTGATCCATCCTGGGTGCCCACCCGGCACCACCGACCTGACATCGGCACCGCCGGCGCCGCACACCTCCCCCGCACAGTCGCAACCCACCCGCCCGCGACACCTCTCGAAAGGACCCGCTATGACCGTTTCACCCTCTCTGATCAACGCCGATCGCGAAGCCGAGTTCCTCGCCGATTGGGCCGTGCATTCGCGTTTCGGTGCCGTCGAGGGCACGAACGGGGTCGACCGGCAGGCGGCGAGCGCCGCCGATGGTCAGCAGCGGAAATGGTTCGAAGAGCTACTCGTCAAGCACGGTTTCAGCGTGCACCGGGATCCGATCGGCAATCAGTTCGGGCTCCTCGAGCTCGTGCCCGGGGCCCCGTATGTGCTGACTGGTTCGCATATGGACTCGCAGCCGACGGCCGGCCGTTTCGACGGTGCCTACGGGGTGATGGCCTCGGCGCATGCATGTTTCGCGATCGCCGATGAGCTGCGGGCGGACCCGTCGAAGGCGACGTTCAACCTCGCCGTGGTCAACTGGTTCAACGAGGAGGGTTCCCGGTTCAAGCCCTCGATGATGGGATCGAATGTCTTCACCGGCAAGGCCGAGCTGGAGGCGGCCCTGACCACGCGTGATGCTGCGGGAGTCACCGTCGCCGAGGCGCTCGATGAGTTGGGAGAACGCGGAGACTTCACGGCCCCGGAGATCGCCTCCTATGCGGAGATCCACGTCCAGCAGGGCCGCAGCATGGAAGAGGACGGGGTGACGATCGGGCTCGTCAATGCCACGTGGGCGGCGCACAAGTACGAGTTCAAGGTCACCGGCGCACAGGCGCACAGCGGGTCGACGCTCATGGCCGATCGGCAGGATGCCCTGCTCGGTGCGGCACGTCTGGTCGTGGCCGCACGGGAACTCGTCGACGATTTCGAGCCCGGTGCCCTGCACACCGCGTGCGGTCAGCTCACCGTCTACCCGAATTCTCCGGTCGTCGTCGCCAGCGAAGTCAGCCTGCTGCTCGATCTGCGCTCTCCCAGCGCCGAGGTGATCGCCGCCGCCCATGAGAAGCTCATGGCCACGATCGCCCAGGTCAGCGCCGATGATCGCGTGGAGATCGAGATCGTCGCCGAGCACAGCTGGGATCAGAACCCGTACTCCGAGGACGGGGTCGAGCTGGCACGCACCGTTGCCGAGGACTTGGGACTCACCTCGGCGAAGGTGATGACCGTGGCCGGGCACGATTCGACGAATATGAAGGACGAGGCGCCAACCGTCATGCTCTTCATTCCCAGCGTCGACGGGGTTTCGCACAGTCTGGCCGAGTTCACGAAGGACGAGGATCTCGTCTCGGGTCTCCATCACCTCACCGAGGTGGTTCGCCGGCTCGCCGCCGGCGCGCTGGGGTGAGGTGTGGAGTGGCCGCGGGGATGCCGAAGTGGTGAAAGTGGGCCACCGCATGGATGAGTGCATAGCGAACCACGATGCGGTCAGCAAGCCGAAGAAGACCGAGTACACCATCACAATGCTGAGCGATGCCGTTGCCGAACAGGTCATGACGCCCCAGTACGCCGCCTACGTCGCCGAACCACAGGCTCACCACGACCTCGACCTGCCAACGCTAACCCAGAGCCTCGAAGAGCTGAGTCCGGAGCTTAACGATCCTGACGTGGCTTTCCTCGGCGTGTGAGAGGCCGGCCGACTCGTCGGAACTGTGCATCTCCGTCGAGTCGGCTCCGGAGTCGACCACGGACGCCTGACCGTGGTGCTTGATAGCTGAGGATAGGGCGTCGGGAGCTTCCTGCTTGCCGAGGTTGAAACCGTGTTCCCCGATGCACGAGAGATGCGGCCCTTCACCCGGAGAGCACTCAACCGCGAACATGCCCCTAAACGAGCGCGGCGGCTACGTGGAGACAGGACGCTCACCCGTCGGAGACTACTCGATCGTCCACCTCGTACAGCAGGCTTTCCTCAGTTTCTAGCGGTTACTTTTGCGGTCACATCGACGGTAGATACGACAACGCCTCGATGGGAAATCGTTTCTCACCTGGACAAACGTCGGGCTGGCATGATCTAGACCCGCAACGCCTTGGCGCTCGCAGGTTCAATTCTCCTGACCCGGTTCTTGAGGAACCCCTCGACTTCCCTTGTGTTTACGGGGATCTAGGCAGTTCGCTTACTCCGAGTAGAGCCAGTCATCGGCGGTCTGTCTTGGGTGATTTTGATGGATACCTGATGACCTTGCGAAGCAGACTTGAGAGCCAATCGTCCGGTCGGACACCGCGAGCACACAATAAGGCTGAGAGACCGAAGGAATGGCCATGAAGATTCGTTTCGCGGTGAGCTCCTCCGCAATACCAGCCTCACTTGTCCTTGTAATACACACAGTGAGTTGACTGGGATTACAGCGCTGTCATACTCAAAGACATGATCACTCGTATCAAGGCGACTAACTACCGATGCTTCAAAGATCTGGACTTCCAGCCGAATGCTGAAGTTAACATTCTTGTCGGTGACAACGAGGCAGGAAAATCCACTCTGCTTGAGGTAATTTCGCTTGTCGTCTCTGGGCGTGTCAGGGGACGGTGGGCAAACGACGATCTCAACCCCTACTGGTTTAATCAGAATGTAGTTGCGGAGTTCTTTGAAGCAAGGCGTAATGGACAATCGCCGGATCTTCCCCTGATCGATCTTGAAATCTTTTTCACCGAGGACACACCGAGCGCAGAACGTCTTTGCGGGCTGCACAACTCGGAGCAGATAGATTGCCCGGGGCTGCGCCTAAAAGTCGTCCCCGACCCAGAACGTAGCGTTGAACTCGCTACTTATCTTGCTCAGGACGACCTGCCTGAACTCATTCCCACAGACCTGCTCGTTGCCGAATGGAGGTGCTTCGAAGGGTCACTCATCACGCGCCAACCGCGCGGCTTGGGGATTGCAACAGTAAGTGCTGGAAATTCCTCGAGCAGTTCAGGAATCGACTACAAGATGCGTCAGTTGCTGCGGGACTTCGTAACTCCAGCTGAGAGCGCAAAGATTGCTCTAGAACACCGTAAGGCGAAAGGAGCGCTAACATCAGGGGTCCTAAGAGACGTCAACCGTCGAATCCATGACGACGGGAACTCTTTCGGTGTCGGCCTACAGATGGATCAAAGCGCGAATGCGAACTGGGACGTCGCAGTTACTCCACACATCGAAGAGACGCCGTTTTCATTCCTCGGTCAGGGTCGGCAGGTATCAACCAAAATCGCGCTTGCGATGGGCCGCAGTGCAGCGAACACTCGCTTTGTACTCGTGGAGGAACCCGAAAACCATCTATCTCATACGCAGCTAACGCAGATGATCGACATCATCAAGGCAAACGCTGCAGGGCGACAGCTTTTCATTACGACACATAGTTCTTTTGTCCTCAACCGCCTTGGATTCGACATGCTACACCTCATGCATGATGCGCGAATTGTTCCGCTCAACAGTGATGTATTCTCCGAGGATACGATCGCCTATTTCCAGAAGCAGTCTGGCTACGACACCTTGCGTCTCGCGATCGCGAGCAAGGTCGTTGTCGTTGAAGGGCCTTCCGATGAGATGGTCTTCAACCTTGCGTACAAGCGAATCAAAGGGGCTGAACCCCGCGACCGCGGTATCGATGTAGTGGCTCTTGGGACACGTGGAAAGCGCGCCCTCGAACTCGCTTCCGCCCTCGGAAAGAAGATCGCCGTGCTACGAGACAATGACGGCAAGTCTCCCGCTCACTGGCAATCTCAAGCAGGGAGCCTTCTACTAGCGGGTGCACGTGAACTGTTCGTGGGCGCTGAGGGCTGCGGGAGAACTCTAGAGCCGCAGATTATCTCCGCCAAC
Organism: Brevibacterium sp. CSND-B09; assembly: GCF_052906525.1. Classification (NCBI taxonomy): domain Bacteria; kingdom Bacillati; phylum Actinomycetota; class Actinomycetes; order Micrococcales; family Brevibacteriaceae; genus Brevibacterium; species Brevibacterium sp. CSND-B09. The sequence continues at coordinate 2,121,536 of NZ_JBREGI010000001.1, read as the reverse complement.
GGAGAAGAAAAGCTTCGCACCATCTTCGGGATGGGTGCAGATGAAGACGTTGAAGCGCATATGCTCTCCGACAAGACCGAAGCGGCTTGGCGCATCGCGAACACCCCCGAGACCTTGGAATGGCCTAGTTACATCACAGAAGCAATCGAGTTCATCGATGCCGGCTGAGGTCAGAGTCGCTGTGGCTGGCAGCGGGAAGACCGCAGAAATAGCAAGCCGTATCCTTGCAGAGCAGGCAGGCACTCGCTCAGCTTCGATCACCTTCACGACCAACGGTCAAAACGAAATCTCCTCGCGCTTACCAAGACTGCTTGCAAGTGAACACGAAACCATGGGCTGGTTTGCGTTCCTCGTGAGACACATCATCCGACCCTACCTTCCCAAACTGCATCCGGGGTTCGTTGCGACAGGTCTGTGTTTCGTGCAGAGCGACGCCGAAATACCGAAGAATCGCTCGGGTTGGAAGTACTACCTCAACGACCATCATCAGCCCTACAGCACCCGCCTCGGAACCCTTGCAAAGAAGGTGATGCAGGCCACATCCAATGCACCGATCCGACGCCTCGAGCGAATCTACAACAATCTTTACTTCGATGAGATCCAAGATCTTGGTGGGAACGACCTCGTCATCCTCGAGGCTCTCATGAAGTCCAGCATCAACCTCTTCGTGACAGGCGACGTCCGGCAGGCCGTGCTGACCACGTCTCGTTCTGATCGAGCAAATAGGTCGTACAGGGGCGTGCAGGTGATGCACTGGTTCCGCGAAAAGAATGACGCAGGAGTCTGTGACCTTACGTTCAATGAAACGACTACCCGCTTCAATCAGGCGATCGCCTCTTTTTCGGATCTCATTCACGATCCTGCCTTGGAACTGCCCGCGACTACTTCAACTCAGACTGAAGAGACCGGGCACGATGGGGTATTTCTCGTCGACGACAGCGACCTTTCCTTATACGTCACTGCTTGGGATACATCCCCGACAATCCTGTGGGCGCGATCGAGTCAACGTAAGCTTCCCAAGTCAGAGCTACTCACTTTCGGAGGCTCAAAGGGTCTAACAAGGGATCGAGTGGTCATAGTCGCGACTTCTACAGGGCCGATCTGCAAGTGGCTCAAGAAGAGGGAACTCTTAACCCCCAGCACGGCCTGCGGTTTCTACGTTGCGGCCACGCGAGCGAGATACAGCGTAGCGCTCGTGACCAAGAACGCTGCACGCCTGTACGGGCAACTTCACCAGGATTTTGCGGGACAAGTCTCGCTCTGGACCCCCAAATGAACAGATCCAGGATAATCGTGAGTTATCCAGGAAGAGTCACGGGAGCCAGCGGGCAACAGTTTGCCTGAGTACGTGGCCCGAGTTAGCGCCTCAGCTGCTTCGAGCGCGAACCTTGCCCGGTGGAAAGCGAGATCCCAATGACGGGCGAAGGCACCCCGCAAACAAACTCCGCACTACCTACCAGCAAGCCTCAACGACCGACCGCCGTAGACGAGCGCCCGGCTGCCCAATACGCGATCGCTGTACGAATCGCGTTGGGTGTCGACGCTGGCCTGCGCAGCCGCGAGACATATTCTGTCGGATTGCGCAGCATCACCTCATGTTCCACCGCCAGCCCGAGCGCGGGCCGAAACACGGCGAGGGCTTGCTTGGCCCGGTTGTAGCTCAGCTTCGCGAGTTGCATGAGGAATCGCCGCCGCCCATGATTCCCTCATGTCCACGATCGCGAAGGTCGAGGAGGAGGATCGCGTCGGCATCGAGATCGTCGCCGAGCACAGCTGGGATCAGAACCCGTACTCCGAGGACGGGGTCGAACTGGCCCGCACGGTCGCGGACGACTTGGGACTCACCTCGGCGAAGGTGATGACCGTGGCCGTGCACGATTCGACGAACATGAAGGACGAGGATCTCGTCTCAGGTCTCCATCACCTCACCGAGGTGGTTCGCCGGCTCGCCGCCGGCGCGCTGGCCTGATTGCCGATCGTTGAACCAAACCGCGGGGACGCAGAGACCTGCTGAGTAGGCATCAGTCGATGGAGTCGACGTCTTGGTTCTCGTCGACGAGCTTCTTCGCCAGCGACTCCCACTTGTCGTAAGCGTCGGGGTATCCGGAGTGCTGCACTTCCTGTGCGGCGTCACCGGGTTCGATGCTCTCCCAGTTGTCGATCTGGGTCAGCCCCGGATTGTCGGTTCCGGAGTCGACGCCGTAGAAGGCTTTCGATGCGTACACGGTGTCGGTGACTTCGTCGGCCGATCCCCAGTTCATCGAGGGACGCTGCTGGAAGGCACCGGCGGAGTCGCGGTCGCCTCCTTCGAGGTCGTTGAGGCTCGATTCCTGCAGCGCGGTCATCACGGCGATCGTCTGAGCCTCCTTCGACAGGTCCGCGCCCTTGCCGACGCCGATGATGGTGCGCGCGTTGTCGATCTGCTCCTCGCTCAGCTCATCGGGGTCGTCGATCCCTCCGGTCGAGCCGGCGTCGGACTGGGCTGCTTCACCCTCCTGGCTGACGCCTCCGGAGATCGGGTCGGCCGTGGCCGAGGTCGCCGTTGCCAGGGAGACTCCCCCGGCGAGGACGGCTGCGGACAGTGCAGTCACCGCAAGTGTGCGCGCACGTTTCATCTGTTCTCACTTTCTCTTGATCGGGTGCTCGACCCGGTCGGCGATTCCTGGTGCGCGGCACACGTGGTGGGTTCTGCGGCATCTGCCCTGTGGTCGGCACAGGAACACCAATGCAGAAGGTGCCGTGGAATCGCCCCACACAACACTGACGGACCGATTGGCCCTGTTCAATGCAGAGAGACTTCGAGATGACTTATTCTCGCCGCAACGAATCGTCACGGATCCGTGTGCATGCGATCAGAGTTCGCTGAACGCCGCGCGGTCACCAGCAGTGCTCCCACCCGACCGTGACCGGGGTCTCGATCCGCTCGTCCGGCGGTTCGCAGGCGCGAGCCAGGGAAATTTCAGGCGCTGGCGGCGATCAATGGGGGTCGATCCTCGGCGATCCTACACTTCGAGGTCGGCCCTGTTCCTCCGAGGCGGCCCTCCTCGTCGGACGCGTCGTCGCCGCGTCCCATGGGAGGGGCGCGGCGACGATGTGCGCTCAGGTGCGCGGAGTACGGTCGGCGGATCGGAGCCGCCGGATCGGCATCGGATCAGTGCCGGATCACGGGCAGTTCAGATCAGAGGCCGTTCAGGCGGTAGGGGACGAAGCTGTCGTCCTGGTCGTACGGGTAGGAGACTTCGTGGGCGACCGAGCCGAGCGAACCGTTCTCCTCGAGGGCGTGATAGGCGGTTTTATCGTCGTTGGCCCAACCGTTGAAGATCACGACGTGGCCGTTGGCGCCTTCGGTGCCGGGGCCGCCCTTCATCAGGACGTCGCCGGGCTTCAGTTCGTCCTTATCGATCTTGTGGGAGACATCCGGCAGGGTCACGGTGTTGAGGCTGTCGTCGAGTCCCCAGGCCATCGAGACGAATCCCGAGCAGTCCATGCGGTACTGCTTGCCCTGTGGATCCGGATGGGTGGTGTCCCAGTTGTAGGGCACTCCCTGGTCGACCCAGGTCTGGGCGCGGCTGATGATCTCATCGCGACGATCATCGGCCTGGGTGGATGTCTTCTGGCCGGACTCCGACTGCGCGGTCGTGGCCTTGCCGGAATCTCCCTGTGCTGCGTAGCTGTGTGCCGGGGCAGCGTCGGCCTGAGCGGGTGCGGTGGCCATCATGGTGCCGCCTGCGAGGAGACCTGCGGTGAGGACGGTGGTGGTGAGTGTGCGTGAAACCTTCATCATCTCTCCTGATCGTTCTCGGGTGTGCATGTGTGATTTCGGAATGTGCGGTTTCGGGTGGTGCGACTTCAGGTCAGCGGAACGGGTCTCAGCTGATCGGGGCAACATCCTGGTTGCCGTTGACGAGCTCGGTCGCCAAGGGATCCCACTTGTCGTACTCGGCGGGGAAGGCGGAGCCCTGCACTGCCTGAGCTGCGGCTCCCGGGACCATCGTCTCCCATCCTTCGATCTGGATGAGGCCGAGGTTCGAGCCTTCGGGGTTGACGCCATAGAACGACTTCGAGGCGTAGACCGGGTCGGTCACCTGGGCCAGAGTGCCCCAGCCCATGGACGGACGCTGCTGGAACAGTCCGGCGGAGTCGCGGTCTCCGCCGTCGAGGTTGTAGAGGCTCGACTCCTGCAGGGCCGTCATCACGGCGATCTTCTGCGCCTGCGTCGACAGGTCCGCGCCCTTGCCGACGGCGATGATCGTGCGCGCATTGTCGATCTGCTCCTGGGTGAGCTGAGTGGCGTCCTGAGCGCTCGGAACCTTGCCGCCGTCGAGTGCTTTGCTCGTGAACGGAGCGGCCTCCTTTGAGACTGCAGCCGGCTCTGCGGACGCGGCGGTCGCCATGGAGACACCGCCGGCGATGACAGCCGCGGAAAGGGCTGTCACTGCAATTCTGCGTACGAGTTTCATCGGTTTCCTGTTCTCTTGAGGGGCAGTTGCCGTGAGCGAGAACTCGAGACCAGCTGAGTGGGGAAGCGATCGGAAACCAGCATCGATCACGCAAGCGATCCTGTCGTTTCGCTCACGTCCTCCAGACTGTCCGATCCGATGAGAGGCCTCAACAAACTCCGTTTCAACATCACGTCACAGGGTTCTCAACACGAGTTCAACACCACGTGAACCAGGTCACTCGGACCTGAAAGCCTGCAGCGTCCGATCTCGCCCGACGACGAAGGAGGCACCCACTGCGATGACACTCGCTGCCGCAATCATGGCGCCGGTGCCGAGCAGTCCGACGATGAGACCGATGAGCGGATTGACGATGACCTGAGGTGCCTGTTGGACGACGATGAGCAGACTCTGAAATCTCGATACTTTGGACGCAGGTGCCAGCAGCACATAGACCGGGAAGACATGCGCAGTGAAGACCACGACCCCGGCCCCGACGAGGGCGGTCGCTGCGAGACCCACTCGCCAGTCGGCCGACACAGCCAGCACGATGAGCCCCAGGGCCACGACGCACGGACCGATGACCATCGGAGTCCACACCCGATTCGCAATGCCGCGCCATGCGAACACGGCGCTCGTCAGCAGGCCCCCGGCGATCCATCCGGATTCGATGAGCCCCGCCTCGGCGGCGGTCCAGCCGCGCTCGCGGGCGGCAAGGGGAATGCCGAGGAGTACCGACGGGATCACGGCTCCGGCCATGAGGGACACACCGGTCAGCAGCGCCGGCACTCCCGGCGTCGTCCGCGCCGCTCGCACCCCGTCGACGATTCCGCGCACGCTGACCGGGTCGGGCAGGTGATCCCCTCGCCGAGGCGGTCGGATCGCAAGCAGGGCGATGAGCATGATCAGGCATCCGAGCACATCGAGCAGTGCCACCCCGGACAGGCTGATGATCCCGATGAGGATTCCGCCCAGCGGCGGGGCGATGGTGCGCGCCAGCTGTCCGGCCATGCCCGATCGGGCCATGGCTGTGCCCAATGATCTCTCGGGGACGAAGAGCCGTGGGAAGACTCCGACGGCGGGCCGATAGAACGCTGCCGCCGACCCGATGAGCACGGCGGCCGCCAGGAGCACCGGCGGAGCCGCCGACCAGACGGCAACGGCGAGTGCGATCCCCGAGCCGATGAGCACGAAGGCGAGTGTGCACGCGAGCATCACCCGACGCGGCCCGAATCTGTCGGCGACCGCGCCGCCGAGCAGCCCGAGCAGCACCGCCGGCAGGACGGTGAGCGTGAATACCCAGGCAGCGAGATGAGGGCCGTAGCCGGAGGCCACCCAGGTCAGAGCGAACGCGAGGACTCCGGTGCCGAGTTCGGTGACGACCGAGGTGAGCACCCAAGCGTTGAATCCCTTCGGCAGCGGGACCCGGTCCCTGCCTGAGGCACCCATATCGACGGGGCTCAGGCTCTGCGGGGCATGACGAGCGCCACGAAGTCAGGTTGGCTGGGAGCACGCCAGATGAGGGGATCGTCCTCGTTGCCCCAGTCGCAGGTCAGTTCGTCGCCGATACCCGCGTCGACGATGGACTTCATGGAGCCGGCGGAGAGTTCGAACCTCGACGCGTCCCTCGGCAGCCGCACTCCGGATTCAGGGGACCGGCCTGTGGCTTCGTCGACGAGCCGCAGGATCTCTTCGCGTGAGAACAGGCTTCTGCCTCTGCGGCGTGCGGCGGCCGCCTCCACCGTGCGACCGATGTCGGGGAACCGGCGGTCGGACTGCGACAGGGTCGTCGATTCTCCGTCGGAGTGCTCGATCGACATGCGCACCTGTTCGGGGTGGTCGACGGATCCTCCGGTGACAGCGATCGTGAGGGTCACCTCGTAGCTCGTGGTCGGGAGCGACAGCAGCGCCGAGGCGGTGACAACCGTCGACACCCCCACCGGCCTCTTCGGACCGTCTGCGGGCGTCGGAGCATCGATCTCGGCGGGGATGTGCGTGCGCGCCATCAGCACATAACCGTCGGTCACGGCCAAGGTGAGGGCGTCGGGTTTGATCTCCACACTCAGGTGGTCGAAGGGCGAATCGGCGGGGTCCGTCCCCTTCGGCTGCGCCAGCTGGCGCACCGCGGCGGCGAGCACGGCGGAGTCGACCCGAGCGCGGCTGAGCGTCGTCGTCTCGGTCCGGGATCGGAGCACCGATCTCAAGTCGTCGACCAGCGCCGCGGCGGACTCGGCTCGTCCGATGGCCTCGGCGAGCCAGTCGTCGAGGATGGCCTCGGCGATCGCCGGCTCGCTGTCGAGGATGGTCCCGATCGTGCTCAGCCGAAAGCCTGCGTCACGCAGACGTCGGATCCAGATCGCACGCTGCTGCTGGTCGAGCGCGTAGTACCGATAGCCTGTCCGGTCCTCGACATGTGCGGGCGACAGAAGACCGCTGCTGTCGTACCCGCGCAGGGCGCTGGCGCTGAGCCCGACGGCACGAGCGAAGTCACCGATCGTCTGCAGCGACCGGCTCGTCGACTGCGGCACTCGTGCGGTGTCGGGTTCGCGGGTGGGATCCATGGACCCATCATCGACTTTCACCCTGACTGAAGGTCAAGAGTGCGGGAGAAAGTCGTTGCGCAGGCACGTCGGACCCACAGGACAGTTCCTGAGTCCAGGTCCCTGCCCCTGTGTACGCTGATCCCATGTCCGCGCCGCTGCCGCCAGATGCCGCAACCGCCATCAGGTCCTACCTACGTGCCGCCGATCGGATCCTGCCTGGCGGCATCATCGCCTGCGCCGTCACCGGATCGATCGCCCTCGGCGCCTATCGTCCGGGCCGCAGCGACATCGACCTCGTCGCGGTCATCGCCGATGAGTGGCAGAACCATCCGGATCTCATTCAGCGGCTGCGGCTGCTCCACCTCTCGCAGGTGCCCCGCCTGGTGGCAGGGACGGCGCTCGGGCGAGGTGTGAGTGCGTGCTGCAATACCGTCTTCATCGCCGAATCCGAGGTCAGTCGCCCCGTCACCGAGATCCGACCGATCGCTTCCCATACGGGTGAGATCTTCGATGCGCACGGGGCGTTCGACGTCAATCCGGTGATCTGGAAGGAGCTCGTCGACGGCGGCATCACTGTGCGGGGACGACCGATCGCTGCATGGGGTCTCGATGCGCAGCCGGAGGCGCTTCGACCATGGGTCCGCACGAACCTGCGCGAGTACTGGACTCCGTTGGTCGCACAGCTGCGCGACCGACCGCGGAGAACTCCACGCACGCTGTTCCATCGTCTCCTCACGTCCCCGCGGGGACTGAGCGCCGGCACGGTTGCGTGGTGCGTGCTCGGTCCCGCGCGCATGCATCGCACTCTCGCGACCGGTGAGATCATCGGCAAGGAGGCAGCGGGTCGCCACGGATTGGACGCATTCCCTCAGCATGCCCCCATCACCGAGGTGGCCCTGGCCAAGGTGCGCGGCGCGCGGATCCCGTCCGCACCGTCACGTGCACAGTGGCGGGCATTGACCGCCGAGGCGATGGAGGACATGATCACCGCATCACTCGGCTGATCGACGACCGTGGTGGGTTGAGCGGCCGCCGGGAACTCGACGACGGTTGCGGTGATCTTGGGGTCAGCCGAACTGCCCCTATTTCGCGATGAAGTGGAGGCGCTTATTCACGAACTCGCCCATCCCGATCGGACCCATCTCACGACCGAAACCAGACCGCTTCACCCCACCGAACGGCAGCTCAGCAGCCTCCGCCGCAATCGTGTTCACATGCGTCATCCCCACCTCAAGACGAGCCGCCACACGATCAGCACGCCCCTCATCAGTCGAGAACACAGACCCACCCAAACCAAGAGCACAATCGTTCGCCAACTCGAGAGCCTCCTCGTCACTGCCGACCTTGAACACAGTGGCCACCGGCCCGAAGAGCTCCTCACCATACGACTCGGAATCCCGGGGCACATCAACCAACACAGTCGGCGAATAGTACGCCGCCGGGCCCTCGCCCAGCTCACCACCGACGAGCACCCGAGCCCCCTCAGCAACGGCCTTCTTCACCTGCGCATCAACGGTCTCCGCGGCGGCACGGCTCGACAGCGGCACATACTCACCCTCACTCAGATTCATCGGATCCCCCGGCGTCAACCCGGTCCCCAACTTCACGAGCTCGGCGACGAAGTCGTCATAAATGTCGTCCATAACGATGAGGCGCTTGTTCGAGTTGCAGACTTGTCCGGCGTTATACGTCCGGAACTCCCACGCCTCACGCGCCACCGCCGCAACATCGTCGGCGTCGAGAACAACCATCGGGTCGATCCCGCCGAGCTCGAGCACGGCCTTCTTGAGGTTCTGACCGGCCTGGGCACCGATGATCGCACCCGCCCGCTCCGACCCGGTCAACGACACACCCTGCACCCGAGGGTCCGCAATGATCGCAGCGATCTGGTCATGGTTGGCAAAAAGGTGGGAGTACCCGCCGGCAGGGACTCCGGCGGCGTGGAAGATCTCCTCGATCAACAGTGCCGACCGTCCACAGATATCGGCATGTTTGAGCATGATCGTATTGCCCAACACCAGATTCGGGGCAGCGAACCGGGCGACCTGGTAGTAAGGGAAGTTCCACGGCATCACACCCAACAGGGCACCGACCGGCAGAGACTCGATGCGTGCAGTGCCGGGGATGGTCGACGGGATCTGATAATCCGTGGCCAGACTGGGGCCGTGGACGCCGTAGTAGTCGATGATGTCGGCAGCGAACTCGACCTCGTCAACGGACTCGGCATACGACTTGCCCATCTCCACCGAGATCGTTCTGGCGAGTTCGTCCTTGCGTTCATGGAAGATCTCCGCCGCCCGACGCACAACCCCGGCCCGCTCCTGAATGTCGGTGTCCTTCCACATCAGGTACGTGGATTGGGCAGCAGTCACTGTGGACTCGATCTCGGCATTCGTTGCCTCGGGAAAGGTCTCGACGACCTCGCCAGTGGCGGGATTCTGAACACGATAGTTCGACATGGTTGCTCCTTCGCAGTCTCGGGTCGGAATCGCATCTGCGCGACCGGAGACGGTCAATGGTGAGAATTTCTGGTGGGCGGTCAGTGCTGCGACCAGGGCAGCGCGCCCGGACATGGGGATTGTGAGGCGATGAATGGCGTCGCTGCGGCCCCATCACCGCAGTCAGTTATCACCCATACCATCGACGGAAGCGCCCGAACCGGCGCGAACGATCATTCCGACTTGATCGTAATACAGGTCACCAAGTTTCGCCGAGGCGGCCGCCCACCGACCCGGCGATCGGTTCGTCGTCGTGGCCGCCCGTCCGATAGTGCCACGAGGGTCCTCAGCGCACGACTTCGCGGTGTGTGGTGTCGAGGCGACGCGTCCAGCCCCGGCCGTCGAGGTGTTCGAGCAGGGGGATGACGACGCGTCGGGTCGTCCCCAGCGCCTGCCTCGCCTGGCTTGTGGTGAAGGGCTGGTCGAGACCGGCGAGGATCCGCATCGCCTGCGCGGGGGTGCGCGGAGCCACGATGATTCCGTCGCCGAGGCGCAGGATCCGTCCCGCCTTCGCGGCGACCGCGAGCTCCCGCGCTCCGAGGCCGAGTTCTCGCAGGTCATCGGCTTCCGGTGCCGCGAACGGGTCGGCTGCGAGCAGGCGTTCGATCTCGGCGATACCGGCTTCGGCGGCACCGAGTCCCGCGGCATGCCCGGGCGGGCGGACCATTCCGTCGACGGCTTCGAGCCCGGCGCGGGAGATGATCTGGTTGAGCAGTGCGCGAATCGCGCCGCCGGAGCCTTCGGGCAGAGGCAGAGCCGGTTGGATTTTCGCCTTCGCCGGGGAGTCGCGTTTCGATTCGGCGCCGCGTCTGCGACCTGAGTCCGGAGTTCGCTGAAGTGCCTCTGCGACGGCTTTGACGGGCACTCCCGCGGCCATCGGCGTGGCGGCGAGTTCGCCTCGGACCAGGGATTTTGTCGCCTCGACCCAGGAGGTCAGCGTCGGCGAGTGGACGAGCCACTCACCCACTTCCTCAACATCGGCAGGCAAGGATTCGTCGACGGGAACCTGCAGACCGAACCGGGTAAGGACGGTGCGTTCGACGGCTCCGCGGCGGGCCACCTCGGCGAGGATATCGCCTTTCACAGGACGCTCGGCAAGCTCATGAGCTTGCCTGGCACCGTCGCCTCGTCGGGACAGTTCGGGCGGGTCGACGTCGAGCACGAGGAGGCCGGCGAAGACGTTGCGGCTTCCTGGCGCGCGGAGCACAATCCGGTCGCTGACCTGCAGGGGAAGCGGTCGGTCGAGGGTGAGCCGGGCGTGGTCGGCATCGAATGCCCGCAATCGTGCGGGCACGGCGGCGGTGCCGATATGGGCCATGAGTTCGTGGATGCCGGAGTCGAGGGTCTCGCCCATGGTGCGGCGCACGTCGATCGTGTCGACGATCGGCCAGGCCCCACTCGTGAGCAGTGCGTCGCCGCGGTGGAGGTCGTCGGCGGGGACGTCGCGCAGGTTGACGGCCACGCGGGCCTGCGGGACCACCTCGGTAGTGGTGGAATTACGGGACTGCAGACCCCGCACACCCACGGTCCGGTCGATGGTCTCTCCGCGCAGCTCGACTGTATCGCCCGTGGTCAGTGTGCCTGCCGTGAGGGTCCCGGTGACGACGGTGCCGGCTCCCTTGATGGTGAAGGCCCGGTCGACCCACAAACGCACCCTCCCCGAGGTGGTCGGAGGCTCGGCCGTGGCCGTGACCTCGTCGAGGACACTGATGAGTTCGGGCAGGCCCTGCCCGGTCGTGGCTGACACCGTGACGATCGGCGCTGCTTCGAGTGGTGTTCCACGCAGCTGCGCTCTGACCTGAGCCTTTGTGGTCTCGACGGAGTCGGGGGCGAGGTCGGCCCGGGTGATGACGACGAGGCCGTGGGTGATGCCGAGCGCATTGATCGCGTCGCGATGGTCAGTCGATTGGGCTTGCCAGCCCTTGTCTGCGGCGATGACGAAGCAGGCGATGGGGGCGGGGCCGAGCCCGGCGAGCATGTTCGCGAGGAACTTTTCGTGCCCCGGAACGTCGACGAAGGCGAGTTCGCGTCCCGAGGGCAGGGTCGTCCAGGCGAAACCGAGGTCGATGGTCAGCCCGCGCTTCTTCTCTTCGGCCCACCGATCGGGTTCTATTCCGGTCAGGGCATTGACCAGCGTCGACTTCCCATGATCGACGTGTCCGGCGGTGGCGATGACGAAAGTGTCAGGCATTGTCAGCACGGACTCGCTTGATGGCGGCAGCGATGCGGTTGTCTTCGCTTTCGGGTACGCAGCGCAGGTCGACCAAGCATCGTCCCTGGTGGACTCGGGCGACGATCGCAGGATCGCCGCCGCGCAGCGGCTCGGCGAAGGCTTCGGGCAGTTCGACTGCCCAGCCGGACAGGGGCACTCCGGGGGCTCCCCCGCCGCCGACTCTTCCGTCGTGGTCGACGATCGTGGCACCGACCGCCTCGGCGAGAGTTTCGGTGCGTTGCCGCAGGTGAACTGCGTCGATGTGGAGGGCGTCGTGGATCGGGTTCGCCGTGTGCGTGATCGTGGCTTCCAGCGCCGCGAGGGTGAGTTTGTCGGTGCGCATCGCTCTGGCCAGAGGGTGTTTGGCCAGTGTCTGCACTGCTTCGGCGCGGCCGAGGATGAGTCCGGCCTGCGGGCCGCCGAGGAGTTTGTCGCCGGAGACGATGACGAGGTCGGCGCCGGCGCGCAGGGCGGTGTCGATGTCGGGTTCGTCGGGCAATGCCGGGTCGGGAGTGAAGAGTCCGGAGCCGAGGTCGACGATGAGGGGCAGGTTTTGCTCGTCGGCGAGTCCGCGCAGTTCAGCCACGTCGACGGAGGAGGTGAATCCTTCGACGCGGAAGTTGCTCGTGTGCACCTTGAGCAGGCAGGACGTGTCGTCGCTGATGGCCTCGGCGTAGTCGGCCACGTGGGTGCGGTTCGTCGTGCCGACCTCGCGCAGCCTGGCGCCGGTCGTCGTCATGAGGTCGGTGAGGCGGAACCCGGCACCGATTTCGATGAGTTCGCCGCGGCTGATGATGATCTCGCCGGAACCTGTGCCGCGGCCGCGCACCGCAGTGACGGCCAGCAGCAGGGCGGCCGCACCGTTGTTGACCACGAGAGCATCATCGGCAGCCGGGCAGGCCCGCAAGAGTGCGGCCTTCGCTCCGGTGCCCCGCTTGCTGCGTTTGCCGGTGCCGAGGTCCATTTCGACGTCGACATATCCGGCCGCCTCGGTGATCGCCTGGGTTGCCGCAGGTGAGAGCGGTGCCCGGCCGAGGTTCGTGTGGACGAGGATGCCGGTGGCGTTGAGCACTGAGGTCAGGGAGGAAGCCGAACGGGAGCTGAGCTTGGAGGTGATGGCGGGGGCCACCTCGGCGACGGGGATCTCACCGGCTCGGGCGGCGTTCTGCACCTCGGAGATGATGGCCTTGATGGTCGCCTGGTTGAGGCGCTCACCTGCTGCGATGACCTCGGGAAGGGCGAGGAGATGATCCGTGCGCGGAATGGATCGACGCAGGTCGGATTCGACCATCTGACCTCCTCCTCTGTGCGGGGTCACGGCGGCTCCGCTTGGTCGGCGGGACCGCGAAACGGTTGGCGGAGGCGGACGGGAATCGAACCCGCCAGACCGAGATACTCGGTCTCACTGGTTTTGAAGACCAGGGCGCCCACCAGGACACGGACGCCTCCATAAGGAATCCTATCGCGGGTATGTGCGAGGTGAAGCGAAGGGCCGATGCGGCCGGGGCGGCGCTCGATTGACCAAACGAACCAGTATCGAGCGCGCCGGTACCGATCTTCCGACCGAGTTCACTCACCATTCGCTCAGGCTTCTCCGAGCGCGGCTTAAGGTGACAAGGTTCCCAGCCGTCACCGCTCGAAGGTCGTCATGCCCTCTTCGCTTCACCCTGCCTGGTCACACCGCCGATCCCATCCCACCGGAGGGCGACTATTCATCCCCGCCATCCTCGCCACACTGGCGGTCCTCGCTGCCCATGTCGCACCCATCGGAACGTTCCCCGGTCTTCCCGGTCCCGCCTCGACACCGGCCCATGCTGCAGCACCAAGCGAGGACGACCTCGGCAAGGACGGGTCGGCACTGCGCGACGTCGAAACCAAACGCGTAGCCCCGGGTCTCGAGCTGACGAACTTCTCCCGCCTCGAGGACGGCGGATGGAACAACGGCAACGTCCTCACCGCAGACCTCACCACGGACTCCCTGTCGATGGACGTCCGCGACACCGGGAAGGTCGCCGCCGCCGGCACCACCAGCGAGATCATGGCAAAAGGCCCCGAGGGGAAGAAGGCCGTCGCCGCCGTCAACGGCACGTTCTTCGACATCAACCAGTCGTGGGCACCGATCTACACCTCGGTGTCCAAGGAGGGCATGCGGATCGGCTCGAAGGAGGCCAAACCGGCGCTCACCCTCGCCGATCAGAAGGCCGCGGTATCGATGCTCTCGGCCGCGGGGACGCTGACACATGACGGGCAGGAGACGGAACTCGGCGGACTGAACAACCCGCAGCTGAGCCCCGATGCGATCGGCGTGTACAACGAAGCCTGGGGCGATCACACCCTCGACCGTCCCGTCGGCGGACCCGATGAGCTCGCCGCCGAAGTCGCCCGCGTCACCGTAGTCGACGGAAAGGTCACCGAGGCCTCCGGCATGGTGGACAAGGCAGGATACCCGGAGATCCCCGCCGACGGGCAGGTCCTGCTCGGTCGTGATTCCGGGGCAAAGACGCTGTCGGAACTCGAAGTCGGCGACGAAGTCGATGTCGAGATCGGACCGAGCGAAGACATCGACATGGGCATTGCGGGCAGCCACCAGATCCTGGCCGACGGCTCGGTTCCCGACCTCCCCGCCGGCGACCTCGAGGACACCGAACACCCGCGCACGGCCGTGGGCATCAGCAAGGACGGTTCGGAACTGTTCGTCACCACCATCGACGGACGCAGCGAATCCTCGGGAGGCATGAGCCTGGAAGACATGGGCGAATTCTTCTCCGACATCGGCGCCTACAACGCGGTCAACCTCGACGGCGGCGGGTCGACGACGATGCTCGCCCGCACCGCCGGCAAGAACGCGCCCGTGGTGCAGAACGACCCCTCCGACGGGGAGCAGCGCACCGTCGCCAACGCCCTCGTCTTCTACTCCGACGCTCCCGCCGAACAGCTGAGCGATGCGCAGATAGAACCCGAACTCGACGGGCAGACCACGGTACTCAAGGGTCTTTCCCGGTCGCTGACGGGCACGGGACTCGGCGCGAACCTCGAACCGGTGGCCGCCTCGGGGACGTTCTCCGCCGACGGCGGGGTGAAACTCGACGAGGCGGACGAGACGAGCACACGCGTCACCGGTGAGACCACCGGCAAGGGCCGCGTGAGCTATGCCGTCGACGGACATACCGCGCGGACGGACCTCGACGTGCTCGGCGAACCGGTCGGGCTGTGGCCGAGCGCACGGACCATCAACCTCCAAGACGCCGAGGACTCGCAGTCGGTGTCCCTGACCGGGTACGACTCCGAAGGCAGACGCTCACTCATCGAAACCGGGGACATCGACGTCGATGCCGACGACGGGCTGAAAGTCGACACCGACAGCCTCGGCGAACTCATCGTCTCCGCCGATTCGTCGACGGCTGGGAAAGGCAAGGACTCCCGCGACGACGAACCGACGTCCGGGAACGTGAAGCTCACCGTCGGAGACGTGACAACGACGATCCCGGTGACCGTCGGCACCGAAACGACCGAGGTCCTCGACTTCTCCGACACCTCGGCGTTCACCGACGGGAAGGATCGGGCGAGCGGATCGTTCGCAGCCGGGGAGCCCAGCCCGGACGGTAAGCCGAGCATCGATCTCACGTATGACTTCACCACCTCCTCGGCGACGCGCGGCTACTACCTCATCCCGAAGGAGCCGGTGAAACTGGAAGGCAACACGGTGGCGTTCGAGATGATGGTCCGCGGCGACGGCACCGGGGCCTGGCCCAGGCTGCAGGTGAGCACTCCCGACGGCACGGTGACGAACATCGACGGCGACCACATCACCTTCGACGGGTGGCAGAAGGTCCGCTTCACCGTCCCCGAGGGGCTCTCCCAACCGCTCACCCTCGAACGGATCCGGATGATGGAGACCCGGTCTGCCGAGAAGTACAAGGGGGACATTTCGATCTCGGACCTCCAGGCGATCTCCACGCCCGAGACCGACGATCCGGCCGCCTCGGCGCGGCATGATCCGGCGCTGCTGACGACCGGGACCGTCGCTGACCGTCCGCAGAACATCGCCGTGATGAGCGACGCCCAGTTCGTCGCCACCGACCCGGATTCCGAAGCTGTCAAGGGTGCCAGGCGGACGCTCAAGGAGATCCGTGCCGCAAAGCCGGATCTGCTCGTCATCAACGGCGACCTCGTCGACGAGGCCTCTCCGGAGGATTTCGAGCTGGCGAAGACGATCATCGACGAGGAGTGGGATGAGTCGATCCCCTACATCTACGTGCCCGGCAACCACGAGATCATGGGTGGGGAGATCGACAACTTCGAGGCCGCGTTCGGTTCCCCGACGGGCGAGCGCACCGTGGGGCGGACGAAGATCGTGACCCTGAATTCCTCGGACGGAACGTTGAACGGCAGCGATGATTCGCAGTTGAACATGCTCGAAGACGCCCTCGGCGAGGTGGCCGAACGTGACGAGCTCACCGGCATCACCGTGTTCTTCCACCATCCCCCGCAGGATCCGCTGCCGTCGAAGACGAGCCAGCTCGGGGACCGGCGGGAGGCCGAGGAACTCGAGAAGAAGCTCGGAGAGTTCCGCAAGGACAGCGGGAAGTCCGCGGCCGTGATCAACGGCCATGTGGGGGCGTTCCACGGGTCCGCGGTCGAGGGCGTGAGCTACCTCATCAACGGAAACTCCGGGAAGGGTCCGGCCGGCACTCCGGCGACCGGCGGATTCACCGGATGGACGATGCTCGGCGTCGATCCCGGCGTCGGCGACGTCGGTGACGATCCGAGCACGGCCGATCGGGTCGGTTGGCTGGCCGCGGAGACGAAGCCGCGCGTCGATTCGATCTCGTTGGAGGCACCCGGCTCCCTGGCCCCGGGTCAATCCGCGGATGTCGCGGCGTCCTTCACACAGGGTGAGCGCACCGTGCCCGTCGGTTGGCCGGCGACCGCCCAATGGGGCGGCGACGGTGTCGTGGTCGATTCCGGCGCCGAGGTGGACATGCAGCAGGCGACGGGTGCGAAGGTCAGTGCCCAGTCAGTGAAATCGGGGGTCCCCGAGGCGGCCTCCGACGTCGTCCGCGTCAACCCGGCGACGGGTCAGATCACCGCGGAGAATCCGGGAACCGCGGTCCTCGAGGTCACCGTCAACGGCAAGACCGCGAAGGCCACCGTCGAGGTCGCGGGGGAAGAACCGCCTCCGGGTCCCGGCGATGACGACGGATCTGAGGACAGCGGAGCATCGGCCGACAGTGCGGGAGCTGAGGACGGAGGCGCTTCGGTGGACGAGTCGGACGGCGGTGCTTCGACGCGTGGCTCCGACGCTTCCTCCGCGGGAGGCGAGGACGGCTCATCGGAGGGGTCGGACGATGACGGCGCCTCAACCAGGGCCTCGGCCGGTGCCGATGAGGATTCCTCGGCGGGAACCGGTTCGGACGGAGCCTCGTCGAATGCCTCTTCGAGTGCCTCGTCAGGAAGCGGCGCAAACGTGGACGGATCGTCCGACGGGGGCGGATCGTCCGACGGGGGTGGCGATCTGCCACGCACCGGCGGACCGGTTCTGCTCACCGCACTGCTCGGCGCGTTGCTGGTCATCGGCGGAATCATCGCCGTCCGCGCGGCCCGCGCGCGGCGGGCCGGCCGCCCGGCGGGGAGGCACTGACCCGGGCGAGCGGCCGGCCGGGCGCCCGTACGGAGGTGCACGGCCGCCTCGGCGACGGAGTGGAATCGGGCGTCCGTCGACGCCCTTGACCGCCGGTGTTAGTCTCGCAGTATGACTGCGATTCAGGACCGTCTGACCTCGTTCGCCCACGGTGGAGGATGCGCCTGCAAGATCCCTCCCGGCGAGCTCGAGGACGCGGTGCGCGGCCTGGTCGGTCAGCCCGGCCCGGATGTCCTCGTCGGCCTCGATGACGGCGATGATGCCTCGGCGGTGCGAGTCCGCGATGACCTCGCGGTGCTCTCGACCGCGGATTTCTTCACCCCGGTCGTCGATGACGCCTACGACTGGGGACGGATCGCGGCGGCCAATGCGCTCTCCGATATCTACGCAATGGGCGGGACCCCGGTCACGGCGATCAACCTCGTCGGATGGCCGCGGGAGAAGCTGCCGATGGAGCTGCTCACCGAGGTCCTGCGCGGCGGGCTCGACGTCGCAGCGCAGGCGAACTGCCCCGTGGCCGGCGGCCATTCGATCGACGATCCCGAACCGAAGTACGGCATGGCCGTGACCGGGGTGGCGCATCCGGATGAACTCATGCGCAACGATTCCGCCGAGGCGGGGCTGCCCCTGACATTGACCAAGCCGATCGGCGTGGGGATCCTCAACAATCGGCACAAAGTCACTGGTGAGACCTTCGACGAGGCAATCGCCACGATGACCGCGCTCAATGCCGAAGCGTCACGGGCGGCCGTGGCTGCAGGCATACGAGCGGCCACGGATGTCACCGGTTTCGGTCTGCTCGGGCACCTGTTCAAGATGGCGCGAGCCTCCGGGGTCCGAGCGGTCATCGATGCGGCCGCGGTGCCCCGGCTCGGCGGTGTCGATGAGTCGATCGCTGACGGGTATGTGTCCGGCGGGACGAGGCGAAACCTCGACTGGGTGCGGCCTCATCTGACCGCGGATGATTCCGTGACCGAGGACGACCTGCTGCTTCTGGCCGATGCGCAGACTTCCGGCGGGCTGCTCGTCGTCGGCGAACTGCCTGGTCACCCCGTCATCGGTGAGATCGTCGCCGGTTCAGGCGTGCACGTGAGGTGAGGGGCTAGGGCTGGTTTAACCCAACTTCGATGCCGGCGATGATGAAGTCGAGACCGCGTCGGTAGAGCCGGTGATTGCGCTCGGTGCCCGCAGGGTGATTCTCAATCAAACTGGTGAGCCGCGAGTCCTCTGACGCAGGAGCGAAGATCACCTGCGGCGACAGCGCGTCGAGTGCGGCTCCGAAGGCGAATGCATCGAGCACCTCGATCGTCGTGAGAAGCTCGGCCTCCGGCACACCTGCATCGGCCAACACGTCGATGAGGGACTCATAGAGAGTCAACGTCCCGGGCTCCTCGACCGTGACCCCGAGCAGGTGGATCATCACCCGCGGATGGTCCGAATACAGCCGCCACAGCGAATCCACCCTTGCCTTCAGGTTGTCTTTCCATGCCCCCTGATCAGGGATGTTCAGGGCGTATTCGACGCTGAGAACCTCACGCATCGCGTGGATGATCCCCTCCCGTCCGTCGACATGATGGTAGATCGAGGACAGACTGACCCCGAGCTTCTTGGCCAAGGGCTGGATCTTGAGCTCACCGCCGCCATCGATCATTGCAATCGCTGCGCGTCCGATCTTCTCCCGGCTCAGCAGTGGGGAACTAGGTCGTGCCATGAAGCGCTCACTTCCTCGGGGACGTTCGGACGCCCAGACGCTTAAGGGGCCCGAATTCTGGACGTATCGCTACTCGCCTGCGCATTGACAAGGTCTCGGTGTACGGGCACCATTCTATATAACCGAAAACTTTTCGTTTACTACGCGAAACTCGCAATGGCAAAGGGGCCGACCCATGAGTTCCACTTCCACTTCCGCACCACCGACACCGGATGATCCTCGGGTCTCCCTTGGGCCGCGGAACGGATCTGCAGTCTTCCTCGTCTCTCTCGCCGGACTTATGCTTGCCAACCTCGCTCCGCTGATCATGTCGGTCTTCGAGCAGATCGGATTCGACGTCGTCGCCTCAGGCAACATCCTCACGTGGGGACTCTTCACTTCGGCGATCATCGGGTTGGCGACCTCCCGTGCCGCGGCCGGAACCAGGAGGCGCACCATCGCCGCCAGCGGGCTCGGCATTGCGACGATCGCCTTCCTCGTCGCAGCACTGGTCACCGGGCCGACTGCGCTCATCGTCATCAGCTTCCTCATCGGCTCGGCGGGACTCGGCACTGCGGTATCGACCTCAGGTGCCGCGATTGCCGCACTGCGGAACCCCAACCGGGTCAGCGCATCGTCCGGAGTCGTCAACAGACTCCTCGTCATGGTCGTCCTCGCCGTCATTCCCATCCTCGGCCTGGCCCAGATCACCGTCTTCGGATCACTGGCCCTGCTATCGCTGGTCAGCTTCGCCGTGACGGTCTGGTTGCCGAGCACACCTGAAACATCGACGACCGAGGTGCTCGCCGAAACCCGAGCCGAGGCGACACCCTTATCGAGTCGACCACGCACACCGCGCACAGTCCTCCTCGCAGGAATCGGCGTGCTCATAGTATTCCCCCTGTGGGGAACCAGCGAAGATTCTGTCTGGACACTTGCCCCGACTCTTGGTGATGCGGTCGGCATGTCCGATCAGACCCTCGGCTTTGCGCTCAGCGCGGCTGCGGGCATCGGCGCCGGAGCAATGCTCGTTGTGACCCTGCTCGGCAGCCGAATCGGACGCGCCCTGCCCTTGGGCATCGCACTGGCACTCGGAGGAGCGATCAAGATCTGGATCGGTGTGGAGACGGACCCCGCAATGCTCGCCACTCTCATCATCGCGGTGAACACCATCTACGCCTTCGCCTTCACGCTCTTCATTGCCACTGCCGCCGGTCTCGATGCGCGAGGAAACTGGTCAGGACCGCTGATCGGGGCCTATATCGTCGGTTCGAGCTTTGCCCCTATCATCGGAGCTTGGATCATCGACGGTGTCGGAATTCCGAACTTCGGACTGATCGTGGGTCTCGTCAGCTTCGTCCTCATCATTCCGACGATGCTCATCGCACGCGTATCAACCCGCGTAGAGAAGACGCTCAACAGCCTCGACGAGGCCGCAGTAACCCACGAAAGGACACCATGACCACGGTCTATGAGAATGCCGTTGTCTTCACCGGAGACGAACACGCGCCGATCGTCAAGGCAGTGGCGGTCGACGCCGGCCGTATTCTCGCGGTCGGAGACACCTCAGCGGTCCTCGATATCGCGGGAGACTCAGCGCAGCGGATCGACCTCGAAGGAAGCCTCCTCGCTCCCGGATTCGTCGAGGGACACACGCACCTGATGATGCTCGGCCAGACGCTCGACAAAGTTCAGCTGCGGGACTGCAGGAGTCTCGAGGAGATCCAAGAGCGCTTGGCGCTCAAGCGGCAGGAACAGCCCGAAGCCCCGTGCGTGCTGGGCTCGGGTTGGATGTTCGACGCCATCCCCGGCGACCGGCCCACGGCTGACATGATCGACGAGGTGGTCAGCGACGTCCCCGTGCTCCTCGACTCCAATGATGTGCATTCCGCTTGGGTGAATACAGCAGCGCTTGAGGCCATGGGCATTACAGAGGCGACACCGAACCCGCACGGCGGCGAAATCGTCCGTAATGGGCAGGGGCAGGCGACAGGGCTCCTCCTCGAAAACGCGGCGATCGAGTACGCATGGTCCTATCTCGAGTCCGTCACGACCGATGAGGATCGTGATCGGTTCCTCGACAGCGCCTTCCGCGTCTATCTGGAGAACGGAGTGACATCGGCGACCGACATGGCGGTGGGCGAAGCAGAGGCGGCGACTTTCCGCCGTCGACTCGAGAGGGACGGACGACTGCCGTTTCCCATCACTGCTCACTGGCTGCTGCGGCCCACCGGCGATCCGGCCCGCGATCTCGCCGCTGTCGCACGAGCCGCCGAGATTCGCGACCAGTTCGCCGAACTTCCCGGCTCCGAATGGTTCCGCATCGTCGGCGTGAAGTTCATCCTCGATGGCGTCATCGATGCCTGCACTGCAGCCATGCGCGACCCCTATGTCGACGGAACGCAGGCCGGGCCGATCTGGTCGTTCGAATCGGCGGCTCCGGTCGCTGTCGCTGCCGATGCCCATGGACTCGAGCTTGCCATGCACGCCATCGGTGACCACGCCAGTGAGATCGCCCTCGACCTTGTGGCCGAATGCGTGCGCGTCAATGGACCCCGAATCCGGTCCCCGCGGATCGAACACCTCGAGTCGGTGACCGATGAGACGATCGCACGCATGGCCGGCCTCGGCGTCGTTGCATCGATGCAGCCGGTGCACTGCGATCCGGCGATCATGGGCAATTGGATGACGGTGCTCGGAGGGCAACGCGCCGAGAACGGGTTCCCGTGGCAGAAGTTCCGTGAGGCCGGAGTCCACATTGCTCTGGGCACGGATGCGCCGACGGCACCGCATCAGATGTCGCACAACCTCTTCATCGCCTTGACCACCCGCTCGGCACTAGAACCTGGGGATACCAACTATCATCCGGAGCGAGCCTTCACGCCAGCCCAAGCATTGAGTGCGCTCACGCATGCCGCGGCGCGGGCAGGGGGATTCGCCGACGGCATTGGCCGGATCACCCCAGGGGGTCGTGCCAACCTCGTCGTTCTCGACGTCGATCCCTTCTCCGATAGTGAAGACCGACTGCTCGAGGCGCAGGTGCGCGCCACGATTGTTGACGGTGAATTGGTGTGGAGGAAAAGTGATTCAGTCGTAGATGGCTGACCTGGAATAAGAGCCATTGCCCACAGGCCGCGTCTTCAAATGACGGTACTGCGACTCGGCGTCACCGCGATACCTGCTCAGCGCGGGGTGATGTCCTCGTCGCGGAACTGGCGGAAGCTGGCCATACAGAACCAGAAGATGACCCCCTGGACGAGTCCGAACAACAGTGTCTCCCACCAACTGAACATCCCATTGCTCAAACCAAGCAAATTCATTAGGAAGTAGATCAGCGGAAAGGCCACCGCGACCGCCACACCGAACCTAAGGCTCTGACGATCCTTGAGCAGCTTCTTCATAGGTCTCTCACGCTACCCGACGCACTTCACTTTGCAAGCAATGTTGCTGAATAAGGTGCCTGGTGAGGCTGTTTTTGACGCCGATCAGCGTTCGCCGAGGGAGATTTCGCGCAGCGAGTTCGAGCATCCTTCATCGGTCGTCGCACACCACCCCGTTACACCGAGGTGTTTTCGCACTGAAGGCGAGGGGTTCCGCCGGAACTGTATGAAGAGCCACTCGCGAGTGGGTGCTGGCACTGCCGGTGCCCAGCAACACGAACGGTGAGGGGTTCTCACGGTGAGGGGCGCTCGCGCTTAGCGGTGATGTCCCGCCCGCGCGCCTACCGGCCGGTGGTGATGGAGTCGTCGGTGATGCCGCGAGCCCGACGCTCTTCGAGGCGAGCGCGCTGCGGTTCGACCACGTGACGCGGGTCCTTCGTCGATTCGATGCCGGCTTCCAACACACCGAAACGCGTGTACGCCGAGGCGGCCGCCAAGGCCGCACCGGAGACGACGGACAGCCCCCGCAGCACAGCCCGAGTCTTCCAACTCCGCTTTGCGACTCCAGCAGAGCCTGCACTTCCGACAGCCTCAGCAACTGCGCCAGCCACACCTGAAGCACTCGCTGAGCCGCCAGAGCTACGCCCACCCAGCTTCTTCGCGAACACGCGCGCCCCCACCTCGACGACGGCGGCTCCGACGACTCCGGCGATGAGCAGCTTCTCGGCGCGGTGGAGCTTGTGTCCCGGCTCGCCGTCGTCCAACGGATCGACCTCAGCCGGGTGCATGCGCTTCCTCATCGCCGACATCGCATAAGCCTCTCCGGCGGTCCCGGCGAGCGCGAGCAGTCGGGCCGGTCCGGTCTCGGCCACCGGTGCCAATGCCATCGCGGCACCTCCGGCGGCCATCGAAGCCGAGGACACGAACACGTACGGCAGACCGTTGCGACCGGCGGCGTTCCAGGTCGGAACGGCCGTCGCACCGAGAAGCACAGCGGTATATGCGGCCAGCGGAGTGGCGAAGAAGGCGGATTCGACGGCCGCGGGCGTCTCCATCGCATGGAGCACCTTGCGCAGTGAGCCCAGAGGCAGCAGCTTCTCACCGGTGATCCGGTCGAGTTCGATCGCGAAGGTCACTCCCGATCCGACGCCGAAGCCCGAGAGGATCCAGGTGCCCAAGCTCATCGGCGACGAGACCTTGACCACGCGCATCATATTGAGGAATCGTTCGGGCCTGCCGAGGTCAGCCACGAGAGCGGCACCGCCGACACCGGTCGCCGCGATCGCAGTCATCCGGGAGACGACGCGCAGACCGGGCCGATCGGTCAGCTGCGCACCGAAGCCCAACAGAGAAGATCCCCCGGCCAGACCGCCGAGGAACAGGTACGTCCCGATCTCATCGCCCCACGGCGGAGCCTTGACGATCGGTCGACCGTAGTAGGACGTGAATTCGACGTCCTCGACCATCGGCATCTCACGGTTGCCGTCGGCACCGCGGTTCTTCCACCCGCCGCCACGACCGTTGCCGCCGCGACCGCCCCGACGGCCACCGGAACCGTCAGGTCCGCTGGGACCTCCGCGGCCGCCTCGGCGACGTTTTCTGCGTCCGCCTTCCGGCTCGGGTGGGCGGTAGGAATCGTACTCTGAGGTGCTCATGAACGGCGGCTCCCGAGGAACGCGAGTCCGGCCGCGGCGACCATGCCCAGCGCCGCGATCCCGGCGTTGGCGTACATCTTCGGCAGATCCTTCGTCGCGACCCGCGGGTCCGGCGGCAGGCCGTAGACCTCGGGTTCGTCGAGGAGGAGGAACACGGATCCGGTGCCGCCGACCCCGTCGTTCGGGTTCGCCCCGTAGAGGCGGGCCTCGGTCAGGCCCTTCGCGTGGAGTTCGGCCATGCGGTCGTGCGCCTGGTCGACCATGTCCTGACGGTCGCCGAACTTGATCGACTGAGTCGGGCAGGTCTGCGCGCAGGCCGGTTCCTGACCCTCGACGAGGCGGTCGTAGCAGAGGGTGCACTTGTTCGCGGTGCCCGCGTTCGGCACATCCATGTCCGCGGCCTTGCGATCATCCCGATCGGTGGGGGTGTTGATCGTGCCGTCGTCGCGGCGTTCGATGACGCCGAAGGGGCAACCGGCCACGCAGGTTCCGCAGCCGTTGCAGACATCGTTCTGGACGACGACGGTGTCGAATTCGGTGCGGAAGAGCGCACCGGTCGGGCACACGTCGAGGCAGCCTGCGTGCGTGCAGTGTTTGCACACGTCGGAGGACATCAGCCAGCGGAAGTCCGCGGTGTCCGGGGGCGTCGTGTCGACGTTCGACAGGTCGGTCGGCTCCAGGGCACCCGGTGCCAGCAGATCGACGTTGAGGTCGGGGGTCGTCGGCAGACCGGCGGAGGTTCGGCCCTCGGCCGCCGCACCCAAGGCCCCGTCCAGCGGCTGCGCGGCGGCAGACTCATCGGTGCGCGGGCGGATCGTGGGCATGCCGAGATTGACGAGCTTGCGCCCGGATTCCCGCGCCTTCTCGATGCGATCGGAATCCTGTTCGATGAACGCGACGTGCCGCCACGTGTTCGCCCCGAGGCTGCCCGTGTTGTCATACGAGGAACCGAGCAGTTCGAAGGTGCCGTCCTGAGGGTTGCGGTTCCACTCCTTGCACGCGACTTCGCAGGCCTTGCAGCCGATGCAGATCGAGGTGTCGGTGAAGAATCCCTTGCGGCTGTGCGCGGAATCGTGCCAGTGCCCGTCCGCCAACGTGCCGTCATCGATCGTCGGTGTCGACATCAGTCGTCTTCCTCCTCGTTCTCCTGCCGGTCCCGAGCGGCGCGGGCACGAGCTTCCGCTTCGGCCACCTCGGTTTCTGCGATTGCACTGCCGTCGGCGTGCCGGCCGTGGTCGGGGTCGCCGTCGCTGGGGTCCCCGTCGTCGGCGCGGTTCGACACCGCCGTCTCGGCGGGTTCGGCGGGTTCGGTGGGTTCGGTGGGTTCGATGGTGATCCTACCGCTGCGATCATCGGCACTGTCGACCGTCGCCGAGGCGGTCGTGCCGTCCCCGTCGGAGGCTCCGTCCCGTCCCCCGTCCAGGGTCTTGCCCGGGGTGACGCCGACGGCCGAGTCGCCGCCTCGGTGAGCGTGCCCACCGGCGCTGCGACCCTGTCCGGCGTGATGGGAGGCCTCGACATCCTCGGCGGGAACGGTGATCTGCTGGTTGCCGGATTCGGGGCTGAGACCGGCCTCGCGTTGGTACTTCTCGACGAAGTCGACGAGTTCGGGTCCGCGGGGACGGCGGCCGGACATGATCGTTCCGGCCACGTACTTGCTGTTCTGGATGTAGACGTTGGGGTCCATCGTCACTCCGAGCAGGTCGTTGGCGGAATCGCCTTCGACGACGGCACCCTGACCTCCCACGCCCCAGTGATAGGGCAGGCCGATCTGGTGGACGGTCTTCCCGCCGATGTTCAGCGGGGTCATCCGCTTCGTCACGAGGACGCGGGCCTCGATCGCCGCCCGCGGGGAGACCAAGGTCGCCCAACCGTAGGGCTCGAGCCCCACCTCGGCGGCGAGTTCGGGTGAGATCTCGCAGAACATCTCCGGCTGCAGCTCCGACAGGTACGGCAGCCACCGGGACATACCTCCGGCGGTGTGGTGCTCTGTGAGTCGGTAGGTCGTGAACACATAGGGGAAGACCTCGGACCCGGGCACCCCGGCACCGGGAGCAGACAGATTGTCCTCACGGCGCATGACCATCCGGGTCGGGCTGTTCTGCTGGGAATAAAGCGGGTTCGCGACCGTCGATTCCTGCGGTTCGTAGTGGGTGGGAATCGGTCCGTCGATCATGCCGCTGGGTGCGAACAGCCACCCCTTGCCGTCGGCCTGCATGATGAACGGATCGTCACCGTCGAGGTTCGCGGGTCCGCCGTAGGCGGCATCCGATCGGGCGGCGGGTGCGCGGTCGATCGGGAAGTCGGGTACGTCCTTGCCGGTCCACTTCCCGGTCTCGTCGTCCCACCACACGAACTTCTTCCGTTCCGACCAGGGAGTTCCGTCGGGTGCGGCCGAGGCACGGTTGTACAGGATCCGGCGGTTCGCCGGCCATGCCCACGCCCATTCGGCGGCGGTCTCGTCCTGCTCATCCCGCGGTTTGCGGCGGGCGGCCATGTTCTGGCCTCCCGCGTAGACGCCGGCGTAGATCCAGCAGCCTCCGGCGGTGGTCCCGTCGTCGGTCATCTGGTTGAAGTTGTCCAAGGGCTCGCCGTCGCGGTCGCCGCCGATGAAGTAGCCGTTGATCTCCTTGACGACCGCCTCGGCGTCGACTTCACCCTCCTCGTCGACCGGGTAGTCCCAGGTCATGTCGAGCAGCGGCCGATCGCGGGGGTCGTCGGAGTCCCTCAGCTTCTCGCGCACGGCTTGGCCGAGTTCGTAGAAGAAGTCGAGTTCGCTATGTGCGTCCCCGGGCGGGTTGACGGCCTTGTGGCGCCACTGCACAAGACGCTGGGTCTGCGTGAAGGTGCCGGCCTTCTCCGTGTGGTTGGCCGCGGGCAGGAAGAACATCTCGGTGTCGATGTCCTCGGTCTTCAGCTCCCCTGTCTCGATCTCGGGGCCGTCCTTCCACCAGGTGGCGGATTCGATGAGGCTGAAGTCGCGGACGACCATCCACTTCAGGTGACTCATGGCCATGCGCTGCATGCGCCCGTTCGCCGAGCCCACGGCCGGGTTCTGCCCGAGCAGGAAGTACCCGTCGACACCGTCGTTGAGCATGCGCACCGCGGTCTGGTAGGTGCCGTGGGCGCCGTTGATGCGCGGCAGATAGTCAAAGGCGAAGTCGTTGTCCTGCGTGGCCGCGTCGCCCCACCAGGCCTTGAGCAGGCTGGTGGCGTAGGCACGGCCGTTGGCCCAGTAGCCCTTGTGGGTCTCCGGGGTGCCGACGCCGGCGACGTAGTCGTCGAAGGTGTCGTGGACTCCGGCACTGGGCATCGGCAGGTAGCCGGGCAGCAGGTTGAACAGGGTCGGGATATCGGTCGATCCCTGGATCGTCGCGTGCCCGCGCAGCGCCATGATTCCGCCGCCCGGTCGGCCCATGTTGCCGAGCAGCAGCTGGAGGATCGAGGCGGTGCGGATGAATTGCGCGCCGAGGCTGTGCTGGGTCCACCCGACCGCGTAGGCGAAGCACGTGGTCCGTTCCCGGCCCGAGTTCTCGGTCACCGATTCGTAGAGGTAGTCGAAGTTTGCGGGTTTGATTCCGCAGTTCTCCTCGACCATCTCAGGCGTGTAGCGCGAGTAGTGGTGCCGCAGAATCTGGAACACCGATTTCGGGTCCTTCAGGCTCGGGTCCTTGAGCGGTGCACCGTGCTCATCCGTCTGGTACGACCACGTCGAATTCTCGTAGGAGTTCGTGTCCGGGTCGAACCCGGAGAACAGTCCGTCGAGATCCTCGGTGTCGACATAGTCGTCGCTGATGAGGTTCGCGGCGTTGGTGTAGGCGCGCACGTACTCGTCGAAGTAACGGCCCTCGGTGAGCACACGGTTGATGAGCGCACCGAGCAGCACGATGTCGGAGCCGGCCCGAATGGGCACGTGCTTATCGGCGATCGCGGTGGTGCGCGTGAAACGAGGATCGACGTGGATGATGCGGGCACCCCGGGCCTTGGCCTCGCTCACCCACTGG
This sequence comes from Brevibacterium sp. CSND-B09, assembly GCF_052906525.1. Lineage (NCBI taxonomy): Bacteria > Bacillati > Actinomycetota > Actinomycetes > Micrococcales > Brevibacteriaceae > Brevibacterium > Brevibacterium sp. CSND-B09. The sequence continues at coordinate 2,093,474 of NZ_JBREGI010000001.1, read as the reverse complement.
AAGCCCACCGGGTGGCACTCGGCCATATTGGAACCCTGGATGATGATGCAGTCCGCATTCGCCATATCCTGGACGGGTTGTGTGGCGCCGCCGCGCCCGAACGAAGTTCCCAAACTGGGAACGGTGGCGGAGTGTCAAATACGCGCCTGGTTCTCGATCTGTATCGCCCCGGCCGCGGTGTAGAGCTTCTTGGCGAGGTAGTTCTCCTCGTTGTCGATGGTCGCCCCGCCAAGGCTAGCGATGCCCATCGTCCGCCGCAGCGGGTGGCCTTTGTCGTCGAAGTCCTCCCAGTGGTTGCGGCGGGCCTCGATGAATCGGTCGGCGATCATGTCGATCGCCGTCGGCAGGTCGATCTTCGTCCAGTCCTTGGCCTTCGGGGCCCGGTAGAGGACGTCGGTGACACGACCGGGAGCGTTGACGAGCTGTTCGCTGGCTGCGCCCTTCGGGCACAGGCGGCCGCGAGAGATCGGTGAGTCCGGGTCGCCTTCGATCTGCACGACCTTGTCATCCTTGACGAAGATCTTCTGCCCACAGCCGACGGCGCAATAGGGGCACACGGATTGGACGACCTTGTCGGCCGTGACCGTGCGTGGAGTGGTGTCCCGAGTCTGCTGGGACACGACGGATTCGCCGCGTCCCGTCTTATCCGACGTGCGCAGCTGCCGGAGTACCGGCCACTCGAGGAAGCTGAACCGAGCCATGGCACCACCTTAGCCCCTCACGGGGCGGAAATGCACCAGGTGAGGCCGGGTTTTCGACCCCATCTCAGTGGGTTGGGAATCGCCCGGTTCGCCGAGGCGGCTGCGCGGTCTTGATCGACCGCGCAGCCGCCTCGATGCCGGGTTCCGGGTTCGGGTCTTGGGGTTCGCTGAGTTCAGACCCGGCGGGCCAGGAGGATCGCGTCCTCGAGTTCGGCGGGTTCGCCCGACGGGGAGGTCACTTCTCGGGTGCGGGTGTCGGCGAGTTCGATCTCCCAGCGGTGCGGGCTGGCGCCGATGAGGAGGGCGAAGTCTCCGTTCGGGCTGACCAGTTCATGGTGGTGGTCCATGCCGTGCTCGAACTTCTCGCTGTGTTCGGCGGCCCACGGCGGCATCGTCGCATGGGAGACGAGCAGGAGGGCGCCGCCCGGAGCCACGTGCGCGGCGACGCGGGTGAGGAGCTCTTCCCGGGTATCGGGCAACCGGGTGTGGAGGAAGGATCCGGTGACGAGGTCGAAGCCGCCTCGGCGATCGGGGTCCTCCGGTTCCCAGGTGGAGACGTCGGCGACGGCGAATTCGGCGGAGATTCCGCGGGATTCGGCGGCCCGGCGGGCTCGGTCGATGGCCGTGGTCGACAGGTCGATGCCGGTGGCGTCCCAGCCGTTCTCGGCCATCCAGACGACGTCGGCGCCTTCTCCGCAGCCGACGTCGAGGACGCGGCCGGGGGTCATATCGGAGACGACGGCGACGAGGGATTCGTTCGGATTTCCGGACCAGATGGCGTCATCGGTCTCGGCATAGCGCTCTTCCCAGGCGGCCACGGAATCGGGTACGCCGGTATTGTCTGCGCCGGTTCTGTCTGCGTGGGTGTGGTCGTTGTGGCTGCTGGTCGCTGTCACTTGTCGACGCCCGGGTCGGCAGGGATCGAATCGGGGGCGGCACCGTCCGCGCTGTCGGTCTCTGCGGCAGCGGCGGCTTCCTGCTTGGCCAGTTCGGCACGGACCTCGTCCATGTCGAGTCCCTTGACGGCGGTGATGACCTGCTCGAGCTGCGGGGCGGCGAGCGCGCCGGGCTGGGCGAAGACGACGATGCCCTGGCGGAAGGCGACGAGGGTCGGGATCGAGGAGATCGCGAAGAGTCCGGCCAGCTGCTGCTGGGCTTCGGTGTCGATCTTGCCGAAGACGATGTCGGGGTTGGCCTCGGCGGCCTGTTCGAAGACCGGGGCGAACTGCTTGCAGGGGCCGCACCAATCGGCCCAGAAGTCGAGGAGGATGATCTCGTTGTCGTTGATGGTCGACTCGAAGTTGTCTTGCGTGATTTCGATCGTAGACATGCCGTCCAGTCTAGGAGCCGCGGATGAATATCGCCTGGACGGAGGTCACATGACGGGGCCGATGTCCGGAACGACGGGGCGGCTGAAACGGAGCTGACAACCGCCACGACGGGGATCAACTCGGCGGGTGCCCGATGTTTACCTGCCGAGGTCGGCGATCGGTTCGTCGTCGATGATGGCGGTGAACACGGCGTCCGCCTCGGCGGATTTGACTACCCGGTTTGGGTCTTCCGGTGCGGGTGTCCACGGCATGATCTCGAAGGTGATGTCGTCCTCGGGCACGGAAGCCACCGTCGTGGCCAGGGAGGCCAGCGAACGCATCGAGTCGAGTTCGTCGTCGACACCGATCGTCGAGGTCACAGCGTCGAGGAATCCGTACAGGCGGTCGGGCCGGGTGAGGACCTGGCCGCTCTTGGCGCGGTCGATGATGGCCTCCATGACCATCTGCTGGTTGCCCATCCGTGAGATGTCGCTGCCATCGCCCACGGCGTGCCGTGTCCGGGCCAGGGCGAGGGCGTCGTCTCCGCCGATCGTCTGGTGGCCGGCGGGCAGGTCGAGGTTCGCCTTCGGGTCGTTGAGAGGTTCGTCGAGGTCGACGTTGATCCCATCGAGCGCGTCGACGATCGCTGAGAATCCGTCGAAGTCGACGTTGATGAAGTGGTCGACGCGCACCCCGGTGAGTTCCTCCGACGCTGATACGGAGCAGGCCGGACCCGCATTGAGGGCCGAGTTGATCATCCCGTGGGTGGCCGCCGACGCGCCGTGGCCGGTGTCGTCGCAGGCGGGAATGTCCATGATCGTGTCACGTGGGATCTGCACGGCGTCGATGCGGCCGCCGTCGGCGGCGACGTGAGCGAGGATCATCGCATCGCTGCGGGCACCCTCGGCACTGCCGAATCCTTGCCCCGAGGCGGTCCCGGAGTTCGCGCCTTCACCTGTGCCCGAGTCATCGGAGGCGTCCTTCGCCGAGGCGAGATCGCGAGTGTCGGATCCGATGATGAGGACGTTCGTATCATCCGTGAGCTTCTCGGGAACGTCACCGCCGTGGGCGCGCAGCGGGGACGAGGAGATATTCGCGCCGAGGTTGTGCACCGCCACCGCGATCGTCGCGGGGGCACCGATGATGAGGACCGCAGCCACGGCGACGAAGGTGCGCCGGCGCCGGTACTTCGCGGCGAGGCGTCGCTGTCGGCGGGGTCCTGGCGGCGGTGACGATTCTTCGTTGTCCACGGTTCGGGTGCTCCTGCGTCCGGGGTCACGGCGGATTGCATACAAAACGGAATGTATACAATCCTAGATGCCTGCGCGGTCGAGTGCACATCGCTGTGTTCCATCTCTCGACTGAAATCATTCGGCCGAAATCACCCGCAGAGCGATCACTCTGTTAAGCTGGAATCGTTCTCGCACAGAAATGTGCGGAGCAGATGGTGTCTGAAGAGCAGGTAGATTCGCTCGTCACCATGTGTTTGCCCATCGGCGCGTGTCTGCCTTCCGCGCCCCTCATGATTTTTCCCAGTTCAGTCGTCTGACGACTTCCGTCCAGCACCTTCGAGTGCATGATCGAAACCGAGTATCCCCACGATTTCGTCTGAGACAGAGACCTCACATCAGAGAACTCATCCTCACCAGCGATTCCGAGTCCTCGGTTCACCCACAGATTTTCGTTGGATCTGCGTCTGAAGATCCAGTCCAGCCAGCGGGAAAGCCGGATCCAGCAATGGGTTCGACCATCACGATCGCAGCAGCGGTCATCAGTTAAAAAATAAGGATACAAAGATTATGGCAACAGGTACCGTGAAATGGTTCAACGCGGAAAAGGGTTTCGGATTCATCCAGCCTGACGACGGTTCGGCTGACGTGTTCACTCACTTCTCCGCGATCGAAGCCTCCGGCTACCGCGAGCTCACCGAGGGTCAGAACGTCGAGTTCGATTCTGAGATGGGCTCCAAGGGCCTGCAGGCGACTCGCGTCCGCGGCCTCTGAGACTCTTTGAGAGTCTCACCTAGAGACTTCTGAGATTCACCAGCGACCCTGCGTTCACCCATTTGGTGTGAACGCAGGGTCGCTGTCATCTCCTCCCCAATTACTACCTGACGGGGGCCTAGATACCTGGCGCCAGGTTGCTGGGCCGCCGTCACCGACGTTGACAGGCACCCTTGCTCTACTTAGAGTCAGTGCCAACGGCCGTGAACCCTGACGTTGGAGGAGCGATGAAGCACTCGCGACTCACCCGCTGGATCGTCGCATTCATCCTGCTCGCCGCCGCCTGCATACTGAGTTCCCAGGCGGCGCCGTTCCATGACTTCGCCGCGTTTCTGTGGCTCTTGGCCCTCGTACTCATGATCACCGCCACGACACTCGCGGTCATTCGTGACCGTCGACGACGCCGATCTGGCTGAACACTCCGGCAGCTTCACGCACTTCGGCCCGCCCGGTTATCCTGAACTCATGCCGCCCTGCGACACTCCTCGTCTGCGCCTGCGGGAGATGACCGACGACGATCTCGACGATATGGCCGCCCTCCTCGGCGATCCGCAGGTGATGGAGTATTACCCTCACCCCAAAGACCGCACCGAGGCGGCTGCGTGGATCCGGTGGAACCGACGCAATTACGCAGAGCACGGGTTCGGGCTGTGGATCGTGGAGACGCACAAAGGTGAGTTCCTCGGCGACTGCGGCCTGACTTGGCAGACCGTCAACGGCGCACCTCACCTTGAGGTCGGTTTTCATGTGAAGCCGTCCGACCAAGGTAATGGGTTCGCCACCGAGGCGGCTCTGGCCTGCGTCGATCACGCTCGTGAGCTCGAGGTGGCTGCAACACTGACCGCCATCATCCACCGAGACAATCGACCGTCGCAGCGTGTGGCCGAGAAGCTCGGGATGCAGCGCAACCCCGAACTCCGACACAAGTCCCCGGACCACGAGGTGTTCTCCCTGGATCTGTGATCGCCTCAATTACTACCCGACGGCGGCCCAGATACCTCGCGCCAGGTTGCTGGGCCGCCCTCAGGTAGTAGCTAGTGGTTGTTGAGGAGGGCGAGGAAGTCCTCGACTCCGCTGAGCTCGATGTCGTTCCGCCGTCTGGTTTCCCACGCCGAGCGGGTCAGGCGCCAGCGCTGGATGCGTCCCGGCTCGCCTCTGCGGATGTCCCAGTCGACGCCGTTGCGCTCGTATCCCAAAGCTTCAGACACCTTGTTCGATCCGATGTTGTCGACGAACGCATCGGAACCGGCCTCACTCGCCCCGAGCCCCGCGAACGCAAGATGGAGCAGAGCACTGCGCATCTCCGTGCCGAGGCCGCGACCGCGCACATCCGTCGACAGCCAGGAGAATGACGCGAACGTCCCGCAGGAGTCGAACTTCTCCGCTATGAGGTCCTGCATCCCCACGGCCTCACCGTCGACGAGGACGGCGAAGGCCAACCGGAAATCAGAGGGAGAGAACCGCCCCCGTCCACGCCATACGCTCTGGAGCCACCTGCTCACCCGCACGTCCGGGTCGGATTCGTAGAACGACATCGGATCGTCGTAGGGGGCGGGTTCCGCGAAGACCTTGCCGTCCCGCACAAGAGGGGTGAGCGCCGCGAGCATCTCATCGGCGGCACCGACGAGCTCGAGTCGGGGAGTCTTCACCCGGATCTGCAATGGCGGGTAGCCGATCATGCAACCAACCTAGGCCAGCCGGCCCGAATCCACAATGGTTCGACGACTCCGGGTAGCGTGGGGTTCGACTCCAGGATGCCGATGACAGGTGGTGGCCCATGACCGAACCCGATTGCCCGACCCCGACGACCGTCGTCTTCGACCTCGGAAATGTGCTCATCGGCTGGGACCAGACAGGGCCTCTGGCCGATCGCATGAGCGCCGATGAATGGCATTCCTTCGCCGAGGCGGCCGACTTTCCCTCGCTCAATACCGCAGCTGATTCCGGCGTTTCGATCTCCGATATCGTCGCCCGAGCCGCCGAGGCGGACCCCCGCCACGGTGAGATCGTCGCTGGCTACTACGAGAACTTCGACAAGTCCCTGACCGGTCCGATCGACGGCATGGCCGAGATCGTCGCAGATCTCAAGACCGCCGGCGTCCGCCTGCTCGGGCTGTCGAACTGGTCGGCTGAGACCATCCACCATGCCCCTGTCGTCGCCCCGGCGATCAGCGAGCTCGAAGACATCGTCGTCTCCGGTCGAGTCGGTCTGGTCAAACCCGATCCGGCGATCTTCGAACTGGCCCGGGACCGATTCGACCTCGACCCTGCCAGGACGGTCTTCGTCGATGATCTGCCCGCCAACGTGAAGGCAGCCGAACGGCTCGGCTTCATCGGTCATGTGTTCTCAGGAGCCGCCTCGCTGCGCACGGACCTGTCCGAGCGAGGGCTGCTCGCTCAATAGGGCGCTCTCCTCGCGTCGCCCGGACTACACCCCCGAACGGGTTCCTCACCCGCTGATACTGTGAGAAATGTCCGCGCCTGGAGAGTCCACCCGCCGCCTGAACAGGAGACACGATGACGACACCTTCATTCCTCGACTCCATCGATTCCCAGCTCGACTGGCAGCGCGAGGTCTACAAAGACCTTCACCGCAATCCTGAGGTCAGCCTCGACGAGCACAAGACCGCCGATCGCATCGCGGCCGAACTCGAGGGACTCGGCCTCGAGGTCACCCGGATCTCCGCCACCGGTCTGGTCGCCGTCATCGACAACGGCACCGGACCGACCGTTCTCGCACGAGCCGATATCGATGCTCTCCCCGTCACCGAGGACACCGGCCTCGACTTCGCGTCCGAGGTCGACGGTGTCATGCACGCCTGCGGTCACGATATGCATGCCGCCGCTCTGCTCGGCGCGGTCCGGCTGCTCAAAGAGAACCAAGATGCCTGGTCAGGCACGTATATCGCACTCTTCCAACCGGCAGAGGAGAACGCGGCCGGAGCGAAGGCGATGATCGACGACGGGCTGACGGACAAGGTTCCGACCCCCGATGTGGCCCTGGCCCAGCACGTCATGCCGCTGCCGGCCGGCAAGATCTTCACCGCTGCCGGACCGGTGATGTCGGCCGGGGACTCGGTGAAGATCACGGTCTTCGGCCGCGGTGCCCACGGGTCCATGCCGCACCTGTCCGTCGACCCCGTGGTCCTCGCGGCCTCGATCGTTCTGCGCCTGCAGACCATCGTGTCCCGGGAGACCGAACCGGGTGAGTTCGCCGTCGTCACGGTCGGCGCGTCGAACGCCGGATCGAAGTCGAACATCATCCCCGACCGCGCCGAGCTGCTGCTCAACGTCCGCACCTACGACACCGCGGTGCGAGGGCGGGTGATCGCATCGATCGAGCGGATCGTCCGCGGCGAATGCGAGGCCGCCGGAACCCCGAAGGAACCGACGTTCGAGTACTTCGACCAGTTCCCGCTGACGGACAACAGTGAAGCCGTCAATGACACCATCACCGAGGCGCTCACCGAGTTCTTCGGCACCGAGGCGGTGCTCGAGGCGACCCCTGCGACCGCGTCGGAGGACTTCAGCGAACTGCCGAAGGCCTTCGGCATTCCCTACGCCTACTGGTTCGTGGGGTCCTTCGATGCAGAGAAGTACCAGGCCGCCGAGGAGGCCGGAACCGTGCTCACGGATGTTCCGGCCAATCATTCGCCGTTCTTCGCCCCCGAACTCGAGCCGACTCTCGAGATCGCGACCAAGGCGCAGGTCGTCGGCGCTTTGGCCTACCTCGGCGGCTGAGCCCTAACTGCTTCGACCGGCGACCCCGAGCAGTCTCCACGTGGCCTGTGATCGGTCGCGCGGAGACAGCAGGCTCCCTCGTCGGGTGAGTCACTCGTCGATCGTGCGCACGACGTGTGCCGGTGAGCCGACGACGACGGCGCGAGCCGGAACGTCTCTGGTCACCACAGACGCCGCGGCGACGACGGCGTCATCACCGATGGTGATGCCTGGCAGGACAGTCACGTTCGACCCGATCCAGACATTGCGTCCGATGACGATCGGAGACGGGTGCATGTCCGCACGACGGTCCGGCTCCATCCCATGGTTGAGGGTGGCGAGAACCGTGTTGTGTCCGATGAGCGTGTCATCGCCGATCGTGATCCCGCCCTGGTCCTGAAAGCTGCACCCGGAGTTGATGAAGATCCGCTGCCCTAAAGTGATGTTCTTCCCGAAGTCCGTGTGGAACGGGGGAAACATGGCCACAGTCGGATCGACCGGGCGTCCCGTCAGCTCGGCCAGCAGCGCGCGAACCTCATCGGGTTCGTGGTAGCTGCCATTGATTTCCGCCGTGATGCGCAGGGCTTCCTGGCTGGTGCGGTGCATGACCTCATGAAGAGGCGAGCCGCCCGTGATCGTCTCTCCGGCGTTGAGGGCTTTCAGCAGATCTGCTGTGTCCACGGTGTCACCTTTCCTTTACTGACAGATGAAGAGATCAGGGCCTCAGCAGGACCTTGACGGCTTCACGACTGTCCATGGCCGAATAGGCGGCCGCCGCGTCGTCGAGGCTCATCGTCTGGTCGAAGACCTTACCCGGGTCGATCTCTCGGTTCCAGATGAGTTCGATGAGGTCCGGCAGGAAGCGACGAACCGGCGCGGGCCCGCCGTGCAGATGAACCAGACCGAAGAACAGTTCTCCTCCAGGCAGTTCGACGTCGTGTGAGACACCGACATAGCCGACATGACCGCCGGGTCGGGTCGACCGGATCGCCTGCATCATCGACTCCTGTGAGCCGACTGCCTCGATGGCGCTGTGGACGCCGAGTCCGTCGGTGAGCTCTCTGATCTTCGCCACGCCCTCGTCGCCGCGTTCTTCGACGATGTGGGTGGCGCCGAATTCGCGGGCGAGGTTCTGCCTGTCGACGTGACGGCTCATGGCGATGATCGTCTCCGCTCCCATCTGCTTGGCGGCAAGGACTCCCATCAGTCCGACAGCGCCGTCGCCGATGACGGCGACCGACTTACCGGGGCCCACCTCGGCGGCATCTGCGGCGAACCACCCGGTGCCGAGCACATCGGATGCGGCCAGCAGCGACGGGATGAGATCGTCATCAGGCTGTCCCGGCGTGGCGACCAGGGTGCCGTCGGCATGGGGAATGCGAGCGAATTCGGCCTGGGTGCCGATCCCGCCGTCGACGAAGATTCCGTTGACGCAGCGGGACTGGTAGCCGGCGGTGCAGATCGGGCAGGTGTTATCGGAGATGACGAATGATCCGACGACGAAGTCACCGGGTTTGACGGTGCGCACCTCGTCGCCGACTTCCTCGACGATGCCGACGTATTCGTGGCCCATGAGCTGCTGATCCGGTGCGTCGGCACCACGGTAGGGCCACAGGTCGGATCCGCAGACGCACGCGGCCACGATCCGGATGACGGCATCAGTGGGTGCCTCGATGGTCGGATCGGGTCGTTCTTCGACCCGGACGTCGCCGGGCCCGTGCATGATCACTCCGCGCATTGTTCTCTCCTTGAGAAGTTCGGTTGTTCGCTGCTGTTCGGTTCTGGTCGTGGGGCTCAGCTTCGCGGACGATGCAGGTCCGCCTCGTCCACGTGCTCGAGCCAGGTGGTCGTCTGAGCGGGGTCCTCGGCGTTCTCGAGCATGGCGATGTGTTCCATGAATGTCTCGGGGGCGGCTCCGTGCCAGTGTTCCTCGCCTGCCGGGCAGTAGACGGTCTGCCCCGGGCGGGCCTCGATCACGTCACCGTCGCGTGTGCCGAACAGAGCGGTTCCGCTGGTCACGTGCAGAGTCTGACCCTTGGCGTGCGAATGCCATGCGGTGTGTGCGCCGGGGGCGAATCGGACCCGTGCGACGACCATGGTCTGACCATCCTCCTGCGGGGAGGCGATGGGGTCGACCCACACATCGCCGCTGAATTGCTCGGGCGGGTTCTTCGCTGTCGGGGTCGTTGGGAGAATGCGGTGGCTCATGATCGGTGTCCTCTGTTCTCAAGAAGTCGGTTCTCGGGTGGTCGTTCGGTCTCGGTCGTCGGCGCCGCCCACGAGGCGAGCAGACGCAGCTTCTGCTCCGATTCCGAGCCAGGTTCTGCTGTGTAGATGAGGAGGGCGAGGCCGTCTTCGGCGGTGATCCGCAGCTCCTCGAAGGCGAGGACGAGCTCGCCCACGACCGGATGGTTGAACCGCTTCATCCCCGTCCCGTGCGTGCGGACATCATGTTGGGCCCACAGGGTTCGGAACGTCTCGCTCTGAGTCGACAGTTCCCCGACGAGGTCCTGGATTCCGCGATTATGCGGATCCCTTCCTGCCGCGCTGCGGATGATCGCCACGCACATCTGCGCGAAGAGTTCCCAGTCCGGATAGAAGTCCTTCGATGCGGGATCGAGGAACTGGAATCGCGCCAGGTTCGGTGTCCGTCCGCCATCCCCGATGACCGGCGAGTAGAAAGCTCGGCCGAGTTCGTTGACGGCGACCATGTCCTGCATATCGTTGCGGACGAAGGCGATCGATTCCTTGATCGAATCGAGCATCCAGAACAGCGTCTCGTGCGGTGGACGTTGGGCGGTCACGGGACGTCGTCTGCGACCCGAGGTCGGAATGCCGTCGGCGGCACGGGCGAGATCAACGAGGTGGCCCCGCTCGGTGTCGTTGAGCAGCAGAGCCTCGGCGAGCGCTTCGAGGACAGCTGCGGAAGCCCCTCCGATCGCGCCCCGTTCGAGTCTTGAGTAGTACTCGACGCTCAGTCCGGCCAGGGCCGCGACCTCGCTGCGGCGCAGGCCCGGCACTCGCCTCGTGCCTTGGGTGGGAAGGCCGACTCGATCAGGGGTGATCTTCGCCCGCCGTGACATGAGGAATTCGCGTACTTCGGCCCGGTTGTCCATATTCTCCAGGCTAGACGCGTTCTCATCTGAGAGGGATACCCTGTCAGGGCACCTCTGCGCATCACTCTCGCAGCACCGAGCGTGTCTACGGCTATGGGTGGGGCATTCGGTCGCGATCGTAGGTGATCGTCGTGTACCCGTGTGGAACCGGTGTGCCGTCCTCGTCGACTCCGACGAATACGATCTTCTCGATGCTTAGGATCGTCTTCCGGGTGATCATATTGCGCACCCTCGCCTTCATCGTCAGCGACGTACGCCCGAACTGGGTAGCAATGAGTCCCATCTCGATGAGATCGCCTTCCCTCGCCGAAGCCTGGAAGTCGATCTCCGAGATCAGCTTCGTCACAACTCGATGGTTGCCGAGCTGGATGATCGCGTAGATCGCGGCCTCCTCGTCGATCCACCTCAGCAGGCTGCCGCCGAAGAGGGAGCCGTTGGCGTTGAGGTCCTCGGGCCGCACCCATTTGCGGGTATAGAAGTTCATCCCCTCCACATCGTGGCGGGCGGAGCTCTCTGTGGACTGTGCCGTCGCTGTCATGCGATCAGAGTAGCGAGGAGTTGTTTCGCCCTCGTTTCGATCACGTCACCGCTGTGCGACGTCGTCTTTCAATTGTCGAAGTCATCCTTCGCGTTCGAAATCGTCCTTCATGGTCGTGAGCGTCCGGCGAATGTTCAATCGCTGGAAGTCCGCGAAGCTCCTCCCACGTGTGACGATGTGGTCGAAGACCCAGGCCAGCCAGTCGGGCCAACCGCGACGATCGTCTGTCCACGACTCCGTCACTCGGGTCGCCCCACCGAGGTCCTCGAACTCGTATGCCCAACTCGCATTCGCCCCTTCGATGCTGGGAGTTCGGGGCCCGATCCGGCGCACGGTGAAGGCGAACCGTTTGCCGGGCACAGATTCGGTGACGACGCATTCGGTCACCCACGTCGCCGGCCCGCGACGGTTCGTACCTTCGAAGACGTCGCCTGTCTGCAGCGGACCTGCAGTCGTGCGCGTGCTTGCGCCCGTGTTCTCCGGGCTCCATCGGGCCATCTGGGTCGGATCGGCGATCTGCTCCCAGAGCCCGGCGACGTCGGCTTTGATCACCATACTGTCGCTGACCTGCATCGTTCGCGTCATCGTCGTCCCTTCTCATTGTGGTCGTGCACGCACCAGGAGCCGGCCGAGCACGTGGCCCCATTCAAACACGGGTCCTGAGCTAACCTGGGCACATGGCCGACTCCGCGACGAACGACGAGATCATCGCCTTCCGCCTCCGCGCTCATCACCTCGATGAGCGACTCAGCCGCAACTCACTCACTGAGGCCGCGGGAGCCTGCGGCATCCAGAACAGCCCACCGGGATCCGCGCTGACCGCACTCCATGCGCGGGTCGAGGACATGAGTGCGACGGCGTTGGATTCGGCCGTCGAAGAGGAGAAGTCGCTGCTGCAGAGCTGGTGCATGCGAGGGGCGCCCCATTTCTTTCCCGCTGCGGATCTCCCGGTCTTCACCACCGGGGTCGAACCGACGAGTGAGAAGGCGATGCGCCATTTCGTCCTCGGAGTCGAACAGTCGGTCGATTCGCTCGGGATCTCGCTGAGCCAGATCCTCGATCGGGTCGAGCAGGAGATCGCCGGGGTGCTCAGAGGGCGGAGGATGACGATCACCGAACTCGGCGAGGAACTCGCCGAGGTGCTCGCAACCTCCCTGACGACGAAACAGCGAAGCACCTGGGAATCTCAGGGCCCGTATGCGAAGGGCCAGAGCCTCGGTGCCGGCGTGATCCATTTCTGCATTCGGCTGCTCACTCTGCGGCAGATCCTCTGCTTCGCCCCGCGCGAGGGAAACACGGCTCCGTTCGTTCTGCTCGACGAATGGGTCGATCCGCGTGCGCTGTCCTCGACCGCATCCGACGAGGGCAAACGCGACCGGGCCAGGTCCGAACTGCTGCGGCGTTATCTGCACTGCTATGGACCGTCGACACGCGCCGACTTCGCCGCGTGGATCGGAATCCGGTCCACGGAGGCGACACCATGGTGGGACCTGATCGCCGGAGAGATCACCGAAATCGAGCGCGGGCGACGGACCTGGATGCTCGCCGAGGATGTCGATCAGCTGCATCGCGCGCAGCTTCCGCACGGCGTTCGTCTGCTTCCCCCGCACGATCCCTATACGCAGATGCGGGATCGGGAGACGATCGCGTCCAAGGACTTCCATCGGGAGATCTGGAAGACCGTGGGCGATCCAGGAGCGCTGCTGGTCGACGGCCGGGTCGCGGGGACCTGGAGGGCGCGGAAGCGGAATCGACGACTGAGCATGACGATCGCACCGTTCGGCACCGTCCCGAAGTCGGTGAAGAGCGCACTGACCGTTGAGGCGGAGACCATCGGCGCACTGCGCGAGGCAGACGCCCTCGACATCGAATTCGCGTCAGACTGAGATCACTCGGCCAGTTCGCTGATCAGTACGCGAGCGAGGGCTCCGAGTCGGAATCGCTCCGGGATCACGGTTCTGATCCCCTGTTCATGCAGCGGTGCTGCGGTGACGTCGCCGACTGCTGCCGCCACCACCGATTCGTTGAACGCCTCGATCACGGCCGGCAGCAGTCCCTGCTCCTCGGCTGCGGTGAGGAATGCTGCCGCCCCGGGTGCTGATGTGAAGGCCACGGCATCGCACCTGCGCTCCGCGACGAGTCGGACCGCGTCGACCACGGCGGCCGGATCGGGGGCCGGGCCCCACCGGTAGATGACGAGCGAGCGGACATCGGCGCCTGCTGCGGCGAAGGCCTCATCGAGTCCGTCGGCGCCGGCACCGTGATGCTGTACGGCGATGCGCTGACCATTCACGCCCTCGCCGAGGAGGACCTGCTGGATCTCTGCGCTCGTCTCGGATTCGGCGACCCAGTGAGCCCTCAGTCCGGCCGCTTGAATCGCTCCGCGTGCCTTGGGGCCGCGAGCGTATATCCGTACTCCGGCGAGCATCGAGTGCCACTCCTCGTGCAGACCCGCGGCTTCAGCCACGTCACCCCAGCCGGTGAATCCGACGCCGGTCGTGACCACGACGATGTCCGGCCGGGCCTCGATGAGTTCACGGGTGCGTGTGACGAGTTCAGGGTCATCGATGTGAGGAATGACGGAAAGGGTCGGGGCGTGCACGATCTTGGCACCGTGACGCTCGAGGGCGGAGGCGAGCTGTTCCGCGCGCCGCTGAGCTGTGAGCACGATGCGGCGTCCGACCAGCTCGTCGCCGATGTCAGTTTGGGGCTGGTTCATGCTCATATCCTGGTCGCGCAGTCTCACCGGGGCAACTTCCGGCCTTCGAGAGCAGCCTGGTGGGCGAGCATCTCATCCTTGAGCCCCTGGACGACGGCGGCGATCGCCGGTCGCCGCATCGAATCGGGTCTGAGCACCATCCAGTAGGGCAGTCGCTCGGCCACCGAATCGGGGAAGAGTCGCACGAGGTCGGGGTGCCGGTCGGCCATGAAACACGGGAGGAAGCCGATTCCGGCTCCCGTACGCGTCGCTTCGACGTGGACGAAGACGTTTGTCGAGGTCAGTGCGTCCTTCATCTCGGGAAAAAGCCGCCTCGGCGCATCGAGGTCGTCGACCTGGAGCATGGAATCGACGAAATAGACGAGCCGGTGGTCGCTGACTTCCTCCACCGAGGCGGGGGTGCCGTTGGCCGCGAGATAGTCACGCGAGGCGTAGAGACCGAGTTCGTAGTCACCGAGCTCGATCGCCTCTGCTCGGTGCACGCGCGGTTCGCCGACGACGACCTCGATATCGAGACCGGACCGCTGCTGCAGGGCCTGCCTGGTGACGGTGACGATCTCGACGCTCAGCCCGGGATACCGACGTCGCAGCTTCGCGACCGCCGGGGAGGCGACATAGGCGCTGAACCCATCCGTCGCGGTCATCCGCACCACTCCGGACACCGTCTCCGGGCCCTGGCCGGGACTCTCGAGTTCGGCGACCGCGGTCTCCATCTGTTCGGCCACCGCAACGGCTCGTTCCCCGAGGTCGGTCAGCTCCCATCCGTCATCCGAGCGAGCCAGAACGCGTCCGCCCAAGGACTTCTCCAAGGCGGCGATGCGGCGGGAGACCGTCGAGTGGGTGAGACCGAGGTTGTGTGCCGCCGTCGTGAATTTGGCGGTGCGGGAGACGGCCAGCAGCACGAGCAGATCGTTAGGAGTGGTGTCCATGCCTGCCATAGTAGGCGGGCTTACTCAACGCTGTGTGTCGGCAGCACAGCACGCGTTTCGGCACCCGTCGTCGTCCGGATCATCTTCAGCACAGCACCCTTCTGTACGCTCACCGGTGAGAACCGCAGCCGGAACCGCGCAACAGGCGTCCCCTCGCCAGGCTTCGACCCCTTCCCGAACGGCGAAGACCGCGATGGTGAGAGCTGCGACGGAATCGGCCCAGGCCCACCCGAGCAGGCTGTTGAGCAGGACTCCGATCAGCACTGCGGCGCTGAGATAGGTGCAGATGAGGGTCTGCTTGGAATCAGCGACAGCCGTAGCAGATCCCAGTTCTCGTCCCGTCCTCCGCTCGAACCAGCTGAGGAACGGCATCACCAGCAGGCTGAGTGCGGCGATGATGATGCCGACGGTCGAATGTTCGGGTTGGCGCAGGCCCACCATGGACAGAACAGCGTCCACGCTGACGTAGACCGCGAGCGCGAAGAAAGATGCTGCGATGACCCGCAGAGCGACCCGTTCCCGGCGCTGGGGTTCCGGTGCCGAGAACTGCCAGGCTACCGCTGCGGCTGAGAGGACCTCGACGATCGAATCGAGTCCGAACCCGATGAGAGCCGCCGAGGAGGCTGCTCCGCCTGCGGCAATGGCAACGAACGCTTCAATCACGTTCCATGTGATGGTGATGGCAACGATGATCCGGATCCGCTTCCGCAGAACTGCCGCTCTGTCCCTTCCCGGCGCAGTCTCGGTCATTGGCTCGGTCCAGCGTCACAGCAGCCGACCACCGTGCAATCGGAATCGACACACGGCTCGTTCTCATCGACTGCCAGAGTCGTCTCGACAAGAGCAGTGAGGGCTGTTGCCAGATGAGGGTCGGCGATCTCGTAGCGCGTCCGCCGGCCTTCAGGTTCGGCCACCACGATTCCGCATCCTCGCAGGCAGGCGAGGTGGTTCGACACATTGGTGCGCGTCAGTCCCAGATCACTTGCCAAGCGCGCAGGATAGCCAGGCTCGGAGAGCAGCGACAGCAGAATCCGTGAGCGTGTGGGATCGGCCATCGCGCGGCCTAGGCGCTGCATGGCATCGACACGGGAGGCAATAGTCAGCATATGCTGACTATACAGCCTTTGCTGACCTGTTGTCGCGGGCCGCTCACGACGGAATGAGGGCTTCTCCGGCGCCTGCCGCCCGGTCGTCAGCGCACGTGCTGCTGCGACGGCGAGCGCGTCCAGCGCAGCAGCACGACGATCAGACAGATGAGGAACACGATCCCCGAGGTGACCAGTCCGGTGACGAGGATGCCGATATCGGCAGGCAGATCCACGTCCTCGGCCGGTTTGGTCGGTGCCTTCCCCTCCGGATCGATGAGGACGGAGATCGTGTCGCCCTCATCGAAGTCGTCGTATCCGTCCTTACCGCGGTAGATCAGCGGTTCGGCGACGGGGGTGCCGTCGGTGCGTTCGAGGCTGTAGGTATGAACATAGACCTGCCGCGACCTGGGCGGATTGGAACTGTGCACGGTCTTCTGCTCGACTTTGTGATCGGCGACGACCACCTCGGTGAGTTCGCCCGCCTGAGACAAAGCAAGATCCTCGCCGAGCATCACAGTGCCGATGAGTGCAATGGCCACGAACGGTCCGGTGTACCAATACGCCGGCGTGTGTCCCATGAACCTGCGCATCGCCAGAGTGACGCCGAGGAACACGAAGCATCCGAGAATGATCGTGAACAGCAGTTGGTCCGGATACAGGTATCCGATCGTGAAGACCGCACCCGTGCCGACGAAGAAGACAGCACCGGTGATGATGATGGTCAGCGGATTCCGGCTGCCCTGGTTCCAGCGGCGCTCACTCTTCCCGCCGTCACCCCACTTGCCGCGCATCCAGTAGGCGTCCATTCAAGCCCCGTTCGTCACTGCGGCATGTTGACGAATCGGGACTTCGCGCCCTGGAACGCCACGGGGATGTCCATCGTCGGACCGGCACGGTGCTTGGCGACGATGATGTCGGCCTCACCGGCGCGTTCGTGTTCCTTGTCGTACATGTCCTCACGGTGGATGAGGAGGACCATATCCGCGTCCTGCTCGATCGAACCGGACTCACGCAGATCCGAGATCATCGGCCGCTTGTCCGTGCGCTGCTCGCTGCCTCGGTTGAGCTGAGACAGTGCGATGACCGGCACCTCGAGCTCCTTGGCCAGCAGCTTGAGCGAACGGGAGAACTCCGAGACCTCCTGCTGACGGGACTCGACGCGCTTGCCCGAGGACATCAGCTGCAGGTAGTCGACGCAGACCATCTGCAGATTGTGCTGCTGCTTGAGCCGGCGGCACTTCGCGCGGATCTCGGTCAGCGCCATGTTCGGCGAATCGTCGACGAACAGCGGCGCATTGTTGATCCGGGCCTCGGTCGCGGCCAGCGTCGTCCAGTCGTGCGGACTGAGCTCGCCGCGGCGCAGGTTCTGCAGCGGAATCTCCGACTCGGCCGAGAGCAGACGCATGACGAGTTCGTTCTTGCCCATCTCGAGCGAGAAGAACACAGCGGCCGCATCATTGTGGATCGCAGCCGAACGGATGAAGTCGAGCGCCAGAGTCGACTTGCCGACACCGGGACGCGCGGCGATGACGATCATCGTGCCCGGATGCAGACCGTTGGTGAGGTTGTCGAACTCGGTGAAACCGGTGGGCACACCCGCGGTCTGCCCATCGGTGTTGCCGTTGCGTTCGATCTCCTGGGCCACCTCGCCGAGGATGTCGGAGAGGATGACGTAATCCTCTGTCGTATGGCGTTCGGTGACCTTGTAGATCTCCGCCTGAGCGGAGTTCACGACGTCATCGGTATCGCCTTCGGCGTCGTAGCCCATCTGCACGATGCGGGTGCCGGCCTCGACGAGGCGGCGCAGCACGGCCTGTTCGCTGACGATCGCGGCATAGTAGCCGGCGTTGGCGGCGGTCGGCACCGACGAGATGAGGGTGTGCAGGTAGGCGGCACCGCCGACGCGGGCGAGGTCACCGGTCTTCGTCAGGTAGTTCGCCACCGTCACCGAGTCCGCGGGCTCACCCCTGGAGTAGAGGTCGAGGACCGCCTCGTAGATGGTTTCGTGAGCGGGCTTGTAGAAGTCGTCGCCCTTCATCGTCTCGACGCAGTCGGCGATGGCGTCCTTCGACAGAAGCATCGCACCGAGCACGCTCTGCTCGGCTTCGACGTCCTGTGGAGGGGTCCTCAGACCGTCATAGCCCTGGTCGTTGCTCACTTCAGTTCCTCTTCCTACACAGCCGCGTCGACACGCACCCGCAGATGGTGCGCTCCAACTGTACCCGGAGACCCGAGGAGGGTCCCACCGGCCCGACCACTTCCGCCGAACCGGTGCCGACCATCCTAGGACGCGGCACTGACACAGAAACTTCAGTCCCGCGTCCTCCCGGCCGTGGCCACGGAGTGCAGAATCGGCTTCGTCAGCTGCAGCCCACAACGGATGATGCCGATGCCGACGACCACTGTGAGCAGGATCGTGAGGAAGGTGACCGGCTTGAACACGAGCGCGGCTCCGGCCAGGGGCAGGACGAGCAGCAGCCCGAGCCCTCCTGCCAGCAGGGACACCCAGATCGCTGGGGCCATGACGGCCCGCACCAGTGCCCGGTGCAGCAGCTGAGGATCGGCGCCCGCGGCATAGAGGTCGGAGAAGGTGTCGGCACGGTCATAGATGTCGGCGACCTGGTTGATCACCGCGGACACGGCGATGAGCACGATCGCGATGCCCATGACGAGCAGAACCCCGGTGAACAGGTCGTGGAAGAGGTTGATATCGGAGGTGCCCATCGTTGCCGGGTCGTCCTCGGCGGCGTCGAGGCCGAGCTGCATCAGCGCCACCCCCGACCCGCAGACGGCCGCGGTGAACGAGGCCATCGCGAGTCCGGACACGCGTCGCCAGAACCGTTTGGGTTCGTCGGAGACAAGGCGAGCCGCGATGAGGCGCTCCGGGGTGGCGGCCCGCCGACCGGACAGGTGAGCGAACCAGCGGACGAGGAGCCCGCCGAGGAGGTCGACGACGATCAGCCCGAGAGCGAAGAATCCGACCACCGCGCCGAGCACGATCCCCACGCCGAGACCGCCGCTCTGGGTGAGCGCGTACACGACCGGCAGCAGGCAGATCACGAGCACCGTGACGATGATCTTGGCCACGGGGAGCTTCCGCTCCAGACTCTTCGTCCGCACGCCCAACGGAGAGACCGCGACCTTGCGCAGACCCAGCAGGGCCGAGCCCGCGCAGACCAGGGCGAGGAAGACGACCACGACGAGGATGAGCCACGCGGGCATGAGCATGTTCGCGTACCCGATGGGTTCGCCCATGAAGTGGATGAAGCTGACCGGCAGCGCCAGTCCGAGATACCCGAGCACCCCGAGGATGATGCCGGCCAGAGCCGGGATCAGCGGTTCGGCCACGGCGAGCGCAGTGATCTGGGAGCGTCGGGCCCCGAGCAGCGACATCGTCGACAGCCTTTCGTCCTGGCGACGTGCCGACAGGGTCGCCGAGGCCGATGCCAGGGTGGAGGCGGGGATGATCAGCAGAGCCGTGGCCAGGGCCGCGAGGGTCTTGTACATGATGTCGAGGCCCTCGTCCGCGGGGTCGGGGCTCGGTGGGATCTGGAAGAACATCCAGGTCCCGGCCGCCACGGTGAGGAACAGCGTGGCACACGCGAAGAACGCGGCGGCCACGAGCACAGAGCTCGCCGAGGTCAGCGATCTCCGCCCGAGGACGAGGGGAACTGCTGCGAAGGACGTGGACATCGGGTCTCCTCTCAGGCCATGGTCGCCTCGGCGGTGGCCCGGTTCTCGGGTGCCGCCTCGGCGAGGGTGCGGTTGTGGGGATCGATCTCGGTGACCCGGCGGACGAGCGGGCGGGTGACCTGCAGCCCCAGCCACACCATCGCAACCCCGGCCACGAGGACGGCGGCAACGGTTCCGATGGTGAACGGATCGCCGAGGTCGCTCACCGAAGCCATGAGCCAGGCGAGGATTCCGCCGAGGAACAGGGAGACGACGGTGACCAGCAGGATCGGCGACATCACGGCGTTGACGGTCACCCGGTGCATCATCTGCTGGGTCATTCCGGCGGCGTGGAGCTCGCGGTAGGTCGTGGCCCGGTCCAGGATGTCTGCGGCCTGGTTGATCGTGGCCGAGACGATGACGAGGACGAGGGCGATGACCAGGGTGAGGATGAGTCCTGTGAAGATATCGTCGCCGAGGTAGACGTACGGACCCATGACCGCGCGGTCCTCGGCGGAGAAGTCCTCCTGACCGCTGCGCATCATCGCTGTTCCCGCCCCGCCGACGACGGCGATGAAGGTGATCATCGCCAGCCCGGCGACCCGGCGCCAGTACTGTCCGGGAGCGTCGGCGATCATTCCCGCCGCCATCACCGAGGCGGGACCGCGGGCGATTCTGCCGGCGATGCCGGCGTGGACGCGGATGCACAGGACGCCGAGGACGCTGATGAGCAGGAGGGTGATGCCGATCGTGGCGATGCTGTACATGATCGTCACCGCCATCGGCAGCTCCATCTGGGTGGAGACATAGGTGGCGATGGCCACGATGAGGATGAGCACGATGGCCGTGATGATGCGGGCCAGGGGGAATCTCCGGGGCAGCGACCGGGTGCGCACGCCCAGCGGGGAGACCTGGATCTTGCGCAGGCCGATGAGCGAGGCGATCAGGCAGACCGCCAGGAGGCCCACGATGACCGCGGCGAGCAGCCAGACCGGCATGAGCAGTGCCTGGTAGCCCAAAGGTTCGCCGACGAACGTGATGAAACTCAGCGGCCAAGCGACCAGCAGGTAGCCGCCGATTCCGGCAAGGATGCCCAGCGAGGCGGGGATGAAGGGTTCGGCGATGGCGATGAGGCGGATCGTGCCGCGTTGCGCCCCGAGCAGGGACAGGGTCGAGAGTCGTTCGTCCTGACGGCGGGCGCTCAATTTCGCCGAGGCGACCCCGAGGCTGGTCGCGGGCACGATGAGGAAGACCGTGGCGAGGACGGCGAGGAGCTGGTACAGCTCGGCCACCTCGGCGTATCCGGAGACCTCGGGGCGATCGATGAATGCCCAGGCGCCGGCGGCCACGGTGAGGAAGATCGTCGCGCAGGAGAAGAAAGCGATCCCGACGAGCCGCGACGTCGTCGAGGTCAGGGACTGTTTGGACAGGAGGATGGGAAGGATGTTCATCACTGGGCGGCTTCCTGCATTGCCGAATCGGCGACGATGCGGCCGTCTGCGAGTCTGACGACACGGGAGCAGCGGGCGGCGACGTTCTCATCGTGGGTGACGACGACGAGAGTGGAGCCGCGGCCGACGGTGGAGCCCAACAGCTCGGTGAGAACCTCGTTCGAGGTTCGGGAGTCGAGGGCTCCGGTCGGTTCGTCGGCGAAGGTGACGACGGGCTGGGTGACCTGGGCGCGGGCGATGGCCACGCGCTGAGCCTGGCCGCCGGAGAGCTGTCCGATCCGCTTGTGTCCGTGCTCGCTCAGAGCGAGACGGTCGAGCCAGGCCCTGGCGTGCTGGGTGGCGTCGGAGCGGTTCATGCCTGCGAGCATGGCGGCGAGCGCGACGTTGTCGATGGCGGTGAGTTCGGGCAGGAGCAGTCCCTGTTGGAAGACGAAGCCGAAGACCTCGCGGCGCAGAGCGGTGCGGCCGGATTCTTTGAGGGAGGTGATCTCTGCGGCAACGCTGCGGTCGGTCGGCGAGAGTCGGATGCGGCCGCTGTCGGGACTGATGATGCCGGCCAGGCAGTGCAGGAGGGTGGTCTTACCGGAGCCGGAAGGTCCCATGATGGCCAGGGATTCGCCGAGGCCGATCGTGAGGTCGACTCCGGCGAGAGCATACGTCTGGTTGAAGTGCTTGGTGACGTTTCCGGCGGTGATGATGGCGGGGTGCTGGTGGACGGGCTGCTGCGCTGCGGCAGGATGCTGTGAAGAAGTCATGTCTCCATGTTTTCGCCCAACGGCCCTTGGCACTATGCAGTCAGCCTGTCAGCCGGTGCGGGATTTCCCAACCTCTGTTGACGGAAACCCCTGCGCGGTGGTCCGTGCCGGCTCCGGCGATGGATTCGGTCACCGCAGGGGTGACCGCCTCATTTCTTGAGGAACAGACGGATGACGGCACGCAGGGCGATCATCGTTCCGGCAAAGACGAAGAGAGCACCCAGCCCCTGGTACATCGTCAGGTCCGTCGAGATCTTGAGTCCGCCGTCCATTCCGAACAGGAGGATTGCGGCGATCACTGCCGTGCAGGCGAGGAGCACCGCCGTGAACTCGCTGAGAACTCCGCGCAGCCAGGAGCGTTCGGCGTCGGAGGTGAACAGCTGCGGTCGCACACTGAATCGGCCTGCAGCCATCTCCCTGCTCACCTGCTCGACACGTCCGGGCAGGCGTCGGGCGGTGAGCGCGGCAACGCCGGCGGCGCCGACGGATTTCGCGCTCATCCTCTCAGGTGAGATCACCGCCGCGGTGATCGCGGGCAGCTCCCGGCGGACAATGCTCAGCAGGGTCTGCTGCGGGTCGAGGCCGGTGACGGACTCCTCGATCGATGCCAGGGTGCGCAGCGCCGCTGCCAGGTCCCCGGGGACTCCGATTCCGTGGTCGCCGAGGACGGCGAGAAGCTGCCGGAACATCGCGCTGTCGATGCGTCCGTGTACACGCAGCACGGTGATGATGCGGCCGATGTCGCGCCGGAGCAGGTCGACGTCGACGTTCTCCTGTGCGTCGAAGGCCAGCAGGATCGCATCGGCGGCGGTCGCCGCATCGTCGACGACGACGGCGTGGAGGATGAGGGCCAAAGCGTTGCGGGATTCGTCGTCGAGGATGCCGATCGACCCGAAGTCGAGGAAGACGAGGTCGCCATCCTCGGTGATCATGATGTTTCCCGGGTGCAGGTCGGCGTGGAAGATCCCCGTCACGAGGATGGACCGGATGGTCGACAGGCACAGACTCCGAGCCGCAGCGCTCCGCTCCCTGTCGCCGAGGCGGGGGTATCCCTCGAGTGCCGCCTGTCCGAGGGTGCGCCCGGGAATGAAGTCGGTGACGAGGATCGACGCTCCGGAGAGCTCGTGTTGGACTGCGGGGACTCTCACCCCTTCTCGAGAGCCGAGGGAAGCGGCGGCCATGTCGAGGTTGCGGGCTTCGACCCGGTAGTCGAGCTCCTCGTCGAGGGATTCGACGAATCCGTGAGCCAACTCGCCGAGTCCCATCGCGCGGGCCCATTCGTAGCGTTTGAGCAGATGAGTCGACAGCCTGAGGAGGATGTCGCTGTCAACGCTCACCGCGGCCACGGCACGCGGCCTCCTGACCTTGATGGCCACCTCGGTGCCGGTTTCGAGCACCGCGCGGTGGACCTGTGCCAACGACGCGGCGGCCAGCGGAGTGGGGTCGACGGAGGCGAACGCTTCTTCCCAGTCGACTCCGAGCTCAGCGGCGATGACGCCTTTGACTTGCGCGAAGGGCAGCCGTTCGGCATCGGCCTGCAGGGTTCCCAGTGCGGAGGTCAGTGTCGGCGGGAGGATGTCGGTGCGGGTGGAGAGGAACTGGCCGAGTTTGACGAAGGTCGTACCTGCCGAATTGAGGAAGACGACGAGCGAGGCGGCGAACCTGGTGTCGTCGGGTTTGAGTCCCGAGGTCAACGACCGGTGCAGGCCCGAGCTCATCGCTGCTCGGATGACGGTGAATATCCGGCCGGTCCGTCGGGTCCAGCCGCGAATCCCGATCACTGCGCCGCGGGCGCCGGGCAGCGTTCCGGTGGGCATGATGACTTCGAGGACGAACAGGACGATCGTGCTCAGTGCGAGGATCGCCAGACACATGAAACCGGCGAAGATCAGCAGCTGGACCTGGTCGAGGCTCGCATAGGAGACCTCGGGAGAGAAGATGCCGTTGAGTCGGGCCACGTGCGTGATGAAGGCGCCGCCGGATGAGAAAACGAGCATTCCGACGAGGATCGATCTGAGCAGTCCGACGTCGGGGCCGAGGAGTCGGCGCGAGAGCAGACCCAAGACGGAGCCCAGGATGACGATGGAGAGCAGCGCTGCGACTGTGAGCATCGGATCCTTTCCGGTTCTGCTCGGTCATTTCAGAGTACAGCCCGCGCGTAATCCTTGACAGAGTTTCGACACAACTTCCCCTGCGATGGTCCCCTTCGACCAGGTGCTCGGGGCCGAAAGCGCTGAACCCTCAGTGGCTGAGGGCGCTTCAGCGCCTCACCCTGGCGGTCTCACCCCGGCAGGAGCACGATGACGGTGTGGATCACGAGGCCGACCAGCGCGCCGATGACGGTGCCGTTGATGCGGATGTACTGGAGGTCGCGGCCGACGTAGAGCTCGATGCGCTCGGCGGCTTCCTTCGCATCCCAGCGTTCGATGGTGTCGGAGATGACGCTGGCGATCTCAGGGCCGAAGCTTTCGGCCAGATCACCGGCGGTGGTGGCGATCCGGTCATCGATGCGGCGGGAGAATTCCGAGTCCGCCTGCAGCCGTTCGGCGAACTCGCCGATGAGCTGCCAGATGCGGGCTCGGACTTCGCCGCTTTCGTCGATGATGGCCTCGCGCAGCAGCTGTTTGAGCGAACCCCAGATCTCGAGGACGGAGTCGACGACGCCCTCCTGGCTGAGCAGGTCGTTGAAGATCTCTTCGGCCCGCTGGGACAGGGATGAGTCGGATTCGAGGTCGTCGGAGAGATCGACGAGCCACGCATCCAGCGCCTGTCGGGCCTTGTGGTATTCGTTGTCGCGGACGTCGGCGACCCAGCCGAGCACTTCGCGCTGCAGGCGGTTGGCCAGCTGTTCGTTGACGAAATCGGGGACCCAGGACGGTGCCCGATTGTGGACGATCTCATCGATGACCTGCGGATTGTCACCCAACCAGCTGTAGGCCTCCGCGACGATGAGGTCGACGAGTCTGTGGTGAGCCCCGTCGAGCACGATTTGACGCAGCAGCTGAGCGAGCACCGGTGTCTTCCTGGTGGCCACGAGCCGAGGAATGATGACGTTCCTGGTCAGCGCCTTGATAGAGTCGTCATCGATGCGCGCGAGCACATATTCGAGGCCCCCTGCGGCACGGTCGACGACGATATCTCGGTTGGCGGGTTTCGCCAGCCATTTTCCGGCACGATGGGAGATCTCGGCGGATCGGATCTTCGTCGACACCGCCTCGGCGTGGAGGAAGTTCGCGGCGACGAAGGCCGACAGACTCGCTCCGAGTGTGTCCTTCTTGCGAGGGATGATCGCGGTGTGCGGAATCGGCAGCCCGAGAGGGTGGCGGAACAGCGCGGTGACGGCGAACCAGTCGGCGATCGCGCCGATCATCGCGGCCTCCGAGGCGCGGGAGACGAACCCCCAGACGCCGGTGTTGTCGGTGAAGAGGTGGGTGGAGAGGAAGATGAGCGTGGCGAGGATGAGCAGCGAGAGCGCGAGCGTGCGCATCTTCTTCAGTCCGCGAGCGCGCTCTTGATCCTCCGGCGTGAGCTCGGCCGGCCCGCCGTTTCCGCTGCCGGCGCCGAAGCGCGGTACGGATGGTGTCTTCTCGATCGACATCGTTACCCCCTGCTCCACGACTTTAGCGAAACCCTGCCCCTCCACACGCATCCGCAGGCGGGTTCGCACCTGGGAATTCCGCGGAGAGCCCCGCCGCTCGGGCCGCCCCATCGCTCGCGAGCATCCCTCACCGTTACCTCGCGAACATCCCTCACCGTTGCTCCGGCGAGCATCACCCACCGTTACTCTTACTTCGCCGCGTTGCTCGCTATCCACCCCGTCCCTCCCATATCTCCCCAGTGCACCGGGTGGAGATGCCACGACTCATGAGGGATGAGCCTTTCGACCAGGTACTCGAGCTAGAATTCGACCATGGTCCGCCCGCTGAACGCCCGGGAACACAGCGTCGCGCTGCGCATGATCCGCTCGGCTACGCCGTCTCCCGACGAAGCAGACTCTGCCGACTTCACTCCTGAGCAGCGGCAGGGTTGGGATCCACCCGAGCCGATCTCGAACGAACAACGTCAGATCTGGGAGGGCCGCCTCGGCGAGGTGATGGTCACCAGCCATTGCGACTGTGGAACTTGTCCAAGCGTGGGAATGCGTCCGCAGGATCGCATCGACGATGAGCACCGCAACGATCAGGGCGGAGACGGGGACTGGTCGGATCGCACCGTCCTCACAGCCGGTTCACCAGGGGCGATGCTGCTGCTCTTCATTGACGACGATTATCCCAGCTATCTCGAGCTGGCGCCGATCGACGAGGATCAGAGTTTCACGGATTTCCCCGAACCGGAGACGATCTCCATCTGATCTGATCCGGTGCGGATGGATTTCCATCCCCTCGCCGAGGCGGCCCTGCCCGACCGTGGAACGTTAGGCTACGTGGATGGAACACTTCGAAAATCGAGAACGTGCAGAATCCTTCGGCGAGGTGGCCCAGGACTACGACGCCTTCCGACCGAAGTACCCTGCCGCGCTCCTCTGAGCGATCATGCAAGCGGCCGGGGCGAGCGCCGACTCCCAAACGGATTCCTCACTGCCGTCCACCGGCGATCGAACCGCGGACGCCCCGCGCATCCTCGATGTCGGTTCCGGCACCGGCATACTCGCGTCCCAGCTCCGGTCAGCAGGCGCCGAGATCCTCGCCGTCGAACCAGATGACGAAATGGCTGCGGTCGCTCGGGCCAAAGGTCTCGATGTGGAAGTCTCGACGTTCGAGAAATGGGACCCACAGGGCCGGACCTTCGATCTCGTCAGCTTCGGTCAGTCCTTCCACTGGGTCGATCCTCTGGTTGCTCTGCCGAAAGTTCGCACGGTGCTCCGCCCCGGTGGAATTCTGGCTCTGGCTTGGAACGATATCGAACCCATCAGTGAGCTGAAGACCCGGCTCGATGCGGTCATCGCTCGCTTTCATGCCGACGGCAGGACCGCGAGTCTCGGTTCGAGAGCGAGCCGGGGCACCGAAGCGAGCCAAGAGGCGAGGGCGGGCAGCAGTACAGCTGAGTCCACGCGGGAGCTCGAACCCGTCGAACATCCGGCGCTCACAAAACTGCAGGATGCCGGTTTCACCCCGAATGAGACCACGTTCGTCGAAGACCTCCATTATTCGAGGCACGACTGGCTGTCGATGGTCTTCACCTACTCGGCTCAGCTGACGATGGACCCGGTGAAGAGAGCGGTCATGCGCGAAGAGATGTCCGCCGAAATCCCCGACGACGGGCTCGATGCGCGGAACGAGGCACTTCTCGTCCTCGCTGGGGCCTGAATATGGGGCCCTCATGGTTCAAAAGCTGCGCGCTCAAGGCTGAGCAGTGCCCACCGACTGGGCCGGTCCCACGCGCCACCAGACCGACACGTAGAGTGAGAAGAGTCTGGTCACCGCTGTCCTGCACGGGGACCACGTCCCCGCTGGGACCGCCACTCCGCGGAGACGTCCGACGTTCCCGCTGGGACCACCGCGGCCCTCCCGCAGATGCAGCGATCTGACCGAACCGAGACAACCCGCATCCGAGAGTCAGGAGCAGTCGTGTCAGCGACACCCGCCGAGGCCACCATCACCGAGATCACGAATCTCATCACCTTCGACACGACGAGCCGGGACACGAACCTCCCGCTCATCGACCACGTCGAAGCCCGCCTCCAGGCCGCCGGCATCGAATCACGCCGGATCCCGAACCCGGAGGGCACGAAGGCGAACCTGCTCGCAACCATCCCCGCAGCCGACGGAACGACTACAGGAGGCATCGTCCTGTCCGGGCACACCGACGTCGTCCCCGTCGACGGCCAGGACTGGTCCTCGGACCCGTTCACCCCGGAGGTCCGCGACGGAAAGTACTTTGCCCGCGGCAGCGCCGACATGAAGTCCTTCATCGGCGTCATCCTCTCCCGCCTCGAAGCGCTCAAATCCGCGAAACTCAGCGAACCCATCCACCTCGCATTCTCCTATGACGAAGAGATCGGCTGCGTGGGCGCCATCTCCCTCGTCGAGGCCATCACCGAGGAGGGCCTGACGCCCCGCGGCTGCATCGTCGGCGAACCCTCGAGCATGCGGGCCATCCGCGGCCACAAATCGATGAACGTCTTCCGCGTCGACTTCCACGGTGTCGCCGCCCACTCCTCGCTCACCCCCGAAGGCGTCAACGCCATCGCCTATGCCTCCGAATTCGTCGCCTTCGTCCACGCCGTCGCAGCCGAATTCCGCACCGAAGGGCCCTTCGACGAGGCCTATGTCGTGCCCTTCACCTCGGTCACGGCGAACACGTTCACCGGCGGCATCGCCGTCAACACCATCCCCGCCGAGGCGACCGTCCAGTTCGAGTTCCGATCGCTCGGTTCCGTGGACCGCGAGGCTCTCGTCGAACGCTTCCGCGCCGAGGCTCAGCGTCTCGGTCGAGCGATGGCCGCCGAGAACGAGGCAGCCGGCGTCGATTTCACTATCGAAGCCGAGGCTCCCGGCTGCGAGACTCCGGCCGATGCAGACATCGTCTCGCTCGCCGCGAGCTGGGGCGCCATCGCCACCGATGACAAGGTCACCTACGGCACCGAGGCGGGTCTGTTCTCCGAAGCCGGCATCCCGACCGTCGTCTGCGGTCCCGGAGACATCGCCCAGGCTCACGCACCCGACGAGTTCATCGAACTCGAACAGATCGCCGCCTGCGAATCCTTCATCGACGCCCTCATCGCCGACCTCTCCGAGGGTTGATCGACCGGATATGAACGCCAGCTGGACCGGTCGCGTCGCTTCCACCGAGGCGGCCACCGGTCCTGCCGGTACCGCCCAGTCCGACCTGCCGGCCGTCCTCACGGTCGGGCATTCGAACCGAGAGCTGAACGAACTCATCGAACTGCTCACCGATACCGGCACCGAGGCGGTCGTCGACGTCCGGAAACTGCCCGGTTCGAACAAGTACCCCTGGTTCAACGCCGATACCCTTGAGACCGACCTCGCCGAGGCGGGGATCGAACTGCGCCGTCTCGAGGGACTGACCGGACGCCGCCCCGTCAGCCGTACCGTGCCGTTTGAGACGAATGCCTGGTGGCAGAACCGCAGCTTCCACAACTACGCCGACCACTGCCTCTCCGAAGAGTTCCACACCGACCTCGACATCCTCATCGAATGGTCGACGACCCAACGCTGCGTCCTCATGTGCTCAGAGGCGGTGTGGTGGCGCTGCCACCGTAGGATCATCGCCGACCAGCTGCTTGCCCGCGGCCTCGCGGTCTCACACATCCTCGGCGCGGGACATGTCGATGCGGCGAAGCTCAGCGAGGGTGCACGACTTGGCGACGATGGGAACCTCACCTACCCCGCCGAGGATCCTCTCGACCTCTGATCCTGATTCCGATCCACCTGTCGAATCCGACAATCACCCCTGCCGCCGCTGAAATTCGCGTGATTTCCCGCGTCCGCAGCACCACGAAACTGGATGTACACTGAATCAGCCGACCTTAGGTTAGGCTAAATTCGTTCATCCCCTTTCGAGACGGCCCGAACACCCGCCTCGACGAACTGACGAGAGTGAGTCAGATGTTCGTCGCGAACCTCCTCATCGCCTTGCGCGAAGGTCTCGAGGCCACCTTGGTCATCGGCATCCTCGTGGGCTACCTGGTCAAGACCGGTCGCCGAGACGTCTTGCCCAAACTCTGGCTCGGCGTCGGTCTCGCCGCGCTCATTCCCTTCGGCATCGGCGCCCTGCTGACCTGGGGGCCGAAGACCCTGACCTATCAGGCGCAGGAGATCATCGGCGGCGTGCTCTCCATCATCACCGTTGCCCTGGTGACCGGAATGATCTTCTGGATGGGCAAGCACGCACGCGCACTCAAAGGTGAACTCGAATCGTCGATGGCCGCCTCGTTGGACAAGCGCTCGTCCGGCTGGGGTCTCGTCTGGCTCGCCGTGCTCGCCGTCGGCAGGGAAGGCGCGGAATCCGCGCTGTTCATCTGGGCCACGGTCCGCTCCTCGGTGGAGAACAACGTCATCGCCACCACCGCCGGCGTCGTCACCGGGCTGCTGCTCTCGCTCATCCTCGGCTGGCTCATCTACCGCGGTTCGCGCAAGATCAACATGAAGCTGTTCTTCTCTGTCACCGGCTATTTCCTCATCCTCGTCGCCGCAGGAATCTTCGCGTACGGCATCAGCGATCTGCAGGAGGCTGGGGTCCTTCCCGGAATCATGAACCATGCGTGGGACGTCAGCCACCTGCTGCCGGAACCCACGTCGCCGATCTACTGGCTCTACGTCCTCGGACAGGCGATCTTCCAGGTCAACGTCCAACCCACGGTGCTCCAGACCATCGGCTGGATCATCTACATCGTTCCCGTGGCCATCATCTTCTACCGCCAGGTCCACGGGAAGTCACCCCGCAAAAAGGGCGGGACGACCCCCGCCCCGACGGAAGGGCACACCCTCGCCGAGGCGGGCCCCACCTCGGCGGCGGTCGAGGCGAGATCATCGGCGACCACGCCCCATCCCTGATCTGCCACACCGCCCCGGGTGCGGCCCGGCCGCACCAGAGCACCATCCTCATTCACCAGTCTCATCTGCAAGGACATCCATGAATCGCCATTCCGCTCTCATCGCTCTGCCCACGGTCACTCTGCTCGCCCTGTCGCTGGCAGCCTGCACCGACAATCCGCAGAACAAGAAGGACGATGCCGCTGCCTCCGGCGACACTGTCACGGTGACCATCACCGATGACACCTGTGAGGTCAGCCCCGCCACACTGCCTTCGGGCAAGGTGAGCTTCTCCGTGACGAACAACGGCACGAAGCCGAACGAGTTCGAGATCCTCGCCGAGAACAAACTCCAGATCGAATCCGAGAAGGAGAACATCGGCCCAGGCACGACGACCACGGTGACCACAGCACTCGAAGAAGGCACGTACTACACGGCGTGCAAGCCGAATATGGTCGGCGATTTCGTGGGCTTGGCGGAGTTCGCCGTCACGAAGGGCGAAGAAGTCTCCGTCGACAGCGACACCCAAGCCGCCGAGGACAAGGCGATCACGAACTACACCGGCTACGTCAAGGACCAGGTCGGTCAGCTCGTCGATGCCACGAAGGACTTCACCGATGCTTACACCTCGGGTGATACCGAGAAGGCGAAGGCCCTCTATCCGTTGGCGCGTCAGCACTATGAACGCATCGAACCGACCGCCGAGTCCTTCGGCATCAAAGAGGCCGGAGACCTCGACGGTGCGCTCGACGCCCGAGTCCAGGACCTCTCGGCTGATGCCGGGAAGAAGCCCAACGACCCCGAGGTGTTGGCCGACTGGACCGGTTGGCACCGGATCGAAGCCGATCTGTTCACGGACAAGTCCGAAGGCTATAAGTTCGAGTCCGGGGCCGAACGGAAGAAGGTCGCAGACAAACTCAACGAGGACACGAAGACCCTCTACGACCTCGTCTACGGCAAGGTCGACGGCGCCAGCGGCACGTTCGAACTCAAACTCTCCGATGTCGCCACGGGTGCATCCGCGCTGCTCGAAGAGGTCGCACTGTCGAAGATCGGCGGCGAAGAGGAGACCTTCTCACACACCGACCTCTTTGACTTCCACGCGAATATCGAAGGCGCCGAGGTGGCCTACGGCAATGTCGAAAAGCTCGTCGAAGCCCAGGATCCCGAGCTCGCGAAGAAGATCACAACGAACCTCGACGGTGTGAAGACGGTGCTCAAGAAGTACCAGACCGGCAAGGACGATGAGGGCAATATCCTCTACAAGGACTATTCGAAGGTCGCGACAGTGCAGAAGGACGCCGGCGAAGCTCCGAAGGACACCGACTACACCAAAGCCCAGCAAGAGCTCTCGGATGCCGTCAACGCTCTGAGCGAACCCCTGTCGCAGGTCAGCGGCACCATCCTGCGCTGAAGTCTGTCGGAGTACGCGAATGAGCCATGACGAACCCACCGAGGCGGGATCCACCGAAGGCAAGGTGCGCGGGATTCCGAGGCGTCGGCTCTTTGCCCTCGGTGGGGCCGCAGGTGCTCTCGGCATCGCTGGTGTCGGGGGCGGTGCGGTCGGTTATGCCGTGCGCGGAACGCAGGAGAAGAAGCAGTCCGCCGTCCATCTCAGCTATCCCTTCCGGGCTGAGAAGCAGCAGGGCATCCTCACTCCCGCTCAGGACAATATGTACACGGTGGCCTTCGATGTCACGACCTCGGACCGTCAAGCGCTCATCAGCCTCCTCGAGGATTGGACGGTGGCGGCGGAACAGATGAGTGCCGGTGACCTGGTCGGTGGCGCTCCGGACGCGAATACCGAACTGCCGCCGAAGGATTCCGGTGAGGTGTGGGGGTATCCGGCCAGCGGGCTGACGATCACCTTCGGCTTCGGTGCCACCTTGTTCGTCGATGAGTCGGGCAAGGATCGTTTCGGCCTGAAGGGCAAGATGCCGCAGGTGCTCAAGGACGGTGTGCCGAAGTTCGCGAATGAAGCCATCCATGCCTCCGAGAGCAACGGTGATCTGCTCGTCCAAGCCTGCGCGAACGATCCGCAGGTCGCCGTCCATGCGATCCGCAACCTCACTCGCATCGCTTTCGGCACTGCGAAGCTCAAGTGGGGGCAGATCGGCTACGGCCGCACCTCGTCGACGTCGACAGAGCAGGAGACGCCGCGCAACCTGTTCGGGTTCAAGGACGGGACGAACAACATCAAGAGCGAGGACGCCGACGGCGAACTCGACAAGCACCTGTGGGTACAGTCTGGTGATGATCCGGCTTCCGATGGCTGGCTGGCCGGTGGCACCTACTTCATGGCTCGCAAGATCCACATGTACTTGGAGATCTGGGACCGAGTGTCCTTGGCTGAACAGGAAGACATCATCGGCCGCGACAAACGCTATGGCGCCCCGCAGTCCGTGGCAGAACCCACCGCGGATGAAGAGTTCACCCCCATCGACTTCTCTGCGAAGAACGGCGAAGGTGCACCGGCGATCGATGCGCGGTCGCATATCGCCATCGTCGCTCCCGAGCACCACAAGGGGGCGAAGATGCTGCGTCGAGGATACAACTTCACCGATGGCAATGATTCGCTCGGCCGCCTCGATGCGGGTCTGTTCTTCATCGCCTATGTGCGGGACCCGCGGACGAATTTCTACCCGATCCTCAAGACCATGGCACAGAAGGACCTGCTCACCGAGTACCTGCAGCATCAGGCCTCGGCGCTGTTCGCCATCCCGCCCGGAATCGGCACCGGAGACACGATGATCGGCCAGAAGCTCTTCACCTGACCCATCCCTTCCCATCGTCCCGCAACGTCCGGGCCGCATCGCAGCATCCCACACCGCCAGCGATGTTGCGCACCGCAAGCGTCATGTCCTCCATCTGCGACCCACGAGCATCCGTCACCGCAAGCGGCACAACCTACGACTGCAAATGCATCTGTCACCGGCAGCCGCACAACGCACAGGTGCAACGGGATGTTATGTAGCTGTCGCGAGGTTCTAGGTGCGACACGTCGTTTTGCCGAGAACCCGGATGGATGCTCGACTGCCCTCCAGTGCAGTCCGCAGCCCCCGGACGCCGTCCGCAACTCAGTGCCCACCGTGAGTCAGTGCCCACCGTGAGCAGGTATCAGCAGCGAGCCGCCGCCGGCCGCACCCTCACAGCTCCGACAGCCGAATCCCAACCCCACGAAAAACGCCGAGGCGGCACCTGAACTCAGGTGCCGCCTCGGCGGTGGTGCGGTGGGGCCGTTCAGGCCCTCACCACGTCCGAATCATCCGAACTGGGACGCCCGGACAAGGCCTTGATCAGGCCTTGCCGATGACCTCGAACTTGATCTTCGCGGTGATCTCGTCGCCGACGCGCACAACAGCGTTGTAGCTGCCGGGGGTCTTGACGTGACCGGTCAAGGCGACCTGACGGCGATCGAACTCGCGTCCGGTCGCGGTCTGCAGGGCCTCGGCCACGAGGGCAGGGGTGACGGCGCCGAAGAGGCGACCGTTCTTGCCGGCCTTCATGTCGATGCGAGCCGTAGTCGACTCGAGTTCGCCCTTGACCTTGATGGCTTCGTCGTGATCAGCGATCTGCTTGGCCTGACGGGCCTTGCGCAGAGACTCGATGTGCTTCTCAGCGCCGGCGGACCAGGCCGAAGCCCAGCCACGAGGCAGAAGCAGGTTGCGTGCGTATCCGGCACGAACCTCGACGACGTCGCCGGCGGCACCGAGGCCGTCGACTTCCTGGTTCAGAATCACTTTGCGGTTAGGCATTATTCTTTCCCTCCGATCAGCGAGCTGAGCTCGAGTAGGGCAGAAGTGCCATCTCGCGGGCGTTCTTGACGGCCTTTGCGATGACGCGCTGTTCCTGCACGGTCACACCAGTGACGCGACGTGCACGGATCTTGCCGCGGTCGGAAATGAACTTACGGAGCGTAGCGGTGTCCTTGTAGTGGATGTTCGCCGCTTCGCCCTTCTTGAGCGGATTAGCCTTCTTCTTGATAGGCTTCCGGATCTCTGGCTTTGCCATGAGTATCTCCTGTTAACGAATGTCTCGAAATGTCGTGAAGACGTGGATCAGAACGGGGGTTCATCGGCGCCGGGGTTGCCCCAGCCGCCGTTGCCGCTCTGCGGGTTCGATGATGCCCACGGGTCATTGGCGGGTGCGTTGTTGCCGCCCTGGCTGTAGCCCTGGCGCTGACCGCCCTGCTGGCCGCCCTGCTGAGGATTGTTGCCCCAGCCGGAAGACTGCTGGTTGCCGAAGCCGCCCTGCTGGCCGCCTCCGCCCTGGCTGCCGCCACCGAAGTTGCCGCCGCCACCGCCGAAGTTTCCTCCGCCGCTGGGGCTGTTCTTCGAGACCTGGGCGGTGGCGCGTCGCAGGCTGGGGCCGACTTCGTCGACATCCAGCTCCATGACCGTGCGCTTCTCGCCTTCCTTGGTTTCGAAGGACCGGGACTTCAGTCGGCCCTGAACGATGACCCGAGTACCGCGCTGCAGAGATTCGGCGACGTTCTCTCCCATTTCACGCCACACCGAGCAGCGGAGGAAGAGAGTCTCTCCGTCCTTGAACTCGTTGGCCTGACGGTCGAAGATACGCGGCGTCGAGGCCACGGTGAAGTTAGCGACTGCCGCACCGTTCGGTGTGAAGCGCAGTTCGGGATCGCTGGTGAGGTTCCCGACGACCGTGATGACTGTTTCGCCTGCCATTGAATCTCCTAGAAGCGAGGTAGCTTAAGATGCCTTACTTGGCGTCCGGGCGGAGGATCTTCGTACGCAGAACGGACTCGTTGAGTCCGAGCTGACGATCGAGTTCCTTGGTCGTTGCAGGCTCGGCGTGGAAATCAACCACGACGTAGTAGCCTTCGGACTTCTTCTGGATCTCGTACGCGAAGCGACGACGTCCCCAGATATCCACGTTGTCGACGGTGCCGTTCTCAGCCGGGACAACCTTGATCAGGTTGTTCACGGTGTCAGCCAGCGTCCGCTCTTCGAGGTCGTTATCAAGAATGAGCATGAGCTCGTACTTACGCATATGTCACCCACCTCCTCTGGTCTTTGCGGCCATGGTCGGTCCATGGCAGGAGGGTATATGCACGCCCGCTCCCCGTCTCGTGATCGTCACGAAATGGGAACAGACCTCACTAGTCTAATCGACCGGTGCGCTGACTGTCATGTCCGGATTCGTGCTTTTCCTTACGTCCAGCAGCCCGATGTTCCAGTGCGTCGCCAGGATCGTCGATCTCTTCTCGCCGAGGCGGCGCCGACGCAGCCATGCGACCGCGGATACCTCGCCGGTAGAGGTTCTCACCGGCCATGATCACGACGAGGACGAGAGCCAACAGTCGCAGCAGGGTGAACAGGGCGACGAAGGTGGAGTCGAGTCCCTCATCGACTTCGAATCCCGACACATCACCGAGTTGGACGGCGACGGCGAAGACCGCCTCGGCGAGGGTCCAGACGATGAGCACCCACCAGCGGCGGACGGACAGGGCGATGAAGGGCAGCAGCCACAGGCTGTCCCAGGGCATGAGTCCCGGCGCAAGCAGCAGGCAGCCGCCGATGAGCAGGCATGCGGCTACGGCCGGGTCGACACCCGTGCGGCGGACCATGTAGAGGGAGACGGTGACGGCGAGGACCACTCCGGCGCTGACGATGATCCACAGCGGGGCCCAGACGGACACGTCGCCGAGTTCGGCCATGAGCAGAATCGACGCGAAGGATCCGCCGTCGACGGCATCGGAGTACCAGTGGATGATCCGGTCGATCGCGCTGAGATCGACGACGAGCAGCACCGCCGAGGTGACCGTGGCCGCGGCGAGCATCATCCGCGGATTGCGCGCCTTCAGTCCCCGTGCCGGGTTCGGCCCGGTCACGGTCAGGGCGAGGATCACGAGGAGGGCGAGTGGGTTGATGAACGTCGCGATGCCCAGCAGCACACCGGCCAACCACCCGCGCGGGCGCAGCGGTGGGGTTCCGAAGAAGATGACCATCGCCCACACCGCCAGCGCGAGGGCAATCGGGTCGAGAGTGGAGCCGAGGGTGAAGAGGATGAGCGGGGAGGCGAATACCGCGACCAGCCACCCCCGGAAGCGGGCGAGGACGAGGAGTCCGGCGCCGAGAGCAGCGATCCCTGCGGTGTTGAGCAGGAGCACGACGACCATGAAGAGGGAGACGTCGTTGGTGAACAGCTGAAACAGGTCGACCAGGCGAGCTTCCAGCGGAGCCAGGGCCGCCGCTCCGCCGTGTGCGCGCCCGAGCACTTCGGGGTTGGTGTCACCGAGGAACGCCGTGGACAGCGGCCCTGCGCACATCCTCGCCGAGGCGGCCGGCTGTTCGTATCCCGAGCTCAGACACGGGCCCTGCAGAGCCAGAGCGAGGAAGGTGATGACGCCGAGGACCGCAGCCAGCGCAGAGGCCTGCGCGCTGCGGAACCGGCGACCGGCAGCACCGAGGTGAATGCCGACCGGACCGCCGAGCAGAGGCTCGGCGATCCGGGTGCTGGACTTCGAGGGCATGACTCGAGGTTACCGGTCAGCCGGTGATGTCATCGATGCCCAATCCGCCATCTTCACTGCTGCCGTTTCCGGTGTCTCCACCGCCAGTGTCGCCACCGTCGCCAGAGCCCTTGTCGGTACCGTTGCCACCGGTGTCGCCACCGCCGCCGGAGCCCTTGTTGGAACCGTTGCCGCCACCGGTGTCACCACCGCCGCCGTCATCGGACCCACTGTCCTTACCGTCGGAGTCCTTCGAACCTTCGTCGGAACCGTCCTTCGAGCCTTCTTCCTTGCCCTTCTCGTCGCCGTCGGAGTCCTTGTTCTTGTCCTCGTCGTCCTTCGGAGTCTCGATCGGAGCCTTGGGCTCTTCCTTTTCGTCCCCGTCGCTGCCGTCGTTGCTGCCCGACGGTGCTTTCGGCTCGGGCTTCGGAGCCGGGGCCGGGTTGGAGTTCTTCGGCTTCGGCTTATCGGGAAGCTCGCCGCGGGCCGGGAACTGTTCGACCTTCTCACCCTGGAGGGCCTTCTGCATGTAGTCGGTCCACACCTGAACGGGGAACGAACCACCGGTGACCTCACCGCGACCGCCGAAGGAGCCGATAGACACGGACTTTCCGTCGACCTCGCGATAGAGCACGACCGAGGTGGCGAGGTTCGGTGTGTAACCGGAGAACCATGCGGCCTTGTTCTCGTTCGTCGTACCGGTCTTGCCGGCGGCAGGACGACCGAGGTTCTGGGCGTAGCTGCCCGAACCACCTTGGACGACCTGGCTCAGGGCGTACGAGGTCTCGGCACCAACTGCCTTGTCGAAGACGCGCTTGCCCTTGGTTTCGGCCTTGTACACTTCCTCGTCCTCGGCACCCTTCGTGACCTTCTTGATCGAGTGAGTCTCGTGGTGCACGCCGTTTGCCGCAAAGGTCGCGTACGCCGAAGCCATGTCGATGGGCTTGACGCTGGGCGTACCGAGCACATTGGAGGGGTTCGGGGTCAGACCGATCGAGCAGCCGCCGGTATCCCCGGTCTTCATCTCCTTGTCGGTGCAGTTCTCGCTCAGACCCGCACGTTCGGCGACGTCGACAGTCTTGTCGGGCCCGACCTGCACGTTGAGTGCCGCATAGGCTGTATTGATCGAGGACTGCGTCGCCTTAAGCAGGCTCACCGGGCCATAGCTCGAGCCGCCGAAGTTGCGCACCGGCCACGGCGTGCCGTCGTTGTTGAGCACCGTCGGGCTGGCACCGGGATAGGAATCGGTCAGCCTGACACCGTTCTCCAGACCTGCGACGAGTGCGAAGGGCTTGAACGTCGATCCGGCCTGCACATGGCTCTGGGTCGAGGCATTGAACGCCTGATCGAGGTAGTTCTTACCACCGTAGAAAGCTTCGATTCCGCCGTTGTCGGGGTCGATCGAGACGAGTCCGGCCTGCATTCCTTCGGGCTGGTCCTGGGGAAGCGTCTTGATGGCCTGCTCGGCTGCCTTCATACGATCCTTGTCGAAGGTGGTGACGATGTTGTAGCCACCGCGGTCGAGCTGGGCCTCATCGATATCGAGCTTGCGCAGGGCTTCACGACGGACGAAGTCCCACATGTAGCCCTTCTGCCCGGACAGCGAGGATTCCTTGTTCTGCTTCTTCACTTCGGGCATCTCGACCTTGGCGGCCTGCTCCTCGGTGATGAAGCCTTCGTCGACCATGTTCTTGACCACGTAGTCGAAGCGGTCCTGATAGGCCTCGGGGTTGTCCGAAGGATCGGCGGCACCCGGGCGCTGGATCATCGCGGCCAGCAGAGCGGACTCGCTGACATTGAGTTCCGAGGCCGGCTTGTCGAAATAGTTCTGAGATGCCACTTCGATGCCGTAGGAACGACGGCCGAGGTAGATGGTGTTGAGGTAGTTCGCGAGGATCTCGTCCTTCGACTGCTGCTGGTCGATCTTGAGCGAGATGAACATCTCCTTGACCTTGCGATCAAGCGAATGCTCGTTCGTGAGGTAGAAGTTCTTCACGTACTGCTGGGTGATCGTCGAACCGCCACCCGCGTACTTATTCGTGGCCACGCCGACGACAGCGCGGGAGAGACCCTTGATCGAGATGCCGCGGTTCTCGTAGAACGAGGTGTCCTCGGCGGCGATCGCGGCCTTCTGCATGGGTTCGGAGATCTCGTCGATCTCCACTGACTTGCGGTCCTCGACCTTGTACTGACCGATCGGCGTCTTGCCGTCGCTGTAGTAGATCGTCGAGGTCTGACCGGTGGCCTCGAGGTTCGGCTCGGGGATGTCCGTTGCGGCATAGCCGATGGCGAACGCCACGCACAGGGCGATGACGAGGCTGAGCCCGCCGACGACGAGTACGCGGATGCTCGGCAGGAAACGGGTCCATCCGCTCACACCCGCTCGCGGGTAGTTGAGCAGGTTCTTCGTATTCCTGCCGATGTTCTTGGCTGTGTGTTGTCCCTTAGCCACCCAAGGTCCTCCAGGTCAGTCAGCCTGCCGCAATGCGTGGCGACGAGGTCCGAAAAAGGTCAAAGACGCCAATCAGTCTCGCACGCATTCATTAGTAGAGGATGAAAAAGTGCTGAGCCTGACGCCCTGCAGACACGCCAGGTTACCGAACCGTTCTCAGAGTAACCCCGCATTCGGCATCTCACCAGGCATTTTACTTGACTGCGGGAGAATCAACCATGACGAGTGCGTGTTTGCTCACATTCAAACGTCTGCCCGCAGATCAGTGCTCGGCGTCGCCAGCCGGGGCACCTCGACCATGCGCGCGTACCTTCTCGTTCAAGCGTGCCCGCACTTTTCCGCAGATGCCGCCAGCCGCGACGCCTCGTTCAAGCCGCCCAGCGCTTTGCCATAGGCATACGGGCTGAAAAGTGCTGGGCCGCTTGAACGAGAGTCGCGGCACCGCTCAGCTCTTAAGGTCGAAGTCCGTGTCGGCGTACTCGTTGCCCTCGACGACGGGTTCGCCGCTGAACGGATGCAGCTGGTCTTCGCGGGCGCGCAGCTCGACGCGACGGATCTTTCCGGAGATCGTCTTCGGCAGCTCGGCGAACTCGAGTCGGCGGATGCGCTTGTACGGAGCCAGATTCTCACGGCAGTAGGCGAGGATCGACCGGGCCGTCTCGGCATCGGCCTCGAACTTGCTCGACACCACGACATACGCCTTGGGCACAGCCAGTCGCACAGGATCCGGCGAGGGCACGACGGCCGCCTCGGCGACGGCCTCGTGTTCGATGAGCACGCTTTCGAGCTCGAAGGGGGAGAGCCGGTAGTCGCTGGCCTTGAACACGTCATCGGCGCGACCGACGTAGGTGATGTATCCGTCCTCGTCACGGGAGGCCACATCACCGGTGTGATAGACACCGCCTTCGAAGGCCTCTGCGGTCTTCTCCGGGTTGCTCCAGTATCCGGTGGTCAATCCGACGGGGCGAGGATCGAGGCGCAGGCAGATCTCGCCCTCGTCGCCTTCCTCACCGGTCGCCGGGTCGATGAGCACGACGTCGAATCCGGGCAGGGCCTTGCCCATCGAGCCGTATTTGAGCTCCTGATCGGGCGAGTTGCCGATCTGCAGGGTCGACTCGGTCTGACCGAAGCCGTCGCGGATGAGCACACCCCATTCGCTGTGAACGCGGTCGATGATCTCGGGGTTGAGGGGTTCACCGGCACCGAGAGCTTTCGTCGGGGGATTCTTCAGGTGGCTGAGGTCGGCCTGGATGAGCATGCGCCACACTGTCGGCGGGGCGCAGAAGCTCGTCACTCCCACGCGGTCCATGGTCTCCATGAGGGCGTTGGCGTCGAAGCGCGAGTAGTTGTAGAGGAAGACGCAGGCTTCGGCGATCCACGGGGTGAAGATGTTCGACCAGGCGTGCTTGGCCCAGCCGGGCGATGCGACATTGAGGTGGACGTCGCCGGGTGTCAGTCCCATCCAGTACATCGTCGAGAGATGACCGACCGGGTAGGAGACATGGGTGTGGGCGACCATCTTCGCCTTCGAGGTGGTGCCCGAGGTGAAGTAGAGGAGCATCAGGTCATCGGCGCGCGAGCTGCCCTGAGGGTCGAACTCGGTGCTCTCATCATCGGCATCGGAGTAGCTGTAGTCCTGCTGGCGGGTGGGCTCGCCGCCGACGACGATGCGGACGACTTCGACATCGACGTCATCGAACTTCGCGGCATCCTCGGCGCCGGCGACGACGAACTCGGCCTGACCGCGCTCGGCACGGTCGGTGAGATCGATGGGGCCCAGCTGCGTGGTGGCCGGCATGAGCACGGCACCGAGCTTGATGCCGGCGAGCATCGTCTCCCACAGCTCGACCTGGTTGTTGAGCATGACCATGACATGGTCGCCGCGCTTGATCCCGGCGCGGCGGAAGTGATTCGCCACCTGGTTCGACCGCGCGGAGAGCTCCGCGAAGCTCCACTTGCCCTCAGTTCCGTCCTGTTCGACGATCCACAGAGCCGGCTTGTCGTTGTTCTCGGCGATCTTGTCGAACCAGTCGAGTGCGAAGTTGAAGTGCGTGAGACGCGGCCATTCGAACTGTTCGCGCGCGGCCTCGTAATCGCTGCGGAGCTCGATCAGCTTGTCTCGGGCAGCACGGAACTCCTCGGTCACTGTCATTGTGGTCTCCTCACCTTTCGCCACCGTCACATCATGTGACGTCACACACAAATCTAAACGATTACGAAGCTATCAGCACTGATCAGCCGGTGAGCAGGCGGGGGTCGGTCACTGACCGTGGGATTCCCACCAGGAGCGCAACTCCGCCTCGGCGCGTTCGCGTCCGAGCGGCCCGTGCTCCATCCGCAGCTCGAGCAGATGCTTGTACGCCTTGCCCACCAGCGGTGATGGTTCGATATCGAGGATCGCCATGATCTGCTTGCCGTCGAGGTCCGGGCGGATCGAATCGAGTTTTTCCTGTTTCGCCAGGGCCTCGATGCGCTCTTCCAGGTCGTCATAGGCGAACGCGAGCCGATCGGCCTTCCGCTTGTTCCGGGTGGTCACGTCCGCACGGGTGAGAATGTGCAGCCGCGAGAGCAGCCGTCCCGCGTCGGTGACATAGCGGCGCACCGCCGAGTCCGTCCACCCGGCATCGCCGTAGCCGTAGAAGCGCAGATGCAGTTCGACGAGGCGGCCGACCGCCTTCGTCGTGTCCTTGTCGAAGCGCAGCGCCTTCATCCGCTTGG
Organism: Brevibacterium sp. CSND-B09; assembly: GCF_052906525.1. Classification (NCBI taxonomy): domain Bacteria; kingdom Bacillati; phylum Actinomycetota; class Actinomycetes; order Micrococcales; family Brevibacteriaceae; genus Brevibacterium; species Brevibacterium sp. CSND-B09. The sequence goes on along the minus strand of NZ_JBREGI010000001.1, from coordinate 2,051,332 downwards.
CCGTGAGCTTCGCACCGACCGCGTCGTGATGGTAGAACGTCACGGCACCGCCGGGCTGGAAACGCCGAGTGGCGGGTTTGCCGACATCGTGCATGAGCGCGGCGAAACGCACGACGAAGTCCGGCACGCGCAGGCGCTGCGGATCATCGTCGGCCATTCCGGCCTCCTCTTGAGCCGCGGCATATCGGCTCTCGAGTTCGACTGCCTGACGCAGCACGGTCAGCGAATGCTGGTAGACGTCCTTGTGCCGATGATGCTCATCGGTCTCGAGCTGCAGTCCGGACACCTCGGGGAGGACATGGTCGGCGATTCCGGTGCGCACGAGCAGGTCGATTCCGGCGACCGGATCGATGCCGGTGATGAGCTTGACGAGTTCGACCTGGACGCGTTCGGCGGAGATGATCTCGATCCGATCGGCCATCGCCGTCATCGCCTCTTCCACCTCAGGCACTGGGTCGAGCCCGAGCTGAGAGGTGAACCGGGCCGCGCGCATCATCCGCAGCGGATCATCGGAGAACGAGTCCGCGGCGGCCCCGGGGGTGCGGATGCGACCGGCGATGAGGTCGTCGAATCCATGATGCGGGTCGACGAACGTCTTCGAGGGCAGCCGGATCGCCATCGCCCCGATCGTGAAGTCGCGGCGGACGAGGTCGGCGTCGAGGTCCGTGCCGAAGGCGACCACAGGTTTGCGCGAGTCCTCTTCATAGGCTTCTGCGCGGTAGGTCGTGATCTCGATCTGCACACCGGACTTCACGGCCCCGATGGTGCCGAATTCGCGTCCGATGTCCCAATGTGTGTCGACCCAATCGGAGATCAGTCCGAGGATGTCGTCGGGGTGGGCATCGGTGGTGAAGTCAAGGTCGGGCATGGGGCGACCGAGCAGCGCGTCACGGACGGAACCGCCGACGAGGGCGAGTTCGAAACCGGCTGAGGAGAACCTCTGACCCAGCGGGCCGAGGATGTGCTCGAGTTCGTCGAGCTTGTCGTGCAGTCGGTTGTGCGCGGTCTGCGGATCCACCGAGCTCCTTCAATTCTTCAGATCTCTGCTCTTGCCCATGGGAACTCGTCTCCCGCGTCCAGGCGTGAGTTCCGATCTCCATAAGCCTACCGGGAGCAGATGACACGAAACTTCCAAGCTTCGCCTACTAAGGTAGGAGAATGACCACACCGATGCCCAAGCCGGGACCCCGCACGTCCCGCCGCACCACAGTGGAGGAGATCTCCGCCGGTGGCATCGTTGTCGACTTCTCTCACCCGTTGCTGACCGTGGCCGTCATCGCGCGCATCAATCGCGCCGGCCGGATCGAATGGTGCCTCCCCAAGGGGCATCTCGAAGGAACGGAGACCCCCGCCGAGGCGGCTCGCCGTGAGGTCGAAGAGGAGACCGGGATCGCGGGGCAGATCATCTGCCCGCTGGGAACCGTCGACTACTGGTTCACCGTGACCGGAATCCGGATCCACAAACTCGTCCACCATTTCCTGCTGCGTGCACAATCGGGGACTCTGACAGTGGATAATGATCCTGACCAAGAAGCGATCGATGCGGCGTGGGTGCCCTTCAATGACCTGCGTTCGCGACTGTCGTTCGCCAATGAGCGCCGAATCGTCGCCGCCGCCCGACCGATGGTGTCCCGACTGGAGCAGTGAAACCCATTCCCATTCGCCGACTGCGATTCCTCACCGCCCTGCTGAGCACGCTCCTGCTGCTCGCAGGGCCGGTTTTCGCATATCCGCTGCTCGATGCCGCCCCGGCCGCAGCCAGCACCGATGCGAATACCGACGCGGACACCGATGCGAAGAAAGATGAGGTCTCGATCACCCTCGACGAGGTGACTCCGTGGATCGATGACAAGGGCACGCTGACCGTGCGGGGAACGATCTCGAACACGACGAAGAAGGCGGTCGAGAAGCCGAGCCTGAGCCTGCAGATGTCGACTCGGAAGCTCGATTCCGAATCCCGCCTGACCGCCTGGAAGCAGGGACAGGCACAGCACCGCACCGTCGCCGATCTCGAACATGATGGAACCGAAGCGAGGAAGAAGGCGAAGAAGGACAAGGACGCCGATTCCGATGACAGCTCGGGAATCACCCTCGACACCTCGTTCGACGACACCATCGATCCCGGCACCTCCGCGGAATTCACCTTCCGCGTGCCCGCCGATGACCTCGACCTGAGCAAGTCCTCACCCGTGAGTTCCTGGGGCCCGCGGGGGCTGGCGGTTCAGCTCGGCGACGACACCGGTCTGCGGGCCTCTGCGCTCGGCTTCACCACGTGGTACCCGGATCCGGAGTTCGATCAGACGAAGATCAGCCTGCTCGCTCCCGTCACTCTGCCCGGCCATTCCGAGGGCGGACTCATCCCTTCCGACCGGCTCGATGCCGCCATTGCCGAAGGCGGTTCGCTCGACACGATCGCAAAGCTGCTGGAACACAAAGAGCTCGCTCTGGCGATCGACCCCCGAATCATCGCTTCCTTCGAAGCCGCCATCGCCGAACCGACTCCCGCCGACGCACCGGAGGAGACCGAAGAGCCCGACGGGGGAAGCGGTGAGGAGACTCAGTCGCCACCGGTCGGAGCACCGGAGAACGATGACGCCGATTCCAGCGGCGCCGAACTCGAAGCCGCAGAGAAGCAGCGCAAACGCCTCGATTCCTGGTATCAGGACTTCGTGGAGGCGGCACAGAAGCACCCGGTCGTGGCTCTGCCCTATGGCGATCCCGATCTCAGTGCTCTGCGCGGGACGAAGATAGACCGACTGAGCTCCTTCGCTCAGAAGCAGCGCGAGATCGTCAAGGACGTCTTCCCCGATGCCCGCACGGACATCGCTTGGCCGGTTGCCGGAAGTGCGACGAAGAACGGGCTGCGGGCACTGAAGAAGTCCGGAAATTCCACCGCGATCCTCAGCGATGGTCAGCAGCCCTCGATCACCGGCATCCACGATGATGCGCATTCTCAGACGACGATCACCGATGACGGGGAGTCGACGATCGACACTCTCATCTCGGATACGAAGCTCACGGACATGAGCGCCGAGGCGATCGCCGAGGACAACCCGGCCGGGGCACTGTCGGAGCTCGTCGCGGAGTCCGCGGTGATCCAATCCGAGGCGCCCTACCGCACTCGCAGCCTGTTCGTTCCGCTCCCACGCGCGGCCGCCTCGGCAAATTGGGAACAGACCGTCGAGGAACTGAGCTCGGCACCGTGGATCGCTCCCACCGAGGTCGACAAGATCCTCGATTCCGGTTCCGAGGCGCGCGGGCTGCTGCGGACGGATGCCGACGCTCCGCACATCCGCAAGAGGGCCGTGGAATCGCTGGCCGAGACCCGGGCGAACCAAGCGGACTTCAACAGCGTCTTCAGTGACCGTGACAGCGCCGATATCCGGCTCGACCGCGAACTCCTCACCTGTACCTCGGCGGCGTGGACCCTGGGCCGGAACGCGAACATCTGCGCCGGTCAGGCCCGCGAACAGAGCGAGAACCTCATGGACAGCCTGCACCTGCGCAAGGGCTCGTCCGTCCTCCTCGTCACCGGCGAGAAGACGACGATTCCGGTCACGATCGTCAATGATTCCCCCGCCGAGGCGACGCTGCGGATCCGGATGAAGCCGAACACTCCGCAGCTGCGGGCGCAGGAGACGGAGACCGTCAAGGTGCCTGCCGCGGAGATGATGCGTGTGGACGTGCCCGTCGAGGGCCTCGCCAACGCCGATGTGCCGACGACGATCGAGATGGTCACCGCCGACGAGGTGGTCCTGCCCAAGCAGGAATCACTCATGGTTCGGGTCCGCGCCGATTGGGAGAACATCGGCACCGCTGTGATCGGATTGGCACTGGCCGTAGTGTTCGTGATCGGCTTGATCAAGACCATTTCTCGGGGGCGACCGAAGATCCCCGAACAGCAGCTGGCCGATGCGATGGCCCGCGCCAAGACCGACGACCCCGAAAAGAGGTAGAGCGTGTCCAGCTTCTCATCCCTGGCCCGGTCCTCGGCGATCATGACCGCCGGCACCATGACCTCGCGTGTGCTCGGTTTCGTCAAAGCCTCGATGCTGGCCACCGCGATCGGTGTGAACTTCGTCCAGGCAGACGCGTTCGACGTCGCGAACAAGGTGCCGAACACCCTCTACATGCTGCTGGCCGGCGGCGTGGTCAATGCCGTCCTCGTCCCGCAGATCGTGCGTGCCTCCAAACGGGAAGACGGCGGTGCCGACTTCACGAACCGACTGCTGACCCTGTCGTTCCTCATTCTCGGAGTGGTGACCATCGTCGCGACGGCGGCGGCCCCGCTGCTCGTCTGGCTGTACTCCTCGGGCTGGTCTCCGGCACAGTTGGCGCTGTCCACAGCCTTCGCTTACTGGTGTCTGCCGCAGCTGTTCTTCTACGGCCTCTACACGCTGCTGGGCCAGGTGCTCAATGCGAAGTCGTCGTTCGGCCCCTATATGTGGGCACCGGTGCTCAACAACGTCGTCGCGATCGCCGGTCTCGCCGCGTTCATTCTCATCTTCGGCACGAACAACTCTGCAACCCACGATCTCGATACATGGACCCCGGACAAGATCGCCCTCATCGCCGGAACGGCGACCCTCGGCGTCGTGGCTCAGGCGCTCATCCTCATCTGGCCGCTCAAACGCATCGGCTTCAAGTACAAGCCGACGTTCGGATTCCGGGGAGTCGGTCTCGGCTCGGCCGGCAAGGTCGCGTTCTGGACGTTCGCAGCCATGCTCATCGGCCAGATCGGCTTCCTCATCATCTCCCGCGTCGCCTCGGGAGCGTCGATCCCCGGCGACGGCAATGCCTCAAACACGGCATATACGAACGCCTACCTCGTGTTCATGCTCCCGCATTCGCTCATCGCGGTGTCCCTGGCCACGGCGCTGTTCACCTCTCTGGCCAAGAACGCGGCCGAGGAGGACACCGAGGCCGTCGTCGGCGACTTCTCGATGGGTGTGCGCATGGTCGGGATGGTCAACACCTTCGCCCTCGCCGCCCTCGTCGTCCTCGCCTCACCGGTGGCGATGATCATTGCCGGTCCTGGTCGCGAACAGGCCATGGCCATCGGCCTGGTCATCATCACGATGGTCTTCGGTCTCGTACCCTTCAGCGCGAACTATCTCGCACAGCGGGTGTTCTACGCCTACGGGGATGCGAAGACCCCGTTCCTCATCCAGCTGCCGCAGATCATCTTCCAGTCCCTGGCGGTGCTCTCGGTATCGATCTTCCCGAAGTCGGTGACGGTGGCGATCATCGGTCTCGTCATGAGCCTCGGCTATCTGATGGCGATGATCATCTCGTTTGCGGTCCTGAAGAAGCGCCTCGGCGCCATCGACCTGCGCGGAATCCTCACCTCGCACATGAAGTTCCTACTCGCTGCGATCGTCGCCGCAGGCGCTGGGTTCGGTCTGCTCTACTTCTTCCCGGACTTCGCCTTGGCAGGACGCTGGCAGGCGTTCATCACCACGGCTGCCGTCGGCACCGTGATGCTCCTGTTCTTCATCGGAGCTTGTTATTTGCTCAGAGTCAGAGAGTTGCATTCGATTATTGGCGTGGTAGCTGGAAAACTTAGGAAAACAGCCTGAGCCCCGTCAATCCCCACCGGAGGTGGTCGCCCTGATCGATATCGAACCCGGCATGGTGGTGGCCGGCCGTTATGTCGTATCGACCGTCGACCGCCGATGGCTTCCCGAAAAGCCCGAGGTCGGTGCCGTCTGCACCGGACTCGATGCGATCCTCGATGAACCCGTGCTCATCCTCGTCGCCGATGCCGACGGTTCCAACGACGTCCTCGAAGCCGCCCGTCGTGTGTCGATCCTCGGTGACCCGCGCATCGCCCCGACCCTCGACGTCGGCCATTCCAACGGACTGGACTACATCGTCATCAAGCGCATCGCGGTGACGCCGTTCAACCAGATCCTGCCCCGTTCGCCGTTGCCCGTCGACGCCGCCTGCGCACTCATCGGCGAGGTCGGCTCGGCGCTAGTGACCTCCGCCAGGCGGGGACTGTTCCACATGTTCCTGCGTCCGAGTCTGGTCGGTCTGACGTCGAAGGGTGCGGTGGTCATCGCAGGCATCGGCATCGATGCGGCACTGGCGCTGGACACCGGGCTCGTCGAGCAGAAGGACTACACGCCGACAAAGGCCTCACGTCGAGACGCCCTCGCGCTCGTCCAGCTCTTCTACACGGCTCTGACCGGATACTGGCCCGGCGAAGAGGCATTCGACGGCATTCCACCTGCGGAGAAAGAGAACGCCCGGATCGCCCGGGCGCAGGCGCTCAACCCCGAGGTCCCTGACAGACTCGATGATTTCGTCAGTGGAATCATCACAGGTTCGGATCCCGGTCCGGGTTCGGTCGCCGAGGTTCTCGGCTATATCGACAAGTGGGACCCGGAACTGCTGCGCTACGTCAATCGCGCTCCGGTGGCGGAGAACGAGAATCTGTTCGATCAGTCGCCGCGCAGCTTCGATGAGGCCACCAGCCTGCCCGCTCCACGTTCGAAGACCATCGGGCCCGGTCCCGGCGGTTCGACCAGCGCCAGCGAAGATCAGGTGCAGGCCGCCCTGGTGCGCATCGGAATCACTCGTCCGGGAACGCGGGGACTGGCGGCCGGAGTGGTCGGAAGCACCACGGGCCGGTATGCCGACAGGATGCAGATGCGCGAGGCCTCGAGCTTCCCGATTGCGAAGGAACAACTCGACAGCGCCGCTCAGGACTGGGAGGAATGGCAGCCGGAGCAGACGTACTCGGAGTATTCGGAGTATTCGGAGCACGAATACGACGAGAACCTCACGACCCCGATCATGAGCCGGGAAGACGATTCGGATCCTGACACTCAGGCACTTGAGATCGTCCCCGAGAACGACGACGAAAGCGATGAGAACGACACGCGCGTGATCATGGACGGCGAGGACGATGACGACGGTTCCTGGTTCCTCGGCGGCATGTTCGAAACCAATGAACAGCAGCGCGAGCATCAGCGACGCGAGTATGAACGCGAACGGCGGATCGCGAAGGCCAAGGAAGACGAAGCGCGCAGGCGGCTTGCCGCCTTCGAGGCGAGTTCGACTGCCCGTCAGCAGGAAGCCAATGCTGCCGCACCGCCGAAGGAGATGCGCCGGCTGTCCCCGGACTCCGTTGACGATCGCAGTGCAGTCGACAACCGGAACACCGGTGGTGAGTCCCGCGCCGAGGCGGCTGAGGGCTCCGAATCTGTGCGCCCTGCTGAGCGCAAGGCCGGGAAACCGCGCCAACAGCACAGCGATTCGACCGGTGCAGCCCAGGCTGGGTCTGTGAAGAACCGAAACAAGGCTGCCGGGACAGCAGGTGCCACGGCAGGGGGTGCCGGCACCGGTGGTGCTGGCGGTAGCGCGGCTTCCGGCGGTGCTGGCGGCGGTTCGGGTGGAGCAGGCCCCGACGAGCGGGATCCAGCCGCCACTCGGAAACCCTTCCTGTGGCTGGTTCTCGGCCTCGCGGTCGTTGCCGCAATCGTGCTCGGCATCGTCATCATCGGCTTCAACTCGGGAGATGAGGAGTCCACTCCGGTCTCTGAGACGTCCGCAGCGAGCGAGCAGCCGACGAAGAAGGAAGAGAAGAAGACTCCGAAAGCCGATCCTCCGAAGATCAAGACGGTCGAATCCCTCGACCCCGAAGGCGACGGATCGGAACACGACAGTGAAACCGAGAACGTCATTCCCAAGACCGAAGGGTCATGGAACACCGACCGGTACAACTCGGCGAGCTTCGGCAATCTCAAATCCGGTGTCGGTCTGCTCTTCGAGTTCGAGGACGAGACCACCATCAGCAAGGTGAAGGTGGCGTCGGGGAACTCCGGAGGCAAGTTCGAGATCCGTGACGGTGACGACCCCGAGGACGCGAAGGTCATCGGCGAAGGCGTCTTCGATTCCGACGGTGCCGTCACCGTGGAGTTCGATGAAGAGGTCAAGACGGACAAACTCATCCTCTGGGTCACTGAACTGCCGCAGACCGACGGCGGCTATAAGGCCACCATCAGCTCTGTGAAGTTCTTCTGAACCGACCAGCAGTTCCTCGTACCCTGATGCCGAACAGGATGCGGGTGCGGAATAGTCCGCGGCACCGTACCGTTATAGATACGAACGTCATTTCGCGCGGCACTCCGCGGCGCGCTGAGCACAGCAGATAGAAGCAGGGAACTTTTCACATGACTGATACTCAACTGGTGATCATCGGATCGGGGCCAGCCGGCTACACCGCGGCCGTCTACGCGGCCCGTGCGAACCTCTCGCCGGTCGTCATCGCAGGATCGGTGACCGCAGGCGGCGAACTGATGAACACCACCGACGTCGAGAACTTCCCTGGATTCCCCGCCGGTGTGCAGGGGCCCGAACTCATGGAGAGCATGCGAGAGCAGGCTGAGAAGTTCGGTGCCGAGGTCATCTACGACGATGTCGAGACCCTCAAACTCAACCCGGGTGCTCACGAGATCGAGACCGCTCTGGGGGCGCGCTACACAGCCAAGGCCGTGATCCTGGCAACCGGCTCGGCATACCGCGAGCTCGGACTGCCCAACGAGAAGAAGCTCTCCGGGCACGGAGTCAGCTGGTGCGCCACCTGTGACGGATTCTTCTTCCGTGACCAGCACATCGCTGTCATCGGCGGCGGCGACTCCGCACTCGAGGAGGCCACTTTCCTCACCCGTTTCGCGTCCAAGGTCACGCTGGTCCACCGTCGGCAGGAGATGCGTGCTTCGCAGGCCATGCAGGACCGCGCGAACGCCGATGAGAAGCTCGAGTTCCTCCTCGACTCCGAGGTCGCCGAAGTCCACGGTGAAGATTCCCTCACCGGGCTGACCATCCGCAACACCGTCACTGGGGAGACCTCAGAACTGCCGGTGACCGGCATGTTCGTGGCTATCGGTTCCGACCCGCGCACAAGCCTGTTCGCCGATCAGCTCGAGATGCGCGCCGACGGGTACCTCAGCGTCGACGGTCGCACCTCGAAGACGTCTGTCGAGGGCGTCTTCGCAGCAGGCGACGTCATCGACTCGGTCTATCGTCAGGCCATCACTGCTGCCGGTTCGGGCTGCTCGGCCGCCCTCGACGCCGAACATTACCTCGGTGATCTTGAGGCTGCTTCAAAGCCCGCCATGGCGGAGGCAGCAGTGGCCGAAGCCTCAGTCGCTTCCTGATCCCGAAACGCCCGCTCGTATCGCTGCGCTTGACAGCACAGCGGGCCGAGCGAATAGGCCCGGGAATGAAAGATCCAGCTCCACTGTTCTGATAGAGACATTCGTTGTGAAGGAAGGTTACTCATGTCGACAGAAGTCACTGATGCCACGTTCGAAGAGAACGTACTGAAGTCCGACAAGCCCGTACTCGTCGATTTCTGGGCTCCTTGGTGCGGCCCCTGCCGTATGGTCAGCCCCATCGTCGACCAGATCGCCGAAGAGCACGGAGACAAGCTCAACGTGGTCAAGGTCAACACTGACGAGAATCTCGAGACCGCAAGCACCTATGGAATCACCTCGATTCCGGCGCTCTACGTCTTCAAGGACGGCGAAGTCGCCAAGACCATCATCGGCGCACGTCCGAAGCCCGCTCTCGAGGATGAGCTCTCCGACTTCATCTGATCGAGTTCTAAGGCGCCTGTTGTAGTATCAACGGGTGCCTTAGGCATTTCTGAGCGCCGCTGAACACTGACCCTCGAAACGCATCACCTACGATTGGCAACGCATTGACGAACACGAACTTACCGCGCTATTCGCGTGGCGACATTTCCGAGATGCTGCCCAATATCAAAGCTCAGATGGCACGTTTGGGGCTCCATGTCGGTGATACCGAGACCGCGGACTTCGATCGAGCCTTTGAGCTGGGTGTCCGCCAGTTCCAGCAGGATCGAGGGATCCTCTGCGACGGTGTGTTGGGTCCTGAGACGTTTTCTGCGCTGGAACAGGCCCGATATCAGTTGGGTGACCGTGTGCTCCGATTCGACCCCGTCAGGGTGCTGACAGGCGATGATGTCGTCGACCTCCAGACCAAACTCGCCGGCCTGGGGTTCTATCCAGGTCGTATCGATTCCGAGTACGCGTCTCTGACCGAGGCAGCGGTCAAGGAACTGCAGATGAGTTTGGGTACGAAGGTCGACGGTGTCACGGGACCACAGACTCTGCGCGGACTCAACGCGATCGACCGCAACCAGGACACCGGCAATCTCTTCGCGCTTCAGGAACGTGCACGTGTGGCAGCCTCGGGCACATCCCTCGTCGGCCGCACTTTTGTCATCGAGGCGGCAACTACAGTTGTAGATTTCCAAACGTTGCCGATGACTGACGAGCAATCTGCCCTCGAACGTCAGATCACTTCAGACATAGCAAGTCGCCTTGTCGGTCGTTTGGAAGCCATCGGAGCGGGGGCTCTTCTCCTCGAAGGCGATGCTGTCGAGGTCAATCGCGCAGATACACTCGGCGCATCTGCGGTCATCACCGTCACGGCAGATGTCAGCAAATCCAAGGATGCCAACGGACTGGCAACCTTCTACTTCGGTCATGAACGTCAGGCGGACCTCAACTCGCCCACGGGGCAGAAGCTGGCGGAGCTCATCCAAGGCGAATTGGTCGCACGGACCGGAATGCTGGACTGCCGCACGCATGCGCGCACGTGGTCATCACTCAAGCGACTGAAGACTCCGAAGGTGCATGTCGTCAGCGGTTACCTCACCAACCCTGACGATCTCGAGAATCTCAAGGACCCGCACGTCAGGGACGCGATCGCCGACGGCATAGCCGCTGCGCTCCAGCGCCTCTACATTCTTGAGGACAAAGATCCGCAGACCGGCACACTCAGTCTCGATGCCATCAAGGCGCTGAACTAGTCACCCAGCTTCAACATCGCTGCCTCCAGAGCCGTGCTTCTTGAATAGGAGCACGGCTCTTCTCGCCCCAGTCTTGGCCCTCTGGAGACAAAGCACAGACGACTAACCACAGAGAACACGCGCTCTCTTCAAGCGCCGAAGACGGGTCGATGCAGCTCAGAGACAACACATACCACGGACAACGGTCGACCCCCTACCCCGACGCAGCGCGCGTACCGAACGCACCCGACCTCGCAGCATGGGCGGGCGAGCTAGGTTTCATGTGAAACGGCATACTAGGCAGGCATCAACCGACGCAGCGCCCCAGCCACAATGGACCTCCTTTGAAGAGCGAAGCCATCTGGACGACTGCCTGCGAATTGAAACTCTCGGCCGCAACCTCGTGTACCCTCGCAATGACCATACACACGAACTGAGTTGCTCTCACCCGACGACAAAAGAGGCTAATCCAGGTCCGCCGTTTCACGTGAAACCATACGAGCTCTCCGATGGCGCAACACCAATGACGACAATAACAACACCCACAAGCCCCGGCTGACACCACAGCATCCTGATGGCGTCGAACTAGCCCGCCCTTTTACTGCTCAAGCAATTGCGGGGGCACCGGCTCAAATCACGCCGACAGCGACATCACTTCGAACGGGCGATTTGCTGGACCAGCCAGAAGCGGTAGTCGACAGTACTCGCGTTCGGCACAACGAAATGTCAGGTATCGGGGCGTAGAGAATCCCCGACCCTATACTTATTACTTCCGCAACTAATAGGACTGTCCGCTCAGCTCAAAAACGGCGGTTGAATAGCAGCGCGCCTCTTATCAATGCTCAGTTGTTTCACGTGAAACAACGTAGCGGAGCGACCGTAGTTTCGGCGATGACCCCCTGAGTTGGGGATATGACCTGTGCGCACAACATGATCTCGTTCCCGCCTCGGCCCAGCAGACTGAAACAACCAGAAACTCTATCCCACCCGCATATGCCTGAATACGCGGAGAACAGCTATCTTCACGTCGAGCAGATGCGCGAACCACCCGTGCGATAGTATTAGCAAGCACGTGTTTCACGTGAAACGCACGCTACACCGGAAGCTAGTCGTGAGCTGATCACTGGTAGGGAGTGATCATCTCGCAAACGCACCGATAGTGGACTGAGCACGCACGAGCCAAGTGGACTGGGCACGTACGAGCCATACGAGGCCTTCCCACGCAACACAAAGCGAAACAGCACCGGCCCTCGCATGATGCCAACTTTGGGGAATTGCGACACATTCGTCACCGGCGAAAAATGAACAACCCGAACGTTGTAACAATGATGCTGGTGCCGACTACTTCTTTCGGTGCACTTCGAGAGGCAGCGCGTTGCATCCTAGTCGGTTGAGACGTGGTTCCACGTGAAACATCGCCCTATATCCAGTTCATCACAAGACAAAGTGCACTGGTTCCGTGAAGGTCGTTGAAAGTACTCGCCAAGTCACAACCCCTGAGTTCAGCGAATCCTCCCATTTGCTCTCATCTACTCGCGCGAATAGAGGCTACCTGGGCACCTGAGGGAGGAGGCCGTTGACGTATTTCAGTGCCTTGTGGAGCGGTGACCACCGGCGGTCAGCTATTGATTCGTCACTAAACCACACGCGGCAACCTTCAACTGCAGAAGTGTTTGTCTGAACAAGCCGGCCCGAAGACACGGTGTGTGTTGATGAATGGCATTCGACTGACAGCTGTTTCACGTGAAACACCACTCGCACGTTGCCCCTGGTGCTCTATACCCGCGACCACCTTGCCGGATCATATCCAACGCCCCGTCGGATCCGTACTCACGCTGATTTTCTATCCCGCGCAACCCGAATATGCGGCTACAGTCGTCCATACTCTGCCTGCTAACGACACTCCAATAGCCGGAAAAGGAGCTGGCGGAAGTGGAAGGGGAGCTTTGAATGCCTCTCAATGTTTCCGACATGCGATCTCTCAAGAAGAGACATGCGTGGACTGAGGATCCCACATCACCACCCGATTCACCGTCAGCTGATTGCTGCGATCACAGTCCTAACAGCGTTCCAAATCGCACTTCACCTAGTTAGTCACCCGAGACTCCCGGACGCATCAAAAATGGTTTCACGTGAAACAGACATTCAGCCCGTGCGTCTTCGGGGAGTGACTCAGACGCTTGAGAACCAACATACCGCGTCTGAGTCTAAGGAAGCTCACTAGGGCCCAGATGTGGTTGTGGAAAAGCGCGCTGCATGTTGCACAGCCATAGCACCGGCCTGTTTCACGTGAAACAAGGACCGGTACACCCGCCATGCCTACCCTCCAACAAGTAATCCAAGCCGTCCGCAACCAAGGCCTGGCTGCTTCAGGGGAAGTTCCGGCAACCGATCCGTCTCGTCTGTTTCACGTGAAACAAGACTTCAGGCAACTTGTAATCGCAATAAAAACCACATCGCACGGTATCGGGCCACCTGCCCACACCATTGAGGAGATCGATTCCTGGAGTCCACCTCTTGACAGCGGAACATGCTCGCTCAGCAGGGCGCACATGGCAGCTGCAAGAGCCACCCTGTGGACCTTCATACTAGGCTTCTTCTGAATACATCTCGCCTGTTTGCCAGAAGAACTCTCGAACTCCGTCAACACCCACGTCTAATGGGTGGAGAGTCGACGGCGAACCTACAGTCGCGCCGTTTCACGTGAAACGGTATGAACGCCATTGCACAAGCGAGAGAGTGGCCTATTACCGTCAATAGCGAAATGGTGGATACCGGCGCGTTGAATTGATACGACGGGCTCAACCAAGTTCCGCATAATGGAAATGGGCTTCGGGGCGAACACCCCGAAGCCCATCTTCGCCTAGAGCAAGCCGCTCAGAGCGCGTCCTCGTTCGGGATACCCAAAAGACCGAGAATACGGTCGAGGTCCTCTTGGTTCGCGAACTCCACACTCAGCTTGCCCTTGCGTTTGCCAACGGAGATGTTCACCTTGGTGTCGAGTCGATCACCCAAACGTTCAGCTACAGCGATAAACTCAGGGGACACCTTCGTCGTTGCACGTGAAACATTGATGGAGTCGCCTCGGTTGAGCAGCACAACAGCTTCTTCCGATGCCCTGACGGACAGACCCTCAGCAACGATCCGCTGCGCCAGCACTTCCATATGCTCCGGATCGCGCAGTCCGAGAATCGCTCGAGCGTGACCGGCCGAGATGACGCCGGCAGCAACCCGTCTCTGCACCAGAGGAGGAAGACGCAGCAGACGCAGTGTATTGGAGATCTGAGGACGAGAACGCCCGATACGCTCGGAGAGTTCTTCCTGCGTACACCCGAAGTCCTCGAGCAGCTGGCCATAAGCCGCTGCCTCTTCAAGCGGATTGAGCTCTGCACGATGCAGGTTCTCCAAAAGCGCATCACGGAGAAGGTCTGTATCCTCGACATACCGGATGATTGCCGGAATCGTCGACAGACCAGCGTCCTTCGTCGCGCGAAGACGCCTCTCACCCATGATGAGCTCGAAGCGCGAGCGGTCGCTCGGCTTCTGCCTGACTACGACAGGCTGAAGGACACCGATCTCACGAATGCTGTGGACCAATTCCGCCAGCAGATCTTCATCGAAGACCGTTCGCGGCTGCCTGGGGTTCGCATCGATGAGATCGACATCGATCTCACCGAATTCGGTATCCGGAATCGACTCGACACCTTCGAAATCGTCGAGTTCGCCCTCATCGGCAGTCTCCACGGTGTCGGAGTCACCCGGCTGTCCGATTGAAGCTGAACTGCTCGTCCCGTTATCGGATTCGGAAGCTGTCGAAGGTTCTGATTCCGAGGCCGCCGCCGGACGGGTCTCGTCTAGGGCATCCATTGACTCTGATGCGACTACATTCGTAGTAGCAACGTGCTCGTCACCTCCGCTGACACCGGACTGGCCTTCTTCATCCGCCTCGTTGTCAGCATGGCTTCGCCCAGATGAGGTGTATACGCCGGGATGCGTTTCTCGAACATCATCCTCGGCCGACGATGCCGATGCAGTTGCCGAAGTGGCCTCTGGGACCTGAGAGTCATTGACGAGGTCAGAACTCACGTCAACAGCTTCATTGTCAGCCACTTGAACCGAAGTGGAATCAGAAGACGAACTCGCCGCCGGAGTCTCGACATCGCCTGAGCCCGTTGCTGCGTCAGAAACCGCATCGGGGGATGAGGTTTTCCGAGTCGTCTTCTTCGGCGCTGCAGACACCTTCTCTGGGCTTTCAACTGGGGAGTCAGAGGAGGAACCGGACCGCGACTGAGCAGAAGACCCAGACTTCGACTTAGACGCCGTCGATTCGGCGGCAGCGGAAGTTCTGGAAGAACCGGTCCCGGCTGCCTTCGGTGCGCTCGTCTTCGGTGCGCTCGACTTCGCCGTCGATGCCTTCGTTCCCGTCGTCTTGGAGGCTGTCGTCTTCGTCCCTGTCGACTTAGACGTAGTCGACTTAGTGGCGGTCGACTTCGAACCCGCGGGCTTGGAACCAGAGTTCTTGGACGACGTGGACGACGCAGCGTTGGCCGTTCCCGATTTCGCCGACCCGGCCTTCGAAGATGCTGTCTTCGAGGCAGCCGCCTCAGTCTCAGTATCTGCCCCGGAAGTCGTGGACGGCGATCGAGTTGTCCCGGATGCCTTCGGCTTGCGTCGTCGGGACGACTGCATCGACGCCGCTGGGTCCGTGCGCGCAGTGCGTGACGTCTTCGTCTCGCTCTCGCGTTTGCCGTCTTCCGAGTTCCCGCCGGAGAAGAACACATCGACCGGACGATCATTGGAGTTCGCGTCGGGAATCAATGCTCCGAGTCCGCGCCCCAGGCCCCTCTTTTTGCGTTCAGCCACGACTTACTCCTCGATTCGCAATTTCTTCGGCGGCTTCCCGATAGGACAGGGCACCGCTGGAATGTGGGTCATATGAGATCACGGTCTGGCCATAGCTCGGTGCTTCGGAGATCCTCACCGAACGCGGAATGGCAGTACCGAGGACCTGCTCCGGGAAGTGAGTGCGCACATCCTCAGCGACCTGAGCACTGAGGTTCGTCCGTCCGTCATACATCGTCAGCAGAATCGTCGTGATCGCCAATTCGGGATTGAGGTGCTTCTGGATGAGCTGGATGTTCTTCAGCAGCTGGCTGAGGCCCTCGAGTGCGTAGTATTCACACTGGATCGGGATGAGGACCTCGCGAGCGGCCACGAAAGCGTTCACCGTCAGCAGACCGAGGCTGGGCGGGCAGTCGATGATGATGTAGTCGACGCGGTCTCCCGCTGCTTCCTCCTCCTTGAGGTAGATGCCCAGGGCACGCTGCAGTCGCTGTTCACGTGCGACGAGAGACACGAGTTCGATCTCCGCGCCGGCGAGGTCGATGGTGGCCGGTACGCATTTGAGAGTGTCGAAGTCCGGACACTGCGCCACCGCCTCGCGCATGGGAACGTCATCGATGAGGACGTCATAGATGCTCGTGACCTCGGAATAGTGGTCGATGCCCAGAGCGGTGCTCGCGTTTCCCTGCGGATCGATGTCGATGAGCAGCACATTGAGCCCCTGATTGGCCAGGGCCGCTGCGATGTTCACCGCCGTCGTGGTCTTTCCGACGCCACCCTTCTGGTTCGCGATCGTGAAGATACGGGTCGAGTCCGGCCGTGGAAAGGTTGTCTGCGACAGTCGATCCGCTCGCCGGTTGTCCCGTGCAATCGCGGCACCAATGGGAGACGACTCGTCCATGATCGGCATAGGGCGCACTCCATCATCCATCGGTTTCACAAGGCTCTCATCCAGCCTAGACCAACTCTACTTCGTACTATTTCTTGACGATCTCGACGACACGACTCGGGACCTCGAGGATGCCGCCGCCATCAACGACGTGGATCTGAGGTTGGGACAGTCGATACCGCTTGATCAGTTTCTTCGCTTTGACCAGCTCGCCTTCGACGGAAGCTCCTTTGAGGGCGAGGATCCGGCCCCCGGGGCTGATCACCTCGCGGGTCCATTCGATGAGAGTCGTCATCGCCTTGACAGCGCGTGCGGTGACGACCGTGAACATCTCCTCGTCGACGAGTTCCTCGACGCGTGCTCGCACGATTCGCACATTCTTCAGGCCCAGATCGTCGACGACCATGGTCAGCCATTCGACGCGGCGTTCCATCGGCTCGATGAGGACGATCTTCGCCTCGGGGCGCATCAGTGCGATCGGAATACCTGGCAATCCGGCACCGCTGCCGACATCACCGACGACATCATCATCATTGATGTGTTCGGCAACCACAGCGCAGTTGAGAATATGCCGGGTCCACAGTCGATCGACCTCGCGCGGTCCGATGAGACCCCACTCGATTCCGGTCGTGGCCAGGTGCTCGGCATACCGCTGCGCGGCAGGGTAAGCCGTACCGAAGTACTCTTCAGTGCCAGCCGGAGGCGTCTCGATCTCCGCTGTCGTCGACTCGGTCGAGAGCTCTGCCTCGGTCGAAAGCTCGGGGTCGTTCTCGGGCTGATCAGTCATCGGCGAGCCGGATGACGACGTGACGACCGTCGCCCTCACCCTCGGACTCCGAGACCAGGCCGGCACGAGCTGCTTGGTCATGGATGATCTTGCGCTCGAAGCTGTTCATCGGCTTGAACGCGAACTCCTCGCCGCCGTCCTTGACTTCGGCGATCGCGCGCTTGGCCTTCTTGATCAGCTCTTCGCGACGGCTGTTGCGGAAACCGTCGATATCGAGCATCAGCCACGAGCGCTGACCGGTCTGGGTCTGCACCGCCAGACGACTGAGTTCCTGCAGCGCACCGAGGGTGCGGCCCTCGCGGCCGACCAGGGTGCTCAGGTTAGAGTCCTCGTCGTCCTCGCAGACGATGGACAGCTGCGCACGGCCGTCGGCGACGTCGATATCGATATCGCCGTCGATGTCGGCCAGATCCATCAGCTCTTCGAGGTAGTCCGCGGCGATCTCGCCCTCTTCTTCGAGGAGTTCGGCACGGCTCGGCTTCGGCGAGATCTCCTCCGGAGTCTCTTCCGGTGTCTGTTCGGAGGTCTCGTCGATCTTCTCTTCGGTCATGTCTGTCCTCAGCGCTTCTTGTTCTTCTTACGGTTCTTGCTCACGGGCTGCTGCCGCTGGCCGCTCTTCTTCGGGGCCTCCTCGGTGACGGTCGATCCCTTGAGCTCATCCTGTTTCACAGTCTTGCCCTTGCGAGCCTTGCGCTCAAGCATCTCCTTCTCGGCCTTCGAGCCAGGTGCGGGCATGTTGCGGATGACCATGTGCTGCTGGGCCATCGTCCAGGTGTTCGAGACCAGCCAGTAGATGAGGACACCGAGCGGGAAGTAGATGCCGCCGATGCCGAAGACGAGAGGCATCACGTAGAGCAGCATCTTCTGCGACTGCATCATCGGGTTGGCCATCGCCGACTCCGACATGTTCTTCGCCATCATCTGCTTCTGGGTGATGAACATGGTGGCGGCCATGACGACGATGAGCACACCGGTCAGCAGCTTGACTGCGAATCCCGGGCTTGTGAATGTCTCGGAGAGGTGGATGCCGAAGATCGAGGAGTTCTCGGCCTGGATCGCCAACTGCTGTGTGAAACCGCCGATGGCTCCGATGTCACCGGAGGCGACCTTCGGCATGTTGTGGATGACGCGGAAGAGCGAGAAGAAGATCGGCATCTGCACGAGCAGCGGCAGACATGATGCCCACGGGCTCGTCTTGTTGTCACGGAACAGCGCCATCTGCTCTTCGGCCATGGCCTGGCGGGAGTACTGGTCCTTCTTGCCCTTGTACTTCGCCTGCAGGCGCTGGATCTCCGGCTGCAGCAGCTGCATCTTGCGCTGCGACTTGATCTGGTAGACGAAGAGAGGGATGAGGAGAGCACGGATGACCACGGTCAGTCCGGCGATCGAAAGCACCCAGGTCCAACCGCTGTCGGCCGGGAGACCGATTGCGGTGAAGATCTCGTGGAAGATCGCGAGGATCCAAGCAACTACCCACTGCAGCGGGTAGAGCAGCTTGTCCATCCAGTCCATTCAGTTCTCCTCGTTACACCGATTCTTGCGCGAAGTTCATTTTGCCATTGTTCACAGGTCTGCGCGACACGACGTGTGCCCCGAGGCAGTCCGCTTCTTCACGCTCGTGCGCGGACTGCAAGTTCAATATATTCAGGTGTGTGCCTGACCGCGGTGGATGGTCTTCGACCTGGCCTCCCGCGCCGAGCCCGGCACATGGTCGACACCTCCGTGCGACCACGGATTGCACCGCAGTATGCGCCACCCAGTTAACACCACGCCCTTGAGAACTCCGTGTATCTCGAACGCCTCGAGACCGTACATGGAGCAGCTGGGATAGTAGCGACACACTTGGCCGTAGAGAGGTGAGATCACGATCCGATAGGCGCGGATGAACCAGACGAACGGCATCCTCGGTCCGATCAGGACGATCCAGCCGAGTGTCGGCCATAAACCTGCCGGCCGGTGGGGCACCTCGGAGACATGCTTCAGATCATGCTCGGCGTCCACGACGTTCCAGCTTCTTCTCTGCCTTGACCAGCAGCTCGTCGACCTCGGCGGACAGAACGCTGAAGTCGGCCTGTCCGGCATGCGGCAGTGCCCGGATGACGAACAGATCTCCTGCTCTCAGCTCTCCGAGTCGCGCACGCATGATCTCGCGCAGCCGACGTTTGGTGCGGTTGCGCACCACGGCGTTGCCGACGGCCTTGGATACGATGAAACCCACGCGTGCAGCGTGGGTATCATCGGTGTCTCTCAGGCTGTGCGCCATGAGATGCTCTGTGCGCACCCGGACCCCGGCTCTGAAGATTCGTCTGAAGTCTTCGCCGCTGCGGATCCGATGTGCCGCTTCAAGCATGCTCAGGCCGAAATGTCGGAACGTCCCTTGCGACGACGTGCAGCCAGGATCGAGCGGCCCGCGCGGGTGCGCATACGCAGACGGAAGCCGTGCTTCTTGGCGCGCTTACGGTTATTGGGCTGGAATGTACGCTTGCTCACTTCAGTCTCCGATTTCTAGGTTGCGGGTGAACGCCGGTGCGTTCTCACAAAAAACGGCGGTGCGAGTCTCGACCGCCGAGCACTCCTGTGCATAAGAGCTAAAAGATAATCAGGATAATCGGATGAAGCCCGGTACACAGGACACTCCATCTTAGCGAGGCGGAATCGGACCGGTCAAACGGGATCTGCATGTTTCACGTCACGCTCGCCCGAAATTCATCGCCGTTCGCGTGTCCGTCACCAACCCTCGTCCACAAGTCACACCCATGTAGTTTTCCACAAGCTTATCCACGAGTGTGGAGATTCACTGGGCTGAGTCGGCACTGATCCACATTCTGTGGAAAACTATGTGGAAGTCATGCACAGGTGTGGATCACGCCAGAACGAATTTTTTTGAAAGCTGAGGAAATGTGACGGTGTCGAATTCCAAGAATGAGCTCATCAGCCGCTGGCACACGGTGGTCTCAAACCTGGAAAAGGACCCGGGCCTCTCGTCGCACCAGAAGGGTTTCCTCTCCCTCGCCGTGCCGAAGGCCCTCGTCGACAATGCCCTCATCCTTCTCGCCGTGCGCGAAGAACACACCCGCCGCACCATCGAGACTCGACTGCTCGGCCCCCTGACCAGGGAGTTCTCCAAGGTCCTCGGGTTCGAAGTGACGTTCGGATTCGTCGTCGATCCCGAACTCGACGTGCCGATCCGCTTCGAAGAACTCATCGGAGAGCCGACACCGGGAACTCAGGTTCCCATCGATCCGGCCACCTCCTCCTCGGCGACGGAATCGCCGGAACCCATCCCCACCGAGGCGGCCGAACCGGTCCGACCGGTCCCCGCCGATCATTCGACGCCCGAATCCGCCCAGCCGAACCAGGGCCAGCCGGCCGCGCAGACCTCGGACACCCAGTTGCCGCAGGCGCAGGCATCGGCACCGCCGGCAACGCAGACGCCCGCCTCGCAGCCGCAGGCTCCCGCCGATTCCGGGATGACCGACCGTGAGATGAAGATCGCCGAGGCGACCGCCGCCCCGATGGGCCCGCCCGTCGATGCTCCCGGCGTCGCTCAGCTCAATCCGAAGTACACCTTCGATACCTTCGTCATCGGCGCTTCCAACAGGTTCGCCCATGCAGCGGCCTTCGCTGTCGCCGAGGCACCGGCCAAGGCCTACAATCCTCTGTTCATCTATGGGGACTCGGGATTGGGCAAGACCCATCTGCTCCATGCGATCGGCTACTACGCGACTCAACTGTTCCCGGAGATCCGAGTGAAGTACGTCTCCAGTGAAGAGTTCGTCAACGACTTCATCAATACGATCGGCTCATCGAAAACCTCGAATGCTCTGCGTCCGGCATTCCAGCGCCGCTACCGTGAGGTCGACATCCTCATGATCGACGACATCCAGTTCCTGCAGGGCAAGGATGCGACCGTCGAAGAGTTCTTCCATACGTTCAACGCTCTGCACAATGAGGCCAAACAGGTCGTCATCACCTCCGATCAGCCGCCGAAGATGCTCAAGGGCTTCGAAGAGCGGCTGCGCTCCCGATTCGAATGGGGTCTGCTCACGGACGTGCAGCCGCCGGATATGGAGACTCGGTTCGCGATTCTGCGCCGCAAGGCCGCAGCCGAGCAGCTCGATGTTCCCGACGATGTCCTCGAATACATCGCCTCCCGTGTGTCCTCGAACATCCGCGAACTCGAAGGCGCTCTCATCCGGGTCACGGCATTCGCCAACCTCAACGATCAGCAGATCGACGTCTCCTTGGCCGAGACCGTGCTCAAGGACTTCATCACCCCCGATGACACCCCTGCGGTCACGGCCGCGGACATCATGGGCCAGACCGCTGCCTACTTCAGCCTCACCCTCGATGACCTGTGCGGAACCTCCCGGTCCAGGACGCTGACGACGGCCAGGCAGATCGCCATGTACCTGTGCCGCGAGCTCACCGACCTCTCCCTGCCGAAGATCGGACAGGCGTTCGGTGGACGCGATCACACCACCGTGATGCACGCGAACAAGAAGATTCGAACTCAGATGGCCGAACGACGGGCCGTCTACACCCAGGTCACCGAACTCACAAACCGCATTAAACAACAGCACCGCCTATAGAAGACGTCATACACATCTGTGGATAACCCTGGGGACAATTGCTCACAGCTTGGGGACAGAACGGTGGACAGAACTGCTCCACGGGTGGAAAGATGTGAACTACATGCTTGTGTTTACCCAAGCGCCCACCGACGCCTCGGTCACGGTGCACATGGCATCCACAAGCCCATAAAGACTCAGAACCCTTGATTACTCTGGGGTAAGCGGCACTTGTCCACAGTGTCCACATGTGCTGATACTTCTACCAAGTGAATTCAACTCTTAAGAGGGCGACCGCCACCGACTGCTGCGGTGGATGAGCTTCGAGCTCACGAGCTCGAGGTCGAGAGAGTCATGGACCTGCAGAATATTCGAACACAGGATCTCGGCTGATTCTCGAATGCGAGATTCGCTCGCTGAGCACCCCTGGCATCCCTTTTCGGCCGCCACTCCTGAGGTGGGCACAAATCGGATAGGCTGTGTAAAGTTTTCCGAGCAGTATCGAGCCTGTGACTCGCAACCCGGAATCTCGTGCCAGATGCCCAGTGCAGGTCGGGTGGCCACCCCGAAGGAGTAAAGTGAACGCGGAAGCATCCCCCTTGAAGTTCAAAGTCAATCGCGACGTTCTCGCTGACGCTGTTGCCTGGGCGACCAAGACTCTGCCCAACCGTCCTTCCGCTCCGGTCCTCACCGGCATCCTCATCACCGCCGAAGCCGGCGGCACAGTGCGTCTCGCCGTCTTCGACTACGAAGTCTCATCCCGCGTCGAGATCGTTGCCGACGTCGCCTCCGCAGGAACGGTCCTCGTCTCCGGGCGTCTGCTCGCCGACATCTCCAAGGCTCTGCCGAACCAAGAGGTCACTCTCGAACAGATCGATGCGAAGGTCGACGTGACCTGCGGATCCTCGCGCTTCTCACTCATGACGATGCCTGTGGCCGAATACCCCGCGCTGCCGCAGATCCCCGACGACTCGGGCACCGTTTCGGCCGGTGAGTTCCAGAACGCCGTCTCACAGGTCACGATCGCGACCTCGAAAGACGACACCCTGCCGATCCTCACCAGCGTGAGAGTCGAGATCGAGGGCGAGAAGGTCACGATGCTCGCCACCGACCGCTATCGTCTGGCCGTTCGCGAATTCACCTGGAACCCGGGACGCCCCGACGTCTCGGCCGTGGCTCTGCTGCGCGGACGCACGCTCTCCGATGTCTCGAAGTCCCTCGGCGGCGATGTCACGATCGGCCTGAGCACCGATGCCGGCAAGGACCTCATCTCCTTCACCTCGGCGGGTCGAGTCACCACCTCGCTGCTCATCGAGGGCGAGTACCCGAAGGTCCGGTCGCTGTTCCCGGATTCTGTTCCGATCCATGCCATCGTCGAGACCGCCGTGCTGCGCGAAGCCGTTCGCCGCGTCTCACTCGTGGCAGAACGCAACACACCGCTGCGCTTCGAGGTCACCGACGGCATGCTCACCCTCCACGCCGGCACCGGTGACGACGCTCAGGCCTCCGAAGCCGTCGAAGCCACCCTCCAGGGCGACGAGATCACCGTCGGCTTCAACCCGCACTACATCGCCGAAGGTCTCGCCGCTGTCGAGAGCCCGTACGTGAACTTCTCCTTCACGCAGCCGATGAAGCCGGTCATCATCTCCGGGCAGAAGGAACTCGACGGTCCTGCCGACGAGTCCTATCGCTATCTGCTCATGCCCACGCGCATCTGAATGTGGATATCCCGACTCTCCCTGCGTGACTATCGGTCGTATCCGGAACTCGACCTCGAGTTCTCACCCGGAGTCACCACATTCGTGGCCGACAATGGGACCGGGAAGACCAATATCGTCGAGGCGATCGGGTACCTCGCTCATCAGCGCTCCCATCGGGTGGCCTTCGACGCTCCGCTCGTCCACGAGGGGCGACCGGCTGCGACGGTGTCCGCACTGGTCAACCGGGATCAGCGGCATGCCACCGTCGAGGTGACTATCCAGGCCAAGGGTGCCAACCGGGCCCGGGTCAACCGCAATGCGGTGAAGCTCAAGGACATCCTCGGCCTCGTCTCCTGCGTCGTCTTCGCTCCCGAGGATCTCAGTCTGGTCCGCGGTGAACCGGCCGAACGCCGGTCGTGGATCGACACGCTCGTCGTGGCGCGAAATCCGCGCTTCGCTTCGATCATCACGGACTTCGAACGGGCACTCAAACAGCGCAATGCTCTGCTCAAACGGCTCCGCGAGGACCGCGATCCCGGCCTCGAGGCGACACTCGACATCTGGAATATGGCCTACGCGGACTCCGCTGCCGAACTCGTCTTCGGGCGACAGCGGATCCTCGCCGATATCGTCGAGCCGCTGCAGACGAACTTCGCCTATATCGCAGCCGATGCCCGACTGGAACGGCAAGGCGCCCACATCGCCTACGATTCGCGCATCGACTACTCGCAGGCAGCATCCGCTGCCGACTGCAAGGAGCTGCTGCTGGCGGCCCTCGATCGTCGCCGCACGACTGAGATCGAGCGCGGACTGACCCTGCACGGACCCGGTCGCGATGATCTGTCCCTGATGATCGGAACCCATCCGGCGAAAGGCTATGCCTCTCACGGAGAGACCTGGTCGCTGGCGTTGGCCATGCAGCTGGCAGGGTGGGATCTGCTCTCCGCCGATGCCGGAAGCGCCGCTGAACAGCCGATCCTCGTCCTCGATGACGTCTTCGCCGAACTCGACACCGGTCGGCGTCAGCGTCTGGCGTCCAGAGTGACATCGGCCGAACAGGTCTTCATCACCGCGGCCGTCGACTCCGATCTGCCCGATGGTCTCGAAGGAATCCGGATCGACCAGTCCCGACTTCTGCAGAGCGGCGCATCATGAGCGGCATCGACCGGGACTACTCCACTCCCGTCGCCGCACTCGAAGCCCTCGACCGAGTCCGACGGATGGAGGTCACCGAAGCGAAGTTCGTCCGCAGCCGTCGCCGTTCCCGCCTGCGCGGCGAAGCCGTCTACTCCGGATCGGGTCGTGACGGCCGTGACCCGAAGACCGTGTCATCCGTGCTCGGGTCGCTCATCACGGACCGCGGCTGGTCGTCCTCACTCGACATCGGCAAGGTGCTCGGCCGGTGGCCCGACCTCGTCGGACCCCAGGTGGCCCAGCACGCGACGCCCGTCGACTTCTCTCCTCCCCTGCTCGTCATCGCCGCAGACTCGACGACCTGGGCGACCCAGCTGCGGGTGCTCAAACCGACGATCCTGCGCAGACTCGAGGAAGGGCTGGGTTCGGCGACGATCACCGAGATCGAGATCAAGGGGCCACAGGGACGCAGCTTCAAACGCGGTCGACGATCGGTGGCCGGCCGCGGACCCCGGGACACATTCGGGTGAAGTGGGCAGCCGCCTCGGCGAAATTCCGGGAAGAATCCCTGTATTTCTGAGAAGAACACAGAGGGCCTTAAACGGCCATAGCCGCTACCTCACCTGTCCGGGGGTACATCTGCGGCACGAAAATTCGGGAAATATGCCTTCACAGGCCGCTTACGGGCATTTCAGCGTGCGGCGCGGTAGAATGGGGAGCTGATAGCGACCATCCGAACAAGGAGTCATATGACGACCGAGGATCAGCCTCATTATGATGCCGGCGACATCACTGTTCTCGAGGGTCTCGAGGCAGTCCGGAAACGGCCCGGCATGTACATCGGTTCGACCTCGGAACGTGGTCTCCACCACCTCGTTCAGGAGATCGTCGATAACTCGGTCGACGAGGCGATGGCCGGCTACTGCGATCATATCGAGGTCACCATCCTCGCCGACGGAGGCGTCCGTGTCGCCGATGACGGCCGTGGAATGCCGGTGGCGATGCACCCGACGGAAGGCAAGCCGACCGTCGAGGTGATCCTCACGATCCTCCACGCCGGCGGTAAGTTCGGCGGCGGCGGATATGCCGTGGCAGGCGGTCTCCACGGTGTGGGTTCGACCGTCGTCAACGCACTGTCCGAACGACTCGAGGTCGAAGTCAGGCGCGACGGCTACGTGTGGACGATGGACTTCGACCGTGGTGTGCCCAACGGCGAACTGCAGCGCGGCGAAGCCACCGATGAGACGGGCACGACCGTGACCTTCTGGCCGGACGGCTCGATCTTCGAGACCACGGACTTCTCCTACGAGTACCTCCGTGCGCGCTTCCAGCAGATGGCCTTCCTCAACAAGGGCCTGAAGATCAGCCTCACCGATGAGCGCCACAACGAAGTCGATGACGACGATGTCCAGATCGACGAGGACGAGGCGACCGAGTGGAAGCCGCGCACCGTCACCTACGAGTACGCGAACGGTCTGCTCGACTATGTCGAGTACCTCAACTCGACGAAGAAGGCCGATCTCGTCCACCCCGATGTCATCGTCTTCGAAGCCGAAGAGGGCGAACAGACTCTCGCGCTCGAGATCGCGATGCAGTGGACGACGTCGTACAACGAGTCCGTCCACACCTACGCCAACGTCATCAACACCCATGAGGGCGGCACCCACGAAGAGGGCTTCCGCACGGCTCTGACCTCGCTGGTCAATGCGTATGCGAAGGACCAGAAGCTGCTGCGCGACAAGGACCCGAACCTCACCGGCGATGACATCCGCGAGGGTCTCACGGCCGTCATCTCCGTCAAGCTCGGCGATCCCCAGTTCGAGGGGCAGACGAAGACGAAGCTCGGCAACTCCGAGGTCAAGGGCTTCGTCCAGCGCGTGGTCCGCGACGAACTCGGACACTGGTTCGAGTCGAACCCGGCCCAGGCCAAGGACGTCGTGCGCAAGGCGCTGCAGGCCTCCCAGGCCCGCTTGGCCGCCCGCAAGGCCCGTGAGGCCACTCGCCGCAAGGGACTGCTCGAGTCTTCGGGCATGCCCGGCAAGCTCAAGGACTGCCAGTCGAAGGACCCGTCGATCTCGGAAGTCTTCATCGTCGAGGGTGACTCGGCCGGCGGCTCGGCGACTCAGGGCCGCAACCCGAACACTCAGGCGATCCTGCCGCTGCGCGGAAAGATCCTCAACGTCGAAAAGGCTCGACTCGACCGTGCGCTGGGCAACAACGAAGTCCAGGCGATGATCACGGCCTTCGGCACCGGCATCGGTGAGGAGTTCGATCTCGAGAAGCTGCGCTATCACAAGATCGTCCTCATGGCCGACGCCGATGTCGACGGTCAGCACATCACGACCCTGCTGCTGACGCTGATCTTCCGGTACATGAAGCCGCTCATCGAGCACGGCTACGTCTACCTCGCCACCCCGCCGCTCTATCGCATCAAGTGGTCGAACGCCCCGCACCAGTTCGCCTACACCGATAAGGAACGCGACGGACTGCTCGAGACCGGGCGGGCCGCCGGCAAGCGACTGCCCAAGGATCTCGCGATCCAGCGCTACAAGGGTCTGGGCGAGATGAACTACGAGGAGCTGTGGGAGACGACGATGGATCCCGACCACCGGCTGCTCAAGCAGGTGTCGCTCGACGATGCGATCGTCGCCGACGAGATCTTCACCGTCCTCATGGGCGATGACGTGGATTCGCGTCGCCGCTTCATCCAGGAGAACGCGAAGGACGTCCGCTTCCTCGATATCTGATCGTCCGTCCTCACCGGGGCAGCCGCCTCGGTGAGGGTGGGAGACCGGATGCACCGCCCCCATTCTTTGCACGCACCAATCGCCGCCGCACACGGCTGAGATCCAGCCGGACACGGTTCGAACACAAGGGAAGAGCCCACATTGGCCGACGAGAACGATATCGGAACAGAAATCAACCGGATCGAACAGGTTGACCTCAACCTCGAGATGCAGAGGTCGTACCTCGATTACGCGATGAGCGTGATCGTCGGACGTGCCCTGCCCGACGTCCGTGACGGACTCAAGCCCGTCCACCGCCGCGTGCTCTACGCGATGTTCGACGGCGGGTACCGCCCCGACCGCAACTTCTCCAAGTGCTCGCGCGTCGTCGGCGACGTGATGGGCCAGTACCATCCGCACGGTGACACGGCGATCTACGATGCCATGGTCCGCCTCGTGCAGCCGTGGACGATGCGCTACCCGCTCGTGGCCGGTCAGGGCAACTTCGGCTCCCCGGGCGACGACGGAGCGGCCGCACCGCGTTATACCGAGTGCAAGATGGCGCCCCTGGCCATGGAGATGGTCCGGGACATCGAAGAAGGCACCGTCGACTTCCAGGACAACTACGACGGCCGCAACCAGGAACCCATGGTCCTGCCCTCCAGGTTCCCGAACCTGCTGGTCAACGGCTCGGCAGGCATCGCCGTGGGTATGGCCACGAACATTCCTCCGCACAACCTGCGTGAGGTCGCCCAGGGCGCACAGTGGCTGCTGTCCCACCCGGAGGCGAGTAAGGAAGAGGCGCTCGAAGCCCTCCTCGGCATCGTCAAGGGACCCGACTTCCCGATGGGCGCGACGGTCCTCGGCCGCAAGGGCATCGAGGACACCTACCGCACCGGTCGCGGATCGGTCACCCAGCGGGCAGTCGTCGAAGTCGAAGAGATCCAGGGCCGGACCTGCCTCGTCGTCACCCAGCTGCCGTACATGGTCAACCCGGACACACTGGCCGCGAAGATCGCCTCCTACGTCAAGGACGGCAAGGTCGCCGGCATCGCCGACCTGCGCGACGAGTCCTCCGGCCGCACCGGTCAGCGCCTGGTCATCGTGCTCAAGCGCGATGCCGTGGCCAAGGTCGTGCTCAACAACCTGTACAAGCACACGTCGCTGCAGGAGAACTTCTCCGCGAACATGCTGGCCCTCGTCGACAGCGTGCCGCGCACACTGAGCATCGACTCCTTCCTGCGTCTGTGGGTCAAGCACCAGATCGAAGTGATCGTCCGTCGCACGCAGTTCCGTCTGCGCAAGGCCGAGGAACGCGCGCATATCCTGCGCGGCTACCTCAAGGCCCTCGACGCCCTCGACGAGGTCATCGCCCTGATCCGCCGCTCCCCGTCCTCGGACGAGGCGCGGAGCGGACTGATGGAGCTGCTCGAGGTCGACGAACTCCAGGCCAATGCGATCCTCGACCTGCAGCTGCGCCGGCTGGCCGCACTGGAGCGACTGAAGATCCAGGAAGAGGCCGAGAAGATCGAGCAGCAGATCGCCGAGTACAACCACATCCTGGCAACCCCGGCTCGCCAGCGTGAGATCGTGTCCGAGGAACTCGACGAGATCGTCGAGCGCTACGGTGACGATCGCCGGACGAAGATCCTCGCCGGATTCGACGGAGACGTGTCCATGGAGGACCTCATCCCCGAGGAAGAGGTCGTCGTCACGATCACCCGCGGCGGTTACGCGAAGCGGACCCAGACTCACCTCTACCGGGCCCAGCACCGTGGCGGCAAGGGCATCAAGGGCGCGGCATTGCGCGGCGACGACGTCGTCGAACAGTTCTTCGTCACCTCGACCCACAACTGGCTGCTGTTCTTCACGAACACCGGTCGCGTGTACCGGGCGAAGGCCTATGAGCTGCCCGAAGGCTCACGGGACGCCAAGGGCCAGCACGTAGCGAACCTGCTCGCCCTCCAACCAGGTGAGACGATCGCACAGGTGCTGTCGATCCGGGACTACGAAGTAGCCGACTTCCTCATCCTCGCCACCCGTTCCGGTGTGGTGAAGAAGACCCGCCTGAGCGAGTACGACTCGAACCGCACCGGCGGTGTCATCGCCATCAACCTGCGCGAATACAAGGGTCAGCCCGATGAGCTGGTCTCGGCCCGCATCGTCGGTGCTGAGGATCACCTGCTGCTGATCTCGCGCAAGGGCATGTCGATCCGCTTCGCCGCCGATGACGAGTCGATCCGTCCCCTGGGCCGAGTCACCGGTGGCGTCACAGGTATGAAGTTCAAGGACGACGACGAGCTGCTCACGATGGACGTCGTTCGGCCGGACACCTACGTCTTCGTCGTCACGGAAGCCGGGTTCGCCAAGCGCACCCCGGTCGACGAGTACCGCCTGCAGGGGCGCGGCGGTCTGGGAATCCGGGTTGCGAAGATCACCGAACAGCGCGGAGACTTGGTAGGCGGACTCATCGTCGAAGACGGTGAGGAGGTCCTAGTGGTCATGGAGCGCGGTAAGATCGTTCGGTCGAGCATCGATGAAGTTCCGGCGAAGGGACGCAACACCATGGGTGTGGTGTTCGCGAAACCGGATAAGAAAGATCGTATTATCGCAGTGACCCGTGGGCCCGAAGCCGAGGTCGAAGACGAGATCGAAAGCGAAGACGATGCCGAGGTCCCGGAAGGTGAGGTCGCAGAGCCTCAGACCGGCAACGAGGATGTGGAAGAGTGAGCGATAGCAGACAGCCAGGCTCAGGCAAGATCATACGCACGTCGAGCGGCTCGACCCGTCTGACGGCCGGATCGTCGAAGTCGGACGACAAGTCGGCTGCAGCAAGCGGTTCAGGCTCGAACTCCGGGTCGGGAACCGGCGCGAAACAGGGATCCGGCCCCGGTCGCGGCTCTTCGGGACCGAACAGCCAGAACGTCACCGTCGTCGCACCTCCCGCTCCGAAGGCCTCGCCGAAGCCCAACCGGGCACCCTCGGCGGGCACGACGCCGTCGGCACACACCGGATCTCAGGGATCGGGTGCTCAGGCCGGGTCCCAGGGATCCGGCGCACCGGCTTCCGGTTCACAGGGAACAGGTTCCCAGGGATCGGGCGGCGGCAACCGCGGCGCCACCTCGGTGATGGGAAATGCCGCGAACACCGTCCGCGCGAGCTCCGGCAGCGTGAAGATGGGTGTGAAGAACATGGTCGACAGCGGGAAGGGCAAGAAGAAGAAAGGCCCCCGCACCGTCCGCCTCACCGTCTCCGCGGTCGATCCGTGGTCGGTCATGAAGATGTCGTTCCTCATGTCCGTGGCGATCGGCATAGCCACGATCGTCGCCTTCATCGTCCTGTGGGTCGTGCTGCAGGCGACCGGTGTGATGAGCGGCCTCGAATCGACGATGAGCGAGCTCGCCGGCGCCGAGTCGGCCGAGCGGATCGTCGGCATCTTCGGCTTCGGCCGAGTCGTCGCGGCCGGCTTCATCATCGCGGTCATCAACATCGTGCTGATGACGGCGCTGTCGACGCTTGCGGCCTTCATCTACAACATCGGCTCCCTCATCGCCGGCGGATTCAGCCTCACCCTCACCGACGACTAATTGCTACCTGACGGCGGCCCAGCAACCTCGCGCGAGGTATCTGGGCCGCCGTCAGGTAGTTCTGGGAGGGTGTGAGAGGGGTCACTGGGCGTCGATTTGTGTTTAGCTGCGGTCGATGGGTATTGTTTTACTTCGGGTTCACCCGATGAGGGCCTATAGCTCAGGCGGTTAGAGCGCTTCGCTGATAACGAAGAGGTCCCTGGTTCAAGTCCAGGTAGGCCCACGTCCTGTCACAACAGGATTTCCTTTCGAGGAGGATCATGAGAAGATGGATTCTCAGCGGTCTCACGTTAGTGGGACTGGGAGTGTTCTTCGGGTGGCGGCACCAGAACCAGAGTGCCCAAGCCGAATGGTCCGAACACACCGACTCGGTGTGAGGGTGTGAACCCGTTTCGGGGGTATGGCGCAATTGGTAGCGCATCTGCTTTGCAAGCAGAGGGTTAGGGGTTCGAGTCCCCTTACCTCCACTCGAGTAGTTTTGAGACAGCACTCGTAGAACGAAGGCTCCGAACCACATTGGTTCGGAGCCTTCGTCGTTGCGAAAACCTATCAGGCGCGCCAGTAGCCGAGGTAGCCGTCGATGAGGCCGTCATAGGTGTGCAGGCTGCGGTCGCCGTTGAAGTTCTGGTGCCACACCTGGCCTTCGTAGTAGATGCCGATGTGACCGTAGGCGGTGGTGTTGTCGCCGTCGCCCCAGACGAGGATGTCGCCGTTCTTGAACTTCTGGTCGGTGTGCCAGGTGAAGCCGTTCGCCTTCATCTTGTCACCGCCGGAGCCGCCTGCCTGATAGTCGACGGCGTTGCCCCACGCTCCGTGGTCGACGCCGTGGACCTCTTCGAGGGCCCGGGAGATGAGGCTGACGCATTCTCCCTGGTAGCCGCCCTGCGAGTTCGCCAGCGACTGGCCCTTGTAGTGCTTGAGGAAGTCCCCGATGTTCGAGAACTTCTTCTCCGCCTCCGGGCTCGCCGAGGCGGTGCCGGAGTCCGCAGCCGAGTTCTCGGCTGCGGCGGAGGCGGCTCCCGCGGAAGCGGCGGGCGGTGCCGCCGGCTGGGCGGCGGAGGCGATCGAACTGGAGCCGAGCACGGCGGCTCCGGCGATCATCGCAGCTGTCATGGTCTTTGTGGTGACGTTCTTCAGAGTCATTCTCATCCGTTCGTTCCGCTTGACTGTGTGACTGGTAGTGACTTTCCAGGAGACGATCCGCCTGGGTGACGGGTCGTTTCCTCCGCCGACGTTAACAGCGCTTAAGTGAACATCCGATACGTCGAATCGAAGAGAGTGTGAACTCCGCCGCGATATCGATGCCGGCCGCCTCTGTCTACAGTGTTTCCATGAGACCTCTGCTGAGCCCGATTCCACCGCGGTGGATGGCGGCCGCGGTCGCCATCGGCATTGCGGTGGCAATGGGCGGCTGTTCAGCGAACGCTTCGCCGCCATCGACGATGCCGACCTCAGGAGCTCCCTCGCTGCCGACGTCTGGAACCTTCGACTACCAGCTCGGCGGATCCTATGACTCGCTGCCGGATTCGCGGGGCCGCATCGATATCGTCGTCCGCGACGCGGGTGCCGCGCCGCTGACCGGGGCCTACTCCGTCTGCTACGTCAACGGCTTCCAGACCCAACCTGACGAGGCTGCGGACTGGCGCGACCACGCTGACCTGCTGCTCCACGATGCCGTCGGTGACCTGGTCGTCGACCCGGATTGGCCTGACGAACACATCCTCGACCCCTCGACCGCAGACCGACGATCCCAGATCCTCGATGTCATCGGCCCCGTCATCGACGGCTGCGCCGAATCCGGATTCGACGCCGTGGAGATCGACAATCTCGACACGGCCGACCGATTCCCCGACATCGACCGAACCGGTGCCCTGGAACTCGCGGCCGCGTATGTCGACCGTGTCCACGCCCATGGTCTGTCGGTCGCACAGAAGAACGCCGCTGAGCTCGCCGACACCGCTCATTCTCAGCTCGGCTTCGACTTCGCAGTGGCCGAGGAATGCGCCGCCTTCGACGAATGCACTGCGTACACCGAGATCTACGGCGATCGTGTCCTCGCTATCGAATATCCCGACACCCTCGCCGAGGCGGGGCTGGACTTCGCCGCCGCCTGCACCGTCCCGGATCGTCCGCCGCTGATGATCCTGCGCGACCGCGATCTCGTCGCCGCAGGCGATCATGGGTACCGATACGACACCTGCTGAGGAGACCGAGCGAGCAGTGACGAAGATCGCCGCGATTTCGGGTTCTCCCCACTGTCGGAGGTATTCGGGAATACGTTAGTCTGAGATGCTGTTGACACTTTCGTCTGCGCGTCGATTCGGCATCTGCGTGCGACCTCCGCCCACATCCCGGGCCCCTCAGACACATCCGAACGGAGCACCGTCTTGTCCAGCGACAGCTCACCCGCACACGCGCAGACACAGCATAACGACACCATCGACCCCGCCGGTATGAAGGTCATCTGGCTGCTGCTGGTGGCTGCCTTCGTGGCCATTCTCAATGAGACGACGATGGCCATCGCCATTCCCGAACTCAACAAGGCCCTCGACATCCCTCCGGAGCTCGGCCAGTGGCTGACCAGCGCTTTCATGCTCACCATGGCCGTCGTCATTCCGACGACCGGTTTCCTCCTGCAGCGTTTCACCACCCGCCAGATCTTCCTGGCCGCGATGATCCTGTTCTCTGCGGGCACGCTCATCTGCCTCGTTTCGCAGGGCTTCCTGCTGCTCCTCATCGGACGGATCGTCCAAGCCGCAGGAACCGGCATCATGATGCCCCTGCTGATGACCACGATGATGAACGTGGTCCCGGCGCATTCGCGCGGTCGGATGATGGGTCGAGTCGGCCTTGTCATCTCGCTGGCCCCGGCCATCGGACCGACGATGTCGGGCATCGTCCTCGATTCGCTGGGCTGGCGCTGGCTCTTCGGCATCATCCTGCCCATCGCGCTCATCGCACTGGCACTCGGCGCGAAGTGGATGACCAACCTCGGCGAGTCGACGCACGCCCCGATCGATGTCATCTCCATCGTTCTGTCCGTCTTCGCCTTCGGCGGCATCGTCTATGGCCTCAGCCAGTTCGGCGGAGGCCACGGCGGTGAGGCGGGCGGCGGATCGACGAGCACCCTGGCCTGGGCGACGATCGGCGGCGGAGTCGTCTTCCTCGCGCTCTTCGTGTGGCGTCAGCTCGTCCTGCAGAAGGGCGATCGCGCCCTGCTCGACCTGCGTGTGTTCAATTCGCGGAACTACGTCTTCTCGGTCATCATCATGGCCGTCGTCGCACTGTCCATGTTCGGCACGTTCTCCCTGCTGCCGCTGTACCTGCAG
Organism: Brevibacterium sp. CSND-B09; assembly: GCF_052906525.1. Classification (NCBI taxonomy): domain Bacteria; kingdom Bacillati; phylum Actinomycetota; class Actinomycetes; order Micrococcales; family Brevibacteriaceae; genus Brevibacterium; species Brevibacterium sp. CSND-B09. Next base: position 2,016,939 of record NZ_JBREGI010000001.1, on the reverse strand, counting down.
AGCGTCGTCGGACTTGGTGCCACCCAGTCCGGTCTCGTACTTCTGCCCGGTTCGGTGATCATGGGTCTGCTCGGACCGGTGATGGGTCGGATCTACGACGCCCGCGGACCGAAGACGCTCCTCGTGCCCGGCACGATCATGATCGCGTCCTCGATGTTCGCGTATTCGACGGCCGGCGTGGGAACGCCGATCTGGCTGCTCATCATCGTCCAGATCGTCATGTCATTGGGCCTGGCCGCATCGTTCACCCCGCTGTTCTCCGCCTCGCTGGGATCGCTGGAGCGCCACCTGTACTCCCATGGTTCGGCAGCGCTCAACACCCTGCAGCAGGTCGCGGGAGCCGCAGGCACCGCGCTGCTCATCTCGATCTACTCCGCGGCCCTGCACTCGGGTCAGGCGGAGGGCAAGTCCGTCCCCGAGGCGGGTGCCCCCGGCGGTCACGCCGCGTTCCTGTTGGCGACGGTCATCGCGATCGTCCCGATCGTCCTCGCGTTCTTCATCCGCAAGCCGGAGGACCAGGAAGAGTACCCCGCCGAGGTGGTCGAACCGACCGAGGCCAGCCCCGCCGAATGACGGTCGGCCCATGACAGCGGTCGACTGAGGCACATCGAACCCCTCGTTCCGAATTTCCCGGAACGAGGGGTTCTGTCGTCGGCCACCTCGGTGATCGGAGGTCCCGACCTTGGTACGGTGACCTCATGACCTCCTCTGTGCCCTCGGCTCCGACATCCTCGACCGAGATCCAGCCGGACGTGCGGGTCCGCGGGGCCAGGGAACACAATCTGCGCAACGTCGATCTCACCGTGCCCCGGGATGCGCTCGTCGTGTTCACCGGAGTGTCCGGATCGGGCAAATCCTCCCTGGCCTTCGGCACCCTCTTTGCCGAGTCCCAACGCCGTTACCTCGAATCCGTGGCACCGTATGCCCGCCGGCTCATCGATCAGGCAGGGGTCCCCGACGTCGATTCGATCACGGGAATGCCGCCGGCCGTCGCCCTGCAACAGCAGCGCGGCGGGCGCAGCGCACGCTCGAGCGTCGGCAGCATCACCACGGTGTCCAGCCTCGTGCGCATGCTCTACTCACGGGCGGGACGGTACCCGGAGGGGCAGTCGATGCTGTTGGCCGAGGATTTTTCGACGAACACCGTCGAAGGTGCCTGCCCGGAATGCCACGGAATCGGCCGCGTCTACGAGGTGCCCGAGGACAAGATGGTCCCGGATCCGACGCTGACGATCCGGGAGCGCGCCATCGCTTCCTGGCCGAAGGCCTGGCACGGCCACCAGCTGCGCGATGTGCTCGTCGCTCTCGGCTACGACGTCGATGTCCCCTGGCAGGACCTGCCGCGCGAACACCGCGATTGGATCCTCTACACGGAAGAGACTCCGCACCTTCCCGTCCACTCCCGGCTGACGCTGGACGAGGCGCGCGAAGCGATCGCAGCAGGCGCCGAACCGACCTACTCGGGATCCTTCGTCGGAGCCCGGAAATACGTGCTCGACACGTTTGCGAACACGAAGAGTGCCGGGATGAAGCGGCGCGTCGCCGAATTCCTCAGTGCCGGTCCCTGCCCCGTGTGCCACGGAAAGAAACTCAGACCCGACGCTCTGTCGGTGACGATCGCCGGTCTCGACATCGCCGAATTCTCCGCGCTGCCGCTGCATGAACTCATGTCCGTCCTCCGCGATGAGGTCGCCTCGGCGAAGGCGGCTGCGGAGGCAGACGACCACCTGGCTGCGGACAAGCTCGCCGCGTTCGTCCGCCTCGGCGAGGGTCTCATCGATCGGCTCCGGCCGATCGTCGATCTCGGTCTCGGGTACCTCTCACTCGATCGGACCACACCGACGCTGTCCGGAGGTGAGCTGCAGCGGTTGCGATTGGCCACTCAGCTGACCTCGGACCTCTTCGGCGTCGTCTACGTGCTCGACGAACCCTCCGCCGGCCTTCACCCGCAGGACGTGGATGCCCTGCTGGGCATCCTCGACGGGTTGAAGGACCGCGGGAACAGCCTCTTCGTCGTCGAACACTCCGTGGACATCATGCGCCATGCCGACTGGCTCGTCGACATCGGGCCCGGCGCCGGCGAACGCGGCGGAGACGTCCTCTACAGCGGACCTACGGCCGGACTTGCCGAGATCGACGAATCCGTGACCAGGGGCTATGTCTTCGGCGGACGTGGACTCGAACCCCACGAACCCCGGCAGCCGCGAGGCTGGATGAAACTGACGAACATCCGCCGCAACAATCTCCACGACATCAGCCTCGATCTGCCGCTGGGCTCGCTGACCGCCGTGACCGGAGTATCGGGTTCGGGCAAGTCCAGCCTCGTCAGCCAGGTGCTCCCGGCTATCGTCGGCGACCGGCTGGGCACCTCCACGACTGCGGATGAACCCGCGTCCGATGATGATGAGCTCCTGCTCACCGACGAACCCGAGGAACTCGATGGCACCGTCACCGGGGAACTCACCGGGGTCCGACGGGTGGTGAGCATCGATCAGAGGCCCATCGGCCGCACGCCCCGGTCCAACGTCGCCACCTATACGGGCCTGTTCGACCATGTGCGTCGCCGCTTCGCCGAGACGCCTGAGGCCAGAGAGCGCGGTTACAAGCCCGGTCGCTTCTCCTTCAACGTCGCCGGTGGACGGTGCCCCACCTGCGAGGGTGAAGGATCGGTCATGGTCGAGCTGCTGTTCCTGCCCTCGGTCTACACCGAGTGTCCCGACTGCCACGGCACCCGCTTCCAGTCGAGCACCCTGGAGATCCTGTGGCGCGGACGCAATATCGCCGAGATCCTGGGGATGAGCGTCGAGGAAGCCCACGACTTCTTCACCGGCGAATTCGACATCATGCGCTCCCTGACCGCACTCATCGACGTCGGCCTCGGCTATCTGCGCCTCGGCCAACCTGCCACCGAGCTCTCCGGCGGTGAGGCGCAACGGGTCAAACTCGCCAGCGAGCTCCAGCGCTCCCAGCGCGGCGACACTCTCTACGTGCTCGACGAACCCACCTCCGGACTCCACTGCGCGGATGCCGACCGGCTCGTCGCGCACCTGCAGACCCTCGTCGACGCCGGCAACACGGTCGTCATGGTCGAACTCGATATGCGCGTCGTGGCCGTCGCCGACCACGTCGTCGAACTCGGTCCCGGCGCCGGTGACGACGGCGGCCGGGTCGTGGCGACCGGAACCCCCGCCGACATCGTCGACGTCGGAGCGGGCCCCTCCGCGAAATACCTCGCCGCGGCACTCTCCGAACTCCGGTGATCTGAGGCACACGACTTCATCTCAGCGGGCCGTGTGATCCCCAGAAACAAGCGGATCCCGGGGCCTGCCGGAATTGTTGGAGGCGTCTAAGTCTCAGTTGTGCGTAGACACACCCGATTCGCGGCGGGAAGTCTTGAGATATGCCCACCGCAATCATCCGCCGTATCGCGATCTGCCTCGTCATCGCCGCACCCGCCGTGGTGCTGCGCATCACCGGCATCGAACTCGCCCCGGTTCTCGAGCTCCTCGCGTTCGGCGCCGCCATCGTCGCGGCCGCCTTCCTCTTGGCCTGGGCCGCCGAGGCGGCGCAGAAGGACATCTCGGGTGCTCTCGCGATCGCCCTGCTCGCCCTCATCGCGGTCCTCCCGGAATACGCCGTGGACCTCTACTACGCGTTCCGCTCCGGAACGGATCCGGATTACCTGCACTTCGCGGCGGCGAATATGACCGGATCGAACCGACTGCTGCTCGGCTTCGGGTGGCCGCTCGTCGTCATCATCGCCCTCCTCGTCGCCCGCCGCATGGCCAAGCGGACGAAGTCCCCCATCCAGCATTCCCTGCACATCGACTCGGGCAGCCGGATGGACATCGGCTTCCTCGTCATCCTCGGTGTGATCGCCTTCGCCATTCCGCTGCTCGGCAGCATCCCCATCTGGTTCGGCTCAGCCCTCGTGCTCATCTTCGTCGCTTATCTGTGGCGGGCCGGGCAGGCCGCCGGCGATGACGAAGAGGAGTTCGTCGGCGCCGCGGCTCTCATCGTCGCCATGCCGCAGAAGGCCCGTCGGATCACGGTGGTGACGATGTTCGTCGTCTCGGCAGCGATCATCCTGCTGTCTGCCGAACCATTCGCCGAGGCGCTCGTGGCCTCGGGTTCGGCGTTGGGCATCGACAGCTACTTCCTCGTCCAGTGGCTGGCCCCGCTGGCCTCGGAGGCCCCCGAGTTCATCATCGCCGCAATGTTCGCCCTGCGCGGCATGGGCGGGGCCGCCATCGGCACACTCATCGCCTCGAAGGTCAACCAATGGAGCCTGCTCGTCGGCTCCCTGCCGATCGCGCATTTCGCGGGTGGGGGTGGTCTCGGGCTGCCTCTGGACGGGCGGCAGATCGAGGAGTTCACGCTCACGGCCACGCAGACCCTCCTCGGTGTGGCGATCATCTTGGCCCTGCGCTTCCACTGGGCACCAGCGCTGGGACTCGCCGCGCTCTTCGGGGTGCAGTTCTTCGTCACGGACACCTCCGGCCGCTATGTCCTCTCCGCGATCCAAGCGGTGCTGGCGATCGTCTTCCTCATCCTCCACCGCAGTGACATCCTCCCCACGCTCGCTGCCCCGTTCCGCAAACCGCAGCGCAGTGACGACGGTGTAGACCCCGCCGAGGCGGCCGATCCGGAGCGCGAACCGCCCGTCACAATGTCCGCCGACCCGAAGTCGACCGGTACCCGCGCGTAGAATGACGATCATGCCGCGCCCCTCTGTCACTCGCATGGTCGAGGACTATGTCACCCTCATCTGGAAGGCCTACGAATGGCCGGGCGGTCGCCCCGCCACCACCGAGATGGCCGAACAGCTGGGAGTGACCGCCTCGACGGTATCCGCGAACCTCAAGAAGCTCGCTCGCGACGGCTACATCGACTACGAACCCTACGGGCAGATCGTGCTCACCGATGTGGGCCGGCAGATCGCCGTCGAGATCGTCAGACGCCATCGCATCGTCGAGTCCTACCTCGTCGAGGCTCTGGGGCTGACCTGGGATCAGGTCCATGACGAAGCGGATCGACTCGAACATGCCGTCTCCGATCTCGTGCTCGAACGGATGAACGCAGCGTTGGGAAGCCCGCAGCGTGATCCGCACGGCGATCCGATTCCCGATGCCGACGGGCACACAGCCGATTTCCCGAGCCGGCGGCTGCAGGAGACCGCCCCGGGCGTCGAGGTCGAGGTCGTGCGCGTCTCCGACCGGTCGCCTGAACTGCTGCGTTACCTCACCGATCGTGGAATCGTCATCGGCACGAAGCTGCAGGTGAGATCGATCAGCTCGGCCGCCTCGGCGATCGCGGTCAGAGTCGGCGACGAGAACATCGAACTCGCCCTCGACGCCGCCGACGCGATCCGCGTCGGTCCCGGCCTCGGCTGAGGCAGACAGAGCCTCAGACCGACTGCGATTCCCACTCGGGATCCGCGGTGGCCTCGGTGTTTACTGCCTTCTGGCGCAATTCCCCTCCCCGCGCGCGTCCGGCGATGAGGAGGGTGATGAGCCCGCCGACGGTGACGAGCGCACCCGCCCACAGCGGTGAGGTATAGCCGAGGCCCGAGGCGATGGTCAGTCCGCCGACCCACGCCCCGAAGGCATTGCCGACGTTGAAGGCCGCGATGTTCGCTCCCGACCCGAGAGTCTGCGCGTCGCCCGAGTGGCGCATGATGCGCATCTGCATGGCCGGAACCGTGGCGAAGCCGAACCCGCCCATGAACACCAGCGCGATGATCGTGGCGACCTTGTTCTCGGCGATCAGAGAGAACACGGCGAGGATGACGACGAGACCGATGAGCAGGGTGAGCAGGGTCGCCCCGAGGTTCTTATCGGCCGCCCGACCGCCGAGGATGTTGCCGATGAAGAGGCCGACTCCGAAGAGGACGAGCAGCCATGGGACGGCGGCGCTGGAGAAGCCGGTCACTCCGGTGAGCGTGAACGCCATATAGCTGAAGGCTCCGAACATGCCCCCGTAGCCGAGGATCGTGATGAGGATCGACGCCCACACCTGACCGGAGGCGAAGATGCGGAATTCGCCGAGGATGCCCGAGGCCGCGTCCGATCGTGCCGGAATCGAGGGGACGAGGACGGCTATGCCGATGAGGGCGATGATGCCGATGACCGCGATGGTCCAGAAGGTCGACCGCCATCCGGCGGCCTGGCCGAGGAAGGTGCCCAAGGGGACTCCGAGGACGTTTGCGGTGGTCAGGCCCGCGAACATCATGGAGATCGCGGCGGCCTGGCGGTTCGCAGGCACCAGGGAAGCGGCTACGACCGCGCCGATGCCGAAGAAGGCGCCGTGGCAGAGTGCTGCGACGATGCGACCGAGCATCATCATCTCGTAGCTCGGGGCGAGAGCCGAGAGTCCGTTGCCGACGATGAAGAGGACCATGAGGCCGATGAGAGCGGTCTTCCGGTGGACCCGGCTCAGCGCCACGGTGATCGCGATGGCTCCGATGGCGACGGCCAGGGCATAGCCGGAGATGAGGTAGCCTGCGACGGTCTCGGAGACCGCGAAATCTGCGGCCACCTCGGGCAGAAGGCCCATGATGACGAACTCGGTGAGTCCGATTCCGAACCCGCCGATGGCGAGAGCGAGCAGTGCGAGCGGCATGGTGGTGCAGACCTTTCGGTGGGGAGCGGATTCCGCGGTCGCGAAATCACGTGCGTGTGCAATAGAGCGCGTGTGCAGTAGTTGCAGACGCAATGAATATAGTTGCACACGCGTCTTATCCGCGCAAGTGGTGTATCCTTGAGAGACGTCGAGAACAAGGAGAATGACGTGGGCATCAGGGACGACGCGGTGGAGATCCGGGCCAAGGGCTGGCGCACGCTCGCTGCTCTGCACGGACTCATCGAGGTCGAGCTCGAACGCAGTCTCCAGCGCGAGCACGACCTCTCCGTGGTCGAATTCACCGTCCTCGATGCGCTGAGCCGGCAGGACGGCTGGCATATGCGCATGCGGCAGCTCGCCCGCGCCGCCGCCTTGTCATCGAGCGCGACGACGCGGCTGGTCACTCGCCTCGAGGACCGCGGGCTGCTCACTCGTGTGCTCTGTGCCGACGACCGTCGCGGCATCTACACCGAACTCACCCCTGCCGGTGAGACGCTGCTCGCCGAAGCCCATCCGACGCATGACAGTGTGCTCGAATCCGCTCTCGCCGAAGCTCGTGAGACGCCGGAGCTCGCGCCTCTGGTCTCGGCGCTCTATGCCGAGTCGGTCGTCTGAAGTTGCATCCTGAGTTGACTCACTCTGACCGCAGAGGCAGAGCTGGCCCAAAGGAAAAGGCCCGATCGACAGCGGAAATTCGCTGTCGATCGGGCCTTTTCGACCGCCTCGGCGATGGTGATCCTGCACTAGGGCACAGGACTCAGCCGATCAGTTCCACCTGAGAACAGGTGCGACTGATCAGGCGTGGACGCGGATGAGGTGTTCGTTGGTGAACGCCTGGAACGCCCACTGAGCGTTCTCACGTCCGTAGCCGGAGCGGTTGATGCCGCCGAAGGGGTATTCCGGTCCGGACTCCATGTGGCTGTTGATCAGCGTCATGCCGGCGTTGATCTTCTTGCCGAACTCCTGCCCCTTCTCCAGATCGTCGGTCCACACCGAGGACATGAGGCCGTACTCGGAATCATTGGCCAGACGCAGAGCATCCTCTTCGTCCTTGGCACGGTAGATCATCACGGCCGGTCCGAAGAGCTCGTTGCATCCGAGGTCCGAGTGCGGGTCGATGTCCGTGAGCACGGCCGGGGAAATGAACCAGCCGGGGCGGTCGAGCTTCTTGCCGCCGGTGTGCAGGGTCGCACCATCGGCTACGGCCTTCTCGATCATCTCGATGATCTCGTCGCGAGCACCTTCGGAGGACACGGGTCCCATGCCGACCTCGGGGTCGTCGAAGTCGGAGATCTTCATGGCTTCGGCGGCCTTGACCGCCTCGGCGACGAATTCGTCGTAGAGCTCATCGACGACGATCATGCGCTTCGGCGAGGTGCAGACCTGGCCGGCGTTCGCCAGACGAATCCCGACGAGCTTCTGCGCCACCGAGGAGACGTCCTTCGAGTCGAGGACGACGGCCGGGTCGTTTCCGCCGAGCTCGAGGACCGCGCGCTTGTAGTACTTCGCGGCGATCGCGGCCACCGATGCACCGGCACCCTCGGAACCGGTGAGCGAGAAGCCCTTGACGCGGAAGTCCTTGAGGACCTCCTCGGCGTGGGAGGAATCGAGGTAGATGTTCTGGTACACGCCCTTCGGCAGTCCCGCCTCGGTGAGGAGGTCCTCGAAGTACTGCGAGGACTTCGGGCAGATCGACGCCTGCTTCATGATGATCGTGTTGCCGACCATGAGGTTGGGCAGCACGAAGCGGGCGATCTGGTTGTACGGGAAGTTCCACGGCATGATGCCCAGCAGCACGCCCAGCGGCTGGTGCTCGACATAGCTGCTGGCCGCGCCGGCGGCGGCCAGGTGGGTCGTGGACAGATGGGTGGCGGCGTTGTCGGCCATCCAGCGGGCGGTGCGGGCGACCTTGTCGACCTCGCCGAGGCCCTGCTTCTTGATCTTGCCCATCTCACGACCGATGATGTCGGTCATCTCATCGGCATTCTCATCGACGAGATCGGCGAACTTGCGCAGGATCGCCGCGCGCTCATGCAGCGGCGTCTCCTTCCACGCCAGATGTGCCTCGTGGGCACGATCGATGTAGGCGGGAATCTCCTCTTTGGGAACCGAGGCGAACTCCTCCTCGACTTCGCCGGTGTTGGCATTGGTGACAGCGAACTTGCTCATGGAACGTCCTTTCACGGGTTGACGATCTGTGCCCTGTAACAAACTACAGTCTCCCGACATTCCGCGACACTTGAGTCCATCCCTGGGATTGGGATCGGGCATAGGATTCGGACATGGAGAGAGTGAATGGAATCGGCGGATACTTCCTGCGGGCAGCCGACCCCGAGGCGATGACGGCCTGGTACCGCGACGTCCTCGGCGTCGACTTCGGTGATCACGGGCTGTGGCAGCAGCCGGCCGGACCGACCGTGATCGGACTCTTCGAGGCCGACACCGACTACTTCGGGACGCGACCGGAAGGTCAGGACCGGCAGCAGACGATGCTGAACTTCCGTGTCGCCGACCTCGACGCGATGATCGCGCAGCTCCGCTTTGCCGGCGCCGAGGTGGACGACGAGACCCAGCAGATGGACGGAATCGGACGCTTCGGTTGGGTGACCGATCCCGAAGGGAATCGGATCGAGCTGTGGGGACCGGAGGAACAGGACTGAACCTCGGTCGAGCTGGGACTACGCGGCCGCCTCGGCGGTGGTGGGTTCCCTGCGATCACTGACGAGACGGCGGCGGACCGCGAACGACAGGACCGCGGCGATGACGCACATGGCCGCCCCACCCCACCAGGCGTAGGTGTACTCACCGAAGGCGTCACGGACGGCTCCGGCGGCGAAGGCAGCGGCGGCGGCCCCGATCTGATGGGCGGCGAAGACCCAGCCGAAGACGATGGTGCCGTTGTCACCGAAGATCTCCCGGCACAGAGCGGCCGTCGGCGGGACCGTCGCGACCCAGTCGAGGCCGTAGACGACGATGAAGAGGAGCATGCTCGGGTGGATCGTGTCCGAGAGCAGCCAGGGCAGAAGCAGCAGGCCGACCCCGCGGAACGTGTAGTACGCGACGAGGAGGATCCGGGGATCGAATTTGTCGGTCAGCCAACCGGAGAACACGGTGCCCACGATGTCGAAGATCCCGACGACCGCGAGCAGGCCGGCCGCCGTCGACGCGGGCATCCCATGGTCGTGGGCCGAGGGGATGAAGTGGATGCCGATGAGTCCGTTCGTCGTCGCGCCGCAGATCGCGAAGGCGATGGCCAGAGCCCAGAACGAGCGATGACGGGCGGCGAAGAAGAGACCTGCGAAGGCGCGTCGGGCGGCACCGGTGCCGCGGCGTTCGGCGGGCGTGGTCGGGGCGGACTCCGCCGTGGTCGTGGTGTCGCCCTCAGGCTCGGTCTCGTCGTTGAAGTCGGTCGGGCGATCCGTGCTCGCATCAGCCGCACCGTAGGGCAGGACGCCCAGGTCAGTGGGATGATCGCGGAGGACGAACCAGACCAGCGGCACGGCGGCCATCGCCGCGATGCCGATGAGCAGGGATGCCGGCTTCCACCCCGTGGACTCGGCGATCGTCGCGACCGGCGGCAGGAAGATCAGCTGACCGGTGGCCGATCCGGCGGTGAGGATGCCCATGACCAGCCCGCGGCGGGCGACGAACCAGCGATCGGCGATGGTGGCAGCGAAGACAAGGGCCATCGAACCAGTGCCCAGCCCGATGAGCACTCCCCAGAATATGAGCAGCTGCCACGACGCGGTCATGAGCACGCTGCCTCCGGCGCCGAGGGCGACGAGAGCCAGAGCCGCGGCCACGACCTGGCGGATGCCGAAGCGATCCATGAGTGCCGCGGCAAAGGGGGCCGTGAGTCCGTAGAGCAGCAGGTTGACGCTCACGGCCAGGGACATGCTGCTCATCGACCACCCGAAGTCCGCATGGAGCGGGACCATGAGTGCTCCGGGAGCAGCCCGGAATCCGGCGGCGGCGAGCAGGGCGATGAAGGCGACGGCAGCGACCCACCAGGCGGGGTGGATGCGGCGGTGTCGCCGCTGCGCGGGTGGAGTGGTCGACATCGATCCCTCGAACTTTCTTCAAAGAAGTTATACTGGAGGAAGTATAAGCAGACTTCGTCGAAGAAAGGTAGTCGAGATGGCTTTGCGTTCGGATTGGTCGCAGGAGTTCTGTCCGGTGAAGCGGTCCCTCGACGTGCTCGGCGATCCGTGGGTGCTGCTCATCGTCCGCGACGTCCTCCATGGTCGGGGGCGTTTCGATCAGCTGCGTGAGAATCTCGGAATCTCCGAAGCCGTGCTCAGCCGGCGGTTGTCCGGGATGATCGAGGCCGGGCTGCTGACGAAGGTCGACTACGCCGATGGGGCCCGGATCCGGCAGGGCTATGCGGCCACCGAGGCCGCGGCCGATCTGCTGCCGATCCTGCAGCAGCTGTCGCTGTGGGCAGAGAAACACACCGAACTGCCTGCCGGCGGAGGCCATATGGGACTCATCCACGAAGCCTGCGGGCAGGAGACGACTCAGGGCGAGGTGTGCAGCGCCTGCGGCGAGACTCTGGTTCCCGAACAGATGACCTGGGTCAAGCCATGGAAGGACGCGCGCGAACGGCTGCAGCCGGCTGGGACTCTGAGCTGAGCACTGACCGGACTGTACGGTCCGCTGGGACAAGCTGCACGGTCTGCTGGGACTAGCAGGCCGCCTCGGCGAGGATGGGCTCTGATCGCCGTGCCCACGTCCGTTCGACGCGGATCGCCACGGCCACCACGACGAGTGCAGCGAGCGCGAGGACGATGGCGGCGATGACCGTGGAGGGGAAGCCGAACCCGGCGGCGATGACCCAGGCGCCGACGGCCGGTCCCACCGCATTGCCGACGTTGAAGGCCGAAGTGTTGACGCTGGCGGCCAGGGTCGGCGCCTGAGTCGCGATCTGGAAGACGCGGGCATTGAGCGCCCCGGCGATCGAGAAACCGCTGGCGCCGACGAGGACGATCATGATGACGGCAAGGATCGCATTGTCCGCGACCAGCCACAGGGCGCCGAGGCTGAGCGCCAAAGCCGTGAGGCTGCCGACGATATTGCCGAAGATATTCCTGTCGGCCAAGCGCCCGCCGACGACGACACCGACGAAGGCACCGACGCCGAAGGCAGCGAGGACTGCGGGAACGAGGTCCGCGGACAGGCCGGCCACCCGAGTGAGGAGCGGGGAGAAGTAGGAGAAGGACGCGAACACCGAAGCCTGGAACAGCGCCGTCGTGCCCAGGGCCAACCAGATTCGGGGTCCCTTGAACGCCGCGATCTCGGCACGCAGCAGCGTACGCAGGCTGGGGGCCGCCTCGGCGGGAGCAGGCGATTCTGCTTCGTCTGGGTCGGTGGACTTCGATGGGTCGGTGGACTTCGCGCTCGACCGGGTGGTCACGGCGATGAGAACGGCGGCCAGGGCGGTGACGAGGGCGACCGCCCAGAAAGTCGATCGCCACCCGAACTGGGTGCCGATCCATGTTCCCATCGGCACTCCGACGAGGTTGGCCACGGTGAGTCCGCCGACGAGGCTGGCGAGTGCGCGGCCCTGCACGGCGGCGGGAGCGATGGCCGAGGTGTGGACGGCGGCAACGGCCCAGAACCCGCCGCAGGCGAAGGCCGACAGCACCCTTGAGACCATGAGCAGTCCGTAGCTCGGTGACAGCGCCGCAAGGATGTGGAGGGCGGAGAAGCCGATGATCATGACGATCATCGTCGCCCGCCTGGGCAGGGTCAGCGTCAGCAGCGTCATGGCCGGTGCCCCGACGATCATGCCGATGGCGAAACCGGTGATGAGCAGGCCCGCCTGCGGGATCGTCACACTGAGGTCAGCGCTCAAGGGTTCGAGGATTCCGGCGATCATGAATTCGCTGGTGCCGAGGCAGAAGATCACGGCGGCCAGCAGATAGACCTGACCGGGGACCCGAGGTTTCAGGGAGGGCGGTGTTGAAGTGGTCATGGGGTGGGGCTGCCTTTCGTCGAGGCGCCTGGAGCACCTCCGGTTTCGAGGGTGGCCTTGCCGGCCGGAGTGCACAGTCCGGCGACGAAGGCTCGGGCCTGGGCGAGGACGTCCTCTGTGGTCATGACGCGGGCGGCGATGCGCAGGCCGGCGAGCACGCTGTGGATGAGTGGGGAATGGATTCGGGGGTCGAGGTCAGCGAGGATATGGCCCGCGGTCTGACCGCGCTCGATGATGCCTGAGTAGGTGTCGAGCCACGCGTTGCGGTCGGGGTCGAGGATCGAGCACACGGCATCGACTTCGCGGCCGAGCTCGGCCGCCGTGTTCGCCGATAGGCACCCGGTCCGGTTCTCGTCGTCGCACTGCTTCTTCAGCTCGCCGCCGAGGCGGTGCATGAGCAGGACGGGCGCGGGTTCGAGGCTGTGCTCGAGTTCCTCCCTGAGCGGGATGCCCGTGGCCGTGTAGTCACGCAGGGCGCGGAGGAAGACGGCGTCGAGGCTGTCGAAGGTGTTGTAGAAGCTCGAGCGGCCGATGTTCGCGCGTTCGCAGACCAGTCCGACATCGGTTCCCGCATAGCCGTGCTCGCTGAACACGGCGATGGCGGCATCGATGACGGACTGCTCGTCGAAGCTCTTCTTCCTGCCCATGTGACGAGACTAAAGCATTTTGGACACCTGTGTCCAATAAAACAGTGGTGACGGTTTCGACGCCCTGGTCTCCGGCCCGGCTTCGGTCTGTGTTGCGGCCGTTCTCGGCCCGATCAGGAGTTGAGGATGCAGAATTCGTTGCCTTCGGGGTCGGCGAGGACGACCCAGGGTTCGTCTCCGGTCTGACCCACATCGACACGGCGTGCTCCGAGATCGAGGAGGCGGGCCACCTCGGCGTCACGGTCATCGGGCCGGAAATCGAGGTGGAGTCGGTTCTTCACGACCTTCTCTTCCCGGTCGATGCCGACGATGATTCCCGGCAGGCGATCGGGATTCTGCCGGATCTCGATCTCCGTGTCGTTCTCGTCGACGATCACCCAGCCGAGCGCTCGAGCCCACCAGCGCCCGAGCGTGAATGGGTCGGGCGAATCGATGACGATCTGTTCCCATTCCAATGACATGGCTTCACCTTTCGACAGTTGTCTCGGTTGTGCCCTCAGGCCCCGACGTCGCCGAGGTGGTGCTGGATTTCGTGGAGTCCGTAGAGCGTGAGCGAGGCGACGGTGAAGGCGTGACCGTCGGAGCGGAAACCCTGACGCTCCCATTCCTCCCCGCTGACCTGGGACAGGAGGCCGGCGTAGGACTCCGCGGCCGTACGCACGGCGGGGGCCACCTCGGCGGGATCGGCGTGGGCATAGTCGGATTCGACGGCGACCGCATCGCCGTCGAAGTTGTCCAAGATCGGGTCGGTCTCGGCCAGCATGCGCTCGGTGCGACGGCGGAATTCGTCGAGGACATCGCGCATATGAGCGGCGTATTCGATGTCCGACCACCGGTCCGGACTGCGCCGTTCGGTAGCGTCATCCCTGGTCAGAACCGTCTGCCAGGTGGCGGCCGCCTCGGTGAGGGTGGTCGGGACGCCGGTCGGGTCCTCGGTGCCGGTGAAGCCGCAGTCGGAACAGCCCGCGGCGAGGACATCGGTCCAGTCGCGGGTGTCAGGGGTGATCTCGCTCATTCGCTGTCCTTTTTGGAGCTCGCCTTCTTGCTTCCGGACTTGGTGGTTCCGGTTGTCTTGCCGCTCGCCTTCCTGCCACTCGTCTTCTTGCCGTCGTTGAGGATCTCGGCGAGCACGGTGGCCTGGCTGATGTCATCGCGCTTGGCCGCCGTGAGCAGGGTCAAGGTCCCCTTCTGCGCGAGCTCGCGCAGTTCATCGAGGGCCTGCTCGGCTTCATCGCTCTTCAGTTCCTCGCGGAAGCGGCGGGCGAACTCGTCGAACTTCTCCGGGTCGTGGGAATACCATTTGCGCAGTTCGGTCGAGGGCGCGACGTCCTTGACCCAGTCGTCGAGTTCGGCCTTGTCCTTGCTCACACCGCGCGGCCAGACTCGATCGACGAGGATCCGGGGCCCATCGGAGGTCTGCGCTTCGTCGTAGATGCGGCGGACCCGGACCATGTGTGAGCTGCTCTCGGCGGAGCTCTTCTTCCCGGACATCGGAGGATGTTCCTTTCGCTCGCTTCCCTTCGAGTCTACGACGCGAATGCAGCGGCAGTGCCCGTCTGCCTCTGCCGGTCTTGTCGACAGCTGTTTCTGACGACAGCTGCTCTCAACGACAGTCGGTATGGGCACCGTGGCCAATCGCGCCTGGTGAGGCGTAGACTCCGAGACGTAGGTCACCTTGGTGTCCCGAGGTGCACCGCGCCGAAGCCGCGAGTGGAGGAGATGATGCAGTGACCGTCTGGCAACAGGCATTCCCCAATGGGAAGAGTCCGCAACGGGTGCTGGTCCCGCCGTCGCCGTCTGCGATCTTCCTCGTCCTCACGGTCCGCCCCGGATTCGAGAGCAGAGTCAAGGACTTCCTGTCCGAGATCGCGGGGCTGACTCGAACCGTCGGCTTCCGCTCCCGCGAAGCCGATCTCAGCTGTGTCACGGGCGTCGGCGCCGACCTCTGGGACCGCATGTTCACCGCGCCCCGCCCCCGGGGTCTCCATCCCTTCATCGAACAGCGCGGAGACGTCCACACGGCACCGTCCACCCCGGGTGATCTGCTGTTCCACATCCGCGCTCGCCGCATCGACATGTGCTTCGAACTCGCCCGACTCATCGGCGATGCTTTGCAGGGCGCCGTCGACGTAGCCGACGAAGTCCACGGCTTCCGTTACTTCGACGAACGCGACATCCTCGGTTTCGTCGACGGCACCGAGAACCCCGAGGACCAGGGTGCCGTCGACGCCGTGTTCCGCCACCCCGATGACGTCGCCCAGGATTCCGGTCCGGAGGCCATCCTGGATTCCGCCGAGGCGGGACCCGATGTCGCTGCCGCCGCCGGGGCAGGAGCCGAGGTGGGAGCCGTTCCCGGCGATGGCGCCCCGGGCTATCCGGGCAGCACCTTTGTGATCGTTCAGAAGTACACACACGACATGGCCGCCTGGGACGCACTCAGCGTCGAGGAGCAGGAAGCGGCCTTCGGGCGGCACAAACTCTCCGACGTCGAATTCGCCGAGGAGGACAAAGCACCGAACTCGCACCTCGTGCTCAATTCGATCGAGGACGAGGACGGCAACGACCGGGAGATCGTGCGCGACAATATGGTCTTCGGATCCGTCGGCTCCGCGGAGTACGGCACTTATTTCATCGCCTATGCAGCAGACGTGACGACGACCGAGCAGATGCTTACGAACATGTTCATCGGAGACCCGGTGGGCACCTACGACCGGATCCTCGACTTCTCGACCGCGGTGACCGGAGGGCTGTTCTTCGTCCCGTCCCAGGATTTCCTCGACGATCCCGATGGGGAACTCGCCGAGGCGGGACTCGGGATCGGCGGAGCCGCCTCGGCGAAGGTCGATGGACCGGACATCGACGACGGATCGGACGACGATCCGGTCGCTGATGAACCGACAGACAGCGACGACCCGACAGATTCGGACACCTCAGCACCCACGGACGGCAGCCTGGGAATCGGCAGCCTGAACAGGAGACGACAGTGAACAATCTCTATCGCGAACTCGCCCCGATCACCGGCCCGGCCTGGGCGGAGATCGAGGAGGAGGCTCGGCGCACCTTCAAGCGCAATATCGCCGGTCGGCGCATCGTCGACGTCGAGGGGCCGACCGGTTTCGAGACCTCCTCGGTGACCACGGGACATATCAAGGATGTGCAGTCCTATTCGTCGGGTCTGCACATTCGACAGCGCATCGTGCAGGAATTCGTCGAACTGCGCGCCCCCTTCACTGTCACGCGTGAGGCCATCGACGATGTTGCACGCGGCTCCGGCGATTCGGACTGGCAGCCGGTCAAGGACGCAGCGACGACGATCGCCCTGGCCGAGGACCGGGCCATCCTCCACGGACTCGACTCCGCGGGCATCGGCGGAATCGTCCCGAACTCGTCGAACGCGGCCGTGACCCTGCCCGATGCAGTGGAGGACTATGCGGACGCGGTGGCGCAGGCGCTGTCGAGCCTGCGCACGGCCGGTGTCGACGGACCCTACAGCCTGCTGCTGTCCGAGGCTGAATACACGAAGGTCTCCGAGTCGACCGACCACGGCTTCCCGATCCGCGATCACCTCTCCCGCCAGCTCGGCGCCGGGGAGATCGTCTGGGCGCCGGCGCTCGAAGGTGCCCTGCTCGTGTCCACCCGCGGCGGCGACTACGAACTCCACCTCGGCCAGGACCTGTCGATCGGCTACAGCGGCCACGACAGCGAGACCGTCGACCTGTACCTGCAGGAGACCTTCGGCTTCCTCGCGCTCACCGACGAATCGAGCGTCCCCCTGCACCCCTGAGCCCGGCTCGGTGAACTGCTGCGCCTGCGGAGTCGCGGCGCAGCCCCCAGGTCGCGCTGCACAGCAGAGGGCCGCAGTTGCCTAGGCATCGGGTTCTGTTCCCTGAATCATCGGGTTCTGTACGGTTGCACATCGAGTTCTGATCCAGTCATCGAGTTATATTGCGATCACTGGATCAGAAGTCGATGACTCCCCACGAGGTGGCCTAGCGGCGGGCAGCCTCGCTGAGGTTGCTCAGCACAAGCGTGCGCACCTGCCGGTCGATATAGGTCTCCAGGTCGAGCCCGATCCGCTGGAAGTACCAGTACTTGAGCGCCCACATATGGGCGATCGACATGAGGTCGTGCCCGAGCACCTGAGCATCGACATCACGCAGGTCGCCTGCTTCGACAGCGGCGGTGACGACGTCGACGAGGGGCTGGAGGGTCTCGAGCTCCTGGTCCTGGATCGACTTCAGTCCGTCCTTCGACAGTGCCCTGGAGACCTGATAGGTGAGCACGACCGCATGTCTCTGCTCACCGACGATGCGGCAGAACTCCGTGAACGCGGCGATGACCTTGTCCACGGGTTCGGCCGCCTCGGCGATGGCGGAGGGGACACGGAGACGGAACTCCTCGAGGACGCGGGTGATCGCGGCGAGCACGATCTGCTCCTTGTCCGAGAAGTACTTGTACAGCAGTCCGACACTGACCCCGCCGGACCTCGCGATCGCCTGCATGGACACCGAATGAGTGCCCTTCTCCTGCATCAGACGCACGGCGGCGTCGACGATCTGCCGCTCTCGGAATTCCGCGCGGGCACCGCGGACGATCGCGTTGAGATCTTCGGATTCAGCTGACATGCTCGGCGGCGACTTCCTCTCTGAGCTTGAACTTCTGAATCTTACCGCTTGGCGTGCGAGGGAACTCGTCGAGGCACTGCAGGGCCTCGGGCCAGTACTGCTTGGCCACTCCCTTCGCGTCGAAGAACTCCTGCAGTTCGTCCATCGTCAGGCTGTGGCCCTCATTGAGGGTCACGACCGCGCACGCGATCTCCTGCAGCCGGGGATGCGGCACCGCGACTACGGCGACCTGGGAGACCGCGGGATGTTCGTAGAGAACGTTCTCGATATAGGCCACCGGGATGTTCTCGCCGCCGCGGATGATGATGTCCTTCGACCGCCCCGCGATCCGGATGAAGCCTTCGGCATCCATTTCGGCGAGGTCTCCGGTATCGAGCCAAACGCCTGCGAAGGCGTCTGCTGTCTGCTCCGGTTCATCGAGGTAGCCGACGAACAGGAATGGGCCCGTGACCTGGATTCTTCCTTCGACGCCCGCGGGCACGGGTTCCCCGAGGGGATCGACGATGCGGACCTTCATCGAGCCCAGTGCTCGTCCGTCGGTGCTCGTGACCTTCTCCTCCGAATCGCCCGGCGCCGTCATCGTCACCAGCCCGCATTCCGTCTGTCCCCAGCCGCCGAAGACGTTGAGCTCCGGAAGCAGCGTGCGCGCCTCATTGACCATGACGCGCGGAATCGGGGCGCCCATGCAGCAGAA
The DNA here is from genome assembly GCF_052906525.1 of Brevibacterium sp. CSND-B09. NCBI lineage: Bacteria > Bacillati > Actinomycetota > Actinomycetes > Micrococcales > Brevibacteriaceae > Brevibacterium > Brevibacterium sp. CSND-B09. The sequence goes on along the minus strand of NZ_JBREGI010000001.1, from coordinate 1,998,378 downwards.
GTGCTTGAGGGAGGACAGGTCGTGCTGCGTCGACTTCGCCACCTCGAGCAGATCGTGGAGGAACGGAGTCGCCCCCGATGTGTGCTGGATTCCGTGCTCGGCGACGAGACGGGCGAACTCCTCGCCGTTCCACACGTCCTGGAACACGCCCGAACCGCCGATGAGCAGAGGCAGACACACTCCGTACATGTAGCCGGTGAGATGGCCGAAGGTCGAGGCCATGTGGATGACTGAATCCTCGTCCAGGCCCAGGTGATCCGGCCACGGCAGCGAGGCCGCTAGCACGTTGTTGTGCGTGTGCATCACACCCTTGGGATTGCCCGTCGTCCCCGAGGTGAAGAGGATGAGTCCGACATCATTGGGGTCCGGGCGCCGGCCGTCCCAAGCGATGGATTCGATCGCCGAGGCGGCCGACCGTGAAGCGTCCGACGTTGAGTCGCGTTCCCCTCGAGCCAGGAAATCCGTCCACTTCTCGAAGCCGTCCCGGCCGTCGAAGGTCGCCTCGCCAGGGGTGTCGAGGACGATCGTGTGCCGCAGCTCCGGCAGGTTCGGACGCAGCCGGTCGACCATATCGGGATAGTCGAACTTCCGGAAGCGATTGGGCACGAAGAGCACCGAGACCGACGCCTTCTTGGCCATATAGCTGATCTCGCGGTCCCGATAGATCGGGATGAGGCCGTTGGTCACGGCGCCGGGTTCGACCCCGAGGTCGACGAGCGCCTGGGCACACGTGTCGACATCCGAGCTGAGCTCGGCATAGGTGTGAGCACCGTAGGGATCGCGGGTGACGACCGCGTCAGGTCGTTGTGCACTCCAGTGCTCGAGGTGGTCGAGGAGGGTCTGGTTCTTCCAGTCCCCGGATGAGGTGAATTCCTTGATGAGGGAGTCGGTCAGGATGGTCTCGAATCGGGTGGGCATAGCAGGGCTCCTTTGCTCTGGTGTCGTGCCTGTGACTCGGGTGGTGCTGGTAGTCGTGCTGACAACTGCCGCCGACGGGAGACGGCCGTGATGCTCAGGCCATCGTCAGTCCGCCGGAGACGGAGAGTGTCTGGCCGGTGACATAAGCGGAATCGGGACGGGCGAAGAAGGCCACGGCATTCGCGAGGTCCTCGGGCTGGGCGAGCCGACGCATCGGAATCGCCTTCTCCAGTGCGGTGCGCAGCTTCGGATTGTCCGCGGAGATCTCAGCGAACAGCGGCGTGTCGGCCGGTCCGGGACACACGCAGTTCGCGGAGATCCCGTGACGGGCGACCTCGCGGGCGAAGGTCTTCGTGAACGAGATGATCCCGCCCTTGGCCGCCGAGTACACGGCCTCCCCGCTCGATCCGACCCGGCCGGCGTCCGAGCCGATGCTGATGACGGATCCCGATCCGGCTGCGATCATGTGCTCGGCCGCCGACTGCGTGCAGTTGAGCGTGCCGAGGAGGTTGATCGCGATGACCCGCTGCCAGGTCGCCGGCGTCGACTCCATGAACGGTTCGACCTTGTCCCAGCCGGCATTGTTGACGAGGACGTCGATGCGTCCGAAGCGCTCGACCACCTCGGCGATCATGGCGTCCACGGCCGCACGGTCGGTGACATCGGCGGCGAGCCCGATCGAATCATGCCCCAGCGCCGAGGCGGTGTTCGCGGCCGTCTGAGCGTCGAGGTCGGCGACGACGACGGTGGCGCCGTCGGCGGCGAGGCGGGTCGCGATTCCCTTGCCGATTCCGGAGGCGGCACCGGTGACGATGATGATGCGATCGGTCAGAGGTGCGGTCTGAGTGGGTGCTGACATGGTGGTGTCCTTCCAGTCGTGTGTCTGATGCTGCGGTTGGAATGTGAGCCGTGCGAGAGGAGTGCCAGTGGAGAAGCTATGGGTGGGACCGGTTTGTGTTCTTCCCGGTCAGGGGGCGTATTCGCGACCGGCGGAGCTGCGGGCGATGATGAGCTTCATGATCTGGGCGGTGCCGTCGCCGATCTGCATGCCGAGCACGTCGCGCAGTCGCTTCTCGACGTCGCGGTCCTGTTTGTAGCCGTTCTGCCCGTGCAGAAGCAGGCTCTGATGTACCGCGTGATAGGCCTCGAGCGGGGCCCACCACTTGCACATGGCAGCCTGAGAGGTGTGCGGGTGGCCCTCGTCGCCGAGGCGCAGTGTGTCCAGGCATAGCAGTCGGGCCGCCGCCATCTTCGTCTCCGCCTCGGCCAGGGGGAAGGAGACCCCTTGGAACTTCGACAGCGGCTGATCGAAGGCCTCACGTCCCTTGACGTAGGCCCAGGCGTCCTCGATCGCGCGCGTCGCAGTCCCCGTGCACTGCAGTCCGATGAGAGCTCGGGAGAAGTCGAATCCCTGCATGACCTGGGTGAATGCTCCACCGACCTCGCCGAGGAGGTGGTCGGCGGGCACACGGACATCGGTGAAGTCCACGCTGCCGCGAGCGACGGCCGCCTGACCCATGTCGATGATGGGGTTCCGGGTGACTCCGGGGGCGTCGAGGTCGACGAGGAACGCCGAGATGCCCTTTCCGCGCCCCGCCTCGGGGTCGGTGCGGGCGAAGATCACCGTTGCCGTCGAGGTCATGGCCAGCGACATCGACTTCGTGCCGTTGACGATCCAGTCGTCGCCGTCCCGCCGAGCCGTGGTCGAGGGGTTTCCGGCGTCCGAACCAGCCTCCGGTTCGGAGAGTCCGATGGCCACCGTTTCGTCACCAGCTGTGATGAGGCGGCAGTAGTGGGAGGCCACCTCGGTGCTGGCATTGCGGGCGATGACCTGTCCGATGAGGGATCCGACGACCTGGACATAGGCGACGGTGAGGTCTCCACGGGCGATGGCCTCGGTGACGAGACCCGCGGTGACCTTGGTCAGCCCGGTCCCGCCGAGGTGGGTCGGCAGTTCGGGGGCGATGAGACCGGCGCGGCCCATCTCCCGGGTGATATCGGCACCGATGCGGCCGGCGGCTTCGCGTTCGCGGGCCTCGCTGATGAGCCGCTCCTCGAATCCGGCCGCCGCATCGAGCAGGGTCTGCGTATCGGGGGTGAGAGTCGTGTCCACGGGAATCCTCTGTGCTGTCAGGGTCTGTGCGGGTGGGATCTGTGCCGGCGGGGCGCCGGGGGTCAGTACGCGCCGTCGAAGCGACTGAAGTCCGGATCACGCTTTTCCGCGAAGGCGGCCGCTCCTTCGTGTGATTCGGGCGAGTGCGCGTAGAGGTCGAGGGCGCTCATGGCGAGGTTCGTGAAGCCGGTCTGCATCTCGGAATCGGCGTTGAACGACTGCTTGAGGAAGCGCAGCGCCGTCGGAGCCTTGAGACCGAGGGCTCGGGCACGTTCCTTGGCGCGGGGCATGAGCTCTTCGGCGTCGACGACCTCGTTGGCCAGACCCCAGGATTCGGCCTTCTGTGCGTCGATGAGTTCGCAGAAGTACCACATCTCACGGGCGCGCTTCTCGCCGATGACACGGGCGAGGAAAGCCGAGCCGTAGCCGGCGTCGAAGGATCCGACCTTGGGACCGGCCTGGCCGAAGCGCGCGTGTGCGGCCGCAATCGTGATGTCGCAGAGGGTGGAGAGCACGTTTCCGCCGCCGATGGCGACACCGTTGACCGCGGAGATCACCGGTTTCGGCACCGAGCGGATGACCTTGTGGAGTTCGGAGATGCGGAACATGCCGTAGCGGCTGGGGCCGTAGTCGCCGGTCTGCGCCTTCTGTTTGACGTCGCCGCCGGCGCAGAAGGACTTCTGCCCGGAACCGGTGAGGATGATCGAGCGGACGCGGTTGTCGCCCCAGGCGAGAGTGAAGGCTTCGATGAGTTCGTCGACGGTCTGCGACCGGAACGAATTGAAGGAATCGGGCCGGTTGATCGTGATGACCGCGAAGGTCTCTTCCACTTCGTAGAGGATGTCGTCGAAATCCGTGGCTGCGGTCTGCTGAGTCGGGTTGGTGGATGTTGGCATCGTTGCCTCCTCGAACGAAAAATGAATCTATGTTCACACCTAGTGAACATCAGTTCACGAACAAGGTCAAGAGTTGCGGTGCCGGAAGATTCTTGTGAGTTCGCCGAGTTTCCTCCGTCCGCATCGGAACGACGGTGCACTGGTGGAAGAATGTTGCCGGCAAGGGTGCCGACAGAATGCACTGCTCGGGTGCCGGCCGATCCGAACCCCGGCAATGGGTCGGGCGTGGCTGACGATGACGACGAGAGACGGACGACGATGACCGCTGTAGAACCTGGGCCGAACGGCTCGACGTCACCGAGGGGCAGGCAGACAGCTGCCGGTGCGGAGATCGGGGCGCTCATCGGCGCCGGCTTCGGGCTGCTGTTCGTCATCATCAACACCGGCCAGTTCTCGACCCTGGGGCGCACGCTTGTCATCGCGGTCGGCGTCATCGTCTTCGCCGGCATCGCGGTCCTCGCGGTTCGCGGACTGCTGCGGAACCGTGGTGGAGGCGGCCGCCTCGGCGAATCGGGTACCCGTGGTCGTCGGGAACCGCCGTTCGGTCGCGCCTACTGGATCATCGTGCTCATCGAGGCGGTTCTCCTGTTCGCCGGAGCCCGACTGCTCACGAGCCTCGGCCATCCGGAGCTCGGAGTGGCGTGGGTGGCAGTGGTCGTCGGCACTCATTTCTATGCGCTCGGCCGCGTATTCGGGCTCGACCGCTTCCATGTGCTCGCCACCGTGGTCACTCTCTGCGGTATCGGCGGATTCATCGCATTCTTCGCCGCGGCTCCGGCGTTCATTCCGGTCATCAGCGGCGTGATCTCGGGCTTCGTGCTGCTCGCCTTCGGCATGTGGGCCCTCGTCCCGACCGAGCGGTAGGGCACTGGCATGCATCGAGTTTCGTTCGGTTCGTCATCGGGTTCTGATCCAGTCATCGAGTTTTCTCCCGATGACTGGATCAGAACCCGATGACTCCCCACGAGGTGGCCCGGCCGGGCGGCTCCTCACGTCGCTTCGCGTGCGCTCGTGGCCACTCGGCGGGGCGGGAGGTCAGTCCTCGGCGGGGGCTTCGGGGACCCCGGCGCCGTCCTTCTTCAGCGGCTGCACGCGCGGGGGTGGGAACTCCGGAGCCTGGGCGGCGGGACGGGCTTCCAGCCCGGCGAACACCTCGGCGATGGCGCGGTCGAGCTGCGGATCGTCGGCGGCGAAGAGCTGACCGGGATCGTGCTCGACCTCGATATCGGGGTCGACGCCGTAGTTCTCCACACTCCAGCCCTTGCCCTCGATCCAGAAGGCATAGCGCGGCTGCGTCACTCCGGTGCCATCGACGAGATCGTAGCGACCGTCGATGCCGACGACTCCGCCCCACGTGCGCACGCCGATCACCGGGCCGATGCCCTTGGCCTGCACGCGCGCGTTGATGATGTCGCCGTCGGAGCCGGAGAACTCGTTGGCCACGAACACCACCGGGCCGCGCGGAGCATCCTCGGGGTCCCGGTCCATCTGGTCATAGCTGCGAGCCGCACCCCAGGCAACCACCTGATCGGCGAAGCGTTCGGCCACCAGAGCACTCGTGTGCCCGCCTCGGTTGAACCGCACATCGGCGATGACGCCCTCGCAGCCCATGGCCTGCCGCAGATCCCGGTGCATCTGCGCCCACCCGTAGGAGGTCATGTCCGGGACATGCACATAGCCGATGCGGCCGGATGACTTCTCGGCCACATACTCCCGGCGGGAGCGCACCCAATCCTGATAGCGCAGCTTCTCCTCGGTGGGCAGTGGAATCACGGCGACCGCGCGGTCCTTGCGACCGCGGCGCAGAGTCAGCTCGACGATTGTGTCCGCGGCCCCCTGCAGATGAGCGGCGGGACCGGCCGCCTCGTCGACGGGCTGACCATTGACAGCAACGATGACATCGCCGGGCTGCGCTCCGACTCCGGCCTGGCGCAGCGGCGACCTAGCCCCCGGTTCACTGCTCTCACCGGGAAGGATGCGAGAGATCGTCCAACCCTCAGCGCTCCGCTCAAGATCCGCACCGAGGAATCCGAGCTTCTTCGACCCATCGCCGAGCCCAGACGGCGTGACATAAGCATGCGAGGTGTTGAGCTCGCCCACGGTCTCCCACAGCACGTCGACGAGGTCGTCATGAGTCAGCGCCTTGGCGGCCACAGCACGCCAGCGCAGAGTCACCGACTCCCAATCGACCCCGTTCATGTCCTCGCGCCAATAGTGGTCGCGCATGATCCGGGAGTTCTCCTCGAACATCTGCAGCCATTCGGCCCGACGGTCGAGCTCGAATCGCAGACGCGAGAGATCGACGGAGACGTTGTCATCATCGTCGGTCTCGACCTTCCGGTTCGCCGGGACCACGCTGATCGCGTCGTCGCTGCGCACGACGAGCAGCTTGCCGTCTCCGGAGATCTCATACTCGTCGGCCTTGTCGACGACGGTGCTGACCTTCCGCTTGGCGAAGTCGAAGTACTGGACCACCTCGGCGGGTTTCTCACCGGCGTCTCCGGCCCGTCCGGTGCCGAGTTCACCGGCTTCGACGTCGCCGGTGCGCAGCCAGACGAGACCTCCCTCGGCGGATTCGAGATCCCGGAAGACCCCCGAGGCGACCGGGAACGGCACGATGCGCTCCTCGGCTCCCTCGAGCTCGACCTCGACGGTGGCGGCGGGTTTGTCCCCGCGACCGCGCTCGGACTTCGCCTCCTCGGTGACCTCGCTGATCGCCCATCCGCCGGCGCTCGGTCCGAAGGGCGCAGGTTCATCGGCGGCCAAGGGCAGCAGCCACGGTCGGGTGACGCCGTTGAACGACAGATCGAAGGAATGCTGGTTGTACGAGGGATCGAAGGTGCGATCGGAGAGGAAAGCGACGAACTTCCCGTCCCGGGTGAACGTCGGCGAGAAGTCATTGAACTTGCCCGTCGTCAGCGGCTGGGCCTCGCGATCCGACTTCACCTCGGCGATCATCAGCTGTGCGAGCAGCTCCTCACCCTGCGTCGGCTGCGACCACACGAGGTACTTCCCATCGGGTGAGAACCGCGGATCGCGCGCCTCGCCGTGTCCCGAATGCCCGATCAGACGCGTCCGACCATTGCCCACCTCGACGGTCCGGATCGACCCGTCGTGGGAGATTGTGGCGAGCATCTTCCCCGCCGGATCCGCCTTCAGGTGCAGGACCCGTCCCAGGGCTCCGGCCCCGATTCGCCGAGGCGGCTTGTCCCCGGTCACGGACGCGACCTCGATCGCGTCCTCCCCTTCGACGTCGGTGATGTACGCGGCAAACCCGGTGTCACCGAGGACGAGGGGTTCGCGGGTGCGGATCGACGAATCCGCGCACAGCGCCCGGGCCGGGCCTTCGCGGTGGGCGAGCCAGAAGGTCTTGCCCCGCCATTCCACCACCGAGGCATTGCCTTCTCTGTCGGGGCTGATGTGGTTGAGCCCGGTCTTCGGATCGAGGCTGAGCGGCTGCACCTGAGTCCCCGGCAGAGTCACCGCGAGAGTGCGGACTTCGGCGTCGAGGCTGTCGAGGATCCTGATCTCCCCACGGGAGTGCCAGACGATGCGGGTGCCGTCGGTCGTGGCGTCTCGGACATAGCCCTCGGCCTCGGACTGGTGCGTGAGCTGCCGTGGTTCGACCGAGTCATCACCCGAACTCGCCGAGGTGGCCAGCCCGTCGATGATCCACAGGTTCGCCTGTTCATCGGCATGGTGAGGGAAGGTCGCGGCCCGGTCCGAGGTGAACACGAGCGAATCGCCGACCCACAGCGGGTCGGTCAGAGAGGCCTCGTCCTCGCGCAGCAGCCGCTGCCACCGGGCCCCGGATCCATCTCCGATGCCGGCAGCGTTCGTACTGCCGACTCGATCGAGCCACAGCCTCGGCGCAGTCCCACCCCGGTAGCGCTTCCAGTGCGCGGGCGGACGGGAGAACGGCGTCGACAGAGCGGTCACTCCCGTGTGGTGCCGGGCCAGACCCGAGGCACGACCGAACGACAGCCGATCGACCTCGCCGTCGAGGCTCACGGACTTCACGACATGGTTGCGGACCTCGAACTCCCCGGCATTCGCGCCGACGAGGACATGGGCGGCATCGGCCCACCCGAGCATCGTCATCGCGCTCGACCCCAACCAGGTGAGCCGACGCAGTGACCCGGTGGCCACCTCGGCGACCATGAGCTCCGCCTGGCCGGTGCGGAAGGATACGAACGCGACGTGCGCGGCATCGGGCGAGATCCTCGGTGACCGGACCGGCGCATGATCGGAGGTCAGCCGCCAGGCGCGGCCGCCGGCGGAGGGAACGAGCCAGACATCGTCGTCGGCGGTGAAGGTGATGAGATCGGACTGGATATGGGGATAGCGAAGATAACTCACGTGACCCACATTACAAGCTCGACAGTGCGGCGACCGCGGGCCGGAACCGATGCCCAGGCAACTTGCACCCGGCAATAGAATGGGCACATGCCATCTCTGACTTCTGTGCTCACGGACCGTTTCGCCGCCGCCCTCACCCAGGCCTTCGGTGAGGACTTCGCCGGACGTGACCCCGTCATCCGCAGCAGCCAGTTCGCAGATTTCCAGGCCAATGTGGCCCTGCCGCTGGCCAAGGAGCTGAAGTCGAAGCCGCGCGATATCGCCGCACAGATCGTCGAGAACCTCGACCTCGAGAGCGTGTGCGAGGCACCGGAGATCTCCGGACCCGGATTCATCAACCTCACCTTCACCCCGGATTTCCTCGCCTCCACCCTCGAAGCGGGAGGCGCCGCAGCGGCACCGGCAAACGATGCCCCGCAGAAGATCGCCATCGACTACTCGGCCCCGAATGTGGCCAAGGAGATGCACGTCGGGCACCTGCGCACCACCGTCGTCGGCGACGCCCTGGCCCGCACCCACGAATTCCTCGGCAACACGGTCATCCGCCAGAACCACATCGGCGACTGGGGCACCCCCTTCGGCATGCTCATCGAGCACCTCCTCGACGTGGGAGTCGACTCCGACGAAGCCTCCGAAGTGTCCGAGAACCCGAACGCCTTCTACCAGGCGGCCCGGGCGAAGTTCGACTCCGATGAAGCCTTCGCCACCCGTTCCCGGTCCCGCGTCGTCAAACTCCAGGGCGGCGACGAAGAGACCCTGGGACTGTGGACGACGCTCGTCGGCTACTCCCGCGAGTACTTCAACCGCATCTACTCCCTCCTCGACGTCACCCTCACCGATGACGACCTCGCCGGAGAGTCCACCTACAACGACATGCTCGCCGAGGTCTGCGACGAGCTCGAGGCCAAGGGCCTGGCCACGATCTCCGATGGAGCGCTGTGCGTGTTCCCCGAAGGCTTCACCGGCCGTGAGGGCGAACCCCTGCCGCTCATCATCCGCAAGTCCGACGGCGGCTACGGCTACGCCACGACCGACCTCGCGGCCGTCCGCAACCGGGCGATCAACCTCGGTGTGAACCGGGCCCTCTACGTCGTCGGCACCCCGCAGGCCATGCACTTCGAAATGGTCTTCACCGTCGCCCGCGCGGCCGGCTGGCTGCCGGAGACCTTCAGCCCCGAACACGTGAAGATCGGCAATGTGCTCGGATCCGACGGCAAGATCCTGCGCACCCGCTCAGGGGCCCCGCTGCGCCTGGCCGAACTCCTCGAAGAGGCCGTGACCCGGGCGAAGACGACTCTGGCAGAATCACACGTGGACTTCGGCCCCGAGGAGGCCGACGAGGTTGCGCGCATCGTCGGCATCGGCGCGGTCAAGTACGCCGACCTCTCCGTCGCCCACGACACCTCGTACACCTTCGACCTCGACCGGATGCTCGCCCCCATCGGCAACACCGCCCCGTACCTCCAGTACGCCGGTGCCCGCATCCGTTCGATCGGCCGCAAAGCCGAGGCCGAAGGCGTCGATGCCTCCCAGGTCGCGAACGCTGCGATCAGCCTCGGCGAGACGGCCGAACGTGAGCTGGCCCTGTCGATCCTCGGCTTCGCCGATGTGGTCACCGAGGTGGCCGCCGGGTCGACGCCCCACCGCCTGTGCACCTACCTGTTCGATCTCGCCCAGGCATTCACCTCGTTCTACGAGCAGTGCCCGGTGCTCATCGCCGAGACCGAAGAGCTGCGCGACTCCCGTCTGCGGCTCTCGGCGATCGTGCTCGAGGTCCTCCAGGCCGGTCTCGGGGTGCTCGGCATCCGCGTTCCCGAGCGGATGTGAGTTCACCTCACCTGCCCTCCGCGAAGAGGATGCTGCCCTGGATCGTTCTGGGCATCGTCATCCTCGCCCTCAACCTGCGCACCCCGATCATCGCGCCGACGGCGATCCTGCCCGACATCCAGGAAGGCACGGGATTCAGCGCGGCCGGACTCGGTCTCCTCACCGGTCTGCCGGTTCTGCTGTTTGCGCTGGCCACGCCGGTGGCGGGGAAGTTCATCACCCGCCTCGGGGCCGAAACGACGGTTCTCGCCTGTCTGTCCGGTGTCCTGCTGGGCACCGTGCTGCGGTCGGTCGGTCCGTCCTGGCTCGTGCTCGTGGGCACCGGAATCATCGGCCTCGCGATCACCCTGGGCAATATCGTCGTGCCCGTCATCATCCGCCGCGAGGTCCCGTGGGAACAGGTGTCGATGGTCACCGGCCTGTACTCGGCGATGATGAACGTCGGGTCGATGGCCACCCTCATCGGCACCGGCCCGCTGGCCGCGGCCTTCGGCTGGCGCTGGGCGCTGGCCGCATGGGGCGTTCTCGCCCTCGCTGGGCTCGGTTTCTGGATGGTGCTCATCCGCGTGCGCGTGCGCCGCGAGGGGGAGGCCGCCCGCGGTGCCGCGGAGGCCGTCGATTCGACTGACCCTTCCCTCGCCGAGGCGGCCGCCCCCGCCGCGAAGCAGTCGTGGGCCGAGGCTCCCGCCTCCTTCCGAATGATCATCGCCCTGCTCATCATCACGTTCTCCGGGCAGTCGACCGCCTACTACGTGACGACGACCTGGCTGCCGAGCTACCTCGGCGACACGATCGGGCTCGCCCCCACCGCCGCCGGAGGCACGGCATCCCTGTTCCAGATCGCGGCGATCCTCGGCGCCTTCGGAGTGCCGCTGCTGGCAGTGAAGACGAAACCGTGGGTGCCCGTGGCGATCGTCGCAGTCCTCTGGCTGTCGCTGCCCGTGGGTCTGCTGGCAGCACCCGGTGCGTACTGGCTGTGGGCGACTACCGGCGGCATCGCCCAGGGCGGCGGGTTCACCGCGATCTTCTCGATCATCGCCCGCACCGCCGGCAGCGACGCCCAGACCGCGTCAGCATCGGCGCGCGTGCAGTTCGGCGGCTACCTCGCAGCGACCTTGGCTCCGCCGTTCGCCGGTTGGCTCAACACCGCGACCGGTGGGTGGACGGCACCGCTGCTGCTCATCCTCACCGCAACCCTCGCATTCACGATCACCGGTCTCGTGGCCGCCCGCCGTGCCGGAGGCTTCCCCCGCGGTGGGCGCGAGGTCCTCGACCCCGAATAGGCTCGCCCTCCCTAATTACTACCTGACGGCGGCCCAGCAACCTCGCGCCAGGTTGCTGGGCCGCCGTCAGGTAGCAATAAGGAGTCGGCGCTCACAGAAACACCGAGGCGGCCCACCGTAAAACGGTGGGCCGCCTCGGTGACGGTCATGCGAATCCGTGGATTCGCCTGGTGACTGAACAGCGTCACTGATCAGTCGTCAGTGACTCAGTGCTTGGCGTCGGAGCCTTCGGCAGGCTTGACGGCCGGCTTCGGTGCGGGGACCTCGTCCGCGGCCTCAGCCTTGGTCGAGGGCACAGCGGTCTGCGAGACCTCGGTGGCCGCTGCCTGGCGCGAAGCCGGGGTCGAACCGACCGGACGGGCATCGGCGGGACGGTTGTTCGGCAGCGGGGTCGACCAGGGATCCTCGACCGGCTGGGCCTTCTTCCACACGTAGTAGCCGATTCCGGCGGCCGAACCGATGACGAGGGTCCACACAAGTGCGGCCTTTCCGCCACCGGACTTGCGGGCGGTGTCCTTCTCGATGCGCTTTCCGGCGTTGGCGAGAGCCTTGCGGGCCTTCTTCATGGCCTTCTTGTCGCCGGTGAGGCGGACAGCCAGGTCATCGATGAGCTTCGGGGTCTCGGCAGCGGACAGCGAAGTCGCGGCGTTCGATGCGAACTTGCCGGCGCGTTCGGTGGCTTCGGGTCGGTAGGACTCGAGCTTGTCGGCCCAGTCGTGGACCCGATCATTGGCCTTGTCGGCGAGAGCTTCGACCTGCGGACGCGCCTTCTCAGCGAACTCTTCGGCCTTGCCGGCCAGCGCCTCGACCTGGGGGCGAGCCTTGTCTGCGGCCTCACGCAGCTTAGGGGCGGCGTTCTCGCTGGCATCTGCCAGGACTCGGAGCGACGTCTGCTTCGCGGAATCGAGCTTCGAAGTGAGCTGATCTCGAGTGGGCTTCTTCGACATAAACAGTTCCCAATCCTTAGATGTCGGTGGTCAGGTGATCATTGACCAGTCTACGGCCTAGGGGCAACCCTGTGGACAGCGGATGTCATCGAATTGTCTGCGGATCGCCTGACAGGTTGGGCAATGGACCTGGTGCGAAACTGCATTCGCCGTCTCGGCGTGGAAGAATGAAGGCATGACTACAGCTTCGACACATACCGCAGTCCTGCACACCAACCACGGTGACATCACCATCAACCTCTTCGGCAATCATGCTCCGAAGACCGTGGCCAACTTCGTCGAACTCGCCCAGGGTGAGCGTGAGTTCACCGATCCTTCGACCGGCGAGCCGACCAAGCGCCCGTTCTTCGACGGACTCGGCTTCCACCGCATCATCTCGAACTTCATGATCCAGGGCGGCTGCCCGCTGGGCACCGGCACCGGCGGACCCGGCTACACCTTCGATGACGAGATCCACCCCGAACTGCAGTTCGACCGCAAGTACCTGCTGGCCATGGCCAACGCCGGCAAGCAGATGGGACGCGGCACCAACGGCTCGCAGTTCTTCATCACCACCGCTGAGACCCCTTGGCTCAACGGCAAGCACACCATCTTCGGTGAGGTTGCCGATGAAGCCTCGCAGCGGGTCGTCGACGAGATCGAGGGTGTGCGCACCGCTGCGATGGACAAGCCGGTCGAGCCGGTCGTCATCGAGAAGGTCGACGTCACCGCGAAGTGAGTCACTGTCCGTAGAGGACCACTGAGTACCATGGTGTGATGGACACACCTGAGGAGGGCTCGGCACGGGAAACCGGCCGGGCCCTCTCTGCATCCCCGCCGCTGATCACCCGCACGCTCCTCATCGTCACCATCGTGGCGTTCCTCGCGGAGCTCATTCCCGGCCTCGACCTGCTGCGCCGACTGAGCTTCGTGCCTGCGCTCACGCTCGAACAGCCGTGGCGGGTGCTCACGGTCGCCCTCGTCCACGAGGAGCCCTCACCGTTCCATCTGCTGGCGAACATGATCGGACTGTTCTTCTTCGGATCCTTCGTCGAGCGGGCGCTGGGGCATTGGAAGTTCCTGGCCGTCTACATCATCGGCACTGCGGGTGGTTCGGCCATGGTGCTCCTGCTGGCCGATCCCCTCGGCGTCGATTGGGTGACGCATCATATCGGTGCTTCGGGTGCGGTGTTCGCGATCGTCGGTGTCCTCTTGGCCCCGACCCGTCGGCTCGACCGGAACATCGCCGGGGTGCTCGTGTTCGTGGCGCTCAACTTCGGCTATGGATTCCTCGTCGCGGGCGTGTCCTGGGAGTCCCACCTCGGCGGTCTGCTCACCGGGTTCGTGCTCGGGTGTGCGGGGCTGCTCGGGCCACAGCGCTCACGGACGCTCGTGTTCACGTCGGCCGCGGTCGGTCTGGTGGTGCTCCTGGCGGCCGGCGGAGCGTGGAAGCTGGCCGGCCTCTCAGCCCTGCCCTGAGCTAGGAGCTCGAATTCCGAACTCGGCTGAGGCCCTGGACTCAGACGCAGAGTGCGACGTTTTCGTCTGCTGGGCGAAGTCGCACAGGCGCTATCAGGCTTTTACCAGACAAAAGCCGTTTTGTGTGCACTCTGCAGTGGAAAATTCTTTGTCCACAAGCTCTATCCACAACGTGGATAACTTACACCTGTGTGTTTAGCCTGGTCAGAGGCTTAAATTAAGTTTTCCACAAGCGACGCACCCGGCTTGGGTATAACTCGGCGCTTGTGGATTGTTGATGCCGGGGCGCCGCTGCCGGAGCGAGCGGAGCGCCGTTGCCGGTGCGAGCGTGGACCGGTGAATGCAGATTGTCTGGTCGATCCGCGATGATTCCGAGCTCAGAATCACCGCGGATCGACCAGACAATCGTCAGCGATTGCGGCCGGGGTCGGCTACCGCCAGCGTGTGGACATGATCAGACCCGCCACGAAGAAGGCGAAGCCGATGAGGATGTTCCAGTTGCCCCACGCTTCGACGGGGAAAGCGCCCTGGGTGATGTAGAAGGTGACGAGCCAGATCAGACCGATGAGCAGGAGGCCGATGAGGACCGGCAGGAACCAGCTCGGGTTCGGTTTGATGGTCTGCTGCCCCGAAGTCGAGGTGTAGCTCGCCGTCTTGCGACCTTGCGGGCGCTTGGCGGGATTGCCCGACCGGGCCGTGCGCTTGGCGGCCGCACCTTTCGAGCCGGTTGTCTTGGAGGCCGATGATTTGGAATCAGAGGCCTTCGATCCTGAGGTCTTGGAGTCCGAGGTCTTCGACGACTTCGCATCCTTGGCCGACTTCGCGTCCTTGGCCGAGTCGGACTTCGTGGCCGACTTCTCGTCCGTCGACGCCTTGTCCTTCTTTCCGGCGGCCGCGGTCGCTGAGTCCTTCGCGGAAGCTTTTTCGGAGTTCTCTGCGTCCTCATCCGCGGAATCGTCCTTCAGGTCATCCGCAGCAGACTCCGTCGCATCCGACTCGGTGTCGGCAGCTTCGGCGACATCGGTGTCGAGCGATTCGGTCTCGAGTTCCTCGATCTCGGTCGCTTCGACCGTTTCTGCGGATTCGGCCTGCTTCGCCTTGGCCGCCGACGAAGTGCGAGAAGTGCGCTGGGGGCGTCCTTTGGACTTGGCCACAAGTACTCCTTTGTCGGCCGACCGTCTTTGGGGTCGCCGAATGAATGGTTGGGGACGATCGCAGACCAGTCTACTCGGGGCGGGGGTCACAGCGAAAAACTCCGACTACCCTGAAAGCGCCCCGAGCGCGCCCCGAACGATGATTCTCATAGGATAAAGTGCATAGGGGTGTCCCCGCCTGTCTTCTTCGACGGCCCCCGACAATGCAGTGACAGTCACGGAGCAGAAGTGGTGAATAGTTCCTCCTCGGGTAACGAGCCGGGCGTGAATCCGCCCTCGCGACCCACTATCCGTCCTGCTCAGAGACGGCAGGCTCCATCTGACTACGGTGACCAGCAGCTCGGTCACTCCGCCGATCAGTCTGCAGGTGGTTCCGGTGCCGGCGGCGATCAGCCGCTGCCCAGCCGACGCGAGCTGCGACGCAGGGAAGCCGAAGCCGCTGCGGCCCAGGGCGAGCCGACCGCCGTCTACTCCGACGCCCCGCCCGTCTACGAACAGCCCCACTCGACGCACGCTCAGGCAACCCAGGCCATGCCCGCGGTCCCGCAGAACGCTCCCAATGCGGCACAGAACGCCGGTGGCGCGGCCGGCAACGGATCTGCGGCCGCACCCCAGCAGGGCGGACATGCTGCGCACGGCCGCCTCGGCGAGGATCCACGCCAACCTCAGGCCGCACCCCAACCTCAGGGCCGGCCTCAGACCCGCCGCCAGCGACGACGTCAGCCCGTGGAGAAGGAACCGCTGGGCCCGATTCGCGGGACCGTGCGCACCTTCGGCGAACTGTGCATCACGGCCGGTCTCGTCCTCATCCTCTTCGTCGTCTGGCAGCTGTGGTGGACGGACATCCAGGCCAACCGCGACAACGAAGTGCTCGCCGACGAACTCACCCAGGACTGGGCGAACCAGGATCCGAACGAGCTGCCCGATGACCCGGACGAACCCGTGGTCTCCGATCCCGTGGGCAAGAACGAGGCCTTCGGCATCTTCTACATCCCGCGCTTCGGCGACGACTACTACCGCACCGTCGCCGAGGGCGTCGACCTCGAACCCGTGCTCAACCGGATGGGCGTGGGCCGCTACCCGAACTCGGCGATGCCGGGCGAAGTCGGGAACTTCTCCATCGCCGGCCACCGCGTGACCTACGGCAAGCCGCTCAACCAGATCGCGAACCTGCGCCCGGGCGATGAGATCATCGTCCAGACGAAGGACGGCTTCTACACCTACACTTTCCGCAACTTCGACATCATCCTCCCCGATGCCGTCGAAGTGCTCTCGCCCGTGCCCGACGCCCCCGATTTCAAGGGCAAGGATCGGATCCTGACGATGACGGCCTGCAACCCGATGTTCTCCGCCCGGGAACGCTACGTCGCCTACGCCGAACTCACGGACTGGACGCCGGCCAGTGACGGAGCACCGGACAATATCAAGGACTCGAAGGCCTATGACAAGGTCAGCAAGAACGGCGGTGCCTGATATGTACGCATTCATCTGGCGGATCCTCCCGGGCAACTGGGTGGTCAAGCTCATCCTCGCTCTCATCCTCATTGCGGCTGTCGTGCTGCTGCTCATGCAGTACGTCTTCCCCGTGATCGCCCCGTACATGCCCTTCAACAACGCCACAGTGACCGAAGGCGGACAATGACAAAGATCCTCGTCATCGACAACTACGACAGCTTCGTCTACACGCTCGTGTCCTATCTGCGTGAGCTCGGCGCGGATGTCGACGTCGTCCGCAACGACGACATCCCCGCCTCCGCGATCGCGGAGTCCGTGAGCGCCTACGACGGCGTGCTCCTGTCCCCGGGCCCCGGCGTGCCCGCAGAATCAGGAGTCTGCCCGCCCCTTCTGTCCTGGGCGGAGACGGCCGGCATGCCCGTGTTCGGCGTCTGCCTGGGCCATCAGGCACTCGGCGAGGTGTTCGGCGCCGAGGTCACCCATTCTCCCGTGCTCATGCACGGCAAGACCTCGGTCATCACCCACGACGGCGAAGGCATCTTCTTCGGCTGCCCGAGCCCGCTGACCGTCACCCGCTACCATTCGCTGGCGATCGTCGACGAGACTCTCGACCTCGAGAAGTTCGCCGTCACCGCCCGCACCGACGACGGCATCGTTATGGCCATCGAACACCGGGAGAAGCCCCTGTTCGGCGTCCAGTTCCACCCCGAATCCGTGCTCACCGAACACGGCTACCTCATGCTCGGCAACTGGCTCGAGGTGTGCGGTCTCGAAGGCGCCGCCCAGGCGGCGGCAGGCATGTCGCCGCTGGCGACCGCGATCGCCTGAGAATTCCCGCCGATCCCTGTTCTCAGGGTTCTCGCCGAGGCGGCCCATCGTTATGATCGTGAGCACAGTGGTCCCGGTGCTCAGATGATCCGAATCAGCGCCGGGATCCGTGCACGACCTCAAGGGCCGTGCACTGCCGACGAACAGGAGACAGCGACGATGTCAGAACCGACCTATCTGCGCGACGAACCGTTCACCGAACTCACCGTCATCGAGGTCCCTGCCACTCCGGCGGCGGTCGTCGAAGCGCGTGAAGTGCACATGTCAGACCTGCCGGAACTCTTCGATGCCACGTTCTCCGGTCTCTTCCCCGTGCTCTCCGAGGCGGGCCTCGAACCCGCGGGACCGGCCTTCGCCCTCTACACTCGACAGCCGAGCGAAACGGTGGATCTGCAGGTCGGGATCCCCACCTCGGCGGGGCTGACGAATGCGCAGCCGATCGCCGGCGGTCATATCGTCATCCCTGCGGAGCTGCCCGGCGGCTCCATGGCCGTGCGCAGCCACCTCGGCGGATACGACGGCCTCGGGGAGTCATGGGCGCAGCTGCTCAAAGACGCGGTGGCGGCCGGCCACCGTCCGGGACTGCCGTTCATCGAACTCTATGTCACCGAACCCAGCCCCGAGGCGGATCCCGCCGATATGCGCACCGACCTGTTCCTCACCTTGGAGTGAGGAACGGCGTCACCGACGCCCACAGACATACACCGGAGACGACAGCGGCCGGATCAGTCGATGACTGACCCGGCCGCTGTGCGCTGAGAGCTCAGTTGCCGATGATGCCTTCGGACCAGTTGTCGAAGAGCCCTCCACCCATCGAATCCTTGTCCTTCTTGTCCTTATCGCCTTCGTCTCCGTTGTCTCCGCCGTCGTCGCCGGGAGCGGTCGGGATTCCACCGGGGACCGACGGGATCGACGGCGACGGCTCCGGCGGCTTCTTGGCCACCTTCACAGTGATCTCCGAGCCCTGCTTGACCTCGCTTCCGCCGGTCGCTGACTGTTCGAAGACCTTCTTCTCATCGTGTTCGTCGGTCTCGACCTCTTCGGTCTTGCACGTGAGCTGGTACTCATCGCCCTCGAGGGTCTTGCAGGCCTCCTCGGCGGTCTGACCCGTGACGTCGGGGACCTCGACCATGCCCGAGGAGACGACGAGATCGACATTCGAATCGACGTCGACCTCCTGACCGTCACCGGGCTTGGTCTCGATGACGACGCCTTTCTCCACATCCGGGGAATTCTGGGGGATATGGGTGCCGGCCTGCAGCTTCGCGTCGTTGATGATCTTCCGCGCCTGCTCCTCGGTCTTGCCGGTGACATCGGGGATCTTCACGGACTCGGGGCCCGAGGAGATGATCAGCTTGACGACGCTGTCCTTGTCGACCTTCTGACCGCCCGGAGGGTCGGTCTCGATCGCCTTGCCCTCGTCGACTTCGGCGCTGTACTTCTCGTCCGTGTCCACGCGCAGGCCCTGTTGGATGAGCGCGGCCTCGGCTTCATCGGCGTCCATGTTCGCCACATCCGTGACCTCGACCTGGACGATCGGCTCGGGCTTGTTGATCTCGTACACCCACAGGGCCACGGCGGCCAGGGCGAGGAGGACGAAGATGCTGCCGATCCAGACCCAGGCGCGGGAGCGCTTCTGCGGCGGACGTTCCTCCTGATTGGTCATGATCGCCGATACGGGCCCGGTTTCGGGAGTGGGCTCGGCCTCGTTGGCATGAGCCATCGGAGCGGTCATGGGCGGGGCCATCATCGGATACGCCTGCGTGGCCTCGACATCGTCCTCGAAGCTCATGGGACGGCCGTCGCGGGCGGCGAGCACGTCCTCGCGGAAGGTGTAGGCGTCCTGGTAGCGGGCGTCGCGGTCCTTGAGCAGAGCGTGGAGAAGGAGCCGGTCGACGGCCGGTGGGATGTTCGAGTTATAGAAGCTCGGCGGCTGCGGAGTCTCTCCCACGTGCTGGTACGCCACGGCCAGCTGGGAATCGCCGACGAACGGGGGACGACCGGCCAGCAGCTCGTAGAGCAGGCAGGCGGTCGAGTACAGGTCGGAACGGGCGTCGACGACTTCGCCGCGGGCCTGCTCCGGGGAGAGGTACTGGGCGGTGCCCACCACCGACTGGGTCTGCGTCAGTCCCGAATTGTCCTTGAGCGCCCGGGCGATGCCGAAGTCCATGACCTTGATGTCGCCCTCAGGAGTGAGCATGACGTTCGCGGGTTTGATGTCCCGGTGGACGATGCCGTTGCGGTGGGAGTATTCGAGCGGAGCCAGGACTCCAGCGATGACGTTGAGGGCCTCGTCGACGGTGAGTGTGCCGTGCTCGTTGAGGACTTCGCGCAGGGTCTGGCCCTCGACGTATTCCATGACGATGAACGGAACGGACACGGAGGAGCCGCCGGATTCGACGAATTCCTCTTCACCCGAATCGTAGACGGAGACGATTCCGGGATGGTTGAGACCGGCCGCGGACTGGGCCTCGCGCTTGAGGCGGGTGTGGAACGACGGATCGCGGGCGAGATCGGAGCGCAGAAGTTTGATGGCCACGCGACGGCCGAGACGATTGTCGACGCCCTCATGCACTTCTGCCATGCCCCCACGGCCGAGGAGCGCACGAACTTCGTAACGCCCCGACAGCACCTTGGGTTCACTCATGTATGTCCTCCGCTTGTCTCACCCGAGCTTCAGGCTTCATTCTCACCTGAACCGGGTCGAGTTTCAGTATCTCAAACTCTTCGCTTCTCGTAATCGCTGCTCTGTATCGATCACTGTCTAGTCATTGCCGTTGTTTCCGTTCTGGTTGCCGCCGGCCTCCGAGCTGCTCGCCGAGCCGGAATTGCTGCCCGCTCCGTTATTGCCGCTGTTCGGGTTGGAGCCGCCGGAGGTGTCGGCCGAATCGCCGGAGCTCGCGGTATCCGACTCGCCTGACGTGTCCGTCGACGATGAGGAGTCCGATTCGCTCGAGGTCTCGGAGTCCGACGACGAACTCGACGAGCTCGAGGAGTCCTGATCGGAGGACGAACCGTTGTCACCGGAGTTCGAACCCTGATCCTGCGAATCGGATGAGGAACCGGAATCCGAGCTCGACTCCGAGTCATTGCCCAGCCCCGAATCGGATCCGGAGTCCGAGGCCGGCTCTTCGGGCTGCTCGGCGGGACCGGCGGAGATGTAGAGGGTCACGGTGTCACCCTCTTCGAAGGTGTAACCGTTGTCGCCCTCGCCGACGTCCGCGACGGTTCCAGCCGCCCGATCCGAGTTGATGTCGGTCGTCTCGACCTCGAGTCCCTTGTTCTCGAGGTTCTGCGTCGCCGAGGATTCCGTGAGTCCGATGTAATCGTTCTTATCGATCTCGATCGTCTTCGCCGCCTCCGAGGTGGGCGCCGAGGTCGATGGCTCCGGTTCGGGTTCGGCATTGCCTCCGCCGAGGAAGAACCACAGCAGGGAACCGACCGCGATGAGGGCGATGATCGCAAGGATCCAGATGAGGACCCGGCCCTTGTTCGACTGCTTGTCCTTCTCCAGATCCTGATTCTGCGGATCGTTGGGATCGATCTGTCCCGTATTCGCCGCAGCTGCTCCGGCACCGGCGGCACCAGCGCCGACGATTCCGGCGGCGGCACCGTTCGGGTACACCTGGGTCGCATCGTTCGAGGAGGTGACGGGCAGGGTCTTCGTCGTGGCTGCCGGCTCCGGGTTGTTGAAGACCTGGGTCAGAGCTTCGGACGCCGCGGCTCCGTGGCGCATCTGCGGCACGAGCTCCTCGGCCCCGGCGATGTCCCCGGCCGAGAGCGCCTCGGCGGCCTTAGCGACCTTGAACGCGTCCGAGGGACGGCGTTCGGGCTTCTTCTCCAGCAGGCAGTCGACGAAGCGGCGCAGCGGTTCGGAGACCGTGTCCGGCAGCGGCGGATGCTGCTGATTGACCTGGGCGATGGCGATGGCCACCTGCGAGTCTCCGGTGAAGGGACGCTGACCGGCCAGGGCCTCATAGGCGATGATGCCCAGTGCATAGAGGTCGGAACCAGGTCCCGAACCCTTTCCGGTGGCCTGTTCGGGGGCGAGGTACTGGGCGGTGCCCATGACCTGCCCGGTCTTCGTCAGCGGTGCCTGATCGGTGACTCGGGCGATGCCGAAGTCCGTGATCTTGACCCGGAAGTCCGGGGTCATGAGGATGTTGCCGGGCTTGATGTCACGGTGGATGACGCCCACCTTGTGTGCGGCACCGAGGGCCTGAGCGGCCTGCGTGACGATGGAGAGCGTATCGGTCTCGGACAGGGGAGCACTGCGCTCGATGATGGCCGACAGAGCCTCACCGGGCACGTACTCCATGACGAGGTAGGGCGAACCCTGCTCGTCACCGTAGTCGTAGACGCCGGCGATTCCCGGGTCGGAGACTCGGCCCATGTTCTGGGCTTCGGCACGGAACCGGGCGAGGAAGGTCGATTCGGAGAGGTACTCGTCCTTGAGGATCTTCGCCGCGACCTCGCGGCCGAGCACGGAGTCCACACCCTTCCAGACCTCGCCCATGCCGCCGACGGCGATGCGGGAGGTGAGTTTGTAACGGTTGCCCAACAGGGTGCCTTCGACGGGTCTCATTTCTCGACCACCGCTTCCATCATGTTCTTCGCGATCGGTCCTGCGACCGTCGCACCATAAGCTTCGTTGCCCGCGTTTCCACCGTTCTCGACTACGACCGCGACCGCGACCTGAGGGTCGTCGGCGGGGGCGAAGGAGATGAACCAGGCATGGGGTGCCGCGCCCTTGGCGTGCTGGGCGGTGCCGGTCTTCGCTGCGACCTTCGTGTCGCCCATCTTCGCCACCGAGGCGGTGCCGTTCTCGACCACACCGGTCATCATGTCGGTGAGCTTGTCGGCCGTATCTCCGGACACGGGCCGGGACATCTGGCTCGGGCGGGTCTCGGAGATCGGCTCGAGGGTGTTCGCATTGAGCACCCTGTCGACGAGCTGGGGCTTCATCATCTTGCCGCCGTTGGCGATTCCTGCGGTCATCATCGCCATCTGCAGCGGAGTCGACCTGACTTCGTACTGACCGAGCGAGGACTGAGCCAGCTGCGGCGGATTGAGGTCGGACGGGAACGAGGACGGGGTGACATTGAGAGGGATCTCGAGATCCTCGCCGAAGCCGAACTTCTCGGCCTGCTTCGCGATTGCGT
Source organism: Brevibacterium sp. CSND-B09 (assembly GCF_052906525.1). Lineage (NCBI taxonomy): Bacteria > Bacillati > Actinomycetota > Actinomycetes > Micrococcales > Brevibacteriaceae > Brevibacterium > Brevibacterium sp. CSND-B09. The sequence continues at coordinate 1,975,978 of NZ_JBREGI010000001.1, read as the reverse complement.
CTTCTCCGAGATCCATTCCCAAGGAGGCGAATGAGGTGTTGCAGGATTCGGCCAGCGAATCGGCCAGGGTCGGCTTGCCCCCGTTGCGGCAGGCACCGGGATGCGAGTTGCCGATCGTCGCCGTCGTCTGCGGCAGATCGAGCGTGGCGGGTCCGTTGAGCTGGGAATCGGGCTCGTAGTCGCCGGATTCCAGGGCGGCCGCGGCGACGAGGACCTTGAACGTCGAGCCGGGCGGGTACAGGTTGCCGCCGATAGCGCGGTTGTAGGCGGGCTTTCCGTCGGCGGCTTCGAGGTTCTTGAAGGCTTGGCTGGCTTCGGTCGAGTCGTGGCTGGCCAGAGCATTGGGGTCCCAGCCCGGGGTCGAGGCCATGGCCAGGATCTTCCCGGTCTTCGGGTCGAGAGCCACGGCAGCGCCGTTCTGGTTGCCCAGACCGTCCCACGCAGCCTGCTGCACCTTTGGGTCGATCGTCAGCTCGACGGCGGCGCCGCGCGGCTGCTCACCGGTGAAGAAGCTGCCGACCTTGTCATAGAACAGGGCGTCGGAATCGCCGGAGAGGTAATCGCCGGAGGCGCGCTCCATCCCCGAGGCGCCGGACACGACGGAATAGTAGCCGGTCAGCGAGGCGTAGGCGCGCGGATCGAGGTTGTCCGAACCGTATTTGCGCTGGTACTTGTACTTGTCGTCGACGGGTTCCGAATAGGCGATCGGTGTGCCGTCGACGAGGATCGGACCGCGATCACGAGCCAGTTGGTCGAGAATCCGCCGGTTGTTCAGCGGATTGTTGTTCAGCGAATCCGCAGTTACGTACTGCACCCAGCTCGTCGACCCGAACAGGAGCGCGAACATGACGAATCCGACGACGGCGATATGCGTCAATGGCTTCTTCATCGTTCACCTCCGGTGGGTCGTTGGTCGGTGGCATCGGTGTCGTTCGGTGCCTGGCCGCGGGGCCGTGCGCCCGCGGGTGGCAGATTCGTGGTCGGGGCTTCGTCGTCGAACACGCGGGAATCCGCCGGCGGCAGGTTCGTCGTGGGGGCATCCTCGTCGACGGTGCGCGCCGAGGCGGCCGTGTCGTTGGCGTGAGCACCCGCGGGAACTGGTTCGGGATCCTCGGTGATTCTGAGCACTCCGGTGTGGAATTCCTCCACGGGGCGCCTGGCATTGTCCGAGATCCGCAGCAGCAGGCCGATGATCATCCAGTTCGCGATGAGCGAGGAACCGCCCTGTGCGAGGAACGGCGTGGTCAGACCCGTCAGCGGGATGAGGCGCGTGACGCCGCCGACGACGACGAAGACCTGCAGGGCGATCGTGAACGACAGGCCCGTGGCCAGCAGAGTGCCGAAGCCGTCACGCAGCTGCTGAGCGGTGCGGATTCCGCGCTGGAAGATGAAGAGGTAGCACAGCAGGATGACGAAGAGTCCGGCCAGGCCGATCTCCTCTCCGAAGCTGGCGTAGATGAAGTCGGATTCGGCGTAGGGGACCATATTCGGTCGGCCTTCACCGAAGCCGGTGCCGATGAGTCCGCCGTTGGACATGCCGAACAGACCCTGGACGAGCTGATACGAGCCGCCGAACTCCTTGTTGTACTCCTCGGGCGTCAGCGCATTGAGCCAACCGGACACACGCTGTCCCACATGGGAGAAGAGGAAGTTCGCTGCAACTGCACCGACTGCGAAGAAGCCGAGGCCGAGGATGATCCACGAGACCTTCGAGGTGGCCACGTAGAGCATGGCGACGAAGAGGCCGAAGAAGAGCAGCGAGGTGCCGAGGTCGCGTTCGAAGACAAGGATGCCGACGCTGGCAACCCAGGCGATGACGATCGGGCCGAAGTCGCGGAGTCGGGGGAACCGGATGCCGAGGATCTTCGGTCCGGCGGCGACGAGCTGGTCCTTGTAGCTCACGAGGTAGCCCGCGAAGAAGATGGCAAGCAGGATCTTCGCGATCTCGCCGGGCTGGAAGGACATCGAACCGAACCCGATCCAGATACGCGCACCATTGATGGTCTTACCGAGGCCGGGGATGAGCGGCAACAGGAGGAAGGCCAGGGCGGCAAAGCCCGAGACATAGGTGTAGCGGCGCAGCCAGCGGTGGTCGCGGACAATGAAGATCACGGCGATGGCCAGACCCACGCCGAGTGTCATCCACACCAGCTGGGTCATACCTGAACCGAGGTATTCCTTGCGGCCGAGGTCGACGCGGTAGATCATGGCCAGGCCGAGGCCGTTGAGCAGCACCGCGATCGGCACGAGCACGGGATCGGCGTATTTCGCCTTGATCCACACGATGACGTGGAGGATGACGCCGAGGGCCGCCAGCCACGCGGCATATCCGTAGACATTGGCCGGGATGGTGTCTTCGACGCCGAGGCCGACCAGGGCGTAGGCACTGGTGGCGACGGCAATAGCCAGGATCAGGAGACCGAGCTCGGCCAACCGGTAGGTTCTGGGGCGCGCGGTCTGCGAGGGAGCCTGGTTCATCACTGCGACTCCCGGGTAATCGCGTCACTGGGGTCGGCAGACTTCGAATCCGGAGGTGAGGGGGCCGGGTCGCTCGGACTCGTCGAGTCCTCGACATCGCCGGACATGCCGGAGGAGCGATCGGATTCCTTGCGCAGATTGTCGATGATGCGATCGGCCTCATCGCGTGACCCGGCGGGAATCGATCCACGCAGACGGTCCTGGGAGTAGCTGTTGAGGCTGCCGACCTCGATGTCCGTGGTGTCGACGAGGCGGCTGAGTTCGATGGGCCCGAGCGTCGTGTCGAGACCGCGGTAGAGGGAGACCTTGCCGTCGTCGTCGGCGACATAGTACTGGTGGCTGACGTAGTTAAAGGCGAAGAATCCGCCGACGGCCAGCGCGACGATCACGATGGCGGTGATGATCCATCCGAGGTAGGACCTTTTCTCGACCTCATCGTCGAGGTCGGCCTCCTCGTCTGCCGCGGTGTTCGTCTGCAGCTGCTGAGTGGTTCCGTCCCGTGCTTCGACGTCCTCGCCGTCCACGGTCTGGATCGGGGCGGTGTCGGCGGACACGTCGTCCTCGGCGAAGGTCGCATGGGCTTCGGTGTCCACGGCCGCCTCGGCGTCGGGGTTCGCACCGATCGCGGCGTAGCGGGGGTTGAGGTGGACGGAGCCGACGGACACGCCTTCGGTGGTCTCGACGTCGCCCTCGAGAACGTCGCCGACGACGACGGTGACATTGTCGGCTCCGCCGCCGGCCAGGGCCAGGTCGATGAGCTGACGGCAGGCCTCGTCGGGGTCGGCCACCTCTTTGAGCACGCGGGTGATGTCGTCGATATCGGCGAATCCGGTCAGACCGTCCGAGCACAGCATCCAACGGTCGCCGACCTGGGCCTCACGCAGGGACAGGTCGAGGTCGGGGGAGGCCCCGACGTCGCCGAGGACCTTCATCACGACCGAGCGCTGCGGGTGGGTCTCGGCCTCCTCAGCGGTGATCCGGCCCTCATCCACGAGCATCTGCACGAACGTGTGGTCGTGGGTGATCGGCTGGAGTCTGTCGTCGCGGAGCACATAGCCGCGGGAGTCGCCGATATGGGCGAGCGCGAAGCGATTGCCGGGGGCGCGCAGCACCGCGGTGACGGTGGTGCCCATTCCGGCGAGTTCGGGCTGCTCGCCGACGCCGCGGCAGATGCGGTCATTGGCCTCGAGGATCGAGGTCCGCAGGATCTCGAGGGCGTCCTCGCCTCCGGGCTCGTGATCGAGTTCGGCCAAGCGGGACACGGTGATCGCCGAGGCGACGTCTCCGCCGGCGTGACCGCCCATTCCGTCGGCGATGAGCAGGAAATTGGGTCCCGCGTAGCCGGAGTCCTGGTTGTTCTTACGAACCAGCCCGGTATGAGACCGGGCTGCCGAACGGAGAGTGATGGTACCGCCGGTCGTCACGATTGGGTCTCCAGGGTCGTATGTCCGATGGTGATCCGGGTGCCGATGGCCAACTGGATGGGCCCGGTCATGCGCGAGCCGTCGACGATGGTGCCGTTCGTCGACCCGAGGTCTTCGAGCATCCAGGCCCCGTTCTTCGCCGAGATCCGCGCATGATGGCTGGAAGCGAAGTCGTCATTGATGATGATCGTGTTGTCGGGGGCTCGGCCGAAGGTCACTGGCGCTCCCGAGAGCATCAGCGTCTGCCCGGCCAAGGGGCCGTCGGTGATGCGGATGGTGCCCGGATGGGCGTGGGCGACCGGGGCGGCCGCCGGACGAGGTGCGGGAGCCTGACGTGACGGTGGCGGCGGGGCGGACTTGGAGCCGCCTCGGCGAGCTTTCTTTCCGGCGCGGGCCTTCCGGGGGCCGAAGATGTCGCGGCGGAGGACTCCGGCGACTCCGAGGACGAAGAGCCAGAGGATGACGAAGAATGCCAACCGGAAGACGGTGACGGTGAATTCGCTCACTGGGCATCCCGCTCGTTGTAGTGGACCTCGGCCTCTCCGGCGAGGAGGACATCGCCGTCGGACAGGGTCGCCGATGTCAATTTGCGTCCGTGCAGAAGCGTGCCGTTCGTCGAACCGAGGTCATTGGCCACGGCACGGTCGCCCTCGACGACGATCTCGAAGTGACGTCGTGAGACGCCGGGATCGTCGATGACGAAGTCCGAACTCGACGAGGATCGGCCGAAGGTGTTCGTGCCCTGACGCAGCATCTGCGTGCGACCGTCGATGGTGACGCTCGCTTCGATGGAGCGCGCCGGTGCCGGTGCGGGCCGGGCGGCAGGGTTCGGTCGCGAGGTCGCGGCGGGGGTCGGAGCCGAACGGGCAGGTTCGGGGGTGCGGCGCGGGGTCGCGGGCCGGGAACCGGAGTTCGGGGACTCGCCGACGATCGGATTCGCCCGTGAGATCGGGTCGTAGCCGCCGCGGTTGGCCGGCTGAGCGGCGGGGGACCCGTCGGGGCGCTGGGTCGAGGACACGACGCGGTACATTCCCGTGTCGAGGTCGTCGGCGAGAGCGAACTCGACGGAGACGGGACCGACGAAGCTGTAGGCCTGTTCGACGGCGTGGTCGCCGACGACCTGGCGCAGATCGGAGCGCAGTTCGGACTCGAGGCCGGAGAGTCGGTCGTGGTCGGTCTGCGAGAGCTCGATGACGTAGTGGTTGGCCGTCAGAGTGCGACCGCGGGAGACCACGGCGGCTTTGTTGTCGGCCTCACGGCGCAGGGCTCCGGCGAGCTCGACGGGTTCGACCTGGGATCTGAAAGCCTTGGCGAAGGCGCCGTTGACGACGTTCTCCAGCCCCTTCTCGAAGCGATCGAGTAACCCCATGGCACCTCCTCATCAGGTGTTGCCGTTGCCGGACGAACTCTTCGCCTAGCGTCTTTGAGTGCTCTGACCAGGTGGTCCTGATCACGTGCACTCTGGGCACATCAACACCCAATCCTAACGCGGTGAGGCTCTCAACTCACGTCACGCGTGTTCGCGGGGCGAAGCTGTGCCGGGATTCCCTGCGCGCGTCCAGGGAAGATCGAGGCAGTGCACGCGGTGCCGGTGGGCCCGTGCGGGGGGCGAGCGTGCGTGGCCGCGCGGGGTGAGTGCGGGGCGAGCGGGTGGGGCCGTGTGGGGCGAGAGCGGGCGCTGGGAAGGCTGAGGACGTGGGGCTGCGAGGGTCGAGGGCGTATGACTGCAAAGGGCGAAGATGAGTGGCCGCGTGGAATGCGCGATGAGTGACCGTGCGGAATGGACGTGGTCCGCGCGGGCGACACAGCGTGAGTGACCGCGCGGGGCGAAAATGTGAAGGTGGACACGTTTGCCTCGATTCGGCTTCCTCGGTTTTCAGTTTCGCCGCCTCCGATGCTAGAGTTTTACCTTGTTCGCGCGAGTGGCGGAATTGGTAGACGCGCTGGCTTCAGGTGCCAGTGGCCGCAAGGTCGTGGGGGTTCAAGTCCCCCCTCGCGCACAGCGAACGAGAAGCCCCTCACCGGGTCCCGTCAGGGTCAAGGTGAGGGGCTTCTTCGTGCCTGCGGTCGGTTGAAAACTCGCGAAAGGCCCAGTTTGAGTTGAGCAGCCCAGTTTCAAACATGGGCTGTTCGCCCCAAACTGGGCCGAACGCAGTGCGTGAAGTGTCGGGTGAGCCGCCTAGGCGCGCTCGTAGAGGCGGGCGCGGCCCTTGATCCCGGCGAAGCGGAACGGTCCCGCGGTCACCTTCGGGGTCGTGACGTCCTCGGCGCTGGAGAGCTCGGCGGCGTGGAGCGCGCGGTACGCGTCGATCGATAGAGGCACCCGTGACTCGAGGGCCTCGGTGACGGTTAGTCGGTGCGAATGCTGTGCGTAGCCGGGGACGACGCGGGCGGTGAAGAACTCGCCGACGCTGCCCGACCCATAGCTAAACAGCCCGATGCGCTTGCCGGCAAGATCGTCATCGTGATCGAGCAGTGAGCACAGTCCGGCATAGAGCGAAGCGGTGTAGGAGTTGCCGAGGCGCCGGTTGTACAGAGTGCTCGTGGCCAGCCCCGTATCGCGCGGGCCAGTGGCGACGGAGTTGTCGGAAGCGCCGGCAGTGGCCGAGTCCGTGGCGGCGGCCGAGTGGGCGGCAGCCGGGCCGGGACTGGCAGCAGCGGCGCCCGCGCCGGAGACACTCGCGACGATCTCCGTGTCGAGATCCTCACCCGTGAGTCCGGCGAGATGGACCTGCGCCTTCTTCGCCATCTTCGTGAACGGCTGGTGGTAGAGCACACGGTCGATCTCGGCCATGGCCGGTCCGCCCTGCGCGGCCAGATCGGTCCACGCCCCGGTGAGCGCATCGAGGTACGCGGTGACCGACAGGGCCCCGTCGACGATCGCAGTCGTCGAATCGTTCGGGCGCCAGAAGTCATCGACATCGGCCGAGTTCAGGCCCGAGACCGGTTCGATCTCGAGCAGCTTCGGATCCGCCGAGACGAGCATCGCCACGGCACCGGCACCCTGGGTCGGTTCACCCGGAGAATCGAGGGCATAGCGGGCCACATCCGAGGCGATGACGAGCACGCGCTGACCCGGTGACCGGGTGACGATGCCGACGGCCGCCTGCAGGGCGGCCGTCGCCGAATAGCACGCTTCCTTGACCTCGACGACGCGCATCTGCGACGGCAGGTCGAGCAGCGAGTGCACGGCCATGCCGGCGGCCTTCGACTGGTCGATTCCCGATTCGGTGGCGAAGAGCATCGTACGGATGCCCTCCGTCCCGCACCGCTGAATGATGGACGCGGCGGCAGCGGCGGCCATGGTTACGACATCCTCATCGGGTGCCGGGAAGCTGAACTCGTCCTGGCCGAGGCCGAGGCGGAACTTGTTCGGATCGGTGCCGTTCGCCTCGGCGAAGTCATCGAGCCTGACGACATGATGGCTCGTGGCCAGTTCGATGTCGTCGATGCCGATCGGTACAGTGCCCGCAGCAGTGTGTGATGTCATGCGGCCTCGCCGTCCTCTCGGTGTGCTGAATCTGTCGGAGTCTCGGCAGCTCGCTGCTCATCAGCCTTGCGTTCCATCTGACGGTGAGTGTCCATCAGCTCACCGGGGTTCGTCTGAGCGGCGAGCAGCGAGAGCTCCCCGCAGAGCACCGTCGCGGCCATGAGTGCGGCCAGACGACGCGAATTCGCTCCCGGCTCACGATCCTCCCGGCAGCCGAGACGCTCCAGCGCTTCATCGACATGCGGCAGGTCCTTGCCGTTGCCCACGGTGCCGACGATGAGGTGCGGCAGCGTCGTCGAGAAGTACAGGCCCTCGGGGCGGTTCTCCGCATAGGTGATGCCCTGCGAACCTTCGACGATGTTCGCCGCATCCTGACCGGTGGCCAGGTAGAAGGCGAGCAGCATGTTCGCATAGTGCGCGTTCGCCGAACGCAGGGCTCCGGCGATCGTCGATCCGACGAGGTTCTTGCGCACGACGAGTTCGACCATCTTCTCAGCGCTCGTGCGCAGGCGACGATCGACGACCTCGTGGGGCAGGACGATCTCGGCGACGACATTGCGTCCGCGTCCGAGGATCCCGTTGACCGCGGTGGCCTTCTTGTCCGAGCAGTAGTTGCCGGACACCGAGCCGTAGTCGAGGCCCAGCTGCCAGGACAGGATGGTGTCCATGAGCGAATCCGAAGCCTGGGTGACCATATTGTGGCCCGAGGCGTCGTTGGTGCGGAAGGCGAAGCGGACGAAGAGCAGGTTCCCGACGATCTCGGGGTGGATCTCGATGAGCCGGCAGTGGCCGGATCCGGCTTCGACGACGGCTTCGAGTTCGCGGGTGCGGTGACGGATGGCCTGCGCGGCCGCTGAAGCGCCGATCGCTGATTCGGCCACGAACAGCACGGATCGGGTCATCCGCTCATCGACGATGACGGTGCGGATCCCACCCTCGATCTCACGGGAGATCGATGCCCCGCGGCCGACGGAGGGCCACAGCGGGGTCTCGTACGTTGCCAGGGGCACAGCCACCTCGGTGTGGGTGCCACTCGGCGCCAGCGCTTCGCCGCTGACCCGCAGGGGACCGACCCACGTGGTGGGGATCCCGGTGATCGTGGTCTGCTGATTCACAGCTGATTCCTCCTCGAAAGGACGTCGGATCGGTGCGAGAGCGCGGTGACGTCGATTCCGCGCAGGCGGGCGAACTCGCCGAGGCGGCCCCGCGTGAGCAGGTCCGTGGCCGTGAGGTCCGTGGACCGCTGCGCCCCGAGCAGGGCGAACAGAGCCGAGGTCTGAGTCTGCCAGGTGCGCACGAGATCGACGAGCCCGTCCGGACCGTGGTCGAGCACGGTCTGCAGGAACGTGCCGGCGACGCCGACGGCCCGAGCACCGCAGGCCAGTGCTTTCACGACATCATAGGGGTTGCGCACGCCGCCGGAGGCCAGGAGCACGCGGTTCGAGACGCCGTCGTCCATCGTCGTCTCCGTTGTCCACTCGGGTGGGGCGTCGAGCAGGCAGGCCAGGGCGGACTGGCCGAAGCCGGTGAGCATGGAGAAGTCATCGGCCGGTGAGCGATCGTTCTCGATGCGCAGGAAGTCCGTGCCTCCGGCGCCGGAGACATCGGCGTACTGGACCCCGATATCGGCGAGCAGGGTGAGCGTCCGGCGGCTGAGTCCGAATCCGACCTCCTTGACGACGACGGGCACGGGGCAGGCGGCGACGATGTCCTCGAGTCCGGACAGCCAGGTGGAGAAGTCGCGGGTGCCTTCGGGCATCGCGGTCTCCTGCACCGGATTGATGTGCAGCTGGAGGGCATCGGCGTTCAGCAGCTCGACAGCCCGGCGGGCATCATCGGCGCTGCGACCGGCACCGAGGTTGCCCATGACGAAGCCGTCCGGGTTCTCCTCGCGGATGACGGTGAAGCCCTTCGCTGCCTCGGCGTCGTCGAGGGCCACGCTCATCGATCCGCAGGCCATGGGCAGACCGGTCTCGGCGGCGGCGATGGCCAGGTCCCGGTTGATCTTCGCCGTGGTCTCCGTGCCGCCGGTCATGCCGTTGACGTAGAAGGGCGTCGGCCAGGTCCACTCGCCCAGTTCGACGCTGAGGTCGACAAGTTCGGGGTTCGTGCCCGAGAGCGCATGGTGGACGAATTCGAGGTCGTCGAAGTCGGTGCGGCGGGGGCCTTCCGTCTGCTGCGCCGAGGCGAGGCGCACGTGGTCGTCCTTGCGGGAGGCCCGTGAGGCCTTGGTCTCCGGAGTCTCAACTGATGCCGGGGTCTCAGAACTCATCGATCTCGCCTTCCTCTCGGTGGGCACCGAGGTCCAGGGGTCGGATTCCGGCGGCTTCCCAGCCGCTGAGAATGGTCTGTGCTTCGGTGTGGGGGTGAGCGAGGGCGATTCCGCAGTCACCGCCGCCGGCTCCCGAGGGCTTCGCTGCGGCCCCGTGGGTTTCGGCGATCTCGCACAGGTCGTGCAGGGCTTCGGTTTCGATGAGGCTGCCCGTGGAGTCGCTCAGCCGCCGCAGCAGGCCGCGCACGGAGCGGATCGTGGTCAGGCTCGCCTCGGCATCGTCGGCGTCGAAGGCCGCCACGAGATCGTCGACGAGCGTGTGCGACTCGGCGGCGAAGGACACGAGCGGGCGCGGTTTCTGCGCTGCCGGGGACGATTCGGAGGAGGATTCGTCCGTCCGCTCGCGCGGGGTGTGGACGCGTGTGACGAGGTGTTCGGTCGACGCCGGTGATCCGGTCCAGCCGACGAGGAGGTCGAGCGAGCTCGGTGGGGTGACCCGCCTGGCCGAGCAGCCGGCCCATTCCGGGCAGCTCATGGCGGAGACGACCCCGTGGGCCTCGCGGTGAGCGTGCAGGGCGGCACGGTCGGGGGAGGAGTAGCGGATCCAGCCGCCGAAGGTGCTCGCGGCAAGATCGCCGCCCGAGGCCTTCGTGGAGATCGCGATGGTCGCCAGGACGGCGAGTTTGAAGCGTTCGGTCAGGGTCAGCCCGAGGCGATAGAACTCATCGAGCGCGGCGATCGTCGCCACCGTCACCGCCGCTGAGGAGCCGAGACCGAACTTCCGGCCGTCCGAGTCATTGAGCTCGCTGGAGATCTCGAGATCGAAGTAGCGGGGGCTGGCGCCCCGGCCGGAGCGCAGCTCTTCGACGGTGGAGATCGCCGAGAGCACATAGTCGAAGGGACGCTCGTCGACGATGATGTGCTCACCATCGTCTTCGCGCCGCCACACGACGGGAGCCTGACCGTATTCGCTCGAATGGATGCGGCCGGCGCCTTCGCTCTCGGTCAGCCGGACGGTGATGCACCGGTCGACGGCGATGAGCACGGCGGGCTGTCCGGGTTCGACGACGGCGTACTCGCCGGCGATGAACAGCTTGCCGGGCGCCCGGGTCTCGATCATGCCCGGCTGCCCTCACCCGCAGCCGGGTTCACTGCGTCTGCGGGCGGGACTGCGTCGGCGGCGGTGAGCAGGTGGGCTCCCGGTCCCGGTCCGACGATGCGGACGTCGCCGAAGCCGGAGAGCTTCTCGGCGAGTGCCTCGGCGTCATGGGGGCGGACGATGACGGCGACGTTCGGGCCGGCATCGGCGGTCGAATAGGCTTCGATCCCCGACTCGCGGGCTTCGGCCACGGCGTCGAAGATCGCGTGGCTGGTCGGATTGAGGAACCGGATCGGCGGCACGGTGGACTGGATGAGGCCGTGCATGCGCAGGGCGTGGGATTCGGTGATCTCGCCGATGCGGGTGAAGTCCCCGGCCGCGCACGCGGCGACCATCTGCTCGAGGTAGTCCTCGGTCGAGGACACCCAGCCGGAGTAGAAGGGAGAGGTGGCGGCGGTCAGGCGCATCGCCTCGCGGGAGGACACGGCCTTCCTGGCCCGGTTGACGGTGACGATGATCATCCGCATATCCGGGGCGGGAACGGTCTCGGCGAAGGAAGCGGCGTCGTCGCCGGCGTGCCAGACGGCGATGCCGTCGGGAATCGAGCGGCACGCCGACCCCGAACCGCGGCGGGCCAGCCGGCTGAGATCGCGGGGTGCGAGGTCGAGGTCGAAGGCCGCGGCGGCGGCCGTCGCCAGAGCTGCGAAGCCCGACGCCGAGGAGGCCAGACCGGCACCCGTGGGCACGGAGTTGCGGGACCGGACGAGGACCCGATCATCGCGTCCGGCCAGGTCACGGACATGGTCGAGGAAGGTGGAGATGCGGTCGGTCTGACCGGCATCGGCGAGTGCGCCGTCGAGTTCGAGGACATCGGTCTCGGCGTCCGGGGCGGGCACCACGGTGGTCGTGGTCTCGAAGTGATCGAGGGTCAGCGACAGACTGCCCGCAGCGGGCAGGATGAGCTCCTCATCGGCCTTGCCCCAGTACTTGACCAGGGCGATGTTCGGGTAGGCCCGCGCCGTCGTCGTTCTCATGTCGGTCTGACCTCCGTCGTCCAGGTGCGGGGTGCTCCCGCCTTGCGCAGGGCCTCGGCGAGCTCTTCGGCCGAATCATCGTCATCGGCCAGGGCCAGCACGCAGCCGCCGAGTCCGCCGCCGGTGAGTTTGGCACCCCAGGCTCCGGCCGCCGTGGCGGCATCCACGAGGGAATCGAGAGTCGGGGTCGACACACCGAGGCTGCCGAGCAGTCCATGGGCTTCGTTCATCAGCGTGCCGATCGCTCTACGATCACCGGAGCGGATGTTGTCGACGGCGGAGTCGGTGATCTCGGCCAGACGGTCGATCATCCCCCCGATGCGCACAGGATCGGCGTCACGGCGGGCACGGACTCCTCCGACCGCCTCGGCGGTGGACCCGTGATGACCGGAGTCCGCGAGGACGAAGACGAGGCGCTGACCGACGTCGATGGTCTGGGCGCACCCGGTCTGGAAGCGGATGGGGGCGGGTTTGGCCACGGCCCAGGCGTCGATTCCGCTGGGTCGGCCATGGGCGACGGTCTCGGCCGCCTGCACGATCTCGTGGAGGGTGTTCTCGTCGAAGACCGTCGCATGCAGGTTCGCGACCGCGCGGGCCACGGAGGTGGCCACGGCTGCACTCGAACCCAAGCCCCGGCTGTGGGGGATCGCCGAACGGATGAGCAGCTCCACCTCGGCGTCGGGATTTCCCACGGCCTTCAGCGCGGCGTTGAGACCGGCGACGACGGGGCCCATCGGCTCCGGAGCGGTCTGCGCATTTCCGGAGAACAGCTGGCTCTCGATCCGGGTCTCCTGGTGCGGGGACCGGCGGATATCGGTCTGGACTCCGAGCCCGTGCAATGGCACTGCGACGGCCGGAGAGCCGTAGACAACCGCGTGTTCGCCGAACAGGATCGCCTTTGCGTGGGCGAAGCCCTGGGATGTGCCCTGGGCGGGTTCGGTCTGAGAGGAATTGTGCATGCAGGATGGTTTCGGAGTCTGTGGATTGATTTCACCATCATATGCCGTACCCCCGCCCATCCCGAAGACGAGGTGACGTCCGTCTCAGGTGGGTCCTGCCGAGAGGTACTCGCGTTCGGCCGGGTCGGTGGTCAGGTCGAGCGCCCGCCGGCGGGCGGTGGCCGCCTCGTCTGTGCGGCCGAGGCGGGTGAGCAGATGAGCCCGCAGCACCCAGGCAGGTTGGAAGGCGGAGACGCGCTTATCGTCTTGGCCGTCCGGGTCGAAGCCCAGCGCGTCGAGTGCGGCCAGTCCCGTCTCGGGGCCGTCGACCTCGGCGAGGACGGCCGCTCGGGAGACCGACCCGCCGAGACTCGGGGCTACCTGCGCGAGATCGTCGTGGAGGCGCAGCAGCATCGGCCAGTCCGTGGATCCGGTGCGGATTCCGGCCATATGGAGGAGTTGGATGGCCGCCTCGAGTCCGAATCGGCCGACGTGTCCGCAGCGGTGGACGTTGACGAGGTGGCGCTCGCCCGCCTCGGTGAGAGTTCCGTCCCAGCGGTCCGGGTCTTGGTCGGTCAGGGGCACGAATCGTCCGTCGCCGCTGCGACGAGCGGGGAACCGGGCTGCGGAGAGGTGGATGAGGGCGGCCAGTCCGTGGGATTCGCCGTCACCGGGGCAGAGTTCGGCCACGAGGCGGGACAGGTACAGGGCCTCGCCGATCATGCCCTCCCGTGGCTGCGCGGCCGCCTGAGCCCATTCGATGGCGAATGCCCCGTAGATCGCCTCAAACACATCGGGCAGACGGGACTCGAGGTCGAGACGGTCGGGACTGCCGAAGGCGACACCGAGACCGGCAACACGCTTCTTCGCCCTGGTCAGACGGGCAGAGACGGTGGCGGCGGGCAGGGCCATGGCCGCCGCGATCTGTTTTGCCGTCATTCCCATCACCGCCGAGAGCATGAGCAGCGGCCGGGCGGGAGGATCGATGTCCGGGTGTGCGCAGGCGGCGAGGAGTTCGAGCCGGCGGTCGGGCAGGGCGTCAGGGTCGTGATGGGCAGGGTCGGTGCCGGCGTCGATGCGGTCGATCGTCTCCTCATCGAGGGCCGTCGAGGTCCGTGCCGCCGCCGATCTCCACACGTCCCGGCGGGCATTGAGAGCCACCCGGTAGAGCCAGCCCTCGGAATTGGAAGGAGGACCTTGGGCCCGCCACGCGGTCACGGCACGTTCGAGGGCGGTGGACAGCGCATCCTCGGCGCCGGAGATATCACCGTCGGCGGCCGCGATGAGCGCGATGATCCTGCCCCAGCCGTCCTGGGACAGGATCATCGCGCGCTCGGCAGGATCGGCGGACTCGATCATCGGCGAGCGATCAGGAGGAGCCGTCCGGGCGGGACGGGCATTCGCCGGGTCGGGTCGGCTCGTCACCCGGTCGGGTCCAGGTGCCGTCGACGAACGAAGTCGCCGCGGGTCGGACCTCGATGGTGCCGTAGCTCGTGCCGGGGAACTTCTCGGCCCAGGCCAGGGCCGCCTCGATGTCGGGGACGTCGATGACGACGATCCCGGCCAGGGCCTCCTTCGCCGCGGCGAAGGGCCCATCCTCGATGACGACTTCTCCGGTCCTGCGGGTCACGGTCTTCGTCTCGGAGTGGGGTGCGAGCATCTCCCAGGCGACGACGACCCCGGCCGAGGTCAGCGCCTGGCCGAAGTCGTCCATGAGGCGCATCATCTCCTGGAAGTCCTCTTCGGTGGGGGCAGGGCCGTCGGCTCCGGGCTCGGGTGCGTGGAAGATCAGTGAATAGCGCATGGTTCGCTCCGTTCTGTGTGCGGCGGCCGGATTTCGGCCGCTCACAGAGAAGACGATCGAATCGACGCCGATTCGACAGCTGTGCAGAATTCTTCCACGAATCCCCTCCGCCGAGGCGGTCCCGACCCAGCCGAACCCTCAGACGAGTCCGGTGTAGACCGATCCCGGGTTGAAGATGTTGTCCGGGTCGAGGGCTTGCTTGATCCGGTGGTTGAGCTCCATGACGTCTTCGCCGAGGTAGGGCGCGAGCCACGGTGCCTTGAGTCGGCCGACGCCGTGCTCACCGGTGATCGTCCCGCCCAGCCCCGTGGCCAGGTCCATGACTTCGCCGTAGGCGATCTGCGCGCGCTTCTGCTGTTCCTCATCCTTGGGATCGAGGACGAGCAGCGGATGCGTGTTGCCGTCGCCGGCGTGCGCGATGACGGCGATCGTCACTTGGCGTTCGGCCGCGATCTTCTCGATGCCGAGGACCAGGTCGCCGAGCTTCGGCAGCGGAACCCCGACGTCCTCGAGCAGCAGAGCACCCTTCTTCTCCACGGCCGGGATCGCGATCCGGCGGGCCGTGACGAAGGCTTCGCCCTCGTCGGGGTCGGCAGTGAGATAGCACTCTGAGGCAGAGTTGCTGTTGCAGATCTCCTCGATGATCTTCGCCTGCACAGTGCAGTGTTCGCCGGGTTCGTCGGACTGGATGACGAGCATGCCTTCGGCCTCACGGTCGAGCCCCATCTTCAGCTCATCCTCGACGGCGTTGATCGAGGGCTTGTCCATGAACTCGAGCATCGAGGGTCGCATGGCCTTCGCGATCTCGAGCACGGCGTTCGTGGCATCGGCGAGCCTCGGGAACATCGCGACGACAGTCGTCGGGGGCAACTGGGCGGGAATGAGCCGCAGGGTCACCTCGGTGATCACGCCCAAGGTCCCCTCGGAACCGACGAAGAGCTTCGTCAGCGGCAGACCCGCGACGTCCTTGAGCCTCGGGCCGCCGAGTTTGACCGCCCGTCCATCGGCGAGGACGACGGTCATGCCGAGTACATAGTCCGTTGTCACACCGTATTTCACGCAGCACAGGCCGCCGGCGTTCGTGGCGATGTTGCCGCCGATGGAGCAGAACTCGAAGGACGAGGGGTCCGGCGGGTACCACAGGCCGTGTTCGGCCGCGGCGGCCTTGACCTCGGCATTGAAGGCGCCCGGCTGGACCGTGGCCATGCGGGTGACGGGATCGATGCTGATCTCGCGCATCTTGTCCAGGGACAGCACGATTCCGCCGGCGATCGCGGAGCTGCCGCCCGATAGGCCGGATCCGGCGCCGCGGGGCACGATCGGGACCTTCGCCTCGGCGGCGATGCGCACCACCGTCTGCACCTCCTCGGTGGTCCTCACCCGGACCACGGCGGCAGGCACCCCGGCATCGGGGTCGTTCGCGCGGTCCCAGCGGTAGGCGTCCATCGAATCGGGATCGGTGATGACGGCTTCGGCCGGCAGAGCGGAGGTGAGGGAGGAGACAACGTCCATGTTGTGTGTCTGACCTTTCGAGCGGAGTTCGGCACCCGGAGTTCGCTCTCGACGTTACCAGGATCACGTTCGCCGCAGGCGGTCGGGTTCAGGCTGCGGACGGGCTGGCAGCCACGGTGCGGACGGGCGATCGGAAGACCGTCCGAGCGGGCCCGCGGCGTAGGCTGGATCCATGACCTCCGCCCTCGCTCAGCGGCCCGCCGCCTGCTTGCTCGGAACCGTGCCCGGAACCGGGTTCGAGGGGCAGCGGTTCGGAATCGCCGACCTCGACAGCGCAGGTCAGGAGATCGGTCGGATCGACCTCGCCGAGGCGGACCTGCCCGATTTCGTCCGTGACCGTGAGGGCGGAGCCGGGGGAGATCCGAGCGAACCGGGCGGAGCCCGCCCCCGCTGGGTCCTCAGCGACACCGCGAAATGGTGCCCCCCGCTGCTCGCGGCCGGGGTGAGCCTCGAGCGCTGCCACGATCTGCGCTTGGCTCATGCGATCCTCGCCCGCTCCGAACTCGTCACCGCACCGGAGGCGGTGCGCGCCGCCTCCGAATGGGACGCCGCGCCCGCCGACGCCGCCGCACCCGAACAGGCGGCCGCTCTGTTCGACGTCGATGCCGGGCGCGGATTCATCCCACAGGTTCCGCACGATCTCGAGGCGGCTCTGGCCGAATATGCCCGTCAGACCGCGGCGATCGAGACCGCAGGCGATCCGGGCCGACTGCGGCTGCTGCTCGCAGCCGAATCGGCGGGAGGACTCGTCGCCGCGGAGATGCGCGCGGCAGGCGTGCCCTGGGACGAAGCCGAACATGATCGGAAACTGACCGAACTGCTCGGTCCCCGGCCGATCCGCGACGGGAAGCCTCAGAAGATGCTGGCCAAGGCCGAGGAGGTCCGCGCGGCCCTTGAGGATCCGCGGGTCAACCTCGATTCGCCGAACCGGCTGCTCGCGTCGCTGCGCAATGCCGGCATCAACGTCGCCTCGACCTCGAAATGGGAGCTGCAGACGAGCGAACATCCGGCGATCGCGCCCCTGCTCGAGTACAAGAAGATGGCCCGACTGCTGTCGGCCAACGGCTGGCACTGGCTCGACGAATGGGTTGATGACGGACGGTACCGACCCGTGTACGTGCCCGGCGGGGTCGTCACCGGCAGGTGGGCGGCCAGCGGGGGAGGGGCCCTGCAGATCCCGCGGCAGCTGCGTCCGGCCCTGCGTGCCGACGAGGGATGGCGGCTCGTCTCCGCCGATGTCGCCCAACTAGAACCCCGGGCGCTCGCCGCCATGTCCGGAGACCGGGCGATGGCCGCGGCCGGATTCGGCCGCGATCTCTACTCCGGGCTCGTCGACGCCGGTGTCGTAGCTACCCGGCAGGAGGCGAAGATCGCGGTGCTCGGGGCGATGTACGGATCGACGACCGGGGAGGCCGGAGCCCTGGTGCCGCGTCTGCGGCAGAATTTCCCCGCCGCCATGCACCTCGTCGATTCCGCCGCCGAGGCGGGCCGACAGGGAGGAGTCGTGTCCACCTGGTTGGGTCGGACCTCCCCACCTCCTGGCGAGGGGTGGCAGAGACTGCAGAGGGCGGCGAACCGCTTCGACGCCACCGGTGCCGATGAGCAGCGGGCCAGGCGGGCCGCCGGCGACCAGGGACGATTCACCCGCAACTTCGTCGTTCAGGGCACAGCGGCCGAATGGGCGCTGGCCTGGCTGGCCGACCTGCGGCTGCGCCTGGCGCGGCTGCGGGAGATCGAGGCGACATCAGAGGCGACCGCCTCGGGGCCAGTGTTCTCCCGCCGTGCTCACCTCGTGTTCTTCCTCCACGATGAGGTCATCGTCCACGCCCCGACCGAGCAGGCCGAGGACGCGGCGGAGGCGATCAGGGCGGCGGCCGCCTCGGCGGGTCGACTGCTGTTCGGAGATGCCCCCGTCGATTTCCCCCTCGATCTGAGCATCGGTGAGCGCGCGATCAAGGACTGAGCCGTTCGATGGGGCCGAATGAAGGACTGAGCGGATTTACGAAGAATAAGTCCATGTGCATGGAATAGACTGCGAGTCGCAAGCGCTGGACGATGTGGCCCAGCAACGGATACGCAAGTCCAAGGAGATCACATGAGCATCAGCGTCAAGGCACTGCAGAAGACCGGCCACGATCAGCCGTTCCGCGTGGCCGCCATCGAACGCCGGGATCCCCGACCCGATGACGTCGTCATCGACATCAAGGCTGCAGGCATCTGCCACAGCGACATCCACACCATCCGCAACGAATGGGGCGAGGCGCACTTCCCGCTCACCGTCGGCCACGAGATCGCCGGCGTCGTCGAGGCCGTCGGTTCCGATGTCACTGATTGGAAGGTCGGCGACCGCGTGGGCGTGGGCTGCATGGTGAACTCGTGCGGCGAGTGCGAGGAATGCCGGGCCGGTCAGGAGCAGAACTGCCTGAACGGCAACGTCGGAACGTACAACGTCGAAGACGTCGACGGCACGATCACCCAGGGCGGATACGCACAGAAGGTCGTCGTCAACGAACGCTTCGTCTGCCGGATCCCCGATGCGCTCGACTTCGACGTCGCCGCCCCGCTGCTGTGCGCGGGCATCACCACCTATGCACCGCTCAACCGCTGGGGCGCCGGTGAGAAGAAGAACGGCGCTCCCAAGCAGGTCGCCGTGCTCGGACTCGGCGGACTCGGCCACATGGGTGTGCAGATCGCCGCGGCCATGGGCGCGCAAGTGACCGTCCTCTCGCGCACACTGAAGAAAGAAGCAGCGGCACTGGAACTCGGCGCGCAGCGGATGCTCGCCACCACCGACGAGAACTTCTTCTCCGACCACGCCGGCGAGTTCGACCTCATCCTCAACACGATCAGCGCCGATATCCCCGTCAACCGCTACCTGCGACTGCTGGGGCCGCGCGGGGTCATGGCCGTCGTCGGTCTGCCGCCGGAGAAGCAGGAGTTCTCCTTCGGTGCCGTCATCGGCGGGGCCAAGGCCATCGCCGGCTCGAACATCGGCGGCATCGCCGAGACCCAGGAAATGCTCGACTTCTGCGCCGAACACGGCATCGCCGCGAAGATCGAGACGATCCCCGTCACCGAGGCGGACGCCGCCTACGACCGGGTCGTGGCCGGAGACGTGCAGTTCCGAGTCGTCATCGACACCGCGAGCTTCGATGATGTCGAGGCCGTCGCCTGATTCAGCTCGTCCGATTCGCCTCGTCCGAATCCCGGGCGTGAGACCGCAATGGTCGAGGGATTCCCGCAATCGATGCGGGAATCCCTCGACCCTCATGCCGCAGGCGGGCACAATGAGACCGGGTCGAGGGACTGGCGGTCGAGGGACAGGGGAACGATGACGGGCACGAGGCGACAGCTGCGGACGGTGCCCCTGGCGCTGCTCATCCTCTACACGGTCTTCATCGGCCTCGTCACGCTCACACCCAACCAGATGGACACAGGCCCCGGCTCGTTCATCGCAGGACTGCTCGAGTTCCTCGCCTCCCACCGGATGACCGCATGGATCAGCTTTGACATCCTCGAGAAGCTCGCGAACGTCGGAATGTTCATTCCCTTCGGCCTGCTGGTGGCCCTCCAGTGCGGCCGCAGCCGCTGGTGGGTCGGCTGGGTCGCGGGCATCGCCTTCACGTGCCTCATCGAGGGCACTCAGGCGACCCTGCTCTCACCTACGCGCTTCGCCACGATCAGCGATCTCGTCACGAACAGCCTCGGTGCCGGCATCGGGGCTGTGGTCGGACTCATCGTCATGAGGATCTGGCCGCCGAGGATGGACGTCGTTCCCGTCGACCATGAGGTTCGTTGACAGATCGTGAGGTCCGGTGAGAGCCGGGTCATATCCGCATCTGAGGATGTGCCCAGGATTCGGTCGTAAGTTGGGCGGTGATGACCGATCGTGATCAGCGCACAGTCGGTGCGCCGCTGGCTCTTCTCGTCCTCTACACACTCTTCATCGCCGCCATCACGCTGACCCCGCAGCAGATGGGCACCGGCCCGGACACTCTCATCGGGCACGCACTCGACCTCTTCGCCGCTCACCGGGAGACCGCCTGGCTGACCTATGAACGGGTCGAGAAGCTCGGCAATGTGGCGATGTTCATTCCCTTCGGATTCCTCGCGGCCCTGCACTTCGGGCGCCGACGGTGGTGGCTCGGATTCCTTTTCGGCGCGGGTTTCAGCGCCGCCATCGAGATCTTCCAAGGCACCGTGCTCACTCAGTCCCGCTTCGCCACGCTCAGCGATCTCGTCACGAACACTCTCGGCGCCGGCATCGGCGCAATCCTCGGCCTGTGCTGCCTGGCCGCATGGCCGAAACGGTCGAGGAGGAGGGAATCGGACAAGGAGCTCGCGCCGGTGTAGGTCCGATCACATCGGTCCAGGGCCCTGGTTGTCCGCCGGTCTTCCAGTCGTCCTATCGGTGACCGCTCGATCTCCCGGCCCTCAGCCGTCCTCGGCTTCTTCGAGGGCCGCGATGCACCGGCCGAGCGCCTCGGTGACCATCGTCCGAGTCTCATCATCGAGCGGCGAGACCATGCGAGCGGAGACCGCCTCGACGCGGGAGACGGCCTGATCGAGCACCTCAACGCCTGCCGAGGTGAGACGTGTGGGCAGGACTCGACCGGATTCGGCCGTGGCCGGCCTCTTGATCAGTCCCCGTTCCTGGAGGCCGCGCACCAGCGTATTCATCGTCTGCCGGGTGACGAAGGCGCCGCGCGCGAGCTCGGAATTCGACGCCCCCGGCCTCCGGCGCAGCTGTTCGAGGCAGTTGTACTGCGGGGTGGTCAGCTCCAACGGCCGCAGCGTCTCGTCCATTGTCGACCGCAGCGCCGACTGCAGATGCTTGAGCTGATAGCCGAGCAGCGACTCGAGTTCCACCGGCTCTTCGCAGGTTTCCGCATTGTGATCCTCTGACCCTTGACTCATGTAAGTATTCTGACATACATTTATCGATGTCAGAATACTGACATGTGACAAAGGCGGCTCTCCATGAAAGGGAGGGATGCCGAGAGAAGGGAACGAACATGAATGCATCGACGACCGATACAGTGAAAGCCGGCACCACGAGCACCGAGGAGACCGGCACCGTGAGCGGTCCGGACTTCATCGCCTTGCAGGTCCGAGACGTGGAAGCGGCCGCACAGTTCTACGAATCGCGGCTCGGCCTCACCCGTGCCCCGGCTGCCCCTCCCGGAGCGGTCGTCTTCACGACTTCGCCGATCCCCTTCGCCGTGCGCGAGCCGCTGCCCGGCGTCGACCTCGACTCCGGCGACCGTCCGGGAAACGGGGTGGCACTGTGGCTGAGGTGCGATGATGCTCAGGCGCTGCACGATTCCCTCGCCGAGGCGGGGGTGGAGATCCTCCGGGCGCCCGCTCCCAGCCCCTTCGGGCTGACCTTCGCCTTCGCCGATCCCGACGGCTATGCGGTGACCCTGCACGACGCAGGGTGATCAGCCGAGCGAGTCGACGATCTTCTTGATCCGGCGATCGCGGGTCTCCTCGGCCTTCGCCGAAGTCACCTGCCGCACATGCTCCTTGCGCTTCGACGGTGCGAGCGCATCGAACGCCGCGCGGACACCGGCGGCGGCGAGCGCCTCGGCGAGGGAATCGGGAACCGGGGTCTCCCGGTTCGAGGTGTCGTGTGTCAGCGTCACCTCGTGGGTCTCACCGCCGGCGACGCCGATCTTCTCCCGGTGCTCCTTGGCGAGCGGGAGCAGGTACTTCCCACCCATCACCGCGGTCGTCGAGGGATAGGAATAGCCTTCGATCGTGACGATGACCGGGACCCGCTTGCCCACGCCGAAGCCGAGCACGATGTCCTCGGGAACTTCGATGCCGACGTTGTTGCCGAGTTTCAGGAGTTCAGTGGTGAACGTGACCATGCGGCCTCCTCGGTGAGTGGATGGTCTTGACCGAGCGTGGGCCGATCAGTCCTCGTCGACAAGGTCGGGAGCGGTTTCGGCGGTCGAGAAGGTCGGCCACCAGCAGCGCACGCGCTTGGCGTAGTCGCGGTATTCGTCGCCGAAGCGCTCCAGCAGGTCGGTCTCCTCGTGGGGGCGGATGAGCCAGTTCCACAGCAGTGAGCCGATGAGCGCGTACACGACGACGAGCCACGAACCGATGAGCAGACCCATCGCCATGCCCTGGACGAGGCCGGCGATGGCCATCGGATTGCGGACGAAGGCGTAGGGGCCGCGGGCGACGAGGTGGTGGGCCATCTGCGAGGGCAGCGGGGTGCCGGAGCCGAAGTTCGCGATCGCGCGGGCTGACCAGACGCCGATGACGCTGGAGATGGCGAGCAGGGCGAAACCGACGACGACCAGGAGGATCGGGAACTTGTAGGCGAGGTTCCAGCGGTCTTCGAAGGCATTGATGATGACCGGGATGATGATGAGGAAGACGCCCCAGAACACGACGATCTGGATGGTGGTCCGCATCAGCAGGCGGGACCGGATGCGGGTATGCGAACTGTGGAACGCGAAGGGCCCGACCAGGAGCTTCTCGGACGGGATGCGGCCGACGATCATGAGCACACCGGCAAGGAGGCTGCCGAGTGCGGCGAGGATCATGAGGACGGCGCCGAGCCCCGCCTCGGTGGTGGCGGTTGCGTAGATGACCATGCCCAGCGCCACGAGCACGGTCCACCCGGTGGCGATCCACACCGCCCAGCGGAAATTGAGTGCCGCCAGGGCAGAACCGATGACGAAGAGGGGAATGTCGACGATCGCGATGAGCAGCGGGTCGATGCCGCCGAGAGTCGCGTCCGCCACCCCGGGAATCATCGCGGTGCCCAGCCACCATGCCGCTCCGGCGAGGGCCTGGAGGGCGAAGTACATGCGGCCGTGGAAGATGCGCAGTCGTTTCTTCGGTTTGTTCACTTCGGTGAGATGTCGATTCATGTGTGCACCGTCCCGCGGATGCAGATGGACGTGTCTCCGCCAACCCAGATCTCGTCGTTCTCGGCGGTGATGGAGATGACTCCGGAGCGGCCGAGCGCGGTTCCCTGGGTCGCGGTATAGCTGTTCGGGGCCAGGTTCTCACCGATGAGCCATTGGGCGACGGAGGCGTTGAGGCTGCCGGTCACCGGATCCTCGGCGACGCCGACTCCCGGCACGAAGGCGCGGATCTCGTACTCGTGTTCTGCCCCGTCCGGGTGGGCGCCGAGGACGCCGAGCTTCGCATCGGGGATGGCCGAGAAGTCCGGGGTGAGCGCGAGCACCTGGTCGGCGCTGGACAGTCGCACGGCCGCCCAACCGGGGCCGTTGTCGGCCCACTGGTGTCCGAGGATCTCGGCACGATCGACGCCGAGGGCGACCGCGATCTGGTCGACGTAGGCATCGTCGAGCGGTCCCGAGCGCAGTCGATCGGGGGCGGCGAAGGCGAGGGTCTCGGAGGATCCGCTGGTCGGGTCGTTGGGGCTGGCCGGGTCGGTCGGGCCGCCTCGGCGAGGGGATCTGCGGATGTCGACGAGGCCGGCACCGCACTCCTGGACGATACGGTCCTCGTGCTTCGGGGCGCCGCCGGCGTCGAGCCAGGCCGCGGCCGAACCGAGCGTGGGGTGGCCGGCGAAGGGCAGTTCTCGATGCGGGGTGAAGATGCGCAGACGGTAGTCGGCGGTGGGGTCGTCGGGCGGGAGGATGAAGGTGGTCTCGGACAGGTTCGTCCAGTTCGCGATGCGGGCCATCTGCTCCTCATCGAGGCCATCGGCGTCGACGATGACCGCGACGGGGTTGCCGTGGAAGGGCACGGCAGAGAAGACATCGACCTGGGCGAATCGGCGGTGCTGTGACAATGACACTCCTTCGCGAGTTGCGGACCACGCTGCGAGCGGGGGATTGCGCGGGCGCTTCTCACAGTGTAAAGGCCCAGGCCGGAGCGCCGGTGGATTGGCCCCCGGCGGCGCGGGGGTGTCAGCCGCGGAGGGCGGCGGAGATCCGCTCGGGCGACAGTGCTGCATCAATGGCCAGATGAGCCGCGCCGAGGATTGCGGCGTCTCCGGCCGCACGCGAAGGTGCGATCGTGAGGTGCTCGGTCGACAGCGGGATCGACCGTGCGTAGACGACCTCCCTCACCCCTGCGACCAGGTGTTCCGCGGCCTGCGCCATGGTCCCGCCGATGAGGATGAGCGCCGGATTCATCAGGCTCACACATGTGGTGAGCACCTCGCCGAGGTCGCGTCCGGCTTGGCGGACGGCCTGAATGGCCTGCAGGTCCCCGTCTTTGGCGAGACGGACGACATCGCCGGGTGTAGCAGCGGGAACCCCGGACTTCGTCAGGTTCAGCGCTATCGCTCGGCCGGAGGCGACTGCTTCGAGGCACCCGCGGTTGCCGCACGCGCAGGGGATGTCCGCAGCACGGGAGAGCGCAACATGCCCGATATCGCCAGCCGCACCGTGCGAGCCACGGCGCAGAGAGCCGCCGGAGATGATTCCGGCCCCGATGCCCGTGGCGACCTTGACGAAGATCAGGTCGGAGGCGTCGGGCCAGGCCGCAGTCTGCTCGCCCAATGCCATGATATTGACGTCATTGTCGACGAGGACCGGCGCCGAGAAGGTCTTCTTCAGCGCTCCGGGGAGATCGAAGCGATCCCAGCCGGGCATGATCGGAGGATTGATCGGCCTGCCGGTTGAGAACTCGACGGGACCGGGCAGACCGATTCCGATGCCGACGACCTCGTCGATGCTGCGCCCTGTCTGCTCGAGCAGCTGGAGGGCGGTGGTGGTCATCCAGTCGACGGCGTCATCGGGGCCGGTGGAGATGGCTCGCTTGGCGCGATGATCGGCGAGCAGCTCACCGGCCAGGTTCGTCACCGCGATCCTCGCATGTGAGGCCCCGAAATCAGCAGCGATGACGACGCGGGCCCGAGGATTGAAAGCGAACTGCGAGCTCGGTCGGCCGCCGGTGGAGACCGCATCATCGACCGGGGCGATGAGTCCCAGACCCAGCAGCTGTTCGATCCTGTGTGCCACCGTCGGACGAGACAAGCCCGTCGAGCGAACCAGCTCCGCACGAGTCCGCGGCCGACTGTCACGCAGCAGCTGAAACAGCCCGCCTGCATGAGACAGGTCGAAAGTATGCGGATCGGTCGCCAATGTCATCCATTCAGTAAACCACATTGCAACTTCTTAGTGACTGTGTGAAAGCTTTTGAAAAAGCATTGACAAAAGGGGTGATGCACGCAACATAATGGTGCATGGTCAATGTTGCTCATGCGGTTTCGCGGGCCCCTCGAATCGGCCTCCTCGGCGGCGGGTTCATGGGGCGCGTCCACAGTCGGGCCGCGCGGTCTGCCGGAGCCGTACTCGACAGCGTCGCGGCCTCCAGCCCATCGAGAAGCGCCGAGGTCGCCGCCGAATTGCGATTCGACCGGTCGGCGCCGGGCGCCGAGCTGTTTGAGCGAGCCCTCGACGCGATCCACATCTGCACTCCCAATGACGTCCACGCCTCGCAGTCCCTGCAAGCTCTGGACGCGGGATCGAACATCATCTGCGAGAAGCCCTTGGCCACTGATTCGACGGCCGCGCGTGCCGTGTTGGCCCGCGCCGACGAGGCTGGTCTGCTTGGGACCGTTCCATTCGTCTATCGCTACCACCCGATGGTGCGTGAGGCCCGTGCGCGCTTCCGCGAGGGTCAGGCCGGGACGCTGCTGACCGTTGATGCCGGATACCTCCAGGACTGGCTGCTCGGCTCGGGCGACGAGAACTGGCGTGTCGATTCCGAACGCGGCGGCCCGTCGCGGGCCTTCGCCGATATCGGCTCCCACCTCGTCGACCTCATCGAGTTCATCGTCGATGACCGGATATCGTCCCTGGTGGCGACCACGAGAACCGTTCATGCACGCCGAGGCGGCACCGCGGTGACCACGGAGGACACTGTGGCCGTGACCGTCGAGTTCTCCGGCGGCGCCATCGGTTCGCTGCTGGTGTCTCAGCTGGCTCCCGGACGCAAGAACGGGCTGACAGTGGAGATCGCCGGCACCGAGGCGAGCATGCGCTTCGAGCAGGAGCGGCCCGAGCAGCTGTGGTTCGGTCAGCGCGCCGACAGCCGCCTTCTCGTCCGCGACCCCGACTCCCTATTCGCCGATGCCGCGCGTCTGTGCATGGTCCCGGCGGGGCATCCGCAGGGTTACCAGGATGCGTTCAATGCCTTCGTCGCCGACTCCTATGCGCTCTTCGCCGGCGAACACCGAGAAGGAGTGCCGATGCTGTCCGATGGTCTGCGCGCTCTGCTCATCACAGAAGCCGTTCTGAAGTCTGCCGAACAGCGCTCGTGGGTCGAGATCGAGTCGCCGTGATCACCGTGGGAGCCCAGACATGAGTACAACAGGGTCGGTCCAGCCGGTGCTCTCGGCCACCGGGATCACGAAAGGCTTCTTCGGAGTCGAAGTTCTGCATGGTGTATCGCTGGACGTACACTCCGGCACCGTCCACGGTCTCGTCGGTGAGAACGGAGCAGGAAAATCCACTCTGATGAAGATCATCGCCGGCGTCCACCAGCGGGATTCCGGAGACCTGCGGATCAACGGCGAGCTCGTCGACTTCACTCATCCGGTCGAGGCCGAACGAGCCGGAGTCGCCACCGTGTTCCAGGAGTTCAACCTGCTGCCGGACCGCACCGTCGCCCAAAATGTCTTCCTCGGACGCGAACCGCATAAGTGGGGAATCGTCGATGTCGCTGCGATGAAGCGGCGGACCCAAGAGCTCCTCGACGAGCTCGACGTCACAGGAATCACCCCCGAGGCGAAAGTCGGCTGGCTGACTGTGGCCGAGCAGCAGATCGTCGAGATCATCAAAGCACTGTCTGTTGATGCGAAGGTCATCTCGATGGATGAACCTACCGCGGCGCTGTCAGACAACGAGGTGGCTGTTCTCTATCGCGTGATCGACACTCTCAAAGCCAAAGGTGTGGCGATCATCTACGTGTCGCACAGGCTGCAGGAGATCTTCGACCTCTGCGATGAGATCACCGTGTTGAAGGACGGTTCCCTGGTGGCCGGCAGACCACGAGACGAGTTCGATCATGCGAGCCTTGTGCGGGCCATGGTCGGTCGACCCATCAGCGCCTTCTTCCCGGGTCCCGAAGCGGGGACGACGATCGGAGAATCGTTGCTGGAGGTCAGCGGCGGAGGAAACGAACAGCTTGAGAGGATCGAACTCGAACTGCGTGAAGGGGAGATTCTCGGTGTCTCCGGTCTCCAAGGTTCCGGTCGGACCGAACTGCTCGAAGCGCTCTTCGGCACGCAGCCGTTCACTCGAGGCACAGTTCGCTTGTCCGGAAAGACCGGGCGGATCGGTTCCGCACGGCAGGGTGTTCGTCAGGGCCTGGCTCTGGTCACCGAAGATCGCAAAGGCACAGGTCTGGCGCTGTCCCAATCGATCGCAGACAATGTTCTGTTGGCCATTCGTGCGGTGTTTCCGTCGAGAACTGCCCGGGTGAAGTCGGAAGTCCCGTCAATACTCGAATCGCTCGAGATCATCAGCCGGGGACTCGACCAGGAAGTGCGTGCACTGTCCGGAGGCAACCAGCAGAAGGTCGTTCTTGCGAAATGGCTGGCGACCTCACCCCGGATCGTGCTCCTTGACGAACCGACCCGTGGGATCGACGTCGGAGCAAAGGTCGCCGTCTACCGACTGGTCCGAAGCCTGGCGCGCCGCGGAGTCGGCGTCATCCTCGTGTCGAGTGAGCTTCCGGAGGTCTTGGGGATGGCCGACAGGATCCTTGTGATGGCCGATGGGCGGATCGCCGGAGAGCTTCCTCCCGGTTCGAGTGAAGAGGAGGTTCTGTCGATGGCGACCGGAACCGAAGCCCAGGTGGTGACAGAACAGTGAGAACTCGTCTGCGTCGTCTCGACACCACCGCTCTGGTCTATATCGCCTTGGTCATCGTGCTCATCGTCGCCGCGATCCTCGTCTCCACAACCGGTCGCAATCTCTTCAGTCCCGGAAACATCCGCGACATCCTCACCGGTATGAGCGTGCTCGGTTTCGTGGCGATCGGACAGACGCTCGTCATCCTCGGCGCTTCCCTCGATCTGTCGGTCCCCTACGTCATGAGCCTGGCGAGCCTGATCGCTGCCCAGACCATGGACGGCAGAGACGGGATGGTGATTCCCGCAGTGCTGCTCACCGTGGCGATCACGGCACTCATCGGGCTGACCAACGGACTCTTCGTCTCGGTGCTCAAGATCCACGGCTTCGTCGCCACCCTTGGAGTCGGGTTGATGCTCAAAGGTTACTTGGACACGAACTATCAGGGCACCGAGGGTGAAGTCCCCTGGTCGTTCCAGCTCTTCGGTGCCTCGGGCATCGGTCCGGTCCCGATTTCGACGATCGTCATGCTGGCCTTGGCCGCTCTCGTTGCGTTCATCCTCGTCCGTACAACCTTCGGCCACCACCTCTTTGCCGCGGGAGGCAATGCTGAGGTCGCTCGGCTCTCGGGAGTCCGCGAACGCCTGCCGATCATCGGGGCGCATATCGGCAGTTCGGTCTGCGCAGGATTTGCGGGGCTGCTGTTGGCCAGTCGGCTGGGAGTCGGCAGCCCGACCGTCGGCTCACAAGGCACTTATGATCTGCTGTCCATCGCCGCGGTCGTGCTCGGCGGCACTGTCCTCATGGGTGGGCGAGGATCGATCTGGGGAACCATCGGCGGAGTCGCGATCTTCGCAGTCCTCGACAACCTCATGAGCGTCATGCAGTTCAATCCCTTCCTCAAAGACGTCATCCGCGGGCTCGTCATCATCGTCGCCGTCGCACTCTACGCGCGGCGCAGAATCATCGCCCGCCGCATCAGGTTCGCCCATGCACCGCAGGGTCCGAACATCTCCACCGGCAACCGCGCTGGCATCGAGACTCCACGGACTGACGACCTCGGCGAGAGGGCGGCCGTCACCGGAGAGGGGAGCAAGGCGTGATCTCCTCAACTGCGCACCCACAGTCTGCGCAAGCACAATCCGAGCTTTCACGGTCGGGGCAGGGCCGCCTCGGTGTCGGGGAACGGATTGCCGGGTTGGGCCGGCGAGCACTCGATCCGAAGGGGATCGTCGTGGTCCTCCTCATCGTCATCCTCCTTGCCATCGTCGTGCTCAACCCGAGCTTCGCCGAGCCCGGATCGCTGATGCGGTTCGTCCAGCGGGTCGCACCCATCGCCATCGTGGCGATCGGGCAGTACTTCGTCATCGTCAGCGGTGAGTTCGACCTGTCGATGGGAGCAGTCGTCACAGCTCAGGTGATGACCGTCGGTCATCTCGTGGGAGTCGATGAGTCGAAGACCGGTCCAGTGCTCTTCGTTCTCTTCGGGATCGGCATCCTCGTCGGTCTCGTCAACGGATTGGCCACGACTCTGCTGCGCGTGCCCTCCTTCATCGTCACCTTGGGCACCATGCTCATCATCCACGGTGCGATCATGTGGTGGACCGGAGGCGTGGCGACGAGCAACCCCGCGGAGAATTTCCGACAGATCGGCCGGGGCGGGTTCGAGGACATTCCGCTCATCGACTTCATTCCCTATGCGGTGCTCATCCTGGCGGCAGTGATTCTTCTGGCAGTATGGCTTTCGCGTCGTCCCTTCGGTCGGACTCTGGTCGCGATCGGAGACAACTCGGCGGCAGCGACCTTCGCCGGCACTCGGGTGTGGTGGACCAAGACTTCGGCTTTCGTGATCTCGTCACTGTCGGCCACTGTCGCCGGCGTGCTGCTGGTCGGTTTCGCCGGAGTGCATCCCTCGGTCGGGCAGGGCTACGAATTCACAGCGATCACCGCCGTCGTCCTCGGCGGAGTGGTCCTCGGAGGAGGACGAGGCACTGTCCTCGGCGCTCTCACCGGTGCATTCACTTTAGAAGCCCTGTTCACACTGCTGAACTTCACCGCGGTTCCGGCAACCATGCGCGATGCGATCCAAGGTGCGATCATCATCGCCGCAGTCGCCTATTCGGGAGTGGTCTTCGCCCGACGGCGCAGACGCGGCCGGGCCCCGACTTCGACGAACTCATTGATCACCTCGGCGGAGACCATTCCGTCGACCCCACCGGCCGGCGGCGATGGTGCCGTACGGCAATGACAGAGGAGAAACCATCATGAGAACAGGACTGAAACCAGTGCTGAGGACGGCGGTCGCGCTGGTCGGTGCCTCCGCGCTCATCGCTTTGGCCGGGTGCACAACAGACCCCACGGTGGAACCCGGCGGCGGCGAGGGCGGCGGCGAAGACTCCTCCGAGGAGTGGTTCGATCAGAAGCTCTACGATCGTCAGTTCGAAGAACGTGACGTCGTTCCCGAAGGCCCCGAGGACCAGCCGTACCTGCAGATGATCAACCCCGAGATGGGCGACACCTCGGAGTTCAAGTCCGAGGGCGGGAAGAAGATGTGCTTCGCCAATGCTTCGATCTCGAACCCCTGGCGGCAGACCGGCTGGATCACCATGAACGAACAGCTGAAGGATCTCAAGAAGAACGGTGTCATCACCGAGATGGAGACCCGCGACGCACAGGACAACGACGACACCCAGATCGCCGACATCGACTACTTCATCTCGGAAGGCGACTGCGACGGCTTCATCATCTCGCCGAACTCGACCTCGGCGATCACCCCTGCCGTTGAACGCGCCTGCAAGACCGACAAACCCGTCATCGTCTTCGACCGAGGTGTGGAAACCGATTGCGCGGTGACCTTCATCCATCCGATCGGCGGCTTCGCATGGGGCATTGACACCTCACAGTTCCTCATCGACAACCTGGAGAAGGGAGACAAGGTCGTCGCACTGCGGATTCTGCCCGGCGTCGATGTGCTCGAACAGCGGTGGGCGGCAGCTGAGAAGCTCTTCGGTGAAGCCGATATCGAGGTTGTCGACTACTTCACCGAGGGAGACCCGGCCGAGATCAAGAAGGTCGTCTCCGATGAACTCGCCAAGGGCGACGTCCAGGGCGTGTGGATGGACGCCGGCGATGGTGCCGTCTCCGCGGTCGAAGCCTTCGAGGACGCTGGGAAGGACTACCCCGTCATGACCGGCGAGGACGAGCTCAGCTTCCTGCGCAAATGGAAGGACACGGACATGACGGCACTGGCACCCGTTTACTCGAACTTCCAGTGGCGGACACCTCTGCTCGCCGCCGAGATGATCTTCAACGGTGAAGAGGTTCCGACCGAATGGGTGCTGCCGCAGAGCCCGGTCACGGCCGAGGACCTCGATGAGTACCTCGATCGGAACAAGGGAATGCCCGATGGGCACTATGCGAAGTTCGGCGGCGAGGACCTGTCCGGATTCCCTGAGGTGTGGCAGGACAGGGTCATTCCCTGATCCGTGAGAGACGAGTCGGATCATGACACGTGAGATCGGGATCAACACCTGGGTGTGGGCGTCGCCGCTGACAACCGACCGCCTCGGTGAGTTCGCCGGCCGTGCCCGCGATTTCGGGTTCGACCTGCTCGAACTTCCGGTGGAGGTGCCGGGGGACTGGGACCCCGGTGCCGCCGCCGAGGCGGTGGCCGAGTTCGGTCTGGGCGCGCGGATCGTCGGGGCGATGGGGCCCGGTCGAGACCTCATCGACCCGAGGTTCCGGCCGGATACACAGGACTACCTGCGTCGCTGCGTCGAGGTGGCCGTCCAGGTCGGTTCGCCCACCGTGGCCGGACCGTTCACGGCAGCGACCGGCCGGGTGTGGCGGATGGACAACGGGGAACGGACAGTTGTGGTTCGGACACTTCGGGAGGCTCTGCGCCCTGTGGCTGCGTTCGCGGCTGAAAGGGGCGTGACGATCGCAGTGGAGCCTCTCAACCGCTACGAGACGAGCCTCATCAACACCGTCGAGCAGGGGCTCGATGCATTGGAGCCCCTGCTGGGAGACGGTGTCGGCATCGCCCTGGACAGTTACCACCTCAATATCGAGGAACGTTCCCCGGCCGCTGCGATCCGAGCCGCCGGGCAGCACTGTCGAGTCGTACAGGTCTGCGGCAACGACCGTGGGCCAGTGGGCGGCGATCACACGGATTGGGAGGCGTTCTTCGACGCACTCGACGACATCGACTACCTCGGACCGCTCACGGTGGAGAGCTTCACCGGTGACAACGACACGATTGCCGTGGCTGCTTCGATCTGGCGGCCGTTGGCAGAGAGTCAGGACGCACTGGCGCGTTCGAGCGCCGAGTTTCTCACCGCGCTGCAGCGGGCGCGGCCAGGAGCACACCACGATGACCACTTACCTGGTCACGACAACTCATCCAGACTCGACCACCCAGCTGGGCGCGATCACTCATCAGGCACTGCAGAGGAGCAGCCATGACCGACAGTCCTCATCCCGTCACTCTCTTCACCGGGCAATGGGCCGATCTTCCGTTCGAGGAGGTGGCGCGCCTAGCCGCCTCCTGGGGCTATGACGGCTTGGAGATCGCTTGTTCCGGCGACCATCTCGACTTGGTTCGGGCCGACGAGGATCCCGCGTATCTGAAGTCGAGGCTCGAGGTCCTCGATCGGTACGGGCTCAAGACGTGGGCGATATCGAACCATCTCGCGGGTCAAGCCGTCTGCGATGATCCGATCGACTTCCGGCACCAGGCGATCGTCAGAGAGTACGTGTGGGGAGACGGCGAGGCGGAGGGGGTGCGGCAGAGAGCGGCCGAGGACATGAAGCGCGCTGCCCGTGTGGCGCGGCGTCTCGGAGTCGACACGGTCGTCGGATTCACCGGTTCGAAGATCTGGCCCTATGTCGCGATGTTCCCGCCTGTTCCGGCATCGGTCATCGAGGAGGGGTATGACGACTTCGCGAATCGGTGGAATCCGATCCTCGACGTCTTCGACGGGGAAGGGGTCAGGTTCGCCCACGAGGTCCATCCCTCGGAGATCGCCTATGACTATTGGACGACAGTCCGGGCGTTGGAGGCGATCGACCAGCGCGAGGCGTTCGGTCTCAACTGGGATCCCAGCCATCTGCTGTGGCAGGGAATCGACACCGTCGGCTTCATCACGGATTTCGCCGATCGCATCTATCACGTCGATTGCAAAGACACCCGGCTGCGGCCGCCGACCGGCAGAAGCGGAATCCTCGGTTCTCATCTGTCCTGGGGCGATCCTCGGCGAGGGTGGGATTTCGTCTCGACCGGCCATGGCGATATGCACTGGGAGGACGCGTTCCGGGCGCTCGCCTCGATCGGATACGACGGACCGATCTCCATCGAATGGGAGGACGCTGGGATGGACCGTCTTCACGGCGCCGCAGAAGCGGTCGGCCGGATCCGCGAATTGCTGTGGAAGCGACCGGAGACCTCGTTCGATGCAGCGTTCTCGAATCAATGAGGTCACTTGAGCAATCGACCAGGTGATGCTTTTCAAACCTTCGAAGCGACCGATCTCCCGAACCATGGGCACCTCGACTGCCTGAGTCATAGGAGTCCCGACCTCCCGAATCGCTGAGGAGGTCCTGAGGGTCCCGCTCAGGAGCGGTTCGTACACTGGGCCGCTATGGACTTCAAGCAGGCAACGGCGACGTGGTGGGACGCCATCACTTCGGGATTCGGGCGGCAGGACGGGCTCGAGCTCGACGTCCTCGGGCTCGTGCTCGTCATCGGAGTGCCCCTGGTCGTGACCCTGACTCCGGGGATCTGGAGGTTCTTCGGACTGTTCGTGACCTTCATCCACGAACTCGGTCACGCATTCGCCGCGCTCATGACGGGACGAGTGGTCAAGGGGATCTCGCTGAACTTCGATCATTCGGGGCAGATGAACTCCTTCGGCCGAGTCGGCTTCTCCGCCACATGGGCGGGTTTCTGGGGATATCCGGCACCGGGTGTGCTCGGACTCGTCCTGGCCACCTCGGCGGCCTTCGGTTGGGCCCCCTTGGCACTGTCTGTGGGCGCGCTGATCCTGTTGGTCGCGCTCATCTTCATCCGGAACTTCGCGGGCGCGGTCATCGCCGTGATCACGGCGATCGCGGCGCAGCTCGTCGTCGTGTTCCTGCCGCTGGAGTGGATCTCGGTCTTCGTCGCCGCGCTCGGCACGGCGCTGACGATCGGGTCGCTCAAGGACCTCGTCAAGGTCATCCGCGTCCATACGCGCCGGCGCCATGTGCAGCAGTCCGATGCCTATATCCTCGCGCAGGGCTCGGCCTTGCCCGCCGGTGCCTGGCTGACGCTGTTTGCGCTGGTCATCATCGTCTGCGCGCTCGCCACCGCGCGGGTGCTGTATACGGCGGTGGCGGTCGGCGCGGTGTGATTGGGACTCTCTTCGTTTCCTGAGCTGGGGCAGCAGGGACGGTGTCGGTCGGCACGGTGCGACAGCGGCAGCATCGGGTCCGCGAGATTCAGGGACGAGCCGGCGTGGATGCCCGTGATTGCGCGTCAGTGCCGGGTGGCAGAATCGGAGTATGGCCCCACTTCCGAAATTCTCCGCCGTCCTCTTCGACTGTGACGGAGTCCTCGTCGATTCCGAAAGCATCACGAACGGCGTCCTCCACCAGATGCTGCAGGAACTCGGCTGGCAGCTGAGCGCCGAGGAGTGCATTGCGCGATTCGTCGGCAAGATGCTCCGCGATGAGGCTGATGTCATCGAGGAGCACACCGGATTCCGCATCGGCGCGGAGTGGATGGAGGAGTTCCGGCGGCGGCGCAATGCCCAGCTCGAGGCCTCCCTCCAAGCGATTCCGGGGGTCGTCGATGCCGTTCACCGCATCGCCGAGAGCTACCCGGGCAGGATCGCCTGCGCTTCGGGAGCGGATCGTCCGAAGATCGAGCTGCAGCTGCGCAAGATCGGCCTGTTCGATGCCTTCGAGGGTCGGATCTTCTCCGGCATGGAGCAGCCGAACTCGAAGCCCGCCCCGGACGTCTATTTGGCAGCAGCCGAATCCTTGCAGATCGACCCCGCCGAGGCGGCCGTGATCGAAGATTCCCCCACCGGCGTGATCGCCGGCGCTGCGGCCGGATCCCGTGTGCTCGGGTTCTGCCCGGATTCTCCGGTTCATCAGAGCGTGGAAACGCTGTTGGCAGCGGGTGCCGCCGAGACCTTCAACGCGATGGACCAGCTGCCCGGCCTGCTGACTGAGTAGGTTCCTGGCTCGCCGAGCCTCGGCTGGGGCAAAACTTCATCATCAAAATACATCAAACAGCACCCAAATTCGCAGAGATTCTTTTCGTAATCGAATTGTGACATTCATATCTTCTCCTTGGGAGTAAAATAGAGTCAAGGCATTCACATCGACGTGAAAGGCGGCGAGATCGATGAAGGATCCTCAGGATCCGGGCAACAACGGTCTCGAGCGTGCCTCGAATGAATCAGTCTCCGGTTCACCCGCGACATCGGCAGACCTCTCTTCATCACCTCAGGTTCCTCTGATCGGCCCCGACTCACCCCGTCGTCTCGACGTCGAACCCGATTCGCCGATGGCCGTGGTCGTCAGTCTGGCTCATTTGAGCACGGGAGTTCGCCTCGCCGAATTCCAGGCCATCGCGGGCCTGTTTCTGACCGATGTCATTGAGAAGCTCCGTTACGCCGAGGGCGACAAGATCTACTATCACTCAACGTTCACCGAAACGGCCGGCCGCTTCATCACGGCACGTGACGGACTGCTGCCTGAAAAGGACGACTTCGTGGACCCGTGGGCATCCACCGGCTTCGTTCTCGAAGACCGCGCTCTCGACGGGTCTGATGACGCTGATTCCTCCACCGGCACTGCCGTCGACGACAGCGAACCCGGGGAGAGCATCGTCGAGCAGCCACTGGCTCCGCCGGCAGCCCCGCTTCCGAATTTCCCCAAATTCGGACTGCACAAATCCTTCAACAGCTGGGTCCACGACCTTGCCACGCGCGAAGAGATCGCCGAGCTGACCACGGTCCTCGGCTCGACGAGCAACGGTGCCTACAACGAGATCACGAACGCCGTGACACTGGCGTTCGGACTGCCGAAGTTCCTGCAGCGCTGCCTCGCCGGTGAATTCACGATCGAACACGTACTTGCAGCGACCCGTGCCATCAAAGACGTCGCCTTCGAATATCTGCCCCGTCTCGATGCCTACCTGGGCGACCGCCGTGCCGATATCACTATGGAGACCTTCAAGAAGTCGCTCAACCTCAAGATCGCGGCACTCGTCCCGGTCGACGACCGGACCGAACTGGCCGAGAAGCGTCGCCGGGTCGACATCATGAACTACCCCGACGGCACCGCCTCGGTGACCTTGTCCGGACCCGCCGTGGAACTCAACGCCTTCTACCTGCGCATCGAAGCATTCGCCCGAGCGATCCGCAACGGCAACATCTCGGCGCTCTCCGAAGAGAGCACCGCCGGCCTCGAGGTCGCCGACCAGGACAGCATCGCCGCCCTCATGTTCGACATCGCCACTCGAGCGACCCCGCAGATGAGCATCGCCGTGACGACGCACGACACCACAACCGGTGAGACCACCACGAACGAGATCGCTCTCGAAGCCGCCGACGGCTCGGACTCCTCGGTCGCCGACGAATCCGACTCCACGGCTCCGATCACGGCAGCCGCGGTCGATCGTGCCGTGCAGGAGGCGCAGAGCGAAGCGGAAGCGACCGCCAACACCGGCGTCGAGGTGACGACCACCATCAAGCTCGTCATGCCCACCCACGGGCAGTGGGTGCGAGAGCAGGCGAAGATGATGGTGACGGTTCCCTACCTCACCGCGGTGGGAAAGTCGGAGCTCCCGGGGACGTTCTCCGACGGCACCCCGGTGCCGCCCGACGCGGCACGTGCGCTCGCAGGCGAGAGCCCCACTTGGCACCGGATCCTCACCGATCCCGCCACCGGGACACCGATCGATGCCCGCTCGCGCAGTTACTACATCCCGGCAGACGTGCGCGCGCCCTTGGTCGGCAGATGGCAGTCCTGCACCGCTCCAGGCTGCACTCGACGAGCGGAGACCTCGGAAGTCGATCACATCATTCCGTTCGACCATGCCGATCCGGCCCGAGGCGGTCAGACGACGTTCGAAAACCTCCACCCGCTGTGCAAACCCGACCACCAGGCCAAGACCGACCGCAGGCTCGCGGTCCGAATGACCGAGGACGGGGCAGTGGAGTACTCCTTCACCCGCGGAGTCGTCGCAACAATGTATCCACCGGACAACCCAATCAACGCCGAGCACGCTCGACAGGTGGAGAACTATGACCAACTGCCGAATCTGCTCGACCGGCAGAATCCCGTCGACGCGGAGCAGCTTCGCGACGTCGGAAATCTGGGCCCAGCCGGACGACTCGACAATACAGATGCATTTCGCCCTCCTGAACCAGAGGGCCACACCGCAACAGGGGGCTCCGAACCAGTAGCCTCTGAGCCAAGGGACTCCGAACCAGGCTCCAGGGAACGAGGGGACAAGTGTGCCCCGACCGCTGGCGCCAAGCCCGTCTCGAGCGTCGGCCGGGAGCCCCCGTGGAACGACTATTGGGACTCCGGAGATCCTCCCCCGTTCTGACGGCGGGTTCGATCTGACGGCCCGCCCGATCTGACTGCAGCCCGAAATCGCACGAGGCCCCGGACGCGCGCCTTCGCAGACGGCGGCCGGGGCCCGTTCGGTGTATCCGGGTCCAGCTGGCGTATCTGGCCTCAGTTACCGTCCTCGGCGATGAGGCGGCGGACGTCTTCCTGAGTGCGAACCTCACCCTTCTGGGCGGCGTCGACGACCTTCTCGTGCTGCTCCTCGGTGACGACCGGAACCTCTTCTCCGTTGCAATCGACGATCTTGCCGTCCTTGACGGTATCGCCTTCATAGAGGATGGCTTCGTTGTCGATGAGTCGCTGCAGCTCTTCCTTGCGGATGACTCGTCCGGTGCCGGCCACGAAGACCGACCGATCAGAACGGTCCTTCGTCTTCACTCCGATGTGGTTGAAGACGAGGTTGAGCAGCACGGCCATGAGAGTGGCCGAGGAGATGCCCGAATGGAGGATGATGCCGACCCAATCCGGGAAGGCATTGTAGAAGTCGGGCTCGACGACCGGGATGATGCCGAAGGCCAGCGAGACCGCCACGATGATCATATTGAGGTTGCCCTCGTACTCGACCTTCGACAGCGTGCGGATGCCCGACGCGGCGACCGTGCCGAAGAGCACGATGCCCGCGCCGCCGAGAACCGGAGTCGGGACCGCCGCAACGACCCCGCCCATCACGGGCAGCAGACCGAGAACGACGAGGATCGCACCACCGGCCGTGACGACGAAGCGCGACTTCACGCCGGTGATCGCCACCAGGCCGACGTTCTGCGCAAATGCCGACTGGGTGAAGGAGTTGAAGATCGGCGAGACCGCCGACGACAGCATGTCAGCGCGCAGGCCCGATGCGATGCGCTTGGAATCGACCTTCGTATCGACGATCTCTCCGACGGCGATGATGTCCGCCGTAGTCTCGGCGAAGGTGACGATGATGACGATGAACATCGAGATGATCGCCGCGGCCGAGAATGTCGGCATACCGAAGGCGAACGGCTCGGGGAACGCGAAGATCCCGCGATCGAGCACATGGGAGAAATCGGCCCAGCCGAAGATGAGGCAGCCGATGGTGCCGATGACGATGGCCAGCAGAATCGACAGGCGGGAGATCACCGCGACGGGAATCCGGCTGAGGACGAGCACGATGGCCAAGGTGACCACGGCGATGAGGATATTGCGCATGCTGCCGTAATCGGCGGCCTCGGCGTCCCCGCCCATAGCCCAGCCTGCGGCCACGGGCATGAGTGACAGACCGATCGTGGTGATGACCGTGCCGGTGACCACCGGAGGGAAGAACTTCACGATGAGCGCGAAGGCGGGGGCGACGATCAGGCCGATCACCGAGGCGACCAGCACCGATCCGAAGACCGCAGGCAGACCGTCGCCGCCGGCCAGAATGGACGTCATCGTCGCGACGCCGGCGAACGAGACACCCTGGACCAGCGGCAGCTGCGAGCCGAAGAACGGCACTCCGACCGACTGCAGGATCGTGGCCAGACCGCCCATGAACAGACAGGAGGCGATGAGGAGGCTGATGCCGTTGCCGTCGAGACCGGCGGCATTGCCGATGATGAGGGGAACGGCGATGATTCCGCCGTACATGGTGAGCACGTGCTGCAGACCGTAGGCGAAGGAACTGCCGACAGGAAGCCGTTCGTCCTCCGGACGGGCCGACTTGCTCGCGGCCGCGGACTTGCGGTCGTTGCTGGGTGACTGATGGGATACCGACATCTATCTCTCCATTGAGTGCGTCCTCGGGCGAAGACCTCACTGTGACTGACCGACCTCAGTGGCCGGTGTAGCGTCCGAGCGGGCATCAGATCGACCGAGGGATCGGTTGCATAATTCCGTTATGCGAAAGGAAATTTCCTTATCGCAAAACTCTAAAGGAATACCATTTTCGCCGCAAGCCATTTTAGTGACCCGCGGCACATGCTAGAGTTCACGGCAGTCGTGTACTCATCCCCCGACGATCTACTGAACGTTCGCTCAGTTCGATGGTTTTGGATCATCGTACCGTCTCGCCGATAGGTGGGTACAGTCGGGGATCTTGGATGGGATACCGACCGGCGGAGCAGCAGACGCCGGAAAACCTGAGCTGGTGGCGTCAGCCCCAGTTCTGTCGCCACTGACCAATAGTGCGCGCTCGACGCGCACGGTTCAAGAGGGAAAGGCGACATGATGACCGAAAGCAATGGAACCGGCACACCGTCAGCAGGAAGCTTCTCGGCACCAGGAAGCTCATTCAATACGGGAGACCGCGCATCGAGGAACTCCCCGCTGCCGGGGAACTCCCCGGCTTCCGGGAACACATCGACCGCGCGACTGTGGCTGCGCGATCCGCTGGCCGTCCACCTCGGTGCCGGTGTCGATCCGAACCGGGCGGCGCGGGGAATCGTCATCGACCCCGCCACGGGAACTATCGTGGAACTCGTTCCCGCCGGTGGCGAACCCACTTCATCCGGGGCCGGCGGAACCGCCGGTGACACGGCTGCCCTTGAAGTCATCGACGCCTCGGCGCATGTCATCACTCCCGGGCTGATCAATACCCATCATCACTTCTACCAGACGCTGACCCGTGCATGGGCGCCCGTCGCCGACCTGCCGCTGTTCGGATGGCTGCAGAACCTCTACCCGGTCTGGGCCAGGCTGACCCCGCGCGCGCTCGAACTCGCCACGACCGTGGCGATGGCCGAACTCCTCGAATCCGGATGCACGACCGCAGCCGACCACCACTACCTGTTCCCCACCGGCATGGACGAGGCCATCGACATCCAGGTCGACGTCGTCCGGAGACTCGGCATGCGTGCCATGCTGACTCGCGGGTCGATGTCACTGGGCCAGGACGACGGCGGACTGCCCCCTCAGCAGACCGTCCAGGACTCGGAGGTCATCCTCGACGATTCCCGCCGTCTCGTCGAGACCTACCACCAACGTGAGCCCGGCGCTCAGATCCAGATCGGCTTCGCCCCATGCTCCCCGTTCTCCGTGACCACCGAGCTCATGCGCGATTCCGCCGCACTCGCTGCGGAACTCGATGTCCGCCTCCATACCCACCTGGCCGAGACCATCGACGAAGAGGACTTCTGTCGCGAGACCTTCGGCCTGCGCACCGTCGACTACCTTGAATCCGTCGGCTGGCTGGGGGAGCGGACCTGGTTGGCGCACGGTGTGCACTTCGACGATTCGGAGATCGGCCGCCTCGGCGCCGCCGGGGTCTCCGTCGCCCACTGCCCGACTTCGAACATGCGGCTGGCCTCGGGAATCGCCCGCGCCGTCGAACTCGAGGACGCCGGAGTCAACGTCGGACTCGGTGTCGACGGATCCGCGTCGAATGACGCCTCGAACCTCATCCGCGAGGTCCGGCAGGCGCTCTACATCCAACGTCTGCGCTACGGCGCCGAGGCGGTCACCTGCGGCCGCGTCCTCGACTGGGCGACGAAGGGATCGGCGGCGGCACTCGGACGCGACGATCTCGGCACCATCGAGGTGGGCAAGCAGGCCGACCTCGCAATGTTCCGCCTCGACGGCCTCGCTTTCTCCGGATCGCACGACCCGATCCCCGCACTCGTCCTCTGCGGTGCAGAGAAGGCCGATCGCGTGATGGTCGGCGGTCAGTGGCGGGTCGTCGACGGCCACGCCATCGGCGCGAGCGGACACGCGCTCGACAAAGAAGCGCTCATCGCTGCGCATCAGGAGGAGGCGCGCCGCCTCGTTGCAGGGTGAGTTCCGGCTGAGGTCGGATGACGTGGTGGGCGGGTGCCGCCTCGGTGGTCGTGGTCCGGGGCCTCATCCGATGGGCCTCCGGTACGGGCCCGGGCACGAGGAGGATGCCGCCCGCTCAGTCCTCGGGTTTGCGGAACACCTCGCGCAGGTGGTCGCCGGTGAGGAAGTCGCCGACGCCGATCATGACCAGGCTGAACACGATCTGCTCGGTGATCATCCAGACCGGGTAGAGGCCGGGGATCGCGGCCATGACGAGGGTGATGACGGGGAAGATCTGCGTGAACAGGCGCAGGCGCTGGTATCCCCAGTAGAAGCCCTTCGTTGCGCGCCAGAAGAAGTAGAAGAGGGTCACGGTCATGCCGAGGACGACGATCGTGCGCATCCACACGGCGAACGGCACCGGTTCCCCGGCCCGGGCGATGAGCACTGCGTAGACCACGGCTCCGAAGCCGAGCACGAGTTCGAACACGAGCAGCCAGGTGATCCACGCGAAGGCGCGTTTGGTCTTCGGGTGTGCGAGGCCGTCCGAGGGCACGACGATTCCGGCTTTCCTGCCGCCGGCGAGGCGGTCGATCTTCGCAAGCAGGTTCTCCATGGCCATGCCTCCAGGCTAGCGGGATCACGAGCTCCGGAACCGATTTTCGGGGCCTCAGGACCCTGTGTGATGGAACATCAATCGAAAGTTGGGGATGCAGTTCAATCCTGTGGGTCAGGAAACCGCGCCCGCGTGCTGATGAAGTGGAAGCATGAAGAAGATATTCAATGCAGCGTTCACGTACATGATCATCGGCGTCCTCTCGGGACTGTTCTACCGCGAGTTCACCAAGGCCAACGACTTCCCCTCCGGCGAGTTCACGCAGCTCGGCCTCGTCCACACCCACCTGCTCACACTCGGCTTCATCGTTCTCCTCATCGTCCTCGCCCTCGACAAGGTGTTCGGACTCTCCGGCACGAAGCTGTTCTCGTGGTTCTTCTGGCTCTACAACGTCGGCGTGATCCTCACTGCGGGGGTGATGGTCTGGCACGGCTCGCTCACCGTCCTCGGCGAAGAGTCGAACGCCATGATCGCCGGAATCGCCGGCCTCGGCCACATCGCCCTGTCCGTCAGCCTCGTCCTGTTCTTCCTCGCCCTGCGCAAGAAGGTCGTGGTCGGCAAGGCTGTAGCCGATAAGGCTGTGACCGAAGGCGCGGAGGCGACTTCGCCGTCGCGCTGACCGGGACACCTTCGCCGTCGCGCTGACCGGGACACCGTCGCCGAGGCGGTTCCGCAGCGTCGTTCAAGGCGAACCGCGTCTGTCGATCCGTACACGAACCGACAGACGCGGTTCGCCTTGAATGAGGGAACGGAACCCTGCCCCCTCGGGCGTCGCCGTCACGCGATGATCGGCTGCTGGAGCTCGACGATCCACCCAGTTTGGTCGGAGTTGTCTGCGGTGTCGTCATCGGTGTCGAGATAGACCTCGCGGCACGGGCCGGTCAGGGAATACCCCTGACTGATGCACCACTTGGAAAGGTGCTGCCAGCTGGCGCCGATGCGGCTCATCGACCCCTCGTGGATGAGAGTTGCCGCAGTGCACGCCTCCAGCTCTGTGACCTGCAGATCCGCAAGATCCTGAGCTGCTTCCGTGCGATACCCGCAGGTGACCTCGGTCCCGTGTCCGGCGTCGGAGTAGATGCCGATGCCGGCTGCGTGTCGGATCCCCGCCTCAGCGAGACGGTCG
This sequence comes from Brevibacterium sp. CSND-B09, assembly GCF_052906525.1. NCBI lineage: Bacteria > Bacillati > Actinomycetota > Actinomycetes > Micrococcales > Brevibacteriaceae > Brevibacterium > Brevibacterium sp. CSND-B09. The sequence continues at coordinate 1,933,067 of NZ_JBREGI010000001.1, read as the reverse complement.
GCAACGGTGCCGAACAGCGGTCCGATCTCAGAAGTGTCGAACGGCGGCTCGCCGAGAACGACCGTCTGTCCGAGTACCCTCTCTGCAGGCAGTTCTTTGATGATGCAGTCCGGATGGTTCATAGCAGTCCCTTCGATGAGTGCCAGCCGAAATTCGACTTCGGCCAGCTTCGCGGCTGCAGCCGACTGCTCGGCTCGCAGTTGATGACGACGCAGATTGAGCATGCCGGTCAGCTCGGCCGTGCTGAGGTCGGCGTCTATCAGTTCGGCGATCTTCCGCAGCGAGATCCCCAGGGCGTTGAGCGCCATGATTCTGTTGAGGCGCGGCAGCTGCGCCACCGTGTAGCTGCGGTGTCCGGAGAACGGTTCGACCGAATCCGGAGCCAACAGACCCATCGACTCATAGTGGCGGAGCATGCGCACCGATACCTGCCCCAGCTGCGCGAATTCACCGATCCTCATGTGCTCTCCTCGTCGTCATCGACAGTCCACCACCTGACACGGTGTCAGGTTCAAGAGCATTCGCCGCTGGTCTCACCTCTGTTCGAGGAATCCGCGCAGCAGCTTCTCGGTGCCTTCCGCATGCTGTGCGGCGAGATCGGCGGCACGATCAGGGTCAGAGGCGAGTATGGCGTCGACGATCTCTCGGTGCTGATCGCAGGAGTGCTCGACGTTCGTATGGATGAAGGGGATCCGGTCGAGCAGGGCGTTGACCCGATCGCGAGTGCTCGCTGAGGCGTAGATGAGTGACGGCATGTGCGTGAGTTCGGCGATCATGAGGTGGAATCTGGCATCGAGCACGCGGAACTGTTCGGCGGAGGCGAACACCGTACGACAATCCGTCTCCGCTGCGGTCAGGGCAGCGACCTCGTTCGGAGAGAGGTCTCGCTCGGCGACGATGCGGGCCGCGGCTGTCTCGAGAACCAAGCGAAACCGGACGGCATCATCGAGCTCGCCGGGGTCGATGCGCTCATCGGTGTCGGCGGACGGCAGTCGTGTCACAAAGGTGCCGCCGTAGCGACCGCGACGGGAAGTGACGATGCCCGCAGTCTGAAGCTCGATGAGCGCCTGCCGCAGGGTCGCCCGCGAGACCCGGACCTGGGCGGCGAGTTCGCGCTCGGCCGGCAGTTTGTCGCCGACGAGGTACTTGCCGAGACGGATCGCCCGCAGCAGCTCCGCAATCGTATGTTCGAACACATTTCCGCCGCGCGCATGCTTGCCTCCCGGGCGGGGTTGGCTGCCCGCGGTCCCTGGGCCGCCCGGCTCTTCTGCTCTGTCCAAGTCTGCCTCCTCTCCTGGTCTCGCAACTCAACTCGTCTTCGTTGATTCTTCCACTCTCGCGGAAAATCCTTGACAGTCGTCTGTGAGTCAGATTACATTCGTCTCAGTCTAATGGTCTGGTAACGATCCATTGGGCGACTGTTCGACCACGACGAGATCGAGACTCACCAGAACCCCGAGGGGCAGCCATGAGCAAGAACATCGAATACGGCAATGTCGATGAGCACTACCTCGAGAAGCGACAGTTGAAGAAGGGCGCGGCCGGCTGGATCCTCCTCGCAGGCCTCGGCGTCGCCTACGTCATCTCCGGAGACTTCTCCGGCTGGAACCTCGGGTTGGCCGAAGGCGGCTGGGGCGGCCTGCTCATCGCCTTCCTCCTCATGGGACTCATGTACGTATGCATGGTCTTCGGCCTCGCCGAACTCTCCTCCACTCTGCCGACTGCCGGTGCAGGCTACGGCTTCGCCCGCCGAGCGCTCGGCCCGCTGGGCGGATTCGCCACCGGCATGGCGATCCTCATCGAGTACACGATGGCTCCGGCCGCGATCTCGACCTTCATCGCCGGCTACGTCCAGGCGCTCGGCATTCTGCCCGAATCGGTGCCTACCTGGACGATCTATCTCGTCGCCTATGCGGTCTTCATCGGAATCCACCTATGGGGAGTCGGTGAGGCCCTGCGGCTGATGTTCGTCATCACCGCCGTCGCGGTCATCGCCCTCATCGTCTTCGTGGTCGCCGCGGTCGGCCACTTCGATGCCAGCAATCTCTTCGACATCGAACCCACCGGCGCCCTCGGGTCATCGGCATTCATGCCGATGGGCATCTCCGGCCTGCTCGCCTCGCTCGTCTTCGGTATCTGGTTCTTCCTCGCCGTCGAAGGCGTCCCGCTGGCCGCCGAGGAATCGGCGAACCCGAAGAAGGACATGCCGCGCGGCATCATCACGGCAATGGCCGTGCTCGTCGTCTTCGGCGCCCTCATGCTCCTCCTCGTCCCCGGACTCGCAGGCGCCTCGGCGATGGGGGAATCGGACAATCCGCTGCCCGAAGCCCTGCGCACGATCTACGGCGAGAACTCCGTCCTTGCGACCTTCGTCAACTGGGCCGGCCTGGCGGGACTCATTGCGAGCTTCTTCTCGATCATCTTCGCCTACTCTCGTCAGCTCTTCGCCCTCTCGCGCGCCGGCTACCTGCCCAAGTGGCTGTCCCTGACGGGCAAACGCAAGACCCCGGTCCTCGCCCTCATCGTCCCCGGCACCATCGGCTTCATCCTCGCGATCGCCGTCGACGGCAACGGCGGAGTCCTCCTCAACGTCGCGGTCTTCGGTGCCACGGTCTCCTACGTCCTGCTCAACCTCTCCCACATCCGCCTGCGCGTCAAGGAACCCGATCTGCCCCGCGGCTACCGCACTCCCGGCGGCATCGTCACCACCTCCATCGCCCTCGTACTCGCATCGGTGGCCGTCATCGCCACCTTCTTCGTCGACATCCTCGCCGCCGGCATCGCCGCCGGAGTCTTCCTCATCGCGCTCGCCTACTTCTGGTTCTACTCCCGCCACCACCTCGTCGCGAGCGCACCGGAAGAGGAGTTCGCACAGATCGAGGCCGCCGAGAAGGGCCTCAAGTAGCCCGCACGACCCACCTTCAACCACCCCGCACAGCAAAGGAACGCCGCATGACCGAGATTCCGGTACCCACCTCGCCCACCTCGGAGCAGAGGACCTCCAGAGGGTCGATCCAGGCCGAACCGCTCACCGTCGACGAACTCCGCCGACTCGCCGCCGAGGGCACGATCGACACCGTGGTCGTTGCCATCACCGATCACATGGGTCGCCTTCAGGGCAAGAGGCTCGGCGTCCAGTTCTTCCTCGAAGACGTCATGGACCACGGCTCCGAATGCTGCAACTACCTGCTCGCCGTCGACGTCGACATGGATACCGTCGACGGCTACGAGGTCTCCTCCTGGGAGACCGGATACGGCGACATGGTGATGAAGCCCGACCTTGCGACCCTGCGCCTCCTGCCCTGGCAGCCGGGCAGTGCGATGGTCAACTGCGACCTCCTGACGACCACCGGCGCCGAGGTGGCGCCCTCCCCACGTCAGATCCTCAAGCGCCAGCTCGCCCGCCTTGCCGACCATGGGCTGAGCGCCCATGTCGGCACCGAACTCGAGTTCATCACCTTCGACTCGAGCTACGAAGAAGCCTTCGCCTCGAAGTACACCGAAGTTACGCCCTCGAACCAGTACAACGTCGACTACTCCCTCCTCGGCACCGCCCGAGTCGAACCTCTGCTGCGCGACATCCGCAATTCGATGGCTGGGGCCGGGCTCTTCGTCGAAGGGGCCAAGGGCGAATGCAACTTCGGCCAACACGAGATCACGTTCCGCTACCAGCCCGCCCTCAAGGCGTGCGACGACCACGCGGTGTACAAGAACGGGGCGAAGGAGATCGCCGCCCAGCACGGGAAATCGATCACTTTCATGGCCAAATACGACCAGAAGGAGGGTTCCTCGTGCCATATCCACCTGAGCTTCCGCTCGGCTGAGGGCGATATGGTCATGGCCGGAGACCGCGAGCATGGGTTCTCGACCCTCATGGAGCAGTTCATCGCCGGTCAGCTCGCCTGCATCGAGGACTTCACGTACTTCTTCGCCCCGAACATCAACTCGTACAAACGCTTCGTCGAAGGTTCGTTCGCACCGACCGCGGTCGCCTGGGGCTTCGACAACCGCACCTGCGCCTTCCGCGTCGTCGGCTCGGGACCCTCCCTGCGCGTGGAATGCCGAGTCGGCGGGGCCGATCTCAACCCGTACCTCGCCACTGCGGCTCTCATCGCGGCGGGTCTCCACGGGATCGAGAAAGGCCTCGAACTGCCCGCGATCACGGAAGGCAACGCCTACACCGCCGGTGCCTCCCGACTGCCCACCACCCTCCAGGGTGCCCGCGACCGGTTGGACGGATCGCAGATCGCCGAGGACGCGTTCGGCGACTACGTCGTCCGCCACTACGTCCACGCGGCCGACATCGAACTGGAGGCCTACAACGCGACTGTCACCGACTGGGAGAGGCTCCGTGGGTTCGAACGACTCTGACCCCGTCATCGGCATCAGCTGCTACATGCAGCAGGCCCAGTGGGGAGTCTGGGACACCGAGGCGGCTCTCATCCCGGGCGACTATGTGCGCATGGTCGCCGCTTCCGGGGCGATCCCCGTGCTGCTGCCGCCCCACGGACAGGCCCCTGCGGCCCTCGACCGTGTCGACGGCCTGCTGTTGGCCGGAGGAGCCGACGTCGGATCGTCCGAATACGGTCAGGATCCGCACGAAACGACCGTGTCCCACCCGTTCCGCGACTCGAGCGAGATGATGCTCCTGGCGGCCGCGCGGCAGCGCCGCCTGCCTGTGCTCGGCATCTGCCGCGGGATGCAGGTCATCAACGTCGCCGCGGGAGGCACCTTGATCCAGCATCTGCCGGAGTCGCTCGGACATTCCGACTATCAGCCGGCCCCCGGCGTCTACGGCGAGGTCACGGTGACCACGGAAGCAGGGTCACAGGCCAGGGAGATCCTCGGCGAGGCGACCACGGCACCCTGCTATCACCATCAGGGGATCGACCGCCTCGGCGCCGGTCTGCGTGCGACCGGCCGCAGTCCCGAGGGACTCGTCGAGACTATCGAACCGGACCCGGCCGTGGATCAGACAGGAGACCCGGCTGACGGAGGATGGCTCTTCGCCGTCCAATGGCATCCCGAACACGACCCCGATGACGACCGAGTCGTCCGTGCCCTCGTTCAAGCGGCACGACGACACGCGACAGACAGAGGAACAAGGAGAGCACCGAAGTGAGCACCTACACGGTCATCAACCCGGCGACGGAAGAGCCGATCGCCGACGTCGAACTCGCCGACCTCGAACAGACGGACCGGGCGATAGAGAAGGCGGCGCGGGCCTTCGAATCCTGGCGCGCCGTCGCCCCCGCCGATCGCGCCCGACTCCTGCGGCGCTTCGCCGACAAGGTCGACGCGGCCAACGAAGAGCTCGCCCGGCTCGAGGTGGCCAACGCCGGACATACGATCGGGAACGCCCGATGGGAAGCCGGCAACGTCCGCGACGTCCTCGAATACTACGCGGCGGTGCCGGAGAGGCTCTTCGGTCGGCAGATCCCCGTCGACGGGGGAGTGAACATCACCTTCGCCGAACCGCTCGGCGTTGTCGGTGTCATCGTCCCCTGGAACTTCCCGATGCCGATCGCCGGATGGGGCTTCGCCCCTGCCCTGGCAGCCGGGAACACCGTGGTCCTCAAACCCGCCGAGATCACGCCGCTGACCGCGATCCGCATCGGCGAGCTCGCCCTCGAAGCGGGCTTGCCCGAGGGTGTTCTGCAGATCATCCCCGGCAAGGGATCCGTCGTCGGGGAGCGCTTCGTCACCCACCCGGCCGTACGCAAGGTCGTCTTCACCGGATCCACCGAGGTGGGCAAGCGGATCATGGCCGGCTGTGCAGCGCAGGTGAAGAACCTCACTCTCGAACTCGGCGGGAAGAACGCGAACATCGTCTTCGACGACGCCGATGTCGTGGCCGCCGCGGCCGCCGCCCCCGGAGGCGTCTTCGACAACTCCGGCCAGGACTGCTGCTCCCGGTCCCGGCTGCTCGTCCAGCGCGGGATCTACGACGACTTCATGGCCGCACTCGAATCCTCCGTCGGGTCCTTCGCCTGTGCGGATCCGAGCCGCGAGGACACGGACATGGGTCCGCTGGTCACTGCGACTCACCGGGAGAAGGTCGCCGGCTATGTGGCTGCCGCCGAGGTGGCCTTCACCGGCTCTGCCCCCGAAGGCCCGGGCTTCTGGTTTCCGCCGACAGTGCTCACCCCGCCCGACACAGCGACGGCCGACTTCCGCGAGGAGATCTTCGGCCCCGTTCTCTCCGTCGTCCCCTTCGATACCGAAGCGGATGCCCTGCGCATCGCCAACGACACCGAATACGGACTCTCCGGCTCAATCTGGACGAACGATCTCGACCGGGCGATGCGGGTCTCCCGCGGAGTCGAGGCCGGCAACCTGTCGGTGAACTCGCACTCCTCGGTCCGCTACTCGACCCCGTTCGGCGGATTCAAGCAGTCCGGACTCGGCCGCGAACTCGGCCCCGACGCCGTGTCGGCATTCACCGAGGTCAAGAACGTCTTCTTCGCGACCCGGCCAGTGCGCTGACCCATCCACCTGCCACCTCATCACCACGATCATCAGGAGAATCATGACCACTGCGGCAAACCGACTCAAGGACAAGATCTGCGTCATCACCGGCGGTGCCTCGGGCATCGGACTCGCCAGTGCCCGCCGTCTGACCGAAGAAGGCGCGAAGGTCGTCATCGGCGACCTCGACGAAGTGCGTGGACCCGAGGTCGCCGACGAGCTCGGCGGACTCTTCGTGCGAGTCAACGTAGCCGATGAGGAGGAGGTGAAGAACCTGTTCGCCCGCTCTGTCGAGCACTTCGGACGCGTCGACGTCGCCTTCAACAACGCAGGCATCAACCCGACCGACGACAATTCGATCCTCACCACCGACATCGAGGCTTGGGCGAGGGTGCAGACGGTCAACCTCACCTCCGTCTATCTCTGCAGCAAGTACGCCCTCGAGCACATGGTCAAGCAGGGATCGGGGTCGGTCATCAATACGGCGTCGTTCGTCGCGCTCATGGGAGCGGCGACTTCGCAGATCTCCTACTCGGCGTCGAAAGGCGGAGTCCTGTCGATGAGCCGTGAGCTCGGCGTCCAGTTCGCGAAGGATGGCATCCGCGTCAACGCACTGTGCCCGGGACCGGTGAACACCCCGTTGCTGCGTGAGCTCTTCGCCTCGGACCCCGTGCAGGCGCAGCGGCGACTCGTCCACTGCCCCGGTGGGCGCTTCGCCGAACCTGAGGAGATCGCTGCCGCCGTGGCCTTCCTCGCCAGCGACGACTCCTCCTTCGTCAACGCCTCGACCTTCACTGTCGACGGCGGCATCTCCTCGGCTTACGTCACCGCCGAATAGGGGCGCACGGAGGGTGAGAAGATGGGGCCATGACTTCCGTGAGAATCCTTGCCATCGAACACGAACGTGGCACCGGACCGCAGAGGTTCGGTGAATGGCTGATCGAAGCCGGCGCCGAGGTGGTCGTGGCCCGTCCTTACGTCGGCGAGGTGATACCGGAGCTCGGTTCGTTCGACGCCCTCATCGTCCTCGGCGGATCCGCGGGGCCCACCGAGGACGATGAGAATCCCTGGTTCCCCGAGGTCAGGGATCTGCTTCGCCGGTCGATCGCGGGAGAGTTCCCAAGCCTCAACATCTGCCTCGGCGGGGAGATGCTTGCCGTCGCAGGTGATGCTCCGATCAGGCGGCGGGCGCACCCGCAGATCGGGATCTACGAACTGGGTGTCACCTCGGCGGGGGCATCCGACCCGGTGTTCGGGGCGCTGGCCGGTGGTGGGTCAACCAGTGCTGGGGAGACTGAAGGGGAGTCGCTGCCCTCCGTGCTCTTCCATCAGGAGGAGATGGCGCTGCCGCCCGGAGCCGAACTCCTGATCACCGGTTCCGACGCCCCGGTCCAGGCTTTCCGCCTCGGCGAATTCGCGTGGGGCACTCAGTTCCACCCGGAGACCGATGCCGCGCAGATCGCTCGCTGGCTAGACGGCAACGACCTGGCCCTGCCGGCCGGCAAGACCGAGGACTCGATCATCGCCGAGGTCGAGGTGGACGATTCCGCTCTCGTCGACAATGGGAGGCGATTGGCTCGTGCCTTCGTGGAATTCCTGGAGGGCCGGCGTCGGGCAGGCCGGGAATGCAAGCTGGAATGCAGACAGCAAAGCACGAAGGCCGCGGACTGAGTCCGCGGCCTTCGGGCCTGGCCTTTCTGGGCTGAGCTCGGCCCCGTCGGGTGGTTCCTCCTCACGGTGAAGGAGGAACCACCTCGGCGATGGTGGGTCAGTCTTCGGCCTTCTTGAGCTTCTGATCGGTGTTGGTGTAGTAGATCCCATCGGCGGTCGAGCCGACGAGCCCCATCGTCACTCGCAGCAATCCGGGTTCGACGTCATCCATGGGCGGCGGCGTCTCCGGTCCCAGGGTGAGCGACTTTCCGTCCTTCGTCGTGGCGGTGATCGAGCCGATGTACACGGTGACATCGCCCTTCAGCGTCATCGTGTCGGCCGTCGTCACCAGTCCATACTCCTCGTCCGGCGGCTTCACCGTCAGCGAGAAGCCTTCGATCGAGATCTCTTCGGCTTGCAGCTTCAGAGTCACGATGGACCCGCCGTCAGCGGTGGGCACCGAAACGAACGAAATGCCCTTCAGACCCTTGAACGAGAGTCCTTCCGAACCCATTGCGGCCGGAGTCTTCGTGAAGACCGGTGCGTTCTCATCCATCTGTGCATCGGACGGGAACTCACCATTGCCCTCTTTCTCCGAGTCTTCATCCTCGTCCTCGGTCGGGTCGTCGCTGGGCTCATCGAGTCCCAGACCACCCGGGTCCGTAGGTTCGTCGGACGGTTCCCCCGTCGGTTCCTCGCTCGGTTCATCCGTGGGGCCCGGTGCGGGCAGCGAGGGGTCTGACGTCGGTGGATCACTGGGCTTCACCGGCATTCCGGGCGACAGGCTCCCCGCAGGTGCGGAGTCCTTGGCCTTTGCGGAATCCTCGTCATCGCAGGTGCCCACGAGTGAGCACAGCGGTGACGAGTGGGCGGCTGCAACCGAACCCGCCCCGAGAGTCGTCGGGAGGATCAGGACAGCTGCCGCGAGGATTGAGGCCGTGCGGCGGCTGGGTGCCCTCATGCAGTCTCCCCCTCAGCGGCTTCGGACTCCTTCGGCCCACGCGGTCCCATCCATGCGACGATGAGGATCGCGCCGATGGTGGACAGCAGCATGCCGATGATGAACCCGCCGAGGTTCACTCCGATGAGTGAATAGACTGCGAGGACGAGAGCGATGATCCCGTAGAACACATGATGCGTGGGACGGAAGATCGACAGCAGAGCGAGGACGACGATGGCGATCGGAACCACCGTCGCCTGCAGACCCTCGATGCCGAACTGGATCTGCATATTGCCGAGGTCCAGCTGACCGGAGAAGAAGAGCTCGATTCCGCCGAGGACGGCAAGCACGCCTCCGATGAAGGGCCGCTGCCGACGCCAGTGCTTGAACCCCCGGCGCTTCTTCTCGGCGCCTTCGGTCATCTCGGCTCCCTCGCTGTTGTCAGCATCCCCCGCCTCCGGCGCCGGGACGGCGAATTCTGCCGTCTCGACGCCGGATTCGGTGTGGTCGCTCTGTTCGTTGGCGCGTCGACTCCGCCGGGACAGCGCAAGCAGGCTCGTCTTCTGCACGGTGTCCTCCTGTTCGGCGGCCCCCCGTTCATCGGTCGGCTGCCCGTTGGCTGCTGAGTCCCTCATCAGTCGCACTGCTCAGATCCGTCGGTGAGCTTCAGCGACATGTCCTTGAGGGTGAAGACCGAGGCCGTGGTCGACCAGGAATCTTGCTTGAGGTCCTTGATCGAGATGGTGTCGGAGTCCTGGGCGAAGTCGCCCTTGCTTCCCTTGGCCTTCGTATTGACGTCGGAGGCATCGACGCCGATGCGGATGTTCTTGAATTCCGCATCGCCCTTGAGGCCGGTCATGCCGATCTGCAGATCCTTCGCCGAGGCGGGGGTGCCCTTTCCGCCGGCCTTGATAAGGATGCCCACCTTGCCCAGAGGAGTCTCCTGGACGGCCGACTGGCAGAGGTTCTCCAGGGTCGCATCCTTGATGTTCGCGGTGACGACGGCGTGCTTGCCGCCCTCGGCGTCCTTGGCGACTCCGCTGTACTGGGAGAATCCGGTTCCCTCGAGCTGCGACGAGGCGATCTTGAACTGAGTCCCGGAGATGGCGAACGAGACCGGCACCGCGCCCTGGGCCACCCCGCCCATGAGCATGGCTGAGACGACACCCGTGGGAATTGCGACCATGGCGATGCGACCGGCATGGGATGAGACGAGCCTGCGGATGAGGCTGGGATTGCGGAACTTCATTGATCCTCCTTGACCACCGAAGGCTCGGTGGGCATCAGCGTGTGACGTAAGTTACTACGGGGTGTTACCCGACAGTATCGCGGGTGAAGTTTGAGCGTCAACATCTTTTGTCGACGAGGCTCGCAAGGGCGCGGGTGCGAGCGGTCGTGCGGCCAGGTTCCAAGCAGTCGTGTCGGATCATCACGTTCATCATCGGCCCAGGTCAGACGATGCGTCAGCGGCGACCGTGGGAGAGATCTGAATCACGAGCGACGCCCCGGAGGACCCGCCCGAGACGACGGAATCCGAGGAAAAGCAGTTCGTGAACAAAACTTTCAAAACTCAGCTGGATCGGCACGCTCAGGGCGTTGCGAACTCAGCGGCGAGAGCCGCGCGCAGGGCGATGATCCGCGGAGTCCGGGCACTGCCGCGACGGATCGCCGTCGAGATCCGCCTGCTCGCAGGTTCCGGCAGCCGGTGAGTTGAGATCGTCGCAGAATCGATGCCTGCGTTCGCTGCGGCCGCCTGCAGAGACATGCGCGGAACCAGCGCCGAGGCGAGGCCGAGAGCGACGAACCGGACGAGCAGGAGGATATCTGAGGACTCGGTGCGCACCTCGGGTTCGAAGCCTGCCCTTCGGCATTCGGCGCGCGACCAGTGTCCGGCGCGGGTATCGGCAGGCTCCATGGCCCAGGCATGGTGGGCGCACCCATCGAGGCTTGGGACTGAAGGCGGGCCCGAAGAGCCGGAGTCAGCGGCTGCGGGAGTGATGAGGCAGAGCTCGTCGTCGCCGAGCACCTCGGTTTCGACTCCCTCGTCACGGCGTGCTGGACGCGACGGATAGTCCTCCTGGAGGACAAGATCGAAGTCCCGGGCGAGTAGTGCGGGGACGGCATCCTCGGTGCGGATATGCGTTGTGATGACCGTGAGGTCGGGATGGTCCCGGGCCAGCCGGGCGAGCGCGCCGGGCACGATAGTGTGCAAGGCCGTCTGGAAGGCGGCGACGCGCACGGTGCCGCCCACACGATGCCGGACCTCGGCGATCTCGGCCTCCGCGGCTTCGAGCTCACGCAGGACCGCCTCGGTGCGGGCGACGAGGATCTGCGCTTCCTCCGTCAGGCGCACCCCGCGACCCACGCGTTCGAGCAGCTGTGCGCCGACCTCGGACTCGAGGATCTTGAGCTGATGGGAGACCGAGGACGGGTCCTGGCCCAGAGCGGTCGCGGCCGCGGCCAGACTGCCGCGGGCTGCGACCTCTCGCAGCAGACGGAGTCGTCTGAGACTGAACATCGTGCCTCCGGTGCAGGGTGAACTCTGAACGATGCAGGTCAAAACATGAGGGAATTTCATGAGTAATGGTGGAAGCCAGTCTATCGATTTCATGAGTCAGTGTTCGTAGGCTCGAGATCAGACACTCGAGAAAGGACGCTCAATGACCCCGACCACGTGCCCGAACAGCACAGACCTTCGCATCGACGGTGACCGACTGTGGGCCGACCTCATGGCTCTCGCCGCGATCGGCTCCTATGACGATGAGGCGACCGGCCTCGTGGGGGTCAATCGGCAGTCGCTGACGGATGAGGACCGGGCGGGACGCGAACTGCTCATCTCCTGGATGGAGGAGCTCGGCCTTGAGGTCACGATCGACGAGATGGGTACGATCTTCGGCCGACGCGAAGGTCTGGAGCCCGAGCTCGCGCCCGTGCTCGTCGGTTCGCACATCGACACCGTGGCCACCGCCGGTGCCTTCGACGGCTGCCTCGGTGTGCTCGGCGGGCTGGCCGTGATCCGCGCCTTCGCCGAGGCGGGCCTCCAGCCCCGTCGCCCCATCGTCGTAGCCGCGTGGACCGAAGAGGAGGGAGTGCGCTTCGGCACCGATATGCTCGGATCCGCCGTCGCGGCGGGGCGACTGAGCCTCGATTACGCCTACGGACTCACCGATGAGACCGGAGCACGGTTCGGTGACGAACTGAGACGCATCGGCTTCAAGGGCGAGCGTCCCGTGCACATCGACCCGCCGCACGCCTACCTCGAATGCCATATCGAGCAGGGACCCGTGTTGGCTCAGGAGGACCGCGTGATCGGCATCGTCACCGGAGTCCAGTCGATCTCCTGGCAGAAGGTGACCCTTCACGGCCGTGCAGCCCACGCTGGAACCACCCCGACCGAACTGCGCATCGACGCTGGCCTGGCCGCCGCGCAGATCATCGTCGAGGTCCGACGCATGGTTGACTCCGGCGCCTACGGACGGCTGCGTGCGACGGTCGGTCGCATCGAGACCTCCCCGGGACTGCCGAGCGTCGTGCCCGATCGGGCCGAGATCACCGTCGATCTGCGCAATCCCGACGATGAGCACATGGCCCGCGCCGAGGCGGACCTCGCCGCGTTCCTCGAGCGTCTTCCCGACAGCCAGCCCGGACTGCGGGTGGAGGCGGCGCAGATGGCGCGGACCAAGGCCGTGCCCTTCAGCGAAGCCGTGCAGGACACGCTCGAGACCGCAGCGAAGGAACGCGGCTATGATTCGATTCGGCTGATGTCCGGGGCCGGTCACGATGCGCAGGAGATGGCCGCGATCGCCCCGGCGGCCATGGTTTTCGTCCGCGGTCAGCATCACGGAATCAGTCATAACCCCCGCGAATACTCGACTCCCGAGGACTGCCGCGCCGGTGTCGAGGTCCTGGCCTCAGCAGTGAAGGAGCTGAGCTCATGATCGGCGAATCCACGCATCCGCAGGAATTCCACCGCACGATCCCCGGTTATCGGGTCACCGACCTCATCGATCTGCCCGGTCTCGCCGTCGAGGTGGGGGCCGCCTCGGTGCGGGTGAAAGACGAATCCGATCGCTTCGGTCTGCCGGCATTCAAGGCACTTGGAGCATCATGGGCAGTCAATCGGGTGATCAGCGCACACCTCGGTCTGCCTCCGGCCGCGACGTTCTCCGAACTCAGTGACCGCGCCGCGGGACTCGAGCTCGTCCTCGTCACCGCCTCCGACGGCAACCACGGCCGGGCGCTCGCCCATATCGCCGCCCGCCTGGGGCTGCGCTCACGCATCCACGTGCCCGCGGGTCTGCCTGCCAGCACGCTTGAGGCCATCCGCGGCGAAGGGGCCGAACTCGTGGAGACCGGCCTCATCTACGACCGGTCCGTCGAGGACGCGGCGGCGAGCTGCGGCGACGGGGAGCTGCTCGTTCAGGACACGGCATGGGACGGCTACGAGGACGTGCCCGGGTGGATCGTCGACGGGTATTCGACGCTGTTCGCCGAGGTCGATGAGCAGCTGGGCGGGCCCGCTTCGCTCATCCTCGTGCCCAGCGGGGTCGGCTCCCTGCTCCAGGCCGCCGTCGTCCATCAGGGCAGGCACGGGCCGGAAGCCCGCGTGATCGCCGTCGAACCGGTCACGGCTGCGTGCATCACCGCGTCGATGCGGGCAGGACGGCCGGTGAGCGTCGACACCTCGCAGCCGACCTCGATGGCCGGGCTCAACTGCGGGACCGTCTCGTCCCTGGCCTGGCCCGTCCTCCAGTCCGGACTCGACGATTCGGTCACGGTCACCGACGCCGAGGCGGCCGCCGCCCAGGACGAGCTCCATGACCTCGGTGTGGCGGTCGGCCCGTGTGGAGCCGCCTCGTTGGCGGGGCTGAGAGCCGCGCTCACCGCGTCCGGCGGACCGGGCGCCCTCGGACTCGATGAGTCCGCGCACATCGTCCTGCTCAGCACGGAATCGGCTGCGGCGAATGCCGGAGTCTACGCACTCAGCGCACCGGCGCATCGGGACCGAGCGGAATGCCCAGGCCCCACCACAGGAAGAACAGCAGGCTCCAGCTGATCGTCATGCACACGGCCAAGGGCAGGGTGTGCGAGGCGAGCGTGCCGATGCCGGCGCTCTTCTGATACTTCTGCATGAAGCCGAGTGCGAGGATGAAGTACGGGCTCATCGGGGTGATGGCCGTCGACCCCGAGTCGGCGATGCGGAAGATCGCCTGTGAGGTCTCCGGCGGCACCTCGAGCAGCATGAGCAGCGGCACGATGACCGGGGCCATGATCGCCCACATCGCCGAGCCGGAGGTGATGAGCACGTTGACGACCGAGAGCACGAGCAGGACGAGGATGAACACCACCCACGTCGGCAGGCCGAGGCCGGTGAAGAGTTCGGACACGGAGACCGAGACGAGCATGCCGATGTTCGTCCACTCGAAGTACTCGAGGAACTGGGCGATGGCGAAGAAGAGGACGAGGACCCCGGAGATCGAGGCGAGCCCCTGACCCATGAGCTTCGGCACGTCCGACCAGGTCTCGATCGTGCCCTCGCGGAAGCCGTAGACGATGCCGCCGATGCCGAAGAGCATGGCGATGAGGAAGGCGATTCCGGTGAGGAACGGCGACTCCCCGAAGGGCCCGTCACCGCGCAGGGGCGCGCCGTCCGGGACGACGAGGACGACGATGGCGATGACCGCTGCGATGACGGCGAACATCGCCCAGCGCAGGGCCTTGCGTTCCTTGTCGGTGATGACGAGGTCTTCGTGTTCGGCATCCTCGTCGGCTTCGAGGTTGTCGCGCTTCATGAGCACGAGCTCGGTGACGATCGTGATGACGATGGCCAACAGGATGGAGCTGGCGATGTTGAAGTACCAGTTGCCGATCGGAGTGACGATGTAGTCGGGGTCGATGATGTTCGCCGCAGCCGTCGTGATGCCCGCGAAGATCGCATCGTTGGGCGTCGGGATCGGGCTGGCATCGTAGCCGGAGGCGATCGAGGTGTACGCGACGATGACGCCGAGGACGGGGGAGCGGCCCACGGCCTTGAACACCATTCCGCCGAGCGGCACGAGGATGACATAGGCCGCCGCCGAGGCGACGTGGGAGACCGTGCCCATGAACGCGACCGTGAAGACGATGAGTCCGGCCGGGACGCGGGCGATCGAGACCTTCATCGCCGTCGACAGCAGGCCGGTGCGCTCGGCCAGGGCCACGCCCATGATGACGACCATGATCGTGATGAGCGGTGGGAAGGTCTCGTAGGCGTCGAGCGCGGTGCTCACGGCCATGGCGATGCCCTCGCCGCTGAGGAGGTTGTTCACCGGGGTCCAGTCCCCGGTGCCGGGATCCTCGACTCCCGCGCCGGCGAGGGAGAGGACGAGGCTGAATACGGCGAGGATCGCCGCGAGGATCCAGAACAGCCAGAAGGGGTTCGGCAGCTTGTTGCCGACGACTTCGATGACGTTGAGGGCGCGGATGACCAGCGGCAGCTTCTCCTGCTCGTCGGTCTGCACGGTATCGGTGGTCTGGGTCGGTTTCATTGTGAGCTCCTGAGAGTCCAGGCGGGATTTTCGGGCAGGGTCCACCAGGGCACGGTGATTACGGCGCTGGAATCGGGTGTTCTGTGGTGGGGTGCGGGCCGAGCGGCCGGTCAGTGAGAAGCGGGTGTCACAGTCTCTGCAGCTCCTGACAGTAGGCGACGAGTCGGTCGACGACCTCGCCGAGGATGTCCTCCCCGGCCGCGGCCGTGGCGGTCCGCGGATCGCCGAGGACGCCGTTGTCGGCGTAGCGGTCGAATGTCACCGCTGTTGACGGTGTTTTCGTTCGTGAGAGTCGGGCACGTGGGTCGAGATCGTCGAGCCGGGTGGCGCCGGGGTTGAGGTGGCCCGAGTCGACGAGGGATTCGTCGATGGCGAGCATCTGCGAGGTTTCGGACTCTCCGCAGTGGCCGCTGACCTCGGTGCGCGGCAGCTGGGCGGTCGCCTCGGTGGCCAATGCTGAGACCGGAGTATAGGCGAAGACGAAGTCCGGATGGGTGGCGAGCAGGGACTGCTGGATCACGCCGAGCGCGGCGAGGTTGCCGCCGTGGCCGGTGATGACGAGGAGTCTGTCGAATCCGGCATCGGCGAGCTGACGCACGATCGAGGAGACGAGGTCGATGAACAGCTGCGGACCGATGTTGATCGTGCCGGGCAGGAAGCGGTGATGCGGGGAGACCCCGTAGTCGATGCTCGGCAGGACGAAGGCGCTGCCCGCCCGCCCCCGGTCGCCATCGGTGAGTGCGTCGACGACGGCGCGGGCGACGTGAGCGGCTCGGATGTTGTCGGTGCCCAGGGGCAGTCCGTCACCGTGCTGTTCGCAGGCGCCGACGGGAAGGACGAGCAGGCTGCTTCGATCCTTCGCGAGCTCGACCTCCAAAGAGGTGAGTTCGGCGTAGTCGCGGATATGCGGGCGGATCTCGGAGATCGTCGGGCGGCTCATTGCTGGGATCCTCCGATGGTGTCGGCGTCACCGGTCTGGTCTGTATCGTCCGCCCAGTCGGCGAGGACGGCGGCCTTGATCGCCTCGAGGTGCTTGCGGGTGCGGTGGGAGGCTTCGAAGCCGTCGCCGCGGCGGATCGCATCGAGGATGTCCGCGTGTTCGTCGTGGTCGCGCAGTCGGTCGTAGCTCGTTCGCGCCGCCTGCTGGGTCCGCGAATGGATGGCCAGCAGGGACACGAGCATCTCGTGCAGAGCGCGGTTGCCCGAGGCGCGAGCGAGTTCGACGTGGAAGTGACCGGCCGGGACCGCGGTCTCGACCTGGAGGGCATTATCGAGTGCCGACTCCATGGAGGACACGGCGTCAGGTTCCTGGACTGTCGCTGCGAGCTCGGCGATTCCGGGCTCGATGGCGATGCGGGCGTCGAGGAGTTCGATGGCCGCCGCGAGGTCGACGGGCACATAGTGCGGGTTGTCGAGGATGCGGCGGTTGATCGCTTCGCGGACGTAGGTGCCCGAACCGTGCTTGAGCTCGACCGACCCCGTGGCCTCGAGCCGGCGCAGAGCCTCCCGGACGGTGGGCACGGTGACCTCGAAGCGTGCGGCGAGGACCTTCGCCGAGGGCAGGGTCTGCCCGGGCTGGAGGTTCTCGGTGCGGATGGTGTCGACGATTTCGCGAGTGAGGCGTTCGACGAGTCCGACGGTGGACGTCATGGTGCTCTCCTTCAAGTGTTTAAGTCATCTAATCACTTTGAGTGATGTGTGTCAACGGTCACTTTTGGGTGGGCCCCTGCGTTGCTCCCGGGTGGCTGCGGAAGAAGTCCCAGACCGTGTTCGTGGCCGAGAAGTTCTTCGTGACGTATCCGCCTCCGCTGTAGACGACCTCACCGGGCCAGACGTGGCCGCCGTCGGCGACGGAGTAGAGCTCGACGGAGGCGTCGCATCTCGTCCACTGAGTGCGCGCAACGTTTTCGCCTTTGCGGCCGACCTGGCGTTCCTTCGTTCTCGCGCAGCCGGAGGCCTCCGCCCATGGCTGGATCCACTCGCGGACTCCCGGGTAGTCCTCGCCCTGGCGGTGGCCGCCCTCGTAGTGCATCGTCGCGTCCCCGGTGCCGTGGATCGCGAGCATCGGTGTGGGTGTCGAGTAATCGCAGCCCTCCGTCGACTGCGGATAGTAGGCGCCGGCGACGGGGGCGAAGGCGGAGAAGCGATCGCGCAGGTGACAGGCGAGGACGGAGACCATGCCGCCGCCGTTCGACTTGCCGGTGGCATAGACCCGATTGAGGTCGATGCAGTGCTCGGATTCGATCGAATCGAGCAGCTCGGCGACGAACGCGACGTCATCGGCACCGCTGGCGTACGGGGCGCCCTGCCAGGAGCGTTTGCCGTCATTGAGGTCGCCGTCGGGGAAGATGGTGATCGCGGGCAGGGTCGGCAGCCCCGTGTAGTTCTGGAATTCGGCACCGTCGGACCCGTTGCCGTGGAAACCGAGGACGAGCGGCAGGGGAGTCTCAAGTTCGTAGTCGCGCGGGATGTTGATGCGGTAGCTGCGCTCGCCGTCTGCCGTCGAGATCGTCTTCTCGTCATTGCCGGGCTTCTGCTCGGTGCCGCAGCCGACCGACGGGGCGGCCGGCATCGTCGATGCTTTCTTGCCGACGGTTTGAGCGGCGGCAGAATGCGCAGGTGCGGTCTGTGCGGTGGCGGCCATTCCTGGGGCCGCAGTTGTGCCCGTCAGCAGAGCAGCGCTCGCGGCGGTCGCGAGCAGGGCGGTCGTGATGCGTTTCGTCCTTGATGACATCGTCAGTCCTTTGATCGTCGGTGATCGTGGTGAGGACTCTAGCACAGGTCATCAGATGACTAGAAGAGTTGGCGATGACGGTGGCGTCGTCGAGAAGGCAGTGGTGTTGCCGATCCGGAACCCGCAGCTGGAAGGTGTTCGACTCAGGCCGTCTGGGGCGCGTCCCCTTCGATGGTCGACCAGTTCGCCTTCGTCAGTGCGACGGCATGCGCATGCTCACCGGAACGGACGGCGGCGATGATCTCGGTGTGCTGCTCCGGTGAGGCTGATCCCTTCACCGATTCGAAATGCAGGAACTCCGCGCGGCGCAGAGTGGCGGTGACGACCTCGAGGTGATCGGGAATGAGGGGATTGCCGGATCGGGTGAGGGCCACCTCGTGGAAGTCGTCATCGGCCGCAATCGCCGCCTCGGCGTCGCCGACTGCGAGGGCCGCGCTCAATCGCCCGTTCGCCTGCTCCATCTCAGTCAGCGCCTCCTCGTCGAGGGCGGGGAAGGCGAGGTCGATCGCCAGGCCGTGGAGTTCGGCGGCGATCTGCCGGGCCGCGAGGATGAGTTCCGGATCCTCTGGGGCCACGCGCGTCATCCGGCCCGGCTCCGCCACGACGAGTCCGGCCTGTGCCAAGCGTTGGAGTGCCTCGCGCACGGGCGTTCTGGATACCTGGAGCCAGGCGCCGAGCTCCTGATCGCGCAACTGTTCTCCGGGGGCGAGCTGGCCGCGGACGATGGCGTCGCGGATCGACCGATAGACGTCATCGCGCAGCAGGCTGCGCTGCGGGGCGGGGGAATCCGTGGGGATCGGCACGCTCGGTCACCTTGTCTCTGAGTGGGTGGGTCTCGTCCCGCGGGATGGGACTCGAACTCTGACCCATTGTAACCGTCAGCAGAATGCAATATATTGCATATTGCGATCCAGGACACATCGCACAGGACACATCGCACGAGAGAGCGATCGCCCCGAAGCGAACGCTTCAGAGAACAGAGGACATCATGGCCATCACCGACTTCGAACGCTACCCACTCACCTTCGGGCCGAGCGCCGTGCACGAGCTCCCGCGACTGAGCGACCACCTCGGCGGGGCCCGCGTCTGGGCCAAACGGGAAGACGTCAACTCAGGACTCGCCTTCGGCGGCAACAAGACCCGCAAGCTCGAGTACATCGTTCCCGACGTACTCGCCTCGGGTGCGGACACCCTCGTGTCCATCGGCGGCTACCAGTCCAACCACACCCGCCAGGTCGCCGCCGTTGCCGCTCACCTTGGACTGAAGGCGCGCCTGGTGCAGGAACGCTGGGTCGACTGGGAGGACCCGGTCAACGACAAGGTCGGCAATATCGAACTCTCGCGCATCATGGGAGCCGACGTCCGCCTCGACTCGGCCGGATTCGACATCGGCATCCGCTCGAGCTGGGAGAACGCCCTGGCCGAGGTCGAAGAATCAGGCGGCAAGCCCTACCCGATCCCGGCCGGCGCCTCCGAGCACAAGTTCGGCGGACTCGGCTTCGCGAACTGGGCCTATGAGGTCGCCGAACAGGAGAAGGAGCTCGGCGTCTTCTTCGACACCATCGTCGTGTGCACCGTGACCGGCTCGACGCACGCCGGAATGATCGCCGGATTCGCCGCCCTCGAAGCCGCCGGCGGACCGAAGCGCAAGGTCATCGGCATCGATGCCTCGGCCACGATCGAGAAGACCCGCGACCAGGTGAAGAGGATCGCGAACACCACTGCCGAACTCATCGGCCTCGGGCGTGAGATCACCGCCGACGACGTCGATATCCGCACCGGCTGGGAAGGCCCGGCCTACGGCATCCCCGACGAGACGACCGTGAACGCGATCCGCACCACCGCCCAGCTCGAAGGCGTCATCCTCGACCCCGTCTACGAGGGCAAGTCGATGGCCGGACTCCTCGACCTCGTCGGAGACGGCACCATCGGGGCGGATTCGACGGTCCTCTACGCCCACCTCGGCGGACAGCTCGCACTCAACGCCTACTCCTCGATCTTCTGACGATGAGCACCGCACAGGAGCCGACAGCACAGGAGTCGACCGCACAGGACACGGACCGCCACCAATTCGAGACCTCCCTGCAGGTCAGCCCGCCCGGGACGAATGACCGTCCGCTGCGCGCCTCGACCTCGGGAGATGATGAGATCCTCGACGAGATCGCCCAGCGCGTGCTGTGGCTGGCGACCTCGATCATCGACCGTGCCAACCGCGGCCGGGTCAACCCGGACGGGGTCAAGGTCGGCGGCCATCAGTCCTCGTCGGCCTCGATGACCGGGATCATGACGGCGCTTTGGTTCACCCGACTGCGCGCCATCGACCGCGTCTCGGTCAAACCGCATGCCTCGCCGGTCCTCCACGCGATCAACTATCTGCTCGGAGACCTCGGCGAGGAATTCCTCGACACCCTGCGCAGCCGCGGGGGACTCCAGCCCTACCCGTCACGGACGAAGGACCCGGACACGGTGGACTTCTCCACCGGATCCGTGGGCATCGGCGCGACCGCTCCCATCTGGGCGGCCCTGTCCCACCGCTACGTCTCCGACCGGTTCCCCGAGACCCCGGAAGCCGGACGGTTCTACTCCCTGCTCGGCGACGCCGAGATGGACGAAGGGGCGGTGTGGGAGGCGATCATCGATCCGGAGGTGCGCAGCCTCGGCGAGATCGTGTGGATCGTCGACCTCAACCGGCAGTCGCTCGACCGGGTCATCCCCGACGTCCAGATCCGCCGTTTGCAGGGCATGTTCGATGCCGCCGGGTGGCAGGTGCTCACCTGCCCGTGGGGGCGCCGACTCGAAGCCGTGTTCGCGGCCCCCGGCGGCGAGGCGCTCAAGAAGCGGCTCGTGCAGATGCCCAATCCCGAATACCAGCGGCTGCTGCGCGCCCACCCGTCCGAGATCCACGACCGGCTGCTCACGGGACTCACCGACACCGAGGCGACCGCCCTGTCCGCGGTCATCGACGGCTTCGACGCGGACGGTCTCGCCTCCCTCATCCGTGACCTGGGTGGACATGACCTCGGCCAGCTCGTGTCGACGTTCGACGCGATCGACGACGACCGGCCGACGGTGGTCTTCGCCTACACGATCAAAGGCAAGGGGCTGGCCACGGAGGGCCATCCCGGCAACCATGCCGCGCAGCTGACCGAAGCGCAGATGCGCGAGCTCGCGGCCGCCTCGGGGATGGACTTGGACGATCCGTGGGTCGCCTTCGCTCCGGACACCCCGGCCGGCCGGTTCTGTGCCGAAACCGCGCGGCGGCTGCGACGGGAGCCGGTCACCGACCATGCCGTGGCCGCAGTGCCTGCCGAGCTGGGATTCACTCCGCGACCGCAGATCTCCACGCAGGCGGCGCTGGGCCGGTTCCTCTCCGACCTCAAGCACGTCGCCCCCGAGGTGGCCCAGCGGGTTGTGACCCTGTCACCGGACGTCGCGACGTCGACGAACCTCGGCGGATGGATCAACAAGACCGGAATCTGGTCACCGGCGGGCCGGCATGACTGGTTCTCCGATGATCGGGAACGGGTGCTGCGGTGGCAGGAAGGCACGAGCGGACAGCACATCGAACTCGGCATCGCCGAGGTCAATCTCGTCTCCCTGGCCGGGGAGCTCGGATCGACCGGGCAGCGCTGGGGACAGCCGCTGCTGCCGATCGCCACGATCTACGATCCCTTCATCAACCGTGCTCTCGAGCCCTGGACCTTCAGCCTCTACGCGGGTGGGCGTTCGATCATGGTCGGCACGCCCTCAGGGGTATCGCTTGCGCCCGAAGGCGGGGCCCACCAGTCGTTCAACACACCGTCGGTGACCTTGGAGATCCCGGGCCTGACGAGCTGGGAGCCGGCCTTCGCCCAGGACCTCGAGTGGACCCTGCTCGAAGCGCTGCGCGAACTCGCCGACCCGGACGGCGACTCCGCCTACTTCCGACTGACGACGAGACCGGTAGCGCAGGAGCTCGCAGATGTGCCCGAAGATCCGCTGCTGCGGGAACGCCGCCGTGATCAGGTCATCGCCGGCGGCTACCGGCTGACGACGAGACCGGCCGCCGAGGACGAGGTCACCCTCGTCGGCGCCGGGGCCATCATGACTGAGGTGATCGCGGCGGCGGCCCGACTGGAATCCCTGGGTGTGCGGGCGGGAATCGTCTGCCTCAGCTCACCGTCGAAGGTGTTCCGGTCGGTGCAGGATCGGTCTCGGGTCCGCTCGAGTGTCCGCTCGGCCATCGCCGACGAACTCTTCCCCGCAGAACATCCGGCACCGCTGGTCACCGTCCTCGACGGGCACCCGCACACTCTCGCGTTCCTCTCCGGAGTGCGCGGGGACCGCACACGGAACCTCGGGGTCACCGAATTCGGTCAGGCATCCTCGGTGGGGGAGGCCCATGCGATCCACGGGATCGACACGGACTCCATCGTGCGCGCCGGACTCGACCTCGTGGGGCGGTGAGTTCCCGCGACGCGAGGTGAACCGTTTCGGTCCTCTGGTTCGATGAACAGGGACCGGAGCGGGCCCCTCGCCGAGGAGGGTGGTCCCCGATCGAGGCCGGAGTTCTCTCCTCGCGAGTGCGGTTCGGATTTCGTCGTGACCGATTCGGAATCCGCACCGCCTCGGCGAGGGGACCACGGACGATCGGGGACTGAGGATTCCCCCAGGTTTCGGCACTTGTTGCGCGGGTCACCTATTGATAGCGTGGGTGGCAGGCATACGCATTCCGTCGATTCGGGCGGCAAACAGGTATGCAATTGCTTCAGCGGCGCCAACGGGCGCGCACAAGTCAAAGGAGTCTGGAATGAGCAACGTAGGCAGTGCTGCAGGCGGCTACCGTGTCGAGAACCCGGCCACCGGTGAAGTCGTCGAGAAGTTCGACAATGCCACCGACGAAGAGGTCCAGCAGGTCCTCGAATCCGCACACAAGGGCTACCTGAGCTGGCGCGAGAAGACGATCGAGGAACGCGCCGCGATCGTCAACAAGGTCGCCGCTCTCTTCGGCGAGCGCAAGGAAGAGCTCGCGAAGATCATCGCCGAGGAGATGGGCAAGCCCACCGCCGAAGGTGAGGAAGAGGCCGAGTTCTGCGAGGCGATCTTCAACTACTACGCCGACAACGGACCGAAGTTCGCCGCCGATGAACCGATCGAATCGATGTCCGGCGGCAAGGCCTTCATCCAGCGCCGCCCCGTCGGCACGCTGCTGGGCATCATGCCCTGGAACTTCCCCTACTACCAGGTCGCCCGCTTCGCCGCACCGAACCTCGTGCTCGGCAATACGATCATCCTCAAGCATGCGGAGATCTGCCCTCGCTCCTCGGCGAAGATCGCCGAGATCATGAAGGAAGCCGGCATCCCCGAAGGCGTGTACTCCAACATCTACGCCACGCACGAGCAGATCGAGACGATCATCGCCGACGACCGCGTCGAAGGCGTGTCCCTGACCGGTTCCGAGCGCGCCGGATCGGCCGTGGCCGCCACGGCCGGCAAGTACCTCAAGAAGGCCGTGCTGGAGCTCGGCGGCTCCGACCCGTACATCATCCTCGATACCGACGACATGAACGAGGCCGTCGACACCGCATGGGGCACCCGCCTGTACAACACCGGCCAGGTCTGCAACGCGAACAAGCGGATGATCGTCATGGACGACATCTACGACGACTTCGTGTCCGGTCTGACCGAGCGCGCCCAGTCCTGGGAGAAGGGCACCCCCGCCGAGGCGGGCGACGGCAAGTACTCGCCCCTGTCCTCGCGTTCGGCTGCCGAGAACCTGCGCAAGCAGCTCGACCGTGCCGTCGAGCAGGGTGCGACCCTCGTCGGCGGCGAGCTCGCCACCGACGGATCCGCGTACGTCTCGCCGGCCGTGCTCACCGGAGTCACCTCGGAGATGGACGCCTACCGCGAAGAGCTCTTCGGCCCCGTGGCCACCGTGTACAAGGTCAGCAGCGATGACGAAGCACTGGCCCTGGCCAATGATTCGCGCTTCGGCCTCGGCGGCGCGGTGTTCGCCAAGGACGAGGAGCGTGCCGCGAAGCTCGCTCAGCGCCTCGATGTCGGCATGTCGAACGTCAACACCCCTGCCGGAGAGGGTGCGGAGATCCCGTTCGGCGGCACGAAGCGCTCGGGCTTCGGCCGCGAGCTCGGGCCCTACGGCATGGATGAGTTCGTCAACAAGCGCATGTACTACGTGGCTGACTGACTGGGGCTTGGCTTCAGCCTTCGTCGAGAAACGGGCTGGGTGTCGAGAAACGCGTGCGCGCATGCGTTTCTCGGCACCCAGCCCGTCTTTCATGGTCTTGCATGTGGGCCAGCCCTTTCTGCATGGGCCGGGGTGTTCCCTGCGGGCCGGAGGCGCGAGCGACCGTGAATCTCAGAGTCTGAAACGCCTCTCTGATGGGTTGACGCACGTTGGGTGAGCGGGATTACACTCAAACCTGTCATACAGCTTGACAGGTTTGTCTGGTGGGCTGTGTGCCGGATCAATGATCGGATCGAACCGGAGGAGTGGTCATGGGGACGAACAGCCCGACCGAACCCACGGCCAGACGCACGGCTGTAGAACGACTGTCCGCGGGTGAGGGCGTCGTGCGCAGTCTGCGTGCCGAGATCGCCGACGGCACCTTTCCCGTCGGCAACCGCCTTCCCTCCGAAGCGAAGCTCGCCGACCGATACGCCGTCAGCCGTCCCGTCATCCGCGAAGCCCTGCGCTCGCTGGCAACCCTCGGGCTGACCGAGACGAAGACCGGCAGCGGCACCTTCGTCATCGCCTCCGCTCCGGAGACCGGACTGCACCTCGGCGACTACTCCTCCCGGGATCTCCACGAGGCCCGACCGCATATCGAAGTTCCCGCCGCCGAACTCGCGGCCACTCGGCGCACCGAGGCCGACCTCGTCCGTCTCCACGCCCTGCTGCAGTCGATGAGCGCCGAGCCGAGTCCCCGCGGCTGGGTCGAGCTCGACGGAGAGCTGCACATCGCCATCGCCCGCGCCAGCGGAAACCGAGTCTTCGAAAGCGTCATCGCCGAACTCCGCGGTGCCCTGACCGCCCAGTCCGAGCTCCTCAACCTCGCCGCCAGCCGTCAACCGGACTCCGACGTCGAGCATGCGGAGATCGTCCGCGCGATCGAAGCCGGAGACGGTGCCCGCGCCCGCGACGCCATGGCCGAGCACCTCGCTCAGGTCGCCGTCGCCGTCACCGACCTCGCCCGAAATCCAGGAAGACCATGACCCACACAGCCACCCCCACCGCGACCCACCGCGCCCATGTCCCACTCGTCGAGGTCACCCGCGGTGGCCTCGTCGAAGGCGTGCACTTCGGTTCCTTCGCCGTCATCGATGCCGAGGGCCGTCCGCTCGTGTCTGCCGGTGATATCGGCACGCCGTTCTATCCTCGGTCGACCCTCAAGCCCCTGCAGCTGCTTGCGATGCTGCGTCTCGGCCTCGATCTGCCGACCGAGCTCCTCGCTCTCGCCGCGGCCAGCCACTCGGGATCCCCCGAACACATCGACGGTGCCCGCCGGATCCTTCATCAGTACGAGCTCGACGAGACCGCCCTCGGCAACGTCATCGACCTTCCCTATGGGGCGCCCGAGCGCGAAGCCCACCTCGCCGCCGGCGGACAGCGCAGCCGCTTGGCCCAGAACTGCTCGGGCAAACACGCGGCCTTGGTCGCGACCTGCCGGATCAACGGCTGGGACCTCGCGGGCTACCTCGATCCCACCCACCCTCTGCAGCGGCACATCGGCGCCACCATCGCCGAACTCACCGGCGAGACGCCGGCGACCGTGTCGACCGACGGATGTGGAACACCGTTGCCGGCGATCTCGCTGACCGGAATGGCCCGCGCTTTCGCTCGCCTGTCCACCGTCTCGACCGGCACGAGCGCGGCGCGCGTCGCCGCCGCCATGCGCGACCACCCGGACATGGTCGCCGGTGCCGGGCGCGACGTCACCGCGCTCATGCGCACCGTCCCCGGACTCATCGCCAAGGACGGCGCCGAAGCGGTTCAGCTGCTCGGGATCGACGGCATGGGCATCGCCGTCAAGATCGCCGACGGCTCGGATCGGGCCAGGCTGCCGATCGCCACCCGGATCCTCTCCGCTCTGCCCGCACCGACCGAAAAGGCTGGCGACATCGTCAGCCCGCCCGTCCTCGGCGGAGGACGGGAAGTCGGCGGACTGCGCGTGACCCGCGAGGTCGAGGACCGCCTCGGCGAGTGGGAACGCACCCGGTCGGTCGCCTCCTGAGCCTCCGCAGCCGAACCACCCACCAGCACCGACAGGCATCAGCAACAACGACGAACAAAGGCGACACGAGAACCATGAGCACGGATACACGCATCGAGCACGACCTCCTCGGCGATCGGGAGATCCCGGGCGATGCCTACTGGGGCATCCATACGCTGCGGGCGGTCGAGAACTTCCCGATCACCGCGCAGACCCTGCAGTCCAACCCCGACCTCATCCGCGGACTCGCCGCGGTCAAGCTCGCCGCCGCCAGGGCCAACCACGACCTCGGCCTCCTCGATGAGCAGCGGCGGGACGCGATCGTCTCAGCCTGCCGGGAGATCATCGACGGGAAGCTGCACGACCAGTTCCCGATCGACGTCATCCAAGGTGGGGCGGGCACCTCGTCGAATATGAACGCCAACGAGGTGATCGCGAACCGGGCGCTCGAGATCATCGGGCAACCGCGCGGAACCTACACGCGGATCAGCCCGAACGACCACGTCAACCTCAGCCAGTCGACGAACGACGCCTACCCGACGGCTGTCAAGCTCGGTACGATCTTCGCGATCAAACGGCTGCTCACCGCCCTCGGGGAACTTCAGGACGCGTTCGCCGTGAAGGCGTCCGAATTCCACGACATCGTCACGATGGGACGCACCCAGCTGCAGGACGCCGTGCCGATGACACTCGGCCAGGCCTTCGGCAGCTACGCGGTGACGATCGGGGAGGACCGCGAGCGCCTCGGGGAGGCCGAGTCGCTGGTCCACGAGATCAACCTCGGCGCCACCGCCATCGGCACCGGCCTCAACGCACCAGCCGGATACGCCGAGGCGGTCCGCGACCATCTCGCGCAGCTGACCGGGCTGCCTCTGGTCACCGCGCCCGACCTCGTGGAGGCGACCCAGGACGTCGGATCCTTCGTCCACCTGTCCGGGGTGCTCAAGCGCATCGCCGTGAAGATCTCGAAGATCTGCAACGATCTGCGGCTGCTGTCCTCGGGTCCGCGAGCCGGATTCAACGAGATCAACCTGCCCGCCGTGCAGTCGGGATCGTCGATCATGCCGGGCAAGATCAACCCCGTCATCCCCGAGGTGGTCAACCAGGTCGCGTTCGAAGTCATCGGCAACGATGTCACGATCACCGCGGCCGCCGAATCCGGGCAGCTGCAGCTCAACGCCTTCGAACCCGTCATCCTGCACAGCCTGCACAAGTCGATCTCCCACCTCGAATCGGCGTCGCGGACGCTGACGACCCGCTGCATCGCAGGCATCACCGCCAATCCAGAACTCACCCGCGCTGCCGTCGAACACTCCATCGGACTCGTCACCGCACTCAACCCGACCATCGGTTACCAGGCGGCGACGATGATCGCCCAGGAGGCGCTGAAGACCGGCCGCGGCGTCGCCGAACTCGTGCTCGAACACGGGCTGATGACCGCCTCCGAACTCGAACGTCTGCTCCGACCCGAACGGCTGGCGAACCTCACGACCGTGTGAGCGAACCGACTCCGGGCCGCCTGCAATCGACCACCTGACCACCTGACCGCCTGTTTCTGACAAGACCATCTGTACTCAACGAACGAGGACACTCATGACTGACAATCTCGGCTCCGACCGCAGCGCCGCCGTCGCACCCGCAGAACCGGGCTCGGGCCCGACCCGACCGAACCTCACCGCCGAGGACTCCGGGTATCAGAAGAACCTGGCCCCGCGCCAAGTGCAGATGATCGCCATCGGCGGGGCGATCGGCACCGGGCTCTTCCTCGGTGCGGGCGGTCGCCTCCACGAGGCGGGACCCTCGATCGTGCTGTCCTACGCGGTCTGCGGGTTCTTCGCGTTCCTCATCCTCCGCGCGCTCGGCGAACTCGTCCTGCACCGCCCGACCACCGGGTCGTTCGTCTCTTACGCCCGTGAGTTCTTCGGCGAGAAAGCCGCGTTCATCTCCGGGTGGTTCTACTGGCTGGTGTGGGCGACGACCGCGATCGTCGACATCACCGCGGCCGCGCTCTATATGGGCTTCTTCGGCCGCTACGTCGCCTGGATCGCGACCGTGCCGCAATGGGCGTGGGCGCTCATCGCGCTCGTCCTCGTGCTCGGACTCAACGTCATCTCCGTCAAGGTCTTCGGAGAGCTCGAGTTCTGGTTCGCGCTCATCAAGGTCGCCGCCCTCATCATCTTCCTCGTTGTCGGGGTCGGTTTCCTCATCTTCGGCACCCCCGTGGCCGGTCACGATCCCGGACTGTCGATGATCCTCGACAACGGCGGACTCTTCCCCAACGGTGCGCTGCCGGCGATCATCCTCATGCAGGGCGTCGTCTTCGCCTATGCCTCCATCGAGTTCGTGGGCACGGCCGCCGGCGAGACGGAGCACCCGGAGAAGGTGATGCCCAAGGCCATCAACTCCGTCATCCTGCGCATCGCGGTCTTCTACGTCGGATCGCTCACCCTGCTTGCCCTCCTCCTGCCCTTCACCGACTACGTCGACGGAGAGAGCCCGTTCGTCACCTTCTTCTCCTTCATCGGCGTCAAGGGCGCGGACACCGTGATGAACCTCGTTGTGCTCACGGCAGCCCTGTCCTCACTCAACGCGGGGCTCTACACGACCGGGCGCATTCTCAGGTCGATGTCGGTGGCCGGGTCGGCCCCGCAGTTCGCGCAGCGAATGAACCGCAGCGGCGTGCCCTACGGCGGGATCGTCATCACGGCAGTGGTCGCCCTCCTCGGCGTGCCGCTCAACTATCTGCTGCCGAGCGATGCGTTCGAGATCGTCCTCAGTGTCTCCTCGGTGGGGATCATCCTCACGTGGGGCATGATCGTGCTGTGTCAGATGCGGCTCAAGCGGTGGGCCGACCGCGGACTGCTCGAACGTCCGTCCTTCCGGATGATCGGTGCCCCCTATACCGGCTATGCGACGCTGCTCTTCCTCGCTGTCATCCTCGTCATGGTCTTCGCCGATTCCCCGCCGACCCTGGTCGTGACGATCATCGCCTCGGTGTGCATGGTCATCGGCTGGTTCGTCTGCCGGAAGCGGATCCGAGCCATCGCCGAGGCGGGGGAGGCCGTCGAGTTCGAAATGTGAGGTTGGTCGGTCGGCTGGGCCGTGATGGTCACCGGGCGGCTCAGCTGACGTCGAAGTCCCAGGTCGCCTCGGCGGGGAGGTCAGGCATCGGCCAGTCGGGGTCCGGTTGGAAGCCCGGATAGTCGGAGTCGAAGGGGAAGGCCCAAGCGCGGATGTCGTCGATGGCTGCGTCCGCAGCGGCGCGGATGCGTGCGACCTTCTCGTCGGAGAACATTCCGGCTTCGCGCGCGAATTCGAGTTCGTCCTCGTCCTTGAGCCGGTAGGTGCCATCTGAGTCGACGACGATGTCGAGGACGTGGTCGGAGGTGAGGATGCCCCTGTCGAAGCGAGTGAAGGGGTCCTCGAGGTTGACGTAGAAGGAATCGCGACGGGCCGAGTCCGGGTTCTCGAAGAACCACACCGAATAGGCTGCTCCCGGCCGGAAGACGGCGACGATGCCCGGTCCCTGCCACCGTTTGAGGCCCTGTGCCCGTGGGGCACCGAAGCGGGCGGGTCCGTCAGCGGTGCGGATTCCCGAGCCGTCGGCGAGTACATGATGAAGCATCCTCGTCCCCGACTCCAGCCAGACGGCCAGGTGGTTCTCGTCATCGGCGATGACCGTGACAGGGCGTTGGTCGTACAGCCCTGGGTGTGCCGGGTTGGTGTAGGTCCACAGGATCTGGTCGCCGTATCGCCAGCGTGGTTCGTCTGCCCGTTCGTCCTGGCTCCCTGCTCCGCTCATGCTCTCATTGTCCCGGACCGGGGTGAGCGTGAGCCGTGAGCAGTCGGCGGTATCGCAGGGCTCCTATACTGAGGATCGGTGCCCGGGACCTGGTGATGTCAGTCGAGGATCGGGCACATGCCGGCCCGGAACGGGCCTGCGAGGAACGAATTCGAGGAGGACGGAATTGCCCATCACGTCGAAGGTCCTCGAGGTCGCGGCCACCGATCCGGACCAGTTGGCCATCGTCGGCGGCCACTCTGGCAGCCCTGCCCCCGATGAGAGCGCCGACTCCGCCGCGGACGTGCGAGCCCCACGTTCCCTCACCTATGCGCAGCTCGTCCGGGATTCGGCCACGATGTTCGCCGCCGTCGACGCCCTCCACAGTGTCCAGACCGAACCGCCGAATCCTGCTCCCGAAACCCACGGCACCCCGATCACGGCAGTGAGCCTCACCTCGGCGTTCGAGACCTCCCGCATCATCGCCGGCCTCGCCGGCTTCCGCGCAGTCTCGGCCACGATCGACCCCCGCTGGCCGCTCGACCACCAGGTCGGAGTCATCACGACCACCGGAATCGGCCTCGTCATCTCCGACTCGACCCGCCTCGCCGAGGCGCTCGCCGCCGCCGGTTGGACCGGAACCGTCATCACCGAGACCGAATTCCGTGCCCGCGAGGACGCCATCGACCCCGCCGTCACCGCACCGCCGAGCGTTCGCGAAGCGTCCGAGCCGTTCCTCATGCTCTTCTCCTCGGGCACGACGAGCAACCCGAAGGCGTTCATCAAGACCCGCCAGCAGTACCGCGACAACGTGGCTGTGTCCTCGACCCACCTCGAACCCTTCGCCGGAGTGGCCACCCTGGCGCCTGGCCCCGTGTCTTACAGCCTCACCCTCTATGCCGTCGTCGAAAGCCTCGCCACCGGGGGCAGCGTCCACGTCGCCGACGACTTCGACCCCTTCACCATGGGGTCGCGCATCACCGACGAAGCCATCACCCGCGTCGTTGCCGTGCCCGCCGTGGTCAAGGCTCTCGCCGAGGCGGCCCGTCGAGCGCCGGAGAACTTCCACGGCCTCGACCTCGTCGTCACCGGAGGAGCGAACCTGCCCGCCTCCATCCGTTCGGCACTCGCCGACGTCCTCCCCGACACGCGGTTGATCAGCTACTACGGTGCCGCCGAGATCGGATTCATCGGCGACAGTCGTGATGGCGACGGCACCTGGATCTCGATCTACGACACCATCGGCGTCGAGGTCCGCGACGATTCCGACGCCCGGCTGCCCGACGGAGAGATCGGCACGGTCTGGATCAGAGCCGCCGCCTGCTCCGACGGCTATGTCACCGGCACCACCGACGCTCGGCTGCGACAACCTGACGGCTGGGCCACGGTCGGTGACCAGGGACGGATCGAAAACGGACTCCTCCAACTCGCCGGACGGGCCGGTGACATCGCGATCACCGGAGGGCACAAGGTGTCCCTGCCCGAGGTCGAACGCGCCTTCGAGGGATTCGACCGCGCGGATCCGCGGTCGGGGCAGGGCCGCCTCGGCGAGGTCTGCGCGATCGCGCTGCCCGACGACGGTCTCGGCAGCATCGTCGCCCTCGTCATCGAACCGGGTCCTGGGGAACCTGCCTCCGACGACGGCCCCAGGGGGTCGGGCACGCCTGGTCTGAACTCGACTCTGCCCGACAAAGCTGAACTGCTCGCCCAGGCCCGGGCGGAACTGGCCCCGCAGTTCGTGCCAAGACGGTTCTACTTACTCGACCGGCTGCCGCGGACCGTCGGTGGGAAGATTCGACGCCTCGAAACCGTTGACTTGGTCATGAGCGGAAAGGCACAGCGGCTGTGAACGCATCCCGGAGCAATCGGCACCGGACAGATGGCGTGCGCGAGGTCGTCATCACGGGACTCGGCGCCATCACCCCGAGCGGCCAGGACCCCGAAAGCCTCTGGCGATCTGTCCGCAGCGGCACCAGCGCCATCGACGTCCTCGCAGGTGAGCAGTTCGACGACCTCGCCGTGCGAATCGGCGGGCAGATCAAGGACTTCGACGCCGAGGCGGTTCTGCCCCGGGCGCTCGCCCGCCGGCTCAGTCCCGTCCAGCATTGGGCCATCGCCGCGGCCGACCAGGCGATGCGCGCAGGCGGAATCGAGTCCGCGGCCGACGATCTGCCTTGGGACCGCGACCGCACGGCCGTCATCGCGGCGACCGGCTCCGGACCCGTCGACGCCATGCAGGAGGCGACGCGTCGCCTCGACGCCGACGGCCCCAGGTCGGTGCCGCTGACCCTGTCCATCCACGGTGCGCCGGACTCCGCGGCAGCGCTGATCAGCCAGCGCTTCGACCTGCGCGGACCCGGTCAGGGAGTCTCGGCGACGTGCGCCTCCGGGGCGATCGGACTCGGCGAGGCGATGCGTCGGATCCGCCACGGCTACGCCGACGCGGTGCTCGTCGTCGGCATGGAGGACTGCCTCGGTCCGGTCAATCTCGCCTCCAACTCGAACATGCGCGCGCTCGCCGCCGGATACGAGGACGATCCGACCGCCGCCAGCCGTCCCTTCGACCGGGGCCGCAACGGCTTCGTCATGAGCCAAGGTGCGGCCGCGATCCTCCTCGAATCCGCCGACTCGGCGGCCTCACGTGGGGCGACGCCACTGGCCGAGCTCGCCGGATTCGGCGCCGCCAGCGATGCCCACCACCCGACGAATCCGCATCCGCAGGGACGGGGAGCCGCCTCGGCGGTGGTCCAGGCCCTGAACGATGCAAGGCTGGAACCCGGCGATATCGACCACATCAACGCCCACGCCACGGGCACACCGGCCGGAGACCGCGCCGAACTCGCAGCCTTCGACGCCGCCCTGGGGGAGGTCGGACGGAGGATCCCGATCTCGGCGACGAAATCGACGACGGGGCACCTCCTCGGCGCATCGGGGGTCGTCGAGGCGATCATCGCGACCCTGACGATGCGTGACCAGACGCTGCCGCCGACGTTCAACCTCGACGACAACGAGTTCCCCGACTGGGACATCGTCGCAGGTCACGCCCGTGAGATGCGCGGTGGACCGAACCCCGCCGGGGCGGCCGTCGACACTGTGCTGTCAACGTCGTTCGGCTTCGGCGGGCACAACGGCGCGATCATCCTGCGCCGCACCGCGCGGCCCGCGACACCCTCGACAGACGCAGACGATCCCTCGACGAAGGAGAGACGATGACCGACCGTGAGACACGCGTGAGCGAGCTCGCCGCGCAGTACCTGCTTGATGATGTGCTCGAACGATTCCGCGAACGAGCCGACGTCTATGACCGGGAGAACCGATTCTTCGACGAAGACCTCGCTGAACTGGGGGAACTCGGCTATCTTCAGCTGTTCGTCCCGCAGTCGCATGGCGGGCCGGGGCTGAGCCTGTTCGAGGTCACGCGACTTCAGCAGCGGCTGGCAGCGGCGGCGCCCGGAACGGCTCTGGCGATCAACATGCACCTCATGACCACCGGGGTGGTCAAGGCGCTGGCCGACCGCGGTGACGACTCGCTGAACTGGGTGTTCGACGAGGTCATGGCCGGTGAGATCTTCGCCTTCGGCATCTCGGAACCGTCGAACGACTGGGTCCTGCAGGGTTCGAACACCGAGGCGGTGTCGACGGCCGACGGCGGATACGAACTGACCGGGGTGAAGATCTTCACCTCGCTGTCTCCCGTGTGGACCAGGCTCATCGTCCACGGTGCCGTGGCCGCCGCCGACGACGGCATCGCCGGCCCCGATGCGGACGAGCCGGCCGAGGGGCAGCTCGTCTACGGATTCATCGAACGCGATGCACCCGGGATCACGGTCTCCGACGAATGGGATGTGCTGGGAATGCGGGCCTCGCAGTCGCGGGCGACGATCCTCGACCATGTGCCGATGAAACCCGAACGGGTCTCACGCGTCATCCCCGCTGGCAAGCACCCTGACCTGCTCACCTTCGCGATCACGAGCAACTTCCAGCTGCTCATCGCCGCCGTCTATGCCGGAGTAGCGGCCCGTGCGCTCGAGCTGGGCGCCGCCGGGCTGCACAAGCGGAAGTCCGCGAAGGCCGGCGTCACCTTCGCCGAGGTGCCCGAGGCCCGGACGCGCCTGGCCGATGCGCATCTCGACTTCATACCGGTGACGGCGATGATCGACGCCTACGCTAGGGACTTCGACGACCTCATCGACCACGGTGCCGGTTGGCCGTTGCGCCTGGTGGGAGCGAGGATCAAGTCCGCCGAGGCGGCCCGCCGCAACGCTGAGACCGCGCTGATGTGCACGAGCGGCAACGGGTTCGGCAACAAGCACGAACTCTCCCGCCTCTTCCGCGATGCCACGGCCGGGCTCTTCCACCCGCCGAGCGCCGACGCCGCCCGCCCGATGTACGCGGCTGCACTGCTCGACGGGTGAGGTCGCGCTGATCGAAGGGCTCGCGCCTACAACGCTGCCGCCTCGGTGCGCGTCTGCCGCTGGGCTGACGGCACCCAGCGTGGGTCCGGCTTGGCCAGAGTGACGATGACGACCACGATGAGGTTCGCCGCGACAGCCCAGAGGCCGCCGTTGATTCCGAGCAGCGGGTCGAGTCCCGTGTAGTGGAGGGCGACCATGACGACGGAGCCGACGATGAGACCCGCAGCCGCCGCCTGCTTGCTCATGCGCGGCCAGTACAGGGAGAGCAGCGCGGCCGGCACGACCTGTGCCAGGCCCTCGTAGCTGAGCACGGAGAGCTCGACGAGCGCATCCGGCATGAGCAGGCTCATGATCAGGGCGATGATGCCGACGGCCAGGCACACCCACTGGGACAGTGTCTTCTGCCGCAGGCCCCGTGCGTTCAGCTGCTCAGGAGTCATCGAAGCGGCGTTCTTCGGTCCGGCCAAGCCGCCGCCCAAGACAGTCCGTCCCCACATCGAACCGATCGAGAGCATGTACACGCTCATCGGCACGATCGCCGAGAGCGCGCCTGCGACGCCGATGATCGCGACGATCGGCGCGGGCAGGGAATCGATGACCACGGAGAACAGGGCTAGGTCGGCGTCTTTGAGAGCAGGGACGACGAAGAGTGCAGCCACACCGACCATCATCGGCACGAGGAGCAGCAGCTGATACCACGGCAGGATGATCGAGTTGCGTCGCAGAGCATTCGCCGAGGTGCCCGACAGATAGCCGGCGATCGACGTGGGGAACACGGTGATCGTGATCCCGTTGAGGATGATCGTCGAGATGAACCATGCACCCCCGTAGATGCCATCGCCTGCGCCGGGGAAGGTCAGCCACTGAGATTTCTCACTCACGACGCGGTCAAGCAGGGGCGCCAGGCCGTCGAAATAGTGCAGCGGTACGTAGATCGCGAGGAACGCGACAGCGAGGATGACCAGTCCGTCCTTGAGGACGCTGACCCAGGCGGAACCGCGCAGTCCGGAGAAGAGGATGAACGCCTCGGCGACGATGAAGGAGACGATGGCGGCGATCTTGAGGTCGATCGCGCCGTAGCTCATCGCGTTGACGACCGCACCCATGCCCTGGATCTGCAGCTGGATGTAGGGAACGATGAAGATCGTTGCGAGGACAGCCACGAGGATCGCCAGCCCGCGCGAGCGAAACCGGTGTTCGACGATGTCGGAGAGACTGACGAGCTTGTGCCGGGCGGCGTAGGTCCAGAACAGTGGGCCGACGAGATAGGCGACGACGAGACCGATGCTCAGGTAGCCGATGAGGTAGAGGATCGGCGCCCCATAGGAGTAGGACCAACCGGCCGTGCCGAGGAACGAAAAGCTCGTATATGTTTCGCCTGCCATGAGCAGCAGGATGAAGACGAAGCCCAGCCCGCGTCCGGACACCGACCATTCGTCCAGCGACTTCTCCCGGCCGCGGCCGGACCAGATGCCGATGCCGATGGTCGCGAGCATGGCGAGGCCGAAGATGATGCAGGCGATGATCGCGGAGGTGCTCATTTCCCGGCCTCCTCGATCTCGTGGTCCTCACCGAATGCGACATCGGAAGGGATGTGCTCGGGCAGATCGTGCCGGTAGTACCGGTCGCCGCGAGCGGTCATCCACACGAAGAACCAGGTGAGAATCGTGACCGCGATCGTATAGGCGAGGATGAACGGCAATCCGGCGATGCGCGGCTCGACCGAGTTCGCCACGACCGGGGTGAGGACGTAGAGGATCACGGGGACGATGAGGAGGACCAGCGAATACCGCCGCCGAGGCGGCCCCGCCTGACGTACCGAACTGGGGTTCCGTGACATGCTCAACCTCGTTTCCTTGCGTTCGCGTCCGCGGTGAGCGGACTCGGCAAGGTTAGTGCTGTGAGTCACAGACGGAATGGTCGTCCGAAGTGTGGAACCGCAGCGGGGAAGTGCAGTGCGGGAAGCGTCGTTCAAGGCGGCCCGCACTTGTCGAACGGTGTACCTATCGACAAGTGCGATGCCGCTTGAACGAGCGTCGTGCCGGCTCCGAACTGGAAGCTACGGCTCGGCGGGACTCAGAGCTCGGGCAGCAGCGAGATCGGGTTCTCGATGCAGTCGGCGACGAAGGTGAGGAACTCGCTCGGCTCCTGACCGTCGCACGCCCGGTGGTCGAAGACGAAGGACAGGTACATCACCTTGCGCACCGTCAGCTCACCGTCGACGACCCATGGGCGGTCCTTGATCCTGCCGAGACCGAGCATGGCCACCTCGGGGAGGTTGATGATCGGGGCCGAACCGTCGACGCCGAACACCCCGTAGTTGTTCAGGGTGAAAGTGCCGCCGGACAGCTCCGACGGATCGAACCTCCCCGAGGCGGCCTTCCCGACGGTCTCGGACACGGAGTCGCGCAGCTGCCGCAGGCTCATCTCGCCGGCCCCGTGGACGACGGGGACCATGAGTCCGCGCGGGGTCTGCGCGGCCAGGCCGAGGTTGATGTCACCATGGGTGACGATCTCTCCGGCGGCTGTATCGATCGACGAGTTGATGATCGGATACTTCTTCAATCCGGCCACGACGAAGCGGGCGACGAGCGACAGCAGCGAATATCTCTCACCGGTGCGCGCCTCGAGCGCGCGCTTCGTGCCCAGTAGCTCGGTGGCATCGACATCGAGCCAGATGGTCGCCTCGGGGATCTCCTGCCGCGACTTCGTGAGGCGTTCGGACACGATCTTCCGCAGCCCCGTGATCGGGGTGCGGGTATCGCGGTCGGCCCGCCCGACAGGCGAAGGTGCCCCCGCCGAGGTGGCGCTGCGTTCCGTGATCGACTGAGGTTCGCCGGCTCGTGACGTCCCCGCGGGGACGTGAGCGCTCGCCGCGTCGACGTTCGCAGCCGTGCCCGACTCGATCGCAGCGAGGACATCGGCCCTGGTCACGATCCCACCGGGACCGCTGCCGGGCAGGTGCTTGGCGCTGATGCCGTGATCCTTCGCTAGCTTGCGCACAAGCGGGGACGACACAGGGGAGACCTGCTCGCCGGCGGCCGTCGCCGACTCTCCGATGGCGGTCTTCGACGAGTCTTCGGTGGGAGTCTGTGCCTCTGTCGGCGGCTGCACGGGAGCATCCGGGATGACCGTCGGGACGGCTGGGGCGGCACCCGGGGGCACGGTGGATGTCGCGTCCGGAACAGCCGTGCGCTTGCCGCCGAACGAGCGCTTCTTCGTCGAACGGGTCTTCGGCTCCGATGTACCGTAGCCGATGAGGTTCGCGCCGCTCGATTCGCCGGCGCTGCCGTCTGCGCTCGCGCTCGCGCTCGCCGCCGCACTCTCCGCCTCGGCGACAGAGAGCAGGGCCTGGCCTGCACTGACGGTGTCCCCAGCGGCGGCGTGAAGGCTGACGATCCGCCCGGCGTACGGGCAGGGGAGTTCGACGACTGACTTCGCGGATTCGACCTCGACGACCATCTGATCGACGTGGACCTCGTCCCCGATCTCGACCTTCCAAGAGATCAGCTCCGCCTCGGTGAGGCCTTCGCCGAGGTCGGGAAGGATGAACTCGCGCGTGCCAGTCCCGCGCATCCCGGTATTCAGATCAGCACTCATCACAGCTCCCAATCCCAGGACTCGAGCGCATCGAGCACGCGTTCGACGGTGGGCAAGTAGAACTCCTCGAGCTTCGGCGACGGATAGGGCACATCGAACCCGGCGACCCTCAGGATCGGGGCCGACAGGTAAGTGAAGTTGCGTTCGGTGAGGCGGGCGGCCACCTCGGCGCCGTATCCGCCGAACTGCGCGGCCTCGTGGATGATCGCCGCGCGCGAGGTCTTGCGCACGGACTCAGACGCCGTCTCATCATCGAACGGAGACAGCGTGCGCAGGTCGATGACCTCGATGGACAGTCCGTGCTCGGCCCCGGCCTCGGCGGAATCGAGCGCCGTCCGCACCGTCGGACCATAGGCGAGCAGGGTGACGTCGGTGCCCTCGCGGATGACCTGCGCCCGATTCATCGGCGCCGTGGACACGGGCAGGGTCAGCGTCTCCTTCATCCAGTAGCGGGACTTCGGCTCCATGAACACGACCGGATCATCGGAGGCGATCGACTCGCGCAGCAGCGAATACGCATCGGCCGGATTCGACGGCGTGACGACGGTCAGACCCGGCGTCGACGTCCAATAGGCCTCGGACGAATCCGAGTGGTGCTCGACTCCGCCGATGTCGCCGGCATAGGGAATCCGGATCGTGATCGGCAGGCTGACCCGGCCTTTCGTCCGGTTCCGCATCTTCGCCACATGGGACACGATCTGCTCGAACGCGGGGTAGGCGTAGGCGTCGAACTGCATCTCGACCACCGGGCGCATCCCGTTCATCGCCATGCCGATCGCGGTGCCGATGATGCCGGACTCCGCAAGCGGAGAATCCCAGACCCGATTCGACCCGAATTCGGCCCGCAGTCCTTCGGTGACCCTGAAGACCCCGCCGAGGCGGCCGACATCCTCCCCGAAGACGAGCACAGTGTCGTCGTCGGCCAGGGAATCCCGCAGCGCCTGGTTGAGGGCCTTCGTCATCGTCACCGCTGACGGGGCCTGGCCGGCCTCGGGGGCCCGTGCAGTGCCGGGTGCGGTGTCGCTCTTCGCCGAGGCGGCGCTGCCCGTTTCGTCGTTCACCGCAGTCGGATCGGCAGCTGGGTCGGTGCCGGTTTCGACGCTCATGCCTGGCCTGCCGCGGCGAGTTCGGCCTCGAGGACCTGCTGCTGTTCGGCAAGGCCCGTGCGCGGGGTCGCGTAGACGTGGGCGAAGAGCTCGCGCGGGTCGACCTCGGCCTCTTGGTTCATCGCATCGCGGACGGACGCGGCCAGAGTCTCGGCCGCCTCGGCGACCTCTGCGACTGACGAATCGTCGAGTGCACCGGTCGACCGCAGATACTTCTCGAGACGGTCGATGGGATCGAACTGCTTCCAGTGCTCGACCTCCTCGGTGTCACGGTACTTCGTCGGATCGTCGGAGTTCGTGTGTGACTCCATCCGGTAGGTGAGGCACTCGATGAGGGTCGGACCGTCTCCGTTCCGACCGCGCTCGAGAGCGGTCGAGACGGCGGCGAACACGGCGGCGACGTCGTTGCCGTCGACCCGCAGGCCCGGCATTCCGTAGCCGGCGGCTCGGTCGGCGAGCATCGTCGCGTTCGTCTGCTCCCGCAGGGGAGTGGAGATCGCGTACTGGTTGTTCTGCAGCACGAAGACCGTCGGGGTCTGCCACACGGAGGCGAAGTTGAATGCCTCGTGGGTGTCGCCTTCGCTGCTGGCGCCGTCGCCGAGGAAGGTCAGAGTCGCTGCATCCTCGCCCTTGAGCTTCGCGGCCATCGCGAATCCGGTGGCATGCAGAGTCTGCGTCGCCAGCGGTGTCGCCGCAGGTGAGGCATGATACTCGTGCGGATCGAAACCGCAGTGCCAGTCTCCGCGGAAGGCGGCGAGGATCTCGGCGACGGGCACTCCGCGGGTCAGCAGCGCGGCCGAGTCGCGGTAGGTGGGGAAGAGCCAATCGTTCGGGGCCAGCGCGGTGGTGGCCCCCACCTCGGCGGCTTCCTGACCTGCCGCGGAGGGATAGGTTGCGAGTCGACCCTGTCTAGTCAGGTGCGTGACCTGCGCTTCGAACCGGCGGACGAGGACCATCTGCCGGTAGAGACCGGTGAGGGTGGCATCGCTGGGGATCCGCAGCCCTTCGGTCGGAGTGTCGGTGAGCCGGCCATCTGCGCCGATGAAGCTGATCGGCTGCAGCTGGGGCAGTGAACGGCCTGTGGTGGGAACGTCAATGGTCATGGCCCCATGGTGGCGTGAGCCGAGTCACGATTCCACGGCTGACGTGCAGGTGAGGACGGGCGGCCAAACGTGTCGCGAACTCGGGACGAAGGGACCGGTTCCGGCAGGCCGAGTGGACGTTTGGCTGGAGGATCGGGGTTGCGCAGACTCCGTTTTCGGACTGCTCAGATCTCACCCTGCGCGGTCAGATCTCTCCCCACCGGTAACCGCGGGAGGTGAAGGCGTCGGCGACCGCGGCCTTCTTGCCTTCGACATCTCCTTTGAAGGCCTGATGCCCGCCTTCGGTGACGACGACGAGCTTGCCGTCGGCGAAGTACGCGGTCGAGAACGAGGCGCGGGAGATGCGCAGCGGGTGGTCGTCGTCTCGGCCGATGGTGATTCCGTGTTCGTCGACGATCAGGGGAGTCGTCGAGGCGGCGATGAAGAAGGCGGCGATGAGTCCGAGTGCTCCGCCGATGATCGGTCGGGCGATGACGACCCACGCCTGGTCGAAGCGGCTGAGCTTCTCGATGACGTCCCCGAAAGGAATGGGAAATGTTGCGGCAAGCGATCCGAGGGCCGGAAGGAAGAAGCCGAGTGCCACGCCGACGACGATGCAGACGAGGCCGATGACGACGACGTCGCTCCGACTGAGCGCGAACGTCGCGGGGGCGTGGGGCTGCTGGGTTGCGAAGTCGTTCTTCTGCGGGGGCTGATCCATCACGTGCTCGATCCTCGAAGGCATTGTCGGTACTCAATGATACCAAAGTGGAACAACGCTGTTCCACAAGTAGACTGCTCTGTATCGTTCGCAGAGTCAGGGAGGGGTTGTGCCGGTGCAGGGAATGCGTCGATTGGGCCGAGAGGCGCTGGTCAGCGAGGCACTGACCCACCTTGCCGCGAACCCGCAGGCGTCGATGATCGAACTTTCACAGTCGATCGGCGTCGGTCGCACCACTCTTTACCGACATTTCGGTGATCGGGAGGCGCTCGTCGGCGCGGCGGCCCTGCTCGGTGCCCGGCGATTCGGTGAGGCGGTCATGAAGGCGCGTCCCGAAGCGGGCGCCGGTCTGGCGGCGCTCGAGCGGATCTGTGCGGAGCTGTTCACTCTGCCCGATGTGCTCACCCTGCTCTTCGCCGACAACCCGATCATCACCGATGAGACATTCGCCGAGGCGGCCGCCGAGTCCCGCACGGGCGCTGAATCTGCGGATGCCGAGGATGATCCACTCGAGGCCGTCATCGCGAGGGGGCAGGCGGACGGCTCCATCGATGAAAGTGTGCCGATCGGATGGGCGGCGGCGTTCGTCTACCTCACCATCGGCTCAGGACACCTCTACAGCGTGAGCGTCGGCGTCGACGATCCGACCGCACGCGCCCAGTCTCTCGAGCTGACCATCAGGGCGGTGCGGAAGACCCTCGCTTCTCCGGGCGGCTGAGCGCTGACCAGGGCGTGAACACCGACCGGGCCCGCAGAGCTGTGTGCGGTACCGCCGACTCCCGAAATGTGATCTCGGTGAAGCCGCGGGGCCATGCCGGGGCAGTTGTGTGGCCGACGAGGTCTGACTTGTTACCGTTATTGCTTCAGTTCATCCTCTGCAGGAGCAATGCGTGTCTACTTTCTTCGACGGTCCCGAATTCCACGGAATGGCAGCGGGCGGCAAAATCAGCCACGACCCCGGAATGTCCGATCGGATGATGCGGGAGCTGGCGCCGTTCCTCAAGGCCGAAGGAATCGACATCGATGATCCGAATGCGGACTTCACCGAAGCCGACTTCCACGTTGCCATGGAGAAGGCGCAGGTGGAATACAACCGCCGACTATTCACCCCGGTCGGTGCCCACCGCGGACTGGCTCTGGGGAAGCTGCGATCGTTCTCCGTGGCCTTTGCTGAAGGCGACATCAAAACCGCCGAGGCTGTAGTGGCCTCCCTGCCCTCCGATCCCGAGGACTTCAGCCCGAGCGTCGCGCAGGTGACCGGGGCGGCGATGGGCCTCGTTGACGAATGGTTCACCGACGACGTGCACGGGCCGAAGCTCGGCGGAGTGATGGCACCGAAGTGGTCGGCGAAGAAATCCCGCAACGTCGCCCGCGACATCCTCGCCCTGGCACATAAGGGTCGCGTCGTCGACAGCCTCGATCGCCTCATCACCAACAACAGCGGACTCCCCGTCCTCGAGGGCTCCATGCTCGCCGTAGCCGCCGCGGTCGCGCGGTTGGCCAAGCGAAACAAGGTCTCGGAGCAGGAAGTCGTCGACGAGCTCTTGCCGCTCGACGGTTATCCGGAACCGGTTGCCGGCACCTACGGCTCCACCGGCCGAGTGTTCCAGGGTGACCAGGACGTCCAGGACGGCCCTGCCGCAGAACAGGGCCTGCCGGAGTGGCTCGGCGGATCGAGCGCCGAGGCGAGTGCGCAGGCGAATCCCCACGCTGACCCGCAGGGCATCGATGCACGAATGGACGCGGTCGAGAAGACCGTCTACGAGATGCCGCTCTACCAGCGCTTCCGCGACTGGCTGGCCGAGACCTACGACGATGTCGACGAAGACTCAGAGGTCTTCGACATCGCCCACCTCCTGTTCTGCATCGCCGTGTCCTCCCGCGCAGATATCGACGAACCGGAGGGAATCGACGACCTCCTCGACGTCCTCGAAAGCTTCGCAGTTGACGGACAGCAGGAAGCCGCGAAGACCGATGGCGAATCGCCTTCGACGGTGATCTTCCTCGACAGCCTCGAAGCTCTCGACAACTATCTCCGCTTCCGCATGGACACCGACGAGGACCCCGAACGCTGGAATGCCGCTCGCGCCCGAGCCGAAGCCGCGAGCATGCGCACCGACCCGCTGCCCTCGGCCCTGATGGCCGCCGTCGAAGCCAATGCTCTGAGCGAGGAGCAGCTCGCGCAGCCTTTGCCGCACAACCGCCTCGTCGAGGGCGTGGTCGGCATCCTCGACTGGGTGGGCGAGTCCCGGCCGCTGACCGGTACGGGGCGGGTGAAGCGTGCCGATATCGCCGAGGCGGCCGAAAAGTTCGGCATCAAAGCCGTCGGAGTTGCGTCGAACGCCCGTTATGAAGACGGTGTGAACTATGCGCGCAGCGCCGACGAGGTGCCCGTCCTCGAAGCGATGTGGGCCGTGATGCAGAGCGCCGAGATCACCGAGATCTCCGGCACCAAGGTCCGCCCGGGAAACGCCGCCGACGAGTGGAAGAAGGGCGAGGTGAGCGCGGATACCGCACTGCCGGTCATCGGCGCCTTCATCTACGAGCGGCTGCTCGACGTGATCAACCTCGTTCCCGGAGAAGACTACGGCACCCCGGCGATCACGATCGCCCAGCGCCTCATCGAGATCCTCACTCCCGACTCGGCACCGGAACGCCCTGAACTCGACCTCGGCGAGGTGCGCAGCGAACGGCTCTCCACGCTCTTGGAGGACGAACTGCAGGAGCTCGCCGAGCTCGGGCTCCTCACGGCCGACGGAGACACGCTGTCGGCCGAGCCGGTGTACAAGCGCATCGTCGCCGGTGCCGCGCTCATGCTGCTGTCGGGACCGCGCGAATAAGACGAAGCGAGACCAGGGGTGTCGGAGCGAACTGAGGTGGCGGCCTCTGGTCGGTGTTGAAAATAAGTGGTTGCACCTGCTGCGATCCCAGGTTAGGCTCACCTATGAGATATAGGGAACATCGGTCTTGCCTAAGGCAGTTGACACACCTGCTTGAAGTTGTGGGTCCGGCTTCTCTGTTTCTCGCTGTTTCATACGTCAAGAACCCTCGGAGCTGAATACATGCCGCGTACTTCCAGGCCTCTGCAGGTGCTGCCGATCATCCTGCGAGAAGTGGAAGTCACCGGCATCGTCGACATCACCCCGAACATGCGACGCCTGACAGTGGCAGGCGATCAATTGGCGGCCGGTGGGGTCGGCGAGGCTGCACGGCCTGCATTCCGCTCCGAGGGTTTCGACGATCACGTGAAACTCGTCATTCCCCCGCCCGACGGCTCATCCCTCGATATCGGCGAGCAGGAGGAGTTCCGCTTCAACTGGAATCGGGAAGCGCTCAACCGTGCCCGCGACTACACTGTTCGCAGCGTCGACCACGAGACGAACTCCTTCAGCATCGACATCGTGCGCCATGACTCCGGACTGGCCTCTGACTGGGCTTTCGGCGTCGCGGTCGGTGATCGGATCAGCTTCGCCGGACCGAAGACCTGCGCCGGGCTGGCCGACGACATCGATTTCCACCTCCTCGTTG
The DNA here is from genome assembly GCF_052906525.1 of Brevibacterium sp. CSND-B09. Lineage (NCBI taxonomy): Bacteria > Bacillati > Actinomycetota > Actinomycetes > Micrococcales > Brevibacteriaceae > Brevibacterium > Brevibacterium sp. CSND-B09. The sequence continues at coordinate 1,888,305 of NZ_JBREGI010000001.1, read as the reverse complement.
CCGACGAGACGGCGTTGCCCGCTGTCGGGCGCTGGCTCGAAGAGGCACCTGCTGGCACCCGCGGTCACATCATCATCGAAGTACCCACCTCCGACGACATCCAAGACATCCCCACCGAAGCCGATGTCGAAATTGACTGGCTCATCCGCGGATCCACCGCACCGGGCGAATCGCGCCTGATGTTCGACGCCGTAAAGAATCTCGATCTGCCCGAAGGCCGCACTTACGCCTGGTGCGCGGGCGAGACGCTGACCATCGCCCCCATCCGCCGCTACCTGCGCCGGGAGATCGGCCTTCCCAAAGCGGACGTCGAGGTCGTCGGCTACTGGCGGAAGATGCCGACTCGTCCCGCCGCGCCAAGTGCGGCAGTCGCCTCCACGCCCGAGGCCACGCTCGAGGGATCTGGGGCCGAGTCCGGCCCGGCCGATGATTCGGCCCCTTCTGCAGCAGCCGGCAGCGAGGGCAGCGCCGAACCGGACGGAACTCTCGAGGTCCTCCACCAGGTCCACGAAATGACCGAACTGCTCCCCGCGATCATCACCCGGACAGCCGTCACCCTCGGCATCAACGACCTCATCGCCGGCGGAGTCGCCACCGCCGAGGCGATCGCCGCCGAACTCGATATCGATGCCGACCGTGTGCGCCCGGTGCTGACGGCTATGTGCTCCCTCGGACTCCTATCTCACGAGGACGAGATCTACCGCAACACCCCGACCGGGGCGGTTCTCACCGGCGACGGTGCCTCCGACGGGCTCGACCTGAGCGATGCGGCGCTGCTCGACCTGTTCTCCCTCGTCGACCTCATCGATGTGCTCAGAGGCGGGTTCGCCTCCCGCACTTCGCGCGCCTCGACGATTCAGGCTCCCACCTGGCATGCCCAGCGCGACGCCGATTCCGAACTCGACTCCGCCCACCGGCGACGCAGCCTCGACCACCTGCAGTATGTCCTCGATCTCATCCTCGACCTCGAACCCGTGGCCTCGGCCGGGAACCTCGCCGTCGTCGGTGATGTCGACGCCGAGGCGGCCGCCGCCCTGACGAGGAAGGCCTCGCACTCGGGGCGGACGATCCACACTCCCGGCGTACAGGGCCTGTTCGGTCGACGACCCTGGCCGGACGTCGATTGCACCCTCGTGATCGCCGGATTGACGGGGCGATCTCGGACAGAGGTGACCTCGTTGTTGGACCGGATGCTCGCCGCGAGCCGGACCCTGGTGATCGTAGAACCCTTCACCGATGATGCCGAGACCGATGACCATCAGGCCGAAGAACTCATCACGGTCCTGGCCACCACCGGGAATCCGTCGCTGACCAGCGGCGAGCTCGTCACGGATCTGCATAAGCTCGGAGCCGCGCACGTGCAGGTGAGAGACATCGGATGGGGGTTCGGCCGGTTCCGATCGGCCGTGATCGCCGCACGCTCCTGAACTGCCTCTCCGGGGCCTGGCCGCCTCACCCGGACGTTCACCAGATCAAAGAAGAATAAGGACAAACGTATGTCATTGACGCGCCTGACCGCTGCTGCCATCGCCGGAGCCACCGGCCTCGCTCTCCTCGCCGGATGCGCAGGCGGCAGTGAGGAGGCAAACCAGGGCGCTGCCTCCGAGACGCGCACCGTCACCGATGCGACCGGCGCGGAGGTCGAAGTGCCCGCGGCTCCGAAGGCCGTCGCGACACTGCACTACGCCGCCACCGAGACCCTCATGGATCTTGACGCGCCTCCCGTGGCGCAGGGCGAGTACCAGGATCCGGCCGTGCCCGAGGAGTGGCTCGATGAACTCGAGGGGATCCCCACAGTCAGTCAGCAGGAGCCGGACCTCGAGAAGCTCGCCGAGGCCGAACCCGACCTCATCCTGTCCCCGAACATCTTCGAACCGGAGATGATCGAGCAGCTCGAGGAGATCGCACCCGTCTACCAGTTCACCCTGCGCGGCGGAGACCGCGCGAATTGGCAGCAGCGTGTTGGGGAAGTCGCAGACGCCGTCAACAAGACCGATCAGCTCGACGAACTCGACAGAGAATTCACGGCTCGGCAGAAGCAGCTCGGCGAAAAGCATTCCGAGGTCACCGAGGGCACCACGATCGGAGTGGTGTCCTCCTTCGAGGAGAACTCGGCATACCTGTGGGGCAGTGAGAACATGCTCGGCACGATTCTGTCCCCACTCGGGTTCGATTGGTCGGCCGACGAGGACGCCATGGTGAAGAAGTACGGCAAGGCCGAACAGGGAGGCAATAAGTCAGGGACCGTCGAGCCCGAAGCTCAGATCTCGCTGGAAGTCCTCGACCGCAGTCTGTCCGATGCCGACATCATCTTCGTCAACTCGGACCTGCGCGGCGACTATGACTCGTTGACGAAGGCGCTCATGGACTCGGCTGTGTTCAAAGACCTCCCGGCTGTCCGGGCCGGACACGTCTATCCGATCGGCAAAGCCACAATCGCCGGATACGCCGACGCGGATTACGGTCTCGACCTTGCCGAGAAAGCCATCACCGAATACCAGAAGGACTGAGCCGCACTACTCAGCCGGCGCCCGGCCTGTGGCCCTCGGCCTCATCGAGGATGAGGAGCGAGCGGGAGGACACGACGCCCGGGACTTCGTGGATGCGGCGGAGGATCACCTGCGACAGTGCGGTGTTGTCCGGGGCGTTGACCGTCACCAAGGCGTCGATGTCCCCGCTGACGGCTTGAACCTTCTCCACGAACGGAAGGGTTGCCAGGTCGTCACGGACCTGCGGCCAGGGGCGCTCGCCGATCTTGACGACGACGACCGCGGTCACGGTCATGCCGAGGGCCTCGCGGTCCACCTCGGCGGTGAATTTCCTGATCGCACCCGATTCGATGAGGGTGGTGAAGCGCTTATGCGCGGCGGAGCGGGAGATGTGGACGCGTTCGGCCAACTGGCGCACGCTCAGGCGCGAGTCCTCGACGAGGGCGGCGATGATGCTGCGGTCGATGTCGTCGAGGTCGAATGCCACGGGGCGCTCCTTCACCGTTGATGTCTGCGTCTTGCCTGCGACCTCTGCGTCCAGCCTGCCCGGATGCACTCGCGCGGAGAGGCGGCGATGGGCACCGGGAGGAATGGTCGGTCTGCTTCCCATTCTAGGGCCCCGCCTCGGCGAGGGGATGACCCCGCGTCGAGGTCCAGACGTCGACGACAGGGGGGGACCACCTCGGTGGGGGGAAGTGCACGAGGTTACGGAGTCCGACGCGCTGGACAAATTCTGTCGATCGTTCGTACAGTAACGGAGATATCTGTGGTGCCTACCACGTACCATGGGTGATGGACATGATCGGTTCTAACCCGGACCCGGTCAACGGACGGAAATCAGCCACCTGTAGATTATGAGACGAAAGTCTCACGCAGCTGGAACTGCTTCACGAACCTAAGGAGTCATCCTTGAAGATCGCGGTGTTGGTCAAAGAGGTCCCGGATACGTACGGCGACCGCAAGTTGAACTTGGAAACCGGGCTCGCCGATCGCGGCGCCTCGGAAGCCGTCCTCGATGAGATCGGTGAGCGTGCCCTCGAGGTCGCCCTGACGCAGAAGGACTCCGACGGCGACACCGAGGTGACCGTCATCTCGATGGCGCCCGATACCGCGACCGCGACGATCCGCAAGGGTCTGGCCATGGGTGCCGACAATGCCGTGCACGTGGCCGATGAAGGTTTGGCCGGTGCGGATCTCGGGCTGACCGCCGAGGTGCTCGCCGCCGCTCTGCGCCGCGGTGAGTTCGACCTCGTCGTGACCGGCAACGTCTCCACCGACGGCAACGGCGGCATGATGCCGGCGATGCTCGCCGAGCACCTCGACTACCCGCACGTGACCGGCCTGACGACCGTCGAACTGGGCGACGGCAAGGTCTCCGGCACCCGCGCGGTCGAAGGCGGCAAGCAGCAGGTCTCGGCCGAACTGCCCGCCGTCATCTCCATCACCGAGGCGCTTCCCGAGGCTCGATTCCCGAACTTCAAGGGCATCATGGCGGCGAAGAAGAAGCCCTTCGAGGTCATCAGCCTGTCCGATCTCGACATCGACGCCGAGGACCAGTCCGTGGCTCGCTCGATCATGGTCACCGTCGCCGAGAAGCCGCCGCGCGAAGCCGGCGAGAAGGTCGTCGACGAAGGCAATGGCGGAGTCGAACTCGCCGAATACCTCACCAAGAACCGTCTGGCCTAAGGAGAATCGTCATGTCAGAATTCCCGCAGGACTCCATTCTCGTCGTCCTCACCGCCGATGCCGAAGGCCAGCTGGAGAAGCCGGCCGCCGAACTGCTCGGCGGTGCCGCTGAGATCGGCTCACCCGTCGCCCTCGTGCTCGCCGCCGGCAGCGCCGACGCCGCTGCCGACAAGGCCGCCGAACTCGGCGCCGTGGCGACCCTGACCGCCGCAGCCACCGAGGGCAACCTCGGCGCCGCGGCCGTCGACGCCGTGGCCGCAGCCGCGGAGCTCACCGCTCCCGACGCTGTTCTCGTGCCCAATACTCTCGACGGTCGTGACATCGCCGGTCGCTACGCCGTGCGCAGCGGATCGGCCGTGTCCGTCGACGCCACCGGACTCGAACGCGACTCCGAGGGCATCGTGGCCAACCACTCCGTCTACGGCGGCGGCTACACCGCCTCCTCGGCCCCGACCTTCGGTGCCCCGATCGTTACCGTCCGCCTGGGCTCGATCGAGGCTCGCGCAGAAGCACAGTCCGCAAACACGCAGGCCCTCGAGGTCGCCGATTCCGGTAAGCGCTCGGCTGCGATCGACTCGTTCGAAGCCGTCGTCGAAACCTCCTCGCGTCCAGAGCTGCGCGGCGCGCAGAAGGTCGTCTCCGGTGGTCGCGGCGTCGGTTCGGAGGAGTCCTTCGAACTCGTCGGCGAATTCGCCGACACGCTCGGCGCTGCCGTCGGTGCCTCCCGTGCGGCCGTCGACGCCGGCTACATCGCTCAGTCGCACCAGGTCGGCCAGACCGGTGTGTCGGTGTCCCCGCAGCTCTATGTGGCGCTCGGCATCTCCGGCGCGATCCAGCACAAGGCCGGTATGCAGACCTCGAAGACCATCGTCGCGGTCAACAAGGACGCCGAAGCCCCGATCTTCGACATCGCCGATTTCGGCGTCGTCGGCGACCTGTTCAAGGTCGTTCCCCAGGCCATCGAATCACTGAACGAGAACAAGTCCTGATATGGCAACCTATTCCAGTTCGCTGCGCTCGGGTCTGCCCCGGGTCGAAGGCGGAGACCCCTGGCCCCCGGAGGGCACCATCGGCGAACCCTTGGAAGAGGGCGCGTCGTGGCTGCCGGAGACTGCCGAGACGGAGGAACTGGATGAAGGTTCCCCCGCCGAGGCGGCCGAGTCCGATGTGACCGAGGCTGAGGAATCGACGGGGGCAGAGGCTTCCGCTGAAGCGGAGGAGCCAACTGAGGACTCCGTTGAGGACGCCGCTGAGGAATCGGTCGATGAATCGGCTGACGAATCGTCGTCGGGTGCCGCTGTTGCGGCGGGCGTCGGCGCTGCCGGTGTCGCCGCTGGTGCTGCGGGTGTTGCCGCAGCCGGTGCCGATGACGCGGGTGAGTCAGCTGACTCGACTCCTGCCGGTGAGCCTGAGGCCGACGCCGCTCCCGCGGCCGAAGTGCCTCTGCGCCGCGGCCTGCCGCGCGTCGAGGGCGGAGAGCCCTGGCCGCCGGAAGGTCTTGCTCCTGCAGGAGTGAAGGCTACCGGTACCTCAGCTGCTCCCGTTGCGTCCGCTGAACCGTCGGCTCCGGAAGAGACTGCAGTCGAAGAGGATGTCGCTGTCGAGGATTCGACCGAGGACGCGGCGCCCGCTGAATCGGACGAACAGTCCTCGGCTGCCCCGGCTGCCGCTGCCGCGACGGCTGGTGCCGGAGTGGCTGCCGGCGCCGCCGTCGCCGCTTCCGGTTCGGACGATGAGTCGGCTGCCGCAGAATCTGCCGCCGCCGATGCTCCCGCTGCCGAATCGGCTCCTGCCGCCGAGGTTCCACTGCGTCGCGGTCTGCCGCGTGTTGCCGGTGGAGAGCCCTGGCCGCCGGAAGGCTTCGCGCCCGCCGGGGCCAAGGCCGCAGGCGGATCCACCGCCGGCACCGCTGCACCGGCAGCGGCCGCTTCCGCTCCTGCCGAGAGCCCTGCGGAGGAAGCCGCAGGACAGGCCGACTCTGCCGAAACCGCTCCGGCTGAAACGTCAGCCGATTCCACGTCTGAATCCTCGTCCGCTGCTCCTGCGGCGGCCGCCGCAGCTGGTGCTGGCGTTGCCGGTGCCGGTGTGGCTGCAGCAGCCGCGAACGGCTCGGGCTCCGGAGAACTCTCCGATGTACCGTTGCGCCGCGGACTTCCCCGCACCGCCGGGGGAGACCCCTGGCCGCCGGAAGGCTTCGCTCCAGCACACGCTGCCAAACCTGCCACAGGCTCGGCCGCCGCTTCGGCTCCGGCTGAAGAGAAAGCCGCCGGCGCCACGCCGACGGGTGCCGAATCTGCCGACGAAGCGCAGGCGCCAGCAGAGACGAAGCCGGATGCGAAGCCGGCTGCAGCTGACGAATCCGGTGAGAAGAAGCCCCAAGGTCGACGCACCGGAATCGGCGGCGTCGGTGCCGGCGCGGCAGCCGCAGGTGCGGGAGCCGCTGCCGGTGCAGGTGCCGCAGCAGCGGGAGCCGCCTCGGCGTCGGAGAAGAAATCCGACGAAGCCGAGAAGAAGCCGGCCCAGCGCAAGCCGATGGCTAAGCCTGCGGCGAAGACCGCGGACAAGCCGGCCCAGCGCAAGCCGATGGCCAAGCCCGCAGCGAAGTCGGACGACAAGGCTGCGGCTCGCACCGCGGACAAGCCGGCCGCGAAGACGGCACCGGCTGCGAAGGCCACATCGTCGAGTTCGGGCAGCACCGCCTCGGCGAAGCCTGCAGCGAAGAAGGAACCGGTCATGATCGGTTCGAAGTCGCTGGGACAGTGGTCCAAGCTCGTCGGACTGGGACTCGGCGGACTCATCGTCGTGGCCGGGATCCTCATCCTCGCCGCGCGCGGTGTCACGACCCTGCCGGGCGTGCCGGAGTTCCTCGAACGCTACCCGGGCGAATACCACATCCCGGAATTCGTCGAGCCCGGCTTCCCGGGCTGGGTGCGGTGGACGCACTTCCTCAACATCTTCTTCATGGTGCTCATCATCCGTTCGGGTCTGCAGGTGCGTCACCAGCAGAAGCCGCCGGCGTTCTACACCCCGAAGAAGGGTGGGAAGAAGATCAGCATCAACCTCTGGCTGCACACGAGCCTCGATCTGCTGTGGCTGGCCAATGGTGTGGTCTTCGTCGTGCTGCTCTTCGTCTCCGGGCACTGGGCGCGCATCGTGCCGACCAGTTGGGAAGTGTTCCCCAACGCGCTGTCGGCGGCGCTGCAGTACGGAACGATGGAATGGCCGATGGAAGATGCATGGGTCAACTACAACGCTCTCCAGCAGCTGATGTACTTCATCATCGTGTTCATCGCCGCTCCGCTGGCCGCGATCACGGGTGTGCGGATGAGCGAATGGTGGCCGAAGAACGCTTCGACGCTGAACAAGATCTACCCGGCGCCGCTGGCACGGGCGATCCACTTCCCGACGATGCTGTTCTTCGTGTTCTTCATCCTCGTCCACGTGTTCCTCGTGTTCACGACCGGACTGCGGCACAACCTCGGCTACATGTTCGCGGGAACCGAGATGCTCGGTTGGGCCGGACTCGTCTGGTTCCTCATCGCGATGGTCGTGGTCGTGGCCGGTTGGTTCGCGGCCAGGCCGCTGCTGCTCGCCCCGATCGCGAATCTCTTCGGACGCGTCTCGAGCAGGTAGGCGACGCCGCTCGCATCAGGGAAGCCCCGCACGATCGAATGGTCGTGCGGGGCTTCGCTGTGTCGGGGCGTAAAGTCCAATGCCCTGTCGGACATGCGGTCCGGCAGGGCCTTTCGCCTGCCGCTTTCTGATTGCGCGCAGTTCTGAGCAGAAATCTCTTGACCGGGTGACCGGGACACAATAACCTTTAATGCAACGCAGTTGTAAAGAGTGCAACACATGCGTTGTCACCGTTCACAACGATGGAGAAGACAATGAAGTCCGACCTCGCTCCAGAGGACAATGACGCTGTGAAATCAGATGCGTCGGCGACCGCGCAGCCGAATATCGAGCAGAAGCGGACGCTGCGGCGTGTCGTCTCTGCGAGCTTCGTCGGCAACTTCGTCGAATGGTTCGACTACGGCGTCTACGGGTATTTTGCGACGACCATCGCGATCGTCTTCTTCCCTGAGTCCGAAGGCAATCTCGCGCTTCTGTCCACCTTTGCGGTCTTCGCCGTCTCCTTCGTCGTCCGCCCCATCGGCGGCTTCATCTGGGGTCATATCGGAGACAAGATCGGACGACGTTCCGCACTGTCCGTCTCGATTCTCATCATGTCTGTCTCGACGTTTGCCATCGGTCTGCTGCCGAGTTTCGCGGTGGCCGGATTCCTGGCGCCTGTGCTGCTGCTCGTCGTCCGCCTCGTGCAGGGCTTCTCCGCCGCAGGCGAGTACGCTGGGGCCTCGGCGTTCCTCGTCGAATACGCTCCACCACGTCGACGCGGTCTCTACGCAGCCGTCGTTCCAGCCAGCACCGCCACCGGATTGCTATTGGGATCGGTGCTCGCCGCAGTCCTCTCGTCGACGCTGAGCGATGGACAGTTGGAGAGTTGGGGTTGGAGGCTCCCATTCTTCCTTGCCGCGCCCATGGGGCTGATCGGCCGCTATATCCGAACCCGACTCGAGGACACGCCGGCATTCCGTGAACTCGCTCAGCAGGATGAAGTGATCAAAGCTCCGGTCTTCGCCATGTTCCGGGACCACTGGCGGCCCCTGGTCATCTCGATGTGCGCAGTGCTGCTCAACGCCGTCGGGTTCTATGTCGTCCTGACCTATATGCCCACCTATCTCACGACCGAGCTCGGCTACGGGGCTGCTGAAATCATTCCTCGCCACCACCATCGCTCTCGTCACGTATATCGGGTTCATCCTGCTCACCGGCCTGGCCTCGGATCGGTTCGGTCGCAAAAGGATGCTTACCATCGCGTCAGTCACTTTCATCGTCCTCACGGTGCCGGCCTTCATGCTGCTGGACGCCGGCAGCTTCACCCTCGTCGTCCTTGTCGAGATCGGACTCGGAGCCATGCTCACCCTCAACGACGGCACTCTGCCGAGCTTCCTTGCCGAGATGTTCCCGACACGTATCCGGTACACCGGGTTTGCCGTGAGCTTCAACGTGTCGAATGCTCTGTTCGGCGGCACCGCACCTTTTATGGCCACTCTGCTCATCGGCCTGACCAATTCGCATCTTGCCCCCGGTTGGTACCTCATGGCTGCGGCCGCAATCTGTCTCGGCGCCGTCATCTGTGCCAAGGAGACCTTCCATAAGCCTCTGCGCGACGTCTGAAGTCGCCCAGAACCCCACCACACCGCCGCAGCACCGAGGCGGCGGTACCGAACGAATAGGAGAAACCCATGACCACCTTTGCCGACCACGCCTCCGTCGCTGACCTTGAGCGGCTCAAGGTCCTCCATAGCGGTTCCAAGACACCACTGACCTTCTCCGATGGGGAGATGGAGCGGAGACTGACCGGGCTTCGCGCCATTATGGCCGAGAAGGAACTCGACGCAGTCGTCCTGACCTCTTATCACAACATCAAGTACTACTCGGACTTCCTCTTCACCTACTTCGGTCGCTCATATGCCATGGTCGTCACGCCCGACGACACGGTGACGATCACCGCGAACATCGATGCAGGCATGCCGTGGCGAACCAGCTACGGGGAGAATATCGTGTACACGGATTGGCGTCGTGACAACTACTACTACGCGATCCAGGAGGGCCTGCGTCAGCGCGGGATCGGCAACCCGCGCCGTCTCGGCGTCGAAGACGACAACCTGCCCCTCGAGAACCGCAACAGGCTCCAAGATGCCTTCCCTGCAGCGGAACTCGTCGACATCTCGAAGGAGTCGATGCGCCAGCGGATGATCAAGTCACCCGAGGAGATCGAGGTGATCAAGCACAGCGCTCGAATCGGCGACCTCGGCGGTGAGGCGATCAAGGCCGCCATCACCGAAGGCATCAGCGAGTACGAACTCGCGCTCATCGGCACTGAGGCGATGACTCATGAGATCGCAAGGACGTTCCCCGACCAGGAACTCCGTGATACCTGGGTGTGGTTCCAATCGGGTATCAACACCGATGGCGCGCACAATTGGGCGACGACCCGCAAGATCCGAAAAGGTGACATCCTCAGCCTGAACTGCTTCGCCATGCCGACCGGCTATTACACCGCTCTGGAGCGCACGCTCTTCTACGGAGAGCCCGATGCCCGGTCGCTCGAGCTGTGGAACGTCAACGTCGAAGTGCACAAACGCGGAATCGAACTCATCAGGCCCGGCGCTGTGTGCAAGGACATCGCCGCCGAACTCAACGAGATCTACTTCGAACACGGACTCTTCGCCAACCGCACCTTCGGGTACGGACACTCATTCGGAGTGCTCAGCCACTACTACGGGCGTGAGGCCGGGCTTGAACTGAGAGAAGACATCGACACCGTCATCGAACCGGGAATGGTCATCTCCATGGAGCCGATGATCACCATTCCCGAGGGGCAGCCGGGTGCCGGCGGATACCGCGAACATGACATCGTCGTCGTCGGGGAGAGCGGGTCCGAGGACATCACGAAGTTCCCGTTCGGGGCCGAACACAACATCATTCCGGCCTGAGGGCCTCGCCGCCGAATATACTCACACCATGTCCCGACAATCGCCTGACAACCCACGCCGCGGTGCCTCGGTCATCGAAAACACCGTCGCCATCCTGCGCTGTTTCGCGCCGGACCGGCAGGAGCTCGGTGTCACCGAGATCGCACCGCGCGTGGGGCTGCACAAAAGTTCGGTGTCGCGGATTCTCGCCTCACTCGAGCAGGAAGGGATCGTCGAACAGGCGCCGTCCAAACGGTATCGGCTTGGGCTGGGCATCATTGCGATCGCCGGGCCCCTGCTGGCCGATCTCGATGTCCGGAGAGCAGCGTATCCGATCCTGCAGTCACTCACCCAGGCCACGTCGGAGACGAGTGCGCTGATGGTATGGGACGGCGCCGAAGCGGTCACCGTCGAACAGGTGCCCAGTCCCGAGCCTGTCAAGCACACTTCCAGCCTGGGGTCGCGGTATCGGACGGAAGGCAGCGCCTCGGTGAAGGTGTTCCGCGACGCCAGCTGCGGTGCGGAACGCGCCACCGGTCCCGCTTATGCCCTCAATGATGCCGAGACCTCTCCGCACGAGGTCGGCATAGCCGCGCCCGTGTACGATCATCGCGGCGAGGTGGTCGCGGCCGTCCTCATCGCCGCACCGAAGTTTCGTACGGATGCCGCCCGCATTGCCGAGCTCGGAGATCAATGTGTGCAGGCTGCGGAGCGGGTCTCGCTGCGGCTCGGTGGCTCAAAGCGGTAACGAGGCTTCTGCGAGAGCTCAACCGGCCGTGCGGGTGGCCACCTCGCGGATCGTGCGGACGATCATCAGCGCCAGGAGGACGATGCCGACGTAGCCGTTGATGACGTAGATGATGTTGACCATCTGCGAGAACGGCAGGACGAGGCCGATGATCGTGCCGAGAACGGCGAGTGCGATTGTCACGTACTTGAACTTCTTCGTCTTGTCGTCGAAGAAGCGCGATGACACCGTCCACAGCAGCGGAATCGCCGTCGTGTAGATTCCGGCGAGGATCATCACGGAGATGAGCGCCCCGATCCACGGTCCGAGACTGCTGGCGAGAACGAGCATCGGGATCTCGGCGTCGAAGACCTCGCCGATGTTGGCCAGCAGCCCGAGTCCGACGACCATGCAGGCCAGGGAGAAGGCAATGCCTCCGACGAAGCCGCCGGCCGTGGCCTCGCGGCGGTTCTTCACGGTCTTGCCGAGGGCGGCGAGGAACGCTGCGAGCCAGAGCATGCAGAATCCGACATAGGACAGGCCGGAGAGGAACCAGTTCGACGACGCCTGAGTGACGTCGAGGCTCGGCAGGACGTCGACTCCGGTGGAGATGCCTTCGGGGTCGCGCATGATTCCATAGACACCGAGGGCGATCGCGACGATGACGATGACCGGGCCGATCTTGCCGATGACGTCGACGAGGCTGGTCAGTCCGAACCATACGGTGGCGCAGACGACGGCTGCCAAGGCGATCCCGCCGATGAACTTCGACAGTCCGTAATGCTCCTCGAAGACCGCCCCGGCACCGGCGATCATCACGGTGAAGGACAGGAAGACGAAGAGGATCGAGAAGTAATCGAAGAACGTGCCGAGGTACTTTCCGCCGTAGTAGTAGAAGACGCGTGAGGGTTTCTCGAACTGCTCCCGCCTGCCCGTGAGGAAGAGCTCGACGGCGACATAGGAGATGAGCACGAGCACCAGAAGACCGGTGCCGAAGACGCCCCAGAAGCCGTAGGACGCGTAGTACTGGAGGATCTCTTGACCGGTGGCGAAGCCCGAGCCGATGAGGAACGCGATGATCGCCCCGGCATAGGTGATGACCCGCAGAAGGCTGGTCTTCTCGGTCGTGGCCAGATGGGTGGCAGTGGAGGTCTCAGCCATGGAAGTCCTTCGTCGTTGAGGGAATGAGGTGGTCGACAGAGTCAGGTCGACAACTGATATATCACATTCAAGCACGTTAGCGTGTGTTTGTGATCACGTCAACGGATGCTGGGGTTCAGCGACGGCGTCGTTGTTGGCGCGGGCCGGGGCAGCTGGCTTCCAGCGGGGTCTGGGGCTGTGAGCGGGTGAAGTGGGACCTCAGCGCAGGGTGGAGCGGACGGTCTTGTCGAACTCGCGGACGTGCTCGGCGGCGCGGGCGGCGACAGTCTCCTCGTCGCCGTCGAGGATGGCCTCGAGTAGATCGATGTGCTCGCGGATGTGGGTGACGAGATCCGGGATCCCCGGGATGACGAGGCACCAGATGCGAGTGGCCAGGTCGTCGAGGCGGATCAGCGTCTCCGACAGGTGCGGATTGTCCACTGAGCTGTAGATGAGGCGGTGGACGTCGAGGTCGCGCTCCATGAGGGTGCGCTGCTCGTCGGTCGATTCGAGTGCCTTGAGGTCGGCGATCGAGGCCGTGAAATCCGCGCGCCGCTCCGGGGTGAGGTTGCGTGCCGCACGCCGGGCGGCGATAGGCTCGAGTGCTTCGCGCATCTCGGAGATCGTCGACAGATCGGTGAGGTCGACATTCGTGGCGAAGGTGCCGCGCCGCGGATACGACACGACGAGGTGATCGCGCTCGAGTCGCTTGAGGGCCTCGCGGATCGGCGTGCGGCCGACCTCGAGCTCGGCGCTGAGGGCCGCCTCGTTGATCGGATCGCCAGGAGCGATGTCGAGCATGATGAGACGGTGGCGGAGGATCTCATAGGCGCGATTCGCCAAGGACGTCGTCGGTGACGTCGCGTCGGCGGATGTGCTCATGAGAAGCCCCTTCATAATCTCTGCGGCAAACGTATTGCATCGGCTGGAATTCTCTGCCTACACTACAGGAACGCATCTGATATATTAGTTGCCGATCAGCTGGGAAAGGCCGATCGCGACAGGTCGAAGGAGATCCATGACAGAGCAACTCGCCAATCCCGCAGAAGCCGGCACGGCCAGTGCCCCGGCAGGCGCTTCCGCTGGGACCTTCCCCAGCCGTGAACCCGTCGAACTGAGCACCTCGATCGCTGAACTCGATCCGCAGATCGCCGGATTCATCGATGCCGAACTGGCCCGGCAGCGCGAGGGACTGGAGATGATCGCCTCGGAGAACCACACCGCCTCGGCCGTCATGGAAGCTCAAGGGTCAGTGCTCACGAACAAGTACGCCGAGGGCTACCCGGGCCGCCGCTACTACGGCGGCTGCGAACACGTCGACGAGATCGAACGCATCGCCATCGACCGCGTCAAGGCACTCTTCGGTGCCGAGTACGCAAACGTCCAGCCGCACTCCGGCGCCCAGGCCAACGCCTCGGTCATGCACGCCCTCATCCGTCCCGGCGACACCGTCCTCGGACTCAATCTCGCCCACGGCGGCCACCTCACCCACGGGATGAAGATCAACTTCTCCGGCCGCCTCTACTCGATCGTCCCCTACGGCCTCGATGCCGAGACTGGACGCGTCGATATGGCCGAGGTTGAACGCCTCGCTCACGAGCACCAGCCGAAGCTCATCGTCGCCGGCTGGTCGGCCTACACGCGACAGCTCGACTTCGCAGAGTTCCGCCGCATCGCCGATTCCGTCGGTGCCTACCTCATGGTCGATATGGCCCACTTCGCCGGACTCGTCGCCGCCGGACTCCACCCCTCACCGGTCCCGCACGCCCACGTCGTGTCGTCGACGACGCACAAGACCCTCGGCGGCCCCCGAGGCGGCATCATCCTCACCAACGATGCGGACATCGCGAAGAAGATCAACTCCGCCGTCTTCCCCGGACAGCAGGGCGGACCCCTCGAACACGTCATCGCCGGCAAGGCAGTGGCCTTCGGCTTGGCCGCCACCGACACCTTCGTCGACAAGCAGAAGCGCACCCTCGCCGGGGCCGGCGAACTCGCCCGCCGCCTGACCGAAGGCGATGTCGCCGAACGCGGAATCTCCGTCCTCACCGGCGGCACCGACGTCCACCTCGTCCTCGTCGATCTGCGTAACTCGACCCTCGACGGAGCCCAGGCCGAAGATCTGCTCGCCCAGATCGGCATCACCGTCAACCGCAACGCCGTCCCCGACGACCCCCGACCACCGATGGTCACCTCCGGTCTGCGGATCGGCACCCCGGCGCTCGCCAGCCGCGGATTCGGCAGCGAAGCATTCGCCGAAGCAGCCGACATCATCGCCGAGGTGCTCAAGGCCGGCACGGACGAAAACGGCGCGAGCCCGGAGATCATCGCCGAACTGAGCGAACGCGTCACCCGACTGGCGAACGATCACCCCCTGTACCCCACCCTCACCGAGATCGGAGCACGCTGATGGCTGACCAGCTTCCCGAACACCCCGACTTCCTGTGGCGCAATCCGGAGCCGAAGAAGTCCTACGAAGCCGTCATCGTCGGCGGCGGCGGACACGGACTCGCCACCGCCTACTACCTGGCGAAGAACCACGGAATGACGAACATTGCCATTCTTGAGAGAGGCTGGCTTGCCGGGGGCAACATGGCCCGCAACACGACGATCATCCGCTCGAACTACCTGTGGGACGAATCCGCCGCGATCTACGAGAAGTCCCTCAAGCTCTGGGAACAGCTGCCCGAAGAACTCGAGTACGACTTCCTCTTCTCCCAGCGCGGCGTGCTCAACCTCGCCCACACTCTTCAGGACGTGCGCGAATCCCAGCGCCGGGTGAACGCGAACAAGCTCAACGGCGTCGACGCCGAATGGCTCGATGCAAGCCAAGTCAAGGAAGTCTGCCCGATCATCAACATCGGCGACGACCTCCGCTACCCCGTGATGGGCGGCACCTATCAGCCGCGCGCCGGCATCGCCAAGCACGACCACGTCGCCTGGGCCTTCGCCCGCAAGGCCGATGAGATGGGCGTCGACATCATCCAGAACTGCGAAGTCACGGGCATCGAACGCATCGGCAATCAGGTCGTTGGCGTCCAGACGAACCGCGGACCGATCGCCACCGAGAAGGTCGCTCTTGCCGTGGCTGGCGACTCCTCGGTGCTCGCCGACATGGCCGGGATCCGCCTGCCGATCCAGACCCACCCGCTGCAGGCGCTGGTCTCCGAACTCTTCGAACCCGTACACCCGACCGTGGTCATGTCCAACCACGTCCACGTCTACGTCTCCCAAGCGCACAAAGGCGAACTCGTCATGGGCGCCGGCGTCGACTCCTACAACGGATACGGTCAACGAGGCGGCTTCCACGTCATCGAGGAGCAGCTGGCCGCCGCGGTCGAGCTGTTCCCGATCTTCGCCCGCGCCCATGTGCTGCGCACCTGGGGCGGCAACGTCGACGTCACCCTCGACGCCTCACCGATCGTGTCGAAGACGGAAGTCCAAGGACTCTACGCCAACTGCGGCTGGGGCACCGGCGGCTTCAAGGGCACCCCCGCGGCGGGCTTCACCTACGCACACACCATCGCGAACGACGAACCCCACCCGCTCAACGCCCCATTCGCCCTCGACCGCTTCGAAACCGGTCACCTCATCGACGAACACGGCGCCGCAGCCGTGGCTCACTGAGCGGAAGGAAAGAGACACCGACATGCTGCTCATCGACTGCCCGAACTGCGGGCCACGCGACGAAACCGAATTCCACTACGGCGGACAGGCGCACGTTCCCTACCCCGAAGACCCGCACGCCCTGACCGACAGGGAATGGGCCGAGTACCTCTTCTACCGTGAGAACAGCCGCGGCGCCTACGCCGAGATGTGGAGCCACAGCGCTGGCTGCCGGAAGTGGTTCAACGCCATCCGCGACACGGCCACCTACGACTTCACCGCCATCTACCCGATCGGCTCGCCCCGTCCCGACACGCAAGGAGAGGTTCGATGACGAACACCACCCGCCTGCACTCGGCGTCTCGTCTGCCCGGTGCCACCGGCATCGACACCGCCCGCCCGATCGACTTCACGGTCGACGGAGCGACCTACTCGGGCTTCGCCGGTGACACGATCGCCAGCGCGCTCATCGCCGCGGGCCGCATCGACTGCGGCAACTCGACCTATCTGGGTCGGGCCCGCGGCATCCTCGGCGCGGGCGTCGAGGAGTCCAATGCGCTCGTCCGCGTGCATTCCCGATTCCCCGGAGACGTCTCCGAGTCGATGCTGCCCGCCACCCGCGTCGCCATCGCCGAAGGACTCGAGGCCGACTACCTCGCCGGGCTCGGCATCCTCGATCCCGGCCAGGACGAACTGACCTACGAGCACAAACACGTCCACACCGACGTCCTCATCGTCGGGGCCGGCCCCGCCGGACTCGCCGCGGCCCGGGAGGCCGGCAAGTCCGGTGCGCGCACCCTGCTCCTCGACGACCAGTCGATTCCCGGCGGCTCGCTGCTCGCCGCGGGACCGGCCACGGCCGAAACGATCGACGACGTCGACGCCCTGGCGTGGGTCGAGTCCACCGTCGCCGGATTCGCCGAGCATGAAGAACTCACGTACGTGCCGAACACCACGGTCTTCGGCAGCTACGACTCGAACTACTTCGTCGCCCTCGAAGACCGCACCGACGCCGTCGCCGCTGCCGGTGGCCGCGGAGTGCGCCAGAAGGTCTGGCACATCCGCGCCGGTCAGGTCGTGCTCGCCACCGGTGCGCACGACCGTCCGATCGTCTTCGCCGACAACGACCGTCCCGGCATCATGCTCGCCTCGGCCGTGCGCACATACCTCGGCCGCTACGGTGTGGCCGCCGGTGACAATGTGGCAGTGACGACGACGAACGACTCCGCTTACGATCTCGTTACCGACCTCCATGCGGCAGGCATCACCGTCCCCGCGGTCATCGACTCCCGCACCTCAGCCTCGGCGATCGCCGAATCCGTCACCGCAGCCACGGGCACCCGTCTCATCCTCGGCTCCGCCGTCACCGGCACCGCCGGTGAAGGACCCGCCGGGCGGGTCAGCGCCGTCACCGTCGCCGGACTCGACGACGACGGCGTCGCAGCCGAGAACGGTGAGAGCATCCCCGTCGACCTGCTCGCGGTCTCCGGCGGACATTCGCCGGTCATCCACCTGCACGGTCAGCGCAAGGGTCCGATCCACTGGAACGTCGACATCGCTGCCTTCGTGCCGACGACCTCAGTGCGTGACCAGTTCACCGTCGGCGCAGTGACCGGGGACTACTCGCTCGAAGCGGCTCTGCGGCAGGGCGCCGAGGCGGGGAACCAAGCGGCGAACCGCACCGGCTTCCCGGCCGCGCTCGCCGTGCCCGCAGCCTCGGCGATGGCCTATGCTCCGGCCCGTCCGCTGTGGCTGGTCACCTCGGCGCAGGACGATCACGCGAACCTGAGCACTCACTTCATCGACTTCCAGCGTGACCAGACCGTCGCCGATGTGCAGCGGGCGATGGGCGCGGGCATGCGCTCGGTCGAGCACATCAAGCGCTACACCTCGATCTCGACGGCGAACGATCAGGGCAAGACCTCAGCGGTCAACGCGATCGGCGCGATCGCCTCGGTGCTGGGGGAGGCCGACGATCTCGGTCAGGTCGGGCACACGACCTTCCGCGCCCCCTTCGCACCGGTGCCCTTTGCGGCGCTGGCCGGACGGCGCAAGGGCGAACTCTTCGACCCGGCCCGGGTCACCTCGATCCATCCCTGGCACGTCGCCCACGGTGCCGAGTTCGAAGACGTCGGGCAGTGGAAGCGCCCCTGGTACTACCCGAAGCCGGGCGAGGACATGGAGGCGGCGGTGCTGCGCGAGGGCAAGGCCGTGCGCGAATCCGTCGGCTTCCAGGACGCCTCGACGCTCGGCAAGATCGAGATCCGCGGGAAGGACGCCGGGGAATTCCTCGGCCAGATCTACACGAACGGCTTCAAGAAGCTCAAGGTCGGCAAGGGCCGGTACGGGCTGATGTGCAAGCCCGACGGAATGGTCTTCGACGACGGCGTGACCCTGCGCGTGGCCGAGGACCGCTACTACATGACGACGACGACCGGCGGGGCGGCGACCGTCCTCGAATGGCTCGAGGAATGGCACCAGACCGAATGGCCCGACCTCGACGTCGTCTTCACCTCGGTGACCGAACAGTGGTCGACCGTCGCCGTGGCCGGACCCCGGTCCCGCGATGTCATCGCCAAGGTCGCACCGAACCTCGATGTGTCGAACGAGGCCTTCGAGTTCATGGGCTTCCGTGAGACCACGCTGGCGAACGGCATTCCCGCCCGTATCTGCCGGATCTCGTTCTCCGGAGAGCTCGCCTTCGAGATCAACGTCGATACGTTCTACGGGCTGAGCGTCTGGGAAGCCGTCGCCGAGGCGGGTGCCGAATTCGACATCACCCCGTACGGCACCGAGGTCATGCACGTGCTGCGTGCTGAGAAGGGCTTCATCATCGTCGGGCAGGACACCGACGGGACCGTGACCCCGCAGGATGCGGGTATGGAGTGGATCGTCTCGAAGGTCAAGGACTTCATCGGCAAACGCTCCTACTCCCGGGTCGACACGGCCCGCGAGGACCGCAAGCACCTCGTCGGAGTCCTGCCGGTCGACGGTACGACGCGTCTGGCCGAGGGCGCCCAGCTCATTGCGGCGGGCACGCCCGTTACACCGGAGGACGGTCCGGTGCCGATGATCGGGCATGTCACCTCGTCGTATATCTCGCCGAGCCTCGACCGGCCGTTCGGTCTCGCACTCGTCGAGAACGGCCGCAACCGCGAAGGTGAGATCGTCAAGTCTCCCTTCGGCGACACCCTCGTCGACGTCGAGATCACCTCGCCCGTCTTCTACGATCCGGAAGGAAACCGCCGCGATGGCTGACACCACCTATTCCACACTTTCCGCCACGACGGCCGCGGCAGGCACCACCCACGCCGGCACCGGGTCGAGCGGACTCGATGACCTGCGGGTCTCGCCGGCCGCGCACCTGGCCGGGCTGATGTCCGAGGCGAGTGCCGCCGGCGGCCGCAGCGTCGGCCTGCGCGAACTGCCCTTCACGGTGCAGATCGGCCTGCGGGCACAGCCTGACTCCGCATCGTGGAAGTCACTCGAAGACACATTCGGTCTCAGCCTGCCGCGCAGCGTCGGCGAAGTCACCGGTGATCCGGCGGCTCAGCACGTGCTGTGGCTGAGCCCCGACGAGTTCCTCGCCGTCGACGTCTCCCGCGAGCAGCAGCCGGGAGAGACGATCGTCGCCGAGGCAGGACTCGAAGGACTGCCGGGACAGGCCGTCGACCTCTCCGCCAACCGCACGATCCTCGAACTGACGGGGCAGAAGGCCCGCGAGGTGCTCGAGAAGAGCTGCCGCGCCGACCTCCATCCCCGCGCCTTCGGAGTCGGGTCCGCGATCGTCACGGCGCTGGGTCCCGTGCCGGTCATCCTCCACCACAGCGGTGAGGACACGTACCGCATCTACCCGCGGGCGAGCTTCGCGGACTTCACGGTCCGTTGGCTGCTCGATGGAATGGCGGAGTTCCTCGACAGCGTCGATGCCAGCGGAGCCTCGGCGCGTGAAGAGGACGTCGGCTGATGGCACTCGGGGTCCTCGATCTGTTCTCGATCGGCATCGGCCCCTCCTCCTCACACACGGTGGGGCCGATGCGTGCAGCCTTGCGATTCGTCGACGAACTCGAGGGGCAAGGTCTCCTGCACCGGGTGCGTCGGGTCCGGGTCGGACTCTATGGTTCGCTGGCCGCGACCGGCATCGGGCACGGTTCGGATTCGGCGGTGCTCGTAGGTCTGAGCGGTTTCGATCCCGAAACGCTCGACCCCGACCAGGTGGGTCCGCTGGTCGCCGAGGTGAAGATCCAACGCAAGCTCCACCTCGGCGGGCGTCTCGTCATCGAATTCGAACCGGAGACGGATCTCGTCCTGCACATGCGGAAGAATCTTCCCGGCCATCCCAATGGGATGCTCATCCGCGCCGAGGTCGATGATGAGGTCATCGAGCGCGAGTACTACTCGGTCGGTGGGGGATTCGTCGTCACCGCCGAGGAGCTCGCGGCCGAGAAGGACGCTGCGGAGACGATCGAGGCGTCTGAACAGGCCGGGCGGGAAGTCGGTCGGACGATTGATTTCGCCACGGCCGATGAACTCCTCGCCCGCTGCCGCGAGCATGGGCTGAGCATCGCCGAGCTCATGGCCGTCAACGAACGCGTGACCCGCAGTGATGAGCAGCTGCGGGAGAAGCTTTTGGCGATCTGGGCGGTGATGCGCGAATGCGTGCACAACGGGTGCACGCGGGAGGAGACGACGCTGCCCGGCGGGCTCAAGGTCCGCAGGCGCGCCCCCGAACTGCGGGCGAAGCTCGAAGCGGCGGACTACCGGGCATCGGGTTCCCTCGACGCCCTCGAATGGGTCAACCTCTATGCCTTGGCCGTCAACGAGGAGAACGCCGCGGGCGGGCGGATCGTCACCGCTCCGACGAACGGGGCGGCAGGCATCATCCCCGCAGTGCTTCATTACATGGACCGGTTCGTCACCGGTGACGGGACGGCTGGCGCGGATGCGAGCTCAGACGACGGAGCTGGCACCGCCGCTGGTGCGAGTGCTGCCGACGATGCCGTCGTGCAATTCCTGCTCACGGCCGGGGCGATCGGGATCCTCTTCAAACGCAATGCGTCGATCTCCGGCGCCGAGGTGGGTTGCCAGGGGGAGGTCGGATCGGCCTGTGCGATGGCTGCCG
This sequence comes from Brevibacterium sp. CSND-B09, assembly GCF_052906525.1. Lineage (NCBI taxonomy): Bacteria > Bacillati > Actinomycetota > Actinomycetes > Micrococcales > Brevibacteriaceae > Brevibacterium > Brevibacterium sp. CSND-B09. Next base: position 1,866,996 of record NZ_JBREGI010000001.1, on the reverse strand, counting down.
CAGGCCTGTGCGCCGTACTCGGCGGAACTCCCGAACAGGTGGAGAACGCCGCGGAGATCGGACTCGAGCACAACCTCGGGCTGACCTGCGATCCCGTCGGCGGGCTCGTCCAGGTTCCGTGCATCGAACGCAATGCCATCGCCTCGGTGAAGGCGATCAATGCGGCCCGGTTGGCCATGCACGGCGACGGCTCCCACCGGGTGAGCCTCGATCAGGCGATCGAGACCATGCGGCAGACTGGAGCCGATATGAAATCGAAGTACAAGGAGACATCGCGCGGCGGCCTCGCCGTCAACGTCGTCGAATGCTGAGCACCATCCCGACCTCGCACCACACAGACCTTGCCCCACGGACAGAAGGACACGGACATGCAGGACTACATCTTCACTCTCGAATGCGCCGAGCGCCCCGGAATCACGCATGCCGTGACCGGTGCCCTGCTCACCCACGGCGGAGACATCAAGGAACTCAAACAGTTCGATGACCAGTCGACTCAGCAGTTGTTCCTGCGCATCGACTTCAGCGTCTCCGACGAGCCCGGCAATGGTGTCGAGGCTCTGCGGACCGACTTCGAAGCGATCGGCGAGGAGTTCGGCGCGACCTGGCAGCTGTGGCCGCAGGGGGAGAAGCGGCGGGTGCTCATCATGGTCTCGAAGTTCGAGCACTGCCTCAACGACCTGCTCTTCCGCGCCCGGGTCGGCGAACTGCCGATCGAGATCGCCGCGGTCGTCTCGAACCACCCCGACCACCGTGAGCTCGTCGAATGGCACCACATTCCCTTCTTCCGGATCCCGGTGACGAAGGAGACGAAGCCCGAGGCCGAGGCGAAGCTGCTCGAACTCGTCGACCGCTTCGAGGTCGACCTCGTGGTGCTCGCCCGCTATATGCAGATCCTCTCCGACGACCTCGCCCGCGAACTCACCGGACGGGCCATCAACATCCACCACTCGTTCCTGCCGTCCTTCAAGGGGGCGAAGCCCTACCACCAGGCGTGGGAGCGCGGAGTGAAGACCGTCGGGGCGACCGCGCACTTCGTCAACAGCGAACTCGACGAGGGCCCGATCATCGCTCAGCAGCTCGTCGAGGTCGACCACGCCTTCACCCCCGAAGACCTCGTGGCCGCCGGCCGCGATGCCGAGTGCAAGGCGCTGTCCAACGCCGTGAAGTGGCACTGCGACGGCCGTGTGTTCCTCTCGGGCAAGAGGACGATCGTCCTGCGCTAGAACCGCTTTCGCGCCGACCGCTCAGGTTGCCGTCGCTGTACCGCGGTATGCGGCGAGCGGTCGACGGCAACCTGAGCGGTCGGCGTATCCATGGTGCCGAGGGGACGGAGGCCATGAAACCACTGCATGCTGCCTCGGCGTGGATAGACTGTCGACTATGAGCGAGACCCAGACCGAAATCGGCCCGCGCATCGGCGACCAGGTGTTCGAAGCGCTGCAGGCGAGCATTCTCTCCGGCGAGTATTGCAGCGGAGATCGACTGCGGATACGCCAGCTCGCGGCGTCCCTGGGTACGAGCGTCATGCCCGTGCGGGAGTCGCTGGCCCGCCTCGAGGAGGTCGGGCTCGTCGAGACCAGCCCGCACCGCGGGGCCGTGGTCAAGGAATTCACCGCCGAGGAGCTGCTGCAGATCTATTCCGTGCGTCGAATCCTCGAGGTCGAAGCGACGGTCCAGGGCACGCAGAAGCTCGATGCGGCGGGCCGGGCGCGGCTCGATGAGGAGTTCGCGGCGATGGAGGCGGCTCTCGACTCCGGCGATGCCTCGGAGTATCTCGACCACGACGAGGAGCTGCTCGCGACGATCTATTCCGCCTCGGGCAATCCCGTCCTCGTCGAGACGATCCGGACCCTGTGGCTGCGCTGCCGGGCCTACAAACTCGTCGGCGCCAGGCGGGAGATCGCGGCCGATGCCAAATCGCCGCTGCTCAAGCACCAGCGTCGACTCATGGATGCCGTCGACGCCGGCGATCCGGGGGCGGCCGCCGAGGTGACCGAGGAGTCCTTCGACGATGCCGTCCGCCGCATCCGTGCCGGGTTGGGCGCTTGAAGGGCCGGCAAGTGCGGGCCCGAAGAAACTCCTGAAATCGGATGTGATCAAACACTTGCGGAAAAATGTGATCACATCCTATTCTGAGTGCAGTTGATCTGCGTGAAGGTGCGCGGACGCTCAGAGTAGAGAGGGGGTGCTCCCCATGAAAGATGCCGTCATCGTCGGCGGCGGACTCGCCGGACTGTCAGCAGCATGGCGACTGCGCAATTGGGATGTGACGCTGCTGGAATCGGGTTCCCGAGTCGGCGGTCGGATCCGTTCGGAGAACCGCGGACGCTATTTCCTCAACTGGGGCGGACACATGTTCGCCGGAGGCAAGACAGCGACGAATTCCCTTATCACCGAGACACAGACCCGCTCGTCGGAGATCCCCGGATCGCTGTCTGCGGTGTCGATGAACGGCAAGCTGCTCATTGACGGACCCGTCCAGTCGTATCCGTTCCGGATCCCGATGTCGTTGAAGGACCGCGCATCGATGATCAAGGCCGGGGTCAAGGTCTCCGCCGACGTCCTCCGCTACGCCAACGCCGTGCGACTGCGCCCGAACGAGAGCTCGGAGATGCGTCAGCAGAGGATCTACGACTTCGAGAACGACCGCTCGTTCGCCGACTACATCGGGGAACTGTCCGAAGACGCCGAGGCGATGTTCCGGCCCACGATCACCCGCTCGGCAGCCGACCCCGATGAACTCGCCGCCGGTGCCGGCATCGGCTACTTCAGCCTCGTGTGGAACATCGGGCAGGGTCTCAACCGCAGCATCGGCGGCGGGCCGTCCAACCTCGTCGAGTCGATCGCGGCTCCGCTGCAGGAGAACATCCAGCTGGATGCGAAAGTCTACGAGATCGTCCATAAGAAGGACCATGCCGTCGTCCGCTATCGGCAGGACGACATCGACCACGAGATCGAGGCCCTGTCCGTCGTGCTCGCCACCCCGGCCACCGTTGCACACAAGATCGCCGTCGACCTGCAGGAGGATAAGCGCGAGGCGCTCGGGCAGATCGTCTACGGTCCCTATGTGTCCGCGGCGTTCCTCACCAACGAGACCGAACCTCAGCCCTGGGACCGGGCCTACGGGATCGCCACACCAAAGCGCTCCTTCAACGTGGTGATGAACCAGGGCAACATCGTCCGCGGCACGGAATCGGAGCGTCAGCCGGGCGGAAGCATCATGACCTTCTCTCCGGCGAGCCTCGCCAGGAAGCTGCTCGACCAGGACGACAAGGACATCCTCGACACCTACATCGGCGACCTCGACGAGGTCCTGCCCGGGTTCGCCGGCATCGTCGAAGAGGCCCAGGTTCAGCGGTGGCGCACCGGCGCACCCTACTGCTTCCCGGGCCGCGGCAAACTTCAGCCGACACTCAACGCGCTTTCCGGGCGGGTGTTCCTCGCCGGCGACTACATGGGCACCCTGTACACGGAGACCGCCATCAGCTCCGGCTTCACTGCCGCACAAGAGGCCGCGAGCATTCTCGTCACGGCGCGCCAGACCCGCCGGCACCACCCCGTCCAGCATCCCAACGAGAACGAACCGCCTCGACATGAGGCGAGGACCACCTCGGCGGGGGAGAAGTCGAGCACCACCCCGGCATCTCAGACAAACACTGCATCTCAATCAACCAACGCTTCTCAGACCCTTATGGAGACATCATGACCACCCAGCTGCGCGGCGTCCTCACCGCACTCACCACCCCCTTCGACACCGAAGAGAACATCGACTTCGAGGCGCTCGGCCGCATCGTCGACCGGTCGATCGACGGCGGAGTCGACGGACTCGTCGTCGGCGGTTCGACCGCAGAATTCGCCACCATGACCGGCGAGGAGCGGCAGACCATGCTCGAATTCGTCATCGAACGCACAGCCGGGCGCGTGCCGATCGTCGCGCAGACGGGAGCCACCTCGACGCGGGAAGCCATCCGTCACTCCCAGGCGGCGCAGGCGGCCGGAGCCGATGTCCTCATGATCGTCACACCGTACTACGAGCCCCTGACGCTGGCCGAGACGATCGACTACATCAAGACCGTGGCCGCGGCCGTCGACATCGACGTCATGCTCTACAACATCCCTGCGGCCACCGGCGTCAACCTCGACCCCGGCACAGTGAGGCAGCTCGCCGAGGATGTCGCGAACATCCGCTTCATCAAGGACTCGAGCGCGAACTGGGAACAGGCACTTCAACTCATCCACCACCACAGCGACGTCATCTCCACCTTCATCGGCTGGGACAGTTACATCTACTCCGGCCTCGTCGAAGGCGCGGCCGGAATGGTCGCCGGAGCCGCGAACGTCCTGCCGTCTGAGATCGTGTCGGTGTCGACGAAGATCGCCGACGGCGACCTCCACGGGGCCCGCGAGGAGTGGCAGCGGCTCTACCCGGTCATCGACGCGATGATCTCAGAACCGTTCATCCAGGCGGTCAAGACCGGCCTCGAGCTGCGCGGCGTCCCCGTCGGTTCACCGAGGCGGCCCCTGGCCGACACCGATCCCGACGCCCGGGAACGGATCAAAGCGGCACTGGCCACCCTCGGCAGCTGAGCACAGGCACCGACCGCTCAACTACGGCTGCGAGTGATCAGCGCAGAGTGGAGTTCCTCCGGCAGCTTGACGACCTCGAGGCTGCGTTTGCGGCCGAAGTCGAAGCCGAACCGTGCATGCAGACGGTCAAGATGCTCGGCGACCCGCTGCGAATAGTCAGGGTCGAAAGCATCTGCCGCGATCGCGATGATGAACAGGCCAGTGCCCGGACTCTCCTGTCCCGAGTCGAAGGCAGGTGCGTCGACGGAGAAGCGGCCCCCGCCGTGGACGGCGAGGAGTTCGATCATGAGAGCGACATTGCTGCCCTTGACCCCGCCCAATGGCAGCAGGGAACCGGCGAGGGCGGCCTCGGCGTCATTCGTGGCCGCTCCGTCGGGTGCGAGTGCCCATCCGTCGGGGATCGTCTCTCCTCGATCGGCGGCGTCACGGACGTTGACCCACGCGGTCGCACTGGTCGCCTGATCGAACATGCGCGGGCCACCGGCATGGGGAACGGCGAACGAGAACGGGTTCGTTCCGGTCGCTGATCCTGGTGCGCCGAACAGCGACATCAGCGCCGGTGAGTTGGCCCCGGCAAATGCCACCAGGCCTCGTTCGGCCAGTCGCGTCGTATAGTAGCCGAGCTCTCCGGCGGTGAAGGCGTTGGCGATGTTGAGGACGGAGATGCCGAGCGTCGCGGCCGCCTCGGCGAAGTCATCGAAGGCTGCGTCGAAGGCGAGCTGCGCGGTGCCGCGGTCGGCGTCGACGTGGTGTGCGGCGGGCAGGCGATTCGTCACTCGCGGCTGCGCCTGCCCGTTGATCCGGCCGGCCTCGAGCCCGTCGAGGTAGTCGAGGAGGTGAGCCGTGCCCACCTGCGTCTTGCCCCGTCGCTCGGCTGCCACTGTCGCGTCCGCCAGGGACTGCGCCAGCGCTGGTGATCCGCCGGCCGCGGTGATCGCTGCGATGCACAGGTCACGCAGTTCGGGAATCGTCAGGGACACTGTCGCGGCGTCAGGAGTCTCCGGCATGCCCATCACGCTACCGGACGCCGACCGCTGCTCGTCTCAGAGGTCGCCGGAGTCCGGGGTGAGGTCGGACTGCGAACTGAGCGCCTCGGCGATGGCCTTCGCCTCCCGGCGCAGCAGAGCGACGAGGCGTTCGACCCGGGAACCGGTGACACGGTCGGCGATCGAGGCGATCGACAGGGCCGCTCGCGGTCGGGAGCCGCGGATACGCAACGGAACCGCGACCGCCCACGACCCCTTGGCGAAGAGCCCTGGATTGTGGACGAAGCCGTCGATGCGGGCCTGGTCGATGATGTCGCGCAGGTGCGGAACGGAGACCTTCGGATACCTCTCGGCGAGGATCTCGGCGTTGGCCTCGAACTGGGCGTCCACCTCGGCGGGGGAGAGCTCGGAGAGGATCGCCAGCGATCCGGCGCCGATGCCCAGCGGGTGGCGGTCGCCCACGGACAGGGCGTTGTTGAAGATCTCACCGAAGCCCTCCTCGCGGCGGGCGCAGATCGAATAGCTGCCCGTGCGCAGGGTAAGGAAGACGGTGTCCTGACTGAGTTCGGCCAAGCGCATCAGACTCGACTCGGACTCCGTGACCAGGGGATCCACCGACTTCTGGGCCAGCTGACCGAGGATCTGCGACTGCACGCCGAGGCGGTACCCGCCCTCTTCGAGGCGTTCGACGTATCCCATAGCGATGAGCGCCTGGAGCATGCGGTGGACGCTGGCCTTCGGACGGCCGCTGATCGAAGCGAGCTCGGACAGGCTCGCGCCTTCGCGCCGCTCCCCGGCGATGAGCCCGACGAGGTTGAGCAGGGTCAGCGCGCGTTGGATGCTCTGAGCGCCGGTGCCCGGTTCGAGGCTGTCGACGGCGTGGGCGACATTGAACGAAGCGGACCGGCGCAGGAGCCGACCGCGCATCTTGATGCGATATTCCTCGCGGAGGTCCTCATTCGAATCGGCGGCATCGTGCATGACTCCATTATGGCCCGTCGCCGGAACCGGTGCCCGGGGGTGGTGCGCGCGGCCGCCGAAGCGCACACTTGGACCACCGCACCCACTTCGGGGCGCGTTCTGACAGGAGCGACCATGTCCGCGACCTACACCTTCGATGTCTTCATGAGCCTCGACGGGTTCGCCTCGATCATCCCCGAAGGCGACTGGGGAGGCTACTGGGGCAAACAGGGCCCCGAACTGCTCGACCACCGGCTGCGAACCTACAGAGACGACTGCCGTTTGGTCCTCGGCGCGACCACGTTCCGCGAATTCGCCGCCATGCTCGCCGCCGCTGACGAGTTCCCCGATGTGCTCGACCCCTGGGTGACGGCCATGAGACAGAGCCCGACCACAGTCGTCTCGACCACTCTGGACGAGCCGCTCGATTGGCCCGACGCCACCATTGCCCGTGGCGATGCCGCCGATGTGGTCGCTGCGCTGAAGGACGAATCAGATGTGCCGATCCGCTCACACGGATCCCTGTCGATGAACAGAGCGCTCATGGCCGCCGGACTCGTCGACCGAGTTCAAGTCACCGTCTACCCCGTCATCACAGGTCAGACCGGGGCCCAGCCGGTCTTCGCCGGAGCCGCGGATTTCGACCTCGACCTCCTCGAATCGACGCTGCTCGACGGAAGCATTCACGAACTCGTCTACCGACCGAGACTGCACACCCGGGCCGACTGACACCGCACCGATCCCCCACTGCCGCCTGCGACGAGTCGAGGGCCGCCTCGGCGAGCTGACCTGGGACGATCCACCTTCCCTGGAAAACGCCCCGGGGTCCGGGGTCCATTTGTGGTCGACTCACAATCGAGCGCCGTGAAGTCTGGGCCGACTCACGAAGCATCCTCACTGTGGCCTGCACCACACTCGAACTGCACCCCGAAGCAATGACGCAACAGTGAGGACATCATGTACGACTACATCGTGGTAGGCGCAGGATCGGCCGGATGTGTGCTGGCCGCTCGGCTGAGCGAAGATCCCGACGTCAAGGTCGCGCTCATCGAAGCCGGAGCCGCCGACACCGCCGACGAGATCCACATCCCAGCCGCATTCAGCACCCTGTTCAAGAGCCAGTGGGACTGGGACCTCGACACCGAACCGGAACCCGAACTCCACCGCCGCCGCGCCTACCTTCCCCGCGGCAAGATGCTCGGCGGATCGAGCTCGATGAACGCGATGATCTACATCCGCGGCAACCGCGCCGACTACGACCAGTGGGCCGCCGACGGTGCCACCGGCTGGTCCTATGACGACGTCCTTCCCTACTTCCGGAAAGCCGAATCCAATGAGCGCGGGGCAGACGACTTCCACGGAGCCGACGGCCCACTGACCGTCTCCGAATCCCGGTCGATGAACCCTCTGTGCGACGCCTGGGTCGACGGTGCCGTCGAAGCCGGATTCGACCACAACGAGGACTTCAACTCCGGTGAACAGCTCGGCGTCGGCCGCTTCCAAGTCACCCAACGCGACGGCATGCGCTGCAGCACCGCCGTCGCCTACCTCCACCCCGTGGCGGAGCGGAAGAACCTCACCGTCATCACCGACGCCCACGCCCGCAAGGTGCTCATCGAGGGCAGCCGTGCCGTCGGCGTCGAGATCGAACGCTACGGCGAGATCGAACAGATCCGCGCGAACCGTGAGGTCGTGCTCTCGGCCGGTGCCTACGGCTCCGCCCACCTCCTCCTGCTCTCCGGCGTCGGCCCGGCCGCCCAGCTCGACGCCTTCGGCATCGAGAAGGTCGCCGACCTGCCCGTCGGTGAGCGCATGCAGGACCACTACATGGTCATGCTCAACTACACGACTGACCTCGAAACGCTCAAGACCGCCGTCTCCCCGGCCAACGCCGAACTGCTGCAGACCGCCGGCCGCGGCCCGCTGACCTCGAACATCGGCGAAGCCGGCGGCTTCTTCGAAACCCGAGAAGGGCTGAATGGTCCCGATGTGCAGTTCCACTCCACACCCTGCCTCTTCGCCGAGGAGGGGCTCGGCGCCCAGACGGTCCAAGGACTGGCCGCCGGTCCCTGCGTCCTCAAACCCACGAGCACCGGAACGCTCACCCTGCGCTCGCCCGACCCGAAGGTCGCACCCCGGATCCTCCACAACTACCTCGGATCCGAAGAGGACAAGCAGAGCATCCTCGCCGGACTGCGCATCGCGCTGGACATCGCCTCCCAGCCGGCGATGCAGGCCGTCATCAAGGACGACTTCATCGTCCCCGAGGGCTTCAGCGACGAGGAGCTGCTCGACTTCGCCCGGCAGGTCGGACAGACGCTCTACCACCCGACCTCGACCTGCTCGATCGGCCACGTCGTCGACCCCGAGCTCAAGGTCATCGGCGTCGACGGACTGCGCGTCGCCGACGCCTCGGTGATGCCCACCGTCGTGCGCGGCAATACGAACGCCCCGACGATCATGATCGGCGAGAAGGCCGCCGACCTCATCGCCGAATCCCGCACCACCGCCACTCGCACCGCGAAGCCCACCACCGCCACCGAGGCGGCCACCCCCATCACACAGAAAGACGAGGTTCCGGCATGACCGAGATCCCCACTTACCGAATGTTCATCGACGGCCGATGGATCGACACCGCCGAGAAACACGCGATCACGTCACCGGCCACCGGGCAGACCGCCGCCCGAGTCGCCTTCGGCGGAGTCGAACATGCCGATGCCGCGGTCGCCGCTGCCGTTACCGCTCACGAAGAGGGCACGTGGCGGAACATGACGCCTGACCAGCGCGCGGACATCCTCGACCGGATCGCCGCGAGCATGGAGGCCAAGGCCGAGCGGCTGTCCGCCCTGGCGACCGCCGAGAACGGGGTCACCGTGCGCACCGCCGGCGCCTTCCACATCGGCCTCGGTGTGGCGAACCTGCGAGTCTTCGCGGGCATGGCCCGCGGCTTCACCCCCGAACAGGACAATCCGCTGGCACCGGCCACCGGCGATGCGCGAGCGACCATCCGCCGCGAACCCATCGGCGTCTGCGCCGGCATCGTGCCCTTCAACTTCCCGCTCGTCCTCGCCGGATGGAAGCTCGGACCGGCCCTGGCGGCAGGCAACACCTTCGTGCTCAAAGCCGACGAGAACACTCCGCTGACCCTGCTCGAACTCGCCCGGTCCGCCGAAGAGGCGGGCCTGCCGCCCGGAGTCCTCAACATCATCACCGGCCCCGGCGAGACCGTCGGCGCCCGGCTCGCCGAACACCCCGACGTCCGCAAGATCGGCTTCACCGGATCCACCGAGGTCGGCAAGTCCGTCCAGCGCGCAGCCGCCGACAACCTCAAGAAGGTGACCCTCGAACTCGGCGGCAAGGGCCCGAACATCATCCTCGATGACGCGGACCTCGACGCCGCGATCGACGGATCGATCTTCGCCTTTCTCATGTACTCCGGGCAGGTATGCGAATCGGGCACCCGACTGCTCGTGCCCAACTCCCGCAAGGACGAGATCGTCGACCGCCTCATCACCCGATTGCAGGATGTGACTATCGGCGATCCGACCGATCCTGCCTCGGACATGGGCCCGGTCGCCTCTCAGGATCAGAAGGCCCGGGTCGAACGGTACCTGGCGATCGCCGCCGAGGAGGGAGCGACGCTGGCCTACCGCGGGACACTTCCCGAGGGGGAGATGTTCGAGACGGGGGCCTGGGTGCCGCCGATCGTGTTCACCGATGTCACCAACGACATGCGCATCGCCCGCGAGGAGGTGTTCGGTCCGGTCCTCGTCGTCATCGGCTACGACGATGAAGCCGAGGCGGTCGCGATCGCCAATGACAGCGAATACGGGCTCTCCGCCGGAGTCTGGGGCTCATCCGAGCGTGCCCGCGCTGTCGCGAACTCACTCGAAGCCGGCACCGTGTGGGTCAACGACTGGCACGCGGGCTTCCCGTTCAACCCGTTCGGCGGGTACAAGCAGAGCGGCATCGGCCGCGAACTCGGCCCCGACGCCCTGGCCGAATACACCCAGGTCAAAGCCGTCCAGGAAAGCCTCGACACCGACTGGGCCAAGCACGGATACGCGCTCGTGCTGCCGGCTCCGGCCGAGGTCCCGGTTCCGGCCTGACCATCCGACGTCGGATCCTGACGGTCCGACATCGGTTCGAATAATCATCGATCCGCGCGCCGAGGCGGCCCTCCCGATCCGGGGGTGGGCCGCCTCGGCGCGGGGATCGTTCAATTCGAGATCGGGACGTTTCCGCGCGCGGTGAGCATGCGAATGGCGATGATCGTCTCCTGCAGGTCGGTGAAGCTGCGGACGTTGCGGCCGGTGCGGTCGGCTGCGGTGTCGAGCCGGTAGTACGCGGTGTTCACGTGGACGTGGAGGTGCTCGGCGGCGAGTTTGGCGTTGAGGTCACACGCCGCATATTCGAGCAGCGTCTCGATGAGGACACCGCCCGCGGCGAGATCGTCCTCGACGAACCGGCGCAGTTCGGGCCGGATGAGGCGGTGGGCGACCTCGTCGTCGAGGGTGACGAGGTAATCGAGCGGAGTGAGGGCATGCAGCGACCTCACCCCCGGCACACCGTTGAGGCTCTCCTGCGCGAGCACAGCCTCGCGGTACGCCTCGGGCACATGGTCCAGACCCTCGTGGACGGTGGAGGTGCCCACGCACAGGTCGGTGCCGTGGCGGGACAGCTCCCGGTGGACCCGCTCGAGATCGGCCAACGTGTTTGCTCCGTCGGAGGTCACCGGGGTGATGCCGACGATCTGATCCTGGAGGACCACGGCGATGCCGCGACGGCCGACGTCGAAGACCGAGCGCAGGGCGGTGATGACCTCCCGCATCCCTAGATCATCACGCAACGGCGTCTGCGAGGTGGCCGTGGCGACGAGCACGCGCGAATCCGGGCGGAGGTCGGACACCTCGGCGAGGTCCGCGCTCGGCCCCGGTGCCAAGCGGCGACCGGAGAGCAGATCGTCGACGAGGTCACGGCGGACCCGGTCGCCCTCAGCCATCTCAAGCTGCTGGGTCTCAAGGAAAGCGACGGCCCCGACGGAGCTGCCGACCTCGATGACGCTCATGACGTGGATGGCGATGTGCAGCGCCTCGTCGCGGGTCTCCTGTTCGGAATCCGAGGCATCGACGATCGCCTCCCACAGAGTCTCCTGCCCGATCCGGAAACCGGTGAGGAAGTCCGGCAGGGTCACTCCCTGCCGCAGTCGCCGCCGGGCCTGGGAGGCGGTGATCGGGAAGTCCTCGGCGGTGGCGCGGCGGCCCTCCTCCAAGGGGGTGAGCGCGGCTTCGAAGACGGTGAACGTGTGTGCGGTGAGATCCTCGGCGAGATTCTTGTCCGGGCTGGCCGGATAAGCGGGCACTTCCCGCCAGGTGCGGCTGACCGAACGTTGGACCGTGGCCGGCAGCGTTGCTCGGACACGGTCGACGATGCGCAGGACGAGTGGATTGGCGACCATGGCAGAAGCTTACGGGCATCCTTGTCGTCCGACCACAATCGATGACCCGTGGTTCTGTTGCGCATCCTGTTGCCCGAGGTCGCCGGCAACGGCAGAGTGGGCACCATAGAGCCGGACGGCGGGAACCGAACGGGAGTCGGACACGTCCGCTCAGTCGACTCTTCTCCTGTGCTGGGGCCACAACCAGTGGTGGTCCCAGCGCCAGCACCGAGCCGATCAACGACGAACGAATCAAGCCTGGAGGAAGACATGACCAACCTCGCCGACAATCTCACCGCCACCGCGAGCCGGCACGGGCAGCGACCTGCCGTCCGCCTCGGCGATTCCGTGCTGACGTATGCGCAGCTGCAGGACCAGGCGCAGCGGGTGGCGACGATGCTCAAGGACAGGGGAATCGGGCCCGGCGACCGCGTCGGACTCGTCCTGCCCAACGTTCTCGAATTCCCCGTCCTCTTCTACGGTGCACTGTCCGTCGGCGCGATCGTCGTGCCGATGAACCCGCTGCTCAAGGACCGCGAGGTGCAGTACTACCTCGAAGATTCCGGGGCTCAGATCGTCTTCGCGTGGAAGGACATGGCGGGCGAAGCCGGGAAGGCAGCGGCCGCGGTCGGCATCGAATGCGTGCGCGTCGACCCCGCCGACTTCGCCGATCAGCTGGCTGCCTTCGACCCGACACCTGAGGTGGTGTCCCGCGCCGATGATGACACCGTCGTGCTCCTCTACACCTCGGGCACCACCGGACAGCCGAAGGGCGCGGAACTCACCCACTTCAATATGATGACGAACGCGGCCGTCACCGCCGAGACCCTCACCTTCCTCACCGAGGACGATATGGTCATGGGCTGCCTGCCGCTGTTCCACTGCTTCGGCCTGACCTGCGGACTCAACGCCTCTGTGCTCAGCGGATCCTGCCTCGCCCTCATCCCGCGCTTCGACCCGATCGAGGCCCTCGAGACCATTCAGGAAGCGAAGGTCAGCATCTTCATCGGTGTGCCGACGATGTACGCGCGCATGCTCAACGCCGAAGGGCGGGAGAACTTCGACGTCTCCAGCCTGCGCTCATGCATCTCCGGCGGATCGGCGATGCCGGTCGAGGTGATGAAGAACTTCGAATCCGCCTTCGACTGCATCATCCTCGAAGGCTACGGGCTATCCGAGACCTCACCGGTCGCCTGCTTCAACCAGCCGGGCATGGAACGCAAGACCGGCACCATCGGCGTGCCCGTGCGCGGAGTCGAGATGAAGCTCGTCGACGATGACGACAACGACGTTCCCGTCGGTGAGATCGGCGAGATCGCCATCAAGGGCGAACCCGTGATGAAGGGATACTGGGGTCGGCCGGAGGCGACAGAGGTGGCCATCCGCGACGGATGGTTCCACTCCGGCGACCTCGCCGAGCAGGACGAGGACGGCTATTACACGATCGTCGACCGGAAGAAGGACCTCATCATCCGCGGCGGCTACAACGTCTATCCGCGTGAGGTCGAGGAGGCGCTCTACGAGCACGAAGCCGTCGCCGAGGCGGCTGTGATCGGCATCGCGAACGACGACCTGGGTGAGGAGATCGGGGCCGCCGTCGCCCTCAAGGCCGGCAGCAGCGTCGACGCCGAAGCGCTGCGTGAGTTCGCGAAGGACCGCGTCGCCGCGTACAAATACCCCCGCAATGTGTGGATCGTCGACGAGCTGCCCAAGGGGCCGACCGGCAAGATCCTCCGCCGCGAGATCTCGGCACCAGAGGACGCATGAGCGGTGTGCACGAGCCAGCACATGTGCCCTCGAAACACTGAGTCCTGTTCCTGGTGAGCGAATACAGTGCAGTCGGCGTAGAGTGCGGTTGATGAATGCTGAGTCTTCGCCAGATGATCACTTCCAGAGACTTCTCAGTGATTCCGAGAGAAGGCGTGAGTGGGTTCGAGCCTGGGCTCAGGCCGTGGGGGCTGGTGTTGATGATGCGAGATTCGACACGCTTTGGGCTGACTTCTGCTCATTGTGCGACCAGGGCAACATTGCAACATCGAACCGCATTCGTGTATCGCCGTCTCAATCCGTTCTTCTGATCACTGCCTTCAATGACAATCAACTGAACTCTGAGTTGGTGGGCATAGATCTCTCTGAACATGTCTGCGTCAGAAGATCGAAATGGGAGAAATCTGATTACGAAAATGCCATGACTATATTCGAGGGAATCGAAGACGACCATATTTATGAAGTTCGCGAATCGATCGATGACGCTGGTGATATTCGGATTGAAGCAATGATCTCTGCTGAAGCTGAGGAGACTATTCGAGACCGCATAAGTGGTCTGCCAGAAGGGCTTGTTGCGGTTTCCTGCAACTACGATCAAACCTGAACTGAGCTCACCTTTCGAGCCATCTGACCTGAACGGGATCCGATCACAGATCCACGATGCGGAACGTAGGCCTTGCAGTGCGGGGGCCGCCTCGGCGAATTGGGTCCTAGAATCGAGGAGCCCGGACGCAGACAGCTGCTCGGGATCGAACATCGGCCCATGGGCGATGTTCGACAGATGATCCGAAGTGGAGGTGAGACGTGGCCGAGACCGTCCTCGATATCGCTGATGTGACGTTCCGGCGTGGGCAGACGCAGATCCTCCACGGCATCGACCTGCGCATCGGTGCCGGAGAACACTGGGTGCTCATCGGTCCGAACGGGGCGGGGAAATCGACCCTGCTGAGTTTCGCCTCGGCGCAGGTGTTCCCGACCTCGGGCACCGTCGATATCCTCGGATCACGCATGGGCCGGGTCGAGCTCGCAGCGCTGCGCCGCCTCATCGGACACGTCAACCCGCGCCATCCGCTGCGCTCGAACCTCACCGTCCGCGAGGTCGTCCTCACCGGGCTGACCGGCACCGTCGAACGACCCATGCGGTGGGAACCCTCACCCGAGGATGTCGTGAAGGCCGATGCTCAGATCGCCGAGGTGGGGCTGGAGCCCCGCGCCGACGCCGGGTGGAAGGTGCTGTCACAGGGGGAGCGCGGGCGTGCGCTCGTCGCCCGGTCGCTCATCGCCGAACCTCAGCTGCTGCTCTTCGACGAGCCGACCACAGGCCTCGACGTGGCCGCCCGCGAACAGCTGCTCGAGACCATCGACGCCCTGTCGGTGCGCTCGCCGGAGCTGTCGACGCTGCTGGTCACCCACCATCTCGAGGAGATTCCCGAGACCACGACTCATGCCGCGCTCATCTCCGGCGGTCGGCTGACCGCGGCGGGCCCCATCGCCGAGGTGCTCACCTCCGAGCAGGTCTCTGCCGCCTTCGACCACCCGATCGAAGTGGGCTTCGCCGATCGCCGCTGGTCCGCCCGCGCAGTTCGGTCCGGTGCGGTGCTCGGCTGACGAACTGCGTCCGTGCTGAGGATCGGCTGGGACGATCACCGCGCGCATTGCACGGCTGTGCACTCGGGCCTAGGCTTGAGGCATGAAGATGAGTACCGTGTGGAGCATCGTGGGCGCGATCATTGCCATCATCATCGCGTGGTGGGTGGTCAACGTCGCGTTCTCCATCGCGTGGTTCCTCGTCAAGGCCATCATCACCGTCGTCGTGGCGCTCGCGATCTTCGGCCTCATCAAGGCCTCGTTGAAATCGAAGGACCGCGACCGAACGCGCTGACTTCCTGCCTTCGAACGCGCTGACTGCGCCTCAGAGATCGCCGAGGCTCGTATTCGCCCCGCAGAGGACGACGCAGACCTTCTCTCCTTCGGTCGGCACATAGCCGCTGGCCGACTTGCCGTCGCCGGCCGTCTTCCCTCCGCCGCCACCGCGGACTCCCGCCAACGCCGTCGCCGCGGCATGCTCGACCGCCAGCCGGTGTTCGTCCCACAGTCGCTGGCGTGCTTCGACGATCGCGTCGTCGCTGACCAGCACCGAGGTGACCAGATCCGACCGTGCCGCCTCCAGCGCCAAGGATGTCGCCCGCCTGGCACCGAGCGAATCCGATGCCACCGAATCGACCGTGACGTCGACCGGCTCGTCCGCTTCGATCGCTGCATTCAGCGCTCGGCAGTTCTCCGGCTCGACCGCGACAGTGCGCACTCCGTGATGAGTTGCCGCAGTCGCGACGCCGGCGAACAGGCCGCCCCCTCCGACGGAGACGACGACCGTGTCGAGATCGGGCACCTGCGCCAGGATCTCGGTCATCAGCGTGCCTGCACCGGCCGCGATGAGCGGGTGGTCGTAGGCGTGCGAGGCCAGCGCCCCCGATGAGACGACGAAATCCTGGCAGGCGGCGGCCGCCTCGGCGAATTCGGAACCGACCAACTCCACTCGCGCGCCATACGAACGCAGCCGTTCGACCTTCACGCTCGGCGCGGTGGTCGGCAGGAAGACGGTCGCCGGTACACCGGCGGCACGGGCGGCCCATGCGCAGGCGAGTCCGGCGTTCCCGCCCGAGGCGATCGTCACTCCCGCCTCGGGGAAGGTGCCTTCGGCAAGGTGAGCCTGGATGAAGTTCTGTGCACCGCGGGCCTTGAACGTGCCGGTGTGCTGCATGAACTCGAGGGCGAAGACGTGTCCTTCCTCGTCGGCCGGGGCCACGGTCACCGGGCGCACACGGCCTGCGATCCGTGCAGCGGCGGCTTCGATGTCGGAGTACGTCAGCTCAGTCATCTCATCAGCCTATGCGAGAGCTGCTGAGGGGTGCGCCGCCTCGGTGGATTGTTGGGTCGATCCACGGCGTTTCAGGCGGAGGAATCACCGTGGATCGACCAGGAAAACGAGGTGCAGGTGACGAACCAGGGGTTCGCGGCAGCCTCAGTGATGCTTCGTCAGGCCGAGGTCGTTGCCCTTCGTCTCCTTGACGAGGCTGACGCCGATGAGCGAGATGATGCACACGATGATCATGTAGATCGCGATCGAGATCGATTTTCCGGTCTCGGCGAGCAGGGTCTCGGCGATGGTCGGGGCGAAGGCACCACCGAGGATCGCGCCGAGCGCGTAGCCGATCGAGACGCCCGAGTAGCGGACCTCGACAGGGAACATCTCCGCGTACATCGCCGACATCGGGCCATACGACAGGCCCATGCCGACGGTGAGGACGAAGATGCCGATGCCGTACATCCAGATGTTCGCCATATCGATCATGAGGAAGGTCGGGATGAGCCAGACGATGAGCAGGACGTACCCGATCTGGAAGGTCCGCACGCGACCGAGCTTGTCCGACAGCGCACCGCCCCACATCGTGAAGACCAGCCAACCGAAGCTCGCGAGCGTCGTCGCCAACAGCACGGGTGCACGGTCGAGGCCGACGGAACCACCCTCGGCTATGGGGCGGGAGGCGTAGGCGGCGAAGAACGCGATGATCATGTAGCCCACGGCGTTGTTGCCGATGAAGATGAGCGCGGAGAGGACGACTTCCTTCGTGTTCTTCTTGAACAGGGTGCCCAAAGGAGCCGAGGATTCGGCCTTGCGCTCGGCGAGCTCGGCGAAGACCGGGGACTCCTCGACCTGCCGGCGGATGTAATAGCCGACGAAGACGAGGACGACTGAGAAGAGGAACGGGACCCGCCATCCGAAGCTCGCGAACTGTTCGGCGGAGAGGACCGTGGTGAGCACCCAGATCACACCGGTGGCCAGGATCATGCCGACCGGCACGCCGATCTGCGGGTACGCGCCGAAGATGCCGCGCTTGGAGATCGGGGCATGCTCGACCGACAGCAGCGCGGCCCCACCCCATTCGCCGCCGGCGGAGAAGCCCTGCAGGATCCGCAGCAGGGTGAGCAGGATCGGTGCGCCGACACCGATCATCGCGTAGTTCGGGAGCAGTCCGATGAGCGAGGTCGCGGCCCCCATGAGGATGAGCGTGAGCACGAGCATCTTCTTGCGTCCGATCCGATCGCCGAGGTGGCCGGCGATGATCGCGCCCAACGGGCGGAAGAGGAACGAGATGCCCAGGGACGCCCACGCCATGATCTGACCGAGCGCCGGATTGTCCGCGGCCAGAGGGCCGAAGTACTGGGCGGAGAGGACGAGGCCGGCGGCCTGAGCGTAGATGAAGAAGTCGTACCACTCGATGGTGGTGCCGACGAGGGTGCCGGCGAGGACCTTGCGTTCCTCGCGGGTGGTCGTATGTGGGGTGGCCGGATTCGGAGTGACCGGGCCTGAAGCGGTGGCGGACATGAGCGGAACCTTCTGTTGCTGGGCGACTTTGCCGGGTGCCGTCTCCGGAGGCGGTGGTCCTCGACTCTGAGTGATCGCCGGTGCCTCGGGTCTGGCGGCGGACGGATGGACGTCTGCCTCGACTGACTGCTTGGTCAGTAATTGAGAACGATCATAGGTCAGAATGCACCCCCGTGTCACTCGCGCATCGACGAAGCGCGCCGAGGATGTGCCGCGGTTCCGTCCGATCGCCTTGGTTGAGGCAGCCCATGACAATTACCGACCGATTGGTTAGTATATGTCTAGGAATCGGCAGCGGTGCCGAATGCGGCCGCCGTGGACCGGGAGACGTCGTTTCACCAGGGAGAGCAAAGCATGACCGAAATCCTCAGTTCCTATGTGGCCGGAACCTGGCACACCCCCGGCTCGGCCGACGGTGCCCGGCCCGTCCGCGACGCCGGCACGGGGGAGCTCCTGCACTCGGTGAGCTCGGCCGGAGTCGATTTCTCCGCCGTCGCCGACCACGCCCGGACCACCGGCATCGCCGAACTGCAGAAGCTCACCTTCCACCAGCGCGGTGTGATCCTCAAGAAGCTCGCGACCTACCTCATGGAGCGCACGAAGGACTACCACGAGATCTCCTTCACCACCGGCACCACGAAGCGCGACGCCTTCGTCGACATCGAAGGCGGAATCGGCACACTCTTCACCTACTCCGGCGTCGCCCGCCGCCAGATGCCGAACTCGACCGTCCACCTCGACGGCGGAGTCGAACGCCTGTCGAAGAACGGCACCTTCGTCGGCCGCCACATCCTCACCTCCCGGCAGGGCCTCGCGCTGCAGATCAACGCCTTCAACTTCCCCGTCTGGGGCATGCTCGAGAAGTTCGGACCGATGTTCGTCGCCGGCGTCCCCGTCGTCGTCAAGCCCGCCACCGACACCGCCCACCTGACCCGTGCCGTGGTCGCGGATATGATCGAATCCGGTCTGCTCCCTGCCGGCGCGATCCAGCTGGTCTCCGGTGACGTCACCCCGCTCTTCGACCGCCTCGCCGAACAGGACGCGATCGCCTTCACTGGTTCCGCGAACACCGCCCGCACGCTGTCCGCGCTCGACTGCGTGACCCAGCGCGGCACCCGCTTCTTCGCCGAGGCGGACTCGCTCAACTTCTCCCTGCTCGGTCCCGATGCCGCACCCGGCACGCAAGAATTCGACCTCTTCGTCTCCGGCGTCGTCGCCGAGATGACCGTCAAGGCCGGACAGAAGTGCACCGCGATCCGCCGCACCTTCGTGCCGCAGGCCCACGCCGAGGCGGTTGCTGAGGCCATCACCGCGAAGCTCGCCACCCAAGGTGTGGGGGATCCGCGCGAGAAGTCCACCCGCCTGGGCCCCGTCGTCTCCGACAAGCAGCGCACCGACGTCCTCGACGCGGTCGACCAGATCATCGCCGGGGGAGCCCGCGTGCTCACCGGCGGGCGTGAGGAATCCGATCGTCTGGCTGCCGAACACGGTGGTGCCTATGTGGCGGCCACCGTCCTCCAGGCCGATGACGCTTGGTCCGATGCCGTCCACGACATCGAGGCTTTTGGGCCCGTGACCTCGATCATCACCTATTCCGACACCGAGGAGGCCGTCCGCCTGGCCGCCCGTGGCCGCGGTTCGCTGGTCGGCTCCGTCGTCACTCACGACCGTGAGTTCGCCACCGAATTCGTCCGGAAGATCGCCCCATGGCACGGCCGTGTGCTCGTCCTCGATCGTGACGATGCCGAAGAGTCGACCGGTCACGGTTCGCCGCTGCCGAACCTCATCCACGGCGGCCCCGGACGGGCCGGCGGCGGTGAGGAGATGGGCGGACTGCGCGGTATCACACACTTCATGCAGCGCACCGCGATCCAGGCCTCCCCGGACATGCTCACCGCGATCGGCGGGGAATGGGTCAACGGGTCGGAGCGCCGCCTCGGCGATCATCCGTTCACGAAGTCGCTTGCGGATCTGCGCCTCGGCGACACTCTCGATTCGGAGTGGCGGGAAGTTACGCTCGACGATATCGAGCACTTCGCGAACTTCACCGGGGATACCTTCTACGCCCACATGAACGAGGAGGCGGCCGCCGCGAACCCGTTCTTCCCGGGACGCGTGGCGCACGGCTACCTCATCGTGTCCTTCGCCGCCGGACTCTTCGTCCAGCCGGACCCGGGCCCGGTGCTCGCGAACTACGGACTCGAAGGGCTCAACTTCATCACGCCTGTCTCCCCAGGTGACAAGCTCAAGGTGACGCTCACCGCCAAGCGCATCACCCCGCGTGAGACCGACGAATACGGCGAGGTCCGCTGGGACGCGCAGGTCGTCAACCAGAACGACGAACCCGTGGCGAACTACGATGTGCTCACCCTGGTGGCCAAGGAGTACTGAGGGCCCGGTTGGGTTGAAGGCCCTGCCGGCCGGACAGGCAGGTAAGAGTCGCCCCGCGCGGAGGATGTGCATCCTCGGCGCGGGGCGACGTCGTTCATGAGGTCCGGGGCACCCGGACCCTGAGCGAAGAAGGGCGGATCGTCACGGTCGCCGGGGTCTGTGCGACCGCGTCGCCGTCGGCGACGATCTCGACCGGCTCGGCACCGGCGGGGGTGTCGATGCGGATCTCGCGAGCCCGGCTGAGATGGATGTTCGGATGCCGGTCGTGCTTGCCCGACATGAACGCGACGAGTTCGACGGCGAGCCTCGGCAGCCACGCCTCCCTGAGGAGGACGACGTCGATGAGTCCGTCGTCGATCGCCGCCTCGGGCGACAGTGTGAGCCCGCCCCCGTAGCGGCCGGAATTCGCGAACCCCGCGGTCAGGCCCCGGAAGTCGAGGCGCTGTCCGTCGACTGTCAGCTCGAGGTCGATGCTCCTCGGCGGCAGGATCGCACGCAGGATCCCGTACAGGTACACCCAATGGCCCCGGACGACCCTGGTTGAGTTCGCATGCCGCTGGACGGTCGAGTCGAGGCCGAGACAGACGTTGCCGAGGCTGATCGTGCCATCGAGGTCGAGCACGTCGATCACTCGATCGCTGCCGTCGGCGATCGTGGCCACAGCCTCTTCGACGCGCTTAGGGATGCCGAGTTTGCCGATGAGGTCATTGCCGCGGCCACCGGCGATGACGCCCAGCGCTGTGTCCGTATCGACGAGGCCGGCGGCGACTGTACGCGCCATCCCGTCACCGCCGAGTGCGCCGACGACCTTGGCGCCCTCGGCGGCGAATGCTGCGGCGAGCTCCTTCGCATGTTCCTCGCTCGTGCTTCTCACAAGCCGTGCCTCGAGACCGTGTGCGGCGAAAGCGTGGACGAGCGGATCGATGCGTCTGAGCACCGCTCCGCGCCGTGCCGTGGGATTGAGGATCACGGGCACGACCGCCGGATCGGCGACCGGCCGCGCAGAGCCCCGGTCTGCGGAACCCGTGCCGAAGTCGCCCTTGTCTTCGATGCCGCTCACAGTCGATCCGGTCCGTTCATCAGCTTGCCGGGATTCATGATGCCGGTCGGGTCGACCTCGGCCTTGGCTGCGCGCAGCATCCGCAGCCACATCTGACCGGCCTCGGCGGGCAGCCACGGAGCGTGATCGGTACCGACGGCATGGTGATGGGTGATCGTGCCGCCACCGTTCACGATTGCCTCGCTGGCAGCAGACTTCAGCGCCTTCCACTGGGCGATCTCCGCCCCGACCTCCTGCTTGGCGAAGACCGTGTAGTACAGCGAGCAGCCGGTGGCATAGAGGTGCGAGACGTGGCAGAGCACGAAAGCAGGAGTGCCGCGATCGGCCATCGCCTTCTCGATTCCCGCGCCGATCGCACCGTGGAGGTCCTCCACCTTCGACCACGGGGCCGAGGTCTCCATCGTCTCGACGATCATGCCCTCACGCAGCAGCTGATCCCGCAGGTACGGAGTCGAGAAGCGGTGCTTCTCCCACGAGGTCTCCGGAACCGCGCCGAGGTTGACGCCCTTGTGCCTGCGCACGATCGAACGACCCTGGGAGCGACGCGCACGAACATCGGAGGGGGTGCCGTCGTAGCGGACGACCAGCAGGCAGGGAGTCGTGAGGCCGCGGGCGCGCAGGTAAGCGAGAACGCCCTTGCGCTGCAGCTCGCTGCCGAGCTGCGCGAGACCGAACGCGGTCTCGTTGACATCCGAGAGACGGGCGATGTCGAGCTGCAGTCCCGACTGCTCCATCTCCCGCAGTGCTGCGCTGCCTGAGGTGAAGTCCGGGAAGAACCAGGAGTCGCCCTGCACTGCCTTCGGCACGCGATGGATCCGCAGGGTCGCCTCGGTGATGATGCCCAGCGTTCCCTCGGAGCCGACGAACAGCTGGCGCGGATTTGGTCCGGCCGCCGTCGCCGGGGTGGTGCGCAGCTCGACGGGACCGCTCGGGGTCGAACAGCGCAGACCGCAGACGTTCTCATCGATGCGGCCGTACCCGGTCGACTGCTGACCGGCCGAGCGGGTGGCGACCCAGCCGCCGACGGTGCTGAACTCGAAGGACTGCGGATAGTGGGCGAGCGTGAAGCCGCGAGCCTGCAGCGCCTCCTCGAGGTCGGGTCCGAAGGCTCCTGCCTGGACGGTGGCCGTCAGCGACTCCTCGTCGATGTCGATGATCCTGTCGAGGCGGGCCAGGCTGATGCTCACGACCGCCGCGAACTCGCCGCGCACGGCATCGATGCCGCCGACGACGCTGGTGCCGCCACCGAAGGGAACGACCGCCACGGATTCCTCGGCGCACAGCGCGAGGAGGGTGTCCACCTCGGCGTTCGAAGCCGGGTAGAGCACCGCATCGGGAGCGGTGACCAGCTCGCCGTTGCGCAGCCGGATGAGGTCGGGAAGGCTGCGCCCGGCCGCATGGGAGACGCGGACGGCGCGATCGTCGCGGACGAATTCCTCGCCCACCGCCTCGGCGAAACGGGCCCTGACTGCGGACGGCAGGACTGATTCGGGCAGCTCGACGTCCTCGAGCGCCACATGCGGCCTGTCGACTCCGGCCGGCCACCCGCAGTGTTTGCTCAGTATCACCTTCGCCCCGGGCTTGACCGGGCCGTCGTGGCCGTCTTCGCCCCAGCCCCACCAGCGCATACGCGGCTTGTCCATGGTCGTCATCCTTCGTGTCGTGATTCGGTGGTGAGTTCCGGAGCGAGCCGGGCCACAGCGTCATAGAGGTCAGCGCGGTCGGCGTCGACGAGTCCCCACCGGGTCCGCCGGTCGATGAAGTCCTCGACCGTCAGCGCCAGTTCGTGTTCGACGGCGAAACGGACCTCCGCGCCGGTCAGCGGGATGCCCTCGCGCACGGGTTCGTTGAGGGAGGGGTCGGCATCGCCGTAGGCTGCCACCTTCGCCGCGTCGGTTCCGTAGATGGCGACGAGGCGGTCGGGCAGGCCGGGTGCGGGTGTGCCCTTGCCGACGAGGCCGAGTTCGGTCGTCCGGCACGCTCCGGCGCGCAGTCCGCCGACCTTGACGACGTCGTCGACGGCGTCTTCGGCCATGCGGCGGTAGGCGGTGAGCTTGCCCCCGACGATCGTCAGCGCCCCGGTCCGCGAGTCGCGCAGCAGGGCGTGCTTGCGGGAGAGGTCGGCGCTGCTCGAGGTGTCGCTTGTCTTGATCAGCGGGCGGAAGCCGGCGTAGCTGCCGACGATGTCGTCAGTAGTCAGCTTGTCTTCGAGAACGGCGTTGATCGTGTCGAGGAGGAACGCCTCCTCATCGCCGTCGGGAAGGGCGCGGTCCGGGATCGGACCGTGGTGCGGATCGTCGGTGAGACCGATCATGACCAGACCGTTGGGCCACGGCACGGCGAAGACGTAGCGACCGAAGTGACCGGGCACCGGGGCGGTGATCGCGGCCTGTGGGTCGCCGAGGCGGGCGGCCGGCACGAGGATGTGCGAACCCTTGCTCGGTGCCAGTTCGACCTCGTCCGAGAGAGTGTCCGACCAGACGCCGGCGGCATTGACGATCTGTCGGGTGCGCAGCGTGTGCTCCTGCCCGGTGAGGCGGTCCCTGATGTGCACGCGGGTGGGTTCGATGGCGGTCGCCTCGGCGTAGGTGATGACACCCGCACCGTGTTCGGCGGCGGTCCGGGCCAAGACGACGACGAGCCGGGCATCGTCGATGAGCTGACCGTCCCAGCTGAGCAGCCCGCCGCGCAGACCGTCGCTCGCCGTCGTCGGGGCGAGCTGCCGGACTTCGGCGGCCGAGACGCGGCGGGGATAGGGGAGAAGCTCCTTCGGGGTGCGGGCGAGCATCCGCAGGAGGTCGCCGGCGTGGAAGCCGGTGTTCGTCATGGCCGCCTCGACGCGACCGACCCCCGGATGCAGCGGGAAGATCATCGGCAGCGGCCGGATGAGGTGCGGGGCGATGGTGTTCATCAGCCGGCCGCGTTCGACGGCGGATTCCCACGCGATTCCGACGTCGGCCTTCGCGAGGTAGCGCAGTCCGCCGTGGGCGAGTTTCGAGCTCCAGCTGCTCGTTCCCGAGGCGAGGTCGCCGCGTTCGACGAGGGTGACAGAGAGTCCGCGGCTGGCCGCGTCCAGAGCGACGCCGGTGCCGGTGAATCCACCGCCGATGACGACGACGTCGGAGATATTCGCCGAGGCGGCCGCGAGGTCGCGCTCGCGCTGAGCGGCATTGAGGGACGAGGTGTTCGCTGTGGCGTGGGAGCCGAGTCCCGCCGAGGCCGTGGGGCCGTCGTCTGCGTTGGTGGAGGTCATTCCCGCCCTTTCTGGCACGATGCCGTACCAGTTTGCATTCGGCGATCAGTGTTGTCAAGATCACACTGTGACTAAAGAAGGACGCCCCTACGCGGGAGCCAGCCGGGAGGTACGGGAGAGTGCTCGCCGGGAGCAGATCATCGCGGCAGGGATCGAACTGTTCGGGACTCAGGGATACCGGGCGGCCACGGTGGGCGCGATCTGCGATTCCGCAGGGTTGAACAAGCGCTACTTCTACGAATCCTTTGCCACCTTGGAGGATCTCCTGGTCGAGGTCTACGAGCGGGTGGTGGCCGATCTGCGGGCCGTGGTGCTCGCTGGTGGTGCGGCCGATGCAGGGGGCTCTGAGACTGTGACGGAGGCGCAGGGCGGCGAGGCCATGGCGGTGCTGCGCGGATTCATGGACGGGTTTCTCGGCTGGGCGCAGGCGAACCCGATCTTCGCGCGAGTCCACCTCTTCGAAGTGCTCGGAGTCAGTGCGCGCATCGACGAGCTCTACCGTCGGCACGGTCGGGTGATCGGCGGCGAACTCGCCGATGCGCTCTGCGTGGCCGTCTCGGGCACCGTACTCACCGGCACGCGTCGGAGAGTGCTCGGGGACCTGCTCGTCGGCGCCGGTATTCAGATCGTCGTCGACTGGGTGATCGGCGACTATCAGCCTCCGAGGCAGGAGCTGCTGTCCGAGATCGAATCGACACTCGGCTGGGTTCTGACTGCGGGAGCGATCGGGGAAGGCTGAGCCTCGGGTGCCAGGACCCGACCCTCAGGCCTCCAGGCCTTGGAAGGCCATCGTTGTGACCGCCTCGGCGATGGTGTCGGGGTCGACGGGATAGCTGGGGCGGTACCACTCGGTGATCGAGTTGACCATGCCGAAGAGCAGGCGAGTGATGAGGCCGGGGGTGAAGTCCGAGCGCAGACCGCCCTCGGCGATGGCGGCCTCGACGAGCGCACGGACCTTCGCATCGATATTGCGTCGGGCCTCGAGGGCTTCGCGTTCCAGCGGTGAGTTTCCGCGCACGCGCAGCAGCAAGGTCACCGAATGGTGGTACTCGATGAGGATGACGACGCTGGCGCGCACGGCCAGCTGCAGGCGTTCGAGCGCGGTGACGTTCTCTCGCAGGCTCTCGGTCTCCACAGCGGAATCGAGGGCGCGGATGCCGCGGCTGATCGCCAGGTGCAGCAGCTCTTCCTTCGACTTCACGTGATGGTAGATCGCGGACTTCGTGATGCCGAGCTCACGGGCGACCGTGTCCATCGACGTGCCGTCATAGCCGCGGGAGACGAAGACCTCTGTGGCCTTGTTGATCAAGGTCTCCCGGTCGTAGCCGGGACGGCCGCGGCGCGAGCGTTTGGGGGCGGTCGCCTCGGCGGGGGTCGTCGAGGACGTCGACGCGGCGGTCGTCGATTCCGCGGACGACGTCGTCGAATCCGGAGCTGTCGACGCGGGTGAGGACGATTCGGGCATGCGCATCAGTCTAATCGGCCACCTCGGTGAGTGCCGCGATCCAAGTCACAGCACTCACCTCGGCGCGCGTCCGCAGCGCCGCTTCAGCGCATGCACTGCGCCTCATCTCAGCGCACGCCCTCGCGGCGGTCGATGATGCGCTTCATCTTGCCGACCGAGCGCGGCAGGTCCCCGGGCATCTTGATGTCGATGGCGCAGGAGACGCCGAGGCGCTCCTTGATGCGGGCGGCCACGAGCTTGTCGAGGCCGTCGAGCTCGACGGCGCCGACGCCTTCGCGGGCCTCGACCTCGACGGTCATCTCGTCCATCCGACCCGGGCGGGTGAGGATGAGCTGGAAGTGGGGGCTCAGGGGTGCGAACTCGAAGAGCACGGTCTCGACGTTCGCGGGGTAGACGTTGACGCCGCGGATGATCATGAGGTCATCGGAGCGGCCGGTGATGCGCGAGATGCGGCGGAAGTTCGGGCGCGCGGTGCCCGGCAGCAGCGTTGCGAGATCGTGCGTGCGGTAGCGGATGATCGGCAGCGCTTCCTTCGTCAGTGAGGTGAAGACGAGTTCGCCCTCCTCGCCGTCGGGCAGCACCTCGCCGGTGAAGGGGTCGACGATCTCCGGGTAGAAGTGGTCCTCCCAGATCGTCGGGCCGTCCTTCGTCACCGCGGATTCGCAGGCCACGCCCGGTCCCATGACCTCGGAGAGGCCGTAGATGTCGACGGCATCGATGTTGAAGGAGTTCTCGATCTCCTTGCGCATCTCGTCCGTCCACGGCTCGGCGCCGCAGATCGCGGTCTTCAGACTCGTCGAAGTCGGGTCGATGCCCTGCTTGTGGAATTCGTCGAGGATCGTGAGCAGGTATGTCGGGGTAGCCGTGATGATGTCCGGCTTGAAATCCTGGATGAGCTGCACCTGGCGCGGGGTCTGACCGCCGGAGATCGGGACGACGGTGAACCCGTGACGCTCCGCCCCGTGGACGCCGAGTCCGCCGGTGAACAGGCCGTATCCGTAGGCGTTGTGCATCATCTGTCCGCGCTTGCCGCCGGCACCGAGGATGGACCGCGCGATGAGGCTGCCCCACCGATCGAGATCGCCCATCGTGTACCCGACGACGGTCGGCAGGCCCGTCGTTCCCGAGGAGGCGTGGATGCGCGCGACCTGCTCCTGCGGGACGGCGAAGAGCCCGAACGGATAGTTGTCGCGCAGGTCCTGCTTGGTCGTGAACGGCAGCTTCGCAATGTCATCGAGGCTCGTGATGTCGGCGGGAGTCACGCCGAGGTCGTCGAAGGTCTTCCGGTAGAACGGCACCCGTTCGTACACCGAGGTCACCGTCGTCTTGAGGTTCTTCAGCTGGTCGGAGCGCAGCTCGTCCAGGCTCATCCGTTCGCCGGCGTCGAGGTCGGTCTCAGTCATCATCGTCTCCTTGCGAATCTCTTCTGTGTGTCAGATCCAAAAACCGCCGAGGTGGTCCACCGTTCTTCGGTGTTCGGTCGTCGACGGGTGGTTCGGTGGGGGTGGTCCGGCGCGGCTTGGTGCCTGTCGCGGAGCCGGCGGCCGTGTGGTTGGTCGGGTCTACTTGCGGGCGGGCAGCGTGCGGGAGCGGCCGCGGTAGGTGGCGATGATGTCGTCGCCGCGGGTGACCGTGACGTCGTAGATGCCCGAGCGGCCCTGCTTGATGACCTCATGGCCGCGGGCGACGAGCTCGTCACCGAGGTACGTGGGTTTGAGGAAGTCGATGTCTCCGCCGGAGGCGACGGTGATCGAGCCGGGATAGTTGCAGGCCATCGCGAAGGTGGTGTCGGCGAAGAGGAAGATGTAGCCGCCGTGGGTGATGTCGTGGCCGTTGGTCATGATGTCGGTGACCGTCATCGAGCACTGCGCCCACCCGGGTCCGTGGTCATCGACGGTGATGCCCAGGTGCTGGGAGGCGCGATCGTTGGCGAACATCGCGGCGGCACCGGTGAGCTCGGGCGCCGCCTCGGTGGGGGCGTCTGCGGGGGACGGAGTGGTCGCCTCGGTGGGGGACTCGGGCGCCGCCTCGGCGGGGGTGGAGGTGTTCGGGGTCTGTGACTCCGCGGTCGTCGTATCGTGGGCGGGCTGTCCCATGGTCGGCTCCTCCTCGAGTCGCGGGTTCAGGCGCCGATGCACGAGGAGTGCCTGCGCCGCTGCGTGTGGACGACGGTGAGAGTTCCCCGTGATCCCGGGCGGTCAGCCCGTCGGAGAATAAACGACCATCTGGTCAATAAATATCGTTCCGATCGTCGCCGGTGTCAAGTCACGGGGTGTGGTTGGGGTGTGTTCGTCTGCGAATCGCGCACGCATCGTCAAGCGCGGGCGGGAATTAGGTCACTATCGGATAGCTGCCCTCTGTGTCAGGCTGGTTGTGAGCCACTCCGGATAAGAGAGGAACCGGAGCACCATGGCCATCACCCCCGGATACACTGTCGAAGAGATCCGAAACTTCGTCTACCAACACGAGAAGATCCCACACGGGTATAAATCCCTGTGGTTAGCGGAGCAAGAGTTCAGCCGCCACCAGTTCAGGAAGTGGCGACTAGCGACATTCAACGGTGACCTCGACCGTGGCCTGATCCCACGGTCACGGGCAGGCAAAGTTCCCTACAACCCGAGGCAACTGATGCAATCATCAATCGAAGAAAACCAAGCCAAACGTATCGCCGAACTCGAAGAACGCAATGCTCAACTCGAGGCAGCGAACGAAGCCTTGGGAAAAGCTATCGGGCTCTTGCACGATCGGAACGCACAAGAGCCCGACGTAACCCCGACGACGCCGAAGCCGGGCAATTCCTGACCATCGAGAACTCCCTGGTCATCGAACTGACTGACGTTCTGTCCTCACAGCGGAAGGCATTGGCGCTGGTGGGCCTGGCCCGATCGGTGTGGCACTACCGGGTCAATCCTCGTCCCCGACTATCTGACCCGATAGAGCAGAAGCAGCGGGACTACTCGACGCGGATCGGTGCTGCCGACCGGCAGAGCATTGCGGAGCGGATCCAGGCCGGTTGGCTGCAGGGCCGGTCAGTGGATGCGTCGTTTGCTTCAGCGTGGGACGAGGGTGTGATGTTGGCATCCAGGCGCACATGGTGGCGTATTGCTGAGGCGATTGTGGATCAGTCGCAGCGGCCCCGGGTCCCGTCCCGGGGTGAGACGAGGACGCCCCGAGTAGCACCTGTGCTGGTGGCTACCCGTCCGGGGCAGGTGTGGAGTTGGGACATCACGGATGTGGAGTCGATCTGGAGTCGGGTGACGTACAAGGCATACTCGATCATCGATATCTTCTCCCGCAAGATCGTCGGTTACCGGGTCGAGTCCCGCGAGGTCGATGATTTGGCTGTTGAGATGTTTGAGGCCGCGATCGCCGAGCACGGTGTGCCTGAGTTTGTGCATGCCGATTCGGGAGCGGCAATGAAGTCGAATGCGTTGAAGAACGCACTCGAGGCATACGGGGTGGAGTTATCGCATAACCGACCGTATGTGTCTAATGACAACCCGTATTCGGAATCGGAGTTTCGGACGATGAAGTATCGCCCGGACTATCCGAAGACGTTTGAATCACTCGAGGCGGCTAGAGCCCACATCGATGCCTATGTCGTCTGGTACAACACGGAGCACCGGCATTCAGGGATCGCGTTGTTCACCCCGAATCAGGTCCATGACGGGTCGTGGGAAGAAGCGTGGAACGCCCGGGTGAAGGCGAATGATGAGTATTACGCCAGGCATCCCGAGCGTTTCCATGCGCCACCGCAGGTGCCGAAGCCGGCCGGTGTGGTCGGTATCAATCACGAACCAGTCCTAGTTGAAGTCCAAGAAATCACTGCTGAAGCAGCGTGAGTGACTCCAAACAGCTTGACACCCCGCGCTGCCGAGAAATATAGGTCGCTATCGGACATTTTCCGGCGCTGAAAGTATCTGATGCTGACCTGTATTCGGCAGGCGACGCGGCACGGCGGCGGGGCTGAGCGGCTCCTTCGCGTGGGCGGCACGGCATTGCACCCAGGCCGGGGGTGTGCGACACTGGTGGCAACAATACAGAACAAATGGTCAGTAAATGGATGCCCTCGGGCCAGAGGTCTTACGATGGTCGGACCGATGAGGAGGTCGGCAGCCGCTGACCGAGGCAGGTCCTGACAAGGGCACATCCAAGGGTGGAGTGGTCATGACAACTCAAGTGAACGACAACCGCTTCGACGAGGCGCAGCTGCAGGAGCAGTTCGACGCCACGATCGAGGCCAAGGATCGGATCGAACCCCGGGACTGGATGCCCGAGGCCTACCGCAAGACGCTCATCCGGCAGGTCGCGCAGCACGCGCACTCGGAGATCATCGGCATGCAGCCCGAAGGCAACTGGATCTCCCGTGCGCCTTCTCTGCGTCGCAAGGCGATCCTGCTGGCGAAGGTCCAGGACGAAGCCGGACACGGCCTCTACCTCTACTCGGCCGCCGAGACCCTGGGCGCCACGCGCAACGAGCTCACCGAGAAGCTCGTCGCCGGCAAGCAGAAGTACTCCTCGATCTTCAACTACCCGACCCTGTCCTACACGGATGTCGGCACGATCGGCTGGCTCGTCGACGGGGCGGCCATCTGCAACCAGGTGCCGCTGTGCCGGACCTCCTTCGGCCCCTACGGCCGTGCGATGATCCGCATCTGCAAGGAAGAGTCCTTCCACCAGCGCCAGGGCTACGAGCTGCTGATGACGATGATGCGCGGCACCGAGGCTCAGCGCGAGATGGTCCAGGAATCGGTCAACCGCTTCTGGTGGCCGGCGCTGATGATGTTCGGACCTCCCGACGACAACTCGCCGAACACCGAGCAGTCGATGGCCTGGGGCATCAAGACCCACACCAACGATGAGCTGCGCCAGAAGTTCGTCGACATGTCCGTCCCGCAGGCCGAGGCCCTCGGCGTGACGTTCCCCGATGAGAACCTCAAATGGAACGAAGAGCGCGGACACTACGACTTCTCCACCCCGAACTGGGACGAGTTCTGGGCCGTCGTCAAGGGCGACGGACCCTGCAACGAACAGCGCCTCAATCACCGCAAGCGCGCCTGGGACGAAGGAGCGTGGGTGCGCGAAGCAGCGCTCGCCTTCACAGAGAACCAGACCGCCGAGGCGGCCGCCACCCTGACCGCGGCCGATGCGACTCCCGCCGCCGGAGTTGACACCACCACCCCCGAGGAGACAGCGAAATGACCGAGACCACCCCCGGCTCCACCTCGGCGAAGGACGCATCCGCTGCAAGCTCGACCCGCGGCGAATGGCCGCTGTACGAGGTCTTCGTGCGCGGCAAGCGCGGACTCAACCACGTCCACGTCGGATCTCTGCACGCCGCCGACGACCAGATGGCCGTCCACCATGCCCGCGACGTCTACACCCGACGCAACGAAGGCGTGAGCATCTGGGTCGTCCGCGCCTCCGACATCACGGCCTCGAGCCCGGATGAGAAGGACCCGATGTTCGCCCCCAGCGGCGACAAGGTCTACCGTCACCCGACCTTCTACGACATCCCCGACGATGTCCCCCATATGTGAGAAGGGGCGAGAGATGACTGCGAACAACGAACCCACCATCCACGTCGAACACGACGAAGCCGGCACGAACGTCGATCACGGCGACCACGACAACGCGTACTCTGGTCTGCTCGTCAACGACGCGAACTGGGCCTTCGGCACCGACTTCGAAGACCCCCTGGCCGGCGTCGATACGACCGTGCCCGACGGCGTCGACGCCAAGGACCTCGGCGCGTACTGCCTCATGCTCGGCGACGACGCGCTCGTCTTCAGCCAGCGGATCTCCGAATGGTGCTCGAACGCCCCTGACCTCGAAGAGGACATTGCGCTGGCGAACATCGCGCTCGACCTCCTCGGCCAGGCGCGTCTCCTGCTCGCCCGCGCCGCCGCAGCCGATCCGGAGCTCGTGCCCGAGCTGCCGGCTGGCTCCCCGGTGCCCGATGAGGACCGGCTCGCGTACTTCCGCAATGACCTGGGCTTCCGCAATGTCCGCCTGGCAGAGGTGCCCAACGGCGACTTCGCCGAGGCGGTCGCGAAGATCCTCATCTACTCCACCTGGCGCCTGTCGATCTTCGAACGCCTCGTGGACAGCCGCGACACCGTGCTCGCCGCCATCGCGGCCAAGGGCGTGAAGGAGATGTCCTACCACCGCGACTTCGCCGGACGCTGGGTCGTGACCCTGGCCCGCGGCACCGAGGAATCGAAGTCCCGCCTGGTCAAAGCCCTCGACGGTCTGTGGCCGCTGTGGTCCGAGCTCTTCGAGACCCACCCGGTCGAGACTGCCGTGGCCGAGGCCGGAATCGGCGTCGACCCCGCGACGGTGGCCGACGAGGCATCCGTCATCCTCGACCAGGTGTTCGCCGCAGCCGGAATCGATCGGCCCGAACGCGGTGGTCTGGCCGGGGTCGGCGTCCACGGCGGCAAGGGCCGCGACGGACTCCACACCGAGGCCCTGTCGAAGCTGCTCGCCGAGATGCAGGTCGTCGCCCGGGAGCACCCGGAGGGTCAGTGGTGACCGCCATGCTCGAGACCTACCCGACCGACGCCGCACCAGTCACCGACGCCGAGGCGATCGACCGTGCCTGGGCCGCCGCCGAACGCGTGACCGACCCCGAGATGCCGATGCTCACCCTCCTCGACCTCGGCGTTCTGCGCGACGTCACGATTGAGAACGGCCACGTCGTCACCACCATCACCCCCACCTATTCGGGCTGCCCGGCGATGGCGACGATGCGCGATGACCTGCAGCGCGAACTACTCGAGGCCGGCTTCCCCGACGCCGAGGTGCGCGTGTCCCTGACACCCGCCTGGACGAGCGACTGGATCACCGAACGCGGCAGACAAGCACTCAAGGACGCCGGAATCTCCCCACCCGGGTCCGCCCCAGTCCGCACCGGCCCGGTGGCGCTGACCCTCATGCCCACTCGCCGCGCCGTGACCTGCGTGCTGTGCGGATCCGACAACGTCCGCCTGTCCTCCGAGTTCGGCGCGACCGCGTGCAAGGCGATGTACCAGTGCAACGACTGCCTCGAACCGTTCGACCATGTGAAGGAGATCTGATGACACAGACGATCGATCAGACCGCCGAGGCGGCTCCCGCCACCGAGCCCGCCGACGGACGCTCCCGGTCGGCTTTCTACCCACTCACCGTGAAGTCCGTCGACCACCTCACCGAGGATTCGGCCGCAGTGACTTTCGACGTGCCGGCCGAATACAGCGAACTCTTCGACTTCGCCGCCGGACAGTCCCTGACCCTGCGACGCATCATCGACGGCCAGGAGCACCGCCGCACCTATTCGATCTGCGCCCCGGCGGGAACCGCCCCGCGCATCGGTGTCCGCGAAGTCCCCGAAGGGCTCTTCTCCCTGTGGCTGGTCAACGAGGTCCGAGCCGGCGACACCATCGAGGTGCAGCCGCCCTCGGGCAGCTTCCGCGCCGACGCCTCCGCCGGCGGCCGGCACCTGTGCATCGCGGCGGGTTCGGGAATCACCCCGATGCTCTCCATCGCCTCGACCGTGCTGTCCAACCCCGACGCCTCGGTGACCCTGCTCTACGGCAACCGGCACACGAACACCGTGATGTTCGCCGAGGAGCTCGCCGACCTCAAGGACGCCCGCAACCAACAGCTCGACCTCGTCCACGTCCTCTCCCGCGAACCCCGCGATGTCGAGCTCTTCTCCGGCCGCCTCGACGCGGAGAAGCTGCGGGATCTGCTCACCGCCATCGTCCCGATCGGCAGCATGGACCATGTGTGGCTGTGCGGCCCCTTCGGCATGCTCGAAGACGCCCGCAAGGTCCTCGCCGAATTCGACGTGCCGAAGGAGAGGATCCACTTCGAGCTCTTCTACGTCGACGAACCCCCACCGGAGGTCGTCCACGCGGACAAGGTCGTCGAAGGTGCGACGAGCGACGTCACGGTCATCCTCGACGGGAAGCGCTCCACCTCGGCGATGTCGCAGGGCAAGACCATCCTCGATTCCGCACAGGAATCCCGGTCCGATCTGCCGTTCGCCTGCAAGGGCGGCGTCTGCGGAACCTGCCGCGCGAAGATCTGCGGCGGCGAAGTCAACATGGTCCGCAACTACGCCCTCGAGGACGCCGAGGTCGAAGCGAACTTCGTCCTCACCTGCCAGACGTTCCCCGTCAGCGACGAGGTCACGGTCGACTTCGACTCCTGAGCGTCCCGAACCCCAGCGGGCGCGGGCCCGCACACCAACGGGTGCAAGCCCGTACCATGTCACCTACCCGAACTCTTCAGCGAGGAGACCCATGCCCGAGGCATTCATTCTGGACGGACTGCGCACCCCCATCGGACGCTACGGGGGTGCACTGGCCGACCAGCGGCCCGACGACCTCGTGGCGACCACGATGAAGACCGTCGTCGAGCGGGCGGGCATCGACCCGACCGATATCGACGAGGTGATCCTCGGCTCGGCGAACCAGGCCGGTGAGGACAACCGGAACATCGCGCGCATGGCCGTGCTCCTGGCCGGACTGCCCGAATCCGTGCCCGGGTTCACCGTCAACCGTCTGTGCGCCTCGGGGATGACCGCGATCACGACGGCACGGGCGATGATCGCCGCGGGAGATGCCGATGTGGTCGTGGCCGGCGGAGTCGAATCGATGACTCGAGCCCCGTGGGTGAGCGAGAAGCCCTCGCGTGCGTGGTCGAAGCCGGGCCGGACCTGGGACACCTCCATCGGCTGGCGGTTCACGAACCCCGCTTTCGGTGAAGACACGACTCTGTCGATGCCGCAGACGGCCGAACGCGTTGCCGAGAAGTGGCAGCTGAGCCGTGAAGCCCTCGACGAATTCGCCTATCAGTCCCATCAGAAGGCGCTGGCCGCGCAGAAGGCCGGCAGCTTCGGCCCGGAGATCCTGCCCATCGGAGAAGTCACCGCCGATGAGGGTCCGCGCGATTCGACGTTGGAGAAGCTCGGCAAGCTGCGCCCCATCCACGGACCCGGGGGCGTCATCACCGCCGGAAACTCCTCCTCGCTCAATGACGGTGCCGCCGTCGTCGTGCTCGTGTCCGAGGACTATGCGAACAAGCACGGACTCAGCCCGCGCGCCCGGATCGTCGCCGGTGCCAATGCCGGTGTGTCCCCGGAGATCATGGGCATCGGACCCGTCCCCGCGACCCGGAAGGTGCTCGAGCGCACCGGGTGGAAGGTCGGCGAACTCGAGGCTGTCGAACTCAATGAGGCCTTCGCCTCCCAGTCGCTGGCGTGCATGGGCGACCTCGGCCTCGACCCGGAGACCGTCAACGGCTTCGGCGGAGCGATCGCGCTCGGCCACCCGCTGGGCTGCTCGGGCACCCGCATCACTCTGACCCTGCTCAACCGCCTGGAGCAGGCCGGGGCGAAGAAGGGACTGGCGACCATGTGCGTGGGCGTCGGCCAGGGTTCGGCGCTGCTGCTGGAGCGCGTGTGAGCGCCGGCGGCAACGGCGGGGACACGAACGGCGCACCCGGTGTGAATGATTCCGCCTCCCCGCTGCTCATCGAACGCCATTCCGACCGCACGATCATCCGCCTCAACCGGCCGGAGGTCCGCAACGCCATCGACCAGTCGATGGTCGATGCCCTCCACGCGGTGTGTGCCGAACTCGAGGCCGAACCGAAGGTCGCGATCCTCACTGGCACCTCCGGCATCTTCGCCGCAGGTGCCGATATCTCGCAGCTGCGCAATCGTCGCCGCGATGATGCCCTGGCCGGGATCAACTCGAAGATCTTCTCCCGCATCCAGGAGCTGCCGATGCCGGTCATCGCGCTCGTTGAGGGATTCGCCCTCGGCGGCGGAGCCGAGCTCGCCTTCGCCGCGGACTTCCGCATCGGCACCCCGTCGACGAAGATCGGCAACCCGGAGACCGGTCTGGGCATCCTCGCCGCAGCCGGAGCCGCGTGGCGTCTGCGCGAACTCGTCGGCGAACCCCGCGCCAAGGAGATCCTCCTGGCCGGGCGCACCCTGCAGGCCGACGAAGCCAAGGCGATCGGTCTGCTCAATGACGTCGTCGATCCCGAGGATCTCGAACTCGCCGGTCAGGCGCTGGCCGACCGGATTGCGAGCTTCGCACCCCTGGCCGTGCGGCTGAGCAAGTCGGCGTTCCACGCACCGCGTGAAGCCCATCCCCTCATCGACAATGTGGCCCAGGCCGTGCTGTTCGAAACCGATGAGAAGTTCGCCCGCATGGACGCGTTCCTGTCCAAACGCGAGGCCAAGAAAGCGAAGAAGGCGGCCGAGCAGGAAGCGGCCGAGCGTGCCCGCGCCGAAGCCGTGACCACCGAAGCGATCGATCAGCAGCGCGATCCGCGCACCCGAGAAGAAGGCGACAACGCATGAGCGACACCACAGACACCTCCGCCGAGGCGGCCCCCACCACCGCCCGCGTCCCCGACGTCGTCGGCGTCTATGGAGGCGGTCGGATGGGTGCCGGAATCGCGCATGCTTTCGCCACCGCCGGTGCTCGGGTCGTCGTCATCGAGAACACCGACGACACCGTGGCCGCCGCCCGGGAACGCATCGACGCCTCGGTCGAGAAGTCGCAGACGAAGGGCATCGAAGTGCCCGGAACCGTCGTCGTCGACCGCGACCCCACCCTGCTCGACGAGGCGCTCCTCGTCGTCGAAGCCGTGCCCGAGGTCGTCGAACTCAAACAGGAGGTGCTCGCGACCATCGCGAAGCACGCTCCTGCTGCGAGCATCGGCACGAACACCTCGGCGCTGTCGATCGACGAGCTCGCCGCAGCCCTGCCGCGGCCGCAGGCGCTCATCGGCCTGCACTTCTTCAACCCGGTGCCCGTGTCCGAGCTCGTCGAGGTCGTTGTCGGCACCCACACCGATCCCAAGCTCGTCGACGTCGCCAAGGATTGGGTGACGGGGCTGGGGAAGACGGCGATCACGGTGAAGGACTCGCCCGGATTCGCCTCCTCCCGCCTCGGCGTGGCTCTCGCTTTGGAAGCGATGCGGATGGTCGAAGACGGCGTCGCCAGCGCGGAAGACATCGACCGGGCCATGACGCTGGGCTACCGGCATCCGGCCGGGCCGCTGAAGACGACGGACATCGTCGGCCTCGATGTGCGCCTCGGCATCGCCGAGCACCTCGCAGCGGAGATCGGTGAGCGCTTCACACCCCCGCAGATACTGAAGGACAAGGTCGCCGCCGGTGAACTCGGCCGCAAGACCGGACAGGGTTTCTACACCTGGTGACCAAGGACGCCCGCCCGGCGGGCACCGGCCGCACCACACTGACAGGACACGCAAAGGAGCATCCATGACCGAGATCCAACTGAAGAACCGCGGCCCGATCGCCGAGCTCGTCCTCGACGGACCCGAGTCCCGCAACGCCCTCGACGCGGACAACCTCCGCGACATCGCGGCCGCCGTGGCCAAGGTCGCCGAGGCGGTCCCGAACGTCCGCGTCCTCCTCATCCGCGGAGAGGGCAAGGTCTTCTGCTCCGGTCGCGACATCGCGAACGTCGACGTCGAGACGGATGACGCCCACGCCTTCCTCGCCGAGATCTTCGCCCCCGTCTTCCAGGCGATCAGGGCGCTGCCGATCCCCGTGATCGCCCAGGTCCAGGGGGCGGCCCTCGGGCTCGGGTACGGGGTCGCGGCGGCAGCCGACATCATCTTCGCCGCCGATGATGCGAAGTTCGGGTCCCCGTTCGCCGCAATCGGTGCGATGCTCGATTCCGGCGCCCACCACGTGTTCCTCGACCGGGTCGGCTATCACCGGACGATGGATCTCATCGTCACCGGTGATTTCATGACCGGCGCCGAGGCGGCCGCCACCGGGATCGTCTCCCGTGCGGTTCCCGCCGTGGAACTGACCGACTTCGTCGAATCGAAGCTGGAGAAGATCGTCACCGGACCGGCCGAGGCCTTCGCGATGGAGAAGGGCTTCGTGCAGAAACTCGCCGACGAACGCCCGAACCTCGCCGAGGTGCTCGCCCAAGAGGCGGCCCTGCAGGAATCAGCGCGGCAGACCCCGGACTACGCCGAAGGGTTCACGGCGTTCCAGGAGCGTCGAAAGCCGAACTTCGACTAAGACTCAGGGAGTTCAGGCGTCTCTGCCTGTGCGTGTTCGGCGTCTCGGGTGCGCTTCCAGCGGCGCATCGTGATGATCGTCAGCGTGATGACCAGTGCCCAGGAGATGCCCACGCCGATGCCGTTGAGGACATTCGGCTCCCCGATGAAGGCGCCGACGGCCACGAGGGAGAGCTGACCCGGCAGGGACGAGATGATGGTGGCGCTGAGGAATGTGCGGTTGTCGATGCCCAGTGCTCCGCTGCCGTAGTTGACCGGCCAATACGGGAACCCGGGCATGAGGCGCAGGGCGCACACTGCGTAGAAGCCGCCGCCGGTGAGCTTGGATTCGATCGTCTCGGCATGGGAGCCGAGCAGCCGCAGCACAGTGTCCCGGCCGAGCGCCCGAGCGATCCAGTAGCCGATCCAGCATCCCGCGACGACTCCGACCATCGACAGAATGGTGCCGAACGGCAGCCCGTAGATGAGTCCTCCGGCGGTGGCCATGATCGTCACGGGGATCGGGGTGGCGGCGACGGCCATATAGATGAGGACGAAGACGGCGAAGCCCCAGAATCCGGCGGCCGCGATATCGGCCTGCAGCACATCGACCGAGGGCAGGCGAACATTGAAGACCGCCCATACTCCGGCCAGAACGACGAGAGCGAGTGCGATATTGCGCAGGATCGTCGGCCAGTCGACGCGTCCGTGATTCTGCTGAGTCTGGGCCGCCCCCTCCGCGGGCGAGGCGTCTTCGTGTCCGGGCATGGCCCGATCTTACGTCTCGCCCGGGGTGGTTGGGCAATCTCCGGCTCAGGCCGCGGGACCCTCGGTCAGAGTCACATTCGCGCTGTGGGTCTGACCGTCGGCGTCCGTCCAACTCAGCGACACGGTGTCACCGGGCTTGTGCTCGGCGATTGCCTCCGACAGTGCGGTGCCGTCGGTGATCTGGGTCGAGCCGATCCGGGTGATCGTGTCTCCGGCGGTCAGTCCCGCCTCGGCGGCGGGGGTGTCCTCATAGACTCCGGCGACGACTGCTCCTTCGGCCTGCGACGACGAGCCCGACTGGCTTGACTGACCTGACTGGCCGGCTTGGCCCGACTGGCCGTTCGAACTGCCGGCTCCCGGCTGGATCGACTGGCTGCCCTGGCCCGACTGACCCGACTGTCCGCTCTGCGAATCCTGCTGGACCCCGATGCCGAGGAACGCCGGATAGCCGAGCGTGTTCGTGCTCGTCTGCTCGCCGTCGATAATCGACTCGGCCGTGGACAGCGCCGACTCGATCGGGATGGCGAAGCCGGTGACGGTGGCCGATCCCGACGAGGCCGCGGTATTCATGCCGACGACCTCGCCTTCGTCATCGAGCAGCGCCCCACCCGAATCGCCCGAGACGATATCGGCCTGGACCTGGATCATATTGTTCAGCGTCTCCGAATCCTCGGAGCCCTGAGCGGTGGTGGTGACGGAGGCGCCGAGGTCGGTGACCGTGCCGTCGGCGGCCTGCAGCTGTCCCTGTCCTTCGGAATTGCCGACGGCGGTGACGTCGTCACCGACCGTGACCGAGTCGTCGTCGACCGTGGCCGGCTGCAGGTCCGAGGCGCCCTTGAGCTGGAGCACGGCGACGTCCTCCGTCGAATCGGAGCCGACGACGGAGGCCTCGTAGGTCTTGCCGGTGGTGGCTACGGTGACGGAGATCTTCGTCGAATCGGCGATGACGTGGTTGTTCGTCAGCACGAGACCGTCCTTGCTCAGCACGATGCCGGTGCCAGCCGCCTCGGCGTTCTCATAGCCGAGCTCGGTGTCGATGAGGACGACGCCGGTCGACTCCTTCTCACTCGCCGGGCTGGCCTCCTGCTGGGACGAGCCGTCGCTGCCCTGGCCGGTGTCAGGGGACTGTGAGCCGCCGGGAGCGGTGCCTCCGCCGTAGCTGCCTTGGCCGCCGTTTCCCTGTCCGAAGTTCGGGGACTGTGTTCCGTTCTGCCCGCTTCCCCCTTGGCTGTTGCCGCTCTGCCCGCTGCCCTGGCTGGGGTCGGTCGGCTGCCCGGTAAAGGGGATGGCTGACTCGGTGGTCACGCCCGCGACCGTGCGGGCATGGGCCGCCGCGGCGGCCGGCAGACCTGCAGTCGTTCCGATGCTCAGCGCCAGCGCCGCTGCCGCTCCGGTGACGGCCAGGGCGAGTCGACGCCTCCGGGGGCGGGATCGGGTGACGGATGCTGCCGTCGTCTCGGTGCCGAATGCGTTCTCACCGTTGTACCCAGCGCCGGTCGCCATCTGTGCTGACCTCATGCGCTTCGACTCGTTCATGGTCTGTGCCTTTCTCCGTTCTGCGGAAGT
This sequence comes from Brevibacterium sp. CSND-B09, assembly GCF_052906525.1. Lineage (NCBI taxonomy): Bacteria > Bacillati > Actinomycetota > Actinomycetes > Micrococcales > Brevibacteriaceae > Brevibacterium > Brevibacterium sp. CSND-B09. The sequence continues at coordinate 1,826,324 of NZ_JBREGI010000001.1, read as the reverse complement.
GCTCTGTGATTCCTATTGAGTACCCGCACGCTGTGGCCAAGCTGTGGCGCAGCTGGAGCGAAGCTTCGACTTTGTCAGTCGAGGGCTGAGAGGGTTGAGCCGATCAGCCGGCGATGACGATGATGCCGATCGCGGCGCCGATGTAGAAGAGGTTGACCGAGAGGATGAAGATGCGTTCGGCAATGCCGAAGAACTTCGGGCGCAGGGGCTTGATGATGAGCACGGCGACGCTGACGATGAGGGACACGAGTGCGAACCACGAGATCACCTGGAGGAGCTGTGCCAAGGGTGCCGGTCCCTCGGCGGAGAAGAGTCGCACGAAGTTGCCCATGCAGGCGTAGCTGAGGGCGAACCAGGCGATAGCCATGAGATAGTGCAGTCGCCCGATCGTGGTCAGCTTCTCGCCTTCCAGATCGGTGGGGACGAAGGGCAGGGCGAGGAAGATCATCGCGAGGACCGCGAGGGCGATGCTGACGAACGTCGAATCCTCCCAATCCGGCAAGCCGACGACGACCGCCGCGGCGAGCAATCCCCAGAACGGCACCGTCACCCAGGTCATCGCGCTGCTCAGGCGCCGGGTTGAACCGACCGCATAGTCGCTGACGGCGTGGCTGACCATCGAGTACTCGCTCTTGACGAGGTGGAGAGCGATGAAGAGGGCGAGCCGAGCCAATCCGCAGGCGGCCGCGAGGGCGGCGAGGATGAGGGTCATGAGTGGTCCTTCGGGGTCTCGGAGCGGATGGTGCGGACCTCGTCGTGGAGGTCGCGGATCGTGGAGGCCAGAGAGTTCGGGTCGATGCCGATCGCTCGGGCATTGTCGTCGAGGGAGTGTCCGAGCAGGCGTGCGCAGTGCCCGCTCTTGTCTTCCCCCGCCGAGGTGAGGCGCAGTTCCCTGCGATTGCCGGATCCCGGAGTCGTGCCGTTGGTGATGAGGCCGTCGGTCAGCAAGGCTTTGACGATCCCGGATCCGGCCGCCTCGGTGACGCCGAGTGATTTCGAGAGCGTGCGCCCGGTGATGCCGGGGTGCTGGCCGAGGATGACGAGGGCGACGTACTGGTTGTAGGTCAGTCCCTCGGGGCGCAGCATCTGCTCCGCCCACCGGTCGAGTGTGCGGACCAGGTCGTGGAGTTCATGAGCGAGATCCATGCTGTAAGTTAAGCACTTAAGTTATTCGGTGGCAAGGGGCCGGCGAAGATTCTTCACTGAGGGGGAGGAAGACGGTCGGGGGTCACAGCAGGGCTGTCCACGGCCGGTCCGACCATGACTGAAGACGACCGATCCCCGGCAGAACCATGGTTCTGCCGGGGATCGGAAGGGGGGCCCGCGTCGAGGACGGCGGGTGGGCGGCTGCGTGGGTGCCGCCTCGGCGAGGTGAGGGTGGGGAACCGCCTCGGCGAAGTTCCTGCCTGAGGGAGTCTCAGCCGGTGAAGATCGCGACGGCCTTGACTACGGTCAGAGACAGGCCCCAGAGGAGGCCGCCGACCACGACAACGGTGAGGACGGAGCCGACGGCCTTATAGGCGCCGCCGACGGGGGACTGCGGCGATCCGGAGTCGGGGACGTGGGCTACGGGGGTGGAATCGTTCATGATCTGACCCTTCCTTCAGTTCTCTTCGAGGGCGGCGGCCTGCTTGGCGGCGACGTCCTCTTCACGTTCGAAGTATTTCTCGCTGACCGGGCGGACGAGCACATTGGCGATGAAGCCGATGACCAGCGCGCCGACCATGATGAACATTCCCGGAGTGTAGAGCTCGGGGCCTTCCTTCCCTGCCACCTCGCCGGCCTCGACGACTGAGTTGACGATGAGCGGACCGGCCACACCGGCCGCCGACCAGGCGGTGAGCAGGGCACCGTGGATGGCTCCGACCTGGTAGACGCCGAAGAGGTCCTTGAGGTAGGCGGGGATCGTGGCGAAGCCGCCGCCGTAGAAGGAGATGATGATGAGGGTGGCGAGCACGAAGAGGAAGATCGAGCCGCCGCCGAAGAGGGCGACGACGAGGTAGAGGATCGCACCGACGCCGAGGTACATCATGTAGTTGTTCTTTCGACCCAGGTAGTCCGAGGTCGTCGACCAGATGAACCGGCCGCCCATATTGCCGATCGAGAGCAGACCGACGAAACCGGCTGCTGCGGCCGCGGTGATGCCGAAGTAGGACTGGATCATCGGGGCGGCGTTCTCGAGGATGCCGATGCCCGCGGTGACGTTGAGGAACAGGACGACCCACAGCAGCCAGAACTGCGGGGTGCGGATGGCGTTGCGGACGGAGACATTGCCCTTCGTCTGCATCGGCTTCGCCTCGACCTTCGAGGGGTCGAAGCCCTTCGGGGTCCATTCGGGGTGGGGGACGCGGATGACGAAGGCGCCGGCGGCGATGACCACGGCATAGACGATGCCGAGGGTGACGAACGTCGGCGTCAGACCGGCGACGAGGTGTTCCGGGTCGGAGCCGCCGCCGAAGAGGGCCATGAGCTGGTTCGACATCGGGCTGGCGATGAGGGCACCGCCGCCGAAGCCCATGATGGCCAGTCCCGTGGCCAGGCCCGGACGGTCAGGGAACCATTTCATCAGGGTCGAGACCGGGGAGATGTAGCCGATGCCCAGACCGATTCCGCCGATGACTCCGTAGCCGAGGTAGACCAGCCACAGCTGCCCGGTCATGATGCCGAGCGAGGCGATGAAGAAGCCGACGACCCAGCAGGTTCCGGCCGCGACCATCGAGGCGCGGGGGCCGTTCTTCTCCACCCAGGGGCCGAAGACGGCAGAGGAGATGCCGAGCATGAGAATCGCGATCGAGAAGATCCAGCCGATCGAGACCTCACCGGCGTCGAAGTGCGACATGAAGGGGATCTTGAAGACGCTGAATGCGTAGACCTGGCCGATGCACAGGTGGATGGCCAGAGCGGCCGGTGGGATCAGCCACCGGTTGAAGTTCTTCGGCGCGACGATCGCCGAGCGCGTGAGAATGGAAGCCACGGGAAGTCCTTTTCTGCAGTGGAACTCGTGTCACCGTCGACACCGGTCAGCGGACGGCAGGTGCGGCCGGCGGTCAGTTGACCGACCGGAGAGTCCACCTCAGAGTAAGTTCCACACAAGAGAAATGCGAGGAACACTCAGCATTTTCTTGAGAAAAGGCGGCAATTTCTTGCCAAGTGGGATGTCGTCCGTGGCTCTCGGGGCTCAGAGGTGGATCGTGACGTCGGCCTGCTTACGCAGCTTCTTCGCGAACTTCTGCGTTGCTTCCTGAGACTTCTGGTTCTTCACCTGTTCCTTGAGCTGGGGACGCATGTCCTCGATCGGCGGCATCTCCTGCTGGCCCTGGCCACCCTGCTGCGCCATCTGCTCCTGCTGGGACTTCGCCTGTTCGTAGGCCTGTCCGATCTCTTCGCCGCTGACCTCGAACTCACCGTATTCGTCCTCGACGAGGCCCTCGATCTTCAGCTGGTTCTTCAGCTCCGAGCGGACGTTCTCCTCGTCCATGCCCTGGTCCTTCATGGCTTTGAGGAAGTCCTTCTCGCTCATCTGTCCCGATTTCGCGGATTCCTTGAGCCCCTTGTCGATGTCCTTGTCCGAGACGTCGATCTTGCGCTTGTCGGCTTCCTGGACGAGCACTTCGGTGCTCACAAGGTTCTCGACCGTCTGCTTCTTCAGGCCCTTCTCATCGACCGGCTGTCCGGACTGCTGAGCCTGCATCTGCATCTGCTGATACTGGGTTTCGAAGAGGGGAACGAAATCGTCCTTGAGGATCTTCTCACCGTTGACCTCGGCCACGACCTTCGGAATGTCCTTCGTGTTCGGTTTGCCCTGCTGGCCCTGTTGGTCCTTCTGGCCCTGCGCGGAGTCGGCGCCGGGGGACTGTTCGGCCGCGGCCGAGGACTCCTTCGGCTTTGCTTCGTCGCCCTGACTTCCGCAGGCGGCCAACGCCACCACGGAGACGGACATGGCCAGGCCCAGCAGCCACCGGTTCGTTCGCACATTCACTCCTGCTCATCGGTTTCAGCCTGCCAGGCTAACAGTGCCGACTCCCCGAAGAATGTGTGGAGTATGTGCGTCGCTTGGCAAGGACGATTGCGGTCGGCAGGATCGGGGAGGCCCCGGGTATCTTCTGTTCGTCTCGGATTCGTCGATCGGGCACTGACGGTCGGCCGCCTCGGCGGATACACTGCGGCTACCGGAATCGTACGGAGCACGGTCCGTGCCATCCGCAGCGAAGGGAGTTGGCCATGGAATCGACGTTTCGCGGAGTGTTCCTCACCTGCACAGACGCCGAGGCGACCGCCGCCTTCTATCGCGAGATCGCGGGGCTGCCGCTGACGACCGAGGGCGATGAGGAGTACTCCTACTTCGTCGTCGAGGCCGGGGGAGTGCAGGTGGCTCTGCACTCGGCCGAGGCGTTCGCCGACTATGCGTTCCCGCCGGTGACGGAGTCGAATCTCACGCACCTGTACTTCCGGATCCCGGATCAGGCGGAGTTCCTCGAACGGATCAAGAACGCCGGCACTCCGCTCGTGGCGGTCGACGATGTCGTCGTCACGGTCGAGGACCCCGACGGCCGGAAAGTCATGTTCCGCACGGCGTGAGGATTGCCGTCAGACCGGCCCTGAGGTCAGCGAGGAACTCGTGCGGTGCTTCGAGGGACGGGAAGTGTCCGCCTTTCGGGGCCGCCTGCCAGCGGACGATGCGCCGGTAGCGATGCTGTGACAATGCGCGCGGATACCTTTCGATATCGCAGGGGTACATCGTGATAGCCGTGGGAACGTCGACTCGCAGATCGGGGTCGAGGGAGTCGTGGCTTTCGAAGTAGATGCGCGCCGAGGAGGCACCGGTGCGCATCAGCCAGTACAGAGAGACGTTATCGAGCAGTCGGTCCCGTGAGATCTTCTCGAAGGGGCTGTCGCGGGTGTCCGTCCATTCGGCGAATTTGTCGAGGATCCACGCCAGTTGTCCGACCGGCGAGTCGACGAGGCCGTATCCGATGGTCTGTGGGCGGGTGGCCTGCTGATGGGCATATGCGGCCCGATTGGCCCAGAAGTCTGCAGCGTCTTCGGCCCATGCGCGCTCGCTTGCTGTCAGCTCGTCGAGTGATGCGTCGGGGACGCCAGGGGCGTAGGTGGTGTGGATTCCGATGAGATGGTCGGGGAAGCGTCCGCCGAGGATCGTGGTGATCACCCCTCCCCAGTCACCGCCGAAGGCTGCGAAGCGGTCGTAACCGAGCCTGCTCATGAGCGTCACCCAGGCTTCGGCGATCTTCTCCGTCGACCAGCCGGTGCTGCTCGGCTTGTCGCTGAATCCGAAACCCGGCAGTGAGGGAACGACGCAGTGGAACGCCGGTGCCTCGGGATCGGTCGGTTCGGCTAGTTCGTCGATGACATCGACGTATTCGGCGATGCTGCCGGGCCACCCATGGGTGAGGACCAACGGGGTTGCGTTGGGTCGCGAGGACCGGCGGTGGAGGAAGTGGATTCCGAGTCCGTCGATGACGGTGCGGAACTGGCCGATCTCGTTGAGCCGAGTCTCGAAGTTTCGCCACGAATAGTCGGTTCGCCAGTAGTCCACGAGGTCGACGAGGTCGGTGAGCGGGACACCCTGGGACCACCGGCCAGGTCCCGGTGCCGGTATCTGGCTCGCGATGGTCTCTGCTTCGGGCAGGCGGGCAGAGGTGAGCCTGCGGTTGAGGTCATCGATTTCGGACTGCGGGAGATGGAGGTGGAAGGGTTCGACGGCACTTGTGCTCATGGGTTCGGTGGGCCTTTCGATAGTGCGACGGACGACGGATCTGTATTGAGCGTCCGGTCAGCAGGCGGTGTGGATCCGCAGCCCGTGCTCTCCGGGGCACAGGTGGGGCGCGAGTTCCCAATCGGTGGTGTACTCGCCGGTGAACTGCGGCCGGTAGGGGATCGTCGGGGCAGTGAAGAGCTCGCCGAGGCGGTCTGTCAGTCGGGAGCGGATCGGCGTCAGGTCGTCGATACGGTCGGCGCTGGAAATGGCGAACGGTTCGAGAACGCTCATGCCGGTGTAGGCGAAGGTCCCGTGCAGGAGGCCGAAGAGGAGTTCGCTGAGCTCTCCGGACTTCCCGCGGGGGCCGATGGCGTGCGGACGATCTCCGAGTGTGGTGATGACGAGCGCGCGTTTGCCGGTGAAAGGTCCTTGCTCGAAGCGGAGCCGTCGTCCGGTAGTCTCGTCGGTGCCGAAGGCGAAGCCGCTGACGAAGACTCGGTCGAACCAGCCTTTGAGGATCGCCGGCATCCCGTACCACCACAGCGGGAACTGAATGACGAGCGCATCTGCCCGTCGCAGCTTCTCCTGCTCGCGGACGATCGCGTCAGGTTGGGTGCCGGCGAGGTGCGCAGCGCGGCTGTAGGCACTGATGCGGAACCGATCCGATGAGTGGATGCTGGCATCGCGCGGACGCACCACCGGGTCCCATTCCATGGCATAGAGATCGGATTCGACGACGGCGTGGCCGAGTGTGCGCAGATGCTCGATTCCGATCGTGCGCAAGCTTCCGTTGAGCGAACGTGGTTCGGGGTGGGCACTCAGCCAGAGGACGGTCGAACGGGTGTCATCGTATTGCATGTCTCCATCGTGGGTGCTTAGAGTACGAGCGTCTAGTACGGACATTTCTGTCCCTGCGGAGGTGCCTATGCGGTTGCCGGTCCGGCGCGCGATGGAGGTGTGCCCTGTCGAGGTGGCAGTCTCGGCGGTCGGCGGCACCTGGAAGCTCACTGTCATCAAGCATCTGCTCGAGAGAACTCGCCGGTTCAACGAACTCGGGCGACTGGTGCCTTTGGCGAACACGAAGACTCTCACCAGGCAGCTGCGCGAGCTCGAGGAGGACGGTCTGGTTCTGCGCACCGTCTATCCGGAAGTGCCGCCGCGCGTCGAGTACTCACTGACCGATCTGGGACGCAGCCTTCAACCGATCGTCGAGGCGATGAACGAGTGGGGCAAGGACTTCGAACGCACTCACGCGGACTGAAGACAGGGGCAAGTGCCGTCCGCGGGCTCTGGCGCTCGGTCCTGCCGTATGGTGCTTCAGGCGCTCGGCTCGTAGGCCGAGTAGGTGATGCCGCTCGGGAAGGACTTCGCATCGATGAGCTTGAGGCGCGGCGGTCTGGCCGAGTGCGCGCCGTCGTGAAAGTAACCGCGTCCGCGACCCTGCCATACCGGATAGGTGAACATCCGATACTCATCGACGAGTCCCTCCGCGATAAGTTCGTGGGCCAGGGTGATGCTGCCGGTGACGATGACATCGCGTCCCGGTGCCTCGCGCAGGTCAGCGACCGCGCGCAGCGGATCGGAGCTGATGATCTGTGTGTTCTGCCAGCCCGGTTCGGTCAACGTCGAAGACACGACGCGTTTGTCGACCTGATTGAGGTGGTCCGCGACTCCGGTGGTGTCATCGGTGGCGTTCGGCCAATAGCCGCGGAAGTCCTCGAAGGTCTGCCGACCGAGCAGCAGCACGTCCTCGTTCGCGGACTGCCGCATGAGTTCGGCCGAGAGCTCTTCGTCCTGGGCCTGCGGATCGAACCAGTCGTCGAGCATCTCGACACGACCGTCGAGGGTGATGTTCTGAGTAATGATGATGCGCACGCTCGGTCTCCTCGTTGAGTGACGTGGGTAATCAACATTACTTGCCCGTGCAGACCGGCAACAAGGGTGCGTTGACCACCGCAGGGCATAGATTGGTAACAGCAGTCGACCGGAACCGGTCGAACCGAACCGCACGCCACCCACACGATGAGGAGCCCCATGACCACCCCAGATTTCCGCACCGAAGCTCAGGGTCACCTCGGCGATCTCATTTCCCTGCGACGGAAGCTGCACGCGAACCCCGAACTGGGATTCGACCTTCCTTTCACGCAGCGGACGGTGCTCGATGAGCTCGCCGGGCTGGGACTTGAAATCACCACGGGGGAGTCGCTCACCTCGGTGGTGGCCGTCCTCAAGGGCGGGAAACCCGGGCCCGCGGTGCTGCTGCGCGGCGACATGGACGCGCTGCCGGTCGTCGAGGACACCGGCCTCGACTTCGCCTCTGAGAACGGGAACATGCACGCGTGCGGTCACGACCTGCACACGGCGGGGCTTGTCGGCGCCGCACGCTTGCTCGCCGCCCACCGCGAGGAGATCCCCGGATCGATCATCTTCATGTTCCAGCCCGCCGAGGAGGTCGAAGGCGGGGCCGAGCCGATGATCGCCGAGGGCGTGCTCGAAGCCGCCGGTGTCCCGGTCGTCGCGGCCTACGGCATCCACGTCGAAGCCGACGTTCGAGGTCGCTTCACGACGAAGGGCGGGCCGCTCATGGCCGGCTTCGCCGACCTCAACCTGACCATCCACGGGGCGGGCGGACACAGCAGTCAACCGCAGGCGACCCGCGACCCCGTGCCGGCGCTCGCCGAGGTGGTGCTGGCCCTGAATACGATGACCGGTCGGTCCTTCGACATCTTCGATCCCGTCGTCGTCTCGGTCACTCAGCTCGAAGCCGCGCAGGCCAGCAACGTCATCCCGGACTCGGCGAAGCTCACCGCCTCCATCCGCTTCCTCTCCGCCGAGTCTGTGGCCCTGCTGCAGGAGCGGGTGACGGAGATCGCCGAGAACATCGCCCGGGCTCACCGCTGCACCGCCGAGGTGGACTTCCAAGTGGGATTCCCCGTGACCGTGAACAACCCTGCCGAGTCGACGGTCGTGCTCGAGCGACTGGGCTCAGTATTCGGGTCCGAGCGGGTCGTCGAGATGGAGCATCCGCGGATGGGGTCCGAGGACTTCTCATTCGTCTTGCAGAAAGTGCCGGGCACATTCGTGTTCCTCGGCGCAACACCCGAGGGCATCGACCCGGACGCCGAGACGAACCACTCACCCAGGGTGGTCTTCGACGACGGGCTGCTCGGGGATCAGGCTGCAGCGCTCGCCCACCTGGCGTTTGCGCGGCTGGAAGACGAGGAGAAGCGCTGACACCTCTGGCACAAAACAGTGGTCGCAATCGGATACTCAGGAGGTCGTCCTGAAAGTATCCGATTGCGACCATTTTTCGAGATTCCGTCTGAGTCGGTGGAGTCTGCCAGCGGGGTCAGTCGGCGGCGGGTGCCGGCTTGACGGTGGTGTCATCGATATCAACGGACTCTTCGCCGCGCGTGCCTGTCCCGCCAGTTTCGAGGTCCCTGCGCCGCACCGTGCGGTACGCATCCATCGTCTGATCCTCGTGCAGCGTTTTGACGATGCAGTAGCCGAGCAGCGCCACGATGACCGCGAACGGCAGGGCGGAGAGCATCGCCGCTTGCTGAAGTGCCGCGAGTCCTCCGGCGAAGAAGAGGACCATCGCCGATGTTCCCGTGAGCGCACCCCAGACGGCGAGCACCCATCGGCTCGGCTCGAGCGTGCCGCGAGACGTGAGCATGCTGAGCACGAATGTGTTCGCATCCGCACCCGAGACGAAGTAGAGGACGACGAGAAGAATCGCGATCACCGAGGTGAGGCCCACCCAGGGCAGATGTTCGAGGGTCTCGAAGAACGCCGAATTCACATCTTCGGCCGCTGCCGCGCCGATCCCGCCATCACCGTCCATGTCGATCTTGATCGCGGTGCCTCCGAAGATCGTGAACCAGACGAAGAAGACAAGACTGGGAATGCCCATGACGCCGAGGACGAATTCGCGGACGGTCCGCCCCTTCGAGATCTTCGCGAGGAAGACGCCGACGAAAGCGCCCCAGCTCAGCCACCAGGCCATCATGAAGTAGGTCCAGTACTGGTACCACTCGACGTCACCCGAGACCAGCGGAGTGAGCAGGCTGACCTTGAAGAAGTCGTTGAGGTACTCACCCGTCGAGCGGAAGAAGAGGTTTCCGATGAACCCGGTCGGCCCGACGATGAGGACGAAGAGGCCGAGGAAGATCGAGAGCACGGCCGTCGTCTGGCTGAGGAACTTGATCCCGCGGTTGACTCCCGAGAGTGCCGAGAGCGTGAAGACCACCGTGATGCCGAGGATGATGATGATCTGAACGAATAGCTCGTTCGGGATTCCGAAGACTCGGTTGAGGCCCTCGCTGATCTGCGAGGCACCGAGGCCGAGCGACGTGGTCGTGCCGAACAGCGTGGCGATGACGGCGAGGATGTCGATGACATTTCCCAGCCAGCCGTCCATTGCCTTGCCGAACAGTGGCCGCAGCATCGGGGAGATCAGTCCGGTGTTGCCGCGCCGGTGAGTCGAGTAGGCGATGGCGAGGCCGAAGACACCGAACACGGCCCAGGCATGCGGTCCCCAGTCGAAGTAGGAGAACTGCAGAGCACGTACGGCGGCTTCGTTGGTGCCGGGGTCGGCGAGCCCATGCGGAGGGGTGGTGAAGTGGGTGATCGGTTCGGCCACACCGTAGCTGATGAGACCGATGCCCATCACCGCGGAGAGAATCATCGTCAGCCAGGCCCAAGTGCTGTATTCGGGGCGATCATCGTCAGCGCCGAGGCGGACTCGGCCGAAACGACCGAAACCGAGGTAGACGAGGAGGCCGATGCACCCGAGAGTGAGGACGAGATAGACCCATCCCACCTTCGCTGCGACAGCATCCATGGCAGTGGTCATCGCCGCAGCCATGCCGTCGGGAGAGAGGACTCCCCACAACGTGAATGTGCCGACACCGAGGATCGAGATCCAGAAGACGCGTCCAGGTCGGTGCCGCATGGAATCGGCATAGCGTACGGCCGGGCTCGGCCCGGTCAGAGAGTCGAGACCGCTGCCGGGCAGCTGTGCGCGGCGGTGTCCGCTCCGTTCCCCACTGTCATCGTCAACGTTGGGGTCATGGTCGGGTTCGGAATACATCAGGACTCCACTTCTTCGTGTGTCGTAGGGAGAGGGGTTCGGGCGGTATCGGAGTTCGCCAGGGCGGGGCGAGATCAGTTGAGAGAGGTGAGATCTTCGCTGTCGAAGAAGCGACCGGCTTTGTAGATCATCGGCTCGTCCTCGGATGCCTCGGCACTGCGGACACGTCCGATGAAGACCGTGTGGGTCAGCGCTTGGAAGCGCTCCTTGATCTCGACTTCGATCGATGCTGCTGAGCCGTCGATGAGTGGAGAGCCGCTGGCTCCCTTGTGCCAGTCGAGCTCGGCGAACTTGTCTGCGGCTTTGGACGCGAACGTGCCGATGGTGTCCCGCTGATTCCGGCTCATGATGTTGATGCCCATGTGCGTTGAGCGGAAGAGCGCGGGATACGTCGACGAGGTCTTCTGTACGCAGACGAGCACGAGCGGCGGGTCGAGAGAGACCGAATTGTAGGAGTTGACCGCGAGGCCGCGCGGCTTGCCGTCCTCGTCTGTGGTGGTGACGACGGTGACGCCGGTGATGAACTGACGGTTGAAGGCCTTGAGGGCATCGGCCGAGGGCTCTCCGGAGAGGTCATCGGTGACGACTTCGGGTTGAGCCTCGAATGCCGAGGACAGGGACTTCAGGCCCAGATCGGCCAGGAGCTCGTGGGCATCCCAGGTGACCTCTTCGCGGGCGATCCGGCCCTCTTCGAGGCGGATGAGATTGGAACCGTGCGTCGTCACCGGCTGTCCTGTGGGCGGAACGTCGTTGAGCGGCTGGGTGAAAGTGCCCTCCGAGTGCCAGTAGATCGCGCCCTGGTCGCCTTCGATGAGGATGTGGTCGATCGTCGTTGTGAGGTCGGGGAAGGCGGCGCGGATCTCATTGATCTCGGCCTTCGTCTCCTCGGCGGTCATGGTCCGACCGGAGTTGGCTGACACTCGCTGGTAGTCGTCGGTGAAGAGCGAATCGAGCGCATCGGTGCGCCCGCTGTCCCAGGCCTCGTGCCACACTGCGCGGATTTCTGTCTTGAGCTGTTCAATCGTGATCTGTTGCATGCTAGATAGCGTAGATAGAGTGTGATGCATTCGTCAATAGATCGTGAAAAACTCGTAAAACGCGCAATCTAAGAGAGCTATTGACATGCTTCGATGCATGCAAGTAGATTCCTTGTATGCAACAAACTCGAGAGAAGGACGCATGACAACCACCCCGACACGGCTGCAGAAGCCGGGCCTCGGAGCACAGAAGCCCAGCCTCGATCGATTGAATGATTTCGATGAGCTGCCGGCTGATTTCGACGAGCTCGCCTGGCGTCTCGGTGTCCGATCGATCACCGTGCAGCGTGAAGAGATCATCGCCGACGGCGGAGCCTCGCCGGATGCCCCGTTGACGCAGGCGGCCGCCATCGCCGTGCTCGCCAATCCCTGGGCGGGCACGGACACGCAGGCCGATCTGGCGCCGGCTGCCGAACAGGTTGCACCGGTGCTCGCAAAAGTGCTCACCGACAGACTGCTTGACGCGCTCGGGCCGGCTTCTGCGATCGAGGCCTTCGGCAAGGGTGCCGTCGTCGGTGTCGATGGAGAACTTGAGCACGCTGGGGCTCTCATCCACACTCCGTACTTCGGCAATATCATGCGAGAGATGCTTGAAGGCACTTCTGTTCTCTGCTTCGCCGACGGTCGATCGGGTCCTTCGGCATCGATCAGGGTGCCGATGTGGCACAAGACCCACGCCACCTCGCGAGACCACTATCAGACCATCGACCTGCGACTTGCCGATGCTCCGAAGGCTGACGAACTCTGTGTGATTGCGGCGGCCTCAACGGGGCCGAGGCCCTTCGCCCGCATCGGCGACCGTCGCACCGACGGTGCTGTGACCACCGAAATCCTGAAAGGACTGACGAAATGAATATTCGCAAGATCACGACGGTGACCGAAGAGATCCTGGCCGAAGGCGGACGGCGAACGGACCCCGTCATCACTGTGGCTGCCGTGGCGGCAGTCATCGAGAACCCTTGGCATGGGCAGGGCTTCGTTGAGGACCTCGGCCCGGGAATCGACGCGACGGCGAGCGAACTCGGCGCTGTTCTCGCTCCACGGGTCATGGAGGCTCTGGGCGGCACGCTCGAGGCCTATGGCAAGGCCGCGATCGTCGGACTCTCGGGAGAGATCGAGCACGGTTCGGCACTCATCCACACCCTCAAGTTCGGCAACCACTTCCGCGACGCCGCGCAGGCCTCGACTCTTCTGCCGGCTGTGGAGAAGCGCGGCGAGGCCGGAGCTGTCTTCGACATCCCTCTGAAGCACTTCACCGACGCGACGATCCGGTCTCATCACCAGACCTTCGAGTGGAGGGTCGCGGACGCTCCGCACCCCGGCGAGATCCTCATTGCACTCGCGGGCTCCACCGGCGGTCGCCCGCAGCAGCGACTCGCTTCGCTCTCGACCGAGCAGTAGGAAACGAGACGGACGATGCCGACAGACGATGAAGTCCCGGTCGTGCTGCTCCACGGGGTCGGTCTCGACCGCACGGTATGGTCACGGGTCGAAGCACTGCTGTCCAGGACCGCCTCGGCGATCGACCTGCCCGGACACGGTGCGCAGCCGCCGCTGACCGGCCCCACGGACCTGGCGGCGATGGCATCTGATGTGCTCGCACGGATGCCGGCCGGTCAAGTGCACCTCGTGGGGTTCTCCCTCGGCTCGCTCGTCGCCCAGCAGATCGCGATCGAGGAGCCGACGCGCGTGCGCAGCCTCACCTGCGTGAGTTCCGTGTGCGCTCGCACGCAGGAGGAATCTGCCGCAGTGCAGGGGCGACTCGAAGGAGCGGAGTCGGACTTCCGCGGCAGCATGGAACGAGCACTCGACCGATGGTTCCCGGAAGATGAGGGAGATTCCGAAACGCTGCGGGACGAGACGCGGCCTGTGCTTCTGGCCAACGACCCCGATTCCTACCGCCACGCCTATGCCGTCTTCGCGGCGGGCGACCGGGAGCTCGAATCGAAGCTGAATGCGATCAGCTCACCGACCTTGGCGATCACCGGCGAACTCGACCCGGGATCGACTCCGGAGATGAGCGAGAGGATCGCGAACCGGATTCCGGACACACGGGTCGCGATCGTCTCCGGCGCACGCCACATGCTGCCCGTCACCCACCCTGAGGTGCTCACCGATCACCTCCGCGCCCTGATCAACCACACAGAAGGGAGTCGATGATGACTACGCGACTCGACCATTTCATCGGAGGGGAGCATCGCGCACCCGCCGACGGGGAATACCTCGAGAGCACGAACCCTGCGACCCTTGAGACGCTCTACAGCTTCGCTCGCGGCACAGGCGCCGATATCGCACAGGCAGTCGAGGCCGCGCAGCGAGCCTTCGACTCCACCGCTTGGCAACGGACCACGCCGACGCAGCGAGGGCACCTGCTGCGCCGATTCGGCGACCTCATCGGGCAGAACGCCGAGGAGCTCGCCCGTTTCGAGAGTCAGGACAACGGCAAGCTCCTGCGCGAGATGAAGGGGCAGCTGCAGGGCCTGCCCGAATACCTCTACTACTATGCGGGACTGGCCGATAAGGTGCAGGGATCGCAGATCCCTACGAATTCGCCCGAAGTCATCAACTTCACCCAGCGCGAGGCGCTCGGCGTCGTCGGACTCATCACGCCGTGGAATTCGCCGATGACCTTGACGATCTCGAAGCTCGCACCGGCGCTGGCGGCGGGGAACACCACGGTCATCAAGCCGAGCGAATACACCTCGCGAACGATTCTGCGCCTGGCCGAACTTGCGGACGAGGCCGGTTTCCCCGCCGGCGCCGTCAACGTCGTCACTGGCCTCGGCGCCGAGGCGGGACAGGCCCTCGTCGACGCACCGCAGCTGGCGAAGATCTCATTCACCGGCTCGACCCGGACGGGTTCGGCCATCGCCAAGTCCGCGGCCGGCCGCTTCATCGGATCGACGCTCGAATTGGGTGGAAAGTCTCCGAACATCGTCTTCGACGATGCGAACGTGTCCAATGCGGCGATGGGCGTCATCGCCGGCATCTTCGCCGCAGCCGGACAGACCTGCATCGCCGGGTCTCGAGTCTTCGTCCAGCGCGGGGTCTACGACGAACTCCTTGAAAAGGTCACCGCTAGGGCGGCATCGATCGTCATCGGCGATCCCATGGCCGAGGACACCGAGCTCGGACCGCTCGCCTTCGCGGCTCAGCGGGACAAGGTCGAGGAATACGTCCGCCTCGGCGAGGAAGAAGGCGGACAGATCGCCTACGGGGGCAATCGTCCCGATGTCGGTCTGCCCGGGTACTTCTTCGAACCGACCGTTCTCACGGAGACGACGAACGATATGCGCATCTGCCAGGAGGAGATCTTCGGGCCGGTTGCCGCGATCATGCCCTTCGACACCGAGGAGGAGGTCCTCGGGCTGGCCAACGACACCGAATACGGACTGGCTGCCGGGGTGTGGACGCAGAACCTCGCCCGCGGGATGAGGATGTCGCAGCGACTCGATGCTGGCACCGTGTGGATCAACATGTATCGGGCGATGTCGCCGATGTCTCCTCGGCAGGGTTTCAAGAACTCCGGGGTCGGGGTCGAACACGGTCTTGAGTCGATGCACGAGTACACCAGGCTCAAGAGCGTATGGATCAACACCGACGAAGGGCCGGTCGCAGATCCCTTCGTGCTGGGCAGGTGAGATCATGCCGCTCATCGATATCTCGATCGCGAGAGGGCGCACTCCCGAACAGCTGCGTGCCCTCATCGCCGGAGTTCATGAAGTTGCCGCATCCACGACGGGAGCCGCCGACGAGAACATCACCGTGATCGTCCGCGAAGTAGAGAAGGACCTCTGGTCGCGGACGAACACGACGATCACCGAACGCGAGAGTGCCGCGGCCGGTGTTCGGGAGACCGACGGCTGAATACCGCCACGGCGATCACACATCACTGAAGAACATGTCGGAGGCACGGAGGCCTCCGCTGGGAAAGGAACCATCATGCGCTTTTCACTCTTCCTGCACATGGAACGCTGGGACGACTCGGTCAGCCCTCAAGAGCATTGGAAGAACCTCGTCGAGCTCGTCAAGATCGCCGAAGCCGGAGGTTTCGGCACTGTCTGGATCGGTGAGCACCACTCGATGGAGTACGTCTCCTCGCCGAGCCCGATGCCGCAGCTGGCCTACCTGGCCGCCGAGACGTCGACGATCCGACTGGGATCGGGCACGATCATCGCCCCTTTCTGGCACCCGCTGCGTGCGGCGGGCGAAGTCGCGCTGCTCGATGTGCTCAGCGGCGGTCGGGCCGAGGTCGGCATCGCCCGCGGTGCTTACCAGTTCGAGTTCAACCGCATGGCCGACGGCATGCCCGCAGCCGACGGCGGCGAATACCTGCGTGAACTCGTTCCTGCGATGAAGGAACTGCTCCAAGGTGACTACGCCCATGAGGGCAAGCATTGGCAGTTCCCCGTCTCGACGGCCGTGCCGAAGCCGGTGCAGACCCCGACTCCTCCGATCTGGCTGGCCGCCCGCAGCCCCGAGACTCATGACTTCGCCGTCGCCAACGGCTGCAACGTCCAGGTCACGCCGCTGATGAAGGACGACCGTGAGGTCGAAGACCTGATGAACAAATTCAACACCGCGGTCGCCGCCCATCCCGAGGTCGAGAAGCGCCCCGAGATCATGGTGCTGCGCCACACCTACGTCCACTCCCCGGAGGAGCCGGACGGTTGGAAGGTGGGTGCCGCCGGGGTGAACAAGTACTACCGGACGTTCTCGTCGTGGGCCTTCGGGAAGAAGGACCCCATCGACGGATTCCTCGATCCGACCCCGGAGGAGAACTTCGCCGACCGCCCCGAATTCGAGCTCGAGTCGCTGCACAAGTCAGCGATGATCGGCACCCCGGCGGAGGTGACCGAACGCATCCGCCACTACGAGGACCTCGGCTACGACGAGTACAGCTTCTGGTCGGACAACGCGCTCAGCCATGATGAGAAGAAGGCGTCCCTGCAGCTCTTCATCGACGAGGTGGTTCCGAACTTCCAGTGAGGTGACCAGTTCGCCTGACGGCGTACGCCAACGGGGCCGGGAAACATAGAGTTTCCCGGCCCCGCTGGCGTGCGTCAGAGGTGGCGACGGCTCAGCATCAGGTGGTCCGGCCGTTTTCTGGAAGTCAGGAGTCGCGCTCGAGAGACAGGGTGGTGCGTGTCTGTGGAACGAGGAGTTCCTGGGTCGAGGCGAACACGTGCGCACGCATCGTCGTTTCGGCGCCGAACGGGTCCTTGTCCTGGATCATCGTGAGAATCTGGCGGTGCTCTCGGCTCGAGTCCACTGCCCTGCCCGGATGGTTGAGAGTTTTGCGCACGAGTCTGAAGTAAGCGAGCTGATTCATCAGGCGCGAGTACTGTTCGACGAGTTTGTTGTTGTCCGCTCCGTCGACGAGGGTCTGGTGGAAGTCCTGAACCTGCGAAGCGTAGGTGTCTGTGTCGCCTGCGTTCGACGACACCTCTGATGCTGCGACGATCTCTTCGAGCTGGTCGAGTTCCGGGCAGGGCCCGCGGCGAGCCATCAGGGCGGCGGCCAGGCCTTCGAGGACCTCCTTGAGCTGGAAGAGCTCGACGATCTCGCGTCGGTTCGGCTCGCGGATGAAGGTGCCGACCTTTGGGCGGATTTCGATGAGGCCCTCGAGCTGGAGCTGCTTGAGGACCTCTCGGATCGGGGTTCGGCTGACATCGAACTCCTGTGCGAGGGAGACCTCGGAGAGCGGATTGCCCGGTTCCAGTTCGCCGCTGGTGATCTTCGACCGGATACGCTCGAGAAGCGTGGGTGGCGGGGAATCGGGAGAATTCTGCATAGCCCGATGCTATGTTGCATGCATCAAAAGGGTCAAGGCGAATGTGGTCTATCCTCGCGCTTGGCCGCAACGGCAATGTTTTCTTTGGCTGGGACCTAGGCTCGAGTGCATCTACACACGACTGCGTGGCAAATTCTGCCATGCAAGATACGTCACTTGGGTGCTCTCTTTTCGGTCCATGGGGCACAAAACAGTGGTCGCAATCGGATACTCAGGAGGTCGTCCTGAAAGTATCCGATTGCGACCACTTCTCACCGCTTCACCCGGCTTTCGGCCATGAGAAGCTCGGGCTCAGCGTGAGGTCTGAGAGCCTCAGGCGGAGATGAGGCCGTGCGGGTCGAGGACGAACTTCTTCGCGACACCGGAGTCGAAGTCGGCGTAGCCCTGCGGGGCATCCTCGAGGCGGATCGGGGTCGCATTGACGTTCTTCGCGATCGAGACCTTGTCGTGCAGGATCGCCTGCATCAGCCCCCGGTTGTACTTCATCACCGGGCACTGGCCGGTCACGAACACATGCGACTTCGCGAATCCGAGACCGAAGCGCATCGACAGCGACCCTTCCTTCGCCGCCTCATCGGGCGCGCCAGGATCGCCGGTGACATAGAGGCCGGGGATGCCGAGGCTGCCGCCGGCTCGGGTGATGTCCATGAGCGAGTTGAGCACCGTTGCCGGCGCCTCGTGGCTGGCGTCCTTGCCGTGTCCGCGCGCCTCGAATCCGACGGCGTCGATTCCGCAGTCGACCTCGGGCTCGCCGAGGATCTGCGCGATCTGGTCCTTCGGGTCACCCTTGGAAACGTCGACCGTCTCGCAACCGAATCCGCGGGCCTGAGCCAGTCGATCCTCGTTGAGATCGCCGACGATGACGCAGGCCGCGCCGAGCAGAAGCGCCGAGGTGGCCGCGGCGATTCCGACCGGACCCGCACCGGCGACGTAGACCGTCGAACCCACCCCGACACCGGCGCTGACGGCGCCGTGGAACCCAGTGGGGAAGATGTCGGAGAGCATCGTGAGGTCGAGGATCTTCTCCATCGCCTGATCCTTGTCCGGGAACTTCAGGACGTTCCAGTCGGCATAGGGCACGAGCACGTACTCGGCCTGACCGCCGACCCAGCCGCCCATATCGACATAGCCATAGGCCGAGCCCGGACGATCGGGATTGACGTTGAGGCAGATGCCGGTCTTGCCTTCCTTGCAGTTGCGGCAGCGACCGCACGAGATGTTGAACGGCACCGACACGAGATCGCCGACCTTGACGAATTCGACGTCTCGGCCCACCTCGACGACCTCACCGGTGATCTCGTGTCCGAGCACGAGACCCTCCGGGGCAGTCGTACGGCCCCGGACCATGTGCTGGTCGGAGCCGCAGATGTTCGTCGCCACCGTCTTGAGGATGACACCGTGATCGACCTTGCGGCCGATATTGGCGGGATTGACTCCAGGCCCGTCCTTGAGGACGAATTCCGGGTACTCGGTGTCGATTACCTCGACCTTCCCGGGACCTGCATAGCTGATTGCCTTATTGCTCATCGTTGAGCCTCCATGGGTGCGAAAGCGTGGGAATTCGATATGCGAGTGCGACGAACGGGAGCTCGTCGACAGCTCTGACATATCAGTCTGACATCAGACTTAGATGCAGTCTCGCCGTCGTGAGAGAGCTCTGTCAAGCCCCCGTGTCGGTGGCCGGGCAGAGGTGCCGTTTCAGGAGTCTTCGCGCAGGCGGGTGGAGAGGATGTACTGGGAGGTCGTGCGCAGATGTTGAAGGGAATCCCTGATCAGCGGGGATCTGCGACTGCCGGCGCGGACAGCGGCGATGATCTTCCGGCTCAGTCTCCCGGTGCCCGTCAGCCGCACCCGGCTGACGTTGTCCTCTCCGGCGAGGCTGGCCAGCCTCGGCAGCAGGCTCACTCCGACCCCGGCGCCGACCAGGGCCGCCGACGTCTCCCACTCTGCGGACTCGTGCGCGACCGTCGGCGTCACTCCCGCGGCGGTGAACGCGGCGATGAAGAGCGAATGATAGGGCGAGCCAGGGCCGGCCGTGATCCAATCCTCACCGGCGAGCTCGCTGAGAGTCACCGACTCCCTGCCCGCCGCAGGGTGGCCTGAAGGCACCATGACGTCGAGGGGATCGTCGAGGAGGTCGATGCTCTCGAAGCGGGGATCCTCCTCGACCTGGACATTGCCCTGCATCGAGACGATGACGGCGAGGTCGATGCGCTCGGCGACGAGGAGCTCGAAGCAGCGAGTCGGAGTCGCCTCGATCACGTGGACGCGGACCTTCGGCCGTGAAGCCCGCAGGTTCGCCGCCAAGGGCGCGAGCAGGTTCGAGGATGCGGTCGAGAAGCCCCCGATTCCGAAGTGAGTGGGGGCCTGATCCCCGGCCCCGAGCGCGCCGGCGCGGATGTCCTCCCATGCGGCGGTCAGTTCGTCGGAGCGGCGGACGAGGTAGCGCCCCGTCGCAGTCAGTCGCAGACCGCGACCGTCCTTGACGAGAAGGGTCATGCCCAGGGACTGCTGCAGCTCTCTGAGCTGGCCGGAGACCGCCGATGCGGAGTAGCCGGTGAGCTCGGCGGTGGCGGCGATGGTGCCGCAGGCGGCGAAGGTGCGCAGTGTCGTCAGGCGCGGATCGATCATGCGCACAATTATGCAGTGAATCCGCAGAATATGTAACGAAATCTCGCGCTTTTTCTGCAGGGAGTTCCTCGCTAGTGTGACTGTCGAGATCGTTCCGGCAGCACACGGTCTCCGCGGTCTCCGCCGAGGATTTCGCCCCTTCCATCGGTGGGCCGCTGCAGGCAGACATCAAGGGAGATGAGCATTGACAGCTACTAACCTGGCACCGACGAAGAAGGGCTTCCCTGCGGGATTCACCGAGGAGAAGCTCGACGAGACCCGAATCCGACTCGACACCCGTCGGACAGGCTTCTCGCTCGAAGCTCCGTTCTACACGGATCCCAACCTCTTCAATCTCGATATGCAGGCCATCTTCGGTCAGCACTGGGTCTTCGCGTGCAGCGTCGCCGAGATCCCCGAGCCGGGTGACTATGTCACGCTCGACTACGGTCCGTACTCCCTCATCGTCCTGCACAACGACGACGGCGGCGTCAACGTCCTCCACAACGTCTGCCGCCACCGCGGGGCACGAGTCCTCACCGATGCGCAGGGAACGACGGGCAACCTCGTCTGCGGCTACCACTCGTGGACGTACTCCCCCGAGGGCGACCTCATCCACGCCTCGGCGCCGGGGGAGATGACCTTCGACAAGTCCTGCTACGCACTCAAACGCGCGCACGGGAAGATCGCCGCCGGACTCGTGTTCATCTGCCTGGCCGAAGAGCCGCCGACGGACTTCCACGAGACCGCGAAGATCTTCGAACCTTATATCGCCCCTCATGAGCTGGCGAAGACGAAAGTCGCCTATCAGCAGAACATCGTCGAAGAGGGCAACTGGAAGCTCGTGATGGAGAACAACCGCGAGTGCTACCACTGCGACGGCCACCCGGAGCTCGCGTGCTCGCTGTTCCCGACCTGGGGCCTGACCGATGAGACGATCCCGCCCCACCTCGAAGACGTCTGGGACCGCAACCAGCAGGCGCAGGCCTCCCTCGAATACCGCTGCCGCCGCTACGGCCTGCCCTATGAAGTCGTCGAAGAACTCGACACCCGGGTCGGCGGCATCCGCATCTCCCGCGAATCGCTCGACGGAGCGGGGGAGTCCTTCTCGGCAGACGGGCGCCGGCTGTCGAAGAAGCTGCTCGGCGATCTGCCGGACTTCCGCCTCGGCCGCTGCTCGATGCATCTGCAGCCGAACTCCTGGTTCCACCTCCTCGGCGATCACGTCATCACCTTCGCGGCATTCCCGATCAGTGCCTCGAAGACCCTCGTGCGCACCACTTGGCTCGTCGCCGACGACGCCGTCGAAGGCGTCGACTATGACCTTGAGACCCTCACTCACACATGGAAGCAGACCAACCTGCAGGACAAAGCATTCGTCGAACTCTGCCAGCAGGGAGCGGCGAGCCCGTTCTATGAGCAGGGCCCGTATATGAAGAGCGAATACCAGGTCGAAGCCTTCATCAACTGGTACGTGCAGCGGATGCGGGAGCACGTCGGATGAGATCCTCCGCTGTGCCCGCGCTGCCGCTGGCCCAGCGGGTGCGCGGACTGGAGATGCCCTGGAACCGCGTGCTCTCGAGCGCCTCGGGGCCGGCCGGAGCCGCCACCGCGCTGGGTCCGTGGCACCCGCAGGAATTCGCCGCCGAATGTGTGGAGACCATCCCCGAGGCGGGAGGGATGATGGTCTTCGTCTTCCGTCGCATGGACGGGGCGCCCCTGGCGTTCCGGTCAGGGCAGTACATCAACATCGACTTCCCCATCGACGGACCGAATGCCGAGCCGGTGTCGCGCAGCTATTCGATCTCCTCGGCCCCGACCGAGCCGTGGACGTTCTCTATCACGATCAAACGCGACCCCAAGGGCAGGGTGTCGCCCTGGGCGCATGACAATATCCGCCCCGGCACCGTCCTCGACATGCTCGGCCCGGTCGGTGCGTTCCACCTCGCCGATTATGACCGGCGAGCACGGTTCCTGTTGCTCGCGGCTGGAGCCGGGATCACCCCGCTGATGTCGATGATCCGCACCGTCCACTCGCTGCCCGGCCAGGCCGATGTCGTCCTCCTCTACCACGGAGCCGCACCTGACTCCTTCGCCTTCTCCGAGGAACTCGACTTCCTCGCGAACGTGGATTTCCGGATCAAGGTCATCTACTGCCTCGGCGATCGGGAATGCGGCGACGAATGGGAGGGACGCACGGGACGGCTCTCGACTGCACTGCTCGAGGAGCTCGTCCCCGACGCCAATGGGCGGCAGGTCTTCGCCTGCGGCCCGGAGGGATACCTCAACTCCGCGACCGAACTGCTGCGCGAAGTCGGCGTCGACGACACCTCGGTGTTCATGGAGTTCTTCTCCGGCGATCGTGAGATCCGTGCCGAATACGCCGAGGAAGTCGCCATCGCCGGTGAGATCGCCGAGGAGATCGCGGCGACGACCGAGGAGTACTTCGAGTCCCAGCCGGCCGCGCTCGACATGTACGAACCCGAGTACGACGCCGACGGACCGGTCGAGGCGGTCGGCGCACCGACCGAAGCGGTCGACGCCGAGGCGGTCGTGCCCGTCGACGACGAGGTCGAGATCGAGGTCGTCGGGGTCACCGATGAGAACCTCGCCGAGGTGGGGCCCGGATCTGAGTCCGACGCTGGGCCCGCGGTCCCGGCTGGGGATGGGGCGGCCGCCTCGGCGGGGGAATCGGGCGACGATGACGAAATCGCCGTCGTCGACCCGGCCGCACTGCCTACTGTGGGGCAGGGTGAGCACACGATGTCGTTTGTGCGCACCGGCCTCAACGTCTGCGTCGGGGAGGACGAAACGGTCCTCCAGGCCGCGCGGAAGGCGGGGGTGAAGATCCCCGCGAACTGTCAGGAGGGCATGTGCGGATCCTGCAAGGTCGTCAAGCTCGACGGCGATGTCGAGATGAACCATCTGGGCGGAATCCGCGCCAGAGAGATCGACGCGGGGAAGTTCCTGCCGTGCTGCTCGACGGCGAAGACCGACCTCGTCATCGACGCCTGAACCGGGCGCTGACTACCATATTCGTTCGGTGAGTCGAAGGAGACCACATGACACAGCAGAAGGACATCGACGGCATCGAGCCGGTCCGTCGTGATGCTTTCGCGCAGCGGACCGATGCCGGGCGGATCTCGATCGATGAGGCCCCGCTCAACCGGCTCGTGCTCCTCGTCGCGGTTGCGGCCTTCGGTGGGATCTTCATCGACGGCTACATCCTCGGCGTCATCGGCGGTGCCGTCGCTCCGGCGGCCGCGGAGCTGGGGCTGTCGGCGCTGGGGCAGGGGCTGATTGCGGCGAGCGCGCTCATCGGCATCTTCGTCTCCGGCCTGTTCTTCGGACGGATCGCCGACCGCTATGGACGCAAGCGGGTGTTCTTCTGGAACCTCGTCGGCTTCGTCGTCGTCTCGCTGGCCCAGCTCTTCGTCGTCGGCACATGGGACCTCGTGGCCATGCGGCTGTTGCTGGGCCTGCTCATCGGCGTCGAATACGCGGTCGGCACCGCTCTGCTGGCCGAATTCACCCCACGCCGTCACCGCAGCGTCCTGCTCGGGTCGATCGCGGCGTTCTGGTTCATCGGGTTCATCTCGGCATTCGTCGTCGCCCACGTCTGGGACGCGGATTCGTGGCGAATGCTCCTGGCCAGCAGCGCGGTGCCGGCCCTGGTCGTGCTCATCCTGCGCATGGCCCTGCCCGAATCGCCGAGGTGGCTGCAGGCACAGGGACGCACGACCGAGGCGCAGGCGATCGTCTCCGCCCACTATGGCCCGCAGTACGGACTGCCTCCGGCGCCGACCGAGGTTGTCAAAACCCGCCTGCGTGACTTCTTCCGCGAGAACGACGTTCGCACGGTGATCTACTCCGGACTGTTCTGGTTCTGCCAGGTCGGTCCGCTGTTCGCGATCTTCACGTTCATCGTGCCGGTGCTCGAAGACCTCGGACTCAACAGCGGATTCTCCACGGATCTGCTCATGAACGGGCTCCAGCTCCTCGGTGCCAGCGTGGGACTGTGGCTGCTGTGGCTGCTGCCCCGACGCACGTTCGTCAACTGGACCTTCGCGCTCATGGTGGTCCTGCTCGTCTTCCTCGGTGGATGGGCCGAGCTGCCGTCAGTGGTCGTGCTCATCGTCTTCGGCGCTTTCGTCCTCATCATCACGGCGTCGAACAGCATCCAGTACGTCTATCCGCCGGAGATGTTCACCACCCGGTTCCGCAGCACCGGCGTCGGCTACGCCGCGGCATTCAGCCGAGTCGGTGCGGCCGGAGCGACCTATCTGTTCCCGGTCACGCTCGAACACCTCGGTGTCTCGAGCACCCTGCTCATTGCGGCGATCTTCCCTCTGGTCGGGTTCATCGCTTCGCTCTTCTGGGCACCGGAAACCAAATACTCCGCATTGGACGACTGAGCTCCGCTCCGGCGTCTGCTGCGACAACTGCCTCTACCACCGTCAATAACAAGGAGTACTCAGTGCCGATCTCATCACCACGAGTCGTCATCATCGGAGCCGGCATCGTCGGCGCCAACCTCGCCGACGAACTCGCGCAGCTGGGCTGGACCAACACCCTCGTCATCGAACAGGGCCCGCTGAACATCCCGGGCGGCTCGACCTCACACGCACCGGGACTCGTCTTCTCCTCGAACGCGTCGAAGTCGATGACCGAATTCGCGCAGTACACGATCGAGAAGCTCACCTCGCTCAAGGACGCCGACGGGCGCGGATCATTCCTGCCCGTCGGAGGCCTCGAGATCGCCACCACCGAAGATCGGCTGCAGGATCTGCACCGTCGAGCCGGATGGAACCGCTCCTACGGCGTCGAAGCCGACGTCATCGACGCCGACGAGTGCGCGAAGCTCTTCCCCATGCTCAACCGGGACATGGTCCACGGCGGTCTGCTCACCCCGGGTGACGGGCTCGCGTTGGCGGCGAAAGGCACTCAGATCGTCATCGACCGTGCCCGTGCCGCAGGGGTCGAATTCCGCGACCGCACCACGGTGACCGACATCGAGACCACAGGCGGTCGCGTCAGCGCTGTGATCTGCGGCGATGACCGGATTCCTGCCGATATCGTTGTCTCCTGCGCCGGATTCTGGGGACCGAAGATCGGTGAGATGGTCGGTACTTCGATCCCGCTGCTGCCCTTGGGACACCAGTTCGCCTGGACCACCGAGGTGCCCTCACTCATCGGCAAGAACGAGACGCCCGCCGGGGCGCAGGCGCCGATCCTGCGCTACCAGGACAAGGACCTGTACTACCGCGAATGGGGCGAGCGGATCGGCATCGGCTCCTACGCGCACCGACCGATGCCCGTCGACCTCGACACGCTGCAGACCTACTCACCCGACGAGATCACCAGCGAACGGATGCCCTCGAGCCTCGAGTTCACCCCGGACGACTTCGCCCCCGAATGGGAGGCGACGAAGACACTGCTGCCCGAACTCGCTCAGACTCAGATCCAGCGCGGCTTCAATGGCATCTTCTCGTTCACCCCTGACGGTGGTTCGCTGGTCGGACAGTCCCGACAGGTTGACGGATTCTTCGTCGCCGAGGCGGTGTGGGTGACCCATGGCGCCGGCATCGCCCGCGCTGTGGCCGAGCTCATCGCCGAAGGACGGTCGAAGACCGATCTGTCGGGAATCGATCTCAACCGCTTCGAGGATGTGCAGACGTCAGCGGACTACGTCAGCGAGACCTCCCAGCAGAACTTCGTCGAGATCTACGACATCATCCACCCTCTGCAGCCACGAGTCTCCCCGCGTGACCTGCGCTCGAGCCCGTTCCGGAGGCAGCAGGAGGAACTCGGTGCGTTCTTCCTCGAAACCTCCGGCTGGGAGCGGCCGCACTGGTTCGACGCGAACGCCGCTCTGCTGTCGGAGATGCCGGCCGAGTGGGCGGCACCGGAACGGGACGCCTGGGCGGATCAGTTCCACTCGCCCATCGCCGCAGCCGAAGCGTGGAAGACGCGCACCTCGGTGGCGATGTTCGACATGACCCAGCTCAAACGCTTCGAGGTCACCGGCCCCGGAGCGGGCGAACTGCTGCACGGGATGACCACCTCGTCGATGCTGCGCAAACCGGGAGCGGTCAGCTACACGCTGCTGCTCGACGAAGCCGGCGGCATCACGAGCGACATCACGGTCGCGATCCTCGACGAAGAGACCTACCAGGTGGGAGCGAACTCGAACATCGACCTCGCGGCCATCTCGCGGGCGGCCAGGCACCAGTCGGCCGCCGACCCGTCCAAATGGGTGACCGTGCGCGAGACGACTCCCGGCACCTGCTGTATTGGTCTCTGGGGCCCGCTGGCCAGGGATGTCATCGCCAAGGTCACCGATGAGGACTTCAGCGACGCCGGACTCAAGTACTTCCGCACAAAGCCCGCGGTGCTCGGCGGTGTGCCGGTTACGGCGATGCGCCTGTCCTATGTCGGCGAACTCGGCTGGGAGATCTACACCTCGGCGGATCTCGGGTCGCGACTGTGGGACGTGCTGTGGGAAGCCGGTGAGGAATTCGGCATCATCGCCGGAGGCCGCGAAGCCTTCAACTCGATGCGACTGGAGAAGGGGTTCAGGTCCTTCGGCACCGATATGACCAGCGAACACGAACCGGTTCAGGCCGGACTCGGATTCGCCGTGAAGGCGTCGAAGACCGACGACTTCACCGGCAAGGCCGCGCTGGAGTCGAGGGCCGCAGCCGCGACGACGAAGCTGACCTGCCTCACCCTCGACGTGCCCTCTGACGTGGTGCTCGGCAAAGAGCCGGTGTACGTGGTCGGTAGGTCGGGTGTCGCGGACGGCGGGGCCGCCTCGGCGAAGTCAGACGGATCGGACGGATCGGGTGTCGCGGACGGCTACGTCACCTCGGCGGCTTACGGATACACGATCGGGAAGTCGATCGCCTACGCCTGGCTGCCGAACACTCTGGCGGTTGGTGACGCTGTGCAGATCGAATATCTCGGCCGCCGCCTGCCGGCCACAGTCACCGCCGAGCCGCTCTTCGACCCGGAGATGACTCGCCTCAAAGGGTGATGCCGGGCGGCTCGAATTCTCAGCGAGGAGTCGCCGCCGGACTTCATCGAAAAGCGCATGGAGCGTCGAGACACGGGGGTACACACCCGTTTCTCGACGCTCCATGAGTTTCTCGGCGGGAAGGTTCAGTGCTCAGTGGTCGGCTGAGGGGTCCAACGAGGCGATCGCGGCGATGCCTGCGGCGATCGGCTGGTCGAGCCAGGCGGGGATCTCGCCGCCGATGAAGCCGCGCACCATGCCGTACGGGGTGTCTCGGCAGGCCAGGGCGACGAGCTGCAAGCTGCGAGGGGTGACTTCGCCGAACCGGCGTCGCGTGAGTTCGGAGATATGAGCGACCACGGGATCGTTGAGTCCTGTGAGGTCATCGAGCAGTCCCTTGGGCGGGTCGGCGAGCAATTCTGAGTGCCGGTAGAGGGTGAGAGTCCGGGCCTCGTCGGGATTCTCTCGACAGAACCGGGGGATGAGCAGGCCGGTCTCGACGATCGCCTCGAGCGGGTCATCGACATCCGTGATCGCTGCAAACGTGTCGTGGAATCGGTGCACGCACCGGATCCAGGCAGAAGCGAACAGCGACTCCCGAGTCGGGAAGCGGTGGTAGATCGAACCCGACGGTGCACCGAGCTCATGCGTCACATCGGCCACTGTGGCGGCATGGCCGCGTCGGCCGACAGCGCTGATGGCCGCCGAGAGAATATCGTCCCGCGAATAGAGTGCGCGTTTCGCCATGCTTGTCACGTCCTCTCGCTCCAGGTGTTCGGATCAGTCCGGGGAATCGGAGAATCTGGTCCGAAGGGTTGACCGTGGGGCCACCGTACCTCAAACTAGAGACTAGCATCTAGAGAACGTCCTCTAATTCGGGAGTCGCCGTGACGAACGCACGGATATCAGCACCTGCACCTGTGACATCGCTGCAGCGCGCCGCCATCATCACGGCGATCGTCGCGGTTCTGCCGTATATCGTCTTCAAGATCCTGTGGCTGAGCGGTTCGTCGGTCGGTTCGACCACGTCGGCCGGAGGCGAGGGAATGCTTGCGCCGCGCTTTCTCATCGGTAACACCATCACTCTCGCGATGATGGTGGTGGGCGTGGTCTTCGTGGTGGCGCTGACACGACCATGGGCGCGACGCATTCCGGCACCCGTGGTGTTCGTGCTCGGCGCCGGAGCGGCCGGGCTCCTCGGCCCGATACTGCTGGGACTGCCGCCGGGCATTCTCATTCAGGCGCTCATCGAAGGAGAGGTGCGACTGGCCGAACAGGGAATGCATCCCTGGGTGTTCGGGCTCGTCTACGCAGGATTCTGCGCTCTGGGCGTGGCGATGGCGATCGTCGTCGGAGCCTATGTGATCCGGCGCTGGGGCGATCTTCTGAACACTCCGCCCCCGGCACCGTCGCCGACCATGATCGTCTGCGGTGCGCTCGGTATCCTGCCCTTCAGCTGTGCCATGGCCTTCTGGGCGATTGCGGGACCGGGAAGCACCGGTCCCCAGGGAATGGAGCAGCCGGCACAGCGGATGGTGTTGGCTATGACCGCGCTGTTGGGGTTCCTCTGCCTGCTGTGTCCGATGTTCTCGCGCTATCTCGGGAGATGGCCGCGCGCGGCGTGGCTGGTGACCTGGACCGGGTGCTGCGTTGTGGCTCTCCAAGGGCCGACGCAGATTCTTCTCGCTCAGGGCGGAGAGATTGCGCCGGTGGTCGTCGGGATCGCTGCCCTCGCGACTCCGGGCGCCAGCCTCTTCGGTCTCGCTGTGCTGAGAACCCACCTGCGCAGGCTGGGCCGGACTCACGTGCCGTCTAGCCGGGACCGGCCCCGGCTCGGTGGTGCGGATCGGTCAGCGTGATGCCGCCCTGGCTCTTCGTCCTGCTCGCAGTCTCGTTCGTCCTCTATACGGACGACTATGTCATCGCCGGAATTCTGCCCGAGATCGCAGCCGACCTCGGGGTGACCGAAGGTCAGGCCGGTCAGCTCGTCACGGCATACTCGGCGACCGTAGCCGTGGTCGCGCCGGTGGCAGCTGTCGCGCTCGCCCGGGTCCCGCCACGGCGGCTGTTCCTTGTCGCGCTCATCATCTTCGTGGGAGCAAACCTCGGCGCGGTGGGAACCTCGTCCTTCGGTGTGCTGATGGGGCTGAGAGTGGTGGCGGCCGCGGCGACAGCCAGCGCCACCCCGGCCATCTTCGCGTTCGCTGCGTCCCATGCGCCGACGGAGAAGACTGGCCGCTACCTGGCGACCGTCTCCCTTGGGGTGACCGGATCAATCGCGCTCGGTGTCCCACTGGGGACGTGGATCGGCGGCGCATTCGGATGGCGGGCGACCTTTCTGGCCGTTGCCGTAGCCGGGATGCTCGCGCTCATCGGTGTCCTCCTCACTGTTCCCGGAAGCGGCCGCGGCGACCGCTCTCCACGACTGTCAGAACAGCTGCGCAGCCTCACGCGCGCCCCGATCGCCGTGAGTCTCGCGGCGAACTGCCTGCTCATGGCGGGGACGATGATGGTCCTCACCTACCTGGCGCCCTATCTGAGTGCGACCGCCGGATCCGGAGTCGAGGAACGGGGAGTGGCATTCGGGCTCTCCGGGTTCGCGGGAATGGCCGGAATCTGGCTCGGCGGTCAGGTCGCAGACCGGTGGGGTCCGGGGCGAGCACTGTTCTTCGGGATCGGCGTCATCATCGCCGCCATGGTCGCGATGTGGGCGATGTGGGCTGTCCGGCCAGTGCCCATCTGGCTCGTGCTCATCGTCACGACAGTGTGGGGCGGAATGGCCTTCTGGAACTCACCCGCGATCCAGATGCGCCTGCACACACTGGCCGGACCCCTCGCTGGACAGGCGCTGGCGCTCAACACTTCTGGGACCTACCTGGGCATCGCGTTCGGAGCTGCCGTCGGCGGAGTCGTGCTCACCGAGGCGGGTCCCGGAGTCCTGCCGCTGGCCGCTGCGGGATTCGGGCTGGCTGCTCTGTTTCTGTTGGAACTCGTCCGGCGGTCGCCGCCGGCTGGACGGGCGCGAGACACCGATGTGACGCCGCCTGCTGGCGAGGCGTCCCACGGCAGCAAATCCTCGAACCACAGAGATCAATCGCACC
The DNA here is from genome assembly GCF_052906525.1 of Brevibacterium sp. CSND-B09. NCBI lineage: Bacteria > Bacillati > Actinomycetota > Actinomycetes > Micrococcales > Brevibacteriaceae > Brevibacterium > Brevibacterium sp. CSND-B09. The sequence continues at coordinate 1,795,959 of NZ_JBREGI010000001.1, read as the reverse complement.
ACCGCAACTCATCGAAGCACACAGAGAACACAGGAGAGTGACACCATGACCGCCTACGCGATCGCCCACCTGCAGCAGTTCGCGCCGCACCCCGAGGTCGCCGAGTACATCGACCGGATCGGCGAGACCTTCGAACCCTTCGGAGGACAGTTCCTCGTCCACGGCACCGCCCACGAGGTGATGGAAGGGCGGTGGCCGGGACACGTCGTCATGATCGCCTTCCCCGACGCTCGGCTCGCTCACGAATGGTGGGACTCACCGGCCTATCAGGACATCGCCCCACTGCGTTCGCGCCATATCGACACCGACATCGTCATCGTCGAGGGAGTGGCCGAGGGCTACGATCCGCGGACCACGGCTCAGGCCGTGCGCAACCAGCTCGGCTGAACGACACCAATGTTCCATATGGTGGATTTTCTTTGACCAGCTGGTGGGACCGGGAAAGTATGAGAGGACAGTGCTCGTTCCGCAGAGCCCGGTACCCGAAGGAGTGTCCATGTCCTCACCTGCGATCATCGGCTGGTCCCACGGAAAGTTCGGACGATCCGAATCACCGCTGCCCCAGATGATGGCCGACGTCGCCCGCGACGCCATCGCCGAGGCGGGATTGGAACCGGCTGACATCGACGTCATCCACGTTGGCGTCTTCAACAACGGACTCTCCCGCCAAGGCTTCGAAGCCGCACTGCCGGGCACCGTGTTCCCCGAGCTCGCCCGCACACCCGCCCACCGGCACGAGAACGCCTGCGCCACCGGGTCCGCCGCGATCTTCGCAGCCCACGACTCCATCGCCGCCGGCCGCCACAAGACCGCCCTGGTCATCGGCGCCGAACGCATGACCCAGGCCTCCGGCCACGACGTCAACGAAGTGCTGCTCAGCGCCAGCTTCAGGGAAGAGGAAGAGCACTTTAAGTCCTTCGCCGGAGTCTTCGGCGAGATCGCCCGCCAGTACTTCGACCGATACGGCGACCACTCCGAAGCACTCGCGAAGATCGCCGCGAAGAACCACGCCAACGGATCGCAGAATCCTCTGGCACACATGCAGAAGGACCTCGGCTTCGACTTCTGCAACACCGTGAGCGAGAAGAACCCGTACGTCGCCGAACCCCTGCGCCGCACCGACTGCTCGATGGTCTCCGACGGGGCCGCGGCCCTGGTCCTGGCCGCCGAGGATGTCGCCGCCTCCGCATCGCAGGCCGTGACCTGGAGAGGCATGGGCAACGCCAACGACGTCCTGCCGCTGTCCCAACGCGACCCGCTCGAGATGGCCGGCGCCCGCGCCGCCATGGAGCAGGCGCTCACATCTGCCGGCATCGGCATCGACGACCTCGACTTCCTCGAGACTCACGACTGCTTCACCATCGCCGAGCTCCTCGAATACGAAGCCTTCGGACTCGCCGCCCCCGGGCAAGGCCACACCCTGCTCGACGACGGTGCCACCGAGGTCGGCGGCCGCCTGCCCGTCAACCCCTCCGGCGGACTCAAGGCCAAGGGCCACCCCATCGGCGCCACCGGTGTGTCCATGCACGCCCTCGCCGCCGCCCAGCTGACCGGCCGCTCGCCCGGCATCCAGATCGAGACCCCGGAACTCGCCGGCGTCTTCAATATGGGCGGTGCCGCCGTATCGAACTTCGCCTCCGTGCTCGAGCGCGTCCGCTGATGCGCGCCATCTCCCAGACATCCCCGGCCAAGGACTTCACGCCCACACCTCGGCGCGGGGTCAACGTCTCCCACTTCCTCACCCAGACCGCCCGCCGGATCCCCGACCGCCTCGCCGTCGTCGACGACGATCACGGGCAGCGGTGGACCTGGGCCGAACTCGACGCCCGCGCCGAAGCGCTCGCCGCTGCCCTGCAGACCGGTGGAGTCGACCGCCGCGACACCGTCCTCCTCGTCTCGGCCAACCACGCCGAGGTGATCCAATCCTTCTGGGGCATCCTGCGCTCCGGCGGTGTCATCGCCCCACCGAACGCGGCCCTGTCGACCGAGGAGCTGCTCGGCATCAGCGCCGAAGTCGCCCCCGCCGCCGTCATCGCCGACCGCGCCCACGCCGACTTCGTCACCGCTCTCAAAGACACCGGCTTCACCGGCCCCGTCTTCTGGATCGGGGACCTGCCCACGGCGCAGGCGGCAGCCGCACCGGCAGAAGCCGTCGACTCGGCAGTCGACGAGGACGATCCCTGCTGGTACTTCTTCACCTCCGGGTCGACCGGGCGACCCAAGGCTGCGACTTTCACGCACCGCCACCTCGGCGCGGTGCTGATGAATCACCGCTGCGACCTCTTTCCCAACGAGGACGAGACGGGGGCGTCCCTCGTGCTCGCGCCGCTGTCGCACGGTGCGGGCATCCACATGCTCGGTCAGGTCTTCGGCGGCACCCCGTCGATCATCCACCCCGGTGGCAAGCCCAGCGTGGAGTCCCTGTGGCCGGCCATCGACGCCTACGGGATCACGAACGCCTTCACCGTCCCGACCATTCTCAACCGCATCGCCGCCGGCTACCCAGAAGGCCGCGGTCCCGAGGACCACACCCTCGAGCGGGTCATCTACGCCGGAGCCCCGATGCTCGCGACCGACCAAGCCCGGGCACTCGAGAGGCTCGGACCGTGCCTCGTCCAGTACTTCGGACTCGCCGAGGTGACCGGAGCGATCACGATCCTCCGCCCCGAGGACCACGGAGCCATCCCCGTCGACTACGCCGGCATCGGCACCTGCGGCCGAGCCCGCACCGGAGTCGAAATCGTCATCGTCGACGAGGCCGGCACGCAGCTGCCCGCCGGTGAGCAGGGCGAAGTCTGTGTGGCCGGACCGACCGTGTGCGCCGGCTACCTTGGCCGCCCCGATGCGAATGCCGAATCCTTCGCCGGAGGGCTCTTCCACACCGGCGATGTCGGCTACCTCGACGAACGCGGGTACCTCTTCCTCACCGGCCGCAAGTCCGATATGTACATCTCCGGCGGTTCGAACGTCTACCCCCGCGAGATCGAGGAGCTCCTCCTCACCGACACCGAGGTGGCCCAGGCCGTCGTCGTGGGCGTGCCCGACCCGCAGTGGGGCGAGATCGGCGTGGCCGTCATCGAACGCGCGCCGTCGACCGGGAACGAAGGTGCCGGTGGCGCCGATGCCGATGCGGAGGACCTGGCCGAACGGCTGACCGCGCTGTGCAAGTCGGGGCTGGCGAAATACAAGGTGCCCAAGGAGATCCACTTCGTCGAGACCATGCCGGTCACCGCCTACGGCAAACTCGCGCGCAAGGAACTCAAGGCCGAATACTCCCAAGGACGGGGCAGCGCACGATGAACACGACAGAGACGGCAGCCGTGTCAGTGCCGACAGGTAGGTTAGTCGGCACGACGATCATGGCCATCGGCTGCGGCACTCCGGACGGGGAGGTGAACAACGGCTTCGCTGCAGCGATCGGATTCCTTCGCGAGGGAGCGAAGGTCTGCATCGTCGACCGTGACCCGAGGGCGCTTGACGAAGCGACACGGGCCCTCGCCGAGGCGGCCGCCGCCGACGGTGCTGACGGCACTGACCGTGTCGACCTCAGCAACCGTCGCGACGGTGAGCCCGACCGCGACACCGGTGCCGATCGCGTCCCCGGCACGGGCGTCCACCTCGGCGGGGTCGACCTCGACTCCCAGCTGACCACGGTTGTCGCCGATGTCGGCGACGAAGGCTCCCTGGCCGCGGCGTTCGCGCACTGCGCCGACCGCCTCGGTGGACCGACCGTGCTCCACTACAACGTCGGTATCGTCGTCAACGGGGGAGTCGACGAACTCGACACCGACGGCTTCCGACGTGCCCTCGATATCAACCTCACCGGGGCGTTCTCCTCGATCAAGCATGCTCTGCCGCATATGCGTGCGGCCGGGCACGGGTCGATCATCACGGTGTCCTCGGTCGGCGGCATGCGCTACATGGGGTATGACTATCCGGCGTATGCGGCGTCGAAGGCCGGACTCATCGAGCTGACGAAGGTCGTCGGCGCGCAGTACGCCTCCGAAGGCATCCGTGCGAACTCGATCGCTCCGGGCCTCATCGAGACCCCGCTCATCCATCGCTCGATCTCGGGCCACTACGGCTCGGTCGAGGAGATGCTCGCCGCTCGGCATGCGCAGTCACCGACGGGGAAGATGGGTCGGCCCGAGGACGTAGCGGACCTCGCGGTGTTCCTCGCATCAGGCGAATCGGCTTACATCAACTCCACTCTCATCCCCGTGGATGGGGGACTGACCCATTACGCGGGGATGCCGAAACGATGAGGCGGACGGCGGAATCCACCGCGGTCGGGGCCTGACCCCACCGAACCCAACGACAGTGACATAACGGAAATCAAGGAGGCAATGGTGCCGAGAACACGGACGACGAGGAGCATGCTCGTCTGGTCCGCCGTACTGATGGTGTGCGCCCTGCTGCTGGCAGGGTGCGGAACGAACTTCGGCACCACCGACGACGGAAAGCAGCGCTACCGGTGGAAGATGACGGTGACGACCGGATCGACCTCGACGTGGTACCTCGCGGCGGAGAAATTCGCGAAGGACCTCGACGAGGAGACCGACGGACGGATCACCATGAAGGTCTTCGCCAACGAACGGCTGTCGGCCGGTGAGGCCACGGCCGGAGTCGAACAGCTCATGGACGGGGCGAAGGACTTCTCCTACAACTCGCCGATCATCTACGCCGGCGTCGACCCGCGCTTCGGTGCCGTCACCGCCCCCTTCGTCTTCGACTCCGTCGAGGACGGTCAGAAGGCGCTCGCCGGAAAAGGCGGGGACGTCTACGGCGACTACCTCGCCGAACGCGGAGTGCACCTGCTCGGCTTCGGCGAATCCGGAATGCGGCAGCTGACGAACACGCATCGGCCCATCCACACGCCCGAAGACATGAAGGGCATGAAGTTCCGCATCCCCGGCTTCGGCATGTACACCGACCTCTACCGCGGACTCGGCGCGAACCCGACGACGATGCCCTTCGGCGAGGTCTTCACCGCCCTGCAGCAAGGTGCAATCGACGGGCAGGAGAACCCGATCGACGTCATCTACTCGGCGAACCTGCAGGAAGTCCAGCCGTACCTGACGCTGTGGAACTACTCCTATGACCCGCTCGTCCTCGGCATCAACAAGGACCTCTATGACTCACTGACTCCGGAGGACCAGAAGCTCGTGAGCCGCCTGGCCGGCGAAGCCAACGACTTCCAGATCAAGAAGAACAGGGACGGCGAAGAGAAGCTCATCGCCGAACTCGCCGACTCAGGCATGGAGGTCAACGAACTCAGCGATGAGGAGAAGGACGCCTTCCGCGCCAAGCTGGGTCCGATCTACAGCGAATACCGCAAGGTCTGGGGACCGGACATGTCCCAGGCGTTCATCCCGAAAGGACTGTGAGATGAGAGTCATCAGATTCTTCGAGGACTGGGTCGTCATCGCCTCGTTCATGGTGATCGTCCTCGTCACCTTCGTCAACGTCCTCTCCCGCTACATCTTCAAGGCCTCACTGGCCTTCTCCGAGGAGATCACCATCAACCTCCTCGTCGTGCTCACGATGATGGGAGCCGTCGTCGGGATCCGCCTCGGCGCGCATCTCGGGTTCACCTACCTGGTGGAGAACGCGAAGGGCAGTGTCCGCCGGGCACTGCTCATCACCGGCACCACTCTCATCGTCGTCTTCCTCGCCGTCCTCCTCATCTGGGGCGGCGAGATGACCATCGCGCAGGGGCTGCGCGGCCGGGCGACGCCGTCGCTGGGGATCCCGCAATGGCTGTTCACCCTGTCGATTCCCTTGGCCGGGCTGCTCGGAATCTTCCGCAGCCTCCAGGCCCTGCGGACGGCACTGCACGAGGACACCTCCGCCGAGGCAGTCGTCGAGCGGCTCGCCAGCGAAGCCGCCCCGACCATCGACTCGTCCGAATTCTCAACCGACTCCGAAGGAGGCCGGAAATGATCGCGCTTCTGCTCTTCGGCAGCTTCTTCCTCTTCCTCGGTCTCGGGATCCCCGTCGCCTTCGCCCTCGGCCTCTCCGCCGTCGTCACCCTGGTGACCACCGACGGTGTGCAGGTCCTCGACGTCGTGCCCTCGGTGATGTTCCCGTCGATGAGCTCGGGCACGCTGCTGGCGATCCCGTTCTTCATCCTCGCCGGCATCGTCATGCAGTACACGGGCATCTCGCAGCGACTCGTCGACCTCGCGTTCCTCATCTTCGGACGCCTGCGCCACGGCCTGGCCGCGGTGACGATCATCTCCGCGTTCTTCTTCTCCGCGATCTCCGGATCGGGACCGGCCACCGTGGCCGCGATCGGTGCGATCCTCATCCCCGCGCTCGTGCGCAACGGGTACCAGAAGAAGCACGCGGTCTCCCTCGTCGCGGCCTCCGGTTCGATGGGCATCGTCGTGCCGCCGTCGATCGCGTTCATCATCTTCGCCGTCGTCGCCGCCGAGTTCGGCAAGATCTCGATCTCCCGACTGTTCATCGCCGGCATCGTGCCCGGCATCATCATGGCCGTTGCGTTCTTCATCGCCGCCCTGTTCGTCCCCAGGGTGCGTGAGCTCGCCGGTCTGCCGGTGAGAACGAAGCCCGACGCCGAGGCGGTCACGGGGTCGACGTCGACCGGAACGTCGGCGTCCGGTTCCGCCGGTGCTGACTCCGCCGGGAACGGCGGTTCGGGTGACAGCGCGGCAGGGAGCAAGACCCAGCTGCTGACGGCGAACGGGAAGGCCGCCTCGGCGAATTCCGGATCCACCGGATCGAGCGTCGGCGCCGCGGATCCGACAGCCACGGTCAACCCCGAGGGCGGGTTCGGCGAGATCATGACCGCGCTGGTCAAGGCCATCCCCGGGCTGCTCATTCCGGTGATCATCCTCGGCGGGATCTACGGCGGAGTCTTCACCCCCACCGAGGCGGGAGCCGTCGCATCCGTGTACGCGCTCATCGTCGGGGTGTTCGTCTACCGGGAGCTGACCTGGAAGGACATGCCGAAGGTGTTCCTCGAATCCGGGGTCTCGACCGCGGTCATCATGTTCATCGTCGGCGTGGCCAGCCTCTTCTCCTACGTCATCACCGTCGAAGGGGTGGCCGACCGGATCTCGACGGCAGTGCTGGGGGTGACGGACAACAAGTACCTCATCCTCGCGGCGATCACGATCATCCTGCTCATCGTCGGTGCCTTCGTCGACGCGATCAGCGCGTTCTACCTGTTCATCCCGATCCTCGTGCCGATCCTCATCGGTGTAGGCGTGGACATGACGACGATCGGCGTGTTCATGACCGTCAACCTCGCGATCGGCCTGTTCACGCCGCCGGTCGGACTCAACCTCTATGTGGGTGCGGGCATCGGGAAGGCCAAACTCGAGGAGGTCGTGCGCGGGATCCTGCCGTTCCTCGTCTGCGCGATCGTCGCCCTGCTGCTCATCACGTACATCCCGGCGATCTCGAACTGGCTGCCTGACCTGCTCGGGGTCGGGTAGTTCGGGCCGGTCGGCTGTCGGAGTCGGCGCCTGCGGGCGTCGGCTCGGGCAGGTCCCGGCCATTCGGTCGGGCCGGGGATCTCACGCCTCACTCAACTCTGTCGAAGGAGAAACATGGAACCGTATCTGCTCACGAACAAGACGGCCCTGGTCACCGGCGCCGCCCAGGGCATCGGCCTGGCCATCGCCACTGCGCTGGCCAGGCGGGGTGCCTCCGTCGGCATCGTCGATCTCAAGGGCGCCGAGGAGGCTGCCGCGTCGTTGGCCACGGAGTACCCGGATCAGCGGTTTGCTGCGTTCTCACTCGACGTCCGCGACGGCGAGGAGGTGACCGCTGCGGTCGGATCGTTCGCGTCGACCTTCGGGGGTCTCGATATCCTCGTCAACAATGCGGGCACGGCCGCGCGCATCGGCATCGATGAGATCACCGCCGAGCAGTGGCAGCGTGATATCGAAACCAACCTGGGTGGGACGTTCAACTTCATCAAGGCCGCCGTCCACCCGCACATGTGTGATGCGGGACGCGGGTCGATCATCAACATCTCATCGATCTCGGGCATCAACGGCGGAGCAGTCTCCGACGGAGAAGCCGGGGCACGGTCGGGACCGGCATATGCGGCGAGCAAGGGCGGGATCATCGCCCTGACGAAATGGGTGGCCAAGGAATACGGACGCCAGGGCATCCGCTGCAATTCGGTGGCACCGGGGCCGGTCGAATCAGCGCTCACCGTCGGTCAGACTTATGACACCTCAGGGCAGGCTCTCGATCGGATGGGCCAGCCGGATGAGATCGCCGAGGCGGTCGCCTACCTTGCCACCGATGGTGCCGCGTTCACGACCGGACAGATCCTCCGCGTCGACGGCGGGGCCGTGATGTCGTGAGCGTTTGAGTGTTCTGAGCTCGAACGGACGATCCCCGCATCATCCTCAGGATGGTGCGGGGATCGTTGTCTCTGCGGACCTGTCTGGCTGGGCGACGTGTCCGGTCAGGCTGTGCGGCGGACGAAGAGTTCGAAGGTCACGGCCACGGGGTTGGCTTGAGGCTTGAGGGTGCCGGAGCTGACCTCTCCGGCGACGTCGACGACTTCGCCGGAGAGGGTGATCCGTGGAGTTGAGTTTCGCGCTCCGGTCACGGCGCCGCTCAGATGGGTGAACTCGACGGCCGGCCACGGGGCGGTGCCATCGGTGAACACGGCTCCGGTCGTACTGCCGAGACTCGCGACCACCTCGGCGGAGTCGAAGCCAGCGGCGCGGCAGACGGCGAGGACCGCCTCGTCGAGGATCTCACCGGGACGTATGCGGGTGACGACGGCATCGGGGGAGCCCGAAGACTCGGGCGGTTCTGACTTCCTCACTGCCCGGTCGGTGGGCGTCGGGGCGAAAGCTGAGAACCCGGTCTCGGGGTCGACCTCACTGATCAGCTTCGCATCGTGAAGGGTGAAGAGTCGGATCGTCAGTCCTGCCGGCCCTGCCAGGGTGCCCGGGAGCAGGTGGCCGCCCTTGGTTTGGCCGTCCGCACCGGTCCATGAGGCGTGGACGTGGCAGAACGGTGTGCCCTCACGGAAGCCGATCGTCGCAGATGCGTGGCGAAGCTTCGTGGGGCTGTCGACGGCGAATGCCTCGGTGAACGACATCGGGTGCTCGGCGTCGGGGCCGTAGGCCGGATGGACATAGTCGATATGGCCGAACTGTCCGGAGACGAACTCGGCCATGATGCCGGGAACGACGAAGTCGGTCAGGGATGCTTCGAGTGCGCTGAACAGGTCCGCGCCCTCCTGCAGTTCGAGGACATGCTCGGTGCAGCGGGACCGGACGGAGACGATGCGGGGGTTCTGCCGTGGACCCGCGTGGACCACCGCTGTTCCGGGTGCCTTCAGCGGGAAGGTCGGCTGTTGCAGTGCTGTCGTCTCGGCTCCATTGCTCATGTCTCGATTATGGTCAGGCGCCAGGGCCGGTGTCGCCGAAGATCCAAGTGGTGGAACATGAGCTCAGACATCTGACGGAACGGCGGCGGCCGCCTCGGTGCCGCGCATGATCATCACGGTACCGATGATGCCGATGCCGCCGAGGAAGGCGATGCCGGCACCCATCGTCATCGCACCGGTCGCGCCCGGACCGCCGACGGCGACGAACACTCCGACAAGTGCTGAGGCGATCGTGTTGCTGATGAGCTCGGCGGTGCCGAGCCCGGCGGCCGCCTTGGATCCTTCGACGGGGTCATCGCTGCTGCTCATCGCCGCGACGTTGAGGTGCGGAAAGGCGAGGCCGATTCCGGAGCCGGCGAGCACCAGACTTACGGCCCAGACCCAAGCGATCCACTCCGCGTCGACGAATTGAGTCGCGGCGTAGATGACCAGCCCCGCGGTCACAAGGATGGGGCCGAGGGTCATGAGCCTCCGGCCGGTGCGAGAATCATCGATACTCGCGCTGAACAGCTGGACGAAGCTCCAGCCGACCGAGATGCTAACGCCGAACACAGCCGCCAACAGTGGCGGCATGCCGACGAGATCTTGACCGAACTTCGGCAGAAAGATCTCCACCATCGCCGCGGAGCTGAGGATCCCGATGACGAGGTAGATCCACTTGAGCGGATTGCCGCGCTGGTAGGTGATGTGTGGGAGGACTGGAGAAGCGGAAGTCCGATCGACGGCGATGAAGGTGATGATGAGTGCCGCTCCTGCAGCAAGAGCGATCGTCGTGGGCCAGCCCGTGTGAACCACTGCGGCAATGCTGAAGGCAGCGGAGGCAAGGACGAGCAGCGACAGCGAGGGGATCGGAAGGCGGCCGAAGTCCCGTTGACCGGAAGCCTCGAGGGGAAGGCTGCGCAGCGCCATAAGGCCGAGCACAACCGATATCAGCGTCAGCAGACCGAAGGCCCCGCGCCAGTACCCGACCTGGGCGAATGCTCCGCCGACGGCTGGGCCGATAAGTGTGCCGAGCCCCCACATCGCCGAGACCAGTCCTGTCGCGCGAGTCCAAAGGCGCTTCGGCAGGGCATCGCGGATCACCGAGTAGCTGAGCCCGGCGAGCAGACCTCCGCCGAGTCCCTGAACGACCCGCGCGATCACCAGCAGCTCCATGGTAGGAGCGAGCGCGGCGCCGAGCGAGCCGACAGCGAAGAGGCCGAACGCGAGCAGGTACGACCACGCAGCGCCCATCGAACCGAGCACTCTGGCGACGAGCATTGAGGCGAGCACAGAGGCGACGAGGAATGCCGTGGTCACCCATGCGAAGTACTGCTGCCCGCCGATGTCGGCGATCGTCGACGGCAGAAGGGCTGCCGTGACGAAGGTGTTCATCGCGAACACTGCGATGCCGCCGGCGAGGACGAGGGAGGCGCTTGCATGCTCGGCGCTGAAGAGTTCCCGCCAGCCGCCCGTCGACTGCGCTGCGGCGGCATCCGCGGTTGCGCCTTCGGAGGGGTGTTCGGGAATCGCACTCTCGTGTTCGTCTCTCATATCGATTACGCTAGAACCTCAACTTAAGTTGAGGTCAATAGGTCTCTGCTGAGCGAGGAAAAAGAATGTCCATGAGCGACAAGAAGCCGTCGCCGACCGATATCCTGTCCGTGGGCGATGTGGCTGCACGAACCGGAGTCGCCGTCTCTGCGTTGCATTTCTACGAACGGCAGGGCCTGATCGCCTCGGTCCGTACCGCTGGAGGCCAGCGCCGATACGCCCGTCATGTTCTCCGCCGGGTTTCGGTGATCCAAGTGGCGAAGAGGATGGGCATTCCCCTCGCCGAGGTGGCCGAGGTGTTCGAGGATCTCCCTGCCGATCGGATGCCCGGGAAGTCCGATTGGCGACGGATCAGCGAGCGCTGGAGGGGCAAGTTGGAAGCCCGTCGCAAGGAGATCGAGCGGATGGAGAGCGAACTCGTCGAATGCATCGGCTGCGGCTGCGTCTCACTGCGCAGCTGCCGAGTGCTCAACCCCGATGACGCGCTCGGCTCGAGCGGTTCGGGCCCACGCCTGCTTCCGGAATTCCCCTCCGAGTGAGGGGATGAACGGTTCTAAGAGAAGAAGAATGTGAAGAACCCGGAACATCTCACAAACTGTTCTGCAGAGCCTCCACTACGAGATCGAGACCGTGGGATTCGCGGCGCGGATCGGCTTCGAGGACCTGAATGTAGCGCGATTCGATATCCGGATCGACGATCGGAATCGCTTTGCAGCCAACTGCATTGAGATTCGTCGGAATGGTTCGCCCGGCCATCATCGCGATCATCGACGTTCCCACGAGAGAGCGCAGCATGAGAACCGGACATGTGGCCTCAAGTGACGGGGAGAAGACCTGCCCCTGGGCCCGGACTGCCTGCTCGATGCGCATCCGAGCAGTGTTCCCGGCGGGAAGTGTTCCGACAGGAAAGTCCGTCATATCGCTGATGAAAAGACTGGACCGGTCAGCCAGCGGATGGTGTCCGTCGAGAATCGCAAAGTTCGTCGCTTCCACTTCGGCGACTTTGCGGACCCCCGGTAAGGTTCCGAATTCGTGGCTGGAGACCGAGAAATTCACGCACAGGTCGGCCCGACGGTTCCGCAGCACCTGCAGAGCTTCGACCGAACCGCGGTCGATGATGCTGACCTGAACTCTGTCAGTCATCCGCATCAGTCGGTTGATGGCATCGGCCACCACGGTCTGCCCCAACCCGGTGCTCGTCACGATCGAGACTGTTTCGACCGCGCCCGAGTACTCCCCGAACGAGTCGGCGAGCAGTTCCGACTCGGCGATGGTTCGGCGGGCAAAATCCGCGACGGCCAGGCACTGTGCTGTGGGATTGACTCCGGCACTCGTCCGTTCGAAGAGCTGTGTGCCGTAATGCTCTTCCAGGCTCCTGATCTGACGGCTCGCTGTCGAGTGCGAGATGAAGATCGACCTCGCGGCGAGATGGATCGACCCGTATTCGACGACGGCTAGCAGGGTCTTGAGACTGCGGAGATCGGTCATCGTGGTCGTCCTTCGGCCGGGTGCGACTCCAGAGTACGTCGGTGGTGCAGCAAACGCACCACCTCGGTGCGGGAAACGCACCTGGGTGTGGACGGATCCGGGTGTTGTCGAGTCGTCTGCTGGGCGATGCTGACAGTCATGAACGCAGAGAACACTGTCCGCGAGGGTGCGGAAGATTCCCCCGAAACCCGAACTGACCTTGCCCGGCGTGCAGGCGAATTCGTCCGCGGCGCAGACTTCATCGATCGACTCTCCCGCAGAGTCGCCCGGCGCACCGAAAGCCAAGCACCCGGAGGCGGGCCGGCAGCGCTGGCCTACCTCAGCGAAGAGCTGGTTCCAGAACTCGACGAACTCGATTTCGTTTCGACCATCCACGACAATCCGGAATCGGACGAACACCCGCTTCTCATCACCAAGCGCGTCGAGGACCCGAAGCTGCCCACGGTGCTGCTCTACGGCCATGCCGATGTGCAGTTCGCCCACGATTCGCAGTGGGCCGAGGGCCTCGACCCCTGGGTGCTCACTCGTGACGGTGACCGCCTGTATGGCCGCGGCACTGCCGACAACAAAGGCCAGCACAGCGTGAACACGGCGGCATTGAAGACCGTGCTCGACGGCCTCCGTGCAGAGCACGGAACCGGCGAAGCCAGTCTCGGCTACAACATCACGATCCTCATCGAGACCGCTGAAGAGGCGGGGTCCAAGGGCTTGCGCTCGTTTGCGGCCGCACATGCCGATGACCTCTCGGCCGAGCTCTTCCTCGCCTCCGACGGTCCACGGATCGCCGCCGAGGTCCCCACGCTGTTCCTCGGCTCCCGTGGGGCACTGAATTTCCGGCTCATCGCCCACGAGCGCGACGGCGACCACCACTCGGGCAACTGGGGCGGTCGGCTGCGGAACCCGGCCACGGTCATCGCCGCCGCGATCAACGCTCTGGTGGATGCCAACGGCGTCATTCGGATCCCTGCACTGCGCCCTGACGATCCTCCCGCCTCGGTGCTCGATGCAGTGGCGAAGCTGCCTGACATCGCCGAGGAAGGTGCACCGGAGACCGATCCGGACTGGGGTGAGCCCGGCCTGAGCCCTGCTGAACGGGTCTTCGCGTTCAATGTGCTCGAGGTCCTCGCCCTCGATGCGGGCGACCCGACTCAGGTTGTCAACGCGATTCCCGGCGCCGCCTCGGCGAGCATGCAGCTGCGATACGTCGTGGGCACGGATGTCAGCGATTTCGAGAACCGGGTCCGGACCTTCCTCGAAGAACAAGGGATCCATGGGGTCGCGGTCGAGCTCGAACACTGCATGCCGGCCACACGTCTGGACCCGGAAGCACGAGTCGTCACGGCAGCGGTGGACTCGATCCGCGAGACGACCGGACTCGACGTCGCCGTCGAGCCGAACCTCGGGGGAACCATCCCGAACGATGTCTTCGCCGAAGTGCTCGGACTGCCGACCGTCTGGGTGCCGCATTCCTACCCGGGATGCAACCAGCACGCACCGAATGAGCATGCGCTGGTATCGATCCTCAAGCAGGGTGCGGAGATCATGACGGGAATGTTCTGGGACATGCGCATGCGTCCGGGCGACTGGTTCTCCTCGAAATGATCCCGCCAGCTGTCGGAGACCCCATGTCGCAAAAAACCAAGCCGTCCCACCACCACACTGCAGGCAAAGGAGCCCAGTCATGACAGAACAGCTGTCAGCGCAGAATACCGCTGAGAACAAACCGGTGAAATCGTGGAAGGTCATCACCGCGGCCTCGATCGGAAACGCCCTCGAGTGGTACGACATCTCGGTCTATGCGTACTTCTCCGTCTACATCTCCGTGGCGTTCTTCCCCTCCGAGAGTCATGCGGTCTCAGTGATGCTGGCCTTGGGCACTTTCGCTCTGTCCTTCTTCATCCGCCCGGTCGGAGCAATCGTGCTCGGCAGCTTTGCTGACCGGAAGGGACGCAAACCGGCACTGACGCTGACGATCTGGCTGATGTTCGCAGGCACCCTGATGATCGTGCTCATGCCACCGGCTCATGTCATCGGACTGGCTGCGCCGCTGCTCATACTGCTTGCGCGGCTCATTCAGGGGTTTGCCGCCGGAGGCGAATTCGGTTCGGCAACCTCGCTCATGGTCGAACACCTGCCCGATCGCCGAGGGTTCGCTGCAAGCTGGCAGTTCACCTCGCAGGCGATGTCGACAATTCTCGCCTCCGTCATCGGTGTGGCCGTAACGACGACGCTGACGCAGGAGCAACTCGAGACCTGGGGCTTCCGCCTGCCATTCATCGTCGGACTCCTCGTCGGCCCGGTCGGACTCTACATACGTCGGCATGTCCCCGAATCTCCCGAGTTTGCCGCTGCCCAAGCTGAGAAGCCCAAGGAAGCAGCAGCAATCGGAGGGGTGCTGCGACATCACAAACTCGCGGTGCTGTTGGCGATCGGTGCGATCGCTGTCTCGACCTGCCTCAACTACTTCATCACGTATGTGCCGACTTACGCTGTCGACAACCTCGGTATGAACAGCTCCGCAGGATTCTGGGCAACGCTTGTGTCCGGACTCGTGCTGTTCCTCTGCACACCGGTCGCCGGCTACTTCTGCGACAAGGTCGGACGGTTGACCTTCATGATTCCGGCGGCGCTCGCGGTCATGGTGCTCACTTGGGTCCTCTTCACCTGGGTAGTCGCGGCCAATGCGCTGACGGTGCTCATCGTCGTGGTCGTCATCTTCTCGATCCTGAAAGCCGCCTATTACGGGCCGCTGGCCAGCGTCATGGGCGATATCTTCCCGACTGAGGTGCGAGGGACCGGGTTGTCACTGGGCTACAACGTCGGCGTTGCCATCTTCGGAGGACTGACCCCGCTGGTGGCGGCCTGGCTCATCGGCATCACCGGTGATGCGAAAGCCCCGGCTTACTGGGTGCTGCTTGCCGGAGCGCTGAGCGTGGCGGCGATCCTCGTGGTGTGGAAGAAGCTCGGCGTGCGCTGACGCCCAGGGTATGGGGCCGCCGTGAGATCGGGGCCGTGGTCGATTGCGACCACGGCCCCGACTGGGCGAATACGGAACTCAGGCGTTCGAGGCAACGGCGGCGGCCGCCTCGGCGCGGGTTCGTCTCTTCTTCTCGCCGAGGTGACCGATCACGGCTGCGGCGGCGATCATGACGGCGACGAGGGCGATGCCGATCCACTGGTTGAGCATGAGCGTGGCGGCACCGGCCAGCGCTCCGATGAGGATAAGGACGACGGCGAGGGCTCGGCGGATCCAGCGGACGTTGTCACCGCCGGCCAGGCTCGAATCGGCGGCGAGGCCGACGATCGTCGAGGTCACCACCACGGTGGTGACGTCGGCGATCTTCATCTTCCGTGCTGCCGCGGCCTGCGCACCCATGAGCGCGGACAGGGCCGAGGTGAAGATCGTGCCGGCCAGCCCGATCTCGGGATCGGGGACGACCGCGACGTAGACGGATAATGCGGCACAGCCGACGGCGACGCCGGAGAAGATCGCGGTCGTCCGGTGGTGCCAGTTCTCGCCGATGTCGCCGAGGATGCGCCCGGACAGTGCCGCACCGACCATGAAGAACACGAGGGCGAGGGCGGGGCGGAGGACGGGAACGCCGTCGGCGCCGGCGAGGCCCATGCCGAGGATGACGACGTTGCCGGTCATATTGCCGGTGAAGACCTTGTCGAAGCCGAGGTAGCCGATGGCGTCTACCATGCCGGTCGAAAAGGTCAGCAGCAGGAGCATGGCCAGGTCGAGGCGACGAGTCATGGTGTCCTTTCCGGGCGAGTGGAGCCGGCGGCAGTGCCGGAATGTCGCCATGAGGGGCAATTTGTATACAAAACTGTAATCAGGTGACGGTTGGCATGCAATCGAGGGGCAACCGGAATTGTCCGGGTATCGTCGTTATCGACAGCTGACCACGGCTTGCACGCCGAACCACGATCAGCTGACCACT
The DNA here is from genome assembly GCF_052906525.1 of Brevibacterium sp. CSND-B09. Classification (NCBI taxonomy): domain Bacteria; kingdom Bacillati; phylum Actinomycetota; class Actinomycetes; order Micrococcales; family Brevibacteriaceae; genus Brevibacterium; species Brevibacterium sp. CSND-B09. Next base: position 1,779,606 of record NZ_JBREGI010000001.1, on the reverse strand, counting down.
GCCGAAGGACTTCGCTCATGACCTTTACACCGCCCCCAGCATTCACCACGCGCCCCACCCTCGAGGGGCACTTCGGGATGGCGGCATCGACGCACTGGTTGGCCACTGCAACATCGCAGGCGGTGCTCGAACGCGGCGGGAACGCCTTCGACGCCACCGTCGCCGGAGCCTTCGTCCTCCACGTCGTCGAGCCCCACCTCAACGGACCCGGAGGTGACATGACCGGGATCTTCGCCACCGCCGCCGAGCCTTCCCGGCCACAGGTGATGATGGGTCAAGGGCCGGCTCCGGCCGCGGCGACGATCGAGCATTTCCGCGGCGAGGGCCTCGATATGGTCCCCGGCTCCGGGGCTCTCGCCGCCGCCGTTCCCGGAGCCGTCGACTCGTGGCTCAACCTGCTCGAACACCACGGGACGTGGGAGCTCGCCGACGTCCTCGACTTCGCCATCGACTACGCCGATAACGGGCATCCGATCCTCGCCCGAACAGCCGGGGCGATCGCGAAGGTCAGCGAACTCTTCACTGAGCACTGGCCGACCTCGGTCGCACAGTGGATGCCCGAAGGCCGAGTTCCCGATGCCGGCGAGCTGGTGTTCAACCACGCCTACGCCGATGTGCTGCGCAAACTCATCGCCGCCGGTGACGGCACTGCGACACGGGAGGAGCGGATCCGAGCGGCCCGTCAGGAGTGGAAGTCCGGATTCGTCGCGCGGGCGATCGCCGACTTCATCACCACCGCGCACAGACACTCGACCGGAGGCGACCACGCCGGAGTCATGACTCTGAAGGACATTTCCGTGTTCGACGCTGGGTTCGAAGATCCCGTCACCATCGACTTCCGCGGATATCAGGTCGCGAAGATCGGTGCCTGGGGTCAAGGTCCGGTGCTGCTGCAGACTCTGAAGATCCTCGAGGGCTTCGACGATGACCGCCTCGACCCGTCGACCGAGAGCGGAGCGCACACGATCCTCGAAGCGCTGAAGCTGGCCATGGCCGACCGTGACACCTACTACGGCGATGCCGACGTCGACCTCGACTGGCTGCTCAGCGACTCCTATGCGGCCTCCCGACGAGAACTCATCACTGAGCAGGCATCGGCGGAATTCCGGCCCGGTCTCGGCCGGGACGGTGCGGCGCCCGTCTTCACCACCCCCCTCGTTCCCGAAGGTGATGACAAAGAAGCGCTGATCAAAGCCGGCATCGGGGAGCCGACCGTACAGAAGAACGGCGTGAACAACGGCGACACCTGTCACCTCGACGTCGTCGATCGGTGGGGCAATATGATTTCGGCGACCCCGTCCGGAGGGTGGCTGCAATCCTCGCCGACCGTCCCCGGACTCGGATTCTGCCTCGGCACCCGGCTGCAGATGATGTGGCTCGACGAGGCGGCCCCCTCGGCACTGCGCCCGGGCAAGCGTCCGCGCACGACATTGACCCCGACCTTGATCTCCCGAGACGGGCAGCCGGTCATCGCTCTCGGCTCACCCGGCGGTGACCAGCAGGAACAGTGGCAGCTGCTGCTGATCCTGCGCATGCTCGTCGGCGGCTACCGTGCGCAGGAGGCCATCGACGCACCGGCACTGCACACGACGTCGTTGGCGGGATCGTTCTGGCCGCGCACCTGGGTTCCGGGTGGGGCGGTCGTCGAGGACCGCCTCGGCGAGGATGTCATCAACGGGCTCATCAACCGCGGTCATGACGTGACCAGGGCGGGGGAGTGGGAGCTCGGTCGGCTGTCGTGCGTGACCCGGGATCCGGCGACGGGGCGGCTGAGCGCAGGAGCGAATCCGCGTGGAGCGCAGGGTTATGCGGCGGGGAGATGACCATGGCTGATTCGCACGATGCGCCACTGGATGTCGCCGCGCAGATCCGCACCGACATCATCAAGGGCAAGCTCGAGCCCGGGACCAAGCTGCGTGAGGTCGCCCTGGCCGAACGCTACGAAGTGTCGCGGATTCCGATTCGGGAAGCGCTGCGAACTCTTGAGGCCGATGGGCTCGTCGAGTCCCGGAAGTTCAGCGGTTCGGTTGTCGCGCCCTCCCCGGCCGAGGATGCCGAGGATCTGTTCGAGATCCGCATCGTGCTCGAATCGGCGACCGCGAAGCGCGCCGCCCGCCGGGCCGCCGAGCTCAGTGCCGGCGGCGAGCATGATGCGAAGTGGTCGGAGATCCGCGCAGAGATCAACGAGATCCTCGAGGCCGGCGACGCCGTCATCGCTGATGAGCGCTTTGAGGACCTCGCGGTGCTGAATATGCGATTCCATTTCGCGGTCGCCGAGCTCAGCGGGAGCCTGTCGTTCATCAGCCTGCTGCGTCAGATCTCCGGCAAGATCGAGTGGCTGTACTCGCTCAACCTCATGCGTCGAGGCCCGCAGGCGTGGCCGGAGCATCGCGAGATCATCGCTGCCATCGATGCTGGCCAGGTCGAGCTATCCGCCGAGGCAATGGCCCGACACGTGCGCCGCAGCCGCGATTCCTACTTCGCCACCATGTCCGAACGCCCCTAACTACTACCTGACGGCGGCTCAGCAACCTGGCGCCAGGTTGCTCAGCCGCCGTCAGGTGCCTTGGAGAGCGAATTTCATCCTTTTGTGGGAGATACATCGACTCGGAGACCCGCTACTGTTGAGTGGTCCCGTCACCGTTACGACGCCCGTTGAAGGTTCGTCGGACGTGATGACGGTCCAGTCAGCCCAGCCCATCAACTGGAACGGTGATCAGAAACTTGCAGGAACCCGCCCGTCGCTCCCTGCTGCTGACAGCATTGAGCTATCTGCTCGTCGTTGCGGGAATCAGCCTGCTGATCCTCGCGTACGAGGTCCCGGGTGCAGCCCTGCTGGGCTCCGGTGTCTTCCTCATCGGCATCAACGAGCTGTGCCTGTACATCGCCAAGTCGTCCGAACGCCCCACAACTACCTGACGGCGGCTCAGCAACCTGGCGCCAGGTTGCTCAGCCCCCGTCACGTAGTAATTAGGCCTCGACGAGGAGGCGGTCGAGTTTGTTGTAGCCCTCGACGATGCCGTGCTCCATACCCGGGGCGACCATGCCGTCGCGGGATTCGAGCGAGTCGAAGATTGAGGTCGACATCAGCCGTGTCCGCCCGTCGCCGAGGTCAGTGAGTGTGAGGATCTCGAGGTTGACCGCGTCCGGGAAGCCCTCAAAGGTGAAGGTCTGGACGATGCGCTCGTTCTCCCGCACCTCGTGGAACGAGCCGAAGAACGCGTACTCGCCGCGATCGTCGTTCGAAACATAGCTCCAGTTCCCGCCGGTCGTCGCATTCCATTCCCGGATCGTGTTCGTGATCGAGTCCGGTCCGCACCACTTGACGAACAGTTCGGGGTCGATGTGGGCCCGGAACACCTTGTCCGGTGAGGCGGCGAAATCGCGGGTGATCGAGACGGTCTGCACCCCCTCGGGGACGTCGAGCTTGAGAGTCGAATAGTCGGCTGCGGTGTCTGTGGCGGTCATGTCATGCTCCTTTGCGTGATTTTCTGTGGGGTGATGTGTCCTCGGACCCCTTCGCCGAGGCGGCGCTGGAGTCCGAGTCGTTCGCTACCTCGTCCGCGTTCATCGCTTCGAGGACCGCGTCGAGGCGTTGGTAGCGTTCCTCTGCCTGCTGCTTGTATCTTTCGATCCATTTCGTCATCAGATCGAACACATTGTCTTCGAGGTGGACTGGTCTGCGCTGGGCGTCACGGGTGCGGGAGACCAGTCCGGAGTCCTCGAGCACCTTGAGATGTTTCGATACGGCCTGCAGGCTGACGTCATAGGGTTCGGCGAGTTCGTTCACCGTCGAGTCCGCGACGCTGAGTCTGGCCACCATGTCCCGCCTCGTCGGGTCGGCCAGAGCGGCGAAGACCTTGGACAGCTGATCGGCCACTTGAGCCTCCTGTGAATCTGAATCGAAACAATCATTCAACCAATGGGTTGATAAAAGGGTATGTCTGCCAGTTCTCGTAAGTCAACCATTTGGTTGAATAAAGTATTCGTTGGAGCGTATCTCGTGCTCCACCTGCAGTGACGTGCGCAGGGTCGGAGCCGCCTCGGTGAGAGGCGACGGATTCCGCACCGATGAATTCCGGTAGAAACCGAATCGGACCGCGCAGTCTGTCGTATGGTCTCAGTAGCGGCGAGCAGCGAGCGCACCCGACCGGTGCGCGACGGGCTCCGCCGACAGGCAAGTAAGACGATGAAGTCTGGAGAAGAACATGCCCACACTGCGACAGCAGCTGTTCCGGATCAAACCGGTTCCGCGGCAGAAGGAAGACGTCGAGACCGATCTCAAACGCACGATCGGGCTGTTCTCGCTGACGATGGTCGGCGTCGGCTCGACCATCGGCACCGGCATCTTCTTCATCCTCTCCGAGTCCGTTCCGGTGGCGGGACCGGCCGTGATCTGGTCATTCGTCATCGCCGGCGTCGTCGCCGGCCTCGCGGTCATCTGCTACGCCGAGCTCGCCGGATCTGTCCCCGTCTCCGGATCCTCTTACTCCTATGCCTACGCGACCCTCGGCGAACTGCCGGCGATGGGGGTGGCCGCGTGTCTCCTCCTCGAGTACGGAGTCGCCGGTGCGGCCGTCGCGGTCGGCTGGTCGCAGTACGTCAACCAGCTGCTGTTCAATCTCTTCGGATTCCAGATCCCGCACGCCCTGGCCTATGCGCCGGAAGAAGGCGGAATCGTCAACCTGCCTGCCATCCTGCTGCTGGCGATGTGCTGCTTCCTCCTGGTGCGCGGCACCGGCGAATCCATCGTCGTCAATGCGATCATGGTCTGCCTCAAGATCGGCGTGCTCATCTTCTTCATCTGCGTCGGCGTTACCGGCTGGGACTCGAATAACTTCGCCGACTTCGCCCCCTTCGGCATCTCCGGAGTCGTCGCCGGCTCGGGTCTGATCTTCTTCAGCTACGTCGGCATGGACGCTGTCGCCACGGCCGGCGATGAGACGAAGAACCCGAAGAAGACGATGCCCCGAGCTCTCATCGCTGCCCTCATCATCGTCACCTCCGTCTACGTCCTCGTCGCCGTCGCCGCCCTGTCCGCCCAGCCGTGGGAGAAATTCGACGGACAGACCGCAGGCCTGTCGGCCATCCTCGAGAACATCGTCGGCTCGCAGTGGCCCGGCACGGTCGTGGCCGCCGGCGCGGTGATCTCGATCTTCTCCGTCACCCTGGTCTCCATCTACGGCCAGTCCCGCATCCTCTTCACAATGGCCGGCGACGGAATGATGCCCAAGCTCTTCCGCGAGGTCAATCCCCGCACACTCACCCCGGTCAAAGGCACGATCGTCGTCTCCGCCGTCATCGCGGTCCTCGCCGGCTTCATCCCGTTGAATTTCCTCGCCGAGATGACCTCGATCGGCACCCTCGTCGCCTTCGTCGTCGTCTCCCTGGCCGTGATCATCCTGCGCGTGCGCGAACCGAACCTCGAACGCGGCTTCAAGGTCCCGTTCTATCCCGTCCTGCCGGTGCTCTCGATCATCGGCTGCTTCTGGATCATCTCGAGCCTGCAGGTCATCACTATCGTCGTCTTCATCATCTGGACCGCCTTTATCCTGAGCCTGTACTTCATCTTCGGCCGCAAGTCCTCCGTCCTCGGCAAGCAGCTCGCCGAGGCGGGACCCACCAATCCCGAATCCCCCGGACCGGACTCCACAGGAGGAGCCAAATGAGCATCGTCGTCGGTCTTGCCCCAGGTCAGGACAACCGCGCAGCCGTCGAGCTGGGCATCGTCCTCGCCCGCACTTATCGACGCCGGATCGTCGCAACCGCCGTGGACTCCGCTGCGTTCCCGATGGCGCCCGTGCACTTCGAGAGCCAGTACGAGAACAGGTTCCGCACCGTCGCCGAGGCGGCCCTCGACGAGGCGCGTGCGCTCATTCCCAGCGATATCGAGTCCGAATGCGTCCTCCACTCCGCGCGGTCGTCGCGGCGCGGTCTGCTCGAGATGTGCGAGAAGACCGACGCCTATCGCCTCGTCGTCGGACCATCGTCGGAAGGGAAGCCGGGCAAGATCGCGCTCGGGTCGGTGTCGAACGGTCTGCTGCACAGCGCCAGGCTGCCGGTGGCCCTGGCCCCGGCCGGATTCGAAGCGCCTGCAGGGGCGCGGCTGGAGCGGATCACTGCCGCGTATTCGGGGTCGTCCACCTCGGCGGATCTCATTCTTGGTGCTGCGATGGTTTCGGCGGAGTCGGACGTGCCGTTCCGCATCGCTTCGTTCGCCCCGCGTTCGCGTGTGGTCGCCTCGGCGAACGTGCCTTTCGACATGGAGTCACGCGTCATCGACGAATGGACGAAGACCGTCCAGCGTGACACGGACAAGATCCTGTGCTCGATCGAGCAGCTGCACATCAAGCCAGGTGAGACGGACGTCGTCGTGGGAACCGGCGCCGATTGGGCCGCGGCGCTCGGCGCTGTCGAGTGGAAGCATCCGGAAGTGATGATGCTCGGATCCTCCGGGCTGGGTGCGCTCAAGCGGGTCTCGCTCGGCAGCCACGCAATGCGGATCCTGCAGAACTCTCCGGTGCCGATCGTCGTCGTACCCCGTCGAGCGAAGGCCGATTACACGCGCCAGCAGACCGTGTGACGGTCGGTCCGGGTGGGCGCTTCGACGCCTGCGGGTGTCCAATGCTTGAGCAGTTCCAAATTAGCGCAGGCAGTCTCGCTAGCCTGGCGACAGGTCACAACGACGTGGCCGAGAGCTAGTAGAGAGGAACCGCATGGAACTGCTGCGACTGGGACCGATAGGACACGAGATTCCGGCGGTCCGCCATGACGGAGTCTGCTTCGACCTCCGCCCGCTGACCGATGACATCGACCCGGACTTCTTCGCTGCCGACGGCATCGGACGCGTCCGAAGCGCGCTTGACGCTGGGGAACTCAAGCCGCTCGATGGTGCTGATGAGATGCGCATCGGCGCGCCGCTGACCCGACCTTCAGCCATCGTGTGCGTGGGCATGAACTATGCAGCGCATGCTCGTGAGGCCGGAGCCGAACCTCCCGAGCGACCCGTCATCTTCTTCAAGATGCCCTCGACCATCGCCGGGCCCAACGACCCGATCGAACTGCCGCCGTATGCGGCGAAGGCCGATTGGGAGGTCGAACTCGGAGTGGTCATCGGATCACGGACCTTCAGGGTCGCCTCGGCGGAGGAAGGACTCAATCACGTCGCCGGGTACGTGCTCGGCAACGATCTGTCCGAACGCCGACTGCAGATCGAGGAGTCCGGGGGCCAGTGGTCGAAAGGGAAGAATCTGCCCGGGTTCACCCCGCTCGGGCCGTGGATCCGCCCCGCCGCCGAGGTGGACCCCGGCAACCTGCGCCTGCGCAGCTGGGTCAACGGCGAAGCCAGGCAGGATTCGTCGACGAGTGACCTCATCTTCTCCGTCGGCGAGATCATCTTCCAGCTCAGCCAGGCGATGGCCTTCGAACCGGGCGACGTCATCCTCACCGGCACACCGCAGGGCGTCGCGCTGTCGGGGCAGTACCCGTACCTGGTCGACGGCGACGTCGTCGAAATCGAGCTCGAGGGCCTCGGCCGACACCGACAGATCGTGACCGTCACGGAGTGAATGCACGAAGCGGCGCACCGATGACTGGTGCGCCGCTTGTGTTTGCGGATCGGCGTCTCAACGATGACGCCGGATCAGGTGAGGGCTGAGATCAGCGGTTCTCGTCGAAGCCGCCCTGCTCGCCACCGAAGCCACCCTGGGCCTGATCCCGGCCGCCGAATCCACCCTGATCCTGGCCGCCGGGCTGGCCGCCCTGCTCGCGGTCATCTCCACCGAATCCGCCGGACTGTTCCTGGCCGCCGAAGCCACCCTGCTCCTGCTGACCCGACTGGCCCTGCTGGCCACCCTGATCGCCGAAGCCGCTCTGCTGTCCCTCGGGACCGCTCTGCTGCTGATTGCCGAAGTCGTTCTGACCGCTGTCGTTGTTGCCTGCGAAATCGTTCGATTCCATGTCCAACTCCTCATTCGGTGACGAATCATCGCTGTCTGCGACTCGATTGCCAGTCTTCGGTACCCAGAGCCTGGCTGACAATAGAGTTCAAGGAATGTTGCACGAAGTTCACTCAAGCCGCAGCTGATGTTCAGCCAAGGCAGCTTTTCAATGCGACTTTGCTGTCAGCGGCATTTCGTCACCGTCCAGCACCGATTGTGGAGAGAAGATGGACGTGGTCGTGACCATGGTGGTCGGACCGCCGGCCGAGCAGACCGGCCGAACGAGTGCGGGAGGCACAATGAGTACACCCGATTCCGACACACGACGGGTGACGAAAGGTCGCGTCACGGTCTGGGCGGTTCTCTGTCTCATTCCGGTGATCGCCGCCTTCGTCCTCCAATGGCTGCCGATTCTCAACGGCCCACATCTGTTTCTCGGGCTGCCGACCATCTTGTGGTGGACCTGTGTGCCCGGCAGCCTCCTCGTCACCGGCATCCTCCTGATCATCGAGAAGACCCGCCCCGATCTCGAACGGCAGGGCCACCTCGACGACCTTGCCCTCGAAGAAGCCGAGAGGCTCGAATCGGCCAAAGTCGGAGACCGACCGGAAGTGCAGGCACACCCCGACAACGGTCGGGAGGGCTGAGATGAGCACTATCGAGATCGTCACCCTCGGCGGAATCGTCCTCGTCGCAATTCTCGGGTTCATCGGACGCAAGAAGCCCAATGCCGACCTCTCCGAGTGGACCGTCGGCGGCCGACGCTTCGGCGTGGCCACCACCTGGCTGCTTCAGGCCGGCGAAACCTTCACCACCTTCACCTTCCTCGGTACCGCCGGGCTCGTGGTCTCGGGAGGCGCCGCCGCCTTCTACTCGATGCCCTACGTACCCCTCGGCTACCTGGTCCTCTACTTCATCGGCCCGAAGATCTGGCGCATGGCCAAAGCACGCGGACACCTGACACAGGCCGACTTCCTCGAACACAGCTACTCCTCGCGCACCCTCGGAGTCATCGCCGGCATCTGCGGAGTCATCTTTCTGCTGCCCTACCTGCAGCTGCAGATCACCGGACTCGGCCTCATCGTTCAACTCGTCACCGGCAACCGAACGACGGGCGTATGGTCAATGGTCATCGCTTTCATCCTCGTCGTCGCCTTCGTCCTGTGGTCGGGTCTGCGAGGCGTGGCCACGACCGCGTACTTCAAAGACGCGCTCATGCTCGTCATGCTCTTCGTCGTATGCATCTCGATCCCCATCCATTTCACCGGCGGATTCACGAACGTCTTCGACACCGTCGCTGCCACCATGCCCGACCTCCTGAGCGTCCACGGCACAGAGGAATACGGCATCCCCTGGTACATCTCGAACATGGCGATCAGCGCCATCGGCGTGGCCTTCGTGACTCTTCCGCACATGTGGCCGCCGATCCTCGCAGCCCGCAGCTCCGCGGTGCTGCGTCAGAACTACCTGTGGCTGCCGATCTACAACACCTTCATCGTCCTGCCGCTCATCGTCGGCTACGTGGCTGTCGTCATCCTCGGTCGGAACACCGACGCCGACTCGGCTCTGCTCCACCTGTCCGGACAGATGTTCCCCGATTGGGTGATCGGAGTCCTCGCCGTCGCCGGAATCACCACGGCGATGGTGCCCTCGGCCGCGCTGCTCATCGGTATCTCGACCCTGGCTTCACGCAATGTCTTCCGGATCAGATCCGAACGGCATCAGTTCACTGCGACTCAGATCATCGTCGTCGTCGCCACTGCCCTGTCGCTGCTGCTGGCCATCGTCATGCCCGACCTGCTGGCGAACCTCCTGCTGCTGACTTTCTCCGGCCTCGACCAGCTCGCTCCGGCGATCGCCGCGGCTCTCTTCTTCCGCGGTCGTCTCAGTGTTCGCTCGATCATCGCCGGTCTCGCGGCGGGACTGATCGTCGTCATCGCCTACACGTTCTGGCTGCCGTTGCCGTGGGCGATCAGCGAAGGCATCATCGGCCTCGGCGTCAACATCCTCGTCGTTGCGGTCTGCGAAGCCGTGCGTGCCGGGGTCGGTCGGTCGAAGGCTGAGATTCCGACCGAATCCATCGGTCAACGCGCGTAGGTCACGCTGCGGAACAGCTGAGCACCGCCTCGGGGAGGTGGACCGTCCGACCGCCCGGGCGGCGGATATCCGCGCCGATCGCCCCGACACCTGGCACCATGGGAGAACCGAACCACGCACAACTAGGAGCATCGTCATGAGCACGCACCGACTTCCCCTTTCCGGTGTGCGAGTCCTCGAACTCGGCAACTACATCGCCGCACCCACCGCCGGGCGGATGCTTGCGGACTTCGGCGCCGAGGTGATCAAGGTCGAACGCCCCGGCACCGGCGATGAGCTGCGCAATTGGCGGCTCAAGGCCGGCGACACCTCGATGCTCTACCGCACGATCAACCGCAACAAGAAGTCGGTCGTGCTCGACCTGCGCAGCGACGAGGGACGCGAAGCTGTGCTCGAGCTCGTCCGCCGCAGCGACATCCTGCTCGAGAACTTCCGCCCCGGCACCCTCGAGAAATGGGGACTCGGCCCCGACGTGCTCGAAGAGGCGAACCCCGACCTTGTGTTCGTGCGCATCTCAGCGTTCGGCCAGACCGGACCGATGTCGTCCCGGCCTGGATTCGCCGCCGTCGCCGAAGGATATTCCGGCTTCCGCGAACTCGTCGGCGACCCCGACCGCCCGCCGGTGCGCGTGGGCATCTCGATCGGCGACTCGATCGCCGGAATGCAGGCGGCGTTCGGTGCCGTGATGATGCTCTTCGACCGACAGCGGCAGAAGATCGCCGGAGCCGCCGAGGCGGTCGTCGGATCCGCGCACAGCTTCGAAGGCAAGGGTCCGCTGTCGGAGCGGACCGTCGACGTCGCGCTCAACGAGGCGATGTTCTCCGTGATGGAATCCCTCGTCCCCGACTACTCCGCATTCGGCGAGGTCCGCACCCGCACCGGTGGTCGGATGGAGGGCATCGCGCCCTCGAACGGCTACATGTGCGCCGGCGGGAAGTCCGTGGTCATCGCCGGTAATGGGGATGGAATCTTCCCGCGGCTGATGACGGCGATCGACCGTCCCGACCTCGCCGAGGATGCCGACCTGCAGACGAATGCCGGCCGTTGGCAGCGGCGCGACGAACTCGACGAAGCCATCGGGGCGTGGTGCGCGCAGCGTTCAGTCGAGGACGTCGTCGAGACTCTGGAGGAAGTGGGCGTTCCGGCGGGACCCATCTACACGGCCGAAGATCTCGTCGCCGATGAGCAGCTCGCCGCTCGCGGGATGATTCAGAACCTCGACGTCTCCACCGGCGAAGAAGTCCTCGAAGACGTCGCCTTCCCCGGCATCACCCCGGTCATCGGCGGCGAATCGATCGCGATCGACCACCTCGGGCCCGACTTGGGCGAACACACCGACGAGGTGCTGTCGTGGCTGGGCCTCGCCTCGGCCGCACGCGGTGAGGCGGATTTCGGTGCCGACTCGGAGGGGAACGTCGATGGTGCCGCCAAAGACACGGACTGATATGACAGCCCTCAGGCTTCGGCCCGCATCCGGGTGCTCTGACGTCCCTGCCCTTGTGGCGATCTGGCGCAGCGCTGTCGACGCCACGCATGATTTTCTGTCCGACGACGACCGGGACGAGATCGAGAAGCATCTGGCTGCGGACTACTTTCCGGCCGTGAGACTCACCGTCGCTGAATTGGACGGCCGAGCCGTAGGGTTTTGCGGGGTCGTCGACGGAGACCTCGCGATGCTCTTCATCGACGCTGGTGAACGGGGCCGGGGGATCGGCTCCGCGCTGATTGACTATGCGATCGAACACGAGGATGTGACCACGGTCGACGTCAATGAACAGAACACCTCAGCGCTGGAGTTCTACCGGCACCAGGGGTTCGAAATGATCGGACGCAGTGAGACCGATGAAGCCGGGCGGCCCTATCCGATCCTGCACATGAGGTTGGCTGGGGATGCCGACGCCAGCGGGAATTGACTCTTCCAGCAGTGCCCGCCCAGGTCTACTCTTATGCCATGGGCGAGCTGAGGTACTCGATCAACGTCACCGTCGACGGCTGCTGTGATCATCGCGTGGGAGTCATCAGCGATGATTTCCATCGCCATCATGCGAACAATCTCAAGCGTGCCGACGGGCTGATCTTCGGTCGCATCACCTACCAGATGATGGAAGACGCCTGGCGCCGGCCCGAAGGTGACACGACCCCGGAAAAGGACCTCGACCCGTTCATTGCGGCCATCGGCCCGGCCCGCAAATACGTCGTCTCGAGCACCTTGGACAGCGTCGACTGGAACTCCGAACTCATCCGCGGCGACCTCGCCACCGCCGTCCGCGAGCTCAAGGAACAATCCGTGACGGGACTCGCAGTCGGGGGAGTGACGTTGCCGCTCGCGCTCGCCGAACTCGGCCTCATCGACGAATTCGAATTCGTCATCCACCCCTGCATCGCCGGCCACGGACCGTACCTCTTCGCGGGTCTGAGTGACGTCGTCGACCTGGAGCTCGTCGACCGCAGCGAACTCGAAGCAGGCCACGCGATCCAGACATACCGGCCGAAGAACCTAGCGTCCCGATAGACGGGAATGAACACAGGCAATTCTCCCCGACCTCTCATATGCCGAACAAAGTCTGTTACCTGGACTGAGCGCGTTATATAACGAGAGTGGAGTCGCGCATGGTCGCGCGGCGACGAATCGTTTCCCGTTCAGCGGGAGCCTGCGTGAAGGAGTCCCATGGTCCGGCCCACTTCCGTCGATATCCTCGACACCACTCTGCGCGACGGGCTGCAGATCGAAGAAGCCATCGTGCCCACCGAAGTCAAGGTTGCCCTGGCCGAGAAACTCATCGGCTCGGGACTCAAACACATCGAGGTCGGCTCCTTCGTCAATCCGAAGAAGGTCCCGCAGATGGCCGACACCGACGAACTGCTGCGCCGTCTGGCACCACACGAGGCCGACGGGGTCGAGTTCTTCACCCTCGTCTTCAACCTCAAAGGCGCCCAAAGGGCCGTCGACGCCGGGGCGAAGAACATCAAACTCGTGCTCTCGGCCTCCGAAGGACACTCGAAAGCGAATTCCGATGCCTCCATCGCCGAGGCCTCCGACCGCCTCATGGACGCCGCCGTCTTCGCCCGTGACCGGGGACTGCGCTTCGACATCACGACCGCCGTGAGCTTCATCTGCCCCTTCGACGGGATCACCGAGGCTGACCACCTCGTCGAGGTCCTCCGTCCCTTCGTCGACGCCGGAGCCCACGGCGTCGGGGTGGCCGACACCATCGGCAACGCCAACCCATCGCTGGTCCGCCGCAACACCTCGGCGGTTCTCGACGCCTTCCCCGGCAAACCGGTCAACCTCCACCTCCACGACACCTACAACTTCGGCATGGCCAACGTCATCGCCGCCCTCGAGCTGGGGATCGCGAACTTCGACGCGGCCATGGGCGGACTCGGCGGCTGCCCCTTCGCCCCGGGCGCCGCCGGCAACATCGGCACCGACGACCTCGTCCACCTCCTCCACCGCGAGGGCGTGGCCACCGGCGTCGACGTCGAGGCGCTCACCGAGGTGCGCGACCCCCTCATCGCCGCCGTCGGACACGACCTGACTTCGAGCCTGTCGGACATCCCCGCGACCCCCGCGGTCTTCGACGACCGGTTCGCGGCCGCCTCGGCGAAGGTCTGAAATGACTTCCCACATGACCGCCGAACAGACCCAGGCAACGACCCCCGAACCGCTGCCGCTCGAAGGCATCCGCGTCATCGAGTTCTCCCACATGGTCATGGGTCCCAGCTGCGGGATGATCCTCGCCGACCTCGGCGCCGAGGTCATCAAGATCGAACCCCGCGGAGCCGGCGACAAGACCCGCTACCTGCCCGGGTCCGGATCCGGGCTGTTCCCCGCGTTCAACCGCAATAAGCACAGCGTCCAACTCGATATCGCCGAGGCGGCCGACCGTGACCGTGTCCTCGACCTCATCGATTCCGCCGATGTCCTGCTTGAGAACTTCCGCGTCGGGAAGATGGAATCGATCGGCTTCGGATACGAGGAGCTCTCGGCCCGCAACCCCGGACTCATCTACTGCTCACTCAAGGGATTCCTCTCCGGCCCCTACGGGAACCGCGCCGCCCTCGACGAGGTCGTCCAGATGCTCGGGGGATTGGCGTATATGACCGGTCCACCCGGCCAGCCGCTGCGCGCCGGAGCCAGCGTCAACGACATCATGGGCGGAATGTTCGGAGTCATCGGCATCCAGTCCGCACTGCGGGTGCGCGAAACCACGGGCCGCGGAAAACTCATCAACTCCGCACTGTTCGAGAACAACGCCTTCCTCGTCGGCACGCACATGGCTCAATCCCAGATCAGCGGCGAACCACCCCGCCCGATGCCGACCCGGCAAGCAACCTGGGCCGTCTATGACATCTTCCGCGATGCTGATGACAACCAGGTCTTCGTCGCCGCCGTCTCCGACGGGCAGTGGCGCGACCTCTGCGACGAATTCGGACTGACGGGGCTGGCCGCCGACCCGGACATGCTGACCAACCAGGGCCGAGTCGACCAGCGCGACCGTATTCATCGCGAGCTCCAGCAGGCACTGTCACAGCTGAGCCTGGCCGAGATCGAAGACAAGTGCACCCGGCGCGGCCTGCCCGTCGCTCCGGTCAACACCCCGGCCGACCTCACCGACGACCCGCACCTTGTGGCCTCCGGAGCGCTCGCCCACACCGGGCTGCCGACAGGTGCAAGGGTGGATGTGCCGCTGCTTCCGCTGACCTTCGACGGGAACCGGCTCGGGCTGCGCAGCGACGTGCCCGAACCCGGCCGCCACAACAGCCATTACCGGGACGGCCCCGCAGTGCCGACGGGCCCGCCGGTCGACGGACCCCAGCCCGACGAAAACCGCCTGGACTGACAACTCAGCCAGCGGCACCACCAAGCACACCACTGAATATCGAGAACCGAACACACAAGGGGACAGCTCATGCGATCAACGACGATCACACGCACACGGACGGCCGCCTCGGCGAAGGAAGGGTCGACGAGTACCCGCAAGCGCGCGGCGAAGATCGGGGCGGTGCTCGCTTCGGTCGCCCTCGTCGCCGCTGCCTGCGGGAACAAGGCGCAGCCCCCGGGCGAGGGCGGGGACTATCCGAAGGGACCGGTCTCGGTCACCGCTCCGGCTGAACCCGGATCCGGCTGGGACACCACGGCACGCGCGCTGGTCGAGGCGCTGCAGAAGGAAGACATCGTCTCCTCGCCGCTGCCCGTGCAGAACAAGCCCGGCGGCACCGGCTGCTCGTGGCTGACGTCGATGATGCAGCAGGAGAAGGGCAAGGACGATCAGATCGCCATCACCTCCCTGGCCAGCCAGACGATGAAGGCGCGCAACCTCTGCGAGTTCGGTCCCGAGGACACGACGCTCATCGCCACCCTCTACGTCGAGGACTTCATGGTCGTGACGCCGAAAGACGGGGACTTCAAGGATCTCGACGCCCTGGTCAAGGCGCTCAAGGACGACCCGCAGAAGGTCACCGTCGCGGCCGCCGGAGACGACACTCTGCCGTTCGCCCTGTTCGCGAAGGAAGCCGGCGTCGACCCGGCCGACATCAACTTCGTCAACTACGACGGCGGTGGCGAGCAGACGACCGCCATGCTCAACGGGGACGCGAAGGTCGCCATCGCCGGCATGAGCGAATTCCGCTCCGTCATCGAAGCCGGCGACATCGAACCCCTCGTCACCTTCGCCCAGGAACCGCTGGCGGCGCCCTTCGACACGGTGCCCACCGCGAAGGACTCCGGCTACGACGTGACCTTGGGCAACTGGCGCGGAGTCTACGGACCCGCCGAGATGCCGCAGGAAGCCGTGGACTTCTGGGCCAAGGCGCTCGAAGACGTGAGCAAGTCCGACGCCTGGCAGGAGACGCTGAAGAACAACCAGTGGGCCACCGAGTTCCACACCGGCGACGACGCCCAGGCCTACGTCGACGACGCGGCGAAGACGGTCGCCGAAGGCGTCAACGAGACCGACCTGGGCAACAGCAAATGACCGCTTTCCGCACCGACCTCATCACCGGCGGCGCCATCGCCGTCATCGGCGCGGTGTACTACATCGCGACGTTCTCCATCCAGGAGACCGCGAACATCGTCACCCCGCGCACCTTCCCCGCCATCGTCGGGATCGGACTCATCGTGCTCGGCCTCTTCCTCGCCGGCCAGGCCGTCGTCCGGCACCGGAAGGACACCCTCGCCGAGGCGGGGACCGGGTCCGGGGGAACTGCACGTACGACTCCGGCGAGGGACGGGGACGGTACGGCCGCCTCGGCGGGGGAATCATCCCTTGAAACCGCCGACCGATCCTCCGGTCAGGAGGGGGTCAGCGGGATCGTCCTCGAAGCCCCGCCGGAGCCGCAGGTGCGCAAGGTCGTATTCCAGTTCGCGCTCTTCTTCGTCTATCTGGCGATCCTCATCCCAGTCGGATTCCTGCTGTCGACGGCGGCGTTCCTGATGG
This sequence comes from Brevibacterium sp. CSND-B09, assembly GCF_052906525.1. Classification (NCBI taxonomy): domain Bacteria; kingdom Bacillati; phylum Actinomycetota; class Actinomycetes; order Micrococcales; family Brevibacteriaceae; genus Brevibacterium; species Brevibacterium sp. CSND-B09. The sequence goes on along the minus strand of NZ_JBREGI010000001.1, from coordinate 1,763,129 downwards.
GGCTGACCAGCATCTACGCACCTGAGAAGTGGATTCGCAACCTCATCTTCTCCGTCCTCTTCGCGGTCGTGGTCTACACGGCGTTCGTCTACGGACTCGCCGTGTACCTGCCGGTCGGGATCCTGGGTTAGGGGGCGGGCATGGACACTCTCATCGATCTGGGAGGCGGCTTCGCCTCGGCACTCGAGCCGGTCAGCCTCGCCTTCGCCCTCCTCGGCGTGCTGCTCGGCACAGTCGTCGGAGTGCTGCCGGGAATCGGACCGATCTCCGCGATCGCGATCCTCATCCCGGTCTCCTTCGGCATGGAGCCGGTGCACGGCCTCATCCTGCTGTGCGGAATCTACTACGGGTCGATGTACGGCGGTTCGATCACCGCTACGCTCATCAAAACCCCCGGTGAGGTCGCCAGCGCGGTGACCGCGATCGAGGGCTACGAGATGGCCCGCCGCGGTCGGGGCAAGGCCGCCCTGGCGACCGCGGCGATCGGTTCGTTCCTCGCCGGCACCCTGGCGATCATCGGGCTGACGTTCCTGTCCCCGGTGCTCGTCAAGCTCGCGAACGTCTTCGGCGCCACCGAATACTTCCTGCTCATGGCCACGGCTCTGCTGCTCGCGTCGACGATGTCGGCGGGCTCGCGGGCGAAGGCGCTCATCTCGATCTTCATCGGATTGGCCGTCGGCCTCATCGGCCTCGACTTCCAGACCGGGCTGCCCCGGCAGACGTTCGGGATGAGTCTGCTCTCCGACGGAATCGACTTCACGATCTTCGCGATGGCGCTCTTCGCTATCCCCGAGGCGATCCGGAACCTCGCGCTCGGACGTGGGGCCAAGGACGAGATCCAGAGCTTCGGCAACGACAAGTGGATGACGAAGGAAGACTGGCAGCGGTCGGCCGGCCCGTGGGCCCGCGGTTCCGTGGTCGGCTTCATCATCGGCATCCTGCCAGGAGTCGGTCCGTCGCTGGCCTCGTTCATGTCCTACATCATGGAGAAGCGGATCTCGAAGCGGAAGGACGAATTCGGTCACGGAGCCATCGAGGGTGTGGCCGGCCCCGAAGCGGCGAACAATGCCGGTGTCGGTGGTGCGATGATTCCGCTGTTCAGCCTCGGCATCCCGGGTTCGGCGACGACGGCGCTGCTGCTCTTCGTGTTCACGATGTACGGCCTGCAGCCAGGGCCGCTGATCTTCCGGGACGAGACCGGTCTGATCTGGACGATCATCGCCAGCATGTACATCGGCAATATCGCGCTCATCATCCTCAACCTGCCGCTGGTCGGGGTCTTCGTGAAGCTGCTGAAGATGCCCAAGGAGATCCTCTTCTCATCCATCCTCGTGCTTGTGGTCATCGGCGCCTACGCCATCGAATTCAGTCTGTTCGGGCTGATGATGCTCGGCATCTTCGGCGTCATCGGCTATCTCATGGAGAAGGGCGGCATCCCCTTGGCCCCGGCGATCCTGGCGCTCGTGCTCGTGCCGCTGCTCGAGGACAACTTCCGGCGTATGCTGCAGATCTCCGGTGGATCGTTCGCACCCCTGGTCACCAGGCCGGTGTCGCTGTCGATCATCATCCTCATGGTGGCAGGCATCATCGGACCCATCATCTTCCGGTGGTGGGTGTCCCGGCGGAAGCTGCTCGCCGATGTGACGGTGTCGTGAGGAGTGGGAATGAAGAGTTCTGACCAGGTGCCGGCGGAGATCGGAGTCATCGACCGCAGTGCGGCCATCCTCGAAGTCCTCCAGGACTCGCCGATGACGGCTGCGGAGGTGTGCCGCCGCCTCGGCTATTCGAAGTCGACGACGTATCGGCTGCTGACCGACCTGCGGGCGCACAAGTTCATCGTCCGTGACTCCTCGGGGCTGCTGCGGTTGGGCCCTTTCCCGGGCAGGCGCAATATCGCCACGACGAACTCGGTGCTCGACCATCTGCGGACGATGACCGGGGAATCCGTGCAGATGTGGGTCCGCGTCGGTGAGGATCGCGTGTGCGTGCGCAACGTCGAAGCCGATCATGAGCTGCGCGTCTCGCGCGGAGTCGGTGCGGTGCTCCCGCTCGTCGACGGCGGCTCGGCTGCCCTGGCGCTGTGCGGGCCGGGAAATCCGGCGGAATTCTACGCGACGAAGCAGGCACGGGTGGCCGGGACCGCCTCGGCGAGTGTGGCTTTCACCGTCGGTGCGATCGTGTTCGCCCTCTGTGTGTCCTACCCGCTGACGCGGGAACCGGACAACGTCGCCGGCGCCTATCGCAGCCTGCTCAGCCGGGCCGCCGTCGAGCTGCGGGCACTGCTCGACGGCAGCGAGGAACTCGAAGTGCTGCGCGATATCGCCCGGCTGGCGCTGGGGGCTCGGAAGCAGGCGGGAGAGTAGGGAGGACTATTCCGCCGTTGGCTCAGTCAGCGGATGAAGGTCACTCTGCCGGAGGCTGGCCGAGGTAGAAGCCGGTGGTGCGTTCTGCGGCGGCGCGCGCCTGATCGACCGGGGTTCCTGCCGCCGCCGAGGCCTCGCCCCAGCGGGCGCTGGAGGTGCGGACGAATTCCTGGGCCGACGCCGAGGCGACCCATTCATTCTCGTCTTCGGGGCGTCCCGTACCGGCCACGAGATGGTTGGCGAGACCGAGGAGGGAGATGTCCCACCCGACCCCGGTGGCGCCGGGTCCGAACTGCACCCAGAAATCGGCGTGCGCCTCACCTGCGTGCGAGTGCTCGAGGGTCAGGCGTGCGCTGCCGTCTGCCTCGGCGAAGCGGACGGTGACATGGCTGACTCCTCCCGCAAATTCCCAGGTCAGCGAGTAGAAGTGGGGCGGTTCGCAGTTCTCGATCGTGCCGGAGGCATTGCCTTCGATCTGGTAGCGACCGCCGAGTTCGAGGTCGCCGCTGACGGGTGCGAACCAGCGCTCGAGCCGAACCGGATCGGTGCAGGCTTCCCAGAGGTCGGAGACGGTGGTCGGGTAGGTCTGGCTCAGCGTCTGGACCGTGTGCTGGTTGTCGCCCTCGACGGTGATGTTAAGCCCGCGGTCGACGGCGTCGGCCTGCGCGGCGAGGACCTGGTCTTCGGTGGGGCGACTGGAGTCGGGGGTGGTCATGGAAGCTCCTCGGAGGTCGTCGATGATCTGACGGCGGTTGAAGGTGAGGTGCGGGAGGTTCGCCGAAGATCGGCGGTACTTCATGGTAACCAAGGATGCGCGGCGGTGGAATGGTGTCTGATTCGGCTTCTGCCAGACGGCACTGTCGCTTTGCGCGGGCGATCTCGGCTGACAGCATGTCCGATTGCGGGACCCAGAAACGACGGAATGGAGTGAGCCACTCGTCGACGCCGCGCAGTAGTGCCGCCTCGGTGTCGAACGGAGTGGAACTGGATCCGGTTTAGAGGGGGTATCCCAATCGCTTAAACATCAGGTGTTTATGTAAGTATTCTCGTGAATTCCTGGAAATATTGTCGAGAATTGGGTCTAGCGGCCTCTATATATCTGATGTATATTCGCTTCAGTGGTGCGCACAGAGCAGTGTCAGGCATCACTGAAATCCTCCTACACATTGATTGGACTTCCATGAGACGACTTGGAGTTGACGTCGGCGGAACTTTCACCGACCTGGTCCTATGGGACGACGACGGCACAACCACAGTACATAAGACACCTTCGACCAATGAGGACCCGTCAGTCGGCACGATGAAGGGGATCTCTGCGCTGGAGGTCAAAGCGGAGATCGACCTCGAAAGCATCGACATGTTCTTCCACGGGACGTCTGTGGCGACCAACATCGTCCTCGAGCACAACGGTGACGATGTCGGCCTGATCACGACTGAGGGGTTCAGAGATCTCCTCCACATTGCGCGGAAGAAGCGTCCTCTGAACTATTCGAACTATCAGGAGCTGCCTTGGCAGAAATGGCAATTGGTTCCTCGCCGAAACAGGCGGACAGTGCCCGAACGCATTGATGCGTCCGGAGCCGTTCTCACCTCGCTGGACGAAGACGCCGTTCGACAGGAAGCGCGGCTCCTGCGGGAGCGTGGAGTTGCCGCGGTGGCCATCGCGTTCCTGCACGCCTACAAGAATCCCGCCCACGAACAACGGGCACGCGAAATCGTAGAGGAAGAGTTCCCAGAGGCGTTCATCTCTCTGTCCAGCGAAGTTGCCAGCCAGTATCGAGAGTACGAGCGATTCTCGACGACCGCTCTCAACGCCTTCGTCGGACCGAAGACATCGAACTACATCTCGAAACTCGTCGACGAGGCGAGTGCTGCGGGCGTAAGTGACGACGTCCACCTCATGACCTCTGCTGGCGGACTCGTCACTGCCAGGAGTGCTCGCCAAACCCCGGTTTCGCTCCTGACGAGTGGTGTCGTCGCCGGGCTCATCGGAGGCTGCGCAATCGGAGCGGCCTCCGGCTATCCGAGCGTCATCACGCTCGACGTGGGAGGCACATCAGCCGACGTTGGAGTCGCACCCGACGGACGCCTCCGGATGAAACACTTGCTCGATACCCGTATCGGCGACTATCACGCAATGGTTCCGATGGCCGAAGTTGACACCATCGGGGCGGGTGGAGGCTCGATCGCTTCGATAGATGAAGGAGGCATGTTCCGTGTCGGCCCGCGCAGCGCCGGTGCCGTGCCGGGTCCTGCTTGTTTCGACCGCGGCGGCACTGAACCTACCTCGACTGACGCCATGGTGGTCCTCGGGTGGCTGCGCGAGAAGAGCTTTCTCTCCGGAACCATGGAAGTCCGACCGCAGCTCGCCGAGCAGGCAGTGAGGAATCACATCGCTGAGCCTCTGGGCCAAAGCACCGAGAAGGCGGCCATGGGCATCTTTACGGTGCTCGCACATTCAATGACCGAAGCGATCAGTCTGCACTCGGTCCGCAAGGGCTACGATCCACGAGACTTCTCACTGGTCGCAGAAGGCGGCGCCGGTCCGCTGTTCGCCTGGCATATTGCAAAGCAACTCGATATTCCGCGGATCATCGTGCCAACGCACCCCGGGATCACCTCGGCAGTGGGCCTCCTGGCCACCGACATACGCTACGAAGTTCCGACAACGGTGTGGACCTCGTCGGACCAGGCTGACATCGACCTGCTTGCACGCGAAGTCGCCCGCCTGACCGACCAGGCCGTCGCGCAGCTCAAAGGCGACGGAATCCCCGATGAGCACATTGACCTCGAGTGCAGCGTCGACTGCAGATACGTCGGACAAGGCTACGAACTGCGAGTCCAGGCACCCAGCGGAGAGATCGACGCCAACTGGGTGGAGCAGGTCGCTCAAGCTTTCCACGAGCAGCACGGGCGTATGTACTCGCAGCGGTTCGACGACAAACCGGTCCAATTGGTCAATGTTCGGATGACCGGTATCGGAATGGTGCCTCAGATCAGGCTTCCGAAGATACCCGTTGGCGATGCCGACTCTACTCCTGCGAAGGTGGCGACGGCACAGACCCTGATGTGGACGGATGATGCGGGCAGTCCGAAGTGGGTCGACACAGACGTCTATTCTCGAGAGCTTCTTCGAGCGGGCAACGTCTTCGACGGACCGGCCATTGTCGAACAATTCGACTCGACAACTGTTATTGGAATCGGACAACGGGCCACGGTCGATGAGCTCGGACACATCATCATCGAAAGGTGCGCACAATGAGTGAAACAACAATGCCGATGACTGGTGTCTCACTGGCACCTGAAGTCCCTCATCGCACGTGGAACTCGGTTGAGGTAGACCCGATCACCTTGCGAGTGATCGGAGGTGCCCTCGATTCTATGGCGAAGGAGATGGCCCAGGTTCTCTACCGGATGGCGTATTCGAGTCTCATCCGAGAATCAGAGGACTTGGGAGCTGGAATCTTCGATGTCTATGGACGAGAACTCTGCGAATCGGACTCGACACCGATGCACTGTGGGTCGATCCCCGCCTATATCAAGGGAGTAAATCGCCGGCTTGCAGGAAGCTACCGTCCCGGAGATGTGATTCTCCATAACCATCCGTACCACGGTGCAGCTCACTCGCCTGACTACGGAATCATCATTCCCATTTTCTGGAACGACGAACACATTGGATTCGCCGGATGCACAGGGCACGTATCGGACATTGGCGGTAATTTCCCGGGACTGTGCATGGACGTTGTCGACGTCTGGGCAGAGGGCAAGCTGATGGACTCGATGAAGATCTACGATGCGGGCGTGCGCAACGACATGCTCATTCAGCACATCCTCGACAACGTCAGAACGCCGGAGCAGAACCGCGGCGACCTCGAGGCGCTCGTGTCATGCGCTCGTATCGGGGAAAAGAGATTCGTCGAACTCCTCGAGACGTATGGCCTCGATACTGTGATGAGCGCGAGCGAAGCCTGGATGGACTATTCGGAGAACATGCTCCGGAGCCGGATTCGCGAATTGCCGAACGGCAGCTACGAAGCACCGATCGGCTACCTCGACGATGATGGGAAGAACCGCGGAGTCCCGTTGAAGGTGGCAGTCCGAGTCGACATCGAAGACGACGAAGTGCTTATCGATCTCACCGGTTCGAACGACCAGGTTCCTACAGCATTCAACGTTCCTTTCGAAGGCTCGGTGTTGCCGGTTGCGGTGAGCGCCATCCGAACGATATTGCTCGACGAGGAGACGACTCCAGAATACGTCCCTCAAAACGACGGCTGCTTCCGTCCGGTCCGGGCCTATGCCCCCGAAGGAACAATATTCAACCCAGACTTCCCTGCTTCGTGCTTTGCCCGATTCTCACAGGTCAATCGTGTCTTCGACTCGATCAACTTGGCGTTGGCACCGATTCTGCCGGACCAGGCGGTTGCCGGTTCATCGTCCGCGCTCTGCGCCATCGCATATTCGGGAGTTGCGGAAGATGGAGAGAGCTACTGGGTATACATCGAGATCAATGAAGGTTCGTACGGTGGTCGCAACGGCCGAGATGGGCTCGACGCCGTCGACGCGCTGATGGCGAATACGAGAAACAACCCGATTGAGGAACTCGAACTCAACCACGCCATGCGCGCCGAACGATACGAGCTGCGCGATGAATCTCCGGCACCGGGACAATGGAGAGGCGGCATTGGCAGTGTCCGCCGCTGGCTGATGATGACGGACACCTTCCTCGGGTCCGAGGCCGACAACCGAAGCGATCCGCCTGCGGGTGTGTTGGGCGGCGCTGACGGAGTCTCCGGGTCTTTCGTTCGCAATCCGGGAACGGAACGAGAAGAGGTGCTCCATTCGAAGGTCACTCAGGAGGTCGTTCACGCAGGAGATACCTTGGAGATCCGGATGCCCTCAGGAGGCGGATTCGGCGACCCTTTCAAGAGAGACCCCTTCGCGGTTCTCCACGATGTATGGGATGAGTATCTGACCTCGGAAGAGGCTGCTCGTGATTATGGTGTCGTCGTCGATACTGAACGGTGGGTCGTCGACGACGCGGCAACGTCGGCACTGAGGTCTCGAGATTCTCAAACTCGAAACGCCGAGAATTGATCTGCGCAATGCTCAGCATCAGTGAGGGCCCTCTTCTTGTAGGAGGGCCCTCACTAGTGCTGAATCAGAGACCGCGACTGCGGTAGTACTCAGAGACGGAATCCAGATGCTGGCGCATGAGTGACATCGCGGCCATAGAGTCGCGGCGGACGATCGCGTCGAAGAGCGCCGAATGATCGTGGCTCACGCTCGTGCCGATGTTTGCAGCAGCATTCGCTTCGCCGACGATGTTCTGAAGTGCATTGAACAGTGGGATAGTCACGACTTCGAGCAGGGGGTTGTGCGCCGCCTCGACGATCTGCTGATGGAAAGTCGAATGGCTGGAGAACGACGATTCTTCGCTGCGCAGACTCGGATCCGAGTTACGCAGCTTATTCAGGTCGTCGTCGGTTCGTCTCGATGCAGCATAGCCGGCTGCCGGAACTTCGGTGATATGCCGGATCTCCATGAGGTCATCGATCGAGATCGAGTCCGAAGAGGCCAGGAGAGTGACCCCGACTTCCAACTGCGAACCCAAATGACCGACGGTCGGAATCGTGACGAACGTGCCCCCATTGACGCCGCGAACGCTTTTGACCAGATGTTCGCTCGACAGGGTGCGAAGTGCTTCGCGAATGGTGCTCTGTCCGACAGCGTAGGTCTCGCGCAAGTCGGCGTCTGAGGGCAGCCGAGAGCCGGGGGCAAAAGTCCCGTCGAGGATGTTTCGACGGATCTTCTCAGCGACGACGGCATAGGCGGTTTTCGACTCAACCATGTGAAGTCCTGACCAGCAATCGATTGAGGCGGGTGCACTGAGGCATTCTGTCTACTCTCCTTGTCAGGCTGTTCGAATCGGTGGTCTGCAGCCGAAGACGATCACCTGTGATGCCATGGTAGTGCGATACCCTTCCACGGACCGCTCAGCTCGCGCAGATCCGTGTCGGATCGCATTGCCGCCGGGTGCTCAGGTCACTGGGTCCTGGCGAGAACTCCTTCCGCCCTGCGGATGATGACTTCGTCGACGAGCTCGCCATCGAGGACGAACGCGCCTGCAGCTCGAGATTCGGCCTCAGAGACCACGGCAGCTGCCCAAGCCACCTCTGACTCGCTGGGAGCGAACTCGCCGCGAATGATTTCGATCTGTCTCGGGTGAATCGCCAGTTTGCCGTCCATTCCGTATGCTGACGCCACCGCGGCGGCCCGTCGCAGCCCCGCATCGTCCGCCACAGTGGCATGCACCGAGTCAATGACGGGAACGTGGTGAGCTCGACCCGCGAAGAGGAGTGTCGCCCGGGCAAATGCGAGCAGGTCCTCGAACACACCAGCGGTCCCTTTTGTGTCGCGCGATCCCAGATCCAATTGCAGATCTGCCGTTCCCAGGGCCAAAGCATTGACGTTGGGGTGAGCCGCGATGCGATCGGATTCGACGACCCCGCGAGCCGTCTCGACGAGGGCGACGACGCTGAAGTCAGCTAGCTGAGTGAAGGGCTGATGTGATTCAGCCATCGGAACCATGACCGAACGGAAGCCCATCTCCCGTGCGAGTTCGAGGTCCCTATCGGCGTGCGCAGTAGACAGGCCGTTGATACGCAGACAAGCCCGCCTCGGTACGGACTCGGATCGCCGCAGCAGGCTTCGGGCTTTCTCCTTATCGGCTTCGCGAACTCCGTCTTCGAGGTCGATGACCATCTGGTCGCTGACTGCTGCGGCTTTCTCGAAGCGCTCTGGTCGGTCGGCCGGGACGAACAGCCATCCGGGACCCAACACGTCTGTTTCCGGCGGGTTCGTGGCGGTGACGCTCCCCGGTCCGCTGTCGACGTCAACCACAGAAATCTCCGATGACAGCGGCGGCTGGCCGGCCGACAGGAGCATCTGTCACGGTTGCCGCGATCTCTGCTGCTCGTACCGAGCCGACGACTGGTGATGCGCAGGCGGAGAACTTCTCAGCCACCTCGGCGTTCGTCAACGGGCGGGATTCGTGACCACGATTGATCTGCTCCGCCTCGTGGAAGGTGGTGCCGTCGTCGAGTGTAATGGCCAGGTCTCCGGAGAATGCTTTCGGATAGAGGCTCGCTGGGTCGTGCTGTATATCCACCCGTGCTGCGACGCTGAGGACCGACTCGTCGGCGCGAGCCGTCTCGTCGAGTTCGGCGAACGTGATCTGCCCGTGCTGCAGAGCCGCAGCTGTGAGATAAGGCAGGCTGAACTTGGCGTCGTACTCGCTGCGAGGTCGCAGCTTGTCCGCAGCCGGTTCGCAGACCACCGCACCGGGTACATCATGGATCTTCGCCGAGATCGACGCGATTCGGTCGAAGTCGAAGTTCGGTTCTTGCCGGAGGCGCAGCGCAATATCGATGAACGAATGGGTGAAGTGACAGGTGGGGAACGGTTTGACAGCAACATTCGCCACTTCCCATGTCTCACCGAGGGTTTCGAAGACCTCGAGCCCAGGCGCATCTTCACCCTGGATATGAGTCCGATACAGACCGAATCGGCCCTCGTAGATTTCCGTCGGACCGGTGTACCCGGCAGCGGCGAGCGAAACAGCATGGAGGCCGGCGTTGGCCGCCCAACCCGGGTGCAGCCGTTTCGTAGGGGCTCCCTCATCGAGGAACTGGAGGAGTCCGGAGGAGAACGAACCGACGATGCCCTGAGCGTCAACGAGTTTGTCGACCGGAAGGCTGCGCAGGACTCCGATGCCGACTGCCGATCCGAACGCTCCGAGGATACCCGTGGGGTGGAATCCTTTGTCGTGGAACCGTCCGTCGACGGCCATCCCCAGACGGGAGTTCACCTCGATGGCGAGGATGTAGCCGAGCAGGAGGTCGCCGAAGCTGATTGATTCGTCGGCGGCGCTCGCGCTGATGACGGCGGCAAGAGAGGAGGCACTGACGTGCGATACGGCGGCTATGTGCGTGTCATCGAAGTCGTGGCCGTGGATCATCAGGCCGTTCGCGATCGCCGCTCCGGTCTTGGAAAGCGTGGTCGAGCTGCCGATGACCGGAGTCTCACCAGGGTCGAGCTCAGCGAGTCCGGCCAAGGTGACTGCCGCGAAATCCTGATTGCTGGCAGCAAGGGCGACCCCGACCGAGTCGAGCATAAGATGACGGGCACGCGACTGCACTTCTGCGGGAATGTCATCGAGCCTGATCGAAGCGACTGAAGAGGCAATGGATTCTGAGATGCTGGTCATGAGGTCTCCTGAAATCAGATCGCGGTACGGCCGGAGAAGATCGACTTGGCGATCACGGTATTGAGGATGTCATTCGTGCCTTCGCCGATGCTCATCAGCGGGGCGTCGCGATACAGCCGTTCGATCTCATACTCCTTCGAGTAGCCGTAGCCGCCGTGGATGGACATGGCTTCGATTGCGGATTCGAGGGCGACTTCTGAACAGAAGACCTTTGCCATACCGGTCTCTCCGTCTGCCCGACCTTTGAGCAGCGACTGAGCCGACCAGTACATCAGCTGACGCGCCGCCTGCACCCGTGTTGCCATCCGGCCGACCCGCAGCTGGATCGCTTGGAACTGGGAGATGGGCTGACCGAAGGATTCGCGTTCCTGGGCGTAGGCGACTGATTCTTCGAGCGCCCTCTGCGCGATGCCGACGGAACGGCCTGCAATATTCACTCGTCCCCATTGCAGTGCAGAGAGCACCTGCTGCATACCTCGGCCCTCGACTCCGCCGAGCAGAGCGTCGGCGCTCACTTCGCAGTTGTCGAAGACGATCTCACAACTCTCGGGGCCCTTGTAGCCGAGCTTCGGGATGTCCTTGGTGACTTCGAAGCCGGGTGTGTCCGCACTGACCAAAAGGATGCTCATGCCCTTGTGCGCTGGCGTTGTCGAGGTATCTGTCTTCACGAGAACCGGCAGCGGATCGGCATGCCTTGCGTTCGTGATCCACATCTTGGCCCCGTTGATGACGTACTTTTCACCGATCTTCTTCGCCGTCGTCTTGATGCCCTGCAGATCGGTTCCGGCATCGGGCTCGGTCAGAGCGAGGGCCGTACGCCGCTTTCCCGAAGCGAGAGCAGAGAGGTGCTTCGACTTCTGCTCGTCTGTGCCGTGTTCGGCGATCATCTTCGCCGCCATCGTGTGGCTGCCGAGGACTCCAGCGATGCCCATCCAGCCACGGGCAAGCTCCTCGAAGACGATTCCGAAAGAAACGGGATCGATGCCCAGACCGTCGTGCTCCTCGGGGATGGTCAGTCCGAACAGCCCCATTTCTTTGAGCTTGTCGATGATTTCGGCCGGGTATTCACCCGCTGCTTCCATCTCTCGGGCGACGGGGACGATCTCCTTGTCGACGAAAGTCCGCAGCGATGTCTTGAAATCGTTCTGCTCTTCGCTGAGTTCGAACATGGTCTCAGGCTCCTTTGCTGTTCAAAGTGGTGCCGATCTCTTTCAGGAGTTCGGCGCGGTGTTCATCGATCGTCGGAGCTGCTCGATTGCTCGTCAGCGGAGGTCCGACTCGCGGGGCCGTCGCAATATTGCGGATCGTTCCCCACCGATGGTGTTCGGTGTCGAAGACCAGGCCGCGTTCGGCGATCAGCGGATCCTGCAGCGCCTCTGCCACGCTCTTGACCTTGGCCACAGGGACTCCGGCTGTTTCCAACAGCTCGACCCACTCATCGGCGGGGCGCTGGAGGAAAGCCTCGTCGAGGATGTCGAGAAGTTCTCCTCGGTGTTCGATCCGCTTGTCGAAGCTCGAGAACCTGTCGTCGTTCAGCCTTTCGTCTCCGACCACCTCGGCGAGGCGGAGATAGAACTTCTCTTTGGCGCAGCCGACGGTCATCCAACCGTCGCTGGTCTCGAACGCCTGGAACGGGACGAGCGACGGATGTGAGGACTTGGGGGTCCGCTGCGGTTCGAATCCCTCGTTGAGATGCCAGTTGCCCACGTAGGTGAGCATCGACACCGCCGTGTCGAAGAGGCTGAGGTCGCAGTCGGTGCCCACTCCGTCTCGACGGGCGGCATGGACCGCCGCGAGCATCGAGATTGCGGCGACGAGTCCGCCGCTGAAGTCGACGAGAGACAAGCCTGATTTCGTGGGTGGTCCGTCGGGCTCGCCCGTGATGTCCATCCATCCGGCCGCGGATTGCAGCATGTAGTCGTAGCCCGGCCGCTTCGCCGCCGAACCTCCGCCGTAACCGGACAGGTTGCAGCACACGATCTGGGGATTGATGTCCTGGAGGTCGGCGTAGGTGATGCCGAGCTTGGCCGGAACATCGCCGCGGAGATTCGAATAGACGACGTCGGCACCGGCAACGAGGCGGTCGAAGATCTCACGATCGGCTGCATCACTCAGGCTCAGCGCGATGCTGCGCTTGTTTCGGTTGAAGGACTCGTAGAAAAGCGAATCGGTTCCCTCGCGATACGGCGGAACATAACGTCCGATATCGCCGCCGGTGCTCGGGTCTTCGATCTTGATGACATCGGCGCCCAGATCGGCGAGTTGCATGGATCCCCAGGGGCCCGCACCGTACTGTTCGACAGCGATGATTCGGATGTCTTCAAGGGGCTGCATCCTGTCTCCTCTTGAGTTCGTTGTGTTGTCTTGATGCGGAGTCCGCGGCTGCGGGAAAGGCGTGTTCATCATGGTGCTCAGCTGTAGTCGCTGACCGAGTCAGCAGTCTCGGGGAAATGCCCTTGGCCGATTCCGCTGTCTCTCGTGGCGATCATGACCGAGCGCTTCCAGCTGACCACGGTGACGCCGTCCTGGTTGAGGCCGCGAGTCGTCATCGAGATGATGCCTGCGTAGTCACGGGACTTCGACCGACGAGCCTCGGTGCACGCGCTTTCCGCGTAGAGCGTGTCGCCGACATAGACGGGGTGGCGGAAGTTGATGTCCGTGAAGGCGAGGTTCGAGATAGCGTTCTGACTCATGTCGAACACGCTCAGGCCGAGCACCATGGCCACAGTGAGACCGGAGTTGACGATGACCTTGCCGCCAGTGATCGGATTCTGCGAAGCGAAGTGTTCGTTGAAGTGGTTCTGGTTCGTATTGAGGGTCAGGTTGGTCAGCCAGACGTTGTCCGCCTCGGTGATGGTGCGTCCGAAAGGGTGCTGATAGATGTCACCGACGGTGTAGTCCTCGAAGAACCGGCCGATGGTGGCGTCGTGGATTGTCATGTTTCTACTTTCTTAGTGGGCAGTGGCTGAAAAGTCAGGGGAGTGCTGTCTCATCGGGCAAGGCGAGATCAGGAGATCTCTTCGAGGCTGCGTCCGCGGGTTTCGATGGGTATCGCAACGACGACGGCGATCATGCACACGGCCATGGCGCAGACGAAGCCGATGGGGCCGAAGATCCCGAATGCCACGAACAGTCCCGACATGACGAACGGCACGACGATCGACGCGCCGCGAGCGAAGGTGTATGAAATGCCGGTTCCGCGCAGACGGAAGCGGGTCGGATAGAGCTCGGGCATGTAGGAGTAGAGGACAAACGTCACCAGGGTGTAGATCGCAGTAACGAGCAGAATGCCGATGACGACGATCATGAGGATCGACTGCGCGGCCGCATAGGCCAGGCCGAGTGGTATGACGATGATCGAGAACACGACGATTGCCGTACGTCGGTTGAGCTTATTGATGAGCAGCAGGCAGACGAGGCCTCCACCAGGTGCGCCGAGAGCCATCGCCGTCGTATAGGCCAGGGAGTGGGAGACGTCGATGCCCTGTTCGACGAAGAACGTCGGCATCCAGGAGATGAAGCCGTAGACGAACATGTTGACTCCGACGGCAAGGACGGTTCCGAGTACGGCAAGCTGCCAGAACGGGCGTTTGGAGGTTGTCGGCGATTCGTCGGCGTTGGTGGCAGTGGTCGGTGCAGGCGGATTGGTCTCCAAGGTCGTCGCCGATTTCGCTTCGAACCGTTCGACGATCGCCTGAGCCTCGCTCAGTCGTCCCCTGACCACAAGCCAGCGGGGCGATTCCGGGCACCTCCGGCGTGCCAACCAGACGATGACCGCCAGAACGGCCCCGATGACGAACATCCAGCGCCATCCGAAGTTCGAGATCACCAATGCGCCGATCGCCGAGGCGAAGAGCAGACCCGAATTCACGAGGATGCCGAGGGCTGCTGTCCACCTCCCGCGACTACGTGGGGGAATGAACTCGCCGAGGATGGCAGCGGCGAGGACGAGTTCGGCCCCGAGTCCGATACCCATAACGAATCGGGTGCCGACGAGGAATTCGAAGTTCGGAGCCAGTGCGGCGGCGAACCCAGCGACGGCGAAGATGGCCAGATTGATCTGATAGCTCATCCGTCGTCCGAATTTGTCCCCGACGAAGCCGGCAGTTGCCGCTCCGAGCAGCATGCCGAAGAACGTCATGGACATGAAGACTGCGATCTCGTGGACCCCGGCGAAGCCTGTCGAGACCAGTGCCGCCGAGACACCGGCCGCGACATAGATGTCGTAAGCATCAATCATGGCCCCAGCCCCGATGTAGGCGAAGAGCTTCTTGTGTTCTGTGTTGGGGGTGAGCGCATCCATGCGCGCCCCGATTTCTATTTGTTCTGCAGTGGTGTCAACGGACATCCTTGTCGCGCCTTTCATCGGATTCATACCGAAATAGTGGTGATTCTCTGGGCAGTCATTTCTGTGGTTGTCTGCAGGTCTCTGCAATAGTCGCCGCGACTGCGAGCAGCGCCCGGTCGTCGTAAGGGCGGCCGATGAGCTGAAGTGCAGGCGAGAGGCCTCCTCCTGCAGTTGGCAGCGGGACAGTGATCGCAGGCAGTCCGAGATAGTTGATGGTGCGTGTGTACCTGCTGGCTCGCATGTAGTCGCTGCGAGCACGGGAACCTGTCGCGTTGGACGTCGACATCTGTGGCGCGAGGATCGGGCTCGTCGGTGTGAGGAGGAACCGCGAACCTCCCATAGCCGTGGCGAGAAACTCGGAGGTCAGGGCCGAACGGCAGGCGAGAGCATCTGCGTAGCCGATCGCGGGAATCGCAGTTCCACGGATCACGCGTGAGAGGACCTGGTCGCCGAGGAGGTCCCAGTTCCATCCGAGGATGCTGCCGACGTTTCGTGCGGCCTCGACGCTGACAACTGTGACGGACCTTCTGTTGAGCTCGGCATCGTCGATGTCGACTCCCTTTCCGTCCAGACGTCCGAATCCACTGGTATTGCTCAGTCCGATCTCCTCGACGACGTCGAGTGCACTAGCGAATGCGGAGGCGACCTCGTCCTCGCAGTCTCTGTCGACGGCAGACCGGGACAGGTGTGTGAAGCCGGAGAACTCTGAGGCATTGCAGGTTTCGAGCCGGCTGCGAGCTTCGATATAGACGACCGAGGGGTCGGAGACGAGAACCTCGAAGGCCTGCTGCGCAATCGTGGTGTCGGAGGCCAGCAGACCGATGGTGTCAAGAGTCTCGGAAAGCGGGATGAGACCGGAATGGGAGAAGAGGCCATTGGTGGGTTTGTATCCGACGAGGCCGCAATAGGCAGCTGGAAGCCGTACGGATCCTCCGGTGTCCGTACCCAGAGAGAGATCGCAGGCGCCGGTGGCGACGGAGATTGCCGAGCCACTCGACGAACCCCCGGACAGGTGGGAAGCGCTGAGGGGATTGACGCCGTCTCCGAACCATTGGTTGTGGCCGGTGGGACTCAGCGCGAATTCCGCCATATGGTTGGCCCCGATGATCGCTCCTCCTGCCGTTTCGAGTGAGCGGAGTATGGGGGAGGTGGTCTCTGCTCGCGTGTCCGACAAGGCCGGGCTGCCAGCAGTGATCGGATAGTTGCGGATGCCGATATTGTCTTTGTGGGTGATTCTCAACCCGGACAGTTCATATGTCAGTACAGGTGCGCCAGTGACCGTGGACTCTGTGTATGTGCGGAAGATTCCGGTTCTCGGGGACTCGTCGACGGTGTTGTGCCAGTGAACATCTGAGGAA
Source organism: Brevibacterium sp. CSND-B09 (assembly GCF_052906525.1). Lineage (NCBI taxonomy): Bacteria > Bacillati > Actinomycetota > Actinomycetes > Micrococcales > Brevibacteriaceae > Brevibacterium > Brevibacterium sp. CSND-B09. The sequence goes on along the minus strand of NZ_JBREGI010000001.1, from coordinate 1,746,791 downwards.
TCGACTGAAGTGCCTGGTGGATTGAGCCAGTGAGGCGGTGACGGTGGTGTGAACGAGCGGTCTATTTCGGTGGCACTCGCGGCAACTAGGGATTCTGCACGGTCATTGCCGACAGAGCCGAGGAGGTTGTCGACGGCTCCGCTGATGCGCGCCGCCGGGTGCGCATCGTGGTTCTCAGAGGTGGTGCTCATTTCAGCCCGTTCTCATTGCGATGTGCGGTGCAGCGCGGCTCTGCGCGCACCGGCCATGGAGCGACTCGAGGCGATCGAGTGGAAACTCCTGATGGCAGAATCGAGCTTAAACCTATGATGTTTATACGTCAATAGGAATCTTCTAGAGCTAAAGCTGGCTCTGAGGCTCGTTAATATCTGATCAATTGGGCTTCGATGTGGCTATGTGACGGTGAAACGCGTCTGTGACTCCCTGTGACTGTGGCGAAATAGGACTCTGGTCTGCATGGTTAGGGTGACTGTCATGGAAGGCGGCGAATGTCCGTCCTTCATCGGCTCAACTGTTGGGAGAGGACCCCTTATGACCACACGCATCGCCGTCGTCGTCGGCAACCCGAGCTCAAATTCGCGAACCCGCCAAGTGGCCGAAGACCTCGCCGCCAAGATCGCCGAGGTGACCGGATCCGAGATCGACGAAACCATCGAACTCGCCGAGGTGACCGACGAGATCTTCGAATGGAAGTCCGACCGCCTCAACACACTCACCGAACGTCTGGCCACCGCCGACTACGCCGTCATCGCCACGCCGACCTATAAGGCCAGCTACACCGGACTGCTCAAAGCCTTCCTCGACCGGTACGACGCTGGCGGTCTGCACGGGCTGACCGCGATCCCGGTCTTCACGATCGGGTCCCCGGCGCACACGCTCGCGGTGGAGACGACCCTGCGTCCGCTGCTCGTCGAACTCGGCGCCAGCGTGCCGACGAAAGGTCTGGCGTTCCCGACCGCAAAATTCGATGACCGCGCAAACGTGCTCGACGAATGGGTCGACAGCCAGAAGGCGTACCTGCCGCAGAGGTGAGCCTTCAGCTTGGTGAACCTGCAGCGGCTTAGTGCAGGGGCCGAGCTATTGCAGTTTCACCACGCGGGAGAGCTGGCCGGTGCCGGGAACGTGGCGCGGGCCCGCTGAACGCATCAGCGGACCCGCGCGACATCCTCGGCGAATGAGGTCGCCCCGATCGGGGACGGGTGCCTCGGTGGGGGTTCAGCCGATCTGCAGCTCGCCCATCGCATCCCAATCGTCACCGTCGATCTGACGGGAGATGATCTTCGGGGTCGCTGCCAGCGCGGAGTGCATCGGCCCGCCTTCGGCGGTCGCGGCCTGGAAGTGGTCGGACTTCACGTGCGCTTCGGCGGCATCGTCGTCGAAGGCTTCGACGAGGACATACTCGTTCGGGTCATCGAGGCTGCGCGACCAGTCGAACCATTTGTTGCCCGGTTCGGCACGGGTCGCCTCGGTGAATTCGCGGGTGAGTTCGGGCCACTGGTCGGCCATTTCGGGGTTGACGGGGAACTTCACGACGATGAAGATCATGGCTTCTTCCTTCTCTCTGTGGTTGTTCTCTCGGGTGGAGATGTGGGTGTGGCGGTGTCGGTTTCTGCTATCAGCGACAACGTTACGAGAACTGCATTCCGCCGTCGACGAGCATGGTCTGCCCGGTGATGTAATCGGAGTCCTCGCTGGCGAGGAACGACACGAGGTTCGCGACGTCCTCGGGCACGGACACCCGGCCCATGAGGATGTCACCAGCATATTTCTTGATCGCCTCACCCTTGGCCAGTCCCTCCTCGGCGGCGAGCTTCTCATCGATGAGATCCCACATCGCGGTGCCGACGATGCCGGGCCCGTAGGCGTTGACGGTGATGCCGTGCTTGGCCCACTCCATTGCCGCACCCTGGGTGAGCCCGCGCACCGCCCATTTCGTCGCCGAATACGGCGACAGGAGGGCGAAGGGGCGGAACGCGACGATCGAGGCGGCGCCGATGATCTTGCCGCCGTTGCCCTGCTCGATCATCTGCTTCGCCGCGGCCTGATACGACAGGAACACCCCGGTGAGATTGACGTCGACGATCTTCTCGAAATCGGCCTTCGAATATTCAATGAGGGGTTCGACCTGCGCGATTCCGGCGTTGGCGACGAAGACGTCGAGTTTTCCTCCCGCTTCCACGGCGACCTCGACGAGGCGGCTCAGCGAATCCTCGTCCGTGACGTCGACCTCAGCGACGGTGGCCCTCCCACCTGCGCTTTCGATCGTTGTGACGGTCTCCGCCACCCCGTCCTGCATGCTCGGCAGGTCAGCCACGATGACATGATGGCCATCGGTTCCGAGCCTCTGCGCGATGCCCTGACCGATTCCCCGAGCGGATCCCGTCACCACTGCGACGCTGTTGTTCGTGCCCATTTCTCCTCCTTGAGTTCTCAACTGTGAGCGAGCACGATCATTCTCAGCAGAGCCGGCAGCCGGAGGACATGGTTCTTCTCATGTGGCGATAAAGCTGGGGGTCACACGTGGCCGGTTGTGGGGCGGGTGGTCGCTGTCGCGAGTGCTGTCTCCATCGGGAGTTCGGGGCTCAGGCGTGTTCGGCGACGGGGACGGTGACCGACCCGCCGCGCAGGTAGCTCGACGCCAGTCCCGCATGCTCGCGCAGGGTCGACTCGACCAGCTTCGCGCGACCCGCCATCTTCGACGAGGGGGTGCTGATCGCCATCGCCCCGACCTGCATTCCCGTGCCGTTGCGCACCGGCACGGCCGCGCAGGTCTGACGGGGCAGGAACTCCTCGTGCTCCCAGGCGATTCCGCGGGTGGCCACCTCGGCGAGGTGGGGGTCGAGGGCCTCCCGACTGATCATCGTCTGCGGGGTGAGCACCTGCATCCCGCGCGCCTCGAGGTAGTCGGTGCGCTGCGGTTCGGGCATTCCGGCCAGGAGGATCTTGCCGAAAGCGGTGGCGTGCGCCGCCTCGTGGAAACCGAAGCGCAGAGGCCGCAGCCGCGGATGCTTCTCGCAGTCGGAGCAGTAAGTGAGGATGATGTCCGAGCCGCGGTAGATCGCGAAATAGGCGGCAGTGCCCAGCGACCGGTGGAGCTGATCGGTGATCTGCCGGATCGGATGCGGAGCGACGAGGCGCTGCTGGAACGACAGTCCGAGTTCGAAGCATTTGGGACCGAGCTCGAAGCGCTTGGTGTCCTTGAGGTAGACGAGATACCCGGAATCGGCGAGCTCGTTGAGGAGCCGGTAGACGGTGGGCAGCGGGATCTCGAGGCGGGTGGCCACGGTCTTCGCGGCGGCACAGCCCGAAGCGGCGACGGCCTCCAGGACGGAGAAGGTTCGTTGGATCACGGCACTGTTGGACACACGGTCTCCTGACTGTGCGATCGCCTCGGCGATCGACTTTTTCATGTGATGAGAATGAGGATAGTCCATGGTGTCGCGGGTCACATAGGTTGCTCATGTCAGGACAGTGGTGGGCGTGCGTCGATGCCGCCTGCCGAGTGGAGCAAAGGAGCATCCGATGGCATTCCCTGCAAAATACCCATCGCTGAATGCGATGGAGATGACGGACGAGGCGAAGCAGACCCTCATCCGAGTGCTGCGCGTGGCATTCCCGCACGCAGATTTCCCCGACGGACCGTATTTGCGCACCGCGGAGAAGATCCTCATCGCCGCCGATGAGGAGACGTGGTTCCGGGTGGCCCTCATCCAAGGGCTGCTGTCGTTGGATCAGCTCTCCGACGGTGATTTCTGCGGACTCGATGATGACTCCGCGCTCAAGGTGCTGCGCCGGGTCGAGTCCACCGAGTTCTTCGGTTTCGTCCGCCGCACCGCCGTGCTCAACCTCTATGACGATGTCGAGGTGTGGGAGACGCTCGGCTACGAAGGACCCTCGTTCGACAAGGGCGGCTACATCAACCGCGGCTTCGACGATCTCGACTGGCTGCCCGAACCGCGGATCGTCTACCCCGAGGACGAGCCGCTGCCGGAGCTCGGCGACGGGGTTGCGGGTGTCCGCAGCGGCAGCGCTGCCGGTGACGATTCGACCAATCAGCCGGCGCCGCAGAGCGTCGAGATGGGTGAGGTGAAGAAGTGATGACCGCTGAGAATATAGGACGCGGTGCCAGCGCCGAGGCTGGACGCAGCGTGACCGGATTCAGCATCGACCCGGACGAAGAGGCCGTCGTCATCGTCGGCTCCGGCGCCGGCGGGGGAACCCTGGCCTACGAGCTCACCGCGAAGGGCATTCCCGTCGTCGTGCTCGAAGCCGGGCCGTATCTGCGCAACGAGGACTACGTCAACAACGAATGGGAAGCCTTCAACCAGATGGCCTGGCTCGATCCCAGGACGACGACCGGATCGTGGCGGATCGCCCGCGATTTCCCGAACCTGCCGGCCTGGATCGTCAAAGCTGTGGGCGGCACGACGACCCACTGGTCGGGAGCGACCCCGCGATTCAAGGCTCATGAGTTCAAGGCCCGCAGCGTCTACGGCCGCATCGACGGCGCCAACCTCCTCGACTGGCCGATCACGCTTGAGGAGATGGCCCCGTACTACGACCGGGCCGAGAAGGCGATGGGTTCGACCCACGTCCACGGCCGGAAGCCGCTGCCGGCGAACAACAACTACAAGGTCTTCGCCGGAGGGGCGAAGGAGGTCGGCTACAAGTTCTATGCGACCGGGCCGTACGCCACGAACGCCGAAGAATACGACGGCCGCCCCGCCTCCATCCAGGACGGCTTCAACTTCCAAGGCGATAAGAACAAATCCAAATGGTCGACCCTGGTCAGAGAGCTGCCGCGGGCGGCGGACACCGGGCTGCTCGATCTGCGGCCCGAGTCCCAGGCAGTGCAGATCACCCACGATGCGGGCGGTCGGGCCGACGCCGTGCTCTACCTCGACAAGGACGGCAACCTCCACCGTCAGGCCGCGAAGGTCGTGTGCGTGGCCGGCAATTCGATCGAGACGCCGAGGCTGCTCCTCCTCTCCGGCACACCGTCCTTCCCCGATGGGTTGGCGAACTCGTCCGGCCATGTGGGCCGGAACTATATGCGCCACCTGACCGGTACCGTGTGGGGCCACTTCGACAAGCCGGTGCGGATGTATCGCGGGGAGACGATGGCCGGAGTCATCGCCGACGAGTCGATCCACGACCCCGACCGCGGATTCTCCGGCGGCTACTACATGGAGACGATCTCGTTGGGCCCGGCATTCATGGCCTCCTTCGTCGAGCCCGGCGGCTGGGGACCGGACTTCGCGGCGCTGCTCGACCGGTATCTCAACACGGCGGGAATGTGGATCGTCGGTGAGGACATGCCGCAGGAGAGCAACCGGGTGACGCTGAATACGACGGTCAAGGACACGAACGGTCTGCCCGTGCCGAACGTCCACTACGACGACCATGCCAATGACCTGGCGATGCGCGAACACGCCTACGCCGCAGGTCAGAGGGTCTACGAGGCGGTCGGAGCGCAGACCTCCCACCGCACTCCGCCCTATCCGTCGACGCATAACCTCGGCACCGCGCGGATGAGCGAACGCCCCGAAGACGGAGTCGTCGACAAATGGGGCCGGACCCACGACGTGAAGAACCTCTTCATCTCCGACGGATCGGTCTTCACCACCGGCGCCGCCGCGAACCCGACACTGACGATCGTGGCGCTCGCGATCCGGCAGGCCGAGTACATCGCCGAGGCGCTGCGGACTCAGGAGATATAGGGGCGGCAGGATGTCGTCGCATCGATCGGCGTCGGTTCTGTCAACGGATGGAATCGACGCCGAACTGCTGTGAGAGAGCATCGGACCAATAGGATGAAAGGGAGACGCATTAAGGAGGAGACTGCCTGTGGCACGTACCGTCTACTACACCGCGACCACGCTCGACGGGCTCATCGCCGACCCGAATGACTCGCTCGAATGGCTGCTGCGCCAGACCGAAGAACCGCCGGACGACGGGTTCATCGACGGAGTCGGAGCGATCGTCATGGGCTCGACGACGTACGAATGGGTGCTGCGCAATCTCGACGGGCCGTGGCCCTATGAGGTTCCCGCGTGGGTGATGACCCACCGGAAGCTCGGCCTGCCCGAAGCCGGGAAGGATGGGAAGACACCCGACATCCGGTTCGCGAAGGGCTCGGTCTCCGACCACTACTTCGAAATGTGCACCGCCACGGGCGACCATGACCTGTGGGTGATGGGCGGCGGCGACCTCGCCGGACAGTTCGCCGACGAGGGACTCCTCGACGAGATCATCACCTGGACCGCGCCGGTGGTCCTCGGCAAGGGGCGCTCGCTGCTGCCGCGCCGCCTCGACCTCGAACTCATAGAGGTCGGACACAGCGATCCCTTCGTCATCTCCCGCCACCGAGTCATCGGGCCCCTCCTCGAGGACAGCCCAACCGAGTGAAATCCCTCGCCGAGGTGGGGCGACGTTTCGTACGGGTCGATCTTTGGTACGGACGTTCAGGGCCGCCTCGGCGAAGTGATCGATGATCTATACGCAAGGGTGGGCCGCCTCGGCGAGGTTCATCCGGATATCGGGCACCCCTGGTGGGCGGTGGGATTCCGTGATTCGATGCAGTCATGACTGCTGCGATTGAGAACCATCGGGCCCGCCTGCGCGCGGGGGAGATCTACAACGGACTGTGGATGATGTCGACGAGTCCGGAGCTGGCGAAGGCCGGGTCGGCGGCCGGATTCGACTATGTCTGCCTCGACCTGCAGCACGGGCTGGTGCGGCCCACCGACGTGCTGCGACTGTCCGACGCTGTGCGCGCCAGCGGCGACGCACTCGTAACGGCGCGGGTCGCGGCGAACCGATTCACGGAGATCGGGGCGCTCGCCGACGCCGGAGTCGAGGCGATCATCGTTCCGCTCGTGTCCTCGGTCGACGAGGCACAGGCTGCGGTGGCCGCGCTCGACTATCCCTCGCGGGGCGGGGATCGTTCGTGGGGGCCGACAGCCGAGATCATGCACGGCGCCGTGCAGGATACGCGGGATGAGCGGCCTCTGCTGTTCGTCATGATCGAAAACGAGGAGGGTCTGGCCGCGGTCGAGGACATCTGCGTCGTGCCGGGAATCGACGGGGTGTACGTCGGACCGTCCGATCTCGCGTTCGCTGTCGGCGCGCTGCCGGGGCAGCACAACGAGGCCCACGCCGAGGCGCTCGTGCGGATCCGCACGGCCGCTGATGCCGCCGGGGTGGTTCCGGGAATCCACTGCGGCGACGGCGAGGAGGCTCGGTTGCGTCGGGAACAGGGCTTCCGCTTCATCACCTCATGCGGCGACTTGGGTGCCGCGGGCCGAGCCTTCCGAGAGGACCTGGCAAACGCCCGGAGTTGATCTATTGCTACCTGACGGCGGCCCAGCAACCTCGCGCGAGGTATCTGGGCCGATCCTTCTATGTCTGTCAAGCCGGCGTGGGAATTGTTTCTAGCCCGTTGAGAATCTTGAAAACTCGACGCGCGAGATACCATTTGAGCTTGCGCTTGAGCTCCCTCTTCGACTTCTTCGTCGGGTCCTCACCAAAGCGCTGGGCAACATAATCCCTGGTTCTCTCATCGTGGATCATCCGGTTCGTGATCACCGTGTGCAGGGCCCGGTTCAACTGCCGATCCCCACCCCTGTTCAACCGGTGTCGTTGCGTGTTGCCCGACGAAGCAGGGATCGGATTCGCCCCTGCCAGGGCTGCGAACGCAGCCGCGTTACGGACTCGTCCCGGATGCGACCAGGCGGTGAAGAACACCGCGGCAGTGAACGTACCGATCCCGGGTTCGGCCAGCAAGACTGCCGCCGGACTGGCCTCAACAAGTTCAGCGAGCTTGTCATGGTTGTCCTGCAGATCGTCATCAAGATCGAGGACGCGTTGAGCTAAACGGACCGCTTCGTCCCGGGACGTGGCCAGGCCGATGTCTTCCTTCCTCGACCGCCACTTCGAGATCTCGACGAACTGGGCATCGGTCAACGAGTTACGGGCATCAATTCCCAGAGCGACAGTGCGCACCAACGCGGTCAGGGAGTTGATCATCCGGGTCCGTTCGGTGGTCATCGCGTCCCGGGCTGCCAACAGCACGCGCAGGCCCTGGCGGACTCCTTCGCCTTGGCGTGGCCACCGCAGCTGGTCGGTGTGTAGCGCCAGCACGGACTTCGCGATCCGGTAGGAGTCGAGCTCATCGCTCTTACCCACGCCGTACCGGGCTTTGGCATCCATGCGTCCAGCTTCGACCACGGGGTATTCGGTCGTGGCGATATGACCGGTCAGCACCGCCCCGTAGGATGCGGTTCCTTCCACGACCCACAGGGTGTCGAGGTCACCTTTCGTCCACCGGCCTGCCCAGGTCAGGGCCCGTTTGATGCCGGCCCGAGATGTCGGGAAGCTGCCGGTAGCCACGAGGATGCCGGTGTTGGTGATGATCGTGTAGACGTGTTTTCTGGCGTGTGTATCGACGCCGATGAAGAAGTTGTATAAGTGCGCGACAATGGACATAGCGGTTCGAAGCTCCCTGTTTGACCGATAGGTTGTGCGGCCGCTTGCGGCCGGTACCGGTCCGGGATGAGGTCACTTCGGAACAACACTGTGATGAGTCACGCCCCGGCAAGGGGCGGACAGCCTTCTGATCAAGTTACCGAGGTGGGCCGAGTCGGTGCCGGCCGCACCACCCATGTGATCGGACAAATCGGCCCGAAGACACCACCAAAAGGGGGGTGGGTCACCGCCAGGTTGAGTCACGATCACGGGATGGAGAGGCCAACACCTACTCTGCCAGCCGGTCCCAGACCAGCCACTACCAAGACTCACAGCCGTCAGGTAGTTCGGGGATCCGCGTTGCGCGCGACGTTGCCATGGTGCGCCAGGATGTTCTTGGGAAGTCCGAGTATCCTGGCGTTTCTCAGTTCAACTCTCGAGTTTTTCCTGCCTGCACAAACTCATTGATGCAATTCCTTCAGGGTATCGAAACATGCGAAAACAATCTTGGACAGGCATCGTTGAGTCGCGAATACTGGAACGCATCACAGTTGTTCCACGTCACAAATGCAATGCCACACCTGCTCATGGACCAGAACCCAATGGAGGGATCGCCAATGACAACAGCACCACGCATCGATACCGATGCAGTTCGACCTGTGGAGCCCAGCCCTGCGCCGGCAGCTCCGCCGACTGCATCTAGGCTCAAACCTGAGTCATTCACAGCGGGAATCAAAGCTGTTGTCGGGCTCGTCGGATTGTTCGCGATCTGGGAGCTAGCAGTCTTCATCTTCGACTTCCCGAAGTATCTGCTTGTCGGTCCGATTTCGGCGTTCGAAGAATTGTTCACGAACCCGGGATACTTCGCGGTCAACGCTCTCACTACCCTCCAGGAAGGTCTCGCAGGCTTTGCGCTCGGCACAGCATTGGGCGTTCTGTGTGGAGCACTCCTCTATTACGCTTCCTTCCTTCGTCCCTTCCTCTATCCGGCGCTCATCGCCATCGACACGATTCCGAAGGTCGCTCTGGCGCCGCTGTTCATCGTCTGGTTCGGCTTCGGCTTCGAGTCGAAGGCTTTCGTGGCAATGGCCATCGCATTCTTCCCGCTCGTCATCAACACATTCGACGGGCTCAACTCTGTGCCGCACGAGCTGCAGGACCTTGCACGCATCAACCGTGCCTCGAAGCTGAAGAAGATGATGAAGATCGATTTCATCTATGCGCTTCCTTCGATCTTCACGGGAGCTAAGATCTCGATCTCGCTGGCTGTCGGCGGTGCCGTGGTCGGTGAGTTCATCGCCGGGTCCAAGGGCCTCGGATACGTCATTCTTCTCGCGAACTCTCAGGTCGACCTCCCCTCGATGTTCGCAGCATTCATCGTGCTTGCGGCGATCGCATTGCTTCTCTTCTTCATCATCGACCTCATCTCGAAGAAGCTGCTGCCGTGGAAGAACTACACGAAGTGAGAGGCGGAACCATGCACATCTTGAAGAAACTGCTAGTTGCGCCGCTCCTGCTGTCTGTCGTCACTCTGACAGGATGCACGCCAAAGGACGGACTCGATGACTTCAACCTCATGGTCGACGTCGCCTATCTGCCGAAGCACGCACCGTTCTTCGCAGCTGAGGCCGAGGGGTTCTTTGAAGAGGAAGGATTCGACGTCTCGCTGATGCCGGGTTCCGGCTCAACGAACACCGTGACTTCCGTCGAAACCGGGAGAGTCGACGCCGGATGGGCCGATTTCGGCGCGACCATCCTCAGCCAGGGCAAAGGAGCTCACGTTAAGCAGGTGAATCTGCTTCAGGCCCGATCAGCGTATGCGACTATCGCACTCGAGAGTTCGGGTATCAAAACCTGGGAGGACATGAAGGGCAAGACGGTGGCGACTGAGGGTGCCGGTGCCATGACGGCTATGTGGCCGCTCGCGCTCGAACGCAGTGGCCTCAAACAGGATGACGTCAACGTCGTCCACGCCACCGGCGAATCGAAGATTCCAGGTCTGCTGGCCGACCGCTGGGATGCGAACCTCGCGCTCTACGTCTCCGACGAGCCGGCGCTGATGGCGCTCGGTGAGAAGGCGAACATCCTCAAATGGTCTGACGTCGGCATCGACCTCTACGGCAATGGCATCGTGGTCTCGGATGAGGCCCTGAAGAATGATCCCGAGCGTGTTGAGCGCTTCAACCGCGCGATGCAGAAGGGCTTTCTCTGGGCCTGCGACCACCCGGATCAGACTGCAGAGGACTTCACGAAGGAAGTTCAAGGGTACGAACCGGAGACCGTGACCTATGCGCTCAAGTCGCAATGCGAGTTGAACTGGGCCACCGGAAAGTCAGACGACCAGTTCGGTGTGATGACCGACGATGGAGTTGGGCAGATGCTGAACGTGGCCACTGACTTCCTCGGTCTCGAGAATTCGACCGACCTCACCGTCGATGACATCTATACGAACGACTACATCGACCCGATTCGCCATGACGAAGACGTTGCGGCACCCACAAAGTGAATGGAGTACGACCATGACCACTGACTATGCGATCTCAGTCAACAACGTCGGCAAGACCTACACCTCGCGAGACGGGCAGGAGAACGTCGTCCTCAAGGGACTCGACTTCCATGTCAACCCGGGGGAGTTCGTCTCGATCGTCGGCCAGTCCGGCAGCGGAAAGACCACTCTGCTCAACACGATCTCGGGTCTGCAGGAAGCCTCTGAAGGCGAAATCCTCATCCGCGGACGTGAGATCAGCGCCGCTCTCAAGGACATCGGAATGGTGTTCCAGAGCCCGGTCCTCCTGCCCTGGCGGAATAATCTCGACAATGTCCTCCTGCCCTTGGAATTTCGTGACGCCGTCACATCGGAATCCAAGGACCACGCCATGGAGCTGCTGCACATGGTCGGACTTGGAGAGAAAGCGACCCGGTACTCCTACGAGCTCAGCGGTGGGATGCAGCAGCGCGTCGCCATCTGCCGCGCGTTGGTTTCACGTCCGGAAATTCTCCTCATGGATGAGCCATTCGGCGCACTCGACGCGATGACGCGTGATTCGATGAACTTCGAAATCCAGAGGATCTGGCGCCGCACGGGCTGCAGTGTCCTCTTCGTCACCCACAGCATCTCTGAAGCTGTATGGCTGGCAGATCGAGTCGTCGTTGTCGGTGATCGTCCGGGACGGATCGTCGCTGACGTCAAGGTGGACATCGAACGTCCCCGCGCGAAAGAGCACAAATTCTCAGAGAACTTCGCCAGCTACGTGGCGGAGATCGAATCCCACATCGGCGTCACCGCCGGAATCAGCTGAGCGGTCCGCCCGTCCGGCCCGACGAACACATGCCAGGGATGGCCGGCAGGGATCCTTCGGCCCAAGGCACACCGCACGAGGCGAACACGTCTCAAGGAAGATATGGAGTTGGAAACGCAATGATCAAACTGACAACCGACAAGACGCGTCTGGCAGATTCGTTCGGACTAGATGCCCAGAAGAGCCTTCTGTTCTCTGCGATTCGCCTTGATTCGAGCCCTCTGGTTGCACCGATCATCGCCGACACGACCGACGGTGAAGTGCTGCTTGTTCGCCAGCAGGAGCAGGGAAACGCCCTGTCCGCCGGGGTACCGAAGGAGCGGATGAGATTCTATGCGCCGTGGGTGACGATCGATCCCCGAATTGTTGCCGATACACCAGCCTCAGCATCACTCTCGACATTGGTTGAGGAGCTCGCAGAAGGGGATCAGGTCGGTCTCGACTCCGGTGTTGTCATGAAGCACTACTCGACGTTGTCGAAGAGCCTCGATGTCGTCGCCGACAAGCAGCCGACGACTCCGGTGGTCGCCTATGAGATCGACACCGCAGCGGTTCTTGAGCGCTTCTCTCGCTGGCGTGAGCTCGGAGCGGAGACTGCGACGCGGCTCATCGACGACGTCGAACATCTTGACGGACTGGACAAGGAGATCCAGTCGCAGACCGACACACGCTATTCGGCGCTGCAGTCGATGGCGAAGGACCGCGGTCTCGACGCCGTCATCATCGCCGCTCCGCCGAACTTCAGCGAGGTCGTCGGAACTCAGCAGAGCGAAGATCAACTGGCGGTTTGGTCAACGCAGGACGAGAAACTCTACGTTCTCGCCCCGGAGACCGCGCACGGTGTGACCGGCACTCCTATCGGCCGCTTCGCCGGACTTGGTGCGGCAGCTGTGGCACTGGCTCATGGCAATCAGATCGGCGTTGAGGAGGAGTGGATCGCAACCGGTCTGGCACTCGAACTCGAAGCCGAAGGCGCCGTCCTCAATGAGTTGTCGACCGCTCTTGGTCACTGGCGCGATATTCGTGACCACGAAGACCTCGGGTTCCAGATCGTTGCTGCCAGGTGCAGCGTCTTCGCCATCGAAGAGGCTCTGAAATGGGCGGAGGAGTCGTTGGCGGCGGGGCTTGAGTTCACCGAGCTCGACATCTACGCGCGCTATGTGGACAAGATCGTCGAATTTCGCACGGACAACGTGATTCCTTTTGCGATCGAACCGTACTTCACCAACTTGCACTCCTCGAACAGAATGCTGTTTCCCGGACCTCCCGTCGATTTCCCGATCAACGATGACACGAAGTGCATCCAACTCGACGCCGGTGTGCGGATCACCTTTGACGGGATCACTGTGGCGACCTCCGATATGGCACGGTCGCTTCCGCGTACCGATAGTGCCAAAGAGGCCTATGAGTTCTTCTTCGACGTGGTCCGTGAGGGAATCATCGGCCAGTTGCGTCCCGGAGTCGTGTGCGAGGATGTCCATCAGGGGACATTGGACTACTTGGCGCCCCACCTCGACAGGATGATCGAGATCGGCATGCTCGGTGCAGACGTGGATTTCAACACGGAATACCGGAAGCGCAATGTCGGGCACCTCATGGGCAAGCAGGAGTCATTCGCCAACGAGCTGCGTCCCGGCTACAAGCACGTCTTGGAGGTCGGTTCCTTCGGCGCCGCGGAGATCCCGTGGCGGTACGGCAATGTGGCGATCGGCACTGAGGACCTCTGGTTCATCGGGTCGGACCGTACCTATATTCTCTCCAAGCGCTGAGGCGGGACCTCTCCACTTCGATGTGTCACACGCAGGACGCTCAACTCCTTACAGGTTGAACGGGGCGGACATTCCCACAAGGGAGTGTCCGCCCCGTTGCGTAGATTGAAACCAGCAGAAGAGTGAGATGCAGTTACCTTATGGTCAGCAGGGAATTGAAAGCGGTCCGGTCGTTGAATCGACCGGACCGCTCTGCGTTTGTGCTGTCAGCTTGGCAGCTGATCAGCTGGGGCGGAGTTCACCTGGACTCTTGAGCTTGACCACGGCTTCGATCTCAACCGGTGAGTTCGCAGGGAGACGCGGGACTCCCAGAGCAGTGCGTGCATGACGGCCTGCGTCTCCCAGAGCATCGACAAGGAGTTTGGAGGCCCCTTCAGCGACGACGGGGTGCTTACTGAAGTCTGTCGGACTGGCCACATAGACGTTGAGTTTGGCGATGCCCTCGACATTGTCGAGGCTGAGGTTCGTCTCCAGCTGGGCAATGAGATTCACCGCGCACAGCTGAGCTGCCGCAATTCCGTCCTCTATGCTCAGATCCTCACCGACGACTCCCTGGACCGGTACTTCTCCGCCTTGTTTGGCAATCTGCCCGGACACGAAGGCCAACTGGCCGGCGACGGTCACCGTCTCGTAGCTGTAGCTGGCGGGATTGGCTTCGGGAAGGTCGAATCCGAGTTCATTGAGACGGTGGCGCACGCCGTCTGCGAAGGATTTCGCCGAGACAGCTGCGTCGGTAGCGGCCGAGGCATCGCCACGCTGTGCTGCAGAGTATCGACCATCGAGCACCCGGGCCACCGCCCAAGGATTGGCGTCCTGGAGGACCGGATGAAGAATGGCCAGCGGGACGTTCTGGTAGGCGACCGGGCGGAGGAACCTGTCGATCGCAGTTGCACCCACCGAAGTGGTCTGCGGAGCTGACGTCGCTGGAAACGGTCCACCATGGATCATCGCATGGCCGACATCGACTCCTGTCGGCCAACCGTTGACGATGATCCGTCCGACGGTGAGTTCCAGCGCGCGCACAAGCGCGTCGGCCACCTCGGTGTCGTGTTCACCCATCTGCAGTGTCGCAGTCAGCTGTCCTTCGAGCTCTGCTACGACATGCTCCAGCTCATCAGTCGAGTGATAGCGCACGACGAGGGCAGCGGAACCGAAGATCTCATTCTGCAGTTCCTTGTTCGACGCGAAGTCCTGGATCGAGGTCGTGAACACGCGGGGCCCGGGCGCGTTGAGCGTCTCCCCATCCGCCCCCTGAGCCAGAGATGAGACGCCCGGCTGTGCTGAAAGCTGGTCGATTCCACTCTGCCAGGCTGCGGCTATGGAGGGAGTGAGCATCGTTTGACCCTTCGCCGCGTTGAATTCCTCAGCAATGCGAGCCGTCAGAGCATCTCCACGGTCGCCGTTGGGAACGAAGAGAATTCCAGGGGAGGTGCACAACTGACCGGAGGAACCGGTCACTGCTCCGAAAAAGCCTTGGGCCACCTCGGCGACGTCATCGGCAATGGCACCTGGCAGGACGAACACGGGATTGATTGAACTCATCTCGGCATAGACAGGGATCGGTGTGGGTCGAGCCGCGGTGGCGGCCGACAATGCCAGTCCGGCAGCCCTGGAACCGGTGAATCCTACGGCCGTGATTCGCCGGTCCGTGGCTAGCTGCTGCCCGACCTCGGAGCCAGCCCCATAGACGAGTGAAAAGACGCCCGGGTGAAGCCCGCTGTCGCGAACGGCACGAGTGATGGCGGCACCGACCAGTTCGTTGGTCCCGGGGTGGGCATTATGGGCCTTGACGATGACCGGGCATCCGGCAGCAAGTGCGGAAGCGGTGTCACCGCCTGCGGTTGAGAAAGCAAGGGGAAAGTTGCTCGCGCCGAAGACAGCGACGGGGCCCAGAGGAACCTTGCGCTGACGAATATCGGGGCGCGGCAGCGGTGCGCGGTCCGGGAGCGCGGGATCAATGCGCACGCCGTGGGCGTCACCGAGCCGAACGACCGATGCGAACAGGCGCAGCTGGTTGGAGGTTCTGGTGATCTCGCCATTCAGGCGCCCCGCAGGAAGTCCGGTCTCCAGAACGGCCCGGTCGACGATGCGCCGCGCGTCAGACTCGATATTGGCTGCGATTCTCTCGAGAAAGGTTGCGCGGATCTCCGGCGAAGTGCCGCGGTACGAAGGGAACGCATCGTGGGCCTCGGCGATGGCTGCGGATACCTGCTCCTCGGTGAGCAGCGTGTATTCGGGATCTAAGGTCTCACCTGTCGCCGGATTGATTGCACGGCTGGTCTCCCCCTGTCCTGGCGTCTTCGTGCCGGCCACAATTGATGTGCCGGAAAGTGATGTGTCGACGTCCGAGTCGGTCGTCGCGGTAGTGAACTGCGTCGTCATAAGTGACCTCTATTCCTGATAGCGATGTCGGCGCCGACCGGCTCAAGCCGATCGGCGCCGATCTGTGGGTGTGGCTGTCTCAGCCGCGGATTCGTGGCGGACTGAACGTTCAGGCGACCGCGGACGCGGTGCGGTCGAGTCGGATGCCGGCAGCGGACATAACTTGTTCGAGATCCTGCAGGTCTGCCTCGGTGAGGTTCTGCAAGGGTGGCCGGACCGGCCCGCAGTCGCGGCCGATGACTTTGAGGCCGCCCTTGACGATGGAGACGCCGTAGCCGGCCACTCGTTCGCGGATCTTCGAGTAGGGCAGGACGAAGGAGTTGAGCTTCTCTGTCACGGCGGCGCGGTCCTGTTTGCGCACCGCATCGTAGAAGTCGAGGGCGAATTCGGGTGCGAAGTTGAACATGGCGGATGAGTAGGTGCTCATTCCGAGCTGCAGCAATGGCAGTGCATAGACTTCGGCGGTCGGAAGTCCGCCGAGGTAGAAGAGGCGGTCGCCGGTGCGGGCGTAGACCTTCGTCAGCTGCTCGATGTCGCCGAGGGCGTCCTTGAAGCCGATGAAATTCTCATGGGTGTCGGCGAGGCGCTCAACGGTCTCGGGCGAGTAGATCGCATTTGCCCGGTTGTAGACGATGACGCCGATCTTGGTTGCTTTGCAGATGGCGGATACGTGCTCGAAGAGGCCGTCTTGGCTGCATTCAGTGAGGTAGGGAGGAAGGGCCAGAAGGCCCTCTGCTCCGGCTTCCTCGGCGTCGATCGCATTCTGCACGGCGTGTGCAGTGGCACCCCCTGCCGAAGCAAGGACCGGCACTTCAGTACGTGAGTTTGAAACTGCCAAGCCCACGACCTGTTTCGCTTCCGGGGGAGTGAGGCTGAATCCCTCGCCGGTTCCGCCAGCGGCGAAGAGTCCTGCGACGTCGAAGCTCGACTGCCAGGTGATGTGGTCGGAATAGGCGTCGGCGTCGAGGGACAGGTCTGCGTTGAATGCTGTCGCGGGGAAGGAGAGGAGTCCGTCCTTGAGGTGGTCGGCGAGTTCTTGAGGTTGGTAATTGGCCACGGAATGACGTCCTTTTTAGTCGGGATAGTGATCCCACTGTAAGAACGAGGAATAATTCCTGTCCAAGATTATTTATATATGCATTGATGCCCAGAAGGTATTATCTTAATTCTCTGCGAATCAATGCGAGGACTTCCTTGAGTGCCGGGTTGCGGGACTCCGGATTCCAGATCGCATGAAGTTCGACGACATCGCGTGGAGCGTCGTGGAGCGGCACATATGTGACACCGTCGACGCCGAGGCGAGCAGCTGATTCCGAGACGACGGCGATGCCGCGACCAGCAGCGACGAGATTGACGATGGTCAGGATCTGGCTCAGCGAATGAGCCACCTCATTGGCTTCGACATCGATGTAGCGAACGGTGAGATCGTAGAAGTATCGAGCCCTCGTGGCATCGTGCATGAGCAGTCGCTGACCGGAGATCTCCTTTGTGTCCACAGAGTCACGTGCGGCGAACGCATGGTCCGAAGGGACTGCCAGTACGAGCTGCTCAGACAGGACCAGGGTCGCGTCGATGGTTTCGGGAATGCGGCCCACTCGCCCCAGGCCGATGTCGATCTTGCCCTCAGACAAGGCCTTGATCTGTTCTCCCGTAACCATCTCGGCGATCTCGACGCTTATGCCCGGCAGCTGTTCTGCCAGGGTCGAGACCAGACTGCCGAGGACGCCGAACGTCGAGACCGCAGTGCACCCGATGGTGATCTGACCCCAGGAGCCCTCGGCGATCTTCTGTGCTCGCCGCGGGGCACGCTCGACGGAGGCGAGCAGACCGTATGCCTCAGCGAGGAAGGCCTCACCTGCCGGCGTAAGTGTGACGGTGCGATTGTTGCGTTCGAAGAGGTGGACACCGATCGATTTCTCCAGCTTCTGGATCTGCCGGCTCAACGGTGGCTGGGTCATATTCAGCTCTTCAGCGGCGCGTCCGAAGTGAAGGTTTTCGGCCACCGCGATGAAGCCGGTGATCTGTGCCAAGGTGAACTGCATCGCTCGCTCGTTTTCTTTCGTGGGCCACGGCCTGTGCTGTTCAGCAGTGTATCGGGCGTGCGGCACCTCGCTTTCAGTTGTCGGCAACTCCCTCCGCGCTACCCGACGGCGGCCCAGATACCTCGCGCGAGGTATCTGGGCCGCCGTCACGTAGTTCTGGGCGGGGCACGTTGAGTCCATCGCGACTAAGCTGGCAAACATGACCGATGCGGACAAGCAAGCCGGGCGTCAGAACCAACTTCTGGTGCTCGGGAAGATTTCTGCGATCCTCGACGCCTTCTCGCTGCGTGCTCCGGAACGGACGCTCACTGATATCCGCGACGCGACTGGCTTGCCGGCATCGACCGTCCAACGACTTGTCGCCAACCTCGTCGAGCAGGGGTTCCTCGAGAAGACTGAGGACAAGTACCGGATCGGCATGCGGATGGCCTTCTGGGCGGCCCCGGCCACGACTGGGCGGGATGAACACGATGTCGTCATCCCGGTGCTCAGGGAGCTGCGGGATCTTACTGGGGAATCGGCTGTGCTGTTCCGGCGGGAAGGCGACTACCGAGTGTGCATCGGCCTGGCCGAGACCCGGCATGCGCTGCGCCGGGAGCTGCATGTTGGGAAGATGATGCCCTTGCATGTCGGCTCGGCCTCACGGGTCCTGCTCGCATGGGATCCTGAAGCGATGGAGCAGCTGCTCGATGCCACGCTCGACCCGCTCACGGATGCGACGATCACCTCGCCGGACGAATTGCGTCAAGTGGTCGCGCAGACGAAAGCTGACGGGTTCGCCATCACCATTGGCGAACGCGAATCGGGCGCATCGGGACTCTCGGCGCCGGTCTTCGATGCCAGAGCGAGGATCACCTCGGCGGTCTCCATCAACGGTCCTGTCTTTCGGATGCCCCGCGAGGTCTGCGAGGAATGGATCGAACCTGTCGTCGACGCGGCCGAACGGATCACTCGGCTCCTCGGCGGACGCTTCCCCGGCGAGGCCGCGGAATCCTGATCGTCGGCCGCGGATATTCCGCAGTCCGAATGCACCGGTTCGTCTACGACCTCTATTGGCCAATCCTTCGCAATCAGGTCGTAGGGATCACCCAGGGAAAGGCCTCCGCCTTGGAGCGGGCGCCCTGTGCAGCCTTTGATCGCGGTTCTTCACCGAGTTCAGTGGTGATCGATTCCGAAAGCTCGACGAGGTCGGCGAACGTCCCCGGCGTCAGCCATTCAGGACGAGTGGCGAAGAGCAAGTCCTCGCTCGAAGTATTGCCGCTGGCACCCGGAGCAAACGGGCATCCGCCGAGTCCGCCGAGAGCTCCATCGAGGACTGCGGCACCGGCAGAAGCGGCCACGAGACTGTTGGCGACTCCCAAACCCCATGTGTCGTGGCCGTGGAAGACGACCCGGCGGTCTCTGTTCGTCTCGGCTGCGGCAGCGATGAGCGACGACACCTGGGCCGGCACGGCCTGACCCAGTGTGTCGCAGATGACGATGTCGTCGGCGTCGATCGCGCGCGGATCGCGGGCAATGGCCAG
Organism: Brevibacterium sp. CSND-B09; assembly: GCF_052906525.1. NCBI lineage: Bacteria > Bacillati > Actinomycetota > Actinomycetes > Micrococcales > Brevibacteriaceae > Brevibacterium > Brevibacterium sp. CSND-B09. The sequence goes on along the minus strand of NZ_JBREGI010000001.1, from coordinate 1,727,310 downwards.
TACCCGTTGCGGGTCGACTTCGCCGTCGAACGGGCAGGTGAACGACGTCGCCAGGCACAGTTGGATGCGTCCGCCCGCGGACCTGACGATGTCGAAGCTCTCGGGGAAGGCAGACATGCTGGTCTCCGTGTCGCGGCCGATGTTTGCCTTGTTGTGAGCGTCGGACACGGACAGACAGTACTGGATGTTGGTGATGCCGGCGTCGACGGCCCGTCGGACCTGACCGGGAGTGGCCACCCAGATCCAGCAGTGGGCGAGTTCGTCCTCGGTGAGCGCCTCGACGACTTCGAGCGTGTTGGCCATCGGCGGTACGAGGTCGGGGCGGGCCATGGAACCGAGCTCGATCTCCTCGACGCCGGCGGAGATGAGAGCTCTGACGACGGCAACCTTGCGTTCGGTGCTCAGCAACTTTCCCGTGAGCTGGAGCCCGTCGCGCAATGTGACGTCGCGGAGGATGGGAGTTGTGGAAGCGGCGGTCAAGGGAACTCCTTCAGTCCTTCTTCGTGGCCATGCGGATGTCGGCGGTGCTCATTCCAAGGCGGTCGCCGAGGATCTCCTCAGTGTGCGCGCCGAGGTCGGGCCCGAGCGTACGGATCGGCAGAGACCTCTCGCCGATTACAGGGACGATTCCAGGGAATCCCACCTCGGTGAGCGTCTCCTCGCCGGTCGACACCTCGCGGTACTGAATCATGTCGCGCGCGATGAATTGGGGCTCGTTGACGATGTCCGCGGCTGTGTGGATGGCTCCGGCCGGGACGCCGGCGGCATCGAGAGTGTTGAGTGCGTCGGACACGGTGCGGGTGAGGGTCCACGCTCCGATTGCGGCGTCGAGGTCGTCCCGGCGGTTCCACCGTCCAGCGTTGGTCTGAAGGTCGGGGTCCTCGGCGAGATCCGGCCGGTCGATGGCTTCCATATACCGTTTGAAGATTCCGTCTCCATTGCCCGCGACGACGATGGAGCCGCCGTCGCCGCACAGATAAGCGTTCGATGGGGCGATGCCCTCCATCCGTCCGCCGGTGCGCTCGCGTTCAGTTCCATAGGCGCTGTAGTCAGGGACGAGGGATTCGAGCATGGAGAACATCGCCTCGTGCAATGCGACGTCGACCATCCGGTTGGGTGCGGCTGAGCGGCTGGCGGGTTCCGCATCGGACGTCTGGTCTGGTCCAGTGGTGGCGTGGTGTTGTGCATCGCGGAGTGCGAGGCGTTGGAATAGGGAAATGGCGGTGCCGAAAGCGGCGTAGAGTCCGGCGATGGAGTCGCCGATTGAGACTCCGACCCGGACCGGAGCGCGGTCGGGGTCGCCGACGAGGTTGCGGAATCCGCTGAAGGCCTCGGCGACGGCGGCGAAGCCCGGGCGCTCGGCGAGCGGACCGGTCTGTCCGAAGGCAGAAATGCGCGTGATGATGATGTCCGGATTGACCGCGTGCAGGACGTCAGGTCCGATCCCCCAACGCTCAAGCGTGCCCGGACGGAAGTTCTCGAGAAGGACATCGGAGTCGCGGACGAGATCGAGGATCGCCTGGCGGCCGATTTCCGAGCGAAGGTCAAGTTCCACGGACTTCTTGTTGCGATTTATCGTCCGGTAGAGCATGGACACACTGCCCTTCTGCAGCCGCCAATTGCGCAGTTCGTCCCCGGTGTGCGGGCGCTCGATCTTGATCACTTCGGCGCCGAAGTCTGCGAGGAGGCGCCCAGTGGTGGGAGCGGCAATGTAGTTGCCGAGTTCGATGACACGCACACCTTCCAGGGGAAGTGGCGCCTCGGATTGTGAAGTGGTCGTCAGGAGCGTGGGCATGTCCCCGGGAGTGGGGGCGGCAGCAGTCAAGGGGAATCCTTTCGGTGGTTCAGATGAACAGGCTCAGGGCCAGGACGCAGGTGAGAGCGACGACGGAAGCGATGGAGAGTGAGACGGTGACGGTCTTCAGGGCTCCGCGGACTGTCTGGCCGAGGAGGGTCTGCAGCAGCCAGAAGGTATTCGAGGTGACGTGGATGATGAACAGTGAACCGGCGCCGGCCGCGAGGGCGATGAGCACAGGGTCGAGTCCGATGCTCGGTGCCACGGGAGCGAGGAGCCCGGCGGCGGTGATCGCCGAGAGAGTGACGGAGCCGACGGCCACGTGGAGGATTGCGGCGATGCCCCAGACGACGAGGAGAGGAGCCACGGTACTCGCAGAGAAGACCTCTCCGAGAATGTCGCCCATGCCGGCTTCGGTGACCACAGCGGCCAGGGAGCCGCCGACCCCGGTGAGGAGAAGGATTTGGCCGCTCTCCCGGAAGCCGCTGGTGACGGCATCTTCGATGCCTTCGCGTCCGATGCAGAAGTGCGCAACGACCATAGTTCCGAGGAGCCCGATGAGCAGAGCGATGTTGGGTTCGCCGAAGAAGAGGACCCAACCGGGCGTGAATCCGGCGATGTCGGCCACCGCGCCACCGGCGATGAAGAACAGGGCCAGCAGCAACGGACCGAAGAGCAGCCACAGTGGTGGTTGATGGGTTGACGTCGACTCGGCCGTCGCGGTCATGACGGCACCGCCTTCATCGGCGGGACGGGAAGGGTCATCAGGCTGTGACGATGTCCTGGCGGCACCTGATGATGCACCAGCCGAAGAGCGGGCTCCTGCGGTGGACGTCCCAGCCGCAGAACCGGCGGTTGAGGTCGCCTCCGCCAGTTCCTTCTCGACTTCTTGTTCGTCTCGTTCCTCCTTCCACCAGCCCCGGCGGAAGAGGAATGAGGTGATGAAGATGGTGAGGAGGACGGTGGGCACGACGACGAGCAGACCGAAGACGAGCATCTTGCCCAGGGGGACGCCGAGGAGTCCGGCGAGGGCGAGTGCGCCGACGCCGGGGACGGTGAAGACGATGCCGCACTCTAGACCGACGGCCATTGCGACGGCCATCTTCGGAGTTCCGAAGCGACCGATCCTGTGTCCGACGCGTTTGGCCAACGGTGCAGTGATGACGAGAAGGACATCGACGAAGATCGACTGCAACACAGTTCCGACCGCAGTCCCCAGCGCATAGGGGATGCCGCGGGAGCCGAAAATGCGGAGCAGCCCATCGACGAGGCGGGAAATCGCTCCGGTGGCGTTGAGGATCGATCCCATCAGGATGCCGAAGGCGATGAGAAGTCCGAGGTCGACCATGATGTCGCCGAAACCCTTGGTGATCGTCTCGACGGTCTTCTCCACTCCCATCCTTGTGATGAGGCCGAGGTAGAGCGAACCGATGACGAGGGAAATGACTGGATTGACCTTGAAGCGCACGATCAATACAACAGTGGCGACAACCGCGATGGCTGTATTGACGATGATGGCGACGTCGGACATCAACACTCCTATGTGTGTGTGCGTGAGTCATTGCTGACTCACGATATGAGTTCAAACTCACAATGTCAATATTGCGGGAGACCGCTGGAGCGTCGATCCATTAGAGGAGACCCCGGGTCGCCATGCAGTACCTGGTCCCCGGCTGGACCTTCGACGCCAAGAAGCCCTGCCTAGTGAGGTAATTACTACCCGACGGCGGCCCAGATACCTCGCGCGAGGTATCTGGGCCGCCGTCAGGTAGCAATTAGAGGGAGACTATCGTGCGGAGGGCTTTTGGCGGGGACGCGAATTCCTGGGGCAAGTCAGCCAAGGGGATCGGGCCGCCGAGGATGTCCTTCCACGGCAGAGCAGCCCCGTCGGCTGCCAAGAAGTCCACGGCCTCGGCCAGGTGGTGAGGTTCGAAATTGTGGACTCCGGTGATCGTGCGCCATCCGCGCACCATCTGCTCGGGATCGATCGACACCTGCGGCCCCGGCGTCACGCTGCCGGCGAGGACCACAACGCCCCCGACACCCAACGGCGAAATGCAGGAGCGCACCCCTGACTCGGTACCCGAGAGCTCGAGAGCGACCTCGACATCAGCGATCTCCTCACCTGGTTCAACGGACCGCGTCGCCCCCGCCCGGTCGGCCAGAGAGCGGCGGTCCGGGTGCGGATCGGCGGCGACGACCTCGGCCGCACCGCGGGCCAGAGCGGCTCCGACCGCGGTCAACCCGAGCATCCCGATGCCATTGACGAACACCCGTCGTCCCCGCAGGTCACCGGCTGCTTCACACATCGCCATGACGGTGGCCACGGCGCATCCCGCGGTCGCCGCCACCCCGTCGGGCAGCGAATCCGGCACCGGGACCATCGCCACCCCGGCCGGCAGGTGGATATGGCTGGCGTAGGTGCCCGACAGCGCCCAATCCGACTCGGCCGATTCGTGGCCGACCTTGCGCACCGAGCTGCATTTCGCGCTCAGCCCGCGCCGACAGTTCCGGCACTGACCGCACACCGAGGTGACCGAGAAGACCACGCGAGTGCCGACGGGCACATCCCCGCGCGTCTCCTCGACGATGCCGACGCCCTCGTGGCCGAGTACCGAGGGGCATGCCCCCGACCGACGTCCGCTGACGGTGTGCCGATCGGACCCGCACACCGTCGCCGCGGTCAGCCGGATGAGGCTCTCGCCCGGTGCCAGCTGCGGCCGGTCGAACGTGCGGAGCTCGAATTCCGAGCCTCCCGTCCACACCTGGGCAAACGGCTGAGCGGTCGCGCGGCCACGATCGGCCGCCTCGGTGCCGGTCATCGTCGAATCGGGGACGGTCGATTTCACTTCGCGACCACCGCAGCTTCCTGCTCGGCGAGGACCGCGGGCAGATCCGCCACGGAATCGAGGACGAGGTGCGCGCCCTCGGCCGCGAAATCCTCTCGGCTCAGGTGCCCGGTGAGCACGCCCACGGCTGTGACCTCGGCGTTGAGTGCCGATTCGATATCCGCCGAGGTGTCTCCCACACTGACGACGGCAGCGCGGTCGGTGACCCCGACCGTGTCCATGACCTTGTTGATCAGGTCCGGCGCCGGACGTCCGGCGGGCACTTCGTCGCCGGTGACCGCGACGTCGAAGGTCTCACCCGGCGCCCAGCCCATGGTGGAGAAGATGAGGGCGGCGATCTCGCGGGAGAATCCGGTGGTCAGGCCCACCTTGATCCCGCGTTCCCGCAGGGTCGACAGGGCCTCCTCGATTCCGGGCAGCGGACGCGGAGGATTCTTGGTGTAGGTCTCGCGCAGTTCGGCACGGAACCACTGCCAAGCCCGCTCGTGAACCTCCTCGGTGACCTCGATTCCGCCGAGGCGAAGCAGATTCTCGATCGCCCAGTGCTTCTCCGTGCCCATCCACTTCTGGAACACCTCATCGGAGTAGTCCGCGCCCTCCCTTTCGGTGGCCTCGCGCAGCACGCGGTAGACCTCGTCACGTTCGTCGATAGTGGTTCCGGCCATGTCGAAGACGGCAAGTTCAGTCATGTCGATTCTCTTTCTCTTGCGGTGGTGCCCACGCGAGTTCGTGGGCTCTGCTTCGCCCGCTTGGTCGGCGGACGGAAATTTCGGTGGGCGGGTGGACTTGATTGCGCAGGCTCAGCGCACGGCTCGGCGCAGCCACATGGACAGGGCCTCGACTGCAAGGACGACGGCGACCATGAGGATGAGCACCATCGTCACGACATCGAACTGGTTGACCCGCGAGGCGTTGAGCAGCAGGAATCCGATGCCTCCGGCGCCGACGACGCCGAGCAGCGTGGCCGAGCGGATGTTCGTGTCGAGCAGGTACATGATGTGGGCGACGAACGCCGGTGCCGCCTGCCGCAGGGTGGCGGAGAAGAACACCTGCGCCTCGCCGGCTCCGGTGGCCCGCACCGCCTCCTGGACCTGGAGGTCCGTTTCCTCGATGGAGTCGGCGATGAGCTTCGAGAGCAGGCCGATCGCACCGATGGACAGCGCCAGGGTTCCGGCCACCTCGCCGAGTCCGGAGATGACGACGAAGATGATCGCGAGGATGAGCTCGGGGATGCCGCGGACGACGACGATGAGGACGCGGAACGTCTTGTGCACCGCCCGGTTCGCCACGACATTGCGGGCGGCGAGGACGCCGATGGGCACCGCGAGGATCGCCCCGATGAACGTCGCCGCCAGCGAGATCTGGATGGTGACGAGCAGCTGCTCGACGAGGTTGGTGAGCGTCCCGCCGGTCGACGGCGGGAAGAACAGGCTGACGGTCTGCGGCAGGTCGAGCAGACCCGCGGCCAGAGCCGACCATGACACGTCCACCCGCCACAGAGCGGCGATCGTGAGGACGATGAGCACCGCCGCCGAGGCGAAACGACGGAACCGTGCCACGCTCCATGGTGGGGTGAGCGTGAGATCGCCGACCCCGGTTCCCCGACCCCGGTTGAACATCCGGTCGACCCAGGTGCCGCCGGTGATCTTCGCCCCCGTCGAGGCCATGAGCGCGGCCCGGATGGATCCGGAGACGAGTTCGATGACGATGCACAGGACGAGCACGATGACCGCCAGGGCCATCCCGCGCTGGTAGTCCAAGGTGCGCAGGGAGTCCGCGATGGCCAGCCCGATTCCGCCGACTCCGACATAGCCGAGCAGCACCGAGGTGCGCAGGTTGATGTCGAAGCGGTGCAGAGCCGTGGCGATGAGCTGCGGCATGAGCGTCTGCGGGATCGCGGTGAGGATCTGCTGGGAGCGGCTGCCGCCGAGGGCCTCGATCGATTCGCGGGGTCCGTCGTCGAGCTCTTCGATGGCATCGGCGTAGAGCTTGCCGATCATCCCCACCGAATGGATGCCCATGGCGATGATGCCTGCCGTGGCGCCGAGGCCGAACATCCGAAGGAACACGATGGCGAGCACGAGGTCGGGAATCGCTCTGGCGAGGACGATGAGGGTGCGCGCCGTCCACTGCGAACCGCGCCCCATCCGGGTGGGGCGAGCGGCGAAGAGGGCGACGGGGATCGAAAGCACGACGGAGAGCAGAGTCGCCAGGAACACGATCGCCAAGGTCTCGACGACAAGCGAGACGGTCTCACCGAACGCCGGGAAGTCGAGCGGGACGATGCGGGAGAAGAACCCCACGGCATTGTCGAACGACGAGGCGATCGTGGCGATGTCGATCCCGAGCGACCACACCGACCAGGCACCGGCGACGGCGAGGCCGATGAGCACGATGACGGCGACGGCGGAGTTCCCCGACGGGCGGGGACGCCGCGGTTCGACGACGGCGGGAGCCTCTCGGTCGAGCACGAGACTCATCGGGTGGCTCCCACCCGGGCGCCCGCCTCGGTGCCGGACGTCGCGGTCTGCGATCCGGCAGTGGTCGCACCGGCTCGCTCGCTCGCCTCGGCGGCGGTGTCCATTCCGGACACGCTCGAGTAGATCTGGGAGGCCTCCTCGGCGCTGAGCCCGGCGGTCTTGCGGTCGAGGACGACCCGGCCGGTGCGCAGACCGATGATCCGGTCGGCGAAATCGATGGCCAGTTGCACCTGGTGCAAGGAGGCGATGACGGTGAGGTCATCCTCGGCGGAGATCTGCCGCAGCAGGTCGATGACGTCGCGGGCCGATACCGGGTCGAGGGAGGCGACCGGCTCATCGGCGAGCAGCACCTTCGGGTGCTGCATGAGTGCGCGGGCGATCGCGACCCGCTGCTGCTGACCGCCGGAGAGTGTGTCGGCGCGTTGGTAGGCGCGGTCGGCCAGACCGACGCGGTCGAGCTTCTCGAGGGCTTCGCGGCGGATGGCCTTCGGGTACATCATCAGGGTGATGCGCGGTCCGCGCAGCGATCCCAGTGCCCCGGCGCAGACGTTCTCGAGCACGGACATCGGGCCGACGAGGTTGAACGACTGGAAGATGACGCCGATGTCGCGGCGCACGGCCTTCAGCTCCGAGCGGCGCAGCCGGTCCATGTCCTCACCGAGGACGCGCACCTTCCCCGAGGTGGGGGTGTGCAGTCCGTTGATATGGCGCAGGAGGGTGGATTTGCCCGAGCCGGAGAGGCCGAGGAGGACGCTGATTCCGCCGGTCCGGAACCCGAGGTTGACGTCGTCGAGGCCGAGGACTCCGCCGCCGAAGTCCTTCGTCACATGGTCGAGTTGGACGGAATAGATGGAGTCGATCTCCTTCTGCAGTTCCGGTGTGGTCGGGCGGGGAACGGTGTGTGAGTGTGGCATGGTCATCCTTCTCAGCCGATGTTCTTGCAGGCGTCGGCCTGGGTGGCGTCGCAGATGTCACGGATCGAATCGAAGTCCGAATCGGAGACTTCCTTGTAGCCGTAGGTGATCTCTTCGGGCAGGACGCAGTCGTCCTCGGAGTCGCAGATTCCGGCTTCGACCATCGCCGGGACGTTGGCCTTCTCGCGCAGGATGTTGGTGATCTTCGCGGCCGTATCGGCGTCGAGGGAGTCGTTGTTCACCGCGATCGGGTCCTCGGTGATCGGGTCTGATTCCCAGATGGGTTCGAGGCTGCCCTTGTCGACCTGGCCGGACTTCTCGAGGGTGGTGAGCATGGCGTCGTGGGCGAAGGCGACATCGCAGTCACCGGAGTTCAGCGACAGCAGCGAGGCGTCGTGGCCGCCGGACATCACCGGTTCGAGGTCTTTGTCGATGTCGATGCCTTCGTCCTGGAGTCCCTTCATCGGCACGAGGTAGCCGGAGGTGGAGGCGGCATCGACGAAGCAGACCTTCTTGCCCTTGAGGTCCTTCATGTCCTTGACGTCGGAGCCCTTCTTCACATACGCCAGCGAGGTGTAGGCAGGATCCTTGGCTTTGTCGTTCGTCGGTGCCGCGGCCGGTTCGATGTTGATGCCCGAGTCCTTGGCGATGACGTAGGCGAAGGGCCCGAAGGAAGCGGCGTCGATCTGGCCGGCGCGCATGCCTTCGACGACCGCGGCGTAGTCCGAGGCGTTCTGGAATTCGACCTTCTTGCCGGTCTCTTCTTCGAGCAGCTTCGTGACGTTCTCGAAGGAGGACTCGAGCGTCGAGGAGGATTCGGCGGGGACGGCGGCGAAGGTGATCGTGTCGTCGCCGTTTCCTCCGGAGCTGCCGCAGGCGGCGAGCAGAGGCAGGGCGAGGAGACCGGCGGTGAAGGTCCGGACCGCTGTGGAGCGGAGGAGGGAGGTCATGGTCATGGCGAATGGCCTTTCGGAGAGCAGTGCGGCAGAGGCGCTGAGGTGATCGTTCGCATTCATCGTGCCGAGATCACTGGCGAATGTCTATACAAGTCGAGGCAGTTCACCGATTGGACATGACAACTTCACGGTCGGTTCGGAGTTACCCCGACGTATCGTGGCGGCGGTCACTGAAATGGTCGGGTGGGTCCGAGCCGGGCGTCGCATCTCTGAGGGCATCGAATCGGCCCCGAGGCGGTCGCGCGGATGGGCGCGACCGCCTCGGGGCCGGTTGGGTTGGTCGGTGTCAGGGCGGGGAAGGGGAGCTGCCTCAGATGTCGGCGGTGGCGCCGGAGAGGATGAGGTCGGCGATGCCGAACGACAGGGTCATGCCGATCCCCGAGGCGACGACGGCGACGGTCGTGCGTTCGTCCGGGCGCTCGAGGACGAGGTTCGTCGTCGGGCTGTCGGCGTACATTCCTAGCCACCGCTGCAGCACCCGCGGGCTCTCGATCCCGAGCATCGAGGTGGCCCGATCGAGCAGCAGTGCGCCGATCTTCTCGTCGATGAAGGGTTCCGGGCTGAGGTCGTAGGCGTGTGAATCGCCGATGAGCAGGCCCTGCGGGATGTCGGTGACCATGAGGTTCGCGATGCAGCCGCGAAGCTCCGGTTCCCGTTCGTCGAGGTCGTGGCGCAGCGCCTCGGCGCCGGGCATCGCCGCGAACCCGTCGTAGCGGGCCAGGGAGGTGCCGGTGAGCATCGCGAAGCCGATCGGAATGTGCTGCGGGGCCTCGATGAGCGACATGACGAGCGAGCAGATGCGGATCTCGTGGGATTCGGCGATCTCGGGGAAGAGGCTGGTCAGCTGATAGCCGGGGCAGACGACGACCTGCTCGGCGTGGAAGTTCCCGCGTGTCGTCGACACGGTGCCGTCGGCCACCGCGGTGACGTGCGTGTTCCAGGTGAATTCCACGCCCTGGCCGGCCAGCCATGCGGCGATTCTCGGGGCGGCCTGTCGCGGGTCGACGCGCATGTCCTGCGGCAGATGTGCGCCGCCGATGGCCGGGAGGTCGGGGTTGCCGACCGCCTCGACGATCGCCTCCGGGTCGAGCAGTCGAACTTGGTCGGGGCCGCGATGGGCGGCGAACTGCTCGAGGACGGTCAGCTCGGCCTCGGTCATGGCCGGGATGAAGGTTCCGGTCTCGGCGGCCCAGAGTCCCGTGGCGGCCGCGGCGTCGAGCCAGCCCTCGCGGGCCTTCGAGGCGATCGGCTGCGCGGCATCGGACTGGCCGGTGAAGCAGGCGTGGCCGAAGTTCTGGATGGACGAGCCCACGGGGCGGTCGGAACGGTCGATGATGTGGACGCTGCGGCCCTGTCGGCGGGCGAGGAATGCGGTGGCCAGGCCGAGGATGCCTGAGCCGGTGATGATGAGATCTGTTGTCGGCATTCCCTCATATTCGTGCGGTTGTCGGATAAGATGAAGATATGTATGTACAAGTTTGATGTCTGTTCACCTGAATGTGACATTCGGACTTCGTTGAGCCATGCCGAGTTCACCGAGACAGCGCTTCCTCAACTCTGAGGCGCTGTCCTCTGAACCGTCGAATGAGCACCGTCGAAGGAGAAGTGAGGTCATGACCACCGGCCCGAGGCACCGCACCCGTCAGCAGCATGACGAGATCGCGCACTATCTGCGCACGGCGATTCGTGAGGGCTCGTTCCAGCCCGGCGATGAGCTGCCCTCCGAGGCGGAACTGACGCGGAAGTTCGCGAGTTCGCGTGGACCGGTGCGGCAGGCGATGTCCGCTCTGCGCGGGGAGGGGCTGATCTCCTCGGGGCGGGGGAGGCGCACGGTCGTGCTCGACAACGTCCTCACGCAGTCCTTCGACGACGTCATCTCCTTCTCCCAGTGGTGCCACGCCTCGGACATCGTGCCTGGTCAGGTCACGCAGCGTGTGGCGCGGGAACCGGCGGAGAAATCACTGGCCGCGAGCCTGCGGATCGAAGAGGGCGATCCGATCGTCTCGGTGTTCCGGCTGCGGCTCATGGACGAAGCTCCGGCCATGGTCGAGAGGCTGAACTATCCGTTCGAGTTCGGACGTCACGTGTTGGCCTTCGACACGGATTCCGGGTCGATCTATCAGGAGCTCATCGACCAGGGCGTCGACATCAACCGGGCGTCACGCACGATCGATGCGGTCGGAGCGAACGATGACGATGCCAGGCTCCTCGAAGTCCCCGTGGGCACCCCGCTGCTGCGGGTGCGCCGGAGGGCGTTCACGACCGCCGGTGATGTCATCGAGTCCTCCGATGACCGATACCTGCCGTGGAAGGCGAGCTTCACGATGAACTCCACCCGCGGAAACCCGAGCTCCATGTCCCTCATCTCCGGCGACTAATTCCCCAATTACTACCCGAGGGCGGCCCAGCAACCTGGCGCCAGGTATCTGGGCCGCCCTCGGGTAGCAATAAGGGGCGGGTACAGTGACAGACACCGACTCGAGAGGACAGAGCATGACCACAGAGACAGTGACGCAGCAGGGCACCTCGACCGAAACCACCCCATCCTCCGCCCCCACCGGAGCCGACCACACCGAACACGTCGACCTCCTCGTCATCGGCTGGGGCAAGGGCGGCAAGACACTTGCCGGCACCATGGCCCGCGCCGGCAAGAAGGTCGCCGTCGTCGAACAGTCGGAGATGATGATCGGCGGCTCCTGCATCAACATCGCCTGCATCCCCACGAAGATCCTCGTCCACGACGCCGAGAACAAACGCGCCGATGACGACACCGACGAATACTTCGCCAAGGCCGTCAAACGCCGCGACACACTGACCGGTGCAATGCGGAAGAAGAACCACTCGATGCTCGCCGACCTCGACTCGGTGCTGCTGTTGGGCGGCCGCGCCGAGTTCACCGGCGAACGCGAAGTCCGAGTCACCGGCGGCGCCGACACCATGACGATCACCGCCGACACGGTCGTCGTCAACACCGGATCCGTCGCCAATATCCCACCCATCGACGGTGCCCAGCTCGGCGGCCGCATCCACGACTCCGAATCCCTGCAGCACGTCGACCCGTTCCCGAAACGCCTCGTCGTCGTGGGCGGTGGCTACATCGGACTTGAATTCGGATCGATGTTCGCCCACTTCGGCTCGCAGGTCACCGTCCTCGACCGCGGACCCCGCCCGCTCGCTAATGAAGATGACGACGTCGCCGAGGTGGTCGCTCAGGCCCTCGCCGATGACGGAGTCACCATCGTCAACGACGCCTCCGTCACCGCAGTCAACGACGGCGCTGACGCCGCAACCGTGACCTATGAGGTGGGCGGTGAGACCAAGACCATCGACGCCGAGGCGGTCCTCCTGGCCGTCGGACGCAAGCCCGCCACCGCGGACCTCGGCCTCGAGAAGGCCGGCATCGACACCGACGATCGCGGGTTCATCGTCACCGATGAGTACCTGCGCAGCTCCGCCGAAGGCGTCTATGCTTTCGGCGACGTCAACGGCGGACCGATGTTCACCTACATCTCCCTCGATGACAACCGGATCCTCGCAGACCAACTCCTCGGCGAGGGCAAACGGTCGACGAAGGACCGCGGATCCGTGCCGTACACGATGTTCCTCACCCCGCCCGTCGCCCGCGTCGGCCTGACCGAGAAAGCCGCCCGCGACGAAGGCTATGAGATCAAGGTCGGCGCGAAGCTGCAGGCCGATATCGCCGCAGCGCCGAGGGCGAAGATCGAAGGCGACCCGCGCGGAATCGTCAAGTTCGTCGTCGACGCGACAACGGACCACATCCTCGGCGCTGCCCTCGTCCACGTGCACTCGCAGGAGGTCATCAACACCGTGGCGCTCGCGATGCGCCATGACGTCACCGCGACCGAGCTGCGTGACACGATCTACACGCACCCCTCCGCCACCGAGGCGCTCAACGAGGTGCTCGGCGCACTTAAATGAACACGGCGCGGAGAGCGAAGTTTCGCGGGTCGCTGATCTGAGTTCTGTCGAACTGTGGCGATTGCGCCGAGGGTCCTCTATGTTGAAGAACCATGAACAGGATTCGACCTAGGCAGGCCCTTGGGGCGATCCTGCTGTGCTGTACGTTCACCGCCATCGCCGGATGCACGAGCGACTCGAATAGACCCCTCGAGTTCTCACCAGACGCCCTGCTGAAGGGCACCGACATCGGAGCGGACGATCTGTCCGGCACCCGGATCATCGGTGATATCGCACTGGTCACCACCACCCATTTCAGCGGCGGCACACTTGCCGCAATCGATCTTCCTTCGGGCAAGACCCTGTGGAGCACCGACGATGGGGACCCCATCCTCCGTGGGGAAGGGGCACGTGTCGATCTCAGCAGTCCTCACGAGGCACTGCCGCCGACGGTGCGAGACCTGGGCAAGGGCAAGTTCGACGTGCTCGTTCCCTACCGCAAGGCTCGAGGCTCGGCCGATTCGACCGAGGACGCGACGAGCCCCTCGGACAGCGGATCCACGCCTCCCCTCGACCGGGGAATCGCCGCTGTGTCGGGCGAAGACGGCCACGCGGTCTGGACCAGCGAGGCGTTCGAAAAAGCCAGCAGAGGCACCGATGAAGGCATGGCTCGGCCGGTGCTCGCCGGTGACGATACTGTCGTGGCCGCCTCGGGGAAGCGCAAGGGAGGCCACATCACCGGGTGGATCCTCGACGCTGAAACCGGAAAGACGAGGTCGAAGACCGACAATCTCTGGCCGGTCGCGCTTGGCACGAATGCCGACAGCTCGGGAACCGTCATCGTCGAACCCGCCCGGAAACCCGACTTGCTCTGGTCGGCAAATGGTCCCGACCGCATCGACAAAACTGCTCCGCGCGGGATCGACCCGGACAGCGGCGATACCGTCTGGGACCTCGACGACCGCTTCGACCATGCCTCGATCACGGCCGCAGCCGGTAACTTCGCGGTGGTCTCCGGAACATTGTCGTCCGCCGATTCGGACGGTTCGGCCCACTCGACCGAACTCATCGACATCAGCGACGGGTCGGTCGTCGAGGAGCTCGAGGACTTCGCGGAGTGCCGGTCGAGCGCCGTGCTCATCGCCTGCGACGAAGACGACGAACTCACCACCATCAGCGGAGCAGATGCAGCCATCGAACGGTCGAGCCCCTACGACGGCGACGCGGCCCATTCATGGAATTCGGCCCAGGTATTCGGAGAGACCATCATCACCGAAGACACAACACAGGATGGCGGCGACTTCAAAGCCGTCGACCGTGAGGGTGAGACGAGAATCGACGATTTCGACAGCGTCCCCGCCGCGATGACCGATGACTACCTGGTCACCTGCGCCGAGGCGGCCGCCAAGTGCACCATCCACGCGGCGGATTCCGATGCGACCTCGGACCTGCCGATCGCCGCCAACACTCCCGCCCTGAAATGGGGCGCAGCCCTGCCGTCGAGTCATTCCACCGAGGCGGATCCGGACGAGATCGACCTCAGGGGAGGGGGAGAGCTCACCGCCGCGACCGGAGTGGCGGTCGCCGATGAGCACGTGCTCGTCAACGGGGACAAAGAGGACGGCTACGCCGTCGTCTCACTCGAAACTGATTCGGGGGACGCGGCATGGACGATCGACCGCACGACCGATCTGCGCACCGAGGCCGGTGCCGCCATTGACGTGGAGTTCAGTCGCTTCGGCGACCCCGACGTGGTGGAGACGAAAGACGGCGCCAAGCTGGTCATCCCAGCCGTCTCCGGAGGGCGGTCCGGAATCGCTGCGATCGATGTCGTCACAGGTGAGCCCGATTCATTCCACCCCTTGGCCGATTCGGAGGCGACTGTAAGAGTCGCGACGACACGGTCACACCTTGCCGCCGTCACGGTGAAGACATCGACGGAGGCCCGGACGACGATGCTCACCGACTTCTCGACCGCAACGAAACCCAAGACAGTGTGGAAGGACAAAGGCACCGAAGCGAAGAGAATCACCGCGGAGTCCGTGGTGGTGCAGAAGCAGGTCGGCGAAGGTCGCACTGCCGAGCGCACCGACGTTCGCGTGCTCGGACTTGGAAAGGACAAGGAAGAGCTATGGTCATCACGGGATTCTCGGGTGGACGAGGTGCCCGGCTCGGTGACCGCCGCCGACGGGCTGGTGTTCATCCGGTGGGAGGACGGCACCGAGATCATCGATGCCGAAGACGGGTCCAGCCTCGCGAGCATCGGCAAACGGCTGGCCGACTGCGTTGGCGCGGCTGGTCCGGTGATGTGCAGTTCCGTACCGGACACGGCGACCTCGCGGCCGGGATTTCCCGTCGTTGTCAATACGACCGATTCCGGTGTCGAGGTGACCGAGCTGCGCAGCCGGACGGTCGCCGGCGTGAGCGGCTCAGCCGCTGGAAACTTCTTCGTCGAGCAGCCCAACGGTACCTTGTCGATCGACTCCGCCGGAGTCGTCATCGACGATGACCCGCCCGGTGGCCTGCGCTCAGTGAGCAAAGACGGTGTGGCGCTGTTCCGCACGTCGCTGAGCCAGGACTGGTACCGACCGGCATGGGAGATCCGGCGACTCAAGTGATTCCGGGCGGCTAGGCTCACCATCATGAGCCGTCGCATCGTCATCACCACCGATTACCTCGAACCCGGCGACAGCGTCGACCGGTTGCTGAGGGAGCACGGACTCGAACCCGTGTATTCCCCGGCGGCTGGTCGACGCACCGAGGATTTACAGCGCAATCTCCTCAAAGGTGCCGTCGGTGCCATCGTTGCGAGCGAACCGATTACCCGTGACATGCTCGCCGAGGCGGCCGACCTCCGGATCCTCGCCCGCAGCGGAGTCGGATACGACTCCGTCGACACCAACGCGGCCCAGGAGTTCGGCATCCACGTGGCCAACACGCCCGGCGTCAACCATCACGCCGTCGCCGAACTCACGCTCGCTCTCATGCTCAACTGCGCCAAACACTTGAGCGACGTCATCACCGGCACCAACGCCGGTCAGTGGCCACGCACCGCAGGCACGGAACTGCGCGGCAAGACCCTCGGCGTCATCGGCTACGGCCCCAGCGGCAAGGCAATCGCCGCAATCGGTGCAGCTCTGGGCATGAAAGTCATCGTCGGCACCTCCCACCCTGATACCAACGCGGACCCGAGCATCGAATTCGCCGACGTTGACACCGTCGTCGCGGCCGCCGACTATCTCACCCTCCACGCCCGAGCGACCGGCACCCCGATCATCGGGGCCGACCGATTCGCGGCGATGAAGGACACAGCGTTCCTCGTCAACACCGCTCGCGGATCGCTCATCGACGAGGCAGACCTCATCGACGCCCTCGACAATGGCCAGATTGCCGGAGCCGCCCTTGACGTGCTCGAAACCGAACCGATGACCGCAGACCACCCGTTGCGGAACTTCGACAATGTCTGGATCACCGCGCACTTGGCCGGTCAGACGGTCGAAGCCCGCGAACGCGCCGGTCTCGCCGCAGCTCAAGCAGTCATCGATGTACTCGACGGAAAGGAACCCGTCGGACTCATCGTCTGAAGAGTCCTATCCTCACCTGCCGACGGCGTACCGTTGACTCATGGCGCATCCGCAGATGTTCGATGACGACGATCCGCTGCTCGAGCGGGTCCGCGCGATCGCACTCGGCCTGCCCGGGGCGGACGAGAAGATTTCGCACGGCAGACCGGCCTTCTTCACGAAGAAGATCTTCGCTCACTACGGCGGCACTGAGAAGCTGGCATCGGGGGAGATGGTGCAGCACCCGCAGGCGCTGCTCGTCCTGCTCGACCCCATGGACGCCGAGGTGGTGCTCGAGCGACCGGACTCCTTCGTTCCTATGTACCTCGGCCCCTCCGGCTGGGTCGGACTCGGACTCGACGATCTCGACGACGAGGAGCTGCGCGAACTGACGATTGATTCCTATCGGAACACCGCCTCGACGAGGTTGATCAAGGCCCTTGACGCTCAGGAATGAGCGCTCAATGTTCCCGCTCGGCGATCAGTCTCGAGCGGTCCTCAGACGCTGCTGGTCAGCTTCGACTCTTGTGCGCCGCATCCTCACAATAATGAGCAGGACCAGTCCCGCGACGGCGATGACCACTCCCGCCAGGAACCCGTAGAAGGGGCACCCGTACTGCGTCACCGAGAACTCCTGACCGGTGACGGTGTCGCCCGAGCAGGTCAGGCTCGGCGGCAGATAGTCGGCCGTGACCGAAAATCCCAGCACATCATTGCCGCCGACGGATTCCGGGCAGATCTCAAAGCCGTCCGATTTCGAGTACCACTGAAAATACTGGCCGAGCATCATCACCGGCAGCATGAAGACCCCGATCCCGATGAGCCGCAGCGGCCACCGATCTCGACGCGGTTCGGCCAGCGGCGACCGGTACAGCCCGAGCAACCGGGTCACCGCGAACGCGATCAGCACACCGAGAAGCACCGCGACGCTGACCGCGGCGAGTGCCATCGAGACCATAAACAGCGCCGAGGTGGCCCCGGAGTGCTCAATGATCGCGTGCCCGCCGTCGTAGGTCGGGGCCTGGCAGACGAATCCGGACGGTGCGCGATCCTCGATTTCGATCGCATCGGGGTCGACGCTGAGGGTATCGACCAGATCGGAACAGGCATCGGCGGCACCCTGCGTACGGGCGACCGCTGTTGAAATCCACGACGTCACCCACTGGGCAGCGTGGAGCAGCGCGGCGACCACCAATCCGGCGCTCGGCAGGAGAAAGGCCACCCGCCACCGCGAAAGCCTGCGAATACGGCGAAGGAATCCCCGCTCCGCAGCTCGCGCGTTCGTCTCCATGCGTCCACGCTAGCCCAAGCCGCATTGTGAAAACCCCGCGGCAGTGCCTCCTCGGGACACCTCACAGGAAGAGTTCACCCACGACACCCTGCTCGAACTCAAGGAGAATGCTCTGGCCAGCAATGCCTCGGCGGTCATAGGGTGAATACATGACGACCCCAGCGAACACTCCCGCACAGAACTCACCGATCCCCACCCTCGACCTCAACGACGGACGCGCGATCCCGCAGCTCGGGCTCGGCATCTACGCGATGAAGGGCGACGAGGGGGTCGACGCCATCGTGGGTGCCGTCGACAATGTCGGCTACCGCCTGCTCGACACCGCGGTGAATTACGAGAACGAACACGAGGTCGGCCGGGCCATCGCCGACTGTTCCGTCGCTCGCGAGGATCTGTTCGTCACGAGCAAGATCCCCGGCCGCCACCACGGCTTCGACGAAGCCATCGCCAGCACCGAGGAATCCCTGGCCCGCCTCGGCCTCGACTACCTCGACCTCCACCTGATCCACTGGCCCAACCCCAGCGTCGGCAAGTACGTCGAGACTTGGGAGGGCCTCATCGAACTGCGCAGACGCGGGCTGGTGAAGTCCATCGGCGTCTCGAACTTCACCGCGGAGATGCTCACCGAGCTCGTCGAGAAGTCCGGCGTCACCCCGGCCGTCAACCAGGTCGAGCTCCACCCGTATTTCCCGCAGACCGAGCTCGTCGCCTTCCACCGCTCCATCGGCGTGCAGACCGAGAGCTGGTCCCCGCTCTACCGTGACCAGGGACTGTTCGATGAAGCCCCCATCGCCGAGGCGGCCGCCGCCCATGGCGTGACTCCGGCTCAGGTGGTCCTGCGCTGGCATATCGAGATCGGCAGCATCCCGATCCCGAAATCGGCGAACTTCGAACGTCAGCGGTCCAATGCCGACGTCTTCGAGTTCGAACTCACCCCAGCCGAGGTGGCGGCGATCTCCGGACTCGAGCGCGGTCGCATGAAGGACCGGGATCCGCTCACTCACGAGGAGATGTGAGGCGGCGCAGCGGCGGGTGAAGCCGATCGCGAGGACACGTGGAATTTCGAAGGACCACGCGGGGTGACTTTCCGCTGCTCGCGCGGTGGCTCGGGTCGTCTCACGTCGCCCGATTCTGGAACCACGAGACCACCCCGGAGGCGATCGAACGAGACTTCGGCGGCAGCATCGATGGCACCGAACCGTCATTCGACTTCATCGTCGAGGACGCCGGGGTGCCGGTCGGGTTCATCCAACGCAGTGCGATCTGGGATTATGCGGACGAGCAGCGGGAGCTCATCGCTCTAGCCGAGGCCCCGCCAGATGCGCTGACGATCGACTACTTCATCGGAGAGGTCACCGCGACAGGCAAGGGCATCGGCACGCGGATGATCCGGGAGTTCACCGAGCTCTGCTTCGCTGACTGCCCGGCCGCCTCGGCGATCTTTGTGCCCGTGATCGCGGGAAATCCGGCATCGTGGAGGGCTCTCGAGGCTGCCGGATATGAGCGCATCGCCGAGGGCCACATCCCGCCCGACAACCCGATCGATGACGGGTGGCACGTCATCTATCGCCGGGATCGTCCTTGAAGGTTTGGCAGTCTAGGCTCGAGGTGCAGTCGCCGTTGGTTCGTGCCTCGGTGCTGTTGTCGATGCGGAGACCGAACTCCCGGCGCTGTCATCTCTCTTCCGGTACCTCGACGAGGCTGCCCTTGATTCCCGACAGATAGCTCGCTCCCAGCGGAGTGAGCGAGAGCAGTTTTCTCTTCGCCCCGGTCCGCGGAGCATCGACCGCCGTGCTTACCAGAAATCCGGAGTCCTGCAGGCGTTTGATGGTGCGATAGAGGCCGCGTTCTGTGATCTGCCATCCCGTGGCTGCGGTGACCGCCTCGGCGATGGTGGAGATCTCGGCCGGCTGATGTGTCGCGACGAGGGAGAGCGTGATCGGGGTGAGCATCGACTTCTTATACGTCTCGACCCAGGACTCGACGCGGTGGTCGAGCCACTCCCGCTCTTCTGGGGTGACTGCGGCCGGGCTGCCATTCGCCGCAGTCGTGATGTCGATTGCCTCGTTCGTGGTGTCGCGAGACTGTGCCGCCACCTCAGTCCTCCCAGCCGCGGCCGAGGACTGAGCCGAGGAGGTGGACCAGCAGTCCGAGCCCCCACAGGGCGCTCATCACGAGCGTGGCCCCGAACCAAGAGCTCTCGAGAAGGGTGTGGGTCGCGTCTCCGGCGCCGTCGACTTCGAAGCCGAGGAACATCACCCGGAGGATCGCGTGCAGATTGAAGGAGGTGGTGACGGTGACGAAGGCAATGGCATGGGCGATGACCACGCCGAAGCGGACACGTTTGAGCGCGGTCAGGTTCCGCCACAGCCACACCGCGATTCCGATGGCGACGAGTGCTGTGAGTCCACCGGCGAGGATCGTGACCTCGCCGCCGGTGGCAGAGACGACGATCTGCACGATGGTCATGGCGATGATGAGACCGAACGTGTATGGGAGCAGAAGGGTTCGGGCGTTGGCGGGCGATGACGTCTGCGGAGCTGTAGTCATGTTGGTACTGTACCTATGGTTCACTGCCTGGCGCAAGGGTCGATCCCGCACGATCATTCGGGTGGGTTCCACCTGTGTGACAATGGCACGGTGAGGATGAGAGTCAGGCACCGGCGCGCTCTGCGCGGCACTCTCGCCGCAGCGTTCGCGACCTTTGTCGCGCTGACGTCGCACATCCTCGGCGGTGGATCGTTTCCGACTGCGATGGGCGTCATCGTGCCGCTGGCGCTGTCGACCCTCGTCTGCGTTCTCTTGGCCGGGCGCCAAATGTCGCTGCCTCGGCTGACAGCCTCCGTCGGAATCAGCCAGACCCTCTTTCACCTCCTCTTCTCCCTCTTCACTCCGCACGGTTCCGCATCGCCGAACACGATGGCGCGCTCCGACAACGGACTCGCCGCGCTCCTCGGCTCGCACTCTCACCACTCGCCGGCGCATGGAGCCCATCACGCGTCGATGCACTCGACGCCCGGCGGCGCGATGCAAATGGCCCATGACTCCACGGTCATGCCTGCCATGGACGGTTCAGTGGGCGCAGTAGCCCAGATGCATTCGCACTCGTCACCGGGGATGCTGCTGGCCCACTGCGTTGCCGGGATCGTGACGATCGCGATGATCTATTGGGCCGAGCGACTTCCGGTCATGCTCGGCGACTTCGCCCGCTTGATCATCCGGGCGGTCGTCCCGCGCCTCGTCCTCCTGCGGGCGCAGATCGAGAAGCCGCGGTCACTGGTCGGCTTCGAACCCGAACTGCCGCGCAGCCTCGGCGTGCACCGATCCCCGGTGCTGCGGCGAGGGCCACCACAGCCTGCTTTCTGACACTCATCACATCCGCGCATCGGCTCTCGTGAGCCGGTGCGATCACTGCTGACCGCATCTGGTCGTCGACCGCGACTGCGTGTCGTGCGCAACCACTGCCGACCGCAACTGCCCGTCGACCGCATCTGCTCGTCGAAGGCATCAGGCCGACCCGATCTGGCTCAGCGCACCTGAGAGAAAGCATTATCATGACCACACCTTCATCAACCGTGCCCGAAAGCTCGGGCCCGGAACCGACCCGCCACCGTAACCGCCCCGACCGCCCCGACCGTCCTATTCCGTGGCTCGGTCCGCTCCTGCGCCGTCTCCACTTCTACGCGGGCATCCTCATCGGTCCGTTCATCCTCATCGCCGCGCTCACCGGGGCGGCCTACGCGATCAGCCCGACGCTCGAGAAGCTGGTCTATGCCGACCAGCTCAGCGTCCCCGCCACCGACGACCCTCTGCCACTGGCCGCCCAGATCGACGTCGCGAATTCCGTCATCGCAGGCAGCGATTCGACGCTGTCCGCCGTGCGACCGGCCCCCGAGCCGGGCGATACCACGCGAGTGATGTATTCCGATCCCAGCCTCGGCGAGAGCGAATCCCGGGCGATCTTCGTCGACCCTGCCACCGCCGAGGTGGTCGGTGACCTCACCGTCTACGGAACCTCGGGTGCCCTGCCGCTGCGGACGTGGATCGATCAGATGCACCGGAGCCTCCACCTCGGTGACGTCGGGCGGATCTACAGCGAACTCGCCGCCTCATGGTTGGGAATCGTCGCCGCCGCGGGTCTCGTCCTCTGGATCCTCCGCGCTCGCAAAACGAAGAAGCCCGCCGCGATGCTGCGACCGAACCGGAAGCACAAGGGGCTGAGACGCACATTCTCCTGGCACGCTTCGGTCGGTGTCTGGGCGGCGATCGGCATGCTCTTCCTCTCGGCCACGGGAATCACCTGGTCGCAGTTCGGTGGAGAGAACGTCACGAAGCTGCGTGCGGCGCTGAGCTGGGAGACTCCGGCCGTGTCGACGGAACTCGGCAGCGCGGCCGCCGCGCATGCTGACGGCGGGTCCGGGCACGCTGGTCACGAAGGCCACGCCGGGCACGAGGGCCACTCGGGAACCGGCGCCTCGGCAAGGTCCGATTTCGATCCGGCCGATTTCGAAATGATGCTGTCGATGGCGCGCGGAGTCGGCATCGATTCCGGAGCCGTCGAGATCCTGCCGCCCGAGGAAGACGGATCCGCATGGGTGGTGCAGGAGATTCAGCGCAGCTGGCCCACTCAGGTCGACACGGTCGCCTTCGACCCCGAGACGATGAAAGCCGTCGACCGGGTCGACTTCTCCGATTACGGTGTGGCGGCCAAGCTCGCCCGCTGGGGTGTCGACCTGCACATGGGCACACTGTTCGGCTTGGCCAACCAGATCGTGCTCGTTGCACTCGCTATCGCCATCGCGTCGATGGTGATCTGGGGATATGTCATGTGGTGGCAGCGTCGGCCGAAGCGCGGTCCGGCGAGACGGTTCGGGCGCGCACCCGCGCGCGGTGTGCTCAATGGGGCTCCGTGGTGGGGTGTGGCTGCGGTCGGTGCTGCCGCAATCGTGATCGGTGTGTTCCTGCCGCTTGTCGGTATCAGCCTCGTCGGGTTCGTCGTCATCGACGTTCTGCTCGGGCTGAGGGAGTGGCGTCGCCAGCGGCAGTCCATGAGGATCTAACGCTCACAGCACCGGCCGATAAGCGGAGGTACCGCAACAGGTACATGCCGTCATCACATTAAGTGCAATCCGCCATCACTTCTAGGACAGGTCATCGGTTCGCGTCCTGATGACCTGTCCTAGAAGTGATGCGACCGGATGCATTGGCCGGCAAGGACGAAGTCGAGCGGCCTTCGCGACCGGCCGCCCGCCGCTTCACTCAAACGTCACGGAGCTCTTCGCGCGAGTGTCGACTCGCAGCTCAAAAACGTCCGGCCGGGAGTAGTGGCCCACCGGGTCGAAATCGAGGTGCGAACGGGTCTTGGCGCCGAGGTCGATGTCGGCGTAGAGGATCGTCTCCTCGTCATAGACCGGTCCCGCCAGCACCTCGCCGGTGGGTGCGACGATGACGCTGCCGCCGCGGATCGCGGTCTCGCCGTAGGGGAGTTCCTCGTCGAAGGGGTGGTCGTCGGGGAACTCGCTCTTCGTGATGAACTGGCATGCCGAGAGCACGTGAGTGCGGCCCTCCAAGGCGATATGCGTCATCGTCGCCGTCCAGGTCGGACGGTCGTCGACCGTCGGCGCGCAGTAGACGGAGACGCCCTTGGCGTACATCGCCTGGCGCAGCAGTGGCATGTAGTTCTCCCAGCAGATGACGCTGCCCACTCGGCCGAAAGGTGTGTCCATCGTGTCGAGAGTCGACCCGTCTCCGAATCCCCAGATGACACGCTCGGTGCCGGTGGGCATGAGCTTCCGGTGTGCGCCGACGATCCCGAGTTTCGGGTCGATCATCACCGCTGTGCAATAGAGGGTGTTGCCGGACCGTTCGATGATGCCGATGACGACGAAGGCACCGACCTCGCGGGCCGCCTCGGCGAGCTTGGTGATTTCCGGTCCATCGACGGTGACTGCTCCGTCGAAGTACTGTTCGAATTGCGCCCGGCCCTGCCCGGTGCGCATTCCCACGGGAGCACCGAACGTGCTGCCCTTCGGGTAGCCGCCGATGAACGCTTCGGGGAACACGACGAGCCCGGCCCCCTGGCCGGCGGCCTCCCGCAGCCGGGCGATCGCCTTGTCAGTCGACGCTTCGGCATCGAATGGAACGGACCCTGCCTGGACTATTGCCACTGTGTTCATGATGCTCGACCCTCTTTTCTCTGTGGATTCTCCTGCTATCACTCTCGAACGCGAGGTGATTCAGGTCAAACAATCGGGGCGTTCGCCTCGAATGGACGAGCGCCCCGATTGATTCGAGTCATCAGCTCCAGTGCGAAGCAGACCGAGTCCGCATACTGTCGCGGAACTGTCCCGTTGACTTCTCCAACAACTCTCCGGTGCCCCAATCGAGCACGACGCCGTATTGGCGGATGACGTCGTGGACGGTGATCTCACCATCGCGGTAACGGCGGGCCACCTCGGCGGGGTCGGCTTCCAGCCAGGACGCACGTTCGGAGCGGATCCGTTCCCGCTCCGTCGCTGTCGCGGTCTCATCGATCTCGTACTCATCGAGCTCGGCATCGATCTCACGGATGACGACGCCGTAGTCTTTCGCCGCCCGGTCGATGGAGACATAGCCGTCGATGACGTCCTCGAGCACCTCGACAGTCGGCCGATCCAGCGGGTCACCGAAGCCACCACCTCCGGCGCTTGGTCGTTCGAACGTGTCACCGGGGCTGATGATTACATTCGAGAACGTGGCACCCAAGTAGCGCGGGTTCTCTGACGAAGGATTGAGCCAGACTCCGTGTGGGATCGACGGCAGTCCGCCATTGATGCCCCACGTCGTCGACCGCCCGCGGTCGCAGCAGTAGCTCATCACCGCACCGGTCGCATCTGTGAGGATGCCGCCTTTATTCACTCCACATCCTCCGCGGAACCTGCCCGGCCCGCCGGAGTCGATGTTGATCGAGTGCTGAGTCGTGATTACCGGAGTCAAGCGCTCCTGTCCCTCGACCGGCTGCACGGCGAGTCCGGTGCCGAATACCGGTGAGGTCGCGGATGAACCGTCCTTCGTCGACCGGCCGCCCCAACCGCCAGCCATCCAGTCGTACCACATGAAGTACGGGCTCGACTCGGTCCTGGCATCATGACCGCCGACGAGCAGATACTCGAGGTTGAATGCACACGCCATCGCGCGTTCGGGCATGATGTGGGACCACAGTTCGAAGATCGCGTTCATGACCTTCTCGTACGGGCCCGAACAGAACCCGGTCACTGCATGCGGCCAGCCGGCGTTGACGACGGTTCCCTCTTCGCCGATCTCTGCGGTCACCGCCTGGTAGAACCCGGAGTTGAGCGGAACCTCGGGGAAGAACGTCTTCGTGCCCGCGTAGATCGCAGAGAAAGTCGTCCCGTAGCCGGAGTTGAGGAACGTTGAGACCGCCTCGGCGGATCCCGTGAGGTCGTAGTGGATACCTGTCCCATCGAGCGTGAGCTTCACCCGGATCGGAGCCAGCCCCTCGCCCTTAGCCGGATCGCCGTCGAGGAAGTCGACCGTCTCCCACTCGCCCTTCGGCAGATCGCCGAGGCTGGCGAGCACGGTGCGGCAGACATAGTCCTGCGTCTCCTGCATCGCATCGAGGACCGTGTCCTTCGAATATTTGTCGACGAGGCGGAGCACTTCGCGTTCGCATACAGCTGTGGCCTCGGCTTGGGCGTTGAGATCGCCGAGGGCCTGATCGGGAGCACGCGTATTCGACACGAGCAGCTGAGCTACATCGTGGAGGAACCGGCCCTTGTGCCAGACCCGAAGCGGGGTGATGCGCAGACCCTCACCGAAGTGCTCACTGGCAGAGACATCGAACGAGCCCGGGACGGACCCACCGATATCGGCCCAGTGGCCTTTGTTCTGCGCGAAGCCGATGATCTCGTCATCAGCAAAGATCGGACGAATGAAGCTGACGTCGTTGAAGTGGGTACCGCCTCGATAGGGGTCGTTGATGAGGAAGACGTCACCTGGGTTGATGTCGTCGCCGAACTCCTCCATAACGGCCTTGCACTGGAAATGCAGGGTGCCGACGTGGACGGCGATGTCTGCACTTCCTTGCATGACAGTGTTGCCGTCGCGGTCACAAAGTGCCGACGAGAAGTCGCGTGAATAGATGACGAACGAATAGCAGGTCCGCAGGATCTGTTCGCTCATGAGGTCGACGCTGGTCGCGAAAGCGTTCTTGAGTACTTCGAAAGTCACCGGGTCGAGCGTGGACGTCGACTGTTCCGTTGCTGTGGTCATGGGTCTCTCCTCACAGGCCGTTCTGTGTTGAATTGTTCGCAGCTGACAGCGCAGGCTCTGTTGTCTCTGCCGTCAGTGCGATGCGGATGTTGAACCACTCATCGATCACTGCGGACGAGTTCGGCGGGATGACGGTGGTCGAGTCGATCTGGTTGAGGATCGCCGGTCCGATGAACGCAGCACCCGAGGGCAAGTTCTCCCGCTGGTAGACCGGCGTCGAATGCCACTGTCCGTCGAAGTAGACGTCGCGGACCTCGAGCGGCTCGCCGGGATCTTTGCTGCTGACAGGGGTCGGTTTGAAGGTCGGCTTCGGTGTCTTCCCGAGTGCTTTGAGGTGGAGTTGGTAGATCTCGACCGGGGTGTCGTCCTGCCGGAACGCGTACTGTTTCTCGTGTTCCTCGTGGAATAGTTGGACGGCCTCGCGCAGCGCGTTCGGGCCGGAGCCCATCTTCACCTGCAGCGACCGCCATTGGCCGTGGTAACGCATCGAGATGCCACGTTCGAAGACCGAGTCTTCCTCGGCGACTTTCTCATGCCGCAGTCGATCACGACCTTCGAGTTCGAGTTCGCGGAAGTGCTGTTCGACCGTTTCTCCGTCTGCGGAGTCCGCGACGCCGGTGAACATCTGCGACAGGTCGTGCTGGATGTCGACTAGGAGGCACCCCAGCGCCGAGGTGACTCCCGGGCTGGGCGGGACGATTACAGTGGGGATGTTGAGTTCGCGAGCGACGTCCGCCCCGTGCAGTGCACCGGCACCGCCGAAGGCGATGAGTGCGAAGTCCCGGGGGTCGAGCCCGCGACGGATGGACACGAGGCGGACCGCATCTGCCATGTTCGCGTTGGCCACCTGGGCGATGGATTCGGCCGCGGAGTCGACATCGAGGCCGAGCGGATCGGCGATCTTCTCCTTGATCGCTGCCCGTGCGCTCTCACGGTCCAGCGTCATCTCACCGTCGGCGAGGTCGGTGCCCAGACGATTGAGGGCGAGGTTCGCATCGGTGTTCGTCGGCTGGTCGCCGCCGCGGCGATAGCAGACCGGACCGGGAGCGGCACCGGCCGACTGCGGCCCGTTGCGCAGGGAGCCGGCGATGTCGATGTGAGCCAAAGAGCCGCCGCCGGCGCCGATGGTGAGTACTTCGATGCTCGGGAAGACGATGGGGTGGCCGTATTCGACTTCCCATTCGTTCGTCTCCCGCAGTTCGCCGTCGGCGATGAGTGAGATGTCCGTCGAAGTGCCGCCCATGTCGAGTCCGACGGCATTGGCATGACCGCACTGCTCGGCCACGTGCTGAGCGGCGATCGCGCCGGCGGCGATTCCTGAGGCCGCGAGTCGCACCGGGAACCGCTTGACCATCTCCGAGGTCATCGATCCACCGCCCGAATGGAGGAGAAGGAGTTCTCCGGCATAGCCGTCCTCGGTGAGGTTGGAGTCGAGCTGTTCGACGTAGCCGGATACCAACGGACCAAGAACGGCATTGGCGACAGTCGTGTTGAACCGGTTGTGTTCGAAGATCTCCGGCAGCACCTCGGCCGAGGTGGAGATGCTGGCTCCGGGAAGCTCCTCTGAGAGGATCTCGCGCATCCGGATCTCGTTCGCGGCGTTCGCATAGGAGTTGACGAAGCAGACGGCCACGGTGTCGGCACCGCGCTTCTTGAGCAGGCGGCCGAGCTTCCTGGCCTCGTCTTCGTCGAGCTCGGTGACGATGTTGCCCGCGTAGTCGACGCGTTCGGTGACCTCGAAGCGGTCACGGCGACGAATATAGGGGCCGGATACATCGGAATAGGCGTCCCACAGATCGTCCTTCGTGCCATCGCGGATCTCAATGACATCGCGGAAACCCTTGGTCGTCACCATCGCTGATTTGGGAAATCTGCGAGTGATGAGCGCGTTGGTGGCAACAGTCGTGCCATGTGAGAAGAGCTCGACCTGGCTGAGGTCGATGTTCGCCCGCTTCACTCCGTTGAGGACAGCCTCCATGGGGTTGTCCGGGGTGGACGGGACTTTCGTCACCCGCATTGTCTGGGTGGATTCGTCGAATACACAGATGTCGGTGAACGTTCCGCCGACGTCAACTGCGACGCGTAGATCTGCCACGGTCATCTCCTTTGATTGTGGTTTCCCTCATAGCCTGGCCTTCGATGATCGGGCCGGTCAATGGAGCAGACGAAGGAAAAGACGGCTAGATTTGTAAGAATCACAAAGCCGTGCCGACGGCGCGGAATGATGCAGCAGGCGAGTGGGAGCAGAGGTGAAATCCGATGGATTCGAGCCGAGACGCCCTGGCGCGAGAGCGGATCTTCGATGAGCTTTTGAGCGCGATGAATTCTGCAGATCCGCTTGAATCGGCGCTCTCCCGGGTAGCGCGGATGAGTCGGGGCGCAGGTCTCGTCATCAACGAACTCGGCGAAGTCGTCAGGTCCGTCGGTTCCGCCCCGGTCCACCTCATCGCCCGGTGGACTCAGGAGGAGGTCGTCGGTCCGGCGACACCAGCGGGCTGGGCCGAGTCGACGTCCGGTGCGATCGGCCGCTGGAAGGTGCACGCTCGGACAGTGCGACTACGCAGTCGCACCCATGTCATCGTCGTCGCCGACCACGTCGATGACGAAGGGGCCGGTACTGCCGGCAGCAAGCGCAGAAGTGGAACTGGGGAGGGCAGGGCTGGCAGCTACACGGACACCACCCACCCTTCCGCCGAGGTGATCCTCGATGTTCTGTCCAAACTCTTGCGCGCCTTCGAGGGATTCGAGTCCTTTTCGATCAGCAATCGACGGGAGGAATCGTCGCGGGTTCTGCGCGACTTGGAAGCCGGTGTCTCTCCCGGTCGCGAACCGGCGCTCTGGCGGGTCCTCGAGACCTTCGGCTTTGCAGCCTACGAGCCGATTCGCGCCCTGCGCCTCCGCATCGACGCCTCCGACTCGGGGCATGGGAAACCGACCCCGAACCCGGGGCGCGGCCTGGTCATCAAGGATTCCGGGCACGTCAGTTCGATGGTCGAACGGACCGCGCTGTGTACAGCAGACTTCGATATCGAGGGTAGCCTCGACGATTTCGGCCTCATCGGAGTCGGGGTCTCCGGACTCTTCACGGCACTCAGTCAGGTACCGGAGATGCTGCAGACGGCGGACGTGGCGCTTGCCTCGGCGGGGGAGTCGAGGTTCGCTTTCGTCGATCGCATGCGCCCGATCGAATGGGCGGCGGCCCGCATGAGTTCACGATTCGACAGCCGCCTCGTCGCTGCTTTCCTCAACCCGATAATCGCCAAGCCCGAATCTTCCACCACACTGCGCACCTACCTGGAAAGCGGCGGCAACATTTCTGAGGCTGCAGGTCGGCTGCATGTGCACGAGAACACTGTTCGTTACCGAATCGGGCAGATCGAGAAGGTATTGGGCGCACGCCTCACCGATCCACGGACGGCCGCAGAAATCGTCCTCGCACTGCAATGTCTCGATTCCGCCGAACACGCGTAGCCTGAGACCATGCCCCGTCACCTCCTGACCTCGACGCCGCCGAACCCCGACCCTCGCCGAGGGGGTCCCGCCGGTGACGACGTAAACGGCGCCGACACAGCTGCCGCGCCCAAACAGCACCCCAAGGGTCCCGTCCGCGGCCGTGGGGCACTGCTCGCACTCTTCGCCGTCCTCCTCGTCGCCTGGGTCGGCATCTCCGGTGTCGGAGGTCCGTACTTCGGCAAGATCTCCGAGGTCGCCACGAACGACCGCTCATCGTTCCTCCCCGAATCCGCGGAGTCCACTCGCGCCCAGGACCAGATCGAGAAGTTCAGCGACCTCGATTACGTTCCCGCCATCGTCGTGCTCGAGAACAGCGACGGAGTCACCGACGACGACCGGTCCCGGCTCGATGAATTGACGAAGACGCTCGAAGACGACGACCTGCTGGCCGCAGACCCTTCACCGGCCATCCCGTCCGATGACGGCGAGGCCCTCCAGCTCATCCTCCCGGTCTCCTCGACGACCACCTCCGACGACGTCGAATCCATCCGAGACGCGGTCGGCAAGGTCTTCCCGACCGCGGTCGCCGCCGATATGACCTCGGACCAGTCCGCGGAAGCACCGACCACCGTGGCAGACGTCCACGTCACCGGTCCGGCGGGATTCTCCGCTGACCTCTCCGAAGCCTTCGCCGGCATCGACGGCATCCTCCTGCTCGTCGCGCTCATCGCCGTCTTCGTCATCCTCATCATCGTCTACCGGTCCCCGCTGCTGCCCGTCATCGTCCTGTTCACCTCGGTTGCCGCGCTCGCCGCCTCGATCTTCATCGTCTGGCATCTCGCCGACGCCGGAATCCTCCTGATCAACGGGCAGGTCCAAGGCATTCTCTTCATCCTCGTCGTCGGCGCCACCACGGACTACTCCCTCCTCGTCGTCGCCCGGTTCCGCGACGCGCTTCTCCACGAACCCGACCGAGTCAGAGCCGGATTGAGCGCCCTCAAGGGGGTCCTCGAACCGATCGCGGCCTCCGGAGGAACCGTCATCGCCGGGCTCCTCGTCCTCCTGCTCACCGACCTCGCCTCGACCAGGGCGCTCGGACCGGTCGCCGCGATCGGCATCGTCGTGGCGATGTTCGCAGCACTGACCTTCCTGCCCGCCGCCCTGATGATCATCGGCCGCGCCGTGTTCTGGCCCTTCCTTCCGCACGTCCAGGCCGAGACGGCCAAGCCCAAGCGCGGAATCTGGGCCCGAATCGCCGAGGCGGTCGCGCGGCATCCGCGCCGCATCTGGGTCACGCTCGTCATCCTCCTCGCCATCCCGCTGCTCGCCCTCTCGCAGTTCAAGGCCGAGGGAGTCCCACAGTCCGACTTCGTCCTCGGAGACTCCGAGGCCCGCGACGGCCAGGACATCCTCGCCGAGCATTTCCCCGGCGGCTCCGGATCGCCGGCGCAGA
Organism: Brevibacterium sp. CSND-B09; assembly: GCF_052906525.1. Lineage (NCBI taxonomy): Bacteria > Bacillati > Actinomycetota > Actinomycetes > Micrococcales > Brevibacteriaceae > Brevibacterium > Brevibacterium sp. CSND-B09. The sequence goes on along the minus strand of NZ_JBREGI010000001.1, from coordinate 1,696,367 downwards.
TCGTCGTGGCGGAAGACGAACTCAGCGATGCCGCACAGGCGGTCGGCCGCCTCGGCGAGGTCGAGTCGATGACCGTCGTCGCCAACGATTCCCCGAGCGGGACGCTGTCCATCGGCACGGACGGGGAGATCGACCCACCGCGCGGAATGCCGAGCGGGGCCGGGCCGGACACGTCCGGTCAGTCGGGCGGGTCCGGTCAGTCGGAGACGCCGGCCCCCACTGAGGTCGACGGCAACGTCCTGTTGGAAGCGACGCTGAAGTCGGTCGCGGATTCGGACGAAGCCGAAACCGCGGTGACCGAGATCCGCAAGGCTGTGCACGATATCGACCCGGATGCCCTTGTCGGCGGGGAATCCGCGGTCGACCTCGACACGAACACCACCGCCGAGGCGGACCGGGCCTTGGCCATTCCGCTCATCCTCGTCGTGGTCACGATCGTGCTCATCCTGCTGCTGCGGTCCCTGCTGGCACCGCTGCTGCTCGTGGCGCTGACCGTGCTGTCCTTCGGCACCGCGCTGGGCGTCTCCGCTCTCGTGTTCAACGACGTCATCGGGTTCTCCGGAGCAGACCCCTCGGTGCCGCTCTACGCGTTCGTCTTCCTCGTCGCGCTCGGCATCGACTACAACATCTTCCTCATGTCCAGGGTGCGGGAGGAGTCACTGCATTTGGGAACCCGTGCGGGCGTGCTCAAGGGACTCGTCTCGACGGGCGGGGTGATCACTTCGGCGGGAATCGTGCTGGCCGCGACCTTCGCCGCGCTCGCCGTCATCCCTGTGATGTTCCTCTTCCAGCTCGCCTTCATCGTCACCTTCGGCGTCATCCTCGACGCGATCCTTGTGCGGTCGCTCATCGTGCCGGCGCTCGTCCACGACATCGGGCGCAGCGTGTGGTGGCCGTGGCGGAAGCGGATTCCGCGGGATTGAAGCGCGGATGTCCCCGGACTGGGCGGGTGGGTTCCGCAGGGCCGGAAAGCGGATGCCCTGGGTCTGAGCGGAGAGGCGGGAGGCAATACGATACCCCCGGCCGGTGATGAAGGGTCGTGGGGAGACCGTCTTCATCCGTGATCGCCGGGGGTTCGTGGGGGATACTCCGGTACTTCGACGAGGGGATCGTCGACGTGGCCCTACAACTCAGGGCCAGGTATACCATTGAACTACGATTTTGTTGACGGCGCAACAAATGTGCCGCCCGACACGTCAGCCGGCAGTTCGTGAGGGATAGAAGGGCAGATGGAAGAGACGACTCCCGTCAGCAGCATGATCAGGCAGAACGGCCCGGTCAAGATCGCGGCCTGGCGGTTGATGATGGAGAAATATCAGGACTTCATGACGCGGTTCGAACACGAGTTCCGGACCCGTCACGGGCTCAGCGCCAACGAATTCGATGTGCTCATCAACGCGTCGACCTCGGCGCAGGTCAGGCACCGCGACCTGCTTCGCAGTCTGGTGATCAGCCGCAGTGCGCTCAGCCGCCTGCTCGGCAAACTCGAGGGGCGTGGGCTCGTGACCCAGGAGCCCGACCCGGAGGATCACCGCGGTGTGCTCGTCGCCCTCACCGAGGCGGGGCAGAAGCTCTGCGCCGAGGCGGCTGAGACGAACGGTGAGATCATCATCTCCGCCTTTTCCGGTCTCACGGACTCCGAGGCGGAGGAGATCTTCGAGCTCGCGTCCAAGATCTGCCCGGTGGGGTAGGGGAGCGATCCGCAGGGGAGAGGAGACCCCTCCCCGCCCAGTGAGAAGACGGCTAGGCTGTGGCCATGAGCAACGTTGAGACCCGTCCCGAGCAGGTCGTCTGCAAGGCCGGGGGACTGCCCGGGCCAGCCTGTGACCAGCAGGGACGTTCCCCTGTCGAGATCATCACCTCCCGCGACGTGCCGCTGGGCGGACCCCGCGCGATGACCGTGCGGCGGACCCTGCCGCAGCGCCAGCGCTCCCTCATCGGCCCCTGGTGCTTCGTCGACCACTACGGCCCGGCCGATGTCTCCGTCACCGGCGGAATGGACGTCGCACCCCACCCACACACCGGGCTGCAGACCGTGAGCTGGCTGTTCGAAGGCGCCATCCAGCACATCGACTCCGGCGGCAACTCGGGCCTCGTCCTACCCGGCGAGGTCAACCTCATGACCGCCGGCGCCGGCATCTGCCACTCCGAAGTCTCGACCGACGACACGACGACGCTGCACGGCGTCCAACTGTGGCTGGCCCTGCCCGATGCCGCTCGCCACCAGCCCGAACGTGAATTCGAGCACTTCGAACCCGAGCCGGTGTCGCTTGACGGCGGGGAGATGCTCGTCTTCCTCGGCCGCCTCGGCGGAGGGTCGTCGCCCGTGAAAACGCACTCTCCGCTGCTCGGAGCGGAGATCCGCCTCGATCCGGGCGCCATCATCGACCTGCCCGTCGATCCGCGGTTCGAGCACGGCCTCCTCGTCGATTCCGGTGATATCGCGCTGGAGAACGTCGGTCTGCCGGTCGCGGCGATCGGCTACACGGGCACCGGCGTCGAGGAGCTGCGCATCGCCAACCACGGCGACGAACCCGGCCGACTCATCCTCATCGGTGGCGAGCCCTTCGGTGAAGAGATCGTCATGTGGTGGAATTTCATAGGCCGCACGCACGAGGAGATCGCCCGGTACCGCGAGGAATGGCAGGCCGAGGGCGATCGCTTCGGCGCCGTCGAGGGATACGTCGGCAAGGGCGGGCCCGGTCAGAACGCCGATGGCATGGGCAGGCTCCCCGCGCCGAGGATGCCCGACGTGACGATCAAAGCGCGGAGGAATCCGCCCCCGCAGGTCCAGGGCGGACCCGCGGAATAAGTTCGCGCCGATTTCTGTCCTAGTCAGCGGCGACAGAATTCGCCGCGTCAGTCAGTCGGCACAGAAGAACCCGAGACCCAGCCGCCACAGCAGAAGGAGCGTCAACCATGTCGAAGACATTCGAAGACAAGACCGGGGCCGAGGTCACGGTCTCGTTGAACGAATCAACACAGGCCTACGAAGTCGCCGTGGCCGACGGGACAGTCGCCGGGAGCGCATTCTTCCTGCCCGGACCCGATGCGGAGACCGAACGCATCTTCTATCACACTGTCGTCAACGAGCAGTTCGGCGGCCGAGGGCTGTCGAAGTTCCTCGTCGCCGAGGCGCTCGATGACTCCAGTGAGCGTGGCGTGACCGTCGTGCCCGTCTGCCCGCTCTTCGTCAAGAAGCTGCAGGAGACCGGCGACGACTACATCGCTCAAGGCGGAAAGTTCCGCAATGCGACGGGTGCGGATATCGACATCGTCAAGCGGCAGGCGTGAGTGAGGGCATGAGCAACGCGAGTCGACCATTCATCGACAAGATCCACCCCGAGAACTACAAAGCGCTGGCCCAGGCGGCCGCGAGTTCCCGGAAGGCGTCGCGCGAGGCGGGTCTCGACGATGCGCTCATCGAGCTCGTGAACACGCGGGTCTCGCAGATCAACGGCTGCCGCACCTGCCTGAGCATCCATGCCCCGGCGGCCAGGAAGGCTGGCGTCTCCCAGCTCAAGCTCGATGTGCTGCCGAGTTGGCATGAGGCCGAGATCTTCTCCGATCAGGAGTTCGCGGCGTTGACTCTGGCCGAGTCGTTGACTGTGTTGGATAAGTCGGAAGATCGCGATGCGATCGCCGCCGAGGTGGCGCAATTCCTGACGACCGAACAGATCTCTGCGATCGAATGGTCGACGATCCTCATCAACGCGTTCAACCGCATCTCGATCGCCAGCGACCACCCGGTGTTCGGAGCCAAGCAGGACTGAGCCCACGCGGTGTTCGGAGCGAAGCGAGGTTGACTCCTCTCGGGCGCAGTGGGACGTGCCGCCTCGGCGGTGTCAGTTGATGATCTCTTTGCTGTCATCCTCACGGATGGCGGCGAGGCGTTCGCGCCACATCTGCAGGTCCTGCTCGCTCAGGCGTTTCCAGTCGGTGAGCTCGCGGACGATGCGCAGCGGTTCGGTGCTGCGGAATGAGCGGGTGGGGTTGCCGGGGAACTTCTTGTCGGTGACGTTCGGGTCGTCGACGTAGTCGCCGAGGGGTTCGACCTCGTAGACGTGCGGTTGCCCGCCGTTGAGGGCGGCCACCTCGGCGGCTAATCCTGCACCGTCGGGCAGGGCCGTGAAGTAGATGTGATTCATCGTCACTTCGGGTCGGTAGTTCGAGGCGAAGCCTGCGGTCAGCAGGTCTCCCGGTGCGAGTTCGGCACGGGTGCCGTGGAAGAAGGGTCCCTCATCGAGTGCGTCAGCCATGGCGTCGAATATACGCTCGAAGACTGCGAATCGGCCTCGGATTCGGCGACTAGAATGGGCCTTGAGCGGTTGACGCGGAGCGTTGCGGAACGGATTGAGGTAGCGGCGTTTCCCGGGTGGTGAGACTTTCGTCCCGGAATGTGACGACCTCGGCCATACTCTCCTGAGCGAACGATGCCCGTGCGAACGATTCCGGCGGCGTCGACGAACTCACGTGAAGGAGCCCACCCCGCCAATGTCCGCCGAAACGACATCGCAGACGAATAACGCCGCCTCGGCGCCGACATCATGGGCTGGACGCCTCCGCCTCATCGGTCCGGGGATCGTGTTGGCGCTGGCCAGCGTCGGAGCTTCGGACATGATCACTACGATGAACTCCGGCGCCGAATACGGTCTGGCGCTCATCTGGGTGTTCACCGTCGGCATCATCCTCAAGTTCGTCCTCTCCGAGGCGGTATCGCGGCTGCAGATGAGCGGCGACCGATCCCTGATCTCCCATCTCACTCGATTCGGCGGGCGGACGTTCCCGATCCTCTTCCTCATCGCGGAGCTGCTCGTCGGGCTGTTCTTCGGAGCCGGAGTCGTCGCGGTGACGACGACGATCCTGCAGGCGATCTTCCCGGTCCTCCCATTCTGGCCGACCGCGATCGTTGTGCTCCTGTCCGCCGCGGTTCTTGTCGGCATCGGCCGCTACGGGATCGTGGAAAAGGCCATGATGGGCTTCGGAATCATCATGTTCTTCGGCATCCTTGCCCTGGCGATCTCGGTGTTCCAAGGCCAGGACGCTCAAGCTGTGGCTGCAGAGACGACCATGCCGACGTTCCCGAACACTTCGATCATCACGGTGATGTCGCTCATCGGCGGGGTCGGGGGAGCGACCGGCATCCTCGCCTACTCGTTCTGGATCCGCGAGAAGGCGTGGCGGACCCCTGACTGGAAGCCGGTTGTCCGCCTTGACCTCGTCATCAGCTATGGACTCGTCTTCATCTTCGCCGTGGCGATGAGCGCTGTGGGAGCCTTCATCCTCTACGGGCAGGGCTTCACTATTGCGGACAATGATGCGCTGTTCGCGATCGCCGATGACCTGGTGGGTCGGATCGGTGAGACCGGGCGGTTGGTGTTCCTCATCAGCTTCCTCGCCGTGGTGTACACGAGTGTCCTCGGCGGGTTCTCGGGCATTGCCTACGTCACTGCCGACTGCCTGCGCGTGCTGCGTCGGTACCCGCACCAGGACGAGCCGGCCAATGAGATGTCGGCGAGGTCGATCGAGTTCCGCGGCGTCCTCGTCTACCTTTCGATCGCGACGTTGGTCATCATGAGCCTCGGCAAACCCGTCGCCCTCGTGCTCGTCTACGCGGCGATCAGCGCGTTCATCCTGCCGGTGCTCGCCCTGGCGCTGCTCGTCATCCTCAACCGCTCATCCGTTCCGGCTCAGCTGCGCAACACGAAGTGGTCGAACGTGCTGCTGGCCGTGTGCTTGGCCCTGTTCGGGTTCCTCGCTGCCCTGCAGGTCAAAGAGTCGGTGATGGGTTTTATTGGTTGAGGCGTGACGAACGGTAAAGTACCAGGTCAGGGTGGGTGATGTTCGGGCAATCCGACGTTGCCGACGATCGGCTACGCTACTGTTTGCGGAGTCTATACGCTACCGTTTGCGGGATTCATACGCTGCTGTTTCGCGTGTCCTTCACTCCCGTCCGGAACTGATCCACTTCGGGCTGTCGACGATGTTGCGACCGCCTTCGACGAGGGTGCGGATCTCATCAAGTCGCCGCATGTCTTCAGGCTCGAGCCGCAGGTCGAGAGCGCCGAAGTTCTCCAGACTGCGTTCGGGCTTGCGGGAGCCCGGAATCGGAACCGCGCGGACTCCCATCTCTGCTGCACGGTGAAGGAGCCAACCCAACGCCACCTGAGCATTGGTCGCTCCGTGACGGTCGGCCACCTCGGCGACGATAGAGACGATCCGCTGGTTGGCATCCCACGCATCACCCATGCGCGCGGTCCCGCCGCGGACATCGCCTGCCACCTGGTCCTTCGTCAGGGTTCCGGTGAGGAATCCGCGACCCAGCGGGCTGTACGGGACGAACCCGACCCCGAGCTTCGCGCAGGCGGGCACAACGTGGTCTTCAACATCACGCGACCACAGGCTCCATTCGGATTGGACCGCGGTGATCGGGTGGATCGCATGGGCACGACGCAGCTCGTCCGCGGTGACCTCGGACAGTCCGATGTGCGCGACCTTGCCGGCCGTGACCAGCTCGGCCATCGCCCCGACCGTGTCCTCGATGGGAACATCGGGGTCCGGCCGATGCAGATAGTAGAGATCGATCGAATCCACGCCGAGGCGGCGCAGCGAAGCATCGCACGCTGAGTGTGCGTACTCGGGTCGTCCGTCGGTTCGTTTCGTCGATCCGTCGGAGAGCGTTCGCAGCCCGGTGATGCCGAATTTCGTGGCGAGCTGGACATCATCGCGGCGCCTGGCGAGGAACGGAGCGAGCATCTCCTCGTTCGTTCCAGCGGGACCGGTGGTGCCCTCGCGAGGTTCGCCGTAGACGTCGGCAGTGTCGAGCAGAGTGATGCCGGCGTCGACCACCTTGCCAAGTGTGGCGCGTGCATCGTCGTCAGTGGTGTCGCCATAGACGTGGGACAGGGCCATGCAGCCGAAGCCGATGGGGGAGACCTCGAGGTCGCCGAGGCGGCTGGTTGTGGTGGTCATGAGTGGTGTCCTTTCGGAGAATGAGAAGTGTCGTCGGGAGCGCCGCCGTAGACGGCGATCTTGTATTCGGTGGCGGTCAGTGCTCGTTCGAGGTCGCGGATCTGCTCGATGATCCGCTGCCGTTGGTCGCGCATAATCTGCAGGCGTTCAGGGGTGGTCGACTCGCCCTGGTTGACGAGGTCGACATAGCGGGTGAGTTCGGAGATGCCCATGCCCGAGGACCGCATGCGCACGAGGAAATCGAGCCGGTCGACGGCTCTCTGGTCGAAGACGCGGCGACCTGAGGGTGAACGTCCCACGTGGAGCAGCCCTATGCGTTCGTAGTACCGCGCAGTGTGTGCTGTGATGCCGAGTCGGTTGCAGACTTCGCTGATCGATAGGGTCTCGATCGGAATCGATGCACTGTCCGTAGTAGGTGGCATAGCGTCAACGCTAGAGGTTTGAGTGCACTCGAAGTCAAGGGATCGAACTAGGCAAATCCATCAAACATATCGAGAACTGCTGTACCAAGAGGCAGACGGTGGCGCAGAGGTTCTTTCCTCTTCCAACTTGTATTTGAGAGGCTCAAGTAGAACAGTGAGTCCACCAGCGCCGATCACCCACAACATCATGAGGTAGAACATGAATCCTCTGTTGTCACCAAGCTGAGTAAACAGATTCATATGAGGCTTGGGAGACTCATACAACATTGCTATCACTGCGCTTCCAGAAATAAGTTGCCAGTTCGCGACTCGCTTCAAGAGCAGAAGGGAATTGATCTTCATCTCGGGCTTTGGCTGCTCTACCAGCGTGGCTCCGATCGTGATGAACACGGCCGAGAAAGCGGCTGTGGCCCCGGCCATAGGGCTGACCCCGGTGAGCCATAAAGCTGGTCCAGCTACACAGATCAGCGTTGTTGTCAGCCCCCACAACCAATAGCCGAGCCGGGCAGAGCCGACAACGATGAAGAGAGGGTCGGCCCGATGTTTTGCTCGCAAATGGAATATCAGCATATAAACACCAGTGACGATCAATGGGCTTGTGAACACCGATGCGATCTTTGGCATTGCCTCATACCAACCGACTGAAATCAACGAGCGGGCGAAGACGTACTCGACGAGCAAGTACAGAATTGCGGATACAAGGAGTCCGAGGAGAATAAGCGCAAGCCCGGGCCACCACTTTGTAGAGCCGGCTTCGAAAACTTTGCGGCACCAGAGGAACAGTTGCAACATTTTGGTCCGAAGAGTCTTCATCATCGCTTCCTCATCCATAACCGGGTGCCCCTGCGGGCTTGCCATTCGTAGACAAATTCTTTCGTCCGGTACTGACACGGAGCCGGTTCGGTGTCCTAGAACGGCAGATGCTGGTTGATGTCTGTTGTAGGAATAGAAACGGGGCGACGTAAGCGAAACTTCACAAACGCCGCCCCGCAACGGTCGGTCATCACTGCCGAAGTGTCACCCCACGAACGCGGTAGCGAAGAACGGCACGAACGTCACCAGCGCGAGTGCCGCCAGCAGCACCAGCGCACTCGGGATCGCGGCTTTCGCCACTCCCATCACGCTCATCCCGGACATGCCCGATGCGACGAACAGGTTGAGGCCGAGCGGCGGTGTGATCATGCCGATCTCGAGGTTCATCACCACGATGATGCCGAAGTGGATCGGGTCGATGCCCAGCTCCATCGCGATCGGCAACAGGATCGGGGCGAGGATGAGGATCGCCGAGGACGTCTCCATCACGCAGCCGACGAACAGCAGCAGGATGTTGACGAGGATGAGGAACTGCCACGGCTGTAGGTCCCATTCGGTGATCGTCGTCGAGATCTGACCAGGGATCCGTTCGCTGGCGAGCACGAAGGTGAAGAGAATGCCGTTGGCGATGATGAACATGACCATCGCCGAGGTCTTCACCGACGCCAGCGTGACCTCCCACAGCTGCGAGATCTTGATCTCGCGGTAGATGAGCAGCGACACGACCAGCGAATAAGCGACGGCCACGGCGGCCGCCTCGGTGGGGGTGAACCATCCGGAGTAGATTCCGCCGAGGACGAGGAACGGCAGCGCAAGGGCGAGAATCGCATCCCGGAACGCCTTCAACTTGTCCTTGTTCGACATCCGGAAGCCGACCCCGGCGTGACCGTAGCCCTTCTTCCAAGCGACGAACACGGCCATGCCCAGCAGCATCACGCCGGCGAGGATGCCCGGCAGGACGCCTGCGAGGAACAGGTCGCCGATGTTCTGCTCGGTGGCGATGCCGAAGACGATGAGCGGAATCGACGGCGGGATGAGGATGCCCAACGACCCCGAGGTGGCGACGAGGCCCGTGGAGAATTCCTTCGGGTACCCGTTCTTGATCATCGCCGGGATCATCAGCGCACCGACCGCGACGACCGTGGCCGGTGAGGACCCGGAGACCGCGGCGAAGAACATGCACGCGAGCACCGTGGTGATCGCCATGCCGCCGCGTAGGTGCCCGACCATGGCCGCGCCGAAATCGGTCAGCCGCCGGGAGATCCCGCCGCGGGACATGATGTTCGCCGCGAGGATGAAGAACGGGATCGCCATGAGCGGGAACGAGTTGAGCGCATTGAACAGTCGTTCCGAGACCTGGGTCATCGGAATGAGCGTGAAGTAGTAGAAATAGACGATGCTCGTCAGGCCCAAAGCGACCGCGATCGGCGCCGAGGTGACGAGCAGTGCGATGAGGACGACGATGAGGACGATGGTGGCTTCGAACATCAACGATCGCCTCCCTTCTCGTCGGTCCCGCCATCGCCGAGGCGGTCGCCCCCGTTGGCTCCCTCCACGCGGTTCGCGCGGTCGCTTCCGTCATCGACGATCGCGAGGTCGTCGACGTCGATGCCGACGGCGGCGGCCTCCTCGGCGAGGACATCCTTGTCGAGCTCTGTCGCAGGAGTGCGCAGGGCGCGGATGGTCATCTCCACCGCCCGAATGAAGAACAGAGTCATGCCCACGGCCAGCGAGAGTTCGACGACCCACAGCGGCAGCTTGAGCGCCGGGGTGATCGTCGTCCGCGAGAACGGTTCGGTGATGAGCGCCCACGACAGGTAGGCGATGAAGCCCGCGTAGACCAGAGTGGCGAGTCCGCCGAGGACGACGAAGAACTTCTTCGCCTTGCCCTTGAGCAGAGCAGGCATGATGTCGACGGCCACATGCTCGTTGTGGCGCAGGGTGACCACCGCGCCGAAGAACGTCGAGAAGATGATGAGGTAGATGACCGCCTCTTCGGACCAGAAGAGAACGTCACCGGTGATATTGCGCAGAAGCACGGCGAAGACCGCCAAGGCGGTGGCCGCGATGAGGCAGCCGCCGGCGAGGACGTTCTCGAGCCGACTGAGGTACTTGTCGATGGTCTTCATCATCAGCCCCTCTTCTCGTTGCGTTCGAGGAGTTCGTCGACGACCTCGGGACCGATGACGTCGCGGTACTTCTCGTATTCGGACGGCACGACCATGTCCTTGAAGGCTTGGCGCTCGTCCTTGCTCGGGATGACGATCTCCGTGCCGCCGGATTCCTCGATGGTCTTCTTCGACTCTTCGTTGACCTTCTGAGCTTCCTTGCGGTTGAACTCGCTGGCCTCATCGGCGGCCTCGTCGACTGCGGTCTGCAGGTCGTCGGGAAGCTCGTCGTACCAACGCTTGTTCACCGTGAGGATGTAGCCGATGTAGCCGTGATCGAGTTCGGTCACGTACTTCTGGACGGTGTGCATGTTCTGCGACTGGATGTTCGAGTAGGTGTTCTCGCCTCCGTCGATGAGACCCTGCTGCAGTCCGCTGTAGACCTCGGCGAACGCAAGCGGAGTCGGAATCCCACCCCAGGTCTCGAACTGGGTGCGCAGCACGTCTGAAGGCTGGATGCGGTACTTCTTGCCCTTCATGTCTTCGGGTTTGAGCGTCTTGTTGTTCGAGTGGATCTGCTTCATGCCCGAATCCCACAGACCGAGGACTTTGAGCCCGTTCTCCTCGAGATCGGGGTTCGCGTAGATGGCCTTGCCGATCTCGGTATCGGGACTGGCGACCTCGGGGATCTCGTCGGGGTCGTCGAAGATGAACGGCAGGTCGAGAACCTGCAGGCTCGGTGCGATCGTCGTGAACTTCGCGCTCGCCGGGGCCAAGACCTGGACGGCATTGGACTGGATGGCCTGCATCTCGTCCTTATCGCCGTAGAGTTCCGAGTTCGGGAACACCTCGACCTCGATGCGGCCGCCGGACTTCTTCTCGACCTGTTCGGCGAAGAAGTCTGCGGCCAGTCCCTTCGGTGTGCCCACCGAGGTGACATGGGCGAAGCGCAGTTCGAATTTCTGTTGGTCTCCGCTGCGTGCGGGATTGCATCCGCTCAGCAGCAGGAGGCTTATCGAGAGGCCCGCGATGAGCGGCTTCCACCTCGGTCGTCTCATTGACGTCATCGTCAGCTCCAGTCTGGTTGGCCAGGGGCGATGCCGATCGGGAGCCTGCGTGTGGACGAACTCGGCGTAGAAGACGGCTGGTCATTGCCGTGCGGAGAGTTCGTGCCGAGTCAGGTTCTCGATCGACCGTTCACGAGCCTAGAGGACTTTTCGCTGATTTCCAATATGATCGGCAAAAGAATGCATTATTTGTAGAACTGAGAGTTCGCGGCCTGCCTCGAGAGCGTCAGTCCGTGTCGAAGTCGAAGGGGTCGGAGACTGCCTGACCGGTCGTCGACTCGGCCAGGCGGAGGAAGCCGTTCGTGATGTGATCGCCGAGGTGGCGCGCCGCCGCGTCCGGATCGACGTCGCGGACAGCGTCGACGATCGACTGATGTTCGGCGTGCACCTGGTCGAGTCTCTCGGGGCTGTCGAGGGTGAGGTCCCACGGGAAGGCTCGCCAGCGTGCAGCGATGTCGTCGCGCAGCGCGGGCATTCCGCAGCGGTCGTAGAAGAAGAAGTGGAACTCCTCGTTGCGGGTGTTGCGTCCCAGTGAATCACCGTCGGCGCTCGCCTCGTCAAGCGCCTCGAGCAGGCGCTCGGCCTGGCGCAGCTCGTGCCTGGAGATCCGCGTGGTCGCACGGGCGATGGCGAAGGTCTCGGTGAGCTTTCGGGTGACGAAGAGGGACTTGAGACGGTCGACGTCGACGCCGGCGACGCGTACACCGCGGTGAGCTTCGGAGGTGACGAGACCCTCGGCTTCGAGGATCCGCAGGGCCTCGCGGACCGGCGTGATGGAGGCATTGAACCAGTCGGCGACCTGATCCTGTCGCAGTCGTTCGCCGCGATCGAGCTCGCGGGAGAGGATCTTTCGGCGCAGGCCGAGGACGATGACGTCCCGTTTGGTCGATGCCGACTCCTGATCCACCCGATGCCTTTCGTTCATGCGTCACCCGCTGTTGGGGTGTCAGTTTCATGTCTCGGTGGTCCCAGTCTACAGGCTCGGGCATCAACTGAGACCGAAGAATGCATTATTTGTGAAGATATGTATGATGTGGATGTCAACGTTTCATACCTCGTCGTGGAGGGCCGATGGCCACTGCTGCACCGACGTCCGTACCGAGCCCCGCGGGCCAGGACGACGCGACCGCCTCGAACCTGCCGCTGTCCGGCATCACTGTCATCAGCTGCGAGCAGGCAGTCGCCGCCCCCTTCGCCTCACGCCAGCTGGCGGACCTCGGAGCCCGGGTCATCAAGATCGAACGCCCAGGCGTCGGCGACTTCGCCCGCGGATACGACACGACGGTCAATGGACTCTCGAGCCATTTCGTGTGGATCAACCGCAACAAGGAGAGCCTGGCGCTCGACCTCAAGAGCCCCGACGGACTCAAGGTCCTGCACGAGCTCATCGCCTCGGCGGATGTCTTCATCCAAAATTTCGCCCCCGGCGCGGCAGAGAGACTTGGCCTCGGTGCCGAAGACCTTCGGTCGATCAACCCTCGGCTGATCCACGCCTCGATCTCCGGATACGGAACGGACGGGCCGTACAAAGATGCCAAGGCCTACGATGCACTTGTGCAGGCCGAGGCAGGACTGGTCTCCGTGACCGGAACAGAGGACTTCCCTGCGAAGACGGGAATCTCGACGGCAGATATCGCCGCGGGCATGTACACGTACTCAGGCATCCTCACCGCTCTGTACAACCGTGAGCGCACCGGTGTTGGCGCCACCTTGTCGACGAGCCTCTTCGACTCCCTCGTCGAATGGATGGGCTACCCCCTCTACTTCACCCGCTACGGCGGCACCCGTCCCACCCGGGCCGGCACCTCCCACGCCGCCATCGCCCCCTACGGCGCGTTCACCTGCGGCGATGGCACTCAGATCATGCTCGCGATCCAGAACGAACGCGAATGGGAACGCTTCGCCACTCAGGTTCTCGACCGTCCCGATATGGTCACCGACGAACGCTTCGACCGCGCCGCCCACCGCTACGCCCACCGACACGAACTCCAAGAGATCATCGAGCGAGCCTTCTCCGCTCTCACCGGCGAAGCCTGCGACGCCCTCCTCGAACAAGCCGCGGTCGCCCACTCGAGGCAGCGCGATATGAGCGAGATCGCCGACCACCCGCAGCTGACCGAACGCCACCGCTGGCACGAGGTCGAGACCCCCGCCGGTCCGATCTCCATGCTCGCACCACCGGTCGAGATGTCTGGGGTGGGCCATCGCATGGACCCGATTCCGGCGGTGGGACAGAACTCGGAGTCCATCCTCGGCGAGCTGGGAATGGATGCCGAGGCGATCGGCGAACTGCGCCACAACGGGGTGATCTGACGACTATGGACGACGAATCCGCACATCGGACCGACGGCGGGGCCGCCTCGGCGAGGGCCGACGACTTCACCTACTCACCTCTGCTGCCCACCGAAGGTGAGGGCCCGCGGATGCGCGGGCTCGACATCGGGGGAGTGGAGACGACCACCGTCGAGGTGGGCGGGACGTCGCGCTCGTTCCTTACGGTGGCGCCGGAGACCCTGTCCGACCTCGCCGAGGTCGCCTTCAAGGAGATCTCGCACTACCTGCGCACCGACCACCTGGCCAGCCTGCGCGCGATCATCGACGATCCGGAAGCCAGCGACAACGACGTCTTCGTCGCCCTCGACCTGCTGCAGAACGCTGCGGTCTCGGCCGGGGAGATCCTGCCGATGTGTCAGGACACGGGCACGGCGATCGTCTCGGCCAAGCGCGGACCGAACGTGCTCACCGACGGCGATGATGCCAGGCATCTGTCGCGCGGAATCGGTCGCGCCTACGAGGAGCTCAACCTTCGGTACTCGCAGTTGGCGCCGACGAGCCTGTTCGAAGAGACGAATACCGGCACCAACCTGCCCGCCCAGATCGAAGTGGGGTTGAGCCCCGCCGACGACTATGAGCTGCTGTTCATGGCCAAAGGCGGAGGCAGTGCGAACAAGTCCTTCCTCTACCAGGAGACGAAGGCCGTGCTCAACGAGTCGGCGATGCTCGACTTCCTCGCCGAGAAGATCTCCACCCTCGGCACCGCAGCCTGCCCGCCTTATCATCTGGCCGTCGTCATCGGCGGGCCGTCGGCCGAATTCACGCTCAAAACCGCGAAACTCGCCAGTGCCCACTACCTCGACGACCTGCCGGAGACCGGAGACGCCGAATTGGGGCACGGATTCAGGGACCGGGAATTCGAGCAGACCGTCTTCGAACTCACCCAGAACCTCGGCTTCGGTGCACAGTTCGGTGGCAAGTACTTCTGCCACGACGTCCGCGTCGTCCGGCTGCCCCGACACAACGGATCCCTGCCGATCGCGATCGCCGTGAGCTGTTCGGCAGACCGGCAGATCATCGCCCGCATCAACGCAGACGGCGTGTTCATCGAAGAACTCGAACACGATCCGGCGAGGTTCCTGCCCGCGATGGGCCGCGTCGAGGAGATCGAATCCGGCAATGTCACCGCCATCGACCTCGACCGACCGATGCCGAGTCTGCAGGAACAGCTGTCCGAACTGTCCGTCGGCGACCGTGTGTCGCTGACGGGAACGGTCGTCGTCGCCCGCGACATCGTCCACGCGGAGCTGCGCGACCGCCTCGATTCCGGTGGGGAGCTTCCCGAGTATTTCAAAGACCATCCGATCTACTATGCGGGGCCGGCGAAGACACCCGAGGGAATGCCCTCGGGGTCGTTCGGTCCGACCACCTCATCGCGGATGGACACCTATGTGCGGCATTTCCAGGAGGCCGGCGGATCGATGATCATGCTCGGCAAAGGCAATCGGTCCGCGCAGGTGAAGAGCTCCTGCGCCGAATTCGGCGGCTTCTACCTCGGATCGATCGGCGGCCCTGCCGCCCGGCTGGCTCAGGACTGCATCACCTCGGTCGAGGTCCTCGATATGGAGGAGCTCGGTATGGAGGCAGTGTGGAAGATCCACGTCGAAGACTTCCCTGCGTTCATCATCACCGACGACAAGGGCAATGACTTCTTCGACAGCACCGGTCCGCCGACGCTCGGCCTCGGCCGGACCCGCACGGTCCGCGACGGCACCCGACTGGACTGAGCTTTCCAAATGACGAACGAACAGAGGATTTCACCATGGCAGTGAGCAATGAAGAGCAGATGATGATCGACCTGGTCGCCGAATTCATCGACGAGCAGGTCAAACCCAGTGTCAACAAGGTCGAGCACGCCAATGAGTACCCCGAGGCGTGGATTCAGACGATGAAGGATATGGGCATCTACGGGCTCGCCATCGACGAGCCGTGGGGGATGGGCAAGGTCTCGACCGAGGCGTATGCGCTCATCACTCAGGAGCTGGCTCGCGGGTGGATGTCCCTGGCCGGTGCCATGGGCGGGCACACCGTCGTCGCGAAGCTCCTCCAGGAATACGGCACCCAGGAGCAGAAGGACAAGTACCTGCCTCGGATGGCCACCGGTGAGCTGCGAGCGACGATGGCGCTGACCGAACCCGGCGGCGGCTCCGACCTTCAGGCCATGCGCACCACAGCAGCGAAGGACGGTGACGACTACGTCATCAACGGGTCGAAGACGTGGATCACGAACGCCCGGAAATCCGACCTCATCGCACTGCTGTGCAAGACCGACCCCGAGGCGGAACCCCGTCACAAGGGCATCTCGATCATCCTCGTGGAGAAGGGGGAGGGCTTCACGGTCTCCCAGGATCTGTCGAAGCTCGGGTACAAGGGCGTCGAGACCTGCGAATTGTCCTTCGACGGTCTGCGGCAGCCGCAGTCGCAGCTGCTGGGTGAGGCCGAGGGTGTCGGGTTCAAGCAGATGATGAAGGGCCTCGAGATCGGCCGCATCCAGGTCGCGTCCCGGTCGCTCGGCGTCGCGCAGGCTGCGCTCGATGATGCGGTGAAGTATTCGCAGGAGCGCGAGTCGATGGGCAAGCCGATCTGGAAGCACCAGTCGGTGGGCAATAAGCTCGCCACGATGGCGACGAAGCTCGAGGCCGCCCGGCAGCTCGTCCTCCACGCCGCCCGCACCTATGATTCGGGTGCGCGTGTGGACATGGAGGCAGGAATGGCGAAGCTCTATGCCTCGGAGATGGCCGCCGAGGTGGCCCTCGATGCCATCCGCGTCCATGGCGGTTACGGATACTCCACCGAATACGACGTCGAACGCTACTACCGCGATGCTCCGCTGATGATCGTCGGCGAAGGCACGAACGAGATCCAGATGAACGTCATCGCCAAGCAGCTCATCGGTCGGAATAAGGCCTGAGGGTCGTGGCTGGCACCTGCACCTGCCGCACAAAGACGATTCGCCTCTAGCCATCTGACCACGCACTCCACCTGAGGGAAGAACATGACTCACAAACCCCGTCCACGTCCGGATACCCCGCACATGATGACCGAGGAGCGCCTCGAAATCCAGGCGCTCGCCCACGAGTTCGCCCGCGACGTCGTCCTCCCGCTCGCCAACGAGCTCGACCCGGTTGAAGGTCAGTTCCCCGACTCGATGGTCAAGCAGATGGCCGAGATGGGCTTCTTCGGGATTCTCATCCCCGAAGAGTTCGGCGGACTCGGTTTGGGTGTGTTCGAGTACTGCCTCGTCGCCGAGGAGCTCTCCCGTGCTTGGATGTCCGTGGCTGGACTGCTGGCCCGCGGCAATGGCATGGGCGGTGGGTTCTCTCCCGAACAGGAAGCCCGCTTGCTGCCGAAGGTCGCCAGTGGTGAGTACCTTGGCGCGTTCGCTCTGTCGGAGGCTGAGGCCGGGTCGGATGTGGCGAATCTGCGGTGCAAGGCCGAACGCAATGCCGATGGTGACTGGGTCATCAACGGCACGAAGATGTGGTGCACATATGCCGATCAGGCCGACTACATCATCCTCTTCGCCCGCACTTCGGTGGAGGAGAAGCGGCATCGGGGGATCTCGGTGTTCCTCGTCGAGAAGGAACGCGGCACCTTCCCCGAGGGGATCTCCGGGGCGCCGGCGAAGAAGATCGGGTATCACGGGTGGAAGACGTGGGAGCTGTCGTTCGACAACTTCGTCCTGCCCGCCGATGCTCTGCTCGGTGAGGAAGGACGCGGGTTCTACCAGGCGGTGTCTGGCCTCGAGGTCGGGCGTGCGCACACGGCTGCGCGGTCGATCGGGTTGGCGCAGGCGGCGCTCGAGGACTCGGTGAAGTATCTCAAGGAACGCGAACAGTTCGGGCATCCGTTGGCTGATTTCCAGCATCTGAGGTTCAAGGTCGCGGACATGGCCGCTCAGATCGAGGCGTGCCGGCAACTGATGTACCACGTGTGCACGGAGATCGATTCGGGTCGTCGCTGTGACAAGGAAGCGGCGATGGTGAAGTACCTGGCCGGAGAGATGAGCGAGAAGGTCACCTCGGAGGCTCTGCAGATCCATGGTGGTGCCGGGTATACGAAGGACTTCGCCGTTGAACGCCACTGGAGGGATGCTCGGTTGACGAAGATCTTCGAAGGCTCGTCCGAGATCCAGATGCGCATCATCTCCGACGAACTCTTAGGCCGCTGACCCCAATTGCTACCTGACGGCGGCCCAGCAACCTGGCGCCAGGTATCTGCGCCGCCGTCACGTAGCAATTAGTAGGTTATGGGCGCTTTTCACGAACTACCGATTGGAATTTGACTGCGATGAGTGAGACGAACCTCCAGGACTGGGTCGGCCGCAGCGCCACCGTCACCGAGACCGCCGATGGGGAACGGGCCGCACGCCTGGCGACACTGCTCGGCCGTGACGGGGACAAGGCTGCACCGCTGTTCCCGCTGGGGCACTGGCTGCACTTCTCGGAAGACGACGTCCCGATGAGCGAACTCGGAGCCGACGGGCATGCCGCGCTTGGTGGGTTCATGCCGCCGGTGCCTCTGCCCAGGCGGATGTGGGCCGGCAGCGACCTGACTTTCCACACGCCGATCCTGCCCGGTCAGGCGATCGAGCGGACGACGACGATCGAATCGATCACGGAAAAGACCGGCAGCACCGGCCCCCTGTGTTTCGTCGTGCTTCGTCACGAGATCACCGCGGACGGGAAGCCTGCCACGACGGACCGGCACACGATCGTCTACCGCGAAGCCACAACGGCGCCCGAGGGATCAGCGGCCAAGCTCCCACGGGAGGATTCACCCGCACCAGAGGCCTGGGACTGGACTCGCTCGGTACGACCAAACGAGGTCACGCTCTTCCGATATTCGGCGTTGACGTTCAACTCCCACCGGATCCACTACGACGCCCCCTACGTGACCGAGATCGAAGGGTATCCCGGGCTGGTCACGCATGGTCCATTGACGGCGACACTGCTGTTGGACGCGTTCATGTCCACCCACCCCGAAGCGGCTGTGACCGGGTACCGGTTCACCGCGAAGTCCCCGCTGTTCGCGAACGAACAGATCCACCTCGTCGGCAGAGAGACCGAACCCGGCAGCCACGAACTCAAGGCCATCGCCCCAGGTGGGAAGACCGCGATCGCCGCCACCGTGACAACGAAGAACTGAGGAGCACTACTATGTCCGACACCCGCCCCGCACCCCTGACCGGCCTCAAGATCGTCGAGATCTCTGCCTTCGTCGCAGCCCCACTGGGGTCGATGACGTTGGCGCAGCTCGGAGCCGATGTCATCCGCATCGACCCGATCGGCGGAAACATCGATGCGAACCGGTGGCCGATCAGCGATGACGGCACTTCGATCTACTGGGCGTCCCTGAACAAGGGGAAGCGCTCGGTCACACTCGACCTCAAGTCCGAGGAAGGGCAGAAGATCGCCACCGACCTCATCGCCGAGGCGGGCACCCTCATCACGAATCTGCCCGCTCGCGGGTGGTTGAGCTATGAGAATCTCAAGCAGCATCGCGAGGATCTCGTCATGCTCCGCCTAGGCGGGTGGCACGACGGTTCCCCGGCAGTCGATTACACGGTCAACGCGGCCAGCGGATTCCCGATCATCACCGGTGACGACGAGCGTCCGGTCAACAATGCGGTGCCGGCATGGGACGTCGCTGCGGGACTCTATATTTCGAATGGAATCATGGCTGCCGAGCTGGATCGTCGTACCTCGGGCAAAGGCCAGGAGATCACCTTGGCGCTCTCGGATGTCATGCTCGCCACCGTCGGCAACCTCGGATACATCGCCGAAGTTCAGGCGACGGGCAAGACCCGAGGTGCCTTGGGCAATGGCTTGTACGGAGCGTATGGGCAGTCGTTCGAATGCGCGGACGGCCGTCAGGTGATGGTCGTGGTCATTTCGAACAAGCACTGGAGAGGTTTGGGAAAGGCAACGGGGCTGGTTGAGAAGCTCGAAATGATCGGCCCGCTGCTCGACGTCGACTTGTCGACCGAAGGCGGTCGGTTCGAGGCTAGGGAGGCCATCGATGCGGTGGTGCGTCCGTGGTTCACTGCGCACAATTCCGAAGACGCGACGAGGCTGCTCGCCGAGGCGGGGGTGCTTGTCGGCGGGTTCCAGTCGTTCGAGGAACTGGTGAACTCAGACCCTAGGTGCTCGACAGAGAACCCGATGCTCACCGAAATCGATCAACCGGGTGTGGGTCGTGTCTTGGCACCAAGAGTGCCGTTGAAGTTCGGCGGGTCCCCAGCAGCCGGTGCCATGCCTGCACCACAGCTGGGTGGTAATGCGGCCGAGGTACTCGAATCTGAACTTGGTCTCGATGCCGAAGCGAGAAATCGGCTGAGCTTGGACGGAGTGGTCGACCTCGCGAAGTGAGCGGCCAGTGCGCGGGCTTGGACATCATTGACGATGACGTGAAGTTCACTACGGTGTTCGGCAACACCTAGCTCAACCGGGAAACGTCGGCCCTTCGTGATACCCACCTAGATCTTGTCGGACTCGATCAAGCTGGCTGAACTCGTTGCCCGAGGAATCCGCCGCATCGTCTAGTCTCACGACGGTGCTTCTCAGTGCTTGCGCATGTCGAAACCGGGCTACGCAGATGGGTGCAAGACGTTACCTGGTTAGACTGCGAACCAACCGCCGAGTTTGAAGCCGTTCGACTGAGAAAGACATACCTGATGGCCAAAACCTTTCATCCCGAACACCGCAGCGCCTACGCGTCATACATGTTGTTGTGGAATCCCGACTACTTCTTCTGGCCCGAGGACGAACGGTTGGAGACCCTTGCCAGTATCGAAGCAGGCGAACCGGCCGAGGCCCAGTGGTCAATGAGTGCGAACCATCGCCATGTGCAGGTCGGTGATCGAGTCTATCTGCGCAAGACGGGCCAGGGAGATCGAGGCATCGTCGCTGCCGGGTGGGTCCAAGGAGAGGTCATCATGCAGCCACATTGGGACGGCTCGGCAAGAGCGGCCACCTACGTCCCAATCTCCTGGGACTCTTTGGTTGACGTCGACAACCCCTTCAACCTTGAACCCATTTCCCAACAGTTTCCCTCCGGCATCTGGAGGGGAATGCAGAGCGGCATGAGGATTCCAGACGATGCCACTCAAGAGCTGGAACGTCAGTGGCAGGGCCACTTCGGTCGGGCACTTCGACAGGAGCAGAACCGTGATGATGTCGATCATGATTCAGCGTCCCCCATCGAGCGGCGCTATGCGGTATCGGTCATCCGCGCAAGGCGGCATCAAAAGAGTTTCCGAGCGCTGCTGCTTCAGAATCGTGAGCTCAAATGCCAGGTCGACGGTTGTCCGATCTGCGATCTGCGACTCCTCGAAGCTGCTCATATCGTTCCCGACTCCGATGGAGGAGCGTCGTCCTTGGACAATGGTCTGCTGCTGTGCCCGAATCATCACCGAGCTTTAGACGTCGGGCTCATCGACTATGACGGCGATGAGTTCTTCTGGAATGACGAAGTTGAGCCGTTCTGAATCTCGGCAACCCCTTTTCCACGCTCATATATGACGGCCTCCGGCGATTTCCAGCACCACCCCGGTGATGTACGAAGCCATATCGGAAGCGAGGAACGTCACCGCAGACGCGATCTCGCTTGGCTCACCCGCTCGACCCATAGGAATATCGGCGATTTTCGCTTCGATGCGATCTGGCCTCATCGCGGCTGTCATGGGTGTGTTGATGAAGCCAGGCTGGATTGCGTTCACCCGGACATTTTTGAACCCGACTTCCTTCGCGGCGGCTTTGGTCATGCCGACGATTCCGGCCTTGGCCGCTGAATAGTTCGTCTGGCCCAGATTGCCCACTTTCCCGGCGATCGACGAGACGTTGATGATCGATCCGCCTTCGGACTGATCACGCATGAGTCCGGAAGCGGAACGCAATCCATTCCAGGTTCCTCGGAGATGCACGGCGATGACTTGGTCAAACTGTTCTTCACTCATCTTGCGCATGGTGGCATCGCGGGTGATTCCGGCATTGTTGACCATGACGTCCAACGACCCGAACCTCTCGACCGCGGTGGCGCACAGGTGCTCCACTTGGTCGAGGTTGACGACATCACATGTCACGCCGATCGCTCGGTCACCGATGTCGAGTGAACTAGCGGCCGCAGCGGCGGCTTCGCCGTCGAGGTCACCGATGACGACATCGGCGCCGGCGTCGGCGAATGCTCGGGCAATGGCATAGCCAAGTCCCTGGGCTCCTCCGGTGACGACCGCGGTGCGGTTTTCGAGCAGTTTCATGTGAACTCCTTCAGTAGTGGGATACGAGGTGACCGGTCAGAAGGGATAAGCGACAGGTGCCAACAACGCCGTGGCAGCCGCGAGTATGAGAACCAGCGGGCCGCCGATCTTGATGTAGTCCATGTAGCGGAAACCAGCGACGAGTGTCTGGGTCATACAGGCCGTGCCGATCGGAGTTCCGCATGCGAGGTTGCATGCCAGGGTGACGGCAATTGCCCAGCTCGTCGGGTCGGCGCCGAAAGAGAGCGCGACTGAGATGACAATTGGAACGAACATCGCTGTCAGGGCCGTATTCGAAGCGAAGTTGGTGAGGATCGCCGCGACGATGATGAAGACGCTGAGCACCAACCAGGGGCTCGACGCCTCACCGAAGACTCCGACGATGGCATCGGCGATCAGCTGTCCGCCGCCCGAATCTGTCAGACCTTGGCCGAAAGCCTGAGCCGCGGAGAGGATGATCAAGGTGTTCCAGTCCATCTGCCTGATGGCGTCTTTGAACGAGATGCAGCCGGTGACGATCATGAGGATAGCGCCGATGAGCGCGATGACGGCGATATTCCACAGCCCGGAGACGAACCCGATGATGATGGCGACCATGAGGAGCATCGAAAACGGAAGCTTCCAGCGTGCCGGCTTCACTTCACTCGCGCTGTTCGGATCTTTCTGATCGGCGAGGAGGTCGGGCGGGGTGAAAGTCAGCACCTTGTTTCCGACGCGATAACCGATTGTGGCCATGTAGAGGACGGTGATCACGATGAGCGGACCGCCGATGCGCGACAGGGTGAAGATGCCCATCGGCTCCGTACCGTCGGTGGTCTCGAGGATTCCCTGGGTGACCAATTGAGCTGTCGACCCGGTCAGCGTGGCGATGCCGCCGATCGCGGCGCCGATTCCAGCACCCATGATGGCCAGTGGCATGCGAATGCGTCCCTGTGACCGGTTCGCGATGATAGCAACAAGGGGAATGAAGATCGCGACGACTGCACTGTTGCTGAGGAACGCTGAGAGAATCGCCGAGGCGGCCGTGACGACCGCGATCAGTGCACGTTCATTGCGGTAGAGACCGATCGCTTCGAACTTCGAGGCGACGAAATCCGCGAATCCGGTCTTGAAGAGAGCATTTCCGACAACCATCATTCCGGCACAGAAGAGCGTGACCGTGCTTCCGAAGGGGCTGTAGGCCTCTTCGAGGTCGATGGCTCCGACGATGGCCATGAGCAGTGCGGCGATGACCGCGGTGACGGCGATCGGAATCTTTTCGAGTACGAACGAGACCATCGCGACGGCGACGATGATGATAGTGAGAATTGGCAGAGCGACCATGGATATCTCCTCTTTGAGTACTGGCCGTTAGTGGCAATTGTGTGGTGACTGGTGAAACGGGGCGTTCAGGCGGATTCGAAGACGGCAGCCATTCCTTGGCCTCCGCCGATGCACATCGTCTCGAGGCCCAAGCCCCCGCCTCGGCGATTGAGCTCGTGCAGCATCGTCGTCATGATTCTGACGCCGGTGGCCCCAACAGGGTGACCGAGGGAGATCCCCGAGCCGTTGACGTTGAGGCGGTCCATATCGGCCCAGTCCCAGCCTTTGAGGACGGCGAGGGCTTGCGGGGCGAACGCCTCGTTGAGCTCGACGAGTGAGAAATCATCGAAGGTCAGCCCGGTGCGTTTGAAGAGTTTCTCAACAGCTGGAACCGGTCCGATGCCCATCTGTGCGGGCTCGCAGCCGACGGCAGTCCACGCCGAAAGGTAACCCAGGGGTTCCAAACCGAGTATGTCCAATGTGTCTTCGGCGACGACCAGGCATGCGGCTGCCGCATCGTTCTGCTGACTCGCATTGCCTGCGGTGACGATTCCGCCGTCCATGAGCGGGCGGAGTCGTGCAAGGGAGTCGATGGTGGTGTCGGGTCGGATACCCTCGTCGCGTGTGAATTCGGCGGGATCACCACGGCGTTGGGGAACGGTGACGGGGACCACCTCGGCGTCGAAGGCCCCGGATTCCCATGCTTGAGCGGCACGGCAGTGGCTGCGGGCGGCGAATTCGTCGGCGTCCTCTCGTGTGATCCCGTAGGTTCGTGCGAGGTTCTCTGCGGTCTCGATCATTCCGGAGATATAACCGAATCGGTCTTCGGGCTGTGATCGTTCCCGCCCGCGTTCGAGCCTGTCATGCATGGTGGAGCTGCCTGATCGGCTGCCCCATCGCATGTCGGTTGAGTAGTACTCGATGTTGCTCATCGACTCGACACCACCGGCGATCACTGCGGTGGCGGCTCCTGTCTGCACCATCATCGCTGCGGTAGCGATGGCCTGCAGACCGCTGCCGCAGCGACGATCGAGCTGCATGCCCGCCACATGGATCGGCAGCCCTGCCTGGAGCGCAACCCATCGGCCGACGCACGGGACTTCGCTGTTGGCATAGGACTGAGCGAAGACGACGTCTTCGATCTGATCCATGTCTATTCCGCTGCGAGCAATCACTTCTCTGACAACGGTCGCACCGAGGTCTTCGACAGGCACCGGGCGCAATGACTTGCCGAAGCTGCCGATAGGTGTGCGTGTCGGGGCGACGATGGCTGCACGTTTCATTGCGGTCCTGTCTGTTCGGAGGTGCGGGAGGTCTGAGCGTGTGTGAAGTCGGGCGGTCTGCGTTCGAGAAATGCGGTTGTTCCTTCGACGCACTCCGATGAGCTGAAGGCGAGGTCGCTGGCGGCCAACGAGCGATCGATCATCGCCCGTTTCGAATGGGTTGTACCGTCGTCGATGAGCTGTTTGGCCAGAGCGAGGGCTTGTGGAGGACGACTGTTGAGGTTGTCGGTCAGGACGAGGGCCGCGTTCAATGCGTTGCCGGGGTCGACGACGCGATTGATGAGCCCCCATTCCAATGCAGTCTGAGCGCTGATCGGCTCGGCGAGGAAGATGAGTTCCTTGACCCGTCCTGCGGTGATGCGGTCCAAACTGCGATACGTTCCGCCGCTGCTGGGAAACACGCCGAGGTTCGTCTCCGGAAGTGCGAGTGAGACCTGTTCTTCGGCGACGATGAGGTCACAGCACAACGCCAGCTCCAGACCGCCTCCATAGGTCAGTCCTTGAAGCGCGGCGACGGTGGGCTTCGGAATCGTCGCAAGGGATGCGAAGATCGCATTCTGTCGGCGCAGCTTCCGGTCGACGGCTGCGCCCGGAACCTGCAGATCGGGGAACTCGGTGATGTCGGAACCGGCGCAGAAGGCCCGGGTGCCGTCCCCGGTGACCACGATTGAGCAGATGGAGTCATCGGCAGCGCAATGATCGATGAGTCCGCCGAGGCGTGCGACCATCGGGATGCTCATGACGTTGACCGGAGGGTTGGACAGTGTGAGCACCGCTGTGCGTCCGACCGTGTGGAAGCCGACGAGGTGGGCATTGTCGCTTGTCATGTGGCATTCCTTACTGTGCTTGGGATGACGAGAGCGTCAAGAGCGAAGGCTCCCTGGCCGGGCGGAAGCACCCGCAGGGGATTGATCTCGACGGAGCCGAGTTCGTCGGCATGGGCGTCGGCGAAGGACGAGACCGCAACGATGGCTCTCACCAAGGCTTGACGGTCACCGCCGGGGTGCCCGCGGAAACCGTCGAGCAGAGCGGACATGCGAGTTTCGCTGATCATCTCGTGGGCCTGTGTGGTGTCGATCCGGCCGATTCGCATGGCGATGTCGCCATAGAGCTCGGCCTCGGTCCCGCCGAGTCCGACGACGGTCACCGGACCGAAGACGGGATCGTTCGTCGTGCCGATGATGACCTCGATTCCCTCCGGCGCCATGGCGGTGATGAGGACGCCGTCGATGAGGGCGTCGGGGGCCGCCACGGATACGCGATCGACGATGGCGCAACGGGCCGCCTCGGCGGATGCGGCGTCGGCGACATTGAGAACGACGCCGCCGATCTCGGTCTTGTGAGCGATTTCGGCCGAAACGATCTTGATCGCGTAGGGAGCAGGAATGGCCTGAGTGGCCTCAGACAGTTCATCTGAGCTCGTTACCAGGGCAGACGGCAACATGGGCAGACCAGCAGCTTCGAGTCTGAGACGAGACTCGAACTCGGATAGAGCACGATCGCCGAGGCTGTCGCTCGATTCGATCGTATCGACGTCGTGAGTGTGACGCCCCCATGCTTCGACGAAGAAGCTCAGTGCGCTCAGCGCCTTCACCGCCCGTTCCGAGTCGTCGTAAACAAGGAAGCCATCGTCTTCGTAGGCGGTGATGACAGAGGTGCGAGCTTCCATGCAGAGGACCGTCGGCCGGTCGAAGAAGTCTGCCGTGCCAGCTGTGATCGCCTGGCGCACTTGGTCGCCGAAGGCGGGTGTATCGGGGAGCATGGTCAGCGCGGCGACGATGCTGCTGTACCCGCCTTCGGCATACATCACTTCGAGAGTCTGCGTGATGAGCGAGGTGTCGTTGAGCCAGTTTGCCGTCGTGTCGCAAGGATTGTTGTCGCTGCCCATGGGATTGATCTGCCGCAGCTTCTCCTGACCTGCTTCAGGCAGTGGCGCGACGTCGAGGTTGTGCCTTCCCGCAGCGTCACAGAGCTGGACGCCGAAGCCGCCCGAGACGGTGACGACTCCGAGGCTGCGTTCGGCAGGGTAGACCCCACGGCTGCAGGCATAGGCGACGTCGATCTGTTCCTGGGTCGTCGTGGCCCGGTAGGCACCGTATTGGCGAAGAACTGCATCGAAGACCGCGTCTTCGCCTGCCAGGCTGTCCGTGTGGGACTGGGCGGCGCGTGCGCCGATCGCTGATTGGCCGACCTTCATGAACACGATCGGGATGTGGCGACTGCGGGCATTTTCCAACGCTGAGGTGAACCGTGCTCCGTCGGTAACGCCTTCGGCGTAGGCGAGTATCACGGAGACGTCGTCTTGGCGGGCAAGCCAGTCGATGCATTCGGCAACATCGATGTCGCTTTCGTTGCCAGTCGACATCCAGTAGCTCACACCCAGATTGCGTCGACGGCAAAGGTAGGCCAAGTGGCCGCCGTAGGCTCCGCTCTGGCTGACGATGGCAACGCCGCCGGGTTTCGGCAATCCGCCGTCGAAGGCGCTGGAGAAGGTTCCCATAAAGCCGATCGATGAGTTCATAACGCCGAGGCAGTTCGGTCCGAAGAGTCGGACGCCGCGCTGCGCGGCTACGGCCTCGAGTTCCCGCTGTGCTGCTCGTCCCTTTGCCCCGGTTTCGGCAAATCCTGCTGCGAAGATCACCGCCGTTCCGATACCTGCGTCTGCGCACTCATTGACAGCGTCCAGCAGATGAGCGGCGCCGAGGCAGATCAGCGCGATGTCTGCTGATTCGGGAAGGTCGGTGACTGAGGCAAAGGCCGGCAGACCCTGGACGGTTGAGCGTTTGGGGTTGACTGGGTAGATGCGTCCTTCGAATCCCGCGCTTTTGAGATAGTGCAGAGCTCTGCCGGATATGCGTTCGGTGTTGTTCGACGCACCGATGATGGCGACTGATTGAGGGTGCAGGGCGCGGTCGAGGAAATGTTTAGAACCTGTAGCAGCGGAGGGAGCTGTGGCGGACCGAGTTTGCATAGAGTCTCTTCCTTGAGATGACGGGTTTCTCAACAGAGACAGCTTGATCGAGGATCGTTCCGTGATACAAGAGAGTAATCTAGATCAAAAGTACTGATACATCATGTGTATCAAGGAGGGGTCGATGGAGCTGCGCCAGCTCAAGTACTTTCTCGCAGTTGCAGAGACTCTGAACTTCCGCGCTGCGGCGGAGAAGCTCAATATGACTCAGCCCCCGCTCTCGGTGTCGATCCGCAAGCTGGAGGAAGAGATCGGCGCTGAGCTGTTGGTGCGTTCGACTCATCAGGTGGAGCTGACTGCAGCCGGTCGAGAGATTCTGCAAGATGTGAGGGAACTGCTCTTCGGTGCTGAAGAGGTCAAACGCAAAGCTGTTGAGACAGTCGCGGGGTTGTCTGGCGAGTTGAGGCTCGGATTTGTCGGGTCTGCGAAGAATCGCGTCCTGCCGAGGCTGCTGCCTGAGTTCAGAAATCGATTTCCCAACGTTGTGCTCCGAGTCTTCGAAGGTTCAAATGCGGAGTTGTCGACGGCGGTTCTTGACCGTCGGCTGGACCTGGCACTGCTGCGCCCACCGCTGGGGGAGCGGTCGGAGCTTCGAACGCAGAACATCGAAGATGATGAGTTGGTCGTTGCTTTGCCGGCACGGCACAGATTGGCCGGAATGGCAGAGATCCGCGCAATAGATCTTGGTCGAGAGCCGTACATCGGCTACACCTCGGTGGGCTCTCCTGGTCTCGCGGCACAATGCCGTGTGGCACTTGAAGCCGCCGGAATCAATCCACCGATCGCTCAGCGAGCGATACAGGTGGAGACGGCGTTGTTTCTAGTCGAGACAGGTCTCGGGTTCGCCCTTGTCCCGTCGAGCTTTCGACATCGCCTCAATCCGGGGGTCGTACTACTCCAGGTCAAAGACCGCACGCAATGGCCGAAGCTGCGTCTGGCTGTCGCCTACGACCCGGCACTCACTTCAAATATCGCCAAGACAATGATCGACATGTGCACAGGGCTAGTTGAGTAGCCTGGTGTGTGAAGCTATTGCAAGAATAATCATACTGAAGACCGACTCCTCGCAGTTGCCCCAATCGTGAAGAGCTCTCTACGTCAGTGCCGGATGTCATGCTGCAATCATGACTAAACAGGTAGGATTATCGGCATGCCTAAAGTAACTTCGATTGACTCTATCCGACCTCAGGTTCTTGAGTTTTTCGCTGGAATAGGTCTTGCTCGGATTGGCTTGGAGTCTGCCGGGTTCAAGGTCTCATGGGCCAACGATTTCGCGCCAGACAAGAAGTCAATGTACGAATCCCAGTTTGTTGACGACGTCTCGGGGTATGTTTCGCAAGATATAGCCACCATTGAGGCTGCACAACTTCCACGTGGGGCTTCGTTGGCATGGGCCTCGTCCCCGTGTACAGACTTGTCTTTGGCAGGAACTCGCTCGGGCCTCAGAGGGACACAGTCGGGGACGTTTTGGCACCTAATCCGGATACTGGAGGATCTAGGTGAGGACCGTCCATCTCTGGTTGTTCTCGAGAACGTGACAGGGTTGGCAACTTCGCATGGTGGCGATGACATTTCAGCCGCAATCCGTGCCTTCAACTCTTTGGGCTATTCGGTTGACGTTCTCTCCATCGACGCTCGCCGATTCGTTCCTCAATCAAGGCCCCGCCTCTTCTTGGTTGGAGCTCAGGTGCCGCCGCAACATAGTGAAGAGGTTTCGACTCTCAGGCCCGATTGGCTGCAGTGGATCTTTGACGATCCAACGCTCGTCACGCACAAAGCGCTCCTACCCGAACCGCCTGAACTTCTCGCTGAAGGTTTGGAAAACGTAATCGAGTTAGTGCCAGCGGCAGATGAGCGGTGGTGGGGTGCAGAGCGAACATCGGCGTTCGTGGATTCGCTATCCTCAGTTCAACTCGAGCGCTTGAACGCATTCCTTAATGACCCCACGATTCGCTATCGAACCGCTTATCGGCGAACTCGAAAGGGAAACGCAGTTTGGGAAATGCGACCCGACGACATAGCGGGTTGCCTTCGTACCGCTCGCGGCGGATCTTCCAAGCAGGCAGTGGTTCAAGTTGGAGGAGGTCGAGTGCGGGTGCGTTGGATGACGCCGTTGGAGTATGCACGGCTGATGGGCGCGGGAGATTACAACCTAGGCGGTTTGAGGGCCAGCCAGATTCTCTTCGGATTTGGTGACGCCGTAGCTGTCCCAGTCGTACGTTGGCTAGGCGAACACTATTTGCGGCCGCTAATTCGTGGAACTTTGGGAGTCCAGGACGTTGCGCACTCTCTAGCAGTTGGCGACCAGTTGATTTCGCATGGGGCAGACAATGGCAAGTGAGGGACGAGCTTCGTACCATGGATCTCACCGAGTAGCGAGGCGTGGGAAACCTAAACCGACACGTTTTGTCCAAGGGTTCCGGAAGCTTCTTAGCATTGCGATGGATGCTGTCGACGAGCAGAGCGATAAAGCACTTGGAAAATGTATAGGTGTTTACGCATTCTATGACTACGACGGCGAGCCAATCTACGTTGGTCAGACTGCCGAAAAGTTCTCAACACGTGTGGGTAGGCATTTGCAGGGCCAGAGGTCAGATACGATCGCGTATCGTATTCTTGACCCTTTTGAGGTTGCTGAAATTGAGCTGTGGCCGGTTGATGAGCTTCGTGACGACCCTGAGAAAAAAGTAAAGCTCAACGCTTTAGAATATTCTGTCTATCTGTCCGCCATCGAGGCTTCTCGTTATAGAGCAATCCTTAACGAGAAAATGCCTCCTCCCAGTGAAACAGTTGCTCTTCCGAAATCCTATCGATTTGGGCTGATACCGGATGAAATGAGAGAAGAGAGGGAGCACCCCGATGTCCGTATTGCGCGCCGAGCTGAGACGTTGTCCCGGGTGGCCGCAGTTGCCCACGAGAGAGGGGTTGTTTCACCTGGGCTCCGACGGGTCATTGTTATTCAAGCCATCCGACTAGCAGATTTGGCTGCATCCCGTCTGGCTCACGCCGAAAATCGTCCAAAACCCGACGCCTCTGCGATAGACATGAGGGAGCTTGTCGGCGACGTTATAGGACACTTCGACGATGAAGATGCGGAGTTCGAACAGGGTTAGTTCGAGCTCATGTTTCGTACTTCTAACTGAGGCTGATCTAAAATAGGTCATTGCAGGATGCTCATGAGTGGTTCAGTTTCAGCGCCTCCCACCCAAACGTCGCGATCCAGTGAGACGACATGTATTCGTCTGATACCGCCGCTTCGAGTCCGGGTGCCATCAGCGCATCGGCCCGGGTGAGCATGCCCTTGGCATGAGCCATGAGCTCGTTTTGGCCCGTCTTCTCCCCAATCGCCTCAAGCGCGGGCGCCAACCGCGTCACCGATGCTGCGACCGACAGACCCAGCCCGTAGAGGTGACTCTGCTGGCCGTCGGTTGGGTCGAGAACCTTGACCGGAGTGAGTGCTGGCGACTCGGGAGACAACTCCGAAAGGAAGCTCGGCAGCCATGACGCGAGCTCATCCTCGGTGAAGACCTCGGCCATGAGGTCGGCCTCGCACAGCCCCGGGGAGAGGAAGTCGTGGCCGCTGCGCTCCTGCGCGAAGTTCCAGGCGGCATCCCGGGCGAAAAATCGGCGTGCTGCACCTGCGATGGCATCGACGGCATCGTGACGGTCAGTCGCCCGAGCCCCGACGAGAATCCGACGCAGCCCGAATGCCGTGTTCGAATGTACCCCATGCCGCACTGGCTCGGCGACCTTCGGCAACCACGCGGCCACGAGGTCGAAGACAGTTTCGGCAAGCACCTGCGTGGTTGCCCCCAACTCCCGCAACTCCGCTACTTCGCTGGCGTTGAGTACTCGGTTGAGCTCAACCGCCCACGCCCAGCCGTACGGCCGCTCCCACGAAGGATTCTCACGGAGGAAGGCCGCCTCGGCGAGCATATTCTCCTCACTCAAGTGCGAATACAGGACCTCGAGGGCACGATCGCGCCAGCTCGCACCGCGGGCTTCTTGCATCTCCAAGAGCGAAGCGAGCAGGTAATGCATGTGCACGCTCGAATGCCAGTCATAGGAATTCGCGAACGCGGGATTCTTCTCCACAGCGGGCACGTTGTCTGCCAAGCTCTGCGCCAGATGATGGGAGGCGAACGGATACTCGCGGGTGATGTTGCTCAGCGCAACCTCGGCGAAGGGGTGGACGTAGTCGGCAGTCTGCGGCATAGATCCTCATCGGCTCGGGGCCTTCCACTCTACTGGGATGATCACCGTTCCATGAGTCGAACCGCAGCGGCTAGGCTGGATCGGACGAGGAACAACCTCGGTCGCGAGGCGTGCGAAAGGACGAGCGAGTAATGACGCGGGATCCCGAAGTCTTCGGCCCGACGGTCGATGAGCACGCTCAGTGCGTCCACTACGCCACCGACCTCGACATCTGCTTCGCCCGTTGCGACCGGTACTACTACCTGTGCCACCTGCGCCAAGCAAAGGCGGCATGCATTGTGTATCAGCCCCTAAACCTATGGCGCGAGGGCGGTTCAGTGACAGCTAGATATGAAGCATGCCGACGAGCAAGGTCGCAGACAGCGCGCTGAATCGACTTCCTTACACTCCTTCCCGCCGTTACGTGTCCTTTCCGGAGAATTTTGAACGGGCAAGAGATGATGCAAGACTTCTTGCTGTCCAACTCATAGGTCAACCACAGCCGTATATCGTAGATTCTTGGAGTATTGCAATGGCCGCAATCATACTGATTGCTGCGCTGATTTTCGGTGGAGCATTTGTCACATTTCGGCGTCGAGATAAGTTGAAATATACGAATCGCTGGAGGGCTCCCAGAGTATCGATCTACTTAGGGTTGATTTTAGTATCTACGCGCTGGGCAGATACTCCTGGCGGAGCTCTGGCCTTTCTGTCCATGTTTGCCCTTCTGGCAGTGGATATCACGCTGGGCCATCAGGCAAACAAGCGATCTGAAGGTCAGGTCGATTTAACGCTTCGGCAAGAAGTAAATACTGCTTGGATCAACTTTTGCATCACCGCAAAATATGGTGCCAAAAATTTGCGGGTACTCTTGGCGCCGCACGGCTGGAGAATAAAAATAAACTATGACAGCAAAGCAATAGAATTTATTTTAAACATAATCGATAGAGGTAGAAGGTCGACCCTCCTTTTGTTTGTGATTATATACGGTTCCACTATTGTTATAGCAATACTCCTGATTCTTGGATTGGGAATACTGGGCTTGACGTGGGTTGCTTCTGATGATTCTTCCAAAGCGCTGCTTTTGCGTCGGCTTGGTGGGGGACTTCTAGTTGTATATGGGCCGTTCGTGACTGCTACTTGGCTAGCGTCTTGTGTCCTGGTTGGGGTTTTTGGGATGCTGTTTGGCCGACACGGCGCAGCCCGAGAGGGCTTGCGACTGTTTGCCTATTTTGCTGGAGCGACAGGCGTTGGCGCGGCGATGGGGCTGGTTGCCGGTGTGCTTTCACCTGCTGCTTGGAGTCTCGTGAGGACCTGGGGCGTCTTTGATTCCATGCTGACTCAAAACCCGGCTATTTCAGGTGACCTCGCGCTCACCTGTTCTAGCTTAGGTGTTGTGTTTGGCGCTTTGTTTGGCATGTACCTCTCACTAAGAAAGTACAACAAGTCTATATCAAATCTCGTATATCGTGAGGTTGCCACATTCGGTGTGATTGCCATTTCTGCCTGGTTGATTTCGCTGCTTGAGGCGATGTCTCCTGAGGAGATGCTTCGACTGGTCGTGCGAGAGTCCTCGAATCTAAGCGCGGACGAATGTGATTCTTATCAGGATTTAAAGGGACTTGATGTGCCTGATGCTACAAACTGCATGAATTTGTCGGATCCGTCGTTCTTTGGGGATGCAGGTGATATTTTGATGGTAATAATTGTTAGTGTTGCGATATTGGGAGTGGGTGCCCTGCTGGTAGGGTTCTTGTGCCGTTTGTTTCGGTCAAATACTAATGTGAGCATGAGGGAGGACAGGTGAGCAATGGCGCGGACCCCCGAAGTATTCGGCCCGACGGTCGATGATCACACTAGGTGCGTCCACTACGCCACCGAACTCGATATCATCGCCGTCCGCTTCGCCTGCTGCGACCGCTACTACCCGTGCCACCTCTGCCACTCCGAGACCGCCGACCATCCGGCCCAGCAGTGGCCCAGCGAGCAGTTCGACCAACCGGCGATCCTTTGCGGGAACTGCTGGAGCGAACTGACGATCTCGGCATACAAAAGCAACGACAGCTGCCCCGAGTGCCACGCACCCTTCAACCCCCGCTGCGCGGCCCACTCGGACTTATATTTCTCAAGCTAGGGTGAGGCCGACGAAAGCGCGGTTGGCGCAAGTCACGCTGGGAAACAAAACAACCGTTGCCGCCGAGGTTCGGCGGCAACGGTTGTATCGGGCTGCTTACCAGATCAGTTCTGAGTCTCGACGACTGGCGTGCCGGTGTTCTTCGCTGAGTCCTTTGCACCTGCAAGGTCTGATTTCTTGAGAAGGTCGATGCCACGTGTCTCTGGAATCGAGGCTACCGTGACGATTCCAACGATGCCGACCACAGCGAGGAAGAACCCGGGGCTCAACGTGCTGCCGGTTCGGTCAATGAGCCACGTCAGAGCATACGGAGCCGTTCCGGCGAAGAGGGCGGCGGTCACCGCGTAAGCGATCGAAAGACCCGTTTGTCGAGTTCTGGTTGGGAAGAGCTCCACGACGGTGACGGCGTGAGTGCCAAGGATGATCGCGAGAATGAATGCGAGCCCGAAGGTCGAGACAAAGGATGCCCAATCACTATTCATGTTCATGAGCATGAACAATGGAACCGAGAGCACCGTCAGTGCTATTGCGGCCGACATGAGCACGGGCTTCCGTCCCAGGCGGTCGGAGGCGATTCCGGCCAGAGGAACGATGATGAGAGCCAGAGCCGACGCAAGAGTCGAGAGCAATGCTGCTCGACCGGCGTCGAATCCGAGGGCGGTCTCCTGATAGGTCAGGAGGTAGACGAGAACCACGTAGAAGGTGACGTTCATGAAGATCTCCATCCCGCAGGTCTGGATGAATTCCTTCGGGTTGCGCTTGAAGACTTCGCGCAGTGGGGACTGGGCGACCGTTTCATTCTCCTGCAGCGCCTCGAACTCTGGAGTATCTTCAATCCGACGGCGGATGTAGAGCCCGATGAGACCCAGCGGCACTGTGATGAGGAACGGGATTCTCCAGCCCCAAGCAATAACCTGTTCAGGAGAAAGCACCTGATTGAGGAAATAGACGACAAGCGACGCGAGCAGGAAGCCGAGAAGTGAGCCGAACTCAAGCCAGCTGCAGCCAAATCCGCGCCGGTGCGAGGGCGAGGATTCGCCGAGGAAGGCAGCGGCACTGCCGAACTCGCCTCCGGCCGCAAGACCCTGAACGATGCGAGTGACAATCAGGAGGATAGGGGCCCACAGCCCAATCGTCTGATAGGTGGGCAGAATGCCGAGGACGAGGGTGGAAGCAGCCATCGCAATAATGACCACCGAAAGCGTCAATTTGCGACCAAGCTTGTCCCCGAGCCGGCCGAATATGATCGCCCCGATTGGTCTGACAAGGAACGAGACTGCAAAGACTGCAAAGGTGGCGAGCAGTCCGGCGGTTTCGTTCGATTCGGGGAAAAAGACTGAGGCGATCGTCGTCGCCATGTAGGCGTAGACAGCCCAGTCGAACCAGTGCACGAGTACGCCGATGGCGCCGGCAACCACGCTCTTCTGCAGTCCTCTTGTGCGAACGGTGTCATCGAGGGCGGTCGGATTCTGACCGGTCATGGCGAGTTCCTCCTTTGGAATCTCTGAGCAATTCGGTTCGGGCAGACTCAGCGTCTCTGAGCTGCTACGTCAGCGGCGGTCCAAGCGAGCGCGACCGCTCCGTCAATCAATGTCTTCTCCGCAGTGGGGCCGACGCATGAGTCAGCGAACGCGGCCTGATGGTTGCTCGCTTCCCCGCCGACACCGATATAAGGATGAATGGCGTCGACGATTTGGGAAACATTCCCCATATCCGTCGAAGCCCGATTCATTGTGGCTGCAGCAGGGTCGACGTCGAAGTCTCGTCCCAATCGTTCAGCGTTGGCGCGATAGAGATCGAGAGCGGATTCGTCAGTGCGCATCTCCGAATAGCGTTTGCTCTCGGGGGTGATCGTCAGCTGTGTTCCAGTCGCAAGAGCACCAGCCTCGAAGCAGTCAATGACTCGCTTCTCCGTTGCCAGCAGCTCGTCCATGCTTTCGGCGCGCACATACCAACGGCCCTCCGTTTTCTCGGGAATGGCGTTGGGCGCTTCCCCTCCGTTAGTCATCACACCATGGACTCGGACGGACTTCGGCAGCTGCTGACGAAGCAAACCGATCGCTGTTTGGGCGATGAGGAACGCGTCATTGGCGTTGATGCCGCGTTCCGGGTAGGCGGCAGCATGAGCCGCACGGCCGGTGTATTCGATGTGCCAATGCGCGACGGCGAAGGGTTCGGCCTCAGCGACATCGACAGGAGCCGGATGAGCCATGAGGGCGAAGTCGAGTTCAGTGAACG
Organism: Brevibacterium sp. CSND-B09; assembly: GCF_052906525.1. Taxonomy (NCBI): domain Bacteria; kingdom Bacillati; phylum Actinomycetota; class Actinomycetes; order Micrococcales; family Brevibacteriaceae; genus Brevibacterium; species Brevibacterium sp. CSND-B09. Next base: position 1,660,272 of record NZ_JBREGI010000001.1, on the reverse strand, counting down.
CACCGCGTTCGAGCAGCTCGATCTTCCCTCCTCCGCCTTCTTCTGCCGGTGTGCCGATGACCTCGACGGTAATTCCCAGCCTGTCAGCCATCTGAGCAAGACCGATTGCGCCGCCTACACTCATCGCAGAGATGAGATTGTGTCCGCAGGCATGTCCGAGCCCGGGTAAGGCATCGTATTCGGCAAGGAATCCTACGGTGAATGCGCCAGCGCCGTATGTGGCTCGGAAGGCCGTCTCAAGGTCGAGGTACGGCTGTTCGACAGCGAATCCTTGGTTCTTCAGCACCTGGGCGACTGTCGCCGAGGATCGGAATTCCTGCCAACCAAGCTCCGGATCGTCGTGGAGTGAGTTCGACAGATCTACTAGGCGATCCGAAACCTCAGCGATGCGGGAGGAGATGCCGTCCTTGACGTCGGCAGAGGCGAGTGCCGGCGGCTGACGGTTCTCGGCTGCCGTGTCGTTGACGCGGTGGCTTGTGCTCATCGGTCGTCTCCGGGCACGCCGTAGGAAGGCGAAGCCGCAGGGTCAAGCCCTCGGGTGATGTAGTCGTCACGCTGCGGCATCCAGATTTCCAAAAGCCTTCCGAGCTGACCGATCGGGTCCTCGTCGGCCCAATCGACCCGCAGGTCGGTGACTCTCCAGCCCGATCCATTGACGACAGACAGGCCAGCCGAGTGGACGGGGCCAGCCTCGCCACCTGCCGCCATGGCGGCCCCGAAAGCGGCGAAGAGTCGTTCTTCCAAACGTCCAGACGAGCTCAGAGCAGTTTCGATGAAAGCGTCGAGAACCTCAAGACTGGCCAACATGTTTCCGCCGGCCACGGCATTGGTTTCGGTTCTGGAGCCGAAGATCCCAAGAGCCTGGGCGCCGGAATGCGCAGCTGTGCGCCCCTGTGCGTCGATGACGAGCAGCTGTCGGAAGTCGATAGCAGTCGGATCTGCCGAAGCGACAACCGAGTCGAGAGCCGCCTGTGCACTCTTGCCGGAGCTCATCTCATCGAGAATGGCAGGCCCGAGCCGAGGGTCGGTGATGTTCTGAGAATTGACCCCACCGATTCCGTCGGCAAGATTGATGCAGCGCGCGGCAACGGCCGGTGACGATGACGAGATCGCTGATCCGAATTCAGCGGTCTGCGGATCGTGAAGCAGGAGGGAGAACGTCATCAGGCATCCTTCTCGCTGATCACGGCGGTGGCGTCGATCTCGACCAGCCACTCGGGGCGGGCCAAGGCCTGTACGACGATTCCTGTCGAGACGGGGAAGACTCCCTTGAGCCACTTGCCCATTGTGCGATAGACGTCTTCGCGGTAGCGAGGGTCGATGATGTAGACGGTGACCTCGACGATTTCTTCGAGGCGGCTGCCTGCTTCTTCGAGCAGCATGGCGATGTTGGACATCGCCTGTTCAGTCTGGGCCGTGACATCACCGATGCCGACAGATTCCCTGGTGTCCAGATCCTGACCGATCTGCCCACGCAGATAGACGACACCATTGGCGACGACGGCCTGGCAGAGGTCGTTGTCGAGATTCTGCTCCGGGTAGGTGTCCTTGGTGTTGAACATCCGCAAGCGGGTATGGGTTGGTTCTGCCACGGGGTCTCCTCGTCGAGTGAACTGGGTCATAGGAACGTGAACCCATTCTCGAAGAGATCCATCTATCTGTGAAATAGTTATAATTTAGTCAGAGTATCTGCAAAGTAGATTTTGAGGTCGTCGGAGGCGAGTCATGGTCAAGAGATTCTCAATCACACTGACTCAGCTTTCGTATTTCGCTGAGTGCGCAAAGACGCTGAATATGACCGAAGCCAGCCAGGAGCTTCACATTGCCCAGTCTGCGGTATCGACCGCGATCAACCAGCTCGAGAAGGCGCTCGGTGCTCCGCTGTTTGTTCGCCAGCACTCGAAGGGGCTAGTGCTTACTCCAGCCGGGGAAAGCCTGTTGCAGGAGACGCGGGAGATCTTTGGTCGGATCTCGAACGCCGTCGAATCCATCCAGGCTGGTCAGAACGAGGTCCGCGGGACGATCGTCGTGGCTTGTTTTCAGACCATTGCCCCGTTTCTGCTTCCACAGCTCCTCGAAAAGCTCGAGGCGAACTATCCCGCGCTCAATGTTGAAATCATCGAAGGCGACCACGACGAATGTATGACCGCTCTGAAGAGCGGCAGGGCCGAACTTGCCATCAACTACGACTTGTCGGAAGCCGATGGAGTTCGATTTCAGATCGTCGGCGAGGCCCGTCCGCATGTCATCGTCGGTACGGGCCATCGGCTTGCGAAGCGGAAGAAGATCTCGCTGTCGGAGCTCGCGGATGACGACTTCGTAGTGCTGAATCTGCCCGGAAGCCGCGAATACTTCATCAGCCTCCTGCGGCTGATGGGGATCACCGCGAACGTTCGCTATCGAACCTCAAGCTATGAGACCGTCCGGTCGATGGTGGCGATGGGGCTAGGGTTTTCGATACTCAATCAGCGACCTCGGATTCGCGAAACTTACACGGGCGAACAGACAGCGATTCTCGAGATTTCCGACCAGGTGCCGACTCTCCATATATCCATGTCGACGCTCGCGCGATCGCGACCGACAGCCAAGGCCGCTGCAGTGATGGACGCCGTCAAAATGCTCCTCGACGAGTCGGAGCGGACAGGCTGAATCTCAGCATTTCCATCCGTCAGGGAGATTGCGAAAACTGACTACATCAATTCTATTGATGCAATCGACCGAGAAGAACTATTGGCATTGCTGCTCTGACCTGCGGTTTGCTGGACATGACCAGGGCAACGATGAAGTTGTGCCCGTCAGCACAGAGAGTTCGGTCGTGGCAGCGCGGCCCCCGACGGAAGGGCATCAATGTCGAACACGCAGACAGAAACCACCGAGGTCGTCGTTATCGGCGGCGGCCAAGCGGGAATCGCGATGAGCGAACATCTTCAAGGTCGAGGCGTTCCGCACATCGTTCTGGAGAAGGAGCGTGTCGCCGAAGCTTGGCGCACGCGCCGTTGGGACTCCCTCGTCGCCAACGGGCCGGCTTGGCACGATCGTTTTCCCACCCAGGAATTCGAGGAGACCGACCCGGACGGCTTCGCCACCAAGGGGGAAGTAGCCGACTACTTCCAAAAGCTTGTCGACCGCAAAGGCCTGCCGGTTCGAACCGGGGTGACGGTCACCTCGGTCGAAGAGAACAGAGGCGGTCGAGGCTATCGCGTGACCACCGATTCGGGTGTCATCGACACCGATTACGTCGTGTCGGCAACCGGCCCTTTCCAGACTCCGCGGATTCCCGAGCTCATCCCCGAGAACGCCGGTTTCACACAGATGCATTCAAGTTCGTACAAGAACCCTGACCAGCTTGAAGACGGCGGAGTCCTCGTCGTTGGAGCAGGATCCTCAGGCGTACAGATCGCCGCAGAGATTCAGAACTCGGGCCGGCCGGTTCATCTTGCGGTCGGTCCCCATGACCGTCCACCTCGGTCGTACCGTGGCCGCGATTTCTGCTGGTGGCTGGGAGTCCTCGGGCTGTGGGATCTCGTCACTCCGCCGGCCGGGGCGGAGCATGTCACGATCGCTGTCAGCGGTGCCGGCGGCGGACATACCGTCGACTTCAGGGACCTGGCCGATTCCGGAATCACGCTCCTCGGGCGCGCGAACGGGTACTCAGATGGAAAGCTTGTTCTTGGGCCGGATCTGCAGAAGAACATCGCCAATGGTGACGAGAACTATCTCTCACTGCTCAACGCGGCCGACGAATACATCGAACGCAATGGCCTCGACTTGCCGCCCGAACCCGAGGCTCACGTGCTCGGAGCCGACCCGGAATGCGTCACGAATCCGATCCTCGAACTCGATCTTGCCGAAGCTGGCATTCGCACGGTGATCTGGGCTACCGGATTTGGTGTCGACTATTCATGGCTCAACGTCGATGGTGTGCTTGACGAGACTGGATATCCGGTTCATGCACGGGGAGTCTCGCCGGTCCCCGGCGTGTATTTCCTCGGCCTGCCATGGCTGTCGCGGCGTGGATCAAGCTTCATCTGGGGAGTTTGGCATGATGCGAAATACATTGCCGATCAGATCGACATCCAGCGCATGTACCGCAATCATGCCCCTGCACGGTCCGGGTTCGCAGCAGCCGCAGTCTGATTGAGTCAGTAACAGGCTGATTGAGTCAACCGCGGACGGGCGGCGGACATTTCGATCCACATGATGGGTGAAAAGCCCTGTTGTCGGTTGAATCGCCCCCGCAATTCCGCCGCCCGTCCGCCGCCTCCGGATACACCTTCGGTTGGCTCGAAAAGTATGAGATTGTGAAACCACTATGACTGAGTCGAACGCCTCCGCAGACCCCAACACCGCTTCTCTTCCCCTCACCTCGCCGACTTCGACGAACCAGATCCCCACGAGCCAGAACTTCCCCACCCGCACCGAGACCGACTCGATCGGCAGCCTCGAGATCCCCAACACCGCCTACTGGGGAGTGCACACAGCTCGCGCGAACGAGAACTTCCCCATCGCCCGCCGCCCCATCTCCGTCTACCCCGACTTCGTCCGCGCCTTCGCCTGCGTCAAACAGGCCGCAGCCCGGGCCAACGCCGAGATCGGAGCGCTCGACGACCAACGCGCGAACCTCATCGACGCCGCCTGCGAAGAGATCAAGTCAGGAAAACTCCACGACCAGTTCGCCGTCGGCGTGGTCCAGGGCGGAGCCGGCACCTCGACGAACATGAACGCCAACGAGGTCATCACCAACCGTGCCCTCGAGATCGCCGGCCGCTCCAAGGGCGACTACGCGTTCATCCACCCCAACGACCACACGAACCACAGCCAGTCGACGAACGACACCTACCCGACCGCGATCAAGATCGCGCTGGCGTTCTCACTGCAGAACCTCCTCGGCGAGCTTCGACTCCTTGCCGATGCCTTCGCCGCGAAGGGCCGCGAGTTCGCCCATATCGTCAAGGTCGGGCGCACCCAGCTGCAGGATGCCGTGCCGATGACGCTCGGTCAGGAGTTCAACGCCTTCGCCACCACCCTGCGCGAGGACGTCCAGCGCCTCGAGGAAGCGGTCGCCCTCCTCGGCGAGGTGAACATGGGCGCCACCGCGATCGGCACCTCGATCAACGCCCCGGTCGGGTACAAGGAAGCGGTCATCAAACACCTGCGCGAGATCACCGGGCTCGACCTGAAAACGGCCGGCGACCTCGTCGAATCCACCTCCGACACCGGTGTCTTCATCACCTTCTCCGGTGCGCTCAAGCGCAGCGCGCTGAAGATGTCGAAGATCGCCAACGACCTGCGTCTACTATCGTCGGGGCCGCAGGCCGGCATCGGTGAGATCAATCTGCCCGCCCGCCAGGCCGGATCGTCGATCATGCCCGGCAAGGTCAATCCCGTCATCCCTGAGGCGGTCTCCCAGGTCGCGTACTCCGTGGCCGGCGCCGACGTCACCGTGTCCATGGCCGTCGAAGGCGGACAGCTGCAGCTGAACGCCTTCGAACCGATCATCGCCCACTCGCTGTTCCAGTCGATCACGTGGCTCGAACGCGCGGCCCAGACCTTCCGCATCAACTGCGTCAACGGCATCACCGCCAACGAGGCGCATATCGAGGACACCGTCGACCGTTCGGTCACGGTCATCACCGCGCTCGCCCCGGTCATCGGCTACGTCGCCGCGGCGAAGCTCGCGAAGGAAGCGCTGGCGAAGAACGAATCCATCGCCGATCTCGTCGTCGAGCACGGACTGCTCGAGCGGGATGAGCTCGGCGAGATCCTCCGACCCGAGCGGCTGACAGGAATGCCCGCCGATGATTCCGTGGACAACGCCGCCACCAGCGCCGAGGCGGTTCCCCGGGATGAGGTGACGACTGAGCTTCCGATCATCCCCGATCCGCAAGCGTGAGGCGCTCGCGCGGGACTGCACATGTCGTGTGCCCGCGCGCGTAACCTTGCAGGAGCACTGTGCACGTGGAACCACTGATTCTCCGACCAATTGAAGCTCCGAGAGGTGACGCACGATGTCGATTGATGCCTATATCTTCTTCAGCGACGGACAATGCGCTGAAGCGTTCAACCACTACCAGGAGATCTTCGGCGGCGAGCTGACGATCATGCCGATGAAAGACGTCCCCGAAGACCAGCGAATGCCCGGTTCGACCGACGAGACCGTCATGCATGCCGCGCTGAAATTCGGGGATACCCTGCTGATGGGATCGGATGACACCACGGGTGATGGTGGTCCGAGGCAGGGGATCGCTCTGTCCTACACGGCCTCCGACCTCGAGGCCGCCGGCACGGTGTTCGCGGGTCTGTCTGACGGAGGCGAGATTCAGATGCCTCTGGGGCCGACGTTCTGGTCCGAAGGCTTCGGCATGTGCCTCGATAAGTACGGAGTGCCGTGGATCGTCGATACTGCCGCGTCGTCTGACGGTTGATGGCACAGCGCACCCCGTGACAGCTGACGACGGCCAGCCCCTGGTCGAGAACTCGCCCACATCCCCACTGGTCCTCGCCGACCTCGACGCTTGGCGCGAGTGGTTGATTGAGAACGAGCACACCTCAAAGGGTGTGTGGGTACTCATGGCGAAGAAGAACGTCACCTCGCCGACCTCGCTGGGCTACCAAGATGCCCTCGAGGAAGCACTGTGCGGAGGGTGGATCGACGGCCAGCGCCGCAGCTTCGATGCGACGACGTTCGTCCAGCGCTTCACCCCGCGCCGCCCGCGCTCGAACTGGTCGAAGCGCAATGTCGAGATCATCGGCAGTCTCGAGGTCGACGGTCGTCTGCGGGATCGTGGCCGCGCCGAGGTGCGGTTGGCTCAGCACGACGGCCGCTGGGAGAACGCCTACCCCAGGCAGTCGGAGGCCACCGTCCCCGATGACCTGCGTGACGCCCTCGCCGAGGCGCCCGCCGCGCAATCCGCCTTCGATACCCTCAACCGCGCGGAGAGGTTCACGGCCATGCTGCCGATCCTCACCGCCCGCACCGAGACGACCAGGGCCAGGATCATCGCGCGACTCGTCGACCGCCTCGGCGAGGGGAATCGGGACTGAACCGGCTTACTCCCCGGTCCACTCCACCGGGGTCTTGGTGAGGAATCCTTCGACGGCGTTCGAGAAGTCCCGGCTGCCGTAGACCTTCGCGATGACATCCGCATCGTCGACGGGTCCGCCTGCAGCCAGCCGACGGAGATTCTCCTTGATCGCCCACTGCGTCAGCGGTGCCCCGGAGACGACCCGGTCGATGAGAGCTTCGGCCTCGGCGTCGAGATCCTCTGCGACCGCAGTGAGGAACCCAGAGGCCAGCGCTTCCTGCGCGTCGACCTTCCGCGCGGTGATCAGCATCGACGCCGTCCGCGGTTCCCCGAACGCCCGGACCAACCGGCGCAGCGTGTTCGCGGACAGGGTGTTTCCCAAAGTGCGCGCGATGGGAACGGAGAACGCCGAGGCGGCCGATCCGATCCGCACATCCGCGCAGCACGCGATCCCCAGACCTCCGCCCACACAGTGGCCGTCGATGACGGCGATGACCGGTTTGCCGACCGTGGCCAGAGCCCCGAGCACTTCGTCGATGCGCTGCTCGTACGCGACTCCGTCCTCACCGGTGAACCCGCGGAACTGCGCAATATCCGTGCCGGCCACGAAGGCCCGACCTCCGGCTCCACGGAGGACGAGGGCACGCAGTTGCGGGTCCGCGTCGACCTGGGCGGCCGCCTCGGCGAGCTTCTGGTACATCTCGAACGTCATCGCGTTGCGCGCCTCGGGACGGTTGAACGTGACGCGCAGGGTGCGTCCGACGACCTCGGTGAGAACATCGTCGCTCATGACCGGACCTCCTCGGTGATGGTGTCGGTTCCGGCAGGGGCGGGCTCCGAGCCGGACCCGTCCGTCCCGGTACTGCCCGCGAACTCCGCGAGCACCCGGTCGGTGTCCGCGCCGAGCGACGGCCCGGCCGGACCGTGGGTCAGCTGCGAACGGGAGAAGCGCATCGGATTGCCCAATTGCGTCACCTCGCCGAGGCGGGGATGCTGAGACGACCAGAAGAAGTTCCGCTGCCGCAGATGGTCGTCGGTGAAGACCTGCTCGTAGTCGTTGATCGGTGCGGCCGGGACACCCACGCGATTCATCTCCTCGACCACCTCGGCGATCGAGCGGTTGCGCAGCCGATCCTCGATGACGGCGATGAGGGCCTCTCGGTTGGCGAACCGCAGTGCTGGCTCGGCGTACTTCGGGTGGTGCTCGAGATCGGCGAGGTCGAAGGCCGAGCATAACCGCGTCCACGTGGCCGGAGTGTTCGCGCCGATGGTGACGAATCCGTCGCCGACCTCGATGGCCTGATACGGCGCCTGCGCCTGATGAGCCGAACCATTCGGCCGACTCACCGTCCCGGCACCGAAGTACCCGCCGGCCTCCCACACCGCCAAGGACACAGCGGATTCGAAGAGGGAAACGTCGAGGTACTGGCCCTGCCCGGACTCGCGCCGCTCATAGAGGGCGGAGACGATGCCGAGCGCGACGTAGAGCGCGGTCGAGAGATCGGAGATCGGCACTCCGACCTTCGCCGGCGGCTGATCGGGGAATCCGGTGATGCTCATCAGCCCCGACCGGGCCTGCGCCATGATGTCGAGGCCGGCCAGGGGAGCCAGCGGCCCGTCCTGTCCCCAGCCCGAGGCGGAGGCGTAGATGAGATCGGGATGGCCCTCGCGCAGATCCTCGTATCCGAAGCCCATCTTCGTCAGCGCCCCGGGTCGCATGTTCTCCACGAGGACGTCCGCCTCGGCGAGCAGGGAGTGCAGGCCGGCTCGGCCTGCGTCGGATTTGAGGTCGAGGACGATCGACTCCTTGTTGCGGTTGAGCCGGATGAACGGGCTCGATTCGCCGTCGACGAAGGGCCCCGCAGCGCGCATCGGATCGCCGCCCGGCGGTTCTATCTTGATGACGCGGGCGCCCATATCGGCCAGCTGCATCGTCGCATACGGCCCGGCGATGAACACACCGAGCTCGAGCACGGTCACCCCCGACAGCGGTCCTGGTGCTGAGTCGTCACTCATTGCGTCCTCTCTGATCGGTTGGTCTGCGTCATCACGCTTCGGCGGCTTCGGGCAGGCGGGAGGCACGGGCCGAATGCCCGGGCTTCGATGCCTCGCCGGTGAGCAGCTGCGGCAGCGTCATGCCGTTCACGTTCGCGAGGTCCGCTGCCTGAGTGCGGCAGGAGAACCCGTCGGCCAGGTAGATCGAATTCTCCGGCGCATCCCGCAGGGCCGGCAGCAGAGCGTTCTCGGCCACCGCCACCGAAGTCTCGTAATGGCCGGCCTCCATGCCGAAGTTCCCGGCCAGACCACAGCAGCCGGCAAGTTCGCGCACCGTCGCGCCGGTCCGCTCGAGGAGCGCCCGGTCCGCGGCGAAGCCCATGACCGAATGCTGGTGGCAGTGCGGTTGGACGACGACGGTGCGTCCCGTGAGATCGGGGACGTCGACCTGCGCGTCGACGAGGACCTCGGCCAGCGTCGAGGTGGCGGCCGCGATCCGGCGAGCCCGTTCGTCATCGGGGAACAGATCGCCGAGGTCGCTGCGCAGCACCGCGGTGCAGCTCGGTTCGATGCCGACGATCGGAATGCCCTTCCGGGCGTAGGGATCGAGGATCTCCATCGTCGATTCGAGCTTCCGCTTCGCTGCGTCGAGCTGACCCGTGGAGATGAGCGTGAGCCCGCAGCAGGCCTGCTGCTGCGGCAGGAGGATCTCGAATCCGGTCGATTCCAGCAGGTCGACGGCCGTCCTGGCCCCGGCATCAGAGAGGTATTCGGTGAACGAATCCGCCCACAGCAGGACCTGTTTCTTGCTCGCCGAGGTAGTGCTCACGTATTCGTCGGCGACGAGGGCGTCGCGATCCGCAGCTGAGGCACCGCGCGCCTCGGCGGGGGAGATGCGGGACTTCGCCCAGCGGGAGAACCGGCGATCGTTGAACCGGACCATCTTCCGGCGGGGGTCCATCCCGCCGCCGGTCAGGACGAGCTTAGCCAGGGGACGGAACCCCAGCGCCGCGTTCGCCAAAGCACTGACCCCGGGCACCGCCGTGAGCAGACGGCCCCAGGTGGGCAGCCAGCCGAGCGAATAGTGCGCGAGGGGACGGAGCTTCCCACGGTAGGTGCGGTGGAGCACCTCTGACTTGTACTGGGCCATGTCGACTCCGGCCGGGCAGTCGGACGAACAGGCCTTGCAGCTCAGGCACAGGTCGAGGGACTCGGCCACCTCGGCGCTGTCGAATGCGTTGATCAGGCCTCCGTTGGTCACCTCTTGGAGGACCCGGGCGCGACCGCGGGTGGAGTCCTTCTCATCTTTCGTCGCCAGATACGACGGGCACATGAAGCCGCCGGACCCGGAGGTGTCGGCACGGCATTTGCCGACGCCCACACAGCGGTGGACGGCGCTCGTAAAGCTGCCTTTGTCGTGGGCGAAGGAGAAACCGCCGGTCGTGCCGATCGAGATCGACTGCGGCCTGCGCAGGTCGGAGATGATCGGCAGCGGGTCGACGATGATGCCCGGATTGAGCAGGCTGTTCGGGTCGAAGAGCCGTTTGACCTCGCCGAGGGCGGCGATCGCCTCGTCCGAGTGCTGAAGGCCGAGGAGTTCGGACCTGGCTCGCCCATCGCCGTGCTCGCCGGAGGCGGATCCGCCGTATTTCGTGACGAGTCGCCCGGCCTCCATGACGAAGTCGTGGAAAACGTCGATGCCGTCGGGGCGGTCGAAGGGGAAGTCGGTGCGCATGTGCACGCAGCCGTCCCCGAAGTGTCCGTAGGGCAGGCCGCGGATTCCGAAGGAGGCCATCAGTTCGTCCTGGTCGCGCAGGTAGTCGCCGAGCACCTCGGGCGGAACCGCGGCGTCCTCCCACCCGGTCCAGGCGGGGTCGCCGTCTTCGGTGCGTCCGGCCAGTCCGCCGGCGTCGGCGCGGATGCCCCACAGGGTGCTCGCTTCTTTTCCGGCGGGCAGGATGCGGAAGTGGTCGGTGCCGGCATCGGCGGCGATGACCTGGGCGTTCGCGACGGCTTCGTCCGCGGTGGCGCCGGCGACCTCGATGAGCAGCCAGCCCTTGCCCGCCGGCAGTTCGGGCACGGCGTTCTTGCCCTTGTGGTTGCGGACCATGTCCATGAGCCGTGAGTCGATGCCCTCGACGGCGAGCGGGCCGTGGGGCAGCACCAGGGGGACGGCGTCGGCGGCTTCGAACATGTCCGGGTAGCCGAGGACGAGCACCGTGGGTGAGTTCGGAAGATCTCCGAGGCTGACGACCGCCTCGGTGATCGTCGTCAGGGTCCCTTCGCTGCCGACGAGGAACTTCGCGAGGTTCGGGCCGTACTCCGGGAGCAGATGTTCCATCGCATACGCCGAGGCCTGGCGGCTGAACCGGCCGAACTCGGTGCGGATGGCTCCGAGGTGACGGCCGGCCACCTCGGCGAGTCCGGGAATGGGATCGAGCCCGGCGCCGGCTAGGAACGAGCGGCCGGTGCCGTCGATGGCCGTCATCTCGACGATGTTGTCGACGGTGCGCCCGGCCGAGATCGCGTGCGGTCCGCAGGAGTTGTTGCCGATCATGCCCGCGATCGTCGCCCGGTTCTTCGTCGAGGGATCGGGTCCGAAGGTCAGCCCGTGTGGTTTCCCGGCCTTCTGCAGCTCACTCATGAGCACACCTGGTTCGACCCGGGCGGTCTTCGCCACCGGGTCGATGTCGAGGATGTGGTTGAGGTGGCGGGAGAAGTCGATGACGATCCCGGTTCCGATCGAGTTGCCGGCCTGTGAGGTGCCGCCGCCGCGGGAGGTGATGGGCACACTTTGCGACCTGGCCACATCGAGGATAGTGACGACGTCGGCCGTGGACTTCGGGAAGGCCACGACCTGTGGGACCACTCGGTAATTCGACGCGTCGACGGCATATTCGGCCAGCCGGCGGGGCGAGGTGTCTACGGTGCCTGCGATGCTGCGGGTGAGATCGGTGACGACGTCGGTGACGTCCGTGTTCGTGTCAGCAGTCGTGTCAGCGCTCATAATGAGCTCAGCTCTCGCGGAGGATGTCGAGGGCGGCTCCGAGGCCTGCCGGGTCGATCTTCACTCCCGCCAGCTGCAGTCCCATCTGGACGCCCGCGAGGGTTCCGGCGAGGGTGAGATCGTTGAGATCGCCGAGGTGGCCGATTCGGAAGACCGTCCCCTGGAGTTTGGACAGGCCCGCCCCCAGAGACATGTCGAAGCGGTCGAGGATGATCTTTCTCAACTCGTCTGCGTCGTGCCCTTCGGGCATGACGACGGCGGTGAGGACGGGGGAGTATTCGCTCTCGTTCGTGCACAGCACTTCCAAGCCCCAGGCTTCGACTGCGGCTCGGGTCGCTTCGCCGAAGCGGATGTGTCGGGCGAAGACGTTGTCGAGACCTTCCTCGTTGAGCAGCCGCAGGGATTCCTTGAGGCCGTAGAGGATGTTCGTGTTCGGGGTGTAGGGAGTCATCCCGTTTCTGCCGGCGGCGAGCATCTCCGTCCAGTTCCAGACGGACTTCGGCAGGGTCGAGGACTCGTGGGCCTCCAAGGCCTTGTCGCTCACGGCGTTGAAGGACAGTCCCGGCGGGAGCATGAGGCCCTTCTGTGAACCGGAGACGGTGACATCGACGCGCCACTCGTCGTGACGGTAGTCGACGGAACCGAGTGAAGAGATCGTGTCGACCATGAACAAGGCCGGGTGGTCTGCGGCGTCGATGGCGGCGCGGATCTCGGGGATACGGCTCGTGACGCCGGTCGAGGTCTCGTTGTGGACGACGCATACGGCTTTGAAGCGATGCTCGGTGTCGGCGGCGAGGGCCTCACCGATCTTCTGCGGATCGGCGCCGGTGCGCCAGTCGCCGGCGATGACTGTGGGTTTGAGTCCCCATTTCTCGGCCATCGTCTTCCACAGTGAGGAGAAATGCCCGGTTTCGAAGCAGAGGATCTCATCGCCTGGATTGAGCGTATTGACCAGTGCGGCTTCCCACGCGCCGGTTCCCGTGGCCGGGTAGATGACGACCTGATTGGCGGTTCCGAAGATGTCGGCCATGCCTGTGAGCACATGGCTGAAGAGTTCTTTGAATGCCGGTCCGCGATGGTCGATCGTGGGCATGGAGATGGCGTGGAGAACGCTGTCCGGAACATTGCTGGGGCCCGGAATCTGAAGGAAATGCCGTCCGCTGATTGTCATTGAAGAATCCTCTCTGATTCCACGATGCGGTACATCACTTTCATTTGACGCTACCACAATGGTTTCGAGAGAAAAATGCCTTTTCCAGGATTCGGAACGGAGATTTGTGGCATTCTGCTCGCCGGTCGAGTTGAGCCTTTTCTGCCCGGTTCGGATTGCGGTATTCCATTTTCTCTGAGCTTCTGACGTGGAGTTCTGTACTGTTCTGTGCCGAAAGGATTTCTTTGAAAACCACGGGTTGGTATACATGCTCCTGTTATTCGGGAAAGTGAAGTCGAGGTCTTGACGGTTCGGAATTCCTCGGGGCAGACTTTCATAAAGTAGCAGCAAGATTTCCACATCGTGGAATGTCGGTTGCGGCAATGGGGTCGTTTCCGACTGATTAACACATCGCATAGGAGCGAATTGTGTCTTTGGAAATTGCTTCGATACTCGTCCTGGTGGCTCTGTTCGTCATCGCCACCTTTGTTTCGGTCCATATGGGTGCGCTCGCGCTCATGGCGACCTTCCTGTTCGGAACCTTTGTCCTGGGAGAGGACGTCGACACTCTGCTGTCTGGCTTCCCCGCGGATCTGTTCCTCATCCTCGTCGGCGTGACCTATCTCTTCGCCTTGGCGAAGGACAACGGGACGGTCGACTGGATCGTCCATATACTCGTCAAAGCTGTCGGCGGCCGAATAGCGCTGATTCCATGGGTGTTCTTCGTCGTCACGGCGCTTCTCTCCGGCTTCGGCTCGGTGGTGCCGGCAGCCATCGCGATCATCGCGCCGATGGGGATGGGTTTCTCTCGTCGGTACGGCATTCGGCCGTTGCTCATGGGGCTGATGGTCATCAACGGTGCGACTGCGGGTGGATTCTCGCCGTTGAGCATCTTCGGCACGATCACCAACCAGGTCGTCGAGCGCAATGACCTACCGGGCAGCCCTCTGCTGCTCTTCCTTGCCTCCTTCGTCTTCAACGTCGTCCTCGGCTTCGTCTGCTTCTTCCTCTTCGGCGGGCGGGAGCTGCTGGGCAAGCGCGACCTCGGACATGGGCTCGAGGACAAGGACGGGGAACTGGTCAACGTCGGAACCTCCGGCGAGGGCGACGGCACCGATTCCGGCAGCGGCACCGGTGGCAGCGGCAGCTCGGGTACGTCCGGCTCAAGCGGTGCCGGGGTGGGCGGTTCTGGCAGCGGATCGGGCGGCTCGCCCGCGCCGTATCACGACCCCGAGCGGAGGGCGGCTCGACGATCGGTCCAGACGACGATGGTCAAAGACACCGACGAGGATGTCGAAGTCACCACTCTCGATCTCAACCGCATCGTCACGCTTGTCGGACTCATCGTTCTCGCGGTCATGGTCGTGCCCCCGCTTAATCAGGACGTCGGCTTCACTGCGATCAGCATCGCCGTGATCATTTCGTTCTTCTCTCCCCGCATCAGCAAGGGCGCGGTGAGCAAGATCGCGTGGCCGACCGTCCTCCTCATCTGCGGCATCGTCACCTATGTCGAACTCATGGAGCGTCTGGGCACGATGGATTGGCTCGGCGGGCAGGTCGCTGGCATGGGAGCTCCGCTGTTCGCGGCCCTGATCATCTGTTTCATCGGCGCAGTCGTCTCTGCATTCGCGTCGACGACGGGCATCCTCGGCGCTCTCATTCCCTTGGCGGTGCCGTTCCTGCTCACGGGCAGCGTGGGCGAGATCGGGCTGATCATTGCTCTGGCGATCTCGTCCTCGGTGGTCGATTCCTCGCCGTTCTCCACCTCGGGGGCGCTTGTCGTCGCGAACTCGCCAGAAGATCAGCGGGACAGGGTGTTCAAGCAGCTCATGGTGTGGGGCTTCTCGATGGTCGTCATCGCCCCGATCGTCACCTGGTTGATCTTCGTCGTTCCCGGGTGGGGGTGAGCCGCTCAGGTTCGTCGCTGGTCGCCTGCAGTTGCCCCGCCGTTCGTCAGCGGGGCAACTGTCATCTTTCGGGTTCTTCGACTGATCGGAAGAGTCGCGGTCGTCGCAATCGCGTCAGTGATTGGGGCGGGTGCTTGAGCCGATGGTGGCTGCGCAGGTAACTGATTGACAACTTTGCCGATACCAAAGGCGACTCAGCCGCCGGTTTCATTCCACAAAGGCTACAGTCTGAAATTGCGAAACTATCACTGAAGTGCATTTGTGGAGGAACAATGGAGTTCGAAGAACGACTGTCTGCCCTGGCTGCCAAGGTTGGAAACCAGCGAGAGGCGATTCAGACCGAAGAGGCAACGAAGAATGCGTTCATCATGCCTTTCATCTCAACGATTCTGGGCTACGACATCTTCAACCCGCTTGAGGTAGTGCCCGAGTTCTCCGCAGATGTCGGAGTGAAGAAGAACGAGAAGGTCGACTACGCCATCATGCGCGATGGTGAAGTGCAGATCCTCATCGAGTGCAAGAAATCGACGGAGCCGCTGAAGATCGAACACGCTTCCCAGCTGTTCCGGTACTTCTCCGTGACAAATGCGCGGATTGCTGTGCTCACAAACGGCGAGGTCTATAACTTCTATACCGATCTCGATGCGCCGAACAAGATGGACGACAGGCCCTTCCTGGTGCTCGACCTCAATGAGATCGACGAGACGATCGTTCCGGAGCTCAAGAAGTTGACGAAAGAAGTGTTCGACCTCGACTCGGTGGTGAGCGCGGCAGAAGAATTGAAGTACGTCGGAGCCATCAAGCGAGAGATCGCCGGGCAGTTCAAAGAGCCGGATGAGGCATTCGTACGTCTCTTCACCAGCCGTGTCTACGAAGGGCGTTTCACTCAAGACACCAAGGCGCAGTTCACCCAGTTGGTGTCCAAGGCGGCGAAACAGTTTCTCAATGAAAGGGTGAATGATCGACTGAAGACTGCGTTGGGAGCCTCTGAGGCCGCAATGCCTGTGCAAGCATCGAACGGAGAAGCTGTCACCAGCGCGGAGGTAGCCGAATCGGACCTGGATCGAGACACCGAACTTGAGACAACTCTGGAGGAACTTGAGGGCTATCAGATCGTCAAGGCGATCAGCTGCAGTGAGGTGAAGCCCGAGCGGGTTGCACAGCGTGATGCCAAGTCCTATTTTGCTGTGCTCCTGGACGACAACAATCGGAAGCCGATTGCCCGGCTCCACTTCAACGGTAAGAAGCAGAAATACATTGGCATCTTCGACGCAGACAAGAACGAGTCTCGGCATCCGATCGACGGGCTCGACGAAATCTATCTGCACGCAGATGCGATCAGAGAAACGGTGAAGGGCTACATAGCCTAGGTGCGAGACCGAGGAAACATTTACTTTAGGGCCTCTAAAGTAAATATTCTCGTGGGATCTGTGAGGTTAGCCGGAGACCTTACCCCTCGAACAGCCCCTTGATGTCTGCGGCCGTGACGGTCTTGCTGAATGCTTGCCCTTCCGGGCCGCGGCCCTCATAGTTGCCGGAGTCGGACATGAGCTCGTCGAAGAGCTCGGCCTTGCGCTTCTGCAGGGCGAGCACCTTCTCCTCGATCGTGCCCTCGGCGACGTAGCGGTAGACCATGACGCTCTTCGTCTGCCCGATCCGATGAGCCCGGTCGATCGCCTGATTCTCCGAGGCGGGATTCCACCATGGATCCATGAGGAAGACGTAGTCCGCCTCGGTGAGGTTGAGCCCGAACCCGCCGGCCTTGAGGCTGATGAGGAACACCGGCGCCTCACCCGACCGAAACGCATCGACGACCGCCCCGCGATTGCGCGTCGACCCGTCGAGGACGACATAGGGAATCCCGCGAGCGTCGAGCTCCGCGGCGACATTGGCCAGGAAGGACGTGAACTGGCTGAACACGATCGACCGGTGCCCCTCGGCGATGACATCGTCGAGCCGTTCCAGGAGCGCGGCCAATTTCGACGACGGCACCTCAGCATGTTCGGCATCGACGATCGACGGATCGAGAGCGAGCATCCGCAGCAGCGTCAGCGACCGGAAGACGATGAACCGCTGCTTGTCGTATTCGCTGTCGATGAAGCCGAGGATCTTCTTCCGCTCCTTCTGCAGAATCCGATCGTAGAGTCTCCGGTGCGCGGCGTTGAGCTCGACCGAGATGACCTGTTCCTGCTTCTCCGGCAGGTCTGCGGCCACGAGATCCTTCGTCCGCCGCATCATGAACGGTCGGATCCGCCGCTGCAGACGCTGCATCCGTCCCGGATTCTCACCCGACTCGATCGGACGCACGTACTCTTCCTCGAACCGGTGAGGACTCGGGAACAGTCCGGGCGCCGTGATCGAAAACAGCGACCACACGTCCTTGAGCGAGTTCTCCAGAGGAGTGCCCGTCAGCGCCAAGCGGAACGGTGCCCGCACTTCCTTCGCCGCCAGGTGGGTCTGTGCGGTGGAGTTCTTCACGAACTGCGCCTCGTCGAGGATGAGCCCCGCCCACTCCATCCGCGAGATCGGGGTCTCCTCCAGCCGGAGCATCGCATACGACATGACGACGACATCGGCACCGCGAGCCACCTCGGCGAGGGAGATCCCACGCGCTCGCGTCGACTCGGCCACGACTCGAACATCGAGGTCAGGGGTGAAGGAGGTTGCCTCCTTCACCCAGTTCGGAACCACCGAGGTCGGTGCGACGACGAGGAAGGGAGCATCAGACTTCGCGTGCTTGATGAACGCGAGCGTCTGCAGGGTCTTGCCTAGGCCCATGTCGTCGGCGAGGATCCCGCCCAGCCGGCACCGATACAACAGTGCCAACCACCGGAATCCCTGCACCTGATACGGGCGCAGCTTCGCACCGTTCAGGTCGGGCACCTCGGTGGCGGGCAGGTGTTCGAGGTCGGCCAGTGCGCGCACCGAGTCTCTCCAGATCACGGCCGGTTCGGACTCGTCGGCGAGGTCCTCGAAATCCGACCACAGACCCATATGCATCCGTGAGATCTTCGGCGCTCCGGGCTCCCATTCGGGGATGAGGTCCGCCTCGGCGAGGAGGGCCTTGAGCTTGTCGAAGATCGGCTTGTTCAGCGACAGGAACGAATCGTCGGAGAGCTTGATCTTCTTCGTCCCGGCGGCCAACGCCTTGTACAGCTTGACGAAAGGGACCGGGCGGCCGTCGATGCTGATCTGGAAGCCGAGGTCGAACCAGTCGTTCTTCTCCGACTCGACCGAGGTGATCTTCACGTTCGGCTCCCCGCCGAGCTCCCGGTATGGCTGCTTCTTCCCGCGCGTGATGACCTTGACGTGCTCGATCTCCTCTAGCCCGGGCAGGACGTTGACGACGAAATCCGCGGTGTCGGCGTCGTTGAGTTCGACGTCCTTGATGCCCGGCAGGGCGGAGCCGGTTTCGTGGGTGTCGGCGAGGAGTTTGTCGACCTCGGTGACGACGGCATCTTCGAAGTCGAGTTCGCGTTGCCTCGCATATTCCCTCGCCGAGGCGGCGCTGAGCCTCAATCGATCGATGACGGGGAAGGTGCGGCGGGGTCCCTGGTATTCCCAGTACCAGCTTAAGGAGAGTTTGTCGCCGGCGCCGAAAGCGGCGAAGACGACAAGGCGGGGGCGACCGTACTGGGGGAAGGCGACGGTGGCGTCGCTGCTGATGACCTCGGCGCTGGAGCGCAGCTGTGGGTAGTACTCCTCAAAGAACTCTTCGGCCTCGGCTTCGGGGATCGTAATCGGTCCGGGGGATTGGAGCACGGGCAGCGCGGATTCCTTCGTCGGGGTCTCCGCGGGGGCGAGGGTGACGGTGAAACCGCTGGTGACGTTGACGCCGAAGAAGCCGTGTGTCCAGATCGGCTTGATCAGCCCGGGAGTATATTCGCGTTCGTCGATGGTCGCCCGCGTCTGCACCTGCAGGCGGTTCTGGCTGCGGCGGATGTCGATGGCGGCGCGGGCGGTGTGCCCGATGCGGACAGTCATATCCGGATTGATGCCGACGAATTCGATGCCGAGCTTCTTCCCCTGCGTGAAGTGATCCCACAGCAGGGGAGTGCGGAAATCGCCGAGGTGGTACGGCGCCCCGTCGGGCGTGAAGTCCGTCTTCCCGCGGGTGCGCAGTCCCGCGAGTTGGGTGAACCATTCCTGGTGGACCGGGTCGATGTCGAACTGCCGGGCCATGCGGTCGATGGTGCGCCAGGTCAGGGACTTCTTCACCCAGTTGCCGGACCCGCTGAGCATGAGCGGGCGGATCGCGAGGCTCGGATTCGCGCCCGGGGTGACGTCGTCCTTGTCGAGGAGGACGGAGTACTGAGCTTCGAACCAAGTGCGGGGGATGACCTGGACGAGCTCGAATCCCAGGGCCACGGGCGTGTGTGGGTGCGGAGCCGCCTCGGCGAGAGGAGCGAAGGCATCACGCCAATCGGCGGGGATGGCGGCACCGGTCGTGGCGGCGGACGGTCGGGTCTCAGGCACGATGCCATCTTCTCATTGGACGGTGACATGGGGTGACGGAGTTGTGTCAGGGGCGCGGAGTAGCATATGCGGCATGGATGAGGACAAAGAGGTTCACACGCAGTTCTTCGACGACTACACCCGTGCGCTCATCGATCGGGATGCCGTGGCAATCGCCGATCATTACGCGGTTCCGGCGCTCATCGAGTTCCCGGGGCAGCGGATCCTCGTCACCGAGGCGGCGCAGACGGAGAGCTTCTTCGCGAGTGCTGTCGGGCAGTACTCGGGCGTCACCGAGGTCGACGTTGATGTCACGGTGGCGGCATCGACCGAGCACAGCATTTGGGCCGACGTCAGTTGGAAATATCAGGGAAGTGCCCCCGACGAGCGGAACATGTATCAGCTGGTGCGTACCGAAGACGGCTGGAAAATCGCGGTGCTCACGCCTTTGGAGCTCGGATGACGGGTGAGGCGGAAGACGCTGGATTTCCTGAGCTGCTCCACACCGTCATCGATACGACCGAACCGAGGATGCTCGCGGAGTTCTATCGACGGCTGCTCGGCTACGTCTATCGCCCGGGAGACGAACCGACCGACGATCGCAGTTCAGCGACGAGTGCCGAGCCCGAGGTCCCCGACTTGCTGGTGCTCACTGATGCGAGTGGGAACCGGAAGCTCGCTTTTCAGCGGGTTGATCGCCTCGAACCGACGACGTGGCCGGCAACGGACATCCCCATGCAGATGCACCTCGACCTCACGGTGCCGAACCGGACCATGCTGGAACGACAGCTGCAGCGTGCCGAAGACCTGGGTGCCGAACTGCGCGTCGATCGTACCGACGATGAGGACGAACCGCTGTATGTCTTCACCGATCCCTCCGGCCATCCGTTCTGCATATTCGTCGCATGAGCGAGAACAGCGACAATGATGACGAGCGTTGGCTGATCGTCAGAGGACGCCGGTGGCGACGAACCGACCCAGCACTGGAACCGAGCGTGATCGAGGAACTCAAGAGCCGCCTCGGCGCCGCGAGGAACGCCGTCAAGCAGGCGAAGAAGCGGGGCGATGGAAAAGATCTCGCGGAGGCGAGACGGAGGGTGGATGTCGCGAAGAACGGCCTCGGCGAACGCGGTGAATATTGGTGGGAGATGTCGCTCGAAGACCGTCGACGGCGCGCGGAGACGGCCCTGAACGAACTGCGCTGAGTTCGAACAGGGCCGTCAGGGTGCTGTCAGGCGTGAGGAACCCGCGCCTGCGCGCTGCTGCGCGGCGTTAGACTCCGGACACCGCTGCTGCCAGGTTGCCGAGGGACGATTCGAGGTCCTCTTCGCTGACGGCCGGGAAGTCGACCTGCTTCAGCACCTCCTTGTCGGTGACCGCGCTCCAGTCATAGGTCACGGAGACCTCGGTCGAGTCATGGGCGTGGGACGTGAGTTCCCAGACCCACTCCCAACCCGGTGGCTCCTCACCGGCTGGTGCCGTCTTCCAGGCGAGAAGCTTGTTCTCCTCATAGCCGATGACGTGGTTGTCGGTCTTGTAGTCGCCGCCCATCTTGTCCCAGTGCATATTCATCGAGAACTTCTGACCGACCTCGGTGATGCGATCGGTCTTGTCATCCGACTGGACCATTCCCGAGCCGTCGATCTCGGCATGACGCTCTGGATTGGAGAGGACGTGGAAGATGTCCTCTACGGGGGCATCGATCGTGCGGGAAGCGCTGATGCTCGTCTCATTCATGCTTGTCGCCTTTCGTCAGATGGTGGCTGGAGTACGGGTCGGTCGACCCGTCCCTGACGCCCACGCTATACGCTCGATCCAAGTGACGGGAGGGGGTGCGCAATCAATCACAGCAAATGCGGTCACTCTTCCGGATACTCGTTGAGGAATGCAGAATAGCCGACAGAGGTACGTGCCATCCGCGTCTCCGGGGCTCGGACCGTCAACCATCAACACGAGAACTGGGAAGAGCACAGCATGAATCGAGAAGTCGCCCAGGCCATCACCGACGCCGTCGACAACGCGTTCGATCGTCAGCTTGAGTTCACCGGTGATCTGATCCGCTGTCCTTCTGTCCGCGGCAGTGAGGCGGCGATCCAGGACCGCATGGAGCAGGAATTCGCCGACAGGGGACTGGAGACCGACCGCTGGCGCATCGACGAAGAGGACATCGAGGATCACGTGGGCTTCGGACCGATGACCGTGCCCTACGACGAAGACTTCAACATCGTAGGCAGCTATCGGCCGGCAGTCTCGCAAGGCCGATCCCTGATCCTGCAAGGTCATGTGGATGTCGTTCCGACCGGACCCTTGGAGAATTGGACTACTCCGCCCTTCGAGCCTCGAGTCGAGGACGGCTGGCTGTACGGACGTGGCGCCGGGGACATGAAAGCCGGACTCGCTGCCAACCTCTTCGCCTTCGACGCGATCACAGCTACCGGATTCTCTCCTGCAGCCCCGATCCATCTCCAATCCGTAGTGGAGGAAGAGAGCACCGGCAACGGAGCGCTTTCGGCACTTCTGCGCGGCTACACCGGCGACGCCGTGCTCATCCCGGAACCAGAAGAGAACGCTCTGGTGCGAACCAACGTCGGAGTCATCTGGTTCACCGTTCGTGTCGAGGGGAAACCGAGTCATGTCCGGGAGATGAGCAAGGGCTTCAACGCCTTCGACGCGACAAATGACGTGATCGCCGACCTGCGCGCACTCGAGGCGGATTGGAATGGCCAGAAGGACCGGTACCCGGGCTTCGAGGATGTCGATCATCCCATCAACTTCAACGTCGGAGAGATCTCGGGTGGAGACTGGCCCTCCAGCGTCCCGTCATGGTGTGAGATCTCCGTCCGCGCCGCCATCTATCCGGGGATCGACCCGGAACAGGCGTGGGAAGAGATCCAGGAGCACGTCCGGCACGCGAGCATCGCCCGGCGCGGTCAGGACAGTCGCCTGCCACGCCTGGAGCGAACCGGCTTCTTCGCCGCAGGATATCGACTCGACGAAGGCGGAGAAGCCGAGGCCGTCCTCGGCTCGGCCCACCGGGATGTGTTCGGCCAGCCCCTGCGGTCGTTCTCCACGCCGGGCTACCTCGACGGCCGGGTGTACACGAACTATGGATCGATGCCGACTCTGACCTATGGTCCCCGATCCCTCGACATCCATGCCTTCGACGAGCGCGTCCACATCGAGTCCGTCCGCAACATCACGAAGACCATCGCTCTCTTCATCGCCGAGTGGTGCGGGCTGAAGCCGCTGAAATAGTCACTTTGGCGTTCCGCAGGGACTGCCGGCCCAGCACCCGTTCGAAACGATGCGTCAGCCGATCTGGTCAGCGAGGTCCTCGAAATCCTCGGCCATGACGTCCCAGTCGCCCGTGGGCTCGAGATCGATGGACTGATCGGGTCCATGCTCGGTGGGGCGCCGAACGAACGCTGTGCGGAGTCCGAGGGACTGCGCCGCGGCCAGATCGCTGTTGTGCGCGGCGACCATGGCGACTTTGTGCGGTTCGAGACCGAGGATGTCGGCGGTTCGCAGGTACGCATCCGGGGAGGGCTTATAGGCTCCCGCCACCTCGGCGCCGAGGATCGCATCCCAGGGAAGACCGGCACGTTTGGCGACGTCGAGAGCCAACCGGACGTTCGCATTCGATAGTGGAGCGATGATGAACCGCTCCTTCAATCGGGTCAGCCCCGAGACCGCATCCGGCCACGGGTCGAGCCGGTGCCACGCACGATTGGTCTCGTCGAGGACCGGCGCAGGAATCGAGACCGGATCGACGCCGAGACCTCTGAGCACGGTCTCGAGGTTCTCCCGATGGAGCACATCCAGACGAACGAACTCTCGGTCACCATTGCGCACACGCTCCATCGACGGCTGATATTCGGCCCGCCAGGCATCGGCGAACTCAAGCGGAACGAGATCGGGAACATGGTCGCGCAAGTGCACGGCCACCTCGGCGGACACACTGCTGCGCCAGTCGACGACGGTGCCGAACATATCGAAGACGAGAGCCTCGACCGAATCGAATCCTGCGTTCATGGCTTCACGGTAGTCCGCGTACATCGGACCGTCCATGTCAGTCCGTCCGCATAGACTGGCCGCAACCGGAATCGTCACTGAACGGCATCGATTCGGGACCACACGGCATCGGCGGAAGGACCTGACCGTGGGATGGAGCACGAGCGAATTGGCGCGGCTGACCGGCACCACGGTCAACACGATTCGGCATTATCACAAGCTCGGACTGCTCACCGAGCCTGCACGGATGAGCAACGGCTACAAACAGTACGGGGCCTCCCACCTGCTCCGACTCCATCAGATCCGGCGGATGCGCGAACTCGGGATCCCGTTGGCCGATATCGGTTCGGTCGATGACGATCACGAACAGCAGCAGCTCGCCCTCAAGCAGCTCGAGTCCGACCTCGGCGAACAGATCGCGGCCTTGGAGAAGGCCCGCACCGAGGTGTCCCAACTGCTCGAACACGGAGCGCCGATCGACACTGCCGCAGGCTTCATCGATGTCGCCTCGCGGATGTCGAGTGCCGATCGCAGCCTGATGAACATCTACTCGACCCTGTACGAGGAATCGGCGCTCGCGGAGATGCGGTCCATCATGTCCGAGACCACACCATACGACCAGGAGGTCGACGACCTCGCCGAGGATGCCGACGACGCCACCCGTGCACGCTTGGCAGAGCAGATCGCTCCGAGCATGAAGAGGCATCTCGAAGCGAAACCCTGGCTCCTTGCGCCGACCGATCGGATGACCGGGGACGTGAAGATGGGGCAGGCCGCGATCATCGGCTCGATCAGTGAGCTGTACAACGACGCACAGATCGACGTCATCCAGCGTGCCTTCATCGCCGTCTTCCCGACTCTCGAGATTCCGGACGATGATCGCGAGCGATTCATTGCTTTCATCAAGCACGTTGCCACGGAGGAAGAAGGCTGAGGCAGGGGACTGAGGCGGAGGAAGAGGAGTGAGGTCGGGAGCTGAGGGAGAGAGCTGAAGACAGTGACTGGGGAAGATAGCTGAGGATTCGCTGGATTCGACGATGAGGGCTTGACCCTGTTCTGAGAACACAGTCTGTACTGAACGTATCAACCATCAGATCCGGTTCATCCGAGCCGGGATCTGCCGATCACGTTCAGGAGGACACCATGAACCCCATCATCGAATTCTTCCAAGGTCTCGCCGCTCAGGTTCCGGATCTGCTTCAGCCGTTCATTATCGCCGCGGCCGGGGCGATCCCCTTCATCGAGGGTGAGATCTCCTCGATCATCGGCGTGTGGGCCGGGATGAACCCCGTGCTCGCCGGAGTCGCCGGAGCCATCGGCAACTTTATCTGCGTCACCGTCATCGTGCTCCTCGGAGCCCGGGCGCGCCGCGCCGTCGTGAATCGTCAGAGCGAAAAGCGTGAGCTCGCGGCCGTGGGAGTCGGCGCAGGTGTCGGCTCCGGATCGGTTGATGGCGCTGTGCCCAAGGCAAGTGCCACGCGGAATGGATCCGCCGACGTTCTCTCCCCGGATTCAGCGGCCGACGGCAATGCCGGTGACACGGCGACGGAGGGCCACCTCGGTGAAGGAGGGAAGCCCGAGTCCAAGGGACGGGTCAAGTTCAAGAAGTTCCTCACCCGCTTCGGTGTTCCCGGTGCCAGCCTGCTCGGACCGTTGGCGATTCCCACCCAGATCACCTCGACGATCCTCGTCAGTGCTGGTGTGAAGACCTCGTGGATCCTGCTGTGGCAGGGCATCGCGATCATTGCCTGGACGACCCTGACCACGCTCATCGCCACCGGATCGCTTGCCCTGTTGGCCGGCTGAAGTCGCTGGATCGCGGCTCACAGGGCTCAGACTCAACATCGCAAGAAGAAAGGACGAATCATGCGCTCGCTGTATCGCCACCGGCTGGTCCTCACCCTCACTGGTCCGATCCTCATCGCTTTGGGACTGCCCCTGGTCGTCCCGTTCGCCGCGACCCTGCTGGGCGAGACGATGCACCTGCAGATGCGATTGAGTCTGCCCGAATCGCTGCTCGCGACCTTGGGCATCCTCGTTGCTTGGTTCGTCATCTCACGGACGATCGACGTCGTCCTCAGCGGAAGCGACATCGGCGGCAAGATGACCGGGCGTCTGGTGTCGGCTGGTGCATCGGTACTCGTGCTCGGCGGAGGCTACCTGCTGATCACCGGCTCGATTCCGTTGGCCGCGATCACCGCGGTCGTGATCAGCGGTCTGTTCTTCGCACTGAACACGATGCTCGATGTTCGGGCGATGAAACCGACAGGATTCCGACGATCCAGCTGACCCAGCCCAGGCGCTGATCTCCACGGTGGCGGTGATCCTGAGCAGGGAACCATCTGAAACGTACAATGGACTGGATGTCTGATACCGGGAGACCCCACACCTCGTCGCTGGCCGTGCTCGGTGCGCTGCTGTTCATCACCGCCCGCAGCCTCGATTCCACCGGCGCGCCGGGGACCCCCGCGAGTGCCGACCCTGCCAAGCTCAGCCCCACCGACCGAGAGACCCTCGCCGAGGTGGAGTCCGCACTGACCGTCCAACTCGAGAACTCGGGGACGTCCGTGACGTCCACTCTCGCCGAGGTGGCTGCGGCGGTTGCGTACGTCCGTGGCCGGGCGGAGGTCCCGAGTCTGACCGCCAGCAGGTACGACAAGCTGCGCAAGTCGGTGCTCGACGGCCTCGGAGCGACCTCGGCGCAGGGGGCGACGATCTGGCCGCCGACCAGTCAGACCGCGGTGCAGAGGTTCGGGTCCTGGAACGAAGCGCTCAAGGCGGCGGGTCTGGCGACGAACAAAATCGGCCGAGCCAAGGGGCAGCTGCGCTTCGACTCGGATGCCTATGCGAAGGCGATTGCCGAATTCCTCGCCGACTGCGAATCGCGTGGGACCGCCGCGACCTATAAGGCCTATACCGAATATGCCGTCGAGCATAAGGGGGAGGTTCCCTCGGCAGCGGCCGTCCGGAAGTTCTACGGAAGTTGGAATTCAGCGCTCGCTGCAGTGGAGTGAGGTGTGGATCAGCGACCGCGCATCCTTCTGCTGACTGCTCACGCTATGCCCTATTTGCGATGCGCGGTCGACGGTAACTTGAGCGCTCGGTGGCCCAACACCCCGGCATCACCGGTTAGCGGCGAACGCCTCCAGCCGGTCGCACGCGGTGTTGATGGTCTCGTCCGAGACCGCGAAGGTCAGGCGCAGGTAGCCTTCGCCGGCCGGGCCGAAAGCCGAACCGGGAATCGTCGCAAGATTGTGCTTCTCAAGCAGCTGGGTCGCCAGCTCCCATGAGTCCAAACCCCATTCGGACACGTTCACCCAGGCGTAGAAGGTTGCGGCGGGCCGCAGGAGGCTCAGCCCATCGATGGCGTTGATGCGCTCGACCATGAGCTCACGCCGCCTGGCATACGAGGCGACCATCTCCTCGACCGCGGTCTGCGGTCCCTCGATTGCGGCGACCGCTGCCTCCTGGACGAATCCGGGCAGACTCGAGGTCAGGCCCTCCTGCAGCAGTGCCATCGGCGCGATGAAATCTTGCGAACCGATGACGAAACCGCACCGCCAGCCGGTCATGGCATAGGTCTTCGAGAAGCTGCCGATGGCCAGGAACCGATCGAACTCAGCCCCCACCTCGGCGGTGGATGGCTTCACCTCGGCGATGGAGGTGAAGACGGCATCGTCGAAGACCATCTCGTCATAGACCTCATCGGAGATGACGGTGAACTCATGCTCATCGGCCAGCACAGCGATCTGCTCGAGGTCGGCCCGATCCATGACCGAGCCCAAAGGGTTCGACGGACTGTTGATGATCACGGCCGCGGTCCTGTCCGTGATAGCGGCGCGGACATCCTCGGCGCGGAGCTTGAAATCGTTGTCCTCGGTGACAGGAACGGACACGGCAACCCCGCCGAGGCGGTGCACCTGACCCATGTAATTGGGGAAGCTCGGGTCGGGGATGATGACCTCATCCCCTGGGGTGACAGTGACGTCGAGGGCGAAGGTGAGCGCCTCCATCGCGCCGAAGGAGACCATGACGTTCTCGGGCGCGATGCTGCGATTCCACCGAGCCGAGTACTTGCTGGCGATCGCCTGCCGCAGTTCGGGGATGCCTGCATTGGCGACGTAGCGGGTGTTGTCGTTCTCGATCGCGCGGATGCCGGCGGCCTTGATGTGCTCCGGAGTGGTGAAGTCCGGTTCGCCGACGGTGAGCTTCACAGCATCGGGGAAGTCGAGGGCGAGGTTGAACATCTTGCGGATGCTCGACGCCGGGTAAGAAGCGGCCATGGGGGAGATGCGGCTGTGCGAACTCGTCATGGCCTCAGTCTGCCTCTTCCACGAACCGGACGACAGGGGTGGGCCACAGCGTAAGACTGGGCATCGGGTTCGGGACGAGTGCGTCAGCTGGGCGGTCTTACTCGTGCCTGTCAGTCTCCGCCCCGCCTACTCGTGCAACCCGGCCAAGCGGGATCCGAATCGGGCGAGCAGGCTTGTCTTCTTCGCCCCGGTCGCTGACTCCCACGCATCGGCGAGGCCGAAGATCTTGTACATCGACCGGATGCCCAACCACCGAATCGGTTCGGGCTCCCACTGCCCGGAGAAGTGGTCGTTCCACGGCAGCGCTGTAAGCGGACTCGATGCCCCGGCAGCCCGATCGAGCAGGGTCTTCGCCGCCAGATGAGTAGCCGTCACCCCGTGTCCGGCATAGCCGCGGGCCACTCCGATGCGCTGTGTCGGGTCGAAGAAGATGCCGGCGCACCAGTCTCTGGTCACCCCGAGCGCACCGCGCCAGGCATGCGCAACCTCGAACTCGAGGTCCGGGAAGAGCGAGGACAGGCGCCCGGCCAAGAGGTCGACTACCTCGGCGGGGACCTCACCGTCACCGGGCAGGCCCGACCGGAAAGCATAGGGCGCCCCACGGCCGCCGAGCGCGATCCGGCCATCGGCCGTGCGCTGGGCATAGATGAACGTGTGCGCCGTGTCGCCGAGGCATTCGCGCCCCTCCCAGCCGATCGACGCCCACGCGTCGTCCGACAGCGGCTCGGTTGCGATCATCGACGAGAACACCGGGATGACCTGCCGTCCCTGCAGGCCCGGCAGGTCGCCGCGGACAGTGTCCGAATACCCCTCGAGACACACGAAGATCGTGTCCGCGCGCACCGGCCCGCGGTCCGTGGCGACCGAATTCTTTCGGATATGCCTCGCCGAGGTGGCCTCACAGATGGTTACGCCCTGTTCCCTGAGCACGTGGCCGAGTCCCCGGGTGAGCAGTGCAGGATCGATGGCGGCGGTACCGGGGAAGTAGAGACTGCCGAGCGCCCCGTCGACATTGATGCGGGCGCGAGTCGCCTCGGCGTCGAGGAACTGCATATCCTCTGGCCCGTATCCGAACTGCTCATTGCCGGCCTGAAGATCGCGCAGCCGGGACAGGCCGGCCTCCGTTTGAGCGATGTCGATATGGCCGCCGCGCACTTGGTGGGCATCGATGCTTTCAGCTTTGCAGACGTCGAGGACCTCGTCGATGGAGTCGAAGAGTGCGGACTGAAAGGCGCTGACGCTGGCCACGCCGTCGAGACCTGCCGAGCCGACCGGTCCGGAGGGATCGTTCTTCCGGGCACGGTCGACCGCCTCGGCGAACTTGGTGCGATTGCCCGGCAGCAGGGTAGATAGCCATCCGCCGTTGCGGCCGGAGGCGCCGTAGCCGATGTGGCGGGCCTCGATGATGGTGATCGCCCAATCGGGGTGGGCCTGCCGGGCGTAATAAGCCGACCACAGGCCGGTCAGTCCGCCGCCGACGATGACGAGATCTTGCTTCTCGCGCGGCAGCGGTGCGGGGTCGACGTCGTCGGCGGGGGAGGCCGCCAACCAGTGCGAGGCTTCACCATTGAAGTAGGACACGGATCATCTCCTGAAGTCGAGGCGGACCATGCGGTCGCCTACGAAAACAGTTCTATCTCACGCTCAAGGTGAAGTAAATAGTTGCGCCGATTTGTATTGATTGCTGAAACGATCTCGACAGCCTACTGATTTCTTCGTCAGGGCGGCTCTTGGGTGGCTGTACTGATTACACTGTTCGCATGAGCGCAATGGAGCCGATCAATACCCGCGAATTTCCACTCAGCCACGAACCGATCGAGGCCTGGCAGATCATTCCGGCCGCCTCGGCGGGAGGGCCCGACGCGGTTGGGTCGGTGGGGCAGGATGGGTCGGTCGCCTCGGTGAGGGGCGCCAACACGGGCAGCTCGGTGGGGCAGGAAGGGGCGACCGCCTCGGCGGGGGAAGCGTCTGTGACGACGGGATTCGCCGAACTCGGCACCATCGGCGGCGCCGATTTCGGGCTCTGGGAGATGAACGCCGGAGCGATGCGCGATATCGAAGGCGACGAGGTCTTCCTTGTCATCTCCGGGACCGGGCGCATCGAATTCGACGAACCCCGCCGTGACTCCATCGAACTGGTGCCGGGATCGCTGGTTCGCCTCGTTGATGGGATGAAGACGCGCTGGTATATCGACGGAACGCCGCTGCGGAAGCTGTTCATCGCGCCCGGCGAAGGGTGAGTTCCACGCTCGGGTGGGCAGGGGGCAGCGGGTAACGGATTACGACGCCGAGGGAGTCGGGAAAACGTCATGGGCGCGGATCCACCTCGTTGAGTAGTGTCGAAGGCAGCCCGCTCGGACGAAAGGGATCGACGATGATCGACTTGGCCCACCCGCGCGACCTCGTCATGATCGGCGCGATCTTCGGACTCGCCGCGTTCATCTGGTCAGGCTGGGCACAGGAAGCGCCGCCCAGAGCGCTGGTCTGGCGACTCGTGCTCGCGGGGATCGGAGTCGCGGGCCTCGCACTCGCAGTGCCGAGCATTCTCACCGCCATCGGCAACTGGTCGGAACCCAGCGCCTTCACCACCGGGACCTCCGCATTCACGCTCTACCTCATCGTGTTCTGGGCCGAGGTCATCATTGGCGCGGTGGCGAGCTTCTTCCTCATCCGCACCGGCCAGACTGAGAACATCGCTCCGCTCATCCTCGCGATCGTCGGAATCCACTTCTTCGCGCTCGCCGTCGTCTTCGGCCAGCCCGTCCTTCACGTGGCGGGGCTGCTGCTGACCATTGTCGCGGTGGTCGCGTTCATCCTGCCGCGCGAGACCGCGGCGCCGAGTTTCTGGTGCGGCATCCTCGGCGCCCCGGTGTTCTTCGGAATCGGTCTGTGGTGTCTGCTCGCCGGACGCAGCGCGCTCGCCGCCGGATGAAACTCGGACACCGCTGACAATCCCTGGTCAGGTGCTCTATCGTGAGTGAACCGGTGCGCACCGTGGTCCGGGGACGGTTTCGTCCCGCGTTGCGCAGCACGCATGGACACCCCAGCACGGACACCTCAGTATTGCCCCGAAGAAGGAGTCGACGATGAAGACTGCTCGCCGTTTGGACAACCTCGGCACCGAGACCGCTTTCCGCGTGGCCCAGGCCGCCGCCGAATGGAAGGCGAAGGGCAACGAGGTCTTCCCGTTCCACCTCGGCGATCTCAATTTCCCGCTCGCTCCTCACATCGTCGACGCAATGGAGCAGGCCATCCGCGACGGCAGGACCGGCTACTGCCCCGGACCGGGGATCCCCGAGCTGCGGGAGGCGCTCGCCGATGACATCGGCTCGCGACGAGGTATGAAGATCGACCCCGCCGAGGTGGTCGTGACCACCGGAGGCAAGCCCGTGATCACGAAATTCCTCCAAGCCGTGATGAACCCAGGTGAAGGCGTGCTCTACCCGAATCCGGGCTTCCCGATCTACGAATCCCAGATCGAATATCTCGGCGGTACGGCCCTGCCCTACCGATATGTTCCGACCTCCGACGGTTTCGCCATCGACCTCGACCACCTGCGGGCATCGATCGACGAGAACACCACCGCCATCATCTACAACGACCTGCAGAATCCGATCTCCGCAGAGTCGACTCCGGGCGAGCGTGAGGCCATCGCCGCGATCGCGCAGGAATTCGACCTGTGGGTGCTCTCCGACGAGGCGTACTTCGAGATGCGCTACAAGGGGAAGTCGCAGTCGATCGCCGCGCTGCCGGGAATGCGGGAGCGCACCGTGATCCTCTACACGTTCTCGAAGAAGTACGCGATGACAGGTTCGCGGCTCGGCTGTGCGGTGGCACCCAAGGAGGTCGCCGAGGCGATCTCGCTGATGAACACCAATGACGAATCCTGCACCAACCAGTACGTGCAGTGGGCAGGGATCGCTGCGTTGCGCGGACCGCAGGGGCCGGTCGGCCAGATGCTGGAGGTGCTGCGCAAGAGACGTGATGCCACCTGTCGGCTCATCAACGAGATTCCCGGCATGTCCGTGGCGACGCCGGGCTCGACGTTCTACGTCTTCCCCGATGTCACCGAGGCGATGGAGACGAAGGGAATCGCGACTCTGGCGGACTTCACCACCGAGGCGCTGCACGCCACGGGTGTCTCATTCTGCACTCGCGAGCACTTCGGGTCACCGCAGCCCGGTGAAGACCGATCGTACATTCGGCTCGCTTATTCGGGAATCGACGAAATTGCGATCACGACCGGGCTCGGCCGCCTCAAGGAGTGGATCGAAGCGGGGCGGTAGTCCGTTTGGCGGGGTTGTTTGCAGTGGTACCGGGCTGCGGCGCCGTCGCGACCACGGCTCTGTCCGGACCGCGGCGCCGTCCCAGCCACGGCTCTGTTCGGGCCACGGTGCCGTGCCGACCGCAACTCAACGCGGACCACGGTGCAGTGCCGAGACCACAGCTCGGTCCAGACGACAGCTCTGTTATGTCCAGCTGCTCCAGGCAGGCCGGCGGGTGCTCGGCAGCGCGTTGTCACGGCGCCAATCGTGGATCCAGTCGGGCAGTTCGGGTTCGTTCTCCGGCATCCCGAACGCCTCGATGAGGTCGTCCCTGGTGAGCGGCCGGTCCTCGGAGATCAGGCGGGTGGCGACATAGGCTCGGGCGAAGATCTCGCCGTCGACGACCATGCGCTGTTCGAAGAACACGGTGCGCTCGTCGATTCCGCAGACTTTGGTCTCGAGGTTGTAGCGCTGCCAGAGTTTCAGTGATTTGCGGAAGCTGATGGTCTCGGCGCTGACGACGCCGGTCCACCCGCGCTCACGCATCGCCTGCCATGCTCCGCTGCGTACCATCATGTCCAGTCGTCCCAGGTCCATGATGGAGAGGTACTTGCCGTTGTTGAGATGCATGAATATGTCGATCTCACCCAGGTGGACGCGCATAGGGAGGGAGTAGGTGTCCCAGATGTCGCGCGCGGAACGTCGGCGGGACCTCAGCAGGTGCAGGATCATGCGGAAGAAGTGCATGCAATCTATGTTACTTGACAGTAGTTTGATGGGCGACCATAACCCTGCCGGGTGAATGGGGCTCTGATTGATGAACGTAGACCCGACGGCGAATGCGCCCACGGAAGGGTGCGCATCCACGGACCCGGGGAGCCGCCTCGGCGAGGGTGGGTGTCAGTCCTTCGCGGTTTCGGGTTCGCGGCCGGGGATGAACGGTGATTCTTCGGGCTCGGGGTGGCGCTTCCACTGGATGAGCATGATCGCCACACCGAGAGCGACGGCGCCGATCGCGCCCCACACGTTGGTGCGCAGGCCGAGGATGACGAAGCTCGGATCGAGGCGGATGGACTCCCAGACGATGCGACCGGCGCCGTACCACATGAGATAGACAGCGAATAGGCGTCCCCACTGGAAGAAGACCTTGCGGCCGAGGTAGAGCAGGACGAGAGCGCCGAGGCTGTTCCAGATGACCTCGTAGAGGAACGTTGGATGGAAGAGGGTGCCGGGGGGAGTGCCCAGTGGGATTGCCGGATTGCCGGGATCGATCTCGAGTCCCCAAGGCAACGTGGTGGGCAGGCCGAAGAGCTCCTGGTTGAACCAGTTGCCGAAGCGACCGCAGGCCTGAGCGAGGATGAGGCCCGGTGCCAGGGCGTCGAGCAGAGTGGTGAGTTTGAGGCCGAGGCGGCGGCACATGATCCATGCACCCAGCGTGCCGCCGATGAGTGAACCGAAGATCGCGATGCCGCCCTCCCAGATCGCCCATACCGAGCCGGGTTCGAACGGGTTCCACGGGTTGCGGCCGGGACCGAAGTAATCGGTGTAGTGCGTGATGACGTGATAGATGCGGGCAAAGACGATGGCCATCGGTACGGCCAGAGTCGCGATGTCGAGCACCTGCCAGTCCTCGACACCGCGCCTGGTCAGGCGGCGGTTCGTCAGCACAATGGCGATGATGATGCCCACGAGGATGCACAGTGCATAGAAATGGATCGTCAGCGGTCCGAGTTGGAAGCTCGAGATGGACGGGCTGGGGATTGCCGCCGAGATGTCGTGTGGAATCGCGGTCGCGCTGGAAGTC
This sequence comes from Brevibacterium sp. CSND-B09, assembly GCF_052906525.1. Classification (NCBI taxonomy): domain Bacteria; kingdom Bacillati; phylum Actinomycetota; class Actinomycetes; order Micrococcales; family Brevibacteriaceae; genus Brevibacterium; species Brevibacterium sp. CSND-B09. Next base: position 1,626,340 of record NZ_JBREGI010000001.1, on the reverse strand, counting down.
ACTAGGCCGAGGTGCATGAGGCCAGTCTATTTGCACCCGTCTGAGAATCTCTTATGCAGCGTCTGCTCTCTGACCGGCGAGGACCGTTTTCGGGCCGATTGCTGTGCCGCCTGCGCTCCGACTAGCGCGTAAACCCGAGTCCTGTGGGGTGAAGGCAGCCGCGACAAGGCCTTTCGCGCTCACATCAGAATGGAGGCACAGCGGTGCCATTGAATGGCCATGCGCAGCTACGTGCCGAAGAGGCCGTTGATGATGTCGTCGGTGACGAATCGTGAGTGGAGGATGGGAGTGCGGGCGGGGTCGATGCTTTCGGGCGGTCGCCATGCCGGCCGTCCGTCGCCGAGCATGAAGACTTCCCAGTCGGAGCGGTCCATGAGGTGGTGGTGGAAGGAGCAAAGCAGGCACATGTTGTTGATGTCTGTCTTGCCGCCCAGGGCGTGCGGCACAACATGGTTCACGTCGCACCACCCCGCTGGTGCGTCGCAGCCGGGGAACACGCATCCGCGATCCCTGGCGGTGACGATTGCGGTCTGCTTCTTGTTGGCGAAGCGCTGTTCCGTGCAGATTTCCACAGTGCGAGCCTTTTCGTCCATCAGGTGGAAGAAAACGGTGCCATCGAGGCCGCGTCGAGCGACGTCGCCCATCGGGAAGCGGTCGCCGGAGCCTGTGGTGGCTTCGCCGATGCCGTTGGCAATGTCGGACGCTTTGGCTGTGACGACCAGGGCGTAGGGCGAACCTTTGGCGGCTTCTTTCATGCTGATGCGCGAAATGAGAGTGGCGAAACGTTCGTAGATCCAGGCCTTCGCACTGGGCTGCTCGCTCATGAGATCGACGGCCGAACCATCGGCGCGGACCCCTTGACCGGCATGAACGGGGCGGTCGGCAGCGGAATCGGCCGTATCCGCACCGGCGTCACCGGCAGCTTCACTGTCGGCACTGGAATCGTTGGCGGCGTCTAAGACAGCCCATGGGGGAGCGTCATAACGATCGCCGGTGAGCACTGCGTCGATGGGTTCGAACTTCTCTTCGCCGGCAGCCTGACCGAGTCCGACGTTCGGGAAGAGCGCGGGAGCGTCGTCGGCCGCGGGGCGGGCCGCTTCAGTGTCGGTGGGGCGGACGTTGTTCGATGTGGTGTCGTCGCCCGATTCTGCAGTGTTCGACGGGTTGTCACCGGTGGGTTCTGCGGTGGTCGATGTGGTGTCTTTCGCGGATTGAATCCTGGAGGTCAGCAGTCCGTGCAGTTCGGATCCCGCCACGGGGTCGAGGACGCCTTCCAGCCTCCAGTCTCCATTGCGCTTGGGCCGGGCAGTGATGAAGTAGGCGGAACGATCGCTGGGGTCGAGCGGCTCGGTGCCGTCGGGGTCGATGAGAGCGAGCATCCGACGGAAGATGTCGCGGAGCTCGCTCACAGTCACCGATTTCGCGTACTTCACGAGGTCGGTCTCCACACGGGACTTCGTCTCGTGATCCACCCACGCGGGCAGTGCCTTGAGGCAGTCTTCGATGACAGTGAGGTGCTCCGCGTGCAGGGTGCCGAGGTGGAGCTGCTCGGCGACGAGCGGGTGTTCGGGCTCAAGCGATTGGCCGTCGAGCGCAACTCGTCCGCCGAGATTCTCTGCGAGCCTTGCCCGGCGGTTAGCTTCTCGCCCCGAGAGGTTGAGGCGTTCCTGGATGAGCGCCTTGGTCGACTTGGCGCCACTGTCCTTAGGCGTGCCGACACGTTCGTAGGCGGCCAGTGCCAGGGTGGACAGAGATTCACTGAGTCGACGCAGAGCCTCTGCTCCATCGATGACCTGCAGGGCCTCGTTCGGCCCCATCGGCCGGTCGAAAGCGCGAAGACCTCCGACCAGTTCGGTCAGGGAGGCGATCGAGTCGGTGATTTCGGGAGCGCTCGCGGCAAGGTCGTTCCACGCCGCGTCGGTGAGGATCGGGTGCATCGAGGTTGGTCGTTGAGAATCAGTTCCAGCCTCGGGCTGAGCGGCGTCAGGGTCCTTCGTAGTGGCCGAGCTGGCGGGGCCCGCGGATGTGGGCTGCGTGGTTGAGCGGGCCTGCTCGTTTGCCACAAACAGTGCGGTCGGGTCTGGACCTGCGATCGTGTCTGTCGGGCCGTTCGGCTCGTTCTCAATGGATGTCGCTGATTCGACGCCTTCGCTCGACTGTTCGCAACCGACAGCCGTGCCAGCTGTGTTCGGTTGTCCGGCATCGACAGCCGACGTGTCTTCGCCCATTTGTTCGTCGTCGGCGATCGGCGCATTGTCAATCGCTGCGTCATCGTCGGTCGAAACTGGGTCAAGGGCTTCGAATACCTCGGCGAAGTGGTGGCCGCTGAGGTCGAGCCCGGCCGCCTTGAGCTGTTCGGCCAGTGTTGCGGGGCCCGATGTTTCTTCGGGTTGTGCTTGCGCGGTGTCCTCGGGTGCGTGGGCATTCTGAGATGTGGCGCCCGCGAGATCTGCCGGTGTGGTGTTCGTTGGCGGTCTTCTGCTCGCCCCACCGCGCGAGTCAGTGGCAGCGCGGCGGTCGCGCTTTCCTGACTTGCGTCGCTTGCGGTCGGGGGTGAAGGTCATCGCTGTTGAGTTCCGTTCGTCATTGAAGGTCTCTTAGCTCAATTGTAGGCAGCCAGAGAATAGAAGACAATAGAATCTTCGAAAAAAATTCGACTGGAAATGGCATACTAAATGTAAATGTCGCTTTTGAGTTGGTTATTGGGATGTGAGTCAGTTTGAGGGCACTTTACTCGTCGGCACTGACTCGGGATCGGCGACGATTGAAGTGTCGGGAGGATTCTCGGAACGGGGTCCTACCCGGTAGAGGTGGGTGATCTGTGCGATGCTTGGCGTCCGGGAAGGGTTGGAGCCTGGCCGCCTGGGAAGGGTTGACCGGTAGTGCTCGGATAGAGCCGCCTCGGCGAGGTTGGATCTGCACGCATCGCCATTGTCGGTGGGATGATGGGGAGCTATGGCCCTTGATTTCACCCTGGTGCAGCTGCGCTACTTCCAGGAGGTCGCCAGGCGGGAGAACATGACCGAGGCGGCGAAGCAGCTCAACGTCACTCAGTCGGCGATCTCGACGGCGATGGCCCAGCTCGAGCGGACCATCGGCCTCGACCTTTTCATCAGGCAGAAGAACCGATCGGTCGTGCTCTCTCCGGCAGGTAAGCGATTCCTGGCCGAAGTGACCAGCTTCCTCGAGGCTTCCGATGCGCTCGGAGAAACTGCGCAAGGGCTGTCCCGGTCTCTGAGCGGAAGCCTGACCGTCGGCGTGTTCTCGCCGATCGCGCCGACCCGACTGCCGCTGATCCACGACGAGTTCGCGAAGCGCTATCCAAAAGTGCAGGTGACGTACCTCGAGGCCGACCTGGAAGAGCTGCAGAGGGCCGTCACGGCAGGCGATTGTGATCTGGCACTGACGTACATGCTCGGTCCGACGGGCCGATTCGGCACGTTCCTCCTCGACGTCGTCGAGCCTCACGTTCTGGTGTCCCGCAATCATCGCCTTGCCGGGGGTGGGCAGCCGAAACCGGTGCGCCTGAGTGAACTCGCCGACGAAGACTACATTCAGCTCGATCTGCCCTTCTCCAGGCAGTACTACGACGAACTGTTCCGCATCGCAGGGGTTGTGCCGAAGACGAGGCATTCGTTCTCCGGCTACGAGACGCTGCGGTCGTTCGTGGCGATGGGACACGGGTATTCGCTGCTGAGCCAAAGCGTGTCATCGGGTACCTATATCGGGCTGCAGACCGTGGATGTTCCCCTGCTCGACGACTTCCCGAGCATCGACCTCGCCGTGATCTGGCCCAGCGGCGTGCGCTTGAGCCGACGCGGGAAGGCATTCTGCGAAGTCAGCAAAGAGGTTCTGGGTGCTGCGGTGAAGCAGTGACGGTCCGGGCGCCGACCACGTCTGCTCTCATTGATTCAATTGATGACAATGTTCAAAAGTATCTGTTGGACTGATTCCGATTCGCTCATCACAATAAATGGCAGGCATCACACGGGCAGACGGTGATGCTTCCGCCCCATCAGGGTGACAGCCCCTTCATGGGACAGAGCAAAGGAGCTTTGATGTCCACTCCCACCACCGACCAGGAGCACACGCCCACAGCCGACGGCCGTGGTCGGTCGACGAAGATGCAGCGGAAGGTGCTCCTCGGCGGCAGCATCGGCCAGTTCGTCGAGTTCTACGACTTCACGTTGTACGGTCTATCGGCAGTGATCCTGTCCGAGTACTTCTTCCCCGACGGCGACCGGATCACCGGTCTGCTGGTCATCTTCGCGACCTTCGGAGTCGCGTTCGTCATGCGCCCCCTCGGCGGACTGTTCTTCGGAGCTCTCGGCGACAAGGTCGGCAGGCGGCAGACCCTGACGATCACGATCTTCCTCGTCGGAGCCTGCACAGCCCTCATCGGCATCCTCCCCGGTTTCGACACGATCGGGTGGTTCGCGCCGATCCTGCTCATCCTCGCCCGACTCGGCCAGGGCTTCTCTGCCGGCGGCGAATCCGTCGGCGGACCGTCCTTCGTCTACGAGCACGCTCCGATTGCCAAGCGCGGACTGTGGATCAACATCACCCTGGCCGCGACGGCTCTGCCTTCGGTGTTCGCCGGCGGCCTCATCCTCCTGCTGTCGACGGTGATGAGCGATGCCTCATTCGACTTATGGGGCTGGCGCGTTCCTTTCCTCCTGGCGCTGCCGTTGTCGGCCGTCGGGCTGTGGATCCGGTCGAAGACCGACGAATCCGAGCTGTTCAAGAAGACAGCTGCCGAACGGCCCAAGGAGTTCAGCCCGATCCGCGAAAGCTTTCGCGAGAACTGGGTCGGGATGCTCCAGGTCTTCTTCGTCCTCGGCGTCACCGCGCTCGGCTTCTACATGCTCTCGGCGTACTTCGTCACCTACATCCAGACCACCGGCGACCTCAGCCGCGAACAGTCGCTGCTGACAAACGCGATCGCGATGGCCAGCTACACGATCTTCCTGCCCATCGCCGGCCATCTCGGTGATCGATTCGGACGTCGGCCCATGCTCATCGCGGGTGCGATCCTGCTCGCGGTCACCTCGGTGCCGGCATTCGGGCTTGTGACCAGCGGACACATGGGGCTGGCATTCCTCGGGCAGACGATCTTCGTCCTCGCGCTCTGCTGCTACGGCGGCGGCTGCTACACCTTCTTCTGTGAGCGATTCTCGACGAAGACGCGGTTCACCTCGGCGGCCATCAGCTACAACATCTCCTACGCGGCGCTCGGCGGAACCGCTCCGTTCGTGGGCACGTGGCTCGTCGACATCACCGGCGTCAATACCGCGCCCGGCTATTACATGGCCGCTGCGGCCGCCGTGTGCCTCGTCCTCATTTTCGTCACGCGCCTCCCCGAGACCCGCGGACGGTTGGGGTAGACGCGCCAACCCCACCACAGACCCACACCCACACCACCCACAAGAAAGCAGCGATCAGCAATGAACCATCAGGCACCCCCATCCTCCGACGCGGCCTTCCTTGCAGACTTCCACTTCGTCGCCACCATCGGTGCCACCGACAACAACGGCGTCGACCGGCAGGCGCTGACGGCCGAAGACAAGCAGACGCGCGACTGGATGCGCGGCTGGGCGACGGACAAAGGCTTCGACGTGCGCGTCGATGCGATCGGGAACATGTTCGCGTGCCTCGAGTTCGTTCCCGATGCCCCGTACGTCCTCATCGGCTCCCACCTCGACTCGCAGCCGCTCGGCGGTCGCTTCGACGGAGCCTACGGAGTCATCGCAGCCCTCTTCGCGGCCCTGCGCGTCAAAGAGGAGCTCGCCGAATCTGGCCTCAAACCCACCTTCAACCTCGCCGTCGTCAACTGGTTCAACGAAGAAGGCGGGCGCTTCGCCCCGTCGATCATGGGCAGCTCCGTCTACGCCGGGCTCTTCGACCTCGACGAGATGCTCGCCGTCGCCGACCTCGAAGGCACCACCGTCGCAGAGGCGCTGGGCGCCATCGGCTATGCCGGCACCGACACCCCGCCGGAGGCGATCACCTACGCCGAGATCCACATCGAACAGGGCCGAATCCTCGAACGCGAAGCCACGGACATCGGCGTCGTCGAGTCCAGCTGGTACACGCAGAAGCTCGACATCGACGTACTCGGCGAGCAGTCCCACACCGGGGCCACAGCCATGGCCGACCGCCACGACGCGCTCGTCGCCGCGGCCAAGGTCGTCCTCGCCGTCGCCGAGGTGGTCGACGAGTTCGAGGAAGAAGCCCTCGTCTCTTCGGTCGGCCAGCACGTCGTCGAACCGAACTCTCCGATCGTCGTGCCCCGCCGCGTCCACATGGTCGCCGACCTCCGCTCCTCCGATCCTGCCATCGTCCAAGCCGCCCGCGACTCACTGAAGACGCAGATCGCCGAGATCGCCCGTGCCCACGACATCACCATCAACGCCCGCGACTTCGACATCCGCGACAAGCGCCACTTCCCATCCGAAGGCGTTGAACTCGCCGAGAAGGCTGTCGCCAACGAAGGCCTGAGCATCCGCCGGTTGGAGACGATGGCCGGCCACGATTCCGTGGCGATGAATCACCGCGTGCCCGCCGTGATGATGTTCGTTCCCAGCGTCGACGGCGTCTCCCACTGCGAACGCGAGTTCACCACCGATGAGGACATGCTCCGCGGTGTCCGCGTACTCACTTCGGTCGCCGGTGAACTCGTCCGCGGTGAGCTCGCCGATGTCCGCGACGGTGCCGTCTGGGTCGGTTCGTCCGTCGCCGAGGCGCGCGCATGAGCACCGATACCCCGCGCCCCAGCGCCGCCGCCTCGGCCGCAGACCCGACCAGTTCGACAGCCGAACCCTGGACCCTGTCCGCCGCCGAGGCGCTCGCCGCCTTCCGGTCCAAGGAGCTGTCCCCAATCGACTACCTGACCTCCTTCATCGGCCGCATCACCGCCGAAGACGAGCGCATCAATGCGGTCACCGAAGTCGTCGAGGAGGCGGTCACCTCGGCGCGGGAAGCCGAGGACTTCTACGCGAACGCCACCAGCGATGACCTCGCCGAGGCGGCCGTCTCCCGGCCATTGCTCGGACTTCCCGTGATCGCCAAGGAGAAGCACGCGCTCGCCGGCCGCGGCCTCACTCAAGGGCTGCTGCACGAACGCGACACCGTCGCCGACCATGATGCCGCGATCATCGCCCGCATCCGCGCTGCCGGCGGATTCGTCCACGCCCGAGCGACCTCTCCGGAGTTCAGCTGCGCGACCATCACGCACTCGCCGTTGTGGGGCGTGACCCGCAATCCGTGGAACCCGGACCTCTCACCGGGCGGGTCCTCCGGCGGTTCCGGTGCTGCGCTGGCAGCCGGGTTTGCGCCCCTGGCCACGGCCTCGGACATCGCCGGATCCACGAGGCTGCCCGCCGCCTTCACCGGCACCGTCGGGTACAAGGCCCCGTACTGTCGGATCCCCGGCGCCCAGCCTCTGGCCGCGGATTGGTACCGCGGGGACGGGCCGATGGCGCGTACCGTCGCCGACGCCGCCCTGCTCGCCAAGGTCATGGTCGGGGTCGATCCGAGCGATCATGCGACCATCTCCTCGCCCGGGTTCCTCGCTGAGTTCGACCCCGCCGAGGCGGCCGACCGACTCCGCGGACGCAGGGTCGCTCTGTGCGTGCGCTTGGGGGACTTCCCCGTCGGGAAGGACATCGAAGCGAATACCCGCGCGGTCGCCTCGGCGCTGGAATCGGCCGGGGCACACGTCGAGGAGATCGAACTGCCGTGGACGGCCGAGCGGATCTTCGAGACCGCGTTCACCCACTTCGGGAATCTCCTCGCCCCCGCCATGCGTGCCGCCACCCGCGGCCACGAGGACACCCTGGCCGAATACACGCTGCGGTTCATGGCCGACGCCGAGGCGGTCGCCGGCCGCCGCTCCTTCTACGACGGACTCGCCATGGAAGCACAGATCCAGGCGGAGCTGGCGTCAGCAATGGACGGTTTCGATGTGCTCTTGGCACCCACCTCGGCGGTGGCGGGATTGGAGGCCGGAGCCAGCTACCTCGATGGGATCACGATCGGCGTCGACGGCGTCGGTCGCGAAGGGGAACACGCTTCCGGGGCGGACGGTGCGTCCGACAACAGCGGAAGAGACGGTGTGCGCCTCGACCACTACTGGCAGGCGCATATGACGATGCCGTTCAACATCTGCAACCGCGTGCCGATCGTCAACGTCCCCTCCGGCATGGCCGACTGCGGCATCCCCACGGGTGTCCAGGTCATCGCCCACCCCTATGACGACGTCCGCGCCTTCGACGTCGCCGCCGCCATCGAAGCGCTGTGCCCATGGCCCGGACTGGCGCCGACGGTTCAGATAGGCTCATCGGATGGATGAGCACACCCTCGCCGAGATGGAGCGAGCCGGAACGCAGTTCAACGCCGTCACAGCGATGACCGTCGACCGTGCGAATGCCCTCACCGCGGAATCGATCGGCCGCCGGGATTCCGGTCAGCCGCCTCGGCGATTGGAGGGGATTCCCTTCGCGATCAAAGACGTCATCGACCTCGTCGGATACCCGACGACGATGGGATCGAATGTGCGCAGCGATGCCCCGGCTGCTACCTCGGCGCCGGTCGTCGACCGACTCGAAGCGGCGGGCGCGATCCCAGTGGCGAAGACGAACTGCCAGGAGTACTCCTACGGAATCCTCGGCGACGAGTCGGCCTTCGGCCGAGTCGTCAATCCTGTTGATGCGGCACTGTGCACCGCCGGGTCGAGCTCCGGATCGGCCGCACTCGTTGCCGCCGGGGTGGTGCAGTTGGCTTTGGGCACCGACACGGCCGGGTCCGTGCGGGTGCCGGCGGCCTGCCAAGGCGTGCTCGGGTTCAAACCGACCTTCGGCGTCGTGCCCGTCGACGGAGTCTTCCCGCTCTCGCAGAGCTTCGACACCGTCGGACTCTTCGCCTCCGACCTCGGCGTGATGACCACGGCTTTCGACGTGATCGCGGGAGCCGGTTCGGGTGATGGCCGAGGGAGCAGTGCACACACCATCGATGTCAGTCTCTTCGCGGATGACGATGACCGGGCGAGAGACCTGCTCAGGTCGGCTCCCGAGCTCACGATCACCTCGGCGAGTGGGCCGGCCCTGGACGAACTCCTCGACGACCTCGCACCGATCTACGATTACATCCGCCTCTATGAGGCTTTCGAGGTCCACAGAGACCTCTTCGCCGAGCATGCCGCGGACTACCAACCGGGTGTGGCCAAGAAGGTCGAGGTAGGACGGGGCCTCGAGCAGGCTGAATACCGGACGCAGCTGGACGCGCTCGCCAAATTGCGGGAACGGTCACTAGCGGTCTTCGGCGGCACCGACTTCCTGCTCACTCCGGCCATCGACGGGCCCGTGGCCCGCTGGGATGAGATCGACTCCGGCACGGCGGCGAAGTTCATGCGCTATTCGATGCCATTCAACGTGCTCGGCTGGCCGGCATTGACGATCCCGCTGCCCGGGGCCGGAGCCGGAGACAGACCACAGGCGGTGCAGCTGGTCGGTCGCCCCGGCAGCGACCGCGACCTGCTCGCCTTCGCCTCGCAGCTAGTCTGACTAGACCCGTGGCTGGTCTGACATGGGGATCAGTTCGATTGATTCGGGATGCCTGGTCTGACTCGGTGCCACCGGTCCGATTCGGAGATCGGCGGAGTCGAGCCCACCCTCGACTAGGCTGAACTCGAACAGCCGCCGCGTCGAACGAACCGGAGCCGGGCCGATGAGACCCACGCACAGTCAGATGCTCACCCTCTCCGACGACTCGCGCGCAAATATCGCGGGAGTTCCTGCGCTCATCGTCAGCGGCATCCTCGTGTTCGGATTCGACTTCGACCCACTGGGTTCTGGCCCGAGCATGGCTGCATCGCTGGCCCTGCCGCACGAGGTCATCAACCTCTTCCTCGTCTTCTGGCCGCTCTTCGCGCTGACCTATCTGCTGTGGACCCACGCGGGACTGAGAGACCTCGACGAGACCGAACTCATCGTCCATTCCCGGTGGTCAGTGGCGAACCGCCGACGATGGTGGTCGCGGTGGTTCGGGATGGGCGGAGCAGTGTCCTGGGCGACCATGGCTGCCTATCTCGCATTCATCTTCAACATCTTCCTCGTCACCTCTGACTCGAGCGCCAGCATCGTCGTCTCTGCGGCGCTCGGCATCGCGAATGTCATCGCCTCGTGGGCGGTGCTCGTGTATTCGTTCGCACTCGAGTTCATGCGTCTCGACCTCAGTGGCGGCGGCAGCCCGGGGGAGCGGCAACTCGAATTCGACATGGAGGGCCCACGCGAGTTCGGCGACTACCTGACCTTCTCCGTGCTGTCATCGACGATGACGGCCGCGCTCCCCGGCCGAGCGGTATCGCGAAAAGCCTGGCGACTGGTGCGCACGAACGTCATCGTCGCCTTCGCCTTCAACTCCGTCGTCGTCGCGACCCTCGTCTCGATGATCCTCTCCTACGTCATGTGACCGTCACAGGCACAGCCCCACCCCGTGAATATCGCCGAGGCGGCCCACCCCGTTCAGGGTGGACCGCCTCGGGCCTATGGGCTCCTCAACCGGGCGGGCCGCCTCGGTGGGGACAGATTCCCCAACTGGGCCGGCCGCCTCGGTGAGGTGGGAGGTCACAGCCTCCAGCAGCTGTCGAGCGGAGCCTTGCCCGCGAAGGTGCGGGTGGTGAAGGTCTCGATGCGCGGCAGCGCGGCGACGTAGCCGCCGACATGCGTGGGCCCGAGGTTGTCCTCGAACGCCACTTTGTGGCCGGCTCGGCACCACGTCGAGGCGAGTTCCTTGCCCTGATCGAACGAGATGACGTCGTCGAGGCGGCTGTGGTTGACCAGCAGCGGAACATCCGGAACCTCGGCCTTGCCCAACCGCTGCCGGTCAACGATGTCCGTGAAGTTCTCGTCGATGATGTCGGTGAATGACTCGCCGTTCTTCGTCAGCGACTTCCCATCCGTGAAGGCTGTCGAGAGCAGGGCCTCGACGGTGCACTTGTCCGCTGTTTCGGCCACCATCTTCTGCCCCTTCTCGTTGAGGAAGTCGCTTGTATCGATGTCGGCCTGCTCGGCGAACCCGACGACACCGTAGAGCGCGAATGCCGTGTAGACGCTCGAGAGTCCGGACACGGTCTTGTGCAGATCGACCGGCACCGCGCCGGCCGAAGCCGAGGCGATGTTGAGCTCGGGTGCCCACTCCTTCTGGAGTTCCAGGGCCGCCGTCGTGGCATGACCGCCCTGCGAGTAGCCGCGCAGCTGGAGTTTGGTGTCCTCGTCGATCTCGCTGCCATCGACCTGTTGGACGGCACGTGCCGCATCGAGGACCGACCGACCCTCTTCGACGCGATCGACGAAGTGGTGAGTGCCCTCGGTGCCGAGGCCCATGTAGTCGACGACGACGACTGGATGCTTCGCGGCCAGGGCTGAGGCGACGGAGATCCCCTCGTACTCGGTTCCCATGCCCAGCTGACGGCTGGGAGCGCACTTGTCGGCGATGCCCTGAGTGCCCGGCGAGATGACGACGGCATCGTCGGCATGGCCGCTCGCGCCGTTCGGAGTGAGCAGGGTGGCGGTCGCGGCTCGGGCCTGGCCCTTCTCATCAGTGGTCTTATACATGAAGACCGTCGACTTCGCGTCATGCTTGATGAGTTTCACCGGATCGAGGTAGAACTCCGAGTCGGCCTGCTTGAGCACTGTGCCGTCCTCGCTCGGCAGCGAGTCCGGGGTCTGATAGAAATCTCCGGGGACTCCTGATGCCGGCAGGTCTTCCTGCGCGGCTGCGTATTCGACGTCGGCGGGCGTGAGCTCGTCGGTCTTCTCGACGGCTTTCTTCGCCTGTTCGACGCTGATGCCCTCGGGGACTGATTCGCGGTCGAGTGTGCTCGGATCCTCTGCCGCACGGTCGTCGAGGAACTGTTCGGCCTCGGCATCGGTCTGCGGAACGAGTTCGGCGGCGTGGGCCGGCGCGGTGGTCGTGCACAACGTGAGTGCGAGGCCGACGACGGCTGCGGCGCTCAGGGCCTGGAGGCGACGACGGGGCCCGTGTGAGGAGGTGGTCGGCAGTGCTGTAGTTGGCGTGCTCATAGGCGGTGGTCCTGTTCTGCCATGTCTCTCGGCATTGAGAAGGTGCGGGACAGTAGTGTCGGTGCAGATCGCGGTGGAGTGCACCGTGACGGTGAGGTCAGTGTGGTGACGGGGTGCCGTCGGCCAGAGTGTTCACCGTTGGACGCCCTGATTGTGACGGGCACCACACACATTACTTGATAGTAGAACTGAGTGGTAGTTAAGTGGTTGATTCGGTCTGTTGCCTGGTCGGGGCGGGTGTTTCCGGGTCGGGTCTGGTCGTGCCGGGTCTGAGCTGGTCGGCGCTGGATCAGGTCGGATCTGATCAGGCGAGATGAGAGCGAACGACTTCGACGATGACGAGGAGCGCGCCGACGATCGAAGAGCCGACGGCGAGGCGGTAGAGGAGTCGGCGGTCGGCGCGTCGGATGACGAAGTTCGACAGCCACAGTCCGATGAGCATGAACGGCAGCAGGACCGCCGCCGCGATGAGGTGTCTGGTGCCGACTTCTCCGCCGATGGTCAGTCCCGTCAGAGACAGGATGCTGCCGAGGGTGAAGTAGGCGCTCATCGTCGAGCGCATCGATGACGGATCGAGCGAGCGCATGATGAGGCTGATCGGGGGTCCGCCGATGCTCGTGGCCGTGCCGAAGATCCCCGAGACCGACGACGCGAAGAACATATTGCGGTGCGAGGCCGCCGGTGACCAGCCGACCAGGCTGAATGCAGCGCCGGCGAGGACTGTGATCGCGAGCATCAGAGACAGTCCGGAATCCGGCAGCAGCACCACGGCGGCGGTGCCGATAGCGATGCCGGGCAGTCGTCCGAGGGCGCCCCAGCCGACGAGCTTCCAATCGACGTCCTGACGCTCACGGGCGAACGCCGTGAATGATGTGAGGGTGGCCAGCAGCAGAAGAGCGGACGGCAGGAGGTCGGGGCGCAGGAGCGCGAGCACCGGTGCGGTGATCATGCCGAGGCCGAATCCGATGGAGCCCTGCAGGCAGGCTGAACCCAGCACCACGATCCCGATGATCAGGTACTGGATGATCTCCATCGATTCCTCATTTCTCCGCTGTGGGCTCCACGGTCAGACATCTGCGGGCCTCCGGTCAGACGGCACTCGCCGCTCACGACAATGGCCGTGCGGCGCAGATTGCGCGTTTTAAGCACCTATTCTATGCGCAAACCGAACAGCTCACCATCTTCTTTGTGAAAACACTTGCGCACAACACGCATGAATGGGCTAGTCTTTACGAAGATCGCGCACGATGATGACGCGCCTCCACCGCTGCATCATTCGCCGGGCGATCACCCAGTTGTCCATCTACACATGGGAGTGCAGCCATGGCCGCCGACGTCCATAGCGTGAAACGCAGCTCTGTCTCTTCGATGCCCGCGCAGAATCCGCTGCCGCGCGGTCTCGGCCTCGTCACCTCGGTCGGCCCCGGCCTCGTGCTGGCCATGTCCTTCCTGGGCACCGGCGACCTCGTCAGCTCCTCGGTCTCGGGCGCCTCCTACGGGTATGCGCTGCTGTGGACGCTCATCCTCTCGCTCGTCGCCCGCACGTTCATCATCTCGTCCATCGCGAAGTACACGCTGATGAACAAGCACGGAGACACGCAGATCCTCGACGGATTCGCCCGCCTGTCGCCGGTGCTGCCGGGGATCATGGCCGCGGTCGTCCTCATCGCCGGCTTCATCACCCAGGCCACCTTCCTCCTCGCCGCTGCCGTCGGCCTCCACGAACTCACCGGCGGTGAGTGGGGAGGCTCCTGGGGCAGATTTTTCTGCGCGATCATCATCGTCGCTCTCACCCTGTCGCTGGTGATGCTGCGCAAGCAGTTCGTGGTCCTCGAGTACTTCGCCCGCTTCGCCTCGGTCGCGATGATCGTCGCGTTCGTCTACGCGCTCATCAAGATCGGCACCTTCGACATCGCTGGCTTCGTCCAGGGCATGGCCTTCGAAATCCCGAAGGAGCAGAACACCTCGGCATTCGCCCCCATCGTCATCGCCTCGGCGACCATCGGCACGATCGCCGGCAATATGCCCAACCTGCTCTATTCCGGGTTCATGCGCGACAAGGGCTGGGTCGGGCCGAAATACCGGAGGATTCAGCAGTTCGACCTCATCGCCGGCATGGCCCCGCTGCTCATCATCAACCTGCTGTTCTGGATCGTCGCCGCCGAATTCAGTGCCGCCCACCCCGGCTTCTCCATCGCCGACGAATTCGACCTCTCCCACATGCTCTCGGTCGCCGTCGGCCCGGTCGGCCCGTATCTGCTGTGGATGTGCATCTTCTTCGCCGCGATGACGAGCTTCCCACCGCAGTCGCGTGGCTTCTCCCAGCTGGCCATCAACGGCATCAACCACACCGTGCCGTCGATGCGGAAGTTCCTCGGCCGCGATGAGGAGAACCCCGCCTTCCGGTGGATCCAGGCGATCGTCTTCATCATCCTGCCTCTGGCCTCGACGATCCCCGGCGCCCCGGACCTCATCTCGCTCAACATCGTCGGCACCGCGATCTCCACCGTGCTCAGCCTCCCGATCATCGTCGTGTGCATCCTGCTGCTGACTTCGCGGAAGAAGCACATGCACTCGTACGCGGTGAACCGGAAATGGCAGACCGGACTGCTGCTTCTCCTCGGCATCATCGCCATCGTCGTCGGCGTCCAGATCGCCATGCAGATCCCCGCGATGTTCCAGACCGCGTTCGGATGATGAGTCCGGACCGTCGGTCCGGGGATCCCCTCGCCGAGGCGGCCCACGGCTGCCGTGCGAACGATCCCGTCGAGGCGACCCACTCTTACGTACCCTGATTTCACTGCCAAGACATGGAGGAGACACCCATGACACTGCTGTCCCAGCCCGCACTCGAACGAGTTCCCGCACCGTCGGCTGACGGCTGGCTCCGCTGCTTCGAGGACGACGGTTCCGCGGCCGCGGTGATCCCGACCGATCGGCGCTCGAACCACGCGCCGTCGATCCTGTCCCTGCCCGGCGGAGGACTCCTGGCCGCCTGGTTCGGCGGCAGCGATGAGGGCAACAAGGACATCGACATCCTCGTCTCCCGATTCGGCATCGATACGGGACGGTGGACCGCCTCGGCGGCGGTGACCCACGATGAGATCCGATCTGATCAGAACCCCGGTCTCTTCGCCTCCCCCGATGGGACGATCTGGCTCGTCTATACCTCCCAGCTGTCGCGCCAGTCCGGGGTCCCCGAGACCTTCAACCTCCAGCACACCTCCGTGGTCAAAGTGATCCGTTCGACCGACGACGGAGTGAGCTGGAGCGAACCGGAGACGCTCTTCGACCGGGAGGGGACGTTCTGCCGGCAGCCCATCCAGGTCCTTGAGGACGGGACGTGGGTGCACACTCAGTGGCTGTGCTTCGACGACGATTCGAAAAACGGCTCCGACCGACCGGTCGTCCAGATCTCCACGGATCAGGGATCGATCTGGAGACAGGTCGAGTTCCCCGATGCAGCCGGTCGGGTCCACCCGAACGTCGTCGAGCTCGAACCGGGACGCCTCGTCAGCCTCTTCCGCTCACGCTTCGCCGACTGGGTCTACCTCAGCCGATCCGACGACGGAGGAGAGACCTGGTCGGTTCCCGAGGCCACCGAGGTGCCGAATAACAATGCCGGTCTCAGCGCCTTCCGTCTGCCCTCGGGCATGCTCGCTCTCGTCTCGAACGAGCACCAGGTCGCCACGGAACCCGGCGAGGTGGTCTGGCCGTACGAACGGATGCGGATCGTCATCGCAGTGTCGAACGATGAGGGCCGCACCTGGCCGGTGCGTCGAGTCATCGAGCCCGGTGACGGGTTCTCCGGTGACGGCAACCTACGCAGCAATCGCCGTCAGGAGTATCCGCACGGCATCGTCGATGCCGACGGGCTCATCCACGTCGTCTACGCCTTCAGCTCCCGACGGGCGATCCGGCACGTCGTCTTCGACGAAGCGTGGATCTCCGGAGTCGAGGACCAGGTCCACACCGACTGCAAACTCTGGGGCTGAGCCCCCGGGGCTTCTATATGCTCGCGTGCCGTCAGTTGTGTACGGCATTGCCCATCTGGTCGACACGGACGACGGCGATTCCGCGCTCTTCGAACGGTGTGATCTGCGCCGGATCGGCCGAATCGTCGGTGACGAGCGTCCATCCGCTGCCGAGGTCGGCCCAGGCATGGAAGGGCCGCTGGCCGAGCTTCTCAGCGTGCGCGACGACGAAGACGTGGGTGGCGCGGCGGCTCATCAGTTCCTTGAGGCGGACCTGTTCGGGCAGGGCTTCGCACACACCGTCCTCAGCGTTGACGGCATCGGCGCCGAGGAAGGCGAAGTCGAACGTGAACTTCTCCAGCCCCGCCTCGGTGATGGGGCCGATGAAGCCCTGGCTGACGGGACGATATCTGCCGCCGAGAAGGGTGAACTCGACCCCCTCGAGATCAGCCATCTGCTGCAGCGATGTCAACCCGGTCGACACGACCGACAGCGGGGAAGTCTCGCGCAGTCCGCGCGCAACCTGCGCGGTTGTCGTGCCTGCGTCGAGGAGCACATGTGAGCCCGCCGGCACCTGCTTGGCACACCAGGAACCGATCGCGCGTTTGACCTCGGGGGCTTCGTGCGACCGTTCAGCCAGAGTGGTCTCCGCCTCGGTGGGCACAGCGATGACACCGCCGTAGGTGCGGGCCAATTCGCCGGAATCGGTGAGCTTCGCCAGGTCCCGGCGGATGGTCGACGCGGTGACTCCGAGCATCTCCGACAGAGTCTCGACACTCATCTCACCTTGGGTGCGCGCCAGCTGAAGGATCTCCTCGCGACGTTCGCCTGCGTTCATGTCTCTCCTGTCGGATTGCCGTTGATCGCCACTGTATCGCGGATTATCGCGCGAACCGCGCAGAACTCAGACAACGGTGACGCGCGGATCGCACCACTGCCTTGGCGCTGGCACGGTGTTCCGTTGTGCGGACCGCACCTCGCCTCCGCCGGATGACCTTCCGAACTCAGACGACGGCGAGAGCCGCAGCCTGACGCATCGCCTCGCTCATCGACTCGGTGTCGACCTTGCCGGTGCCGGCGATGTCGAACGCGGTGCCGTGATCGACGGAGGTGCGGATGACCGGCAGGCCGACGGTGATGTTGACGCCGGCATCGATGCCGAGGACCTTGATCGGTCCATGGCCCTGGTCGTGGTACATCGCGACGATGAGGTCGTAGTCGCCGCGGCCGGCGAGGAAGAAGGCGGTGTCGGCAGACAGGGGCCCGACGGCGTCGATGCCGTCGGCCTGCAGCTTCGTGATCGCCGGAGTGATCTTCTGCTCCTCTTCGCCGTAGCCGAAGAGCCCGTTCTCACCGGCGTGCGGGTTGATCGCGCACACCCCGATGTGCGGTCGTTCCAGTCCGGCCCGGACGAGTGCATCGTGGCCGCGGCGGACGGTGCGTTCGACGAGGCCGGGCTCGATCTTCGCCACGGCATCGATGAGTCCGATGTGGGTGGTCACGTGGATGACGCGCAGCTTGGGGGAGGAGAGCATCATCGAGACCTCCTCGGTGCCGGTGAGCGAGGCGAGCATCTCGGTGTGCCCGGGGTACTTGTGCCCGGCGGAGTGGAGGGCCTCCTTGTTGAGCGGCGCCGTGCAGATCGCCTGCACTTCACCGGACATGGCCAGCTGCGAGGCGCGTTCGATGTAGCGGAACGCGGCATCTCCAGCGACGGGGGAGAGTTCGCCCCAGGGCAGGTCGCCCGGAAGGAGGGCGAGGTCGATGACGTTGATGACTCCGGGCACGTGTTCGGCCTCGGCGGGGGAGTCGACGCGGCGGATCTCGACCGCGGTGCCGAGCACCTGCGCGGCCTGTTCGAGTCGCGCGGCATCGCCGATGACGACGGGCGCGGCGACGGCGAGCACCGAGGGGTCGAGGCAGGCGGCGATGCAGATCTCGGGGCCGACGCCGGCCCCGTCGCCCATGGTCACTGCGACAGTGGGAAGCGCGTTCATTGACTCTCCTTCGTGGTTCGCGACGGTGGCCGCGGTGGTCGTGGTGGGCTCACCGGTGGTCAGAGCCTCATGGATGAGGGTGAGGGAATCGGGTCCGCCCTGGCCGCCGGGCCGGGTGACGACGGCGGCAAGGTCGACATCGTCGGCAATGCTCGCCGAGGCGGTCCCGACCGTGGACAGCACCGCCCCCGGGTGGATTTCGCGGATCGCTTCGATCCGGTGCACGCCGAGGCGGTCGAACACGGCTCGTGCCGTCTCGCCGCCGGCGGCTGCGAGGGCGATGGGACCGAATCCGGACAGTGCACGGGTGGTGAGTTCGGCGAGGAGCCCCGGCAGCGGCCGAGGGTCGACGGATGCTCCCGTGTCGGTGAGTCGGACGACGAGGTGGGACTCGGCCAGCGCCGCGCGTACACGTACGGCGGAATCGTCGAGACGGCGCGGATCGTCGGCCCACGCGGCTACCTCTGTGGCGGGAAAGTCGAGCACACGAGTGTCCGAGTGGTCACGCAGGTGAGCGATCTGCGTCTCGATCCTCTCCGCTGCGGTGCCGAGCAGAGTGAGGACCCGTGTGGGCATGCGCGGAAATGATGAGGGCTCGGGCCGTTCAGCTGCAGCGTCACCCACATCGGCCAGGGCAGATGCGTCGCTTGGCGCAGGGAGTTCACGTCGTCGACGCTCGGCAAGGGTGCGCGCGAGTGCGGAAGTGCCGACGAGGATGGCCGAGGTCGCCTCGGCGAGAGCGACGATACGGGTGAGATCCTCCATCGTCTCGGCGTCGGCGGTGATGAGGCGCTCGCCGCCGAAGCCGACATTCGAGACGTCGACACTGGCTTCCGAACTGGCAGCGGTGTCGCGGCTGTCAGCGGCGTTGTCGAAGACGTCGGCAGCATCGGTGCTGGGGAGAGACCGCAGTTCGTCGAGACCCAAATGGCGGGCGGGGACGGGGCACAGATCCGAAAGCAACTCCGGTGCGCTGCCGTCCTCGAGGCTCCAGGCGCGGGTGCTGCTCAGCCGAATTCCGTTGTCGAAGGGCACTCCGCCGACGACCGTGCGGGCCTGCTGCGGAAGCGCCGGAGCGAAGATCACGGGGCCGCTCGCGTGGCCGACGGCCTCAGCGAGCGCGGCGCGGATGTTGCCGCGCAGCAGGGAATCGACCTTGATGAGTGTGGCGCGTGACGAGCCGAAGTCACGAAGCGCAGCCGAAGTGCGGGCGCCGGCCGACTCGGCCGGCAGATAACGGCAGTCGAGATCGACGACAAGGTTCCGGGGATCGGTGTGGGCCGCCTCGGTGAAGGGCCGATCGGATTCTGCGCCGGCGTTCGCCTCGGCGATGGAGTCATCTGAGCTGGTCGCGGACTCTGCACTCGACGGGGTGAGAACGATCGGGGTGCCCGGATCGAGCGTGGCGGCGACCTCGGCGGCGCCGCTGAGATCGTCGGCGATGACCAGGACACCGGATTCGCCTGCTGACATGGCACTCCTTTGCGTCCGGTCCGGCTGAACACCCTCTACACTGACATGTGTGCGCGGAATGCGCAAGCTGTTGCACGATCCACGCACAAATGGGAAGATCGGTGTATCGACGATCTGCCCCACTCAACGAGGAGACTCCCTTGACCACAGACTCGACCATCACGCTCGACGGAGTCTCCGTCCCCCTGTCCCGGCTGGTGCTCGGCACGATGACCTTCGGCGACACCGTGACCGAAGCGGCAGCGCACGAGGTCTTCGAAGCAGCCGTTGCGGCCGGGATCACCGGCATCGACACCGCCAACGGATATGCGAAGTCGACGACCGAGAGCCTGATCTCGCCGCTGGTGAAGAAGCACCGCGACCGGATCGTGCTCGCGACGAAGGCAGGAATGCCCCACGCCGACGCCGGCGAGCATTCGCCGCTGTCCGCAGCCGGCCTGCGCGCGAGCGTGGAAGGATCGCTGCGACGCCTCGACGTCGAATCGATCGACCTCTTCTATCTCCACCAGCCCGACCGTGCGGCCTCGCTCGACGAGACGCTCGAGACCATCGCCGCCCTGCGCGCCGAAGGCAAGATCACCGCGCTGGGCATCTCGAACTTCGCCGCCTGGCAGGCAGTCGACGTCATCGCCGCCGCCGAGCGCGCGGGCGCTCCAAGCCCCGTCGTGGCGCAGAACGTCTACAGCGTCCTGGCCCGCCGGATCGAGGACGAATGGCTCGAATGCGGACAGTCCCACGGCATCGCAACGATGGCCTACAACCCGCTGGCCGGGGGCCTGCTCGCCCGCCGCCCGTCGACCGACGGAACGGGGGACCGTTTCTCGGGATCCGTGCTGGCAGAGATGTACTCGCAGCGCTACCTCTCCGACTCCGTCCTCGCCTCGGTCGAGGCCTTTGCCGCCGTCGCCGACGATTCCGGGATCCCGCAGGCCGAGCTCGCCCTGCGCTGGGTCGCCGAGGCACCCGGAATCTCCGCCCTGCTGCTCGGAGCCAGCCGCGTCTCCCAGCTCGAGGGCAATATCGCCGCAATCGCCAAAGGCCCGCTGCCGGCCGATGTGCTCACCGCCGTCGATGACGCCACCGCCGCAATCCGCGGTTCCCAGCCGAAGTACAACCGCTGACTCACGAATCAAGAGCTGTCGGCAGAGCTGCCGGCCCGCATCCGTCTCCACCGATCTCGCAACCCTGCACAGGCTCGGCTGCACCAACCGTTCGAAGGGAAATCATGTCATCCATCTCAGGAATCCTCGCCGCTATCGCCACCCCGTTCGACGGGGATGAGAACCTCGTCGAGTCCGCTCTGCGAGCCCATGTCCGCCGTCAGCTCGACGCCGGCATCCATGGCATCTTCGCCCTCGGCACGAACGGTGAGTTCTACGCCCAGTCCGCCGATGAACGCGCCGAGGCCGCGCGGATCGTCATCGACGAGGTGGCCGGCGCCGTCCCCGTCGTCATCGGTGCCGGAGCCGCAACGACCCGGGAGACCATCGCGATCGCCGCCGATGCCGCTGCGGCCGGTGCCGACGCGCTGTCGATCATCACCCCGTACTTCGCGGCCGCCTCGCAGGTCGAGATCGAGAATCACTTCCGGGCCGTGGCCGACTCCGTCGACGTTCCGGTCATCGTCTACAACATTCCCGCACGCACCGGCAATGTCGTGGCACCGGCGACGCTCGAAAAGCTCGCAGCCGTGGACAACATCACCGCAGTCAAGGACTCGAGCGGGAACTTCGACACAATCCTGCAGTACCTCGAGCGCACCGATCGCGAGACCTTCGACGTCATCTCCGGCAATGACTCCCTCATTCTCTGGACCCTGCTGGCAGGAGGTGCCGGAGGGATCAGCGGCATCGCGAACATCTACCCGCAGACGATGGCCTCGATCTACGACCTGTTCGTCGCCGGCGACACCGATGCTGCGCGCACTGCACAGGACAGCATCCGCCCGATCCGCAACTGTCTCGCGCTCGGCAACCCGAACACCGTCGTCAAGGCAGCTGCGAACGAACGCGGATTCGGCCTCGGCCCGGCCAGGGCGCCGTTCAACGCGCTCTCGGATGAAGCGAAGAAGCAGGTCGCTGCGACAGTGGTCGCGGACGTGGAGCGCGGCCTGGCCTGAGACAGGCTGACCTGATCCGCCCGTTCCGTGGCGATTACAACCGCCAGAATCCTTCACTCAACAGATTGTGGCGATTATAATCGCCACCATGGGTCAGATCGACCTGTGCGGCGATTGTGATCGCCACAGTGAGGGGGTAGTGCGATGTCTATCGTCGACAGGCCGAAGTATCTCGAGAAGCTCGAATCGTTCATCGACGCTCCGGTCGTCAAAGTGCTCACCGGATTGCGCCGGTCCGGCAAATCGCGGCTCCTCGACCTCGTCGTCGAGCGGCTGATCGCGCGTGGCATCGACCCCGAACGCATCGTGCATCTCAACTTCGATTCCCTCGAACATGCGTCGTTGGCATCGGCTCAAGCGCTCAATGCGCACCTCAAGGATGTGCTCCCGAGCGAGGGCCGCACCTACGTCCTCCTCGATGAGATCCAAGAAGTCACCGAGTGGGAGCGCCTGGTCAATTCGCTTCTTGCCGAGGGGAGGACTGATCTCTACATCACTGGGTCGAACTCGCGACTGCTGTCCGGCGAACTCGCGACCTACATCGCCGGGCGGTACGTGACGATCGAAGTATGGCCACTGTCCTTCCGCGAATACCTGTCGTTCCGAGAGGCGTTCGCCGCCGACGACATGGGGGGCACAGATGCCGAGTTCACACGCTATCTGCGCCTCGGCGGATTCCCCGGTGTGCACATGCTGCCACTCGACGAGGTCGACGCTCGCTCGATGATCATGGACATCTATAGGTCCACGCTCGTCCGGGATGTGCTCGCGAGGAATCGGATCCGTGACGCTGATATGTTCGAACGCGTCGCCGCGTTCGCGATCGACAATGTCGGCAATCCGTTCTCCGCTCGACGTGTCGCCGACTTCATGAAGTCTCAGCGCCGGTCGATCGGCCATGAGACCGTGCTCAACTATCTGACGGCACTGTCCGAAGCCTTCGTGATCGCACGAGTTCCTCGGTTCGATCTGCACGGCAGGGCCATCCTCGCGACAGATGAGAAGCACTTCGTCGGCGATCATGGCATCGTCAATGCCCTGTTCGGCTACTCGGACCAGCGTCTGCCGGGAGTGCTGGAGAACATCGTGTGGATGGAGCTGCGTCGACGCGGCTACGAGGTCACCATCGGTCGGATCGGAACAGCCGAAGTCGATTTTGTGGCTCAGCGTGCCGACGAGGTCGTCTACATCCAGGTGGCCACGACGATCGCGACTGAGGATACCCGCCACCGAGAACATCGGCCGCTCGAAGCGATTGCGGACAACCATCCGAAATACCTGCTGACACTCGACCCTCTTGTCGGAGGAAACGTGAATGGAATCAAACATCGCAGACTCCCTGAGTTCCTGCTCGCCAACGAAATCTGAATCAGCGCTTGGACGCGCCGGAGCCGACAGCCGAGCCGGCAGAGGGGAACTGAGCTGATCGACGTATCGGTCAGGCGACGGGGAAGCGGGGCTCTTCGCCCTGCAGCACCCGGACGACGTCTTCGACGGCCCAGGTTCCCATGTTCGCGTTCGCAATATCCGAGTAGGCGCCGATGTGCGGGGTGGCGATGAGATTCGGCGCGGAGAGCAGCGGATCGTCCGCCGCCGGCGGTTCCGTGGCGAAGGCGTCCAGGGCGGCGAATGACAGCCGCCCGGACTCAAGAGCCGTGGCCAGAGCTGCCTCGTCGACGAGCCCGCCACGGGCCGCGTTGATGAGCCCGGCACCCTTGGGCATCGTGGCGAGAAGCTCGGCATCGAGCAGCGGCTCGTCGCCACCGGGCAGGTGGAGGGTGAGGAAATCGGACCCTGCGACCACCTCGGCGAGGTTCTGGGGCTCGGCCCCCGTCTCGGCGATGGCCTCATCGGGGACGTACGGATCGTATGCGGCGATGCTCAGGCCGAATCCTGCGGCACGCTTCGCGACCTCCCGCCCGATGCGGCCGAAGCCGAGGATGCCGAGGCGTTTGCCGCTCAGCTGCGAACCGAAGAATACGCCCCACTCGCCGGTGCGCAGCGAATCCTCGGCGGCGCGAATCCGGCGGGCGCCCATAATGAGGAGCCCGAGCGTGAGGTCGGCGACGGACTCGGCATTCGCTCCGGGAGTGTTGACGACCCTGACTCCGGCGGCAGCGGCGGCGTCCAGGTCGATGTTGTCGACTCCGGCTCCGTGCTTCGCGACGACCTTGAGGTCGGGACAGGCGGCGAGCACCTCGGCGTTGATCCGATCGAGACCGACGAGGACCGCCTCGGCGCCGGAGATCGTCTCGATGAGGTCGGACCCGGATTTGGGATGATTCTCGGTCCGGTAGTCGAGGTCGAGGCCGAGCTCGTCTGCGCGAGCGCGAGGGGTATTCGACTGCTTGCCGAAAGACGGGGTGAGGACGGTGAGGCGCATCAGGCTCCGATCTCGATTCCGAAGGTCTCGAACACGGTGTAGATGCCCAGCAGGCCGATCGCCAGGGAGGCGAAGACGAGCATCACCGTGAAGAAGTGGTTGGACTTGAACTCGGCCGGCACCTCTCGGGAGCGAAGGTACCAGACGGCGATGACGACGGCGACGAGGAAGACGCCGCTGGCCACACCGCCGATCTGGACCATGATCACCGGGGACTGGATGATGAGGTAGCTCAGTGCCCAGATGATCGGGAAGACCACGGTGAGCACACGGATGATGCGGCCACGGGTGAGGGTGTTCTCCCATTCGAAGAGGCCGAGGATGGACACCGTGTTCGTCCACAGCCGGGGCACGCTCGCGGTCGAGGCGATGAAGGTCGAGAAGAGGACGGCGAAGGCGCCGATGAGGAAGATCCAGTGTCCGGCTTCACCCATCGTCGAGGAGTACATCGACGACAGCGTGGTGATCATGTCGTTGCCCTCGGGCACGAGGTTCTGCGGGTGGAGGATGGCCGCGCCGATGACGTAGAAGGACATCGTGCACACGGTCGAGACGATCCAGGAGACGAGCACGTCCGTGCGCATCACCGAGATCCAGCCGCGGGCGCGGCGGGCGCGTTCCGCGGTGCCGTCGTTCGGACCGGTGTAGCGGGCGTAGCCCTTTTCGAGGCACCAGTAGGTGTATGTCGTCATCTCGTCGGCGCCGACGCCGGTGATGCCGAACATCGCGACCGCGAAGCCCAGGGTGCCGGCGGGAATGGCGAAGGTCAGTCCACTCATGACGTCCGCCGAGGTGTAGGCGAAGTCGGTGAAGGGCAGCGATACTGCGAGTCCGACGGTGGAGACCGTGAAGATGATGACCGCGCCGACGGAGAACTTCTCGACGATGCTGTACCTGTTCGTCACGAGCAGGGCGATGACGACCGCAAGCGAGACGACCGTCCAGAAGACGAGAGACGGAGTCGAGAGCGGCTCGCCGAAGACGGGCAGCATGATGCTCAGTGCAGCGACGGCACCGCCGATGATGCCGCCGCGCTGGAGGACCTTCGCGAAGTCCATGAGGATCCACAGCAGGTTGATCCACCCGGCACGCCCGATGAGGCGGGGACCGACGTGGCCGTAGCCTTCGAGCGCGGGCTTGCCGGAGAGGATGGTCCACTGTGCGAGCTCGAGCTGGACCCAGACCTTGACCGCGGTGGAGATGATGACGAGCCAGAGGAGGACGAATCCGGCTTTGGCCCCGAGCGCCGTGGTGGTGATGAGTTCGCCGGAGCCGATGACCGCGGCCGAGATGACAAGACCGGGACCGAGGTACTTGAGCTTGCCCGCAAAGGTCGTGGGCGGTTCGAGCACGTCCTTGGGGTCGAGATGGTAGGGGTCGACGGCGGCGTCGGCGCCTGCGCGGTCGTCCCGGTCGATGTTCTGCGCGGTCATACTCGGCTTCCTTGCACGAAGGTGGATCTGTCCAGTGATCGTGCCGGTGTCTCGGGGCGAATCGAAGGACGACGGCCCGGTCGGCACGGCTCATGCAAGTGTGCCATCAAATGCGTGATTTGCGCAACAATAGTGCATGAACTGCGCAGAAGGGGTGGGTTTGACGATGATCGATTGCTCGTTGTGAGCGTGAAGTGGCGATCTGATTGGGGAGAGCTTTCGGCGACTGATCTGCCGCGCTGCGGGAACCGTTGATGTCCCCTGCGGGTGGACCCACCCTGATTTTCATGCAGGTTTCGAGGTGGATCCACCCACAGGGGACACGACGACGGCCGCCGGTCGGCAGCGAAGCACGCTGCCGGCCGACGGCCGTTGGAGGAGCCGAACCACCCCGCCGAGGTCAGCTGCCCGGGATGGGCAGGGCCGCCTCGGTGAGGGTGGGGCTCACTTGCGCTCGAGTTCCTCGAGGCTGGGGTAGATCGTCTCCTTCGGGGCGACTCCGTGGTTGCGGATGAGCACGAAGTAGAGGACGAAGGTGACGACGATGCCCACGAGCCACGAGATGTCCGCGCCGCCGAGTTTGGCGACCAGCGGTCCGGTGTAGAAGGACTGAGCGAGGAATGGGATCTGGATGACGACGCCGATGCCGTAGGCGAGAAGCGCGCGCCAGTTCCAGTTGCCGTAGCGACCATGACGGTCGTAGAAGGCTGGGATGTCGAAGCGGTCCTTCGAGATGAGGTAGTAGTCGGTGAGGTTGATGACGCTCCAGGGCGTGAACACCATGAGCAGCGCGAGCACGAAGTTCTTGAAGTTCGCGAGGAAGTCCGCCGAGGCCAGGAGCGCCACAAGCACGGTGAGGGTGACGATGCCGATGACGAAGACCGCGCGGGTCCAGCGACGGATCGTCGCCTTGTTGCCGAAGGAGGTGAGGATCGTCAGCGTGCACATGAACGCACCGTAGGCGTTGAGCGTGTTGACGGTGAGCTTGCCCAGCAGGATGACGATGAAGATGAGGAGCGCGAAGACGCCACCGCCGACGATGTCACCGACGTAGGCGACCTGGTTCTCGACGAATTCGTTGCCGGATTCCGTCATGGCGGCGGCCCCGATGAGCGCGCCGAGGGTCATCGACCACTGCGATCCGATGACCGATCCGCCGAAGGTGAACCAGAAGGTCTTCGACGACGGGGTCGACCGCGGCAGGTATCGCGAATAGTCGGCGACGTAGGGGCCGTAGGTCAGCTGCCAGCCCACGGACAGGGCGATCGCGGAGAGGAAGGCGGGGAAGGCGAACGATGAACCCGAGATCAGTCCGGGAACGTCGACCTGGGTGATGACGCAGTAGGTGATGAAGAGGAACCCGAGCAGACCCGTCACCGAGGAGATCCGACCGAGCACATGGATGTACTTGTATCCCAGCAGGGCCACCAGGGCGGTGAGCGCGCCGAAGATGACGATGCCGATCCACGGAGTCTGCACGCCGATGATGAGGTTGACTGCCTGACCGGACAGGACCGCGCCGGTCGAGGCGAAGCCGATGTACATGAGCACGACGAGCACGAGCGGGATGATCGCACCGATGATGCCGAACTGAGCACGCGAGGAGATCATCTGCGGCAGACCCAGCTGCGGACCTTGCGCCGAGTGCAGCGCCATGACGATTCCGCCGATGATGTTGCCGATGAGCAGGCCGATGATGGCCCAGAGCGCGTCGGCACCGAAGACGACGGCCAGAGCCCCGTCGACGATCGCAGTGATCTGAGTGTTGGCGCCGAACCACAGAGTGAACTGGGAACGTGGCGTTCCGTGACGCTCCGCGTCAGGCACCATCTCGATGGACCGCTTCTCGATCCCCGAATTGGTCGTACTAGCCATGATTGTCTCCTTTGAACTGATGGACCTGGTTCAGTGTGGCACCACTGCACAACACCCGACGAGGTCCAGATCACACTTTCTGTCCGAAATATCGGAAAATCTCGCCGAGGCGGCCCGGAACGTCCGGACAGCGGAGCGGGGGTCCGAGGAGCGACCGACTCGCCCTCAGATACCGTGCCGATCGTAGACTCCGACACGTTTCGGTGGCGTTTCGCGCCCGGTCTCCCGGCCGCACCGGCCCCTACTTCGACAGAGAGCGCGCGATGATCGTGCGCTGGATCTCCGACGAGCCTTCGTAGATGCGGTAGATCCGCGCATCGCGAACGTAGCGTTCGAGCGGAAAGTCCCGGGTGAAGCCGTAGCCGCCGTGGATCTGCAGGGCTTCATCGGCGATGTACGCGGCCGCCTCGGAGGCGGCGAGCTTTGCCGTGGCCGAAGACCGGGTGAAATCGACCCCCGAATCGCGCTGTTCGGCGGCGTCCATCGTCAGCAGCCACGCCGACCGGTACTTCGTGTACATGTCCGCGAGCTTGAACGCGATGCCCTGCAGGCGGCCCAGCGGTTTCCCGCTGATCTTGCGCTCGCCCGCCCAATCCACGGCGGCGTCGAGAGCGGCCTTGCCGATTCCCAGGCTCATCGCCGCGACCTCGATGCGACCACGGTCGAGCACGCGCATCGCCGTGGTGAAGCCCTCGCCTGCGTTCCCGAGGAGGGCATCCTCGGGAACGACCGTGTCGATGACGAATTCGAAGACCGGGCTGCCGCGCAGGCCCATCGTCTTCTCCGGGGGATTGAAATCCAGCCCCGCCGAGGCGGCCGCGGTGTCGACGATGAATGCGCTGATGCCCTTGTGGCCGGCATCGACGTCGGTCTTCGCATAGACGATGATGAAGTCCGCGAAGCCGGCGTTGGTGATGAAGCACTTCGTGCCCTTGAGATGCCAACCACCGTCGACCCGTGTGGCCTTCGTCGACATCTCCGCCGGGTTCGAACCGGCACCCGGCTCGGTGAGCCCGAAAGCGCCGATGACCTCGCCGGCAGCGGCACGTGGCAGCCACGCTTCGCGTTGGGCATCGGTGCCGCCGAGGAGGATCGAGTCGGTGGCGAGGAACTGCGCGGTGACGATCGACGCGGTCGATGCGCACGCCTCGGTGATGGCGGCGACCATCTGGCTCATCGCCACCGAACCGACGCCGGGCCCGCCGAATTCCTCGGGCAGGTTGAGCCCCATGACCCCCACCTCGGCGAGGGTCTTCAGGGTTTCGTCGGAGACGCGTTCGTTCGCGTCGGCGGCCGCGGCCTGTGGGACGAGGACGTCCTTGCTGATCGAGACGACGGCGTCGACGAGTTCCTGTTCATCGGCGGTGATGTCGAAGGCCATAAGAGTGCTCCTTTGCAATGGGGATCGGTTCGATGGAATTGGACGGGGTCCCGACCAGGAGGATCGGGGAATCCTGACTGAGAGGCCAGGGGATTCGTGCGGAGTGCGCCGCCTCGGCGAGGTTGAGGCCAGCCGGTCAGGTCAGGGTGCGTCGGTGGGTGCGGCGAAGTCGGCGTTGTGTTCGCCGAGGCGGGGCGCCGGAAGCGTGGACGCGGGGCGGGCGCCGTCGACGAGGAGCGGGTGGCCGAGGAAGGCGTGCCCGGACCGGGGATCGGTGGCAGTGAGATCGCGATCGGAGCCGATGGGGCCGGTGAGCGCCTCGGCGAAATCGAGGACGGGAGAGTTCGGGATTCCGGCGGCATCGAAGATCCCGCACAGCTCGCTCACGGTGCGCCCGGTGGTGAATTCTTCGATCTCGATGCGCAGAGCCTCGTCGTTGTCCGACCGATGAGCGTCGGTGGCGAAGCGCGGGTCGGTGGCCAGCTCCGGCTTGCCGAGGGTGGCGGCCAGGGTGGCGAAGAGTCGGTCGTTGGCCACGGCGATGACGAGGAGTCCGTCGGCGGCGCGATAGGTGTCGAACGGTGCCGAAACGGGGTGGCGGTTGCCGACCCGGGTGGGGGCGGATCCGGCGGAGTGGAGGGAAGCGTTCGTCGGCTGCATGGCGAGCATGACGTCGAGCATCGGAATGTCGATATGGGCGCCCTCGCCGGTCGTCTGGCGGTGGAAGAGCGCCGAGGCGATGCCGAAGGCGGCGAAGACTCCGGCGGAGACGTCGGCGATGGATTCGCCGACTCGGGTGGGGGAGCCGTCGGGGAAGCCGGTCGAGGCCATGAGGCCGCTCAGGGCCTGGATGACCGTGTCGTAGGCGGGGCGTTCGGCTTGGGCGCCGTGCTGTCCGAAGCCGGAGATCGACGCGTAGACGATATCGGGTTTGACGGCCTTGAGGTCCTCATAGGACAGGCCGAGCTTCGCGGCGACGCCGGGCCGGAAGTTCTCGACGACGACATCGCAGCTCGCGATGAGATCGAGCAGTCGAGCGTGGTCTTCCGGGTCCTTGAGATCGGCCTCGATCGAGCGCTTTCCGCGGTTGAGTCCGGTGAAGTAAGTCGACCCGGAATCTGTGAAGGGTCCGAGATGTCGGGAATCGTCCCCGTGGCCGGGCATCTCGATCTTGATGACCTCGGCGCCCTGATCGGCGAGCATCGCCGTGGCGTAGGGACCGGCGAGGACCCGGGAGAAATCGGCGACCCGAACCCCGGTCAGCAGCTGCTTCGTTGCGTTCATGTTCCTCATCCTCGGCGCTGACCTGGGCGAAGACAACGGGGTCTCCGCGGATTTTGTCCGAGGTGTCGGACTGGATCGAGCGCTGACGGGCGGTCCGTCCCTGGGGTGGCCGGAGTCGGCATGAAGGGCCGCCCGCGACAGATGCGGACGGTCCTTCACTCGGCCTGGGGTGAGCTGCTGGCTCCTCGAGTCGATCAGCCTCAGGCGAGGCCGTCCTGTCAGGCGACGCGTTCGAAGACGGCTGCCATGCCCTGACCGCCGCCGATGCACATGGTCTCGAGGCCGTAGCGCGATTCGCGGCGATCCATCTCGCGCAGCAGGGTGGCGAGGATGCGCCCACCGGTGGCGCCGACCGGGTGGCCCAAGGAGATGCCCGAGCCGTTGACGTTGAGACGCTCGGCGAAGTCGGATTCGGACAGCTTCCATTCGGTCGTGCAGGCGAGCACCTGCGCCGCGAATGCCTCGTTGAGTTCGATGAGGTCGATATCGCCGAGTTCGAGACCCGCCTGCTGCAGTGCCTTCGCAGTCGCGGGGACCGGGCCGATGCCCATCGTCTTCGGCGGCACTCCGGCCACCGCCCAGCTGCGCATGCGGGCGAAGACCCGCAGACCGAGCTCGGCGGCCTTGGCTGCGGTGGTGACGATGCACAGCGCGGCACCATCGTTCTGACCCGAGGCATTGCCGGCGGTCACCGTGGCCTCATCGTCGGACTTCCCGAGCATCGGCTTGAGCTTCGCGAGCTTCTCGACCGTCGATCCGGGACGGATGTGCTCGTCGGTCGTGATGACCTGTTCGGGGGTCTTCCTGGTGGCCGGCAGCGTGATCGGCACGATCTCCTCGGCGAACTTCCCTTCTTCCGTCGCCGAGGCGGCCCGACGATGCGATTCAACGGCGTAGGCGTCCTGGTCCTCCCGCGAGATCTTGTACTCCCGACGCAGGTTCTCCGCGGTTTCGATCATTCCTCCGGGCACCGGGTAATCGTTGCCGCCGGCGGTGAGGCGGCCGCGGACGAGACCGTCCTTGAGTTCGATGTTGCCGCCCTTGACGCCCCACCGGATCTCCTCGTTGAAGAACGGTGCGCGGCTCATCGACTCGACGCCGCCGGCAACGACGAGGTCGGCGAAACCGGCTGAGATCATCGCGTGGGCGTCGGCGATCGCCTGCAGGCCGGAGCCGCAGCGACGGTCGACCTGGCGGCCGGGAACGGTGATCGGCAGTCCCGCATTGAGGGCGACGACGCGGCCGATCGCCGGAGTCTCCATGTGCGGATAGCAGTTGCCGAGGATGACATCCTCAATGGCCTCGCCCGGCAGGTTGGTCTTCTCCAGCAGAGCTGCGAGGACCTGTCGGCCGAGCTCCTCATGCGGAACGTTATTGAACTGTCCGCCGAATCCGCCCACGGGGGAGCGGAGAGGTTCGCAGATGACGATGTCTTCGGACACAGAGTCTCCCTTTGGGTTGTGATCGAGCCGTCCTGCTGCGGCGGTGAGGCATCGATCCCTTCGGCATCACTGCCGATGCTGATATCAATACATTCTGATTTATGAACATATCCGAATAGATCGCGAGAGACAAGAGGTCATCTCAATGAATGGGCATCCGACGCCCCGATGGCGGATGTGCCGACGGCGGACGCGTGCGCGGTGAACGATGGTGGGGTCGGTTGCGTGGGCGGCGGGTGTGGAGGTTTTCCGAACGGCGGTGAGACCGGCCGAGCTCAGCGGACTGTCGGCAGGACCGCCTCGGCGACATCGAGGACCGTGCTCAGGGCTGCGTCCTGTTGGTCGAGGCGGTATGCGAGGTGAAGCTGGGTAGCTTCGTTCGGGAGATCGAGCGGCACGGCGGTGATCCGCGAGTCGTAGCCGGCGGCGACGGAGTCGAACGTGATCGTCACACCCATTCCGGCGGCCACGAGCGCAGAGATCGACTGCGAATCGGGGGCCTCCTGGACCGTGCGCGGGCTGAACCCGGCATCGAGGCACAGGCGCATGGCGGTCTCGCGCAGGTTCGAATTCGGGCGCGCGGGCAGGAGGACGAAAGGCTCATCGGCGAGCTCTGCGACGTCGATCTTCTTCCGATTCGCCAGGCGATGTGAACTCGGCAAGGCGACACATGGGCGCTCGATCGCCACTGGGCGACCCGCGATGAGCGGAGGCCGCCGACGCCAGCGGACCAGCGCGAGGTCGAGAGTGCCGTCCATGATCCTCTCGAGGCCTTCGTCGGCATAGACCGTCGACTCGAGGTGGAAGGCGATGCCCGGATTGCGTTCGTGCGAGGCTGCCACGAGGGTGGCGGCGAGGTCCCGGGAGGATGGATGCGAGTAGCCGAAGCGCACGCGTCCGACCTCGCCGCTGGAGGAGCGGTGGACGGATTCGATGGCGGCCTGCTGGGTGGCGAGCATGTGTTTGGCCGGTTCGAGCAGAGCCTCACCGGCGGGGGAGAGGCTGACCGAGCGCGTCGTGCGTTGGAACAGTGAGGCGCCGAGTTCGGTCTCCAGGGAGCGGATGGTGCGGCTCAGCGGGGGCTGGGCCATGCCGAGGCGTTCGGCGGCGCGGCCGAAGTGGAGTTCCTCGGCGACGGCGACGAAGGCGCGGATCTGCTGCAGCTCCACTGTGTTCTCCTGTATCAGGCGGTCCGGGCGAATGTCTTAATTATTGCATGAATTGACAATAATCACAGAGATATTTTGCGGATTTCGGTAATTGCTATAGCCTGCGAACCATGCACAGTGACACAGTCGTCAGTCTGCCTGAGGCCATCGAACGCTACGTCGAGGACGGGGCCACGGTGGCGCTCGAGGGGTTCTCCCACCTTATCCCGTTCGCCGCCGGACACGAGATCATCCGACAGGGAATCTCCGGACTCACCTTCTGCCGGCTCACCCCCGATCTTCTCAGCGACATGATGATCGCCGCCGACTGCGTCGATCGCCTTGTCTGCTCCTTCTTCGCCTCCGGTTCGGCCGGCAGCCTCTACGAGGTGCGGCGCCGCATCGAATCGGCCGACTCGCGGCCGCTTGCGGTCGAGGAGTACTCGCACCACGCGATGACCCTGCGCTATCACGCCGGTGCCGCTCGCCTGCCTTTTGCCCCGATCGCCTCGTTCGTCGGCTCCGACATCCCCGGCATCAACCCGGACATCCGCTCCGTCGTCGACCCGTATTCGGGCAAGAAGACGTACGTCGTGCCGCCGCTCAACCCCGATGTCACGATCATCCACGCCCAGCGCGCCGACCGTCATGGCAACGTCCAGATCTGGGGCATCACCGGCACTCAGCAGGAAGCCGTCTACGCGGCCGACCATGTCATCGTCACCGTCGAGGAAATCGTCGACGACGAGGTCGTCCGCTCCGACCCGAACCGCACTCTCATCCCGGCTCACGCCGTCGACGCGGTGTGCGAGGTGCGAACCGGGGCGCACCCGTCCTATGTGCAGGGCTCTTACGATCGCGACAATGCCTTCTATCGCGAATGGACCGCGATCTCGAAGGACCCCGCCCGGCTGCAGGAGTGGCTCGACGTCCATGTGCGCAGGACCCGCGACCATGCCGAATACCTCGAATCGATCGGTCACGATCGTCTCCGCGGTCTGCTCGTGGATCCGCGCCCCTCGGGCGTGGTCGATTACGGACGCCGTACGCAACCGAGCGAAGGGAGCCTGAAGTGAGCACCGCCTCGGCGAAGGACTTCACCGAAACCGAACTCATCGTCTGTGCGGCTGCGAAGATGCTCGTCCGCAGCCGCACCGTCTTCGCCGGCGTCGGGCTGCCCACTCTGGCCGTCGACCTCGCCCACCGCACGGTGAATCCGAACATCCAGCTCATCTACGAATCCGGGGTCGCCGGCGCGCACCCCGAATCGATGGCCGAAGGCATCGCGGACTCCGTCGTCGTCTCCGGCGCCGAGGCGGTCGTCAATATGCATGCCCTCTTCGGCTACGTTCTCCAAGGTGGGAACGTCGATGTGGGATTCCTCGGCGCGGCTCAGGTGGACCGGTTCGGTTCGCTCAACACCACCGTCATCGGCGACTGGGAATCTCCGAAAGTGCGCCTGCCCGGTTCGGGCGGCGCCGCCGACATCATGGCCAATGCCGGAGAGGTCTTCGTCGTCCTCCGCCGCCATGACCCGGCCGCCTTCCCCGCCGAACTCGACTTCGTCACCTCGGCCTCGCCCGTGCGCGCGGCGGCGCAGCCGGACTTCATCCAACCGCGCGGATTCGGTGTCTCCACCGTCATCACCCCGCTGGGGATCCTGCGGCGGCGTGAGCGCCTCGGCGAGCTCGAACTCAGCGAGGTCCACCCGGGAGTGACCGTCGCGCAGGTGCAGGAAGCGACCGGCTGGGACCTCGCCGTCGCCGAGGATGTCACGCAGACCCAGGCGCCGACGGCCGAAGAAGTGCGCCTGCTCCGTGACGAGATCGACACGGTCCGCCTCTACCTGCGCTGAGGCTGGGGCGGGTGCGGGAGTCGGCAGAGGTTGGCCGGCCGGCCGTAGCCCCGCTGCGCCAGCCCGAGGGCACCAGCGCCACGGCACTGTCTACGACGAATAGCACATGTTGCAACTAGTGCTATTGGTCGTAAACAGGGCTGCTGGCGCTATTTGGTGGAAGAAGTCGGGGACGCAGTTCTGCGACCACACAACGTGATGCGGCCCCAGTCCAATAGGAACTCGGAGCCGCACCGTCGTAAAAGCCGAGGCCTAGGGGGTGACGGGAGCGCGCGCCGGTGCGGGTTCGGAACCCGCTCCTGTGGCGTCGGCCGCCGACACGGAATGGCTCGTGCCGACCGCGTCCGCGGAGTCGGCGGCCGGCGTGGAACCGGCGGCCGGTGCGGAACCGGCGGCCGGCTTGGAACCGGTCGCACCAGGCGCGCCCGTCGGGTCGGCGTCGCGCTCGGCCTTCTCGGCGGCGAGAGCTGCGGCGAACTCCTCCTCGTCGGCGGCCTCGGCCCTCGAGTTCTCGCTGGCCGTCCAGCCGGTCTTGTTGAGCAGGATGAGCGTGCAGACGAGGGAGACGAGTGCATAGCCTGCGCTGAGGATCGCCACAGGAACGATGGAACCCGAGCTCGTGTACATCCACTGTGCGGCCGCAGCGGTGCCGCCTCCGACGGTCATCGAACACAGCTGGTAGGCCAGCGAGATGCCCGTGTACCGGACCCGCGTGGGGAACGCCCGGGCGATGATGCCGCCGATGCCGGCGTAGAACAGCGAGTGCGGAACAGTCGCAGCGGCCATGGCTGCCAGCGCGATGCCGGGATGGCCCAATTCGATCGCGAAGAACATGAGCGGCATCAGGACGAACTCCGGCAGGATGATCCAGAAGATCGCCTTGCGCATGTCCTTGACCCGGTCGAGGATGATCGCGCCGAAGGGCTGGACGATGAACTGCACCACGAGCGCGAGCGTGACGACGGCGAGGAACGTCGACGAGCTGTACGCCCAAGAGTGAGAGGTGTCCGTGGCCCAGGCCGTGGCGAACGTCGTCTTGAGGTAGGTGACCTGGATGAGCGGCAGCGCACCGGCGCCGAGGAGGATGAGCACCCAGTGCTTCCTGATCGCCTCGAAGGCGGGAACCTTGGCGACGGCGTCCTTCTTCTTCACGACCTTCATGTTCTCCGGCTCTTCGAGCTTGAGGCGGATGACGAGGCCGATGACGATGAGGAAGATCGAGGCGAGGAACGCGATCCTCCAGCCGTAGAGGAGGAACTGCGGAGTCGGCAGCAGCGCGAGGAGGAAGAACATGCCCGAGGAGATGAGATTTCCTGCCGGTGATCCCTGCTGGGCGAAGGCCGAGTAGAGGACTCCCTTGCCCTTCGGGGCGTTCTCGCTGGCGATGAGCACGGATCCGCCCCATTCGCCGCCGACCGCGATGCCCTGCAGGATGCGCAGGCAGGTGAGGATGATCGGAGCGGCGATGCCGATGGTCGCATATCCGGGCAGCAGTCCGACGAGGAACGATGCCGCGCCCATCAGCACGAGCGTGACGACGAGGGTCTTCTTCCGGCCGTATTTGTCACCGAAGTGACCGAAGATGATGCCGCCGAGCGGACGAGCGAGGAAGCCCGCCCACAGCGTGACGAAGGAGAGCAGAGTGCCGACGCCGGCAGGCAGGGTGTCAGGGAAGAAGACATGCCCGAAAACCAGCGCCGAGGCGGTGCCGTAGATGTAGAAGTCGTACCACTCGATGGTGGTTCCGATGAATGATGCGATTCCGGCTTTGCGAGCGCGTTTCGCGGTGTTGACCGAATCAGACATGCGATTCCTCTCAGGTGGAGCGTCATTGCGCCGACCGATGCCAGGCGTCTCTGACGTGGCATGGGTGCTCGTTCACCGTAAGTTGCCCTTGTAGGCCACGCAAACACTTTTTGGTTATGTCGTCATAACCTAGAGTGATGCTATAGCTGAGTTCCCTTATGTTCTGCGGCTTACCGGGCCGTAAGACGCGAGGAGAGAATTTCTGCTGATACTGGCACAGGTAGTCGAGCAACGGATTGTTGCGCGATGCGTATCAGAGTGCGGTCATGCCCTCGCCGAGGCGGCTGTGCCCACGCGTCAAGCGAAGCGGATGCGCTCGCTCGCCGTTGCGGTGCCGGGCGGGGCGAGGCCGCCCGGTTCCAGCCGGGCCGGAGTGTCCGTGCGGCGAGGCTCGGTTCCTCAGTCGGCGACCGGGTCGGCGAGTGATTCCGAGGCGATGACGAGGTCGAGGGCGAGGTCGCCGATGAGTGTCGACTGATCCTCCCGGCGGACGGTGATCCACGCCTGCGGGGCATTCGGGCGAGTGCCGACCCGAGTGAAGATCAGTCGCTCATCGCCGTGGTAGCTGCGGGCCACCGGTGAGGGGACGAGCGAGACGCCGAGTCCGTGGGCGACCATCTCGACGGCGGCCGACCAGCTGGCTGTCCGATGGTGGATCTGCGGTTCGAAGCCGTGCGTGCGGCAGATGCCGACGACGGTGTCGTGATAGATCGGGGACGCGCTCTTGCGGAAGATGACGAACGGGGAATCGACCGCCTCGGCGATGGTGGTGATCGGTGAGCCCGCTGGAGCGCACAGCCAGAACGATTCCCGGGCAGCCGGAGTGCAGACGACGCCGGGATGTTGGAGGGGCATGTGTCCGCAGGCGATGTCGATGTCGTGGCCGAGCAGCATGTCCGACTGCGCCGCCGAGGTGGCTTCCTCTGTGGTGACGAGGATGTCCGGGTGCGCTGCGGAGAAGTCCGTGATCGTCTGCGGCAGGCCGCGATGGAGGAAGGTGGCCACTGTGCCGATCGAGATCGACGTCGGCGCCCCCGTGTTCACGGCCGCCGCATATTCGTTGAAACGGTGGGCGGCTCCGACGGCGGACTTCGCATAGGGCAGCAGCGCCTCTCCGGCGGCGGTCAGCTTCGTCACGGGACTGCGGTGGAACAGCGGTTTGCCGACGAAGTCCTCGAGTCTCTTGAGTTCGGCGCTCAGCGCCGGCTGTGAGATGTTCACCGCGTCGGCGGCGAGCTGGAACTTGCCGTGCTCTGCCAAGGCGATGAAGTACTGGAGGCGCTTGAGACTCGGTTCAGCCATAACCGAAGATTATCAGGGATAAGAGAAATATCTTTGTCAGCCCCAGGTTCTCGGGCATACGGTCGAAGAAACCATCAAAGGAGATTATCTTGCGTGAGACTGCTTCGTCGCCCGATACGACCATGACCCCCGTTCCGGACAGCTACGGCATCGACCGCTTCGCCGACGACCGGTCGCTGAAGGACCTCCTTCCGCTCTACCTCGACGAGAAGCTGCTCGCGCACCTCCGGCCGGTGTTCGAGGACCTCGGGCCCCGCCTCGGCGGAGAGCTCGACGACCTCGCTCACGATGCCGACGTCAATCCTCCGGTGCTCAAGCACCGCACCCGCAACGGTGCCGATCAGCAGTCGGTCGAGATCCATCCGGCCTACCGTCGCCTGCAGGAAGTCGCCTTCGGCGAACTCGGGCTGGCCGCAATGAGCCACCGGCCCGGTGTCCTCGATTGGGACGAACCGATGCCGCCGATCGTCAAATACCTCCTCGTCTACCTGTTCACGCAGGCGGAATTCGGGCTGCTGTGCCCGGTGAACATGACCGACTCGCTCACCCGCACCCTGCGCAAGTACGGTTCACCCGAACTCGTCGAGCGCTTCATCGGCGGACTGACGAGCACCGATGTCGACACCCTGACCCAGGGCGCGATGTTCATGACCGAACAGGACGCCGGCTCCGACGTCGGCCGGGCGACGACCACGGCCGTCGACAACGGCGACGGCACCTGGGCGCTGACCGGTGAGAAGTGGTTCTGCTCGAACGCCGACGCCGAACTCGCCATGGTCCTCGCCCGCCCCGAGGGTGCACAGCCCGGAATCAAAGGCATCGGACTCTTCCTCTTACCGCGCACTCTTGAGGACGGTTCGCCGAACTCCATGCGCATCGTCCGTCTTAAGGACAAGCTCGGCACCCGGTCGATGCCCAGCGGCGAGATGAGCCTGCAGGGAGCGACGGCCTACCTCGTCGGCGATATCGGACGCGGATTCGTGCAGATGGCCGATATGGTCAACTCCTCTCGCCTGTCCAACGCCGTGCGCGCGGCCGGCCTCATGCGGCGGGCCTTCGGCGAGTCGAAGTTCATCTGCCGCAATCGC
The DNA here is from genome assembly GCF_052906525.1 of Brevibacterium sp. CSND-B09. Lineage (NCBI taxonomy): Bacteria > Bacillati > Actinomycetota > Actinomycetes > Micrococcales > Brevibacteriaceae > Brevibacterium > Brevibacterium sp. CSND-B09. The sequence goes on along the minus strand of NZ_JBREGI010000001.1, from coordinate 1,587,700 downwards.
GAAGCCTTCGGTTCGACGTTGAGCAAGCTGCCCCTGCAGCGTCGCCAGCTCGCGAAGATCATGACGACCACGGAACAGGCGCTGTCGATCTCCCTGCACACGGCGGAGGTCTTCGCCCGGGCCGATGCCGGTGATGCCGAAGCCGCCTCGGTGCTGCGCATCCTCACTCCGCTCATCAAGTTCCGGGCCACCCGCGACGCCCGCAAGGTCACCGCGGACGCGATGGAGATCCGCGGCGGAGTCGGCTACATCGAGGAGTACGGTGACGCCCGCGTCTTCCGCGACTCCCAGCTCGGATCGATCTGGGAGGGCACCTCGAACATCGTCGCCCTCGACGTCATCCGCGCCGCTCACCGGGCGGGAACGCTCAAACCGCTGTTCCTGCACCTGGAGACGCTCATCGCCGAGGCGGCCGACCTCCCGGCCGCGTTCCGCAGCCAGATCCAATCGCTGAGCTCGACGCTGCTGCACGCGCTCGAGTCCACGCCCGAAGGTGTTGAGCAGGCACGGGTGCGTCAGCTCGCGACCGCGACCTACAACCTCGTGTGCGCGTCCATCATGGCCTCGGAAGGCGCGCGGATCGGAGACAGCCGCGGCGACTGGTCGCGCATCGTCATCGCCGCACTGGTGCTGCGCCACAAGCTGATGCCGCAGAACCCGCTCGTCCCGGTCGTCGAAGACGACGCCGTACTGGACGCCCTCATCGACGGTGCCGGCATGGGCCGGGACGAAGCGTTCGCGGCTGTTGAGGACATCCTCGGCGAAGGTGGAGCAGGAGAGCCCTCCGACGATGGAACTGCGCGTTCCGGAGGGAGCGGGCAGTGAGCGCGGGAGCACTCTCCGGAATCACGGTCATCGATCTCTCGCGTATCCTCGGCGGGCCCTATTGCACGCAGATCCTGGCCGATCACGGTGCCGAGGTCATCAAGGTCGAACCTCCGGCCGGCGATGATACGCGCAACTGGGGGCCGCCGTTCGTGGCGCCGGAAGTGTCGAGCTACTTCGCCGGGATCAACCGGAACAAGCGGATGATCACCCTTGACCTGCGCACCGAGGAGGGGCAGGAGGCGCTGCACGGGCTGCTGGCCGGGGCCGATGTGCTCGTCGAGAATTTCAAGACCGGGACCCTGGCGAAGTGGGGGCTTGACCCGGTGTCGGACATTCCGGACCGCTACCCGCACCTCGTGCACGCGTCCATCACCGGTTTCGGCGATGACGGTCCGCTGGGCGGGCGGCCCGGGTACGACGCGATCATCCAGGCGATGTCGGGTCTGATGTCGGTCAACGGGGATGAGTCGACCGGGCCGATGCGCATCGGCATGCCCGCCGTCGACATGGTCACCGGGCTCAACGCGGCCATCGGCGTGCTCATGTCGCTGCAGGAGCGGGTGACCAGCGGGCGCGGTCAGCGGGTCGAGACGACGCTGTTCGACTGCGGGATCTCCGTCATGCATCCGCACCTGCCGAATTTCTTCGGCGGTGGGGCCGTGCCGAAGTTGTCCGGCAACGACCATCCGAACATCGCCCCGTATTCGGCGTTCGCGACCGGGGCCGGGCAGGTATTCATCACCGCCGGAAACGACGCGCAGTTCGCTAAGCTCGTCGACCACCTCGGTGCTCCGGGGCTCGCCGAGGACCCGCGGTTCGTCGATAATGCCGCGCGTCTGGGAAACAGGGATGCGCTGCGGGTCGAACTCGAAGCTCTCATGGTTTCGACGTCGGCAGAGGCGCTGTCCGAGGAGCTCATGAGCATCGGCGTGCCCGCCGGTCCGATCCTCGATGCCGCTGAGGTGGTCGAACACCCGCATACCGCGCACCGCGAGATGGTCGTGGAGATGGGCGACGGCTACCGCGGGGTGGCCTCGCCGATCAAGCTCGCCCGGACTCCGGCCAGCTACCGGATCTCGCCGGTGCAGCGGGTTGCGGAGGTCGCCGGCGGGGACGATGGCGAAGGGCAGTATGGCGCGGAGGTCGAAGGGCACCCGCACGCGGTGGCCCGGAATCAGCCGTTCGAGGACTTCGCAGCAGCATCGTCCCGCGACCGGGCAGCCTCAGCGGCGCGGTAGTCTCCCGGCTCGAGGAAGCGCGAGGCGATGCAGCCGAACAGGATTCCCCAGAAGGCCGCATGGATGTTGAACGGGTCGAACTCGGCGATCGTGACGACGAAGGTCACCAGTGCCCCGAACGTGAAACGAGTGGAGAACGCGGAGACGAACGCCTGCCGCAGAGCTCCCAGCATCGCCATTCCCCCGAGAGCGAGGATGTAGGCCTCGGGCGTGCCGAGCATGAAGCGCGTGACGAGCGGGGAGAACAGGGCAGCAATGAAGCAGAGGAACGAATAGACGACCGCTGCCGAGTACTGGCGCTTCGGTTCTCCGGAGGACGTGAGCAGGGCGTTCGTCGGTCCCGTCAGGCAGGCGGAGACCGCGCCGAAGCAGGCATTGACCACCGACATGATTCCCGAGGTCACCGCCGAGGCATTGACCGGAGTGGCATGTCCGGCGTGGCGCAGCACGGCCTCGCCCTGCCCGTTCTGGACGACCAGGACGGTCAATGTCAGCGGGACGACGAGTTCGAGTTGGGCCGCCCACGTGAACTCGGGAGTCGTGAAGACCGGGTGGGCGAGGACGGGGCCGCCCGATGACAGGTCCAGCTGTCCGAGGGCGACGACGGCGAGGAATCCGACGATGAGTGCGCCCAGGACGGGCGGCATGAACCGAGCCAGTCCGGGCAGCGCTGTGAGGGCGATGAACGCGGCGATCATCGGAACGACGATCGCCGGTGTCGCCTGCCCCGAGGTGACGATGTCGGTGCCGAAGCGCAGGAACAGCGCTGCCACCATGGCCATGACGATCGGCGGCGGAATGGCTGCCATCGCCTTTCTGACCAGGCCGCTCATGCCCAGGGCCAAGGTCAGTATGCCGGCGACGAAGAACGCGCCGACCACCTCGCCGAAGCTCAGGTGCTGCAGCGATGGGCCGAGCAGAACGGTGCCAGGAATCGACCAGGCGAAACCCAGGGGGCGCCGGTAGATCAGTGACATGACCAGCGTGGCCAAGCCCGCCGAGAGGAAGATCCCGAAGACCCATGACGACAGCTGGGCATCGCTGAGGCCGCCCGCCAGTCCCACAGCCATCGTCACCGCGATGGGTCCGGTGATGCCGAAGATCAGGCCGACGAGGGCATTCAGGCAGAATTCGACGCTGATGTCGCGCCGAAATTCCCTCCATCGAGGCATCCGAGTGCCAGGTCGCTCGAGCAGCGGTTCGCGTCGTGTCGAGGCGGCATGGTCAGCAGCCGATCTCGCCGAGGCGGTCCCGCTCTGGGACTCACCCACCGGGGCTATTCGCTGGTTCTCGTGCATGCAGTGGTCCTCAGGTCCAGCGCGGCAGGGTCGGGAGGTCGGGCAGCTCTGCGGCGGATTCGATCTCCCCGGGATGCCCCCACGCCAGCCACTGCACGAGGTCCTCGCGGTCGCCGGTGACGATCTGACCGTCCTCGCCGATCTCCCAGCGGTCGCCTTCGGTCGTGTCGATGATGAGGTTCGGAGCCGCCTCTGCGATCCGCAGTCTGCGGATGAGCGTCTCCAAGGCATCGAGCGCGGAGTCCGGATCGGCCTCCTCGATGGTCCATGCGGTGCCGAGGGAATCGTGGGCGATGACGATCTCACCGATCCGCTGGCTCACGACTTCGCCCGGGCTCAGCCGGAGCCCGCGGTAGTCCACGGTCTCGTCGGCGGGTATTCGGCTCAGGTGACCCGCCGCAGCGGTGAACGCCAGATGACAGCGCCGGAAACCGGTGCGGACATCCTCGACGGCATCGTCGTCGGCCGCGGTCGGCAGTCCGAGTGATTCTTCGATGAGGCGGGAGAGCTCGAAACCGCCCTCGACGATCCGCGAGAGCACGACATGACGGCTGTGTCCGTCAGCGGTGGTCTTCTCCATCAGGTCGTCGGCGAGCATGGTGATGACGGTGTCCATCATCTCCGTTTCGCGGCCGAGCCGAGCGAGATCCGAATAGAGCTGTTCGATGCGTTCCACAGGTGCGGTCCTTTCCTCAACGCTGAGAGATCACCGGTCACCCTAGCTGCGCGAGGTCCGCAGCCGGCACCCCGAGAACCCCAGTCCTCACCCCCTGGGTCATGCCTAGGCATCCCCCTGGTGTGAAGAGCATCACGATCGCCGAGGATGGGGTGGACCGATCGGGCAGCGCCGAATGCTCGCCCTGAGATCGGATGCTCGAACGCACCGCAGAGACCAATGGAGGCTCCTATGACCGATACGCTCGATGTCCGCCCCGATACCCGCGAACTCATCGCGAACGGCGTCCAGGAACGGCCCGAAGAAGGCGTCCGCCGAGTGAATCGGCAGATCTTCACCGATGAGGAGATCTTCGAGCTCGAGATGAAGCACATCTTCGAAGGCAACTGGGTCTACCTGGCCCACGAGTCCCAGATCCCCGAGATCGGCGACTACTTCACGACCTATATCGGTCGCCAACCGATCGTCATCACCCGCGACAAGCAGGGCGGACTCAACTGCCTCATCAACGCCTGCGCCCATCGTGGAGCGATGCTCTGCCGCCGCAAGACCGACAACCGCACCACCCTGACCTGCCCCTTCCACGGATGGACCTTCCGCAACTCCGGTGAGCTGCTCAAGGTCAAAGACGGCCGCAACGGCGGATACCCCGAGCAGTTCAACAAGGAAGGTTCGCACGACCTCACCCGAGTCGTCCGGTTCGAAAACTACCGGGGTTTCCTCTTCGGCTCGCTCAACCCCGATGTCCTTCCGCTCGAGGAGCACCTCGGCGACACCCGGGTGATCATCGACTCCGTCGTCGACCAGTCACCGGACGGTCTCGAGGTCCTCAAAGGTGCGACGACCTACACCTACGAGGGCAATTGGAAGCTGCAGACGGAGAACGGCGCCGACGGCTACCACGTGACCTCCGTGCACTGGAACTATGCGGCAACCACAGCCCGCCGGAAGTCCGGAGAATCGGAGAACGAGACCAAGGCCATGGACGCGGGCGGCTGGGGCAAGGTCGCCGGCGGCTTCTACTCCTTCCCCTACGGGCACCTGCTGCTGTGGCAGGAATGGACGAACCCCGAAGACCGTTCGCTGTGGTCGGAACGGGAACGTCTGGTCACGGAATACGGGGAGACGATGGCGAACTTCATGACGAACATCTCCCGCAACCTCTGCCTCTACCCGAACGTCTACCTGATGGACCAGTTCAGCTCGCAGATCCGCCATATCCGGCCGATCTCCGCCGACCTCACCGAGGTCACGACGTTCTGCATCGCGCCGAAGGGCGAATCCGCCGAGGCGAGGGCGAATCGGATCCGCCAGTACGAAGACTTCTTCAACGCCACCGGCATGGCCACCCCGGATGATCTCGAGGAGTTCCGGTCCGCGCACAAGACCTACCGTGCCTCGGCAGCTCCGTGGAACGACATGTCCCGTGGTCAGGAGCACCAGATCGACGGGCCCGACGAACAGGCGAAGGGCTTGGGCATCAATCCGATCGCCTCGGGCGCGAAGACCGAAGACGAAGGTCTCTACCCCGTCCAGCACGAATACTGGCAGTCCGTGATGGTCGACGCCCTGGAACGGGAGGAAGCGGCGGCAGAGCCCTCCGCGCGGAGCTGATCCGCAGACACGCGGAGCTGACCCGCGCATTCGCAGAACCGTCCCGCGCAAACCCGGAATTCAACCGCGCACGCGCGGCACAGACCCCGAAAGGACCGACCCGATCATGACTTTGACCGCACAGGAGACCTCTTCCGCACTCGTCGTCGATGTGGAGACCGCCGAGGTGATCCGCCAGTTCCTCTACCGCGAAGCTCGCCTGCTCGACGAATGGCAGTTCGAGGAATGGCTGGAGTGCTACCACCCGGAAGCCTCCTTCTGGATGCCCGCCTGGGACGTAGACGACACCCTGACCAGCGACCCGCAGAACGAGATCTCACTCATCTGGTACCCGGACCGCAGCGGCCTGGAAGACCGCGTCTTCCGGATCCGAACCGACCGTTCGGCGGCGACCTCGCTGCCCGAGCCCCGCACGGAGCACAACCTCGGCGGAATCGAATTCCTGTCCCGGGACGGCGACAGGGTCGAGGTCCGATTCAGCTGGACCACTCACTATTACCGCTACCAGAGCACGCTGACCTATTACGGCCACAGTCTCTACAGCCTCGATCTGTCGGGCCAGACCCCGGTGATCCGCGACAAGAAGGTCATCCTCAAGAACGACACGGTGCATCAGATCATCGACATCTACATGATCTGACCATCGGCGATCAGATCGATGGCCCACCTGCCCGAGGACGCGCAGCCCCACCTGCCCGAGGACGCGCAGAAGAGACTTAGGAGAAGACAATGAGCAATGACGTAGCGATCAGCTTCGAAGACGGCGTCACCAAGATCATCAAGGTCAACCAGTTCGAAACGGTGATGGAGGCCGCGTTCAAGGCGCGGATCAACCTGCCCTCGGACTGCCGTGACGGAGCGTGCGGAACCTGCAAATCGTTCTGCACTTCCGGAGAGTTCGATCCCGGCGACTTCATCGACGATGCGATGACCGAGGACGAGCTCGACGCCGGTTATGTGCTGACCTGCCAGGCCACCCCCGAGACGGACATGACGATCGACGTCCCCACGACCTCGGACGTGGCGAAGACCTCGGCCTCGGACTTCGACACCGAGATCGTCGACCTTGAGTTCCATGCGGACTCGACGGTGAGCTTCACGCTGGCAGTGGAGAACCGGGACGATCTCGCCTACCTGCCCGGCCAGTACATGAACCTCCAGGTTCCCGGCACCGACCAGGCCCGGTCGTACTCCTTCAGCTCCGGTCCGAAAATCGAGAACACCTCATTCATGGTCCGCAACACCCCGGGCGGGGCGATGTCGACCTTCCTCACCGAACGTGCAGCCGTCGGCGACAAGCTGACGATGACCGGACCGTTCGGGACCTTCTTCCTCCGTCCCCCGAAGCGGCGGATGCTGATGCTGGCGGGCGGGACCGGCCTGGCCCCGATCCTGTCCATCCTGGAGAAGCTCGCCGACGACGGCACGGATCAGCCCATCCACCTCATCTACGGTGTCACCAATGACTCCGATCTCGTCGGACTCGACCGCCTCGATGAGTACGTCGAGAGACTGGGCACTTTAAGCTACAGCTTCTGTGTGTCCTCGCCGGAGAGCACTGCGGAGAAGAAAGGGTACGTCACCCAATTCATCGAGGACGAGCATCTCGACGGCGGAGACGTCGACATCTACCTCTGCGGCCCGCCGCCGATGGTCGATGCAGTGTCGAGCTGGTTGGGCGACGAGGACATCACGCCGGCGAACTTCTACTACGAGCGGTTCGCGCCCAAAGGGTCGACCGATGACGACGAATCCGGTGCCCCGGTCAGCAAAGAGACGATCGAGGAGTCAGGCGATGCGATCAGCGCCGGTGATGCGGTGTCGTCGATGCAGACCGGACGGCTCTCCTTTACCCGCCAGGACTCGATGGCCCACCTCGAGGCACGCACCGGCCTGGAACTCGCGGTGACCGAGCTGCTCATGGGGCGGCTGACAGACAAGCAGCTCGAACAGTTCCGACGCTTGGCGGAGAACGTCTCGACGGCGCTCAAGGGCGAAGAGATCATCGACGCGGAGGAGTTCGGCAAACTCAACGAAGAATTCCACGAGTACCTCTTCATCCTCTCCGACAATCCAGCCTTCCTAGAGAGCTTCCGTCGGCTGGAGGTGCAGAGCCAGATCGTCGAGGCGCTGAAGAACGGCGGTTGGATCGCCCCCGAGGTCGACGCCGAGCACTACGACCTCGTTGCGGCGTTCGAGAACAACGACATCGATGCGGCGCGTCGAGTTCTGCGTTCGCACAGCGAGCACACTCGCGCGACGATGTGCATGGTGGTGCCGCATGCCTCCTGAGTCGGCCGAGACGCCTGAATCGCAGACGGCGCAGAAGCGGGTCGAGGACCAGGGGCTGCTCACCGGCAAGCTCGTGCTCATCACCGGGGCCGCCCAGGGCATCGGCCGGGAGACGGCGCTGCTCGCTGCCGCCCAGGGAGCCGACCTCATCCTCGCCGACCGATCCGATCTCGTGTCCGAGACGGAAGCGGAAGCGAAGGAGATCGCGGCTGCACGGGGACGTCGGCTCGCCTCGGCGACGGTGCTGGGTGATCTCGAGGCCTGGACAGGTGCGGAACACGTGGTGGCTGCAGGAACCGAGGCGCTGCGGCTGCCGGACGTCTGCATCAACGCCGTCGGCGGCACAATCTGGGCCAAGCCGTACGAGTACTACGAACCGGAGAATATCGAAGCGGAGATCCGCCGCTCCCTGTTCCCGACGCTGTGGATGTGCCGTGCCGTCCTGCCGGGGATGAAAGCTCGTGGCGAAGGTACCATAGTCAACGTGTCATCGATCGCCACCCGCGGAGTCAATCGCGTCCCGTATTCGGCTGCGAAAGGCGGGGTCAATGCGCTCACCGCATCACTGGCCATGGAGGCCGCCGAGGCGGGAGTGCGTGTGGTCGCAACGGCACCGGGAGGCACCGAAGCCCCCGAACGGCGGATCCCGCGCGGCCCGGGCGCCGAAACCGAAGAAGAGCGAGGATGGTTCCGACAGGTCGTCGAACAGACGACGGAATCGAGCCTGTTCGGCCGTTACGGCACCTTGAGAGAGCAGGCGTGGCCGATCGTCTTCCTCGCCTCCGATGCGGCCTCGTACATCAACGGCTCGGTGCTGCCGGTCGGCGGAGGTGATCAGGGATAGACGGAGCAGGGTCAGCTGCGCTTCCACTGCTGCCCGGTCCGACACGAGCCCTCCACTCCGTCCTCGACCTGTGGAAGTCGCTGGCCGACACAGGTGGGAGGATCGTCGTCCTGGAAGGGGCGTCCGGTACTGGCAAGTCCGGTATCGTCCGTGCGCTGCAGGACGCGACCGGGCATAGCTGCGAAGTCCTCGTCGGCACGCACTGGAGCCGAGGGGTCCCGTTCGCCCTGCTCGGACAACTGAGAGACGCATCCGAGATTCTGCAGGAGGGCAGCGAATGCCCCGCCACCATGCAGCTGCAGGTGGCCGGCGCCCTCATCGAACTGTTGAGGGGCGACAAGACCGCACCGACGACCGGTCCGAGCTCAGATGGGCGTCTCATCGTCCTCGACGACATCGGCTTCGCCGATCCCGAAAGTCTGCAGGTGTTCAGTCAGATCGGGCGGCGAATGCGCGACACCCGCACCCTGCTGCTCATCTGCCTCGATCCGGAATCGACAGACTCGCTGGACCCCGACTTCCTGAGGATGGCGAGGGATTCCCATGCTGCCCGGATCGAGATCTGCGACTTCGGCACCGACGATGCCATCGAACTGGCCGCCGGTCGCGGATTCCACGACATCGGAGATCACGGAGCCGCCGCCCTGGTCACCCAGAGCGGCGGCCGACTGCGTGCCGCCGAAGAGATCCTGGCTCTGCTGCCTCCGGGCCGATGGCCCGCTGACCCCGGTCAGCTGCCGCTGCCGCCGGCAGTCACCCAGGAGGTCCTGGGCCGGATCGAGAGCACCGGTTCCTCCGAAGTCGAGGACGTTGCCTCCGCATTGGCCATTCTGCGCCGACCGCAGGATCTCAAACGGGTGATGGACGTCGCCGGAATCGATGACGTCGAAGGGACCATCGACCTCGGCGTGGCTCGAGGCGTCTTTCGAGAACACGACTCGGCGGGTCGGACCACCCTGCGTCTGTGCCACCCTGCTGCGGCCAAGGTGATCCTCGAGACTATGGCGCCGTCGACACGGCGATTTCTCCGCCGCCGAGCTGCCGAGACCGCCCCATCGGAAGAGGAGAAGCTCTTTCACCTCTCCGCTGCTTCATTGGGCCTCGACCCCGAGCTGGCCATGCGTCTCATCACCATTGCCGTCGATGCTGAGCGGGAGGGACGCTGGGAGGATGCCGCGCAGCTGCATTTCGGGGCCGCACGAGTCCTCCCTGCCTCTGCCGACCGCGACCATGAACTCCTGGCCGGCATCGATGCGCTCGCCAGCGCAGGAAGAGTGGCGGAAGTCCTGCCGTGGGTCGAAATCGGAAAGAGCATCGCCCCGTCGGTGCTGCGCGATACCGTGCTGGCCAATATCGCCACTCATCGGGGGCAGGCCGCCCTGGCAGACGATCTGCTCGCTCGTGCCGAGAACGCCGGCGCCGGCGGTGACGAACTCAATGCCCAGATCGCTCTGCGCCGGACCTTGGACTCCCTCGTGCGCTGGGACGGTCCGAAGATCTGCGCATGGACGAGCCGCGCGATCGAACTGAGTGATCCGAGCGAACCCGCCTATGTCGAATCCCGAGTCGTCCGCGGACTCGGCTTCGCCGCGCAGGGACTCCTCGCCGAAGCCGATGCGGAGCTGAGGACCATGGCAGCCCAACGACTCCGCGGGGCACAGGAGCAGCGACTGCGTCTGTGCGAGGGGTGGGTGGCGATGCTCGCCGGTGACCATCGAAAAGCCGTCCGCGACTTCGAAGCCGCAGCGCCAACTCATCGGGAGCGCGGTTCGCTGCGGATCTCACTGTGGGCCTACGGGTGGCTGGCGCGAGTCCAGTACCTCCTCGGTGAATGGGACGACGCGCTGCAGACGGCGGAGGCGGGTCTGCGCATCTGCGATGACGCAAACATTCCGCTGCTCGCTCAGCTGCTGCAGTGGACCGCTGCCGAGATCAGGCTCTGGCGGGGTCGCCCCGTCGATGAGGTGATGAGCCGAAGCGGACACGGCGCCATCCTCAGCGACTATCTGGCGATGCAGGTGCCGGCTCGTCTGGCCCGTTCGGTCGCCGCGGATCTCCGGGGTGACCATGATGGTCGAGCCGCGGCCTTGCGGCCCCTGCTCGACGTCGATCGGGGGACGGAGTCGCGCAGTTCCTTCTGGCCGTGGGGCTGGGAGATCGTCGATGCGCTCATCGCCGTGGGAATGAGCGAGCAGGCCACCGAGATCGCCGGCAGCTTCCACGTCCACGCTGCGACATCTGGAGCCTATATGCGTGGATGCGCCGAGGCGGCGAAAGCCAGGGTCGCTCAGGACGCCGGTGACCTCGCCGAGGCGGAGCACGGATTCGACCGCGCGCTGACGATCCTCATGGACGGCCAGAACGACACGACCGTGGCGAAGGTGCTGTTCAGCCGCGGCCAGATGTTGAGACGGGCCAACCGCCGTCGGGATGCTGTCGAGAGTCTGGTCCGGGCACGGGAATTCTATGAAGGAGTGGGTGCCGAGGCTCAGCTGCGACGCTGTGATCGGGAGCTGCGTGCGACCGGGATGGCGTGGCGAGGCAATCCTGACGCGGAGGGGAGTCCTGCTGGACCGGAGAACATCGACTCCATCATCCTCACCCCGCAGGAGATGTCCGTGGCCGACCTCGTCGTCCAGGGGATGACGAATGCCGAGGTCTCACGTCGACTCTTCATCGCGGAGAAGACGGTGCAGTACCACCTCACGCACATCTACGAGAAATTCGGGATCAGGTCACGCACAGAATTGGCGGCGGTCCACCTCGGTGACGGAATCCCCGAGGTGTGAATCCCGCGGGTGCGGGACGGTGCGGATACCCGAGGGCCCCGTCCCTGTGGTGGCATTACTGCCCTCAGGACGAAACGAGCGCCTCGGCCGCGACGATGAATTCGTCGTGGCCGAGGCGCTCAGTTCGGACCCGCACCTCATCCGGCGCAGGCCCTGCCCCTGCTGAGGATCAGCGCTGGGGATCGAGCACGAAGTTGTAGGTGACCATTTCGCCCTCGTCGTCCGGGTTGGGCTGCGGATCGAGCATCAGTTCGGGTTTGACGGCCGAAGCGATGTCATCGTCGTTGTGCGGATCGCCGGGGAAGTACAGCTGCGAGGTGATGAGCTGGTGGTCGGGCGCATGCACCTTGAAGTGCATGTGCGCCGGACGCCAGGCGTGCCAACCGGCCGCCTCGATGAGCTGACCGCAGGCGCCCTCGGTGGGGATCTGGTAGGGCGCGGGACGGATCGTGTGGATCTCGTATTCGCCGGCCTCGTTGGCCACGAAAGTTCCGCGGAGGTTCCACTCGGGCAGTCCGGGGGCGAACTGGGAGTAGAAGCCGAGGTTGTCGGCGTGCCAGAGTTCGAGCTTGGCTCCTGGCAGCGGCTCCCCGCTGACGGACGTGACCTGGCCCTTGAAGACGAACGGGGTGCCCGGCTCGTCGGGGCGCATCGGGATGGTGCCGTCCCATGGGAGTTCGGGGGAATCCGTGACGTAGTAGGGGCCTTCGATGGTGCCCTTCGAACCCTCACGGTCTTCGTTGGCGACCTCCTCGACGGAGTGCTCGAGCCAGACGTCGAGGAACAGCGGCCATTCGCCGTCCTCGCCGACCTTGATCAGCCACGCCTTGAAGGCGTTGTATTCCTCATAGCTGACCTGCTCTTCGATGACGAGGTCGTTGAGTGCCTTGACGGCCTTTCCCGCCAACAGGCTGACCCGCTCGTGGTCGACGACTCCGCCGGCGGCGGCGCGAGCCTGACGCTCACGGAACTGGGCGGAGGCATTGGCGCCGGAATCGGCGGCCTTGGCGTCGACTTCGGCGGTGAAGCTGTTCTCTGACATGTGTCTCTCCTTTGATACAGTGCCGGATCGGTTCCGGTCTCAGATATGGGACGGGTGAGTGGCCAGCGGGGTGACGGCGATCTTCATATGAGGGAAGAGCGGCAGCCCGCTGAGGATGGTGTGGAGTTCGTCGTGGTCGGCGACGTCGAAGACCGAGTAGTTCGCATACTCGCCGGCGACTCGCCAGATCTCCTTCCACCGTCCGTCGCGTTGGATCTCCTGCGAATAGTTCTTCTCACGAGCCAACAGCTCGGCGGTGTCGTCTGCCGACATGTCCTGGGGCAGAGTGACGTCCATTCTGACGAGGTAGAGCATGTTCTCTCCTTCGAGGTCGGGGATAAAGGGTGGTCGGGCGGGGGTCGGTTCGGGTTGTCAGTCGATGCGGTAGCGGGCGAGTTTGTCCTCGTCGATGATCGTGCCGACGCCGGGAACGGTCGGAGCATGGACCCGTCCGTCGCTGATCTCGATCGGCTCTGCGATGAGATCGTCAGCCATGTCGAGGAAGTTCGAGAGTTCGGCCGGCCATCGTGAGGAATGTTCGAAGGCGGCCCCGAAGGTCACTGTCGCAGTGCTGCCGAGCTGAGTGTCGATCTGATTGCCCATGAGGACGTCGAGGCCGAGTGCCTCGGCAAAGGACAGGATCTTCTGGGATTCGGTGAAACCAGTCCGTGCGGTCTTGATCGACAGTGCGCTGGCGCCGCCCGTGTGGATCTCCCGGGCCGCGGCGCCGAGATTCGGTGCCGATTCGTCGGCGACGATGGGGATGGGGGAGGCGGCGACGAGGCGGCGTCTTCCGAGGATCTCGTCGGCGTCGTCGGGCTCTTCGAAGAAGCGCAGGTCGAGTCCGGCCGTGGCCTCGAGCACCTGAGCGGCTTCGGTGGCGGTCCACCCGCGGTTGGCGTCGAGATAGAGCAGCGCATCGGGCCCGAGTTCGTCTCTGAGGGCGGCGACGAGGTCGACGTCGAGGGCTACCGGGCGCCTGCCGACCTTGATCTTGAACGACCGGACCCCGTACGTCTCGGTGAATCGCTGCGCTTCCTCGATGACCGCCTCGGTGGGGGCGAATCCGAGCATATGGGAGACCTCGAGCGAATCGGCGAACCCGCCGAGGAGGCGGTGCACAGGCGTGTTCAGCGCCTTGCCGATGAGGTCCCACAGGGCGATGTCGACTCCGCCCTTGGCTGTCTGATTGCCGATGGTGCGGTGCAGCCGGGAATGGATGAGGGAACGGTCGAGCGGGTCCCTGCCGATGAGCGCATCCGAGAACACTCCGTTGACGATGCCGACGACGGATTCCTTCGTCTCGCCGTAGGTGTAGGGACGCGGTGGGATGTCGGCACAGCCGACGAGGCCATCATCGGTTGAAATCCGCAGGAGCACGTGTTCGATGTGGTGGACCTCGCCGCTGGCGAACCTGAGCGGTTTGCGCATGGGAATGCGGTACGGGACGGCTTCGACGCCAGTGATCTTCACGCTGGCTGCTCCTTCTCCTCGGCGGTGGGATCGTCGATGTTCTCGCCGACGACTTCGGTGATGATCTCGATCATCCGGATGATGGTGCGGGTCTCTTCGTCTGAGCGCCAGACGACAGTCAGGTCCGTGCGGGGCGCCTCGTCGATGCTGCGGAAGCGGACTCCGGGGATGCCGAGCGCGGTGGCGGTGTGGGGGACGATCGCGGCGCCGAGGCCGGCGGCGACGAGCGACATCAGCGTCGAGGTCTCGGAGGCCCGCACGGAGTAGTCGGGGCGAGAACCGGCGCGGCCGAGGAATTCCGCAGTCATCTCCGACATCGTCGACTTCTCGGGGTATCCCACGAGGGCATGCTCGCCGAGTTCTGCCGCGGTGATCGATCCGGGAGCGTCAAGCAGAGAATCAGAGGGAACTGCGAGGATGGAGGATTCGCTGCCGATGACGCTGCTGCTCACTCCCTTCGCCTGAGTGCCTCCGCGCAGCAGAGCGATGTCGATGCTGCGGTCGAGCAGACGGTCGACGAGCCGGGGAGTGACCATCTCTCCGCTGACGTTGAGCTGCAGCTTCGGAGCCGCACTGGCCGTGCGCCTGACGACCTGCGGCATGATCCCGTAGGTCGTCGATCCGGTGAAGCCGAGACGCAGCGGTCCGGTGAGCCCCGCGCCGATGAGCTGGACTTCCTTGCCGAGGGCGTCGAGGTGCGCGAGCACGCGATCTGCCTCTTCGAGTAGATGGGCTCCGGCGTCGGTGAGCGACACCGAGCGAGTGGTGCGGTTGAGCAGAGTGGTCCCCAACTGCCTTTCCAGCTTGCGGATCTGCTGCGACAGATACGGCTGTGCGAGCTTGAGGCGTTCGGCAGCCCGCCCGAAGTGCCGTTCGCGCGCGACCATGGAGAAGTACTCCAATTGGCGGGTCTCGAGTTTCATCGGGCACCGACCAGCTCGGTCGCCTCCGCGGCACTGGCCATCCGGATTCCCCGGAAGCGTGCGGCATGGGCGAAGTCGTCGAGGTCGAGGCGCTCGCCTCGGTGGGCGGCGATGCGCAGAGCCAGGCGCAGGACCATCTTGATGTCGCGGGCGGTGATGTCGGGGAACTCCGTGACGAGTCGGTCGAGGAGATCGTCGCCGAGTTCCACCTCGTTGCCGGCGGCCATGATCTGCCAGATCTGGCGCGCATCCTCGGCGGACGGGGCTTGGTAGTCGATGACGGCGGCGCAACGGGCCAGGATCGCTTCGTCGACACCGTTCGTGCGGTTGGTGGTGAGGAACAGGAGCCCGTCGAAGTATTCGAGGGTGCGGAGGAACTCCGCGACGATGGCGTTCTGTGTGAGGTCGAAACCGCGTTCGAGGACGAAGACGTCGGCCTCGTCGAGCAGCAGCACGGCGTTCCAGCGCTTCGCGCGGTCGAAGATGATCTCGAGGTTCTTCCGCACGGCCTCGGGTGTGATGCCCAGGGACCCGGAGTGGATGGAGTACAGGGGTTTGCCGATGACCTCGGCATAGACTTCCGCGGTCAGGGTCTTGCCGACTCCCGGGCGGCCTTTGCCGAGGATGACGTTTCCGGCGGACTTGCCTTCGATGATGTCGCCGGTGAAGACCTCGATGTCGGTGGTCAGAATGGTCAGCAGCTCTCGCTGTTCCGGCGGCAGAACGAGTTTGTCCTGAAGGGTGGGGTCGTATTCGAAGGCGCGCAGGTCTCCGGTGTTGACGTCGAGATAGTCCTGCGCTGCGAGGTCGAAGACGCGCACCGCGGTGAGGACGGGGATCGGTCCGTACTCGCCGGCGTCGAAGAGCACTGAAGCGCTGACTCCGCGCAGACCGGCTATCTCGTCGGGAGCGACGTCGTTGACGACCTTGCGGCCGCTGCGGCGGTTGGCCGCACGGTGGTCATCGGTGCGGATGGCGCGTCCCGTGAACAGGTACTGGCTGCCGAATCCGTGGTCGATGATCTCCTTGAAATCCGCGCGGCGCCGTGAGTATTCGTCTTTGAGTTCAGGGGATTCGCGGAAGGCTCCGGTCGCGGTGAGCGCTTCTTCCGGGGTCTTGCCGACGATCTCGGTCTCTTCGAAATAGAGGATCCGGGGTGCCCGGGAGGGACGTTTGACCGTGGGGTTGTCGGCTTCGAGGGTGACCTTCACGCGCGGCCCGCGGGTCTTGTCACCGTGTTCGACGTCGATGCCCACGACGAGATACGGGTGGACATACCCGTCGGATTCGCGCACATAGAGCCAGCCGTCGATGCGGGCGGCACGGAGAAACTCACGGAACACCTCGGCGGCCGAGGCGATGTCGGGGATGATCGGGCACTCGCCGCTGCGGCTGGAGCGCACGGCGGCGACGGTGCGTTCGAAGGATTCTTCGCCGAGGATGTTCGCCCGCTGCGCGAGATCCTCCAGCGCCGCATCGGTGAGTTCGCGGTCCGGGATCCCGATGTCCTTCGACCGCCAGTTCTGCGCCCGGGTGCGAGTCGTCAGCAGGGCGTCTGACTCGGTGGCGGCTACGACGGCGGTGGGAGCGATGAACATCGTTGTTCCTCTTTCGGGATGCGGGCGATTCGTGATCGTGAGGGATAGATGGTCCGGGTTGAGGTATTGCCCATGACCTTATGCGGTTCCCATCTTGATTTAAAGGATCGAAAACGTCTCGATTGAGAAGTAGGTGTAATGAATCGAAATGGGGCGAGCGAACGGGTGGAGAAGTGGCGAGATGAGGGTGGGGGCGCGGACCAGTCGGCTGCAGACCACACGAGCCGGTCTTCCCCGTGGACACTGACCCGGTTCTGCGCGCAATGGTTTGGTAGCGTCTGTAGCAACAATGAGTCATGCCGAGACCGGAGTGATGAATTCGGGCCTGTGCGGATCGGCAATAGCACTGCGAAGGTGAAGTGATGAACGTGGAACGCGGCTTCAGGCGGCATCTTCGCTGGGTTGTCCCATTGCTGCTTATCCCGATCTCGGCATACGTGTTCGCATTGATTGCGGCGTCGGCGTTGCCCAGCGAAGACGGGCCAGGAATCGGCTGGCTGGTCATTGTCTCGGGCCTCGGCCTTGGAATTGCGCCGGTCGTGTTCATCATTCTGGCGATCATCGGTGCCCAGAAGACGTATCGACGTAGTCGGCTGTTCGAGAAGAAGATGCAGAAGCGTCATGCGGCCTGGACTCGCAAGATGGAACAGCAGATCGTTGCCGAAGGTGGTCCTCGTTGCGATTTTGAAGCGAGAACCATGGCCAGAGTGTATGCGACACATTGGTTTGAGGCTCTTGCTCGGGGAGACTCCCTGCCCAGCTCCGATGACTTCAACCTCAACCTCGAGCCCGGAGAGTCTCTTCTCGACCAGTGCCGGGCAAAATACGCACGCTTCTATGGACAGAACGTCACCTACAGCACGGGCGGGGTCTTCGCTATGGGCAGCCCGCTCTTCGTTGCCGGTGCGATGATCGGCTCGGCAGTGGGTAGAGCGAATGCTCGCGCTCAGGCGCAGCGCGTGGCAGCGGCGCAGTGGCGAGAAATCCAATACGTCGATGTTCTCGTCACTGATCGCAGGCTCATCATTCCGGTCGGCAGCCGCACGTTGTCGTTCTACTTCAATGTGGTGGCTGCCTTCTTCCCTGAGTTAGAAGCGATGACACTGACCCTGGACTTCGGAGACAGGACTGAGCCTCTTCAAATCTTCTCGCCGGGCATCGCCGCAACTTCGGTTCTCCTCGTTCGTCAGCTCAAAGGAGTTGAGGGGTTGCACACCCATCCGGCACTGAAACCGATCAGCGACCACGCGATCACTGCCTGAATCACCTGACTTCGCCGGGACCGTTCGAGCTCGTTGAGCCGACTTCAATCTCGTTGCGCCGGCCTTCGGCCTGACGGACGATGCGTGGATGTCCGAAATGTCGGACGGAACTTGATGCGGGCCACTTCCGCATTCTGCTCCAGTCGTCAGAATGGATGGTGTAGTCAGAGCCGACAGCGCAGGGGAGCCCACACCTCGGCGCGACGGCGAAGCGGCAGCCAAGCATCCGCCTCGTCGGACACAGCGACAAGGAGAATCCCATGACCACCAAGCCGTCGTTCACCCAGCACGACCCGTCCCGCGTCATCCGTGCCGACCGCGGAACCGAGATCACCGCGAAGTCCTGGCAGACCGAAGCACCCAAGCGCATGCTCATGAACAACCTCGACCCCGAGGTTGCCGAACGTCCCGAAGACCTCGTCGTCTACGGCGGCACCGGTCGCGCCGCCCGCTCCTGGGAAGCCTACGACGCGATCGTGCGCACCCTCGACGACCTCGAGGACGACGAGACCCTGCTCATCCAGTCGGGCAAGCCCGTTGGCGTCATGCGCACCCATGAATGGGCCCCGCGCGTGCTCATTGCGAACTCCAACCTCGTCGGCGACTGGGCTAACTGGGAGCACTTCCGCGAGCTCGAGGCCGAAGGCCTCATGATGTACGGCCAGATGACCGCCGGGTCCTGGATCTACATCGCCACCCAGGGCATCCTCCAGGGCACCTACGAGACCTTCGGCGCCATCGCCCGCAAGCGCTTCGACGGCACCCTCGCCGGAACCCTGACCATCACCGCCGGCTGCGGCGGAATGGGCGGAGCCCAGCCGCTGTCCGTGACGCTCAACGGCGGCGCCTGCCTCATCATCGACGTCGACAAGACCCGCCTCGATCGCCGCAAAGGCAAGCGCTACCTCGACGAGGTCGAAACCGACCTCGACACCGCACTGGCCAAGGTCATCGAAGCGAAGAAGAACAAGCAGGCCCTGTCCGTCGGACTCGTCGGCAACGCCGCGGAGATCCTCCCGCTCATCCTCGACCGCCCCGAGGCAGCCGAAGTCGACATCGTCACCGACCAGACCTCGGCCCACGACCCGCTGTCCTACCTGCCGGTGGGCGTGAGCGTCGACGACTGGCACGAAGAGGCCGAGCAGGATGCCGAGAAGTTCACCATCCGCGCCGAAGAATCCATGGCCAAGCACGTGAAGGCCATGGTCGAATTCCAGGACCGCGGCGCCGAGGTCTTCGACTACGGCAACTCGATCCGCGACGAAGCCCGCAAGGCCGGCTACGACCGCGCCTTCGAGTTCCCCGGCTTCGTCCCCGCCTACATCCGCCCCCTCTTCTGCGAAGGCCTCGGACCCTTCCGCTGGGTCGCGCTGTCCGGCGACCCGAAGGACATCGAGGTCACCGACCAGGCTCTCAAGGAGCTCTTTCCCGAGAATGAACACCTCCACACCTGGCTCGACGCCGCCAACGAATACGTCGAGTTCGAAGGCTTGCCGGCACGCATCTGCTGGCTCGGCTATAAGGAACGCCACCAGGCCGGTCTGCTGTTCAACCAGCTCGTCGCGGAAGGCAAGATCTCGGCCCCGATCGTCATCGGCCGTGACCACCTCGACTCCGGTTCCGTCGCCAGCCCCTACCGCGAAACCGAATCCATGCTCGACGGTACGGACGCCGTTGCCGACTGGCCGCTGCTCAACGCCCTGGTCAACACCTCCTCGGGTGCGACCTGGGTGTCGATCCACCACGGCGGCGGCGTCGGCATCGGCCGCTCCATCCACGCCGGACAGGTCTCCGTGGCCGACGGCACCGAGTTGGCCGCTCAGAAACTGGCACGCTTGCTCACGAACGACCCGGGCATGGGCGTCATCCGCCACGTCGACGCCGGTTACGATCGCGCCTCCGAGGTGGCCGAAGAGCGCGGTCAGCGCGTGCCGATGATCCCCGAGCTCGACAAGCGCGACGAGAAATCCGCCGCACAGTAAGCAGTCCGCGGCGTTGCGTCGACGGCGCGGTCGCTGAATAGCTCAGAAAAAGGTGAGTAGCCCGGTTTCAAACTTGGGCTACTCACCTTTTTCTGGGCCGCGGGGAGTTCCCGACCGAGCCGGCGGGCGGGTTCACCAGACCCCCATCACTCGGCCGTCCGAAATATCGGACAAATATCTGCGGGAGAGGTTCTGCCCCGCCACCGAGCGGTCCATACTGAGAGGGACTCATTCTCGATCGGAAAGGCCCGACTCGCCATGCAGCTCATCACCGGCATCAGCGAACTCGTCGTCAACGACCTCGACACCCTCGGCGAGCTGGGCATCATCACCGATGCCGCGCTGCTCATCGACGACGGTCGGATCATCTGGTCGGGACCGTCCGCTGAGGCGGACACGGCGATGTCGAGCCGCCTCGGTGAGAGCGTCGGAAAAGGCCTGAACGACGATGACATCGCAAACGGGGAAGTCACCTCGGCGAATGACCTCGGCGGACTCGAGACGATCGACCTCGGCGGCAAAGCCGTCATCCCCGGCTTCGTCGACAGCCACAACCACCTCATCTTCGCCGGCGACAGGTCCGAGGAATTCGCGGCCCGCATGGCCGGGCAGAAGTACTCGGCCGGGGGCATTGCCACCACCGTGGCCGCCACCCGCGCCGCCACGGAATCCGAACTCGAGGCCAACCTCGTCCACCTGCTCGAGCAGGCGAAGCGGCAGGGAACGACGACGTTCGAGATCAAGTCCGGTTACGGGCTGACCGTGCCCGACGAGATCCAGGCCCTCGACATCATCAACCGGCACACCGAGGAATCGACCCTCATCGCCGCGCACGTCGTCCCGCCGGAGTTCAAGGACGAGCCGGAACGCTACGTCGACCTCGTCATCGACGAGATCATCCCGGCGGCCGAAGGCAAAGCGAAGTGGATCGACGTGTTCTGCGAAACCGGTGCCTTCACCGAGGTCCAGACCCGGCGGATCATCGAAGCCGGCAAGACCGTCGGAATGAAACCGCGGCTGCACGCCAATCAGCTCACCGAGGGCGGGGCGCTCAAGCTCGGCGCGGAACTCGGCTGCGTGTCGGTCGACCATGCGACCTTCGCTTCCGATGAGGACCTCGCCGTCCTCGCCGAGGCGGGCACCGTCGTCACCCTGTTGCCGAGCATCGAATTCTCCACCCGCCAGCCCTACCCCGACGCCCGCCGCTACGCCGACGCGGGAGTATCGCTGGCGATCGCCAGCGACTGCAATCCCGGGTCAGGGTTCTCCAACAGCATGCCATTCGTCATCGCCATCGGCGTCCGGGACATGCACTTCACCGTCGAACAGGCGGTGTGGGCAGCTACAGCGGGCGGGGCCAACGCCCTGCAACGCACCGATGTCGGCCACCTCGGAGTGGGGGCCCGCGCCGACCTGGCCATCCTCGACGCACCCAGCTACCGGCACCTGGCCTACCGGCCCGGTGTGCAGCTGGTCGAACGCGTCTATTCCGGCGGTGAGCTCATCGTCGACAACCGGCCCCGCGACTGAACCACCTACGCACGAGCACAGTGCGTCGACGGGGAGGAACCACCTCGGCGTCGACGTATGAGAACTTCACCCACGACTCAGACATCACACTGACGCACTCACAGAAAGGCACACGATGACCACATTCATCGATCTCGACCCCGATACGCTGACCTTCGCCGAGGTGGTCGACGTCGCCCGTCGCGGAGCGTTGGTCTCCCTGTCCGATGCCACCCTGGCCCGGGTGAACAAGTACCGCGAGGCCATCGACGCCCTCGCTCAGGCGGAGAAGCCCGTCTACGGAGTCTCGACCGGATTCGGTGCGCTCGCCCAGCGTCACATCCCCGCGGAACTGCGCACCCAGCTGCAGAAATCCCTCATCCGCTCCCACGCCGCCGGAGTCGGCGAACCCGTCGAACGCGAGGTCGTGCGCGCCCTCATGCTGCTGCGCGCCCGCACCCTGGCCACCGGTCGGGCCGGCGTCCGCGCCGAAGTCCTCCAGACCTACGTCGACCTGCTCAACGCCGGAATCACCCCGGTCGTCCACGAGTACGGATCACTCGGCTGCTCCGGTGACCTCGCACCACTGTCGGCATGCGCCCTCGTCGTCATGGGTGAAGGCGTGGCCGAGGGGCCCGACGGGGTGGCCGGGCCCGCCGATGAGATCCTCGCGAAGGCCGGAATCACCCCGGTCACCCTGGCCGAGAAGGAAGGCCTCGCGCTGGTCAACGGCACCGACGGCATGCTGGGCATGCTCATCATGGCCCTGACCGACTTGGAGAACCTGCTCACCGCCGTCGATGTGTCCGCGGCCATGAGCATCGAAGGACTCTTCGGCACCGACGCCGTCTTCGCCCCTGAACTCCACTACGCGCTGCGCCCGCACGATGGTCAGGCCGCCTCGGCTGCGAACATGCTCGCCTCGCTCGCCGACTCCGGCATCACTGCCAGCCACCGCGACTCCACCCACCTCGTCCAGGACGCGTACTCGATGCGCTGCGCCCCGCAGGTCAACGGCGCCGCCCGCGACGCCGTCGCCTTCGCCACCCAGGTGGCCGAACGCGAACTGCGGGCCGCCATCGACAACCCCGTCGTGCTCACCAATGGAATGGTGTCCTCGAACGGCAACTTCCACGGTGCACCGCTGGCCCATGCCTTGGACTTCCTGGCCATCGTCGCCGCCGACGTCGCCTCGATGTCCGAACGCCGCACCGACCGGATGATGGATGTCGCCCGCAACCAGAACCTCACCCCGTTCCTCGCCGATGACGCCGGCGTCGACTCCGGCCTGATGATCGCCCACTACACGCAGGCGGCCATGGTCTCCGAGGCCAAACGCGGCGCCACTCCGGTCTCGGTCGACTCGATCCCGTCCTCGGCCATGCAGGAAGACCACGTGTCCATGGGGTGGTCGGCCGCACGCAAGCTGCGCAAGGTCGTCGACAACCTCGCCTCCGTCGTCGGCATCGAACTCTATGCCGCCTCCCGAGCCTGCGATATGCGCGACGCCGCACCGGCACCGGTGACCGGAGCCGTGATCGCGGCGATCCGTGAGACGGTGCCGGGGCCCGGACCCGACCGGTTCCTCTCGCCCGAACTCGCCGAGACCATTGCGAAGGTCAAGGACGGCTCGCTCGTCGCCGCCGCCGAGTCGGTCGCACCGCTGACCCACACCGTCACCGCTGCTGCCGGAACCTGGCAACCGGAAGACGGCGGACCGGCCGTCAACGATCCCGAGTTCACTGCGCTGGGCAACCTCGAAGCCGCCGCCGAGGCTTCGGGCACCTCCGCAGCCACCACCCACCAGGACTGACGCCGGGCCGGGGTGGAACCTGCGTGTGGTCCGTCCCGCCCCGCGGCTCGTCCGCACCGGACCCGACCGTCGGGCCTCTGATGCCAGGGCCGGCTGACCACGGCTCCGACACATCACCGGACCCGACCGATTTCGAACGGAGTGAACTGACAATGAGCGATGTCGTCTCGCTGCTGAGCCAGATCGAGGACACCGGCCGCGACACCCGCGGGCCGGGCTACCAGCGGCCCGGATTCTCGGCCACCGAACGGGAGCTGCGTGAGTGGTTCCTCGCCGAGGCGGACCGCCGCGGCCTCGACACAGAGATCGACGCCAACGGAATCACGTGGGCATGGGCCACCCCGCAGGGTGCGAACGCCGTCGTCACCGGTTCCCACCTCGACTCCGTGCCCGGCGGCGGCGAGTTCGACGGCCCCCTCGGCGTCGCCTCGGCGCTGGCGGCATTCGACGTGCTCAAGACCTCCGGCGCACTCGACCAGTCCACCCGGCCTCTTGCGCTAGCCGTGTTCCCCGAAGAGGAAGGCTCACGCTTCGGTGTCGCCTGCCTCGGCTCGCGGCTGCTCACCGGCGCCATCGACGTTGACCGCGCGCTCGGCCTCAAAGACGCCGCCGGTGACACCTTCGCCGACGTCGCCCGTGGCTATGGCCTCGACCCGGATCGGATCGGGCGTGACCAGTCTCGGCTGGCCGGAATCGGTTCCTTCACCGAACTCCATGTCGAACAGGGCGTCGGTCTGATCAACACCGATCAGGCCGTCGCCATCGGCTCCTCGATCATCGGCCACGGGCGCTGGCACTTCGCCTTCTCCGGTCAGGGCAACCATGCCGGCACGACTCCGATGAGTCATCGCGCCGACCCGGTGGTCGCGGCCTCCCGTGTGATCGGGGATATCCCGACCCTAGCGGCCGCCACTGACGCGAGCGCCGTGGCGACCGTGGGCCGTACCCTCATCCATCCGGGCGGGACGAACGTCATCGCTTCGACCATGAGCTTCTGGCTCGACATCCGCCATCCTGACGATGCCGTCGTCAAACAGGTGCTCGAAGCGATCAGCCGACGTGCGAAGGACCACGGCGCCGATTCCGGTGTCGAGGTGACCATCTCGCAGGAGTCCTACTCGCCGACGACCCACTTCACCGCCGACCTCAACTCGCGCCTGACCTCGGTGCTGCCGGACGCTCCGCTGCTGCCCTCAGGCGCCGGACATGATGCCGGAATCCTCGCACCCCATGTGCCGGCGGCGATGCTCTACGTCCGCAACCCGACCGGTGTCTCCCACGCTCCCGAAGAGGCCTGCGAGGTCGACGACCAGAGGGCCGGAGTCGACGCGCTCGTCAAGGTGCTCGCCCGCGAACTCGGCATCGAACACGCCCTTGCCGACAGCAGTACCGGAGGCCCAACGGCAGGAGGTGCACGATGAGCACCCGTTACTGGTGCGAATCCGCCTGGGTTGACGGAGCCGTCGCCCACGGGGTGCTGCTGAGCGCCGATGACACCGCAACGCTCACCGCGGTCGAGACCGGAATCGACGCCGCCCCCTCCGACGCCGAGGCGGTGCACGGGTTTGTCCTGCCCGGTGGAGTCAACGCGCACTCGCATGCCTTCCACCGGATGCTGCGCGGTCGCACCCACGGCGACGGCGGCACCTTCTGGACCTGGCGGGAAGTCATGTACTCCGTCGCCGCGAAACTCGACCCCCAGTCCTACGAGACCGTGGCCCGCGCTGTCTTCGCAGAGATGCTCGCCGGCGGCTACACCTCGGTGGGGGAGTTCCACTACGTCCACCATGCTCAGGACGGAACACCCTACGGCGCCGATCGTCCCCGCGGGGACGCGGCGGATCCGGTCGCCGAGGCGGACGAACACACCGAACGTCCCCGCGGGGACGCGAGCGACGCGAACGACGATGACGAACGGCGCGCCCACGCGATGGAACGAGCGCTGGCACGAGCGGCCGCCTCGGCGGGGATCCGCATCCGACTGCTCGACACCTGCTACCTCACCGGCGCCATCGACTCCGAACTCTCGGCCGAACAGGCCCGTTTCGGCGACGGCACAATCGACGGATACATGGACCGGCACACCGGCCTGATCGACACGTTTTCCGACGAATTCCCCGTCAAGGCTCCAGGTGAGAGCTTCGTCCACGTGGGTGCGGCGATCCATTCGATCCGCGCGGTCCCAGCCGCAAACCTGCCTCGCTTCGCCGAAATGTCCGGCCCCGTGCACGTGCACCTGTCCGAGCAGCCGGCCGAGAACGACGCCTCGCAGGCGGCGTACGGAGCCAGCCCGACCGAGGTGCTCGCCCGCTCGGGCGTCGTCGACGACCGGCTCTCGGCCGTCCACGCCACTCACCTGAGCGAGGAGGACATCGCGATCCTCGGCGGATCCCGATCGACGATCGTCATGTGCCCCTGCACCGAGGCGGACCTCGCCGACGGCATCGGACCGGCCCGTGAACTCGCCGACGCCGGAGCGGTGATCTCCCTCGGCTCCGACCAACACGTCGTCCTCGACGCCCTGCGCGAGACCCAGGGGCTCGAGGCGGGGGAGCGGCTGCGGTCGGGTCAGCGCGGACGGTTCTCCCCGGCCGAACTCATCACGGCACTCACCGAAGGCGGGGCGCGCAGCCTCGACCTTCCCGTCGGCGCGCTCGAGGTCGGGAAGGCGTGCGACTTCGTGGCTCTGCGCACCGACAGCATGCGCACCATGGGCTCACTGGACGAGCAGATCATCCTCACGGCCACCTCGGCGGACGTGCATCTGACCGTCAGCGGCGGCCAAGTCCGCGTGCGCGACGGAGTGCACACCGAACTCGGCGAAATCGCCGAGCTCTACTCTCGGGCCTTCGCGGTCTTGGAGATGGAGGGCTGAGTCGTGGCTGAGGTTCCGGCACTGCGGCGGGCGATCGCGATCCTGCGGCATATGGCCTCGTCGAATCGGTCGATCACGGCCGGTGCTCTGGTCAGGTCGCTGGAGATTCCGCGGTCGAGCGCATATGACATCCTCGCCGTGCTCGAGGAGCTCGGGCTCGTGGCGCGCACCGAATCCGGGTATGTGCTCGGAGCCGGTGTGCACGAGCTCGGGGCGTCCTACCTGCGGACGAATCCCCTGCAGCGGTTGGCGCAGCCGATCGTCCGTCAGCTCGCCGAGGATACCGCCACGACCGCGCAGCTGGCCGTCATCCGCGGCTGGGAGACGGAGTACGTGCTCAAGGAGCAGTCGCTCAAATCCGTCGCGGTCATCACCGCCACCGGTGTGCGCATGCCGAGCTACCTCACGGCGACCGGCCGGGCGATCCTCGCCCAGCTGCCGAAGTCCGAGGTGCTGGCGATGCTGCAGTCCGAAACCGAGTTCGTCACGCGCACGGGCAAGGGCCCGACCTCGGTGAAGGCGCTCAACGCCGTGCTCGCCCAGGAACGACGGACCGGCAGCGCGATCGAACACGGCGAAGTCACGCCGGGAATCTCGACGCTCGCGGCACCGGTGTTCGATGTGCTGGGTCGCCCGATCGCAGCCATCGGCCTCTCCTTCGTCACCCAGACCCTGCCCGAGGACACCGGTCCTGTGGTCGACCGGGTCAAGGCTGCCGCCGCCGAGGTGACCGCCAAGCTGAGGTGAGGGTGCTCAGTTCTGGTCACGTCACCTGCTTGGGCTGCCTGAACTGCCGGTCCTCACCGACCGCTCACGTTGCCGTCACTGTACTGAGTTATGTGGTGAGTGGTGGACGGTAACGTGAGCGGTTGGTGTGATCGGATCGAGCGTCAGAGTCCGAGCACGCGTCGTTCGCGTGCGACCTCCTCGACGATCTGGTGATCGCTGCGCAGCTCCTTGATCAGGGCGATGCCCAGGACGACCACGATGATGGTGAACGGCACCGCCGAGAGCATCGCCGCCTGCTGCAGGGCCTGCAGTCCGCCCACGAGGAGCAGGACCACCGCGCAGCCGCCGGTGAGGAACCCCCAGGTCGCGATCACCGGACGCCGGGGCGCGAAGGATCCCTGTGAGGACAGCGAGCTGAGGACGAAGGTGTTCGAGTCGGCCGAGGAGATGAAGAACAGGGTGACCATGACGATCGTGAAGACCGAAGCGAGCATGGACAGCGGCAGCTGGTCGAGGAGGCTGAAGAAGGCGGTGTCGAGGTTGTTCTGAGTGGCCTCACCGATCCCGGCCCCATCGATGTCGAATTTGATCGCCGAACCGCCCATGACGGTGAACCAGATGAAGAACACGGCGCTGGGCACGAGCAGGACGCCGGCGACGAACTCCCGGATGGTGCGGCCCTTCGAGATCTTGGCCAGGAAGATGCCGACGAAGGCGCTCCAGGACAGCCACCACGCCATCATGAAATAGGTCCAGCCGAGCATCCATTCGCTGTCCTCGGCACTGGTCGGGGTCATAAAGCTGAGTTCGACGAAGTCTCCGGCGAAGGCGCCGATGGAGCGGACGAACAGGTTGGAGACGAAACCGCTGGGTCCGGTGATGAAGACGAAGAGCCCGAGCAGGGTCGCCATGGTCAGCGTGATCTGGGAGATGTACTTGATGCCGCGGCTCACTCCGGTCAGTGCCGAACCGGTGAAGAGGAGGGTGAGCACGGTGATGACGATGATCTGGCCGATGATGGTGGAGTCGATGCCGAGGACGGTGTTGAGGCCCTCGCCGATCTGCGAGGCACCGAGTCCCAGGGACGTCGTCGTGCCGAAGAGTGTGGCGATGATGGTGAGGATGTCGATGAAGCTGCCGACCCAGCCGTCGACGAAGCGGCCGAGGACGGGGCGCAGCATCGTGGACACGAGTGCTGGCCGGCCCTTTCGGTGGGTGGAATAGCCGATGGCCAGTCCGAAGACGCCGAAGATCGCCCAGGCTTGGAAGCCCCAGTCGAGGTAGGAGAACTGCATCGCGCGAATCGCCGCGTCCATGGTCTCCGGTTCCGCCAGTCCGTGGGGCGGGGTCATGAAGTGGGACATCGGCTCGGCTACCCCGTAGCTGACCAGGCCGATCCCCATCACGGCAGCGAGGATCATCGCCAGCCAGGTGATCGTGCGGTATTCGGGGCGGGAATCGGATGAGCCGAGGCGGAGGCGACCGAAGCGGCTGGCTGCGAACCACACGAGCATCGCGATCGCGGCGAAGGGAACGACGAGATAGATCCAGCCGAATCCGGTGGACACCGTCGTCATCGCCCGCGTCATGATGTCCGACAGGGCATCGGGGGCGATCGTTGCCCACACCATGAAGGCGATGACGGCGATGACCGAGCATATGAAGACTGTCCCGACCCGGTTGGAGCGTGGGGCCGCGACGGGTGCGGTCTGTGTGGTGCCCGGAGCAGCCTCGGACTCTGTCCCTGCCTCGGGTCCGGCTCCGGCGGCAGGGCCGGCCCCGGGGGCAGGGGGAGGGTCGTCCGACCCGCCCGAGGAGGTGGACGCCGTGGAGCGGTCGGAACCGCCTGCAGTGCTGCTGGCGGGTTCGGGGGAGGGTGAGTTCAGCATCGTCATCGTGGTCTCCGCGCTCGTGGCCGCCTCGGCGGCAGGCATGAGCGATCGTCGGGTCGGTCGGGATCGGCAGATTACACAACAGGCCCCGCGAACTGGGTCGTTCGTGGGGCCGTGCGACTGACGAGTCTATGCGCTCGTCGCCGAGTCACCGCATGTGTGAGGGCAGAAACGGCAGAGTGTGAGTCTTCTCGCGGTGGAGCATTGACGCTGCTGGGTCACGGCGACCGCTCATGTTGCCGTCGCTGGACCGAGTCATGCGGCGAGCGGTGGGTGCTGACTCGAGCGGTCGGTGAGTGTCAGGGGCAGTCAGAGGTAGGGGCGAGTGATGAGCTCGAGATACATTCCCGACGGGTCGAGGAAATACACTCCGCGACCCCCGTGCTCGGTGTTCGTCTCCTGCGGGCGAGTGCGCTGTGGGTCTGCCCAGAAATCGAGGCCGCGCTGTTTGAGCAGGTCAACGGCTCGGTCGAAATGGTCGTCAGTGCAGAGGAAGGCCATGTGCACGGGCAGAATGTCATATCCCGGTGGGGGAGTGGCGAATTGGAGCATGACTCCGTCGGAGAGCATGATGTTGGCGAACGGTCCCCAGGATTCGGTGTGTTCGGCCTCGAGGATATCGACATAGAACTGCGCCGAGGCGGCCGGATCCGCTGCGGCGATGATGGTGTGGTTGAAGGTTGCTGACATGATGAAGTCCTTTTCGAATGAGTGGTGGTTCGCTGATCGCCCGAGAATGTTTTCGGGCAGGGAGAACTGACAATTGTGAAAATGGCTTCGTCATGGGGAGGGCCGCGAGCAGAGCGCTCGTGACCTCTGCGGCTCAACTGTCGACCGGGTTACCGATCCGTGAGCGGCTGTTTGCCTGTCCGGTCATCGCCACCGAGCATACAACCCCAGAGGTCGAAGCGGAACAGTTTTCGCGAACGTCCGACGTCGCCGACCGCTCGAGTTACCGTCGCTGTACCGAATTATGCGGCGTGCGCTGGGCGGTATGTCGAGCGGCGGGCGAGTGCAGGCCGAGTCAAGGCGAGCGGTCGGCGGTAGCCCGAGCGATCGGCGCGGGCACGCGGTTGTTCACCGCCGCTGGAGGAGGACCGCGGCCTCGAGGTGCTTCGTGTGCGGGAACATGTCGAAGATCCGCGCCTGGGTCACCTCGTAGGCAGGCATCCGCGCGAGGTCCTTTGCCAGCGATACGGGATTGCAGCTCGAGTAGACGATGTGCTCGACGCCGGTGTTCTCCAACACTGCCGACAGTCGTGCACCAATCCCCCGCCGAGGCGGATTGACGATCACGCAGTCCGGCCGGTCGACGCCGGCCGGGTTGGCCGGTTCCGTTACACAGACCGGGTCGCCCGTCCCAGCCGCCGCGACTGAGCCAGTCATATCAGCCGGTGCCGCCAGGTTCGTCTCGGCGAACTCCGTGGCATCGCCGGCGAGGAACCGAGCTTCGATGCCGAGTTCGGCGGCACTGACCTTCGCTGACTCGATCGCCTGTTCGCTGACCTCGACCCCGGTGACCCGTCGCGCAGGGGAAGCACAGTAGAGCGCGAACCCTCCGACGCCGCAGTACAGATCCCACAGGTTCGAAGCGTCAACAGCGTCCACCCACTCGGCCACTTGGTTGTAGAGCCCGATGGCGACAGCGGTATTCGTCTGGAAGAAAGACTGCGGCCGCAGATGGAGATCGACCCGATCGAGGTTCATCCGCAGCGATTCGCCGCGCAGCATCTCTTCGCGGCTGCCCTCGAGCACGGCCTTGTGCTCGGGCAGCAGATTCACCGACACCACGGACGCATTGGGGATGACTTCGAAGAGCCGACCCTTCCGCGATCGCAGCACGTCCAGCCCATGCTGAGTGCGGACGACGAAACGAATCATCAGCTCACCCGAAGGTGCCGCCGTGACATGGACGAACTTCAACTCCCCGCGGCGAGCAGCAACATCATAAGGCTCGAGTCCGGTGGCATCGAGGAAGTCCGCAAGCACCGGGATCACCGCCCGGATCGCCGGGGTCTGAATCCCACAGTCACGCAGATCGACACCGTGGAACTCCTGATCGAGGATGCCCAAGGTGACATTCCCGGCTGACCCACCGACGGCGAGCTTCGCCCGATTCCTGAAGTCCCGTAATCCACCGGCGAAGGTCGGCAGCCAAACTCGCGGAGCAGCCTCGGCGAGGACTTTGCGGCACCAAGCTTCCTTGTCGGCGATCTGCTGCCCGTAGTGTGTTTCGATGAGCGCGCAGGAACGGCACTCCCCGCGCTCGAAATACCCGCAGTGCAGGTGCCCATGATCCGCCGAGGCGGGGGTGAGCGGCAAGGTCGTCATCCCCTCATTCTAATCGGCGATCGGCCCCGGAAAATCGTTGACCCGGTACGCCCGACAACCGTAGACTGAACGTAGCCAAATCGATTTGGCTCTGCCCTCGAAGCCCGAAGGAACCGATGACTCAGCTGCGCAGCCTCCACCAAGCCCCGACACTGCTCGTCCCGGAGAAGGTCCTCCTTCCCGAAGGCGCGCAGACCGGCCACGCGGTGCTCGTCGACGACGGCCGGATCCTCGCTGTCGGCCCCCTCGCCGAGGTGGACGCCCAGGCCCGATCGCTGCTGACCGACGCGAACGCCGCCGACCCGAGTCCGAGCGCCGACTGGGCGCCCGCCGAACCTGTCCGCATCGACCTGCCCGGACGCCTGCTCATGCCCGGCTTCATCGACGCCCACCACCACCTCACCCAGACCTTCGGCAAATCCCTCGTCTTCGGCGAGCCCTCCGAGATCTTCCAGCGCGTCTGGGTGCCCATGGAGTCGAACATGGACGCCGAGGCCATCGACGTCGCCACCCGCCTGGCCGCCTGGGAATCCCTGCGCGGCGGCTTCACCACCGTCACCGACGCCGGCACCCGCTCGAGCGTCGACGTCTCCGCGATCTCCAATATCACCGCCGAGGTCGGCCTGCGCTGCGTGCTCGGGGTCATCTGCAACGACCTCGGTGGAGGAATGCGCGCCTCGACCGTCGCCGAGGTGGTCGCCGCCGCAGAACGCCACCTGAGCAGGTGGGACGCCGAGTCCCTCGTCCACCCGTCCCTGGCCGTGTCCATCCCCGAGGTCGCCTCCGACGAGGCGCTCGTGGCGATCACACGCCTTGCCCGGGAGGCCGGTGTGCCGTTCCAAACCCACCTCAACGAGCACATCGTCGCCGTCGAGCGCTCCCTCATCTCCGGTGGTGAGCGTCCGCTCGAAAGGCTGGCCCGCCTCGGTGCGCTCGGTCCCGAGCTGCTCGCCGCACACGCCACTCTCCTGACCCCGCGGGAGATCCGACTGCTCCGCGACTCCGGCGGCGCAATCGCCTACAACCCGGTCGCCAGCTCCTGGAAGGGCAATGCCGTGGCGCCCGCACTGCTCATGCACGAACTCGGAATGCGCATCGGACTCGGCACCGACGGCACCCGCTCGGATGCCTTCCGCCTCCTTGACGCCGCCGAGACCGCGCAGCGGCTCACCGGCGGAATGGACGTCATCGACTCCTCGGCCGGCGGAGGCTGGACCTGGCTCGAACAGGGCCTGCGCGGCGGTGCCGACGCGGTCGGACTCGGCGGGCAGATCGGGGAGATCTCACCCGGTGCCCGTGCCGACCTGCTCGTGCTCAATATCGACACTCCGGAGTTCGTGCCTTCCTGGGATGTGCCGTGGGAACTCGTCCGACTGGCCAACCGTGACCAGATCGAAGCGGTCATCGTCGACGGCAAACTGCGCCTCGAGGGCGGTTGGCCCGTCGACTGGGATGGCCGCGAATTCCTCGAGCGTGCGAAAGACGTCTCCCGACGGGTGGTGGAGAACTCCCCGATCACCCGCATCGACCCGAACGCGGCCGACCACCGGGCACGGTGGATGGCCGAGCACGGGACCGCCCCGGCCAACACGCCGTGGAACGGTGGGACCGCCTCGGTGAACGCACCGTGGAACGGCAGCCCCACCTCGGCGAACGCACCGCGGAACAGCGGCCCCACCTCGGCGAGGGATGACTTCTGATGTCGATGCTCGCCTTTGCGATCATCGCCGCGGTCGTCCTCATCTCTGCGTTCGTGCAGGGATCGACGGGGATGGGGTTTGCGATGATCCTAGCGCCCGTCGTGACGTTCATCGACCCGAGCCTCATTCCGGTGATGCTGCTCGTGCTGATGATTCCGCTCAATCTCTACATCGCCGCGCGCGAGCGGGAGTACATCGACTGGACCGGTGTGAAATGGATCAGCGTCGGTCGGTTCGCCGGCACATTCGCGGGTCTGTGGATCCTCGTCATCGTCAACCTGCACCAGCTCGCGCTGCTCATCGGCTGGTCGACGCTCATCGCCGCGGTCGTCGCGCTGCTGGCACCGAAGTTCACGCCGAACAAGCCGGTGCTCGCGACGGTCGGGCTCATCACCGGAGTCACGGAGACCTCGACGGGCATCGGCGGCCCGCCCTACGCGCTGGCCTATCAGCACAGTCCCGGCCCGGAGCTGCGCTCGACGGTGGCGGTGTGCTTCCTCGTCGGAGAGATCATCTCCCTCATCGTGCTCGCCTTCAGCGGGCAGGTCTCGGCGGACACGATGGTCACGACCGCGTGGATGCTGCCGTTCCTCGCGGTCGGTTCGTTCCTCTCCCGATATGTCCACCACCGCCTCGACGGGCCGGTGCTGCGCTATATCGTCCTCGGCTTTGCGATCGTCTCCGGCATCATCGTCATCGTTCAGGCGTGAGGGCGGCGAGTGCCAGGTGCGGCGAAGAGTGGTCGCAAACGGAATCTTGGGCTGCAAACCTAGGTCGCAATCGGATACTTTCAAGCGCGAGAATTGTCCGGTTGCGACCTATTTTCGGGCAGCGAACCTCGTGTGCAGCTGTGCCCTCGTCGGCGCCACGCAGTGAAGTAGGCTGATTCCATGTCTGACTTCCCGCGCGCGCACCGCGTCACGATCGCCGATGTGGCGCGTGAGGCAGGAGTGTCGCGGACGACTGTGTCCCATGCACTCAGCGGTCAGGGCAAGGTCAATGCCGCCACCCGGGCCAAGGTCAAAGAGGTCGCCGAGCGGCTGAACTATCGGCCCAGCGCCCGTGCCCGCAGTCTGCGCTCGGGCAAGTCGCAGACCCTCGCCCTGCTGTCCTCGATGCCCGCGGCTGTGTCCGCCGGGCCGTCTCAGCTGGGCTTCTTCACCGAACTGGCCATGGGATGTGCGCGGACCGCACTGCTCGAAGGCTACGTCTTCGTCCTCGCCCCACCCACCGAGGCGGCTGACCCCGTCGATCTGCTCGACATCGACGGTGCGATCCTCCTCGAGCCCACCGTCGACGATCCCCTCGCCGAGGCGCTGCGTGACCGTGGCATTCCCTACGTCACGATCGACGGACCGAGTTCGAGAGCTGGCGACGACGCCCTGACCTCTGACGAGGCAGGTCCGGCGCGTGCATCGACAGCTTCGACCGGAGCCGCCAGCAAGTGGAGCATCGACCTCCACCACCGGGCGACTGCTCAGCTGTTGCTCAATCATCTCCTCGACGAGGGAGCCACACAGCCGGCGCTGCTGGTCAGCCGCAGCCTGCGCGGAGCACAGATCGCGGCCCGCGAGGTCTATGCCGAGACCGCAGCCGCCCGCGGTTTCACGCAGCTGATCGCCGAGGCGGATGAGACCTCCGGAGAAGACGGAGCCTTCGCCGCCGCCGAGGAGCTGTTGGCCGAGCACCCGGACATCGACGCGGTGCTCGCGCCCATCGACACTTTCGCCACCGGAGCGGTGGGAGCCGCACAGAAATCCGGCCGAACGGTCGGAGAGGACCTGCTCATCGCCACCCGCTACGACGGCTTGCGCGCACGCACGAGCAATCCTCCGCTGACCGCCATCGACCTCGGCCTCGAGGCGATCTCGGGCGCGGCGGTCGAGATGCTCGTCACCGTTCTCGACGGTGATCATTCCTCGAATGCGACCGCTGTCCTGGACGGCAGCACGGAATCCGTCGCCCGGGACGGAGGCGACGCGGAATCCGCCGCTCTGGACAGTGGCACGGAGTCCGCCGCCCTGAATGGAGGCGACGCGAAACCCGCCGCTGCGGACGATACTGGGTCGGCCGCCTCGGCGGGTTCATCCGGTCCTGTTCTCGTCGTCAGGGAATCGACGGCCGGCCATCCGCCGGACCGGAGCAAGGACGGAGCCTGACTCTCGGGCCAGTGGTACGGTGCCGCGTCGAATCTCAGATCCGGCCACCGGCCGAACCTCAGATCCGGTAGTCGGCAGGTCTCTGGTCGAGCTTGCTCGGGTCGGCGATCGGAGTCCGGGCCTTCGGGTGACGGTTGCGCTTGCCGGTGTGGTGGAAGAGCAGGTTGAGCAGCACCGAGACGAACGCGGCCATGGCGACACCGCTTCCCAGCAGGGACGATGCCGTCTGCGGCAGCTTCGAGTACATTCCGGGAAGGAGCACCGGCATGAGGCCCGCGGCCAGGCCGACGGTCGCGGTGATGAGGTTGCCCGTCTGGTTGAAATCGATCTTCGCGAGCATCTGGATGCCGAGGACGGCGATGATGGCGAAGACGACCACAGCGGTGCCGCCGACGACGGCCGACGGCACGCCGTTGAGTATGCGGGCGACGGGACTGAGTCCGATGAGGATGAGGAGGATTCCGGCGATCGCGGTGACGTAGCGGCTGCGCACACCGGAGGCGCGCACGATTCCGACGTTCTCGCCGCTCGTGACCATCGCGGGAGTGCCGAAGAGGCCGCCGAGGATGGTGATGATGCCGTCGGATCGGATGAGGCGGGGGACCGCGCGGTGCGGTTCGACCTTCCTGCCGACGATCTCGCCGTTGATGATCGTCTGTCCGGTCGCCTCGGCCATCGATGCGAGAGCCCACAGCAGCATGGGGATCGCCGCGATGAGGTCGAACTTCGGCGAACCGAACGGGAAGAGGGTCGGCACGGCGAACAGCGGGCCGTCGGTCTGACTGGAGAAGTCGGTGGCTCCCATGAACGCGCCGACGATGGTGCCGCCGACGAGCCCGACGGCCACAGAGAGCTTGCCGAGCATTCCGCGGAAGAACCGGAAGCACACGATGGTGATGAGGATGGTGATGAGGCCGAGCAGCAGGTTCTGCGGGTCGCCGAAGTCCGGTGAGTCCGGTTCGCCGACCATGAGTTTGCCGGTGACCTGAACGAGGTTGATGCCGATGACGATGACCATGATGCCGATGACCAGCGGCGGGAAGAACTTGAGCACCTTGACGAACAGCGTCACCGCGAGGATGTAGAAGACTCCCGTGAGCAGCACTGCTCCGACCGCGGTCTCGACGTCGGTGCCCTGCGCGATCGTGATGAACAGGATCGTCGCGGCCCCGCCCGGGAGCATGACGAACGGCAGTCGCACGCCGATCTTCCACACACCCACCGACTGCAGGATCGACCCGAGACCGGAGAAGACGAAGACCGCCGACAGCACCGCCGAGGTGGTCTGCGCGTCCAGCCCCAGTGCGGTGGCGATGAGGAACACCGACGAGATCGGGGTCGCCACCATGACGAGCACGTGCTGAATGGCGAATGGGACGAGATTGCGGATCGGCCGCAGCTGATCGACGGGGTGGACGGCCTTGCCGGATGTGGTGGTGTCCGCGGACGGCGTTGTGTCGGTGTCGACGGCGGCGTCGTTGCCGACTGTGCTGCCGGTGTGGTCCGGATCGGGTGTTGCGGGCATGGCACTGCTCCTCGATGCACATCGTGATCGGCCTGAAATACAGCGGCCAAATCGATTTGTTCAATCGTGCATCGAGGGAGGGGCGGTGTCAATAAGCGGTTCGGAATTCGGACAGATTGCCGAAAAACGGGCTGAGTGTCGAGAAACGCATGTACGCACCCGTTTCTCGACACTCAGCCCGTTTTTCGACGGAGTCCGGGGAGACTCAGGCGGCGATGAAGCTGAGGACGATGAAGGTGCCGAAAGAGACGAACGGGGCGATCGCTGCGATTGCGATGGCGATGACGCCGGGTGTTCGGCCCCGCCCGGTGACCGCGGCCGTGATGCCGAGGATGATGGCTGTGATTCCCGCGCAGGTGCAGAGGCCCTGGACTCCGACGAGCACGGTCGCCAGGGTCTGATACCAGTCCGGTGTGTCGGTGAAGTAATAACCGGATGCCGCCTCGGAGGGGCCGACGGTGGCGCCCAGGATCACCGAGGCGGCCAGGCTGAGGACCATGGCGACGATCGAGAGCGCCACGGCCACCTTGCCCAGCGTCGGCGACTTCGCCGAGGCGGCACCGTCCATTCGGGCCGCAGCGGAGCCATGAGCATCGGCAAGATCGTCGGGGCGCGGGGAGGCATAGATGGGTTGGGCAGGAGGAGTCGGGACTCGAGGCTGCTGTGCCGCGAGCTCATCATCGGTGGGCTGAGGGTACGAAAAGTCCGTCGAAGTCATGCTTCGACGCTATCGACAAGGACCGGCTGCGCCCCATCCTGCTATCCCAAGAGCGAGGTCGGGAAAACCTCCCTGCGGGCCGAGCCCGGCCAGTAGCCGCGAATTCAGGTCACAAACGGATACTTTCGGGCGCGAGGAACCTCCGTTTGTGACCTAGATTCGGGGTTCAGGGCTTGCGGGCGACGATGAGGAACCGCTTCTGTGTGACCGAAATCGGCTCACTCGACTCGGCTAAGCGTCTGAGGACATCGAGGTTGGACCTGACGGTGAACCCGGGGACATCCCACGGAATATAGGCGAGGTACTCGATGACCGCCTCGACGTCGGTGAAGCGCATCGTTCCCTGCCACTTGCGGGCCGCCTCGATCGCCAGTCCCTCACTCTCGACGTCGCTGATGCGCGGTTCGAGCTGCTGGCGCAGATCGCCCGCCCCGCCGCCGAAGAGGTCGCGGAACTCCTGCGCCTCCGTGCCGTCGACCTGCTGGGTGAGGAACAGTCCGCCCGGGGAGAGGACTCGGGCCACCTCGGCGAGGTCATAGCTTTCGTGGCGGTTCATCACAAGGTCGAACTCGTCGTCGTCCCACGGCATCTCCGGGTGGTGATCGCTGTCGTACCGGGTGACCTCGACGCCGTAGTCCTCCAGCATCGAGGCGGCCAAGGGGACGTTGGGCTCCCACCCCTCGGTCGCGGAGATCGTCGGCGAGGGTTCGCCGGGAGGCCGGGCCTCCTCGAGGCGATCGATGAGTTCGCTGAGGCGCTCGCCGCCTCCCGTGCCCATGTCGAGGCAGCTGCTCGACTCGGCCATTGCGTCGAGGCAGATCTGGTCGAAGTCCCACGGCGGATCATCGGCGACGAGGCGTCCGGCCAGCGGGGAGAAGTTCCACCCTGTCATCGAGGCTGTCTCGTGGATCCAGGCCCATCGTTCGTGGCGTTCGTGGGGAGTCTCGTCGCGCGTGCGACTGCTGTCGGCATATTCGGGCATGTCCACACTCCTCTGCCGGGTGGCTCGGCACCAACACCGAGCAGTTCTGCAACTCTGCCGGACGGCTCGGCACCGCGATGGCGCCGGTGCCGTACTTCGACTCTAGGCCAAAACAGGATCGAGGTGCGGGATGTGGCGAAGAATTCTCCGGACTGAGACATGGATTACGGCGTGCAGTAAGCGGGCGCTTATACGACGAAGCAGAAGATGAGCACGGCGAGGCTGACGGCGAGCATGCCCAGGCAATTCAGCCAGAAATCCCGACCGATATAGCCGGCCCGCAGATGAGCGACCGCGGCGCAGAGGAAGTAGACGACGAGGCCCGCCGCGGCCGCCGCGCCGAACCCGGGAATCCAGATCCCCGCCACCAGGCCAGCCGCGGCGAGGAACTTCACCACCGCGAGCACCCACCACCACTCCCGCGGGAAGCCGACGCCATCGAGGCAGGCGGCGATCGCCTGCGGCGGTCGAAAGGTGAGCAGGCCGTCGCCGAAGACGATGACCGCGAGGACGACGACCGGCCAGATCGGATCGGGCAGCAGGATCATCGTGAACCCCTCACAGCGAACTCCGGACGCGAGTGTGGAAGACGATGCTGGCCAGCATCGCCTCGACGGCGTCGTCGAGACTCATCGTCGTCGCCGCCCACCGGAAGAGGATGCCCAGGTATGAGTCGTAGAGTGCTGCGGCGCTGGCCCGCGCATGGTCCTCGTTGATCCCGATCGAGACCAGCGATTCGCTCAGGCGGCTCTGCAGATCTGCAGCGAGGGTATTGAACACCTCGGGCTCGCCCTTGACCCGCATCATCGCCGCAGCGTAGTCCCGTGACAGGTCCTCGTGCTCGGCGAAGAACTCGAGGAAGGGCAAGAAGAGTTCGAGCAGATGACGCTGCACCGCCGAGGATGGTCGGGACGGGCCCGTGTCCCTGGGGCTTGCCCCAGCGCCGGCCCTCATCCCGACCGAACCTGCGGCCGTCGAGCTTCCTCGCTCCGACAGGCTCTCTCGCCGAGGCGATGGTGTGTAGGTCCCGTCCTGCAGCTGCCCGATCCACCGATCGAAGCACCGGACGAGGATGGCGTCCTTGTCACTGACCGCCATCACTCGGCCCACCGACACCTCCGCGGCCTTGGCGATCGCCCGAACGGTTGTGGATTTGAAGCCGCGGTCGAGGAACAGCTCGGCGGCGGCACCGATGATCCGATCCTCGGTCTGCCGGCGCTTGCCGGACCTCAGCTGAACGTGTTCACTGGCCATGCTCGAACCTTAGGTCCTTCCGTGTTCACTTTCCAGGCCCGGTGTCGTGTTGCCCTCAACAGGAAAGTTTATGTACCTTAACTTTATGAACGTCGAACCCTCTGCGTCGGTGCGCACCCGTGAGCGTGGGCGGAAGAAGCACGGCCGGAAGAAGATCTCCACCGCAGTCCTCCTCGGCCCGGCCTTCGTCGCCGCCATCGCGTATGTCGATCCGGGCAACGTCGCGGCCAACCTCACCGCCGGCGCGGAGTACGGATACCTCCTCGTCTGGGTGCTCGTGGCCGCGAACCTCATCGCCGTTCTCGTCCAATACCTGTCCTCGAAGCTCGGGCTCGTCTCCGGGCAGTCGTTGCCGAGCCTCCTCGGTGATCGCCTTCGGAAGAGGTCCCGCCTCGCATACTGGGGGCAGGCCGAGGTCGTCGCCATCGCCACCGACCTCGCCGAAGTCATCGGCGGCGCGATCGCACTGAAGATCCTCTTCGACTTGCCGCTCCTGCTCGGCGGACTCATCGTGGGCGTGGTGTCGCTGTTCCTGCTGTCGATCCAATCCACCCGCGGTCAGCGTCCCTTCGAATTCGTCATCATCGGATTCCTGGTCATCATCGCCATCGGCTTTCTAGCAGGCCTGTTCGTCGGGAACGTGAATTGGGGGCAAGCCGCAGGTGGAATCGTGCCACGGCTCGAAGGCACGAACTCCGTGGTGCTGGCCGCGAGCATGCTCGGCGCCACCGTCATGCCCCACGCGATCTACCTCCATTCGGCACTGTCGGTCGATCGTCATCGTGGCAATGCGACCGCCTCGACCGGGCAGCTGTTGCGCGCCAGCCGCTGGGACGTCGTGCTCTCCCTCGTCGTCGCCGGGTCCGTGAACATCGCGATGCTGCTGCTGGCCGCCGCAGCGCTGCGCGGCCAGACCGGCACCGACACCATCGAAGGTGCCCACGCGGTCGTCACGGCCAACCTCGGCGAAGTCGTCGGCCTCTTCTTCGGCATCGGTCTCCTCGCCTCGGGGCTGGCCTCGAGCGCCGTCGGATCCTATGCGGGCGCCTCGATCATGCAGGGCCTACTGCGGGTGAATATCCCGATCGTGTGGCAGCGCGCGTTCACGATGATCCCCGCGCTCATCGTTCTCGCCATCGGAGTCGACCCCACCTGGGCGCTCGTGCTCAGCCAGGTCGTGCTCAGCCTCGGCATCCCGTTTGCGATGATCCCCCTGGTCAGGCTCACGAGCAGCCGCCGCGTGATGGGCGAATTCGCGAACGCACGCTGGATCACGCTCATCGCCGTGGCCGCCTCGGCGCTCATCATCGCCCTCAACGTCGTGCTCATCGTTCTGCTGGCTCTCGGCGTCGGCTGACCTTCGCCGAGGCGGAGCGGCCGGCTTGGGTCGATGCGGATCGGACTCGTGTATTCGCGCGCTTACGGCGCATCGCTGCCAAGTGACGACCGAT
The DNA here is from genome assembly GCF_052906525.1 of Brevibacterium sp. CSND-B09. Taxonomy (NCBI): domain Bacteria; kingdom Bacillati; phylum Actinomycetota; class Actinomycetes; order Micrococcales; family Brevibacteriaceae; genus Brevibacterium; species Brevibacterium sp. CSND-B09. Next base: position 1,546,903 of record NZ_JBREGI010000001.1, on the reverse strand, counting down.
GAGTCCATGTCGAGGAGCGAAGAGGTAGACGAGAGCGAAGACCGCGCCCTGCGAAAGCACCACCATCCCTCCGGAAGCAGTGTCGAGGTAGTAGCTCGAATAGAGACCGATCACCGCGCACAGAATCGAGATCGCAGGCGCGATGAGCAGCATCCGCTGGAACCTGTCCGTGAGCAGGTATGCGGTCGCGCCGGGCACGATGAGCATCGCCACGACGAGCACGACCCCGACCGCCTGCAGTGCGACCACGGAGGTCAGGGCGAGCAGCCCGAGCAGGGTGGCGCCGAGGAGGCGCGGATTGATCCCCAGCGCATGTGCATGAGTCGGGTCGAAGGCGTAGAGCGTGAAATCGCGGTTCTTGGCTGCGAGCACAAGCAGGGTGATCACGCCGAGGATGGCCACCTGGACCAGTTCGGAACGCGAGACGCCGAGGAGGTTGCCGAAGATGATGTGGTTGAGGTCGACGTGCGAAGGGGTGACGGAGATGAGGACGAGGCCGAGGGCGAAGAGCGAGGTGAAGACGATGCCGATCGCCGCATCCTCCTTGATTCGGCTGGTGTCACGCACGGCTCCGATGAGTCCGACTGCGAGGAATCCGAAGACCACCGCACCGAGGGCGAACGGCGCGCCGACGACATAGGCGAGGACGACTCCGGGCAGTACTGCATGCGAAACGGCATCGCCCATGAGCGACCAGCCGATGAGCACCAGCCAACAGGAGAGAACGGCGCACACGACCGAAGCGATCAGAGTCGTCGCCAAGGCGCGGAGCATGAAGTCGAAACCGAAGGGCTCGAGCAGGAAATCGATGAGAGTCATGCCGTCTCTCCTTCGATGCGGTCGGCTCGGTCGGAGTTGGGACGCTCACCGCCCCGGGGTGTCACGCTCGCACCGGACGGGTCGAGGCCGAACGCCCGGGCGAGATTCTCCGGTCGGAGCACCTCGGCGGGAGAGCCGTGGAGGAGGACGCGGCGCATCAGGAGGATCGCCTCGTCGGCGAGTGCGGGCAGCGCGTTGAGGTCGTGAGTGGACACGAGCACCGTCGCCCCCGCCTCGGCGAGTTCCTTCAGCAGGCCGGTGATCGTCGCCTCGCTGCGTTTGTCGACGCCGGCGAAAGGCTCATCGAGGAGCAGGATCGTCGCCCCCTGCGCGAGTCCGCGGGCGACGAAGGCCCGTTTCTTCTGCCCGCCCGAGAGCTGACCGATCTGTCGGTCGGCGAACTCGGTGAGTTCGACGCGGTCCAGAGCGCTCTCGACGGCCTCGCGATCGGCTTTCCGGCTCATCCGGAGCGGGCCCATGCGGCCATAGCGACCCATCATCACCACATCGCGGACCGAGAGTGGGAAGTCCCAGTCGACGTCCTCGCTCTGAGGGACATAGCCGAGTGCTCCGGCCCTGCGGGCCCGCTGTGTCGGGCCGCCGTCGATGCTCACCCGCCCGGAGTCGGGGTCGACGATGCCCATGATCGTTTTGAACAGGGTCGACTTGCCCGAGCCGTTCATCCCGATCAGCCCGCAGATGCGTCCCCGCTCGAGCGTCAGGGAGGCGCGATCGAGAGCGAGCGTGTCCCCGTAGTGGACGGTCACCTCGTCGACGGTGATCGCCGGGGGTGCATCGCCGACCGGTCCGACCGTGGAGCCCGTCTGTTCGGTCACGGACGCGGGAGCTGCAGAACTCACGATTCGCTCCCGGTCAGTGCCTCGGCGATGACCTGCGCGTCGTGGCGGATGAGGTCGAGGTAAGTGGGCACGGGGCCATCGGCCTCCGACAGCGAATCGACGTAGAGCGTGCCGCCGAATTCGGCCTCGGTGGCTTCGACGACCCGATCCATCGGCGCCTGGGAGACCGTGGATTCGCAGAAGACTGCGGGCACATCGTTGTCCTCGACGAAATCGATCGCCGAGGTGATCTGGCCCGGTGTCGCCTGCGATTCGGCATTGACCGGCCAGATGTACTTCTCCCTCAGTCCGGCATCGCGTGCGAGGTAGGAGAACGCTCCTTCGCAGGTGACCAGCGCCCGTTGGGACTTCGGCAGCGTGGAGAGGTCCTCGACGAGGTCGTCCTGCACCGTCTGCAGCTGTTCGCTGTAGTCCTTCGCGTTGGCAGTGAAGTCATCGGCGTGGTCCGGGTCGAGGTCGGCGAAGGCGCGGGCCATGTTCTCGGCGTAGATCTGGACGTTGAGCGGGCTCATCCAGGCGTGCGGGTTGGGTTTGCCTGCGTAGGCGTCCTCGGTGATCGAGAGCTCGTCGACCCCCTCGCTGACGACGGTATGAGGGACGTCGACCTCGTCGACGAACTGGGAGAACCACTGCTCGAGGTTGAGCCCGTTGTCGAGTACGAGATCGGCCTTCGCAGCCTTGCGGATGTCGCCGGGAGTGGGTTCGTAGCCGTGGATCTCGGCCCCGGCCTTCGTGATCGACTCGACCTCGAGGTGCTCGCCCGCGACATTGTCCGCAATATCGGCGAGCACCGTGAAGGTCGTGAGCACGACCGGTTTGTCGCCGGCGTCCTCGGCCGTCGCGGCGCTGCCGCAGGCGGCCAGACCGAGGGGAAGGGCCGCGGCCAGGGCGGCAGTGAGTCCGCGACGAGAGCGAGAAATCGGGTGCCCGGTGGGGGCGTTTCCGGGTGCAGATGCGGCGTCGGCGGCGGTGGTGGAATTGCTGTGCTCAGACACGAGGGGCTCCTTGTCGTCGGGGGTCCCGAATAAAAGTTAAGGTACGTTAACTTTATGCCCTGAGCTGAGGAAAGCCAAGTCGTTGGGCACTGCCGGAACGGCGGTCCATTCCGCTGACGGAGGAGTGTGGAGGGTGGTGTTGCGATGGACCTTCGCCGAGGCGGCTCCTCGCATCGGTGTCACCGAGGTCCCGTTGCGGAACTGAGAATCACCTCGCCGAGGCGGCTCGTCAGTCGGGGAGGATCCCCGACCGGGCGAGGACGGTGAGCCTGCGCGCGAACTCGGCGGCCTCCTCGGGGTCGGTGCCGTGCAGGCGGAAAGCCGGTCGATCCCGGAACTGCACAACGGCGGTTGCATACCCGTGATCGACTCGAGTGCTCGCCCCGACCAACTGATTCGGTGCCGCCTCGTCGATGATCTCCGTATTTCCTGAGGTGGTCGGGCGGGTGTGGATCAGGCGGGAAGGTGTGACGAGGAGGTATTCGGCACCGCGCGGATTGTTGTTGCCGATCTTCAGCCACACGGACTCATCCCGGTCGAGGGCGTCATAGGGCGGCGGGGTCGGCCCACGGCGGCGGGCTCGCGCGGAGAGTTTCTCCTCGCCGGTGCTGCTGAGGGTCATCCGGCGGGCTCCGAGCAGAATGATGACGGAGATCGCTGCCAGCGGCACGGTGACTGCCGCGGCGATGACCGTGTTCGCGAAAGAGAGCCAGGCGAACAGTGCCCCGGCCCCCATGCCGAGGATGACGTTGCCGGCCACGAGCCAGAGCGCCATGCCGGTGCGGCTGCGCACCGCCACCGTGATTCCAGCCATCGCCAGACCGAAGTTCGTCGAGGCGATGGCTGCCGCGCACAAGGCGAAGAACGGCAGGGGCGAGTTCGTGAAGTCACCCCATACGGTTCCGGGAGCACCGGGTACGGATGCGAAAGAGTGCCACAGGAGCGCAGCCAGACTGAAGCACAGCCCGAACAGCGGTCCGATGCTCGTGACAGCGATGAGCGGGTCGCGGGTGAAGAGGGTGAGCGATCCGCGTGGGGCTCCGTTCAGTTCGGATTCGAGTCCTTCGCCGCGGTCGGATCCTGTGAAGAAGATGATTGAGACGAAGGTGATGAGTCCGATGAAAGCGAAGGTCAGCGGTCCGGCCGCCGCAGCATCGATGACGACGTCCGATGAGCTGGATGCGTGTGCCAAGCCGGTGTTGACGACGAAGAACACCACAGTCGCCACGGCGCTGAGGGCGAAAGCGCCGGTCAGTCCGTGGGACAGTGCCCGCTTGTGGGTGCTCATGGATGGTCAGTTCTTCAGTGCGCGCATCGTCGGTCAGCTCTGTCGCAAGTCTATCGGCCGAACGAGGATTCGCGGGTCCGAACGCACCCACCACGGTTTCGGTTCTCCGGCTGCGGCGGCCGCCTGCCGTTCGGCGCGGGTGGCATAGCGGTAGGTGAAGACGCGGACACGGATGAGGTCCGGTGCGGCACCGTCGAAGGGGTCGAGGCCCATCAGTCTGCGGATCTGCGCATCACCGGAGCCGATCGCGCGCAGCAGTGCGGTGAACCAGGTCTGTCGGTAGTCGCCGAGCGCGGCGAACCACATGAGCCAATCGAGGCGCAGATGATAAGGAGCGACGATCGGTCCGCGGCGGCAGACATCACCGGGTTTGCCCTTGAACCGATACTCGCGCCAGCCGTCGTCGATAGCAGCCGCGCCGTCAGTGTCGCCACCCGCATCCGCGCCGCGATCGGCGCTGCTGTCCTCGGGTGCGATCCACCCTTCGATGATGATCTCGTTGCGGGTCTCGGTCATCGATCCGAAAGCGCCGTAGGCGTTGCCGAGCCCGAGCCGATTGAAGCTCGCGTTCATCAGCTGATTCGGTGAGAAGAGGTTGCGCAGCGCTGGCACATTCAGCCACGCCTGCCATACGACGAATACGAGGACGACGATCAGCCACCAGACCGGCAGCGCCTCGACCGGCGCGGTGGTGGGTGCGGGGTCGGCCGCCTCGGTGGTGGTGGGATCGGTGATGGAACTCCACCCCCATTCGGGGAACGGGCCGCCGACGATCCAGCGGAAGAACGTGTCGCTGATGCCGGAGCAGGCGAGCAGGATCGTCGCCCAATTCAGCCACGCATAGTTGCCGCTGACCACGAGCGCGAGTTGGGTGATGATGATCGCGACAGCGGCGAACGATGCGATCGGCTGGGGCAGGAACAGAAGCCACGGCGCGGCGAGTTGGACGATATGGCTGCCCAAGGTCTCAGCCTTGTGCCACCAACCGGGCATGAGGTGCGCGCGCCGGGAGAGCGGTTTCGGCATCGGCTGGGTCTGGTGGTGGTAGTCCATCGCGGTGAGGTCCCGCCAGGACGAATCCCCGCGCATCTTGATCATTCCGGCACCGAATTCGATGCGGATGACGAACCAGCGCAGCAGAAGGATCATCGGCAGAGTCGGGGCCACCTCGTGGGAGCCGAGGAAGCCGACGAGGAACCCGGCCTCGAGCAGCAGCGATTCCCAACCGAAGCCGTAGAAGCGCTGCCCGATCGACACGATCGAGAAATACAGCGCCCACATCGCCAGGAACACCGGGATCGGCACCCATGCGGGGCCGGCTTGGGGCAGACCGATGATCGCCGAGGCGGCCAGGACCATTCCGATCACGCAGACGAGGCGCAGTCGTCGGTCCGAATACGCAAACCGCTTCCAGCGGAAGAGGCTCGGCGCCTGTCGGGCCGAGGTCAGAGCGATGAAGCGTGGGGCAGGGGTGAGTCCCCGTTCGCCGAGGAGAGCCGGGAACTGGTTGAACGCGGAGGCGAAGGCGATGAGGAAGAGCACACCGAAGCCGCGTTGGATGATCTCGCGGGAGATCGTGTAGTCGCCGGCGGTGAGCAGTGCGACCACCTGGCTGAGGTCCATGGCTTAAGTATCCTCCTCCTGCGGAAGACGTCCGGTCGTGGCCAGAGAGGTGAGCGCTTCGGCGAACTTCTCTGCCTCGCTCGGGTCCCCGCCGATGAGTTCCATGTCCGGGCGGTCCCGGAAGTGCGCCGAGGTGGTGTGCCCGGCCCGGCGGAACTTGGTGCTGGCGCCGCGCAGCTGTCCTGGATGAGCCTGGTCGAGGATACGGACCTGCCCGGTCGGGTGGGTCCGGTTCCGGTGCTGGTGGGCGCGGCCAGGAGGAGCCGCTGGTTCGTGGCGGCGAGGATCTGTCCGTCCGGGTTCTCCCTGTCGGCGAAGTGGACTACGAGGTTCTCATCGGGAGCGAGGGCTGTCAGCAGCGACTGCACTCGAGTTTCATGGGCGGCGTCGATCCGGTTGGTGACGCGGTCACGGGCGACGGCGAACAGGCGTGCGGGGACCAGGGCCGCCGTGGCGATGATGAGGCAGATGACGGTCACTGCCAGAGCCGCGACCGGTGACATCGTGAGAATGTTCGAGGCCACGACGCCGATGGTGATCGCCAGAATCACGATGAGCACCGAGACGACGAGGAAGACCGCCCAAAGCGTGCGGTGGAAGGCATCGGCGATCGCGCCGAGCGCGAGGCTGAGGTTGGCGGTGCCCCACAGCCCGAACAGCAGAGCGAAGGCCGGCAGCGGTGACGAGGTGAGGTCGCCCCAGACGGTGCCGGGAATGCCGGAGTCTTTCGCGAAGGCGTGCCAGATGAAGGTGGCGATGACTCCGCAGACGGCCCACACCGGTTCGACGGCGAACACTCGAGGCCAGGGGTTCCGGACGAAGGCAGTGGGCGGCTGTCTGCGTTTCACTCCATGAGGATCGGCGGCTTGCTGTGCACGGGCGGCGCTGCTGCCGGCGGGCGGTTTGTCCTCGTAGAAGACGAAGGCGGTAACGGCGGAGAAGAAGAACAGAACCAGTATCCCGATGCCCGGTGCCTGGTCCGGGTTGATTCCCCGGAACCGGTGATTGCTGATCGGGTTGATACCGGCATTGGCGAGGAAGAAGGCAATCGAGGCGAAAACGGCGAACCCGATCCCGAACACGAGAGTAGTACTGCCCCTGGAGCGACTGTCCCTAGTCATGCCTCCATCCTCGCAGGAACTCTGCGAGCCGTGGGTGCTGTGATGTTCCGGATCCGTTGCGTCGGAGTCACGGGAGAATGTGGAGTGCCGCGTCGGATCAGCGAGGAAGGCGACCCGTCCGCGCGAGGACGGTGACCGCCTCGGCGAAACGGCCGGATGCCTCCGCGGTTCCTCCTGTGACGCTCATCGGCTGTCGACCATTGAACAGCACCGTCGTGATCACCTGGTTGGTGCGAAGCTCCGATGCGCCCCCACTCAACTGACCGGGTTCGGCCTGCTCGAGAACGAACGTGCGCCCAGGTGCGATGATCGAGGCACGGAAGATCCGTCGGTCGGTCAGCACCAACATCTGCGGGTCGGCGGTGCCGCCGTTTGCACGGGAACTCGGGGTCTCACCGAGGTAGCTGGTGAGGATCCGCTCTCCCGGCTGGAGGGCGTCCTCGGGCGGTTGAACGGGCCGGCCGGGACTTCGCCGACTGCTGGCAGATGGCCGTTCACCGGAGTCGAAACGGTCGACTCGCCTGATCGCCCACCACCTGAGCGGGATGAGAAGAGCAGTCGAGACGATGAGGCAGACCACGCCGAGCAGAAACGCGATGACTGTTGGAAGTGTGGCGAGACCGAAGAAGCCGAAGAGACCGGCCGTCAGACACCCCAGGCCGAGCCCGCAGGTGAGAATCGTGAGAGAGCCCGGCCGGTGATCTCGATTGAACGCTTCGGCAAGAGACGACCAGGCGAAGGACATGTTCGTTGTCGCCCAGCAGAGGAACACGGTCGACAGAGCGGACAGCGGGTTGCCGGTGAGGTCTCCCCAGACGGTTCCCGACAAGCCGGGGTCCGCAGAATAGGTATGACCGATGAACAGTGCGACCAATGCGCAGACCGCCCAGATCGGACCGACGAGGAGTACCCGAGACAGCGGAGCGTGGACGAACCGGGTGATCGACTTTGGTTGCCGCGGAGTGTGCGGGTCTGCCTCGGCGTGGTCGGGATGATCGTCTCCGCTGACGATGGCCAGCGTCGCGTGCGCGACAGCATGCGCGGCGAGGAGGATGCCGAAGAACACGGACGGCGCCAAGTACGGGTCGCCGCCGAAGTCGCCGAGGTCGGCATCGATGATGTGCCGGTAGTGGTCCTGACACATCTGAGCGGTTCCCGGTCAGATTCCCCGTCCCGACGCAGAAGGAGCGGTGACCGTATCGGTCACCGCTCCTTCTATCGCTGTGCTAACCCCGTCACCGAGGCGGCTGTGCACGGGCGGGCACGGCAGCCTCGGCGAGGGGTTTCACTCAGTGCTTCGGTTCCTCGAGGTCCTCGACATCGTCGGCTTCAGTGGGCACCGCCGGAATCGAATCCGTGGTCGGCGGTGTCGGTGGAGTGACGACCGACTGGAACGAGTGCTCGTGCGAGTAGGCGAGGAACGACAGATGGTTCTCGTACCGGTCGAGCACGTCATCGATGATCTGCTGTGAGCTCAGACCCATGAGGTCGTATCCTTCCGAACCGGTCTGCGTGAAGACCTCGATACGGAAGTACTTGTCGTCACCTCGTGGGGCGTTGCGGGCACCGAATGACGGCACATTCGCCTCGATGGCTGCGGCCTCGTAGTGGAAGTCGCGCTGCTCGCCCATGTCGACATTGAGCGTGTTCGTCGTGATCTCGGTGTCTTCGTCGAGGGTCTGGATGTGTTCGACGGTGTAGCCGAGTTCGCGGAACTCCTTGGACACGGCTTCCAGGGACGGTCCGACCACCTCGGCGACGAAGCGTTCGACGGACTTCTTCGTCGGGTAGGAGCGAAGGGTCGCCAGTCGCTGACGCCAGGTCTTCTCCGGAGCACGTCCACCGTGGGCGGCCGTGGTGCGGCGACGACGGGTCCGGCCTTCGCGTTCGGCGCGCTCCATGCGCAGCACCTTCGAGAACGAGGCCATGACGAGGTAGGCAATGATCGTCACCGGCAGAGCGAAGATCAGCGTTGCGTACTCCATCGTCGTCACGCCGCCGGCGACGAGCATGGCGATTGTGAGCACTGCCGTGACCAGGGCCCAGAAGATGCGCAGCCACTTGGCTCCGTCCTCTTCCGGATTCGGAATCGAGGAGGAGAAGTTCGACATCACCATGGCACCGGAGTTCGCACTCGTGAGGTAGAAGAGCAGTCCGGACAGAGTGGCCAGGCCGATGAGGAACGTCGCTCCCGGGAACATCTCGAGTAGGTCGTACCAGCCCTGTTCCGGGGAGGCGATGGCCGTCTTCGCGAACTCGTCGTTGCCGTTGAAGACCTCGGACAGGGCCGAGTTGCCGAAGATCGTGACGATGATGAAGTCGCAGATCACGGGGGCAGTGATCGCAGCGATGACGAACTCACGCAGCGTGCGGCCGCGGGAGATGCGGGCGAGGAACAGCCCGACGAAAGGACCCCAGGCGAGCCAGAAGGCCCAGAAGAACAGGGTCCAGCCGCCCATCCATTCGGAGCCGCCGTCGACATAGGCGAACGTCGACAGCGTGCGTTCGGGCAGGGTGAAGATGAAGCGGCCGATGTTCTCGACCATGGCGTTGAGCAGGAAGGCGGTCTTGCCGGTGATGAGGATGTAGAGCATCATCGCCGCACACGACCAGAGGTTGAGCTCGGAGACGAGGCGGATGCCCTTGTCCACGCCAGAGGTGCAGGCGGCGACGGTCATGACGACGGCCACGATGACGAGCGCGATCTGCAGGGCCAGCCCGGTTTCGAGGCCGAAGAGAGTGGCGAACCCGACGTTGAGCAGGACGACGCCGATGCCCATCGAGGTGGCCACGCCGAAGACGGTGCCGACGAGGGCGAAGATGTCGATGACATCACCGGTGGTTCCGCGCACGCGCTTGCCCAGCAGCGGGTAGAGGACCGCACGGATCGAGAGGGGCATGCCCCAGCGGTAGGCGAAGTAGCCCATCGCCATGCCGAGCAGCGAATACATCGACCAGCCGGCGATGCCGTAGTGGAACATCGTCCACACGACGGCGTCCTGAGCGGCTGCCGCCGATTCGGGGGAGGCGTTGACCGGGTGGAGGTACTGGGTGATCGGTCCGGTCACCGAGTAGAAGAGCATGTCGATGCCGACGCCTGCGGCGAAGAGCATCGCGACCCAAGTGAAGAGGTTGTACTGCGGGCGGGAGTGGTCCGGGCCGAGCCTGACGCCGCCTTCCTTGGACAGTGCCACCCAGAGGACGAAGCCGATGACGACGGTGACGGTGACGACATAGAACCAACCGAGGTTCTCTGCGATCCAGTCCACAGCCGTCTTCATGGTCGACTGAGCCGAGTCGGGCATCATCATCGCCCACACGGAGAACGCGAGGATGATGAGAGAGGCGACGATGAAGACTCGCCAGTTGACCCGGGAGCCGCGTTCGTCGGAGAGCTCCTCCGGGCCCTTGCTCATCTCCGTGCTGTCGATCGGAGCGCGCTTCTCGGGGTCGACGTCCCTGCTGATTCTCGTAGCTCGGTCGGTACCGCCGAATCGCTCACGCTCGACGACTGGGCGCTTCAACTTCTCTTCGTTCGGATCCTGCACGCATCGACCTCCGGTAGACAAAAGTGGACTGGGCCCGAAAATGGGCCCGATCTATTCTACGGTTGGAGGATTTTCACAAAGACAGCACCCCCTCTTTTTAGGAAGTTGACTAAGCTGCCGGGTTGTCCAGCCGGGCCGGGCACGGGAGCCGGTTCGAACGGGCCCGAAGGGTGGAACGGATCATGCCCGGGAGCGAGCGGCCACCTCGGTGAGAGTGTCGACGAATCGCTGCGCCTCGGTGGGGATGGTCTCCTCCAGCCGCATCGACGATCCGACGTGCAGCTCCACGGTCACGGTCGCGCGTCCGCGGAAATCCTCTGCTCGAACGGCGCTGACCTGCCGAGCAGCCGCCTCCGAGAGCTGCGCGATGGAGCCTTGAGCATCGGTGCGCACCCGCATGATCCGCAGGTTGGTGAGGATGAGCAGATCGGTGTCGAACGGCGGCAGGCTCCGCAGCCGCGCGTACTCGATCTCGCCGGGGCGGAACAGGCCGGCCGCATTGATCCTCTCTGATCGTGCTCGCGGGTTGTCCGGGGTCGTCGGCCCTCGCCGTGCTGTTGGTCGGGACGCCGGCTTGCGGGCCTTCGCCCAGCGGCGGAGCGCACGGAACGGGGACCAGCCGTCTGTGAGGGAGGGGCCGTCGGGGATGGCGGGCCGAACCGACCCTGTTTGGTCGGCGTTGTCGGTTGGGTGAACCGAGTCGGAGGGGATGGGCTGGGAGGTCATGATTGAGATTTTGTCAGGGCCGCCTCGGCGATGGGGTGGGTCGGTGGTAATCGTTTGGGAACATCTGTGTCCGATCTCCCACTTCGGGTGAAGTGTCGACGCGCGGTGACGCGTCCATGGGATACTGGGGGCATGCGTGCAGGTGAAGTCTCCGAGGTCAGCCAGGACTACCTCAAGGCCATCTGGTCGGCTCAGGAATGGGGCGGCGACCCGATGACGGCCACCGAACTTGCGAACCGATTCGGCACGACGAAGGCCAATGTCACCGAGGTGCTCAAGCGTCTCGACGAACTCGGTCTCATCACCCGCGTCCCATATAAGCCACCGGTGCTCACCGAGCAGGGCAAGGCGATCGCCCTGTCGATGGTGCGCAGGCACCGGCTCATCGAGACGTTTCTTGTGAAGTCGCTCGGCTATGGCTGGGACGAGGTTCATGACGAGGCCGAGATCCTCGAGCATGCAGCCTCCGATCGGCTCATCGACCGCATCGACGCGTTCCTCGGCCACCCGACGTCCGACCCGCACGGCGATCCCATTCCGGGTGCCGACGGTGCCGTCGATTCCCATATTCCGACCCTGCTCGCCGAGGCGGCCGCCGGATCCTATGCGGTGCTGAGGGTCTCCGATGCTGATCCTGTTGTTCTCGGGAAGCTCGCCGAGGCGGGGGTGCTGCCCGATGTCGCGCTCGACGTCGTCGATCACACCGATGAAGTCGTGACCGTGGATATCGGAGGGAAGCAGGAGACGATCGACTCCGCGCTCGCCGCGGCCGTGTATCTGCGCGTGGCTTCCTCGGCGAGCTGACCGAGTCGGATCTGTTGATCCGACCGGCAGTGGTGTTTGGGTTCGGTGAGGTCAAAGACCCTCTGCTCAGTTGTTGCTTCGCGGGCGTGGGAACTTCGGTTCAGCACGTAGCAGGATCAGCGTCGTGGCTGCGTGAGCGTCGAAACCTTCGGCGAGGAAGAGCTTCGGCCAGTCGCACCAGAGTTCTGATTCATACGGGGTGCCGGGCAGGTAGGTTCCGTGCCCGTTCTGCCGATGTCCCGGGTGGGACCGGAATGCCGTTCTGGGAATGGATTGCAGCGTGTCGAACAGGGTCTGATAGAGCACCGGTGTGAAGCCATCACTGCGAGCCGCATCGGCAGTGCTCACCCAGCCGGGTCCGGCAATCGGAATGCCCCGTTTGATCGCCGAACTCATCTGAGCTTTGATGCCGGCGCGTTGCGGGTCAGGGGAGTGGTGGAGTAGAACTTTCGACCAGTGCAGGGCAACCTCGGGTTCGAAGCCCGGCCACTGTTCGGCGGCCCTGCGGCGGTTCTCGGAGTGGTTGTGGGAGTCGGCGGAGTCGTTGAAGTCTGCGGACATGGCAAACCGTCCTTCTCGGGCGCGCCTGCGCAGCGCTGACCCGGATCGAAGCTTGCCCGAGCGGTCGGCGCGGGCCCGTTCTTCCCCTGGGGCACCCGGTCGATGACGGGTTGCCGTGTGGCCGGCCAGGTACCGATGGCCACAGCTCGCGAACGTGATTTCAGTGTAGATGGAGGGTCTGACACGACCTTTGCGTTGGTGACCTCCGTGGCCGGCGGAGGAGGAATCTAGACGAGTCCTTCTTCATCGGCGTCGGCGGCCGATGACCAGTATCGAGGATCGTGGTCCTCGACGGTTTCCCCACAGTCGACACAGGTGCGGAATTCGATGGTTCCGTCGGAATTGAGTCGACCCGGTGTCAGGCTGCTGCTCTCTTCGCAGCCAGGACACCACCCATTGATGAAGCGTCTGATGTGCGTGCCGTGTTCATTGTCCATTCCGGCTGACCTCTCGACCGAATGCGCAGTGCGTGGACCTGCTGTTTTCAGTCTACGAGCGCCGGCAGTCGGCGAAGATGAACTTCCGGAGAAGACGGAGGAGTCGCCGGTGTCGTGGTCCGTCGGCGCATCGGCATGGAGGAGCACGGGCCGGACAACGCTCCGGTCCGACGGGGAAACGTCGGACCGGAGCATCGGAGACTCACCTGCGCGGCAGGTTCCACCTCGGCTGGGGCTGCTGCGGTTTCTGATGCTGATTCATGAAACCGCGTTCGGCCTGCAGATGACCCTTGTCATGGCTCTTCGCCTTCGGATCGGTGCCCGGGATGGAAGCCTGTAGCTTCTCGGTCGCCGGTTTGGCGCCGACGATGGGCATCTCCCCGGTGATCAACGGTGTCTGCGGGGCCGCCTCGGTGATGGGGTTCTGTTTGGGTGCTTTGCTGTTTCGCATGGTCTTTCCCTTCTTCGCATCCTTGTGATCTGTTTCGGTGACCAGTTCGGTGAACAGTCCGGTCCACTGGTCGGGGGTGAGATCTTTGGGCAAGATGTCTCCTCTGATGTCGTTGCGGTCCATGGTCGATTGCAGAGTGCGATGATCGGTGATGCTCATCTTCGAGAGGATTCCTTTCATTCCTCGCCCGCGACCGGTGAAGACCGAACGGACGAACTGTTGATATTCGGATCGAGCATTGTCTGGAATCGATCCGGTGGGACAGCGATCGATGGTGAGGATGCCGCCATCGACGCTGGGCTTCGGGGTGAACGCGTCGGCGGGGACGCGGGTGACGAGGCGGAAGTCGAACCATGGGGTCCATTGCGCGGTCATCATGGTCGATCCGCCGATGCCGGCGCGTTTGCGGGCCACTTCCCATTGGGTGAGCAGGATCGCCCGCTGCCAGCGCCCGGAACGCAGCAGTTTGCGGAGGATGGGGGTGGTGAGGTGGAACGGCAGATTGCCGACGATGACCGGCCGGTCGAGCCGGGTGGTCAGGATGTCGGCGTGCCGGACCTCGGCCCGCGGGTACGTGTCTTCAAGGTGATCCAACCTCGTTTCGTCGAGTTCGACGAGTGTGAGCTTTCGACCGAGCCGGTAGAGCTCGGAAGTGACTGCCCCATCCCCGGGACCGATCTCCATGATCGGTCCGGAGGTGGAACGAGCCAGGCTCGCAATCGTGTCGATGGTGGTGGGTGAACGCAGAAAGTTCTGGCCGAGTTCATGCCGCCCGCCGTGCTGTGACCGCGGGGCCGAGAGCGAATGGGACTGACTGCGTGTCGAACGGTGTCGTGACGTGTGGGGTCGCAATGGGATGTGCTCCAAAAGGAAGATGGAGGCACCCGAGGCAGCGCAATGATGGTGAGTCTGATCGATTCGTATAGACCCGGTCGATCATGATGATCGAAGTGGTCAGTGAATCGGAAAGGGATCAGCCGATTGTCGCATCGCCCGGATGCCGATGGCTCTCCGGGAGGACAACGCGCTTGCAGAGCAGATCAGGGTGACTGTCGTCGGTCAGCCGATCGCAGAAGAATTCGTCAGGCGCGCTGTCAGGCGCTGCGGTGACGAATAAAGAAGCAAGGCGCAGTCATTGCGCTGCTGTTCAATGTTCCCATGCGGAACAAGATAGCACAGGGAGCTTTGCCGAGACCAGGGTTCGGACAAAATCGCCCTGCCGACTTCGTGTGGAAGTCGGCAGGGCGGACGTGCGGATGCGTTCGAAGCCGTGTGTCGAACGGAGTCCGGCGAACGCGTGTGAGCGTTCGTGCCAGTGGGTCAGCCCATCATGGTGCGCAGGGCGATGACGCCGACCGAACCGATGACCGCTGCGGCCGGAAGGGTGATGATCCAGGCCAATGCGATCGGCTTCATGAGCTTCCAGTTTGCCGAACGGTTGACCAGGCCGACGCCGATGATCGCACCGATGAGGATGTGCGTCGACGACACCGGCAGACCGCTCACCGAGGCGGCCATGACGATTCCCGCGGCAGCGAGTTCGGCGGCGAATCCGGAGGCCGGGTGGATCTCGGTGAGGTTCGTGCCGACCGTTGCGATGACCTTGCGGCCGATGAACCAGAGACCGACGATGAGGGCGATGCCGCAGGTGAGCATGGCTGCGAACGGCACGCTCGCCTCGCCGCTGATGCTGTCGGTGCGGAGCACATCGAGGACGGCGGCGAAGGGGCCGACGGCGTTGGCGATGTCGTTCGAACCGTGGCTAAAGGCGAATGCTGAGGCGGTGAACACCTGCATCCAGGAGAACAGGATGTACGTCGCACGGGGCACAGTCTGCTTGCGCAGGGTCTTGGCGAAGACGAACACTGCCAGCCACACGGCCGCGCCGATCATCGCCATGATGAGCAGACCGCCGACCGTGGTCACGCTCATGTCGAGGTTCTTCAGTCCCTTGAACAGCAGCATTGCGGTGATGATGACAGCGCCGACGGCGGCGATGAGGGGAACCCACCGCTGCAGGGCCGAGTGCGTGCCGATCGATCCTCCCTCGGCGGGGGCATCCTCGGCGGCGGCGTCGATCTGCGCGTCGACGGATCCCTCGGCTGCGGAGACCGGGGCGAGCATATGCGGCTTCAGCGTGTGCGACAGCGACTTGCCGAGCACGTATTTCTTGATCAGCCCGTAGATGACGAATGCGGCGAGTCCGCCGAGGGCAGGAGACAGCACCCAGGAGATCGCGATCTGGCCGACCTCGGACCACTGCACCATGGCGAATCCGCCGGTGCCGGTGACGAATCCGATCGTCAGTGATGCACCGATGATGCCGCCGATGATGGCATGCGTCGTCGACACCGGCCAGCCCATCCGCGTCGCTACCAGCAGCCACACTGCCGCGCCGAGGAGGGCCGCCATCATGATGAACGCGAAGTCCATCGGGTCGATCGCCACCCCGCTGAGGTCGACGATTCCGCTCTTGATCGTGTCGGTGACATCACCGCCGGCCAGAAGCGCGCCGCTGACCTCGAAGACCGCGGCGATGAGCAGTGCCTGCTTCATCGTCAGGGTGCCGGCGCCGACGGAGGTGCCGAAGGCGTTGGCGACATCGTTGCCGCCGATGTTGAAGGCCATGAAGGCGCCGAAGATGACCGTGGTGATGAGCACCATGCGGGGTGCGTCCCGGCCCACGAAGTCGAGCGACCACAGGGTGAAGGCGATGAGGGTGATCGCCATCAGGCCGCCGAAGGCCAGATGCCAGAGGCGGTCGTTGCTGCGGCCGACGGCAGGTGGCGGAGTGTGGCGCTCCGGTGCCAGAACCTGGGTCATTCGTTCTCCTCGCGAATTTCAGTCGATGTGGCAGTGTCTGTCTGCCTCCATGATTCGCAGGGCGGATGACCGCCAGGTTACGGAGAAGATGAATGCACGGTTAACTCCGATTCCGAGACTCACGAAATGCTCATGCACACTCGGTACTTTTCGCCTTCCGTTCACGCAATGTTCCAGGTCAGATGCTATATGAGTCAATCTTCGTGGGAAGAGGGCGCTTGGGTGTGTAGGAGTCGGAAAGTCATGTTGTGACAATGACCACTTCGGGCCGACTTTGGTGCGTGAGTTGGTGTGCTGTAGGCACGTGACAGAGCCCGGACCCGCAGCTGTGCGGATCGGGGCTCTGTCGAAAGGGGAAAAGCTCGCCGAGGCGGCCGGAATCAGTCGATGATCTCCCCGCGGATGACATCGCCGCCGCCTTCATCGGGGCGATTGCGGTGCGGATCGGATTTCATCTGCCTGTCGACCTTGCGCAGTCGACGGCCCAGAACGATGAGGGCGATGCCGACGAGGATGATGAACCCGGCGAGGGTGAAGATCAGCGCGGTCACTCCGGCGCCCGGTGCGAAGAGGAAGAAGCCGCCGAGTATGATGCCGAGGACGCCGATGACGGTGAGCGCCCACCAGGTCCTGACTCCCATCCGACGGATGAAGAAGGACATGGTGAGCGCGAGGAAGCTGAAGAAGATGATGGCGAATCCGGTCAGCACGGTGACCATGGACGCGAACAGCATCGGGGTGAAGAAGATGAGCGCACCGAGGAGGATGAGCAGGACCGCGCGTGTGACCATGCTGCCGGTGCGGCCTCCCTGCGGTGCGAAGACGAGGGAGGAGACGGCGATGACGGCGAGCCAGCAGGCGAAGATCCGCACGACCACCTCGGCGGAGGTGCCTGGCCAGACCATCATCAGCGCACCCATCACGAGGGCGATGACGCCGTTGACGATGACTGTTCTTCCAGTGCGCTTGAGGTCCATGCCCACAGCCTAGTCCTCCGGTTTGGACAGACGCTGAAGACGGCGCCGGGGGCGGTCGGTGGGCGGATCCAGGGCGGTCACCGGCCGGGGTGCGACGGTTCAGGCGTGCCCGAGGTGCTCCTCCTGATCGGCGGAGTCGGATCGTGCGGCCGAATCCGAGGTGGTCCGCTCCTGCTCCGGCATGTCCGAGGTGACACGCTCCTGCTCGGGCATCAGCCCGGTGAGCTTAAGCGATTCGGACATGGCTTGAACGATGGCGTCGAGGTCAGCCGGGGCACTCGACGTCGTGTCCGATCCGGACCGGTCGGCCGCCTCGGCGGGGGTGTCCGTGGTGGGTGTGACTCCTGCTTCCGTGGTCGACTTCGCGCCCGCCTCGGTGGTGGGAGGAGCAGTCGGGGTGTTGTTCTCGAGGAAGCGCAGGAGCTCGACGGGGAAGGGCAGGACCAAGGTCGAGTTCCGTTCGGCGGCCACCTCGACGATGGTCTGGAGCAGACGCAGCTGCAGGGCGGACGGGGTGTGGGCCATGGCCTCGGAGGCCTTGGCGAGCTTGTTCGAGGCCTGCAGTTCACCATCGGCGATGATGACGCGGGATCGGCGTTCGCGTTCTGCTTCGGCCTGGCGCGACATGGAGCGTTTCATCGTCTCCGGCAGGGCCACGTCCTTGATCTCGACGCGGTCGATGTGGACGCCCCAGTCGACGGCGGGGCTGTCGATCATAATCGCCAGGCCCTGGTTGAGGCGCTCGCGGTTGGTGAGCAGATCGTCGAGTTCGCTCTGGCCGATGATCGAACGCAGCGAGGTCTGCGCGACTTGGCCGACGGCGAGCTGGTAGTCCTCGACGTCGACGACGGCCTTGCGCGGGTCGACGACCTTGAAATAGATGACGGCGTCGACGCGGACGGTGACGTTGTCGCGGGTGATGCCCTCCTGCGCGGGGATCGGCATGGTCACGATCTGGAGGTTGACCTTCTCGAGTTTGTCGACGAAGGGGACGATCGCGGTCATTCCGGGCGGACGGGGCTCGGCGTTGACTCTGCCGAGGCGGTAGACCACCCCGCGTTCGTACTGCTTGACGATCTTCAGGCTGTTACCCAGCGTGATTGCTCCGAGTGCGACAAGTGCGGCGAGGATACTGAGCGCCAACATGTCGAATCGCCTCCTTTGACGATTGACTGTCTGGTCTATTCTACGCCTGTGCGGTTGGGAAAGACCGGGTTCGGAGGGAACGCGGAGGGGAGGTGGAGTCAGGCCTCTCGGGCGAGCAGTCGTTTGCCGGCCGGGTAGGCATCCAAGGCCTGGGGGAGGCTGACGCGTCGGCCGGACGCGAAGGTTGCGAGCACGCGTCCGGTGCCGGGCTGATCCTCGCCGACTCCGGCGGGTTCGAGGCCGATGCGGCGGAGCGTCTGTTTGGCCACCGGCATGGGGGAGTCGAAGACGGTGAGGGCTCCGGCTCGGGCTGCCATGATGCGGTCGGCGACGAGTCCGTAGTGGGTGCAGCCGAGCACCACGGTCTCCATTCCCGGTCCCATCCGGGTGAAGGCATCCTCGATGGCGGTGTCGATCTTGTCCAGGTCGGCGGCGTTGATGGCCTCGGCCAGTCCGGGACAGGCGATCTTGGCCACGTGCAGGTCCGCGGCGAAGGAGTCGATGAGGTTCTGCTGATACTCGCTGCCTGTGGTCGCCGGCGTCGCCCAGATCGCGAAGTCCTGCCCGGTGCCGGCAGCCATCTTCACGGCGGGCACGGTGCCGATGACGGGGATGGCCGGTTCGTAGCGGGCGCGGACGGCCTCGAGGGCCTGCACCGAGGCGGTGTTGCAGGCGATGACGATGGCGTCGGGCTCCCATTCGGCGAGCACTCCGGCCGAATGCAGGGCCCGCTGTTCGAGGGTCTCGGTGCTCAGGCTGCCGTACGGGGTGAAGTCCGGGTCCATGGCGAGGACGAGGTCAGCGTCGGGGGCGAGGTTGAACAGCGCGTCGGCGGTGCCGAGGAGTCCGAGTCCGGAATCGAGCAGGCCGATGCGCGTCATGAAGTCCCCTTCGGGTCGGATGTCGTCGATGCCTTGGTCATTGGGCCGCCGGGCTTGGTGTCGATGGTCCTTGGAGCGTCGGTCTTGGGGTAGGCGAACTCCCGGATCTCCTTGAGATGGGCTTTCGTCAGGCCGTGGGCGAAGTCCGGGGCAATGAGCTTGAGGCGGTTGGGTGAGTAGTGCTTGAGGAAGTAATCGCGGGTGGCCGGCCACGCCAGGTCGTCGTCGATCCAGATCGCACGCCCGTGCTCGTGGGTGGCCAGCCAGTCCTCCATGGCCCGGGCCTTCCACCACTGCTGCGGATCGTGAGCGAAGCGGTTGTGCGTCTCATCGGGCATTTCGATGACGTCGAAGGAGTTGCGCAGACCGAATTTCGGTTCGAGCTCGGACTTGCATCGCTGCGACCAGGTCGACAGCCAGACGACGTCGACCTCATGGGTCTCGACGATGCGGTCGAAGAATTCGACGACGGACGGCCGGTAGTGGAGTTCGTAGTGCCACGCGTGCAGCTTCTTTCGCCCCTCGGCCATGCCGCGCAGCTTGGGCACCGGGTAGGAGTTGAGGACGCCATCGACATCGAGGAAGACAGTGACATGGCGAGCCTGCCTGCGCGCCGATACCGGCGCCGAGGATGCTGCAGCCATCATTCCTTCCCGTGAGCTCAGTCGTGCGGCCCTCTGGTGGGGCCATTCGCGCGCTATTCTGGGGGCAGATCGCGCCGCCCGCACCAGATGAACACAGACGAGTTTACCGCCGAGAGCGTCAGGAGGCCGAGTCCGTGTATCGCGAAACCCGGATCCCGCGCCTGCGGGCGAGCCTGTGGGTCTCCGTTTCCGACAAGGCCGATTCCCTCGCCGAGGCGGCTTCCTCCGTCGAGGCGGCAGACCCTGATCGTGGGAACACTGCCGCCGGTCTGGCTTCCGGGCCGACTGTCGCACCTGCCGCGGCTCCATCGCTCATCGTTCCCGACGGGTGCATGGATCTCATCGTCATCGATTCGCAGATACTCATCGCCGGCGCCGATTCCACGGCACGGATGTTCCACGGTTCGGCTGCACCGACGGTGGGCCTGCGATTCGACTCCGGCGTGCTTGCGCAGCTGTTGACCACCTCGGCGGGGGAGCTGGCCGATCGGGTGACGCCCCTCGACGCTGTCATCGGCGGCCGGCATTCAGAGGTTCGCGCTGTCGGCGAGGGCGGGGCCGCCTCGGTGACGGGAGTTGCCCGGGTGCTGCTCGACATGGCTGGCGGTCTGACGGACCGAGCCATGCTGGATCCGCGTCCGATGGCCTTGGCTCGGGCCTTGGACGTGCGCTCGAATTCGCCGGCCCAGACCGTCACCGAGGCGGCCGCGGAGTTCGCGTATTCACCGCGGCAGCTGCGCCGGCTGAGCGCGGAATGGTTCGGCTACGGACCCAAGCACCTGGCGAAGATTCTGCGCTGGCGGGCCGCGCGAGACCTCATCGATGCGGGGCGGTCGCGGACAGCGGCAGCGGCCGAGGTCGGGTATGCCGATGCCGCTCACCTGCGGCGGGACGAGCGCTCGCTCATCGGGTGAGGGCGCACCCGGCGTTCGTCCTGTAAGTTCGTCCCTACCCAGAACTACCCGACGGCGGCCCAGCAACCTCGCGCCAGGTTGCTGGGCCGCCGTCGGGTAGCAATTAGGAGTTGAGGGCGGCGAAGAGGTCGACCGTGTTGCCGTCGGGGTCGGAGACCACAGCGTAGCGCTGTCCCCAGAACGCGTCCCAGGGTTCGTGGACGATTCCTGCCACGGGATCGCTTCCCCCGTCGCCGCGCCCGGTGAGCTTGGCGAATGTCGCATCGACCGCCTCGGCGGTGGAGCAGTCGAAAGCCAAGGACATCTTGTTTCCGCCGGTCGGGCGGGTCCATTCGGGATCGATGCCGAGGACGACCGCCTCGGTGTCGAGGAGGATCCGCAGGGATCCGGAGGAGAACTCGGTGTGTGGGGCGTCCGGGCCGCCGTCGGCGAGTTCGAGACCGAGAGCGGAGTAGAAGGTGATGGCGGCGGGCATGTCTGCGGTGATGATCGAGATCGCGTCGAGTTTCATGACTTCAGACTATGCGGACGGGTGCGGTGCCGGCTTGAACGAATCGGCCATGATCGCGCGTTCCTCTGGAGATTCTCGCTGCCGTTGGGCTGGAGATGCTCTCACACTGGGTGGGCTGAATGGCCACGCCCGCCTCGGTTTTGCGTGACTGTTTCTCCCACCTACGCCAATCGTCGGGCCTCAGTCCTGCAGGTAGGGTTCGAAGACTGCGCGCAGCTCGGGCGTCAGCGGAGTGGGCTTCTGCGAGTCCCGATCGATGTGGACGAGCACACAGTCGTGGTCGAAGACCTGACGTCCGTCCTGGTCACCGCGGGTGTTGACGGTGAACGAGGAGTTGCCGAGCTTCTTCACCGTCACCGTCATCTTCAGTTCGGGGCCGTACATGACGGGCACGAGGTAGTCGATGGTCTGGCGGGCGACGAGCAGTCCGCCGCCGGTGATGTGTCCGGCCCGGATCTCGTGCATCCAGCGCACGCGGCATTCCTCGATGAGGGTGATCATCCGTGCGTTGTTGACGTGGCCGAGCAGGTCCTGATCCGACCAGCGCACTTCGGGTGAGAGTTCGAAAGTGGCCATGACTGCCTCCGGGAGCTGATTGGGACGGTGACTTAACGAGCGTTCTACAGTTAACCAGGTGCTCGGTGGCAACGGAAATCTCGCGTCTGCCGTTACGGGGAAGACTAAGCTATGAAGCGAACGCAGGAGTCCAGGTGCGGCCGACTGAGCCGGCCGTAAGGGAATGGTTCGGTATGGAATCGAAGAACGCACTGGTCATCGAAGACGATGACGATATCCGCCGGCTGCTCGAGGTCGTGCTGGAGCAGAGCGGATACAGCGTCGAATCGGTGGCGACGGGCAAGCTCGGACTCGAACTCTTCAACGAAGCCGAACGCACACTCATCACCGTCGACCTCGGACTGCCCGATATCGACGGTCTTGAACTCCTGCGGCAGATCCGACCCCGCACCGTGGCGACGATCGCGGTGATCAGCGCCCGGGCGACGCAACGTGACAGCGACGCCAGCCTCGACGCCGGAGCCGACGCGTTCCTCACAAAACCGTTCAAACCACGCGAGGTCCGCGAGTTCCTGCAGGCGATGGACGAAGAGTGAGTCGACCGCGCTGATCGCCCGGTTCAGTGGCTGGGTGCCGGTGGGCAGCGCAGCCCGGATCTCAGTGCTGACCGCGGGTCGGCAGATCGAGGAAACGGGAGCGGATCTCGACGATCGTGTCGTCGCCGACCCGGGACAATCGCGGCAGTGCAGCACGTGCGGCATCGAACTCGCGGCTCTCGACCAAGGTTGTGAAGTCTTCGGCAGCCACCTGCAGTCGGCGTGCTCCGACCATCGTCGACGACACCCGGATGCTGGCAATCGCATCGCTGGTGGCCAGCACGTCCTCGGCGGCCACGGCCTGCTGCAGATTCGCCAGACGGCGCGGCCAGATGAGGGCGAACCGGGACACGATCTCCTCGGCGTACTCGTCCCTGCCTTCGAGCTCCTCGGCGAGTTCGGTGAGGCTGTTCTGGTCGAGCAGCGGAACGACTTGCAGTGCCGCCGGGGTGAAGGTCGAGGTGACGAGCACGTCGTCGGCGTTGCGCTTCGTCTTCGCCCACGAATTCCGGCCGGTGACCATGCGGGCGATCGCGCGGGGATAGTAGAAGTAGGTGAAGTAGACGTAGACGAGGTACCCCAATCCCAGCAGCACCGAGGCGGTCCGACCGATGGGTTCGGGCCCCCACCGTCGGTAGAGCGGGCCCCACAGGGCATAAGGGAGAACGACGAAGACGAGCCCGGTGAGGACGATGATCCAGGTCGCGGCATCACTGACGAATCCGAAGAATCCTTGGGCGATCGCGACGGCTGTGACGATCGGGATGAGCAGGAGATTGAGCATCATCAACCACGGTTGGCTCATGAAATAGTGGATCTCGACGAACCCTGGGAACCTCAGGACGCGGCTCCTGCGCAGAGCAGGCAGATTAGATGCGCACTCCATGATTCCCTGTCCCCACCGCGTGCGTTGCGTGAGGAGTCTGCGGAAATGGGGCAGTGCCTCCTGGGACACATGGGCCTGCGGGAAGTAGCCGTTGCGGAATCCGCGGGTAAGGATATTGAGCCCGAGCTCGTAGTCCTCGCTGAGCTTGTTTCCCCACGGTTCTCCATGGTCGTCGGTGAGTGCGTCGAGGACGGTGAGGCGAGTGAACTGTCCGTTGCCGCCCATGCCGACGGTCCCAGTAGTCACCCGCAGCTGCTGCATCGCCGAGTTCGAGGTGCGGAACTCGATGTCCTGCATCCGGATGAGGAACCGGCCGAGGAGGTTGAGGAACCAATTGCGTCCTGGACGCGGCCGCTTGTCGCCGCGGTTCTTCATCCACACTTCGAGCTGCGCCGCGCCGAGGGTCTCGTCTCCGAAGCCAGTCGGGCCCGAGAGCACTGACAGGGCGTTGTCGGAGAGGAACCCGTCGGCGTCGAGGACTCCGATGACGGCGCGGGCACGGTCGGCGGAGTCTGCGCCGACGAATCCGGACACCGAGCGATAGGCCGCGTTGAGCGCCTTCCCCTTGCCCGTCCGTGCCTCGGGCAGGACCCGGGAGATGAGGTGGGTGCGGTCGTCGACGTCCATGATGTCGGTGACGATGGCGGCGGTGGCGTCCTCGCTGGCGTCGTCGATGACCCAGATGTGGGCCTCGGGGAATGAGGTCCGCGCGGCCGAGACGGTCTCGGCGATGACGGATTCCTCATCGCGGCAGGGGATGAGGAAGTGCCAGGTGAAGTCCGTGGGGTCGCCGGGGTCGACGGCTTTCTGCCGGACATAGGAGATGAGCAGCAGGCTGACATAGGCCAGTGAGAGCGAAGCCGTGATGGTGATGGTGATGAGCGCGATGTCGAACCACCAGTACTCACCAAGGCGCCCGAAGGATCCGGAGAAGCAGAAGATGTAGGCCGCGAGAACCCCATAGACGAGGGAGAGCAGCACCGCGATCGGACCGATCTGTCTCGTTGAGGACTGGCCGTCGTCTCTGGTCACAGTCGGGCTCCTTCGTTTCGGGTCACAGTCGAGCTCCTTCGTCTCGGGAGGGGATGCGGACGCTGAATGTGCTGCCGGTGCCTTCAATCGAGGACACCGTGATCGTTCCCCCGTGTGCGTCGACAATGCCTTTGACCAGGGAGAGTCCCAATCCGACGCCCCGCTGACTGGAGGCCCGGGCGGCGTCGCCGCGGAAGAACGCCGTGAAGAGCTGATCGACCTCGCGGGCAGGCATTCCTGCCCCGTCGTCGACAACGTCGAAACCGATGCCGAGCGCATCAGAGCGGGTTCGGACGGTGACGCGATGTCCGGGCCCGGAGTATTTGATGCCGTTGACCACGAGGTTCGTCAGCACCTGCGTGATGCGCTTTGAATCGGCGGAAATCGTCGGGGAACCCGCGGACTCGACGGCGAGTTCGACTTTCTGGTCGGCGGCCGTCGAGCGAAGCTGTTGGACGACGTCGTGGATGAGCGGGGCGAGTTCGAACTCGGTGATGTTCAGTTCGAAGCGGTTCGACGGTGTCTGTTGGGCGCTGAGAATGTCCTCGACCATGGCGAGCAGCTGATCGGAGTTCCGTTGTACGACGGCCAGATATGAGGCTATCGCCGAGGCGGCTGCGCGGGAGCCGTTCTCGAGTTCGTCGAGTGCGAGGTCCGTATACCCCATGATCGAGGTCAGCGGAGTCCGCAGCTCGTGTGAGACCGAGGCGAGTATGCGCTCGCGGGCCCGGATGAGCTGTTGAGTGGATGTCACGTCCTGAGTGGTCACGATCGTGTGCGGGGCGATGCTCGGATGCCCCTGCCAACTCACCGAGGTGATCGACAGCGCCAGCTGATCGCCGCTTTGAGGACCGACCCAGATCAGTTCATCGTCGAACCGTTCTCCGCGGCGGGCACGGGCCACTGGTGACTCCCTGGGGTCGATCCGGGTGTGCCCATCGGCACCGAACATGTCCCCGTCGGCGATGGCGGACTCGTCGATGACAGAGTCTCCGGCGTCGGAACTGCCGATGGTGGTGTCTGCGTCCCCGGGACCATTCGAGGTGGTCCGAGCGCCGGCCAAGCGTTTGACCGTCGCGTCGAGGTGGGAGGTGAATGCGGGGTTCTTGAACGCGGTGTCCCCGTTCTCGTCGAAGACGATCACTCCGACGTCGACGCTGGCACCGGTGCCGCGCAGCAGCGCGCTTGTCTTCTGCAGATCGCTGGTCAGGCTCTGCTGCCGCTCAAGGGCCGCAGTCAGGCGCGTGTTCATCGAACGCAGGCGCGTCTCGAACCCGATGGTCAGCCCGGAGACGAGCACGACGGCCACGGGCAGGATGAGTGCGAGCACGATCCGGGCGGCATCGACCGGAGCATCTCCGCCGAACAGGCTCACTGGGGTGAGGGTGATGAGCACTGCCCCGAGTGCGATGACGGCGCCGCGTGTGCGGAAGCTTGTGACCAGCCAGACGACAGGGGTGAAGGCGAGGATCGACAGGCCCGCCCCGTCGGGGTAGGTTCCCAATCGGCACAGGCCCAGGGCGAGGAAGTCGAGCAGTGGGATCGCGAGATTCGGCACCCAGGGGCGTAAGAACTTCTCCGAGTAGACGGCACCGAGCGTGGCGATGACGAGCAGGACGGACCCCGATATGAGCCACTCGTGGCCCACTGCTGAATCCGGTCGCAGGGCGCTGAGCAGGGCTGCGCTCGCCCCGAGCAGGATCGCAAATGAGACCTGGTGGATGATCGTGAAGGCTTTGGTATCGCCGGCGATGAAGCCGAGGTAGGCGATGCGGACGAGCCGGTTCACCGCCGATCCGCCGATCGTGTCGAACTCAAGTGGACAGAGCGCACGACAGCCGCCTTTCGCCGCTTCCTGGAGACCCCCATTTGCGGAGGTCTTTGAGGAAACTATAACTGCGCTCAGCCGCGACGGCGGACGATCTCCTCGTTGACGGCTCCGACCACCTCGTGGAGGTCGCCGATGATCGCATAGTCCGCCCGCTGGACCATCGTCGATTCTTCATCGGTGTTGATGGCCACGAGCGTCTTCGCCCCCTCGATTCCGGCCATGTGCTGGATTGCTCCTGAGATCCCGCAGGCGATGTAGACGTCGGGGGAGATGCGGCTGCCTGTCTGGCCGACCTGTTCGGCGTGTGGGCGCCAGCCGAGGCCCGTGACCACACGGGAGACGCCCAGGGCACCGCCGAGGTGGTCGACGAGTTCGAGGACTTCGGCGAATCCGTTCTCCGAACCGACTCCGCGACCGGCCCCGACCACGGCCCTGGCCGAGGTCAGTCCGGACGCATCATCGGCGGCCTCGACCTCGGTGCGCTGGACACGGGTGGTCAGGTCCGCCTCGGCGACGGTGAGGTCATAGGCGTAGACCTCCGGGGTGATTGGGGTCGTCTCTTCGGGAGTGCAGGCGTGGCCGGCGATCGTGAGCACCTGCAGATCCCCGTCGAGGCGGAGGCGTTCGAAGGTGGTGCCGCCGTGGACCTGACGGAGCAGGCCCTCTGCGTCGGCGGCGATGACATTGGCAGCCATGCGGGCGCCGGTGCGGACCGCGGCGTGGGCCATGAGCTCCATACCGCGCGGGGTGCCCGAGGCCAACAGTGTGCCGGACTCCGGAGCGACGTCGACGATCGCCTGGGCCCACGCCGCCGCAGAATACTCCGCGAGATCCGGATGGTCGAGATGATGGATGACACCGACCCCGAGCCGCCCCAGCGACTCAACCGCAGCATCACTGAGCGGGCCGATCACCACCCCCTCCGTGCTACCTGACGGCGGCCCAGATACCTCGCGCGAGGTTGCTGCGCCCCCGTCAGGTAGTAATTGGGGGTTTTTGCGGGCGAAGGTGATGGCTTCGGCGGAGGTGAGTGTGACCTCGCCTGCCGGGTCCGTTTCGACGAAAACCATAGTCATGGCCGGATCACTCCGATCTCCTCGAGCACATCGACCAGGGCGGGAGCCGCTTCGGGGCCCTCGCCGAGGATGGTCACCGAACTCGCCTTCACCTCAGGCAGTTCGAGCCGGAGCCGGGGGCTGCCCATCCCCGGAACGGGCGCGTCGTATTCGACGACCTGGGCCTTCTTCGCCTTCATCCGCCCGGTGATCGAGGGATAGCGCGGATCGACCCCGCCCTCATGGACGGCGACGACCGCGGGCAGACCGAGGGAGAAGATCTCCGTTCCCACCGGTCCGATCCCGCGCGCCTCGATCCGCCCGGAGCCGCGCTCGCCGCCGCCTCCAGCCGCCCCGCCGACACTGATCGTCTGGATATTCGTGAGCACCGGGTACCCGAGGTCGTAAGCCAGGCGGATCCCGACCTGGAAATCGCCGGTGTCGGCGGCATCGTCACCGGTGAGGACGAGATCGAAGGTCTGCCCCGCCTCGGCGCGATCACGGATGACATCACCGATGACCTGCGCAATATCCTCGGGGGCGAACACGGACGGGTCGGCCGCCTCGACGAGGATGCCGTCGTTCGCTCCCACCGCCACGGCCGCACGCAGCTGCTCGACCGCCTCGGCGGGACCGAGAGTGAGCACGGTGACGGTCCCACCGGCCTGGGCCGCGGTCTGGATCGCGAGCTCGACAGCGCACTCCTCGTGTGAGGACATGGTGTGGCCGAGCCCGGATTCGTCGATCCCGGTGCCCGCGTCGTCGAGAGTGACGGAACCGGCGATATCGGGGACGCGTTTGATGCAGACGAGGATGTTCACGGCTACCTCCGGATGCACTCGTTGTCGGGGTCGAACAGCGGTGTCGAATCGACCGCTGCCACCGTCACGGGATAGAACTCCTCCATGTACACGACCTGCAGACGGTTGCCCAGCACCGCCTCGGCGGGTGGGAGGAACGCCATGAGCACGTGTTTGCCCAGGCTGGGAGCCGATCCCGCCGAGGTGACATAAGAGTGGCGACCGTGCCCGTCGATCAGCGGATCGCCGTCCGCGGAGACGATGGGTTCCCCGCCGAGCATGTACCGCTTCTCCCCGCCGGCACTCGTGTGATCGTCGACGGTGAGCGAGCACAGCACCGTCTTCGGCTCCTCCTCGCGGTGGCGCAGATACACGGCCCTGCCGACGAAGTCCTGGGACTTCACCTTCGGTCGGGCCATCCCGACCTCGACGACGCTGCGCTCGGAGTCGAGCTCGGCCCCGAATGCGCGGTAGCCCTTCTCGATCCGGCCCGTGGTGCCGTAGACGCCGAGTCCGACGGGGAGCAGTCCGTGCGCGTGGCCGGCGTCCATGAGCGCATCCCAGAGCTTCAGCCCCGATTCCATCGTTACGTAGAGCTCCCAACCGAGGTCGCCGACATAGGAGATGCGGGAGGCGAGCACCTCGAGCGAACCGATTTCGATCGTCTGGGCAGTGCCGAACTTGAATGCCTCATGGGAGACATCAGCACTGGTGAGGTAGCCGAGGATGTCGCGGGCTCGCGGTCCCCACAACCCGATCGTCGTCCACGAACTCGTGAGATCGGCGATCTGCGCCCCCATATCGGGCAGTCGGTCGGCGAACCATTTCAGATCGACCATTCCGTGGGCGGCACCCGTGACGACGCGGAACCGGTCGTGCGCCAGACGCATGATCGTCAGGTCGGAACGGAACCCGCCGTTCTCATCGAGGATCGGGGTGTAGACGACCCGACCGATGGCGACATCCATCTGAGCCAGGGCAATGTGCTGGACAGCGTCGAGAGCAGCCGGACCGAACACATCGAAGATGACGAAGCTCGAGAGGTCGACGAGCCCGGCACGCTGCCGCATGGCGAGGTGTTCGGCGTTGATGATCGGTGACCACCAGCGGGAATCCCATTCGGCGCTGCGGTCCATGACCGCGTCACCGAACTCCTCGAGCAGACCGGCATTCGACTGATACCACTGCGGCCGCTCCCACCCGCCGGCTTCGAAGAACACGGCCCCGAGATCGGCCTCGCGCTGCCACATCGGGGATCGGCGGACGTCACGGTCGCTGGCCCACTGCTCGCCGGGGTGGACGATGCCATAGGTCTTGTTGAATGCCTCCGAGGTGCGGGCGCGCACGTGTTCGCGGGTGCGCTGATGGGAGTGGAATCGAGCGATGTCGGCACCCTGCACGTCGATCTCCGGCAGTCCGTGCGTCATCCACTCGGCCACCGCCCGCCCGACGCCAGGACCTTCCTTCACCCACACGGCCGCCGCCGACCACAAGCCCTTCACCTGGGGTGATTCACCGAGGATGGGCGCCCCGTCCGGAGTCAGCGAGAGCAGTCCGTTGATCGCGTAGCGGATCTCGACGTCCGGATTCGACAGCACCTCGGGCATGAGCTCGACGGCCTGTTCGAGCTGCGGGTCGAAGTCATCCTCGGTGAACGGCATCTCCGTGGGGGAGAGCTTCGCCGCCTCGATCGAGGGAATCTCATCAGGGTCGTGGAGGATCGGCCGGTGGGCATAGGAGCCGATCTCCATGTCCGAGCCGTGCTGACGTTCGTAGCAGAAGGTGTCCATGTCCCGCACGATCGGAAACGAGATCTCGCCGGGACGCTCGGCCAGCTGCGGGACGGGCCCGACGCTGATCATCTGGTGGACCGCCGGAGTCAGTGGGATGGCCGCACCGGCCATGGCGGCGATCCGCGGGGACCAGACACCGCAGGCGATGAGGATGCGGTTCGTCGCGATCTCACCCTTCGTCGTGTATACGGCTGCGATCTGCCCGTCCCTGACATCGATGCCGGTCACCTCGGTGTTCGGGGACACGGTGAGCGCTCCCTTGGCTTCGGCGGATTCACGCATCATCGTGCCCGCCCGGACCGAATCGACGACTCCGACCGTCGGGGTCCAGAACGCACCGAGGATGATCTCGGGATCGAGGAACGGCACCTTCTCGGCGACCTCGGCGGGGGTGACGAGGGAGGATTCGATGCCCCACGAGCGTGCCGAGGCCATGCGCCGCCGCAGCTCCTCCATGCGCTCCTCGGTGCGGGCGACCTCGAAGCCGCCGGACTCGGTGAAGACCCCGAGTTCCTTGTACTGGCGCATGCTGTCGAGGGTGAGGTCGGTGATCTCACGCGAGTGGTCGACGGGGAAGATGAAGTTCGAGGCGTGCCCGGTCGAGCCGCCCGGATTCGGCAGCGGGCCCTTGTCGATCTGGACGATATCGGTCCAGCCGAGCTCGGCGAGATGGTGGACGAGGCTGTTGCCGACGATGCCGGCGCCGACAACGACGACGCTGGCCTGGGCGGGGACGGAAGCCATGAGCAGGCTCCTCTCTGAAGGCATCTTCGCCTTCACCGGCATCGTTGCGAATTATGCAACGATGCGCGCTATGTGGAACTGCGTACGATGATCGTCCTCCGCCGAGGCGGGAGTGTCAAGAGGTCGCTTGCGCGGTCATTGCGCGGTCGGAAGATCGCGTCGAACGACAGCGTCAGGGCTGAGCGGTCAGCTCTCGGAAATACCGCTGAGCGAACTCGGCGAATCGGGGACAGGCCGAGTGGGCGCCGCGGGTGTTCCACTCGATCGTGACGTCGACCTCGGGCGAATCGACGATCTCGCGATAGACCACCTCGGGGTGGGAGTGGGTGAATGAGGTCGCCGCCGAGGTGACTCCGACAGCTTTGTCGAGGACGACATTGACCAGCCATTCGTCTGTATTTCCCGCCATCAGCGGACGAGGCGCGACAGGTCGGTCGTCCCAGAGCCGCAGACTCGCCGTCGGCGAGACGGAGCACAGCGCCACCGTGCTGTGGGCGATCTGGTCGAGGCTCAGCTGAGGGCTGGCCGCGAGCGGGTTGGACACGGAGACGGCTGCGACGAGGGACTCGCGAAAGAGCGGCCGGCACTCTCGTCCCTCGGGTGCTTGTGGTTCACCGACGGCCCGTTTCACAATGGCGATGTCGATATCGGCCTTGGCCAATGCAGCGTCCAGATCGTCGGGTCGACTCGCATCGATCGGTGTCTGCGAGGTGGCCTGCCATTCCCTGATGAGCCCGTGCGTGTGCTTGCCCAGTCCCGCCCATGCCCATCCGAGCCGGAGGGGTTCGCGATCGTCGCCGAAGCGTTCGAGCAGCCGGTCGAGCCGGCCGACGAGGGACGCGGCCTCGACAGCGAACTCCATTCCCCGCTCGGTGAGCACGACGCTGCGGGTGGTCCGCTCGACCAGCGTCGTCCCCACAAGCTCCTCCAGCTGCGAAATCGTCCGCGACAGAGTCGGCTGAGTCGTGCCGAGCAGCGCGGCGGCGACCGTGAACGACGCGGTCTGATCGATGGCGACCAGGGCGCGGAGATGACGCAGCTCAACACTCATGCGCTCAGCGTATAGCGACCGATCTGGATTCTCCAGGCCGCGCGGAGAGGCGGAGTCCTTGGGAAGACCGAGGCACCCAGGGGGACCAGCCGTTCTGGCGGAGCGACAGCCTTTTCATGCGTCTCAGACATGAATATCCGCACAGAAGTATTTCTCTTCGCCTCCGAACGTGCCTAGGCTCGCAGCAGACCACCACACCAGCGAGACGAGGGAGACACCATGAAGGTACTCATCATCGGAGCCAAGGGACACGTCGGAACCGCGGCCGTCCGAGCGCTCGAAGGCAAGCACGAAGTCATTCAGGTCGGTCGGAGCACGGATCCGGCGGTCGATCTCGACGATCCGGCGACGATCGAGGCGCTGCTGAACGAGGTCGGTGAGGTCGATGCCATCGTGTGCACGGCCGGACACGTCCCGTTCAAACCCGTCACGGAACTGACCCGGGAGGACTTCGAGTCGGGGTTCTACGGCAAGACGCTCGCCCAGCTGGATCTGGTGCGCATCGGCCTGCCCCATGTCAGGGACGGCGGTTCGATCACCCTGACGACCGGGGTGACGGCCCGCGCCGCGATCCCCACCGGATCGGCGGCCGCGATGGCCAGTGGAGCCATCGAATCATTCGTCATGGCCGCCGCCGGTGAGATGCCGCGCGGCATCCGCATCAACGTCGCCAGCCCGACCGTTCTGGAATCGGCCACGCATTTCCACGACTTCTTCCCCGGGTTCCCGCCGGCCTCCGATGAGGCGGTGGGCAATCTCTACCGCCGCGCCGTCGAGAGCATCGACAGCGGCACCACGTACATCCTCGACTGACCACCTCCCCACCGAGGATGATCACACCATCGCCGAGGCGGGGCCGACGTCGGCGTGTCCGTGCCGATTTCGGCGGGTGTCGGCTTCGCAGGTGCCGATTTCGTGGGGTACCGACGTCGCGTGGCTCAGTGTTCGCGCCACCCGAGGCGGGCCGAGATGTCGGCGGCGGCCGAAGTGAGCAGGTCTTTCGCCGAGGCGACCTTGTCCTCGGTGAAGCGGAAGCTCGGTCCCGAGGCCGAGATCGACGCGATGACGTCCCCGTGAGCATTCCGCACGGGAGCGGACACTGCGGTCAGCCCGACCTCGAGCTCATCGACGACGAGCGAGAATCCGGTGGTGGCCACCTCGGCGATCTGGGTGAGCAGCTGCGCAACCGAGGTCACGGTGTGCGGGGTGTAGCGGGTCAGCTTCGCGCCCAGGGTCCCACGGATGCCGGCCTCGCTGAGGCCGGAGAGCAGGACCTTGCCGTTGGAAGTCGCGTGCAGCGGAATGCGCTGCCCGACCCAGTTGTGGCTCTGCACCGAGGCAGTCGACGAAGCCTGATCGAGGTAGAGCGCGGCACCGTCGGAGAGGACGGCGACGTTGATCGTCTCGCCGGTCGCCTCGGCGAGCATCTTGGTGATCGGGCGGGCTTCCTGGACGATGTCGAGACGCGCGGTCGTCGCTCCGGCGAGGCGGAGGATGGACAGGCCCAGACGATATCTGCCTCGGCGATGGTCCTGCTCGACGAGTCCGCGGGCTTCGAGGGTGGAGACGATGCGTGAAGCAGTCGACTTGTGCACGCCGAGTTCACCGGCGATCTCGGTGATCCCGGCGAGCCCCGTGCGGGCGATGATCTCGAGGATCGTCACGGCTCGATCCACGGATTGGACGCCGCCCGAGCCCGCATCTTTGTTGCTCATTTCGAAACTGTAACTCACGACGCGCAACCCGGCCAGAGTCTGAGGGCGTGGGGTAGGGTGAGTGCGGTCGGTGGGCCTCGATTCCGCCGACCCCCTTTCCCCGACGGAGCTGAGCACGATGAGCAATGGGACCCAGTCGATCGACCGGGCGGCAGAGATTCTGTCGTTGGTCGTGAGGTCCGACGACCCGATCTCCTACACCGAGGTGGTCGAAGAGACCGCATTGGCTCGGTCGACGGTCTCGCGCCTGCTCTCCGCCCTCGAACGCAACGGTCTGGTCGAACGCGACGGTGACGGCCTCTACCGCGGCGGATCGCTGTTCGCGACCTATGCTTCCCGCTTCGACCGAGTGGAGAACCTCGTCGCCGCAGCCGACCCGACCCTGCAGCGCCTCAGCGAGGAGACCGGTGAGACGGTGAACCTCGCCATGCCGGGACCCAAAGGAGTCGTCCAGGTCGCCCAGGTCGATTCGACGTTCGTCCTCGGCGCCACGAACTGGGCGGACGTGGAGGTTCCGCCGCACTGCTCGGCTCTGGGCAAGGTCATGTTCGCCTATGACGTCATCCCGCTGCCGACCGGCAGGCTCGAGCGGCGCACCGAGAAGACCTTGGGCTCACGCAAGGAGCTCACAGACGACCTCGACACGGTGCGCAAGCGCGGATTCGCCATCGTCCACGAAGAGTTCGAGATCGGCCTCGACGCTCTGGCCGCGCCGGTGTTCGGCATCGACGGAGACGTCGTCGCGGCCGTGGGAATCTCCGGACCGACGATGCGCATCGCCGAACACCACGACCGCCTCGGTGCGCTCCTCGTCGATGAGGCGGGACTGCTCTCGCGCAGTCTCAGACGCAAGGTCACCCACCGGTAGGGACGGTCGTACCCGGCGTCATGACACAGGATCGGTGCGCATCCGTTTCAGTTTGTACGGGTTGTTCACTTGTCGCAGGCCCATCACGCGGCCGGTGTCGTCGACCTCGACGGCCAGCACACGCAGATCACCGTCCTTGACGATTCCGATGCCCGCTTCGCCGTTGACAGCGATCACCCCTGTCACCTGCTGGCTGCTGGGATCGCTCGGATCGAATACCGCGGCGAAGAATCGGATGATCCGATCGATGCCGAACAGCGGATTCCGAGTGGCCGGGACCTTCCCTCCGCCGTCGCTCCAGAAGATCGCATCGTCGGCCAGCAGCAGACGCAGCGCCGAGCTCTGATCACCTGAGCGGATTGCGTCGACGAGGCGGTCGATCACCTGCCTGTTGCCCGAGCGCGGTAGGTCTCTGTCGAGGTCGAGCCGTCGTTCGGCTCTTGAAATCATCTGCCGGACAGCGGCGGCAGATTTGTCCAGGATCGAAGAGATCTCGCTCGCGGGGACGTCGAATGCTCGGGACAGAACCACGGCTGCCCTGGCTTCGGGAGTGAGCTGATCGGCCAGATGCAGCAGGGTCACCGACAGCAGCTCTCTGTTCGCCACGGCTTCATCGGGCAGTGCTTCGGTTGCAATCGGTTCGGGGAGCCACGACCCGGGGTACTCCTCTTTGACGCTCTCGAGATGCCGAGCCTGGTCGATCGACCGGC
The DNA here is from genome assembly GCF_052906525.1 of Brevibacterium sp. CSND-B09. Classification (NCBI taxonomy): domain Bacteria; kingdom Bacillati; phylum Actinomycetota; class Actinomycetes; order Micrococcales; family Brevibacteriaceae; genus Brevibacterium; species Brevibacterium sp. CSND-B09. Next base: position 1,512,177 of record NZ_JBREGI010000001.1, on the reverse strand, counting down.
GGACGCAGACCGTCGTCAGCCACCCCGGCCAGGAACGCACTGTGCGGGTCCTGCCGGGGCCGGCGGACGGCTGAGTCGACGTGCCGGAAGGCGGCTGAGTCGAATGGCCAGCGGCACCGTCGGAACGATCGGCGGCACCCTTCCGCTCTTGGACGACCGCTGCGATGCCGACCTCGGAGACGATGTCCTCGGCCAGCCCGACGTCTCCGAGCATGCGGTAGGCGATTCCGAAGAGTCGCCCCCGGTGCTCTTCCCAGGCGCGGGTCGCCGGTGATTCGGTGTCAGGCGCGTTCACGTGCACCAATGTAGACCACCGTGGATTCTCAGTGGCGGCGGCTCACGACTGCTCGCCGTCTGCCGGTGATGCAGCAGACTCTGCCTCGGCCGGTGGGACTGTTTCGGTGCTGATCGCCAGGCGGTTCCACACATTGATCGTCGAGATGCCGAGCAGGAGGTCTCCCAGCTGCTCATCCGTGAAGTGGCGCGCCGCCTCTTCCCAGATCTCGTCGGTGACGGAGTCCGGTCCGATCTTCGTCACGGCGTCGGTGAGGGCGAAGACGCTGCGCTCGCGGTCGTCGAAGAGCGACCCGGTGTGCTGCCAGGCGGCGACGTTGACGACCTTGCGCGAGGAGACCCCCATGGCGATCAGGTCGCTGGAGTGCATGTCGACGCAGAATCCGCAGCCGTTGACGATGGAGGCTCGCAGCTTCACGAAGTCGTAGAGTTCTGTGCCGAGGGCTCGCCTGCAGTAGGAATCCATATGTGCAACGGAGGCGTAGGCCTTCTTGTTCATCTGGTCGAGGCTGATGCGTGCCATGGGGTCCCTTTCGCTTGATGCGTTTGCGGCGGGCGACTCTTCGGCCCGCCACCTACTGTGTCGGATGGGGATCCCATTGTGTGACACCGGAGCGACATCGGGTGATCGAATCGGCCCGATCGTCGCTTCTCACCACTCGATCACCACGCGGTCGAGACCTCTTCGGCGCCGCCGAGGGCCGCGAGCTGCTTGCGGCGCCAGACCTCGGTGTCCTTGATCTGATTGAACGTATAGATGTGCAGACCGGCGACGCCCATATCCTGGTCGTCGAGGACCGGGCCGATCTTGTCGAGGAACTTCCGCGGGTTGTATCCGCCGGGCTTGGCCATCCGCGTGAAGGTCGCCGTGTTCTTCCGCAGGAACCGCGTGGACTCTCCCACCCCGATCTTCGTCGCAACTCGGGCGAGCTTCGCCAGCTCCACCTTGCCGGCAATACCGAGGACCAGCGGCAGTTCGACGCCCCGTGCGCGAACCCTGGGCACCCAGGACGCGATGAGCGCCGGATCGAAGCACAGATTCGACACCAGGTGCGTGGCGTAATCGCGTTTGTCCCACATCGCCTGGATCGTCACATCGTCGGGGATGATCGGATGCGATTCCGGATAGGCGCTGACGCCGATGTGCTGGAACGGTGCGGCCATGGATGAGAGATCGACGAGGAGGTCGTGCGCACCGACGTATCCGCCGGCCGGGGGAGTGGCGTCCCCTGCGGGGACGAAGATCCGGTCCACAGCCGCCTCGGCGAGACGATCGACGATCTCCGTGAGCTCGGGTCTGCCGTGGATCATCCGTGCGGCCAGGTGGGGCACGGCGCGGAAGCCCAGGGCCTGGAGCTGTTCGGCCGTGGACAGCGTCGCCTCGAGGGTCAGCCCCGTCGACGCGGTCACCGTGATCTCGCGGCCCGGTGCCACGTACTCCTCGATGCGTTCGACGATCCCGGCCGTGGGCAGAACCTCGTAGCGGGCGGTGCTCAACAGCCTGCGCAGCGTTGACTGTGACATCCTCGTCTCCTTCTCGGAGGTCGATTCATGAAACTCGCATGTGCGAGTCCCTTGCGTCCCGGTGTGTCCGATCCTACACTCATTGTACCCATGATATGGGAATCAAGTTCCATAATATAAAACTGTGCAAGCAGGGGGAACACCATGGACAACAATGTCCCGTCAGTGGACCAAAGCGACAGAGAAGTCCCGATCAACCTTCGTCAATCCGGCCCCACCCCGGTCGAAATGCTCATCGACACCCGCGTCCGTAAGTCGCCCTATTGGGAGCTATCCATGCAGCAGGGCTGCTGGCGGGCGTCGATCTACAACCGGATGTACCACCCACGCGGCTACATCCCCCGCGACGAGGGCGGGATGATGGCCGAGTACCAGTCCCTCGTCAACGATGTGACCCTGTGGAACGTCGCCGTCGAACGGCAGATCCAGGTCAAGGGTCCCGACGCCGAGGCGTTCGTCAACTTCGTCATCACCCGTGACGCGACGAAGATCCCGGTGATGCGCGCCCGCTACGTCATCCTGTGCAACGAGGCCGGCGGCATCCTCAACGATCCGATCCTGCTGCGGGTCGGCATCGACGAATTCTGGTTCAGCCTCTCCGATACCGACCTCATGCTCTGGCTGCAGGGAGTCAACGTCGGCGGCCGGTTCGACGTCACGATCGCTGAGATCGACGTCGCACCCGTACAGGTCCAGGGCCCGAAGTCCGTCGACGTCATCGCCGACCTCGTCGGGGAGGAAGGGCGCACACTGCCGAGCTACGGACTCATGGAAGCTCAGGTCGGCGGCCGCGACGTCATCATCTCCCAGACCGGATTCACCGGTGAGAAGGGCTACGAGATCTATCTCAAGGATGCGACGAAGTACGCCGAGGACATGTGGAACGCCGTCCTGGAAGCCGGTGAGCCGTACAACCTCAAGGTCGTCGCTCCCAGCCACCACCGCAGGATCGCCGCGGGCATCCTCTCGTGGGGTCAGGACATGGACTTCGAGACGCTCCCGTTCCAGGTCAACCTGTCGTACCAGGTACCGCGGAAGAAGGAGGCCGACTATATCGGCAAGGCCAAGCTCGAAGAGGTGCGCGGGCTGATCGAGGCCGGAACTCCGCCGTATCGCACGCAGCTGGTGGGCCTGCTGGTCGGCGGCAAACCGATTACGGACTATGCGCCGGACTTCTGGCTCGTCTCCGCTGCCGCTGACGGTGAGGCGGTCGGGTACGTGACGTCGCCGTGGTATTCGCCGGAACTCGAAGCGAATATCGCAATGGCCCATGTGCCGGTGTCGGCAACCGAGCTCGGCACCGAATACTGGGTGCATCTGCCGGAGCCGTTCGCAGATACTCCCGGAGTCCCGGTTCGCGCCGAGGTGGTCGAGATGCCGTTCCGCCCGAGCGTGAACCCCAACCAGCGTGAGCGCCTGAAGACGCGCGGCCTCGACGCCGCAGTCTGAGCCGACTCCCGCTCCCCGAGACCGAGCGCGGTCGCCGTTGCGCAAAGCCGGCGGCCGCGTTCGCATGTCCGGATGCGCTCGGATATTCGGGCGCGACAGTCGGCTCAGAGCAGCGGCATCACGCACCGTTGGCGCCGAATCCTCCCGTTGGCACTGCCGGCCTCCCTCACCCGGAGTGGCTTCTCCTGCAGGTAGCAATGCACCCCTCACTCTCAGCGACAAACCACCCCGGTGCAAAGGGGCGATAGGTCGCTGAAGGTGAGGGATGCGACCGCCGGTGCGGATTGCGACTCACGGTGCGGTGTGCCACTAGTGGTGCGGGGTGCGACTCAAGGTGAGGGGCGGGGGAAGGTGCTGCGCCGCGGCGAAGCGGATCAGGACGCTTCGCCTCGGCGAATTATGGCGCCCCGGCCGCACCTCACACGGCGGCTCCCGCGATCACTTTCCGCGGAGGGCCTTGACCTTCGCGAGGAGTTCGTTCTCGGCATTGGGGCCGGCCTTGATGCCGGTGGGCAGCTTGATCATGAACCAGATGCCGACGAGCAGCCACACCGCGAAGCCGACCCACGACTGCCATGCCAGCTGCGCAGACACCGGGGTGATCGGAATGTAGAGGATGAAGAGGATGAACGTGAGCACCGATGAGATCACGCCGATGACCACTCCGCCATTGCGATCTCCGCCGATGCGCAGTGGGCGTTCCATGTTCGGTTCGCGCTTGCGCAGGACGAGGAAGCCGACGCTGACGAGGAAGTAGGCGATGACGATGGCGGGCGAGCCCGCGTCGACGATCCAGCCGAGCGCTGCAGTGCCGAAGAAGGGAGCGATCGCGGAGAGGATGCCGATGAAGATGATGGCATTCGACGGAGTGCGGTATTTCGGGTGGAGCTTGCCGAACCACTTCGGGATCATTCCGGCCGCGGCCATCGCCCACATGAGACGGGACGAACCCATGAGGAAGGCGTTCCACGACGTGATGATGCCCGCGAGTCCACCGGCGATAACGATCTTGCCCCAGATGTCCGAATCGAACATGATCGACAGCGCGTCTGCGGTGACGAGGTCATGAGTGCCCAGCTCGTCGGCTGGCATCGCCATCGAGGTGGTGCCGATGATGATGATGTAGAAGACGATGGCCATGATGACGGAGAGGACGACGAGCTTGCCGATCTTCGCCGGTGGCAGCTTGACCTCCTCGGCGGACTGCGGGATGACGTCGAAGCCGACGAAGAGGAACGGCACGACCGCCATGACGCCGATGAATCCGGCGCCGCCGCCGGTGAACAGCGGTTCGGTGTTCTCGAGGCTGCCGCCGACGAAACCGCCGGTGAGCAGCATGAGACCGACGATGATGAGGAACCACACGACGAAGGTCTGGACCATCGAAGCGAGCTTGACGCCGCGGATGTTCACCCAGGCGATGATGATGGCGGTGATCGTGCCGACGAGTGCCCAGGTGAGGTACACGTCGAAGCCGGCGACGTTCCAGAGCTTGATCTGCTCGAGGTTCGGGAACAGGTAGACGGCGGTCTTCGGCACCGATACCGCCTCGAACATGACGACGCTGATGTAGCCGCCGGTGATCGCCCATGATCCGAACAGGGAGACGCGGGGACCCATCGCCCGGATGAGATAGTTGTGCTCCCCGCCGGCATGCGGCATCGCTGCCACCATTTCCGAGTACACGGTGCCGACGAAGCACATGATGATGCCGCCGACGGCGAAGGCGATGATGGCGCCGAGCGTGCCTGCACCGTTGAGCCACTCCCCGGTGAGGACGACCCAGCCGAAGCCGATCATGGCACCGAATCCGATGAAGAGTGCGTCGACCGTGCCGAGAGCCCGGACGAAGCCGTGGCCTCGATCTCCGGTGACGGTCTGGGTTTCAGGTTGACTCATGAGGTTCCTCGACACTTCTCTGTGGATGGACGAACAGGTGCTGGGCCGTGCCCCGGGCATGAGCCGAATCACGGCAACTCCGATAAGGCAGAGTAGCAGGATTCTGACCGTTACCGGTGAGTTGCCTGCGGGTGACGCCGAACCGTTGCGATGGTGCTACATTTCGTCTGGTGCACAGCTCACATCGCTCAGCGATCGTCCGCGTCATCGCGGGCTATCTGGCAGCGTTGGTCACCGGAACCACTCTGCTCATGACCCCGGCGGCCACGGTCGCCGACGGCGGCATCTCACTGCTCAAAGCCCTCTTCACAGCCACCTCGGCGCTCAGCGTCACCGGACTCGTCGTCCTCGACACCGGTCAGGACTTCACGCTCTTCGGCCAGATCGTCATCATCTGCCTCATCCAGGCCGGCGGTCTCGGAGTGCTCCTGCTCACCGCACTGCTCGCCCTGCTGCTGGCGGGAAAGGCCGGACTCAGGCTCCGCCAATCCGTGGCCTCGGAGACGAAGAGCGATGCGATCGGCGGCGTCAAGCCTCTCGTCCTGCGCATCACGGCGCTGACCTTCGGCACGGAACTCGTGGTCGCCTTCGCGCTGTTCCTCCGGTTCTTCTTCCACTACGACGAACCGGTCACGGCCGCGATCTGGGATGCGATCTTCCATGCGATCTCGGCGTTCAACAATGCCGGATTCGGGCTCCGTCAGGACAACCTCGTCGACTACGTGGCCGACCCCTTCATCTGCGGTCCGATCGGACTGGCGGTCATCCTCGGCGGGCTCGGCTATCCCGTCCTCATCGAACTCGTCCGGCGCTACCGAACCCCGCTGAAGTGGGGTCTGACCACGCGGATCATGGTCGTCATCACCCCGGTTCTGCTCATCGGCGGCACCGTCTTCATCGCCGTCATCGAGTGGAACAACGCGGCCACGATGGGCCACCTCGACGCGTGGGGGAAGATCCAAGCAGCGGCGTTCCAGTCGACGATCACGCGCACGGCCGGGTTCAACTCGATCGACATCAGCCAGATGCACACGGTGTCCTGGTTCGGGATGGATATCTTCATGTTCATCGGCGGCGGACCGGCCGGCACGGCGGGCGGCGTGAAGATCACGACGATGGCGGTGCTCGCGGCGACGACGTGGACGGAGATCAGCGGCGGACGATCCGTGACCCTGTTCGGTCGCCGCATCTCCCGTGACGTGCATCGACAGGCGACGACGGTTATCGTCCTCGCGCTCGGCTGGGTGCTGCTGGCGACGATGGTCATCCTCCTCTGCGACCCGAGATTCGGCCTCAGCAGGGTCCTCTTCGAGGTCATTTCCGGATTCGGCACGGTCGGTCTGTCGACCGGGATCACCGCAGATCTGTCCGCGCCCAGTCAGATCGTCCTCATCCTCACCATGGCGCTCGGCAGGCTGGGTCCGGTGACCGTGGCGTCCGGTCTGGCACTGCGCGAGCGCCCCATCCGCTACGAACTGCCGAAGGAACGGCCGCTGATCGGCTGATGGCAGGTCCATCGAAAGCCGAATCAACGACTGCCGACACCCCCGCCGAGGCGGCCCAGAAAGGAAAAGACCATGAACGAGAAGAAGAACTGGATGGCGCGCTCCGCGTCGTTCTTCACCGGCGACCCCTCGCCGCTGGCGAAGGACGGAGCGGTGGCCGTGATCGGGCTCGGCCGCTTCGGCGGATCCCTGGCGCGCGAACTCGCAGAGCATGGAGTCGAGGTCATCGGCGTCGACTGTGACGAGTCGGTTGTAGCCGAGTTCGCCGATGTCCTCGCCCACACCTCTCGCGCCGATGCCACCGACGAGGTGGTGCTGCGACAGCTCGGCATCGACGAGGTCTCCCGCGTCGTCATCGCCATCGGCAGCGACCTCGAGGCGAGCATCCTCGTGGCCTCGCGGATCCTCAAGCTCGGCAATCGGCACATCTGGGCGAAGGCGATCAGCGAAACCCACGCCGAGATCCTCCATCAGCTGGGCGTCGGCAACGTCATCAGCCCCGAGAACGATATGGGCCGGCGCCTGGCCCACCTGATCAGGGGGCATATCTCGGACTTCCTGCCCATCGACGAGGACTTCGTCCTGGCGCGCACCACTCCGCCGGTGCGCACGACCGACGTGCCTTTGGCCTCACTGGGGCTGCGCACGAGGTACGACGTCACGATCGTCGCGTTCAAACGCCGCGGCGGCACCCACTGGGACATTGCCGATCGAGACGTCACGCTCTACGCCGACGACGAGATCCTCGTGGCCGGCAGCCCGAAGAAGGTCGAAGCGTTCAGTGAATTGGACAAGGACGCCGACGCATAGGTCGACGTCCTTGGACGATTGGCATTCCCTCGCCGAGGCGGCGCCGTGGTTGGGCGCGTAAGCTCGGGGCGTTGCCGCGTGACTCAGTCGCCGAGGTCGACGACCTCGAACTCGAGGAGGTTCGCCTGCTCGGAGACCGGAGCCTTGCCTGTCGATTCGTGGGAGGACGTCCGGTTGGCCTTCCAATTCTCGAAGTCCTCCTTCGTCGCCCACTGGGTGTAGACGAAATACTGGTCCCCGCCGGCCACCGGGCGCAGCAGCTGGAAGCCTTCGAAGCCGGGAGCCCCGTCGACCGAATGCTTGCGCTGCGCGAAGCGCTTCTCGAGTTCAGCGCGAGCTGGTTCGGGGACGGTGAGGGCATTGATGGCGACGACTGACATGGTTGCTCCTGTTCGAGTTGGCAGCTGAGTCACCTCGACCCTACGTCGTTGACCCGAGCGCTGTCTGAAGAGTCCGATTGTTCGCCCGCAGAGTCTCAGAACCGATCTCAGGGCCGGTCTCGGAATCTGCTTCAGAAGTCCTGTCGGCGCAGCCGCCACGCCGCCAACACTGCTCCGCCGATGACCCAGGCGACGAGGACGAGGAGAGCTGGGAGCACACCGATGTACTCGGTCCCTCCCGCCTCGGCGACCCCGCTGATGTTGTGCACGGCGCCCAAGGGAAGGAGCGGTCGGAGGACGGACGCGAGAGCGTCCGGCAACCAGCCGGCGAGCATGGACCCGACCAGCAGGGCCAACGGGGTGAGAACTCCGCCGGTGACCGAGCGGAAGACGACCGCACCGAAGACCGCGAGAAGCGAATAGATGACGGGCAGAAAAGTGCTGCCGAAGGCCAACCGCAGATGCCCTGAGCCGACAGCTACGGCAAGGACCTCCGACCAGTCGGCCCCGGCGAGCGTGGCCGCGAGGAGGGCGCCGCTGATCGTCACGGCCACGGCCGTGGCGATCAGCGGCGACCGTGGCGGCCGCGCCGATGACGACGGCCTTCGCCGCGACGATGCCTGATCGCCCGCGGGCGCGCAGCAGGGTCTCGGTGATCGCGCCGGTGCGGAACTCGACCCCGGCGAACCATGCCGCGAGGACGACGAGCACGGCCGCGGCGGCATCGACGCCGAGGACGCTGGCCGAGAGCACATCCTCGGTGCTCGTCTCCGACAGCGGGGCACCGCGGGTGGCGGGAATGGTGAGCACGAGCAGCACGGCCGAGACCGCGCCCGCGATGAGGGTGACGATGAGCAACTGACGCGACCGTCGCAGGTCACAGAACTTCACCCATTCGGCGCGTATCCAGCTGGGTCGAGCGGTGATCGGTGCGGCCGATGCTCGCGGAGGGACCGGGATGGTCGGTGGTGTCGTGGTCATGCCGTCGCTCCCTGTATCGGATGTCGAAGTGTGTGTCTGTGCCGATCGTCGCCGGAGTCCGTGAGACCGAGGAACGTGTCTTCGAGGCCGCGCTCGTCGGTCGCGAGTCCCGTGAGTTCGACTCCGAGGGGAACACAGAGCCTGAAGATCTCGACGGGCTCGAGTCCGGCGATCGCGGCGTGAGTGCCCGATCCGTCGGGGTCGACCGAGATGCCCTCGGCCCGCAGGTGATCGAGCAGCGGTGCGAGGTTCGTCCCCTGCACCTGCACCCGGCTTGAGGATTCCCGCCGCAGCTCCTCGAGGGGCCGGTCTGCAATGAGGGCGCCGTCGCGGATGATGATGACGTGATGGGCGATGAGCTCCATCTCCCGCAGCAGATGGCTCGACAGCAGCACCGTTCTGCCTGTGCTCGCGAAATCCGTGAGGAGCGACCGCAGCCACGTGATTCCGGCGGGGTCAAGCCCGTTGAGCGGTTCGTCGAGGATGAGCACCGCGGGGTCGGTGAGGAGGGCGGCGGCGATGCCGAGACGCTGACGCATGCCCAGTGACAGCTGTGAGACGCGGCGGGAGCGAGCGCGGGTGAGGTCGACGAGGTCGAGCATCTCGTCGATCCGGGCGGGTGCGGTTCCCGTCGCCGCGGCGATCCAGTCGAGATGTCCTCGTGCGGTGAGCCCCGGCAGCATGTGTTCGGCGCCGAGGAACGCCCCGGCGATGCGTGCGGGTTCCGTGTGCTCGGGCAGGGGGCGGCCGTGGACGGCTGCGCTGCCGGAGTCCGGTGAGGTGAGGCCGAGGATCATCTGCAGCGTCGTTGATTTGCCCGCGCCGTTGGGGCCGAGGAACCCCGTCACCTGGCCAGGTGCTACGTCGAAGCTGAGATCGTCGACGACGCGGTGTCCGCCGTAGCTCTTCGTCAGACCGCGGGCCGAGATGCCTTCATCGAGCGATGGCAATACATTCATACTGCAATAATGATGCAAGTTGATCGTATTGTAAAGTGGGAGGATGCCGAAGATCGTCGACCATGCCCAGCGCCGCACCGAGATCGTCCATGCCCTGTGGCAGGTCATCTATCTCAAGGGGATCGATGGGGTATCGTTCCGTTCCGTCGCCGAGGCGGCCGGAATCTCCGTCGGTCGCGTGCAGCATTACTTCCCCTCGCGCAGTGAGCTCATCCTCGAGGGGTGCCGACAGATCGTCGACAGCGCCGAGGCGGCAGGTCCCGAGGGTACCGATGCGCCGTCCGAACCCGGTTGCGCCGAGGCGGTGAGTGCGCTCCGCGAGTTCTGTTTCGCATTCATTCCCGCTGGTGAGACGATGCGCATCGGTGCATCTGTGTGGTACACCTACGTCGCCCGGGCGGTGATGGATGAGCAGATCGCCGACATCATCCGAGCCAGCGATCGTGCGACTCTCGAGCTCGGAGTCCGCCTCTATCGGGCGGTCGTCGGAGGCGATGGGGCTGCCGACGTCGATGACGCCGGTGGCGCTGGAGGCACCGATGGCGCTGGTGGCTCCGATGGCACCAACGGTGAGGTCGCAACTGCGTGGGCGATGCGGATGATCGCCTTGGGCAAGGGGTTGGCTCAGGAGGTCATGCTCGATGAGCGCAGCGCCGCCTCGGCGAAGGCGATCCTCGAAGCGGAACTGGCACCACTGGTCGCACCCTGACCTCACATTCTGGAAACGGCCCGGCGCCGTACCGTCGGAGGAGATTGTTGAGGCGATTGTTGGGTCGATCCACGGTGTTCTGGAGGTCGAAAACACCGTGGATCGACCCAGCAATTCAGTCGGAAGGTACGGCGGGGCAGTCTTCGGCTGTCACGTCGCCGCCGGGCGCTATTCGCCGTCGACGACCTCGAGCTGGGTGAAGGTCAGTCCGGGGGAGTGGACATCGGCTGCGCGGCGGATGCGTTCGGCGGTGAGTTCGCTGATCGTAGGGAATTCGACTCCGCCACCAGCTGCCGTCACCACGGCCCGGGCCGTCTTCGACCGCAGCGGCTCCGGGGTCTGCACGAGCACGAACGACCGCGACCCCTGATCCCGTTCGTTCGCGGCCATCACGGCCTGCGCAGTGGTCCCGGACCCGGCGAAGAAGTCGAGGACGATGGCATCGGAGTCGAAGAATGTCTGCGAGGCTACGAGCGCCTTCACCAGCTCGACCGGCTTCGGATAGCTGAACACTCCCGCCAGGCCCAGCGGCTCCAGATCGTTCTGCCCGCCGAGCGCCTTGATGATCGAGTACAGCTTCGAACTCGCCTTCTCCGCCGGGGTCACCCGCACCACCGCGTGCTTGCCCTCTGTGCCCCAGGATCGCAGGATGTACTCGCCCGATTCCAGCTTCGCATCCACCTCGGCGAGTTTCCCCTCACCCTTGACGGCGACGATGTCCTCGTACATCAGCCGCCGCTCGGACCCGCGGGCATAGCGGCCGAAGCCGGCGCGCAGCACATCGGTCTCCACGAGCATCCGCCTGCCGTTGATGACCTCGAGCTTCGCCGGTGACTTCTTCTCTGTGAGGAACGGCCCGACCTGATTCGCATCGCGGGCCCACACGTGCACATAGTCGTGCCCGCGCACGAAGGAGCGGGCGTTGCCGCCGCCCTTCGCGCGCTGATGGATGAGCGTGCCCAGCGAATTGTCTTCACCGAAGATCTCGTGCCCGAGCAGCTGAGCCCACGCGCTCTCCTTGTCGTCGAGATGGAGGAAAAGCACCCCGTCCTCACGCATGAGCTCACGGGCGAGCAGCAGTCGCGGGGTCATGAATGACAGCCAACTGGCGTGATCGTGCCCGTGATCTTTGTAGGTGTGCGCGTTGCCCGTGTTGTACGGCGGATCGATGTAGACGACCTTGACCTGCCGGCGGTGCGTGGCCAGCAGGGCCATCAGCGCGGGCAGATTGTCCCCGACGACGAGCAGATTCTCGTGTGGATCGGGAACGTGAGCGGTACCGTCGACGTCCCGCAGATGCGGACGACCATCACCGAGGTGGCCCTCCCGTTCAGGGGCACCGTCCACGAGGCGGCGACCGAGGTCGAAGGCGGCGGCCTTGCCGGTCCACTCCAAGACGGTCGTCATCCTTCTCCTTCATCCCGAACGGTGCCAAGATTGCTGTATGAGTATTTCACGAGTGGCCGTGGTCGGTGCCGGTATCCTCGGTGTCGCCGCCGCCCGCGAAGTCATCAAGCGGTTCCCCGACGCCGAGATCACCGTCTTCGACAAAGCTGAGAACGTCGCTGCACATCAGAGCGGTCACACCTCCGGAATCGTCGACTCCGGGCTCGGCCAGAAGCCCGGCTCGGCGGAGGCGAAGCTCACCCGCCGCGGCCTCGAGCTGCTCATTCCCTATATGGCTGAGGCAGGCGTTCCCTACCGGGAATGCGGGCAGCTGCTCATCGCCCAGAACACCGATGAGGCCGAACGCCTCGAAGAGATCTTCGCCCGCGCCAAAGACAACGAGGTTCCAGGCGCCAGACTGCTCGAGCGTCACGAGATCGGAGCCGTCGAACCGGCCGTCAGGGGAGTCCTCGGGCTCTTCTCACCCCATGCGGCCATCGCCGACTTCTCGGCGCTCACCGCAGCGCTCGCCTCCGATGTGCGCGCCGCCGGAGGGACATTCCGCTTCGGAACCGAGGTCACCGGATTCGACACCATGAGCAACGAAGTCCGCCTGCGTGGGCGCCCGGTTCCGAAGGACGACCCACCGGCAGGGGATGGGACCGCAGCCGGAGAGTCCGATGAGGACGACCGTGGTGTGAGCGCGGCCGGCGAACGGGGCGGGTCGGGCAAGGATGCTGTCGATGACCGAGGCAGCCGCGACGATCAGGTCCATGACCGTGACCATCGCGACGATCAGGTCCACGACCGGCCGCGGACATATCGCGGTGAGGAGGGCCGCGAACCTGTCATCGGCATTGCAGATGAGCTGCGCGATCGCTTCGGACAGCAGGACTGGTTCAAACAGGCCGAATCGACGCTCGGCGAGTGGACGCAGAAGGTCTCTGACGCGTGGGCGAACCGCGACGGCTCGCGCAGCGGCGACTCTGGCTCACGCACTGGTGGCGCAGGATCGCGCGCTGGTGACGCTCCCGGCGGCAGCGCGCGCAGCGAAGCGCCAGTTGAGGAAGTGCTCGGCACCTTCGACATCGTCATCGTCTGCGCTGGTCTCCAGGCCGATCGCCTCGCCGTCTCTGCGGGACTCGACGCCGAACCGAGGATCGTACCCTTCACCAGCGACTTCTACCGAAGCCCGGCCACCGACACCGAGGTGGTCCGCGGCATCATCGGGTCCGTTCCCGACCCGCAGTCCCCGTTCGCCGAAACCTCGATCGTCCGAGGACTCGACGACGGACTCATCCTCGGACCGAACACCTTCGTCGCCCTCGGCCGCGAGTCCTATGATCGGCACGGATTCGACCTGGCCGACATCACATCGACCGCCCGGTCCAAGGGGTTCTGGAAGTTCGCCGCACAGACTGCGAAGACAGCGGCCCGCGGAGTGAAGCCTATTGTGAGCAAGACTGCTTTCGTCGACGGAATCCGCCGCTTCGTTCCCGAGCTCGACCAGAACGACGTGGCGCCCGGGGCCCGCGGTGTCCGAGCTCAGGCGATGACCGCCGAAGGCGAACTCATCGACGAACTCACCATGACCAGGCGCGGCAGGCTGACCGTGGTCAGGTCCGTGCCGAAGTGGGCGGCCACCTCGGCGCTGGCGATTGCCGAAACGATCGTCGATCGGGCCTTCGAGAACGCGGCCCGCTGAGATCGCCCCGCCGCGGACCGTGCCGCGCTGACGTTCCCAGCTGACCTGCACCGCCGCTCTGGGACGCAGACAGCTGCTATGGTAATTTAGCTTAGGCTAACCAAACTATGACCGAAAGTGACGATGCCCGTGCCCGCGATTCGACCCGCCTCCACCTCGACGTCTCCGACATTGGCGGTCCGCCGGCGCCGATTGCCGGCACTGACCTTCGCGTTCGCCCTCGCGCTCACCGGGTGCGGGGGAGGCTCCGCCGACGGGACCGATGCAGAACGGGCGAGTGCAGGCAGCGTCGACGACGCCTTCGGCTCCGTTGACATCGGGAAGGCCGAACGCGTGGTCGCTCTCTCCGTCTCCGATGCGGACGCTGCTCTTTCCGTAGGTGTGGTCCCCGTGGCGATGACCGAAGCTCCGGTCGAGCCCGTGATGCCGTGGGCGGAGGAGACGATCGATGAGCTCGGCGGCGACGATCCGGAGCTCTTCCACTGGTCGACCGAAGACACGATCCCATTCGAGGACATCGTAGCGTGGGAACCCGATCTGATCCTGGCGACCGGGACCATCATCGGCAAGGATACCCACGACCAGCTCAGCGAAATCGCGCCGACCCTGGGCACGGCCAAGGAGAATACCCCCGACAGCTGGCAGTCACAGGCCGAACGGGTCTCGACCGTTCTCGACGCGAAGGACCAGGGCGACAAAGCGATCGACACGGCGCAGACAGCGATCGACGATGCGGCAAAGGATCACCCGGACCTCACCGACAGGTCCTTCCTCGTCGCGCTCTTCCACAGCCCCGACGAGGTGGGAGTGCTGACCGATCGGGACTCGGCCACCGTCCAATTCTTCAGCGAACTCGGGCTGACGCTCGACCCCGTGGCTGACAAGATGGCCGACGGGTCGGTCCCCGACAGCCTGTCCCTGGAGAAGCTCGACGTCCTGCAGAGCGATATCCTCGTCGGTTACTTCCCCGATCCGGAGCTGCGGAAGAAGTACGACGGAGTCCCCACGTTCTCGAGCCTGCCAGCCGTTGAAGGCGGCCACTTCTACCAGCCGACCGATGAGGAATGGCGCGGGCTGCGCTCCGTCTCCGCGCTCGCGCTGCCCGAGATCGTCGGCCCCATCGCAGAGAAGCTCGACACGGCGGCGGTCGGATCATGACCGGGACCAGCGCGATCAATTCGTCGGCGGAGCAGACCGGTTCGGCCTCTGCCCTGTGCACCTGGACAGAGATCGGCCCGGACGAGAGCTGGAGGCTGCAGGTGGAACTTCCGGCCACAGCCATCCCCGCCGAGGCGGCTCCCGGAGACGAGCAGGAGATCTTCGTCGACCTCAACGGAGTCACCGACCGACGGAATGTGCCCGGCGGGATCATGACCCGGCGCCCTGCCCGGGACGAGGGCGGCGACAGTGCCGACGGTGCCGACGCGACGAGGTATTCGATCGAGCTGCCGGTTCCGCGAGGGTATCGCGGGGCGCTTCGCTTCCTGCCCGTGCCACGAGGACTCCAAGTTGCCGACCGTCCGACATGGCTCGATGTCCTCGAACGGGGGTTCGTCCCCGCCGGTGACCATGATCTGCTCACGATCACGGACATGCGCAGGAAACAGGTCCTCGAGCTCGCCGCACCCGATGCCCGGCCCCTGATCTGGACCGGTGGGGACCGGCCGGCGACCGACTCCCGCAGCGGGGCAGGCGAAGGTCGGACCGACGTCGACGAACAGGTCATCACCCTCGGTTCCGCGCCGAGGCGGATCTGGACCCACCGGCCGCAGCGAGGTCCCGCCTCGGCGCCGGTGCTCGTCGTCTTCGACGGGGAGAGGTTCATCCGCGGGGGACTGCTCGCAGCCATCGACGAGCTGGTGTCTCCGCCGTCAGCGGTCATCGCCATCGACCATGCACCTGTCGGGGACGACGGCCTCGACGAGGACGCGGCCGTCGGCCAGCGCGCCGACGACCTCGTGATGAATTCTCGGTTCTGCGACGACGTGCTCGCGCTCGTTCGTCAGATGGCGCCGGAGGTTTCGGCCCGCACGATCGTCGCGGGCGCCTCCTACGGCGGACTGGCCGCGGCGTACTTCTCCCTGCGGCACCCGGAAGCGTTCCGCGGGATCTGCCTTTCGCCGTCGTTCTGGGAATCCGACGATCAGGGGCGCAGGATCTGGGATCTCGCGCCGAGCAGCACCGACGACGGTCCGGACGGACGCGCAGGGGCGCCGGAGTCTCGGACGGTGGAAACCCGGCCGGCGACCGCCGCAGATCCGACGTTCAGTGTCGACCACGGGATCCTCGAGACTGTCATTGCGGACTCTGTCGCCGAGGCAACCGAGGAGTTCGCGGCTCGCGGCATCGACTTCGTGCCCCGACCGTTCGTGGGCGGGCACGAGTATCTGTGGTGGCGCGAACTCATGCTCATCCGCCTGGCCGAAGTCCTGGCGGAATGACCCGAACGTCAGTCAACGTGGGTCGGGGAGCACCCGAAGTTGGGGAGCCGCCTCGGCGAGGGTTTTCTGCACCGTCGATCGATGTCGACGATCAGTCGGAATGGCGTTCGAGGAACTCGTAGACCTCGGTGTCGTCGACGCCGGGAACCGCTCCGGGCGGGACTGCGGCGAGCAGGGAGGCGTGCATGCGGGCCGATGGCAGCGCCTGATCCTCCCATTTCTCGGCCAGGTCATCCGGGGCCTGCCGGCAGCAGGACGGATCCGGGCATCCGGACTGCGAGCGGATCGGTGACTCCCGTCCTTCGAACCAGCGGACGTGGGAGAACGGGACGCCGACGCTGATGGCGTAGTCGCCGCCGGGCAGCACTCGGGCGGTGCACCAGAACGATCCGTGCGGGGTATCGGTGTACTGGTAGTAAGGGCTGAATCGGTCGGCGACACGGAAGACGGTGCGCGATGTGAAGCGTTTGCACGCGAACTGTCCCTCGATCGCGCCGAGCGGATCGGTGGGGAACGGCAGTCCGTCGTTCGAGTACGCCTTGTGGATCGTGCCGGAATTGTGGACCTTCATGAAGTGCACGGGCAGTCCGAGGTGCTCGGTGGCGAGGTTCGTGAACCGGTGGGCGGCCATCTCGTAGCCGACGCCGAACATATCGCGCAGATGCTCGACGGAGAGCACCCGCTTCTTCTTCTCCTCCTCGAGCATCGGCACGGCCGCGGACTCGGGCAGCAGGATCGCGGCCGCCAGATAGTTCGCCTCGACGCGCTGCTGAAGGAATTCGTGGAAATCCTTCGGGGAGTCATAGCCGAGCACATGCGGAGCCAGGCTCATGAGCAGGTGCGACCGCGGATCGAACGCGGCGTCGGCGTTGGGCAGATACAGCCGCTTGTTCGCGGTATCCGAGATCGACCGGGTCGATTCGGGCAGGTCGGAGACGTAGTGGAGGCTGAAGCCGAGCTTCTCGGCGATGAGTGCCGTCTGCCGCTGTGACACCGTTCCGGATTCGTAGCCGACGAGGTCGAGCAGCTCGGCGGCGGTGGCCTCGAGGTCGGCGAAGTAGTTGTTCTTCTCCTTCATCCGTTCCCGCAGCTCACGGTTGGCCCGCCTGGCCTCCTCCGGTGTGGCCGCCCGCCGTTCCAGGGCCTCGCCGAGCTGGCGCTGGAGGCCCACGATCGCCTCGAGGGCATCGGCCGGCAGCGACTTGATCCGCACCTGCGGCAGGCCGAGGGCCGAGTACATGGGGGAGGCCTGATTGCGTTCGGCCTCCAACTCGAGGGCCTGTCGTTCGTCGATCGGAGCGGGGTCGATGAGCTCGGAGACATCCGTCTTCAGCGCCTTCGCAATCGCGGCCAGGAGCGTGACAGAAGTTTCTCGCTTGCCGTTCTCGATCGTCGAGATCTGCGAGGCCGCACGCCCCACTTCCTGCCCCAGCTCGTTGAGGGTCAAACCGCGCTTCTTTCGAAAAAAGCGGATTCTTCTGCCGATGCTGAGCGGGTCGGTCTGCTGCTCTTCGCTCTCGACTTCCGCGCCAACGCTGTTCAAGGCGCCTCCCTCGGCTTCTGTGTGCTGGTTCACATGGTTGAGAAACAGTATGACAGAACCGCGAAATTTCTGAAACCGGAAATATCGAGATTATTCATCCAGAAATTCAGTGCGAGAGCCCTTGCGGCCCCCGCAGACTGGATACATCAACAACCCCGAGAGATCGAGAAAGAGAAGGACAATGACTGAGAACACCACGCAGAACAGCTTGCACGATGCTGAAGCCATCCGCCGCGACTGGGCGACCAACGCCCGCTGGTCGGGAATCGCTCGCGACTACGAGCCCGAGGATGTCGTCAGACTGCGCGGTTCGCTGATCGAGGAGCACACGCTGGCCCGTCACGGAGCCGAGCGCCTCTGGAACCAGATCACCGCCGGCGACATCCACTCCGGTGATTACGTCAACGCCCTCGGTGCGCTGACCGGCAACCAGGCAGTCGAGCAGGTCAAGGCCGGCCTCAACGCCATCTACCTCTCCGGTTGGCAGGTCGCCGCCGACGCGAACGCCGCCGGCCAGACCTACCCCGACCAGTCGATCTACCCGGCCAACTCGGTACCGCAGGTCGTCCGCCGCATCAACAACGCTCTGATGCGCGCCGACCAGATCGAGACCTCGGAAGGCAACAAGCAGGTCGATGACTGGTTCGCTCCTATCGTCGCTGACGCGGAAGCAGGCTTCGGCGGCACGATCAACGTCTACGAGCTCATGCGCTCGATGATCGCCGCCGGCGCTGCCGGTGTGCACTTCGAGGATCAGCTCGGCTCCGAGAAGAAGTGCGGCCACCTCGGCGGCAAGGTCCTCGTTCCGACCTCGCAGCACATCCGCACCCTCAACGCCGCCCGCCTCGCGGCCGACGTCGAGAACGTGCCCAGCCTCGTCATCGCCCGCACCGACGCCGAGGCAGCCACGCTGATGACCTCGGACATCGACGAGCGCGACCAGCAGTTCGTCACCGGTGAGCGCACCGCCGAAGGCTTCTACAAGATCACGAACGGACTCGAAGCCGGCATCGCTCGCGGACTGTCCTACGCTCCGTACGCGGATCTGCTGTGGATGGAGACCTCGACGCCCGACCTCGAAGCTGCGAAGAAGTTCGCCGAGGCGATCCACGCCGAGTACCCGGACCAGATGCTGTCCTACAACTGCTCGCCGTCGTTCAACTGGCGCAAGCACCTCGACGATGCGACCATCGCGAAGTTCCAGCGCGAGCTCGGAGCCATGGGCTACAAGTTCCAGTTCATCACGCTGGCCGGCTTCCACGCGCTCAACTACTCGATGTTCGATCTGGCTCACGGCTACGCCCGCGAACAGATGAAGGCATACGTCGAGCTGCAGGAACGCGAGTTCGCAGCCGAAGACCGCGGATACACCGCGACCCGCCACCAGCGCGAGGTCGGCACCGGATACTTCGACCTGGTTTCGACCGCGGTCAACCCGGAGTCGTCGACCACCGCACTGGCCGGCTCCACCGAAACCGCTCAGTTCCACTGAGCCGCACCGGGTTCGCACCCCGCTGACCAGCGGGGATGAACCCACCCAGAACCCGGGGCGGATCGGCAGTGTTTTCACGGGGTTTACATTGTCGATCCGCTCCGTCACACCACAGACGAGTCGAAACCCCGCCACGATCCCAACGCACGGCTCACGACTTACGGCAGAGCCGCCTCGGCGAGGATCACCCACAGAACCAGCCACACATTCCAGGCACACACTACGACGGGTGAGGAGAAGCCCATGTCTTACATCAAGATCAACGCGCCGCTCGAAACCGGCTTCGGCACCGTCCTTTCGGAGCCTGCTCTGACGTTCATCGCCAAGCTCCACGACGAGTTCGCCGGCACCATCTGCGACGTGCTGCGCACGCGCCGGGCCCGCGCGGCCGAGATGAACGGCGGAACCCTCCCCCGTTTCAAGCCCGAGACCGCACGCATCCGCGCCGACCGCTCCTGGTCGGTCGCCGGATCCGCCGGCGCCCCCGGCCTCGAAGACCGCCGCGTGGAGCTCACCGGCCCGGTCACCGAGGATGAGGTCGTGGCGGCACTGAACTCGCAGGCGAAGGTGTGGCTGGCCGACCTCGAAGACGCCACGAGCCCCACCTGGGCCAATGTCATCGGCGGGCAGGTCAACCTCTTCCGCGCCATCCGCGGACAGCTGCCCGGCGTCAACAACGACAACCAGCCGACCATCGGACTGCGCCCCCGCGGTTGGCACCTGCCCGAGAAGCACCTGATCTACGTCGATGACAACGGCCAGGAGTTCTCGACCTCCGGTGCTCTCGTCGACTTCGGTCTGTACTTCTTCCACAACGCCCGCCACCTCATCGACAACGGCTCCGGCCCGTACTTCTACCTGCCGAAGCTCGAGTCCTCGCAGGAAGCACGCCTGTGGAACAAGGTGTTCGTCCTGGCGCAGAACATGCTGGGCATCCCGCACGGCACCATCCGGGCCACCGCTCACATCGAGACGATCACCGCGGTGTTCCAGATGGAAGAGATCCTCTTCGAGCTGCGCGAGCACTGCGCAGGCCTCGAGGCCGCCGGTTGGGACTACCTGTTCTCCGTGGTGAAGAACCTGCGCAACACCACCGACTACGTTCTGCCCGACCGTGAGCGTCTGACGATGGACCTGCCGCTGATGAAGGCGTTCACCGACCGCCTCGTGGCCACCTGCCACCGTCGCGGAGCACACGCGATCGGCACGATGTCCAACCTCATGGCCGATCACCCGGACCAGGAATTCGTGGCCGCCGAGTTCGAGCGCATGCGAGAGGACAAGGCCCGCGAGGCCTGGCAGGGCTTCGACGGCACCTGGGTGGCCGACCCGGCACTGGTTCCGGCGGCTCTGGCCGTGTTCGACGCCGCCCTGGGTTCGCAGCCGCACCAGCTGGAGAACAAGCGCCCCGATGTGCAGGTGACCAGCGAGAACATCCTCGACATCACCGGCCTCGAACCGGTCGTGACCGAAGAGGGTGTGCGGGTGAACATCCGCGTGGCCATCGGGTACATGAACGAATGGCTCGGCGGCAACGGGCACGTGGCTCTGGAGAACCAGCTCGAAGACGTGTCGACGGCTGAGATCTGTCGCTCGCAGATCTGGCAGTGGATCCGCCACGAGGTGACTCTGGACAACGGGCAGCAGCTGACCTCGCGTCTGGTGGAGCGCTACCTCGGCGAGGAGCTGGCTCTGATGGAGCGCACCGCCGACGATCACTTCGATGAGGCCGTGGAGATCTTCCGCGAGACGGCAATGGGCGAGGAGTTCGCCGAGTTCCTCACCATGCCGGCCTACACCGACCACCTGGTCGACCGGGTGTCCAAGGCCAGCGAAGCCTTCGTCGCCTAACAATTGCTACCTGACGGCGGCCCAGCAACCTCGCGCGAGGTTGCTGGGCCGCCGTCAGGTAGTTTTGGGCGGGATCGTGTGGGGACTCAGCTCCAGTCCATGCCTTCGGGCGGCCACGGTTCGCCGTCCGCCTCAGCGTTGAGCTGGTAGGCGATCGCGCCGTCGATCGATTCGCGGATGATGTCAGCGTGGCCGGCGTGGCGGGCGATCTCGGTGGCCAAATGCCACAGGATCCACCGCACGGTCATAGTGAAATCGTTGGGCATCCACGGGTTGTACGGCATCGGAACTTCGGTGCCGAGGTCGGTCCCCGCGTCGTCGACTGCGGCCCTCGCGTCCTCGATCCCGTCGATGACCTTGTCGAAGATTGCGACCGCCTCGGTGATGTCGAGGTCGGGGAGAGCGGACCCGTCGAACATCGCTGTCAGCCCCAACTTCTCGTTGACCGTCCGGTAGTCATCCTCGCCGACCTCTCGCGTCGGGTCCTTGACTTGAATGAGCCAGTTATTGACCACCTGGGCTCCGTGAACGATGAGGCCGGCGATACTCAAACCACTGGCCGTCGGCGTGCTGCGGGCCTGCTCATCGGTCAGGCCCTGCGCCGTGAGCTTGAGCTGGGTGCACTGCTGGGTGAGGTAGGTGAACGCGGCGTCGGCTTCGCTCGTGACGGAAGGGGTGAAGAACGGCATGATCTCTCCTTTGCAATGTCCGCCGCGGCCGGATGGCTGAAGCGGTGATCCTATCGTCAGGTGCTATGCGGACATATACTGTCCGCATCAATAAGTCGGGCGAAAGTTTCTCATTCGGAGGTGGAATGCGGTCGGAGACGCGACTCTTGAGCCTGCTCGGACTGTTCGCATCCGGCAGGAGCTGCACTGCCCTCGAGCTCGCCGCCCGCTTCGACGTCACCCCACGTACCATCCGTCGAGATATCGCCGAGTTGCGCGATCTCGGCTACATCATCTCCTCGGCACCGGGCCTGACCGGGGGCTATCGCGCCGAATCGCGGACGGTGCTGCCGCCTCTGCAGCTCGAGGCAGGCGAGGCGCTGGCCACCGCGGTCGGCCTGGCACTCCTGCGCGGGGCCGGCCTGGACACCGAACACGCGGAATCGGCGACGACGAAGCTGCAGACGATGCTCCCGGCCGCGATGCGCGCGACCGTCGCCGAAATCTCGACGGCTGTGTCAGTGTCCGAAGGCCACGCACCCGGAGTCGACATCAGCGCGGTCATCACGCTCGCCTCGGCGATCAATGCGTCGACGATCGCGACTTTCGATTATCGGAAGATGCAGCGCACTGCCGTCGACGACCCCACCGTCACGGGCCCGGCCGGCGCCCTGACCACCGACGCGTCCGGCACTGCGATTGCCGAAGCGTCGCCCGGCCCGACTGGCGACCACCCCTCGACGCCCCGCCGCGTTGAACCGATCCGTCTCGTCGTCTTCGGCGCGCACTGGTACCTCTTCGCCTTCGACCTCGACCGCGATGACCATCGGGTCTTCCGCCTCGACCGGATGAGCCGGGTTCACGCGACGACATTGAGCATCACCCCACGTGAGCACCCCGACGCCGAGGCGGCTGTGTCCGCAGCCGTGACCACCACCGCGTATCCGCACACCGTCGTTCTGCGCACGGCCGCCTCGGCGCGGGAAGCGAAGGAATGGTTCCCCACCCGGAGCGCCACCATCACCGAGGCGGCCGATGGTGTGCGCATCACCTGCGGATTCTGGGACCTCAGATGGGTCGCGGCCACCCTTGCGTCCATCCCCGCCGAGATCGAAGTGCTCGACCCACCTGAGCTCATCGACGCCCTGCGCGACCACGCAGAGAGGGCGCAAGCGGTCGTCGAAGCATCAATTACTACCTGACGGCGGCCCAGCAACCTCGCGCGAGGTTGCTGGGCCGCCGTCAGGTAGTAATTGGGGCAATGGGGGTTGCGGGTTGCTGACCGAAGCGTGATCCCGAAGTGAACGAATCATGGATGAGTCCATATACTGGGGGCCATGACGATTCTCATTGGCTACCTACCCGCTCCCGAGGGTGAGGCTGCTCTGCGCGCGGGATTCGCGGAGGCCAAACTGCGGTCGAGCGCTGCCGTCGTGATCAACTCACAGCGACGAGGTGCCAGTGGAGCTCCGACCGAGATCGGTGAGGACGAGATCAAACGGATCGTCGACCTCGGCAAGGAATCGGACGTCGACGTCGAGGTGCTCCAGCCCGATCACGAAGACGATCTGCCCGGCACGCTCAACGACCTCGCCGAGGAATACGAAGCCCAGCTCATCGTCATCGGCCTGCGCAAACGCTCGGCGATCGGGAAGTTCATCCTCGGCTCGCAGGCACAGCGCATCCTCCTCGAAGCCGAGGTCCCGGTGCTGACGGCCAAGGCCTGAAACCTCGCCGAGACGGCCCTGACCTCGGAATCATCGCCGCGGTTGCAGCCCCCATCCCCAGGCGAGGAGCTCGGCCAACGACACGCCCTCGGCGTCGCTGAGATCCGTGATCTGCGTGCGGCACGAATACCCGTCGGCAAGAACGACCTGCAACCGGTCGTCCGCACCTGAACTCGTCGCACGCTCCGGTGACACATCGGTACCGGACCCTGTCGCACCGGTCGGCGAAGCATCGACTCCTGAACCAGTCCGAGACCCTACGCCGGCGGCCCGACCCCGCTTGCGAAGCGCCGGCAGCAGAGCCACCTCGGCGACGGCGACCGAGGTTTCGAAATGGCCGTCTTCGACGCCGAAGTTCCCGGCCAGACCGCAGCACCCGCCGAGGAACTCCGTATTCGCTCCTGCCCTGGCCAACAGCTCCTTATCTGCCGCGTTGCCGAAGATCGCCGACTGGTGACAATGCGGCTGCACGAGCGCTTCGATCCCGGACAGGTCCGGCAGTTCGGCGCCGATGCTCAGCAGATACTGGGCCAGAGTCTGCACCCGGTCGGCCACTCGGTGCGAGGCCTCATCGGCGACGAGTTTGAGCGAATCATCCTTGAGCGTCGCCAAGCACGACGGCTCGACCCCGATGATCGGCACATCCCCGGTGGCATCGAGAGCCGTAACCGTCTCCGAGAGATTCGCCTTCGCGGCATCGAGCTGACCGGTGGAGATGAGCGGCAGCCCGCAGCACACGGTCTGATCGATCACTCGCACACGCACACCGGCCTGCTCGAGCACGGCGACGGCCGCGGCGAGGATGCGCGGAGCGAAATGGTTCGACCAGGAATCTGCGAACAGCACGACCTCAGCGTTCGGTCGCAACGAATCCGAGGCCAGTGACGACGCCTTGGCCGGGGACTCAGCCTTCGAGCGGGACTCGTCGTTCGCACGCGACCGCGGTGCCTCCTCGGCGGTGGTGGTCCACCATTTCCTGAACGTCGTGGACGCGAACTGCGGGATCGAGCGACGAACGTCGATGCCGGCCACCTTCTTCGCCAGGGTCGTCAGCCCCGGCAGCCCCGATACCCGGTTGACGACCGGCGCGAGCGGGGTGACCAGGCGAGCGAGCTGTGGAAGGAACCCGAGCGAATAGTGCTTCATCGGCCGCAGCCGTCCCTGATAGGTCTGGTGCAGGACCTCGGCCTTGTACGTGGACATGTCCGTGCCGGTCGGGCACTCGGTCCCGCAGGCCTTGCACGACAGGCACAGGTCGAGGGCTTCGTGCACCTCGGGGGAGTCCCAACGAGGCTCGAGCAGATCCCCGGACACCATCTCCTGCAGCACGCGTGCCCGACCCCGCGTCGAATGCCGCTCGTCCCGGGTGGCCTGATACGACGGGCACATGATGCCGCCGCCGGCCGCCGAATCCGCGCGGCACTTGCCGACTCCGGTGCACCGGTGCACGGCCGAGGCGAAACCGGCAGACTCGCCTTCATAGGCCATCGCCAGAGTGCCGGGCAGCTCCTGACGCAGAGGCAGCTGAGTCAGACGGATCGATTCGTCAAGAGCGTCGGGGTCGACGATGACACCCGGATTGAGCAGATGCTGAGGATCGAAGAGGCGTTTGACCTGGGCGAACAGATCGAGCGCTGCCGGGGCGTACATGAGCCGCAGCAGTTCGGAGCGTGCCCGACCGTCCCCGTGCTCCCCGGAGACCGACCCGCCGTAGCGGGCGACGAGCTTCGTGGCCGCGACCATGAAATCGCGCATCACCTGCCCGCCGTTCGGATCCTCGAGCGGGAAGTCCACACGCATGTGCAGGCAGCCATCACCGAAGTGGCCATAGGGAATGGCCCACAGTCCGTGCTCCTCGAGCAGCTCCATGAGGTCGTGCAGATAATCGCCGAGGTGGTCCACCGGAACCGCCGAATCCTCCCACCCTGCGTGGGCGTCGCGCCCATCGGGTGTGCGTGAGACCAGGCCGGCGCCATCGGCGCGGATCGCCCACACCTCGGCGGCCGCCTGGGCGTCGAGGACCGCGGAGTCGAGTGACTTCGATTCGGAGATGAGGCGCTGGGTCTCGGCCTCGAGCTTTGCCTCGTCCTCGCCGGTGAGCTCGACGACGAGCCAGCCCGCGCCCTCCGGCAGGGGAGGGACCGCCTCGGCGCCCTTGGTGTCGATGACCCGGTCGAGCATGCGCGAATCGAGCCCCTCGCAGGCGGCGACGGGGAAGTCCTTCAGCAGCGGCGCATCGTGGGCGGCGGCGACCATGTCCGCGTAGCCGAGGACGACCGCCGAGGTGAAGCTCGGATCCTTGACCAGGCGCATCTTCGCCGCCAGGATGACACCCCAGGTGCCCTCGGTGCCGGCGAAGGCGCGCCGGACGTCGAAGCCGTTCTCCGGGAGGAGTGACTCGAGCCCGTACCCGGAGACCTGGCGGGAGAATGTGCCGAAGTTCGTGCGGATGGTGCCGAGGTTCTGTGCCACGAGTTCGTGCAGCCGCGGGAACGTCGTGGAAGCGTCCGAGTCATCGAGGGTGACGACGGTGCCGTCGATGAGCATGATCTTCAGTGCCAGGATATTGTCGCCCGTGCGGCCGTAGCCCAAAGCTCGCGGGCCGCAGGCATTGTTGCCGATCATCCCGCCGATCGTGCAGCGGGTGTGGGTGGACGGGTCCGGGCCGAAGCGCAGACCGTGTGGTTTGGCCTGTTTCTGGAGATGAGCGTGGACGCAGCCGGACTGCACCCAGGCCGACTGTTCCTCCGGGTCGAGGTCGAGAACCGCGTTCATATGGAGAGAGAAGTCGAGGACGATGCCGCGGCCGATGGCATTGCCGGCGATCGATGTGCCGGCGCCACGGCTGGTGATCGGCACGCCGAGGCGGCGGGCAACGGAGAGGACCCGCGCCACTTCGTCTTCGTCGTGAGGAAAGACGATGGCGGCAGGGACGAGCCGGAAGAGCGAAGCGTCGGAGGAGTATGCGGCGCGATCGGTGTCGTCGATGCTGAAATCACGGATGCCCGCGGTGCGGAACTGTTCGGCGAGTGCGGTGGGAAGCGCTGTCTGGGACTCGTCTTCGTCGACGGTCGCCCGATTCGCTCCAGTGGGATGGGCCATAGTCGTCATGTCCGCATTGTGCCACTTGGGTTGCCGGAACACCGATATCTTCCACGGCGGGGATGGCGAGCGAGAGTCATCGTCCAGGATCAGGGAAAGTTATGCGTTCGTTATCTCACGTGCTCAGAACGGTGCTACTCAGTAGCCTGAGTTCCTATATTCGGGAATTCTTGGCGTCTTGACATATTCGTGGTATCTAATGGGACTACACCAATTCGTGGCAACGGGCCACTACATGAATGCAAGGGAAGAAACCATGTCTCGTCGAGCTCGTGAATTGACAGTTGATCAGACTGCATTAGTCGGAGTCGTCCGAAAGGTCGCACGGCAGCGTTCGAAAATCAACACCGACTATGTGATGGCGATTCTGCGCGCCCGCGAAGAAGGCGCGACCTTCGGTGCGATCGCCGAGGCGGCCGGCACCTCCTCGCAGGCCGTTCAGGAGATCGTGCGCAGGCACGGACCGGTCAAGCGCAGCGAGCCGAAAGCCGGAGTCGCCGACCCCGCCTGACCCCAGAGAACACAGGGGCAGAACGACATTTGCCGGTCCCCTCTGTGCTCGCACTTCCCTCGCAGATACCAGGGCGGTGATCCATGCTCGATATGGATCACCGCCCTTGTGCGATTCATGGACGTTTTCTGACGATTCCGTGACCGAATCTTCGCGGAGCCGGAAGCAGGGAATTGCATGAACGGAGGCAACAGGGCTGATGGGCTGAGAAAGCCTTCAGAAAGATTCTGCCCTGCGTGCGGAAATCGCATCACGATTCGACTCTTCGACTGTTTCTGAAATATCAGATGCCGAAGTTCCCTGGCGACAACCTCAGGTGCGTTTCCAGTTCGGCGGAAAAGCCGTGCAATCGGAGTTCCCGACCCCCTCGGACAGCTTAGATACAAGAAGTACATATTCGCCGGTGTATTGCAGTCTTGTTACACGTGTCGCGGATCTGAGTGGTTCCCGGCCGGCGGCGGACACTCGGGCGAGATGCGGAGAGGGTTGTCTAGAGTGGCCGTATGAACTCCGAGCTCGAATCGCTGCCCGCTGAGATCGCCGACCATTCTCTGATCCGCATCGCCTCCGACCTCTCACTCATCGCGTGGGAACAGATGCTCGCCTGGAGGCCGCTGCTCGGCGCGAGCCTCGACGCCAGTGTCGTCGACACGAAGACCTCGCCGAATGACCTCGTCACTCGCGCCGATGCGCAGATCGAGGCGCTTGTGCGCGGCTACCTCAACCGAGTCAGGCCCCATGACCTCATGGTCGGCGAAGAGGGTTCGGACGCCCTCGATCCGGTCGAATTCTTCCCGGCGGACTTCCTGCTCAAACTCAACGCTTTCGATTCGGAGGTCGGTGCACTCAACGAGGCTGCTGACGAGGGTCCGCGTCTGGAATGGCATGTCGACCCGATCGACGGCACCGTCAACTATGTCCGCAACATCGAACACCACGCGTTCTCCGTCGGAGTCTGTGCGGCCGCAGCTGAGGCAGCTGCCGGCCGCGGACTCGGCGACTGGCAGATCGGACTCGTCGCCTCGCCGGGATTGGATGCCACATGGCTGGCAGCTGCCGGTCGCGGTGCCTTTCGGGTCGACGGACGCTTGGCCGACCACCGCAAGGCCGGCTCCGCCGTTCCGGCGCGACGACTGCACGGGACTCCGCCCGGGCTGTCCGGCAGGCTCCTGGCCACCGGATTCGCCTATGCCCTGAGCAACCGCGGCGCCCAATTGGCCAAGCTCGACGACCTCATGACCGGCTACGACGATATCCGCCGCTGCGGATCGGCGGCACTCGACCTGTGCATGGTCGCCGAAGGTCGGGTCAACGGCTACGCCGAACGCGGACTGGGCATCTACGACTACGCCGGTGGGGCAGTCATCGTCGAAGAGGCCGGACTCAAGGTCAGTCGCGGAGGATCCGGCGGACCGACCGCCGCCGCCGACACTCAGGAAGAAGTCGACCGCCTCATCGCCGCCATCTGATCTGAGGTCCACCGCGCGACCACCCCATCACACGACCACCCAGCCCTCACTTCAGATGTGATGCAGATAACGTCATACTTTTTTGACTTTATTTTCAAAGCATAGGCTAAGCTTACTTTCAGTGTGCGCACACGTTTTTCTCATACGTACATTCCTGAAAGTGGGACCCCATGGTTTCGACTCGCCTTCAAATGAGCGCCCTGGCAGGCGTTGTCGCTCTGACTCTGGCCGGCTGCGGCTCGGCAGACTCCGATTCGGCTCAGGCCGAAGACTCCGGATCCACGATCGAGGTCGAGGACAACAACGGCAAGCAGACCGTCGCCTCCCCGCCGAAGTCCGTTGTCGCCACCGACAACCGCACGTTCCAGACGCTCAGCGACTGGGGCATCGAACTCAGCGGCGGCGCCGTCTCCCTGATGAGCGACGACCTCGACTACACGCAGGATGATTCCATCCTCGACCTCGGCAGCCACCGCGAACCCGACCTCGAGAAGGTCGTGGAGGCCAAGCCCGATCTCATCGTCAACGGTCAGCGATTCGCCCAGTTCCATGACGACCTGGCCAAGCTGGCCCCCGAAGCAACCGTGCTCGAACTCGATCCCCGCGACGAAGAGGACTTCGACGCCGAGCTGCGCCGCCAGACCGAGGTCCTCGGCGAGGTCTTCGGAAAGCAGGATGAAGCGAAGAAGCTCGTCGACGACTTCGACGCCTCGATCGAGCGCGCCCAGAAGGCCTACGACGACAACGACACGGCCATGGGCCTGATCACCTCGGCCGGCGACATCGGCTATGCCGCACCGTCGGTCGGCCGCACCGTCGGCCCTGTCTTCGACATCCTCGACCTCGACCCGGCCCTCGAGGTCGAAGAGGGCAGCGAAGACCACCAGGGCGACGACGTCTCCGTCGAAGCCATCGCGAAGTCGAACCCCGACCTCATGATCGTCCTCGATCGCGACGCCTCCTTCGCGCCTGAAGAACGCGACGAAGGTTCGGCCCCGGCCGCCGAAGTCCTCGAAGACTCCGAAGCGCTTAGGGACGTTCCTGCGATCAAGGACGACAAGATCGTCTACTTCCCCGAGGACACCTACCTCAACGAAGGCATCCAGACGTACACCGAGTTCTTCAACGACTTCGCCGACAAGCTCGAAGCTCAGAAGTGATGACCCTCGCCGAGGTGGCCCGACGTCGGAACGAAGCCCGACGCAACCGGACGGCTGAGTCCCCACAGGGAACAGTCGATCCGTCCCTCAACGGGACGTCGGAACCGTCCCCACGTGGGGCCGCCTCGGCGAAGGCACCTCTGTTCGGATGGCCCCTGCTGTTGGGCATCGTCGGGGTCGCCATCCTCCTCGCGCTCTCGCTGCTCACCGGCGTCTACGACATCTTCGGCGGTGTGGGCGGGGCCGAGATGTTCCAGATCACGCGGATCCCGCGCACGATCGCCCTCGTCCTGGCGGGCGCCGCCATGGCGATGTGCGGACTGGTCATGCAGCTGCTGACCCAGAACCGATTCGTCGAGCCGACGACGACCGGCACCACCGAATGGGCGGGGCTCGGCCTCATGCTCACCGTCATCGTCTATCCCGATGCCTCGATCGTCGCGCGAATGGTCGGCGCGATCATCGCCGCGTTCATCGGCACCCTTGTCTTCTTCGTCTTCCTGCGCCGTGTGTCCCTGAAATCCTCGCTCATCGTGCCCATCGTCGGCATCATGCTCGGCGCCGTCGTCGGCGCTGTCTCGACATTCATCGCGGTGCAGACGGACATGCTGCAGTCGCTGGGCATCTGGTTCGCCGGCAGCTTCACGTCGATCCTGCGCGGCCAGTACGAGACCCTGTGGATCGTCGCGGCCGTCGTCGTCGCCATCTTCATCCTCGCCGACCGCTTCACCGTGGCAGGGCTCGGCAAGGAGATCGCCACCAACGTCGGTCTCAACTATAACCAGATCCTGCTGCTGGGCACCGTGTTCGTGGCGATTGCGACCGGAGTGGTCACCGTCGTCGTCGGCAACCTGCCGTTCCTCGGCCTCATCGTGCCGAACATCGTCTCGCTCATCCGCGGCGACGACCTGCGCTCGAACCTGCCCTGGGTGTGTCTGCTCGGCATCGCGATCGTCACCATCTGCGACCTCATCGGCAGGATCATCGTCATGCCCTTCGAACTGCCCGTCTCCCTCATCCTCGGCGTCGTCGGCGCGGCCGTGTTCGTCGCCCTGCTCCTGCGTCAGCGAAAGGTCGGGTGAGCTCGGATGCGCGCAAACGATGAAACCGAATCGACCGGGACCGGCACCGAGGCGGCCCACCCGACCGCGGCCACCGTCGTGAACGGCGGGGACCGGTCCGGTGCGGGCGCACGGTACGGTCGGCCGCCTCGGCGAGGGTCTGCGACTGCTCAGCGGTCGTCGGGACCGCTTCCGACGAAACGGTCGCAGCGTCGCTACTGGACGATGATCATCGTGCTGGCGGTCGCCTCGGCGGGGATCGCTCTGGGCATCCTGGCCTGGGACAATCCGATGCCGATCACCGACCCGGGGTTCTGGCTGATCGCCGAGCTGCGGCTGACGAACCTCGTCGTCATCGCCCTGGTGGCACTGTGTCAGTCGTTCGGCACGGTCGCCTTCCAAACGGTGACGAACAACCGGATCATCACCCCATCGATCATGGGATTCGAGTCCCTCTACGTGGCGATCCAGACCTCGGCGATGTACTTCTTCGGAGTCACCGCGATCGTCGAACTCAAGGGGCTAGTGCCCTTCATCGTCCAGCTCGTGCTCATGGTCGGGCTGTCGCTGGCGCTCTACGGGTGGCTGCTGTCGGGACGGCATTCCTCGGTGGCGCTCATGCTGCTCATCGGCGTCGTCATCGGCGGCGGACTCGGCTCGGTCGCGACATTCATGCAGCGGACGCTGACCCCGAGCGAATTCGACGTCCTCTCCGCCCGACTGTTCGGGTCGATCTCGAATTCGGATTCGAGCTACCTGCCGGTGTCGATCCCGCTGTGCCTGCTCGCCTGCCTCGGGCTCTACCTCTGCTCCTCACGCCTGAATGTGGTGGCCCTGGGACGGGACATGACGAGCAACCTGGGACTCAACTATAAGGGCGAACTGCTCAAGGTCCTCTTCTTCGTCTCCATCCTCATGGCAGTGTCCGTCTCGATGATCGGACCGATGGTCTTCCTCGGCTTCCTCGTCGCAATGCTCGCCTACCAGTTCGCTGACACCTTCGACCACAAACGCCTCTTCCCGATGGCCGCGCTCATTGGATTCGTCGTTCTCGGCGGGGCGTACTTCGTCATGAAGAACATCTTCTACGCCGAGGGGGTCGTGTCGATCATCATCGAGATCGTCGGCGGCGGCGCCTTCCTGCTCGTCATCCTGAGAAAGGGGCGCCTGTGATCACGCTCGAATCGGTCCGCAAATCCTACGCCGACGAAGTCTCGATCGGGCCCGTCGATCTGCAGATCCCTGCCGGGGGAGTCACCGCTCTGGTCGGGCCGAACGGCGCCGGAAAGTCGACTCTGCTGACGATGATCGGGCGGCTGCTCGGGATGGATTCCGGCGCGATCTCGGTGGCCGGTTATGACGTCAGCTCGACGAAGTCGAAGGATCTCGCGAAGATCGTGTCCATCCTGCGGCAGGAGAACCACTTCATCACCCGGCTGACGATCCGGCAGCTCGTCGGCTTCGGACGGTTCCCCCATTCGAAAGGTCGACTGACGACCGCCGATGAGGAAGTGATCTCGCAGGCGATCGACTTCCTCGAGCTCGGTGAGCTGGAGAATCGGTTCATCGACGAGCTCTCCGGCGGGCAGCGGCAACGGGCCTATGTGGCGATGGTGCTGGCGCAGGACACCGACTACGTGCTGCTCGATGAGCCGCTGAACAACCTCGATATGAAGCGATCGGTGCAGATGATGCAGCACCTGCGCCGGGCCGCCGCCGAGATGGGGAGGACCATCGTCATCGTCCTCCACGACATCAACTTCGCCGGTCACTACGCAGACCACATCTGTGCGGTCAAAGACGGTGCCGTCATCGAATTCGGTGCGCCCGAGGAGATCATGACCGGCGAGGTGCTCTCACGTGTCTTCGACACTCCAGTCGACGTCATCGACGGACCCCGCGGCCCCCTTGCGGTGTACTTCTGAGTCCGGGTCGGGCTCCGGGGCGTCTGACTGCGGGTGAGTTCTGCCTTTGCGCTGATGTCATGCCGCCGGCGGGGCCGGCGGAGGGTACGTTCCGGGAAGCATGGGGATGGTGAGGAGCCACTTGAGGCGACTCTCGGGCGCTCATCGCCTTTTGACCGAACCATCGAGTTCGAACCAGATGCATCGATCAGAAGGCGATGACAGATGGCCCGTAAGTCGATGGCGGATGGTGCAAAAGCCGATCACCAGACTTGGGCTCCAGTGGACTGAGCGCTCACTTGCGCACCAGACACTGTGGAGTACCTTCTCATTCGGCACCTTTAGAGAATCCAGACAGTCGGCGCGTTCATAGGTTCAACTGGGCTAAACCGTCTCAGCGGTGCCCAGCATCTGCGAGTTCTCAGGGATTCGTGTGCAGAGACGTTCATCGGTGGCCTGTGGAGAATATCTCGACTCGACCGTCGTTGACTTGTGGACGACGAAACGTTGTCCACAACCTCAGCGCAAGGGGTA
The DNA here is from genome assembly GCF_052906525.1 of Brevibacterium sp. CSND-B09. Taxonomy (NCBI): domain Bacteria; kingdom Bacillati; phylum Actinomycetota; class Actinomycetes; order Micrococcales; family Brevibacteriaceae; genus Brevibacterium; species Brevibacterium sp. CSND-B09. The sequence goes on along the minus strand of NZ_JBREGI010000001.1, from coordinate 1,479,113 downwards.
CTAACGGCAGTTCGCTGATGCCGATACTCGCCAGATGAAGAATACGATCTATCGTGAAGAGTTCTCCGCCGCCGGCATCTCTTCCAAAACGATCAAGAGCGCGCTGGATTGTTGTCTGATTCGTCTCTGCCGCGGGGTGTACTCGGTGATCCGTGAGTGCGGAGTGAAAGACCACAGTCGGATTGCGGCATTTATCAGAGACGTCGACTGGATCAGTTTCCACGTCGGCAAAACTCCAGCCGACCTGAAGCGCGATTTCAGGTATCAGACCCAGCTCCGAGCGCTGCGCATTCAGAGTTACCGCTGGTACCGGCCAGAGGACGTGATCGTTGGCAAATCGGCGGCTGTCCTCCACGGAATACCTTTGTACAAGGACGCATCGCAAGCGATCACGGTCAGACACCCAAGGAGCAATTCGCACACTAAGGAGATTATCCGTGTGCGGGATGAGGTACCCGCAGAGGATCAGGTCCGATTCGGTCACCTTGCGGCCACCTCGGCGATCAGGACGGCCTTGGACCTCATTCGGATTTCGGGTCAACACGAAGCTTTTGCAGCACTGGAATGGGTACTGCGTCAGGCGACGGCCGATCATTTCCCTGGCTTCAATCCGAGGTCCGGGTATACAGAAAAGTTTCAGTCCGAGGCACGTCGGATCATCAAGACGGCGTTCTATCCTGCGGTTGCTCGCATGCGATCGGGCCAGGTCACCGCGCAGCGGATGGTTGATGCGATCGGGCCGTTCTCTGAGAGCCCAGCCGAGAGCAAATGCCGACTCAACCTCATCGCTTTGAACCTGACGGGGTTCGAACAGCAGATCGAAGTCCGAGACAGCCGAGGCTTCATTGCTCGAGTCGATTTTCTCAATGAACAGGCACGAACGATCCTCGCGGTCGACGGAAGTGAGAAATACGCTCTGGTGGGTCCCTCGCTGATCCGGAGGGAAGGCGAACAGCACAATCGGCTTCTCAGCTTGGGCTATAAGGTCATCCATCTGAGTTTCGACGACGTGCTCAGACTCAACGACTTTCGGGACAAGATCTTCACACAGGTGCCGGAGCTGAAGCAGATGGTCGGGAGCCCGGACGAATGATGTAGAGTTCGCGCATCGACTTTTGTGCCGGTAACCATCGGGTTTTGTACAGTCGGGTATCGAGTTTTGTGTGGCGCATCGAGTTTTATCCCGATGACCTGATCAGAAGGCGATTGTTCGCCGAAGAGGCCGCTGAGTTGCCATGGCTCGGTGCTCGGTGCTCGGTGCTCGGTGCTCGGTGCTCGGTGCTCGGTGAAGGCGCGGCCCAGCACCAATCGGTGCGGCGGCCTCGAGTGGCACCTGGAGGAGAACGGCGCCGATGTCCGTGACCGTCGGATCCTCTTCTCAGCTTTCCTCGATCAGGTGAGGGCGCGGAAGGCGGCTGCGGTTTCGGTCTGAGCCGACCCAGCGGCCTCCTCTATCTGTCGTCTGCCGCGACGGCCGGGCGGATCAATACCCAACGGCGCACTGCCATCACGAGTGCGGCAACCAGCCCTACGATGAGCAGTCCGTCGGCGGCAATATAGAGCAGATGCAGGGACGACCCACCCTCGTCGACACCTGCGAGCACGGCATCCGTGCGCTGATTGAGCAGCGGCCGAATGACGACGACCTTGATGATGAGCACTCCGATGAGCCCGCATGCCACACTGCGATAGACGCGATCGACACCCGACTTCAGCAGCGACCACAGCAGGATCACGGCGATGACGAGCTCGACCCAGTTCATCACTCCGAACACCAGCCGACCGATGCCCAGCCCCAGCGGGATCGTGATGCCGGGGGCGGTGAACTTCAGCGGTGCCTCGATGAGCGAGATGCCGATGATGAGTCCGAGCCAGATGGCGGGCAGGATGATCCGAGCGCTCGCCGCCAGCCGCGAGTCATCGGTGCTGAAGAAGTGAGTCATGCCTTCGATTCTACTCCTCGTAGAAATTCGTCTGCCGCGCCCTCACCTTCACCCACCAATTACTACCTGACGGCGGCGCAGCAACCTCGCGCGAGGTATCTGGGCCGCCGTCAGGTAGCAAGAAGGGGTGGTGGTCGGGACGCTCAGCGCCTTCGCCGGACCCGCTCTAGACTGGTGTCCATGCGTCTGTTCTCCAACGCCGTGGTGCGCACTTTCGCACCCCAAGCCGCCTCGAGTGCCCCCGACTCGAACACCCCTGCGTCGATCGCATCCGACCCGATCGGATCGAACGCAGAAGCGGCCCCAGAAACGGCCCCCGATTCCGACCCCTCGCCCACCTCCGACCCCTCGCGGCCGGCCCCGGATGCGATCCTCGTTGATGGGGAGACCATCGTGGCCATCGGCACCCGGGCCGAACTCCTCGACATCGCCGCCGCGGAATCGTCGACGACGGCGGCGCTCGCCTCGGCGGGTGGGGTCGGTGCCACTGCGGTCATCCCCGGCCTCGAGATCGATGAGATCGACTGCGGCGGGCAGGTCATTCTGCCCGGATTCGTCGACGGCCACATCCACTCGATCCTGTACGCCGACTCCCTGACCGACCTCGATCTGTCTCAGACGAAATCGCTGCCCGAGGCGGTCGCCGCCATCCGCGAACGCGCCGATTCCCTCCCGGTGGGCACCTGGGTGGTCGGCTCCGGGTGGGACCTCAACAAGTGGGAGGACCCGAGCTACCCTGACCGTGAGCTCCTCGACGCCGAGGTCCCCGACCATCCGGTGGCGATGTGGTCACTCGATCTGCACACCTTGTGGGTCAACGCCCACGCTCTCGAGATCGCCGGCATCGACGAGGCGACCCCCGACCCTTCCGGCGGCAGCTTCGTCCGCGACGAGAACGGTCAGCTCACAGGTCTCGTACGCGAAGACGCCACCGATCTCGTCGCCCGCTTCATCCCCGAACCCAGCCGCGAGGACCAAGTCGAACGCCTCGCCGCCACCCAGGAGCTCTTCCTGTCACAGGGGCTGACCGGGATCCATGACTTCGACGGCATCGCCTCGACCTTGGGCTGGAACGACCTGCACGCGGCCGGTCGCCAGGACATGCGCGTGACCTTGTTCCTGCGTTCACCCGAAGTGCCGTGGGCGATCGAAACCGCCTGGCACACCGGTGACGGCGATGATTGGCTGCAATGCGGTGGGCTGAAGCTGTTCTCGGACGGGGCGCTCGGCTCGCATACCTCGCACATGTCCTCAGCGTTTCCCGCAGTCGACGGTGAGGACGAGAACTTCGGTGTCGTGCAGATGACCGAAGACGAGCTCTTCGACCAGGCACACATCGCCACCGAGGCGGGAATATCCGTGGCCATCCACGCCATCGGCGATCAGGCGAACCATCATGTGCTCGCTGTCTACGACCGCTTGCGGGAGACGACGAAGGCCGCGGAGGAGAAGTTCGGCCGACCCATGCGTCACCGCGTCGAACATGCCCAGTTCATCCAACCCGCCGACGTCGCCCGGTTCGCCGAGCTCGAGGTGCTCGCGTCGATGCAGCCGCGCCACTGCATCTCCGACCTGCACCTGCTCCACCTCATCGACGAATCCGCGCAGCTGGCCGCTTATGCTTGGCCGGATCTGCTCGCTGCGGGTGCCCAAGTGGTCTTCGGCTCCGATGGGCCCGTCGAACCTGCCAACCCGTTCGCCGCGATCTACGCGGCGATGACCAGGGCGAACATCTCCGGAGACGCGACGACGAGCTTCCAGCCGCACCGTCGGCTGAGTGCCGTCGAGGCCATCCGCCTGCACACTCAGGGACCGGCCTTCGCCGCCGGGCTCGAGGACCGGCGCGGATATCTGGCGCCGGGCATGGACGCCGACTTCATCGTCGTCGACACCGATCCGTGCGCGGCCGAAGGGCTCGATCCCGAGGTCGCCGCGGCAGAGCGCGACGGCCTCCTCGGCTACGATTCCGAAGAAGCCCTGTTCGCCCACGCCGAGGCGATCCGCGATACCCGAGTCGCGCTCACCGTCGTCGGCGGCGAGGTGAAATACCGCGCCTGACCACGCCGAGGCGGTCGACCACCTCGGCGATGGGCGGGACCCGCACTGCCCGCTCCCTCGACCAACTGCTCCCTCGACCAACTGCTCCCTCGACCAACTGCTCCCTCGACCAACTGCTCCCTCGACCAACCGACAAGGACGTCCCCGCATGCCCCGCTCGTTTCTGGCCCAGGCCCGCAAGGTCGATGAGGCGACCCCGGACTCTCGCAGTCGCGAGGTCGACTTCCTGCGCGCCGCGGCGATCACCGTCGTCGTGCTCGGCCATTGGACGATCATCGCCGTCAGCGCCACCGGCGGCATCAACCCGCACGGACTTCTCGACCAAGCCCGGTGGACGCACCCGCTGACCTGGGTGTTCCAGGTGATGCCGATCTTCTTCCTCGTCGGCGGATACTCCAACGCCCTGTCGTGGCGCTCGGCGAGGCGGCGGAACACCGGGTACGGCGAATGGCTGAGGGCGCGCCTGCGCCGACTCGGTCTGCCGCTCATCCCGCTGCTGCTGACCTGGTTGGTCACCTGCGTCATCGCCTTAGCCGCTGGTGCCGAGCCTGCCGCCGTGCAGCTGGCTTCCCAGATGGCACTGGTGCCGACCTGGTTCCTCGCCGCCTACCTGCTCGTCGTCATCGTCGCCCCGCCGTGCCTGATCCTGTGGGAAAAGTGGGGCTGGTGGTCGATCATCGTCGGCATCGGCATGGCCGGGATCATCGACATCATCAGCATCGCCGCCGACAGCAAGCTCGCCGGATACCCGAATTACCTGCTCGTCTGGGCGAGCTTCCACCAGTTCGGCTACGCCTGGCTCGACGGGCGACTCTCCAACATCAAACGCTGCCTGTTGCTCTTCGTCATCGGCGCCGTCGGCCTCGGGCTTCTCGTCGGGCTCGGCCCGTACCCGGTGTCGATGATCACCGCCGGTACTGACGCGATCTCGAATTCGGCCCCGACCCGCGTGACCATGGCCTTCCTCGGCATGGCGCAGGCCGGAATCGTCCTCATGCTCCAGCGCCCACTGGCGAAACTCCTACGCAGCCCGGGCCTGTGGTTCCTCACCGTCATGGTCAACCAGCGCATCATGACCTGGTTCCTCTGGCACCTGACCGCGCTGACGGCCCTGGCCAATATCCTCATCGCCCTCGACGCACGAGCCCTGCTGCCCACCCCGCTGACCGGCATCTGGTGGGCCACCCGACCGCTGTGGGCCATCGCTCTGCTGGCCATCACCGGAGTGCTCGTGGCGATCTTCGGCCGCTTCGAAACACCCGCGCCCGACGACCGTCCCGCGCCGCCTGTGTGGAAGCCGACCGCCGCGTCTGTCGCAATCTGTGCCGGCCTGGCGATCATGGCCGATACCGGGATGGTCAACGACAACGGGGTCACTTGGATCTGGCCGCTGCTGCCGCTCATCGGTATGTTCGCCTTCGGAGTCGTCCGCTTGCCCGGCCGGCGAACCGCAGAGAACTGACCCTCGCCGAGGCGGTCCGACCGTCACAGCCGGACGTCCCCGCGGGGATGTAAAAGAACCAACCGCACTGACGCGGTCGGGAACTTGCATTGAAACGTCCCCGCGGGACGCCCCCACCCAACGACATCGGCCCGACGTCCCCGCGGGGACGTCGGGCCGATCTGAACGACGTGTCGCCTCGGCGAGGGGACGACGCGAACGGCGCGTCGCCTCGGCGAGGTTCTGCCTGGTCAGATGTTGCGGCCGCCGGAGATCTCGGTGACGGTGCCGGTGAGGTAGCTCGACAGCCCGGAGGCGAGGAACAGCACGACCGAGGCGACTTCCTCGGGTTCGCCGGGACGGCCGAGCGGGATCTCGGCGAGCTTCGAATCGATCGCGTGCTGGGGCATGGCCGCGGTCATGGCGGTGTTGATGAAGCCGGGCTGGATCGCGTTGATGCGAATGTTCTTGAATGCGACCTCCTTGGCCACGGCCTTCGTCATGCCGACGATGCCCGCCTTGGCCGCGGAGTAGTTCGACTGACCGGGGTTGCCGACCTTGCCGCTGATCGAAGACACGTTGATGATCGATCCGCCGCGGTCCTGCTCGCGCATGAGTGCGGTGGCGACCTTGAGCCCGTTCCACGTGCCGCGCAGGTGCACGGAGATGACGTCGTCGAACTGCTGCTCGGTCATCTTCCGGATCGTCGCATCGCGGGTGATGCCGGCGTTGTTGACCCAGATGTCGACGCCGCCGAAAGCGGTCGTGGCCGCCTCGGCGAGCTTCTCGACGGCCTCGAGATCGGAGACGTTGCACACCACGCCGGTGGCCACGCCCTCCCCGCCGAGTTCTGTCACGGCCGCCTGCAGGGTCTCCTCATTCATATCGGCGAGTACGACCTTCGCGCCAGAGTCGACGAGGCTGCGCGCCATCGCCAGGCCGAGGCCTTGACCGCCGCCGGTGACGACGGCGACCTTGCCGGCCAGCAGGCCGGGGATCGCGGTGACTCCGCCGAGTTCGGTGACGGTGATGCCGGTATGCGCGGGCGTGGATTCAGTCATGGGATGCCTTTCGTTCTTTTGTGGCCAAGCGGAGCCGGACCTCGCCGAGGCGGCCCGCCGTTGCGCTTATGCGTGCAGGATACTGCGGCCTGCGTCAGAGGTTGAACTGCGGTTTGTGCGCGCCTTTGAGCAGCTGCTTGGCGACGACGACGCGTTGGACCTCGGAGGTGCCTTCGTAGATGCGGAACAGGCGTGCGTGGCGGTAGAAGCGCTCGACCGCGGACTCGCGCATATAGCCCATTCCACCTTGGATCTGCACGCCCTTGTCGGCGATGCGGGCGAGTGCTTCGGAGGCGAAGAGCTTCGCCGAGGAGGGGCCGAGCTTGCGATCGGTCTCGGCGTCCCAGCGCTGTGCGGCTGAGAGGGCGAGGGCCTTTGCGGCGGCGACGTCGGTGTAGATGTCCGCGAGCATCGCCTGTACGAGCTGGAATCGGGCGATCGGTTCCCCGCCCTGCTTCGCCTCGGCGGCGAAGCGCACCGATTCGTCAAGGATGCGGATCGACTGGCCGACGCAGATCGCGGCGATGTGCAGGCGTCCCTTGTTGAGTGAGGCCATGGCGGCGTAGAAGCCCTTCTCCTCCTCACCGCCGATGAGGTTGGCGGCAGGCACGCGCACGTCGTCGAAGAAGATCTCCGAGGTCCAGGCGCCGGCCTGACCCATCTTGTGATCGTGCGGGCCGACGGTCACGCCTTCGGACTTCGTGGGCACGAGGAAGACGGAGATGCCCTTGGAGCCCGTGGCATTCGGGTCGGTGCGGGCGAAGACCATGAGGACGTCGGACGCCTCGGCGTTGGTGATGAACCGCTTGGAGCCGTTGATGATGTAGTCATCACCGTCGCGTGTGGCCTTCGTCCGCAGGCCCGAGGGGTCGGAGCCGGCTTCGGATTCGGTGAGGGCGAAGGAGGCGACGACCTCTCCGGAAGCCAGTCGAGGCAGCCATTCGGATTTCTGCTCATCGGTGCCGTAGTTGACGAGCACCTGTCCGGCGATGCCGTTGTTCGTGCCGAACAGCGAGCGGAACGACGGGGTCGTGTAGCCGAGTTCCATGGCCAGCAGTGCGTCCTGTTCGGCATTGAGGCCGAGGCCGCCGTACTCCTCGGGCAGGGCCCAGCCGAAGAGTCCCATCTCGGCGGATTCTTTAATGATCGCCTCGGGGAAAGCGTCCTCGTCCTCGACCTGGGTCTCGAGGGGGACGACCTTCTCGCGGACGAATTCTCGGACGGCAGACAGGATGTCGTCGAGTTCTGAGTTGTCCATTGCTGTGTCTCCTTCAGGTGGATGCTGTGCAGAAGTCTGCGTGCAAGTGTCGGGATTGCGGTTCGGTCGGGGTGAGTCCGAAACGGTGCGATCTAGAGGCTGTCGAGCCAGGCGCGGACCTGATCGGAGTCGGCTCCGAGTTCTGGGGGAGCGAGGTCGTAGGAGACCTGCGACTTCGACAGGGTGATCGGGTTGCGGACGGTCGGGATGATGCGGTCGCCGCTGCCGGTGTCCACGACCGGTTCCAAACCGAGGCTCTTGGCGTGTTCGACGCCTTCGGCGATCGTGTTGATCGGGGCGCAGGGCAGGCCCGCGGCTGAGAGCTTGTCGAACCATTCCTGTGCGGTGTGAGCCTGGAGGGCCTCGAGAAGTTCGGGCTCAAGGGAGTCGCGGTTGGCGTTGCGGTTCTTCGCCTGGGCGAATCGTTCGTCGTCGCACCAATCGGGGCGTCCGACCACCTCGGCGAGGATCCGGAATTGGCCGTCATTGGCCGCGGCGATGATGATCTCACCGGACTTCGCGGCCATCGGCTGGTAGGGGTAGAGGCTCGGGTGGGCGTTGCCCATCCGCGTCGGATTCACCCCTGCGGCCGCGTAGGCACCGGACTGATTGGCCAGGCCGGACATCGCCGAGGACATGAGGTTGGTTTCGACGAGCTGGCCCCCGCCGGTGAGCGTGCGGTGTTGGATCGCGGCGAGGACGCCGATCGTGGTGTGCAGACCGGTCATGACGTCGAAGACGGCGACGCCGGCGCGGTACGGCGAGCCGTCGGGGCTGCCGGTGACCGACATGAAGCCGGACAGCGCCTGCATGAGGAGGTCGTATCCGGGCAGCGGGTTCTGCGGCCCGAAGCCGGTCACCGAAGCATAGATGACCGTCGGGTTGGCAGCGGAGACGCTGTCGTAGTCGAGTCCGTACTTCGCCAACCCGCCCGGTTTGAAGTTCTCGACGACGATATCGGCTTCGGCCGCGAGCTTCTGTGCGGTGGCGAGGTCATCGGGGTCGGTGAAGTCGAGGACGATGTCGTATTTGTTGCGGTTGATCGACAGATAGTAGGTGGCATCCTCGTTGCGCACCGGTGGTGCCCAGTGTCGGGTGTCATCGCCTTTGGGGCCTTCGACCTTGATGACGGTGGCGCCGAGGTCGGCGAGCATCATCGTCGAGTACGGTCCGGCCAGCACGCGGGAGAAGTCGACGACGATCTGTCCCGACAAGGGACCCGAGCCGGCGCGGGGGAGGAACTCCTCGAGGCGGTCGTGGGCAGGCGACCGATGGTGATCGCGTCCGGAGCCGCTGTCGTGGTGCTCAGAAGTGGTCGACTGCTTCATCGTCGAATGTCTTCCTCTCGTCGGGCCGCCGGCGCTGCTGTGTGCTGTCGAGCTCGGCATTCTGGGCCCGTGCTTGAGCAGCGGGCGCGTGGTCCGTCCCACCATATAACAGGATCAGCAATAATGTACATGGATTATTATCGGAACAGGTATTGGCTGGGATGTCGGTCGGGGCAACGGCAGAGGCTCCAGCACGGATTCGGAAAAGGAGCAGTCGATGGAGATTCAGCAGGTCAAAGCGTTCCTCGCAGTCGCCGAAGAGCTGCACTTCGGTCGTGCAGCCGAACGGCTCGGAATGCTGCAGCCGCCGCTCAGCCGTACGATCCGCGCCCTCGAGGCCCACCTCGGAGTCGATCTGTTCCGACGCACGACCCGCAATGTGGCGCTGACCGCGGCGGGGGAGGCGCTGGTGGAGCCGGCGCGGAAGATGATCGAGTACCGAACCTTGGCCGCCGAGGCGGTGCGCCGGGCCGCCGACGGGCAGACCGGGCACATCGAGTTCGGATTCGCCCACTCGTCATCGCGCAGACTGGCCGCGGCGCTCGTGACTGCATCCACCGCGCACAGGCCGGGGGTCAGCTTCGGGCTCCACTCCGATGTCTACGCCGAGGAGGGGATCACCCGCCTCGTCGACGGCTCGCTCGACCTCGCGCTTGTGAGGTGGGCGAAGCGGCCACCCGGGGTCACAGGTCGGCCGGTGATGGTCGAGCGTCTCTCGGCAGCCCTGCCGGTGGGTCATCGTCTGGCGGGACGCGCCTCGGTGCGGGTGAACGAGCTTGCCGACGAGGATTTCATCGCTCTGCCCGAGCATCCTTCCTCGACGTTGCGGGAGGCGACGCTGCGGCTGTGCCACGAGGCGGGATTCGCACCGCGCGTAGTCCAGAGCGCGCCGGATTCGCAGACGATCGGAGCCCTGGTCGCGGCCGGACTCGGCATCTCGATCACCTTCGACTCGGTGTCCGCCGCCACCCGTGAGGTCGGCACCGTGGCCGTGCCCCTCGATATCCCCGAGGAGCCCACGAAGCTCTACCTCGCCCACCGCGCCGACCACGGCAAGGCCTCCGTGGAAGCGGTGCTCACCCTCGCCGAGGAGGTCCTGCCGACCGTTGGATGATGGCGGTGGCGGGCCGGTTCACAGCTGCTCGTTCCAGGTGTCGAGGCGGTGGCGGAGATCCTCGGCGGTCATGTCGGTGAGGCCGATCCCGTGGTAGTTCGGCAGCCAGGTCTCGACACGATCTTGGGCACGTGCCGCGGCTTGGACGTCCCATGCGCGGATGTCATGGATGCGGCGGCCGAGGAGTCGTTCGTACTCGTCGAGAAAGTCGGCGGCCGCCTCGGGGGAACCGAGCAGCACGAGATCTTGACGGCACCAAGCGAGGTCGACTCCGCGAGGTCCGCGGCTCGCGCCCGACCAGTCGACGACTCCGGTGAGGCGCCCGCCCGTCCACAAGGCATTGCCTGCCCAGAAATCGGTGTGCGTGAGGACCTCTTCGTCGCGGTCGAGGTTCGCCCACTCCCGCTGGGCGCGAATTGCGATGGCAGAGTCTCCTGGCGGCGGGGACTGCGGAGTCTGAGGCAGGCCGGTACCGTCGAGTTCGTGGACGCGCACCAGTGCCGCGGCCATCTCGCGGGCGATGGTGGTCAGAGGCGTCGCCGGATCCGGTGGTGAGCCCGGGGCACGGGTCGTGACGATGACCGGATCGTTGGTGTCGGCATTGTGGGCGATGAGGTGGGGGACGAGATCACCGAGCGGGCTCAGCCGGTCCAGCAACTCGGCTTCCCTGATCGCCGCATCATGGCCGGCGGGGAATGCGCGGACGACTAGCTCCGCGTCTCCGTCGCGGGCTGCTATGGTCAGCGCGTGCTGACCGCCGGCAAGGGTCTCTTTGTAGCTCAGCTCTCGGCCGATCAGGGCCGAAGCTGTCGTGAGGGCGCGTGCGCGGCGGCTTCGCTCGGCCGTCCTGAGCTGTCTCTTCAGCCCTTCGGCATAGCGCCGGGCCATCAACTCCTGGGCCGCCACGGTCACCGGAGCGCCCAGACGGAGGAGAGGAAGTGCTGGGACGGAATCGGCGCTGATGGTCACGCCGAGGCGGCCGTCAGTGCCGATGGATACGAGGAAAGTCTCCTCACCGTTCTCGAGGTGGCCCGGCAGGGTGCGATAGGTGAAACCGGCGCGATCCTTCTCATCGAACACCCGTGTGACGACGCACGAACCCACGGGCACGAGCAGATCGCGACCGCGCAGCCGCCTCGGCGAGGTCGGCCAAACTGGATTGAGTCCCAGGCTGACGATCTGACCTTCGGCCGCTCGGCGAGCTGGGCGGACGACGACGCCGGCGAGTTCCTGCAGCGTCCAGGAGAAGATCGCTTCGCGGGCGAGCGGGAACTGATCGCCCAAGCCGAGGTCGAGATGGAACTCGAGATGATTCATGACTCCATTCTCGTTCAGTTTTCTCGTTCGATGGCCGTAGTCCTTGTCATCTTCGAACGGCTGGGCCTACGATGAGAACTGATCGCTGAACGAACGCTCGCTTCAGGGTGATTCGCCAGGTCAGCGCCGAATGACCATGTCAGAGCACGAACACTGGAGTTCATCTATGTCAGACAGCACCTCCGCCACTCAGTCGGCAGCCACCTCGGCGGCTCCGAAATCCGGTCGCCGCTTCGAAGGACAGGTCGCTGTCATCACCGGTGCCAGTCGCGGCATCGGTCTCGGAATCGCTCGGCGGCTGAACGCGGAGGGCGCCACCGTCGTCCTCACGGCGCGCAAGCCCGAAGCGCTGGGTGAGGCGGTCGCGGAGTTCCCCGAAGGCACGGCGCTCGCCATCGCCGGCAAGGCCGACGACCCGGCTCACAGGGCAGAGGTGTTCGACACGGTCGCTGAGAAGTTCGGTCGCCTCGATGTGCTCGTGGCCAACGCCGGAATCAACCCGGTCTACGGCCCACTCGTCGACATGGAACTCGACGCTGCGCGGAAGATCTTCGACGTCAACGTCCTCGGCACGCTGGCCTGGGTACAGGACGCCGTCCACCACGAGCGCCTGAACTTCCGCGAGAACAAGGGCCGCGTCGTCACCCTGTCGTCGGTCGCCGGGCAGATCCCGAGCGAAGGCATCGGCTTCTACGGCATTTCGAAGGCGGCGGTCTCGCATCTGACGAAGACTCTCGCCGTGGAGCTCGGGCCCGACATCCGCGTCAATGCCGTCGCTCCGGCAGTGGTCAAGACGAAGTTCGCCACCGCGCTCTACGAAGGCAGGGAGGAAGAAGTCGCTTCCGCGTACCCGGTCAAGCGCCTCGGCACTCCCGAGGACATTGCCGGTGCCGTCGCCTATCTCGCCTCGGACGACGCCGACTGGATCACCGCTCAGGTGCTCACAGCCGATGGGGGAGTTGTCACCGCCGGCGGCAGCGCCTGACACCGAGGCTGAGCCTGCGGCTGAACCTTGGTTGCCGATAAACGGCAGCCCGAAACATAGGTCGCCATCGGACATCTGCACCCGAATCCAGGTCGCCACCGGATACTTCTCTTGACGGAAAGTATCCGATGGCGACCTAAGTTCTTTGCGGCACCGTTCTGAGGCGCATTGTTGGGTCGATCCATGGTGTTTCAGGCGTGGAAACCACCGTGGATCGACCCAACAATCCTGTGCAGGCGGGGTTTGCGGAACAGTTCGCGGGCTGCTGGCCCCTACTTCACCGGGAGGCCGGCGGCGTGCGCACAGATCTCGCCGTAGCGTTCGGCCACACCAGCTGGGTCGAGTTCGCCGCCGGCCCGGTACCACTGCGAGACGCCCGTGCAGATCGTCGTGATCGCACGTGAGGCGTCCCGCGGGAACTCCGTGGTGAAGCTGCCGTCGGCAACGCACTCCTCGACCACCGCGTCGAGGAGTTTCTGCTGCCGGTCACGAGCGGCGATATGAGCATCCCGGTGCTGATCCTTCAACGCTCGGATCTCGCTGAAGGCGATGAAGGCGAGATCGGACTGGTGCGCGTGGAAGAGCAGCAGGCATTCGATGAGCCTGTCGAAGCGCGCGGTCGGCTCCTGCCCGCCGTCGGCGAGTGCCGCGACGCTGCGCTGCCACAGATCCTCCATCGCCAGACGGTCGATCTCGGCGAGGATCGCATGCTTCGACGCGAAATGGTGATAGAGGCCGGGCACTGACAGCCCGGCTGCGCCGGCCAGCTGCCGGATGCTCGTGCCGTGGAAGCCGCCCGTGACGAAGCTGTCGAGAGCGGCCTGGAGGATCGGCGAGAGCAACGGGGCGTCGTAGTCCCGCCAATCGATCATGGGTGCATTGCTCACGAGTTGTCCCTGCCTGCTCCGTCTCACTGTCTTCTCATCCCTAATCTACGGCCATTCCTGCCCCGCAGTTCCATTCGACCCCCGAAGCGTCCCTCCATCTCTGAGTTCGATCGCTTTGCTGCCCGAGCGGTCGACAGTCATGCCGGGCCGCCCTTGCGCCCGGTCGTCGTGTGACCTACGATACAGAACTAACCGAGCGAGCGCTCGGTCGGCCGAAGCTGAGATGCTCCGGTCCCGACACGATGAAGGGCGACAGTCAGATGGCAGCCGACAGCACTTCCACCACCACGCGGCATGTGTGGACGCGGCTCTACCCCGCCGGAGTCGGTGAGACGCCGGAGATCCACGACGCATCCACGGCTCATGCGTGGAACGCCCGCGTCGAGGCGGCCCCCAGTCAGATCGCCGTGACCTACCGTGGCCGCAGGTTCACCACCGCCGACATCGACCGTGAAGCCGAGGCGCTCGCCGCCGGGTTCCTCTCCCGCGGCCTGCAGAAGTCGAACATCGTCGGCGTCTACCTTCAGAACGTCCCGCAGTTCGCCGTGGCGCTGCTCGCGGCCTGGAAGATCGGCGTAGTCCCCCTCGTCCTCAACCCCATGTACCGCGGCCGCGAACTGCGCGCGCTCATCGACGATTCGGCTGCCTCGGCGATCATCTGCGACGAAGCAGACCTCGGCCAGGTTCGTGAGACCCTCGCCGGTGGCTCCCTGACCTGGGTGCTCACCACCGATGACGACGAATACGACCGGGACCCCTCCGACCTCATCGGCGACGCCCAGACCGCAGCTGCCCGTGAGTCAGGAACCACCCCCGCCGAGGCGACCCCCGCCGAGTCCGGGATCGCCGTCGATTCGTGGGGTCCCTTCCTCGCCTCCAAGCGCACCGACGCGCCCGACCACCGCACCGAACTGCTGCCGGGCCTCGACGACGCCGCCCTGCTCACCTACACATCGGGCACGACCGGACCGGCCAAAGGCGCCGTCGGCACCCATCGCAATGTGCTCGCCGTGGCCCGGTCGTACGGAGATTGGCTGAACCTCGGCGAAGGCGACGTCATGCTCGCCATCGCCCCGCTCTTCCACATCACCGGAGCCGTCGCCTGCGCGGCGACCTCGCTGATCTTTCCGATCACGCTCGACTTCATCGGCCGCGTCAACGCGGACAAGATCGTCACCGCCATCCGCGATGACAAGGTCACCGTGACCATCGGCTCGATCACCGTCTACAACGCCCTGCTCGAACACGAATCGGCCACAGCTGAGGACCTGCAGAGCATCCGCTACCTCTATTCCGGTGGAGCCCCCGTGCCGCCGGCCACGGTCGAGCGCTTCCGGAAGCGGTTCGGCCACTACATCCACAACATCTACGGAATGACCGAAACCGCCTCGGCGGTCATCGGAGTCCCGCCGAACACGGAGGCGCCTGTCGACCCGGCCACGGACACCCTGGCCATCGGCGTGCCGTTCCCCGGACTCGAAGCCCGCATCGTCGACATCGCCGACGGGACCGTCATCACCGATTCCAGCGCCGGCGAACTCGAGTTGCGCGGGCCTCAGATCACGCCCGGCTACCTCGGCAAGCCCGAAGCCAACGAGGCGGCCTTCGACGAGGGCTGGTTGCGCACCGGCGATGTCGGAGTCATGGACGCAGCCGGCTGGATCTATCTCGTCGATCGGATCAAGGACCAGATCAACGCCTCCGGCTACAAGGTGTGGCCGCGCGAGGTCGAAGACGTCCTCTATGAACACCCGGCCGTGCTCGAAGCCGCCGTCGTCGGCCAGCCCGACGACTACCGCGGCGAGACCGTCGTCGCCTACGTCTCCCTGCGCACCGGCCAAGACGTCAGCGCCGAGGAGCTCATCGCCTTCGCGAAAGAACGCCTCGCAGCGTACAAGTACCCGCGCACCGTCCACGTCATGTCAGACCTGCCGAAGACGCATACCGGAAAGATCCAACGCAGGCTGCTGCGAGACTCCGGAAGAGAAGCAGCGTCAGATAAATAGGCACCACTGACCGGCAACCATTCAAGACAGGAGAGACATTGAGCGAATCAACGATCGGACGCCGTTTCGAAGGGCAGGTCGCCCTCGTGACGGGATCGAGTCGCGGCATCGGACTCGGCATCGCCAAGCGGCTGCAAGTCGAAGGGGCGACCGTCATCCTCACCGCCCGCAAGCCCGAACCGCTTGCCGAGACTGTCGCAGAATTCCCCGACGGCACCGTGATCGGCATCGCGGGAAAGGCCGATGACTCGGCTCACCGGGCCGAGGTGTTCGACACGATCGCCGAGAAGTTCGGCCGCCTCGACGTCCTCGTCACGAACGTCGGCATCAACCCGGTCTACGGTGACACTATCGACATCGAGCTCGATGCCGCCCGCAAGATCCTCGAGGTCAACGTTCTCGGCACTCTGGCCTGGATCCAGGGGGCCGTCCATCACGAGGGACTGAAGTTCCGGGAGAACAAGGGTCGGATCCTGTCCATCTCCTCGGTCGCCGGCCAGAATCCGAGCAAGGGCATCGGCCTCTACGGCGTCTCGAAGGCCGCCGTGGCCCACCTCGTGAAGACCCTTGCCGTCGAACTCGGACCCGATATCCGCGTCAACGGAATTGCCCCTGCCGTCGTCAAGACCCGCTTCGCCACCGCGCTATACGAAGGCAGAGAAGCCGAAGTCACCGCCGCCTATCCGGCCGGCCGGCTCGGCACTCCCGAGGACATCGGCGCAGCTGCGGCCTACCTCACGTCGTCCGACTCCGACTGGATCACCGCCCGGATCCTCACCGCCGACGGCGGACTCATCACAGCAGGAGGCACAGCATGAGCCGGATTCCCGCAGACGTCGAAGAGCTGCGCCAGCGCACCCGCACCTTCATCCGCGACGTCGTCATACCCGCCGAACCTCATCCCGGGGACTACCTCGACGAAGGGGTTCTGACCGACCTCAAGGCCAAAGCCAAGGAGGCCGGAGTCTTCGCTCCACACGTGCCTGCCGAGTGGGGCGGCCAGGGCGTGTCGATCGAGTTCTGGTCCCCGGTGTTCCAGGAGGCAGGCTACTCGCCGATCGGGCCCGCCGTGCTCAATTGCATGGCACCCGATGAGGGCAATATGCACATGCTCGCCCAGATCGCCACGCAGGAGCAGAAGGAGCGGTTCCTCGCCCCGCTGGCCGCCGGCGACGTCCGCTCCTCCTTCGCCATGACCGAACCACATCCAGGCACCGGCTCCGACCCGTCGGCGCTGGCGACCCGCGCGGTCAAGGACGGTGACGAGTGGGTCATCACCGGTGACAAGCGCTTCATCTCCGGAGCTGAGCTGTGCAGCTTCTTCGTCGTCATGGCCGCCACCGACGCCGAGGAGTCGGTCGCTGCGACCGAGGGCTCGGGTTCCGCGCAGGCGAAGATGGGCCAGGCGGCCACGATGTTCCTCGTGCCCAAGGACACCCCGGGTGTCAGCGTCGGGCGGCCGATCCACACCGTCGATCGCACGATCGCCGGCGGCCATCCCTACGTCCACTTCGACGATGTTCGCGTCCCCACCTCGGCGATCCTCGGCGAACCCGGCAAGGGATTCGCCTACGCCCAGGTTCGCCTGGCACCCGCCCGCCTCACGCACTGCATGCGGTGGCTGGGACTGGCCCGCCGGGCGCTGGACACGGCTCTCGACCGTGCCGAACATCGCGAGGCATTCGGCGACGTCCTCGCACGTCAGGGCCTCGCGCAGGAGCTCATCGCGCAGTCGGTCATCGACATCGAAACCTCTGACGCGATGATCACGAAGACCTCCGAAGTGCTCGCCACCGATGCGAAGGAAGCGAACTCCAGATCTTCGATCGCGAAGGTCTACTGCTCCGAAGCCGTCTACCGTGTCATCGATCGGGCCATCCAGCTCACCGGCGGAGACGGCGTCTCCGACCAGCTGCCACTCGTCCAGTACCTCAACGACGTCCGTCCGTTCCGCATCTACGACGGCGCCACCGAGACGCACAAGTTCGCGATCTCCCGTCGTGCCTCATCGAAGCGGCGCAAGGAAGTCGCCGCGGGAGCTCCCCGCCTCGACATCGTGAGGGAGGCGCGTTGACCGAGAAGCTCATCGACGTCGTCGACACCGCGGCCGAGGCGCAGGCACTGTCCGCACCGCCGTTGCTCATCGTCGACGTCCTCACCGACTACCTCGACACGCATGGCCTCGGGTCCGGTCCCGTCCGCTGGGATCGCATCGGCGAGGGCCAGTCGAACGTCACCTTCCGGATCCGGCGTGATGACCTCGATGTGGTGCTGCGCCGCGGACCGCGCCCGCCGATCCCGAAATCGACTCACGACATGGTCCGGGAGGCGAAGATCCAGAAGGTCCTCGGCGCTCAGGGAGTGGCCGTGCCCACGATCCTCCACGTCTGCGAGGACGAATCGGTCCTCGGCGTGCCGTTCTACATCATGGATTTCGTGCCGGGCACAGTCGTCACCGACACACTGCCTGATTTCCTCGCCGAGGCGGCCGACCGTCGAGCTCTCAGCGAAGCCCTCGTCGACCGCCTCGTCGACCTCCACTCGGTCGACGTCGCAGTTCCCGAGGTGGCCGCGCTCGGTCGTCCGGACGGGTACCTGGAGCGCCAGGTGAAGTTGTTCGCCTCCCTCTGGGGGAAGAACACTCAGCGGTCGCTGCCCCAGGTCAGCCGCCTCGGTGAGTGGTTGGCTGCGAACATTCCGGCCACTCAGCGGCACGCGGTCGTCCATGGCGACTACCGTGCCGGCAACGCGATGATCGCGTCCTCGACGCCGGTCGAGGTCGCAGCGATCCTCGACTGGGAGATGTCGACCCTCGGCGATCCGCTCGCCGACCTCGGCTACTTCCTCGTCACCTACACCGACCGCGAGAATCCGCGCACGGTCATGGACCTCACCCCGGTCACTGCGGGGGAGGGGTTCCTCACCCGTTCCGACCTCGCCGAGCGCTACCAGCAGAAGACGGGCCTCGACCTGTCCGTATTGCCTTGGTACGAGGCCTTCGCGCTGTGGAAGGCCGCGATCTTCAGCGAAGCCATCTACACCAGATGGCTCAACGGAGAGGCGCCGTCGGCCGGTAACTTCACCGGCAGCCTCGAGACCGGGGTCCCCGAACTCATCGCAGCCGCCGAAGCCGTCGCCTCCACCGTCGTGTGACGGCGAGCGAGATAGGAGTATCCGCACCACCGAACACCACCACAGAGATATACAGCATCACCACCTCCAATGAAGCAGTGGAAAGGAAGCCATGACCGATACGATCGCAGAGACAAAGGTGCCTCTGCAGCTGAAACGGCGATCCGTCGTCGCGAGCACCATCGGCAATATCCTCGAATGGTACGAGTGGAGCGCCTACGCGGTGTTCACGCCCTTCATCGCCGCCGCGATGTTCAACAGCGAGGACACAGTCTCCTCCGTCCTCGCGACCCTCGGCGTCTTCGCCGTCGGGTTCCTCATGAGACCCCTGGGCGGCATCGTGTTCGGGAAGATCGCCGATGTGAAGGGGCGCAAGTTCGTTCTCATCGTCACGATGCTCATCATGGCAGGCGGTTCGTTCCTCATCGCCGTCCTGCCGACCTATGGTCAGATCGGCGTCTTCGCCTCACTCATCCTCCTTCTCATCCGAGTGGCACAGGGCTTCGCCCACGGAGGGGAGTCGGCAACGGCGAACTCCTATATCGCTGAGATCGCTCCGGCCCACAAGCGCGGTTTCTGGGGCTCAATCGTCTTCGTCGCCATCTTCGGCGGTTCGGTCGTCGCTTACACGATTGGGGGCGTGATCACGAACGTCTTCTCCGAGGCGGCAGTTTCCGACTGGGCATGGAGGATTCCGTTCGCGCTCGGCGGTCTGCTCGCGCTCGTCGCGCTGTGGATGCGGCGCGGAATGGTCGAAAGCGATGTCTTCGAAGCCGATGAAGCGGAAGAAGTTGTCGACCCGACCCCGCTGGATCGCGGCCGCGTGGCCCGTGCGATCGTCCTCGTCGTGCTCATGACCTCCGGTATCACCGCGGCTCACTACACCTGGACGTCGTACGCGTCGACCTTGGCGATCACCGAGCGCGGTATGGATGCGCAGACCGCTTACTGGGCGACCGTCGGTGCGCAGATCATCGCACTCGCGTCGCTGCCCTTCTGGGGATTCCTCTCCGACCGGATCGGTCGTCGGCCGGTGCTCATCGGCTTCGGAGTGCTCATGGCGATCCTGCAGTATCCGCTCATGGGCATGATCACGGACACCGGCTGGACGTTGTTCGTTGCGTCGACGCTGGCACTGCTCGTGGTCTCGATGGCAGGAGCCTTGTTGTCGGCAGTCCTGTCCGAGGCCTTCCCGACGAAGGTCCGCACCCAGGGAATCGGCTTCGCCTACTCGGTCTCTGTGGCTGTGTTCGGCGGAACGGCACCATATCTCAATGGACTGTTCAACTCGCTCGACCTCAGCTGGCTCTCCAGCGGCTGGGTGGTCCTGCTCTGCTTGGCAACGATCGTCGCCGTGGTCAAGCTGCCCGAGACCAAGGGCAAGGACCTCAACGCGATCTGAACATCGCGGCGGGACCGCAGCACCGCCTCGGCGAATCTAGGTCGCTATCGGATACTTCTGAGCAAGGAAAGTATCCGATAGCGACCTATTTCTGCATGGGAGATGCAGGGGATCTGCCGCGGGGAGCTGGTCCTCGCGGCAGTTGGAAGAGTGGCCACAGCGAGGGGGCCAGCAGGGGGTTTGTCGGGGGTGATTTCATTCACTAGAATCGGAGGCGCAGTCTCAGCTGGGGGCTTCAGAGGCCCAACTGGTTCTGCACATAACTTCATACGCCGCTAAGACAAGACGTGGGAGAGCTGCCGCAGTCGGGCCGAATCGAGCCGGACTTCCGAGCAGCGCCGTAGGTGCAATTCCCTCCCCGGGAAACTCTCAGGCCCAGTACCACCGATTGCAGGCATATCTGAAGGACGCGAGTTCGCCGCACACGTGCGGTGCGACCACGCATCCGACAGATCGGGGAGGACACTCAGCGATCGCTGCGTCCTCCAATTCGGTGGGCGCGACACCGACCCAAGGACGGCAATTGACCAGTTCACTCGCCCATACGACGCAGGCAACAGGGGACACCGCGCGCCCCTTCTCCGACCGCCACATCGGCCCCCGCGCCGACGACGTGCAGGCCATGCTCGCCGAACTCGGCTATGACTCCCTGGAAGCGCTCTCTTCCGCTGCCGTCCCGGAATCCATCCAGAACACCGAGCTCAACCTGCCCGCCGGCCGCTCCGAATTCGATGTGCTGGGCGACCTGCGCGACCTCGCCGAACAGAACGTCATGCGCACCCAGCTCATCGGCCAGGGCTACTACGACACGATCACCCCGGCCGTCATCCGCCGCAACCTCGTCGAGAACCCCGCCTGGTACACCGCCTACACCCCGTACCAGCCCGAGATCTCCCAGGGCCGGCTCGAAGCGCTGCTGAACTTCCAGCAGGTCGTCCAGGACCTCACCGGCCTCGACATCGCCAATGCCTCCCTCCTCGATGAGGCCACCGCCGTCGCCGAGGCGGTCCTGCTCATGCGTCGAGCCGTGAAGAAGGGGACAACCGTCGTCCTCGACTCCGAACTCCACCCGCAGACCATCGCCGTCGTCCGCGCCCGGGCGAAGGCTATGGACTTCCGCGTCACCGTCGCCGACCTCGCCGAGGGCCTCGTCGGCGAAGACATCTTCGGCATCGTCTGCGCCCAGCCCGGCACCACCGGAGCCATCCGCGACTTCACCGAAGCCGTCGACGGAGCACACGACCGCGGTGCGCTCGTCACCTTCGACGCCGACCTGCTGGCCCTGACTCTGCTCAAGGACTGCGCCTCCCAGGGTGCGGACATCGCCGTCGGCTCGGCCCAGCGCTTCGGTGTGCCCCTGTTCTTCGGCGGCCCCCACGCCGGCTTCATGGCCGTGAAGTCCGGACTCCAGCGCCAGCTGCCCGGCCGCCTCGTCGGAGTATCCAAGGACGCCCAGGGCAAGCCCGGCTACCGCCTGGCCCTGCAGACCCGTGAACAGCACATCCGCCGCCAGAAGGCGACATCGAACATCTGCACCGCGCAGGCGCTGCTCGCCAACGTCGCCTCCATGTACGCCGTCTACCACGGCCCGGTCGGTCTGACCCGCATCGCCTCCCGCGTCCACCGCCTCGCCCACGCGTTCGCAGGTGCCGCGGACACCGCCCCCGGCGCCGAGGTTCTCACCTGGGAATTCTTCGATACCGTGGCCCTGCGCGTGGCCGATGCCGAAGCCGCCCGCTACGTCGCCGACCAAGCCGGATACAACATCCGCGTCATCGACGACACCACCGTCGGCGTCTCCTTCGGCGAACCCCACACCGTCGCCGATGCCAACGGCCTGCTCGAAGCCCTAGGCATCTATGCCCGGGTCGACGCGGACGACTTCGAAGCCGCCTCGGCGGGAACCTTCGGAGCCAACGCCGTTCCGGAGCCCGCATTCGCGGCGTCGTTCCACCGGGACACCGAATTCCTCACCCACCCCGTCTTCAGCGCCCACGGCTCCGAGACCTCGATGATGCGCTACCTGCGCACTCTGGCCGACCGTGACCTCGCACTGGACCGGACGATGATTCCGCTGGGCTCGTGCACGATGAAGCTCAACGCCGCCGCCGAGATGGAACCCATCACCTGGCCGGAATTCGCCTCCATCCACCCCTTCGCCCCCGTCGAACAGACCCAGGGGTGGCGCGCACTCATCGGCCGCCTCGAGGACTCCCTCGTCGAGGTCACCGGCTACGACCGCGTGTCCCTGCAGCCCAACGCCGGCTCGCAGGGTGAGCTGGCCGGACTGCTCGCCATCCGCGCCTACCATGTGGCCAATGGTGACGATGCCCGCACCGTCGTGCTCATCCCGCAGTCCGCGCACGGCACGAACGCCGCCTCCGCGGTGCTCGCCGGACTCCAGGTGCAGGTCGTCGCGACGGCCGATGACGGCTCCGTGGACATGGACGACCTCGATGCGAAGATCGCCAAGCACGAAGGCAAGATCGCCGGCATCATGATCACCTACCCGTCGACCCACGGAGTCTTCGAACCGCAGATCCGCGAGGTCTGCGACAAGGTTCACGCCGCCGGCGGGCAGGTCTACGTCGACGGTGCGAACCTCAACGCCATGGTCGGACTCGCCAAGCCCGGCGAATTCGGCGGCGACGTCTCCCACCTCAACCTGCACAAGACCTTCTGCATCCCCCACGGAGGAGGCGGCCCCGGAGTCGGCCCTGTGGCGGTGCGCGAACACCTCGCTCCGTACCTGCCCGGCGATGCCACGCTGCCGGAGCTCGTCGCCGGTGACCCGGACGCCAAGGAGCTGCCGATCTCCGCATCGATGTTCGGCTCCGCAGGAGTCCTGCCCATCAGCTTCGCCTACCTCGAACTCATGGGTGCCGAAGGACTGCGCGAAGCCTCGCGCTCGGCTCTGCTCGGTGCGAACTACCTGGCGAAGAAGCTCGGCGACGTCTACCCGATCCTCTACTCGGGAGAGAACGGACTCGTCGGCCACGAAACGATCCTCGACCTCCGCGCGATCACCTCGGCGACGGGCGTCACCGCCGAAGATGTCTGCAAGCGCCTCGTCGACTTCGGCTTCCACGCCCCGACCCTGGCCTTCCCGGTGCCCGGCACCCTCATGGTCGAACCCACCGAATCCGAGGACAAGGACGAACTCGACCGCTTCATCGAGGCCATGCGCACCATCCGCGCCGAGATCGACGAGATCGGCAAGTCGTACACCTACGAAGAGTCGCCGCTGGCCCTCGCGCCGCACCCGGCGACCGCAGTGATGGACGACTGGGACGGCAAGTACAGCCGCGAGACCGCGGTGTTCCCCGTTCCCGGGCTGCGCCTCACGAAGTACTTCCCGCCGGTCAGCCGCATCGACGGAGCCTACGGCGACCGCAACCTGGTGTGCTCCTGCCCGCCGCCAGAGGCCTTCGAAGAGTTCGAGGAAGAGGACAAGTGATGACCGATACGACCGCGAACACACCCAAAGAGACGCCGCTGCACAGCATCCACGCCGAGCTCGGTGCCTCGTTCACCGACTTCGGCGGCTGGGACATGCCGCTGAAGTACGGTTCGGAACTCGCCGAACACCGTGCCGTGCGTGAGGCCGCAGGCCTCTTCGACCTCTCCCACATGGGAGAGGTGCGCATCGCCGGAACCGACGCCGCCGCATTCCTCGACTATGCCCTCGTCGCGAAGTACTCGAAGATGAAGATCGGCAAGGCCAAGTACGGAGTCATAGTCAACGAGTCAGGCGGCCTGCTCGACGACCTCATCACCTACCGCATCGGCGACGAAGAGTTCCTCATCGTCCCCAACGCCTCGAACACGCCCACCGTGGTCGCCGCGCTGAAGGACCGCGTGCACCAATTCGTGCAGACCGTCGCACCCGGCTCCGATGTGCACCTGACCGACGAGTCCGACGCCACCGCACTCATCGCCGTGCAGGGGCCGAACTCGGAGGCGATCATCCTGCGCGCCCTCGACGAATCCGGCCACGGCGAATTCGGACCCCGCACCGGCGCCGGCGACCAGGCGAAGGCCCAGGTCACCGACGATGCCAACGGGGGAGCCACCTCGGCGGGGGATGCGAAGATCACCATCGGTCAGGCGGTGCGCGAACTCAAGTACTACGCGTGGATGCCGCTGACGATCGCCGGGATCGACCTCATGCTCGCCCGCACCGGATACACCGGTGAGGACGGGTTCGAGCTCTACGTCCCCAACATCGGCGCCACCCGCCTGTGGAACACGCTCGTGACCTCGGGTGCGGACTACGGACTCGTTCCCTGCGGTCTGGCTGCACGCGATTCGCTGCGCCTCGAAGCCGGAATGCCGCTCTACGGCAACGAACTCGATCAGAACACCACCCCGTACGATGCGGGACTTGGCCGGATGATCGGGTTCAACACGAAGGACGACTTCTTCGCCCGCGAGGCGCTGGCGAAGCTCGGAGAGACCGAACCGCCGCGCGTGCTCGTCGGCCTGAGTTCGGAAGGACGCCGTGCCGCCCGTTCCGGTGCCGCCGTGTCGATCGACGGCGCTGAGGTCGGCACCGTCACCTCCGGTCAGCCTTCGCCGACGCTCGGCCACCCGATCGCCCTGGCCTTCATCGATCGGGACCGCGCCGAGGTGGGCACCGCCGTGACCGTGGACATCCGCGGCAAGGCACACGACTTCACCGTCACACAGCTGCCGTTCTACAAGCGCCAGGCCGACTGAAGCTCTCACCCACAATTCATCCTGGTGGGACCGGCGACTCGTAGACTGGTCCCACCTGGCACAACAACGTCGTGACCGCCCCTTCCGGCGGCAGTCACAGTAAGGAAGACATATGGCACAGCTGCCCCCGCTCCCGCAGAACTTCACCTACTCCGCCGAACACGAATGGGTCGACGGCGCTGCCGATGAGCTCGTCGGCAAGACCGTCAAGGTCGGCATCACCGCCGTCGCCGCCGATGCCCTCGGCGAGGTCGTCTACGTCGACCTGCCAGCGGTCGGCGACACCGTCACCGCAGGTGAGACCTGCGGCGAGGTCGAATCCACGAAGTCCGTGTCCGACCTCTACACCCCGGTCACCGGCGAGGTCGTCACGATCAACGAGGCGGCCGTGGACTCACCCGGACTGCTCAACTCCGACCCCTACGGTGAGGGCTGGCTGTTCGAGGTCGCCGTGACCGAGGTCGGCGAAGTCATGGACGCCGCCGGCTACGCCGAGGCGAACTCCCTCTGAGCCTCATCCTCCGGGCGGAGGATATAAACCCTGAAGCGGGGTCGGTCGAGGTCGGTGCCGACACATCGTCGGCATCGGCTTGCCATGCACGTGAGTGCACGGCTGTTCGGTCGGCCCCGTCGTCATCTCATCAGAAACGAAGTGATTGCCATGCCATTGAGTGTCTTCGACCTCTTCACGGTCGGCATCGGACCGTCGAGCTCCCACACCGTCGGACCGATGCGTGCCGGCGCGAGCTTCATCGACCTCCTTAGCGATTCGCTGAGCTCCGTGGCGGATCTGCGCGTCGACGTGTTCGGTTCCCTGGCCGCCACCGGTGCCGGCCATGGGACCTTCGACGCCATCCTCATCGGCCTCGAAGGCTGCCGCCCCGATCTCATCGAAGCCAACGAACTGACCGCCCGGCGGACACGGATGTCCGAGACCGGGACGATCATCCTCGGCGACTCGACCGGCAACGGCGTCGAACTCAAGTTCACCGAGGATGACATGGTCAAACGACCGCTGACCGTCCTCCCGCGCCATACGAACGCCATGACCGTGACCGCCTACGACGCTGCCGGGGAGACTCTCGCCGAGGAGACCTATTACTCCGTCGGCGGCGGATTCGTGACTTCGGAGACCGAATTCCTCGAGAAAGAGAAGACCGCCGAGGATGGTGCAGCTGCCGACGGCAGCGGTGCAGGCGCGGGCGTCGAGTTCGCGGTCGCGGATTCTGTCGTCGATGCCGAACTCGAGTCCTACGACGAAGAGCTGCCCTACCCCTTCCACTCCGGAGTCGAGCTGCTTCAGCGCTGCCGCGAGAACGATCTGTCCATCGCCGAGATCATGCACGCCAACGAACTGTCGATGCGCGACGAGGACGAGATCCGGCACGGACTGCTCCACATCTACTCGGTGATGGAGGAATGCGCTTCGGCGTCCCTGGACCGCTCCGGTTATCTGCCCGGAGGGCTCAAGGTCCGCCGCCGCGCACACGACTGGTACCTCAAACTCAAGGCCGAGGACCCCGACCGGGATCCCGGCTACTACCTCGAATGGGTCAACCTCATCGCGATGGCCGTGAACGAGGAGAACGCCTCGGGAGGCCGCGTCGTCACCGCGCCGACGAATGGGGCGGCCGGCATCATCCCCGCCGTGCTGCACTATGCGCTCAACTACGTTCCCGCAGTCAAGGAAGGCGGCGAGTCCGCGAAGCATCGAGCCATCGTCGACTTCCTGCTCACCGCGGCAGCCATCGGAGTCCTCTACAAGGAGCGGGCGTCGATCTCCGGAGCCGAGGTGGGCTGTCAGGGAGAGGTCGGATCCGCCTCGTCGATGGCCGCCGGGGGACTGGCTGCCGTTATGGGCGGAACACCCGAGCAGGTGGAGAACGCCGCCGAGATCGCGATGGAGCACAACCTCGGACTGACCTGCGACCCGATCTCCGGGCTCGTGCAGGTCCCCTGCATCGAACGCAATGCGATCGCCGCCGGCAAGGCCATCAACGCCTCCCGCATGGCTCTGTGGGGCGATGGCCAGCACCGGGTCAGCCTCGACGAGGTGATCGAGACGATGCGCCAGACCGGCGCGGACATGTCCTCGAAGTACAAGGAGACAGCGATGGGCGGCCTCGCCGTCAACGTCGTCGAGTGCTGAGGCAGGACGGGTCGTCGAGTGCTGAGGTCAGTGCGTCTGAGGTTCGGAGCCAGTCAAGCGGCGCTCACCTGAGTCGCGGCCTCTCGAGCCGGCTTTGCGCACTCATCTACTTCCGTACCTCTGCAGCGGCCTGAAGCAGCGGGGAGAAAGAGTTAAGTGTGCGAAGAATGCCGAAAATCGGTGGTGGGCTCAGTGTTCTAGTGCAACAGTGGGCTGGTCTCAGGCTACCTGCTCATGCAACAGATCAGCCAGGACCTCGGCCGGGGTCGCGAACCCGAGGACCTTCCGCGGCCTGCGGTTGAGCTGATCCTGCATCGCCTGGATCTCCTCGTCAGTAACCGACTCATCGAAGACCGTGCCCTTCGGGTAGTAGTCCCGAACGAGACCGTTGGAGTTCTCATTCGTCGGTCGTTGCCAGGGTGAGTGCGGGTCGCAGAAGTACACCTGGCAATCGGTGGCGACAGTGATCCGCAGATGCTCAGCCATCTCCTGACCCTGGTCCCACGTGAGAGTCGAGAACAACGCTTCCGGCAGGGAAGCGATCATGTCCTGGACTAGTCCGGTGACGGTGACCGATTCGCGGTTGTTCGGCAGTTTCCGGATCAAGGAGAACCGGGACCGGCGTTCGAAGACGGTCACCAGGCCACCGGCGTGGGAATCGACGACGAGATCACCCTCCCAGTGGCCAGGAACAGTGCGGTCGGCAGCTTGTGAGGGACGGTCGGTCAACAAGGCACCATCGAGCCAGGGACGGTTGGACCGACGCGGCAGCTTCGACTGTGGCTTCCTTCCCGTCTGTCCCGATCGGAGGGCTTTGACCACGGCCAGCTCGTGACGCAGGGATCCGCGTCCTTGGACGTAGAGAGCTTGGTAGACCGTTTCGTGGCTCACGTGCAGGTCCTTCCGGTCAGGGTAGTCACGCCGAAGCCTACCGGCGACCTGTTCGGGCGAGCACTTGTCGTTGAGCCCGTTGATCACGTGAGCCCGCAGCCACGGATCCTCGAGACGTGTGCGACGGTGTTTCTTGCGTGCCTGTCGGGCATAGGTGCGGCCGTGGGCGCCGGCGGCACTGTAGACCGGGTGTGGGCTGATTCTGTCGTATTGGATGAGTCGGTTGCGGCGGATCTCTCGGGACACGGTTGACGGAGCAACACCGAGTTGAGTCGCGATGGTTCTCATCGACAATGGCGGATCTGATTGCAGGCCAGCCTGGATCGTCATTCGGTCGGCGATCGTCAGGTGGCGGTAGGCAGGTGGTCGTGGTGGTGCCGGGGCAGCAACGATGGTGGTCGGCATGGACAGTATTCTGCCGGTCCTGCCTTTGGGCAGGCCGAGTCGCCGCGCCCACCGGGTGACGGTGTTGAGGTTGATGCCGAGGTGGTCAGCGATCGCTGATCGTGGTCTGCCTTCGAGGAGGAGCCAGAAGAGTTCGTCGAGGACGTGGAAGGGCAGCCGTGGACGTCTGTAGTGCGTGGTCATGGGGGTGTTCCTTCGTTCAGTGGAAACACCCGGTCTGATAGTGCTGGTCAGACCGGGTGTTGCACTAGAACCTAGAAACCGCCGGTCTCAAGGCGACATTCTTCGCACACTTAACTCGTGTCGGCGGCGGCAGGCGCGCAGCATCCGGCTGATGGCGGCGCTGCGCGAACACCTTCGCGCCTGCGCGAACTACTTCGCAGCCGCCTCGATCCCGCCCGCAGAGCCTCAGACGGCAACCTCGGGCAACAGGACACCTTGCTATCCAAATTCAAGCAAAGTGACATGGAACACGTGGAACCCTTGTTCCAACTCCAGTCAAATGTAACGAAACGATAACGAACCTCTGGCGCGGTATGAGCGCGAAGGAGCGCCCCGTCACATCCCAGAGATGCCATGGGGAAAGCCGGGTCCGTTACATGTCGGTAGCTCGGGACGATCGTTGCGGAAGTACCCCGGAATCGGCACTTTCGAGGTTGACGCTCGATCTCAGCCCGTTAGGTTTGTTGGCGTGATTAACGCACTCGCTGAACCGAAGACGCAAATCGACGTCCGGACTCCAGAACTGGAGGACGGACAACATCTATGGCGGCTCGCGAAAGACACAGCCGTGCTCGACCTGAACTCCTCGTACTCGTACCTGCTGTGGTGCCGCGACTTCGCGGACACCTCGGTGATCGCACGAATCGACGGAGAACCCGCCGGCTTCATCACCGGTTACACCCGTCCGGAGAATCCGGACACCCTGATGATCTGGCAGGTCGCCGTCAACGAGAACTTCCGTGGACACGGACTCGCATCGACCATGCTCCATGAACTGGCCGACCGGACCGGCGCTCTCCGCATGGAGACGACGATCACCGACGACAACGCGGCGTCCAACCGCCTGTTCCAGGCGTTCGCTGAGAAGCGCGGCGCCGGATTCGACCGTCGCCCGCTGTTCACCCCGGACCTCTACCCGGACGGCCACGACACCGAGTACCTCTACGAGATCGCACCCCTGTAACGAGCCTCACCCCGGCGCCGCGCGGCCCCCTGTTCCAAGGGCATGGACGCGCCAGGTGCCAGGAGGCGGAAGAGATCGCCCGCAGTGAGCGGCAGCGGCCACCGCCTCGGCGACTGCATCCGATGCAGACGCAGAACTTAAAGAAGTCGAAAGGACTCAAGTCATGACTGAAAGCGCTAAGCCCACACCCACTGACAAGCCCGACATCTTCGAAACTCGCGAGTCTGCCGTGCGCAGCTACTGCCGTTCCTGGCCCGCGACCTTCGCCCGTTCGCAGGGCGCAAAGCAGTGGGACGAAGACGGCAACGAGTACCTCGACTTCTTCTCCGGCGCCGGTGCCCTCAACTACGGCCACAACAACACGGCCGTGATGGGCCCGCTCATCGAGTACCTGCAGTCGGGTGCCGTTCTGCACTCGATGGATATGAAGACCCCGGCCAAGCGTGAGTTCCTGCAGACCTTCCAGGACCTCATCCTCAAGCCGCGCGGACTCGACTACTCCGTCATGTTCCCCGGACCGACGGGAACCAACACCGTCGAGGCGGCCCTCAAGCTCGCTCGCAAGGTGACCGGCCGTCAGCACATGCTCTCGTTCACCAACGCGTTCCACGGCATGACGCTGGGATCGCTGTCGGTGACCGGCAACTCGATGAAGCGCGAAGGCGCAGGCATCCCGCTGACCAACAGCTCGAAGATCCCGTACGACGACTACTTCGACGGAGAGGTCCCGGACTTCCTGTGGCTGGAGAAGGTCCTCGAGGACTCCGGCTCGGGCGTCGACAAGCCCGCCGCTGTCATCGTCGAGACCGTGCAGGGCGAGGGTGGACTGCGTGCCGCTCGCGCCGAATGGCTGCGCGCACTGTCCGATCTGTGCAAGAAGCACGACATCCTCCTCATCGTCGATGACGTGCAGGCAGGCTGCGGCCGTACCGGTTCGTTCTTCAGCTTCGAAGAGGCCGGTATCGAGCCCGACATCGTCTGCCTGTCGAAGTCGATCTCCGGTTCGGGTCTGCCGCTGGCACTGACCTTGTTCCGTCCCGAGCTCGACGTCTGGGAGCCCGGCGAGCACAACGGCACCTTCCGCGGAAACAACCCCGCGTTCGTGACCGCGACCGCCGCCATCAAGACCTTCTGGGCCGACAACGAGTTCCAGAACCAGCTCGCCGACACCATTGCCGAGTTGCACCAGCGCCTCGACACGATCGTCGAGAAGGCCGAAGGCGCTTCGATCCGTGGGCGCGGCCTGCTGGCCGGCGTCTGCTTCGAGGACCTCGAGGTAGCTGAGAAGGTCGCCGCCTATGCCTTCGAGAACGGTCTCCTGCTCGAGACCTCGGGCGCCGATGACGAAGTCATCAAGATCATGCCGCCGCTGACGATCGATTCGCGCGATCTGCAGGCGGGCCTGGACATCATCGAGGCCGGAGTGCTCAAGTTCGCTCCCGCCGCTGCGAAGGCCGCACTGGCCTGACCCACCTCTGCCGGGCCGGCGTCGCAACTGTGGCGCCGGCCCGAGCTTTGGGCGGATTCGAGCTCACCTGCTCGATCGCCCAGCCGGGCCGACGGGAGCCGTCGAAGTGAGACGGAAGCCCGCGGCCCACCCTGAACACTTTCACCGACCTTTTGCGAAAGGACCACAGATGTACGTAGTCAACCGCGATGACCTCAACGACACCGACCGCGATGTGAAGTCCGAGACCTGGCGCTCACGCCGCATGGTGCTCGGCAAGGAGCGCGTCGGTTTCTCGTTCCACGACACCGTGATCTACGCCGGTACCACCTCGACGTTCCACTACCAGAATCACGTCGAAGCCGTGTACTGCGTGCAGGGCAAGGGGACGCTGACCGACGAGGAGACCGGCAAGGTCTACCCGCTCCACGATGGCGTCATGTACCTGCTCGACGGAAATGAGAAGCACACCGTCGTGGCCGAGGAAGAGCTGCGCATGGCCTGCGTGTTCAATCCGCCGGTCACCGGCCGTGAGGTCCACGACGAGAACGGCGTGTACCCGCTCATCCTCGAAGATGAAGCGGCACCCGCGAACTGAATCAGTTCCCCTCGCCGAGGCGGCCCGAGCATTGCGCTCGGGCCGCCTTTTTCGTGTGGTTGAGTTGTGCGCTTGGACGGCAAAGTTGAGCCGAAGCCGGTCGCACTGCAGGTGTGGTAATCTTCGGTCATACAACTTTCAAGTTCGTGACTTCTCGTTGCCGATTACACATTCGTTGACTCCGACTCAGGCATCTTCTTCCATTCCATCTTCAGTTGGAGTCTCCATGAAGTTCCTCAAGCGCGCCCTCGTGGCGTCCGTTGCTGCCCTTGCTCTTACCATCGGTCCTGCTGTATCCGCCGAGGCGGTCACGATGTCCTTTGACGTGACGAAGCTATCTGCCAGCAACATGGTCGTATCAGACGACAACTGCAAGTACTTCAATGTCTATTTGAAGTACAAGAAGAAGAACGTCGATTCGTGGTCTGTTGACTCAGATATTTCGGGACCGTACGGTTCCGAAGATACGGTCATGTTCGGCAACTACACGTCACCGAGCGACAAAGATCGAGGGTTGATTTGTCCGGATCTATCGGGGCTTGGGAAATACCGCATTGGGCCGTCTGAGGTCGATATGGAATATGTAGATGCCAACTCAGACGTTTTTTGGGACGCGCGTACCGATTACACCAAGGGCTACTTCTACGTCCGCGGGAAGACATACGCTTCGGTGTCCTCGAAGCGCAAAGGCAGCACCGTCACGCTGACGTCGTCGACGAAGTACTACAACCCCGAATGGGATGAGAAGCGCAGTTACAACCCGAAGGTGAAGTTCCAGGTCAAGTCCGGCAGCAAATGGAAGACCCTGAAGACGGTCACTGCAAAGAAGGGCAAGGCCGTCTACAAGGTGAAGTCGAAGAGCAAGCGGTACTACCGTGTCACGTTCAGCCAGGTCAGCTGGGCCACCGGAGCAACTTCGAAGTCAGTCAAGCGCTGACAGCCTCGGCGTGAGAGGTCGGTCCGTAACGTGAGCGCGATGCGGACCGGCCTTTTCATTCGCGAATCGTCAGATCTGTCCCATCCATATGCCCTCGGGGTCCCTCGAACGGGCCCAATGCTTCCGTGAGCGGAAACCACAAGACTCCGAGCTCGGCGCTCTGACGACCCCCGGCTTCCCGGGAAGTGAGATTTTGGTTGTATCGCATCTGACTGATCTCAGCATCGGTGACTGTCCAGATGACGACCTGTGGCGGATCATCATTCGTGAACGTCACACGGTGGGGATCGGCCGAGACCGACCATCCGGTCGCCTCGGCGAGGGCGTTCGCCAACTCAGCGCGATCGATACACATGGGGACCTCTTTATGGTCAGGGGACTGCCTGCGGATCTTGGGGAATGAAAACACATCGGGCGCTCCGAAAGGGAGCGCCCGATGTGCGTTGTCGACTGCTGTTCGGCAGCCTCACTCGTTGTCGGAGCGAACCTTCTTGCCGCGGTCATGCCAGAACTTCGTTGTGGTCACCTCGTCGGTGCCGTCCCAGGCATCGACTTCGGTGTTGATGCGCCGATAAGTCGGCAGATCACCGCGTCGGAACACCGGTTCGAAGCCGGCTTTGCGCTGCTGCTGGTAGTTCTTCAGCAGCGAGAACACCAACGGCGAGAGCATCAGCAGGGCGAAGAGGTTGATGAGAGCCATGATCGCCATGAAGATATCGGCCGCGGTCCACACCAGGTCGAGGGCCGCGATCGCTCCGATGAACACCGAGACCATGACGATGACCTGATACACGCGCAGCGCGACGCGGTTCGTCGTCAGGTGCTCGATGTTCGCTTCGCCGTAGTAGTAGTTGCCGAGGATCGACGAGAACGCGAAGAGGAAGATCGCGAGCGTGAGGAAGTGGATCGCCCACTGTCCGAGCTGACCGCTCAGCGCCGTCTGCGTGAGCTGGATGCCCTCGGCAGAGCTGCCGTACTCCGGATTCGACAGCAGGATGATGAACGCGGTGATCGAGCAGACGAGGATCGTATCGAAGTACACGCCCAGCGCCTGCACGAAGCCCTGCTTGGCCGGGTGCGACGCCGAGGCGGTCGCTGCCGCGTTCGGCACCGAACCGATACCGGCCTCATTGGAGAACAGGCCGCGCTGAACACCGATGAGCATGATCGATCCCAGCGTTCCGCCGGCGATCGAATCCATGCTGAACGCATCGGTGACGATCGTGGCGATCATCGACGGCACGGCACCGATGTTCATCACCACGACGATGATGCCGACGATGAGGTAGAGGCCGGCCATGATCGGCACCAGATAAGCCGAGATGTTCGAGATGCGCTTGGCGCCGCCGGCGAAGATCGCGAAGGCGGCGACGGCGATGATCGCGCCGGCCACGGCAGCGAAGACGCCGTCCGAACTCTCGACTCCGAAGGATGCCCCGACGGCGTCGACGATGGAGTTCGACTGCACCGAGTTGAACACGATGCCGTAGGTGATGGCGACGATGACGGCGAAGACCAGTCCGAGCCGCTTCATGTTCAGCCCGTGCTTGATGTAATAAGCGGGACCGCCGCGGAAGTTCGGGCCGTCCTTGAGCTTGTACAGCTGTCCGAGAGCCGATTCGGCGAAGGCCGTGGCGCCGCCGACGATGGCCGTCAGCCACATCCAGAACATCGCACCCGGTCCACCGAGCGAGATCGCCAAAGCGACACCGGCGATGTTCGCCGTTCCCACCCGCGAGGCCGCGGAGATCGAGAAGGCGCGGAACGGCGAGATGTTCCGGTTGCCCTCGGAATCCCGTCCGCCCGGCTCCACCAGGGTGCGGAACATCTCGGGCAGCAGGCGGACCTGCACCGCTCCCGTGCGGATGGTGAAATACAGACCAGTGGGGATGAGAACAGCCACGAGGATGTACGACGATACGGTGCTGACACTGTCGAAAGCACTCTGGAGCATCTCCATCGAACTGCGCCTCCTTCGGCAATTGTGCTGGAGAGGATCGGAGGTGCGGAACGCGAGAACTCCGTCCGTGGTTACTCCCAGTCTGCCACCTCCGGTTCCGCAGCTGTGGCAGTGGCCCCTGCTTGAAGGTCACCGTCGGCCTGCGGCCGAGTCAGCATCGGCCCAGGCGACGGCCAGTGTCGACACCGTCAGGATTCATGTCCCGTCCACTCGCGCATCATCCGGAACTTGCTCGGGCCCCCTAGTCTGGGCGGCCTAGTACTCATCGTTCGGCCACCGCGCAGCAGTTGGATCCGGCGCCCGAACGCCACCCGCAGTCTCCGTGGAGGAGTTCTGAAATGCCCATCACCCTCGCCACCCCCACCTCCGATCACTCGCCCCGCGACCTCAGCGCCGGCGCGGCCGGCACTGTGATCGACCCCGCCCGCGTTCGGGTCCCGCCCCTGGTCATCGCACACCGAGGTGCGTCCGCCGATTGGCCGGAGAACACGATCCCCGCGTTCATCGCCGGCATCGACCAGGGTGCGGACATGATCGAAACCGACGTCCACATGAGCGCCGACGGTGAGCTCGTGATCATGCACGACACCACCGTGGATCGCACCACCGATGCCCGCACCCTGTACCCGAATCGGCAAGACCGCAGCATCGCCGGCATGAACGCCGCCCAGATCGCCACACTCGACGCCGGAAGCTGGAAGGGCGAGGAATTCGCCGGTGTCCGCGTGCCCCGTCTCGCCGAGGTGCTCACCCTCGCCCACGACACTCGCACCGGCCTGCTGCTCGAGGTCAAGCATCCCGAGCTCTATCCCGGAATCGCCGAGGCGGTCCTGTCCGCCCTGCGCACCTTGCCGAACTATCTCGACCGGGCTTTGGCCGCCGGTATGCTCGTCGTCCAGTCCGCGAACTGGGCATTCGTCGAAGAGTTCCACGCGCTCGCCCCGGAGATCCCGGTCGGCGTGCTCGGCCGACCCTGCCCGGACGAGCTCCAGGACTTCGCGGACTGGGTCGACCAGGTCAACCCCGAATTCTGCGCGGCCGACGAGGACTTCCTCACCGCCATCCACGAGCTCGGAATGACCAGCTTGGTGTGGACCGTCGACGATCTCGGCGAGATGGAACGAGCCATCGACGTCGGTGCCGACGGCATCATCACCAACGCTCCCGACCGCCTCGTCGAGGTCGTCGAAGCTCTCTAGAGGAGGCTCTATAGGTCCCGCGTCGGCTCAGTCGTGGGCGGGCTGGCGGATGATGAGGACAGAGAGCAGAACGCTGGAAATGATCGTCCCGCCCATCCCGACCGGTCCGGCGATCGGGCCGAAATAGAGGTCAGCTCCGTCGCCGAACATCCTCGAAGTGGAGACCATGAACGCGGCCATACCGCAGACTACGGCGACTGCAGTCAGAACCTGGGCGATCCTCGGCGGGGGAGAGGATCCCGGTGCTGAGTCGGCGATGCAGTTTCGCGTCAGGGAGTACAAGCTGTAAAGGCCGGCGGTCGATGCTGTGAGACTCGCGCAGGCGGTGAGGAAGGCGATCGAGGCCGGGGCGTCGGCGAAACTGCCCACGGACGGTTCGAAGGCGAAGGCCACCGCAATGATGAGAGCAGAGACGATGAGGACGATGGCTGTGACCAGGGAGGCGTGGCGATGGCGTGGGAGCTGTGGAGTCGGTTCGGCCGCCTCCGCGTGGGGATTTGCAAGGCCGGCGGATTCTGGGACTCGACCGAGGATCGTCGCCAGCACACCGGCAACGATGAGCGGAAAGACCGCGATCGTCAGTAGACGCAGTAACCAGAGATTCGTGGCGATCGCCTGCCCGACATTCGAGTCGCCAGCGGAAGCGGAGACGAGCGAAGCCATTCCAGATGGGACGAACAGCAGCACGGTGACCACGCTGAGCACAATGCGCGGATGAAGGGGCAGGCTCCGGATGAGGACGATCCCCGATGCGCCGGCGACGAGCAGGGTGCCGAGCTGGGTCCACGCGCGGACCGGACCCGTCGCGAAGTACACATCATCGGCGCTGATGAGAAGTGCGGCGCTCGCCCACGACAGGCAATGGACGAGAAATGCCAGGACCGTCAGTGAGAAGTCTCCAGGGCTCAGCGGGGCCGGTCGCTCGACAGAGTCTCGGTCGGCGACGGCATCAGCGCCTCGCTGCGCCGCGGTGGTCATGACTCGTTGCTGGGATTGCTGCCGCTGCCGCCGACCTCAGTACTGTCGTTGGCCACATTACTGTCGTCGGATTCGATGGTCTCGTCCGACTGGGCGGTGTCGCCGGGCCGGGCACGGTCACCGGGTCGGGCGACGTCGTGGGCCGGAGCGCAGTTGAGAGTGCGGACCGCGAGCACGAGGCTGCCGAGGACGAGGCCGAACATGCTGATGACCCAGCCCGGGTATCCCATGGCGACGGCCGGAGGGTACCCGACTGCCAGTATGGTCGACTCCCAGCACAGGTGCAGTCCGCAGGCGACGACGACGAACGCCAGAGTGCGAGCCGATCGCGGTGTGGTGCCGGACGAAGACGAGCCGAGGGCCGGTTCATCAGCCGGCAGCGACCGAGACTCGGCGATGACCCGCAGGGCGGCGACGGCGGAGACGAACCCGACCGCTGCGCCCAGCGCATTGAAGGCATCACCGTACTCGAACAGGAACATGGCGTCGACGAACATGGTTCGCAGCAACCAGACGAGGAGCACGATCCCGGTCGCGGCGAACAAGCCGATGGCGGCGGTACGCGAACGGCGGCGGAGGACTGCGGGGGCGGCCGCCTCGGCGACGGGAACAAGTTGGGCCGTGACTGCGGCCAGGGCGAGTGCCACAACGATCGGGAAAGCCACCGCCACGATGAGGCTCACGGTGACCAGGGCTGTGGTGAGCGCGGGATTGTCGGCCAATACGCCGGTGTCGGCGCCGAACGTGTCGATGGTGAAGATCGACTTGATCGCTTCGACGGCGCAGAGGAACACAGTGATGACGATGAACACGTTGCGGGGGATCGGGCGAAGTCCGCGGGCGATCGTGATCGCGGCGGCGCCGGAGACCGCGATGAGCGCGAGGCGCAGGAGGCTCGGACCGGGTGACGACACGTAGGAGTCTTGAGCCTTGACCTCGAGGAGCCCTGCACCGATCCAGGCGACGAGGAAGACGACGGCGGCAACGATGGTGATGGCCATTCTGCGACTGTCGAGGCCGGTTCTCGGGTCGGGGGCGTCGGTGTTCGGTGCGGTGGTCATGCCCCCATGCTCCCATAAAAACCAGCCGCCTTGTCGGTTCGAGTGAGAAGAACTCGGTCGGCCGACGGGAGATGACCTCGCACGCGATCGCTCGAAGTGAGACGCTGGGAGCATGCCGAACGAACTCGCCGACTCGACCAGCCCGTACCTGCGCGCGCACGCCGACAATCCCGTGGACTGGCGGATGTGGACGAAGGAAACCCTCGCCGAGGCGGCCCGCCGTGACGTCCCCATCCTCATCTCGATCGGCTACTCCACCTGTCATTGGTGTCACGTCATGGCCCACGAATCCTTCGAGGACGAAGCGGTTGCGGCGATGATGAACGACCGGTTCGTGCCCGTGAAGATCGACCGGGAGGAACTGCCGGACATCGACGCCTACTACATGAACGCCCTGCAGGCGATGACCGGTCAGGGCGGATGGCCGATGACAGTATTCGCAACACCTGCCGGCAGTCCCTTCTATGCCGGCACTTACTTCCCGCCCGCGCCGCGGGGCAATCTGCCTGCGTTCACGCAGGTGCTCTCGGCCGTGTCAGCGACCTGGACGGACCGCCGTGACGAGGTCAACCAAATGACGGCCCGGATGGACCGTGGTCTGGCCGA
Source organism: Brevibacterium sp. CSND-B09 (assembly GCF_052906525.1). Lineage (NCBI taxonomy): Bacteria > Bacillati > Actinomycetota > Actinomycetes > Micrococcales > Brevibacteriaceae > Brevibacterium > Brevibacterium sp. CSND-B09. The sequence goes on along the minus strand of NZ_JBREGI010000001.1, from coordinate 1,441,045 downwards.
GATGGCCGATGCCGTGACCAGTGCGCTCCCCGCCGAGGCGGCCGCGGAGTCGCTGACCCCCGACGAACTCGATTCCGCCGCCGCAGCGCTGCTCGATTCGTACGATCCGGCCTGGGGTGGGTTCGGCGGTGCCCCGAAGTTCCCGCCGATGATGAACGTCCTCCAGCTCCTCGCGGCGTTCGTGCGCTTGGGCGGGACCGCCTCGGCGGGTGAGCGGGCGGACGACGGTGATTCGGCGCGCCCGGGAACCGGTGGAACCACCTCGGCGAACGGGGGAGAGGCTGGGGAGCACCCGATGGATCGGGTCCGGGCCGAGGGACGACTCGGCTGGCTCGGCGCCGACGGACACCTGACCGGTGAACTCGTCCTCGATTGCCTCATCGCCGTGCGTTCGACACTGGCGCGGATCGCTTCCGGTGGCATGCGCGACCAGGTTCGCGGCGGGATCGCCCGCTACAGCGTCGACCGGCAGTGGTTCGTGCCGCACTTCGAGAAGATGCTCTACGACAACGCCCTCTACCTGCGCGCCGTCATTGGCTGGGCGAAAGTCGAACGCGCCCTGGATTCGGGGGCGAAGTGGCTCGCCCTGGCCGAACGTGAGATCGCCGATACCGCGAACTTCCTGATCAGGGACCTGTCGACCGATGACGGATTCATCGCCGCCCTCGATGCGGATTCGCTCAACTCGGCGGGAGTCTCCGAGGAGGGCGCGGCCTACGTGTTCACTCCCGAAGAATTCGCGGAGGCGGGGCAGGCTGGTCTTCTCGGACTCGTCGATTCGCCGGCAGGGGAAGAGCTGTCCGGCCAGGTGGTCGCGGCGGTGCGGATCATCGACTGGCTCGGCATGGAGGATGTGCCCTTCGATGCGGAGCACCCCGCGCCGTGGGACATCGAGGCGACGAAGCGACAGCGCGAGGCGCTTGAGCAGATGCGCGCTCGCCGATCCCAGCCGGCCCGCGATACGAAGATCATCACCGAATGGAATTCCTTGGCCGTCACCGCCCTCGCCGAGGCGGCCCTGTACTCCGGCGCGGGAGCTGAGGATTCGGGTGGTGCAGATTCGACGGGAAGTGCGGACCCGACTGGTGGTGCGATTACAGGGAACGCCGAATCTGCAGATTCGGCGCGGTGGGCAGAAACCGCCGTGCGATTCTGGACGGCGATGCACGACCGGTTCGAGCAGGCAGGGGCATCCGAGCCGGTGGACGCAGCCGGACCGACTGGATTCGACGTGCGGCGCAGCTTCACCGGCGATGTCGCCGGCCCAGGGCGGGGCGGGCTCGCCGATTGGGCGCAGCTCATCACCGCTGGGATCACGGTCCGACAGCTGCCGGACGGGGCCCCCTCGGTGCGGGTGGACGATCTGGTCGAACTCGGTGCGACGATGCTTGACCTCTTCACCGCCGAGCGGGGCGACGGGGTCCTCGAAGCAGTCGATTCGCTCGGTGACGGGATCATCGACGTGAAGTCGGCGGACCCAGTCGACAACACCGTGCCGTCGGGACGATCGGCGGCTGCCGAGGCAGCGCTGCTGCTCGCCGAGCTCGGCGTCGAGGCTGCGACATCTGGCGGGTCGGAATTCGGTGGCTGGGAGCTATCCGGTGAAGCGGCGTCCCCGGGTGGGGTCGCCGAGCTGGATACGGGACGGCTGTTGGAGGTTCGGGATCGGCTGCTCGGGGTCTATCGGGCGCTGGCCGGGCAGGCTCCGCGCGGGTGCGGACACGCGCTGTGGCAGGCCGAGCGGGCCTTGTCGCCCGTGCGGGTCGCCACCGTCGACGAGGCAATGCGCAACATCGCGGCCAGGCATCCGTCGCTCACTCTGCTCACGGCCTCGACAGGCGTCCCGGGACCGGACGGTCGGGAGGTCGACGTCCCCGCGGGGACGGCGATTGTGTGCCGGGGAACGCAGTGCTCCCTGCCGGTCGGCACGGCCGCCGAGCTGGTTGGGCTGCTGGACGGGTAGGCCGCGCACGTCAGCGGTGGTGTTGGGCCGCCTCGGCGGCAGATCGGGAACTGTTCGGGAAATCACCACATTCCATCGGCGACGGAATATTGAGTTGTCCCGGATAGTGATGGTGGAGAGTCACTTCACGGAAATTCAGCGTTCGAGGCTCAAGCTCCGGTAACGGTTGAGTGCGGCGGCGATCTCCTGCCGTCGCGGCCGGGTCAGGTGGCCCGGATGGTCGCGGTGTCCCGTGATTCCGTCGAGGCCCTCAGCGTCGAGCATGTCCACGACCTCGGCCAGCGCCTCGGTCAGGGAGGTGCGTCCGTCGAAGATCTCGGCCAGGTATTCGAGAGCTTCGGCCACTCCCGACGCCTGCTGAGCGTCGACGAGTTGAGCGATGGCGATGAGGTCGATGAAGTCGCGGCCGAATTGGATCCGGTCGGATCCCTTCGCTCGAGCGGTCTTCGTCTTCGACGCCGGTCGCAGCGCCTTCGCCGTCGGCACACGCGGTGCGGCGATGAAAGAGGGGGCGGCGGGGGAGTCCGAACCGGTGTGTGGGTCGCTGCCGGTTGGAGCCGTTTCGAGGTCGGCTGCGGTGACGCCGACGAGCTCATGTGCTTGGTCCGTGACTTCCTTGGGCACATAGGCGTCGAGCGCGATGACGTGGTCGGCGACTTCGAAGAACGCACTCGATCCGCCGGCGACGAGCACCGTGGACACGCCCTGCTCGGTCAGCAGCGGACGCACGCGGTCGACGAATGGGGTGATCGGTTCCCGCTCGGCGGGGATGAGCGCACGCATGCGTTCGTCGCGGATCATGAAGTTCGTCGCCGACGTGTCCTCGTCGATGAGCAGGGTGTTCGCGCCCACCTCGATCGCCTCGACGAGATTGGCCGCCTGCGAGGTCGACCCGCTGGCATTCGTCGTGGAGAAGAATCTCGTGTCAGAGCCCGAGGGTAGGTTGTTGATGAACGCCGAGATGTCGTCGCCGGTGACGGCGCGACCGTCCTCGGCTCGAATGGAGGTGGCAGTTGGGTCGCTGATGACCCATTCGCGCCCGTCGCCAGCGATATGCGGGTAGACGCCGCGTTCGAGCGCGCGCAGAATCGTCGACTTCCCGTGATAGCCGCCGCCGACGATGACGGTGACCCCGCGAGGGATGCCCATGCCGGTGACGGTGCGGCCGCTGGAGAGTTCGACAGTGTGCTCGAGTTCGAGAGGGGAGGTGAAGACAACCGCATCGGAGGACTTCATCGGCAGGTCCGAATCCCCGGACGTCCGCGGGAGAATCGCACCATTTCCGACGAGACCGATGAGTCCTGCTTCGCCGAGGTGGCTGCGCAGTTCCAGCTGATCCCGGTGCAGTCGGACGTGGTCGGCGAGCCCCTGGGCCGATGGGCCGTGAGTGTTCCCTCCTCTGTCTGCTGGGGCGTCCGACCAGCGGTCGAAGAGGAAGAGCCGTTCGGCGAATTCCGGCAGATCACGGGTGAGGATGTCCGCTGCCTGATGGCCGAGGATGCGGCGGCCGCGCGCAGGCAGATTGACGAGCAGTCGTGCCTCGAACCCGGCGTCATCGATGAGGATGTTCGTCCGCTCGAGGATCTCCTGCCCGGGACGGCCGAGGATGAGTGCGCGCTGATCGAGCTTCGCAAGCACCCCGTTGCCGGCCCGGAGCAGATAATCGGCGGCGGCGATGCGGTCGGCGCGATCAGTGGTGAGGTCGAGCGGGAACTTCGCATCGGCACGATCGACGCGGACCCGGACCTTCGACGGAGAGGCGAACGGATCGGCCTGGACCCGGTCGATGAACACGGTGACCGGTCCGAAGGTGTAGCGGCCGCGGATCTGCTTGAGATTGCCGTAGCTGCGACCGTCGAGGTTATGCAGAGTAGAGGCGAGATTCGACTGACGTGAACTCATTTCACTCATGCTACTGGCGGGAGATGAATGCTTACTCAGCGGTTGTGGACTCGACGCCGTAGAACCGGGCCGCGTTCGACCAGAACACGGCGTCCGCCTCGGTGGGGGTGAGCACCTGACGAAGGAGCGTGAAATCAGCATCGGCGAAGGGGCGACGTGCCCGCGTCGACGGCAAGTCCGTCCCCACCATCAGCGCGGTCGGGTCGGTGTCGACGATGCGACGGATCGCCTCGGCGGGATCGAGCTCCACACGGCCGAAACCGGTGGCCTTGACCTTGACTCCGGCCTCGACGAGGCGCAGCAGGGTCGACAGTCCGTCCTCGTGCATGCCCAGATGATCGATGCTCACCGCCGGCAGTGAGGCGATGCGTGCGGCGAGATCCTCATCGATGGTGCGGGCGTCGATATAGAGCTCGGCGTGCCATCCGACGAGGTCATGGGCCCGTCGGGCAAAGCCGTCGAGGGCATCGAGGGTGGCCGAACCGCCGCGGGCGATATTGAATCGCAGAGCCTTGATGCCGGCCTCGTCGAGGCGTCGGATCTGATCATCGCTGGTCTCATCCGGCAGCTGGGTGACGCCGACATAGTTGTCGCCGAGCTGGCGCAGGGCCTCGATGAGGTACCCCTGGTCGAAGCCTTGGAACGAACCGGACACGACGGCGCCTCCTGCGACTTCGACTCCCACATCGGGGAGGCTCTGCAGTCGCACGCGATAGTCGGTGACCGTGAACGGATCGGGCAGATAGCCGTTGTTCTCGATCAGCGGATGGTTCGAATCGATGATGTGCAGGTGCGCGTCGAAGGCACGCTGGAGTTCGCTCATACCGCCAACCTACAACGTCTCCGAACTGCTCATTCAAGGCGTGGCGCGTCTGTCGGTCTGTGTACCGTTCGATGGGCGCGTCCCGCCTTGAACGACGCTGAAAAGGACACCGGGGAGCGGCTCGGGGATTCTCATTCTTCGGTACTGCGGATAACGATCCCATCAAGGGTCTCGAACGCGCGGTCGGCAGACCTGGTCATGTCAGCGCCTCGGTATATTGTGAGGGAGTTCACATTGAGGTGATCGAGCGGCGCTGGTCGACGGTGATCGCGGCTGCTCTCTTTCGAACATTTGGAAGGATGAGGATGTCCGGACGCACTGCCGAGGCCGCTTCGACAGACCCGGTGCAGCAGACCGACGTCGACGAGCTCATCGCTCAATACGACGAAGAGCTGCCGCAGCGGACGCTGACGCGCAGACTCGACCTCGGCGTCGGCATCGTCTGCTTCGTCGTCTCGCTCTTCGTGCTCAACCAGGTGTTCTTCCCTCTGCGGCAGGGCAACCAGTTCTACCTCATGTGGTTCCTCGCCTTCGTGCTGCCGTTGGTCTTCGTCTGCTATCGGCCCGGATTCGGTCGCAAAGCCGAAGCGGCGGACAAGGCCGCGGAAGCGGCCGAGGCGGTTTCGACGGACGGCGCAGGGGGCAAGGGTAGGGCCGGCACCGAGGCGGGGGTCGCCTCGGCGAAATCCTCGACATCGCCGAAGCGGAGACGGGCGAAGAACGACAACCCGTCGATCATCGATTGGGCACTCGTCGTCATCACCTTCCTCACCTGTGCTTATCCGGTGCTGCCGTTCTTCTCCGGCGGATTCAACGAATTCCTCAACCGGCAGGGTTCGCTGACCGGCCTGGACGTCGTCATGGGCGGAGTCCTGCTTCTGCTCATCCTCGAAGCGACCCGCCGAACCACCGGACTCATCCTGCCGATCTTCTGCATCGTCTTCTTCCTCTACAGCTACTACGGCTCCTATATCCCCGTGAACTGGCCGGGCTCGCATGCCGGGCAGAACTTCGACCAGATCGTCAACGCCCTGTACAACGACGCCTCCGGTTTCTACGGAATCCCACTCGACGTGGCCGCGACCTACATCGTGCTGTTCACCATCTACGGAGCCGTGCTCGACAAGACCGGCGCCGCCAGCTTCTTCATCGATCTCAGCTTCTCCCTGTTCAAGAAATCCAAGGCAGCCCCCGGACGCACCGTGGCACTGTCCGGATTCCTCCTCGGCACGGTCTCCGGCTCGGGCACGGCAACGGCCGTCTCGCTCGGCGCGGTCACCTGGCCGGTGCTCAAAAGAGCCGGCTATCCGAAGGAGAACGCCGGCGGTATGCTTGCCGCCTCCGGCATCGGCGCCATCCTGTCCCCGCCGACGCTCGGTGCCGCGGCCTTCATCATCGCCGAGCTGCTCAACGTCTCCTACGGACTCGTCCTTCTGTGGGCAGTCGTGCCCACTCTCCTGTACTACCTCGGCATCTTCCTCGCCATCGAAATCGACTCCCGGAAGATCGAAGTCGACTACACCCCGCCGCCGGGGCTGCGGTCGTGGCCGATCTTCAAAAAGGGCTTCTACCACTTCATCTCCCTGGGTATCATCGTCGTCTTCCTCGCCCTCGGCATGGCACCGTTCAAAGCCGTCGTCTACGCGACGCTCGTCGGCATCGGATTCGGCATCATCGAGATCATCCTCGCTCGCCGAGGCGAACCCGCCACGATCCTCCGCGCCGTCTGGGACGTGTTCTACGGGGCCCTGTCGACGGGCATCCGCTCGGTTCTGCCGGTGACGAGCGTGTGTGCCGCCGCCGGCATCATCGTCTCGACGATCACGAAGACCGGGCTCGGCCAGGTCATCTCCGACATCCTCATCAAGGGAGCGCAGGCATTCTCGGATGATCCGACGGTCATCCTGATCCTCACCTGCATCTTCGCCGCAGTTGCCGTGACGGTGCTCGGTCTGGCAGTGCCGGTGACCGCCTCGTTCATCATCAGCTGGGTCATCGTCGGCCCAGCTCTCATCACCCTCGGAGTCCCCGAGGCGGCCGCGGCGATGTTCATCTTCTACTACGCGGTCCTCTCCGAGGTCTCCCCGCCGACCGCGCTGGCGGCGGTTGCTTCCTCGGCGATCACCGGCGGCCGCGTCATCGCCACCATGTGGCAGGCCTGCAAGTACGCGATCCCCGCATTCCTCGTGCCTTTGGCTTTCACCTTCACACCCGAAGGTGCCGCATTGGTCGCTCAGGGAGGGTTCCTCGGCGCGGTCTGGACCTTCCTTGTCTCGGCCTGCGCAGTCGCTGCCTTGGCCGCGGGTGCAGGCGGATGGATCATCCGCCGCGCCGGCTGGCCCGAGCGGATCCTGTGCTTCCTCGCCGCCGGCGCGCTCCTCTACCTGCAGCCGCTGTCGATGATGGTCGGCTTCGCGGCCCTTGCCCTCGCCGTCGTCATCCACCTCATCCTCCGACGCAAGCCGGCGACCTCCTCGGCGACGGGAACCGCGGTTGGACCGGCCGCCTCGGCGACGGGAACCGTGACAGGAGCGGCCGCCTCGGCGAAGGACGAGGCACCGGCGAATGCGGTCGACCCGAGTACAGCCGAAGCGGACGGATCCGGTGACGGATTTTCCACCGAACCACCCTCGTCCGGAACACCGGCCGGGACCAACTGAGAAAGGGACGAAGTCCATGAAGCGAACAAGGACGTTCACAATCGCCGCTGCGGCCCTGGCCGCAGTGCTGACGATGAGTTCATGCGGTGGCAAGCGCGAAGCCGAGCCCGCCGCAGAAGGCGGAGACGGCTGCACCGCCGCCTCGGGGCAGATCACCATCGCCACCGGCAACTCGACCGGCGTGTACTACGTGCTCGGCGGAGGTCTGGCACAGGTGATCTCCGACAACTCCGACCTCAAGGCCACAGCGTCGGAGACCGGCGCCTCCGTGCAGAACCTCCAACAGCTGTCCAGCGGCGACTTCGACATCGCGTTCTCCCTGGCCGATACCGCTGCCGACGCAGTGTCGGGGGATGCGGACTTCAAGGAGGCCGAGGACATCTCCGCGCTCTCGCGCATCTACGACAACTTCACTCACGTCGTCGTGCGCAAGGATGCCGAAATCGACTCGGTCGAGGACTTCAAGGGCAAGACGATCTCGACCGGTTCGCCGAAGTCCGGCACCGAGGTCATCGCCAACCGTCTCATCGAATCGGCCGGACTCAAGGACGGGGACGTGACCAAACAGCGCCTCGACCTGTCGAAGACCGTCGACGGGATGAAGGACGGAACCATCGACGGCATGGTGTGGTCCGGCGGACTGCCCACGGCAGGAGTCACCGATCTCTTCACCTCGAACGGCAAGGACGTCGAGATCCTCGACATCTCCGACCTCGAGGGGAAGATGAAGGAGATCAACCCCGTCTACGAGGTGGCAGAGATCCCCGGTGACACGTACAAGGGCGTCGACACGGTGAAGACGATCGTCACCCCGAACGTGCTCATGGTCCGCAATGACATGGACGAAGGCACGGCCTGCGCTCTGACGAAGCTCCTCTTCGACAAAAAGGACGACCTGGTCAAGGTGCATGCCGCGGCGAAGGAGATCAACCTCGACACCGCCGAACCGCCGGAGCCGATCAAGCTGCACCCGGGCTCGCAGAAAGCACTGGACGAGCTGAATAAGTAAGTGCGAGTTGCCCAACCGCTCGTTCAAGGCCTGGCGCGTCTGTCGATCTGTGTACAGTCCGATAGGCGCGCTCCGCCTTGAACGACGCTGACGAGGAACGGAGCACCCCGCTACGCACGGCGGGCCGTGCGACCCTCGGGCAGTTTTCGCCGGGGCCGTCGGCCCTCCGTTGTTCTGAGGGCCGACGGGCGGGATCCGGCCCGGAGCCGGACTCAGCCTTCCCGCAGGCCGACGGTCGGATCGGGCAGGTAGACCTCTCCGCCTGATGCGAGGAACTCGCGGCTCTTCCGCTGCATTCCCGCCAGGGCCTCCTGCGCCTCGGCGCTGCCGTAGGTATCGCGGATGTCCTGGGAGATGCGCATCGAGCAGAACTTCGGACCGCACATCGAACAGAAGTGCGCGGTCTTCGCCGGTTCCGCCGGCAGCGTCTCGTCGTGGAACGCCTCGGCGGTCTCCGGATCGAGGCCGAGGGCGAACTGGTCCCGCCACCGGAATTCGAATCGAGCCTTCGACAGCGCATCATCGCGGGCCGTCGCCCCCGGGTGGCCCTTCGCGATATCGGCGGCATGCGCGGCGATCTTGTACGTGATCACCCCGGTCTTGACGTCGTCACGGTCGGGCAGCCCGAGATGCTCCTTCGGGGTGACGTAGCAGAGCATCGCCGTGCCGTAGCGGGCGATCTCCGTCGCCCCGATCGCCGAGGTGATGTGGTCGTATCCGGGCGCGATATCCGTAACCAGCGGACCCAAGGTGTAGAACGGCGCACCGTGACAGAGCTCCTGCTGACGTTCGACGTTCTCCCGCACGAGGTGGAGCGGAATGTGCCCGGGCCCTTCGACCATCACCTGGACGTCGTGGGCCCACGCGCGTTCGGTGAGTTCGGCGAGAGTGTCGAGCTCGGCGAACTGGGCGGCATCATTGGCATCGGCGATAGAACCCGGCCGCAGTCCGTCGCCGAGCGAGAAAGCGACATCGTAGCGAGCGAAGATCTCACAGAGTTCATCGAAGTGGGTGTAGAGGAAGTTCTCCTCATGGTGGGCAAGGCACCAGCCGGCCATGATGGACCCGCCGCGTGAGACCATCCCGGTGACCCGGTCAGCCGTGAGAGGAACGTAGCGCAGCAGCACACCGGCGTGCACGGTCATGTAGTCGACACCCTGCTCGCACTGCTCGATGACGGTGTCGCGATAGATCTCCCAGGTCAGCGCGTTCGCATCGCCGTCGACCTTCTCCAGCGCCTGATAGATCGGGACGGTGCCGATGGGGATCGGCGAATTGCGGATGATCCACTCCCTAGTGGTGTGGATGTCATTGCCGGTCGACAGATCCATGAGGGTGTCGGCACCCCACTTCGCGGCCCACCGCAGCTTCTGCACCTCCTCGGCGATGGAGCTGGTGACCGCGGAATTGCCGATGTTCGCGTTGATCTTGACGAGGAACGCCCTGCCGATGATCATCGGCTCGGATTCGGGGTGATTGATGTTGTTCGGAATGATCGCGCGACCGGCGGCGAGCTCGGCACGCACGAGTTCGACATCGCACTGCTCGCGGAGCGCCACGAACCGCATCTCCGGTGTGATGATGCCCTGCCTTGCGTAGTGCATCTGGGTCACCGTGCGGCCGGACTTGGCCCTTCGCGGAACCGGTTTGCGTCCCTTCCACTGCTGTGACGGGGCACCTCGGCGGACGGCCGCACGACCGTCATCGGCGATGCGGTGGCCGCGGGCGTCATACGTCTCAGTGTCGAGGCGGTTCTCGATCCACGGGAGTCGCAGAGCGGGCAGTCCCTCCTCCGGAATGCTGCCCGGTCCGACGGTGCGGTACACGTCGACGGGATCGTTGGCCCGACCGTTCGCGTCCTCGAGCTCGATGCGGGTCACGGGAACGCGGATGCCGTGTTCCTCGTCCTCGACCCACGCCGGCGAATGCGTCGGATACTGCTCGAGGGTGAACTGGTCGTGCGAATCTGCGTCAGACGAAGTCGTGGCAGGGGCAGGTGTTTCACGGGTGAATGCAGTCATCTGCAGTCCTCACTTCCTACGCCGGTATCAACCGGATCAGGTTCTACGGTCTCGGACGATCCAGTCCGATCTCAGCCCTTGCAGCGGGCTCCCGTGGGGTCGTGCCATTCGTATCACGACTGACGCAGTGAGGACAACCGTGGCTCCTTGAGCGACGGGAATGGGGTCAGCCGCCCTGGAGGAACGCCTTCGCAGCGGCGCCGAGGGCGACGACGTCGGAGATCGCGACCATTTCGCGTGCCGAGTGCATCGAGTACAGAGCCGGGCCCACATCAACGGTCGTCATGCCCAGCCGGGTCGCGGTCAGCGGTCCGATCGTCGACCCGCAGGGCATCGCATTGTTCGACACGAAATCCTGGTACTCGACCCCGGCGGCCGCGCACGCCCGTGACCACACGGCGGTGCCCACCGCATCCGTGGCGTAGCGCTGCTGAGCGTTGAGCTTGAGCAGGGGACCGCCGCCGAGGCGGGGGCGGACATGCGGATCGTGCCGTTCGGGATAGTTCGGATGGGCAGCATGCCCGGCATCGGAGGAGACACACACCGAGGTGGACATCGACGCGAGATAATCGCTGCGCGTCGACTGCGGCAGCAAGGAGGCGACGATGCGCTCGGTGACGTCGGCGAGGAACGGACCGCACGCGCCCGAGCGCGAATTCGACCCGATCTCCTCATGATCGAACGCCGCGAACAGTGGGATGCCGTCGAGCCCGTCGGCATCGAGCTGGGTGAGCGCGGTGACGCCGGCGTGGACGGACAGGAGGTTGTCCAGCCTCGGCGAGGCGAAGAACTCCTCGGCGGCACCGAAGAGGGCCGGCTCCTGAACGGGAATGGTGTAGACATCGTGGCCGACGACGGACTCGGCATCGACCCCGGCAGAGGCGGCGAGCAGTTCGATGATGTCCGCCTCGGCGAGGTCGGCCAGACCGATGACGGGAGCGGTGTGACGCTGCTTGTCCAAGGTCAGACCCTCATTGACCTGCCGGTCGAGGTGGATCGCGAGCTGCGGGATGCGGGCGATCGGCCCGGTGCGGGCGAGCACGATGCTGCCGTCGGCGAGGCCGAGCCGACCCGCGAACGCGAGCTCACGATCGAGCCACGAATTCAGCAGCGGCCCGCCGTAGATCTCCACCCCGACCTGCCGGGTGCCTTCGGCGGTGAACTCGCCGCCGGGTTTGAGTTTGAACGCCGGGGAGTCGGTGTGGGAACCGAACACGCGGAACCGGGGAGCCGCCTCGGTGACGGTGGGATTCATCCACGCGATGAGCGCGCCGTCGCGGATGACGTAGTGCCCGGTTCCGGGCGTCAGCGCCCAGGGAACGGACTCGTCGAGGCGGGAGAAACCGGCCTCTTCCAGGCGTTTCGCCGCGGTGTCCACCGCGTGGTAGGAGCTGGGAGATGCGCTGACGAAGTCGCCGAGGTCGGCCGCTGTCGTCGCGGCCACATCCGGTCTCGGGAGTGATTCATTCATTTCCCCAGCCTATCGTTTGCGGTAGTTTGGAGGTGAAGAAGATCAGGTCTCAGACGCCGGGTTGCCACCGGGTCCGAGAATCAGGCGGGGGCAGCGACCCTGCGACCGCACCAGCGACGGCAAGGAGTGTTCGACGTGAACCAGTTCGTGACGGAGTGGAACACCTGGCGCGACTCACGGAACTCAGCCCTTGCGAAACCGTTCGGCTGGCTCAGTGTCGTCGGACTCCACTGGCTCGACGCCGAATCGACCTGGACCGACGCCCCCGGCACGTTCACCGTCGACGACGGCTGGGTGACCGTATCCCTGAAGACCGGAATCAAGGCCGGCCCCGCAGCCGAGACATTCGACCTGCTCAGCAAGGTCGACAACGGTGAGTCAGCTGGTGCCGTTGCTGCTTCTGGCGTGAACGGCGGAGGACCGACCCGTGCGACCAGCCCGGCCGTGCCCAGCGACACCTCGACTCTGCCGAGGGTGATGGACCAGTCCGGTGCGGGCGCGGCTGCGGCAGACTCCGCGGGTAGCGACCCTTCTGCCGGAACGGGCGCCGGATCCGATGCGGGGTCCGATGGCGGATCCGACGGGCACGCAGCAGCGCCCGCCAAGCCACAGGTCCGCGTGGAAGAGAACGGGTTCAGCGCGAAGCTTCCGAACGGCGGCTCGCTCAACTGGTTCACCGTCGGCAACGTCCTCTACGAACTCATCGATCGGGGCGGCCGCCTCGGCGTGCGTGTGCGCAATTCGAAGTCCCCGCTGCTCGGGAAGTTCTTCGAGGTTCCGGTCTTCGACCCGGACCCGGACTTCGTCTTCCTCGCCCGGTTCACCAGGTTCGACCCGTTCAAGACCTACACCATCGAAACCGCCCAAGAGGACCTGCAGCTGCAGACACAGGCGGCGGGAACCGTCACCTTCGAGACCTCGCACGGTGAGGTGAGCCTGCTCGCCACCGGGTGCCCGAAGACCGGACTCCAACTGGACTTCCACGATTCGACGAACGGGAGCACCACCGCCGCGTGGCGGACCATCGACCTCGGAGTGCCGAATCAGGACGGGTCGCTCGTCATCGATTTCAACCGTGCGGTGAACTACCCGTTCGCGTTCACCTCATTCGCCACCTGCCCGGCCCCGATCGAGGGAAACGTCGTTCCCTTCGACGTCACCGCAGGTGAGCGGCGTCCCCCGTTCTTCTACTCGGAGGCCGGGATCAACGTGCCGTTCCTCTTCTACGTGTGGTGGGACGAAGAGAGCGCCGAGGTGACGCGCCCCTGGTATTCGCGTTTCGGCCTCGACATCACCATCCTCAACCCCAACCACGACGACGGGCGGATCTCCCTCGTCGGCTTCGACGGGGTCGCGATGTCCGGCGGAGATCTGTCGCCGCTGGGGCGCAAGGCCCGGTCGCGGCTCATCGATGTCGCCACCGAAGCGCTGACTTCACGGATTCCGGTCATCGGCATCGGCGCGTACTCGGCGTTCGTCATCCAGGCCCAGCGTGAGCTGCGTTCGCAGCAGGGCTATGTCGATGGCATCGAGACCGAATACGAGGCGCCGGCGGACCGTCTGCTCATCGTGATGAACAACGAACTCGACCCGAAGCAGGCCGGTTTCGACATCGTCCACACCGACGCCAGTGGGCTGATCTACGTGGAGATGCCCTTCGACATTCCGCTCGAATCCGATCGCACCGAGGTCGAGGACTTCCAGGCGGCCATGGAATCCGGTGCCTCGATCACGAGCTGGCAGGAATTCGACTACCGCATGGTCGCCCTCATCCGCCACCACCGCTGACGGCCGGTTCCCAGCCTCAGTCCCAGCGCCCGTTTCCTCCCAGAACTACCTAACGGCGGCCCAGCAACCTCGCGCGAGGTTGCTGGGCCGCCGTCAGGTAGCAATTACCAGATGGTGACTCGCTGGTCGGGGGCTAAGTACATGCCGTCGCCCTCTGCCACGCCGTAGGTGTCGTGGAAGGCGGTCATGTTCTTCACGACCTGGTTGCAGCGGAACTCCTCCGGCGAATGCGGGTCGATCGAGAGCCTGCGCACACGCTCCTCGGTGCGCATCTTCGACCGCCATGCCTTCGCCCACGCCTCGAAGAACGCCTTCGCCTGCTCGCCCGACGGCGCCACCGGCACGCCCGGAGTGCCCGCCCGTTCACCGAGCTCGAGCTCGAGCGCCTTCCATCCGATCGACAGACCACCGAGGTCACCGATGTTCTCACCGACCGTCAGCGCCCCGTTGACGTGCTGATTCGGTTCGAGACCTGCCGGGACCAGCTCTTCGTACTGGGCGATGAGCGCATTCGTGCGCTCCTCGAACAGGGTCCGATCCGATTCGGTCCACCAGTCGACGAGGTTGCCGTCACCGTCATAACGCGATCCCTGATCGTCGAAGCCGTGACCGATCTCGTGGCCGATGACCGCGCCGATCGCTCCGAAGTTCGCGGCCACCTCACCGGAGGCGTCGAAGAACGGCGGCTGGAGGATCGCTGCCGGGAAGACGATCTCGTTCATCACCGGGTGGTAGTAGGCGTTGACCGTCTGCGGGGTCATCAGCCATTCCGTGCGGTCGATGGGCCCGCCGATCCGCTTCACCTGCCGCACATGCTCGGCCTGCGAGCAGCGACGCACGTTGCCCACCAGGTCGGAGGAGTCGATCGCGGCCGGGTACTCCCGCCACACCTCCGGGTAGCCGACCTTCGGAGTGAACTTCGAGAGCTTGACCAGGGCGCGTTCCTTCGTCTCCTCGCTCATCCACTCGAGCTCGCGGATCGATTTGTCGTAGGCCTTGATGAGCATGCCCACGAGATGGTCGATCGCGTCCTTGGACGACGGCGGGAACTCAGCTGAGACGTAGAGTTTGCCCACGGCCTCACCGAGGTAGCCCTCGACGAGGCTGACCCCGCGCTTCCAGCGCTCCCGCAGGGCAGGAGTGCCCGAGAGAGTCCGGGAGTTGAAGTCGAAGTTCTCCTCGACGAACTCATCGGAGAGCAGCGAGGCGGTGTCGGAGACGACGACGAAGCGCAACCACGTCTTGATGGTCTCGATGTCGGTCTCCGCCCACACCTTCGCCATGCCCGTGACGAATGAGGGCTGGGAGACCACGAGGTACTTCAGATCAGACGCATCGGCGGTGAGGATCCCCAGGTAGGAGTCGAAGTCGAACTCGGGACCGAGGTCGCGCAGCTCGGAGATCGAATACTTGTTGTACGTCTTCTCGGCATCACGGCAGGCCACGCGGTCCCAGTGGTGGCGGGCGAGCTCGGTCTCGAACGTCATCACCTTGGCGGCCACCTCAGCGTCGGAGATCCCGGACTTCTCACCGAGGCCGGCCAGGGCCGCGATCTTCTGCACGTGTGCGAGGAACTTCGCGCGCACCTCGGCGTGGTCGTCGTTGAAGTAGTAGTCCTCGTCGGGCAGGGAGATGCCGGCCTGGACGAGATAGAGGGCGTAGACGTCGGAGTCCTTCGCATCGGCGGTGACGTACCCACCGAGCAGACCGCCGATACCCTCGGTCTCCAACCGGGCGAGAAGGGCGGCGAGCTCAGACTTGTCCTCGGCGGCGTCGATGGCTGCGAACGTCGAGGTCAGCGGGGCGACTCCTAGTTCGTTGATGCGATCGACATCCATGAACGAGGTGAACAGGTCGGCGACCTTCTGCCCCTCGGAGCCCGGCTCCTGCGGGGCGTCGGACACGGAGGTGATGATGTCGCGGACCTTGGTCTCTGCGGTGTCGAAGAGCTCACGCATGGCTCCGTCGCCGGCCCGGTCATCGGGGATCGTGAACGAGTCGATCCACTCGCCGTTGATGTGCTGGTACAGGTCGTCCTGAGGCCTGATCGAGGTCAGTGAGGTTTCAGAAGTCATGGCCCCACAGTATCGTGATCAGAGCCCCGCACGCCCTGCCCGAGGAGGAGATATGAGTCTGGCATCCGTCGTTTTCGTGTGCACCGGCAACATCTGCCGATCCGTCACCGCCGAACGTGTGCTCTTACATCACCTGGCCGATACCGGCGCCGAGGCGGTCGTCGACTCCGCCGGCATCAGCGACGAGGAGGCCGGCAACCCCATCGACCCACGTCAGGCGCGTGTGCTCGCCGCGGCCGGCTACCGCACCGACGATCACGTCGCTCGGCAGATCACCCCCGAATGGTTGGCCGACCGCGATCTGGCGGTGGCGATGACCGCCCGCCACTATCGTGCCCTGGAGCGGATGATCTCAGGTCTTCCCGCCGAGGCGGCCCCGGAGCTGCGGATGCTACGCGAGTTCGATCCGCGGGTGGCCGGGGTCGAGGGCGACGGTGTTCCGGCGCCGGATGTCGAGGATCCCTGGTACGGCGAATTCAAGGATTTCGAAGAAACTCTTGAGACAATTGAAGTGTCCGTGCCGGGAATCACGGATCGTCTGCGCGCGCTGGCCGCGAAAACTCAGTGATACTAGTAGGCACAAGCTTGCTGACACGACCGACATCGCAGGTACGCCTCGAAGGAGAAACTCTCATGACTCGTCTCATGACACGACAGAACTGGTCCGCTCTCAGGCTGGGCTTCGCCGCCCTGCTGGTGGCCGCGATGAGCGTGTTCGCATTCGCCCCCGCCGCCAGTGCCCATGATCAGCTGGTGTCGTCGAATCCCGAGGACGGTGCCGAACTCGATCAGCAGCCCAAATGGCTCGAGATGACCTTCTCCGGCGACATCCAGGAAGTCGGCTCCGAGGTCAAGGTCGTCGTCGACGGCAAGGATGTCTCCGCAGGTGAGCTGACCGTTGAGGGCAAGAAACTCAGCGTCGCTCTGCCCGATGATCTCAAACCCGGCGACTACAAGGTCACCTGGCGCGTGGTGTCGCAGGACGGCCACCCGATCTCCGGTGACTACTCGTTCGCGATCAAGGATGCCGAAGGCTCCGGCGGTGATGTCAAGGAATCGTCCGGAGAGTCGACGAAGGCCGGACTCGGCGGCGGAGTCGTCGACGAACCCGGCAAGGACACCGAGGATCGCGGCGAGATCGGCGAGTCCACCGGCAGCGACTCCGGAATGTCGACGCCGATGATCGTGCTGCTGTCTGTCGGCGGCCTGGCCATCATCGTCATCGTCGTTCTGCTCATGCGTCGCAAGTCCCAGGGCCTGCCCGGCACCAAGGACAACTGAGCGAGGACTCCCACACAGCACGTCTGACACGAGGCCCCGAACGCGAAGAGCGTTCGGGGCCTCGGTGTATCCGGTCCGTGGTGGAATCGGCGGCGATCTCGTTCAAGCGTCAGCGCGGTTATGGCGAGGTACACCGGCTGATAAGTGTGCTTCGCCTTGAAGGAGAGGCTAGGGAGGCGGTCGGGCCAGCACCTCAGAGTGTGAAACGCAGGAGACGGTCGTCGTCCGGGCCGGGTTCTCCGCGACCGTCGGTGTTGTTCGTCAGCACGAGCAGCGACCCGTCGGGCGCTTCGACCACATCGCGCAGTCGCCCGTGCTCGCCGGTCCACAGCTCTGACGACGACTTCAGGTCGTCGAGCGGAACTTGGTGTAGGCGCTCACCGCGCAGCCCGGCGATGAGGATGCTGTCATCGGTGACGGCCAGTCCGCTGGGGCTCGCTTGGTCGGGGGACCACTGCTGCACCGGGTCGATGAAATCACCGTCCCCGTCACCGGAGCCGCCGTCACTCGCACCGTCACCCTGGGCGATGCCCTCGACCTCGGGCCATCCGTAATTCCCGCCGGCTTCGATGACGTTGAGTTCGTCCCACGTGTCCTGCCCGAATTCCGAGGCGTACATCGTGCCCTCGTCGTCCCACCCGATGCCCTGCGGATTCCGGTGCCCCATGCTGAAGACGAGTGAATCGCCGAAAGGATTGTCATCGGGAACGTCGCCGTCGGGCGTCATGCGCAGAATCTTTCCCGACAGCGCACTCTCGTCCTGTGCGCTGTCGCGATCGCCCGTATCGCCGAGCGTGGCATAGAGCATTCCGTCGGGCCCGAACGCGAGCCGCCCGCCGTTGTGGAAGTTCGCGGTCGGCAGCCCGTCGAAGATCGTCTCCTCCTCACTCAGGGACAGATTCCCGGCCTCGCCGAGGAGGTCGAACCGTACGACCCGGTTCTCCGTCCCAGCGGCGAAGAAGGCGTAGAGACGGTCATCGTCGACCGCGAGACCGTGGAGGCCCGCCTCACCCGAGGCCGAGGCGTCATCGATCCGGCCGACCTCACGAACGTCGCCACCTGCGGAGACTTCGAGGATGCGACCCGAATCGCGTTCGCTGACCAGCATGGTCTGCCCGTGGAAGGCGATCGACCACGGGGATTCGAGGCCGGTCGCGACGACCGCGGGAGAGTCCGCGCCCGGTGTTGACGATGTGGACCCGGTGTCGGATGATCCGGAACCACTGCTCGCCGAGGCGGCCCCCGCCGCTGACTCGTCCCGACCGTCGGTCTCGCCGGAGTGCGAATCGGAGGAGCAGGCGCTGAGGACGACGGCCAGGGACACGGCGGCACCGGTGAGGAGCCGCCGGGTGCGAAAGTGTGCTGAGGTGCTCATGATCTCGCCTTCATCGGGGAGTCCGGTGGCACAAGACTATCCGTCGGCCGCTCAAGAACTGAACCGCTTGCCGCTGAATGGGACCGTCTGCACAGGAATAGAACCGTCTGCTCGGACTGTTGCCTCAAGTGACTGAAATTCTGCGACTGCATCCCGCAACCGCACCGTGCGCCCACCGAAGGAGCCTTCCGCCTTGTCCGTTCCGTTGAACATCCTCGATCTCGTCTCCATCCGGGAAGGAGCCACCGCGCGCGAGGGCATCGCCGAATCGATGGCGAACGCGAAGCTCTCCGACGAACTGGGATACAAACGCCTGTGGTTCGCCGAGCACCACAACACGATGGGCCTGGCCGCCAGCGCCACAGCACTGCTCATCTCTCAGGCCGCCTCGGTGACGGAGAAGATCCGGGTCGGGTCCGGCGGTGTCATGCTGCCCAACCACGCGCCACTCATGGTGGCCGAACAGTATGGAACGCTCGCGAACATCCATGGGCCGCGCATCGACTTGGGCCTCGGGCGCGCACCAGGCACGGACGGGATGACCGCGCAGGCGCTCGCCCGATCCTCGGCCGAACCACAGGACTTCGCACAGAACATCTATGACATGCAGGGCTGGTTCTCCGAGACAGGGCAGGCGCACACGATGCCGATCAAGTCCGCGGTCTCGGCGGGGATGAACGTGCCCATCTGGGTGCTCGGGTCGACGATGAACGGCGCCTCGATCGCCGGTCAGCTGGGCCTCCCGTTCTCCCTGGCCTCGCACTTCGCACCCGACCAGATCGACATCGCGATCAAGACCTACCGCGATTCGTTCACCGCCGATGCGCCGACCGCCCAGATCGACGAACCCTACGTCATGGCCGGGATCAACGTCATGGTCGCCGATACCGACGCCGAGGCGGCCCGCCAGTTCACCTCGGTGCAGCAGATGTTCAACGACATGCGCACCGGCCGCCGCCGCAATCTGCAGCCCCCGGTCGACCCGGCCGAGATCTATGCGCAGGGCGGAACCAGCCCGATGCTGTCCATCAGCGCCGTCGGCTCACCGGATACTGCGACCGCGCAGATGGCCGAGTTCGTCGAACGCACCGGCGCCGACGAACTCATCACCGTCACCTACGCCTACGATCCAGAGGTGCAGCGCCAGTCGCTGAAACTGCTCGCCGACGCCTGGTTCTGAGGCGACGACTGAGCGGACCCCAGGCTGGGGCGCGAGCCGCCGTTCGGCCATTGGCTGTGGACATCGACGGTGTCGGCGAACCCGTCGAACCGCGGTAGATTGGTATCGTGATGATTGCCGTGCGTGAGGCGACTGCCGCCGATGTCCCCGCCGCCGCAGGAGTGCTCTCCAGAGCCTTTGATGAATACTCCTGGACGCGGTGGTCGGTGCCGGCCGACCGCTATCGCGCGCGGCTGGAGGAGCTGCAGGCGATTTATCTCGCCCACGCGGTCGAGTGCGGGCTGGTGATCGTCGAGGAGAAGTACCGGGGCGTGGCGGCCTTCGTGCCCCCGGAAGCTCCCGACCTTAACTCCGAGCGACAGAACCGCGTGAGCGAGCTGCTCGGTGATCGCCTCGAGGTGCTGATGGCCACACACCTGCCGTCGCGGCCCCACGCCGCGTGGGATCTCGCCACCATCGGTGTGGAACCCGACAGCTGGGGGTCGGGCATCGCGTCGGCGATCCTCGCCGAAGGTCTGCGCCGGATGGACACGATCGGCTCCCTGGTGTCGCTGGAGACGTCGGATCCGCGCAATGTCGCTCTCTACGTCCGATTCGGTTTCAGTACCATCGCCGAGACGCAGGTGCCGAACGGTCCGAAGGTCTCGACCATGGTCCGCACGCTTTCGACTGAAGCATAGAGGCACTCCGTCCTCACCGAGGCTCGACCTCACCCCACCAGGCGCACATGCGCCGCCAGCCCGGGTTCGGTGTCGGCGAGCGTGCGGGCGGTGGACAGGACCGTCGACTCCATCGCCGAGGCGGCCCTGGTCGCCCGCACGTCCGCGCGCGTCGCGAGGCTGACCGTCCGCGTCAGCTGCGGATCGGCCAGGGGCGCCGAGTCAAGCAATGGCCGGTCGACGAGGACCATTGCCGGGACGATCGCGACCCCGAGGCCGCGCTCGACGAACCGCAGCGCCGCATCCATCTCCACCCCTTCGACGACGACTCGGGGGCTCAGTCCGGCCGTCTCGAACGCTGCGGAGGTCGCCTCCCTGAGGTCGTAGCCATGATGGAACAGGACCTGGGGACGGTCGGCCACCTCGGCGAGGGTGATCCCATCGGTCTGCGCACGGTCTGAGTTGAGCAGATCGGAACCGGCGGCGGCGATGACGACGAGATCCTCGGCGAGGATCCCGCGCAGGCTGAGCCTCGGCATCTGCGGGGCGAGGTCGAAGGTGCGGGTGATGAGCGCGAGGTCGAGTTCGCCGCCGGCCAGTGACTCGATGAGCTCACGAGAGCCTTTTTCGACGAGCTCGAGTTCGACGCCGGGATGGGCCGTGTGGAACCGGCTGATCGCCTCGGCCACGAGGCTCACGCACAGGGTCGGGGTCGCACCGAGCCGGACGCGACCGCGCCGCAGACCGGCGAGCTCGTCCATGTCGCGGCGGACCGCCTCGGCATCGGCGAGCATGCGTTTCGCCGTCGGCAGCAGGGTCTGGCCGGCGTCAGTGAGTGTGATGTGTCCGTGCGCGCGGTGGAAGAGCTCGGCCCCGAGTTCCTTCTCCAACGTCGAGATCTGTCGGGACAGCGAGGGCTGGGCCAAATGGAGCGTCGCGGCGGCTTTCGTGAAATGGCCGGTGGCGGCCACCTCGGCGAAGCTTCTCAGCTGTTCGAGGTTCATCGTGGGTCTCCGTGCAGGTCAGACATGGCAATAGTCTATCGCTATCGACTTGACTCAAACAATGCATTGGACGTATGGAGTGGGTGGTTCCATAGTGGAATCCATGCACACCACACAGGGCGGACCCCGCCGAAAAGAACACTCCATCTCCACCTCGGTGCTGGTCATCGGAACCGGCGGATCGGGCCTGCGGGCCGCGATCGAGGTCGCCGAAGCCGGCGCCGATGTCCTCGCGGTCGGCAAACGGCCGAAGGAGGACGCGCACACCTCGCTGGCCGCCGGCGGCATCAACGCGGCCCTGGCGACGATGGACCCGGACGACACGTGGCAGCAGCATGCTGCCGATACGATCAAGGAATCCTATGACCTCGCCAACCCCCGGACCGTCGAAATCGTCACCCAGGGAGCAGCCGAAGGCATCGCTGACCTGGAGCGATATGGAATGGACTTCGCGAAGGAGGACGACGGTCGGATCTCTCAGCGCTTCTTCGGCGCCCACACCTGGCGTCGCACCGCTTTCGCCGGCGACTACACGGGGCTGGAAATCCAGCGCACCCTCATTCGTCGCGCCGAAGCCTTAGACATCCCGATCCTCGACCGCGTCTACATCACGAAGCTGCTCGTCGCCGACGGCCGCATCTTCGGCGCCTTCGGCTTCGACGTCATCGACGGCACCGGCTACCGGATCTACGCCGACGCCGTCATCCTCGCCGCCGGCGGACACAACCGGATCTGGAGGCGGACCTCTTCGCGTCGGGATGAGAATACCGGTGACTCCTTCCGTCTGGCCGTCGAGGCCGGTGCCCGGCTGCGCGATGCCGAGCTCGTCCAGTTCCACCCCTCGGGCATCATCGAACCCGAGAACGCCGCCGGCACGCTGGTCTCCGAGGCGGCCCGCGGTGAAGGTGGGATCCTGCGCAACGGTCTGGGGGAGCGGTTCATGGAACGCTACGACCCGCAGCGCATGGAGCTCTCCACCCGTGACCGGGTGGCGCTCGCCGCCTACACGGAGATCGCCGAGGGGCGCGGCACCGAGAACGGCGGCGTGTGGCTCGACGTGTCCCATCTGCCGCGCGAAACCATCATGAACCGCCTGCCCCGAGTGTTCCAGACGCTCATGGAGACCCAGATGCTCGACATCACGGCCTCGCCGATCGAGATCGCGCCGACCGCGCACTACTCGATGGGCGGAGTGTGGGTCGACCCGGTCGATCACAGCACCGATGTCGAAGGTCTGTGGGCCATCGGTGAGGCCTCGTCCGGTCTGCACGGGGCGAACCGGTTGGGCGGGAACTCGCTCATCGAGCTGCTCGTCTTCGGCCGGATCGTCGGGCGGTCCGCTGTCGCGTACTCCGATTCGTTGGAGGCGCAGGTGCGGTCGCATGCCGCGGTCGACGAGGCCCGGGCAGAGATCTCCGATCTGCTGGCCTCCGAAGGCACGGAGAACGTGCGTGCGCTGCAGCGGGAGGTCCGCAACCTCATGACCGAGCACGCCGGAGTCGTTCGCGACGAGGCCGGACTGCTCGCCGGGCTGGAGAAGCTCGCCGGCATCGAGGCGCGGATGGCCGACGTCGGCATCCACCCGGATATCGCTGGATTCGCCGATCTCTCCCACGCTTTCGACCTGCGGTCCTCGGTGCTCGCGGCCCGCGCGACGCTCGAATGTGCGCTGGAGCGGCGAGAGACCCGCGGCTGCCACAACCGCAGCGACTACCCGGACCAGGACCCGAACCTGCAGGTCAACTTGGTCTGGTCGCCGTCGGCCGGAGTCGTCCGCGAGTCGATCCCAGAAGTGTCTGCGGATGTCGCGGCCCTCATGCACACTGGCGAAATCAGCCAAGAAGGCAAACTAGTCGAATAATTGCTACCTGACGGCTGTGAGTCTTGGTAGTGGCTGGTCTGGGACCGGCTGGCAGAGTAGGTGTTGGCCTCTCCATCCCGTGATCGTGACTCAACCTGGCGGTGACCCACCCCCCTTTTGGTGGTGTCTTCGGGCCGATTTGTCCGATCACATGGGTGGTGCGGCCGGCACCGACTCGGCCCACCTCGGTAACTTGATCAGAAGGCTGTCCGCCCCTTGCCGGGGCGTGACTCATCACAGTGTTGTTCCGAAGTGACCTCATCCCGGACCGGTACCGGCCGCAAGCGGCCGCACAACCTATCGGTCAAACAGGGAGCTTCGAACCGCTATGTCCATTGTCGCGCACTTATACAACTTCTTCATCGGCGTCGATACACACGCCAGAAAACACGTCTACACGATCATCACCAACACCGGCATCCTCGTGGCTACCGGCAGCTTCCCGACATCTCGGGCCGGCATCAAACGGGCCCTGACCTGGGCAGGCCGGTGGACGAAAGGTGACCTCGACACCCTGTGGGTCGTGGAAGGAACCGCATCCTACGGGGCGGTGCTGACCGGTCATATCGCCACGACCGAATACCCCGTGGTCGAAGCTGGACGCATGGATGCCAAAGCCCGGTACGGCGTGGGTAAGAGCGATGAGCTCGACTCCTACCGGATCGCGAAGTCCGTGCTGGCGCTACACACCGACCAGCTGCGGTGGCCACGCCAAGGCGAAGGAGTCCGCCAGGGCCTGCGCGTGCTGTTGGCAGCCCGGGACGCGATGACCACCGAACGGACCCGGATGATCAACTCCCTGACCGCGTTGGTGCGCACTGTCGCTCTGGGAATTGATGCCCGTAACTCGTTGACCGATGCCCAGTTCGTCGAGATCTCGAAGTGGCGGTCGAGGAAGGAAGACATCGGCCTGGCCACGTCCCGGGACGAAGCGGTCCGTTTAGCTCAACGCGTCCTCGATCTTGATGACGATCTGCAGGACAACCATGACAAGCTCGCTGAACTTGTTGAGGCCAGTCCGGCGGCAGTCTTGCTGGCCGAACCCGGGATCGGTACGTTCACTGCCGCGGTGTTCTTCACCGCCTGGTCGCATCCGGGACGAGTCCGTAACGCGGCTGCGTTCGCAGCCCTGGCAGGGGCGAATCCGATCCCTGCTTCGTCGGGCAACACGCAACGACACCGGTTGAACAGGGGTGGGGATCGGCAGTTGAACCGGGCCCTGCACACGGTGATCACGAACCGGATGATCCACGATGAGAGAACCAGGGATTATGTTGCCCAGCGCTTTGGTGAGGACCCGACGAAGAAGTCGAAGAGGGAGCTCAAGCGCAAGCTCAAATGGTATCTCGCGCGTCGAGTTTTCAAGATTCTCAACGGGCTAGAAACAATTCCCACGCCGGCTTGACAGACATAGAAGGATCGGCCCAGCAACCTCGCGCGAGGTTGCTGGGCCGCCGTCAGGTAGTACTGGGAGGGGTGGGGTCCAGCGATCGGCTTATCCTCCTGCGCCCGTTGGGCCGAGTCGTTGGCGGCGTCTCTCCGTGTGTCGTATGCTGACAGGTCAGTCGATGCACCGACGACACCGACATGCAAGTGAGCCACACGAGCGAAAGGTGAAGACATGACTGACAGCGACAACTCTCAGGACCGGAGCCCAATGCCCGATCAGGCGGAGGCCAACGCCTTCTTCCCGAGCTCGTACTCGCTCTCCCAGTACACGTCGAGCAGGACCGACTTCGACGGCCCCGTCACCGAGGAGACATACACGGACGGGAAGTGGAAGATCCTCACGATCGCCACCGACGAGCGGTACATGCTCATGAAGAATGGCACGTTCTTCTCCACCGGCAACCATCCCGTCGAGACGCTGCTGCCACTCCACCACATGGCCGAGGCTGGCTACGAGATCGACGTGGCCACCGTCAGCGGCGGACCCGGAAAATTCGAATGGTGGGCCTACCCCGGGCAGGACGAGGCCATCGCGTCGGCATGGTCGAGCGCCGAGGCGAAATTCAAGGCTCCGCTGAGGCTCTCCGACGTCATCGCGAACGGCCTCGACGACTACGCCGCGATCTTCATCCCGGGCGGTCACGGTGCCATGAACGTCATCCCCTTCGACCGGGACGTGCAGGCTGCCCTGGACTTCTTCCTGGACAACGACAGGCTCATCATCACCCTCTGTCATGGTCCGGCGGCGTTGTTGGCCGCGGGCCTCGGTCGCTCCACGAATCCCTTTGCCGGCTACCGTGTCACCGCGTTTCCGGACGCGCTCGACTTCGGGGCGAACCTCGACATCGGCTATCTGCCTGGCGAGATGCCATGGGCTCTCGGCGAGACGTTGAAGAAGGATGGCATCGAGATCATCAACGATGAGATGACCGGTGCCACCACACGCGACCGCAACCTCCTGACCGGAGACAGTCCGCTCGCGGCGAATCAGCTCGGAAAAGAGTCTGTGCTCGCGCTCTTGGAGAGTTTCGGCGGCTGAGACCTTCGCCGTTCAGCGTTCTGCCAGACGACCGCGACGTCACTGAATACGTACTGCTCTGGGCGCATTCAGCGATGTCACGGTGCTTCAGAGACGCGGCCGACGGCGGCCCAGCAACCTCGCGCGAGGTTGCTGGGCCGCCGTCAGGTAGCACGGGGGCATCGGGCGGGGAGAGCGGTCAGTCGGCGATGCTGAAGTTGCCGCGGAAGACCCGACCCGGGTCCCGTTCCTCTTTGAGTCGGCGTAGCCGTGTGAGGGACTCCTCGGGCAAAGCGTCGGCGAGGCCCTCGTGTGGATTGAGGAACGTGACGGGTTTGCGTCCACTGGCAGGTAATGCCCGCGCCAGATCGGCCTGCTTATGCTCGATCGACTCCGCGGCCGCCTCGGTGACGGGAAGACCGAACATATAGACGCTGTACGGCTCGTCCAGGGCGCCGTGCGGGTTGTCGGTCGGCTGCGCCAACGCGCCGCCGAGGTGCCTGACCTGCACCGACAGAAGCGGGTCGATGGGCGAATCGAGGAGCGTGTCCAGGGTGTCATCGTCAAGGGACGTGAGCAGCTCGGCGCGGGAGCTGCCGACTCCGGGGTCGGTCGGTTCGGCCGTAATCGCACCCAATTCGGCGACGCTCATCTGCGCCCGGGTATCCGACAGCGGCGTCGGCAGGGTCTCGAGTGGGCGCATAAGCTCACGTGCTTCCTCCCCTCCGCCGAGGTACGTCGAGTCGATGGCGACCATCGGCTCCGAGCCTGGGAAATGGAGGAGTTCCAACCACAGGGTCAGCCCCTCGGGAGCGGTGTGAGTCATCGTGCGGAACACCTCGGCGACCTGCCTGGCGTGATCGCCGGACCAGAGCACACGCCCGCCGAAGACATCAGGGGCGGCCTGCAGTCCGACCTCAAGACCGGTCACGATGGCGAGCTCGCTTCCACCTCCGCGCAACGCCCAGAACAGGTCCGGGTCCTCAACCGACGAGACGCGGCGAGCCCGACCGTCGGCGTCGACGACGTCGAATGCACGGATGCTGTCGCCGACCCATCCGAAGGATCGGCCGAACCAGCTCAGGCCGCCGCCCAGGGCGACCCCGGCCACGGTCACCACCGGGGAGCTGCCCGGCAGGCCGGTCAGCCCGTGTTCTGCCGCCGCTCTCTGCAGTTCGCCCGATTTCACACCCGCGCCGATCGTCGCCGTGCGCTGTGCGGGGGTGACGTCAATGCGGTCGAGGCGGGTCGTACGCAACAAGATCGTGTCGTCGGCCCGCCCGGTCGCTCCGTGGCCGGTCGGCTGGGTGGCGATCGGCAGGCTTCGTTCGCGGGCCCAGTTCACGAGGGTGACGACGTCGGTGACGTCGGCGGCTTCGACGACTGCGAGGACGTTCTGGTCGACGGCCCGGTTCCACGGGCGGTGGACCTCGTCGAATTCCGAGTCGTCGGGAAACCAGGTGCGCCCCTGGACAGTGGCGCGAAGCTCGTCAAGAATGGTGAACGACAGAACAGTCATGATGACTCCTTGGCTGGTGTTGGTGATCAGGCCGACGTGTGCCGGACTCAATGATGAGTCGCAGCTCGGCCCGAAAACGTGACAAGCCGTCGTCGTCAGGATCCCAATGCCATCGGAGACATCACCGCAGACCCTCGCCGAGGTGGCCGACCTGTTCTCCTCGCATCGACCGAAGATGTTCGCCATCGCCCACCGCACCCTCGGTTCCCCGTGGGCTGCCGACGATGCCGTGCAGGAGGCGTGGATCCGTTTGCAGCGAGCCGATATCGCGGCCATCGACAACCTCGAGGCGTGGCTGACGACGGTCATCTCGCGAGTCTGCATCGACGCCATTCGCCGTGATGCCGCAAGGCGTGAGGATCTGCACTGGGAGGCATCTGACGACGACGCAGTCCCGGACCATGACTCGACGGGCGAAGCACCCGACACGGCCGGCACTCCCGGAGGTGGTGGGGGAGGAAGCGGCGTCCGCACCGATCGACCGGAGGACAGCGCCCTGCTCCGAGACGATCTCACGGTGGCGCTGCACGTCATCCTCGACACTCTCGGTCCCTTGGAACGATTGGCGTTGGTGCTTCATGACATCTTCGCCCTGTCCTATGACGACATCGCCCCGATCGTCGACCGCAGCCCGGTCGCTGCACGTCAGCTCGCATCCCGGGCCCGCGCACGCCTGCGCAAAGTGGATGCGGAGGAGGTCCGACACCGGCAGGAAACCGCCATCACCTCCTTCCTCGAAGCGGCTCGCGGAGGAGACTTCGGCGGCCTCCTCCAGCTGCTCGACCCGGAGATCGAGGTGCGCAGCGACCCCGCTGCCGTGAGCCTCGCCCAGGCTGGCGCCGAATTCGGTGCCCCACTCATCCGCCCCGAGGTCGTCGGCCGTGATGCTGTGGCCCGTGTGTTCAACGGGCGAGCGAAAGCCACCGAGCTGGTCAGCATCGACGGAGTTCCCGCGGCCGCCTATATCTCCGACGGTGTCGCCCGGGCACTCTATCTGTTCCACTTCGTCGACGGCCGAGTCGCGTCCGTCGACGTCATCGCCGACGACGAGACCCTCCGGCACCTCCTCATCACCCAATAACCACTCCCAGGACTACCCGACGGCGGCCCAGCAACCTCGCGCGAGGTTGCTGGGCCGCCGTCAGGTAGCAATTGGGGTGTTGGGGTTGTGTTGGGAGGTGTCAAGATCGCGTTAAAATCGCCCGCCGTCCGGGTCGCACCGCGGTGAGATGAACGCATGTCACTCACCCCATCGCCGAGGCGGTCGGCCGATCGTTCGAACGCGCGGTCCCGCATTCGCTGCGAACACTCGCGCCCCCACCTCCCCTGCAGGGAGGGCCGCCCATGAGCTGGTTCACCGGCATTACGCAGATCCTGCTCGTCCTCGTCCTCCTCGCCGCCGCTCACGTTCCCCTGGGCACCTACATGGCCCGGGTGTTCCTGTCGACGTCCGACACCCGCGCCGAGGCGCTGCTCTATCGTCTCACCGGCGTCGACTCCACCTCAGAACAGCGGTGGCGGGTCTATTTCCTCTCTGTGCTGACGTTCTCGGCCGTCTCGATCGTGGTCCTCTTCGGGCTGCTCCGACTCCAACACCTCCTCCCGCTGTCCAACGGGCGTCCCGCCGTCCCCGTCGATCAGGCACTCAACACCGCGGTCTCCTTCGTCACGAACACGAACTGGCAGTCCTATGCCGGTGAGACGACGATGGGCTTCCTCACCCAGATGGCCGGCCTCGCCGTCCAGAACTTCGTCTCCGCCGCCGTCGGCATCGCAGTGGCCGTCGCCCTCATCCGCGGCCTCATGCGCTCGAACTCTCTGTTCATCGGCAACTTCTGGGTCGACCTCACCCGTGCCACCCTGCGCATCCTGCTCCCGATCTCGGTGATCTTCGCGATCATCTACATCGGCCTCGGCGTCACCGACAACCTCACCCCCGACCAGGTCGTACACA
Organism: Brevibacterium sp. CSND-B09; assembly: GCF_052906525.1. Taxonomy (NCBI): domain Bacteria; kingdom Bacillati; phylum Actinomycetota; class Actinomycetes; order Micrococcales; family Brevibacteriaceae; genus Brevibacterium; species Brevibacterium sp. CSND-B09. The sequence goes on along the minus strand of NZ_JBREGI010000001.1, from coordinate 1,412,033 downwards.
CCGTCACCGGAGGAGCCCAAGCAACCCAGACCATTCCCGGCGGACCCGATGCCAGCCAGGAGGTCATCAAACACCTCGGCACCAACGGCGGCGGCTTCTTCAACGCGAACTCCGCCCACCCGCTCTCCGCCCCGTCCGCCCTGGTCAACCTCGCGAACATCTTCCTCATCCTCCTCATTCCCTCGGCACTGCCGCGCACCTTCGGCATCATGGTCGGCAGCCGCAAGCAGGGGTGGGCGATCCTCGCGGCCATGGCCGCCTTCTTCCTCATCTCCCTGACCGCCGTCATCGTCCTCGAAACGGCAAACACCACTCCCGCCTCCCAGGCGGCAGGTGCGGCGATGGAGGGACGTGAGACCCGCTTCGGCGTCATCCCCTCGGCCTTCTTCGCCGTGGCCACGACGCTGACCTCGACGGGAGCCACCGATTCGGCGCACTCAAGCTACTCCGGCCTCGGCGGCGGAGTGCTCATGCTCAACATGATGATCGGCGAGATCGCGCCCGGCGGCGTCGGCTCCGGCCTCTACGGCATGCTCATCATCGCGATCATCGCCGTCTTCGTCTGCGGACTCATGGTCGGTCGCACCCCGGAATTCCTCGGCAAACGCATCGGCCGGACCGAGATCACACTGGCGAGCGTCTTCATCCTCGTCTCCCCGGCCCTCGCGCTGCTCGGCACCGCCGCGGCCACTCTATGGCCCGGCGCGATCGACTCGATCCTCAACACCACCGCCACCCACGCGGCAACCACAACAGCCGCCGCCACAGCCGCAGCCGCCGGCAACACCCCGCAGCTCAACCCCCACGCCCTGTCCGAGCTCCTCTACGCCTTCACCTCGGCGGCGAACAACAACGGATCCGCCTTCGCCGGGCTGGACGCGAACACTCCGTTCTTCAACATCGCCCTGGCCATCGTGATGCTGCTGGGCCGCCTCGTGCCGATCGGCGCCGTGCTCGCACTCGCCGGGTCACTGGCCGGACAGACCCCCGCCGAGGCGAGCCCGGGCACCCTGCCCACCCACCGACCTCTGTTCGTCGGGGTCGTCGTCGGCATCGGCTTCGTCATCAGCGCCCTCACCTTCCTCCCCGTGCTCGCACTGGGACCGATCAACGAAGGACTCATGTGAGATGAGAACCATCACCGCCCCCGCCCTGGCCCAGGCGAGCCTCCTCGGATTGAAGAAGCTCGACCCGCGCACCGCCTGGCGCAACCCCGTGATGTTCCTCGTCGAGATCGGCGCGTGTCTCACCCTCATCCTCGCGATCATCGACCCCAACCGTTTCACCTGGGCGATCAGCATCTGGCTCTTCCTCACTGTCGTCTTCGCCAACACCGCCGAGGCGCTCGCCGAAGGGCACGGCAAGGCTCAGGCCGACTCCCTGCGCGCCAGCCGGGTGAGCGTCGACGCGACCCGCGTGCTCTCAGGCGGGCACACCGAAACCGTGCCCGCCTCCACGCTGCAGGCCGGGGACCGAGTGCTCGTCACCGCCGGAGAGACGATCCCCGCAGACGGCGACGTCATCGAGGGGGCAGCTACCGTCGACGAATCCGCCATCACCGGCGAATCCGCACCCGTCATCCGCGAGGCCGGCGGTGACCGGTGCGCCGTAACCGGCGGGACGAGGGTGCTCTCCGACTCGATCACTGTGACCGTGACTGCGAGCCCCGGCGAGAGCTTCCTCGACCGGATGATCTCCATGGTCGAGGGCGCGAACCGGCAGAAGACCCCCAACGAGGTGGCCCTCGGCGTCTTCCTCTCCGTGCTCACCCTCATCTTCATCCTCGTGGTCACAAGCCTCGCCCCGATCGCCGCGTTCTCCGGTGCCCCGCAGTCGCTGACCGTGCTCATCGCCCTCCTCATCTGCCTCATCCCGACGACGATCGGCGCGCTGCTCTCGGCGATCGGCATCGCCGGAATGGATCGACTCGTCGCGGCGAACGTGCTCGCGAAGTCCGGTCGCGCCGTCGAGGCCGCCGGCGACGTGTCCACACTGCTGCTCGACAAGACCGGCACGATCACGATGGGCGACCGGCAGGCGACCGACTTCGTCCCCCTCGGATCGACCACTCCGGATGACCTCGCCGAGGCGGCCCGACTGTCATCGTTGGCCGATGACACCCCTGAGGGCCGATCCGTCGTCACCCTCGCGGAAGCGGAGTTCCAGATCGATGCGACGGGTCTCGAGGCCTTTCCCGGGGCCGAGTTCATCCCGTTCTCGGCGACCACCCGCCTGTCCGGAATCGTCCTCCCCGCTGTCTCGGGCACCCGCACCGTGGTCAAGGGTGCGGCGAAAGAGGTCATCGCCTGGGCCCGCGACCGCGGAGCCACGATCCCCGACTCAGCGACCGCCGAGGTCGAGCGCATCAACACCGGAGGCGGCACTGCACTGCTTGTCGCCGAAGCGGTCGACGACCCGGTCCCGGGGTCAGGATCCGAGGTCGACCGCACGGTCGCCTCGGCGAGGGAATCGGGCACGCTCGCACGGGTGCTCGGAGTCATCGATCTGCGCGATATCGTCAAACCGGGCATGGCCGAGCGCTTCGCGACCCTGCGTCAGATGGGGATCAGGACGGTGATGATCACCGGCGACAACGAATTCACCGCCCGGGCGATCGCCCGTGAGGCCGGCGTCGACGACTTCCTCGCCGAGGCGACCCCGGAGGACAAGCTCGCCCTCATCAAGAGAGAGCAGGCGGGGTCTCGGATGGTCGCGATGACCGGGGATGGGACGAACGACGCACCCGCGCTAGCGCAGGCCGACGTCGGGGTCGCGATGAACACGGGCACGACCGCGGCGAAGGAGGCCGGCAACCTCGTCGACCTCGACTCGGATCCGACGAAGCTCATCGACATCGTCGGGATCGGCAAGCAGCTGCTCATCACGCGCGGAGCGCTGACGACGTTCTCGATCGCCAACGACGTCGCGAAGTATTTCGCGATCATCCCGGCGATGTTCCTGACCGCGTTCCCCGGACTCGGGGCGCTCAACATCATGGGTCTGCACAGCCCCGCCTCGGCGATCCTGTCAGCGGTGATCTTCAACGCGCTCATCATTCTCGTCCTCATCCCCGTCGCCTTGCGCGGGGTCCGGTTCCGGGCGCGGACGGCCTCGGCGCTGCTGCGGATGAACCTTCTCGTCTTCGGTCTCGGCGGGCTCATCGTCCCCTTTCTCGGCATCAAAGTCATCGACCTCGTCATCGCGCCGCTGCTCTGATTCCGCTGTTCTGATTCCTCCTCTCCCGTCCACACAGAAAGGACACCCGTCATGGGTCCCATCCTCGGTCGCCAGCTCCTCACCGGGGCGCGCATGCTGCTTGTGCTCACCCTGATTCTCGGCCTCGCCTACCCGCTGACGCTGGTCGCGGTCGGCCGCCTCATGCCCGGTCAGGACGCCGCGATCCGCAACAGCGCGGGCCGGGTCGTCGGCAATGCCCACCTCGCTCAACCGGTCAGCGGGGACGAATGGTTCTACCCCCGGCCCTCGGTCTCGAACTACGACGGACTCGCCTCGGGGGCGTCGAACCTTGCGGCGAACAGTCCTGAACTCGTGGCCCAGATCGCCGAGCGCAGGGCCCAGGTTGCCGGTCGTGAACACGTCGACCCGGCGAGGATTCCTGCGGATGCCCTGAGTGCCTCGGCCTCTGGTCTCGATCCGGACATCAGCCCTGAGTATGCTCGACTCCAGGTCCCCCGCGTCGCGCGGGAGACGGGACTGAGCAGGAAGGACGTGGCAGCCATGGTCGAGAAGAACACCCGGCATCCACTGCTCGGCTTCATCGGCGAGACCCGCGTCAACGTCGTCACCCTCAACAACGACCTCGCGAACGGCACAGCGACACAAGTGGGTGCAGAGTCCTCGGGTGCTGCGCGTGTGAACACGGCGTCTTCGGGCGCGGAAACCGGCGGACACTGATGGGATCACCTCGGCGGGGCTCGCTCACGGTCTTCCTCGGCTACGCGCCCGGGGTCGGCAAGACCGTCGCTATGCTCGAGACCGCCGCCACGGCGAAAGCCAACGGCCGTGACGTCGTCTTAGGCATCGTCGAGGACCACGGGCGGGCGTTCACGCGGACGCTGACCGAAGGGTTCGAGACCCTCGACCGCCGCCACGTCGACTACCGCGGACGGACGTTTCACGAACTCGACACCGAGGCGGTGCTGGCCCGGACGCCTGAACTCGTCGTCATCGACGAACTCGCCCACACGAACGTGCCCGATTCCGGCAGGAACGGGAACTCGCCCGATTCCGGTGTGGCAGGCGAAGTCGGCCCGACTCGTACTAAGCGGTGGGAGGACGTCGAGGCGATCCTCGCCGCCGGCATCGACGTGTTCACGACGGTGAACATCCAGCACCTCGAATCCCTCGGTGACGTGGTCGGGGCGATCATCGGCCGCAACCAAGCCGAACGGGTGCCCGACCCTTTCCTCCGCGCCGCCGACGAGGTCGAACTCATCGACATCACCCCAGCGGCACTGCGCACCCGCCTCGTCGACGGTCGAATCTACGCGGCCTCGAAGGTCGACGCCGCAATGTCGAACTACTTCCGGCTCGGCAACCTCACGGCCTTGCGCGAACTGGCCCTGCTGTGGTTGGCCGACCGTGTCGACGAAGGACTTGAGAAGTACCGCGACGAAAAGGGCATCCGCGCCACCTGGGCCGCACGCGACCGGATCCTCGTCGCCGTCACCGGCGGGCCGGAGTCGACGACGCTCATCCGCCGCGGACTGCGCATCGCCGGCCGCGTCGCCGGCCGCGAACTCCACATCGTCCACGTCATCGAACCCGATGGGACTCGCCGTTCCGGCGCCCCGCACCTGCTGAGTGCCCGGGAACTCGCCGAGGACAACCACGCCACCTGGCACACCGTCGTCGGTGATGATGTGGCCAAGGCGCTCATCGAATTCGCCCGCACCCTCAACGCCTCGCAGATCGTCCTCGGTGTCTCCCGCACACCCTGGTATCGGCGCATATTCGGGCCCGGAGTGGCCAACCGGGTCATCAGCTCTGCGGCCGACATCGACGTGCACATGGTCACCCACGCCCAGGCTGCCGGGCTGTGGAGCTCCGACCGCGAGCGCTCCCGGGCCAATCCGCTCTCGCAGGCCCGCCGCATCCTCGGCTGGATCAGCGGTGCGATCGCCCCGCTGCTGCTCACCGCCCTGTTCGTCGGCCTCGGCCCCGGATCGACTTCGCTGAGCATGAACTTCCTCGCCTTCATCACCGTCGTGGTGTTCGTGGCACTCATCGGCGGGCGTTGGCCGGCGGTGATGACGGCCGTATTCGGGGCCGGGCTCATTAACTTCTTCTTCACTCATCCGGTGAACTCGCTGTCGGTCAAACAGCTCGAGAACATCCTTGCGCTCGTCATCTTCGTCGCGGTCGCCGTGGCCGTGGCCACCGTCGTCGACCAGGCGGCTCGCCGTTCCCGGCAAGCCCAAGCCGCCGAACACGAAGCCGCGGTGCTCAGCGAGCTGGCTGGATCGATGATCGCTGAGGGCGACAGCCCCGAGGCCATGGTCACAGGTATCCGCACGAGTTTCGGTCTCGACGGGGTCGCCCTCTTGACCCGGGGCGGTGGCTTCGGTCGGCTCGATACGGCTGCCGGCCCGGACGGCACCACGCGCACTGACGGCACCACGCGCACTGACGGCACGGGCGGGGCCGACCTCGTCCTCGCCTCGGCGGGGGAACCGATTGCATCGCGGGCGCAGGCCAGCGAGGTCATCGACCTCGACGGCGACACCAGCCTGGCGCTGAGCGGCCGACCGCTCAGCGCCGGCGAGCTGCGGATCCTTGACGCCTACGCCGGTCGACTGTTGCGGGTGCTCACGGAGTCGGCCCTGCAGCGCAGCCGTACCGAGGCTGAGGAGCTCTCAGCCGGCAATGCTGTGCGAACCGCGCTGCTCACCGCGGTCTCCCACGACCTGCGCACCCCGCTCGGGGCGATCACCACGGCGACGTCGACGCTGCTGTTCGACGAGATCGAGCTGACTGAGTCCGACCGGAGGCTCATGCTCGAGACCATCGAACACGGTGCCCTGCGGCTTGAGAAGCTCATCGACAATCTCCTCGATCTGAGCCGCATCCAGTCCGGTGCGGTGGCGATTACGACCGCTCCGGTGCTCGTGGCCGACCTCGTTGCCTCGGCGCTCGACGAGATCGGCGGGGAGGCCCGGAAGACCGGGATCGATGAAACCGGCGGGGAAACTCGGGCCGCCGAGCTGGGCGAGGTCGATGGTGGCCCCTGCCCGCCCATCGCCGTCGACATCGACCCCGAAACCTGGGTCGAGGTCGATGTGGGGCTCGTCGAACGAGTGCTCGTCAACATCATCGAGAACTCCGTGAAGTACGGCGAAGGGGCTCCGATCACGATCGATGCCTCCGCCGGCGCCGACGCGGTGCACCTGCGCATCGCCGACTACGGTCCCGGCGTGGGAGCGGAGGCGCTTGAGAGCATCTTCACACCGTTCACCAGGCTCAACGAGTCCAACACGAAAGGCCTCGGTCTCGGGATGGCGGTGGCGTTGGGACTGTGCCGGGCGATGGGCATCGAGCTCAGCGCGGAACCGACCCCCGGCGGCGGGTTCACTGCGGTGCTGACCATTCCGTTCCGAGACGGGGCGCCCCTGAAATCGGGAACAGCGAGTCAGGAAGGTGCGGGACTGACGGGCAGGGAGGAAGCCCCATGAAGCATGTGCTCATCGTCGAAGACGACACCGACATCGCCCGTGCCGTGAGCGTGGGATTGCGCGGCAAAGGCCACGAGGTCACGATCGCCGGAAGCGGGCGACAGATGAATGAGGCGCTCGCCGAGGCGGCCGTCGACGTCATCCTCCTCGACCTCGGTCTGCCCGACGTCGACGGAATCGAACTCATCACCCAGGTGCGCAGGTGGAGTCAGGTGCCCATCGTCGTCGTCTCCGCCCGGCACGATGCCCACGGCAAGATCGCCGCCCTCGACGCCGGGGCCGATGACTATGTGACGAAGCCCTTCTCGCTCGGCGAGGTGCTCGCCCGGCTGCGCGCGATCGAGCGACGCTCGGGTTCGGCCGCTGATTCGTCTCTCGTACGCACCGGCGACGGGCGGGTCGTGATCGACCTCGCCTCCCACATTCTCACGGTCGAAGGCGCCGAGGTGCATCTGACGCCGATCGAGTGGAACATGCTCGGCGTGTTCGCCAAACACCGCGGCGCCCTCGTCGACGCGACCACCCTGCTCACCGAGGTATGGGGGCCGGAATACGCAGGGGAGCGCGGTTACCTGCGGGTCTATATGTCCCAGCTGCGGCAGAAGCTCGAAACCGACCCTGCCCGACCGCAGTACCTGCACACGCAGATGGGCATGGGCTACCGCTTCACCCCCTGACTTCCCTTGCTACCTGACGGCGGCCCAGCAACCTCGCGCGAGGTTGCTGGGCCGCCGTCAGGTAGCAGGGACGTACATAACGACGTGCAGGCGGGAGTCTTCGGAGGGGATGAGTCGGTGGTGCTCGAACTCGACTATGCCCTGCGCGTGGTGGTCGAAGACGCGCCGCCTGCTCGCGAAGCGCTCCACCGTCTGCTCGGCCCATTGCTCGCGGAAGTCCTCACTCGCCTGACTCAGCCTCTGGATGAGCGCACGGTGCCCCGGTGTGCTCAAGCGCACCCCGGACTCGACGCGGAACTCGGCCAGGAAGTGACGGCTCTCTGCCTCCCAGTCGGGAAGCATCCTGCGCAGAGTGGGATCGGTGTAGATGAGCCAGATGAGATTCCGGTCGGGCTTCGGAATCGACGTGATCGCCGGATACAGCCATTCGTAGGCCGCATTCCAACCGGCGATCGTCCAGTCCGGGGCGACAGCGAAGGCTGGGAAATCGAGCGCATCGAGCAGACGCTGGAGCGACTCCGTGACCTCAGCAGGCTCATCATCCCGAGCAGCCTCGACCCGTTCGACGAGTCCGAGGACATAGTCGGTCTCGGCGGCGCTGAGGTCGAGGACCCGGGCCACAGCGGTGAGCACCTGCCTGGAGACATTGGTGTCCCGGCCCTGTTCGAGCCACGTGTACCAGGTGCTGCTCACACCTGCGAGGGTGGCGACCTCCTCGCGGCTGAGTCCGCTGTCACCGCGCCTGGAATTCGGCGGCAGACCAGCCGCCGAACGCTGCCGTTCCCTGCGTCTGCTGGTGAGGAACTCACCGAGCTGCTCACGGCGGGGAGTGCGGGGTCGAATCATGGATTGATAGTACTCCCAGTACTGGTACCGATGGTAGCTTCCGCCGAAGCCACTACCGCGCTGAGATAGATTCCATGCCGACCTATCGTTCTCGTACAGTCACCCACGGCCGCAATATGGCCGGAGCCCGCGCCCTCTTCCGCGCAGCCGGAGTCTCCGGTGCCGACCTCGGCCGCAAACCGATCATCGCCGTGGCGAACTCCTTCACCGAATTCGTTCCCGGGCACACTCATCTCGCCCCGGTCGGGCGGATCGTCTCCGAGGCAGTGACCGCCGGCGGCGGCATTCCCCGCGAATTCAACACCATCGCCGTCGACGACGGCATCGCCATGGGTCACGGCGGCATGCTCTACTCACTGCCCTCACGCGACCTCATCGCCGATTCCGTCGAGTACATGGCCAACGCTCATTGCGCTGACGCCCTCGTCTGCATCTCCAACTGCGACAAGATCACGCCCGGCATGCTCATGGCCGCGCTGCGCCTCGATATTCCCACGGTGTTCGTCTCCGGCGGACCGATGGAGGCCGGGCGGACCACCTTGGCCGACGGCACTGTCCGCTCGCTCGACCTCGTCGATGCGATGTCCGAGGCCGTCAACGAGGCGACCTCCGATGCCGATGTGCTCCGCATCGAGGAGGCGGCGTGCCCGACCTGCGGATCGTGTTCGGGCATGTTCACGGCGAACTCGATGAACTGCCTCACCGAGGCGATCGGACTCTCCCTGCCCGGCAACGGTTCGGTGCTCGCTACGCACACCGCGCGAAGGGCCCTCTACGAAAGGGCGGGCAGCCTCGTCGTCGATCTCGCACGTCGCCTCTACGAGGACGATGACGATTCGGTGCGCCCCCGCGCGATCGCCACCTCGGCGGCCTTCGGCAACGCCATGGCTCTCGACCTGGCGATGGGCGGGTCGACGAACACGATCCTCCACCTGCTCGCCGCCGCCCATGAGGCAGGGGTCGACTTCGACCTCGACGATATCGACGACCTGTCACGCCGGGTGCCGTGTCTGGCGAAGGTCGCCCCGAACGTGGCCGGGGACCGCACCTTCTACATGGAGGACGTGCACCGTGCCGGTGGGATCCCCGCACTTCTGGGGGAGCTGCGCCGTGCGGGTCTGCTCAACGAGGAGGTCCACTCCGTCCATGCTCCGTCCCTGTCCGCGTGGCTCGACGAATGGGACGTCCGCGGTGGCAAGGCCGCATCTGCCGCTGAGGAACTCTGGCATGCCGGCCCCGGAGGGAAGCGCTCCTCGACGGCATTTTCGCAGTCTGCCCGGTGGAACAGTCTCGACCTCGACGCCGTCAGCGGCTGCATCCACGACATCGACCACGCATATTCGGCAGACGGCGGTCTCGGCGTGCTGCGCGGGAACATCGCCGTCGACGGTGCCGTGGTCAAGACCGCCGGCGTCGACGAATCCATCCACGTCTTCTCCGGGCCCGCCGTGGTCTGCGAGTCACAGGAGGAAGCGGTGGAGAAGATCCTCAGCAGACAGATCAAAGAAGGCGACGTCGTCGTCATCCGCTACGAGGGACCGCGGGGCGGACCCGGCATGCAGGAGATGCTCTACCCGACCTCATACCTCAAAGGCCTGGGCCTGGGGAAGTCGTGCGCGCTCATCACCGATGGACGTTTCTCCGGTGGGACCTCGGGGTTGTCGATTGGTCATATCTCGCCCGAAGCGGCAGCGGGCGGCACGATCGCACTCGTCGAAGACGGCGACATCATCGGCATCGATATCCCCCGCAGGTCGATCAGCCTCGAGGTCACCGAGGCTGAACTCGACCGCCGTCGGTCCCGCCTCGAGGCGGAGGGGCCCTACCGTCCTCGTCAACGCAAACGCACAGTCTCGACCGCGCTGCGCGCCTATGCCGCCTTCGCTCAGTCCGCAGACAAGGGAGCGGTGAGGAAGGTCCCCGAGGCGGTCTGACTATTCGTCCGTGACCGCCCGTCCGTGCTCAGCGTTCTGCCAGCCGGGGCCAGGATAATCGATACTGGCCGCCCACTTGATCACTTTCGGAAGGACCATGGACGACTATCGAAGTCCCGGCTGGGACATTTCACTTCGCACCTCAGAACAATTCAATAATGCGCGGGCAGACGCTCTGCGAGTACAGAGCGCGCGGGCAGGTGGTCGCCGTTGACCTGGCTGCTCTCGCTTCTCGTCGGCCTCCTCGTCGTCCTCCTCATCACGGTGGCCACCGGCTACTTCGTGGCGCAGGAATTCGCGTACATGGCCGTCGACCGCTCCCGACTCGCCGCACGTTCGGCCTCCGGTGATCGCGCCGCGGACAGGGCCCTGTCCATCACCCGCCGCACCTCCTTCATGCTCTCCGGCGCGCAGCTGGGCATCACCGTCACCGGACTGCTCGTCGGCTACGTCGCCGAACCGCTCATCGGCACCGCCGTCGGCGAGGCACTCGGCGGCACCCCGATCCCTGCCGGCACAGGCGTGCTCATCGGCACCGTCCTCGCCCTACTCGTCTCGACGCTCATCCAGATGCTCTTCGGCGAACTGTTCCCGAAGAACCTGGCCATCGCCCGCCCCGAGGCGCTCGCCACGTGGCTCGCCCGCTCGACCTCGATCTACCTCGCCGTCTTCGGCTGGCTCATCACGATCTTCGACAAAGCCTCGAACGCCCTGCTGCGCGTCCTCGGCATCGAACCGGTCCACGACGTCGACCACTCCGCCACCCGGCGCGACCTCAAGCACATCGTCGCCGAATCCCGGGAGGGCGGCGAGATCGTCGACGACGATTCGCTCATCCTCGACCGCATCCTCGACTTCCCACAGCAGAGCGTCGCCCACGCCACGGTGCCGCGCTCCCGCGTCGACGTCATCGACATCGACACGCCCCTGGACGAGGTGCGCGAACTGATGAGCCGCGGCCACTCCCGCTACCCCGTGCTCGACGCCGATGATCAGGTGATCGGTACGATCGACCTCCTCGACGTCCTCGCCGAGGCGGGGTCGGGCACCACCGACACCGTCACCGCGACCGGGGTCCGTTCCCTCCTGCGCGACCCGGTCTTCGTTCCGGAATCCCTCCCGTTGCCGGACGCGGTGGCCACGCTCCTCAAACGGCGGGAGCAGATGGCCTGCGTCGTCGACGAATACGGCGGCTTCGCCGGAATCCTGACGATGGAGGACCTCGGTGAGGAACTCGTCGGTGACATCGCCGACGAGCACGACCACATCGTCGAAGAACTCATCGAGACCGGCGACGGCACCTGGACGGCGCCCGGGATCATCCCCCTCGACGAGGTGGCCCGCGTGCTCCAACGAGAACTGCCGACCACCTCGGCGCAGACCTTGTCGGGACTCGTCATCGAACACCTCCGCGGATTCCCCGAGGTGGGCGACCGGGTCTCGATCGAACTGCCGATCGACCCCGCCGACCTCGGCGGAGACGACACCCCGGAGACCGAGCGCCTCGTCATCGACGTCATCGAGGTGGCCACGCATGTGCCCGCGCGGCTGCGGATCGGAATCGAGGTGGAACGATGAGCAACCCCTGGGTCATCACCGTGATCACGATCGTCATCATCGGCCTCAGCGCGTTCTTCGTCGCCGTCGAATTCGCGCTCATCGCCGCCAAACGGCACCGTCTCGAAGACGCGGCCGCGGACAGCCGCTCGGCCCGAGCCGCCCTGCGCAGCTCGACTGAGCTGTCGGTGCTGCTGGCAGGGTCGCAGCTGGGCATCACGGCCTGCACCCTGGCGCTCGGGGCGATCACGAAACCGGCCGTCCACCACTGGATCACCCCGGTCGCCGAGGCGCTGGGCCTGCCGCTGTGGATTGCCGACATCGTCGGCTTCGTCCTCGCCCTCATCATCGTCACCTTCCTTCACCTCGTCGTCGGTGAGATGGCGCCGAAGTCGTGGGCGGTGGCGCACCCGGAACGCTCGGCGATCATGCTGGCGCTGCCGATGCGAGCGTTCATGTTCCTCACCCGTCCGCTGCTGCATGTGCTCAACAACGCGGCGAACGCGTGCCTGCGCCTCGTGCGGGTCGAACCCGTCGACGAGGTCGATCAGGCGCACACACCCGAGGACCTGCGGCAGCTGCTGCAGCATTCGGCGCAGGCGGGAACCTTGGAGAAGGAGTCCTCGGAGGCTCTGCTCGGAGCCCTCGACCTCACCCGGCTCACACTTGACGAGCTCGTGGCCGGTCGCCCGGAGCCGACGGCCGTCGGTCCGGCAGCGACTGCAGGGGAGGTGCGCGAGGCGTCGCGCTGTGACCGTCACCGTCGCATCCTCGTGCACACCGAGGCTGACGGCCCGCTGAGTCATGTGGTGCACGTCAGGGATGTGCTCGGACTCGCCGAGGATGCTCCCATCACCGAGGCGGCCCGACCCGTCACCGTCGTGGACGGATCGATGACCGTGGTGCGGGCGTTCGAGGCGATGCGGGAGGACAGCGTGCAGCTGGCCTTGGTGGAGAGGGCCGACGGCAGCCACGCGGTCGCCACCGTCACCGACGTACTCACCCACCTGCTCACCACCGGCCAAGTGCCCTCCCGATAATTACTACCTGACGGCGGCCCAGCAACCTCGCGCGAGGTTGCTGGGCCGCCGTCAGGTAGTCCGAAACGTTAGATGCATGCATCAATGTATGCATCTGTTATCGTGGGTCCGTGAATGATTTGCTGACACTGCCCTGGCAGCGCATCGACGACTCCGCTCCGATCGCCGTTCGGATGGCCGCGGCGACCGCCCGGGAGATCATCGAAGGCCGACACGAACCCGGCGACCTCCTCATCGAGTCCGACCTCGCCGCTGCGCACAACGCCAGTCGCACCCCCGCCCGGGAGGCGATGCTCCAGCTCGAGCGTTGGCGCCTCGTCCGCCTCGTCCCCAAGAAGGGCGCGCTCGTGACCACCGTGACGGGCAAGGAGCGCCGCGACCTGCTCGCCGTGCGCTCGATGTTCGAGATCGACGCCGTGGAGACACTGGCCGACGGCGGCGACCTCACCGCTCTGGCCGCCGATCTGCGCACCCTGCTCGGCGAGCAGAGGAAGGCACTTGACGGGGGCGATCCGCTCGGCTTCGCCAGCGCCGACTATGCCTTCCACGCCCGCCTCATCCGCAGCGGCGACAACGCCATCGTCACCGAGATGCTCACGACCATGGGCCCGCGCCTGGCCCGCCTGACCTTCCAGGTCGCCATTGACGCGCCGCACGCCCTCGACACGCTCCTGACCGAGCACGAAACGCTCACCGACCGCGCCGAGGCGGGCGACGCAGAAGGCTTCGCCCGTCTCGTCCGCGACCACATCGAAGGCTCCCACTTCCCGCAGTCCCGCTGAGGAGGACCATGACCGCTTACCCCTCGACCTCCACGACCGATACCGCCGCCGAGGCAGTCCCCACCGGGAATAGGAATACCCGCACCGAGGCGGCCCCCACCACGGACATCGAAACGCCGGTTCCGAACCCTGCCCGGTCCCACCTCGGCGAGGTGGCTCCCGATCGAGGGCCGGAACGGCCATGGCGGGCACGGGCGTGGCTGATGGTGGCCCCGGCGATGTTCCTGCTCGCATGGGGCGGCAATCATTTCACCCCGCTCGTGCACATGTATGAGGAGGACGGCGGATACGCCATCTGGCAGGCGAACCTGCTGCTGGGGATGTACGTGGGCGGACTCATTCCGGGATTGTTGGTCGCCTCGGCGCTGTCGGATCGGCACGGACGCAAACCGGTCCTCATCGCCGGATCGCTCGCCGCGATAGCCGGCAGCCTCGGCCTCGGGCTCGGTTTCGATCTGTTCTGGCTGCTCTGCCTGGGCCGGGTGCTCGCGGGAATCGGCGTCGGGGTGGCGATGTCGGTGGGCACGAGCTGGATCAAGGAGCTCTCGGCCCCGCCGTTCGATCACCAGGCCGGAATCACCGCCGGTGCCCGGCGTCCTTCACTGACGCTGACCTTGGGGTTTGCCATGGGCGCGGCGGTCACCGGATGCCTGGCCCAATGGGGACCGGTGCCCGAAGTCGTGCCCTACGCCGTGCACGGAGTGCTCAACCTCGCCGCCCTGATCCTGGTGATCTTCGCGCCGGAATCGATGCCTCGCGACCACCGGGCAGCAGGCCATTGGTGGCACGGTCTGCGTGTTCCGCTCGTCGCACATCGGACGATCCTGCGACTGATCGTGCCGGCTGCGCCCTGGGTGTTCGGTGCCGCCGGGGTCGCCTATGCCGTGATGCCGGCGATCGTGCAGGGCGAGCTGGGGGAGTGGACGACGCTGTACGCCACGGTGCTCACCGTCGTCACGCTCGGAGCCGGTGCGCTGGTGCAGAACATCGTGCCGTGGATCAACCGGCTGACCGGCGGGCGGGCGCTCGTCGTCGGACTCGGGCTGATGACCGTGGGGATGGGGCTCGGGGCGGTGGCCGCACTTCTGGCGGACCCGATCCTCGCGTTCATCGTGGCGATCGTGCTCGGTGTCGCGTACGGAATCTGTGTGGTCTCCGGGCTCATCATCGTCCAGGCCATCGCCTCACCGCAGGAGCTCGCCGGCATCACCGGGGTCTACTATTCGCTGGCGTACTCCGGGTTCCTGCTGCCCACGGTGCTCGCCGCCTTGCTGACTGTGCTGTCGTACACGGTGTCTCTGGCCGCCGTGGCCGTCATCTGCCTGGCCTGCCTCACAGCAGTCGCCATATCCACCAAACACCCCTAATTGCTACCCGACGGCGGCCCAGCAACCTGGCGCCAGGTAGCTGGGCCGATCCTTCTATGTCTGTCAAGCCGGCGCGGGACTAGTTTCTAGCCCGTTGAGAATCCTGAAGACCCGACGCGCTAGATACCATTTGAGCTTGCGTTTGAGCTCCCTCTTCGACTTCTTCGTCGGGTCCTCACCAAAGCGCTGGGCAACATAATCCCTGGTTCTCTCATCGTGGATCATCCGGTTCGTGATCACCGTGTGCAAAGCCCGGTTCAACTGCCGATCCCCACCCCGATTCAACCGATGCCGGTGCGTGTTACCCGACGACGCAGGGATCGGGTTGACCCCCGCCAAAGCTGCGAACGCAGCCGCGTTCCGTACCCGACCCGGATGGGACCATGCGGTGAAGCACACAGCAGCACTGAACGGACCGATCCCGGGCTCGGCCAGCAAGACCGCGGCCGGGCTGGCTTCAACGAGCTCGGCGAGCC
This sequence comes from Brevibacterium sp. CSND-B09, assembly GCF_052906525.1. Taxonomy (NCBI): domain Bacteria; kingdom Bacillati; phylum Actinomycetota; class Actinomycetes; order Micrococcales; family Brevibacteriaceae; genus Brevibacterium; species Brevibacterium sp. CSND-B09. The sequence continues at coordinate 1,396,662 of NZ_JBREGI010000001.1, read as the reverse complement.
TGTCATGGTTGTCCTGCAGATCGTCATTCAAAGCCAGGACCCGTTTGGCCAGACGGATCGCTTCATCACGGGCGGTGGACACATCAATGTCCTCATTGCGGGCCCGCCATTTCGCGATCTCTGTGACCTGGTCATCAGTCAATGACTGACGGGCATCGATGCCCAGATCGATGGTGCGCACCAGAGCTGTCAGGGAGTTGATCATCCGAGTCCGTTCCGTGGTCATCGCGTCCCGGGCTGCCAGCAGGACACGCAGTGCCTGCCGGACACCCGCGCCTTGTCGCGGCCACCGCAGCTGGTCAGTGCGCAACGCCAACACGGATGCCGCGATCCGGTAGGAGTCGAGCTCGTCGCTCTTGCCCACACCGAACCTGGCCTTGGCATCCATCCGCCCGGCTTCGACGACCGAGTATCCGGCCGCGGCGATGTGCCCGGTCAGCACCGCCCCGTAGGATGCGGTTCCTTCCACAACCCAGAGGGTGTCGAGGTCACCGCCGGTGCGCCTACCAGCCCAGTTCAGAGCCCGTTTGATCCCGGCCCGCGACGTCGGGAAACTGCGGGTAGCGACGAGGAGACCGGTGTTGGTGATGATCGTGTAGACGTGGTTTCTGGCGTGGGTATCGACGCCGATGAAGAAGTTGTATAAGTGCGCGACAATGGACATGGCGGTTCGAAGCTTCCTGTTTGACCGATAGGTTGACCGGCCGCTTGCGGCCGGTACCGGTCCGGGTAGGAGTCACTTCGGAACAACACTGTGATGAGTCACGCCCCCGGTTTTCCGGGGGTGGACAGCCTTCTGATCAAGTTACCGAGGTGGGCCGGGCTGGTGCCGGCCGCACCACCCATGTGATCGGACAAATCGGCCCGAAGACACCACCAAAGGGGGTGGGTCACCGCCGGGTTGAGTCACGATCACGGGATGGGTACGGCCAACACCTACTCTGCCAGCCGGTCCCAGACCAGCCACTACCAAGACTCACAGCCGTCGGGTAGTTCTGAGAGGGGGTGCGGGGTGCGAACCGAGACACCTACCATGAGAACAACCGTCGCCTACCGATAGGGATCGACCATATGCCCGGCAAGACACGTCACCAGTCCCCAGCCGTCAACGCGTTCATCGACATCATGGGGCCGCGCCACGTCCTCACCTCCGCGCGGGCGACCGCACCGTACGCCAAGGGCAACCGCTTCGGCGGCGGCAATGTGCTGGCCGTGCTGCGACCCGGCAGCCTCGTCGACATGTGGCGGGCCCTGCAGGTCTGCGTCGACAACGACCTCATCGTCATTCCGCAGTCGGCCAACACCGGCCTGACCGGCGGCTCCGGTCCGGGCGCGCAGGACTACGACCGTCCGATCGTCATCATCTCGACCCTGCGGATCAACGAGATCTATCTCATCAACGATGCCCGCGAGGCGATCTGTCTGGCCGGGTCCACACTGTACGAACTCGACGAGGCGCTCGCCCCGTTCCACCGCGAACCCCACTCGGTCATCGGCTCGTCCTCGATCGGCGCCTCCGTCATCGGCGGCATCGCCAACAACTCCGGCGGCTCCCAGATCCGCAAGGGTCCGGCGTTCACGAAGCACGCGATCTTCGCCCGCGTCAACGAGGAGGGGCGACTCGAACTGGTCAACCACCTCGGCGTGGAGCTCGGTGACGACCCCGCCCACATCCTCGACAAACTCCAGCGCGGAGACTGGGATCCCGCCGGGGTCACGCCCGCCCCAAAGGACACGACGGAGACCGAATACGGCGAGCAGGTCCGCAGGATCGTCGACTCACCGGCTCGATTCAATTCGAACTCCGACTACCTGTACGAGGCCTCCGGTTCGGCCGGAAAACTCATGGTCTTCGCCGTGCGCACTCGCACCTTCCCGAAGGAAGAGGGAGCGACCACGTTCTACGTCGGCACGAACTCCTCGACCGAACTCGAAGATCTGCGACGGGCGATACTGACCTCGGAGATGCCGCTGCCGATCTCGGGCGAATACATGGGCCGACCCTCGTTCGACCTCGCCGAGAAGTACGGCAAAGACACGTTCGTCTCGGTCAAGCACGCTGGCAGCCGCGAGCAGATCAAGCTGTTCGCGCTGAAGAACTGGGCCAACGGCGTGTTCGCGAAGCTGCCGTTCTTCGGCGAGACCGTCGCCGACACGATCGCGCAGAACGCGTTCGGCCTGCTGCCGCAGCAGCTGCCCAAGCGGATGCTCGAGTACCGCGACCGCTTCGAGCATCATCTTCTCCTCGTCGTCAGCGCCGAGGAGAAGAATCGCATGGGTGCGTTCCTCAACGACTTCTTCGCCGAGGATGCCCACCACGGTAACTATTTCGTGTGCAGTGCCGATGAGGCTCAGTCCGCGATGCTCCACCGTTTCGGTGCCGCAAGTGCGGCGACCCGGTACTTCAACCTCAACCGTGAGGACTCCTCGGACATGATCACCTTCGATGTGGCGCTGCGCCGCGACGATGACGATTGGCTCGAGGTGCTGCCCGACGAGATCGCCGACCAGCTGCACATCAGCTCCTACTACGGGCACTTCTTCTGCCACGTCTTCCACCAGGACCACGTGGCGAAAAAAGGCGTCGACACGGTGGCGCTGAAGCAGCAGATGATTGAGCTGCTCGAGGCCCGCGGTGCGGCCGTGCCCGCCGAGCACAACTACGGCCGGCTCTACCCCGTGCCGCCGGAGATGGAAGCGCACTTCAAGGACCTCGACCCGCACAACGTCTTCAACGCCGGAGTCGGCGAAACGTCGGCGAAGAAGGACTGGGCCTGACGCGGCGGGGCCGATGGAGTATCTCCTCGTCCCCAGGGCCCCCGCCGCAGCGGTCAGCTCATTTCAGGTGGCGGGCGAAGAACCGGGCGGCATCCTCGCCGGCGAATTCCGGGACTCCTGTGTGTCCGCCCATATTGGCGTAGAGCGTCTTCTCGGTTGAAGCGAAAGCATCGAAGAGTTCGAGGGCGGCCGCACGGTCATTGCCTTCGTCATCCCACTGCAGGAGGACGTGCAGCGGAATGGTCACGCGCCGGGCTTCTTCCATGGTCGACTGGGGAATGAAGCTGCCGGCGAAGAGCCCGGCTGCCGCGACCCTGGAATCGATCGCAGCCAGCCGGACAGCGATCGCAATCACTCCGCCGGAGAAGCCGACACTGTCAGCAAGACCGGGAAGGCGCAGGAGTTCGTCGAGCAGCGACTGCCATTCGGGAACTGCCTGCTCGACGAGCGGCAGGATGAGCTCGTTGATGACATCAGTGGAGGGTGATTCGCCGGCGAGGATGGCAGAACGCAGCCGATTGCGTGCCTGATCCATGCCGGGGAGGCGTGGACGCTCACCCAAACCGGGCATCTCTAGGCAAGCGGATGCGAACCCGAGTGCGGCGGTGCTGCGGGCGCGTGCCATCAGTCGCGGGTACATCCGCTCCATGCCGATGCCGCCGGGCTGACCCATGAGAATGATCGGAACCGGCTCGGTTTCTGATGCGGAGGACGGAGTCCAAAGAATGCCCGGAGTATCGCCGAGGCGGAATTGACGTTCGACGAAATCCCCGTCGAAGTGCTGTTCGGAGGTGAAATGCATGGTCGTGCCTTTCGGGAGTGCGATGAATGATCGGCGCTCCCGGACGACCTACCGTCCGACCGTGACTCCGTAGGGGAGCACCTTCGAAACTGCGTTCACTGGTACCACCTCCTCGGTCTCTTTCACGGAGTCTCAAGCGTAGCAGTGGCAACTAGGTGGTATGTCGCACCGCAGACAGCAAAGACACCCCGCCGCAACGGGGTGTTTTTGCGTTGAGGGTGATGGACGCTCAATCACTGCTCCTCAAGAACCGAGCGGAATCAGTCCTCGTCTTCGATCTCAGCGGCGGCGGCCGCCTCGGCGCGGGCCTGCTTGATTTTTCGTACCCGGGAGATCGTCATGATGGTCAGCGCGACGATGAAGCCGAACGCAGCGCCGATCGCGATGGAATAGGTGCTGGAGGGAGCACCTGGCATCGTTTGATTGCCCATTCCGACATCGATGAGCGGGTAGCCGTTGCTTATATGAAAGACGATTGCACCGACCCAAACGATGGCGAACAGGGCGCCGACGATATTGCCGACGATCAGCCGCCTCGGCGAGACGCGAGCCATCGACATGGAGAAGTCCACATTCTCACGCTGGCAGTATGCAGAGATGACGATGCTGGTCACCATGGAGCCGAAGACGATGAGCACACTCCACATTCCCGCGCCGAAGACGGCAAAGATGAGTGCAAGCGCGAAGAACACGTAGGTGGAGACGACGGCCCCCAAGGTATATGCCCGCAGAATGACGTCGCGTTCGCGTTCGTCTCCCATCGAGGGGTCGTCGAAGCCGGCGATTCTGTCGGCAAAGGCGTTGGGGCGGTTCTTGTTGTCGCTGATGTTGTTCATGACGATTCCTCCTGAAGTGAGAAGATCTCTTCGACTGTCGTGTCCAAGGCTCGGGCGATGCGCAGCGCCAGATAGACGCTGGGGGCGTAGTCGCCGCGCTCGGTCGCGATGATCGTCTGCCGCGACACCCCGGTGAGCTGGGCCAACTGTGCCTGCGTCAGCACCGCAGCCTTGCGAACCTGCTTGAGGTCCGAGGTCTGAACTTCCATACCGTTCCTTGATGTCAACTTCTCTTTACATCTAAAAGTAAAGCATGTTTGACATTGTGATGTCAATGATCTTTGACATCGCCGAGGAGGCCCTGCAGTTCCGTACCCCGCAGGCTCGCGTTTGAGCCACTGGTGCTGGGCTGAGCGGTCGCGCCGCCATCCCCTCCGCGCATCACCTCCCGCAAACGCGAAAACACCCCGCGGCAACGGGGTGTTTTCGCGCTATGGGTGATGGATGCGCACCGGCCGGTGCGAAAAGAGACTCACGCGAGGGCGTGACACAAAAGGTGACGGATGCTCGCCGAGGCGGTCGCCGGCAGGCGGCACTGCCGCCCATTGCACGTGACACCGGCGCGCGAGACAGCGATCGCGCAAGCGCTCGCCCCAGCGCGCTTTACGCCTCCACAACTCGCTCGCGCCGACGGTCCTTCTCCAGCCGGGCTTCGTGACTCGACCGCGAAGGGTTGAGCAGCTTGAGCAGCGACAGCGCGATGATCGCTCCCAGCACTGCGCAGCCGGCGGGCAGCAGCATCGCGGTCTTCGCATCGAAGGCGTCGATGATGTTGCCGGCGACGGCCGATCCGAAGGCGACGCCGAAGCCCAGCGAGGTGCCCAACCAGGCGAACGCCTCGGTGAGCCTGCGCGGGGGAGCGAGCTGCTCGATGACGGAGTTCGCGCCGATGAGGCTCGGTGCGATCGCGGATCCGACGACGATGAGGATGATGCCGTAGGTGATCATCGAGTTGGCCAGCAGCATCAGGCATGCGCCCACGGCCAGAGCGGACACGGCCACGCCGAAGCGGTGATGGACGGCGGCCTGCCAGTTGCGGGCCCCGTACAGCGCGCCGGAGATGAGCGATCCCAGCGCCAGGCACGACAGCAGCACACCGGCAGAGGACTTCACGCCGAGTTCGTCGGCGAAGGCGACGGCGATGACGTCGATGGCACCGAAGTTCACGCCGAGGAAGATGTTGACGATGATGATCGCGAAGATGCCCGGGTTCGAGAACACGTGGCCCTTCGCCTCGGTGGTGCGCTCCACCGGTGGGGGTTCGGTCGACTTCTGGATGTAGAGCAGCAGCGAGCCGATGCCGACGGTGATCATCGAGAGGATGATTCCGGCCGGCGGCCACACGGCGGTGGCGAGCACCGTGGCGAGCACCGGCCCGGAGACGAACATCAGCTCATCGGCGACCGATTCCCACGAGAACGCGGTCTGCAGCTTCTTCGGGGTGTCGACGATATGCGACCAACGTGAGCGCACGAGCGAACCGACGGAGCCGACGGTGGCGCCGCCGATGCCGGCGAAGACGAAGACGAATCCCGTCCACCATTCCTCGTACACGGAGACGATGAGCAGCGCCAACGCGATGAGGTGGGTGATGACGATGGGCGCCATGACCTTCGCCTGGCCGAGGCGGTCGACGAGGCGAGCGATCCCGGGGCCGGCAAGTGCCTGGACGATCATGTAGACGGCGGAGACGATGCCCGCCATGCCGTACGACCCGGTCACGCCCTGGATGAAGAGGACGATTCCCAGTCCCAGCACTGCGATGGGCATCCGGGCGACGAGACCGGCCAAGGAGAACTTGAGAGCACCGGGAAGCGACAGAATTTCCCGATAGTTATTGAACACCAGGAAAGTCTACCGAGCGCCTTCAGCGACAGCCAGACGAATTCTGCGTTATTACTGGTGAGTCCCCTCACCTCGGCGCCGGAGGTCATTGGTGGGTAACGAACCGGTATCAGTCCCGGTCCACCCGGTCGAAACCGGGGATCACTGCGTCTGACAAGGCAGAACACCTCGCCGAGGCGGCCCTGCCCTCCCGTTCGCCTCCGCAGTGCGGTACGGGGTGAGTCGCGTGGCTGAGAAATGGGTCACCTCGGTCGCTATACAATGAGCGGGATTGCCCAATGACCCCGGCGCCCGGCGCCGACCGCTCAAACCCCGGAGTGCCGATGACGGACAACACCACCTTCGACGATCTCTTCGACCACCAGAACGAGGAACAGCAGCGCCCGCGCAAGAAGAAGCGCGTCTGGCGCAAGGTACTCGTCGCACTGCTGATCATCGTCATCCTCGGCGTGCTCGGCATCGGGCTCTACGTCTGGAGCGTCGGCCGGTCGTTCGACAAGAACGCGAACCAGCTCAGCGATGAGCAGGTCTTCGGCAAGTCCGGCGGCGGCAAGGACGGCGACGGCACGAACATCCTGCTGCTGGGCTCGGACGAGTCGATGAAAGATGTCGACGTCAACGATTCGCGCGGCCTGCGTTCGGACACGATCATGGTCATGCACCTGCCCGAAGACGGCGGCAACGTCCAGATCATGTCGATCCCGCGCGACACCTACGTCGATATCGAGGGTCACGGCAAGTCGAAGATCAACGCGGCACTGTCATACGGCGGTCTGCCGCTGGCCGTATCGACGGTTTCGGACTTCATCGGCACCGAACTCGATCACGTGGCGATCATCGACTTCGAAGGATTCAAGGCACTGACCGACAGCCTCGGCGGGGTGACCGTGAATTCCGAGCAGGCGTTCGAGAAGAACGGCCACACCTTCACCCAGGGCGAGAACGTGCTGAACGGTGACGAAGCGCTGACCTTCGTGCGCGAGCGCAAGCAGTTCAAGGACGGCGACTTCCAGCGTGCGCGCAATCAGCAGGCGTTCATCCGCGGGCTGACGAACGAGATGATCTCGGCCGATACCCTGTCGAACCCGAAGAAGATCCAGGACATGGTCAAGAACTTCGCGCCGTACATGTACGTCGACTCGGGCATGGACGCGAAGTACATCTCCGCGACCGCGTTCAATATGCGCGACGTCCGTCCCGGTGACATCGAGTTCTTCACCGCGCCCGTTGCCGGCGTCGGCACCTCCCCGGACGGTCAGTCGATCGTCAACGTCGACGAGGATGAGCTGAAGAAGGTCCGCGACGCGTTCAAGAACGACACCGTGGCCGACTACGTGCAGAACGCCCCGGAGGCCCACCTCTAAAACCTCGCCGAGGCGGTTCATCGCAGCCGCAGATGCCGAGGTCTAGCGTCGCTAAGTCACACGCCGAGCCCCGCTCCAGGATCGTTCTGGAGCGGGGCTCTTGTTGTACGGCGAGTTTCGGCCGATATCAGCGGACGCATAATCGCCTTTAGTTCCAGTCATCGAGTTTTAGATCGATGACTGGAACTAAAGGCGATGAGGTCGAGGCGAGTCAGCCTTCGAACTTGACCTGGTGCACAGCGTGGGGTGCTGCACCCCATTCGTCCTGGTCGCCGATGGCCTGGTTGGAGACACCGAGCGTCATCTTCTCGCCGGTCTCGGTATTCCGGTAAGTGATGTACGTTGTTCCTGCGGCGCCTTCTGCTCCGGAGTTCCTCCAGTGAGAACCGTCGTCATTGCCGTGGTCTGACAGCTTCTCGGCGACTTCGTCGTTGGCAAACGCTTCGACTCGGTCGGTGTTGTCCTGGCCCCAGGCGATGACGAGTTCATCTGCATACTTGCCGGCTTCGATCGGATAATAGATGGACTGCGTGTCGACGTCCGTGGCGGCCGACTGGGTCGAGGCATCGGCAGCACCGGAATCAGCGGCCATGGCTGGACCTGTAGCGAGTCCGAGGCCGGCGAGTCCGGCTACGGTGGCGACTCCGAGAGCTGTAGTTCGTGTGCGGATAGTGGGTTTCATTGTGCTTTCCCTTCTGCTTTTGTGTCGTCGTGACTAGGCGACGGGTCGTTGTCGCAGATCAGTCTTGTCGCCGATCCTGAGGGAGAGGCAACGGTGACTGTGAGCACAATCAAAGCGGATAACAGCGCGAAGACAGGAATATTGCAGTCGTGCGACAGGCGATGTCAAAGGGTGGCGAACGCCAGGTAAACGGCAATGGTTCCTGCCTGTGCGACCTGGCGGAACATGAAGCTGACCGCTCTGAAGTTCGTTCTGTTTGGGAATCGTTGGGGAGCCCGTTCTGCGACAATTTCGACCGGACAGCGATATCCGACCGTGACCCGCTGAGGGCTTACAAAATGAACAGAAGTCCGCGAGGGACTGAGCAGGGGTCCGCGCAGTGCCGTGAAGCTGCGATCACCGGCCGCACCTGCGCCCGCGCATACGTAACCGTGTGTTCAAAGTGTGGGTGCAGCGATCAGGATCCCTGCGCTCACACTTTGAACACGCGGATGCAGTTGTTCAGAGACGGCGGCGCGGGAAATCGCCGCCCGCGCCCGGGCCTCTCGCGACCAGGGCCAGCTCACTGCGTCGCACCCAAAAGCCCAGCCGTAGGACTGTTGGACCTTACTCCAGAACCCCGTCGACGAGAGTCCGTGCATCATGCTGGACCTGGCGCAGGTGGTCCTCATCGCGCAGGGATTCCGCGTAGATCTTATACACGTCTTCCGTGCCTGACGGCCGTACGGCGAACCACGCATTGTCAGTGGTGACCTTGAGTCCGCCGATGGGCGCATTGTTGCCCGACGCCGAGGTGAGCACCTCCTTGACGGGTTCACCGCCGACGGTCTTCGCGCTCACCTGGGAGGCATCCAGGGACCCCAGTCGTTCCTTCTGTACGCGCGTCGCCGGAGCGTCCTGGCGGGCGTAGGAGCTGGTGCCGTGGTTCGCGGCCAGTCCTGCGTAGCGCTGTGAGGGAGTCTGCCCGGTCATCGCGGTCATCTCGGCCGCGAGGAGGGCGAGGATGATGCCGTCCTTGTCCGTCGACCACACTTTGCCGTCCCTCCGCAGGAACGATGCGCCGGCCGATTCCTCGCCGCCGAATGCCAGCGTCGAATCGAGCAGGCCGGGAACGAACCATTTGAAGCCGACAGGCACCTCGAAGAGGGTGCGATTATGCGCGGCGACGATGCGGTCGACGATCGACGAGGTGACCAGAGTCTTGCCGATCCCCGCGTCCTTCGGCCAATCGGGGCGGGAGTCGATCAGGTAGTCGATGGCCGCTGCCAGATAGTGATTCGGATTCATCAGGCCGGCATCGGGAGTGACGATGCCGTGGCGATCGGCATCGGCGTCGTTGCCGGTGGCGATGTCGAAGTCGTTGCGCGAGGCAATGAGGCCGGCCATCGCATAGGGGGAGGAGCAGTCCATGCGGATGTTCTCGTCCCAATCCAGGGTCATGAACGACCAGGTGGGGTCGACGTCCGGATGGACGACGTCGAGGTTGAGGTCGTAGTCCTCGGCAATGGCCGCCCAGTAGTCGACGCTGGCTCCGCCGAGCGGATCGGCGCCGATCTTCAGCCCGGAGCTGCGAATGACGTCGAGGTCGATGACCGACTCGAGGTCGTCGACGTAGTTCGAGACGTAGTCGAAGTTCTCGGTGTTCTCCAGATGGAATGCCCGCTGGAACGGGGTGCGCGGGATCTTCTCCCACCCCTCGGCGAGGTACCGGTTCGCGCGTTCGGCGATCCAGGTCGTCGTCTCGGTGCCGGCAGGTCCGCCGTGCGGCGGGTTGTACTTGATGCCGCCATCGGCGGGCGGATTGTGGCTGGGAGTGACGATGATGCCGTCGGCCTGTGCATCATCGCGCGACTTCCCGGCATTGAAGCCGAGGATCGCGTGGGAGACGGCAGGGGTCGGGGTGAAGCCGTCGCGCTCGTCGATGAGCGCGGGGATCTCGGCAGCGGCGAGCACCTCGAGGACGGTGAGGAATGCGGGCTCACTCAGTGCGTGAGTGTCACGGCCGAGGAAGATCGGCCCACGGATGCCTTTGTCTCTGCGGAAGTCGACGATCGCTGCGGTGATGGCCGCGATGTGCGCCTCGTTGAAGGAGCGGTTGAAGCTCGAACCGCGGTGGCCGGAGGTCCCGAAGCTCACTGCTTGCGAAGGCACCGAGGGGTCGGGAACCAAGTCGTGATAGGAATCGAGAAGGGCAGGGATGTCAACGAGATCCTTGTCCTGGGCCAACTGGCCGGCGCGTGTTGTCATTCTTCTACCTAACCAAATGACAGCGGTTGCGCACAGTTGTGTCCACGGAGTTCTTGCATCGTGGACTTCGACGGCTCCTTGGCGCGAGAATTAGCGGCCTCGCTCGCCCGGCTGACGTCTCAGTCCGGCGGCTCCACGGAGTCGTCCTCCTCTTCCTTCGTGTCTCCACCGCTGATATCTCGGTCTTTGTCTGGGGAGGAGGACCCTTCGGCTTTGGTCTGGGCTTCCTCAGGATCCCGATCGATCGGAACATCGTGCTCAGCCGCGATTCGCTCAAGCCTCTCTTCGGGAGTTTGGGAACTGCCTTCGGCGTCTGTCTCAGCGCCGACTCCGACGGCAGTGCTCTCGATGTCCTGCTCGTCTTCGGTCTGCTGTTCTGCTGAGTTCTCCGGCAGGTTCTTCTTCTCGTCACTCATGACTTCGGCTCCTTTCGGAGTTGAACACGCTCACCGCGTTCGACGGAGGAATGGGGATCACAAGAGGTATTGAAGTGATCCGTGGTCTCGACGTTAGACCCATCGTGGAAGCGGAGCAAGGGGGCTCGGCTCCGCGGCTCCTCCATGGCGCACCCCACCGGCTCGCCATGGAAGCAGAGTGCCACGACTGTCGACCGAGAATCTCGGTGATCATCACTGGTCAGAGACCTGTGCAAGAGGTTTCCCCTGAGATAAGGTGAAATCACTCTGGACAGGCGCTGAGCGGCCTGCCCCACGCGAACCCGCACGAATGGGACGAGGATCAAAGATGGTCGAGCCCGACGAGAAATCGGTCAGACAGCGGGCCTCCACCGGTGGCCTGCCCTCCGACAGCTTCATCGACGCGACCCTGGCAGACATCCACACACGGTACGGCGGACTCGACGACGGTGAGGTCGCCGACTACATCCCGATCCTCGCCGAGGCGGATCCCCGATGGTTCGGACTCAGCCTCATCGAGTCGGCTGGGACCGTGCACGAGGCCGGAGACGTCGATATCGAGTTCTCCATCCAATCCATCTCCAAGGCCTTCGTCTTCGCACTCGTCTGTCAGGCCCGCAGCTCCGAACTCGTCCACGAGCGCGTCGGCGTCAACAACACCGGGCTCGCCTTCAACTCCGTGATGGCGATCGAACTCAACGACGGCAAACCGTTGAACTCGATGGTCAACGCCGGCGCCATCGCCACGACCGCACTCATGCCCGGGGCCACCTCGGCGGAGAAATGGGAGAACATCCGCTCCGGGCTCTCCCGCTTCGCCGGGCGGCAGCTTCGTCTCGACGGTCGGGTGTACGAATCGGAGACGAAGACGAATCAGCGCAACAAGGCCCTGGCTCGCCTGCTCGAGAGCTACGGGCGGATCATCACGGATCCACTCGACACCGTCGACATCTACACCCGGCAGTGCTCGCTGCTGGTCACCGCGCACGATCTCGCGGTGATGGGAGCGACGCTGGCCGACGGAGGAATCAATCCACTGACCGGTCGGCAGGTCGTATCCGCCGAAGTGGCGCGTGACACGCTCGCGCTGCTCGCCTCGTGCGGAATGTACGAAAACAGCGGCGAATGGCTCTTCGAGATCGGACTGCCTGCCAAGTCCGGGGTCGCAGGCGGCATCGTCGCCATCGCCCCAGGCAAGGGAGCGCTGGGCACTTTTTCGCCGAGGTTGGACTCCGCGGGCAACAGCGTGCGCGGTCAATGGGCGTGTTTTCACATCTCCAGAGTCCTGGGCATGAACCTCTTCGCATCGAACGCGGCCGTCGAACGTCCAGGGAAAGGACAATGATGAGCTCCGAAACCACACCGCACGACATCGCCGAAGAGCGCAGATCCTGGGCACCGATGATCGGGCTCTTCCTCGCCCAGGTGCTCATGTCGTTCAACGTCGCCGCCCTGCCGATCTCGCTCGGCGGAATGGTCGAGGACTTCGGTGTTCCGCCCACGGTCGCCTCGTCGACGATCGTCGTCTACGGCCTTGCCGTAGCCGCGCTCGTGATGACCGGTGCGAAGCTGGGACAGCGGATCGGGTGGGTGCTCATCTTCCGCGTCGTCCTCGTCGTCTTCGCGGCCTCATCGCTGCTGATGATCTTCTCCCGGACGGTCACCTGGGTCATCACCGGTCAGCTGCTCGCCGGGGCCGCCGCCGCGATCATCGTGCCGGCCCTGGTCGCGCTCATCGCGGAGAACTACCGGGGTGCGCAGCAGGCCGCAGCGGTCGGCTCGCTCGGTTCGGCGCGCGCTTTCTCCGGGATGAGCGCCTTCCTCATCGGCGGCGCCTTGGGCACATTTGTCGGGTGGCGGCCGATCTTCTTCATCACGCTGGGCCTGGCCGTCATCGTCTTCGCGCTGACGTTCACGCTGAAGTCGGACAAGGGGGACGCTGCGATCCGGATCGACCTCGTCGCCTCGGCGCTCATCGGTGCTGCGGTCGTGCTGCTGACGTTGGGGTTCAACAACCTCAACGGGTGGGGGATCATCCGCGCCGAGGATGGGGCGCCGTTCTCGATCGCGGGGCTGTCACCGGCGCCGGTGTTCATCGTCGTCGGCGTGGTCCTCGGGCAGCTGTTCTTCGTCTGGACGAAGCGGCGGAAGGCGGCGGGGAAGGTTCCGCTCGTCGACATCAGCGTGCTCGGTCGTCCCAGTGAGAGGGCAGCGGTCTATGCGATGTTCGTCATCGTGGCCATGGAAGCGGCGGTGAACTTCACCGTGCCCACCTACATCCAGGTCGTGCAGGGGCGCACCCCTTTCGACACCTCGTTGGCGATGCTGCCGTTCAACCTCACAGTCTTCGTCACCGCCACCCTCATCGTCCGCTTCTACAAGCGCTACTCTCCTCGCACCATCGCCCTGTTCTCCTTCGGGCTGACGACGGCGGCACTCGTCTGGCTGGCCTTCGTTGTGACGAACAATTGGGAGACTCTGCCGACGATTCTCGGCCTCATCGTCTTCGGCATCGGTCAGGGTGCGCTGGTCACTCTGGTGTTCAATGTGTTGGTCACGGCAGCGCCGAAGCATCTGGCCGGTGATGTCGGTTCGATCCGCGGCACCGCGCAGAATCTTGCGTCGGCCGTCGGCACCGCGGTGATGGGAGCGCTGCTGGTCACGGTGCTTTCGGCCGGTCTGGCATCGGCCGCTGATGACCATCCCGACCTGCCGCCAGAACTCGTCGAACAGGTCGACCTCGACAATGCGAACTTCGTGAGCAACGACGAACTGCGCGACGTCCTCGCGGGGACGACGGCGACACCGGAGCAGGTCGAGCATGCCGTCGAGCTCAACTCCCAGCAGCGACTGCGCACGCTCAAGCTCGGCTTCCTCATCCTTGCCGGCATCAGCCTGATCGCGGCAGTGCCGGCCTCAAGGCTGCCGAAGTACCGGCCTGATGAGATCCCCGAACCCGCCGAGGCTGACTAGACCAGGCGGGTCAGCTTGATAACTTTATCAACGGCCTGAATCTAGCGGCTGAAAACGGCAGGGGAGAGAATCACTTCACCCAGGGCTCTTCGCCGGTCTCGGAGACGATCGGCTTGCCGTTGTCGAGGTTCCACGAACCCATGCCGCCGTCGACATTGAAGGCATCGAAGCCATTCTGGTTGAGCCAGGCGACCGCCCGGTTCGAGCGCCCGCCGGTGCGGCAGACGACGTACATGTCGTCATCGAGAGGAAGGTCGTCGAGGCGGCTCGGCAGTTCGCCCAGCGGCACGTGGATCGCGCCCTCGATGTGCCCGGCCTCCCATTCGTCGTCCTCGCGGACGTCGATGATGGCTGCCCCTTCGGGGATGTCGTTGACGGTGACGGTCGTTTCTTCATCCATGGCTTCAGTCTAGACATCAGCCAGGACACGGACGCAATGGGCTGCCGGACCGATCTGCTCTCCACCCGAGCACCGAATGGCGCGGTGTCTGGCGCCTCGGGCCGGGCCCCGTCTCTGTGAGGTGGGGCAGGTCTCTTAGGGCGGCGCGTCTGTGCGCCGACTGGGAAAGCCCACCATGTTGAGTCAGTCAGCGTTCCGCACCGTGATCGCATGGAAGAATGACGAATCATCGCCGACGAAGAGGGAAATGGTCATGAACAGAGACAAGAGCACCGAAGGTCGCGGCGAGGAGAAGGCTCGCGACGTCGCCGCAGTTCTCGACGAGACAACCGAGAAGTTCGCCGGTACCTCGAACATCGCCCCGGGCGAAAAGGCCGGCTACACCGAGGGGGACGTCGAAACCCGGGCGCGCGACGCCGCTGCCAGCCAAGGTGCGAACCTTTACCGCAACCCCGACGGTTCGCACACGGCCGTCGACGAATCTAGAGCCGCCGAGGGATCCCTGAGCTCCGAATCTGAGGACTCCGGGCCACCGGCCCGCACCGCTGCCACCGATGATACGGAGGCCGGCCAGGTCTCCGCCGCCGGTGACGGGAAGGCTCCTGCAGGCCAGGCGGCTACCGATGAGCTCGACCAGTCCGACGTCGTCAAGATCCTGCGCGGCAGCGACTCCGTCATGCTCGCGACCGCGTTGGCCGATGGCAAGATCCTCGCCCACCCGATGGCACCGCAGGAGGTCACCGAGGATGCCGACGTCTGGTTCTTCCTCGCCCTCGACGGCGACCAGGCGAAGGCGCTGCGGACGAACCCCGAAGTCAACATCAGCATCGCTGAGGCAGGCAACTGGTTGTCCGTGGCCGGACGCGTGAAGTTCGTCGATGACGAGGCCAAGGTCGATGAACTGTGGTCGGATTCCGCCAAGGCGTGGTTCGACGATCGTCGGGACCCGAACCTCGGACTCATCAAGGTCGTCACACACTCCGCACAGCACTGGGGCCTGCCCGGCGGCAAGGCATCGGGCCTGTTCCGCATGGTCAAGTCCAAGATCACCGGAGACCGCCCGTCCGGCGGCACGCAGACCACGGAGCTCTGAGCGGGTGAGTCATCTGAACGCATGGAGCGAGCGGCCGAGGCGACTGCACGGTCTATTGGATCAGCCACTCACATAACTGTGGAGCGGGCCCGCCGAAGAGACTATGCTCTCTTTCAGGCGGGTCCGGTGCGGGGCCTCGCGGTGTCGCGCAAGGTCGCTCGGCATCATGTTCTGCTGAAGGGACCCACCATGTCGTTCCAGGCCTATCTCGACACCATCGAAGACAAGACCGGACTCACTCCTCGCCAGTTCATCGACCTGGCCAAAGACAAGGGGTTCGACGACGACTCGGTCAAGGCCGGAGCCATCCTCGAGTGGCTCAAAATCGACTATGGACTTGGCCGCGGGCACGGCATGGCCCTCGTCCACGTCATCAAGAAGGGCCCGCAGATCGACGCCAAACACGTCGGCACCGGCGGCACACACAACGATGAATCAGACATGCTCTGGCTCGACGGCAAGGCGAGCAGACCGGCATGATCACCGTCATGCAGCGTTCCGACCTGCTGCTGCCCGGATCGCCGACGGCCAAGTTCATCGGCGCCGAGCACGGTGCCGACGTCTCGTTCTTCTGGGTCGACACCGGACCGGGAAAGGGTCCCGATCTGCACTGGCATCCCTACACAGAGACATGGATCGTCCTGTCGGGGCAAGTGCGCATCGACGCAGCTGATGAAACCGTCGCTGCCGAGGCCGGCGCCGTCGTCACCGTCGGAGCCGAAACGGTCCATCGTTTCCGCAACATCGGAACTGAGAATCTCAAAATGGTGTGCATCCATGCCTCCCCCGAAATCATCCAGGATTTCGTCACCGAGGGCTGACCAGGTCGGTTTCACACCCGCACCTCCCACCCGGCCGCCTCGGCGAGGATTAGCATGGAGGCATGAGCAAGCGGATCGTCATCATCGGTGCGGGACTGGCCGGCACGACCGCGGCGCGGGAACTGAACGCGCGCGGTCAGGCCGTCACCGTCATCGACCCCCAGGCCGGCGAAACGTGTGAGCGGCCGCCGCTGTCGAAGCACCTCTTCGACGGCTCCCGCCACCACCTGCCGTACCACCTCGAATCGACCGAGCACATCACCTTCGTCCGTGACCGGGCAGAAGAGATCACCCTCGCCGAGGCGGTCGCGGACTCCCGCTACACCGCCGAGACCCAGCGACACCCCCATCCGCTGGCGAACCACCACGCGACCGCGGGCACCATCCAGCTGGCTTCGGGGGAGTCCATCGACTTCACCCACTGCATTCTCGCCACCGGGATGGAGGCGAATCGCCCCGATGTCCCCGCTTATCCGGACGCCTTGCCGGTCTATGACCTCGGCGACGCCGAATGGATTCTTGAACGTGTGAATAGCGCAACCGAGGCCCTCAACGTCGGGGTGCTGGGCTCCGGTTATCTCGGAATGGAAGTGGCCACCTCGGCGGTGGCGGCCGGACACCACGCCACGGTCTACCTGCGCGGGGACGAACCCCTGCGCAAGCAGCTCTCCGCTCCCGTGAGGCAGGCGCTGTTCGACAAGCACAAGGCCGCCGGAGTCGAATTCGTCACCCACACTGCGAGCCCGGATGACATCCCGGCCGATGTTCACGACCTGTTCGTCACCAGCGTCGGGGCTCGCCCTCGGCTGATCCCGATCGATGGTCACCGACCCGCTCAGGCGTGGGGTGTGGATGAGAGTTTGGCAACATCCAATCCGGGTGTCTTCGCCGCTGGTGACTGTGCCATCGTCACCGCCGGACCCTATGCACTCGACCACCCCTGGGCCTGTGAACCGGTGGCCGAAAGCCACGGAAAATTCCTCGCTGAACTGCTCACTGAAGGATCAGACACGGCTTCGAACGACGGTGATAATGCGCCCGAATCCGCTTCAGATTCTGGGCCGGACGACGGTCCGAAAGTCTGGTCCGATGTTCCCTGGCACTGGAGCTTCCAAGGCCCGGAGAAGGTGTTCACGGCGGGCCTGACGAGCCCCGACGCCGACGATACGATCACCCGACACGACCCCAGCGGAGCGAAGTTCCAGGTCTTCCACTTCGACGGACCCGCCCCGGAGTCGGTGCTCGTCGGCGTCGAGACGTTCAACTGGCCCCCGATGCAGGCGGCCGCCCGACGGGTACTCGGCGGTAACAATATTCCGACGAGAGCTCAGATCGCCGACCCCGACTTCGACTTCAAGGCTCACAGCCGACTGTGAGTCTGCGCTAGTCTCATCCCGTAGACTCTTTCTGTTCTATCCCCAGTCGCCGACGAGAGAATTTTCTGTTCATGGATATGGCCAGGCTTGCTGCCGAGCACGGACTCGAGAGAGTCGGTGGACGGCCGTCTCTACCTCAGTACGTCAAACAGCTTCTCAACCGAAGCGACTTCACGTATACGCTAGCGAAGTACCGGATGCAGTCCGAGAACGAACGCAATCGCCTCGGCATGCTCTGGGTGCTTCTGCGTCCGGCGTTCTCCGCACTCATCTACGGCACAGTCTTCGGGTTCATCATGCGGGGCGCCACCGCCCGGCCCGACGATTTCGCCCCTTTCGTCATCATCGGCGTCTTCGTGCTCGAGTTCTTCAACACCTCGATGAACGGCGGATCGAAATCGATCATCTCGAACGCCTCTCTCGTCCAATCGCTGCCGTTCCCGCGCATCGTGCTGCCGATCGCCACGGTGTTCCAGAACCTGCTCAACTTCATTCCCACCTTCATCTTCATGGCACTTCTCGTCATGCTCTGGGGCGCGAAACCCGGTTGGGACTGGTTCCTCTTCATCCCCTTGGTCTTCCTGTTCTGGATCTTCAACCAGGGTGTGGCCTTCATCTTCGCCCGCGCAACGGTCCACTTCCGTGACCTCTCCCAGGTGACTCCGTTCATCTCCCGGATGATCTTCTACACCTCGGGCGTCTTCTTCGACCTCAAGGTCATGGTCGACAAGATCAACCCGTCCCTGCAGCCCTTCGCTGATTGGCAGCCGCTGAACAACGTCCTGGCGATCGCCCGCGGCATCCTCATGAAGGACGGTGTCATTCCCTACGACTACTTCTGGCACCTGGCCATCTGGGCATTCGGCATCTTCATCATCGGCTTCGTGTTCTTCTGGCAGGCCGAGGAAAGGTTCGGTCGTGATGAGTGAGACGAACGAAGAGCAGGCCTTCGACACCGGCAGCCTGCCCGAAGTGACGCGAAACAATCCTCCCGTCGTCGTCTGCGACAACGTCCACGTCCGGTACAAGACTCTGGCTACGGGCAAGAAGCTCAAGCTCGGCAGCAAGGACGTCATGTCCAAGCGCCGGGAGCTGAGAGAGGTCCACGCACTCAAAGGCATCAGCTTCGTCGCCCACAAGAACGAATCGATCGGCATCATCGGCAGCAACGGCTCGGGCAAGTCCACGCTCATGCGGTCGATCACCGGACTGACTCCGACCTCCGAGGGTGCGATCTATGCAACGTCTCGGCCGAACCTCCTCGGTGTCGGTGCCGCACTGATTCCGGATCTCTCGGGCGCCCGCAACATCGTCCTCGGGTCTCTGGCTCTGGGGCTCACTCGTGACGAGATCGATGCAAAGTTCGATGACATCGTCGAGTTCACCGGGCTTGAGGACTTCATCGACCTGCCGATGCGAACGTACTCCTCGGGTATGTCCCAGCGTCTGAAGTTCGCGATCGCGACCTCGGTGCAGCACGAGATCCTCATCGTCGACGAGGCGCTCAACGTCGGTGACAAGAAATTCCGTGACCGTTCCGAGGGTCGTATCCGAGCCATCCGTGAGAACGCCGGTACCGTCTTCCTCGTCTCGCACTCGATGCGCACGATCAAGGACACGTGCAACCGTGCACTGTGGATCGAGAAGGGCGAGCTGCTCGCCGACGGACCGGCGCTTGAGGTCATTCGCAAGTACCAGGCCTTCACCAAGGCCGAGAAGGCGAAGGAAAAGAATCAGGAAGAGCCGGCCTGAGCCCTAGTCTGCCCGGCCTTCGGCCCCTTGCGAACTCGGCCCCGTTCTCTGCTGAGGACGGGGCCGTTTCTTTCACTTCGCCGCAGCCAGCGACACCCTGAGCTCCACTGTCCGCGCTGTGCGGGGCCCTCACCAAATCGCCGCGGCGATGTGGTGAAAGGCGTCGACAACGACACTGACGTGACTCGTCACCTGCTGAGACTGCCTTTGCGGCCGGATACTACGGGACTACAATCGTCTCGCTGACGAGAACAGGGGGCATACTTGTCAGATCAGAGACTCCGACCGGGTCTGTGAATAAGCAACATCCGCCCGGGTGACGAGCAACGGTGCCTGCATCCTGCAATTCCACGATCCACCACCGGCTTCGCCAACCACGGCATCCCGGCACCTACAAGAAGAGGCACACGATGACTGAGACACCCGTCGAGTCCCGCGAAGACAAGTCGCGGGCCCGCAAGGCCGTAGTCGCGGCCGGACTGGGCAACGCCCTCGAATGGTATGACATCATCCTGTTCGGGTTCATGGCCACCTCGATCACCGCGGTCTTCTACCCCGGCGAAGGCCTGTCCGCGCAGCTGATGACCTGGGCGACCTTCGCCATCACCTTCGTCGTCCGCCCCCTCGGCGCGATCATCATCGGCCGCTACTCGGACAAGCACGGCCGCAAATCGGCCTTGTCGCTGACGATCGGTCTGATGACCCTCGGCGTGTTCATCATCGTCATCCTGCCCGGCGAAGCGACCATCGGCATCTGGGGCGCGATCGGCCTCATCATCGCCCGCATCATCCAGGGCATCTCCGCCGGCGGCGAATTCGGATCAGCCACAGCCTTCCTCACCGAGAACGCCAAGCGCGGTAAGGCCTACTACGCCTCCTTCCAGACCGCTACCCAGGGCATCTCGATGTTCCTGGCCGCCGGAATCTCGTGGATCCTCAGCTCGGCACTGAGCGAAGAGGCCCTGCACTCCTGGGGCTGGCGCGTGGCCTTCGCCCTCGGCCTGCTCATCGGACCCGTCGGCTGGTACATCCGCTCGAAGATGGATGACACTCCTGAGTTCAAGGCCGCCGAGAAGACCGACAACCCGCTTCGCGTCCTCCTCAGTGAGAACTTCGGTCGCCTGTTCTCCGCGTTCCTCATCATCGCGATGGCCACGATCTCGGTCTACCTCATCACCTTCCTGCCGCAGTTCGCCGTCACCAACCTCGGCCTCGACGCCTGGGCATCATTCCCCGGCGCCGTCGTCGCCGGTGTCATCACCCTCATCGGTGCCCCGTTCGCCGGCCGCCTGGCCGACCGGGTGGGACCGACGACCGTGATGATCCCGACGACCATCGTGGGCATCATCGTCGCCTGGCCGATGTTCATCCTCCTGACCGCGAATCCCTCGATCGAAGTCCTCACCTTGTGCGAGGCGATCGTCGGCCTGTTCATGGTCTTCTACTTCGGTCCGATGCCGGCGCTGCTGTCCGAACTGTTCCCCGTCAAGGTGCGCAGCTCCGGCATGACCATCGCCTACAGCTTCGGTGTCGCGATCTTCGGCGGCTTCGCCCCGCTCATCCTCACCGCACTGCTCGGCGCGACCGGTCTGCTGACCGTGCCCGGCTTCTACTACGCGGGACTGTCGCTGCTCTCCCTCATCGGCGTGATCATGGCCCGGAAGCTCTACAGCCAGCGCTGACCGCACCGCAGACCCGAACAGACCCGACCCCGCGATTGTGCGGAGTCGGGTCTGTTCGCGTGTTCTCGCCGGCTTATCGGCCTTCACCCGCAGGAATCCATGTGCTCGACGGGGTTTCCTCGCCTCGTTCAAGCCGGCCCGCGCATTTGGTTGCGTGTGCCTCGCGATAAGCGAGCTTGGCCTTGAACGACGGTATGGAAGAGGGAAGGAACGCCCTCGCCGAGGCGGTTCACCCGCCGACGGGCACCTCGACGCCAGCCTCCTCGGCCTTCCGCACCTTCGCTGCCGCACGTTCGATGCGCACGACGTGAGCCAGCAGTGCGAACCACACAAGCGCCAGGCCGGCGAGCGTCAGCCACACAGTCGACGAACCGAGGCCGAAGGCGAGCAAGATGGTGCGGACGTTCGTGAGAACGATGATTCCGCCCGCGGCGACCGCAAGCACCTTGGCCGGCAGCAGCTTCACCAGCCACGCGGCGAACGGTGCGGCGATGACGCCGCCGACGAGCAGCGCCGCCACGATCTGCCATTCGATGCCCTGCGATCCGAGCGCAATGAGGAACCCGAGCGAACCGCCGACCGCGACGATGAACTCGCTGGTGTCGATCGAGCCGACGACCTTGCGCGGCTCCAAACGTCCCGAGGACAGCAGCGTCGTCGTTCCGACCGGACCCCAGCCGCCCCCGCCGACCGAGTCGAGTGTGCCGCCGATGAGCCCGACGGGGACGAGCATCTTCGCGCTCGGCCGTGACTTGAACGTCGGACGCGCACCGCCGAGTGCCAGGAAACGCCAGATGACGTAGATGGCGAGCGCCAGCAGGATCCCTGAGATCCAAGGGGTCGCCGCTCCCCCGTCCAGGCTGGCGAGGAACGTCGACCCTGCGATCGCTCCGACGAACCCCGGGCCGGCCAGAATCGCGACGGTCCGCCAGTCGACATTGCCGAACTTGTGATGCGAGATCCCCGACACCAACGTCGTCCCCAATTTCAGAGAGGTGCACCGCCGCCGAGGCGGCCGCCGGTGCCGTACCCGCCGCGAGCAGCAGCGTGGTTGAGGTGACCCCATAGGCCATGCCCAGGGAACCGTCGATGAGCTGCGCGATGAGCCCGACTATTCCCAGGATGATGAGCTGACGCATGTGCTTGCCTTTCGTGGATGACGCGGAGGATGTGGAGGCGCAGAAGATTGGTGAGGCGTCGAAGATGCGGACGATGCCGGCAACGCAAAGACGCGTTGACAACACACACTAGCGAAACTGTTGAGCAGAAAGGAAAATCGGCAGCAATCCTACGAACTCGGTCGCCGTGTGTCGAAAGATGACGTCGAATGTCGATATTTCGCTGATGAACAGCCTGAATGCGACGCCGAGGCGGATGGGTTACGCTATGCGAATGCATTCAATCCAAACGATCACTGCTCGCCCTGGTTGCTCAGTCGTTGAGCAATCAGCCTGCCCGGTGACCTTGACGGCCCCGGGGCAGGTGCGGGAACGGGTGCAGAGGCTCGCGCAGAGAAACGCTGAGGAGCGGGCGCAATGACAGGGTTGCCGTCTGTGGGCCTGATCTCCCACGGAACCTCATCGCCGACCGGGCAGGTCCTCATCGAAGTGCTCGCGACAGAGATCGCCACGGACCTGCGTATTCGCGGGATTGCCGACGAGGTCATGCTCGGCCATGTGGACGTCCAAAAACCCGACGTCGACGAGGTGATCGCCCGACTGCCCGCCGACCGTCCGGTGATCCTCGTGCCGCTCCTGCTCTCGGCGGGGTATCACGTCCATGTCGACCTCGCTGAGGCGGTCGACCGTGCCGCTGAATCGGACCGTGACGTTCGACGAACGCCCACGCTTGGGCCCGACCCGAGGCTTGCAGAGATCCTCGCCGACCGCCTCCCGGCGCTTGGCGACAACGACGACGTCATCCTCGCCGCTGCCGGATCGAGTGACGAGCGGGCCAACGAATCCTGCCGCGAGATGGGCAGGCTGCTGGCCGCAGAACTCGAGCGCCCCGTCGAGGTCGGCTTCCTCGCCGGCGGAGGAGTGCCATTGAAAGACCTCGTCGGACAGAACCGCAGTCGCGGTGCCCGACCCGTGCTGGCGAACTACCTGCTGGCCCCCGGTTTCTTCGACGACCTCGCCCGCAAGCACGTTGAGGGCGGCACTGATTCGGCTGGCTTCCTCGCCCCGCCGCTTCTCACCGGAGGCGGCACCACGTCCGCCGTCCCGCCGAAACTCGTTGACATCGTCCGCGACCGAGTCCGAGAGGGCATCCGCGGCCAAGTTCGCGACGGTGTTCTCGCGGCCGGCCTCAACAGTGGCCACGGTGGCGCCCATGCCGAAGGCGGCTGTCCTGCCTACGTCCAACCTCACACCCAACCCCACAACCTCACCCCGCAGATGCTCAACGCTTAACCGCACCCACGCAACCGCCCACGGCAAGCCGTGACGCCATATGTCACTTCGTGACACAAACCCTTCGGTAATTGGTTGAGCAATTCGGCATTCATGTAGCGTGATTCATCACTGGTTCCCCTCAGCGTTTGGAGACAGCAATGTCCACTCAGGTGGAAGAGAACAAGGAAACGGCAGGTAAACAGGCCGCAAAGCGGCCCGCCCGCCCGAAGAAGTCCAATGGGCAGTGGAAGATCGACGGCCATGAACCGTTGAACAAAAACGAGATCGACAAGGCCGAAGACAACGGCCTCAACGTTCGCGCCCGGATTGAGACCATCTACTCCAAACGTGGATTCTCGTCGATCGACTCCGACGACCTGCACGGCCGCTTCCGCTGGTGGGGCCTGTACACGCAGCGCAAACCCGGAATCGATGGCGGCCGCACCGCGAAGCTCGAGCCGCATGAGCTCGAGGACGAGTACTTCATGCTGCGTGTCCGCATCGACGGCGGAAAGCTCACCACCGAGCAGCTGCGCACGATCGCCGACATCTCCACCGAATTCGCCCGCGACAGCGCCGACCTCACCGACCGCCAGAACATCCAGCTGCACTGGATCGAGATCGAGAACGTCCCCGAGATCTGGCGCCGACTCGAAGCCGTCGGCCTGCAGACAACCGAAGCCTGCGGCGACGTCCCCCGCGTCATCCTCGGCTCACCCGTCGCCGGCATCGCCGCCGACGAGCTCATCGACCCGACACCGGCGATCGAAGAGATCTCACGCCGCTACATCGGCGACCAGAGCCTGTCGAACCTGCCCCGCAAATACAAGACCGCGATCACCGGCCACCCCAGCCAGGACGTCGTCCACGAGATCAACGACTGCTCCTTCGTCGCCGTCGAACACCCCGAACACGGCATCGGCTACGACCTGTGGGTCGGCGGCGCCCTGTCCGTCGTCCCCCGCTTCGCCGAACGCCTCGGCGCCTGGGTCGCCCCCGACCAGGTCGTCGAGACCTGGCTGGGAGTGACCTCGATCTTCCGCGACTACGGCTTCCGCCGCCTGCGCAACAAGGCCCGCCTGAAGTTCCTGCTCGGCGATTGGGGTCCGGAGAAGTTCCGCGAGATCCTCGAGACCGAATACCTCGGATTCAAACTCGCCGACGGTCCGGCGCCGGCCAAGCCGATCACCGCCGGCGACCACGTCGGCGTGCACAAGCAGACCGACGGCCGCTACTACATCGGGGTCAGCCCCGTCGTCGGCCGCGTCTCGGGCACCCTGCTCAGCCAGGTCGCCGACCTTGCCGACAAGTACGGCTCCACCCGCCTGCGTACCACCCCGCACCAGAAGTTCCTCCTCCTCGACATCGAGGAGAAGGACGTCGAAGCCGTCGTCGCCGAGCTCGACGCCTTGGGCCTCTCCAGCCGCAAGGACCTCTTCCGCCGCTCGACGATCGCGTGCACCGGCATCGAATACTGCAAACTCGCCATCGTCGAGACCAAGCAGACCGCAGCCGACACCATCACCAAGCTCGAGGAGCGCCTCGCCGACATCGAGGAGCTGCCCCACCCGATCAGCTTCCACCTCAACGGCTGCCCGAACTCCTGCGCCCGCATCCAGACCGCCGACATCGGGCTCAAAGGCCAGATCGTCACCACCGACGACGGCGAACAGGTCCCCGGATTCCAGGTCCACGTCGGCGGAGGCTTGGCCTCGAAAGACCGCGACGAGGCCGGACTCGGCCGCACCGTCCGCGGACTCAAGGTCACCGCCGAGAACCTCGGCGACTACGTCGAGAAACTCGTCCGTCGCTTCCTCGCCGGGCGTGGGCAGACCGAGACTTTCTCCGAATGGGCCCACCGCGTTGACGAGGAGGAACTGGTATGACCCGTACGAACACGACCGCCACCGAGGCAACGCCCACCTCCGCAACCGCGGCGAAGGGAGGGGCAGCGACGCAGTCCCGCCCCGAACCGCGCCCCGTCGAGGAACTCAAAGCCCTCGCCGAGGCGGGTGCCCGTGAACTCGCCGGTGACCCGGAGAACGGTGTTCCCGAGGCCAATCCCGCCGACGTCATCCGCTGGGTGTCCCGGAACTTCGACACCGCGGCCTGCGCCGTGGCCTGCTCGATGGCCGACGCGGCACTGCCGCATTACGTCGCCCAGTACCAGCCCGGCGTCGACGTCCTCTTCCTCGACACCGGCTATCACTTCCGGGAGACCTATGACACCCGCAACGAGGTGGCTCGCCGTGTCGATGTCCACATCGTCGACGTCCTCCCGGAGCAGACCGTGGAAGAGCAGGACGCCGAATTCGGCAAGGACCTCTTCGCCCGCGACCCGGGCCTGTGCTGCGCCCGCCGTAAGGTCGCACCGTTGAAGAAGTCACTGAACGGCTACGAACTCTGGTTCACCGGAGTCCGCCGTGACGAGTCTCCCACCAGGACGAATACGCCGCTGATCACCTTCGATGAGAAGAACGGGCTCGTCAAGGTCAATCCTCTGGCCGCGTGGTCCTTCGATGATCTCCTCGACTATTCCCGCGCCTTCGACGTCCCGGTCAACCCGCTGCTTGACCAGGGGTACCCGTCGATCGGCTGCCAGCCCTGCACTCGCCCCGTCGCCGAAGGGGAAGACCCTCGCGCCGGCCGTTGGGCCGGATCGACCAAAACAGAATGCGGACTCCACACATGAGCATCGACACCCAGTTCAACCACGACACACACACCAACACCGAGGCGGTGCCCGCCCACAACCCGGGTGCGAGCCTGTCCACTCTCGACGTCCTCGAATCCGAAGCGATCCACATCATCCGTGAGGTCGCCGCCGAGTTCGAACGTCCCGTGCTGCTGTTCTCCGGCGGCAAGGACTCCGTGACGGTCCTCCACCTCGCGGCGAAGGCGTTCTGGCCGGCGAAGATCCCGTTCGGACTCCTCCACGTCGACACCGGACACAACTTCGACGAGATCATCCGCTTCCGCGATGAGACGGCAGAGAAGTACGGCCTCGACCTCACGGTGGCGAAGGTCCAGGACTACATCGACGACGGTCGCCTGCGCGAACGCCCCGACGGGACTCGCAACACCCTGCAGACCCAGCCGCTGCTCGACGCCATCACCGGCGGGAAGTTCGACGCCGTCTTCGGCGGCGCCCGCCGGGACGAGGACAAGGCCCGGGCGAAGGAGCGGATCCTGTCCCTCCGTGACGAATTCGGCGGCTGGAACCCCAGCAGCCAGCGCCCCGAACTGTGGAACCTCTTCAACGGCCGCCACCTGCCCGGCGAACACGTGCGCGTGTTCCCGATCTCGAACTTCACCGAACTCGACGTGTGGAGCTACATCGCCCGCGAAGGGATCGAACTGCCCGAGCTCTACTTCGCCCACGATCGCGAAGTCTTCCAGCGCGACGGTATGTGGTGGGCCACGGGCGAATTCTCCTCCCCCGCGCGACGGCGAGACCGTCACGACCAAGGAGGTCCGCTACCGCACCGTCGGAGATATGAGCTGCACCGGGGCCGTCGAATCGAGCGCCGATGACCTCGAGTCAATCCTCGCCGAGGTGGCCGCCACCACTGTGACCGAGCGCGGAGCCACTCGCGCCGACGACCGGATCTCGGCCGCGGCGATGGAAGACCGCAAGAAGGACGGGTACTTCTGATGACGACCACAACCACCACCGAAACAACCACCACCGAGGCGACGCCGACCTTGGACACGACGACGAAGACGCTGCTGCGCTTCGCCACCGCCGGATCCGTCGACGACGGCAAATCCACGCTCGTCGGCCGGCTCCTCCACGATGCGAAGGCGATCCTCGCCGACCAGCTCGCCGCCGTGACCGCGACCAGCCGGGAACGCGGATTCCTGGGAGGTGAGTTCGACTTCGCTCTGCTCACCGACGGTCTGCGGGCCGAACGCGAACAGGGCATCACCATCGACGTCGCCTACCGGTACTTCGCCACCGACCGTCGCTCATTCATCCTCGCCGACTGCCCCGGACACGTGCAGTACACCAGGAACATGGTCACGGGAGCCTCGACCGCCGATGCCGTCGTCGTCCTCATCGACGCCCGCACCGGCGCGACCGAACAGACCCGCCGGCACCTCACCGTCGTCTCCCGACTGGGCATCCGCCACGTCATCATCGCCGTCAACAAGATCGACCTCATCGACTACGACCAGGCAGCGATCGAGACCGTCGAGAACGACATCAAGACACTCGCCGACGAGATCGGCCTCGAGACCCCGCACCTCATTCCGATCTCCGCCCTGGCCGGGGACAATGTCGCCACGACCTCGGACAACACTCCCTGGTACACCGGGCCGGCACTGCTCGAACTCCTCGAGACCCTGCCGAGCACGGACGAAGACACCGCCGACCTCGAGGCCTTCCGCCTCGACGTGCAGACCGTGCTGCGTCCGCAAGGGGGCCTGGCACCGGGTCTCGACCCCGAGGAATTCCGGGACTACCGGGCGGTGGCCGGACAGATCACGGCCGGGCGGGTCAGCCTCGGCGATGAGATCGAGATCCACCCCGCCGGGCTGAAAACGACGGTGACCGGCATCGATACCGCCAGCGGTCCCCTTGAGACCGCGAGTGCGCCGCTGTCGGTGGCGCTGCGGCTGGCCGATGACGTCGATACCGCCCGTGGCAGCGTCATCGCCGCGGCCGGCACCCTGCCCACCCCGCGCCGGGAACTGCGCGCCGAGGTGTTCCCGTTCACCGCGGAGGGCCTGCGCACGGGGGATCGGGTGCTCATCAAGACGGGGACGACGACCGTGAAGGGGATCGTCACCATCGAGGCCAAACGCAACCTCGAGACCTCCGAGACCGAACCCGCCGAGGTGCTCGCCGGCAACGACATCGGCCTGGCCCGTGTGAAGCTGTCCGCCGAGCTGCCGGTCCCGGACTTCCGCGACCACGGCACGGCCGGAGCCTTCGTCGTCATCGACCCGCAGACAGGGAACACCCTCGCGGCCGGAATCCACACCCCCGAGGCGGCCCCCAGCCCCGAATCCATCGAGGACCAGTCATGACGCTCTTCCTCCCACAGCAGCCGGGCACGGTCCTGCTCGTCGGTGCCGGACCGGGCGATCTCGGACTGCTCACCGTCACCGGTCTGCGCGCATTGGAACGCGCCGACGTCATCGTGGCCGACCGCCTCGGCGCCAGATCGGTCATCGATCAGCTCGAAACCGAACGCGGTGCACCCCTGGACGCGGAGATCATCGACGTCGGCAAGCTGCCGGGGCACCATCCGGTGCCGCAGAGCGGGATCAACGACATCCTCATCACACAGGCGAAGCTCGGCCGTCGGGTCGTCCGACTCAAGGGCGGGGATCCGTTCGTCCTCGGACGTGGGGGAGAGGAGGTCATCGCCTGCCGGGCCGCCGGAGTCGATGTCCGCGTCGTTCCCGGGGTGACCAGCGCGAACTCCGTTCCCGCGGTCGCTGGAATCCCGCTCACCCACCGAGGCGTCGCCACCTCGTACACGGTCGTGACCGGTCACGACCAGCTCAGCGAGATCGGCGGGGGACGCGACCACACCGTCGTCGTGCTCATGGGAGTGGGCACACTCATCAATTCGGCGATGGTGCTCGCCCGATCCGGGCGCGGTGACGACTGCCCGGTCGCGATCGTCGAAGACGGTTTCGGTGAGAACCAACGAGTGACCATCGGAACCCTCGGCGACATCGCCTTCCGCGCGGCTCGCCGAGGCGTCCGCTCACCGGCCGTGATCGTTGCCGGTGATGTCGTGACCCTGAGCCCCTACGCCGATGGTGCGTTCACCCAGGCGACCGAGCCTGCCGCATCGGCATCCGAACTCGTGAGGAACCCATGACCTACATCATCGCCCAACCGTGCGTGGACCTGAAAGACCGAGCCTGCATCGAGGAATGCCCGGTCGACTGCATCTACGAAGGCACCCGTTCCCTCTACATCCACCCCGACGAATGCGTCGACTGCGGAGCGTGTGAACCTGTGTGCCCCGTCGAGGCGATCTTCTACGAAGACGATGTGCCTGATGAGTGGGAGGCCTACTACAAGGCGAACGTCGAATTCTTCGACGACATCGGCTCCCCGGGCGGAGCTGCCGCCCACGGGGTTGTCGACAAAGACCATCCCTTCATCGCAGCTCTGGCACCCCAGAACACCAACGACTGATCAAGGAAATCCATGCCTGCTATTCCCTTCAGAGTGGCCATCATCGGTGCCGGTCCCGCCGGCATCTACGCCGCCGACCTGCTGACCAAGGCCGAACATGACCTGGAACTGAGCATCGACCTCTTCGAACGCCTGCCCTCTCCTTTCGGGCTCGTCCGCTACGGTGTCGCTCCCGACCATCCGCGGATCAAGGGCATCATCAATGCGCTCATCAAGGTCCTCGACCGTGGTGACATCCGCCTGTTCGGCAACGTCGAATACGGGGCCGACATCAACCTCGGCGAGCTCACCGACCGCTACGATGCGGTGATCTTCTCCACCGGCTGCTTCGTCGACGCACCCCTGTCGCTGCCCGGCATCGACCTGCCCGGTTCCTATGGTGCCGCCGACTTCGTCAACTGGTACGACGCGCATCCTGATGTCGCCCAGACGTGGCCACTGGATGCGGAGAAGGTCGCTGTGCTCGGCAACGGAAACGTCGCCCTCGACGTGGCTCGGGTGCTCGCGAAGCAGGCCGATGACCTCCACACGACGGAGATTCCCGACCACGTCTATGAGGGGCTGAAGTCCTCGAAGGTCACCGATGTCCATGTGTTCGGACGGCGTGGCCCTGCGCAGGCGAAGTTCACGCCTCTCGAGCTGCGTGAACTCGGTCAGGTCGAAGACGTCGACATCATCGTCTATCCCGAGGACTACGAGTTCGATCAGGGGTCGCTCGAGGCCATCGAGTCGAGCAACCAGGTCAAGCAGGTGACGAAGACACTCACGGACTTTGCGATGCGGGAGGAGACCGGGGCGAAGCGGCGACTGCACCTGCACTTCCTCCACGCACCGGTGGCCATCCTCGGCGAGGATCGGGTGACCGGTCTGCGCACGGAACGTCAGGAACTCGACGGGACCGGTGGCGTCAACGGCACCGGGGACTTCCACGACTGGGACATCGATGCCGTGTACCGGGCCGTCGGCTATGCGGGAACGCAGCTGCCGCAGCTGCCCTTCGACGAGGCCAAGAAGGTCATCACGAATCACGAAGGACGCGTCGTCGACGCCGAAGATCAGGCTCATGCCGCCGAGGCAGACGTCATCCCCGGCGTGTACACGACCGGGTGGATCAAGCGCGGACCGGTCGGGCTCATCGGTCATACGAAGGGCGATGCGCTCGAGACGATCGGGCACATCCTCGACGATCAGGCCGCCGGGGCGCTCACCGAACCTCTGTACCCGGAGGAGTCCTCGATCGTCGAGCTCCTCGAGTCGAAGGGCGTCGACTTCACGGATTGGGAGGGCTATCACCGGCTCGAGGCCGCCGAGAAGGCCCTCGGCGAGGCTGAAGGTCGTGAGCGCGTGAAGATCGCGACCCGTGAGGCCATGCTCGCCGAGGCGCGCGCCCACCTGAACGCGGACGCGAACGCCGGGAGCTGAGGCCCGCGCCCACCGCGTCGGCACCCACCTCGAGGCGTAAACCTCACATAGTGACCCTCAACGTTCCACCATTCGACCCCGAACACCGAAAAGAGGTGTTCGGGGTCGTTTGAGTCTGTGACCTGGCCGTATAACACGGCTATGTAATTGACATCACACGCCGATCGGAGAAAACTAGCGGCGGATAAACTGCCGTCTACCCTGGGAGGCAAAGATGCCCTCACAAAGTTCCCTGTCGTCGGGCTCGCCCACGAGCGTGACCGTCGTCCATGACAAAGGGCTCAAACGCGATATCGGCAAGACCGGCCTGCTCTTCACCGGAGTCGGGTCGATCATCGGCTCCGGTTGGCTCTTCGGTGCCTTCGATGCCGCGAGCATGGCTGGTCCGGCCGCGATCCTGTCGTGGGCCCTGGGTGCGGTCCTCATCATCTTCGTGGCTCTGAACTACTCCGAACTCGGTGTCATGTTCCCCGTCGCCGGCGGTGTCGTGCGCTACCCGCACTATGCCTTCGGTTCGTTCGCCAGCTACACCAGCGGGTGGATCACGTGGCTGTCGGCGGCGGGAACCGTGGGCATCGAGGTGCTCGCGGCCGTCCAGTATGCCTCGAGCTATATGCCGTGGCTGATGGAGTCGAAGGAGGGGGTGCTCGTCCTCACGGTGCCGGGCATCTTCGTGAGCATTGCGATGGTCGCGGTCTTCTGCGTCATCAACATGTTCGGCGTGAAGTTCTTCGCCCAGTTCAACAACGTGCTCGTGTGGTGGAAGCTGATCGTCATCGTCCTGGTGTTCGTGGGACTGGCGCTGCTGGCGTTCAACCCCGGTCACTTCCATATGGCCGAGTTCGGCGGTTTCGCTCCCAACGGCATCGCCCCGATCTTCGCGGCCCTTCCAGCTGCGGGCATCGTTTTCTCCTACCTCGGATTCCGCCAGGGCGTGGAGTTCGCGGGTGAGACGAAGAACCCGCAGAGGAACGTGCCCTTCGCCGTCATCGGTTCGATCGTGCTCACCGGCATCATCTACATCCTCCTGCAGGTCGCGTTCATCGGCGCCATCCCCACCGACCTGCTCAAGGACGGTTGGGGCGGACTGTCGTTCTCGAACTCGGCGGGACCGTGGGCGGAGATCGCGATCATGCTCGGCGCGATGTGGCTGGCGATCATCCTCTACATCGACGCCGTCGTCTCTCCAGCCGACACTGGCCTGATCTTCACCGCGCTCACCCCGCGGCTGTCGTACTCGCAGGCACGCGTGGGCAATGCCCCGAGTGCCATGACGAAGCTGAACAAGAAGGGCATCCCGTGGTTCGGTCTGCTCATCACGTTCATCGTCGCCTGCTTCCTGTTCTTCCCGTTCCCGTCGTGGGCGAAGATGGTCGGGTTCATCACTTCCGGCACAGTCATCTCCTTCGGCTCCGGTCCGATCACGGTCGCGGCGCTGCGCCGGCAGCTGCCCGATCAGGAGCGTCCGTTCCGCCTGCCCGGCGGGGACGTCCTCCCGTTCCTCGGGTTCCTCGCCGCGAACCTCATCGTGTTCTGGACTGGGTGGGATACGAACTGGAAGCTGTTCCTGGCGATGGCCCTCGGCTACGTGGTCCTCGGCCTGCACTATGCATTCAGCGACCGCAGCAAGATCCCGCCTCTGCAGTTCAAGTCCGGTTGGTGGATGATCCTGTGGCTCGGCGGACTGGCCGTGCTCAGCTTGCTGAGCAACTACGGCGAGGGCGCCATGGGCGTGCTCACGTTCGGCTGGGGCGAGCTGGTCTGCACCATCTTCACCGCCATCGTCTTCTACGTCGGTATCAAGACCCGCCTGAAGTCGGCGGAGGTCGTCGCCAACGTCGAGAACACCAAGGAGACCGCAGCCGAACACATCGACGGGGAATGATCCCGTGACATGACGTCGATTCCATCGACGTCAGTAACCAAAACCCTCGCCGAGGTGGCCCGACCACAATGGTCGGACCGCCTCGGCCATGTTCGTTGTTTGATGACATCGTCGACCACGGGGCTTCGAACTCGCCGAGGCCAAGCAGCCCATCAAGTTTCACGAAGGTCCCGTCGGAATCCATCGAGGTCGACGTCCCAATCCACTATGACTATCGCGGTTCGGCCTCGGAGCTTTCCGTGCTCTGAGAACGGTCGGGTCCGCTGTTTCGAAACTCGTGATAGTAGTCGCCGAGTAGCAAGCGCAGGCTGTCTTCGGGATCGGCTGGCTTTTTCGTCAACCAATAGAGGAGGAATCCAAAGAGGGGCCAGGCGAGGACAATGACGTATTCCCCGATACTGCCAAGCGAGAGTGGTGTTCCGGGGACCAAGCTGACTACTACGAGAATCACACCTGCGGCACCACCGAGTGCAGGCAGCCAAGTCTGCCGTACCCGATAAGGGCGGCTGAGATGGGGGTGGGTGCGCCGCAACTGGTAGAAAGCCGCCACGGTGAAAATCCACATGAACGCCAAGTTGACCCCACCGGTGTTGAGGAACCAAGTGAGTCCACCCGGGCCGATCCAACCCATCGCCAGACCGGCAGCAGCTGTAAAGAGAAGGGCGTTTCGGGGAACTCCATATTTCGGGTCGACTGCACTGAGGAAGCGAGGGAGCATGCCCGCCCGTGACAGGGAGAATAGAAGGCGCGAGACTGCCGAGAACACAGCGAGGAACGTCGTGACGATTCCGAGGACGCCGATGGCGAAGGCCGCCATGGCCAACGGTGCAAATCCGGCTTCTCTGAATGCGTCGATCGTTCCGGCCTCGAGACCGGCCGTCTTCGTCCACGGGATGACCCACGCAGTGGCAGCGAAGATGATCGCGTAAAAGGCCCCGGCTACGATTACGGCGAAGATGACGATCGTGCCCACCTTCTTCGGTGAGATCTTCGCTTCTTCGGCCATGACAGCGACGATGCTGAAGCCGGTAAGGAAACCTAGGGCAGGAAGAATGAACTTCGTTGACGAGACGAGCGCACCGGCGACGTTCTGGTTTTCTGGGGAGAATGCGGGGAAGAAGTTGCTGGGTTCGCCGTGTCCGAATCCGACGACGACAATGATGGCGCCGAGGCCAACCATGATGAGGAAGAGGACGAGCTGGGCCGAAAAGGCCAGCTGAGCTCCGAACCAATTGAGTCCGAGCATGATGAGCATCAGCACTACGCCTAGCGCGAGCACTGGCAGGTAGACGGTCTCTCCGCCAATGGCATAGAGCGGGACGGATTCCATGCTCGGAACTACCTGGGCGAGGAGGAAGCCGGCGGCAGTGACGTAGAAGGCGACAATGCCTACGTAGATTCCAATAGCGATCCAACCGACGAGGAATCCGACGGGCCGATTGAACGCGGCGAAAGCGTAAACGAACTCACCGCCGGCCCGTGGGAATGCGGCAGTCAGCTCGCTGATGGCCAGCGCGACGCAGGCGGCGAGGAACGTGGCTCCGATCATGCCGAGGATCACTCCTCCTGCCCCGAATTCGGAGAAGAAGGCGCTAGAGAGGTAGAGGAAACTGGACCCGATTACGCCAGCTGCGCCAAGGGCGATCAGGGTGCCGGCGCCGAGCGTCTTCTTCAGTTCGGCCATGACATGTTCTCCGTTCGAAAGGTGTCATTGTGGCTCTCTCGCGTCGCGCGCGACTTGAGCAGCTGTTTGTCGATCTTGTGGTTAGGCAGGTGCGGTAGTGCGCCGATGTGGATCTCCTTCGGCACCTTGAAATTGGCGAGCTCGGCCCGGGCGGCAGTGCGTAGCTCGTCCGCATTCAGATTCGCTGCACCTTCAACGAAGGCGACTCCGACTTCGCCGAATTTTTCGTCAGGCCGTGGAACGACTGCCACAGCGGCGACTCCCGGAAGGGCTTCGAGAACCGCTTCGATCTCGCGCGGATAGACGTTATAGCCTCCCGACTTGAACATCTCGTGGGTACGGCCGATGAGGTGGAGATTGCCATCTGCATCGAGTTCGCCGATGTCACCGGTGCGCAGCCATCCATCGGGAGTGAACGCTTCGGCGGTCTTCTCCTTGAGGTTGAGATATCCGAGCATCACTGTCGGGTGTTTGACGCATATTTCGCCGGGACCGTTTGCCGAGCTCCATTCGCCGTCTTTAGTTAGGAAGCGGATCTGTAGTTCGGGGTCCGGTTCGCCCACTGAGGTGTTGAGTTCTTCATTCGTCGCGCCAGGCCGGCTGTAAGACACCGATGAGGTCACTTCCGTGAGTCCATAGGTGTTCTGCACATCGATTCCTCGGCTGCGGAACGCATTGATGAGCTTTTCACTTAACGTTCCTCCACCCCATCCGACAGCACTGAGGGAGGACAGGTCGGTTGAGTCGAAACTCTCGTGCTCGACGATCATCTGGAGTTGGGCAGGAATCTGGAAGAGTGTGCTCACCTCATGAGTCTCGATGAGCTGAAGGGTCAGTCCAGGATCGAACAGATCGGTGAAGATCAAGGTGCCGCCGGCGTGGAGACTCACACTGCACAGATCGCCGACGCATCCAATATGGTTGATTGGCTGATTGATGATGATGCGTGGGTGGTCGACTCCCCATCTCTTGGATTGGATGTGGGCGAGTCGGGATAGTCCGGAATGCCGTACGAGAGCCCCTTTGGGGGCTCCGGTCGTTCCGGAAGTGTAGACCAGGATGGACGGCTGTTCGACGGTGACCTCGCTGCGCGCACGATCGAGCTGTTCCACGGAAACGGAGTCTGCCGATTCGAGGAATGAAGCGATCCTCGCCTGCTGACTTGGAGCACTTCCTTCTGGATCGAGGTCACTTCGGTTCTCGGTGTCTGTGAACACTACGATCGGTGAGTCGAGTCCCAGATGGTTGACCGTCGACGTTAGCCGTTCGAGAAGGTCCGCTTCCACTTCGGGGCCGAGGACGAATAGGATTTCGGGGGCTGAGTCTCCGACGATGTGGAGCAGCTCCCTTTCGGTGTACTTGGGGTTGAGACCCTGCCAGATTGCGCCGATGGAAGTCGCAGCGAGGTAGCTGATGAGAAACTCCGGCCGCGGTGTGCTCATCATCGCGACTCGATCGCCTGGTGTGATGCCATGGGCTAACAGTGCTCGTGCGAAACGGTCGATCTCGGCTCCGAGCTCGGCGTAGGTCCACGTCCTTGAACCGAAGATCAAGGCCCGTTTATGCGGCTGCTGGCGGGACCATTCGAGAACGTCTGTGAAGATCGGACGGAACTGTGTGGTGTCGCCAGAGAGCCACCAGTCGCGTGTGGCTGTGTTTGCCTGAATCATATTTCTCCTCCGCTTTGGCCGGTCATTCGGCTTCGTTGGGGCCGTCGATGAGCATCGTTTTCCAGATGGCGTGCATCGCTGTTGAGCCATCGTCGGTCTCAACGGAGTGCTCGGACGTGATGATCGAACGCGTTGGAGTCCTGGTTTCGACGTTGACGACCGTCCGGTGGTAGCGGATCCGCTGTCCGACGAAGACCGGGTTGGTGAATCGCACTCTGTCGAGACCGTAGTTGAATCCATAGAGGCCGACGCGATTGCTCAGGGGATCGGCGAACTCGACGTGCATGAGTATTGACAGAAGCATGAAACCATCAACAAGGTCGGGCCCAAGCACGTTGTTCTTGCTGATCGTCGTGTCAACAGATGCTGCGTCGAGAAAGGTCGAATGAGCGAACTCTCTGAGGTGGTCGCTGTCGATTGTCAGCCATTTCGATGTGGATGAAGTCCCGAGATAGCGAGAGAGCTCCTCGGCGAGGTCAGTTGGCATTCTTCTGCTCCTTTGCATGAAGTCGATCGCACAACGAGGAAAGATCGCGGCGACAGCAGGCGATAAGCAAGTGATTACTTATATTTGCCTTTTCAGAGCATAGGACGGGGAGGTGAGAGTCGTCAACGCCTTTTTCGGACAGGTTTGAGGAGGGTCGGGTACTGCCTTCAGCCGTGAGATGGCGGGGTGAAGTGCGGGTGAGGTTGAAGCTGAGGGGCTACGGGGCGTCGATGTACGTTGACAGCCAGGCCTCAGACATCTCCTTGAGGTATGCGATAGCTTGTGCGTCGTGCGGCATCGTTGCAAATGCGCGGTCTACGGTAACGGTCACCGTGTCGGCGAAAAAGAGCGTGACTTTCCGTAGCGTCTGAAGCGAACTTGTCGGCGATAGCCGGAGGAAGCACTCCGTCAGAGATTCGGCTGCTTCGCGTGTCGAGGCAGCGTCGAAATCTGGCGAATCCGGTACGGATGCCACAGCGTTGCGGACAACGACGCATCCAGGGTGAGCGATGCGAAAGTCGACCATCGCGTCGATTATCTCGGCGACGGTCTGCTTCCAGTCTGCGCCATTGCGGATCCGTTCGGCTCCCGAGGCGACCAGGGCCACTCTGGAGCCCTCGTAGAATTCGGCGAGAAAGTACAAGATGGACTCTTTGTTGCGGAAGTACGAATAGACGGACGCGACGTTTACTCCCGCGCCCTCGGCCACGGCATTGGTGTTCAATGCGGTGAGGCCGCGTTCCAGGAGGAGGCCTACTGCGGCGGAGACGATGCGATTGAACGTCACCTGCGCGCGCTTCTGCTCGGGTGCTTTCGACAGGTATGTGGTTTGTCCACCGGAGTAATAGTCGACTGCCGTGGGGGCGGCGTCGCGCGGCAGTGCAGACATTCAGCCTCTTCCTCTAGTGGTTGAAAGCAGTTTAACTTCCATGATAGAAGTCATAATTAAGCAATTACTGATGTTTGAGCTTTGGTTGTCCCGCCTTCAACGAAGAGAGTACCGGTATGTCACTGCATTCAGATTCCGTGGGCAGAGAGGGTGAGGTCGTTAGTGACCTCGTGGAGGACCGTTGGCTGAGCAACTATGCTGCCGCAGTCGGAGACGAGAATGACCGTTACTTCGAGAACCGGACTGAGGCTCCTGCGGTGCATCCTACCTATGTTTCCCACCTCGAATGGGACGCAATTGGGGCGCTTCACGAAGTGCTCGATCTCAGTGAAGCCGAGCGAGCCCAAGGAGTGCACAGCTACAATCACACTGATCTGCTGGCTCCATTCACTTCCGGTGACTGCCTCGACAGTCGTGCAGTCCTTGTCGGCGCAGAGCAGCGCAGGTCAGGATTGCGACTGACTATCCGTATAGACACCAATGTAGGCGATACGCAGGTCGCTCGTTCTTACACTCAGACGATTTTCCGTGGTGTCGGTCTCGACGGACCGGACGTGAGGCCGGAGATTCCAGAGTCCACGCTCGACGAAGGGCAGCCGTTCGATCGCACAATCGAGATTCCCTTCAGCAAGCTCGCACCCTATGTGTTCTCGGAATGTGCGCGTGACTACGGGGCGATCCATACCGATCGCAAGGCCGCTGAGGCGGCGGGGATCCCGGGTCTGATCATCCACGGCACGGGGACCTTTGCTGCAGTCCTCTCTGCCATCGTCAATCACGAGGCCGACGGCGACCCGAGCCGAGTTTTCGGATTCAGCGGAAAGCTCTCGGCGATGATTTTCTGCCCCTCGACGACAATATTGCACGTGGCTGATACTTCGGGCGGGATCCGGTTCGAGTTGGTCAATGAGTCCGGTGAGACTGCGATCAGCCGGGGAGAGGTCCGCCTCGGCTGACGGAAGCGAGGACGCACGGGGCCCGTGCCAGCTCTACACGTATGACAACGGCCATAGCTTGGCGGAGAGTAGTCGGCTACGGTTCGAGAAAGAAGACCCTGACACGGAGGACGATGATGACCACATTCGACAACGGACTTGCAGCGATCGACCTGACCGGCCAGGAACGCGAAGCTCTGAAGGAGCTGTCCGAGTTTCCCTTATTTGAAGCAGTGCTCGGACGTCGCTCACGCCGGTTCCCCGTCGGTGGAGAGATCCCGGACGGGGTACTGGCGTTTAAGAGCCGGAAGGAATCCCGCCCGCTGACAGACCTGCAACGTGCTCTGGTGCTGGCCACTGTCACCGGACAGACCGGATGGCATTTCGGCATCAGTCGACACCCCGGGTATGCACCGCAGTTCCCGAACTACAGCGGTTCAGCAATTGGACGGACCTTCCCGTCGGCAGCGGGTTTCCATACGACTCAGTTCTTCTTTACCGACGATTCGGGCACGTACTATCTGCCGACCAGGGACGATGTCCTCGACCATCAGCTCGATATCAACACCTTTGAGTCGGACGACGCGGTAGAGAATGCGCTCAATTCGGTTCTTGCGCGTGCTGTGCGAGTTAGCGACGAACGACTGTATCTGCCACGCGAACAGCCGTATTTCGAGGGACACAACACGTGGATTGGAAACTGGCCAGGTTCACTTCTCGTGATCCCCGTTGCCGATCTCGCGCAGCAGACGCTGCTCAACATCGCCTTCTTCTCACAGAACGGCTACGTCATCTATGACGACATCAACGACCGCGAGATTCCCGGGATGGAGAAGTATCGCCACCGGCTTGCCCACTTCGACGATCCGCAGCCGTTGAGCTTCGTCGAGCAGTACTCGTTGGCTGAAGCCAGCGCGGAACTGATGACCTCCAGCTATGTGGGTCATCTGGCGCTCGGCGCAATCGGCTTGGGCGGATGGAGCTTCGACGGCATCGACCGACTGTCCGTCCTCGGTGCTTCCGACAACCCACAGGTCCCAGGCTTGGGCTTCAGGTACGACACCGATGATCGATGGGCCATGCCCAACCCGACAGGTCGCGACGGAATCTTCGAGTCCTTCACCAGGCCGCACTTCGGGTCCATGCGGAAAGTCGTCGAAGCACTTGCCGAACGGAAGTTCGGTCCGGGAGGTCCCTTCAATCCGGGAACCCCCGGCCCATGGAAGCATTCCGAGACGGTCCGAAGCGCGGCGGCGCCCTTCGACGACGAGTTCATGGAACTCCTCACTGCACAGGCCGAATACATTGACGAGACATTCGGCAAGTTCCCGGGCACCGTTCCCTCGGTGTGGATCATGAACTATCTCCAGGCCCAGCATCTTGACACCGACTTCTACGACGAGAAGTTCAGTCCTGGCGCGTACCTGAGCACTCATGCCAGAGAACAGGAACGCTGGAACAGCTGAAGAACCAAAATCCTCGCCGAGGCGGCCCGACCCCGTACCTCCACGAACAGTGGAGTACGGGGTCGGGTTCGTTCAGCTCGGTATCGAGTGCAGGCTCAGTCGCCGGCCCCTTCCGCAAACCGCGCAAAGTACTCCAGCGCCTCAAGCGAGTCCACAGCATCCGGATTTGCCACCTTCTCCACCGAATGCCCCTGGATCAGCCGCTTCACCGGGACCTCGAGCTTCTTACCGGTCTTGGTGTGCGGAATGGCCGGGACCGCGATGATGTCATCGGGCACGTGCCTGGGCGACGCTTTGGACCGCAGCTCCCCAGCAATCCGCTTCCGCAACCCGGAATCCAACGAAACCCCGTCAGCCAACACAACAAACAACGGCATCCAGTACCCGCCATCGGGCTGCTCGGCACCGATGACCAGGGATTCGGCCACCTCGGGGATACCGTCGACGACGTCGTAGATGTCCGCGCTGCCCAGGCGCACCCCCTGCCGGTTGAGGGTGGCATCCGAGCGGCCGGAGATGATGACGCTGCCGTGGTCGGTGATGGTGATCCAGTCGCCGTGGCGCCAGACTCCGGGGAACATCGAGAAGTACGTGTCGCGGTAGCGCTCATCGTCGGGATCGTTCCAGAACTTCACCGGCATCGACGGCATCGGTTCGGTGATGACCATCTCCCCGACCTCGCCAACCAAAGGCTGACCAGCATCGTCCCAGGACTCCAACGCCACGCCGAGCACCGGCCGCGACAGCTCCCCGGCCCAGATCGGACAGTTCGGAGCGGATCCGGCGAAGCCGCTGACGACGTCCGTGCCGCCGCTCGTCGAGGCCAGCTGCACGCGCTCGCCGACGGCATCGCGCACCCACGGGAAGCAGTGGGCGGGCACCGGGGCGCCGGTGGCACCGATCGTCCGCAGTGCGGAGAGGTCGAACTCCTTGCCGGGTTCGATCCCTGCCTTCATCCCGGCGAGGAAGATCCCGGGACTGACCCCGAGAACATTGGCCATCGCGTCCGCGGCGATCTCCCACAGTCGACTGGGCCCCGGATAGAGGGGACTGCCGTCGAAACACACCGTAGTGGCACCGCCCACCAGCGCCGAGGCGACGAGATTCCACATCATCCAGTTCGTATTCGTGTACCAGAAGAACCGGTCACCCGGCCGGATGTCGAGGTGGAGACCCAGCAGGCGCAGGTGATCGATGACGACCCCGCCGTGGCTGTGCACGATCCCCTTGGGAATCCCCGTCGTGCCCGAGGAGTACAGCACCCACAGCGGGGTATCGAAATCGACGCGCGTGAACTCGGGTTCGGCATCCCCGGAGGCGATATCGTCCCAGGCGGTAAGGTTCGTGATCTGACCGTGTTCATCGATGAATTCCTCGCCGAGGTTGCCCACCCCGACCACGGCACTCAGGCTCGGCATCTGGTTGGCCAAGTCCGCGACCTGGTCGCGGCGGTCGAATGCCTGACCGTTCCACAGGTAGCCGTCGGCGGCGAAGAGTACCTTCGGTTCGAGCTGGCCGAGTTTCGTTGCGGCGCCTTCGGCGGCATAGTCCTGGGCGCAGGCAGACCAGATGGCGCCGACCGAAGCGGTCGCGAGGAATGCAATGAGCGTGTGGTGGGTGTTCGGCAGGTAGCCGACGATGCGGTCGCCTTCGCCGACTCCTTGGTCGCGCAGCCAGGCGGCGACGGATCCGACTTGGCGGCGCAGTTCGCGCCAGGTGGTCTCAGTGTGCTCGCCGGATTCTCTGATGGTGATGATGGCTGGTTCGTCGGCGAGCTTGTCGTCGAGACCAGCTCGCAGGGCGTGTTCGGCGTAATTCAGCCGAGTGCCGGGAAACCATGTGGCACCCGGCATAGACCGATCGGCGAGGACTTCGTTATAGGGCTCATCGGCGATGACGTCGAAGTAGTCCCAGACCGCGCCCCAGAATCCGTCGAGGTCGGTCACCGACCATTTCCACAGATCGTCATACCCTGCCATGGATTTGCCCGTGCTCTGGTTCGCGAAGTCGGTGAAGTCGGCGATCTGTGGTCGCGGGGTCTGGTCAGGGTCGGGAAGCCAGATCGGTTCAGCGGTCAATTCTTCTCCTCAGCACAGCGGTGGGCGGCAACGGACGGGTGCTTCATCAGCAGGAACGACTCGGACTCGTCCTGCGGGTGAGACGTTGAGTCCACCTTACGCCGCTGCCACTGCGGTCAGGATGGGCGCGATCTTCTGGCAGATGTCGTGCAATGGACTGCACCATACGATCTGTACTCCAAATGCAGGACTGTCTTGTTGCTGAAAACTATCTCAGTTCTGTGCGGTGTGTCAGAGTAACTGCTTGAGTGAGTGCAGGTCATCATGCCCTGAACAATTCTTTTGCGATCCCGTTCTTCTGGATCTCGTCGGAGCCGGTGAGCATCCGGAACATCCGCAGACGCCGCCAGATCCCCTCGATCTCGGATCCGTGGACCATGCCGGCCTTGCCCTGCAGCTGCATCGCGGAATCGACGATGGAGAAAGCCTTCTGAGCGACGAAGAGTTTGCACATGAACGCTTCGGGCATGATCGCCTCACCCCGATCGAGGGCGGCCAGGGCGTCGAAGGTCATCGACCGGGCCGCGTAGTAGTCGGTGGCCATCT
Source organism: Brevibacterium sp. CSND-B09 (assembly GCF_052906525.1). Classification (NCBI taxonomy): domain Bacteria; kingdom Bacillati; phylum Actinomycetota; class Actinomycetes; order Micrococcales; family Brevibacteriaceae; genus Brevibacterium; species Brevibacterium sp. CSND-B09. Next base: position 1,353,977 of record NZ_JBREGI010000001.1, on the reverse strand, counting down.
CGGCCAGAGTGTGCTTGACGGACTGCAGCTGGGCCATCGACCCCGCCGCGACCTGACGATTGCGGACGAAATCCACGGTCAGCGTCAGTGCCCTTCGCACCTGTCCCAGAACAGTCGGGCAGTGCAGCAATCGATTCGTGGTCACCCGGCCGAGTCCGATCTTCAGTCCCTGTCCGACCTCGCCGAGGAGCTGATCGGGTTCGACGCGCACATCGTCGAGGATGATGTCGGACTCGATGTGCTGGCCGGACAGCGGGACCTCACCCTCGACGACCCGGACGCCGGGAGAGTCGAGATCGACGAGGAAGGCCGAGTATGCCTCCTCTTCGCCGGCCATACGGGCGATGAGGATCGAGAAGTCGGCGAAGGGGCCCGCCGAGGAGAACACCTTGTGCCCCGAGATCCTCCAGCCTTCGCCTTCGGGAGTGGCCACGGTGTGCATGGCACGCACATTCGATCCGGCATCGGTCTCCGTCAGGGAGAAGCAGCAGGCGCGCTCGCCGTGTATGACGGGCAGCAGATATCGTTCAATCTGGGTCGGGGTGGCGAAGTGGAAGATGGAGCCCACACGCAGAGGCCCTCCCATATCCCCAAGCACGCTCTGGGCCAGCACCCGCCCCGAGGCGGAGACCTCTTCCTTGAGAATGGCCAGGTCCGTGTGGTTCAGTCCCCTGCCGCCGAGTTCCGGAGGCAGGTGGATTCCGTAGAAGCCGAGCTCATAGGAGCGCTTCCACACCTTCTGCAGAGTCTCGCGGTCGAAGCGCGACTCCGGATGCAGCTCGCGCTTCTGTTCGTATTCGGCGAGCTCTCCGTCGAGATAGGTGCGCAGACTCGCGATGGTCTCGGCGAGGGGGTGGTCGGAATAGTCGGGGTTGAGGGTGAAGGACATGTCTGTCTCCAATCGGCAGATGGTGGTTGCGGCGGACCGAGAACGGCGGGCCTGGTCGCTCAGTTGACGCTGCGTTCGGCACCGGCCCAGTAGCCGGAGCGGATCTGTCGACGATCGATCTTGCCGTTGCGGTTGACGGGCAGTTCGGTGACGAAGTCGATGCGCCGTGGCTTCTTGAAGCGGTCGAGGCGCTCGCCGCAGAAGTCGATGATCGACTCCGCGCTCGGCTGCGAGCCGCTGCGTGCGACGACAACGGCGGTCACTGACTCGCCCCATCGGTCGTCGGGGGCGCCGACGACGCAGACCTCACTGACATCGGGGTGTTCATAGACTGCGGCCTCGACCTCGGTGGAATAGATGTTGAATCCGCCCGAGATGATCATGTCCTTCTTCCGGTCGACGATGAAGACGTAGCCGTCGGGTCGGATGTAGGCGATGTCGCCGGTGAGCACCCATCCGTCGCGGAATGTCTCCGCGCTCAGCTCTGGAGCGCCCCAGTATTCGCTCACGCAGTCGGGGCCGCGCACCGCCAGCTCGCCGAGCTCCCCGGCAGGCACGCGCCTGCCGTCGTCGTCGAGGACTGCGACCTCCGAGTCGAAGACGGCGCGTCCGCAGGAGAGCAGGAGCTGTGGATCGGATTCGATGCCGCGGACGATGTCCTCCTTGGTCAGCGCCGTGACCCCACTGGTCGTCTCTGCCTGTCCGTACCCCTGTTCGATAATCGGTCCGAATGCCTCTACGGCCTCCTTCAGCCTCTTCGGGCTCACCGGGGCACCGCCGACGGTCAGCGATTGCAGTGTCGCGACATCTTCGGGCTCGATGCCGTGGTCGAGGAGCATGTGGAGCATGGTCGGGACGACGAAGGACGAGGTCACCCGCTCGTCACGGACCAGGCGCAGGAACTCGCCGGCGTCCCAGGAAGCTAGGACGACGATCGTCGAACCGCGGCTGAGGGCGGCCAGGACTCCCATGCCCGAGGCGTGGGTGATCGGCCCGGCGACGAGGTATCTGGTTTCCTGGCCCGTCGACTTCGACGGGTCCATGAGGCGTTTGCGCATATTCGCCAGACGGTTGCCGACCGTCTGCACCGCGGCCTTGAGCTTGCCGGTCGAGCCCGAGGTGAAGTTGAGCACGCAGGGATCGGACTCCTCAGCGTCAAACATCACCTCGGAGGGCTCTGCTCCTGCACCCTCAGAGAGGAAGGAGGCATAGCCGCGGTCGCCGTCGTCTCCGAGGACAACGAGGCGCACGTTCGCCTCTGCTGCCGCGACAGCCGCTTCAGCCGAGGCTAAGTGGGTCCGGTCGACGAAGAGGACTGCCACTCCGGCGTCGCCGAGGATGTGGGCGGTCTCGGCAACCCCGAGGCGGGCATTGATGGGCACTCGCAGGGCCGAGAGCTTGTAGAGGGCCGCTTCGATGACGACGAGTTCTCCGGTGTTCCCAGCGAAAGTCGCTACCGGCGTGCCCCGGTTGACGCCGTGGGCGGCGAGAGCGCCGGCCAGCGCTGTCGACTGGGCGTCGAGCTCGACGAAGCTCAGGCGCAGACTGCCGGCGACCACCGCCTCGGTGTCGGGCCAGTGCTGGGCGGCGCGGGTGATGTAGTAACCAAGGTTGAGCATCCGAGATCTCCTCACGACAATGTGACTAGAATTAGACACAGTGTACAACTTTGGGCACCGGAGTCCAGAAATGACAATGTGTCGGTACGGTTGTGGCTGAGGTGTCGCCAGTCGGCGGTGCTGGTGCGGAAGGAGTGGAGATGGCTGAGAGCCGTCGGGCGCGCAGGACTCAGCGCGCGCTGAAGTCGTCGCTGGTCGAGCTCGTCCTCGAGCGCGGCTACGATGCCGTGACCATCGAGGACATCGCTGCGGAGGCCGATATCTCGCGCGCGACCTTCTATGCCTACTATCGCGACAAACCTGCGCTGTTCACTCAGATCGTCCTCGACCTCCAGAGTGAATTGGCTGCGCGGCTCGAACAGCTGCGGCTGCGCGAGAACTCCTACTTCTCCGGCGAAGCGCTGCGAATCCTCTTCGAGCATGCGGAGGAGGAGCGGGACGCCTACCGCGTGATCCTGCGTGGCGAGGGTGATGGCACGGCGCTGCGGATCTTCGTCGACACCCGCACCGAAGCGGCCAAGGAGATCTTCCTCAAGCGCGCCGAAGTGACCGGCGCGCAGTTCCGGGTAGATCCGGAGATCCTCACCCGCGCCTGGGTGGGCGAGCAGGTCACGGTGCTGCTGTGGTGGCTCGAGCCCGAGGAGCGGCCGATCCCGGCGGCCGAGGTCGCGCAGGTGCTCACTGAGCTCTCCGTGCATGGTCGCATGTGGGCCAGCGGCTTCGACGAGATCCCCGAAGGGACGTTCTGAGCGCAGCCGCTCACTTCTGGGACTCTGTCGCGCGTCTTGACCGCCCGCGGTGAGGGCCCGGCGTCGGCGTGCCGCCACGGCATGTTCGCCCGACTACTTTGCACTCCGAATAAATCTTGACAGTGTGTCTAAAAGCGGACAATATGTAATTCAGGCCATGTCCTCGACCGCACTGTCCGGTGCCGAGGCGAACTAGGCAGTCGCACACGACACGAGGAGGTGTTGTCTTCATGGCCCTGTCCATCACGTCGACTCGGGGCGCAAGTCCCAATGCCCGACGCCGGAGACCGACCGAGCACCCATGGACCCGATTCCTCATCCGCCGTGGCGGGGGAGTGCTGCTGTCCTTCGGCCTGCTCATCGTCATCACGTTCTTCATCGTGCCGCTGCTGCCCGGCGACCCCGCGGTCGTCGCGGCAGGGGAGGGCGCGACTGCCGAGCAGATCGAGGCCACCCGGACCGCGCTCGGGCTCGAGGCGCCGCTGGGCGTGCAGTTCGTCCACTACGTCGGCGGCATCTTCACCGGTGATATGGGAGCGTCGTTCGCCACCGGTCTGCCGGTGTGGTCGGTCGTGCTTGCTCGACTGCCCTTCACCGCCGAGATCGCGATCATGGCCATCGTGCTCACCCTGATGCTCGGGGTGCCCGCCGGGACCGCGGCGGCTCTGCTCACCCGAGGTGGCCGCCGTCCCGGTCTCGACCATGCGTTCAACGCCGCGACGAGCTTCGTCTTCGCCGTGCCGAACTATGTTCTCGCTACGCTCATCGTCTACATCTTCGCGGTGCTTCTCGGATGGTTTCCCGCTTCGGGTGCGGCGACCCTGTCATCGCTCGTACTTCCGACGGCCGCGATCATGATCGGCCCTGCCTGCGCGCTCGCTCGCATCGTGCGGCGCGAGGCGGCAACGATCCTCGAACAGGACTATGTGCGCACCGCCCGCGGCTGGCGTCTGAGCACCTGGAAGATCACCACTCGCTATGTGCTGCCCAACCTGCTCACCACCACCCTGACCCTCTCAGGGCTGATCCTGGCAGGCATGCTCGGCGGAGCCGTCGTCATCGAGACAGTATTCGGCTGGCCCGGACTCGGCACCGGAATCGTCACGGCGATCACCGAACGCGACTATCCCGTCATTCGCGGCACCATCCTGCTGCTCGGGATCATCGCTACCCTCCTCATCCTCGTCGTCGACATCGTGCTGGCCCTCGTCGACCCTCGAACCCTGGAAGCCGGTGATTGATCCATGTCTACTGCCTCACGCCCGACTGTCTGGCGGCCGGCCTTCACATTCGGTGTCGTCCTCATGGTCGCACTGGTCCTCATCGCCGTTGTCGCCCCGATCTTCGTCACTGGTTCGGCGACAGCCATCACCAATGACACAGCTCTGCCGCCGGGCAGAGGCCACCCGCTGGGGACGAACGACTTCGGGCAGGACAATCTCGCTCGAGTCCTCGTCGCCACCCGCCTGACGCTCATCATGACCGTCTGTGCCGCAGCGATCTCCGTCGTCGGCGGTCTCGTCGTGGGAGTGGCGATCTGGCTGGCGCCTCGTGTCGTGCGTGAATGGTGCCTGCGACTGCTCGAGACCGCCGTCGCGTACCCGACGCTGATCACCGCCCTCATCATCGCTGCGATCCTCCTGCCCGGTGCGACCACGGCGGTCTTCGCCCTGGGCATCGCGGGGATCCCCGGATTCGCCCGCGTAACGGCCAACCTCGCCGGACGCACGGCCCGCAGCGAATACTTCCTCACCTCGCGCTTCCTCGGCGTCGGCTCCTACCATCTGGCTGTTCGGCACATGATCCCGGCGATGGCCGAACCGCTGCTGGTGCTGGCGACGACGATCTTCTCTGCCACTCTGGTCGAGATCTCCGCCCTGTCCTTCGTCGGGCTCGGCGTCCAGCAGCCCCAATACGATCTGGGTTCGCTGCTCAACGACAGCCTCGAGTCCCTCTACACGCAGCCGATTGAGGCGCTGGGGCCCGCTGTGATGATCGTGCTCGCCTCCGTGGCGGCCATGCTCATCGGCGACGGCCTGGCCGCTCACGCCGACCCTCGCACCGCCCGGACCTGGTCCCCGCGCACCCCCGAGGCGAACGCCACAGCCTCGCCCGCGGCAGACGACGAGGCCCTGGTGCGGGTGCGCGAACTCGCAATCCGCGGCGGTCAGCAACGTCGCGCCCTCGTCAAGGGGATCGACCTGCATGTGGCCCCCGGCGAGATTGTCGGCCTCGTGGGCGAATCCGGGTCCGGGAAGTCGCTCACCGCGATGTCCGTGGCCGGGCTCCTCGCCGATGACCTCGCGCTCGAGGCCGAAGAGCTGCGGGTGGGAGACATGAACATGAAGGGCACACCGGCAGCGGCGCAGCTGGCCCAGGAGATCGCATTGATCTACCAGGACCCCGGCACCACCTTCAACCCCTCGCGCACGATGGGTCCGCAGCTGACCGAGGTTCTGCGCACCCATTCGGGATACTCCCGCAAGGAAGCGCAGCAGGCCATCATCGAGGCCCTTGCAACCGTCGGTATTGATCAGCCCGAACTGCGGATGAAGCAGTACCCGCATCAGCTGTCCGGCGGAATGCGGCAGCGAGCGATGATTGCCGCCGCGGTGGTCAACCGGCCACAGCTGCTCATCGCCGATGAGCCGACGACGGCCCTCGACGTCACGGTGCAGGTCGAGGTGCTGCGCATCTTCCACCAGCTGCGTCGGCGACTCGGCACAGCCGTGCTCTTCATCTCCCACGACCTCGGCGTCGTCGGAGAACTCTGCGACCGCGTGCTGGTCATGCGTGATGGCGCGGTCGTCGAGGAGCTCACCGCCGCCCAGCTCGCCGCCGGTGAGGTCTCCGACCCCTACACCGCAGCTCTGCTCGATGCGGTGCCCCAGATCGATATGAGCCGAGGACTGCCGGAAGGGAGCAGGCCATGAGCGTGACTGTGAAAGACGAGGCCCGGCCGGTGCGGGCCGAGGACGATGTGATCGTGCGTGCGAGGGAGCTCAACCTCTCCTTCGGCTATCACCATGTGCTCAAGGACATCGACCTCGACATCCCGCGCGGACGCGTCGTCGGCCTGGTCGGAGAGTCGGGTTCGGGAAAGTCGACGCTGGCCAAAGCGATCGTGGGGATCAACCGGATCTCCACCGGCAGCCTCACCGTCGCCGGCGCCGAGCTGGCCCGGGCGAAGCGGCGTGCCCGGCATGCGCTCTACCGCAGGATCCAGTACATCCCACAGGACCCGTATTCCTCGCTGGATCCGCGTCGGACCATCGCCCAGACCCTGGCCGAGGCCTTCGACCCGAAGTCTGCCAGTCCCCGGTCCCACGCCGAGGAGATCGCCGCGGTCCTCGAAAGCGTCCAGCTGCCGGCATCGGTCGCCTACCGCTACCCGCACGAGTTCTCCGGCGGGCAGCGACAGCGCATCGCCATAGCCCGGGCGCTGGCCGTCGGAGCCGAACTCTTCGTCGCCGACGAGATCACCTCGGCCCTCGACGTGTCCGTGCAGGCCGAGATCATCCGGCTCCTGGCCCGATTGCGCGAAGGAGCCACCGAGCACTCGATGATCTTCATCACCCACAACCTCGCGGTGGCACAGGCAGTCTGCGACGACATCGTCGTCATGAGAGCCGGTCGCATCGTCGAAGTCGGTGAGCTCGACCGCGTGTTCGCCGCCCCTCAAGCCGATTACACGCGAACGCTGCTCGACTCCGTTCCGGGCGGAAAGGGGTTCAAGCTCTCATGAATGAGACCCAGCCAGACCGACGCACAGCGGCGGAGGCAGCCGCGCAGGCAGGGTTCTCCGACCCTGTCGCCATCCGCGCCCATATGACCAACGACGAAGATCGCATGCCGGTGCGCACAGTGCGCGCCCACTGTCGACAGGCAGCGGATACGGCACGGCAGACCCGGCAACCGGCTGCGACCGAGTCGGCCCTCAGCCGGGCGGGTGACCTCGAGGTCCCGACGAGTCTGGCGGACGGCCTCGGCGAGGTCATGGTGCCGGGCAGCGACGGCACCGAGGTGAGCCTGCGCCGGTTCTGTGACAGTGCGGACACGACCGGTCTGCTCGTGTTCCATTGCGGCCGGCTCGTCCACAGCGACTGGCGCCACGGATTCGGACCCGAGGACAGGCATGTCACTGCCTCGATCTCGAAATCGGTGTTCGCGCTGGTCCTGGCCTCGCTGATGCGCAGCGGGGAGATCGATCCCAGCCGAACCATCGGCGACTACGTGCCGGAGCTGGAGGGCACCGGATTCGGCCTCGCCGGCGTCGACGACGCCTTCCATATGCTCACCGCCGTGCGCTACGGACAGCGGCTCTTCGACAAGGAGACCGAGGCGCGTGCCTTCTTCGCCGCCGTCGGCATGGTGCCGGCGCCGGCAGACTACACCGGACCCCGGACACTGCTTGAGAGGTTGGCGACATCGCGAGAGGACGGCTCCAGCGGGCAGTCCTTCAGATACGAGAACGGGAACACAGAAGCACTCGGCGAAGTCGTCCGCCGGACGACCGGAGCCACCGTGTCTATTCTGCTCGAAGAACTGGTCTACTCGCGCATCGGGGCGAGCAGCGACGCTCATTTCGGACTTGACCCCACTGGTCGGGAACTCGTCTCCGGCCGCTTCGCCTGCACTCTGGCCGATCTCGCCCGCTTCGGGCAGCTCATGGCCGACGGAGGTGCGGTCGGCCAGGACCAGGTGCTGCCGGCGGACCTGGTCGCAGACTTCTGGACGGTGCCCGAAGGCCCCGCATCCGACGTCGTGGGCACAGGCGACGAAAGGATCGACCGACCTGTGCTGGCCTATCGGCGCGGTTGGTGGCTGCCCCAGGACGGCGAAGGGGCACTGGTCGCCCGCGGCCGTTCCGGGCAGAGGCTCTACATCAACCCCGCCCGGCAGACGGTGATCGCGCACTTCGGCGCTCACCCCGTCGACGAGTCCGTCAGCGTCCCCCGGTTCGAGCCCGTCTTCGCCCGCCTCAGCCGCGAACTCACAGCACGTGAGACTGCGCTGACACCGCACTGACCCCATCCACCCACCACCACGAGGAGACAGAATGTCCATCACACGACGCCGGTCGATGGCGACCGGACTCGTTCCCGCCGTCGCCGGTCTCGCCGCCCTGACGCTGGGGCTCAGCGCCTGCACGACCGGAGCCACCGGGAGTGGCGGCGAGGGAACCACCGACACCATCCGATCGACGATGATCGCCGACCCCAACAGTTTCTACCCGTACACGGCTTCGGGGGTGCCGGGAACCCAGTCCAGCAGCCTGCTCTATGCCTCGCTCGTGGCACTCGACTCCGATGCGGAAGACGGCGTCAGCGGGGATCTTGCGACGGACTGGGACGTCACGCCGACGAAGGGGACGTTCACCCTGCGTGAAGACGCTACCTGTGCCGACGGAACGACGATCACCCCGAACATCGTCAAGGACTCCCTCGAGGAATTCGCGAAGACCTCGAAGCAGAAGAGTCAGGTCTTCGGGCCCAACTCTCCGAAGATCACCGCCGACGACGATGCGGGGACCGTGACCATCGAACTCGACAAACCCTGGGCGGACATGCTGCGCGGACTGTCGCAGCCCGAAGCCGGAATCGTCTGCCCGGCGGGACTCGAAGACCCGGAGAAGACCGCCACCGGAGAGGTCGAAGCGGCATTTTCGGGCCCCTATACCTTGGAAGACTTCAAACCGGGCGCCAGCGTGGAGTTCACGCTGCGCGACTCGGGATACACGTTCCCCGAATTCGCCGAACCGCTCAAGGGTGATCCTGCGAAGACCGTGCACTTCACGGTGTCGACCGACTACAACAGCGTCGCCAACAGCATGATCACCGGGGACCTCGACGTCGCCACCATCACCGGTGAGCCGATGGTTCGGTTCAAGGACGAGGAGGACTTCGGCTCTGAGCGCTTCTCGGTGGGCACGATGTTCCTCGTCTTCAACGAACGCGACGGCCGCGTCTTCGCTGACGCGGACAAGCGCCGGGCAGTGGCTCAGGCCATCGACCGCTCGGCCTACGCGAAGGCGGCGACGAACGGGCTCGGTGAGCCGTCGACGAGCTTCGTATCCGAGACGGTTCCCTGCGCGAACACAGACGAGTCCCGCCTCATCGCCAATGATCCGGCGGCAGCGGCCGAGAGCCTCGAGGGTGCGGAGTCGGTGCAGCTGGGCACTCCGGCCGTCGCCAAGGGCGCCGGCAACAAGTATGTCGACCAGGTCGTCAGCGAAGCCGGAGCGAAGAACACACTGCGGTCGGTCGACCCGGCGGGACTGGCCACCGAGCTCGCTTCCAAACCTGAGTCGTGGGATATGGCAATCCTCAACTTCATCAACACCTCGGGCACCCTCTACGACGGCATCTCCCGGTTCACCGGTATGGTGACCGAGGACGGAGGACGCAACTCGACCGGAGACGAGCACAAGGATGTGCAGAAGCTGCTCGCCCAGGCCATGGCGGAAGAGGATGAGAGCAAACGCTGCGAGATCTATGCGAAGCTGCAGGATCGGGTCTTCGAGCAGGCATACGCCGTGCCGTTGAGCGGAATCCCGGCTCAGCTGACGACTGCCCCGGGCTTCGAGCAGCGGATCTATGACGGTCTGCCGGCGACGAAGACGATGCGCATCACGAAATGACGTCGAGGCGGCACCGGGTCTGAGACGGTGATGCCTGAGCGGCCGGCGGAGACAGCTCCGCCGGCCGCTCAGTGCTGCTGGCTTCGCAAGTCCTGCGTCACGGCAGTCCGACGATGCTCACCGAGGTTCGATGATGGGGAAGCCGCGTCGGGCGGTGGTCAGCAGTGCGCGCAGGCGGTCCCACGCAGCGGTGTCGCCCGAGGCGGTGAAGCCCGTGAGGCCGCGCGCGACCAGACGCGAAGCCGACCCGAGTGGGACCTCGATCCTCAGGTCTGCCTCGGCACCGGAAGACGACAGGCTCGATGACTCCGGTAATGCTCCTGCCGCGAGAGGTTCACGGCGGTGATGGAGGACCCCATTGTGGAGTTCGACGTGATGGACGGCCCGGGCTGAGGACTCGGCGTCGAGTTCGACGAGGTCGATGCTCAGCCGCATCGAGGCCGCTGCATGACCGTCGAGGCGCACGGACATCGAGTCGAGCACATCGGCGAGGCCGAGATCCGCAGCGATCCGGTTGTGGGGACGGCCCTGCGACGGTCGGCCATCTGCGTCAGCCCGGGAGCCGCTGCCCGACTGCGCTCCGGCTGGAGAAAGCCATTGCGGTGTCGCTCCGGGCACCGCCTCCGGTTCGCTGCGGAGTTCGGCGGCGGCGCTGAGATACTCATTGCGCCACACGGCGTTCTCACACCCATGGGCCAAGCGCTGGAGCACATCGGCGAGGAGATTGCGGGCTCTGCTGTGGCCGGGGTCGGCGAAGACGCAGGCGTCGAGGACCTCAGAGGCGAACCGCAGATCCTCGGTGCTCGCATCGGGCAGTGTGGCCGTCATCCGCGATACAGCGGAGTCGACCCCGCCGAGCATCGAGATCCAGCGCTCTGCGCTCTCCGACTTCGGCAGCGGCCACAGATGTGAGGGATTGCCGTCGAACCATCCGAGATAGAACTGGCAGATGCCCTTGACGTTGTGGCTGACCGAACCGTAGAAGCCGCGGACGACGGGGGAGGCGGCCAGGGCCTCGGGCAGCTCCAGCCGTTCGGCGATCTCATCGGCGGTGAAGCCGTCGTTCATCAGCCGCACGGTCTGATCGTGCAGGAAGCCATAGACGTCGCGCTGGACGGTGAGGAAGTCGGCGACCCTCTCGCGTCCCCAAGTGGGCCAGTGATGAGTGGCGAAGGCGACGGAGGTCCGCGGCCCGAAGAGCCTCAACGTCTCATCGAGATAGTCGGACCAGAGCTTGGCATCGCGAACTTGGGCACCGCGCAGAGTGATGATGTTATGCAGGGTGTGCACCGCATTCTCCGCAAGGCACAGAGCGCCGAGGCGGGGGAGAAGGAAGTTCATCTCCGCCGGAGCCTCGGTGCCGGGGGTGAGTTGGAAGACGAACTCCAGACCGTCGATCGTCCTGGTCTCACCGGTGGCCGTGATCGTATCGGTGGGGGCAGTCAGCGTCGTGGTTCCCGTCGCCACTCGCTGGCCGAGGCCGCAACCGATGTGGCCGGTCGGGCCCGGCTCGAGTTCGGTGCCGTACATGTAGACCGAGCGTCGGCGCATCGCCGGACCGGCGAGCAGGTTTTCCCGCAGCGCATGGTGGTGGAACCCTTCCGGGGCCAGCACAGGCGCACCGGGGACCGCGTGGGCGAGGAGGACCTCGACTCCGCCGAAGTGATCGACATGCGGATGAGTGAGGATGATTCCGGTGATCGGCCGCCTGCCGCGGTGGGCGAAGTAGAGTTCAAGGGCCGCCTCGGCGGTTTCCGTGCTCGTGAGCGCATCGACGGCGATCACACCGTCGGCTCCCTCGATGAGGGTGAGATTGGCGAGATCGAATCCGCGCACTTGGTAGATGCCTTCGATGACGAGGAAGAGTCCGTGACGGGCGACACGACCCGAATGCTCCCACAGCACAGGATCGGCCTCGGCAGGAGCCGGGTCGGTGAGGAAGTCGTAGGCGCTGAGGTCAGAGACGACACTGCCGTCGTCGGCAGTGATGAGGGGCTGTTCGCGAGTGCCGAGAAAGCCCCGCTCGCTGTCCAGCCTGATCTGTTCCAGTGCTGTGGGCTCGGGGTCGATGAACACCATGGGAAATCCTTCGTACCGGGTTTTCTCTCAGCTTACAAGGAGTCTGGAACTTTACATATCGTATAGATTGGTAGTCGAGAATCCGTTCACTCGGCTGACAGAGATCTTCAGCAAGCTCGCGATGCCCAGCGCCGAGATGAGGCAGACCGAAATAGTGAGGAAGGCGATCGCCCAGGGAATCGGTCGCCGAAGTGGTAGCGCCACGGCTGCTGGGGCACGGCCGCGATCGCCAAGTCCACACAGACGACGAAGGTGGCGATCCGCCGAACGAAACTCAGGCTGACGAGGGTCAGAACGAGGCTCGCGCAGCCTGGACTGGGTCGTGCGCTCGGGTTGCAGACCCGGATCGGATTGGGACGGCCGCTGTCACGATCTGATCACTCTTGTCCGGAGTCATCGCCCGAATGCCACGCGAACGCAGATGGTCGCGATTGGCATTGAACCCGTAAACCCGTTCAGCCAGAACCGCGTGTGGGCGTGTGCGAGCACGACCGCCACCAGCCCGTGGCGCTCTAATGTCGGCCAAGACCTGCGGCAGAATCACCCCGTCGTGACGCTGCCCGCCAGTGACCACCACAACCAGCGGTCGACCCTTACCGTAGACGGCATTCCCGGGCCAGCACTCGGTCCCGGGTGCCGTAGACGGCGTAGCGGTGGTGGCGTTTCCATGCCGTCTGCCAGGGGCCGAAGTGCTCACGAGGCAGATCGCGCCAGTCCTGGAATGGTCAATATAGGAGATACGCCCTAGGTCGCTGCGTTCTCCCTGGCGACTTTCTCCTTGATCTCTTGATACTCTTCGTAGTCATCGCTCTTCTTGGTGATCTTCGAGACTGCGAAACCGGTGAATCCCCATAGCAACGCAAAGAACACGCCGGAGTAACAGAGAACTGCCCACGGTGCATATTCGAGTGTGGGAACTCCCAATGCGGAAGCCATGAATACACCTGCCAGGGTCCAGGGGAGGATCGGTTCCACGACGGTGACGGCGTCTTCCATCGTGCGGCCGAGATTCCGAGCTTCAAGGCCGCGTCGGATGTATTCATGGCGGAGCATTCCACCCAGAATCAGGAACGAGACCGTCGATGTGCCGGTGGCGGCGATGAGCAGAACTCCGCCCGCGACGGTGACTGCGATGAGCTGGCCGTTCGAATGGACAACCTTCATCAACGCGCTCATGACAACGTCGAGTGAACCGGACACAGTCAACGCGGCGACGAACGCGAAAGCACATACGACAACAAGGAAGATCGTCGTCATCGACTCCATTCCGCCTCTTTCGAGCAGCGTGGGGATAGCTTCAGAAAGTGAGCCCACATCGACGCTGGAGTTCTGACTGGTCGAGAACATGTCCATCGTGAATCCCGACATCATCGAGAGCGCAGTGTCTTTTAGAGAGAAGCCTTGACCGAAGACTGCCAGCAGTGATGCAGATGCGGCAGAGGCCAGCATCACAGGCACCGTCGGCATCCGCATCAATGACCCTACGACGATGATGACCACCGGGATCAGCAGCAGCAAACCGAACGGCATGCTCATGTGGAAGAGCTCCTGCAACTGGTGAAGGAACTTATCCATTGTGTGGACTTCGGCAGGTGCTCTGTCCGAATACCAGAAACCCGCGATCGTGTAAACGATGACGCAGACAATCGCGCCGGGGCCCGTGGTCCACAACAAGTGCTGGATATGTTTGTACAAATTGACTCCAGCCGCCACGGCAGACAAGTTCGTGCTGTCGGATAGTGGGGACATCTTGTCGCCGAAGTATGCGCCGGAGACCAAGGCTCCGGCGACTGCAGGCAATGGAGCCCCCATCGCGGTGGCCACACCGATGAAGGCCGCCCCAACGGTGCCCACTGAGCCCCAAGAGGTACCAGTTGCGACGGACAAGATAAGCGTGACCAGGAAGGCGGTGACAATGATGAATTTCGGGCTGATCGCTTCGACTCCGAAATACACGAGCAGCGGAATTGTGCCGCTGGCCACCCAAGACCCGATCACTACGCCGACGCATAGGACAATGAGGATAGCCGGGAACGCCTTGGAGAATTGCGTGACTAGCGCGTCTTCTATTTCCTTCCAACTATGACCGAGCCAAATGGAGAGAAGTGCGGCGTACGCGGCTGCGATCATCAGCAGGACTTCGACTCTGATGTCGAGTACGGTCACACCGCCGATTATGACCACAAGCATGACTACGATCGGCGACACCGCTAACGCGAGGTTCGGAATCCTCGCCTTCTTCTCGCCAACAGGGCCCGTATCACCAGAGGAATTGATTTGCTTGCGCATAAGATCACTCACCGTCAATCTGCAGCTTGATGACAATGGGCAGATCTGTCGTCAGCGGTGTCGGTGTTCTGATTGCCTCGGTGAGTCGGATGGAGACGTGCTCGCCCGACCCTTGTTTTGAGTCCCCGCTGTTGACGTCGAGCAGCTGGCTGGCGACTCCTTCGGCATCGCCGAGCAGCTCCCACCCGAGCACAGTCAACGATTCGTTGAGCCTCAGTCTCAGGCGTTCCGGCCGCCCAATTATCGTCACGTACCGTGCACCAGGACGCTTGGTGACGAAGACACCATCATCGGACGAGACCAGATCCGAGGTCGGCGAAGATTCGTAGATGGACTCGCCGTTCGTCTCCATCCATCGTCCGATTTGGAGCAGCCGCTCCTGTTGGATTGCGGCGATGCGCCCATCCGCGGTCGGACCGACGTTGAGCAAGAAATTGCCTCCGCCAGCTACCGTGCGTACGAGCATCGCGATCAGCTCCGCAGCACTTGAATAGTCCTCGGCTGATTCTGCGCGATTGAAGCCGTAGGATCCTCCGATTCCGCGGCTTTCCTCCCACGGGTGGTCCGTGCCGAAGCCTTCGATGTCTTGGTATTCCGTGCTGTAGATGTCTCCATGGACGCCCGGCATGCCCCGGTGGATGCGGTCGTTGACAACCACTTCGCTGCCGTTCGGTGCTTTCTCGTAAAGCCACGAGAGCATCTTGCGGGTATCTGTGTAGGCCTCGTCAAAGTCCCATTCGCCACCATCGGTGTAGATGACCGACGGGGCGTAGTTTTCGTTGAGCTCAACCCATTGCTGATGCAAGATCTCGCGCGGATATTCAGCCGGGTCTATGCCGTGCTTTTCAGCGTCTTCCTGAGGGATGAAGTAGCCGTCATCAACCCGGTGAGACTGATGGGTTTCCCACTCAGGAATCGAATAGTAGAGTCCCATCTTCAGACCCGCTTCGCGAACCGCTGTGGTGAGGTCACCGACCAGGTCCCGTTGGGGGCCGACATCAGCGGAATTCCAGTTTCGCTTGTTCCTGTTTGCGGTCGGCCACAGGCAGTATCCGTCGTGGTGCTTGGAGGTCAGGACGACGTACCTTGCGCCGGCGCGAGCAAACAGTTGTGCCCAGGCCTGCGGGTCGAAGAGCTCCGCGCCGAAGTCGGCAGCAAAGTCACGGTAACTTTTGCCCGGATACATTGCCTGATGGAATGAGGGATCAGCATTGCGGTAGGACCCGTAGACACTTGCGTAATACCACTCAGCGTAAGAACCGAATTGTTCATCGTTGAGGGTCCGCCAAGCTGGTACCGAGAAGACGCCCCAATGGACGAAGATGCCGAACTTCGCCTTTCCGTACCAATCAGGCAGTTCTCGGGCATCTAGCTCTTCCCAGCTCCTTGGAATCTGATTGCTGAATCCGCTGTCTGTCTCCCGGGACATTCGGCTCCTCTTCTTTTCTGGCTCAGATGCGCTGAGTTTCACGAACGCATTGCGCTTTAGGGGCAGGGGCGGATCAGGCAGCTGCATCCTTGAACAACACCAAATGATCCGATGTTTGTAATCTATAACACCTTGTTGCTCTTGGTCAATGAATCTGCGTCTGCGCGGATATGCGCCGTTTTCATCACTTTCTCCACTATCGGGTGCAGGCTTGAATGTGTAAGATCGACAGAGACATCCCATGTGTTGTTGGTGAATGGTGTGCGGCTGGCTGAGCTATCTGAATGCGACGACGGCGAGAACAGACAGAAGGTGTATTAGGTTGGGGCCATGGCACTGACGGACGACGCACTCGAGAAGATCAAAGCCCTCATCGTCAGCGGTGAGCTCGGGCCAGGGGACCGCCTCCCGCCGGAGGTCGAACTCTCCGAACGGCTCGGCCTCTCCCGCAACTCACTGCGAGAGGCGGTGAAGGCCCTCGACTTCATCAACGTCCTCGACGTCAGACGCGGCTCCGGCACCTATGTCACTTCCCTCGCAGCCGAGGACATGGTCGAAGCAGTGTCGTTTCTCGTCGACGTCCACGCGTCGGGGTCTCTGCGGGAGATTCTCGAGGTTCGGCGCATCTTCGAAGCTGAAACCGCCTATCGTGCGGCCTCACTCATCGACGAGACCGGCCTTGATGAGCTCCGAGCCACGATCGCTGACACCGACCCGACTTCGATCGAGTCGTTGGTCGCACAGGACTTCGAGTTCCATTCCACGATCGCCCGCTATGCGGGCAATGACTACTTGGCAGCGATGCTCGAAGCGGTCTCGGTAAAGACCACACGGGCCAGGACATGGCGAGGAATGAGCGAAGACGGAGCAGTGGAGAAGACGCTGAGCGAGCATCGCGCAATCATCGATGCGCTCGCCGCCGGTGACGCACGTCTGGCCCAATCGATCATGGTTCTGCACGTCACCGGAGTGCAGCGCTGGGTCGATCATGTCGACGTCGACGATGAGGATGCCATCGGCGCCGATGCCGATATCACCCAGAACCCACCAACGTCAGGCGACTGATCACCCGAATCGGTTGATCTGACATCTAACGAATAACAAACGCCGAGGCGGCTGTGCGCGGAGAATCGTTGTTCCCGCCCACAGCCGCCTCGGCGTTTTAAACAACTCATTCGGCGCGCAGTCGCAACCCCTGCATACCTCCGTCGACGGCCAGCGTGGAGCCGGTCGTCGAGCCCTGCAGGGGACTGGCCAAGAAGGCAATGGAACGGGCCACTTCCACCGGCTCGACGAGTCGACCGTGCGGCTGCCGGGCATTGAGCTGACGCAGCTCTTCCTCGGGGTTTTCCGCCTTCGACATCAGGCCACCCATCACCCACGGGGTGTTCGCGGTGCCCGGGCACACTGCGTTGACACGGATGCCTTCGCGGACGTGGTCGGCTGCCATGGCCAGGGTCATCGAGTAGATGGCGCCCTTGGTTGCGGAGTAGAGCACTCGCTCGGGCAGTCCGGCAGTGGCAGCGATCGACGAGGTGTTCACAACGGCGGCGTGCTCCGACTTGCGCAGGTACGGCAGTGCCGCAGCGGTGACGCGGGCGACGGAGACGACGTTGACGTTGAGGACCCTGTTCCACTCGGCATCGTCGTTCGCATTGACCTGGCCCTGAGCACCGATTCCCGCGTTGTTGATGACGATGTCGATTCCGCCGTATTCGGTGGCAGCGGCATCGACGGCGGCCTCGACTGAGGTGCGGTCAGAGACATCGCACTGCAGGCCGAGAGCACCGTTCGGGGCGCCGTCAGGGTTGAGGTCGAGGACAGCGACGTTCGCTCCGGACTCCAACAGCAGCTCGGTGACGGATTTGCCGATGCCTGAGGCTCCTCCCGTGACGATCGCGGTCAGTCCGGCGAATTCTTCTGATGTGCTCATTTCATTTCGGCTTTCTTAATAGTTGTGATCCGTGTGCGTCGAGACGTGTACGTCGAGGAACTTCGGCCGAGTTGGCCGACCCTGTCTGCTCAGCCCAGGAGCAGGTCGGCGCCGACTCCGGCCGGAACCTCGACTTGGAAGAATTCCTGGCGCTGTCGGCCGAGTCCTTCGATCTCGACCTCGGACACATCGCCGGGGACCAGGTAGGGGTACTTTCCTGATAGGGCCACGCCCTTCGGGGTTCCCGTGGAGATGATGTCGCCGGGTTCGAGCTGCATGTACTGGGAGAGGCGGAAGACGATGTCCTCGACAGGGAAGATCATGTCCGAGGTCGATGATCCCTGGCGCGGTTCGCCGTTGACCCAGCTGGCGAGCGAAAGATCGTGAGCGTCGATGGAATCCGCGGTCACGAGGACCGGCCCGAGCGGCATGGAGTCCTTCACGCACTTGCCCTTCGACCACTGTCCGCCCGAGTGGACCGACTGGTAGTCACGCTCGGACAGGTCGTTTGCGGCGAGGTATCCGCCGATCACGTCCAGGGCTTCCTCCCGGCTTTCGAGGTAGGCGGCCTGCTTGCCGATGACGATTCCCAGCTCGACCTCCCAGTCGAACTTCTTCGCCCGCGGCGGGATGCCGATCGCGTCATACGGACCGGTGATCGTGTTCGGTGTCTTGAAGAAGATGATGGGTTGTTCAGGGGCCGGGTCACCGGACTCGGCCGCATGCTCGACATAGTTCTGGCCGATGCAGATCACTGCGGACGGGCGGGTGATCGGGGCACCGATGCGCTGGCCCTCGATATGGACCTTCGGCAGGCTTCCCGCTTCGAGGGCCCGTGCCACACGTGCGGACCCGTCGGCCCAGAACGCCGGGTCGATATCACTGACAACGCTGCTGATGTCGAAGTGGTCGTCGCCGACGCGAACGACAGGCGTCTCCTGATCGCGTGCGCCGATTCTCATGAACTCCATGGGGTATCTCCTTCTGCGGGTGTTTTGATGGGACCCAAGACTCGGTCTCTTGCTGTGGGGGTGGGCGGACAAGCGCCAACCATGTCCGGTACGGACCTAGGCACTCATTCGCCGAATGACTTCGGGTCGACGGCGAGCAGCCCGGCCGCGACGGCGTCGGCCCAGAAAGCATCGGGCACCGGCTGCCGGAAGAGCTCCGTGTTGCGGCGGACCTGTTCGGCAGTGCGCATGCCCACGGTCACATTTGTGACGGCCGGGTCTCGGTAGCTGAATGCCAGCGCTGCTGCCGGAAGCGTCGTGTCGTGCGCGGCCGCGAGTTCTGCGAGCTTCTGAGCCTTCTCCACGATTGGGGCCGGGGCCTCCTCGTAGTTGTACTTCGCCTGCGCGAGCGGATCCTCGTTGGCGAGGATGCCCGAGTTGAAGACGCCGACGTTGACGACTCCCACGCCGCGGCGCTCGCACTCGGGGATGAGATCTTCACGTCCACCCTGTTCGAGCAGCGTGTAGCGGCCGGCCTGCATGACGAGGTCGATATCGGTCTCGCGGACAAAGCGGGCGAGCATCTCGGCCTGGTTCATCCCCGCGCCCCAGGCTCCGATGACGCCTTCGTCCCGGAGCTGATTGAGCATGGGTACTGCCCCGTCGATCGCTTCGGTCCAAAAGTCGTCGGGGTCATGGATAAAGACGATGTCGATCTTCTCCAGGCCCAGCCGTTCGAGGGATTCTTCGATAGAGCGTCGTATGCCGTCACGGGAGTAGTCGCGCACGCGCACCCGGTCTCCGGGCACCGCGAAGCCCTCGTCATCGAGCTCGCGCGGCAGGTCAGCCGGACGGATCAGACGTCCGACTTTCGTTGAAAGCAGGAACTCGTCTCGCGGGCGGTCGGACAGAACCTCGCCGAGGCGGCGCTCACTGAGTCCGAGACCGTAGTGGGGAGCGGTGTCGAAGTAGCGGATGCCCTGATCCCAGGCCTCCGTGACGGCTCCGACGGCTGTTTGATCGTCGATGCTCCGGTAGAGGTTCCCGATCGGCGCTCCGCCGAAGCCGAGGTTGCGCTGGTCGTGCAGTCGGCGGACGACAGGGTTCTTGATGGTCATGATCGATTCCTCAATCCATAGAATTCGGTGGCGGTTCCGCCGCTGACCGCGGCCGCCTCGTCGGCGGTGAGTCGCTTGCGGAACTCTGAGTTGACTGCGTCCATCCACTCGGAGGCCGTGAGGCCGTGAGCGAGGGTGGAGACTGGATGGTCGGTGCCGAGCATCGTCCGCTGTGCCCCGAACACCTCGATCATCTCGAGAAAGTCGCGGACGAGTTCATGTGCGCGGGCGACATCGACAGGGCCGGTGATCTGCCCTGGCAGCCCGGAGAATTTCACGTGCAGTCCGGGCAGATTGGCAAGGTTTCGCATCGACTGGGCCCAGCTCTCGCGATCGGAGATCGGACCGTCAGGCAAGGGTTTGCCGAGGTGGTCGATGACGAGTCCGGCGGCTGAACCGCGGGCCTCAACAATCGAGACCAGGAACCGGGAGAGTTCCGGCAGCTGGGCGCTGCGGACGCAGATGTCGAATGTCAGCCCCGCCTCGAGGACAGTGATGATTCCGTCCCTCAGCATCGGAGCCACCGGTGACGACGCGAGCTCGAGATCACCGAGGGGACGGCCTTCGAGATTGCACCGTACGCCCACGACGAGTGGATTCTCGCCTAGTTTCGCAAGCACCTCGCCGAGGTGGAGGTCGTTGAGGTCGACGGCCGCCACGAGTCCCCAGATGGCTGGGAACCGGTGGGACAGCTCGGTCAGCCATTCCACCTCGGCGGTGGTCTGGTCCTCACGTGCACCGGCCTCGATGACGACGGCTCCGATCGTCGACGACGGAATCTCCTCGGGCAGACTGGTCTGCGGCAGCTGAGGAATCTCTGCCATCCACGGGTAGTCGAGACTGTTCCTGTCCCACAGGTGCAGATGCGCGTCGACGACGGGCGGTGCGGGTGTACTCATGCGGTGACGACCCCTACGGTGAGCAGGAGGTTAGCGTACTGGCGTTCGTCACCGGTGGCGATGACGACGGCGACGTCGGGTTCGCGTGCGGCGTCGTAGAAGGCGAAGCGCTCGTGACCGGTGAAGGAGACACCGGGCAGAATCTCTTCGTAGCCGGTGAGAGCGGGTGCCTTCGACGAGTCAGCGGTGAGCATATACTCGCAGGATTCGACCGTCAGCGTCCGGCTCAGCGGGGCCAGGATCTGGTCGACCGTGAGCAGACCGGGTGTGACGTTCAGTCCGATGCGTTCGGCGGTGGCGGGCACGCCGGTGACGTGTGGATAGTTGCCGTCGGCAAGCAGGATCTTCGATCCGTGGCCGCACCGCGCGAGTGCCCCTAGCAGCTCCGGGTGAGTGATCGGTGTGGTGAGCATGGAGCCTCCGCTCAGTTCTGGGTCGAGGACTGGGAGTGCTTGGCGGCTCGTTCGGTCCGCCAGTAGGCCTCGATCTCTTCGAGAGATTTGTTCGATGTTTCGGGCACCCGCGCGAGGACGAACCACAGAGCGGCCGCCGACAGCAGCGCGAAGATGAAGAACACGATCGATCCTATGGCGTCGAGGGCGACGGGGAAGGCCCAGGAGAAGATCGCATTGAACAGGTACTGGGCGAAGGTGATGATTCCGGTGCCGATGGCGCGGATCGATAGGGGAAGGACCTCGGGGACGAGGAGCCAGAAGACCGGTCCCATGCCGATGCCGAAGGCGAAGGTGTAGACGAAGACCGCGAAGATGCTGATCCATCCTGCGTCGGGCAGCAGCCAGAGTCCGATCATTGCGATGGCCTGACCGATCATCGAGATTGCGAGCAGCTTGACGCGCCCGAGCTTGTCGATGATGGGTAGGGCGATGGCGGTGGAGGCGACGAGGGCGATGCCGACGCCGTAGTTCGCATAGGCTCCTGCGTTGGCGCCCATGCCGGACTCCGCGAAGATGATCGGTGCGTAGTAGACGACAGCGTTGATGCCGGTGAATACCTGGAAGAAGGTGAGGATGAGGAGGACGATCATCGGTCGGCGCGCTGAGCGCATGACCATGCCGATGCCGCCTTCCTGCTGGGCGAGGCTGGCCTTGATGTCGTTGAATTCCAAGCGGGCGATCTCTTCGGTGCCGCGCAGGGAGCTGAGCACCTTTCTCGCATCGTCGTCACGGCCGCGGGTGATCAGCCAGCGGGGGCTGGCTGGGGCGAGTGCCATGCCGATGAGGAAGATGACGGCGGGCAGGGCTCCGATGCCGAGGATCCATTCCCACCGTCCCGAGGTCTGGAAGGCGTCGCCGACGATGTAGGCGGCGAGGATTCCGAAGTTCACGGCCAGCTGGTAGAGGCCGGTGAGGAGACCGCGGATTCGCGTGGGGGAGAGCTCGGACAGATAGATCAGCCCGAACATGTTCGCAATGCCGACGCCCAGGCCGAGGAAGAATCGAGCGGCGCCGAGCACCACCGGGTTGGGTGCGATGGCGCAGGCGAGCGAGCCGATGAGGAAGATGACGGCTGCCACGATGAGGAGGTGGCGACGGTCGAAGCGCCTGGCAGCGATCGTGGCACCGATGATCGATGGCAGGGCGCCCCACAGGAGCAACGAGGTGATAAGTCCCTGTTCGCCGACGTTGAGGCCCATCTGATCGATGAGGAGCGGTAGCGCCCCGGAGATTGCTCCCGAGTCGTAGCCGTAGAGCAGTCCGGAGAACCCGGCGAGGACTGCGATGAGGATGACCTTGCCGGGAATCGGTTCCTTCGAATGGTCGCGAGCCATGTCAACAGCGGTGTCAGATGATTCAGTCACGTCGTCGTTCCTGTCATGCGGAGAGTTTGGGTTGTGTAGTGGATACCTGAAGGTCCGAGCGCGTGCTCAGGCGGACGCCGCGTCGAGTGACGTCGCACCTGCGGTATCGGTCAGCTCCGTCCATTTCGGTCCTTCCGGGAAGGCGAAGGCGTGGAGCGTCTCGGGTTTGATCTCGGCTCCGGTGCCTGGTGCCGAGGGGGCCCAGTAGCGTCCGGAGCGGACATCTACCGGTGTGACGAAGTGTTCGTGCAGGTGGTCGACGAACTCGATGCAGCGATCGTCCATCGAACCCGAGACGGCGACGAAGTCGAACATCGACATGTGCTGGACGAGTTCGCAGAGGCCGACTCCGCCGGCGTGCGGGCAGACGGGGACTCCAGCATGGGCGGCGAGGAGAAGATTGGCGATGTTTTCGTTGACTCCGGCAACGCGGGTTGCGTCGATCTGCATCACGCGCAGGGCGTCGGCCTGCAGGAACTGCTTGAACAGGATGCGGTTCTGGCAGTGCTCACCGGTGGCCACCGGGGTCGGCGAGATGTGCTTCTGGATGTAGGAGTGAGCGAGGACATCATCGGGCGAGGTCGGTTCCTCGACCCAGCGCAGATCGAACTCGGCCAGATCACCGATCCAGTCGACGGCCTCGGCGGAATCCCAGTGCTGGTTCGCGTCGATGGCGATGGGGAAACCCTCACCGCAGATGTCCCGGGCGATGCGCAGTCGTCGGATGTCATCGTTGCGATTGGCCCCGACCTTGAGCTTGATCTGTTCGAAGCCTTCGTCGAGGGCCTCGCGGCAGAGCCTAGCGAGTTTCTCGTCGGAGTAGCCGAGCCAGCCGGGAGAGGTGGTGTAGGCCATATAGCCCCGGTCGCGCAGCTCCTGTATGCGTGTAGCCTTGCCGGATTCGGCCTTCTGCAGGATCGCCAGGGCATCGTCGGCGGTCATGAAATCGCTGAGGTAACGCAGATCGACGAGGTTGAGGAGTTCCTGCGGGTTCATCGAGCCCAGCAGCTCCCACAGCGGCATGCCGGCGCGCTTGGCCTTGAGATCCCACATGGCGTTGACGACGGCGCCGATCGCCATGTGACTGACGCCCTTCTCCGGGCCGAGCCAACGCATCTGTGAGTCATGGACGAGTTCCTTCCAGAAGCCGCCCATGTCGTCGATGATCGCTTCGACATCACGTCCGATGAGGGTTTCGGCGATGACCCGGATGGCTTCGGTCTGGATATCGTTGCCGCGACCGATGGTGAAGACGAACCCGTGCCCGGAATCCGCCGGCGCTGCGTCCGTCGTCACGATGAGGTACGCCGCTGAATAATCAGGGTCGGGGTTCATCGCGTCGGAGCCGTCGAGGCTCAGTGAAGTGGGGAAGCGCAGGTCGATGACCTCGACCTCGGATATCTGAGACATGATTCCCTTTCTCGGGCACAGCAGAAAACTATAGATCGGATGTGTTGCTCGAGAAATGGAGATTTTCTCGATGAAATCTCATCCGATTTCCTCTTTTGCAGTCTAGACATCCTATGTTTCATCGGTCAAGGTGTCGACCGCAACGAATTTCGGCCGATTCTCGCACCAACCTGGCGACTCTCTCGTGTTTCATCCGATGTCAATGCGATCGGAATGGATTCGGCCCGCTCCCGGAGAGGTCTCCGAGGCGGGCCGAACAAGAAGAGGCAGAAGGCTGCGGTTACCCCCACACGCCACGCGTATCGTGGACGATCTTCTGCGTGAGCAGGGTCCGGTCGATCCGGGTGAACTCGTTGTGGTCGACCAGCAGCAGCACGATGTCGGCAGCACGAATAGCCTCGTTGACCTCGGTGAGAGTGACATTCGAGCGCTCCGCGAGTTCCGCTGGCAGCCGGTCGATGTTCGGCTCGACGGCCATGATGTTGGCCTGAGGGAGCTCGTCGGCAAGCTGACCGACAATCTGCCGGGCAGGACTCTCGCGCAGATCATCGATGTTCGGCTTGAACGCCAGCCCAAGAGCGGCAATCTGCACATCCTGGATACGCCGCGCCTGGGGGAGCAGTTTGTCGAGCACATACCCGGGCTTCGCATCATTGACCTCGCGGGCGGTGCGAATGAGCGATGACTGGTCCGGCGCAGTGGCAACGATGAACCATGGGTCAACGGCGATGCAGTGGCCGCCCACGCCGGGGCCGGGCTGCAGGATGTTGACCCGCGGGTGGTGGTTGGCGAGCTTGATGAGCTCCCACACGTTGATGTCGAGCCCGTCGGAGATCACCGACAGCTCATTGGCAAAAGCAATGTTGACGTCGCGGTAGGCGTTCTCGGTCAGCTTCGCCATCTCCGCGGTGCGCGCATCGGTCATGAGGAATTCGCCCTCACAGAACAGCTCATAGAGGTCACGAGCCCGTTCGCCGGCATTGCCGTTGAGCGTGCCGACGATGCGGTCGTTCGTGCGCAGTTCGATCATGATGCGACCTGGCAGCACACGCTCGGGGCAGTGAGCGAAGTAGATCGTCTGCGCACTGCCGGACTTGAGCGAAAGATCCGGTCGAGCAGCCAGAATCGTCTCGGCGAGGAACTCCGTGGCCCCGGGAGGCGAGGTCGACTCGAGAATGATGAGCTCATTGCCCTCGAGCAGCGGGGCGATCTGCTTACCCGCGGTTTCGATGAACGACAGATCCGGCTCGTGCCCGTCCTTGAATGGCGTGGGCACCGCGACGATGTAGTTGTCCGCATGTGGGGTCTCGGTCGTCGCCCGCAGATATCCCTGAGACACGACACCCGCCACCGTGGTCGCCATATCCGGTTCGACGAACGGGACCTTGCCTTCATTGATCGTCGCCACAGCATCGGCGTTGATGTCGACACCCACCACCTCCGCGCCGGAACTGGCCAAAACCGCTGCGGTCGGAAGGCCGATGTAGCCAAGACCGATGACGGCGACTGAGGGACGTTGCGAAGTGGCGGTGGGCGGCATGTGCGTGGGGCTCCAAACTCTTGCTGAACGACTTCTGATGTTACCCCAGGCGGACTCGAGGCGACTGGACCACGATGACTCACATTGTCACCACAGACGTGATCTCTTCGGCAACTTTAGATGAACGAAATGTGAAGGATCGCTGATTCGATCCGTGGCTACGGACCGTATATGATGAGATAAACCGAGACGGTATGGGCTAGGTTACCAGAGTTGCATGCCATTACCCTCACCGGTATTTGATTTGAGAACTCCACCCGCCGAGGCGGCCCCGCGGTTCTCCCGACCAGGAGTTTGTGCGTGACCCCCACAGTCCTCACCGTTTTCGGCACCAGGCCGGAAGCCATCAAGGTGGCTCCCCTCATCCGGGCGATCGAATCGAGTTCGACCCTGCGCTCCCGCACTGTCGTCACGGCGCAGCACCGAGAGATGCTCGACCAGGTTAACGACCTGTTCGGAATCGTCCCCGACGTGGACCTCAACATCATGGCGCAAGGGCAGACACTCAACGGCATCGCTTCCCGCGTCATCGGAGAACTCGACGCAGTGCTGGCCGAAGAAGCTCCTGCCGCAGTGCTCGTCCAAGGTGACACCACCACCGTCATGGGTGCCTCCATCGCCGCCTTCAACCGGGGAATTCGTGTCATCCATCTCGAGGCAGGACTGCGCTCAGGCAACCTCTTCAGTCCCTTCCCTGAGGAGGCCAACAGGAAGCTGACCAGCCAGGTCTCCGCGCTCCACCTGGCACCGACCGCACGCTCGCGGGACAACCTGCTCGCCGAGAGCATCGACCCCGCCGACATCGTCGTCACCGGCAACACCGTCATCGACGCCCTCCACATCGCCGTCGAGATGAACGTCGCTCCCACCGATCCGGTCGTCGCCGACTATGTCGCCACCGACCGCCCGAAACTGCTGGTGACGACCCACCGCCGGGAGAATCTCGGCTCATCGATGGAAAACATCGGCGATGCGCTGGCAGAGCTGGCCGCAGCACGCCCCGAACTGCTAGTTCTGCTCCCTGCCCACCGGAATCCATTGGTGCGCGAAGCAGTGTTGCCTCGTGTTGAGACGCTCGACAATGTGCTCGTCACAGAGCCGCTGTCCTACGGCGAGTTCACCACCGTCATGGCCGCCTCCGACGTTGTCCTCACCGACTCAGGCGGTATCCAGGAAGAAGCCCCGAGCCTCGGCAAACCGGTCCTCGTCATGCGGGAGAACACCGAACGCCCCGAGGCGGTCGTGGCCGGCTCGGTCAAGCTTGTCGGGACGGACAAAACAAAAATCGTCACCGAGGTGGCGCGACTGTTCAACGACGCGTCCGCCTATGAAGCGATGGCTCGCGCCGTCAACCCCTACGGTGACGGTCGAGCCGCGGAACGCTCGGTTCATGCCATCGCAGAGCTTCTGGGCGTCGGCAGCCGAATCGCCGACTTCTCCGACCAGACGGCCTGACCTACCAGCGCGGTTCGGGACCGAACTCAGGGTCCCGGCGTCGCCGCAGACAGCACCGGTGAGTTGCTGCTGACCTGCTGTGCGAGACCGTAGAGCCCTGGGTGTCGAATCTGGATATGGGCGGCGGGAATCCCTGTTGCGAGGACCTGCCGAATGACCGATTCGCCCTCAGCCGGGTTCTCGCTGACATAGCGAGACACGAATCCGAGCTGATCGAGCTGCAGAGCCCGGACGCAATTGCTTACTGCCCTGTCTGCGCCGGCTCTGACTTCTTCGAGCCGGGTGATCACAGCGAGCCGCTGATCGACCGCGAAGTCACGGGTGAGTGCCCGGCGGGACACCGAATCGGGCCGGAGATGCCGGACATAGGTCGAGCCAGGTGCGAAATCAGCTGGGATCAGGTCAAGCCCATGCAGCAGCAGTTGGCTCATGAACGCCACGTCCTCACCGCTGTGCAGACCGGTCGGATAGTGCAGCTGCTTCACCACATGTGTGGGAATGAGCTTGCACGCGTTGAGTCCGAGCAGACCGTGCGCGTTGGTCAGCGGCATGCGGCGTCCACCGGTACTCGCCAGACGACGGTTATTGGGCAGATCAATCCGCGATTCCCCTGTGGCCGTGACATCCCGCAGAGGTGCTGCGACGATGGCGGTCGGGTCCGCTGAAAGCCACATATTGAGCAGATAATTGGGTTCGAGTTCATCGTCGTCATCGATGAAGGTCACGTAGTCCATGGACGAAGCCTCGATTCCGAGGTTGCGTGCCTCGGCTACTCCTTCGACAGGAGACCGCAGGAGCCGAACCCCCAATCGGGGATTGCTGCGAGCGAACTCCTCGACGACGGCATCAGATCCGTCCTCCGGGCCGTTGAGAACGACGAGCAGTTCCAGCTTGGACGGATGGATCGACTGTGCCGCAACGGAGGCGAAGAGTGTCGGAAGTCGTTGGGCGCCAAAGCGGGTAGCGAGGATCGCGGAAACGCCGTCGGAATCGTCGACCTTCAACGAGCGAAGCTCCTTGGCCAACGAGTGTAGCTCGCCGGCACTCACCTTGGGCAACAGACCCGGATCCTCGATGGTTTGCACCCCAGAGGGTTCCGGAGACTCTTTGTGGACGGTTCTTGACGGGTCGGTGGCCACACCGACAGCGGCAAGCACGGAGAGCACGTGATCGCCATCGGCGCTGTCGAGCGTTTCGGATGCCAGCCGGGTAATCGAATTCGGATTCCTGGCCATCAGCCCGACCGTCAGCAGTGCGCGAGTTCCCGTGACGGCGTCGGCCTTCTCCGCCATCTGCACCGCAGCGGTGTCTCCGCCGACCAGATCGGAGGCATTGAAGATGCCGGTGATACCCAGTGACCGACACCGGTCGTACAACGCCCTCACCCGTGCAACGGCAGTCCCTCGTCCCGGAATAGCCTGCAGATCCTCGAACACGCTCGAATCGACGATGAGAGCATCGACACCGGGACTGAGTTCTTCGACCGACGTAAGAGGCGTGGCTCGGATTCGCGGTGCGAGGGATGCCAGCCGGTGGACGAAATCCCGGTCGCCGAGCAACGCCAAGCGTGGTGCCGCATGGTCGAGCGAGATCCGCGGCCGAGTGATATTCAGAGCACCGACCGGCCTCTGCAGATGCGTGGTGTCCTTGAGATCCCGAATGTCTGCAAACGTGCGGGCATCAATGATGGCGTTGGGACGATCGCCGAGGATGCTGAGGCGACTGAGCTGAGGCGCGGTAGCCAGGACACGGTTCGGAATCGTCTTCGCCGTTTGCTGCGAAACTGCCGTTGAGACCGTTGCTGTTTCGTTGTCACGAGCGTCGGAGTCAATGACGGCCGTTGCGCTCGAGACAAGAGTCCCGACGAGCTGAGCGATGACGTTGCCGGAATAGGGATGAGCAAGGACTTCGGACAGGAGTGGCTCCGTATCGGTCTGCGGCGGCATCCACACGTAGGAGACACCAGCGCGGCCCGCGGCAATGGCTGCGGGCAGGGCTACATGCCAGGGAGCATCGATGAAGAGGTCGCAGCTTGAAGCAGCATCCAGCTTCTGTCCGATTTCGGCCGCGACGATCTCGACCCAACGATCGAAGCGGAGCTGTCCGCCGACCGCAATCCGAAAATCGACGAGCTCATACAGCACATCCGTCACCACGGATCTGGCATAGGTCGGACCCTCTTGGGCCGGAACAGGTGCAGGCCGAAGTGCGGCGTCCTGACGGCCCGAATTCTCGGACCCGCCCGTGTACGCGAACGGGACGACCTCGATCCCGACCGTGACGAACTGGGGATCGATGAGGATCGAGCCTGCAGCATCGCTTCCTGCAGACACGCGAACATAGCGGTCATCGGGGGTGGTCGAAAGCACAGACGTCTGGGCCTCGGCGCGTGGGACGAGCTCCGTGCGTCGTGAGTCGAGGACGAGCAGCCCGCGGACGAACATCTCCAGGGACTTCAGCTGAGAAGTGTCGTTCTTGGTGATCGAGAGATGCCGGTCCAGAACGCCTTTGGCCTCGTCGAAGTCCCCGATCCGGACCAGAGCATCTGTCTGCTGGAAGACTGCTCCGGCTATCCCACGTGGAACATCGGTGAAAGGAGCGGACCCTGTTGACCGGTGAGCGGACACCGCCAACTGCCGCCACGCGCGACCGACGACGTCGGAACGGTACTTCACGGCAGACTCGTGGGCTCGATCGACAACGCCCCGGTACGTTTTACTGTCTTCGTTGTTCGCAGAGACAAAATCGAGGACGTCAGCTGTATGAGAGAAGGTCCACTCGTCGCCGATGATTTCGCGGGCACCTTCACGGTCCCAGGCCAGTGGTACCGCTCCTGACATGGCGCCTTCGATGGCTGCGAGATGGAAGGTTTCCCTGCTGCTGGGGGAGAGCACCCAGCCGATCTTGCGCAGCCAGTTGGCCATATCGGGCGAGAACGGTTCGAAGGCGATTGACTTCAGCAGGTTCGGGCGCGCACCGATCCGCTCATAGAAGTGCCGATAGGCATCCTGATGAGCGGCTTTCTTCCACTCCCACGGGTAGTTCCATGGAGAGTGCCCGCGGATGTGCAGGGTGTAGCGGTCGTCGATCTCGAGCAGACCTTCGAGCAGGTCGAGGACTCGGTCGGGGCGTTTGAGCACTGGCACCATGCCCACAAGGCCCAGGTGGAATCGGGCGTCATCGTGCTTCGGGCGGATGAAGTCGTGGTGATTGACCGAGTTCGGGATGACCGCCATCTTGTCCAGCGGCCAACCGCGCATCTCATGAGCCTTGTGCCGGTAGAACTCCGAGGCCACCACGATGGTCGTGACATTGTCGATGTTGAGTTCGCTGATCCAGTCCGACAGCAGCTCGAACCCATGCAGGTGAACGATGAGCGATTGGTGCGGGGCGAGGTTCTGCGAATACCAGATGGCGTTCTGCACAGCGAATTCGGACAGGACGATGTCCGCCCACTGCAGATACGGTTCACTCTTCTTCGGCTGCGCGCGGGAATGGTGGTCGAAGAGATCGAACCGCACATCGAAGCTGTCATCGGCGAGGAACGATTCGACGAGATCCCCCGCGAACTTGAAGTCGCTGCCGGCGATCACCAGTTTGACCGGCTCTGCAGATTCCTCAGCGACCGGTTCGACGGAGGCTTCGTCGAACGGGTTGGGGCGGTCAGCCGAACGATGCGTCGTCTCGACAGTCGCAGAGGTGTCGACCTCACAGATCGGGAGGTCGATGGGAACGCAGCCGGTCTCCTCGGCGATGAGCAGACCGAATCGTCGGGCCGCCTCGGCGCGGGGAAGCAGGAGTCTGCCGCCACTCGGCGAACTCGTTGCCTGCACCGCTCCGGGAAGAGCTCGGATGATTTCGGTCGTATCGCCAGGATCCGTGGAACGGTGGATCAGTGCGCGCGGAATCCACCGCTGGTTCCGCCACCGTTCCCCGAGCGACACGAGACCATCGGCATCGGCAGACGAGAACAGGGACTCGATGATGTGGAGATCCACGGAGTCGAATCCTTCGGGTGAGAAGTCGGCCAGTTCGGCCGGAGCGATCGAAGCCCGAGGACTCTGGGGGTACGGAAGCAGACGCACCTTCGACGATGCAGCGGGAAACTCCGAGTCCAACATGGACCGCTGGAGCTCATCGTTGACGAGGATTCGAGCGGACGGCCCCACGACCTTCGCGAGATCTGCGAGTTCCTCCGGTGAGAACCCATCACTGGAAGAAGGACGATTTCAAAGGGACCGTCCACAGGCGACTGTCGAGCCGTCCCGAGCCGGCAACGTAGCGGCAAAGTGTCGCTCCCTGGACGAGAACCAGATCGGTGTCGAGCTCTTCGGCAGTGGAGACGATCGCCCTCGCCCGGTACCTCGGCAGGAGTCCGTGCTCATCATGGTGATGAGGGTCGAGGTCGTCGGGCACGATGATGCGAGCACCATGCGCGGTGAGCGCCGCAAAACGATCAATACTATCGGTCTCCCGCACAAGGACATGGACCGTCCAGTCGCGTTCGGTGAGCGTTGACACCATCGAATCGACCCAGGCTCGCCCACCGAGATCGGCCTCATAGGCGATGTCGGCGGCCACCAACACTGACTTGGGACGGATCATCGGGTTCTCACCGTACGTGAGGAGACATGGGGAGAGGACATGGCATCTTTCCGATCCGATTGAAGCGCCGAGTGCTGGGGTGCAGGGTATTGAAGTGAAGTGTGGTGGCAGGCGTCGGGAAATCGCTTATTCACAAGCTCGACCAGTGCCGTCCACAAGGGCGATTGAGTCGCTCCTTCCTCGTATTCGGCGACAGGGAGGTCTCCGAAGTCTGCTGTCGCTGTCGAGCGGAGTCGCGCGAGCATCGAACCGCCAGCGGCGGCTCGGGGGAGCAGCCAACACTGACCTCCGCGTGAGCGCAGGATCCGTGCGGCCTCGAACAGCTCCTCGGCCAGATGACGTGACTGATGATCGTCGGCATCGATCCACGGTCCGCAGTCGAACGCCGCAGAGTCGATGACGAGGGTGTCGATCGTCGTCTGCGACGCCTGCTCGATCAGCATTCCCGGCACCCCGATCACGATAGGGTGATGGCGCCTGATGACGGCCTTCGAATCATCCACACCGACCAACAAAACAGAGCCCGGAGCAATGCTCACAGTCGTCCGGGTCAGGGCCCCGAGGCTCGGTCCGCCGTCGAATTTCGCCACCTCAGGCGTCGAAGCACGACCGATGGCGGCGAGGACGATGCTGCGATTGTCCGGTGGGCCCTCGACGTTGCTCATGCCTGATCCTCCTCGACCGATTCGGATTCTGGCTTCGGCTCGGCGAGATCTGCCTCATCTCCAAACCGGTCGGCGACCAAGGACCAGAGAACTGACCTGGCCGCGTGAGCGTCTCCGATCGGGGAGCGCACGTCGAGGTCCATTGATGACAAGACGCTGCCTTCTTCGACCAATGCCCACACCTTGGCGGTCGAGCCTTTGTAGTCACTCCACTTCGATGGGAGATAGGGGTTGATCGGATGTCCCGCCCCCGAGCTGGCATCGGTGACGATGAGGTAGTCAAGCGCCTGAGAGACAGCGAGGAACTGCAGGAACGGCAGCGAATTGTTGAAGACGATGTTCTCGTCGAGATCGGTGGCGCCGACGCCTTCCAGCGTTCTGTTGACAAGGAGATCGAACTGCTTGCGCGAGAAGCTGGCCGGCTTTGTTCCTCCGGCCGCCTCGGGGATGTAGTTGGTGAAGATATGCAGCCGGACGCGGTCTCGAATGTGTTCCGGGAGCGCTCGGAGGGCGTCGGTGATCTCGGTGATTCCCCGCGCCGTGTAGAACTCACCGAAGTAGCCCAAGTGAATATGGTTGTCATCGACGGAGTAGTCGGTGGTTTCGATCTCGTAGTACCCGGAACTCAGCGTGGGATGGTGAGCGACGGTGGAGATCCTCTCCACTCGCTCACGCAGCTCGGGCTGTTCGATGGTCTCGATCATGATCATCTTCTGGTGGGCATTGGTGAAGACGATCCCATCCGCGTAGCCGTAGACGAGCAGCTCGGCGAACCGGAGGATCGTCAGGTCCGCCTCGCTCAGCGGGCCAAAGTCCGACTCCAAGCGTTCAATGAGCGGAATGCTGAAATCGTCACGCGCGATGGGTCCTCCGCGCTGCGATCCCTCGACGTCCAATGACAGAGGATCGGAGAACTCCGCAGTCCAGAACAGTTCGGGATGATCGAGTTTGACCTGGATGCCCGCATAGAGCGAGGGTGCCCACATCGCACGAGTGTAGAGACGCCGATACCGCGCTCCGTTGTTGATACGGGCCGAGGCCGAGCGTGCGGCCCGAGTGGCGAACGCCCGGAACGGCCCCCACGTCGCCCACGACGGCGAAAGAGGCAGCAGTTCCTTGGAGCAGACGTAGGGGCGTGAGATCGCATCGACCGTGGGGTCCTGCTTCTTGTTCTGGAGGAAAGAACAGGAGATGACATCGAATGATTTCAGCGAAGGCACGGAGTCGTTTCGAGGCAACGGTCGATCCGGTGTCTTGAAATGGGGCGAAGTTGTAGAGGATAGCCAGTGACTCCGCCGCCCCACGGATGAGCGGCCACGGGAAATCGAAATCCGCTCCCGAGAAGGTCAGCACGTCGCAGAGCCGTTGCCGCACCGTGCCGCCGCGCGAGTAGGCGAAGGCCGCGTCCTGGACTGCCTCGCCGAGGAAGCTCTCAACAGCAAGCGCATCGGCTCCCGAACATGTTGCCGCGGCCGCCTGCACCGATTGGACGGCTGTGACTGTCTGTTCGGCGATGATGCGGCAATTCTCGGCGGAGAGCTCGGACGAGGATGGAGCGTTGGATCGCGCTGAGCGCTGATTCGGTGTGGGCGCTATGTCGACGGGACCGGTGAGTCCTAGTTCGGCTGCGGTGAGAGCCATTGCCCAGGCGCGTAGGGCTGGCTCTCCGACGGACGACGCTTCGGCGAGGACGTGCTCGACTCTGGGGAAGTGGAGTTCGGCGGACACTGCCCGGCGCAGTTCCGTGAGTACTTGCTGTCGTCGGGCACCGGGACGGAACTCGGTTTCATCCCCATCAGCGGAGACGAAACGTACGTATAGCGGGCTGGCCTCTGTCAGCGGGTGGTGTTCCAGCGTTTCTGAGCTGAAGTCCACCGACAAAGCGGAGTGAGAGATGCTCTGTGCGCCGCTGCCGATCTGAGGCGTGGTCGTTGGTTGTGCGACGATCACTGTTGCGCGGGGATAGCGCGGTACTCGCCCGACGCCCCGTCGGAGGGCTCGTCGGAGACCGATGATTCGTCGGCGATCGAGATCGCGTACTGCAGCAGTCGCACCTCTCGGCGCAGTGTGTGAGCCAGCTGAATCAGATCTGCCTGAACCTCGTTCTGCGTCGGCTCCGCGGCGGCTGTGGCGCGGAGGACGGCGAGATCCTGGGTGAGCGCGTCCAAACGGCTGATCAGCGCAGCGTCATCAACGGCGGCCACGTTGCGGCGGGCAAGAGAATCACGCATCGCGCGGGTACCGGCATTGACAATGCGCGTCTGCAGATGGATGAGCAGGGGCACGACGGCCAACCACAGTCCGATCGCGATCGCTGTCGCGACCCAGAAGCCGAATGCGGCGGTCAATCCTGCTGCCACGGCCAGGGCAACGGCTGCTGTCAAGGTCACGCGATAGCCCCAACGGTCTCGGGAATTCATATGCTGCGTTCTCCAGTCGGTACACCGGGTTGGATACACGGTCGCCGCCGCGTGATTCCGGTGCCGATGACCTCGGCGGCGCATTCCCCTGAGGACAGTGTCGGGACACGTGCCTGCGGGGAATCCTGATCAGTGTATGTGCGGAACTTTGTCGATCGGGCCGACTTGATCGTTCCGCTACTAAATGTTCAAAGAATGACCTGCTGGAGTCTATCACACACGCTCGGGACGCACGATCCGTCACTGTTTAGGAGCCTTGAATTGCGTGTTAGAAACAGTAGTGCCCCGGTGCATAACCGAACGCGTGGACATCCCCATTCGCCAACAGCAGATAGTCATCGATACTCCACGTGTGCGCATGCTCGCCGCG
Organism: Brevibacterium sp. CSND-B09; assembly: GCF_052906525.1. Classification (NCBI taxonomy): domain Bacteria; kingdom Bacillati; phylum Actinomycetota; class Actinomycetes; order Micrococcales; family Brevibacteriaceae; genus Brevibacterium; species Brevibacterium sp. CSND-B09. Next base: position 1,319,099 of record NZ_JBREGI010000001.1, on the reverse strand, counting down.
GACCTGGACGAAGTTGAACCGGTCGGCCGAATAAATTCGAGCCCCGGAGGAGATGAGGCGGTGCTGCAGCTCGGTGTCCTCACCGAGGGTGCGATCGGCGAACGGATTGTCTACCAGCGTCGATCGACGCGTCATCAATGTCGGACCCATGACGAGGTCGGTGAACCGATGCTCCCGCTCGGGGAACCGGCAGATGACGAGATCGCGTGCGCGCATATGCAGGTAGTGAGCCTGTTTGCCGACGAGATCGGCATCCGAATAGCGCAGCGCGGCCAGCTGATCGCCGAGGTAGTGCGCCCCATAGACATCATCATCGTCCATCTTCGCAATGACCTCCCCGGACGCCGCCTCGACTCCCCGGTTGAGGCAGACACCCAAGGGCTGGTCAGAACCCACCTGAACAATCTGCAGATGCTCGATGCCCGCGCTCGCCGCCCGGGCGCGCAGATCCGTGGGCACGTCGAAACCGTGCGCAACGAGCACAAGCTCCTTGTCTGAATGCAGCTGAGCGGCATGCGTGGCCAACACCTCGCCGAGGTGGTCCGGTCGATTCGTCGACACGACCGCCGACACCGAGGTCGGGAACGGCCGGGCATAGTCGAGCCCTAAGGAATCCATCACCGTCATCGCCCGGTGAGTGTACGTGTGCTCGGCCCAGATGCGCCGCTGCGCCAGATGCACACTGCGGTCCCTGAGCTCGGGACTGCGCACATAGGCACGTAGCGTCCATTCGGCCTCCTCCTTCGTCTCCGGCTGCGGCACCTCCTCGGCGGGGAAGAACTCCCGGGTCGCCGCGCTGGGCGTGGTGACGACAGGAGTGCCGGCGGCCGTGATCTCGAAGATTCTCCTGGCGCACATGCTGGGGGAGTCGTTTACGGAGTTGACGTTGAGGAAGACCTTGAAGTGCTTATAAGCGGTGAGCAGGTTCCGGTAGGGCAGCGACCCGACGACCCGCTTGGCCAAGGTCCCGGGGAACTGGTAGCGCTCGTCATCGCCGAGAAAACGGGAGAAGATTTCCAGCCCGTGCTGCATCCGCCCCGAGACAGACTCGGCGGCACCGAGCAGCAGATCCATCTGAGCCCGACGCTCGGGATATTTGTGGGCGAAGTACATGCCCGCGAAAGCGATGTCACGAGCGGCGACGTTGCGTGAGGGCCGGGACGGGTTGTGGATCGCCGGTTGGGCCGCGAACGGCAGAGCCGCGACACGGTCGTGGCCGAGCCTCGACTGATATTCAGGCACTAGCCGGATGTCGCTGGTGAACACGACATCGCAGAGACCGGCCAACGGCAGGAAGTCCTCGAAGTGCGGGGGATCCTCTTTGTTCCAAAAGACCGTCGGAATTCCGCGGCGACGGCATTCGGCCAGCAGGTCGGTGACCTCAGCGCTGGGACCGGACGGGCCCGTGAGTTTGAACTTCCACTGCCCGGCATTGCCGTTCCACGCCGATTCGAGAAAGACGAAGTCGAGACCGTCGAGCTCCTCAGCCCACCCGGTCGGAGACAGGGCCCCGGTCGACCATTCGAAACCGAAGCTCTCGGCAGAGAACTCATCGAGGATGACACCGACCTGCAGTTGGTCGAAGACGGGAGTGCGCTGCGACAGCGGCAGCGGCGGGAACAGCTCGGCGAGGACTTCGGCGGAAAGACTGCCGGTGGCCACCGCGGCCGAAGTCTCCGCTGCACCTTGAGCGACGGTCCGGCGGCGACGCCATTTCGTCACCTGGGAGATTCCGCCCTTGCGCAGATGCCACAGAGCGGTTCTCAGAGTGCGAAGTGGCAGTCGGGGCACGGGGAGTCCTCTCAGCGGCGGCCAAGCAGCCAGGATTGCAACCGATTCTTAATGTTCGCATCGGTCCTTCTGTATAAAACCTGTCAGGCCCAATAGTACAATCGGGAAGTTGAACGTGGCTCGGCGAGTCTGCATCGGTGCATGTCACCGAGGTTGAAATCATCGCGTCAGTAAGAGAATCCGAACGGAAAGAGGACAGTGGGAAGCAATTCTGAGCCCATTCCCTCACGGACCCCAATGAGACGGCACGGCAGAGCCATGGCGCTCTCCCTCATCGACGGTCTCGTCTTCGCGTTCCTCGTCATGGCGATGACGCTCGTGCGCTACGACTTCGAGGCTCACCGCATCAATGTTCCCGGCATGTTCGTGTGTGCGATCATCGGTTTCGTAGTCTTCCTCATCGGAGGGCCGCTGGCGATCTACCGTGGTCGTTACCGGCGCGGGTCGACCGATCAGTTCGCTGCCATCGTAGGAACGGTTGCCGTGGGCGTCGGGCTCATGTGGGTGGCCGAATACGCCTTCTCCAGCCGTCTGCTCATTCCCACCAGCGTCCCCATCGCCGCGGGCGCGCTCATGGTCGTGGTTAAGAGCCTCGAGAACTGGGTGCGCCGCAATCTGCGACAGCGCAGCCTTACCACCTCGGGATCTTCCCGGCCGACCCTTGTTGTCGGAGCCGGGGACCAGGGGATGCTGGCGCTGGACATGATCGCGCAGGATATGCGGAACGAATTCGTCGCCGTCGGCATCCTCGACGATGACCCGGCCAAACGGCACCTGCGCTACAACGGCACTCGCGTGCTCGGCCCGATCAGCGACATCGCCACGCAGGTCGACCGCACCGGCGCCGGTGTCGTCATCATCGCCATTGCGGACCTGGAGCCGGAAGAACTCTCCCGCATCGCCTCGAATCTCGAATCCCGGCCGGTCGAAATCAAGATCATGCCGAGGCTCTTGGACTCCGACTATACTCGGCCCGAACCCGACTCCCATGATGTCGCGGACCTGCGGCACCGCGGTTTCCGCGATGTCAGCCTCGAAGACCTCATTGGACGAAAGCCGATCTCGACGAACATCGACGACATCGCCTCGGCGATCACGGGCAAGGTCGTCATCGTCACCGGTGCCGGCGGATCCATCGGCTCGCAGCTGTGCCGTCAGGTCTCCCGGTTTGATCCGGCCCGACTCGTCATGACCGACCGGGACGAATCCGGACTCCACGCCACCGAACTCGGCCTCGAGGGGTCCGCGCTGCTGACCAGCGACGACCTCGTCCTTGGCGACCTGCGTGATCCGGCGTTCATCGATGCCCTCGTCGCCGAGGTGAAGCCGGACATCATCTTCCACGCGGCCGCACTCAAACACCTGACGTTCCTCGAACGCTTTCCGGAACAGGCCGTGCGCACCAACGTCGGTGCCAGCCTCGATCTCCTCGAGGCCGCGATTGCGAACGACGTCGAATCCTTCGTCCACATCTCCACGGACAAGGCGGCCGGGGCAACCTCCGTGCTCGGGCGCACGAAGTTCTCGATCGAACGCGCGATCGCCACGGTGGCGCAGGAGACCGGACGCCGGTACATGTCCGTGCGCTTCGGCAATGTGCTCGGCTCCCGCGGCTCCGTGCTTGAGACCTTTGTCGCGCAGGTGGCAGCGGGCGATCCGGTGACCGTGACCGATCCGGAGGTCACCCGCTACTTCATGTCCGCCGACGAGGCCTGCGAACTCGTGCTGCAGGCCGCAGCCATCGGCCGTCCGGGGGAAACACTCGTCCTCGACATGGGCGAGCCGATCAGGATCGACGACCTTGCCAAACGCGTCATCGCGCTGTCGGGACGAACCGATGCGCAGATCGTCTACACAGGCCTGCGTCCGGGAGAGAAGCTCGCAGAGGCGCTCCTGTCCCCGGGGGAGGTCGACGACCGACCCAACCACCCGCTCATCACGCAGGTGCCGATCACCCCGATCGACCTCACCGCACTCAAAGACCTCGTGGCCGAATCACGTGACCCGCACGTCTTCACCAACAGTGCGGCCCTCGAAGCACGCCTGACGGACCTGCTCGACGCCGAACCTTTGGACACCGGAGCCGGCCACTGATGGATCTGCAGTCGCTGGTGATCCTCGTCGTGGCCGCGGTGGTCGCGGCGTTCAGCGCCCTCATCGTCTTCCCCCTGCTGCGCCGTGCGGGCATCGTCGATGTCCCCTCGCACCGGTCCTCACACACACGGGCGACAGTGCGCGGTGGAGGAATCGCCATCGGCTGCGGAATCACCGTGGCCACCGTGCTCGCCACGGTGTGGAGTATGGACGAACACGGAGTCTTCGGCATCGGTCGAATCGTCTTGCCCATCGGATTCCTCGTACTCACCTGGTGCTATTCGGCGATCGGGATGAGCGATGACCTCGACTCGCTGCGGCCGGCCGGCCGCCTCGTCGGACAGATCGTCCTCGCGCTGCTCTTCAGCGCGATCATCGCGATGTTCTCCACGCAGGGAATCGCCCACGGCCTGGCCTTCGCGATCATCGGAGTGGCCACCGTCAACGCCGTGAACTTCGTCGACGGCCTCAACGGCTACGTCACGGAATGGACGATCGTCACTGCCGGTTGGTACGCCTTCGTCGGCTCCTGGATCGGTGAGAAGGACCTCGCCCTCCTCGCTCTGGCTTTGGCCGGAGCCGCCATCGGTTTCCTGCCCTTCAACCTCGGCAAGGCGAAGGCCTTCCTCGGCGATACCGGCAGCTACGGGATCGGGGCGGCCGTGTTCGTCCTCGCCGTGTGGCTGTTCGTCCAAGGCGTGCCGATCGTCGTCATCGTCGCCCCACTGATCTTCGTGTTCTTCGACGTCGGGCTCACTCTCGTCATGCGACTCTTCCGCGGCGAGAACATCTTCCTGCCGCACCGCGAACACATCTATCAGCGCATCCAGCAGGCCGGTTGGCCGCACGGCTCCGTGTCCCTGTTCCATGCCGCGCTGAGCGTCCTAGCCTGCATTCTCTCCGTACCAACGCTGGTCAGCGGCAACACGGTTACGACATATCCTGCCCATGTGTTCTGGGTCGTCCTGCTCGCGCTCTACGCCCTCGTACCGCTGTGGCTGCGTCGCCGCGATTCTGCTCAGGCGGTGCACGCATGAGGATCGTCCTGCTCAGCCACTACTACTACCCGGAGGTCGGGGCCCCGCAGCGCCGGTGGCGGATCCTCAACGATCACCTGCGCGCGTCCGGGCATGATGTCATCACCGTCGCCCCGCACCCGCACTATCCGTATCCGGACCGGAACAGGTTCTTCGGATCCCGGGTCGGTCGAGGGCGGAAGCGAGTCGACGTGCGTCTCGGCGGCACGTGGGACTCCGGAGTCGATGGTGAGCGGATCCTGCGCGTTCCCTACCTGCACAGCGGTTCGTCGATGGCCCGGCAGCTTCTCGACCAGACGGTCTCGGCCACCGGCGCCATGTCCGCCGTCGTCGACCGACTGCGCGGGAAGATGAAACCCGATGTCATCGTCTCCACGACTCCGGCACTGCCGTTTCTGCTCGCCGGGGACGCCTTGTCCCGGCTGCTGCGTGTCCCACATGTCGCGGAGGTGCGCGACGCCTGGCCAGATCTCATCTCAGAGATGAACCTGGTCACCGGCGCGCTCGGCCGGTATCTGCCGAACGCGCTTACGGAATCGCTCGAACACCGGCTCCTGCCGAATCTGCTCACCCGCGCCCAGCGCAGGGCCGCGGTCGTCGTCGTCACCACCGACGGTTTCAAACACCGTCTGGAACAGCGCGGCGTGACCGCCGAGGTGGTCCGCAGCGGCGTCTCACCGGCAGAGCTCGAGGGAGCATCCGGGCTGACCGCCACGGGCGCGATCCCGGTGATCCCGCCGTCCGAGGAGACGAGCAAGCACTCCGGGCTCAACCTCCTCTATGTCGGCACTGTCGGCCGGTCTCAGGACCTGTCGACCTCCATCCGCGCCCTGGCCCACACCGAAGGAATACGCCTGCGCATCGTCGGCGGTGGCGTCGACGCGGAGGCGCTCAAGGACGATGCCGCGATCAATGGAGTCCCCGTTGAGTTCTACCCCCAGCACGCCGGCGCAGAGCTCGCTGCCCATTGGGCGTGGGCGGATGCCGGTCTCGTCAGCCTCAGCCCGCTGGACTCCTACGAATGCACGGTGCCGTCGAAGCTCTACTCGCTCATGGCCCGTCAGATCCCTGTCCTCGGCGTTGTCGCTGGTGAGGCCTCCGAGATCATCACCGGCACGGCCGCCGGCGAGGTCGCACGTCCCGGGGATGTCGATGCCGTGGCCGCAGCTATGGTGGTGATGCGCGATCGCATCGAATCCGGTGACGCCTTCGGCCAGAACGCCCCCAGCGGCATGGAACCAAGAGAATGGGTCATCCGCCACGCCTCGGCAGCAGCGATGGGATATGGATACGATCGCATCCTGCGGCAGGTGGTATCATGAACCTCACCTTCCTCGCCCGCCAGGTCACGAACGTCGTCGCCACGACAGCGGCGCACATCACCGATGACAGTGTCTTCTTCGGCATGCAGCTCGCCCGCCGCCTCCCGGTACCAGTCTCCAGGCTCGTCGGCCGAGCACTCGGCCGACTCCCCGGCGACGCGAGCCACGCGGCATCCGCATGGCTGCTCGGTCAGGAAGCGACTGCCAGAGACCTCGTCGCCAGCTCGCAATCTCCGTCCCGACTGCTCGGAGAGATCGCTCTCAATCTCGGTCTGCTCGACGAGGCCGAGTCCATCGCCGAGGCGGTCCCTCGCGCAGCGGCATTGTCCTCGCGCATCCGGTGGACCAAGGGAGACATCGACGGAGCAATCGCCGTTCTGCCCGCGGGCGCACGCCGAACTCGACTCATCGAAGAACGACGGAGCCTGCAGCCAGGGTGGTGGCCCGACACAAATAGTCACATCACGGCCCGCCCGGCGCGACGAACAAAGCAGGATTCGCTGTCCTCGGCCCTGCACGTGCTGACGAACTCGCTGCCACACACCCGCTCGGGATATGCGTACCGCTCGCACGCCATCCTCACCACGCTCAAAGAAGCTGGCCACGAGGTCGCCGCTGCGACCAGGCCCTCTTACCCGGTGACGATCGGACGGGTGAGTTCAGGACCCGTCGAAACCGTCGACGGTGTCGACTATCTCCGACAGATTCCCCTCCGCCCGTTGTCGACTCCAACAGCTCGACTGGACGACCAAGCGAGCTGGCTCGCGTCTCAGGCACAGAACCGCGGCGCGCAGATCCTCCACACGACCACGCATTACGTCAACGGATTGGCTACAGGTGCTGCCGCACGGGCGGCCGGGTTGCCGTGGGTCTACGAAGTCCGTGGCGTACTCGAAGAGACTTGGGCAGCCGCCGGTGGCAGCTCAGCAGAACGCGAGGCTCGTCGGGCCAGTCAGCGCTTCGTACTCATGCGGGCCAAGGAGATCGAGGTCGCCAAAGCCGCCGACGCCGTCATCACCCTGGGCGCGACGATGCGCGATCACCTCATCGCCGAGGGAGTGCCAGCAGAATCCATCACCCTCATTCCGAACTCGGTTTCCGAAGCCGTCGTCGACACTGATGTCACCCGCACTCCTGCCGATGTGAGAAGAAGCCTCGGCCTGCCCGACGACGGGATCTGGGTCGGAACGGCGGCGTCGATCGTCGGTTACGAAGGCCTCGACGACCTCGTCGACGCCGTCATCCTCGCCCGCAGTCAACGAACGGACCTGCGGCTTCTGATCGCTGGTGACGGTGTCGCCCTGCCGGAACTGCGGGAACGCGCCGCGGTCCTGGGAGAGAACGCCGTCTTCACCGGGAGGGTCTCCCAAGGACAGGCAATCGACTACCAGTTGGCTCTCGACGCCATCGTCGTGCCGCGCAAGGACGAACCGGTCTGCCGCTTGGTCACTCCGATCAAACCGATCGAAGCGATGGGCCTAGCGAGACCCGTGGTCATCTCCGACCTGCCGGCGCTGCGCGAACTGGTTCCGGACAGTGCAGGCTTGGCGACACCGCCGGAGAACCCGCAGAAACTCGCGGACCTGCTGTCCGAGCTCGCCGCCGATGACACTGCGCGGGCACGATTCGGAGACAATGGACGTACACACGTTCTTGCAACTCGCAGGTGGAAGGAAATCGGACGACGATATGGGCAGGTCTATTCTCAGCTCGTGGGGAGTGATGCGCGATGAGTGAGACGAAGAACCCCCTCGGGCTGAGTTCGATCCCGTCCGTGTCGAGCGAAGGCCTCGTGCCCGTCGGACGACGGACGAGCCTGAGCAGCTACCTCGCCGCGCTGTGGAACCGCCGCCACTTCATCATCGCCGAGTCCCGAGCCAAGATGTCGAGCTCGACGAGGAAGAACCTACTCGGCTACGGCTGGCTGTTCCTCAACCCGCTGCTTTCGGTGCTGGCGTTCTGGTTCATCTTCGGGCTGATCCTGGGATCTGATCGCGGCATCGAGAACTTCATCGGCTACTTGGTCATCGGTGTTTTCTTCTTCCAGTTCACCGGCAAATCGATGACCGGTGGTACTGGGGCGATCCGATCCGGAGCTTCGATGATCAAGGGCTTCCAGTTCCCACGCGCAGCTCTGCCGATTTCCGTAGTCGTGAGGAACTTCCTGGATTTTATCCCCAGCGTTGCTGTCATGGTCGTCCTCATCGTGCTCATTCCTCCGGCCGAGACGATCACTTGGCGAGTCATACTCGTTATCCCGGTTGTCATTCTGCAGACGATCTTCAATGTTGGTCTTGCCTGCCTTCTTGCCCGAATAGGCCATAAGGTCCCCGACCTGACGAACTTCATGTCGATCATCAGCCGATTCTGGCTCTACGGCTCCGGAGTGTTCTTCTCGATCGAAGAGATGCTGTCCGACCGTCCTGTCCTCTTGACGGTCATGCAGTTCAACCCGATGCACGCGTACCTGACATTGACTAGAGATTCGTTGCTCTATGGTGGCGGATCTCCAGCGTGGCTGTGGGGGATGGCAGCCGCGTGGGCGTTCGGTCTGCTCATTGTCGGCTTCCTGTTCTTCTGGCGGGGGGAGGAGAGCTATGGGCGGCTCTGAACTCGAACAACCGAATATCATCGCGGAGAACGTGCAGGTTCGCTATACCGTCAATACAAACGATCCGAGCCAGCGGGCTAAAGGTCTGCGCCGCCTGGCGAACGCCGTCGCGGGACGCGAGGGGCAGACGACGGTCCGCGCCCTGCGCGGCGTCAACTTCGTCGCCCGCGAAGGAGAGATGGTGGGAATCGTCGGAGCCAACGGCTCCGGAAAATCCACCTTCCTGCGCAACGTCGCTGGCGTCGAGCAACCAGATCGAGGCCGCATCCTCGTCCGGTATCAGCCGCTTCTGCTCGGTGTCAGCGCTGCTCTGCAACCAGCGCTGTCCGGAAGTGAGAACGTGCGCCTCGGATGTCTGGCTATGGGATTGTCTCCCGAAGAGGCGGCCGAAGCCTTCGACTATGTCGTCGAGCTGTCTGCATTGGGGTCGGCGATCCACCGGCCGATGGGAACCTACTCCTCGGGCATGGGCGCCCGACTTCGATTTGCCATCGCCCTGGCTGCGCGACCGAAGATTCTGCTCATTGACGAGGCATTGTCGACAGGAGATGCGACCTTTGCCGAGCGCAGTGAACGTGCGATGGATGAGCTTCTCGCGGAAGCAGGAACGGTTCTGTTGGTCAACCACGCTGCCAAGGTGATTCAGGAGCTCTGCACCCGTGCAGTGTGGATGCACCGAGGCGAAATCCTCATGAACGGCCCCGCCGAGGCTGTTGCAGAGAAATACCGGTGGTGGGCGTGGAATGTGGCCAAGGGCAAGGAAGATATCGCCGACAAGCTCCTCGCCGATGTGGTGGGCAACGCGGTCAAAGAGGAGATCAACATCCTCGAGCCCGAACTCATCCAGAGCCCCATCCCGCGCCATGCGGCGCGCCCGTCCAAGAAGAAGGCCGCTCCGGCACGCCATGTGAAGCGACAGGAAACGGTCGAAGAAGTCGAAGAGACTCCGACTCCGATGCTGGCCGCTGCCGAAGAACAGGTCTGGCCCAAATCCTTCGACGCCGAAATGCCGAAAGCCAAGTTCCCGGCTCTGCCTAAACCGGCCTCTCAGGCAGTGAGCGCACCTAGAATTACCGATGCACCGCCACTGCGGCTGAATCCAAGTAAGAAACGGGTCGTTCTGCGAGCGGCGAACCCGAATGACCGTGCGTCGTCGGTTGCCGCTGCGGATGACTTCACTGGTCGGAGGCTCGCGTCTCGCGCGCGTAAGATCGCTGATGAACGTTATGAGGAGCGACGGCGCTTGCGGCAGGAAGACCAAGCCCCTGCCGTCCACCAGGACTCAGGCCGATGAAGATCGCAATCTTCGGTTCGTGCGTGAGCCGTGATACGGCGGAATTCATGCCTGAAGCCGAGGTCGTGGCCTACGTGGCCAGGCACTCAGTGACGAGCCTGGAATCTCCGCATGGGACGGCCGGAATCGATCTCAGGGACCTGACCTCTGCTTTTCAGAAGCGGATGGTCACCAGCGACCTCAATGGCACCGGCCTCGAACGGATCATAGAGAACGCCAATGACCTGGACGTCGTTCTTCTTGACCTGGTCGACGAACGACGGGGTTTCTGGCAGTTTCCTGACGGTACGACTATGACGAATTCGATCGAAGTCGAGTCTTGTGGCGCTGCTCGCGCAGCACGTCGCGAAGGGGCTCGACTGATCGAGTTCGGCACGGACGAGCACCTCTCTCGTTGGAGAGCTGGCATCGCGACACTCATCAAAGGGTTCAAAGCGGCAGGACTGTGGGAGAAGACCATCCTTCTCGATATCGAGTGGGCAGGGGCCGTCGATGGGGGTCAGCATCCTCAGAGCGATAGTTTCGCGAAGTTAGGTCGGAGCTGGCGACGACTGCAACGCGGTGGCCGCGAGGCAAGTCGCAGACTGACGCGTGGTCAAGGGATTGCCGAAGCACTGACTAGCCTGCGAAACGTTAGTCCGACTGAAGCAGAAGAGTATGCGGATAGGGCAGCCGCTGCCAATGCAGACTACGTCCGCTACCGGAGTGTTGCTAAGTCAATGGTCCCATCAACAGTGACCAGGAAGAGTAGCCAGGTTCGTATCAGTAAAGATCACAAATGGGGTCCGCAGCCGTTTCATTACAGAGACGAGGACTACAGGTCGATCGTGCAAAGCGTCCGTGGCCTAGTGGAAAAGCGGGGCACATCGTCGACTGACGCCGAGTGAAGCGGTGAATGCGAGTCTGCGCGTCTCAGTACCCCAGGGAGACGAGAAAGCTGAAGAAGTCCGCGAGGTCGTTGCCGGCCAATGCATTCTTGAGTGCAGGCGTCGCCTCGGGGTCGAAGTCGATGATTACCGTGCCGTCGTCCTCGCGGCGCGAGTTCGTGGGCACAGTGACCACAGCGATATCGTCCGTCTGCAGGGTCCTGAGGCTGTTGGCGATCTTGACGAGCTCACTCGTGGTCAGCTCGGCGTTGTGCTGAATTCCTGAAGCGAAATGTCCGAGTACCGCCGCGCCCTTGTTTGGGTCTTTGACCAAGCCGCCTGACTTCAGCCCCTGGACGAGAGCACGCACGACCGCACGCTGGTTACGGGTTCGCGTCTGGCCGGCGTCATCGACCGGGTCCGCCGCGGTGAAGATCGACGATGTCGCGCCGTCGAGATTGTTCGTCCCCTCGACGAAGTCGGTGCCGCCGGCGTTGAACGCAGCGCGGCTGTAAACCTGCAGACCACCGAGTTCGTCGATAACTCGACCGAGCGCGTTCGACTCCAACTGTGCGATGTGATCGATGCGGATGCCGAGGAACTCCTCGGCCATGGCCACAACGACCGGCCAGCCACCCTCGTCGGCGATAGTGCCGAACGTCTGACCCGACTCGACCTGCGTTGACGGGTTGAACACGAGCACGGCAGCGAATTCGCCGCCGGCGGGAACGTGGATGACAGCGAAAGTGTCACCTTGGCTCGATGACGGTGGAGCCGCCTCGGCGAGGTTTCCGGGATTCGCGATCCGAAGCATCAGGGTTCGGGAATCGTCCGCCGCTGGGCGGATGTCGTCGGGTGGGAAAGCCGCCTCGGCGGGGATGGTCTTCGACGCGTCATCGAACTCGGCACGGGCCGCGTTGAGGTCCTTGAGAGAACCGATGGCAGAGACCATCTTCGTCAGCTTGGCCATGGCAGTCCCACTCCCTCTGTCAGGTCACACGGTGATGGTCCCAATAATAGCCGCGGGTGAGATCGGCTCGCGTACCGATTGCCTTGAAGAGACTCCTTCGGTGTTTACTATCCGTGGCTCTTCTGGCCTGTTCTTAGCAAATGTTGAATCCTTCAACCACCATGGTTCGCCCTCGCCGATCGGTTATGTAGCCTCAAGTTCGCCAGGTTGCCTGATCCGACTGTGGCGGTACGGCGAATGCGGCCGGAGTGCTGTCTACGGGTTTAGCGAACGGTGAGATCCGGAGGCTCTGGGAGCAGCTCCTGCAGGTTCGTCCCGAGCGACTGGCTGATGGCCAGAATGGTCGCGAGTCGAGGATTGGTTGCGGACCCCTGGCCGCTCATCGTGCGGCCCCGCTCGTATTGCTGATACGCGTAAAGCGAAATGCCAGCAATCGCAGCGGTCTCATCTTGAGTGAGTTCTCTCGCGGCCCTTGCTCTGCGCAGATTGATTCCGAGCTGCCGCGCGAACTCTGCCCATTCTGGGCTGCTCGCGGGCTTGTCGGTCATTTCTCCATTCTGGAGCCAATTAAACTTGGCAATACCAATAATAATTGGTAATCTGAGGGCGCTGGAACACTAACAGAGGATGACCGAAGATGCTTGTCCGCAGTCTGATTTGCAAGAGCAGAGATCCGCCGCGCCTTGATGGGCTGGCGACTTCGAGCGTCTGAGTGATGCTCAACTCGAGGGGCTCGCCAAAACCAACCAACTAGGGACCTCACCAAGTTGCTTTGGGCCGATCCCGCCTGGGGGGTGCACGTGCCGCGCCCATCGCGCCGGGGTGCAGGCGACCGAATTCCGCCAAGCGGCTTTCGCCACTTACCTTGCGGGTTGCTACACGCATCTCACTGGGGCGGTGATGCCCTGCAACTGGGGATTAATGGACGATATCGCCGCCTGCCGAACCCCTCTTTTATTGACTCGAGGCCGTCGGCTTCGAGCGCCAGCGACACCGTCTCAGGTGCGTCAATCCGCCAGTCCCAGTTCCGCTCAGGTCCGGTGCGAACATCGGCGACTGCTATCTCGTCACCGATGACGTATTCGAGAACCTCAGCTGTCACACGCAACTCAAGACCTTCCGTATCACCGGCTGAAGTTCGCCCGTCGAGCCCAGCCCGCCGTGCGGACACCACAAAACTCCGCACCAGCACACCCGGGAAGCTCAAACTCCTCCTTCACTAACTGCAGATCGGAGAGCAACAATGACGTTCACCTCCTCACAACCGGAACAGGCCGACCCCGAGGGGCTTCGCGCCAGCCGCAAGCTCGCAACCACCATCGACACCATGGGGTTCACTCGCTCACACAGACTCATCCTTCTCCTCATCGTGTTCGGCGTCTTCTTCGACGTCATCGAACAGAACGCGGTCGGGCTCGTCGGCCCTGCGCTGCAGGAAAGTTGGGGCATCGGAGCCGGACAGATCGGACTCCTCAACTCAGCGACCTTCTTCGCAATGACAATCGGCGGAATCGTCTCCGGGGTCCTGGCCGACCGGTTCGGACGCAGAAACGTCCTCGCCATCAACCTGCTCGTCTATGCCTGCGGAGCTCTGCTCTGCGCCCTTGCACCGAATTTCGGTCTCCTGCTCGTTTTCCGCACGATCGTCGGACTCGGGCTCGGCGGGGAGCTGTCCACGGCAATCACGATGCTTGCCGAGTTCAGCCCGACTCGGTTCCGCGCCGCTGCAGTCTCCACCCTCAATGTCGCCGGAGGCGGAATCGGCAACTTCCTCGCCCCGCTCTACGGGATGCTCATCTTCGGAAGTCTGGCCCCTCTGCTCGGATCCTCGGAGAACACCTGGAGATGGCTATTCGGATTTCTCGTCCTGCCCGTCGTGCTCATCGTCGTATTCCGGCGCTATCTGCCCGAAACTCCGAGGTACCTGCTTGCGAAGGGCCGCATCGACGAGTGCAACCGGACCCTCACGATTCTCGAAAACGGACGACTCGTCCCGCGCACCAGAACCATCCCGGTGAAGCGCTTCATCGAGACGTCGGGCGCCATTGGATTGACCCCGGAGAAGGTCCGCATCTCGGAAATCTTCTCCGCCCGGCTACGTCGCCGCTCGATCGCGGTGTCCACCACATATTTCATGCTCACGGCCGGTCAGATCTCGATCCTCACTCTCATGCCGACGATCCTCGTCTCGCAAGGTTTCAGCATCGTCGCCGGTGTCGGATACACGGCAGTGATGCAGGCCGGCAGCCTCCTCGGAGCGCTCTTTGCCGCAGTCATCGGTTCAAGGTTCAAGCGGCGATCCGTGATCGCAGTGAGCACAATCGGTGCCGCCTGCTCAGCTATTGCTTTCGGCCTCTTCGCCACGACAACCCCAACGGTACTGGGCCTGGGAGCGCTGTTCCAGTTCTTCATCCTCATGCTCAACACCACAGTCTGGGCCTGGCTCCCCGAACTGTTCCCCACTCGGATTCGAGGGTTCGGCACCGGTGTCGTCAAATCTATCGGCGGACTCGGAGCCGTCATCATGACACCGATCGCGGGGTTCATCTTCGACGCTTGGGGGCTCTCAGCGATTTTCGCCACCGTCGGTTCGCTCTATCTCCTCGCCCTGCTGGCCTCACGGTTCGGACCGGAGACGGCGGGGCTGAGTCTGGAAGAACTCAACGAGGAGGCGGAGATCGGCCGTCGATGACAACTAACGTCCACCACATCACAAAGAATAGATAAGGAACAACACCCATGGAGAAATTTCGCATTGCCGCCACCGGCCACAGCGTCAACTACCTACCCGAGTACCTCGGGGTCGAACTCGGATACTTTGAAGAGGAAGGTCTGAACGTCGACGCGATTGTCCCGAATCCCTGGACGCTCGTCCTCGACGAAATCAACAACGGTGATTCGCAGGCGGCGTTGGGCGGTATCTGGGTGCCGTCGATGTACCGTGACCGCGGACACGTCTACGAACCCTTCGCTCAGGTGTCGGCCCGTTGTCCGCTCGTGCTCATGGCGCATACGCCCGACGGGGAATTCGATTATTCGAAGACTGAAGGGGCGACCGTCCTGATGCCTGGCAGCAACGGTTCCAGCCCGGGGATCTTCCTCAAACTCGTCATGACTGAAGCCGGCGTCGATGTCGATGCGGTGAATTTCGTCCAGGACCTCTCGGGCGCGATGCTTGCAGAGCTGTTCAGCGGAGGAATGGGGGACTATCTTCTCATTGATCCGGTCACGGCGACTCGACTGAGGAGGCAGGGCGTCGGTCATATCGTCACTTGTCTCGCGGAGTCCGGTGGCCCGGTGCCGTGGAGCGTCTACTACAGTGACCCGACGAACGGCCCCTCAATCGACGCCAAGGTTGGTTTTGTGCGTGCACTCGATCGGGCCACCCAATGGCTCAAGGCGCACGAGGCCTCCGAGATCTCTGATTTTCTCGAAAGGACGTTCCCGAAAGCGAATCCGGCCGATCTCGTTGCGCACGTCGATGAGCTGCGCGGCTGGGGGATGTGGGAGACGGCTCGGATCAACGCCGAATCCTATGCGCGCTGGCAGCAGGGCATCGTCGACGGTCACCTCATCGACAAACCATTGGAATATACGGCGTTCGTCGATGGAGCAATCGCCGATCGGGCCCGAATCTGATCAGAGCAGCACCCTCGGTTCACGGAGGAGGGGTGTCGCAGCGGCGGCAAGATTCCAGGCACAACAGGGGCTGGGCGCTGAGCAGGGACTCCCGCTCAGCGCTCGGCCGCCGTGCTTACGGACGGCGGCCAAGATGACGTCGCCCACCAGGAGCTGTGGGCCAGTTCGAAGAAGGTGTCGCCTCAGGGTGCTGGCCAGGGAAAATATTGTCAGCCATATCTCAGCCTTTGAGCGAACTGAACGGCTGTGCAGGAGTGTCCGTAGACTGCCATGCCATGTCATCGAATACTGAGAACTCTGCACTTCCCGACGACACCCACACCGAATTGCTCGCCCCGGCCGATCGTTACCGCGAAGATCCTCGACCGGTTCGAATCATCAAACACACACGCATCACTTTGAGTGATGGGGTTGAACTCGCTGCTCGAGTCTGGTTGCCCGAAGATCTCGGTGATGATGCTGTTCCCGCTGTTCTCGAGTACATTCCCTACCGCAAGAACGACATGACCGCTGGTCGCGATGACACGATCCATCCTGAGTTCGCCCGCGCCGGCTACGCCAGTGTCCGTGTCGATCTTCGCGGCTGCGGCGACTCGACCGGTGTCATGACCGATGAGTACTCGGCGACGGAACTCGACGACGGATTGCAAGTACTCAAATGGATCGCCGCACAGGACTGGTGCAACGGCAAAGTCGGCGTCATCGGCAAGTCGTGGGGCGGATTCAACGGCCTGCAGCTTGCCGCACTGCAACCGCCGGAACTCGCCGCCGTCATCACCATCTGCTCCACCGATGACCGTTATGCCGACGACGTCCACTACAACGGCGGAGCCATCGTCGGTGACCAGATGCTCTCCTGGGCCTCGACGATGTGGGCGTACAACGCCCGCCCCCAAGACCCTGCGGTGATGGTCGACGGTTGGAAAGATGACTGGAAGCGACGCATTGACGAAGCTCCCGTCAACATTGAGGACTGGCTCGGACACCAACGACGTGACGACTACTGGAAGCACGCATCCGTCTGCGAGACACCTGACGCCATCGAGGTTCCCATATTGGCCGTCGGCGGACTGCTCGACGAATACCGGACAACACTGTTCCGCCTCATGGACAACGCCAATCGTCGGCGTGAGGCAGACTCCGCCGCGCCACCGGTCCACGCCCTGCTGGGACCCTGGGCCCACAACTATCCCCACCAGGCCGCTCCTGGCCCCGGCATCGACTTCATCTCCGAAGCGGTCCGGTGGTGGGACAAGTGGATGAGCGGGATCGACAACGGCATTGACGAACAGCCGCAGCTGCGCGCCTATGTTCCCGACAGCACCCCGATCCACTCCGACCGTGAGCACCGTCCGGGACGATGGATCGCCGAGGCGACCTGGCCGAGCCCGCAGATCGCGGACACAGTGATGCCCGCCTCCGAGGCGACGATCTCCGACCACACCCCGCTCGATTCCACCTCGCTGCTGGGCTTCCAGGGAGGAAGCTGGCTGCAGTTCGGCGAACCCGCCGGGATGGCAGGAGACCAGGCCGCGGACGATGCTCGGTCCTACACCTGCGACTGGGAGGTCGAGAGCGGTCTGGAGATCGTCGGCACACCGACCATGCGAGCGACGCTCACCTCCGATCATGATCGAGGTGTCATCGCGGCTCGTCTGTGCGATGTCGCTCCCGACGGCAGCTCGCGCCTGGTCACGCTAGGACTGTTCAACCTCGCCCATCATTCGAGCCACGGGACCCCCGAACCGCTCACGCCGGGAACTCCTCTCACCGTCGATTTCCCGCTGCTGGCCACAGCGCACCGGTTCGCTCCGGGGCATCGGCTTCGCTTGAGCATCTCCGCGAGTTTCTGGCCCAACCTCTGGCCCTCGCCGGAAACCACACTCATCACCGTCGACTCAGCTCCCGAGCTGACACTGCCCATCCGCACTGTGGTTTCCGTCGACGATGACGCCCGTACCACCGCCGAGGTGACCGCACAGTTGGGCACCCCGCCGACCCCACCGGTGTCCGTCATCGACGCGGGCGGTGCGCCGATGACCCGTGAGCTGAGTTGGGACCTCGTCGGTCGCAACGCCACCGTGACCACGGTGACCGAGGATTGGCAGACCGATCTCAGTGACGGTCTCTTCTACTACACCAACGAACGGGACTCCTACTCACGCAGTGAGAACGACCCGCAGTCTCCTGTGGCGACGTGTGAAAGAACGATCATCTACCGGCGCCCGGCGCTGAAGATCGGGGCGAACCACGCGCAGGCTGCGGACAACGCAGCAGTCGATTCGGGGTGGGATGTCGAACTGCGCACTCGATCGACGATGCGCGGTGACGCGGAGAACTTCGTCGTCACCAACGAACTCGTCGCCTACCTCGATGGGGAGCCATTCCACACTCGAACCACCTCGGCGAGCATCCCTCGCCATCTGAACTGAGGCGGAATGGTCGCATTCGGACAGAATCGACATGTCGACAGACGGCAGACGCTGATCGGGCTCGGCAGAGGTCTGCTGGGTCTGGGGGCGCTCGGAGTGACCGCCGCGTCACTGAGCGGATGCACCGGCAGTCAGCTTAGTGACCAGTCGGGGGCGAAGAAGAGCACAAGGCCGATCACCGTCGGGTCGAAGGGATTCGCTGAGAGTTGGATCATGGGCGAGCTCTACGCTCAGGGGTTGAGGAACCTCGGCTACACGGTCGATCTCAAGACGAACGTCGGCTCCAGCGACATCATCAGCACGGCTCTGCTCTCGGGCCAGATCGACCTCTACCCCGAGTACACCGGAGTGATGGTCGTCAGCTTCATGGGGGAAGAGAAGCTTATGGACTCCGCTGAGCAGACTTACGATCTCGCGCAGACGTGGGCTGAAGACAACCAGGTGACGATGCTCGAGGCGACACCGTTCGAGAATAAGAACGCTATCGCTGTGCGGCGAGACTTCGCCGATCAGCACGATCTGACGACCGTGTCCGACCTCAAAGGGATCGGCGACTTCACCTACTCGACCTACCCCGACAATGTCACTGGAGGCCAGGGCTACGAAGGCATCGTGGAGACCTACGGGCTGGAGAACATGAAACTCAAAACGCTGAGCATCGGGCTCAACTACCAGGCTATCGAGCGAGGAGAGATCGACGCAGCAGACGTCTTCACGACCGACCCGCAGCTTCTGCGCAGCGATCTGGTCGTCCTCGATGATGACGCGAAGCTCTTCGGATTCCAGAACGTCGTCCCCCTCATCCGTGACGACACCTTCGCCGAGCTCGATGACGATGCTTCTGAGTTCCTCGACGAACTGCAGTCACTGCTCACCCTGGAAGCGATCCAGGCGATGAACGAGGCCTCCGCCATCAACCGGCTCGATCCGGCACAGGTGGCGAAGGAGTTCCTCGACGAGAACGGATTAATGTGAAATGACCCAGCACTCCACAGGAACCTCGATCACCTTTGACCGAGCTACGAAGACCTACCCAGGCGCGGCCGCGCCCGCTCTCGACGCTCTCGATCTTGAGGTCGAGGCTGGAGAACTCGTCTGCCTCGTCGGACCCTCCGGCGGGGGAAAGACCACAGCCCTACAGCTGGTCAACCGACTCGTCGATCTCACCAGCGGCGACATCCGCATCGGCGACCGCTCGATCAGCGACCAGTCAGCCATCGAACTGCGGCGGACCATCGGCTACGCGATCCAACAGTCCGGCCTCTTCCCCCATTACACGGTTGCCCACAATATCGCCACAGTCCCTACCATCCTCGGCTGGGACAAAGAGCGTATCCGTACGCGCACGGCCGAGCTGCTCGAACTGGTCGGGCTCAGCCCAGTCGAGACCTGGCTGTCGCGCTACCCGGCTCAACTCTCCGGTGGACAGCAGCAACGCGTGGGCATAGCCCGGGCGCTCGCCGCCGACCCGCCGGTCATGCTCATGGACGAACCTTTCGGTGCCCTCGACCCGATCACGAGGGTCGCAGTGCAGGACGAATTCCTCGCTATTCACCGTGCGGTGGGCAAGACGACGCTGTTCGTCACCCATGACATCGATGAGGCGATCAAGATGGCGGACCGGATCGCCATCCTCAAGCCCGGCGGCAAACTCGCTCAGTTCGGCACGCCGTCCGAGGTGCTGTCGAACCCGGCCGATGACTTCGTCGCCGAGTTCCTCGGATCCGAGCGCGGACTCAAACGTCTGGCGCTGACGACGGTCGGCGAGATCGTTCCCGACCGCAGCGACCGAGCGAGTGCTGAGACGGCGCAATGGCCCGACGTTGAGGCCACAATGACTCTGCGCGAAGCACTGTCTGTAGTCTCCGCCGCTAGGGCGGAGGGGGCCATCGTCCACAAAGGCGGCAACCGCCTCGGCGAGGTGAGCCTGCACGATCTCATTGCACCGCCCGCTGCCGGAGAGGATCGGAAAGGCGTGAGAACATGAGCGATTTCGCCCCCGCCGGCGATCCCGCCATCCCCGACTACGGTCAGGCCTCTGATTGTGTGATCAACAACGGAGCATTCTGCACCGACTGGTTCATCAGCCAATGGTCGACGGTCTTCTGGCCCCCGCTGCTCAGCCATATCGTCATGGTTGCCATCGCCGTATCGATCGGATTCGTCATCGCCTTCTTCGCCGGGCTGTTGGCCCACCGGAAGAAGTGGCTGGCGGGACCCATCGGCATGGCCGCGACCTTCCTTTACACCCTGCCGCCGCTGGCCCTGTTCCAGCTGCTCGTGCCCTTCACAGGGCTGAGCCTGCTGACAGTCGAGATCGCGCTCGTGTGCTTCACCCTCGTCATCATTTTCCAGGCAGTCCTCGTCGGACTCTCCGGAGTTCCCGATGACGTGCGCAGGGCCGCGACGGGCATGGGGCTTAACCGCAACCAAGTGCTGTTCAAGGTCGAGTTGCCCCTGGCACTGCCGTCGATCATCTCCGGGGTGCGCATCGCCACCGTACTCACGGTGAGCATCGCCACGATCGCTGCCTTCGTCGTCGATGACGGTCTGGGATCTCCGATCATCAAAGCAGTGTCGTCACCATTCAATACGCAGTTCGTCGGAGCCGGAGCCCTTGCCGTGCTGCTGGCATTCGCGCTCGATGGTCTGCTCGTGCTGCTGGGCAGAGGGCTCACCCCATGGACGAAAGCGAGGAGCTGATGGACGTCGTCTTCGGGGCATTCCCCTTCATGATCGACAACGTAGGGTTGCTGCTGGCCAAGACCGGTGATCATCTGGTCATCAGTCTCATCCCGCTGCTTGCGGCCATCGTCCTCGGCGTGCCCATCGGCGTCTGGCTCGGCCATGCCCACCGCGGCGAGTTCCTCGCTGTGAGTGTGACAAACATCGGTCGTGCGCTGCCCAGCCTCGCGCTCATCGCGATCCTCATCGGGTTCGTGGGCATCGGCATGCTCAACGCGATGATCGCTCTATTCTTGCTCGCCTTTCCGCCGATCCTCAGCTACGCCTTCCAGGCCGTCGACTCGATCGACCGCGACCTCACTCGCGCCGCTCGCGGCATGGGCATGTCACCCGGACAGGTGCTCCTCAAGATCGAACTACCCTTGGGGCTGCCGATGATCATCGCGGGCATCCGTACATCCGCAGTGTTGACGGTGAGCTCGGCGACCATCGCTACGATCGCCGGCAGCGGAGGACTAGGCGATGTCATCCTCAACCAGGTCGCCTACGGGATGGAGGGAGTCATCGCCGGCGCCATCTGGGTCGCCGTGCTCGCGATCCTCGTCGACCAGGCATTCGCGCTCCTTCTGCGCGTCAGCGCTCCGGCCGGAGTGAGACAGCTTCAGAGTGCGAACGCCGCCGTGTGAGGACAGCCGCGAAGACTGCGGCACAGCAGATCTGCTCCACCCACAGAAGATCACTAGGAAACAGAGGACAATGTGAAGAAGCATTTCATCGCTGGAAGTCTCGCCGCTGCTACGGCGATCGTCATGACCGGATGTACGCCGCCTGGCGGCGGCGACTCATCTGGCGGCAAGGGGGCGGTGCTCAACATCGGATGGAACGAAGCGTTCCGGTCGATGAACGACATGACGATGGACGGCAACGCCGTCGCCAACACCATCGTCGCCTATATGAGCAATGACAATTTCAAGTACTACGACGACGAACTCGAACTGCACGATGGTGCCCTCGGCGAAGTGGAAAAGGTCTCTGACGACCCGCTGAAGGTCAGGTACACATTCGGCGAGGACGCAAACTGGTCGGACGGGACTCCGGTCGACGCAGCAGACCTCGCTCTGACCTGGGCGGCACGATCTCAGCACTTCAATACAGTCGACGATAACCGTGACGATGACGGTACCCTTAAGGACAATCCCGACGGCACAGTCTTCTTCGACTCCTCGGCAGTGGGCGCTCCACTGATCGACGACTTCCCTGAAATCAGCGAAGACGGCAAATCCCTGACGTTCACATACTCGAAACCCTTTGCCGACTGGGAGACCGAATTCGGACTTGGAGCCTACGGTTCGGGTGTGCCCGCACATATCGTGGCCAAGAATGCGTTGGGCACCGCCGACCCACAAGAGGGCAAGGAAGCGATCCTCGATGCGATCGAATCCAACGACAAGAACGCTCTGTCGAAGATCTCGAACTTCTGGAACACCGGCTTCGACTTCACCTCGATGCCGGAGAACAAAGACCTTCTCGTCCACAACGGACCCTATGAGATCACCGACTTCGAAGAGGGGCAGTACCTGACGTTGTCCCGCGACGAGGACTACACCGGATCGGTCGAACCCAAGGTCGATACTGTGACGATCCGCTACAACGGTGACCCGATGGCCATGGTTCAGGCGATCGAAAATGGCGAGGTCGACCTGACCCAGCCGCAGTCGACGGCCGATGTCCTCTCCGCCGCGGAGAAACTCGAAGATGTGTCGATCCTGCCGGGCGAGGACGCCACGTTCGAGCACGTCGACCTCACATTCGACAACAACGGTCCCTTCGACCCGGCCAGCTATGGCGGCGACGAAGACGCCGCGCTCAAGGTTCGTCAGGCATTCCTCAAAACACTGCCACGCCAGGAGATCATCGACCGCCTCATCAAGCCTCTCAACGAAGAGGCCGAGGTACGGGATTCGTTCAACCAGGCTCCTGACTCGCCGCTGTACGACGACATCGTCGCCGAGTCCGGAATCTCGGACTACGACGAGGTCGACATCGATGGAGCGAAGAAGCTGCTGGACGAAGCCGGTGCCCAGGGGCCGAGCGTGCGCTTCCTCTACGACAACACGAATGCCAGACGTTCCCAACTGTTCGCGCTGATCAAGGAATCAGCAGAGAAGGTCGGCTTCAAGGTCGAAGACGCCGGTGACGTCAACTGGGGGACCCGCCTCGGAGATGGGACCTATGACGCCTCGCTGTTCGGATGGGCGCTGAGCACGACAGCGGTCACGGAGTCGGACTCCTATTACCGCAAGGGCGCGCTGAATAACTACAGCGGGTACGACAACAAAGATCTGACGAAGACGCTCGACCAGATGCTGGTGACCATCGACCCGGACAAGCAGGCTTCCTTGGCTGAAGAAGTCGAGAAGCAACTCGTCGATGATGCATTCGGGCTGCCACTCTTCCAGCACCCGTCTCTGACGATCCATGGGGACAAAGTCTCGAATGTATCGACGACGACGCTTGACCCGTCGATGTTCTGGAACTTCTGGGAGTGGGAGACCAAATAAGGTCGCAAGGCCTGCCGGGAGGGGGCGCTGGTGAGACACACCCCCTCCCGGAAGTGGACCGGACTCAGCGCAGCAGCGCCCTGCGCAGCGGATCGAGTCCGATCGACCCGAGGTTCAGTGCGCGACTGTGGAAATCTCTGAGGTCGAACCCCGTGCCCGCAGCAGCGCGGGATTCGTCTCTGATGTCCTCCCACAATCGCTGGCCGATCTTGTAACTCGGAGCCTGCCCGGGCCAACCGAGGTATCGGTCGAGCTCGAAGGCAAGGAAGGTCCGGTCCATGGCAACGTTCTGTGTGAGGAATTCCCACGCCTTTGCGCGGTCCCAGACACCACCGCCGAGGTGGGCCGGGGCTTTGAGGCCGAGGTGGAAGCCGATGTCGACGACCACCCGTGAGGTGCGCAGCCGCTGGGAGTCGAGCATGCCCAGATAGTCGCCGGGTTCGTCGAGGAATCCGAGTTCGGCCATGAGCCGTTCGGCGTAGAGGGCCCAGCCCTCACCGTGGCCGGAGACCCAGCAGACGTGCCGCCGCCACTTGTTCAGCGAATCGGCGAGATAGGACGCCTGCCCCATCTGCAGATGATGGCCCGGAACGCCTTCGTGGTAAACCGTGGTCTTCTCCTGCCACGTGGCAAATTCGGTGACGCCGTCGGGCACCGACCACCACATCCGGCCCGGACGGGTGAAGTCCTCGCTGGGCTGAGAATAGTAGACCGCTCCGGTGGCCGAGGGAGCAATCATGCACTCGATTGTCCGCAGCGGTTCCGGAATGTCGAAGTGGGTCTTGCCGAGTTCTGTGATCGCTTCGTCGGCGACCGTCTGCATCCACTCCTGAAGAGCCTGCGTGCCGTGGAGAGCGCGCTGCGGATCGCTGTCGAGTCGGGCCATGAGCTCGAAGAGTTCGACGTTCGGGTCGATGCGGGCCGCGGTCTGCTTCTGTTCGGCATCGATGGCGGCCAGTTCTTCGAGGGCCCAATCGTACGTCTCTTCCAGATCGACCTCGGCGCCGAGGAACTCACGTGAGAACAGGGCATAGTCGTCGCGGCCGCAGGCTTCGTTCTCCGGAGCGGAGCCGGCCAGTTCGGTGCGGAGGAAATGGGCGAGGCTGCTGAAGGCCGCTCTGGCGGATTGGGCGTGAGAGGTCAGTTCGCGGGCGAGGGTCTCGCCGGTGGAGCTGCTGGCCTCGTTGGCAATCGTGGTGAAGCGGCTGTCTGCCTGACCGAGCGCATCTGCCTGGTCGGCAACTCGCTCAATCTGGAGGCGTGCGGGCACCCGGTCGAGCTGGTCCCGTGCATATCGAAGTGATTCCCGGTAGCCGTCGATCGAGCGCGGCAGCGCGGCCATGGTCTTTGAGATCGTTTCCCATCCTGCCGCGGAGTCGGTGGGCAGCAGGTCGAAGATGTCCCGCATCTGCTGCACGGGCGATTCGATGACGTTGAGGACAGTGTGCTGCAGGCCGGCGTCGAAGAGGTCCGTGGCGGTGCCCAGACGTTCGCGCATCGCATCGATGGTGACAAGGTCGGTGACATCCAGGCTGTTCGTCGAAAGACCGTCGGCCTCCGCAGCATCGACCTTGGCCAGGGTGCGAGAGCGTAAGTCGTTGGCGGCTTTCAGTCCCTCGGGGGAGTAGTCGTCGAAGCCGTGAGGGTTCTCGGTTCCGAGGAACAGCGAGATCGACGGGGAGAGGACGGTCAGCTCTTCGAAGTAGGCATCGGCGAGGGCATCGATAGCCGAAGGGTTTCTGCGGGATGTCATGAGGAGACTCTATCCACGAAGTGAAGCGCTCGCCGGGTTGGCCACAGTCCGACATAGGGAGCCCAAGAGAGTCTGCTTCAGGACTGTGCACTCGGGTAATCGTGGCCTTCGGCAACGCGTTGAGTGCCTCTTCCGAAGCGGTTACAGCGAGTGGTGTGGTCTTCGTTCTGACGGTATCCCAGTCGGTTGGTTCTCAGCGGAGGCCGAAGAGCTTTCCGAACGTGCTTCCGGACGTCTGATCACCCGACTGCTTGGTCTCAGGTGCCTTTTCTGTCGGCTTGTCAGCGTGAGTTTCGGCTGGCTTGACCGGTGGCGGGGGAGGGAACTCCGTACCGGCCGGTTCCGCATTCGGGGCCACCGATGCTGCGCTCTCCGGGGCCTTCGGCGCGGGTGGGGCAGTCTCGTCGGCTGCCGGGGTCGGGGTCACCGATTCAGGAGCCTCGGGGGCGGAGGACGCCTCGGCGGTAGGTTCCGGTGTCTTGGTGGGGGCCGCGTCCTCATCGATGGTCCCGGACGAATCGGCGGGGGCCGCCTCGTAGAGGTTCTTGATAAGGGACAGCTCGAACTCGAGCGTGATCTTGTCGCTGACGAGCACGCCACCGGAATCGAGCTTCGTATTCCAGGTCACGCCCCAGTCCCTGCGGTCGATGCGACGCGAGCCCTCGAGGCCTGCGCGCAGGTTGCCGAATGGGTCGGTGTCCACGCCGATGAGCTCGAGCGGAACGGACACAGTCTTCGTCATGTCACGTATCGTCAGCTCACCGGTGACGATGTAGGAGCCTTCGTCGACCTCATCGATAGCGGAGGAGACGAAGCGGATCTCCGGGTAGGTCTCCACGTCGAAGAAGTCCGCCGAGCGCAGGTGCTCATCGCGGCCCTCGCTGCGGGTGTCGACGCTCGCGGTCTGGATGATGACCTCGGCCTTCGAGTCGGCGAGATCCTCGGCGATGTCGGCGAAGCCGGAGACATCATTGAACGCTCCGCGCACACGCGACACCATGGCGTGGCGTGTGGAGAATCCCAGTCGAGAATGTGAGGGATCGATGTCCCAATGACCTGTGATCCCAGGAGTCTCTGTCATGGGGGATAGCTCCTTCGGTTCCTCCGCGCTCCTCTGGGGAGGCTGTCGTAGTCGGTGTGCTTGCTCGCAGATCGGGTGATCATTGACTGAGCAATCGCCTACGTAGTCTTACACGGGCGGTCGCTTCAGTGCCACCTAGCCGACGGTGAGAGCGGCGAGGTCGTCAAAAAGAGGGGATGTGTCTGAGGGGATGGGGATGCGTCTGAGGGGAGTGTGCGAGGACCTTTCACGAATCGTCAGCAGATAAGACGCCACTTCGATGGTGCCGCACATCGCAGCCGCAATACACGCAAAACCATCCGCAAAAGCCGTAGACCTTTCCGAAAGCGTGGCGATTTCGGACTTGCGGGGACCTCCTCGGCGGTTGTTGTCATTGCAACAATTGTGAAAATTCAAATGACGCTTGTACTCTGAATTTCTGTGCCGAATCGCCGGTGCCGTGGAATCCCCAGCAATTCCCACGGCATCTGGCTGAACGCTGCACACCACGCTGTCTCGTCACCCCGACGTGGCATGCCATCGCCGCGGCTCCCCACTCTGCCCGGTCCGAACGCTCAGCTGGAGCGCACTCCCCTGCATCCAGACGAATTCAGCTTGAGAAGTGAAGAGAGAACATGGCCTACTTCAGCCGAACCGAAGAACTGACCGCCGTAATCGACCATGTCCGTCGCGGGCACGGCAGCTCCGTCGTTCTCACCGGGTCACGCGGTTTGGGAAAGACCACCCTTGTCACAGCGCTTCTCGAACGAGACGAGTTTCCGACCACTTCGGTTGCGATCAATTCCGCCGAATCCAACTGGCAGTATTCGGGTCTGACCGCCTACCTCGGTGCGATCGACGCTGCAGTCGGCTCTGATCTGCTGGCGACAGCCCACCGGATCGGCTTTGACGGCGAGACCTTCGACGTTGCGAAATCGATCGGTGACCTTCTTCGTCGTGCCGACCTCGGTGAGCAGCTCGTCGTTATCGACGACGCCGATGAGATGGACATCGCCAGCCAACAGGTGCTGGGATATGTGATGCGCCGCAAGGTCAGTCCGCGCCTTCGCCACGTGCTCACGGTCGACTGCCTCGGTGACAGCAGTGCGTTCAGCGGCATCCCCAGCATCATTCTCGAACCGCTGCCCGCGAGGACGCTCATCCGCATCGGTCAGGAGAACCTGCCGGCGACGGCCAGCTATGTGGTCCTCGATTTCTTCGCCCGAGCCAGCGCAGGCAACCCGCTCATCTTCAAGAGCATCCTCGGCGAGCTCTCGATGAAAGAGCTCACCGATGACGTGCCGCTGTCGGTGCCGCTTAAACCGGGCACGGCACTTACCGCACGTGTGGAGAGTGAAGTCAGCGGACTCAGCGACGCTGCGCGCGAAGCGCTGAACGTGCTGAGCTGCGGACTCTACGTTCCACTCGCGCTGATCGATGAGATCGAAGCACTCACCGCCGAGGCTGTGGAGGAGCTCATCGAGACCGGCTTCGTCACCCGCACGGAGCTCACACTGCGGATCGACCGCGCAGTCTCGGCCGTCGTGTACTGGAATCTCGACGCCAGCCAACGTCTCGATATCCATCGCCTCCTCGCGAGGCTGAGCGGGGAACAGTTCCCCGGCACCCGCGCATGGCACACCAGTTTCACCGAACCTGACGTGACACTGGTAAGCGTCATGCTCGACCACTCGATCACGCTGCTGCGGGTCGGCTTCGTCAACGGGGCAGCCGAATTCGTTGATCGGGCACTGGGGATGACCGACGGCTCACACGGAGAGCAGCTCGTCGAGGTGGCCGCGGGATTCCTCGACAATGGCGAATATGACTTGGCCAGGCGCAGCCTGCGATTCGCCTTCGGGACGGGAGTTTCCGCCGAGGCCAGGCTTGAAGGCATTATCATTCTCGTCTTCCTCGACTACATGCAGTTTCAGACGATCTCACCACGGCAGATCGAGGCCACCGTCAGCGAGCTTCAGCACTCCCACCCCAACGAATGCGTTCGTCTGCTGTGCGAAGCAGCGATCATCTACCTCGACCTGTGGGAATACGAGCGTGCCCAGACGATGCTCGATCGCGCAAAGAGCGTGGGCGGGAGCAATCCTGGCGTCCTGACAGCCGCGAACGTGATTCTGCAGTGGTACAAGGCAGTGTTCGAAGGCAGCCCGCTGCCGGAGATCACGATCATGGCGGAACAGGCGAAGACCGTCAGGCCGGCGTACGGGCAACCGATTGCCACGTTGGTCATGGCACGGGCCCTCACCCTGGCTGAACGCTACGACGATGCGCGGGAGATCCTCGGCGAATTCATCCAGTTCCCCGGAGCCAGGGTACGACTGTGGTCGGACATCGCCATGCACAGTCAGTTTGCGAACGAGATCGGCGCCGGCCGTCACCACAGGGCACGCGAGATCGCCGACTACATTCGGGCAGATCAGGGAAGCCGTCGGTATTTCGAGATCGCGAACAACCTGATGAGGGCGACTCTTGAGGCCATCTCCCGCGACTTCGCCGAGGCAGGGGTGACACTCCAGGAGACGGCGAAGCTGTTGGGGGCCGGACAGAGCAATTCCCTCGAGGCTCGTTTGGCCGGCGGCCAGGGCCGAGTGGCGCTGATGACGCAGGAATTCGACAGCGCCTGCGATCATTTCGCTCGAGCCTTTCGATACGGGCGTGATCTGGAGAACCCGCAGCTGCTGCGTATCCACGAGGACTACGTCGAGGTGCTGCTGCTCTCCGGCAGGAAGGGCGATGCCGTTGCAGTCGCCGAGGATCTGCGCCGTCGTGCGGCCGCCGCCCCCTCGGAGTGGGCGCATCTCGTTCTGAAGAAGTTCGACGCCCAGCTGCTCGACGGCGAGGAGTCGCTCGCCGCATTCGAGCAGGTCATCGACGAGTGGGAAGGTGGGAAGCACGAGTACCTCCGGGCCCGGACAATGCTGGCGTTCGCCACTCGCCTCAAGGAACTCGGCTACGACCGTCGCAGCATTGAAGTTCTTCAGGACGCCAAAGCACTGATGGAAGTTGCAGGGATCGAAATCGGTGACAAGGTGTTCGTCTCGAACCCGAACTACGAGTCGAATACGCCTGTGCTGGAGCTGCTCGATGAGAAGGAGCTGCCGGTCGTACGGCTGCTGGTGCGGGGGCTCAAGAACCGGTCGATCGCGAGCGAACTCTATGTCTCCGTGCGCACCGTCGAACTCCGGCTGACGAGCATCTACCGCAAGGCCGGGGTGAAGTCACGCTTCGAACTCCTGCGCCTGGTCTCCGAGCAGGACGAAGCTGGCGAGGGTGAGGAAGAGATCGCCTGAGTGGGATGGCTCGGTCTGGCTGACGGTTACCCGTCAGCCTTCAGCGGTTGACGTTGCCGGTCAGCGTTCCACATTGCCGGTGAGAATGCCGACCAGGGTCAGCGCCATGGCGATGGCCAGAGCGATCGCCGAGGCGATGAACGCGGCTGCGATGTGCTCGCTCAGCGCCGCCGCGACGATGGCCGGTCCGACGATCTGACCGATGCTGTACCAGGAGGTCAGCTTCGCCGAGGCGTTCGCGACACCCATCTGAGTGCCGACGCCGATCGTCATCATGACCACACCGATGAAGGTGAAGCCGAAGAGGGCAGCGGCGATGATGAGGACGATCGGTGAGGAACCGAAGACCGCGAGCAGGGCGCCGAATACCTGGAGGCAATAACAGACGGTCAGCGCCTTGACCGTGCCGATGCGGGCCGCGACCGCTGACCATGTCAGGGGAGATGCCGCTGTTGCGATCCCGGCGATGAGCCACGTCGAGGCGGCCGCGGTCGCGCCGAAAACGGGACCGGCGAGCACAACGAGGTAGGTGCCGATGATGATGTAACCGCCGCCTTGGAAGAAGTAGCCGGTGGAGAGGATCGCCATGGCTCGGCGACGATTGGCCTCGAAAGGGGTGGCCGCCTCGGCGGGATCGTCGGTGTTGGTCTCGGTCGGGTCGACCGCCTCGGCGGTGATGTTCTGTGAGACCCGGGTGGGGATCGGCCAGGTCCAGGCGATGATGGAGAAGATCGCGGACACGGCCGCGCAGATGAGCCAGAGCTGGCGCCAGTCGGCGAAGCTGCCGGCGGCGAGCACGATGGCTCCGGAGACGAGGATGCCGAAGCCGACTCCGCCGTAGGAGACGCCGCCGTCGCGCGGTTTGCGGGAGTTCGCGGGAATCCGTTGGGTCACGCATACGAAGATCAGCCCCGAGGCGATGCCGGCGATCGTGCGGATGCCGCCCTGCCAGATGAGGTTCGGGGTCAGGGCGACCGTGGCGAGGCCCAGTGTGGAGACGATGAGGCTGAGGCGGTAGACGAAGCGGTTGGGTTCGACCCAGCCTTGGGCGATGACGAGGGTGCCGATGAAGTAGCCGACGTAGTTCAGGGTCGCGATCCATGCGCCGGGAGCGGAACCCCAATGCAGAGCGGCGACCATGAGCGGCAGGGCCGGGGTGTAGAAGAAGCGGCCCATGCCCATTGCCACCGAGAGGCCGAGCGCTCCGCGAGCGGGGGTGAGGGAGGGCCTGGCGATGCTGTCGGGCATGGCGGTTCCTCTCCTCGGGCGGGCTCAGGTGGCGTGATCTCCAGCACTACGATGCCATGGCCGCGGGGCGGGTGCCTCGGCGGGTGGGGATTCGGACTCCGGACGTCGACGAGGTGGGGCGGGTGGGCAACACGTGGTTCTCCAATGTGCGAGCGTGACGTCGTGTCAATATGTCCGCGAAGGTGTCCGATGCCGTACATGTTTTTGCCCGCGAAACTCATTTGCACACGCTTACCCGAATCCGGCCATGCCGACGAGAACGACGTCAGGTGCAATTGCTTGGTCTTCCCGCGTGCCAGAACCAATAACCGGTCTAGAATTCGAACGATCTCAGAAAGGCTTTTCACCGGGCTGAGGCCGTGAGAGCCGACGGATACGGTCGATGCTGGACCACCGTCGGCAACAGCCAAAGATACTACTTCCCCACCTATCTGCCTTTCAGTTCATCTCAGGCCGCGCTCGCTCGAGGCGCATCCTCTCCTCCCGTAGTGCGTTCGCGCCGATGTCGACGCAGAGATTTCTTGCCCCTGGGGCGGCACCAAGTCGGAGAACATTACTGATCTGGTCAGACTGAACCTGGCAGGCAACCAGCGCGCCTCCGCCTCCAATGTCGGGACGCGCCGGAGGGCTCGTCTTGAACCAATGACCGAATTCCACGATTAGGTCAAAGCCCACGTCTGTGATCGCAAATGTGTCGCCATCTTCGTCGCCGAATTTGGCTCTGGTGGCCCCCGCGATATTTAGCATTCTTAGAACTTTGATCGTTTGTAGTGGATGAGCCAACCGCGTGGTGTTGCCTGGATAGTCTTGCGACGTTGATCCGACTCTGAGACGGAACTGGACACGAGTTCTGCTTCTTCGAGTTGCTTCACGACCGGCCGCATTGCCGGCATTGAGTTGAAACCGTATTCCAAGAATTCGCCAGGGGTACAACTTCCACCCTCGCTAAGTAGTTTGTCGAAGAAGGTCCAACCTCGAGGAGTAACCGAACGGGCTTCTGTCTCGTATTTGTCTGCTTGCTGATCAAGCCACTCTTTGAGTAGGGCCATCCGTTCTTCAGCGTCCGCTGGCATTAAGTCGTTCATGTCGACCCAGAGTGAAAAATCCTGGGCGTGTTTAAGCGCAATTCTAAGATTGTTACCCGCTACTCGGTATAAGTATTCGAAGCCCTGAGGCTCGACTGGTGCAGTGGCATCAGAACGTGTTCGATACTCTTCTAGGCGCCGCTCGATTACTCTCGCGCTATCGTGGGCGCTGAGTGGTCTAACAGGAATAGGATCGGCTATTACTCCACTGAGACTGGGTGAGCCGACTGCGCTGCGCATGATTCCATTGGCACCACATAACACCCACCTCACCCCAGGCAACTTTAGGAGCGTGTCACGCATCTCGCGCAGTACTCGGCGCGCTTCTTGTGACGTCTCTAGGATCTCCAGGTTGTCGATGACGCCAACGAACCCTCCTGCCGACCCCTTTGGGAAGATGATTTGCAGCCAGTCGTGCACGGCCGATCTGAAACCGGATTCAGAGAAGCCTCCAGTGTTTATCGAGGTGCTTCGAGAGGTGCTAATAGAAACAGGTGTGAACCCTACGCCGCCGCCATAGCCATACACTAACGGAGACTCTAGCCACGTTCTTATATTGGCCAAATTTGGGAGATCGTAGCCTGCGCTTGAAAGGAAATCTTCGTACTTGAAGATCGATCTTGCTATAACTGAAAGTATATGTCGTTCCAGAGATTCATGGTCAGCTGAAATCTGAAACGCTTCCACAAGCGGTAAGAATGGCGAGGTTAGTTCCCCTGCAGAATAATTCTGCATTGCCCGGTATGCCGCGACTGCGACAAGGCTGGTTTTGCCAACTCCGTTGTCTCCTTCCATGGAAGCGTGGGTGTCGACAGACGTCCAGTGCTTGTGGAGCTTTAAGACTTCCTTGTCCCTACCCACGAGCAACCTGGAACCCATGGCGTCGCCACTGAGTGGAGCTACCGCGTACGGGTTTTCTGAAAACCCGAATCCTTCAAATATGTTCATGTTCCCTCTCTCGGCTGCCGCGCAGTCTCCGTCGATTTCGCCTAAAATCTCGAGGCCGCATCCGCCTATCGGGTGCTGTTTGGCTTACTTTCCATGATGGTATGCGAGCGGAGAGTGTAAATGGTTCTTCGGCGATTAACAATTTCCGGATCGTCGGGCGTATCCATCGATGTATCGACGATGCCTCGCTCGGTGAGTTCGCGAGCTCCACGTCGCCAGAATTCTGAACTAAACCCATACTCTAGGCGTTCATAGCCTCGAACGTGGGCCGGTGAGTCTTCTTTGCCGGAGGCGTTCAGACGAAGAGCGACGTAAGTGGCGAGTTCTACATTGCTGAGGACATTTATCCAACCGTTTTTCCATAGTTCAAGTGGAAGTGTGATGTACCGCTTTCGGTCACTAGGAATGTGCTCAACCCTTAATGCTGGCACTCGTAAAGCACGGGGTGTCACTGTGATGAGTTCCTCGTCCTGAAGGTTACGGAGCGCCCTGTTCATCTTTCTGGTGGCCGAATCAACGTTCTTGCCCTCTCGGGCATAGCCAAGAATTTTGGCCAGAAGGTTCGAGCTGGTTGGCCTATAGAGGTCGTGAGGTGGTGTTTTGGTCATCATCACGAGCGTTAGATAGAGCTTGAGGGTAGCCGGCCCGTAGCTCACTAGCCTGGCCATTGGGGGCTTCCTGGTCGAAGACATGGCAAAGCCTGCACCAAATTCGACGGAAGCCTTCCGTCCGGAGTCGAGGCACGCCTTCTGAAGGAGGCTGAGTTCGTCTGCTTGGATCTCAAATCTACGTTCTGGCAAGGAGTTTCCTAAAGTTGAAGGACATATGTGTGGGGTAACACGAGATATGGGGGTGAAGGGGTAATAGGGGTATAGATCTTCTGCATCTTCACTGATGGGATCCCCTGTTGGACAAGCAAGAAGTCCTACTCTGCATCTAGTCTGTCGGTTTCCTACTCAGGAATGTCTCCAAGTTTACATACATACGACGGAGTCATCCACGGAAATGTCAGTTGCGGCCTTCTTGCAGACGGGTGATGCTGGCGTTGCAGGCACATGCTGGTGTCTTGCTTCCGTGGAGAGGAGTGGATATGAAGCGCGGATTCAAGGTGACGCTCAAGTGGTCGAAAGGTGAGCTTTCGATTTCCTTGGAGCCTTTGTAGTGCGGAATGCCGGAGGAGCGGTCGCCAGGCCGGAGCCGTGGGAAGAGTGGTCGATCTTCACTCTGCCCACGGCGAAGGTGGCTGAGATCCAGTGACTTTCTACTTCGGTAGGAAGTTGTTGATTCCGCGGGGACAGGGCAGAGTTATTGGAGTGAACCTCAGGAGGAGTATCCAGGGCGGCGTGGTGGCGCTCGCCCTCGTTCTGTCGGGGTGTTCGTTGTTCGATCCGGACGGGTCGTCGCCGTCTGGCCAGTCGCCGGAGCCGAGCCCTACTCCGACCGAATTCGAGCAGTCGTTTGCCGGTGCAATCTCCGGAGACGATGCGGTGGTGACAGCGTCCACCGACAAAACGGGCCCGGGCCTCACCGCAGACAATGTCGGGATCTCTTTCGAAGCCACAGACCTTGCCGATCCTCGGCTCGATCCAGCGCAGTCCAACCTCGACGAGCAGTTGAAGTCCCTCGGATCGCCGGCGCTGCGGTTCGGCGGCAATGCTCTCGACCGGAGGACATTCTGGACGTCCAAGGGTGAGAAGCCGAAGCACGGTGAGAAGGTCACCGTCACCCCTGATGACCTCAAGCGGCTGAAGAAGCTCGTCGACGTCACCGGTTCATCTGTCACCATCGGCATTCCTCTGGGCACCTACGATCCGGGACGCGGAGCGGACATGGCCGCGCATGCGGTCGACATCCTCGGCGAATCTCTTGTCGGTCTGGCGATCGGCAACGAACCGAACGGGTACACCGTCAAGGATGTGCCCAGCGGTGCCGTGCGCGGCAAGGGGTGGAACAAGGACAAATACGTGGAGCAGCTTGAGTCGTATGCCAAGGCGATCCATGCGAAACGGCCGGATGCGCCGATCATCGGTCCCGATGTCTACGACGGGGCGTGGATGGACGCTTTCGCCGGCGCCGGGGTCAAGCATAAGAAGGCGATTTCGCAGCACTGGTATCAGCTCTACGAATGCGATTCGTCTCAGGTTCCAGGGCGGGGGCCGCAGGCGGCGAACCTTATCGATCCCTTGGCGAAGAAGGCGGCGAAGAAGAACCTCGGCATCGGGAAATCGAAGGCTGACGCTGCGGATTTGCCGCTGTGGCTCGAAGAGACTGGGCCGACGAGCTGCCCGGGCACGAACGACACGTCACTGACGAACGCGTCGGCGCTGTGGGCGGCCGATTACACGATGTATGCGGCCACGCTCGGTGTCGAGCGGATGGCCATGCATTCGATGCTCGGGGCGTGCAATGGGGGAGCGCCGATGTCGCTCATCTGCGATCCGGCCGATCACGGGGACCGGTCGAAGGAGTTTCAGGCGAGGCCGAACATGTTGGGGCTGCGGTTGTTGGTGCCGAGTGTTGGTGGTCATTTCACGCGGACTTCAGTTTCCGGCGGTGGGAATATGAGCGCCTACACGGTGGTGAAGAACGACGGGCGCACCTTGGTCACGACTGTGATCAACGCGAACGACGCGGCTTCGGTGGGTGGGAATCCGGTGACGCTGGCGATGCCGTCGGGGTTCAGTGTGACGTCGGCTTCTCAGGTGTATGGGGCGTCGAACGGTGTGAAGAGTGCGACTCAGGTTGTGCCGGCGAATCCGCTGCCGGCTGATGTGCCGTTCAGTGGTGAGAGTGCTTCTGGGCCTTCTTCCAGTGAGTCGGCGTCGGCGTCGAGTTCGCTGGATGGGTCCGGGGTGTCGGCTGACGCCGGCGGCATGGGCGACGACGGGAAGCTGCGGATCGACCTGGCCGGGAGTTCGGTGACGGTCTTTGTGATGTCTGAGGTGATCAGTTAGAGGAGGCTGACGGGCGAGCCGATTCGTCACTCACATGACGTCATTTTCTGTGGAGTCCGGTCGTGATGGTCAGTCGCAGTCTTTCCCATCGCGAGACCAAGCGGCGAAGCTGCTCGCAGAGTTGCGAGGAATCTGTGTGCCCAACGGTGCACATCGTGGTCTTCGACCGTTGCCGTCATCGCTGCGATTCGCTCCCGCGCCTGGGTGTCATCGAGGCACGCAGCCTGGTGCATTCCGTTCTTCAGCTCTGATATATCGTGCGGGTTGACGACGATGGCTTGCTCGAGTTCGTCGACTGCGCCGGCGAACTCTGAGAGCACGAGCGCTCCGGCCCTATTTCTGCGGGCGGTGACGAATTCCTTGGCAACGAGATTCATCCCATCGCGGAGGGACGACACCACGAGGACATCGGCGGCGAGGTACAGGGCCACAGTGTCCTCGAACGAATATGAATGGTGTGAGTATTGGACGATGCCTCGACCCAGCGTCGCGAAACGACCGTTGATCCGTCCCACCAGTCGCTCCACCTCGTCGCGGAGGTCCTGATAGGCTGCGATGCCTTCGCGAGAGGGCACAGCCACCTGCAGGAAGTTCGTGGTCTGCGGTGAGAGCAGATCGTCATCGAGGAGTTCATCGAACGCCCGGAGGCGGTTCGGGATGCCTTTGGTGTAGTCGAGACGATCGATGCCCAGCATCAGAATGTCCGGATCGCCGAGATCGCGGCGAATCTGGGTCGCGGTTCGAGCCACCGCCTCCGAGTCAGCGGCCTGACGGATCGCCTCGGTATCGACCGAAATGGGAAAAGCCTCGATCAGGGGAGACGGGCCATCGGCCTTGACAGCAAATTTCCGCACCGCCGCCCGGAAGTTCTCCGCGTCCGAGCTGCGCTGGAAGCCGATGACGTCGGCCCCGAGCAGACCTTCGATGACTCCTCTGCGCCAGGGCAGCTGCCCGAACAGCTCGACGGGGGGAAAGGGAATGTGATTGAAGAAGCCGATCCGCACGTCGGGGCGGAGCAGCCTGACCATGTGCGGAACCAGTTGCAGATGATAGTCGTGGACCCAGATGGTGGCTCCGAAGGCGGCCGATCGGACGGCCGCTTGCGCGAACCGGGAATTGATTGCCTCGTATGCGCGCCACCACGTGCGATGGTACTGGGGAGTGACGATGAGGTCGTGGTAGAGCGGCCACAGCACACCATTGGAGAAGCCCTCGTAATAGGCTCGATATTCTGCCTCAGTCAATGAAACAGGAACGAGTGACATCCGGTCGAATTCGAATGGTGGGATCGTTTCGTCGAAGCCTCCAGCCCAGCCGAGCCACGCCCCACGTTCGGCTCTGACCATCGGCGCCAGTGCGGAGACGAGGCCTCCCGGCGCGGCCTGCCAGGTGCCTTCGCACCGGTCGACGGGTAAGCGGTTCGCCAGGACGATGAACGAATGTTCAGGGTTGGTCTCTGCCATGTTCTTCTCGCTCTTCTGACTCATCTGCCGCTGAGACTCGGTGAGCTCTTCTCCTGCCGGGGCAGCGGAAGGGCGAGAACCTAGTCCTCGCCCTTCCTCCGGGAAGCGTCAGTGCTTCGGACCGTTCCTCAGAGATTCGGCGGCTCCACGAGCCTTATCCTTGATCTCTTCTGCGGCTTGTCTGCCCTCGGCCTGGATCTTGTCGGTCTTGCCTTCGGCCTCCAGTCCTTTGTCACCGCTGGCCTTGCCTGCGGCAGATTTTGCGGAGCCCTTGAGCTTGTCGGCTTCGGGGGAGCTGTCGTTCATCTTTCTTCCTTTCGCGTGCACGACGGATCTCGCGCGAGCAGGCGGGATCCGATGCGTTGGGAGATTCTGTGTGAGAAGTGTCCGGCTGCCTGTGCCTCAGCTGTTGATCAGGAGCAGGATCTTGCCGTGGTCGAGCTTCTCTTCGAGGTCGTCGGACTCGATCGACGTGAAGCCGAACTCCTCGAAGATCGCACGCAGCTCGTCGCCCTTCTTGTCGTAACGGGTGCCCACGAGATTGCTGAGATCGTCGGGTTCGTTGGCGTTCACGCTGCCTGCGACGCGGTCGGTGCGGTCATCATCATGGGAGATGACGAAGAGGTCATCCTTGGAGATGCCCGCCGCCGCCTGGCGTTTCACTTCATCCATCAGTGCGGTATCGTCCTGGAATTCTTTGACTGCGGGTTTCATGTCGACTCCTTTCATGTTTACGACGTAATCACGCTAACAGACACTGTGGGTCTGTGCGAAGAGCCTACGGCCAATTTTGCAGGGGGTTCTCGTCGCCGCGGACCCGATGTAGCCTGGACGGCATAGCGTAAAAGTGTTTACGCGCTAATCACGCCTCAGAAGTGAAAGGAGGTCTTGGGCTGTGTGACATCTGAGGTGAGCGAGCAGGTTCAACGTTTGTCAACTCGGGCAGGGAGGATCCCATGGCCCAGAATCGTCTGACCAGAAACGACATCGTGCGAGCGGCGATCATCTTCGTCGACGCACACGGACTCGATGCGCTGACCATGCGACGTCTCGGGCAGTCCCTGGGGGTCGAAGCCATGGCCTTGTATCGGCATGTCTCCGGACGCGAAGATCTTCTCGAAGCGATGGTCGAAGCACTCATCGACAGTCTGTTCGACAACCGGCTGATGAGGCAGACACCGTCATCGTGGGAGGACTATCTCCAGAGGGTGGCCAATACGACGAAGGAACTGGCGCGCGATCATCCCGGGATCTTTCCCCTGATCGCCACGCAGCCGTCCCAAGCCCCGTGGCTGCGCCCTCCACTGCGCAGTCTGCGATGGGTCGAAGAGTTCCTCTCCACTCTGCAGGGATTCGAGTTCTCTGATGCGGCCGCGGTCGGCGCTTACAAATCGTTCACCAGCTTCCTCATCGGAGATCTGCTCCTGCAAGTCCATTCCACGAATCTCGACGTCATCGGCGGAGACGATCACCAGAGGGCGGGTGACGACTCCGACTTATCGGAGTATCCCACCGTGAACGCGCTGAGTGACCTGCTCAGCGAAGATCATCGCCAACGGCAGTTCGACGATGCTCTCGACGAACTCATCGAACGCATCCGCCTCTCACCAACTAATTAGCTGTAACCTCAAACAGCTCACCCAGCTGAGAAGGATCAATATGCTCGACACCTCTTCAGAGGCCCTCCAGGTCCTCCTCGTGGCCGACCCGGGCCTGCCCAGCCGCCGGGCCGCCGCTATTCATCAACGTCTCGAAAGGCTTCTGCAAGACGCGTATGGGGTCACGACGACCTTGCACACGGCGACTGACACCATCCGATTGACACCGGAGAGCGAACTCGACCTCAGCGCTGTCGAAGACCTTCGCGCCGACTACCCGGACGTCAACATCGTCCTGATACTCACCGAGATCCCGCGCCATACCCAGGGCGACCCGCTGATCGCCGAGGTGCATTCCGACAGCAATCTCGCGATCGTGTCCTGTCCCACTCTGGGCGCATGGTCGACCAAGCGCCGCATCATCAAAGTCCTGATGAGCTCGGTCAACAAATTGGTGCCGTGGGATCCCGAAGATACGACCCGTCGGTTTCTGCTCCGCTGGTCCGACTGGTCCGACAACGAAGACGCCCAGCACCAGTCGCTGCATGCCCACACCATCACAGGAGGCCCACGT
This sequence comes from Brevibacterium sp. CSND-B09, assembly GCF_052906525.1. NCBI lineage: Bacteria > Bacillati > Actinomycetota > Actinomycetes > Micrococcales > Brevibacteriaceae > Brevibacterium > Brevibacterium sp. CSND-B09. The sequence continues at coordinate 1,279,806 of NZ_JBREGI010000001.1, read as the reverse complement.
CTGGTGCTGGGAATGACGATGGCCAACGACCCGTGGCGCACTGTCCCGAAGCTTTCAGGCGCCCTCGCCGCGGCATCGGCCACAGGAGCTTTCGGCATCTTCTACAGTTCCATCTGGCAGATGTCGACCTATCTGTCCACCACGCGGCTGCTGTCAATCGGCGCGGCCGCCATCCTGGTCATGGTCACCTGGCTGATCATCAACCACAAACTCTGGGACGAACCGCGCAGAGACAACCTGGCAACAGTGGTGATGTACTACAACCTCTCGACCGCCCTGACCCTGCTGATCACCGTGCTCGCGCTCTACGCGGGACTGGTCGGCCTCATTCTGCTGGGCGGTCTCATTGTCATCGACCCCGAATTCATGACGACCCAGATCCAGCAGAAGGCGACGGTCGCCAACTATCTCGACATCGCCTGGCTCAGCGCAGCGATGGGCGTCGTCGCCGGCGGTATCGGCGCAAGCTTCGACTCCGACTTAGATGTGAAACGACTGACTCACGGACAGCGCATGCGCCAACGGGTCTACACCGACAACCACCCGGACACCGATGATGTCAGCCAGAACTCCTGATGGCTGATAAGGACCTGCCCAGCGATTTCAGAAAGATATGAGATGAACACACAGCATCGGTTAGACGTCACTGGGATGATTTCAGCGCCTCTGGGCTCCTGGCGCGACGAACCCGCCAGCCAGGATGATCTGCGAAAGCTGGTCACCAGCAATGCGCAGACCGCTGACAAGGTTCGCGCCCTGAGTCGATTTCTCGGACTCACCGGAACGACGTCTCACATGCGGCAGTGGGAGTCGCTGCTCGAGGTGGCGGCCATCGATGTCGCTGTCGCTCGGATGCTCGAACCCCATGTGGATGCGCGGGGCATCCTTGCCGAAGCCGGACACGACGCACCCGATGGCTCGACCTGGGGCGTCTACGCCGCCGAGTCTCCAGCCCACGTCCTCACCGTGGGCGCAGAGGGCGAGCAGACCGTGATCGATGGAGAAAAAGCCTGGTGTTCCTTGGCCGCCGAACTCTCGCACGCCATCGTCATCGCCGGCAGCGACGGGGGATCGTACGCCTGTGCCGTAAACCTCAGGGACCCCCGAGCGCAGGCCCAGCCGACTGCCTGGCCGAGCGTGGGGCTGCAGGAGATCCCGAGCGGAAGTGTCGCATTCACGAAAATGCCCGTCACCGTCCTCGGTCCGCCGAACTGGTACCTGGATCGACCTGCATTCGCGTGGGGAGGCATCCGAGTGGCAGCATGTTGGTTCGGCGCAGCCGTGGGACTGGCAAGAAATGCCGTGCGACGGCACAGCAAGCGCTCCAACTCATCCACAGTCGGTGAGATGCTGATCGGTCAGCTCGAGGCTGAGATCTTCTCGATTCGCAGCGTCCTCGCGCAGGCAGCGGCCGCAGCCGACGGGAGTGACGAGTACTCCCGTGCACGTGCCTGGACCGTGGCCCTGACAGTGCGCAATATCGTCTACTCAGGAGTTCGCCGGATCCAGCACCTGAGTCGCGAAATCGCGGGACCGGCGGCGCTGACAGGCGATGTCGGCTTCGCCAAAGCCGACGCTGACCTCACCGTCTACATCAGTCAGCACCACGGTCCACGCGATGAAGCCGCTCTCGGCACGGAACTTCGCACGAAGGTCGACCACAATGAGTTTTGACCATCGTGACACCGGCACGCCCGAAGCCTGTTGGAGGGAAGCCGGTGTGCAGGAGCTTCCCGCGCTCGGGGTCGAGGCCATGCCTGCCGAGACCACGTTCATCATCCTTGCCGCACATCCGGACGATGAGGCCCTTGGAGCCGCCGGCCTGCTGGCCCGCCTGCGCCGGTCCGTTCATCGAGTCGTCGTCCTGCTCTTCACCGCAGGGGAACAATCCCATCCGGGTTCTCCCACCCACTCGACGAAGGAACTCAGGGAGATTCGTCTGCGCGAGTTCGATGCGGCACTGGATCTGTTCGATCACGAGCGTCTGTCCCGTCGTTTCGTGGGGTTGCCTGATGGTCAGCTGAGCGCATTCAGCCAGAGGATCGTCTACGAGATCGGGGCCGAAGTGGACCAGCACCAGGGACCCGTGGTGCTCGTCTCACCTTACAGTCGGGACGGACATGGCGATCATGAGGCGATCGGAGCAGCCGCCCTGCAGTTGGGGCGTGACCGCCACACGACGGTGCTCGAGTACCCGATCTGGTACTGGCATTGGGCAGACCCCTCCGACGAGGAGTGGCGCAGCTGGTCGTTTCTGCCCGATCCAGCGAACTTCGACAGGCAGGCAGTGTTCGATTGCTACCCCTCGCAGGTGTCAGCGCTATCCGATCAGCCCGGAGACGAAGCAATCGTCAGCCCCGCTCATCTCGACCATTTCCGTCGTGGCGGAGACACCTTCGCTGTCTCGGACTTCCGCGCCGCTGCGACTCCGGTTTCCTGCGGCGGCGCCAGTTCAGAGACGCTCCACGACGCCAGTGCGGCCTCTGCGGTCTTCGACGAAGTCCACGTTCAACGGTGTGACCCCTGGCAGGTGTGGAGTTCCGAATATGAGATCGCCAAACGCCGGAATCTCCTCACCCATCTGCCTGCGGTTCCGTACGCTCATATCCTTGAGATCGGCTGCTCGGTAGGCGCTTTGACTCATGATCTCGCCGGTGTCGGGGCGCAGGTGACGGCAGTCGATGCGAGTTCGCAGGCTCTGCGAATCGCCAGACGCCGAGGAGCTGCGCCTTCATCGGCAATCAACTTCGTCCATGCCACCATTCCCTTCGAGTGGCCCCAGGGCACTTTCGACTGCGTCGTGCTGTCGGAGACCGGCTTCTACCTCAGTCGTTCCCAGCTCTTCGACACCTTGGAGAAGATCGATGGCTCGACAACGGTTCGCTTCGTCCTCGTGCTCTGCCACTGGAGGGGAGAGATCGACGATTGGCCACTGGATGCCGATGAAGTGCATCGCATCTGCTTAGGCGCCTGGCCTCGTCATCGGGTCGAACACCGGTATGAAGGGGATTATCGTCTGGACATCATCACGATCGACAAGGATTTCCGCCCATCCGCGGCCGAGGGGCACGCATGATCACGCGTTTGGGTGTGATCATCCCGGCTCATAATGAGGAGGAAGACATCCTCGGGTGCCTCGAGTCGGTGCAGCGATCGCGCTCATGCGCTGTCGAGAGAGGCATCGACTGTCGGTTTCGAGTCCTCGTCGTGGCAGATGCCTGCACCGATGCCACGGAGGGCATCGTCGAGGATTTTGCCGCCCGACATCGCGATGTCTTCGTCCTCGCGACCTCTTTTCAGTCCGTCGGTCGAGCACGCGACTTCGGATGGAGGCACTTCATGCGAACAGAGAAATCGACGACAGAGCAAGACTCCGACTCGGCGTGGATCGCATTCACAGACGCCGACAGCAGAGTGCCCGAACATTGGATCACCACACATCTCGAACTCGCCGCGACAGGTGTCGATTGCCTGGTGGGCACTGTGGCCCCACGCCCGGAGACAGCATCGACCGAACTGATCGCAGCTTGGCATGCCAACCACGAACTGCTCGAGAACCACCCGTACATATTCGGAGCGAACATGGGTCTGCGCGCCGGCGTGCTCGAAGCCATGGGCGGCGTGCCTCCGCTGAAATGTGGTGAGGACGAAGCAATCGTCGATGCGGTGCTGCGCGAGGGCGGCCGCATTCGCAGAACCGATGACTGCAGAGTGCTCACGTCTGCTCGTCTGTCCGGTCGCGTACGCGGCGGCTTCAGCAGCTACTTGCGTCAACTGACGTGAAGCGACGGTGCTTTCCTGCCGAAGCGGAGTCGGAGGCTGTCCTCCTCCGCAGTGCACTGAAAGGTGTCGCCGTCGTTCCCGGCTTCACGCGAGGCCTCCCTACTGGGAATGACACCTCACGTGAAGGCGGGAGAGGATCAGGCGAAGATGCTCACCCCTCCTGGCCCGACGAGGCAGCCGACGACGATGAGGACGACGCCCCAAAGAATCTGCTTACGCAAGATCGCGAAGACGCCCGAGACGACGAGCAGCGCTGCGAGGATCCATAGGACAATAGCCATAATTTCTCTTCCTTATCGGTTTCACTGTGAGTGCGGCGCCATCGGATCGAAAGCCGGTGAGGAATCTGATCAACGCCGAGGCTGAGCTCAGCCGACGTTGGAGAGTTGTCTTTTTCTTGGTCTGCCGGCGGATGCGATTCCAGGTGCCGCTCCATCCACCGAGCCTGCCGACCATAAACAACACTCGCCGAGAAGATTACATCGTAAACATCGCGAGCGATACCTCCCCCTTCTGACAGAAGGAACATCGGCGGGACCACAGCGGTGTGAGAGAGCCGATCGGTCCAGACGCCCGGATGACGGAGAGTGTGGACAGCACGACGCAGTCATGACAGGCTGTTGTGCGGCAGTGCGGGCACGGGGGAAAAGGTCGGACTTCTGCGCGAGTTGGGAGCCGACGCGGTTTTCAACCACCGTGACGGCTCGGCACTGGATCTGCTTCGTGAAGCAGCTTCGGAAGGAATCGACCTGTGCTATGACAATGTGGGCGGACAATAGTTGGAAGCCGCACTGGAGACTCTGCGCCACGGCGGGCGCATCGTGATCTGCGGGGCCGCTTCGCAGTACGGGAAAGGGAGCGACCGTCAGGGGCCAGCGAATTACCACCGCATGATCTTCGGGCAGCTGACCATGCGCGGCTTTGACGTGTCCGCGAACGAAGACCTGCGCCCCGACTTCGAGGCCACCGTCTCCAGGTGGCTGCGTGCAGGGAAGGTCCGGAGCCTGCACACACTCCACACCGGATTCGACCAGATCCCCGGGGCCTTCGCATCGCTGCTCTCCGGGTGCAGCAAGGGCCGCGTGATCGTCGACTGCGACAACTGAGCAGGCGCTCAGTCCGCCGTCGTGCTGATCGATGCAGCCACCTGGCTCAAGTGCTGGGGTCGAATGGTCCGGTCGGGACGGAGAGGCCGATTCGACCTCGGCTGTTGGACGGTGCTCGAGGACTAGAATGGAAGCTGTTCCGCCTCGTAAGCGAATACAGCGGAGCCGAGTGCGACAGCAGAGGTGGGAGCGCGGGGTGGCAGATTTCGAGAAGTCAGCGGTCTACGACGTCGTCTCGAGCGACCCAGACCAGACCCTCATTGACCAATCGGGCTTCTCATCGGCGGAGATCGCTGAGATCGGGGAGCTGATGGCGGCCTTCGCTGACCTGCGTGAAGCCGAGCGAGTGATGTCAGAAGAGTCGCAGGATTATATGAAGCTCAACGCCACCGACATGCGCGCGCTCCACTACCTCATCATCTGTCAGCACCAGCAGCGAGTGGGCACTCCCGGAGGCATCGCCGAGCATCTGAATATCTCCGCTTCAGCGACGACGAAGCTGCTCGACCGGTTGGAGCGCAGCGACCATATCGTGCGCGAGCCGCACCCCAGCGATCGTCGGGCTCAGGCGATCAGCATCACTCCGGCCACCTACACGGCGGCAGTCGACACCGTCGGGCGGGCGCAGTCCAGGCGCTTCCACGCTGCGGCCCGGCTCAGCTCGGCCGAACGGCAGGTCGTCATCCGCTTCCTCCGAGACACGAAACGCGACCTCACGGATCCCGATGCCGATTCTGGACGGGACCGCCCTTCCCGGCAGGAGGACACCGGCGCCTAAGCCTCGATTCCGCAACGTGAACGTGACCGTCATGCGCGACGGCCCCACGCCGCAGAGCCCGCGGTCAGAAGCCTCAGTGCTTGGCCGGCGCGGCCAGCTGTGACGGCCACCAGATCCTGTCGCCGATCCAGATGTTGAGGGCAGGGACGAGCAGAGTCCTCACGATCAGAGCGTCGAGCAGCACGCCGAGCGCGACGATGATCGCAAGCTGGAGCAGGAACTGGATCGGGATGACGAGGAGAGCGGCGAACGTGGCCGCCAGAACGATTCCGGCGCTCGTGATCACACCGCCGGTGACCGACAGTCCCCGCAGCGTGCCTTCCCTGGTCCCATGGGTGAGCGCCTCTTCGCGCACTCGGGTCATCAGGAAGATGTTGTAGTCGATTCCCAGAGCGACTAGGAAGACGAACGCGTACAGCGGCACCGACGGGTCGGATCTGGGTTGGCCGATGAGGCGGAAGATGAGCGCACCGACACCCAGGGCCGTGCCGAAGCTCAACACGGTGGTCGCCAGCAGCAGAAGCGGCGCCAGCAGCGACCTCAAAAGCAGAGCGAGCATGACAGTGATGACAACGAGCACGATGGGAATGATCACTGCCCGATCCCGCGACGAGGTGTTGTTCGTATCGAGATCGACAGCCGTGCTTCCGCCGACCAGCGCCTGGGTCGATGAGAGATTCCCACGAAGATCCTCGATGGTGCCCTCGGCCTCCAGCGAGTCAGCGGGTGCGGAGAGGGTCAGTGAGAACATGATCTTCCCGTCGATCTCCGTCGGCTCTGCCGGTGGTTGACCAGAGCGCCCGTCCGCGACGACAGCACCTTGGTCGTCAATCGCGGTGGACCCCGACGGGGCATCCTGTGCGACGAGGCTGAGACTGTCAACGCCCGGTGTCGATGCGATCGCCTCGGCGACCTGCTGCCGTTCATGGCTGGGTGCGAGCACGTAGGCGGGGTTGCCTGACCCGGCGGTGAAATGCCTGTCGATGACCTGCTGCCCGTCTCGAGCCTGACTGTCTCCGAGGACGAATTCGCTCTGCGGCACACCGTCGGCGTCGAGGAACGCCAACCCCGCACAGCCGGCGAGGAGGACGACGGCGACCCCGGTGACGACCCGGCGTGGGGCCGCGGAGACGAACCGCCCCACCTGCGGCCACAGCCCCCTGGCGTTCGGCCCGGTCAGGTCGGGGTGAGAGCTGGCGAACTTCGGACTCCGCGGCCAGAATGCGGCGCGGCCGACGACGGCGAGCATGGCCGGCAGGAAGGTGAGCGTGGTGAGCATCGCGCATGCGATGCCGACGGCGGCGACGGGACCGAGCGCGGAGTTCGATCCGAGGTCGGACAGGAGCAGGCACAGAAGCCCGGCGATGACGGTCCCGCCCGAAGCGAGGATCGGTTCGAAGACTCCGCGTACCGCCGTCCACGCCGCAGTCGAGGCGGAGGTGCTGTCTCGCAGCGACTCCCGGCAGCGGGCGATGAAGAGCAGCGAGTAGTCCGTGGCAGCGCCGATGACGAGGATGAAGAGGATTCCCTGCACCTGGCCGTTGAGCGTCACGATGCCTTCGCGAGCGAGGGCGACGTTGATGAGCACGGCTGCGCACAGAGCCGTCATGGAGCTGAGGAGGACGAGGATCGGCAGCAGAAGGGATCGGTAGACGACGACGAGAATGACGAAGACGACTGCCAGCGCCACGACGAGAAGGATGCCGTCGATGCCGCCGAAGGCCGCCTGCAGGTCAGCCGTGAAGCCGGCAGGGCCGCTCACCCACACCTCCATTCCCGGAAGTGTGCGATCGGCGTTCCTCTGGAGCTTTTCGACCACGTCTGCGATCTCAACGTCGGAGGGGATCGACACGATGAGTTCGGCAGCCTTGCCGTCCTCGGACGGGATGACAGGGGAGGTCTCTGCGCCGGGGGTGACTTCGGCGGCCGCCTTGGCGAAGGTTTCGAGATCCTGCTGATCTGCATCGCTGAGCCCCTCGCTGCGTTCGGCGACCACGATCGCGGGGATCGCATCCGAGCCGGTGAACTTCGCGATCTCGTTCTGGACCTGCGTGGACTCGGCGCTCGCAGGCAAAAACGAGGATCGTTCATCCGTGGCGACATCGTCGATCGATCCGAAACTCATTCCCCCGAAGCCGAACACCGCGAACCAGCCGAGGATGAGGAGGGCGGGAACGAGGGTGCGGATGACGCGGCGACTGGCGCGTGGACAGGCGTTGTTTTCATTCACTCGGATAGTATTTCACCTAGTGAAGTAAAGTGCCAGTACGCGTCAAGCGAACAGTCCAGCCAACTATCCACCCGACGGCGCATATGGCAGCTTCGGTGGCCTCATCCACTTCAAGAGGCTGATGTGCTCGGGAAGCAGCGCGACAAGACTGGTGGCGACCCGTCTGCAACGCGCCGTCCCTGAGCCGGGTCTTACAGGTCGATCGCCACGACCGGGTCCGTAGTGGGTTGATCGGATCCGCCCTCCGGCTCGATGGTGATGCCGAAGACGCTGGCGTCGGTGAAAGCGTGGCCGGCGATCGTCGTCGATTCTCCGGTCATCAGTCCGGCGCTCACGGGCCCCTCGTCGCCGATCACCCACATCTGCAGTGCTTTCCCCTCTGGAACCCGGCCGACACCGTCGGGGCTGATCCGGATGAGCTGTTCTGACTCCGAGGATGACACGGTGACCGTTCCTCCCTCGGGAAGCTCGTCCGTGCTCGTGCGCAGATCGTCGGCTTGCATCAGCCGTGTGGAATCGTCGAGCTGCTGCTGCGCGGCGGTGAGATCCTCCTCGAGCTGGTTCTTACGCTGCGTCTGCTGCCAGACGGTCACCCCGGATCCAGCCGCGACGATGAGCGCGGCCGCGGCGGCCGCATAAGGCAGCCATGAGCGACGACGTGACTCGCGGTGGTCGGCCAGCGAAGTCGGAGACGCGAGGGAGACCGGGTGCGCTGCAGTCGAGTTCGCCTGCGTATGAGTCGCCGGGCTCAGCGGCTCATTCGTCGACCTCTGCTGCGCATGCGTTTGGGGGATGGCGAGAATCGCCTGTCGAGTCGCCGAGCTGACCTCGACCGGCTCGTCGGACTCGGCTGCTTCGGCCATGATGTCGGCGTAAGCGGCGACCTCGGAACGGAAGTCGGCATCGGAGTCGGCCAGCGTCTGAGCCTCGGCGAACTCGGAGTCGCTGAGTCCGCCGAGCGCCAGGCCGGCGGCCAGATAGTCACGATCGGTGCTCATCGACTCGCCTCCAATTCCTTTCGCAGCTTCTTCATTCCGTCTCTGATCCGTGACTTGATGGTGCCCAGCGGCACCTCGAGGCTCTCCGAGATCTGAGCGTGGGTCAGACCCTGATAGAACGCCATGACGATCGGTCTGCTCTGATCCTCCGGCAGTCCCTTCAGCGCCGAGACTGTCCGGTCCGATTCCGCCCGGTCGATCACAGTCTGCTCGACCTCATCACCCGCCTCGGCAGTGGACCGCAGTCCATCGGCGAGGTCCCGGTCCTGCTGGGACTGGACGCTGCGCACGCAGTCGATGGCCCGCCTGCGACACAGGGTGATCAACCATGCCCGGCCCGTCCCCTTCGCGGGATTGAAGCCCGAGCACCGCGTCCACACCTCGGTGAAGCTTTCCTGCAGGACCTCCTCGGCCAGTGACTGGCTCTTGACGATCCGGACGATCACGGCCATGAGGATCCTGGACTGGTTCGTGAAGAGTTCCTCGAATGCCGCCGCGTCACCTTCGCTGATCCTCAGCAGCAGCTGACCGCTGGGATCGGCCGAACCGTAGTCTCCAGACGTGGTGTCCGTCGAGGTGGGGGCCGGTTGCCGGGGTTGCGGCGCAGACCCCGGGGGACTGTGTCGAAACGTCGTCGGATCGTCTGAACTCATGCACCAATCTTCTCATCCTCCGAACAGTGCCTGGCACGTTCTCCGGTGGTGAGGAGAGGAAGGAGGGGTGGCCAGGGGCCGATCGCGATATGAAGGATCGATCCCTGGCCGGTGCTGCGAGGAGTATGGGATGTCAGTCCTTGGGCATCATCACGGCGTCGACCATGTAGACCGTGGCGTTTGCGGTCTTGACTCCGCCGCAGACCAGTCCGGCATCATCGAACTTCATGTCCTCGCCCTCACCGGAGATCTTCACCTTCGAACCTTCGACGGTCTCGTGTTCACCGGCGATCTCATCGGGGGAGAGCTGTCCGGGGATGACGTGGTAGGTCAGCACCTTCGTCAGCTGGTCCGAGTCCTTGGCCAGGGCGTCGAGGTCGTCCTTGGGCACATCGGCGAAGGCATCGTCGACCGGGGCGATGACCGTGAACTCGTCGCCGTTGAGGGTGTCGACGAGGTCGACATCGGGGTTGAGCTTGCCCGAGACAGCCTTGGTCAGGGTCGTGAGCATCGGGTTGTTCGAGGCGGCAGTGGCCACCGGGTCCTGGCCCATGCCCTCGACAGAACCTGCCCCGTCAGGGTTCGCCTCGGCGTAGGTCGAGCAGCCCTTGCCGACGAGGTCGGAATCGGCCATGGAGGAGTCGCCGGACTCGTCGGGCATCTCGGACTCGCCCGAGTCAGCGGGCTGAGATTCGGAGCTGCCCGATTCCGAACCGGACTCCTCCCCGCCGGAGCCGGAATCCATTCCGCAGCCGCTCAGTGCCAGGAGGCCGATGGCGCCGGCCGAGAGGATGGTGGCGGTGCGTGTGCGAAGCAGTGTCTTCATTGTTCTTCTCCTAATCAACAGTGATGCGTATTCGCGCACAGCTGTGAAGTGATCTCCATTGCTCGCTGTGTACTGGGTATTCGGTGCGGTGCCCGTTTCGGATGGGCGGATGGAGAAGAAAAGTGAGTAATCCTTCGCGGAACCGGCCGCAGTCAGCCGACTCCCAAGCGGGCGAAGGCATCGCGGAAGATGGTCAGCGAGTCCAGACCCGGCAGCTTCTGGACGCTCTTATCGAGCTTGTCCAGTTCGTCTGTGTGATCCTGGAAGAGATGACTCATCACATGCTTGACTTCGGCATCGTCCATCATCCCTGAGCCCACGGGCTTCCACAGCTTCCCCAGCGCCAGGCGCACGATCTTCTGAGCTCGTGGGTTGTCCTCGAGCCTCTGTCGTGCCTGAGTCGTGTAGAAGGCCACATGTCGAGTCTCCTGTTTGGCGATGCGCTCAAGCAGCGGAGAGAGCACCGGGTGGTCCTGCATCGCCGCCATCCTGCGATATCCGGCTGTGGCGGAGAGTTCGTTGGCCGCACCCCAAGCCATATGCACGGCAATGAAGTCCGTGCCCACCATGTTCGACAGCAGCGACTGCTTTGCAGGCCCGAGAGCGAGTTTCCACCCCAAGCTCATCCGCTTGGCTTTGACCTCGTCGTAATCGACGTGGATTCCGTGTTTCTCGAGCACGGCGGCCAACGCCTCTCCATGCCAGAACTCCTCACGGTTCCACATGGTCATGAATGCCGCCGTGGCGTCCTCACTGTGTGAAGGAGTGACGAGCAGCTCCCTGACGAAACATGTGGTGTGGTATTCGACGTCGCACATGTATCGCACCGACCGGAGAGTGTCTCTGTCCAAGGGCATGTCATCGAACACATCGAGATCCAGATCGGTCCAGTTCACCGCCTCGGACGTCTCGGCGTACTTGTCGAAGTCAAAGGCCATGGTTTCTCCCTGCTTGAGCATGGGCTCTGCGCGTCGAGCGCAGCGCCGCCGTCACTTGGTTCATCGAAGGCTGAGGGTTCCCCGGCAGGAACCGTCCGATCTCGGCATCCGAGTCGATCAGACGTCGTCTGTCGGAGGCAGAGGCGAAGATGCTTGTCAGAGCGCCGGCCTCATCCGGTTCGGGCACTCCGACGATCCTCAGTGGAGCCCACGGCCGCATGAGGTGAGCACGAGCGGTGAGGGCTTCGATCCGTGATCGTCGGATCCGAGCCACCGCCTCCGAACGGAAGAAGCGGACGATCGTCTCGCGCCGGTCGATGATCTCGGTCAGGACGCGAGCGGCTTCACCGCTGAGACGTGCACACACTGCTCGTTCAGCTGCCTGGAGGCCCGCCTCCTGTATCGCGAGCCTGGCCATGTGTCCGGCGGTGAGAGGTTCCTTGACCAGTCCGCCGACGACAGGTGCGAGTATCGGCAGCCCCCGCTCGACCCACATTCCGCGCAGTCTCCGTGACCTGCCCCCGCGAAGGTCCTCAGGGCTGAGGGTGGTTTCGAGCATGTCGCGCAGTGCCCGCGCCAACCAGTACCGCTCGTAGCCCCATCCCGTCACGAAGGCTGTGATTCGCGCTTCGTTGGACGTCCAGGAGGCGAACATCGCCCGGGTCTCGGCCAGCGCTGAGTTCTCCAGTCGCCATAGGAAGCCGAGATCGCGTACCACGTCCCCGGCCACCTCGATGCGCTCTGAGTTGAATTCGATGCGTCCTCGAGCGTGAGCAAGATAGTCGTCGACATCGAATGCTGTGCGGAGCACGATGGGATGCTCTGCATCGGAGAACAGTCGTCCTCTGACGTGCCCGGGCGGATGTTCGACGACAGGGTTGTGGAGTGTTCTGTCGCTTGTCACCATTCCATCACTTTCCATCGCTTCTTCAGTGCCAGGCCGTAGAGACCGAGATCCGGAGTGACGGCAACGGGGCTGCCGACGAGTTCGAGCCATGCGGCATCGCCCAGAGAGTCGCCGTAGCCGGTCGAACGTCCCAGATCGGCGCCCACGGTGTCGGCGTATTTGCGCAGCCAGTTCGCCCGAGCCTCATCAACCAGCGGAGGGCTCGCGAGGAACCCCGAGAGAACACCGTCATCGGTGACGTCCATCCGGGTTGCGACCACCTCGTCGAAGAGATCGGACAGAGGTTCGACGAGGACATCGAGAGCGCCCGTGAGCAGGACCGTGCGGTGACCGGCCGCGCGGTGTTCGTCGATGAGCTGCCGGGCCTGGGGCCGGATGGAGTCGCGGATCGTCCGCCCGAGGCGGCCGGTGACGGCCGCTCGGAGCTCATCGAGTTCGAAGCCCTGATATCGGCGATTGACCATGCGGATGAGGTCCGAACGGTCGCGGTACTCGGCGCGCAGCAGTCCGGGGACGACTCCGGCCATCGTTCCCATCATCGCCGGCCACTTGTAGATCGGCTGCGTGGCGCGCACGACCGCCGCGAACTGCTGCACGACGTTCGCCGAAATCACCGTCCCGTCGAGGTCGAAGACGGCCAGAGCCTCGGAAGTGGGCGGCAGGGGGCGCGTAGTGGGCGGGGCCTCGCTCTGGCGGCGTCTGCGCGAATAGCTGCGGGTGACTTCTGTGATCGCCGGGATGTGGACGTCCTGAAAGTATTCCGTCCAGTCGATCTCGGTCACGTCGAACCTGCGGTTGGTCGGGCAGTCCTCCGGCAGTCGCTCAAGCAGACGTCTCGTGTTCGCATCATCGAAGATCATCTCTGTCTTCGTGTACTGCTGGTACAGGTCGGCGAACTGACGCAGTGACTTCAGTTTGGCGTCGGTTCTGTGCAGCCGTGAGGCCAGAGCGCGTGTGCGCGTCGAGGCGGGCAGCCGCTCGACGACTTCGCGGCCGACGCCCGTGACCAGTTCCTTCAGCCGGATGCGCTGTTCGATGAGTTCGGAGCTGGGGAAGCTCCATTCGGGCACCACCGTGGGAACCCCCTCTGTGTCAGGCAGGGGATGGGCGAGGAAGTACTCGCGGACGGTTCCGACCATCTGGTGGAACGGCAGGGGATTGCTCGTACCCGATACGACCTGGTAGTAGTCCGAATGACCTTGCTCCGGCTGTCCGGAGCTGCTGTCGTGCTCTGCCGGCTGCCGCTCGAGTGGACCCTGTTCGGCAAGGGCGAGGATGACATTGACGACATAGTCGACGGGAATGATGTCGAGCACCGAATCGGCGTGCCCGGGAAACTCCGAGAGGCTTCCTTTGGCGTAGGCCATGATGAGGGGGTCAGCGACCTTGAAGCCGTCGATCCACCCGGGGCTCGGTCGACGGAACGCGGATTCGATTATGGACGGGCGAACGAATGAGACCTGATGCCCCTCGGCTGCCCACTCTTCACCGATCCGCTCGGCAAGCGCCTTGGTGAAGGTGTAGATGTCTGTCCACCCGAGGGACTGGGCACGGGTGCGTCCGAACTCCACGAGTCGATCCCGCACATAGCTCTCCCGGGCGGCTTCCGCCCCGGCGGCCACCGATTTCGGGCCCATCCGAGAGCTCTCTGCTTGAGCTGTGCGGATGAATCGGCGCAGCCTCTCCGGTTGCCGGGATTCGGCCTCGACGCTGGTCCTGGCCTGTCTGGCCGCCCGACACTCATCGTCATGATCGACGGTGTGGCGCAACCGGGACTCCTGCGCGACGCCCTTTGCGATCCCTCCGACATAGGCTGTCGAGACATGGATGACGTGGGGGCTCTGCTGCGATTCCGACAAGGCAGCGTAGAGTCGCTCGACGCCCCCGACATTGGTGTCGAACGCCTCGTCGATCGCGGCGTCGAACGACACGCTCGACGCGGAGTGGATGACGACGTCAAAGCGATCGGTCAGGGGCGGCAGATCAGCGAGATCCCCCTCGAGTACCGTGACCCGCGATTCGAAGGCCTCGCGCACTGTCTTTTCGCCGACCCGATCGATCCAGGAAGCGAAGACCGGCTTGCCGAGCAGCCGCTGCAGTCGATCATGTCCGGACTGGGTTCCGCGGGGACGAACGAGTGCAGTGATGGCGACGTGCGAGTTGCTTTCGAGGAGCGCTTGGAGCAGCGCCTGACCAAGGAACCCTGTGGCACCGGTCAAGAGGTATCGGCTGGGGTGCATGCGGAAACCTATCGGGTAGAGAGTGCGATTCCGTGGAAACGCGGACGTGGTTTACACAATTGATTCGGTGCGGACCGGTCTTTGGATGCCTGTATCGTAGCAATATGAATGTGGCCCTCATCACTGGTGGCACTGCGGGGATCGGTGCGGCTTTTGCCCGCGCTTTCGCCAGACGCGGTGTCAGCCTTGTCCTCGTCGCCCGAGACCCCGACGCCCTGGAGTCGTCTGCCGAGCAGCTTCGCGCCGACTACGGAGTTCATGTCGAAACGATCGCGGCTGACCTCGCCGACCGAGATGCCCAGGCCCGCGTGGCGGCTCGGATCGAGGAGCCCGGTTCGGAACCCGATATCGACATCGTGGTCAACAATGCGGGATTCTCGGTCCGATCGAGCCTGCTCAGCCCGGATGTCACCGAACATGATCGCGGCTTCGAAGTGATGCAGCGCGCTGTGCTGATCATCGGCGGTGCCGCCGCCAGAGCGATGAAGCATCGAGGGCGGGGATGGATCATCAATGTCTGCTCCGTCAGCGCTGGGCTGACGCAGAACAATTACACCGCCATCAAAGCGTGGACGCAGAACTACTCCGAGGCGCTGTCGGTTCAGACCGCAGGTACAGGGGTGAGTGTGACCGCTCTGGTGCCCGGATGGGTGCGCACTGAGTTCCATTCCCGAGCCGGCATCGCTGGAACGTCGATTCCCGACCTGCTGTGGATGGATGCGGACATGCTCGTGGAGGGGTGCTTGCGAGACGTCGCTCGCGGGAAGAGGATCTCGGTGCCGCAGCTGCGGTGGAAGATGATCTCGTCGACGCTTCGGGTGCTGCCGCGTCCGGCAATCCACCGTCTGTCCGCTCTGCTCACTTCTCGTCGGCAGCAGGAGGGGTAGGGCGGCGACGCTCGACCGGTCGAAGAAATTCGGGGAAATGCCCATCCGAATGCGATAGCGGCTCCGAATCAGTGGAGATGACTGATCACACTCTCTCCCCGCCGGCGCCGCCGAAGTACCGGTCGCGCACGCGCTCCGCGCTGCGATTCCTCCTCCAACGTGTCCTCTTCCGGGGCCTCGTCCGTTCGACGATCACTCCGACGGTGAGTATCGCTCCAGGAGTGCGCAAGCTCGACCGAGGCTTTCTCGTGATTGCCAACCACACCTCACACCTCGACGCGCCCATGATCGCGCAGAGCCTGCCGCGCAGACAGTCGCGGTTCCTTGCGACCGGAGTCGCCTACGATTACTTCTTCACCGTGTGGCACAAGCGGCTCTTCGTCCGCTGGCTGTTCAACGCGTTTCCGATCTATCGCGAAGGATCACGCGGCAGCGCGCATCTGCCCCGCGCTCTGCTGCGCTCGGGTGTGCCGGTTCTGCTGTTTCCCGAGGGCGGTCGGCAGAAGTCAGGCACGATCGCTGATTTCAAGGTCGGGTCGATCAAGCTGGGCGTCGATGCGTCGGTTCCCATCGTGCCGGCAGCGGTCGTCGGCGGTTTAGAAGCGATGCCCAAAGGCTCTGCCTGGCCGGTGCCGGGCAGGCCACCTGTGCATGTGGTCTTCGGTGAACCGGTCACCGCCCGATCAGAAGAATCGCTGTCTGAGCTCACCGCGCGGGTGCAGCAACTCGTGGCGGAGCTCTTCGCCACGGGAGCAGACGACATCGGTGTCGGCAGTGAACACGCTGAATCGCCGGAAAGGACGAAGAAATGAGTGAACCCATGAGAATGCAGGACGTCAAGCGACACCGCTGGTGGGGCTGGGGAGCCGAAGGTGTCGACTTCCGGTGGGAGACCAAACCCGACTTCGCTGCGATCGCCAAGGACAAAGTCGGTCTCGATCTCTGGAATGCTCCGCGGCCGACCACCCCGGTGCTCAGCGATCTGAACATACCCGAGTCTCGTATGACATCGACACTTCTCGACGAGCTCGGCGCCGTGGTCGAGTCGGACAATGTCAGCGTCGACGACGAACTGCGCGTGGTCCATTCGTTCGGCCGCTCCCTGCCGGACCTCTACCGGGTGCGCCACGAGCCGATCACCCGCCTCGTCGACGCCGTTGTCTACCCCGGCAGCGAGGATGAGATCGCCGCTGTCCTCGCTCTCGTCCTCGAGCGAGATCTCGTGCTCATTCCCTACGGCGGCGGCTCGTGCATCTCCGGCTCTGTGACCCCGAGTCCGGATGAGGAGCGTCCCATCGTCTCGTTGAATCTCGGGAGGATGCGTCGAGTCATCGACATCGACGAGTATTCTGGCCTCGCCCGAGTCGAAGCCGGAGCATACGGACCTGACCTCGAGGAGCAGCTCAATCTTCGCGGATGGACGATGGGTCATTTCCCCGACTCGTTCAGCTATTCGACCCTCGGCGGATGGGCGGCGACCCGGTCATCGGGAATGCAGTCGGACAAGTACGGTGACATCGAAGACATCGTGCGTGGACTTCGCGTAGTCCACCCTCGTGGCGTGATGGTGAGCAAGCCCATTCCGGGCCGCGATTCGGGCCCGTCGGTGCATGAGATGGTCCTCGGCAGCGAAGGCCGTCTCGGTGTGATCTCGGAATGCACGGTGCAGGTGCATCGGCTGCCGAAGGTGCGGCAGGTCATCGCTTACCTCTTCCCTGATTGGTCGAGTGGGGTCGAGGCCATGCACGACATCGTCCGGTCCGAGGTCACGCCCGCGTTCACCCGTCTCTCCGATGGGCCCGAGACTCGGTTCAGTCTCGCGATGGTCTCTGAGCCGCGGGGCGTGAAGGCAACGATCGCGGCTCGCGGTCAGGACGCCCTGTTTGCCTACCTGCGGTCCAAAGGATGGGACACGACAGAAGGCATGTGCCTGTCATACGTCTGCTTCGAAGGGTCGAAGGAACGCGTGGCACGGGAGAAGGCCGAGGTGAAGGAACTCATCGGTCGCCGAGGCGGAATCAGTCTCGGCTCCGGGCCCGGCGCCGTCTACGATCAGAAGAAGTTCGACACCCCGTATCTACGCGACTTCCTGCTCAACTACAAGGTCTTCGGCGATGTCTGCGAAACGGGAGTGACGTGGGGAGATCTCAAGAACGTCCATGCTCGAGTGCACGAGCGATTCCGCCAGACCCGCAGTGAGCAGGGCGGACCGGGATTCATGTTCTGCCATCTGTCCCACAGCTATCACGGCGGCGCCTGCCTGTACTTCACCTTTGCAATTCCCTACACGGATGAGGACACGGCGCTGGCGGAGTATCAGGACGTCAAGGACAGCATCCAGCAGGAGTTCATCGACTCCGGCGGAGGCCTGTCGCACCACCACGGAGTCGGCACCGAACACCAGCCGTGGCTCGTCGACGACATCAGCGAGCCGGGGGCATTCATGGTCGATGCCGTATTCCGAGCCACCGACCCCGGGCAGAACCTCAACCCGGGGAAAGTCCTCGGCGATCGGGATCCGTCCTGAGGACGTTGACCTTGCTGGGCTACATGCGTCCTCACCGGCCGGCGAGAATCTCCTCCAGACCGACAGCCTCGACGGGCAGTCGATCGGCACTGCACAACGCAGCGACATACGGTCGAGGGCATGTGAGCCGGGAGATGTTGAGTGCGTCGAGTTCGGAATTTCCGGGGGCCGCGATCGTGGCCGTCCATTGTCCGTGCGGGCCGATTCCCGACGGCAGGTCCATGATTTCGATATCACTGGGCGGCACAGATAACCCGTGCCCGGTGGTCTTCACCGCGGCTTCCTTGCACACCCAGAGGTCGACGCGCTGACGCACGGGATCGCCGCCCTCGGTCAGAGTCTCCGTCGGGCCGAGGACGTAGTCGTCGAAGCCTGAGAAGACATCGGGAGGGACCTGTTCGATGTCGACTCCGATCGGTGAGGTCCCAGGCGCCGAGGCGATCGCCACGACCCCGTTCGACCGAGACAGGCTGAGCTCCGCCCCTGGGACTGTCGGCTTGCCATGAGGGCCGCCGCACGTGCGACAGCGGCGTGTTATCTCCAAGTCGCCGGCCTCGTCGAGATCGACGCCGAGGCGGCGAGCCGCCATGAGCCGAAAGATCAGATGCGCCCCTCGGAACGCGGCCCGATCGGAGGGTCTGCGAAAGCGGTCCGCGCGAGCGGCCTCGTCCGGTGATAATAGCGAATCGAGCCACGGGTGCTCGCCGAGCACCCGTTCGATCGCTGTTATGTCGCTGATGAGGTATTCGATCGCGGCTCTCGTCATCTCCGACCGATCCGACGGTACTGGGAGACGGCGATGGGAGAGAAGACGGCGATGACCGCAACGCAGCTGAGGATCGCATAGATAACGGCGTTGTCGGCCGCCCAGCCCGAGCTGGTGACGAAACCAGCCGGTGGTGGGTTGCCGAACAGTTCTCGGACACTGGTGGCGACCGCGGTGATGGGATTCCACGCGGCGATCGTCTGCAGCGGGCCCGGAAGGGTGTCGATCGAGACGAAGGCTCCGGAGATGAAGGTGACGGGGAAGAGCCAGATGAGGCCGAGGCTCTGTGCCACCTCGACGCTCCTGGCCGTCAGTGCGATGACCGCACCGATCCACGACATGGCGAAGCTGAAGAGCAGCAGGAGCGAGATGCCCAGCAGGGCTGAGCCGAATCCCTCCGTGATGCGCCACCCGATGAGCAGACCGCAGATCATCGTCACCGCCACGGAGATGAGGCTGGTGACCAGGTCCGAGGATGTTCTGCCCAGAATCACGGCGACCCGTGACATCGGCAGCGAACGGAAACGGTCGATGAGTCCGAGCTGGAGGTCCTTGGCGAGGTAGACGGCGGTGAAGGAGGAATTGAAGGTCAGCGTCTGAGCCAGGATCCCGCCGATGAGGAACTCCCGGTACGGCCCGCCGCCGAGGCTGCCGCCGAAGACGAACGCGAGGAGGAAGACGAAGATCACCGGCTGGACGACTCCCGTGACCAGGGCGCCCGGAGTCCGACGGACGGTGAGCAGATTGCGCCAGGCGATGACGGAGCTGTCGCGAGCGGCGGAGACGAGTGCGGTCATGCTCCCACCTCGGCGGTGTCTGCCGGTGTCCGAGCGGGCCTCGCCGAGGTGGGCTGTCCGGTGAGATCGAGGAACACGTCGTCGAGCGTGGGACGGCACAGGGCCGCCTCGGTGACGGAATGCCCCTCCTCATCCAAGGCGGCAAGGACCTGCAGCAGATTCCGCTGTCCCAGTGGTGCGGACGCGGTGATGCGCTGTCCCGACGAGTCCGTCTGCGGGTGGGCGGAGTCGCCGATGATGCGGTCGAGGATTTGCAGGGTTCTGTCGAGGGAGTCGCGGTGGGTCAGCGTCAGTGTGATTCGTTCGGCACCGAGCTTGCCCTTGAGGTCCGTTGAGGTTCCCTCGGCGATGACGTGTCCGGAGTCGATGACGGCGATGCGATCGGCCAGCTGGTCTGCCTCCTCCAGGTACTGGGTCGTCAGCAGCACTGTGGTGCCGCCTCTGACCAGAGTGGTGATGACCTCCCAAGTGTCGAGACGTGCGCGCGGGTCGAGCCCGGTGGTCGGTTCGTCGAGGATGACGACCGGCGGGCGCACGACCAGGGCCGAGGCCAGGTCGAGTCGTCGCCGCATGCCTCCCGAATAGGCGCCTGCGCGTTTGCCTGCGACGTCGCTGAGACCGAATTCGGCCAGCAGCTCGCGGGCGCGGGCCGCCGATTCCCGGCGGCTCATCCCGTAGAGGCGGGCGACCATGACGAGGTTCTCGTAACCGGTGAGCTTCTCATCGACGGCCGCGTACTGGCCCGAGAGGCCGATGCTGCGGCGGACGGCAGTGGGATCGGCGGTCACCGAGTGGCCTGCCACGACGGCAGTGCCGGAGTCGGGGCGGATCAGTGTGGACAGGACCTTGACGGTCGTCGTCTTCCCGGCCCCATTTGGGCCGAGGAGACCGAAGATCTGTCCCTCCTCGATGTCCAGGCTAATGCCGTCGAGAGCTCGAAAGGCCCCATAGTTCTTCCTCAGATTCTCCAGGCGAATCACTATGAGGCGATCTCGGTGAGTCGGCGTGGAGTGATGTCCGTCCAGTTCTCCTCGACGAATTCGAGGCAGTCGTCGCGGCTGGCCGGTCCGAACACGAGGACCCATCCCGCGGGCACATCGGCGAACGATGGCCACAGCGAATGCTGCTGAAGGTCATTGACCAGCACGCGGAAGGTCCCTGTTGTGTCATCGAAGGGGTTATTCACGGGGGTTCAGCTCCTAGTGGTGTTGCTTGGCGGGGTTTGGTTCCAGGAGTGGATGGAACTCATCTGTGATTCGGCGGCCTCGTCCATGTGGATGGACAGGACGGGAAGAATCTCTTCGAGAGCCTCGGCACTCAGCATGTCCGAGTGCCGGGCGTCGACCTCGGTGACGTGGATGTCGCCGGTGACGAACCGACGCCATGAGTCAGGACCGGGAGTGCCGTTCGGAACGTCCCGGGCCGCGGTGAAGAGCACCAGCTCACCGTCGAACGTCTCCACCGGGGCCTCGCGGATCAGTCTGGCCAGGGTGAAGAACCCGCGAGTCATCGCCGCAATGGTCTCCGGTGTCACATTTCCGAGAGGATCACCGTGTGCACGCAGGATCTCCAGGGCAAGTTCGTCATCGAGACCCTCCGTCGTCTCCGTGATCGCCGGATGATTGGCGCCGAGGTAGTTCGCCCACAGCTCGGACCCTTCGCCGACATCGGCGTTGCGCTCCTGCCCGGTGGGGAAGGCGTCGAGAATTCCGAGGAACGCGACGGACTCGCCCTGCTCCTGAAGGCGGGTGGCCAGACGGTGGGCGAGGATGCCGCCGAGAGACCACCCGATCAGGTGGTAGGGGCCCGACGGCTGAACCGTCCGCAGGTGGTCGATGTAGTCGTCGGCGAGTTCGGTCAGCGTCTGGGCTGTCATCTCTTCCGGGTCCCCGGGTGAGAGGCCGGGCATCTGCAGTCCGATCAGCGGGCGATCCGGATCGAGACCGTGGAGCATCGCGGCGAAGCCCCAACTGATGCCCGTGGCCGGGTGAACGGCGAACAGCGGCGGCTTCGCACCCGCGCGGCGCAGCGGGAGCAGGCGGTGGAGGCTGTCAGCGACGGAGTCCGCACTGCCTCGGCCGACCTCGCGAACGAGCTGTTCGACGGTCGGTGAGCGGAACAGGGTCTGGACCGACAGATCGGCACGGAGGGCCTCGTTGACTGCTGCGATGAGCGGCCGGGCGAGAAACGAATGCCCGCCGAGTTCGAAGAACGACTCGTCGATGCCGACATGCGGCAGGGACAGCACGCGTGCGAAGATCGCGGCGACGATCTCCTCCTGCGGCGTGCGCGGTCTCAGTCGCGATCCGACGGTCGCGGTCGACGGGTCGGGCAGGGCCGCCTCGTCGATCTTGCCGTGAGCGGTGAGGGGGATCTCGTCGATGACGACGAGGTGCGAGGGCGCCATGTAGGAGGGAACGACCGAGCGCACATGGTCGCGGGCCTCATCGGCGAGGAGGTCCCGAGACCAAGTCCCGGCAGCGTCCTCGGCGAACTGGTCGTCGGTCTCCGTCCTCGCGCCGACCTCGGCGACGATATAGCCGACGAGCTGCATCGTGGCAGGGTCCGTGCCGAACGGACGGACGACGGCGTCCTTGACGCCCGGTGCCTGGCGCAGGGCCTGCTCGACCTCCCCGGGTTCGACTCGGTATCCGCGCAGTTGGATCTGATCATCGCTGCGACCGATGAAGACGAGCTCTCCGCCCTCGTGCCTGACGACGAGATCCCCGGTCCGGTACATGCGCTCGCCCGGGCCCCCGTAGGGGTCGGCGACGAAGCGTTCGGCGCTCAGTCCCGGTCGGCCCCGGTGCCCGTGGGCCAACTGCTCGCCCGCCAGATACAGTTCCCCGATCGTCCCGGCCGGCACATGATGGAGGCGCTCATCGAGGACGTATCCGCGCATGCGCCCAAGCGGCGACCCGAGAATCGGAGTCGGGGAGGCACCCACAGGTGCGGCGAATGCGTCGACCGTGGTCTCCGTGGGCCCGTAGAGGTTGTGGGCGATGATGCCCGGGTGACCACGCAGCCACCGCCAGAGATCGGGATCGATCGCTTCCCCGCCGAGGGCGAGGATGATCGGAGAGTCTTCTTCAGCGGCCTCAGCGATCATGCGCTCGAAATCCGGTTCGGCGGAGAGCAGACGAAGGTAGCTTGGTGTCGTCTCCCAGTATCCGATGCCGAGTCGGCGTAGATCGGCCGCCAGCTGCTGTGGATCGCGTTGGACGGCCTCCGAAGCGATGTGAAGCGGATGCCCGACCACCATCCACAGCAGCGGATCCCAAGCGGCATCGAAGCCGATTCCGGTGGTGTGGGCGACCGGAATCCGGTCGGCCTCATCGGTCGGGGTCGGCAGGAACCGTGCCCGGTGGGAGGCGAGGAGGTTCGCCAAGGCCAAGTGGCCGACTGCGACACCCTTGGGTCGGCCTGTCGAGCCGGAGGTGAAGGTGACATAGGCCGCCGAATCCCGGTGAGGCTTGGGCAGCGTCGCGGTCGTGGTTGCAGCGGTTCCCCTTGAGATCGGCGTCCCCTGAGGAGCAGGCGAGGTGCGAACCGAACCGTCGTCGGGCGAGATCTCGATGATGTTCGGGGTGACCTCGGCATCGGCGAGGAGAGGCGAGAGCTCTGAGCTGCTGCCCGACTGTGTGATGACGATGAGCGGTTCGGCGTCGGCGAGGATCGCAGTGGTGCGACCGCGGGGATAGTCGATGTCGATCGGGTTGAAGGCCGCACCGGACTTGAGCACGGCCAGCGTGGCGACGATGACGCCGGGGCCGCGACTCAGTCGGACGGAGACCGTTTCGCCGGCACCTGCTCCCTGGTCGATGAGCTTGTACGCCAACTCGGACGAAGCCGCGTCGAGTTCGCGGTAGGACAGTGACGTCTGGTCGGACCGGACCGCCACGGCATCGGGCATTCGGGCTGCCGTGGCGGCGAAGACGTCGAGCACCGGTGGCGGCGTGTCTGCAGGCTCGGGGCCGGTGAGGGAATCGATCGCCGTCCGCGTTTCGACCGGGTCGAGCAGGGCGATGTCGTCAAGCGGACGGTCGGGATCCTGCACGGCCTCATCGACGAATCGGGAGAATCGTCGGCAGATGTCGGCGATGGTCTCCGCGTCGAACATCGATGAGTTGAAGTCGAGGACCACCGCGAGCCCCGCCTCGGCATCGCTGCGGCGGAATGTGAACGAGAGGTCGAACTTCGCGTCACCGGTTTCGACCTCAGGTTCGATGCTCGTGGTCACCCCGGGCAGCTCGAGTTTCGGTGCTGCCGACTCCTCGAGGGACAGCATGACCTGGAACAGGGGATGGCGTCCCAGGTCGCGAGGCGGATTGACCGATTCGACGAGACGCTCGAACGGCACGTCGTCGAGCTCCACAGCTTCGATGACTGCGGCGCGGGTGCGAGCCAGGAGCTCGCGCAGGCCGGGGCCCGCCGAGGTGTCGGTGCGGATCGGAATGGTGTTGACGAAGAGTCCGACCATGTCTTCCAACGCCGGGTCCGAGCGGCCGGCGCTGGGGGAGCCGATGACGATGTCCTCACCGGCACCGAGCCTGCTGAGATAGCCGGCGAGCACGGAGTGCAGCGCCATGAACAGGCTGGCCCCGTTCTCCGCGGCCACCGCTGCCAGACGGGCAGAGGTACGGGCGTCGAGGCTGAAGTGATGGTGACGACCCGACTGTCTGGCGGTCGTGGGACGGGGACGATCGGCGGGCAGGGTGATGTCGGTGGGAATCCCCTCGAGCCGGTCGTGCCACGCCCGGATCTTCCGTTCCAGGAGTGGGACCTCCGCTCCAAAGGCCTGCTGGTCCTCGAGAACATGGCGCTGCCAGAGCGCGAACTCGGCGTATTGGACCTCGAGGGTGCGCTGCATCGGATGGGCCGAGCCGCGCAGTGCGGCGTAGGCGGTGGACAGGTCCTGCGTCAGCGGTCTCAGCGAGGCGCCGTCGGTGGCGATATGGTGCATCACCAGGTGGAGGACCCACTCGTCGCCTTCAGTGAAGAGGCTCGCACGAATGGGAAGGTCGTGGCTGAGGTCGAATCCGACGGCGGCCTCGTCCCGCACTCGCTCCGCGGTCTGCGTGCCAGAGGTTGTGGTGCGGCGTGCCATGAGACCCTCACCGGCGTTCGGGGGCAGGATCTGCTGGACGGGGCTGCCATCGACACTGGGGTAGACGGTGCGCAGGATCTCGTGTCGGGCGATCACGTCCGTCAGCGCCTGGCCGAGAGAATCCGGGTCGAGATCTCCGGAGAATCGGACAGCCAGGGAAATGGTGTAGTCCGAGGCATCGGTGTCGAGCTGATTGAGGAAGTGCAGCCGCGCTTGCCCATAGGACAGAGGGATCAGCTGTGGGCGGGTCTGCCCGTGCGACCGACTCCACGCGGTGAGGCTCAGGTGCGGCGAACCGTCGGCCGATTCTGCCGTCATCGCGGACTCCTCGGCGGGTACCGCTCCGGTGCGGCCGCGAGAATCGAGTCGGTTCAGCAGCGCAGCCGGTGTGGGGGAGTCGAAGATTGCGCGCAGCGGCAACTCGGTGTCGAAGGCAGTCCGGATGCGGCCGATGAGGGAGACCGCCAGCAACGAGTGCCCGCCGAGGTCGAAGAAGTCGTCGTCGAGGCCGATCTCCTCCGTGCCGAGCACGGACGCGAAGACTCGGCACATGGTGTGTTCGTCCGCGGTGCGCGCGGCTCTGGAGTCCTTGGTCCCCGAAGCAGTGGGGGCAGGCAGCCGGGAGCGGTCGAGTTTGCCATGTGACGTCAACGGGATCGAGTCGAGACCGACGAGGATGTGGGGGACCATCGGTGCCGGCAGCTGGGCGGCGAGGTGATCGCGGAGGGCCGCCTCGTCGGCGTCCCCGGTGTAGTAGCCGATGAGCCGTGCTGATTCGGGATCCGTGAGATTCTCGACGATGGCAGCGGCCTGGGTCACCCCGCTGCCCGAGGCCAGGGCGTTCTCGACGTCTCCGAGCTCGACCCTGTATCCGCGCAGTTTGATCTGGTCGTCATCGCGGGAGACGAAGTCGAGGCTGCCGTCAGGGTGTCGGCGCACGAGGTCGCCGGTCCGGTACATCCGAGCGCCCGGTTCGAGAGGATCGGCGACGAATCGTGTTGCCGTTTCCTTGGGCCTGTTGACGTAGCCGGAGGCGATTCCGGCGCCTGCGAGATAGAGATCGCCGACGACTCCATGGGGGACCTCCCGCAGATGCTGATCGAGGACCATGGTTCGAACATTCCTGATCGGGTGCCCGATGGTGGATCGGTCTCCCGCTACTGCGGCGGTGACGGAATCGATGGTGAATTCGGTGGGACCGTAGAAGTTGTGGGCTCGCACCTTAGGGTTCGCAGCAAGCTCCTGCCAGAGGTCGGCGGGCACGGCCTCTCCGCCGAGGGCGAGCGACAGCGGGACGCGGTCTTCCTCGGTCTCGTCGTCGAACAGCCCCGAGATGATGAGCTGCCTGACGAACGACGGGGTGGTCTCGAGTGCCCGGATCTCATGCTCGCGGCAGAATCGGACGAGTGCTTCGGCATCGCGGCGGATCTCGTCGCCGACGATGTGCAGGCTCGCTCCTGCCACGAGCCAGAGCACCGGGTCCCATGCGGCGTCGAAGCCCAACCCCGCCGTGTGCGCCGCCTGGACCGGTCCGACGTCGAGTCCCGCCTCGGCGAAGATGGTCTCCCGATGATGGGCCAGCAGATTCAGCAGGGCACTGTGGGGTACTGCCACGCCCTTCGGGGTGCCGGTCGATCCGGAGGTGTACATCTCATAGGCGCGGTCGCTCGGAGCCGGACGGTCGGCCCTGTGGCGACCGAGTTCGGCGGTGTCATCGTCACGTCGACCCACCTCGGCGGTGTGGAGTTCGGTGGTGCCGATCGCTGTGCCCGGGCGGACCGGGAGCTCAGCCTCGTCGGTGATGACGGCTGCGGGGGCACTCGCGTCGAGGATCAGCCGAATCCGCTCTCCGGGATAGCTGAGGTCGATGGGCACAGCGACTGCCCCGATCGAGAGCACGGCCAAGGGTGCCGCGATGGCGTCGGCGGACCGGGGAAGGGCAATGGCGACGGTGTCTCCCGCTGTGATTCCTCGGGCGGCCAGGCCATGAGCGATCCGGTCGATGCGGGTCCCGAGGCCGGCGAAGGTCAGCTCGCCGTCGTCGGCGATGAGCGCCCGGCGTTCGGGATGCCTCTTGATCGTCGAATCGAGGACGTCGAGGACCGTCGACTCGGGTGCGACCGCGTCGCGGCCCTGACCCTGAGCGCGGATCTCTGCGAGCTCGTCCGGGCGCAGCACCTCGAGTTCGCCCAGCGGTGTGTGCGGGTCGGCGGCGAACTGGTTGATCACATGGACGAAACGTGCGGCGATGGCTTCGGCGGTGGATTCGTCGAAGAGCGCGGAGTCGAACTCGAGGGAGCCGGTGATGCCGGCAGCCTCATTGACCGTGTGCATGTCACCGACCGTGTGAGGCGCGCCGTCGTTCTCGCGTTCGGCAAGGTCGAGGAGGAGGTCGAACTTCGCCTCCGACACCTCTGGCCCCGGTGCGGGTTCGACGTCGAGGTCACCCATGTCCAGAGCCGCGGGGGCAGTGTTCTGCAGGGTCAGCATGACCTGGAACAGCGGATGGAGCTGGTCCGAACGTGGGGGTGCGAGTTCGTCGACGACGCGTTCGAACGGCGCATCCTGATTGGCATAGGCGGAGAGGTTGGACGCGCGGACCCGATCGACGACATCGACGAGGCTGGGGTTGCCGGAGGTGTCGGTGCGCAGAACGATGGTGTTGACGAAGAAGCCGATGAGATCGTCGAGTTTCGTCTCTGTCCTGCCGGCGACGGGAGTGCCGATGGGAATGTCGTTGCCGGCACCGAGCTTGCTCAGCAGCACAGCGAAGGCGGCCTGCAGGACCATGAACAGGCTGGCGTTGCGCTCGCCGGAGAGCCGGCGCAGGCCGGCGTGGGTCTCGGCGTCGATGTCGACCGGGATCCTGCGGGAGACGCGGGCGGTGTTCTGTGCGCTCCTCGGCCGATCGACGGGGAGTCTGAGTTCGACCGGAGCCCCAGTCAGTGTGTTCTTCCAATAGGCCAGCTGGTCGGCGATCTCGCTGTCGGGGTTGTCTTCGGAGCCGAGATTCCTCCGCTGCCACAGTGCGTAGTCGGCGTATTGGATCGGCAGCTCGGGGATGGTGGGGGTGGCGCCGCGAGCCCGGGCGCGGTAGGCCTCGGAGAGGTCACCGGCCAGGGGCCTCAGCGACCAGCCGTCGGCGGCGATGTGGTGGAGCGTGAGGAGCAGGAGATGATCCTCGGTGCCCAGCCTGATCAGCAGGGCCCGGATCGGCAGCTGCGTCGAAACGTCGAAGCCGTGTGTCGCCTCCGCATCGACGGTGTGATCGACGAGGTCCTCGCTGATCTCCACAATGGGCAGGGCGATCTGCGCATCGTCGGCGGCGCGGACCACCTGTTCGGGCTGACCCTCGGTCCACGGGAACACGGTGCGCAGGCTCTCGTGCCGAGCGACGACGTCGTTGATTGCAGAACGCAGAGCATGGGTGTCCAAGTCTCCGCGGATGCGCAGGGTGAGCGGAATGTTGTAGGCCGCGGATGCCGGGTCGAACTGGTTGAGGAACCACAGACGGCTCTGCGCGTAGGACAGGGGAATGGTCGCGGGACGGTTTGCGGCGACGAGTTCGTCTGCCGGCTCCTGCGCCGTGTCGTCGAGGTCGAGCCCGGCACTGAGTTCGCGGACGGTGGGATGGTGGAAGATCTCGCTCAGGGCGGGTGGGGAGGCGAACCTCTCCCGCAGTGAGGCCACCAGCTGGGTGGCGAGCAGGGAGTGCCCGCCGAGTTCGAAGAAGTCATCGTCGATGCCGACGGTCTCCACCCCCAGCACTTGGGCGAAGGCCTCGGCGACGGCCTGCTCCTGGGCTGTCCTTGGTTCTGCCGATTCCGATTGCGTCGACTGCGGTTCCGGCAGCGCGGCGCGGTCGAGCTTGCCGTTGACGGTGAGGGGAATCCGCTCGATCTGTGTGATGAATGACGGAACCATGTAGTCGGGTACGCGCGTCTTCATCTGCCGGCGCACCTCGGCGGTATCGATCTGCTCATCGGCGGTGATATAGCCGAGAAGCTGACTGTAGCCGGCCTGGTTCTGTCCCAGGATGACCGCGGCCGACCGGATCCGGCTGTCCGACTGGAGGGCGAGCTCGACCTCGGAGAGTTCGACGCGATAGCCGCGCAGTTTGATCTGCTCATCGGCCCGGCCCAGGAACTCGATGCCTCCGGCCAGAGGTCTGCGGACGATGTCGCCGGTGCGATACATTCTGGAGCCGTCGTCGGCGAAGGGGTCGGCGATGAATCGTTCTGAGGTGGTGGCCGGGCGGCCCACGTAGCCGCGCGCCAGATTCAGCCCCGCAATGTAGAGTTCCCCACGCGCCTGCGCCGGAACAGGGGCCAACCGGGAGTCGAGGACGTAGTGCCTGGTGTTCGCCACGGAGCCGCCGAGGTCGGGTGAGGCACCGGCGACGATGGGAGCGGTGAGACTGTCGACCGTCGTTTCTGCCGGTCCGTACAAGTTAAAGGAGTCCACCTCGGGCAGAGCTGCGAGCTGGTCCCAGAGCCCACGTTCGACCGCTTCTCCGCCCAGGGCCACGACGCTGGGATGCTCGGTGCCGCTGAATGTGCCGTGGGCGAGAAGGGCCTTGACGAATGAAGGAGTCGTCTCGATCGAGTCGATGCCGTGAGCGGAGAAGTAATCGGTGAGAGTTTCGGGATCGCGGCGGGTGACCGAGTCGATGAGGTGGAGTTCGTGCCCAGCGAAGAGCCACAGCAGCGGATCCCAGGAGGCGTCGAAGGAGATCCCGGCCGTGTGTGCCACGCGCAGTCCTCGCCCGAGTCGACGGGCGGCCGGATCGAAGATGGTCTCCTTGTGGCTGTGGAAGAGATTGAGCAGCGACCGGTGCTCGACCCCGATGCCCTTGGGTCGACCGGTCGACCCGGAGGTGAAGATGACGTAGGCGAGGTCTTCGGGGGCAGGTGTCGACCCGGTCTGCTGTGACCGAGCCTGCGCTGACCCGTCCTGGGTCGACTCGGGCACGGGCGCTGCCGACTGCAGTTCCGCATCGATGTCGATGACGGGACGATCGGTGGTCATACTCGTCTCTCCGGCGGGACCCGACACGGTTGGGGAGTTGATGACGAGCACCGGCGCGGAATCGGCGATCATCGCTTCGATGCGGTCGGCCGGATAGTCAGGGTCGAGGGGTACGTAGGCGGCACCTGTTTTGAGGATTCCGAGCACGGCTATGGGCAACGAGGTGGACCGGCCCAAGCGTGCCGCGATGCGAGCCCCGGGTCCTGCACCGAAGTCCCGAAGATAGTCGGCAAGCTGAGTCGAGCGTCGGTCGAGTTCGCAGAAGCTGATGTGCCCGTCCTCGGCGACGACCGCGGTGGCGAATGGGGACTTGCGGGCGTGACGGGAGAATTCCTCCACCACGGTGTGGCGGGGGAGACTCTGCTCGGGTCCCCTGCCCCCTGCGATGAGTTCGTCGGACTCGCTGGCATCGATGAGCGAGAGTCCCGCCAGGTGCTGATCTTCACTGGCCTCGAACTGGCACAGGACGGAGAGGAACTGCCGCAGGTGCTCGGCGAGGCTGTGCTGATCGTAGAGTTCGGCGTTCGCCTCGAATCGAACGATTGCCGGCCTGCTGCCTCCATCGGAGCTGGGATCCGCTCCGATGCCGTGGATGATGATCGAGAGGTCATCGACCGGGCCGGTCGACAGCAGGTGCAGCGAGGCGGTCGGCATTCCGAAGTCGATGTCGTCGACGTGCGGGAAGATGTTGACCGAAGGTCCGATGTAGTCGCTGTCGGTGCTCAGCTCCTGATATTGGAAGCGCTGGTGGATGAGCGTCTCACGCAGCGTAGCGCCGGCGCCGGCGACGAGATCTGCCGACGTCATCCCCGGTGCTGCCTGCAGCTGCACCGGCAGGATCTTCGACATCATGGACGGCACTGATTTGGACAGGGCGCTGCGACGGGCAGTGACCGGAAGGCCCACCGAGATTGACTCTCGCCCGGTCATGCGGTGCAGGTAGGCTGCTGCGGCGCTGAGAATGAGCGTCGGTGCCGACCGAGAATCGGCCAGGCGCGATGAGAGCTCTCGGGGGATGTCGGCATTGCAGGTGACAAGCCGTCGTGCCGGTGATGCCGGACGGTCGGCCAAGCCGGTGGCCGTCTCCGACTCGGAGCGCACCTGCTTCCAGAACTCGGCATCGGTGGTGAAGCGCTGCGAGGAACGGTACTGAGTCTCCTCGGCCACCAGATCGTCGAGGCTGCCGAAGGGTGAGTCCGATGCGGTTCCCTGATCGGCGAGTTCCCGGTAGACCTGGGATTCGCGGCGGAGGACGAGGATGGCGGAATAGCCGTCGACGAGGAGGTGGTGGGCCCGCTGATAGAAGATCCAGTGGTCGGGTCCGATGTGGAACAGCTGGGACCGGAGCAGTTCACCCTCATCGACATCGTGGACGGTTTCGAGATCCTCCTGCATCAGCGCATGAGCTGAGGCTTCGGGATCCTCACTCGACTCCGTCCGCAGATCTCGGACCAGCAGATGGCTGCGTGCCGGTCCGAGCTTTTGGAAGGGTCCCTTTTCGTCCTCGCCGAAGACGACATTGAGCGAGTCGGCTTCGGCTACGGTCGTGGCGACCGCCTTGCGCATTCTGTTGACATCGAGCGGTCCACGAATATCGACATAGAGCCCGATCTGGAACGTCGGGTTGTCGGGTTCGATCTTCTGGGCGTACCAGATTCCGCGCTGTGCTGAGGTGAGGTCGATTCGAGCGTTCTCGTCAGTCATCGTGTCTTTCGCATTGGGTGGAGATTTCCTTGAGCGAGGCTTCCGTCGGCAAGGAGGCGCGCGGGTGCTCAGCGCAACCCGGCTGTGGGGTCACGTGAGCAAGCAGGGGATCAGGTGTTACTGGAACTGCCCGATGTTGATATCGCCGAGGAGGTCGCCCAGATCGATGATCGGGCCGTTGATGAGTGCCCCCGAGGCTTCGGTCGAATCGGTCGGTGAGGTCTCGGCAGCGGAGGCGCTGACTGGCGCGGCCATGAGACCGACCGACATGAGGATGGCCGCGAGTGCGGCACCGGAGACGGTGCGGGCGTTGATGAGCTTGAGATTCTTCATGGTCCCTGTCCTCTTCTGGTATCGGTGGCAATCGTCCGTACGGGGACGGACATGTGTCATTCGGAAGACTCGCGAATGTGGATTGGCTGGCCAAGAGTTTTTCTTGGTCCGATGTTTCGAACCCTTCGTCACAGCACTACGACAGGGGAAGGCCGCCTCGGCGAGGGGAGACGAAAAACCACGGGTGCCGACGTCCTCACGATGAGGACATCGGCACCCGTGGTGGTTGTGGAGCGGGAGCGGCCGAAGGTCAGTTCACGGCGACCTTTTCGCCTTCTGCGGGGCGAGCCGCCTCGGCGGGGGCACCATGCGCATCCGGTTCGAGCGAGAGCTCGTCGAACGGGTTGTCACCCGACAGGGTGGCGCGGGCGACGTCGAGGTCGATCTCGTTCGTCCACTTGCCGATGAGCAGGGTGGCCACGGCGTTGCCGGTGAAGTTCGTCAGGGCACGGCACTCGGACATGAACTTGTCGATGCCGACGATGACGCCCATGCCGTCGAGCAGCTCGGGACGGTGCGACTGCAGACCGGCGGCCAGGGTGGCCAGGCCCGCACCGGTGACTCCTGCGGCGCCCTTGGAGGCGATGATCATGAACACGAGCAGCGAGATCTGTTCGGGGATCGACATCGGCATGCCCATGGCCGAGGACACGAACAGCGAAGCCATGGTCAGGTAGATGGCGGTGCCGTCGAGGTTGAACGAGTAGCCGGTGGGCACGGTGATGCCGACGACCGGCTTCGAGACTCCGGCGTGCTCCATCTTCGCGATGAGGCGCGGCAGGGCCGACTCGGACGACGAGGTGGAGAAGATGAGCAGGAACTCACGGGCCAGGTACTTCAGCAGCAGGAAGATGTTCAGGCCGGTGACGATCTTGAGCAGACCGCCGAGGACGATGACGATGAACAGCGCGCAGGTGAGGTAGAAGGCGCCCATGAGGGTCGCCATCGCTCCGATTGCGGCCCAGCCGGTCTTGCCGACGACTGCGGCGATCGCACCGAAGGCGCCGACGGGGGCGGCCCACATGATCATCATCATGAGTTTGAAGACGACGGCCTGGATGTGCTTGATTCCGGTGAGCACGGGCTCGCCGGCCTTGCCCATCGACTGCAGGGCGAAACCGACGAGGAGCGCGAGCACCAGTGTCGGCAGGACCGGGATGTCACCGGGGATGAGGCTCATGAGGAAGGCGACCATGCCGCCTTCCTCGCCGCCGGATGCCTCCTCGTACGGCTGGAGGTGGAGTCCGTCGCCGGGGTGGATGAAGTTGCCGACGACGAGGCCGATGACCAGGGCGAAGGTTGCCATGACCAGGAAGTAGATGAGGGCCAGGCCGCCGACCTTGCCGACGGTGGCCGCCTTGGCCACGGAACCGACGCCGAGGACGATGGTGCAGAAGATGACCGGGGCGATGATCATCTTGATGAGAGCGACGAACGCCTTGCCGAGCGGTTCGAGGGCGATTCCTGCCTCGGGGGCGATGAGGCCGATGGCGGCACCGGCGAACACTGCCACGATGACCATGATGTAGAGCCAGTGAGTGCGATCCTTCTTCCGCTGCGGGGCACCCTGATCGGTGGCCGCTGCGGTGGCGTTGCCCGTATTCGCGGGCCCGCCTTCTTGCTGTGGCGACATTGCCATGATTCCTCCAAATGATTTCCGCGAACTCACCCGTCGGTGGGTGCGAACGCGCGCGACGACTGGCCGCGGTGGTGATGTACCCGACAACTGTGCCAGCCGATGTGACGGGTGTCTCGGTTGCGTTCATAGTGTTCACAGGAGGAGTGAGACGCGCCGAGGCAGGAGTATGGCCAAGGAGGACAGGCCGACGAGGGTCAGGCCGACGAGGGTCAGGCCGACGAGGGTCAGGCCGACGAGGGTCAGGCCGACGAGGGTCAGGCCGGCGAGGGTCAGGCCGGCGAGGGTCAGGCCCGCGGCTCCTCCGCGTGCCGGTGACCGGCGTCGGCACGCGGTTCCCGCTGTTCGAGGGCCTTGAGGCCGATGGGGCAGGTGATGGTGAGCTTGAGGCGTCGGCTCTTGGCGTCTTCGACGGCCCGCCACATGAGCTCCCAGCGGTGCTGATCTGCCTGAATGGGCTCGATAGCTTCGCAGTAGATGAACATGACCTCATTGGCGTCGGGCTCGAGTTTGTAATGGAGCGCGGCCACGATCCTGCCGGGAAGGTAGAGGTCGTACTTCGAGGATTCCTGGTTGTTGAGCATCGTGTACACAGTGGTCTCCTGGGGTGGGTCGGTCAGAATGGTCGGTGTCACCAGTCGCTGGGCGTCAGAGCCGCCGCAGATGCTGGGTTTCGCAGGTCGTGGAGGAAAGCTTGCGCCCAGCGGCGGACGTCGAAGGCGTCGACGGTGTCGGCCATCGCATCCATGCGCCTCCGAGCCTCGTCTTCACTGAGCGTGGCCGCGTGATGGATGGCCGCCTTCAGGCCGGCCCTGTCATGGGGATTGACGATGATGGCCTGGTCGAGTTCTTCGGCGGCTCCGGCGAATTCGGAGAGGACGAGTGCACCGCCCCTGCCTCGGCGGGCAGTGGCGAATTCCTTGGCCACGAGGTTCATCCCGTCCCGCAGGGAGGTGACGAGCAGGATGTCGGCGGCCAGGTACAGAGCGACGGCTTCCTCTGTCGAATGTGAGTGGTGGGAGTAGTGGATGACATCGCCGCCGAGAGTGGAGAACCTCCCATTGATGCGCCCGACCGTATGTTCGACCTCATCGCGCAGGTCCTGGTAGGCGCGCACGCCTTCACGCGAGGGGACTGCGATCTGTGCGAGACAGGTTCCCTGCGCATCGAGCATTCCGTCGTCGATCAGCTCCTCGAAGGCCCACAGCCGGTGCAGGATTCCCTTCGAATAGTCGAGACGATCCACACCGATCATGAGGGTGGCGGGATCGCCCAGGTCACGGCGGAAGCATCGGGCCATCTCTTGTACCGCCGGGGATTCGGCCGCGGCCCGGATCTCGTCGACGTCGATCGAGATCGGGTACGAGCCGATGCGGCCGCGAAGTTCCTCGGGATCCATGCCCAGCAGCTTCTGCATAGCCTGGCGGGCCTTGGCGGCATCGGCTTCTCGCTGGAGACCGATGACATCGGCCCCGAGCAGGCCGCGGAGGATCTCGTCACGCCAGGGCAACTGGGCCATCTGCTCGACGGGAGGGAACGGAATGTGGCAGAAGTATCCGATCCGGATGTCCGGTCGTTGAGCGCGAATCATCGCCGGTACGAGCTGGAGGTGGTAATCGTGTACCCAGACTGTCGCCCCAGCCTCGGCTGCCTTGATTGCGGCCTGTGCGAATCGGGCGTTGACTTCCCGATAGGCCCGCCACCATGAGCGGTGGTACTGCGGCGCGACGATGAGGTCGTGGTGCAGCGGCCATAGAGTGGCATTGCAGAATCCTTCATAGTACTGCTGATGTTCGTCGTGGCTGAGGGAGACGGGGACGAGGCTCATCCCGTCGAAGTCGAAGGGCTCGAGGCTGTCGTCGTGCGTGTTCGCCCAGCCCACCCAGGCTCCGGCGTGCTCGCGCACCACGGGAGCTACGGCGGAGACCAGTCCGCCGGGCGAGGCCTCCCACGCCCCATCGATGCGGTCGACGGGGAGGCGATTGGCCACCACGACGAAAGCATGGCGGTCAGTTCCCATCATTGTCTCTTCTTCTCGTGCCGCAGGGACGGATCGTATTGGCACGTCGACTTCGGGGGCATGGAATCTGAAAGCATGGCCGAAGGGCGGAGGCAGACAGTGCCTCCGCCCTCCAGCCGCGTCCCTCAGTTCTCCGGTGAGTCCTTGAGCGAGTCTCTGACGCCCTTCAGTGAGTCTTTGGCATCGTCGCCGACCTGCTTGATCTTGCCCTTGGCCGCGTCAGTCTTGCCTTCGGCTTCGAGGCTCTTGTCGTCGGTGGCCTTGCCGGCGGCGGCCTTCGCCTTGCCCTTGAGCTCTTCTGCCTTGTCCGAAGCCTTGTCGGCCTTGTCGTGAGAATTCATGATTCGTCCTTTCGTGTGGATCGGTCTGGACGTTATGCTCTGTCGAACTCTATTTATGTTTACAGTGTAATCAACTTAGCAGACCGAGTTTTCGCTGCGCAATAGATCCGGCGAGTCGGGTGGTCGATGGAGAGTGATAGCTTAGTCATCCATGAGGAGTTTACAGTGTAATCGCGTTATCAGGGGATCTCTCGACGCGTCGGATCAAGCGAGTAGACTGACGGTGAAATCCGCCCGGTCTGCGACATCTCCGACGAGGAAAGGGAGGCGCGCGTGGTTCAGCAGCGACTTGATCGTGCACAGGTCGTCGAGTCGGCGATCGCCTTCGTCGATGCCTGCGGTCTCAGCGAGCTCACGATGCGTCGCCTCGGAACGGCCTTGGACGTAGAGGCGATGGCACTGTATCGGCATGTTTCGGGGCGGGGGGACCTCCTCGAGGCCATGGTCGACGAGCTCATCGACGGCCTCTTCGACGACGATCTCATGACAGAGGACTCCCATTCGTGGGAGGAGTATCTGCAGCGTGTCGCCAATGCCACGCGGAATCTGGCCCTCAAGCATCCGCGGATCTTCCCTCTCATCGCCACCCAGCCACCTCAGGCGCCCTGGCTCCGTCCGCCGCTGCGAAGCGTGCGCTGGGTCGAGGACTTCCTGTCCTCGCTGCAGCGCTTCGGATTTGCCGACGCCGAGGCCGTGGCGGCATACAAGGCCTTCACGAGCTTCCTCGTCGGCGCGCTTCTGCTCCAAGCGGCCTCCCTGACCCCGGAGGTCCTCGGAGATGAGGAGGAGTCCTCCGCCGGTGACGACCTCGGCGAGTATCCCACGGTGTCGCGATTGCAGGGCCTGCTCATGGAAGACCACGCCCAGCGCGAGTTCGACGACGCCCTCGACGACCTCATCGAGCGGATCCGCACCAGCACGCAGGGCTGAGAGTCTCGGCAGCTGGGGTCGACAGTCCTTGTACTGTGGCGCACCTGCGCTCTCGCGGATAGTCTTGGCTCAGTGACGATCCCATTACGAAGGAGCAGGATATGAAACTCAGCACCGCACTTCTGCGCGCAGCCCCCGGCGCTTTCATTCTCAATTCCGGCATCGGCAAGCTCGGCCTCGACGAGGAATCCGCCGCCGGACTCCAGCAGATGGCCGCCAACGGTGTGCCCATGGTCGAGAACATGACCTCCGCCCAGTTCGGGAAGTTCCTCTCCTACGGTGAGATCGCCGTCGGCTCCGCCCTGCTGCTGCCGTTCGTGCCCACCCGCATCGCCGGTGCCGCGCTGACGACCTTCGCCGCCGGCCTCGTCGCGAACTACTTCTCCATCGATTCGATGACCAAGGACGACGGCATCCGTCCGTCCGAGGACGGCACCGCGGTCGCCAAGGACACCTGGCTGGCCGCGATCGGTCTGGCCCTCCTCATCTCCGGCGGCAGCCAGAAGAAAAAGAAGAGCGTCAAGAAGTAATGACGTCCCTCCCGGCCCCACCACGGCGGGGCCGGGGGCGATTCCGGACTCGCCGAGGCGGAACGCTGGCGAGGCGTCTGTTCTTCGTCCAGCTCGTCCTCATCGTCCTCGTCTGCACCGCCCTGTCGGTGACGAGCTACGTGACGACGCTGAACAATATCCGGCACGCCACCGGCGAGCGAGTCTTGTCCATCGCCGAGACGCTGGCCCACGATCCCTTTGTCACCGAGGCTGTGACCGGGGACGATCCCTCCGCCCGGCTGCAGCCCTATGCGCTGACCGTCATCGATTTCGCCGAGGTGGATTTCGTGACGATCATGGACCGCGACGGTACCCGTTACACCCACCCCGATCCCGAACAGCTGGGCAAGACCTACCTCGGCAGCACCGCGAAGGCCCGCGCCGGGCAGACCCAGACCGAGGAATACGTGGGCACGCTGGGCCCGTCGGTGCGCGCGATCGTGCCGATCACGGACGCCGATGGCGAGGTCACCGCCATGGTCGCTGTGGGCGTGACACTCGAGACCCTGTCGGTGGCGCAGGCGGCCTCCCTGCCGCAGATCATCCTCGTCGGCCTGGCCGCGCTCGCCCTCGGCGGGCTCGGCTCCTGGCTGCTCGCTCGTTACCTGCGCCGAGTCACCCTCGGCTATGGTCCGGAGGAGCTGCGCCGTCTGTTCGCGTTCTACGATTCGGCCCTGCATTCCCTGCGTGAGGGCCTCATCCTCGCCGACGATTCCGGTCGGCTCGTCCTCTATAACGACGAGGCCGCGTCCCTGCTCGGCCTGCCCAAGGTGGAGGAATCGACGCCGATCTCCCTCGCCGAGGTGGCCCTGCCCGAATCTGTCCGCGACCTTCTGACAACCGGTCGGGTCGCCGTCGACGAAATCCACTTCACCGAGGACCGTGTCCTCGTCATCAGTCAGAAACAGGCCCGGCAGCCGCGCGGCGGGCGCGATGAAGGCGGAACGGTCGCGACCCTGCGCGATCGTACGGACATCCAGGAGCTCACCGGTGAGCTGGCGACGATGACGACTCTGTCCGAGGCCCTGCGTGCGCAGACTCATGAACATGCCAACCGTTTGCACACGGTCTCCACTCTTATCGAACTCGGTCGGGTGCAGGAGGCGCTCGACTTCGCAGTCAAGGACGAGCAGGAATCGCAGCGGCTGACGGATTCCTTCGTCGCCTCACTCGACGAACCATTCATCACCGCGCTCATGATCGGCAAGGCCGCGCAGGCCAATGAGCGGGGCATCGAACTCACGGTCACCGCCACCGGCGAACTCCCTCCCGAACGCCTCGATGCCCGCGACCTCGTCACCGTTGCCGGCAACCTCCTCGACAATGCCTTTGACGCGGTCGCGGACTCGGATGAGAAGCACGTGTGGGCGGAC
Source organism: Brevibacterium sp. CSND-B09 (assembly GCF_052906525.1). Lineage (NCBI taxonomy): Bacteria > Bacillati > Actinomycetota > Actinomycetes > Micrococcales > Brevibacteriaceae > Brevibacterium > Brevibacterium sp. CSND-B09. The sequence continues at coordinate 1,241,347 of NZ_JBREGI010000001.1, read as the reverse complement.
TTCGTCGCGGCTGACGGGGAGCTCATCATCACCATCGCCGATTCCGGTGCCGGAGTTGCGGGGGAGGACATCGATGCGCTCTTCCACCTCGGCGCCTCGGCGAAACCCGAGGTCGGGGGAGTGGGACGGCACGGTTTCGGGCTCGTCTTGGTTCGGCAGGCGGTGAGCCGCCTCGGCGGACATATCGATGTCGATTCCGATGGCGGTGCGATCTTCACGGTGACGCTTCCATTGGGGGACATCGACGCGGCCGGCGACTACGATTCTTCGGAGAACCACACCACTGATGGTGAGGATTCGAGTCAGGATCGGGCGGAAGGAGACTTACGTGAGCGATGATGCCGCGCTGCTGGTGCTCATCGTCGAAGACGATCCGATGACGGCGCAGGCGCATGCGGACTTCGTGGCCCGGGTGCCCGGGTTCGAGGTCGTCGGAACGTGTCTGGGCGGGCACGAGGCGATCGAACGCTTCGACGAACTCGCCGCGGCCGGGATGCCAGTCGATATCGTCTTACTCGATATGAATCTCACGGATTCGCACGGCCTCGAGGTGGCGGGGCGGCTGAACTCGCGCGGTCAGGACGTCGACATCATCGCGATCACCGCGGTGCGGCATCTGCAGGTCATCCGGTCGGCGATCTCGTCGGGCATCACCCAATACCTCATCAAACCCTTCACGTTCGCGTCGTTCCGGGAGAAGCTGGAGAACCAGCGGGAGTTCCGGCGCGGACTCAGCGGATCGGGGACGTTGGCGACTCAGGCCTCGGTGGACAATGCGCTCTCAGCCCTGCGGTCGGTGTCGTCGACGACTCTGCCGAAGGGGCTCATCGCCGAGACCCTGGAAGCCGTGTCCGCCTTCGTCCGCGATTCCACGGTTCCGGTCTCCGCCACCGAGGTGGGGCGTCGGCTTGATCTGTCCAGGGTCACCGTCCGTCGGTATTTGGAGCACCTCGTTTCGACGAAGCAGGCGATCAAACAGCCTCGGCACGGGACTCCGGGGCGGCCCGAGTACGAGTACCGGTGGGTGTGAAGGGTCGGTGAAGCTGCGGCTGTAAGGAAACAGTCAGGTTCGACGACGCGTTCGGCCTGACCAGATCTGTCATACTCAATTACGCACATCCCCAGCCCATCTGCGCAGTTCCCCCGCTGCCACCTCGGCGCGCGCCGAGAGGATAGAGAAGATCCCGACAGTGACAGACGACCATACGAACCGAGCCGTAAACCCACACGAGACGGCGACCCCACCGCCCTCGACATTCGACGCACAATGGGGTCCGCGAGCGTACTCGGAGGCTGAATTCGCCGCAGCGATCGAACGCAGCGACGTCCTCTCCGAGTCCGAACTCACCCAGTTCTTCACCTGCGCTGGTGGTCGCACCCGCGTCGCCGACATCCTCCTGCGGGCACGCCTGAACGCAGGTGTGCCCGTTGCCGACACCGATCCCGACCGTATCGATGCACAGCTCCCGCCCGCACTCACGCCCGTCATCGACGGCGTCTCTCGGGAATCCGCGGCACTCTTCCTGCTGACTCTCTTCGCGTGGACCTCGCGAATCACCTCGGTGGCAGTCGATCTCGTCCACGCCGCATACGTCGCCGCCGAAGTGACCGACACGGCCAACGCGACGGCCGAGGACCTCACCTCTTTCCTCATCGATGAGGGGCTGTTGACGATCTCGACCGGCCCCGACGAGGTCTTCGCTGTCCCTGCCCTCATCCGGATGCTCGTCCGCCGCAACACCGCGATCGACCCGAGACTCGCCGGTAAGAACCCGCGTGAGGCTCTCGGGGCGGCCGCCGCCGACACCTTCGGCCGGCAGCGTGCAGATGAGCGATCCGGGCTCGTTGAAGTCGTCGATGTTGCCGTCGAGACTCGGAACTGGCATATCCTCGAACGGGCCTGGGCCCGCCGCTCGGTCAATGTCTTTCTCGACGCTTCCACCGCCGTCGAGGCCTATCTCAGCGTCCCCGAGGATGTCCTCGCGACGAACCCGATCCTTACCCTGGCCCGAAGCGCGGCCCGCCGTATCGACTCGACCCGGTTGCGGCTTCGCACAGACGATGGACCGACGCTGCTGGCTGCCACCGACTTCGACAGCATCGTGGTGCCCGAACTCCACGGTCTGCTCCGCGAGGAGGCAGCATTGCCGCTCTCAGCCGACGAGGTGGCTGTAGTCACCACGCTGGAAGCGCGGACGCACCGGTTGAATCGGGAGAACCGACTTGCGCTGGAGATCCTCAAAGCGGGACGTGATCGACTGCGCCACCTCGGCCTAAGTCACCCCGGACCTACGCTCATGCTGCAGTCCGAGCTCAACCTCGAACACGGGCGCAACCTCATTGTGGCCGGTCGCTTTCCCGAGGCGATGTCGATGCTGCAGCGGGTTGTCCAGTTTGCCGAGATCTACACCCCGAACTCTCCCCACCCTCTGCTGCCCGGACTGGTTGAAACCGCCTTGGCCGGGATGGGCCACGGGCACGGATCGGAAATGGACCGCAACCTGGATCGGGCTCGAGAGGCCGCGTCCCGATTCGGGATGGAGGCACTGCCGGATGAGCACACGGCCCTGTGCATCGAGTTAATGCGCAGCCTCGACCGTCTCGATCTTGCTGCCGCCGAGCAGATCGTCTCCGCGCTCGACACAGCACTGCCGACCGAACACCTCGGGCCGATTCCCGATATCGTACGAAGCCTGCACTATGTCTTCCAAGGGCGCGCGTCGCACGCGGCGAAGCTACTGACGGAGAGTATGCAAGTAGGTTTCCTGCCGATGACCGAAGCACAGAGCACGCGGTTCTCGGGCATTCTCAACATCGCCAGCTCCGTGCTGGTTGCCGCGGGGGAGACGAAGGCGCTGCAGAATCTGGGCGACCGCATGAACCCGCAGAGTCCTGGATATTCCATTGTCAAGGCACGGCAGGCTCTGGTGTTCGGCCAGCACGATGTACTGTGGAGCGCGACTGGGCAGGCGCTGGCCGGTGACCAGGGGCCCAGGTTGAAGAGTTCGGCCATGGCGTTGCGCGCCGACATCCTCCACCATGAGGGCCGGGCAGACGAAGCGCTCGAGACGTTCGTCCATGTGCTCGACTACTGTTCGATCACTTCGTCCGTGCTGGCGATCACACAGCTTACCCGAGGAGCGAGGCTTGCGTTTGTTCATGAGTCGGCGAAGCATCCGATGTGGGATGCGGTAGCCAGGTCGTTCGGTCCGGGCAAGGTGGCGGCGGGCGAGCTGCGAAGGCGTCTGCTCGATCTGCCTGAGACCTCGCAGGCGGTGCCCGATTTCCAGACCGATCTCACGCCGACCGAGCAGTCGCTGCTGTTCGCGATCGACTCATCGAAGTCGATCGCGCAGATCGCCCGCGAGTTCGGAGTGGTGTCGGGAACGCTGAAGAATCGCCTGTCCGCGCTTTACCGCAAGCTCGGCGTGCGCAGCCGTGCCGAGGCTGTGGCCTATGCCCACCGCGCTCAGCACAGGTGATTGCGTGAGAATCGTCTGCGGCGAGGCGGCCGCCTGACGGCCAGTTAGCAGAGGCACCGGAACTATCGATCCACCGCGAGCAGTCTGAGCTCTTTGTCTTCGGCGGTGGATCAGTGGCAGAACTCCCACCAGCCGACGACGTGACAGTGGGATCCTTCGTCAGGGTCTTCTCCGTCGGCGTCTGAGGCGTCAGAAGCATCTGCTGCAGTCGAATCGTCTGCGTCTGCGACTGCTTCTGAAGTCGAGTCGCCCCCCGCATCCGATTCGCTGGGCGCGGTCGAGGAGCCCGCGTCGCCGTTCGCAGCCGCATCGTCAGTGCCTTCCGACGAATCCGAAGAGGAGTCGGAACTCGGTCCTGCTGGGGCCGAAGGAGTGCTGCTCGGTTCTGGGCTGGGCTCGCTCGAGTCCGTCGGCTCCTCAGCCGGTGTGGGTTCGGCAGTCTCTGGGGTCTTTTCGGATGAGGGCTCATCCGGTTCCGCAGGCGGAACTTTGGCGGGTTCATGCTCTTCGTCATCGTCCTTCGGCTGCTGCCGGTCGGACGAGGAGGGGGTCTGGGTCTTCTCCTGCGGGGCGGGCTCTTGAGCGTTCTTCCGGGAGGCCCGCGACCGCTCCTCCTCGCGTGAAGCGGAGCGCTCAGCGGCGTTCTGCTCGCGTTCGTCCGAACTCTCACCTCTCTCATCGCCTCCGTCCGGTCCAGCAGCGTGCGGTGGAGAGACTGAAGAAGGCATCGTGTTCGGTGGGCCAGCAGGCGCCGAGGAGGTCTCTGCCGAAGCAGCAGACTGTGGGGCAGGGTCGCTCTGAAGATTCACAAGTGTGGCGGCACCGGCCGCGATGGCGGCGCTGGCAGCGATGCTCGCGATTGCGACTTTGACCGCAGACGCCCCGGCCGCGATTCCGGTGGTGCTGCCTCCCGAGCCGCCCGCAGCCGCTGTGCCGGTGGTACTCTTCGAAACTGCGGCTGCCGGGCTTGAGTGCGGCTCCGCGGCGATCGTACCCGACTGCCCATCGGGCCCGACGTTCGCCGTTCCTGCTCCTGTCAGCAGCACAGCTGAGTCCGGGAAATAGCCCCATTCGATGAGCGCGGCAGCGAGAGCAGCGGGCGTGATCCATGCCTGGAACGTCGTATTGACGCTGCGGAGCTTGAAGGACTGACGGCGGCAGCGACCGCAGTGGCTGAGATGGGTCTCGATCGCTTCGGAGCGTTTCTGGCTCAGCTGCCGGCGCACGAAACGCGCAAGCTCGGAGGAGTACTCAGCACATTCAGGTGCACTGGGCTCAACGTGTTCCTGCAGATAGGCGGCCCGGAGCCCCTCTCGGGCACGACGCAGAAGCGAGCTGAAGGAATTCGGCGACAGCTCCATCTTCTCGGCTGCATCAGCGGTCGGTATCCCGTCGATGTCGATGAGAATGAGTGCGTTCTGCCAGGTATCGGGGAGAGATCTGAAAGCACGGCCCAGCTGATCTCGCTCAGCTACCTCGGCGGCGTGATCGCCCGGTTCGCTGTCTGCGAGGAACGTCAGCACATCGGGTTCGACGATCGTTGTCGCACGGGCTGTCGCCGTGCGCCGGTACGATTCGGAGCGCACAGCGGCCATGAGGTACGCCTTGAAGGACTCATCCGGCCCTTTCCCGTTCCCCCACGCGCGCCAGATCTTGGCGAAAGCCTCGGCGACGGCATCTTCTGCTTGCGCACGATTTCGGTTGAGGCGCAGTGCGAAATGCAATGCGGGCAGTCGATGTCGGGCATAGAGCTCACCGTAGGCGGTCCGTGCAGTTGCCGATTCGGGCCGGTGGTCACGGATGCGGGCACAGAGGTCGGAGTCGCTGAGTTCGCTGCCTGGGCGCGGCAGTCCGAAAGGGGACCGGGAACTATCGGTCGATGATGACCACGCTTCGGTCATCAGCTCATCGCTTCGAAGGTAAGGCGCGGACGTCGATGGGGAGACTGCATGAGGGACCTCAACTGTGAGTTCGGGGACAGTTCGGGGCTTTTCAGGGGGAGTGGAAGAACTCTACAGGAGCAGAACCCAGCTTCCCAATCGCCCAGGTCTGGGTGTTTGGCGACGCATTCTCGGCCACATGTGCAGGGAGGCCCACGTGAGACTGAGCAATTCGAATTCGGCCGGACGCACGACCGAAGACCTTGTCCTGGTGCTCCGGAAGAAACTTCTGGAACTCGCGAACGAATGCCTCTGCGCGCAGGTCTCAGTCTATGGAGAGGTCAATACCCACGATCGCTCCGAGCCTGAGCCGGCAGTTGGACGACAGCCGATCGGGTCCCCTCCGAGTCCCGGACTCGTTCGAGGCGGCCCTGCAGAACCACGTGGCTGCAGGGCCCCTCACAACCCCATAGTCAGCGCATCCGCTTACCTGGCATTCGTCGAATGTGCAGGTGACGGCCTTTTCTGAAGGAGCAAACCCTTGTCCTTGAAGCGACATCCTCTGGCGAAGCATGGAGCCGCGATCCTCGCATCGTCCGTTCTTGCCTCGTTCGCATTCCTCGGTGCAGCCGTCGCACCGGCGCAGGCCGCGGCCGAACCCCTGCCGAACCCCTCATTGGCCGACAAATGCGGCCTCGATATCGGCGTCGTCCTCGACCTGTCGAATTCCCTGTCCGATCGGGATGTCGACGATTCGAAGTCGGCAGCCAAGGCGGTCGCCAGCGGTCTGTCCGGAACTCCCAGCAGAGTGTCCGTCAACTCATTTGCGACGTTCGGACCCGATGGCACCAATACGCCGATCAACGGTACTTCTGTCGCAACCTCGGGCTCAGTGGACGAACTCAATAGGCAGATCGACGCGCTTCGGCGCGTTCCGCAGGACTCGGGAGGCACGAACTGGGACCGCGGTCTCGGGCAGCTGGGCGGCACGAACCATGACCTGGTGCTGTTCGTCACCGACGGCAAGCCAACGGCATACGGGGTGCCGGGATCCGAACCGGGCAATTCCGACCGCGGTACGCGAACCGATCAGATCGATATCGACAAAGCCATCGAATCGGCGAATGCGCTGAAGTCGCAGGGTGCCAAAGTCGTCGGTTTGGGAGTGGGCAGCGAGATCAACGAGGGCAATATCAAGCTGGTCTCGGGCCAGACCTCAGGAGACGACTACTATGTGGTCTCGGACTACTCCGAATTGGCCGAGAAGCTCCGCGAGATCGCCACGAAGAGCTGTCGCGGAACTCTCAACGTCACCAAACTCATCGACCCTGGGGCCGGCGAACACGCGAAGAACACCGCGACGCACCCAGGCGAGGGCTGGGCGATCTCGTCTCCGGACTCGATGGACGGAGTGGAGAAGACCACGGACGCGGCCGGGACGGTGAGTTTCAAACTGCAGACCCCGGCGGAAGGGGTGCAGGCTTCCGAGAAGCAGCAGGAAGGCTACCGGCTCCAGCCGCAATCGGGATCGAACGCGGTCTGCACCGCAGACGGACGCGAAGTCGGAACCAGAAACATCACCGACGGATTCGAGTTGACCGAGACTGTCGATACGGACGCGATCATCACCTGCCAGATTGTCAACGAACAGATTCCCGGAGCACTGAGCTGGAAGAAGGTCGACGAGGACGGCAGAGCGCTCGTGGGTGCGGAATTCACCTTGACGGGTCCGGACGGCAAGGACTTCGTCGTGGCCGACAACGGAGAGCTCGACGCCGATGAGGCGGCCGGGCAGTTCGAAGTGACCGATTTGGCTTGGGGCGATTACAGCATCAAGGAGACCAGCGCTCCTGAAGGATATGTGCTCACTGACGAGACGCAGACCGTGACGATCACCGGTGATAAGCGGGACGTGGCGTTCTCCGACATCGTCAACAAGAAGGACGTCGGAGCTGGTGCCGATCCGGATGGCGACTCCTCTGCAGACCCGGGTGCAGACGCGGACGCTTCCACTGATCCTGATGCGTCCGCAAATCCCGACGCGTCGCCTGATGCGGATGCATCGACTGACCCGGACACTTCATCCGACCCGGACACTTCGTCCAACGTGAATGCCGACCCCGACGCATCGAAGGAGTCTGACGCCGAGGCTTCGACCGGTCCCAATGGTGCTGACGATGCGTCGACGGACCCTGACGGCAAGGACGAGGAGTCGAAGGATGCTGACGTAGACGCCATGGCTGACCCGAGTGGCCAGGCATCGGCCGATCCTAGCGGCCAGGACACAGCTTCGACGGACACCAATGCCAAGGCAACGGCCGATCCGGATGCCAATGCGGCGACTGATCCGGGCGCCGGTGACTCGGCCGCAGCTGATCCGGACGCTGATGACTCGGCCGCGACGAACTCGAATGCGGGCAGTGCTGCGTCGAGCACGTCTGAAGGCGGTAGCACCTCAGCCGATGGATCCACAAGCGACAGCGGAGGGAACACCAGCGGAGGAAACGACCGCGGCAGCGACGGCTCTCATCTGCCGAGGACAGGTGCCGCTGGAGCGGTGACGTTCGGCATCCTCGGCGTGCTCCTCATTGGGGGCGGAATCGCCGCTATCCTCGTGTCACGGCGACGGAAGACCGACCTGCTGTGATGCAGTCTCGTATCTGATCCGAGCGCAGAGGGCGGAGCCGAATCGATATCGGCCCCGCCCTCTACCGTCCGGAGAATATACCGGGGGTCGCTCCCAGAGTCGACCGGAAATGGCGGGTGAGATGAGCCTGATCGTGGAATCCTGACTCCACAGCCGCCTCGGCGGGGGAGTGCCCGGCCAGGAGAAGCCTGCGGGCGCGATCGACCCGGCGACCGATGACATACCGGTGGGGCGCGATCCCGAACGTCGTGGTGAACACCCGCACCAGGTGGCTGCGGTGGGCGCCGAGCTCGGCGGCCGCCTCGGCGATGGTGAATGACTCAAGCAGACGATCATCGAGCATCTCCCGCAGACGACGGGCGAGCGGCGCATCGGACGCGGCCTCGGTCGACGGCGTGAGACAGGAATTCGCGATCTCGCGCAGGGCCAGGACACCGCATTCGGCAGCTAAGACATCGGCGGGATCGGCAAGGGCGGAGTGGATATCGGTGACGGTGCTCAGCGCATCGGCGCCGAGCAGGGTGGGCGAATCGGCCGCAGCGTCCACAGCGGTCGGCGGCAGCCAGTCGGCATCGAGGTAGAGCACCCGTTTGCGAAAGCCCTGGTCAGCCAGCGCGGAACGGCCATCGTGGGGCACCTGCGGCGGCAGCAGCGTCACGGCTGCAGGGGTTGCGAGATGATCGTGACGGTCGAGGTCATACGTCACAGCGCCGTCGTCGATGAGCAGCACCGTCCATGAATCGTGGGTGTGCGCGGGGTAGGCGTGATGGTCGAAACGGGCGTGCAGGACTTCCTGCACCTGCGGGACCGCCGGGTGCCACGCGCGGATGACATCGACCATGCAACAAATGTACAAGACCGGCGGTGCCGCAGTCGGCCAAGCTGGATTCATGCACGAGAACACGAACACCACAGATCAGACCGAAGGTCGGCCCACCCTCGCCGAAGCGGCCGCGAGCAGTTCCATCACCGAGGCGGCCGCGCCGTCACTGTCCGCCGGTCCGAGTGCGCCGGTGCGGTTCGATACCAAGGTCGTCGTCGTTCTCCGCGACGACCTGCAGCCGTGGCAGGAACTCAACGTCACCGCCTTCCTCATGTCCGGAATCGCCACGAGCGATGAGGGCCTGGTCGGGGAGAACTACCGTGACGCCGACGGCAACGACTACCTGCCGATGCTGCGCCAACCGGTGATGGTGATGACCGCGGATGCGGATAAGCTGCGGTCGATCCGGACGAAGGCGATGGGCCGCGGAATCCCGACAGCGATCTATACCGAGGAGCTGTTCTCCACCGGCCATGATGCGGCCAACCGGGCCGCCGTGGCCGGTGTTTCGGCCGAGGAACTCAACCTCGTCGGGGTGGCCCTGCGTGGGCCGAAGAATGGTGTTGATCGGGTGGTGAAGGGCGCGCGGATGCACGCGTGAGTGTCATAGGGCGGGGGGTGGGTCGCACCCTGTAGCGGGGGATATCGGGCAGCGAGACGATTCGTTCTGCCTCAGCGGTAGGTGGCGTTCTTCGGATCCTGGTGACCGTGGTCGTTGAACGAGATGAGGCTGGTGCCGCCTCGGCCGGTGATGATCTTCGTGATGCCGGTGTTGATGGTCACCCGGTTGAATGCCATCCACTGGTCGAAACCGCCGCCGATCAGGCGGGCGGCGGTCCACGCGATGGCGCCGGCGCTCGAGACCACGATCGTTGACTGGCCTGAGCCCATCGCGCTGGTCGTCTCATCGAGGGCACGTTCGACCCGTGACGTGAACTGCTTGTAGGTCTCCGCATAGTCCTCGTCGTGTTCGCCCGAGGCCCAGCGAGCCGCACCGCGTTCGAGCTCACCCTGGAAGATCTTTGAATCGTGCTGGGCGCGAGGGTCGAGATCCGTGAGCATTCCGGTGAGCTCCCAAGCGGCATATTCGTTCCAGCCGGCGTCGACGTGGGCGTCCATGCTCCGGCTCATGCCTTCGAGGAGGCCCTCGGCGGTCTGACACTGCCGCAGCATCTCTCCGTGGACGAGCCGGTCTGGCTCGATGCCCTGGGAAGCGAGGAAGCGACCGGTGATGCGGCTCTGCTCTTTGCCGAGATCAGACAGCCTGTCATAGTCATCCGTGCCGAACGACGCCTGCCCGTGCCGAACCAGATAGAGCACACTCATGAATCACACATCCTCGTCGTGAAGCCCACGCTGCTTTTCGAGTGATCGTTTACTGATGTGAGTCTACGGGACATCGGTGGGGAACAGCTGCTCGGCCAGTCGAAGCACCTCAGCGAGGGCAGGACTGACGTCATCTCTGCGCCATGCCATGAGCAGCGGGAACGGCCCCTTCGGGTCTTCGAGGGGGACGAAGGCGATATTGGGGAAGGAGGCGTTCTTCGGCACCGACGCCACTGTGACTGAACAGCCGATCTCCGCACCGACGAGCGAGAGTATCGTCCACGTGTCCGGAGCCACCTGGATGACGGTGGGGTTGAAACCTGCGGCCTGCGACAGCTCGTAGAGCCGTTCGATCGTCGTCGACCCCGGATTCGGCGGTACCGTGATGAACTCCTCTCCCGCGAGCTCGCTCATCGACACCGACTCGCGGCCTGCTAAGGCATGCTCTCTGTGCATGGCGACGACAAGCGACTCCTGGGCGACGACGCGAGTATCGACCGACTGTGGCACGAATGGCCAATAGCCGAAGACGAGGTCCACTGAGCCGTCGGCGACGCTGTCGATGGCCGGCATCCCGAAGGAGGCGCTCTGCAGACTGAGGTGGATTCCCGGATGAGTCCCGCGGACCAGTTTGAGCAGCCGTCCGATGAGTTTGTGGGTCGCGATGCCGGTGAATCCCAGGCGCAGATGTCCGACCTCGCCTTTCCCTGCTGCCTGCACTGCGGAGTCGGCGAGGCGATGACTCATGAGGATGTCGCGCGCAGGTTCGACGAGCGCCTGTCCTGCCGGAGTCAGGCGCACGGACCGAGTGCTGCGTTCGAACAGCTGTGCCGACATGTCGGACTCCAAGCCCCGGATGAGTCGGCTGAGGGGCGGTTGGGTCATATGCAGTCGTTCGGCGGCTCTGCCGAAGTGAAGTTCCTCGGCGAGGACGAGGAATGCGCGGATGTGCTTTGTGTCCATGTCGGTGTCTCAATCGTGAAGGCGGCCGCCCAGTGAGGATCGGGCGATATTAGTGCAGTGACTGCATTAATCGTCTCCATTATAAGTATTGGACGGGTATCAATGATTTTGAAAGGATGACCCAGGTCACAGTCATCCGAGGTTCGAGGAGGAACGCGATGGACAAGACGATGAGTCTTCCCCAAGCGATCAGCACCTATCTGCGCAACGGGGATACAGTCGCCCTGGAGGGCTTCGGCCACATCGTGCCGGTCGCTGCCGCGCACGAGATCATCCGGCAGGGCTTCACTGATCTAGTCCTTGCACGCATGTCCTGTGACGTCATCGTCGACCAGCTGCTCGGAGCGAACTGCCTGAAAGGTCTCATCTCCTCGTTCATCGCCAACAGTTCGGCCGGTTCCCTTCACGAGCTTCGGCGGCGCATTGAGAAGTCGGACCCGGAACCGCTGTGGTTCGACGAATACAGTCACGGCGGAATGGTCGCCCGCTATCAGGCCGGTGCCTCGAAGCTTCCGTTCCAGCCCATCGCCTCCTACCGGGGCAGCGACCTAGCGGCGAAGAATCCGCGGATCAAGTCCGTTCCCGACCCCTACGGTGGACCGGACATCCACGTCGTCCCCGCACTCAATCCCGACCTCACGATCATCCACGCCCAACGTGCGGACATGCATGGAAACGTGCAGGCATGGGGGATGCTCGGGATTCAAACCGAGGCCGCATTCGCCAGTCACCGACTCATCGTCACAGTTGAGGAGATCGTCGACGAGGCTGTCGTCCGCTCCGACCCGAACCGCACAATCGTTCCCGCGCACGTCGTCGATGCCGTCGTCGCCGTGCCACGCGGCTCGCATCCTCATTCGGTCCAGGGCTATTACGACCGCGACGACGAATTCTCGAGACAGTGGTCCGCGCTCGCCCGCGACGCGGCGGCGGTCCAGCACTGGCTCGAGACCAATATCCGCGGCACGAGCGACCACGATGAGTTCCTTGCCACCCTCGGATCGGAACATTTTGAGCGGATGGCCATCCACGACGCATATTCGACGCCTGTGAACTATGGAGGGCGAGCATGACATTGAGTGCTCACGGCACCACTGAGACCCGGTCCCGCGACGAACTCAGCGAGACCACAAGCAGCGCGGTCGCTGGCGACGTGGTCACCAGCAGCGAACTTCTCACCGTCCATTCGGCGCGGGCGCTGGCCGGACGCAACGTGGTCTTCGCCGGGCACGGCCTGCCCACTCTTGCCGTCTCTCTGGCTCAGCACACTGTCGCACCGGACATCGAGATCGTGTACGAGTCGGGAGTCACCGGAGCCAGGCCGCCGGTGATGCCGCGCAGCATCTCGGATTCGATCTTGGTTCCGGGGGCCGCCTCGGTGATGCCGATGGCGCACCTGTTCAACTATGTTTTGCAAGGCCAGCGAATCGATGTCGGCTTTCTCGGTGCCGCGCAGGTCGACAAGTTCGGGAACCTGAACTCCACCCTCATCGGCGAGGACTGGGAGCACCCAGACAGCCGACTTCCGGGCTCAGGAGGAGCCATCGAAGCCATGGCGGGCGCAGCAGAGATCTTCCTCGTCATGCGCAGGCACACCCCGCGCACCTTCGTCGAATCCTTGGACTTCGTCACCTCCCCAGGGTCGAAGAAGGCCGCCGAGGCGGAGGTCGGATCCATGCCGGCGGGTTCCGGCGTGACCCACGTGATCACCGACCTGGGTATCATGACGCGCTTCGCTCGGGATGAGGAACTCACTCTGACAGCCGTTCACCCCGGTGTCGACCCCGCCGAGGCGGTGCGGCAGACCGGATGGAACCTCCAGGTATCGACCGACCTCGAGACGACGCAGCCGCCGACTCCGGATGAGCTGGCACTGCTGCGAGAGACGCTCGATCCCACCCGCATCTACCTGCGCTGAACCGGAGCCCTCACCCGCCGACCGATGTCCGCGGGCAGCTGTAGGCGACAGTCGCCCACTGTGGCTCCCTGCTGAGCAAGCGAGAATTCGAATCGAAGAAAGTTGAAATCATGTCAATGAAGACAAACGCACAGGTTACCTCCCCTCCTGATCCGAATGTGACTCGTCCCGAACTGCGCCGTGCCGCGTGGTCGTCGTGGCTCGGCAGTTCGCTCGAGTACATGGACTTCACCTTGTATACGCTCGCCTCGGCTCTGGTCTTCGGGCCGCTCTTCTTCCCCAATGAGACTCCTGCGGTCGCGCTGATCTCCAGTCTCGGCGTCTATGGGTCCGGTTTCGTAGTCCGGCCGATCGGCGGATACGTCTTCGGACGAGTCGGTGACAAGCACGGACGTCGGATCGTCCTCATCGTCACTCTGTCGATGATGGGCATTGCCACCATGGGCATCGGTCTTCTGCCGACTTATGCGCAGATAGGCATCTGGGCGCCTATGCTGCTCGTCGTACTCCGGCTCGTCCAGGGGTTCGGAGCCGGAGCCGAATTGGCCGGAGCTTCGGTGCTCTTGGTCGAATCGTCGCCTGTGCGTCGCCGGGGGCTCTTCGGGGCGATCGTGGCGATGGGGACCAACAGCGGAATCTTCCTGGCCACTGTTCTGTGGACGCTGCTCACCCTGCTGCCGGACGAGGCTTTCCTCAGTTGGGGCTGGCGGGTGCCCTTCCTGCTCAGCATCGTCACCACTTTCGTGGCTCTGGCAATTCGTACGAAGGTCAGGGAGTCCCCGGTGTTCGAAGAGGCGAAGGAGCGCCGCGCCGAGGTGGCCGCCGACAAGAGCGATCAGCCGAGCATCCTCGTCGAAGCGCGTCGGTCGACGAAGTCGTTCCTGCTCGCCTTGGGCATCCGAATGGGAGAGAACTCCGCAGTCTACCTCGTCAAAGGCTTCATGGTCGGGTGGGTGGTCACCACGACGGGAATCGACTCCTCCATCGTCACCACCGGCATCATGATCGGCACCGTCATCGGCTTCGCGACTGTGCCGTACTTCGGCAAGCTCAGTGACCAGCTGGGTCGCCGACCCGTGTTCTTGGGGTTCACTCTGTTCCAGATCCTCTTCGCGATTCCGGCCATGATCCTCATCGACACGGGCAACCCGATCATCATCGCGGCCGTCTTTGCGGTCTTCGTCGGCGGGCCTCTGCCGAATCTCTACGGTGTCGAGTCGAGCTGGTTGGTCGAACTGTTCGGATCGAAGCATCGGTATACGTTCATGACCACTATCAAAGAGGTCGGATCGGTCGTCTCCGGCGGTCTGGCGCCGGTGATCGCGGCCTCGCTCGTCGCCGTGATCACCGACTCATGGTGGCCCGTTGCGATCGTTCTCATTCTGTTCGCCGGCTGCGGCCTGCTCGGTGCGCTTTTCGCGCCCGAGACCCGTGGTCGCGACCTCACGACTGAAGTCGACGCAGTGGACGAACGGCAACCGCAGCAATAGGCAAGGGCCGGGACCCTGCGATGGGCGAGGGCCGGGGCCCTGCGATACGCGACGGCCGGCCCGGTGAGGTGGACTACGACCAGCCCGTTGGGGTAGGCACGCAGGTGCTCTACCACCAGCGCTGTTGTTGCCGCTCTGCGTTGAGAGCGATGCCACAGGTTCAGTGGCGCGTCATCAGAACGGTGGGGGATCGACCTCGAGGTCGTGGTCCCAGTTCACTGTCTTGGAGACGAAGCGGTGGTCCCAGGGATCGTCGGCTCCAGTGCCCTTGGGGTCTGCAGCGTCCTCAGACTGCGAATTGCTTTCGAAACCGGTGAGGTTCGGGCCAGCGGCGGTACGGGCGCTGCGCTTGTCGGGCTCATTCGGGTCGAAGTCGATATCGTCGACGTCGAGCTTGGCAAGACGCGCCCATCTGACGACTCGGGCGTACTTCGCGTTCCCCGTCAGCTGTTTCACCGTGAGAGTGTTGGAGCCGGCGGGCAGACTGAGCTGATGGACAGAGTTCGCCCAATTGAGGCAACGCTCCAGCCGCAGCCGCCTGATCTCAGCCTGCTGCTCCCGATACGCCTCCGAAAGATGTCGCTGGTGTGCTTCGCGTTCCTCCCGTTGGCGCTTCTCTTCGTCGCGTTGACGAATCGTCGACTCGCCAGGCATGAGCTCGAGCACCCTCGGTGCTGCGGGAACCATCGACCGAGGCAGTTTCCACCGCTTGAACCCCAGTCGTCCCAGGGAATCGAATTCGAGCGCTTGGGCAACATTGATCGGCTGGCCCGGCGCCGACACAGTGGTCGAGATTCCGTGCTTGAACTCGTAATCGAGCTCACCGGATTTGGGCATAGTGACCCGAAGGCGGCCGGCGGTCTTCAACGCATGATGCTTCTTGCACAGAGGATGAAGGTTTCCGAACCGAGTGAGACCGCCTTTGAGCGGATCCAAATGGAAGAACGGAACGACATGGTCGATCTCCGACTTCTCAGCCCGACGAACACAGCCGGGAACGGTGCACACTGTCCACTGCTCGACCAGGGTCTTCCGAAGATCCCTGGGGACCTGGTAAGTGGTCGCTTTGGCGTCGATGGGAGTGCCGGTGGCGGGATCGGTGAGGATCCGCTGGATGCTCTTCGACCGGCCGGCGATGTTGCGAGCCACCTCGACGGGTACCGGTGAGCCGTCGGCGAAAGTGCCGGGCAGGTCCGAATCTCCGGTGAGCGAGAGGAACGGAACGGTCACCACGGTGGCGGCCTGATGCGACAGCCACCACGCGCTTGTGGGCATACGCAGCTTGACGACATATTCAATGGGACCGTCAGGGTCTTCACCTTCGACGCTGCAGTCGGGTCGGAAAGCCGAACCATCGGGTCGGTTGGCGACAGAGAATCCGTCGGACGACTCTGTGGTGCTGTCGGACGAGTACCCGGCGGACGATTCTGCGGCATCGTCGTCCGAGTCCGAAGCGACGTGCTTCGCGAAGTCGGCGACAGCGTCGTCGGAGTCCATATCCGGAATGAGCTCGCCGTCGGTGTCGAGCAGCGAATTCTCTTCGGCGGTTTGGATACCCGTGATCGGGTCGACCGAAATGACCTTGACCTTGAGCTCCGGGACTGGCCGGGTGAACAGATCGTACTCGAGCTGAGAGATGGAGCGGTCATCGCTGATCTCAACGCCCACAGGCAGATTGAACGCCGACTTGTTCTTTCCATGCACGGCCAGCGCCATGCCCTGGATTCGGTTGTAGCAGGCAAAGATCTCCGCTGAGGGGCCGCTGACGGTCAGGCAAGCCGAGCCGTCCTTATATCCTTCGACATCGACGCGGCGACGCTTGGTGGCGAATTCGGTGTTGTCGATCGGCGGGACGAGCAGGGCGATCATCTTCGCCAGATCTCGGCGCAGGGTCTCGCAGGTGATATCGGCGCGCCTCGCGGCCAGGAAGATGTCGAGCTTCGGAAGGAAGTCGAACGCGACATCAGCGCACTGGCGGGCGACCACATCGACATGTGCCTGGGTGAACTCTCCGGCGCGGACACGGTCGGCGAAGCGCGGCAGACCATAGAAGATCGTCATCGCGCCGGTGAGCTGACGGTAGGTGCGGGCAGTGTTGGTCCCCAGCACCGTCGAGATCTCGACGAGGTCCTCAGCGTCGACATTGTCATAGACCCATTTCGAGAAGCAGATGCCCTCATCGAGCTCGGGGAATTCGGGCAGCGCCTTCGCCTCGGGCTCAGTCGCCTTGCGCAACTGTTCGCGGGCGAAGTCGGCGTCATAGAGCACAACTGTCGCGGAAGGGGAGCCGCCGGTGCCGGTCGTGTCGTCAGCGGGCGACGACGCGACGTTGGGCGACGACGCGTCCCTGGTTGAAGACGCGCCCTTGGGTGAGGCCTTCGACTTCTCCGCAGCGCCGAAGACGGTGTTCTCTTCGGACTCTTTGGCGCGGCGTTCGAAGGATGCGGAGATCGTCTCGCAGCGAAACGGTTCGGAGCCCTCGGGCATGGGCAGTTCGAGAGCGATGAAGACCTGTTCCAACACAACTGAGGAGACTGACTCGAGGAGGGAGAAATGGGCACGGTCGGAAGCGACAGCGTTCTCGGCGAAACGAGACATGCTTGATTCGAAGCGGATGGCGAATCGGGGCGACGGCTGTGTCACACCCGGCTCGTCTGCCTGGTCGGGGGTCGAACGGTTGGTGGTGCCCTTCATTGCTCTTTCACCTGCCTCGGACTTCGTTGTCGGGGAAGTGGTGCTGACTTGAAAAGCTGTTAATCAGATCTTAGCCGGTCAAGATGACATTAACAATAGTAAAGAGAAAAAGATTCGAATAAATTTCGATGACATATTGATAGTGAATTGATTTTCTACTTATCATTGCACTCGGTGCTGACATGAGGGCGTTCGGCCTCGTTCGGCCAGGTCAGGGGTTGTTTTGCGCCGGTTCAAAGGTCCGGAGAACATGCCACCGGAACGGCGGGACAGCCTCGGTGGGGGTCGGATTTTCGGGTGAATCGGGTCACAGCATCAGTTATGATGATCGAGTTGTCGGATGCGACCCATGAGGTCGGTACTCGCCTCATGCGAGCCGTATCCGCACTGCGCGCAACCGCGGCACCCTTCACCTAGGGCCATGTCGCGGGCCGCGTCGACGTCACCGCACCATCCTTCACTGGTGACCAGTTCTTCGCCCAGACCATCGCCTGCGCTCACGGTCGACCGTGTCCGCGCCGGCCGACGTCCAGACGATCACTGCCGGCTGCACCGATGATCCGATCATCGAACGGAGTGCTCGCCCAGCCGAGTGCTCACGAGCTTCGTAAGCTCACCAACCGCCGCCGCTTCAACCACGAGGATCAACCATGACGACCACCGCTCACAACTCCGCCGCCTCCGACCAGGACTCGAAGGGCCCGATCACCGACGCCGAGATCTTCGAGGCACACGAAGGCGGCAAGCTCTCAGCCGAGCTCACCTCACCGCTCGAGACCCAGCGCGACCTCTCGATCGCGTACACCCCGGGCGTGGCCAAGGTCTGCACCGCGATCAAGGATGAACCGCAGCTGGCGCGCACGCACACGTGGACCGGCCGACTCGTCGCGGTCATCTCTGACGGGTCGGCTGTGCTCGGCCTCGGTGACATCGGTCCGGCCGCCTCGCTGCCGGTGATGGAGGGCAAGTGCGCCCTGTTCAAGTCCTTCTCCGGGCTGAATGCGATTCCGATCGTACTCGACACCAATGACACGGACGAGATCGTCGAAACCATCATCCGCATGGCCCCGACCTTCGGCGCGATCAACCTCGAGGACATCTCGGCTCCGCGCTGCTTCGAGATCGAAGACCGGGTCAAGGAGGCCCTCGACATTCCCGTCATGCACGATGACCAGCACGGTACCGCCGTGGTCGTCCTCGCCGCGCTGACGAATGCTCTGCGCGTGGTGAAGAAGTCCTTCGAGTCCGTCCGCGTCGTCGTCTCCGGCGCCGGTGCTGCCGGAGTGGCCGTGGTGAAGATCCTCGCCGACGCCGGCGTGAAGGACATCGTGGTCCTCGATTCCAAGGGAGTCGTCGAATCCGGCCGCTCCGACCTCACCGAGACCAAGCAGTTCCTCGCTGAGTCGACGAACCCGCGCGGAATCTCCGGTGGGATCGGCGAAGCCCTCGACGGTGCCGATGCCTTCATCGGCGTCTCCGGCGGCACCATCGACGAGGCGCATCTGGAGAACATGGCCGACGATGCGATCATCTTCGCCCTGTCGAACCCCAACCCCGAGGCGGCCCCCGACGTCGCCGCCAAGTACGCCACCGTGGTGGCCACCGGGCGCAGCGACTTCCCGAACCAGATCAACAACGTCCTCGCGTTCCCCGGAATCTTCCGCGGCGCGCTCGACGCCGATGCCAACGAGATCACCGACGATATGAAGCTCGTCGCCGCTCGTGCGATCGCCGATCTCGTCGGCGATGATCTCGAGCCCGGTTACATCGTGCCCGGTGCGCTCGATTCGCGTGTCGCTCCGGCCGTCGCCGAGGCGGTCGAGAAGTCCGCGCTCGAGGCCATGGCCAAGCGCTGACGCTTGGGTTCGGCAAGTCCGCACACAGTTGAGGGGCGGGTGAAGAGTGATCTTCACCCGCCCCTCAACTGTGTGTCGGTTGCTGATTGCGTTCCGCTCCAGGCCGTGTGCCACAGGTGGTCGGGCACCGGCGGCCGTCGGTTGGCCAGCGGAGGACTGCCGCCCATGCCAGGCAGACGCGGTCGGAACTCAGTCGTCGGTGACGGTGATGGTGACGTCGATGTTGCCGCGGGTGGCGTTCGAGTATGGGCAGACCTGATGGGCCTTGTCGGCCAGCGCCTGTGCCTCGGCTTTGTCGAGGTGCGGGAGGGTGACCTCGAGTTCGACAGCGAGCTGGAACCCGCCCTCATTGTTCTTGCCGATGCTCACTCGTGAGCCGACCGCAGAGTCGTCGACGTTCGCCTTGGCCTGACCGGCCACGAGGCGCAGCGCCGAGTGATAGCAGGCCGCGTAGCCGACCGCGAAGAGCTGCTCGGGATTCGTGCCGTTTCCGCTGCCGCCCATCTCCGCGGGTGTGGCGAGATCGACGTCGACCTTTCCGTCGTTCGTGCGCCCGTGGCCGTCGCGGCCTTCGCCGGTAGCCAGTGCCTCTGCAGTGTAGAGAGCCTTCATGATTCTTCCTTCCGTTGGCGGTGCGTTGTCGAATCAGTGGTGATCAGTGGGATCGATGGTGAAATGTGAGGTCAGTGGTGCAGTACGGGTTCAGTGGCGATCTGTGAAATCACAAGTGCGGTGTGAGTTCAATGGTGCGGCAGGGGGTCAGGGGGCTCGACGGGCGCGGGTTCCGCACGCAGGTTCCTCGTCAGTGTGCGCAGGGTCTCGAGCAGCTCGGGCATCGCGGCGGAGTCGAGCTGCGTGCGCTCACCAATGCGGGCCGGAACGCACTCGGCGCGCTCCTTGGCTGCGGCGCCCTCGGAGGTGGGGCGGATGAACACACTGCGCGAGTCCTCGGCGGAGCGGTGACGGGTGACGTAGCCGAGCGATTCCAGCCGCGACAGCAGCGGAGAGAGCGTGCCCGAATCGAGCTGCAGACGCTCGCCGAGGTGCTTGACGGTCACGCCGTCGGGCGCGGAATTCTCTTCCCACAGCACCAGCATCACCAGATACTGCGGATAGGTGATGCCGAGCTCGGCCAGCAGATCCTTGTATGACGCGGTCATTGCACGCGACGCCGAGTAGAGAGCGAAGCAGAGCTGTCTGTCGAGGTCGAGCGCATCCATGCCTAAATGGTCGCACACAATTCAATTGTGCACAACTGATTAATCGGAAGGCGGACGGACGGGGATCTCGGTGAACACAGCGGAGGGGCGGGCGAAGATCTCTCTTCGCCCGCCCCTCTAAAGTGCGGTGCCTCAGTCGTTCGCCGGCACTCGGTGTCGTGCGTCGGCGCCCGGTCAGCTCCGGCGTCGCGTCGGCACCCTGGCTCGGCCCCCGGTCACTGCTGCGGCCCGGCTCGGCCCTCGGTTACTGCTGTGGATTCTGCTTGGAGTTCTTCCACTGCTGAGCGGCCGCTTGAGCCGACTGGGCTGCAGAGCGAACGGACTGGCCGAGCGACTGGCCGGAACCTCCGGGGCCACCTGACCGACCGTCATGACCCGAGCCGTCGGGGCCATTGGAGCCGCCCGAGCTCGGCGGGTTGGACGGCTGAGGGGGAACGCTGGCCCGCTCGGAGCGGTGGCTCGAGGTGTACCGGCTCTCGGGTGCCGTGAAAGTCGCTCCATCCTCGGCGGCGTTGGCGGCGAAAAGGGCGTTGCGGATCTCCTGGCCCATTTCGCCCAGGCCGCCCGGGTTCGAGGGCATGAACAGCACGTTCGACCGGCCCTCCTGAGCGACGTTCTGCATGGTGTCGAAGTACTGGGTCATCATCAGCAGCTGCTCGGCCGTCTTGTCGATGCCCACCTCCTGCAGCTTCGCATACTGCTCGGCGATACCCGTCGCGATCGCCTTGCGCTGAGCGGCGACACCCTCGCCGTGGAGGCGCATCGCCTCGGACTCCGCCTGCGCCTGTGTGACGCGCTTGATCTTGTCCGCCTCGGCGAGCGACTGAGCGGCGACGCGGTCACGCTGTGCGGCATTGATCGAGTTCATCGAATCGCGGACCTTCGGGTCCGGGGTGATATCCGTGACCAGGCTGCTGACGATCTTGAAGCCGTAGCGCTTCATAGATTCCGAGAGCCGGCCCTCGACGTTCTCCGCGATATCGTCCTTCGACTCGAACGCCGTGTCCAGAGTCAGACCCGACAGCGCCGAACGAACGGTGTCGAAGACGTAGGAGCGGATCTGCTCCTCGGAGTTCGCCAGCTTGTAGTAGGCGTCGGCCACATTGTTCTCTTCGACGACGTACTGAACGGCGACGGGAACCGTGACGAAGACGTTGTCCTTCGTCTTCGACTCGATGTTGACCTCGAGCTGCTGGACGCGCAGCGAGATCGGCCGGCTCGTCGTCTCGATGAACGGCACCTTCGTGTTCAGTCCCGGCTTCGCCACTTTCTTGAACTTGCCGAATCGCTCGACGATGACGTTCTCCTGCGTCTTCACCGTGAAGAACATGCTGGTGCGCAGCTTGCCGAAAAGCAGAACGGCGATGATGAGGATGACGATGATTATGGCGAATGTGGCCACCAATCCAGTCATGGGTGCTCCAATGCGTCGTAGATTTCGGCCGCCGAGCGACCGCCTGTGACTACCACCCTAGTAGCCAGGACGGCATCCGCATATGCCAAGGTCGGTTGGCGTCACGGCCCAAGCGTCTCGACATCGAAGAGCGACTGCCGACACATCTGATGTCAGACGTATACTGGAGAATCAGCGTGTAACGACCAGCAGAAGGTGATCATGGCGGAGCCGACAGAGACCGGACGGAAAGTGACGACCTCCGACAGAATCAAGGATCTCATCCTCTCCGATGGTCTGCGTCCCGGAGACCTGCTGCCGACCGAAGGCGAACTGTGCACCCGCCTCGGCGTCTCGCGGTCGAACGTCCGGGAAGCCATCCGCAAACTCTCGACCCTCGACATCGTCGACGTCCGCCACGGCCACGGCACCTACGTCGGCGAGATGACGCTCGACGCGCTCGTCGAAGCCCTCGTCTTCCGAGGTGTGCTCAGCCCCGGTGACGACCTCGACGCACTGCGCGATGTCGTCGAAGTGCGCAAGGCCCTCGACCACGGAATGTCCGAGCAGATCGTCGACGCCCTCAACGGCACGGAGAATTCCGAGCTCAAGGGCCTGGTCGACGAGATGACAGCGCTCGCTGCTGACGGCAAGACCTTCCCGCAGCAGGATCGCGCCTTCCACACGGGACTGCTCGCGAAACTCGGAAACTCGCTCGTCGGCCAACTCGTCGCGGCGTTCTGGGATGTGCACACCGCCGTCCTGCCCAAACTTAACGTCGCTGTGGCCGCCGACCTGGAGCAGACCGCCCGTGCCCACGGCCTCATGCTCGAAGCGGCAGAATCCGGCGATGCCGAAGCCTTCCGCGCCGCGATCACCGCCCACTATGAGCCGATCATGCGCGCCCTCGAACAGAAGTGATTGACTGAACGCTGAAGGAGACCACATGGAAGTCGTCATCGCCGACGAATACACGCTGGCGGAGCTCGCCGCCGACGCGATCGAGGCGCTGCTGCGCACCGAAACCGCACCGGTCATCGGGCTGGCGACCGGCTCGAGCCCGCTGCGCATCTACGATGAGCTGACCACCCGCCACAAGAACGAGGGGCTGTCGTTCGCCCACGCGCAGGCGTTCATGCTCGACGAATACGTCGGAATCGCCGACGACCATCCGCAGCGCTATCGCAACGTCATCGACGCCGAGATCGCCACTCGCGTCGATTTCGCCGAGGGGGCCGTCCACGGTCCCGAGGGATCCGCCGATGACCTGGCGGCCGCCTCGGCGGACTATGAACACGAGATCGCCGAGGCGGGCGGGATCGACCTGCAGATCCTCGGGATCGGCAGCGACGGTCACATCGCGTTCAACGAACCCGGATCATCCCTGGCCTCGCGGACACGGGTGAAATCCCTGACGCACCAGACGCGGCTCGACAATGCGCGGTTCTTCGATGGCGACGTCGAGCAGGTGCCGAAGCTGTGCCTGACCCAGGGGTTGGGCACGATCATGGAGGCGAAGCATCTCGTGCTCGTCGCGACAGGCGGTAACAAAGCCGAGGCGGTGCATCAGATGGTCGAGGGGCCGATCTCGGCGATGTGGCCCGCGACCGTGCTGCAGATGCACCCGCATGTCACTGTCATGCTCGATGATGCGGCGGCGTCGAGGCTGCAGCTCGGCGACTATTACCGCCACGCGTTTGAGAACAAGCCGGAGTGGCAGAGCCTCTGAGCGATTTCGGCCCGGGCAGGCAGCTGGCGGGGCCTCGGAGCGAGATCAACCCGGGCGGGTAGCCGGTCAGCTCATCCCGGGCCGCTTACCTGCGAACTCAGCCCGGGCAGCTGAGTCGTGAACTCAGCCCTCGACGGCCTCGGTGAACCACGAGGTGATCGTCGCGGGATGCGTGATCGCGGTGCCCACGACCACGGAGTGGGCGCCGGCTTCACGCGCGGCGGTGGCATGCAACGGGGTGTGGATGCGGCCTTCGGCGACGAGCAGCGCAGGCGGTTCCGCCGCGCGGATGGCACTGATGAGCTCGAGGTCGGGGCCTTCGGTGGCCGGTCGTTCTCCCGAGTACCCGGCCAAAGTCGTGCCGACGATGTCCGCTCCCGCATCTGCCGCTGCCTTTGCATCGTCAAGGCTGCCGCAATCGGCCATGACCAGGGCGTTTGTCTGCTCGTGGAGGCGTTTGACCGTCTCGGCCAGGCTCAGTCCGTCGGGCCGCTCCCGCCGCGTCCCATCGAGTGCGACGATGTGGGATCCGGCCAGAGCGACCGCATAGGCATGCTGGTACGTCGGCGTGATGACGACTCCGTCCTTGCCGTCCTTCCACAGCCCGATGACCGGGACGTCGACGGCCGAGCGGGTTGCCTGAATGTCGCCGAGACCTTGCACTCGTACGGCTGATGCTCCTCCGCTGACCGCCGAGGCCGCCACCTGTGCCATCGTCCTCGGATCGCGCATCGGCTCGCCCGGATAGGCCTGAGCGGAGACGATGAGCCGTCCCCGCAGCGCCTCGAGGATCTCGGTCTTCGACAGCATCAGTGAGTCTCCTTCTTCTGGCGGTTCTCCTCGCCGTTCGGCGAGTTCGTCAGTGTGTTGGTTTGACAGGAGGGAAGCGTCTCAGTGCTTCTGGCCAGGCGCGTCATCCCAGAGGCCGGCAGCGCCGATGAGCGCGGCGTCCTGCCCCAATTCTGCCTTCACCAGCGGGGTTCCGGAGGCGGCGGGGATGAGTTCCGCGGCGAAAGCCTCGCGCAGAGGTGCCCACCAGGTCTCGTCCATATCGGCGAGTCCGCCGCCGATGACGACGAGCTCGGGGGAGAGCACGTTGACGATCCCACCGAGTGCCGAGCCGAGGGCACGCGCCCCGATGTCGAAGGCGCGAAGCGCCAATGCATCCCCCGCCGAGGCGGCCACCGCCAATTCTCGGGTGTTCACTGGCGCGGAGTCGGGCTCGGCGGATCCACGGGCCAGTCGCCGATAGGTATTGAGGATGGCAGGCCCCGAGGCAATGGCCTCGACATGGCCGGTGCCGCCGCACGGGCAGTCCAGACCGACCGCGGCGGCCGAGGGCACATGACCGATATGACCAGCCGCGGAGTTCCTGCCAGTGAGCAGATGCTCATCGGCGATGAACCCGCCTCCGATTCCGGTGCCCGCCGCGACGAGCAGGGAACTCCGAGTGTCGCTGGAGGTTCCGGCGGTGGCCTCGCCGAGGGCATGAGCGTGCACATCGTTGACGACGCGTACGGGAAGATCGGTGCGCGCAGTGAGTTCAGCGACCAGGTCCGTTCCGGCCCATCCGGGCAGCGACTCCGTCGCCGAGACCACAGTCCCCGTCACAGGGTCGACGGCCCCGGCCGCGCTGATGCCGATCCGCCATGCGAGGTCGCCGGAACAGTCCGTAGAGTCGATACCGGAACCATCCGCCCCGCGGTCACCGGAACGCTCATCAGCCGCGTCCCCGGTGGTCGAACCGGATCCGCCACGCGAACCCGACGTCTCCGCGATGACGGCGGCGGCCACCTCGGCGATGGTGTTAAGAACCGCCTGGGCACCATCTGCCGCGGGCGTCGGCACGCTGCGCACGTGCGCAAGTTCGCCGTCGATGACGGAGCCGGCACGGATCTTCGTGCCTCCGACATCGACGGCGACGGTGGCGGGCAGGGTCACAGCAGTCCTGCGGCGGCGACGATCTCGCGGACGCGCTCGGCCTCATCAGAGTTGAGCGCTTCCATCGGTTCGGCCATCCCGTTCGAGCCGATGACGCCCATGAGCTGCAGGGCCGTCTTGAATCCGCCGAGGCCCGCCGCACCTGCGGACACGCGTCCCGGGGTCGCGGCTCGGGTGATGTCGAACAGCGCCGCCACGCGGTCCTGCTCGGCAGCCGCTGCGTGCCAGTCGCCGGCCTTCGCGGCATCATAGATGCGCACATATCCGGCGGGGTCGACGTTGCCGAGCCCGGGGACGATGCCCGCCGCGCCGCCGAGCATCGCACCGTCGGTGACTACCTCGTGGCCGGTGAAGACGGCGAAATCGGGCAGGTGCTTCGTCGCGAGCAGCAGACGGCGGAAGCCGACATCGTCACCGGAGGAGTCCTTGACTCCGGCGATGACGCCCTCCTCGGCGAGGCGGACGAGAACGTCGAGCGGCATCTTCATATGCGTGCGCACCGGCACGTCATAGGCGAACAGGGGCACGCTGATATGGGCGGCGACGGCTCGGAGGTGGCGCTCCACCTCGGCGGCATCGGACAGCGCATAGAACGGCGTGGTTACGACGGCTGCGTCACCGCCGATGGCCAGCAGGCGGTCGGCTTCGTCGAGGACGCGGGTCGTCGTCTGCTCGCTGATGCCGACGAGGACGGGCACCCGGCCGGCGGCGGCCTCGATCGCGGTGGAGAGGACGAGGTCACGTTCGGCGTTCGTCAGGTACGGAACCTCGCCGGAGGACCCGAGGACGAAGATTCCGTGCACACCGCCGGCGACGAGGTGGTCGACGAGGGCGGCCAGCCCGGCGCGGTCGATCTCACCGTGCGCGGTGCGCGGGGTCAGCAGCGGCGGGATGATTCCGTGGAAGTCAGTCATGGTCGTGTCCTTACTTGTCGTTCTTGTCATTGCTCGCCGAGGCGGCCCCGGAGTCGGCCGGAGCCGATCCGGTCGTCGGGGCAGAGTCGGCGGAGATTGCGGGGGAGGAAGCCACGGATGCGGCAGGCTCCCGGGCAGGTTCGGTGGGGACTCGGCGGGTGTAGGCCGAGCGCTTTCCGTAGATCGTCAGCGGCAGCACATCGTGGTCGCCGCGGCCGCGCTGCATCGCTCCGGTGAGCAGGGAGATGAGGTAGCCGAAGACCATGGCGCCGATGAACGCGACGGTGGAGACGGCGAACGGTGTGAGTCCGGCCTGCTCCTGGACGACCCAGGCCAGTGCGGCACCGAGCAGGAGGCCGGCGAGCACTCCCGAGGTGTTCGCCCGCTTCGTGAAGATGCCGAGGGCGAAGACGCCGGCCAGCGGGACGCCGAAGAGCCCGGTGATCGAGAGGAACAGGTCCCAGGTCTGGGCTTGATCGGTCGCCGAGAGGTAGAGCGCAACCCCGACGGACAGGGCACCGATGATGACGATGACGGCGCGGGAGAAGCCGACTCCCGTGCGGGGCCGGCCGTCCTTGGGCGGGAAGAAGCGGTCGCGGATGTCGACGGTCACGCAGGCCGAGATCGAGTTGAGGCTCGAGGAGATCGTCGACTGCGCGGCAGCGAAGATCGCGGCGATGAGCAGACCCGAGACACCGGCCGGCAGAGCGGTGACCGCGAAGTAAGGCACGAGCGCCGAGGTGTTGAAGCCTTCCGGCAGAGCCTCCGAGCGCTGGTAGAAGCTGTAGAGCACGGTGCCGATGCCATAGAACAGCGGGATCGTCAGCAGAGCGAGGAAGCCGTTGACGATGAGCGAACGGGCCGTCGACTTCGGCGAATCCGTGGTCTGGTAGCGCTGGACGACGTCCTGGCTGGCCGTGTACTGGTGCAGGTTGTTGAAGACCGAACCGAGGAAGACGATCGGGATGGCCGCTGCGGCTCCGCCGAACTTCCAGTTGTCGGCAGAGATGAACTTGTCATCGGCTGCGGCGTCGGCGGCGACCGTGACGAGACCTCCGTCGATGGCCATGACGCCGAAGACGAGGATGACCGCAGCACCCACGAGGAGGATGATGCCCTGGACGACATCGGACCAGATGACGCCCTCGATGCCGCCGAGGAAGGTGTAGACGACCGAGAGCACGCCGACGGCTCCGGCGACGAGCGTCGGGTTGATGTCGGTGACCGAGCTGATGGCCAGTGTCGGCAGGTAGATGACGATGGCGACGCGGCCGATGTGGAAGAGGACGAAGAGAACCGAGCCGAGCACGCGGATGCTCGGGCCGAAGCGCTCCTCGAGGTACTCGTACGCCGTGGTGACGTCGAGCTTGCGGAAGAACGGGATGTAGAAGAGCACGAGCAGCGGGACGATCGCGAAGATCGCGATATTGCCGGCTGCATAGGACCAGTCGGTGAGGAAGGCCTGCTCGGGCGTGGACATATACGTGATCGCCGACAGCGTCGTCGCGTAGATGGAGAAGCCCGCCGCCCAGGCCGGGATCCGCCCGCTGGCCTTGAAGAACTCCTCTGTTCCGCCGCTTGCTCTCTTGGTGAACCAGACTCCGATGCCGAGGGTGGCCAAGAGGTAGATGATGATCACGGCCCAGTTGAGGCCGCCGAGTCCCGGAGCGTCCATGCTCCCTCCTCACGTGGATGAACGTAGGGGACCGGCGCGGGCGTGAGTGCGAGCGGAAGTCCCATCTGACTTATAGAACCAACACGTAAGACGTATGATGTCCTATGTTGTGAATGTACGGGAATGTGCGGCACGGCACAACCCGGCAGACGGTGGATGTGTTAGCCGCGCTGGTGAGGGTGGGCGGATCATGTGGGGCCGACGACAATCGGGCGCCGCTTATTGAACACTCTTTCAGTTTCCAATACATTCGGTGAAAGACGATGACGTGCAGCAGTCGTGCTGTGAGCCGATTCCATGGCCGAATACGAGGAGACGCGGTGCCCGACCAGCAACCACTTGACGGAGTCACGGTGATCAGTCTCGCCGTGAACCTGCCCGGCCCCTTGGCCGCCGCCCGATTGAGCGCCCTGGGAGCCGAGGTCATCAAGGTCGAACCGCTCACCGGCGACCCTCTCGATGCCGCTGCGCCCGAGTACTACCGAGAACTGACCGTCGGCCAGGACATCCGCAGAATCGACCTCAAGGATCCCGCCGGCAAGGCAGAGCTCGAGGCCCTCGCCGCCGATGCCCAGGTGCTGCTGACGGCGATGAGACCGCGGGCGGCGGCCGCTCTCGGCCTGCCCGAGCTCGTCGAACAGCTTGGGCTTGTCCATGTCGAGATCGTCGGCTTTGCCGGAGACCGCGCCGATGTGCCCGGCCACGACCTCACCTATCAGGCAGCACACTCCACACTCGTACCTGGCACGATGCCGACCGTGCCCATCGCCGACGTCCTCGGCGGCGAACACGCCGCCCTCGAGGCGCTCGCCGGTTTGCGCCAGAAGGAGCAGCTGGGTGCCGCCGGCGGCATCGTCAAGCGGATCGTCCTCGATGATGCTGCCGCATGGGCGGCAGGACCGGCACGGCACGGTCTGAGCTCACCCGGGGGCCACCTCGGCGGGGGATCGCCGTTCTATCGGACCTACCCGACGTCCGATGGGCACATCGCCGTCGCCTGCCTCGAGCCCCATTTTGCGAAGGCGTTGGCCGCGCACATCGGCACCGAGGAGGCCGTGCTCGAGAGCACGTTCGCCGGGAAGCCGACCGCGCACTGGGTGGATTTCGCCGCAGAGCACGACCTGCCGATCGAACGAGTCGCGCTCGGTTCCGGTCAGAATCCAGGTCGCTATCGGACACATTCGGCGAACAGGAATATCCGATGCTGACCTAGACTCGAGTGCTGGTGTCCGATGGTGACCTGAAGTCGGGATGTGCGGTCGAATGCGACGGGGAAGTCTCAGCTCGACAAATCCCACCTGTATGCCCCCTCAAGACCGAGCATTCGCGCGTGTGAGAAGATTGAGGGCGTGTCGAAAGTACTTGAGATCCTGACCCCGGAGGGCCTTCCGCCGCTGGCCGAAAAGCCCGGTGTCTCCTTCATCATGCCGGTCCTCAACGAGGCCGAACACATCGAGCAGGCGATCACCACGATTCTCGCGCAGGAGTATGACGGGGACAAGGAGATCGTCCTCGCCCTCGGTCCCTCGACCGACGATACGAACGCCATCATCGAGTCGATGGCCGCGCGTGATCCGCGGATCCAGACGGTCGACAATCCGCAGGCCGCGACTCCGATCGGGCTCAACCTCGCGATCGCCGCGACCCGACACCCGGTGATCATCCGCGTCGACGCGCACTCCGGACTCGGCGCCGACTACACCAGTCAGGCCATCGACACCCTGCGCGAGACGAAGGCCGCGAACTGCGGCGGGCTCATGCTCGCCCGCGGCAAGACCTCCTTCCAGAAGGCCGTGGCGCGGGCATACATGTCCCCGGTCGGCCTCGGCGGTCCCGCCTACCACTCCGGCGACGAGGCGCAGGAAGCCGAATCGGCCTACCTCGGGGTCTACCGTCGGGAAGTGTTCGACGACCTCGGCGGATTCGACGAAGGCATCAAACGCGGTCAGGACTGGGAACTCAACCTGCGCATCCGCTCCGCCGGCGGCCGCATCTGGTTCAACCCGGAGATGGAAGTCACGTACTGGCCGCGCGGCACCTGGTCGAAGATCGCGCAGCAGTTCTGGGCCACCGGAATCTGGCGGGCCGAACTCATCCGCCGCTACGGGTCGCAGAACTCCATCCGCTACTTCGCCCCTCCGCTGCTCGTGCTCGGCATGGGCGCGGCCGTGATCGAGACCCTGCTCCAACTGTCCGGATCGACGAAGCGGTGGCCGAAGTTCCTCCGCCGCTTCACCTCCCTCATCCACGTCCCCAGCTTCGGCTACATCGCCGGAATCCTGGCCACCGCCTCGGCGGCGAAGGACTGCGGACGACGCGAGCGATTCTGGTTCGGTATCGTCCTGCCGACCATGCACCTGTGCTGGGGCGCCGGGTTCCTCCGGGGACTCGTCACCGGAGCCGGAACGACGAAGGACAGCAGCCGATGAGCAAGAAGAAACCGAGCCGGGCCCACCGGGACCGCTACGGCCGCGGCACCAATGATCCGCTGCCGAGCGTCGATCCCGAATCCCGCGAGCGGATTCCCGTGCCCGATCGTCCCGAGCCGAAGAAATTCAACGCACCCCTGTGGGCCGGCGCCATCGTCGTCCTCCTCGTCGCGGGGGTGTTCGCGATGAACATCTTCGGTTCCAAGGACCAGCTGACCGTCGATTCGCTCAACCCACCGGCCGTGGGCGCCCTCGACGGCGGATCCTCGGTGTACCCGGCGAACTCGAAGCTTGCCTTCACCGAGAACGTGAAGTTCGGCTACCTGCCCGCGCCCACACTCACCGCGCTGGGCGACGGCACGATCGTGGCCGCGAACCCGGAGACCGCAGCCGAGGACATGGGCCTGAAGAAGGGCCTCGACGAGCTCGACGCGCACGAATTCCTCGACCAGACCATCAAACCGGCCCGCAAGGACACGAGTCCCGGCGATCCCATCACCTGGGACCAGATCGTCGACGAGTTCGGCGGGGACACCGTTTTCATGCCCGCCATCGACTCCGCCGAGGTGGCCACCCCGGCATTGAAGGCCATCACCGAGGCGGGGCTCGAGGACTCGACGCTCGTGCGCACCGATGACCCCGAGGTGGCCCGTGCCGCCGCCGATGCCGGAGTCGGCGCTATGTTCACCGGGGACTACACGGTGAGCTCGGCGGAGGACCTCGATTCCGGCGGGTACTCGGCAATGGCGGTTCGCGCCGATGATGCGTCGACCTGGGCCGAAACGGACCTGGCCGTCTGGGCCACCGATGTCAAGGACAAGAAGCAGCTCGAGAAGCTCGCCGACGCCGGGGTCACCGGAGCACTGAGTGCGAACCCGTACAAGGTGCTGCCGTCCGAAGTGAAGAAGAACTGACTGCGGCCCCGAGCTGAACGTGACGCTGGGGCGGACAGCCGCCTCGGCGAGAAAATGTTGACTATGACCCCGACTACGAAGGAGACGCAATGACCCAGCCCATCGGCAACCCGTCGCATATCGGAAACCTGGATGCCAGCCGGCTCGGCCCACAGCCGACCTACCTGCCCGACGACCACCCGGACGTCGACGCTCGCAAGCGCATCGACGCAGGTGAAGAGCCAATCGATGTCGCGGCCGCACTGCCGGCCTCGTCCCTGGCCTGGGCAGAACTCGCGGATGAAGCGCACCAGGAAGGCCGCCTCGTCGACGCCTATGCCTACGCCCGCGTCGGCTACCACCGCGGACTCGATGCCCTGCGCGCCGCCGGTTGGCGCGGCGCTGGACCGATCCCGTATTCGCATGAGGTCAACCGCGGATTCCTCCGTGCGCTCTACGCGCTCGGCCGTGCCGCCGGAGCGATCGGCGAAGGCGAAGAGGCCGCGCGAATCGAGGAATTCCTGCACTCCTCTGACCCGAAGGCAGTGGAAGCCATCGGCCGCGGGGAGTAGGCCCGCCGCAGCTTTTTCGGACAGATCGGCCTTCGTGGTGCGTGAGCAAACGCACCGCGGAGGCCGATTGTGCTTGTCGGCAGGGCGGCGTAGAACTATATGAATGGGTAATGTTTCCGAGACGGTCATGACGGCAGAGCAGCGCAAGATCCTGGCGGTGATGCTCGTCCCGATGTTCATGTCGCTGCTGAGCGTCTCGATCGTCAATGTCATCCTCCCCGACATGCAGCGCTCGATCGGCGCCTCGAATTCGGCGATCCAGTGGGTGCTCTCGGGGTATACGCTCGCGTTCGGCGTGCTGCTCGTGGCCGCCGGCCGAGCCGGTGACCTCTTCGGCCGTGGTCGGCTCTTCGTCATCGGCGTCAGTGTCTTCGCCCTCGGTTCCCTCATCTCGGGACTGTCCCCGGACCCGCTCGTGCTCAACATCGCCCGTGTCGTCATGGGTCTCGGCTCCGGCCTGCTCAGCCCCCAGGGGGTGGGGATGCTCCAACAGTACTTCCACGGCCAGGTGCGCGGTCGCGCCTTCGGGATGTTCGGCACGATCGTCGGTGTCTCCGTGGGCATCGGCCCCGTGCTCGGCGGTGGACTCATCGCTGTTCTCGGCGACGAGTGGGGATGGCGTTCGGCGTTCCTCATCAACGTGCCGATCGCCCTGGCCGCAATCATCCTCGGCCGGTTCTGGCTCCCGAGGAGCGCCTGGGTCGGCGCCGGCACCGATTCCGACTCGCACGGCCGACGCCGCGCCGACTTCGACCCGGTCGGGCTCGTTCTGCTCGGCGTGGGCACGTTGCTGGTCATGCTGCCCTTCCTCGAGCGCAGCGCAGGTGCCTGGATCTACGCCCTCGTCCCGGTCGGCGTCGCCGTCGTCTGGCTGTGGGTGCGGTGGGAGAACCGATACTCTCGCCGAGGCGGATCACCGATGGTCGACATGCAGCTGTTCCGGACACGCAGCTTCGCCTACGGGGCGTCGCTGACGTCCATGTATTTCGTCGGTATGCCCGGCATCTGGGTCATCGTCGCGCTCTACCTGCAGAACGGTCTCGGATTCCCCGCCCTCCATGCGGGCCTCGTCGGTCTGCCCTCGGCGCTGCTCTCGGCGATCGCAGCACAGGCGGCCGGCCGTGTCGTGCTCACCTTCGGCCGGAAGATGGTCGTCCTCGGGGTCGCAATCGGTCTGACCGGGGTCGTCGCCTCGGCGCTCCTCGTGTTGGCGCATGAGGCCTGGGGGATCAGCATCTGGTGGCTGCTCCTCACACTCGGGGTCACCGGCCTCGGGCAGGGCATGGCGATCAGCCCGAATCAGACGCTCACTCTGGCTGAGGTGCCCGTCGAGTATGCGGGCAGCTCGGGCGGTGTGATGCAGACCGGGCAGCGGGTGGGCACGGCCATCGGCATCGCAATCGTCACCGCCGTGTTCTTCGTCGTCCAGCCGGTGGCCGGCTACGGCGCCGCCATCGTCGCGGGCTTCGGTTTCATTGCGCTCGTCATCGTCTTCGCCGGAATCATCGGACTGGTCGATCTTGCTCGCGGTCGGGCCAAGGCCCGGCAGGAGGGGCGGCCGGTCAGGAGCTGAGCCCCGGTCCGACGGCATCGTCGATTTCCGCGTCGAGGTGCTCAATCAGAACGACGAGGCCGTGCCGAATGCGAGTTAAGTGTGCGCAGATTGCACGTCTACTCACCATTAGCGGGCAAGTTGAGCACACCTAATTTTCGATTGTGGGTGAGGGACGCGGCTCACGCGGGGGAGAGGGGCCTGTTCGCGCGTCTGGGCGGAGGCGACTCGGCCGGGTCAGTCGCGAGATTCGGGGGCGGTCGCCTCGGCGCGTTCGATGTCCTGGGCGGCGAACACGGCGTCGAGGAGGCCGGGGAAACGGGCGTCGAGATCGTCCTTGCGCAGGGTATTCATGATCTTCGTGCCCTCATATTCCTGGCGGATCACACCCGCTTCGCGCAGTGTGCGGAAGTGGTAGGTCGCCGTGGACTTCGACACCGGCAGCTCGAAGGTCGCACACGCATGATCGCCGAAAGCGTCGTTGAGTTTGCAGGCGACGGTCCGGCGGACCGGGTCGGCGAGGGCGGCCAGGACGGTGTCGAGTCTCATCTCGTCCCTGCTGGGGTGGTCGAGTGTGCGCATCTGGATCCTCCCTTCTCGCCATCGTGTGGGTCAGCGTCGGTGGATGTCGTCTGAACAGCCACCGATCACAGGTAGCGCCGTATCTCTCCCATTGTACGAAATATTTGGTAGTACGAAATTCATCGTAGTAAAGTGCAAACTCGAAGTACGAAGAATCTCATACTTCCAGACGACTGCTTTCGACGAGATCACGAGGTGTCATGTCTCATCTGCTGTTCGAACCGCTCACACTGCGCGGCCTGACCTTCCGCAATCGGATCTGGGTTCCGCCCATGTGCCAGTACTCCGTCGAGACTCTAGACGGGGTCCCCGCTCCTTGGCACACCGTCCACTACGGTGCGATGGCCCGCGGCGGAGCCGGCGCCGTCATCGTCGAAGCCACCGGAGTCGCTCCGGAGGCGCGCATCTCGGCCAAGGATCTGGGGCTGTGGAACGACGAACAGCGCGATGCCTTCGTCCCCATCGTCGACTTCCTCCACTCGCAGGGCGCGGCCGCCGGCATCCAGCTCGCCCATGCCGGCCGCAAGGCCTCGACCTATCCGGAGTGGGGCACCGACCGCGACGGCAGCCTGCCTGTCGACGAAGGCGGTTGGCAGACCGTGGCTCCGTCCGCACTGGCCTTCGACGGCCTCGCCGAACCGCGCGCGCTGACCGAGGATGAGATCGCCGAGGTGGTCGCCGCCTTCCGGTCCTCGACCCGCCGGGCGATCGAGGCCGGGTTCGACTTCGTCGAGATCCACGCCGCACACGGATACCTCCTCCACGAGTTCCTGTCCCCGCTGAGCAACACCCGCACCGACTCCTACGGCGGATCCTTGGAGAACCGGGCCCGACTGCTGCTCGACATCGTCGATGCCACCCGCACCGAGGTGGGCGAGGACGTTCCCGTGTTCGTGCGCCTCTCCGCGACGGACTGGACAGAAGGCGGGCTCACACTCGACGACACCGTCCACGTCGCCGGATGGCTCAAGGAACACGGCGTCGACCTCATCGACGTCTCCTCCGGCGGCAATGTGATGGCGTCGATTCCCGTCGGTCCCGGCTACCAGACGACCCTGGCCGCCGGCGTGCGGCAGGGATCGGGGCTGCCGGCCGCGGCCGTCGGCCTCATCAGCGAACCGTTCCAGGGCGAGCACATTCTGGCCACCGGCCAGGCCGATGTGATCCTCGTGGGCCGTGAGTACCTGCGCGATCCGAACTTCGCGCTGCGCGCCGCCGACGCACTGCGCTTCGACATCGACTACCGCCCGGCTCAGTACCACCGCGCGTATAAGTGAGTTGAGGCAGAGTCGCTGGAGCGGCTCAATGCTCATACGCTGACGGCCCAGTTGAAGGTGAAAATCTCAGATTTGAATATGGGCTCTTCACCTTCAAATGGGCCGTTAGGCGTCTGGCATCTGCGCGGACAGCGTCTCGCCGAGGGTGAGCGTGTGGAGATGTGGCTGAGCCCAGAACGGTCGGTCGCAGCTAAGCCAGGCCGCCGAGCCACATTCCGATCGCCGCGGCCGCCGTGGCGAAGACGAGGGTGCCAAGCCCGTTGACCAGGCCGGCGACCCAGCGACGTTCCTGGAGAAGCCGAACAGTCTCGAAGCTCGCCGTCGAAAACGTCGTATAGCCGCCGAGGAATCCCGTGCCGAGCACCAGGTGCCAGGCTTCCGGAAGCAGGTTCGCTCCGGCCAGTCCGGTCAGCAGGCCGAGCACGAGTGATCCCGAGACATTGATGATGATCGTTCCCCACGGCAGGGCCGTGCTCATGCGGGACTTGATGAGTCCGTCGATCAGCATTCGTGATGAGGCGCCGAGTCCGCCGGCGGCGGCAAGGGCGACGAAGACCAGCGGCGTCATCGGGCACCTCCTCGACGCAGCGTCGTCGCCGTGGCGATGCCGGCGAACGTGGCGAGACCGCCGATGAGTACCGTTCCCACCGCGTAGGCAAGGCCGATGCCGGGGTTGCTCGCACCACCCGGATCCGCGCCGAGGAGACCAGCGGTATCCGCGGCCAGCGCGCTGTACGTGGTGAACCCGCCCATGAAACCGGTGCCGACCAGGATCCGTGTTCGGCGACGCCACCCTTCATCGGGACCGCTGCGCGCCAGGGAATCCAGCAGCAGGCCGAGCAGGAACGCCCCGAGGATGTTGACCGTGAGGATTGCCCACGGCACATCGCCGAGGGGCGGCAGGCTCAGACTGATCGCCTCGCGTGCCGCGGTTCCGAGTACGCCGCCGATGAACGCGAGCCCCAGATAGGACAGGCGCAGGTGGACCGGCCGGGTCACTGCTCGCCCTCGCCGGCTTGAGTCTCGGCAGCGGGGGAAGCGCCAGGGGTCGGCGACGTCGCAGGGGATTCGGGGTTGCCCATGTCGTCGGTGCCTGTCGCCAGCGGAACGACGACGAGGGGGCGATGCTGGCGCCTTGACAGTTGGATCGCGACCGAGCCATTGAAGAACTCATGCAGTGAGCCGCGAACACCTGCGCGACGGACGCCGAGGATGATCATGCGGGCATCGAGCGCCTCGGCGAGCCGGTCGAGTTCCTGTGCCGGTGACCCGGCCAGTGCGCGGGTCGACCAGGCAACATTCGTGCCTTCCAGGGCTACAGCGATGCGGTCCTGGAGTTCGGGGTCGAACTCGGTGGCTGCCTCGTCGGTGGTGTCCGGATCGATGGGCATCGAGAGCACGGAACCGTCGGGACGAGTCTCAACGGTGTAGCGGGAGTCGTCGACGTGGGCGCAGACGAGCTCGGCGTCGAAGTGGGCGGCGTAGTCCGCGGCGGCGGCGATCACCTCGGCGGGCTGATCGGGGACGACGCCGAGGATGATGCGGGCGCGCGGCGGCCCGTCGTATATCGGATCGGGGCTGGCGGTCATGGTCTCTCCTACCTTTCGGGCATGCTGAAGCCGGTCGAGGTAGGGACTGTTGTCGAAGACGAACACCGAGGTTCCGCTTCCGAGGTTGGGTACGGCGAGCCCCACCGCCGTGCCGCGCAGTCGCGACACCAATATTGTGCCACAGGACCATAGCGAAAGGGCCGTCGGATGGCCGGCATCCGAAGATGGCCGGCATCCGACGGCCCCCGCTCGGGTATCAGCGCTCGCCGAGCCTCAGCCTTCGCGGATCGTCATCCGGCTCAGTTTGTCGCCGTCGATGATGAAGGCGAATGATGATCGACCGTTGGCATGCGTCGAACGCCAATCGCCGACGACGATGACGTCGTTTCCGTCGACGGTGACCTCCTCTGGCGTGAGGATGCCGGTTGCGCCGATGAACTCCTTGTCGCTCCACGCCTTGATGGCCTCTCGGCCCTGGAACTCGCGGCCCCAGTCATCCACGACTCCGTCAGAGGTGAATGCGTCGAGGAAACCCTGGTCATCGTGAGCGTTGACGGTGTCGATGAAGCCGGCGACGGGTTCGGGAATCTGCAGATCTGACATGTGTGCTCCTGTGGTTTCGAGAGGTGGTTGTTGGATGGGTGCTCAGGGGACGGAAGTGTCGTGTCCGCCTCAGCGAGTGGTGTAGCCGCCGTTGGCGAAGATCGTCTGGCCGGTGATCCAGCTGCCTTCCGTGGCGAGGAATCGCACGATCGGTGCGATGTCTTCGATACGGGTCAGACGGTTGCCCATGCCCTGCGATTTGTGGAACTCCACTCGTTCCGGGGTCTCCTGACCGTAGAAGAAGGGAGTGTCCATGGGCCCGGGCGCGATGGCGGTGACGGAGATGCCGCGGTCGGCATACTCCTTCGCCGCGGCTCGGGTGAAGTGCTCGACCGGGCTCTTGCCGCCGGCGTAGGTCGAGTAGCCGTCGGTGAACGCGGCGAGCAGGGCGGTGACGATGGTGACGATCTTCCCATTGTCGGCAAGGTGTTTGCCTGCTTCCTTGATGAAGAAGTACGCGGCCTTCGCGTTGATGTCGAACATCGCGTCGTACTCGTCTTCGGTGGTCTCCGCAATGGGCTTACGCAGAACCTTGCCAGTCGTGTTCACCGCGATATCGATGGGCTCCAGCGCCGAGACGGCATCGTCGAAGAGCCTCTCGACGTTGGCGGGCTTGGTGAGATCTCCGGTGAGCAGAACGCCCTTCGATCCGCTGGCCTCGACGGCCGCGAGTGTCTCTTCGGCCTCCGGGCGCGTTGATTCCGAGTTGTAGTGGACGGCGATATCGGCTCCGGCTGCGGCGGCCTGTCGAGCGATGAGTCCGCCGAGGTTCTTCCCGCCTCCTGCGATGAGGATGGTCTTGCCTTGCAGAGTCTGATCGGTCATGGTCTCAACCTCCGTATCGTTGTTACATCGGACTATATCGACGGTACACTATAATATAGCGATATGACAGAAGTTGAGGGAACGGATACACGGACCCGCCTGCTCGAAGCGGCCGCCGACCTCATTGCCGCGACGCCCGGAGAGGACTTCTCTCTGCGCGCGGTCTGCGACGCGGCGGGGGTCAAGATGCCCACTCTGTACCATTTCTTCGGCAACAAGCAGGGACTGGTCGAGGCCGTCGTGGAGCGTGGCTTCGACATGTACCTGTCGGCCAAATCCTCGACCGAATCCAGTGGCGACCCGATTCAGGATCTGCGTCTGGGCTGGGATGCTCACGTCGCCTTCGGCCTGGAGAATCCGGGTTTCTACACCCTCATGTACGGCAAGGTCAGACCCGGCTATTCACCCGAGGCGCAGTCGAAGCCGAGCGAGATTCTGCGCGGTCTGACGCTCAAAGCGGAACAGGACGGACGGCTCGTCGTCGGCCACGAGCAGGCGGCCGCTCATGTGCTCGCCACGAATATCGGCGTCACCCTGCGACTGATCATTCAAGGCAAAAACGATCCCGAACTTTCGGCAGGCGTCCGTGAAGGCGTCCTCGCCGCCATCACCGGAACCGGACAGAGCGAACCGGGCGACGGTCGTCTGGGTCATGCTGTCATCGAACGTGCTGCGGCGAATCCGGACATCCTGGGCGAAACGGAGACTCAGCTCCTCATCCAATGGATCGGCCGCCTCGGCGAGGTCTGAAAACGGTCGCCGAACAGGCGGCCGCGCCCGCCTGTTCGGCCGAGGCGGGGTCGTCGGTTCGGGAGCGCTCGGACGTCGTGGTCGGGCGAGGTCGGAGCCGCCTCGGCGAAGGTGTCGTCGTGCTGATCAGCGCTCTGCGCGGTATCGGTCGACGGCACGGCGAAGGCGCTGCAGCCCATCATCGATGCGGTCCGGAGCGGCCGAGGCGAAGCACAGGCGCAGCGCGTTCGAGAAGTTCCCGGCCGGCGAGAACGCAGGACCGGGAATGTAGGCCACGCCCTCCTCGAGAGCGGTGGTCATGAGATCTTCGGTGTTGATGGATTCGTCCTCGAAGGTCACCCACAGGAAGAATCCGCCGTCGGGATCGGTGGCTCGGATCTCTCCGGGGAAGAGCCTCTCCAATCCTTCCGACATCGCAGTCTTCCGCTCGCGGTAGGCCTTGCGCAGGACCTCGACATGGGAGTCGGCGCCGCCTTCCTCCATCCAGCGGGCGATGAGGTGCTGGTTGGGGACGGGGGCGCAGGAGTCCATTGTCTGTTTGGCGTTGACGGCGAGCTCGCGGACCTCGGGATCGACGTCGATCCAGCCGACTCGCAGACCCGGGGCGACGAATTTCGAGAACGTGCGCACCCCGAAGATGAGGGGATCGTTCGGGCTGAGGTCGCTCAGAGCGGGCAGGGACTGACCTTCGAAGCGCAGCATTCCGTACGGGTTGTCCTCGATGATGACCGACCTGTGGCGGTGGGCGAACTCGAGGAGGCGCTCGCGACGTGGCAGCGACATGGTCACGCCTGCCGGGTTCTGGAAGGTCGGGACGGTGTAGATGACCTTCGGGGCGCGCCCGGTGCGCTGTGTGCGCTCCTCGAGGACGTCGATCTGCATGCCTTCTTCGTCGACGGGGATCTCGAGGATCTCCGCTTCATAGCTCATGGCCGTCGCCGAACCGTTCGTATAGGTCGGCGACTCACAGGCGACGAGGTCACCGGGGGTGACGAAGAGTTTGAACCCGAGATCGAGTCCCTGCATGCCGCCGGAGGTGATGAGGAGACGGTCGCGGTTCCCCTGCTGTTCGGGCGGGATCTGTTCGGTGGCGGCGAGGTAGTCGTGGAGGGCTTCGATGAGGATGGGCTCGCCCTTCGTCTCCCCGTAGGTGAAGTTCTCCGGGGAGAAGACGTCCGAGGCGATGCGGGCGAAGTCCGCGGCCGGGAGCATGTCCGGTGCCGGCGCACCCATGCCGAACTTGACGATGTCATGGTGATATTGGGCGAGCACCGTGGTGGAGGCATCGATGACGGATCCGACGAGCTGATCGCGGCGGCGGGCGTAGGGCAGCGCGGGGGACTGCGATTGGTCCTCGGGCTGGTTCTGCGAAGCACTCGTGGCCGGATGCATTGACGTGGTGGACATGAGCGACCTCCTCTGAGCGGTGATGCCCTGAAGTCGACGGCTCCGGCGACAATGCCAAGGCTCCTGCCCGAACGACGGTGTACGTGGGTCACTTCAGCATAGGGGTGGGGGACGTGGCGGACAAGGATGCTGATCCCCTGCGATTTCGGGCGAGTCGTCGATCAGGTCGGTCCTCCCTCGCCGAGGCGGCTCTACAGTGGGGATATGACAGGCAACGGAGTCGACGCCAACAGCACTTTCGCCATGCGAGAGGCCGACCTGGCCGCACAGTTCACAGCGTTCATCGACGAACACCGACAGCATCTGCTCGGGACCCTCGACGACCTGAGTGAAGACGAAGCGAGGCGATCCCTGGTACCGAGCAGAACCCGCCTGCTGTCTCTGCTCAAACATGCGGTGTTCGTCGAAACAGTCTGGTTCGGTGAGGCAGTCACCGGTCGGAGCCGGGTCGACTACGGGCTGCCTCACGACTCAAAAGACTCCTTCCTCCTCGACTCCTCGGACACGATCGCCAGCGTCTCGGCTGACTACCAGGCCGCCGTGGAGCGCTCGCATTCGGCGATCGAGGGGATGGACCTCGATTCCGTGCTCACCGGTCATCGGGCCGGGCCGATGCCGCTGCGATGGGTGCTTCTCCATGTCCTGCGGGAGCTCGCCCAGCACTGCGGTCACGCGGATATCCTCCGCGAGCAGATCCTCGCTGAACGGGGGAGACGCGGCGGCTGGTCCGGGATCGCGCGCTAGGGAAGGACCTCCTCGGCGAGTCGGGGTGGTGCGTGACGGCGGCGCCGCCTCGGCGATCTGACGCTCCCGAGTGAGTACGGTCCCGTGGGCGAGCGCCGCGGCGGGCATCGTCTGCTCGGATCAGCCCTGAGTATGATGTGAGTCCGGTGGCGCAGAACTACCATGGCCGACATGAGCAATCGACCGATCCGGACCGAGGGCCACCGCCCGGAGCCGCAGCAGCGCACCCCCGACCGCGTCGACCGCATCCGTCGCACCCTCACCGCTCATCCTTGGATCGTCGACTCACTGCTCTGGGCTCTGCCGATCACCTATCTGACCGTCGTCTTCACCTCCTCCCAGGCCGAGCGGAGCGAGATCGCCCTGGTGCCCGTGGCAGTGCAGGTCGGCATCGTTCTGCTCCAGACGCTGCCGCTGGGACTGCGGCGCACTGCCCCGCTGCTGAGCTCCTCGCTCATCGCCGTCGGCTGCCTGCTGACCGTGCTCACGATGATGGGACCGACCTTCGGCATCGTCGCCGTGCCGATCACCGTGTATTCGACGACAGCGTGGGGGACACGCAACCACGGTCGCATCGTGCTCGTCCTGGGCCTCCTCGGCGCGCTCTTCCTGGGCGGGTGGCTCTACCTCGTCTCCCTGCAGGCGACGATCGGTGCGAACCCGCGCCCCTTGGCTTTCGGCGAATATGTGCTGTTGGTCGTCGTCGTGGCGCTGTGCGCTTCGATCGTGCTCATCGCCTGGCTGTTGGGCGGAGTCGGATTCCGTCGCCGCCGCGAGATCGAGGGCATCCGCGAGCGCAACCGCCTGCTGGAACGCGAACGCGAATCCGAGACCCGGCTGGCCGCCGATGCCGAACGCATGCGCATTGCCCGCGAAATGCATGATGTCATCGCCCATTCCCTGTCCGTCGTCATCGCCCAAGCCGACGGAGGACGCTATGCGGCGAAGACCGATCCGGCCGTCGCGGTCGGAGCCCTCGAGACCATCGCACAGACCGGACGGGAAGCCTTGGCACAGACGCGGTCGCTGCTCGGCTTCCTCCGCGCCGAGGAGGACGACGAGCGCTCTTCGTCGCCGCTGCCCGGCGTCGCCGACATCGGCTCCCTCATCGCCGATGTGCGATCGGCGGGGCTTCCGGTCTCGGTGACCGAACTGGATGAGGTCGACCGCGGACGCTTGGCCGAAGGAGCGTCGCTCGCCGTCTACCGCATCGTTCAGGAAGCGCTGACGAA
This sequence comes from Brevibacterium sp. CSND-B09, assembly GCF_052906525.1. Classification (NCBI taxonomy): domain Bacteria; kingdom Bacillati; phylum Actinomycetota; class Actinomycetes; order Micrococcales; family Brevibacteriaceae; genus Brevibacterium; species Brevibacterium sp. CSND-B09. The sequence goes on along the minus strand of NZ_JBREGI010000001.1, from coordinate 1,198,980 downwards.
TGTGCTCAAGCATGCCGGGGACGGTGCCCGGGCACATGTCGAGCTGCTGACCGAGGACGCAGAGCTCGTCGCCCGGATCAGCGACAACGGAACCGGAAACGCGACAGGCCGCAGGAGCGGAGAAGCCGACAGCCACGGAGCCGACGATCCGGCACGGAATGCGACCCACGGCCGTGGATACGGAATCGTCGGCATGCAGGAACGCGCTGCGCTCTACGGCGGAACGCTCATGGCCCGGCCGATCCGTTCAACCGGAGTGAAGGACCGGTCCGAAGGGCACACCGATGCGAAGCCCGGGTTCTCCTCCGGCGCGGTCATGGGAAGCGCCTTCGGAACGACCACGGGATTCCTCGTCGAGGCCAGGTTGCCGCTGTCCGCTCCCGTGCCCAGTCCCGAACCCGAAGCCGATCCCAGCGTCACTCCGGGCGCCAGCCCCCATGATCCGTCCGACCATGGGGAGAATGGGTCTGCCGGAACCAGGCAGACAGCCGTAGCAGGGCAGACCGCCGAGGCGGGGGAGAGTCAGTCCGCCGCAACAGGACAGACCGACGAGGCGGGAGAGAGTCAGTCCGCCGAAGTCGAGGAGAGCAGCCGATGAGCGCCGATGGCGAGGCGACAGTGCACGGTCGGACTGATGCTCAGGAGAGCGGGCCGCTTCGCATCGTGCTCGTCGATGATCAGGCCCTCGTGAGGGCGGGCTTCGCCATGGTCATCGACTCCCAACCGGACCTCACCGTCGTCGCACAGGCCGGCGACGGTGCGGCAGGTCTCGACATCGTCAGGCAGGACGAACCCGATGTCGTGCTCATGGACGTTCGGATGCCCCGTATCGACGGCATCGAAGCGACCCAGCGGATCCTTGCTCTCGCCGATGAGGGGACGGTCCGTCCCCCGAAGATCATCGTGCTGACCACCTTCGACGATGACGATTACGCCCTGCGCGCGCTGCGCGCCGGTGCGTCAGGCTTCCTGCTCAAAGACACCCTGCCCGAGGTGCTCCTCGAGTCGATCCGCACGGTCGTCGACGGTGGCGCCGTCATCGCTCCCACCACCACCAAACGACTGCTCGAGACACGGCTCCTGCCCCACCTCGGCGCGGGGGATCCGCCCCATTCGGATCCGCAGTCGGAGGCCTCGGAAACCGATGCGACATCGGCCGGGGGCGTTGCGCCCACCCCACCCGGGGACGGTGAGCCTGCATCATCCGAGGTCAGCGCCTCTGCACTGAGCGAACGGGCGATGCAGAGCAACGATGGCGCGGATGCGTCCGGGCGGGCCGGTGCGAGCCGTCTCGATGCGGCCGATATGCGTCGGTTGGAGTCACTGACCCAGCGCGAGACCGAGGTCCTCGTCCTCATCGCCACCGGTCTGAGCAACACCGAGATCGGCGAGCGGCTCTTTCTCGCCCAGCCGACCGTGAAGACCCACGTCGGTCGGATCCTGATGAAGCTCGAGGCTCGCGACCGTGTGCAGGCCGTCGTGTTCGCCTACGAAGCCGGTCTCGTCGGGCCCGGTCACTGAGTCGGAAGTATCTCGCACGCGCCCGGGCTGACCGCTCGAGACCGGTTCATCGTCGGCGAGCAAGGTCGCTCAAGGGAATCCGAGATCATCCTCAGGTATGACGGTCGGGCCACGGCCGCCTCGGCGCTCTGCGGCGAAGACCATCCTCAGGTCCGATGTGGGAGGGTGGGCCCGGCGACGAAGCTGGAGGCATGAACACATCAGCGACATACACCGATGCCCATCCTTCCCCGACCTCATCCCCGACCCCCGCGCAAGGGTCGACTCGGGGCCAGGGTTCGAGCCCCGCGCCGAGGCTGGCCATCCAAGCCATCGGACTGCGCAAAACCTACGGTAGAGGGGACGCGCAGGTCCGTCCGCTTGACGACCTCAGCCTCGACATCGAAGCCGAACGCTTCACTGCCATCATGGGACCCTCCGGCTCGGGCAAATCGACGCTGCTCAACATGCTCGCCGGACTCGACACCCCGGATGCGGGCGAGGTCTTCATCGGACGCACGGCTATCTCACGGCTGAACGACCGCAAGCTCACGGCGCTGCGCCGCGACCGCATCGGCTTCGTCTTCCAGTCCTTCAATCTCGTGCCCGCGATGAGTGCCGAAGAGAACATCCTGCTGCCCTCGCAGCTGTCGGGCCAGAAGACCGATCGCCGCATCTTCGATCGCATGGTCGACCTGCTCGGTCTGCGCGAGCGCCTGGGCCACCGGCCGCACGAACTCTCCGGCGGACAGCAGCAGCGAGTCGCCGTCGCTCGCGCACTCGTCGCCCAGCCCGATGTGCTCGTCGCCGACGAGCCCACCGGCAACCTCGACTCGAACTCCGGTGAAGAGGTCCTGAACATCCTGCGCGCCTCGGTCGATGAACTCGGTCAGACCGTCGTCATGGTCACCCACGATCCCCGAGCTGCAGCCCGTGCCGACCGTGTCGTGCTGCTCGCCGACGGACGACTGGCCGGTGAGCTCGCCCAACCGGACCCGGAATCCGTGGTCACCGCCCTGATGAATGTCACGGCAGGCTCGGCAGCTTCGGGAGCCGCACCCGCTGGCCAGTCGGCCGGGCCTGCGGCCGGAGCCGGGTCTGCAGCCGGAACCGCGCCGACGGGCGGAGGTGCCCGATGATCCGCATCGCCTGGTCCAACCTCCGCAGCGCCTCCGGGCGTCTGAGTGCGGCGATGATCGCGATCGCCGTGTCAGTGGCCTTCATCGTCGCGGCGCTCCTGTTCTCCCAGGCCTTCGGCGACACCCTGCGCAACCAGGTCCAAGCCGAATGGGCCGGCGCCGACGTCGCGATCACCGCGGACGAACCCGATGATCCGGCCGCAGCCGATGAGGCGTCCCCGCTCACCGAATCCATGCGCCAGACCGCGGCCGAGGTCGACGGGGTCCAATCCGCCCAGCTCACCCAGTCCGCCTTCGTCGCCGTTGAGGCCGGAACCACCTCGGTGACGGGGTCGGCCACGAACCTCCCACAGGGACAGGTCGACACCGTGGACGGCTCCGTCCCGGACTCGGATGATGAACTCATGCTCCGCGAAGCCGATGCGAAGACCCTTGGGGTCGGCGTCGGTGACACCATCACCCTCGGCGAATTCGACGGGCCGGGACATTCCGCCGCCGACGGCCCGAGCTACACCGTCTCGGGCATCATGCCCAGCTCCTCCTCGGCGGGGATGAACCTCTACCTCACCGACGACGGGCTGGCCACGGCCCCGGGCGAGCTCGTGCCCGACTCCATCCGCGTCGTCGCCGACGATGGGAGCGATCGCGCAGGGCTCGCCGAGGCGGTCGAATCCGCTCTCGCCGATGCCGGCGCCGACGTGTCGGTCCGGACCGTCGACCAGGTCGTCGAGGAGCAGATCGAGTCGCTGTCGAAGACCTCCGACATGCTCTCGACCATCGGCATCGCCTTCGGCCTGCTGGCCGCGGGGGTCGCGGCACTCGTCATCTCGAACACGTTCAACGTCCTCGTCGCCTCCCGCACAAGAGTCCTCGCGCTCTTCCGCGCAATCGGTGCCTCACGCAGGCAGGTGCGCGGGGCCGCGGTGGTGGAGAGCCTCAGCCTCGGGATCGTCGGATCCGTGCTGGGCGTCGGACTCGGTCTCCTCATCGGTTGGGGACTCTCAACCGTGGTCCGAGCGTTCTGGATGCCGGAATTCGCCCAGATGTCACCGTCCGTCTCGGCGATCGTCGTCGGGCCCGTCGTCGGCATCCTCGTCACCCTCGCGGCAGGGTTGATCCCCGCGATCCGGGCCTCCCGGGTGTCCCCGATCGAGGCACTCCGACCGGTCGATGTGCCTGCGGCTGCCCCGCGCATCCGGTGGGTGCGACTGAGCCTGTCGCTTGTGCTCGGCATCGGCGGAATCGGTCTGTGCCTGCTCGGGACTACGAGCCAGTCCGTGCTGTTCGGCATCGTCGGCTGCTTCGCGCTCTTCGTCGCTCTCCTCGTCGGTGCGAAGGTCTTCGTGCCGCCATTGGTGGCGCTGTTCGCCGCCGCAGTCGGCCTCCTCACCCGGCGCTCGCCGGCGGTGAAGCTGGCCGGACGGTCGGCGAGCACAGCGGGAGGACGCACCGCCTCGACGACGGGTGCCCTGCTCATCGGAATCACCCTCGTCACAGCCGTGGTCGTCGGTTCCTCGAGCCTGCAGCGAACCCTCGAACTCGCTACTGCCGAGGACACCCCGGTCGACCTCGTGGTCTCCACGGCAGGGCAAGACGGTGCCGACGATGAGAAGATCGCCTCCGTGCTCGATGATTCGCCGATCGTCGAGGAACGCGAGAACGTTCCGGCGCCCACCGTCTCGGTGAGCGTCGACGGGACCGACGGCTCCGGTGATGTGGCGATCACCAGCGCCGAGGCGGCCGCCGACTCCCCGGTCCTGCGCAGCGACGGCTACGACGTCGATGAGGGCACGATCCTCCTCGACCCGACAACGGTGGGACTCGACGAGAAGGATTCTGATGTCGACGGCCAGAGCGCGACCGTCCGCCTCGGCGATCAGAATCTCGATCTGACGATCGAGACCTCCTACGACGTCCCCGCGGGGACGGCCCTGGTCAGCGGTGCCGACGCGAAGACCCTCGAGGGGGCCGGCGACAATGCGGCCGGCGACACGGCTACCGAACAGACGTGGGCGAAGATCGCCGATGATGCATCGAGCTCGCAGATCGAGGCCCTGACCTCCGAACTCGACGCCGTCGGTGCCTCAGCCGATGCGACGGCGGCGCAGTATCGGGCGGATTTCGCCTCGATATTCCAGGTCGCTCTGAGCGTGGTGCTCGGACTGCTGGCGGCCGCGGTGGTCATCGCCGTGATCGGAGTGAGCAACACACTCACGCTCTCGGTCATCGAACGACGCCGAGAGGGTGCCCTGCTGCGGGCGCTAGGATTCACCCGAGCTGCGATGTCGCGGATGATCACGATCGAATCGCTGCTCATGACGGTCATCGCACTCATCGTCGGAGCCGGGGTCGGGACGTTCTTCGGCTGGGTCGGAACGGCATCGATCATGCCTGCCTCGGCGAATCCGGTGCTGTCCGTGCCGTGGGGGCAGATCGGGCTGATCGGCGTCGCCGCAGTGCTCGCCGCCGTTCTCGCCTCGGCGATACCGGCGAGGTCGATGTCGCGGATCGCCCCGGCCAAGGGGATGAGCATGGAGTGAGACCGGATGCAATGCGCGCCGCGGCCCCGGCTTCTTCGGGATCGCGGCGCGCGGTGTGTATGTGTGTGGGCGCTGACTCAGTCCTCCCAGTCGGTGCAGGTCATGGTTCCGTCGAGCGTGGCCGAGCCGAGCTCGGTCCCGTCGAAGGTCACGCTCTCATCGCCGATGGCGATTCCTTTGGGATTGTTCGCCTTGTAGGGGCGTCCTTGTCCGACCTTGACCATGACGAAGTCGGTGCCTTCGGCCTTGACCAGCGGCAGCTCGTTGTCCGTCTTGCCGATGATGTGCTGGAGGCTGCCGGGTTCGCCGGAGCAGTAGACAGCGGTGGGTTCGATCGTGACGGTTTTCTCGCCGGTGTCGAGAGTCAGGGTCGAGTCTGCCGAATCGTCTGCTGTTGGGGAGCCCTCTTCGGACGAATCGTCTGGGTCCTCGGCCGACTCATCGGCGTCGTCTGTCGTTGCGGAGGTCGACTCGTTCGGTGCCGAAGCGGTGTCCTGCGATGACGAGTCATCGGTCTGGGGCTCGTCGGTTCCATTCGCGCCGGAACATCCGCTGAGAGCGAGCATGCCGGCGATGGCAATGGTGGTGATCGATCTGGTGCGCATGGGTCCATTGTCCCTGACGTCTGTAGTTGCATCCAGCGGAAATCGCGCGTCATGGACGTGCGATTGCGCACTTTGGGACTCGGGGCGGCCTGTGTGGTGTGAGCGCTTCTCATCCGCGGTGACGGGCGGCGCTCGCCCGCTGACGGTTGCGTCAGTGTGACCCAGTAGACTTGGGGAGTAATGACATCCCTTTTCACTTCGAGGTGAAGCACTCTCATGCCAGCAATCGTTGTCGTCGGCGCTCAGTGGGGCGACGAAGGTAAAGGTAAGACCACCGACATCCTCGGCACCAGCGTCGACTACGTGGTCAAGCCCAATGGTGGGAACAACGCCGGCCACACGGTTGTCGTCGGAGGAGAGAAGTACGAACTCAAGCTTCTGCCGGCGGGCATCCTCTCACCGAACGTCACCCCGGTCATCGGCAACGGCGTCGTCGTCAACCTCGAGGCGCTCTTCGAGGAGATCGACGCACTCGAATCCCGCGGCGCGGACACGTCTAAGCTGCGCATCTCCGCGAACGCCCACCTCGTGGCTCCGTACCACCAGACTCTCGACAAGGTGACCGAGCGATTCCTCGGCAAGCGGGCCATCGGCACCACTGGCCGCGGCATCGGACCGGCCTATATGGACAAGATCGGGCGCCTGGGCATCCGCGTCCAGGACGTCTTCGACGAGTCCATCCTGCGTCAGAAGATCGAAGGATCGCTGCGGCAGAAGAATGAACTGCTCGTCAAGGTCTACAACCGTCGGGCGGTGTCGGTCGAAGAGATCGTCGAGTACTTCGAGCCCTTCATCGAACGCCTGCGCCCCTACGTCGCTGAGACAGAGCTCATGCTCAATGAGGCACTCGACCGCGGTGAGGTCGTCGTCATGGAGGGTGGTCAGGCGACCATGCTCGACGTCGACCACGGCACGTACCCGTTCGTCACCTCGTCGAACCCGACCGCCGGCGGATCCTGCGTCGGCACAGGCATCGGTCCGACCCGGATCAACCGCGTCGTCGGCATCGTCAAGGCCTACACGACCCGTGTGGGCGCCGGACCATTCCCGACCGAGCTCTTCGACGAGATGGGCGAATACCTGCAGAAGGCCGGCGGGGAATTCGGCGTCAACACCGGTCGTCCGCGCCGCTGCGGCTGGTACGACGCGGTCATCGCCCGCTACGCCGCCCGCACCAACGGCTTCACCGACTATGTGCTGACCAAGCTCGACGTGCTCACCGGCATCGACCGGATCCCGGTCTGTGTGGCCTACGACGTCGACGGAGTGCGCCAGGACGAGATGCCTGTGTCGCAGACCGAGTTCCACCACGCGAAGCCGATCTTCGAATACTTCGACGGCTGGACCGAGGACATCACGAAGGCCCGGACTTTCGACGACCTGCCGGAGAACGCGCGGAAGTACGTGCTTGCGCTCGAGGAGCTCTCGGGCTGCCGGATGTCGGTCATCGGCGTCGGCCCCGATCGCGAACAGTCGATCGTGCGTCACGACCTGCTGGACTGAAGTCTCAACAGAACTGAATAGCTGAGGGCGGGGCCGACAGATCATGTCGGACCCGCCCTCACTGTCTGCAAAATGCCGCGGGATGCTATCCCCGCAGTCCGCGGATGGACTCGATAGCTCCGTCGTAGGCGGCGGCGATGTCGACGAGGTCGATCCGGTCCGGCAGATCTCCGGGAGGCTGATGGCTGAGGAGGAATTCCACGGTCGCGCGGACAGTGGGCTCGTCGTTGCCCAAGAGTCCGTCGGAGACGTCTTCGGCATCGTCGAACATCAGAACGATCTCGTCGGTTCCCGTCGCTGAGTGGATGCTGGCCAGGAATTCCCCCGTGTCCTGCATCTCGACGTCGATCCTCTCTTCAGCCATTCCGCCCTCCCACTGCTCGGTCCACGCGGTTCGGTGCATCCGACGGCGCGGCCCAATCGACTGCGTCCATTCCTACTTTTCAGCATAGACCTGATTAACAACCCCTTGGGCAGACGGGCAGAAGCTGGCATCGTTGCAGGCAACACAGCTACGGAGGAGGATGCGTCCAATGACTCAGAGCCGTCTGCAGGAAGCCGCCTATCAGAGCGCCGCGCTCGAGGTCGACAGAAACTACTACTACTCACGGATCGGTGAAGACACCCAATGCCGGGAAATCATCGACGAATTCACCATTCCCATCCGTTCCGGGCAGGCTTGGGACGTCCCCGCCGACCATGTCTGCCGCATATCCACCGTCGACGGTCCGCAGGTCGGCGACCTGAATCTGTGGAATCGCCACGACCCCAGAGAGCGGTTCTGGGCGGCACGGACCCGTCAGCTGCAGGCTGCTCACGTTTCCACCTTCGACCGCCTGTGGTCGACTCTGCCGTTCCTGCGGCCAATGGCCACCATCGTCGGAGACACGCTGTCCGATTACGGCACCGACCCGGAAGGCGGCCGACTGCACGACACCCTGGGCACCCGATGCGACCCATACGTCTCGCAGATGCTGAGCGGCGTCGACTTCGACTACCACTGCCATTCCAACCTCGTCCGCGCGATCCTGCCTTACGGCCTCACCGAATTCGATGTCCACGATGTGCTCAACGTCTTCCAATGCACCGGACTGAATGACAACGACGAATACTTCATGAAGACTTGCCCCGCACGACCAGGCGACCACTTCGAGTTCTTCGCCGAGCAGGACCTGCTCGCGGCCTTGTCCACCTGCCCCGGCGGGGATCTCTCCGCACCGATGTTCGGGGTCGGCTCGTCAGATCCGGTGGAGAACTGCCACCCGTTGAAGGTCACGGTCTATCGGATCGCGCAGAGTCTCCTCGGCGATTGGATCGAACCGACTTCGCCGAACTATCGAGGAGCCCATGGTCTCCGACCTCAACCGTGGGCGTGAACTCGTGCCCAGAAGGGAAGAACTCGTAATGGCATCGTCAACGCTCGTCGCCCGGTACGTCGACCGACTCGGACTCGACAGCTCGGAGGATGTGCTGCGAGCTCGGGCGCGTGGGTCGGCCGACGAAATCGTCGATCTCATCGATGAACTGCTGGCCGCCCACGTCCGGTCGATCTCCTTCGAGAACCTCGACGTCATCGCCGCATGCGCAGCAGGGGAGTCGCGGGGCATCCCGACCGACCTCGGCTCTCTGACGGCGAAGCTCTTGGACGCCGGTCGCGGCGGCTACTGCCACGAACACGCGACACTCATCCGCGCTGTGCTCCGCGAGCTCGGGCTGAGCGCGCATCCGATCCTCGCCCGCGTCCACCTCGGTGAGGGGAGAACAGCGCCGGGAGGGCTGACGCACCAGGCGACGATCCTCGATCTCAGCGGACGGCGGTTCCTCGTCGATCCGGGGTTCGGCGGTGGGACGCCGCAGGTCGCACTCGCCCTCGATGTAGAGTCGGAACCGCGGACGACCGAGCACGGAGAGCACAGGCTGGTTCCGGCCGACACTGTGCTTGAGCCTGCAATGCGAGCGGAGGCCGAATGGGCATTGCAGTCCCGCACCCGCTCTGACCAGGAGTTCCGCACCGTCTATGCTTTCGCGGACGTCCCGCGAGAACAAGCCGACCTCGAGGTGTCGAACTGGTTCACCGCGACGAAGCCGGGCACGCGCTTCACCGGCGCACCCGTGGTGGCCAGGACGTTCGGCAACGGCGGCAAGGCATCGCTCGAGGGCCGCCAGCTGCGCAGCGTGCGACCCGGTGACGACCCCGAACGCCTCGAGCGGACGGTGGCCGATGCCGCCGACTTCGCTGCCGTTCTCCGCGAGGAGTTCGGTATCGACCTCGACCGAACCTTCACCGACCCGATCTGGGGCGTCGCCTTGGAGCACTGACGGTGACACGACTGTGCTGGATGTGCCCGAGACGAGGCGCCTAATCAGCCATGCAGGGATTGTCGGTATAGGCCCGGGCTTGTGCCGACCAGCGCGGTGAACACGGAGATGAACGAGCTGGGATTCGCCCACCCGCATTCGGCCGCGGTGTCGTAGACACTCCACCCGTCGGTCAGGAGCAGAAGTGCCCGGTGGATGCGCAGCTCGGCACGCCATTGACGGAACGTCATCCCGGTCTCCTGCTGAAACAACCGAGTCAGAGTCCGCTCGCCGGCACCCACCCGACGGCCGAGCTCAGCCAGAGACACCGGATTCGCCAGATCCTCCTCGACGATCTTCGTCAGGGCCAGCAGTCGAGGGTCGACCGGTTCGGGGAGGTGCAGCGGCTGTTCGCCGGTGACCGTCAACTCGTCGATGATGACGAGTCGGAGTCGGTCGGCGCTTGCCTTCGTCCGGTGTCGTGTACCGGTCAGCCCCAACATCGCCTCTCTGGCCAGCGGGGTCGTCGCCAGAACGGCGGGCCGGTCTACGAGCGAAGCTGCCATGTGTGCGGGGAGGAAGACGACGCGCATGTCAGCGGCCCCATGCGCGCGGTGCTGATGCTCGAACTCTGCGGGCACCCAGACGACACGATTCGATGGCGCGATCCACGAGCCCTCGCGAGTGACCAAGGACAGCACCCCAGTCGCCGGATAGACCAAGTGACCGAGGTCGTGAGTGTGTGCCGGGGTCCATTCATCGTGCCCGAGCAGGTGGACGAGTTCCGGGCTCAACGAGGTGTGGCTGAAAACGGTCATATCGAGTCAGTTTAATGGTTCCCCGCCGAAGTGGATGACGCTTGAATGAGAAGTATCAGCACCCGCGCGAAACGACAGGACGTAATGAAGAGACTCGACCAGAACTTCGAACAGAACTTCGACCAGGTCCTCGCATCCACCGACCAGGGGCATGCTCCCGGCGAATTTCCGAGCCGATCGACGGCGCACGGAAAACGGAGTCGGAGGAGCCTGCTCCTCCCCGGTGCAGGTCTCATCCTCATCGGTCTCAACCTGCGCATCGGCGTCGCCTCGGTCGGTCCGGTGCTCGGGGATATCCTCGGCGATCTGCGTCTCACTGCCACAGAGGGCAGCCTCCTGACGACGATCCCAGTCTTCTCCTTCGGGGCGTTCGCGTTCCTCACGCCCGCGCTCATACGACGCTTCGGCATGCATCGGGTACTCGGGATCCTCATGATCGTCCTCGCCGCCGGGATCGCATTGCGGTTGCAGCCGAGCCTGCTCGCTCTCTTCGGGGGAACAGTACTCATCGGTGCGGCCATCGCGGTCGGCAACGTACTGCTGCCGACCGCAATCAAAAGCGACTTCTCTCATCGAGCGGGCCTGATGATGGGCCTGTACTCGACGTCGCTGTTCCTCGGCGCCGCGCTCGCGTCAGGTCTGACAGTGCCGATCATGTCCGCCTTTGACGGATCGTGGCGGTGGGCCCTCGGAATCTGGGCGGTCCCGGCAGTTCTGGCGGTGCTGCTGTGGCTGCCGAACATGCTGCGTCGCTCGGCGGACCTCCCGAAGCCCCGGCGGGCCTCCGTCGCGGACTCCGCCGACGATGCTTCCGCAGATGCTTTGAGCGAGATCGGGGAGCCGCCTTTCCGCTCGATCCTCACTGATCCCATCGCCTGGGCGGTCACCGGATTCATGGGATTGCAGTCGCTGAGCTACTACGCTGCGCTGACCTGGGTGCCGGTGATTCTGCAGGACGGCGGCATGGCTGCGGGTAAAGCAGGCTGGATGCTGTCGTACTCCGCATTCCCTGCGATCCTCACCTGCCTCTTCACGCCAACTCTGGCGCAGAGAATCCGGCCGCGCTGGATCGGTGCTGCCGCGGCCTCGATCCTCATTGGTTCCGGAATCGCAGGGCTCCTCATCGCTCCCGCGGCTGGAGCGCCTGTATGGATGACGTTAATGGGTCTCGGACAGGGCGCGGCAATCAGTCTGTCACTGTCCTATATCGTGTGGCGTTCTCCGGACGCACATCACACCGGTCACGTCTCGACGATGGCGCAGGGTTTGGGATATCTCTTCGCCGGACTCGGTCCCCTCGGCCTCGGTTGGCTGCACACGGTGACCGGTTCGTGGACGGTGCCACTCGTCACCCTCCTCGTGCTGCTCGTGGCTCAGCTTCTCATCGGCGGAATCGCAGCCCAGGACAAACATGTGCGCGCCCGTGGAGTGGGCAGCCGTGAGGTGCTGCTGCGCGGTTGAATAGTCAGCACGGCGTGGCGTCATTGCAAGACGGCCCCTCAAGTATCCGACTGTCGGCCGAAGGCGCGGGTTTACACTGTGGACATGTCTGCGGCACCCGCCGGCCCGCTCACCCGCGCTCCGCATCCGAGACTGCGGCGATTCGTGGGCGATTACGCCGGCTACGATATCTCCGGCGTCCCCGCGGGGACGCATCTCGGGTTGCCTTCGGGAACGCTGACCTTCATCGTCTCGATCGACGAACCACTGTGCCAGGTCGATGCGGTCTCCGGCAGTCGCGAATATTTCGATGTGCTGCTCGCCGGCCTCCACCTGCGCTCGACGCTCATCGCTCACCCGGGCACGATGTCCGGAATCCAGATCAACTTCAATCCGTCGGCTCCGCGCGCGTTCTTCGGAATCCCCGCCGCCGAGTTCGCCCACCACAGCGTCGACGTCGCTCGGATCTCCCGGCCGCTGGCCGCGGAACTGCACGAGCGGGTCAACCTCGAGACCGAATGGTCCGCCCGCTTCGCCGCCATCGACGACGTGCTCATGCGCACGATCGATGATGCGAATCGTCCCCGCGCCGAGGTGACCGCCGCCTGGCATCGGATCACTGACAGTCACGGCGGTCTGCCCGTCTCCCTCATCGCCGACGACGTCGGATGGAGCCGACGCCATCTGGGCAGTCAGTTCCGGTCCGAATACGGGATCGGGCCGAAGGATGCCGCACGAATCGTCCGCTTCGATCGAGCGCGGCGACTCATCCCCGCCGGTCGGGGCAGTTTGGTGGAGATCGCTGTGAGCTGCGGTTATGCCGATCAAGCGCACCTCAACCGGGACTTCCGGGATTTCGTCGGTCTCAGCCCGAGCCAGTGGCTGGCCGCCGATGACGTGGCCCGGTCACGGACGGTGGGAACAGATTCGGCGGGGGTCGCCTCGGCGATGGGATGAACTGTTCCCATTTGTCCAAGACGTGGAGGGAGGTGCTCCGCGACGATGGAGTTCCATCTTCGACGAACTCAGGAGTGAACATGTCCGAGAATCATGCCAACGTCTGGCCCACCTTCCGCTACCGCGATGCCAAAGCTGCGATCGCATTTCTGCAGGAGGCGCTCGGCTTCGAAATCATCGCCGAGTACACGAACGCCGACGATCCGAACCGCGTCGATCACGCCGAATTGGCCTGGCCAGAGGGCGGGGGAGTGATGCTCGGGTCCGTCCGCGATGACGGCGGGGTCATGACGAAGACCGGAGTCGCCTCGGGGTCGGTGTATCTGGCCTCCGGCAACGTCCGCGAACTCCACGCGCGTGCGCTCGCCGCCGGTGCCACCGAGGTCATGGGACTGACCGAACAGGACTACGGGTCGCTCGACTTCGCCATCCAAGACCCCGAGGGTGTGCTGTGGTCGGTCGGGAGCTACCGTGGGGCGGACAGGTGACGGCTGTGCCCGGTTCACGCCGTTCAGAGAGTCATTCCACCCGCGCGTCGACGCCGTCGGCCCACCGATAGGGGCGGGTGGCGAGCAGGGCTCCGACTGATCGGCGCAGACGCGAGACCTCTGCGCGGACGGTGACCACGTGGTCGCCGTCCCCGTAGAGGCGCTGGCTGAGGTCGGCGGCACTGATCCCAGCTGCCCCCGCCGAGGTGACCGCCGCCAGAATCTGTGCCCGCCGTGGGGTGAGCGGAACGACCAGAGGTTCGGTGCCGGAATGGATATCCAGAACGGGCGGATCTTGCTTCGTCCGCAGAGTCACCGAAGCTCGACGATCGCCGGTGGGCCGCAGCAGCCATCCACCGGTGATCTTCTCCGGCAGGCACAGACCGGCACCGGGGATGAGGATCGAACGGTCGGCGGCCGGCACCTCGATGCGGTCGCGGCTGCGCACTCCCTGCTGATACGCCACCCATCCCGCATCATCGACGACGAGGGCCGGACCGGACGTGCCGGCGAGCATCGCCGACATCCGATCGCGGAGTGTGTTCAGCGCTTCCTGCTGAGCGATCATCAGCCGAGCCTCGGCCAGACGCACCGCCGTCGTCACCAACGACTGCACCGCAGGATGAAGAGTCATCGCCGGGCCGCTGATGTCGACAACTCCTAAGAGGGTCCCGACATGCGGGTCGTGGACGGGCACGGCGCTGCAGTACCAAGGGTGCTGAGAGGCCTCAAAATGTTCGGCGGAGAAGAGCTGGACGGGTGCCTCCTCGGTCAGAGCCGTGCCGATGGCGTTGGTGCCGACCTTGGCTTCGGACCAATGCGCTCCCTCGACGAATCCGAGCTCATCGGCTTGCCGTCTGGCGGAAGCCGCACCATCTCGCCACAGAATGACTCCATCGGCATCCGTGACGACGAGGATGAACGGCGCGGCGTCGGGAGCCCGCAACAGCACTGAGCGCATCTCATCGACGACCAGTCGCAACTGCGACTTCCGGCGTCGAGTCTCCAGCTCAGCCTCATCGGCGACGATCCGCGCATTCGCGCCATCCGGGTCCAGCCCCAAGCGCAGCATCCGATCCCACGAGCGCCTGACCAGCGCGCGCGGTTGCACCGGCGGCGAAGCCCCGGTGATCACAGCATCGTGAATGCGTGTCAGATCTCTGGCGAGATGCGCCAGATCCGGCTGAAGCATGCCTTGAGTATAAGACGGGAACGCACCCCTGACCATGGGGTCGAGGCGTCGGTGAGAATCCCGGTACGGCGTGGGCCATGCAATCCGATGCAACTCTTCCGAGCTGGGAGTGCCCGGCCTAGTTTGGAGTCACTGAACTCAATGAGGAGGAGTGACATGACAACGACGCTCGACCGTCCCCAGCTGACCGCCGACGACATCGCGATGAGGTGGCTGCAGGACTTCGAATCGGCGCTCAGCCGCCGGGACATCCCTGCCGCAGCCGGACTGTTCGCCACCGACAGCTATTGGAGGGACCTCGTGTCCTTCACCTGGAATCTCAAAACGGTGGAGAACCCCGACGGAGTCACCGACCTGCTCACACACAATCTCGACCGGGTCTCACCGGAGGAATTCGAACTCAGCGAACCGGCGGCAACCGCTGACGGAGTGACGGAAGCATGGTTCACCTTCACCACCTCGGTGGGGCGTGGCAAGGGACTCGTCCGCCTCATCGATGAAGACGGCATCAAGGCCTGGACCGTGCTCACCTCGCTGCAGGAGATCACCGGACACGAAGAGCCGCGCGGCACCCGCCGGGTCAAAGGTGCCGAGCACGGCGTCGATCCCGAGCGGAAGAGCTGGTCGGAGAAGCTCGCCGAGGAGGACGCCGCCTGGGGCGCGACCGCCGACCCCTACATCCTCGTCGTCGGTGGCGGACAGGGCGGGATCGCTCTCGGCGCTCGCCTCCGCCAACTCGGGGTTCCGTCCCTGGTCATCGACAGGTGGGAGCGGCCGGGTGATCAGTGGCGGTCGAGGTACAAGTCGCTGTGCTTGCACGACCCGGTCTGGTACGACCACCTTCCGTACCTGAAGTTCCCGGACAATTGGCCGGTGTTCGCACCGAAGGACAAGATCGCGGACTGGTTGGAGTTCTACACGAAGGTGATGGAGATTCCGTACTGGTCGTCGACCACAGCTGCCTCGGCGAAATACGACGAAGCGGAAGGCCGGTGGACGGTCGAGGTCGACCGGAATGGGGAGAAGGTCACTCTGCGGCCGACCCATCTGGTGATGGCCACGGGCATGTCAGGCAAGCCGAGCATCCCCACGTTCCCGGGCTCGGACATCTTCAAGGGCGAGCAGCAGCACTCCTCGCAGCACCCGGGCCCCGACGCTTATGCGGGCAAGAAGGTCGTCGTCATCGGCAGCAACAACTCCGCCTTCGACATCTGCGGTGCTCTGCACGAGAACGGCGCCGACGTCACGATGGTGCAGCGATCGAGCACGCACATCGTCAAAAGCGACTCGCTCGTGGAGATCGCGATGGGGGACCTGTACTCCGAACGCGCGTTGGAGAACGGCGTGACGACGGAGAAGGCGGATCTCATCTTCGCGTCGCTGCCGTACCGGATCATGCACGAGTTCCAGATCCCGCTCTACGACCAGATCAAGGAAGCGGATAAGGACTTCTACCAGCGGATGGAGGCCGCCGGGTTCGACCTCGACTTCGGCGACGACGAGTCCGGCTTGTTCCTCAAGTATCTGCGCCGCGGTTCGGGCTACTACATCGATGTCGGATCCGCCGAGCTCCTCGCCGACGGCAAAGTGAAGTTGGCCAAAGGGCAGGTCGACCACCTCACCGAGGATGCCGTCGTCCTTTCCGATGGGACTGAGCTGCCGGCTGACCTCGTCGTCTACGCCACCGGCTATGGCTCGATGAACGGCTGGGTCGCGGACCTCGTCGACCAGGAGACGGCGGACAAGGTCGGCAAATGCTGGGGACTGGGATCGGAGACGACGAAGGACCCGGGCCCGTGGGAAGGCGAGCAGCGCAATATGTGGAAGCCCACCCAGCAGGAGAACCTGTGGTTCATGGGAGGCAATCTGCACCAGGCCAGGCACTACTCGCTGTATCTGGCGCTGCAGCTCAAGGCCCGGCACGAAGGCATCGAGACTCCGGTGTATGGGCTGCAGGAGGTTCATCACCTGAGCTGAGCTCGGGTTGAATCCGGCTCTTGGAGGTCGGGTGGATGCTCATAGGTGGGCGAAATGGTCACGTTCTGTTACTCGGGACGTGACCATTTCGCCCACCCAAGGCATCTAGTAGGGAAGTGCATCTGCCGGGGAGGTGCGCAGATCGTAGGAGAAGTTGCTCTAGGGGCCCAGGTGCCCCAGCCGCCCCAGGCGCGTAGGTGTCTTAAAGCCCCAAACGCGTGAGCACTCGCTTCACATGGTCGAGAGCCTCGTCCTGCGAGAGTCCGAAGTTCTGATTGAAATACATGCCGTCGCCGATGAGCTGAATCGTCATCGCCAGATCAGCATCGCCGAGGTGGTTGTTGAGAGCGTCGAACCACGCTTCGCGTGTGCGACGCAGAGCCGCCTTGGCGTCCTCGTTCTCGAGAGCGAGACAACCGGCGGCGATGAGGCTGCGGTCCAGGGGAGTGCCGACCTCGGCTGAGGTCTCGAGGTAGTAGTAATGGAGGCGCTCGCCGGCGGCCTTCATCTCCTCGACATCTTGGTCGACCAGCTGGTCGAGGCGTTCCAGGCTGCCTTTGATGAGCTCGGCCTTCGACCCGAAATGATAGAGCAGACCGCCTTTGGAGACTCCGGCCTTCGCTGCTACTGCGTCCAGAGTCGCTCCGGCTGTGCCGTGTTCGTCGAGGAGCGTATCGAAAGCGTCGAGCAGCTTCTCCTTGGTTGCGGTCGGATTGCGTGCCATGACCCTGAGCCTAGTTCATGGCTGTACTCACGGGACGGACGTGTGCCTGGTGTTCTGCCCGCTGGGCATGCAGGAGACCTCTCGGATTTCTCGCGCGGCCAGGCCTGTATCTGCGCAGTTCCTGAGCATCTCGGTCGCAGCACGCCAACCGCTTTTCAACTGTACCGTCCAGACGGTACAGTTGATAGCATGACGACGACACTGACTCCACAGCTGCGCGCCGGCCGGCGCGAATGGGCCGGACTCGCGGTGCTCATGATCCCCGTGCTGCTGATCTCGATCGACAACACGGTCCTCGGCTTCGCGATCCCGGCAATCAGCACCGGCCTGCATCCGACGGGCACGCAGCTGCTGTGGATCGTCGACATCTATGCGCTCATGCTCGCCGGTCTGCTGGTGGCCATGGGCAGCCTCGGTGATCGGGTCGGACGTCGCAAGCTGCTCATCATCGGGTCCGTCGGCTTCGGTGCGGCCTCGCTGCTCGCGGCGTTCTCCACCTCCGCCGAGATGCTCATCCTTGCCCGCGCACTGCTCGGCATCTTCGGCGCCACCCTCATGCCATCGACACTGTCGCTCATCCGCAACATCTTCGACCATGACAAAGACCGTCGCATCGCGATCGCCACCTGGGCCGCGATGTTCTCCGGTGGTGCCGCACTCGGGCCCATCGTCGGCGGCTTCCTGCTCGAGCACTTCCACTGGAGCTCCGTCTTCTTCATCAACCTGCCGCTCATCGCGCTCTTCATTCCCGCAGCTGCAATTCTGCTGCCCGAATCGCGCGACCCGAACCCCGGCCGCTTCGACCCGTTCTCCATCATCCTGTCGATGCTTGCCCTGGCCCCGCTCGTCTTCGCCATCAAACACAGCATGGCGTCCGGCGCCGACTTCCTCTTCTGGCTCAGCCTGTCCGTGGCGATCGTCGCCGGTGCCAGCTTCGTCCTCCGCCAGCTCGCCACATCGAACCCGATGCTCGACGTCCGTCTGTTCGCGAACTCCGTGTTCACCTCGGCGGTGGTGTCGAACCTGTTGAGCATCATGGGACTGGCAGGGTTCCTCTACTTCGGCACCCAGCTGCTCCAGCTCGTGCTCGGACTCTCACCGATCGACGCGGCCCTTGTGCTCATCCCGGGACTCATCACCTCGGTTGCGGCCGGCTATCTGGCAGTGCCGCTCATCGCCCGCTTCGAACCGCGCGTCGTCGTGCCCTGCGCGCTCGCGCTCAACGCGGTCGGCATGGGCATCATCGCCTTCACCTCCGAACACTCCGTGATGGGAATGCTGCTGGCCTTCCTCATCCTCGGCATCGGACTCGGCACCGCCGAGGTCATCACGAACGACCTCATCCTTGCCGCGGTCCCCGCTCACAGGGCCGGAGCTGCCTCGGCGATATCGGAAACCGCGTACGAATTCGGGTCCGTCATGGGCACGACCGTCCTCGGCGGACTCTCGACCTTCATGTACGGATCCGCGCTGCAGTCGGCGATCGGGGACAAAGCGGACAGAGCACAGTTCGATACGCTCGGCTCCGCACTCGAATACGCTTCCGGGCTGAGTGGTGCAGCCGGTGAGCGGATCACCGAGGCGGCCGTGTCAGCCTTCGACTTCGGCGTACAGTGGGCCGCCGGTGCGGCCGTCGTCCTCGTCCTCATCGCCGCCGTGCTCACGAGCTTCGGTCTCAAGGGCGCCGGGCGACTCCTGCCGGGAGCTGCCGCCAACGCCGACCGCTGAGGCCGGGACGGTTCCTGACCACTGATCCGGCGGAGTTGCCCTACACTCGCAGCCATGAGCTCTCCCTCCCGATCCGCATATGAGCGGGCGCTCGGCGCTCGAGTGGCAGAACTCCACCCGGTCCTCAGGCGATACTTCGCGGTGATCCCTCCCGGCGCGGTGGGTGTCGGTGAAGGTGTCTTCGAATCGTTCGGCACCCAACGGCGGTGGCTGTGGCCCGTCCTCGCAATTGCGAAACGGTGCGGTGTGATTGTGCCGGGTCTGCACCGCGAGGTTCCTTTTCGCGTAGAGAACCGAACGGACGACGGTGAGCAGACGGCGACGCGGACTATGAAATTCGACGACGGTGATTGGTCGATGGTCGATGCGGTGTCGTTCGTCCCGCGCGGATCCCGATCCGAGGTAGGTGGAGAAGTTCCGTGCGACTCTCAGGGCGGAGTCGTCGACCTGCTGGGGAAGCCGCCCGTCGTCGAGGCGGAGTTTGCTGTTGACGTGGTCAATGGGGGATTGCGACTGCGCAGCCGCCGAATCGCGCTACGGGCAGGTGGGTTGCGGCTGCCCATGCCGTTAGTGCTGCGACCGGTCATCGAATTGAGTGAGCGATTCGACGACACCCTCGACCGGCAGAGAGTCGAGCTCTACGTCGACCTGCCGCTGATCGGACGTGTCTACGAGTACTCCGGCACTTTCACCTACCGCATCGTGAGCGAATACCTGCGTTCGACGAGGGTCAACTGAGCGATTCGGGCAGTCGGCGAAGGTCGTCAATGCCCTCGATCAAGCAGAAGCGCGGATATCGGGACGTAGACGTTTCGAGATCCGCGCTTGGCCTTGAACGGCGGTTAGTTGGCTGGCGAACCGCGCTTCGCCTTGAACGACGGCTGGGCGCTGCGCCAGTTCAGAGGCTGACCGCCTCCGCGGAGCTCGATGCCTTCGACGTAGCCTGTTTCTGCCGTTTGCGAGCCAGCACTCGGCCGATGCCGGTGTAGACAAGAGCGGCGATGAGCACGGCGTAGATGACGATCGTGATCGGCGAGGACACCAGAGTCGACGCATCACCGCCGGAAGCCAGCAGAGAGTCGCGCAGGTTCGACTCGGCCAGGGGACCGAGCACCATGCCGATCATCAGCGGAGCCAGCGGCACACCGTAGCGCTTGAGCACGAAGCTCAGCACGCCGATGCCCAGCAGGATGAGCAGCTCGAACGTCGAGGCGGACGTCGCATAGATGCCCAGCCCGCAGAAGACCGCGATGCCGCCGTAGAGGTACGGGTCCGGGATCTTCAGCAGCTTCGCCCACAGAGGAGCGAACGGCAGGTTGATGATGAGCAGCACGATCATCGCGACGAAGAAGCTCGCCAGCAGACCCCACACGAGTTCGGGGGAGCGGTCGAAGAGCAGCGGACCGGGCTGGATGCCGTACTGGCGGAACGCCGCGAGCATGATCGCCGCCGTTGCCGAGATCGGCAGACCCAGAGCCAACAGGGCACCCATGGCAATGCCCGTCGTCGCCGATCCGGCCGCCTCGGGGGCGGCAAGGCCACGGATCGCGCCCTTGCCGAACTGCGGATCCTTCCGACGGGAATCGAGCTTGCGCTCCAGACCGTAGGCCATGAAGGTCGGAACATCGGCACCGCCGACAGGAATGACGCCGAAAGGCAGGCCGATCGCGGTTCCACGCAGCCACGCCGGCAGAGCTTCGCCGACTTCCTTGCGGGAGAGGAAAGGCCGACCAGAGGCGTTGATCGTATTGTCCTTGGTCTGACGGCGGATGCGGGAGGCGATGAAGAACACTTCGCCCAGCGCCAGCACACCCACGGTCACCGTGACGAGGGAGACTCCGTCGAAGAGCTCGGGCACGCCGAGGGTGAACCGCTCCGTGCCCGAGACCGAATCGATGCCGATGACGGTGAAGCCGATGCCCAGCACCAGAGCAGTGAGCCCCTTGAGCACCGAATCTGCCACCACCGAGGAGGTGGCGACGAAGGCGAACAGGGCAAGAGCGAAGAACTCGGCCGGGCCGAAGCTCGTCGACAGCTCCGCCAGCGCAGGAGCGACGAAGACGACGAGGAAGCAGGAGATGAACCCACCGATGAACGCACCGATCGCGGCCGTCGCCAGAGCCTGCGGGGCCCGCCCGGCCTTGGCCATTTTGTGGCCTTCGAACGTCGATGCGATGGCCGAGGCCTGCCCAGGGGTGTTCATGAGGATGGCCATCGTCGAGTCGCCGAAGAGCCCGCCGAAGTAGACTCCGGCGAACATGATGAACGCACCCGTGGGGTCCAGCGCAAAGGTCATCGGCAGCAGCAGGGCCACGGCCATGGACGAGCCCAGGCCCGGCAGCACGCCGACGGCGGTGCCGAGGAAGCAGCCGACGAGGACCCACAGCAGGTTCATCGGTGTCAGAGCGTGTGTGAACCCTTCGAAGAGGGACATGAGAGCGTCCATATCAGAAGCCACCTCCCAGAATTCCCGAAGGAAGGTTGAGTCCCAGCATCACCGAGAAGGCGATGTAGACCAGGGACGAGAACGTCAGTGCCAGAGTCAGGTCGAACAGCGGCTTCTTCGAGCCCATCGACCGGGCCACGCACCAGAACAGCAGAGCGGCGGCGATGATCCACCCGGCGAATTCGAGGATGAGCGCGAAGGCCGCGAAACCGCCCGCACCCCAAGCCAGAGACACGAAGTCGCTGTGCGTGCGGTGCTTCGAATCGGCCTTGCGTGCAGCGGCGAGAGCCTGACGGTCTTCTTCTGGCTCGTCTTCCTCATGAGGGGAGAGGCGAGAGGCCGCAACAGCCGAGGTGACCGGAGTCGAGAACGCCTTGTCCTCTTCGGCCGCGGCCGGCAGCTCGTCCTCGACATCGACGGGTTCCGGATTGCGGATATAGGCGATGACCAGCAGGATCGTCAGCGCGTATCCGACGAGCATGATGATCGTCGGGAAGAACTGCGGACCCGGTTTGTCCGCGTCCGGGGCGACGTCCATAGTGAGGATGCCGATGAGCAGGTAGGTCGAGAATGCTCCCATGATGAGGGGGACGATGAGGCCCGACCGTCCCTGCCACCAGGTGCCCGCGCCGAGGTGGCCCGTCCTGTCCGTGCGCGATGTCGTCTGTGCGCTCACAGTCCCAACTCCTTCAGCAGCTTCTCCACTCGGGAGGTGTCTTCTTCGACGAATTCGGCGAACTCCTCGCCGGTCTGCCATACGTCTGTCCACTTGTTCCGATCGAGGGCGTCCTTCCAGGCCGCACTGTCACGAGTCTTCTGCAGGATCTCGAGCAGCTGAGCAGAGTCGTCACCGTTGATGTCCGGTGCTCCGAGCCAGCCGCGCCAGTTCGTCAGCGTCACCTCGTATCCCTGTTCGGACATGGTCGGCACGTCGTCGAAGCCCTCGATGCGTTTGGGCGCGGCCACGCCGATGGCTTTGACGCGTCCGGCCTCGATCTGATCGGAGACCTCGTTGAAGCCGCACGAGGCGAAGTCGGTGGTGCCCGAGAGCAGAGTCTGGATGGCTTCACCGCCGCCGGACTTCGGGATGTAGGTGATGTCAGAGGCGGGGATCTTGCCGAGCAGCGCCAACTGAGCGATGGTCAGGTGGTCGACCGAGCCGGCCGAACCGCCCGTCCACACGAACCCTTTCGGGTCCTTCTTCCACGCGCCGATGACGTCGTCGATCGTATTGTGCGGGGAATCCGCGGCGGCGATGAGGACGTCATAGTCCTCGGCCACGCGGGCGAGCAGAGTTGTGTTGTCGAATCCGACCGGCGACTTATTCAGCGCGATTCCGCCGACCATGGCGGTACCGGTGGCGAGGATCGTGTCCGACTGGCCGTGCATGGTCGAGAATTTGCCGAGGCCGATGGTGCCGCCGGCGCCCGGGATGTTGACGACCTGGGCATTGTTGGCGAGCCGGTCGACGCGCATGGCCTGTTGGGTCTCGCGGGCGAATCCGTCCCAGCCGCCGCCGGCGCCGGCCGGAGCGATGAGGGTGAGATTCGATGACAGGTCACCCTTCGCCGAGGCGGCCCTGACCGAGTAGGTCGTCGCCGTTCCGATCGCCGCCAAGGCGATCGCCCCGTAGGCGATGCGACCGAAGGTTCGTCGCGAGGGATGGGAGGATTCCGACACGGAATCCCCGGGAGGTGGCGCCTTTGGCACGGACTTCTCCTTTGAAGGCAGGTGTGATGTGAGACTCACCTTAGAGGTTCCTGAGTGTCGACTGCGAGGTTGTGCTCACTCTGCGCGTTCTGCTCATTGAGCGCGTTGAGTGCATTCTGCTCAGAGTGAGTCGGCGACGATACATCGGTCGGGTCCCGGGGTTTCCGGGCCGGCGGCTAGGCTGACGTCATGAGCGAAACTTCCGGCACAGACTCCGCAGCCTCGACGACCGCGACCCCGGCATCGGCACCGGTGGCGAAGAAGGTCCCGTTCGAGCGCACGCACCACGGCCATACTTTCGTCGACGACTACGAATGGTTGCGTGAGAAGGAGTCGCCCGAGGTCATCGCCCACCTCGAAGCAGAGAACGCCTGGACGAGCGCACAGACCGCTCACCTCGAAGGGCTGCAGAACTCGATCTTCACCGAGATCAAGACACGCATCAAAGAAACCGATATGTCCGTGCCCAACCGGCGCGGGAGCTACTGGTACTTCGCTCGCACGAAAGCAGGACTCGACTACGGCATCAGCGTCCGAATCCCCGTCTCGGGTCCCGACGATTGGACTCCGCCGGAGGTCGGCGAAGAGCCTCTGCCCGGCGAAGAGGTCATCTTCGACTCAAACGTCGCCGCCGAAGGCGAGGAGTTCTTCTCACTCGGTACATTCTCGCTGAGCGACGAGGGTCGCTGGCTTCTCTACGGTGTCGACACCACCGGCGACGAACGCTATACCCTCCGGCTTCGCGATCTGGCCACGGGAGACGACCTCGCCGACACGGTCGACGGCACCTTCGCAGGAGCCTCCCTCGATCCGAGCGGCCGCTTCGTCTTCTACACCACCGTCGACGACGCCTGGCGACCGGAGAAAGTGTGGCGCCACGTCGTCGGCACCGACAGCAGCGACGACGTGTGCATCTTCCATGAACCCGATGAGCGCTTCTTCGTCGGCTCGGGCTTCTCACGTTCGGGCCAGATGATGTTCGTCGTCACCGGATCGAAGACGACCACCGGATATTGGAGCATCAGCGTCGACGACCTCGAAGCCGAACCGCAGGAGATCTGGCCCCGCGTCGACGGTGTTGAATACAACGTCGAGCACGCCGTCATCGGCGGTGAGGACCGGTTCCTCATCACCCACAACCGCAATCGCGCCGACTTCGAACTCGTCGACGTTCCAGCCGCCGATCCGATCGGACCCGGTCGCGACGTCATCGAAATCGGTGCAGACTCCGAGGGGAACGCGGAACCTGAAGCCGACGCGGAGTCTGGGGCTGAGACGGAGTCTGCGGGGAAAGCGGAGCTGAGCATCAACGATCTGCGCATCGAAGATGTCGACGCCTTCGCCGACTTCATCGTGCTCAGCTACCGTCGCGGCGGCTTCGCGCGCGTCGGCATCATCCGCTTGGGTGACTCCTCCTCTCCGTTCGGACCGCTGCAGGAGCTGCCATTCGGCCGGGAGACCGGGTCACTCTACGTGGGCAACAACCCCGAGTTCGTGCAGACGAGCATCCGACTGCATTTCACCTCCATGTCGACGCCCGCCGTGATCTATTCCCACAGCGTCGCAGACGGCACTGACACGGTTCTCAAACGTCAGCCCGTTCTCGGCTCCGTCGACCTGGACGCCTACACCGAAACCCTGCTGTGGGCGACAGCCGAAGATGGCACCGATATCCCGATCTCGGTCGTCTTCCGCAAGGACCTGCACCGATCCGACGGTTACGGCGGTCCCGCCTCAGCGAAAGAGGGGGCAGGCGACGGCGGGAATGCGACGAACGGAATTCCCGCCTCGGCGAAAGTCGAGCCGGCACCGCTGCTCCTCTACGGATACGGGTCCTACGAAGCGAGCATGGACCCGTACTTCTCGGTCTCCCGGCTGTCCCTGCTCGACCGCGGCGTCGTCTTCGCCATCGCCCATGTGCGCGGCGGCGGCGAAATGGGCCGACGCTGGTACGACCAGGGCAAGACCACGGCGAAGAAGAACACCTTCACCGACTTCATCGACGTCGCCCGCCACCTCATCGACACCGGGTGGACGAGCCCGGACCGACTCGTCGCCAGCGGCGGATCGGCCGGCGGTCTGCTCATGGGCGCGATCGCGAACATGGCACCCGAGCTCTTCGCCGGAATCAGCGCCGAAGTGCCGTTCGTCGACGCCCTGACCTCGATCCTCATGCCCGAGCTGCCGCTGACCGTCATCGAATGGGAGGAGTGGGGAGACCCGCTCCATGATCCGCAAGTGTATGAGTACATGCGCTCGTACTCTCCCTACGAAAACATCACCGAGGCGGCCTACCCGCAGATCTTGGCCGTGACCTCGCTCAACGACACCCGAGTCCTCTACGTCGAACCCGCGAAATGGGTCGCCCGACTCCGTGAAGTCGGTGCGAACGCCCTGCTCAAGACCGAAATGGTCGCCGGGCACGGCGGAGCATCGGGGCGCTATGACGCGTGGAAGGAGATCGCGTTCGAGTACGCGTGGATCCTCGATGTGCTGGGACGATCGGATGTCGAAATAGAGCCCTGAGGGGACGACTGTCGCCGCAGATAACGATACTGGGACGATTGTCTCCAAAACCCGGATTCGGCACCCGGCGTCAGTGCCGGGCCATACAGTGGATATCATCACATTCGACGTGATGCGCGTCATGATCTCAGAACGGTCTGAGTGACGGCGGCGCATCATTCATCTGCATTGCCGTCACTATTCCTTGCGTGCGAGGAGCGGCGGTGTCGAATGCAGAATTCGTGACGGATCCGCACCGGCGGACCGAAATTCCGAAAGGGAGAAGAATGCGTCTCAGGAAAGTGGCCACAGCGATGGTGGCAGTCGGTTCGATTCTTGCGGTTTCGGCCTGCGGAGGCGGCGAAGGCGGTGGCGGTGAGGGCGATTCGTACTCCATCGGCGTCTCTCAGCTCGTACAGCACCCGGCGCTCGACGCCGCGACCGAAGGCTTCAAGAAGTCGTTCGAAGATGCCGGCGTCGACGTCGAATGGGACGTGCAGAACGCCCAGGGCGAACAGGCCAACGCGACCTCGATCGCCCAGCAGTTCGCCAACGACGACCTCGACCTCGTGCTCGCCGTTGCCACCCCGGCCGCTCAGGCCGCAGCCCAGGCGATCACCGACAAGCCCGTGCTCTTCACCGCCGTAACCGACGCCGAAGAGGCCGGCCTCGTCGACAGCAACGACAAGCCAGGCGGAAACGTCACCGGCACATCCGACCTCAACCCGGTCGAAGAGCAGCTCAAGCTGGTCAAGGACGTCAAGCCCGATGCGAAGACCGTCGGCATCGTCTACAGCTCCGGTGAGGTCAACTCGCAGGTCCAGGTCGATCTCGCGAAGAAGGCCGCCAAGGACCTCGACGTGACGATCAAGGAAGCGACGATCGCGAACTCGGGTGAACTCGCTCAGGCCGTGGATTCGCTCGGCAAGGTCGACGCCTACTATGTGCCCACCGACAACAACGTGGTCTCGGCAGTGTCGACCATGGTCCAGGCGGCAGAGAAGAACAAGGCTCTGCTCGTCGGGTCGGAAGCCGGCCAGGTCGAATCCGGTGCGGCGATCACCCGCGGCATCGACTACACGAAGCTCGGCGAACAGACCGGCGAAATGGCGCTGAAGATCCTCCAGGACGGAAAGAAGCCCGCCGAGATGCCCGTCGAGACCAGCTCGAACCTCGAACTCGTCGTCAACCCGAAGGCCGCCAAAGCCCAAGGCGTCGAGATTCCGAAGAAGCTCGTCGACGAGGCCGACAAGGTCATCGAGTGATCGGAACCCGCCTCACCCCGTGACCCGGTGCGCGGAGTCCTGAACTCTCCGGCGGCACCGACGTCACCGGCCCCGAGGCCGTCGGCACTGAAACCGACGGCCTCGGGGCCACCACGAACCACACACCAGAAATGAACGGAAACCCATGTTCGGAGCATTGGAGCTCGGGCTCATCTACGGCGCGATGGCGCTCGGTGTCTATCTGACCTTCAAGGTCCTCAACTTCCCCGACCTCACCGTCGACGGAAGCTTCACCACGGGCGGCGCCACCGCAGCCTCCCTCATCATCGCCGGGGTCAACCCCTTCATGGCCACCCTCGCGGCGATCGGCGCCGGACTCATCGCCGGCTACATCACCGGTCTGCTCCACACGAAGGGCGGCATCGACGGACTGCTCGCCGGAATCCTCACCATGATCGGCCTGTGGTCGATCAACCTGCGGATCATGGGGAAGGCGAACCTGCCACTCCTGCGAGAAGACACCGTGTTCACCCCGCTGCGGGAGAACATGCTCATGGGCACCTGGGCATCGATCGCGATCCTGCTCGTCTTCGCCCTCATCCTCAAATTCGCCATCGACTGGTTCCTCACCACCGATCTCGGGCTGGCCATCCAGGCCACCGGCAACAACAAAGAGATGATCCGCAGCCTCGGCGTCAACACCGACAACTCGACGATGCTCACCCTGGCACTGTCGAACGGCTTCGTCGCACTCTGCGGTGCCCTCGTCGCCCAGTACCAGGGATTCTCCGACATCAGCATGGGCATCGGCCTCATCCTCGTCGGACTCGCCTCGGTGATCCTCGGCCAGGCAGTCTTCGGCAGCCGCAACATCTTCATGGCCAGCCTCGGCGCGCTCCTCGGGTCGGTCGTCTACCGGCTGATCATCTTCCTCGCCCTGCGCGCGGGCCTGGATACGAACGATATGAAGCTGACGACCGCGCTCCTCGTCGTCATCGCACTGCTGCTGCCCAGATGGGGCTTCCTCAAACGGATCCCCTCACTGCGCGGACGCGGAAACCGCGCGACCGCCTCGGTGCCGGCCGGAACGACCGATATGAAGGACCCCGCAGAGATCGCCGACATCCCCGCCGGCGCGACCGGCGCCCGAAACGGGAAGGAGATCTGAGACCCATGCTCAAGATCGTCAACATCTCCAAGACCTTCTTCCCGGGCACCGTCAACGAACGCAAGGCGCTGCAAGGACTCTCGCTCGAACTCGACGAATCCGACTTCGTCACCGTCATCGGCTCCAACGGAGCCGGAAAATCGACACTGCTCAACACCATCTCCGGCCGTCTGCCCATCGACTCCGGTTCGATCACCATCGACGGCGCCGAGGTGTCGCGGATGCCCGAATACAAACGGGCGAGATACCTGGGCCGCGTCTTCCAGGATCCGATGGCCGGCACCGCTCCGGACCTCACGATCGAGCAGAACCTCTCGCTCGCGCTCAGACGCGGAAAGCCGCGTGGGCTGGGGCGGGGGACCACCTCGGAGCGACGCGAGCACTTCAAGGAGGAGCTCGCCACTCTCGAACTCGGACTGGAGAACCGGCTGAAGACGAAGGTCGGGCTGCTCTCCGGCGGTCAGCGGCAGGCGCTCAGCCTGCTCATGGCCGGATTCACTCAGCCGCGGATCCTGCTGCTCGACGAGCACACCGCCGCCCTCGACCCGCAGCGCGCGGCCCTGGTGTCAGCTCTGACGAAGAAGATCGTCGAAGCCGACGGGCTGACCACGCTCATGGTGACCCACAATATGGAGCAGGCCATCGCGCTGGGCAACCGGCTGATCATGATGCACGAGGGACGGATCATCTACCAGGCCTCGGCCGAGGAGAAGAAGGATCTGACCGTCGAGACGCTGCTCGGCGAATTCTCGAAACTCAAGGGAGCGACCCTGGGCGACCGGGCACTGCTGAACTGAACCGAGACTTCGCCGGAAGCCAGGCGAACGCCCGCAGGCAGGCCGACAGTCTGCAGACCGGATGAGAGGGCGGTTCGCACCGACAGGGTGCGGACCGCCCTCTCTTCCGCACTGGCGTACTTTACCAACCGGTTGGTAAAGTCGAGGCATGGCGAATGATGGACGGATGCGGATTCTCAAGGCGGCGAAGGCTCTGGCCGAATCGCATGATTCGGTGCAGGGGGTGACGATCTCGCTGGAGTCGGTCGCGCAGCAGGCGGGTCTGACGAAGCCTGGCCTGATGTATCACTTCCCGTCTAAGGAAGCGCTCATGCTCGGGCTCGTCGACCATGCCGCAGAAGACTGGGCACGGCGACTGCGCGAGCACACCGGGCGCCCGAGTCAGGAGCTGTCGAGCTTCGAGCGGCACCGTGCCTATGTCACAGTGGCCACCACTGCCGAGGTCTCTCGCGCCGACTATTGGATCTTCTCCGATGCGCTCTACCACCCGAAGCTGACGCGGGCATGGAGTGAGCACCTCGGTCCGTGGTTCGACACCACCGGGCTCGATGATCGTGCGGTATCTCTGCTGACCGCGGCTCGATTCTGCGCCGACGGCGCGTGGATGTCAGAGGCGACGGGAGTCTTCCCCTCCGAGGATCTCGCCGCCGTGCGGGAGCACGCCCTCGCGCTCATCGACGCCGCTCAGACCACCGGCGACGACGCTGAGAACACGTCCGACAACACCGAACCGGAGGTGAGCGAATGAATGCGAAACGTCTGCTGCTGCTCGTCATGGCCATCCTCGCCGAGGTGGCCGCCACCCTGATGCTGCGCGCCTCGGTTGCCGATCCGAGGTGGATCCCCGGAGTCGTCGTCCTCTACGCCACAGCCTTCTTCATCCTCGGGCTCACCCAGCGGCTGGGCATGCCGCTCGGAGCCGTCTACGCCACCTGGTCGGCCAGCGGAGTCGCCCTCGTCGCCGTGCTCGGCGTCGTGTTCTTCGGTGAGCTCCTGGGCATCGGCGCCATCATCGGCATCGCCCTCATCATCATCGGGGTCATCCTCGTCGAATCCGGCACTCCCGAGGAATCCGAGACCGTCGACGCGGAGGTGACCGAATGAGCTGGATGTGGTTGGCCCTGTCGATCCTCAGCGAAGTCGCCGGCACCCTGTGCCTGCGCGCCAGCGCCGGACTGCAGCGCAAGATCTGGTTCGTCCCGGTGGCGATCAGCTACACCGCGGCCTTCTTCTTCCTCAGCCGCACCCTCGCCGAGGGCATGCCGCTCGGCGTCGCCTACGGCCTCTGGGCGGCGTGCGGAGTCGCACTGGTCTGTCTGCTCTCTCGAGTGATCTGGAAGGATCCGCTGACGCGGAAGGCGCTCCTCGGGATCGGCTTCATCACCGTCGGCGTCATTCTCGTCGAAATCGGCTGACCCGGTCTTTGCTGGGAATTTATTGTGAAGCCGCAAGGAAGCTGTTATCGTCCGAAGTTATGACCCCTCTTCGATTCGACGACCTCCACCGCTGGGGATGGTCGACCCCGAATCGAGAGCGCCCGAGCTGCGGCTTCGCCAATGATTCCTGGGAGCCCGTGGCCGTCGGCTGGTGGGGCGGGGAGCCCTAGTCACTGATCGCCGATCCGCAGACCACCTGCCCGATCGACGGCCGCCTACCGGTCGCATCAACTGATTTCCCACTCGTACCCGATGTGCGTTCATGCCATCGGGCCATGATGCGTTCGTCTCCGTACACGGCACCGATCGATTTCGGCAGTCTTCCGCAACTATCGAAAGAGTGTGAACCGACACATGACCGATGACTCCACCCGTACCGACGAACACGATCCGGGCCCGGATCGACAGTCCGATGCCTCCACCGAGGCGGCCCGCCGAGCATCACGCGAGAGGATCATGGCCGACGCCCGTCGGATGAGAGACGACGCCAAACGCGTGGGTCGCGAGACCGGACGCAACCTCGGCCAGTTCGACTACCGTCGACCGCGCGGTCCCGTGAAGGCCGATCTCGAAGATACGCACGGCCACTACCCGCACGACACCCATCCCATCCTCGTGCCCGGAATCGCCATCGACGAACAGCGGCGCAAGTACTCGCTGGACACGATCATCTTCGCGATCGCCGGCGGCCTCACCGTCGCCTTCGTCATCTGGGGTATCTCCAGTCCGTCCAGCGTCGCCAGCGTCGCTCAGGCGGCGTATGACTGGGCGACGCTCAATGTCGGATGGCTGTTCAACCTCGTCGCGATCATCATCCTCGTCTCCCTGCTCATCCTCGCGTTCTCTCCCTACGGCAAGATTCCCTTGGGCAAGGACGGAGAGACCTCCGAGTTCTCCACCTTCTCCTGGGTCGCCATGCTCTTTGCGGCGGGCATCGGCATCGGCGTCCTCTTCTTCGGACCCTCCGAGCCGCTGACCTACTTCATCTCACCGCCGCCGCTGACGAACGATCCGGAGACGACCGAGGCGCTCCACGGGGCGATGGCCCAGACCTACTTCCACTGGGGCTTCCATGCGTGGGCGATGTACGCCCTCGTCGGCGGTGCCATCGCCTATGCCGCCTATCGTCGCGGTCGTTCGCTGCTGCTGTCTTCGATCTTCCAGACTCTGTTCGGCAAACGCCAGACCGAGGGATTCGCCGGAAAGCTCGTCGATATCTTCGCGATCGTCGCCACTCTCTTCGGTACGGCCGCAGCCCTGGGCATCGCGGCCATGCAGATCGGCACCGGTGTCAGCATCGTCTCCGGTGCGGGACCGATGACGAACAATATGCTCGTCGTCATCATCCTCGTCCTCACCCTCGGCTTCATCATCTCCGCGGTTTCCGGCGTCTCGCGCGGAATCCGCTACCTGTCCTCGATCAACATCGTCCTCACCGTCGGCATCGTCGCGCTCGTACTGTTCCTCGGACCCACGCTCTACCTGCTCAACCTGCTGCCCTCGGCGTTCATGGAATACCTCGGGTCGATGTTCGACATGATGGGCCGGTCCCTGTCGTGGGGCGCCGAGACCCAGGAATTCCAGTCCCTGTGGACCGTCTACTACTGGGCGTGGTGGATCTCCTGGTCGCCGTTCGTCGGCACCTTCATCGCCCGCATCTCCCGCGGCCGTTCGATCCGCCAGTTCATCCTCGGCACGATCTTCATCCCCTCGACTCTGCTCTTCGTCGCCTACGGAATCATGGGCGGAACCTCGATCTGGATGTACCGGTCCGGAGCATCGGGATTCACCGACAGCATGGAAGCCCCCGAGGTGTTCTTCACCCTCATCGACAACCTGCCCTATGTCGAATGGCTGCCGTTCGTCGTCATCATCGTCCTGGCGATCTTCTTCATCACCTCCGCGGACTCCGCCTCGGTGGTCATGGGCATGCTCACCAGCCGCGGTGATCAGGAGCCGAAGAAGTGGGTCGTCGTGTTCTGGGGTCTCGTGATGTCCGGCATCGCCGTGGTGATGCTCCTCCTCGGCGACGCCAGCGCACTCGAGGGACTCCAACAGCTCGTCATCGTCACCGCGGTGCCGTTCGCTCTCGTCATGCTCTTCATCATCGTCGCCTGGTTCAAGGAGCTGCGCACGGATCCGCTGGCCCTGCGCCGTCAGTACGCGCTCAACGCGGTCGACAACGCCGTGGTCGCCGGTGCCGATGCCTACGGTGACGACTTCGCCCTCCAGGTCGTGCCCACCGAACCCGGTGACGGTGCGAACGGCGGAATCGACTCCGAGCACGGGGACTACACCGACTGGTACCAGCGCACGGACGAGAACGGCGAACCCGTCGGTTTCGACTACGAAACCGGCGAATGGGCCGACGGGTGGACCCCGAACGACGATTCCGCGAACACCGAGGATTCCGCAGCGACTGAGGAATCCACCGCCGCCGAGGCGGACGCCGGCTCCACGACCGATGCGGACTCCGGGACCGCCTCGGCGAGCGAATCCGATCCGGATTCAGCGACCGATTCCGAAGCCGACTCCGGCCCCGACCGCAGAGAGGACCACTCATGACCACCCCGAACATCGTCGTCGTCCAAGCCGACCAGATGGCTGCCCAGGCTCTGGGTGCCTATGGTGATGCGGCCGCGCTGACACCGAATATGGATGCCCTGGCTGCCGACGGAGCCGTCTTCGACCGCGCGTACTGCAATACTCCGCTGTGCTCGCCGTCGCGGGCATCGATGATGACCGGGCGGATGCCCTCGGAGATCGACTGCCTGGACAACGGCGACGACTTCGCGGCCTCCGTGCCGACGTTCGCCCACCGTCTGCGCAAACTCGGCTACCACACGGCGCTGATCGGGCGGATGCACTTCATCGGGCCTGATCAGCACCACGGTTTCGAAGAGCGCCTGACCACGGACGTGTACCCGGCCGATCTCGATATGGTGCCCGACTGGAACCGTCCCCTGGAGCAGAAGCTGCAGTGGTACCACGAGGCGGACCCCGTGTTCACCGCCGGTGCGGCGACCGCGAACGTCCAACAAGACTTCGACGACGAGGTGATCTTCAGAACCCTGCGCCACCTCAACGACCGCAAGCGCGCGAACCAGGCCGCCGGGTGCGATCAGCCGTTCCTCATGGTCACCTCGTTCATCCACCCCCACGACCCGTACGAGCCGCCGAAGGCCAACTGGGACCGATTCGCCGAGGTGGCCATCCCGGACCCGGCGCACCCCGAGGTCCCCGATCCGGCCGTCGACCCGCACAGCCACCGTCTGCGCACGATGTGCGGCTTCGACGAACGCGAGCCGGGAATCGAGGACGTGCGACGGGCCCGCCGTGCCTACTATGCGGCGGTGAACTATATCGACGACCACGTCGGAGCGATCCGGCGCAAGCTCGAAGAACTCGACCTCGCGGACAACACGATCATCATCGTCACGAGCGACCACGGTGACATGTTGGGGGAGAAGGGGCTGTGGTTCAAGATGTCGCCCTATGAGCAGTCGTCCCGGGTTCCGCTCATCATCAACGGACCCGCCGAGGTGATCGCCCCGGGCCGGTATGCGACCCCGGTCAGTCTCGTCGACCTCGCGCCGACCCTGCTCGAGATCGCGCAGGGCACGGCTTCGTCCGGGCCGTCCGTGGGCACGGGGGATGCAGGTGCAGGAGCCGCCTCGGCGATCGATGAGGGACTGACCGGAACCTCGATACTCGAATCTGCCAGGCGGGAAGCTGCCGGCGAACTCGGGACCGGGGACCGCGACGTCGTCATCGAGTACTTCGCCGAGGGCACCTACCGGCCGCAGGTCACGCTGGTGCGCGGTGATCTCAAGCTCACTGTGTGCCCCGGCGACCCGGAGCTGCTCTTCGACCTGGCGGCGGATCCCGACGAGCTGGTCAACCGCGCCGAGGATCCGGCCTACTCCCAGGCGCATGAGTCGATGCGTGCAGAACTCGAATCCCGGTACGATCTCGAGCACCTCGAAGAGCATGTGCTTGCTTCTCAGCGCAGCCGCCAACTCGTCGCCGACGCGCTCAAGGTCGGTCGAGTCCGCCACTGGGACTTCGATCCGGAACCGTCGCACGGATATGTGCGCGGTGACTTCTGGTCGGCGTTCCGCTTCGGCAAGATCCCAGCGGCCGACTGAGTCGCCGGCTGCAGCGCCAACGGATCGCGTTGCCCTCGCGGCCGGTCGCGCTGCCCCCGCGGGTTCGAAGCGTGGGCGTACTGATCGAGATCACTGCGCTCACACTTCGAGCCCGCGGAAGCAGGTTTCGGACCCCCGCGAAGCGGTCACAGCAGGTGGGCTGAGAGAGTGAGCCGCCTCGGCGAGAACAATTCACTTGGACTTAGGTGAGTTGCGGGTCACATTCTCAGAAACCGGTGGCATCATTCGAGGTAGGAGGGATGCCATGACCATCTTTGAGTCGACATCTGAAGTTCCGCTCGGTGCGGAGACCACATTCGACTGGCATGCTCGGCCGGGAGCGCTGACCCGCCTCTCACCCCACTGGGCGCAGGAGATCGTCGAGGAGAGTTATCCTCCGATCGCGCCGGGCTCGGTGGCTCAGGTGAAGACGAGCGTTCCCGGCACTTACGGACTTGTGCGGCGGCCGTTCAGCTCGGTGCATTCGGAGGGTCCGTCGCGGTTCTCCTTCGTCGATGAGCTGAAGAAGGGACCGCTGAGCCAGTGGAAGCACACGCACGAGTTCACTTCGGTCGCCGGCGGGACGAAGATCGACGACCACATCGAATTCTCCATGGCCCCGCAGGGCTCGACGTCATCGACCGGGGCCTCACTCACTACCTCGAGGCCACCTTCGACGCCCGCCGCAAGCGGATGCTCATGGATATCGACTTCCTCGAATCCACGAATGCGCCCCTGCTGACGCGGAAGAAGGGCAAACACATCCTCATTGCCGGCGGCAGCGGAATGATCGGACGCCAGGTCGCCGCCCTGTTCTCCACCGCGGGACACTTCGTGCGACTGCTTGTGCGCGAAACCCCGAAGTTCCCCTACGAGGTGCACTGGAATCCGGACCTGGGAATCCTCAATCCACGCGACCTCGCGTGGGCGGATGCGGTGGTCCACCTCGGTGGGCGATCCATCGCCACACGGTTCACCAAGCATGCGAAGGACGAGATATGGTCCTCCCGCATCGATTCGACGAGGCTGCTCGTCGAAACGATGCGCGACCTGCCCGAGGCGAAGCGTCCGTCGGTCTTCGTCTGCGCTTCCGCGGTCGGCTATTACGGGTCGAAGGCGGACGAACCAGTCGACGAAACCGGACCGGCCGGCGACGGATTCCTCGCTGAGGTATGTCAGAAGTGGGAAGAGACAGCGGCCGGTGTCGAGGACGCCGGGATCAGACGTGTGTCGATCCGAACCGGAGTCGTGCTCAGCTCCTTGGGCGGTCTGCTCAAACTGCAGGCGCCGCTGTTCCTCGCCGGTGCCGGCGGTCGATTGGGCAGCGGGGAGCAGGCCCTGGCATGGATCTCGCTTGACGACGTGGCGCGGTCATATGTGCACGCGGTCCTCTATGACTATGTGCGCGGGCCGGTCAACGCTGTTGCGCCGGAGCTTGTCACGCAGGCGGAATTCGCCGAGGCGCTCGCCGCTCACCTGCGCAGGCCCGCGTGGATCCCGACGCCCGGTTTCATCACAGAGATCATGCTCGGCCGTGATGGGGCGAAGGAGCTGGCTCTGGCGGACCAGCGCGTGGTGCCGGAGAAGCTGCAGGAAACCGGATACCAGTTCGCCCACCCGACCTTGAGCGACTGCTTCGACGAGGAGCTCGGCGGCGGGGCGTAATACAGAAGTCCCCTCCGGTCGGCTCACATGCCGAACGGAGGGGACCGGTGTTTCTGCTGTTACTGCTGTTTCCGCAGTACGGGGTCAGAAGCGCTTCGAGGCGATCTCCGCACCTTCGGTCAGCGACTGCAGCTTCGCGACGGCGATGTCCGGGTGGACGCGGCCGCCCAGCCCGCAGTCGGTGGAGGCGACGACGTTCTCGGGTCCGACGAGACCAGCGAACCGGCCGATGCGTTCGGCGACGAGCTCGGGATGCTCGATGACGTTGGTCGAGTGAGAGACGATTCCGGGAATGATGTACTTGCCCTCGGGCAGCTTCTTCTCTTCCCAGATCCGCCATTCGTGTTCGTGGCGGACGTTCGCGGCTTCGAAAGTGATGCCGGCGGCGTTGATCGAAAGCACCTGGTCGACGATCTCGACGAACGGCAGGTCGGTGACGTGCGGTCCGTGCCACGAGCCCCAACAGGTGTGCACGCGCACCTGCGCCGGGTCGATTCCGCGCAGCGCATGGTTGAGTGCATCGATGCGGACCTGGATGAACGCGCGGTAGTCATCGAAGGACGGTTCCGGGTTGATCTGGTCGAAGTTCTCCGCGAGGGACGGATCGTCGATCTGGACGGTCAGACCCGCCTCGGTGATGGCGAGGTATTCCTCCCGCAGCACATCGGCCCACGCCCAGATGAACTCCTCATCGCTTGAGTAGTACTCGTTGGCGATGCGAGAGGCCGAACCGGGGGAAAGCGCATTGATGTACCCGGCACGCTCGTCATAGCCGGCGGCGGCCAGACCGGCCTTGAGGTTCGCGACGTCGCGGTTGACCTGGCCCTGACCGATGTAGCTGATCGGGCCGGTGGCCTTCGGGAACTGCGGTTGCTGGCCGGTGTCGGTGCCGGCGTCGGCATCGGAGTAGACGTTGGGGAACAGATTGCGATCGCGGCGGTCACCGAAGCTGGTGAGAACCGTCTTACCGGGCTCGGAACGCACGGCCGGTGCATCCCACTTGTCGACATCGTCGAGCTCGAGCCCGCCGGTGCGCGCGAACGAGTAGTGCCACCATGCGCCGTAGTCGAAGTCGGCGGCCATGGCATGACCGTACTCGCCGTCGTTGGGCAGTGAGATGCCCAGGTTCTTCTGCCGCTTGACGAGGTCGGTGACGCTGGCGGCGAGGAGCTCGTCGAATTCCTGCTCCTGCTCCTGAGACACGGACTCACCGGCCAGGCGAGCGGTGTTCTGCGCCTGCTTGACCTTGTTGGCTTCGATGAGCTCGGGAGTGCGGGGTAAGGATCCCGCGTGGGATGTGCGAATCGTTGCCATGGGTGGCTCCTCTGTCTCGGTTCGATCGTGCAGTGCGACTGCGGCAGTCGCGCCGCAGCATTCCCTCTTAGGCAATCACATTCGCAGTGGCGCATGTGTGGTTGTCGTCATCTTGGGACACGTGGACGGAGTGGGTTGGTGGGCCGGCGGTGCAGTGCTGTCAGCTCAGTCCAGTACTGAGACAGTGTCCGCCCTGCTCAATCACAAGTGGAGTTGGCTCATATGCTGGGGGCATGAGCTACAGACATTATGGTCAGGATCCAGCCGGGCGGTCAGGCACCGGTCAGCAGTGGAGCCAGGGACTCGGTCGGAGCCAGGCGGCGACGCTGGTGTCGGTTCCGCAGAATCCGGGCTGGCTCGCCCGCAGTCTGTTCTGGGCGGCCCTCATCATCGAGGCGCTGCCGTCGTTGGTGTTCGCCCCGATGGCGACGTCGGGGGAGGCGACCGCATCAGTCGTGCTCTTCAGCGTCGGATCGGTCCTCTGTGCATGTCTGCGGCTGGTCCTCGGCACTGCAGCGATCCTGCTCGTGAAGAACACCAGCTGGGCGCGGAGATTCATCGGTGCCGGAATCTTCCTCCTCGGATGCGCAGCCCTGCTGATTCTCACGCCCCTGACAGGAATCCTTCTCACTTCGGTCGGGACTGAAGACGGCAGCTCACTGCTCACCATGAACATCATCCAAGGCGTGCTCAACGCGTTCTTCCTGGCCGCGGTATTCTGCGGGTGGAACATCGCCCGCAATCGTCGGTGGTGGATCCTCGTCATCGCTGTCGTCATCGGCGCGATCCTCGCGGTGCTCAATATGGCGGTTACCAAACCGCTGGCCGAAAGCGCCACGACCGGCATTATGGCCGGAGTCCTCGTTCAAGCCGTGTGGCTCGTGCTCATCTTTGCGAGCCTCGGACTCTTCCACCTGCTCGCCCGTGCCAACGGTGGGACGGCCGCGGCGCCAGCACAGCCCGACTACTGATCCGGTCGCTGCAGCCGGTCGAGATAGAGATCGAGGCTCGATTCGACGACGGACGGGGTGAAGCGTTCGGGATCGACGATTCCGTTCAGAGCGAGTCCGTCGGTGAAGGCACGAAGGGCTGTACGGGCGGAGGCATCGTCGACCCGTCCGGTATAGACCTCGATGGTGTTGGCGCATAGCCTGTCGAGTCCTTCGTTGATCGACCCCAGCGCCTGTCGCGCCGAATCCGATCGCGCGGTGATGCTTGAGGCGAGCCAGATGTGTGCCTCGAGACGGCGATCATCATCGAGTGGCAGAGCTTCGCACCAAGCTTCGCGAATTGCCAGACGTGGGTCCTCCGGCCAACTCTTCGCCGACAGTCGTTGCTGCTGCCGTCGACTGATGAGGACCAGAGCATGCGCTGTCATCTCGTCTGCCAGAGGGAAATAGTGCCGAAGTGTCGAGGGCTGATACCCCGATTCGGCGGCGACGGCGCGAACCGACACGGCCTGGATCCCCTCGGCCGCGATGAGCCGTGCCACGGCCCAACCGATGTCGGCGCGGCGCTGATCATGGTCCACGAATTTCGGCACCCTGTTCCTCCTCGAACTCTATTTTGGTACAGTCGAGCGAGAAAAACATGTCATCGATCCAAGTGGGTGTGTCGCTCGATGCTGTTGTTCATCATCGCCGGTGAAGTACTGTTCTGGGTCTTTCTGCTCGCCGGAGTATGCGCGAGGTATCTGCTGCACTGGAGAACGGTTTCGACGGTTCTCCTCGTATCCACCCCGCTCATCGACATCGTCATCATCGTCCTGACTTACATCGATCTCAATCGGGGAGCGGCATCGGACTTCAGCCACGGAATGGCAGCGTTCTACGTCGGCTTCTCCGTCGTCTTCGGTCCGGAGGCCATCGCCCGCGTCGACCGCCGATTCGCCCGTCGCCATACGGATCTCAGCGAAGCTGCACTGCCTGCCGTACCGACTCGAACCAGTCTCGGATACTGGTTGCGCTGCCTGACCGCCGCGGCGATCACCACCGCACTGCTGTCCATCGGAATCGCGATCGCGGGCTTGGCTGATTCCTTCTGGCTGATCTATTGGACGATCGTCGCCGTCTTCACCGCTCTCGCCTGGGGCATAGTCGGACCGCTGCGCGATCGGTTGCGCCGCAGCAATCGCGAAGATGAGGAACCTACCGACCCACCTTCGTGACCGTCACACCTGGCCGGGCAGTCCGGACTCAGCGCGACAGCGAAACGGCCCCTCTGCCTCGAAAGGACCAACCGCAGCTGGTCATCTCGAGGCCGAGAGGCCGTCTCGGCGTCAGTCTTCGCCGGTCGTGGCTCAGACCGCGGTTTCGGTCACCGCCGCGACGCTGCCGCCGAAGCGATCAGCCAGCGTACCCTCGTGGGCCTGACCGAGTTCGTCGAGTCCGATCGAGAAGTGGTCGACGACCTCGAGCGCAGGAGCTCCGTCACCGGCATCGGTCATGCCGATGCGCACGAACGGGAACCGCCGTGCCGTGCACATGTCCTTGAAACGGACCTCTTCCGAGCGCGGCACGGCAACGATCGCGCGCGCAGTCGACTCGGAGAACAGTGCCGTGAACACGTCGACGCCGTCACGCTCGCAGACCTCATCGAGCCAGATCCGGGCGCCCGTGCCATAGCGCAGCGACGATTCGACGAGGGCCTGCGAGAGCCCGCCCTCGGACAGATCGTGCGCGGCATCGATCATGCCGTCGCGCGAGCAGTTGATGAGGATCTCGCCGAGTTCCTTCTCCGCTGCCGGCTTGTACTGCGGAGGAACCCCGCCGAGGTGGTCGGCCGTGACGTCGGCCCACGCCGAACCGTCGAGCTCCGCTTCGGTGGTGCCGAGCAGATAGATGGTCTGGCCCGGCTCCTGCCAGCCGCTCGGGGTGGCGCGGGTGACATCATCGAAGACACCGAGCACACCGACGACCGGAGTCGGGTGGATGGCCACTCCGCCGGTCTGGTTGTACAGGGACACATTGCCGCCGGTGACCGGGATTCCCATGTCCTGGCAGGCGCCGGCGAGGCCTTCGACAGCCTGCGCGAACTGCCACATGATCTCCGGATCCTCGGGGGATCCGAAGTTCAGGCAGTCGGTGACCGCACGCGGAATGGCACCGGCGGTCGAGACATTGCGGTAGGCCTCGGCCAGAGCCAGCTGGGCACCGCGCGCCGGGTCGAGGAAGCTGTAGCGACCGTTGGCGTCGGTGGCGATGGCCACGCCGAGACCGGACCCCTCGTCGACGCGGACGACACCGGCATCATCCGGGTAGGCCAGTGCGGTATTGCCCTGGACGTACTTGTCGTACTGCGAGGTGATCCACGACTTCGAGGCGAGGTTCGGCGACCCCGCGAGCTCGAGCATCGTCGACCGCAGCTCATCATCGGACTGGGGCTTCGCCAAACCAGCGGCCTCAACGGTGTTCGCAGCCACCTCGGCGGTCCATGACGGTTCGGTGAACGGACGGTTGTACACGGGGCCGTCGTGGGCGACCGAGCGCGGGGGCACATCGACGATGACGTCGCCGTGCCATTCGATGACGAGACGATCGGAATCAGTGACCTCGCCGAGCACGGAGGTCTCGACCTCCCATTTGCCGACGATTCGCAAGAATTCGTCGAGGCGGTCGGGACGGACGACGGCCATCATCCGCTCCTGCGACTCCGACATGAGGATCTCCTCAGGGGTGAGGGTCTCATCGCGCAGCAGCACATCGTCGAGCGCGATGTGCATTCCGCCGTCACCGTTGGACGCCAGCTCCGAGGTCGCACAGGAGATGCCTGCAGCGCCGAGGTCCTGAATGCCCTCGACGACACCGGCGTGGAAGAGCTCGAGGC
Source organism: Brevibacterium sp. CSND-B09 (assembly GCF_052906525.1). Classification (NCBI taxonomy): domain Bacteria; kingdom Bacillati; phylum Actinomycetota; class Actinomycetes; order Micrococcales; family Brevibacteriaceae; genus Brevibacterium; species Brevibacterium sp. CSND-B09. Next base: position 1,157,831 of record NZ_JBREGI010000001.1, on the reverse strand, counting down.
AGCATTCGATGAGCACCTTCTCGGCGAACGGGTCGCCGACCTGCACGGCGGGGCGCTTCGAGGGCTTCGAATCGTCGAAGGACTCGGAAGCGAGGATCGAAGCACCGCCGATGCCGTCGCCACCGGTGCGCGCACCGAAGAGCACGACCTTGTTGCCCAGTCCCGACGCGTTGGCCAGACGGATGTCCTCATGTCGCATGACACCCACAGCCAGGGCGTTGACCAGCGGATTTCCCTGATAGACGGAATCGAAGACGGTCTCGCCGCCGATGTTCGGCAGGCCCAGGGAATTGCCGTAGTTGCTGATGCCGGCGACCACACCGTGGACGACACGGGCGGTGTCCGGATGGTCGATGGCTCCGAACCGCAGCTGATCCATCACAGCGACCGGGCGCGCACCCATGGAGATGATGTCGCGGACGATGCCGCCGACTCCGGTGGCCGCACCCTGGTGGGGTTCGACGTAGCTGGGGTGGTTGTGCGATTCGACCTTGAAGGTCACCGCCCAGCCGTTCCCGATGTCGACGACGCCGGCGTTCTCGCCGATGCCCACGAGCAGGTGCTTCTTCATGTCCTCGGTGACCTTGTCGCCGAACTTCGACAGGTGGACCTTCGAGGACTTGTACGAGCAGTGCTCGGACCACATCACCGAATACATGGCCAATTCCGCCGAGGTGGGGCGACGTCCGAGGATCGCCTTGATCTTCTCGTATTCGTCGGCCGTGAGACCGAGATCGGCGAAAGGCTGCTCGACGTCGGGGTTCGCCGCTGCGAACTCGACCGTCTCCTTGACCTTCTTCGATGCATTCTGCGGGGAATCGACCTGCGTGGAATCCGCAGAGCTGAGGTTAGACGTCATGTCCTCTTCGGGGCCCTTTCATACGACACGGCACTCACGGCCAATCTTAGCCGTGTCCTCACCGCGGGGGCGAAGCGCGTCCACGGGCGGACCACCTCGGCGCGGGTAGGGACCGTTCCCCGCTGGGAATAGGACTGTCGCACCCCACTTAGAATGGGAGCCATGGCAACTCCCAAGATCGTCCTGTTCTACGTCTTCACCCCGCTGCCCGACCCCGAAGCGGTCAAGCTGTGGCAGCACACCTTGGCCGAGAGCCTCGGGCTCAAGGGGCGGATCATCGTGTCGAAGGACGGGATCAACGCCACTGTCGGCGGGGACATCTTCGAGGTGAAGCAGTACGTGCGGGCAACGAAGTCGTACGCGCCTTTCAAAGGTGCGGACATCAAATGGTCGAACGGTCAAGGCGATGACTTCCCGCGGCTGAGCGTGAAGGTCCGCGACGAACTCGTCACCTTCGGCACTCCTGATGAGATCACGGTGACCGAAGACGGAGTCCAAGGCGGCGGCCAGCACCTCAAGCCCGGAGCCCTGCACAAACTCCTCGACGAACGCGGCGAGGAGGTCGTCTTCTTCGACGGCCGCAATGCGATGGAGGCGCAGATCGGGAAGTTCCGGGACGCGATCGTTCCCGACACCGACACCACGCGTGACTTCATCGCCGAGATCGAATCCGGCAAATACGACGACCTCAAAGACAAACCCGTCGTCACCTACTGCACCGGCGGAATCCGCTGCGAGGTCCTGTCCGTGCTCATGAAGAACCGCGGGTTCGAAGAGGTCTATCAGCTCGACGGCGGCATCGTCCGCTACGGCGAGACCTTCGGCAGCTCCGGCTACTGGGACGGTTCGCTGTACGTCTTCGACAAGCGCATGCACGTCGAGTTCGGTGACAATGTCGAATCCATCGGGCATTGCGTGTCCTGCGACAGGAAGACGCCGGAGTTCGTCAACTGTGCGAACCTCGAGTGCCGCAGACAGTACCTGCGGTGCGCCGATTGCACGGAGAAGGGTCTGCAGCCCTATTGCGCCGACTGCGTCGAGCAGGGAATCCCCGCCGAGGCGGCAGTCGGCTGAGCGTGCGATCCTGCCGTTCCCCGGAGGTGGGGGCGGCGTTCCCCGGAGGTGGGGGCGGCGTTCCCCCGAGGTGGGGGAGTGCCGTACCCGACTCTTCAGCGCAGCAGGTGCTTTGCCGCCGCCTCGATGTCGGTCCACCTGAAGTCGAACCCGGCCGTTTCGAGTCGTTTCGGCAGCACCCACCGACTCTTGAGCACGAGTTCCGACTCCTGACGCAGGACGACCATCCCGATCTCGAGCAGCCACCTGGGAGCAGGAATCCCCACGGGCATACGCACTGCCTTGCGCAGCGCTTTCATCAGTGAGCGATTGTCCGAGACCTGTGGGTTCGAGACGTTGATCGGGCCACTGAGTTCGTCGTGTTCGTCGATGAACCGGATTGCCCGGAGCACGTCGTCGATATGGACCCAGCTGAACCGCTGTCGTCCGTGAGTGGGCGGGTGTCCTCGCCAGACCGTCGGCCCGGAAGCCGCCGGGCCGATCCCGCGATAGCGCCGGTGCGGGAACCAGCGCCCTTCATGCTGGGCTCCTCCCGCGCCGAATCTGGCCGCGGTGGCCAACATGTTCAACGCCGCTCCGTCACCGAGCACGATCGCCATCCGCAGCGCGACTCGTCTGGTCGCGGGCAGATCTCCGGCAAAGATCTCCTTCTCCCAGGCCTTGGCGATGTCGACCGAGAACCCTTCGCCGATGTCGCCGTCGTCCTCGGTCTGCGGTCGATCCATCGAGTGACGGTAGATGGTGGCCGTGCTCGAATTGATCCACAGACGCGGCGGCACCGAGGCGGCTGCCACCGCAGTATTGAGAACGCGTGTCGTATCGACGCGGGAATCCCAGATCACCTGTCGATTGGCATCCGTGTACCGACATCCGACGCTCCGGCCGGCGAGGTTGATAAGCAGGTCGGCACCGTCGATGAGTTCGGCGATTCGGTCGGGACGGTCCCAGGTGGCGTCGGCGGAGTCAGGGGAGCGGCCGATCGTCCGCGTCGCGTACCCCCAAGCGCTGAGCGCATCGAGCAGCTCTCCGCCGATGAACCCCGATGCCCCGGCGACGACGGCGATCGGGGCCTGGGCGCTTGTCAGCGATGTGTCTGTGGGTAACGTGCTCATACTCAGGACGCTAGCACCCCGCATTGGCGGGGATGTCGATGCGGCAACGAGGCTGTGTGGTGGGTGTCACGTGGAGAAAGTCGGTTTTGGATTTGCACGGTGGCTCTGGGGTGGTCTAGAGTTATATCTCGTTGCCCCGCCGGAAACACCGTCTTCGAGACAGAGTTTCCACCGGGTCTGACCAGGACAAACACGGTTTGGTCCAAGGGTTCAGGACACCGGGTGGGTGACACACAATGAAACTGATACCCCCAGTGAACACGCTCGGTTTTCGGGTGGTGGTGATGGGTGTGTGTTTGTGGTTTGAGAATCCAATAGCGTGTTTGTTTGAACAAGTTGTGATGCCAGAACATTTTTATTTTCTGGTAAGACAATCACCTGGCCAAACAGTGGTTCACCCTCGTGTGGGTTGTTCTTCGCCGAACCTCCCACAGCATATGGGTGGATGGTGTGTTTGGTCAGTTATTTTGTGGTCAACCTTCTCACCCCGTGAGGGGTTGGCTGTCTTGCTGGGATTCATTCGTAACATAAAGTTTTTTATGGAGAGTTTGATCCTGGCTCAGGACGAACGCTGGCTGCGTGCTTAACACATGCAAGTCGAACGCTGAAGCCGACAGCTTGCTGTTGGTGGATGAGTGGCGAACGGGTGAGTAACACGTGAGTAACCTGCCCCTGATTTCGGGATAAGCCTGGGAAACTGGGTCTAATACCGGATATGACCAATCTTCGCATGAGGGTTGGTGGAAAGTTTTTCGATCGGGGATGGGCTCGCGGCCTATCAGCTTGTTGGTGGGGTAATGGCCTACCAAGGCGACGACGGGTAGCCGGCCTGAGAGGGCGACCGGCCACACTGGGACTGAGACACGGCCCAGACTCCTACGGGAGGCAGCAGTGGGGAATATTGCACAATGGGGGAAACCCTGATGCAGCGACGCAGCGTGCGGGATGACGGCCTTCGGGTTGTAAACCGCTTTCAGCAGGGAAGAAGCGAAAGTGACGGTACCTGCAGAAGAAGTACCGGCTAACTACGTGCCAGCAGCCGCGGTAATACGTAGGGTACGAGCGTTGTCCGGAATTATTGGGCGTAAAGAGCTCGTAGGTGGTTGGTCACGTCTGCTGTGGAAACGCAACGCTTAACGTTGCGCGTGCAGTGGGTACGGGCTGACTAGAGTGCAGTAGGGGAGTCTGGAATTCCTGGTGTAGCGGTGAAATGCGCAGATATCAGGAGGAACACCGGTGGCGAAGGCGGGACTCTGGGCTGTAACTGACACTGAGGAGCGAAAGCATGGGGAGCGAACAGGATTAGATACCCTGGTAGTCCATGCCGTAAACGTTGGGCACTAGGTGTGGGGGACATTCCACGTTCTCCGCGCCGTAGCTAACGCATTAAGTGCCCCGCCTGGGGAGTACGGTCGCAAGGCTAAAACTCAAAGGAATTGACGGGGGCCCGCACAAGCGGCGGAGCATGCGGATTAATTCGATGCAACGCGAAGAACCTTACCAAGGCTTGACATACACTGGACCGTTCTGGAAACAGTTCTTCTCTTTGGAGCTGGTGTACAGGTGGTGCATGGTTGTCGTCAGCTCGTGTCGTGAGATGTTGGGTTAAGTCCCGCAACGAGCGCAACCCTCGTTCTATGTTGCCAGCACGTGATGGTGGGAACTCATAGGAGACTGCCGGGGTCAACTCGGAGGAAGGTGGGGATGACGTCAAATCATCATGCCCTTTATGTCTTGGGCTTCACGCATGCTACAATGGCTGGTACAGAGAGAGGCGAACCCGTGAGGGTAAGCGAATCCCTTAAAGCCAGTCTCAGTTCGGATCGTAGTCTGCAATTCGACTACGTGAAGTCGGAGTCGCTAGTAATCGCAGATCAGCAACGCTGCGGTGAATACGTTCCCGGGCCTTGTACACACCGCCCGTCAAGTCACGAAAGTCGGTAACACCCGAAGCCGGTGTCCCAACCCACTTGTGGGAGGGGGCCGTCTAAGGTGGGACTGGTGATTGGGACTAAGTCGTAACAAGGTAGCCGTACCGGAAGGTGCGGCTGGATCACCTCCTTTCTAAGGAGCACACATTAAGATCCTCATGGTATGACCCGTATGTGGTCATCATGAGAGCTCAAGGGTGGAACATCACTTCTTCCGCTCGCCCACACAGCCCGGCTGGGGTCAATGCCCCGGGTGCGGTGAGTGATCGGGTGGGCTAGAACGAACACGTTATTGGGTCCTGGAATCACAAACCCCACACGATTGTGTGGGTGTGGTTTCAACCAACAGGACCAACCCGACCAACAGGCAGCCACAGTGTGGGTGTGTGGTGGTGGGTGTTTGGTAGTGGTTTGAGAATCGTATAGTGGACGCGAGCATCAAACACCATATTTGTGTGGTGTTTATGTAATGTGATTTTTCTTGTCATCATCTAGTTAAGGTGAATGAAGCAATATTTTTCGCGCACATGAAGCCGGCCCTTTTGGGGGTTGGGTGAGTGTGTAAGAGCGCATGGTGGATGCCTTGGCATCAGGAGCCGATGAAGGACGTGGAAATCTGCGATAAGCCTCGGGGAGCCGATAAACAGGCGTTGATCCGAGGGTCTCCGAATGGGGAAACCCCGCCACTCGTGAGGGTGGTGACCCGTGTCTGAATATATAGGGCATGTGGAGGGAACGCGGGGAAGTGAAACATCTCAGTACCCGCAGGAAGAGAAAATAACAATGATTCCGGGAGTAGTGGCGAGCGAAACTGGATGAGCCTAAACCTGTGCAGTGTCAAGCGTGCTGGTGTTGCTGCAGGGGTGTTGTGGGGTGTACGTGGTCCGGTCCAGCATGGCCGGTCTGTGAGTGTTGTTGGTGTAGTCGAACCTGGTGGGAAACAGGACCGGAGTGGGTGAGAGTCCCGTAGACGAAACGCTGACTGTTCGCAGTGTGTGCATGCCCGAGTAGCACGGAACTCGTGGAATTTCGTGTGAATCTGCCAGGACCACCTGGTAAGGCTAAATACTTCCTGATGACCGATAGCGGATAAGTACCGTGAGGGAATGGTGAAAAGTACCCCGGGAGGGGAGTGAAAGAGTACCTGAAACCATGTGCTTACAATCCGTCAGAGCAGTATCTAGATGACTGTGATGGCGTGCCTTTTGAAGAATGAGCCTGCGAGTTAGCGGTGCGTGGCGAGGTTAACCCGTGTGGGGTAGCCGTAGCGAAAGCGAGTCCGAATAGGGCGATCCTAGTCGCGTGTCCTAGACCCGAAGCGGAGTGATCTAGCCATGGGCAGGGTGAAGCGTGTGTAAGAGCGCGTGGAGGCCCGCACCCACTTCAGTTGAAAATGGAGGGGATGACCTGTGGTTAGGGGTGAAAGGCCAATCAAACTCTGTGATAGCTGGTTCTCCCCGAAATGCATTTAGGTGCAGCGTTGCGTGGTTCTTGCTGGAGGTAGAGCTACTGGATGGCTGATGGGCCCTACCGGGTTACTGACGTCAACTAAACTCCGAATGCCAGTCAAGGTTCAGCGTGGCAGTGAGACAGTGGGGGATAAGCTTCATTGTCGAGAGGGAAACAGCCCAGACCATCAACTAAGGCCCCTAAGCGTGTGCTCAGTGGGAAAGGATGTTCAGTTGCGAAGACAACCAGGAGGTTGGCTTAGAAGCAGCCACCCTTGAAAGAGTGCGTAATAGCTCACTGGTCAAGTGATTGAGCGCCGATAATGTAGCGGGGCTAAGTACACCGCCGAAGTTGTGGCAGCACCACAATCGCCGTAATGGTGTGGTGTTGGGTAGGGGAGCGTCGAGTTGCCGGAGAAGCTGCCGTGTGAACGAGTGGTGGAGGCGATTCGAGTGAGAATGCAGGCATGAGTAGCGAAAGACGGGTGAGAAACCCGTCCACCGGATGACCAAGGGTTCCAGGGCTAGGCTAATCCGCCCTGGGTAAGTCGGGACCTAAGGCGAGGCCGACAGGCGTAGTCGATGGACAACCAGTTGATATTCTGGTACCGACACACAACCGACAGTACCAAAACACACGATACTAACCATCCAATTCCTCCTTTGAGTCTTCGGACTTGATGTTGGGGTTGCGGGTGGGACCTGAGTGTGGAGTCGGTAAGCGTGAGGTGTGACGCAGAAAGGTAGCCAGGCCGTGCGATGGTAGTCACGGTCTAAGGTTGTAGCACGTGGGGGTAGGTAAATCCGTCCCCGCATAGAGTGTGAGAGCTGATGGGCGCCCCACATTGGTGGGGTGATCTGGTGATCCTCTGCTGCCGAGAAAAGCATCGACGTGAGGGTGTGTGTTGCCCGTACCCTATAACCGACACAGGTGGTCGAGTAGAGAATACTAAGGTGATCGAGAGAATCGTGGTTAAGGAACTCGGCAAAATGCCCCCGTAACTTCGGGAGAAGGGGGACCATCCCGGTGAACCCACCATGCGTGGGGATGTGCTGGTGGTGGTCGCAGAGGCCAGAGAGAAGCGACTGTTTATTAAAAACACAGGTCCGTGCGAAGATGTAAGTCGATGTATACGGACTGACGCCTGCCCGGTGCTGGAAGGTTAAGAGGACCTGTTAACCCGTAAGGGTGAAGCGGAGAATTTAAGCCCCAGTAAACGGCGGTGGTAACTATAACCATCCTAAGGTAGCGAAATTCCTTGTCGGGTAAGTTCCGACCTGCACGAATGGCGTAACGACTTCTCTGCTGTCTCAACCACGAACTCGGCGAAATTGCATTACGAGTAAAGATGCTCGTTACGCGCAGCAGGACGGAAAGACCCCGAGACCTTCACTATAGTTTGGTATTGGGATTCGGTGTGGTTTGTGTAGGATAGGTGGAAGACTGTGAGGCCCTGACGCTAGTTGGGGTGGAGTCGATCGGTGAAATACCACTCTGACCATAGTGGATTCCTTAACTTCGGACCCTGATCGGGTTCAGGGACAGTGCCTGATGGGTAGTTTAACTGGGGCGGTTGCCTCCTAAAGAGTAACGGAGGCGCCCAAAGGTTCCCTCAGCCTGGTTGGCAATCAGGTGTCGAGTGTAAGTGCACAAGGGAGCTTGACTGTGAGACGGACGTGTCGAGCAGGAGCGAAAGCTGGGACTAGTGACCCGGCCATGGCTTGTGGAAGCGTGGTCGCTCAACGGATAAAAGGTACCTCGGGGATAACAGGCTGATCTTGCCCAAGAGTCCATATCGACGGCATGGTTTGGCACCTCGATGTCGGCTCGTCGCATCCTGGGGCTGGAGTCGGTCCCAAGGGTTGGGCTGTTCGCCCATTAAAGCGGTACGCGAGCTGGGTTTAGAACGTCGTGAGACAGTTCGGTCCCTATCCGCTGCGTGCGTAGGAAATTTGTGGAGGTCTGTCCTTAGTACGAGAGGACCGGGACGGACGAACCTCTGGTGTGCCAGTTGTTCCGCCAGGAGCATGGCTGGTTGGCTACGTTCGGGATGGATAACCGCTGAAAGCATCTAAGCGGGAAGCCGGCTCCGAGATGAGATTTCCAACCAACTTTTGTTGGGGGAGGTGTCCTATAGATGATGGGGTTGATAGGCCGGGTATGGAAGCACTGTAAGGTGTGGAGTTGACTGGTACTAATACACCGATCACTCATCAACTTTTTCCCTTTAGTGGGGTTGGTGTGTGCGAAGAGTCTTTATTCGCCTTTCTGGTTGTGATGAGAGAATGCGCCCCGTTTTGTGGGGTGTGCATGACATAGTTTTTGGTGTTCGCGTTCGCTGTGCGGTTCTTGGACCACTACCGCTGACAATCCTTTGTGGGTTGTGGTGGTGGTTTGTTGGTTTTGCGGTGGTGATAGTGGTGGGGAAACGCCCGGTTAACCGTTCCGATCCCGGTAGCTAAGCCCATTCGCGCTGATGGTACTGCAACTTGGTGGTTGTGGGAGAGTAAGTGACTGCCGCAATATTTTTTAAGGTGATGGCCTCGTCCAGTTTTTGGGCGGGGCCATTACTGTATTCACGCATGGGTGTGGTGTTTGTGTTCGTGTGTGGGCGGGTCGCCCGTGCTTATTACTACCTGACGGGGGTACTGCTACCTGGCGCGGGGTTGCTGGGCCGCCGTCAGGTAGTAATAGGGAGGTAGTAAATGGCCTCGTTCAACTCCCAATGGGAGTCGGACGAGGTCATTCGTGTATTCTCCGGCTCGTGGCCGGCCAACTGAGAGTGGTGTTGTCACGGACGTTCAGAGATCTTGTGGAGTCCAACCGGACAGCAGCCGGCCACCGATCCTCCCGAAATCAACATTGCCGGGTAGTCTAATGACGCGTATTCTAGTCTTTAATGAATCATATGGTGTTTATTGCACTCATAAGGAGCCAGAATGAGCGTCACTCGCCAGGTGGATCGCCGCCTCACCGAGATCGGATCCGCGATTCGTCGGTGGCGACTCATGCAGTCGTTGAAGGCTGTCGAAGTCGCAGAGCGGGCCGGCATCTCTCGATCGACGCTCCAGAAAGTCGAACGTGGTGACGCGGGGGTATCAATCGGCGCAGTGATGTCGGTTATGCAGGCACTCGGACAGCTCGACCACGTTTCCGCCTCATTCGATCCTCTGAGCACCGACGTCGGCAGACTGCGCTCTGCTGAAACGCTTCCAGACAGGGTCCGTCGATGAGTGAGCAGATCCGGGTTGAGATGGACCAGGGCGGAACGACGGTATTCGTCGGCACTGCGTACTTCCACATCGCACGGCGGCATATCTCGACGACGTTCAAATACTCCGATGAGTACGCGGGAACTCGATGGGCCTATTCCATCGACCCGGAGCTCCCACTGTCGACAGCCCCATTCAACGTAACCGGTCTGCCGGGAGCCTTCGCCGACTGCTCTCCTGACCGGTGGGGTCGTAACCTCGTTGCGAAGGAGCATCGGCGGCAGGTCGCCGAGGGCGTCGTCCGTGATCGCCGCCTGACCGACATCGACTTCCTGCTCGGAGTCAGCGATCGCACTCGTCAAGGGGCTCTGCGATTTCGTCGTGCTGCTGACGAGGACTTCCTCAGCCCGACGAGCCGTGTACCTAAGCTACTCTCCCTGCCCGAGCTGCAGCGGGCTGTTGATGGTGCCGCAGAAGGGGCGGGCACGGCTGTGAAGCGCCTTCTTGACGCTGGGACAGGGTCTCTGGGAGGGGCGCGGCCCAAAGCTTCTGTGGCGGACGATGAGGGACGACTGCTGATTGCGAAGTTCTCCCGACCCGGTGACGATCGAGACGTCATCGCGTGGGAGAGCCTGGCACTCGAACTTGCCCGTAGGGCCGGAATCGATACCTCTGCATCTCGGTTGCTGAGCGTCGACGAGAGATCCGTGCTTCTTCTGCAGAGGTTCGATCGCACGACCGGCCGTCGGATCGGATATATGAGTGCGATGACAGCAGCCGGGCGTCGAGACGGGGAGCCCGGTGACTATCTCGATATCGTCGAAGCTATCGAAGACCACAGCCGGCGCTGGCGCAGCGACTGTGCGGAACTGTATCGCCGAGTGGCATTCTCAGTTGCATTGCACAATACGGATGATCATTTGCGTAACCATGGCTTCATACGGGCGGACGCGGGATGGCAACTGAGCCCGGCTTTCGACATCAACCCGGAACCGGAGTCCGCGCTCGAACGGCAGACCGCGATCAACGGCGTTGTGTCCGCGGAGATCGAGGCGGAGGCGCTGCTCGAATTCGCCTCTCTCTGCCATCTGACGAAGCCAACTGCTGTGTCTGTGCTCAATGAGGTCGTGAGCGCGGTCGAAGGGTGGAGGTCGCTGGCTGTAGAACGCGGGATCCGACGGGCAGAGACCACCGAGATGGGAACCGTCATCGACACGCAGCTCGCACGTCTGCGCAAAGCTATCCGCCCGGTCAGCTGAATCGCGGGGCGTGCGGGCTCGGTTGAGCCAAGGACTGATGGCGAGCCTGCCTCTTCGTAGGGGCGGTCGGCGTGGTTCCGGGGGTGTGTGGTGGGTGTCACGTGGAGAAAGTCGGTTTTGGATTTGCACGGTGGCTCTGGGGTGGTCTAGAGTTATATCTCGTTGCCCCGCCGGAAACACCGTCTTCGAGACAGAGTTTCCACCGGGTCTGACCAGGACAAACACGGTTTGGTCCAAGGGTTCAGGACACCGGGTGGGTGACACAAAATGAAACTGATACCCCCAGTGAACACGCTCGGTTTTCGGGTGGTGGTGATGGGTGTGTGTTTGTGGTTTGAGAATCCAATAGCGTGTTTGTTTGAACAAGTTGTGATGCCAGAACATTTTTATTTTCTGGTAAGACAATCACCTGGCCAAACAGTGGTTCACCCTCGTGTGGGTTGTTCTTCGCCGAACCTCCCACAGCATATGGGTGGATGGTGTGTTTGGTCAGTTATTTTGTGGTCAACCTTCTCACCCCGTGAGGGGTTGGCTGTCTTGCTGGGATTCATTCGTAACATAAAGTTTTTTATGGAGAGTTTGATCCTGGCTCAGGACGAACGCTGGCTGCGTGCTTAACACATGCAAGTCGAACGCTGAAGCCGACAGCTTGCTGTTGGTGGATGAGTGGCGAACGGGTGAGTAACACGTGAGTAACCTGCCCCTGATTTCGGGATAAGCCTGGGAAACTGGGTCTAATACCGGATACGACCTCCTGACGCATGTTGGGTGGTGGAAAGTTTTTCGATCGGGGATGGGCTCGCGGCCTATCAGCTTGTTGGTGGGGTAATGGCCTACCAAGGCGACGACGGGTAGCCGGCCTGAGAGGGCGACCGGCCACACTGGGACTGAGACACGGCCCAGACTCCTACGGGAGGCAGCAGTGGGGAATATTGCACAATGGGGGAAACCCTGATGCAGCGACGCAGCGTGCGGGATGACGGCCTTCGGGTTGTAAACCGCTTTCAGCAGGGAAGAAGCGAAAGTGACGGTACCTGCAGAAGAAGTACCGGCTAACTACGTGCCAGCAGCCGCGGTAATACGTAGGGTACGAGCGTTGTCCGGAATTATTGGGCGTAAAGAGCTCGTAGGTGGTTGGTCACGTCTGCTGTGGAAACGCAACGCTTAACGTTGCGCGTGCAGTGGGTACGGGCTGACTAGAGTGCAGTAGGGGAGTCTGGAATTCCTGGTGTAGCGGTGAAATGCGCAGATATCAGGAGGAACACCGGTGGCGAAGGCGGGACTCTGGGCTGTAACTGACACTGAGGAGCGAAAGCATGGGGAGCGAACAGGATTAGATACCCTGGTAGTCCATGCCGTAAACGTTGGGCACTAGGTGTGGGGGACATTCCACGTTCTCCGCGCCGTAGCTAACGCATTAAGTGCCCCGCCTGGGGAGTACGGTCGCAAGGCTAAAACTCAAAGGAATTGACGGGGGCCCGCACAAGCGGCGGAGCATGCGGATTAATTCGATGCAACGCGAAGAACCTTACCAAGGCTTGACATACACTGGACCGTTCTGGAAACAGTTCTTCTCTTTGGAGCTGGTGTACAGGTGGTGCATGGTTGTCGTCAGCTCGTGTCGTGAGATGTTGGGTTAAGTCCCGCAACGAGCGCAACCCTCGTTCTATGTTGCCAGCACGTGATGGTGGGAACTCATAGGAGACTGCCGGGGTCAACTCGGAGGAAGGTGGGGATGACGTCAAATCATCATGCCCTTTATGTCTTGGGCTTCACGCATGCTACAATGGCTGGTACAGAGAGAGGCGAACCCGTGAGGGTAAGCGAATCCCTTAAAGCCAGTCTCAGTTCGGATCGTAGTCTGCAATTCGACTACGTGAAGTCGGAGTCGCTAGTAATCGCAGATCAGCAACGCTGCGGTGAATACGTTCCCGGGCCTTGTACACACCGCCCGTCAAGTCACGAAAGTCGGTAACACCCGAAGCCGGTGTCCCAACCCACTTGTGGGAGGGGGCCGTCTAAGGTGGGACTGGTGATTGGGACTAAGTCGTAACAAGGTAGCCGTACCGGAAGGTGCGGCTGGATCACCTCCTTTCTAAGGAGCACACATTAAGATCCTCATGGTATGACCCGTATGTGGTCATCATGAGAGCTCAAGGGTGGAACATCACTTCTTCCGCTCGCCCACACAGCCCGGCTGGGGTCAATGCCCCGGGTGCGGTGAGTGATCGGGTGGGCTAGAACGAACACGTTATTGGGTCCTGGAATCACAAACCCCACACGATTGTGTGGGTGTGGTTTCAACCAACAGGACCAACCCGACCAACAGGCAGCCACAGTGTGGGTGTGTGGTGGTGGGTGTTTGGTAGTGGTTTGAGAATCGTATAGTGGACGCGAGCATCAAACACCATATTTGTGTGGTGTTTATGTAATGTGATTTTTCTTGTCATCATCTAGTTAAGGTGAATGAAGCAATATTTTTCGCGCACATGAAGCCGGCCCTTTTGGGGGTTGGGTGAGTGTGTAAGAGCGCATGGTGGATGCCTTGGCATCAGGAGCCGATGAAGGACGTGGAAATCTGCGATAAGCCTCGGGGAGCCGATAAACAGGCGTTGATCCGAGGGTCTCCGAATGGGGAAACCCCGCCACTCGTGAGGGTGGTGACCCGTGTCTGAATATATAGGGCATGTGGAGGGAACGCGGGGAAGTGAAACATCTCAGTACCCGCAGGAAGAGAAAATAACAATGATTCCGGGAGTAGTGGCGAGCGAAACTGGATGAGCCTAAACCTGTGCAGTGTCAAGCGTGCTGGTGTTGCTGCAGGGGTGTTGTGGGGTGTACGTGGTCCGGTCCAGCATGGCCGGTCTGTGAGTGTTGTTGGTGTAGTCGAACCTGGTGGGAAACAGGACCGGAGTGGGTGAGAGTCCCGTAGACGAAACGCTGACTGTTCGCAGTGTGTGCATGCCCGAGTAGCACGGAACTCGTGGAATTTCGTGTGAATCTGCCAGGACCACCTGGTAAGGCTAAATACTTCCTGATGACCGATAGCGGATAAGTACCGTGAGGGAATGGTGAAAAGTACCCCGGGAGGGGAGTGAAAGAGTACCTGAAACCATGTGCTTACAATCCGTCAGAGCAGTATCTAGATGACTGTGATGGCGTGCCTTTTGAAGAATGAGCCTGCGAGTTAGCGGTGCGTGGCGAGGTTAACCCGTGTGGGGTAGCCGTAGCGAAAGCGAGTCCGAATAGGGCGATCCTAGTCGCGTGTCCTAGACCCGAAGCGGAGTGATCTAGCCATGGGCAGGGTGAAGCGTGTGTAAGAGCGCGTGGAGGCCCGCACCCACTTCAGTTGAAAATGGAGGGGATGACCTGTGGTTAGGGGTGAAAGGCCAATCAAACTCTGTGATAGCTGGTTCTCCCCGAAATGCATTTAGGTGCAGCGTTGCGTGGTTCTTGCTGGAGGTAGAGCTACTGGATGGCTGATGGGCCCTACCGGGTTACTGACGTCAACTAAACTCCGAATGCCAGTCAAGGTTCAGCGTGGCAGTGAGACAGTGGGGGATAAGCTTCATTGTCGAGAGGGAAACAGCCCAGACCATCAACTAAGGCCCCTAAGCGTGTGCTCAGTGGGAAAGGATGTTCAGTTGCGAAGACAACCAGGAGGTTGGCTTAGAAGCAGCCACCCTTGAAAGAGTGCGTAATAGCTCACTGGTCAAGTGATTGAGCGCCGATAATGTAGCGGGGCTAAGTACACCGCCGAAGTTGTGGCAGCACCACAATCGCCGTAATGGTGTGGTGTTGGGTAGGGGAGCGTCGAGTTGCCGGAGAAGCTGCCGTGTGAACGAGTGGTGGAGGCGATTCGAGTGAGAATGCAGGCATGAGTAGCGAAAGACGGGTGAGAAACCCGTCCACCGGATGACCAAGGGTTCCAGGGCTAGGCTAATCCGCCCTGGGTAAGTCGGGACCTAAGGCGAGGCCGACAGGCGTAGTCGATGGACAACCAGTTGATATTCTGGTACCGACACACAACCGACAGTACCAAAACACACGATACTAACCATCCAATTCCTCCTTTGAGTCTTCGGACTTGATGTTGGGGTTGCGGGTGGGACCTGAGTGTGGAGTCGGTAAGCGTGAGGTGTGACGCAGAAAGGTAGCCAGGCCGTGCGATGGTAGTCACGGTCTAAGGTTGTAGCACGTGGGGGTAGGTAAATCCGTCCCCGCATAGAGTGTGAGAGCTGATGGGCGCCCCACATTGGTGGGGTGATCTGGTGATCCTCTGCTGCCGAGAAAAGCATCGACGTGAGGGTGTGTGTTGCCCGTACCCTATAACCGACACAGGTGGTCGAGTAGAGAATACTAAGGTGATCGAGAGAATCGTGGTTAAGGAACTCGGCAAAATGCCCCCGTAACTTCGGGAGAAGGGGGACCATCCCGGTGAACCCACCATGCGTGGGGATGTGCTGGTGGTGGTCGCAGAGGCCAGAGAGAAGCGACTGTTTATTAAAAACACAGGTCCGTGCGAAGATGTAAGTCGATGTATACGGACTGACGCCTGCCCGGTGCTGGAAGGTTAAGAGGACCTGTTAACCCGTAAGGGTGAAGCGGAGAATTTAAGCCCCAGTAAACGGCGGTGGTAACTATAACCATCCTAAGGTAGCGAAATTCCTTGTCGGGTAAGTTCCGACCTGCACGAATGGCGTAACGACTTCTCTGCTGTCTCAACCACGAACTCGGCGAAATTGCATTACGAGTAAAGATGCTCGTTACGCGCAGCAGGACGGAAAGACCCCGAGACCTTCACTATAGTTTGGTATTGGGATTCGGTGTGGTTTGTGTAGGATAGGTGGAAGACTGTGAGGCCCTGACGCTAGTTGGGGTGGAGTCGATCGGTGAAATACCACTCTGACCATAGTGGATTCCTTAACTTCGGACCCTGATCGGGTTCAGGGACAGTGCCTGATGGGTAGTTTAACTGGGGCGGTTGCCTCCTAAAGAGTAACGGAGGCGCCCAAAGGTTCCCTCAGCCTGGTTGGCAATCAGGTGTCGAGTGTAAGTGCACAAGGGAGCTTGACTGTGAGACGGACGTGTCGAGCAGGAGCGAAAGCTGGGACTAGTGACCCGGCCATGGCTTGTGGAAGCGTGGTCGCTCAACGGATAAAAGGTACCTCGGGGATAACAGGCTGATCTTGCCCAAGAGTCCATATCGACGGCATGGTTTGGCACCTCGATGTCGGCTCGTCGCATCCTGGGGCTGGAGTCGGTCCCAAGGGTTGGGCTGTTCGCCCATTAAAGCGGTACGCGAGCTGGGTTTAGAACGTCGTGAGACAGTTCGGTCCCTATCCGCTGCGTGCGTAGGAAATTTGTGGAGGTCTGTCCTTAGTACGAGAGGACCGGGACGGACGAACCTCTGGTGTGCCAGTTGTTCCGCCAGGAGCATGGCTGGTTGGCTACGTTCGGGATGGATAACCGCTGAAAGCATCTAAGCGGGAAGCCGGCTCCGAGATGAGATTTCCAACCAACTTTTGTTGGGGGAGGTGTCCTATAGATGATGGGGTTGATAGGCCGGGTATGGAAGCACTGTAAGGTGTGGAGTTGACTGGTACTAATACACCGATCACTCATCAACTTTTTCCCTTTAGTGGGGTTGGTGTGTGCGAAGAGTCTTTATTCGCCTTTCTGGTTGTGATGAGAGAATGCGCCCCGTTTTGTGGGGTGTGCATGACATAGTTTTTGGTGTTCGCGTTCGCTGTGCGGTTCTTGGACCACTACCGCTGACAATCCTTTGTGGGTTGTGGTGGTGGTTTGTTGGTTTTGCGGTGGTGATAGTGGTGGGGAAACGCCCGGTTAACCGTTCCGATCCCGGTAGCTAAGCCCATTCGCGCTGATGGTACTGCAACTTGGTGGTTGTGGGAGAGTAAGTGACTGCCGCAATATTTTTTAAGGTGATGGCCTCGTCCAGTTTTTGGGCGGGGCCATTACTGTATTCACGCATGGGTGTGGTGTTTGTGTTCGTGTGTGGGCGGGTCGCCCGTGCTTATTACTACCTGACGGGGGTACTGCTACCTGGCGCGGGGTTGCTGGGCCGCCGTCAGGTAGTAATAGGGGTGGGGAATGTCTTGGGGAATAGTCCGGAGAACCTTACTGCAGGACAAGTCGTTTTGTCAGTAATGTGAACATTATGACGACGAACGATACTGCACTGCATGCACAATCAGCGGAGCCGGACGCTCTACAGGCTCGGTCACGGTCGCGCTGGATCGGTATCCTCTGGGCCCTGCATTGGCTGCTGCGCATCGGATTGGCGATGGCGCTCCTGCCCTACGCCTGGACGAAGGTCTTCCACGTTCAGATGGGCTATGCCGACTATGCCGACGCAATAGTCCAGTACGGCGAGATGAGCCCCATGGGGCTGCTGTGGCGTTTCATGGCCTTCTCCCCGACCGTTCAATTCCTGGCGGGCCTGGCCGAGCTTCTCGCGGTCAACCTGCTGCTCTTCCGTCGTTCTGCCTGGCTCGGCGCACTCATCGCAGCTCTGGACATGAGCGTGGTCTTCCTGCTCAACCTGACGTTCGACGTGCCGGTGAAGCAGCTCTCAGGAGCGATGGCCCTCGTCGGTCTCATCCTTCTCATCCCCAACGTGCCCCGAGTCGTGAGTTTCGCATTCGGGCGCAGCGTCGGGCCGGCAGTCAACGGCCTCATCTGGCACAACCGGATCTTCGTTCGCATCACCCGCTGGGTCTCCCCGATACTCGCTGTTGTCATCATCGTCGGCAGCGGACTGGCCACCGGAATCAGCCTCAATTGGGGCCGCCCTGGCGCTCCTGAGGAGATCTCAGGCGTCTATACCGTCACCGCGTCAGGCAAGCCCGCCCTGATCGAGGGCACTGACCATACAACCGAGGACATCACTCAGATCGCCTTCGGGCAGATCGGATCGGGCAAAGGCAAGAGAATGAGTGTGCGGTACTCCGACGGAGACTTCCAGGATGGTGTCTACAGCGTCGATGGCCAGTCGATCACAGCGAAGCTCTACCCCGTCCGGAAAGGCGCTCAGACGCTTATCCGCGATTCCTCAGGTACGGTCGAGTTCCAGTACTCGGAGGTAGGAGAAGGGGAGTTCTCTCTGCGAGCAGGGGAATCGGAACTGACGCTGCGCAATGATGAGGAGCGAAGGTTCCTCTTCGATCGAGGATTCCGCTGGGGACCCGAAACACCCGTCAATCGCTGAAAGCCGATAAATCAATGGGGTCCCGCCGATCGGCGGGGCCCCAAGCATCCGTCAGGGATGCAACTGCTCAGCGGCGCATCAGCGTCCGAACAGCTTGGAGAACAGGCCTTTCTTCTTCGGCTTGGCGTCCTTGCTCGGTTCTTCCTCGACCGAAGTCTCCGTCTCGGCGGGTTCGACAGGCCCGTCTCCGAGTGGCCGCTCGTCTTCCGGCCGCTGCTCTCCGCGTGCGGTATCCGAAGCCTCCGCCGCAGGCCCTGCAGCTTCGTCGGTCTGAGCTTCGGCCGTCGGGGTCGCCTCCGCTGCCGGCTTCTCGTCTGGCACGGACTCCGTGGGCGCAGTTTCCGCCGTTTCCCCTGCCGAGGCCGGTGTCGGTGTCGTGGGTGTCGACGCAGGTGGTGCGGCAACATCCTTCGCAGCGGGAGCGGAAGTCGACTCGGTCGTGCGAGAGGCGGCGGCCGCGTCGGCGGGGGTGCCTGTGGGTTCCGCGGCGGCGTACTGCTCGGCGGCCTCGCCCTCCAGCGGCGCATTCAGGTCGCAGTTGGAGATGCGACGCTGATCGTCGAAGGACAGGTCGGCCGAGCCGTCGGCGAACAGCATCCGCAGGCCACCTTCGGGAAGCTCTGCCGTCGGAATGCCGCGTTTGGCGACGTACGCGTCGATGGCCGCGCGGTGGTCGGTCACCGTCGTCTGCGTCAGTCCCTGCATGAGCGCCCGCACAGAGACCTTGACCTGCGGTGCGGGCAAGGCGATCTCGGCGGCATCGACGAGGAGCCAAACAGTGGTTCCGGCGCCGGCGGCGGCAGGATAGTGGGCCCACTTATCGGTGGCCTCCTTCGACGCCAGGGTCAGCCGCAGTGCGAGCTCCTCATCGAGGGAGAGCTCAGGTGTCGTGAGCTCGCTGACGTCCTCAGCGGCCCCGAACTTGCGCACCTCGTGGGAGAGCCCGACGACGGCGTCGGGGAAGTCATTGACGTTCTCCCAACCCCACAGCCACGTCTTCTCCCTGCCTGACTCCGAACCGAGCAGATGCGGCCGGGTGCGCAGGACGGCGCCCTCGGTCGACGTGAACGTCAGGTGCGGGTCGGAGCTGAAGTCGACTTCCCACTCGGCGTCGGCGATGAGCGCACCGAAATGCGTCTGCACCTCCGTCGAATAGAAGACGGCACGATTGACCAGGTCCTGCAGAGTTGAGCTCATGCTTTCAAGCGTATGCGGGAGCGCCCGAGAAGCGAGGAGGCACGCGGTGCGAAGGCCGTGTCAGTGCCTCATGGTGAAGTGGAGGTCGTGGCAGAACGCCCCCGATCAGCCGCCGGCTCGTCTATCTCTGAGAGGAGAATCAATGTAAGGTAGTCTGTTGCGCTTCGCAACTCTCACGACTCCATCATCAGCCGCTCTTCACTCAGGACGTTCAACGTGGCATTACTCCGCCTGTCCCTGAAATACGCCAAAAACTACTGGCCGTTCATCATTCTGGTCGTCATCCTGCAACTGGCCTCGACCATCGCAGCACTGTACCTGCCCAGCCTCAATGCCCGGATCATCGACGAAGGAGTCGCCAAGGGCGATACCGACTTCATCTGGTCGACGGGCATGACGATGCTGCTCGTCTGCCTCGTGCAGGTCGTCACCGCGATCACCGCGATCTACTTCGGCGCCCGGACGGGAATGGGCGTCGGCCGCGACCTCCGCAGAGCCATCTACCGTCAGGTCGACGACCTGTCGATGCTCGAAGTCGGAAAATTCGGATCCGCCACCCTCATCACCCGCAACACCAACGACGTCCAACAGGTTCAGATGCTCGTGCTCATGACCCTGAACTTCATGGTCTCGACACCGATCATGTGCATCGGCGGCATCATCATGGCCCTGCGGGAAGACGCCGGACTGTCCTGGCTGGTGTGGGTGTCCGTGCCCGTCCTGTTCATCGTCGTCGCCATTCTCGTCTACCTCCTCATGCCGCTGTTCCGCCGCATGCAGGACCAGGTCGACGACATCAACGGCGTTCTGCGCGAACAGATCACCGGTATCCGCGTCATCCGTGCCTTCGTCCGTGAGCCCTTTGAGACCGACCGCTACGCCGATGCCAACCGTGCCCTGACCGAAACTTCGGTCAAGGTCGGCAACCTGTTCGTGCTCATGTTCCCCGCCATCATGATGATCCTCCATCTCGCGACCGCCGCCGTCCTGTGGTTCGGTGGCCACCGCGTCGACGCCGGACAGATGGAAGTGGGATCGCTGACCGCGTTCCTGCAGTACCTGCTGCAGATCCTCGTAGCCGTGATGATGGGCGTATTCATGATGATGATGATTCCGCGCGCCGTCGTCTGCGCCGAACGCATCGCCGAGATCCTCGACACCCGCAGCACGATGACCATCCCTGCCGGTGTCAGGGAGCTGCCCGGTCGCGGTGAGCTCGAATTCCGCAATGTCACCTTCGGATATCCCGGCGCCGAGGTGCCTGTGCTCGAAGGACTGAACTTCACCGCCCAGCCCGGAACGACGACCGCGATCATCGGATCGACCGGTTCCGGCAAGTCGACGATCGTCAACCTCATCCCCAGACTCATCGACCCGCAGGTCGGTGAGATCCTCATCGACGGCACCCCCGTCACCGAGTTCAACCGCCACCAACTGGCCCAGCTCATCGGTCTGGTGCCGCAGAAGCCGTACCTGTTCTCCGGCACGATCGCCTCGAACCTGCGCTTCGGGAATGAAGACGCCACCGATGAAGAGCTGTGGGAGGCCCTGCGCATCGCTCAGGCCGACGACTTCGTGGCTGAGAAAGAAGACAAGCTCTCAGAACGCGTCGCCCAGGGAGGCACGAACTATTCCGGTGGGCAGCGGCAGCGTCTGTGCATCGCCAGAGCCCTGACGGTGAAGCCGCAGATCTACGTCTTCGACGATTCGTTCTCCGCCCTCGACGTCGCCACCGACGCCCGCCTGCGGGCCGCCCTCGACGAATCGACGGGGGACGCCACCGTCATCGTCGTTGCCCAGCGTGTATCGACGATCCGGGACGCCGATCAGATCATCGTCCTCGAAGCCGGGAAGATCGTCGGCCGCGGCACCCATGAGGAACTCGCCGAGACGAACCCGACCTACCGCGAGATCATCGAATCCCAGCTGACCACGGAAGAGGTGAACTGACATGGCCGACAACAACTCAACCGAAACTGTGGTGGCTGGGGAAGACGAATACATCCCCAGCGGCGAGGAACTGGAGATGAGCGGAGGCACACCTCCGCGCAAGGCCAAGCACTTCTGGCCATCGGTCAAGCGTCTGTTCGGACTCATGGCCACGGAGAAGAAGGGCATGTTCTACGTCGTCGCCCTCGTCGTCGGCTCCGTCGTGCTCACCGTCATCGCGCCCAAGGTCCTCGGCAAGGCGATGGACGTCGTCTACTCCGGAGTCATCGGCGCTCAGCTGCCCGCTGGTGCGAACATCGACGACATCATCGCCGGGGCCCGCGCCGAGGGCCGAGACGACTTCGCCGATATGCTCGCCACCGCCGAGGTGGTGCCCGGGCAGGGGATCGACTTCACGGCGCTCGGTCAGATCATCATCGCCGTCCTGCTCATGTACCTCGTGGCCTCGATGCTCATGTGGGCGCAGGGGTATATCCTCAACGCCCTGGTCATGCGCGTGGTCTACCGTCTGCGTGAGGACATCGAACGCAAGATCAACCGACTGCCGCTGCGCTACTTCGACACCCGTCAGCGCGGCGACGTGATGTCGCGAGTGACCAACGACGTCGACAACATCCAGCAGGCCCTGCAGCAGGCATTCTCTCAGCTCGTGCAGTCGGCGCTGACGATCATCGGCATCGGCGTGATGATGTTCATCGTGTCCTGGCAGCTCGCACTGCTGGCTCTCATCGCTCTGCCGCTGTCGGCGATCATCGCCGGCGTCATCGGCACCCGTTCGCAGAAGCTGTTCAAGGCGCAGTGGAAGCACACCGGTGAGGTCAACGGGCACGTGGAAGAGTCATTCTCCGGTCTTGACATCGTCAGGGCCTTCGGCCGTGACGAGGTCATGCTCGAGGAGTTCGACCGTCGCAACGAATCGCTGTACAAGGCTTCGGCAGGAGCACAGTTCGTCTCCGGCATGATCATGCCCTCGATGCAGTTCGTGTCCTACCTCAGCTATGTCCTCATCGCCGTCGCCGGCGGCCTCAAGGTCGCGACGGGACAGATGACGCTCGGTGATGCAACCGCGTTCATCCAATACTCGCGCGAGTTCTCGCAGCCGATCTCCGAAATGGCAGGTGTGGCAAATATGCTCCAGTCCGGTGTCGCCTCGGCGGAGCGGACCTTCGAACTGCTCGACGCCGAGGAAGAGGACCCCGACGAGGTGCAAAGGGAGCTGCCCCCGCGTACTCCGGGCAAGGTCGAATTCTCCGAAGTGAGCTTCCGCTACGCTCCGGAGACGCCTCTCATCGAAAAGGTGTCCTTCACCGCCGAACCGGGACATACGGTGGCGATCGTCGGCCCGACCGGCGCCGGAAAGACCACCTTGGTCAACCTCGTGATGCGCTTCTACGAGATCACGGGCGGAACCATCTACCTCGACGGCATCGACACCCGCGACCTCAGCCGGGCCGACCTCCGCTCACATGTGGGCATGGTGCTCCAGGATGCGTGGCTGTTCGAAGGCACCATCGCCGACAACATCCGCTACGGCCGGTTGGGCGCCACCGATGAGGAAGTCGTCGTAGCCGCCAAGGCGACGATGGTCGACAGGTTCGTGCGCCAGCTGCCCGACGGCTATGACACCGTCATCGATTCCGACGGCGGCAGCGTCTCGGCCGGCGAACGGCAGCTCATCACCATCGCTCGAGCGTTCCTCGCCGACCCCTCACTGCTCATCCTCGACGAGGCGACCTCATCGGTCGACACCCGCACCGAGGTGCTGGTGCAGCAGGCGATGGCAGCGTTGCGAACCGATCGGACGTCGTTCGTCATCGCCCACCGGCTGTCGACGATCCGTGACGCTCACACCATTCTCGTGATGGAGGACGGAGCGATCGTCGAACACGGCAACCACGAGCAGCTGCTCGCGGCAGAAGGCGCCTACCACCGGCTGTACATGTCGCAGTTCCGCGGGGAGGACGCCGAGGAGCAGTTCACTGCCGAGGTGCTCGCCGAGGCCGATGCCGACGCAGGTGCACCGCTCGACGAGGCTGCGGCCTCCGACAGCGACAGCACGGACGGACCGGATACCGAAGGTGAAAGCCACGAGGCGCCAGCAGAGGAAGGCCGCTCTCCGCAAGCCTGATCGTTCCGAGCAGTGGCAGGGTCCCCGAGCTTGAGCTCGGGGACCCTGCATCGCATTCACCGCAGAAATCAGATGGTGTGCGAAAATCCGACATAACGTTTTTCAGGGTATGAATGCCGAAGTCGATCCAAATGTGACACTGCTCTGACCGCTCTGCCATGCGGCTCACCAGCCCCAAATAGAAGTTGTTGTGCAGGTGAGAGCACAGCCTGAGGCACGAACACGTGGGGGCACTATGACTGGGTCGCGCGAACAGTATTGCGAAGTGATAAACATTCGGCCAAACACCTCTATCACTTCTGTCATGACCTAAATGACCTAAAGTCGTGCGCTCTTCATTGCCTGCGTATGGTCCAAGCCATAACTGAAGACGGCAACCGACCAGAACTCTGGAAGGACCATCATGAAACGGTTGGCAATGGCGGCAACGTTCGCTCTGGCACTCTCCATCGGAGGATGGGGCCAGGCAGCCGCACAAGCAGATGAGCGCACAACTGCGCAGGCGGCCGACGTCCAAGCCGCAGGAGAAGCAGGAAACAGCGACGCAGATTCCCCGGGAACAGAGGACCCGCCCACGGATCCCGGTGACGACGCCGCGGATCCCGGCACACCCACCGAACCCGGTGACGGGGAGGAATCAACTGATCCGGGAGGCGACGAGAACGCAGCAGATCCCGGCGACGGTGAAGAGGCGGCCGACCCCGGCGAAGGTTCGGACGAACCGACCGAGGACTCGACCCCGATCGATGCCTCGTTCTCCCTCGACCAGTCGTCGATGCCCGTCGACGAGGCAGCCGAGGCCATCCCGTACACCATCACCGGACTGAAAGCCGGAGACACCGTCACCGCCGGACCCGGCGAGAACGGCTCCATCACCGTCGACAGTGACGGAACGTTCAACGGAGAGCTCCGTGGCAACACCGAGCTCAAGGTCGGCGACGTCGTCGATGTCACCGTGACCGTCGCGCGCGACGGCGAGGAGTCGAAGACGTTCAGCGGCAGTGTGGAGATCACCGACAGCCAAAATGACTCAGATGCGGCCGTCAGCGTCGACCCGCAGAGCCAGGGGATCGACTCGTATCTCGACAACGGTGTCGACATCACCGTGAGCAATTGCGAGGCGGGCGAAGAAGTGACCGTCACCATCGTCCGCAAGGGCGAAGATACGAACATCTGGGAAGAGACGAAGACCGCCGGCGATGACGGTTCGGTCTCCACATCATTCATGCCCGGCACCGGCGGTGACGGATGGATCGGTGACTTCGTCGTCAGCGCAGAATGCGGTGACACGAGCGCAGAGACGACGTATTCCGTCACTGAAGACGACGACAGCTCCGATGCAGATCTCAGCGTCACCCCGCAGAGCCAGAAGCTCGCCGACTTCCTCGAGAACGGTGTCAACATCACCCTCGTCGACTGCCACGTCGACTCCGAGGTGAAGTTCCAGGTGAGCTCCGCGAAAGATCCCGACACCGTGATCTGGGACGAGACCCAGGAAGCCGGTGAGGACGCAGCCGGATCCGTCCAGTTCCTGCCTGATGGTGACGGCGGCAAGGACTGGATCGGTGACTTCAACGTCCTGGCCTCCTGCGGTGACAAGAGCGCAGAGACCACGTTCACGGTCACCGATGACGGCAGCGTCGTCGATCCCAAGCTCTCGATCAATCCCGAAACGATTTCGGGGGAGGACTTCATCGACCGGGACCAAGGTGTGCAGCTGATGGTCAACGAATGCGTCCCGGACGCCGAAGTCCACTTCGAGGTCTATTCCGGGGACAAGAGCGAGAAACTCTATGAACAGACCGCGACGACCAATGAGGAAGGAGCAGCCGGAATCCACGTCTACGGACTCGGGGATGATCCCGCGTACTACGTCGGGACCTACCAGGTCTTCGCCGATTGCATGGACGTCAGCAGGTCAGGAAAGTTCGAAGTCACCGGCGGTGAGTCCGGTGGCGGCAACGGAGGAGACTCCGGCGAAGCCGGCGGCGGTTCGTCGATGCCTCGCACCGGTGCTGAACTCACCGGACTGACCGCAGGTGCCCTGCTCATCCTCGGCGGTGGAGCAGCCATCGGACTGGCTCGCAGGAAGAACAAGAGCTGACAGTGACC
The DNA here is from genome assembly GCF_052906525.1 of Brevibacterium sp. CSND-B09. Classification (NCBI taxonomy): domain Bacteria; kingdom Bacillati; phylum Actinomycetota; class Actinomycetes; order Micrococcales; family Brevibacteriaceae; genus Brevibacterium; species Brevibacterium sp. CSND-B09. The sequence goes on along the minus strand of NZ_JBREGI010000001.1, from coordinate 1,132,317 downwards.
GGTGATCCGTCGGGTTGGTGACTCCACCCGGCCCGACGGCGAGAGGCGGTCCTGGCGGAAGCGATCGGCCCCGGTTCCTCGACTTCGAGTCGAGGAACCGGGGCCGATCTGTGCTGTCTTCACAGGCAGTGCCGAACAGTTCGCGTGCACGCCCGTTGAGTCTCGTCGGCGCCTTGCCGGTGCAGGAACAACGGGCCTAGCTTGGTGGTCGTGGAGGCAAGGAAGCTTCCACGAAACCGATGGCAGAGGAGCACAGCCATGTCCAATCCAGGTCAGCCCGAAACTAAACGCGGTGACAAGGGCGCCGCGGTCCTGCGTGCCCAGCGAGCACTGCGGAGAACTCCCGATCACAGCGTCGCAGTCGACGGTGATTTCGGACCGGACACCGAAGCTGGGGTCAGACGATTTCAGGAGAGTGCCGGACTGACGGTCGATGGCATCGTCGGACAAGACACCTGGGAATCACTTCCGAACGGTGGTCCGATGCCTCTGCTGAAGACCGGGTCGAAAGGTGATGTCGTCCGCGACCTGCAGAAGGTACTCATCTCCGGTGCAGACAGCGGTGATTGGCCGTCGCCAGGCGAAGCCGACGGAGACTTCGGGGCCGGCACGAAGGAGTCTGTGGAGGGCTTTCAGAAGTGGGGCGGCGTCGACTCCGATGGCATCGTCGGGGACAAGACATGGGCCGTCCCACTGCACGCCACGAACAGCACTCTCGAGACCGCTGTCGGACTCGACTGGGCCGAGGACTGATTCCGGCCAGGGTGCTGCTGACGGTTCTGGTCCCCGGCTTCCGGAGTCGCGAGCAGGGGACCGCGGACTGAAATCTCCGAAATCGGCAATAACAATTCAGCCTGCCGAATTCCACGGAGTGATGACGATGTGATCGGCAAGCTGATCAGGACCTGTGTGCGCGTTTCACCTCGCCGTTTCTGGCAGGACCCGGTCCGACCCGGCCACGCTGGGCCAGACGGGATGACCAGGAACGACAGTGGCGCCTCGGCGAGGGTGCCGTTGCAGGCGGCGCGTGAGTCTGAACGTCGGCTCAGCGTTCGAATCGGCAGGTCACATTGACGTCTCGAAACCGTTCGGAACGCTGTTTCGAAGTTGTCATGACCACAATGATCAGAACTCCACAACACCTGTGCTTGCGGCCTAGCGTCGACACTACAACCGAATACGGCCGATCAACCCGACGACGCTCTCAGCACAACACTGACAACGACGAAAGAAGGATGATCACAATGAAGAAGCTCGCACTCGCCGCAACCGTCGCCCTCGGGATCTCTGCCCTCACAGCCGGCCCGACGGCCGCTTCGAGTCTCGATGCCGCACTTTCGGGCTCTGTGCCGACCGACGGAAATCACTCGAGTGAATCTGCGGCAGCAGGGGAGGAAGCCGCGGAGGACGACCCCAAGTCTCACGATGAAGATCTGGCGCTGAGGTACGCGACGATGACAGTGTACGAGGTCGCGCACGGCAAGGGTATCGAATACACCGTCGACGGACTCAAAGCAGGGGACGTCGTCACCACGAGCCTCAACGACAAGAAGTCCGTGGTGAAGAAGGACGGGCCATTCGACGGCTCGGTTGTCGTGGATGAGGAACCGGACGTCCCGACAGACCTTCCATTCACGGTCTATGTCGAACGCGACGGTGAGACAGTGAGAGAGATGTTCACCAGAGTCGACCTCATCTCGGAGGGCGATCGAGGTGAATACGACGATGGCACTCTGTTGGTGAACCCAGAGGAGGACACGAACGACACGGCTCTCGGCACCGACGGAGTCAATCTCACAATGGTCAACTGCTCGGCCGAAGACGAGGCCGTGTTCCGCGTGTTCAAGAAGAACACGGATGGTCAGACGAAGGTCTGGGAAAAGCGTCAACTCGCCGGTGAAGATGAGTCCGCATCGGTCCGATACATAGCGGATTCAAGAAAGGACCTGTGGGGCAGATACGTCATCACTGCAGAATGCGGCGACCTCGAAGACTCGGCGCCACTGAGGGTGTACATCGACGAATAGAGGCCCGTGATCACTCCACCCGCCAACAGGATGCAAACGACGCCGGGTCCTTGACTCAGAACACTGGTTCTGAGTCAAGGACCCGGCGTCGTTCGTCTGTCGGTTTCTCCGCGGCAGCCGGTCGGCTCAGCCCTTGGCGACGAGCGTGCGCACGGCCGAGGAGAAGAACCCCTGACCGTCGATTCCGCCGCCGGACTCGGGGCCGAAGCCGGTCTCGACGGCGTGTTCGGGGTGCGGCATGAGGCCGACGACGTTGCCTGCTTCGTTCGTGATTCCGGCGATGTCTCGCAGAGACCCGTTCGGGTTGAAGCCCTGGTACCGGAAGACCACGCGTCCGGTGGACTCGAGCTCGTCGAGCACCTCGTCGGTGGCGACGAACCCGCCCTCACCGTTCTTCAGCGGAATGCGGATCGTCTGACCCTGCTCATAGTCGCTCGTCCACGCGGTGTTCGCGTTCTCCACGACCAGGTCCTGGTCGCGGCAGATGAAATGCTGGTGATCGTTGCGGATGAGCGCACCGGGCAGCAGACGGGATTCGCAGAGGATCTGGAAGCCGTTGCAGATGCCGAGCACCGGCATACCGGCATTCGCCGCGGCCACGACGGACTCCATGATCGGAGCGAATCCGGCGATCGCACCGCAGCGCAGGTAGTCACCATACGAGAAACCGCCGGGCAGGATGACGGCGTCGACTCCGGACAGGGTCGAATCCGCGTGCCACAGGTTCACCGGGTTCGCACCGGCCAGACGCACGGCGCGAGCGGCATCGCGGTCATCGAGAGTTCCGGGGAACGTGACGACTCCGACGGAGACACCGGACTCTGCGGTCGCCTCGGCGGTGGGATCAGCCGCGACAGCGGTCACGATGCGTCCTCGGCCACGCGGACTGCCACAACGTTTTCGATCACGGGATTCGACAGAAGCTTCTCTGCGGCTTCGCGTGCCTGGGCGAGGACCTCCTCGGTGGCTTCGCCGTCAACCTCGAGTTCGAACCTCTTGCCCTGACGAACCTCACCGAACCCGGTGAAGCCCAGACGGGTCAGTCCGCCGGAGATCGCCTTGCCCTGGGGGTCAAGGATCTCGGGTTTGGGCATCACCTCAACGACGACACGTGCCATGCGTGTACTGCTCCTTTGTGAAAGTGTTCGGGAGTTCCTCCCGCGCTCACCCAGAGTCTACCAACCACGGCCGAATTCCCCGCCCGCGGTCCGGTCGTCGGACAGGCCGGAGCCCTCAGGAATCGAAGCCCATGCCCACTGCATCGAGGACTTTGAGCAGAGGACCGCGACGACCCTCGTTCTCATCGGCCTTGATCAGCGCATTCGTCGTCATCTTGATGCCCAGCCACGCCATCGGCTCGGGCGGGAACGGCAGGGGCAGCTTGCGCACCATCTCGAGCTCGGTCAGTTCGGTGTCCTCACCGGAGAGCAGATCGAGCATGACTGTTCCAGCGAACCGAGACGCACCCACCCCGAGGCCGGTGAACCCCGCAGCCATGGCGACCTTCTTCCCATAGGCGCTGGTGAAGAACGAGAAGAACCGTGAACAGGTGTCGATCGGTCCGCCCCATTTGTGGGAGAACTTCAGCCCTTCTAGCTGCGGAAAGGTTTCGAAGAAGTGCTCGGCGAGGGTCTCGAAGGTCTCGGGCCGCTGATCGTATCTCCACGACAGCTGCCGCCCGAAGTGGTAGACGGCGTCCCAACCGCCGAAGAGGATCCGGTTGTCAGCGCTCAGCCGGTAGTAGTGGAATCTGTTCGCACAGTCGCCGATGCCCTGACGGCCCTCCCATCCGATCGCAGCCATCTGCTCGTTGTTCAACGGCTCGGTCATCAGCGCATAGTCGTAGACGGGAACCGTATGCAGACTCACCCGCTTGAGGAGCGAGGGGAACACATTCGTCGCCAGGGCCACCCGCTTCGCCGTGACCTGGCTGCACTGAGCGGCCGCGCAGTCCTCGAGCGTCTCCGCGGTCACGCGGGTCTGGACTCGCACGCTCGTCTTCGCGTCGCTGACATCGGTGACCTTCGTACCCTCATAGACCTCGACCCCGAGTTCGCGGATGACCCGCAGCAGCTCCCAGCACAACTTCGCCGGATGGACGAGCGCGACCTCGCGAGAATCCCACAGCGCACCTTTGTACGTCGGCGACTTGATGATCCCCGCGAGCTCCTGCTGGTCGAGGAAGATGAAACCGGATTCCGGATCATGGGCCTTCCGCAGCTCGGCGACCTGGTAGTCCTCGGTGGCGACATCGAGTTCGCCCGTGCGTTCGAACTCGACGTCCATCCCGTACTTCGCCACCGCTGCTTCGATGGCGTCGAGGTTCTCCCGGCCCAGCTGCGCGAGCCGATCGTTCTCCTCCGGCAGGTGAGCTTCCCCGTTGTCGTAGCCGTGAGTGAGGCTGGCCGCGCAGAATCCGCCATTGCGCCCCGAGGCGGCCCACCCGATCGAGTTCGCCTCGACGAGCACGACCCGACGGTTCGGGTCCCGCTCCTTGGCCTGCAGAGCGGTCCACAGACCCGTGAACCCGCCGCCGACGACGAGGAGGTCGGTTTCTCGATTCTCCTGCAGCGGCGGCAGCGGCTTCGGACGGAGGTCGGTGTCGAGCCAGAACGGAATGGTCGAGGCGTCGGCCAATGCGGCATTGACGTCCATGTCACTTCACTTTCTTCGCGGTGCGGTCGGTTGGCACTCTGCCAGGTGAGCAGGTGCGGGGTGGTGCGGAACGGCGGGCCGGCACGAGCCGGCGAACTTCGGGGCCGCCTCGGTGATGGGGCGCCTCATGCGGCCATCGTCTTGATGATCTCCGTGGCGTTCCCGCCGGCCCTGCGCAGGACGAAGCCGACGAAACCGAGCGCGGCGAGGGTGAGCACGAACATCACCGTCGACATCGCCGCGACCTCGGGGCGCAGGGCCACGCGGACGGCGGAGAAGATGTAGACCGGCCACGGGGTGTAGCCCGGCTGTTGGACGAAGCTCGAGAGGATCGTGTTGTCGAGGCTGACGGTGAACGACATCAGAGCACCGGCGAGGATGCCGGGGGCCGCAATGGGCAGCGTGATGTCCTTGAACCGATTCCACGGGGTGGCACCGAGGTCGGCGGCGGCATCCTCGAGCTGGGTGTCCATTCCGGCGAGCCGGGCCCTGACGATGAACGTCACGATCGCCATGGAGAACATCGCATGCGAGATGATGAGCCTGACCAGGCCGTTGTTGAGCGGGGTGATTCCCCAATCGACGCCGACGGTGACGAACCACGGCAGGAAGGAGATGCCGTCGACGATCTCGGGGGTGACCAGGGTCAGTCCGAGGATCGCGGTCAATCCGAGTGCCCACCAAGCGCCCCTTTTGGCCCGGGCCAGAGCGACTCCGCCGAGGGTGCCGAAGATCGTCGAGACGATGGCGGTGCCGACAGCGGCCTGCAGGCTCGTGACGATGGAGGAGACGATGATGTCGTTGTTGATGCCGCTGATGTAGGCGTGCAGGCCGAAGCCGCGGAAGTTCGCGAGCACCTTGCCGTTGTTGAACGAATAGGCGATGATCACCGCGATCGGCACGAACAGGTAGATGAAGACGAGGATGCCCCAGACGTGCAGGGCGATATCGGTCGGAGTCCGACGTGCGAAAGTGTTCTTCTTCGGCATCTCAGGCCCTCCCGTCATGCAGCGGAACACTGTTCAATTTGGCCGTGATCGCCTGCCCGAGTTTGAGCAGTGCGAAGCCGACCCCGACGACGGCCAAGGTGGAGATGATGAGGATCATCGCCATGGCCGCTCCGACCGCCCAGTTCTGTGCGGTGTTGAACTGATTGGCGATGAGCTGACCGACCATGGAGCCGCTCGCTCCTCCGAGGACGGTCGCGGTGACGTAGTCGCCGTTGAGCGGGATGAACACGAGCAGGCAGCCGGAGACGACCCCGGGCATCGCCATCGGCAGCGTGACCCGCATGAAGGTCTTCACCTTCCCCGCGCCGAGGTCGTAGCTGGCTTCGCGCAGCTTCTTGCCCGAGGCGTCGATGGCGACGAACAGCGGCAGGATCATCAGCGGCAGATAGTTGTAGACGACGCCGATCTGCACCGCCGTCCGCGTGTAGAGGATGTCGAGAGGTCCGTCGAGCAGCCCGAGCCCCTGCAGCCAGTTCGACAGGAACCCGTCGGGGGAGAGCATGATCTGCCAGCCGAGGGTGCGCACGAGGAAGTTCGTCCAGAACGGCACCATCACCAGGGCCAGAGCCAGCGACCTGCGGGCGGGCGCAACCTTGATCGCCAGCCAGTACGCGAACGGCAGGGCGATGATCAGGCACAGCAGGGTGCCGAGCAGCGAGATGCGCAGCGTCGCGAAGAAGGTCGAGACGAAGCTTGCGCTCATCGCTTCCGGGTACCGACCGAACGACAGGCGATCGGTGGCGATGGCCGTGAACTGGTCGGGCTTGTACCCGAAGCTGTAGAAGACGATGAGGGCGAGGGGAATGATGAAGAAGAACAGCGCATAGGCCCATGTCGGAAACGACATGGCCGCCGGACCGAAGAACTTTGTCGCCGGTTTCTTCGGTCGTGGCTGCTGCGGTCGGGTCTGAGTGCTCATGCTCCGCTCCTGGCCTGGGCGTCGGTGAGGATCTTCGTCCGAATCTGATCGGCCGGAGTCTGCTTGCTCGGTTCGAGACGGTCGAGGACCTTCTGTGCCGGGAAGATGAGGTCCTGTTGGTCGAGGTCGGCCTTCTTCGCCTGCTCGGCCAGGCCCTTCGTTCCGATCGGGTAGCCGATGTAGTCGAGCTGGTCGACTGCAGTGTCCGGCGAGATCATGTGGTTGATGAAGGCGTGAGCGGAATCCGGGTGCGGGGCGCCGGTGGCGATCGCCCAGCAGTCCATCCACAGATTCGCCGAGGGGGTCGGGAAGACGAACTTCCAATTCTCCGGGTCCTTGACCTCGGTCAGGCCCTGCCGGGCGTCGCCGTTGAAGGCGTGCAGAAGGGTGAAGCTACCCTGAATCATGCTCGTGGCGGCGTTGCCGACATAGGCCTTCACGTTCGGGGCCAGATCGTCGACGATGATCTTCCGAGCCTTGTCGAGCTCTCCTTCGTCCTGAGTGTTGAGGCTGAAACCTTGTGCAGCCAGAGCGATCGCCGAGACCTCCCATGGGTCCTCGAGCAGAGCGGTCGTGCCGGCCGCTTCCTTCTGTGCGGCATCGAGGAAGTCCTGCCAGCTGGTCAGCTCCCGGGTGATCTTCTTCGTGTTGTAGACGAAACCGGTGGTGCCCCACGCCTTGCAGATCGAGTACGTGTTGTCCGGGTCGAAGTACTGATGAGTGAAGTTCGGATCCATATGCTCGAAGTTCGGGATCAGGGTGAGGTCGAGCTCCTGGAGCAGGTCATGTTCGAGCATCTGCGGAATGTTCGACCCCGTCGGCACGACCACGTCGTAGCCGGACGTCCCGCGTGAGGTCGAGAGCTTCGCCACGAGCTCCTCGTTCGATCCGTAGGCGTCGACCTGGACGAGGATGTCGTTCTGGGATTTGAAGGCGTCGAGAAGTTCGGGATTGTCGTAGTCGCCCCACGAGTAGAGGTTGAGCTTCGATTCGAGCTTTCCGTCGGTCGGCGGCGATGCCGCCATCTTCGTGTTCTTGCCGCACGCGCTCAGTGCCCCGAGCCCGACGACACCGAATCCGGCCAGCAGCGCTCGCCGGCTCAACCTCGCCGAGGCGGCCCGCGGGGCCAGGAACGTCACATCGGGTCTCTTCCGGGCCATTTCAGGCACCGCCTTCGAGGAGGGACGCGACCGCGCTCGGCTCACGGTCATACACGGCGACGGCGTCGGCATTCCAGCTCAGCTCCACCTCGGTGCCAGCGCTGATCGGCTCCCGCCCGGCGGCAGGCACGCGGGCGAGGATCTCGTCGTTGTCACCGACGACGATCATGTACTGGATGACGTCGCCGAGGAACGAATACGAGATCACGGAGCCGCGGGCCGTGTTCGCCTCTCCGGAGCTCTCGCCTGCGGGGGCGACGTGCATCCGTTCGGGACGGATGGCTGCGCGCACTCGGTCGCCGACCTCGAGATTCCGGGGTTCACCGGCGGCGGTGGCCGGTTTGAGTGTCAGCGTCGGGGCTGTGAGCACAGCGTTAGCCGTGCGCAGGGTCGCGGTCGTCGAATCGGTGGACGCCACCTCGGCGGAGATGAAGTTCTGCTTGCCGATGAAGCCGGCGACGAAGCCGTTGTGCGGGTTCGCGTAGATGTCCTCACCGGAGCCGATCTGCTGGATGACGCCGTCGTACATGACGACGATGCGATCGCTCATCGCCAGCGCCTCATCCTGATCGTGGGTTACGAAGACGAAGGTCGTGTCGAGCTTCGTGTGGAGGCGTTTGAGCTCGAGCTGCATCTCCTCCCGCAGCTTCCGATCGAGCGCCGACATCGGCTCGTCGAGAAGGAGGACCTGCGGCCGGTTGACCAGCGCCCGGGCCAGGGCGATGCGCTGCTGCTGACCGCCGGAGAGCTGTTCGGGTTTGCGCCCGGCGAAGTCCTCCATCTGCACAAGGGCGAGGGCATCGCGGACGCGCTGCGCGATCTCCGGTTTCGGGACCTTCGCCTGCTTGAGTCCGTAGGCGATGTTGTCGGCGATGTTCATATGCGGGAACAGCAGGTAGGACTGGAACACCGTGTTGACCGGTCGGCGGTGCGGGGGCAGGGACACGATGTCCTTGCCGGCGAGCAGGATCGCACCGTCGGTGGGGGTCTCGAAGCCGGCGATCATCCGCAGCAGGGTGGTCTTTCCGCAGCCGGAGGGGCCGAGCAGGGAGAGGAATTCGCCCTTGCGGACGTTCAGATCGAGGCGTTCGATGGCGGTGTTGTCGCCGAAGACCTTCTTCACACCCTTGATCTCGAGGTGGTCGAGTCCGGTCTCCGCAGACGGCGTCGAGGTGGCTGTACTGGTCATGATGGCCTTTCGTCTTCAGCTGGCTGAGCCGGTGGCGGTCGGGGCGGACGGCGTGGTCGGTGCCGGTGTTCGAGGCAGCAGGGCGTCGTGGACGATGCGCCCGTCGCAGATCGTCAGTTCGTTCGTGATCTCCGCGATATCGGTCGGCGGCAGCGTGAACGGGTTGGCGCTGGCCAAGGCGAGGTTGGCCGGCTGACCGGTGCGGATGTGGCCGTTGTCGGCCGAGCGCAGCAGGTGTGCCGAACCTGCGGTGTAGGCACGCAGCGCCGTCGTCAGGTCGATCGCCTCGTCGGGCAGCAGCGGCGACTCATCCGCGGCGGTCGGGTGCGAGCGATTGAGCGCGACATGGATCGCGTCCCACGGGTTCGCCGTTGATACCGGCCAGTCCGAACCCATCGCCAGATGGGTGCCGGAGCGGTTGAGGGACCCGAAGGGATAGAGCCAGCCGCTGCGCTCGGCACCGAGGAACGGCAGGTTGAGGTCGATCATCTGCTCGTCATAGCAGGCCCACAGCGCCTGCAGGTTCGCGGTGACGCCGAGTTCGGCGAAGCGGGGGACATCGGCGGGATCGACGACCTGGACGTGGGCGATATGGTGACGGCGTTCGCCGGTGTCAGCTGCGCCGGTCGTCCCGGTGCCGGCCGTGCCCTGGCTGCGGACGGTCTCGAAAGCGTCGAGGGCGGCCTTGACTGCAGCATCGCCGATCGCATGGCAGTGGATGTCGAAGCCGGCCGCATCGAGGGCCGCGAACGAGGCCTCGAGGTGGTCGCGAGTGAAATAGCTCGTCCCGAAGCCACCGCAGGTGCACGTGTATTCGGTCGTCATCGCCGCGGTCCGGGACTCGACGATCCCGTCGAGCATGAACTTCACCGAGGTGGCGCGGAAGCGTCCGTCGGAGCGTGCGAGATCGGTCAGTCGGGCCACCTCGGCGTCGATGTCCTCGACTCCGCGCGGCCACCACAGGCTGCCGACGACCTCTGACCGGAGCTCGCCGGATTCCGATGCGCCGACGTAGGTGTCGTACGGGTCGCGGTGGCCGCCGTAGTCGCCGACGATGGCGTCCATCCATGCGGTCACGCCGAGGGAGTTGAGGTAGCGCTGACCTTCGCGCAGACCGGCCAGGACCTCCTCCTCGGAGGCGGCGGGGACGTGGGCGGAGACGAGGTCGATGGCCGATTCGTGCAGGCACCCGGTGGGGCGGCCCGCGGAATCGGCGACGATGACGCCGCCGGCAGGTGCCGTGGACGTCTCGTCGAGTCCGGCTGCGGTCATCGCCTGCGTGTTCACCCATGCCGAATGGTGGTCGGCGCTGAGGAGGATCGCCGGCCGATCGGGGCAGGCCTCGTCGAGGATGTCGGCGGTGGGGTCGCCTCCGGGGAAGTGGGCCATGGACCAGCCGCCGCCGATGACCCAGTCGTTCGCAGGGTCGGTCGCGCCGTCATCACGGTTCGTGTCGGCGACATAGTCGCGGACCATCTGCAGCGCGGCCTCGATGCTGTCCGCTCCGCTGATATCGCAGGCCAGGGCCTCCTGACCGCCGAAGGTCGTGTGCACATGCGCATCGACGAAGCCGGGAGTGAGCAGCTTCCCGGCGGCTTTGATCGTGCGCGACGCGGGCACAGCTGCGGGTCCGGTGCCGATCTCGGTGATGATCCCGTCGCGGATGCTCACGCGATCCTCGGCGCGCAGAGCCTCACCGTCGAAGATCGTGACATCGAGGATATCGAGGTCCAATGCTGCCTCCCGACTGCAGTGTCGTGGCAGAGGCGGATTGCCGAGCCCGCTCTCTGAGTGTGTTGTGGATCACTGTGAAGTCACCTTAGCGGAACATCTCCCGTGATTCCACTGATTCCGTTGCAGAAATATGCGTCAAGTGAGGGAAACTGCAACACGGATTGTCAGCAGCGCTGATTCAGCGTCTCACACTGCGATATTCGCACAGGAGTCGTTGGCGGCAATGGTGAAGCCGCGGGGCACCGACTTGTCGTCGATGCCCCGCGGCTTCTGTGGGGTTGAGAACTGAGCGCTTCAGCCGGGGAAGGTCTCTCCGGTGAGCTTCTCGAAAGCCTCGATATAGCGGGCACGGGTCTTCTCGACCACCTCGGCGGGCAGCGCCGGGGGAGGCGTGTCCGATGCCTTGTCCCAGCCGGATTCTTCGGTCAGCCAATCGCGGACGAACTGCTTGTCGAAGCTCGACTGAGCCTTGCCTGCCTCATAGCCCTCGGCGTCCCAGAAGCGGGAGGAGTCCGGGGTGAGCACTTCGTCGCCGAGGACAATCGTGCCGTCGGGCAGGGTCCCGAACTCGAACTTCGTGTCGGCGAGGATGATCCCGCGTTCCCGGGCGATCTGCTCGGCACGCTGGTAGATCTCCACGGTCAGGTCGCGCAGCCTCTCTGCGGTCTCGGTCCCGACGGTCTCGGCGACGGCCTCGAAGCTGACGTTCTCATCGTGTTCGCCGAGCTCGGCCTTCGTCGCCGGAGTGAAGATCGGAGGCTCGAGGCGATCGGCCTCGACGAGTCCGGCCGGCAGCTGGATGCCGCACACGGACCCGGTGGCCCGGTAGTCCGACATTCCCGATCCGGTGAGGTAGCCGCGGGCCACGCACTCGACGGGGAACATGGAGAGGTTCTGCACGATGAGGCCGCGGCCGGCCACGGCCTCGGGCACGTCTGAGCTGATGACATGGTTGCCGATGACATCGGCGAGCTGATCGAACCACCACAGGCTGAGTCCGGTGAGCACCTTGCCCTTGTCCGGGATCTCCGAGTCGAGCACCCAGTCATAGGCGGAGATGCGGTCCGAGGCGACCATGAGCAGCTGTTCGGCACTCGCGGCATCGGCGGCGTCGGCGGGAATGTAGAGGTCGCGGACCTTCCCCGAATACACGTGCTTCCAGCCCGGCAGCACCGGGGCGACCGGTGCGGGGGCGGCGTATCCGGAGGCGAGCTCGATACGTCCGGCGGCGGCCGCCTCGGCGATATCGGTGCGGTGCTGCTCACCGTCCCACTTGATCTGGCCGACCGCGGCATAGGCCTTCGCCCGCGCATCGTCGAGGTCGTCGCCGAGGGAGACGACGGAGAGCACGCGGCCGCCGGAGGTGACGATGTCACCGGTCTCGGCGATGTCCTTCGTGATCACGGCATCTTCGGGGGCGAATCCGCCGCTGGGACCGGTCGCGAGTTTCGTACCCGCGTGAAGGGCGCTGACGTCGGGCAGTGTCGCGACGGTGTCGAGTCCGCGGATGATGTCTCCGGTGCCCGGAGTCCCCGGGTAGTTCTCGGCGGCCATGACCACTGTCACCGATGAGCGCGGATCCCATTCGAGGGGCGCGGTCTCGTTCAGGCGGCCCTCGGCAGCGGCGAGCAGCGTCTGGCCCAGGGGGCTGGACAGGCGGGCGAGCACCGACTGGGTCTCCGGATCGCCGAAGCGGACGTTGAACTCGATGACGCGCAGACCCTTCGACGTCAGCGCGAGGCCGCAGTAGAGGAGCCCGGTGAACGGGGTGCCGCGGCGGGCCATCTCATCGACGACGGGCTGGGCGACGGTGTCGATGATCTCGTCAACGGTGCCGGCAGGCAGCCACGGCAGCGGCGAATACGCGCCCATCCCGCCCGTGTTCGGGCCGGTGTCACCGTCTCCGATGCGTTTGAAGTCCTGAGCCGGGGCCAGGGGAACGGTGGTCGTGCCGTCGCAGAGGACGAACAGGGAGACCTCGGGGCCGTCGAGATAGTCTTCGATGACGACCCGGTCGGAGACCTCGAGGCAGGAGCTCGCATGCGTCAGCGCGGCATCGAGGTCATCGGTGACGACGACTCCCTTGCCGGCGGCCAGGCCGTCGGCCTTGACCACGTACGGGGCGCCGAATTCGCGCAGTGCGGCCGCCGCCTCGTCGGTCGAATAGGCGACCACCGTACGTGCAGTCGGCACGTTCGCGGACTCCATGACCTCCTTCGCGAACGCCTTCGAACCTTCGAGGTGCGCGGCTTCCGCGCTGGGGCCGAAGACGGGGAAGGAAGCTTCGCGCAGAGCATCCGCAACTCCGGCGACCAGCGGGGCTTCGGGCCCGACGACGACGAGATCGACGTCGAGGGTCTCAGCCAGCGCGGTCACGGCGGCGGCATCCGAGGCATCGACCGCCTCGGTGTGGGCGATCTGCGCGATACCGGGATTGCCGGGAGCAGCGATGACGGCGTCGACCTGCGGGTCGCGCGAGAGAGCGAGGACAAGGGCGTGTTCACGGGCGCCCGAACCGATGACAAGAACCTTCACGCCACCAGCCTAAAGGGTCGTAGGCTTGAGTGCGTGACCTTCTCGACTTTCACCCCCGCGCAGGCTGGCGAGCTCGCAGTCGTCGAGCGCTCCGGCTTCATCGAATCCCGACACATCGGGTCCGCCGTCGTCCTCGACCCGGACGGATCACCGCTGATCAGTCTGGGCGCCCCCGATGCTGCAGTGTTCACACGCTCGAGTCTCAAACCGCTGCAGGCGATCGCGGCGATGAGCCTCGGGGCGCAGCTGACCGGACCCGCCGCGGCCCTGGCCGCCGCCTCGCACAAGTCCGAAGCCGGGCACGTCGAGGTGGTCGAATCGATGCTGGAGACAGCAGGGCTGAGCGTATCCGACCTGCAGTGCCCGTCCGCCCATCCCGCCGACGGGGCCTTCCGCCGCGAACTGCAGGAACGCGCACGGGCGCAGGGGGACGAAAACACCGACCCGCGCTCGCCCCTGTATTTCAACTGCTCCGGCAAGCACGCTGCGTTCCTCGCCGCCGCCCGCGCCATCGGCGCCGACACCTCCACCTATCTGTCCCCGGACCACCCCGTGCAGCAGAAGGTCGCCGAGGTGGTCGCCGCCTTCGCCTCCGAGGAACCCTCCGCGGTCGGCATCGACGGCTGCGGAGCCCCAGTGTTCGCGCTCAGCCTCACCGGTCTGGCCCGCGCGGTCGGCCGTGTCATCCGGATGGGCAGCGCCGAGACCGACGTCCGTGCGGCAGGGGACGCGGCAGGCGAGGAAGACCCCGCCCCGGCGATGGGGGAGTGGACGACATACGAGGCCGAGGCGCGGACCCTCATGGACGCCGTCTTCGCCGACCCGTGGGCCATCGAAGGCCACGGGCGACCGAACTCGACGGTCATCGAACGGCTTAGGATCTTCGCCAAAGGCGGGGCCGAGGGTGTCATAGTCATGGCCACGAAGTCAGGATATTCGGTGGCGCTGAAATGCCTCGACGGGTCGGCACGGCCGACTAGTTGGGTGGCACTCAACCTATTGGAGAAGGCGGGCGCCTTCGAGGAGGCCTACCGGCGTTCGGCGATGTACGACGAGCAACTCGAGGACCTCTACGAGGCCATCGTGGACCCGGTCACCGGGGGCACGGATTCCGAGGGGCGGACGAGCGTTGTCGGCGATCTGTCACTCGGGGAAGATATAGCGAAGATTCGACGGAGGGAGCTGGACTGATGGCGATTCGCAGAAGGATCGACCCCGATCAGGGACGCAGCGCACTCGAGCTGTGGCTGACGCAGGCGAGGCTCGATGCGGCCCCGGCCGACCGATCGACCACCGCCACCGCAGTGCGCTTCACTCTCGAAGAGCTCGCTTCCCGCGCCGAAGGCAACAGCGTCGAAGTCCGGGTCCCGCCGTTCGGCGTCACCCAGTGCATCGCCGGTCCTCGGCACACCCGCGGCACCCCGCCGAACGTCGTCGAGACCTCCGCCGAGGTGTGGCTGGGCCTGGTCACCGGACGCACCGACTTCCAGGCCGCGCTCGCCGCCGGGGACATCGACGCCTCGGGAACCCGAGCCGACCTCGGCGATTTCCTGCCCCTCTTCACCCCTGCAGAACTCGAGGCCTGAGCATGAGCGCACAGATCACGCAGACGACGTCGTTCATCGGCGGGCGGCATGTGCCGTCACTGCTCACCTACGCCAATATCGACCCGGCCACCGGCGGCCAGCTCGGCGATATCGCCCGCGCCGGGGCCGATGAAGTCGACCGGGCGGTGCAGGCTGCGGCGAAAGCGCAGCAGGAATGGAAGCGCTCGAGCCCCGAGCAGCGCTCCCGTCTGCTCATCGCCACCGCGGCCGTCATCACCGCCAACCGCGACGATCTGGCCCGCATCGAATCCGAGGACACGGGCAAACCTCTCACCCAGGCCTATGCCGACGTCGATGTATGCGCCCGTTACTTCGAGTTCTACGGGCACACCATCGAGTCCTATTACGGTCACGCGATCCCGCTGGCCGAGGACATGCACGTCTACACGCGCCGAGAACCCTTCGGCGTCACGGGGCACATCGTGGCCTGGAACTATCCGCTCCAGCTCATCGGCCGTGCCGCCGCCACCTCGCTGGCCACCGGCAACTGCGCCGTCGCCAAACCCGCGGACGAGACCCCGCGGTCGACCGTACGGCTGGCCGAACTCATCCACTCCGTCGGCTTCCCGGCCGGAGCCTTCAACGTCGTCACCGGCCTCGGCGCCGAGGCGGGAGCGGCACTGAGCGCCCACCCCGGAGTCGCACATCTTGGCTTCGTCGGATCGACGCAGACCGGTTCGGCCATCGCCCACGCCGCTGCCGATCGGGTCGTGCCCACGGTCCTCGAACTCGGTGGGAAGTCCGCGAACATCGTCTTCTCCGACGCCGATATCGATGCGGCGATCCCGTCGCTGGTGCGCTCCATCATCCAGAACGCCGGGCAGACCTGCTCGGCCGGGTCCCGGCTCATCGTCCACCGTGACATCCACGCCGAGGTCGTCGAGAAGATGGCCGCCGCCATGGCGCAGGTGACCATCGGCTACGGTCTCGACGACCCGTTGCTCGGGCCCCTGATCTCGGCCAAGCAGCATGAGCGGGTGGACGGGTTCCTCTCCGAGGTCGGTTCCGGGCAGATCGTCACCGGCGGAATACGGCCCGACGGGCTGGCCGACGACCTTGCGGCCGGGGCGTTCATCACCCCGACCATCGTCGACTCCGTCGACCCGGCGTCCCGGATCGCCCAGGAGGAGGTCTTCGGTCCCGTCGTCGTGACCCTGCCGTTCGCCGACGACGATGAGGCCGTGGCGCTGGCCAACGGCACCGACTACGGTCTGGTCTCGGCCCTGTGGACGCAGAACATCTCCCGTGCCCACCGACTGGCCGCCGAGGTCGACGCCGGTCAGATCTTCGTCAACACCTACGGTGCCGGCGGGGGAGTCGAACTGCCCTTCGGCGGGTTCAAGAAGTCCGGCTACGGACGCGAGAAGTCCATCGAAGCTCTCGACGAATACACGCAGACGAAGACCGTCGCCATCAAACTGTGACTGTGCCGAAGAGGGCGGTGCTGAGGTGACCTTCCCAGTCCTCGGGCTCGTCCTCATCGCCTCCGTCGCCCACGCCGTATGGAACCTCGCCGCGAAGTCCGTCACCGGCAAGGGCTTTGCCTTCGTGCTCGCCTACCACGGGCTCTCGGCGATCCTGCTCGCTCCGCTGGCAATCGTCATCATCGCCACCGGAGGCCAGTCGCTGAACTGGGGTCTGGTCGGTGCGGCGGCGCTGAGCGCGGTCTTCCACATCGCCTACTCCGTGGCCTTGCAGTCCGGCTATGACCACGCCCCGCTCGGCGTCGTCTACCCGACGGCGCGCGGCACCGGGCCCGTGGTCACGATCATCATCGCCGTGGCCTTCCTCGGTGAGCGTCCCACCCTCGCCGAGGCGGCCGGAGCCTTCACCGTCATCGCCGGGATAGCTGTCGTCACGATCCGTCCCCGCGGCGGGGTCGGCCCCACCAGCAGCCACGGATTGCGCCGCGGGCTCGCGTGGGGCGGGCTGATCGGGGCGTTCATCGCCTCATACACGCTGTGGGACGACTTCGCCGTCAACCATGTCAGCGACTCTCCGCTGCTCTACTTCGCCGTCTCCGAAGCCTGCGTCGGGCTGATCATGACCGCGGGAGCCTTCGCGCTTCCCGGCGGGCGGGAGAAGCGCGCCGATCTCAGAGAGATCCTGACGAGCCACAAGCGCGCGCTGGTGACCGTGGCGATCCTCTCACCCCTGGCGTATGTGCTCGTCCTCTATGCGATGCAGCAGGCACCGGTGGCGCTCGTGGCCCCCGTGCGGGAGACCTCGATCATTGTCGGCACCCTGCTGGCCTGGTGGTTCTTCGGGGAGAGGAACGTGGTGCTCAAACTCGTCGGTGCCCTCATCGTGGTCTTGGGTATCGGGTTCATCGCCCTCGGGTGAGTGAGGCGCGATTCAGCGGCGGCGCCCGGGCTGTCGGCGGTTGACCCGCACCACCCGCACCGGGCACACGGCATGCGAGAGCACACCCTGCGACGTCGACCCGAGGACGGTGGCGACGAACCCGCCACGGCCGCGGGAGCCGATGACCATGAGATCGGCGGTGTATGTGGCGGACACGAGCACCTCGGTGGCGGGAGCATCGAAGACCGAGTACCGCACCTCGAGATCGGGGAAGTCGCCCTTCAGCGAGTCGGCAGCGGCAGTGAAGGACTTCGCCGCTTCGTCGTACATCCGGATGAGGTGCTCCTCGCTGGGCATCCACTCGGGCGAGAGGATGTGCGTGGCGGTGACTCCGACGAGGCGCAGCGGAACACCGTAGATCGCGGCCTGAGAGGCTGCGGCACGCAGCACCGGGGTGTCGGTCTCGAAGGGATCGACGGCGGCGACGACCTCCCCTGAGAAATCGGGTCGGGTTCGTCGGTCCGCCTCGGCGGTGGGGTCATGCGTCGTGCGGACGGGATCGTCGACGGGCAGGGGAGTCGTCGGCATGACCCGGGTCGGCCACGTGCTCGGGACGACGACGGTGGGGCACTGCGAGTGCGCGGGCATCGCCAGGGCCACGGAGCCGAGTAGACGACCGGCGAACCCGCCGCGACCGCGGGCGCCGACGACGGCGAGGGCGGCGTTCTTCGAATGCTCGACCATGACCCCGGAGGCGTCACCGGGCGCGATCGTCGTCGATACGGGAACGCCGGCCTTGGTGACGGTGGCGGCGGCCGCCTCGGCGATGTCTTCGACGGTCTTCTTCACGGCGCTGTCGAAGTCGGCGGGGTAGACGATGTCGGCCTGGCTCATATTGACGCCGGGGACGGTGTAGGCGGAGACGATGCGGATCTCGGAGGAGGTCTTCTGTGCATGCGTGATCGCCCACTGCAGGGCGCATTCGGCGTTGTCGGAACCGTCGATGCCGACGATGATCGTGTGGGACATATCGGAACCTCTGTCTTCAGTGACCGTCAATCTGGTTGAGTCCAGCTTAGTTGTGTCCAGTTTATGGGAACTGGCATGAGACTGCCTGGGAGGAACCTCAGGCTGACTCGACTAGACTGTTCGCGACCTGTTGTTCCGGGGCGATCCCGGCGTTTCATCGGCCTCAAGGCCACGTGTCCAAGGAGATCATGAAGGACCAGATCGACGTCTCCGTCCGTCGCAGCCCCAAGTACTCGGTGTTCATGGGCATCGGCGCGGTGCTCGGCATCGTGCTTGCTGGAATCCTCGCGGTCTTCGTCGACCCGGCCGATATGCCGATGGGCTACACGGTGGCCAAGGGACTGGGCCTGCTGCTGCTCGTCCTCGGGATCGGCGGACTGTTCCTCGGCGGATTCGTCGCACTCATCCTCGACTGGCGGGGACGGAAGAAGTCGAAGGAGTTCCGGGTCGGTGCGCAGATCGACATGGTTGACGACCCGAAGGAGATCGCGCGCCGTTGCATCGCCGAAGCCCGCGGGGAGGACCCGGATGCCGGTGATGTCGAGGGTGGGACCGCCTCGGCGAGCCAGGATGCCGCACCCGAGGCGGATGACTCCGCACCAGCGGCAGACGATGTTGAGCCCACTGCCGACGATGCGGACGAGGCGGGAACGGGCCGGGATACGGCCCCCGGTTCCACAGTCTGATCACCGGGTCAGAGCGCCGTTGCGGGTATGAGACAATTTCACTCGTGGCAAGAGGAGACGGGCAGCTGACGCACGAAATCGACCCCCAGGACCGCGGACCGCAGGACGAATGCGGTGTGTTCGGAGTCTGGGCCCCCGGCGAGGAAACCGCCAAACTCACATACTTCGGGCTCTACGCCCTGCAGCACCGCGGACAGGAGTCCGCGGGAATCGCTGCCAGCAACGGCAAGCAGATCCTCATCTACCGTGACATGGGCCTGGTCTCTCAGGTCTTCCATGAGCGCGATCTCGAGCTTCTGCAGGGCCATATCGCCGTCGGGCATACGCGGTATTCGACGACCGGATCACCGTCGTTCGAGAACGCTCAGCCCACCCTGGGGCCGACTCCGTTCGGCACTGTGGCGCTGGCACACAACGGCAATCTGACGAACTTCGACGCCCTCGAGGCCATGGCCGATTCCCGTCGCGACCACGCGACGAAGGTCGTCGAGGAGGCCACGAAGAAGACGTCCCGCACCCGGCCCTTCCGTGATTCGTCGAACGACACCTCCCTGGTCACCGAGCTGTTCGCGACCGAAGAGGGTGAGAACCTCACCGAGGCGGCCCTGACCCTGCTGCCCCATGTCGAAGGGGCGTTCTCGCTGGTCTACATGGACGAGCACACCCTCTACGCCGCCCGGGACAGGCACGGGGTGAGGCCACTGTCGCTGGGACGGCTGGAGAACGGCTGGGTCGTGGCCTCGGAGACCGCGGCGCTCGACATCGTCGGTGCGAAGTTCGTCCGCGACGTCGAACCCGGGGAGCTCATCGCCATCGACGAGGACGGTCTGCGTTCGCACCGCTTCGCCGAACCGGACCAGGCCCGCTGCGTCTTCGAATACGTCTACCTCGCGCGTCCCGACAGCATGCTCGCCGGCAAGAACGTCCACGCCGCGCGCACCCAGATGGGCCGGCAGCTCGCCGAGGAGTACCCGGTCGACGCCGACCTCGTCATCGCCACTCCCGAATCCGGAACGCCGGCGGCCGTCGGCTATGCCGAGGCCTCGGGCATCCCGTTCGGCCAGGGGCTGATGAAGAACGCCTATGTCGGACGCACGTTCATCCAGCCCTCACAGACCCTGCGGCAGCTGGGCATCCGCCTCAAGCTCAATCCGATCCGGGAGAACATCGAAGGACGACGTCTCGTCGTCGTCGACGATTCGATCGTGCGCGGAAACACCCAGCGGGCGCTGGTGCGCATGCTGCGGGAGGCCGGAGCGGCAGAGGTCCACGTGCGCATCTCCTCCCCGCCGGTGAAATGGCCGTGCTTCTACGGCATCGACTTCGCCACCCGGGCCGAGCTCATCGCCAACGGACTGACGACGAACGAGATCTGCGAGAACCTCGGTGCCGATTCTCTGGGCTATATCTCTCTGGACGGCATGATCGCCGCCACCCAGCAGGAGCGCAGCCAGCTGTGCACCGCCTGCTTCTCGGGCGAATACCCGATTCCCGTCAACAACACCCCCGCCGACAAAGGATGCTGAGTTGAGTTCCGACGCGAACCCGAAGTCCACCACCTATGCCGCCGCAGGCGTCGACGTCGAGGCCGGAGACCGCGCCGTCGAACTCATGAAGGCCGCGGTCTCGGCCACCCACAACTCCTCGGTCGTCGGTGGGATGGGCGGATTCGCCGGACTCTTCGACGTCTCCGTGCTCAAGGACTTCGAGCGTCCGCTGCTCGCCTCGTCGACCGACGGTGTGGGTACGAAGGTCGCCATCGCTCAGGCCATGGACAAGCACGACACCATCGGCTACGACCTCGTCGGTATGGTCGTCGACGACATCATCGTCTGCGGTGCCCGGCCTCTTTTCATGACCGACTACATCGCCTGCGGCAAGGTCGTGGCCGAACGCATCGCTGATATCGTGCGCGGAATCGCCGACGCCTGCGCCTCGGCCGGAGTCGCGCTGGTCGGCGGGGAGACCGCCGAACACCCGGGTCTGCTCGGGGTCGATGAGTACGATGTCGCCGGTGCAGCCACCGGAGTCGTCGAGGCCTCGAAACTGCTCGGCCCGGAAAAGGTCCGTGGCGGGGACGTGCTCATCGGTCTGCCGTCCTCGGGCATCCACTCCAACGGATACTCGCTGGTCCGCCACATCATCGCCGAGGCGGGATGGGGCCTGGATACGCATGTGTCGGAATTCGGGCGCACCCTCGGTGAGGAGCTGCTCGTTCCCACTCATGTCTACACCGGCGAGCTCGCCGCTCTCTTCGACGCACTGCCCGACGCGGTGCATTCGGTCTCGCACGTCACCGGCGGGGGACTGTCGGCCAATGTGGCTAGGGTGCTTCCGCAGGGCCTGGTCGCGAAGATGTCGCGCGCCTCATGGGAGATCCCGGCCGTGTTCTCCGTGCTCGGCGACCTCGGCGGAGTGCCGCAGGACGACCGGGAACGCACCTGGAACCTCGGCGTCGGCATGGTCCTCGTCGTCGACGCAGGGTCGGTCGATGGTGTGCTCAAGGCGAGCCCCGGAGCCTGGGTGCTCGGCGAAGTCGCCGCCGATGACGGTTCTCTGGCGACCGATCCCTACTATGTGCAGGGCGCCAAGGGCGTCGACGGCGGCGCCGCGATCCTGCAGTAGTGGGTCGCGTGCCTCGCGCAGCCGGCTGGCCTGGTCGCGGGGCATCCCTCACCGTTAGTCTCGCCCTCTCGGCGCAGAGGCTTCGCACACCGTTAGTCTCACACCCTCGTGTTCCTGCACGGGGGTGTGCTGCTTGCGGTGCGTGATGGCCGCGGGAGTGGAGGAACTGCACTCAACGGTGCGTGATGCTCCTCGGTCACAGCCGCCTCGGCGAGGGGATGGAACTCGAGTTCTCGGTCATTCGGCGCGGTTGCGCATGGCGGGCGCCGCCTCGGCGGGTGAATGCCCACGAGCGGATGGACCGGCGGGCCCACGACCGTCTGCGCGCACGACTGAGGGCGGGGACCGAAGTCCCCGCCCTCAGTGCGTGTCAGATCAGCCGTGTGCGGCTGGACTCATCCGAGATCAGTTCTCGTACTCGTCGTCATCGTCGACATTGTACTTGTCGGCGTAATCCGAGTAGTCGGGTTCATCGTCGTACGGATCGGACGGACCGGACTTGCTCGCGTCGGCGCCCAGCTCCTGCTGGAGTCTATTAAGGTCGGTATCCGGGCTGTAGTACTTCAGCTTCCGAGCTACCTTGATCTGCTTTGCCTTTGCGCGGCCGCGACCCACTGGCGTGACCCCCTCCGTCGTCAATGGGGCGAATGGCCCCGGACTAGATCTCTGCTATGCGCTTAAATCCTACCTGTTCATACTGGGAAGTTCCATTTTGTGAGTGGACCTTGGATAGGCTGAACCCATGGCCTACCGTCGCGATTATGTCGTCACCCTGCGGATCTTCGAACCCCTTGTGGTGCATTCCGAATTGCAAGACAGGCAGGTGGAGGACAACCGGTCACGCATCGAGGAGCAGATCTCCCACGACGCTGACAAGCGCTTGATCTCCCTGCCGCCTTCGCCCGTGGCTGATTCCTTTCGGCGCACTCCGATCTACCTTCCAGCGTCTCAGACCGCGGACGGGGTGGACCGTTTCTGTCCTGCTCAGGAAGACATTCGTGGATGGGAGGCGCTCGATTCGCTGGCCGAGCACACCTCGAAGGCGACCTTGGACATCGTCGCTCCGAAGTCCGCTCGCCGACGTGCCGCCAGCCGTCGTGCGGAGTGGCTGCAGGACGCCAAGGACACGCGGATCTTCACCCGCGTCTCTGCCTGGGACGTGCCCCCGTCGTGGTGGCTGTTCTTCTCTCTGACCGAGGATCAGATCATCACCGAGGAGACCGACGAGGGCCTCCGGGTGCTCATCCGTACGGATATCCTGGCCGCCTCGGCGCGCATGGAATGGGCCTCGGAGACGATCGCGGACACCTCGAAGGTCGTCGATATGGTCGAGCAGACCTCGGTTCTGGCCGAGTGGATCGACACCTTCGACATGAACTCGGTCCTCGAACTCGACCTCGGCGGGATGTCCGATGTGCTGTGGCCGAGCGAAGCCGCGGAACTCGTCGACTCGTGGGTCACGGCGCTGAGCAACAACGATTCCGAGTCAGCGGTCGCCGCCTTCCAGAAGTATGCGGCCGGCTGGGAGCAGCTCAACCTCTACGCCCGCAGCTCCTGACCCCAATTACTACCTGACGGGGGCTGAGCAACCTGGCGCCAGGTTGCTCAGCCCCCGTCAGGTAGTAAGAAGGGCGGATAGGATTGTCTGCGAACGAGCCGCACCCGAGAGGACGAGTCCCGCAAGCGTATGGAAGAGAAGAAGCGCCGTCTCCTGACGAGCCAGGACCCCGCTGCTCAGGGGCCTGACCCCGCCGGTGCGTCCGATGGCCCCGGCGCCGGTGAGTCCGCGACCGACATCGCCAGGTCCGCTGGTACGCCGAAACCCGCGACCCGGGTGAAACCGCTGTCGAAGGTCTCCATCGGCTGGCGCATCGTCGTTCCCGCCATCGCCTTCGTCATCCTCACCTGCGGACAGTTCCTCAACACGAACGACTTCTTCCCGCTCGGATCGCTCACCCAGTACGCCACCGCCAAAGACCTCAACGGAACCGTGAACTCCACGTGCATCGAAGCTCAGTTCCCCGGCGAGGACGAACCGCGCCGCCTCGGGTTCAATGCCGCGACCGTCGGCATCGAACGCGGTGACGTCGAATCCCAGCTCGACCGGGTCATCGCCCACCCCGAGCTCCTGCAGTCGATGGCCGATTCGTACATCCGGCTGCACCCGGACGAACCGAAGCCCGAAGCGATGATCCTCTGCCGCACCACCACACAGCTGAAGAACGGCCTGGCCGTCGGCGAACCCGAACAGACGACGCTGGCGAAGTGGGAGGTCCGATGAGCAGCATCCCGACCCTGAGGTCGACCCCCACCGAGGCGGCCCCCACAAATCCGTTCCTCCGCTGGTTCATGCCCGAGGTCCCCCTCGCTCGGGTGGCCGTGTTCCGTGTCTTCATCTACCTGTTCATCATCATCGATGTGCTCACGATCTCCGGTGATGTCATCGCCCACGGCTGGACGCCCGAGTTCTACCAGCCACTGTGGCTGGCCCGGTTCCTCCACATCCCTGCTGTCAGCGTCCTCGGTGCGCAGATCCTGCTCACCCTCATCATCGTCTTCTCGCTGCTCGCCGCCGCCGGAATCCTTCAGCGCCTCAGCGGCTGGGCGGTGGCGCTCAGCTTCGGCGCGTGGATGTTCTACACCCAGGGCTACGGTTACGTCGCCCACGATCATATGGCGCTCGTCATCGCCGCCTTCGTCCTGCCGACGATCGGAACGGCGCGCTTCCGGGACGTCGGCACCGCCTCGGCGCGGGCCGGCTGGGCGCTGCGGATGGTGCAGATCTCCGTCGTCCTCACCTACTTCTACTCGGTGGTGATGAAGTGGATCGCCTCGGGCAACATCACCCACTGGGCCAACGGTGCGGTCATCATCTGGGCGCTCATGCGCCGCGGCGCCGAATGGTCGAAACCGTTCCTCGAGATGCCCGGCCTCCTCATCGCCGCGCAATGGGCGACACTCGTCTTCGAGTTCCTCTCACCCGTCGTCCTGTTCCTCAAGCGCAAGTGGCTGTACGGGGCCGTGGCCTTCTTCTTCCTCTTCCACCTCATGACCTACCTGGCGCTGGGCATCCACTTCCTGCCGACCGTCATCTGCTGGGCGGCGTTCCTGCCCCTGGAGAAGCTCGTGCCGAAGCGCTTCACCAGCACGGGCACCGCCTAATCCGCGGCGTCGTCGACCCGGCTGAGCGCGCTGATCACAGCACGCACCGCGACACGTTCGGCCGTGTCCGGACGCATCACGGCTACGATCCAGCGTGTCGTCGTCACCCCCGTCAGCGGCACCAGTGACAGTCCCGCATCTCGCGGCGTCGTGAACCGGGGAAGGAGCGCGACCTGGTCCGAGGAGGCGACGATCGCTTCGATGAGCCGGTTGTCCCGGATGCGTTGGACAACGTCGAGGTCGCGACCGGTGAGATGCTCGATCGAGGTGAGAATCGTGTCGAAGGGGTATCCGCGGGGCACTCCCACCCAGCGACAATCGACGACATCGTCCGGGGTCAGCTCGGCGCGATCGGCAAGCCGATGGCCGATGGCGAGGGCCACGTCGATCGGTTCGCGGGCGAGCGGGACGACGGTGAGTCCGTCGGTACCCAGGGGGCGTTCGGCGACGAGGCTGTGTGCGACGACGATATCGACATCTCGGGTCAGCCCCGCGAATTCGTGCTCGGCGAGGTCGACATCGTCCATGCGCAGATCGATGTGAGGGTGGTCCTCCCGCAGCCTGCGCAGCGCATCGGGGAGGAGGTGTGTGAGCGCGCTCGGCAGCCCGGCCAGGGCGATCTCTCCGACAGCTTCGCCGAGGTGGCCCTCCCATTGGGCCTGCACCCGGGCAAGCGTGCGGGCCACGTCCCGACCGCCGTCGGCGAGCAGTCGTCCCGCGGCTGTGAGCGTGAGTCCGCGACCGGCGGGTTCGACGAGAGCATGGCCGATCTCGCTCCCGGCCTGCCTCAGCTGCTGAGAAACGGCCGACGGGGAGCGATAGGTGACATCGGCGACGGCGGTGACGCTGCCGTATTCGTCGAACAGGCGCAGCAGCTCGAGATGCTTCGGATCGATGACCATGAAGCCATGCTACAGAGTCAGTGAAGCACTCTGCGATTGTGCTTCACTGTTGTCGAAGTTGAGAATGGGGCCATGTCATTCAAGCACTGTCTGCTCGCCGCCTCGGTGGCGGTGATGTGGGGACTGAATTTCCTCGCCATCGATCTCTCCCTGGCCCAGTTCCCGCCCTTCTTCCTCGTGGCTCTGCGCTTCGCCCTGCTCGCGGTTCCCGCGCTGATCTTCGTACCGAAGCCCGACGTCAAAGCGCGGTGGATCATCGGCTACGGACTCGGCTTCGGACTGCTGCAATTCCTCTTCCTCTACTGGGCGATGGCCGCCGGCATGCCCGCGGGACTCGCGTCCCTCGTCCTCCAAGCCTCGGGCCCCTTCACGGTGCTGCTGGGCATGACATTCCTGCGCGAGAGGGTCCGCGGCTCGCAGATGCTCTTCCTCCTCATCGCGATGGCCGGCCTCGCGGTCGTCGGCTGGCAGCGCTTCGACTCGCATGCGAGCTTCCTGCCCTTCCTCCTCACCCTCGCCGGCGCCTTCGGCTGGGCGATCGGCAACATCTGCAACCGGCAGGCTCACACCACTGAGCCGATCAAGCTGACGATGTGGATGTCGCTCGTCCCGCCCGTGCCGATGCTCGCCCTCTCCCTTGCGGTCGAAGGACCCGACCGGGTCGGGGCGTCGTTTTCGGGACTGACCACCCCAACCGGACTTCTTGCCATCGCTGGGCTGATCTATACAGTGGTCATCGCGACGATCCTCGGTTCGGGCGTGTGGTCGTGGCTGATGTCGCGCAACCCCGCCGGAGTCGTCGCCCCCTTCTCGATGCTCGTGCCCGTCGTCGGAATGAGCGCGGCGTTCGTCTTCCTCGGCGAGCGGGTCACCGTCGGCGAGCTGTGCGGGGCCGTCCTCGTCATCATCGGGGTCCTCGGCGCGGGTTTGAAGGCCGCGAAAGGGGCGCGGATTCTCGCCGCCGCTGAGGCAGTCGTGCCGGTCAGCGCGCCAACGGAGGATTCGACGCGGGCGATTCCATCAGGGCCAGTTGACAGGTGTTCGCGTAGCCTGAGGTCATGACCGCCGATGATGCGCCTCCGACCCTTCATGACGACCGCCTGTCCGCCGAGGATCTGCTCGCGTCCCCGCGGGGACGCTCGCTCGTGTTCGGGCTGGCCCTCGAGCAGGTCGAGAGTTTTCCGTGGACTGGCGATGAAGAAGCCCCAGGCGCGGAGGCGGTGGTGCGCAATCTGAGGTGCCTGTGCCCGATTGCGCCGACTTGGAGTGCAGTTAAGGAAGCCATGTCCGACGTAGTCGACGCTGCAGTGTATTGGCAGCCTCCTGATGATGACGATTGGGGGACCGCGGAAATCGGCGAGGTGCGCGAGGCTCTGCGTCCCTTCGCCGAGATGCTCGTTTCCACGGGCTTACTAGATGCCTGGTCGAAGCCACTCGATCCCGATGATCAGTGGGCGCTGGGCTGGGACGACAAAGAACTCAATGAAGTCAATGGACGCCACACAGGACTGCCCGCGGTCTTCGACCTCGAGACAGGCCCGACGGATGAGCGCATAGAAATCACTCTGACCGATCTATACCCGCCTCTTGACGAAGACGGAACGAGGCTCCCCTGGGGATTGGACGAGTGGCTTGCAGATGTCCTCACCACGGAAACCCGTTACCGTCACGATTTCGCCAAGAACCCGTATATGGAGCTCAGCGGCGAATGGTGGTCGACTCCGCCAGACGGGCTCTGGTCGTCGACGGGGACCTGGCCGGACGGAACCCTGATCGGCGTCGAACTCGTCGAGGACGATTTCGGTCTCGAGCGTGCCCGAGCCTGCCGTCTGCGACTGCGCCCGGACGCTCGCATCGCCGAGATCCGGACACCCGAGGATTGGGCCGATCTGTGCCGCCGCTACCCGCTCGACGTCACCGCCCAGCGCCGCTATGTCTGGTCCGAGACCACCGGGCGCAAGGGCCGCTGGGTCATCCCCGACTGGTCACGGGTGGCCGAGGAATTCGACGGTGTCCACGTCGGTCTGGCCGGCTACCTGCGCACGGCCGGTGCGGTCATCGACGTGGCGGAGGGCCGCCTCTGCGAGGAATCGGAGACCATCCCCACGGCAGGTAACACGGACGATCGGACCGCGAGTCTCGTGGCGGGCTGGCATCCGGATACTACGCACTGGCTGAACAACGTCATCGAGGCCGTTACCGAGGTGGCCGAATGGCACTATGACAGCGACGCTGATCGGTGGGTGCGGGACTGACCTCGGCGCGACCCGAGAGTTCGGTCAGTCGGCGAGTAGCGCGCCTCGGACAGTCTCGACGGCACGAGGTGCGACGCGGTCGTCGGTGAGCAGCAGAATTGTGCGCTCTGTTCCTGGGATGAGCCTGCGGAAGACGACCTCGTCGGTATCGGCCGGTGGAGTCGAATACGCCAGACACGCGAGAGCGAGGCCGCCGACGACGAGGCTGAGCTGAGTGAGGGGATCGGCGACGAAATGCCGGACGTCGAGTTCGATTCCGCGGGTGCGACCCGCCTGGACGAGGGCTTCGTGGTCGCGGGAATCGCGTGCGCAGGTCGACCAGACTTCGGCGGCAAGATCCGTGATGTCAACGTCCGTCACCGAGGCCGTCCAGTGACCGCTCGGCGCGGCCACATAGGCGGTCTGCCTCGTCAGGTCGGTCGAGACGATCCCTGCCGGCAAGCTCAGCGGGGCGTTCGTCCACGATTCGGCGATGACGATGTCGAGGTGCCCCGCGGCCAGGCGCTTCAGGTGGTCATCGGTCTCGCCGTCTTCGATCGACACGGTCATGTCCGGATGAAGGCTGCCTAACTGAGCGAGGCGCGGGGCGAGCAGGTCGCGGATGCTCGAGGCGATCGCACCGATCTTGACAGTCCCCGTGACCTCGTCGTGTTGGAGATCGTTCTCGGCGCGCTGCATGAGCTCGGTGACCTGCCGGGCGTAGTCAGCAAGAGTGCGGCCGGCATCAGTGAGGCGAAGGCCGCGCCCATCGGCCACGACCACGTGCGTTCCGGCTTCTCGTTCAATTCGGCGCAGCTGCTGGGAGACGGCGGGCCCGGTGAGGTGGAGCAGCGCGGCGGCCTGATTGACCGATCCGGTTCTCGCCACGGCGTCGAGGATCCGCAGCCGCGACCATTCGAGTCTCATCGTTTCGTCCCCACTTTCGGTAAGCAGTACTTATCAATACTAGGTTGGAATAAGAACTAGTGCTGAATGGTCAAGTGGCCATAGCGTCGAAGTATGAGTCAGACACCAACCCCCGCAGCCATCTCCTCGGTGCTCGCCGGAGCGCTGTGCCTGTCTGCGTCCGCTATCATCGTCAAGCTTGCCGATGTCGACGCGGCGACCACCGCGGTGCTTCGCTGCGCCATCGCCGTTGTGCCCCTCATTCCACTTGCGCTCGCCGAAAGACAGCGACAGGAGAGCCTGAGCCCGAGTGGTTGGCTGTGGTCGCTTGCGGCGGGCATTGCGCTCGGCATCGACTACAGCGCGTGGACCGCATCGATCTTCCTCGTCGGAGCGGGCGTCGCGACGGTGCTCATCAACGTCCAGGTCATTGTCCTGCCGCTGCTCGCTCTCATCATCGATCGCGAGCGCATGGAACGGAGATTCCTGATTGCGCTGCCGATCATGATCATCGGGATCGTCCTCGTCAGCGGTGTGGGCCTCAGCGAACTCGGCATCGGGCCGAGCGCATCGGCGGCAGGGCAGGGCCGCCTCGGCGGGGTTCTTCTCGGGCTACTCGCCGGAATCGGATACGGAACGTACCTCTTCCTCAGCCGCAGAGCCACACGGACGCAGTCGGATCTCGCGCTCCAGCCGCTGACGTGGGCGACGGCGGCGGCCGCGGCCACGTCGACGCTCATCACCCTCTTCTCACGGGGACTTTCGGTCTTGGATATCAGCGGGCGTTCGTGGATCCTGCTCATCGCACTCGCGCTCGTCGGACAAGTCGCGGCGTGGCTGCTCATCCATCACGGAAGCGGTCGGCTGCCTGCCGAAGTCACGGCGAGCCTGCTGCTTGTTCAGCCGGTACTCGCGCTCGCTCTCTCGACAATGGTGCTCGGGGAAAGGTTCGGTCTCGGACAGATCATCGGGGCAGCCGTCGTCGTCGGTGGAGTCGCGGTCTCGAGCGGGCTCGTGCGCAGGCCCGGTGCTCGACCGGAAGGGTCCTAGGTCAGTCGCCCGGTGACAGGCTGGGTGCCTCGTCGATGCCGAATCGGGTTTTGAGAGCCCGGCGCGCGGCGAACCAGCCGTTCATCCCGTGCACGCCCGGTGCCGGCGGGGTCGCTGCCGAGCACAGGTAGGCACCGGGGACGCCGAGGCTGTAGTTGTCCCAGCTGGTGCGCGGGCGGGCCATCATCCGGTAGAAGGAGACGATGCCGGTGGCGATGTCCCCGCCGATGTAGTTCTGGTTGTGGCCGGCCATCTCGGAGGCGGGGATCGCGTTGTGCGCGACGATCCGATCGCGGAAGCCGGGAGCGAAGCGTTCGAGCTGGCGGGTGATGTACTCGGTCGGGTCGAGCGGGCAGTCGAAGGGCACGTGCGCATACGTCCACAGCGGTCGCAGGCCGTTCACCTCGCGGGATGGGTCGAAGACGGTCGGATCCGAGACGAGACACACGGGATCGGCGGGCATGCGACCGGACATCACCTGTGCCTCGGCGGCGGCCATCTGCGCCCGGGATCCGCCGATGTGGATAGTGCCGGCGCGTCCGACCGCGGGATCGGACCAGGGGACCGGGCCGTCGAGGACGAAGTCGACCTTGGCAGCAGCGTTGCCGTGTTTGAAGCTGCGCAGGGCTTTGTCGACGTGGCTCGGGATGAGGCCGGAGAAGATCTGCGCGGCGTTCAGCGCCGAGGTGTCGAGCAGGTAGGCGCGGGCAGCGGGCATGTCCGATACATGGTCGATGCGCGCATCCGTGTGCACGGTTCCGCCGTGGGCTTCGAGGTCGGCGACGAGGTAGTCGATGATCGACTGCGATCCGCCGATGGGGGAGGGCCAGCCGCCCGCGTGGGCGACGGTAGAGAGCATCGTGGCCGTGGCCGCGGTGCCCATCGCCGGCAGCCCACCGATTGCGTGCGCGGCGACGCCGGTGAACAGGGCCTGGGAGGATTCGTGGGAGAGCGGAATGTTCCACGCGGGACTGGCCTGGGACAGGAGCCGCAGGCCGAACTTCACGACGTTCGCGATGCCGGGAAGATCGCGCAGGGTCTCCGGCACAGAACGTTTGTCACCGAGGGAGAGCCAGATCGCGTCATCGACCCGGTCGAGCAGCGGAGCGAAGAAACGCCGCCATTCCGGTCCTGCCGCGCCGAGGTGGTCGACCGTCCTTTCGAGATCGTGGAAGGCCAGCGCAGCGGGTTTGCCGTCGAGGGGCTGGGCGTAGGAGATCTCGGGGGTGGTGAACTCGAGGCCGCGGGCACGCAGGTCGAAGTCGACGAAGAAGGGGCTGGCGATGGCCAGTGGGTGGACGGCCGAGCAGATGTCATGAGTGACGCCGGGGGCCAGACCGAGGTCGAGAGTGCGGGCGCCGCCGCCGATCGTCGGCTGAGCCTCGTAAACTTCGACGCTCAGCCCGGCACGGGCCATGGTGACGGCGGCGGCCATGCCGTTCGGGCCGGATCCGATGACGACTGCATCAACACCTGTGCTCATGTGGCCAGTCTAGGTCAGTGAGATGGACGGCTGCGGTGTGCGTTCCCTGGCGGCTCAGTTGTCGTACACGTTGTCGAAGAAAGCGCATTCGAGATCGACGGCGTGCCGCCACACGCGGGTCAGGGACTCGGCGGCTTCGGCGTCGCCGGAGGGGAAGACGCGTTCGAGTTCGTCGACGAGGAACTGCACCCACCCGTGAAAGGCCTCGCCTCGGTGGAGATCGATCCAGCCTCGGTGAATATGTCGCGGCGGCATGTCCTTCCGGGACTCGGCCCAGTCGAGATAGAGCCATTCGGCGACAACGAGGACGACGAGCAGCTGCGGATACGACGCCGAAGCGACTGACGAGTCCATGAGATCGCGGAACCCAACCGTCGGGGCGGTCAGCTCCGGGTGGAGATAATCGGCTGTATCGACTCCCAATTCGGCGAAGGAGTCGACGAAATAGGTGTCCTCATCGGCGACGAGCATTCCCAGCTGTCGGGCGAACCGCAGCTTCGCCTCGAGTTCATCGGCGTGGGCCACGCACGCGCCGAGCATCGACAGAAACGACTCGAAGAACTGATAGTCCTGCACCAGATAGTCGCGCATCACTGCGTCGTCGATGCTGCCGGCGAAGAGCTCCCGGACGAACCGGTGTTCGACGGCTTCCGTCCACTGCCAGCTGGTCGAACTCACCAGTGCTGATACCGCTCCGTCGGCGTCCACGGTGATCGATGTGTCGAAATCTGTGGTGGTCATTGCTTGTCCACTCCCTCCGCCGGTGCTCACCGGATCAGGTTCAAAGGGTCTGCATGCGCACTCTCAGCGCCGGTCCTTTCGGCGCTCCCCTGCAGCACTTCGACACTATCATCGGGATAAGGTGTGCTGTCAGAGCGAACGGGCCAGGGCTGGCAGATCAGGGCCGGTCGGGCCCGGACCGGCGGATCAGGGTCGGCCGTT
This sequence comes from Brevibacterium sp. CSND-B09, assembly GCF_052906525.1. NCBI lineage: Bacteria > Bacillati > Actinomycetota > Actinomycetes > Micrococcales > Brevibacteriaceae > Brevibacterium > Brevibacterium sp. CSND-B09. The sequence continues at coordinate 1,100,158 of NZ_JBREGI010000001.1, read as the reverse complement.
CCAGATTGCGATTGTCGAGCACCCATGTGGCGTGTTCCCAAGGAGCGGCCTCGGCGAAGTAGAGACGTTGACCACCGACGTAGCGACGATTCGATGTGGCCTCGGGATCGGCATCGAAGGCTCCGGCAAACCGGTCGTTTCCCCGTGGGACCGAGACTTCAAACGGAACATCGACCCACACACTCGCATCCCAGAGATCCACCAGCTCGGGACGGTGGAGGAAGATTCCCTCGACCAGGAGGACGCAGTCGCTCGGCAGGCTCCGAGGTTCCGGCGCAAGCGGCCGATCTTCGTCGACGTCCCACACAGCTGGAACGATCGAGCCGCCTCGTCGAAATGGTTCGACGACGGACTCGACGAATGCTCCGTAGTCATAGGAACGGCGATAGAACGTGTCTGGCCCCTTGCCTTGGGCGTAGCGGATCGACCGAGGGTGGTGGAACCCGTCGATGCTGATGGCGGTGACCCGGCGGTCGGAATCATGACCAGGAACGTCCGCAGCGGTCTTGGCCAAATTCACGAGTTCGCGGGCGAGCATCGTCTTCCCGGCCCCATCGACCCCATCGAGGGCAATGAGCGCACGTTGTCCCGGCCGGACTGCGCGGAGCTCAGCCAGCAGGTGTCGTAGGACCGTGTCCCGGGACCTCACCGGGCTGCGGACCCGGCGAGCGGCACGGACGGTGGGGCCGCCTCGGCGAGGGTGCCGGCGATGAAATCGGCGATACGGTCCGCGGCAGGCTGACGACCTGCCGACTGTTCGGCGGACTCGACGGACGGGTTGTAGTTCGTGTTCGTGTTGATGTCGTAGACGACCTGACGGCCTTCGGCGGTCTCGATGAACTCGACGCCGGCGATCTCGATGCCGAGGTCGGCCAAGAGCGTCTCGAGCCGAGCGATGAGCGGTGTTCCGGCCGTGATCTCCTCACGGCGGGCGAATTGGGGGATCGCCTCAACGTCGGGATCAGCCCCGGCACCCGGAATCGTGCAGGCATCGGCCGGGCACAGCTCGAACGACCCACCTGAGACGTCGACGCGCACCGCATAGTGGAAGCGTCCGCCGATGAATTCGGCACGGGTGATGAACGGCTGGGCAGGCTGCACATACTCCTGGATGAGGGTGATGCCGTCGATCGGCGCATTCGCTCCACCGGGCGCGAACTCATCGGCGACCGCCTCGAGCTCGGCGTGGGAGTCGAAGCGACGCACACCGAGGCCCTTGCCGCCCTGATTGTGTTTCGTGATGAATGGGGGAGTGAAGCCGGCCGCGGCCCCGACGAGCGCCCGCGGTCCGAACGCGGCCGCGGTGCGCGGCACATCGAACCCTCGGCCGGCCAGCTCGCGATGCTGACGGACCTTGCTCACCTCGAGCTCGTAGACATCGCGACCGTTGACGACCCGGCGCCCAGCGGCCGCGAGCCAGTCGAGGACCGCACGCCCGTACTCCTTCACATGCGGATCGGTCCGGGTGTGCGCCGACGCCGACAGCCGCGACCAGAAGATCCCCTGTGGAGGCTCGGCGTCGAGATCGATCGATGCGTCGGGAAGGAGCCATTCGACATGGGCGACGCCGAGGCGGTCGAACGCATCCGTGAATGGTGCGATCCATTCCGGATTGTCGTGGATGATGTACACCGTCGGAGTGCCGCAGACGGGCAGGGCATGAGAACTCATCGCGAACCTTCATCGTGTGGAGCCGGTGCGGCCGAGAGTACGCGGAAACATCGGCGGATCTGCTCAACAATCCTACGCCCTGGTGTCCAGCCCTTCGCTGTGTCAGTGCGGCGGCGTAGACTCAGGACATGGCTATCGCAAAGCAGCCCGTTGTCGTGCTCGACGCCCCCGACGCCCGTGAACTCGCAGAGTTCTACGGCAAACTCCTGGACTGGTCGGTCACCGTCGAAGAAGACGGAACCTGGGCGGAAGTCGTCTCCAACTCCTGGCCGCCGATCTGCATCCAACAGGTCGAGGACTACCACGCACCCAGTTGGCCCGGTCAGGCCCACCCGCAGCAGATGCACCTCGACGTCATGGTCGACGACCTCGACGTCGCCGAGAAAGCCGTGCTCGAGATCGGCGCAGGCAAAGCCCCCGAGCAGCCGGGAGAGACGTTCCGAGTGTTCCTCGACCCGGCCGGTCACCCGTTCTGCCTGTGCAAGGGATGACCGGCCCCGCCCAGAGCTGATCCGGAGAGACCATCGGCTCTGAAACGCGCCGGCTCAGACCAGGTCGGCCTCCTCGTTGAGCTCCTGGGCGAGGTCCTTCGCCTCTTCCTTCGACGCCGCCGACGGAGTCGAACCCCACAGCGGACGACGATTGCTCTCAGGCACGAAGTGGATCGTGACGAGCCCGATGACTCCAGCGGCCATGAGGTAGATCGCCGGCCACATGAGGAATCCGGTGGCGTTGATGAGCGAGGTCATGACGAACGACGTCGTGCCGCCGAACAGCGAGATCGAGACGTTGAACGCGATCGCCAGTGCACCGGCGCGGACCATCGTCGGGAACAGCGACGGCAGAGTCGAGGGCATCGTAGCGCTGAAGCAGATGAGGCTGAGCCCCATGATGAGCAGGCCGAGGAAGACCACGAAGTCGTTGTGCCCGCGGATGAGCCACAGTGACGGGAACGAGAGCACGATGAGCGAGAGCGCTCCCGCGCGCACAACGGCCTTGCGGCCCAGCCTGTCCGAGAGCTTGCCGATGACCGGGATCAGCGCCAGACAGCAGGCCATGACGATGATCTGCAGGACCTGCGAGGTCAGTTCTGAGACTCCGCCGCTGCCCTGGAGGTCTTCGACCATCGGGAAGTACACGGGAATGAAGGAGGTGAGCATGTAGTTCGTCACGTTCCAGGCCAGCACCAGACCACAGCAGGCCAGCAGGTTCGGCCACAGCTTGAAGATCTTCTTGAACTCGCCCTTAGCGTGGTTCTTCTGCTCCTCCTGTTCGGAGAGCTTCTCCATCTCCTTGTATGCAGGAGTATCCGCGAGCTTCGTGCGCAGGTAGACGCCGATGAAGCCGAGAGGCAGAGCGACGAAGAACGGGATCCTCCAGCCCCACGACTCGAGGAACTCGGGAGTCGAAACAGCCTGCATGATCGTGGCGACGAGTGCACCGAGGACGTAGCCGGTGAACGTTCCGACCTCGAGCAGGCTGCCGAGGAAGCCGCGGCGCCGGTCGGGTGCGTATTCGGCGATGAAGGTCATCGCATTCGAGTACTCGCCGCCGGTGGAGAAGCCCTGGAGCAGACGGCAGGCCAGCAACAGGAACGGTGCCCAGAGGCCGACGGTCGCATAGTCGGGGATGACACCGATGAGGAAGGTGCCGGCGGCCATCATGATCATCGTCATCGCCAGCACCTTGTTGCGCCCGATCTTGTCGGCCAAAGGGCCGAACACCAGACCGCCGAGCGGACGGACAAGGAAGGCGACGGCGAAGAGTCCGGCGACGATGACGGTCCCGATCGGTCCTGAGTCCTCCGGCAGGAAGATTCCCTCAATCACGACGGCGAGGTAGCCGTAGACACCGAAGTCGTACCATTCGGTGATGTTGCCGATGGCCGCGGCGCCGATGGCCCGCTTCGTGACGTCGGGCTTGGTCACTGTGATCTCTTCCGGCCGCCACCGCCGGCGGACATTATCCGGTCCGAACATGTCCCTCCCTCCGATTGCCGGTGAGAGGCTTGCGGGAACGCGACCCGGGCGCGAATCCACAGAGTGTGAGAATCACGCGCAGTCGTCTCCGCGAGCCCCTCATCGTTCTGGTTGATGTCGTTGTTCTCAGCCGGGTGGCCCCGACGAAAAACACCACTCAAGGCTAGTCCTCTCAGCTCTCATGGCAACCCCGATTGCGCGGGAACCCCCCGATTCCGAGGTTGTGAACAGCTCGTCGCAGGTCCGTCTAAAGTGGTTCCATGCGCCTTCTCACCAGCTTTGATGATCGTGATCCCGTTCCCTGGGCTAACGGTGCCGGGGAGACGACCGAGCTCGTCTCCCTCGCCGACTCCGAGAATCTGACCCCGCTTGCGCGGCCGTGGCGACTGAGCATCGCACGGCTCGATCGCACCGCCGAGTTCTCCGTCCTGCCAGGGATGGAGCGCACCTTCCTGCCCACCGCCGAGGTGGTGCTGTCCGTCGACGGTCGAACACACCGCATTCCCCGGCTGACTCCGCTGCGCTTCCGCGGGGACCGAGCCGTCGTGCTTACTGAACTGGGTGAGCCGTGCTTCGCAGTCAATCTCATGGTCGCTCAGTCGGATTCGGTCGACCCGCCTCGGCGAGAGCTGGCGATGATCGGCCCCGACGAGGAACACGCAGTGAGGGCGGACGACGGCGCCGCCTTCCTCCTCACCCTCGCGTCGAGCCCGGACCGCCCGCGTTTCCAGCTGTTCGAACTCACCGGTTCCGACGGTCCGGCGGACCGCCTCGGCGGAGTCCTCCTGCGTTGAGGGAAGACGGGGCCCACACCGCTGGGGAAATGGTGTGAAGCGCGTGTCTGCCGCATCACACCGGTCGTCGTTTTCGCAGGTCAACACGCCTATCCGCGGTCGGGTGGGTCAGCGATCTCCCAGACTGCGAGGGGGTGGGTCAGGATGCCCGCACACTCGAGTCCGATACTGGTGAGAAGTACGTGTTTATGGAGGACCATTGGCATCGAATCACGGCGAAACCGACCAGACGGACAAGCAGCGGACGACTCCCGGCAGTGAGGCTCCGACGAGCGCGCCGCGGCACTCTCAGACTCTGCCGCTCATCACCGAGGAGATCGCGGAGAGGCCTCGTGCCGAGGCGGCACCGACCGAGCATGTCACTACTCCGGTGATGCCGCCCAATCCGATCCGCAGTGACGATCGGACCGGAGCAAGTCCGGCGAGGAGCGTGTCGGCGGAGACCGTGGGCACCGAGGACGGGCAGCGGACCGCCTCGGTGCCGTCGGGGGACGGAAGCCCGGCGGGAGAAGCGACTGGCGGTGCCGACGAGAAGAAGTCCGAAGGGCGCATTTCGGCCACCCAGCTGATCGCGGGTGCCGGTGCCGCGGCGACTTCCTCGGTCATCGGCGGTCAGCTCGGCGTCGCCGGCACCGTCGTCGGCGCGGGCATCGCGAGCATCGTCACCGGTCTCGCCGTCACCCTCTACGGCCGCAGCCTCGACAAAGGCAAAGAGAAGATCCAAGAGGTCGGCTCAAAGCTGGCCCCGGCCGTCAAGGCGAAGATCGCAAAGAACCCCACCGCGAAGACCGCAGCTGTCGATCAGACACTTGCCGAGGATTCGGCCTTCGCCCCGCCGGAGCCCACCGGTGGCCATGCGACTGCGTCAGCCGCCTCGGTGCCGCACGACAGAACAGCCGAAGACGGCGATAGCAGTGAAACCGAGAGCGAGCCCCGCTCCTGGTGGCAGAAGCTGCGACGCAAACGGGTCCTCTACCCGTTGACGATCGGCGTCGCCGCCTTCGGAATCGGACTCGGCGCGGTTGTCGTGGCCGAGAACTTCACCGAAGCCGATATCTCACCGGGCACCTCGCAGATCTCACGATCGGTGACCGGGCAGTCGACGAACGACGAATCCGTCACCGACGACGGAACCTCGAACTCCGGGACCGCAGGAGACGAATCGTCGAACGGATCCGGGTCGGGCGCCGACGGCGGTCAGAGCTCATCGAACAGCGGCTCGAACACGCAGAACGGTCAGTCCACCTCGGCGGGGGAGACCGGCACCGAAGGTGCGGGCGAGGGCCAGGACTCTCAGGGTACGGACACGACGACGGGCACGAGCGATTCCACCGGCGGTTCGACGAGCACCGACGGCACCGAAACGAGCAGCGGTTCCACCTCGACCGATGGCACCGGCAGCACCGGGGACACCAGCGGCGGCACAAACAGCAGCACGGGCTCCGGATCCGGCTCGGACGGTTCGGGCAGCGGTTCCGGCAGCGGCTCGTCGGGTTCGGGCGGATCCGGAACCGGCGGTTCGACCGGCGGTTCCGGTGGTGGGTCGGCCGCCTCGGCGGAGGGGTGAGCCGGACAACGTCGAGGACGGGAATTTAGACAGCCCACCCTTGGTTGTATGAAGTAGAGAACATCGCTAGGTTGAAACCAACTCCGACAGTGTTCTGCCGAAGTCGGGATAACGAGACTGGGCGAACGGCGCTCAGCCGATCGATCAGCTGCACCGGCGGGAACCGCATCTCACCGGTGGCCGTGATCGCGGGCTGGGCGACGACGCCTGAAATCAAACGGTTGAAGGAGATGTTATGACGCAACATACAGATCATGAATATGCCGGTCACGACAATACGAAGGCATCGACGACCGAGTCCGGTGCGCCGCGGGAATCCGATGCTCACTCGCTGAGTGTGGGCGCGAACGGGCCGCTGCTGCTCCACGATGTGGCTCTGGTTGAGAAGCTTGCTCGCTTCGACCGTGAGCGTGTTCCCGAGCGCAGCCCCCACGCCAAGGGATCCGGCGCATTCGGTGAGCTCGAAGTCACAGAAGACGTCTCCAAGTACACGAAGGCCGACTTCCTGCAGCCGGGCAAGAAGACCCCGATGCTGGCCCGCTTCTCCACCGTCGCCGGTGAACTCGGCTCGCCCGACTCCTGGCGCGACGTGCGCGGATTCGCACTGAAGTTCTACACCGAAGAGGGCAACTTCGACATGGTGGGCAACAACACCCCCGTGTTCTTCGTCCGCGATCCCATGAAGTTCCCCGACTTCATCCACTCGCAGAAGCGCACCCCCGATTCGGGTCTGCGCAGCAACAACATGCAGTGGGACTTCTGGTCGCTCTCGCCAGAGTCGGCTCACCAGGTCTCCTACCTTATGGGACCCCGCGGCCTGCCCAAGAGCTGGCGCCACATGAACGGCTACTCCTCGCACACCTACATGTGGGTCAACGCCGAGGGAGAGAAGTTCTGGGTCCAGTACCACTTCCACACCGACCAGGGCGTGGAGAACATGAGCAACGAGGAAGCCGGTCGGATGGCCGGCGAGGACGCGGACATGCATCGCCGCGACCTGTTCGATGCCATCGAGCGCGGGGACTACCCGTCCTGGACCTTCAGCGTGCAGATCATGCCGTACGAAGAAGCCAAGGACTACCGCTTCAACCCCTTCGACCTGACCAAGACCTGGTCGAAGAAGGACTACCCGCTCATCAAGGTCGGCAAGTTCACCCTCAACGAGAACCCCTCGAACCACTTCGCGCAGATCGAGCAGGCTGCCTTCAGCCCCTCGAACACCGTGCCGGGGACCGGGCTCTCGCCGGACAAGATGCTGCTGGGCCGCGTGTTCTCCTACCCGGATGCACAGCGCAACCGCATCGGCACGAACTTCAACCAGCTGCCGGTCAACGCCCCTGTCACGAAGACGAATTCGTACGACAAGGAAGGCCAGATGCAGTACCACCACTCGGGTAATGCACCGGTCTACGCCCCGAACTCGTACGGACGTTCCTTCCAGGACGAGCAGGGCACGGTCGACAACGGCTGGGAGGCCGATGGCGAGCTGGTCCGCAGCGCCTACAGCCTGCACGCCGAGGACGACGACTTCGGCCAGGCGCACACCCTGGTCCGCGAGGTCTACTCCGAGGAGGAGCGCCAGGGGCTCATCGAGACCGTGGCCGGCGCACTCTCCGACGGAGTCGAGGAGCCGGTGCTGTCGAACGCGATCCAGTATTGGAAGAACATCGACGCCGAGGTCGGCGCAGCCATCGAGGCCAAGGTCAAGGGCTGAAGCAGCCTGAGATCTTGAGCGCCTGACCGCTCGGAGTTCGGCACGAGACGGCGGCCCGGAACCTCCCCACCGCGGGAGCGTCCGGGCCGCCTTCTCTTTTCCTCTCTTCCAATTACTACCTGACGGCGGCCCAGCAACCTGGCGTGGAGTGGTCCCCGAAAGTTGGACTGTGATCAACACAAACCAACTTGAAGGGACCACTCCATGCGTCAGGACTGTCTGATCACCAACGACCAAGCTCAAGCCGCGATCGAACTCTTTAGCCAGGGCCTGGGTTACGCCGCGACCGCTACGAAACTCGACGTCCATAAACCCACACTCAAACTCCTCCACGACCGGTGGTTAGTGCGTGGAACAATATGGGCCATGGAACCGTATCAACGCCGCCGCATCCCTAAAGAGACGAAGATCGCGACCGCGAAACGGTACTTAAACGGCGAACACAAAGTCGAACTCGCCAAGGAACTCGGCCTGGCATCATCGCGTCCCATCCTGGACTGGGCCAAGGAGTACCGGAACAAAGGCGAGGACGCCTTCACCCCCCGCAAAGCATCGGGTAAGGGGAAGACAGCTCGGATGCGGGCGATCGACAACGGGCAGGACCCGGATGCTGAACAGGTCCCGGCGAAGCCGGACGTGTTGGCGAAGAAGGCTCGTGTCGAGGACATCAGCCTGGCCGAGTACCGGCAGTTACAAGACCGACTGCTGCGGGCCGAAGCGGAGAACGCGTACTTAAAAAAACTGAAGGCCTTGAGGCAGAACGGGCAGCTGTAAAAGCACGCATTGTTGCCAGTCTCAAGGCGAACTACCCTCTGCCCGTGTTGCTGCAAATTGCGGGTTTGGCCCGGTCGACGTTCTTCTATCACCAGAAACGCTTCGGTCAGAAGCCTGACCCGTATGTGCAGGTGAGAGGCCGGATCCGGGAGATCTTCACCGGCAGCCGCGAATGCTACGGGCACCGCAAGATTTGGGCAGTCCTGGTCAAAGAAGGCATCACGATCGCGAAGAAGACTGTGCTGCGGTTGATGCAGGACATGGGCATCAAGACCAAGGTGCGCAGGAAGCGGTACAACTCCCACCGCGGCACGATCGGCCGCGTTGCCGGCAACGTCCTCAACCGGGAATTCACCGCAGATGAACCGAATGAGAAATGGGTTTCTGACGTCACGGAATTTCCTGTGGCGGATCAGAAACTGTACCTGTCGCCGATCATTGATCTCTTCGATACCAGTGTGGTGTCGTACTCGATGTCGATGTCACCGAACCTGGCGTTGACGAACGAGTCACTGACGAATGCGTGTCAGGGGCTGCGGCCGGGTCAGAAACCGTTGGTGCACACGGACCAGGGGTTTCAGTACCAGCACGTGTCGTGGGCGGCGATCCTGGCCAAACACGGTGCTACCCCGTCGATGTCGCGGAAGGGAAACTGTTGGGATAACGCGATGGCGGAGAATTTCTTCGGGCAGTTGAAGTCCGAGATGTTCTATCTGCAGAAATTCGACTCGATCGAGGACCTGAAGAAAGCGATCGATGAGTACATTCATTGGTATAACTTTGAGAGGATCTCGATGCGACTAGGCGGCCTTGCCCCGATGGAATATCGGACCAAGACCGCCACAGCCGAACAGCCGGCAACTGCTTCATGCTGACCCCACAGCAGTCCAACTATTGGGGACCACTCCAGCGCGAGGTTGCTGCGCCGCCGTCAGGTAGTTGTGCGATGAGCAAAGGGCGAATCGCACAGTCAGTGCGCAGGAACGAGACGTGGAGTAGGCGTTAGAGGCTGGTATGGAATAGGCGTTCGGGAATCACTGGATCTACCCGCTCGAAGACGTGTGTGATGTCGGTGCGTCTCCAACCGTGCTTGGCATAGAAACGCATCGCCCGCTCATTGCCCTCCGCGACCATAAGGTAAGCCCTGGTGAAGCCGCGTGTGCGCAGTTCATCTTCGAGAGATCGAATAAGCACCGAGGCAGCTCCCGTGCCGAATGCATCCGGATGGAAATTAAGAAAAGCGAGCTCACCGAGACCAGTAGTGTCGGGAAGCTGGTCCAGAACGTCGGCGCCGTTGCGGGGAGGGCACACGCCTCCGAACCCGAGCACGACGTTCGTGGAGGCCGAGACTGCGACGAACGTCGATATCGGGCTTTCCGCGACGCTGAGGCTATTAGCCATGTTCGCGGTGATCCGTTGCAGATCCAGTCCGGCAAGTACTTCCTCCGACATGATGCCGGCGTACGCCGAACGCCAGGCGGCGATGTGGATCTCGGCAAGACGTCGAGCGTCGGCAGCCTCGGCACGACGAACCGTGTAATCATCCATAGAAGCACAGCCTACTTGTGTCAATCCGACCATGCCGCGTCTCCTACTACCTGACGGCGGCGCAGCAACCTGGCGCGAGGTTGCTGGGCCGCCGTCAGGTAGTTCGTGGAGTCAATTGAGGTGGGCGGCGCGTTGGGCGATGCGACCGCCGGCGAGGACCATCTCGACCTGACGCGGCGACAGGCCATGGCGGAATTCGAACTTCCGGCCGGCCGCCTCGGCGGTGATCGTCGTCCCTTCGCCGAGCTCATCGCGCAGACCACGGAACTCAAGCACATCACCCTGGGACAGGGATTCATAGTCGGCCTCGTTCGTGAACTCGAGAGCGAGGACGCCGAAGTTCGCGAGGTTCTGCCAATGGATCCGCGCCAACGATTTCGCCACAACGACCCGCAGACCGAGATAGCGGGGAGCGATGACCGCATGCTCGCGAGAGGACCCCTGACCATAGTTGTCCCCACCGACGATCGCGTGCCCTCCGTCGTGGTCGGCGGCGCGGGTGGCATAGGTGTCATCGACCTGGATATAGACGAACTCGGAGATCTTCGGGATGTTCGACCGATACGGCAGAACGCGGGATCCGGCGGGCATGATCTCGTCGGTGGAGACGTTGTCGCCGACCTTGAGCAGGATCTCCAGATCGATGTCATCGGGCAGCGGTTCGAAGTCCGGCAGGGTCGAAATGTTCGTTCCCTTCACGAGCTCGACCGACCGGGCTTCCTCCGGTTCCAGCGGTGGTACCAGCATCTTGCGGTTCGCGGAGTACTTCTCGGGCAACCGCACCTCGGGATAGTCCATGTCGAGATCGCGAGGATCGGTGATCTTCCCGGTCAGCGCGGCAGCGGCCGCGGTCTCCGGCGAGCACAGCCACACGGCGTCCTCGTCGGTGCCGGACCGGCCGGGGAAGTTCCTCGGCATGGTTCGCAGACTGTTGCGCCCGACCGCCGGAGCCTGGCCCATGCCGATGCAGCCCATGCAGCCGGACTGGTGGATTCTGGCCCCGGATCCCACCAGAGAGGTCAGCCATCCGCCGGCGATGAGGTCGGCAAGGACCTCCCGTGAGGTGGGATTGATGTCGAGTGAGATCTGCTGGTGGATCTGGCGGTCGGCAAGTGTTTCGGCGACGACGGCGAAATCCCTCAGTCCCGGGTTCGCCGAGGAGCCGACGACGACCTGGAAGACGTCGTCACCGGCGACCTCGCGCACCGGAGTGACATTGCCCGGAGACGAAGGTGCGGCGATGAGCGGCTCGAGCTGGGAGAGGTCGATGGCGTCGGTGAGGTCGTACTCGGCACCCTCGTCGGCCTCGATGCGGGTGAAGTCCTCACCGCGGTCGACGGCTTCGAGGTAGTCGCGGACGGCATCGTCGGCAGGGAAGACCGTGGCGGTGGCGCCGAGCTCGGCACCCATATTCGCAATCACGTGACGGTCCATGGCCGTGAGGTTCTTCAGTCCGTCCCCGTGATATTCGATGATCTTTCCGACTCCGCCCTTGACGCCGTGGCGACGCAGCATCTCGAGGATGACGTCCTTGGCCGAGACCCAGTCGGGCAGGGTGCCCGTGAGCTCGATGCCCATGATCTGCGGCGCGCTGATGAAGAGGGGTTCACCGGCCATAGCCATGGCGATCTCGAGCCCGCCGACGCCGATGGCGAGCATTCCCAGGGCGCCGGCAGCGCAGGTGTGCGAGTCGGAACCGATGAGAGTGGCTCCAGGCTTTCCGAACCGGGACTGGTGAACGGGGTGGGAGACGCCGTTGCCGGCAGGGGAGAACCACAGACCGAACCGTGCCGCGGCAGAGCGGAGGAACTCGTGGTCCTCTGGGTTCTTCTCATCGGTCTGCAGCAGGTTGTGATCGACGTACTGCACGGACAGTTCCGTGCGGATGCGGTCGAGGCCGAGCGCCTCGAGCTCGAGCATGACCAGGGTGCCCGTCGCATCCTGGGTGAGAGTCTGGTCGATCCGGATCCCGAGTTCGTTTCCGGGAGCGAGCTCCCCGGACTCCAGATGTGACCGGATGAGCTTCTGAGCAACGTTCTCAGCCATTGTCCGCCTCCTTCGGCAGTCAGCGATCCACCGAAGCCACTCGGTTTGCGGTGGTCAATCCACGCTAGTCCTCGACCGACGGGTTCTCAAGGTCGGTCACCTGCTGCGACCGGGTTTGCGCGTCTCAGAACTACCTGACGGCGGCTCAGCAACCTCGCGCGAGGTTGCTGAGCCGCCGTCAGGTAGCAATTGGGGGGTGTTGGGATTGGGAGGCGAGGAGGATACTGGGACTATGCCGGAGCTGCCCGAAGTCGATGCGCTGGTCGACTTCCTGCGTCCGCGGCTGGTCGGGGACTTCGTCACCCGCGCGGACATCGCCGAGCTCAGCCTGCTCAAGACCGTCGACCCGAGCATCGATGCGCTCGCCGGACTTGAAATCACCGAGGTGGCCCGCCGTGGGCGAGCCCTCGTCATCGGTTTCGACGGACTTAACCTGGTCTGCCGGTTCGCCCGAATGGGCTGGCTGAATTGGCATGACACCGCACCGAGTGGTCCGATCCGGATGGGCAAGGGGCCGTTGGGAATGCGCGTAACCCTGGCCTCGGGAGCCGCTTTCGACCTCATCGAACCCGGATCGAAGAAGAACGCCGCCGTGTCCCTCGTCCGCGACCTCTCCGAGGTGCCCGCCCTCGCATCGCTGGGCCCCGACGCCCTGAGTCTCACCGTCGACGAACTCGCCGCGGCACTGTCCGAGTCGACCTCCCGGATCAAAACGGTCCTCGAAGATCAGAGAATCATCTCAGGCCTCGGCAACGCCTATACCGATGAGATCCTCCACGCCGCGAAGCTCTCACCGTTCGCAACCGCGAAGACCGTCGACCCGCAGGCGCTGCACACCGCCATCCATGAGGTGCTCGATGCCGCGCGCACCGCCCTCATCGGCCTGCCGCCGGGCAAGATCAAAACCGCGAAGAAGCGCGGATTCTCCGTTCACGGCCGCACAGGTGAGACCTGCCGCGTCTGCGGGGAGACCATCGCCGCGGTGTCCTTTGCCGACAAATCCCTCCAGTACTGCCCCGGCTGTCAGACCGGCGGAAGGAAGCTCTCCGACCGTCGAATGGACCGCCTCCTCAAGTGATGCGCCTCCTCAAGTGAGATCCGACTACCGGCATGGACGGCACCATCGACAGGATCTGTACCCCGCTCACCGCACTCTCACGCTGGGCGGAGGCGAAAATTGCGGTCGGCGATGCCATGGGCACGCAGGGCCACCTCGGTGATGGCGGTGAGGAACTCATCCCGGGATGATCGCTCATCGGCGGGAGTTTGGATGCGCTGCACGAGAGTCTCGGTGATTCCGCCGACGAGGACGATGCTTGTGAGGTCATTCGACGCCGCCGGCGCGGTCAGGCCGTAGGCGTGATCGAGTTCGTCGAAGGCTCCCTGCACCGAGGCGGCCAGCAGTCGCATCGTCTGATGACGCCGTTCCTCGAGTGAGTCGCAGATGCCGACGGCTTCGACCTCGAGGACGCGAGCCTTGCGCTCGTCATCGAGCATCGGCGACAGGGCCGCGCCGACGATCAGCCTGGCAGCTTCGGCCAAAGTGGCGTCAGAGGGGATCTGCGCCTCGTCGAGGACCGTGGTGATCTCCTCGTTGAGCTCGATGTAGAGGTCCTCGAGAAGACTCTCCTGAGTCGGGAAGAGCTCGTAGAAGGACCGGCTGGAGACCCCCGACTCCTGACACAGGGCTTGCACCGAGGTCTTGCGGAACCCGATCGTTCCATAGAGCTCGAGCGCCGCGTCGAGCAGGCGCGTACGACGCGCCGAATCCCGTTCCGACCGCAGGGTGCCGTGCCAGCGACGTGGGGAAGAAGGCTGGGCCGGAGAAGAATCCATCCTCCCATTATAGTGAAAATTCATATTTTCACTGGCATACTCTGTGACATGGCTTACATGATTCGACAAGGTCGTCGCGCACCGGCCCCCACCGCCCCGGTCGCCCCGGACCCTTCTCTGCCGAAGGTCTGCATCATCGGAGCGGGATCCTCCGGCATCGCCGCCGCGAAGACGCTCTACACCTCGGCCATCCCCTTCGACTGCTTCGAAAAGGGCAGCGAAATCGGCGGCACATGGCTCTTCGACAACCCCAATGGTCAGAGCGCCTGCTACGAGACCCTGCAGATCAACACCTCGTGCCCGCGCATGGCCTTCTCCGACTTCCCGATGCCCGAGCACTACCCGCACTACGCCAGCCACGATCAGGTCTTCGACTATTTCCGCGACTACGTCGACCACTTCGGATTCGGTCACACGATCACCTTCAACACCGAAGTCACCGATGTTCGCCGAGGCGGCCGTGGCGGTTGGGATGTCGACATCAGATCCGGAATAGGTCAAGATGCCGTGTCGGAGACCCGGCACTACGATGCCGTGATGGTCGCCAACGGCCACCACTGGGATGCCCGCTGGCCCGACCCTGCCTACCCGGGGGACTTCGCCGGCGAACAGATCCACGCCCACGACTACCGCAGCGGTGACCAGCTCGAGGGACGTGATGTGGTCGTCGTCGGTGCCGGCAACTCGGCCATGGACATCGCCGTCGAAGGCTCGCTCCGGGCGAACAACGTCACCCTCTCGATCAGACGCGGCCAATGGGTGATGAAGAAGACGATCATGGGCATGGCGGCCGACCAGATCGTCCTGCCCGGGTGGGCCCCGTGGTGGATGACCTCGGCCCGGTTGCGCCTCGGCGCGATCCTCTCCGGCGGGTTGAAGAAATACGGACTGCCGGTGCCCGGCCACACGCCGGGCCAGTCCCACCCCGTGCAGTCGGATGCCATCCGGGATCGCCTCAAGGCCGGTACCGTGACGGTGCGTCCCGGGATCGAACGCCTCGAGCGCGACCGCGTCGTCTTCACCGACGGAACCTCAGCCCCGGCCGACCTCATCGTGTGGGCCACCGGGTACCGAGTGTCGTTTCCGTTCCTGTCCTCCGACGTCGTCGACGTCGAGAACAACGACCTGCCGCTGTGGAAGCGGTGTGTCCACCCCGACCGGCCGGGTCTGTTCTTCATCGGCCTGCTCCAGCCGGTGGGTGCGGTCATGCCGCTGTCCGAAGCCCAGTCGAAGCTGGTGGCGAAGATCCTCACGGGATCCTGCGAACTGCCGAGCCGTCGGGACATGGTCAGACAGATGGCTCGCGATGACCGCCGGAACAAGAAGCAGTTCTACGATTCGCCCCGGCACACGATGGAGGTCGACTTCGACCACTATCTGTGGGAGATCGACCGGGAGATGAAGAAGGGAGCGATCGCGGCATGAAACGCTTCGGCACGACCCGCGGGAAGATCGTCGCCGTCACCGGAGGGGCACGCGGAATCGGCAAGGCGATCGCCGCACAGCTCACCGCGGCCGGCGCTCGAGTCGCCATCGGCGATCGCGACCTCGAAGCGGCCGAGGACACCGCCGCGGAACTGGGAGTGCGCGCCTTCGGCCTCGACGTCACCGACCCGGACTCCTTCGCCGATTTCCTCGAATTCGTCCGCCGCAATCTCGGCCCCGTCGATGTGCTCGTCAACAATGCCGGCATCATGTGGGTCGGTTCCTTCGACGAGGAACCGAACGGAGCGGCTCGCGCTCAGCTCGAGGTCAACCTCCTCGGCGTCATCAACGGAATCAAGACCGCAGCACCTGCCATGCGCGAGGCCGGGCACGGTCACCTCATCACGGTCGCCTCGGCGGCATCGATCCTGCCCACCCCGGGCGAGGCGACGTACGCGGCGACCAAGCACGGAGTGCTCGGCTATCTCAAGGCTGTGCGCACGGAGATGCGCGGTACCGGGGTGCACATCACCGCCGTCATGCCTGCCGTCGTCGACACCGTCCTGGCCGCGGGGACCGGCACCGGTGCGGGTCCGCTGCTGCGTCCCGACGATGTCGCGGCCGCCGTCGTCCGTGCGGTCGCCCGGCCCCGTTTCGAGATCACCGTACCCGGCTTCATCGGTCCCGTGACCCGCCTGGCCGATCTCCTGCCGCAGCCGGTCAGGGACCGCATCTTCGGGGCCATGGTGCCCGACCAGGTCGCGCAGGTGAGGGCCGACGCCCGCGCCGGTTACGAGGTCGCGGCGTTCACGACCTCCCGCGCGGGGCGCGGTCAGGGGTGGGCCGCCTCGGCGGAATAGTCCTCCAGATCTATCCGTTGTGCGGAAGTGCGGCCCGTTTGCGGCCGATTATTCGACGAATGGAGGAAAGCTTGACCATGCGGAAGCAGATTCCCGGCACCGACCTGTCCATCTTCCCGATCAATCTCGGCACGAACACCTTCGGGTGGACGGCCGATGAGGCGCAGTCCCATGCCGTCCTCGACGCCTTCGTCGCCGGCGGCGGCAATTTCCTCGACACCGCCGAGTCCTACCCCGCATGGGTGCCCGGCAACACCGGCCGCGAATCCGAGACCATCATCGGCACCTGGTTGGCCTCGCGGGGCAACCGCGATGACGTCGTCATCGCCACGAAGGTCGGCGACCATCCCGAGCACAAGACGCAGGATCCCGAATACATCCGCACCGCCATCGACGCCTCACTGGAGCGTCTGCAGACCGATCACGTCGACCTCTACTACGCCCACCGTGACGATGAGGTGACCCCCATCGCCGAGGTGGCCCGCGTCTTCGATGAGCTCGTCCGTTCCGGTAAGGCCAAGCACACCGCGGTGTCGAACTATTCGCCGGCGCGTCTGGCCGGGTGGTTCGCAGCGGCTGAGGACGAAGGGCTGGTCAAGCCGGTCGCGATCCAACCGCAGTACAGCCTCGTCTATCGGCGGGAGTTCGAGACCGATCTGCGCCCAATCGCCGAGCGGCGGGATCTCGCGGTGTTCTCGTACTTCAGCCTTGCCGCCGGCTTCCTCACCGGCAAATACCGCACCGAAGCCGACCTCGAGGGGGCCGATCGGGGTGGCATGGTGCAGGGATATTTCAATGCCGAGGGGCTCAAGGTCGTCGACGATCTCGTCGCGATCGCTGATTCGCACGATGTCGCTCCGACGACTGTGGCGCTGTCCTGGCTGCTGGCTAAGGGCGTGACGGCGCCGATCGCCTCGGCCCGCACACCTGAGCAGCTCGAGGCGGTCATGGCCGCGCCCGGGCTCGAGCTCAGCGCCGACGAGGTCGACCGTCTCGACCGGGCCTCGACACCGTTCGCTGTAGAAGAACCGTCCTGACTTCCCTCCCAATTACTACCTGACGGCGGCTCAGCAACCTCGCGCGAGGTAGCTGAGCCGCCGTCAGGTAGTTCTAGGGGTGTCTCAGGCGACGATTTCGTCCTTGGGCTCGACCGTGTGGGCGATGGCGGCGCCGATGACCGTGCCGATGGCGATCGTGAAGAACGTGGTCGCAGCCGCCAGCATGCTGCCGGCAACCCCAGCGCCGTCACCGAATTCGATCTGTGAGGCATTGAGGAGCCCGAACGACCCGGGGGCGACGACGAGGAACGCGGGCACGAAGCTGATCCGCCAGATCGGGCCTTTCGGCAGGCGCGAGAGCACGACGGCCACCACCGATGCGGTCAAAGCGCCGGCCAGACCGCCGATGGCCGCACCGAATTCGGCACCGATGCCCAGCTGCGCCAGCGCGGCCGCAGCGATGGTAAGGACGATCGGCACGGTGTGCTCGAGCGGAGTGTGCAGATAGATGATGAGGCCCAGTGTCGCGGCGGCCACGCCCAGGGCGGAGAGCCCCCATGTCGAGGAGGTGAGCTGGGAGTTCGCAAGCGCCTCGGCGCCGGTGCCAGTGACGACGGCGGCACCGGCGACTCCGGCGATGAACATCGCCAACTGGACGGTGGCCGAGACGAGCCGGGAACTGCCTGCCGAGAGGGCACCGGCGGAGATCTCGGTCAGTCCGGTGACCACGGCGCTGCCGGGCAGCAGCAGCGCCAGGGTGGCGACGATCGTGCGCAGGGGACTGTCCAGCCAGTCGAGGCGGAAGCCGATGAGGATGAGCACCGCGACGATGAACGACGAGGCGACCGGCAGCAGCGGTCCGAGGCTGGGGTGGCGGGCGTTGACGGCGAGGACACCCGCGACGATGAGCGAACCGAGAGCGGCGAAGGCGAGGTTGACCAGTCCCGGTTCGAGCAGCAGGCACAGCCCGACGCCGACGGGCACCGCGCCGAGGCAGGTCACCCATCCGGGCCAGCGCGGGGGAGTGCCGTAGACCTCGGCCTCGATCATGCGGCGAGCGGCGTCGATGCCGAGCCGACGCGACCGCACGGCGTCGACGATGTCGAGCAGCTTCGCTGTCTGGTCGAACCGCAGGTCAGGACCGATGCGTTCGAACCGGGTGGGACTGCCGGGGCCGATGGTGAGGAACAGGCCCTTGGGAAGAGCTGCGACGTTGATGGACTTCAGGCCGACCGCAGGTGCCAGCCCGGTGAGAGCGTCTTCGACATCGACCGAGGAGATCCCACCGGCGAGCAGGCCCGTCCCGATCGTCACCAGCAGCTCCTGTGCGGGGACGGTCTTTTCGCTTGCCTCGTGCACTCCCAATCCCTCTCGTCTGCAGATCGGCCGACGAAGTAGAAGATACCAGCCTCTTACTACCCGACGGGGGCCCAGCAACCTGGCGCCAGGTTGCTGGGCCCCCGTCGGGTAGCAATAAGGGGAATCAGTGGGAGGCGGGAGCGGTGATTCCTTCGGCGGGGGAGCCGACGAGAGCGGCCGCGGCGCGTTCGGCGATCATGATCGTCGGAGCGTTCGTGTTCCCGGTCGGCACGAGCGGCATGATCGACGCATCGGCCAACCGCAGCCGGCTCACGCCCCGGACCTCGAACGTGGCCGGGTCGACGACAGCCTCGGCGTCCGTCCCCATCCGGCAGGTCCCGGCTTGGTGATGATAAGTCACAACCGACCCGCGGACATAGTCCTCGAGGTCCTCGTCGGCCACCTCGGGGCCCGGGTGGATCTCGGTGGGCTGCCACGATGACAGCGCCTCGGCGCGCCCGATCTCACGGCACTGCCTCACCGAGGCGACGAGAGCGTCGACATCGGCCTGTGCCGAGAGCACCTGCGGGTCGACGACGAGCGGATCCTGTGGATTCGGCCCGCTGAGCCGCACCTCTCCGCGGCTCTCGGGGCGAACCAGGCCGCCCTGCAGAGTGAATGCTCCGCCGGGTCCTGGTCCGGTCTGCCCGGCCGGCGCCGCATCCTGGGCATACATCGGCACGGAGAAGAACAACGGCTGAGTGTCGGGGACTGGCAGATCCGGTCGGGACTTCGCAAAGAAGTGCACCTCGGCGGGCGCCACCTCTCCCATCGGCACCTCCCGATCTCCGGTGGAGAAGATGACCGGTGAGAGCCAATGATCCTGGAGATTCTTGCCGACGCCCGGCAGATCGACCACCGAGTCGATGCCGACCTCGGCAAGCTCCTCGGCGGGACCGATGCCCGACCGCAGTAGCAGCTCGGGGGAGGCCAGAGCACCCGCGGAGAGGACGACCTCGTCGGCGGACACGGTGCCGACGCGGCCGCGGAAATCGATCTCGAGACCGGTGATCGCGGTCCCGTCGAGGAGAAGCCGACGGGCGTGCGCGGAGGTGAGAATCGTGAGGTTCTCATCGCCGAGGCGGGGCTTGAGGTAGGCGCGCCATGTGTTGAGTCGTTTGCCGTCGCGGACGTTGAGCTGGATCTTTCCGATGCCTTCGACGGATCCGGAGTTGTAGTCGTCATTGACGGGTATGCCGGTCTGTGCGGCGGCCGTGAACATGTCCTCCTGCAGCGGATTGCGCGCATAGTCGACGCGCACATCCATCGGACCGTCGGTGCCTCGATTCTCAGCGATGTCGCCGTCGAAGTTCTCGATTGCGGCGAAGACCGGCCAGACCTCGTTCCAGGACCATCCCGGACACCCGGATTCGACCCACTGTTCGTAGTCCCAGGCATCGCCGCGGACCCAGATGACGGCGTTGAGGGCATTCGACCCGCCGAGGACCTTGCCGCGGGGGAGGTGGATGCGGCGGTTCATCGCCGCCGGCTGCGGGGGAGTGTAGTAGTCCCAGTCCTGCTGCGAATGCCAGATCAGTCCGAGGTTGTTGAGATGGTCGATATTCGGATTGGTCTCGTCTCCGCCGGCTTCGACGAGGCAGACCTTCTTTCCGGCATCGAGCAGTCGACGGGTGAGGACGCACCCGGCCGATCCCGCTCCGACGATGACGTAGTCGAATCGTTCGTTCGGGATCTCAATGGGGAACGTGTCCGGATGGTCTGAGGTGTTCGAGGCCACGGTGCCTGATTCATGCTCGGTTGTCATGGCCACAGGCTAGTGACGTCGGACACCGGTGAGGAATGCCTGCGGACGAGGTGTGCACGATTCGGCAAGTCGTCGGCGACGGTCGTGCGCGCATCGTCAATTCCGGTCCCACCCGACCTCTCCGTGCTACCCGACGGCGGCCCAGCAACCTGGCGCCAGGTTGCTGGGCCGCCGTCGGGTAGCAATTGGGGAGGTTAGGAGTCGCAGCAGGGGGAACCGGACTCCGGGGCGGGGACGTCGAGGACGGGGGAGCGGTCGAAGAATCCCTCGGGTCGCAGCTTGAAGCCGACGGTGTCGACGGGCATGATCGGCCAGTCCTCGACCCGTGGGAAGTGGGTGAGGCCGAAGCTGTGCCAGACCACGATGTCCTCCCCGTCGACGCTGCGATCTGCCGCCGTCCACGCCGGCAGCCCTGCATGGCCGGGATGCTGGTTCGGGAAATCCCCGGTCGGGTACCGCTCGTCCTCCTGATACTGCGAGACCCACAGGGACTTCGACGCGAACGTGGCACGGCGATGAATCGACGAGTCCTCGGCCGCGAGCAACGTCGGCAGGCCCGTCGGGTGCAGTTTGTATCCGACCGGTTCGCCGAGGCGGTTGGTCGACTCCGGGTTCGTCACCACCCACGTCCGCGCCTTCGACTGATCCGCATCCCGCTGCGCAGTCAGTTCGGTGGCCAGAACGGTCCGGGACCGGCTGAAGGCATTGCCGCGCGGGTTGTCCTGCGAGACCGGCAGACGCACCACGTCCTCCTCCTCGACCCGGCATTTGCCGCCGTCGAGGGCGAAGTCGAGTCGAGCCCCGAAGAGATGCTGGTGGAACGGGGCACCGAGTCCGGGCGCGATCTCCGAGGCGAAATCCGTCGACCCGTTCGGCAGCGCCGAGGTGAAGACGACACCGGTGGCCTTGGCCTCGAACTCGATCGTGCCGTCGAGGTAGAGATACCAGTAGAACCCATAGTCGTAGTTGCCGACCGTGGTGAAGAACGAGACGACGAAGCGACGGTTGCGCCGGGTATAGGCGACACCCGACCACAGGTCCGAATGCTTGGCCAGAATCGACGCATCCTCCTCATGCATGCAGATGCCGTTCTTGATCTGCCGAGGTTCGCCGAGGTTGTTCGCCACCCACGGTGACAGATAGGTGATATCGCCGAGGCAGTCACACCCGAGCTCAAGCGAGTTCGCCCATTGCCCGACGAGGTATTCGCCGGTGTCGAAATAGTTCTGCCACGACCGCACCGGTGAGGGGTCACCATAGGGAACGACCATCTCGGCGATCGCCGCCCGATCGAGGATCGTGCGACGGCGCTCACCGTCGTCGAAGGCGATGTTGTGCAGGACGAGGCCTTCGCGCATGTCGAATCCGACATCGAACGACCACTTCTCCCACTCGATGTGGTTGCCTTCGGTGACGGTGAAGCTCGGCCCCTCCGGCTGCGTGATGGAGATCGGCTTCTGCGTGGTCCGCACAGGTCCGGTGAGCTCCGGATCCGTGTAGTTCCCGTGCTCGGCCGGCACCGGAACGTTCTCGAGGTCGAGGACCTGGTCGACGGTTTTGTTCGTGACATCGACATAGGCGACGAGTCCGTCGATCGGGTGCGCCCACGCCGAGTCCGACTCATGCTGCTGATGGAATGCCAGCCCGCGCAGGATCCTCCGTCCCTTCTCCTCCGGGTATTCGAAGACCCCGGCCGACAGCGGCGCCACCCGGACCTCTGCGACGGACAGCCCGCGCCTCTCGAGGCTCGCCCGCCACGTCGGATCGGCGGCGAGGACCTCTTCGACGACCTCGAACTCCTCTTCCATGACGGGGAACTCGCCCTCTTCGGTGGAGTCCACCTCGGCGACGGATTCGACCGTCTCACGGGTGGCCGAGACGACGATATCGCGGGCAGTGCCGGCGGACTTGTCGAGGATGAAGGCACGGAAACGGCGATCCACCTCGGCGATGGCCCGCTTCGTACCGCGCACGGGATCGAGCGGGCCGACGTAGGCCATGCGTGCGGTATCCGGGAAGTGCCCGGCCGCGCGCAGCACCGCGGTGACGGTCGAGATCTCGGCCTCGGTCGGCAGGGTGAAGGGGGTGGCGGTGGTCGCCTCGGCGACGGAGGGGGAGGAATGGCAGGACATTGTGCACCTTTGCAATCTGGGCCTGTGGGCTGAGTCACGCTAAAATCTACACTTGTAGGAAATAAAGTCAAGACCCGATCTGCATCGCTGTGGAGGAACCATGCCCAAGATCGTCGACCACGACCAGCGGCGACTGGACCTCGTGCAGGCGACGTTGCGCCTGATCGTCAGGCAGGGCCTCAACGGGGCGACGATGCGCGATATCGCGACCGAGGCCGGGTTCGCCAATGGGGTGGTCAAAACGTATTTCGGTTCGAAGGCGGACCTGCTCGCGGCCACCTACCTCTATGTCTTCGAGGCCACGAACGCTCGGGTCGCGACCTCGACGATGGGCCTGCGCGGGCTCGACGCTCTGCGCGCTTTCGCGCACGAGGTGCTCCCGGTGACCCCCGCGCTGCATGACGAAGCCCGCGTCGTCCTGTCCTATCTCGCCGAAGTGGCACAGAACCTCGAACACGCCCGCGCGACCGCTGCGACCATGGAGCTGTGGAGGGCGTGGATCGTCTCCTGGCTCGGCGAAGCTGACGCCGACGGTCGTCTGCGTGCCGAGGTCGATATCGAATCCGAGACCGAAGTGCTCCTGACGTATCTGCTCGGGGCGCAGACCAGTGCGATCATCGGCGGGCGCGGATTCGACTTCGCCGGCTTTCGGGCCCAGCTCGACTACGTCATCGCCCGACTCGACCGGTCGAACTGAACCGGTGAGGCCGGGGCGAACCTTGGGCGGAGGGGGCCTTGCCGAAGCTGGGTGACCAAATGGTCGGTAATCGTGCTCGGGGTCGTGACTGGCGCGACGGTTGGGGATAGAGTGACCGGACAACGGGCCTTCGGCGAAGCGGTCGGGGCCGAGTGATCTAAGGACGACGATGTTGCTAGAAGACACCGCGAACGACTTCGACGGCTGGCAGAGCCTGGTCTCGGACTCGTTCGTCCCGCTCGATACGGAACCCCAGCGCCGAGGCGGATTCCAAGGTCGCATCAGCGCGCGCGACTACGACTCCGTGGTGATGTCGCAGATCAACGCCAATCCCCATGCCGTCCTGCGCACCCCCGAGCTGATTGCCCGAGCCCGGTCGGAGGCGCACGGCTGCGCGGCCGGAACGAACTACTTCAAGGTCTCTCTGCAGCTCGACGGGCACGGACTGCTCATCCAGGACGGACGTGAGATGGCTCTGGCGCCCGGATCGCTGGCCATCTATGACACGTCACGACCGTATACGCTCAGCTTCGATTCGGACTTCTCGTCCTACGTCATGATGTTCCCGCAGTCACGGGTCAACCTGCCTGCCGGAACCGTCGGCCAACTCACCGCCACCCCGATCGGAGCCGACCACCAGCTCGGCGCGGTCGTCGCTCAGGTCATCTCCCAGGCCGGTGCCATGCTGCCGACCCTCAACCGGGCGACCGGTGTGCGGCTGGCCGGCAACGTCGTCGATCTGCTCACCACTGTGATGGCCGACGAGCTCTCTGCAGCGGGCGGCGAGATCGACGAACGGCAGCGACTGTGGGCCGAGATCACCGACTACATCGATGTCCACCTCTCCGACCCGCAGCTCAGCCCATCGACCATCGCCGCCGCCCATTTCATCTCGGTGCGCACCCTGCACCAGATCTTCGAAGGCACCGGGGAGACCGTTGCCGGAGAGATCCGGCGACGCCGCATCGGGAAGTGCCGACTCGACCTCGCCGACCCCGGGCAGCGCCAGACCCCAGTGGCCGCCATCGGCGCCCGCTGGGGACTGAGCGATCCCGCACACTTCTCCCGGCTGTTCCGCAGTGCAGTCGGACAGCCGCCCGCCGGGTACCGCCGCAGCATCCACGCCGACTGAACCGGTCTTCGCACCGGCTGGACCGAGGCGCCCCGACGCGGATGCGCGAATCGTCAAGAACTCTGCCTGCAAAGCCAAGACGCGATCGGCAGGCGGCACCCACACTGGCAGTAATCACTTTGACTGTTAGGTGGATCACATGAGCACTCTCAGCTCGGACCCGGCCAAAGGCGGCCTGGGTTCCCCGATCGGCAATGCCGCCGATCGGGCCTCCACGGACGTCGGGCAGGCACCCTCGGCCACGGCCTCACTCGATGCCCGCCGCATCGGAATCCCCGCGCTCGTCTTCATGATCATCGCCGCCTCGGCGCCGTTGACCGTCGTTGCGGGCGGAGTCCCCAGCAATTTCGCTGTCACCGGCCTGGTGGGGATTCCGCTGTCATTCGTCGTCCTCGGGATCATTCTCATCCTCTTCGCCATCGGCTATGCGGCGATGAGCCGCCACGTCCACAACGCCGGGGCCTTCTTCGCCTACATCTCGAAAGGGCTGGGCAAGCCCGCCGGAATGGGAGCGGCGATGACCGCGCTCGTCGCGTACAACGCCATGCAGATCGGCATCGCCGGAATGTTCGGCTTCGTCTTCTCCTCGTTCCTCGACACTCTCTTCGGCATCTCCTGGTCCTGGTGGGTCTGCGCCCTCATCGCCTGGGTCATCGTCGGCATCATGGGAGTGCTGCGCGTCGACTTCTCCGCGAAGGTGCTCGGCATCATCGTCGGCGCGGAGTTCCTCGTCGTCATCGTCTTCGACATCATCGGACTCGCGCACAGCCCCGAGGGCATCACCGGCGACGGGCTCGCTTTCGATCAGCTCTTCGCCCCTGGAGTCGGCGCGGCCCTGGCATTCTCGATCGCGGCTTTCATGGGCTTCGAATCCGGGGCCATCTATAACGAGGAGGTCAAAGATCCTCGTCGCACGGCAGGTCGGGCCACCGTCATCGCCGTGAGCATCATCGCGGTGTTCTACGCGTTCTCAGCCTGGGCGATGGTCGTCGGCGAAGGGGCCTCGAAGGTCATCGGCCGGTCCCAGGAATTCGGGCCCGACCTCATGTTCGTCTTCCTCGGCGAACACGCCCCGGTGTGGTTCGTCGACCTCGGCAACCTGCTGTTCCTCACCTCGCTGCTGGCCGCGCTCGTGGCCTTCCACAACATCGTCGCCCGCTACGTCTTCGCCCTTGGTCGAGACCGGGTTCTGCCATCGTCGCTGGCCAGGACCTCGCGGCGCACCGGTGCGCCCGTGGCCGGCTCCCTCACCCAGTCGGGACTGGCACTCGTCATCATCCTCGTCTTCGCCGTGGTCGGCTCCGGCAGCGATGACCCGCTGTTCCCTGTCGTCACGCTCTTCACCTGGCTGACGAACATGGGGGCCTTCGGACTCGTCCTGCTCATGGCGCTGACTGCGCTCGCCGTCGTCGGATTCCTGCGCACGAAGTCGGGGGAGTATTCGCTGTGGACCCGCGCGATCGCCCCGGGCCTGTCAGCCATCGGACTCCTCGTCCTCTTCGTCGCCATCGTCATCAACTTCAACGTTCTCATCGGCGCAGAGGGCACCACGGTCCTGTCCTGGCTGCTGCCGGCCATCGTTCTCGTCCCCGGGCTCATCGGCACGATCTGGGCCATCGTCCTCCGCTCGTCGTCACTGAATCTCTATGCAGGAATCGGTTCGGGTGGTTCCCTGGGATGACGTAGGCGTCCCGACCGCCTGAAACAGCCGTACACACCGCCAGAAAATGACCACACCAACCGCCGCCGACCACCCGGTCGCCGATCAAAGGAGCACCATGACCGCCGAGGCAACCGCCACCGAAATGACCACCACCGCTGGAATTCTCGCCGCCATCGTCGACCCCTCCGGACGCGAGATCCACGACCCCGCCACCGGTGAGGTCGTCGGCCGCACCCACGAAGGCACACCGGCAGAGATCGACGCTGCGATGACAGCAGCGCGCCGGGCTCAGCCTGCTTGGGCAGCGCGCAGTTCCCAGGAGCGCAGCGACCTGCTCAACCGAGCAGCCGACGCCATCGAAGCCTCCGCCGAGGCGCTGGCCGAGCTGCTCTCACGCGAACAGGGCAAACCCCTCAACGGACCCAACGCCCGCTTCGAAGTCGGTGCCTGCGCGGCCTGGCTGCGTGCGAACGCGTCCTTCGAACTCGAACCCGAGGTCCTCGTCGACGACGGCGAAACCCATGCTGAACTCCATTACAAACCCGTCGGCGTCGTCGGTGCGGTCGGTCCCTGGAACTGGCCGATGATGATCTCCGTCTGGCAGTTCGCGCCGTCTCTGAAGATGGGAAACACCGTCGTCCTCAAACCCTCGGAGTACACGCCGCTGTCCGTGCAGGCGCTCGTGGCCGTGGTCAACCAGGTGCTGCCGGCCGATGTGCTCTCCGTCGTTCCCGGTGATGGTTCTGTGGGCGCTGCATTGACCAGCCACGAGGATGTCGACAAGATCATGTTCACCGGGTCGACGAAGACCGGACAGGCGATCATGCGCACCGCCGCGGACAACCTCGCCCGCATCACCCTCGAGCTCGGCGGCAACGACGCAGGCATCATCCTCGAAGACGCCGATCCGGCCCAGATCGCGGGAGACCTGTTTTGGGGCGCGTTCATCAATACCGGACAGACGTGTGCTGCGATGAAGCGGCTCTATGTCCCCGAATCGCTCTACGATCAGGTCTGCCAGGCCCTCGTCGAGGTGGCCGGACAGTCTCCGATGGGTGTGGGGCTGGAAGAGGAGAATGTGCTGGGGCCGTTGCAGAACAAGCAGCAGTACGACATCGTCGCTCGCCTTGTCGACGCAGCCAAGGACGGGGGAGCGCGCGTGCTCATGGGCGGCGATCCCGTCGCCGATCAGCCCGGCTACTTCTACCCGACGACCCTCGTCGCCGACATCGACAACGACAACCCGCTGGTGGCCGAGGAGCAGTTCGGGCCGGTCCTGCCGATCATCAAGTACACCGACCTCGACCAGGCCGTCGAATGGGCCAACGAGCTCGAAGTCGGCCTCGGATCCTCGGTGTGGGGCACAGACCTCGACGCCTGCCGACAGGTCGCGGCCCGTCTCGAGGCGGGAACCACGTGGATCAACAAGCACGGCGCGGTCGACCCCCGCGTGCCGTTCGGTGGGGTCAAGAAGTCCGGCTTCGGTCTCGAATTCGGTCTCGAGGGCCTCAAGCACGTGAGCATCCCCCAAGTCATCTCCTGGTAATTACTACCTGACGGCGGCCCAGCAACCTCGCGCGAGGTTGCTGGGCCGCCGTCAGGTAGTTCTGGGAGGGCTATTCGGGTGGTAATGCGTGAATGCCGTCGGGGCCGTCAGCTGTGCGGCGGGTACCTAGGGCCGAATAGACGCTGACCGACCACGGTGAGTCGGAGTCGAATGCGCCGAGGTGCCAGTCTCCATAACGATGCTCAAGTCTCAGTGATGTTCCGGCCGCGCAGTGATCGAGATCGACAGGACCGCCTCGTCGGTGGGTCGTTGTTCCGACAACGAGGCGACCGCCAGGTGCCAGCAGCTCGTCGGCAGTGGCGAATGCCCTTGCGAGCTCCACTCGAGTCAGAAAAGCCGGCACATTGCCTGACATGAGAATGAGATCGAAGCGCTTCGGCAACTGATGATCTGGCATCGTTCCGGGTGACAGGTCTGTCGCTGACAACTGCCGGAACCAAACAGAGTCGAAGAGCTCCCTCGCCACCTGCAGCACCTCGGGATTCGGGTCGATGCCGAATGCCCGGTGTTCGGCTCTGCGCAGTGCCGCGACCGCACTGCCGATGCCGCAGCCGATGTCAAGGACCGTTGATTTGCGAGGCACAATCATGTCGATGAACCGGGCGTCGACCTCGAGATCGGTACTTGAATGAGCCAACCGCCGCATCTTTGCGGCGTAGTCCGAAAGATCGGTCGAATGCACCATCCCCATAGTCTCTCACTCATTCCGCACCAACTTCGCGCTCTCAGAACTACCTGACGGGGGCCCAGCAACCTCGCGCCAGGTTGCTGGGCCGCCGTCAGGTAGTAATAGGGGAGGGGAAGAGCTCGCGTACGATGTCGAGCACCCTCGCCAGCGCCTCCGATGGGTTGTTCCGGCGCCAGCCGAGGGCGAGCGTGAACGAATCTCCGCCCTCGTCGAGGCGGACATAGCGCACTCCGTCGATGCGGATGTGATCCGAGGACTCGACGACGACGGCCATGCCGACCTGCGCGCCGACGAGCGCCAGAAGACTGTAAGGATCCGGTGCCTCCTGGACGACCTGCGGAAGGAAACCGGCGTCGTCGGCCAGCCGCATCATCACCTCTCTGACCTGCGATCCGTGCGACGGGGCATAGGAGATGAACGGCTGACCGGCGAGCTCACCCATGCTCACCGACTCACGCTCGGCCAGCTCATGCCCCGAGGGCATGGCGATCATGACGCTCTCCTGTCGGATGACGTGGACCTCGACACCGGCCGGTACCGGCGGGCTGATGATCGCGAGATCCGTCTCCCCGTCGCGCAGGGCGATCGCGGCTTCGCCGCAGTACATCTGCGGCTGCAGGTCGAGGCTGATGCCAGGGTGCCGTTCGCCGACCTCGCGGGCCAGTCTGGAGAGGATGGAGTAGCCGCTCGTGCCGCCGAATCCGATGCGCACCCGGCCCGCCAGGCCCTGTTGAGCGGCCCGGGCGATGCGCCGGGCACCGTCCACCTGAGTCCCGATCGCCGCAGCTGGTTCGAGCAGCGCCTCACCCGCCGGCGTCAGTCGGACCCGCCGGGTCGTCCGCTCGAACAGATCGACGTCGAGGTCGCGTTCGAGCGCGCGGATCATCTGGCTGAGCGCGGGCTGCGCGATGTGCAGGCGCTCCGCGGCCCGCCCGAAATGCAGCTCCTCGGCGACGGCGAGAAACGCAGTGACCTGCCTGAACTCCATGTCATGCCCCCACTGACCGGATTGATAAGAATATACGCTTAATCACCTTGATATTACCTCTTGGACTCTGAGTAATTCCGATGGCACTGTTGAAAGCGAACTCGAACCCCAAGGAGACCTCCATGACTGCCACCACCGCCGACCCCTCCGACCTGCTCGACCTCGCCGGACTCCTCACCGACGACGAGCTGGCGCTGCGCGAAAAGGTCCGCAGCTTCGTCGACGAGCGGATCCGCCCGAACATCGCCGAATGGTACGAAGGCGCGATCTTTCCGACCGAGATCGTGCGTGAGATGGGCGAGCTCGGCCTCCTCGGCATGCATCTGCAGGGGTACGGCTGCCCGGGGCGTTCCGCCGTCGAATACGGTCTCGCCGCCCTCGAACTCGAAGCCGGCGACTCCGGACTGCGCACCTTCGTCTCCGTCCAGGGATCGCTGGCGATGTCGGCCATTCACAAATTCGGCTCCGAGGCGCAGAAGAACCGCTACCTTCCCGGAATGGCCAAAGGTGAGATCATCGGCTGCTTCGGACTGACCGAACCCACCGCCGGATCCGACCCCGCCTCGATGGCCACCACCGCCACCCAGGGCGCCGACGGATCCTGGACGCTCAACGGTGCCAAACGTTGGATCGGTCTGGCCTCGATCGCCGATATCGCCGTCATCTGGGCCGCCACCGACGACGGCATCCGCGGCTTCCTCGTGCCCACCGACACCCCCGGATTCACCGCCACCCCGATCACGCAGAAGCTGTCGATGCGGGCCTCCATCCAGTGCGATATCGACCTTGAGGACGTGAAATTGCCCGCCGAGGCGGTCCTGCCCGAGGTCACGGGACTGAAAGGGCCGTTCTCCTGCCTCAATGAGGCCCGGTACGGAATCATGTGGGGCGCCATGGGGGCCGCCCGCGACTCCTTCGAAGTCGCCCTCGACTACGCACAGAACCGCCTCCAGTTCGACAAGCCGCTCACCGCCTACCAGATCACTCAGGAGAAGCTGGTGAACATGGCACTCGAGATCCAGAAGGGCACGCTCCTGGCCATCCAGACAGGACGACTCAAAGACACCGGGACCCTCGACCCCGTGCAGATCTCCGTCGGCAAGCTGAACAACTGCCGCGAAGCCATCGCCATCTGCCGGGAGGCCCGGACGATGCTCGGCGGCAACGGCATCACCCTCGAATACTCACCGCTGCGGCACGCGAACAACCTCGAATCCGTGCGCACCTACGAAGGCACCGACGAGGTCCACACCCTCATCCTCGGCCGCCACATCACCGGCCGGCAGGCCTTCCGCTGAGCTGATCCGCCCCGACGGCAGCCCGCCCCAGGTCAGTCGCTGACCTGCACCCCGCCGACCCACACCTCGGCGGGGGTGCGCAGACCTTCCAGGTCAGCCAGCGGATCGGTCCCGAGGACCAGCAGATCCGCACGACCGCCTTCGACGATCCGCCCCCGGTCACTCAGCCCGAGCGCATCGGCTGCGCCCGAGGTGGCCGACCGGACCGCCTCGGCGGCAGTCATCCCGGCGTCGATCAGGTAGCCGAGCTCACCGTGCAGCGACGCCCCGTGGGGCACGGGCGCGAACGGCGTCTCGTTCGCATCGGTGCCCGCAATGATCCGCACCCCCGCCGCATGCAGGGCGTGCACATTCGACAGGGCGAGAGCGAACGCGGAATCGGCATGCTCGCCGAGGCGGGCGTCGGCAATCGCACGCATCATCACCAAGGTGGGGGAGACGATGGTGCCCGTCTCGACGATCCGAGAGATCGTCGCCTCGCTCAGCCGTGCCCCGAAAGGGACATGGGTGAGCACATCGACACCGGCCTCGAGGCCGCGATCGAACGCCCCCGGAGTGACCGCATGGGCGACGGTGAGCAGGCCCCGGCCGCGGGCTCCGTCGACGAGCGTCCGCAGCGTCGGAATATCGAGCGCGGGCACCTCGGTGGCGTCCGGATCCTCGATGATGATCTTGATGAGATCGGCTCCGCCGGCCTCCCGCCAGTCAAGGAAACGGTCAGCATCGTCGGGTCCGGTGACACCGGATCCGACGGGGAATCCCATCACCTCGATCTGTGAGCTCCCCGGCGCCGAGGCGGCCGATCCGGCGCTGACGATCCCCGGAATTCCGTGGTCGGACCGGAAATCTTCGACAAGCGAGTCCGGATGCGTCCCGAGATCGACGAGCGTCGTCAGTCCCGAGCGAAGAGCACCGACGAGCGGTTCCCGCGATTTCAGGTGCACATGGGTGTCGATGAGTCCCGGCAGGACGAAACCGTTCGACTCCGCAGACGGGTCCTCGGCAGGACTGATCGTCGTGATCGTATCGGCGAAGTCGATGTCGACGGCATCGCCGATGGCCGCGGTGTCGACATCGATGATGTGCACATTGCGCAGAGTCGTCATGAATCCACCTTAGTCACCGCAGGCATCTGCAATCTTCACAGTTCCGGGAAGCCGACCCCGGTCAGCTCTTCGGACACCGCCCACAGTCGGCGGGCCACCTCGGTGTCGGTGGACTTCGCCGAACGGGATGCGAACCCCGGCTTGCCGCGGATCTCGAACGCCCCGGTCGGGCCGATATAGCTGCCACCTGGCAGATCGGCGACGGCGGCGCAGAGGATCGGCCGTGCCCCGTTCTGCTCGCTCTGAGCGACCACTCGGGTGAACGCACGGCTGACTCGCGCGTCCAAAGAGTTGTCGTCGCTGGAGCCGAAGAGGTTCGTCGCCGCCATCCCCGGATGGGCGGCCGTCGCGATCACCGAGGATGACTGTTCGGACAGCCGACGTTGGAGTTCAGAGGTGAAGAGCAGGTTAGCCAGCTTCGACTGACCATAGGCGGCCATCGGCCGATACGATCGGCCGGTCCACTGGAGGTCGTCGAATTCGATCGTGCCGAACCGGTGGGCGATGGAGGCGACGGTGACGATGCGCTCGCGCACCTGCGGGAGCAGCAGGTTCGTCAGGGCGAAATGGCCGAGGTGGTTCGTCCCGAACTGCGATTCGAATCCGTCGACGGTCCGGTACAGGGGCGGGATCATGATCCCCGCATTGTTGATGAGGAGATCGACCGGATCGGTGAAGTCCGCAGCGAAGTCGCGCACCGAGGACAGATCGGCGAGGTCGAGGTCGCGCACCTCCGTGCTCCCGGACATCGTCTTCGCGGCGGCTTCACCCTTCGCGCGGTTTCGGACGGCCAAGATGACATGGGCACCGCGGCCCGCGAGAACCCGGGCAGTCACCCGGCCGAGTCCGCTGTTCGCGCCGGTGATGAGGGCCGTGCGCCCTGTGAGATCGGGAATGCCGAAGTCCATCGGAGAAGTCATGAAGCCATCCTAGATTTCCGCCCTGGCAGTCAGCTGTCCACCCGAGCCGCCACCGCACCACTGAATTTGTTAGGGTAGCCTTCGTGCCGAAGACCCCTGAAACCGGTGCGCAGATGCTGCGCCGAGCCGCCCGTCGGCGCATCCGTCCCCTGCTCGGCGGAGCTGGTGCCCTGTCGATCTGGCAGGTCTGCGAAGCGCTCGTGCCGGTGGCGATCGGCATCATCGTCGACCGGGCGATCATCCCGCTGTCGATCCCGGCTCTCGTCATCTCCATCATGGGCCTCGGCCTCCTCTTCACAGTGCTCAGCCTCGGCTACCGTTTCGGTGCACGTCTGTGCAACTCCGCCCGCGAGCACGAAGCCCACGCCCTGCGTGTCGAGATCACACACGCGGCGCTGACCGCCCCGAGCCTTCCAGCCGACCGCACCTCGGGCGAGGTTCTGTCGATCGCGTCTGCGGATGCCGACACCGCGGCCACCGCATTTCAACAGGCCGGACGCGGCATCGCCTCGGTGCTGGGCATGATCACCGCCGCGGTCTTCCTCCTCATCGCCGACCCCGTGACCGGACTCGTCGTCCTCATCGCCGTACCCGTCGGCCTGATCATCGTCGCCCTGCCCGGCCGGTCCGTCTCCGCGCGCGCGACCGCGCAGCTCGAAGCCGTCGCCTCCGCCGGACGCTCGGCGTCTGACCTCATGCACGGACTGCGCGTGATCAAAGCGATGGGAGGCGAGCCGTGGGCGGTCCGTCGCTACCGCGCCACCTCCGATGCGGCCGCCGAAGCCGGCGTCGCCACAGGTGAGAAAACCGGACGCCTGGCCGGGCTCGGGGCACTCGTCATGTCCGCGGTGCTGGCGATCGTCCTCATCGTCGCGGGCCTGCGCCTCATCGACGGTCAGATGAGCGTCGGCGCGCTGATCGGCATCCTCGGCATGACCGCCTTCCTCACCGAGCCCATGCGCGCACTCGCCGATATCGTCGGCCTCTTCGCCCAATCCCACGGCGCCGCCGAACGGATCGCCCGCCTGCTGACCAGCATCGATGCTGAAGCTGGCACCGGCGATGCGACGGACACCAGCGCCGAGGCGGCCCCCACCACCCGTGATGCCGCCGATATCCGCCCGAGCGTGACAACCACCGAAACCGGAATCACCATCACCGGATGGCCGACGACCACGGAATCCCGCGCACTCACCACCGTCGGGGGAGAGCTGACCTGCATCGTCTCCGACGACGCCGAGGACGCAGCCATGCTGCTGGCTGAGCTGACCTCCCACGCCAGGAGCCTCGGCCCCGCCCGGATGCTCGTCGCGCCCCACGACGTCGACCTGTTCGAAGGCACCATCGGATCGAACATCACGATGGTCGTCGCCGACGACATTACAGACACCGACGACGATCCGGACGCTGCCGATCACCCACCGATCTCGGCCGAGGTGCTCGCCGCCTCGGGAGTCGACGAGCTGCTCGACCTCGTCGATGGGGGACTCGGCTACCGGATCCAGGAACTCGGCGGGAACCTCTCCGGCGGCCAGCGGCAGCGCGTCGCCCTGGCTCGAGCCCTGAACGCCGACCCGCAGATCCTCGTCCTCGCCGAACCCACCACCGCCGTCGACGCGGTCACCGAAGCGAAGATCGCCCACGGGCTCAGCCGACTGCGCCGCAGGAGAGGAGACCAGGCCACGATCATTCTCACCTCATCCCCGGCCTTCCTCGCCGCCGCCGACACCGTCGTCTATCGCCCCACGTCGGGCCCGCTGCTCATCGGCCGCCATGCCGATCTCCTCGAGACAGACACCGACAGCGCCGAGGCCTACAGAGACACGGTGACCCGATGACGCCGCAGACCACCCTGACGATCGCCTCGCGGCGTCGCTCCTTCGCCCACCTGGCCCCGCTGCTGCGGCGCCGCGCCGGCTGGATCGTCCTCCTCGTCGTCGCGGGACTGGCCAATGCCGGGGCAGGCCTCGTCGGGCCGTGGGCGATCGGCCGTCTCGTCGACGAACTCCCCGCCGGAGCAGACCCCGAACTCGTGTGGGTCTGCGCCATCGCCGTCGCGATCGCCGGCATCGTCATGGCCGCCGGCACATGGATCGGTGCCTGGGCGCTAGCCCGCATCGCGATGCCCGTCGTCGCCGAACTGCGTACCGAAGTCGTCGACTCAGCCCTGACACTCGAGTCCCAGCGGATCGAACGCACCGGCACCGGCGACCTCGTCTCCCGCGTCGCCGACGACTCCCGCAAGATCGGCGAGGCCGCCGGCCAAGTGCTGCCGCTCGTCGTCGAATCCCTCCTCGTCGTCGTGGTCTCTGCCTTCGGTCTGGCCGCCATCGATTGGCGTCTTGGCCTCACCGGGCTCGTCGCCGTGCCGATGTACTGGCTCACTCTGCGCTGGTATCTGCCCAGATCAGAACCCATCTACAAAGAAGAACGCGCCGCTTTCGGCAGGCGTGCCGGCCGCCTGCTCGGCGGCCTCACAGGCAGCGCGACCCTGCGCGCCTATCGTGCCGAGGCCGGGGAGATGCGACGCATCGACTCCGCCTCTGCGCATGCCCGCGACCTGTCGATCGACGTCTTCCGGTTCGTCACCCGCGCCTTCGGTCGCAACAACCGCGCCGAGGCGGTCGTGCTCTCTCTGCTCCTGGTCGCCGGCTTCGTCCTCGTCTGGTTCGGGGAGTCCACCGCCGGCGCCGTGACCACGGCGGCTTTGGTCTTCCACCGCCTCTTCAACCCCATCGGCGCCCTCGTCGGACTCTTCGACCAGGTCCAATCGGCCGGCGCCTCCCTGACCCGGATGGTCGGAGTCATCGACGAAGCCAGAACCGTGCCGAAGCGCTCGGCCCAGGCTGCACCCGCTGCCCCGTGGCTCGTGCTTGAGGACCTGTGGTTCTCCTACGACACCGACCCGGATACGGACAATCACGTGCTGCGTGGGGTGAACCTGAGCATCGCGCCGGGTGAGCACATCGCCGTCGTCGGCACCACCGGTGCCGGGAAGACGACGCTGGCGAAGATCGCCGCGGGACTGTCCGCACCCGGCCATGGACGGGCACGTCTCACAGATGGCGGGGCCGCCTCGGCGAACGGGGTGGACGTGGGATCGATGGACGAATCCGCGCTGCGCCGGCATATCGCCATGGTCGCGCAGGAGGTGCACACCTTCTCCGGCAGCCTGCGCGACAACATCACCCTGCCGCGTCCGGACGCAAGCGACGACGAGGTTCGCAATGCCGTGGACCTGGTCGGCGCCGGGTGGGCGACGTCCCTGCCGAACGGCCTCGACACGCAGATCGGGGAGGGCGGGGTCCGCCTGTCCGCGGTTCAAGAGCAGACGATCGCGCTCGCCCGCCTCTTCCTCGCCGACCCGGACTTCGCGATCCTCGACGAAGCCACCGCCGAGGCGGGATCGGCCGGAGCCCATGTCCTCGAATCCTCCGCCGCGGCGGCCATTTCCGGCCGTGGTGCGCTCATCGTCGCCCACCGGCTCAGCCAAGCGGAGAAAGCCGACCGGATCCTCGTCATGAAGCACGGACAGGTCGTCGAGGAAGGCACCCACGCCGACCTCGTCGCTGCAGGCGGCCGCTACGCCGAGCTGTGGGAGGCGTGGTCGGGCTGAGGCCGTCGGACAGGGGGCATCAGCTCAGGCCGAGCACCGTCGTGGCGATCGTGAAGTAGAGGATGAGGCCCGTGGCATCGCAGAACGTGGAGATGAACGGGTTGGAGAACACTGCCGGATCCGCCCCGACCTTCTTCGCGATGATCGGCATCAGCCCTCCCACCGTCGCGGCCATGATGCACACCGACAGCAGCGTGAGTCCGATGACCAGGCCGATCGCCCAACCGTAGACGAGTCCGGCGACGACGAAGCCCAGTGTGCCGAGCACGGAACCGAGTACCGCGCCCACGCGCAGCTCTCTCCAGATGACTCGGCCGAGGTCGCGGACGCGCACCTCACCGACGGCCAGGGCTCGGGTGACGGTGGTGGCCGCCTGGTTGCCGGTGTTTCCACCGGTGCCGGTGAGCAGCGGAATGAAAAGCGCGAGGACGACGACCTGATCGAGCCGGTCCTCATAGACTTCGAGGACCTGGACGGTGAGGATCGCCGATACGGCGAGGACGAGCAGCCATACGATGCGGCTCTTGACCAGACGCATGATCGTCGAGGACAGGTAGGAGCGATCCAGCGGTTCCGTACCGGACCCGCGGGCGAGGTCCTCCGCGTCCTCCTCGTCGACGATATCGAGGACGTCGTCCATGGTGAGGATGCCGACAAGCCGCTCCTCCTGATCGGTCACCGGCATCGCGATGAGTCGGTGGGAGAGGAACTCACGCGAGGCTTCCTCACGGTCCGTCAGCGCATGAGTGCTCAGCGAATCACGAACGATGTCCTCGATGATCGTGTCCTCATCGGCGGCAAGCAGGTTGCGCAGCGACACCACTCCCCGCAGCACCCGGCCGGGACCGACGACGGGCAGCAGGTAGACGGTCTCGGGTCCGTCGATGCGGGCGCGCACGACCTCCATGGCCTGGGCCGCCGTCCAATCCTCGTGGATGCCGAGGACCTCCGGAGACATGTACCGTCCGATCGCGGACTTCGGGTATCCGAGCACCGCGGACGTCATCTCCCGCTCGTCCGGGGTCAGCCCCTTCATCAGGCGGCTGGCCACGCTGGCGGGCAGCTCGCCGAACAGCTCGGCACGGTCATCGGGGTCGAGGCCCTCGACGATATCGGCGACCTCGGGTTCGCGGAGATTGCCGATGAGCTCGGCCTGGTACGCCGGAGGGAGGTCCTCGAAGACGTCGAGAGCCTCCTCCTTCGTCAGCACGCGGAAGAGCATCGCAGACTGCAGCGGGGTCGAGGTGTGGACGAGGCGTCCGATCTCGGCACGCGGGACCTGTTGGGCCAGACCAGCGATCTCATCGAGCGTACCGGGATCGATTCTGCCGGTGAGTGCGGATTCGAGTCGGTCGGCCGCCTCGGTGCCCTCTGTCGTATCGGCCACGCATGCCCCCTCACCTCGGACGGAAACTTCCGCCCTCAACCTTAGGCCATCCACGAGGCGGCGCCGGGCTCGCCTCGACAGCGCGCAGCCGCGACGTTTCGGGCACCACCGAAACAACACAGCCCTACGATGGTGGCATGACGAGGAGATTCCCGGAGTCCGCACCGAACATCGCCGCCCTGGCGTCGGCTATCGCCGACCCGAGGCGCGTGATGATCTGTGCCAGCCTCCTCGACGGCCGTGCCTGGACGCTCACCGAACTCTCCCGCGCCCTGTCGATTCCGATGTCGTCGATGTCCGAACACGCCAACGTCCTGATCGACTACGGCGTCCTCGTCGAGCGACGAGAAGGCCGACACCGCTATGTTCAGATCGCCTCGACCGACGTGGCCGACTGGCTGGAGCACACCGGAGCTCTGGCCGGCGAAGCGATGACCTCAGCACCGACGCTGGCTGCGAAGACCCGTGACCGTCAGCTCATCGAAGCCCGCACCTGCTACCGGCACATCGCAGGCCGGTTCGGCACTCAGCTCTTCTCCGCTCTGATGCAGCGAGAATGGATCGATCCGTCTCTCACCATCACCGAATCCGGGAGGGCCGGGCTCGCAGAGGCATTCGGACTCGAAGTCGGTCAACCGACCGCCTCGTCGCGCCCCCTTGTGCGCCGGTGCCTCGATTGGACGGAACGTCGTTCCCACCTCGGCGGTCGCCTCGGCGACGACATCTGCAGCGCGTTCTTCGACCGCGGGTGGATCCTGCGCAGCCCGCACTCGCGAGCTCTGACGATCACCGCGGACGGGCGCGACCGCCTCGACTGGGTGTTCAGCGCACAGAGAGATCATCTCTGACCCCCATCGCACAATCCGACAGCGAACAATCCGACAGCGAACAACGGAGACCGACGATGACCGCACCCACCGACACCACGAGCGCCTTCCGCGAACTGCACGTTCCCGGCGACCCGTTCATCCTGCCGTGCGCCTGGGACGTGGCCAGTGCGCAGCTCTTCGCCGAGGCGGGGCACCGGGCCGTCGGCACCACGAGTCTGGGCGTCGCGGCTGCCATCGGCGCCGCCGATGAGGACCGTGAGACGCTGACCGCCACCGCGGATCTCGTCGCCGCTCTGCGTCGGGCGCTGCCGGAACAGCCGCTGACCTGTGACTTCGAAGACGGGTACGGTGACGGTCCCGAACCCGTCGTCGACTCCGTGTCCGAGGCATTCGCCGCCGACCCCACAGGCCGACTCATCATCGACGGCATCAACATCCAGGACTCGCGGCAGAATCGGATGAGCGAACCCGGAGCGCTCGCCGCGAAGGTGGCGGCCGTCAAGGAAGCGTGTCCGGATCTGTTCGTCAACGCCCGGATCGACACATTCTGGCTCGGCCAGGACAGCCTCGGCGAGGTTCTCGAACGCATCGACGCCTATGCGGACGCGGGAGCCGATGGCATCTTCGTCCCCGGCGACCTCGACCTGTCGACGGTCGAGGCGATCGCCGCCCGCAGCCGGGTTCCGGTGAACGTGCTGGCCAGTCCGCGATACTCGCGGACGACGCTCGCCGAGGCGGGGGTGGCCCGGATCAGCACCGGGTCCCTGCTCTACCGTGCGGCGATGTCGGAAGCGCTGCGCTCCCTCGCCGTCCTTGCCGACGAATCCCCGGCGGAGACTGAGAATGTGCTCTCGTACCGGGCTTTCACCGAACTGGGCTGAGTCACCGTCAGCGCCCGTCCTGCCGGACGGTGAGCACGGGCACGGGGGAGCGCAGGATGAGCCGCTGCGCGACCGACCCGAGGATCATCTTGCCCACGCGCGATCGGGCACGGACACCGAGGACGAGGCGATCGACCTCCGTATGAACGCCAAGTTCGTCGATGACGGCGGTGACCGGGTCACGGTCACCGCGGCCGGACCGATTGATGACGGTGATCTCGAGCCCGGAGGGGATCTCATCCTCGGTGAAGTCATGGAGGGTGAGGTTGATGAGCAGCAGCCCGGTGCCGAGGTTCTGCGCCTCGGCGACGGCCGATTCGAGGGCAAGCCGGCCCTCGGGGCTGTCGGTGACGGCGACGGCGACTGACATGGAGGCTCCTTATCTGCGTCTGTACTCGGCTTTGAATTCGCGTTCGAACTCCGCGAGGTCCTTGTCCTTCGTCTCCGGCAGCATCAGTGCCAGGAAGACGAAGGCGATCACGGCGAGGCCGGCGAACATGCCGAAGGTCGCCGTCATGCCCAAGGCCTCGATGAGCGGCGGGAAGAACTGGGCGACGATGGCGTTCATGATCCACAGCACGAACACGCAGATGCCCATTGCGAAGCTGCGGATCTTCATCGGGAAGATCTCCGAGAGCATCAGCCAGGTCAGCGGGCCGACCGTTCCCTGCATGGAGAAGACGAAGAGGACGAGGAACGCGAGCACCGTCCACGCCTGTGCCGGTCCGGGCGGAACGATGATCGCGGTCAGGGCGATGAGCGTGTGGAAGACCGCGATGAGGGCGTAGCCGGTGAGGAACATGACCCGGCGCGGCAGCTTATTCAGCAGATACATGCCCAAGGAGATGCCGGCCAGGGAGAACACGCCGTTGGCGATGTTGCCGATGATGGCGACACCGGAATCCAGGCCCGCGCTCGTGAGCAGCTGGGTTCCGTAGTACATGACCGAGTTGATTCCGGTCAGCTGCTGGAAGAAGCCGAGTCCGGCACCGATGATCACCAGTCGCAGCACCCACCGGGTGCCGAGGTCGGAGAGTCCGCCCGTGGCCTCCTTCGCATCCTCGGCTGCGAGGTGGGTGACCTCGTCGATCTCGGCTTCGGCGCGTTCGGGGGAGCGGACCTGCTTGAGCACGGCCAGAGCTTCCTCGGTGCGTCCCTGCGAGATCAGCCAGCGCGGGCTCTCGGGCTGGAAGATCATGCCCACGAGGAGGGCGATCGCTGGCACCAGGGCAACGAGCAGCATCCACCGCCAGATCGAGTCGACATGCCCGAAGAAGTTGAAGATCACGGCGTTGATGACGAACGCCGCAAGCTGACCGCCGACGATCATGAGCTCATTGCGGGTGACGTAGCTGCCACGCTTCTCCGACGGGGCGATCTCGCCGAGATAGACGGGCACCGTCGCCGAGGCACCGCCGACTGCGAGTCCGAGGACGAAGCGGGCACCGATGAGGAACTCCGCCCCGGGCGCGAGCACGCAACCGAGGGTGCCGATGATGAAGACTCCGGCCAGGAGCAGGATCGTCTTGCGACGGCCCCAGGCATCGGCGACTCGACCGCCGAAGACCGCACCGAAGGCGGCGCCGACCATGAGAGAGGCGACGACGAGGCCTTCGCTCAGCGCGGTCAGGCCGAAGTCCTCGCTCAGCGGTTCGAGGGCTCCGTTGACGACTCCGGTGTCATAGCCGAAGAGCAGACCGCCGAAGGTGGCGACCGTGGCGATGATGCCGAGGCGGTGGACGGGGCGACCCGTGCCGACGTGGGGGAGTTCGAAGTTCGTGCTGGCGGTGGACGTCGATCGGCGACGCGGGGATCCGGGTGGCATGGGCGACTCCTTTCCCCTTCAGTCCTAACACATGGGAGCCTGCCGCAAGCGGAGGGGGTGGAGCT
Organism: Brevibacterium sp. CSND-B09; assembly: GCF_052906525.1. Taxonomy (NCBI): domain Bacteria; kingdom Bacillati; phylum Actinomycetota; class Actinomycetes; order Micrococcales; family Brevibacteriaceae; genus Brevibacterium; species Brevibacterium sp. CSND-B09. Next base: position 1,059,027 of record NZ_JBREGI010000001.1, on the reverse strand, counting down.
CAGTCCTCCTGATACGAGTCGTCGATGACTTCGGGCATGCCGTCGATGACCGAGACCTCTTCGGTTCCGTCGTCGGCCAGGGCATCGACATTGAGGTCGTCGCCATCGAGCTCGGCGACTTCGAATTCGTCATCATCGTCGGAGACCATCTCGTCGCCGACGCGATTGCCCTGTTCCGCGGCAGGTGACTGATCGGTGTTGAACTCGTCGGAGAGGCTGGGAGCCTCGTTCTCGTCGTCCCAGCCGGCGTCGTCGATGAGAGCATCGTCGGCACCTTCGATGCCAGTGCCTTCCGGCCCTTCGGCACCGGGCTCGACGGTCGCCTCGGCGGGCTCATCGTCGATGCCGGAGTCGACGTCGACCTGGTCGGCCTCGGCTTCGGCGGCGCTGAGTTCGGGATCATCCAACTCTTCGGCCGTCGGATCGTCGAGTTCAGGATCGTCGAGGATGGGGTCGTCTTCCAGCCGGTCGGCCGCGTCCGAATCGAACTCGCTCATGATCTCTCCTTCGCTCGCAATCAGGTTCGGGCCCTCATTCTTGCACGTCGATCGGTCGCGGGCCATGGGCGCGCACTCACTTCCGGTCGAAGCGCGCTTTCCACTCCCGCCAATCCCAGTGCGCCAGAAACTTCTCTCCGGCCATTCGGCCCGACGAGATGAGATCGAGTTTGTCGGCCGTCGTCAAAGCGAAGTCCGTGCTGCTGTGGCCGGTCGTGTCGACGAACACCGTCCTTTCGGTCACCGAAGGGTCGTCGATGTGCCGCCGGTCGTGCGCGTTGATCATCGTTGACAGCAGGGACTTCGCGTATTGGAAGGTCGTCGCGTTGGGCCGCCATTCCGCGGCCGCCGTCCGCCGGGCCGAGAGCATGACGCCGAAGGTCGGCCACCGTGCCGGCAGCGCGTCCTTTCGGTCGAAGACGTCGACGGGAAAGTTCGAGAGCAGTCCGCCGTCGGCACCGAGCACGGAGTCTCCACCGGCCACATTCGGCCGGGCGGGCAGAGCGCGCGGTCGGAAGAAGAACGGGCTGGCCGCCGAGGCGCACACCGCCTCGGCGACGGACTGACTGTCCGCATCGACGCCGAGGGCCTCTTCGTAGTCCCAGGGGAGACGGAGCATGCGGCCCCGGGAGACGTCGGAGACGATGACGACGAGTCGATACGATCGCTCCGGCGGAATTGCGCTTCCGGGATCGTCGAGCTTGAGGTCACCCCATGTGCGCACCCCCTGATCGGCCAATGCCGTGGCGAGGAAATCGTGGAGCGCCTGCCCCACATACATTCCCTTGTGCAGCAGCAGTCCCTGCACTCGCCCCAACCAGGGGACGAGACGGAAGGCAGGAGAAAGGTCCTCGAACTCGGTGAAATCCTGTTCGAGGACCTTCTGCCGCAGAGTCTGCGAGTCGATGCCCGCCGCGGTCAGCGCACCGACGATGGCTCCGGCCGAGGTGCCGGCGATCCGGTGGAAGTCGTAGCCGTCGTCGGCGAGAGCGTCGACCGCGCCCACCAGGCCCGGCAGCTTCGCTCCGCCGCCCTCGAGAACGAGATCGGTCATCGCCATGGCGGCTCCTCTCCTTCGCACCCTGATTCCATTGTGGACCAGCGCCGAGGATGTGCCGCCTAGTGACGTGCGACGGTGACGGGCACGTCTCCTTCCGGTGACCTGTGTTTCTGGCCCGGACCGGTCCGGCCGGTGAAGTGGTCCATGGTCTGGTTGACGCCGAGGAAGTCCATGACCTTGTCGAAAGCGCGGGTCGGCAGAAGGCGGGCACCCGGAACCAGGCGGACGAGTGAGGGCATGACCAGCTGCTCACGACCGGATTCGACGGAATCGAGGACCCGCGTGGCCACATCGTTCTCTTCGAGGATCGGGAGCAGGCGGGGGAATTTCGTCTGCACTCCCTTGAACATGCCGGTGTTGATATAGAAGGGGCACACGGCAAGCGTATTGACCCGGCTGCCGTCGGCGCGCAGCTCTCCGCGCAGTGACTCGGTGAAGCCCACCGCCGCCCATTTGCTCGCCGAGTAGTCGGTCTGTCGAGCGACTCCGGTCAGGCCGGCAGCGCTGGCGATGGTGACCACCGAACCGCGGTCACGTTCGATCATTCCGGGCAGGAATGCTTGGGTCGTCCAGTACAGGGCGAAGGTGTTGACGTCGTAGAGGCGACGGATCGCCGCTTCCTCCATGTCGAGAAGCTTCTTGCCGGAGACGATGCCGGCGCAGTTGACGAGGATGTCGATCTGACCGGTCTGCTCGGCCATGGCGGCAACCTGGTCGGCATCACCGACATTGAGGGTGAAGGATCGGGCCCTGGTTCCAGCGGCCTCCACCTCGGCGCGCACCGCGTCCCCGCGTTCGTCCGAGAGGTCCCAGATGATGACCTCGGCCGCGCCGCGGGCCGCCGCGTCCAGAGCCATGAGTCTGCCGATTCCGCTTCCGGCCCCTGTGATGAGGATGCGGTTGCCGGCGATCTTCGTTCCACGCGTCATGTCTGTGCGTCCTTGCAGTTAGGCGTCAGTGCTGTCCCTCGCGAGCAGAACCCGCCCAAGCGGGCTCCACGAGATGTTACTCAACAGTACATCAGTGTGCCGTGGGTCACGCAAGGGTGAGTTAGCCAATCGCCCGTCGCCCGGGAAGGTCAGCTCTCCTTCATGCCCTTCTGGATGAGGTCCATCACCGAGGAGTCCGCGAGGGTCGTGACATCGCCGACCTCGCGATTCTCGGCCACGTCCTTGAGCAGTCGACGCATGATCTTGCCCGACCGGGTCTTCGGCAGATCGGGCACGATCATGATCGAACGGGGAGTTGCGATCGGTCCGATCGAGGACCGCACATGACTTCGCAGCTCACCCACGACATCGTCCCCGCCGTCGTGCGCGCTCTCCCGGAGGATGACGAAGGCCTCGATCGCCTGCCCTGTCATCTCATCAGCAGCCCCGACCACGGCCGCCTCGGCGACCTTCGGATGAGCGACGAGGGCGGACTCGATCTCCGCGGTCGACATCCGGTGACCGGAGACGTTGAGGACGTCGTCGACGCGGCCGAGGACCCAGAAATCACCGTCGCGGTCGATCTTCGCACCGTCCCCGGCGAAGTACACGTCCGGGTACTGTGACCAGTAGGTCTTCTTGAACCGTTCCTCATCGCCCCACAGGGTGCGCAGCATCGACGGCCACGGCTCCTTGATGACGAGGTAGCCGCCGTTTCCGGGTTCGACCGAATTGCCCTCGTCGTCGTAGACGTCGGCGACGATGCCGGGCAGCGGACGCATCGCCGAACCCGGCTTCGTCTCGGTCACGCCCGGCAGAGGGCTGATGAGGATGCTGCCGTTCTCCGTCTGCCACCAGGTGTCGACGACGGGGCAGCGGTTCCCGCCGATGTGCTCGCGGTACCACATCCACGCTTCGGGATTGATCGGCTCACCGACGCTGCCGAGCAGACGCAGGCTGGACAGGTCGTACTGCGCGGGGATGTCGCGGCCCCATTTCATGAACGAGCGGATCGCCGTGGGCGCGCAGTAGAGGATGGAGACCTTGTACTTCTGCACGATCTCCCACCACCGGCCCCGGTGCGGTGTGTCCGGGGTGCCCTCATAGAGCACCGAGGTGGCCCCATTGGCCAGCGGACCGTAGACGATGTACGAATGGCCGGTCACCCAGCCGATGTCTGCGGCCGTCCAGTAGACGTCCGTCTCGGGTTTGATGTCGAAGACCGCCCAATGGGTGAAGGAGGCGCCGACGAGGTAGCCGCCGGTGGTGTGCATGATGCCCTTGGGCTTTCCGGTCGTTCCCGAGGAGTACATGATGTAGAGCGGATGTTCGGAATCGAAGGCGTCTGGAGTGTGCGTCTCCGGCTGCCGATCGACGACCTCGTGCCACCACAGATCACGGTCGCCGTTCCAGTCCACGTCCTGGCCGGTGCGGCGGACGACGAGGACATTGCGCACCTCGGGGCAGTCCTCCATTGCCTCATCGACGACGGATTTGAGACCCGAGGGCTTGCCCTTGCGATAGCCGCCGTCTGCGGTGATGACGAATTCGACTCCGCAGTCCTTGACGCGGTCGGCGATCGCCGAAGCGGAGAATCCGCCGAAGATGACGGTGTGCGGGGCGCCGAGGCGGGCGCAGGCCAGCATGGCGAACACCGTCTCCGGGATCATCGGCATGTAGATGGCGACGCGGTCGCCGGTCTTCACTCCGAGTTCGGTGAGGGCATTCGCGGTCTTCGAGACCTCGCGCAGAAGATCGGAGTACGTGATGGTGCGGGTGTCGCCGGATTCGCCTTCGAAGTAGTAGGCCACACGATCGCCGTGGCCGTTCTCGACATGGCGGTCGACGCAGTTGTAGGAGGCGTTGAGCCTGCCGCCGGTGAACCACTTCGCGAAGGGCTTCTCCGACCAGTCGAGGACCGTGTTGAAGGGAGTCTCCCAGCTGATCCGCTGTGCCTGCTCCTCCCAATAGCCGATGCGGTCGGCGGCCGCCTTCTCGTATTCGACAGCCTGGGCATTGGCTGCGGCGGCGAAGTCCGCTGGGGGTGGGAAAGCCCTGTCCTCGTGGCTGAGTTCCTGAATCGTCGGATTGTTCGTCATCGTGCTCTCCTTTCACCCCGCACCACCACGACGTGGGCGGGTCATCGAACTCACCTTCAACCTACTCCAGTCGGTTGGGATTTCAAGAGGTGCAGGATGCCCCGCAGCCCCGATCCCACGCCAGGGAAACCGAATACTCGGCCGTCGCGGAAAGTGCCTCGACGGCAGAGACCGTTCTGATGCGGCGGCCCCTCAGAGGTTGAGGTCCGGGGCCGACCCTCACCTGCGCGGGATCGATTCTCAAGCCTGTTCCCCACAGCTTGAGGACGGCTTCGATCCGCGTCCAGATCGTCGTCACTCGTCGCTGTCGAGCGATCCCAGCGACCCGGCCCGCGGCGGCTCGATCGCGCGGGTGGAAGAGAGTGATCAGGTCGTGGCTCTGCTCCTCGGTCTGAGTCGCTTCGATGTCGACTCCGATGGGGCGGCAGCTGACGGCTGCGGCCACAGCGCCCTCGGTTCGGGAGATGGAGGTGAAGACCCGGGCAGTGCCGGTCCGAGTGGTGGCGATGCTGGGACGGTGCCAGACGATGTCCTTGATCGGGGCGGCGAGTTCCCGGGACAGCAGGCTCAGCAGCAGATCGACAGCCCCCGAGGCGGTCTCCTCGGTCGGGCAGATGAGCACATGGGTATGCGGTGGCAACCAGCGATCGGTCCACCGGAAGCCGTCGGCCGCCGGTGCCCGGACGGTCGCCATCTCAGCTCCGTGTCACTGATCTGTCCGATGGTGTTCCGAATCCCAGCAGCTTCGTCAGGATACGAGTGATTGAGGTGATGACCGCCTCGACGGGGCCGCGCTTGAAGAAGCGCAGCCACACGGCCGTGAACGCGAAGGCGAAGAGGCACTGGACGATGAAGAGGCGGATCGCCCCGAAGTCAGTGGGCGCCATGGTGAGGAGGATGAGGTGGCTGACGTAGAGGGACATCGGGATCCGACCGATCTGGACGAGCGGTCGCAGCAGGTTGCTGCGGCGGGCGATGAGGATGAACGCGCCGATGGCAACCATGGCGAAGCCGGCTCCGATGATGAACGCGAACGGAGTGTTCGTGTGCGGGCCGCCCGAGATCAGCCAGCCCGGGGACGCGGTCGGCAGCGGACCGGTAGGTCCGTAGACGAGGAAGTCATCGACGTCGTCGGTCGATCTGCCGGGGAAGGAGGTCCGCACGGTCGTGTAGCCGCCGAAGCGGTTGAGGTAGACCAGGAGACGCGTGACGGCGATCGCGAACAGCAAGGCAGCTCCTCCGGCGACGATGATGAGCATCCGCGGAGTCGTGAAGTGCAGCTGGAGCCGTCCGATGCCCATGCCGATGCACACGAGAGCGAACCATGTCAGTGCCGGATAGGCACCGGTGATGAGCAGCGAGGTGACCACATCGACAGGGGCGCTGACGATCTCTCCGAGCGTCGGGTTCGGATGCCAGGCGAGTCCGTCGACCTGGCGGTGGATGAGGAAGCGGAGGATCGGGAGGGCGACGATCAGGACAGCTCCGGAGATGAGCAGCGTGCGCGCCCGCAGCGGCAGCAGGGGAATGGAGAGGAGGAACATCACCCCGAAGTAGGGGAGGATGTCGAATGCTGCCAGGCCGATCTGATTGAGTCCGACGCCGAGAGCGATGAGGAGGAGACCGCGGATGGCGACGTTGGCCCGTGAGCGGTTCATCTGCGTCCCGGTGAAGGGGCGTTCGGCACCGCTGTTGAACGCCAGAGAGACCCCGGCGAGCACGGCGAAGAGGGCCGCAGAGTTGCCGGCCAGCAGCTGCCAGACCACGGTCGGCTCACCGTCCTCGCGTGCGGCGGGCAGCATATGGATGGCGAACATGCCGATGAGTGCGAAGCCTCGTGCGGCATCGACTCCGGAGGACCGGGCGCGTTTGCGCCGTCGCTCTCGATCGACGACGTTCGTGAGCATCCGGTTCGAGACCCGCAGGCCTCCGCCGGCGACATTGCGCATCGGTTCGGCCGGATCTGAGGAGACTTCGGACAGCCAGACTTCGGACCGGCCGGTCCAGATCTCACGGGGCCGCCTCGGCCCGGGCATCGGTCGCTCAACGGTGGTGCCGGTCATACCGGAACTCCCTTCGTGATCGGTTCGACGGGATTGCCCTGCCAATGGGAGTCGGCGGGCAGCTCTTCGTCGCGGAGGACAAGCGACCCGTCGCCGACGACGGTGCGCTCGCCGACGACGGCTCCGGGGAGGATGAAGCTGTTGACGCCGAGGGTGGACCCGGTTTCGAGGCGGGTGGGGACGAGGGACATCACACGGTCGTGGAAGAGGTGAGTCTGGACCACGGTGCCCCGGTTGACGCTCGTGCGTTCCTCGATGTCGATGAGGTCGAACTCCGGCAGCCACCACGTCTCCAACCAGACGTCCCTGCCGACTCGAGCCCCCATGATCCGGGCGTACCAGACCGCCAGCGGGGAGCCGATGGCGATCTTGATTAGCGATGCCACGGCCAGGGATTCGGCGAAGACATCGGCGAGCTCATTGCGCCAGACGAAGCTGCTGAACAGCGGGCGCTCCCGCGCCGTGAACCTCCCGACGAGGATCCATTTGGCGGCGACGGCGATGAGCACGGAGAGGATTCCGGCGCTCAGGGTCAGCGGGAACGCCCACAGGGTGGCAGTGAGGAGGCTGTGCACAGGGGAATCAGTGGAGAAGAGCGTGCTCATATAGATGGCGTTGAGGCCGGCGACGAGACCCAACTCGATCCAGTTCGTGAGGATGAAGGGGATGAACCGTCCGCTCTCCACCGCGGCACGTGCCCATTTCACAGCAGTCGAGGGCCGATAGGTGCGTTCCGACTGGGAATCGTTGCGGGAGCGTGGGATCGCCTGCGCGGTTCCGCCGATCCAGGAGGTGCCGACAGCGGCTCGGACCGGGCTCGAGCCGAGGACGGCGACGAGGGAGTCCGGAGGCAGATCGATATCGGCCCCGACGATCGCCGAGTTGCCGACGAAGGTTCCGCGTCCGACGACGGTCGTGCCGATGTGGATCCAGCCCCGATAGTGGCGAGGAGCGTTGAGGAGGGCATGATCGGCAATGAAGGACCGGTCCTGGATCCAGGTCAGGTGAGGAATGGTCTCGAGAGTGGAGATCTCCGTGTCCTTGCCGACGCGAGCACCGAGGCAGCGCAGGAACAGGGGAGTGGCGATCGATGCGTAGATCGGATACGCCGAGATCAGGGTCCGATCGAGCAGGGTCTGCGTCAGCCACACCGCCCAGCCGGTGACCGAATCCTGTGGGTAGTAGCCGGGCTGAACGTAGTGGGCCAGCGCCCGCACGGTGATGACGACGAGTGTCAGCCAAGTCAGCGCCGTGAGCACCGCCGTCAGCGGAACCCAGACGGCCAGAGTCTTCGCGACGGTCGGGAAGTCGCCGATCCCGATGACTTGGGGCAGGACGATGGCGATGCCGGGGATGAACGCCAGCAGCGGCAGCAGGCCGATGAGGACGATGCCGGCGGATTCGGCGACGGACCGAATTGCTGACGACCAGGTACCGGTTTCCTGCGTGTCCAGCTGGTTCTGTTCGGGCCAGCTCAGTCCCGCCTCGGCGAGGAATTCCAGCGGTGAACCGCCCCAGGACTCATCGGCGTCGATGTCGATGTCGACGAGGGATCCGGCCCGGATCTCGCTGCGACATCCGACGGAGACGCCGGGTTCGACGGCCGAACGGGCGCCGATCCGGGCGGAATCGCCGATGGTGATCGGACCGATGTGGACCGTGTCGCCGACGATGCGGAATCCGCGGAGATCGACGTCGCGCTCGACGACGGAATGGTCGCCGATCCGGGCGAGCCCGGATGTCGGCGGCTGGTTGGCCAGGTGGGCGCCGGCGCCCACCGAATTGCCGAGGAGACGGTGGATGAGGACATTCAGGTGTGTGCCGGCGAGATGCTCGAGGCGGAGGAAGACGTAGAAACGATCGGCGGCCCACAGACGCACGTGCGTCCAGCCGCCTCGGCGATATCGTCCCGGTCGCAGGCCGAGAGTCAGAATTCGGGCGACGACGACGGCCTGCGCGATGCGTCCGATGGGGGAGAAGATGAGGATCCAGGCTGCGGCGACGGGCAGGAACGGCACGCGCGGAACCCACGAAGCGGCGAGGAAGAAGTCGAGAGCCCAGACCACAGTCACCGTGGCAACGATATAGCGGACGGCGTTGAGGGCGTAGATTCCGCCGAGGAAGCCGAATTGGAAGATCCTCGGCCCCACCGGCAGTCGGCCGGGCATCGGGTTCCGAGCCTGTGATGATGACAGGGTGCCGATGTAGTCCGCCATCGCCGCCAAAGTGGGGTGGGCATAGAGTTGGGCGATCGAGGCGCTCGGGTGGCTGCGGCGGATGCGCGCGACGAGACGGGCGACCTGGACGGATCCGCCGCCCACTTCGAAGAAGTTCGTGTCGGCGTCGATGGCGATCGGTCCCAGCTGTTCGACCCACAGGTCCCGCAGCCACTGCTGATCGGGGCTCAGCCCACTCACCTCGGTGCCGGGGGCCGACAGCGGCCACGGCAGCGCCTTGCGATCGACCTTTCCGGAGCTCTTCATCGGCATCTCGTCGAGGACGGTGAGGACGGGAACGACTCCGGCCGAGAGCTTCTGTGTCAGTTCCACCCGTGCGGCATCGATGTCGATGCTGCCGGGTTCGGTCTCGGTGAAGTAGCCGACGAGGACATCGGAGCCGCCGCTCGTCTTCTGCACGGCGGCGGCGCCGGCGTTGGCTCCGGGGATCGCTGCGAGGTAGCTGTCGACCTCGCCGAGTTCGATGCGTTTGCCGCCGAGCTTGACCTGGTCGTCGATCCGGCCCTCGAAGAGGAGGCCGTCTGCCTCGGCACGGACGAGGTCGCCGGTGCGGTAGGCCCGGTCCCAGCCGAGTGCAGGCAGGGGTGCGTATTTCTCTGCGTCCTTGTCGGTATCGAGGTAGCGGCCGAGGCCGACTCCGCCGACGACGAGCTCTCCGGATTCGCCCCAGCCCACCGGATGTTCGGTGTCGGGATCGACGACAGTGAGCTCCCACCCGTCGATGGGGCGGCCGATGCGCACGATGTCGCCGGGGACGAGGAGGGCGGCGCTGACGATCACGGTCGCCTCGGTGGGGCCGTAGGAGTTCCACACCTCCCGCCATGGTTCGTGGAGGCGGGCGATGAGTTCAGCCGGGCAGGCTTCCCCGCCGAAGATGAGCAGTCGCACGTGTTCCAGGGCCTCGGCAGGCCAGAGCGAGGCCAGCGTCGGCACGGTTGAGACCGCGGTGATCCGCTGCGCAGTCAGCCAGTCGCCGAGGTCGGGGCCGGAGCGCACGATGTCGCGGGGTGCGGGCACGAGCACGGCGCCGTTGCGCCACGCCAGCCACATCTCCTCGCAGGAGGCGTCGAAGGCCACGGACAGTCCGGCCATGACGCGGTCGGCGGGGCCGAGCGGGTCGGAGGCGAGGTAGAGGGAATGCTCGGTGTCGACGAGGGCGGCGGCCGAACGGTGCGTGATCGCCACTCCCTTGGGCTTGCCCGTCGAACCCGAGGTGAAGATGATCCAGGCGTCGTCCTCGAGGCCGGGTGGTCCGACGGGCGCTGCTGAGGCGGGATCCGTCTCGGCGGTGGGGACGATCTTCAGCTTCTCTCCGATCACGGCGGCCACGTGGGCTTCGTCGAAGACGGTGGCTGCGCGCTCCTCGGAGTCGTCCCAGTCGACGGGGACATAGGCGCAGCCGGCGGTGAGGATGCCGAGGACGGCGATGTAGAGGTCCGCAGTTCCGGACGGGACGCGGATGCCGACCCGATCACCATGGGTGATCCCGCAGCGGTGCAGTCGCGCGGCTAACTCCCGGGCCGCCTCGGCGAGCTGCCGATAGCTCAGGGTGGCATCGGCGGAATCGAGGGCCGTGGCATCGGGATGGGCGCGAACGGTTTCGGCGAAGATTTCGACGAGTGTGCGCGGGGCCGGGACCGGTCCGCGGTCGAAGATGGCAAGTGAGGGGTGGTCTCCAGTGCTCGTCTGACCGATTTCGACTGAAGTGCGCACGTTGAGTTCCTCCTGCTCACTTTGGGGATGAGAAGACCTGAGCTCCCAGGGGATTCTGCGGGAGGCGGTCTGCCCGGGGAGGAGCAACCACTCCCGAGGGCCTGAATCAGCGTAATGGCGGGGGTATGCCGAAATTCCGCAGGACTACGCGAATAATCCGCAGAGTCACCGCAAAGGTAGTCAGGAGTCCCGAATGCGGGGCGCAGATCACGTCGGGCAAAGTGGCGGTCGAGATGGGGCGCAGACGCGAAGAAGCCCCGCTTCCCAGTTTTCACTGGGAAGCGGGGCTTCCGTGTTGTGGCTCCGACCGGCGTCGATCCGGTGACCTTTCGATTTTCAGTCGAACGCTCTACCAACTGAGCTACAGAGCCTAGCCGCCGACATACTCAATAAGTATGTCGAGAGAAACAAAGGCTCTTCCGAAGAAGAGCCTTATGCTCCGCGACCCTGACGGGACTCGAACCCGCGACCTCCGCCGTGACAGGGCGGCGCGCTAACCAACTGCGCCACAGGGCCTTGCTGTTGTGATGGAAGACCTTACGATCTTACACCGTACCCCCAACGGGATTCGAACCCGTGTCGCCGCCGTGAAAGGGCGGTGTCCTAGGCCTCTAGACGATGGGGGCCCAGGTTGTCCTCGGATTCCCCGTGGGCAACGACGTTAAGCTTATCCCACCCGATTCGAGGAATGCAAAACGAAAAGGAGTGTCCTCGGTCACACGACGGAAGCGGTGCTTTTCGACGTTCCGCAGGGCCGCCTCGGCGAGGGGATCGGAGTCGCTAGAGTGGGAGGCATGGAGGCCCTGAGTGATGAGGAGTTCGACGCGATCCTCGGCGAAGCCCTGGATCTGCTGCCCGCAGGGGTGACCGAACAGCTGGACAATGTCGCCCTGTTCGTCGAGGATCGGCCGGAGAACGGTGATCGACACCTGCTCGGCCTCTATGAGGGCACACCGATCGGGGAGCGGGGAGTCGCCGGGTTCGAGATGCCCGACAATATCTTCATCTACCGTGACAACCTCATCGACTTCGCCGAGGATCGGGATCACCTGCGCGAGGAGATCGTCGTCACCATCGTTCATGAGATCGCCCATTTCTATGGGCTCGATGACGATCGGCTCCACGAACTCGGGTGGGGGTGAGCGTCTCCGGCCGAAGGGGGTGACGGGCTTACCGACGAGTCACTTGACGTCACGGGAATTGGCGTCCGCAAGCCTACTTCGCCTATTGTGGGCGGGTACCTATCAGCACCGATACAACATTCCGTCCGTATCGATGCGGGGACACGGAGCCGTGAAAGCTGCGCCTCCTGGCCCCGCTGACCTGCGGGCAGGAGGCACTACCCCCTTATGACAGTTGCATCCAAGACTTCCAGCGCGGCGACCCCGGCCGTGCGAGTGCTCAATCTGGCAGGCATCGACTACAGCCTGCGCAGCTTCGACCACGACCCCGCCACCCGCCGTTACGGTTCGGAGGCCGCCGACAAACTCGGCGTCAGCTCCGACCAGGTGTTCAAGACTCTGATGATCCAGGTCGACGGGCAGCCCGTGACCGCGCTCGTCCCCGTCTCCGGTCAGCTCGACCTCAAAGCTCTGGCCTCCGCGCGCGGAGCGAAGAAGGCCCAGCTGTCCGGCGTAGCCGAAACCGAGCGTCGTACCGGCTACCCCGTCGGCGGAGTCTCTCCGTTCGGACAGCGCCATGCCGTGCCGGTCGTCGTCGACCGCACAGCTCTCGACCATTCGACGGTGTTCGTCTCGGCCGGCCGTCGCGGTCTCGAGATCGAGATCCGCCCCGAGGATCTCGTCATGCTCACGAACGCCCAGGTCGCGAAGATCGCCGCGCTCGACTGATCAGCTCTCGCTGATCAGAACGTCGATCCCCGGCCTCACACCCATTCGACCTCACCGACCTCGGGCTCTGCCCGACCGGCGGTGAGGTCGGCGTACATCGCCACGGCATCGGCCACCTCGGCGAGGGGAACCAGGACATCGAGTCCGACCTCACCGCCGTAGTCGGCCCGCGTCGTCCACCCCCGGTTCCCGGCCGCCCGCTCCAGGGCGTTGGCCTGGGCATAGTCGACGGCTGCTGACACCGGGACGCGCTCACGACGGGTGACAATCCGAGCCTCATCCACGGCCGCCGAGGTGGCCTGACCGTAAGCGCGGACGAGCCCGCCCGCGCCCAACAGGGTGCCCCCGAAATACCGGGTGACGACGGCGACGACGAAGGTCAGATCATGACCGGTGACCACATCGAGGATCGGAGCGCCCGCAGTGCCAGCCGGTTCCCCGTCATCGCTGAAGCGCTGAGTGCGCGAATCGGTGTCGAGGACGAACGCCGAACAATGGTGGCGGGCCTTCGGATGCTCGGCGCGCGCCTCGGCGATGACGGACCTGGCCTCGGCCTCATCCGCGGCGGGGGAGAGCCGGGCGAGGAAACGGGATCTCTTGATCTCGATCTCGGCCTCGACGGGGCTGACGATGGTCCGGTAAGACATGCTCGTCACTGTAGTCGAATGTGTTCTACGATGAGCCCACGGGCGCGGATTCCGCGCTCATCCCCAGTACTTCAGTGAAAGGGTGACAATGGTGCACCATCTCGACGACGCCGACCTCGCAGCGCTCAAGGACGAATCCGCCCGAGCCCGTGAACTCGACCGCGCGCACGTCTTCCACTCGTGGTCGGCACAGCGACTCATCGACCCGCCGACCGTCGCCCGCGCCCACGGGTCGACAGTCATCGACGGTGAGGGTCGGGAGTTCCTCGACTTCTCCTCGCAGCTGGTGAACACGAACATCGGTCACCAGCATCCTGCCGTCGTACAGGCGATCAAGGACCAAGCCGATGTGCTGTGCACGATCAGCCCGGCCACCGTCAACGCCGCCCGCTCCGAGGCGGCTCGCCTCATCACCGACCGCACCCCGGCCGGGCTCGACCACGTGTTCTTCACCAACGGCGGCGCGGATGCGAACGAACACGCCATCCGCATGGCACGTCTGCACACCGGCCGGACGAAGGTGCTCTCCCGCTACCGGTCCTACCATGGTGGAACCCAGACTGCCGTCAACGTCACCGGTGACCCGCGCCGGTGGGAGAACGAGACCGGAGAATCGGGCGTCGTCCACTTCTTCGGCCCCTTCCTCTACCGTTCGGAATTCCACGCCACCACTGAGGCCGAAGAGACCGAACGGGCGCTGCAGCACCTGCGTCGGACCATCGAGCTGGAGGGACCGGCGACGATCGCCGCGATCATCCTCGAATCCATTCCCGGCACTGCCGGCATCATGGTGCCCAGTCCGGAGTACATGCAGGGTGTGCGGGCGCTGTGCGATGAGCACGGGATCGTGCTCATTGCCGACGAGGTGATGGCCGGGTTCGGACGGTCGGGCAAGTGGTTCGCCTTCGAGCACTTCGACATCGTCCCCGATCTCATCACCTTCGCCAAGGGCGTGAACTCCGGGTACGTGCCTCTGGGCGGAGTCGTCATCAGCGAGGCGATCTTCGAGACCTTCGCCGAACGCGTCTACCCCGGCGGGCTGACCTACTCCGGGCATCCGCTGGCGTGCGCGGCGGCGGTCGCGACGATCAACGCGATGGCCGAGGAGGGCATGATTGAACACGCCGCTCATATCGGGGAGACGATCATCGGGCCCCGTCTGCGGCAGATCGCTGAGAATTCGAAGCATGTCGGCGAGGTCCGCGGCACCGGAGCGTTCTGGGCGATCGAACTCGTCCGGGACAAGGAGTCCAAGGAACCGCTGGCCCCTTACGGCGGAGGATCACCTGAGGTCGCCTCGGTGGTGGCGGCGCTGAAGGAGCACGGCGTCATCCCGTTCAACAACTACCACCGGCTGCACGTGGTCCCGCCGATCAACATCAGCGAAGAGGACCTCGAACGCGGCCTCGGAGTCTTCGAGAAGGTCCTCACCGACTTAGACTTCCCCCCACTAGTTACTACCTGACGGCGGCCCAGCAACCTCGCGCGAGGTTGCTGGGCCGCCGTCAGGTAGTAACTAGTGGGTTTGGTGGGTGTAGTTGCCGCCGAGGATTGTCGCGCGGACCGGGATTGCTGCGATCTCGTCGGGGGGCACGTCCCGCGGGTGGGTTTCCAGGGCGACGAAGTCGGCGAGCTTGCCTCGGCTCAGCGTTCCCTTGTCCGCGCCCTGGCCCGAGGCCTTCGCCGCCTCGACCGTGTAGGCCGCGATCGCCTCATCGACGCTCAAACATTCGGCCGCCGAACCCATGACGTCCCCGTCGCGGGTCTTCCGGGTGACATAGGCTTCGATCCCGCGCAGCACATTCCCGTCGGCGCACGGCCGGTCCGAGCTGCCGGCCATCGGCACACCCGCATCGACGAATGACTTCGCCCGGTAGATCAGGTGCCGGCGGTCCGGCCCGAGCGAAGCGTTCATGCCGTCCCCGATGCCGTCGGCGAACGCCGCCTGCGGGGTGACGACGATACCGTGCTCGGCCAGCGTCACCAGGTGCTCGTCATGGACCAATGCGGCATGCTCGATCCGGTTCGGCACCGCCCTGCGGCCATAGCGCGTCTGCGCCTCGACGATGTTGGCGATCGCAGCATCCACGGCGGCATCACCGATGGCGTGCACGGCCAACGACCAGCCGGAGGCATAGGTGTCGAGGATCTGCTGACGAAGCACCTCGGCGTCGTCCTGCAGATAGCCGGGGTGGTCCTTGCCCGCGTAGTTCTCCCGCAGTGCCGCGGTCTCGCCGGACAGGGCACCGTCCATGAAGAACTTCACAGGCCCGATCGAGATGAGATCATCGCCGAGGCCGGTGCGCAGTCCCGCATCCAGACCGATACCGAACCCGTCGGCGGAGTTCGCCGCGATCGGGTGCAGCCCGTCGGCCTGCGGCATGAGCTGCGCTCGCGCCCGCAGCTTCCCCTCCTCCCGAGCCCGCAGATAGCCGCTGATCTCAATGGGGGAGTGGCCGATCCAGCCGTAGGCGATACCGCATTCGCCGAAGGACGTGATGCCTTCCTTCGCGTAGTACGCCGTCGCCAGATCGAGGGCGTCGACGACGGTGTCGAGCGAATACGGGCGGATGAGATCCTGCACCAGAGTCTGCGCGGTCTCTTCGATCAGCCCCGTCGGATGTCCGGCCGCGTCACGCACGACCTTGCCGCCGACCGGCTCCTCGAAGCCGGGGTCCAGAATCCCCGCCCGACGCATCGCCTCGGTGTTGGCGATCGCGGCATGACCGGACGTCTGCCGCATGAACAGGGGGCGGTCCCCGGTGATCTCGTCAAGACGGTTCAGGTCCGGATACTGCCCGTCGTAGTCACGGTGGGCATACCCCGTGGCTTCGATCCATTCCCCGGACGGAGTCGTCGCCGCGGCTTTCTCGAGTGCGGCATACACATCGGGCAGACCGCCGGGCAGCGCCGTGACATCGACCGAGGCCAGGGTGAGACCGAACCAGGTCGTGTGGCAGTGGACGTCGTTGAAGCCCGGCAGCACCGTCGCCCCGCCCAGGGACTCGACACGATCGGCATCGATGCCGTCGAGCTCCTCGTCGAAGCCGATGATCCGGTTGCCCCACACACCGATCTTCTGCGCCCGCGGGCGCTTCGGATCAAAGGTGAATGCGTCGAGGTCGGTGAAGATCGCGTCGATTCTCATACCGCCACCTTAGTCAGATTCGTTCGCCATCCGCCCCACCGTTCACAACAGATCGTTCACAACGGCCCGTTCACGGCAGGCGCGCCCCGCGAACGGTCGGATCCGTGATGCAGTGGACGAGCGAGAGCCCCTTGTGTGCCAGCGCCCGTTCGAACGCGTCGCGGAAGTCTTCGGTCCGCTCGACGCGGATGCCGAGCCCGCCGAAGGCCGTGGCCATGGCTGCGAAGTCCGGGTTCTGCAGTGCAGTGGCCGTGGCCCGGCCCGGATATTCGCGGTCCTGATGACCGCGGATCGTGCCGTAGACCGAATTGTCGTTGAGCACGACGGTGATGTCCGCGCCGTACTGTACGGCCGTGGCCATCTCCTGCCCGTTCATGAGGAAATCCCCGTCGCCAGCGATGCAGAACACCGCCCGTTTCGGATGGACGAGGGCGGCGGCGACCGCGGCAGGCAGACCGAATCCCATCGATCCGTTGCGCGGGCCCAGCGCCGAGGGGAACCCGTGCGTGGGCAGGAACCTGGTCGCCCACCCGGAGAAGTTCCCCGCCCCGTAGGTGATGATTGCGTCGTCCGGCAGCAGGTCCTGCACATGGACGAATGCTTCGTCCATGTCGACGAATCCCGCCGAGGCTGCCGACCCCGAACCTGCCACCTGCGGTTTCCGCCACGCCTCGAGCTCGGTCCTGGCCTCGGCGACCCAACCCGGCAGCGGCACGGCGTCCCCGGCCGCCTCGGACAGGACATCGCCGAGCGGCGGTTCGTCGATCGACCCATCGGAGGACACCGAATACGTGCGGGTGCCCTCCTCGGTGAACAGGGACTGGGCGAACCGGCCGACCGAGGTGACGATGTGCTGGTCGAGGCGACCGAAGTGGCCGTGCGCATCGGCGTCGGGGCCGATGACGACAGTTCGCTGGTCGACGCCGTTGCTGAACCCATCGGTGGCCACATCGGTGCGGACACAGCCCAAGAAGATGTGCAGGTCCGCCTCGGCGAGGACCCTCTTCGCCACGGGGGACGCACCGTAGCCCAAGATGCCGAGGAAGTTCGGACTGTCGTGGTCGATGCCGTCATAGGCGCGGAAGGTGCCGAGCACCCCGAGCCCGCGGTCGCGTGACCATTGGGCGATGCGCCGCGAGGTCGACGGCGACCAGTCCTCGCCGCCGATGATGAGCACGGGACGGTCGGCAGCGGTGATGCGGGCACGCAGCTCCGTGACGTCCCCGGCATACGGTGAGGCCGATCCGTGCACGCGAGGGGGCAGCACCGTTCCCGAACTCGAGCGGACGAGGACCTCTTCGGGCAGACCGACGATGACGGGACCGGGCCGCCCGGTCACGGCGGTGTGCATGGCGTCGACGACCACCTCGGCGGCCTTATCGGGATCATCGAGGGTGAGCACCTTCTTCGCGGTCGAGGAGAACCAGCCGTCCAGATCGAACTCCTGGAAGGATTCGCGGCCGCGATGATCGGTGGGGATGAGGCCGACGAAGACGACGAGCGGGGTCGCATCCTGGTAGGCGGTGTGGACTCCGACCTTGACGTTCGCCGCACCGGGACCACGCGTGACCATGGCGATGCCGGGAACCCCGGTCATCCGCCCCTCGGCGACGGCCATGTATGCGGCCCCGCCCTCCTGGCGGCAGACGATCGGGGTGATAGCCGAATCGCGGAGTCCGTCGATGACGTCGAGATACGACTCGCCGGGAACCAGATAAGTGCGAGTGACTCCGTGTGCTTCGAGTTCCTCGACGATGAGATGACCTGCAGAAAGAGACGCGGAGGTGTCCATACCCCATGCTTATCATCATTTCTCCTCCTGTGGTTGTCTCAACTGCCCACCACCCTGCCCATTCGAAACTGTGAGGTCGTATGATCGTGCAACAACGGAATCAGTACGGTCCGCCGACTGAGCCCGTGAGCAGGAATTCCACACCGGACCGGGGTGGGGACTGAGACTGACAGCCAGGAGGCTCTCGCATGACCGGAATCGACTCCGACCAGGCAACGGCGCAGGAGTTTGAGCCCACCGACCTCGGCGGCGGCCGCAGGCACGGTCGCGTCGGAGCCCCCTCGACGCCGCGCCGGGCGCAGCTCGAACGGGATCCGGGAATGCCGGCGAGCACGTGGCGGCTGCGTTCGGACGCGTGGGAGTACCTGAAGTTCGCGATCAAACGCCTGGCCGTCAGCGGCGGGGACTTCTCGATGATCGCCGAAGACGGCGAGGTGTGGCGCTCGCTGCGTTCGCTGAAGACGATCGAGCTCTACTGGGCAGGTTTCGGTCAGCGCTATGTCGAGGAGATCACCGACCTGCTCTCGAACGGCGAATTCGACCGCGCGCACGACATGATCACACGTGCGGTCAATCGGCTCCGGGGAACCACCGTGCCCGACACCGGTGAAGACGACCTCACCGAGGATGAGCGCGCCGAACTCAAGGACCGCCAGGACACCCGTCCTCGCTTCGAGGTCCTCATCGTCGACGAGACCACCGAGGGCGGCCGCGATGAGCTGCACACCGACCTGCTCAAACTCCGCAACGCCTCCGACCAATTTATCTACGACTACGTCATCGTGCCCACCGCCGACGATGCGGTGGCGGCGGCCCTGACGAACCCGAACCTGCTCGCCTGCGTCATCCGCCCCGGTTTCACCGACAGCACCCGCGAGGTGCTCAGCCGTGACCTGCGCGATTCCATCGAGTTCGCGCACACCTCGACGAAGGAGTCGCCGACGGCGCCGATGAGTCCGCTCAATTCGGTGCGCCGGGTGCTGCGGCTGGCCGACACCCTGGCGAATCTGCGCCCCGAACTTGACCTCTACCTCATGGCAGGCGCCCATATCGAAAGCCTCGCCGGTGCCCTGACCCACCGGTTCCGTCGCGTCTTCCGCCGCGAGGACCAGTTCGAACTCCACCTGTCCCTGCTGCGCCGCATCCAGCACCTCTACGACACACCGTTCTTCGACGCGATCCGTGAGCATGCCCGCCGTCCGGCCGGTGTCTTCCATGCGCTGCCCGTCTCCCGCGGCGGCTCCGTCGTCGGGTCGAAGTGGATCGGCGACTTCGTCGACTTCTACGGGCTCAACCTGCTGCTGGCCGAATCCAGCGCCACCTCCGGTGAGCTCGATTCCCTGCTGGCACCGGTCCACACGCTGAAGAAGGCGCAGTCGCTGGCCGCCCGCGCGTACGGTGCCAAGCGCACGTACTTCGTCACGAACGGCACGTCGACGGCGAACAAGATCGTCCATCAGGCCGTCGTCTCACCCGACGAGGTCGTCATGGTCGACCGCAACTGCCACAAGTCCCACCACCATGCGCTCATGCTCACCGGAGCCCGCACCGCCTACCTCGAGGCATACCCGCTCAACGACGTCGCCTTCTACGGGGCGGTGCCGCTGAACAGGATCAAGCAGCTGCTGCTCGACTACCGGGCCGCCGGCCGCCTCGACGAGGTGCGGATGATCACCCTGACCAACTGCACCTTCGACGGAATCGTCTACGACCCCTACAAGGTCATGTCAGAATGCCTGGCGATCAAACCCGACCTCGTCTTCCTCTGGGACGAAGCGTGGTTCGCCTTCGCCCGGTTCCACCCGGTCACCCGCAAGCGCACCGCCATGGTCGCCGCGGAGACCCTCGAGGAGAACCTCGCCACCAACGCCCACGCCGCGGCGTACCGGGAGCAGCAGAAGCGCCTGTTCGATCCCGAGACCGGTGCCCCCGCCCCCGATTCGGTGTGGCTGGAGGAGGACCTGTTGCCCCCGCCGGATGCGACGATCCGCGTGTACGCGACCCAATCGACGCACAAGACGCTGACCGCGCTGCGCCAGGGATCGATGATCCACGTCTACGATCAGGAATTCTCCACCGGCGCCGAGGAGGCCTTCCACGAGGCGTACATGACCCACACCTCGACGTCGCCCAACTACCAGATCCTCGCGTCCCTCGACCTCGGTCGCAGGCAGGTGGAGATGGAGGGGTTCGCACTCGTGCAGAAGCAGCTCGACCTGGCGATGAGCCTGTCCTCGGCGATCGCGCGTCACCCGCTGCTGAAGAAGACATTCAAGGTGCTCACCGCCGCCGACCTCATCCCCGAGGAGTACCGGGTCACCGAACGGACGATGCCGCTGCGCGATGGACTGTCGACGATGTGGGACGCCTGGGTCCGCGACGAATTCGTCGTCGATCCCAGCCGCATCACCGTCGAGATCTCGGGCACGGGAGTCGACGGGGACACGTTCAAGCACGAGCACCTCATGGACCGCTACGGCATCCAGGTGAATAAGACGAGCCGGAACACGGTGCTGTTCATGACGAACATCGGCACCTCACGCTCGGCCGTCGCCTACCTCATCGAGGTGCTGGTCAAACTGGCGGGGAAGTTCACCGACCCGCACGAACTCCAGGAACAGGATGCGCTGACCGAACCCGCCGCGGTGATGCCCCCGCTGCCGGACTTCTCGGCCTTCGCCCCCGACTACGCGGCCGAGGTGCCCGCCGACGACCCGTCGAAGCAGCTGCCCGACGGCGACCTGCGCACCGCCTACTATGCGGGTCTGCGTCGCCAGAACATCGAGCACGTGCTGCCGCATGAGCTGCGACGCCGCGTCGAGAACGGGGAACAGCCGGTCTCAGCCGGATTCGTCACCCCGTACCCGCCCGGGTTCCCGGTGCTCGTGCCCGGACAGGTCATCACCGCCGAGGTGCTCGACTTCATGTCCGCGCTCGACACCCGAGAGATCCACGGCTACGACTCCCGCCAGGGCTACCGCGTCATCCTCAAAGAGGTCCTGGAGAGCTGAGCGAGATCGACCGTGCAGACCAACCGTCTCATCCAGACCGTCGAAGCCCACACCGAGGGGCTGCCCGTCCGCGTCGTCACCGGGGGAGTGGGGCCACTCCCCGGTGAGACCATGGCCGAACGCCGGGAGTGGTTCATCGAGAACTCCGACGGTCTGCGGACCTTCCTCATGTGCGAACCCCGCGGCCACGGGTGGCTCTCGGGAGCGATCCTGCAGCCGCCGACCCGTGCCGACGCGGACTGGGGAGTGCTCTTCATTGAGGTCACCGGCGTGCTGCCGATGTGCGGGGCCGGCACGATCGCTGTGGCGACCGTGCTCGTCGAGACAGGCATGGTGCCCGTCGTCGAACCCGTGACGACCGTGCGTCTCGACGCTCCGATCGGGCTCATCACCGCCGAGGTGGTCGTCCGGGACGGTCGCGCCGAGTCGGTGACCATCGTCAACGTTCCCTCGTATGCGCACGCACTCGACCAGACCGTCGAGGTGCCCGGGCGAGGGACGATCGCCTGCGACATCGGCTTCGGCGGGAACTTCTACGCCTTCGTCTCCGCCGCCGACGTCGACATCCCGTTCGAGCGCGACCGGGCTGAGGACTTCATCTCCGCTGGTCGCGAGATCATGGCTGCGGTCAACGAACAGCTCGACCCCGTGCATCCGGTGACCGGATTCCGCGGCTGCGAGCACGTCGTGTTCCTGACGCCGCCGACGGAGCCCGGGCCCGACGGCGAAATCCCGGATGCCCGCCATGTGCTCATCAATTATCCCGGCTGGCTCGACCGGTCGCCCGGTGGCACCGGGACAAGCGCGCTCATGGCCGTCCGGCATGCCCGTGGGCAGTTGGGCCTGAACACGGATTTCGTCAATCAGTGCTTCATCGGCACCTCGTTCACCGGACGGCTGATCGAGGAGACGAGAGTCGGCGAACATGTGGCTGTGGTGCCGACGATCACCGGCAGCGCCTGGCTGACCGCGACCTCGCAGTTCATGCTCGACCCCAGCGACCCGTTCCCCGCCGGCTTCTCGCTCTGAAGTAGGACCGGCGGCTACCCCAGCTGGCCGGGGTGGAGCACTCGGGAGAGGAAGTCCTTCGTCCGCTGCTCCTGCGGATTGCCGATGACGTCCTTGGCCGGTCCAGCCTCCACGACGACTCCGCCGTCCATGAAGACCACGCGGTCAGCGACCTGCCGGGCGAACTCCATCTCGTGGGTGACGACGACCATCGTCATTCCCGCCTCGGCGAGGTTGCGCATGACCTGGAGGACGTCACCGACGGTCTCCGGGTCCAGCGCCGAAGTCGGCTCGTCGAAGAGCATGACGTCGGGGTCCATGCTCAGTGCACGGGCGATCGCCACACGCTGCTGCTGACCGCCGGAGAGCGAACCGGGCTTGGCCTCCATCTTCTCGGACAGCCCGACCTTCGCGAGGTTCGCCTCGGCGACCTTGTTGGCCTCGGCCTTCGATCGCCTGAGGACCTTCGTCTGCGCGATCGTGAGGTTCTCACGCACGGTGAGGTGGGCGAAGAGGTTGAAGGACTGGAAGACCATGCCGATGCGGGTGCGGGCGGCATCGATGTCGAGATCGAGGTCGGTCATGTCCATGCCGTCGACGACGATCGAGCCGCCGGTGGGAGTCTCGAGCGTGTTGATGCATCGGAGCATCGTCGACTTGCCTGAGCCCGAGGGGCCGATGACGCAGACGACCTCACCTTTGACGACGTCGAGGTTGATGTCGGTGAGGACCTGGTTCGTGCCGAAGCTCTTCTGGAGGTTGCGGATCGCGATGATCGGCGTCTTTGTCGACGCGTGCGAGGTGGTGGTCATCATTTCACTCCTGAATCGGCGGAACCGTATTTGCGCTCGAGCACCCGCGACAGATACGACAGCGGGATCGTGATGATGAGGTAGCACAGCGCGATGACGATGAACGGGGTGAGGTTCGCGGTGTTGACGATCTCGGCGCGGCCGAGTGCCGCGAGCTCACGGCCGTCGACCGAGGAGCCGAGGATGTAGGCCAGGGACGAGTCCTTCGCGAGCAGGATGAGCTCGTTCGTCAGCGGCGGGAGGATGATGCGCATCGCCTGCGGCAGGACGATCGTGAACATCGCACGTGACGAGGACATGCCGAGTGACCGGGCGGCTTCGATCTGACCTTTCGGCACCGCCTGGATGCCGGCGCGGATCGTCTCGGCCATATAGGCCGATGACACGAGCCCGAGGGCGATCATGATGACGATCAGCTGTGGCAACCTGAACCCGGGGAAGGCGACTGGCAGCCCGAACCCCATGACGAGGAACACGACGAGAGCGGGCAGTCCGCGGAAGAACTCGATGTAGATCGTCGCCAGCCAGCGGTAGACGCCGACCGAGGACAGTCGCATGAGGGCGACGACTAGGGCGATCGCCAGACCGAGGGCGAAGCCGAGGAACGTGTAGATCACGGTGTTCTTCAGCGCCATCGTGATGACGTCGGGGAACATTCCTGCGGCGACATCGACGCGAACGAATGTTTTGATGAAGGTCGGCCAGTCGGCGAAGATGGCGACGAGGATCGCGATGATGACGAGGACGGCGTACTGGATGCCGCGGGAGAGCTTCGCCTTCTGGCGTTTGCTCATCTTCGCTTTCGGAGTGGCGGTGGCGGCCGGGACGGCGGGGCCGGTCTGGCGGCCGTCCTCGCTCGCTGTGGGAACTGACATGGTTGTCCTTCGAGAAACTGTGGCGGAGGGTGTCCGCCGGGGTACGTGCCGTGAGTGTCGGTTGGGACTCAGGCAGGTCGGTCGAACTCAGCCGAACGGGCGACCCGCTGCAACGACAGATCGCAGCCGGCCGCCCATTCGCAAGTGGTCACTTCGGTGCGTCGCCGAACCACTTCTTGTAGATCTTGTCGTACTCGCCGTTCTCCTTGATCTCGGCGAGGGTGTCGTCCACGGCCTTCTTCATCTTCGAGTTGCCCTTTTTCATCGAGATGCCGTAGTGCTCGTCGGTCTTGATGTCGAAGCCGACCGCGAAGCCCTTGTTCTCGGTGTTGTAGTTGTAGAGCACGCCGTTGTCATTGATCACGGCGTCGACCTGACCGGTCTTGAGCGCTTCAAGTGAGAGCGGCAGATCCTCATAGGTGATGACTTCGGAGTCTTTGAAGTTCTCCGTGGCGTAGTCGAGACCCGTGGTGCCGGCCTGAGCCGCGATCTTGAAGCCCTTGAGCGCTTTCTCGTCCTTTGCGGACTTGTCGGCCTTCGTCAGGATCGCCTGGTTCGCATCGAAGTACGGTTCGGAGAAGTCTGCTGCCTCTTCGCGCTTCGGCTGGATTGTCGTCGCCGCTGCCGCGACATCGCACTTGTTCTGGTTGAACTCAGCGCCCGAAGTGATCGTCTCGAACGAGGTGTTGATGATCTCCTGCTCGACGCCGAGCTTCTTCGCCACGGCATCGACGATGTCGACGTCGAAGCCGACGACCTCGCCGTCCTTCTCGAACTGGAACGGCTGGTAGGACAGATGGGTGCAGGTGGTCAGTTTGCCTTCCTTGACCAGGGGGACTCCGCCTTCGGCGGTCGCTGCAGGTTCGGAATCGCCTCCGCCGCCGCAGGCGGACAGGGCGAGCATGGCGCCGGCTGCCACAATGGCCAGGCTCGAGCGTCGTTTCATGGTTCCTCCAGGGGATCGGTGACGGTCTCGTCACGCAAACGGATTGCCCGGACATCCGTGTCTGGGCAATGTCTGAGAGGAATCCTACCGTGAACTGGGTCACACCTATGACGCTTTGATGATCGCCGAGGCGGTTGTGACGAAATCGTAGTCTTGCCGCCTTCGCGGTTGGCTGACCTGCGATGCCGGTGAGTTGTGGTCACAGAGCGGAGGCCCGACCGCCGAAAACGGCGATCGGGCCTCGGATGAGTGACCAGGTTCGGACGGAGGCTCAGCTCAGCTGATCCTCCATGTCGAGGTCAGAGGTGTCCTTGGCCAGCCACAATGCAATGAGCGTGAGGATCGCGGCGGCGATGATGTAGAGGCCGCAGTAGAAGATCGCCCCTCCTTCGGCCTGCCACAGGGCGACCATCGCGAACGGTGCGGGTCCGGCCCCGATGACGCTGGACATGTTGTACGAGATCGCCGATCCGGTGTAGCGGACGTTGGCGGGGAAGAGCTCCGGCAAGTACGCGGCCATCGGACCGAAGGTCAGCCCCATGAGGATGAAGCCGACGATGAGGCCGATGATGACTCCCGGGGTGCCGGCGTTGAACAGGGCGTTGACGACGAGTCCGTAGGCGGCGATGAGCACGGTCACGCCCAGCAGCATCTTCCGGCGTCCCAGCTTCTCGGCCAGCGGCCCGGAGACGACGGTGAAGATGCCGAAGAAGACGACTCCGATGATGAGGTAGGTGAGGAATTCGTTCTTCGTGTAACCCAGCCCCGCGACGAAGCCTGCGGGATCGAAGGACTTCCCTGCCGCCTCGGCGGCGGTTTGGGCCTGCTCCGGGGTGGCCGGGGACGTGCCGTAGGTGAGGGTGAACGCGGTCATGAAGTAGAAGATCACGTAGGTCGCGAGCATGATGAACGTGCCCAGGATGAGCGGCTTCCAGCTCGTGGCGAAGACCCGCCCGAGCGGGGCTTTCGAGATCTGCTGCTTCTGAGCGACGAGCTGGAACGCCGGGGTCTCCATGAGCGACATGCGGACATAGAGGCCGACGGCGACGAGCAGGGCCGAGAGCAGGAACGGAATGCGCCAGCCCCAGGCGAGGAACGCCTCGGGGGAGGTCCAGGTGCCGAGGGCGACGAAGAGCAGGTTCGCGATGATGAAGCCGACGGGCGCGCCGAGCTGTGGGAAAGTGCCCCAGATGGCGCGTTTGCCCTTCGGGGCATTCTCGGTGGCCAGCAGTGCCGCGCCCGACCATTCGCCGCCGAGGCCGACGCCCTGGCAGAAGCGCAGAAGAACGAGGAACAGCGGGGCGAGGACGACCCAGCCCGGCGTGCTGGCTGTCGGCAGCAGGCCGATGAGGAAGGTGCCGATGCCCATGATGAGCAGGGAGGCGATGAGCGTCTTCTTCCGGCCGATGCGGTCACCGAAGTGGCCGAAGATGATCGAGCCGAGGGGGCGGGCGACGAAGGCGACGCCGAAGATCGCGAACGAGCTCAGCAGCTGAGTCGTCGACGTCTGGTTGGGGAAGAAGAGGGCCGGGAAGACCAGCGAGGAGGCCGTGGCGTAGGCGTAGAAATCGAAGAATTCGATCGTGGTGCCGACCATCGAGGCGGTCAGGACCTTGCCGCGGGTGTTGTTCTTCCGAGTCGCTGCGATTGCGTCGTCGTCGACTCCGGGTGCCGAGGAGGGATTCTCCGGCTGTGTTTCGGTGGACATGGTGGTGGTGCTCCGCTGTTTCGTGAGTGCAGGCACGGGCGGGTGGTCCGTGCCAATGGAAAAGGCCGTCGGCGCTGTGTCTGGCACAGCGTCGACGGCGACGAATCGAGGTTACGCTCGTCTCACAGAACGTGATTTCCGAGTCTCACCGAATGAGATTGCTAGGTGGTCGAAGTGTTCTGGACAACTCGGACGGGCGGTCAGTCCGCGGTGGTGACCTCGGTGATCGTCACCTTCTCCTTGGGTGCGCCGTCGCCGGCGCCGGAGTCCGTGCCCTTGGCAGCGAGATCCGCGACGGTCTTCGTGCTCTTCTCATCCAACTGTCCGAACACGGTGTAGTCGGGCGGCAGCGAGCTGTCGTCGTAGACGACGAAGAACTGGGAGCCGTTCGTATCCGGACCGGAGTTCGCCATGGCCAGAGTGCCGGCCGGGTAGGTCTCGGAGCCGTCGAGCTCATCGGCGAACGAGTAGCCTGGGCCGCCCGACCCGGTGCCCGTGGGATCGCCGCACTGGAGGACGAAGATGCCCTCGGTGGTCAGGCGGTGGCATTCGGTGTCGTCGAAGTACTTCTGCGCGGCCAGTGACAGGAAGCTGTTGACGGTGCACGGGGCGCGGTCGGCATCAAGAGTCACCGCGAGGTCCCCGGCGCTCGTCGCGACGGTGGCGTCGACGTTGCCTTTTGCCTGCGGCTTCTCTTCAGGAGCGTCGACTTCCTTCGCGCCCGGCTGCGAGTCAGCAGGGTAAGAGCAGGTTCCCGCAGCGGCCGAGGAGTCCGAGCTTCCGGAGGACTCGCCGGAGTCCCCTTCGGAATCAGACGATCCGCATCCGCTCAGCAGCAGAAGGGCGAGGACGGCGAAAGCAGCGAGGGTCAGCAGAAGGGCCGATTTCGGGCGACGGTTCGATTCATCAGAGTGGCGGGTCAGGGCATGAGAGCGACTGGGCGCAGGGTGATCCATGCGTTCATCGTATCGGCACTTTCACCGAGAAACGGGCTGAGCGTCGAGACACGGGCGTGCACACCCGTTTCTCGACACGCAGCCCGTTTCTCGGCGGAACTCAGGTCTCGACGGAGGTGCGGGTGCTCGGGTCGGGGGAGCCGCCTCGGCGAAGGAAGATCGCGATGGAGATGACCATGAGCCCGGACACGCACAGGCCCACGCCCACCCACGCCGGTGCACGGTAGCCGAGGCCGGCGGTGATGACGATTCCGCCGAGCCACGCGCCGAGCGCATTGGCGAGGTTGAAGGCGGCATGGTTCATGGCCGCTGACAGGCTCGGGGCGTCATGGGATTCGCGGAACAGACGCATCTGCAGGGCCGTGGTGATCATCGACCCGGAGATGCCGATGAGGAAGAGGGCGATGATGGCGATGGCCGCAATGTGGGTGAAGGCGCCGAAGGCGGCGAGCACGAGCGCCGAGAGGATCATGCCGCCGGTCGCCGAGCGCTCGATGGACTTGTCGACCAGGGGTCCGGCAATCAGCGATCCGGCGGTCATGCCCAGGCCGTAGACGGCGAGCACCCAGGGGATCGCGACGCTGGGGACGCCGGCAACGTCGGTCATCGTCGGGGTGATGTAGGTGTAGACGGCGAACATTCCGCCGAAACCCACGGAGCCGGCAACGAGGGTGAGGATGATCTGCACGCGTCCGAGCGCCTTGATCTCACCGCGGGCCGAGGGCACCGCGCCGAGCTTCACGCGCGGAACGCCGACTGCGACCATGATGACGGTGAGCACTCCGAGCGCGGCGACGAGGGCGTAGGCGCTGCGCCATCCGAACATATTGCCGAGTGCCGCGGCGAAGGGCACGCCGAAGATGTTCGCGATCGTCAGGCCGAGCATCACTCGTGACATGGCTCGGCCGCGGCGGTTGGCCGGGACGAGGGAGGCGGCGACGACGGCTCCGATGCCCAGGTAGGCTCCGTGCGGCAGTCCGGAGACGAAGCGTGCGATGTTGAACAGCCCGGCTGTCGGGGCGAGCATCGAGGCGAGGTTGCCCAGAGCGAAGAGACCCATCATGCACAGGAGCAGCAGCTTGCGATCCATATGCGCGGCGATGGTCGTGATCAGGGGTGCGCCGACGACGACGCCGATCGCATAGAACGACACCGCATGCCCGGCCTGGGGGACCGTGATGCCCAGCTCCTCGGCGATCATCGGCAACAGGCCCATAGTCGCGAATTCGGTCACCCCGATGGCGAAGGCGCCGATCGCCAAGGCGAAGACAGCGAACTTGTAGACTCCGCGGGAGACCGGGGCATCACTCATGGGGCTCCTTCAAGGAAACGCGGGATCGGGGAGGCAACCGCACCAGCCTATTGCCCGCAGCGGTTCCTCGGAACCCCTCAGACGACCAATGTGACGATTCGAACAGCCTCAGTCGGCGTTCGCTTCCTCGGCGTCGTATTCGGCCAGAGCCTGCGAGGCGACGGAGAAGGCGGTGTTGGCGCTCGGCACGGAGCAGTAGATGGCCGACTGGAGGAGGACCTCCTTGATCTCATCGCGGGTGAGCCCGTTGCGCAGCGCAGCCTTGACGTGCATCGCCAGCTCCGCCTCGTGGCCACCTGCGATCATCGCCGTGAGCGTGATCGCCGAGCGCATCCGCCGCTCGAGCCCTGGACGGGTCCAGATCTCACCCCAGGCGTAGCGGGTGATGAGGTCCTGGAAGTCGCTCGTGAAATCGTCGACCTTCGCATTCGCGCGGTCGACATGGGCATCGGAGAGCACCTGCCGCCGCACGGTCATTCCCGCCTCGCGCACGTCGTCGCGGCTGGCCTCCCGCGGACCCGAGGCGGTCGGCAGCTCGGGACCGGCTTCCGGGGAAGCGGCTCCGCCGGCACCTGCGCCGAGTCCCTTGCCCTGCAGAAAGTCAGCGAGCAGACCCGCGGTCACGACCGGAGCCTCGGCTGGCACGAGATGAGCGGCGCCGTCGATGACCTCGAGGAGTGCCCCGGGAACTCCGTTGGCGATCTCGGCGAGCTTCGTCGCCGGAGTCGGCTGATCCTGTGAACCCGCGACTGCGAGCAGGGGACGCGTGATCTCGGGCAGTCGCGCGCGGACATCGAAGTCGGCCAGCGCATAGCAGAGAGCGGCATAGGAGAAGCGGTCGGCGTCCTGCAGCGAATGAAGAAGCGCAGCCGAGGCCTCCGGTTCCCGGTCCATGAACCCTTCCCCGAACCAGCGCTGTGCCGAACCGATGACCTGCGTCGGGGTGCCCGAGGTCGCCACCGTCTGGGCGCGTTCCTCCCAGGCCGAGGCCTCACCGATCTTCGCGCCCGTGCAGAACACCGCGATGCGGCCGAAGCGGTCGCCGTGATCGAGCGCCAGCTGCAGGGCCGTTGCTCCGCCGATCGAATCGCCGGCGAGGTCGACGGGAGCGCCGGGGGCGGCCACATCGGGAAGGACCCGATCGAGGGTGCCCAGGACCGCCTCGGCGAGGTCGGACATCGTCACCCGCGGAGTCATGGACGTCCCCGCGGGGACGTCGATCGGTGCCGAACGGCCGTGACCGGGCAGGTCGATGCCGATGACCGTCGTCTCCGGACTGAGTGCGGTCAGTTCGGTGGCGGCCTGCTGCCACAGTGCTGCTACGGAGGTGCCCAGCGAAGGCAGGACGACGAGCACTCGGGCATCGGCAACGGGGGAGGCGGGTGCGGCAAGGACGGATGCGGTGAGGTCCATGGGTGTCA
Source organism: Brevibacterium sp. CSND-B09 (assembly GCF_052906525.1). Lineage (NCBI taxonomy): Bacteria > Bacillati > Actinomycetota > Actinomycetes > Micrococcales > Brevibacteriaceae > Brevibacterium > Brevibacterium sp. CSND-B09. The sequence goes on along the minus strand of NZ_JBREGI010000001.1, from coordinate 1,028,943 downwards.
CTTTCTTCGGTCGGCTCTCAAGTCGGAATACGGGTCTCAGTCGAAGGGTGGCAGGTCGATCTCCTGCGGTCCGGAGCTGTCGATGGTCGCCAGGATGGTGCGGCGAATCTCCTCGGCTTCACCGAGGTAGGACTCGGGGGTGAAGAATTCCTTGATTCCATCCTCGTCGCCGATCTCGGCGCGCAGTGCTGCGACAGGGTCGGAGCCGGGGGCGATGATGGCTGCGCGGGTGTCTTTGTCGATCCGGTCGCCGAAGACGATGCCGAGCTTCTCCCCATAGATCCCGGGGGAGGCGGCGTCGAGGTTCGCGCGCATGGCCTCGGCGTTGACCTGCAGGCCCGCGATCATCTCGTCGAGGATGATGAGCGAGGAGATCGCCAGGGTCATGAGCTCGGACAAGGCCGGCCACTCGGCATGCCAGGCACCGTCGGAGCGTTCTTCGATGGCTTCGGCGGCGGCCGTGGTCAGGGTGGACAGTGATCCGGGGACGCGCATTCCGTTGCGGTGGAGCAGCACCGCCGAGGTGGGATTCGACTTGTGCGGCATCGTCGAGGATCCGCCGGTGGAGGCCAGGGACAGCTCACCGATCTCGGGGCGCACGCCGATGAGGACGTCGCGGGCGATGGAGGCCCCGACGGTGACGCATTGGGCGAGGTGGGAGCCCCAAGACAGGATGCGAACGCGATCGGTGTGCCAAGGGACGGGGATCTGGGTGAGTGCCGCGTCGGGACCGACCATCTGCACGTGGAATTCGCGGAGCAGGGATTCGGTGGAGTCGCCGGCGAACCAACGGATCGCGGCACGGGTGCCGGCTGCCCCGCCGACCTGCACATAGTCGACGTAGGGTGCCTGGCCTTGGACTTCATTGACCTCGGCGGCCCAGGCGGCGGCCTTGAGGCCGAAGGTCGTCGGCAGGGCCGGTTGGGTGAGGGTGCGGGCCAGGCACAGGGTCTTCGCGTGGGCGTCGGAGAGTTCGACGAGGGAGGCACCGATGACTTCGAGCCTGGCCTGCATCTGCCGCACGACGCGGGAGACAAGCAGGCCGATCGCCGTGTCAATGACGTCTTGGCTGGTCAGCCCCCGGTGCAGGCATCGTGAGGCTTCGGGGGAGAGCCGGGAGCGGACGCGGGCGAGAAACGGGATGAGCGGGTTGCCGCCGGATTCGGCGGCCTCACCCAGGGATTCGAGTTCGGTGTGATCGTCCGTGAGCGTGCGGATCGTGGCATCGATGGCGGCGGCCACCTCGGCGCGGATCTCCGACGACACCAGCCCCACCCGTCCCTGTGCGACGATCCATGCGGTCTCGACTTGGCCGATCGCGGTGATGAACGCGGCGTCGTCGATGGCTTCGGATCCGCGCAGATCGCCGGGGGCGAAGAGAAACCGGGTGTGGGCGGTGTCGGTCATGTCGCTTCAGTCCTCGTGGCTGGGGAATCGGAGGAAGGGAGTTTCCTCCTCACCCTGCAACCGTATGTCGAAGTGCAGCGATCCGTCAGCCCCTCGAGTGGCGATGAGGCGGGTGCGCTCGTCTTCGTCGAGCGAGGACAGGAGCGGGTCGGCGGCCAGTGCCGCGGTGTCCTCAGGCAGATAGATGCGGGTGAACAGCCGGTTGAGCAGCCCTCGGGCGAAGATGACGACGCTGATGAAGGGTGCCTTGCCCGCCTCGGTGGGGCCGGGATCGACCGTGGAGAAGCTGAACTCGCCTTCCGGGTCGACGGCGGCGCGGCCGAAGCCGGTGAAGGTGAAGCCGTTGCGGCGCAGCGATCCCGTCTCGCGGGGGACAGCGCCGTGCTCATCGGGCTGCCAGATCTCGAGAATGGCATCGGGGACCGGGGCACCGGCCCCGTCGAAGACGGTTCCCGTCAGCTGCACGGCGCGAGCCGAGCCTGGCGGGACGAGCTCATTATCGTGCTCGAAGGGCAGCGCGTAGCCGTAGAACGGGCCGACGGTCTGGCCCGGGGTCGGCGTGAGATCAGGGGTCGTGGGGGTGTCAGTCATCGTCCTCTTCTTCCATCCAGGTCCGGTTGGCGCCGGTGAGCACGATGTCCCAGTTGTAGCCCATGAGGAATTCGTGCTCGGTGATGTTGTGGTCATAGGTCGCCACGAGGCGGTCGCGCGCCTTTTGATCGGTGATCGACTGGTAGATCGGGTCGAGGGCGAAGAGCGGATCCCCGGGGAAGTACATCTGGGTGATCATCCGCTGAGTGAACTCGGACCCGAAGAGCGAGAAGTGGATGTGGGCCGGTCGCCAGGCGTTGTGGTGGTTCTTCCACGGGTACGGACCCGGTTTGATCGTTGTGAACGAGTAGGAGCCGTCGTCGCCGGTCAGGGTGCGGCCGACGCCGGTGAAGTTCGGGTCGATCGGGGCCGGGTGCTGGTCGCGCTTGTGGATATAGCGTCCGGCCGAGTTCGCCTGCCAGATCTCGACCAGCTGGTTGCGCACGGGGCGGCCTTCCCCGTCGATGACCCGACCGGTGACGCGGATGCGCTCGCCGATGGGTTCGCCGTCGGCCTGGATCGTCAGGTCGGATTCGAGGGTGCCGATGTCCCGGTGTCCGAAGGCGGGGGAGAAGAGCTCGATCGTCTCGGGGTCGGTGTGGCGGGGATCCTTCGTCGGGTGACGCAGGATCGATGACCGGTAGGGCCGGTAGTCCAGGCGCGGCTGGGTCTCGGGCTTCTTGCCGCCGGTGACGTCCTGCTTGTACTGCGCTTCGATTCCGTCGATTTCGGCGGACAGCGTCGCCTGGGACTCGGCTGCGTCGTCGGGGCCTTTCACAGTCTGAACATCGTTCTCCGAGGACTGGTGCTGACTCATCGTCGAACCTTTCTTCGTCTCTTCGTCGGTTGACATCGTGGTGGGGTCGGTGGGGGAGCGGCTCAGCCGTGGGGCCAGCCGGTGTAGCACTCGGCCAGGTAGCGGCGACCGTGGTCGGATTCGAGGATGGACCGGAGTTCGCCGAGGCTGCGCTTCGTTTCGAAGGCATCCTGAGTCGGGTCGGCGTGGAGCATTCGTGTCATCTGGTAGGAGAAGTTCTGGGCCTTCCACACGCGTTTGGTCGCGGTCTGCGAGTAGCCGGCCAGCGCCTCGGCGTCGGAGTCCTTGAGTGCCGAGATGAGGGCGGGGGCGAGCACGGCGACGTCGGCGAAGGCGAGGTTGAGGCCTTTCGCACCGGTCGGTGGGACGGTGTGGGCGCTGTCGCCGGCGAGGAACATCGAGCCGTGCTGCATCGGCTCGGTCACCGCCGAGCGGAAGGGGAGCACGGTCTTGTCGAAGATCGGCCCGGTCTTGAGTTCGAACCCGTCGGGGCCGTCGACGCGGGCCTGGAGTTCGGTCCAGATCCGATCGTCGGACCAGTCGGCGACGTCGGTGTCGGGGGAGGCCTGGAAGTACATGCGCTGGACATTGTCGGAGCGCTGGGAGATGAGTGCGAAGCCGCGTTCGGAGCGGGAGTAGATGAGGACTTCGTGGCTGGGCGGGGCCTCGCAGAGGATGCCGAACCAGGCGAATGGGTACTCGTGGAAGAAGCGCTGCCGGGTGCCGTCGGGGATCATCGAGCGGCATGGTCCGCGAGAGCCGTCGGCGCCGACGACGTAGCGGGCGTTGATGCGCAGTTCGTCGCCGTCCTCAGTGGTGGCGGTGACCCAGGGACGTTCGGTTTCGACATCGCCGAGGCGGGTGTCCGTGACCGAGTAATAGGTGGGGCGGCCGGTCCGTTCGCGGGCGGCCGAGAGGTCGACGAAGATCTCGTTCTGGGGGTAGAGCCAGACGGATTCGCCGACGAGTTCGGGGAAGTCGAAGTGGTTCGAAGAGCCGTTGACTCGAATGTCGATTCCGTCGTGTCGGTGCCCGTCCGTGTGGACGCGCGATTCGACGCCTGCGGCCTCGAGCATGCGCACGGATCCTGCTTCGAGGATGCCGGCGCGGTGGGTGTGGGCGATGTCGTCGCGGCTGCGGTTGTCGATGACGACGGATTCGATGCCTGCATTGTGCAGCAGGTGCGCGAGCATGAGCCCCGCGGGTCCGGCTCCGACGATCGCGACGTCTGTCTGAAGTTGTGCCACCTTGGCCTCCTTGCCTGTCTCTTCTCAACAGTGTGCGCCCAGTCACGGACGTGAGGCGACGACGTTCTCAATGAATGGGAAACTGGTCGGGGAGGCGTGGGGTGAGTGATGCGCAAATTGTGAGGGGCTTTCCTCAAGGTCACTTTTCCGTAACAGATTACAGAAGTGTTAGAAAAAAGGCATCTTGAAAGTAATTCATGAGTCATCATGAAGTCATTCCCCACAATATTTCATCGTGACAAGGCGCTGGAGCGCCCGACAATGAGGAGTCCCCAGTGACCACAAAGACCACGCGTTCGCGCAAATTCAAAGCCATCCTCGCCGGCGGCATCGTCCTCGGCGTCGGCGCTGCCGTGACGCTGGCGGCCTGGACCGACGACGAATGGGCCGAAGGCGTCTTCGGCGCAGGTTCATTCAACGTCCAGGGCAGCACCGACGGAACGACATTCGCTGACCATGAGAGCAGTGACGGTGCCGCGGCGCTGACTTTCGACCTCGACGGTGGGGACAATATGTCGCCCGGCGATACCGTGGCGGCGCCTTTCGTGCTGCGCCTCGACGGACCGACGAGCTACGACGCGACTGTCTCTCTCGAGTCGGCGGCAGGAGGCGGGGACAACGCTGCGGCGCTGACCTACGCGATCGTTCAGGTCGCCTCGGCGGGTGACTGCGCGGCCACCGCAGAGGGCACTTCGATTGTGCCCGAGGGGACGGCGCTGGACTCGACTACGGGCGCTGCGGAATTCAATCTCACCGCGGGCGCAGACACTGCGACCGGCGACCCGGTCACGCTGTGCTTCCAGGTCACTGCCGGTGACTCGCTGGAGCAGGGGCAGAACACAACCGCTCAGTGGCAGTTCACCGCCACCTCGGCCGAATGACGACTCTGAGCTGATCGATGAGGTCGCTTCTGCCGACGCTGCATAGATTCTTCTCGTCCCGGCGGGCGCCTGATGACGCCCGCCCAGTCAGTCGACGGCAGCTGCGTCAGCGACAGCAGCTGCGAGGCCGCCGCATCAAGGCGATTCTCGCTGGCGGCCTCGTACTCGGCGTGGGCGCAACGGCCACGGTCGCCGCGTGGACGGACTCGGAAGAGGCCTCCGGCTCTTTCGAAGCCGGACGGTTCAACATCGAGCTCCGGGTCGGCGGCGAATGGAACGGCACGAATGAGATGACCTTCAATGCGGGCAACATGTACCCGGGGCAGAAGGTCTACGCGCCAGTGTCAGTGCGCACCACGTCGAATACGTCGATCGACGGCAAGCTCACGGTCTCAGCACGCGGAATCTCCAATCCGAATACCTTTGCCTCTGCACTCACATACCGAGCCGTGGCCCGATCGACGTCGGGTGTCACCTGTAACGCGGCCAATTTTCCTGGTCCAGGCGCCTTCGTCTTCGGCAGCGCTGCTGCTGCAATCCCGCTGAGCTCCACGCCCACAGCCGACACCACCCAAACCCTCAAAGCCGCCTCCGCGTCGGTCCAGGACTATTGCTTCGAGGTGACACTGGCAAGCAACGCTCCGAGCTCTGCCCAAGGTCTGCAGGCGAGCCACACCTGGACGTTCACGGCCGAGTCCACCGCGCCCGAGAATTGACCATGGCGGGCTCTATGACACGCAAGCGGAACGTGGGTTCATGGCTGGGCGGAGCCGTGCTCAATGTCCTCGCCGTCCTCGGCGTGGTCTGCATCGTGCTCGTCATCCTCAGCTTCGTGTTCAACGTATCGATCATCATGTTCAAAACCGGCTCGATGAGTCCGACGATCCCGGCCGGATCGGCCTCCCTCGTTCGTGAGATCCCCGCAAAGGACATGAAGATCGGTGACATCGTCACCGTCGATCGCGGGGAGAACGTCCTACCGGTGACTCACCGCGTCACCGAGATCCAGAGCATTGACGACTCCACCGGTGCAGTGACGTTTGAGATGAAGGGCGATGCGAACGCCGAGAAAGACCCTGACCCCTACACCGCCGAGACGGTCCGAACGGTGATGTTCTCAATCCCCGGGGTCGCTCCGATCCTTCAACAGTGGCGCAATCCGTTCCTGCTCGGCGGCATCACGATCGCGGCCAGCCTCCTCGTCGTGTGGGCATTCTGGCCACGGCGAGATGAGGATGACGACGACACCCTCGCCGAGGCGACCCGCCCCCGTGCGCGATCACCGCGGCACGCAATCGCGCTGCCGGTGGTGGTGGCCGTGGCTGTGGTTGGGCAGGTAGTGCCAGGGGTGTCGTTTGCCGAGGATGCTCTGTCCGTAAACGCGGATCGTTCCCTGTCCGCGTCATCAGATGCGGCAGATGACATCCTGCGTATGCGCGACTTCGGTGATGCCGAGAAGATGCGCAACCTCAGTCCCGGAAGCTCGGCCACATGGGCGGTCGATGTATGGGCAGATGCCTCCGAACCGGGAGACATAACGATCTATATCGGGTCGGGGGCAGGAGCGGAGGCGCTGACGGATTCGCTGTCTATCGATGTGCGGGAATGCGCGATGACTGAAGCGGAGGCACCGTGTCCAAGTGGTTCGCAGATGTTGATTCGCGGAATGGTGCTCAGCGAATTGGAGCCAGCTGCTGACGACGGTCTCACCCTGCTGGAAATGGACAGCGATGACTCTCGCCGAGTCGAGGTAACGGCGACTCTCGCAGCCGACGCCGATGTCCGCGCGGTAGCTGGCGCCAGGGCGGGTGTGCGCGTGCTGGCGGAAGGCCTCGGCGACAAGGTTTCGACAGGTCCAGGAGATCCCGGTGATCCTGGCGCGCCGGGCGATTCTGGCACTGACTCTGATGGCACTGTCGAGGGCGCGGCCGATGGCGGCAGTTCCGGCGAGCTGCCGTGGACCGGAATCGATGGTTGGCAGTGGATTCTGCTCGCAGCATTCTTGCTCGTTGTCACCGGCTCAGCGATCGTGTCGCGAACCAGGAAGGCGAGGATGTCATGACGGGCAGGAACTCGCCGCGACAATCTTGGAGACGAGCTCGTCTGCTGTTGGCAGTAGTCGCATTGCTCGCCCTCGTCGCCGGTCCAGCCGCAGTCAACGGCACCCTCGCCGGTTGGAATGATGAGAAGATAAGCCAGGGGACGTTCACTGCGGGCAAGGTCCCGGCACCGGTGTTGACCGGCAACTGCCAGTTCCGTCCGGGTATTCTTGGTATCGGTGCTAGTGTGCGAGTCTTTTGGAAGCCTCCGGCGGGTTACTCACTCAGCAACATCGTTGTCACTGCATCTACGAGCGGTCTTGGGTCCGTCTTGGCACCGATCACCGGCTTCAATCTGACGTCGAACACGACCTCGAACAGCGATGGATCGTACACGACAGACGTGCCCACCAACTTGCTTGGCGGATTGCTCGGACTCGGATCCGAATTGGAGATAGCCTTTCAGGCCAAACATGCCAGCGGTTGGGTTTCGACATCTGCCTCTGTCGCTAGTAACGCCGGGTTGCTGGGCGGAATCGGCGGAAACTGTCGCAATCTGACGTGATTCCGAGGTCTGACGATCTTTCGTACTGGCAGATGTGCGGGTGTCCGTTCTCGGGCACACCCGCACACATATGCAGCAGTACCGCCTCACGGGCGAGGGTTGATCACCCTGCCCCAGGTGGACTTGTTGCCCCAGATGTTCTGGCGCAGGCCCTCGAGCTGGAGGATCTGCGAGTGGTCGACGAACAGGTTGCATTCGTTGCCGTAGTTCTTGATGTACCACTCGAAGACCGGTCCGTCGGCGGCTTCGAACATGACGTTCTCGAGGCCCAGACCGTTGATGATCGAGGCGGCCGCGGCGGTGTTCCATTCGTCGACGTTCTCCGTGATGCCCTCGGATTCGATCATGATGATCGAGGCTCCGGCATCGAGCGCCCGCTTGCCGCGGTCGACGAGATCGCCGATGTCCTTTGCGGACTCCGCAGCCAGTTCGGCCTCACCGGAGTCTCCGCCGGAGCCGATCTGGATGCCCAGCTCCGGCTTCGCCTTCAGCCCGGCCTTGACGACCTTCTCGACGAGACGCTCAAGGCCCGAGGTCGGGAGCATGATGAATCCGGTCGAGATCTCGATGACGTCGAAGCCGACCTCCTTGGCCTCCTTGAGATACTGATCGACCGCGTCATCTCCGTAGCGCAGGACCGTCTCGATCCATCCGCCCGAGGACACGTACGCCCCGTTCTCATGAGCGATGTCGCTGAAGGCCTTCACCTGATCAGCCGGGACGAGCGAGAACGATCCGCCCGCCCACTTGATGCCGTCGACCCACTGACCGGCGACATCGAAGACGTCCTGCAGATGTCGGGTGCCGAAAGTGGAGTAGTACGGGGCGCGAATCTCGGTCATCCCGATGGTGCGGGGTTTGGCCGAGCGGTGGGCGCGGGGAACGAAGTTCATGGACACATCGAAATCGATGGCGTTCGACATGGTCTTTCCTTTCTTCGGGTGTCGGCGGTCGCCGACGGGGTGCCGGGTTCTCCGGCAGGTGACGCAGCCTCAGCTGCGAGCTTGGGGGACGTGCGCGAGGACCGCGGTCAGCTCTCGGATCTGATGGTTCTCGAGGTCGTGGACAAGGTCGGCGATTTCGTCACGCAGGTCCGCCTCGGCGAAGGGGGACGTCAGGGCATCGAACTTCTTCCGGGCTCCCGTCCAGTCGAGAGGATGCGTGGTGAAACCTTCATAGTCGTCGGTGTTCGCACGGAACTGGGTCCCATCGCCGAGGGTGACGACGAGGTCGGCGCACATCTGCTCGGGGAACCGATCGCTGAACTCCGTGGAGGGAGTGATCGTGACCTTGTGCATGAGGTCCTGGACATCGTCGGCGACAATCCGTTCAGACTCGTACTGCGCCGGATTGAGCTCACCGTCGAGGAGGACGACCGCGAGCATCCACGGCAGCGAATGATCGGCCTCCTCCTTCGTGCGGATGGAGCGCTTGTCGCCTTCTTCGCCGCCGCCGATGATCGAGTATGCGACATCGAAGGTCGTCAGCTCGACGCTGGCGATGGCATCGGCGCGGAATCCCTCCTGGGAGCGGACGTCCTGTGCGGCGTTGAGGGCCGACTGCGAATGGATCTCCGCATTGTGCTTCTTGATGATCGTGTCCGTGACCTTCTCGAGATCCTCCGCCGACCAGTCGAGGTCGAAGTCCCCGGCCAGGGCCTTGAAGCCCTTGTTGCCTTCGAAGACCTCGGCCGGTCCGGTGATTCCGCGTGAGGCCAGGAGCGCATTGAAGACGCCTTCCTTCGACACGTGCGGATACGCCAGTCCCTTCCAATGACTGAGGTCGCCCGTGCGCGTCACCCTGAGGGCTACATTCGCGGTGCCGGCCATGGCGGCAGCATTCGCGATCTGTTCGACGCCCAGGCCCAGTGCCTTCGCCGAGGCGGCCGCCGCAGCGAAAGCGCCCTGTGTCGTGTGGTCGAAGCCGAGGTCTCTCACCGGTGCGACATCCGAGAGCCGGGTGTGGATCTGATAAGCCACGGCGAAGGCCGTGAGAAAGTCCGCGCCCGAGGCGTCGGCCAGCTCCGCGGCCGCGAGGACCGCGCCCATATTGTCCGACGGGTGGTTGGTTTCGCCCTTGGCCAGGTAGGCATCCATGAAGTCGAGATATCGGCTCAGGGCGGAATTGAAGAACGCGGCGTGATCGGGGCTGGCCTGGCCCCCGCCGATGAGCGTAGCTCCGCGTCCGTCCCCGAGGTCCTCGATGAGGGTTCTGATCTCCTGCAGCGGGGGAGCGTCCAGGGCGCCGATGGCGACGCCGATGGTGTCGAGGACGCGGATCTTGAGCTGTTCGAGGGCGGTATCGCTGAGCATGTCCAGCGAGGCATCGGCGACGAACTGAGCGAGTGATTGCACCTCTGTCGGTGCGTGGTGCTGGTCCATTGTGACCTTCATTGTGACCCCTCCTTATTAGGTAAGGCGTACCTAAATAATGACTCCGTAAGTATCTTGACGTCAAGATACTTGGGGTGAGACCTGAGTCACATCGGGCTGAGTGGGAGGCGCTGTGCCCGGCCGTGGTTGACTGATCATTGATTGTTGAGCAAAATTGACGGTTGTTGTGTTCGTCCGCGAACCTGCCGTGAACAGAAAGCAGCTCAATGATCATCACCGGACTCATCGTCGGCCTCGTCCTCGGATTCGTCTTCCAGCGAGGACGTTTCTGCGTGACCGGCGCCTTCCGTGACCTCACGCTGACGGGGAACACGCGCTGGTTCTCCGCCCTCATCGTGCTCATCGCCGTGCATTCCATCGGCCTGTTCCTGCTCAACAGCTTCGGAGTCATCACCCTCGAGGCGACGCCGTTCCCATGGCTGGCCTCGATCGTCGGCGGACTGATCTTCGGTTGGGCCATGGTCTACGCCGGAGGCTGCGCGACTGGCACCTACTACCGGGCCGGTGAAGGACTCGTCGGCAGCTGGTTCGCCCTCATCTTCTACGCCCTCTTCTCCGCGGTGATGAAGCTCGGCCCGCTCGCCGGCTTCACCGAGGGCATCCGCGGGATCACCCTGGACAACGGCAGCCTGCAGGCGAGCACCGGCATGAGCCCCTGGGTCTTCGTCGCCATCATCTCTGCAGTGGCGATCTGGCTGACCGTCCACCATGCCCGCAAACTCAAGACTCCGATGGCCACCCTGCCTCCGCGCAAGACAGGCCTGGCGCACCTGCTCACCGAGAAGCGCTGGAACCCCTTCGCCACAGCCGTGGTCATCGGCATCATCGCCACGATCGCCTGGCCGCTCTCCGCCGCCACGGGCCGCAACTCGGGTCTGGGCATCACCACCCCTTCGGCGAACCTCGTCGGATACCTCACCACGGGTGACACGCAGCTCATCGACTGGGGCGTCATGCTCGTCATCGGCATCCTTGTCGGCTCCTTCATCGCAGCAAAGGCCTCCGGCGAGTTCCGGGTCCGCGTGCCGGACAAGGGCGTGATCATCAAGTCGATCATCGGCGGTATCGGCATGGGCGTCGGCGCCGCCATTGCAGGCGGCTGCACCGTCGGCAACGCGATGGTCTCGACCGCACAGTTCGAATACCAGGGCTGGGTGTCGATGGTCTTCATGATCGTCGGCTCCGGAATCGCAGCGAAGGTCTCCATCAAACCGAAGAAGTCGCAGGCCGCAGCGCCCGCGGCGGAAAGCAGGACAGTATGAAGCAAGTACTCGAAACCGACGGCCAGGTCTGCCCCTTCCCCCTCGTGGAAGCCAAGGACGCGATGACCGGTCTGGAAGCCGGTGACGAACTCGTCATCAACTTCGACTGCACCCAGGCCACCGAGGCGATCCCGCAGTGGGCCGCCGAGAACGGCTACCCCGTCACCCACTTCGACCGAGTCACCGACGCGAGCTGGACCATCACCGTCCAGAAGGCCTGAATCGCAGGAGATGCCAACCCCATCGGCCGGCGCAGCTGCAAAGCTGCGCCGGCCGATGTGCAATGTCAGTGCCGATGTCTAGACTCAAGACATGAAGATCACGGTTCTCGAAGGCGATATCACCGAGGTTGCCGTCGACGCGATCGTCAACGCCGCGAATTCGTCGCTGCTCGGTGGCGGCGGAGTCGACGGAGCCATCCACCGCGCGGCCGGTCCCGCGCTCCTCGAAGCCTGCCGCGAGGTCAGGCGGACCACCCATGTGCGCGGTCTGCCGCCGGGCCAGGCCGTGGCCACCTCAGCGGGGGAGTTGCCTGTCCGCTGGGTCATCCACACGGTCGGACCGAATCGGAACGCGGGCGAGGCTGATCCTGAGATCCTCGAGTCCTGTTTCGAATCGAGCCTCAACCTCGCCGAGGAGCTCGGCGCCTCCTCGATCGCGTTCCCGGCCATCGGCGGCGGAGTCTACGGCTGGGCGCCCAGGGACGTCGCCGAGGCGGCTCATTCCGTCATCGTCGACGGACGGTCCCGCGGACGCTGGGACTCGATCGACGAGGTGCAATTCGTTCTCTTCAGCGATCAGATGACCAGCGTGTTCTGCCAGGTCTTCGACCACGATCAGTGGTGATGCCATGAAGGTCAACAGGGTCATTCCGGACATCGCGGTCGACGACCTCGACGCCGCGCGGGAGTTCTATGCGGGCTTCCTCGGGCTGAGCAGCGAGGAATTCAATCTCGGCTGGGTCGCACGCTTCACCTCACCGGGCACCGGCGCCAGCGTGCAGGTGCTCACCGACGATGAGACCGGGCAGACGAATTCCGTGGCTTCGGTGCTCGTCGAAGACGTCGACGCTGCTTTTGCCGAAGCCCAGGAGCAGGGCATCGAGATCGTCCACCCGCTCACCCACGAGGAATGGGGAGTACGGCGGTTCTTCGTCCGCGCACCCGACGGCAACGTATTCAATATCGTCGCGCACCCGGAGTGAACCCACGCGATGCAGTGCTCACACTGCCTTGTGCCGTGCTCTGTGCACGACCGCCAGTGCCAGTGCGCTGACGGCACACCCGGCGGCGATGAGCAGCGGAATTCCGGAGACGGCGGCCTCGACGACATATTCGGGGCCGGTCTGCAGAACCGGACCGACGATCTTGACGAGGAGGAAACCGAGGACGCCGATGAAGAGGAACAGCGCCGCCCTCTTGCCGAGAACCACCGCCAGGGGCTTCGGATACTGATAGGTCTGTGTCGTGCTCATGGTCGATCACCTGATGTTTTCGTCCACGGTCCAAACCATTTGGGCTGTGCCTGCCACGCTACGCCTGCAAGCAGAGTGTGCACTGGGGGATCTGAGGATGTTCGATGGGAGCAGCCGACGATCACCCGCGTGAAGCACCGCCCGGCCGAACCAGCCCCGTCTCATAGGCGAGCACGATCAGGGCAGCGCGGTCCCGGGCATCGAGACGAGTGAGCAGTCGACTGACATAGGTGCGAGCAGTGGCGGGGCTGAGGAAGAGTTCGGCAGCGATCTCGTCATTGGTCAGCCCGCGCCCGATTCCGCTGAGGACCTCGACCTCCCGTTCAGTCAGCTGATCGAGCCCATGCCCGTCCGGATCGGGTGAATGCCCCTCCGCGACGACCCGCATGACCGCGGCGGTGACAGATGGAGACAACAGGGCATCACCGGCGGCGACCGTGCGGATCGCAGCGCGCAGATCGTCGGGAGAGACGTCCTTGAGCAGGTAGCCTGCAGCACCGGCACGGATGGCGGCGAACACGTTCTCGTCCTCGTCGAAGGTGGTGAGCATGAGCACCCTGACCCCGTTCAACGCACCATCGGCGACGATGGCCCGCGTCGCCTCGATCCCGTCCATGACGGGCATGCGGATGTCCATGAGCACGACATCGGGGCGCAGCTCCCGCACATGCGACAGCCCTGACGTCCCGTCCGCCCCCTCGGCGATGACCGAAATGTCTCCGTCGCGTTCGGCCAATGGCCGCAGACCGGCCCGGACCAGCTCCTGATCGTCGACGATGACGACGCGGATCGCCTCGGTCATTCGTTCTCCTCCACGTTGATCGGCAGATGCGCGATCACTTCAAATCCTTCACCGTTCGCCCCGGCACCGAGGCGACCCCCGAGCAGCCCCGCCCGTTCCGACATCCCGCGGATGCCGGCACCGGCGGCCGTGTCCGCGGCCCCGCCGTGACCGTCATCGCGGACGCGCACGATGAGCTCGTCGCCGTGTACCTGCCCGGAGACGCGGGCCGCGCTCGCCCCGGAATGGCGGAGCACGTTCGTCACCGATTCCTGGACGATCCGGAATGCCGCGGCGTCGACGGCCCGCGGCAGCCGTGCCGGATCGACATCGAGGTCGACCGTGACGTCGAGGCCGGCGGCTCGGGCCGACTCGATGACGGAGGAGATCGAAGCCAACCCCAGCGCCGAGGCAGGTCCCAGGGCGGTCGCACCCGCGGACTCCTCGCGGAGGACCTTGACCGTGCGACGCAGTTCCCGCAGTGCCTCCGAGGTGGCACCGCGCACCCGTTCGAGTGCGGCCGCGCGGTCGTCCGGGTCCACGGCCTCGGCCGCCACTGAGGTGTGCAGGGAAGCCACGGACAGGGTATGGCCGATCGTGTCGTGGAGGTCGCGGGCGATGCGCACTCGTTCGGAGTGCATCCGCGCCTCGGCGGCTCGGGACTCCTCGGCAGTGGTGAGGGCGGCGATGCGCGCCGACTGCGTACGGGTCTCCCGGATCAAACGGACCACGGACCCCAGGGCGATCGCGGCGGCTGCCAGGGCAAGTTCAGTGACGAAGCCGTACCCGGTCAGTTGGGCGCGCGGATCGAGGTCATCGAACCGGTAGAACGTCGACACGGCAATCAAGACCGCAGCACCGAGCACCGCCCATGAGGTGCGCCGCACCTCGGCAGTCGAGTAGAGGGCACCGACCGCGGGCAGGACCATGCCGATCGGCGGCAGATTCAGAGCGTAGTAGGCGAAGATCCCGAACACGGTCACGGCCAGAACGGTCAGCGGCAGACGGCGACGCAGGAGCATCAGGGCACCGAAACCGATCGCCCAGGCGACGCCGGGCAGCGGGGCGGACTCGGCATCGGCGGCGATGACCAGCGAGATCACCAGGGTCACCGCAACAGCCAAGGAGGCATCGGTCAGCCACGGTTCGAGGCGCTCGCGCTCCTCACCCGTCTCACGCACATCTGCCGAACCCATAGTCCAAGACTACGGAGCAAACGCGTCCGCCGCAGTCGTTCGGCGTCGATCGGGCAATCGCCTCCAGGCGACTCGAGCCTCGCCTCGGGGCAGGAGGAACTGACGCCTCAGCGTCGATGTGGCAGATCCGGCCGACCGGAAGAGTAGAGGACATGAATACGACAACACATTCGAAACGTCCCCTGTCCTGGCCGCTCATCGTCGGTCTGTCCTCTCTGGCACTGCTGTGGCCGCTGACCGGACTGTGGCCCATCCTCGGTGACGGTGCCGTCCGAGCCCTCACTCTGCTCGGTCTCACCGGAGCGGTGTGGATCGGGACCGTCGGCTTCGCCCGCGTCGCTCGGCCCGTACTCACCCTGACGATCTGCGGCGCGGCGCACGGCTTCCTCACCCTCGCATTCGGCGGACTGCTCGCCGGGACCGGGCTGATCAGCAGCGGGCCGGCGGTGTTCATGGCACTCATCCCGAGCCTCGGAACGGGCGCAGGGATCGGCGCCCTCACCGGACTGGCAGCCTACGGAATCCAGGCGATGCTCGGGAAGCGGGAGCAGCGATGAGACGGCGCCCGCACGCCTCGGTCGCTGTCGGGGCCGCTGTCGCGGTGGTCGTCGCGGTCGGGCTGGCTGCCTGCGGAGTGTCGACCACCTCGGTGACGGAGGCCGAGTTCGACAACGAACTGGCCATCCCGCCGTTGGCGGAATCGACGGTCAACGGCGGAGTTCGCACCTTCGACCTCACCGCTGAGAAAGGGTCGACGGAGTTCCCCGGTCAGGACGGGCCGACAGAGACATGGGGATTCAACGGGTCATTTCTCGGACCCACCCTGCGGGCCGAACGCGGGGAGAAAGTCGCCGTCGACGTTGCGAACGATCTCGACGAACCGACGAGCGTGCACTGGCACGGGATGCATCTGCCGGCGACGATGGACGGCGGTCCGCACCAGATGATCGAGCCTGGTCAGACGTGGAAGCCGCACTGGACGATCGACCAGCAGGCGTCGACCCTGTGGTACCACCCGCATCCCCACGGGAAGACCGAAGATCACGTGTACAAGGGGCTGGCCGGGATGGTCATCCTCGACGACGATGCCAGCGCCGAGGCGGATCTGCCGGACGAGTACGGCGTCGACGATCTCCCGCTCATCGTCCAGGACAAGTCCTTCGACGACGGCGAGCTCGAGCTCAGCGACGACGGGGCCGAACCGGGGATGCTCGGCGACACCGTCATGGTCAACGGCACCATCGGCGGGGTGCAGGAGGTGACATCGGAGAAGGTGCGGCTGCGCCTGCTCAACGGATCGACGGCGAGGACGTACGCCTTCGAATTCCCCGATCGGTCGATGGACCTCATCGCCGGTGACGGCGGACTCCTCGACGAGCCCGCAGAGGTCGATCGGCTGAGGTTGGCACCGGGTGAGCGCGCCGAGGTGGTCGTCGACTTCACCGCAGGTGAGACGGTGCGGATGCGCTCGGCCGAGGTCGACCTCGGCGGGGTGGCGGTGCCGGCGACGATGGGCGGACACGATTCCTTCGACGTTCTCGAATTCCGTGCGGCCGAGACCCTGACACCTGCTCCGGAACCCGCATGGTCGCCGTCGTCGCATGCTGGGGACGATGCCCTAGTTGAGACTGAGGCAGCCACGACTCGGAAGTTCGAACTCGAGGAACGTGAGATCAACGGTGAGCGGATGGACATGAACCGCATCGACGAGGTGGCCTACGTCGGTGACACCGAGGTGTGGGAGGTGCGCAGCAAGCAGCCGATCCCGCACAGCTTCCACATCCACGATGTGCAGTTCGAGGTGCTCTCGGTCGATGGGGAGGCGCCGCCGGTGGAGATGAGCGGAAGGAAGGACACGATCTACCTCGAACCGAATCGCGACTACCGGCTGCTCATGCGATTCGAGGACTTCGCCGACCCGACGATGCCGTACATGTATCACTGCCACATGCTGCTGCACGAAGACGAGGGCATGATGGGTCAATTCGTCGTCATCGAGCGAGGTCAGGAGGCAGAGGTCGGGGTGCCGACCGGGCATGACGGGGCCGGGCACGAGCACTGAGGTGGCGACAGTGCTCGTGCGTCATCGACAGAGCGGTCAGACCGCGGTGTAGCCGCCGTCGATGAGGTAGTAGGCGCCGGTGACGAACGAGGCATCATCGGAGAGCAGGAAGGACACGACCTTCGCTACTTCATCGGCGGTGCCCAGGCGGCCGAGGGGGTGCTTGGCCTTGAGTCCTTCGATGACCTCGGCATCGAGGCTCGATTCGAGCAGGGGAGTCGTGATGTAGCCGGGGCCGACTGCGTTGATGCGAAGGCCTTCGGCGCCGTATTCGGCGGCGGCGTTCTTCGTGATGCCGACGACGCCGTGCTTGGCTGCGGTGTAAGCGCCGTTGTTGACCGCGGCGACGGTTCCGTGAATCGAAGCCATATTGACGATCGCCGACTCCGCTGCGCCGTTCTCGAGCATGGCCGGGATCTGGAAGCGCATGCCGTAGAGGACGCCGTTGAGGTTGACGTCGATGACCTTGTCCCACGAATCGAGGTCGGTCTCGCCGGCGGGCACCTGCTTGCCGCCGATGCCCGCGTTGTTCACGGCGAAGTTGAGTCCGCCGTAGGTGTCGACGGCGAACTTGACGACCTTCTCCGAGTCCTCCTTCGAGGACGTGTCCTGCTGGATTGCCGAGGCGGTGCCTCCGGCCTCGGTGACCTCACCGGCGACACGCTCGGCTGCCTCGAGGTTGATGTCGGTGATGACGACCTTCGCGCCCTTGGAGGCGAGGTCCTTGGAAATCGCCTCTCCGAGGCCCGATCCGCCTCCGGTGACGAGTGCGACCTTGTTCGTGAAATCTGCCATGGTGGTGACTCTCTTTCTCGAAAATCCTCGGGCCCAGCTGATGTGGCTCTCACCAGGCGTAACGAGGAAGAGTCGGAGAACATTCCGCTGTAAGTCGGCCTGTTCGGTCACACGGGGCATTGATCGAGGCCGGCAACAATGGTTAACTGGTTGCAATCTGCAACTAGATTGATGATCGTTGCGGCTCGAGGGGGAGCGATGGGAAAAGTGGCATGGGGTTTCACCTGTTCGATCGACGGATTCATCGCCGGGCCAGGCCATGACATGTCGTGGCTCTCGGCCTCCGAGCCGAACGCCGAAGGCACCACCGAGGGCATGGCGTCGAAAGTCGCCGTCATCATCTCCGGCCGCAGCGGCTACGACGCGGCCAAGGCGCAGGCTGCCGAACGCGATGAGCTGACGTCCGAGCCATACGGAGGTGCGTGGTCGGGGACGGAGTTCATCCTCACTCATCGTCCCGAGGATTTGGCCGGGGACGCCTCGGTGACCGCGCTGAACTGCACCATCACCGAGGCGGTCGAGCGTGCCCAGCAGATCGCCGGTGACCGCGACATCCAGATCATCAGCGCCGATATCGCCCGGCAGGCACTCGAGGTCGACCTCATCGACGAACTCCAGGTCTACGTCGCCCCGGTCTTCCTCGGCGACGGCACCCGGATCTTCGATGTTCCCGGCGGACGGCGGGTCGATTGGGAGCTCGAGGCGATCGATACGGCGAATGCCCGCAGCTTCGGTCGGACGTACCGACCCAAGAGGCCTAGCCCTCCCGCCGACTGAGGTCCCAAAGGATCCGCAGAGCCTCCTCGTCGAACTCCTCACCGGAATCGACATCCGGTGAACCGCTCCTGACCTCGGCGTGGAGGCGTTCCATCTTCCGGTCGAGTTCGCTGGCCGCGTCGGCCGCCTCGGTGAGTTCGCCGACGAGACGTTCGGGAACGTCGCCGTCGAATTTGTAGTGGATCTTGTGTTCGAGGCTCGCCCAGAAGTCCATCGCGATCGTGCGGATCTGCACCTCGCAGATGACCGGGGTCGGCCCGCTGCGGAGGAACACCGGGACCTCGAGGATCGCGTGCAGGCTGCGGTAGCCGTTGGGCTTCGGCTCTGCGATGTAGTCCTTGACCTCGACGAGGCGGACGTCGTTCTGCGCGGTGAGCAGCTCGAGGACGTGGTAGGTGTCGGCGATGAAGCTGCAGGTGATGCGGATGCCTGCGATGTCGGTGATCTCGCGGCGGATGATCGCGGTGTCGAGCGGCAGGCCCCGACGGTGGACCTTCTCCAGCAGGCTCCGTGGCGACTTCACGCGAGAGGAGATGTGCTCGATCGGGTTGTAGCTGCGCGTGTGGACGGACTCCTCGCGCAGGATCGAGATCTTCGTGAGCACCTCGTCGATGACGAAGCGGTGGTGCATGATCAGCTGCGAGAAATCCAGGCGCAGCTGACGGATGCTTTCGATCTGCTGTGATGTCAGGGCGGTCTCTGTTGGCGTCATCTCTTTCCGGATCTCCATTGTGGCCTCAGTGTATCGGCGGAACATCTGTTCTGTGTCAGTGCCGAGGAGTACCGTTTTGGCATGTGCAGAAACATCAGGACCCTCCATAATTTCGAACCTGCCGCCACCTCCGACGAAGTCCACGCCGCCGCACTGCAGTATGTGCGCAAGATCGCTGGCACGACGAAGCCCTCGCAGGCCAATGCTGAGGCCTTCGACGCTGCTGTCGAGGAGATCGCCCACACCACCCAGCACCTCCTCGATGCGCTGGTGACGAACGCGCCGCCGAAGAATCGAGAGGAGGAAGCGGAGAAGCGGCGAGCCAGATTCGCGGCTCGCGCATGACGATCGCCGGACTTGTCCTCGCCGGCCTCGCCGCCGCCCTGCACGTCTTCATCTTCTACTTGGAGTCCATCGCCTGGACGAGTCCACGTGCCCGCGCCACGTTCGGCACGACCGAAGCCGAGGCTGCGGCGACGAAGTCCCTGGCCTTCAACCAGGGCTTCTACAACCTCTTCTTGGCCCTCGCTGTGTTCATTGGCCTCATCGTCTTCGGCGCAGGCTCTGCCGCGGTCGGTCTCACCCTCGTCTTCGTCGGGGCAGGATCGATGCTCGCCGCAGCGCTGGTGCTCGCACTCTCAAGCCGTGAGCTGCTCGCCTCCGCGCTCAAACAGGGCACGCTGCCGTTGTTCGGTGTGGTCTGCCTGCTCGTCGGTGTGCTGGTCTGAGTCGCAGCGATCTGACTCAGCCGGCGAATCGATGATCGGCGGTAAGGTCCTGCGTGATCCTCGCCGAGGCGGTCCGCAGGACCCGCATGATCGCGGGCACGCCTTTACGGTGCTCCGAATCGATGACGACGCCGAGCCCGGCGATCGCCGCCCCGCCGGCGTCGAAGACAGGAACCGTGATTCCTGTCGTGCCCTCATCGATATGGCCGGAGAGCTCGGCGAAATGGTGAGAGCGGATGGAAGTGAACATCTTGCGCAGAGCGGCAGGATCCGTTGTTGTCTTCTCCGTGATGGCAGACAGCGGCCCCCGCAGATACGCCTCACGCTGATGCTTCGGGGCATAAGCCAAGAGCACGAGTCCACACGATGACGCATGAGCCGGCAGCCGACCGGCGGTCTTCGACCGGTGGATGACCGCATTCGGCGCCGACATGCGCTCGATGATGAGCACCTCCCGCTCCCGCAGAATGCCCAACTGGGTGTTCTCGCCGACGAACTCGTGTACACCCATCATGTGCGGTCTGGCCACCGAAGCCAGATCGACGGCATCGGAGGCGCGGTTCGACAGCTCCCACATCCCGACGCCGATCCGGATGCGGCCGTTGGGGTCGCGCTGGAGCAGATCGTGACGCATCATCTCACCGATGAGTCGGTAGGCCGTCGACTTCGGCAGTTCGGCACGCTCGGCGATCTCGTCGGTGCTCAGGCTCTGATGGTCCGGGTCGAAGGATGCGAGCACGCGCACGAGCCGATCGATCATCGAGTCGCCGGAAGGAGAGTTCGCCATGCCTCGGATTCTAGCGGTTCTCAAGAAAAATTCTCAATGAATGGGAGCACTGTGGCTTCGGGTGGTCCCGGTCACTACTCTGACGAGAGGTGCACCACAGTCCCGCCCCGACAAAGAAGTGAGGACAGACAATGACTGAATTCCTGGGAACCGACTGGCACGAGAAGATCTTCACCGGCACCTGGGCCGCCGGCTCAGGAGAGACCTACGATGTCATCGAACCGGCCACTGGTGAGACCCTCGGCCGCCTCGGTGCCGCCAACGCCGACGACGTCACCGCCGCCGCCACGCGAGCCGCCGCTGCACAGAAGGAATGGGCGAAGACAACCCCGGCCGAACGGGCCGCAGTGCTGCGCCGCGCCGGTGCTCTGTGGGCCGAACACGCCGAAGAGCTCGCCGGATGGATCATCCGCGAAGCCGGCTCCATCCCGCCGAAGGCCGCACTCGAACTCTCCTCGGCCGAAGCCATCTGCTTCGAATCCTCCGCCCTGCCCAGCCACCCCAAGGGGCAGGTGCTCACCTCGAACGAACCCCGGTGGTCCTTCGCCCGCCGAGTGCCCGCCGGAGTCGTCTCCGTCATCGCCCCGTTCAACTTCCCCCTCATCCTCGCCATGCGCTCCGTCGCCCCGGCCCTGGCATTGGGCAACGCGGTCCTGCTCAAGCCGGACCCCCGCACCGCCGTGTGCGCCGGAGTGGCGATCGCGAAGGTCTTCGCCGAGGCGGGACTGCCCGAAGGACTGCTTCAGGTCCTGCCCGGCGGCCTCGACGCCGGTGAAGCCGTCGTCGCCGCACCCGAGGTCTCCGTCATCTCGTTCACCGGCTCCACCGCGGCCGGACGCAAGGTCGGCGAAGCCGCCGGTCGCCTCCTCAAGCGCTGCCACCTCGAGCTCGGGGGCAACAATGCGCTCGTCGTCCTTCCCGGAGCCGAGGTCGGTCCCGCCACCTCGGCGGGGGCCTTCGGATCGTGGATGCACCAAGGCCAGATCTGCATGACCACCGGCCGCCACCTCGTCCACGAATCCATCTACGACGAATACGTCGAACAGCTGGCCGAACGCGCCCGCAATCTGCCGGTGGGCAACCCCGCCACCGAGGAGGTTGCGATCGGACCGATCATCGACGAGAAACAGCGCACCCACGTTCGCGACATCCTCGACAAAGCCACCGCCGACGGCGCCACGCTCGTCGCCGGCGGGCCGGGCGAAGGGGCCTTTGTCCCGCCCACGGTGCTCACCGATCTCAGCCCCTCGAACCCCGCCTGGGCGCAGGAGATCTTCGGACCCGTCGCCCCGGTGGCCCGCTTCTCCACCCTCGAAGAAGCCGCCGAGATGGTCAATGCCAGCGAATACGGACTCTCCTTGGGCATCCTCGGCGATGTGGGTCTGGCCATGGACCTCGCCGACCTCGTCGACACCGGCAAGATCCACATCAACGAACAGACCGTCTCCGATGAGGCCAACGTCCCCTTCGGTGGCATGAAGGACTCCGGCAACGGATCCCGTTTCGGTGGAGCCGAAGCCAACATCGAAGCCTTCACCGAAACCCAATGGGTGACGATGCGCTCGTCCATCGCGCCCTACCCGTTCTGACCTGCACGACAACACCCCGGAGACACCGATGTCCGCAACCACCCCATCCGCATCCACGACCGGTTCCGCCTCGGCGGGCCGCTGGCCGGCCGTCCTGTGCTGGCTGGCCGTCGCCCTGGAGGGCTTCGACCTCGTCGTCCTCGGCGCGGTCATCCCCGAGCTGCTGGCCACCGAGGCTCTCGGATTCACCCCCGAGGCGGCCACGATGGTGGCCACGCTCAGCCTCGTGGGAGTCGGCCTCGGCGCCGTATCCGTCGGCCCCGTCGTCGACCGGATCGGACGGCGGTGGGCGATCATCGGCTGCGTCATCGGCTTCAGCGTCTTCACTCTGCTCGTCGCGTTCGCTCCGAACGTCGCACTGTTCACCACCTTCCGGTTCATCGCCGGACTGTTCCTCGGTGCCGTCATGCCCAGTGCGCTCGCCTACATCAGCGAGTACAACAAGTCGGGGAAGACCGGAAAGGCCACGACGCTGACGATGACCGGCTACCATGCCGGCGCCGTCGCGATCTCCCTGCTCGCCGTCGCCTACTCTCACAATTGGCACCTGCTCTTCCTCGCCGGCGGAATCGCCGGCCTCGTCATGGTGCCCCTCCTGATCTGGAAGCTGCCCGAATCCGAAGTCTTCCTCATCGCTCAGGAGCTCAAACGCAACCCCGCAGCCGCGCAGGGGGTGGATGTCGACGCTGCTGATCCGTCCGGCACCGTCGACGCGCAGGCGAAGACGGGAATGGCGGGACTTTTCGAGGGCAAGCTGGCGCTGGTGACCATCGGCGTGTGGGCAGCGAGCTTCATGGGACTCCTGTTGGTCTACGGACTCAACACCTGGCTGCCGAAGATCATGGCCGACGCCGGCTATGAGGTCTCGGATTCGCTGGTCATGCTCTTCGTCATGAATATCGGCGCCGTCGTCGGGCTCGTCCTGGCCGGCTGGTTGGCCGACAAGCACGGGACGAAGAAGATCGTGCTCATGTGGTTCGTCCTGGCTGCCATCTTCCTCGCCGCACTGTCGATTCCGATGACCAGCCAGGTGCTGCTCAACATCGCCGTGTTCATCACCGGAGTCTTCGTCTTCTCCGCCCAGGTGCTCGTCTACGCCTTCGTCTCGGCCATCTACCCGGCTCAGGCCCGCGGCACCGCGCTGGGCATGGCTTCGGGCATCGGGCGGATCGGTGCCATCGTCGGTCCGTTCATCACCGGCGCCCTCGTCACCGCGGGCATCGCCTATCCGTGGGGCTTCTATCTCTTCGCCGTCGTGGCAGTCCTCGGGTTCGCAGCCATGGCGATCGTGCCGAAGTCGCTACGCTGAAAGCATGACTCGGTGGATCGATGCCACGTTCGTTCGCGGCGGCACAAGCAAGGGACTCTTCTTCAGCGAATCCGCGCTGCCACCTTTGGGCACCGGCGGGGACACGGCGGAGTGGGACACGATCTTCTGCCAGGCGATGGGCTCGCCCGATCCGTTCGGCCGTCAACTCGACGGAATGGGCGGGGGAATCTCCTCGCTGTCGAAGATCGTCGTCGTGGCCGCCTCGGCGAGGGATGGGGTCGACCTCGACTACACGTTCGGTCAGGTCTCCGTCACCGAGGCGGCCGTCGACTATTCCGGCAACTGCGGAAATCTGTCGTCCGGGGTCGTGCCCTTCGCGCTGTCAGTGGGTCTGATCACCGCAGCCGACGGATGGAATGTCTTCCGGCTGTTCAACACGAACACGCAGAAACTCGTCGATGTCGGCCTCGGCGTCGTCGATGGGCAGGCCGACGTTACGGGCGATCTGGTGCTGCCCGGAGTCAGCGGAACGGGCGCACCGCTCGAACTCATCTATCCCGACCCGGCTGGCAGCCGCACCGCCGGGCTCCTGCCGACGGGGAAGGCAGCCGAGTCCATCACTGCCGGTGGGGCGATGTTCGAGGTCAGTCTCGTCGATGCCAGCCTGCCCGTCGTCATCGTGCCGGGTGCTGCGATCGGACTCAAGGGCACCGAATCTCCGGAGGAGATCGACGCGAACGAGCACGCGATGGGCATGATCGCGGAGCTGCGCCGCAACGCCGCCGTGCGGATGGGTCTGTGTGAGTCACCGGAGGAAGCACCGGACGTCGTGCCGAAGGTCGCCGTGGTCACCGCCCCAGAGCCCACCCGACTGCTCGACGGAACGACCCTGGCCGCCGAGGAGGCCGACCTGCCCGTGCGAATGATCTCTATGGGGCAGACGCACAAAGCCGTGCCCGGAACCGGAGCCATGTGCCTGGCCGCGGCCGCGCAGATCCCGGACACGATCATCAACCGCATCATCCGACGCTCCCGGCCAGGGTCGGACACCGGGGACGAAGACAAAAATGTCGGGCCGGAAGTGCGGCTGGCCACCCCTTCGGGCGTCGTCACGGCCGGTGCCGTCTTCGACGCGGACACGGTGACGGCCACCTCCCTCTTCCGCACGGCACGAGTGCTCATGCGGGGGCAGGTGGCCGTCACCGATTAAACGTCACCAACCGTTGTGGCGACCGTTCTTCCCGGCGTTCTTGCCTCCAGGGTGATCACCGTCGCGGCTGCCCCAATGGTTGCCGTTCTCGCCACCGTTCTTCCCCGCGTTCTTTCCGCCGGGGTGGTCGCTCGAACCGTCGGCGTCGGCGTTTTCCGCAGCGTCTGCTGCGTCGTCATCTCCACCCTCATCTGCCGAGTCGAAGAGACCGACGACGACCGGATCATGGTCGGAAGCCCGGAACTGGTCCGGAGCGAAGAGGTCGCTGACGTTGTAGTTGAAGCGGCTGTATTCGAGCGCCAGGGACTCGACCGAGTTGATGTTCCAGACATCGGCCCCCGTGACGGAGTCGAAGGCCGTCGCATCCGTGCCTGCCCCGTGCGCTTCGTCCGAGGCGTCGAGGGCGAGGACATGGTCGAGGCTGCCTGTGCGCGAACCGAAGACATACGTGGATTCGTCCGTCTTCTCCGCCGCGATGTCCTTGTATCCGGCCTCGTAGAAGACCTGCATCGGGTCCTCCTGAGTGTAGGAATTGAAATCGCCGAGGAGGTAGACCAGATCGCTGTTCGCTGCCTCCTGCTGGTCGCCGGCGAACCCGACGAGTGATTCGGCCTGCTTCACGCGATCGGCGTTCGACGCGCCCTGACCGTCACCGGAGTCCTCGTTGCCCGGACCTGAACCGGATCCCTTGGACTTGAAGTGGTTGGAGATCGTCACGAAGGTCTTGTCCTTTTCGACCTCACCGGAGTCGTCCTTCGGGGCGAACGCCTGGGACAGGGGTTCGCGGGCATTGGAGAACGCATCCTGATCGTCAAGGATCGTGGATTCGTTCTGCGGGGCCACCTCGGCGGGTTGGTAGATCAACGCCGTGCGGATGACATCCTCATCGGACGGAACGGCGGCAGGGGAGTCGACGAAGTCCCATTTCTCGGTTCCGGCGGCCTCGTTGAGGCGCTTGACCAGGGTCGCCAGCGCGTCGTCGCGGTCCTTGCCGAACGCGGCGGAATTCTCGATCTCCATGAGCGAGACCACCGAAGCGTCGAGCTTGTTGATCGCGGTGACGATCTTCGTCTCCTGACGCTTGAGACTCTCCGCATTCGCGGCACCGCGGGCATCGCAGCCGCCGCGGACGGTGATGTGGTTGCCCTCGCGGTCGTCGTAGTACTGGCAGCCAGAGAGCTGGTCACCGGTGGTGGTGAAGTAGTTGAGGACGTTGAAGCTGGCGAGGCTGACCTGCCCGCCGACGGCCTCGGGGGCCTCGGTGCGAGTGTCGGTGAAAGTGGTCGGCTGGACCGCCTCGGCGTTGTCCCCGGTCAGACGGGTCGTCGGCTGGAATCGCCACTTCTCGTGATCGAAGCCGAGCACGACGGGGGAGGTGAAGTTCGCCTGCGCACCGACGCGGACCGGGTCCTCCTTGCTGAGGTAGGGCAGGGGGATGTCCTTATCGGCCTTGAGGAAGTTCACGGTGGCGCCGTCATCGAGGACGACCTCACGGTCGAGGTTCTCGGCTTCCAGAGCCTTCGCCTCGGGGGTGCCGGGGCGGTGGACGTCGGTGGGCTGGTCGAGCGTGCCCTCACCGGTGGCGAGGACGACCTCGCCGTACGTATTCGTGTTGTAGTTGTCGGCCACGGTCAGCGATTCGCTCGGCTGCAGGAGCATGCCTTCGAGGGATTCGCGCTTCTCATCTCCTGCTGGAAAGGCGTCTTCGACGGGTTTGACCGCCTCGGCGGGTTCGTCGACCGTTTTGAGACCGGACGCGGATACGGAGATCTGGGTCTGACCGTAGTTTTCGGATACGGTGCCGGTGACCTCGACGTGGTCGTCGATGCTGATATCGGCGACGGTGTCGGGGGAGTAGACGAAGATGCCGTCGGATGCTGCACCGTCGGCACGGTCGGCTCCGCCGGTGCCCGGGGTCTGGATGTAGTAGCCGTTCAGCCCGCCCTCGGGGTAGGCGGCGGTGACGACACCGCAGGTGGTCACGGTCTTGCCTTGGATGGGGCTGGCGTCGCCCGTGCCCTGGATGTCGGCGATCGGCGTGACGCCTTCGGGAGTTTCGCCGTCGTCGCCATCGTCGTCGCCGTCGTCGCTGCTGTCGGGCAGGGCGTTCGGGGTGGGGGCTGCCGACTTCCATGCGTCGCCTGTGAGCTGGATCGACTGGCCGCCGGCGGCAGTCGCACCGGTCGGTTGGGCTTCCTGGCCGATGACGGGCGCGGGGGTGAAGGTGTTCTTCGTGCCGGTGACGCCCTTGCCGTCGACGACGCCGCCGATCTGCTGGAAGTCGACCAGCTCGCCGTCATCGTCGATGACGAAGGCGCTCGAGCCGTACTCGCCGTCGGCGGCCGAACCGGCCTTGACGGAGTTCGTGATCGGCACGTCGATCGCGACGGCACCGGAATCGCCGACCGTCGTGTCCTCGGGCACGGTGACGGTGTTCTCCTGCGCCTGAACGCTGCCGCCGCGTGTCACCGAACCGAAGGTCCACCCGGAGATGTCGGTGCCGGGGTCGGCGGCGACTTCGATGAAGTCGGTCTCGAGGGTGTAGGCGATTTCGGAGATGCGGATGTCGCTGTCTGCGGCGGCGTCTGCTGCGACTGCCGGTGCGAGGGGGAGAGCCAGGCCCGCAACGAGACTGAGCGCCGCGGCGGAAGAGAGAGTAGTCGTGACTTTCATGGGAGCCTTTCGGGCGGATGAGCGGCTGTGCGCACCGTGACGATCACGTGCGCAGTCCCTTGCACCCTAGCGGCTCACTCATCGACGACAGCGGCGAAGATGTGAACAGCTTGTGAACAGTCGAACAGTCCACTGAGTGCCACGGGTGGCACTCATCCTACACAACCCGCCCTGCCCCAGAACTACCTGACGGCGGCCCAGCAACCTCGCGCGAGGTTGCTGGGCCGCCGTCAGGTAGCAATTAGGAGGTGAGGGTGGCGGCGAGCTCGTGGAAGTCGCGGCTCGGGTTGCCGAAGCGGTGCAGGGTCATCGACACCGCCTGCTCCTGCACGTAGTACCGCAGCTCCACCCGCCCCGAGGTGGTCACCGGCTCATCGATGATCGCGACCTCCGGGCGAGGCGCGGCCGCAGCCAGCAGTTCGTCCTCGAACCGACCGAGGACGCGGATGCGGGCACCCACCGTGTCGTCGTAGCGACCTTGTCCGACCATCTCGGCGAACAGATCCGCCGACTCCGTGCGGGCGGGGACACCGGCGTTCGTCACGGCGATCTTCACCTCGGCGGGCACATCCTCGGCGACGGACAGCTGCACCGCCGACCCCACCGTGGTGGCGGCGTGGAGCGAGCGTTCGAGATCGAACAGGCTCGCCTGGGCAGTGACGCGCAAGGTGACCGGCCGAGGACGGTAGCGGAAGATGTTCGCCTCCGCGCGCAGTCCCGTATGGTCCTTCGCCGCACCGAATTCGGCCTCGAACCAGCGCTTGTCATCGGCCTTGGCCGCCTCGAGATTCTGGCTGCCGGCATCGGCGAAGTGGCCGAAGAGCATGAGATAGTTCGGCCCGCCGGCCTTCGAACCCAGGCCGACCGAGGACTGCTTCCAGCCGCCGAACGACTGCCGACGCACGATCGCACCGGTGATTCCGCGGTTGACGTAGGCATTGCCGACCTCGACGCGGTCGAGCCAGGTGGTGACCTCCTCGGGGTCGAGGGAATGGATGCCGCCGGTGAGGCCGAAGTCCACGGCGTTCTGGAACTCGATGGCCTCATCGAGGTCCTTGGCATGCATGAGACCGAGCACCGGACCGAAGACCTCGGTGAGGTGGAAGAAGGAACCGGGCTTGACCCCGTCCTTGATACCCGGGCTCCACAGACGCCCCGAATCGTCGAGCTGCTTGGGCTCGAGCAGCCAGGATTCTCCAGGTTCGAGCGACGTCAGCGCCCGACGCAGCTTGTCCGAGGGATCCTCGGTCAGCGGACCCATGGTCGATGCGAGATTCGACGGCCAGTCGACGACCATCGACGAGGCGGCATCGATGAGCTGGCGACGGTAGCGCTCGGAATCGTAGGTCGAACCGACCATGATGCCCAACGAGGCGGCCGAGCACTTCTGTCCGGCATGTCCGAAGGCCGAATACACGAGGTCGGCCATGGCGAGGTCTCGGTCCGCCGCCGGGGTGATGACCAGGGCGTTCTTGCCCGAGGTCTCTGCATTGACGTGGAGTTCGGGTCGGAAGGACTTGAACATCGCTGCGGTCTCCGAGGCACCCGTGAGGATGACCCGGTCGACGTCGGGATGCGAGACGAGGTGCTGGCCGAGGTCCCGCTCGACCGGAGCGCACAGCTGCAGCACGTCCTTGGGCACGCCGGCCTGCCACAGGCAGTCGATGATGAGCGCCGAACAGTGCGGGGTCGGCTTCGACGGCTTGTGGATGACAGCAGATCCCGCCGCCAGCGCCGCCACGGTTCCGCCGGTGGGAATGGCCACCGGGAAGTTCCATGGGGGAGTGATGACGACCATCTCATCGGGAGTGAAGGTCGCGCCCTCAATGTTCTCGAGCTCGAGCGAATTCAGCGCGTAGTAGCGGATGAAGTCGATGGCCTCGGACACCTCGGGATCGGACTGCGACGGCATCTTGCCGACCTCCGCGGCCTCGACGGCGATGAACTCGCCGCGACGGGCAGCGAAGATGTCCGCGGCGCGGTGGAGGATCTCGGCGCGACCGGCGGCGCCGAGGGCCCGCCAGTCGGCAGCCGCGGCGCGACCGCGGGCGATCATCTCATCGAGCTCGTCCGTGGACTCGACCTTGGGCGCGTTCGGACGATCGTCGAGGTAGCCGGGGGCGGTCGCCTCGGCGATGATGCTGCGCACCCACTCCTGGTTGGCAGGAAGGGACGGGTCGGTGTCGGGCTCATTGAAGAACTGGGTCGGCACCACGGTCTCGCCGAGTGTTTCGGTCGACCGGTTCTGGTGGCGGTTCGGGGCCGGTGCGGTCTCGCCCTCGGTGTCGAGGATCGATTCGAGCTGGTCGACCGACGCGGTGAACCGGTCGGCTTCGCGCTTGAATACGTCGTTGCCGTTGGCGAGGTCGAAGATGCCGGACATGAAGTTCTCGGACGCAGAGTTCTCTTCAAGCCTGCGCACGAGGTAGGAGATCGCGACGTCGAACTCCTTCGGATGAACGGCCGGAACGTAGAGGAGGAGGTCTCCGACGTCCTCGGTCACGGCGGCGGCCTGCTCGCTGGCCATACCCTGGAGCATCTCGAACTCGACGCGGTCGGTCACGGAGCGTTCGACGGAGAGGTGGTGGGCGAAGGCGATGTCGAAGAGGTTGTGCCCGGCCACGCCGATGCGCAGCCCCTTCATCCGCTCCGGGGTGAACAGCCAGTGCAGGACTCGCTTGTAGTTCGCGTCCGTGGACTGCTTCGAATCGCACGTCGTTGCAGGCCAGCCCGCGATTTCGGCGTGCACGGTCTCCATCGCCAGGTTCGCGCCCTTGACGAGGCGGACCTTGATCCCGACTCCGCCGTTCTCGACACGGCGGGAAGCGAATTCGCTCAGCCGCTGCACCGCTCCGAGCGCATCGGGCTGGTAGGCCTGGATGACGATTCCGGCCTCGAGATCCTTGAATTCCGGTTCGGAGAGCAGTCGCGTGAACACCGCGATCGTCAACTCGAGGTCCTGGTACTCCTCCATGTCGAGGTTGACGAACTTCGCGCCGGTCGGGGCTTTCGCGGCCTGCTGGTAGAGCGGACGGAGGCGGTCGACGACATAGTCGACGGTCTCGTCGAAGGCCCACATCGAGATCTGCGAGGCCACGGAGGAGACCTTCACCGACACGTAGTCGACATCGTCGCGGGCGAGCAGCCGGTGGGTCTGCTCCAGGTGATTGTCGGCTTCGCCGTCACCGAGCACGGCCTCGCCGAGGAGGTTGATGTTGAGCCTGTGACCGTCGGCGGTGAGGGCGGCGACGGTCTTGCCGAACTGCTTGTCCCGGGCGTCGACGACCATGTGGCCGACCATCTGACGCAGGCGAGTGCGGGCGGCGGGCACGACGACCTGCGGGGCGATCTTGGCCAGTGCGGCACCGGCCTTGATCTGTGCACGGTCGAGGTACGACATCGTCTCAGGGGCTAGCTTGCCGACCTCGGTCAAGGCGTCGGCGGCGGCGTGGACATCGTCTGTGCGCACGACCCGATCGACGAACCCGACGGTGAAGTCGAGGCCGTTGTCGTCGGAGAGGACGGCGGAGAGGCGTTCGGCCGCGGGGTTCTTCGCCGTGGTCATCGACGTCGACACTCGCAGCCACCGGCGGACGGTATCGATCGACTGGGCAGTGAGCGTGGCGAGGTCGGTTTCGGTGTGCAGCAACTGTGCTCCTTCGGTGCTCGGATTCGGTGCTCTCACGCGTCGGCGCTGACCGTGGAACCTGGGTGTGAGATCAGTATGCGCCGCCGAAATCCGGGGGTGAAGAGATGGAGTCGACCGCCGTGAATGTTTGAGTCAGAAGTCCTAAGATAGAGTGATGTATTCCGCTGAGTTCCGTCGTGACGCCGTGGCGCTGCTGACGACGTCGACCCTCGCCGAGGCGGCCGCGCGCACGGGAGCATCGCCGTCGACCCTGCGTCGTTGGGCGAGCCGATCCGACCTCGCGGATCGTCCCCGCAGCGGCCGCCCGCCGATCCAGGAGACCGCTGACCGGGTCGTCGAAGCACTCGTCGCCACCGCGGGGGCCAGGATCTCCGGACGGGACTATTCGACTCGTGCCCTGGCCGAGGCGACGGGGTTGAGTCAGAGCATCGTCTCCCGGTCGGTGCGGGCGCTGACGGTCCCCGTCGCCGAGGTGGCCGGTGCCTCGGAGCTCATCCTCGCGGCCAGCGGGTTTCCCCTCGTCATCGTCGGCGTTCGCAGGAACGATGCAGGTGGGGGCGGAGATCGTGGAGAGTCCGCGACGATCGTGCCGCCTCGGCGAATTCAGCGGCGCATCGCGGGAATCACCGCGGCCCTGCGCACCGCGGGCGTCGGGCGGTGGGCGCAGCGCTTCGACAGCGAGCATCGGCAGGTGCCCACCGCCGAACTGCTCGCCCTGCTCGACGGTGATGGTGACTTCCTCGTGTTCGACCCCCTCGGCGAGGTTCCTGACGACCTCTCCGACGGGGCGGGAGCCCGGGTGAGGGCGTGCGCGGAATTCGACGATTTCGTCACCGTACTCAAGAGCCGCCTCGGCGAGTGTCAGGACATTCCCGGGTCTCTGCTCGATCTGCTCGCCGACCGCGTCCGGAACGGACTCGAAGGTGTGCTGTGGTGGGAATCGGCTCCGTACGAGCCTCAGAGAAGTTCTATTACTTCTGACTCAATGGAGATATCGTCGTGGCTGCCGAAGGAGACCCGATCGATCACCGAGCATCTGGCGATCGCGCTGCGCGAGGAGATCATCGACTCCGGATATGAGCCGGGGGACCGGATCAATCCGCGCCTGCTCTCCCGCCGAATGCAGGTGCCCAGGGCCTCGGTCGATGCGGCGCTGCGAAGGATGGTCGACGACAAACTGCTCGACGGATCCCGCGGCGGCGCGCGGATTCCTTTGATCACGACCGTCGACGTGCTCGACCTCTACGCCGCGCGCATGGCCATCGGGGAGGTTGTGCTCAGGTCCCTGGCCCTGCGTCCGCAGCGCTACCTCGTGCCCGTGCAGCTGGCCCTGCGACAGGTCGAAGCCTCGGCGCCGACGCGCAGCGGAATCGATGTCGAGGACGCCGACCTCCATTTCCAGCAGGAACTGGCCCGTGCTTCGGGTCTGCGGGAATCGGCGCGTGCCTTCGAAGCCCTGACTCTGCGGCTGCGTCTGTTCATCTCCATCTTGCAGCTCGACTATTCTCCGGCCAGCGACCGTATCGTCAGCGATGATCGGGCCATGTTCCGTGCGCTCAGCCGAGCGGATGCGAAGACGGCGATCGAGGTCTGGCGCGGCAAGGTCGACAATGCGGTGAGACATATGGCCGGTCTGCTGGGCAGGCGGCGCTTCGACCAGGAGCTGTGGACCCAGCTGACCCGCAGCCTCGGGTGAGTACGGAAGCCGGGACCCGCCTCGGCGGGGGTCGTGGTCTATATTTGTGCCGTGGAGACTTTGGTTGTGGGCGTGGCCGGCGGAACCGGCAGCGGAAAGACGACGCTGACTCAGTCGCTGTTGGACAAGTGCGAAGGACCGCCGTCCGTGCTCTTCCACGACAACTACTACAAGCGGCGCGACGAGCTCACCTACGAGGAGCGCGAGAAGGTCAACTACGACGATCTCGATGCCTTCGACAATGACCTCTTCGTCGACCATCTCACCGCATTGCGGAACTCCGAGGCGGTCGACAGCCCCGTCTACGACTTCTCGATCCACAACCGCAGCGACGAGACGACGCGCGTCGAACCCGCGCCGGTTATCATCGTCGAAGGCATCCTCATCTTCGCCGAACCGCGCATCTGCCGGCTGCTCGACATCAAGCTCTTCGTCGACACCGACGCCGATGTGCGTCTGCTGCGCCGGATCAAACGCGATGTCGTCGATCGTGGGCGGACGCTGCAGTCGGTGGAGGACCAGTACTTGGGCACGGTCAAGCCGATGCACGAACTCTACGTCGAGCCGTCGAAGCGCAATGCCGACCTCATTATCCCCGACGGCGGCCACAACATCGTCGCTATGGACATGATTCTCAACCGCATCCAGCGCGGAGTCGGCTGAGGCTGAGCTAGGGTCTGACCTGGCCGTATTGGGTCATTCGGGGCCGTTCGCGAAGTCGTGTCAGTGCCGACGGGTACCGTTTCTATATGGACGTCGACCCCGCACGGGAACCAGCGCCGGTTCCGGATCCGCTGACCGAGATCACTCGGTTCGGTGAGCTCCTGCGCGGTCTTGACCCGGGTGGCACCGAGGCTGAGAAACTCGAGCGGATCACTGCGCTCGAGGAGCTCAAGTCTGCCGTCGTCGCCGCACAGTCGCGGGAGGCAGTGGCGTTCGAAGCGCTGCGCATCGAGCGGGACCGGCACAACAGGGTGCCCGCGATCGACTGCGGAAAACGTGCCGGAGACGAGGTCGGGCTGGCGAAGAAGGTCTCGCCCGGATCGGGGCGGAAGTTCCTCAGCACCGCCCGCTCGATCGTCATCGGGATGCCCAATACCTTCAAAGCCCTGTCCAAGGGGGAGATCTCCGAGGACAAGGCGCGCATCATGGTCGATGAGACCGCGGTCCTTGCCGCCGCCGATCGGCGCAAGGTGGACACGCGGATGAAGCGCAGTCTGGAACCGTCCGGGTTGCGCAGCCTGCGCGCCGAAGTGCGTGCGCTCAGTGCGGAGATGGACGCCGAGGCGGCTGCGAAGCGGGCAGCGAAAGCTGAGTCCAATCGTCGTGTGAATCTGACCGTGATCGATGACGGGATGGCCAGGATCTCTGCGATCCTGCCGCTGGCTCAGGCCGTCGCCGCCTATGAGAGTCTCCGGGCCGGAGCCGAGTCGATCAATGCCGCCGGTGACGCAGGCGGACGGAATCGCCAGCAGGTGCTCGCCGACACCTTCGTCGAACGATTGAGCGGCCAAACGAGCGCGACGGCGGTGCCTGCGGAGATCCATGTGCTCGTCGAGGCCGAATCCCTGCTCTCGGACGGCCTCGTGCCCGCCTGGCTGCCCGGGTTCGGACCGCTGCCGGCGCAGACGGCACGGAAGTTCATCGCCGCGAACGAAGCAAAGATGTTCATCAGCCGGATCTTCACCCGTCCCGACGACGGGCAGTTGGTGGGGATGGATGCGAAGAGTCGGGAGTTCACCGGACGACTGCGGCAGATGATCACCTTCCGCGACGATGTGTGCCGGACACCGTGGTGCGACGCCCCGATCCGGCATGCCGATCATGCCCTTCCCGTTGCCGCTGGCGGAGCCACCACCTGGGAGAACGGTTCAGGACTGTGTGCATCCTGCAATTACGCGAAGGAACATCCCGGGTGGAAGCATGAGGCCACAGCGGACGGGCTGCGCGTCACCACGCCGAGCGGACGATCCTACGAGGTGACTACGCCCGCGGTGGTCCGCCGCATGCGGTTCCCGCGTCCCGAAGCGGTGTCCGAACCGGGTGGTTCGCCGCCGGGGCCGGATTGGCGGCAGACCTTCTCCCGTTTCCTCGAACCGGATAGGGATGAGGGCGGGAGAGTCGCCGAACAGGCCGGCACAGACGAAACGCACGATGCGGCTCAGCCGGACCCGCCGGTCGAATACCAGACGATCGAACCGAAGTGCGTGCTGCCCGAGCAGCTGCCACCGCGCTATTGCACCCGTGCCGAGAAGATCGCCGGTTGGCGCAGCCGCAATTCGCACCGACGACCGAGTGCACAGGACTGCAACGGCAGCCCGGTCGAAAGGCAATTGGTTCGGATGGTGTTCGGGCCCGACTGAGCCGCGTGTCGGATCTGGAACATCGCGGGAACACCTGTCACACGGACACTGCAGAGAATCGTAGTTATGGACAGGGCGGGTAAGAGCGGCAGCACACGACTGACGACTGCGCGGGGGCGAAGTCTCAACCTCGTGGCGCGTGTGCTCCCTTTAGGGGCGGTGGCCTGTTGGGTGATCACGATCTTCGTGCCGGTCCTCGACAGCGGCGGGCCCGGATCGATGCAGATCCGCGTGACGTCTCTCGGTTTCTCGCCGATCGACATGAACGACCTCGACGAGGTCTACCTCGTGCTCTGGATCGTCATCTTCACCGGTGCGTTCACCGCCTGGCTGCTCTCCGCGTCGAAGTGGTGGTCGATCGCGGCCATCGTTCTGGGCACGGTGCTGGGACTGCGACTCCTGCAGATGGTCGCCGATCCGCCGATCATGATGTGGGACGGGCAGACGGCCGACGGCATGCCCACGGGAGGCATGGAGGTCGCCTACCCGGCGGCAGGGTTCGGCCTCTGGGTGCTCGGCAGCCTGCTGTTCTTCGCCGCCGGCATCTGTGGTCTGGTCGCTGCCGCCCAACAGGACCACCATCGTCGTGAACGGATCAAACGCTGTATGTCGAAGCGCCATGGTCCCGCCGCGTGAGGCTCGACTCGGCCGACTGCTTCTGCATTTCGCGCAAGCGCTGTCTCTGTCAGCTCTCTGCCTGTGGATCGTCATGCTGTGGGTTCCGGTGGTTGCCAGCCCTGAGGACACGTCGGAAGCGCCGCAGCCGCCGCGCATCATCGTCACCGCTCTCGGCGGACCGCCGTTCGACCTCGAGGAGGCTCGGGGCTCGATGGTCTTGGTCGCC
This sequence comes from Brevibacterium sp. CSND-B09, assembly GCF_052906525.1. Lineage (NCBI taxonomy): Bacteria > Bacillati > Actinomycetota > Actinomycetes > Micrococcales > Brevibacteriaceae > Brevibacterium > Brevibacterium sp. CSND-B09. The sequence continues at coordinate 993,135 of NZ_JBREGI010000001.1, read as the reverse complement.
GTCGGCGTTCTTGTATGTGCGGCTGCTTCGCTCCTGCTCACCGTCAGGTCTCGGCCCGATTCGCACCCGTGGCCGGACGTCGTCCGGCGCCTATGGTCGGTGGGAACTCTCTTTCTGAGCGTCTGCGTCTTCCTCGTGTTGGCCGACATGTTGGCCAATATGCCGACGATCATGTGGGACGCCGTCGATGATCGCGGACGCTCGGTCTTCGGGATGGTCGTCGCCGAACCGGCGCTGGGCGCAGTCCTTTGGGCCATCGGGGGCCTCAGTCTGCTGGCCGCGGGAGTCTGCGGCCTCCTCGGCGACGCCAGGCGGAGGAAGACAGCACCCGCTCACTTCGCAAACGCCAGAATCACCCCGTGGCCCCACGGGAACCGAACACATCGCCTCGCACAGCGGCTGCCGTGGGTCGCGCTCGCCTGCTGGGTGCTGATGATCTGGGTGCCGCTCTTCGACAGCGGCGACCATGGTGATGATCGATTGACGGTGACATCGTTCGGACGGGTACCCTTCGATCTCGCCGACCTCACCCCGGGTGTCATCCTGCCCTGGGTGGTCGTTCTCGCCTGCGCAGCGACCGCGAAACGGTTCGACACCTTTGCCCACTGGCCTCTTTTGTCGGTGGCAGTCGGAGTCGGTCTGTTCATCCAGCAGGCGACTATGGTCATCGATCTTCCGCGAGAGCGCGTCGAAAGCACCGACGCCGCCGGTGAAACGCTCAGTGCCATTATCGTCGGGTATCCGTCAGCAGGTCATTATCTCTGGACGATCGGCTGCTGGGCACTCATCGCCGCAGGCATCTGCGGACTCCTCAGCGATCGACGGCGGATCGACCGGCAGATGCAGAGGCAGGCACAGCGTCCGACGAAAAAGATCAACCGCAGACGCCAACGCAAGCTGCAACGGTGGGCCCGGCTGCTTCCGTTCACCGCGGTCGGAGTGTGGACCGTGACTGTCTTCGTCCCCGTCGTCGACAGCTTCAACGACGACGGTCCGCGCATTCGAGTGACTTCACTGGGAGAATGGACGATTGATGACGGCGGTGACGTCGATCTGTTCTTCCTGATCATCTGGGCACTCGTGGTCGCCATCGCCGCGCTCGGGGCCGCCTTCGCCCCTGCCCGCTGGTGGGACGTGACAGCTGTGATCATCGCAGCACTCATCGTCCTGGTCCTCTTCAGCTACCTCGCCAGTCCTCCGGTGCTGATGTGGGACGGGCAGCTGCCTGACGGAACACCGACCGGAGGGATGGAAGTCGGTCGCCCGTCGTTCGGCTTCGGGCTGTGGCTCATCGGCGCCGCAGCCCTCGTCGCAGCTGGGATCTGCGGACTCCTCACGCAGACCAAACGCGCCCGGCCGGCAGTGCAGGGACCACCAGCCGGAGGCGTTTGAGAACAGAATCGTTCCGAAATCACTTCACGGGTTCGAAGACTCCCGCGAAATAGTCGCCGATCTCGGTATGTGCGTCCAAGGGGAAGACGCCAGAGACATACTGGTCGGGTCGGACCACGACGACGGCACCATCGCGGCTGATCTCACGGGCTTCGAAGATGTCCTCGTCGGGCAGGGTCGCGTAGATCCTCTCCACGTATTCGAGGTCAAAGGCACCGATATTCGGACGGAAGACCTTCGGCACATCGGGGAACGCGAACTCCTTGTGCTCCTGCTGGTAGATGACGCTGAGCTCGACGAGCGCATCGAGGTCCTCACCCTCCCTGCGGTAAGCGACCAGGGGAGAGGCCTGATCCGATTCGAGCCACGCAGCCAGAGCTGCCACCTTCGACTCACCGCCCGAGTTGCCAGCACTGCCGTCGACGACAGGAGCGGCCCGATCGGCGAAGACATAGACCCTCCAACGACCGTCGGCGCGGGCCTCATGTCCGAGGTGGATGAAGTTCGCATCGCAGCTGCGCTTGACCCGAGCCGACTTGAACCGCTTGCCGATCGGGAATCCGGCCGCGAGCTCCTGATGAGTCGTCGGCGTCGTGATCATCGACTCCGTGTACTCGGTCATGAACCCTGCCGGGAACTCCGCGGTCTTGACGTAGAAGTCCTCGAGGTAGGTCTTGTCCGGCAACTCCTCCTGCGGAGTCGCCATGAGCGTCGACCATTCCTTGTCGAATTCGATGAGGTTCTTCGCCGCCACCTGACGTTCGGCCGAATAGGTGCGCAGCAGTTCCGTCGACGACCGTCCGGAGATGACCTGGCCGAGCTTCCACGCGATGTTGAACCCGTCCTGCATCGATACGTTCATTCCCTGACCGGCTTTCGCCGAGTGAGTGTGGCAGGCATCGCCGGTGATGAACACGCGCGGACACTGAGAATCGGGCGCGGTCTCGTCGGTGTCGTCGAAGGCATCGGTGAGCCGGTGCCCGACCTCATAGACCGAATGCCAGGCCACGTTCTTCACATCGATGCTGTAGGGCGAGATGATCGCATTCGCCCGGCGGATGATCTCGTCGATGCTCGTCGACCGCACCTTGCGCGCATCATTCTCGGGCACCTCGCCCAGATCGACGTACATCCGGAACAGATGTCCGCCCTCGCGGGGGATGTGGAGGATGTTTCCGTGCTTCGACGAGATCGCGCACTTGGTGCGGATATCGGGGAAATCGGAATTCGCGAGCACATCCATCACGCCCCAGGCGTGATTGGCCTGGTCACCGGACATCGTCCGTCCGATCGACGATCGGACCTTCGACCGGGCACCGTCGCAGCCGACGACGTAGCCGGCGCGGATGGTGCGTACCTCCCCGGCGCGCTCGCCGGCCGTGTAGCGGACGGTGACCGATACCGGATGGTCCTTCGCCGAGGCGGCCGCGGCGTCCTGGTCGACCGCGAGGTCGACGAATTCGATCCCATAGTCGGGTGTGATCTTGCCGGGGGACTGGGCGGCGAACTGGGCGAAGTAGTCGAGCACGCGTGCCTGGTTGACGATGAGGTGCGGGAATTCGCTGATGCCGTGCTCGTCATCCTTGGGCCGACCGGTGCGGATGATGTTCTCGGGGTTCTCCGGATCCGGATTCCAGAACGCCATCTCGGTGATGTGATAGCCCTCGCGCATGATCTCCTCGGCGAAGCCGAACGCCTGGAAGGTCTCGACAGAACGGGCCTGGATGCCGTCAGCCTGACCGATGACCAGCCGCGAATCGCGCTTCTCGATCATCCGAGTGTTCACGTGCGGGTACTGCGACAGCTGTGCCGCCGCGATCATCCCCGCAGGGCCGCTGCCGACGATGAGGACATCGACCTCATCGGGCAGATCCTCTGCGCGCTCGATCCCGTAGCCTGCGGCTTCCTCGATCCGCGGGTCCGCGGACACGTAGCCGTTCTGATGGAAATGCATGTCAACCTCCGGTTCGTGACACGTCGTCGTGATGTTTGAATGCTATCAGTTCATATACGATCTGGTGTCGGCGGGGTGGTGCCGGTCACCGTCATCGCTGGTCAGCTGCGGCGACCCGACCCCGATGATCGGGCTCACTGACTGCTCGTCCTCGTGGTCTGGACCCAGCGGAATGCCGGTGCGATCACGCAGCAGCAGGGTTGCCGCGAGGGCGAGCACGGCGACGACGCCCAGGTACACTGCCACCGAAGCGGTCGTTCCCGTCGATGACACGAGACCCTTTGCGATCGTCGGAGCAAAGGCGCCGCCGAGGATCGACCCGATCGCATAGGAGACCGAGACTCCGGAGAAGCGGACGCTGGAGGGGAACAGCTCGGCGTACATCGCCGGCTGCTGACCGTAGGTGAAGCCCAGACCGACGGTGAGGACGACGAGACCGAGCAGGAGCATGCCCACCGAGCCGGTGTTGACCAGCGGGAACAGAGAGAAGATACCCGCGAACAGGAGGATCCAGCCGAGGATGTAGGTGTTCCGGCGTCCGATCCTGTCCGAGACGGCTCCCGCGATGATCGTGAAGACCAGCCAGGACACCGCCGAGGCGGCGACGGCCCAGAGCACGGGACCGCGTTCGAGGCCGATGGGTCCGGTCGGATCTGTGGCGTAGTTCTGGATGTATCCGCCGGTGGTCATGTACCCGGCGGCGTTGTTGCCCATGAACACGAGGGAGGCGAGGATGACGAGCAGCCAATGGCTCTTGATGAGCTTGCCCAGCGGGTTCGTGACCTGTTCCTTGCGCTCGGCGATCTCGTGGAAGACCGGGGATTCCTCGACTCCGCGGCGGATCCAGTAGCCGACGAAGACGAGCACGATGGAGAGGAAGAACGGCACCCGCCAGCCCCATTCGAGGAAGGCATCGCCCGGGGCGATCGAGGTCATCAGGGCGAGCACGCCCGAGGACAGCAGAAGGCCGATGGACACCCCGATCTGCGGGAAGGAACCGCGCAGTCCGCGTGACTTCTCATCAGCGTGTTCGACGGCGAGCAGAACGGCTCCGCCCCATTCTCCGCCGGCCGAGATTCCCTGGACGATGCGCAGTGCGATGAGCAGGATCGGAGCCAGGACGCCCGCGGTTTCGAAGGTCGGCAGGAAGCCGATGAGCGCGGTCGCGGCACCCATGGCGATGAGGGTGATGATGAGGACCACCCGGCGGCCGAGCTTGTCACCGAAATGTCCGGCGAGGAATGCGCCCAAAGGGCGGAAGAGGAAGCTGATCCCGACCGTCGCGAAGGCGACCATGGTCGAGAGCGTCGATCCGAGCGGGCCGAAGAAGAGCTCGTTGAAGATCAGCCCCGAGGCCGCCGCGTAGAGGAAATAGTCGTACCACTCGATGCTCGTGCCGACGATCGTCGCGAATGCCACCCGGGTCTGAGTGTGCTTCTGTGCTGCCATGACTCCTGTGTCCTGTCGTGCGTCCCGACCACGTTCTCTGTGGCCTGGATTACTTGTTCCCGGGAACCGTATCATATACGATCTGTGGTGAAGCCAATCGAAATGAGGTGTGAGATCGATGTCGACTCCAGCAGGTGTTCCGACCCGTCCGGGCAAGATCATTGCCGTTCATGTGGCCTACGAGTCCCGTGCGGCACAACGAGGAAAGCGCCCCGCCCAGCCGTCATACTTCCTCAAGGCGGCCAGCTCCGTCGCCGCCACCGGCCAGACCATCGAACGCCCCGCCGGCACCTCGCTGCTCGCCTTCGAAGGTGAGGTCGCCATCGTCATCGGCACCGCCGCCCGCAACGTCACCGAGGCCGAGGCCTGGTCGTATGTCGCCGGCGTGACCGCGTCGAACGACTTCGGCCTCTACGACATGAAGACCCCGGACAAGGGATCGAACGTGCGCTCGAAGAGCCGCGACGGATACACCCCGCTGGGCCCCGAACTCATCCCCGCCGCCGAGGCGGCCCCCGACTCCCTGCGCCTGCGCACCTGGGTCAACGGCGAGGTCGTCCAGGACGACGGCACGCGAGCCGATCAGCTCATCTTCACCCTCCCGCGCATCGTCGCGGACCTCAGCCAGCACCTCACCCTTGAGCCCGGCGACGTCATCCTCACCGGCACCCCTGCCGGATCCTCCGTCGTCGCCCCAGGCGACACGGTCGAGGTCGAGGTCACGGCCGCCTCGGCGAACGGCGAAGAACTGAGCTCCGGACGACTGACCACCACAGTCGTCGACGGCCCCGGGGACTTCGACGAGCAACTCGGCAGTCTGCCCGCAGTGAACGAAGCACTCACCGTCGACGCCTGGGGCTCACGCGAAGCCGCCGGACTCGCCCCGGAGGGTGATGCCGATGAAACTGCCGCGACGGCACTCGGCGATGACCTCGTCGCCAAACTCACCGAGGCTCCGACCGCGGGCCTGTCGGCTCAGCTGCGGTCGCGCGGACTCAACAATGTCGTCATCGAAGGCGTGGCCCCGCTGAAGCCGGGCGCGAAGATCGTCGGCACCGCGAAGACGCTGCGCTTCGTGCCCAACCGCGAAGATCTGTTCAAATCCCACGGCGGCGGTTTCAATGCCCAGAAGCAGGCCTTCGACTCGATCCGCTCCGGCGAGGTCGTCGTCATCGAGGCCCGCGGCGAATCCGGTTCGGGCACCCTCGGTGACATCCTCGCCCTGCGTGCGAAGTCGCTCGGCGCCGCCGGCGTCGTCACCGACGGGGGAGTCCGTGACTCCGCCGAGGTGGCCGAGATCCTGCCCGTGTTCTCCACCGCGAAGCATCCCGCCGTGCTCGGCCGCAAGCACGTGCCGTGGGAATCGGACGTGGCTGTGGCCTGCGGAAATGCCACCGTCCTGCCCGGCGATGTCATCGTCGCCGATGACGACGGAGCTATCGTCATCCCTCGTGACCTCGTCGAGGAAGTCGTCGACGCGGCACTGGCGAAGGAGATCGAGGACGGCTGGGTGGCCAAACAGGTCGCCGCCGGCAATCCGATCGAAGAGCTCTTCCCGCCCAAGGGCGAATGGAAGGCGAAATTCGACGAGTGGAAGGCCTCACGGTGACTGCGACTGCGTCCCTGAGCAAGGCCGAGACCGCCTATCGGTGGATCCGCGAACGCGTCGCCGACCAGACCTATCAGCCCGGGCACAAGCTCGTGCTTGCGCAGATCGCACTCGAACTCGACACCTCAGTGGTGCCGGTGCGCGAGGCCATCCGCCGCCTGGAAGCCGACGGGCTCGTGACCTTCGAGCGCAATGTCGGGGCTCGTGTGGCCATGGTCGACCAAGGGTCCTACACCCAGTCGATGGAAACGGTTGCGATCCTCGAGGCCGCGGCCGTCGCCCAAGCACAGGGCCACCTCGGTGCCGATGATCTCGATGCCGCGGAGCAGATCAACGATCGGATGCGGGCTCTGCTCGATGATTTCGAGCCGGCCGAGTTCACCCGGCTCAACCACGAGTTCCACGAAATGCTCTACCGGCGCTGCCCGAACGAGCGGCTGTGCACCCTCGTCGAACTCGAGTGGGACCGGCTCAACCACCTGCGGGATTCGACGTTCTCCTTCGTCCCCGAACGGGCGCTCGAGTCGGTGGAGGAACACTCCCGCATCGTCGCCCTCATCCGGGCTCGCGCCTCGGCGCAGGAGGTCGAACGGGCCGTGCGCGAGCACCGCTCGGCCACTCTGCACAGCTTCCAGAACTCCCAGACGACCACAGCCCCAACCACGGATTTGCAGACAGATTCACGAAAGGACAAGTCATGACACAGTCCACCACCCCGCCGGCAGATATGCCGGAGAAGATCCGCCACTACATCGGCGGAGAATTCGTCGACTCCATCGACGGAGACGAATTCGATGTCCTCAACCCGGTGACGAACGAGCCCTACATCAAGGCCGCCTCGGGCAAGAAGGCCGATATCGAAGCCGCCGTCGCAGCGGCGAAGACGGCCTTCGATGAGGGCCCATGGCCGCGGATGCTCCCGCGTGAGCGTGCCCGCATCCTCAACAAGATCGCCGATATCGTCGAATCCCGCAAGGACGAACTCGCCGCCATGGAGTCCTTCGATTCCGGACTGCCGATCACCCAGGCCAAGGGCCAGGCGGCGCGCGCGGCGGAGAACTTCCGTTTCTTCGCCGACCTCATCGTCGCCCAGGTCGACGACGCCTTCAAGGTCCCCGGCCGCCAGGCGAACTACGTCAACCGCAAGCCCATCGGCGTGGCCGGACTCATCACCCCGTGGAACACCCCGTTCATGCTCGAGTCCTGGAAGCTGGGACCGGCGATCGCGACCGGCAACACCGTCGTGCTCAAGCCCGCAGAGTTCACCCCGCTCTCGGCCTCCCTGTGGCCGGGCATCTTCGAAGAGGCCGGCCTGCCCACCGGTGTGTTCAACATGGTCAACGGCTTCGGCGAGGAGGGCTTCGCCGGCGACTCGCTCGTCAAGCACCCCGACGTGCCGCTCATCTCCTTCACCGGTGAGTCGAAGACCGGCCAGACGATCTTCGCCAATGCCGCCCCCTGGCTCAAGGGCCTGTCGATGGAGCTCGGCGGAAAGTCCCCGGCTGTGATCTTCGCCGATGCGGACATCGAGGCTGCCGTCAACGCCACGATCTTCGGTGTCTTCTCCCTCAACGGGGAGCGCTGCACCGCCGGTTCGCGCATCCTCGTCGAGCAGTCGATCTACGACGAATTCGTCGAGCGCTACGCCGCCCAGGCCAAGCGCGTGAAGGTCGGTCTGCCGTCGGATCCCGCCACCGAGGTGGCTGCGCTCGTCCACCCCGAGCACTATGAGAAGGTCATGTCCTACGTCGAGATCGGCAAGTCCGAGGCCCGCCTCGTCGCCGGCGGCGGACGCCCCGAAGGATTCGAGACCGGAAACTTCGTCCAGCCGACCGTGTTCGCCGATGTGAAGCCCGACGCGCGGATCTTCCAGGAGGAGATCTTCGGCCCCGTCGTTGCGATCACCCCGTTCTCCTCCGACGAGGAGGCCCTGGAGTTGGCGAACAATACGAAGTACGGTCTGGCCGCCTATATCTGGACCTCGGACCTCAAGCGCGCCCACAACTTCTCCCAGGCCGTGGAGTCGGGAATGGTGTGGCTGAACTCGAACAACGTCCGCGACCTGCGCACCCCCTTCGGCGGCGTCAAGGCCTCGGGACTCGGCCACGAGGGCGGCTACCGGTCGATCGACTTCTACACGGAACAGCAGTCCGTGCACATCAACCTCGGCGAGGTCCACAACCCCGTCTTCGGAAAGCAGTGAAGCAGCCATGACCAAACGCACCGATATGACCCGGACCTCTGCCGGCTATTTCGTCAGCCAGGAGACGGGCATCGCCACCGACAACCCCATCGCCACTCCGCAGGCGGGCCCGCCCGACATCCTCCGCTGCGCCTACATGGAACTCGTCGTCACAGACCTCGCCGCGTCGCGGGAGTTCTACGTCGACGTGCTGGGACTCTATGTCACCGAAGAGGACGAGAACACGCTCTACCTGCGCTCGACGGAGGAGTTCATCCACCACAACCTCGTCCTGCGCAAGGGCGAGGTCGCCGCCGTGGCTGCGTTCTCCTACCGGGTGCGCAGCCCGGAAGAGCTCGACAAAGCTGTGGCGTTCTACACCGAACTCGACTGCGATGTCCGTCGCAACCCCGACGGGTTCGTCAAGGGCGTGGGCGACTCCGTGCGCGTGGTCGACCCGCTCGGCTTCCCGTACGAGTTCTTCTACCAGTCCGATCACGTCGAACGCATGTCGTGGCGCTACGACCTGCACATCCCCGGCGAACTCGTCCGCCTCGACCACTTCAACCAGGTCACCCCGGATGTGCCGCGCGCGGTGAAGTACATGCAGGACCTCGGCTTCCGTGTCACGGAGGACATCCAGGACGAGGAAGGCACGGTCTATGCCGCGTGGATGCGCCGCAAGGCCACCGTCCACGACACAGCGATGACCGGCGGCGACGGACCGCGCATGCACCATGTCTGCTTCGCCACGCATGAGAAGCACAACATCCTCTCCATCTGCGACAAGCTCGGGGCCCTGCGCCGATCCGACTCGATCGAACGCGGACCCGGCCGCCACGGCGTCTCGAACGCGTTCTACCTCTACCTGCGCGACCCCGATGGCCACCGCGTCGAGGTGTACACGCAGGACTACTACACCGGCGACCCGGACAACCCGGTCATCACGTGGGACGTCCACGACAATCAGCGCCGCGACTGGTGGGGCAACCCCGTCGTGCCGTCCTGGTACACAGATGCCTCCCTCGTCCTCGATCTCGACGGCAACCCGCAGCCCGTGCATGCCCGCACGGACGATTCGGAGATGGCTGTGACGATCGGTGCCGACGGGTTCTCCTACACCCGCGCGGATGAGAATGAGGGCAAGCTGGGCAACCAGCTCTGAAAGGAATCCACATGCTCGATGAGGCAACGATCGCGGCCATCGCCGACGATCTCGCTCAGGCGGAGCGGACGCGGTCGAAGATCGGTCTGCTCACCGCGAAGTATCCGGACATGACGGTCGAGGACTCCTATGCGGTGCAGAACGAATGGCGCCGTCGCGGTGAAGCCGCCGGTCGTCGACTCTATGGTCACAAGATCGGACTGACCTCGAAGCCGATGCAGCAGGCCACCGGCATCACCGAACCCGACTACGGAGCGATCTTCGCCGATCAGGTCTATGACACCGGGTCCGTGATCGACCATTCGCAGTATTCGGGCGTACGCATCGAGGTCGAACTCGCCTTCGTGCTGCGCGACGAACTGCGCGGACCCGACGTCAGTCTCTTCGACGTCCTCCGGGCCACCGAATACGTCGTCCCCGCACTCGAGGTGCTGTCCTCGCGCATCGAGATGGAGGGCCGCACGATCGTCGACACGATCTCGGACAATGCGGCACTGGGGGCGATGGTCCTCGGCGGCCGTCCCGTTGCCGTCGATGCCGTCGACCTGCGTCGCGTGAACGCCCTGCTCTACCGCAATGAGACGATCGAGGACTCCGGAGTCGCCGCCGCCGTCCTCGACCATCCGGCCCGCGGAATCGTGTGGTTGGCAAACAAGCTCGCCGAGCACGGAGATGTGTTGCAAGCCGGAGAGACCGTGCTCGCCGGGTCGTTCACCCGCCCCATGTGGGTGCATCCCGGCGACACCGTGCACGCCGACTACGGAGAGCTGGGAGTCATCACATGCCGTTTCGAGTAGAGCTTCCGCAGACCTTCGCCGACCGGGTGGCCGGCCTCGGCGACGGGGAGTACCTGGCCGGGATGTGGGTGTGCTCGGGTTCGCCCGTGGCCGCCGAGATCGCCGCCGCCTCGGGAATGCAGTGGGTGCTCATCGACGCCGAGCATTCCCCGATCGGACTCGAGACGACGACGAGTCTGCTGCGCGCGATGAACGGCTACCCGGCGACCCCCGTCGTGCGGGTGCCGGTCAACGACACGGTGCTCATCAAGCAGCACCTCGACCTCGGCGCGCAGAATCTGCTCGTGCCGATGGTCGATACGAAATCCGACGCCGAGGCGGCTGTGGCGGCCGTCCATTATCCGCCGAAGGGTGTGCGCGGGGTCGGTTCGGCCCTGGCCAGGGCCTCCCGGTGGAACGCCGTGGACGGGTACCTGTGGCGCGCCGATGAGTTCGTGTCCCTGACGGTGCAGATCGAATCGGCGACCGCGGTGGACAACGCCGCTGAGATCGCCGCGGTCGACGGAATCGACCAGATCTTCGTCGGGCCCTCCGACCTGGCTGCGTCGATGGGGCTGCTCGGTCAGCAGACCCATCCGGACGTCACCGATGCGGTGGCTCGGACCTTCGAAGCAGTGAAGGCCGCCGGCAAACCCGTCGGTGTCAACGCCTTCGACCCCGAGCAGGCACGGAAGTACCTGGAAGCCGGAGCGTCCTTCGTCCTTGTCGGCGCCGACGTCGGTCTGATGATGAACGGCGCCCGCGCCTGGGCCGACACTTGGGTTCAGGACTGAGCTCGCTCCCAGCGGTGCCGGGCATCATCGTGGGCGGCGATGAGGAGTTCGTCGACCTGCTTCTCAGTGCGTGAGCCTGGATTCACGACCGCTACCCACCCCTGCCTGCGATACAGCGGGTGGGGGTGGATTGCGTCTGTGACGGACTGCTGACCCGGGGTGTCCGCGTTCGCGTCGACGTCGGGGCCGGGCTCGCCGAAGAGTGCGGAGAACCGGGCACGCCCGATGTGGAGATTGAGCCTCCAGCGATCGGGAGCCGAGAGCTCGGAGGCCGTGTCGTCGGGGTAGTCCTTGGTGATGATGGTGGCGAACGGCTGAGTGTTCGCAAGCACTTCTCCGTCGGGAGCGAAATAGAAGAAGTGGTCTCCCCAGGTCAGCTCGGGGTACGGGCCGCCGGCCTCGGGAGCGATGTGGAGCAGTCCGTCGAGAGTGTGGAAACGGTCGATGATCTCGTGCATACTCATGGTTCAAGTGTGCACTTGAAGTGCTTATGTCGGGTTTTTGTCGGGAGGTGATCACTCTGCGCACTGCGGACGTGGCTTCGCTCAGCGGGTATTCGGTGCAGCAGATCCGTCAGCTCGAATCCCGCGGTGTCATTCCCGCAGCCGCTCGGGAGGACAATGGCTACCGGCGGTATTCAGACGTGCATGTCAGTGCATTGTCCGCATACCGTGATCTTGCTTTCGCCGTCGGTCCTGTTGCGGCCCGATCGGTGATGACCGAACTTCCGCGGCTCGATCCCCGTGAGGCGCTCGCCCTTCTCACCGGCAAAGTGACTGAAGTGGACGAGCATCGACGTCAGGTCGTTGCAGCACGCTCGATGCTGCTCTCGATCCAGTCAGAAGCTGAAACTGCCGGCGAGCATGGGCGCGAGACGACCGACGAATCGATGACGATCACCGAACTTGCTGAGGCGGTGGGCGTGCGTGCATCCACGTTGCGATACTGGGAATCGGAGGGACTGACTACCCCGCACCGGGTGGGCTCCGGAGCTCGAACCGCGCGTCTCTATCGGTTCGGAGCGATCAGAGATGCAAGGATCACTGCCGCGCTGCGGTCCGGAGGGTACGGCATTCACGAGATCCGCGAAGCTTTGGCAGTGGTGCGAGGGCTCGGTGATACGAGCTCGATGCTCGCCGCACTCGACGACAGACTGGACGATCTGGCGTTGCGTGGGGCGGCGGTCTTGCGAGCCGGGGGTGTTCTCGCCGGCACGATCGGCGGAGAACACCCCTGAGCTCACTTCTCAGTCCGTCTCGCGGCGGCTGCCGGAGATCAACAGGATCGTCGAGCCGAGTCCGACGAGGACGATGCCCAGGCCGATGAGCATCCCGTTGCCTGTCGTGCCGGTGCGGGGCAGCTCACCGGATGGTGCCGGGGCCGCCGGAGATGCGGGGGTCTCGGGAGTTTCCGCGACCGGTTCGACCGGAGGAGATTCGGGTTTCTCCGGGGCCTCAGGATTCTCCGGCTGTTCCGGGGGAGCCGGAGGGGTGCTTGGCTCCTCCGGCGGCGTGCTGGGTTCTTCCGGGGGAGTCGACGGCTTCTCCTCGGGTGGGCGGTGCACGGTCTCGGCGGGAACGCCCCAGTCGCTCGTCCACGCCTTGTTGACGTCGCTGCCCTCGATCGCCGTCACATAGGTGACCCAGCCGACGGGCATGTCGATCGGCTCCGTGTCGATCTCGACGCGGCCGTTCTCGTCGGCGTTGACGGTGAAGTCCTGCACGGACAGCTCGGTGCCGTCGGGCTTTTTCGACTGCGCGGGCTCGGTCTCCACGTGGTAGGCGGTGATGGTGAGGACGGCTTCGGAACCCGGCCGCAGTCCGGTCACGGCCACCTCGTCGTGGGTAGATGTCCCCTCGAGCACTGCCTCGGTGTCGGCGGTCGGAGTCCACGGGGCGAACCCCGTCTCACGGGGTTGGCCGTGGATTCCCTTCCATTCCTTCGTTGCCTTGTCCCCGGCGATCGTCTCGGTGAAGTACAGCCAGCCGCGGAAGTCCTCGGGCACGGTGATCTCGTCGGATGTGTGGGTGCCGTTGCCGACATTCTTCGAGGTCACGGATCCGATTTCGCGAGCGTCATCGTTCTTGATGCCCTGCCTCGGTGCCGTCGCGGTCTGCCACAGGGTGTGTTCGACGGTGACGGTGTGGTCGCCGATGAGGCCGGAGACGGTGAATTCGTCGGTGACCGTCTCACCCGGTGTCGGTGTCTGGTCGGAGATCTCGGTGGTCACCTTCGGCTGGGAACTCAGCTCCAGTGACGCCTTGTCCGTGACGGAATCGGGGGTGTCCGGGGTGATGACTCGCTGTACCCGAGTGCCGGACGTCGGTTCGAAGACGCGCACGGTCTGCGGGGCGACCTTCGCCGAGGCGGTCACGGACAGAGTGCCGGGGGCGCTCGCCTGCAGTGTCGTGGTCACGGGTTCTTTCCCCGTGGTCACAGTCGTCGGGGCTTTCGCAGTGCCGGTGGTCTTGAGTGTGACAGGAACGTCGGGGACCTGTGCACCTGAGGCGCTGAGCAGGGACACCGTCAGCGTCGCCTCATCGGTGGGAGTACCGAGGACCTTCGGCTTGTCAGTTTTGTCGGAGGCCCAGGAGTCAGGAGAAGTGGTGGATTCCGGGGCGGCATAGGGTTCGAGCACGGGCATGCGCATGACCGGCTCGAGTCTGATGTCGAGGGTGTAGGGACCGGCCAACTTCTTGGCCTCGGCGAGGATCGTCGAGTGCTTCTTCGCGGCCGCCGCGAACTTTTTGCCCAGATCGGCCGGCTTCTGCGGCGGCACCTTGTGATCGTGGGGGAGCGCCTTGTCGAGTCGGGCCATCGCGCTCAACGCGGCCTGCACATCTTTCGACGTCGAGCCGGCATATTCGTGCAGTGCCCACGCTGTGCGAGCCGAGGTGACCGTGTCGGCCTTCGCATTCTTGAAGTACTTCGGCAGCGGAGACTTCTTGCCCGCATCGATGCAGTAGGCGGAGGTGTCAGGGAAGGTCCGGTAGGAGCCGTACCAGGTCTTGCCCTGTTTCGCATGGTGCCAGATGCCCGGACCGTAGGCGTTGGGTGCGGTGTGCACCGGAACCTCGCCGAGGCCGACCGGCGGTCCCGCGGCCATGGCCGGTCCCAGCCCGATGAGCGAAGCGATTGTGAGGACGGTGAGGAGCAGCGCGGTGCGCAGCGATGCGATTCTGAGAGTAGTCATGGACCGATTCGACATTGGGCGCTGGCTGGTCATCTAGGGCTGATTGAGGGGCTGTGGATACTGCTTTGAGCGTCCACAGGTTCTGACGTGTGAGTGGGGGAGGTGCTGGTCGCTGCAGGGAGGGGAGTGGCCCCGGGGAGGAACGGCCGCGTCGGGTGCGTGTGGTGGGCGATGCCGACCGTCGGGCGACGGTCGTGGGTGCAGGGGCGGTCTGACGGCCGTCTGGTTCCCCGGCCGACACAGAGTCGACGAAACTGCGTCCATCCACAGTCGAAAATGCTTGAGTGGGGCGGGGGACGTCGTTTGAAGAACGTGGCAGTCGGCTGAAGTGTTGCTGGACGGATACACGGCGGGGCCGTTCACGGCGGGCTGGGACTCTAGACTGAGGTGAGCGGAAATTCCCCCATCGCAGAAGGACAGACTATGTCGGCACAGAACGGTCCCGGTTCGCAGAGACCGCAGCCGCCCCAGGTGCAGGGCCCACCGAACCCGAACGTGCCCCCGGCACAGGGACAGATGCCGCCTCAGGGCCAGGTCCCTCCGCCGCAGCCACACAATCCGCAGCAGGGGCAACCGCAGAATCATGATCGGTTCCGGCCGCGACCACAGGGGTCGCAGCAGCCGAACCAGCAGCAACCCGGCGGGTCGCGGCCGCAGCAGCCGCCCATGCAGGGACAGAATCGGCCCCCAGCGCCGGGCCGACCCATGCCGCCGCAGAACCAACCGCCTATGCAGGGACAGCCGATGCAGGCACCCGGCCGACCCATGCAGCCTCAGATGCAGCCGATGCCGGGCCAATCCATGGCTGGTCAACCGGTGATGTACGCGCCCCCGCCTGCGCAGGCCCGCGTCTATGCTCAGCCGCGGTTTGCTCCGACGGTGACGCAGGAGATGCGTATCCGTGCAGGCATGCAGGCACCCCAGCAGGTCGTCACCGACACTCCCTGGACCGGCGCCGTGCGGAAAACACAACCGGAGACCGAACCCGACTCGACCGGAAACATCGTCCGGCTCGTCGCTGCAATCCTCGTACTCGTCGGGCTTGTCATCGGATTGGCATTACTTGCCCTGCTCGGCGGACTGAGCTTCGGCGTCCGCCTCTTCGGTCTCATCGGACTCGCGGCGATCCCTCTTCTCGGCATAATCGCCTACGTCCTCTGGCTCGACCGCTGGAGACCGCAGCCGAAGCTCCTCCTGGGCATCTGTCTCCTCTGGGGTGCTGTCGCCTCGGTTATCCTCACCCTCGGCTTCTCACTCGTCGGTGAGGTCGCGCTCTATATGATCGGCATCAATGGTGTGCCCGACGTCATCGGTGCGGTGATTCAAGCTCCGATCCTCGAGGAATCGACGAAGACCGTCCTCCTCCTCGTCATCGTCCTTGCCGCTCGCCGCTATTTCGAAGGGCCCCTCGACGGGCTCGTCTACGGTTCGCTCATCGGTGCGGGCTTCGCCTTCACAGAGAACATCCTCTACCTCGGCCAGTCGTGGAACGACGGCGAGTTTCTGGGCCTCGCCATGACGTTCGCCATGCGCTGCCTCGGATCGCCGCTGCTCCACACGGCGTTCTCAACCTGCGCTGGTGTGTCGATCGGACTCGCCGCCCGCAAATGGCCGTGGTGGTCACTCATCCTCATGTGGCTGCCCGGACTTGCACTCGGCATGATCCTGCACGGTTTCTGGAACGCCTCGATGACGTTCCTCGGTGTCCTCGGCCAAGCGACCAGTGACGTGATGGGCGGAATGCTTCCGCAGATCATCGGCCTCGTCGTCCTCAGCGTCATCCTCTCCGCCGCCTGGGTGACGCTCGGTCTCATCCTGCGCCGCAGCGAACGCATGCACACTCAGAACATGCTCGGTGACTATGCGAACTCCGGTTGGCTCACCCATGCCGAGGTCGACATGCTCGGCACCTGGAAGGGCCGGAAGAACGGACGCGACTGGGCGAAGTCGTTCCCGGGCGGCAAGGAGGAGATGAAGACCATGATCCGCACCTCCGGCAAGCTGTCGACGACGCGGATGCGCGTGCTCGCCGGAATCGGCGGAGAACAGGAACGCAAGATCGAACGGGCCGAACTCCAGCAGTTCGCCGACGCCCGTGAACGTCTGCTCGCGGCCTCCAAACAGACCGCCTCCCAACAGACTGTGCGGTAAGTTCCAGAGGTGACGATCTTCGACATTCTCCTCATCGTCCTCGGCATCGGGGCGCTCTTCGCCGGGTTCCGCCAGGGCATCATCACCGCCCTCGGAACGGCGGCGGGCTTCATCGTCGGCTGGATCCTCGGCCGATTGCTCTCCCCGCTCGTCGAATCGCTGAGCGCCGGCACCGACGTCATGGACAACCAGGGCGTGCTCATGCTGCTGGCCTCGATGCCGTTGGTCCTCAGCGTCCTCTTCGCCTTCGCCGGCAGCGGCATCGGGGCGTGGATCAAGAACAATATGGACTCCGACCTCGGCCAGGGCATCGACGCCGTCGGCGGCACCGTCACCGCCGGAATCGTCTATGTCCTCGTCATCTGGCTCGCCGCCGGATTCATCCGCACCACCCCGCTCGTCGAACCCAACCGCTGGGTCGCCGACTCCTCCGTCATCGCCGCGATCGACCGCACCATTCCCTACTCCTCCCAGAACGCCCTGGGCGGACTGGCGAAAGGACTGAGCGCCTCCGGGTTCCCTCAGGTGTTCTCCGGGCAGCCCGAACAGATCCGCGGAGTCGGAGAACCCGACGAAGGCATGGTCGACGTCGGACGCAGCGTCGAGGACTCGGTCGTCAAGATCACGACGACGGCCACCAGCTGCGCCACTGGTTCGGAAGGCTCCGGCTTCGTCTATGAAGACGGACTCGTCGCCACCAACGCCCACGTCGTGGCCGGATCCACTGAGTTGGCCGTACAGGTCGGGGGCAAGGGCAGGCCCTACCGCGCCGAGGTGGTCGAATTCGACGCCGAAGCCGATGTGGCCGTGCTCCGGGTCCAGGGTCTCGATGCTCCCGCTCTCGACTTCGGCAACGGGCTCGGACCGGGAGACGACTCCGTCGTCGTCGGATTCCCCGCGAACGGTCCCTATACGATCTCACCGACCCGAGTGCGGGAGAAGATCAACGCCCGCGGACTCGACATCTACGATTCGCAGTCGGTCGTCCGCGAAGTCTATGCACTGCGTGGAATCGTGAGGGAAGGCAATTCGGGCGGACCGCTCATCGACGCCGACGGAAACGTCGTCGGCATGGTCTTCGCCCGCTCCGCCACCGATGACGAAACCGGCTACGCCCTCACCCGAGCCGAGATCGCCGACGAACTCGACGCCGGTGCCGCCGAACGCGCACCGCAGCCGACGGGGCAGTGCACGAACTGACCCCGACTACTTGAGGTCGAGCCCGGCGAGGACGGCGCGGTGGTCGCTCGACCCGCGTTCGAGCACCTCGTCGGAGGTGGCGTCGAAACCACGGTAGAGGACATGGTCGAGCCGGGTGACGGGGAACTGGGAGGGCCAGGTGAAGCCGAAACCGCCTCGGGCCTCTTCCCGGGTATCCTGCAGCGGCGGCACCAAGGTCTCCATATTGTTGTCCGTCGTCGCCGTGTTGAAGTCGCCGGCGACGACGACATGTTCGGCACCATCGGTCTCCACCGTCGTGGCAAGGCGGCGCAGAGCGGCATTGCGCATCGATTCGTGGCCGGGGCGCACCGAAGGCATATGCACGGCGTAGAAGCGGATGTCACCGTGATCGGTCGAGATCGTGGTCGCGAACGCGCGCGGCCACTGCAGGCCGAGGTCGACCTCCTCGGGCTGCGACATCGGCCACTTCGACCATACGCCGATGGTGTCGACGACCTGCGAATGCTCGAACGAGGAGTCGAGCTCCTTGTGGATGATCTTGCCGGACAGGGATTCGAGTTCCTGGATCGTGACGATGTCCGGATCACGGTCGACGATGTTCTGCGCGGCAGCCGTGGGCTGCGGCATCCTCGCCCCCACATTGTGAGTGGCCACCGTCAGGTCCGGATCACCGGAACCCTCGTTCGGCAGCAAGGCGGGGCCGAACATCCCCGTCCACACCAGAGCGGGCACGAGGAATCCGATGGCTGAGAGCCACGAGAAGCGGATGAGGAACATGAGCAGCACGAGCGCGAGGAAGATTCCCGTCCACGGCAGCGCCGATTCGAGGATGAGCGCGATGCCCATCCGCGTCGGCAGCAGATCGTGGAGAAGCAGGAATGCCGCATAGAGGATCCCGAAGATCAATGCGGTGATGCCCTTCGCGGGGCTGTGCCTTCTGCGCGGTGAGGAATATGCCTGGTTCATCGATCAACGATCTTAACCGGGAAGTCTGGCCCCACGCTGGAAGCGACTTGCGACGCGGCTCACAGCCGCACGACATCAGCGACGCGCAGTCGCGCTCCACACCGTCACATCGGGGTGGGTGTCGTAGCGATACCCCGAACCCCTCATCGTGCGCACCACGGAGGCATATTCGCCGAGGCGGCGCCGCAGTCGGCGGATGTGGACGTCCACGGTGCGTTCGTCGGGAACTTCACCGCCGGACCATACCGCGGTGATGAGGTCCTCACGGGGCAGGGTCTCATCGGCATGGGAGACGAGGGTGGCGAGCAGGTCGAATTCCTTCGTCGTGACATCGACGAGGTCGCCGTCGATGCGGACCTCTCGGCGAGGGATGTCGATGCGCAGACGTTCGCCGGTGGCCTGGGTGTAGGCGTCGCCGGCCCGTCCGCCGAAACCGCGGGGTGAGGGAGCTGCCGGAGCGGCCTCCTCACGCAGGGCCGGCGGGTGGATGCGGTTGGGAATGCGCGAACGCACGGGGCCGTGTGTCGCCGCCGGTGCACCGGTCGCGGCGGGGGAGCCGTTGGCCACGGCTCGCACGGCGTCGATATCGCTGCCGCGGCCCTCCGGTGCCAAGGCGATGACGGCCTGGGTCTCGGCCTGGCTGGCGAGTTCCTTGGCGTAGGCCTGCAGCTCAGCGGCGATCGCGGAGAGGTTCGTGCCGTCGGCTGCGGCCTTGGTCTCGTCGAGTCCGAGGTAGACGATGATTCCGCGAGCGGCCTTGGGTGAGGGGACGACTCCGGCCGGCCCGTAGGTGTGCGGTGGATTCTGCGGGTCGACTGCGCTCAACCTGGCTCCTGCACGTCGAGTGGCCACTGCACTGCGGGGGTGGACGTAGGCGGGTTCTGGATTCGGCATAGCTGTCCTTTGCTCCGACCATGAGGTCGATATGACTGGAAGAGTCCGCTGCTTGAGTGAACTCGTTCGAGGCCGGACAGCGGGAGTACGATCACCGACCACGAACGCAGGGCATACACATATGTGCGCCCGGCATTCGCATCTGATGGATCGTCGAAATCATGACTTCATTATTTGTCACAAAACTTCGGCCGCGCAAAGGAAAACCCGAAAATGAGACGACTGTGACGAAATATGACGTCACAGTCGTCGAGGTCGACGACCGAAATCGTCATCCGCGCGTCGTCTCAGTCGACGATTCCGTACATCCTGTCCCCGGCATCGCCGAGTCCGGGCACGATGTAGCCCTTCTCATTGAGCTTCTCATCGAGTGCCGCGGTGTACACCTTCACCTCGGCGGAATCGCTGTAGTCGCGCTCGATGCGCTGGACGCCTTCAGGGGCGGAGACCAGGCACACGGCGGTGACGTCGCGGGCTCCGCGAGCGAGCAGGAAGTCGATGGCCATGGCCAGGGTGCCGCCGGTGGCGAGCATCGGATCGACGACGAAGATCTGCCTGCCGGTGAGGTCATCGGGCAGGCGATCGGCATAGGCGCTGGGTTCGAAAGTGGTCTCGTCGCGGACCATTCCGAGGAAGCCCACCTCGGCGGTGGGGAGGATGCGCAGCATTCCGTCGAGCATGCCGAGCCCGGCGCGCAGGATCGGGACCACGACGGGGCGGGGCTCGGCGATGCGGGTGCCGACGGTCGTCGTCACCGGAGTCGAGATCTCCTTGTCTTCGACGGCCACCGAGCGGGTCGCCTCATAGGCGAGCAGCATGACGAGCTCTTCGGTGAGCTGTCGGAAACGAGCGGAATCCGTATTCACATCGCGCAGAGCGGTGAGTTTGTGGGCGATGAGCGGGTGGTCGGCTACGTGAAGATGCATACCCCAAATGGTACGGGAGAACTTCGGGCTCAAGGCAGTGGTCAACGCGGGGCGAAGCGTTCACAATGGAGGCATGTCGTACTTCACTGAGATCCTGGCCGATTCCGGCGATGGCTTCCGCGCCCTCGATGTCGACGTCCGTGACGCGAACGACCTCGACGACCTCGTCGATATGATGCGTTCGGCAGCCGGCGATGACGGAGAGGCCGTGGCCGTCATCGAACACGAAGACGAATGGTTCGGGCTCGTGCGCCTGTGCCGGAACAATGAGGTCAAGGTCTTCCTGTCCGATCTCGCCGCGGCAGAGGCGAGCCCGTTCGCGGAGATCTTCGCCGACTTCCTCGACTCCCGCCCCGACGCCTATGACGCCGAACCCGAAGAGGACTTCGGGGCCGAGGAGGATGAGGCCGCCGTCGACGAGGAGGACGACGAAGACGAGGTCGAAATGCTCGAGTTCGACGCCGATGCCGAATGGGGCGGAGACGCCGATATCTACTCCGACCGCGGAGTCCCCGCCGCCACCCTCATCGACCAGGTCGAAAGCTATCGGTCCGACCCGGCCCGCGTCGTCGCCCATGTCGGTGAGACCGTCGGCTTCGCCGATCAGCTCGAGGCCGCACGCTGACCGCTGCGTCCGTGACCCGGCTCGATGAATGGATGGGTCATGCCCTCGCCGAGGCGGCCCTGGCGCCCGCTCATGACGACGTTCCCGTCGGGGCCGTGGTCATCGACGGTGCCGGTGAGATCATCGGGCGCGGTCACAATCGACGCGAGATCGATGCCGACCCGCTCGGCCACGCCGAACTCATGGCGATCTCAGCCGCCGCCTCGGCGAGAGGCGAATGGCGCTTGGACGGCTGCATCCTCGTCGTCACGCTGGAACCGTGCGCGATGTGCGCCGGAGCCCTCGTCGGCTCACGCATCGACAGGGTCGTCTTCGGCGCCTATGACGACAAGGCCGGGGCGGTCGGCTCGGTCTGGGATCTGCTGCGCGACCGCGCCGCACTCCACCATCCGGAGGTCACCTCGGGCGTACGGGCGGAGGAGAGTCGGGCCCTGCTGAGGGAGTTCTTCGCGGCCAGGCGCTGACGTGTCCCAGCTCACGGCGAACCGATTTGGACGCACAAAGTCCGCCGCTGTACAGTTGTCGGCGGTGGCGTGTCCGAGCGGCCGAAGGTGCAACACTCGAAATGTTGTGTAGGGCAACCCCCTACCGTGGGTTCAAATCCCACCGCCACCGCCAAGGGAAACCCCTGATCAGACGCTTCTGGTCAGGGGTTTCGTCTGTCTCGTCGAAGGATGGCATCGGCGCGGGCAGAGGTGTGATGATTGACACACCAGGGTCGAGCGGCGAGACTTGCTCGGTGAAACAGAAAGAGTTTTCCGGGATATGGAATTACTTTTCGGTATCCCGGTCCGGTATCCGGGGTTGAAGACTCGACTGTCTCATTGCGCATGTTCAAGGCGCAGGGCCGACGACGATGATGTCGCCGGCTGACCAAATCGAACAACCTGAGGTGGTCCATGAAAATGGCTGACAACGACCAAGCGGTGCAGACCGCATCTTCGAGACCGGGGCTTCTCGACAAATTCTTCGAAATCACCCATCGAGGCTCGACGATCAGACAGGAGATCCGCGGAGGCATCGTCGCCTTCGTCGCGATGGCCTATATCGTCGTCCTCAATCCGCTCATCCTCGGCGGTTCCCAGGACATCGCCGGAGACAGCCTCGACTTCGCCCAGCTGACCGCGGTCACCGGGCTCGTCGCCGGCGTCATCACGATTCTCTTCGGCGTCGTCGCCCGACTGCCCTTCGGTCTGGCCGCAGGCCTGGGCATGAACAGCTTCCTCGCCGTGTCCGTCGTCCAGGAGGTCACCTGGGCCGATGCGATGGGACTGGTGGTCATCAACGGCGTCATCATCGTCGTCCTCGGTGCCACGGGCATCCGCACCGCGATCTTCAACGCCGTCCCACATGCACTGAAGATCGCGATCACTGTGGGTATTGGACTCTTCATTGCCTTCATCGGCTTCGTCAACGCCGGGTTCGTCACCCGCACCCCGGCCGGCCCACCCGTCCAGTTGGGTCAGGACGGATCGATCGGCTCCCTGCCGACGCTGGTCTTCGTCTTCGCGCTCGTCCTCATCGGCATCCTCGTGGCGCGGAGGATTCCCGGCGGCATCCTCATCGGCATCATCGTGGCCACGATCGCCGCGATCATCATCCAGGCGTTCGCGAAGCTCGGCACCGTCGGCGACCCGGTCAATCCGGACCCGCTGGGCTGGAACCTCTCAGCTCCGGAATTCCCGAAACAGGTCATCGCCCTTCCCGACTTCGGTCTCATCGGCGCCTTCGACCTCGTCGGCGGCTTCCAGCACATCGGAGTCCTCGCGGCCACGATGCTCGTGTTCACCCTCGTGTTCACGAACTTCTTCGACGCCATGGGCTCGATGACCGGACTGGCCCGCAGCGCCGGACTGCAGACCGAGGACGGAATGTTCCCGCGCATCCGCGGAGCCTTCATCGTCGAAGGTCTCGGCGCGGTCTTCGGCGGCGGTGCCTCTGCCTCGTCGAACACGGTCTTCGTCGACTCCGCAGCCGGAATCGCCGAAGGCGCTCGCACGGGTCTGGCCGCCTGCATCACGGGTGTGCTGTTCCTGCTGTCGATGTTCTTCTCACCGCTCATCGCCGTCATCCCGATGGAAGCCGGAGCCGCTGCGCTCGTCGTCGTCGGCGCCATGATGGTCACGCAGATCCGTGAGATCGACATGACCGACTTCCGCACCTCGCTGCCGGTCTTCCTCACCATGGTGACGATGCCGTTGACCTATTCGATCGCCAACGGAATCGGCGTCGGATTCATCTCCTGGGCGCTCATCCACGCCATGAGCAACCGTGCCCGTCAGGTCCACTGGCTGCTGTGGGTCGTCTCGGCCGGATTCGTCCTGTACTTCGTTCGCGGCCCGATTTCGGCTATCTTGGGGGCATGAGAACAATGGTTGGACACTCAGCTTGGGGAAAGGGTCAGATCGCCCACGGGGCTTGACCTGCGGGGACGTCCAGTCCCCTCTTCCGCGTTCTTCTGCGCTGTTCGCATGGATAACCAGAGGCTCGAAGAACGAAGCAAATTGTTCCAACCATGCACTGTGCGCCTCAGTGGAGAGGCGCGGGAGGTGTGAAGTGCGATGTCCGCAGCGACAACGGACCAGTCAACTGCCGAAGTGACAATCAACGGGACCGTCCGCGAGTTCGACGGCCCACCCCATACGAATGCGCTGGACTTCCTGCGCGGTCAGGGTCTGACCGGAGCGAAGGAAGGCTGCGCCGAAGGCGAATGCGGGGCCTGCGCGATCATGGTCGCCCGCCCCGATGAATCCGGCGGAACCCGCTGGACCTCGGTGAACTCCTGCCTGCTGCCGGCAGCAGCCCTCGACGGGGGAGAAGTCGTGACCTCCGAAGGTCTGGCCGACGGAGACACCGTCCACCCCGTCCAGGAAGAGATGGCCGTGCGCGGCGGATCCCAATGCGGATACTGCACCCCCGGCTTCATCTCCTCGATGGCCGCCGAATACTACCGGCCCGACCGCTGCGAGGACGGCTTCGACCTCCACTCCCTGTCGGGCAACCTGTGCCGCTGCACCGGCTACCGCCCCATCCGCGATGCCGCGAATGCGCTGGGACAGCCCGCCGCCGACGATGCGCTGGCCGCCCGCCGTGACCGCCCGGCCCCGTCGGCTCGAGCCACCGACTACCAGCGAGCCGACACCGCCACGGGAAAGATCGGGCGCTACCGTCGTCCCGCCACCCTCGCCGAGGCGACCTCCATCCTCAGCCAGGATCCCGAGGCCACCGTCGTGGCCGGGGCCACCGACTGGGGCGTCGAGGTCAACATCAAGGGAGCACGCGGTAAGAACATCCTCGCCGTCGACCGGCTCGAGGAGATGCGCGGAATCCGCCGGACCGAGTCGTTCGTCGAACTCGGTGCCTCCCGCACCCTGTCCGAACTCGAACGTGAGCTCGCCGGAGACATTCCGCTGCTGGGCAAGCTGTTCCCACAGTTCGCCTCCCGCCTCATCCGCAACGGGGCGACCATCGGCGGCAACCTCGGCACCGGTTCGCCCATCGGCGACACACCGCCGGCTCTGTTGGCGCTGGAGGCCGAGCTCGTGCTCACCTCGGTGCGCGGATCCCGGACCGTGGCGCTGGCCGACTACTTCACCGGATACCGGCAGACGGTGCGGGAGTCCGATGAACTCATCACCGCCATCCGCATTCCGCTGCCGCTGTCCCCGCTGACGTCGTTCCAGAAGATCGCCAAGCGCCGTTTCGACGATATCTCCTCGGTGGCGATCGGCTACGCCGTCGACATCCAGGATGGATTGATCGCCAAGGCCCGGATCGGCCTCGGTGGAGTCGCCGCCACCCCGCTGCGCGCCACCGCCACCGAAGCCCTCCTCGAAGGCCGGCCATGGACATTGGAGACCGTGCACCAGGCGGCCGAGACCCTCGCCGCCGAAGGCACCCCGATGGACGACCACCGGGCGAGTGCGAAATACCGGACCGCGATGCTGCGGTCCTCCCTCGAACGCTTCTACGCCGAGCAGCTCGGCCACCCGGCCGTGACCAGCAAGGAGGTCAAGTGATGAGCCAGCTCTCCCAGCGCCCCGCCGACCCGGTCGTCGGCGAACGCCACCACCATGAAAGCGCCTTCGGTCACGTTACCGGTACCGCGCTCTACACCGATGACCTCGTCGGACGCCTCACCGGGGTCCTCCACGCCTTCCCCGTGCAGTCGACGACCGCGCACGGCCGCCTCGGCGCCATCGATATCGAACCCGCCTATGCGGTGCCCGGAGTCGTCAAGGTCATCACCGCCGCCGATATCCCCGGCGTCAACGATCAGGGCGTCAAGCACGATGAGCCGATGCTGCCGGTCGACGAGATCATGTTCTTCGGCCAGCCCCTGGCCTGGGTCCTCGCCGAGGATCTCGAAGCCGCGAAGGAAGGCGCTGCGGCCGTCACCGCCGAGGTAGAGGAACTGCCGTCGCTGGTGACCGTGCGCGATGCCATCGCCGCCGACAGCTACCACGGCAAGCCCTTGTCGATCGACAAGGGCGAAGTCGACTCCGCGTTCGCCGATGCCGCTCATGTCTTCGAAGGCGAATTCGAGTTCGCCGGTCAGGAGCACTTCTACCTCGAGACGCAGGCCTGCCTGGCGCATGTGGACGAGAACGAACAGGTCTTCATCCAGTCCTCGACCCAGCATCCCACCGAGACTCAGGACATCGTCTCCCACGTCCTCGGAGTTCCCGCCCACGAGGTGACCGTGCAGTGCCTGCGCATGGGCGGCGGCTTCGGCGGCAAGGAGATGCAGCCCCACGGCTACGCGGCCCTGGCCGCGCTCGGTGCGAAGCTCACCGGCAGGCCGGTGCGGCTGCGTCTCGACCGCACCCGCGATATCACCATGACCGGCAAACGGCACGGCTTCCACTCGTCCTGGAAGATCGGATTCACCGAGGAGGGGAAGATCCTCGCCCTCGATGCGACGCTGACCGCGGACGGCGGGTGGAGCCTCGACCTCTCCGAGCCGGTGCTCACCCGCGCCATGTGCCATATCGACAACGCCTACTGGGTGCCCAACATCCAGGTCACCGGCCGCATCGCCAAATGCAACAAGACCTCGCAGACGGCGTTCCGCGGATTCGGCGGCCCACAGGGCATGCTCGTCATGGAAGACATCATCGGACGCGTCGCCCCGCAGCTGGGGCTCAGCGCCCGCGAGCTGCGCCGCCGGAACTTCTACGCGCAAGGTCAGGACACTCCCTACTATCAGCCGGTGCGTCATCCCGAGCGGATCGGGGCGTGCTGGGACCAGCTCATCTCCCAATCCGATCTGGAAGCCCGCGAGGCTGAGATCGAGGCATTCAACGCGGGCAGTGAGCACATCAAACGCGGTCTGGCGATCACCCCGGTGAAGTTCGGCATCTCGTTCAACCTCACCGCATTCAACCAGGGCGGGGCGCTCGTCCTCGTGTACAAGGACGGCTCCGTCCTCGTCACCCACGGCGGCACCGAAATGGGGCAGGGGCTGCATCAGAAGATGCTGCAGGTCGCGGCCACCACCCTCGGCGTGCCCCTGTCGACGGTGCGTCTGGCGCCGACGCGCACGGACAAGGTGCCCAACACCTCGGCGACGGCGGCGAGCTCCGGATCCGACCTCAACGGCGGAGCGGTGAAGAACGCCTGCGACCAGATCCTTGATCGGCTGCGGCAGGTGGCCGCGGGCATCCTCGGGGCGCCCGCCCATGAGGTGGAGATCTCGCGGGGAATCGTCTCCGCGCTGTCCTCACCGAAGACGGTGACCTGGGAAGAGCTCATCAACACCGCGTACTTCCAGCGCATCCAGCTCTCGGCCTCAGGTTTCTACCGCACCGAGGGACTGCACTGGAACCTCTCGCAGATGCGCGGCGAACCGTTCAAGTACTTCGCCTACGGGGCCGCGGCGTCCGAAGTCGAAGTCAACCGTTTCGACGGCTCCTACACCCTGCGCCGCGTCGACATCGTCCACGACGTGGGAGACTCCCTGTCACCGCTGCTCGACCTCGGACAGATCGAGGGCGGCTTCATCCAGGGCGCCGGCTGGCTGACCCTGGAGGACCTGCGCTGGGACGAATCGGACAAGCCGAGCCGCGGCCGCCTGGCCACTCAGGCAGCGAGCACATACAAGATTCCGAGCTTCTCCGAAGTCCCCGAGATCTTCAACGTCGCCTTCCTCGACAAAGCACATGAAGAAGGAGCCGTGTACGGGTCGAAGGCCGTGGGCGAACCCCCGCTCATGCTCGCCTTCTCCGTCCGCGAAGCCCTGCGCGAGGCCGTCGGTGCCTTCGCGCGACCCGGCCACAGCGTCGACCTCGCGTCCCCGGCCACACCGGAAGCGGTGTTCTGGGCGATCGAAGAAGCCCGCGGGCAGGACTCTGGGGCGGCCGCCTCGGCGAGGGAAGGACAACGAGTTCCGTCATGACCTGGATGGACACCGCAGCCGAGCTTCGCGCAGCTCGGGTGCCGGCTGTCCTCGTCACTCTCGCCGCGGTGCGCGGGCATGCCCCGCGCGAGGCGGGAGCGAAGATGATCGCCACCGCCGATGACCTGTTCGGGACCATCGGCGGGGGCAATCTCGAGATGACGGCCCTCACCCGTGCCCGGGAGCTGCTCTCCGAGGGGCAGACGGCTCCGGAGATGCTCACCCTGCGGCTCAACGACAAGGCTCCGGCCAAATACGGTCGCCAATGCTGCGGCGGAGAGGTCACCATGCTCTTCGAACCCCTGCCCGTGCCCGCATCGGTGGCGATCTTCGGGATCGGCAACATCGGACTCGAGCTCACCCGGATCCTCGCCCGCCACGATCTCGACCTGACTGTGTCCGATTCACGGCCGGAACAGCTCGAGGCTCTCGATGAGTTGGAGGAGCCGGTGGCGCGGATCCGCCGCGAATTCGCTGTCGTCGGGGAAGAGGTGATCACGGAGCTGCCGGCCGGAGCACACGTGGTCATCATGACCCATGACCATGCCGAGGACCTGCACTTGTGCTCTGCGGCGCTGACCCGCGGCGACCTCGGATCGGTCGGGCTCATCGGCTCGAACGCGAAATGGCAGCGCTTCCGCAAGAACCTCGCCTCCGAAGGCTTCGCGCCCGAGGCCATCGACACCATCCGGTGCCCCATCGGACTGCCCGACCTGCCCGGCAAAGCACCCGCGACGATCGCCGTGAGCGTCGCCGCGGACCTGCTCGGCCGCATGGCCTGACTCTTCACCACCACTGACTTTCACCACCACTGACTCAAGGAGAACCACTGTGGTCATCTACCGTGCCCGCGTCTTCGATACGCCGGACAACCCATTCACCGGCGGCCGGCTGCGTTCGGCGGCCGATGTCGCCCTCGTCGTCGACGACGGACTCATCACCTCCCGCACCGACTTCGACTCCGCCCGGGCAGCCCACCCTGACGCCGAGGTCGTCGACCTCCGCGACGGTGTGCTCATCCCCGGACTCATCGACACCCACGTCCATCTGCCGCAGGTCAGGGCCATCGGCCATCTCGGGCGGCCGCTGCTCGACTGGCTCGATCAGTGCGCCCTGCCCGAGGAGGCGAAGCTCGGCGAGCCCGCCTACGCGAAGGCGGTGGCCGGCGAATTCCTCACGGGACTGATCTCGGCGGGGACCACCTCGGCGATGGTCTTCGGTTCGCACTTCGCGGGCGCCATGGACACCTTCTTCTCCGCAGCTTCAGCGTCGGGGCTGCGGATCACCTCCGGGCTGGTGACGAGCGACCGGAACCTGCCCGATGCGCTGCTCACCGACGTGGAGCGTTCGACCGAGGCGAGCCAAGCGCTCATCGACCGGTGGCACGGAAAGGGACGACTGCGCTACGCGGTGACCCCTCGATTCTCGTTCTCTGCGGGACCGGAGCTGCTGGCTGCCGGCGGCCGCCTCGTGGAGGAGAACCCGGGCATCTGGGTGACCTCGCACCTGAACGAGAACGTCGATGAGATCTCCGGGGTCGCGCAGATCCACCCGGAGGCTCGTGATTATCTCGATACGTACGACCGGGCAGGACTCGTCGGCCGGCGCACCGTGCTCGCGCACAACGTCCACCCGCAGGATCGGGAACTGGCGCGGATGGCCGAAGCCGGGTCGGTGGTCGCGCACTGCCCGACCTCGAACTCGGCTCTGGCCAGCGGCTTCTTCCCGCTGCGCCGGCACATCGAGGCCGGCGTCCAGGTGGCCCTGGGCACCGACGTCGGGGCAGGCACGGGCTTCAACCTGCTCAAGGAGGGCGTGCAGTCGTACTTCATGCAGCAGCTCGACCCGGCCGGGGGAGTGGCCTTGACCTCCGCGCATCTGCTGCACCTGGCGACCTCTGCCGGCGCCGAGGCGCTCGAGCTCGATGAGGTCGGGGTGCTCGGCGAGGGCAAGCGCTTCGACGCCGTGCTCATCCGCCCGGCCGAGGGCCAGCCCTTGGACGTCGGCATCCGCCACGCCGCCGACGACGGCGACGCCTTGGCGAAGATCTTCGCCATGGGCACCCCGGGCGACATCGCGGACGTCTGGGTCGACGGCGTCTCCCTCCACCCCTAATTGCTACCTGACGGCGGCCCAGCAACCTCGCGCGAGGTTGCTGGGCCGCCGTCAGGTAGTTCTGGGGGACAGGTCTTGACGGGAGCTCCACGGGCGACTTATGCTGATTTCACGTAATGGAAATACACTTCCACAATACGAAAAACAGCGGCAACTCAAAGGAGAGCTCCATGTCCCAGAACTTCACCTCACCTGGCAGCTACGTCCTCAACTGCTCGACCCTGCTCACCGAACTGCCCGTTCTCGAGCGCGCCCAGGCCGCGAAGGACGCCGGTTTCGACGACGTCGAATTCTGGTGGCCCTTCGACGGGAACCCGAGCCCATCCTCGGCGGAGGTCGACGAGTTCATCGCCTCCCTCGAATCCGCAGGCGTCGCCCTCAAAGGCCTGAACTTCTGGGCCGGGAACATGGCAGCCGGCGATCGCGGAATGGTCTCGATCATCGATGCCGAAGAGGACTTCGCGAAGAACGTCGACATCGTCGTCGACATCGGCCGTCGCACCGGCTGCCGCGCCTTCAACGCCCTCTACGGGCTGCGCACCGATGGCCAGGACCCGGCCGCTCAGGACGCCACCGCCGCCGCCAACCTCGCGTTGGCCGCCGGAAAGGTCGCCGAAATCGGCGGAACCGTCCTCGTCGAACCCGTCTCCGGAGCGGAGGCCTACCCGCTCAAGCGCTACGCCGACGCCGCCGAGGTGGTCGCCCAGGTCCGCGCCGACGGACCCGAGAACTTCGCCGTGCTCGCCGACTTCTACCACATGCACGTCAACGGCGACGACGTCGCGGCCGTCATCGAGGCCGAAGCCGCGAACTTCGGCCACATCCAGATCGCCGACGCCGACGGCCGCTGGGCACCGGGAACCGGGTCGCTGCCGCTGCGCCAGTGGATCGACCGCGCCTACGAGCTCGGCTACACCGGAGCCGTGGCACTCGAATACAAACAGGACCGTGCGACCGCCTTCGACTGGCTCGACCGCGCCGCCCAGACCGCCTGAACATCACCACCGACGACTCGAAGGAAACCCCCACCATGTCCAAGACCATCGCTTTCATCGGACTCGGCATCATGGGCCTGCCCATGGCCAAGAACCTCGTCAACGCCGGATTCAACGTCCGCGGCTTCAACCGCACCCCGGCCAAGGCCGACGCCCTCGCCGAGGCGGGAGGCAGTGCCGCCGCCACCATCGCCGAGGCGGTGGACGGGGCCGACGTCATCATCACCATGGTTCCCGACTCACCCGACGTCGAAGCCGTGCTCACCGGCGACGACGGAATCCTCGCCCACGCGTCCGCCGGGGCCACCTGGATCGACTTCTCCACCATCCGCCCCGATGTCGCGAAGGACCTGGCCGAACAGGCCAAGGCCGCCGGCC
This sequence comes from Brevibacterium sp. CSND-B09, assembly GCF_052906525.1. Lineage (NCBI taxonomy): Bacteria > Bacillati > Actinomycetota > Actinomycetes > Micrococcales > Brevibacteriaceae > Brevibacterium > Brevibacterium sp. CSND-B09. The sequence goes on along the minus strand of NZ_JBREGI010000001.1, from coordinate 961,992 downwards.
TCAAACCGCTCGATGCCCCTGTCTCCGGAGGGGAGCCCGGAGCCATCGACGGTGTCCTCTCCGTCATGGTCGGCGGCGACCAGGCCGACTTCGACGCGGTGTCCGATGTCTTCGAAGCCGTCGGCAAGACCATCGTCCTCGTCGGCCCCTCGGGGGCCGGCCAGACGGTCAAGGCCGCGAACCAGCTCATGGTCGCCGGCAATATCGGACTTCTCGCCGAGGCCGTCGTCTTCCTCGAGGCTTATGGAGTCGAAACAGGTGCGGCGCTGCAGGTCCTCGGCGGCGGTCTGGCCGGGTCCAAGGTGCTCGACCAGAAGGGGCAGAAGATGCTCGACCGCTCCTTCGACCCCGGATTCCGGCTCGAACTCCACCACAAGGACATGGGCATCGTCACCGCCGCCGCCCGCGAGGCCGGAGTCGCGATCCCGCTCGGCGCCACGGTCGCCCAGCTCGTCGCCGCAACCGTGCAGCAGGGCAACGGAGGACTCGATCACTCGGGCCTCTTCACCGTCATCGAAGCCCTCTCCGGCAAGAACGAGAACTGAACGACCGCCTCGGCGAGGCCACACCAGCCGGGCGGGGTCGTCGGCCCAACGACACCGACGGTCCCGCCCAACCATGAACCGAGCCGGCGACAGCGTCGTCGCCGGCTCACGAACAAAGGACGAACAATGACACGTATGCGCGCAGTCGACGCCGTTGTGCTCATCCTCGAGAAGGAAGGTGCCACCGAGACCTTCGGGCTGCCGGGGGCGGCGATCAACCCGCTCTACTCGGCGATGAAGGCCCACGGCGGAATCCGCCACACCCTCGCCCGGCACGTCGAGGGAGCCTCCCACATGGCCGACGGATACACCCGTTCGGCACCGGGCAACATCGGAGTCTGCCTGGGCACCTCGGGCCCGGCAGGCACCGACATGATCACCGGCCTCTACGCCGCGGCCGCAGACTCCCAGCCGATCCTGTGCATCACCGGCCAGGCACCCGTCGCCGTGCTCGACAAGGAGGACTTCCAGGCCGTCGACATCGCCTCGATCGCGAAGCCCGTGACGAAGATGGCCAAGACGGTGCTCGAAGCCGGGCAGGTGCCCGGTGTCTTCCAGACCGCGTTCCAGCTCATGCGCTCTGCCCGTCCCGGACCCGTGCTCATCGACCTGCCCATCGACGTGCAGCAGACCGAGATCGAATTCGACATCGACACCTACGAACCGCTGGCCCCGGCGAAGCCCGCGGCCACCGCGACGCAGGCGGAGAAGATCCTCGACCTCATCGCCGAGGCGGAGCACCCGATCATCATCGCCGGCGGTGGAATCATCAACGCCGACGCCGCCGCCAGGCTCGTCGAATTCGCCGAACTCACCTCCATCCCGGTCTCGCCGACCCTCATGGGCTGGGGTGTGATCCCCGATGACCACCCGTTGGCCGCGGGCATGGTCGGAATCCAGACGCATGTGCGCTACGGCAATGCGTCCTTCCTCGAATCCGATCTCGTCATCGGCATCGGCAACCGCTGGGCCAATCGCCACACCGGGAATCTGGACGTGTACCGCAAGGGTCGGAAGTTCGTCCACATCGACATCGAACCCACCCAGATCGGACGCGTCTTCGCCCCCGACTACGGGGTCGCTTCCGACGCCGGAGCCGCCCTCGACGCACTGCTGGCTGCCGCACGCTCTCGGTCGGGCGGGCTGCCGGACTTCACCGGTTGGGCCGGCGAATGCACGGCACGGAAGTCGACCGAGCACCGGAAGACGAACTTCACCGAGGTGCCGATCAAACCCCAGCGTGTCTACCAGGAGATGAACCAGGCCTTCGGCCGCGACGTCACCTACGTCTCGACGATCGGGCTCAGCCAGATCGCCGGCGCCCAGATGCTGCACGTCTACCGACCTCGGCACTGGATCAACGCGGGACAGGCCGGGCCCCTGGGCTGGACCGGACCGGCCGCGCTCGGTGTGGCCAAGGGCAAGCCCGGCGAGACCGTCGTGGCGCTGTCGGGCGACTACGACTTCCAGTTCATGATCGAAGAGCTCGCCGTCGGAGCGCAGCACCAGATCCCCTATGTCCACGTCGTCGTCAACAACTCCTACCTCGGTCTCATCCGCCAGTCCCAGCGCGGGTTCGAGATGGACTACGAGGTGTCGCTGGCATTCGAGAACATCAACACCGCCGGTTCCGCATCGTCCGGTTACGGAGTCGACCATGTGGCCGTCGCCCAGGGGCTCGGGTGCAAGGCGCTGCGGGTCGAGGACCCCGAACTCATCGGCGAAGGCCTGCGCGTGGCCAAGGAGCTCATGGACGAACACCAGGTGCCCGTGGTCGTCGAGGTCATCCTCGAGCGCGTCACGAACATCTCGATGGGAACCGCCCTCGATCAGATCAACGAGTTCGAGACGCTCGCCCAGACCCTGGCCGACGCTCCGACGGCGCTGAGCCCGATGGGCGAACTGGCCGCAGCGAAATAGGCAGAGTCCAACCCGCCGGAGGGCTGGGCCGAACCGCCCGAGCCGAGTAGGCTAGAACGGTATACCGAAACTGAATCCACCGGCCCCCAGGGGCGGGCGACCGAGGAGGAACATGAGCAACGACGCCGACTTCGACCTGATCATCCATGCCGAGAAGGCTCTGCTGCCGGTGGGCATCGAACCGGTGACGATCGGGGTCAGGGACGGGAGGGTCGCCGAGATCGCCCGCGGTGGACAGGATCTGGGCACGGCCGCCTCGGCGGAGGTGAAAGTCATCGAGATCGCGGATGATCAGGTGCTGCTGCCCGGTCTCGTCGACTCCCACGTCCACGTCAACGATCCCGGTCGCGCCGAATGGGAGGGCTTCGCCAGCGCCACCCGCGCGGCCGCGGCCGGGGGAGTGACGACGATCGTCGACATGCCGCTGAACTCGCTGCCACCGACGGTCGACGTCGCAGCTCTGGAGACGAAACGGGCGGTCGCCGAGCCCAAGGCCTTCGTCGACGTCGGCTTCTGGGGCGGGGCGATCCCCGGCAACACCGCGGATCTGCGCCCCCTGCATGAGGCCGGCGTCTACGGGTTCAAATGCTTCCTCGAGGACTCCGGCGTCGAGGAGTTCCCGCCGCTGGAACCGGCGGAGATGACGGCGGACATGGCCGAGATCGCCTCCTTCGACGGAATGCTCATCGTCCATGCCGAGGATCACGAGGTGATGACCTCGGCACCGAAGAACTCGGGTCCGAGGTTCGCTGACTTCCTCGCCACGCGCCCCCGCGAGGCCGAGAACGTCGCGATCGCTCGCGTCATCGACGCTGCTCGGGAGACCGGTGCCCGGGCGCACATCCTGCACCTGTCCTCGGCGGATGCGCTCGATCAGATCGCTGCGGCCAAGGCTGAAGGGGTCAAGCTCACCGTCGAGACCTGCCCGCACTACCTCGTCTTCACTGCCGAGGAGATCCCGGACGGGGCGACGACACACAAGTGCTGCCCGCCGATCCGCGAGGAATCGAACCGGGAGGCGCTGTGGCGGGGCCTCATCGACGGCACGATCGACTGCATCGTCTCCGACCATTCGCCCTCGACGGCCGAGCTCAAGCTGCTCGACACGGGCGACTTCGGTGCGGCGTGGGGTGGGATCTCGTCGCTGCAGCTGGGACTCTCGCTCGTGTGGACCGAAGCCGCGAAGCGCGGAATCGAGCTCGCCGAGGTGGTCCGTTGGATGTCCGCGGCACCGGCGGCCGTGGCTCGGGTCGAAGGCAAGGGTTCGATCGCCGAAGGCAATGACGCGGACTTCGCCGTCTTCGCCCCCGACGACGAGTGGACCGTGCGGGCGACGGAGCTCTGGCATCGCAACCAGATCAGCGCGTACGACACCCGCACCGTCCGCGGGCAGGTCACGCAGACGGTGCTGCGCGGGGCCCCGGTCGACTTCGAGACCCCGGGAGGCCGCCTCCTCAAAGCCCGCTGATTTACTACCTGACGGCGGCCGTGCCACCTCGCGCGAGGTGGCACGGCCGCCGTCAGGTAGTTGTGGGGAGAAGTTATCCACAGATTGCTCTCGGTTATTGTCTTTTGAAGGTCAAGAGTGCAGTTTGGTGTCATGTACTTAAGTATGACGACGCAGAAGCTCTATCGGCTCGGGTTCACCAAAGACGAGATTCGGCGCGGGGAGAAGTGCTGCCTCGAACGCGTAGCGCGAGGACGATATGTGGCCACCGGCTCCTGCACGGACGCGCGACATGAGCCGATCTGGTCGGCACTGAGTGAAGAGGACTTCGAGGAGTTCGGCCACCACGGCGACATGCGTGATGAGATCGAGCGTCTTCGCGTACTCATCCGGACTCGTGCTGAGAAGATCCACACCGCTTCTGGACGGTGGCGAGTGACGAAGGGGCGTGAGGTCTTCTCGCATCTGTCGGCGGCGCTCATCCACGGCCTCCCGATCGCCTATCCGGCCGAGTCCAGGGTGGAGGTGCTGCGTCCCAACATCAGCCGCAAGTACAAGCACCTATATGTCCGGGACAGAGAAGTTCCGTCACCACATCGCCAGATGGTCGGCATCTATGCGGTGACGACGATGGAACGGACGCTCATCGACGTCGCCCGCGACTACGGACCCGATATGTCGGTGCCGATGCTCGACGAGGTGATCCGCCGACGCCGCACCGCGCGATTCCGCATCGAGGCGGTGCTGGCCGAATGCCCCGAACTACGCGGGGACGCGGCGGTGCTGCGCGCCCTCGACCTCACTGATGGCAGGCGCGAAGCCCCGTCGGAGTCGATCGCAGCAGTGCGCTTCTTCGAACACGGAATCATCGGCTTCGAACCGCAAGTCGAATTCTTCGACCACTCCGGAGGCGTTGTCGCCCGAGTCGACTTCTGCAATCACGATGCCCGTCTGATCATCGAGATCGACGGCATGGAGAAGTACACGATGAAGGTACGTTCGCCGGAAGAGAGCATCGCCGCGGAGAAGGCGCGTCAGGCCGCACTCGAAGCCAGGGGGTACACGATCATCCGGCTCACATACGGCGATCTCTTCCGCGCGGCTCCGTTCGAGCGGATCCTCGGAGAGCTCGCCACCCGTCTGCGCACGAACTGAGTGCCCGGAAGCGCTCCCAGACGCAGGTGGCGGCGGCGGTGCCACCTCGCGCGAGGTGGCACCGCCGCCGCCAGGTAGTAACTAGGGGGGTCAGGCGTTGAGCTTTTCGCGGAGGCGGGCCACGTGGCCGCGGGCGTCGACGTTGTACTCGGCGTGGGTGAGCGTGCCGTCGGCGCCGATGACGAAGGTCGAGCGCTGGGTGCCCTGGAACGTGTGCTCGCCGACCGTCTTCTGTCCATAGCTGCCGTAGGCCTTCGCCACTGCAGCGCCAGGGTCGGAGAGCAGCGAGAAGGTCAGCCCCTCCTCGGCGGCGAACTCCTTGAGCGATTCGGTGTCATCGGGGGAGACCCCGAGGACCTCGAAGCCGGCGGCCGCCAGCGCCGAGAGGTTGTCCCGGAAGTCGCAGGCCTCCGTCGTGCACCCCGGCGATGCGGCCTTCGGGTAGAAGTAGAGGATGACGCTGCGGCCGGCATAGTCGGCCTTCGACACCGTCCGCCCCTCGGCGTCGGTGAGCGTGAAGTCGGGAGCGATGTCTCCGACGGTGAGCTGAGTCTGAGTGGTCGTGGTCATGGTGCGTCCTTTCGTCGTTGAAATGGTGCGTCCGGCGGTGCGCTGAGTGCGCACGCCTGTGCGGCCGTGTCCTCGATGAGCGCTTCGGCGCGCTCGGACAGGGTGGTGAGGTCCGCCGGTCCCGGTGCGATCGACAGCGCCGCCGTGATCCCGGCATCCCGGCATTCCGCGGCGGTCAGGCCGACCCGACCGGCGATGACGATCACCCTCGCCGAGGCGGGGGCATGGTCCCGCACGGCCGCGACGACCTTCCCACCCAAGGATTGGGAATCGAAGGATCCCTCTCCCGTGAGTACGAAATCGGCGTCGGCCAGAGCCTCGGACAGTTCCACGGCCTCGGCGACCATCGTCGATCCGGGAACCACCTCGGCGCCGAGCATCGTCGTCAGCGCCAACGGAATCCCGCCGGCAGCCCCGAATCCCGGAGTCGCCGCCAGGTCTTTCGCCTCGGCAGAGGTGCCGGTGAGCACCTCGGCCAAGTGGGCGAGTCCGGAATCGAGCACGGCCACCGAGTCCGCGTCCGCCCCTTTCTGCGGACCGAAGACCGCAGCGGCCCCGCGGGGCCCGGTGAGGGGATTGTCGACGTCGACGGCGATGCGCCACCGCACGGCCGTCGCCCGCCGGTCCAGCCCCGAGGTGTCGACCGCAGCGATCGCGGCCAGGCCGCTTCCGCCCGGCGCGACCGGCCGACCTGCGGCATCGGTGAAACGGGCGCCGAGGGCGGCCAGTATTCCGGTCCCGCCGTCCGTGCTCGCCGAGCCGCCGATGCACAGCAGGATCTCCTCGACGCCGAGGTCGAGCGCCGCGGTCGCGATGAGCCCGACGCCGAAGGTATCGGCGCGTTCGGGCTGCAGCTCCACGTCCGAGACCTGAGGCAGGCCATTGGCTTGGGCCGCCTCGATGACCGCGGTCTTTCCGTCGGGGGAGAGGCTGAAGTCCGCCGAGGTGGTCCTGCCCAGGGCATCGACCGTGTCGACGGTGCGCGGCCGGGTTCCCCACACGGCGAGCAGGGCGTCGAGCGTGCCCTCCCCGCCGTCGGCGAAGGGCAGTTCGGTGACTCGTGCGCCGGGGAAGACTGCTCGAGCTCCGCGGGCCATGGCGGCTGCGGCGGCCGGAGCGGAGGCCGAACCCTTGAATGAGTCAGGGGCGCAGACGATTGACGGGGTCTGATCTGTCGTTGTCAGGCTCATGCACTCATTCAACCTCATCGTCGATGGCCGGGTGTGCGGCGGTTGCCACACGAACAGTATCCACTATACGGAAGAAAGTTTCCACAAAAATGTGTGAGCAATTTGACATTGCCGATGACGCCCAGCAGACTCGGAGCAGTTGTTCGGAAATGGTATTCCGAACGGTGAAAGTCATTCAGCGCCTGCCAAGGAGGTCACCGTGGACCTGGCCGAGTTCAACCGACTCCCAGCCGATGATGCCCGCGGAATTCTGCGTCCCTGCCTCGACGTCGACCGGTGGATCGACGCGATCGTCGACGCCCGCCCCCTGGCCGACCTCGACTCCGCCGAGGCGGCGTCCCGCGCCGCCGCACCGCTGACCACCGCCGAGATCGACGCGGCGATGTCCCATCATCCGCGCATCGGTGAGAAGGCGAAGGGTGACAGCGCCGAGGCGGCCCATTCGAGCCGTGAACAGGCCGGACTCGGCACCTTGGAAGCAGACGTGCAGTCCCAGCTGGCCGCGGGCAACGCCGCCTACGAAGACCGCTTCGACCGCGTCTTCCTCATCCGCGCCGCCGGTCGCACCCCTGAGGAGATCCTCTCCGAACTGCAGCGCCGCATGGACAACACCGACGAGGATGAGACCGCCGAGGTCGGGCAGCAGCTCATCCAGATCGCCGAACTGAGACTCGAAGGGATCCTCTCATGAGCTTCATCACCGCCCACGCGCTCGACTCCATGGTCGGCACCCCCGCCGCCGACCTCGAGGTCACTCTCTACTCCGGGACCGAGACCATCGTCTCGGCCCGCACCGACGACAACGGGCGAGTCTCCGACTTCGGCCCCGACCACCTCGAGCCGGGGGACTACCGGATCGTCTTCGGCACCGGCGACTACTTCGCGGCCAGGGAGATCGATCACTTCCACCCCGTGGTCACCATCGACTTCACCGTCCAGGCCGGGCAGGAGCACTATCACATTCCCCTGCTGCTCAGCCCCTTCGCCTACAGCACCTATCGCGGCAGCTGAGCCGCGCCCGCAATCGCTCACAGGGGAAGCAGGCCCCCTGCAGGATCGCCATCCTCAACAAACCGCCGAAGCTGACCGGTCCCTGCCGGCAGGCCTCGCCAATCGAATGGTCACGGCGTGTGCAGGTGCGCACGCCGACGAACTGGAGGAAGAAAATGAGCAAGGTCCGACTGACATCGAACCAGTACGGCAAGGCAGAGAACCGACTCATGCGGGTCTACCGCGACACCGACCGCCACGAGATCCGCGATCTCAATGTCACCTCACAGCTGTGGGGCGACTTCGAGACCGCTCACACCGAGGGCGACAACGAGCATGTCGTCGCCACCGACACCCAGAAGAACACGGTCTTCGCGAAGGCCAAGGAGCTGGGCGTGAGCTCCCCCGAACAGTTCCTCATGGGCCTGGCCGACCATTTCACCTCGAGTTTCGACTGGGTCACCGGCGGACGCTGGGAGGCCGAAGAATACGGCTGGGACCGGATCAACGACCACAAGCACTCGTTCTACAAGTCCGCACCCGAAGTCCGCACTGTCGTCTTCACCCGTGACGGCGACAAGGACACGCTGATCTCCGGCTTCAACGGACTCACCGTGCTCAAGACCACGGAGTCGGGCTTCGTCGGCTACCCGAAGGACAAGTACACGACCTTGCCGGAGACCCAGGACCGGATCCTCGCGACCGATATCGCCACCCGGTGGATCTACAACACCACCGACCTCGACTTCGAAGCCGTGTACACCAAGGTCAAGGAGATCATCCTCGACTCCTTCACCGATCACTTCTCCCACGCCCTGCAGCACACGCTGTACCAGATGGGCGAGAAGGTCATCGAGGCCGTGCCGGAGATCGACGAGATCCGCTTCTCCTGCCCGAACAAGCACCACTTCCTCTATGACATCGAACGTTTCGGGCTCGAGAACCCGAACGAGGTCTTCATCGTCGCCGACCGCCCATACGGCCTCATCGAAGCCACCTTCACCCGTGAAGGCGTCGACGAGAACAAGGACGCATGGGCACAGGTCGCCGGCTTCTGCTGAGATCTGAACATCACCTGCTGAGACAGGACTTTCCATCTCCGGGCTCCCGGGGTACTGTTCCGGGAGCCCGGACCCCGTGAGAAGGAAACCCCGATATGACACAGGACACAACCTCGGCGAGTCCGAGGGGAAACGTCGACGAAGAGGTCGATGAATGGATCGAGTCCTGGGAAGGGCTCGTCGACGCGCGCGGAACCCAGCGCGCGGGCGAGATCATGGAGGCGCTGCGTGCACGCGCGGCCACGAACTCCGTCGCCCAGCCCAAGGTCACCACCACTGACTACGTCAACACCATCCCCGTTGACCAGGAACCGTTCTATCCCGGCGAGGAGAAGGTCGAGCGCCGCTTCCGCAGATGGCTGCGGTGGAACGCCGCCATGCTCGTCCATCGGGCGCAGCGGCCCGAGATCTCCGTGGGCGGGCACATCTCCACCTACGCCGGCGCCGCCACGCTCTACGAAATCGGATTCAACAACTTCTTCCGCGGTCAGGACCACCCCGGCGGTGGCGATCAGGTCTTCTTCCAGGGCCATGCCTCACCGGGAATGTACGCCAGGGCGTTCCTCGAGGGCCGCCTGACCGAGGCCGACCTCGACGGGTTCCGGCAGGAGGTCTCGCGTGCCCCGCACGGACTGAGCTCGTATCCGCACCCACGGCTGATGCCGGAGTTCTGGCAGTTCCCGACCGTGTCGATGGGTCTTGGCCCGATCAACGCTATCTACCAGGCGCAGATGAACCGCTACCTCCACAACCGCGGCATCTCCGACACCTCGGATCAGCGGGTGTGGGCGTTCCTCGGCGACGGCGAGATGGACGAACCCGAATCGCGCGGCGCCCTGCAGCTGGCCGCGAACGAAGGGCTGGACAACCTCACCTTCGTCATCAACTGCAACCTCCAGCGTCTCGACGGACCCGTGCGCGGAAACGGCAAGATCGTCCAGGAGCTCGAGGCGACCTTCACCGGCGCCGGCTGGGACGTCATCAAGGTGCTGTGGGGCCGCGAATGGGACGACCTGCTGGCCAAGGACCGCACCGGCGACCTCGTGAAGATCATGAACGAGACCCTCGACGGTGACTACCAGACCTTCAAGGCCGAGTCCGGCGGATTCATCCGCGACAACTTCTTCGGCCGCACACCTGCGACGAAGGGGCTCGTCGACCACCTGTCCGACGACGACATCTGGAACCTCAAGCGCGGCGGCCACGATTATCACAAGGTCTTCGCCGCCTACCAGAAGGCCGTGAACACCAAGGGCAAGCCGACCGTCATCCTCGTGCAGACCGTCAAGGGCTACGGCCTGGGCACGACGTTCGAGTCCCGCAACGCCACGCACCAGATGAAGAAGTTCACCGCCGACGACGTCAAGGCCTTCCGCGATCGGATGGACATTCCGATCAGCGACAAGGTCATCGACGAGGACCCGTACGCGGTGCCCTACTACCACCCGGGCAAGGATTCCGAAGAGATCCAGTACATGCTCGACCGTCGGCGTCAGCTCGGCGGATTCCTGCCGGCACGCAAACCCGAGCACAACAAGATCACCCTGCCCGCGCCCAGCGACAAGGCGTTCGCACAGACGAAGAAGGGCTCGGGGCAGCAGATGGCCGCCTCGACGATGGCCTTCGTCCGGCTGCTCAAGGACCTCATGCGAGAGAAGGGGCTGGGCGAGCGGATCGTGCCCATCATCCCCGATGAGGCCCGCACCTTCGGCATCGACGCGTTCTTCCCGACCGCGAAGATCTACAACCCGAACGGGCAGAACTACCTCGCCGTCGACCGCGAGATGTTCCTCTCGTACAAGGAGGCCACCAGCGGTCAGCTCCTCCACGTGGGCATCAACGAGGCCGGTGCCGCGGCCGGATTCACCGCCGCGGGAACCGCGTACTCCACCCACGGCGAACCGATGATCCCGATCTACGTGTTCTACTCGATGTTCGGGTTCCAGCGCACCGGTGACGCCTTCTGGGCCGCCGGCGACCAGATGACCCGCGGGTTCATCATCGGCGCCACCGCCGGACGCACGACCCTGACTGGTGAGGGCCTGCAGCACGCCGACGGACATTCCCCGGTGCTCGCGGCCACGAACCCGGCCGTGCGCGTCTTTGATCCGGCCTTCGGCTATGAGATCGGGCACATCGTCCGCGACGGTCTGCATCGCATGTACGGAGAGCACGACCTCGGCGAGGACGAGCGCAACGTCATGTACTACCTCACCGTGTACAACGAGCCGATGCTCCAGCCGGCCGAACCGGAAGACGTCGACGTCGAGGGCATCCTCAAGGGCATCCACCGCGTCGCCGAGGCGGCCCCCGGCGACCGTCCGCAAGCGCAGCTGCTCGCCTCCGGTGTGGCCGTGCCCTGGGCTCTCGAGGCCCGGGACCTGCTCGCCGCCGACTGGGGCGTCGATGCCGCCGTGTGGTCAGTGACCTCATGGGCGCAGCTGCGCCGCGACGGCCTCGAATGCGAAGCCGCGGAGCTCAGCGCCGCCGACGGCACCGAGTCGGCCGACCGCGTCCCGTACGTGCGTCAGAAGCTGGAGGGTCAGCCTGGCCCGATCGTGGCCACGAGCGACTTCGACTCCACCCAGCCGGATCTCATTCGGCCGTACCTGGACCACGATTTCGCGACGCTCGGCGCCGACGGGTTCGGCTTCTCCGACACCCGCGCCGCCGCGCGCAGGCACTTCAAGATCGACGCGCACTCGATGGTCGTGCGCACCCTGCAGCTGCTTGCCAAGCGCGGTGAGATCGACGGATCCATTCCCGCCGAGGCGGCTCGACGTTATCGTCTGAACGACGTCAACGCCGGCACCTCGGGAACGGCCGGCGGAGACTCCTGACCCGGTCCGGGAGCTGAAGCCAGAGTCAGCGGCCGCTCTGCATCTCTGCGGAGATGCGGGCGGCCGCGTCTTTGAGCAGGGGCACGGCGCGATCGGCGAACGACTGGTCGACGCGGCTGATCGGACCCGATACGGAGATCGCCAAAGGAGCGGGGGAGTCCGGGATGGCCATGGCGAAGCAGCGCACGCCGAGCTCCTGCTCCTGCTCGTCGATGGCATAGCCGCGCTCACGGATGCGGCCCAGCTCGGCCTCGAGGTCTTCGATCGTCCCGATGCTGTATTCCGTGGGGGTGGGCATTCCGGCGGTGGCTGCGATATGCCGGACCTGCTCGGACTCGAGCCCCGCGAGAATGGCCTTGCCGACCCCGGTGGCGTGCATATGGGCACGGCGTCCCACCTCGGTGAACATCCTCATCTGGCGTTCGGAGGCGACCTGATCGACGTAGACGACCATGTCTCCGTCCATCGTTGCCACGTTTGCCGACTCCCCGAGCTCGGCGACGAGCTCGCGCAGATAGGGGCGGGCGACGGCACCGAGCTGGGAGCCGGCGATATCGCCGAGTCGCACCAGCCCGGGTCCGAGCGCATAGCCGCGGTCGGGCAGCTGTCGGACCACACCGAGGTTGACCAGGGTGTTGAGCAGGCGATGGATCGTCGGCAGGGGCAGATTGACGTCCGCGGCGATATGGCTCAGCGTCGCCGATCCTGCGGAGTTCGCGATGCACTCAAGCAGTCCGAACGCGCGTTCGACGGACTGCACGCCGCCCTTGGACTGGCGGATCGCCGGGGTGTCCTTGCTGCTCATCGATGTTCCTTAATCTGTGGTGAGTCTCGGCAGTGAAACTCCGTTCAGTCTAGTCCCGAAATGGAAGAAACTTTCCGAATCCACTGACACCGTCTAGTATTTCCACTAGGCAAAAGTTACTATCCATAATACGGAAACTCGATATCAAGGAGGATATTGCCCATGGTCGCCACCAGCCCCGGATACTCCATCACTCTGCGCGTCGGCACCCAGGTCGGTCAGGCCTCGACCTCCGACCTCGTCGCCGCGGCCGCCGCCACCGGCGCGTCAGTCACCGCCCTCGACGTCGTCGAGTCCACTCCGCACTCGGTCATCATCGACGTCAGCGCCGATACCCGCGACGTCGCCCATGCCGACGAAGTCTCCGATGCGCTGGGTGCCCTGCCCGGAGTCGACGTCCACAAGGTGTCGGACCGGACCTTCCTGCTCCACCTCGGCGGCAAGCTCGAATCCACCCCGAAGGTGCCCCTGCGCAACCGCGACGACCTCTCCCGCGCCTACACCCCGGGTGTGGCCCGTGTGTGCAAGGCGATCGCTGAGAACAAAGAGGATGCACGTCGGCTGACGATCAAACGCAACACCGTCGCCGTGGTCACCGACGGGACCGCGGTGCTCGGCCTCGGCGATATCGGCCCCGAAGCGGCCATGCCGGTGATGGAGGGCAAGGCCGTGCTGTTCAAGCAGTTCGCCGATGTCGACGCGTGGCCGGTGGCCCTCGACACGAAGGACACCGAGGAGATCATCTCCATCTGCAAGGCCATCGCACCGGCCTACGGCGGAATCAACCTCGAAGACATCGCTGCCCCGCGCTGCTTCGAGATTGAGGCCCGGCTGCGCGAGGAGCTCGACATCCCCGTCTTCCACGATGACCAGCACGGCACCGGCGTCGTCACCCTCGCCGCGCTGAAGAACGCGCTCAAGGTCGTCGACAAGAAGATCGAGGACCTGCGCATCGTCGTCTCCGGAGTCGGCGCGGCCGGCAACGCCATCATCCGCCTCCTCCAGGTCGCCGGTGCCGCGAACATCATCGCCTGCGGCCGCGATGGGGCGATCGGCCCGGGCTCGACGGTCGACACCGACCACAAGAAGTGGCTGCAGGCGAATACGAACCCCGAGGGCTTCTCCGGCACCCTCAAGGAAGCCGTCGTCGGCGCCGACGCGTTCATCGGCGTCTCCGCCCCGAATGTGCTCGACGGTGACGATATCGCGGCGATGAACAAGGACGCGCTGGTCTTCGCCATGGCCAATCCCGACCCCGAGGTGGACCCCGCCGAGGCGGCGAAACACGCAGCCGTCGTGGCCACCGGCCGCAGCGACTTCCCGAATCAGATCAACAATGTGCTCGCGTTCCCCGGAATCTTCCGCGGACTCCTCGACGCCGAAGCCCGCGACGTGGATGAGAACATCATGGTCGCCGCCGCCGATGCCATCGCCTCGTGCATCCCCGAGGACGAACTCCACCCCGGCTACGTGATCCCCTCCGTGTTCGATCCCGAAGTCGCGAAGAAGGTCGCCGAGGCGGTCGCCCGGGTCTCGTCCTGAAACCCCAGAGAGCCTTGTGTGCCTGGGGACGGAGAATGAGAGACAATGAGGCCAGGTCAGGCATCGCCGCCTCGCCGTCGAACCCCGTGCAGAGAAAGAGAATGTGAAAGTGGAACGATCAACACTCGCCGATATCGACTCACTGCTGGGAGACACGGACGAGCTACTGGCGACCGCGTACCCCGGTGATCGTGACGTCCGCCAGCCAGTGCACACCGTGTACGTGCCCGGACACCGCACGAATGCGGACCTGCCGTACCAGTGGGGGCAGCAGGCGCTCGAATGCGTCGAGGCCCACGGCGGAATGCTGCAGCTGGCCGAACGCGTCATCACCGCAGCCCGGAAGGAATCCGGTCCCGCGATCCCTGGCCAGGTGCCCAGCATCCACCAGGTGGCGCGGGAGGCCGAACTCCTCGCCGAGGCGGTCACCGCGAAGCTCGAACGTGAGCCGATCGAGGACCTGCGTCTGGACTTCGAAGACGGATTCGGCGACCAGGGGGATGAGACCGAGGATCGGTGGGTCGTCCAGGCCGCCCGCGATGCGGTGGCCGGCCGCGCGGAGAAGGCAGCCCCCGGCTTCGTCGGCATCCGGTTCAAATGCATGGAGTCAGCGACCCGGGAACGCGGTCTGCGCACTCTCGACCTGTTCCTCTCCGAACTCATCAAGGCAGGCGGCAGACTGCCGGAGAATCTCGTGCTCACCCTCCCGAAGGTCAGCACCGTCGATCAGGTCCGGGCGATGGTGCTCGCCGCGCGAGCGCTGGAAGCCGAGCACAGCCTCGGTGAAGGGACTATCACTTTCGAGATCCAGGTCGAGACCCCGCAGCTCGTCCTCGCCGCCGATGGCACCGTGCCGCTGGCGACAGCGCTGCAGGCCGGGGCCGGGCGCGTGACCTCGCTGCACTATGGAACCTATGACTATTCGGCGTCGATGGGAGTGGCCGCGGCTTACCAGGCGATGGACCATCCGGTCGCGGATTTCGCGAAGAACCAGATGATGCTCGCCGTCGCGGGCACCGGAGTCCACCTCTCCGACGGGTCGACGAACATCCTCCCGCTCGGCGAGCCGGCGGAGGTCCACCACGCGTGGGCGCTGCACGCCGGCCTCGTCCGCCGCCATCTCAAACGAGGGATCTACCAGGGCTGGGACCTGCACCCGCACCAGCTGCCGACCAGGTTCCTGGCGACCTTCGCCTTCTACCGCGAAGGCGGGCCACGGGCGGCTCAGCGGCTGCACGACTACGTGTTCAAGGCGGATTCGACGGTCCTCGACGAACCCGCGACCGCGAAGGCGCTCGCCCGCTACCTCGACCGGGGGCTCGTCTGCGGAGCCCACACCGAGGAGTTCGTGACCTCGCGGACGAATCTCAGCCTCACCCAGCTCGGGCAGCTCGCCCGCACCGGCTCGCTCGACTGAGCCCACTGACCACCGACCGAAGGAGACACCGTCCATGACGACGACCGACCCGTACACCTACTGGGCACCGACCGGCGGCCACCCGCCGCAGTCCGATCTGCTCACCGACCGTGCACTCGTCACCGAGGCCTATACGGTCATTCCGCGCGGAGTGATGCGCGATATCGTCACTTCGAATCTGCCCGAGTGGACCGGGACCCGGTCGTGGGTGCTGAGCAAGCCCGTGGCCGGGGGAGCGGTGACGTTCTCGCAGACGATCCTCGAAGTCGCACCCGGCGGCGGCTCGCAGGCCCCGGAACCGCAGCCCGAGGTCGAAGGGTTCCTCTTCGTCATGGCCGGAACGCTCGAGGTCACCCATGAGGGCACCGCGCACACGCTGACTCCAGGTGGGTTCGCGTTCCTGCCCGCCGGATCGACGTGGTCGGCGACGTCCACCGGCACCGAGGCGGCCCGCTTCCACTGGGTGCGCAAACGCTACCAGCCCGTGGCGGGGCTGACCCCTGAGGCGAAGTTCGGCAACGAGGCCGATGTCGAACCGTCGCCGATGCCCGGAACCGACGGACGCTGGCGCACAACCCGCCCGCTCGACCCGGACGACCTCGCCTACGACATGCACGTCAACATCGTCACCTTCGAAGCCGGAGCGGTCATCCCGTTCGCGGAGACGCATGAGATGGAGCACGGCCTCTATGTGCTCGAGGGCAAGGCCGTCTACCGTCTCAACGGCGACTGGGTCGAGGTGCAAGAGGGCGACTTCATCTCCATGCGCGCCTTCTGCCCGCAGGCCTGCTATGCCGGAGGGCCCGGACGCTTCCGCTACCTGCTGTACAAGGACGTCAACCGCCAGGTCGAGCTCTGAGGTTCTCGACGCTCCGAACTCCTGAGGGGACGTAAGAAGCGGCTGGCCGGAAAGGATTCCGGCCAGCCGCTTCTCCTGTATGTCAGTCGCCTGAGTGCGTCAGTCCACTCAGATGAGCTGCAGGGTCCGCGAGGTGTACTCGGAGACCTCCTTGAGCAGCGTCTCGTCATCGACGAGGTCGCGGCCGAGCGAGGGGATCATGTCCTTGAAGCTCTTCTCCCAGCCGGCGAACTCGCGGGGGAAGCAGGTCTTGAGCAGTTCGATCATGATCGGCACCGCGGTCGAGGCACCCGGTGAAGCACCGAGCAGGGTCGCCAGCGAACCGTCGGCGGACGAGATGAGTTCGGTGCCGAACTGGAGGACGCCGCCCTTCTTCGGATCCTTCTTCATCACCTGCACGCGCTGACCGGCCTGGATGAGTTCCCAGTCGGCGGGGTCGACGGAGGGGATGAAGGTCTGCAGGGCCTCGAAGCGTGCCTTCTTCGTTGCGGCGAGCTCACCGAGGAGGTACGTGACAAGATCCGTGTTGTCCTTAGCGACATTGAGCATCGTGCCGATGTTGTTTCCGCGCACGGACAGCGGCAGATCGGTGAAGCGGCCTTTCTTGAGGAACTTCGGCGAGAAGCCGGCGTAGGGACCGAACATCAGGTAGTCCTGGCCGTCGACGACACGGGTGTCGAGGTGCGGCACCGACATCGGGGGAGCATCCTGAGCGGCCTGGCCGTACACCTTCGCCTGGTGGCGGGCGACGAGATCCTGGTTCGCGGTGCGCAGGAAGTAGCCGGAGACCGGGAAGCCGCCGTAGCCGCGTCCCTCCGGGATGCCGGACTTCTGCAGCAGCGGCAGTGCACCGCCGCCGGCGCCGACGAAGACGAACTTCGCGCCCACCTGGTGGGTCTCGTGCGAGAGCAGATCCTTCACGGTGAGAGTCCAGCCGTCGGAGGAACGGTCGAGGTCGGTGACCTGGTGGCTGGTGCGCACGGTCGCGCCCTTGGCGGCGACGTAGCTGAGCAGCTGAGACGACAGAGAGCCGAAGTCGACGTCGGTGCCCTGCTTGATGCGCGAGATGCCGTTGACCTGACCGGGACCACGGCCGGAGAACATCAGCGGCAGCCATTCGGCCTGAGTGTCCGCGTCCTCGGTGTATTCCATGTCCGCGAACAGCGGATTGCGCACCATCGTCTCGTAGCGGTTCTTGATGTAGTCACGTCCCTTGTCGCCGCGTCCGTAGCTGACGTGGGCGATGGGATTGATGAAGGTCGTCGGATCGGTGATGACACCGGTGTCGACGAGGTGCGACCAGTACTGGCGCGAGTGGTGGAACTGCTGGTTGATGTTCGAGGCCTTCTCCAGGTCGATCTGACCGTTGGAGTCCTCGGGGGTGTAGTTGAGTTCGCAGAGTGCGGCGTGGCCGGTCCCGGCGTTGTTCCAGGGGTCGGAGCTCTCTGTTGCCACATAGTCGAGCTTCTCGTAGACACGGATGTCCCAATCGGGCTGAAGTTCGGTCAGCATGGCGCCCAGAGTGGCGCTCATGATGCCGCCGCCGATCAAGACGACGTCGACTTTTTCCTGCGGTGAGGGCATTTGGACTCTCATTCCTCGTCTCTGACTACATGTATTCGTCTCTCAGGGTACTCTCCGGCATCGGCCCACCTGTAACCCGGGAGGAGGGAACGAAGCGTCGCGAGAGCATTCTCACAGCGGATGGACGTCCGCCCTGCTCGCCTTTATCCGACCATTCGGACGCTTTGGCAAGACAGTCTGTGTTGCCCGCCACAAGATATGCAACTATGGGCACATGTCCAAACGTTTCCAGCTCCGTGACGCGCTCGCCGAATTCCCTCCCTACGTTCCCGGCAAGCCTCCCGTCGCATCCCCCGGCCTGACCCCGTACAAACTGTCGTCGAACGAGAACCACCTGCCGCCGCTGCCGGGTGTCGTCGAATCGGCGGCATCCGCCTCGGCGATTCCGGGGAACTACCCCGATCCCACCGCAGCCGCGCTCGTGGCCGATATCGCCTCCCACCTCGATGTCGAACCCGCCGAGGTGGTCCCCGGCGCCGGGGCCTCCGAGGTCCTCACGGCGCTGACGAACATCACCCTCGAAGCGGGCACGTCCGTGGTCTATCCGTGGCCGTCGTTCGAGATGTACCCGATCCTCGCCTCGGCGCGGGGCGCGGAGAAGCGCCCCGTCGACCTCCTGGAAGACGGTCGGCACGACTTCGCCGGGCTGGCCGCGGCGATCGATGACACGACCCGCCTCGTGCTGCTGTGCTCGCCGAACAATCCGACCGGTCCGACGATCACCGATGCCGAACTCGAGGGATTCCTCGCCGAGGTGCCCGAGTCCGTCATCGTCGTCCTCGACGAGGCGTACCTCGAATTCGCCACCGAGGCGGCCGACTCCCTCGCCGCTCGCGCCAAGCACCCGAATCTCGTGCTCGCCCGCACCTTCTCGAAGGCGCACGGCCTGGCAGGTCTGCGCGTGGGCTACGGCATCGCCGACGCCGAGATCGCCTCGGCGATGCGCCAGGTCATCGCCCCGTTCTCCGTCACCGCCGGTGCCCAGGCCGCCGCCCGGGAATCCCTGGCACGCGTCGACGAGGTGGCCGTGCGCGCCAAGGAAGTCGCCGCGGTGCGCGACCGGTTCGCTCACGATCTGCGGGAGCTGGGTCTGTCCGTGCCCGATGCTCAGGGCAACTATGTGTGGATCGCGCTCGACCCCGAGGCGGCCGTCGCCTTCGAAGGCGAGTGCGCGAAGCAGGCCGTGGCCGTGCGTCGTCTGCAGGGCGGTGTGCGTGTGAGCATCGGACCCGATGAGGCTCTCGAGCGCGTGCTCAAGGTCGCCGCGTCGCTGTGACGATGAGTGCGGAGACGACGGTGGGCACGGACCTGGACGGACTTGCGGCCGAGCTGAGCGCAGGCGCCCTGGTCACCGATCGGGATGTCATCGGCTCCTATTCGGCGGATAAGGCCCTGTTCTGTCCGGTGGGGACCGCCTCGGCGCTCGTGCGAGCTGCCGACGTCGATGATGTGGTCGCGGTGATGCGCTTCGCCACCGCGCATCGGATCCCGGTGGTCACTCAGGGTGCCAGGACGGGTTTGTCGGGGGCGGCGAACGCCACCGACGGGGCGCTCCTGCTCAACGTCGCGAAGCTGAACGCGATCGTCGACATCGACGAGGTGAACCAGACCTGCCGTGTCCAGCCCGGTGTCATCAACCAAGATCTCAAATCGGCTCTGGCCGAGCACGGTCTGTCGTATCCGCCGGATCCGGGGTCGGTGGCGATCTCCACGATCGGCGGGAACGTCGCGACGAACGCCGGTGGCATGTGCTGTGTGAAGTACGGGGTGACGCGAGACTACGTGCGCGGTCTGACCGTGGTCCTCGCCGATGGGACAGTGACCCGGTTGGGTCGGCAGACGGCGAAGGGTGTGGCCGGTCTCGATCTGGCGGGTCTGTTCGTCGGGTCCGAGGGGACTCTGGGAGTCATCGTCGAGATCACCCTCGGGCTCAGACCTCTGTTGGCTCCGCCGGTGACCGGTGTCGGGATCTTCCCGGACTTGGAATCGGCCGGGCATACGGTCTCTGAGTTCATGGCTTCCGGGGCGGCCCCGTCGATGCTCGAGCTCATGGACGGCGGCACCGTTGGCATGATCAATGCCTATGGTGATTTCGGGCTGCCCGACGGGGCCGGTGCGCTGTTGTTGGTGCAGTCGGATGCTCCGGGGCAGGCCGGTGTGACCGAGCTGGAATCGTTCGAGGCGATCGCCAGAGCGCAGGGTGCCGATGAGGTGTTCTTCTCCGATGATCCGGCGGATTCGGAGATGTTGGTCGCGGCTCGTCGGGCGGTGTCTCCGGCGATGGAGAAGTACGTGTCGGGGCTTGGTGGGGGAGAGCTCATCGATGATGTGTGCGTTCCTCGGTCCCGCCTCGGCGAGTTCTTCGCCAGGTTGGATGAGATCGCGGCCCGGCATTCGGTGGAGGTGTCCACGGCCGGGCATGCCGGGGATGGGAATATGCATCCGAGTGTGCTCTTCGATGCCCAGGATGAGGCGAGTGTGGCCGAGGCGAAGGAGACGTTCGCTGAGATCATGCAGCTGGGTCTCGATTTGGGTGGGACGATCACGGGTGAGCATGGGGTCGGGTATCTGAAGAAGGACTGGCTGGTGCGCGAACTCGATGCGGGTGCGCGGGCGCTGCAGACCTCGATCAAGGCGGCGGTGGATCCGTTGGGGATCCTCAACCCGGGCAAGATGCTCGGCTGATTCTCCTCTTCATGTCTCGGAATGTGACGGTTCGCGACCGACTGTGACCGGTCGCGGCCGGCCCCGTCAGGGCGCGGCCTAAGGTGCTGGGAAAAGAGAGGAATCCCCATGACGCTCACCCAGCTGCCTGTTCTCGACCTCAGCCTCGCCGATGACCCCGCGACCGCCGAACAGTTCCGCGAGGACCTGCGTCGCGTCACTCACGAGATCGGCTTCTTCTACCTCACCGGCCACGGCATCCCCGACGCCGAATTCAGCCGCATCATCGATGTCGCCCAGAACTTCTTCGCACTGCCCGAGGACGAGAAGCTCGCGATCGAGAACACGAACTCCCCGCACTTCCGCGGCTACACCCGCACCGGCGGCGAACGCACCCAGGGCCGCGTGGATTGGCGCGAGCAGATCGACATCGGCCCCGAACGCGCACCCGTGGCCGAACCGGTCAACGACTTCGACCATCTCACCGGACCCAACCAGTACCCGGAATCGCTGCCCGAGCTGCGGGAGGCCACGGACTCCTGGCATGCGCAGCTGAGCGAGGTCGGAGCCAGGCTGCTGGAGCAGTGGGCGCTGAGTCTCGGCCAGGACGCCGATCACTTCGCGTCCGCGTTCGCCGAGGACGCCGCCTCCTTCATCAAGATCGTCCGCTACCCCGAAGCCGAATCGGAAACGGTGACCCAGGGTGTGGGCGAACACCGCGACGGCGGCACACTCACCCTGCTCTACCCGCAGTCGGGCACGACGGGCCTGCAGGTGCTCACCGACGACGGCTGGATCGACGCCGACCCGATCGAGAACGCCTTCGTCGTCAACATCGGCAAACTCCTCGAAGTCGCCACGAACGGCTACCTCAAGGCCACCGTCCACCGGGTCCTGCCGACCGGTCCCGGCCAGAACCGCATCTCCATCCCATTCTTCTATAACCCGGCGCTCAGTGCCCGCCTGCCCGAGGTCGCACTGCCCGACGAACTCGCCGCCGAGGCCCGCGGGGTCACCGACGACGAACGCGACGCCCTCCACGCCGTCTATGGGGAGAACGCCTTCCTCTCCCGACTGCGCTCCCACCCGAACGTCGCCGAGAAGTACTATCCGGAGCTCGTCGGCGCTCAGGGGTGAGGGATCCCTTCAGCGGCTGGTCCGCTCCGACAGCTCTGCGATGTCGTCGGGACGGACCCGGCAGCAGCCGCCGATGATCCGTGCGCCGAGGTGGGTCCACTCCGCCACCGGCCACGACCCGACGCCGGGCTCCGCGCCGTCGTGCCACGTCAGAGTGTCCGCGTCGTAGGTTTCGCCCGAGTTCGGGTAAGCGATGAGCGGCAGGTCTGTGTGCTTGGACAGTTCGCTCAGCGCCGGGGTCACGAGGGACGGGCGAACGCAGTTGACCCCGATCGCATTCACGCTCGCCGAGGCGGCCACCACCTCGGCGAGGTCCGCCAGGGTGCTGCCGTCGGGCATGGTCGGGGCGGTCGTGTCCGTGGTGCCCTGTAGAGTCACGGTCACCCAAGCCGGAAGGCCGATGTCCTCGGCCAGAGCGATGAGGGCGCGGATCTCATCGAGGCGCGGTTGGGTTTCGATGGCGAGCAGGTCCGCACCCGCCTCGGCGAGGGCTTCGATGCGCGGACGATGGAAGGCGGTGTAATCCTCAGGACTCCGGTGATAGCTTCCCGTGTACTCGGCGCCGTCGCCGAGCGCCGCCCCATACGGGCCGACGGACCCTGCGACGAGGATACTTGTGCCTGGTGCGGCACAGCGATCTGCCGCAGCGCGCGCGATGCGCACGCTGTCGCCGGTGATCCGGCTGCCCTCCTCGGCGCTGATTCCCGCCGCGGCGAACCCGAGCGGCGTCGCCTGGTAGCTCGCGGTCGTGAGTATCCGGGCTCCGGCGTTCGCGAAGGCGGTGTGCACGGCGCGCAGGGTGTCGGGGTCACGGCGGATGAGCTCGGCCGACCACAGTGCGTGGTCGAGGTCGATGCCGCGGTCCTCGGCGGCACTGCCCAGCCCGCCGTCGATGACGATGGGGGCGGCCGCCTCGGCGAGGGTGAGCATCTGGGGGAACGTCATGGACTTAGTTAAGCTTGTCTGGTGACTACAGACGAAACTCCGGCAGCATCCGAGACCGCCCCCATCAACGACCGATCGCAGTTCGGCTTCGAGGTGGGCACCCGCATGGACACGGGCGGACGCACCGGAGTCATCCGCACCCCGCACGGCGACATCCAGACCCCCGCATTCATTCCCGTCGGCACGAAGGCCACGGTCAAGGCCGTGCGCCCCGACGAGGTCGCCGAACTCGGCGGTCAGGCGGTGCTCTCGAACGCCTACCACCTCTACCTGCAGCCGGGATCGGACCTCATCGACGAGGCCGGCGGGCTGGGGAAATTCATGAACTGGCCCGGACCCACCTTCACCGACTCCGGCGGATTCCAGGTGATGAGTCTCGGCTCGGGGTTCAAGAAGGTCATCTCGATGGAGTCGACGGGGGAGCAGAACGACGAGCTCGTCGCCGTCGGCAAGGAACGGCTGTCGAACGTCGACGATGACGGGGTCACGTTCAAGTCCCACCTCGACGGATCGATGCACCGGTTCACGCCGGAGATCTCGATGCGGGTGCAGCACGAACTCGGCGCCGACATCATGTTCGCCTTCGATGAGCTGACCACGCTGGTGAACACCCGCGGCTACCAGGAGGAATCGCTCGAGCGGACCCGGCTGTGGGCGATCCGCTGCATCGAAGAGCACTTCCGCCTCACCGAGGAGCGGTCGCACCGGCCCTACCAGGCACTGTTCGGGGTGCTGCAGGGCGCGCAGTACGAAGACCTGCGGCGCAAGGCCGCCCGCGACCTGGGCGCGATGGACTTCGACGGCTTCGGCATCGGCGGGGCACTGGAGAAGGAGAACCTCGGCATCATCATCCGCTGGGTGTGCGAGGAGCTGCCGGAGAACAAGCCGCGGCACCTGCTCGGCATCTCCGAACCCGACGACCTGTTCGAAGCGATCAAGACCGGCGCGGACACCTTCGACTGCGTCTCGCCCTCCCGCGTGGCCCGCAACGCCGCGATCTACACCCGCGACGGCCGGTACAACCTCTCCGGCGCGAAGTACCGCCGCGACTTCGGCCCGCTCGATCCCGACTGCACGTGCTACACGTGCCAGAACTACTCACGGGCGTACCTGAGGCACCTGTACAAGGCGAAGGAGATGCTCTTCTCCACCCTGTGCACCATCCACAACGAGCACTTCGTCGTCTCGCTCGTCGCCGAGATCCGCCAGGCCATGATCGACGGCCGCTTCGACGAGCTCGAAACCGAGGTCCTCGGCCGCTACTACGCGAAGAAGTAGCAGCGCTTCCGGCGGTCGCTGCGGTCGCCCGCCGGCCCGTACCGGTCAGTCATCGACTTCTGATCAGCACATCGAGTTCTATCCCGATGACCTGATCAGAAGTCGATGTCGGCCAGGGACAAAACTCGATGACACTCGCCGACAACCGCTTTCCGTTCGGGGCCAGCCGTTGTGCGTCCGGTGCATCAGTTCGCGAACGCGCGCCGGTCGGCTAAGGCGTCATTGAAATCTACGCTTCAGCCGCGTCGAGTTCGTAGCTGGGTTCGTGGCGTTTGACGAGCTTGATGACCCGGTAGGTCACGGGCAGGAAGATGATCTCGACGGCGACCTTGTAGACGAAGCCGACGATGATGTAGTTGAGGAAGTCGAGCCCCGGGATGACACCGGCGAAGGCGATGATGCAGAACAGCAGCGTGTCGACGAACTCGCCGACACCGGTCGACGTGAGCAGCCGCACCCACAGCTTCGACTCGCCCATGCGCTTCTTCACCGCCACGAGCACCCACGAGTTGAGCAGCTGGCCGACGAAGTAGCCGACGAGGGACGCCGCGACGATGCGCGGGTAGAAGCCGAGCACGGCGGCGAACGCGTCCTGGTTCTCGTACCCGGGCCCCGGAGGCGAGATGAGCACGAGCCAGAAGACGAAGGTGGCCAGGATCTGCAGGGCGAATCCGGTGATCACGGCTTTGCGAGCGGCTTTGAAGCCGTACACCTCGCTGATCACATCACCGAGGATGTAGGCGATCGGGAAGAGGAACGCGCCGCCGTCGGTGACGATCGGACCGAAGCCGATGACCTTCGTGGCCGAGATGTTCGAGATGATGAGCACCGCGCAGAACACGGCGAGGAAGACCGCATAATAGCGGCCCCGGGAGGAAGCGAAAGCTGCGAATCGTGCAGCCGAGGTGGTGGTGTGCGCCGGATCGGTGGTGCGATCCGGCTGCCCAGACTCGGACTCGGAACGCCCAGACTCAGGACTCTTCTGCGACAACGGTGATTTCCTTTCCTCCGGTGACCGTGAGCAGCTGCTCGTACGTCAGAGGCACCATCGAATTCGGTGTCCCCGCGCCGGCCCAGAGAACAGGATAGTCCTTCAGCGACACATCGACATAGGTCGGAATCGGCCCCGGATGACCGCAGGGAGCGACCCCGCCGATGACCTGCCCCGTGGCCTCGCGGACGAGTTCCTTCGACGCCCGGTCGAGGGAGTCGACGCCGATGAGTTCGGCGACATGTGCGGTGTCGACCCGGTGGGCGCCCGAGGCCATGATGAGCACGGGTTCGCCGCCGGAGGAGAAGATGAGGCTGTTCGCGATCGCTCCGACCTCGATGCCCAGCGCTTCGGCCGCTGCGGCCGCCGTCGGCGTCGAGCCGTCGAAGATCTCGATGCGCGGATCGATGCCCGCAGCCGCGAGATCGGCGGCGACCGCCTCGTGGTTGGGGTGATCCCACATCGCCGAGGCGGCTCCGGACTCGGTCTCGGTCGTTTCCTCCCCGTCGACCTCGGTCACGGGTTCCGCGAGGCCGCGACGGCGCAGCAGCGGGGCGACATCCGGGCGGGTGCCGAAGAAGCGTTCGATCGCCGCCATCGGGTCGACCGAATAGCCGGGGGCGAGGATCGCCTCGCGGAAGGCATCTCCGGCTTCTCGGTTGAGTCCGCCCTGGGACTCGAACCATTCGCTCACCCAGGCGGCGATGACTTCGGAGTAGAGGTAGGAGTAGTAGCCGGCCGCATACCCGGAGGCGAAGATGTGCCCGAAGTACGTCGACCGGTAGCGCGGCGGAACGAGCGGCGAGAAGCCGGCCGCGGCGAGCACCTCCGATTCGAAGGACAGGACTTCGGTGATGTGCTCTCCGGCCTCGAGCGAATGCCAGGACAGGTCGAGCATGGCAGCGGCGAGATATTCGATCGTGTCGAATCCCTGCCCGAACTTCTCCGAGGCGATGAGCGCGTCGACGAGTTCGGCCGGCATCGGCTCGCCCGTGTCGACGTGCTTGGCGAAGTGGGGGAGGACCTGCGGGTGGAAGCGCCACATCTCGTTGAGCTGGGATGGGAATTCGACGTAGTCGCGGGGGACGGCGGTGCCGGCCGTCGACGGGTAGGTGGAGTTCGCGAAGAGCCCGTGGAGGACGTGGCCGAATTCGTGGAAGAACGTCGTCAGCTCGGTCGGATTGAGTAGCGTGGGCCGGCCCGGACCGGGCTTGGCGAGGTTGAGCGAGAGGGTGACGACCGGCAGCAGCCCGGTCAGCCGGGAGGCCGGAACCAGCTGGTCCATCCAGGCCCCGCCGCGCTTCGTATCCCTGGAATACGGGTCGATGAGGACGAGCCCCAGGTGACGTTCGTTGACATCGGTGACCTCATAGACGCGGACGTCCTCATGCCAGGCGGTGACACCCTCGTACGGGGCGAACGTGATTCCGTACAGTCCGGTGGCGGCCCGGAAGACGCCTTCGGTGAGGACTGTGTCGAATTCGAAGTACTTGGCCACCTCGTCAGGGTCGATGCCGAATTCGTCGGCGCGGAACTTCGCAAGGTAGTACTTGACGTCTTCGGACGCGACCGTCTCGAGGCCGTAGCGCTCCTTGACCTGCGCAAGTTCCTCATCGAGTTGGGCATTCGCGGGATTGATGAGAGAGGAGACGATATCGGCAGCGGCATCGGGGTTGCCGGCCGTCTGATTGTCGATGGCGAAGGACGAGTAGGAAGGGTATCCGAGCAGATGCGCCTTCAGTGCACGCAGCGCCGTGGTGTCGGCGACCTGGGCGCGGGTGTCGCCGTCGCCGCCGCGGGATCCACGGGCCATCGAGTTGTTCAGCACGTGCCGACGAGTCTGGGCTGTGCTCAGGGATTCGAGCACGCCCTGTTGGGTGAAGTTGTTCAGCGGCAGCAGGTAGCCGTCGACGCCGCGTTCGGCGGCACGATTCGCCGCTGCCGCGATCTGATCGTCGTTCATCCCGGCCAGGGAATCGGCCTCACTGAGGTGGACGGCCAACTCGCGCGTATCGAGCTGCAGCGCGCGGGAGAAGGAGTTCTCCAAAGTGGTCAGTTCGGCCGCGATCGTGGCCATCTGCTCGCGTTCGTCCTCGCCGAGGCGGGCGCCCGCACGCACGAACTGATCGATGGTCAGTTCCTGCTGACGCTTGTCCTCGGGGTTGAGGTCGGAGACCGAAACCTGCTCGATGCGGTGGAAGAGGTCGACGTTCAGCAGGATCTCGGTCTCGGTGGCCGACAGGAGCTCCCAGGTCTCGGAGATGGCGTCGGTGAGTTCGGGACGCAGATGATTCGACTCGATGGCTGCCGCCACGGAGGCGATGCGGGTCATCGGCACGGACGCGGATTCGAATCTCACCGTGGTGGAGAAGAACGTGGACTCGGCGTCGTCGGCGATGATGGCAGCCACCTCGGCGCGGGCGAAATCGGTCGCCGTGCGAACCGCGGTCAGCAGCGTCTCCGGGGTGACTGCGGCGAAGTCGGGCAGCGAATAGTCGGACTGCGGGTCGAGGAACGCTTCCCAGACATCGATGCTGTTCGGATCTGCGCTCATTTTCTCGACGATTCACTTTCTGAAGCGGTTGGGGGTTCGCTCCGATCCTAACGTGAGTCGACCGACCAGTGCATGATCGCTGGTTACACTGGGTTCCATGGGCACTGGGCAGGGCAAGTCCCTCACACTCAACAGCGCGTTCCGGCTCGGTTTCACCGGCGCCCTGGGCGTCGGGTTGGCGATCGTGGTGATGACGGCGCTGCAGTCCGTGGCGACCGTGATCATCTATATCGGTCTGGCACTGTTCCTCGCTCTCGGTCTCGAACCGATCGTGCAGTGGCTCGTCGACCGCAAGGTTCCGCGGTCGCTGTCGGTGCTCATCGTCGTCGTGGCCTTCATCCTCATCGTCGTCGGCGTCGCACTGCTCATCGCGCCGGCCGTGATCAGTCAGATCCAGACGTTCGTCGCGGATCTGCCCGGAATCGTGGCGAACCTTGCCACGACCGGGTGGGTGACGGAGCTCGAAGAGCAATTCACCGGCGCGATCGACATCGATGCGGTGTTCGCCAACATCGCGGACTGGGCCTCGGATCCGAAGAATGTGCTCTCCCTCGGCGGCGGCGTCGTGTCGATCGGGGCGGGAATCCTCAGCTTCCTCACCGGGGTGATCATCGTCGTCATCCTCACCATCTACTTCGCCGTGTCCATGCCGACGATCAAATCCGCGATGTTCTCCCTGGTCGCAGCCTCATCGCGGCCGACGGTCGAGTCCGTCACCGAGGAGGTCACCCGATCCATCGGACGCTACGTCCTCGGTCAGGTGTCCTTGGGTGTCATCAACGGCGTATGCTCGGCGATCTTCCTCACCATCATCGGCGCTCCGCTGCCGGCGCTGTTGGCGTTCGTGGCGTTCCTCGCCTCGCTCATTCCCCTGGTCGGCCCGATCACCGGGGCGATCATCATCACCGCTTCCTGCCTGATGGTCTCGCCCGGGCTGGGCATCACAGCCGGAATCTACTACCTCGTGTACATGCAGGTCGAGGCGTATCTGCTCAGCCCGCGGATCATGAACAAGGCCGTCGACGTGCCTGGCGCCCTCGTCATCATCGCCGCGATCGCCGGCGGAACCCTCGGCGGTGTGCTCGGTGCGGTGGTCGCGGTGCCGGTGGCCGCCTCGGCGCTCATCATCATCCGCAAGGTCGTCGTCCCGGCGCAGGCGAATAAGTAGGAGCGGCTGGCCGACTGTCAGTCGTGGTCGTCGTGGTGGTCGGAACCGATCCGGGTGACGAGGGCGTGGATGATGAGCTTGACGATGAAATATGTGCCGAAATAGCCGACTGCTGCGACGACGAGCGTGACGAGCAGGTTGGACTCCCCGGTGCCGACCACCGACAGCGTGGCGAACACCGTGACGGTGATCGCCGCGAGATACGGGATCAGTCGGAGGACGGGGGACTCGGGCTCGCTCATGGGACTGAGTCTAGCAACGGGGTACCGGAGCATCGATGCGGAGTCTAGGGTGGAGCCCATGACTGAAGCCGACTGGAGGGCTCAGCGCGACGAGGCCGTGCCTAAGGATGTGCGGGCCCGAGGGGCGCAGCTGCTCGAAGTGAAGACCCTCGGTCCGTCGAAGGACGACCCGAACTATGCACGGACGCGACACTT
Source organism: Brevibacterium sp. CSND-B09 (assembly GCF_052906525.1). Taxonomy (NCBI): domain Bacteria; kingdom Bacillati; phylum Actinomycetota; class Actinomycetes; order Micrococcales; family Brevibacteriaceae; genus Brevibacterium; species Brevibacterium sp. CSND-B09. Next base: position 932,893 of record NZ_JBREGI010000001.1, on the reverse strand, counting down.
CTACGAAAAGATGGGCTTCCTACCTCTGGAAGAGACCGACCTGTGGGGAGCGGACACGCCCTGCCTGATCATGGTGAAGCCGGTGGGGTGAGACTGCGGACGACTGTCCGCGCTCGCTGGAATTCCTGCACCATCGTCTGCTGATGAACGCGGCCGCCCTGCCAGCGGATGCCCGGAACCGGCGGGGTCGGTCCATGCACGCGGAAGCCCGAGCGTTCGAAGAAGCGCACCGCACCATGGTTCTCGACGATGGTCTGGAGGTGACAGCCGGGAACACCATGCTCCCGTAGCCGATCGATCCACGCCGCCATCAGCGCTGCCCCGGCACCCGTACCGCGTGCCTCTGGCGCGACGTTGATGTGCAGATGCGCCGGCCACCGAGGATCGAGGAGCTCGCCGGACGCGGGCCGTTTGCGCAGGCGGTCGCGGATCGCGTCCGCCGCGCTGCGGGCGAAGAAAGCAACTGAGGATGGCCGTCGCATGATCAATCGAGCCGAGATGGCGTCGCTGAAGAGCTTGTCCTCGCGGGGAAACTCTGCGGTGTCGAGACATCCGGCCAGATATCCGACCGGTCCCGACTGCGTCCATGCGAGCAGAACCGACTGAGGATCGTGGCGGAGATAAGGAGTCAGGTAGATCAAGGCTTCGGACTCCGGATCTCCCCACAGCGTGCCCGTGGGCGAGCCCTCTCCTGCGCGTGCGAAGAGCGCCTCGAGTGCGTCGCGATCTTCCGGAGCGCAGGGCCTGATGTCCACGCCGACAGTCTCTCAGATTCCGGGCGAATGTCACCTGCGAACTCCCTCAACGGCTATTGTCCGCGCCTGGGTTCCGACCTAAGGTGAGAGGACACGGACACATCCGCTCCGCGCCTCCGACCGCCATCGGACGAGGCACGTGTTGTGGGGTGGATGGACTCACACGAAGGAGTGTCATGGCAGTCTACTCAGCACCCGGTACCGACGGCGCGCTCGTCACGTTCAAGCCCCGTTATGAGAACTACATCGGAGGAGAGTGGGTGCCGCCGAAGGACGGCAACTACTTCGAGAACATCACCCCCGTCACCGGGCAGGCCTTCACCGAGATCCCCAGCTCCACCGCAGATGATGTCGAGACCGCACTCGATGCAGCCTGGGCAGCGGCACCGGCCTGGGGCAAGACCTCGGTCGCCGAACGGTCGAACATTCTGCTCAAGATCGCCGACCGCATCGAATCCAACCTCGAGATGCTCGCCGTCGCCGAAACCTGGGACAACGGAAAGGGAATCCGTGAACCCCTGGCAGCAGACCTCCCGCTGGCCGTCGACCACTTCCGCTACTTCGCCTCAGCCATCCGGGCGCAGGAAGGCGGCATCTCACAGATCGACGACGACACCGTCGCCTACCACTTCCACGAGCCCCTCGGCGTGGTCGGACAGATCATTCCCTGGAACTTCCCCCTGCTCATGGCCACATGGAAGCTCGCACCGGCGCTCGCCGCCGGCAACTGCGTCGTCCTCAAACCTGCCGAGCAGACTCCGGCGTCGATCCTCGTCCTCGCCGAACTCATCGGCGATCTGCTGCCTCCCGGCGTCCTCAACATCATCAACGGATTCGGCGTCGAAGCCGGCAAACCGCTGGCGTCGAACAAACGCATCCGCAAGATCGCCTTCACCGGAGAGACGACGACCGGTCGCCTGATCATGCAGTACGCCTCGCAGAACATCATCCCGGTCACCCTCGAGCTCGGCGGCAAGTCACCGAACATCTTCTTCGACGACGTCATGGCCGCCGACGACAGCTTCAGAGACAAGGCGCTCGAAGGCTTCGCGATGTTCGCTCTCAACCAGGGCGAGGTCTGCACCTGCCCGTCGCGTGCACTCGTCCAGGACTCGATCTTCGACGACTTCGTCGCCGCTGGCGTCGAACGCGTCCGCTCCATCAAGCAGGGCAACCCGCTCGACACCGACACCCAGGTCGGCGCACAGGCCTCGAACGACCAGTTCGAGAAGATCATGTCCTATCTGAAGATCGGCAAGGATGAAGGCGCCGAGGTGCTCATCGGCGGCGACAAAGCCGAACTCGACGGTGACCTTGCCGGCGGCTTCTACGTCCAGCCGACGATCTTCAAGGGCACGAACAAGATGCGCATCTTCCAGGAGGAGATCTTCGGACCCGTCGTGGCCCTGACCTCGTTCTCCGACTACGCCGACGCGATCGCCACAGCCAATGACACGCTCTACGGCCTCGGCGCCGGAGTCTGGGCCCGCACCGGCAACACCGCCTACCGAGCTGGACGCGACATCCAGGCCGGACGCGTCTGGGTGAACAACTACCACGCCTACCCGGCCCACGCCGCGTTCGGCGGATACAAGTCCTCGGGCATCGGACGTGAGAACCACAAGATGATGCTCGACCACTACCAGCAGACGAAGAACCTGCTGGTCAGCTACTCCGAAAATGCACAAGGATTCTTCTGATGAGTGAAACAGCCGAAACAGCCGCTCTCGAATCGACACCGACGATCGAGGGCGAAGAGAAATCGCGAGTGGCGATGACTCAGGCCGCCATCGACCTGCTCGCCGACCTCGTCGACAAACACGGACAGCTCATGTTCCACCAGTCCGGTGGCTGCTGTGACGGCTCGTCGCCCATGTGCTTCCCCGAAGGCGACTTCCTCACCTCGGAAGCCGATGTGCTGCTCGGCCACTTCGACCTGCCCATCGACGATGCCGAGAAGGCCGGACTGGACTTCTGGATGTCGACGGAGCAGTTCGAGTACTGGAAGCACACACATCTGACGATCGATGTGGTGCCGGGACGGGGGAGCGGCTTCAGCGTCGAATCACCGACGGGAAACCGCTTCATCATCCGCTCGACGCTCATGGACGTCGGCTGAGACGAGGCGTGGCCGGGTAGCCGGCGCAGCTGATGCCCGATTGTGTGGTCGATCCACGGCGTTTCCGCGAGGAAATCGACGCGGATCGACCACACAATCGACGCCGTAGGACGCATGCAGCCACCGCGCCTGCGAGAAGAGGTCACTTCCCGGCGTTCAGCACCTCGGGTTCGCCGAGGGAGAGCATCAGTCGGTTCGCCCAGTTGAAGAAGGCGGCACAGCTGAGTGCGTCGATGATGTCGCCGTCGTCGAGACCCGCCGCACGCAGCTGCTCGACGTGTGCGACGCCGAAGGACTGCGGGGTCAGGGTCAGCGCCACCGAGGCATCGACGACGGCATCCCACACCTGATCACCGAGGTGGCTCTTCGTGCCGATTCCCTCGTCGAGGAGGCACTGGACGACGTCACGACGCCCGGATTCCTCGGTGGCCCGATCGGCGTGGACCGACGCACAGAACAGGCACCCGTTGAGCCGCGAGGCCGCTGTCGCGGCGAGTTCGCGTTCGGCCCGGCCGAGCCCGTCGGTGGTGTTGAAGAAGATGTCGAAGTCGGTCAGGGTCCGTGCCTTGAGTGCGGCAGGATCCCTCGCCAGCAGCCGGAAGTACGGGTTCTTCGCCCGTCCGGCCTCGATGAGGGCATCCCGTTGGTCATCGCCGAGGTCCAACTCGGCGACGGGAGCGATCCACGGCACCCACCCGAGGCCACCTTGCTGGAACAGCTTCGGGCGGTGGAGATTCGGATACGTCTTCACCCTGTCGCCGACGGCCTGCAGAGCTTCGTCCACTCTCGCCGAGGCGGGGCCGTCGTCGGCATCGTCCGTCTCGTTCGCGGATTCGCCTTCCGACCGGTCCGCCTGGTGCGGTTGAGTATCCGCGGTCGCTGAGGCCGCATCGGTGAGCGCGGTGAGTCCGGTGCTGATGCGGATCTGGAAGTTGAGGAACGACACGAGCTGAGCGAGAGTGACGATGCCGTCCTCGTCCCATCCCGCCTCGAGCAGAAGCGCGAGGTGACCCGGGCGGCTGTCGCGCGGATGGAGAACGAGAAGATGAGCGAATTCGAGTCCTGCCGTCAGCTTCTCACCGAGTCTCTCCGCCGTCGCCTCGGCGGCAGTCAGCCACGGCCCGGGAACGTTCTCTTCGGCCAACGCCGTGGATTCGAAGATTCCGTAGGGACCAGCTGTGCCGGCAGGCGAGGTCGCCTCGTCGAGGAGTTCGGCGACCGCCCAGGACACGGACTCGTCTTCGTCACGCAGGAGATCACGGTAGAACTCCTCGGCCCGAGTCGAACCGAGCAGACCCGCGGTGAACGCGGCGACCGCATAACGGTCGCGGAAGCTCACGCTCTTCGGATCAGCGGGTTCGAGCAGAGCCTCGAAACTCAGCTGCGCGTTCTCCTTCGCCTGCGCCCGGTGGCCGCGCAGCTCATCGAGAGGATCGTTCGCCGCGATTCCGGCGAGGAGGTTGATGATATCTGCCATCTCAGTGCACCTTCTCCTTGGTCACGGAGAACCCGAGGGCGGGTGCCACCTCGGTGGCCAGCAGTTCGATGGACCGCAGAGCGGTCTCGTTCGTCGCCGGAACCGAGTGCACCTGGAAGCTGACGTCGGTGGCACGATCGAGGACGCGGTCATGCTGCAGACGTTCGCTCACCTGCTCGGGCGTGCCGAGGTAGGTGTCGGTGGCGACGAGGAGCTCATCGAGGCTCAGTCCGGAGGTGTCATAGCCGACGAGGCGGTCGGCCTCGGCCCGCAGCGCTGGCTCGGTGATCTCGCGCAGCCGGGACAGATCCTCGGCATCGGCGACCACGGCGGTACGAGAGGCGAGGATACGCGGTTCGGTCCCCTCGGGCAGCTGGGAGAGATAGGTATCGATGACCGGCAGCTGCACCTCGTCGAGGAGTGCCGCCGGATTGTCCTGGGGACGCGGCTGAGTCCGCGAGAGCATGAGACCGTCACCGGCAGCGCCTGCCGCACCGGCTCCGCCGGCGGAGAACGTCGCCTGCCACAGTCGTCGCTCGAGGCTCGGACGCTGCCCATCGGGAGCGGGGTAGAGACCATGGTCGGTGGGCAGCCGGTCGCCTGAGAACAGTGTGCGCAGGGTCGCGAGATTGTCGGCGAAGACCTCACGACGCTCATCGAAGCTCGTGCCGAAGGCGGGGAACGACTTCGGGTTCCCGCCCGAGCCCAGACCGATCTCGAGGCGACCGCCGGAGAGCTCGTCGAGGACGGCGGCGTCTTCGGCCACGCGCACGGCATTCTCCATCGGCAGGGTGATGATCGCGGTGCCCAGAGAGATTCGGGTGGTACGGGCGGCGGCGTGGGAGAGGAAGACGAGCGGGGACGGCAGCCCGCCCTCGGCCGCGGAGAAGTGATGCTGGGCGACCCAGGCCGAATGGAAGCCGAAGTCCTCGGCCGCCTCGATCTGTTCGAGGGCGAAGCGATAGCGGTCTGCGGCGGGGGCGTCTTCGAGCAGGCGGGTGAAGAATCCGAGCTTCGGTCCGCCTACCTGAGTGTCGGTCGCCTGAGTGTCGGTGGGTTGCGGGGTCATGGTTCTCAGCTTTCTGCTGCTGCGGTGAGCAGGGTCGGGGTCGCCGGTCGATTGTTCGCAGGCGCTGCGGCGACCGACAGCGTCGCGGGACGGGGGATCGCCTCGAGCAGAGTGCGGGTATAGGCGGAGCGCGGGTGAGTGAAGATCTCTTCGGTCGCGCCGTCGTCGACGAGGTGTCCGTGCGACATCACGGACACCGTATCAGCGATCTGGCGGACGACGGCGAGATCATGGGTGATGAAGACGTAGGTCAGACCGAGCTCCCTCTGCAGCTCGTCGAGCAGTGTGAGGATCTGCGCCTGCACGGTCACGTCGAGGGCCGAGACAGCCTCGTCGAAGACGACGAGTTCGGGTTCGACGATGAGGGCGCGGGCGATCGCCACTCGCTGCAGCTGACCGCCGGAGAGTTCGGCGGGACGCCGATCGAGGAAGTCGGCAGGCAGCGCCACCCGGTCCATCGCTTCGGTCACGAGCCGCGGTCGGGAGGCGCGATCGCCGAGGCGGAAGTTGCGCAGCGGCTCCGTCAGCGTCGACCGGATCGAATGCTTGGGATCGAGAGCGGAGAACGGGTTCTGATGGACGAGCTGCACGGTGCGCCGGAACTCCCGCAGCCGCTGCCGTGAGGGACGACCGCGTCCGAGCTCCGCAGCATCGAAGTCACCGATGCGCACATGCCCGGACTGCGGGGTGAGGAACCCGGACAGCGCCTTGCCCGTGGTGGTCTTGCCCGAGCCGGACTCGCCGACGAGACCGTGCGTGGTCCCGCGCGCGACGGTGAAGTCCACACCCTCGATGCCGGTGATCCGATCATCCGTCCGGTCGAAGACATGGGTGAGCGATTCGACGGAGACGAACGGGTCTGTGGACTCCCTGGTCGCCTCGGCGCGGGCAGTTCGTGCCTTTGTCTGCAGTGCGGGAGCATCGGCGATGAGACGGGTGGTGTAATCGGTGGCCGGGTCGGAGAAGACCCGTCCGGCCGGCCCCGATTCGACGATGCGTCCGCCCTGCATGACCACGACCTCGTCGGCGCGTTCGCCGGCGACGGCGAGATCGTGGGTGATGAAGAGGATGCCCATCGCGGTCTCGGCGCGCAGTTCATCGAGAAGGTCGAGGACCTGCTTCTGGACGGTGACGTCGAGGGCGGAGGTGGGTTCGTCGGCGATGAGCAGGCGCGGGCGCAGCGCGATGGCAGCGGCGATGAGCACACGCTGCCGCATCCCACCGGAGAGCTCATGCGGGAACTGGTCGGCCCGCTTCTCCGGCTGGTCGATGCCGACCCGGTCCAGGAGCTCGACGACCTGGGCGCGAGCCTCGGCGCGGCCCGCGCGACGGTGGATGCGCAGCGCCTCGGCGACGGACTTGCCGACCGTCTGCAGCGGATTGAGCGAGGACCCCGGATCCTGTGGGACGTAGCCGATCTGAGATCCGCGCACACCGCGCCAACCGGAGGTGCCCAGGCTGAGCAGATCAACCTCGCCGAGGCGGATCCGCCCGGCCGCGACCCTGGCCGAGGAGGGAAGGAGACCGATGACGGCGTTCGCCGTCGTCGACTTCCCCGAACCGGATTCCCCGACCACGGCGGTCATCGCACCGGGACGGACCGCGAGATCGAGCTCGCTCACGGCCGGTGCCGCGGAGCCGCCTCGGTGGGAGTATTCGACGGACAGGCCGTCGATGCGCAGCAGTGAGGAGTCGGTCATGATGTCACCTTTCGCAGGGTGTTGCCGATCTGGTGGGTGGCGAGCACGATGGCCATGACCACGAGGCCGGGCAGCACTGTCAGCCACCAGGCGGTGGCGACGAAATTGCGGCCTTCAGCGATGATGAGTCCCCATTCCGGGGTGGGCGGCGGGGTGCCGTAGCCGAGGAACCCGAGCGTGGAGATCTGGAGGATCGCCGAACCGACCTGGAGGACCGCCAGCGAGAGCACGGGAGAGATCGAATTCGGGAGGATATGGCGAGTGAGGACGGAGAAGAAGGTGCCGCCGGAACCGTAGGCCGCGGCAACGAAGTCGCTCGTATTGATCTGCACCGCCTGTGACCTGGCGAGACGCGCGAACTGGGCGATGGCGGTGACGCCGACGGCGATGGCCGCGTTGATCGTGCCGAAGCCGAGGACCACGACGATCGAAAGGCTGAGCAGGATCGCGGGGATGGACAGCAGCACATCGATCAGGCGCATGAGCACATCGTCGATGAGTCCGCGCCGGGTGCCGGCGATGAGCCCGATCGTGGTGCCGACGATCAGCCCGACCCCGACGGCCACGAGCGCGGCCAACAGGGACTGGGAGGCGCCGTAGACGACTCGGGTGAAGGCATCCCTACCTGTCTGGTCGGTGCCGAACCAATGCTCGAGACTCGGTGCCAGCAGGGCAGGGGTGTCTCCGCCGTCGTTGGGGTCGAAGTGGGTGAAGAGCCCGGGAGCCAGCGCCCAGGCGACGGCGATGAGCAGAACCAGAGCGGAGACGATGGTCGCCGGGGAGAGCGCGGCGCGTGCCCGGCCGCCGCGTGCGCGTCGGGTCTCGGTGCCCTGGCCGCGGGTGAAGACGATGCTCACGAGTTCTTCTCCTTCGTCTCGTCATCCCATTCGAGGTCGACGCCGACGCTGGCCGCGGATGCCGTGAGAGCGCGACGCGTCGGTTCATCGTGGCTGCGCAGGGTCCTGCCCGCCGAGGCGGAGCTGCGTTTCGTGCGCAGCCGGACGTCGATGACGGGGTAGAGGAGGTCGACTGCGAGGTTGATGATGACGTAGCCGAAGGTGGCGATGACCACGACGGCCAGCAGGATCGGATTGTCCCGGTGGGTGACCGCTTGGGCGGTGATGAGTCCGATGCCGTTGCGGCCGAACACGGTCTCGGTGACCACGGCGCCGGCGACGAGTTCGCCGAAGACGAGCCCGATGATCGTCAGCCCCGGCAGCACCGCATTGCGGGCGACGGTGTGGACGAGGATCCACAGTTCGGAGGCGCCCTTCGCGGTGGTGACCTTGACGAAGCCGGAGGCCTGCACCTCGGTGATGGAGCGGATGAGCACCTGGGCGATCGGGGCCGAGAGCGGAACCGCCACGGTCAGGGTCGGCAGCACGAGCGCCTCGGCGGGGCCGGGATCGACGACGGAGACGACGCCGAGCTGGAAGGAGAAGACCTGGATGAGCAGGATTCCGAGCCAGAACACCGGGATGGAGATGAAGAGGCTGGGCACCGAGTCGAGGATCCGGCGCACCCGAGCCGTCGGCCCGGTGGACGGTCCGAAGGTGGCGAAGACGGCGATGATCACGGCGAGGACGAGGGCGGTGACGAACCCGGAGGCCGCGAGCACCGCGGTCGACGGCAGAGCTGCAGCGATGATCGTCGACACGGCCGCGCCTGTCTGAACCGAATAGCCGAAATCGCCGGTGAGGAATCCGGTGAGGCTGAGGACGTAACGCGACCACCAGGAGTCGTCGGCACCGGTGGCCGCACGGATCTCAGCGATCTGGTCATTGGACAGACCCAGCGCCGGATCGGCGAAGCGGGCAGTGACGCCGTCGCCGGGGATGAGGCTGAGCAGGATGAACGCCGCTGTGAACGCGAGCAGCAGCACGAGGATCGCTTGGCCCAGGCGCAGGAAGAGGTAACGGGTGTCGAGGATCATTTCTCTCCTGCCAGCCAGGTGCTGTAGAAGTCGGGCCGTCCCACGGGTTCGGTGGCGAAGCCGTGGACGCGGCGGCGGAAGGCGAAGACCTGCGGCTCTTCGAAGAACGGCAGCACATAGGCCTGGTCGACGAGGTAGTTCTGGACCGCCTCGGCGGCCTGCTGGCGCTTCTCCTGGTTCGGTTCGGACGCCAGCGTTTCGAGGAGTTTGTCGACCTTTGCATCGACCGAATCGTCGTCGGCGTCGGGGCGGTCGGCTCCGTTGAGGAAGACATCGCGGTTGACAGACGAGTAGTTCGAGCGCAGGTTGTCGAAGTCGGCGCGGGCGACCATGGAGTGGTAGATCTGCACGGTGTCGAGTTCGAGGGCGTCGAGGGTCTGCTTCGATTGGTCGCCGGGATTGATCGACAGACGCACGCCCACACGGCGCAGCTGCTGTTGGATGAGGGTCTGGACCTCGTTCGACCGCGGCTGCGGCAGAGCGATATTCACCGTCAGCGCCAACGGCTGCCCATCTTTGACACGGTAGCCCTGCCCGTTGCGCTCACTCCACCCGGCCTCATCGAGGAGGCGATTCGCCTTGTCCGGGTCGAAGTCCCACGACCCCGACTGGTCGACATACCCCATGGCGCCCTTGGCCAGCAGACCGGTGGCCAGCGGGTAGTTCGGGGTGAAGAGCTTGTCGACGATCTCCTGGCGATCGATGGCGGCGATGAGCGCTCGCCGGACGTCGATATCGGCAAGCAGGTCGTGGCGGAACCGGAAGTTGATGCTGTTGTTGATTCCGTTCGTCGCCTTCGCATAGAGGCGCAGCCCCTGCTCGGTCACACGGGACTCGTCCGGAGCCTGGACGTCGCGGACGCCGTCTGCCTGTCCGGAGAGCACAGCTCCGATGCGCACGGAGTATTCGTTGTTGGTCAGATAGTCGATGCCGTCGAGGTGGGCTCGGCCCTGGTGCTTCAGATGCGGGGGAGCCCAGTCGTAGTCTTCGCGGGCACGGACGGAGAGCTTCGTGCCGATGGTCTCGGCCGTGATGTGGAAGGGCCCGCAGGTGTGGATCTGCGTGGCTCCGCCCGGGCCGAAGCCTTCGGCGTCGAGGTCGAGAGTGGAATCGGCGAGCAGTCCTGCGTTCATCGTCGACGTCGCCTGCGCGAAACCGGGGGAGGGGGCGGAGAAGTGGAACCGAACCCGATGCTCGTCGAGGACTTCGCTGCGCTCGTAGTTCGAGATCTGCTCGGACACAGGCAGCGTGCGTGCTTCGTCGCCGAGACCGAACAGGTCGAAGTTCTTCGCCACATTCTCAGGTGTCAGCGGTGAACCGTCCGAATAGGTCACACCTTCACGGATGGTGAATGTGTAGGTCGTGGCATCGGCGTTCGTCTCCGGCAGTTCGGTCGCCAACCACGGATAGAGCTCGAGTGTCTTCGGATCCTGCCACAGCAGGCGTGCGGAGATGTTGTTCATGATCCCGCCGTTGGGGTAGAAGCCGACCGACGGCGGGTAGAGCAGGGTCCAGGTCTGGGGTTCGAAGTAGGTGAGCACTCCACCGCGGACGGGTTCGCCCTCGGCCAGCGAACCGGAGTCGTGAGGTGTGCAGGCGCTGAGGGTGAGCAGAGTGCCGAAACCGAGACCGAGGCTGAGGACCGAGCGGCGGTCGAGGCGGCGCTGAGTCAGACTCGCGGAGGCGGAGAGACGGTCCGGCATGGAAGAGGTCCTTCGGGCAAGTGGGATGGAACAGAGGGAGCTGAGTGTGATAGTTCAACAATATGCGGACATCGCAGGTGTCGTTGACGGCAGACAGAGGCGGTGTCCGGCGTGGAGCCCGAAGTGGATGCGCATGCCATGAGTAAAGCGCATCCGTGCAATTACCGTCAATCCGGGGCTTAATATTGAGACATGTTGAACAGTGCGGAATTCGATCATCTCGTTATCGCCGTCCCAGATCTGCAGAAATATGTTGAGCAATGTGAGGGCCGTCTGGGGGTGAGTGCGGTCGACGGTGGTGCGCATCCGGGCTTGGGCACGGCCAACGCGCTGCTCGGACTCGAGCTCAGCGATGAACTCTCCGATTCGCTGGGACTCACACGTCAGAGCGGTCCGAAACCGCTGACGTACCTCGAGATCCTCGGTCCCGACCCCGAGCAGGACCCGGTGCTGGCGGCCGCGCGGTTGGCCGGGGTCACGGCGCCGACCGTGCAGAGGTGGGCGATCCGTCCGGACGATTTCGACGGCTTCGTCACGGCCGCTGCGCGGTCACGGGAACCGCGCGTCCGCCTCGGCGAGGTCCATGACATGACCCGCCGCAGACCGGACGGAGCCGTTCTCGACTGGCGCCTGACCAGGCACACCCCGCTGCCGTGGTCGGGGATCCAGCCGTTCCTCATCGACTGGAAGGACTCCGAGCATCCCGCGATGCAGGAGATGCCGTCGGTCCGACTCGAGAGCCTGTGGGGCGCGAGCGAGGACCCGGATGCGGTAGGTTCGGTCCTCGACTTCTTCGGCATCGGACTCGACATCATTGCCCTCGATGTCGAAGAAGGGGAGACTGAGGGCCTACACGCTCATCTGAAAGGTCCGGGTGGATCATGGACTCTCTGAACACCATTCCCGCGCAGCTCGACCACCTCATCATCACGGTGCCCGACCTCGACGCCGGGGTCGCCGCCGTGGAAGAGGCTACCGGGCTGCGCGCGGTTCCCGGCGGTTCGCACCCGGGGCGAGGGACCGCGAACTATCTGCTCGGACTCACCCCGGATGGTTGGCCGGAGGGAGCCCACACCTACCTCGAGATCCTCGGCCCCGACCCGCAGCAGGAGCCGCCCGCCGACGGCACCCTGCCGCTCGACGCTCATCTGGCCGCCGAGCCGACCTTGCAGACCTGGGCCATCCATCCGCCGGCGTTCCTCGCGAAGATCGCGGCCGCGAACACCGCGGGCATCGATTTCGGCGAGGTCCAGGACATGGCTCGGGACACCGCCGAGGGCGACCGCCTCGAATGGCGACTGACCACCCGATCTCCATTGCCGCATGATGGTGCGCAGCCGTTCCTCATCGACTGGGGCGAATCCGTCCATCCCGCCGAGGCGGCCCTGCCCGCCCTCGAACTGCTCGATTTCCGTGCGGAATCGCCGGAGCCCGAGGCGGCGCGGCAGGTGCTCGAGGTACTCGGGGCCGGTGACACCGCGGTGGTCGAGGGGCCGGTCTGTCGTCTGCGTGCCAGGTTGCGCGGGCCCGGCGGCGTGCTCGAGTTCTGACTTCGCCGAAAAACGGGCTGAGTGTCGAGACACGGGTGTGTGCGCACGTTTCTCGACACGCAACCCGTTTCTCGATGAATCGGCAGGAGATAGACTCACAGGCGTGCTCAGTCGAACCCGTCTCGCCTCCCGTCCACGCCTCCGCACCCTGACCTCGCTTGTCGCTGTCTCACTGGTCGTCGGACTGAGCGCCTGCGCGCCCGCCGCCGACGAAGAGACGCGGCCGACTCCGAAGGCGGCCGAAACGCAGGCCGCTTCGCCGGACCCGAGCGACTCAGCCGAGGCCAAGCCGAGTGAGTCGCCCACGCCCACCGAGACCGCGAACGTCGAGGATGCAGGAGCGACCGGAGTCAGCGAAGACGATATCGACGATCATGGCAGCGGAAAATGGGACCGGCCGAAAGAGGAGACCGGACCCAACCGCGACGAGGGCAAGACGTTCAAGGTCGCCCTGCGCGTCGAAGACAACCTGCCCATCGACGTCGATGAGGCCGGCGACTTCATCATCAAGACCCTCCAGGACGAGCGCGGCTGGCAGGACATGGACGACGTCTCCATCGAGCTCGTCGATGAAGGCCAGGACACGATGATCTCCATCGCCAGCCCCGATACCGTCGACGAGATGTGCCTGCCGCTGCGGACCCTGGGCAAGCTCTCATGCCGCAATGGACCCAACGTCATCCTCAACGCCAAGCGCTGGGTCTCCGCCACGGAGGAGTTCGACGATATCGTCCAGTACCGGCAGTACCTCATCAACCACGAGGTCGGTCACGCTCTCGGCCACGGCCACGAATCCTGCCCCGGACCGGGCAAGACCGCACCGCTCATGCAGCAGCAGACGAAGGGCCTGCAGGGGTGTGAGCCGAACGGATGGCCCTCGAAAGGCTAGTTCCGCGGCAGTCGCGGACAGACTCCGGCCGCGATACAGCGCAGGCCCCGCGATTGCGGGGCCTGCGCTGTCATTGCGTGGACGTGCGTATCAGTGCTTGGGCGAGCGGGGCCGCAGAGAGTAGTCTCCGGCACCCTGCGTGGCCTTCTCGTACTCGATCTCATCGCTGACGGAGCTCGTGCCCGAGGGGGTCAGCGAACCAGGCTGTTCGACGACAGCGATGCTGTCGGTCGCGACGACCTCACGCTGATGGTCCGTCGGGGCGCCCGCATCGATCTTCGTGGCCAGAGCCTTCTCGCGAACGAACATGAGGATGACTGCCGCGATGATTCCCAGCGGGCAGACCCACAGGAAGATCGGCACCAGCGCATCGCTGTACGCATTGACGATGATCGAGTGGATCGGATCGGGCAGCGACTTGACCACTTCGGGGGTCAGTGAGTTCGACCCCGTGCCCTTCATCGCCTGGGCGCCCTGGGGTCCCAGGGACTTGATGCCGTCCTCGAGGTTGGATGCCAGCCGCGAGGTGAAGAGCGAACCGATCAGCGACATGCCCAGCGTGCCGCCGATCTGCCGGAAGAAGTTGTTCGACGCCGTCGCCGTGCCGACCATCGCCACCGGGAACGAGTTCTGGACGATGAGCACGAGCATCTGCATCGACAGTCCCAGGCCGAGGCCCAGCACACACAGGCAGCCGATGACGACGAGAACGTTCTGATCGGCCGTGACGAAGGTCCCCATGAGGAAGAGGGCGACGCCGACGATCGCGCTGCCGAGCACCGGGTACCACTTGTACCGTCCCGTCTTCGAGACGACGAAGCCGATGATGACCGAGCTCGGCAGCATCACGGCCATCATGGGCACCATGAGGAGCCCGGCCTTGGTCGCTTCGATCCCGTGGGCCATCTGCAGGAATGTGGGCATGTACGAAAGTACGCCGAACATGCCGATGGCGATGCACATGCCGGCGATCGTGCAGAGGACGAAGTTCGTGTCCTTGAACACGAACATCGGGATGACGGGTTCGGGCACAGCCTGTTCGACGAAGACGAAGACGACGGCGCTGATGACGGCGATGGCGATGAGTCCGATGATGATCGGATCGTCCCAGTCGTACTGATGCCCGCCCCACGAAGTCGTGAGGATGAGTGCCGAGGTGAATTCGGCGATGAGGATCATTCCCGCGACATCGACATGGCGTTTGACCGACCGATCCGACTTGGGGACCTTGAGGAAGAGGATGGCGGCGATGAGCGCGAGCACGCCGAACGGAAGATTGAGAGCGAATGTCCAGCGCCAGCCCGGACCCTCGGTGATCCAGCCTCCGATCAGCGGTCCCGCCACCGAGGTGACCGCGAAGTTCGCCCCCATGATGCCCATATACGGGCCGCGTTTGCGCGCCGGCACAACCGCGGCGATGAGAGCCTGCGAGAGGATGATGAGACCGCCGCCGCCGAGGCCCTGAATGACGCGTGCGGTGATGAGGACGGCCATGTTGTGGGCCAGGAAGCCGACGATCGAACCGAGGATGAACATGCAGATGGCGAAGATGAAGATCTTCTTCCGGTTGAACGAATCGCCCAACTTGCCGTAGATCGGCATCATGATCGTCGACGCCAACATGAACGCCGTCGAGACCCAAAGCATCTGGTCGACGCCGTTGAGGTCACCGACGATGGTCGGCAGGGCCGTGGCCAGCATGGTCTGGTTGAGCGAGAACATGAACATTGCCAGCATCAGGCCGGTGAATAGCAGGATGACCGACGAGGTCTCGATCTCCGGCTCCTCCTCGGCGCCGTGCTGCTTCTCGGCAGCGGGCTCGGTGGCGGTAGTGGTCATTTCAGCCTTTCTAAGAGGGTCAGGAACAGTTCGATCGAGGAGGTGAACGCCTGGTCCACCCGTTCGTCGTCCAATTCGTGTTCGGTGTCGAATCGCGCGGAGGCGAAAGCGTGCTCGAGCGGGATGCTGCACAGCTGCGCGAGCATCCGCGTGGCCCGTGCGGCGGTGTCGTCATCGGCAAAGGTGATTCCGCGACGTTCGATCCGCCGGCGGATGCCGGTGATGATCTGCTCGGAGTAGTGCCGTTTCGTCTCCATGCTGAGCATGCCGAGGTGCGGATGCCGAGCCTGGATCGCGCGCAGCTTCTGCTTGTTCGCCGACCGCGGCAGCAGGAATTCGAACGCGGCGCGGATGGTGAAGGAGAGATCCTCCACCAGACGCTCGCGCCGGGGCTCGAAGTCCTCGATGAATCGCTGCAGAGCGGCGGCGATATCGTCGGAGGTCGTCAGTCCGACGATCGCCATCTCCTTGGTAGGGAAATAGTTGAAGAACGTGCGCGTCGAGACCTCCGCAGCTTCCGCGATCCGAGCCACAGTCACCTCGTCGAGTCCATGATCGAAGACGAGATCGACGGCCGCGGCGTGGATGGACGCACGGCGCTCACGGGTCTGGCGCTCGCGCAGGGATTCGGTCGGTTCGGAACTCACCAGAAAATTATGCACCTCTTGCAAATTTGCACCAAATGCAGAAATGCATTCAATGCATTTCTCGACGGTGATGTTGTTCACACTCCGTCGTCGGGCGGTCGACAGGTGGGAATATATGTCCGCATGCACCTGTTGATTGAGTCGTATACGCTCAACTTTGAAAGAGGAGGTCAGCTTTGGCCACATTCTTCGGACCCGCAGGCTCGGGCGGAGACTCGTTCGACGAGTTCCTCGCTCGTTTCCTCCAGGGGCAGACCGGAGCTCGCCGAGGCCGTTCCGTCGACATCAACCGACTGCTGAGCAAGCGCAGCCACGAGGTCATCGAAGCGGCCGCGGAGTTCGCAGGACGACACGGTCAGTCCGAGGTCGACGCGCTCCACATCCTGCGCACCATGGTCGATTCCGAACCCGGAATCTCCGCCGTGCGCCAGGCCGGCGCCGATCCCGAGGCCATCGCCCATGCGATCGAAGAGCGCCTTCCGGCCAGCACCGACACCGAGGCGGATTCCACGCCCACGCTGACCGGTTCGGCCCAGCGCGCCCTGCTCGACGCCTACCAGGTGGCGCGAGCCTTCGGGTCGACCTACATCGATCCCGAACACATGTTCTTCGCCTTCGTGCTCAACCAGGAGATGCCCGCCGGTCGGATCCTCGCCCAGGCAGGCGTCACCCAGGCTGCACTGCAGGCCGGTGCCGAGGCGGCCGAAGCCGCAGGTATGCACCCCGGCCAGGAGGCCGAAGGCGAGGACGGTCAGGAATCCGTACTGGAGAAGTTCGGCACGGACCTCACCGAGCTCGCAGCCGAAGGCAAACTCGATCCCGTCATCGGCCGCTCGGAGGAGATCGAGCAGACGATCGAGATCCTCGCCCGCCGGACGAAGAACAACCCGGTTCTCCTCGGCGAGGCCGGTGTCGGCAAGACCGCGGTCGCCGAAGGCCTCGCTCAGGCCATCCACTCGGGCGAAGTTCCCAAGCAGCTGCAGGGCAAGCGCATCATCGCGCTCGATATGCCGGGAATGCTCGCCGGCACGCGCTACCGCGGTGACTTCGAAGAGCGCCTGACCGGAGCGCTCAACGAGATCGCCGACGACGGGGACATGATCGTCTTCGTCGATGAACTCCACACCCTCGTCGGCGCCGGCGGCAACGGCGAGGCGAACTCGATGGACGCCGGCAACATCCTCAAACCGCGCCTGGCCCGCGGCGATCTGCACATGATCGGCGCGACCACGCTCAAGGAGTACCGCACCATCGAGAAGGATTCGGCTCTCGAGCGTCGCTTCCAGCCGGTGACCGTGGGCGAGCCGAGCGTCGAGGATGCGGTGACGATCATCGACGGGCTGAAGGATCGCTACGCGGAGTTCCACGAGGTCACCTACACTGCCGAGGCGGTCCGTGCGGCCGTGGAGCTGTCGAACCGCTACATCACCGACCGCTTCCTGCCGGACAAGGCCATCGACCTCATCGACCAGGCGGGCGCCCGGATGTCGCTCAGGCGCGGACCCGCGGTCGATATCGACGCGCTCAAGCTCAATCTCTCCGAACTCGAAGCGGAGAAGAAGTCCGCTATCGAGGTGGAGGACTACGAGCGTGCCGGCCGTGTCCGCGATGAGATCAACGAGGTGACCGCTCGGATCGAATCCGCTGAGAACCCGGACGCGGAGGCCGTGAAGACGGCTGCCGCCGAGGCGATCATCGGTGAGCAGGAGATCGCGCATGTGGTCTCCCGGGCCACCGGAATCCCGGCAGCGCGGATGACGCAGAGCCAGAAGGCACGACTGGCGAACATGGAAGAGGTCCTCCACGACCGCGTGGTCGGACAGGACGAAGCCGTGACCGCCGTGTCGCGCGCCATCCGCCGCAGCCAGACCGGTATGGCCGATCCCAACCGTCCCATCGGCAGCTTCCTCTTCCTCGGCCCCACCGGTGTCGGCAAGACCGAGCTGGCGAAGGCTCTGGCGCAGACCCTGTTCGACGACGAGTCGGCCATGATCCGCTTCGATATGAGCGAGTTCGGCGAACGCCACACGGTGTCCCGCCTCGTCGGTGCTCCTCCCGGCTACGTCGGCTACGACGAGGCAGGGCAGCTGACGGAGAAGGTCCGCCGTCGCCCGTATTCGGTCATCCTCCTCGACGAGGTCGAGAAGGCCCATCCGGATGCGTTCAACCTGCTGCTGCAGGTCCTCGACGACGGACGGCTCACCGACGGTCAGGGCCGCACGGTCGACTTCCGCAACACCGTGGTCATCATGACCTCGAACCTCGGCTCCGAGTTCATGTCCGGCACTCCGCTGGGCTTCGCCTCCGGAGCTGCGGGAGACGCGGAGAAGGATCTCAAGGCCAAGGTCATGGGTCGCCTCAAGGAGTTCATGCGGCCGGAGTTCATCAACCGCATCGATGACACCGTGATGTTCTCGCGGCTCGATCGCGAGCAGCTGCGGTCCATCGTCGATCACCAGCTGGCCGCGTCGAAGCAGCGCCTCGAGGCTCAGGGCATCGCCCTCGACGTCTCGGCAGAGGCTCTCGACTGGCTGGCCGATGAAGGCTACGAACCCGAGTTCGGTGCCCGTCCGCTGCGTCGCACGATCCAGCGCGAGCTCGACGACCGCATCGCCGATCTCCTCGTCACCGAGGCGGTCGATGAGGGCGGCACCGTGCGTGCCACGGTCGTTGACGGCGCACTCAAGGTCGTGGCCGACACTCGCCCGGAGCCGATCATCGCCTGATCACCGAGGCGGCCCTGTACCGGCCGTCGCCTCTGAGTGACGCGTTCGAACCGGAATGAGCCCGGGTCGAAAGATTCCGTTCTTTCGTCCCGGGCTCTGTCGTTGCTGCGGGCAGCGTCGCGTCCCGGGTCAGCCGCGGGTGGCAGAGGACTGCTCGGGCTGGGGATCGTTCGCGCCGAGGAGGCGGTTGAGGACGAGCCGTTCGCCGAGCGTCCACGTGGTCGTCGTCGCCAGGTAGAGAGCGGCGGCCAAGGGGACGAAGAGCGCGAAGATCGCGGTGAGGAAGGGCATGAAGCTCAGGGTCTTCATCACTCCGGACAGATCCGGCATCGCCGGAGCATCTGCTCCGGTCTTCGTCGAGGGAGCGGTCGGGGTCTCGGGTGTGGCCGGGGTGAGCAGGTGTCGGGAGAACCCCGCGACGACGGCGATGAGGACGACGAGGATGAGGTAGACCGTGATCGCGGTGCCGGTCAGATCGCCGGCGCCGAGCAGTCTGACGAAGCTCGTGTTCAGGGGCAGACCGAAGAGCGTATGACCGAGCAGCTCATTGGCGTGCCCGCCGATCGTCGCATTGATGAAGAGGCCATAGACGGCCATGAGCACTGGGGTCTGTGCCAGCACCGGCAGGCATCCGGCAAAGGGGGAAGCATTCTCCTCTTTGTACAGCTCCATGAGCTTCTGCTGCATGAGTTCGGGCTGCTTCTTGTACTTCGTCTGCAGCTCTTTGATCTTCGGGGCCAGTCGTTTCCGAGTGATGCCTGCCCTGACCTGGGACACCCCGACGGGGATGAGCACGACGCGGACCAGGACGGTGAGCACGATGACGGCCAGGGCGGCACTGAAGCCGCCGGCGAGCGGTTCGAGAATGTCGCTGATCCCCGTGACCACCGTGTAGGCGGCCTCGACGAGCAGGCGGATGGGCAGGAATTCGTAGATGTTCACAGGTGAGTGTCCTTCGGACAGGGCGCACTGAGGCGCGGTTGAATGGGCCGTTGAAGGCCATCACCGTGACGATTGATGACAATTGCCCGCGCCGAGGCGGGGAGACGTTCCGTACGGAACAGGTCGTTCAGGCGATGGCGTGAACGACGGAAGAAGGGGCTCTGGGCAGGGCCGTACCTGGAGTTCCGGGCTCCTCCGGCATGCGGAATTCGCGGATGCTTCGGCGCGTGCCCGGCAGAGACGGCGGGCGCGCCGACAGCGAGAGCACACGCAGCAGAGCCATGCTCGCCCATGCGGCGATCGGCGTCAGCAGGGCCGCACCGAGGAGTGCCAGGACGATGAGATGAGTGGGGGACTGGGGTACGACCGAGTCGAGATCGGAAGAGAGCACGACGACGAGCAGCTGCAGAGTCAGCCACATATTCGCCATCATCTCGCCCCCTAACCAGTGCGTCGATGCTAGCACGCGGGCCTGTGCGGGCCGTTCAGAGAAACTGAGTCCGTCCGCTCACAGCGGCAGACGTCCGCGCCGAGCGGATCAGGGTTCCCCACTCCCACCGGCACTGCCAGTGTGGACGCATGTTCACTCTCAACTCTTCGCCCCACAGCCGACCACCTCTGTTCTCCGACTCCGACGAGGCCGACGCGGCCACCGCGATCCCCGAATCCCAGCGAATGCTCTACGCCTACCGGTCCGTCGTCTTCAACGGCGAACTGCGCGACGAGAACGGAATGGAGATCATCTCCCGACTCGTCCTCCTCTCCGCCGAGGACCCGCGCTCCGATATCCACCTGTGGATCAACTCTCCCGGAGGCTCCGTGCCGATGATGCACGCGATCGCCGACACCATCGCCGCTCTGCCCAACGACGTGGTCACGATCGCCTTCGGGTGGGCCGCCTCGGCGGGACAATTCGTTCTCAGCATGGGAACGCCCGGACGACGCCTCGCCCTGCCCCACGCGCGCATCCTCCTCCACCAAGGATCGAGCGGAATCGGCGGAGCCGCCGCCGACATCGAACTCCAGGGCGATGACCTCCGATCGGTCAGAGACACCGTCCTGCACCGGATCGCCGAGGCGACCGGAAAGACCTACGACCGCATCTTCGAAGACTCCCTGCGCGACCGGTGGTTCACCGCCGAGGAGGCGATTGAGTACGGACTCATCGATCGCGTCATCGACTCCCCGTCCGACCTGCGAGCTCAGATCGGAGGAAGCCGATGAGCCAGTACACGATCCCCAACGTCGTCGACCGAACCGGTGGCAGCGAGAAGATCGTCGACGTCTACTCGCATCTGCTCGGCAACCGCATCGTCTACCTCGGCGTGCCCATCGACGACGGGGTGGCGAACACGATCATCGCGCAGCTGCTCCACCTCGATTCGAGCAGCCGGGACCTGCCGATCAGTATGTACATCAATTCCCCGGGCGGCTCCCTGACCGCGATGACGGCGATCTTCGACGCAATGCACCACATCGGCGCACCCGTGGCCACAACCTGCGTCGGGCAGGCCGTCGCCGATGCGGCCGTGCTCCTGGCCGCCGGAGAACCCGGCCAGCGGGCCATGCTCGCCCACGCCCGCGCCGTGCTGCGACAGCCGCATGCCGAAGGGGCGCGGGGCACGATCCCCGACCTCATCGTCGCCGCAGACGAGATCGTCCGGCAACGGCGGGACGTCGAAGAGATGCTCGCCGACAGCACCGGTCGGACCCCGGAGCAGATCCACCGTGACTTCGATCGCGACCTCGTCCTCGACGCGAAGGCGGCACGGGACTTCGGACTCGTCGACGTCATCCTCTGACCGCGTACTCTCACCGAGGTGGACGGAGATACTCCCCGAGGATGACGACGGCGTCCGGTCCGGGTCGCTACGATCGGAGAATGAGACCGGACCGTCCAGACCGCCGCGCGCGCAGGCGAGTCGTCCTGCTCACCGTCGTCGCAGCGGTGCTGCAGCTGCCGTTCGCCATCGTCCTCGCCGCGGCGACCGAGACGTCTGCGGCCGCGATGATCATCCGCATCGGCACCGCGGTCCTCTCACCGGCGATCTTCCTCTTCGCAGCGCGGTGGCCCGGACCGCGCGTCGCCGTACTGGCAGGGCTCGTCCTCCTCGACGTCCTCGTGTGGGCGGCGGCGACGCCCGATCCGGGCCCCGGCGGATTCGGCATGGGACCGGGTGCGTGGAGCGACCGCGGTCCCTGGACGCCCGCGGAGGCCGGGCCCGGGACGACGCCGTTCTACGCCGGCTTCCTCTTCGCCGTCGTCGCCGCGATCGTCCGCGGAAATGCAGTCTGGGCGATCGCCTCGGCGGCGGGAGTCTGGGCGGGCTGCCTGCTGCTGGGTCCCCTGCTGGGAATCGACTGGTCGGTAGGACGGGTGGTCTCGGCGACGATGGGGCTCGCCATCGCCGTGGGCATCGGCGCATTCGTCCGCCGGCGCAGCGAGCTCCGTCGCCAGGAGGCAGCCCGACAGAGCGCACGCCACGCCGAGGTCGTCCAGGCCGAACGACTGCGCATCGCCCGGGACCTCCACGACGTCCTCGGCCATGCTCTGTCCCAGATCAACGTCCAAGCCGGAGTCGGCGAACACCTCATCGACCGCGATCCGGAACAGGCACGGTCCGCACTCGCGGCCATCAGAGAACTCAGCCGCACAGGGCTCAACGAAGTCCGCACCGTGCTGCACACGATGCGCTCCGACACCGGTGCTGCGGAAGCCTCAGGACCGGCGCCCTTGGCTCCGGTCCTCGGGCTCGACGCCGTTCCGGCGCTGGTCTCCCGCCTCGTCGGCTCCACTGACATCAGGGTGGACGACCGGCGGGCCACAGACTCCGAGGGAGTGAGAGAGACACCCGGCCAGTCAACGGACGCAGCCGCCTATCGGATCATCCAGGAAGCGCTGACGAACGTGCTCAGACATGCCGGCGCCGGCAGCGCACGAGTCGTCATCGCACGGAACTCGGATCGGCTGCAGGTGAGCATCAGCGATGACGGGACAGGACTCCCAGACGGAGTCGAAGGGACGGGAATCATGGGCATGCGCGAGCGGGCGAAGCTGCTGAAAGGGTCACTCACCCTGACCTCGAAGGGTCGGCAGGGCACCGTCGTCGACGTCGACCTCCCCTGGAACGCCGACCATGCAGAGCTGCCAGACGAGGAGCCGCATCGATGACACCGATCCGAGTCGCCATCGCCGATGACCATCAGCTCGTGCGCGCCGGCTTCGCCTCACTGCTCGATTCCGAAGACGATATCGAGGTCACGATCCAGGCTTCCGGAGGGCATGCCCTGCTCGAAGCACTGCTCACAGCACCCGCCGACGTCGTCCTCATGGACATCCGCATGCCCGACGGAGACGGACTGTGGGCGACGGAGGAGATCGCCGCCGATCCGCGGTTCGATGCCGTCCGCGTGGTGCTCGTGACGACCTTCGGACTCGACGAATACATCGTCCGCGCCGTGCGCGCCGGGGCGAGCGGCTTCCTGTTGAAGGACACCGACCCGACCGACCTCATCCGCGCCGTGCGCGTCGTGGCCGCCGGTGAGGCCCTGCTCTCGCCCGAAGTCACGAAATACCTGCTCTCCCGCATGTCCTTGGGGCTGAAGGCAGAACCCGACTCCGGGCTCGACGTTCTCACCGACCGCGAACGCGAAGTTCTCGCGCTCGTCGGCCGCGGTCAGTCGAACGACGAGATCGCCGAATCGCTCGTGCTCTCCCCGCTGACCGCGAAGACCCATGTCTCGCGCATCATGACGAAGGTCGGGGCCAGAGACCGCGTCCACCTCGTCGTCCTCGCCTACGAATCGGGGCTGGTGTCGCCCGGTTGGCTGAACGAGCACTGAGTTCTGCTCCGTGCGGAGCAGCGCAGGTGACTCCCTTCGGCGGATTCGCAGCGACCGGCCTGCGGTGTGTCATTGATGTCAGGTCCACGAACGGCGTGGACACCCGCCAAGGAGGCATCATGCACATGGAACACGGACCGCTGGCCTGGCCGTTCTTCTTCCTCATTCCGATCTTCTGGGTCCTCGTCATCGGACTCATCGTCACCCTCATCGTGACCCTCAACCGTCGCCGGTGGCGGCAGGCCGGGGGACCGCCGTGGGCGGCTGCGGCACGAGAGGGAACGAGGAGCGCCGAGGCGACTCTGGCCCAGCGCTTCGCCCAGGGGGATATCGAGGAGGCCGAATATCGTGCCCGACTCGAGGTGCTGCGGGCGAACCGGCTCGAGGCCGGGAACGGCTGAGCCGTTCAGGCCGCGAGGGCGAGCCGTACCTGATCCGCTGCCGGCGGAGCAGGTGCGGCTCGCGTCATATCGGTCGCCGACAGCAGCGCGGTCGCAGGGACCCCGGAAGTCAGGCCGAAGGCAGCGAGCACGAGGACCTGCGGCAGCTGGAGCTCGAGCACCTCGGCCACTGCCTCGATGACCTCCGACGACGGGTCCTTGAGCCCGCGTTCGATCTCGGAGAGGAACTGGGTCGAGACCCCGGACCGGTGGGAGACCTGAGCCAGGGTGAGACCCATATCGGTGCGGCGCAGTCGGAGAGCGCGGCCGAGCGCCTCACGCCACAGCGGCGGCGGGGTCGGGCTATGCGGGAGCATGTCGGTCATGGGGTGAGCCTACGGTCGGCAGGGCCGCCTCGGCGAGGGTTTCTGCTGTCAGCAGATGAGGATGACTGACGTGAAGTGGCTCACAGGTGTTGCGGAAACGGCAGTAGGTTAAGTTAGGCTGGCCTACGTTAATGTCGAGGGGTCGTATCAGGCTCCGACCACTGTCGAAAGGACAGGAATGTCAGTTCCTCACAGCCGCCGGGCCGTCATCGCCGGAGCGCTCGTCGCGCTCTCGCTCACCGCCACCGCCTGCGGGCAGGGATCGCAGGCCGCGGAGGAATCCGGGTCCGCGAATTTCGAGACCGTGACGATCAAGCACGCACTCGGTGAAGCGGTCATCGAATCCGAGCCCGAACGCGTCGTCACCCTCGGCCAGGGATCGACGGAAACTGCGATCGCTTTGGGTAAGACGCCGGTCGGCATGGAGGAATATGCCTGGGGATCCGATGACACCGGCTACATGCCGTGGATCTACGAGGCCGTGAAGGACAAGGGTGAGAAGCTGCCCGAACAGTTCCAGGGGGATACGGAACTCGACGTCGAAGCCATCGCCGAACTCGAACCGGATGTCATCCTCGCCCCCTGGTCGGGAATCACGGCCGAGCAGTACAAACAGCTCGATGCCATCGCCCCGACCGTGGCTTACCCGAAGCAGCCGTGGACGATCAAGTGGGATGAGCAGATCACCACGATCGGCAAGGCGCTCGGTCAGGAAGAGGAATCAGAAGGCCTCGTCGACGACATCAAGACGCAGCTGAAAGAGGCGAAGCGAGAGGAATACAAGGACCTCACATTCTCCTTCATCTACAACTCGGGCCCCGGCACCCTCGGCGTCTTCTACCCCAACGAGCAGCGGGTGGCGATGGTCTCGGCGCTCGGGCTGACCCCGGATCCGATCATCGACGAGCTGAAGAAAGACTACGACGAGCCCGGAACGGATTCAGCGCTCATCGGTCTGGAGAATGCGGACAAGCTCAACGATTCGGACCTCATCTTCACCTTCTACTCCGATGAGAAGAACAGGAAAGAGATCGAATCGCAGGGACTGTATGCGAATATTCCGGCGATCAAAGCCGGGGCCGTCGTGGCTCCGGATGATCAGCCCTTCGTCACCGGATCCTCGATCATCAACCCGCTCACCGTCCCCTGGACGCTCGAGCGCTATGTGCCGATGATCGACAAAGCGGTGAAGAAGCTCGACAAGTAAGTCGTCGGCGAGGAGCCTGCCGCATCAGTCAGGCAAGCAAGCTGAGCGCTCTCAATCGAGGGCGCTCAGCTTCTTCCATTCATCCCACGAGTACACCCAGTCCGAGATGTCGCTGTCATTGGTCGACAGGCTCACTTGGGAACCGGTGACCTCGACGGGATCGCCGAAGATCGCGGAGTCGTAGTACTCCTTGGCCCGTTCGGTGGTGAGATTGATGCAGCCGTGGGAGACGTTCTGCGAGCCTTGGACACCTGCCGACCACGGGGCGGCGTGGATGAATTCTCCGTTGTTGTGGATGCGCACCGCCCACTGCACATCTGTCTCGTAGTCCCATTGTTCGGAGGTCATCGTATAGTCGGCGGCCTTCGACATGACCACATGCGTGCCGTTGTAGGACGGGGACTTCGGTGCGCCGAGCGAGGCAGGGAAGTCCATGACGGTCTTGCCGTCACGAGTGACGGTCATACGATGGGACTGCGCATCGGCCTTGACGACCTGTTTGCGTCCGATCTCGAAATCGAGGGTGAGGTCGTTCTGACCCACGCTGTTCTCGCCCGTCGGCACATCCTTGAGCGGGACGTCGACGGAGACCTTCGAATGAGCGGGCCAGAATTCCTTCGGGCGGAAATGCAGTCGGGACTGCGGATCGTCGTAGAGCCAACCCCAGGAGCCCTCGACCTCCCGCTCCTTGCCGTCTTCATCGGTGACCTTGACCGAGAGGCGGCGTTCGACATCGTCGCGGAAGTCCTTGGACACGGTGGAACCGAAGTTGAGCATGATGGGGGCGGCGACGCCGACCGTCTGATCGTCGGCGAGCGTTGTGCGCACCGACATCGGGGCGCCGTCGCTGTCACCGACGGTGATCGTTGCGTCGAGGTCGACTTCGTCTCCGTCGGCAGTGGTGGCGGTGACTTTCACGGTGTATTCGCTGTCGGCGACGAGGCCGTAGGTCGAGATCCAGGCGGCGGATTCGTCCGGGGCGGCGACCGCCTCGGCGGTGTCCTTGGTGTCTGTTTCGGCGTCCTTCGAACCATCGTCGGCGGTCCCGGACTCGGTGGAGCTCGGCGTCGACGAACCGGCCTGGGCGTCGTCATCTGTCTCGAGCGCGGTGCCCGAAGCGTCGAAGAACGTGCCGGGATCGTGCGCGATCCGGGGGTGGGCCTCCTCGGTGACGGAGATGTCACTGAGATCTGCGTTCTCGACTGAGATGCCGATCCGCTGGCCGGCCTCGAGGTCGATGTCGTCACCGGATTCGGTCACCTCGCCGAAGTCCCCGGCGCCGGGCATCGCGGTCGCCGCATCGGCGGACTCACTCGGTGCAGCTGAGGAGGTCGCATCGCTGGGCTGCGACGTCGGCGTCGATTCGGACGCGGATTCTGCTGCCTCGGAGGTGATGGCTCCGACGCGGAACACGGGATCCGCGGCCGCCTCGGCGGTCTTGTTCGCGCCATTGCGGGTCGCGTCGGGATCGTCGCTCGACGGTGTGCACGCCGTGAGCAGGGCCAGTGCCGAAAGGGCGGCAATGGCCCCTTGGATCTTCGTGGACAACAGGGAAACCTCGTTTGAACACAGGGATGAGAACTGCGAATCATGGTAATGAAGCAAAATCACGAAAGTATTAACGCTTTCGCTTCTTCGCCCCGATTCTGGCGCCCGAAAGGTCGTGGAGGCAGACCTGACCTGGGCAGATGAGGGAGAGGGGGAGTTGTGGAATTGTGATGTTGGGGAATAGAGGACTCCCCGTGCACCCGACAGAGCTCGCTTACCCTTGCTGCCTTCCGGCCCTGGGGGAGTTCACAAGATGACGCCGCACGGGGAGCCGTGAATCAGTCTAGTCGAGAGCGGCCTCGGTGGACAAAACGAGTGGGCGGGGCCACATGATTGCGACAAGGACACTGTTATCCACTCGTGACAGAAACATCATCTGACCGGGACATTCACTGGATAGTGTGGACGCATCCTCGTTTCCCATCCCTAAGGAATCATGCACATTTTCCGCAGAGTGGTTCTGCCGCTGGCCTTCCTCCTCGTCCTCATCCTCATCGCTGTATTCCTCGGCTGGATCGCCTTCAAACCGGCTGCCGACGACGAATTCGACGATGTCGGTGCCAGTGGGGAGCCGGCGGAATCCACCATCACCGCCGAACGCGGCGACATCTCCAACACAATCGAAGTCAAGGGACGCATCAACGTCGACTCCCCGACTGCGGTCAAAGCCGACCACGACGGCGTGGTCAACCATCTCTTCGTCAAGCCCGGTGATGAGGTATTCAAAGGCGCGGAGCTGTTCCAGGTCAGAAGCGAGGGTGAGCAGGAGGCGCCCGAAGAGCCGGACGGCGGCAGCGACGATGCCGAGACAGCAGACTCGGAACGCGGGGACGAGGCATCGGGAGGTGACCCGTCGACCCCGGCCAAGCCGAAGTATCATTCGGTGATCGCTGCGGAAGACGGCACGGTGGGTGATTTCTCCGTCGAGCAGGGTGACACAGTCTCTGCCGACACCCAGGTGACCGAGCTGCTGAAGAAGACCTTCACCGCCAAGGCGCCGATCAAGGCGACCGATCTCTACCGGGTGCAGGAGCTTCCGGACACCGCGAACATCGCAATCGACGAGGGCCCGAAGCCCTTCGACTGCACGGGTCTCAGACTCGACCAGGGGCCGGGTACAGCCTCGGCATCGTCGTCGACGAGCGAGGAGGAGTCCGAGGACCCAGGGGCTGAAAGCGCAGGTGACGACGGTTCTGCCGCCGAAGGCTCGGAGGGAGGTTCCGGAGACGGTCCGCAGCTGATCTGTGCCATCCCCGACGATGTCACCGTCTACAACAGCCTCGATCTCACTATGACCATCGATGCGGGAGAGGCGAAGGACGTCATCGTCGTTCCGGTGACCGCGGTGCGCGGACTCACCGAAAAGGGATCAGTCTGGGTGACCGGAGACGGTGGTAAGTCCGAGGAGCGTGAGGTCGAGATCGGCCTCAACGACGGGTCCATGGTCGAAGTGAAGTCGGGCCTGGACGAAGGTGAGGAGATCGATGAGTTCGTTCCCGGCACCGAACCTGAAGATGAGAGTTCCGAGGGCGGCATGGATGACGAGTTCGGCGAGGGAGAGGACTGGTGAGCCGCCCGGAGCCGACGGCGGCAGAGACTCTGCTCTCGCTGCGACATGTGTCGCGTTCGGTGCCGATCGCTGACGATCAGCTGCTCACGATCCTTGCCGATATCGACCTCGAGGTGGGGGTGGGGGAGCACATCGGCATCGTCGGTCGCTCCGGCACCGGCAAATCGACGCTGCTCAACATCCTCGGACTCCTCGACGCGCCGACGACCGGGGACATGGAGTTCGCAGGTGAACCCGTGCAGAAGATCTCCCGGAACAGGGCCGCAGCGATCAGAGGACGGGACATCGGATTCGTCTTCCAGCAGTTCAACCTCCTGCCCGGACGCACCGCGGTCGAAAACGTCGAAGCCCCACTGATGTACGCCACTGGACGGGAGTTCCGCAATCGGCGGAGATCGGCCGAAGCCATGCTCGAGCGCCTCGGCCTCGGCGACCGGATCGAGGCGAAGCCGAACCGTCTCTCCGGAGGTGAGCAGCAGAGAGTCGCGATCGCACGCGCGCTGGTGCGTGAGCCGAAGCTCGTGCTCGCCGACGAGCCGACGGGCGCCCTGGACGTTGAGACGGGGCGTCAGGTCATGGAGATCCTCGACGGCATCACCAAGGACTCGGGTGCCGCGCTCATCACGATCACCCATGATCTCGGGGTGGCGAACATGGCCACTCGACAGTTCTCGCTCAGTCAGGGGTGTCTCCATCCGGTCCTCGACGGGGCCACCGCCGAGGCGCTGGCGGGTGAGAGCCGATGATCACAGGATTCGCCGCATCGATCGTCGAGGCCTGGCAGGAACTGAGGGTGCACAAGGTGCGCGTGCTGATGTCCCTGATCGGCGTGGGCGTGGCAGTGTGTGCACTGACCCTCGTCGTCGGGTTCGGGAACATGATGCAGAAGGGGCTTGCCGACTCGTACGAGCAGCAGGGTGGTCGAGCCGCGACCTACACCCTGAGCCTCAATCCGACCGAGTCCGAGATGGGCGAATCCGAGGTCGAGAAGGTCCGGTCAGCACTCGACGAGACCGCCGACCGTTTCGGAATCAGCCACATCTCCGCCTACGGTCAGGCCGAAACCACGGTGCCGGGACCGGCTGGCACCGTCAGCGCCTCGATGTACATCGTCGACCCGGATTTCGACGTCATGCGCCGACTCTCCGTCGATCACGGCAGGTGGTTCACCGCCGGTGACGCCGCGAACCTGTCGCCGGCCGTCGTCGCCGATGAGACTTTCCTCAGCGAATACGGCATCGACCCGACTTCCCTGCCGGCCACGATCGAGCTGTCCGGTTCCCCGAAGAAGACGGCCACGGTCATCGGTTCGGTGCCCTCCTCCGAATTCCAGGAGTACGGGGAGATCTACGTCCTCAACGGGCAGGAGAAGCAGTTCGCCGCAGACGCCTACGCCGTCACCGAATTCGAGATGTGGGTGCCGCCCGAGGTCGGTGAGGAGCTGAGCAAACAGGTGACGAGTGATCTCAGACGGCAGCTGCCCGGCTTCGACGTCAGTGCGGACAGAACCGATTTCGCCTCGGACATCGATGAAACACTGGGTCCGGTGAAGAACGTACTGTTGGTCATCAGCATCCTCATTCTCTTCATGGGTATGCTCGGCCTGCTCAACATCTCTCTTGTGACGATCCAACAGCGGATCAGGGAGATCGGCATCCGCAGATCCTTCGGGGCGACGAGTCGGCGCATCTTCTTCTCCGTGATGATGGAGAGCGTCGTCGCGACGACCATCGCAGGTGCTGTCGGCGTTCTCATCGCCGTGCTCGTGCTCAAGGCGCCGCTCGTCTCTGAGTTCATGTTCGACGGTGCGAGTACTCCGCAGGTCCCGATCTCTGCCGCGATCGTGGGCATGCTCGTCTCGGTCGGAGCCGGAGCGCTGGCAGGATCGGTGCCTGCTGTCGTCGCCACTCGGGTGCGGATCATCGACGCGATCCGAGCCTGAGGAGTGCCAGAGCGCCCGTTCCGAAGGCCAGGCACAGCCCGACCTGAACGAGGCATGCCACGGCGAAGGCATTGTCATAGCCGAGGCTGAGCGTGAAGACATGGAAGAGCGCTCCGAGCAGTGCCACGCCCACGGCGATGCCTGCCTGCTGCATCGTTGCGATGAGACCGCCGCTCAGCCCGGCCACTCGGTCGGGGACCGCTCCGACCACGGTGCCGACAAGAGGACCGAACTGGAGAGCCTGAGCTGCGCCGAGGACGACTCCCGGAAGCTGGAACCACAGATTCCATTCTGTGGCTGGGGCCGTCGCCGACGCCCAAGCCACCCCGAGAAGGCTGATCGCCTGCAGGGTCGTGCCGAGGACCATCGTGCCGGGCCCGCCGAGTCGACCGACGGCCCGGGGGACGAGGAGAGAGGTGATGAGGAAAGCTGCGGCGAAGAGGCCGAGCGTGAGTCCGGAGACGGCGGCGGGGTCACCATGGCCGGTCTGCGATGTGAGCGCGAAGTTGTAGAGGAACGTGCCGAAGCCGGCGAAGAACACGAAGGCCATGAGCATCCCGATCCATGCGGCAGGGATGCGAACCACCTGTGGCGGAATGAGTGGGTCACGTCCGGCCGCCTCGGCGCGGTTCTGCCAGAGTGCGAACGCGGTGAGAGCTGCAGCGCAGGCTGCCAAGAGGGTTGCGGGCAGCGGAAGCCAGCCGGTGACCGGTCCCAGCGCCAGTCCGGTGACGAGGCTCATCATGCCCACGCCGAGGAGGATTGCGCCGGGGGCGTCGAGGGGTGCCGGGTCGATGCTGCGTGATTCGGTCAGGCGCAGGGAACCGAGATAGGCGGCTGCGGCGGCGATCGCGCAGCTGAGGAACGCCGCCCGCCACCCCCAGGTCTGGCCGAAGAGGGAGATGAGTCCGCCGCCGAGGACCTGACCACCGACGGTGCCGACTCCGGAGAATGCGCCGAAGAGGCTGATCGCCTTCAACCGTGCGGCCCCGGACAGCGAATGCTGGAAGCTCGCGAGGATCTGCGGCATCATCACCGCCGCTGCCGAACCCTGGGTTGCGCGAGCCACGAGCAGGAAGAGCGGATCGGGTGCCAGTCCGACGGCGATTGAGGTGATGACGAGCGCGCCCGTGCCGATCATGAACAGGCGGCGACGCCCGAAGCGGTCCCCGATGCGACCGCAGAGGATGAGGCCGGAGGCGAAGGCGGCGGAGAACAGACCGACGATGAGCGCCGAGGTCGCATCACTCGCACCAATGTCGGCCTGCACCGCGGGGATCGCGACGTTTGAGACGGAGAACATGAACGTCGCGAGGAACGCACCGAGGTGGAGCGGCCAGAGGACGGGGGCAGGATGGCCTGCGGTGGGGGCGGGCTCGACGTCGGGTGCGTGACCGGGAGCAGCCTCGGCGAGGACCGAGGTCGGAACCGCCTCGGCGGAGGTCGATGATGTCTGCGTGTGGGAATCTCTCATGGATCCAGTCTGCGATGGGCCGCGGGGGAGTGGGAGGGCGTGCTGATGGTGTTGGTCGCACCACCAGGCTGAGGGCGGTGACAGGGTGGAACGGGGTGAGCGTCGGACGGACAATGGAGGCATGGCACAAGTGAGAACCGAGGAGCTAGGACGATTCCTGCGTTCGCGACGCAACCGAGTGCGGCCCTGCGAGGTCGGTCTTGCGGCCGGCACCCGGCGGAGGGTGCCGGGACTGCGGCGCGAAGAGGTCGCTGTGCTCGCGAACATCGGCACCAGTTGGTACACCTGGCTTGAGCAGGGGCGCGAGGTCCACCCCTCGGAGTCGGTGCTCGAATCCATCGCCGAGGCGCTCCTGCTCGACCGTGAGGAGCGTGCCCATCTCTTCCTGCTGGGCGGATATCCGGATCGAGTCGCGAACCCGGGGGACTCGGCGGTGGGAGAGCAGATGCGCACCTTGCTCGACGAACTGCTGCCGCTGCCGGCGATGGTCACTGATCCGCGGTATACGATCCTCGCCTTCAACTCCGTCGAACGGTATCTCGCCTCCGACCTCGAAGCACTCGCTCCGGCCGACCGCAACTGCGCGATCCAGTCCTTCGAGAGCCCGGAATGGGCGCGGACCTTCCACTCCGACGACGGCCATCGGGCGCAGGTCGTGGCGAAGCTGCGTGCCTCGTACGCGGAGTCGATCGACGATCCCGAGTGGTCGCCGCTGCTGTCGCGGCTGCGCAGGAATCCGGAATTCTGCCGCCTGTGGGATTCGGGAACGGTCGGTCGATCTGTCGGGCGGGTCAAGACCATTGAGAACCCGTATGTGGGCACGCTCAAGCTGACGATGACGACGCTCATCGCGCAGGAGAACCAGAGGCTGACGCTCTCGGTCTATCAGCCGGTGGACACGGTGACGCGGTCCCGATTGGAGACGCTGCACGGCTGGATCAATGACGGCAGCATCGAACGCAGACGGGAGGACGGGGCGCAGCCGTCGGCAGAACGGCATCTCCGCGCCGTCGCGGACTGAACCGTGTGCCGTCGGGTGACGAGGTCGCGTGTTCACCTGCGGGAAGTGGGATGCTTCACACTCGGCCACCGCGATTTCGCATTGTCGTCATGACTCGGATAAGCTGATTCGCGGAGGATTCGCCTAGTGGCCTATGGCGCTCGCCTGGAACGCGGGTTGGGTTAACGCCCTCAGGGGTTCGAATCCCCTATCCTCCGCCACGGAAGTCCCGGTCTCGCAGTTGCTGCGGGCCGGGACTTCGTCGATTCACCGGCGGCGGACCTCCATGCCGGTCGCGGGAGGCTCGTATTCGGACATCCCACACCGATTGTGACAGTTCGCACCATTCGTGCCACCTGCTACCGGTGCTTTCGCATCCCTCGGCGGTCCTGGTCCAACGCACCGGTGCAACGAGGTGGTGTGCCGCCAAGGGTGAGGGGTGCGGAGCTGGGTGCAGCGGAGCGCAGCTGCCGGAAGGCAAATCGCATGACGGTTCGTGGCGGAATGCGTCATTGTGACGGCATGCGTCGGCCTGCGAAGTCTGCCCGCCGAGTGTGGTCTGCGTCTCAGTAGTCTGGCACGGCACACCCGCACACACGATATTGCACACCTGCACACATCACGAGCGACTGAAGGGAACTGGCCCGATGACGTCGCAGCAACCGGTCCGGCGCGGAAGATCGCGCAGCGCGCGCCCCGCGGACACGGTGCTCATGCCAGTTTCGATGGGAAGGGACACACAATGACGAATCTCCACGCCAACCCGATCTATACCGGTGAACCCGAAGACCTGAAGTTCGCCTACTGGGTGCCCAACGTCTCCGGCGGCCTGGTCGTGTCGAACATCGAACAGCGCACCGACTGGGGCTACGACTACAACGTCAAGCTCGCACAGACCGCCGAGGCAGTCGGCTACGAATACGCACTCAGCCAGGTCCGCTACCTCTCCAGCTACGGCGCGGCCCAGCAGCACGAATCGACCTCCACGTCACTCGCGCTCGCCCTTGCCACTGAGAAGCTCAAGGTCATCGCCGCCATTCATCCGGGCATCTGGGAACCGGCCGTGCTCGCGAAGTTCATCCTCACCGCCGACCAGTTCACGAAGGGCCGGGCCGCCATCAACGTCGTCTCCGGCTGGTTCAAGGACGAATACACCCGCCTCGGCCTGCCGTGGCTCGAACACGGCGAACGGTACCGCCGGTCCGCCGAGTTCATGGATGTCGTCCGCAAGCTCTTCACCGAGGAGAACGTCGAGTACCGCGGCAATTTCTACACCGTCGACGACTTCACCCTCCGCCCCGGCCCCTACCCGGTCGAGGGCCGCCCCCACCCGGAGATCTTCCAAGGCGGAAACTCCTCGGCCGCTCGCATCAACGGCGGCAAGCACGCCGACTGGTACTTCTCCAACGGCAAGGACTTCGACGGCTTCCGCGAACAGTACGACGACGTCACCGAGGTGGCCCGAGCGCACAATCGGAAGGTCCGTTTCGGGCTCAACGGGTTCGCCATCGTCCGCGACACCGAGGCCGAAGCCCGCGAACAGCTGCGTGAGATCATCGCCAAAGCCGATGAAAGCGCTGTCGAAGGATTCCGCAAGTCCGTCCAGCAGGCCGGAGCCTCGACTCACGATAAGAAGGGCATGTGGGCGGATTCGAGCTTCGAAGACCTCGTCCAGTACAACGACGGCTTCCGCACCCAGCTCATCGGCACTCCCGAACAGGTCGCCGACCGCATCATCGAGTACAAGAAGATCGGCGTCGACCTCATCCTCACCGGCTTCCTGCACTTCCAGGAGGAACTCGAAGCGTTCGGCAAAACCGTCATCCCGATCGTTCGCGAGAAGGAAGCCGAACTCGTCAACAGGGGACTGCTCACCCCTGCCGGAGTCTGACCCTGGAGGCGGGTTTGCCTCAGGCCACGCTGAATGACGCGGACTTGAGCTTCAGCTTGGTCCGCAGCTGATCGCCGGTGAGGCTCGCGGTCTTCCCCTTCACCGAGGTGGCTTTCACCGTCTTCACCAGACCTGAGCCGGTCTTCGCCACCGTCACAGACCGGACGTCTGCCAGCCCGAACGCCCGTGCCATGTCGGCCTGCTTGGCCGTCACCGACCACGAGGCGTTCGGGTTCTGCGCAGAGGCATACTTCGACGGAGAGTCATCGACCGAGACCAGGTACGGCACGGCCGACCCCCACACCTCGGCAGCCGAATGCGTCTTCGAGCCTGCCGACGACGAGTAGACAGCATCGATGAGCCCGCCCTTGTAGGTGATGAGGCGCGCCGACTTCACCGTCGACCCGCTCGTGCTCTGTGTCGCGGCCACGGCCTTGCGCCATGGACCGGAATCGCCTGCATTCTCATGAGTCCACCCGAGGAAACGCTGCGAGGCCACCTCGTCATAGACGTTGCACCCGCAGGCAGGCTTCACCGCACCGAGATTGCGGTAGGCATAGGTGCGCGAAGCGATGGCCTGAGAGCGCAGGGCTTCGGACTGCCACGATGCCGGCATCTCGGCGATGCCCGGCAGATATTCCTTGTTGAGACCCACCACGTTGATGACGTTGAGCGAGCTCTTCAGCTGACCGATCTCGAGCCGTCCGTGCCGGTAGGTGCCGGTCGCCCCGTTCTGGGCACCGCTGACCGACACCGTCGTCGCCGACGAACTCTTCCAATATCGGGTGCCCTGCCATTCGAGGGTGAGCTTCGATCCCGAATAGCTCTTCGACCCGATGATCGCCTTGACCGAACCGGACGAGGTCCGTTCGATCGTGACCTTCGAAGCCGATTCGATGGTCTTCGACCCGACCTTGACCCGCAGACGGCCGGACCGCGGAGAGACCGTCACGGACTTCTTCCCGGTCAGCAGCTGCACCCTGAGACTGGCGTCGGCGTCCTTCGACATAGTCGTGACCTTGGCCCCGGTGTAGTAGTGCTGCAAGATCTGCGTCGACGACTTTCCGGCTGCCGCCATTCCGCGCGCTCCGTACTGGCTCATCCCGACTCCATGGCCGAACCCCGACCCCTTGATCGTGAACGACGACGGCGCCTTCGTCAGCGTCACTTTCGCCCCGGACTTCGCCGTCCACACGATCATGCCTTTCTGGAACTTCTGCCGGGTCTCGGACCCGGACCGGTACTCGTTGCTCGTCGGATAGCCGAGCGGACCGCGTTCCCACCCGGACTTCTTCCACGCCGTGCGGATCGCACCCAGAGTCGCATGGGCACCGGTGGCCTTCGTCCAATGGATGCTGCCGTGCTTGAACGACTGATAGCAGCCCTTCTGGATCAGCGTGCACCGCTGCGGGCCGACCGCTGGGCCGAGCTTGCCGGAATTCCCGCCGAGCGATCTGTGCATCGTCCCGATCGCGCCCGAGGTCGAATAGGCGGCATGTGCCGGAGGCGGTGTGGAGCAGAGAAGGAGAAGGAACCCGATGAGCAGTGACGCGAGGGCAGGAGTCGTCGCCTTGACGAACGGGGAAGCTGGCATGAGTAGATCATAAGCGCGGCTGTCAAGACCCCGGGTGACGAACAGACGAACTCCCCGAAACGATCGTTCCGGGGAGTTCGTCGCCGAGGCGGTCCGACCTCGGCGAAAGAGGCATCGTTCCTGCTCAGCTCAGCTTGTCAGCGATCGCCTGGTTGAAGGCGTCGAGGTCGCCGGGGTTGCGGGAGGTGATGAGGTTGCCGTCGACGACCACCTCGGTGTCGGTCCAGTCGGCGCCGGCGTTGATGAGGTCGGTCTTCGTCGCGATGAAGGACGTCAGCTTCCGTCCCTTGGCCACTCCCGCCTCGGCGAGGATCCACGGGGCATGGCAGATGGCCGCGACAGGTTTGTCGGCAGCGAAGAACGCTTTGACGAGGTTGACGGCGTCCTCGTCCAGACGCAGAGCGTCGGCGTTGAGGGTGCCGCCGGGCAGGACGAGGGCGTCGAAGTCATCGACCGTGGCTTCGGCGACGGGAACGTCGACGTCGAAGGTCTCGGCGTGCTCCCAATCGCCTTCCATCGCCTGCAGTGTTCCCTCGGACGGGGAGACGATGACGGTCGTCGCCCCGGCCTCGTCGAGTGCCGCGCGGGGACTGGTGAGTTCGATCTGCTCGACGCCGCGGGTGAGGAGGAATGCGACCTTCTTATCGGTGATGGCCATGATGGTGCTCCTTTTCTCTGTGTTCTGGAAATGCTGTCTGTCGTGAAATCTGTTTGTCGTGGGAATTGAGCCGCCGCGGAACCTGAGCCGGCGCCTCAGGTCAGATGGGCTCGCTGCTCGTCGGTCAGCGGCTTCGCGGGGAAGCGCAGCAGCACCTTGCCTGCCGGGTGGGCGGTGAGCAGATGCCGGTAGGCGTCGTAGACCTCTTCGGCGTCGAAGACCCGGGCGATCGGGACGTGGACATGGCTGTAGGCGATGGCCTGGCCCAGCCAGACCATGTCATCACGGCGGGCCCTGGCTTCGCCGTCGATGCTCACCCCGTACTTCTCCGCGACCGTGGGGCCCGCACCGATCGAGACGATGCGGTCGGCTGGGACGCCGAGGTCGATCATGCCGGTGATCTCGTCCTCACCCTGCGTCGAGTACGCGGCCTGGATCCCGTCGGTGGCGAGCTCACTGACTCGGTCCCATAGGCCCTCACCATAGGTGACGGGTTCGATCCCGAGGCTTTCCAAGAGAGCATGATTGCCCTGGCTGGCGCTGCCGATGACCCTCGCCCCGAGGTTGCGGGCGAGCTGGGCGACGATGATGCCGACGCCGCCGGAGGCCCCGGAGACGAAGAGAGTGTCGCCTTCGCTGAGGCGCAGGGCGCGGATTCCGGCGACGGCGGTGCGCCCTGCGACGTAGAGACCTCCGGCGGTGTCGACGCCGAGTCCGCGCGGGATCCTGTCGAGCCTGTCGGCAGGATCGGTGATGAGAAGCTGTTCGGTCTGCGCCTGCTTCGGCAGCCCGCCGTAGACGAGGTCTCCGGGCGTGAAGTCCGTAACGCCTTCGCCGACCGAGGCGACGACGCCGGAGAAGTCCACGCCGTTGCCGGAGGCAGTTTCGACGGAACCGAAGCGACCGCCCTGGAGCATCTTCCAATCCAGGGGATTGAGCCCGGCATAGAGGACGGTGACGAGGACCTGGCCCTCGCCGACCTCGGGGACGGCCACCTCGGCGAGGTGAAGCTGATCGATGTCTCCGTTGGAGGTGTACTGGACGCGTCTGGTCATGCTCTGCTCCTCATCGGTGGGCGAATCAGTCCGACTGACGAATCGGTTGGGGGCCCGACCTGTTCCGTGGCCCACATCAGCGACAACACCACAGGAAGCCGACTTGTTCCACGACACGAATGACCGCACTCCCCGGGCCGCAGCGGGCCAGGGGAGTGCAGTTGGGGATGCGCGGAATTCGTCAGGCGAATCGCGGCTGCTCGAGGGGAGCGGATCAGGGTGGCCGCGCCGATGAGGCGACCGGGCACCGTCGGCTCAGATGTTCGGGAATTCGAGGCTGTAGCCGATGCCGGACTGCGACGCCGAGGTGATCTTCACAGTGCCGTAGTGATTCTTGCCGGCAGCGGTGACGGTGCAGTTCTGTGAGCCGCTGTGGGAGAAGATCCGCAGGTCAGAGTAGCAGTCGACGTTGTCGACCGTGGTGCCCTGCTTGGCGTAGGCGTTCTTGATGTCCGCCTCGAGAACGTCGGCGGGGATCTTGCCGTTGCCGTCGGCGTCGAGTTCGACTCC
This sequence comes from Brevibacterium sp. CSND-B09, assembly GCF_052906525.1. NCBI lineage: Bacteria > Bacillati > Actinomycetota > Actinomycetes > Micrococcales > Brevibacteriaceae > Brevibacterium > Brevibacterium sp. CSND-B09. The sequence continues at coordinate 894,486 of NZ_JBREGI010000001.1, read as the reverse complement.
GTCTTCGCCGATCCGCGGACCCTGGTAGCCGTTGTCGGTCGTGCCGCTCGACGACGATGATCCGCTCGATGCGGAGTCGCTCGAGGACGACGATCCGGTGGACGACGAGCCGTTCGAGGTGGAGGAGCCACTCGCCGAGGAGGCGCTGGACGAATCCGTGGATCCGCCGCTGCCGGTGGTGCCGTTGTCCGTCGTGCCGTTATCGGTCGTTCCGGTCGAACCCGAACCGGTGGAGTCCGAGGCGGAGCCCGAATCCGATGCCGGTTCTTCGGCGGTCGTCTCGGTGCTCTCGGTCTGCTGGTCCTGCTGACCGTCCTGCTCCTGGCCCTGTTCCTGGCCCTGACCTTCCGGACCGAAGGTGATGTTCATATCGCAGGCCGAGAGTGTCAGGGTCGCGGCGAGAGCTCCGGCAACGGTGATGGTCTTGAGAAGTGTCTGTGCCTTCATGGTCTGCTCCTGGTCTCGTGTGCAAAAGGCTGTCGGTGTTTCGTACAAGACAAGCCTCTCAGCGCGGAGCCGTGACCTGGGCCGATTCGTGTTCGGATCCGGTGACGCATGTTCCAGGACGGACACATCGGCCTATTCTGGGACTGTGTTCGATGATCGGAGCCGAAGAAGATCGAGAAATCTTCGCCGCCGATGTCGAGAACACGAGTCCGGCTGCGTCCCAGACATGTCAGCGAGCACAACCCGTGCGAGCGACACGAGACAAGGAGACCATCATGGCCAAGTACCTCATGCTCAAGCACTATCGGATGTCGGAGCAGTATATGGATTACACCCCGATGGATCAGTGGCGTCCCGACGAAGTCGACGCGCATGTGGCGTACATGAACGCCTTCGCCGACAGACTCAAGGACTCCGGCGAATTCGTCGACTCCCAGGCACTCTCGCCCGAGGGCACCTTCGTCCGATCCGGCGGACCGGGCAAGCCTCCGGTCACCGACGGTCCCTTCCCCGAGACGAAGGACCTCATCGCCGGGTGGATGGTCATCGACGTCGAGAACTACGACCGCGCTCTCGAACTCGCCGGTGAGCTGTCCGCCGCACCGGGCAAGGGCGGAGAGCCGATCAACGAATGGCTCGAACTGCGTCCCTTCCTCGACCACGCACCCAGCGTGGACGAATGATCAGGGACGCGAACGGAGTCCGCGATGATCGATCCGGATCCCCTCGCCGAGGCGGAGCTGCGTGAGCTCGTCCCCGCCGTGATCGGCATCCTCGTCAGTCGTGGAGCAGACTTCGCGACCGCCGAGGACGCCGTTCAGGACGCGCTCATCGAAGCCCTGCGGTCGTGGCCGTCGGATCCGCCCCGTGACCGGCGGGGCTGGCTCGTGACGGTGGCGTGGCGGAAGTTCCTCGACATCGTGCGATCTGAGGGATCGCGGATGAAACGCGAGGAACGGGTCATGGCCGCCACGCTCGCCGAGCCCGAAACCTCGGCCGAACCCGGAACCGACGGCGTCCCGAACGTCGATGACACCCTCGACCTCTACATCCTCTGCGCCCATCCCGACCTCAGCCCCGCCTCGGCGGTGGCCCTGACCCTGCGGGCGGTCGGCGGACTGACGACGAAGCAGATCGCCGCAGCCTATATGGTGCCCGAGCCGACGATGGCCCAGCGCATCAGCCGCGCCAAATCCACGATCGCAGGCTCCCGACTCAACCGACCCGGCGACCTGTCCGCAGTGCTCACCACCCTCTACCTCGTGTTCAACGAAGGCCACTCGGGCGAGGTCGACCTCGTCGCCGAGGCGATCCGACTGACCCGCGGCCTGCGGGCGATGATCGACTCCGCCGAGGTGGACGGACTGCTCGCCCTCATGCTCCTCCACCACGCCCGCCGCGATGCCCGTTTCGGTCCAGACGGACGACTCATCGCGCTGGCTGATCAGGACCGCACCCTGTGGGATCGACGACTCATCATTGAGGGCATCGAAATCCTGCAGGCAGCCCTTGGTCGGGATGAACTCGGCCAATATCAGGCACAGGCCGCCATCGCGGCACTCCACGCCGATGCGCAGACAGTCGAGGACACCGACTGGGTGCAGATCGTTCAGTGGTACGACGAACTGCTGGCCCTGCGCGATACACCGATCGTGCGACTCAACCGTGCCGTGGCCGTCGGGGAAGCCGACGGACCCGCGGCGGGCCTGGCCGAACTGCAGGGACTGGACGAGAGCCTGCCGCGCTACTTCGCCGTCGAAGCGCACCTGCGCGAACGCGCAGGGGAGTCACAGCAGGCCGCCGAGCTCTACGCACGGGCCGCCGAACGGGCCGGCAACCTCGCCGAACGCGACCATCTCAACCGGCAGGCGGCACGCGCACGGTCGGGGCAGGGCCACCGACCGTGACCGAGGTGACCGTGACGGCGGTGATCACGGTCTCGCTCGGCCGCCTCGGCGAGCGAGGTTGATCACTCCTGTCGGCAGAAGACATTCGTCAGCACCGATGGCGGACTACGATCGAAGGGAGCACTCAGCTCACCACCCCATGTCAGCGATCCCGTCACCGGGGTCCGTTCCCGATGTCGAAAGAGGCCGAACCCGTTTGAGCCACCTGCAGGAGTTCTTCCGCATCCCACCGGGCGAACGCGACCATATTCCCGCGTTCCGCATCGCCCTGGGAGTCGCTATCCCACTCCTCGTGCTGCTCGGAATCGACCGCCTCGACCTTGCCGTCTATGCCGCCTTCGGTGCCTTCACCGGCATCTACGCGCGCTTCGAGTCCCCACGATCGCGGACCAGACGCCAGTCGATCGCTGCCTCCGTCCTCGTCGTCTGCGTGGGCATCGGCGCCCTGCTCAGCAGCCTCGGAGCTTCGGTCTGGGCGCTCGTCGTCATCACCTCACTCGTGTCCGGTGCGGGTGCGGCCATCGCCCTGCGCTTCCGGCTCAAACCCGGCGGGTCGATCTTCTTCATCTTCGCCACGGGAGCCGTCGGATCCATTCCGGGCGGCGCATCGGTGCCGGTGGCAATGGGTGTGGCGGCCGCCTCGGCGCTGGTGTGCATCGGTCTCGGAGCCTTCGCCCACTATGCCGGCGAACGCATGCCTCCGGAGAAGGAGACCTATGTGCGGGTCGGGCTGTCGCCGGTGGGCAAGGCTGATCTGGCAGCCCACGCCGCCCGATTCACGATCGCCCCGTTCATCGCCGGAGTTCTCGGCACCCTGCTCATCGATGTGCTCCCGCTTCTGTCACACAGCTATTGGGCGATGGTCGCAGCGGTCGCACCGATCACTCCGCCCGGTCGTTCGGCTCGTCTCAAGCGCGGCGTCCACCGGGTGGTCGGAACCCTGCTGGGCGTGATCGTCACAGCGTTCTTGCTATCGTTCCCCTCCGAGGCGTGGCAGCTGGTGGTGTGGGTGATCCTGCTGCAGTTCCTCGCCGAGATCTTCGTCCTGCGCAACTACTCGGTGGCTCTGCTCTTCATCACCCCGTTGGCCCTGCTCATGACCCAGATCGGCAGCCCCCACCCGGTTCCGGAGCTGTTGGCCTCGCGTGCCATCGAAACCGTCATCGGCGCCGTCGTCGGCATGGTCGTCGTCATCGTCGGCTTCAGCAGTGCGAAGAGGACGCGCGCTGAAATCGATGCCTCCCCGCATGCCGATGATGATGACTGACCTGGTCCTCGGCTGCCAGAACTTCTGCCACGCCGCCTGTGCGTCGGATATCATCGGCTCACCTCAACTCATCCGCACTGCCCTAATGCTCAACCGAACCGGGAGCACATGATGACCACCAGCACCGAGGTGCTCGCCACCCTGGCCTCGCTCGAGGACGAGAAGATCCGCGCCGTCAACGCCCGCCACGGCGACGACCACGCGGTCAACCTGACGAAGCTGCGCGCCGTGGCGAAGGACCTGAAGAAGAACGATGAACTCGCCTCCGAACTGTGGGACTCCGGTGACACTGCGGCCCGCCTCGTCGCGATCCTCATCATGCGTCCGAAGGCCTGGAGCGAAGCACAGCTCGATGAGATGCTGCGTGACTCCCGTGTCCCGAAGGTCCACGGTTGGCTGGTCAGTTATATCGTCAAGAAATCGCCCCACGCCGAGGCGCTGCGCCGGTCGTGGATGGACGATCCGGATCCCGTGGTCGCCTCCGCCGGGTGGGCGCTGACGAGCGAACGGGTGAACCGGAACCCCGAAGGCCTCGACCTGACCGGTCTGCTCGATGTGATCGAGGCCGAGATGTCCGATGCCCCCGAACGTCTGCAGTGGGCGATGAACGAGACGTTGTCCTATATCGGCATCGAGAACCCGGACCTGCGGAAACGTGCCATCGACATCGGTGAGCGCCTCGGCGTTCTCCGCGACTACCCGACCTCGCCCGGCTGCACCTCGCCCTTCGCCCCGACCTGGATCACGGAGATGGTGGCTCGGAAGTCAGCGGATTGATTCGGCAGGCACCTGCCCCGCGAGACCGGACGCCGCTGATTCTTCGTCCGGAGAGCTGATCGTCAGCCAATTCGCGCTCAGGGCGGTGAGGAAGTCGGCGGCGTCGAAGGCCCCGCCCGGCGCCAGAGCCCCTGTGCCGGTGAACCGACCGTCGATGAGGCGGATGGCGGCTTCGACCACGAGTGGGGCGGTGACCTGGTAGATGTCGCGGCCGGACGCTCGCAGTTCGCGTCGGTGACCGGCTCGGTCGAGCCGGACATCGACGGTGAAGTTCTGGGCGGAACGACCGAAGTCATCCACCGCCTGTGGGGCACCGGTCTCCGAATCGGAGATATCGGCCAGTGCGGTCTCTGAGAGGAGATTGTCGATCCGGCGGGCCCGCAGATGCCGGTTCATGGTGATCATCTCGCTGAATGGCTGCTCGCGAACAGTCTGCTCACCGATCGGTGCCGGGAAGGCCCACTGGTGGCGACTGGGCTGTGGGGAGACGGGAACGAGCATCGATTCGGACACCCTCAGTCGAGTGGCTGTGTTGCGTCGGCCTGTGATCCGAGTCCCCGGGGTCGGCCACCACCGGTCGAGGCCGATGGCGACTGTCACCGAGTCGATCTCCTCCCATTCCCTGGCAGCGGCGGTGACGAGGAGGTCCGCCAGTCCGCCGTAGAAGGACATGGCCGGCACCACTGCCGTGCTCATCGGTGTCCGATTCGATCCGAATGTCTCGAAGAGTGCCTGCACGGACCCCTGTTCGGCGGAGACATCGAGGTAGTGGGCCCCGGCGCGGGCGGCTGCTGCGGCCAATGGCTCTGCGGTGTCGAGGAATGGGCCGGCGGCGTTGATGACTGCGGCGGTTCCGGCGACTGCGGCATCGAGATCTGTTGTGACGGCGACGTCCGCGACGCGGATCTCCGTTCCCGGAAGATTCTGGGCCATGGCGGTGAGGGCGGCTTCTCTACGACCGGAGAGGATCGGTCGCAGTCCGCGCCGAAGCGCCTCGGCGACGATGAAACGACCGGTATGTCCGTAGGCTCCGTAGACGAGCACTGCTGAGTTCTTCTGCATGGTTCAAGCTCATCACCGCGCGGCTGCGGGCACCAGGAGACGATGGGACACTCTGCGTACAATTTCAGACATGCATACCGTCGGGCTGGCCCTGCACCGAGATTCCATGCTCTATGAGACCGCGATCGCGGCCGAGGTCTTCGGCACCGATCGCTCGGACCTCACGCCGCAGGGCGACTGGTACGACCTCATCGTGTGCACCCCCACCGGCGAAAGTGCGCACTGGCTTCCGCAGGGACGCAGAGGCGATTTTGCCGACCTGCTCGAGGCGGATTCGATCGTCGTGCCCTCGACCACCGTCCTCGACGGAGAACCGGATCCGCAGCTTCTCGAGGTGCTGCGGACCGCCGCCGACGACGGCATCAGGATCTCCAGCCTGTGCACCGGTTCCTTCGTCCTCGCTGCGGCGGGGCTGCTCGATGGGCGTCCGGCGACCACGCATTGGATGCACGCGGCCGAACTCTCCCGACTGCATCCGAGAGTCGATGTCCGCGACAATGTCCTTTACGTCGATGACGGGACGATTCTCACCTCCGCGGGAAAGACCGCTGCTCTCGACCTGTGTCTGCATCTGGTTCGCCTCGACTTCGGAGTCGCGGCAGCCAATGCGCTCGCCCGCACGCTCGTGGTGGCCTCGCATCGACCAGGTGGTCAGAAGCAGTTCGTCATCGCCCCGGCCGATCCTGCACTCGATGACTGTCTCGGTGCCGCACTCGATTGGGCCAAGGGACATCTCGATGAGCCGCTTACCGTCGACGACCTTGCCAGTCGGGCCGCCGTAAGCAGCCGACAGCTCGCGCGCCGAATGCTTTCTTCGGTGGGGGTGACCCCGCTCAGATGGCTTCACAACCAGCGGATCCTCCGTGCGCAGGATCTGCTCGAGCGCACCGATGCTGCCGTCGAGATCATCGCCGCCCGCTGCGGGATGGGCAGCGCAGCCACCCTGCGACGTCACTTCCGGAACGAACTGGGCATCAGCCCCACTGCCTACCGGAATGCATTCCACAGCCCCGAGGAGAGACCGCTCGGGGCCTGAGGTGCCCCTGCGGTCGGTGGGCTCAGAGCCCGGCCGGGTGGCTGGTGTGGAAGTCTGTGACCTGCTGGAAGGCATGACCGGCGGCCAGCACCAAGGGTTCGGTGAAGTCACCGCCGACGAACTGTGCTGCCAGGGGAGTGCCCCGGTCGGTGAACCCTGCGGGCAGAGTGATCGACGGCATTCCGCAGTTGTCGATCGGTGCCGTCGGTACGGTCACCGCAGCGAACAGCTTCTGGTCGGAACCCAGGTTCGCCATCTGCGCGATCGTCGGTGAGCCGACGCCGATTCCCGGCAGCAGGAGCAGATCGATATCGGCCATGAGAGTGCGCATACGGCCGGTGAAGTCTCTCCGCGATTCGAGCAGCCGGTGGTAGTCGACGGCGGAGAGTCCGCGCCCGATCTCGATGAGACCGGACAGGTCGCGACCGTATTCGTCCGCCCGGGCCGGATACGTCTCCGAATGGACACCGGCGGTCTCGACCCCGCACAGAGCCGTCCATTCCTTGGCCGCGGCCTCAAAACCGGGAGCCTCGACCGCGAGCACCCGCCAGCCCAGGTCGGTCACCGTCTCGATGGTGTCCTCGAGCATCTCATTCGTCGCAGCGTCGAAGTGCTCTTCGGCCAGCTTGCGGTCGAAACCGACGACCGGGGCTCCGTCGACGCGCAACCTCTGCAAGTAGTCCGGTACCGGTTCGAGCGACGAGGTGGGATCGGCCGGATCGTGGCCGGCGATGGCCCGCAGCACGATCGCGGCATCACGGGAGCTGCGGGTCATCGGCCCGATGTGATCGAGGCTGGGAGCGAGTGCGAAGATGCCGTGGCGGGAGACCCGGCCCCAGGTCGGTTTGAGTCCAGTGACGCCATTGGCCGAGCACGGAAGCCGGATCGAGCCGCCGGTGTCCGAGCCGAGTGAGGCGAAGCAGAGTCCGGCCGCAGTGGCCACACCGGACCCCGAGGAGGAGACCCCCGACCAGGTGTCGGCATCCCACGGGTTGACCGGGGTCGGCAGGTCGGGATGGTGACCGGTGAACGCCCCCTCGGTCAGACGCAGTTTGCCGAGGATGACGGCTCCGGCGGTTCGCAGTCGGTTGACGACGGCGGCATCGAAGTCAGGGCGGAAGTCCGCATGGATCGTGGTGCCCGCACCGGTCGGTGCGTCGTGGGTGTTCGCAAGATCCTTCACCGCCACGGGGACTCCGTGCAGATCGCCGAGCCAGTTTCCGCGGTCCAGGAGGGAATCGGCGCGGTCGGCCTCAGCGAGGGCCGATTCGGCCATGACTGCGGCGAAGGCCTGCAGTCGGGGCTCGAGGTCGTCGATGCGTTCGAGCATCGCTTCGGTGACCTCACGCGAGGACAGCTGCCTGGTTCGGATGAGTGTCGAGACTTCGTGGAGCTCGAGGAACGGGATCTCGGTGCTCGTCGGTGTGGTCATCATGCCTCCCTGCATCGGTTTCCATCACCCTAGTCGATCTTCTCACCAGGGTGAACAGTCATCTACGGGGCTATGCTCCGGCCAGTTCCCGCAGTGCTTGGATGTGTGCCTCGAGACGTCTGCTCCCGTCTTTGCTGATCGAGACCCAGGTGCGCGGGCGTTTGCCCACGTACCCCTTCTTCACCTCGATCATTCCGGCCTTCTCGAGTGCGGTGATGTGCCGGGAGAGCACGGAATCGGAGACACCGAGGCTGTCGCGCAGCAGTTTGAACTCGGCCTTGTCCCGGTTCTTCAGGCTCGAGACGATGCCGAGCCTCGTGGGGTTGTTCAGCTCCGGTTCGAGCCGGGTCAGCGAGTCGCCGAGGTGGGGGATCGTCTCGTCTTCGGTGTGCGCGTCCTCTGGTTCGGTCGCGGAGTTCTGTTTCGCAGTCATCGTCGGTCCCTCCTCAGCGGCGCAGGGCCAGCAGGGAGAAGACCGGGGCGGCGACCCACAGCAGTCCTGCGGCGATGAACGGGATCGGACCGCCGGCGGCGAACGAATCGGCCATGACGCCGGCGACGAAGGCGACGATGATGACGCCCAGCCATGACAGCAGCAGAGCCGTGGAGCGGCGGCTCCAGGACAGGGCCTTGACGAGGTAGACGATCAGTGCCGGGACGAGCCAGCTCAGTCCGGCTCCGGCGACGACGAGCTGGGTGGTGTTGTCGTCGATGATGCCGATGGCCATGAGACCGACGGAGAGTCCTGTGGAAAGGACGAAGAGCAGAGTGACCAGCGGCCACGCATCTCCACCGCGGGCCCGGGACTGGTTCGCTTCGACCTGGCTGAGAAGATCTGCCGCCTGCTGCGGGGTGGGGTTCGTGTTCATGTCGGTTCCTCTGATTGGGGTTGCTCTGTGGAAGTAATTCCACAGTACCAATTACTTTCCATAGTGGAAAGTACTTTCACCAAAATTACTACCTGACGGCGGCCCAGCTACCTCGCGCGAGGTAGCTGGGCCGCCGTCAGGTAGCAATTAGGGGGTGGAGACTGCGACTGTGGCGGCCAGCTCCGTGGCCCGCTCCAAATGCTCCTCGGTGACTTCGCCGGTGAAGATGAGGGGGTCGAAGGCGAGCTTCCAACCTAGGCCGGTCGTGATCTGCTTCATCGCGGTTTCGGCACCGGTCGTGTCGTAGCCGCCGTGGATCCAGTAGGAGAACGGCCTGCCGGCGGTCGGCTCGCGCACCGCGTCATAGGTGGTGTCGAAGAAGTGCTTGAGGGCACCGGAGATATAGCCGAAGTTCGCGGTCGTGCCGAGCACATAGGCATCCGCGGCGAGCACATCAGCAACACTTGCCTCCAGCGCCGGGCGGATGGTGACGTCGATGTCGCCGAGCTCGGGCATACGCAGTCCGGACTCGGCCGCCTCGGCGATCCGTACCGTCGCAGCGGACGGGGAATGATGAACGAGCAGAACGTTGACCATGGCCCCACCCTAGCCCCGCTCGGTGCCCTCCGTCAGCTGCCATGTCTACAGTGGAACCATGGCAGTCATCTTCGACCCCCTGCGCGGACGCGTGCGTCCGGAGGCCAGCCACCCCGATGCCGCGATCATCGACGTGCTCACGAGGACCTATTCCGATGCGGACTGGGCGGTGCTCACAGGCGCGGGAATGAGCACGGACTCCGGCGTGCCCGACTACCGCGGACCGGATTCCCCGCCGCGGAATCCGATGACGATCCAGACCTTCCTCTCCCACCCCGATCAGCGAGCCAGGTATTGGGCACGGTCATGGATGGGCTGGCCGCGGATGCGCAGCACCCAACCGAACCAAGCCCACCTCGCCCTGGCCGACCTGTCCGTGGCCGGGATCATCACCCAGAACGTCGATGGACTCCATCAGGCCGCCGCCGAGGCGGTCGCCGCCGACCGGGGGAACGACGCCGGAGCCCCGGCGCCGAGTCCCGTCATCGACCTCCACGGCAGCCTCGACCGAGTGATCTGCCTGAGCAACGGACACCTGTTCGACCGCGACTGGGTACAGCGGAGACTGAGCGAACTCAACCCGGACTTCGCCGAGGAGGTCGGCATCGACCCCATCGACGTCGAAACCGCACCCGACGGCGACGTCGAACTCGAGGACACCGCCGGATTCGCAGTCCTCGACTGCCCCGAATGCGGTGGACTGCTCAAGCCCGATGTCGTCTATTTCGGCGATTCCGTCCCGGCCGCCAGGGTCCAGGCAGCCAATCGGATCGCTGACGGGGCCGCAGGTCTCGTGGTGCTCGGGTCCTCGCTGGCAGTGCTGTCGGGACTGCGGTTCGTCCGGACCGCAGCGAAGGAAGGCAAACCCGTCGTCATCGTCACCGACGGGCCGACCCGCGGAGACGAATTCGCCGACTTCCGGTCGATCTCCCGCGTCGCCGACTTCGTCACCGCGTGGGCAAGCCGGTGAGGAGATCAGGCTGCGATTCGGCCAGGCATCCAGGGGAGTCCAAGCCGGGAATGGAAGACTGAGAGTCATGAGAGACAATCTGGCTCGCGCCGAACGACTGCGCCTTGTCGACACAGCCCGCCGTGCCGGGGACGACGCACCCACCCTGTGTGAAGGGTGGACGGTCAGGGACCTTGCCACCCACCTCGTCATCCGCGAACGTCATCCCCGCGCTGCCGCGGGCATCTTCATGCCGAAGTTCTCCGACCGCCTGCAGGCGAAGGAAGACGAGTACGCCGAGATGCCGTTCAGCCGGCTGCTCGGACTCGTCGCCGCACCGCCGAAGTGGACCCCGGGCGCCCTGCCGGGAGTGGAGACGGTGATGAACACGACCGAGTTCCTCGTCCACCACGAAGACATCCGCCGCGCCGCGATCGAATGGATTCCGCGTCGGCTGTCGAAGGCGGAGACCGCGACCGTGTGGGCACAGACGAAGGTGGCCCTCCTGCCCTACGCGGCGAAGGCGAAGGGGCCCGTGACGATCGAAGCCCCGGGCTTCGGTACCCGCACAGCAGGGAAGAAGGGCAGCGGTGAGGCCACGACGATCACCGGGGCACCTCTCGAGCTGCTTCTCTATCTCATGGGACGGGTTGACCACGCACTCGTCGACGTGCGCTGAACTTCGGGAAAACCCTATCCAGGTCGGGGGATTGGTCCCTGTCGGCGTCCGGTGACGTCTTCCTAGGCTGGTATCAACAGCCGATACCAAGGAGACCAGCACCATGAACGCAACACCCACCCCGACTCCCGATCAGTTCGACCAGACCTCCGCGGGACAGTACCCACACCCGTCCGCCGGGCAGTACGAAGCACCGCAGAGCTACCCGACGCAGTATTGCAATGGCCAGCGTGCCGAGGAGGATCCGGGCAAGGTGCTCGGCATCGTCTCGCTCGTGGCGACCCTGTCGACCTTCCTCGGATTCAACTTCATCGGACCCGTCGTCGGCATCATCACCGGTCACATGGCGCGCAAGCGCTCACAGGAAGCAGGTTTCGGAGACAACGAGATGGGCAAATGGGGCTTCATCTTGGGCCTCGTCTTCCTCGGTCTCCTTGTCCTCGGATGGGCACTCGGAATCTCCTTCGGCATCGTCGGCGGCCTGGCCAGCCTCATGGCCGGCTGACCGCGACAAGAAGGCAACACCGACAGAGAAACCGCAGAGGGCCGACCCGTGTGGGTCGGCCCTCTGCCGATTTGAGAAGCCCGTGTCAGACGAATTCAGTATCCGACCCAGGCCCCGCGTTCCTGGTCGAGGACCCGCGGGTGCAGCAGCGTCGAGGCTTCGACCTTGCCCACAGCCGCGCGATCACGGTCCGGTGGGAACGTCGTCGAGGCGGCGAGCACCTCGGCGGTGGCGAATTTCAATCCGTCCGGAGCATCATCGGCCACGGTCACCTCGGGGCCCTCCCCGTCGAGATCGGCGAGGAAATATCCCCAATCACCGAAGCTGGGGACATCGACGTGATACGGAGTCGTCGACAGTCCCGCCTCGGCGACGGCCTCTCCGATGCCCCAATAGGCTTCAGGGGCGAAATAGGGGGAGCCGGCCTGGACGACGAGGCGCGCCTCCGGGGACATCACCTGGCGGATGAGCCCGTAGAACTCGATGCTGTAGAGCTTCGAAGTCGCCACATCATCGGGGTCGGGAAGATCGGCGATGACCGCGTCATAGGCCGAATGCTTCGCCTCGCGCAGCCACGTGAAGGCATCGGCGGCGATCGTTGTCACCCGCGGATCGTCGAGCGAGTCGTCGTTGAACGCGGTGAAGTGCTCCGAGGTCTTCGCCAGTTCGAGGACCGCGGGGTCGAGGTCGACGAGCGTGACTGACTCGACGTCGGGATACTTGAGGATCTCGCGCACGGCCAATCCATCGCCGCCGCCGAGGACGAGGACGTTGCGCCGCGGACCGTTCAGCAGCGGATGGACGAGGCTTTCGTGATAGCGGTACTCATCGGCCGAGGCGAACTGCAGATCCCCGTTGAGGAACAGCCGCGTATCACCGGTCCTCGTCGCCTCGGTGAGCACGATCTCCTGGTAGTCCGACCGCTGCGAATACACGATCGGATCCCGGTAGAGACGCTGCCGGGTGGTGACTTCGATGTCGTCGGTATACACCCACACAACGGTGAGCCCGCCGAGGATGAGCACAAGCAGCGCTGCCAACATGAGTTGGGCGGCGCGGCTGAGTTCGGAGCGGAAGAGCCAGAGGACGATGAGGATGCCCACCAGCGCGTTCGTCATCCCCACGGCCAGCGCACCGCGCGGCAGACCGAGCAGCGGCAGCAGGAGGAACGGGAAGGCGAGCCCGCCGATGAGTCCGCCCACATAGTCGGCGGCGAAGAGGTCGGCCACTGCGCTCGAGGCCTTCTGCGCGCGGATGCGTTGGACGAGCTCCATGAGCAGCGGGATCTCCGCGCCGATGAGCGCGCCGATGACGAACGCGAGGGCCACCATGGCCACCGTGTAGACGTCGGCGAACGCGAAGGCGAGGTAGAGCAGGATGACGGAGAGCCCGCCGATGATGCCCAGGGCCGCCTCGATGAGGGCGAAGGAGACCGCGGCGAACCCGGTCAGCCGCTTGGTCGCCAGCGAGCCCACACCCATGGCGAAGACCATGACGGCCAGGACGATGGAGGCCTGGACGATGGTGTCGCCGAGCAGATAGGACCCCAAGGCCACGAGCGCGAGCTCGTAGACCATTCCGCAGCTCGCGCAGATGAACACGGCGAGCAGGACGAAGAATCGGGCCGGCCCCGGACGCATCGGGAGGGTGATCGGTCGGGCCGCCTCGGTGGTGGTGCCGGAGCCGTCGTCAGCGGTGTTCAAAGGAGGGCTGCGGCCATGATGCCCGCGATGCCCAGGTGGGCGGTGGCGTTGACCCAGACCTCGGGGTGCATCTGTGGGGAGTTGATGATGTCGCCTGTCTTGCCCGGGGTGAGCAGGCCGATGAGCACGAAACTCACTCCCATGAGGATGATGCCGAGGATGCCGAAGACGAGAGTGGACAGGATGCCCGCGGCCAGGTCATCTGAGCTGGCGCGGATGGCTGCGATGACGATGATCGCGACTCCGGCCAGGTCGGAGGCGACGAGGACCGCGGCATTGCGCGACTTCTGCTCCCACAGGATGACGTGGAGCTTGCCCGGGGTGAGCAGGTCGACGACGAAGTAGCCGATGACCATGAGGAGGAGTCCGCAGCCCGCATAGGAGAGGACGACTCCGGTCTCGTAGATGAGGTAATTCAGGAGCATGTCTGCCTTTCGCTGTGCCTGATCGTGCCTATTTTCCGGTGCCCGGTCCGCCGCCGCGGAAGCCGGAGCCGTCGCCGTAGTTCGATCCGCCGCCGGAGAAGAACGGGAGGAAGAAGAATCCGCCGCCTCCGGAGCGGGACGAGTCGCAGCCGACGTAGTCATAGCTGCTGCCGTTCTTCTCGTAATCGCCCTCGCCGGGGTTCGAGACGTATTGGCCGTTGCTGAGGTCGTAGTCACCGCAGTTCGCCGACGACCCGGACGAACCGCAGCCTCGGAACATGTTGCCGATGACGATGAGGATGACGACGAAGAAGATGATCGTTCCGCAGCCGATGCGGCGCGGCTTCCGCCCCGATCCGCCGCCGGGCCGCTGCGGTCCGGAGGGACGCTGTGGGCCGGAAGGGCCGGAGTTTTCGCGGTCGAAATCGAAAGAGCCTCCGCCCATCGAGACGTTCGGTCCCTGGCTCATGTCGACCTCCTCAGCTCGCTGCTGCTGTGCACGATCTCTCCATGCTGCGGGTAGCAGTGCCACGACTGCCAAGCGATCCGCTCGGGACCTGCTGCGGTCAGCGACAGCGCCGTCAGTGCGCCGGGCTGTCCGGGGAACGCGACCGAGAGGTGGTCGTCTGCGGTGAGGGCACGGTCGGCACCGACGGCGAGTACCTCGGCGGCGGCCGTCGGGAAGTCCCCGGACACGTGGGTGCGGGTCGCGGTGAACCGGTGTTCGGTGAATCCGGCCCACCTGCCGTGGCGGATGTCCTCGCGGTCCCACCGCGGTCGTGTCTGCGACGAATCGTCCCCATCCTCGCCGAGGCAGGCGAAGGTCTCGATGAACACATCGGTGGGCCCGGTGCTCAGGACCGCCTGGTGGGAGGAACCGATGACGGTCAGTGTCAGGGTGAGGTGCGGTGCCTCCTCGGCGGGGGTGGGCCCGGTGTCAGCGATCACTGTGTCAGTGGGTGCGGCTACGGTAGGCACATGAACGTTGCGGGAGGCCAGCGGAACGATCCGGCCGTGGTCGAGGCTCAGCCGCAGCGCCTCGGCACTGGTGTCGGTGAAGGGGACGTCGAGCGGGCGGGGAAGGGTGAGCATCAGCTGCCGGAGTAGATGGTGAAGGAACCGGTCGGGATGGTCTCTCCCGTGCTCACTTCCCAGCGTCCGTGGTCGAAGCGTTCGAAGGCGAGCAGGCGGCCGTCGCCGGATTCGTAGTCGACATAGTCGACCCCGCCCTTCTCATTCAGTCCCGTGGTGCCTTCGGACCGGTAGGATGCGGTGCCGTGCTCGACGAGGTCGTAGTCGGTGCCGTCGATGGTGATGGTCCGGGCCTTCGGTTCGATGTCGAGGTCGGGGCGGTCGCGCCAGCGGGCGATCTGCACGTCGGGGTCGCGTTCGACGCTCAGCCACATGCGGGTCGCCGAGGCGTCGGCCTGGAAGAAGTGCTCGGCCCAGTCGTAGCCGCCTTCGGAGATGCGCAGGGTGCCGCGGACGAAGAACTTCTCGTTGCCGAATTCGAGGAGGTCCCCGGCCTTGATGGTCTCGGGATCACCGCCGGTGTTCTGGTCGGCGGCGAAGGGATCGCGCGGGGCGGGCGGCTGTTGTGTCTGCTCCTGCTTGCGGGCCTTGTTGGCACGTGTTCGGATGACGAGCACGGTCACGAGGACGACGATGATGAAGACGAGGACGGCGATGAGGAGTTCTGTGGGCACGGCGGTCTGCTTCGGTTCGATGGCCGGACGGGTCACCGCCCACTCTAGTCGACCGGAATGTCACGCGCGGCTGTGATCGGACTTCTTCTCCAGAGCGGTCATCGTGTCGGCGATGAAGAACCCGAGGTCGCGGTTGAGTGCGAGCATCGGTTCGTTGTCCGTCGCCGTGTACGTCTGCACCCATTTCGCCGAGGCGGTCGCCGCGACCGCGGGCAGCTGTCGCAGGTTCGCGACCTTGAGGGCCCGACCGATCCCGCGGCCTCGATAGGCTCGGTCGACGAGCGTGTCCTCCTGGATGACGATCTGCGGATCGTGGGACGAGACCATGATCTCCGTATAGCCGACGGCGAGATCGCCGACATGCGCCATCGAGCTGACCAAGGTCCAGCCCTGCTCTTCCATCCGCTCCTCATGGCTGCGGATCGCCGCAGTGCTGGCATGGGTGGCGGAGCGGGTGAGCTTGCCGACGGGCACGTCCTCATCCATCTGCACACGCAGTTGGGTCCAGGATTCCAACACCTCCTCGGGGCAGGCTCCGATCCATGAGGTGACCGAGAAGTCCGGGTCCTCCCTGATCACCGGCACAACCGTCGACGCGCCCGAATCCTTGTACCGATTCGCATCGGCGTCCAGGTAGGCGGGCAGGTCGAGCAGCAGTCGGTGCTCTTCGTTGCCGATGCTCATCCCGTGCGCCTGCGCGAAGGCGACCCCGGCCGGGCAGTAGGTTTCGGTCTGCACGATCTCCGAGGAATCGTCACCATCATCGAGGAACTGTGCGGCCGCCTCGGCGAGGGCAGTGCCGAAACCCTGCCGACGGTGAGCCGAGAGGACTCCGAGTTCGATATCGGTCGGAGTTTCGGGGGAGAGACTGATCTCGACGCCGCCGATGATCTCCTCGCCGAGGCGGCCTGCCAGGGCGATGTCCTGCCCTCCCGGACGCGGGTGGGCGAATTGGGTCAGCGTCGTCTCGGCGCTGCGCCACCAGGCGGCGGTGCGGCCCTCGGTGTAAGCGGTGCGCATGACGTCGTTCCACGTCAGCAGCGCAGATTCATCGTCGGCGGCGATGCGCGTGATCTGAATCTCAGACATAGTGAAAGTCGATCACGGCAGGTGCCGGTTTTCAAGGACGCCGCGGTTCGGGGTCCTCAGGACGGTCAGGGCCGTCGGTGCTGTTCGTTCCCTCGGGGTCGGACTGGTCCGCAGCGGATCCGCGGTCGGGTGGGTCGGTGGGGGCCGCCTCGGCGTGGGGATCGTGTTTGGGCAGGCGGGAGCCGATATGAGAACCGGGAGTGTTCATCACCCGGTACACGAGGAAGGCACCGACGCTGAAGACGACGACGATGCACAGGGTGAGGAAGATGACAGCACCGAGTCCGGGTTGCATCATTTCGCCATTCGCCGACGGTCGAAGTAGTTCGCGAAGCGGGCCTTGAACGAGCCCATGCCGATCGATCCGCCCACGCGCACGAGGGGTCGGCGCCCGGTTGGCACCGCATCGACCACGGATTTCACGCTGCCCCAGGACTTTGAGAGCTGGTCGACGTTGACCGCCCAGTCGTCGGGGATGACGACGGTGACCGAGCCCATACCGGCGACGATCTCGATCTCGATGACCTCGAGATCGGTCTCGACCTCGAGGAAGTTCAGCTCGATGTTCGACATCGACGGTTCGCAGCGGATATACGGCGGGACCGCCCACCTGGCGCGGCGGACCGCGGACTCCCAGCCGGCCTTGATGACGAGCGGATCGAAGCGGTCATGCCCCGTGATCGCCATCGCGCGGCCAGGGGCAGGGGCGATCGCCGAGGCGGGGCGGAAGCGATCGGAGGGCAGCTCGGTTGTGAGGTCGGCGAGCACCGCGTCGAGGTCGATGGGGAACTTCGCGGACTGGACCTTCTCCATCCGTTCGTCGAGCTCGTCGACCGTGATCCGACCGTCGCCGGCGGCTTCGCGGAGCAGCTCGATCGCCTCGTCGCGCTCTTTGTGGCCGATGCGGAAGGTCTTTGCGGGGTCGTTCTCGTCGGGGGAGGGGGTGGCTGAGCTCATGATCTCTATCGTGCCTGATCGGGAAGTCGGCGACAACGGCGGGGAGTCCGGGGCCGTGTCTCGTGTCAGCCGTTGGCATTAGGCTAGGGGACGTGTCCACCGCACTGTACAGAAGATACCGCCCAGAGACCTTCGATGAGGTCATCGGTCAAGAGCATGTGACCGATCCGCTGAAGGCCGCCATCGAACGCGGCCGCATCAACCATGCCTATCTGTTCTCCGGCCCGCGCGGGTGCGGCAAGACCACTTCGGCGCGGATCCTGGCCCGGTGCCTCAACTGCGAGCAGGGGCCGACCCCGGTGCCGTGCGGGGAATGCCCGAGCTGTCGGGATCTGGCCAACGGCGGACCCGGTTCGCTCGATGTCGTCGAGATCGACGCGGCCAGCCACAATGGCGTCGATGATGCCCGTGACCTGCGTGAACGTGCCGTCTATGCGCCTGCGCGCGATCGATACAAGGTGTTCATCCTCGATGAGGCGCACATGGTCACCTCGCAGGGATTCAACGCTCTGCTCAAGATCGTCGAAGAGCCGCCTCCGCACATCAAGTTCATCTTCGCCACGACCGAACCCGAGAAGGTCATCGGCACGATCCGGTCGCGGACCCACCACTATCCGTTCCGACTGGTGCCGCCGGAGGCCCTGGGCAACTACCTCGAGGAGCTGTGCGCTCGTGAGGGTGTGCAGGTGGCCAAGGGCGTGCTGCCGCTGGTCGTGCGGGCCGGAGGTGGATCGGTGCGTGACACGCTGTCGGTCCTCGACCAGCTCATCGCCGGGGCTGGGCCCGATGGGGTCGACTACGGTCGAGCCGTCGCGCTGCTCGGATACACTCCGGATTCGCTGTTGTCCGACATCGTCGATGCGTTCTCTGCCGGCGACGGTGCCGGGGTGTACCGCGCGGTGGAGCGGGTCATCGAATCCGGTCAGGATCCGAGGCGCTTCGTCGAAGATCTGCTCGAGCGCTTCCGGGATCTCATCGTCATCAACGCCGCCCCCGAGGCGGCCCATGCCTTCCTGCCCGAAGTGCCGCCGGACCGCCTGGAGAGGCTGACCCTGCAGGCCAATGGTTTCGGACAAGGTGAACTCTCCCGCGCCGCAGACCTGCTCAACGTGGGACTGACGGAGATGTCGGGTGCCACCTCGCCGAGGCTGCAGCTCGAACTCATCTGTGCCCGCATTCTGCTGCCCGGTTCCGGCCGCAGCCGGGATGCTGTGCTCAGTCGTATGGAGCGGATGGAACGTCGCATCGGCATGTCGGCCACCGGTGTGGCAGCGAACGTGCCGCCGCCGCAGGCAGTCCCGGATCAGGGTGCGGCGCAAGCCCCTGTGCAGGGGCAGGCACCTGCTGTCGATCAGGGACAGTCGGGCGGTCGACCGCCGGCAGGTGATGCGTCGCCTGGTGCGCCGGGCCGCGGGGCCGGAGCACCGGATGCGGATGCGACTGCCGGTCAGCCTCAGAGCGCAGCTCACGACGACTTCGACGACATCGCGGCCATGGCCGCGGCCGCCGAGTCGATGCTCAACGAACCGGTAGCGCAGCCAGCGCAGCAGCGTGAGCAGGGGCAGCAGCGTCAATCTGATCGGCAGGGGGCGCAAGGGCAGGCCGAGCAACGAGATCAGTCGGATCAGCAGGCTCAGTCGTATCAGCACGATGGCCAGACCGAGCCGGAGCAGGCATCGCCGTCCGGACCTCAATCTCAGACAGCGCTCGCGGGTCCGCAGCAGCAGTCTGCTGAGGATCCCCGGAGCGCAGCTGACGGCCAGCCGGCGCAGGAACAGCAGCCATCTCCCGATTCGCCGCCCGAGCCTGCGGCCGAAGCGTCGGGCGCGCCGCAGAATGAGTCGCAATCTGTGCAGGACAACCAGCAGAGACAGGGCTCTGCCGGTGCCTCCGCACACAGCTCTGCACCGGACTCCGCGCCGGCGAACCAGCCTCAGCGTCAGTCGGCTCCCGCGTCTGCGTCACCAGCCGGACCTGGCGATGGCTCACAACAGTCCGAGCAGGCAGCGGCACCGGAAGCGACCTCGGTGGCGGGATCCGGCGACATCGGCGGTGAGATCGAAGCGATCCGCCGCGCATGGCCGAGCATCCTCGCCTCGGTGGAGAAGCGCAGCCGACTGACACGAGCGATCATCGCGGCCAATGCGATCCCGCAGTCGTTCTCCGACGGGGTCGTCTACCTCGGCTTCAACAACGCCGGATCCGTGCAGGGATTCCAGCAGCGTGACCATGCGGCCAAACTCGCGGCGGCGATCAACGACGTTCTCGGCATCCAGGCTCGTATCGACGTCGGTGATGTCGGTCGGATCGGCGGAGGAACTGCCGGCGGAGGCAGCCAGGGCAAAGGATCCTCGGCTCCGCCCATGAATGACTCCGGCGGCAATCACGGACCGGTGCCGAGCCAACGACGCCCGAGTCCACAGGAGGTCGCCGCAGTCGTCGGTACTCGTGAAGTCGACAAACCACAGGTTGACCACGAGAAGTTCTGGGAACCCAGCGGTCCGACACAGGGTCCCTGGTCCTCCGACGACGAGGAGGGGGAACAGCCGGGCCCTCCGACTGAACCCACACCTCAGGACAACCCCGGTGAACCGGCCGAAACTACCGAAGAGGGATCGGCCGATTCTGAGCCGGAATCCTCGGTCGCTCAGGTTCCCGCTGCGGACTCGGCCGACTCTGAAGGATCAGACTGGACTGCTCCTGAGCCGAGAGATCCTGACCACGATTCTTCCGAACCAGCGGTCCCGGATGTTGTTGTGCCCGACCTGTCCGACGACGACTTCTTCGGTGCGCCGACAGACACCGGAACCGAGTCGACCGACTCCGGTAACGCACCGACCGACGACTTCGGACGGTCTGACCACTCGCGCGAGCAGGAACCAGCTCCAGCAAGGTCGTCCGGCTTCGCCGACGATTCGCCGATGGAATATGTCGAACCGCGGTGGGAGGAACCGAATTGGAACGACGGTCCCTCCCCGATCGACCCCTCACCGGTCGATGCGGCATCGACAGGCACAGCCTCGAACGACGTCGACGAGACGAGCGCCGGCAGCGGAGCTGTCGACGTCGGTGCCGTCGTCGTTCCGCCGCCCGACGACGATCTCGACTATCCCGATCTCGGCGACACCTCGAGCGACTTCGGAGGAGGTGCCTTCGACCAGTCGGCACCTGCCGTGCAGTCGCCGCCACCGACCCATGGGGGAGAGGCGAAACCGTTCAAATCGCGCTTCGCCGCACTCGCCGAAAAGCACGGTGCCACCACCACTCCGCCTGCCGGACCCGGCTACGGATCTGCTCCGCAGGCCAACCCGGCAGGCGGGACAGCACCGGGGGCCGCCTCGGCGCCGGGATCGAACCCCTACCCGCAGGGGTCGGGATCGGACGAGGACGAGTATGATCCGGAAACGGACCTCGACGTCTCCGAAGCGCCGCAGATGGGCGTCGATGTGATCGCACGGGTCCTCGGCGGCGAAATCATTGACGAAAGAGAAGTATGAGCGCTGTATACGAAGGTGCCCTTCAGGACTTGGTCGAAGAGTTCGGCAAGCTTCCGGGCATCGGGCCGAAATCGGCCCAGCGTCTGGCGTTCCACATCCTGCAGACGGACTCGCAGGACGTCAATGCGCTGGCCCAGGCGCTCACCGACGTGAAGAAGCGAGTGCGGTTCTGCGAGATCTGCGGAAACGTCTCCGAGGAGGCCGAATGCACGGTCTGCCAGG
The DNA here is from genome assembly GCF_052906525.1 of Brevibacterium sp. CSND-B09. NCBI lineage: Bacteria > Bacillati > Actinomycetota > Actinomycetes > Micrococcales > Brevibacteriaceae > Brevibacterium > Brevibacterium sp. CSND-B09. Next base: position 873,360 of record NZ_JBREGI010000001.1, on the reverse strand, counting down.
ACCCGCGCCGCGATCGGTCGATGATCTGCGTGGTCGAAGAGCCCAAGGACGTCGTCGCAATCGAACGGACCCGAGAATACCGGGGCCTCTACCACGTCCTCGGCGGAGCCATCGACCCGATGGCCGGGGTCGGGCCCGACAACCTGCGGATCAAAGAGCTCATGACGCGTCTGCAGGACGGTGAGGTCAAGGAGACCGTCATCGCCACCGACCCGAACCTCGAGGGCGAAGCCACCGCCACCTACCTCGTCCGCCTGCTCGGATCACTCGGCGTGACCGTCACCCGCCTGGCCTCGGGGCTGCCCGTCGGCGGCGACCTCGAATACGCCGACGAAGTCACCCTCGGTCGGGCATTCTCCGGTCGTCGCGAAATCGACTGACCGCCTCGGTTTCGCCCTCTTGACACCATATCGATAATCGTGAAACATATTGTTTATCGATATATCGACAAACGATAAATCATCGGATGCGGCGAAGGTCGGCGGAAAGCTCGTCTGCTGCTCGCCGGGACGGGAAGGCGTTGTCATGTCACCGACAGAGGAACAGAGGCCGGACGGCGAACCTCAGAAGCGCAAGGCGTTCGGAACAGGTTACGAACTATGGATCGGTTTAGCGGTCGGCTTCTACGTCATCTATGCCGTCACTGATCTCGTCACGCGAATGATCCGCTCCGAAGTGGCGGTGACGGTGGACTTCTCCGACGGCTCCGCCTCCTCGCTCGATGCCGGGAACGGAGCGGTATCCCTGTCCGGACTCACCGAGATCGTCGTTCCGACGGCCGACGTCTCGGCCGGGGCGGTCGTGCTGGTGACCATTGCCGAAGTCACTCTTATCCTCACCGTGTTGGCGGCCGCGATCTCCCTGGTGCCTGTCATCCGTGACATCGCGGCGGGAACACCCTTCACGCCCCGGGCATCCCGCGCCTTTGCGGCGTTCGAGTGGATCGTGGCGATCGGGTGGATTCTCCACTTCATCACCAAGGTTCCCGGCGGCAACTGGATCTCCGCCGATATCGGCATCGCTGATGAAGTGGAGCCGGGAATCACCGTCGTCCACGCATTCTTCGTTCTCGGGGTCGTCGGCGGCGCCGAACTGCTGCGGCGGTGCTTCAGATCAGGACGCGAAGCTCAAGAAGAGCTCGAAGGGCTCGTGTGATGGTCGAGGGATTCGGCTCCTCCCGGGTCATCTGCCACCTCGACAGTCTGCTGACCCGGCGAGACATGAGCCTGACCGAATTGTCCAAACGCGTCGGGGTCTCGCTCGCGAACCTCTCCGTGCTCAAGAACAACAGAGCGAAGGCCGTGCGCTACTCCACTCTCATCGCTCTGTGCGAGGTCCTCGACTGTCAGCCTGGTGACCTCTTCACCGTGGAGCGACGATCGGACTGACCGTCAAGAGCAGCGCCCGTCGGCACGAAGCCGGCGGGCCGCCTCGGCGAGTGAATCCGGCGTTCCACGATGCCTCGTTTATAACGATTTCTGAGCAGGGGCTGAACGCCCGGTGACCAACCGCCGCCTCGCCTATGTGCACAGTCAACGCTCGGGTCCGCAGGGGCGGACATTCGGCCCGGTCAGGCGGTGTCTGAATGACGGGCGAAGGTGAAGCGGAATGACGCACCTCATACAATGGTTCAGGTGCCGGGAGCCCGACACGGCTGAAATCCTGATCGATGCAGCACGAGACCTCCATGTTTGGAACCATGGAATCGATCGCCTGGCACGGAACTTATCAGCGATAAGGAAGATACTGCAGTGAGCATAGTCGTCCAGAAGTTCGGTGGGTCCTCGGTAGCCGATGCGGAATCGGTCAAGCGGGTGGCCAAACGAATTGTCGAGTACCGTCAAGCCGGTCACGAAGTAGTTGTCGTGGTGTCGGCCATGGGTGACAGTACCGATGATCTCATCGACTTGGCCCAACAGGTTTCCCCCATGCCCCCCGCCCGTGAACTCGATATGCTGCTGACCGCCGGTGAGCGCATCTCGATGGCGGTGCTGGCCATGGCGATCGCCAACCTCGGCTTCGAAGCCCAGTCCTTCACCGGCTCCCAGGCCGGAGTCATCACCGATGAGCAGTTCGGCAAGGCCCGAATCATCGACGTCACTCCCGGCCGCATCCGGTCCTCCCTCGACGAGGGATACGTTGCCATCGTCGCAGGATTCCAGGGCGTCAGCCAGACTGCGAAGAACATCACCACACTCGGCCGCGGCGGCTCCGACACCACCGCTGTGGCACTGGCCGCGTCGCTCGACGCCGATGTGTGTGAGATCTACACCGACGTCGACGGCGTCTTCACCGCGGATCCGCGGATCGTGCCCACGGCGCGCAAGATCGATGAGATCGGCTACGAAGAGATGATGGAGATGGCCGCCTCGGGCGCCAAGGTCCTCATGCTCCGCTGCGTCGAATACTCCCGCCGTTACAACGTGCCGGTGCACGTGCGGTCCTCATTCTCTCGCAACCAAGGAACCTGGGTGACCGATTCACCCATCCCCGAAGCCTTCCGCCAGGGCCGGGGATCATCGACCCCGGCAGCGGAACCAGAAACGGAGTCCACCATGGAACAGGCAATCATCTCCGGCGTCGCCCACGACCGCTCGGAAGCCAAGGTCACGATCGTCGGTGTTCCCGATGTCCCCGGCAAGGCCGCTGAGATCTTCAAGACTCTGGCCAAGCAGGAAGCCAACATCGACATGATCGTCCAGAACATCTCCACCCGCGAGCCGGGGAAGACGGACATCTCATTCACCCTGCCCATGGACGACGGAGCCAAGGCGCTCGAGGCCCTCGACGGTGTGAAGGCAGAGATCGGCTTCGACCAGGTCCGCTACGACGACCAGATCGGCAAGCTCTCCGTCGTCGGCGCCGGAATGCGCTCCCACCCGGGCGTGACCGCTACCCTGTTCGAAGCGCTCAGCGAAGCCCAGGTCAATATCGACATGATCTCCACCTCGGAGATCCGCATCAGCGTCGTCACCCGAGCAGACCTGCTCGACGACGCGGTCCGTGCCGCTCATGCCGCCTACGGACTCGACAGTGAAGACAACGAAGCAGTGGTGTACGGAGGTACCGGACGATGAGCGTCAATATCGGAGTAGTCGGTGCGACCGGCCAGGTCGGCGGAGTCATGCTCGACCTGCTGGCCGACGATCCCGGGTTCGAGATCGGGGCCCTGAGGCTCTTCGCCTCGGCCCGTTCGGCCGGGAAGACGATCGACTTCAAGGGTCAGCCGATCACCGTCGAAGACGCCACCGAGGCGGATCCGAGCGGACTCGATATCGCCCTGTTCTCCGCCGGTGGGGCGACGTCGAAGGCACAGGCCGAGCGTTTCGCCGCGGCCGGTGCCATCGTCGTCGACAACTCCTCGGCGTGGCGTTCGGACCCGGAGGTTCCGCTCGTCGTCAGTGAGGTCAACCCGGATGCCCTTGATGAGCCGCCCAAGGGCATCATCGCGAACCCGAACTGCACGACCATGGCCGCCATGCCCGTGCTCAAGGCTCTCCATGACAAGGCCGGACTGAGCCGTCTCATCGTGGCCACCTACCAGGCCGTGTCCGGTTCGGGTCTGTCCGGGGTCGAGGAGCTCGCCGGTCAGCTCGAAGCCGGTCTGCCCGATGCGCGCAAGCTCACCACCGACGGAAACGCGGTGAGCCTGCCGGAGCCTGACAACTACGTCGAACCGATTGCGTTCAACGTCCTGCCGATGGCCGGATCGGTCGTCGACGACGGGCAGAACGAAACCGATGAAGAGAAGAAGCTGCGCAACGAGAGCCGGAAGATCCTCGGACTGCCCGACCTGCTGGTCGCCGGCACCTGCGTGCGCGTGCCAGTCTTCACCGGACACAGCCTGAGCATCCACGCCGAATTCGACTCCGACATCAGCCCCGAGCAGGCCACCGAGATCCTGTCGCAGGCACCCGGAGTCTCCCTCGACGAGGTCCCGACCCCGCTCAAGGCCGCAGGTCGGAACGACAGCTACGTCGGCCGCATCCGCGCCGACCAGTCGGCACCAGCAGGCAAGGGACTCGTCCTCTTCGTCTCCAACGACAACCTGCGCAAGGGCGCGGCACTGAACACCGTGCAGATCGCCGCTCTGCTGGCCAAGAAGCTCGAGGCGAAGGCCGCCTGAGCCGGCAAGGCAACGACAGTCAGGTGATGAACCGCCCGGAAGCACACGCTTTCGGGCGGTTCGTTGTTTCCTACAGTCGCACTCGACTGCCCGTCAGCGGCAGTCTCGTTCAAGGCCACGCTCGTTTATCCAGAGTTCCCGCACGCCGGTCGAACTTGTTCAAGCGCAACCGCAGATTGCACGCGGTACACGGAGCGAAAAGTGCGCTCCGCCTTGAACGAGCGGACCTCGGGTGACGGTATGGGTGCCAAGTGTCGAAAGTGGCCAGAACATATAAAAGCGTTGCTATATATAAATATTTATATTAGTGGCGGGCCTCTGATCTGAGTATCGTCGACGATGTTGCTTCATCCTCGATGCCTTAGAAAGGCTCCTCATGACCTCCTCGCGCATTCTTCTCACTTCCGCTGCCATCGCCTCCTCGGCGACGCTGGTCCTCAGCGGCTGCGGGGGACAGGCCTCCGAAGCCGACACCGGGGCACTGCGCGTGGTGACCTCGACCAACGTCTACGCCGACATCGTCTCCCAAGTCGCCGGCGATTTCGCCGAGGTGAGCCCGATCATCGATGATCCGAACCAGGATCCTCACTCCTACGAGGCGACCACGCAGGATCGACTCAAACTGTCGAAGGCCGACCTCGTGGTACAGAACGGCGGCGGCTACGACGCATTCATGACCGGAATGCTCGATGCCTCCGGTACTGACGTCGACATCATCGATACCGTTTCGATCTCGGGCCTGCCCGGCTCGGAAGGCCTCGGCAACGAGCCCCACGACCATGAACACGGTGAGGGCCATGACGACGAGGAAGCCCACGGCGGCGGGCACGCTCACGAAGACGAGGAGGCACATGATCATGAACATGCCGAAGAAGGCCACGATGAAGAGGGCCACGAAGGCCACGATCACGGATCATTCAACGAACACCTGTGGTACTCGGTCCCGACGATGACGAAGCTCGTCGACGAGGCGGCGACCCACCTCGGCAAGGCCCTGCCGGAACATCAGGGCGAGTTCGAGGAGAACGCGAAAGAGTACAAGGCGCAGCTGACCGCCCTGCAGGACGATATCGATGCGGTGAAGAAGGAACACGGCGGCGAGAAGGTCGCTGCGACCGAACCGATTCCGCTGTGGCTGTTCGACGATATGGGGCTCGAGAACGTCACCTCGGTGGAGTTCCTCGCCGCGGTCGAAGAGGGCAATGATGTGCCGCCGCTGGTGCTCAAGGCCGCGGAGAAGCAGATCTCCGATGGAGATGCCGTGCTGCTTGGATACAATACTCAAGCGGCAGGTCCGCAGGCAGAGGCCTTGAAGTCCACCGCTGAGGACTCCGACGTCCCGGTCGTCGACCTCGCCGAGACCATGCCTTCGGGAACGCACTACGCCGACTGGATGGGTGGCTACATCACCGAAATCTCAACCGCACTCGAAGGGCACAAGCACTGAACATGGCCAAGGAATCCGACGCTTCCGCACCGGCAACGCGACGGGAGCCGGTGATTCGACTGCGCGATGCCGAACTGCGGTTCGGCCCGCGTGTGCTCTGGCACGATCTCGACCTCGACGTCGCGCCCGGGGAGTTCCTCGCCGTGCTCGGCCCCAACGGCACCGGCAAGACCTCCCTGCTCAAGGTGCTGCTGGGCCAGAATGCGCTGTCGGCCGGCACCGCTGAGGTCGGCGGTCGGGAAGTGCACAAGGGCAATCCCGCCATCGGCTACATTCCGCAGCAGCGCGGAATCGATCCGCACACTCCGATGCGCGGCCGCGATCTGGTGCGCATGGGCATCGATGGTCACCGGTGGGGGATGGGCCTGCTGTCCCGGGGACGAAAGAAGAAGGTCGAAGACCTCTTGGCCTCCGTCGGCGCCACCGACTATGCCGACGCCCCCGCCGGCACGGTCTCCGGCGGTGAGCTGCAGCGACTGCGCGTGGCACAGTCCCTGGCCAACGATCCCACGGTGCTGCTCTGCGACGAACCGCTGCTGTCCCTCGACCTGCACCACCAGCAGGTGGTGGCCGCGCTGCTGCACGAACAGCGGGTCAAACGCGATGCCGCCGTCGTCTTCGTCACCCACGAGATCAACCCGATCCTGCCGTATGTCGACCGGGTCCTCTACATCGTCGGCGGTCATTTCCTCATCGGCACCCCCGCCGAGGTGATGACCACCGAATCGCTGTCCCGCCTCTACGGGGCCCCGGTCGAAGTGGTCCGCGTCGGCGGCCGCCTCGTCGTCGTCGGCGGTGAAGAGGAATGCGTCGACCACCACAACCTGCCCGATGACTCCTTCGACCTCGACGGGACGGTGGTGAACCGATGAGCATTCCTGAGATCTTTGCCAACCTCTTCACCTTCGAGGATTACGGCGAGCTCGTGGCGCTGCTGGCCAATTCTCTCATCGCCGCGGCGCTGCTCGGCGTTGTCGGAGGCCTCATCAGTGTCTTCGTCATGGCTCGGGACATCCCCTTCGCAGTCCACGGGGTCTCCGAGCTCTCCTTCGCCGGTGCTGCCTTCGCCCTGCTCGTCGGCTTCGACGTCGTGACCGGGTCGATCGTCGGGTCCGTCGTCGCCGCTCTCATCATCGGCATCGGCGGGGCCAAGGATTCGGAGAAGAACGCGATCATCGGCGTCCTCATGCCCTTCGGTCTGGGGCTGGCGATCCTCTTCCTCGCCCTCTACGACGGGCGAGCGGCGAGCAAGTTCGGGCTGCTCACCGGCCAGATCGTCGCGATCACACCCGGCCAGATCCTCACCCTCATCATCTGTGCGCTGGCAGTACTCGTGGTGTTGGCGATCGTCTGGCGTCCGCTCATGTTCTCCAGCCTCGACCCCGAGGTGGCACGGGCCAAAGGTGTGCCGGTCAGTGTGCTCACCATCGTCTTCATGCTCACCCTCGGACTCGCGGTGGCGCTGAGCGTGCAGGTCGTCGGTGTCCTCCTCGTCCTCGCTCTCCTCATCACCCCGGCCGCCGCAGCAACCCAGCTCTCGGCCTCGCCGGTGTGGGTTCCGGTGCTCAGCGTGATCTTCGCCGTGACCGCCTCGGTCGGTGGCATCCTCATTGCGCTCGGTTCACCGGTGGTCCCGATCAGCCCGTTCGTCACGACGATCTCGTTCCTCATCTACGTCGTCTGCCGACTCGTCGGCGGTCGCCGGATGAAATCCCTGCACCGCCGCCGCGCCCACCGCGCCGCAAGAGAACACAACACACCCATCCCCACCCCCTAGTTGCTACCTGACGGCGGCCCAGCAACCTCGCGCGAGGTTGCTGGGCCGCCGTCAGGTAGTTCTGGGAGCGGATAGAGTTGGGGGAATGAAGAAGCGCGCTCTCCTCGCCGGTGCTCTTGCCGCCCCCACGGCCGCCGGAATCTGGGGTGCGGTCATCGAACCGCACCTCTTCGCCATCCGCCACCACACCCTGCCGATCCTGCCTGCCGGAGCCGAATCCATCCGGATCCTCCACGTCGCCGACCTGCACCTGGCGCCCTGGCAGAAGCACCGTGCCTCCTGGGTCAAAGCGCTCACCCGGCTCGAACCGGACGTCGTCGTCAACACCGGTGACAACCTCTCGGCCGATATCGTGCCCGACGTCCTCGACGTCTTCTCCGGTCTGCTCGACACACCCGGTGTCTTCGTCCTGGGGTCGAACGACTTCTTCTCGCCGCAGGCGAAGAATCCCGCGAAGTATCTGCGCTCGCCGTCCCAGGTCAAACACCGAGTGAACCCCGATCTCGACGTAGGGGCCCTCGTCCGCGGATTCGAAGAACCGACATCCCCGTCGGACTCGACGGCCGGCGGTCAGGGATGGCATTTCCTCGACAACACCGAGGCGACCCTGACGATCAAGGGCACCCGGATCCACTTCACCGGGCTCGGCGACGCCCATATCGACCGCGACCGGATCCGTTGGAGTGGAGGAGCACCCGGCAAGGGCGTGCTTGAGTATCCGCGGTTCGATTCCGAGGCCGGGCTCAAGGTGGGCGTGACACACGCCCCGTATTCGCGGACCTTGGAGGCGTTCGCCTCGGCGGGGGCGGACCTCATCATGGCCGGACACACGCACGGGGGACAGATCCGCGTGCCCTTCTGGGGTGCGCCGGTGACGAACTGCGACCTCGATCGGACACGCGCACGCGGAGTCTTTCCGTACCGGAAGAGCCTCGTCGCCATCTCCGCCGGTCTCGGATTCTCACCGTACTCACCAGTGCGTTTCGCCTGCCGACCTGAAGTCAGCGTCTTGGAACTCGTCGCAATGGCCTAACCCGTTCAGCGGTTTCTGAAGATTTGCACAAGGCAAATTCGTTAAACTGGCTACCATGGTGTCTCCTGAGTCAAACGCCCCACCCACAAAAATGGGCGCGTTCATGCAGTTCGTGGCCGTCAGCGCAGTGGCGGGAATCGTCGCTGCCGGTCTGGCCATTCCCGGAGTCGGTGTCGCAACAGCCAGTGCGAACAGCGCTGTCGAGATCTTCGATTCACTCCCCGCGACCTTGGAGATCAAGGACCTCGGTGAGAAGTCGACGATGCTTGCCTCCGATGGGTCCGAGCTTGCGGAGTTCTACTGGCAGAACCGCCAGGAGGTCCCGCTGGATAAGATCTCGAAGGATATGCAGAATGCGACGATCGCCGTCGAGGACTACCGGTACTTCGAACACGGCGGCGTCGACATCGAGGGCATTGCTCGTGCAGCGGTGCACAATATGGTGTCCTCGACGACTCAGGGCGGATCGACGCTGACCCAGCAGTACGTGAAGAACGTGCTGGCAGAGAACGCGCATGCCGAGGAGGACCCCGAAGGTGTGGCTGCGGCGAAGGAGTCCGAAGGCACCGCCGGCTATGCGCGTAAGCTGCGCGAAGCCAAACTCGCTGTCGCGGTTGAGAAGAAGTACGACAAGAAGGAAATCCTCAACCGCTACATGAACATCAACAACTATTCGGGTTCCCCGAACGTCTACGGTGTCGAAGCCGCCGCCTACCGGTACTGGGGCATCCACGCGAAGGATCTCAACATCCAGCAGTCGGCGATGCTCGCCGGAATCGTGCAGAACCCCTCGGCGTTCAACCCGCAGCGGTTCCCCGACCAGGTGCTCAAGCGTCGCAACACCGTGCTCGGGCAGATGCTCAAGTACGACCACATCACGCAGAAGGAATACGACAAGGCGGTCAAGACCGACCTCGACCTCGACCTGCATGAGACACCGAACGGCTGTTCGGCAGCCAAGAGCAAGGCAGAATTCTTCTGCAACTATGTTCAGAACGTCATTATGAATGATGACACCTTCGGCGACACGGCTGACGAACGCCTGGCCTTCCTCCAACGTGGCGGTCTGAAGATCAAGACGAGCCTCAATCCCGATATCCAGAAGATCGCGGACAAGGAGATCAAGAAGCGCGTCCCCGTCGGCGACCCCTCCGGCGCCGGTCACGCCCTGGTGACGATCGAACCTGGAACCGGTGAAGTCATCGCCATGGCCGAGAACCGCGAATACACCGCGGGAGAGGTCAAGAAGAAGGACAAGAACAAGAAGACCTCGATCAACTACACCGTCGACAAGAAGCACAACGGAGGCGGCGGCTTCCAGGTCGGTTCGACGTGGAAGCCTTTCGTCCTGACGGCATGGCTGAAGGAAGGAAAGAGCCTCAACACCACCGTCAATGCGACGAAGCGCAATTTCCCGGCCAGCTCCTGGAAGTACGAGGGCTGTCCGAATATGGGCGGAGACTGGGACCCGAACAACGCCGGCGACGGTGAAGGCAAGGGTTCGATGACCGCGCTGGAGGCGACGAAGAAGTCCGTCAACACGGGCTATGCGGCGATGGGCAACCAGCTGAACATGTGTGATGTCATGGACACCGCTATGGACCTCGGCATCCGCTATGGCAGCGGAGAGGCGCTCGACTTCAAGGACAAGTCCGGCTTCATCCAAGCCCTGTCACCGTCGTCGATTCTCGGTACGACGGAGACCACGCCGATCGCCATGGCCGCGGCGTTCGCCACCTTCGCGAACGAAGGCGAATTCTGCGGACCGAAGCCGATCATTGAGATCAAGGACCGCAAGGGCGAGAAGCTCGACCTGCCTGGCGAAGGCTGCAAGCGAGTGCTCGACAAGGAAGTGGCCAAGGGCGTCGCCTACGCGCTGACTCAGACGTTCAACGGCGGTACGACGAGCTCGCTGAAGATCGGAGTTCCGGCAGGCGCTAAGACCGGTACGACGAACTTCGAGGTCGGTCACACCTGGCTGCTCGGGTTCACCAAGACGCTGTCGACTGCGGTCTGGACCGGCGATCCGGGGGGCACTCGGGACTGGCGCACCAACGGCGCCGGCGCCGTCAGAGGCCACATCTACGGTGCGACCATCTCCGGTAAGACCTGGCAGGCATACATGAGCCAGGCGGTGAAGGAGACCAAGGGCAATACCGGGTTCCCGAAGCCCAGCAGCAAGTACTTCTCCGGCGGCGGCTCCGGCGGTGGTGGCGGTTCGTCCAGCGGCGGCCGCGGTGGAGGCGGCGGCACCGGCACTGGTGGCGGTGGCGGAAGCCACGGCAACGGCGGTGGCGGCACCGGTGGCGGCGGCAACGGCGGCGGTGGAGGCGGCAACTCCGGAAACAACGGAGGCGGCGGCGGAAACGGCGGCGGCAACAACGGCGGCAGTGACGGCGGCAGTGACGGCGGTGACGGCGGCGGCGAGGCTCCCGGCCTCGGCGGCAACTGAGCCGATGAGATGCCGGTCGTGACCGGCCGATAGAACCCGGCGGAGAACGTCCCGGTGAAGGCGGGGAGGACCAGGGCCTCCCCGCCTTCGCTGTCTGACTTTCACGGGTGTCGCCGCAGCGAAACAGCTGTGACCGCCGCCCACGGAACACGGGTGCCCAGCGTGCCCAGTCTGGGCTAGTGTGGGGAACGGACCTGCGTCGTCGACCGCACCAGGAAAGCCTGGTCATACCGGATCACTCGGACCGCCTCGGCGCCGCACCAACAACTGAGGAGAACCATGACCAAGTGGGAATACGTCACCGTGCCGCTCATCGTCCACGCGACCAAGCAGATCCTCGACCAATGGGGCGAGGACGGATACGAACTCGTGCAGGTCGTCCCGGGTCCCGACAACAACGGACTCGTGGCTTACCTCAAACGCCCCAAAGAATGAGCTGAACCGGCCGGACCGCTGACACCCCACCCTCACCGAAAGAAGAACAATGTCGAAGACCCTTGAGCGCATGAACGAACTCGGCCTCGAACTGCCCGAGATCGCCACTCCAGCCGGCGCCTACGTCCCCGCCCTGCGCACCGGGAACTACGTCTATACCTCGGGCCAGCTGCCCGTCGTCGACGGCAAGCTGCCTGCGACCGGTCACCTCGGCACGGACGTCGACCTCGACACCGGCTACCAGCTTGCACGCACCGCCGGGCTCAACGCTCTGGCCGCCATCGCCGGAGTCATCGGCGATCTCGATAAGATCGTGCGCGTCGTCAAGGTCACCGGCTTCGTCAACTCCGCCGACGACTTCACCCAGCAGCCGGCCGTCATCAACGGCGTGTCCGAGCTCTATGGCGAGATCTTCGGAGACCGTGGGCAGCACGCCCGCAGCGCGGTCGGCGTGAACACTCTGCCTCTGGGCACCCCCGTCGAGGTCGAAGTCATCGTCGAGGTCTCAGGCGATGCCGCTTAGCGGACGCACTCTTCCTGTCTCGTCGGAGCTGCGGTGGCTGCTTGACCACTGGCAGTCCGACGGACGGTGGCCCGTCCCGGAGGCCCCGCGCCCCACCTCGGCGATCGTGCTGATCCGGGATTCCGCGGACGGGCTGGAACTCTTCATCACCCGGCAACTCGACGCCCGCGGCGTCGAAGACCGCAACCGGTGGGCATTTCCCACCAGCAGCCTGCGCCCGGGTGATGTGCGGAAGCTGCCTTTGGCCGGATGGAATTCGGCTCGGTGCGCCCGTGCGCTGAGCATCGAAAACAAATCCCGCGCCCTCCACCACTTCTCCGCGGCCGCCCGCATCACCTTCGCTGCCACCGGAATCCTGCTCGCCGAGGATGTCGACCGGGAGATCGTGGCCACACCGCAGACGGACTGGAACACCACCCGGTCGAGGCTGTTCTCGAACGAAGTGTCCTGGTCACAGGTCTTACGCGACCGAGACCTGCGGTTGCGTCCCGATCTGTGCAAACCGTGGCTGCGTTGGATCAACACCCCCACCCAGCTGCACCGGTTCGACACCACCTACTTCATCGCCACCGTGCCCTTCGGCCAGGACGTCGACTTCCTGTCACCGAACGAGACCTCTGCCGGATGGAAACGCCCCGACCAGATCATCGCCGAGGTGGGAGGAGACCCCGACCGCATCGGAGCGGCCGCCCGCATCATCGTCGAAAGCCTCGCCGAGGTCCCGACCGTGGGCGCGGCCATGGCGCAGATCCGCAACCTCCACCCGCTGCGTCCGGAGATCGTCGATGACGACGGCGACTGGAAGGTCGTCATCCACACGGGCAAGGACCCCCACAGCAAGGGAAGCCTGCGCGACCGGGCTGTGGCCGTCGGCGAGACCGACACCGACCAGAACCCCGGCTTCCTGACATTCAGCGGTGACGATGACGAAACGACAGACGAGGAGAACGACGACTCATGAGAATCCGTGCGAACAACCCCGGCCCGATGACCCTGACCGGTACGAACACCTACGTGCTCACCAGCCAGGATGACACGTCCGCAGTTGTCATCGATCCCGGACCGGAGATGGCCGATCATCGTGAAGCCTTCCTCGCGGAAGTGGCCGACCGTGATCTGGCGGCAATCGTTCTCACCCACCAGCACGCCGACCATTCTGAGATGCTCGGAAGCATCGACCAGTGGGCCCCCGACGTGCCCGTCTATGCCGTGCTCGAGCGTTTCGCTCGGCACACGGACTCCGTGGTCGACGGCGACGAGATCGCCTTCGGTGACACTCCGGCCGACGTTCTGCGCGTCGTCGCCACCCCCGGACACACGAGCGACAGCATCAGCCTCATCCACTCCGGAGCCCTCTACAGCGGCGATACGATCCTGGGGGAGGGAACGACGATCGTCACTCACCCGGAAGGCTCCCTGGGCGACTATCTGAATTCCCTCGACCGTTTGAAGGAGCTGCTCGACGACGGGGAGTTCGCCATCATCGAGCCGGCCCACGGTGAGCGCATCGACGCCCCCGCCGAGGTGATCGACTACTACCGCTCCCACCGACTCGAACGCATCGAGCAGGTCAAAGCGGCATTGGAACAGGGCGCGAAGACCGCCTCGGAGGTCTGCGACATCGTCTACCACGACGTCGACTCCAGCGTGCGGTCGGCGGCCGAGCAGATCGTCAAGGCTCAGCTGGCCTACCTCGACGCCTTGCCCGCCGCCGACGCCTGAGTCCTGCCGCGGCGCCTGGTGCGCGACATCTTCGGTCCAGCTGGATGACACACCACTCACGACTCGGGTTCTGATCCAGTCATCGAGTTCAAACTCGATGACTGGATCAGAACGTGATCACGAAACTTCCCACACCTCACGCGACAGTCCCTGAGACGGCGAGCGCCGGCCACGACGCACACCTGTCCCGACCAGAACGAACGCCCCAGCCGAATCGGCTGGGGCGTCCATTTGTCGCGGCGTCCACGCGGCCACAGCGGCCGGAGGTCGCTGGGAGGATCAGCGGGCGCGGTTGCGCATGCGGTCCATGTCGAGGATGACGACGGAGCGGGCCTCGAGACGGATGAAGCCGCGGGCGGCGAAGTCGGCCAGTGCCTTGTTCACGGTCTCACGCGAGGCACCGACGAGCTGAGCCAGCTCTTCCTGAGTGAGGTCGTGAGCGACGAGCACACCGTCGGGAGCCGGCTTCGAGAAGCGAGCGGCGAGATCGAGCAGAGCCTTGGCGACACGGCCGGGCACATCGGAGAAGACAAGGTCGCCGACGGTCTCATTGGTGCGACGCAGACGCTGGGCGAGGGCCTTGAGCAGGTTCATCGCGGCCTGCGGACGCTCGTTGAGCCAAGTGGTGAGGTCTTCGTGCTTGAGGCTGAGCAGCTCCGACTGGGAGACGGCAGTGACAGAGGTCGAACGCGGGCCCGGATCGAAGAGGCTGAGCTCACCGATGATCTCGCCGGGGCCGACCACGGACAGCAGGTTCTCACGGCCGTCGGAGGACTCACGGCCGATCTTGAGCTTGCCCGAGGAGACGATGTAGAGCTCGTCACCGGCATCGCCCTCATGGAAGAGCACGGTTCCCCGACGGAGACTCCGCGGGTTCATGAACTTCATCAATGCACTGGTGGCTTCATCGTCCAGACCTGCGAAGAGCGTCGCGCCCCGCACCACTTCAATATCCACTGGTTCCTCCTTGTCGTGATAATCACACACAAATCTACCTGGTCATCTGCATCGATACCAGCAAAGACGCGGGAGTGTGGCCCATCAGTATGAAAACCTCTCCCGCACCGCCCAACACGACTCCCGTCCACACCATTCCCGCAGCCGGCCAGAACAAGGTGCGCAGATCCGGGCGCGAACATGATTCACGGGTGTGACCGGCATGACTGCGGAATGACAGGGCACGGATTAGGATGGTGAGTCGTGTTGACTGTGGCAGAGAAGAGCGCGCGGAAGTTCGCGAAGGAGACCCCGCTGGGCCGGACCCGCCGGGCGCGGAAGATCCATCGCATCCTCGCCGAGGTGTATCCGAACGCGAAGTGCGAGCTCGACTTCGAGACTCCGTTCCAGCTGCTCATCGCTACCGTCCTCTCCGCCCAGACCACCGATATCCGCGTCAACTCGGTCACCCCGAGCCTCTTCGCCGCCTTCCCCGACGCCCACGCCCTGGCCGTGGCCAATCTCATCGAGGTCGAGGAGCACATCCGCTCCACAGGGTTCTACCGAGCCAAGGCCCGCAACATCGTCAAGCTCGCGAACGAACTTGTCGATGAATACGACGGCGTGGTGCCGAACAAGCTGGACAAGCTCGTCAAGCTCGCCGGAGTCGGACGAAAGACCGCGAACGTCGTCCTCGGAAACGCTTTCGACACCCCTGGGCTGACCGTCGATACACATATGGGCCGGCTGGCCCGCCGCTTCGGTTGGACCGAGGAGACCGATCCGGTCAAGGCCGAGCACGAGATCGCGGCCCTGTTCCCGAAGAAGGACCTCACCATGCTTTCGCATCGGGTGATCTTCCACGGCCGCCGCATCTGCCATTCCCGCAAGCCCGCCTGTGGAGCCTGCCCCCTGACGGCGCTGTGCCCATCGTTCGGGATCGGGGAACTCGACCCGGACAAGGCACGTGCCATGCTTCGGTTCGAAATGGCGCCTTTGGCCACTCCCGCCGAGGAGGCTGTCCCCGAGGAGGGACGATGAGCGCCCGAATCCCCGACCTTCCACCCGAATCGGCGACGATCGCCGATGGGGCCTTGCGCGGGCAGCTCGAAGATCTCGCCGCCTCGCACGGGTCCCCGCTGTGGCTGCGCCGACAGAAGGACGCCGCAGAGCAGTCCGCCCGTGACGCCGCCGTTCTCATGCTCTTCGGGCGCGGGGGAGAGCCTCGCACCGAGGCAGGAGGAGCAGAAGCATCGCGCCTGGCCGAACTCGGCGTCGCCGATGTCGACATCGTTCTTCTCCAGCGTGCCGCGACCCTGCGCCATCATCCCGGGCAGGTCGCCTTCCCCGGAGGCGGTCGTGACCCCGAAGACGATTCCATGGCGGCCGCCGCGCTGCGTGAAGCGGAGGAAGAAGCCGGAATCTCCCCGGACACCGTCGAAGTACTCGGAGAGATGGACCCGCTCTATATCCCCGTCTCGAAGTTCGAGGTCACTCCGGTCATCGGCTATTGGCGTCAGCCGGGCCAAGTCCAGGTGATGGATCAGCGGGAGTCCTACTCCGTCTATCGGGTGGCCATCGCCGACCTCGTCGCCCCCGCCAACCGCGGAACCTTCGCCCGTCCCGATCTGAAGATCTCGACCCCGGCCTTCGACGTCGGAGTCCTCAAGGTATGGGGCTTCACTGCCGGCATCCTCGACTTCGCCCTCGACCATCTCGGCTGGGCCGGTGATTGGGACAAGAAGGTTCCCATCGCCATCGACTTCTGACAGCGGCCACTGCGGATTCCGGCGACGGTCAGCGCTGCCCGGCCTTCGCTCTGAACAGCACCGCGGCCCACACCGCCGCCACAGCGAGGATGAGCAGACACCAGCCGACAGCGAGATAGCCGGAAGCGCCCATCTCGGTGCCGATGAGCAGTGCGCGCAGAGCGTCGATGATCGGGGTGATCGGCTGATTGTCGGCGAACACCTCCAGCCACTTCGGCATGGTCTCGACCGGCACGAACGCGCTGGAGACGTACGGGAGGAAGAGCAGGATGAAACCGTATCCATTGGCGGATTCGGGAGACTTCGCGGCGAGGCCGATAGCGGCGAAGAGATACGTGATCGCCAGAATGTAGAGGGCGACGAGTCCGACGGTCGCCAGCCATTCGGCCACTCCGGCGGAGGGGCGGAATCCGATGGCGACGGCGACGAGGAGGACGATGGAAGCGGCGAACAGATTCCTTGCGAGGCTCGCCGCCACGTGCCCGGTGATGACGGCAGACGCTCGCACCGGCATCGTCCGCAGTCGGTCGACGAACCCGGAGGTCATGTCCGAAGCCACCGACAGCGAGGTCGAGGCGGCACCGAATCCGGCGCAGGTGAGGATGATTCCGGGGACGACGTAGTCGACGTAGCCGCCGTCGGGATCGAGAGCGCCGCCGAAGACGAAGGTGAACATGAGCATGAGCATCACCGGCAGAGCGACGGCCATCAGCAGCGATTCGACGTCGCGAACAGCGTGACGCAGGCTCCTGCCGATGAAGGCGGCCTCGGTGGAGAACCCGCGAGGGCGTGTACGGGAGACCCCTCGGGGGAGGGGAGAGGCGGTGGTCGCTGCTGTCGTCGGGGTATCGGTGATCGGGTGACTGTGTGACATTGGTCTGTCCTCTCTGGACGGTGTGGAGATCGGAGACGTGGGATCGGATATCGAGCGCTCAGTGAGGTGAGCCGGCCGAGGTGAAAGCGAGGAAGACATCGTCGAGGCTGGGACTGTGCAGGGAAACCGAGGCCCGAGGCGATCGGGAAGTCCACGGCTCGAGAGCCGCGGCGAGGCCGGCGACAGTGCCGTCGGTCGCGATCTCATCCAGTTGAGTTCCGTCTGTTCCGCGGATCGACACGGTGTCCTCGCCGATGCGTGCCTTGAGTTCTGCCGGTGTGCCCAGACCCGCCATTCGGCCGCTGTCGAGCAGGCCGATCCGGTCGGCCAGTGCATCGGCCTCGTCGAGGTACTGGGTGGTGAGGAACACCGTCGCGCCGCCTCGGGAGAGCTCGCTGACTTCAGTCCACAGCTCCTGCCGGGAGCGGGTGTCCAGCCCGGTGGTGGGTTCGTCGAGAATGAGCACATCGACAGGGACGACGAGGCTGAGAGCCAGGTCGAGGCGGCGACGCATACCGCCGGAGAGTGCGGCGACCCGGGTGGACATGAAGGCTGTGAGGCTGAGCCTCTCGGCAAGGTCGCGGCTTCGCGCTTTCGCGGCACTCCGACTCAGCCCGGAGAGCCGACCGAGGAGGACGAGGTTCTCTTCGGTCGAGAGATGGGCATCGACGGCAGCTGACTGGCCGGTGACGGCGAATCGCCGCTTCGCCTCGGCGGGTGACTCACGCACATCGACGTCCATGACTCGAACTGATCCGGCATCAGGGCGGACGAGCGTGGTGAGGATATTGATGCATGTGGTCTTCCCGGCGCCGTTGGAGCCGAGAAGTGCGAAGACCTCGCCTCTGTGCACGTGGAAGTCGAGTCCGTCGAGGACGGTCTTCGTTCCGAAGCGCTTGCCCACCTGTGTGAAGGAGATAGCGGGAGAACGGAGGTCACCCGTGTCGATGTGCCCTGTCGGTTTCGGTGACGGTGCCGTTGAGTCCTGTGCGGTGCTGGTTGAACTGTCCGTGGTCATGATGGGAGTCCTCTCACGAGTCGTGGTTCCCGGAGCAAGTTTCTGTATATGATAGAAACTGTGTATGACAATAACACGCAATATATGCCATACACAATATAGACTGGCGGCATGAGCACGGATGATCTGATCGAGCAGCTTCCCAGTGGAATCGCACTGGCCTGGGGTGTCGCGGCGACTCCCCAGCGGGGGCCGAAGAGGGAGATGAGCGTCGAGAAGATCGTCGACGCTGCGATTGAGATCGCCGACAGCGACGGCATCCAGGCGGTGTCGATGTCGGCGGTCGCGAAACGACTCGGGTACACGCCGATGTCGCTCTACCGCTATGTCAGCTCGAAGGACGATCTGCTGCTGCTCATGCAGGAGGAGGCGACCGGCCTGCCTCCGGAGCCAGGCGAGGAGGATCTCGGCTGGCGGGCACGACTCGGTGAACTCTATGAGGCGCAGTCACAGATCTATTCGCGTCAGTCCTGGCTGCTGTCGATGCCGATCACCGGCAGCCCGATCACACCGAACAGTTCGGCCTGGCTGGAAGCCGATCTCGAGGCGCTCCGCGATACCGGTCTGACCGAAGAGGAGGGGATCGCTGTCTCACTTCTCGTCACCGGTGCGGCTCGTTGGAAAGGGCTGATTGCGGCAGGCTACGAGGAGCAGAGCAGAGCGACCGGGTTGGACGCCGCCGAGGTGGCGGCGCGGGAGCAGCGTCTCTTCGACGCCGTCATCACCGAGGATGGATATCCCTTCCTCAGGAAGGCGATCGATGCGGGGGTCTTCGCCTCGGAATTCGATCCCTTCGACTTCGGGCTCGAACGAGGTTTGGACGGGGTGGAGGCCTTCATCGAGGCGATCGTGAACGCGCGGGCAGGTGCCGTGTCCGACGTGGCGAACGACGGCTCGAGCGCAGCGACCTCAGTCGCCGCGCCCGATGATGCGACGGAGGCAGCGGCTGCAGGGCATGCCGCGATCGCCGATGATGACCCTGCGGTAGCGGCCGATAAGAAGCTGCGAGAGGCGCAGAAAGCGGTCCGGCAGGCGCAGAAGGTGCTGGCTGAGGCACGGAAACGGGAACGTCAGGTTCTGCGGGAAGCCAAGGAGCGAGTCGCGAAGCGACGCTGAGCGTGAATGCGAGAAGCGGCGCCGGACGAAATGTCCGGCGCCGCTTCTCGCATCTGCCGCGGTTCTCAGATTGGGAGAGGTGTCAGTACCTGGGTCCCGAGGGATTCTTCACTGCGCGCTTGACAGAGGCCGCCAGCGACTTGGCCGAACCGATCGCGGTGCCGGGAACCGGGTTGCCCTTCTTGAACAGCGGGAGGGCCACAAGGACGAGGATGATCGCAATGACGGCGAGGATGCCGAAGACGATGAGGAAGCTGCCCCACCATGGCCAGCCCAGGCCCTCATGGAATGCGGCCGCACCGGCGAAGATCACCATGAACGAGGACAGGAAGAGCAGGAAGAGAGCGACGATGGCCAGTCCGGCCCCGATGCCCAGGTTCTTCGCACCGGCAGTGGCCTCGGCCTTGGCGAGGGCAATCTCTTCTTCGGCGATCGCTTTGGAATCGTCGCTGATGCCTTTGATCAGTTCGCTGATGGACCGTTCGGCCATGAGAGCTCCTAAATCGAGAACGAGGACAATCTAACTTAAGAGTAGTCTGAACGGGCTCTGCGGCCAAAGGCGAATCGGCGGGGAACCGGGAAAACCCGTCGGATCCGGACGACCGCCGTTATGCGGCAGGGTCGTCTGTCACCGACGGGTCATCCGATTTCGGCCTCAGAGCGAGGGGCTCAGGCTCCTGTGACGGACTTTTCGATCTGATCCATCACCGAGGCATCGGCGAGGGTCGACGTGTTGCCGACCTCGCGGTTCTCGGCAACGTCCTTGAGCAGTCGACGCATGATCTTGCCCGAGCGGGTCTTGGGCAGGTCCGTGACGATGTGGACTTTCTTCGGCTTCGCGATGGGGCCGATGTCCTTGCCCACATGCTGACGCAGCTCCTCAGAGGTCTCGGGGGAGTCCTCGACGCCGTTGGAGACGATGACGAACGCGACGACGGCCTGACCGGACGTGTCGTCGGCGGCGCCGACCACAGCCGCCTCGGCGACCTTGGGATGCGCGACGAGCGAGGACTCGATCTCCGCGGTGGACAGGCGGTGACCGGACACATTCATCACGTCGTCGACACGCCCGAGGAACCAGATGTCCCCGTCCTCATCACGGCGGGCGCCGTCGCCGGCGAAGTACGTGTCTTCGAACCGCGACCAGTAGGTCTCCTTGAAGCGCTCCGGGTCTTTCCAGATTCCGCGCAGCATCGACGGCCATGGGCGGCGGATGACGAGCAGTCCGCCTTCGGGGCCGGCCGGGTTCTCACCCGAATCATCGACGACATCGACGGAGATGCCGGGAATCGGACGCTGTGAGGAGCCGGGCTTGGTTGAGAGCACGCCGGGCAGAGGCGCGATCATGTGGGCCCCGGTCTCGGTCTGCCACCATGTGTCTACGATCGGGCAGCGCTCACTGCCGATGACGCGGTGGTACCAGCGCCAGGCCTCGGGGTTGATCGGTTCGCCGACGCTGCCGAGCAGGCGCAGACTGGACAGATCGTACTTCGCGGGGATCTCCTCGCCCCACTTCATGCAGGTGCGGATCGCCGTCGGTGCGGCGTAGAGGATCGTGGCTCTGTACTTCTCGATGATCTCCCACCAACGACCCTGATGCGGGGTGTCCGGAGTGCCTTCGTAGATGATCTGAGTGGTGCCGGCGGCCAGTGGGCCGTAGGTGACATAGGAGTGACCGGTGATCCAGCCGACGTCGGCGGTGCACCAGAAGACATCGGATTCGGGCTTGATGTCGAAGACGGCCTTCATCGAGTAGAGCACCTGAGTGAGGTAGCCGCCGGTGGTGTGGAGGATGCCCTTGGGCTTTCCTGTCGTACCGGAGGTGTAGAGGATGAACAGCGGGTGCTCCGAGTCGAAGAATTCGCACTCGTGTGTGTCGCCGGCCTGGCCGACGGAGTCCTCCCACCACTGGTCACGGCCTTCGACCCAGTCGACGTCCTGACCGGTGCGCTTGACGACGAGGACGTGCTCGACGGGAGTGTCGCCCTGGGCGATCGCTTCGTCGACGGCCGGCTTGAGACTCGTGGGTTTGGCGCGCCGGTAGCTGCCGTCGGCGGTGATGACGACGCGGGCCTCGGCGTCGATGATGCGCGAGTGCAGAGCATCGGCGGAGAATCCGCCGAAGACGACGGAATGCGCCGCACCGAGGCGGGCGCAGGCGAGCATCGAGATCACCGCTTCGGGGATCATCGGCAGATAGATGGCCACCCGGTCGCCGGTCTTCACGCCGAGGTCGATCAGCGTGTTCGCCGCCTTCGACACCTCGGCCAGGAGCTCGGCATAGGTGAAGGTGCGGGAGTCGCCCGGTTCGCCTTCGAAGTTGATGGCCACGCGGTCGCCGTTGCCTGCGAGGACGTGACGGTCGAGGCAGTTATAAGCGACGTTGAGCTTTCCGCCGACGAACCATTTCGCGAACGGCGGGTTCGTCCAGTCGAGGACCTCGCCGAAGTCTTCGTGCCAATCGACGAGCTCACGGGACTGTTCGGCCCAGAAACCCAGGTAGTCCGCCTCGGCGCGTTCGTATTCATCGGCCTTGACGTTGGCTGCGGCCGCGAACTGCTCAGGTGGGGCAAACGTCTCGGTCTGCTCGGCAGCGGTTTCGGTCATGCTTTCCCTCCGACTTCCTTGGTGGATCGAAAATTCTAGTTGCACTGTATACCTGCGGTCGGGGGCTGGGGAGAGCAGTTTCACTCGATGAACAGGCAAATCGGGGGTAGCCACCGTGCTTCTATCGTGGTATAGCTCACGCGATTTCGACGGCTACGCGGCGACGGAAGGGCCGCCTCGGCGGGGGACTGAGGAGTCTTCGACGTGCCTGAGAATGCGCATATGAGTGCACAGGTGGCCTGTGTTCTGCAAGGATGGGGTCAGAGTCTGTCGGGATCCGTCCCGCGCGGACACGGAAACACTGTTAGCTTTTCCCCGAGATCGACTGGAGTCAGCGATGAGTTCGCCGCAGCATCCAACCGGGTCCGGGCCACAGCCGTGGCAGGATCAGCCCCCGCAGTACCCGGGCCAGAACGCGCAGCAGCCTGGTGGTCAGCCGCCGGCCTACGGTTCGGGGCCAGGGCAGTTCGGTTCTGCTCCCGGGCCGGGCTATGGTTCCGCACCGGGACCCTACGGTTCGGCACCGGGACAGCCCGCCGCACAAGGACCCTATGGTTCGGCTCCGGCTCAGTACGGTTCGGGACCTGGCCCGTACGGTTCTGCTCCCGGTCAGTACGGATCGGCGCCGGGACCCTATGGTTCGGCTCCGGGACAGGGCCAGTTCGGTCAGGCGCCTGCGCCGAAGCAGAAGACCGGCCCGGGAATCCTCGGCCCGCTGACTCTGCGCGATCTCTTCCTCCTGTTCGCCGGACTGCTCGCCTTCATCGCATTGTTCGTGCCTTACCGGGGTTACGACTACGGCCTCGGCAGTGAGACGACCACTCTGTGGCACTGGAATGTCGCCGATATGGGCGCGCTCGTGTTCGGAGTGCTCACAATTCTGCTCATCGTGGCGGCCGTGCTCGTCAACAAGCTCGGCAACAGCCGACTGCGAGTCGGATCGCTCAGCCTCGACCAGTTCATCTCCGTGCTCTCGGCGATCGCCTTCACCTATGTGTTCGTCGATCTGCTCACTTCGGCGGTCTACTGGCATGTGGGTTCGTACCTGACGTTCTTCGCCGGCCTCATCGCGTTCTTCGCCGGAGTATTCACGATGCTGCCGTTCTTCGCTAAGGAATTCGCCGGCCGCGAGGACATCGAAACCCATCCGAAGGCTCGCCCTGTCACCAAGCACACCCAGCATCCGGCACCAGTGGCCAATGTGCCCGGTGCTGCCGGCCCGGGCACCGGTGCACCCGGATTCGCGCCTTACGGAGCGGCTCCGGCCGGTGTGGGACAGGCGGCGCCCGGTCAGCCGGATCAGTTCGGTCAGCCGAGCGGCCCGGGACAGTCCGCCCAGCCGACTCAGTTCGGTGCGCCCGGACAGCAGGACCAGTTCGGCGGACCAGGACAGTCGGGTCAGCCTGCACAGCAGGGGCAGCAGGACCAGTTCGGTCAATCAGGACAGTTCGGCGGTCCGGAACAGCAGAACCAGTTCGCCGCTCCGGAACAGCGGGCCCAGCCTTCCGACCAGCAGAACCAGCCCAGCCCCTACGCTCCGCCGCAGGAGCAGGACTCCGAGCGTTCGGCTAGCTCCTTCGCCGCACCCGCCGCTTCCGGCACCTCGGGCGCGGGCGCTGCGCCCGAATCCGCGGACGTGGCATCCGACCAGGCCTCGGACGACGGACCGGTGCACAGCACCGGTGACGGACAGACCTACCTGGGTCGTCACGATTCGGGCGCCCCACAGCATTCGCAGAGCGAACCGACTCAGGCATTCGGTGTCGGAGCCGGACAGCCGCAGACCGATGCGACCGGAGACCAGACCGCCGCTGCGGGAAGCCGGGCTGCTGAGTCGGGCAGCCAGCCTGCAGCGTCTGACGCCCAGTCCAGGCAGTCCGATGACAAGTCACACTCGGGCGCAGCGGCCGCTGCCGCAGGCGCCGGAGTGATCGGTGCCGGTGCTGCCGGCGTCGCTGCCGCGCATTCGGATTCCGAACGTCGCCGTGGCCGCCACGCCGCTCCCGAAACGGAGTCCGACGCGGAATCGACGCCTGGTGCGGAATCGACGTCCGGTGCGGAATCGACCGACACCGGGTCGGCTGCTCAGAAGGATGAAGCGAACGACGACACGTCCGCGGACCGGTCCACGGCCGCCTCGTCGGAGTCAGACGAAACCCCCACGGTGGTGTCACCGTCCGAGAGCAGCGACCTGGTCTCCAAGGTCAACGCCAAATCGTCCGACACGAACGCCGCCGAAGGTGCGAACGTCGCCGGCGCGAATTCGGTTGCGCAGTCCTCGACCGATGCAGGTCAGGCCTCGACAGGAAATGCATCGGAAGATGCGGCCTCGGCAGATACGGCGTCGAACGATTCGCGATCGGATTCCCCGGCATCGACCGACGGAACTACGGCGCAGGACCCGGACGACGACGCCAACATCCGCTCCACCGATGCCACCGTCGTCAGCACCCCGGCCGACGACAAGGTCGTGTCAGATGATGAACCCACCTCAGTTGGCAAGACGGGCGCGGACGACGACGAACAGGCGACCGCTGTGATGGAGCCGGCAGTCAGCTCGGAGCGGACCACCGCTCCCGAAAGCGAAGAGCCGACTCAGTACGTTCCCGTGGCCGACTACGCCAACCGGCCGGAGACCGACGGGGGCGCGGAGAGGTCGAACGACGAGACCATGGCACAGACGGCCGTCGACAACCAGCCGGTGCCCGCCGATGCGGGGCAGAACCGGTCCGGTGATGCGCCGAACGACGGACGGAACGCCGATCAGGACAATGGTCAGGCCGAGAACCAGGACGGTGGACGCCCCATCATCCAGGCCTTCTGGTTCGCCGTTCCCGAACCGCGCGAAGCCGTGGACGAGACCACCGGAATGCCGGTGTTCACGATCTACCCCGGCGACTGGTACCTCAGCCTCGAAGACAACGGATCCTGGTTCAAGGTCCGCGACTCCGACGGCAGCACCACTGGCATCCTGCGCAATATCGAAGGAATCCAGCGCGGCTGAGCCGACTGGAATCCACTCACGCGTCAACGCTGTGGACAGACCTCGGTCGAATCGGTGCCCACCGGCACCACATGATGTGACCGGCCGGTCGGCCCACTGCGGCTGACGTGGACGGAGGCCGCCGACTGCCGCTGGGGGCGCCTCCTGTGACTCAACCTCACAGGAGGCGTCCCTTCGTCGTTCCATCCACAGGGCGGCACTCCGGCCTGGCCGGTGACAGCCGGGCGGATCCAGGCTCGGTGCATGCAGGTAGCCCTCATCACCGACCTCGGTGCGATCACCGAAGAATGCGCCCGAGTGGCCGAAAGCATCGGCATCTCGCTGACCGTCCTGCCTCCCGACTCCGGAGGCTGGCAGTCCGCGTCGCTCATCCTCCTCGGAGAAGACGTCCGCGAAGCCCCCGCCACCGACCGGGCAGACACGATCCTCGTCGTCCTCGACGATGACGAACCCTCCTCGACCTGGGCGAGGGCCGCGCACCTCGGCGTCGACCAGCTCGCCGTGCTGCCTGCTGCTGCGGAATGGCTGAGCGGGCGGATGATCGCCGCTGTCGAACCGCCGACGGCACCCGGGACCACGGTCGGCGTCGTCGCCGGATGCGGGGGAGCCGGAGCCTCCGTGCTCGCCTGCGCACTCGCCCGGCGGGCCGGAGCCGATCACAGCACCGTCCTCGTCGACGCCGACCCGCTCGGCGGGGGACTCGACCTCGTCCTCGGTGCCGAACAGGCCCCCGGTCCGCGATGGACCGACCTCAGTGCCTCCCGCGGACAGCTGCGCCCCTCCACCCTGGCCGAAGCGCTGCCCCGCCACGACGGGCTCGCCCTTCTGTCCTGGGGGCGAGACGACACCGTCGACCTCGACCCGGACGTCTTCGACGACTTCCTCGCCGCGGCCGGCCAGGCCTTCGACCTCGTCATCGTCGATCTGCCCCGCCACGCCCCACCCCAGTGGACCCGGCGCTGCCATCATGTCCTCCTCGTCTCCCCGGCCCGGGTCAGATCCGCCGTCGCCTCCTCCCAAGTGGCCAAGCGGCTCTCCCAAGCCCACCCGGATGTGCGCCTCGTCGTCCGTGAAACCGGGGCCGGCGGGCTCGACGCCGACCTCCTCGCCGATTCCATCGGGCTGAGCCTGGCTGGAAGCATCCGCGACGATCGGGGCCTGTCCGCCGCCGTCGACCGCGGCGAGGGAATCCCAGGTGGGGCGCACCTCGGCCGCCTCGTCGACCGATTGCTGGGGGAGTGGGTGGAATGAGCGAATGGCTCGACGCCTCGCTCGTCGCCGATGTCCGCAAAACGCTGCTCGACAATCCGGGACCGGTGACCACGGCCGCCGTCGCCGAGGCGGTCCAGCGCACCGGACGCGTGCTCGGTTCCTCCGCCCTGCTCGAACTCGTCACCCGGCTGTCCGCGCAGCTGTCCGGGGCCGGACCCCTGCAGTCCGTGCTCGAGGTGCCCGGCACCACGGACGTGTTCGTCAACGGGCCGCGGGAGGTCTTCGCCGACACCGGTGACGGTCCCCAGCTGCTCGACCTGACGCTGGGATCCGAAGAGGACGTGCGGTCCTTGGCGGTGCGTTTGGCCGCCCTCGGCGGGCGCCGCCTCGACGATTCTTCCCCCTATGTCGACGTTCGTCTGCCCGACGGGGTGCGGATGAACGCGATCGTCCCACCGATCTCCGGGGAGACGACGACGATCAGCTTCCGCGTACCCAAACGGGCCGGATTCCCCTATTCCCAGCTCTGCGCCGAAGGGTTCGTCCCCGCTGAGATCAGCCCCCTCGTCGCCGAGGCGGTCACCTCGCGGGCGAACATCCTCGTCTCCGGCGGAACGGGCACGGGAAAGACCGTCCTCCTCGGCGCTCTGCTGTCGCTGGTCGAACCGATCCAACGCATCGTCATCGTCGAGGACTCCCGCGAGCTCATCGTCACCCACCCGCACACCGTGCAGCTCGCTGCGCGTCAGGCCAACGTCGAAGGCGGCGGCGAAGTGACCCTGACCGACCTCGTGCGCAATGCCCTGCGGATGCGGCCCGATCGCCTCGTCGTCGGGGAATGCCGCGGTGCCGAGGTCCGGGACATGCTCACGGCCCTCAATACCGGGCACGAGGGTGGGTGTGCGACGATCCACGCGAACACCGCCGAGGCCGTGCCCAGCCGGGTGGCCGCGCTCGGTGCGCTGGCGCAGATGAGTCCGGACGCCGTGTATTCGCAGTTCTCCACCGCCATCGACCTCGTCATCCATCTGCGTCGCACGGGTTCCGAGCGGGGAGTCACGGAATTGGCGATCCCGACGAGGACTGGATCCGAGGGAGTGGTGATGGAACCGGTGTGGGGTCGCCCCTCGCCGTCGACGGCCGGCACTGTCAATCGGCGTGCCCTGGCCCGGTTCGAAGCCGTGCTCGAACAGAAGTCCGCGCAATGATCGTCGTCACCGCCGTCCTCATCGCGGCCGGGATCATCCTCGCCGCGCCTCCGGACCCGGGCTCCAGGCTGCGCGAGCTCTTGCCCCGTGGGGAGGCCGGAGAATCGGTGCGGAAAGGGGTGCGTGCCTTCTTTCGCCCAGGCGGTCACACCGCCGACGATCAGGCCGAGCGTCTGTGGGCGATCGCCGCCGTGGAGAACTGCGCCCACCTGCTCAAGGTGGGGATGACCCCACCGGCGGTGATGAGCACACTGAGCCGCCGCAACGACGTCCTGACCCCGATCTCACGAGCCATCTCCCTGGGCGAGGAACCCGGACGCGCCATCGCCACCCGCAGCTCCGGACTGTCGGAGACCGCCGCTCACGTGCTGTCGGGAATGGCCGCCGTGTGGACGGTGTCCGAACGCTCCGGAGCACCGGCAGCGGAGATGATCCTCAGGTATGCGGCAGCGCAGAGGGACGCCCTCGATGCCGAACGCGAACGCCGCATCGCGATGGCCGGACCGAGGTCGACGGTGCGGGTGCTCAGCTGGCTGCCGCTCATCGGTGTCGGTCTCGGCCTGCTCATCGGCGTCCGCCCTCTGGAACTCATCACCGGACTGCCGGGACAGCTGAGCATCGGTGCCGGTCTCCTCCTGTACGGGGCCGGCCGGTGGTGGATGCGGACGATGATGCTCAGAGCACAGAGATGACCATGCTGATTGTGCTCATCGGTGTCTGCGTCGGACTCGGCGTGCTGCTGTGGTCCGGACCGACCCGCGGGAGACTGCAGAGCCTCCTCGGCGAGGGCCGATCCGTTCCCACCGACACCGAGGCGGCTGCCGGGGAGGCGGGAACGCCGGAGTCGGGGACGGCAGGAGCAGTGGCCGATGATCAGCTGGCGTTCGACCTCGACCTTGTGGCGATCTGCCTGACCTCCGGTCTGCCGATTCCCGTGGCGCTGACCCTGACCGCCGAGGCGACCGACGACCGGTCGGGTCTGCAGAGGATCGCCCGTGCAATGACGATCGGAGGGCGCAGGCTCGCCGACGATGATCGCCTGCTGCCGGTGCTCGAGGTCTTCGAGTTCTCCGAACACACCGGCGTCGGCCCGGCACCTCTCATCGAGTCAGTGGCCGAGGAGCTGCGGGCTTCGTCCCGTCGGCGTCGGCAGGAGGCGGCCGCCTCTTTGGGTGTGCAGCTGGTGCTGCCTTTGGGCGTGTGCATTCTGCCGGCGTTCCTGCTGCTGTCTGTCGTTCCGGTCGTCATCTCACTGCTGACCGACCTCACGACCGTGTTCTTCTGAAGTGGTGACCGGGTTTTCAGACTCGACCGATAGGCTCGGGACATGGCACCGGTCACACCTTTCAATCAGCTGTCCAATGTCGAACAAGCCGAGGACTACGCCGAGAATCTCTTCGTCGGTCGATCCGTGCGCCTGCGGCCGCTGAGGGAGGATGATCTGCCGTACCTCGAACAGTGGTGGTTCGATCCCTCGATCGTCGTCCTGCAGAATCACACGGTTCTGCCGCGGCCCGAAGGGGGTGTGTCCGAGCAGTTCTCGCAGTGGAGTGCGAACACCTCGAGCGAGGCAGTCGGCTTCAGCATCGAGCTGACCGAAACCGAGGAGTTCGTCGGCCATGTCACCCTCTACGGACGCAATCCCATCAACCAGTCCGCCACTCTGGCGATCGTCCTCGGCCCTGAATTCCACGGTCGCGGATACGGCTCGGATGCCGTGCGACTGGCCGTGAAATACGGGTTCCTCCAATTGGGACTCAATCGCATCGAGCTGCAGACCTGGGCGTTCAACACCCGTGGAATCGCCTCCTATACGAAAGCCGGATTCGTCGAAGAAGGCCGTCGACGCGAAGCCGTGTTCTTCAACGGCCGGCGCCACGACGAAGTCATCATGGCCATCCTCAGAGACGACTGGGCCGGCAACAGCTGATGCTCGGGCTGCGCTGACTCGCACGCCGTTTCCTGTGGACGGCGCCTTCACTCACACACGGTGAGCTTGTGGATGCAGAACACGTTTCCACAGGTGCGAATCCGGCCCTGGACACGGCAGCATGCCGACTCCCAGGCTGAAGGTCCGCTCGCAGAGTGCGAACGGGGTTTCAGCCAAGGAGGAGAGCATGGCCACCACATCACCGTCCCCGCAGATCGAGGACCCGCCGACCGGGCACGTGGAACCGGTCGAGGACCACAGCGAGATCGAACAGTTCTGGGAACCCGACGCCGGAGCGACCACAGCCGAATATGCGATCACCACTCTGGCCGCGTGCGGATTCGCAGCACTTCTCGTCGTGGTCCTCAAATCCGAACCGATCAAGGAACTCATCACGGGGGTCATCTCCTCGGCGCTCGGTCTGGGAAGCTGAACCGTCATGGCACGCGGACGCTCCCGTCAGCGGCAGCGAGGATGGGATCGCGATGCGGGAACGGCGACGGCGGAATTCGCCGTCGTCATGCCGGCTGTCGTTCTTCTCATCGTGCTGCTCGCGGGAGCCGCCGCTGTCGGGTTCTCCCAGCTGCGAGCCTTCGACGCGGCACGGTCCGCGGCCCGTGAGATCGCCCGCGGCGAACCACAGGCCGCCGTCGTGTCCGAAGCGAAGAAGCACGCCGGTGACTCATCCTCGGTCCGTGTCCGAGCCGACGGCGGATACTCGGTCGTCACGGTCACGATCGAGCTGCCGGCCGCGATCTTCTTCCTCGACACCGTCGACGCGGATGCCACCGCACGGTTCGAAGGGGACAGAGGAGGACCGTCATGACGAACATCGTCGTGGGTCTCTGCTCGATCGTGCTCGTCCTCGTCACCGCCATCGGCAGCCTCGGCCAGGCGTTCGTCGCCCACAGTCGGGCACAGAGTGCCGCGGATCTGGCGGCGCTCGCCGCCGCGGACGCCGTGCGCGGACTGGCCACCGGGGAACCGTGTGAGACGGCGAAGGAGGTCGCGATTCGCAACGGCGGACACCTCAAGGACTGCCGTGCCTCATTGAGTGAGCAATCCGCCTATGTCGTCATCGAAGTCGACATCCCGGGACCTCTGCCGAAGGTCAGAGAGGAGGCCGTCGCCGGGAAATGAGGGGGATCGCTACCTGAGCACGGTGCGCAGCAGCCTCAGCGCAGCGTCCTTCTCCAACGGTTCGTTGCCGTTGCCGCACTTCGGCGACTGCACACACGACGGGCAGCCGTCGATGCACTCACATGCGGCGATGGCATCCCTTGTCGCACCCAACCATCCTTCGATGACCTCGCTGCCGCGTTCGGCGAAACCGGCACCACCGGCCAGACCGTCATAGACGAACACTGTCGCCAGTCCGGTGTCGGCATGCAGAGCCGTCGACACTCCGCCGATATCCCACCGGTCACAGCCGGCGAAGAGCGGCAGCAGACCGATCGAAGCATGCTCGGCGGCATGGACGGCTCCGGGCAGGTCTCCGGAGACGACTTCGGCCTCGTCGAGGACGCTCTGCGGAATCGTCCACCACACGGCCTTCGTCCGCAGCGTGCGCTCCGGCAGGTCGAGCTCGTGTTCGGCGATGATCGCTCCACCTCGCTTGGCCCGCATCCGGTAGGCGACGACCTGATCCTTGACGTCGACGGTGCCGCTGCACACAGCCACTCCGGAGGGCAGAACCCGCTGCGCATCGGTGTCGACGATCGAGATCTCCGTCTGCGAGCGCGGCTGAGTCGTGTAGTCGACCTCGGCACGTTCGACGGCGACGATCCGGTCCTCGAGGTCGAGATCGAGGACGGTGAAGTCGATGCCCTGATGCGTGTACACCGCGCCCGGATGGGCTCCCGTATGTGCACCCGATTCGTCGACCGTGCCCAGCAGAGTGCCGGTGCTCGCTTCGACCAGGCTGAATTGTCCGCCGCCGGAACCGCGGATATCGGACAGGTCGGTCGCCGGTTGGTCTTTTGCCCAGAACCATCCGGTCGGCCGTGCTCGCAGCATCTTCCGCTCCACGAGATCGTCGATGACCTCGGACGAATCGTCCGGG
This sequence comes from Brevibacterium sp. CSND-B09, assembly GCF_052906525.1. Classification (NCBI taxonomy): domain Bacteria; kingdom Bacillati; phylum Actinomycetota; class Actinomycetes; order Micrococcales; family Brevibacteriaceae; genus Brevibacterium; species Brevibacterium sp. CSND-B09. Next base: position 842,109 of record NZ_JBREGI010000001.1, on the reverse strand, counting down.
AAGTGCACGAGATCGGCCGCATTCAGAGGCACCTCGGCGGCGGCCGCACACAGGTGACCGGAAAGCACGTGCGGATTGCCCGGATGGATGACGCCGGCGTCGACGGGGGAGTCGAAGATGACTTCGGGGTGGTGGACGACGAAGGTATCGAGCGGATCATCGCGGGCGATGAACACAGCCATCCACCGTTGCCCGGCTCGGCCCGCGCGTCCCGCCTGCTGCCATAGGGACGCCAAGGTCCCCGGCCAGCCGGAGATGATGACCAGGTCGAGTCCGGAGATGTCGATGCCCAGCTCCAGAGCATTCGTCGACGCCACGGCCAGCAGCTGACCCGAACGCAGAGCCGTCTCGAGCATCCTGCGCTCTTCGGCCAGATACCCGCCCCGGTATGCCGCGACCTTGCCGGTCAGGGTCTCGTCCACCTCACCCACCTGGTCACGGACCGTCTGCGCCAGGGCTTCGGTGCCTCGGCGGGAGGCGATGAACGTGATCGATCGATATCCGGCGCACATGGAATCGGTGATGACATCGGCGGCCTCGACGAGGCCGCTGCGCCGGTCCCCGCCCGGTGACACAGGAGGCTCCCACAGTGCGAAGCTGCCTGCTGCCCGGGGTGAAGAATCCTCGGTCACCGCGTTTGCGGGCCGCCCGGTCAGCTTCGCAAAGGCTGCGTCCGGGTCCGCCATCGTCGCCGAGGCTCCGATGACGACCGGTGAGGCCCCGTAGTGGGCGGCGATGCGCAGCAGGCGGCGGAGGATGAGTGCGACGTGGGACCCGAACACTCCACGGTAGCGGTGGGCCTCATCGATGACGATGAAGCGCAGGTTCTTGAACATCCGGGCGAAGCGTTCGTGCTGGGGCAGAATGCTGCGGTGGAGCATGTCCGGGTTGGTGAAGATGATGTTCGCATGCCGTCTCGCCCAGTCCTTCGAGACCTGTGAGGTGTCCCCGTCGTAGCTGGCGGGACGCATGCCCTGGATGACGAATCGTTCGAGTTTGGCCAGCTGATCGGCGGCCAGAGCCTTTGTCGGAGCGATGTAGATCGCCGAGGCGGTGCGCAGCTTCCCGCGAGTCGATTGGATCGCTTCGAGCACCGGCAGCCAGAATCCCAACGACTTGCCCGACGCGGTGGGGGTGGCGATGACGACGTCGGAACCGTCCCTGGCCGTCTGCGCCGCCTCGAGCTGGTGCTGCCACAGAGCGTCGACGCCGATGGAATGACATGCGTGCTTGAGTTCCTCGTCGATCCAGTCCGGCCACTCGGCATCCCGTTCGAAACGCTGCGGGATATCGCGGACATGGACGATCCGCTCATCCCGGGCACCGAAACCGGTGACGATGTCGAGAAGAGCAGAGGAGGCCATGAGTCAATTATGGCGCAGTCGCTAGGATTCTTCTGTGACTGATCTGCCGTTGGCCCACCTGGGCGAGACCCTCTACCGTTCCGGATACACCGAACCACGGCTGCGCCAGTTCTGGGGTGGTCCGACCTCGGAGGCGCTGCTGCGCAACAACGCCGCACCCGCCATCCACCACTGCGCCCGGACGCTGGCGGACCAGTCGTCGACGGCCGCCGACCGTGCCATGGCCAGCGCGGCGCTGCTCTTCCACTTCCACCGCACAGTCCCGGTCGCCCAGGTCCGCGCCCTGCTGGGGGAGTCCTTCGACACCGCCGCCGAGGCGGGGCTGATCACCGTGGACGACGACGAGGTGACCGCCCCCTTCGCCCTGACCCCCTATGAACTTCCCGTGGGTGTTCCCCGCGGCTTCCGTCCCGGGGACGAGAACCTCTACCTCGTGGCCGACCACGGGACCCTGACCACACCGGATGTCCTCGACGGCGAGTTCGTACTCGGACTCGGCGGAGCCGGCCGGACACTGGTGTCGATCACCCCGCGCGACCACGTCGGGGTGGCCGCCGACATCGGCACCGGCTGCGGAATCCAAGCTCTGCTGCTGACCCGCCACAGCGACCGAGTCATCGCCACCGACATCTCCCACCGGGCCCTGCGTCTGGCCGAACTCTCGGCCGGACTCAACGGTGTGACGACGATCGAATTCCGGCACGGCTCGCTTCTCGAACCATTGCAGGAACCCGTGGATCTGCTCGTGTCGAATCCGCCGTTCGTGATCACCCCGCGCAGCACGGACACCACCTTCGAATACCGGGACGGCGGAATGACTGGGGACCGACTCGTTCGGGAGCTCTTCACCCGGATCCCTGAGAACCTCGCCCCGGGCGGACGCAGCGTCTGCCTCGGAAACTGGGAAGCCGCCTCGGGGAAGGACGAAGGACCGGAGTCCTGGGTCAGCGATGACGACACGTCAGTGTTCGTCATCGAACGCGAAGCCCTGGACCCCATCGCCTACGCCGAGACCTGGATCCGCGACAGCGGGATCCCTCGCGCCAGCACCGCCTGGAACGACGCAGTCGCCGCATGGCTCGACGACTTCGCCACCAGAGCTGTGGACGAAGTCGTCTTCGGGTACGTGCTGATCGCGAAGTCCGATAACGATGTGCCAACGATTGGTACCGAAGATCCCGCGATCGGCGACGTCACCTCGGACGTCGACCGCGGACCGTTGGAGACGGCCGAGGGAGTGTTCAAGACCCGGGTCAGAGTCACCTCGGCGCCGGCGAACAATCCGCACGGACTCGCAGAGTTCCTCACCACGATCATCGCGATCCGGTCGTGGCTGGCAGCGGCCGGACCGGATGAGATCGCCGCGACTGCTTTCACACGCTCTCCGGACCTCGTCGAACATCGCCATTTCCTTCCCGGGGCGCCGGAACCCAACTCGATCACCTTGGAACAGGGGATCGGCTTCGGGCAGGTCTTCGACCTCGACACGGCACTGGCCGGATTCGTGTCCGTCGCGGATGGGACGCTGACCCTGCGACAGACGGCCGGGGCCTTGGCCCAGCTTCTCGAGGTCGATCCCACGGCTCTGGAAGATCAGCTCGTGGCGCAGGTCAGAGCCCTGTGCGCGGCGGGTGCATTGCTGCCCGACGGCGGTTCGATCGGGACCTCGACGACTGGGACGTCGGCGGAATAGGGATAGGATCGGAAACCGTTGACCCCGTGTCCGAGCCGAGATCGGACGAGGTCCGGGCAGCATCCGGGCCGCAAGTGCCGATGAGGAACGTGTCCGTTCAACAGTGTTACATTGGGCCGGATCGTCCGTTGCAGCGGGCAGCTGATGCCGTGAGAGGAATGTGAAAGCGTGACCACAACCGAGAAGAAGCCCCGTCGCCTCGTCATCGTCGAGTCTCCGACGAAGGCGCGAACGATTGTGGGATACCTCGGCGACGGTTATGACGTCGAGGCCTCCGTCGGTCATATCCGCGACCTGCCCACCCCTTCGGAGCTGCCCGCCGATATGAAGAAGGGGCCGTACGGAAAGTTCGCTGTCGACGTCGACAACAACTTCGATCCCTATTATCGGATCGATCCGGGCAAGAAGAAGAAGGTCACCGAACTCAAGCGTCTGCTCAAGGACGCCGACGAACTCTATCTGGCAACGGATGAGGACCGCGAGGGAGAGGCCATCGCCTGGCATCTGCTCGAAGTCCTCAAACCGAAGATTCCGGTCAAGCGCATGGTCTTCCACGAGATCACGCCTGAGGCGATCGAACGGGCCCTGGAGAACACCCGCGATATCGATTCCTCGCTCGTCGACGCGCAGGAGACCCGCCGCATCCTCGACCGTCTCTACGGCTACGAGGTCTCACCCGTGCTGTGGCGCAAGATCCGTGCCGGGCTCTCGGCCGGACGTGTGCAGTCCGTGGCCACCCGCCTCGTCGTCGAACGCGAACGCGAACGCATGGCCTTCGTGCCCGCTGACTACTGGGACCTCGATATCGATCTCGGTCTGCCGGACGGGACGAACCCGTTCGCTGCGAATCTCACCACACTCGACGGATCGCGGGTGGCCAGCGGCCGTGACTTCAACGACAAGGGCGAGCTGAAGAACACCTCGGCGACGATCGTCGACCAGGCGCGAGCGGAGTCGTTGGCCACGGAGCTGAACGGCAGCGCCAAGGATGCGCTGACGGTGACCGCGGTGGAGTCGAAGCCGTACTCCCGGCGCCCGGCCGCACCCTTCACGACCTCGACCCTGCAGCAGGAAGCCGGACGCAAACTGCGCATGAGCGCTCGTCAGGCCATGCGCACCGCTCAGTCGCTGTACGAGCACGGCTACATCACCTATATGCGTACCGACTCCTCGGCGCTGTCGGGTCAGGCCATCGCTGCCGCCCGCAAGCAGGTGACCGAACTCTACGGTCCCGAATTCGTTCCGCAGTCGCCGCGCCAGTACGCGAGCAAGCAGAAATCGGCGCAGGAGGCCCACGAGGCGATCCGTCCCGCCGGTGACTCCTTCCGCACCCCGGCACAGGTGTCCAAGCAGCTCAACGGCGACGAGTTCCGTCTCTACGACCTCATCTGGAAGCGCACCGTCGCCAGCCAGATGGCCGACGCGAAGGGCAAGACCGCGACGATCAAGGTCAGCGCTGCTCTCGCCGACGGCCACGAGGCCGGTTTCAGCGCCAGCGGCACCGTCATCACCTTCCGCGGGTTCCTTGCCGCCTATGAAGAGGGCCAGGACGCGTCCCGCTACGACACGAAGTCCGGAGAATCGCGGCTGCCGCAGGTCGAAGAGGGCCAATCGCTATCGGTCGTCAAGGCCGAAGCCGACGGCCACACCACCGCTCCGCCGCCGCGCTTCACCGAAGCCAGCCTGGTCAAGCAGCTCGAAGAGCTCGGCATCGGCCGACCCTCGACCTATGCTGCGACGATCTCCGTGATCCAGGACCGCGGCTATGTGACCACTCGCGGCAATGCATTGGTGCCCAGCTGGTTGGCGTTCTCTGTCGTCCGCCTGCTCGAAGAGCACTTCACCGGTCTGGTCGACTATGCGTTCACCGCTGACCTCGAATCCGAACTCGACCGGATCGCGATGGGCGAGGAGGATCGCAACGACTGGTTGGCCGGATTCTATTTCGGTGACAAGACCCAGGATCGCGAAGGACTCAAAGCCATCGTCGACGACCTCGGCGATATCGATGCCCGCGAGGTCAACACCGTCGCCATCAGCGAGGGCGTGAACCTGCGCGTGGGCCGCTACGGTCCCTACCTCGAAGTCGCCTCGGAGAAAGACGGAGAGGACCCGAAGCGGGTCTCTGTCCCCGACGATCTGGCACCCGATGAGCTGACAGCGGCGAAGGCCGCCGAACTCATCGAATCCCAAGGCGACGGCGACCGCGAGCTCGGCGTCGACCCGGAGACCGGACACACCATCGTGGCGAAGAACGGTCGTTTCGGACCCTATGTCTCCGAGGTGCTGCCCGAACCCGAGGAGAAGCCGAAGCGCGGCGCGAAGAAGCCGAAGCCGCGCACAGGTTCCCTGTTCAAGTCGATGGATCTGAACTCGATCGACCTCGAGACCGCGCTCAAGCTGCTCAGCCTGCCGCGCGTGGTCGGACAGGACGAAGAGGGCACGGACATCACCGCGCAGAACGGCCGATACGGACCGTACCTGAAGAAGGGAACCGACTCCCGCTCCCTGACCGATGAGGAGCAGATCTTCAACATCACCCTCGAAGAGGCGCTGAAGATCTACTCCGAGCCGAAGCAGCGCGGCGGTCGTCGGGCCGCGGCTCCGCTGAAGGAACTCGGCGAGGACCCGGAGACGAAGAAGCCCGTCGTCGTCAAGGACGGTCGCTTCGGACCGTATGTCACCGACGGTGAGACGAATGCGACCCTGCGCAAGGACGACTCCGTCGAAGCCGTGACGCTCGAACGCGCCGCGACTCTGCTCGCTGAGAAGCGCGCGAAGGGGCCGGCGAAGAAGAAAGCTCCGGCCAAGAAGGCCCCCGCCAAGAAGTCGAATGCGAAGAAGACGACGGCCGCCAAGACGACTACGTCGAAGACCACCGCGTCGAAGACCACCGCCGCGAAAAAGACGACGGCTTCCAAGTCGACTGCGTCGAAGTCCACGGCGGCGAGAACTACGGCTGCGAAGAAGACGAGCACGGCCAAGCCGAAGACTCCCTGAGTCGACGTCCGCCGAGCCCGCGGCGTTCACCTGTCACTGCTTTCGCCACCTGCCTGATGGTCCGGCAGGTGGCGAAAGTCGTTTCTTCTCCCGTCGCCTGTGACACCCCGTGGCCCGTGATTGTTGGGTCGATCCACGGTGATCTCGACGTCGAAAACACCGTGGATCGACCCAACAATCGCCGTTTGCCGGCGCCGGCCACGTACTCCAGTGCCTCAGGGACGAGGACAACAGTGCCTCAGGGACGAGGACAACAGTGCCTCAGGGACGAGGTCAGCCGCGCGACGAATCTGCGAAGTCCGTGAGCGCCTGGCCGTCGAGTCGGTAGGTCTCCCACTCGTCCTGCGGCTTCGCACCCAGCGATTCGTAGAACCCGATGGACGGGGTGTTCCATTTGAGCACGCACCATTCGAGCCGCGTCAGTCCGCGCTCCTGGCAGATCTGCGCCAGCCGGCCGAGCAGCGCCTTTCCGGCTCCCGAGCCGCGATGTTCGGGCAAGACGAAGAGGTCCTCGAGCCAGATGCCGTTCCTGCCCGTCCAGGTCGAGAACGAATGGAACCAGATCGCGATGCCGATGACCTCGCCGCCCGACTCGGCCACGAGACCGAACGTGTTCGCATGACCACCTTCGGGGAACATCACTGTCGCGAAATCCGCCTCGGTGGCTTCGACCGCATCCGGTTCCTTCTCGTAGACGGCCAGCGCGCGGACGAGCCGCAGGATCTCGGGCAGATCAGAGCGTTCTGCTTCACGAATGGTGACGATCATGGTGTGTGCTCCCAAAGTCGTTCGGTCAAAGGAATTCAGTCTCCGCGGTTCGCGCGCTGTCGCGGCCTGTGCCGACCACAGCCTTCGCCGACCTCACAGCCGGTGCTTGTCCGCGTGGGCGGCCACCTCGGCCAGCTCCTCGGCGGTGGGGGACAGGGGCGAATCCGGATTCGCGTCGGCATAGTAGGCGGCGAACGCCTCGGCGACGGAATCGATCGTCACCTCCGGATGGACCTCGCTGATCGATCCGCCCGTGGACGGATCCCAGTCGATTCCGAGAGCGGCTTCGACATCGGTGAGTACCGCGCGGATCGGATCCGGGTCCTCGACGACGACGGACGACGAGAACAGCCAGGCACCGGAGACCACGCGCTGGGCGGTGCCGATCGCCTTGATCCGCCCGGCCACGTTGACGCTGTGTTCACCGGGACAGTATTCGCCGGGAATCTCGCCGAGGCGGGCATCGATGCCCAGCCCGCGCAGCACCTCGACATAGTCCTGGCCGAAACCGGTGAACCGTGCGTTGGTGTTCGTGATGAATGAATCACTCGGTTCGATGTGATCGATGACCAGCGAACCCGGATGGTATGCGGCCGCGCGCCCGCCGAGGCTGCGCAGAGCAGGCGTGAAACCGTGATCCCGGGCCGCTTCGATGGCGGCGGCGAAGCCGGGCAGGAAACGATCCCTGGCACCGAACGCCAAGGTCGGGGCCGGTCGGTACATCCGCAGAGTCGCTCCGCGGCGTCCGGCCTTGACCGAATCGAGGAGGACGCGGGCGAATGCGAGTTCCTCCACGGGGCCCAAGCCTTCCGCCGCCACCGTGGTCATCGCCAGTGAGTCTGTGTGCACGAGTTCAAGGGTAGAGGATCGGCAGGCCCCGGTCGGGTTCGGGTTGTCGCAGATCGCACTCGTTTCCAAGAGATATGTCAGTTCGGCCAGATAGTGTAGGGCTGTGAGCATGTTGACGACTACAGGACACCGACTGCCCGGAGCCCCCGGCCGCCTGGTCACCGAGACCGCCGCCTGGGGTGCCCTGATCGTTCTTGTCGCGATCAGCTACGTCGTGGCAGGAACCAGCGGACTCGTCGCGACGGTGGGCGGACGCGCCTACACCGCCATGGGAGAGTCTCTCAGCGCCGGAGGATTCGACAATCAGATGGGCAGTCTGTCGCTGCTCATCGTCTTCGCCCTCTCCTGCACAGGTCTCTTCATTCCCGCAAAGGTCTTCGCCTCCCGACCGCCGGCGGTGCGCAAGACAGCTCTGAGCATCTCAGCGATCGTCGAAGCCGCACTTCTCGTCGTCCTCAGCCTGGCTCCCAGCGCCTGGTTGACCTGGGTCGCGGCCCTGTTCCTCGGCGCCGTGGTCGGTCTGCTCATGAGCATCAACCCCTTCAGGCACGAGAAGCCGTGGCGCCGTGTCGGCATTCCCGCGGCCGTCCTCGTCTTCGTCTCCTGTGCCTTCCAGATCCTCGGCGGCTCTGCAGCGGGAACTCAAGCGCTCGGCTGGGTGTCCCTGCTGGTGGGCATCGGCATGGCCGCCGGTTCCGTCATCATCTTCCTCACCCCCGAACGTGCCCTGCACGCAGAGTCTGCGACGACCGGGCAGTTCCCCGAACTCAAGGCCCGGGTCGCCCGCCCCGCCGAGGCGATCGCGAATCCGTGGGTGTGCATCGGCCTCTTCGCCGTCCTCGGCGCGACCTTCATGCTTGCCCAGCCGACGGCGATCGGCCACGGCTATGGTCAGGCCGGTTTCGCGCTCATCATCGCCTGCTGCCTCGTCGGGTGGGCCGTCGGATTCGAGATGGGGCCGACCTTCGCCCCCGGAATGTCCCGTCCGCGTGTGTCCACTTTCGCTCTGCTCGTCTCCGGTGTGCTGCTGCTCGCCACCGGCGCCATCAACGAACTCTCCGGCAAGGTCGTGCTCTCGGCCGCGATCGCGTTCCTCGTCGGCATCGGCGTGCGCGCTCAGCCCTATGACTTCTCCCGCCGCTACGGTGCCGTCGCGGGCGCCGGTCTGGCCTTGGTGATCAACGCCCTCGATCTCGGCGGCACGGTCGAAGTCGGTTCAAGTCCTGACTGGATCCTGGCTCCCAGCGACGTCGCGTTCCTCATCTTCGGCATCGCCGCCCTGGTCGCCGGAGTCATCGGACTCTTCACCTTCGACCCGCACAGACTGCAGGGGCTGTCCGTCGACATCGTCCACGGATTCCGCCCGCCCAGCCAGCCGGAGACTGCGGCCGGCGGACTCGGGAACTCGGCCGAACGCCTCGGCGCCGGATTCTTCATCGCCATCGAAGGCGGAGATGGTTCCGGCAAGACCACACAGATCAAACGCATCTCCGCGGCTCTGGCCGATGACGGCTATCACGTGGAGGCCACTCGCGAACCCGGCGGCACCGAACTGGGCACGAAGATCCGTTCTGTTCTCTTCGACTCCGACCCGCCGAGCTCGCGCACCGAAGCCCTGCTCTTCGCCGCTGACCGTGCCCACCATGTGGCATCCCTGGTCGACCCCAGCCTCGACGCCGGAAACATCGTCATCACCGACCGGTACATCGATTCGACGATCGCCTACCAGGCAGCCGGTCGCAGCTTCGACGAGAAGACGATCCTCGCGCTGAGTCGGTGGGCCACCCAGGGGCTCGTACCGAACCTGACGATCGTCCTCGACATCGAACCCGAGGTCGCGGCCGAGCGGATGGGCAAGCGCGGCGACAGCAACTACCTCGACGACGAGAACCAGCAGTTCCACCAGCGCGTGCGCCAGACCTACCTGTCCCGCGCACACAAGGAACTCGACCGGTATGTCGTCCTCGACGCTTCGGTCGACGCCGATGAACTCACCGAGCAGATCCTCGCGGCCATCCGCGCTCGGCTTCCGCAGACCCTGGTCAAGCGCGACACCGGCACCGAGGCGGCCCCCGCCTCAACATCGAATGCTGAGCCCGACAGCGGTCCGGAACGCAGCTCCGTGCCGATCGCTGCCGTGGCCGCCGGAACCGTGCCTGACGACGACAAAGACGAAACATCCTCTCCCGACTCCTCCGCAGAAGTGGACGGTGCACCTGAGACTGCAGACGACTCTGTCGACAGCCGGGATACGGCAGATGGCTCCGCCGAGGATGACACCGATGCGGACGACACCGACGAACGCGATACGCGCGGCGAAGACGAGATGCACGAACGCGGACCGCGTTTCGTCCCCGCCTCCGGCGATCGCTTCGTTCCCTCTGCGGTCACCGACGCCGAGGCCGAGATCTCGGGTGCTGTTCCCACCAAACGCGTCGACCTCGGAGCGGATCTGCGAGAAGATCCGACTGCCTCGGCGAGTGAGGAACCATCCGGTGCTACCAGTGCTCCGGGGGTCGCCGGTGAGGCCGCGGACCGGGACTCGGAGAATGATGAGGAGGAGCTCCCGTCGTTCCTCGAGCAGAAGGGTGCGCGCCGATCCGACGAGGATGATGCCACCACGGTGCTGCCGACCCATGGAACCAACTCCGACGCGATCATCGATGACAGCGACGATGCCGATGGTGTGCCGACGGACCGAATCGCCACGGATGAAGACGCGGAAACCCGCATCGTCAACCGTGTCGATCCCGAAGACGCCGAAACCCGTGTCGTTCACCGGGCCGATTCGAGTGCCGAGGCAGGTGCGGTTGACGCAGACGAGGACTCGGCCGATGCCGGGGATGCGGAGACCACAGTGCTGCCGGTCCGCAGTGCCCGGGAGATGAGCCGTGAACGGCTGCAGGCGCAAGCCGAGATCGAACGGCAGGCTCGGGAACGTCTGCGCAGGCAGCGTGAACGCAGCAACCGCCGCTTCACCAACCCGGAGGATTCCTGAAGTGAGCGTCTTCGACGAACTCGTCGGCCAGGATGACGTCATCACCCAGCTCGGCTATGCCCTGGACAACCCGGCGGCGATGACCCATGCGTGGCTGTTCACCGGACCTCCCGGCTCAGGGCGATCCAATGCGGCTCGGGCCTTCGCCGCGGCCCTGATCTCCGGTGGCACCGAATCGAACGACGTGACCGCCAGGGTGCTGTCGGGACATCACGAGTCGCTGACGATCATGTCGACGCAGAAGTCGGTCATCTCGATCGAAGAGGTCCGCGAACTCGTATCCAAGGCTCAGTCGTCGCCGGTGAACTCGAAATGGCGTGTCGTCATCATCGAAGATGCCGATCGGATGATGGAGCGGACGGCGAACGTGCTGCTCAAAGCCATCGAAGAACCTCCTCCGGGAACTGTGTGGCTGCTGTGTGCACCGAGCCCGATCGATGTGCTGACCACCATCCGATCGCGGTGTCGCCCGGTACGCCTGCGTATTCCTTCTCGGGAGGCCGTGGCACAGCTGCTGATGCAGCGTGACAGTGTCTCGGAGGATCGTGCCCATTGGGCTGCGGCCGTGGCTCAGAACCACATCGGGCGCGCGAAATACCTGGCGCTCAACGAGTCGGCCGACGCCGAACGCAAACAGATCCTCGCCATCCCGGGCAAACTCACCTCGGTGGGGGCGACGATACGTTTGGCCGGTCGCATCGTCGACGCAGCGGCAGAGACCGCGAAGTCACGAGTCGAAGAGCGCAATGCCGCCGAGCGGACTCAGCTTCTGACCACATTGGGGGTCGAAGGGGAGAAGACGATTCCGCCCTCGGCCAGAGCGCAGATCAGAAAGCTCGAGGAAGAGCAGAAGCGCCGTTCGGTGCGGGCCCGCAACGATGAGCTCGACCGGATCTTCCTCGAGCTCATGAGCCTCTACCGTGACATCCTCATGTACCAGCTGGGGATCCGAGACGGGTGGATCAACGCCGGCGAAGTCGATCTCATCGCCGAACAGGCGAACCGGGACGGCCCCGACACCACTTTGCTGCGCATCGATGCGATCACCGAGGCCCGGCAGCGCCTGCAGACGAACATGTCGCCCGTGCTCATCGTCGAAGCAGCCTTCGTGCTGCTGTCGAACCCCTGGCTGCAAGAGGACCGCACGGGCGCACTCTGATCGCCGACGGTTGGGCGCGCCGGGGGAATGGCCGAAGACGCTCAGTCGTCGCCGAGGAGTTCTGCAATGAGTGCTGCGGTGAGTTCGATGCGGCGGGGAATCCAGATCTGCAGAGCGTGTTCGGTCCGGGCGTGGGAACCTCCGCCGACGGTGCCGAGGCCGTCGAGGGTCGGCGTCCCGACTCCGGCGGTGAAGTTGCCGTCCGACCCGCCGCCGACTGCGACTGACCGCAGCGGGGGATGCCCGAGTCGTCCTGCCAGTCGTTGGGCACGGGCATACAGGCCCATCGCCATGTCCTCTTCGAGCGGGGCGCGGTTGATTCCGCCTTTGAGTTCGATCTTCGCACCGGCCACGCTGGGCGTCAGGGCGCGCAGAGCCTCATCGATGCGCACCTGTTCATCCGCCGAGGCTGCCCTGGAGTCGATGCCGACGACGGCTTTGGCCGGTACGGTGTTCGTGGTCGATCCGCTGGTCATCACGGTCGGGACTACAGAGGTCCCGACAGAGGGTTTGTGCAGTGCAGCGATCTCGATGACCTGGTTGGCCACTTCGATGGTGGCGTTGATGCCCTTCTCCGGTTCTACTCCGGCATGCGATGCCAGACCGGTGACTTCGAGCTGGTAGATCGCCACGCCTTTGCGAGCGATCTTGACGGCACCGTCGGCGGCACCGCTTTCGAACACAAGGGCGGCCTTCGCCCCGCGCGCTTCGTCTTCGATGATCTGCCGGGAACCAGGGGAACCGAGTTCTTCGTCGGCAGTGATGAGGAGGCTGACGCCATCGAGATGGCCGAGCTCGGCGCGGACCTTCGCCAACGCGTAGATGGCGATGAGCAGTCCGCCCTTCATGTCATCGGCGCCGGGTCCGCGAACAACTCCGTCCTTGACCGAATACGGAAAATCAGCGAGCGTTCCCGTCGGCCAGACGGTGTCGTGGTGGCCGATGAGCACGACTTTGCGCGGTCCGGTGCCGAAGCGCCACAGCACATGCGGGTGGCCGTCGGTCTCGACGATCTGAGGTGCGGCACCGAGCATTCCGGTGCCGATTCGCGAGACGAGCCGTGCACTGCGGGCCAGGGAAGAGAGGTCGTTGGAGAACGACTCGCATTCGATGAGCGCCTGGAAATCACTCATGAAATCGTCGGAGTCGAACTCTGCCATGGATGTCTCACCTTCTCGCTTGTCAGCCAACTGTTCTTTCAAGGTTAACTGGTGCCCGGTTGCGGCCCGGCGGCACCCGCTCAGGGGCGGGCCAGGTGGTCATTTGTCGCCGTCCGGCGAGGGGGTGACGAAGCTCTCTGCCGGAACCGCTCTGGAGGGTGATCGTCGTTTTGACCGCCGGCAGAGAAGTTGGCTAAAGTTGGTTCGGTTGCCGCCTTAGCTCAGTCGGCAGAGCGATTCACTCGTAATGAATAGGTCGCGGGTTCGATTCCCGCAGGCGGCTCGGCAACAGCCCCTCCCCCCAGGACAGACTCTGGTGCGGGAGGGGCTTTCTCGTGGCCGAAGTGCCTGTTAGGCGAGACCCTCTCAGCCGGGAGGCGGAGCGAAGACGGTCTCACTTGCTTGGCAACCCGTCTGCAGGCTGCGGCTGAGATCGTCGGTGGTGCTCACTCGGCTGACCATCAGACACAGCGCTTCGCCATCGACGGACGTCGTCGTGTGAAAGCTGCCTGGAGACATGACGATTCCCTGCCCCGGGCGGACAAGAAACCGATTGACCGTTCCGTCGTCGACATCGTCTCGGAACAAGTGCTGGACGATCGTACCGGTGATCGGAACGAGCGCCTGCTCCGTGAGCAGATGCGCTTCGAAATCCTCCGGTGGCTCTGCGCGGTCGTAAGAAACCCACAGCAGATCGGTCGTTCCGTCGGCGCCTGGTTCGAAAAGGGAAGCACGGAAGAACGAGGTCGCTGCTGACAGGAATGCTGACGAACCGGGCACCTGCTGGGCGTGGAAATCCATCACCCTGCCGAACGGCGCGAAGGCTTCCGGCGTCAGCTCGAGCATTCCGTCCCCCGCGAGGTCGGAGTTCTCGCGCCGACCCAAGGTCACGTGAGAGCGGGAAGGAGACTTCACGGTTCACTTCACCCGACCGGCTCAGGCATCTTTTCCACGGTGTAGGACATTTCGATGCTGTCCTCGGTGCGCGGGTCGAACAGGCGCACTCGCCAGAGTGAGGCGAACTGGTCAACACCTTCAGCCATGGGGATGGTGCCAGAGATGAGGACGGTGCCCGGCTGCGCGACCTCCTTGGCCTTGAGTTCGTCAAGCCAATAGCTCGGAGGCAGCAGATCGGCAAAGCTTCCATCCTGAAGCTGTGATTCGACGCCACCCGCATCAGTGACGAAGGACTCGATGCGGATCTCGTCGATGTGATCGGCAATTTCCTCATAGACCCATGCACGCTTGGCCAGAATGTTCGGTGCAGCATTCTTGCTCCATGCCACTCCATACACTTCGAGGTCGCGATCGGTCTGATCGCTGGCTGCGGTGATGAGTACGCCGCGGTCCGATACGACCAGCGCCCATTCCGCCTCTCCAGAAGATTTTCCGTGCTGGACCGTCACGGTCTCAGCCTGCTGAGCAAGGTAAGGAGACACGGGGTATAGGGCGGGCACCTGGCTGGGGCCAGGTACTCCGAGAGCGGCCAGCTCGTCAATGTGATGCTGAACCGCTTCTTGGTTTCGACCGGCATAGCCCGCGTTGAGAAGCCTGTCGACGTGTACGTCAACGGTGGTCTTGTCCGGGAGTTCGAAGGTAAGCATCGTGTGTTCTTCCTTGTCGTCGATGAGGTTTCACGTGATGTTGTCTCATTGTATACAGCCTGTATACTGTTAGCGCAATCACAGTTCTTGCCGCAGAGTCGCAGGCGAGCATTGTCCAGACAGATGAAAAGGATTGCTATGCAGAGTGCATCAACAACCCGTCCGCCGGTGGCGCGGAAGGATCTCATCAAGGCATTCGCCGCCAGCCTGAGCGGCACCACGCTCGAGTGGTACGACTTCGCCATCTATTCGGCAGCGGCGGCCATCGTCTTCCCCGTGCTCTTCTTCCCTTCGGGCGACCCGATGGTCGGCGTGCTGTTGGCCTTCTCGACCTATGCAGTCGGCTACGTCTCTCGGCCGTTGGGCGGAATCGTCTTCGGCCGCCTCGGCGACAAAGTCGGTCGAAAGAAAGTCCTGGTCTGGACTCTTGTGCTCATCGGAGTCTCGACATGTCTCATCGGCATCCTTCCGACCTACCAGAGCATCTCCCTGTGGGCTCCGCTCTTACTGGTGCTCCTGCGTTTCGCTCAGGGCATCGGTGTCGGCGGTGAATGGGGCGGCGCTGTCCTCCTGTCTAGCGAATACGGAGATCCGCGCTATCGCGGCTTCTGGTCGTCAGCTGCTCAGATCGGACCTCCGGCCGGCAACCTCATGGCCAATGGTGCCTTTGCGGGTCTGACTCTCGCCCTCAGCGAAGAGCAGTTCTTCGCTTGGGGCTGGCGTGTGGCGTTCCTCGTGTCGGCGGTGCTCGTGCTCTTCGGTCTGTGGATCCGTCTCAAGCTCGAAGACACCCCGGTATTCAAGGCAGTCGAACAGTCGGGTGAGCGTCCCGAGAAGCCGATCACAGAACTTCTGCAGACCGAGTCGCGCCCGCTGTTCTCGGCGATCCTCGCCCGCATCGGGCCCGATGTCACCTACGCACTCTTCACAGTCTTCACCCTCGCCTACGGCACGATTGTGCTCGACCTCGACCGGACCACGGTGTTGGGCGCGGTCATGCTCGGCTCAGCTTTCCAGGTCATCTGCATCCCGCTGGCCGGCTACCTCTCAGACATCATCAACCGGCGTCTTGTCTATGGTGTCGCTGCGGTGGGCGCAGTGGCGTGGACCTTCGTTTTCTTCACCAAGCTCGAAGCAGGAGACGCCACCTGGATGTATGTCGGCATCCCCGTCGGACTGTTCTTCCACTCGCTCATGTACGGGCCGCAGGCGGCGTTCGTCGTCGAGCAGTTCACACCTCGACTGAGGTACACAGGTTCGTCACTGGCATACACCATCGCCGGTGTGCTCGGCGGGGCGATCGCTCCGATGATGTTCACGCTGCTGCTCGACAACACCGGAACCTGGGTCTGGGTGGCCGTGTATTTGGCCGGAGCCGTGACTCTCACGTTGATCGGTCTGATCATGGGACGCAACAACAACGTGCAGGAGGACGTCGACCATCTTGAGAAGCTCGCCGCTGCGCAGCGTTCGGCTGAAGTCATCGATGAGGTGGCGCCGAGTCATTGAGTTCGGTCAGTCATGTGCTCCGACTGCGACTAACAGTCGGGGCACATGACTGGCCTTCTCGCGGCGAATGTGGCACTCAGCGGGACAGCAGCAGATTCTGCGTCTGAGTGATGTGCTCGCAGATAGCGTTGGTAGTCGCCTCGGCATCACCGGAGCGCAGCGACTCAAGGATCTGGGAATGTTCTTCGAGCACCTGTGCCGGACGGTCGGCGCTCGTCCAGGTTGCAGAGATGCCGAAGCGGACGTGTTTAACTCGCAATCGGGTGTAGATGTCGCTGAGCACCCTATTGCCTGCGGCATCGACCATTGCGGCATGGAAACGCTGGTCGAGACTGATGAAATCCGGAATCGTGTCGTCGGCGACCGGCAGCTCCACCTGCTGCTGGTAGAGGTCATCCATGGCTGCGATCGGCGCTTCTCCGGATGCCAAGATCTGCCGAGCGGTCTCGAGCTCGATCATCTGCCGGACCTCCATCGTCTCGCGGATCTCTCGATCGTCACTGGGCCGTATGTATGCCCCGCGGTGCGGAATGAGGTCAACGAGGCCGTCAGAGGCGAGCATGATAAGCGCTTCACGAATTGGGGTGCGGGACAGGCCGAACCTCTTGACCAGATCCCCTTCGGTCAGGAAGGTGCCTTGTATAGCCGGGTCCGTCAGTACGAGGTCGCGCAGGCGCTCATAGGCAGTCCGGCGTGCAGCGGGACCTGACGATGTTTGCATACAACCCACCTTAGTCGTTTGCCGGATAACCAGCATCGGCCACGACAAGAGAAAAAGAGGAGAGATACATGAAGATCGCAATGGTGCAGATGAACTCGACTGGGGACCAGCAGGAGAATCTCGACCGAGTCGCCGAGCACACTGCCTCGGCAGTTCGGAAGGGAGCTCGCCTCGTCGTCTTCCCTGAAGCTGCCCAGATCGCTTTCGGGAACGACCTGGCGCGTGCGACCGCTGAGGATGACGGTCAGTGGTCTGAGTCGATTGCGCAGATTGCTGCAGAGAACAACACTGTAATTGCTGTCGGTGCCTTCCGCGCGGGTGAAAATGGGACGGTGGTCAACACTCTCATCGTGCGCGGAGTCGACGAAGGCCGCGAGATCAGTGTCGACTACGACAAGATCCATCTCTACGATGCATTCGGACATCGCGAATCGGACACAGTGACTGCAGGGGAGTCGGTGCGCACATTCCGCCTGGGCGGACTCACTTTCGGCCTGGCCATCTGCTATGACGTACGTTTCCCGGCACTGTTCACAGCTCAAGCTCGAGCAGGAGCAGATGCGATCATCGTCGCGACCTCATGGGGCGCGGGCCCTGGAAAAGCCGAGCAGTGGAAGCTGTTGGGTCCAGCCCGCGCCCTGGATTCGACCGCTTACGTGCTCGCCTGCGACCAAGCCGACCCCGCGGTCACAGGAATTCCGGTGAAGGACGGCAGTCCGACGGGGATCGGACACTCCTATGTGGCGTCACCGAACGGCACGCTGATCGCCGAGGCAGGGCGAGGTGAGGAGATCATCTTCGCTGACATCGACCACAGTCGAGTGGCGGAAATCCGTGGGACCCTGCCTGTCCTTCAGAACTCGCGTCTTGAAGGTGCCCTTTTCGTCGAGGGCGTCTGAACCGACTCGCCTCGGCCAGCAGGCGAAGAGACGGATGACTTCGGCCGCCGGTCGATGAATGGACAAGCAAGGCGGCCGGTGCTGCTCACTCGTCCTCGGAGCGGGCCTTGTTCTCCTGGTCCAGAGCCCGCATCAGCTCGAACCGGGACTTCACACCGACTTTGCGGTAGATATTCGTCAGTCTCAGCTCCACCGTCCGCACCGAGACGAAGAGCTCATGGGCGATGACATGGTTTTTGTAGCCCTGAGTGAGCAGTTCGACGACCGGAAGTTCTTTGTCGTTGAGGGAATCCGTGATCGACCCGGACGACTCGGCGTGCGTTTCTCCCACGACTCGAGCGTCCCCGAAGCCGATGTCGGCGAGGACGGACCGACCGATCGCCTTCATCTCTTCGCTGTCAGCGTCATAGCCGAGTTCCTTGAGCTTATGGGCATAGGCCAAGAACGTCCGGCCGCGCACATATTCGAGTTCCGGACTCGTCCACGAATCGAGGAGGCGGGAGAACTCCCTCCAAGCCTCATCGCCAGACATCAGCAGCGCTCTGCTGCGCGCGGCCGCCGCTGCAGTCCAGGTCATCGGCACATCCCGCTGTGCCTGTTCGAGCTCGGCGAGGATCCGCTTGGCTTTGGAGATATCGCCGACATAGACGAGGGACTCGATGAAGTCGTCGAGATAGCGCAGAAGGTGAGGGCTGGGCAGTCGCGTCGACAGGCGGTGGCAACGCGCGAAATGCCTGTTCGCGGAGGCGAAATCGCCCTCCTGCATCGCTGTTCGTGCTTCGATCGCCGCGAGCCTGCATCTCAGCAGCCAACTCGACCCCTGCGCCGTGAGTCGGCGGGCGTCGTGCACTGCGTTGCGGGCGAGATCCGAATGGCCGTCGAGGACCGCCATCATCGCGGTTCGAATGTGATCGTTGACGGACACACTCTCGTGATGGTCATTGCCGGCGGTGAGCAGTTCGTCCAATTCGCGAACGCGATGGTAGTTTCCGGCACGGCACTCGTTGTCGAACGCCACGACCCTGGACAACCTCGCCCACAGGGGTGTGAGATGAGATGACTGGTCGAAGAAGTTGCTCAACGCTGCACGAGCCTCGTCGAACCGGTCTGCCAAGGACAGAATCTGGGCGATGACGATCCATGAGAATTCGACGGCGAAGGTCCGGCGAATACGGTAGCCGATGACAACGAGTTCCTCGGTGGAGGGAAGGCATCGTCCATTGAGGGCTGCGTCGAAGAGATCGACGACTGATTCGACGACCTGAGCCACCTCTGCATCTGGGCCGAGCAGAGTTGATATCCGTTCAGCTGCTGCTCGTGCATTCTCTGCGTCCCATTGCTGGAGATAACAGAATCCCGTACTGGCCAACAGGGAGGCACAGGCTTGCGGTGATTTCTCCGCATTGCTGTCGACGACTCTCATCACATGCTGATCGTTGATCACGCTCAATTCGGCATAGTCGATGAGGATTCGCAGCCTCAGCACCGAGGGACTGACCTCATCGGTACCTTTCCGCCCCTGCAGAAACCGCAGATATCTGCGCGCAAGGGTGTACTGGCACTGTGCCATGAGTTCTGCGGTCAGCTCCTCGACCGCCGACTCAGGCGCAGGGCCGTCAGAGAGGAGAAGAGCTCGTTCTGCCAATTCCAGTCCGTGAAGTATCCGACCGCCTCGGACACATTCGGTTGCACACATCAACAGGCCGACGACTCTTTCGGCATCGATGGCAGCGAAACTGGTGTGCCACATGTGCAGCACAGCCTCATCGTCCGCGAGCTCATCGGCGATCGCCGCATGAAGACGATGACGTTCGGTGTCGGTTATCGAATAGTAGACAACCGATCGGATGCGTGGATCGCAGACCTCGACGCCGTTCCGCATCTGTCGGACCAATCCCTGTGCGACGAGGTCCTCGATGCTTCCCTCACCGACCTGCGCGACCTGCACGGCGATGTGGGTGGGAATGTACGCACCGCATGAGATGACTCTGAGCGCATCCAGCATCTGTATGGAGCAGTTCTCGAACGAGCGCCCCGCTGTCTCCTGAAGCTCGGGACCGGGCCTGAGGGGAAGCGAGAGAGCTTCGTTCTCGTAGAGCGCTCCAGGGCGAATCGCCGAGAGGAGCGATTCGAATGACCCGGGATTGCCTGCACTGCACCTGGCGACGATTTCGAGCACGCTCTTCCACGCCAGAGGCGACGTCGAGGACAATCCCAACTCGATGAGCGATTCGACCTTGAGCGGGCTCAGGACGACCCGTGGAAAGCTGCTCAGGGGTCCGGATCTGTCGATCGACCGGACCGAGAGGATCGCGCGCAGATTCTTGACGCTGCGACGTCGCAGCAGATAGCCGATCACCTCGAGACTGGCCGGATCCATCAGATCGGCATCATCGACGATGACCGCGAAAGCGTTGAAAGCTCTCTGCCGCAGAGAAGCGTCGAGGTTCTCTGCGACGGCAAAGGTCGATCGTTCATCGGTGGACGACGTGATCAGCGACCGTAGGCTCGTCCCGACGGCATCGTCGACAGCCGCGAGGAACGCAGAAAGTCCGGAGAGTCGCCACTCCCTTTCGACCGGGTTGGCACGCACGATGCTCACCGAAAGGGTGGTTGCATCAGCCACAGAAGTGAGGAGAGTGGTACGCCCCGAACCGGCAGGGCCGGTGACGACGACCGTGTCGGACCCGGCTCCTCTGGTTACGCTCAGCAGTTCGCTGAGCTCGTTTTCGCGTAGGTTCTGGATCATCGAAGGTGCTCGCTTCTCGGTATCGCCTGCTCCACAGACCGCGGTGCGAAACGAGGAACGCACCAGGCTCAGAAGAAGCCTGTGAAAGGTGGGGAGCGGGAAACCCTGGCGCAATGGGTGGGTCGCGCATCTGGGGGAGTGGTCTGCGGATAGGGGATCAACGTGTTCCCGGGGTGGAAACTGCAGATGATGCTACCGAACATCAGGCGATTTCCGCGGAGAAAATGTTTCAGTCATTGAATAGTTTCGCGAAACTGTGGAATTTGCGGGATCTGAGCCACGGAAGACATCGGGCCCGTCTCGACATGATCTGCCATGTCGAGACGGGCCCGAGAATTGCGAAGGGGCATCCCCGCCGCCGGAAAGAGAATCGGCACGAGGTCCGAGCGCAGTGTGACTCAGCCGTCAGCGCTTCTTCACCGGTTTGAACGACGTCGAGCACTTCCACGTCGTCTTGCCCTTCTTTGCCGTCACGGTCACCTTGACAGCCTTACCTGGGGTAGCGCCGGAGATGTAGTACTTCAGAGAGGCCTTGCCCTTCTTCGACGCAGTGGCCTTCTTCTTCGTCTTCGTCGTCTTGTAGTGGGCAAGGGTCTCGACCTTGGCCTTCGAGCCGACCTTCGAGACATTGACCCAGGTGTTCGAGTACTGGCGGGGCTTCGAATTCGACATCTTCACTGCGCATTTCTTCGTCGCAGCTTCGGCGGGTGCCGCGTCGACGGCGATGGGGCCGGCGAGCAGGCCGACAGCAAGGGTCAGTGCCATGAGCTTCGAGCCCGTCTTCGTGCGGGCAAGGGTGGTCAAGGACATGATTCTCCAATGGGTTCCGAGTTGATGCGTCGACTTATCATAATCACGTCTGTCGTCGAAAGGAAACGCGGAATATTCGACAACTGAAGAAGTTGCGGAAGTGCGAGTGTGCAACCGAATTCACTCTGCTTGCGCCGGCGCTCGTGCGTGTGTTGCCCGTCACTCGAAACTGGGACACAATAGGGGTGCGAATATTACTGAACGATCGATCAGATCTTATGGTCGGTCTTCCATCCAGACTGTGAGGAACACATGAGCGAAGCGTTCATCTATGACGCAGTGCGCACCCCACGCGGCAAGAACCGCGGCGGAGCGCTGCACAGCGTCAAACCCATCGATCTCGTGACCGGACTCATCGACGCCATTCGCGAGCGCAACCCCGATCTCGACGACAAAGCCATCGACGACATCGTCCTCGGCGTTGTGTCCCCGGTCGGCGAGCAGGGGTCGGATATCGCCCGCGTCGCCGCCATCGTTGCTGGCCTCGACGAGTCCGTCGCCGGCGTTCAGGTCAACCGCTTCTGCGCCTCCGGGCTCGAAGCCGTCAACATCGCCGCCCAGAAGGTCGGCTCCGGCTTCGAGAACCTCGTCCTCGCCGGAGGCGTCGAATCGATGTCCCGTGTGCCGCTGGGATCCGACGGCGGAGCCTGGGCACAGGATCCGTCGACGAACTATGACACGTACTTCGTGCCGCAGGGCATCGGTGCCGACCTCATCGCCACCACAGAGGGCTTCAGCCGGGCAGACGTGGATGCCTTCGCCGCCGAATCGCAGAAGCGTGCCGCTGCTGCCTGGGAGAACAACCTCTTCGAAAACTCGATCATCCCGGTCAAGGACATCAACGGCATCACCGTGCTCGACCGCGATGAGCACATGCGTCCCGGCTCGACCGTCGAATCGCTGTCGCAGCTGCCACCGGCATTCTCCAAGCTCGCCGCACAGACCGGATTCGACGAGGTGGCTCTGCAGAAGTACCACTGGATCGAAGCCATCGACCACGTCCACACCGCCGCGAACTCCTCGGGAATCGTCGACGGCGCCTCGCTGGTCATCCTCGGCGACGAGGAAGTCGGCCAGAAGATGGGGATGAAACCCCGTGCCCGCATCGTCTCCACCGCGGTCACCGGCTCGGAACCCACGATTATGCTCACCGGTCCGACTCCGGCGACGAAGAAGGCCCTCGACAAAGCCGGCATGACCGTCGATGACATCGATCTGTTCGAACTCAACGAGGCATTCGCCGCCGTCGTGCTCAAGTGGATGAAGGACCTCAACGTCCCCCACGAGAAGGTCAACGTCAACGGCGGAGCTATCGCCATGGGCCACCCGCTGGGAGCCACCGGCGCCATGATTCTGGGCACTGTCCTCGACGAACTCGAGCGCCGCGACCTCAAGCGTGGACTCGTCACCCTGTGCATCGGCGCAGGCATGGGCATCGCGACGATCATCGAAAGGGTCTGACATGACGAACACTCAAACCACAGCTGCCGACTACCAGCGCAACACCGATGCCGAAGGCATCGTCACCGTCGTCATCGACGAACCCGGTGCCAAGGTCAACACCATGAACGACTACTTCGCAGCTGCCCTGGAGGCGACCGTGGAGTGGCTCGAAGCCAATGTCGATGACATCACCGGCGTCGTGCTGACCTCTCCGAAGAAGACCTTCTTCGCCGGCGGAAACCTCAACAAGCTGCGTGCGGCCGATCCGGCCAATGCTGAAGAGGAGTTCGCGACCGTCGAACACCTCAAGAAGGTGCTGCGTCGCCTCGAGACCTTCGGCAAGCCGGTCGTCGCCGCCCTCGGCGGTGCGGCACTGGGCGGCGGACTCGAACTCGCCCTGGCTGCTCACCACCGGATCGCCGCCGATGACAACCCGAGCGCCCGCTTCGGCTTCCCCGAGGTCTCACTCGGCCTGCTGCCAGGCGGCGGCGGAGTCGCCCGGTCGGTGCGCATGCTCGGCATCCAGACCGCACTGCAGAAGGCCATCCTGCCGTCGACGAAGTTCAAGGCCGCCGACGCCCAGGCGCTCGGCCTCATCGACGAACTCGCCCCCGCGGCCGAACTCGAATCCAAGGCCAAGGCCTGGATCAAGGCCAACCCCGAGGCTGTGCAGCCGTGGGACGTCAAGGGCTTCAAGATCCCCGGCGGCTCCCCGTCCTCGCCGAAGATCGGCGCGATGCTTCCCGCGCTGCCGTCCTTGCTGCGCAAGCAGGGCAAGGGTGCGCCGATGCCGGCTCCGCGAGCTGTGGTCGCCGCTGCGGTCGAAGGCGCACTGGTCGACATCGACACCGCGCTGACGGTCGAGTCCCGCTACTTCGTCAACGTCACCCATACTCCGGTGGCGAAGAACATGATCAAGGCGTTCTTCTTCGACCTCGGCCACATCAACTCCGGCGGCTCGCGCCCTGACGGTGTCACACCTCGTCAGGTGAAGAAGCTCGGCGTGATCGGTGCCGGAATGATGGGGGCGGCGATCGCCTACAGCGCAGCGAAGTCCGGTATCGAGGTCGTCCTCAAGGACGTCGAGCTCGCCAATGCGGAGAAGGGCAAGGCCTACGCCGCCAAGCGTGAGGAATCGGCCTTGGCCAAGGGCAAGACCACCGAGGCGAAGTCGCAAGCTGTCCTCGACCGGATCACCCCGAGTGCCTCGGCCGAGGATTTCGCCGGTGTCGACTTCGTCATCGAGGCGGTCTTCGAGTCCGTCGATCTCAAGCAGAAGGTGTTCCAGGAGATCCAGGACATCGTCGAGCCTGATGCGGTCCTCGGTTCGAACACCTCGACCCTGCCGATCACCGACCTGGCCAAGGGCGTCACCCGGGACAAGGACTTCATCGGTGTCCACTTCTTCTCACCGGCCGACAAGATGCCGCTGGTCGAGATCATCTGCGGTGAGAACACCTCCGACGAGGTCCTCGCCCGCACCTTCGACCTCGTGCAGCAGATCCGGAAGACTCCGATCGTCGTCAACGACTCGCGCGGATTCTTCACCTCCCGCGTCATCGGCACCTTCATCGCCGAGGCGGTCGCCGCCGTCGGCGAAGGCGTGGAGCCGGCCAGCGTGGAACAGGCGGCACTGCAGGCCGGGTACCCCACCGGTGCCCTGCAGCTGCTCGACGAACTGACGCTGACCCTGTCGCAGAAGATCAACAAGGAGACCCGCGACGCGGTCGAGGCCGCTGGCGGCACCTGGATAGCCCACCCCTCCGAAGCCGTCTTCGACTGGATGGTCGAGCAGGGACGGACTGGACGCAAGGACGGCGCCGGCTTCTACGACTACGACGAGAACGGCAAACGCACCACGCTGTGGCAGGGTGTGCGCGACAAGTACGAATCGGGATCGAATGATCAGCCCTTCGCCGATCTGCAGGAGCGGATGCTCTTCGCCGAGGCGATCGAGACGGTCAAATGCCTCGACGAGGGTGTGCTCACCTCGGTGCCGGACGCGAACATCGGTTCGATCTTCGGCATCGGATTCCCCGCGTGGACCGGCGGCGTGCTCCAGTACGTCAACCAGTACGAAGGCGGTCTGGCCGGCTTCGTCGACCGGGCGAATGATCTGGCTGCGAAGTACGGCGAGCACTTCACACCGCCGGCCTCGCTGGTCGAACGCGCGAAGACCGGGGAAACCTACGAGTAAGAGGAGACCCCTGGAATAGCCTGATGGCCTTCCGGTGTTGTCCAATCACACTGAGACTTCAGTGTCACTGACATCTACCGGAAGGCCATTGCCATGCGCGCCGCCGTCTATGACGCCTACACCGAGAACTTCGACGACATCACCGTCCGCGAGCTGCCCGATCCGAAGCTGCCGCCCGCCTCGGTGCTCATCGAAGTCAAGGCTGCCGGAGTCAACCCGGTCGACTGGAAGCTCGTCGGCGGGCACCTCGACCCGGTCATGCCCACGCAGTTCCCCGTCATCCCGGGCTGGGACGTCGCCGGTGTCGTCGTCGGACTCGGCTTCGACACCCCGGAATTCTCCATCGGCGATGAAGTCGTCGCCTATGCACGCAAGGACGTGCTCGGCGGCGGGACCTTCGCCGAGAAGGTCGCCGTCCCCGTGCGTGCGGTCGCCCCGAAGCCGAAGAGTCTGAGCTGGGAACAGGCAGGCGGACTGCCGTTGGCCGGCGGCACCGCTCTGCGGACCCTCGAGTCCCTCGGCGACCTGGAGGGCAAGACCGTGCTCATCCACGGAGCGTCCGGGGGAGTGGGCGGCTTCGCCGTGCAGATCGCCCGGGCCGCCGGAGCACGCGTCATCGGCACCGCGTCCGAAGCCAATCATGAATACCTGCGCGGACTCGGCGCCGAGCCCGTGACCTACGGCGACGGCCTGGTCGAGCGCGTTCTCGAGGCTGCCGGCGGCCAGGTCGACGGGGTCGCGGACTTCGTCGGGGGAGTCCTCGACGACACCCTGGCCGTGCTCGCCGAGGGCGGAGCGCACGCCTCGGTGGCCGATCCCAGCGTCGCAGAGCACGGCGGACGCTACATCTGGGTGCGTCCCGACGGCTCCGAGACTGCTCGCCTCGGTCTCCTCGTCGACGAAGGAAAACTCACCGTCGACATCGCCGGCACCTACGGCCTCGACGATGTTCCCCGGGCCTTCAAGGACAGCGCCACCGGTCACGTCCGCGGCAAGCTCGTCATCGTGCCCTGAATATCGGCTATACCGTCCTCGGTGATCGAAATATCGCCGAGGCGGGACTCGGCTGATCCGGTGATCAGCTGAGTCCCAGCGCCGCAGCCGCTGCGGCGCGCAATTCGACCCCGACCACCTCGGCGCTGGAGCGACGAGCCTGGTGCGGGGTCGAATTCATCATCCCGAACGCCGCATGCACGCGCACAGTGGCCGATTCCAGAGTCCACGCCGGATGGGCGGCCTCGACGACCTCCGCCCACCGACTGACATAGGCACGCTGGAGACGGCGCACGGTCCGTCGCGATTCGTCCGGCAGCGCCTCGAGGTCACGGTCCTGGATGCGGATGAGCTCGGGCTCGCTCATGGCGAAGTCGACATGGAAGTCGATGAGACGCCGCAGGGTCGGGACCGCCTCGGTGGGAGAGATCCCCGACGCGGTGTCCCATGCCGCGGAGACGATCTCCTCGCCTCCGGACTGGAGATACGCAGAGATGCCGACGAGGAGTTCCTCGAGCACGGCCTCCTTCGACGAGAAATGCCGGTAGACCGCCGGCGCCGAGATCCCCGCACCTTTGCCCAGGTCGTCGAGGCGCACCCCATGGAAGCCGTGCCGGGCATAGAGCGTCTTCGCGACCTCGAGCAGCTGCTCGCGCCTGGCTGCCTTCGCCGCTGCCCGCGCCGTCGGCTTGGCCTCGTCCGAGATCGACATCCGGCCTCCTTCCCTGAGCCTGATGCCCACCGCCTGGGACGACGTCGGTGCGGGCTGGCTCGTGCGTTGTCAGTTCTGCCTGTGAGCAGTATCATAGCAGTCAGTTAAGAATCATTAACTGAAATGAGGATGGAATGAGAGCAGTGGGAACTGCGGTCAGTCCGGCGACGGGGCAGGTCAACTCCGAGGCCCACGCCGAACTCATCGCTGAACTCCGGGAGCGCATTGCGGCCACAGCCCGCGGCGGTTCCGAGAAGTCCAGACAGCGCCATATCGATCGCGGAAAGCTGCTGCCGCGTGAGCGAGTAGAGCATCTCCTCGACCCCGGCACTCCCTTCCTCGAACTCTCTCCGCTGGCCGCCAACGGCATGTATGACGACGCCAGCCCGGGCGCCGGAATCATCACCGGAATCGGGCGGGTCGCCGGCCGCGAATGCGTGATCGTGGCCAATGACGCCACCGTCAAGGGCGGAACCTACTACCCGGTGACCGTGAAGAAGCACCTCCGGGCCCAGGAAGTCGCCAAAGAGAACAGCCTTCCGTGCATCTACCTCGTCGACTCCGGTGGCGCGAACCTGCCGAATCAGGACGACGTCTTCCCCGACCGAGAGCACTTCGGTCGCATCTTCTTCAACCAGGCCACACTCTCCGCTGCCGGAATCCCGCAGCTGGCCGCCGTCATGGGCTCCTGCACCGCCGGCGGCGCCTACGTCCCCGCGATGGCCGACGAATCGATCATCGTCTCCGAGCAGGGCACGATCTTCCTCGGGGGGCCACCTCTGGTCAAGGCCGCCACCGGCGAGGAAGTCACCGCCGAAGAGCTCGGCGGCGGAGCCCTGCACTCCCGGGTCTCCGGCGTCACCGACCACCTCGCGGCCAATGACCCCCATGCACTGGAGATCATGCGCGACATCGTCTCGACTCTCGGGCCGAAGAGCACTCCGAACTGGGACGTCATCGAATCCCGCATGCCGGCGCACTCGCCGGAGGAGCTGACCTCGGTGGTGCCGGTGGACTCGCGCACACCGTATGACGTCCGCGAGGTCATCGCCCGCCTCGTCGACGGATCCGAGTTCCACGAGTTCAAAGCCGAATACGGCACGAGCCTCGTCACCGGATTCGCTCACCTCGACGGACACCCCGTCGGCATCATCGCCAACAACGGAATCCTCTTCGGCGAATCCGCGCAGAAGGGCGCCCACTTCATCGAGCTCTGCGACCAGCGCAGCGTGCCCTTGGTGTTCCTGCAGAACATCTCCGGATTCATGGTCGGCCGCGACTACGAAGCCGGCGGCATCGCCAAACACGGTGCGAAGATGGTCAACGCCGTCGCCACCGCCCGCGTCCCGAAGTTCACCGTCGTCATCGGCGGCTCCTTCGGCGCCGGCAACTACTCGATGTGCGGCCGCGCGTACTCCCCGCGTTTCCTGTGGATGTGGCCCAATGCCCGCATCTCCGTGATGGGCGGCGAACAGGCCGCCAGCGTGCTCTCGACCGTCAGGCGCGACCAGCTCGAGGCCCGCGGCGAGGAGTGGAGCGCCGAGGCCGAAGACACGTTCAAACAGCCCATCCGCGACCAGTACGAAGCCCAGGGCAACCCGTACTACTCGACGGCTCGCCTGTGGGATGACGGAATTATCGAACCCGGTGACACCCGCCAGGTACTGGCACTGGCCCTCGAACTCGCCCGCTTCGGACCGATGGAACGCCCGCTGAATGCCAGCGGCTACGGCGTCTTCAGAATGTGAGCCCCACCATGACGAAAATGTTCACAACAGTCCTCATCGCCAACCGCGGCGAGATCGCCCTGCGCGTCATCCGCACCTGCCGCCGACTCGGCATCCGCACCGTCGCCGTCTACTCCGACGCCGACGCCCGTGCGGCCCACGTCAAGGCCGCCGACACCGCGGTCCACCTGGGGCCGGCCGCCGCCTCCGAGTCCTATCTGCGCATCGACAAGGTCATCGCCGCAGCACAGGCCACGGGAGCCGAAGCCATCCACCCCGGCTACGGGTTCCTGTCGGAGAACGCCGAATTCTCCGCTGCCTGCGCCGACGCCGGAATCGTCTTCCTCGGCCCCGGAGCCGACGCGATCCGGACGATGGGCGACAAGATCACCGCGAAGCAGGCTGTCTCCTCCCGCGGGGTGCCGCTCGTGCCCGGCACGAAGGACGCCGCGATGAGCGACGAGGCCCTCATTGCGGCTTCGACGGACGTCGGCTTCCCCGTGCTCATCAAGCCCTCCGCCGGCGGCGGCGGCAAAGGAATGCACGCGGTGTTCGAAGCCGACAAACTCGCCGAGGCGCTGCGGACCGCCCGCCGCGAAGCCGCGAGCTCCTTCGGCGACGACACGCTGTTCCTCGAACGCCTCGTCGCCACCCCGCGCCATATCGAAGTCCAGATCATGGCCGACGCGCACGGCAACGTCATCCACCTCGGCGAACGCGAATGCTCCCTGCAGCGCCGTCACCAGAAGGTCATCGAGGAAGCACCCTCTGCGCTGCTGGACGAAGAGACCCGCGCCCGAATCGGCCAGGCCGCCTGCGAGACCGCGAAGTCCGTCGGCTACGTCGGAGCCGGTACTGTCGAGTTCATCGTCGGGGCCGACCGTCCCGATGAGTTCTTCTTCATGGAGATGAACACCCGACTGCAGGTCGAACACCCCGTCACCGAGGAGGTCACCGGAGTGGACCTCGTCGAACTCCAACTGCGCGTCGGCGCGGGCGAAGAGCTGCCGCTGACGCAGGATGACATCACACTGACCGGGCATTCGATCGAAGCGAGAATCTACGCCGAGGATCCCTCGCGCGGATTCCTGCCCACCGGTGGGCGTGCCCTCGACGTCGTCTTCCCAACCGGTGAGGGCATCCGCGTCGATGCCGGCCTCGACGCTGGCCAGACCATCGCCTCTGACTACGACCCGATGATCGCGAAACTCATCGTCCGTGCCGACGATCGGGCAGCGGCGCTCAAGCGGATCGATGCCGCGCTCGCCGACTCGGCGGTGCCGGGAATCGTGACGAACATCGACTTCCTGCGCACCCTTCTCGCACTGCCCGAGGTGATCTCCGGGGACCTCGACACCTCACTCATCGACAACCTCGGCGAGGATCAGCTGGCGCACAGCGCCGGTGAGACCCACGCGCAGCTGGCGGCCGCCGCTGTCACGGTCACCGGGGGAGCGGCAGGCACGACCCTGACCGGACCGGTCACGGACGCCGAACTGACCGCGAATCGGTCGGCCGCCTCGGCGTGGGCAGGACCGAGCGCCTGGCGCACCTCACGTCCGGACTTCCACCCCACGGTCACCCTGGCCACGGGCGGAGAGACGGTCGACGTCGAGACTCGAGCGGGAGCCGTCGAGGTCGATGCCGACGGACTGTGGCATGTCACCCTCGACGGGATTCAGCACACGGCGCGGATCTTCTCCGATGCCCGTGACCGCAGCATCTGGGTGAGCACCGACACCGGAATCCACGTCTTCACCCGGCCCTTGGCCGATGCGTCGCTGACGCCTGGGCTGGAAGGCTCGCAAGTGCTCGCACCGATGCCCGGCTCCGTCGTCGATATCAAGGTCGAAACCGGCGACCACGTCGAACAGGGCGATCCGATCGTCGTCGTCGAGGCGATGAAGATGGAGCACGTGCTCACCGCACCCGCAGCCGGAATCGTCACCGTCGCCACTGTCGAAGGCGCCCAAGTCGCTCTCGACGAAGTGCTCGCCACAGTCGTCGACGAAGCCGCCGCCGAGGTCGTCGCAGACGCCACCGAATAATCATCAGCCACTCACACCACAACCACGCCACAAGCGGGGAGGAAACAATGGAAACCTTTGTTCCGGGAATGCTGCCCGAAGAATACGAAGACCTGCGTCAAGGTGTCGCGAAATTCGCCGACGAAGAGGTCGCACCCGTCTCAGCCGAACTCGACGCCAAGCACGAGTTCCCCTACGACCTCGTTGCGAAGATGGGCGAGATGGGGCTGTTCGGTCTGCCTTTCGACGAAGAGTACGGCGGAATGGGCGGCGACTACTTCGCTCTGTGCCTGGCCATCGAAGAACTCGGCCGGGTCAACCAGTCCCTGGCCATCACGCTCGAAGCCGGGGTCTCGCTCGGAGCGATGCCGATCTACCGCTTCGGCACCGAAGAGCAGAAGAAGGAATGGCTGCCGAAGCTCACCGACGCCTCGGGCCTGGCCGCCTTCGGCCTGACCGAACCCGAGGCCGGATCCGATGCCGGCGGCACCCGGACCAAGGCCACTTTGGACAACGGGACCTGGACGATCAACGGCAGCAAGTGCTTCATCACGAACTCCGGCACCGACATCACCCGCCTGGTCACCGCCACCGCCGTGACCGGAACCCGAACCTCGAAGTCGGGCCGCGAAGTGCCTGAGATCTCGACGATCATGATCCCGACCGGCACCCCCGGCTTCACCGCCGAACCGGCCTATGACAAGGTCGGCTGGAACTCCTCGGACACGCACCCGCTCACCTTCGACAATGTGCAGGTGCCCGAAGAGAACCTGCTCGGCGAACGCGGACGCGGCTACGCGAACTTCCTTCGCATCCTCGACGAGGGCCGCATCGCCGTGGGCGCCCTGTCCGTCGGCGCCGCCCAGGGCTGCGTCGACGAATCAGTGAAGTACGCGAAGGAACGCCAGGCCTTCGGCAAGCCGATCGCCGACTTCCAGGGCATCTCCTTCAAGATCGCCCGCATGGAAGCACGCGTCGTCGCAGCCCGGTCGGCGTACTACCTCGCGGCTTCGCGGATGCTCGCCGGACTCCCGTTCAAGAAGGAAGCGGCTATTGCGAAGATGATCGCCGGCGAAGCAGCCATGGACAATGCGCGCGACGCCACCCAGATCCACGGCGGCTACGGCTTCATGAACGAATACCTCGTGGCTCGCCACTACCGCGACTCGAAGATCCTCGAAGTCGGCGAAGGCACCACCGAGGTCCAGCTCATGCTCATCGCCCGCGAACTCGGACTCTGAGCTCCCGCTCCTGATCTGAGAGCAGGTGCCGACCTTCCGTCGGCCACCCATGCCAAATCGCCCGCCGAGGCGGTGCCGCACATCCGTACGGACGTGCAGGTCCGCCTCGGCGGGCGATATTCTTATCCGATAACACCGTGAGGTGAGACGTCGACCGAAGGGGAAGTGGGAGCACATGGATCTCAGCATGGTGGCATCGGTGGCGACGACGACGTGGATCGTCATCGAATACATCGTGAAGATCATCGCGGTCGGTGTGGTGCCGGAGAACCGTCGCCCGTCATCGTCATCGGCATGGCTGCTGCTCATCCTGTTCGTGCCGATCGTCGGAATTCCCGCATTCCTGCTGCTCGGCAGCCCTTATATCAACCAGCGCCGGGCGCGGATCCAGGCCGAAGCGAACGAACTCATGCACGAAGGCGCCGACGACCTGCCCGATGTGCCGCCGTCTCTGGTCGCCGAGCCCGAATTCGTCTCCGTCGCCCAGCTGGGGCGGGCACTGACCGCGCTGCCGATGGTCACCGGCGACAGCCATGGGGTGATCTCTGATTACGCAGCGTCGATCGCGCGGATGGCCGAACTCGTCGACGAAGCACACGAATACGTCCACGTCGAGATCTACATTATGGCGTGGGATTCGACGACCGACGTCTTCTTCCAGGCGCTCGAGCGAGCATCTGCGCGCGGGGTCGAAGTCCGTGTCCTCTTCGACCACATCGGATCCCGGAAGTATCCGGGATTCCACCGGCTCGGCAAACGACTGAACGCGGCCGGCATCGAATGGCACCTGATGCTGCCGTTCATTCCATGGCGAGGCAAGGCTAGGCGCATCGACCTGCGCAACCACCGCAAGCTGCTCGTCATCGACGGCAAGCGGGCGATGATGGGTTCGCAGAACATGATCGATTCGAGCTACCTCAACAGGAAGAACTCACAGATCGGCCGGAACTGGCACGACATCATGGTCGAGCTTTCCGGGCCCATCGTCGCCGGAATCGAGGCGGTGTTCTCCACCGACTGGTATTCCGAATCGGGACAGGCTCTGGGCATCCGCCCGTACGAGCGCGACGGCAACGAGCCCGAAGTCGGCGGGGCGACGAGCGCGATGCAGCTGGTTCCTTCGGGGCCCGGGTTCACGACCGCTCCGAACCTCAAGGTCTTCACCTCGATGATGTACCTGGCGCAGAAGCGTCTGGCCATCGTCAGCCCCTACTTCGTGCCCGACGAATCGCTGCTGGCCGCCGTGGAGACCGCGGCCAGGCGTGGGGTCGACGTCGAACTCTACGTCAGCGAGCAGGCGGACCAGTACATGGTCGACCGGGCACAGTCGTCCTACTACCGGTCGCTGCTCGAAGCTGGGGTGCGGATCTTCCTGTACCCGAAACCCGCCGTGCTGCACACGAAGTGCTTCATCGTCGACGACCTCTATGCTGTGATGGGCTCATCCAACATGGACATGCGCTCGTTCGGCCTCAACTACGAGATCAGCCTGCTGACCACCGGCGGCGACCTGGTCGACGACATCATCGATGTCGTCGCCGACTACCAGGGCGTCAGCGACGAACTCACCCTGGAGGAATGGGAGAAGCGGCCATGGCCCCGCCGCTATATGGAATCCGTCATGCGCCTGACGTCGTCGCTGCAGTAGGCGGGCTAGGGACAGGCTGCTTCGCCGAGAAACGGGCTGAGGCACGGCTGCTTCGCCGAGAAACGGGCTGAGTGTCGAGAAACGCACGTGCGCGCCCGTGTCTCGACACTCAGCCCGTTTTTCGCTGATCAGTCGTCTCGATGGCCCGCTTGATCGCAGCGAAGATGCGAGGTCTGAAGAGGTCGCCGAAGCTCAGGTTGAAGACCTTGAAGCCGGCGTTGAGAAGATCCATATTGCGCTGATGACTCAATTTGGCCGCCTCATCAGGGCCGTGAGGGTTGAGATAGAACTTGCCGAGACCGTGGACTTCCACTGCGACAGCAGCGGACCTGTGCCGAAAGTCATTGCGTCCGATGAACTTGCCCGACTCTGTGAACGTGTCGACCTGCGGGACCATTCCGGTTACTCCGAAGCGATGGAACTTCACTGCGCAGACCGCCTCGGCTGGAGATTCATATTCGGCGCTCGAGAGATCAACGGCCAAGAGGGCTCTTCGGCGTCCGCGTTGCCCTTTCGCCAACAGATCGGTGATGTCTGCCCGGTCCACCTCTCCCGAACGGAGTGCTTGAGAGATGAGCGGTACAGAAACTTCGAGCGAACGGTCAAGAGCAACGTCAGCCAGAGTCCTGGGCAGAGTGGTGACCGGATAGGCGAACTCGGATGAGACCTGTTCCGGTGGAAGTCTGCGCGAGTAGATGAACACGCCGTCGTAGTTGCGGGTAGGGGAGTTCCTGGAGATCTCGACTTTCGACGATTCGAGCACAGCGGGGTCAAGACAGTGGATGAGCGCGGCCGAAACATGAGAGAACACATCTCCCGGCAGAAGCTCACCGAGGCGGCATGCGATCTGGACCCGCAGCTCCTCGGCTTCGTCCCGCAGATCTCCGAAGGTTTTTGGAAACGAAGTGTCGTGATCCGTGGAAAGACCGCGGATGGGTCCGTGATGGCTATCATCACACGACTTGCGGATCACGTAGTGACCCTTCCTGGCTAGGCGCAGGCAGCATCGTTTGGCTTCGGCCAACTGTCTGCGGGACATGCCGAGTCCACGGAGCTGTTGCGCTGTCAGCACTTGGAACATCTATCAAGGATGCTCTTAAAATATACCAAATGCAAGCAAATACTATTAAACGTGGTTTATTTGTGTGGTCAGATGGTGCAGCTTCGGCGACGGCGAAGGTGAAGGGATTGATGCAGCACGGGCCTGTGCTGGGTTGCAAGGTCGCCGGCTCCATCGAAAAACGGGCTGAGTGTCGAAACACGGGTGTACGCACCCGTGTTTCGACACTCAGCCCGTTTCTCGGCGGCCCGGGGTGCATGCCCCCTGTCTCTCGGCGAAGGAGTGCGTGCCTCAGGCGGAACCCGTGGGGTCGGGGCCGAGGTCGCCGCGGCTCTCCAGCGGCACGTCCAGCAGATTGTGGACGCCGTCGACGATCTCGTTGGGTCGGAACGGAAAGCGGCGGACATCCTCGGCGGTGGAGATTCCCGACAGCACGAGGACCGTGTGCATGCCCGCTTCCATGCCCGCGATGATGTCGGTGTCCATGCGGTCGCCGATCATTGCGGTGCTCATCGAATGGGCGCCGATCCTATTCAGGGCCGAGCGGAACATCATCGGGTTGGGCTTGCCCACGACGTAGGGTTCGCGGTTCGTCGCCTTCGTGATGAGAGCGGCGATGGCGCCGGTGGCAGGCAGGACGCCCTCGGGGGAGGGGCCGGTGGCGTCGGGGTTCGTGACGATGAAGCGGGAGCCGGCGTCGATGAGGCGGATCGCCTTCGTGATCGCCTCGAACGAATATGAATGGGTCTCGCCGACGACGACGAAGTCCGGGTCGTGCTCGGTCATGACGAACCCGGCCTCGTGGATCGCCGTGGTCAGCCCCGCCTCGCCGACGACATAGGCCGTGCCGTGCTCGACCTGATTGGACAGGAAATCCGCGGTGGCCATCGCAGAGGTCCAGATGTTCGACTCGGGGACGTCGAGCCCATTCGAGCGCAGCCGGGCGGAGAGATCACGAGCGGTGTAGATGGAGTTGTTCGTCAGCACCAGGTAGGGGATATCGGCCTGACGCCACTGGGCGAGCAGCTCTGCGGCTCCCGGCAGAGGATTGTTCTCCTTGACCAGGACACCGTCCATATCGGTCAGCCAGCAGTCGATCGAATCGCGATCCATGTCTCTCCTCGAGCTCGGGGTGGGCCGAAGCGGCTGCTTCCAGCCTAGTCGGGTTGGGCGCAAGTGTGCTGAGAAGTCCGATCCGGGGTGCCGTACCCCCTTTGCGGATCGTCCCCGAGCCCCCTTGGCGGAGCGGTCGAAGAGTGTATTGTAGAAATCTCTTAATTAAGGGGATGCTTAAATGAGTATGGATCACGTCTTCGCGGCGCTAGCCGATCCGACGCGTCGGGCGATCATCGATCGTCTGCGCGGGGGAGACAAGACCGCCGGTGAGCTCGCGGAACCGCTGCCGATCAGTCGTTCCGCGGTCTCCCAACACCTCAAGGTGCTCGAGACGGCGGGGCTGATCACCCGATCGAAATCCGCGCAGCAGCGCATCGTCGCACTCAACGCCGATGCCCTCACTGAGGCCGCCGGCTGGCTGCAGGCGGCCCACGACGAATGGCAGCAGCGCTTCGACAGCCTCGACCTCATCCTCGCCGAGGAGGTGCCCACCGATACATCGACGACCGATCCGTCGACCGCAGGTCGAATTGCGGACTGACCATCGACCGCAACGACGTACCGAATGACGCAGACATCACGTATGACGCAGACATCATGCACGACTCAAGGAGGAGAACAGCGATGAACGCCGAGAACACAGCCAACACAGACACCACAGCCAACACAGTGACTGATCCGAACAGCGCACAGGCGGGAGAACCCGGATTCACCATCGTCCGCGAATTCGCCGCCCCGCGCGCCCGCGTCTGGGAAGCCTGGACGAACCCGGACGTCATGGCCCGCTGGTTCCACCCCGAGACGCTGGTCACTCCACGCGAATCCGTATCCGTCGACCTACGGGTCGGCGGCGAATACACCTATACGATGCGCATACCCGATACGGGGCAGGAGTTCCCGACCGCCGGGAAGTACCTTCACATCGACGAGCCCGTCCGCCTCGACTTCACTTGGGGAAGTCCCGGCGAGGTCGACGATGCCCCGCGCGTCAGCGTCGCACTTGAGGAGATCGGCGCCGACCGCACTCGCATGACGTTCACGCTGACCGGCCTGCCCAATGACTCGGGTGAAGACGCCAGTGCCTACGACGGATGGTCATCGGCCTTCAACGAACTCGGTACAGAGCTCGGGTCCTGACCGGTGCCGACTGATCACGGCGGTGGACCGCCTCAGGCATCGCCGAGGTGGTCCACCGCAGCGAGCGACCGCAGGGTCCGATTGCCGAATCGATCGTCCTCGGTCAGTTCGGTGATGCACCCGGAATGCGCGGCGAACGTCGCCCGCCCCATCGCCTCGAGAGGCAGTTCGAGCCACCGACCGATGACGAACGTGTGGGCGAAGCCGTGGGTGACGACCACCTGGTGCGAGGCTCGCTGCGTGAGGATCTCGCCGACCGCGGCGTAGATCCGAGCACCGGCCTCGCGTCGCGTCTCCGCGCCGTCGATGCCTTCGGCATGATCGAGGCGCATCGTGTGGTCGAAGGCGTCGTCGGGCACGGGTGGGAAGATGAAGCGCGCGTCCAGCCAGGACTGCTCCCGTCCCTCCGCGACTCCGTACGACTTCTCGCGCAGACCCGGGTGGTCGATTGCGCGCGTGCCGAGTCGATCGGCGATCACTTCGGCGGTCCTGCGCGTCCGTTTGAGATCAGAGGTGAATACCGGCGCGGAGGCGGCCGTCGGGATCCGCGACCGCAGTTCGGCGGCGATGCGATCGGCTTGGAGTTCGCCGCGGACGGTGAGCTCGGAATCGTGCCACCCGCCGACCCGGGCCTCGAGATGGTGTCGGGCCTCCGGGTGGGTGACGACGAAGAGGGATCGTGTGATGGCCATGGTGTGCTCGATCCTACCGACCCCCGGGTCGCAGGGGTCCGGTGAATGGCGATAAACTCAAATCACGACGAGTGAGGAGCGTTACATGAGTGACAAGGTCATTGCACAACGAGGTCTGTGGCTGGACGAGATGGAAGTTGGCGCCACCTATAAGCACGCACCGGGCCGCACAGTCACCGAAGCGGACAACACCCTATTCACGGCCGTGACGATGAATACCCAGGCCCTGCACCTCGACGCGGCATGGTCGGCTACCGAACCCTTCGGCGAGCGCCTCGTCAACTCGATGTTCACCCTGGCCACCCTCATCGGTCTGTCCGTGTCCCAGCTGACGCAGGGAACGACAGTCGGAAACCTCGGCTTCTCCGAGGTCAGCTTCCCGGCACCGATGTTCCACGGCGACACTCTCTACGCAGAGACGACGATCCTCGACAAACGCGATTCGAAGTCCCGTCCGGGCCAGGGCATCGTCACCTTCGAACACCGCGGCTACAACCAGGACGGCAAACTCGTCGCGAAGGCCGTGCGCCAGGCGATGATGTTCGACTCCAGCCACGAGTCCACGGCGGCGAAGTCCGCCGCCGACACCGCCGATCAGACCGACACCGGAAAGTGAGCCCCCAGATGTCCCTCGAGTTCAAACCCGCCTGGCTCTTCGTCCCCGGCGATCGTCCCGATCGGTACACGAAAGCAGCCGAACGCTCGGATATCGTCATCCTCGACCTCGAAGACGCCGTCAACGAGGCCGACAAAGCTGCCGCACGGGAGTCCATCGTCGACTTCCCGCTCGACCCGACCCGCACGGTCGTGCGGGTGAACTCCCACGATTCGGGCCACCTCGGCGAAGATCTGAAGATGCTCGCGCGCACCGAGTACACGGCCGTGATGCTGCCGAAGGCGGAGCTTGCATCTGATGTGTCGATCCTGTCCGGGTTCCAGGTCATCGCGCTCATCGAAACCGCGCTCGGAGCCGTCAACGTCGCCGAGATCGCCGCTGCGCCGAATGTCTATGCGCTGATGTGGGGTTCGGAGGATCTCATCGCCGACCTCGGCGGAGGCTCCTCCCGCAGGGCCGATGGTGGCTACCGGGAGGTGGCCAAGCATGTGCGCAGTCAGACCCTCCTCGCCGCTCGGGCCCATCGCAAGTTCGCGCTCGACTCGATCTGGGCGGACATCCCGAACCTCGAAGGACTGGCAGCCGAGGCCGAAGACGCCGTACAGTCGGGGTTCTCCGGCAAGGTCTCCATCCACCCCAACCACGTGCCCGTCGTCCGCGACGCCTTCCGCCCCAGCGACGAACAGCTGACCTGGGCGCGGTCCGTGCTCGACCTGGCGAAGACGGAGAAGGGCGCATTCTCCTTCGAGGGCAAGATGATCGACGCCCCGCTGCTCAAGCACGCCGAACTCATCGTCGCCCGCGCGAACTGAGGGACACCACCTCGTGAACGTCTCCGATGCGCTCATCGCCGACCAGATCCGTGCCGTCCTCACCGCCGCCGAGACGGGGGACGGGACCGCGCCCATCGTCGAGGCAGGGAACCCGGTCCTCCGGTCCCAGACCCGCCCTTTCGACGGGCAGGTCGACGACGCCGAGCTCGAGCAGCTCGCCGAGGTGATGCGAGCGACCATGCTCGCCGCCCCGGGAGTCGGCCTTGCCGCCCCGCAGGTGGGCATCGGCCTGTCGATGTTCGTCGCCGAAGATCCTGGTGCCCGCGATCCCGAGGTCGCGAAGGTCCGGCAACGGGAGCCGATGCCGCTGAGGGTGGTCCTCAACGCGGGCTGCGAACGCGCCGGAGGTGAGGACGTCGCCTTCTATGAAGGATGTCTGTCGATCCCCGGCTACCAAGCCGTCGTGGCCCGCCCCCGCAACATCGCATTGACGGGCATCGACCTGCAGGGCGACCCCATCGCCGAGGAGGTCTCCGGCTGGTCGGCGCGCATCGTCGCCCACGAGACCGACCACCTATCCGGGATCCTCTTCCTCGACAAAGCCGAGATGCGATCCCTGGCGACGAACGAATCCGTGGCGAAGTTCTGGCACCAGCCCTCGACACAGAAGGCCGCCGCAGAACTCGGCTTCTCCTTGCCTTCGGGCATGGTGATGTGAACCTCCGCCGCGGTCGCCGGTCCGGATACCGCCGAGACTGTTGACCGCTCTCATCTGCGTCACAGGCGGGCATGTTTCGATAAGGACATGCGACTTCCCGACATCCCCCTTCGTCATCACCGAACCGTCCGTACCGCTGCCGCACTCGGCACCGGCGCCCTCGCGCTGGTGCGCCGCCGCGACGTCTCCGCCGAACGCCAGACCGGCCTGAGAGCGGGAACCGCCCTGGCCAATGCGGGCCTGACCTGGCTCACCGGGTCCCGGGCCTTCCTCGGCAAGGTGGGCGGATCGAGCGGCATCGACGAATTCCTCGGAGCCTTCTCCACCAGAGGGAGCGGTCCCGTCCGATATGCTTCCTCTCCTGCGCACATCTCTGACGTCGGAGTACTCGACGGCGATGCCGCCGCGGATACTTGGTGGGACGAACAGGCGAGCGTGACTTCCCCGGCGTTCCTCAATGCGGTCACCGCGGCAGCAGCGGGAGCGGCCTCATGGGCGCTCTGGCCGCTGACGGAGCGGCTGGCGGAGGCTATCGATGCGAAACTGCCGACGGGCGTCGGCCGAGGTCTCAATGCCGTCGTCAACGGCGGGCTCGTCGCGGTGACAGCGGTCCTCATCGACAAGGTCGAGAAATGGGCCGACGACGTCGAGGACTTCGACTACGCGCCGGTCGAGATCGAACTGCCCACCCGCATCCGGGAGTCGGTGAACCTCCTGTTGTCACAGCCGCATCCCGTCGCACAAGCCACCGCCGAGGCAGTGTCCGAGCAGCTCGACACCGCGCGCTTCTTCGTCTGGGTCACCTACCCGAGAGCTGAGTATCCGGGAAACGAGCCGATCATTCTGGACCCCGACCGGCTGGCCGAGATCATCAGGAACGAAGACATCGAGAGCATCCACGTCTACCCCGCAGCATCATCCCCGCGGGTGGTCCCGGCAACGCAGACATACCCGGTCGTTGGGATCAGGCACAGCGCGGACCAAGATGGGGGAGAGACGGCTGAGAGGGAACTGAGTCTGAGCATCGTCAACGGCTATCTCGACGCCATCTCGTTCAGCTCGCCTGATTCAGATTTCAGGGTCTCCGAGGATCTTCCCGAGGACTCTGTGCCGGGAACGCTGCATCCCGAGGGCCTCGAACAGGAGTCAGACTATGCGGGCTACTCGAGCAGTTTCGAGATCCTCGACGAGGACGAACAGATGACCGTGCTGGCGACGTGGCCTGCCCCCGATCAGCTGACCTTCCGCGCCGATGGCAGCTGATCGTACCGCTGGGGCCGGGAATAACCTGCTCGCGTCATCGTTATACGTTGCATGAGCGATCTTCGTACCCTCACCCTCGGCGCCGGCTGCTTCTGGTGCCTCGACGCCGTCTACCAGCGGACCACCGGCGTGAGAGAAGTGATCTCCGGCTACACCGGCGGACACACCGACAACCCCGGATACCGTGAGGTCTGCTCCGGGATGACCGGCCATGCCGAAGCCCTGCAGGTGACCTTCGACGCCGACATCGTTCCCGAAGACGTCATCCTCGGCCTGTTCTTCACCGGCCACGACCCCACGAGCCTGAACCGCCAGGGCTACGACGTCGGCACCCAGTACCGGTCGGCCATGTTCTATCGCGACGAGACCGAGAAGCAGCACTTCGCCGAGGCCATCGAATCCGCGCAGAACCTGTTCGACGATCCGATCGTCACCACCCTCGAACCTCTCGGTACCTTCTATCCCGCCGAGGCGGTCCACCAGGACTTCTACACCGCGAACCCGGACAACGGCTACTGCCGTGTCATCATCGACCCGAAACTGCACAAGGCCCGCACCGCCTTCGCCGAATGGGTGAGCTGATGGGCAGTCACAAAAAGGACAGATGCAAGAAGTCCAAACACAAGGACCGCAAACGGTCCAAGGACTCGGGCAAGGCCTGCGATGTGACGAAAGACCGCGTCCGTGCCCACTTCCTCGACGGCAACACCGGACCATGGGCGAAGAGCCTGGCCGCGCAGGAAGCCCAGAACATCCAGGGCGCACAGTTCGATGTGTCCCCGCGGGACGGGGCTCACCCCACCGAGGCGGCCGCCGTCTCGGCGAGTGACCGCACCTCAGCCGTGACTCCCACTCGCCGCGGTCCCGACTACTCAGCGCCGTCGTCGATCGACATCGTCGCCGATCCCGTCCTCCACGCCCTGAGCACCCGACGGTCGATCTCAAAGGTCGACCCGGTGACCCCGAACGACTCCGACCTGCTTGAGATCATCCGATCGATCTCCTCGGTCGCCGACCACAAGTCACTGCGCCCCTGGCGCTTCCTCATCATCCGCGGAGACGACCGGCACCGCCTCGGCGACGCCCTCGACGAAGCCGCCGGCGTCGTCCGCAAACCCGGCGAGACCAATACGAAGCCGCTGCGGGCCGAACTTCTGCTCGCCCTCGTCTCCTCACCGGTCGAACATGACAAGGTTCCCGAATGGGAGCAGCACGCGACCGCCGCTGGTGCCGGCCACCTGCTCGAACTCGCCCTGTGGCAAGCCGGCTGGGGAGTCATGTGGCGCTCGGGAACCCTGACGAACACCGAACCGGTCCGCCGCCTCCACCGCCTGAACGATCATGAACTGCTCATGGGCTGGTTCTACATCGGAGCCGTCCCCGAACGCTACCGACAGCGCCTGACCACGAGCACTCGCCCCCTGCCGAAGCCCGAACAGTTCCTCGATACCCTGTGAGCACTCCCGGCACCGACACTCCGGAAACGCGCCGCCTGCCCAAGGAGATCTATGTCCTCGTGGCAGCGGCCTTCATCGTTGCCCTGGGCTACGGAATCATCGCACCCGTCCTGCCGCAGTTCGCGGCGAGCTTCGACTTCGGGGTCACCGCCGCAACCATCGTCGTCTCCTCGTTCGCATTCTTCCGGTTCGTGTTCTCACCCTCATCCGGGCGCCTCGTCGATGCCTTCGGCGAACGCCGCATCTACATCACCGGTCTCCTCATCGTCGCAGCCTCCACCGCGGCCGTCGCCTTCGCTCAGAACTACTGGCAGCTGCTGATCTTCCGCGGACTCGGCGGCATCGGCTCGACGATGTTCAGCGTCTCCGCGATGGCGCTCATCGTCCGCCTCGCCCCGATCGACGCCCGCGCGAAGGCATCGTCGACGTATGCGACCGCATTCCTCGTCGGCAATATCGCCGGACCCGTCCTCGGCGGTGCCATGGCCGGATGGGGGATGCGCATTCCGTTCATCATCTATGCCGTCGGTCTGCTCATCGCCGCCATCGTCGTCCGCGTCTTCCTCGCCTCCACCGCATCCTTCGGCTCCTCGACGAAATCCGGGCGTGCCCGGCTGGAAGCGGAGAAGGACAAGCAGCAGCAGGAAGTCATGTCCTTCCGGGAAGCCTGGAAGGATTCGGCCTACCGGTCGGCGCTCATCTCCGCCTTTGTCCAAGGCTGGTCGGCGATGGGCATCCGCGTGGCCATCTACCCGCTCTTCGCCATCCAGGCCCTTAAGGCCGATACCGCAGTGGCCGGACTGGCGCTGACCATGTTCGCCATCGGCAATGCCTCGGCCGTGACGGTGGTCGGACGCTTTGCCGACACCGTCGGGCGCAAACCCTTCATCCAATGGGGCCTGTTCGTCCTCGGCGTGACCACCGCGGCGCTGGCCTTCATCGATTCGATCTGGCTGTTCTTCGTCTTCTCCATCATCGCCGGGATCGGCTCCGGCCTGGCCAACCCCGCTCAGCAGGCCACCGTCGCCGACGTCATCGGCCGCGACCGCAAGGGCGGCCGAGTGCTCGCCCGCTACCAGATGGCCCTCGACGGCGGAGCCATCCTCGGCCCGATCATCGCCGGAGCCGTCGTCGATCACTTCGACTACTCGTGGGCGTTCCTGCTCACCGGTGTCCTCGGCATCGTCGCCGCGGGCCTGTGGTTCTTCGGCCGTGAGACCCGTCCCCGCCGACCGGCCGGCGTTCAATAGCCTGCCGACAGCTCGGCGCACCGGCAACAGCTCGGTGCACGGACCGAGCTGTTGCCGGTTCACCGAGCTGTCGCACGAAACGCGACGCGTCGGGATTCTGATTCCGAAAAGTCAGGTTTTCCTCATGTGCGGTTCAGGGGACACTCACTAGGATGGTTGGTTGAGTCGGCGTTCTGCGTCGTC
This sequence comes from Brevibacterium sp. CSND-B09, assembly GCF_052906525.1. NCBI lineage: Bacteria > Bacillati > Actinomycetota > Actinomycetes > Micrococcales > Brevibacteriaceae > Brevibacterium > Brevibacterium sp. CSND-B09. Next base: position 798,573 of record NZ_JBREGI010000001.1, on the reverse strand, counting down.
GCCCTGTCTACGACAAAGAAAGTCCCCCTCGTGAGTTTCCTGACCCGGCTGAGTCTGAAGAACCGGGCGCTCATCGCGCTCATCTCCGTCGTCGCCATCATCTTCGGCGTCATCGGTGCCGGTGCTCTCAAGCAAGAGCTCTTCCCGTCCCTCGACAACCCACAGGCCACGGTCACCGCCTCCTATGAGGGAGCCACCCCCGAGGCCGTCGAATCCGAAGTCACCGACCCACTCGAAGGGGCGCTGACCGCACTGCCCGAGGTCGAGGACATGACCTCGACCTCCTCGGCGGGCAGTTCGCAGATCACCGTGAGCACGAAGTACGGCGACGACTCCGATGACGTCGTCCGTGCCCTGCAGCGCGCTGTCTCCCAGGTGCAGCCGACCCTGCCCGACGGGGTCGAACCGAACGTCATGATGATGGGCACCGATGATATTCCGGTGCTCGCCCTGTCCGTGACCTCGGATGCCGATGAAGACCAGCTGGCGGCGAATCTCGAGGACATCGTCGAACCGGAGCTGAAGAAGGTCGACGGCGTCTCCCAGGTCCAGATCGCCGGAGCGAAGACCAAACAGGTCGAGATCAGCATCCGCCGCGACGACCTCGAGGACGAAGGAGCCAACCTCGACGAGGTGGCCGGAATCCTCCAGTCCAACGGTGTGCCCACCTCGGCCGGTGAGCTCAAGGGCGACGACGGCGCGGCCCCGGTCGAGGTCGGCACCCGCATCCGCTCGATCGATGCGATCAAAGACCTCGTCATCTCCGGCAAGGACGGGCCGATCCAGATCTCCGACGTCGCCGACGTCAAACTCGTCGACGAGCCGATCGAGTCGATCTCGCGCACCAACGGCGAACCCTCGCTGTCCGTGTCGGTGATGAAGGAATCCGACGCGAACACCGTCGACGTCTCTCACGCGGTGGCCGACAAGCTGCCCGAACTCGAGAAGATGATGGGTGACAACACGGAGTTCGTCTCCGCGTTCGACCAGGCCCCGTTCATCGAACAGTCCATCCACGACCTGCTCAACGAGGGTGGGCTGGGCCTGATCTTCGCGGTCCTCGTCATCCTCGTCTTCCTGCTCTCGGTGCGGGCGACGATCATCACCGCCATCTCCATCCCGCTCTCCCTCCTCATCGCCATGATCGGGCTGTGGATGGGCGGGGAGACCCTCAACATGCTCACCCTCGGTGCGCTGACGATCTCCGTCGGCCGCGTCGTCGACGACTCCATCGTCGTCATCGAGGCGATCCGCAGACGCCACGCCTCCGGCGGCGACAAGTTCTCGAACATCCTCGCCGCCGTCTCCGAAGTGGCCGGTGCCATCACCGCATCGACGCTGACCACGGTGGCCGTGTTCCTGCCGCTGGCATTCGTGACCGGGCAGACCGGAGAGATGTTCCGGCCCTTCGCCCTGACCGCGACCATCGCCCTGCTCTCGTCCCTGTTCGTGGCACTGACGATCGTGCCCGTCCTCGCGTACTGGTTCCTGCGTCAGCGTGAAGCGAAGGTCAAGCTCACCCGTGCGGAGAAGGCGGAGATCCGTCGCAGCCGCAAGTCGATGCTGTCGCAGTGGCGGGCAGAGAAGAAGGAAGCGAAGAAGGCCGACAGGAAGCGCGACCTCGTCGCCGCCGGTGCCGAAGCCGAGGACACCGGTCCTCGAGACAGTGTTGAATCGTTCCCGCGCGCTGATGCCTCCGCACAGGCCGGTGCCACGACTCGAACCGATGCGACCGGAGTGGCAGCGGGCGGACCGCGCTACGGCGAATCCGAAGACGGAACGGAAGCGGTCGACGAGCTCGCCGGAATGCATTCGCCGGTGACGCGACTGCAGAAGACCTATATGCCGGCCATCGGGTTCTCGACGAAGCACCCGATCATCATGATCCTCATCGCCGTGCTCGTGCTCGCAGGCACCGGAGCGATGATCCCACAGCTGAAGACAGAGCTCTTCGGCGACACCGGGCAGGACTCACTGCAGATCTCGCAGACCTTCGACCCGGGCACCGACCTCGATGAGGCCTCGGAACAGGCGAAGAAGGTCGAGGACATCCTCGCCGACGAATCCGATGTCGACAACTACCAGTTGTCGCTCGGCGGCACGTCGTTCGGCTTCACCGACGATTCGTCGCTGACGGGCACCTATATCGTCAACACAAAGTCCGGAGTCTCGGCGCAGTCGATCTCCGCAGATCTGCAGAAGCAGTTCGACGGCCTCAAGGGCGCCGGCGACGTCGAGGTGGCAAGCCAGAGCTCGACCCCGGGTGCGCAGACCATCGACGTCACACTCACGGCCACCGATCCCGAAGAACTCGAGGACGCGACGAACAAGGTCAGCGACAAGCTCGAGGGCGTATCGTCGGCGCAGTCGGTGACGAGCGATACCGCCGCGGTCCAGCCCGTGATCGAAGTCAAGGTCGATCATGAGAAGGCCGCAGAGGAGAACCTCACCGAGGCGGCCATCGGCCAGTATGTGCAGCGTGCCATGCATGGCCAGCAGATCGGTGAGGTCGTCATCGACGATGTCTCCCATTCGGTGCTGCTCTTCGATCGCAATGCCGACACCGTGGAGAAGCTGCGCGAACTCAAGATCCCGGGCAAGCCGGAAGAGACGGCTCCCGCCGGAGGAGCCGGCGCAGGTGCGGCAGGCGGCGCCGGTGGTGCGGCCGGAGGTGCCGGTGGCTCAGGTGACGCCGGCGCGGCCGGTGGTGCCGGAGGAGCTGGCGGTGGTGCCGGAGGTTCGGGTGACGCTGGTGGTGCCGGAGGCGCTGGCGGTGGTGCCGGAGGTTCGGGTGACGCTGGTGGTGCCGGAGGCGCTGGCGGTGCCGGCGGCGCAGGCGGTGCTGGTGGTGCGGCCGGTGGTGCCGGTGCGACAGGCGGCGATCCGAATGCTGGTGCTCCCGTGACCTCGGAGCCGCGCTTCATCGAACTCGATGAGGTCGCCGACGTCAAGGAGGTCAAGACCGCACCGACGATCCGCCACACGGATTCGCAGCGTTCGACCACCGTGTCCGTGACTCCGGAAGGCGATGACCTCGGAGCCGTGTCGACCGAGGTCCAGTCCGCCCTCGACGAGGTGGACCTGCCCGATACGGTGTCCGTCGACACCGGCGGTGCCACCCAGGAGCAGAACGAAGCGTTCTCGCAGTTGGGGCTGGCGATGCTCGCGGCGATCCTCATCGTGTTCGTCATCATGGTCGCCACGTTCAAGTCGCTGCTGCAGCCGCTGATCCTGCTGGTCTCGATCCCGTTCGCGGCCACCGGTTCGGTTGCGCTCTCGCTCATCACCGACACTCCGCTGGGGCTGACGTCGATGATCGGTCTGCTCATGCTCATCGGCATCGTGGTGACGAATGCGATCGTGCTCATCGACCTCATCAATCACTTCCGAGTGCGCGGGGTCGATCTGCGTACGGCCATCGTCCACGGTGCCCGGCTGCGTTACCGTCCGATCCTCATGACCGCGGCCGCCACGATCTTCGCTCTGCTGCCGATGGCCCTCGGGCTCACCGGCGGGGGAGTGTTCATCTCGAAGCCGCTGGCGATCGTCGTCATCGGCGGCCTGGTCAGCTCGACGCTGCTCACGCTCATCCTCGTGCCCGTGCTCTACCTGCTGCTCGAAGGAGTCAAGGAACGCCGGGCTGAGAAGAAGTACGTGAAGAACATGGCTCGCGGTGAGGTCCTCGACGCCGCCGAGGCACGGGCACATGAGAGGGAGACCGCCGCTGTGACAGCCGGTGCCGGGGCCGCTGCCGTCAGTTCCGACGACACTCGGGCACGGGCAGAAGGGGAGGCCCCCACTGAGGCGACCGCACCGACCGCGGACTCGACGTCCGCGGATTCGGGCAGGGCCGTCTCGGCGTCGGATGGATCGACGGACGCCGACCGCCTCGGTGACCGCCGCGACGACGAACCGACCGGCAGCGACGGACGCGACGACGACGGGATCCGGGGCGATGGGCCGGGAACGGACTTCACCCTGCGCAGCCAGCAGCCGCGTCGTGATGACGGGGACGGCGAACCCAAACACTGACCCGTCCCGGCTAGAGTTGAGTCCATGACGACCGAGCTCGAACCACAGGAGAGAAAGCGCCTGTGGTTCGAGCTCGGTCTCATTGCGGCCCTGTCCCTGGGCCAGGCATCCGTCTATGCGATCGTCCGTCTGGCAGACATCGCCACGCGCGGACCGATCAGCGACGCCCAGGCCAAGCTCAACACCTCGATCTCGCCCCGGCCGGCCTTCGATCTGATCTACCAGCTTCTCGACATCGGCTTCACCCTCGTGCCCGTCGCCCTCGCGATCTACCTGCTCAGTCGAGACCGACCGGCCCTGCCGCTGCCGATCAGGCTCGGAGTCGACGGGCACCGACTGCGCGACCTGGGCCACGGTGTACTCATCTTCCTCGTGATCGGCATCGGCACCCTCGGGGTGTACGCGGGCGGCAGGGCACTGGGGATCACTGCCGAGATCCAGCCGTCCAACCTCGGCGATCATTGGTGGACGATTCCCGTGCTGCTGCTCTCGGCCGCGAAGAACGGAATCCTCGAAGAGGTGCTCATCTTCGGCTTCGGGGCGCTGCGACTGCGGCAGCTGGGCTTCGGGCCCTGGCCGATCATCATCTCCCTGGCGATGTTCCGCGCCAGCTACCACCTCTACCAGGGCATCGGCCCGTTCATCGGCAACGTCGTCATGGGCATCATCTTCGGCTGGTACTTCCTGCGCAAGGGCAGACTCATGCCGTTGGTGTGGGCGCATGTCATCATCGACGCCGTCGGATTCCTCGCCCCGGGAGTGCTCGCCCTCGTCGACTTCGGCTGAGTGCTGCAGGCGAGGTCGGGACAGGCGAACGGGACACTCATTCCTCCCTCCGGGTTCACCTCTGATTCACCGACGGGTAGTTCCAGGGCCGCTTGCCGGTGACAGTCTCGATCGGGTGAGTCCTTCCGGTTCCGCCCTCTGTACCGGGTGGGCCCCGGACTGGGAAGATACCCGATACAAGGAGAGAATCGATGCGAACCTTTCTGCCGATGGCCGACCATGTGCGTGGCAAGCGCAGCCCCGTCACGTGCGCACTGAAGTGCGACAACGCCTGCCTCAAGGCCACCTGCAACACATCGGCAAATGGGTATTTCCGCGATATCGTCAATGCGAAGCTCAGCCGTCGCGCGGTTCTCGGTGCCTCGGCTGCAGGTGCCTTGGCCATCGCAGTGACCACCGCACCGAGTCCGACCGCACGCTCTGCCGCCGCAGCCACCGCAGGCAGTCTGGCCTTCACCGCCATCGACCCGGTCCAGCATGAGGTCGACGAATTCGTCGTCCCCCAAGGCTACTCCTGGCATCCGATCGTCCGCTGGGGAGACCCCCTGTTCCCCGACTCCCCGAAATTCGACCCGGAGAATCAGAGCCCAGAGGCGCAGCGCCGCCAGTTCGGCTACAACAACGACTTCCTGTCCATCCAGATCGACCCCGATGACTCCAACCGGGCCGTGCTCTTCGCCAACCAGGAATACACGAACGACGCCATCATGTACCCCGAGGACATGGACGGAGCCGATCAGCGGGCGATCAGTCGCGAAGCCCACGGGCTGACCGTTGCCGAACTCATCCGCACGGACGAGAAGTCGACGTGGACGATCGATGTCAACGGAAAGAAGAACCGCCGGTTCCTCATCGACACCGAATACGAGTTCACCGGTCCCGCTGCCGGTTCCGATCTGCTGCGGACGAAGGACTACCCGAACGGTGACAAGGCGCAGGGCACTCTCGGCAACTGCTCGGGCGGGCTCACGCCCTGGGGCACTCTGGTGTCCGGTGAGGAGAACTTCAACTCGTACTTCAAGGCGCAGGGCACCTCGGCGGCCGATAAGCGCTACGGTCTCGACAGCGAAGACTCGGCCAACGGGTGGGAAGCCGATGTCGACCGATTCGATACGAACAACCCGGGCTACGCGAACGAAGCGAATCGCTTCGGCTGGATCGTCGAAGTCGACCCCTGGGACCCGAACTCCACCCCTCATAAGCACACGAACATGGGCCGCTTCAAACACGAAGGGGCGAACATCACGATCTCCGATTCGGGCCACGCCGTGGCCTATATGGGAGACGATGAGAAGTTCGACTACCTCTACAAGTTCGTCTCGAAGGACACCTACGTCGAGGGCGACCGCGAACACAACAAGACGCTGCTGACCGACGGCGACCTCTACGTCGCGAAGTTCACCGGCAACTCACCGAAGTCCGAGATCGACGGCAGCGGTGAGGTGCCCGCTGACGGCGAGTTCGACGGCAGCGGACAGTGGCTTCCGCTGGTCAAGGACGGCAAGTCGCAGGTGTCCGGATTCTCCGTCGAAGAGGTCCTCGTCAACACCCGACTGGCCGCCGACAAGGTCGGACCGACGAAGATGGACCGCTGCGAAGACGTCGAACCGAACCCGGTCAACGGCCGCATCTACGTCGCCTGCACGAACAACTCCGACCGCGGCACCGACGGGAAGGCCGCCGCAGATGAGGCCAATCCGCGCACGGAGAACCGCGACGGGCACATCGTCGAGATCACCGAGCGCTCCGGCGATCATACGGGCACCGAATTCGACTGGACGCTGCTGTTGGTCTGCGGAGACCCGAAGCAGGGCGACGCCACCTACTTCTCCGGCTTCCCCGCCGATCAGGTCTCACCGATCTCCTGCCCGGACAATGTCGCCTTCGACACCGCCGGAAACCTGTGGATCTCCACCGACGGTGCTCCCGACGGCATCGGCTACTGCGACGGGCTGTTCAAGGTCACGATCGACGGTGACCAGCGCGGTCGGGTCGAACAGTTCCTGTCCGTGCCTCGCGAAGCCGAGGTCTGCGGACCACTCGTCCACGACGAGTATGAGTCAGCTTTCGTTGCGGTCCAGCACCCAGGTGAGGACGGCTCCTATGCCGATCAGCACTCGCAGTTCCCCGACTATGTCGACGCGACCGATGTCGATAAGGGAGTGGCCGCGATGCCGCGGCCCACGGTCGTGCAGGTCATCAAGGGCGACGGCGGATCGGCACCGGATCCGACTGAACCGCCGAAGGACCAGGACTCCGACGCCGACGGCACAGATGAAGGGGCCAAGGACTCGGATGAGAACGGCAGCTCAGATGGTGCCGGAACGGGTGAGGACACCGATGCCAAGGGTGACAGGACCGGAACGGACGCCGACAGCTCCGGATCGACTGCCGGGTCGCAGGACGGTGCGAAGGATGCCGCGGCAGCTGGTGCGGCCGCGAGCGCCGGAAGCGACGGCGGCTCCGGTTCGGGCGGCTCCGGCGGATCCGATTCGGGCGGCGGTTCTTCGAACGACGGCTCGGGTTCAGGCGGGTCCGGTTCAGGTGGGTCCGGCTCGGACGGCGGTGAACTGCCGTGGACCGGTTCGGACAGCACTCTGCCACTGCTCGGCGGCGGAGCAGGTCTCCTCGCCGTCGGCGGTGCGATGGCGACGGCCGCTCATCTGCGTCGGAAGAACGCAGACGGGACGGAAAGCGAGCAGGGCTTGCCGACGGAGACTCAGAGCGACTGATGACTCCAGGACCATAAGCTGAAAAAGGCCAGAGGCGACACTGCCTCTGGCCTTCTTCGACTCCGCAGTGCGTGCGGACTCTGATGTGCTCAGATGGTGACGGGGCCGTTCTCCGTGTTGAAGCTCACCGACATGATGCCCGGCGTCCCGTGGGGTGCGGACCAGTCGATGTTGATCTCAGAGATCGGCTTGGCATCCTGAGTGCCCAGCCAATCGCGCAGACGATCGCGGTCCCCGGCGATCTGCAGGGTGTCGATGTCGACGCCCTCATTCGTCTTGTACGTCGACGGGTGCTGCGAGGAGTCGGCGGACCACTTGATGAAGAACGGCAGCTGGGGATCGGCGATGAGCCCCTTGACACCGATCTGCAGCCACCGAAGTTCCAAACCGGACTCCGGCGTCCGGTTTCCATCGACAGCCTTGCGCTCGAGGCGGGTTTCGACTGCGGTGAGATCGTCGACCGAGACGCACCAGCCCATCCAGCCACCGCCGAGCTCGGAACGAGCCCGGACCGCCTGACCGAAAGGGGTCGAGAGAGCGGCCGGATGCTCCAAGGCTTCCACGACTTCGAGGTAATGGCCGTTCGCTAGGGGGAAGATGAGGTTTCTGGTGCCGAATCGAGGATGCACACCGCCGTCGTAGGGAGCCACTCCGAGCTTCTCCGCGATCCGCTCGGCGGTCGCACGATAGCCGTCAGGTTCACTGGCGTATGACACATGATCGAGTTTCATGACTCGACAATCGCATAACCTGGCTCACACTGCCCCTTAGGCTTACCTAAGAAATCGTGACCGATGTCACTGATTGCAGTGCCTGACAGTGGAGATCAGCCTCCTGTGGCACTATTCGTCCATGGACCCCTCCGCGCGCATCCCCGTCCCCCACGGTGCTCGTCCACACACCTACACGGCGAAGCAGGTCTCCTCCGGAAGCAGGACCTCCGATGTCGGCGCGAATCCACGTCGATCGACGTTCTTCGTCCGGTGGCTGCCGCGGGTGCTCACCCTGCTCGCTCTCCTCATGCTCGCCCACCTCGTGGTTCCGACAGGCGGCTGGGCGGATGCGGCGCTGAACTGGGTCTGGACCTGGCTGGTACCGATCACACCGGTCGACTTCGTCTCCTCCGTGGTGCTCGTCATCCTCGCGGGGGCGCTCGCAATCGGAAAGCGAGTCGCCTGGTGGAGTTTCCTCGTCCTCATCGCGCTCGTTCTCCTCGCCCTCGGATTGATCGCGGTGCTCTACGCCCTCGTCGACCCGAGGCTGCTCACCTGGGACTTCGCCACTGGTTCCGTGCTGCCGCTGTTCACCCTCATCGAACTCGTCCGTCACCGCCGGCACTACACGGCGAAGACCCAGCCGCGCGGATTCCTCAAGGCCCTCCTCATCCTCATCGTCGGAATCGTCATCGCCTGTGCACTCGTGCTCACGATCCAGTACGTCATCGGAGGCCTGAATACGGTCCAAGCCAAACAGATCCTGGCTGAGCTCTTCGGGCTGCGGGAGGAGACCGAATCGAGTTGGATGCTGACTTTGTTCGGCTTCTGCTCCGGCGCAGTGATCATCGTCGCCTTCTGGACGCTGCTGCGCTCGCAGCGGCAGACCGAACGGATCGGCTTCGCTGAGGAGAAGTCGATCCGCGGCCTTCTCGCCGCTGAGCACTCGGATTCCCTCGGCTACTTCGGCACCCGTCGCGACCGTTCCGCCCTCTTCACCGGCGGCTGCATCGTGAGCTACCGCGTGGAGAAAGGCGTGTGCCTCGTCGCCGGAGACCCGATCGGCCCGCACTCCCGGTGGAACGAAGCGGCCCGTGAATTCGTCTCCCACGCGAGGTCCTATGGCTGGATTCCGGCGGTTCTCGCCGCCAGCAGACAGGGCGCTCAGGCGTATCAGGCCGCCGGGCTGCGCGTCCTTCTCGTCGGAGACGAGGCCGTGCTCCACAGTCGCGACTTCTCCCTGCGGTCGCTGCCAGAGGTCAACCGCTCAGTCGCCAAACTCACCGCCGCCGGATACGCCGTCCGGATCCGACGTCAATCGGAGATCTCCATCGACGAGCTCGCCGCCCTGGCCGACTTCGCCGAAGATTGGCGCGCGGGGGAGACCGAACGCGGATTCTCCATGGCACTCGGGCGCTTCGGCGACGGTGCCGATGGCCAGTGTCTCGTCGTCGAGGCTCTCTTCCCCGACGGCGACACCACTCACGCGCGTACCACCGCAGGACTGCTCAGCTTCGTGCCGTGGGGAGACAATGGAGTCTCCCTCGACCTCATGCGGAGGCACCATTTGGCCGAGAACGGGGTCACCGAGTTCATGGTCGCCGGTCTCATGACCGAAGCAAGTGAGATCGGCATCGCCTCTGTGTCGTTGAACTTCGCAGTCTTCCGCTCCGCGTTCGAGCAGGGCAGGGAACTCGGAGCAGGACCGGTTAAGAGGCTATGGCGAAATATCCTGCTCTTCGCCTCACGGTTCTGGCAGCTCGAATCGCTCTACCGCTCAAACGAGAAGTACCATCCCGAATGGGTGCCGCGGATGCTCTGCTATCCCGACAGCTCGTATCTCGCCCGCATCGGCCTGGCTGTCAGCATCGCCGAGGGGTTTCTCACGCCGCCGTCGATCTTCGGTTCCGGCCCAGTCGGCCAGCCTCTCTACAGCCGGGAGGAAGCCGCGGAGCTGCTGACCGTCCCGCCCGCAAACGAACCGACCGCGGCGCCGAAACGCGTATCCGATCAAGTCGAGTACCGGCTCAGAGTGCGTGAGTCGATGCTCGCGGCCGGAGTGGAGCCCTATCCCGCCGAAGCGAAGGTCACGGCGCTCAGCGGGCGTGTGCTCAGCGTCCGCAACCACGGTGGAGTCGTCTTCATCGATCTGCTTTCGGAAGGCCGTGGCACTCAGCTGCTCATCGAACGGCAGGCAATGGACTCGGAGTCGTTCGCAAGACTGCACCGCTGGGTCGCCCGAGGAGATCGCATCGACGTGACAGGAACTCCCGGTCGCTCCCGAACCGGCACGGAGTCCTTCCTCGTTGTTGACTGGTCGATGGCCGCGAAGTCGCTGCAGCCGTGGCCCAGCCTCCGACAGGGTGTGCGCGACCCGGAGACGAAGGTCCGCCGACGCTACCTCGACTTCACCCTCAACACTTCTGCACGCGACGTCATGGTCGCCCGGGCGAACGCCTTCCGTTCGCTCCGTGAGACCCTGCAGAGCCGGAACTTCCTCGAGGTGGAGACGCCGATCCTGCAGACGGTGCACGGAGGAGCCAATGCCCGACCGTTCCAGACGCACATCAACGCTTACCACCTCGACTTGTTCCTGCGCATCGCACCCGAGCTGTATCTCAAGCGCCTCCTCGTGGGCGGGTTCGACCGCGTCTTCGAGATCGGACGCAACTTCCGCAACGAGGGAGTCGACGCCACTCACAATCCCGAGTTCTCGATGCTCGAGGCCTATCAGGCCGGCGGCGACTATTCGACCATGCGCGAACTCACACGCACTCTCATCGTCACCGCCGCCGAAGCATCTCTGGGCACCACCGTGGTGCGAGGAACCGTTGACGGCGTCGAACACGAGGTCGATCTCGCCGACGACTGGACGACGGTCTCTCTGACCGAGGTCGTCTCGGACAAACTGGGGATCGAGGTGTCCACAGCCACCGACGTCGAGACGATGCGGTCCCACGCCCGGGCGGTGGGGCTCGAACCGCGTCCGAACTGGGGATGGGGGACTCTGTTGCAGAAGATCTATGAGCAGGTCGCCGAGTCATCGACCATCGCTCCGACCTTCTACACGGACTTCCCGGCCGAGACCTCGCCGCTGACCAGGCAGCATCGCCGCAGCCCGATGCTCGCTGAGAAATGGGACCTCATCATCTTCGGCTCCGAGATCGGAACCGCATATTCCGAACTCGTCGACCCGGTGATCCAGCGTCAGCGGTTGACCGCACAGTCACTGGCCGCAGCCGGAGGCGATCCGGAGGCGATGGCGCTCGACGAAGACTTCCTCCTCGCCCTCGAACACGGAATGCCCCCGGCCGGTGGCATGGGAATGGGACTCGACCGACTCGTCATGCTGCTGACGAATCAGTCGATCCGCTCGACCATCGCCTTCCCCTTGGCCAAGCCGAAAGGATATTGAGGTGCCGGGGCGGATCGCGGGGACAGGGCCGACGGCGAGGGCAGAGACGATCACCGGTTTCGAGCGGTTTGCAGGGTGGGGACTGGCTGTGGCCGTCATCGTCTTCTACAACACCTGGACCTTGGCCTTCCTCAGTCCGTACACGGATCCGCTGGCCGGCTACATCTCTGAACTCGCCGCCGACAACCAGCCTGCTGCCTGGGTGTTCCGCGGTGGTGACCTCATCTCCGGGATGCTGATGGTCCTCATCGCCTGCCGCACGCTATCCGGCTCGCGCGTCCAAGTGCGCGACTGGAGGTGGGTAGTCGCCGCCGGGACGGCGCTGACGGGGATCGGAACGATCGCCGATGTCATCTGGAACATGCCATGTTCGCCGAGCTTCGACGATGCGTGCCGGGCCGCCGCCGACTCCGGTGCGCTGGAGCCGGAGTTTCTCGCCCACACCATCACCTCTTCGGTAGTCACTGTGGCGGTGTGCGCGAGCATGATCGCTGCAGCGATCCCCAGCCGCGGGCCGCGACGCTGGGTGCCGGTCATCCTCACGGTCCTCATCGTGCTGTCCTCGGCGGTCTCGGGGGCCATCGAAGAGCTCATGCGCTCGGGCCAGGGCTATGTGCAGATCTCGCAGATCCTCATCGTCTCCGGCTGGATCGGCTGGCTCGCCGTCGATGTGCACCGCCCACTGATGATCGAGCGCGTCCTTTCCGATGCCGAAGCCCTCGCCGATGGTCGCTGAGAACCCGCTGGCCCGGTGGGCCGTCGAAACCATCGACGGGCACACCATCTATCGCATTGCCGCTCGAACGGCAGGACAGCCCGTGCATGACCGGCCGCCGGTGCTCCTCCTCAACGGATGTGCGATCCCGGCAGGCGGGTGGTCGCCGGTCATCGAGGGTCTTCCCGGCCATAACGTCCTCGCGCTCGATCGTCCGGGTTTCGCCGGCACCCCGTTCGGCGGGGGAGTACCCGACCTCGCCGGGGAGACGGCACTGCTGCAGCAGGTCCTCACCCGGCACGGGGTCACGAGACTCACAGCCCCCAGCACAGCTGCCCGCTCCATGACCGTGCGGGCTGTCATCGTCGCGCATTCGATGGCGGCCTTCCGCGCCGAGGCTCTTGCCAGGCTCCGTCCGGAACTCGTGGCCGGGATCGTTCTCGTCGACCCCTCGGTCGAGTTCGACAGGGTCAGGGGCCTGGCGGATCGACTCTTCGGAGGGTCCCAACTGCGGTCGGTCCGTACTCTGCTCTCATCGCGGAAGATCAGGTCGATCAGCGCTTCGATCGCGCACCGAGGCTTTGTGCGGGAGACGGTGTCCGGCACGGTCCTCGACGAGGGGGTGTTCAAGGACCCCTACGCTGATCCAGAAACCCTGACCTCGGCGTTCGCGGAATGGCTGAGCTACCGCTCGCAGGCGGCAGACCTCACCGCCCTGCGGGCGAGCACGGGAGAAGTCCGGGTGCCCACTTCGGCCCTTTTCGCCTCGGGCCTGCCGGGGCAACGACGACTGCGCGCCCTCGAAGCCGGACTCACCCGCCTCGAGACCCGCGTTGTCTCCGGTTCGGCACATCTCATGATGATCGACCGCCCGGATGAGATCATCCGGGCGGTCGAGGAGAACGCTGCGCGCTGAGACGTCAGCGCTTGTCCGAAGTCGGCTCAGTGGCCCTCGGCCTTGAAACGCTCGATCGAGGCGTTGATCTCGGCCTCGGCGGCTTCGCGGCCGGCCCAGCTGGAACCCTTGACGTACTTGCCGGGCTCGAGGTCCTTGTACCGGGAGAAGAAGTGTTCGATCGAGTCGAGCATGAACTTGTCCACGTCCGAGATGTCGGTGTAGGAGTCCCAGCGAGGATCTCCGGCGGGCACGGCGAGGACCTTGTCGTCGCCTCCGGCCTCGTCTTCCATCTGGAACATGCCGATGGGACGGATGTCGATGAGCACACCGGGGAACAGCGGCTCGGGCAGCAGCACGAGCACATCGAGAGGGTCGCCGTCGTTTCCGAGCGTGTCCTCGATATAGCCGTAATCAGCGGGGTACTGCATCGAAGTGTAGAGGTAGCGATCGAGCTTGACCCGACCGGTCTCATGATCGACTTCGTACTTGTTGCGGGACCCCTGGGGGATCTCGATTGTGGCCAGCAGTTCCATAGTGCTCCTTCACGTTAGGGGTGCATCACTAGAATAGATGGTACAAGTCCCCGTCACCGCCCACCGACGGCGACCGCCTCACGGTCGTCGAGGAATGAGAGCCTGCGTTTGAACGACACCGATGCGCCGCAGAACCCGTCGGACTCCGGCTCCCCGCGCCGCGACCGCAGAGAGGCGACCTCGCGGCGGAAGAAGGGCGGTGCGATCACCGCAGGGATCATCGTCCTCGCCCTCGGTGCCTATGCCGCCGTCGACGCCTACGACCTCGTGCCCGGCCTGCCCGGCGTGCTGACCACCGAACCCCAGGTCGAGGTCCAGACCGTGCCCACTCCGCAGGCCCACGCCCAGCAGGTGCCCGCCCCCGCCTCGGCGGTCGACGATTCCGCTCCTGTGCCCACACAGATCCCGAAGACGATCGACGCCGTGCTCAAGGATTCGAAGGTCAAGGGCTTCGGCCTCGAGGTCCGTGACGGGATCAGCGACGACGTCCTCTACGCGAAGGACGAGACGAAGCCGCGCACTCCCGCCTCCGTGACGAAGGTGCTCACAGCGGCCGCCTCACTGTCCGCGATCGGCGGGGAGAAGCGTTTGGCGACGACGACGGACTTCGACGCGGACACGAACACCCTGACGCTGACCGGCGGCGGCGATGTGCTCCTGTCGGCCGGAGACTCCGATCCCGGTTCGGTCAACGGGCACGGGGGACTGCGGACCCTGGCCGAAGACACCGCGGCCGCCCTCAAGGACCAGAACATCACCGAGGTGGCCCTCAACCTGGACACGAGCCGCTACGTCGGCGAGGACTTCGACTCCGGCTGGTCCCGGTCCGATATCGCCAAGGGCGTGATCACCCCGATCCAGCCGATCATGGTTGACACCGCCTACGTCGGGTCGAAGAACGCCGACTGGCGGGGCCGCAGCGAACACCCGGCGAAGGACGCGTTCTCGATCTTCGAAAAAGAGCTGAAGAAGACCGGGATCACCGTCACCGAGGCGACCGACCGGTCCGAATCCGAGGCGCCGTCCGAGTCCGAGAACCCGAAGGAACTTGCCCGGGTGGAATCGGCGACGATCTCCGAGATCGTCGAATACGCTCTCGTGCACAGCGACAACGTCGTCGCCGAGATGCTCGGCAACGAGGTCGCCATCGCTCAGGGGCAGGACGGCAGCCTCGAGAACGGTCCCAAGGCGGTCCTGGAGGCCCTCGGCGAATCCGTCGATCTCGGGCGCACTCACCTCGTCGACACCTCGGGGCTGTCCTATGACAACCGGATCGCCCCGCACGATCTCACGACCGTGCTGCAGGCCTCGGTCGTCGCCGATGACTCGCTGGCAGGGCTCGTCAGCTACTTCCCCGTCGGCGGACTGACCGGCACCCTGCACGACCGATTCCTCGACGAGAGGAACGCCTCAGGGGTGGTGCATGCGAAGACCGGAACGCTGTCGACCGTGACCTCCCTGGCCGGGGGAGTGCTCGACGCGGAAGACCGCTACCTCGTATTCTCCATCCAGATCGACGACGTGGATAAGGACAAGATCTTGGAAGCCAGAAAGACCGTGGACGATATCGTCACAGCCCTCGCGAACTGCGGCTGCCGATGATCATCGACGAGAACTTCGCCGCCCGCACCGCCCGTGAGCTCGTCTCCGCGGCGAAGGTCCCCGAACCGGGTGTGCTCGACGGACTCGTCGAGGGGATGAAGGACAATGCGCTGACCGCCCAGGACCTCGTGCTCGACTCGTTTCTGCTGCCGCCGGAGCACGCCGATGATGTGCGCGGACGGCTCGCCGCCGGTTCCGTGCTCGTCCTCGACCAGGTCAGCTGGGTCAAAGCCAACGCGCAGTCCGTCAATGGAATGCTCGATGAGGCGGCCCTGCCCGCCCCGGTCAGCCCCGCCACCGCGAAGGCCGGCGCCGTCGAGGTCGCCGGGGTGCTCTCACTCCTGTCGACTCGCGTGCTCGGCCAGTTCGACCCCTTCGCCGTGGAGACGGGACGGCTGATTTTCGTCGCCCCCGCCGTGCTCATCGCCGAGAGGGCCATGGACGTCGATCCGCGTGACTTCCGCATGTGGGTGGCCCTCCACGAAGCCACCCACCAAGTGCAGTTCGCGACCGCGCCCTGGCTGCGCGAACATATGCGCACCCTGCTCTCCGGAGCCGTGTCGACCCGACTGACGATGCCGGGAGTCGGCGGGATCGTCGACCTCTTCGCCACCCTCGGCCGCATCGTCAAGGGCGAGGCCAGCATCATCGACCTCATCCGTGACGAGAACATGCGCACCGCACTCGACGAGGCCACCGCGATCCTATCCCTGCTCGAAGGCCACGCCGATGTCGTCATGGACGAAGTCGGAGCCGGTGTCATCCCGAGCGTGCGCCGGCTGCGCCGCAAATTCGAGGCCCGCCGCGATGCCGCCCAAGGCGGGTTCCTGACGAATCTGCTCGGAATGGACCTCAAACTCGCCCAATATCGCGACGGAGCGAAGTTCGTCCGTGCCGTCCGCCGCGAGGTCGGACAGAAGGGCTTCTCCCGCATCTATGCCGAACCCGCGAACCTGCCGCGCACGGCCGAAATCCACGAACCGCAGCTCTGGCTCGACCGTGTCCACGGCTGAGGGGCCGCGCAGCGCATCGTCGCCGAGGCGGCCGACCCTCGACCCGGCCAGCGCAGCCATCCGCAATGCCGTGCGCGCAGCGCTCGCCGTCGCAGAATCGTCTGTCCCGGGCCTCATCGTCGCAGTGTCCGGGGGAGCGGATTCGATGGCGCTGCTCCACGCGACCGCATTTCTCCATCGACGCGGTGAGATCCGGGCCCGTGCCGTCACCGTCGACCACGGCCTGCAGACCGTCACCGCCGAGGTGGCCGACCGGGTTGCTGTCACCGCCGAATCCTGGGGCGTGCCCGCCGAGGTGATGAGGGTGAGCATCGATGCCGGTGAGGAAGGCCTCGAAGCCGCGGCGCGCACCGCCCGCTACGCGGCCCTCGAAACCGCTCGGGCCGCGGCCGGAGCCGACTGGATTCTCACGGCCCATACGCGCAGCGACCAGGCAGAGACCGTTCTGCTCGGCCTCATGCGCGGATCGGGCACCCGGTCCCTGGCCGGGATGAGCCCGTTGGCCGGTCGCCTCATTCGTCCCCTGCTCGGCCTCGACCGAGACCAGACCGAAGCGTCCTGTCAGGCACAGGGCATCGAGATCTGGAACGATCCGATGAACGCCGACACCGCGTTCACCCGAGTCCGGGCTCGGCAGCTGCTGGCCGGACTCGAAGCCGATCTCGGCCAACCGATCACCGCGAACCTCGCCCGCACCGCCGACCTCTGCCGAGCCGACGCCGATTTCATCGACGCCCACGCCGAAGCAGCAGGGCAGACGATCCGCGGAGCCGCCTCGGTGCCGGTGGAGGTCTTCACCGCACTCGACTATGCCGTGCTCAGCCGCGTCGTGCGCGACTGGGCGATCTCACTCGGAGTTCCCGGACAGAACCTCGGAGCGGTGCGGGTCGCCGAACTCTGTGCCCTCATCTGTGACCGCAGGCGCGGTCGACTGTCCCTGCCCGGGGACACGGAAGTCGTCGTCTCCGACGGGCGGGCCGTGTTCCAGCCGGCCGCGAAGGCCCGCTGAGACTCAGCTCAGCCGCGGCCCGCCCGCCAGTTCGCCGCCGGAGGCGATGAGTCGACCGCCCTTGAACACATCCCTGTCCCTCGGGCAGTCCATGATCGCCGAGGTGACCGTGTCGGCGTCGACGAGCACGAAGTCCGCGGGAGCGCCCACCGCCAGACCGAACCGGGAATCGTCGACCAGAGCCGAACCGTCGGAACGAGCACCGGCCATGACCTGCGCTCCTCCGCGTGAGGCGATGTCGAGACAGCCTTCGATATCTGCGTCTGCACGGAACCCGTTCGTAAACGCCAGCTGCCAGGTCCGGCGCAGCAGATCGCCGTCACCATAGGGACTCCAGTAGTCCCGCTGACCGTCCTCGCCGAGTCCCAGAGCCATTCGGCGCTCACGGATGAGTCTCTGCGGCAGCGCACCCTTGGCCGGGGCAACCGTCGTCAGGGCCACTCCCGCCTCGGCGAGGACATCGAGGATCCGAGCGACCGCGGGTTCCGGGTTCGTGTTGAGAGCGAAGGCATGGGAGACCGTGACCTGCCCGGCCATACCCGCGGCTCGAGTACGCGCAGCGATTTCCTCGAGCGTGAAGAGTCCCGCGGTGCCCGCCTCATGGAGGTGGATGTCGATGCCCTTGCCGTGCTTCTCAGCCAGGCCGAAGACGACATCGAGGTGGGAGACCGGATCCCGGTCGTAGAGCAGCGGATCGAGTCCGCCGACGAGGTCCGCGCCCTCGCCCAGAGCCGCATCGAGCAGCTCTTCGACGCCCTGCTCGTGCACGATTCCAGCCTGCGGGAAGGCAACGATCTGGAAGTCGAGGACATCGACATGAGCCTCGAGCGCGGCCCTGACCCCGTGGAAGCGCTCGAGACCGCAGTCGGCATCGACCTGTGCGTGTGAGCGGATGCGCGTGCCTCCGGACGCGATGATCTTCGCAATTGCGTACGCGGCCTGATCGGCGACGCTGCGCTCGCCCTGCCGCCAGTTCTCGCGATCGTTCATGATGTACCCGTGCAGAGTGCCGTCGGCGGTGTGCGGACGGAACGTCTGGCCCATCCGATTCGAATCCAGATGAGCGTGGACATCGCCGAGGCCAGGCAGCAGGATCCGCCCCGCCCCGTCGATGACCTCGGTCCTGGTCGATGTCGTCCCGGTCGCCGGTGGCGCGGAATCGGGGGCGGCATCCTCGGCGGGGGAGAGGCGAGAGAACCGTCCCTCGGTGATCTCGACGTCGACGGCGGGAGCATCGGGCGTGCGAGGGAACAGGCGCACATTCTTCACAACGATCATGTGCTCAGCCTACGACCGTCAAACGGTATACCATCGGAAGCTGTGCCTGTCTGCGTGCCTCTATGGGGCCGCGGCCCGCGCGCACGACGACTGCAGCGGTCTGAAAGGATGAGGCCATGACGACTTCGCCCGTGCAGGGATTCCGACGCAACCGCGGCCTCGACGTTCTGGCCCTGGCCTGCCTCGTCCTCATCGCCGCCTCGCTGCGCCCAGCCGCCTCCTCCCTGGGGCCCGTTCTCTCCGAAGTCAGCGACGGATTCTCCCTGGCCGAATGGCAGACCGGTCTGCTCACGGCTCTGCCGGGACTCGTGTTCGCCATCTGCGGCATCATCGCCGTACCCCTGCTCAAGCGCCTCGGTCTGTTCTCCGCTCTAGCCCTGAGCGCCGCCCTCATCGTGGCAGGCATCGGTCTGCGCGCCATCGTCACCGAATGGGTGGCCTTCGCTCTGCTCACGGTCCTCGCCCTGGCCGGAATGTCGATCGGCAACGTCATCCTGCCGGTCTACGTCAAGTCCCGCTTCCCGCACCGGCCCACCCTGGGCGCGACGACGTTCACGGTCTCGCTCGGCCTCGGTTCGATGCTGCCCTCGCTGCTGACTGCGCCTCTGGCCGAACAGTTCGGCGGGTGGCGCTTCGGTCTCGGCTTCTGGCTGGTCCTGCCCTTGTCCGCGCTCATCACCTGGACGGTGCTGCGGACACTGAAGTCCGTGCCCGTCCTCTCCGGACAGGCCGCGGAGCCCGGTGGGCAGCAGGAGGAGGCGCCGCCTCGGCGAGCGGTTTTCACCTCGCCCAAGGCGCGGTATATGGCCATGTTCTTCGGCCTCCAATCGGCCAATGCCTATCTCCAGTTCGGATGGCTGCCGCAGATCTACCGCGACGCCGGGCTCGACCCCTTCCTCGCCGGGATCATGCTCACGATCGTCACCTTCGGCGGTCTGCCCGGTGGATTCCTCGCCCCGCAGATCATCGTCCGGGGCATCGCCCCGCGCGCCTTCCTCGTCTCCTTCGGGGCCAGCGCCGTCGCCGGCTATACCGGACTGCTGCTCAGCCCGGTCAGCCTCCCCTGGCTGTGGGCGGCTCTGCTCGGATACGGCGGATTCGCGTTCCCCGCCGCGCTGGCGCTCATCACCTCCCGCACTCGCGAGGTCTCCGTCACCGCCTCGACTTCGGCGTTCGTCCAGTCCTCGGGCTATGTGCTCGCCGCACTGTGCCCCCTGGCCGTGGGCGGACTGCTCGGGGTCAGCGGCGGCTGGCAGGTGCCGCTGTGGTTCATGGTCATCATCTCCGCACTCATGGCGATCACCGGTTGGCTGTCGGCCGGTCCGGGGACCGTCGACGACGAACTGGCACCGACATCCGGGCCCACTGGCACCGGTGAGGCAAAGTGACCCATAATGGAATCTCCAGGACCCGCATCTGAGGAGAATCGACACTCGTGGACATCAACGATCTCGGCAATGACATCGAAAAAGTACTCGTCTCGGAAGAGCAGATAGCCGCACGACTCGTTGAACTGGCCGCCGCCATCGATGCAGACTACAAAGACAAGGACATCCTCCTCGTCGGCGTCCTCAAAGGCGCCGTCATGGTCATGGCCGACCTTGCCCGCGCCCTGCACTCTCCTGTGACGATGGACTGGATGGCCGTGTCCTCCTACGGTTCGGGCACCAAGTCCTCCGGCGTTGTGCGGATCCTCAAGGACCTCGACACCGACCTCACCGATCGGCACGTCCTCATCGTCGAAGACATCATCGACTCCGGCCTCACTCTGTCCTGGCTGGTCCAGAACCTGCGCACCCGCGGAGCTGCCACCGTCGAGATCTGCACTATGCTGCGCAAACCCGAAGCCGTCAAGGTCGACATCGACGTCAAGTACGTCGGCTTCGACGTGCCCAATGAATTCGTCATCGGCTACGGACTCGACTATGCGGAGAAGTACCGCAATGTGCCGTTCGTGGCGACCCTGGCCCAGCACGTCTACAGCTGAGTCCGCTGGCACCGCTTTTTACGCCCGCGGCGAACCCGGGCCGAGTCCGGGGTCTGTGACGGAATAGATTCGGCACGCATTCGGGCTATAGGGGTGCGAAGTACTAGGCTGTGGGGGATGTTCCCAGGCAGCCTCGGTAGCCTGAAACGGTTGCCCACATCTTTTTCCTGAGAGGACTTATGGCCGAGTCGAACAAACGTCGCCCCCTGCTGAACAAGGCGACGAAGGGCCCATTGGTCTGGATCGTCCTGGCGCTGCTCGTCGTATCGATCGGTGCTCTGCTGTTCAGTCAGTCCGGGTTCAGCCAGATCGACACCGAACAGGGTCTGCAGTTACTCAAGGACGACAAGGTCGAACAGGCCAAGATCGTCGACAAGGACCAGCGCGTCGACCTCACTCTCAAGGACGACTACAAGGTCGACGGCAAGGACTTCGGCAAGAAGGTCCAGTTCTTCTACGTCGAACAGCGCGGAGAGCAGGTCGTCAAGGCCGTCGACTCCGCCGGCCCGGACAAGGGCTTCACCGACGAGGTGCCCAAGCAGAGCTGGCTGATGTCGCTGCTGGGCACGCTCATCCCGTTCGTCATCATCTTCGTCGTCTTCTGGTTCCTCATCTCGCAGATGTCGGGCGGGAAGATGATGAACTTCGGCAAGTCGAAGGCGAAGCTCGTCAACAAGGAGAACCCGGACGTCACCTTCAAGGACGTCGCCGGAGTCGACGAGGCGCTTGAAGAGCTCGAAGAGATCAAGGAGTTCCTCGCCGAGCCGGAGAAGTTCAAGGCCGTGGGAGCGAAGATCCCCAAGGGCGTGCTCCTCTACGGACAGCCCGGTACGGGCAAGACCCTGCTGGCCAAAGCCGTCGCCGGTGAGGCCGGAGTCCCGTTCTACTCGATCTCCGGTTCCGACTTCGTCGAGATGTACGTCGGCGTCGGTGCCTCCCGAGTTCGTGACCTGTTCGAACAGGCGAAGTCGAACGCCCCCTGCATCATCTTCATCGACGAGATCGACGCCGTCGGCCGCCAGCGCGGCGCCGGAATGGGCGGCGGACACGACGAGCGCGAACAGACTCTCAACCAGCTGCTCGTCGAGATGGACGGATTCGACGTCAAGACGAACGTCATCCTCATCGCCGCGACCAACCGTCCCGACGTTCTCGATCCGGCGCTGCTGCGTCCCGGTCGCTTCGACCGGCAGATCCCCGTCGAAGCCCCTGATATGAAGGGCCGCAAGCACATCCTCGAGGTCCACGCCGCCGACAAGCCGCTGGCCGACGAGGTCGACCTCGGGCAGGTGGCGAAGCGGACCCCCGGATTCTCCGGTGCGGACCTGGCCAATGTCCTCAACGAGGCGGCCCTGCTCACCGCACGTGAGAATGCGAAGGTCATCGACAACCGGATCCTGGATGAGGCCATCGACCGTGTCATCGCCGGCCCGCAGAAGCGAACGCGACTGATGAACGACAAGGAACGCCTCGTCACCGCCTACCACGAGGGCGGGCACGCACTGGTCGCCGCGGCCATGAACCAGACCGACCCGGTGACGAAGGTGACGATCCTCCCGCGCGGACGCGCACTCGGCTACACGATGGTGCTGCCCAGCGAGGACAAATACTCGACGACCCGCAACGAGCTGCTCGACCAGCTCGCCTACGCCATGGGCGGGCGTGTGGCCGAGGAGATCGTCTTCCACGACCCGACCACAGGTGCCAGCAATGACATCGAGAAGGCGACGAACATCGCCCGGAAGATGGTCACCCAGTACGGAATGAGCGAGAAACTGGGCATGGTCAAGATCGGCGACGACCAGTCCGAACCCTTCGCCGGCCGCGGTTACGGCGGCGGCGACGAATACGGGGATTCGACCCTGTCCTCGATCGATCGCGAGGTCCGCGGTCTCATCGACTCCGCGCACGCCGACGCCTACTGGGCGCTGACGCACAACCGCGATGTGCTCGACAACCTCGCCTACCAGCTGCTCGAACGCGAAACGCTGGACCAGGCCGCCCTCGAGGAGATCTTCGCCCCCGTCGTCAAACGCGCCACCCGCGAAGTGTGGCTGGCCCACGACGATCGCCCCGTGTCCGAACGCGGCCCCATCGTTCCGCCCGCACCGCAGAGCGAACGCAGCGACGGTGAAGGATCGACCGGCGCCGAGGTGGACACCACCGACATCCCCGGAGCCGGACCCACGGGCGTCAGCGGACCCCACGTCCCGCACAACCCGCCCGGACCCGAGAACCCGAACGGCCCGACCGGCCCGACGGGCGGCCCCACCGGGGGACCGACCGGAGGACCAGGCACAAGCGGTCCGGGAACCGGGGGACCGGCGACGAATGACACGAACGAAGACAGAGGGAACAACGACTGATGGCCGATATCGAAGAGGTCTCCGCCGGTCTCGGCCCCGCCCCCGCAGGGCAGGACAACAAGGTCGACCAGGAGCGCATCGCCGCTGCCGTGCGTGAGATCCTCATCGCCGTCGGCGAAGACCCCGACCGGGAAGGACTCGTCGAGACCCCGCACCGGGTGGCTCGAGCCTATGAGGAGATCTTCGCGGGACTCCACCGCGACCCGGCCGAAGTCCTCGGCGTCACCTTCGACATCAGCCACGAGGAACTCGTCCTCGTCCGCGATATCGACCTCTACTCGACCTGCGAACACCACCTCGTGCCCTTCCACGGAGTCGCCCACATCGGCTACATTCCGAGCAAGAACGGCAAGGTCACGGGACTGTCGAAACTGGCCCGCCTCGTCGAGATCTATGCGCGGCGCCCCCAGGTGCAGGAACGCCTGACCTCACAGATCGCCGACGCGCTCGTCGATCATCTCGAACCGCAGGGCGTCATCGTCGTCGTCGAAGCCGAACACCTGTGCATGACCATGCGCGGAGTGCGCAAGCCCGGAGCCTCGACCATCACCTCGGCCGTGCGCGGGCAGCTGCGCGAAAGCGCCTCCCGAGCAGAAGCGATGAGTCTCATCCTCGGTCGCTGAGGCAGAACACGGATCACACAGCGATGGACGAAACAGCCGCTAAGACGACGCAGATCATGGGCGTCCTCAATGTCACCCCCGACTCCTTCTCCGACGGCGGGCTGTGGTTCGACCATGACCGAGCCGTCGCCCACGGACTCGAACTCATGGCAGCCGGTGCCGACATCATCGACGTCGGTGGCGAATCGACGCGTCCGGGATCGGCCCGCGTCGACGAAGCCGAAGAGCTGCGCCGAGTCGTCCCGGTCGTCCGTGAGCTCGCCGCAGCCGGAGCTGTCATCAGCGTCGACACGATGCGTGCCCGCGTCGCTGCAGAATCCCTGGCAGCCGGAGCTCATATCATCAACGACGTCTCCGCCGGACAGTCGGACCCCACCATGCTCAGCGTCGCCGCCGAGTCCGGAGCTCCCATCGTGCTCATGCACTGGCGCGGCTACCTCGATCAGGCTTCGGCGACGTTCCACTACGACGATGTCGTCGCCGAGGTGATCTCCGAGCTGCGCACCCGCATCGACGAAGCCATCGACGTCGGCGTCGAACCGGCGAATATCATCGTCGACCCCGGCCTCGGGTTCTCGAAGAACGCCGAACACAACTGGCAGCTGCTCTCCGCGCTCGACGAATTCGCCGCCCTCGACCACCGACTCCTCGTCGCCGCCAGCCGGAAGCGCTTCATCGCCTCCCTGCTCAGCCCCGACGACCCGAAACAGGCCGAACAGGCGGCGAAGGATCAGGCCACGGCCACGATCTCCGCGATCTCCGCGCAGGCCGGTGCCTGGGCGGTCCGCGTCCACGATCCGGCCACCTCGGCGGTCGCCTGCAAGGTCATCGCCGCGGTCAGGGAACACTCCGCAGCAGCGGCACACCCGGCAGCGGACTCCGGGACTGAGGGATCCGGGCGATGACCGGCGCAGAGTCGGCCCCCGACCGCATCGAACTGCGCGGACTGACGGTGCGCGGCAACCACGGCGTCTTCGACTTCGAGAAGCGCGAGGGTCAGGACTTCATCATCGACGTCACCCTCCACACCTCCGTCGCACGTGCCGCGGCCACCGACGACCTCGCCGAGACGATCCACTACGGCGAACTCGCCGAAGACGTCGCCGGAATCGTCGAGAACAACACCTTCGACCTCATCGAAACGCTGGCCGAACGCATCGCCGACCACTGCCTGAGCCTGTGCGAACACGTCGAGGTCGTCGTCCACAAACCCTCGGCACCGATCCAACGGACCTTCGACGATGTGCGCATCCGAGTCGAACGCAGACGCGTCGACTCTGCCGCCGCCTCGGTGAGGGAGCCTGCAAGGGCCGCGGACGCGCCGCGCGGTTCGGGCGACACGGCCGAGGGCGAGACCGAAGCGTATCTCAATCTCGGGGCGAACCTCGGCGATGCCGCGGACACCCTCGACCAGGCGGTGGCCGCCCTCGACCGGCATCCGGACATCACCGTCACCCGCCGGTCCTCACTCTTCCGCACCGCCCCCTGGGGCGGAGTCGACCAAGCCGACTTCCTCAACCTCGGAGTGCTCGTGACGACCACATTGTCGGCTCTCGAACTGCTCTCGGTGGCACAGGGCATTGAAGTCGCCTGCGGGCGGACGCGCGAACTCAGGTGGGGACCCCGCACCCTCGACATCGACCTCATCCGCTTCGGAGACGAGGACGGGGAGCAGCGCAGCAAGACCCCGCGACTGACGCTGCCGCACCCGCACGCTCACGAACGTGCCTTCGTCCTCGCGCCATGGGCGGAACTCGTCGGAGACACACTCATCGACACCCCACAGGGACGCCGCCCCATCAGCGCGGTCCTGGCCGAACTCGACGACCAGGACATCGCTCGGATCACCTCTGGATAACCGCCCGCGATCTGAGAGACTGGGAACCATGCAGAGAACCTCCTCGTCCACCCTCGCCGTCTGGGCCGTGATCGGCACGGTTCTCGCGATCGTGGTCGACGTGGTGCTCGAAAGCCAGGGGTTCTCACTGCCGGGACTGCCGTGGTTCGCCATCATCGGCATGCTCGTCCTCGCAGCCATCCTGTTCCTGCTCGGCTGGCCCATCAAGAAATGGAACGACGGTGACCGGACGAAGGAGATCGACCCGATCCAAGCGGCGAGAGTGGCGATCATGGCCAAGGCCAGTGCCCTGACCGGGGCCGGACTGGCCGGCTGGTACCTGGGCAACGCCGGCTACTACTTCCTGTCAGCCCCCGGGATCCGCAATGATCTGGCCGCAGGTATGCTTGTCGCGATGATCTCGGCCGCAGTGCTCATGATCGTCGGTATGATCGTCGAGGGATTCTGCGAGATCCCACCCCAAGACCCGCCGGGAGCTGAAACAGCATGAACCGCGACCTCTCCTTCTCCATCGGAGCCGATGTGCCCTTCAACAGGGTGAGTCCGAAGTACGGGCTGAAAGAGGTTCTGGCGTCACTGACGCTGCTCGTTCCGATGCTCATCGCCGGGCTGGCCTTCGCGATCATCTTCAACTCCGAGGTGCCCTGGCTGCACCTCATCTGGATCGCCGTCCTCGTCTACGGCATCATTTCGACGATCATCATCCTCCGTCAGGCTCGCGCCATCGGCTATGCCGAACGGGAGGACGACCTGCTCGTCCGCCGCGGCATCATGTTCCACCGCGCCACCGTCGTGCCCTACGGCCGACTCCAATTCGTCGACGTCGACGCCGGCCCCATCGACCGCATGTTCGGCCTGGCCACCGTCAAACTGCACACCGCGTCGGCCGCCACCGACGCGACGATCCCCGGACTGCCCCGCGCCGAAGCCGATCGCCTGCGCGACAGCCTCGCCGGACTCGGCCAGGCCAATCTCGCCGGGCTATGACCATGAGCGACGCATCTTCACCCGAAACCCCGAACCCCGGCACCGAGGCGGCCGCACCGGAGGTCTGGCACCGCGTCCATCCGCTGACGCCGATCCTCGAGAGCCTCGGCGTCCTCGTCGGCATCTTCATCGCCGCGGCCTACGGTCTGCAGAACTTCTTCCAGAGCGCCGTCGAAGACCTCGCCTCCGGCCGGTCCGTCAACCTCACCTTCGCCGAATGGCTGGGCGCTCACCCGCTGGTGATCCTCGCCGTCGTCGGCGGAATCATCCTGATCCTGGTCCTCACCGCCTTCTTCAGCTGGCTGGCGTGGCGAGTCATGGGGTATCGGGTCGACGCCGAGGCGATCTACTACCGTCGGGGGCTGCTGTCGAAGAAGCTGCGCAAGGCCCGTCTGGACCGCGTCCAGTCGATCGATCTGCAGCAGAAGCTGCTGCCGCGCATGCTCGGCATGGCCGAACTCGTCTTCGATGTCGCCGGCGGCACCGACTCGAACATCTCCCTGAAGTACCTGTCGAAGAAACGTGCCGAAGAGCTGCGCGATGAACTTCTCGCCGCGGTGAAAGCGAAGAAGAACGCATCCGCGACGTCTGCGACGTCCACCGATGCGGTGCCCGGAGTCGCAGCCGACCACGGTGGGACCGAGGCCGATACAGAGGCAGGCGGCGGCGCAGGAGCCGATGCATCTGCGGGCGACACTGCACGCTTCGGCGCCGGTGGCCACGACAGCCCGGACCCAGGTGCGGACGGAGAACAGCCGGGCATCGACCGCTCAGTGCCCGAACGCAGCGCCGACAGCATCGGAGTGCGACTGAGCAAGCGCCTGGGCGTCCTGGCCGACGACGTCTCCCACGAAGCGGAACGGAGCCTCAACGACCTGCTGGCTCCGTACAACCTCTCGGCCGATGTCGGCGAAGAGGGAGAGATCATCCGTGTCCCCGCCCATCGGGTCATCGTGTCCTCCCTGCTCAACACCGGAACGCTGATCTCCGTCGGCGTCATCATCGTCCTCGTCGCCATTGCCGTCGTGTTCCTCCTCGTCGGAATCGAGGAGGCCTTCCTCCCGATCCTCATCGGTGGATTGCCCGGCATCTTCGCCGCGTTCGCCGGGTTCAAGAAGAACCTCGACAATGCCAACTTCGTCGTCCGCATCAGCGAAGACGGATTGGCCGTCAGCCACGGACTCTTCTCCACCTCCCGCAAAGTCATCCCGCTCGACCGGCTCCAGGCCGTCTGCCTCCACCAGCCGCTGCTGTGGCGCTGGGCCGGCTGGTGGAGGGCCGAATACAACATCGCCAGCGACGGCGGAAAGAGCGACGAGAACCTGCTCCTGCCGGTCGGCGATATCGACCAGGCACTGCTCATGGTGGGTCTCGCTCTGCCCGACCCGCAGCTGCCCGAAGGCATCTCGGCCGACGGCCTCGTCCGGTCGGCCATGTACGACAGGAAATCCACACACCCCGACGCAGCGGCGGCCGAGGAGCTGTTCCACGCGCAGCCGCGCTCCTCACGGATCCTCGACCCCCTCGTCTGGAGACGACGGGCCTATGCCCTCACCGATTCCCTGCTCGTGCTGCGCCTGGGAGTCCTCGATCGCCGGGTCGACTTCGTGCCCCATGTCAGGGTCCAGTCCCTGCGCTACTACCAAGGGCCGCTGATGAGGTCGCTGAAACTGGGCAGCGTGGCCGTGCACTCGACCGCCGGACCCATCACCCCGCTCGTGAAGCATCAGGACGCCGAAGCTGCCAAACGCTTCTTCACCGAACATGCCGAACGTACTCGGATCGCCCGCCAACGCTTCGACGCCGCCGCGAAGTCGGCACACACCGGCCCCATCGAGACTCACGAGGAAGACAACGGATGAGCCAGGACGACGCACCACGGCTGGGCATCGGAATCATCGGCTGCGGCCGAGTCGGAGCCAGCATCGGTGCCGCCTGGAGGCAGGCCGGTCACGCGATCATCGGAGTCAGCGCCACCTCGACGGCCAGCCTCGAACGTGCCGAGGACATGCTGCCCGGAGTGCCGGTCCTCGACCCCGACGCGATCACCGAACGCGCCGAACTCGTGCTCATCGCCGTCCCCGACGACGAGATCGCACCACTGGTGACCGGACTGGCGAACCTCGGCCGCATCCATGCCGGGCAGATCCTCGTGCACTGCTCCGGCCGATACGGAACGGACGTCCTCGAGGCCGGGACCCGCCTCGGCGTTCTGCCCATCGCTCTGCACCCATCCCTGACATTCACAGGCACCGAGGTCGATCTCAGCCGTCTGCGGCAGGCGACGATCGCGGTCACTGCGCCCGCGCCGATCCGTCCGGTGGGCGAGGCTCTCGTCGTCGAACTCGGTGCCGAACCGATCGACATCGCCGAGGCGGACCGTCCTCTCTACCATGCGGCCATCACCCACGCGTCGAACCATTCGATCACGATCCTCGCCGAGGCCATGGAACTGCTCGCCGAGGCAGGGGTCGCCGATCCGTCGGCCGTCCTCCACGCCCTCGTCGACGCCAGCGTCGCCAACACCATGCAGAACGGACCGAAGGCGCTGACCGGACCGATCAGCCGTGGTGATGTCGGAACCATCGAAGCGCACCTGGCGGCACTGAGCGAGTTCAGCCTCAGCCGATCGAACCCGGCCGTGCGCAACAGCTACATCGCACTCGCCCGATCGACGGCCGCGAAAGCACTGGCGATGGGACGGATCACAGAAGCTCAGGCACAGCAGATCCTGAGCGCTCTGGACTGACCGCCGAATTCCCCCGTGCGGCCCGTCCACGGTAGCCTTGAAGCATGGCGAATACCGACTCGAAGACACCTGAGAACGCAGACCTTTCACCCGAACACCTCGATCCGGAACAGATCCGGATTCGAAAGGACAAGCGCCAGCGTCTCCTCGACGACGGAACCGATGCCTACCCGGTGACGGTGCCCCGCACCCACAGCCTCGCCGAGGTCCACGCCGCCCACGACGGTCTCGAAGCGGGGGAGGAGACCGAGGCTGTCGTCGGCGTCATCGGCCGAGTCGTCTTCGTCCGCACCACCGGCAAACTCTGCTTCGTCACACTGCAGTCCGGTGACGGCACCCGCCTGCAGGGCATGCTCTCGCTGCGTGAAGTCGGTCAGGAGCGCCTGGACGACTTCAAGACCGACGTCGACCTCGGCGACTTCCTGTTCCTGCACGGAAAGGTCATCAAGTCCAAGCGCGGTGAGCTCTCCGTCCTCGCGGACTCCTGGACCATGGCGTCGAAGGCCCTCCGCCCGCTGCCCGGATTGCACACCGAACTCGCCGAGGACACCCGCGTCCGCCAGCGCTACCTCGACCTCATCACCCGCGAGCAGGCTCGGGAGACGATGCTCACCCGTGCCAAGGTGATGTCGTCGCTCCGGAAGACCTTCGCGGACCAGGACTTCGTCGAGATCGAGACGCCGATGCTGCAGACCATGCACGGCGGTGCCTCGGCACGCCCGTTCAAGACGCATATGAACGCCTACGACATCGACATGTACCTGCGCATCGCCCCGGAGCTGTTCCTCAAGCGGGCGGTCGTCGGCGGAATCGAGAACGTCTTCGAGATCAACCGCAACTTCCGCAACGAGGGTGCTGACTCCACTCACTCCCCGGAATTCGCGATGCTCGAGGCCTATCAGTCCTTCGGCGATTACCATTCGATCGCCGATCTCACGAAGACCCTCATCCAGAACGCCGCCCAGGAAGCCACCGGATCGCTCGTCGTCACTCTCGACGACGGCACGGACTACGACTTCGGCGGAGACTGGCCGGTCGTGAGCATGTACGACTCCCTATCCGAGCTGTCCGGCGTCGAGGTGACCCCGGAGACCGGACTGGACGTCCTCGACAAGATCGCCGCCGACAACGGCGTCGACATGGGCGGAGTCTTCCGCTCACACGGAAAGTACGTCGAAGAGCTGTGGGAGCACTTCTACCAGGACAAGCTCTGGGCTCCGACCTTCGTCACCGACTTCCCGGTCGACACCTCACCACTGGTGCGTGAGCACCGGACGAAGAAGGGCGTCGTGGAGAAGTGGGATCTGTATGTGCGCGGCTTCGAGTTGGCCACCGGCTATTCGGAGCTCGTCGACCCGATCATCCAGCGTCAGCGTTTCGAGGCTCAGGCCGCGGACGCCGCCCGCGGTGACGACGAGGCGATGGGCCTCGACGAGGACTTCCTCATGGCGATTGAGCACGGAATGCCGCCGACCGGCGGAATGGGCATGGGACTCGACCGTCTGCTCATGGCGCTGACCGGTTTGGGAATTCGTGAAACCATTCTGTTCCCATTCACCAAGCCTTTGGCTTCTTCGCAGGAGGACTCGGCTCAGGAGGGCTGATCTGATTATGTTGGATATCCTCAAAGCGCTGCTCCCGTCGATCTGTGTGGGATTGCTGTTCTGGTATGTGTTCCGGAATATCGTCCGCGCAGATCGCAATGAACGCGAACAGGTAGATAAATACTATTCAGAGATTGACGTTAGCGAAGTCGACGATAATCCCCGAACGGATGTTAAGATGACAGCGACAAAAACCTCTGATTACGAAAAGAGTGAACATGGCAAGGGAAATGCGCCTCGTTCTCACGGATGATTTCGACGGAAGCGAAGCGGCGGAAACCGTTCGTTTCAGCCTCGACCAGGCGACGTACGAACTCGAGCTCTCAACCGAGAATGCCGACAAACTCCGTGAGACGTTCGCCCCATTCATCGCCAAAGCACGTCGTGTAGCCAACACCGGTGGCCGTGGCCGCCGTGCGGGCTCGTCGGGCCCCAAGCGGGACACGGCGAAGATCCGCGAGTGGGCTCAGAACAACGGGTACCAGCTCGGTGATCGTGGACGGATCCCGCTGGAGATCGTCGAAGCATACGAAGCAGCGGAGAAGTAAGAGGCTCATTCGAAAGCCGATAACTTCCGATTAGACCCGAGGGGTCAGCGAATTGAATCGCTGGCCCCTCGGTCTTTTTGTGCTCGACCTCGGAAATATCAATTGCCCTCATCCGGCGATGCGGCAACACAGCAGTGATGAATCATCACAGACAATTGCCAGGTGGAGAGTAGTTGAAAATCATATCGATTGATGCCGCAGCCAAATGATTCGAAGAAGCTGCACACGAATCAAGGGAGCCTGCACTGCGGCTGAGGAAAGACCTCTGCTCACCGCACGGCTGTTGAAGTCGGTTCAGTTCTCCGGGTTCAATTGAATTCGTGCCGCACTCATATGCTCCGGGTCTCCGGTCTGCAGAGCGTACAGCCCCAATTCGACGGGCGACGTCGAGTAGAGCTCGCCGCAGTGCTCGGCGAACCTGGGCCAGATCCGAGCGCCGGCTTCCACGTATCGCGCGCTCGTGTTCTCGAACGCTGAGGCCGAGACACTGGCGTGATGGAACATGAAATCTCTGGCCGGATCGCCGATTGCCGCGGTCGTCCAGTCGAGGATGCTCAGATTGACGGGTCCGTCCATGAGCTGATGAGCCGGGTACACCTCGCCATGAGTCACGGTTGAGAACGACGGCCAATAGCTGTCTTCGTCGAGCCACGCGGTCCACCGCCGGAGCAGGGACGGCGCCACCTCGAACTCGGCGGCGACGTTGTCGATGTCTTCGCGCTTGCGCTGTCGGATCTCGGTGGGGGAGAACTCCGGAATGCCTGTGTCCCGAACGACAGCCGGGTCGACGGTGTGAAGTTCGGCGAGGACTGATCCGAGCGATGCGGCATACTCGGAGGATTCGACATCGAAATGCCACTGCGGCTGACCACTGTCATCGATCGTCAGTCCGGGTGTTCCCGGCAGCAGCGGGTAGGCGATGAGGTCATTCGAGTGGATCTGCCAATCGGGGACCGCGACGCTCAGATGCGGTGCGATGGCGCCCAGGAACCGGCCCTCGACGGCGGCGCGGGCAGAGACATCCGGACGCCGAGGGATCCGGAGCACCCACGCTCCGCCGTCGACCGCCTCGGCGATGGCGACCTGGAAGTCGAGGCCGAGCTCGTTGATGACGATGGAATCGGTGATGATGTCGAGACCGTGGGCCCGGGCCAGGTCCCGGATGATCGTGGGATCGGTGGGCATGTCTGCGTCCTCTCTGACGTTGCTGTGTGGGTCTCGAGTCTAGAGAATTTCGCCCACAGCCAAACGGTTTCGGCTGATGGCGAAACCTGCAATAGAACCGCGGTCGTGGTGGTTAGGCTCAGAAGAATCAGAAGACCGAGGAGGATGAATATGTTCGAGCGGTTCACCGACCGAGCACGACGCGTCGTGGTGCTCGCGCAGGAAGAAGCGAAACTTCTCAAACACAACTACATCGGCACCGAGCACATTCTGCTCGGCCTCATCCATGAGGGTGAAGGTCTGGCAGCGAAGGCACTCGAGGGTATGGACATCTCCCTCGAGCAGGTGCGCGACCAGGTCCAGGAGATCATCGGTCAGGGACAGCAGGCTCCGAGCGGCCATATTCCCTTCACCCCGCGGGCGAAGAAGGTCCTCGAGCTCAGCCTCCGTGAAGCACTGCAGCTGGGTCACAGCTACATCGGCACCGAGCATATTCTGCTCGGCCTCATCCGTGAGGGCGAGGGCGTTGCCGCGCAGGTGCTCGTCAAGCTCGGCGCGGACCTCGGACGCGTCCGCCAGGAAGTCATCAAGCTGCTGTCGGGCTACCAGGGCAAGGAACCCGTGTCCGCCGGCGGCCGCGAAGAGGGAACTCCCTCGGGATCGCTCGTGCTCGACCAGTTCGGCACCAACCTCACCGCTGCGGCCCGCGAGGCCAAGCTCGACCCGGTCATCGGCCGGCACGAGCAGATGCAGCGCGTGATGCAGATCCTCTCGCGTCGCACGAAGAACAACCCGGTGCTCATCGGTGAACCCGGTGTCGGCAAGACGGCTGTCGTCGAAGGACTCGCACAGGCCATCGTCAACGGCGATGTCCCCGAGATCCTCGCCGACAAGCAGCTCTACACACTCGACCTCGGTTCGCTGGTCGCAGGCTCCCGCTACCGCGGTGACTTCGAGGAGCGTCTGAAGAAGGTGCTCAAGGAGATCCGCACCCGCGGCGACATCATCCTCTTCATCGACGAGATCCACACCCTGGTGGGTGCCGGAGCCGCCGAAGGTGCGATCGATGCCGCTTCGATCCTCAAGCCCATGCTGGCTCGCGGAGAGCTGCAGACCATCGGTGCGACCACGCTGGACGAGTACCGCAAGCACATCGAGAAGGATGCCGCTCTCGAGCGCCGGTTCCAGCCGATCCAGGTTCCCGAACCGTCGCTGGCGCATTCGATCGAGATCCTCAAGGGTCTGCGTGACAAGTACGAAGCGCACCACAAGGTCACCGTCACCGACGGAGCCCTGGCAGCCGCTGTCAACATGTCCGATCGCTACATCAACGACCGGTACCTGCCGGACAAGGCGATCGACCTCATCGACGAAGCCGGTGCCAAGCTGCGCATCTCGCGTCTGTCGGTTCCCCAGGAGGTGCGTGACCTGGAGGAGAAGATCCTCGAGGCCCGCCACCGCAAGGAAGCCGCCATCGATGCTCAGGACTTCGAACTGGCAGCCTCGGAGCGCGATTCCGAGATGAAGCTGCAGAAGGAGAAGGAAGAGCAGACCGAGGCGTGGCGCAAGTCCGGCACCGACACCTCGAAGGTCGTCGATGCCGATCTCATCGCCGAAGTGCTCGCCTCTGCCACCGGCATTCCGATCTTCAAGCTCACCGAGGAAGAGTCCTCGCGTCTGCTGCGGATGGAAGACGAGCTGCACAAGCGCGTCATCGGTCAGGACGATGCGGTCAAGGCGATCTCGCGGGCGATCCGTCGTACCCGCGCCGGGCTGAAGGATCCGAAGCGCCCCTCCGGCTCGTTCATCTTCGCGGGCCCCACCGGCGTCGGCAAGACCGAGCTGGCCAAGGCTCTCTCGGAGTTCCTCTTCGGCGATGAGGATTCGCTCATCAGCCTCGACATGTCCGAATACTCGGAGAAGCACACGGTTTCGCGACTGTTCGGTTCGCCTCCGGGATATGTCGGATACGAAGAGGGCGGTCAGCTCACGGAGAAGGTCCGCCGGAAGCCGTTCTCGGTCGTCCTCTTCGACGAGGTGGAGAAGGCCCACTCGGACATCTTCAACTCGCTGCTGCAGATCCTCGAGGATGGTCGACTGACCGACTCGCAGGGTCGTGAGGTGGACTTCAAGAACACCATCATCATCATGACGACCAACCTCGGTACGCGTGATGTCTCGAGCGGACTCCAGCTCGGATTCCAGGTCGAGGGTGACACGAAGACCAACTACGACCGGATGAAGCAGCGGGTCAACGAAGAGCTCAAGCAGCACTTCCGTCCCGAGTTCCTCAACCGGGTCGATGACACGATCGTGTTCCCGCAGCTGAGCATGGTCGAGATCATCAAGATCGTCGATCTCTTCCTCGAACGTCTCGACGTCCGCCTGGCCGATCAGGGCATGAAGGTCGACGTCACGGCCAAGGCGAAGGATCTGCTCGCCGAGCGCGGCTACGATCCCGTCCTGGGTGCCCGTCCGCTGCGTCGGACGATCCAGCTCGAGATCGAGGACACTCTGTCGGAGAAGATCCTGTTCAAGGAGATCGGACGCGGCCAGACCATCAAGGTCGACGTCAAGGGCGAAGGAAAGGACGCTGAGTTCACCTTCGAAGGCATCGAGACCGAGAGCCTGAAGCCCGCTGAGGATGACGAAGGCGAACTCGCAGGTCTGGGTTCGTCCGGTTCGAGCGGATCCTCGGAGACCTCGGCCTGATCGTTCATCACCTTCTCGGATAACGCATAAGAGTCCGGGGAGTCGGCAGCAGCCGACTCCCCGGACTCTTTCGTGTTCGCCTCCGGCGATGGTGTTGAATGTCGGTATGAGCTCACATGCAGGCGACTTCGATCACGGACTGATCTCCGAGGACCATCATTCAAAGCACGAACTCCCAGGAGGTCTGTACCTGCGACGAGCGAGGACCGGCGATGTCAAAGGCATCGAAGCCCTGGTCGCCCCACTGGCCGGTGAGCGGATCCTGCTCGCCAAGGACACGGTGACCTACTTCGAGTCGCTGCAGGAGTTCTGGCTGGTCGTCGACCCGCAGCCCGATGGTTCCGAGATCCTCGCCGGCTGCGGCGCCCTGCACATCATCTGGGCGGATCTCGCCGAGGCGCGCACGGTCGCCACGTCACCGGACTATCGGGGCAGGGGAGTGGGCAAGGCGATCATCCAGCAGCTGCTCGCCGATGCTCGTGAGATCGGAGTCGACCGGGTGTTCTGCCTGACCTTCGAGACCGGATTCTTCGGTTCGCTCGGCTTCGAACCGATCAAGGGCATCCCCGTCTCACCCGAGGTCTACGTCGAGCTGCTTCACTCCACCGATGAGGGCGTCGCAGAGTTTCTCGACCTGGCCAGGGTCAAACCGAATACCCTGGGCAACTCACGGATGATCAAATACCTCTGAGGCAGACCCTGATCCTGGCCGTCACCGGCGGGCGTCGGTCTTGGCCACGCTCTCACCGGCCAGTGTAGGCGACTGCCGCACACGCACCGTCCAGTGGCGACGTCTGCCATGTTCGGGTCCTGATTCAGCTGTTCGGCAATGCCAATCGGCCATCGACCTGTTGTGCCAGACCGTCGTCGACGAGGTCGGAGATGAGCCGATTGATCCTGTCCTGGTCCGCACTGAGTTCACGCACTCGCGCCACCGCCGTGGCCGTCGATTCGGCCAGTGAGTCGAGAAACACCGGGTCGAAGTCGGTCACCGAGGCGGTGAAGACGTCGAGCCGGACACCGCGTCGGTCGTCCCCGGCGACGTGCGCTGCCTTGAGGACATCCATGATCGCGCCGCGCAGCTGTCGATCGGTGCCTGCCCACTTCTGAGTCTTCGGTTTCGTCGCCGAGGCGGGTCTGCCCAATCGGTTCCATGTGCAGATGTCCTGGAGCGGGCAGGCGGGGCAGTCGGGATTGCGTGCCGTGCAGACGAGGGCCCCGAACTCCATGACTCCGGCGTTCCACTCAACGTGCTTGTCCTCGGGCACCAGGGCGGCCGCCCAGGCAGTCTCCTTCCGGCCAGGTGAGGTGGTGGGGCGTTCCCGGCCCGCGAAGAGGCGGATGAGGACCCGACGCACGTTCGTGTCGAGCACGGTCGTCTTTCTGCCGAAAGCGAAGGAGGAAACCGCGGCGGCGGTATAGGACCCGATGCCCGGCAGTCGTTCGAGCTCTTCGGTCGTTTCGGGAACCCGGTTGTCCAGGTCCGCGGCGATGACTTCGGCGGCTTCCTGCAGTCGCAGCGCTCTGCGCGGATAGCCCAAGCGATCCCAGGAGTGGAGGACTTCGGCGGTCGGGGCGGCGGCGAGGTCGGCTGGTGTCGGCCATTTGTCCATCCACGCACGCCATCGCGGTTCGACTCGGGCGACAGGGGTCTGTTGGGACATGATCTCACTGACGAGGATTGCCCAGGCACTCGTCTTCGGGTGCCTCCACGGCAGGTCGCGGGCGGTGTCCTCGAACCAGGCGATGATGGTGTCCTGGACTCGTCTGAGCACAGGTTCGGACACCTCGGGGAAGGCGGAGGTCGACCCGGAGGGATTCGATTCGGGACCGGCTCGGTGTGTCATTTGGATGCTCAATCGCTTCGGCCTAGGCTCAAAGCGATGACTCCTTCCAATCGTGGTTCGCAGCCGAACAGAGCTGCCGGGCAGCCTCGCCAGTCTAGCGGGAAGCTGCCTGCTCACGTGTACCGCCGACGCCGTATCACGCTTGCTGTGGCCAGCCTCCTCGTCCTGGGGCTTCTCGTGCTCGGAATCGTCGGAATCGTCAAAGCCATCGGCGGCCGCAGCGACGGATCGGACAAGGTTGCAGCCGAGGAGACTACCCCGGCCGAATCGACGACGGCGGCACCGGTGCCGGATAAGAAGGCAGCGAGCGGAAAGTGCCCGGAGGACAAACTCTCGCTGAAGGCGAAGGTCGATCCGAAATCCGTGAAGGATGGGAAAGAACCCGAATTCGGCATGGTCATCGAGAACGGCCACACCGCCACGTGCCTCATCGAGGTCGGTACCGATAAGCAGGAATTCATCGTCGAAAAGAACGGTGATGTCGTGTGGTCGTCGGAGTACTGCGCGGCGGCGAAAGACGAGAATGCCGAAGCTTCCACGGAGTTCGCACCGCAGTCGGAGAAGACTGCGAAACTCAAATGGAACCGGATCAAGGTCGACAAGAACTGCAACCGCGAAGACGCTGACTTCGCCCCCGGCGACTACGAGCTCATCGTGAAGCTCGATGACAAGAAGAGCGAACCGACGCCGTTCGAGCTCGAGAAGAGCGCCGCCGATAAGGCCAAGGAGAAGAAGGCCGCGGAGGAGAAGAAGAAAGCCGACGAGGAGAAGAAGTCGGAAAAGGAATCCGGCGAGAAGGACTCCTCGGATGAGAAGCAGTCAGAGGAACCGCAGGACTGAGTCCTCAGGCACCACGGTAGGAGCCGACTCCCCAAGAGTTCCCGTCGTGGTCGCGGAAGTCGAATTCGCGGCCGCCGTAGTCTTGAGTCGCTACCGGTCGCACGATCGCATGCCCCAGGTCGACGATCTCCTGGTAGAGTCGGTCCACTTCTCGTTCGGTGTCGACGACGACGTAGATCGAGCTTCCGCCCACTGCATCGAGTGCCGATCCGTCGTTGCGGACCGAACCGAACATGATCCCGCCGTTGTCACCGAGCGCGAATTCGGCATGCTCGACGAGGGCCGGGTCCTGCTCATTGCGCACGAGCAGTCTTTCGGTGAACCCGAGCGTGACCAGCAGTTCGATCGTCGCTGCGGCATCGGTGGTCCGGAAGGCGGGAAAAACTGTCGTGGTCATGACACCAGGATGCTCCAAAACCAAGCGAAAGTCCCGAACTTTCTCACTTCTGCTCCCGAAGACCCTGCTTCGTCAGCATCAGTTCGACCGCCCCGGCGATGTGTTCGCACTCCTCGACCTCCATCTTGTCCGGTGCCGCCACATTGGTCATGGCTCCCTTGGCGACGACGGCATGAGTGATGCCCAGTCGTTTGGCTTCGTTGAGGCGTTGGCCGAGATTGGGGACATTGCGGATCTCCCCTGACAGGCTGACTTCGCCGATCGCGACGAGGTGGCGAGCCAGCGGCTTGCCGAGCAGCGCCGAGGCCAGGGACATGCAGATCGCGAGGTCGCTGGCCGGCTCGGAGAGCTTCGCTCCGCCGACGGTGGCGGTGAAGACATCGCTCTTGGCGAGGTCCGCCTGCGCGACGTTCTGGCTGAGCACAGCCAGCATCATCGCCACTCGGGAGGAATCGACTCCGGAGACCGAGCGACGGGACTGGCCGCCGGCGGATTCTGTGATGAGCGATTGGACTTCGACGAGCAGCGGTCGCTTGCCCTCCTGCGTCACCGTTAGGCAAGTGCCGGGCGGATTCGCACCGCTGCGCGAGAGGAACAGTCCCGACGGGTCCTCGAGACTCTTGATCCCGTTCTCCTCCATATCGAAACAGCCCACGTCGTCGGTGGGGCCGAAGCGATTCTTCACCGCGCGCAGCATACGCAGACGCGAATGCCTCTCACCTTCGAAGGTGCATACGACGTCGACGAGGTGCTCGAGAAGGCGAGGACCGGCGATCGTGCCGTCCTTCGTGATGTGGCCGACGAGCACAGTCGGCAGAGACCGGGCCTTGGCTTCCCTGATGAGGGCGGAGGCGACTTCGCGGACCTGGGTGACTCCGCCGGGGATGCCTTCGACCTCGGAGGATGCCAAAGTTTGGATCGAGTCGACGACGAGCAGCTCCGGCTGTTCGGATTCGATCATTCCCAGTACCGACCCCAGATCGGTCTCGGCGGCGAGGAGCAGCGAGTCGGCCAGGGCATTGATCCGTTCGGCGCGCAGCCGCACCTGACCGGCGGATTCCTCACCGGTGACATAGAGAACCTTGACCCCGAACATGGCGATCTTCGCGGCGACGTCGAGCAGCAGCGTCGACTTGCCGACCCCCGGCTCGCCGGAGAGCAGGACAACGGC
The DNA here is from genome assembly GCF_052906525.1 of Brevibacterium sp. CSND-B09. Lineage (NCBI taxonomy): Bacteria > Bacillati > Actinomycetota > Actinomycetes > Micrococcales > Brevibacteriaceae > Brevibacterium > Brevibacterium sp. CSND-B09. The sequence goes on along the minus strand of NZ_JBREGI010000001.1, from coordinate 758,994 downwards.
GCCAGGCACGATGCCACCGCCGAGCACCCGATCGAACTCGGGGACGAACGTCGATCTCGCCTGCGCGAGCGACGAGTCGATCTCGCTGATCGGCTTCGCCGCATTGGATTTCTTGATTTTCGTCTTCACCTTCGACGAGTTCGCGCCCTTTTCCTCAAGGGTGCCCCAGGCCTGGCATTCGGGGCAGCGTCCCAACCATTTGACTGTCGAATAGCCGCATTCCGAGCATGTGAAAGACATACCGCAATTCTGGCACGGGCCGCTGACACGAGAGTCCTTGCTCGAGAGTCCGGCCTCAGTGACAAGGAGAGCTGGCCGGTGCGCACTGCAGCGGGGGAGCCCGGTGAATGCAGAAGGGCGCCCGACGATGAGTTCGTCGGACGCCCCTGCCGGCAGAGTGCGGCAGCCAGGTCAGTCGAGCGTGGTGAGGATTCGGGGACCATCCTCGGTGATGGCGATCGTGTTCTCCGAATGGGCACCATTCGAACCGTCGGCCAGGCGCAGGGTCCAACCGTCCTTGTCGACGGACAACTTCTTCGAGGTGAACGACCACCAGGGTTCGATCGCCAAGGTCAGACCCGGTTTGAGGACCAAGCCGCGACCTCCCTTTCCGCGGTTGGGCACGTGCGGATCCTCGTGCATCGTGTGGCCGAGACCGTGCCCGCCGAAGTCGAGGTTGACGGGGATGCGGTGGGCATCGGCCACGTCACCGATGGCCTTCGAGATATCGCCGAGGCGATTGCCTGCTTGGGCGGCGCTGATTCCGGCTTCGAGGCCGGCCCAAGTGGTGTCGATGAGTCGTTGGTCCTCGTCGCTGCCGTTGCCGACGACGACGGAGCGTGCGGCGTCGGCGACCCAGCCGTCGATGGATACGGCGAAGTCGAGGGTGAGCACGTCGCCGTCCTTCATCACGTAGCTGTGGGGCTTGCCGTGGAGGACGCCGTCATTGACGGACAGGCAGATGACGTTGCGGAAGGGGCCGGAGCCGAAGGAGGGGGCATAGTCCCAGTAGCAGGACTTCGCTCCGGCATCCTCAATGAGCTTCCGCGCGGTCTTCTCCAGGTGCATGATGTCCATGCCCGGTTCTGCGATCGAGGTCAGCTCGGCCAAGGTCTTCGCGACGAAACGGCCGGTCACCGCCATCTTGTCGATCTCGGCGGGCGTCTTCAGCTCAATCACAGGGGTCTCCTTAGGCGGGGTGCAGGGTTTCAACAGCGTTCACTGGTCCAGACTCGATTTTAGTCCTCGGCAATGCCGAAGTCGCGGCCGCACCCGGATCTGTGGGCAAGCAGACAGTCGCGGTCGGAGCTCAGCGTCACTTTGTTCGGTCTACCGGACAGCCGACTTCTGCCCGAAACCTGCTCGTTCAAGGGTTCGCTCGAATATCGCCCCGTTTACGTCGTGTGATTCGAGCGAGCCCTTGATCGATGCGCGAAGGCGGGCGTTAAGAGGGAGGGGACCTCTCGGAGGTGGGGTCGTGAACCAGGCAGCAGTTCCGACTACGGGCAAGGATGCTTGTGTCTTGATTTCCCGGTGCGTAGGGTGCGGAGCATGAGGCACATCATCATGGCTTACAGCGCAGGCATCGCTCTGGCAACTTCGGTGTTGTCGGGTGAAGAGGACCTCCGTGCAGGCGGGCCCTGGGTTCTCACGCTCATCGTCTTTCCCGCCTGCTCACTGCTCTGCCTCGCCTTCATTCTCCGAGACCACCGGCGACGGGAGCGTGCAGACAGCCAGTGCAAGCACGATTCTGCATCCTCGAGTGCAGAGCCAGACGAGAGCGTGAGCAGAGATCGCTGAGGACGCAGTCCTGCACGAGAGTTGATCAGTCAACGCGAAACTCGAAAGAGTCGTCACTGGCGACGACTTTTTCGAGTTTCGCGTGACCTGAGCGCGATTGCGCGTCAGCTGAGACTGGTGTCCGACTTCTGCGGTCGTGCAATGAGCCAGCAGATCGGTCCGACGACGGGCAGCAGCAGGACGATGATCGCCCAGACGAGTCTCACCCGAGGGTCGAGTCCTGATCGGGCGATGCTCACCATTGCCCAGATGAGCAGGACGACGAGCACTAGGACGACTCCGGACCAGATCACGTCATAGGCGGCGGGCAGTAGCGGATTTTTGCTCATGGCATCAATCTACCTTGGTTTTTGTACGAAAGTCGCTCGTTCAGGGGCCAGCGCGGATATCGCGTCGTGTACCACGTGATATCCGCGCTGGCACTTGAACGACGTGAAGGGTCGTCGGTGGGCCGGTCTGCGCTTCGATCAGCCCACCGGCCCACCGGTCGAGGACCTCACTTCGCCCCAGAGGACTCAGCTCTCTCAGAGGAACTCGACTCCCTGCGCCAGCGGCAGCTCTCCGGAGTAGTTGATCGTGTTCGTGGCCGGGCGCATATAGGCCTTCCACGAATCCGAACCCGACTCGCGTCCGCCGCCGGTCTCCTTCTCACCGCCGAAAGCACCGCCGATCTCCGCACCGGAGGTGCCGATGTTGACGTTGGCGATTCCGCAGTCGGAGCGGGACAGGAACTTCTCGGATTCGGCGAGTTCGGCTGTGAAGATTGCCGAGGACAGACCTTGCGGCACTCCGTTGTGGATCTCGAGTGCCTCATCGAGATCCGAATATGTGACGACGTAGAGGATCGGGGCGAACGTCTCCTCTTTGACCACTGCGCTCTGACTGGGCATCCGCACGACGGCGGGTTCGACATAGTGAGCATCCGGACGTTCATCGGCGAGCACCCGGCCACCACCGCAGAGGATCTCGCCGCCCTCTGCCTCTGCCTGTTTGAGGGCCGCCTGCATCGCATCGAACGAACCCGAATTGATGAGCGGTCCCACGAGCACTCCGTCATCGGTCGGCGATCCGATGCTCAGCGTCTTGTATGCGGCGACGACCTTGTCGACGAACTCGTCGGCGATGGACTCGTGCACGATGAGCCGCCGCAGCGTCGTGCACCGCTGGCCGGCCGTTCCGGCGGCCGCGAAGACCACTCCGCGCAGCGCCAGATCGATATCGGCGCTCGGGGCGACGATCGCCGCGTTGTTGCCGCCGAGCTCGAGCAGGACCTTGCCGAAGCGCTCGGCCACGACGGGTCCGACCTCGCGACCCATCCGCACCGATCCCGTCGCCGAGACCAAGGCCACGCGTTCATCCCGGACCATCACATCTCCGATGTCCCGGCCACCGACGAGGACGGGTGCGAGGTTCTCCGGTGCCCCCACCTCGGCGGCGGCCCGGGTCAGCAGCGACTGTGCCCCGAGGGCGGCGAGCACGGCGTTCTCTGAGGGCTTCCACACGACCGCGTCACCGGCGACCAGGGCCAGGGCGGTGTTCCAGGAATACACGGCCACGGGGAAGTTGAATGCGGAGATGACCCCGACGACGCCGAGGGGATGCCACGTCTCCATGAGCCGGTGACCCGGCCGTTCGCTGGGCATGGTCTTGCCCCACAGCTGCCGGGACTGACCGAGTGCGAACTCGCAGATGTCGATCATCTCCTGGACTTCGCCGGCCGCCTCGGAAGGGGTTTTGCCGGCTTCGACAGTGATGATCTTGGCCAGATCCTCCTTGTGCTCGCCGAGCAGCTGTCCCCACCGCTGCACCAGCTGACCGCGGACGGGAGCGGGCACGTCCCGCCAGGTCTCGAACGCGGTCTGGGCTGCGGCGATCTTGTCCGCCGCTGTCTGCACGGTGTCCGCGGCGATCGTGCCGAGGCCCTGTCCCGTGATGGGGGAGCGGGCCGGAAGGCTCGCCGAGGCGGCCGATCCCTTGAGAGCGGATGCGTCTACTCCGCAGGCGCTCAATCCTGAGGTGAGGAGGTCGGTGATGGTCTGATCGGTGGGCAGTGCAGTCATTGCTGTCCTTTCGTCGTCTGCTGTGTCGATCGGTCGCTTGGCCGGTCGGTGGAGTTCAGTCGTTGCGGGGAGGTGGGAGATGAGGGGCGGGTGTGCGAGGCCTCAGATCACGTTGAGCTCCTTGCGCAGTCCGGTGGTGGCGAAGCGTCGTTTGTCCATGGGAGCCACGTCGACGAAGGGGATGCGGCCGGTCATGAGGTCGGCGACGACCTCTCCGACGGCCGGGCCCATGAGGAAGCCGTGACCGGAGAACCCGCAGGCGTAGAAGAATCCCGGCCTCTCCTCGGCCTCGCCGATGAGGGCATTGTGGTCGGGCGTCATCTCATACAGTCCCGCCCACCCGTGTTTGGCCTCGACTTCGCCGAGTTCCGGGGTGCGGGCTTCGATGTGCTCGGCCAGGGTGGCCAGCCAGTTCGGGTCGCGTTTGTCGTTGAAGGACCAGTCATCGACCTCATCGGGGCAGCCGAACAGCAGCCCGGTTCCTTCCGGGTGGACGTAGTAGCTGGTGGAGAAATCTATCGTGAAGGGCATCTGCGAGGTGTCGAAATCGACGGGCTCGGAGACCATGATCTCCCGCCGCAGCGGCTTCACGGGCAGGTCGACCCCGGCCATGTCCCCGATGGGGCCGGACCAGGCTCCCGCCGCGACGACGACCTGTTCGCAGCTGATCGTGCCCTGATTCGTGATCACCGAGGTGGCCATGCGATCCGTTCCGCCGTCGGTGTCGAATCCGGTGACCTCGCAGTTCTTGACCACCGTGACCCCGCGCTCGCGGGCGGCGGTGACGAAGCCTGCGACGACGGCCTCGGGGGTGCAGTGACCGTCGCCGGGATTGAACGCCCCGGCGATCAGCCCTTCGGTGTTGACGAACGGGGCCAGCTCGGCCACCTCGGCGATGGTGAGCATCCGCGAATCCAGCCCCATCCGCTGTTGCAGGGCCACGTTGTCGGTGAACGCGCGCACGTCGTCATCGTTGTCGAGGAGGAACAGATAGCCGTTGCTGACCAGGTCGATGTCGACGCCGAAATCGGTTTCGAAGTTCCGCAGCACTTCGAGCCCGCGGGCGGCCAATGCGATGTTGACCTCGTCGGAGAATTGGCAGCGCACACCTCCAGCGGCCTTCGACGTCGATCCGGCTCCGGGGGTGTTGCGTTCGACGATGACGATGTCGCGGACTCCGCGTTCGGCCAGGTGGTAGGCGATGGCCGCTCCCATGACGCCGGCGCCGATGATGACGACGGAGGCTTCGGCGGGCAGGGCTCTGGACGTGTCGGGGACCCCGTCGGTGTGAGGGGTGGTGGCTGATGCGGTGGGGGATTCCACGGTTCACCTCGCTGTCTGCTGCCGGGGCGACCGTCGTTGGTCGCCCCGGAAACGGAGAGTGCCGACGGCGATGTCGGCGTTTGTGTCTTGACTTCATTGTGGTTGCCATCACACTTAAGAACAAGGGAGAGTTTGTGAACATTGTGTTCAAGAAACCTAAAGACAGGAGAGCGCTGCCATGACATGGACGCTCGGACAGCTGCGCACATTCGTCGCTGTGGCCGAACTCGGATCGATGACGCGGGCGGCCGACCACCTCGGCTACAGCGTCGGGGCCGTGTCCCAGCACATCTCAGCCCTGCGCAGAGTCGTCGATTCCGACCTGTTCCGACGGCGCGGCCGTGGGCTCGTCCTCGCCGAAGCCGGGCGCACCCTGCTGCCCAGGGCGCGGAACATCCTCGCCGCTCAGCAGCAGGCGGAGATGGCGATGCTCGGCCGGGACTTCCGCAGCGAGGCCATCGTCACCCTCGGCGTCTTCGGATCGGCATCGACGACGGCGCTGCCGAAGGTGGTGCGGGCGCTGGCCGAGCGCCATCCGCATATCGAAGTCCGGGCGCGGGAGATCAATGTCGAGACCATGTCGGCCGCCGTCATCGACGGGATCATCGACCTGGGGATCGGGATCAACTACCCGGCCGCGCCGCTGCCGCCGATGCGCGGGCTGAGTTGGGAAGCTGTGGCCGAGGAAGACTTCGGCATCGTCGTCCCCGCGGGGACGTCCCGGCCGAGCGATGACGATCTGGCCGAGGCCGACTGGATCCTACCGCCGGCCGAGGAGCTCTTCGGCCGCGCGATGCGGTTGGCCACCTCGGCGCTGGGAATCAATGCGAAGGAGACCCATATCGTCACGGACACCGCGGTCGCGCTGGCGCTCGCCGGAACCGGGCTCGGCCTGACCCTGGCGACGCCGATCATGATGTCGTTGGGTGGGTCCGACGTCGACCTCCACCCCGTCGTCGAGGCGGGCGGACGCGAGATCATCGTGCTGACTTCCCCGGACCCCAGCGATCCGGTCCGGGCGGTCGCTAAGGTGGTCACCGAAGTCTTCGCCTGAGATTCCGACCTAGGATGAGGACATGAGCTTCGACCATCAGTGGAATAAGGTACGCAGGGCCAACCCCGACCATTCGGCGAACTACGCGCAGCGGTGGCGAGATCTTGCGGCCGCCGGGCATGACATCGGCGGTGAGGCCAGGTTCGTCAACGCCATGGCTCCGCGGGGATCGCGCATCCTCGATGCCGGCTGCGGAACCGGCCGGGCCGGCGGACTGCTCATCGACGAAGGGCACACCGTCTTCGGCGTGGATCTCGACGAATTCCTCATCTCCGTCGCCGAGGAGGACTTCCCCAGCGGTGAATGGCACACCGGCGACCTCGCCGACTTCGATTTCGCCGGCGCCGGGATCACCGAGATCGATGTGGCCTTCTGCGCCGGAAACGTCCTGTCCTTCCTCGATCCCGCCTCGCGCCGGCAGACCTTGGGCAATATCAAATCGACGCTCAAACACGGCGGCCGGTTCGTGTCCGGCTTCGGTGCCGGACGCGGGTATGATTTCGACGATTTCATCGAGGACGTCAAGGCCACGGGGATGTTCGTCGACCAGAAGTTCTCCACCTGGGAACTCCGCCCCTTCGAAGCTGACAGCGACTTCCTCGTCCTCATCGCCGAAAGGCTGTGAGCCGGTCGATTCGCAAGGGCGGCAGAATTAGGCTGGGATCGACCCATACTGCTGATCAACTGAAGGAGAATGATCATGATCTTCATCGTCGTGAAATATGACGTGAAACCCCACAGTGTCGAGAAGTTCCCCGAAGCCGTTCGGGCCTTCACCGAGGCGACCCGCGCCGAACCCGGCAATCTCTTCTTCGAATGGTCGAAGAGTCTGGAGAACCCGAACGAGTTCGTTCTCGTCGAGGCATTCACCGATGAAGGCGCAGAACCGCACGTCACCAGCGATCACTTCGCCGCCGGCCTCGAAGCCATGCGCCCGCACCTGGTGTCGACCCCGAAGATCATCTCCCGCAAGATCGACGGTGAAGGCTGGGACGAAATGGGCGAACTGAAGATCGACTGATCGCCTACCAGGCCTTCAACACCGGTCGATCGAGCACATAGACTTCTGCCATGGCGACCAAAGCGCAGAACATCGCATCGATCGAAAAGGCCCTCGGCGAACCATGGGCCGCCACCCGTGCTCGCTTGGAGGCGGCCGGGGGAGCGTCGGCGAGTCACAAAGAGCTCGCCGACGCTCTCTATCCCCAGTTCGACGGCAGAGTCGACAACCACGGCTGGTGGGTCCAGGGCGCCGTCGTCGCCTACGAGCAGGAGATCGGACGCCGAGTCCCCGGCCAGCGCGCCGACGGCACTTTCGACGTCGCCGTCTCCCGCACCATTCCCGGCGATCGTTCCGCACTCATCGAAAAATTCGCGTCCCTCGTCGGCGACACCCTCAACGAGGTAGCCCTCGACGGTGATCCCCGCACCTCGGAGACGGCGAAACGCTCCTTCTGGAGAGCGAACCTCGACGGCGGCATCAAGGTCGAAGCCGCAGCCGAGACGAAGAGCGAAGACAAAACCCTCTTCGTCCTCACCACGTCAAAGCTTCCCAGCCCCGAAGCCCTCGAGGAATGGCGGGCCTTCGGCAAGGACTTCCTCAAGCAGCTCTGAGCTCTGACCGTCCGGCAGTTTTGATCGACCGCCGGTGGAACAGCTCCGACCTCTTGTGAGCACGGCAGCTCCGAGACACCCGATCCGCCTCAGCCGATGATCGGGTTCCAGACTCCGAACATGTGAGCCGCACCGATCGCGACCGCGCAGACAGCCAGACTGAGAAGCACCGCCACGACATCTCGGACCGCGAAACTCGACCGCCTGCGCCACGTGCGGCCCGGACGACCGAATGCCCGTCCCTCCATCGCCATCGCCAGGTTCGTTGCCCGGCGAATCGAGACCACGAGCAGAACGAATACCCCGCTGAAGAGGCTGCCCGTGCGCCGCAGAAGCGAACCGCCCGCGACACCTCTGGCCCGCCTGGCCATCGCCAGCACCTGCCACTCACTGACCAGCAGTCCGAGCAGACGTGAGGCCGCGAGAACCGAGACCACAACCACCTCTGGCAGCCGCAGATGCTGAATGAGCGCATCGGCGAGATCACGCGGATCGATCGTCGACGCGAGCACGATGAGCGGGATCGCCAATGCCAAGGCACGGACGAAGATCGCCGCGGCCGCGGCCAGCGACCCGGTGGTGAACAGAATCGGACCGAAGTCGACGACCACATCCCCAGTCTTCTCCGCCAACAGCGCCGTGCCCCAAGCGGCGAGCAGAGCGCCGGCGGGGAGGAACCACAGCCGCTTGGCCGCGGCCACCAGATCGAGTCCCGTCGCCGGCAGCGCCAGCACTGCCGCGAGCAGCACCACCCCGGCAGAGATGAGATCAATGCTCAGCAGCGCCCCGACCATGAGGATGAGGGCCACTGCGATCTTCGTCAGCGGATTGCACCGAGCCAAAGCGGTGGAACGCACCACGGGGATGAGCTGTCCCGGATCCTGTACGGCGACCTCAGGGGAGGGGCGAGAACGCACATCGAGACTCTCACTCACCGCGATCACCCGCCCTGACACGCGATTCCGACTCGTCGACGACATCGCGATCTGCACTCAGGCAGCCACCGAGCTTGAGGACATCGGCACCTATGGCCTCGAGGAACGCCTGATCGTGGCTGACCGCGACCACCGCGGAACCGTGTACCAAGGCGTCGAGGAACATCTCCACCAACCCCGCCCACGTCAGCGCATCCTGACCGAAGGTCGGCTCATCGACGATGAGCACCCGTGGCCGGGGCGCCAGCATCGTTGCCACCGACAGGCGTCGCTTCTCCCCACCTGAGAGACTCTGCGGATGAGCCTGCGCCAACCCGGTGAGACCGAGTCCCTCAAGAAGCTCATCCACCCGTGCCTGCGACTCGGCGGCAGACCATCCGGCCAGTCGGGGGCCCAGCTCGAGTTCGGTCGCCACGCTCGAGGTGAGGAACTGGTGTGCCGGTTCCTGGAAGACCATGCCGATGCGCGCCGCCAGCTGCTTCGACGGCCAGGCGAATGGCCGGGCCCGTTTGGCTCCGTCCCGCAGGGGCGCCTCGGCGAGGACCTGTCCGGAGAATTCGGGCAGAAGGCCCGCCAGGGTCAGGGCCGTGGTCGATTTGCCTGCCCCGTTCGCACCGACGATTCCGAGTGCCTGACCGGCACGCAGGCTCAGGTCAAGGTCGGTCGCGGCGGGGGTGGCCATGCGCGGTCGAGCAACGCTGAGCCGATGGGTGCGCAGCAGAACCTCGCCGAGGCGGCCCGTCGTCCTATTGATTTCTGCGGTTCCGCCTCGGCGCGGGTCGGGGGAGTGCCGCGGCATCCAGATTCCGCAGTCGACGAGTGTGTCGGTCAGGTCCGGATCGGAGAAGATCTGCGCGGGCGGACCTTGGGCAGCAATGCCTTCGCGGCCGAGCACGATGACCCTATCGACGTGATCGAGCCACAGCTCCACCCGGTGTTCGACGATGAGCATGGTCGCCTGTGTCTCGGCCTGCACGGTGAGCACGGCATCGCGGACCTCGGCGGCCGAGGCGGGATCGATATTGGCCGTCGGTTCGTCGAGGACGATGACCTCCGGGGCCATCGCATGGATCCCGGCCAGAGCCAGCCGCTGCTTCTGCCCACCGGACAGAGCGGCACTCGGATGCTCCGGCGGCAGATCGAGTCCCAGCGCCTGCAGGGACTCGGAGACCTGAGCGTCGATTGTCTCGGACGGGAGTCCGAGGTTCTCCATCCCGAACGCCACATCATCACCGATGCGGGAGAAGATCACCTGAGAATCGGGATCTTGGAGGACCAGCCCGGTGCTGCCTCGGCGGGGATCCGGTTTCTCACCGCCGACGAGGAGTTCACCGGTGGCCTCACCCGATTCCTCGGGCAGGACACCGGCGACGGCGTGGAGGAACGTCGATTTGCCGGCCCCGGAGGCACCGAGCAGCAGCACCTTCTCTCCGGCCGCGATCTGCAGATCGAGCGGACCGACAGCCGGCCGGTCACGGTCGGTGTGCGACCACGAGAAGCCGGCGGCCGTGATCGGCAGCGCCATCAGCGCAGACGGCCGGAGGCGAAGGAGCTCAGAGCACCCGTGGCCGCGATCGCCCGGTAGGCGAACCAGGCGCCGATCCCGGAGATGACGAGGCCGGAGACGATCGCGCAGACTGCGTAGATCGCCTGGAAGCCGAACTGCCATTCGGCGTTGTACATGATGTTCTCGCTCACTGCCATGAACGCAGCCGCCAGCATGCCCGATGCGGCGGTGACCCACAGGGTGAAGCGCTTGTAGCCGAAGGCGGCGAAGACGAGTTCGGCACCGAGGCCCTGCAGCAGACCCGAGAGCAGGACGGTTGCTCCGAAGTGAGAGCCGAGGACGGCTTCGACGATGGCGGCGATGAGTTCGCACAGGAGCGCGGCACCGGGTTTGCGGATGATGGCACCGGCGAGCGGACCGGCCAGCACCCAGAGTCCTGCGATGAGACCGATCGACGGCGGGAATGCCTGGAAGGCGAGTTCGAGGACCTTCCAGCTCAGCGCCAACACCCAGAACACAAGCCCCACGGCAATGCCGAGAACGGCGGTGGTGACATAGTCGACCACCCGCCACTGTTTGGATTTCGGCGCCGCGGTGAAGGCGCGTGAAGAGGTGGGGGTGGTGCTCGGCGTAGTGGTATTCGGCATTGTGCCTCCTCATTTCAAGGAGGGGTGAAGAGTCTCGACTTCCTTCGGCGGTGCTAACCGCATCAGGTTCGAGGGTCTGCAGCTTCTTCTGCACTCTCAGCGCCCCTGACGGCGCTCCCCTGTCGTAGCCACCACTGTACAACAGGGGAGCGGGGCAGCGACCGGGATCCGTGGCGACGCGGAGGCCGGGGGCGGTCATCGAGGATTCACTTCCCGTTCCCATTCCCGTCGATGGGCCTCGAACAACCGGACACTACTGGTCAGTAGGAATGGGCGGGTGAATACGCATCGACTGAAGAGACCGCTCAGTGCCCTGTCCGCCGCCACCCTGCTCGCCGCTCTGGTGGCGGCCCCGGTGCCTGTGCGTGCCGAACCATCTCTCGGTTCCGGAGGGTCGACCGCGACCCAGGGCGCGAAGGCCGACTCTGCTCAGACTCCGAGCCCTGACCGGACGGATTCGCCCGCCGAGGCGGACGCGGGGAGCGAGGCGATCACCGATACCGTGTTGCAGGTTGGGGCCGACTCCACGGCGCGCAACCTCTCGTGGATGAGCGAGAGTGCCGGTGGGGGAGAGGTCCGGTGGGCACCGGCTAGTGAGGTCGACGGCGGAAAGCTCCCCGCCGATGCTGACAAGGCTGAGACCACGGACTCGGGCCTTGCCACCGACCTCAAGCGTCACTTCAACCATGCGAGCATGACTAACCTGGAACCCGACACCGAATACGCCTACCAGGTCGGCAGCGAAGAGGACGGGTACACCGAGGTGCAGCAGTTCACCACAGGGTCTGCTGGAGGAGACGACGAATTCCTCGTCTTCGGCGACCCCCAGGTCGGTGCCGGAGGCGGGGATCCCGACGACGCTGCCGGTTGGGACCGGACCCTGTCCTCGGCGGCGGCCACTGCTGACGACCCGAGCTTCTTCTACTCGCTGGGAGACCAGGTCAACTCCGCCGGCAACCAGGAGCAGTACGCGCAGTACCTGGCACCGGAAGCGACCCGCACGATCCCGCAAGCGACGACGATCGGCAACCACGATGTGTCTTCGAAAGCCTACGAGCAGCACTTCAACCGACCCAATGTCAGCCAGGATCACGGCGGTGGCGGCGTCATCACCTCCGGCGGCGACTACTGGTTCATCGAGGACGGGGTCCTGTTCCTCAACATCAACTCGAACAGCCCGGACATGGATGCCCACGCCGAGTTCATCGACGAGGTCGTCGCCGAGCACGGAGACCAGGCACGCTGGACTGTTCTCGGGTTCCACCACTCGATCTATTCGACGGCAACCCATTGGGACGACCTCGACGTCAAACGGCTGCGGAAGGCGATCCCTCCGGTCGCGGCCCGCAATGACATCGACCTCGTCGTCTCCGGCCACGACCACATCTATAACCGCACCTTCCTCATGGACGGCGAAGGCAAGCCTGTTGAGGGCTCCGAAGCGGGAGCCGAGGAAGAGAAGGAAGACGGGCAGACGCTCTACCTCACGCTGACCTCGTCATCAGGGTCGAAGTTCTATGACTACGTTCCCGGCCTCGACTGGGAAGGCAAGAGCGTCCACAACGACGTGCCCGCCTTCACGCGGGTCCGGGTCAGCGACGAGGCGCTGCGGGCGACGACCTATGAGGTGCCGGCAGGTGGGCCACCGGCCGATGGTGAGCGCGCGGAAGCGCAGGCCGCAGCCGAGCAGATCGACGATGTCGAACTCAGGCGCGCCGAGGCGGAAGAACCCGCCCCGGATGACGACGCCGGTGCAGACGCCGGTTCCGGCGCCAGCGCGGGTGCCGACTCCGCGGCAGGTGCTGATGATGCAGGTGCGAATGATGACGCCGACAGTGCAGGAACGAGCGACGACGCGGACGCAGGTGCCGATGATGCCGGAACCAGCGACGACGCTGGTACGCGTGGCACCGCCTCCGACAGTGCCGGCTCCGACGGTGCCGGCTCCGACGGTGCCGGCTCGGGTGGTGTCGGGTCTGACGGTACCGATGACGAGAACGGAACAGACTCGGGGACAGCAGATGCCGGCACTGCCGACTCCGGCTCCGAGGCAGATGCAGCCGAGGCAGATGCGACCGAGGCGAACGCCGCAGGAACGGGCGATGATTCGGATTCATCCGGGACCGCCTCGGCGAGTGGGGATGGAGACCTGCCCCGCACCGGCGGTGGGCTCGCACTGCCCTTGGCCGTCGGCGCGGGAGCGCTGGCACTCGGCGCGACACTTCTCGTGGTGAGCCGTCGCCGTCGAGGTGCCGGGCTCAGCTGATCAGCACCTCCTGGCTGATCAGCACGGCGCTGCCGATCAGCTGGGAACCACCATGACCGGGCCTTCGGCGTGGTTGAGGACTCCGCGCGAGACGGATCCCAGCAGTGCGCTGCGGATCCGTCCGCGCCCACGGGTGCCCATCACCGTCAGCTGTGCGCGGGAGCTGATCTCGACAAGAGTCTCAGTCGGATCGCCGACCGGCACCGAGGTGGTCACCGTCAGATCCGGGAACTGCTCCGACAGCGTCCCGGCTTCCGTCTCGAGTGATTCGGACAGCTGCCTCTGCCGACGCGCGGTGACCTCGGAGCTGAGTTCGAGGTCGGGGTACCAGTAGAGCCATTCCTCACCGGCCGGCAGCACCACGACGAGTTCGAGTTCCGTGCCGCGTAAGGCGGCCTCGGCGGCTGCCGTGAACATTGCGACCCGACCGCTGTCGGAACCGTCGACCGCGACGACGACTGGGCCGTTGCCGGCCGTTGCCGAGGCCGACCGTTCGGAAACGACGATCGTCGGGCAGTGAGCGTGGGCAGGCAGCGCCGTGGACACGGATCCGAGGACTCGACCCATGAAACCGCCGCGGCCGCGGGCGCCGACGATGGCGACCTCGGCATCGGCGCTGAGCGTGACGAGCGCACCGGCGGAATTGCCGGGTGCCGTGCGGAAGGACTTCTCACCGGAGTAATCGCGCAGAAGTTCGACCGCCTCGGCGAGGGTCTTCTCTGCTTCCTTCTTCGCCTTGTCATCCTCGGGTTCACTGGGGATGGAGGCCATATTCGGATAGATCATCGTCGGCAGCTCATAGGCGGTGACGACGGTGAGAACAGTTCTGCGGCGTTCGGCCTCGACTGCGCCGTAGCGGACGGCTTGGGCGGCGAGTTCCGAGCCGTCGAAGCCGACGAGGACGCCGAGTTCGAGGCTGAGGCCGGATTCGGACGAACTGGTTTGAGCAGACATCTCGCACCTCTCGATCGGGGCCTGTCCAACCCAGACGCCGACGACGGCCCCGACTGGCGATATCGTCCGCGTCGCTTTCAGTCTACCAAGACGGTTCTACAACTTGTAGAAAAAACGTGGGGCGAGAAGGTCCGTCTCACCTGGGCGTGCATCTGGCTCAGACGCGGAAGCCCAGATGGGCCAGTGCGATGCGCAGGATATGGTCCTGGCCGTAGCAGAGCTCGCCGACGATATCGGGACGCATGGTCTCCTCGGGGGTCAGCCAATCGAGGCTGAGGGCATCGGCCCGCGGGGTGCATTCGCCGCGGACCTCCATGATGAAGCACATGGCGATCGCATGCTGGCGCGGATCGTGGAGGAGGGCCGAACCCTCGGTGGGGAAGTACTCGGCGATGTGGAACGGGCTGATCGCAGGCGGAATGACCGGCAGCGCCATCGGGCCGAGGTCGTTCTCGGCATGACGCACCAATGCGGTTCGGATCGTCTCGTGGAAGCGGATCCTCCCGCCTACGACCTCGCGTCCGAGGGTGCCGTCCTCGAGGCTGCGCAGCAGCAGGCCGATGCGTTCGACATTGCCGGTCTCGCCCACCCGCACTGGGATGGCGTTGACATAGGGGATCGGCATGCGTCTGCGCAGGCGCGCGTATTCCGCGTCGTCGAACCAGTTCTCGTCGAAGTCCAGGGCAGTCCGAGTCATGACCCAATATTCCCACAACCATCCCTCGCGGCAGAAGAGCATGGGGACCCCGTTGGTGAACTGGGACACGCTTCGGGTAAAATATCTTGATGTCGAGATAAATTTCCGACCGGCAGGGACCTGTCGAGTGACGTGGCCTACAGTTGTGTCAGCACTATGTGACCATTTCCGGTCAAGGACTATGAAGGGGTATCCATGATCAATCATGAAGTCCGCACCTACAAGAGCTCAGAGAACCTGGCTCGCGAAGATCAGCTCGCATGGAAGATCGCCGAGGTCGCATCCGACCCGACGCCGGTCGATTCCGAAGTCACCGAAATGGTCATCAACCGCGTCATCGACAACGCTTCCGTCGCTGCCGCATCCGTGCGCCGCTCCGCTCCCACCCACGCTCGCGAGCAGGCTCAAGCTCACCCGTTCAATCCCGGTGCCAACATCTTCGGCCTGCCGGTGACCGACCGCTTCTCACCGGAATGGGCCGCTTGGGCCAACGGTGTGGCCGTGCGCGAACTCGATTTCCACGACACCTTCCTCGCCGCAGAGTACTCACACCCCGGTGACAACATCCCGGCAGTGCTCGCAGTCGCCCAGCACAAGGGCATCGGCGGCAAGGACCTCATCAACGGCATCGCCACCGGCTACGAGATCCAGGTCGACCTCGTCAAGGGAATGTGCCTGCACGAGCACAAGATCGACCACGTCGCCCACCTGGGCCCCTCGGCCGCAGCCGGCATCGGTGCCCTGCTCCACCTGCCCACCGAGATCACCTTCCAGGCCGTCCAGCAGGCCCTGCATGTGACCACCGCGACCCGTCAGTCGCGTAAGGGCGAGATCTCGTCCTGGAAGGCCCACGCTCCGGCGTTCGCCGGCAAGATGGCCGTCGAATCCGTCGACCGTGCGATGCGCGGCGAGGGAGCCCCGAACCCGATCTACGAAGGCGAGGACGGCTTCATCGCCTGGATCCTCTCCGGCCCCGAAGCCCGCTACACCATCCCGCTGCCGGGCAAGGGCGAATCGAAGCGTGCGATCCTCGACACCTACACCAAGGAGCACTCGGCCGAGTACCAGGCTCAGGCGCTCATCGACCTCGCCCGCAAGCTTGGCGGGCAGATCGAGGACCTTTCGAAGATCAAGCGCATCGTCATCCACACCTCGCACCACACCCACAACGTCATCGGCACCGGTGCGAACGATCCGCAGAAGATGGATCCGAAGGCCAGCCGTGAGACCCTCGATCACTCGATCATGTACATCTTCGCCGTGGCCATGCAGGACCAGGGCTGGCACCACGAGCACTCATACGCTCCCGAACGCGCCGGCCGTCCCGACACCGTCGAGCTGTGGCACAAGATCGAGACCACCGAGGATCCCGAGTGGACCCGCCGCTACCACTCGATCGACCCGAACGAGAAGGCCTTCGGCGGACGCGTGGAGATCGAATTCGAGGACGGCTCGACGCTGACCGACGAGATCGCCGTCGCCGACGCCCACCCCTTCGGCGCCCGTCCCTTCGCCCGTGCGAACTACATCGAGAAGTTCAAGACCCTGGCCGAGGGCATCGTCTCCGATTCGGAGCAGACCCGGTTCCTCGATCTCGCCGAGAACCTCGAGAGCCTCGACGCCAAGGGCGTTGCGGAACTGAGCTTCACGGTCGACGGACTCGAGCACAGCGGATCGAAGGGCATCTTCTGATGCTCGGTGCACAGGCAACCCCCGCCGAGCGCCGCGCCAAGTTCCGCGAGCTGCTCGCAGGCGACGAGATCGTCCAGTTCCCCGGCGCCATCAACCCGATCAACGCTCAGATCATCGAGCAGACCGGCTTCGAAGGCGTCTACATCTCCGGTGGCGCGTTCTCCGCGGCCATGGGTCTGCCCGATATCGGACTGACCACCCTCACCGAGGTGGCCGACCACGGACGCAATATCGCCCGAGTGACGAACCTGCCGACCTTCATCGACGCCGACACCGGATGGGGCGAAGCCATGAATGTGGCCCGCACCGTCCAGGAGTTCGAGGACGCCGGAATCTCGGGCATGCACCTGGAGGACCAGGTCAACCCGAAGCGCTGCGGCCACCTCGACGGCAAGGAGGTCGTGACCGCGGCCGAGATGTCCAAGCGCATCAAGGCCGCCGTCAAGGGGCGCCGAGACGAGAACTTCGTCATCTGCGCCCGCACCGACTCCCGCGCAGGGGAAGGCCTCGACGCCGCCATCGACCGGGCGAAGGCCTACGCCGATGCGGGAGCGGACATGATCTTCCCAGAGGCGATGCGAGATCTCGGAGAGTTCGAGAGATTCGCCTCCAGCGTCGATGTGCCGAT
The DNA here is from genome assembly GCF_052906525.1 of Brevibacterium sp. CSND-B09. Lineage (NCBI taxonomy): Bacteria > Bacillati > Actinomycetota > Actinomycetes > Micrococcales > Brevibacteriaceae > Brevibacterium > Brevibacterium sp. CSND-B09. Next base: position 741,817 of record NZ_JBREGI010000001.1, on the reverse strand, counting down.
CCTGGCGAACATGACGGAATTCGGAAAGAGCGAACTGTTCACCACCGAACAGTTGGCGAATGTCGGAGTCAAACTTGTGATCTACCCGGTCACGACTCTGCGCATCGCCATGGGTGCGATCAAATCGGGCCTGCAGACCATTCGGGACAAGGGCACTCAGGTGGACCTGCTCGAGGGCATGCAGACCCGCGCGGACCTGTATGACACGATCGACTACGCGGCGTACAACGAGTTCGATGCCGCAGTCTTCAACTTCTCACAGGAGGGTCACCAGTGACCGAAGAAATCAAGAAGGGCCTCGCCGGTGTCGTGGTCGACACCACCGCAGTGTCCAAAGTGGTCCAGGAGACCAACTCGCTGACTTACCGCGGCTACCCCGTGCAGGAGCTCGCCGCCAAGCGCAGCTTCGAGGACGTCGCCTACCTCATCTGGAACGGCGAACTGCCCACCGAGGCGCAGCTGGCGGAATTCCAGGAACGCGAACGCTCCCAGCGTGAGATCGATGGCAAGCTCGTCGACCTCATCCTCGGCCTGCCCAAGGACTGCCACCCGATGCACGTCGTGCAGACGGCTGTGGCCTACCTGGGCGCCGTCGACCCCGAGGCCGACACCGAGGGTGCCGAGGCGAACCTCGCGAAGGCCGAGCGTCTCTACGCCCAGCTGCCGACGATCGTGGCCATCGACCACCGTCGCCGTCACGGCCTCGACCCCGTCGCCCCGACGAAGGACCTCGGCTACGCCGCAAACTTCTTCAAGATGGTCTTCGACGAAGTTCCTGCCGAGGAGGTCGTACGCTGCTTCGACGTGTCGATGATCCTCTACGCCGAGCACTCGTTCAACGCCTCGACCTTCACCGGTCGAGTCATCACCTCGACCACATCGGACCTGTACTCGGCAGTCGCCGGTGCCGTCGGGGCGCTCAAGGGACCCCTGCACGGCGGAGCGAACGAAGCCGTCATGGCGATGCTCGAAGAGGTCGGCACCGCCGATAAGGCTTCGGCCTGGATCGACGAGGCACTGGCGAAGAAGGCGAAGATCATGGGCTTCGGCCACCGCGTGTACAAGAACGGAGATTCGCGCGTTCCCACCATGCGCAAGGCCTTCGAGGACATGGTCGCGGTGAAGGGTGCGAACGATCTGCTGGATCTGTACAACACCTTCGAAGAGGACTTCGTCGGGCGCAAGGGCATCTACCCGAACCTCGACTACCCCTCGGGCCCGGCCTACCACCTCATGGGCTTCGACACCGAGCAGTTCACCCCGATCTTCGTGATGGCACGCATCACCGGCTGGACCGCTCATATCTTCGAGCAGCAGGCGAACAACGCCCTCATCCGTCCCCTGAGCGCCTACGACGGTGAGGACCAGCGCGAGGTTCCCGACAACCGGGGCTGACCTCTCGAAAGGCAGAACACACATATGAGACCAGACGGCTCCTACCGTCCGGTCGATCTCGAGGGTTTCGACTTCACCGTCTCCGGTGGGGTCGGAACCCTCGTCATTGATCGGACCGAAAAACGCAATGCGATCTCCCGGCCCATGTGGCGGGCGCTGCCGCAGATCATCGCGAACGTCGATGCCGACGATTCGATCGGCGCGCTGGTGATCACCGGGGCCGGCGGGCACTTCTCCGCCGGTTCGGACATCGCCGACCTCAACGTCGCACTCGCGGACTTCTGGGAACTCAACTCCACCGCCGAGGCGGCCCTTGCGAGCTCGCGGACACCGACGATCGCCGCGATCACCGGCAACTGCGTGGGCGGAGGAACGGAGATCGCCGCGGCCTGCGACATCCGCATCGCCGCCCCCGGATCGATCTTCGGCGTCACCGCAGCCAAACTCGGACTCGTGTACCCGGCCGGACCCACGAAGCGGCTGGCTGAGATCCTCGGCGACGCCTGGGCACGGTACCTGCTCATCACGGCCTCGATCGTGAAGTTCGAGAAGATGGCCGAACTCGGGTTCTTCCACGAAGTCTCCGACACCCCGCTCGAGACGGCACAGGCCCTGGGGGAGCGGATCGTGGGACTGTCCCGGCTCAGCCAGGTCGGTGCCAAGGCGATCCTCGACGGTGAACTGACGGAGGACACGGAGCCGCCTCGGTGGCTCGATGACGCCTACCGGGACGAGATCATCCGCGGTCAGGAAGCCTTCTTCGCCAAGGAGCCGCCGGAATTCGGCTTCGCCAAATCCGCATGGCAGAACGGTCCCCAGGTTCGTTCTCACGGAGTCCCGCGGAGAGGATAAACTGAGCGAATGCGCCTAGCAGTCCTCGATATCGGCTCCAACAGCGTCCACCTCCTGGTCGTCGACGCCCACGTCGGAGCACCGCCCCTGCCGGCCACCTCGCACAAGGAGGTGCTCCGACTCGCCGAATTCCTCAGCGACGACGGAACGATCGACTCCGAAGGGCAGGAACGGCTGCGCTCCTTCATCGCCGATGCCGTCGAGATCGCCGAAGACCAAGGCGCGGAGCAGATCCTCGCCTTCGCCACCTCGGCGGTCAGGGAAGCTCCGAACGGGATCGGACTCATCGAATCGATCAACGCTCAGCTCGGGGTCACCCTCAACGTGATGTCGGGTCGGGACGAGGCCCGCGTGACCTTCCTCGCCGCCCGCCGCTGGTTCGGGTGGTCGGCCGGGAAGATCCTGCTGCTCGACATCGGCGGCGGCTCGCTCGAGATCGCGGCGGGTCAGGACGAATACCCGCAGGCGGCCGTGTCGGTTCCGCTCGGCGCCGGACGCACCTATTCCGAGTTCCTCCCGGACCCGATGCCCACTAAAGAGGACATCCACCGCCTGCGCAAACATGCCCGGGCGCAGATCGGACGCATCGCCGGCGACATCAACAGGGTCGGAGTGCCCGACCAGGTCGTCGGGTCGTCGAAGACCTTCCGCTCGCTGGCCCGCATCGCCGGCGCAGCCCCGAGCGGAGACGGAATCTATGCTCCGCGGAAGCTCTTCCGCCGCGACCTCGAAGGCATCATCGACACCCTCGCCTCCCGCACCCCCGAGGAACGTGCCACCCTGCCCGGCGTCTCCGAAGCCCGAGCCGGACAGGTGCTGGCCGGAGCGATCGTCGCCGAGGCGGCCTTCACGATCTTCGACATCGGCGTCATGAACATCTCCCCATGGGCGCTGCGTGAAGGCATCATCATGCGCAAACTCGACCTCCTCGACTCGGCCGAACAGTCATCGGCGATGCGCGTCGAGCCCGTCGCCGCCCTCGACTGAGCCTTCGGCGGGTCGCACGCCGACGTTTCCGGACACGGTTGAGCCGCCTTCGCATCTGTCGGATTGCTACCGGAATTCAGGTTCGCCTGCTAGTTTTTGATTAGTCGCCGAGGCGGCACCCGCACTGATCTGCCCGTGCCGACATCGGTGAAAGCCCGAATCTTCTGACGGAAAGCACGAATCTGCTGATGCGAAATGGTGAGCTGTCCCCGAACTTCCGCGACCAGGCGCTGGAGACTCTGAAGAAGACGAGCGCGGCCGACCCGCTCGACGTCTTCGTCGTCGGCGGGGGAGTGACCGGAGCAGGATCGGCCTTCGACGCAGCCACCCGCGGACTCAAGGTCGGCGTCGTCGATGCCAAGGACTGGGCCTCGGGTACCTCGTCCCGGTCCTCGAAGCTCATGCACGGCGGACTGCGGTACCTCGAGATGCTCGACTTCAAGCTCGTCGCGGAGGCGCTCAAGGAACGCGACCTGCTGCTCCAGCACACCGCGCCGCACCTCGTCGAACCCGTCGCCTTCGTATTCCCCTTCGAGCACCGCCTCATCGACCGGGCCTTCATCGGCTCCGGCGTGCTCCTCTACGACACGATGGCCACCCGGCCGGGCCGCAAACGGGCTGTGCCGATGCACCGCCACCTCGGGAAGAAGGCACTGAGCGCCCACTTCCCGGGCTTGGCCGACGACGCCGCCGTCGGAGCCCTCGAATACTATGACGCGAAGGTCGACGACGCCCGCTTCGTCATGAACCTGGTCCGCTCGGCCGTGAGCTACGGAGCCGCTGCCGCCAACCACGTCTCCGTCATCGGCTACCTCCACGACGGCGATCAGGTCACCGGCGTCCACGCCCGGGACGAGATCACCGGTGAGGAGTTCGACATCCACGCTCGCCGCACCATCCTCGCCGGGGGAGTCTGGACCGAAGAGCAGCAGGATCTGGCGAAGGCCGATGCCGGGCTCAAGGTGCTCGCCTCGAAGGGCGTGCACATCACCGTGGCCGAAGACAAGATCAAGGCCGACCCGAACACCGGAATCATCTCGAAGACGGAGAAGTCCGTCCTCTTCGTCATCCCCTGGGAAGGCTACTGGGTCATCGGCACCACCGACACCCCGTGGAACGAAGACGTCGACGCACCGGTGGCGACCTCGCAGGACATCGACTACCTGCTCGAACATGCCAACGCCATCCTCGCCGACAAACTCACCCGCGAGGATGTCATCGGCGTCTACTCGGGACTGCGTCCGCTGCTCCAGCCGGTCGTCAAGGAAGGACAGGCCTCGACGAAGGTCTCCCGCGAACACACCGTGATGGAGGTCGAGCCGGCCCTCGCCGCGATCGCCGGCGGCAAGTTCACCACCTACCGAGTGATGGCCGAAGACGCCGTCGATTTCGTCCTCGGCGACGATGCGAAGGACCGCAGGTCACTCACCGAATCCGTGCCGCTGCTCGGTGCCCAGGGCGTCGGTGCACTGAGGCGCGGCCAATCCGGAATCGCGGAGAAGTACGGATGGGACGAGGACCGCGTCAAACGACTCATCCGCCGCTATGGCACCCTCATCGAGGATCTGCTCGACCTCGTCGATGAGGATCCGGAGCTCGGACAGCCTTTGGACGGCGCCGAACGCTACCTGCGCGTCGAAGCCCACTACGCGGCCGCCGCGGAGGGGGCCGTCCACCTCGGCGACATCCTGGAGCGGCGGATGCGGCTGAACTACGAGACTCGCGACCGGGGGAAGAACGCCGCCGAGGCGGTCGCGGCCATCGTCGCACCCGTCCTCGGGTGGGACGACGACCGGCAGACGGCCGAGGTCGAGGCGTTCAACGCCCACGTCGACGCCCAGGTCGCGGCCGAATCCACCGACGATGACGCCTCGGCGGCGGCCCTGGTCGGTGCGACCCTCCACTGAACCGTTCACAGAGAAGTGCGGGACCACAACCGAATACCGACAATCGAATATCGACCGACCCCGGAGCACCCTCCGGGTCGACCATCGACCGGGACACCCTCCGGAAAGACAAACAATAGGAGTTTGTGAGATATGGGCACCATCTTCCTCTTCGAGATCGCCGGTACGGCGATGCTCATGCTGCTCGGCGTCGGCGTCGTCGCCAATGTCGTCCTCGGCAAGACCAAAGGCAACGGCGGAGGCTGGCTGCTGATCTCCTTCGGCTGGGGCCTCGCGGTCTTCGCCGGTGTCTTCGTCGCTTATAAGACCGGCGCACACCTCAACCCCGCCGTGACCTTCGGCATCCTCGCCAGCGGAGCCGACGAATATGCACCCGGCATCGCCGTGACTTTCGGCAACACCATCGCCTATCTCGCGGCCGAGATGATCGGAGCGATGCTCGGCGCGGTCCTCGCGTGGGCCGTGTACAAGAAGCACTACGACGAGGAGAAGGACGCTGGCAACATCCTCGGCACCTTCTCCACCGGTCCGGAGCTCCGCTCCTACGGCTGGAACTTCGTCACCGAGGTGATCGCGACATTCGTCCTCGTGTTCGTCATCCTCCTCTTCGGCAAGACCCCACACGAGCTTGGACCCTTGGCCGTCGGCCTCCTCGTCGTCGTCATCGGCGCTTCGCTGGGCGGACCCACCGGCTACGCCATCAACCCGGCGCGTGACCTCGGTCCGCGCATCGTCCACGCACTGCTGCCGATCCCGAACAAAGGCGGCTCCGACTGGGCGTACTCGTGGGTGCCGATCGCCGGACCGCTGGTCGGCGGCGTCGTCGCCGGTCTGGCCTCCCAGGCATTCGTCTGAGTACGATCACAGACAACTGAGCACGCTCACAGACAAACCACTTCGACACAGGAGTCAGAATGAGTCAGGAAAAGTTCATCCTCGCCATCGACCAGGGCACCACCTCGTCGCGGGCGATCGTCTTCAACCATGACGGGCAGATCGTGTCGTCCGGCCAGCTGGAACACGAGCAGATCTTCCCTCGCGCCGGCTGGGTCGAGCACGACCCGGTTGAGATCATCAAGAACACCAACGAGGCGATCGGCCAGGCCCTGGCTCGGGCGAATATCAACCGCCACCAGCTCGAGGGCGTGGGCATCACGAACCAGCGTGAGACCACCGTCATCTGGAACAAGAACACCGGCGAACCCGTCTACAACGCCATCGTGTGGCAGGACGCACGCACCCAGAAGGTCTGCGACGAACTCGCCGGGGACGAAGGACCGGACAAGTACAAGGACCGGGTGGGTCTGCCCCTGGCGACCTACTTTGCCGGCCCGAAGGCCAAATGGATCTTCGACAACGTCGACGGGGTCAAGGAAGCCGCCGCGGCCGGGGACCTGCTCTTCGGCACCATGGACACCTGGGTGATCTGGAATCTCACCGGCGGGGTCAACGGCGGAATCCACGTCACCGACGTCACCAACGCCTCGCGGACGATGCTGATGAACATCGACACCCTCGACTGGAACCCTGACATCGCGGCAGATATGGGCATTCCCGTCGAGATGCTGCCCGAGATCAAGTCCTGCTCGGAGATCTACGGCTACGGGGCGAAGAACGGACTCATCATCGACACCCCGATCTGCGGCATCCTCGGCGATCAGCAGGCTGCGACGTTCGGTCAGGCCTGTTTCGAGAAGGGTCAGGCGAAGAACACCTACGGCACCGGCAACTTCATGCTCATCAACACCGGCAATGAGCCGGTGGCCAGCAAGAACGGTCTGCTCACCACGGTCGCGTACAAGATCGGCGAGGACGATGCCGTCTACGCGCTCGAGGGGTCGGTGGCGGTGACCGGTTCGCTCGTGCAGTGGCTGCGCGACAACTTCGGCATCATCAAGGACGCCCCCGAGGTCGAGACCCTGGCCAAACAGGTCGAGGACAACGGCGGCTGCTATATCGTGCCGGCGTTCTCCGGACTCTTCGCCCCGCACTGGGAGTCCGATGCTCGCGGCGTGATGGTGGGTCTGACCCGGTATGTGAACAAGAACCACATCGCCCGTGCCGCCCTGGAATCCGTGGCTTTCCAGTCGCGCGAGGTCCTCGACTCGATGAACCTCGACTCCGGTGTCGAACTCACCGAGCTCAAGGTCGACGGAGGCATGGTCGCCAACGAGACGCTCATGCAGTTCCAGGCCGACCTCCTCGGCGTGCCCGTCATCCGTCCCGAGGTCATCGAGACCACGGCACTGGGTGCGGCCTATGCGGCAGGCATCGCCGTGAAGTTCTGGAACGGTGAGGACGACGTGAAGGGCAACTGGCGCGAGGACAAGCGCTGGAACCCGTCGATGGATGATGAGACGGTCGACCGCCTCTACCGCCTCTGGAACAAGGCGGTGGAGAAGTCGAAGAAATGGGTCGACGACGACACCGAAGCCCTCTACGCCTGAATTACTACCTGACGGCGGCCCAGCAACCTCGCGCGAGGTTGCTGGGCCGCCGTCAGGTAGTTCTGGGGAGGGGGAGCCGCGTTAGACTGGAAGAGATGAGCAAGAAGTCGAAGTCCCAGCGGAAGGTGTTGACCACCAAGAATTCTGCGCGCTCGAATTCGAAGCGCCATAAGGAGTACTTCGACAAACACGACGTCTATGAGAAAGACGCCCATCACGTCTCCGACAACCGGATCAGGCTCGGCCTCTCCAGCTCCTCCGTCTCACCAATGACCGTCGAAGAGACCTTCACCCAGGCAGCCAAACACGGCTACGACGGCGTCGAGATCATGGTCACCCATAACACCGAGACCCGCGACGTCGACCTCATCAACGGGCTCGCCGGCGACACCGGACTCGACGTCATCTCCCTGCACGCCCCGACCCTGCTGTTCCTGCCCCGAGTGCTGCACAAAGACCATTGGGAGAAGCTGCGGATCACCGCGAACCTCGCCAAGGCAGTGGGCGCCGACACGGTCGTCCTCCACCCGCCGTTCCGCTGGCAGGGCGAATACGCCCTCGGCTTCGTCGACGGCGTCCGCCAGGTCGCCCAGGAGACCGGTGTGAGACTGGCCGTGGAAAACATGTACCCCTGGCGGGCCGGCCTGCGCGAGATCCAGGTCTACTACCCCGACTGGAACCCCCTGGACGAGGACTACGACGACCTCACCTTCGACTTCTCCCACGCCTCCACCGCCGGCATGAACGCATTGGAGACGGTGAGCGAGATCTTCGACCAGCTCCGTCACGTCCACCTCACCGACGGTGCCGGCTCCCTCAAGGACGAACATCTCGTTCCGGGCGAAGGCACCATGCCCGTCGCCGAGACCCTGCAGTACCTCGCCAAACACAATTGGCAGGGCGACGTCGTCGTCGAGGTCAACACCCGATTCGTCCGCAGACAGTCAGCGCGCGAGAAGATGCTCGCCGACTCCATCGCCTTCGCCCGTGAGCACCTCGGCCTCGACGCGGATACTCCACGTCGCAACGCCCACAGCCACACCCGCACCTCCGAGCACAAGTCCTCGCAGTCCGGATCATCCGGCGCCGAGAGCTGACCCTGCGAGCGCCTGCGACCTCGCACATCACCCTGCCCGTCTTCGCCTCGCTTCGCTCGGTCACGCATCGGCACGCTTCAGCGCATGGACACCCACCGACCACCGCACATCAGATATCGAAAGGCTGACGCACTTTGACCACCATCGCCTCCATCGGAACCGGCAACATGGGCACGGCCCTCATCCAGGGAATCCTCACCGCCGACGCGAGCATCACCGTCCGCGCGACGACGAACTCGACCGACTCGGCGCAGCGGCTCCGCAGTGATCTGCCCACCGCCACGGTCACCTCGCTGGAGGATGACGCCGAAGCGAATCGGAAAGCCGTGTCCAGCGCCGATTTCGTCTTCCTCGGTGTGAAGCCGTGGATGATGGCCGATACCCTGCGCGAGCTCACCGACGACCTCGACCGGGACTCCGTGCTCGTGTCCATGGCAGCCGGTGTCGCCGCGGCTGACCTTGCGAAGCTCGCCCCCGAGAATCCGATCGTGCGGATCATGCCGAACACGCCGAGCGCCATCGGCCACGGCGTCATCGCACTGGCCCCCACCGCCGAGGTGACCGCCGCCAGTGTGGACACACTGAAGTCCCTGCTGTCGGGCGCTGGCCTCGTCGTCGATCTCGACGAATCCCAGATCCCGGCCATGACCGGCATCTCCGGGTCCGGAGTGGCGTACTTCTTCCTCCTCGCCGAAGCCATGATTGCCGCGGGCGTCAAGCAGGGTCTCAGCGAGGACGTCGCCCGCCAGATGGTCGTGGCCACCGCCGACGGTGCCGGCCGACTCCTGACCGAGAAGCCCGACCCCGCCGCTCAGCGTCAGGCCGTGAGCAGCAAGGGCGGAACGACCTTGGCCGGTCTCCAGCAGTTCCTCGACTCCGGGATCTTCGATATCGCCGAGGCGGCCGCGCAGGCGGCAGCAGACCGTTCCCTGGAGATGGAACAGGAGAACTCCGAGGTCATCAACGGCTGAGCCGGATCTCCCCGTTCAGGGGAGGACGTGGGACGAGCGGGCGATCGACACGGCCTCATGCCGGGTCCGTGCCGAGAGCTTGACCATCGCCGTATTGAGATAGGACTTCACCGTCGACTCGCGCAGCGACAGCGCCTCGGCGATGCGGGCATTCGGCCATCCCAAGGCGACATGCGAGAGGATGTCGGTCTCCCTCGGCGACAGCCTGACTGCGGGTACCGGCGTCTGGAAGCTCTCCGGATTGTGTCCGGAGAGAATATCGGCCAGGCGCGCCTCGATGCCGGTGAGCTTCTCCCTGGTCTCCTCATCGACGATCCCGGAGCGGATCGCCCTCAGCTCGGCATAGGTGTGCCGGAGAGCTTCGCGTCCCGAGGGATCCAGATCCGGGTAGAGCGGTTCCTCCTTGACAGGGCCGCGCGGTTCCTGCCGGTATCCGAGTCGAGCGAGATCGACCGAAAGCTGTCGTACCCGTCTGACGAGGTCTCCCGTCTGCGGGGCAGCGGCGTTGTAGTCCGCGCGGTGGCCGCAGTAGACCATACCGGTGACCTCACCGCCGTGCAGAGTCGGGACGGCGACGAGGACGCGGATGCCCTCGCCGAGCACCTCCTCGTCGTAATGGTGGGTGATGAGCGGGTCGATCTCATAGTCGCGGGTCAGCTGCGGAGTGCCTTCGGTCATGGCCCGACCGCCGAGGCCGCGCCCGGTGCTGACGATGAGGTTCGAGAGCAGGTCCTTGTCGGCTCCGGCGACGGCTTCGACCGCGACCGAATCCTCTTCGACCATACCTCCGAAGACGACGTCACCGGTGCCGCTCTGGTGCAGGGAATCGACGGCTTCGACGAATAGGCGACGGGTCTCGACCTTGAGTGCCCGCGTTTCCTTGGCGTGCGCATTCATGTGAACAAGCTACCAACTTTCGGTGGTATTCCCTAGCGCATGCTGAACGTTACCTTTGGGTCATGTGATTCAGGACACTGATGTTCTGTCCATTCAAAGGAGAAAGAATGACTGACCCTGTCAACACCGGTGTTGACTTCCTCGCAGAGGAGGAGAAGCCGGAGTTCAAGGCCCTCAAACGCAAGCGCTTCTCGGTGGTGATCCCGCTGTCGATCGCGTTCCTCGTCTGGTACTTCCTCTACGTCATCCTCAGCACGTACGCCCACGACTTCATGTCGACGAAGGTCGTGGGGGAGATCAACATCGGACTCGTATTCGGGCTGCTGCAGTTCGTGACGACCTTCGCGATCACGATGTTCTACGTCTCGTTCGCCAACAAGAAGCTCGACCCTCCCGCGGAGGCGATCCGTGAACGACTGCAGGCCGAATCGGAAGGACACCGCTCATGAGCACTCTGGCAATCGGAGACTTCGTCGCTTCGGGAGTCGACCTCCTCAGCGCAGCGACCACCGAGGTGGAGAACAACCCGGTCCTCAACATCACGATCTTCGCCGCATTCGTCGCGGTCACGATGTTCATCGTTCTGCGGGCCAGCCGCAACAACAGATCCGCCTCGGACTACTATGCGGGTGGCCGGTCGTTCACCGGACCGCAGAACGGCTTCGCCATCGCCGGTGACTACCTCTCTGCCGCATCCTTCCTCGGCATCTGCGGTGCGATCGCCGTCAACGGCTACGACGGATTCCTCTACTCGATCGGCTTCCTCGTCGCCTGGCTCGTCGCTCTGCTCATCGTCGCCGAACTCATGCGCAACACCGGCAAATTCACCATGGCCGACGTGCTGTCCTTCCGCCTCAAACAGCGCCCCGTACGCATGGCAGCAGCCCTGTCGACCCTGGCGGTCTGCTTCTTCTACCTGCTCGCGCAGATGGCCGGTGCCGGCGGGCTCGTGTCTCTGCTCATGGGGATCGACGGCAAGGTCGGCCAGTCGCTGGTCATCGCCGTCGTCGGCGCGCTGATGATCATCTACGTTCTCGTCGGCGGAATGAAGGGCACCACCTGGGTGCAGATCGTCAAGGCGATTCTGCTCATCGCCGGTGCTTTCGCCATGACCATCTGGGTGCTCGCACTCAACGGCTTCAGCCTCTCGACCCTGCTGGCCTCGGCCGTGGACAACGCAGCCGAAGGAGTCGGGGAAGGCGTCCTCAACCCGGGTCTGCAGTACGGCGAGAATCCGCTCGACTTCATCTCCCTGGCACTGGCGCTCGTGCTGGGCACGGCGGGTCTGCCCCACGTGCTCATGCGCTTCTACACCGTCCCCACGGCTAAGGAAGCTCGCCGATCCGTGGTGTGGGCGATCTGGCTCATCGGTGCGTTCTACCTCTTCACCCTCGTGCTCGGCTATGGTGCGGCCGCACTCGTCGGCGCCGACGCGATCAAGAACGCTCCTGGCGGCGTGAACTCCGCGGCGCCGCTCCTGGCGCTGCAGCTCGGAGGGCCGCTGCTCATGGGCTTCATCTCCGCGGTCGCGTTCGCCACGATCCTCGCGGTGGTGGCGGGCCTGGCGATCACCGCGGCGGCCTCGTTCGCTCACGATATCTACGCAAACGTCATCAAGAGGGGCAAGGTCGAAGACTCCGAGGCGGAGGTCAAGATCGCCCGTCGCACCGTCGTCGTCATCGGTGCGGTCGCGATCATCGGCGGCATCGGAGTGCAGGGGCAGAACATCGCATTCCTTGTGGCGCTGGCCTTCGCCGTCGCCGCCAGCGCGAACCTGCCCACGATCGTGTACTCGCTGTTCTGGAAGCGCTTCACCACCCGCGGTGCGGTGTGGTCGATCTACGGCGGACTGATCTCGGCGATGGTGCTCATCGCCTTCTCGCCGGTCGTCTCCGGCTCCGAGACCGCGATGATCCCCGGTGCCGACTTCGCGATCTTCCCGCTGTCGAACCCCGGCATCATCTCGATCCCGCTCGGCTTCATCCTCGGGTGGATCGCCTCGGTGACGGATCGAACGGTGGAGAGTCCCGAGCTGGCCGCCGAAATGGACGTCCGTGCCCATACCGGATTCGGCGCCGAGGAGGCTGTCGAGCACTGACCCATTCCGCCATCCGCGTGTTCGAAGTGCAGACGACCCGATTCCGATCAGCACGCATGCACTTCGAACACGCGGTTGTGGATACCGCAGCGTTATGGCCGCGTCGTGACCATCTCGGCGCACGCACCCTTGCGCTGAGAACTCGGCTGCAATCGAGTACCACGCGGGGGCGGAGGCGCCGCTGACTCAAACGCCGTGGACTGTTGACAGCATGCGGACTCGGACGTCTTATGGGTGTGGATGCCGAGGGCGATTCCACAGGCGGTTGAGGAGGCCTTGTCGGAGTCTCATTCGTAGCGACAGTCTTGCCGCATGTACAACGTGGTCCGCACCAGTGAACTCAGGGCGCGTGGGGTGCAGAGCAGATGCATCCGTGACGCCAAAGACTGCTGCCTTTTGGCACTCACTCAAGGGATGTATTCTGTCATCGCCCGCTGCTCGAATCTCAGACATGGTGCGATAGCGGAGTTCATCACGGACGAAGCGTGGATTCACAGAGTCGTCGAGCAGACCGACCCGGAGTCGGGGAGGCCTCGTTTCGAACTCCTCGATATGTTCGAGAAGCTGCGAGTGGCTTCGTACCCGCACTACCGATTTGACGACGTGATCTGGGGAGTCTCCGCCGCATTCGTCCATGACCTTCCGCTGCATCGACCGCCTCGGGGGAAGGTCTTCATCGCTCACCCGAAGAAGCGACACAACAGCGCCGACGTGTCGAGGACGTCGAAGACCGTTCCTGAAGAGGACGTCGTTCGCATAGGCAAGATGTCGTTGACTTCACCCATTCGCACCGCCTTCGATCTTATCGGCCAACTTGGTGAACCGGAGGGCTTCGTCGCACTCGAACGGTGTCTGCGCAGATCAGCATTCGGGTCTGACGAAGGGGCCGACGAGGCGGCAAGATTCGGATATCCGCCGGACACTTTGGGATTAGCTGAGCTCTGCATTGCTGAAGACTTCATGCCTGTGCTCGGCCGGCTGTCAAAGGGCCAAGCGAGAGCTCAACGTCTGCTGTCTTCAGCGGGGCCGCTGTCGGAAAGCTACGCAGAGAGCCGTTTCGTGTACAACCTCATGCAGCTGAGACTGACCGGATTCAGCCAGCAAGTCAGGATCCGGGACGGGCACACGGTCATCGCTCGCGTGGACTTTCTGCACGAGAAATCGCGGACTATCGTGCTCATCGACGGCTTCTCCAAATATGCCGATAACGGAGTTCGGCTCATTCGGAAAGAGGTCCGTCAATTCAATCGGCTGCTGGAGCTCGGGTACAGAATCGTCCGTCTGAGCTTCGACGAGGTGACCCACCTTGAAGAGTGCGCAACCAAACTCTTCGGGCAGGCCCCGCAGCTCAGGGCGTTCATCGCCCCACGGGTGCGTTCCTGAGCTCGCACCCAACCACGGCACCAACTGCTTGAAAATGCAGATGCCCCGACCGAAGTCACTGCTTTTACTCTTTGAACCCGCGAATGTCGGATGTACCTCGGGCCAGACGCTGTAGACTGGTCCGAGTCGCTGACCACGGCATGACCGCACCGGGCCCTGCCTGGGCGAACAGTTCGACTTCGGTGGCGACGCGCGGGCGTAGCTTAATGGTAAAGCTTCGGCTTCCCAAGCCGACGACGCGGGTTCGATTCCCGTCGCCCGCTCTCATACCGCGCACCCACACTGGCTATGCCAGCGATCCGAGACCCACGATGCGGGGTGTTCGCCGCTCGCAGCGTGTGCCGCCGCGGTGGTGTCGGACCTGACCGGTGCGCCAACTGCCTCGAAATGCAGATGCCCTGATCAAGATCACGGCATACACGCTTTGGACCCGCGGATGCAGCCGGTCGGTGAACCGGCGGTTCGACGCGGACTCGGAAGCTACGGGCGGCCGGCGAAGCGGCCGAGCAGCTCGACGTGACCGGCGACGATGAGCAGATCCTGTTTGCCCACGCGGGTCGTCGGATCGGCGTAGGTGAAGTCGCGGCCGGGGCTCTTGATGCCCACGATCGTCACTCCGTACTTGTCGCGGACACCGGACTCGCTGAGAGTGAAGCCCTGGATCTCCCGCGGCGGCCGCATCTTCACCACGGCGAAATGGCCCTCATCGAACTCGATGTACTCCATCATCCGGGAGCTGACCAGGTGGGCGACGCGGCGACCTGCGTCCGACTCCGGGTAGAGCACATGGTGGGCGCCGATGCGGTGGAGGATCTTGCCGTGCGACGGCGAGATCGCCTTCGCCCACACCTGCGAAACGCCCAGGTCGACGAGGTTGGCGGTCGTGAGCACGCTGTCTTCGATCGAGGTTCCGATCCCGACGACGGCAGTCGAGAAGTCACCGGCACCGACCTGCCGCAGTGCGTCGATGTTCGTCGAATCGGCTTCGACGACGTGCGTGAGTTTGCCGCTCCAATCCTTGACGAGCTCGGGGTTGTGCTCGATGGCCATGACCTCGCGCCCCAGGCGGGCAAGAGTCGCCGCGGTCGAGGACCCGAAACGCCCCAGTCCGATGACCAGGATTGAAGTGTGTTCGTTAGCCAACGACCGGCCTTTCCTCGGGGTAGCGGTACAGGCGCACCGAATCCTGCATAGACAGTGCAGCCGCCAGTGTAATCGTACCGAGTCGACCGATGAGCATGATCACCGACAGAACATAGAGTCCCGAATCCGGCGAGGTCGCCGACACCCCGGAGCTCAGACCCACGGTGCCGAATGCGGAGATCACCTCGAACAGCACCCGATCGAGCGGTTCCGCACTGATCTGCAGCATCGTCAGGGTGCCGATGAAGACGATCATCGCACCGGTGAGCAGAATCGAGATCGACAGTTTGATCGTCGACGACGTCAGCCGCCGACCGAACACGTGCACGTCCTGCAGACCCCTGGCCTCGGCATACGCAGCGAGGACAAGCACGGCCACCGTCGTCACCTTGATTCCGCCTGCTGTCGACGACGAACCGCCGCCGATGAACATCATGAGGTCCATGAGCAGATGCGACGCCTGGCTCATGTCCGCGACCTCCATCGTCGAGAAGCCGCCGGACCGGGGCATGACCGCCATGAACAGCACTTCGACGAAGGTATGGCCGGCATTCTTATCGCCCAGGGTCGCCGGGTTCGCCGACTCGAACAGCGCCAACAGGAGCAGACCGATCGCCAGCACCGTCGTCGTGGTCGTCAATGTCAGCTTCGTATGCAGATCCCAGCGGCTGGGCCGGTTCCAGAACATCGCGACCATGAGCACGACGGGGAACCCCAGCGACCCGACGAACACCCCCGCCATGAGCAGGGACAGAATCCACGGATCCGAGGCGAAGTACGCCGCACCGCCTTCGTGGATGGTGAAACCGGCGTTGTTGAACGCCGAGATCGAGTAGAACACCGAGTACCAGATGGAGTCGCCGAGCGATTCCCCGCGGATGAGGAACCGTGGGAACAGCAGCACCGCGAGGATCGACTCGGCGGTGAAGATGGTGATGACCACTGTCTTGAGCAGCGAGCCGACCTGACCCAGATTGAGCGCCGAGGTGGCCTGCTGAGCGATCAGGCGCTGCCGGACTCCCAGCCTCCTGGAGACCGCCATGCCCAGCACCGAGGCGAGGGTGAGGATTCCGAGACCGCCGACCTGGATGCCGGCGGTGATGACCGAGATCCCGAAGTCCGACCAGTACTCCTCCGTGACGACCGGGGTCAGTCCGGTCACGCACACGGCTGAGACCGCCACGAACACCGAGTTCGCGATGTGCGTGGCCTGATCGACCGAACCGGGGTCGCGCATGCTCGCCGGCAGCATCAGCAGGATCGCGAACGCCGCGACGACGGCGACGAAGGACCCGATCGCCAATCGAGCCGGTGAGGCCACGGCGAGGTCGTCGACGAAGTCACGGACCCACCGGCCCGGCTTCAGCAGCCGATCGAAGCGCGGCGAGGAATTCTTGGACACAAGCACCATGGTAGAGCCGGTGGCCCCGGAATCGGCGCAAGTGAGCTGTGCCATATAGCATGGTGGGCATGGCCGAAAATGATGTGTATGTCGTTTGGGACGACGAAGTGACCGGTTACAACTTCGGTCCCAGCCACCCCATGCACCCTCTCAGGCTCGACCTGACAGCGAAGCTCGCCGAGGACTTCGGACTCTTCGACGCAGACAACGTCCACGTCAATCCCATCGGTGAGATCGATGAGGCGAAGCTCGCCCGCCTCCACGACCCCGACTACATCGCCGCGGTCAAGCAGGCCGGCACCGAGGAGGGCCTCGAGGAGCAGGACGCGAACAGATACGGAATCGGCACCGAGGATGTTCCCGGGTTCGAGAATATGCACACCGCCTCGGCGCTGCTGTTCCAAGGCAGCGTCAACGCCGCGAACGCGATCATCTCCGGGGACTTTCGGCGCGCGGTGAACTTCTGCGGCGGAATGCACCACGCGATGCCCGGCAAGGCCAGCGGGTTCTGCGTCTACAACGACGCGGCCGGAGCGATCACCGAATTCCTCGACGCCGGATACGAGCGCATCGTCTACCTCGACATCGACGCCCACCACGGTGACGGTGTCGAGACGTTCTTCTGGGACGACCCGCGAGTGCTCACGATCTCGATCCACGAATCGGGGAAGTTCCTCTTCCCCGGCACCGGATTCCCCGCCGATATCGGGGGACTCAAGGCGGCCGCCTCGGCGGTGAATATCGCTCTGCCCCCGCGCACGGGCGACGCGGACTGGCTGCGCGCCTTCGACGCCACCGTCCCGCAGGTCGTCGCAGCCTTCGAGCCTCAGGTCGTCGTCTCCCAACACGGGTGCGACGGTCACCGGGCGGACCCGCTGACCCATATGCGCCTGAGCGTCGACGCGATGCGCATCGCCGCCGAACGCATCCGCGACCTCGCCGTCGACCATGCCGATGGACGCTGGCTGTCCGTCGGGGGAGGGGGCTACGCGATCATCGACGTTGTGCCCCGCGCTTGGACGAACCTGCTGGCCGTCGCCGCCGGCCGCGATATCGATCCCGGAGCCCGGATCCCCGGACGCTGGGCCTCCTACGCGCAGACGAAGACCGGGCGCGAGGCGCCGCTGTCGATGACGGACGGCTTCGACGGGGCGTTCGAACCATGGTCGAAGGGGTTCGACCCCGAAGTCGAACTCGACCGTGCCGTGATGGGCACTCGGAAGAACATCTTCCCTTTCTTCGCACTCGACCCCTACTTCGACTGAGCGGGGGCTGCTTCGACTGAGCGAGATCGGTCGACGCCCGTCGACCCAGCCGAACGCGAGTCCGGCCCTGCCGTGCACGCCACCCGGGCCGAACCCGATCCCCGCGTCCGCGCGGATCGCCTGGCACCGCCGTTGTGGATCTGGACACAGTTTTGGGAAAGCAGGCGGCCAAGCGATAGAATTGCACGGTTAGTTCAATGGGTGGGCACCTGATGTTCACCCTCCACCGACAAGCACAAGGGGTACCCGAGTGGGCTCAGTCATCAAGAAGCGCCGCAAGCGTATGTCGAAGAAGAAGCACCGCAAGCAGCTTCGCAAGACACGTCACCAGCGTCGCAACAAGAAGTAAGACCCAACGGTCCTACGCCCCCGCTCGAGTGATTTCTCGGCGGGGTTTGTTGCACCCGATGAGGAGTGAGCCATGGTCGATCTGACCTTTCTCACACGTGTCGACTGCCATCTGTGCGCTGATGCGCTGCAGACCGTCACCGAGGTGGCTGCAGGCAGAGATGTGACCGTGACCGAGATCGACATCGATACGGATGACGATCTGGCCGCGCAGTACGGCTGGGACGTTCCGGTCGTTCTCCTCAACGGGCGACAACACAGTTTTCATCGAGTCGATAGGGATCGGCTGTCCAAGGCGCTCGACGCCTTGGGCGCATGAGATCGATTGAAGGAGTGAGGCGGATTCGTGGGCGAGATTCTGTCCGCCAACAGGATTGAGGGTGTCGTTCGCAAGGACGTACCCGAGCGCGTGATATCCCGACTCCCGATCTATCTGCAGACCGTCGAGACGATTGCCGCCACCGGCCAGGACACAGTTTCGTCGGAGGACCTTGCCGCCCGCAGCGGTGTGTCCCCGTCGATTCTGCGCAAAGACCTGTCCCAGCTGGGACGATCGGGAACCCGTGGGGTCGGCTACTCCTGTCCGGAGCTGGCCGCGACGCTGCGGACTTTCCTCGGCCTCGACCGCGACCGCCGCGTCGCCATCATCGGCGCCGGACGTCTCGGCTCGGCACTGGCCGATTACGCCGGATTCCGTCGGCGCGGCCTGCGCCTGACCGCCGTCTTCGACATCGACGAGGAGAAGATCGGCACCTCCATCGGTGCCCTGACCGTCTCTTCCCTGGACGACCTTCCCGCCTGGTCCGAACACATCGACCTGGTGGTCATGGCCGTCCCCGCAGCCGCGGCACCCGCGGCGGCCCAGAAGGCCGTCGAAGCAGGTGTGCGCGGCATTCTCAACTTCTCACCCACCGTGCTCGACGCACCGGATACCGTGCGTGTCCATCAAGTCGACTTGGCCAGTGAGCTGCAAGTACTCGCATACTATTCGGCGCTGGACACGGCACCGCTCAACCCTGGTTTTGAGGAGCACAGGAATTGACTCTCTTGGTTCTCGGCATTTCACATCAGTCGGCTCCGATCGACATGCTCGATCGAATGGCCTTCGGCGCCGGTGAGGTCGGCACTCTGCGACGGGACGCCCTGGCCGGAGAGAACATCGAGGGACTCGCCGTGCTCTCGACGTGCAATCGCCTCGAACTCATCGCCGACGTCTCCGCCTTCCACGGGGGACTGGCCGACCTCGGCAACGCGCTCGTGTCGTCGATCGACAAAGAATGGTCAGATATCGCCGGGCACTTCTACGCCCACTACGACCACCAGGCCATGGAGCACCTGCTCAAGGTCGCCTGTGGACTCGACTCCATGGCCATCGGCGAAGCCCAGATCCTCGGTCAGCTCCGGACGGCGTTCACGGAATCGCAGTCGGACAAGGCACTGACCTCCGAACTCTCCCAGGCGCTGCAGCAGGCGCTGCGTGTGGGCAAGCGCGCCCATTCGGAGACCGACCTCGGAGACGTCGCACGGTCCCTGTTCGGTGCAGGCATCGAGGCATCGGCCGCGCACATCGGGTCCCTGCGTGCAGCGAATGCACTCGTCATCGGCGCCGGAGCCATGTCGGGGCTCGTCGTGTCCGGGCTACACAAGGAAGGCGTCGCCCACATCACCGTGCTCAACCGGACGCTCGACAAGGCCGAACGCCTCGTCGCCGAGGTGGGCGGACGTGCCCGCGAACTCACCCCACGCATCATGGCCGAGGAGATCGCCGACGCCGACCTCATCGTCTCCTGCACCGGTGCCCGCGGAGTCGTCGTCAGCCGCGACGACATCGTCGCCGGACTCTCGCAGAACCCCAAGGGCGCGGCGAACAAGGCGTTCATCGACCTCGCCCTGCCGCACGACATCGACCCCAGCGTCCGCGAGTTCGAACATGTCGCCCTCTTCGGCCTCGGCGAGATCCGCGAACTGCTGCGCGGCTCCGATAAGGAAAGCGATGCGAAGGTCGCCGGCACCATCGACGAAGTCCGCGCCATCATCGCCGCCGAGCTGGAGAACATCGCCACCGGCAACAAGGAGCGCTCGGTCGCTCCGACCGTGACCGCTCTGCGCTCCCATGCCAAAGATGTGCTCGCCTCCGAGACACAGCGCCTGGAGAAGAAGCTCGGCGACTCCGTCGACGAGAAGGCGTTCGCAGAGATCCGCAAATCCCTGCACCGGGTGGCGGAGAAGCTCATCCACACCCCGACCGTGAAGGTCAAGGAACTCGCGGTGACCGAATCCGAGGTCGACTACGCCCAGGCTCTCATGCAGCTCTTCGACCTGCCGGTCAACAAAGTCGCCCACGCCAAGACCGCTCCGGAGACGAAGGTCGCGAAGGCCGCCAGCGCGCATCATGTCGAGGCCGACGGCATCCGCCCAGTCGCCGATCACACCCTCGACATCGTCGAACCCGAACACTTCACCGGCCGCACCGTGCGTCTGGGCACCCGCCGGTCACAGCTGGCTCGTTCCCAGTCCACGGCGATCGCCCACCAGATCGCGGCTCTGACCGGCTGGCGCGTCGAGATCGTCGAGGTCGTCACCGAGGGCGATGTCAATATGTCGCCCCTGGCCGGTTTCGGCGGCACCGGAGTCTTCGTCTCCGCCGTCCGACAGGCCCTCCACCAGGGCAAGATCGATCTGGCCGTGCACTCGCTCAAGGACCTGCCCACCACCCCCGAGGTGGGAATCCAGATGGCAGCCATCCCGCCGCGCGTCGACCCGGCCGACGTCCTCATCGGCCGCGACGGACTGAGCCTGAACGACCTGCCCTCCGGGTCCGTCATCGGCACCGGTTCGCCGCGTCGTGCCGTTCAGCTGCGTGCCGCACGTCCCGATATCGAGGTCCGCGGAGTGCGTGGAAACGTCGACACCCGCATCGCCCATGTACGCGACGGCCGCCTCGACGCAGTCGTCCTCGCCGCCGCCGGAGTGCGTCGCATCGGGCGGCTGGCCGAGGCCACCGATTCGCTCAACTTCGATGTCATGCTCCCGGCCCCGGGCCAGGGAGCCTTGGCGGTCGAGACTCGCAGCGCCGACAGCGCCTTCGCCACCACTGCGGACATCCTCGACAGCGACGCCGAGGTGCGGGCGGCTCTGCGCCGGATCCACGACCAGACGACCGACCTCGCCGTGACCTGCGAGCGCGCGATCCTCTCCCGTGCCGAAGCCGGCTGTTCGGCTCCGATCGGCGCGCTGGCGAAGATCGAGGGCACCGAGTTCATCGTCGACGCCGTGATGGCCGATGATGACGGCAAGCTCGCCCGCACGCGTCAGAGCACCGAGCTGCCCGCCCTGCTCGACGTCGACTGGAGCAGCACCGGCGAGCAGCAGCTGTCGGTGACCGCGAAGGAACTCGCCCGTATCGCCGACGAACTCGGCACCGCAGCGGCCGAGGATCTGCTGGGACGCCTCGGCATCGACCCGGCCGCCAGCGCCGAACACCTCACCCCCGTCAAGGCTCAGGAGCAGGGATGAACAGCGAACCGACAACGGGCCAGGTGCAGCCGCGCCGACTCCTGCCGGCTGCTCCGCGCGTCGTCTTCATCGGCAGCGGGCCCGGCGAATCGGGTCTGATGACGATGCGCGGCGCCGAGATCCTCGCCACCGCCGAAACCGTCGTCTATGACGCCGATGTGCACTCGGAGATCGTCACCGCCTATGTGCCGCAGGCCGCAACGCTCATCGATGCCGCCGACCTCGGAGTCGCCGCCTCGACCCGAGGTCGCCGCATGGCCGAACTCGCCCGCCCGGACAAGACCGTGGTGCGGCTGAGCTCGGACGACGGAATCATCTTCACCACGACGACAGCGGAAGCCGGAGTCTGCCGCAAGGAACAGGTCGAGGTCGAAATCGTGCCCGGAGTGGGACTCTCCGCCTCGACGGCTGCCTACACCGGAACGGCTCTGACGACCAACCGCGTCCGGTCGGTGCGTTTCATCGAAGCCGGACCGCAGACCCATGTCGACGTCTCCCGCCACCGGAACACGACCCACGTGCTCACCGGCAGCGCAGCCGCCCACGAACAGGCCATCGAAGCCCTGCTCGCCGACGGCTGGGACGAGGACACGAAGGTCCTCCTCGGATGGGGGATCTCCACCATCGAGCAGACGAGCGTGGAGACGACTTTGCAGCAGGCGCTGTCCATGGCGCAGACAGGTTCGGATCGTATGGTGGTGATCATGGGGCAGGGAGTGGAATCCAGAGGAGAGCTCAGCTGGTTCGAATCCAAACCGCTCTTCGGCTGGCAGGTGCTCATCCCGCGGACGAAGGAACAGGGCACCTCCACCGCCGAAGCCCTGGCCGAGCTCGGCGCCGTCGGCACTGTGGTGCCGACCATCGCCGTGCAGCCGCCGCGCACCCCGACCCAGATGGAGAAGGCGATCCGCGGCCTCGTCGACGGATCTTACGAATGGGTCGGCTTCACCTCGGTGAACGCCGTGCGTGCCGTGCGCATGTGGTTCGAAGACTTCGGACTCGATTCCCGTTCGATGGCCGGCGTCAAGGTCGCCGCCGTGGGCGGTCGCACCGCGGCAGCGCTGGTCGACTGGGGGATCACCCCCGACCTCGTCCCCGACGGGGAGCATTCCGCACGCGGCCTGGCCGCGGCCTGGCCGGACTTCGTCGATGACATCGACCCGATGAACACGGTCCTCCTGCCTCGTGCCGATATCGCCACCGAGGTGCTTGTGGCCGGACTGCTGGAGAAGGGGTGGGACCCCGACGACGTCACCGCCTACCGCACCGTGCGCGCCTCTCCGCCGCCGGCTCCGATTCGCGAGTCGATCAAGGCCGGCGACTTCGACGCCTTCCTCTTCACCTCCTCATCGACGGTGCGCAACCTCGTCGGCATCGCCGGCAAACCCGCCCCCACCTCGGTGATCTGCTGCATCGGCCCGGCAACAGCGAACACTGCAGCCGAACACGGACTGCGCGTCGACGTCCTCGCCGAGGAAGCCAACCTCACCTCTCTCATCGACGGTCTCGTCGAATTCGCACTCACCCAGCGCGCCGATGACGTGGAAGCCGGGATCTCCCCGCAGCGTCCGAGCCAGAAGCGCCGCAGAAGGAAGGCCTGACATGTCATTGGTTCCCGGAACCGTCCGTCCCCGTCGGCTGCGGTCGACCCCAGCCCTGCGTCGCCTCGTCTCCGAGGTGCGACTCCACCCGACCGAGCTCATCCTGCCGATGTTCGTCAAGGAGGGCCTGAGCGAACCTCTGCCGCTGGGCGGAATGCCCGGAGTCGTCCAGCACACGATGGACTCACTGCTCGAGGCAGCCCGGGAAGCGGTGGCGGCCGGAGTCGGCGGTCTCATGCTCTTCGGCATCCCCGAACACAAGGATGAGATCGGCTCACAGGCCGATGACCCCGACGGCATCCTCAACCGGGCGCTGTCGCTGCTGGCCGGCGAACTCGGCGATGACACCGTGATCATGGCGGATCTGTGCCTCGACGAATACACCTCCCACGGCCACTGCGGAGTCCTCGACGAGGCCGGTGCGGTCGACAACGACGCCACCCTCGACCGCTACGCCTCGATGGCGCTGGCCCAAGCTCGCGCCGGGGCCGAGGTGCTCGGGCTGTCAGGCATGATGGACGGCCAGGTCGCTTACTGCCGGGAAGCCCTCGACGCCGCCGGATTCACCGATACCGTCGTCATGGGCTACACCGCGAAGTACGCCTCCGCCTTCTACGGTCCCTTCCGCGAAGCCGTCGACTCCGAGCTCAAGGGCGACCGCAAGACCTACCAGCAGGATCCCGCGAACGGTCGCGAGGCGCTGCGCGAACTCGGCCTCGACCTGGCCGAAGGCGCCGACATCGTCATGGTCAAGCCGGGTCTGCCGTATCTCGACGTGCTCGCCGAGGTGGCCCAGGAATCCATCGTGCCCGTATGGACCTACCAGGTGTCCGGAGAATACGCGATGATCGAATTCGCGGCCGCCGCCGGAGCCATCGACCGGGAGAAGGCGATCGAGGAGTCCCTCATCGCTTTCAAACGTGCCGGTTCCGATGCGATCCTCACCTACTGGGCAACCGAGGTCGCCCAGCGCCTCCAGTCCGAGGCCGCAGGCCACCAGTCGAACCGCAGCGCCGACGGAGGCCGGTGATGACCGAGCCTCGCTGGCTGTCGGCAATTGACCAGAGGGCCTGGCGCAGCTACCTCAACGGCTCTCAGCTGCTCAGCACACAGCTGGACAAGGAGCTGCGTGAGAAGCACGGCATCGGTCTGCCCGAATACGAGATCCTCGTGCGTCTGTCCGAACACGACGACCGGACGATGCGGATGGCGCTGCTGGCCACCGATACGACGATGTCCCGATCGCGGCTGACCCACAGCGTCGCCCGGATGGAGAAGCGCGGACTGCTCGAACGCTCCGCCATCCCCGAGGACGGCCGAGGGGTCAACTGCGTGATGACCGAGGCCGGCTGGCAGCTGCTGCGGGCGGCGGCCCCCGACCATGTCGCCGGAGTCCGCAGCCACCTCGTCGATCTCCTCGACCCCGAGGAGATGGAGACCCTGGGACGGATCTTCACCAAAGTCTTCGACCATATGACAGACATCGACGGCTCCTGAGCCATCCCCACGCATCACTGAGAACGATCCCGGGACGAAACCCGACCCGCGAAGAATCAGAGGAGAACCATGACGACAGCAGAGACGAACGGTCACACCACCGATCGGTCCGCCGCCCTCTTCACCCGCGCCGAGGCGGTCATCCCCGGTGGAGTGAACTCCCCGGTCCGCGCGTTCAAGGCCGTCGGCGGCACCCCCCGTTTCATCACCGAGGCGACCGGTGCGTGGCTGCGCGACGCCGACGGCAACGACTACATCGACCTCATTGGATCCTGGGGTCCGATGATCATGGGCCACTCCCGCCCCGAGGTCGTCGCCGCCGTCCAGGAAGCCGCCGTCAAGGGATTC
Organism: Brevibacterium sp. CSND-B09; assembly: GCF_052906525.1. Classification (NCBI taxonomy): domain Bacteria; kingdom Bacillati; phylum Actinomycetota; class Actinomycetes; order Micrococcales; family Brevibacteriaceae; genus Brevibacterium; species Brevibacterium sp. CSND-B09. Next base: position 716,663 of record NZ_JBREGI010000001.1, on the reverse strand, counting down.
TCCTTCGGCACCCCGTCGACCGGTGAGGTCGAACTCGCCGAGGAGATCGTGCGCCGCGTCGATCCCGTCGACCAGGTGCGCCTCGTGTCCTCAGGCACCGAGGCGACGATGTCGGCGATCCGTCTGGCCCGCGGTTACACGGGACGGTCCAAGGTCGTGAAGTTCGCCGGCTGCTACCACGGTCACGTCGACTCGCTGCTGGCCCAGGCCGGCTCCGGGCTGGCCACCTTCTCTCTGCCCGACACACCCGGAGTCACCGGAGCCCAGGCACAGGACACGATCGTTGTCGACTACAACGACGCCGCCGGTCTCGAAGCCGTATTCGCCGAACACGGTGAGGACATCGCCTGCGTCATCACCGAGGCCAGTCCCGGCAATATGGGCGTCGTGCCTCCCCGCGACGGTTTCACGAACACCATCCGCCGGCTGACCAAGGCCCACGGTGCGCTGATGATCAGCGACGAAGTGATGACCGGTTTCCGCGTCTCCGCCGCCGGCTGGTACGGCTATGAGTCCGAGACTCTCGGCTACCCGGAGGGCCCGGCCGACCTGTTCACCTTCGGCAAGGTCATGGGCGGCGGCTTCCCGGCAGCGGCCTTCGGCGGTCGCGCCAAGATCATGGCCCACCTCGCCCCCTCCGGCCCCGTCTACCAGGCCGGAACGCTCTCGGGCAATCCGGTGGCCACCGCTGCCGGTCTGGCCACGCTCAAGCTGACGACCGAACTCGACGTGTACTCGCATATCGGTCGTGCCGCGGACATTCTGCGCCCGGCCGTCGCTGCAAGCCTGGAAGCTGAGGGCGTCGCCCACGTCATCCAGTCGGCGAACTCGATGTTCTCCGTGTTCTTCACCGACACCGACGTGACGAACTACGACCAGGCACGGGCTCAGAACGTCGGCCGCTACACCGCCTTCTTCAACGCCATGCTCGATCAGGGCATCCATATGCCTCCGAGCGCGTTCGAAGCCTGGTTCCTGTCCTACGCCCACACCGATGAGATCCTCGACCGGATCATCAGCGCCCTGCCGGCGGCGGCCAAGGCAGCGGCCGCGGTTCCGGAGGCCGGGATGGCGCAGTCATGACCACCATCCACCTCGTCCGCCATGGCGAAGTCGACAACCCCGACGGCATCCTCTACGGGCGTCTGCCGCATTTCGGTCTCACCGAGCGCGGACACGAGATGGCCGTGCGCGTGGCCGAGCACTTCCACGCCGCGCCCACTCGTCCGGTCGAACTCGTGGCCTCCCCGCTGCTGCGGGCACAGCAGACGATTCGTCCGCTGTCGAAGTCCCTCGACCTGCCTGTGTTCGACGACGACCGGGTCATCGAGGCGGCGAATTCCTTCGAGGGACAGAAGCTCAATGCGCGTCGGCTGGCCGAGCCGAAGAACCTGGTGCGCCTCTACAACCCTCTCACCCCGTCCTGGGGAGAGCCGTACAAGCAGATCGTGCTGCGCATGCGGGCCGCGATGGCCAGTCTGAGAGCCAAGCTCGACCTCCACGGTCCGGACGCCGAAGGAGTCATCGTCTCCCACCAGCTGCCGATCTGGATGACGCGCCTGTCGGGGGAGGGACGTTCGCTCGTCCACGACCCGCGCAGACGCGAATGTGACCTGGCTTCTATCACCAGTTTCACATTCGATTCCTCCACACTGGTGTCCGTGAGCTATGAGAGCATCTGTGCGGATCTGCAGCCGGGCACCGCGGTGGCGGGAGCATGAGCTTCGGACGCCGTTCCCTCAACCGTCGGGCCCTCTTCACCTCGGCACTCGCCGCCGGAACGGCCTTGGCGCTCAGCGCCTGCAGCGAGAACGATGAGCTGGCCGATCAGGCCGGATCCGACCAGGGGTACGTCTCCGGCTCGGGAGTCGTCTCGCAGGTGGCGGCCGAGGACCGCGGCGAACCCCTCGATCTGAGCTTCGAGACCCTCGACGGAAAGTCGATGTCCCTGGCCGATCTGCGTCCCACCCCGGTCGTCGTCAACCTCTGGTACGCGGCGTGCCCGCCGTGCCGGAAGGAAGCCCCGGACCTGAAGTCCGTGTCCGAGGAATTCGGGGACAAGGCGCAGTTCATCGGCGTCAACGTCCGTGACCAGGAGGCTGCGGCCAACGCGTTCATCCAGAATTACCAGGTGCCGTACCCGAACATGCTCGATTCGAACGGTGAGATGGTGTCTCTGCTCTCCGGAGTCCTGCCCCCGCAGGCCACCCCTTCGACGGTGGTCCTCGACGCGAAGGGCCGCGCCGCGGCTAGAGTCGTCGGTGAGATCGATGCCTCGACTCTCAAGGGACTCATCGAGGACGTGCTGGCCGAGTGAGTGGACTCGGGGCGGACTTCGCCCAGACCGTCCTCTCCGGCCCGCTGCTGCTGGCTGCCGGCGCAGCGGCCCTGGCCGGACTCGTCTCGTTCGCCTCCCCGTGCGTGCTGCCCCTGGTCCCCGGCTATGTCGGGTACGTCACCGGGCTGTCCGGATCATCGCTGAGGGACAAGCAGACGTGGCGAGTGGTCGTGGGCATCAGCCTGTTCGTCCTCGGCTTCACCGTCGTCTTCGTGCTGCTGGGGACCAGCTTCTCCGCGCTGGGAGCGCTGTTCTCCCAATGGCAGTCGGTCATCCTGCGCGTCCTCGGCGTCATCGTCATCCTTGCCGGGTTCGTGTTCATGGGCGGATTCGGTCTGCTGCAGAACGAACGTCGAATCCGCGCCAGACCGAAGGCCGGACTCTGGGGCGCACCGGTGCTCGGAGCGACCTTCGCCCTCGGATGGGCGCCCTGTGTGGGACCGACCCTGTCGGCGGTGCTGAGCATGTCTGTGAGCTTCGGCGGTGACGGGATGATCTGGCGCGGAGCGCTGTTGGCCTTCGTCTACTGTCTGGGCTTGGGCATCCCGTTCATCCTCCTGGCGCTGGCGATCCACAAGGGCGCGGGGCGACTCGTTTGGGTGCGGAAGCATCAGACCGCGATCGTGCGGGCCGGGGGCATCATGCTCATCATCCTCGGTGTGCTCATGGCCAGCGGCGTATGGAACATGTGGATGACCTCTCTGCAAGGTCTCATCAATGGATTCGAAGTGGTGATCTAGTGGCGGGCTCAACCGAAGGCTCGGAGAAGACGCAGCCGAAATCGGGTGCGAAGACGACGGCGAAGCAGGGAGACAAGCCTGCCGCGAAGTCGACCGTGACGCAGCCGCAGCTCGGGTTCATCGGCATGTGCCGGTGGGCCTGGACCCAGCTGACGACGATGCGTGTGGCACTGATCCTCTTGCTCATCCTCGCCCTGGCCTCGATCCCGGGATCTCTGTTGCCGCAGCGGATCCAGGACCCGGGCCGGGTGAACACCTTCCTGGAGAACAACGGTGGCTGGGGGCAGTTCCTCGACACGATCCAGATGTTCGACGTCTACTCCTCGGTGTGGTTCTCCGCGATCTACCTGCTGCTGATGATCTCCCTCGTCGGCTGCATCATCCCGCGCACGAAGCAGCACTGGAAGGCGATGCGCTCGTCCCCGCCCAAGGCACCGAGGCGGCTGTCCCGGATGCCCGGATACGCCGCCTTCACCTCGGCGCAGGCGGACGCAGACACCCGTGAGGATGCGGATGAGGCGTTCCTCGATGCAGCGGAGGCCCGGCTGAAGAAGTCGGGGTACCGCATCAACCGGCAGTCCGATCACATCGCCGCCGAACGCGGCTATCTCCGCGAGACCGGCAACCTCGTCTTCCACATCGCGCTGCTCATGGCGACCCTGACGATGGCGATCGGATCGCTGTTCGGCTACGAAGGTCAGCGCATCCTCGTCGAGGGGGAGACGTTCTCGAATTCGCTGGTCTCCTACGATTCCTTCGAGCCCGGCTCCTACTACGATGCCGACAATCTGCCGGATTTCCGGCTCAAGCTCGATTCCTTCACCTCCACCTTCGACGATCAGGCGGCGGGCAATCAGTTCGGTCAGCCGCGCACATTTGATGCGAAGGTGACGACGACGGCGGACGGGACGACCGAATCGCACGTCCTCAAGGTCAACGAACCGGTGCGCGTGGGCGGCGTCGGCGTCTATCTCACTGGCAACGGCTACGCCCCCGAGGTGACCGTGCGTGATGCGAAGGGCGATATCGTCCAGTCCGGTCCGCAGGTGTTCATCCCGGACGGCGGGGACCCCGGATACACGTCCGAGGGCGTCATCAAGGTCCCGGATTCGGCCGGCACGCAGATGGGCTTCGTCGGGGTGTTCCTGCCGACGGCCGCGCAGAATGAGGATGGTGAGCTGATCTCGAGCTTCGCCGAGCTGCGCAACCCCTACCTCGTGATGAGCGGGTACACCGGCGACCTCGGCCTCGATTCCGGAGTCCCGCAGTCCGTGTACTCCCTCGACGCAGAGAACATGACGGAGATGACCGACGAGTCGGGCAACCCGCTCGTCATCCAGCTCGCCGAGGGGGAGACGCAGAAGCTGCCGAACGGCGGTTCGGTGACCTTCGACGGAGTCAAGAAGTACATCGCCGTCGACATCTCCCAGGACCCGACACAGGCGCTCATGCTCATCAGCGCGATCCTTGTCCTGGCTGGGCTCGGCCTGTCCCTGTTCATTCCCCGCCGACGCGTATGGGTGCGGATCAAGAACGGCGACGCCGAGGTGGCCGCCCTGGCCCGCGGTGAGGATCCGATGGTCGAGCGTGCCGTCGATGACCTGGTCAAGGACCTGCGCGATCCGGAACCCGATGAGGGTGAGCACGGTGACGACGACGAAAGATGAACCCGAAGTACTACGCGGAGTAGAATAGCCGCGGAGTGCGCGTCGCCGGTGGCTTCGTCACGGAGTCGGCAGCGCGCGCACCGACATATGGTCAGACAGAGAGTCTGGCAGCAGCAACCTGCGACTGAAGAGCACTTCAGCGGTGCGGAGGATGAATGGACGTCAACACTGACCTCGCAATGTGGTCGAACCAGCTGATCATCTCGGCGATGATCGTCTACGCCGTCGCCATGATCTTCTACGCCTTCGATCTCTTCGGCGCGCGTGAGCTCAAGACCTCCGAAGCCGAGGTCGCCACCTCGGCCAAGGCCACCACGGTGCGGCGGACGAACCGGAAGACGGCGACGACTGCCGTCCTCGACCGGCCCGGTGATGACGACTCCGCGACGGTGAAGTCGTCCCGGAAGAACAAGCACCGGGGCGCCCGCATCGGCACCTCGCTGCTCGTGCTCGCCATGCTGCTGCACGTCGGCGGCGTGCTCACTCGTGCCCTGTCTGTCTCCCGCGTGCCGTGGGGCAACATGATGGAGTACGTCCTCACCGCCACCGCGATCACCGTCATCGTCTTCCTCGTCGTGCTGACGAAGAAGGACGTGCGCTACCTGGGAACATTCGTCTCCGGGGGAGTGCTGCTGTGCCTGGGACTGGCGATCACCGTCTTCTACACGCCTGCCGCGAAGCTCATCCCGGCGCTGGATTCGTACTGGATCGCCATCCACGTGCCGATCGCGATCCTCTCGACCTCCCTCCTCTACATCTCTGCGATCCTGGCGGTCTTCCAGATCCTGAAGAGCGTGCACGAGACCAAGGATCCGAAGTGGCTGCGGTTCCTCCACCGTCTGCCCTCGAGCACCGACCTCGAGCGGATCTCCTACCGGATCGCGGCAGTCGGCTTCATCACCTGGACGTTCACACTCATCGCCGGTGCCATCTGGGCCGAAGTGGCCTGGAGCCGTTACTGGGGCTGGGACTCCAAAGAGATCTGGACGTTCGTCGTCTGGGTCATCTACGCCGCGTACCTGCACGCTCGTGCGACCCGCGGTTGGGGCCCGACGAAGGTGGCTGTGCTCAACCTCATCGGCATCGCCTCGGTGATCTTCAACTTCACCGTCGTCAACATGTACTTCAACGGCCTGCACTCGTACTCCGGGCTCGACTGAGGCGCGGGGTCGCTCTCAAGGCCGCTCTGACGTAGCCGAATTCTGCTGACGGCCCAGTCTGAGGCGAACAGCCCATGTTTGAAACAGGGCTCTCCGCCTCAGACTGGGCCGTTTGCGTGCTGATTCGATGCCGTGATCTGGCGGCGGACGACCGTTTCGGCTCGGGCTGCTCTGAAATCACGACGTTCCTCAGTGTGTATTTCAGAGAAAGCAATGACTATTAGTTGAATCGCAGCATGGCAACGCGCCTGCGATATCGATGCCGTTGTCGAACAGCGGCAGTGCGGCGCGGCTGCGGCAGGGGGTGAGAGCGGGAAGCTGCTTGTCCGCGAAGACTTGTCTGCTTCACGGCAGCAGCTGGCAGTCGAGGGGCCTCTTACCGCGGAGACGTCTTCACACGAGGATGATCTCGCACGGCAGAGGCGTCAGCACGCGAGGATGGTCGAGCTCGCCGGAGACGTCAGAACGCGAAGATGGTCTCGCACCGATGAGGCGAAAGTGCGCCGAGGATGTGCTCAGTTCGAGCGGCCGCGGCCGTCGCCCTTGGTGCCCCGGTCATCAGAATCGGCTGACGTATCAGCGGAGGAATCAGCGGGATCGCCGTCATCTTCCGGCTTGCCAGAATCATCGCGCGGAGATTCCTTCTCGTCGTTGTCCTGAGCCGGAGGCGCATGCTTGCCGAGCTTGAGTTCGCGATCGACCTGTCGCAGATAGTCCGGATCATCATCCGGGGCGACCTGACCGCGAGGGCGGGTGCCGCGGGTGGGCTTGTCTTCCGAACCGCGTCCGAACAGATACCAGAGGATGAACCCGAGGACGGGGATGAAGAGGATGATGAGTGCCCATACGGGTTTGGGCAGGACTCGAATCAGACCCCGATCGCGCAACAGGCAATCGAAGAGTCCGTACAGTGTCACCGCTGCCGCCAGGACGATCGCGGCAATGAGTAGTCGAGCCATGCAACAAGGATAGTCCACCAACCTGAGCGCGGCCTCCAGCGGGCGGTGACAAGACTGTCACGATCGGAGGCTAAAATGAGTTCAATGCGCACCTTCTGGCTCTACACACTCGCTCGCTTCGGCCTCATCATCGCCGCCGGCCTCGTTCTGTTCCCGTTCCTCGGCTTCAATCTCGTCATGGCGATCGCCGCCATCATCATCGGCGCGCTGCTGAGCTACCTCTTGCTCGGCAAGATGCGCGCCCAAGCAGCGACCGAGATCGAAGCGAAGGTCGCCAAGCGAGCCTCCAAGCCCAAGCGCGTCGGCGCCGATGAAGCGGCAGAAGACGAGATCGTCGAGGAGCGCCTTGGAGAAGACGGCGACCAGTCCAAATGAACTTGTGGCTCAGCCGAATGAGCTGCGGCTCGGCTGAGCCGGCTCAGATCCGAATGAGCTGGGGCCTTTCAGCGCGCTGATCCTTGGAACGCCAGGCGGCTGAGCCTTGGAACGCCAGGCGTCAGCACTGAAATGCCTCAGAGTGCCAGGCCGAGACCCATCAGTGCGGAGAAGGCCAAACCGGTCAATCCAGTGGATTTGATCGGCGGAATCAGGCCAGGGCCCGTTGTGCCGCTGAGCACCGTCTTGAGTGGGTTGAGTGCTGGGACGAGGGCAAGGATCGCCAAGGCCACGGCGGGATGTCCGTCGAGGATCGCCAGCGCCAGCAGCGCGAATGGCAGCAGCACGAGCACCGCATAGGCGATGCGTGCGGCATTGTCGCCCATCCTCACGGCCAGGGTGATCTTGTCTGCCTCGATGTCTGTCGGGATATCGCGGAGGTTGTTGACCATCAGCACAGCCGAGGCCAGAGACCCGATTGCCACGGCACCGGCCCAGCCGCTGAGGCTGAGATGACCGACCTGCATCCACATCGTGCCCAAGGTCGCCACGAGCCCGAAGAACACGAACACGAAGACCTCGCCGAGGCCCATATAGCCATATGGTCGTTTGCCCCCGGTATAGAACCAGGCGGCGGCGACGGCTGCGGCTCCTACGACGAGGAACCACCAGGCCTGTGAAATGAGGATGAGCACGATGCCCGCGACTCCGGCCAGGCCGAAGAAGATGAAGGCGGCCCGTTTGACCTCGTGAGGTTCGGCCAGTCCGGTCGCGGTGAGACGGACTGGTCCGACACGTTCGTCATCGGTGCCGCGGATGCCGTCGGAGTAGTCGTTGGCGTAGTTCGAGCCGATCTGCAGGCACAGGGAGACGAGGAGAGCGAGGAATCCGCGCAGCAGGATCTGTCCGAAGCTGACGTGGTCGTCCTTGCCCGAGATGTCGTCGAGGATGAAGGCGGTGAATCCGCCGAGCGATCCGATCGCGGCGCCGGTTCCGATGAGGACGGGTGCGAGAGCCAGGGGCAGAGTTCGCAGTCGAGCTCCAGAAATCCACTGGGCGGCATCAGCCATAGTCCTCGCTCACCTTCCTGTCGAATTGTGGAGCCGTCTTATGTTACCGGTAGTTCACCGGTATGGGTATTCGCATCACGCGCGATGAGATCGGCGGCGATGCGGGCCGCCGCCTGGCGATCGGGTTTGCCGATCGACCGGTTCGGAATCTCGGCGACCGCGAAGACGAGCTGCGGCAGCAGCTGCCCCGTCATCCCGTGATCGAGGGCGTTGAGTCTCTGTGCCGATTCTTGCGGATCCTCGGCTCCGACACCACCTCCGCCGTCGGCGAGGCGAACGAGCGCGACGATCCGTCTGCCCCATTCCTCGTCGGGCACCCAGGTCACGAGCATCTCCTCGATTCCCGCCTTCTGCCAGCTCGGCAGCAGGCCGGTCTCCAGGGCGTGCGGGGAGACGTTCGTGCCCCCGGAGACGATGATGTCGTCGGCTCGACCGAGCACGCTGAGCACACCGGAGTCGATCCGGCCCAGATCGCTGGTGTGCATGATCCGCCGTCCCGCCTCGTCGACGGTGAAGGCGGGGGACTCGACCGGTCTGATGGTTCCATCGATGCCGATCTCGACGTAGCCGTCGGCGACGACGGGGCCGCTCAGATCGATCGTTCCCGCCTCGGTGATGGTGACGTCGACGCCGTCGAACGGAACCCCGTCATAGACGCAGCCGCCCGCCGTCTCGCTCATCCCGTAGGTCCGTACGATCGCCAGGCCCGCGGCCTCGGCACGCTCGAGCAGGGACGGTGAGATCGCCGCCCCGCCGAGGAGGATGTGCGTGATCCGTGCGGCTGCAGCGGTCGCCGCGTCGTCCTCGAGGATGCGGTGGAGCTGGGTGGGCACGAGCGAGGTGTACGTCGGTCGGTCGCCCGCCCGTTCCAGCAGAGTCGCGACCTCGGCGGCGAAGGACTGGGCGGTGAACCTCGCCGAGGCGGCCCTGACCGGGGCGCGGCCCGCCAGACGGGCGCGCAGTTCGACTTGGAACCCGGCGATGTGGTTGACCGGCAGGCACAGATGCCAGTCACCCGGCCCCGAGAGGAACCGTTCGGTCGCCCGGGCCGAGGTTGTCAGCGCGTCAGCTGACAACGCCACCGCTTTCGCCTTCCCTGTCGACCCGGAGGTGAAGAGGATGAGGGCCGGAGCGGGAACAGGTCCTGCCCACTTGCCGGGGGACGCCTCGGTGACGGCACCGTCCCGATCCGAGGGGAGGATGAGGATCGAGGTCCTGGTCAGTGCCCGATCAATCGCCTCGGGCAGCTCGTGAGGGCTGAGTTCGCGCATGGACACAGTTATGGGAACCGGCCGCTCAGTAGTACCAGGGGAACGGCGACCAGTCGGGATCGCGCTTTTCGAGGAAGGCGTCGCGGCCCTCGACCGCCTCGTCGGTCATATAGCCCAGTCGGGTGGCTTCGCCGGCGAAGACCTGCTGGCCGACGAGCCCGTCGTCGACGAGGTTGAAGGCGAACTTGAGCATGCGCTGCGCGTTCGGTGACTTGCCCAGGATCTCCCGCGCCATCTGCAGGGCTGCGGTCTCGAGATCGGCGTGGTCGACGATTTCGTTGACGGCACCCATATCGGCCATCTCCTGCGCGGAGTAGGTGCGGCCGAGGAAGAAGATCTCGCGGGCTTTCTTCTGCCCGACCATCTTCGCCAGGTAGGCGGAACCGTAGCCGGCGTCGTAGGAGCCGACATCGGCATCGGTCTGCTTGAACTTCGCGTGTTCGCGTGAGGCGATCGTCATATCGCAGACGACGTGGAGGCTGTGGCCTCCGCCGGCTGCCCAGCCGGGGACGACGGCGATGACGACCTTCGGCATGGTGCGGATGAGGCGCTGGACCTCGAGGATGTGGAGGCGGCCGGCACGAGCCGGATCGACGCTTTCACGGGTCTCACCGGAGGCGTACTGGTAACCGGAGCGGCCGCGGATGCGCTGGTCGCCGCCGGAGCAGAAGGCCCAACCGCCGTCCTTCTCGCTCGGGCCGTTGCCGGTGAGCAGCACGGCGCCGACGTCGGAGGTCTGGCGGGCATGGTCGAGGGCGCGGTAGAGCTCGTCGACGGTGTGCGGACGGAAGGCATTGCGGACTTCTGGGCGGTCGAAGGCGATGCGCACACAGCCGATGTCGTTGCCGGTGGCGGGGTCGATGGCCCGATGGTAAGTGATATCGGTGAAGTCGAAGCCGGAGACTTCGCGCCAAGCAGAAGGGTCGAAGATTTCAGAAACCGTCATGACCCCAGCCTAGCGCTTGGTCGTTGAGGTCAGGTTCGGGGCCGGGCGGCGGACGGTGAGGTTCCGAACGGCAGACAGGAGTGGCAGGATCGGCGGAGGTTAGTCTGGGCTCATGGCCGATTTCGCACGTTCGCACCCTGGCGCACTGGACTCAGAGGCTCCGGCTGCCGCACTTCTTGATCTGCCGCGGCGCTTCGAGGAGGTCATCGAGGACCTGCATGTGGTGCGGCTGCCGATGGTCACCCGGTTCCGGGGGATCACGGAGCGAGAAGTGGCGCTCTTCACCGGCCCCTCCGGGTGGGCGGAGTTCTCCCCGTTCGTCGAATACGGCACCGAGGAGGCCAGCCGGTGGCTGCGTGCCTCCCTCGAATTCTCCGGGCTGATCCCGCAGAAGACCGGCCTCGCCGAGGCGGCCCCCTCCACCGTTCCCGTGCGCGGTTCCTTTCCGGCGCAGGTTGAGGCGGGGACGAGCGGTGAGACCGTCGACGTCAACGGCACCCTGCCCGCCTGTCCACCTGATCAGGTCGCACCGATCCTGTCGCGCTATGACCGGGTCGGTACCGTCAAGGCGAAGGTCGCCGAGTACGGATTCGCCTCCCTTGACGAGGATCTGACACGCCTACGGGAATTCCGCAGGCTCTACCCCGAGACGACGCTGCGCCTGGACGCGAATGCCGGTTACACGCTCAGCGAGGCCCTTGATGCCTGTGAGACATTTGCCGAGTTCGATATCCAATACTTCGAACAGCCGGTGCCCGAGGTCGAGCAGCTGGCCGAACTGCGCGCTGAGCTTGCCCGGCGAGGACTGCCGATCGTCATCGCCGCCGACGAATCCATCCGCAAAGCCGAGGACCCGCTGCGCGTGGCCGAACTCGGAGCGGCCGAGGTCATCATCGTCAAGGTCCAGCCGCTGGGCGGGATCGGCGCCGCCCTCGAAGTCATCGGCGCTTCGGGCCTGCCTGCTGTCGTGTCCTCGGCTCTTGAGTCATCCGTCGGCCTGGCCGCCGGAGCCGAACTCGCCGCCAGACTGCCTCGCACCGATCGCAGCCGGGACATCCTCGGCGATCGGGTGGCCTGCGGGCTGGGCACCGGGCGCCTCTTCACCGCCGATGTCGTCGCGGAGGAGGCGGCCCTGACTCCGGTCGACGGCGCCATCCCGGTCACGCGAATCGTCCCGGACCCTGACCGCCTGGAGCAGCTGGCGGTGGATCCGGGACGATTCGCGTGGTGGGCCGACCGGCTCCAGGATTGCTGGAGCGCCCTGCGAGACTGAGCCGATTCTGATTGAACTGATACCGCCTGAATCGACTCGCGGGCGAACCGGGTCAGCCTGCGTTCTTCACCGCGTCGACGAAGGCACCGGCGGTCTTCGTCACGGTGGCCTCTTCGACATCGGCGATATTGGAAACGGCCACGACGTTGTTGCCGACGAGGGCGTAGACCATGCGCAGGTTCATGGCTGTCTGTCCGCCGGCCTCGACGGAGGCGACGATTCCATTGGTCTCGTCTGCCCCGTCGACTTTGGCGTCGAAGGTCTTGTACTTCATCGACATCTCGACGCCGGCGGTCTTGATCTTCACATCGCTGCATTCTTCTGCGATCTTCGAGGCGCCCTCGATCTGGGTCTGCGCGCCGTCCAGATCGTCATAGCTCGACAGTGCCGCGGAGAGGATGTTGTCGGTGGAGGTTCCAGCGACCGTGGTGCCTTTGGAAGCGAGGTTGGCGTTGAGGAGGTTCATGGTGATGTCTTTGCACTTGGCCGGTTCGAACTCAGAACTCTCCAGGGCCTTGACGGCCTCGCTGGAGGAATTGCCGGCACCGTCGACGGCCTTGAACGACTGACCCTCGGCCTTGGTCGACTCAAGGATCTCCTTGAGCTTCGCCTCATCGAGTTTGCTTGCCTGCGGGGTCTCTTCGGCTGACGCCTGCGAGGAGTCACCGCCGCCGTCAGCCTGGTCCGGCTTGTCTCCTCCACCCGTGCAGCCGACGAGGGAGAGTCCGGCGAAAAGAGCGATGGCTGGGAGTATGCGTTTCATGGTTGACCTCTCGAGTCAGCGTTCTGAAGAATCAGCGGCCGTCGATTCGCGACCGCTCTCAATATAGACGCCAGTGGGATCGTCCGTGGATTCTGTCTGTGACGGATCTGGAACATCGGCTGTGGACCTTTCGCCATCGACCGTTGCGTCGACCGGTGCCGAGGCGATCCTCACCGTGGTCACCTCGTCCTGTCCCAGCGTGGCGAAATGAGCGGTGCGCTTTCCGGGGATGATCGGATCGTGCATGGCCGCGGCCAGGCGGCCGGTGAATGTCAGCCGCCCTTTCTTGTCGGCCTTCTGCTGATAGGCATTGTCCCCGCTGGGACCGGACACGCTGATGTCGTAGCGGCGGCCGGGATCGAAGAGACCGGGAGTGCGCACACGGAAGCTGCCGGTCCCGGTCAGGGAGAAGCCGGCGGCGCTGACGGCGTCGAAGCGCACCACCTGCGCGCGACGACGGGAGATCTCCACCCGCCACCCATGGATGTCGAAGAGGGCATGGCCGGTGAGGAAGGTGAACTGTCCGCCATCGGCCACGCGATCTGTCCGACGACGATCCGAACTCGCATAGTTGCGCCGCCTGGCGAGGGTCTTCAGCCACGCCCCGAGTTCCCGTTCCCAGCTCGTCCAGTTGTGCAGGCCGCTGGTGCGCGGAAACCAGGAATGGCGGATGCCGAGGGAGTTGAGACGGGCAGAGAAGCGCTCGCCCTGCGAGCTGATCATCGACTCCAGAAGGTCGCGATCCTTCGCCCCTTCGAGGCTGCCGGAACCGGCGCTGAACCACAGGTCGAGGCCGCGGAGGTTCTCGGCCAGAGCGTACGGGGAATTCGCCAGCCATTCGCTGCGGTCGAGAGCGGGATCGCCGAACAGGCTCAGTGATCGCGCGCCTTCGCGCATCGCGATGATGTCGAAGGCGGGCACGGTCGACAGGGGATCCAGAGGAGAGGAGAACGCGGCGGCCGATCCGTACCTGTCGGGATGCCAGGCCGCGTACTTCATCGCCCCGTACCCGCCCATCGACAGCCCCGCCACCAGCTGGCTGGCAGGCGCCCAGTCGACGGAGAAGTTCGCCTTGAGGAACGCCGGGATCTCCTCGGTATGAAATCGCGGCCAGTCGTGGACCTTGCTGCCGACAGCCAGACGCGAATAGGTTCCTGCTCCGCCGTCGGGCATGACGACGAGGTACGGGGAGTCGAGGGTGAGCTCCTCGGCGGATCCGAAATCCGTCCACGACCGGAAATCATCGCCGCCTCCGTGGAAGAGGTGGATGACGGGGCTGACCTCGGCGGGAATCCCCGGCAGCAGCACACGCACGCCGACGGTGCGACCGAGCGCGGGGGAGTAGAGGAAGAATTCGCGCAGCCTCGGCGAGAGTTTCCGTTTGTCCCGGATATGCCAGGTCCGGGCGTCCTTCCCGCGGGGTTCGGGGCCGAGGAAGGAGGTGGTCTGGTCGCGGGCGGGATAGCGTCCGCGATGGGAGCGGGCCGCGGTCAGAGTGCGGATGGCTCGTGCTCCCATCGCAATGATCAACGAGCGGCGCATTTTTCGAGGTTAGAGGGCGGAGGTGAACCACAGGTGGTCAGGTGGTTGAATAACAGGTGATGTCGAATTCGAGCGCGGTGGCGCAGCAGATTGCCCGAAGCCTGGTCCATTCCGGGGTCAGTGATGTCGTCTTCGCCCCCGGTTCACGGTCCGCCCCCTTGGTCTATGCACTGGCTCCGCTCGCCGAGGCGGGGCTCATCCGCACTCACGTGCGCGTCGATGAGCGTGATGCCGCCTTCCTCGCCCTCGGCCTGGCCCGCGGTCTGCGTGCGCGCGGCTGTGAGTCCGCCGTGGCGGTCGTGACGACGTCCGGCTCGGCCGTGGCCAATCTCCATCCCGCCGTCCTCGAGGCCTCGTACGGGCACGTGCCGCTGCTGGCGCTCACCGCGGATCGTCCCGCTCGGCTGCGCGGCACCGGAGCCAACCAGACCATCGATGACCAGTCGCAGGTGCTCAGCGATGTCCGCGCCCGGTTCGATATATCCGCCGGTGAGACCGCGGAGGCGGTCCACCGAGCGATGTCAGACGCCGTGGCCGCAGCATTGGGATCACGCAGGGACACCGGCACCGAGGCGGCCGGCCCCGTCCAAATCAATGTGCAGTTCGACACCCCCTTGGTTCCCACCCCGAACGAGCTGGACACGTGGAAGAACGAGATCGTCGAACAGGTTGGGAACGGCGCCGGGCAACGTTCGACCACGACCACAACCGCGTCGGAGTCTCATCCGAACCTCGGTATCACCGTGACCGAAGGAACCGTCATCGTTGCCGGAGACGCAGGCGGGCATTCGGCCGAGTCCCTGCGCGCGCTCGCCGCTGATCATCATCTTCCGGTGCTGGCCGAACCCTCGAGCCCGCTGGCCCGCACCTCTGCCGATCATTCGAACTCGTCGGCCACAGAAGCGGCCGAAGCGTCGACCCTCGTGCCCGCCCATGCCCGCGTGCTCAGCGAACACTCCGAGCTGCGCGAGTCGATCCGCACCGTCATCGTCCACGGAAAACCGACCCTGACCAGGCCCGTCGCCGCTTTGCTCGCCGACGAAACCGTGACCGTGCAGCGCATTCCCGACGCCGTCGATGCATTCGACCTGACCGTCCGCGACGAGAGAACCGTCGCGGACGACGAGACGGCTGCGGGCGAGACGCAGGGCACCGCCGCCTCGGGGGAGACCTGGGTGCGCGCCTGGATCGACGCCGGGACGTCGCTTGTCGCAGCCGCACGAACAGAGCGGTCTGCGGAACGATCCCCGGAACCGGACAAGGGAGAGAACCCGGGTGCCGCCTCGGCGAAGGATTTCCAGGCGACGGCGCGGAGGGTCACTGAGCATTTGGCCGCCCAGGACATCACTCTCTTCGTTGCCAGCTCGAACTCGGTGCGCTATCTCAGCGACGCCACCGATATCCGCGCCCGCATCCACGCCTCACGCGGACTCGCCGGAATCGACGGACTGATCTCGACGGCGACAGGACTGTCGCTGGGCCTGGGGGAGCCGGTCGTCCTGCTCATCGGTGATATCGCCATGCTCCACGACATCGGAGGACTGCTCACCCCGAGCACCGAGGATGCCGGTGACGTGACGATCGTCGTGCTCAACGACGACGGGGGAGCGATCTTCTCCGGGCTCGAACATTCCCAGCCCCACCTCGAAGGTTTCTTAGAACGATATTTCACCGTTCCCCACGGTCGCGGTTTCGCCGACCTCGCTGCAGGGTACGGATGGGATCACGAACAGGTGACCAGCGCTGAGGAATTCGAAGCGGCTCTCGGCCGCATCGACGGACAGCGAGACGCCGGTGCCCGTCGCATCATCGAGGTGACGGCACCGCACTAGGCGACGGAACTCTCACCGGTCTTCCGAAAGCAGGGGAGGTGCGGTGAGCGCGAGAAGTCAGTCTCGGTCGAGACCGAGCGCCCGGCGCATCGGGGCCAGCTTCGCGTTCGTCTCGGCCACCTCGGTGGCGGGATCCGAATCCGGCATGATCCCGGCACCGGCATACAGTCGGATGCGGTTGCGGTCCTCGAGCTGGCCGCAGCGCAGGGCGATGCCGAACTGGCCGTTGCCGCGCCCGTCCATCCATCCCACGGGACCGGAGTAGCGGCCGCGGTCGAGGGGTTCGAGCTCATCGACGCGGGCCACGGCGCTCGCCTGCGGGTAGCCGCCGACGGCGGCAGTGGGGTGGACCGCTGCGGCGACGTCGAGGGCGGTGAGCCCGGAATCGGGGGAGAGGTTCGCCTGCGCATCGGAGGCCGAATGGATGACATTGGCCAAAGGCAGCAGGTGGGGGCGCTCATCGACGGTGACATCCTCGGCGACCGAACCCAGACTGCGCTGCAGCGAGGCGATGGCGAACGCATGTTCGGTGCTGTCCTTGTGCGCGCTCAGCAGCTTCCGAGCCGCCGGCATCTCCTCCATCGGGTTCTTCTCCACCCGGTAGGTTCCGGCCAACACTCGTGAGGTCACTCTGTTGTTCTCGACCCCGATGAGCAGCTCCGGGGTCGACCCGATGAGACCGGCGATGTCGAAGGTCCAACAGCTCGGGTAGCTGCGGTTGAGCGCACCGAGCACCGCACGCACGTCGATGTCCTCTCCGGTGGTGACGACCTCGTCGCGGGCGAGGACGATCTTGCGCAGAGTCGGATCATCCGAGAATGCGTCCACCTCCGCCGAATTGTCGATCGGAGTGAGCATGGCGGCGACCTGCTCGACGAGCCGGGACCATTTGTCGGGATCGAGCTCGCCGGCTTCGGCATGGGCCGAGTGCACGCGCTGCAGCGGTTCGGCATGGAGGATCGGCGGCAGGGGAGGTACCTCGGCCGTCGAGATCGAGGTCAGCCACACGCGGCCGCCGCGGCGGCCGAGGACGAATTCGGGGACATGGATGATCGAATCGACCGCGGATTCCCCCGAATAGGCGACCGTGGCAAAGCACATGAGTCCGGAACCGAGCAGATCGACCTCATCCTCGATCTCAGCCGCCTCGGTGATGGCCTTCCACGCATCCGAGAGTTCGGTGAACCTCTCGGGGCCGCGGGCCCGTATGCGCAGAGTGCGGCCGAAGCCGATGAGGCCGGAGGTGTCACGGACCCAGCAGGAGAAGCCGTCGGTGGGCAGCAGTTCGAGCGTCTGCTCCACGGTCGTGGGCAGTCCCGATTCGAAGGGGAAGCCGGGCCCCGGATCGACATCGTCGACGAAACGGGACCGCACATGCAGGCGCGGAGGGGCGGAGAGGATGTCGGAAGTGCCGAAAGTCGTAGTCATGTCGCCTCGATTCTAGTTGAGGATCGCGAGTACCAGGGATCCGGATTCGCCCTCCCGGTTCGGGTGTTGAGAGAATATGGTCATGAACCGTGCCAAGCTGGACAAACAGCCCGCAGACGTCGCGTCGATGTTCGACGATGTCGCCTCCCGCTACGACCTCACGAACGACGTCCTCTCCTTGGGCTTCGCCCGTGCCTGGAGGCGCACCGTGGCCCATTCCGTGGCCGCCGGGCCCGGTGAGCGCGTGCTCGACCTGGCTGCCGGCACCGGCACCTCCTCGATGACGTTCACCCACCACGGCGCCGAGGTGGTGGCCGGGGACATCTCCACGGGAATGCTCGCCGAGGGACGCCGTCGGCACCCGCAGATCGACTTCATCTACGCCGATGCGATGGACCTGCCTTTCGCCGATTCGAGCTTCGACGTCGTCACGATCTCCTTCGGTATCCGCAACGTCCACGATGTCGACCTGGCGCTCACCGAGATGCTGCGCGTGCTCAAGCCCGGCGGACGCCTCGTGATCTGCGAATTCTCCACTCCGACGCTCGATGCCTTCAGCCTCGTGTACAAGGAGTACTTGATGAGAGCCCTGCCGCCGCTGGCCCGTGCCGTGTCGTCGAACCCCGAAGCCTACGTCTACCTGGCCGAGTCGATCCGTGCCTGGCCGAACCAGGACGCCTTCGCCCATCAGATCCTCGACGCCGGCTTCGACCAGGTGAAATACCGTAACCTCACCGGCGGAATCGTCGCAGTCCACCATGCCCTCAAACCCACCGAGGCGGCAGGCGCCACGGAGCCGGCCCAGCCTTGACGATGAATGAGTTCGATGCCGAAGTCGTCGTCGTCGGTGCCGGCCCGGCCGGCTCGGCGATCGGCGCCTACCTCGCCCAGGCCGGGCACGAGGTCATCATCCTGGAGAAGTCCGGATTCCCGCGCGACAAGATCTGCGGCGACGCCTTGACCCCGCGCGCGGTGAAGGAAGCCGGCTACCTCGGAATGGAGCTGCCGGAATCCGACGGCTGGCACCGCAACAGAGGGCTGCGCCTCATCGGCGGCGGCCACCGGCTCGAACTCGACTGGCCCGAGATCGACGGCACCCCGAACTACGGGGTGACTCGCCCCCGGATGAGCATGGACGAAGCCTTCGCTCGTCATGCCCAGCGCAGCGGGGCCCGGCTCTTCGAACAGGTTCGCGCCATGTCCCCGGACGTGGGCGACGACGGGTGGATCCGCGGCGTCCACGCCTCCGGAACAGATCACCGCGGTCGCCGAGTGGGCCCCGAAGCCCATTTCCGGGCACCGATCGTCATCGCAGCCGACGGAGTCTCCTCCCGCCTGGCCGTGTCGATGGGGTTGGAGAAGCGCGACGACCGTCCGATGGGAATCGCCGCCCGCGCCTATCACACGACGCCACGGCATGCCGATGACTACATCGAATCCTGGGTGGAGATGCGGTCGACGAACGCGGCCGGGGAATCCGAGACCCTGCCCGGATATGGGTGGATCTTCCCCCTCGGCGACGGCACCGTGAACATCGGTGCCGGACTGCTCGACTCCTCGCCCCAGTTCAAATCCGTGGATCTGCGGGGAATGATGAACCAGTGGATCGCCGACATGGGCCACGAGTGGGGCATCGACGAAACCACCTCCCTGGGTCCGATCAAGTCCGCGGCCCTGCCGATGGCCTTCAACCGCACACCGCACTTCCACCGTGGACTGCTGCTCGTCGGCGACTCCGGAGGAATGGTCAACCCGTTCAACGGCGAAGGCATCGACTACGCCCTGGAATCCGCACGCATCGCCGCCGAGGTGATCTCCACCTATTCGCGCTACCCGCAGTCCGTGATGCGTCGTCGGTTGGAGGAGTACCCGGCTCTGCTCGGAGATTCGCTGGGCGGCTACTTCACCCTGGGACGCGTTTTCGCCTCGATCATCGGCCATCCTGCGCTCATGCAGTTCGGAATCAAGTACGGTATGGGTGTTGACGTTGTGATGGAGTTCGTCGTCAAATTGTTGGCGAACCTCTACCGCGACCCGAAGGTCTCCGAGGCCGATCTCATCGACAGGATCATCTCGGCCCTGACCCGAATCGTCCCGGCCACCAGCAATGTCTGAGCGCAAGGACCACGGTGAGACCACAGTGAAGAACTCTGAGCGCAAGGGCTGCGACAACACCATGCCGACACCGACTACGACGAATGACGAGGACATGAGCCACCCAGCCTCTCCGGCCACCTTCACCGGTGACGACGCCCAGCTCGCGGCAGAGCTCTCGACTCAGTTGGAAACCGTGGAGGCCCGTCTCTACGAGGTCACCGAACAGACGCGGAGACTGCCGGACGAGACATCGAAGCACCTGCTGGCCGCCGGCGGTAAACGCGCCCGCCCGAACCTCGTGCTGCTCACCGCCCGCCTCGGCGATGCGGAGAACGACGACATCATCGATGCGGCCGTCGCCGTCGAACTCATCCACCTCGCCTCGCTGTACCACGACGACGTCATGGACGATGCTCCCGTGCGCCGCGGTGCGAAGGCCGCCCATGAGGTGTGGGGCAATTCGGTGGCGATCCTCACCGGCGATCTGCTGTTCTCCAAGGCCTCCGGCGTCACCGCGAAGCTCGGTCCCGAAGCCGTGCGCATCCAGGCCGAGACGTTCGAGCGCCTCGTCCTCGGTCAGCTCAACGAATTCGCCGGCCCGCCCGAAGGCGCCGACGAGATCGAGCATTACATCCAGGTACTCGCCGACAAGACCGGATCGCTCATCGCCACCTCGGCGCGCTTCGGCGTCATGTTCTCCGGAGCCGATTCTGCCCTGGCCGAACCCGTCCGGGTCTTCGGCGAACGCGTCGGTGTGGCCTTCCAGCTCGCCGATGACATCATCGACCTCACCACCACATCCTCTGAGTCGGGAAAGACCCCGGGCACGGATCTGCGCGAACGCGTTCCCACCCTGCCCGTGCTCTACGTTCGGGCTGCTGCCGCCGACGGGGATGCCGCCGCCGCCGAGGTGGTCGGCCTCCTCGACGCGGATCTGACCTCCGATGACGCTTTGGAGACCGCCCGTGCGGCGCTGGCAGCGCATCCGGTGACGGAGAAGGCCCGAGCAGAGGCTGCACGCTGGGCCGATGAAGCCAAGGCGGCTCTGGCGCCGCTGCCGGAAGGCCAGATCAAGGAATCGCTGTTCGCCTTCGCCGACTCCGTCGTCGCCCGCACGTCCTGAGCTCCCACCCCTCACCGTTTCTCTACTGTCTCTCAGCCGTTTCGGCACAGGCACAAAGGACATACCGCGATGACGCATACCTCGGCTTCGGCACCGGTTCGGACTCCGCAGAGGCTCAGCGCCGCCGACTGGATCGGACTCGGCATACTCGCGGTGCTGCTCGTCGTCGGCCTGAGCTGGTCGAAATGGCTGCCGTACTGGGACAAGGCCTGGACGATGAGCCGGACGTCCCTGTGGGACGGTACCCCGCTGTTCGACGCCGCCGGAGACACGGTGTCGCTGTCGGGCGCGTGGGACTTCACGCTCGTGTACTTCACCGCCGTGTGGAAAGCGCTGCTGGTGGCACTGCTCGTCGCGGCGGCAATCGACGCACTGGTGCCGCATGACTGGCTGCTGAGGCTGCTCAACCGCCGCAGCCACACAGGTCAATCCCTCGTGGGTGCCGCCTTGTCGATGCCGTCGATGATGTGCACCTGCTGCGCGGCACCGGTGGCCGCAGGCCTGCGGGACTCGGGTGTGCGCCGTTCGGCCGCTCTTGCTTATTGGGTGGGCAATCCGCTGCTCAACCCCGCGGTCATCATCTTCTTGGCCCTCGTCCTGCCGTGGCAGTACATGGCGGTGCGCATCGTCTTCGCGCTCCTCGTCGCGGTCGGTGCCGCCGCGCTCATCGGACGGTGGGTGAACGGCCCCGCCGAGGCGGCACCCGAGGCCGCACCCGCCTCGGCGAATCTGCTGTCTCTGCCCACGCGCTATCTGCGGTCCTTGGCCAGGTTCACCCTCATCCTCGTGCCCGAACACCTCGCGCTCGTCTTCGTCATCGGACTCATCGCACCGTGGCTGACCGGTGTCTTCGGGCTCGAAGCCCAATTGGGTGCCGGTGCCGTCCTCATCGTGGCGGTTGTGGCGACCCTATTGGTCATCCCCACCGGCGGAGAGATCCCGATCATCCTCACCCTCGTTCCCCTTGGGGTCGGGGCCGGTGTCACGGGTGCTCTGCTCATCGCCCTGCCGGCGCTGAGCATCCCGTCGATGGTCATGGTCGGACGGGCCATGGGGTGGAAGACGACAGCAGCGATGGGTGCGGCCGTGGCGGTTGCCGCGATACTGGCCGGGGGAGCACTGGCCCTGCTCAGCTGAGCTGCCGACCGCGGCGCCGCCTCGGTGAGGGCGATAGCGGACTATGTCGTCAGGCGGCGCAGGGTGAGGTACGAGCCCAGGGCGAAGATCACTGTCAGCCCCAGCGCCCACAGGGCCAGGCCGATCGCCTGCGCACCCACGATCGCTGCCCACACTTCGGGCCAGGCCCGATTGACGTTGATCCACGCAGCCCCGGCCAACAGAGCCAAGGCGATGCCGGTGAGAGAGATCGTAAGGATGAGGGCGCCGGCGCGTTTGTAGAAGATCGCAAACCAGAAGCCGAGGACGAAGCACAGCATCGTGAGCACGAAGTAGACGAACCCGGCACCGAGCGGGCCGTGTTCCCACACCCACGACAGGTAGGCGAAGTAGCCGCCTATGCCATAGCCGTCGGTGGCCTGTTCGATGAGTCCCAGGAGGACGAACACGGATGAGACGCCCGCGGCGCTGATCGCCGCGGCGGTGAGGGAGCCGAGGCAGAATTCCCGTCGGGTGAGGCTCATCGCCTGGGAGAAGTAGAACGTGAGGTTCACCGCCTGTGCACCGACGACGGCGAAGTACCACAGCGGCGCTTGCGAACCACCGCTGTATTTGGGGGAGTCCACGCCTGCGGAGGCGATGATCCAGTGGATGATGAGCGTGATGAGCCACGCGGCGACAAGAATGAGCAGAGGCACCCAGACGAAGGTCTGCGTGTTCGTGAACTGCAGACGGACGACGCCGAGGATCCGGTTCTTCGGTCGCGATGTGCGGGATCCGGGCGGATGGTCGATGACGGCGGTCATGATTGCAGGCTCCTTGAGTCGGTCTCCGCTGCCGATGTCTCGGCGAGATCTGCCTGGGTGCTGCGGACGACGAGCTGTTGCAGCGAGACGGGAGTGAGGTCGAGGTTGGCGTCGGCGATGAGTTCGCGATCGGCATTGCTGAGGTGGCCGAGCATCGTCACCGAGGCGACTCGGCCGAGTGATTCGCGGTGGATGACTTCGCGACCGGCGACGAGCCGATTGATCGAGTCGGCATCCCCGACGACGTTGACCGCGCGACTGCGGACCTCCTCGGTGGTCTCATCCATGATGATCCGGCCGCGGTCGATGACGATGACCTTCTCGATGAGATCGGCGACCTCGTCGATGAGATGGCTCGAGAGCACGATGGTGCGCGGGTGCTCGGCGTAGTCGGCGATGAGACGGTCGTAGAAAGTCTGCCGGGCAATGGCGTCGAAGCCGAGGTAGGGCTCATCGAAGAACGTGATCTCGGCCCGGGAGGCGAGGCCGATGATGACTCCGACGGCCGACTGCTGACCGCGGGAGAGCTTCTTGATCGGCGTCTTCAGCGGCAGATCGAAGTCCGAGACGAGTTGGTCGGCGAAGTCCTGATCCCAGTGGGGGAAGAACAGGCGGGCGTTGGTCAGAGCATGCCGGGCATTCGAGTCGTCCGGATACTTCTGGCTCTCACGGACGAAACACATGCGATTGAGTACGCGGGCGTTTTCGTACGGGTCCTCCCCGAAGACCTCGACGTCGCCGCTGGTCGCGAAGTTCTGGGCCGTGAGGATGGACATGAGGGTGGTCTTGCCGGCGCCGTTGCGTCCGAGCAGGCCGTAGATCGAATCCTCGTCGATGCTCAGGCTGACACCGTCGAGGGCGGTGGTGGTCTTATACGTCTTGGTGAGGCGGCGGACCTCGACGACGGCGTTCATGGGTCATCCCTTCGCTGCGGTCGGATCGAGTGCGGTGGTCAGGTGGAGTTCTCGGGAGCGCTCTTCGATGAGCGCGATCACGTCCTTCGACCCCAGCCCGAGGCGATTGGCCTCGTTCAGCAGGGGGCTGATGAAGTTCTCGGAGAAGGTGGTCCGGTGTTCGTTGATGAGCAGAGCGCGGGCCCCCTCGGTGACGAACATTCCGATGCCGCGGCGCTTCTCGAGCACGCCTTTGTCGACGAGTCGGTTGACGCCTTTGGCGGCGGTGGCCGGATTGATGGAGTAGAAGGTCGCGAGCTCGTTCGTCGATGGTGCTCGGGAGAGTTCAGGCAGGGTGCCGTTGAGGATCGAGTCCTCGACTTTCTCGGCGATCTGTGTGAACAGGGGTTTGGCGTCGTCGATCACATTCGGCTCCATGTGGGTTGGTTAGTTACTTAACTAATGAACCATGGTGCCAATGGTGGTGTCAAGGGCTGGAGACGATTCGATCGGGTAATCCTGGAACCCGCCCCAATTACTACCTGACGGCGGCCCAGCAACCTCGCGCGAGGTTGCTGAGCCGCCGTCAGGTAGCAATAGAGAGGTGTCGGGGGTCAGCGGCGCCGGCTGTGGCGGATCATGTCCGTGCACAGCAGGATCACGGCGATCCAGATGACGAAGAACCCGATCCAGCGGGTCGTCGACATCATCTCGCCGAGCACCGTGACGCCGAGGGTGAATTGGATGGTCGGAGTGAGGTACTGGAGCATGCCCACCCAGGACAGCGGGATGCGGCGGGCGGCGGCGCTGAAGAGGATGAGCGGGATCGCGGTGGCGGGCCCGGTGATGATGATGACGAAGACGTGCCAGCCGCCGAAGCCGGTGAACGTCTGCAGTCCCAGCGAGCCGAGGGCGATGAGGTAGATCGCCGAGGGAACAGCGAGGACGAGACTTTCGACGGCCATGCCTTCGAGCGCGCCGACTCGGCTGCCGACCTTGTTCTTCACCAGCCCGTAGAGGCCGAAGGACAGGGCGACGGTGAACGCGAGGTAGGGGACTCGGCCGAGGCCGATGCCGACGATGATGACCGCGAGCAGACCGAAGCCCACGGCAGTCCACTGCAGCGGGCGCAGCTTCTCACCGAGGAAGATCACGCCCAGGCCGATGGAGATGAGCGGATTGAGGTAGTAGCCGAGTGAGATCTCGACGAGCTGGTTGGTTTCGACCCCGTAGATGAACGTCGTCCAGTTGATGGCGATGAGCACCGAGGCCAGAAGCAGCAGGCCGAAGAGGCGTGGTGAGCGCAGAATCTGCCAGGTGCGCAGGAATCCGCCGGTGAAGACGAGGAGGATGGCGCAGAAGACCAGTGACCAGATGACGCGATGGGAGACGAGTTCGAGGGCGCCGGTGGGAGCCGCGGCGGCGAAGAGCAGCGGCATCACACCCCACAGCAGGTAGGCGGAGAATCCGTTGATCAGGCCGGCACGGCGGATTGCGCTCTCATCGGGGGCAGGGTTCTGGCTCACATGTTTCAGTCTAGTGAGGGTTGGGTTCGGGGGAGCCGGCGGGATCGCCGGTGAGATGGCAGGGCGGTGAGGGGTGCAGTCTGCCGACCGGGCGGCGGTGATGCGAGTTTGGTCACGTCATTGTAAGGATGACCTACATTGACGATAGACTCGATGGGACTGAATAGAGAGGTGTGAGAATGACTCGTCCCTTCCGGGTGGCCATCGTCGGCGCCGGTCCTGCTGGGATCTACGCGGCCGATCTCATGACAAAGGCGGAACGTGATTTCGATCTGAGCATCGATCTCTTCGATCGTCTGCCGACTCCCTTCGGGCTCGTCCGCTACGGCGTCGCTCCCGACCACCCGCGGATCAAGGGCATCATCAACGCCCTGATCAAGGTCCTCGACCGAGGCGACATCCGCCTGTTCTCCAATGTCGAGTACGGAGTCGACCTCCACCTCGAAGAGCTCACCGACCGCTATGATGCGGTGATCTTCTCCACCGGCTGCTTCGTCGACGCCGCCCTCGACCTGCCCGGCATCGATCTGCCCGGATCCTACGGCGCCGCGGACTTCGTCAACTGGTACGACTCGCATCCCGACGTCCCGCAGTCCTGGCCGTTGGACGCCGAACGCGTCGCCGTCATCGGCAACGGCAATGTCGCTCTCGACGTCGCCCGCGTGCTGGCGAAGCAGGCCGACGATATGCACACCACGGAGATCCCCGATCACGTGTACGAGGGGCTGAAGTCCTCGAAGGTCACCGATGTCCACATCTTCGGCCGTCGCGGACCGGCTCAGGCGAAGTTCACGCCGCTGGAGCTGCGCGAACTCGGCGCCGTCAAGGACGTCGACCTCATCGTCTACCCGGAGGACTTCGAGTTCGACGAAGGGTCGATGCAGGCGATCGAGTCGAGCAACCAGACCAAGCAGGTCGCGAAGACGCTCACGGACTTCACCATGCGCGAACCCACCGGAGCGAAGCGGCGTCTCCACCTGCACTTCCTGCACTCACCGGTCGCCATCCTCGGCGAGGACAAGGTGACGGGGCTGCGCACCGAACGCATGGAACTCGACGGCTCCGGCGGAGTCAACGGCACCGGCAGCTTCCACGATTGGGAGCTCGATGCCGTCTACCGTGCCGTCGGCTATGCGGGCACTCAGCTGCCGCAGCTGCCCTTCGACGATCGCAAGCGTGTGATCCCGAACCACGAGGGTCGCGTCGTCGACTCCGATGATCAGACCACGGCCGCCGAAGCCGATGTCGTTCAGGGCGTGTACACCACCGGGTGGATCAAGCGCGGACCCGTCGGACTCATCGGCCACACAAAGGGCGATGCGCTCGAGACCATCGGCCACATCCTCGACGACCGTGCCGCCGGTGTGCTCACCGAGCCGGTGTACCCGGACGAATCGGCCATCATCGAGCTCCTCGAATCCAAGGGCGTCGACTTCGCCGATTGGGAGGGCTACCACCGCGTCGAGGCCGCTGAGAAGGCGGCCGGCGAGGTCGAGGGCCGTGAGCGCATCAAGCTCGCCACCCGTGAAGCCATGCTCGCCGAGGCGCGTGGACACGTCACCGCCGAATCCGTCGGCCAGCCGTCCGCAGGCAGCTGAGCCTGCGGAGCATTTCGCGACATTTCCTCCACTCCTGGGTCATCTGGCACCGGCAGTGACTTCTCGCCTCGTTGCAACGGGGAGACGAGTCGCTGCCGGTGCCTGATGCTTCCACCACGTAGAGTCGGAGACGTCCAGATCACGCCAGCGCACACCAAGTCATGCCCGCGTGCAGCAGATCGCACCAGCGAGCGTGGACCATTGCACCGAAGGCCGGCAGGGGAGACCGCGTGAGAAACGAATCGCAGCTCAAGACGATCGTCGAACGTGCCTATGTCGAACGGCTCAACGCCTGGCAGACGGCGGCGGTGCGGATCAAACACTGGCTGACCGAACAGCAGAAGGGCCTGCTCAAGGACAAGGACATCTCCCGCCTCGACGTCGATGGCCATCGGATCAAGGACGCGGCACGGACCCTGGCGAAGCTGACGGAGAAGACCGACGACGATCCGGATCTGACGATCACCTCCACCGAGGATGTCGAAGACCAGATCCGCGACATCGTCGGCGTCAAGGTGCTGTGCAAATCACCGCGCGATCAGTCGATGATGTTCGCCGCGCTGCGCGACCCCGATCAGTTGGGCGCCTTCGAACTCATCGAGTGGAAAGACTATACGGACCCGCCGAAGGCCAGCGGGTACCGCGCCTGCCACGTCATACTGCGCATTCCTTCCGACCAGGGGCCTCCTGTCTTCGCCGAGATCCAGGTCAAGACCCGGCTCCAGGACGCCTGGAGCGAACTGACACACGAGGACATGTACAAACCCGGCGCGGCGATGAAGCCGAGCAAGCTGCACGGCGAATTCGCCCGTGCCATGGCGAACATGCTCGCGACCGTCGATGACATGGCCGATACCCTGGCCGTCGAGCTCACCGCGCTGACGAACCCGGAACCCGTCGTCGAACTCGACGAACTGCGGGAACAGGACACGGGCATCGACGTCCGGGTCCGCGCGACCGGCCCGAAATACGCGCTCGCCGTCGACGGTTCGGGACGGCAGGGGCTCATCCCAGCCTTCGCCATCCGTCGCCTCAGCGGCCAGAAGGGCACCATCAAGGTCAACGATTTCATCCACCTCGACGATCGCCTCCGGGCCAGCGTTGAAGAAGACTCGAAAGGTCTGTACTACATCCCGCTCGAGCTCCCCGTACACTGACCAGCCTCTTTCGGGGCACAGCGTTACGGGCGAATACGATACCGGCCCGGTCCGCACTCAGCAGTGCGGACCGGGCCGGCGTGGTGCGCTGGCGATCAGCGGTAGTTCGTGAACTGCAGGTCGACGTCGAGGTCCTGTCCCTTGAGCAGAGCGATGACTTCCTGCAGGTCGTCACGCTTCTTCGAGCTCACGCGCAGCTCGTCGCCCTGGATCTGGGCTTTGACGCCCTTGGGGCCCTCGTCGCGGATGATCTTCGAGATCTTCTTCGCATTGTCCTTGTCGATGCCCTCCTTGAGGGACGCATCGATGCGGTACTCCTTGCCGGAGGGGTACGGTTCGCCGTCTTCCAGGGACTTCAGCGAGATTCCGCGCTTGACCAGCTTCGACTGGAAGACGTCGAGAATGGCCTTGACCCGGTCCTCGCTGTTGGCTTTCAGCTGCACGGCTTCGCCGCTCCAGGCGATCGACGCATCGGTGCCGCGGAAGTCATAGCGGGAGTTGATCTCCTTCGCGGCCTGGTTGAGTGCGTTGTCGGCTTCCTGGCGGTCGACCTTGCTGACGATGTCGAATGAGGATTCGCTGGCCATGAATGCTCCTTTGTCTGCGATCGTTGATGCCCGTCGGAAACGGGCGTGGCTGTTGCCCCCGAGTCTAGTCGAGGCCCCGAACTGTGATCTGCGTCTACCGAGTTGGAGATTCGGGTCCGAGCCTTGTATTCTTTTCAGGTGCTCATCGAGCGCCACCTGCGGCAGATTGCCCGAGCGGCCAAAGGGAGCTGACTGTAAATCAGCCGGCATTGCCTTCATAGGTTCGAATCCTATATCTGCCACGCAGAACGGAGAAGCTCCGTGACCGAGAGGTCACGGAGCTTTTCTCGTTTTCCGCGCTTTCCCTTGCCCGGCGCCCGGCCGACGCCTACCGTGTGAGGACAGGGTGGAAATGCTCCGCCGAGGAGGGCGAACCGATGAGCGATGACACGGATGACACGCAGTCGCCTCGGCGTCTGAATTCGCTCGAGGACCGAAACGCTGTCGTCGAATCCGCTCTCGACCGAGCCATCAAGCGTGGTGATTTCGATGATCTGCCGGGTCTGGGCAAGCCGTTGTCCGGGTTGCACAGCTCATCTGATCCTGATTGGTGGATCAAGCAGAAGATGGATACCGAAGGCATCAACGGCGTCGCTCCGGAGGCGTTTCAGCTGCGCAAGGAGAACGCCGTCCTCGAAGACACGGTCGACGCTTTCTCCACCGAGTCCGAGGTCCGCGACTACCTCGCCGGCTTCAACGCCCGGGTGCGCGAGGCCGTGATGGATCTGCGCGACGGCCCGCCCGTGTTCACTCCGCCCCGCGATGTGGAGAAGGAGATAACCGCATGGCGGCGGCGTCGGAATGCGAAGAAGAACGACACCGTCACCGAGGCGGAACCGGGGGACCATCCCGCCGCTCCGGAATCGGTGGGTTCACCTCGGCGATGGTGGCATCGTTTCCGTCGCTGATGCGGGAACGAGCGGTGGCGCTGTCTTCAGTGAGGTTGACTGCGATCGTGGTGCACACCAGGCCGAGGATGGCCAGTGGCAGGTCGAGTCCGTAGCTCGAGATCGCCAGGGATTGGACGACGAAGAGGGCAACGGCGGTGACGGTGACGGCATCGGAGGGCCACCTCGGGGAGAGAACCGGGCGGGGGCTCTCCCAACGTTTCGTGATCGTCGAGATCGCCCACACGACGAGCAGGACGGCGATGACGAAGACCGGACGCGTCAGCCACCAGGCTCCGGTGCCGGGATCGGGCATCGGCAGCCACAGCAGCTGGACTCCGGTGAGCAGGACGATCGCCGGCACGTGCCATAGGTAGACGGACATGAGTCGGCTGCCGAGGAAGAACACGATGGCCTGGGCGAAGCGACGGTCCATGATCGCTGTCAGCGGTCGGTGGAGCAGGGTCAGCAGGGCGGCTTGGATGACGGCGAGGACGGCCAGCGGCAGGGTCGGCGGCCATTGGTTCGTGAGCATGGACGCCGAGTACTCCCCGAGGATGACGAGCAGTCCCAGGCAGGCGAATCCGGCGACGATCATGACGAGGTTCCACCAGCGGAGACGGGAGAACCAGCCGTCGCGCAGGCAGAAGCCGATCTGCTGGGCGAAGAGCCAGACGAAGCCAACGTTGGGCAGTCCGAAGAGTTCGTCGCCGATGCCGTAGCCGTCGGCGGGGATCCGATCGAGTCCGAGGCTTTGGATGCCGACGACGAGGCGGACGACGTCGACGAAGAACGCTCCGGCGAAGAGGACGACGAGGGCCAGCCACGGATTGCGTTCGTGCCAGCGGATCATCCAGGGTGCCAAGGCCTGGGCGAGAGCGTACGCGGCGAGGAACCACAGGACGGAACCGACGGGGACAGCGATGGCATCGGCCAAGTCCGGGTCGACGCCGAGGACTAGGACGGCGGTGAGAGCAGCGGTGAGGACGATGAATAGCGGCAGCGCCGGAAGCGCGAGGCGTCGCAAGCGGGTGCGGACGAAGGTCGAAGCCGATTCGCCGCGACGTTGTGCCGATTCCCAGCCGACCTTGGCCGCGAATCCACCGACGACGAAGAACATCGGCATGATCTCCGCGATCCAAGTGGCTGGGGCGAACCAGCGCTCGCCGGAGACCGGGTTGATGATGAAAGGTGAGCCGTCCGGGTTGCGGCCGACCCCGACGAGCAGGAGGTGGACGAACACGACGACGAGCACACAGACGACGCGGGCGAGGTCGAGGGTGAGATCACGGTGGCGGGGGATCGAAGTGGTCACAGTGTCTACGGTAGGTGGGTTCGCGCCTTGGCGGGTGGCGACGATGTGTCAGATCAGTTGCATCGCTGCGGCGGGGGAGTGCGGGCCTGCAAGCGTGTTGTTCGCCGGCAGCCGCACAGCGTCGTGCTTCCCCGCGCGGCTATGACATTCGCGTCGCCTTCGCCAGTCGTTCGATCGCGAGGTGAGCAAGAAGCGCCGCTTGATCGCCGAGAACCGAATCGTCGAAGATGACGAAGGGGGAGTGGTTGTTGCCCTGGCGCTCTGCTGGAACGTCCGTGCGCTCGGCGCCGAGCATGAGATACGTGCCCGGCACCGCGGCTAAGACGAAGGAGAAGTCCTCACTCGGCATGATCGGCTGTTCGAGGAGCTTCACCCGATCCTCGCCGAGAAGGACTCGGAGTTCTTCCATGGCCCATGCGGTCTCGTCATCGTCGTTGACCGTGACCGGGTACTGGACATCGAAGTCCACTTCGGCGCTGCATCCATGGGCGGCGGCGATGCCGTCGGCAAGCTGCTTCGAGCGGGTGCGGACGATGTCGAGTGATGAGTCCGACAGTGTGCGCACAGTCGCACCCAAGGTGGCCGAGGCGGGGATGACGTTGATCGCGTCCGAGGCGCTCAACTGGGTCACGGACAGCGCGATGGGGTCGAAGGCGTCGATGCGGCGGCTGACCATATTCTGCAGGGCCGTGACGAGTTCGGCCAGCGCCGGCACCGGATCGACGGCGGTCTGCGGTTGGGAACCGTGACCGCCGCGTCCGTGGATCGTCACCCGCAGTGTGTTCGAACCCGCCTGGAGGGTGCCCGGGCGGGTGGCGACCACGCCGCGCGGACCGGGGAGCACATGCGCCCCGAATGCAGCGATCACCCGCGTCCCGGCTGCGTCGAGCACGCCTTCGTCGATCATCACCGACGCTCTGTTCCAGCCCTCTTCCCCGGGCTGGAACATGAGGACGATGTCCCCGACAAGCCGGTCGCGCAGAGCGTGAAGGAGTCGCGCGGCTCCGACGAGTCCGGCTGTGTGCAGGTCGTGGCCGCAGGCGTGCATGCATCCGTTCGTCGAGGCGAAGGGCTCATCCGTCTCCTCTGTCACTGGAAGGGCGTCCATGTCTCCGCGCAGCAGCACCGCTGGAGCGTCGGCCGGTCTGTTCGGATGGGTTCCGCGCAGAACGGCGATCACCGAGGTGGTGCCCTCACCCGTGGTCACCTCGAGGTCGAGGCCGGACAGGGCGGCCAGGACCGCCGCCTGCGTGCGGGGCAGGTCGAGACCGATCTCCGGGTCCGCATGGAGGGAACGCCGCAAGTTCTGGAGCTCAGGGAGCAGGGTCTGTCCTTGTGCGATGAGATCGTGCATGGGGTCCTTTCGTATGAGAGCCCGGGGTGTGCCGAGGGCCTGGGGCTGGCGGGAATTGGGGCCGGTCGGGATCAGAGCATACTGACGAGGACACTGGCAATGACGACGGACCCGGCGCTGACCGAGGTGAATCCGCCGACGAGCATCGGCGGGAGCATGACATTGAGCAGCGCTTCCTTTTCGTCGTCGTCACGGGCAATGGAACGTGCTACCTCGTTGGTGAGCAGATAGTCGGCAGGGAAGCCGTACATCGCCGTCAGCGCCACTGACACTCCCAGTCCAGACTTCCAACGCAGAAGCTTCGTAGCGACGAATCCGCCGAGGACGATGCCGGCGCCGCCGACGATGAGGATCGTGATGGTAGGGACGAATGCGTTGATGACGTCCTGCACCGAGGCGGTCACCAGCGGGGCCATGACGATGGCGATGACGCCGGCCATGGCGATGCCGAATGAGTTCGACCGTTCCATGGCCTTATCGGGGGACAAGCCCACCGCGGTGGCGAGAATGCCGAGGACCAGTGCGAGGATCGACGACGGAATATGGGTTGGGACCGCCAGCAGTGTCGCTGCCGATCCGCCGACGAGAATGAGGAAGAGCATGAAAAGCTGATTGTCGACGAGGAAGTCGGGAAGGTTGACGAGTTTCTTCTTCTTGGCGGCTTCCTCCTCTTCCTGGCTGTGGGCGCGCGCGAGTTCCTGAAGTTCTCCGCTGTCGCGCAGCTTCTTTGCATAGCGACGCAGAAAGTAGTTCGTCAACGGCATCGAGGGCAGTGATTGGAGCATCAGAACAAGCGCGGGAAGAACGATGATCGACGAGGCGGCGCCGTGCGCCGTCAGCCCTTCCGTCGTCAAGCTGGTGGCGACGATGCCGCCGGCCAACGGCCCGGAACCGGCCACGAAAGTTTCGAAGCCGAAGAGCGGGGCCACGACAGCCAGGATGAGCAGGACCGCCACGAGCATGCCCGAGACTGCGATGATGACCGAACGCCATTGCTTGAGCATCACGCGCAGAGGGATGAGCGACCCCATATGGAAGAGCAGCGGCGCGACGAGGAACGAGTAGGCCTGAAGCAGCAGAGAGTCATCGATGACAGTCTCTGGGACTACGCCGATCTTGGCGAAGATGAAGATGCCGAGCATCGCAACCAGAAGGCTGGGGACACGCGCCTTCGACCAGATCGATACCAGCTCACCGAGCGCGATGAAGGCGAGGACGATAGCGGCAGCGTAGACAGCTTCCATGGTGTGCCCTTCGAGTTGGGAGTGTGATGCTTCCCACAACCTATCCGTTCAGAATCGGTCTGTGTGGGATTCGACTGGAGTTTCCGATAGTTGGGACTTCTGACGTTGTGCAGGCAGTGGAATGAGGGCTCAGGGCATAGGCTGAAGCCATGAGTTTTCTGCAGTTCCTCCACGAACGGGGCATCGTCGAGCGCCCCGGATCCGGAAGCCGCCCACTGGTGATCGCGCACCGCGGCTATTCGGCTGTTGTGCCCGAGAACAGTCTCGCCGCTGTCGACGCCGCGCGTGCCCTGGGTGTCGACTTCATTGAGGTCGACACCTCGACCAGCGCCGACGGTGTCCCTGTCATCCTCCACGATCCGGATCTGGACCGAACCACGAATCGCAGAGGTCCCGTCGTCAATCTCACCGCAGAAGAGCTGTCGTTCGTCGACGCCGGCTCGTGGATGGGTCCGGGATTTCAACGGAGTGCGCATCCCGACCCTGTCGGCCGTGATGAGGGATATCCAGCACCGAGGCGGCGAACTCCTCCTCGAGCTCAAGGGCGAGTGGTCGTCGGGTGCGGTGGCGAGGATCTCGGAGCTGGTGGTGGAGACCGGCATCGCCGACCGGATGATCGTCCAGTCGTTCAACATCGAGACGCTGGAGACCTGTCGGGACATGCTGCCGATGGTGGCTCGCTTCCTTCTGCGCATGGTGCCCAAGCCTGAAGACATCGAGATCGCTCGCGAACTCGGTGCGGTGGCGATCAATCCCTCGTACAAGGGATTCTCGATGCGCAAATCGGTCGTCACCGAGATCATGGACAACGACCTCGGTGTCTTCGTCTGGACTGCCGACGAGATGAACGAATGGCGGGAACTCCTCGGTGCCGAGGTCGATGGGATCATCACGAACCACCCAGGTCGACTGC
Organism: Brevibacterium sp. CSND-B09; assembly: GCF_052906525.1. Classification (NCBI taxonomy): domain Bacteria; kingdom Bacillati; phylum Actinomycetota; class Actinomycetes; order Micrococcales; family Brevibacteriaceae; genus Brevibacterium; species Brevibacterium sp. CSND-B09. The sequence goes on along the minus strand of NZ_JBREGI010000001.1, from coordinate 682,683 downwards.
AGGGATTCCTCGCAGGGCGATTCGACCCGGTGAAATAGACATCTTCGCTGGTGACAGTGATGCGGGGCAGGGCCCGGTGGGAGTTTTCGCCTCCGGCTCCAGGGCGTGTGAGTGACGTCACTGATATCCGATTTGCCCAGAGCGAGCGAACCCGTGTAAATTCTTACCTGTTGCCCCGATAGCTCAGTCGGCAGAGCATCTCCATGGTAAGGAGAAGGTCAAGGGTTCGATTCCCTTTCGGGGCTCTCGTGCCGCCTAGAATGCGGTGCTGGGGCGGGGTAGCTCAGCTGGTTAGAGCGCACGACTCATAATCGTGAGGTCGGGGGATCGAGTCCCCCTCCCGCTACCGATCAACTCCCTCATCAGGATGACGAATCCGATGGGGGAGTTTCTGTATTCGGGAACTCCCCGAGACGGTATTGCGCGACTCCTTCCGGCCGTGCCAGTCTTGCCGAGTGAAGCACACAATGACTCCCGATTTCACCAGCGAATCCCACGCACTTGCCGATGACCTGCGCGAACTGCGCCGCGACCTGCACCGGGACCCCGAAATAGGACTCGATCTGCCGAAGACCCAACGTCGGATCCTCGACGCTTTGGAAGGTCTGCCGCTTGAGATCACGCTCGGTCAGGAGCTCAGCTCGATCGTAGCCGTCCTGCGCGGAGCGCTCCCCGGCCCGACGGTGCTCCTGCGCGGGGATATGGACGCTCTGCCCGTCGACGAGGCGACCGGACTCGACTTCGCGTCGACGAATGGGAACATGCATGCCTGCGGGCATGATCTCCACGTTTCAGGACTCGTCGGAGCCGCGAAGCTGCTGTCCGCTCATCAGTCCGAGTTGAAAGGCACGGTGGCCTTCATGTTCCAGCCCGGCGAGGAGGGGATGGGCGGGGCGAAGATCATGCTCGAAGAAGGAATGTTCGACACCATCGGCCAGAAGCCCGATGCGGCTTACGCGATCCATGTGGCACCGGGGGTGCCGGGAACCTTCGTGACCAGACCGGGCACGATCATGGCAGGGGCGAATACTCTGCACGTGACGATGCACGGCAGCGGAGGCCACAGCTCGCGACCGGAGGATGCTGTCGACCCGGTGCGTCCGATTCTCGAACTCGGACAGGCGCTGCAAACGATGGTCACCGGATCATTCAGCGTGTTCGATCCCATCGTCGCCCAGGTGACGCAGTTGGAAGCGGGGGAGGCCGTCAATGTCATCCCCGCCTCGGCGAAGCTCGGAGCCTCTGTGCGCACGCTCTCCCTCGAGTCGACGCGAAGGTTCCCCGAGCGCGCCACACAGTTGGCGGAGTCGATTGCGGCCGCACACGGGTGCACGGCCGAGGTGGTGTGGACCGAGCAGTATCCCGTCACGGTCAACGACGGCGCCGAAGCCGACTTCGCTCTGAGAGTTCTGGCCGATCGTTTCGGTGCCGAGCGGGCGGTGCAGGTGCCGGACCCGCTCATGGGTTCCGAGGACTTCTCCTTCGTGCTCGAGCAGGTGCCCGGTGCTTTCATGTTCTTCTTCGTGACGCCCGAAGGCATCGATCCGGGGTCGGCGGCAACGAACCACTCGCCGGAAGTCCAGTTCGACGATGCGCACCTGCCCGACCAGGCTGCGGCGCTCGCAACCCTGGCCTGGGAGCGGTCACTGCGCGGATGATCGGGTCGGTTCCGCCTCATCGGTCGAGCCTGTGGGAAAGCCGGAATCCTCAGGTTTCGGAGTCGACCGGAGCGCAGTGACGATCATCGCGATGAATAGGATCAGTCCGATGAGCACCGCGAGGCCGAGGAGGATGAGAAGAATGATTCCGATTGAGAGGGTCATTTCACTCCTTCGCTGTGTAACAGCTTGATGCGATCAACACCGCCGACGATACTGCGCTTGGGACTGCCCTTCCATGGGGATATCCCGAAGAATTCGTTCTGTGCCACTGCCGGTCGCAGCTCGCAAGGGTGATCGGGCGTGCTCAGCGGTGTCAGCACGGCACCAAGCGCCGCCTCGGCGATGAATCATTCATCTGTCTTCCACGGACCCGGGGTATGGTCTTCACGCGATTCGGCGCCTACTCTCGAAGTGACTGTTCGACCGACGTGGGAGATCGACGATGATCAGCACAGAACTGTCCGATTGGCTCCTCGACTCGGACCCGGCCCTGCGCTGGCAGGTCGAACGTGACCTGCTCGGAGCAGAGGAGACGACCTGGCAGGAGACCCGCGCACGCGTGGAACACGAAGGCTTCGGCGCAGAGCTGCTGGCCTATCAAGACCCGGACGGACAATGGGCAGGCGGGGCCTTCTTCCCCTCCGACTTCGCATTCGACGACGAGGGATCACAGCCGTGGACTGCGACGACGTGGGCTCTGAAGGACCTGCGCGAGTGGGGACTGACCTCCTCGGCGTTGGAGGGAACGGCAGAGAAACTCGAATCCGCACGTTGGGAATACGAGAACCTGCCCTACTGGGGCGGTGAAGTCGACGTCTGCATCAATTCCTGGACGCTGTCGAACGGCCTGTGGCTCGGCGCCGATGTCGACGGCATCGTCGACTGGTTCCTGGGCCACCAGCAGCCCGACGGCGGATGGAACTGCGAATGGGTCGAAGGCTCGAAGGTCTCGTCGTTCCACTCCACCCTCAACGCCCTCGTCGCGCTGCTCGACTATCAGCTGGCTACGCGCGACGCCGCCCGTGTGCAGGAGGCCCGAGCCAGGGGAGAGGAGTACCTGCTGTCGCGGGACCTGTTCCGCACGCGCAGCACCGGTGATCCTTTCGACGGCCGTGCCCTCGCTCTCTTCCACCCCCGACGCTGGTTCTACGGAATCCTGCCCGCACTCGACTACTTCCGCGAAGCGACGAGCGCGGACGGAAGCGCCCCTGACCCGCGAATGGAAGAGGCAATCGGGAAGGTCCGAGCCAGACGCTCCGACGACGGCACCTGGACTCAGGACCACCGCCTTGACGGCGACGTCTGGTTCCACGTCGACGCTCCGGTCGGCGAACCCTCGAAATGGGTGACCCTGCAAGCCCAGCGAGTCCTCGACTGGTGGGACGGAACACAAACCGACTGAGCATCCACAGCCGCGGCCCAGAAACGCCACAGTCCCACGCCAGAGCCGGTCACCACGATGGTGTCATCACACATCATCGAAGGAAGGACAGCTCATGGCTCGCGTACCCGAACCGGACCAGACCCCCAACGGACCCGCCTACGAAGGCAGGCTCCTCGACCGTCCCGACGAGGAGGTCGTCGACCAAGGCGCCTCCTTCGACATCCGCACCCTCTTCAGCCGACGAGGAGTACTCGGGCTCGTCGGCGCCGGCGTCGGCACCATGGCCCTGGCCGCCTGCACCTCCGGGGCCGCGGGATCGACGAAATCGAGTTCGAGCGGCAGCGGATCGGTCACCGAGATCCCCGACGAAACGGCCGGTCCGTATCCGGCGGACGGATCGAACGGACCGGACATCCTCGAAGACTCCGGAATCGTGCGTTCGGACATCCGCTCGAACATCGACGGGACCGACACCGTCGACGGTGTGCCCCTGACATTCACCCTCAAGGTCACCGATATGGCCGGTGACAATGCTCCATTCGAAGGCGCAGCCGTCTACGCCTGGCACTGCGACGCTCAGGGCCGTTACTCGATGTACTCCGACGGCGTCGAAGACGCGACCTGGCTGCGCGGCGTCCAGGTCGCCGACTCAGCAGGAGAAGTCACCTTCACCTCCGTCTTCCCCGGCTGCTACTCCGGTCGTTGGACCCACATCCACTTCGAGGTCTACCCGGACGTCGATTCGATCACCGATGCCGAGAACGCCATCGCCACCTCGCAGATGGCCCTGCCCGAAGACGCCTGCAACGCAGTCTTCGCCCTCGAGACCTACGACGGATCGGCGAAGAACCTCTCTGCCATCTCCCTCGACGACGACAACGTCTTCGGTGACGACGGAGGAGAGCACCAGCTCGCCACGATCAGCGGCGACACGGACTCCGGATACACCGCCACGCTCGATGTTCCCGTCGACACCGACACCGAACCGACCGGCGGCGCAGCCCCGGGAGGCGGCGGTGAAGGACAAGCTCCACCCGACGGCGCCCCCGAAAAGCCCTGACAACTCCGAGAAAGGCTCACCATCATGCTGCACAACCTCACGGGCTGGCACGCCCTCGTCATCCTCGCCATCATCATCCTCGTCTTCGGCGCAGCCAAGCTGCCTGCACTCGCCAAGAGCCTCGGGCAGTCTGTGCGCATCCTCAAGGACGAATCATCCGACTCACGGGCGGGTGATGAGACGGAACCCCACTCATGAGCACCGCCGCGGAGAAGATGCCGCTGTCCGCGCACCTTCGGGAGGCGCGGACACGGGCGGTGCGCGCGGCGGTGGCGCTGCTCATCGGCACGGTCATCGGATATCTCACCTCGGATTTCGTGATGGACGTCCTCCGGGCCCCGATCACCGAGCTCGCCGAGTCCCGCAGCGCTTCGCTCAACTACGACAGCGTCACCGGCGCCTTCGACCTTCAGCTGCGCATCGCCGTGTACTCCGGGATCGTCCTCTCCAGCCCGGTGTGGCTGGGAGAGATCTTCGGATTCCTCACCCCGGGACTGACGGCGAAGGAGAAGAAGGTGACGTTCGGCTTCCTCGGTGCCGCAGTACCCCTCTTCGTCGCCGGCTGCCTCACCGGCCTTTACGTCTTCCCCCGGATGGTCGCAGTGCTCACTTCGTTCGCCGCGAGCGAGGACAGCACCATCCTGCAGGCGTCCTACTATTTCGACTTCGTGTTCAAGATCGTCATCGCCACCGGCGTCTCCTTCGTCCTCCCGGTCTTCCTCGTCGTCCTCAACTTCATCGGCCTGCTCCCTGCACGATCGATCGCGAAGGCCTGGCGAGCCGCCATCGTGGCCATCGTGATCTTCGCCGCACTGATCACCCCGGCCGCCGACGTGCTCTCCATGTTCTTAGTCGCGGCCCCGATGGCGCTGCTCTTCCTCGCTGCGCTCGTCATCGCGTGCATCCACGACCGGACCCGAGGCTACGGCCGGATGGTCGGTGATCCGCACGTGGAGGAGGAACGGTCCGGGCGAGTGCCGATCCCGCCAACGGAAAGGACTCGGACATGTTCGGCCTGAGTTTCGAGAAACTGATCATCGTCGGCATCTTCGCTGTGATCGTCATCGGCCCACAGCGGCTGCCCCACTACGCGCAGAAGCTCGGCGAGTTCGCCCGCCTGCTCCGTGCCCAGGTCGATACGGCGCGGACTCGGGCCGCCGAATCGATGGGCGCCGAGGACTGGAGAACTCTTGATCCGCGACAGTACGATCCGCGCCGGATCATCCGAGAGGCGCTGGACGAACCGGGCAGCGCCCGGAGCTCGGAGACTGCTGCCCCGGGTTCGACTGAGCATTCCGAACGTGCCCCGGGCGGGAACACTCGATCCCTCGCCGAGGCGGCCGGCAGCGTTGTCATCACCGGTTCGTCCGGACATCCGCGGAGACGATTCGTCGCCCGCACGGCCGAAGGTCGTACGGGCGACGATGAGCGTGCAGTCGCAACCTCAGGAACCGATCGATGACCAGGGGAGGGGCCGCCCCGGTGATCAGTCCTTGAAGTCGAAGTCTTCCTTGTCGATGCCGGGGAACATGAGTTCGTACTTGATCATCTGATCCTTGTGATCGACGATCTTCACGGTGCCGAAGTACTTCTTCCTGCCTTTGTACGCGTCCTTGTCCTTGACGGTGACCTGGCACGATTTGAAGCCGTACCACTCGCGGAGCTCCATATCGGAATCGCACTTGGCTTCTTTGACCTTCCAATCGAGCTTGTTCTCGAACAGGTCGATGAGGTCGGCCTCGATCGACGAGGCGGGCACGATGCCGTTGCCCTTCTTGTCGATCTTCATCCCGTCGTCGCTGGCCCAGTTCGTCGTCTTCGCAGCATCGGCGAACGGATCGGTCGATTTCGTGTCGGTCGGCTCCGCCTCGGCGGGTTCGGATCCCGGGGCCTCGGCCTCTTTCGATTCGACAGCACCTCCGCCGAATCCGCCTTCTTCGGTCTGCGGGGCCTCGGACTTCTGATCCTCGGCGGGCTTGTCCCCTCCGGAGCCTCCGCAGGCGGTCAGGGACAAGGCGAGAACGGTTCCAGCGGTGGCCGTCAGCAGGCGGGGCATCCAGGTGGACCGGCGAATCGGGGTCATCGTGTTTCTCCTTCGCACTCAGGCGATCACAAACGTTGTCGATACACCACGATTCTGCCACGGCCGGTTGCCGCGAACCCCGGTTCGGTGTGCGGATCCGGCGACACCTGTGGCGATTCGGGCACATCCGCACCGGGAGATGGCCCCGGGTCCGGTGGCGGGAGGGAGCCGGGTCCGGCCTGCTCCACGGCGATCGGCTCCGGCTACTCCGCGGCAGGGGAGTTGACGGCCTTCGCGAGAGCCTCGAATGCGCGGATCGTCGGGAACAGCTTCGTCGCATCCTGCGGCAGCCCCCAGCTCGAGAGCTTGACGCCGAGGACGTTGGCACCCGGGTTCATATAGATCATCTGCCCGTGGATGCCGAGGGCGAGGAACGCATGAGAATCGGGGAACGGGAACCAGAACTGGTTGTGATACGCCCCGCCCGGCATCCGATTGTCTCCGGGCCCATCGGCGAACGCCTGACGCACATCCTCGGAGGTGGTCAGCGTATCGCCGATCCACGTCGTCGGCGCCACCTGCTGTCCGGTCAGCGACTGCCCGCGGTTGGTGTAGACGTAGCCGAATCGGGCGAGATCGCGCAGAGTGGTGTTGATTCCGCCGTCGAACATCCCGACCCCGTACTGGTCGGTGGCGATGATCGCGTCCTGTTCGGCGCCGATCCGAGACCACAGCACCCGCGACATGAGCGACTGCATACTCTCACCGGCGATCTTCTCGCACACCCATCCGAGCACATCGGTCTCGCACGACCGGTATTCGAAGACCCCGCCGTGCTCGGACTTCGCCTCCAGGGTGGTGAGGAACTCGTACATGCCGATGCCCGGGTTCTCCCGCTTCGCCTCGGACCAGCCGATCGACTCTTCGATCTGCCGGACCTCGGACTTCGGGTCGAGGTAGTCCTCGGAGAAGCGGATGCCCGACCGCATATCGAGGACATGGCGCACGGTCGCCCCCGCATAGCCGGACTCGGCGAGTTCGGGCACATAATCGGTGACGAGGCGGTTAGGGTCGAGGTCACCCGAACCGGCGAGCACCCCGGCGACAGTGCCGACGAGCGATTTGGACACCGACATGAGCAGATGCTCGGTCGACGCGGTCATCTCCCCGAAGTACTCCTCGGTGAGCACGGTCCCGTTGTGCATGAGCATCCAGGCATCCGTGTCGGTGGATTCGATGACGCTGCGGACGCTGCGGGCCTCCGAGTACTCCGTCGCGGGAACCTCGACCTCGCCGAGATCCTGTGGATCGGCGGGCAGGTCGGCCACAGGACCGGTGCCGCGGGAGATCGGCGTCGTGGGAAGGACCCGTGCGACGTTCTGGAACGACCAGCGCACATTGTCGGGATCCTGCCAGTTGTCCCGGTCGATTCCGGCCGCCGGATCGACGGGAGCCGATGGGGTCACGGGCTGGTCCGGTGACGGTTCGATCACTCTTCACCTCTGATTCTCGCATCGGTCTGTCCGCGGAACGGCTCCGCGGACGGCAGCTGAGAGCCGCCTCGGGTCGTGTTGAGATTATCACCGAGGCGGCTCCGCGCTTCGCGTATATCTGCCCTTCGCGTACAAGGGGGCGGCGCCGGGCTCAGTCGCCTTTGGCTCCGGGTCCGCCGAGGGCCGGCGACGGATCGTCGGCGACGACCGGAACTCCGGCGTACATCGCCCTGATCGAATCGATGAAGTGCTTGGCCCGGATGCTCAGCGCATCGGGTCCGCCGACGTTCGTCTGCAGCGGATTCTTCGTCACCAGGACTCCGAGGTCCGCGCCCTTCCACCGGTAGTCCCCGGCCCCGAAGATACGCAGGAAGAACACCTCGCTGCCGTTCTGCAGGGGGTGCCAGTCGAGTGCCGCACGTTTGTACGTCAGCGTCCCGTACTGGTCGAGATAGTACTGACCGGTCAGCGGGGAATGCGTGATGTACTCGGTGATCGGAGCCGTCTCCTTGATGATCATCTGGCTCCACTCGTCGGCGCCGGAGAGTTCCTCCCACCGCTCATTGATCTCGGTGACATCGAGATCGAATTCGACGTCGAGGTATTCGAGCAGGTGGAACAGGAACAGGGGCACATCGGCATAGGCGCCTGCCGTGACGTTCGTGATCGCCGAGGCCCCGGAGATGCGCGGATTGAGCTCACCGAGGTAGCAGTCGTCGTTGTCGAGATCGACGAGGACATCGACTTCGAAGAACCCGCGATAGCCGCGTTTGCGCAGGCCTTCGCCCATCTTGCGCACGAGCTCACGGGTCTGCGCCCGCTGCTCTGCGTTGAGGACATCGGGTTTCATCTCGTTGCCGCACCAGCCACCCTTGTACGGGGTGAGCTCGGCGAAGCCGGCCAGCTCTGTCAGATACGGACCGACGACGACACCGCTGGAGGTGATGACCGCCTCGACGGCGACCGGAGTGTTGTTGATCCGCTTCATCACCTTCAGCTGCTCGCCGATGATGTCGTCCTTGTGCGCCTCCCAGCCCGAGGCATCGGAGATGAAGAACGTCGTCTTCCCGGAATCGCCATACGGAGTCTGCACGACGAGATCCGTGCCCAGCCCCGCCTCGGCGGCCCGCTCATTGAGCTCTTCATAGGTGTCGGCGGTGGTCAGCACGTTCGGGACGGAGAACGCACCGGCCTCATTGCCGAGTTTCGTCGTCTCGATCTTCGAATCGAGCTGATTGCGCAGGGCTGCCGACGGCAGGATGAGGTCGTAGCCGAGCTCTCGGCAGATCCGCTCGGTCTCCTCGTCGAAGAAGACCATCGCGACCTTGACCCGCTCACCATGGGGGACGTTGCGCGTCATATGGGCGCGCACCTCGGCGTTGAGCAGCAGCCAGTTGTTGATCGCCTCACCTGATTCGAACTCGACATAGGGCTTGTAGCGCGGGGAGAAGACACGCGGATGTCCGCCGTCCCAGCCGTCGTAGTAGGTGATGTACGAGAAGTTGCGCACCCACCGGTCGAGACCGAGCAGGTTGAACGGAGTGGCTCCGACGAAGAAGATCGGGGTCTGATTCGTGCGGAAGAAGTGCCGGACCTCGGAGACGTTGCGCAGCGGTCGACGCAGCTGAACTCTGTCGGCTTCTTTGCCGGCGTAGGCGGCGTCGGTGGCCACCGCCACTTCGACCTGCGGCGGGTCGACGTCGGCGGGTGCCGGTGCCGGATCAGAACCGCCGGCTGCTGGTGCAGGCGCAGCGGGGGCGCCGGGGCCAGGTGTGTGCGGTGAGGGGACCGCGACTGCGTCTTTGACTCGTGCGCCGGGCGTCACCGTCTGTGCCTCGGGACTCTTCGGGTCAGCGCTGGGGGATTCGTTCGTCATCGCACTACTCCTTACCAAATGTGATGTGGACAACATATACCAGTTTCGAAGCCATGAGCCCGATGGTGCAGCAATTGTGTGAACCGGATACGAACGCGCGATCAATTCTTCGCCGGTGAGCCTCATCCTGAGGCCGTGCTTTAGGCTGGTGTCGATACCGACCCCAGTGGAAGAGAGAGCGCATATGCCGGTGAATACGGAGAAGCAGGGGGCCACGTTCTCCCTGCCTCAGCCCTATGAGGTCTCCAGGGAGGCGATCGCGGAATTCGCGCTCGCCACCGGAGCGAAGGCCGATTACCATTTCGACGCCGAGGCGGCCACCGCGCTGGGCTACCGCGACGTCGTCGCCCCGACCACCTTCGCCGTGATCATCGCGCAGAAATCGGAAGCCGCCTATATCTCCGACCCGGAATCGGGCATCGACTTCTCGAAGGTCGTCCACGGCTCCGAACAGTTCTCGTTCAACCGTCCCATCGTCGCAGGTGACTCCCTGTCCGCCGTCACTCACGTCGACGGAGTCCGGGCCGCCGGCAGCAACGCCATGATCACCACCCGCACCGAGATCACCGATGTCGCGGAGCAGCCCGTCGTCACCGTGACCTCGACCATCGTCGTGAGAGGAGACGGAGAATGAGCGCCATCGACTTCTCCACACTGACCATCGGAGACACCGTCGTGGAATCGGAGATCCCACTGTCGCGTGCCTCCCTCGTCGACTATGCCGCAGCCTCGGGCGATCACAATCCGATCCACTGGAACGAACGTTTTGCCCGCGAAGTCGGCCTCGACGATGTCATCGCCCACGGGATGCTCTCGATGGCGGCGGTCATCGCTCCGGTGGCCGAATGGCTCGGCGACCCGGGTGCGATCGTCGACTACCGGACCCGCTTCTCCGCCCCCGTCGTCGTCCCCGATGCCGATTCCGGATCACCGGCCACCCCGACGACCTCGCTCAAGCTCACCGCCACCGTCGGCGCCGTCGACCCTGCCGTCGGCACGGCCCGCATCGACATCTCCGTGAAGTCCGGCGAGGCAGATGTCCTCAGCCGCACGCAGGTTCGGATCTCGGCGTGACCGAAGCCCACCCGCAGGAACTCTCCGGCTTCACCACCTTCCGCCTCGGCGGACCGGCCCCGCAGGTCACGGTTGCGAACACCCGAGACGAACTGCTCGATTTCTGCGCCGCCCACCCGCTCGAACTCAACGGTCAGGAACGGTCCCGCGTCTTGTTCATCGGCGGCGGATCGAATCTGCTCATCGCCGATGCCGGATTCGACGGTGCGGTCTGCGTGGTCCGAACCACCGGAGTGGAGACGACCCAGACCACGACGACCGACACCCGGGTCACCGCCGAGGCGGGGGAGGACTGGGACGCCTTCGTCGCCCACACCCTCGACCTGGGGCTGTCCGGGCTCGAAGCACTGTCCGGGATCCCCGGGTCGGTCGGTGCGACCCCGATCCAGAACGTCGGCGCCTACGGCACGGAGGTCGGCGAGCTCATCTCCTCCGTCGAGGTCTTCGACCGGGTGTCCGGTCAGATCCGCCACCTCACCGCAGTCGAACTCGAATTCGGCTACCGCACCTCGGCGCTCAAGCGCGCCCAGATCGCAGCCGGAACCCCGCAGTACGTCGTGCTCTCGGTGACCTTCGACCTCCAGCGCAGCGACGAGTCGCTGCCCGTGCGCTACGCCCAGCTCGCCTCGACCCTCGACGTCGAGATCGGCAGCCGCGTCCCGGCCCTACGAGTGCGCGAGAACGTAATCGCGCTGCGCCGATCGAAGGGCATGGTCCTCGACCCAGCCGATCACGACTCCTGGTCGGCGGGATCCTTCTTCACGAACCCCATCGTCGAGAACGCCGAGATCCTGCCCGCCGAAGCTCCTCGCTACCCGGTGACCGACCCGCTCAGCGGAGCGAAGATCGAAGGGAAGACGAAGACCTCAGCGGCCTGGCTGATCGAGCATGCGGGGTTCTCCAAGGGCTTCAGCCTCGGTGCGGGACTGGCTTCGCTGTCGACTAAGCACACCCTGGCGCTGACGAATCGGGGACACGCGAGCACGGCCGATGTGATCGATCTCGCGTCGACCGTCGTCGCCGGCGTCGAGGACGCCTTCGGCATCACCCTCGAACCCGAACCGACCTTCATCGGCTGCTCCATCGACGACGGGAAACGTCCTTAGACTGGTGGCCGTGTCATCACGACGGAGAATCACCGCACTCGTCATCACCCTGACTGCGGTTGCGCTTGTGACCCTGCCCTGGGCGCTGTTCACCTCGCGCGCCGATCTCACCTTCGGCCCGCATGAGGCGCAGTACCGGATCACCGCGGATTCCCGACTCACCGTCGACTTCGGCCCCCTGGGCAGACTGCTCGTCCCCACCGAGGATGTCATCCCTCTCGGACTGGGACTGCACGTCGACATCGGAGAGATCCCCGTATCGGGTGATTCCGGTGACGACGAGCGACCTGCGGCCGATCCCGCGGAGGTGGCGGACCCCGGCGGGGGAAGCGTCGACGCCCTCGGCGGCGACATCGCCTCCTATGCCTCGCTGTTCTCGGCCCCGCAGGCGCAGATCGACCAGGTCATCGACGGACTCAGCCAGGAGATCCTCACGCGATGGGCGCTGGCAGTGTGCATCATCACCGGGGGACTCGTCGGTCTGGCCCTCTTCCTCGGGCCCGCCCGGGTCGACACCATCATCCGCGCCTTCGTCGGCAAGGAACTCCTCGGCATCGGACTGGTGCTCGTGCTCGTCCTCACCGGACTGGGCACCGTCGTTCTCAATCGCCCGAAGCCGATCGCGGCCGATCCGGCGTTCGAGGGCACGCCACTGGCCGGATCCCAGGTCACGGGCCGCCTCGGCGGCATCATCGACACCGCATTCGGTGCGGTGCAGGACTTCGCCGACGACAACGACGCCTTCTACGACGAGGTACTCGCAGCCCTGCGGGCGCAATGGAACGACCGCCCGATCACCGGGAACTGGACCGATCGGGGACTCGTCCCGACTGCCGGAGTCGGCGCACCCGCTGCCGACGGCGGCGAGGGCGAAGGGCAGAAGGGTGTGTCCACGTTCGTCTACGGCTCCGATATCCACTGCAATATCGGAATGGCCCGCGTCGTCGGTGCGGTGGCGGAGATGAGTCGGGCCGATGCCTATATCGACGGCGGAGACATCTCCATGACGGGCACCTCGGCCGAGAACTACTGCCTCGACGTCGTCGACGACGAATTGCCGGAGAAGCTGCCGCGCATGTTCGTCAAAGGCAACCACGATTCCATGGAAACGACGCGGCACGCGAGGGCGCGCGGGTGGAACGTGCTCGAGGACTCCAGCGCAGAGATGGCCGGGGTGACCTTCTTCGGTGCCGCCGACCCGCGCCGGACCGTGTTCGGGTCCGGTCCGCAGCTGGAGACCGACCTCACCGCCGACCAGTACGCGCAGCGGCTGCGCGACGAAGCCTGCCGGGCCGATTTCGACATCATGCTCATCCACGATCCCGCCGTCGGCGGACCGAGCCTGCGCTCGGGCTGCGCCGACTACGCTCTCAGCGGACACTGGCACCGACGGGTCGGACCGGAGAACTTCGGTTCGGGAACCCGCTACGTCAGCTCGACGACCGGGGGCGCACTGGCGAACGCCCTGACACCGGGACCGCTGAAGATGAACGCGGAACTGAGCATCATCCGCGTCGACAATGAGACGAAGCGCCCCATCGACGTGCAGATCATCACCGTCACACCCGACAGACAGGTGCAGATCGACCCCTGGGTGAGATTCCCCGAACCCAGGCCCCTCGTGGGCCAGCCGCCTGTCGATGAGCCGGTGGGTGAGTGAGCGTCGACACGTTCGAGACTTTGCTTCGGCACTCGGTTCGACGAATAACGGTCGAGCACGGTATGCTCGTTTCTCGTGGTCGGACACCACAGGGATCGACACGATCGCTCAAGTCCGATCAGAGGGGTGTGGCGCAATTGGTAGCGCAACGGTCTCCAAAACCGTAGGTTGCAGGTTCGAGTCCTGTCACCCCTGCGCAGTTGACTCTGCCGAAGTCTCATCGGCCAGGCGCCGTCCTCGACCGGCACGAACAATTGTGAAGCCAAACGAAACCGACCGAGTGAGGATGTGTGAGCGACACACCGGCAAAGCAGACTGGCAGCGCACCCAACAGTGCCTCCGGTCCAAAGAAGCTCGGATTCTTCGGACGAATCCTGCAGTTCTTCCGCGAAGTGGTGGCAGAGCTCAAGAAGGTCGTCACTCCGACCCGGAAGCAGCTGCTCAACTACACGCTCGTCGTGCTGGGCTTCATCCTGTTCATGATGCTTCTCGTCACGGGCCTCGACCTGGTCTTCGGCAAGCTCGTCGGCTGGGTGTTCGGCGGAACTCCGCTGTGGCCCCTGTGGTGATACGGCCTCAGCCGTGAACCACCCCAAGCTCAAACTTCACTCCCTACCGGGAATCACAAAACGCGAAGCGAGGAATTGATCGGTGTCGGAAACCAACTCACCTGAGCAGGAGACCCCTGAGACCCAGGACGTCACTCCCGAGGAGTCGGGTGCCGCAGTGGTGCCCGAAACCGAAGAGGCGGCCATCGACGCCGAGGCGACCGCCACCGTCGAGTCCGCTGACGCTGACTCCGCAGAAGTTGCTGACTCCGCTGACGCGGCCGATTCGGCTGACGAAGCCGACGGCGAGCAGGACGATGCTGCCGAAGACGTCGCCGCCGCCGACGAGGTCGACCCGGCCGAAGAATTCAAGGCCGAGCTGCGCATGCAGGAGGGTGACTGGTACGTCATCCACTCCTACGCAGGCTACGAGAACCGCGTCAAGCAGAACCTCGAGAACCGCACCGTCAGCCTCAACCTCGAAGAGTTCATCTTCGAGTCGCAGGTGCCGATGGAAGACGTTGTCGAGATCAAGAACGGACAGCGCAAGCAGGTCCGTCGTGTGCGCATCCCCGGATACGTGCTCGTACGCATGGAACTGACCGACGAGTCGTGGGGCGCCGTCCGCCACACTCCGGGTGTCACCGGGTTCGTGGGCAACGCCTACGACCCGACTCCGCTGTCGATCGACGAGGTCTTCTCGATGCTCGCCCCGATCTTCGAAGAGCGCCAGGCCGAAGCCGCCGCTGCCGAAGGCCCCGCCGCCGAGGCTGCTGCGAAGTCCGCGCCCATCACCGAGGTGGAGTTCGAGGTCGGCGAGTCCGTGCTCGTCAAGGAGGGCTCCTTCGAGGGCCACCCCGCGACGATCCAGGAGATCCGTCCGGAATCGCAGAAGCTCACCGTGCTGCTGTCGATCTTCGAACGCGATGTTCCCGTCGAACTCGGCTTCGACCAGGTCTCGAAGCTCTGATCGCCGCATAGTTTCACTGATCGCCTCGACGCGATCGTGACCGAAGGGGCCCGGAATTCTCCGGGCCCCTTCGGCGTTCCCGCGTTCACTGGTTCGGCCGCCTCGGCGAGGGGACTGTGTCGTTGGGGAAGGGATTGTGCCGATCAAGGCGGAGCGCAGTTGTCGAACCGTCTACGGGGCGATACCCGGGCCCGCGCTTGAACGACGGCGCCGAGGTGGCTGCGCCGAGGTGGTCTCATCAGCCGACGACGCTGTCCCGCCTCGGCGAGGGAATGATCGGGTGATGCCCCTCACGAGCATTTGCCCGCAGGCGGGCGCGCATGGAATACTGGTGTGGTTTGATTGCGGCCCTTATCGGAAGGCCGCTGTCGAACGATGTGCTGTATATGTCTGGCACATCGAAACCTCAAGATTAAGGACCGTACATGCCTCCCAAGAAAAAGGTAGCCGGCCTCGTCAAGCTCCAGATTCAGGCAGGTGCCGCTAACCCGGCTCCTCCGATCGGTCCGGCGCTTGCCCAGCACGGCGTCAACATCATGGAATTCTGCAAGGCCTACAACGCCGCCACAGAATCCCAGCGCGGAAACATCGTTCCCGTCGAGATCACCGTGTACGAAGATCGTTCGTTCGACTTCGTGCTCAAGACCCCGCCGGCAGCCGAGCTGATCAAGAAGGCCGCCGGAGTGAAGTCGGGTTCGGCTACTCCGCACACCGTCAAGGTCGCTCACCTGAGCGCCGACCAGGTGCGCGAGATCGCCACCACGAAGATGCCCGACCTGAACGCCAACACCCTGGATCAGGCCGACCGCATCGTCGCCGGAACCGCGCGTTCCATGGGCATCACCACCGACATCGAGGTCTGAGACCTCACCCCACACAGTGGCAGGGCCCACGCAGCCCACACCACGACTGCAAGGAGTAAAGCAGATGGCAAAGCGTTCGAAGGCCTATCAGGCCGCGGCTGAGAAGATCGCCGCAGATGTGAACTACGAACCGGCTCAGGCGATCGCCCTGGCCAAAGAGACCAACGTGGCGAAGTACGACGCCACGGTCGAGGTCGCTCTCCGCCTGGGTGTTGACCCCCGCAAGGCGGATCAGATGGTGCGCGGCACCGTCAACCTTCCGCATGGTACCGGTAAGACCGCTCGGGTCCTGGTGTTCGCTGCCGGCGACCGTGCAGAAGCTGCCCGTGAAGCAGGTGCTGACTACGTCGGCTCCGATGACCTGCTGGAGAAGGTGGCCGGAGGGTTCACCGACTTCGATGCCGCTGTTGCGACCCCCGACATGATGGGCAAGGTCGGTCGTCTCGGTAAGGTGCTGGGTCCCCGCGGCCTGATGCCGAACCCGAAGACCGGCACCGTGACCATGGATGTCGCCAAGGCCGTCAACGACATCAAGGGCGGAAAGATCGAATTCCGCGTCGACAAGCACTCGAACCTGCACTTCATCATCGGAAAGGTCTCCTTCTCCGAGGAAGCTCTGCAGGAGAACTTCGATGCTGCGATCGAAGAGATCCTGCGTCTGAAGCCGTCCTCCTCGAAGGGCCGCTACATCAGCAAGGCCACGATCACGACCTCGAACGGCCCAGCCGTTCCGGTCGACCACTCGGGTCTGCGCATCTGATCTGATCGATGCACCGGCAGAGGGCGGGAAGCGATTCGTTCGCTTCCCGCCCTCTTCCTTCCCAATTACTACCTGACGGCGGCCCAGCAACCTCGCGCGAGGTTGCTGGGCCGCCGTCAGGTAGTTCGGGGAGTGGACGGGCTCTTGTCCGCGGGCGGGTTCGCGATTAGATTATGAGCAGTTGAGGCTCTCTTCCGACACCCGCCGATGGAGGTGGACCGTCCGCCATGGATTCGACGCTGCTGCTCGAAGACACCTATCAGCGTGCCGTTCGCCGCGCACATGAGCGTCTGGCCGGGCCATCGGATCCTCTCCTCCCTGCACCATCGTCGGAGCCTGGTGTGCGCGCCTCGGTGTTGGAATCCTGGGACCGGTCTCTTGCCCGGTTGCGCGACCCCGACAGCGTGGAGGTCCAAGTCCCGTTCGAAGCCGATCGCCTCGCCGAGGTGCGCCGGCGCCATCCTTTCCACGCGATCATGCCGCTGCTGCGATCCCACCTCATCGAACCCGCCAAGGATGCCGGTCTGCTCGCCGCCCTCGGCGACGAACAGGGGCGATTGCTCTGGGTCGAGGGGGAGCGAGGCGTCCGGAACCGCGCCGAAGCCATGGGATTCGTCTCCGGCTCGGACTGGTCCGAAGAGGTCATGGGCACTTCCGCCCCGGCGCTGGCCCTGCGCTCGGGCCGTCCGGTGCAGGTCAGCCGCGCCGAGCATTTCGCCCCCGACGTCCATTCCTGGAGCTGCAGCGCGGTCCCCGTCACCCACCCTCTGACCGGGCAGGTCATCGGCATCATCGATGTCACTGGGGGAGACGACGCCGTGTCCTCCATCGTGCTGCCGCTGCTGTCCTCGACAGCCAAAGCCGCAGGTGCCCAGCTGTCCCAGCTCTTCACCCCGCAGCAGATGCACACCGACACCGAGGCGGCCGGAACCAGACTCACCGTGCTCGGTCCCAGCCCCGCCCTGGAAGGCCCGAACGGCACCCGGATCCCGCTGACCCGCAGGCACGCCGAGATCCTGCTTCTGCTGCACCGGTATCCCGACGGCATCAGCGGAGCCGGGCTGGTGGAGCGGCTGTGGACGGTCGGCGGCAGCGAAGTCACGGTCCGGGCGGAGATCAATCGTCTTCGCAGAACGATCGACAGCCTCGGCGATCTGCGCATCGACGCGCGCCCCTATCGACTTCGCGGGGACGTCGATTCGGATCTTGAGCGAACCGTTCAGGCGCTGGCCAACGGTGACGCGGATTCGGCCCTCGAACAGTTCATCGGAACCGTCCTGCCGGACTCCGATGCTCCGGGAGTGCGGGAGATCGGAGCGGAAGTCAACGCACTCATGCGCGAGACCCTGCTGCAGGACGGAACCTGGCAGCAGTTGTGGCGGTTTGCAGATCTCCCGGACTTCCGTGACGACGTCGAAGTCCTCATGACCGTGCTGCGTCTGGCCCCGCCCGAGGCTGCCGAACGCAACGCCGCGGTCGTGCGTCTGGAGGCGCTGGGTCTCTGAATTCGGCGAACCCATCGCGGTTCGGCGTGCGGGACGGTTCGACCGCCTCGGCGATATGATGCAACCCACATGCAACGTTGCGCTCGGTAGCGTCGTGGTCACACGGAGACAATCCGGTGGAATCAGACGCATCAAAGGAGTTGCAATGACTGTCTACGCACAGCCTGGTCAGGACGGGTCGCTCGTCACGTTCAAGTCCCGCTACGAGAACTTCATCGGCGGTCAGTGGGTGCCGCCGGTCAAGGGCAACTATTTCGAGAATCCCAGTCCGGTCACCGGCAAGACCTTCACGGAGGTCCCGGCCAGCACCGCCGAGGATATCGAACTCGCTCTCGACGCCGCGCACAAGGCGGCTCCGGCATGGGGCAAGACGGCGGTGGCCGAACGGGCCAACATCCTCAATCGGATCGCCGATCGCATCGAGGAGAACCTCGAGACGCTCGCCGTCGCCGAGACCTGGGACAACGGCAAGGCGATCCGCGAAACCCTCAACGCCGACCTGCCGCTGGCAGTCGACCACTTCCGCTACTTCGCCGGAGCGATCAGGGCGCAGGAGGGCGGACTCTCGCAGATCGACGAGGACACGGTGGCGTATCACTTCCACGAGCCGCTCGGCGTGGTCGGTCAGATCATTCCCTGGAACTTCCCGATCCTCATGGGCGTGTGGAAGATCGCTCCGGCGCTGGCCGCGGGCAATGCGATCGTGCTCAAGCCCGCCGAGCAGACTCCGGCGTCGATCCTCGTCCTCGTCGAACTCATCGCCGACCTGCTGCCCGAGGGCGTGCTCAACGTCGTCAACGGCTTCGGTCTCGAAGCCGGCAAGCCGCTGGCGTCGAACAAGCGGATCTCGAAGATCGCGTTCACCGGGGAGACGACGACCGGTCGCCTGATCATGCAGTACGCCTCGCAGAACATCATCCCGGTCACCCTCGAACTCGGCGGAAAGTCGCCGAACATCTTCTTCGAGGATGTTTTGGCCAAGGACGACTCGTACGCGGACAAGGCCCAGGAGGGCTTCACGATGTTCGCCCTCAACCAGGGTGAGGTCTGTACCTGCCCGTCGCGTGCGCTCATCCAGGAATCGATCGCCGATCCCTTCCTCGAGAAGGTCGTGGCCAGGACGAAGAAGATCGTCCAGGGCAACCCGCTCGACACGGACACGATGATGGGCGCCCAGGCCTCGAACGACCAGTTCGAGAAGATCATGTCCTACCTCGACATCGGCCGCCAGGAAGGCGCCGAGGTGCTCACCGGCGGCGCCAAGGCCGAGCTTGACGGAGATCTGGCCGGCGGATTCTACGTGCAGCCGACGATCTTCAAAGGCACGAACAAGATGCGCATCTTCCAGGAGGAGATCTTCGGGCCCGTCGTCTCGGTCGCGACGTTCTCCGACTACGCCGACGCGTTGGCCACGGCCAACGACACGCTCTACGGCCTCGGAGCCGGAGTCTGGTCCCGTGACGGCAACACTGCCTACCGGGCCGGTCGTGAGATCCAAGCCGGGCGTGTGTGGGTGAACAACTACCACGCCTACCCGGCCCATGCGGCCTTCGGTGGGTACAAGGCTTCGGGCATCGGACGCGAGAACCACAAGATGATGCTCGACCACTACCAGCAGACGAAGAACCTGCTGGTCAGCTACTCGGAGAACGCCCAAGGCTTCTTCTGACCCGAATTGCTACCCGACGGCGGCGCAGCAACCTCGCGCCAGGTAGCTGGGCCGCCGTCGGGTAGTTCTTCCATCTCAAGTTCAAACCCCGCATCGCTTCGTGAACCATCATCACAAAGGAGAGAATGATGTCCGCAATGAAAGCTGCAGTAGTCGAGGGTTTCGGCCAGGAACTCGTCGTCGGGGACAATGCGATTCCCGACCCCGGCCCGGGGCAGGCGTTGGTCAAGCTCGTCGCCTCCGGCGTCTGTCACACCGATCTCCACGCCGCCCATGGTGATTGGCCGGTCAAACCGAAGGTGCCGCTCATCCCGGGACACGAAGGAGTCGGCATCGTCGAAAAGGTCGGCGAGGGCGTCACCGATGTCGAGGTCGGACAGATGGTCGGCAACGCTTGGCTGTGGACCGCATGCGGGACCTGTGAGCACTGCCGTCAGGGATGGGAGACCCTCTGCGAATCCCAGGTCAACGGCGGCTACGGCGTCGACGGCTCCTTCGGCGAGTACATGCTCGTCGACACGAAGTTCGCCGCCATCATCCCCGACGGTGCTGATCCCTATGAGATCGCCCCGGTCCTCTGCGCCGGCGTCACCGTGTACAAAGGACTCAAACGCACCGAGGTTCAGCCGGGCCAATGGGTCGTCATCTCCGGAATCGGCGGACTCGGACACATCGCCGTCCAGTACGCCGTCGCTATGGGCATGCGCGTCGTCGCCGTCGATGTCGCCGACGACAAGCTGGCGCTTGCGAAGAAGCACGGTGCCGAAATCACCGTCAACGCCTTCGCCGAGGACCCGGCCGAGATCATCCAGGACAAGATCGGCGGCTCACACGGAGTCCTCGTCACCGCCGTCCACCCCGCGGCGTTCGGTCAGGCGATCGGAATGACTCGCCGAGGCGGCACCATCGTCTTCAACGGACTGCCGCCCGGTGACTTCCCGGCACCGATCTTCGACATCGTGCTCAAGGGCCTGACGATCCGCGGTTCCATCGTCGGCACCCGACAGGACATGGTCGAGGCGTTGGAATTCTATGCCGCCGGAAAGATCCATCCGACGTTCACGAAGCGACCGCTCGAGGACATCAACGCGATCTTCGACGAGATGGAACACGGCAAGATCGACGGCCGCGTCGTCATCGAATACTGACGAACCTGTCCACCCGCGCCCCAGAACTACCTGACGGCGGCGCAGCAACCTCGCGCCAGGTTGCTGCGCCGCCGTCAGCTAGTGTGGGAGGGGTCTCGGTGGTCGGATTGGACTTGCCGGGACGGACTTCGTTAGACTTGAACCACCCAAGACCGTCGGTCTCTGTGGAATCATCGGAATTCGCCATCGAATCCCGGTGCCCGCAGACGAAGACTCCTAGTGAGTGACCCGCGCAGGTGAGCCGAAATCCTTCCGTCGGATTCTTCTGGAATCGACGGCCAAGCGTTTCACGCCTTCCTGCGTGGAGCGCTTTTTCTGTTGTCGGGACAGACCGGACGACTTATGAAAGGAACACCATGGCGAGGCCAGACAAGGCAGCCGCAGTCGAGGAGATCAAACAGCAGTTTGAGAACTCCGACGCTGTGTTGCTGACCGAGTACCGCGGTCTCACCGTCGCGCAGATGAAAGAACTGCGCGTCTCTCTCGGTGAGAACGTCAGCTACGCCGTGGTAAAGAACACGCTGACCAAGATTGCAGCCAAGGAAGCCGGAGTCACCGGTCTCGATGAGCACCTCAATGGGCCCACCGCGATCGCGTTCGTCAACGGCGAACCACCTGAGGCTGCCAAGGCTCTGCGTAACTTTGCCAAGGCGAACGACAAGCTCGTGGTGAAGGGCGGCTACTTCGATGGAGCCGCGCTCAGCCCCGAACAGGTCAACCAGCTCGCCGACCTCGAATCCCGCGAAGTGCTGCTTGCAAAGGCAGCCGGTGCCATGAAGGCAAGCCTCCACCAGGCGGCTTACCTCTTCACCGCTCCGCTGGTCAAGGCCGTGCGCACTGTCGATGCCCTCCGCGAGAAGCAGGACGACGCTCCTGCCTCCGACGCCTGAGCATCACCACAAACCGAACCGGTCGCTGATCGTGACCAAAACAGGAAGGACTAGCCACCATGGCTAAGCTCACCACCGACGAGCTCCTCGAGGCTTTCAAGGAGCTCACCCTCATCGAACTGTCCGAGTTCGTCAAGAAGTTCGAAGAAGAATTCGACGTCGAGGCTGCCGCTCCGGCCGCCGTCGCCGCTGCTCCTGCCGCTGGCGGAGCCGGCGAAGCCGCTGCTGAAGAGCAGACCGAATTCGACGTCATCCTCGAATCGGCCGGCGAGAAGAAGGTTCCCGTCATCAAGGAAGTCCGTGGACTCACCTCCCTCGGACTCAAGGAAGCCAAGGACCTCGTCGACGGAGCTCCCAAGGCCGTCCTCGAAGGCGCTTCGAAGGAAGACGCCGAGAAGGCCAAGGAGACCCTCGAGGCTGCCGGCGCCACCGTCACCCTCAAGTGATCTTCTGCGCAGCAGCCTGACTGCTGCATAGGCTTCGAACCCCCACGGTCCGCCGTGGGGGTTCTCTGCATCCCCACCGGGAATGCCCACTCCAACAGGAATGCCCTAGGAATGCCCTCATTCGCCGAGGATGTTCGCCCGTCCCATGTCGATGTGACCGATTCGGAACACCGATCGACAGGGGCCGGGCAGAAGCTGAACTATTCTTGACTGGTGACTGAGACGACGAGCTACGCCCGCGCACAGCAGCAGCTGCGCGAACGCATCCGCGGAACTTGGGCGCAGCATCCTCTCTACATCGACGAGATCATCAGGCCCGGACTGACCGAGAATCAGATCAAGGCCATTCGGCAAGCCTCACAGCAGACCGAGGACACCGGTCTCACCCACTACCTCGCGATCGTCCCCGGACTCCTGACCATGGGCTACGGCGATTGGGCGAAGTTCACCTCCGACTTCGCCTTCGACATGCATCAGGAATCGGGGGAGAAGCAGACCCTCGTCCTCTTCAGTGAAGGCGAGACCTCCGCCCGCTCGTTCGCCTACCTCGTCACCGACAACGGACCCGTCGTCCCCACAGGTGCCCCGGAACTCATGAAGTCCAGCAGCGACGACTTCATCTCTGTCGAACTCGCCGTGCCCTACTATCTGCAGGTCCTCGTCGCCGCCGCCAAGGGCACCGAACCTCCCCAGGCACCGGATTTCGACACCCGCGACATCGGTGACCGCGATGAGGACTACATCGAACGCTTCGGCCTCGACAACTCCGACCCAGACACGCTCGTCTTCGGCGCCACGGCGGTCGCAGCCCTCGGTGCGACCCTGTGGCTGCTGCATCGCCGTCATCGCTATTCCTGGCGGTCTGAGCTGACCACGAAACCCGAACTGGTCACGTCGCACAAGCTGAAGAAGGCCGTCACCGAGGCGGCCGCCCCGATCCCCGAACCCGACCATCCCGATGACGACACGTGGGCCCTGCATGACCGAGGCAGACGAATCCAGGATGCGCTGGCGGCTCTGACCGCGGCCCACCCGGATTGGGCAGAATCGGTCGACTTCGCCCACCGCAACGGCGTGTTCGTCCTCGTCGCCCTCGACCGTTGGCTGCGCCGACAGCTGCGCAGGCGCTCCAGCCGAGTCGAAGACGAACCGCGCTTCTGCTTCCTCTTCCCGCATCATCGCAAGGACATTGAGGACCATGTGCTCAAACAGTCGGGCCGCGGTCTCACCGTAGGGCTGTGCGCCGACTGTCGTCAGGAGCTGGCGACCGGCCACGACCCGGAACGACTGATGGTGCCCAAACGTCCCGGCTCCACCCGTGCAGTTCCGTACTTCCAACGCGATGACGCCTACGCACTCTCTGGTTTCGGCAGCTTCCAACCTCTCGACGAGGCGGTGCTGGATGAAATGAGCCCTCAGCGCTCCGCCGCTGTCGGAAGGAGCCGATGATGGCCGCCGGAAGCGTGCGTTCGAAGACCCCACTCGACTGGCTCATCGCCGTCGTCGCGGTCGCTGCAGTGTCGATCGGCGCCACTCTGCTGAGCACACATCTGTTCGATCAGGCGAAGGCCGAGAGGATCACCGCAGCCGACAGTGACGCGATCGTCGTCGACTCGATCTACGACGACCGCATCGAAGGCGCCCATGATCCGAACTACGCAACAGACCGCTACCAGGCGATCGCGACGTCCTTCGCAGCAGATCCCGTCTACTTCGACGGCTACCCGGAGTTCGAGATCGACGAGGGCGATGTCGACTCAATCCGCGCGGAGATCGCCGAGGCCGACAGCCCGATCTATGTGGCGTTCCTCAACGTCTCGGATCTTGACGACGCCGATGGAGACCTCGATCTGTTGGCGGCTCGGATCGTCACCGAGATGGATGACCCCGAGGCTGCAGTGCTCACGGTCGATGCCACCGGGCGCATGGGACTGGCGGAGAAGGGCCTCATCCGACCTTCGCTGCTGACTCTGTCGGGGGACTTCGACGACAGCGACTCCGATGCCGCGCTCGCGGGAGTGCGTAAGATCAGTGCTGCCGAGACCGAGAACGTCGAATCGCGCTACTCGCACCGTCATGATGACGACGGGAACCCGGAGGTGACCTCCGAGGACACGACGAAGGACCCGCACACGCTGTCGTACAGCACCGGCGGCGCTGTGGCCGGAGCCGTCTTCGGCACCCTCGTCGGCGCGGGAATCGTCGTCGGAACATACTTCATCCGCCGCGCACTGAAGAAACGGACAGCGAAGCAGTGACCCAACAGGCCCAGACGATCGCCGAGGCGCTCAACACCGATCCCGTCTACGTGACGAATGCCGCGAAGGGGGAGATCAACGAAACGCTGCTGCAGAAGGCGGAGACGAAGATCGACAGCCTCGACTTCGATGTCTACGTCATCATCACCGGAGGCGAGGGTGCCGATAGGGATCTGCTCGAGCAGGTCAAGGTCTTCAACGGCGATGAGGGTGCGTTCATCATGATCGATACGAACACCGACCTCGCCGTCGACTACACCTTCGAGGACCAGCACGATCTGCAGATGCAGGTGATGGAGCAGATGTCCGTCGGGCGCGAACAATGGAGCCACAGCACTCCGTCGCAGACGAAGCTGAACATGCTCCTCGACCTCTACGCCGATCCGCAGGAGGCACCCGAGTACGAAACCGGACAGGAGGCCTCGGGCAGCGAGGTGCAGACGGTCGACGGTTCGAACTCGACAGCCACTCTGTTCCTCGGGGGAGCGGTTCTGGTGCTGGCGCTGGTCATCGCCGTCATCTGGTTCGCCAGGTCACGGCGAGAGCGGGCGAATGCCGCCCGCACCCGCCGCCGCTTCGAATTGCCGGCACGACTGCTCGACCGAGTCGATGACCTGCAGCGGAAGACCCTGCGAGAAGGACTGAACGAGGACACGACAGAGCTGGCCGACGAGATCACGCAGCTGCAGACCCAGGACCTCAGCACCACAGATGCCGAGGGAGTGGAAAGAGCGCTCGACGCCTACCAGATGGCCAGATCCATCGTCGACGACACCGAGGCCGAACGCATCGACCTCGCCGGGGCCATGGTGCTGCTGCGTCAGGCCGGACGCGAGATCGCCGAGGTGAAGCTGCACAGATCGACCAAGCGCGGGGCGAGGACCGGAAAATCCGATTCTGCCCGTTCTGCTGGCTCGACGAAGTCAGCAAAGACGCGGGGACTCCCGCAGAGTCTGTGCACGGTCAACCCTCTCCACGGAGAGGCGCGATCGAATCAGCTGGTGAGCACCGAGCGCAAGGGACACTTGGCGGGAAAGAGCGTTCGCGTCCCCGTCTGCAGCAGCTGCCTGTCCGATCTGCACTCCGGCCGCGAACTGCAGTGGATCTTCGACGGCGACCGACCCTACGTCGAGGGCCGCAGCGTTTGGGCACAGACGCTGTTCGGAGCGATCGGCGGCGATCTCGTCACCGCCCTGCACCGGCACGGCTCCTAGGGAACCGGCCGGCTGAGTCCACTCAGTCAGTGCACGTCCGACCGTTGCTCAAGCGGGTCCGGAATCAGACCAGGCGGTGCTCCCGGGGAATCGTCCGATCATGGTCACCCGGCATGGAGCGGGCGGGCAGAGCCACCTCGGCGTCTCCCTGATCGACCCTCATCCCCTCGATATCGGCGAGCTGACGGGAAACGAAATCACGGTCGACCGGGGTCCCGTGACCGGGAACGAAGGTCCTCGCCTCAGGATACGCCAGCAGGGTGTGCAGGCTCGATGCCCATTCGCTCAAGGAAGCATCGGCCCCGGCCTGAGGTGCATCCGCCTCTTCGACGAGGTCGCCGGTGAAGACGATGCCGAGCTCGGGCAGTCGGACGACGAGGTCGGCCGTCGAATGTCCTCCGAGCACATGGAACTCGACCGGACAGCCACCGAGGTCGAGGTGCCACACATCACCGGGTGTCGGATCGACGGGCGAGACGTCGACGATGAGCTCACCGGGATCCGTGGGTAGGCTCGACCGATATTCAGCCGGGAAGTCACCGACCGCGACTCCGTCGAGAGCGATCCAGGCCGTGGCCTCTTGATCGGCGGCGAACGATGACGATGCGTACACGGCGGTGACCCCGGCTGAGACGGCTGCGGCGGCGCCGAAGAAGTGATCCCAATGATCATGGGTGATCGCGAGCTCGATCGCGCGGGGATGGCTGCCTCCGATCTCCTCGCCGAGGCGGCCCGCCCGCTCCACCAGATGTGCGGCGGCCGCGGGGCCGGGGCCCGCGTCGACGAGCAGAGAGCGATCGGTGCCGACGATGATTCCGCAGTTGACTGCGGCCGGATCGAAGCTGAGGATACTCACTCGTGTCATGGTCGCAGTCTAGAATGTCTCCCACCGGCTGTCAGCGCGACGATGCGCGAAAGAGACATTGCAATGCGAGGCGGCCATCAGCGACGACAGAGGCCACAGATGGAGATCACTCGGATCAGGTCCGGACACGGCAACCCGGCGGCAATCGAGGCATTGATACCCGAGCTGCTGGCTTTCGACACTGTCATCAATCGAGCATCCGGGCTGGGGGAGGACTTCGACCCGATTCCCGAAGACCTGCGGCACTCGCTGACCAGCAGGAGCGAGTACCGGGCCACGCTCACCTGGATCGGTCGCAACCACGGAGACATCGTCGCCAGGGGCACTGCCGACCTGCGTCTGACGAGCAACACCGACACCGCAGAGCTCTGGTGCGCGGTCCGACCCGATCTGCGCCGACGAGGACTGGGCGCGGCCCTGCTCGAGCAGATGGAGTCCGATCTGGCGGCAGACGGACGGACCGCGCTGTCGACCTATTGTGAGATCCCGGAGTCTGTCAGAACTGCCGATCTGCGCGGGGCCCATCTTGCCGCCGATACCGGTGCCGGGACGCTGCCGGTCGCTCTGCCGGAAGTGTCGTTCCTCAGCGCTCGCGGATACGGGCTCGCTCAGATCGAACGGTGCTCCGTCGCTCCGACCGCAACTGCGGCCGAGCTCGACCTCGGTGCCAAGGCCGACGACTACGTCATCGAGACGTGGTTGGGGCCCGTCCCGGAGAACCGCCTCGACCACATCGCGCTTCTTCGGCGTCGAATGAGCACCGATGTGCCTGGGGCTGAGAAGTACGGGGGAGAGGAGAGCTGGGACGCCGAGCGGGTCCGCTCGAGCGACGCCGAAAAGATTGCGAAGGGGGAGACCATGGCCACGGCGCTCGCCCTCCTCGGCGATGAGCCGGCAGGATACACCCAGGTCGGATTTTCGGCCGAGCAGCCGGAGATCGGATGGCAGTACGGCACCCTCGTCATCATCGACCATCGCGGCCACCGCCTCGGCGCCCGACTCAAGATCGCCAATCATCGCAGCCTCGCTGAGTATTCGGCTGTCGAGCGGGTGTACACGTGGAATGCGGTGGAGAATTCGTGGATGCTGGCAATCAACGATCAGGCGGGATTCGCCACGTGGGCATGGGTGGGGATGTGGACGAAGAATCTGCACTGAAACCGTCTTGCCAGACTTGACCAGATGCTATAAGCTTGATATTTGCATCGTTCTGCCTGTGGTGTGCCTTCATATAGCGGTGGGCACAGCATTTCCACTCAAGTGAACCATGCCGACGCCGGGAGTCGAAATCTGACACACCCCGTGTATGTCGGAGATGTCCGGACGTCGCCGGAGCGAGTGGGCAGACGAAGTATCAGATGGTGAAGCACTCGGAAGGAACCAATTGGCCGCCGCCAACGACAACACCAGGACCGCTAATCCCCCCAAGAGAATTTCCTTCGCGAAGATTCGCGAGCCCCTCGAGGTTCCCGATCTGCTCGGTCTGCAGACGGACAGCTTCGACTGGCTGATCGGATCGGAGGCGTGGCAGGACCGCGTCGCCGAGGCCATCGAGATCGGGGACGACTCCGTCGCAACCACCTCGGGACTCGAAGACATCTTCGAAGAGATCTCGCCGATCGAAGACTTCGGCGGATCCATGTCGCTGTCGTTCCGCGAGCACCGGTTCGAAGCTCCCAAGTACTCGATCGATGAGTGCAAGGAACGCGATATGACCTACTCGGCGCCGCTGTACGTCACCGCCGAGTTCATGAACAACAACACGGGCGAGATCAAGAGCCAGACCGTGTTCATGGGTGACTTCCCCCTCATGACCGACAAGGGCACGTTCATCGTCAACGGCACCGAGCGCGTCGTCGTCTCCCAGCTCGTGCGTTCGCCCGGCGCCTACTTCGAATCCAGCGTCGACAAGACCACGGACAAGGACATCTTCACCGCGAAGATCATCCCGTCCCGCGGTGCCTGGCTGGAGTTCGAGGTCGACAAGCGCGACCAGGTCGGTGTTCGCCTCGATCGCAAGCGCAAGCAGTCCGTGACTGTTCTGCTCAAGGCCCTCGGCTGGTCCGAAGCGAAGATCCTCGAAGAGTTCGGCGAGTTCGAATCGATCCGCGAGACGATGGCCAAGGACACCGTCACCACGCAGGACGAAGCGCTGCTCGACATCTACAAGAAGCTGCGCCCGGCAGAGCCTGCGACCGCTGAGGCCGCTCGCAACCTGCTCAACAACCTGTACTTCAACCCGAAGCGCTACGACCTGGCCAAGGTCGGCCGCTACAAGGTCAACCGCAAGCTCGGCGTCGAAGCCCCGCTGTCGGACTCGGTGCTCTCTACCGAGGACGTCGTCGCCACCATCCGCTACCTCGTGTCTCTGCACGCTGGAGTGGACACGGCCAAGGGCACCCGTGACGGTGAAGAGGTCGAGATCAGCGTCAAGCTCGACGACATCGATCACTTCGGCAACCGCCGCATCCGTGCCGTCGGTGAGCTCATCGAGAACCAGATCCGCACCGGTCTGTCCCGGATGGAGCGCGTCGTGCGTGAGCGCATGACCACTCAGGACGTCGAGGCGATCACCCCGCAGACCCTGATCAACATCCGCCCCGTGGTGGCTGCGATCAAGGAGTTCTTCGGCACCTCGCAGCTTTCGCAGTTCATGGATCAGAACAACCCGCTCGCGGGTCTGACCCACAAGCGCCGTCTCTCAGCACTGGGACCCGGCGGTCTCTCGCGTGACCGTGCCGCCATGGAAGTCCGTGACGTGCACCCCTCGCACTACGGCCGCATGTGCCCGATCGAGACCCCCGAAGGTCCGAACATCGGTCTGATCGGTTCGCTGGCGTCCTACGCTCGCATCAACCCCTTCGGCTTCATCGAAACGCCTTACCGCAAGGTCGTCGACGGTGTCGTGACAGATGAGACGCAGTACCTGACCGCCGATGACGAGCTCGAGTTCAACATCGCCCAGGCCAACGCACCGCTGACCGACGACCAGCGCTTCGCAGAGGTCGAGGTCCTGGCCCGTCCGAAGGGCGGCGGCGGTGAGGCCGAACTGGTCCAGCACGACCAGATCGACTTCATGGACGTCTCCGCACGTCAGATGGTGTCTGTGGCTTCGGCTCTGATTCCGTTTCTCGAGCACGACGACGCCAACCGCGCCCTCATGGGTGCGAACATGCAGCGTCAGGCCGTGCCGCTGGTGATGGCCGAATCCCCGGTCGTGGGCACCGGCATGGAATACCGTGCCGCCGTCGACGCCGGCGATGTCATCACCGCTGAGAAGTCCGGTGTCATCACCGAGGTCTCGGCCGATTACGTCACTGTGCTCGCCGACGACGGAACCCAGCTGACCTACAAGGCGGCGAAGTTCAAGCGTTCGAACCACGGCACCTCGTACAACCAGCGCATCCTCGTCGACGAAGGCGACCGCGTCGAGGCCGGCACCGTCCTCGCCGACGGACCGTCCACCGAGAACGGTGAGATGGCTCTGGGCAAGAACCTCCTCGTGGCGTTCATGTCCTGGGAAGGCTACAACTACGAGGATGCGATCATCCTCTCGCAGCGTCTCGTCCAGGACGATGTGCTCTCCTCGATCCACATCGAAGAGCACGAAGTCGATGCGCGCGACACCAAGCTCGGTGCCGAAGAGATCACTCGGGACATCCCGAACATCTCGCCCGATGCCCTGGCCGACCTCGACGATCGCGGAATCATCCGCATCGGCGCCGAGGTCACCGACGGTGACATCCTCGTCGGCAAGGTCACACCGAAGGGTGAGACCGAGCTGACCCCGGAAGAGCGCCTGCTGCGCGCGATCTTCGGTGAGAAGTCCCGTGAGGTCCGCGACACCTCGCTGCGCGTTCCCCACGGCGAGATCGGCACCGTCATCGGTGTGCGCGTCTTCGACCGCGAGGACGACGACGAGCTCTCGCCCGGCGTCAACCAGATGGTCCGCGTCTACGTGGCTCAGCGCCGCAAGATCACCATCGGTGACAAGATGGCCGGCCGTCACGGAAACAAGGGCGTCATCTCGACGATCCTGCCGGTCGAGGACATGCCGTTCCTCGCCGACGGCACCCCTGTCGACGTCATCCTCAACCCGCACGGTGTTCCCCGTCGTATGAACATCGGACAGGTCTTCGAGGTTCACCTCGGATGGATCTCGAAGCAGGGCTGGAAGATCGAGGGCAACCCCGAATGGGCTGCCGAGCTGCCCGACGCCGCTCGCGAAGCCGAGGCCGGCACCAACCTGGCCACCCCGGTCTTCGACGGTGCGCACGAGCAGGAGCTGCGCGGACTGCTGGATTCGACGACCCCGAACCGCGATGGGGACCGCCTCATCGACTCCTCGGGCAAGGCCCAGCTGTTCGACGGACGCTCCGGTGAGCCGTTCCCGTACCCGATCTCGGTCGGCTACATGTACATGCTCAAGCTCCACCACCTCGTCGACGACAAGATCCACGCGCGTTCGACCGGACCGTACTCGATGATCACCCAGCAGCCGCTCGGTGGTAAGGCGCAGTTCGGTGGTCAGCGCTTCGGTGAGATGGAAGTCTGGGCCCTCGAGGCCTACGGCGCCGCCTACACCCTGCAGGAGCTTCTGACGATCAAGTCCGATGACATCCCAGGCCGTGTGAAGGTCTACGAAGCCATCGTCAAGGGTGAGAACCTGCCCGACCCGGGAATCCCGGAGTCGTTCAAGGTCCTCATCAAGGAGATGCAGTCCCTGTGCCTCAACGTCGAAGTCCTGTCTTCCGACGGAGGCCATGTCGAGATGGGCGAGTCGGAGGACGAGGTCTACCGCGCCGCCGAAGAGCTCGGCATCGACCTCTCCCGCCGCGAAGCACAGACCGTAGAAGAAGTCTGAGTACTTCCACTTCAACCGACACAACTTTTTGATGAACGATTCGTTCATCGCCAGGAAAGAGGATTTACGTGCCTGACGTCAATTTCTTTGATGAACTGCGCATCGGTCTTGCCACCACGGAGAACATCCGCGGCTGGTCACACGGTGAGGTGAAAAAGCCTGAGACCATCAACTACCGCACCCTGAAGCCGGAGAAGGACGGACTCTTCTGCGAGAAGATCTTCGGCCCCACCCGTGACTGGGAGTGCGCCTGCGGAAAGTACAAGCGAGTCCGTTTCAAGGGCATCATCTGCGAACGCTGCGGCGTCGAGGTGACCCGTGCCAAGGTGCGTCGTGAGCGGATGGGCCACCTCGAGCTCGCCGCTCCCGTCACCCACATCTGGTACTTCAAGGGTGTGCCCTCGCGTCTGGGCTACCTGCTGGACCTGGCTCCGAAGGACCTCGAGAAGGTCATCTACTTCGCGGCCTACATGATCACCTCGGTCGACGAGGATTCCCGTCACCGTGATCTGCCCAGCCTGCAGAACAAGATCGACGTCGAGAAGCAGCAGATCGGCACCCGCCGTGACGCCGACATCGACCGTCGTGCCAAGAAGCTCGAAGAGGATCTCGCCGCGCTCGAGGCCGAAGGCGGAACCGCCCAGGCCAAGAAGAAGCTGCGGGACACCGCCGAGAAGGAAATGGACAAGCTGCGCAAGAACGCCGACCGCGAGGTCGACCGTATCGAGCAGGTGTGGGACCGGTTCAAGAACCTCAAGGTCAACGACCTCGAAGGTGACGAGAGCCTGTACCGCGAGATGTTCCACCGCTTCGGTCTGTACTTCACCGGCGCCATGGGCGCCGAAGCCATCCAGAAGCGCCTCATCGACTTCGATCTCGAAGGCGAAGCCGACAAGCTGCGTGAGCTCATCGCCACCGGCAAGGGACAGCGCAAGACCCGTGCGCTCAAGCGCCTCAAGGTCGTCAACGCGTTCCTGACCACCGACAACAACCCCGAGGGCATGGTCCTCGACGTCGTTCCGGTGATCCCGCCGGAGCTGCGCCCGATGGTGCAGCTCGATGGTGGACGCTTCGCGACCTCGGACCTCAACGACCTCTACCGTCGCGTCATCAACCGCAACAACCGTCTCAAGCGTCTGCTCGATCTCGGTGCTCCCGAGATCATCGTCAACAACGAGAAGCGGATGCTGCAGGAGGCCGTGGACTCGCTGTTCGACAACGGACGTCGCGGACGTCCGGTGACCGGACCGGGCAACCGCCCGCTCAAGTCGCTGTCGGACATGCTCAAGGGCAAGCAGGGACGCTTCCGTCAGAACCTGCTCGGTAAG
This sequence comes from Brevibacterium sp. CSND-B09, assembly GCF_052906525.1. NCBI lineage: Bacteria > Bacillati > Actinomycetota > Actinomycetes > Micrococcales > Brevibacteriaceae > Brevibacterium > Brevibacterium sp. CSND-B09. Next base: position 650,018 of record NZ_JBREGI010000001.1, on the reverse strand, counting down.
CGTGTGGACTACTCGGGCCGTTCGGTCATCGTCGTCGGTCCGCAGCTGCACCTGCACCAGTGCGGTCTGCCGAAGACCATGGCTCTCGAGCTGTTCAAGCCCTTCGTGATGAAGCGCCTGGTCGATCTCAACCACGCTCAGAACATCAAGTCGGCCAAGCGCATGGTCGAGCGCCAGCATCCGCAGGTGTGGGATGTCCTCGAAGAGGTCATCACCGAACACCCCGTGCTGCTCAACCGTGCACCGACCCTGCACCGGCTGGGCATCCAGGCGTTCGAGCCGCAGCTCATCGAGGGTAAGGCCATCCAGCTGCACCCGCTCGTCTGCTCGGCGTTCAACGCGGACTTCGACGGTGACCAGATGGCTGTGCACCTGCCGCTGAGCCCCGAGGCGCAGGCCGAGGCCCGCATCCTCATGCTCTCGGCCAACAACATCCTCAAGCCCTCGGACGGCAAGCCCGTGACCATGCCTTCGCAGGATATGATCATCGGTCTGTTCCACCTCACCTCCGAGCGCAAGGGACTGGCCGGCGAGGGCCGTGCGTTCTCCGGCATGGGCGAAGCCATCATGGCCTTCGACCGCGGAGAGCTCGACCTCGGTTCGCCGATCACCATCCGCCTGGAAGACGTCGTTCCCAACGCGGACATGGAGCTTCCCGAGGGCTGGGAGGCCGGCGACCCGCTGGACGTGCAGACCACTCTGGGACGCGCGACGTTCAACGAATACCTGCCTGCCGACTACGCGTTCGTGAACTCCACGATCGACAAGAAGGCCCTGAGCCGGATCGTCAACCACCTCGCCGAGGAGTACCCGAAGGTCGAGGTCGCACACACGCTGGACAACTTCAAGGCCGGCGGCTTCCACTGGGCCACCCGCTCGGGCATCACCATTGCGATGTCGGACGTCGTCTCGCCCGAGGCGAAGACCGAGATCATCAACGATGCCGAGGTCATCGACACGAAGGTTCAGCAGCAGTACGAACTCGGTGCACTCACCGACGACGAGCGCCGCAACGAGCTCGTCAAGCTGTGGACGGAGACGACCGAGAAGGTCGACCAGATCATGCGCACGAACTTCCCCGAGGAGAACTCGGTGCTGCGTCTGGTCGAGTCCGGTGCCTCCGGTAACTGGATGCAGGTGCGTCAGCTGGCCGGTATGCGCGGCCTGGTGACGAACCCGCAGGGTGAGATCATCCCGCGTCCGATCGTGTCGAACTACCGTGAGGGACTCGCCGTGCTCGAGTACTTCATCGCCTCGCACGGTGCTCGTAAGGGTCTGGCCGATACCGCTCTGCGTACCGCTGACTCCGGTTACCTGACCCGTCGTCTCGTCGACGTCTCGCAGGATGTCATCATCCGCGCGGCAGAGGCCGAGTCGAACAAGGGCATCACCCTGCCGATCGCCGAACGCGATCACGAGGGCAACCTGGTTCCGCACGAGTACGCCGAGACCAGCGTCTACGGTCGTCTCACCGTCTCCGATGTCACCGACGCCGAGGGCAATGTGCTCCTTCCGGCCAAGTCCGATGTCACCGGTGCAGTGGTGGACATGCTCGTGGCCAACGGCATCGAGGAGCTCAAGGTCCACTCCGTGCTGACTGCCGATTCCGATGCGCAGATCTCCGCCGAGCACTACGGTCGCTCGATGGCGACCGGCCAGCTCGTCGACATCGGCGAGGCCATCGGCACCGTCGCAGCACAGTCGATCGGTGAGCCCGGTACCCAGCTGACGATGCGTACGTTCCACACCGGTGGTGCCGCCGCTTCGACAGGTGATATCACGCAGGGTCTGCCGCGTGTGACCGAGCTCTTCGAAGCTCGCACACCGAAGGGCTTCGCCCCCATCGCCGAGGCGACCGGACGGGCGAAGATCGACGACAGCCGCAAGACCCGCTTCGTCATCATCACCCCTGATGACGGCAGCGAAGAGATCGAGCACGCAGTGTCCAAGCGTGCCCGTCTCATGGTCGAGGACGGTCAGCACGTCAAGGCCGGAGAGCAGCTCATCGTCGGTGCCGTCGATCCGAAGCAGGTGCTGCGCATCCGCGGTCGCCGTGAGGCCGAGCGCTTCCTCGTCGAGGAAGTTCAGAAGGTCTACCGTTCGCAGGGCGTGGGCATCCACGACAAGCACATCGAGGTCATCGTGCGGCAGATGCTGCGTCGCGTGACCGTGATCGAGTCGGGCGATACGAACCTGCTGCCCGGTGAGCTCGTCGACCGCGGCCGCTACCAGGCGGAGAACCGTCGTGTGGTCGCCGAAGGCGGCCAGCCGGCATCGGCTCGTGACGAGCTGATGGGCATCACGAAGGCTTCGCTGGCCACCGAGTCGTGGCTGTCGGCCGCGTCCTTCCAGGAGACCACCCGCGTCCTCACCGAGGCGGCCATGGAAGGCAAGTCCGATACGCTCATGGGGCTGAAGGAGAACGTCATCCTCGGTAAGCTCATCCCTGCCGGCACCGGCCTGCAGACCCACCGCAACCTCGTGGTGGAGCCGACCGAAGAGGCCAAGGCCGAGATGTTCACCAACAGCTACGGCGACTTCTACGCAGGCATCGGAGCCGATTCCGGTTCCGCCATCCCGCTGGAAGACTACGACTACGGAGCATTCAGCTGATCAGCTGATCTCCCGGCCGTAAGGCAGACAGGAGGGGCATCCACCATTCGGTGGGTGCCCCTCCCGCCATTCATGTCTGCGGCATCGAGAAACGGGTGGAGTGTCGAAACACGGGCGTGTGCCCGTATCTCGACACTCCACCCGTTTCTCGATGAAGATGTCGCGAGCGTTCAGCCGAAGAGCACCTGCGCCTCTTCCCAGCGATGCAGCGGCACCGATTTGAGACTGTGCACGGCCGAGGACATCTCCACGGAGACGATGTCCGTGCCTTTGAGGCTGGCCATCTTCCCCCAGTGGCCATGCTGGGCGAGGTCGACCGCCGCCATGCCCAGCCGCGTGGACAGTACGCGGTCGTACGCAGTGGGGGAGCCGCCTCGCTGCAGGTGTCCCAAGATCGTGGCTCGGGATTCGATGCCGGTGATCTCTTCGATCTTCGGAGCGAGGTAGTTCGCGATCCCGCCGAGGCGGACCCGGCCCTTGTTGTCCACGCCGTGGTCGGCGACCTGGGAATCGAACCCCTCGGGAACGAACCCTTCTGCGACGACGACGATCGGTGCGCGTCCGCGATCTTTGGCCGAGGTCACCCATTCGGCGATCTGGTCGAAGTCGACGGGGAACTCGGGCATGAGGATCGCATGGGCACCCGCAGCCATGCCCGCGTGCAGGGCGATCCAACCGACGTTGCGTCCCATGACCTCGATGACCATGCAGCGGTGGTGCGATTCGGCGGTGGTGCGCAGCCGGTCGATCGCTTCCGTGGCGATGGACTGAGCGGTGTCGAAGCCGAAGGTGTAGTCGGTGTTGCCGAGATCGTTGTCGATGGTCTTAGGCACGCCCACGATGTGCAGACCCTCCTCGTTGACCAGACGCGAGGCCCCTGCGAGTGTGCCTTCGCCGCCGATGGCGATGAGCGAATCGATGCCGTGGGCGGCCATGACCTCGCGCATGCGCTCGGGACCGCCGTCCTCATACGGGTGGGTGCGTGAGGTGCCGAGGATGGTGCCGCCGCGCCCGGAGAGGCCTCGGACATCGAGCATGGTCATATCGAACATGTCGTCGTGGAGCAGGCCACGCCAGCCATCGCGGATGCCGACGAATGAGGCATTGTGGGTGCGGATTCCCTTGCGGACGATGCCGCGGATGACAGCGTTGAGGCCCGGGCAGTCTCCGCCCGATGTGAGTACGCCGATCTTCATTCCAGTTGACCCTGATCCTTTGCTCGGTAGCCTTTGGCCAGATGGACATCGTGTCCGGCCATGAGTGAGAAGCCCTTGAGGACGACGGTGCCGTTCGATCCGTCGCCCCGCGCGGACTGACGGACCTCATTGCCCGCCATGATGTTGATCGTCTCGTCGCGGATGCGCACACCCGGCGGGACGTAGATGTCGTTGCCGCCCCACATAGAGTAGGAGACCAGTTCGACGGTCACGCCCGGTCCCATGACGGCGCACAGATCGATATTGTCCCCGCCCATGAGCGCATATGTGGTGACCTGTCCGGTGCCGGGTGCCACGTCGATCTCACGACCGGACATGATGGCCACCGAGTTCGTGGGTGGGGCGGAACCAGGATCGACGCCCGGGCTGAGCTCGGCCGGTCCCCGTCGCTGCAGAGCCGACCCCGGGCCCGATTCCTGATCATGACCGGTCTGGCGGGCGAGCCTCTGGTGGAGTCGGTGGCCCTCCGGCAGATCGTCGATCAGCGGCATGAGGTCGTCGAGGAACTTCGCGGAGATGGCATCATCCTGCCGCTGCGCGGTCTCCTCGGGGTCGAGGCGTCCGTTCGTCACCGCCTCCGTGATCACGGAGAGGACCTCGTCCCGGTCCTTGTCGGAGGCACGGATCCGGCGCTTCGGGGCAGGGGAGTCATCTTCGGCCATGGCCACCAGTGTAGCGGGAATCACCCGCACGGACCGGGCCTTCCGCCGAGGCGGTCGGACAGGGCGCTGTGTCGTGTCGTCCCGTCCACAGCCGGGCCACAGCTGCGACCGATGGTGGGCCTAAGCAAGGACGCGAATGTGGTCTCCATGAGATACGAGAGCAGCGCCGGGAACCAGCCCGCAGCGCACCCAGCAGCCCCGTCCCTGCGAACGCCCACGACCGTCGACCTCGTCGTCCCGGTCTACAACGAGGAGGCTTCGCTGGCTGTCTCGATCGAGACTCTCCTCGCCGCCGATACCGGTCGCGGAATCGAGGTCACGATCATCATCGCCGACAATGCGAGCACCGATTCGACCCCGAGAATCGCCGCAGCGCTAGCGGCCGAACACCCGAACGTCGAATACGTGCGGCTCGAGCAGAAAGGCCGCGGGCGCGCACTGTCCCGGGTGTGGCAGTCCTCGACGGCGGATATCGTCGCCTATACGGATGTCGATCTCGCCACCGACATCCGAGTCCTCGAGCCGATGGTCGAGGTGATCCGCTCGGGACTGGCCGATGTGGCCATCGCGTCCCGTCTGCAGCCCGGTCTTGCGGTCGAGCGGGGCATCAAACGCGAGATCATCTCCCGCTGCTACAACCGACTGCTCAAGCTCAGCCTCGGTGTCAGGTTCAGCGACGCTCAATGCGGTTTCAAAGCGCTGTCGCAGCGTGCGGCGAGAGACCTGCTCCCGCAGGTTGAGGACAGCGAGTGGTTCTTCGACACGGAGCTGCTCGCTCTCGCCGAGTGGGCCGGGTACCGCATCCACGAGTTCGGCACGGACTGGACGGATGACCCCGACTCCTCCGTCGACGTGGTCAGCACGGCGTGGAAGGACATCAAGGGCATCGTCCGGCTGCGCACGGGCGGACGCATCCGGACCAGTCACGAAGTCCCGGCACCGAACACCGGGGCGCAGATCCTCCACTTCATCGACGTGGGGATCATCAGCACCGTGCTCTACGCCGTGCTGTTCCTCGTCGGCATCCAATTCGTCTCGGAACCCACGGCGAACATCATTGCGCTGCTCCTTTCGACGATCGCGAACACCGCCCTCAACCGGGACCACACCTTCGGGGTGAGATCCCCGCACCGCCGACTGACCTCCCAATTGAAGGGTCTGGCGGCCTTCGGCCTGTGCCTGGCCTTCACCTCGGCAGGTCTGGCCGTCGCAGATGGATTCACCGGACCCTGGGCAACTGTCGGCATGCTCGCCGTGCTGACGGCGGCGAACCTCGCCGCCACCGTGGTCCGGTTCGTGCTCATGCGCACATGGGTCTTCGCCCGCGGTTCCCACCAGGGCGTCCACCCCGCCACCACGACTGCTGCAGCCGGAACGGCGCTCCCGAACGACAAGGACAGCGACCATGTCTGAGACCCCCACCCGATATGCCCGCACCCGCGGACTGCGACGGCACTGGTACCCGATCACACTCACCGTGCTCACACTCGGCACGATCGCGGCGTTCCTCGCCAACCTCACGGCCAACGGGTGGGCGAACTCCTTCTATGCGGCGGCTGTGCAGGCCGGATCGGAGAACTGGGAGGCGTTCCTCTTCGGCTCCCTCGACTCGGCGAACGCGATCACCGTCGACAAACCCCCGGCCTCCCTGTGGCTGATGGCCCTGAGCGCCCGGGTCTTCGGCTTCTCTTCGTTCTCGATGCTCCTGCCCCAGGTCCTCCTGGCCGGGGTGAGTGAGCTCCTCATCGTCCATTCGGTGCGGCTGAGCCTGCGGTCCCATGTCGGACCAGGGCTTGAGAAGGCCGCCGCTCTGGGGGCCGGCGTGATCTTCGCGTTCTCCCCGGTCGTGGCGCTGATGTTCCGGTTCAACAACCCGGACGCGCTGCTCGTGACCCTGATGATCGGTGCGGTCGTCGCGACACAGCACGCCCTGCGCACGCTCACCGAGGCCCACCGGCGACGCCCGTCCCGCCGCATCGCCGGCTGGCTCATCCTCGCCGGAGTCTGCCTCGGCCTGGGGTTCCTGACCAAACAGTTCCAGGTCCTCCTCATCGTCCCCGGCCTCGCTGTGTCCTGGGTGCTCTTCGCCCGCACCTCCTGGCCACGCCGTCTGCTGTGGCTGCTCGTCCCGCTCGGGTCGATGATCGTCAGCGCCGGCTGGTGGATCGCCCTCGTCGAGCTCACCCCTGCAGGCTCCCGACCCTACGTCGGCGGCTCGCAGTCGAACTCCTTCCTCGAGCTCACCTTCGGCTACAACGGCTTCGGACGGCTGACCGGCAACGAGACCGGGTCCGTCGGCGGAGGAGGCGGCGGCCAGGGCGGCGGATGGGGCGAGACGGGCGTCACCCGCCTGTTCACCGGCAGCTTCGGCCAGCAGGTGTCGTGGTTCCTGCCCACCGCACTGTTCCTCCTGATCGTGACGATCGTTCTCCTCATCCTCGCCGAGGCGGCCCGCCGTCGCCGTGTCCCCACCGTCACGGACGGAACCGTTCCGACCGGAACACGTTCGACGGACACCATCCCGGACACCGTCACGGACGGTGAGAAGGACGCCGGCCTCGCGGTGCGCGCGTCCGGCGCAATCGGCGGGGGCAGCCTCGGCGCGGGACTGCTCATGTGGGGTGCATGGCTGATCGTCACGTGGCTCGTGCTGTCGAATATGAACGGGATCGTCCACGAGTACTACACGGTTGCGCTCATTCCCGCGATCGCCGCCGTCATCGGCCTCGGCGTCGCGGTGCTGCTCGCCCGTGACGGATTCCTCCCACGTCTGCTGCTGGCGGTGGCTTGGGCCCTGACCGGAGCGTGGCAGTTCATCATCAGCTCGCAGATGACCGGGGTCCCGGGCGTCCTGCGCTGGTGCGTGCTCATCGTCTCGATCCTCGGCGCTCTGGTCCTCATCGTCACCGCGCACCGGCGGATCGGCACGGCGCTCGCCTCGGTGCTCGTCGCGCTGGCCATCCTCGGCAGCGCTGCGATTCCGGCTCAGCTGGCCGTGCGCACGATCGCCGGGACGACGCAGGGATCGATCGTCACGATCGCCGGCACGAGCTCGGGCATGGGCGGTGGACCCGGCGGTGGCGGAATGCCCGGCGGCGGCGTCAGACCCGGCGGAGGCGCCGGCGGCACGGATGGCACGACCGGTGGCACGCCCGGTGGGACACGCAATTCCGAAGCCGGCAGGGGCAGCACCGGGGGGATGCCCGGCGGAGGAGGCGGGATGGGCGGTCTGCTGGGCGCCTCCGAACCCTCCGACGAACTCACGCAGCTGCTCGAAGAGGATGCCGCGGACTACACGTGGGCGGCTGCGACGACGGGGGCGAATCAGGCGGCGGGATACCAACTCGCGCTCGAAGAGCCCGTGATGGCGATCGGCGGGTTCAACGGCACCGATCCATCGCCCACCCTCGCCGAGTTCAAACAGCTCGTGGCCGACGGCAAGATCCACTACTACATCGGATCGGGCTCCGGCGGCGGTCAGGGTCCAGGCGGCGGGAACGAGGACTCCGCCTCGTCCCAGATCGCGGCCTGGGTGGAGGCGAACTATGAGGTGACGACCGTCGACTCCGTTTCGCTCTACGATCTCAGTGCGGGTTGAGGGGATAATCGAGCTATGAACCCGACAGCGAATCCGCCGGCGCGCATCCTCATCGTCGACGACGAGGCGAACCTCTCCGAGCTCCTCGTCATGGCCTGCCACGTCAGAGGTTGGGAAGCCGAGGGAGTCGGCACGGGCCGCGAGGCCGTGGCGCTGGCCAGGAGCGAACGCTTCGACGCGATCGTCCTCGACGTCATGCTGCCCGACCTTGACGGGTTCGCCGTGATCGAGAAGATCCGAGCCGAGGGCATCGACACTCCGGTGGTCTTCCTCTCTGCCAGAGACGAGGTCGATGACCGGCTGACGGGTCTGCGGCTGGGCGGGGACGACTACGTGACGAAGCCGTTCAACCTCGATGAGGTCATCGCCCGGATCGAGGTGCGCCTGCGCCGGGGGGCCTCGAACGGTCCGGTCGATGAGGATGATGTGCTGCGCGTGGGTGACCTCGAACTCGACGAACGCTCCCACGAGGTCACCCGCGCCGGTCATCCGATCGAGCTGACGGCTCGCGAATACGAGGTGCTGCTGCTGTTCATGCGCAATCCGCGGGTGGTGCTGTCGAAGGCCCAGATCCTCGACCGCGTGTGGGACTACGACTTCGGCGGCAACGGCAACATCGTCGAACTCTACGTCTCCTATCTGCGGAAGAAGATCGACGCGCCGTTCCCGGACCTGCCGAACCTGTTCCACACGAAGCGCGGGGCCGGCTACATCATGCGGGCGGAACAGTGACTCTGCGTCGCTGGCGGCTGCAGACGAGGCTCATCGTCCTCGCCGATCTCGTCCTCCTCCTCGTCGGCGCCGGAATCGGCACCGCCTCCTGGCTGAGCGTGCGCGGATCTCTGATGACCGACCTCGACGCCCAGCTGACGTCGATGACCTCGCATGCACGCTCGGGTGACGGCCCCGGTGCGGGCCCCGGGACGAGCGGCAATCCGGGCACCTCCGGTGGGGGCGACGACTCGGTGGCGGCGGTCGATTCGGCTCTGCGCTATCTCTTCCAGCCGGGGGTCGGCGACGGAGCTCTCGTCGTCGTCGATTCCGGCGACGGGGGAGAGGGGCTCATCGCCGAGGCGGGGCTGACCCGTCCGCGCTCTTTGTCCGCCGAAGCGATCGATGCCCTGCTCGACGTCGATGCTCACGGCGGCGAATCCGCCCATGAGTCCGTGCGGGTGCCCGGGTTCGGCGCCTACCGGGTCGTGGCCTTCGATGACGGCGCAACCACCACCGTCTACGGTGTCCCGCAGGGCAGCGTGGACTCCGCGCTCGAACGCACCGCCTGGACGACCGCGTTCGTCGTCCTCATCGGCGTCATCGCCACGGCTGCGCTCATGGCGGTGATCATCCACCGCCAGCTGCGGGACCTGCGCGACGTCGCCCGCACTGCCAGGGAGGTCGCCGACCTGGAGCTGAGCGCCGGCAAACCCGAGCTCGCGCTGCGGGTTCCCGCCGAGCTGGCGGTGCCGGGCACGGAGGTCGGCGATGTGGGAGCCTCGGTCAATCGGATGCTCGACCACGTCGGCTCCGCCCTCGAAGAGCGCTACCGCGGCACGGAGCAGATGCGCCGCTTCGTCGCCGACGCCTCCCATGAGCTGCGCACTCCGATCGCGACGATCCGCGGCTGGGCCGACCTCACCCGCCCGTACCGTGATGATCTGCCCGCCGAGGTGGCCACCTCCTTGGGCAAGATCGATTCAGGAGCGATGCGGATGTCCTCCCTCGTCGATGATCTCCTCCTCCTCGCCCGACTCGAAGCCGGCCGCCAGCCGACGAGGGAGGACACCGTCGACGTCTCCTCCCTGCTCGTCGAACTCGTCGAGGACGCCCATGTGGTCAATCCCGACCATTCGATCTCCCTCGATGTTCCCCCGGAGGCCCTCGAGGTGCGCGGAGCAGCCGATCAGGTCCGTCGGGTCGTGTCGATCGTGCTCACCAACGCCTGTGTGCACACGCCCCCGGGCACCAGCGTGCACGTCGAGGCACTGGCGGCCCGGAAGCCGGTCTCCGGGCAGCTGCCCAGCGATGTCGTGGCGATCCGCATCAGCGACGACGGTGGGGGCATTCCGCCCGAGATCCGGGACCGGGTCTTCGACCGCTTCGTGCGTGGAGACCCCTCGCGGGCACGGCAGGACGGAGCCAAGGGAGGTTCCTCGGGGCTGGGACTGTCGATCGCCGCCGGACTCGTCGAACTCATGCGCGGCGGCATCTCGATGTCGACCACGGACGCTGGTACGAGCTTCGAGCTGCGCCTGCCTGCCGCCTGAGGCGAGTCGCACAGGTTGGCCACAGGCACGACTGGGAGGGGCTACAGCGAGTCGGCGGAGAGTGGAATCACCGACAACCAGAGGAGATTCCATGACCGAGAACCAGAACCCCGACCAGAACCCCGATCCGGACCGCAACCACGCGGAGAACACAGCGTCGGGCCCGAACGCCGCAGACAGCACCCGCAGGGTCGAAGCTCAGGAGGGCACGGCAGGACCTCATGCCGGACCCAACTGGGCGATGCAATCGGATCCGGGAGTCCAGGGCAGGGCGAACGAATGGGGCGAGCAGACGACCCGCTCGGCACCCGATCCGCGGGCCGGGAGCCCGGAGGGACAGCGGCCGTGGGTGAACCCCTATGACCGGTCCGCTCCGATCGCCCAGTCCGGCGGTTCCGAGGGGCCACGTAAGCAGAAGCGACGCGTCCCGCTCATCCCCGCAGTGCTCGCCGGATCGGCTCTCTTCGTCGTCGGCGGTCTCGCGGGAGGAGCGATCGGTGCATCGGCGGCCATGGCGACGAACGATTCGGGGACGAGTCAGGGGCCGGGAGGCCAGAACGGACCCGGTGGAATGGGCGGCCAACAGGGCGGTGCTCAGGATGGCGGCGGACAGTCGAATGGCGGCGGAATGCCCGGAGGACAATCGAACGGCGGAGGCATGCCCGGCGGACAGGCCAACGGAATGCAGGGTAATCAGAGCGGCAGCGCCGACTCCGGGAGCTCCTCTGACGGATCCAGCTCTGACGGATCCAGCTCGGACGGCAGCGCCTCTGACTCCGACGGATCGGACGCAAGCGCTGGCACCACGTCGGCGGACACCGACGAGACGACGATCGAGAACGCAGCCGTCACGCACTTCGACCGGATCTTCACCGGATTCGCCGTCCTCAACCGGGAGGAGTGAACGCTGTCTGATATCGGCGCAGCAAAGACGATGCCCCCACCGATCGGTGGGGGCATCGTCATGCTGACGCGTCGGTCACCTCGGTGACCGACGCCGGATCAGCGCTTGAGGTCGAAGCGGTCGGCTTCGACGAGCTTCGTCCAGGCCTTGACGAAGTCGGCGACGAACTTCTCGTTCGCGTCATCCGAGCCGTAGACCTCGGCGATCGCACGCAGTTCGGAGTTCGCTCCGAACAGGAGGTCGATCCGGCTGCCGGTCCACAGCTTCTCGCCCTCGGGGGAGAAGCACTCGTAGACATTGGCCGTCTCTGACGGTCCGACGGGCTTCCAGACGTTGCCGAGGTCGAGCAGATTGACGAAGAAGTCGTTCGTCAGCTCGCCGGGGCGATCGGTGAAGACACCGAGCTCGGAATCTTCGTAGTTCGCACCGAGGACGCGGAGCCCGCCGATGAGGACCGTGAGCTCCGGCGGGGTGAGACCCAGCAGGCTGGCCTTGTCGAGCAGGAGGTACTCGGCCTTGAGCGGAAGTCCCTCGGTGAGGTAGTTGCGGAAACCGTCGTGGGTCGGCTCGAGGTAGCCGAACGAGTCGACATCGGTCTGCTCCTGGGTGGCGTCGCCGCGTCCGGTGGAGACCGGAACCGTGATCGAGTGACCGGCCGCCGCGGCAGCGGTCTCGACGCCGACAGCACCGGCGATCGCCAGCACATCGGCAAACGATGCGCCGGTGGACTCGGCGATGCCCTCGAGCACGGGAAGCACCTCGGCGAGCTTGGCAGGCTCATTGGCCTCCCAGCTGCGCTGCGGTTCGAGACGGAGACGACCTCCGTTGACGCCTCCGCGCATGTCCGAGACGCGGTGCGACGAGGCCGCGGCCCATGTCGTCGACACGAGCTGCGAGACGGTCAACCCGGACTCGCGGACGGCGGACTTGACGGCTTCGAGGCCGGCGTCATCGAGCGGGGTGCCGGCCGGAACCGGGTCCTGCCAGATGAGCTCTTCGCTCGGAGCTTCGGGGCCGAGGTAACGGGTCGCCGGGCCCATATCGCGGTGGGTGAGCTTGAACCAGGCGCGAGCGAAAGCATCTTCGAACGCTTTCTGGTCGTCCTTGAAGCGGCGCGAGATCTTCTCGTACGCCGGGTCGAAGCGCAGCGACAGGTCGGTCGTGAGCATACGGGGCTCGCGACGTCCGTCGCCCTGGGCCATGGGGACCATATCGTCCCCGCCGCCGTCTTTGGGACGCCACTGCAGGTGTCCGCCTTCGTTCTCGAAGACCTCCCACTCGTAGGCGAAGAGAATGTGGAAGAACTCGTTGTCCCAGCGGGTCGGGTGGTAGGTCCACGTGACCTCGATGCCCGAGCCGATGGAGTCGTTGCCCTGCCCCGTGCCGAAATCGGACTTCCAGCCCAGGCCCTGCTCTTCGAGCGGAGCGGCTTCCGGGTCGGCTCCCTTGTGCGATTCGGGACCGGCACCGTGCGTCTTGCCGAAGGTGTGTCCGCCTGCGATGAGGGCGACGGTCTCCTCGTCGTTCATGGCCATGCGTCCGAAGGTCTCGCGGATGTCGATCGCGGCCTTGACCGGATCGGGTTCGCCCTCGGGGCCCTCGGGGTTGACGTAGATGAGGCCCATGGTCGTCGCCGCCAGGGGCTTCTGCAGCTCACGGTTGCCCACGTAGCGCTTGTCGGTGCCCAGCCATTCGGTCTCGGAGCCCCAGTACACATCATTGTCGGGTTCCCAGACGTCCTTGCGTCCGCCGGCGAAGCCGAAGGTCTTGAAGCCCATCGACTCGAGCGCGACGTTGCCGGCGAGGATGAAGAGGTCGGCCCAGGAGATCTTCTTGCCGTACTTCTTCTTCACCGGCCACAGCAGACGGCGAGCCTTGTCGAGCGAGACATTGTCGGGCCAGGAGTTCAGAGGTGCGAAGCGCTGCTGACCCTCGCCGCCGCCTCCGCGGCCGTCCTGCACGCGGTAGGTGCCGGCCGAGTGCCAGGCCATGCGGATCATGAACGGACCGTAGTGTCCGAAATCAGCGGACCACCAGTCCTGGTTGTCCTTCTGCAGGGCTTCGATGTCGGCCTTGAGCTGGAAGTAGTCGAGGCTGTTGAACTCCGCGTCGTAGTCGAAGTCAGGGTCCATGGGGTCGCGTGCCGGCTGACCCTTGGCGAGGATCTTGAGGTTGAGGCGGTTCGGCCACCACTGAGCGTTGGCATCACCCTGGACGGGGTTGACCAGCTGGTCGGAATCCGGCGCCGCGGCCGGCTCCGTGGAAGTGTGGGCGACCGGGCAGCCGCCGGTGGTCGTCTGGGTCATCGTGTTCCTTTCACAGTCGAGTCGCGTTCGACGACTCGGATGACGGGATGGGCAACCCTCGCAGAAAGGGCATAGTCGTGTCCTCGAAAGAGGACGGGTGGTGGTGAACGGAAGCCGGGGTCACACGGCCGAGAACTGATCGTCGCCGGTCAGCTGAGCACCGGCGGCCGTGCAGTCGGGGCACAGGCCCCAGAATGTCACTTCGGCCTGATCGATGACGAAGCCGGCATCGTGGGACGGCGTCAGGCACGGAGCCTGACCGATCGTGCAGTCGACATCGACGATGAGACTGCATGACCGGCACACCAGATGATGGTGATTGTCCCCGATCCGGCGCTCGTACCGAGCCACCGAGCCCGAAGGCTTGATGCAGCGGAGGAGCCCTACCTCGGTGAGAGTGTGGAGCGAGTCATAGACAGCCTGGTGGGAGACCGCCGGCAGCGATTCCCGCACCGAGCGGATCACGGTCTCGGTATCCGCATGCGGGTGATCCCGCACGGCATCGAGGACTGCGACCCGCTGTTTCGTCACACGCAGCGACGTCTGCCGCAGAGCTGCGGGGGCGTCTTCGTCGTGTTCATGCTTCGTCCCGTTCACAGCACCAGAATGCCTGCTTCTCTTGAACGAGTCAAGGAAAGTGATGACAGGTTCTCACCGAGGCGGCCGTCGGGTCGCGCTGCGGGTGCCGGTGTCCGGGTGGTGCGGTTCGACGGCAGTTGAGGAACATCACGTGGTTCTGAGTCGTCCGAGGTGAGAGGCGTGATCCTCGGGGTGAACCATCTGGAGCGTGATTTCCGCGGCAGGGCGGGGTAGGATGCATGATCGCCATTTTGACCAGACGTGCTCGAGAGAGATATTCTGGTAGGCGACTGATTGTGTTATCTGCGTCGTCGATCGATCCTGCCGGGTGTTCTGTGAGGCCCGGAATCCTTGAGAGAAGTCGTCGCTGCAGGCCGCCGAGAAGTCGTCGCTGCTCTTCCGTGTCCTTGCGACACACCCGGGCGCAGGGGTCGATGACTCGCGTGGTTACTGGCATCGGGAGCCAAGCTTCACCCGGTGTCCGGTCGGATATGTCCCACGGTTCACAGAGACGACTGCGGTCGTGGCCGGAATTGGGAATTAGGTCTATCGAGAAGCAAATGGAGAACGCTTAGTGCCGACTATCCAACAGCTCGTCCGCAAGGGACGGCATGTCAATACAGCAGGATCGGACGCTCCTGCCCTCAAGGGCAGCCCGCAGCGTCGTGGAGTGTGCACCCGTGTGTACACCACTACCCCCAAGAAGCCGAACTCGGCTCTTCGCAAGGTCGCTCGTGTCAAGCTTTCGAGCCAGATCGAAGTGACCGCATACATCCCGGGCGAGGGACACAACCTGCAGGAGCACTCGATCGTGCTCGTGCGCGGTGGCCGCGTCAAGGATCTGCCCGGTGTTCGCTACCGGATCGTCCGCGGTTCGCTCGACACCCAGGGTGTCAAGGGTCGCCAGCAGGCCCGCAGCAAGTACGGTGCGAAGAGGGAGAAGAAGTAATGCCACGTAAAGGTCCTGCACCCAAGCGACCGATCGTCGTTGACCCGGTCTTCAGCTCACCGCTCGTCACGCAGCTGATCAACAAGATCCTGCTCGACGGCAAGCGCTCGACCGCAGAGCGGATCGTCTACGGTGCCCTCGAAGGCACCCGCGAGAAGAACGGCAACGACCCCGTTGTCAACCTGAAGAAGGCTCTCGACAACATCCGTCCGTCCCTCGAGGTCCGCTCCCGCCGTGTCGGCGGCGCGACCTACCAGGTGCCGATTGATGTTCGTCCGGCTCGTTCGACCACCCTGGCTCTGCGGTGGCTCGTGGGATACTCCCGCCAGCGCCGTGAGAAGACCATGACCGAACGACTCATGAATGAGATCCTGGACGCCGGCAACGGCCTCGGCGCAGCAGTCAAGCGCCGCGAGGACACTCACAAGATGGCCGAGTCCAACAAGGCCTTCGCCCACTACCGCTGGTAATCGCCTGCCCTGTGCGCCGGTCGGCGGACCTCGTCCGCGAGTTCTGTCGGCCGGCAGCGCAGGGGAGTCGAGCAAATCATCGATTGAGAGAGAGACACCGTGGCACTTGACGTGCTCAGCGACCTGAACAAGGTCCGTAATATCGGCATCATGGCCCATATCGATGCCGGTAAGACAACTACGACCGAACGCATCCTCTTCTACACCGGCGTGAACTACAAGATGGGCGAGACCCACGACGGCGCCGGCACCATGGACTGGATGGACCAGGAGAAGGAGCGCGGCATCACGATCACGTCGGCCGCGACGACCTGCTACTGGCACGATAATCAGATCAACATCATCGACACCCCCGGTCACGTTGACTTCACGGTCGAGGTCGAGCGTTCGCTGCGCGTCCTCGACGGCGCTGTCGCTGTGTTCGACGGCAAGGAGGGCGTTGAGCCCCAGTCCGAGACCGTGTGGCGTCAGGCCGACAAGTACGACGTTCCGCGCGTCTGCTTCGTCAACAAGATGGACAAGCTCGGTGCTGACTTCTACTTCACCGTCGACACCATCAAGGAACGTCTCGGCGCGAAGCCGCTGGTCATTCAGCTGCCGATCGGTGCCGAAAGCGACTTCGCCGGTATCGTCGATCTGCTTGAGATGAAGGCCTATGTCTGGCCCGATGAGACCAAGATGGGTCAGGACATCACCGAGATCGAGATCCCCGAGGATCTCAAGGACAAGGCTGTTCAGTACCGTGCGCAGCTCGTCGAGGACGTCGCCGAGAGCTCGGAGGAGCTCATGGAGAAGTACCTCGAGGGCGAAGAGCTCACGACGGCTGACGTCAAGGCCGGCATCCGCGAACTCGTCATCAAGTCCGAGGCCTTCCCGGTCATGTGCGGTTCCGCGTACAAGAACAAGGGCGTGCAGCCCATGCTCGACGCGGTCATCGACTACCTCCCGTCGCCGCTCGACGTGCCTCCGATGATCGGACACAACCCGAACAACGATGAAGAGGAACTGACCCGCAAGCCTTCGACGGACGAGCCGTTCTCGGCTCTGGCCTTCAAGGTCGCCTCGCACCCGTTCTTCGGATCGCTGACCTACGTGCGCGTGTACTCCGGTCACGTCAAGTCCGGTGATCAGGTGCTCAACACCTCGTCGGGCAAGAAGGAGCGCATCGGGAAGCTCTTCCAGATGCACTCCAACAAGGAGAACCCTGTCGAAGAGGCATTCGCAGGTCACATCTACGCCTTTATCGGTCTCAAGGAGACCACGACGGGCGACACCCTGAGCGACCCGGCGAACCCGATCGCTCTCGAATCGATGACCTTCCCGGAGCCTGTGATCTCCGTGGCCATCGAGCCGAAGACCAAGGGCGACCAGGAGAAGCTGTCCTCGGCCATCCAGAAGTTCGTCAAGGAAGACCCGACATACCAGGTCGAGCTTGACGACGAGACCGGCCAGACCGTCATCCGCGGAATGGGCGAGCTGCACCTCGACATCCTCGTCGACCGCATGCGTCGCGAGTTCAAGGTCGAGGCGAACGTCGGCAAACCGCAGGTCGCCTACCGTGAGACCATCCGTCGCACTGTCGAGAAGTATGATTACACCCACAAGAAGCAGACGGGTGGATCGGGACAGTTCGCGAAGGTCCAGGTCACCTTCGAGCCCCTCGAGGTCGAAGGCGATACGATTTACGAGTTCGAGAATGCCATCACGGGCGGACGCGTTCCGCGCGAGTACATTCCGAGCGTCGACGCCGGCATCCAGGACGCCATGCAGTTCGGTGCCCTCGCCGGTTACCCCATGGTGGGAGTCAAGGCCACTCTGGTCGACGGCGCCTACCACGATGTCGACTCTTCGGAGATGGCATTCAAGATCGCCGGCTCGATGGTCTTCAAGGAGGCTGTCCAGCGGGCGAACCCGGTTCTTCTCGAACCGGTCATGGACGTCGAGGTGCGTACCCCTGAGGAATACATGGGTGACGTCATCGGCGACCTGAATTCCCGGCGTGGACAGATTCAGTCGATGGACGATGCTTCCGGTGTGAAGGTCGTCAAGGCTGTGGTCCCGCTCTCGGAGATGTTCGGTTACATCGGTGATCTGCGGTCGAAGACCCAGGGCCGTGCGGTGTACTCGATGACGTTCTCCAGCTATGCGGAGGTCCCGAAGGCTGTTGCCGAGGAGATCATCCAGAAGGTGCGCGGCGGAGAGTAATCTCCGAATTCCGGTCGCCCCGGTGATCAAGAACATGGTCGCCGGAATGAAAGATAACCAACAAAAGGTCTAAGATATGAACCGCATATCTTTTGACAACCACGAGGAGGAACCCAGTGGCAAAGGCTAGTTTCGAACGGACTAAGCCGCACGTCAACATCGGCACCATCGGCCACGTTGACCACGGAAAGACCACCCTGACCGCTGCGATCACCAAGGTCCTGGCGGATCAGTACCCGGATCTCAACGAGGCTCGCGCCTTCGACCAGGTCGACAACGCACCTGAGGAGAAGGAGCGCGGCATCACCATCAACGTCTCGCACGTTGAGTACCAGACGGAGAAGCGTCACTACGCTCACGTCGATGCCCCGGGTCACGCCGACTACGTGAAGAACATGATCACCGGTGCCGCTCAGATGGACGGTGCGATCCTCGTCGTTGCCGCCACCGACGGCCCGATGCCCCAGACCCGTGAGCACGTGCTGCTCGCTCGTCAGGTCGGCGTTCCCTACATCGTCGTGGCTCTGAACAAGTCCGACATGGTCGATGACGAAGAGCTCCTCGAGCTCGTCGAATTCGAGGTTCGCGATCTGCTCTCCAGCCAGGAATTCGACGGAGACAACGCTCCTGTCGTCCCGGTGTCCGCTCTCAAGGCGCTGGAAGGCGACGAGAAGTGGGTCAAGAGCGTTCAGGAACTCATGGAAGCCGTCGACGAGAACGTTCCCGAGCCGGAGCGCGATGTCGACAAGCCGTTCCTCATGCCTGTTGAGGACGTCTTCACGATCACCGGTCGTGGAACCGTCGTCACCGGTCGTGTCGAGCGCGGCGTCCTCCTGCCGAACGACGAAATCGAAATCGTCGGCATCAAGGAGAAGTCGTCCAAGACGACCGTCACCGCCATCGAGATGTTCCGCAAGACCCTGCCGGATGCCCGTGCAGGTGAGAACGTCGGTCTGCTTCTGCGCGGCACCAAGCGCGAAGACGTGGAGCGCGGTCAGGTCATCGTGAAGCCGGGTTCGATCACCCCGCACACCAAGTTCGAAGCTCAGGTCTACATCCTGAGCAAGGACGAGGGCGGACGTCACAACCCGTTCTACTCGAACTACCGTCCGCAGTTCTACTTCCGGACCACGGACGTCACCGGCGTCATCACGCTGCCTGAGGGCACCGAGATGGTCATGCCCGGCGACAACACCGACATGTCGGTCGAGCTCATCCAGCCGATCGCTATGGAGGACGGCCTCCGCTTCGCTATCCGCGAGGGTGGACGCACCGTCGGCGCCGGTCGAGTCACCAAGATCAACGCCTGATCTGACTCACTGAGTACCACCGGCTAGGGCCGCAGTTCTTCGGAACTGCGGCCCTTCCGCATGTTCGGACCGTAACAGCCGAGCACCGGTAGGATGATGCAGTTTGGGGAAGTTCCGCAGCGCCGTCAGAATGGGGACCGGCATGATTCGGGTTCGCGCCGTCCTTGAGAGTTCCCTCACAGCCGCCGTCCCCGGAATTGCGCGGGTGAAGTGCTCTATGACAAGATAGTGAAGTTGCGTTTTGGGCGTTGACCCCTGCACTGCGGTAGTGATACCGCGAACAGCCTGAAACACTATCGGATCGATGAATCTGCATGATGCGGGTTCGGACCGAGCAGCCAATGAGTAGAAGCGCCGTCGGCGCTTGGGGGAGAAGTGAGAATTTCTCCGCCAGAACCAGCCGACACGCCCGACCTCGGGGGTCGGTCATGGTCAGCCGGCACAGACGGCAGAGAGTCTCCGACACTCTGCGAGTTGATGGCCGGAAGCAACTAAAGAAAGAGACGACGCCATGGCGGGACAGAAGATCCGCATTCGGCTCAAGTCGTACGACCACGCTGTGATTGACAGTGCTGCACGCAAGATCGTGGACACCGTCACTCGCGCAGGTGCGACTGTTGTGGGCCCCGTGCCGTTGCCAACGGAGAAGAACGTTTACTGCGTCATCCGTTCGCCGCACAAATACAAGGACAGCCGTGAGCATTTCGAGATGCGCACGCACAAGCGTCTGATCGACATCGTCGACCCGACGCCGAAGGCAGTCGATTCGCTGATGCGTCTCGACCTCGCTGACGACGTCAACATCGAGATCAAGCTCTAAGGGAGGCAGCAATGGCGAACACTCGTTCATCCGCTCTCCCGACCACCCGCAAGGTCAAGGGCCTTCTGGGAACCAAGCTGGGCATGACCCAGGTCTGGGATGAGCAGAACAACCTCGTGCCGGTGACCGTGGTGGCCACCGGTAACAACGTCGTAACCCAGGTCCGCAACGAGGAAACCGATGGTTACCCCGCTGTGCAGATCGCGTTCGGCGAGATCGATCCTCGCAAGGTCAACAAGCCGACTGCAGGCCACTTCGAGAAGGCCGGTGTGACCCCACGCCGTCACCTCGTCGAGCTGCGCACTGCAGATGCTGCTGACTACGCGCTCGGCCAGGAACTCGGCGTCGACACGTTCGAAGCCGGACTCAAGGTTGATGTGACCGCGAAGACCAAGGGCAAGGGAACCGCCGGTGTCATGAAGCGTCACGGCTTCTCCGGTGTCGGTGCCTCCCACGGTCAGCACCGCAACCACCGCAAGCCAGGTTCGATCGGCGGAGCCGCGACACCTGGTCGCGTGTTCAAGGGTATGCGCATGGCCGGCCGTATGGGCGCTGTCAAGCACACCACCCAGAACCTCACGATCCACGCCGTGGACAACGAGAACAACTTCCTGCTCATCAAGGGCGCCGTTCCCGGCCCCAAGGGTGGAGTCGTCCTCGTTCGCTCGGCCGCGAAGGAGGCCTGAACGTCATGACTGATGTCAAGACAGTCGACGTCATCGATGCCGCTGGTGCCAAGGCCGGCTCCGTTGATCTGCCCGCCGAGGTCTTCGGTGTGCCGACCAATGTGCCCCTGATCCACCAGGTCGTCGTTGCACAGCTGGCTGCGGCCCGTCAGGGTACGCACAAGACGAAGACCCGCTCCGAAGTTCGCGGTGGCGGTCGCAAGCCCTACCGTCAGAAGGGAACCGGCAACGCCCGTCAGGGTTCGATCCGCGCTCCCCAGTACAACGGCGGTGGAATCGTGCACGGACCGGTCCCGCGCGACTACTCGCAGCGGACCCCCAAGAAGATGAAGGCCGCCGCTCTGCGCGGAGCCCTGTCGGATCGTGCACGCCTCGATCAGGTCTTCGTGATGAAGAACCTGGTCACCGGCGACGCCCCGTCGACCAAGCAGGCGAAGGCCGCACTGGCCGGTCTGTCCGAACGCAAGAACACCCTCGTGGTGCTCGATCGTGACGACGAGCTCACCTACCTGAGCGTGCGCAATCTGCCCCACGTCCACGTGCTCACCGCCGATCAGCTCAACACCTATGATGTGCTGCTCGCCGACGACATCGTGTTCACCGAGGCAGCTCTTGCCGCGTTCCTGAGCGGAAACCGCAAATCGGAGGACGCATCATGAGTCTGAACTTCAAGGACCCGCGCGACATCATCGTCGCACCGGTCGTCTCGGAGAAGACCTACAGCCTGATGGACGAAGGCAAGTACACCTTCCTCGTCGACCAGGACTCGAACAAAACCGAGATCAAGCAAGCCATTGAAACGATCTTCGATGTGCAGGTCGCCAAGGTCAACACCCTGAACCGTCAGGGCAAGCGCCGCCGCACCCGCACCGGTTGGGGAAAGCGCAAGGACACCAAGCGTGCCATTGTCGCCCTCAAGGACGGATCGATCGACATCTTCGGTGGATCGCTCTAAGCGATCCTTCGTCAAAGAAGGACAAGACTCATGGGAATCCGTAAGCACAAGCCGACGACCCCGGGCCGCCGTGGCTCGTCGGTCGCCGACTTCGTCGAAGTGACCCGGTCTACACCGGAGAAGTCGCTTCTGCGCCCGCTGCCCAAGCGCGGCGGCCGCAACAGCCAGGGACGCGTGACCACCCGCCATCAGGGCGGCGGTCACAAGCGTCAGTACCGTGTCATCGACTTCCGCCGCCATGACAAAGATGGCGTTCCGGCGAAGGTCGCACACATCGAATATGACCCGAACCGTACGGCTCGCATCGCTCTGCTGCACTATGCAGACGGAGAGAAGCGCTACATCATCGCCCCGCAGAACCTCAAGCAGGGCGCACAGGTGGAAGCCGGTCCGGGTGCAGACATCAAGCCGGGCAACAACCTTGCCCTGCGCAATATCCCAGTCGGCACCGTGGTGCACGCAGTTGAAATGCGTCCCGGTGGCGGTGCCAAGATCGCTCGCTCTGCCGGTTCGTCCGTGCAGCTCGTGGCGAAGTACGGCCGTTTCGCACAGCTGCGGATGCCTTCGGGCGAGATCCGCAACGTCGATGCGCGCTGCCGTGCGACGATCGGCGAGGTCGGCAATGCCGAGCAGTCGAACATCAGCTGGGGCAAAGCAGGCCGCATGCGTTGGAAGGGCAAGCGCCCGACCGTCCGCGGTGTCGTGATGAACCCGATCGACCACCCGCATGGTGGTGGCGAGGGCCGTACTTCGGGTGGTCGTCACCCAGTCAGCCCGTGGGGTCAGTTGGAGGGCCGCACACGCCGGCCGAACAAAGAGAGCGACAAGTACATCGTGCGCCGTCGCCGGACCGGCAAGAAGCGCTGATTGGAGTACTGACTTATGCCTCGTAGCCTCAAAAAGGGTCCTTTCGTCGACGAACACCTCTTCCAGAAGGTGGCTCGTCAGAACGAGAAGAACACCAAAAATGTCATCAAAACATGGTCTCGTCGCTCGATGATCATCCCGGACTTCCTGGGACACACCATCGCAGTACATGACGGACGCAAGCATGTCCCCGTCTTCATCACTGAGTCGATGGTCGGACACAAGCTCGGCGAGTTCGCACCGACACGGACGTTCCGTGGCCACGAAAAGGACGATCGCAAGGGTCGCCGCCGCTGAGGCGGGGCACTCTTTCGATCCTAGAGAAGAGAGAAGGAAGCGATGGAAGCCAAGGCTAAGGCGCGGTACCTGCGCGTTACGCCTCGCAAGGCTCGGCGCGTCATCGACCTCATTCGTGGTCAGCAGGCGACCGAAGCACTTGCAGTGTTGAAGTTTGCAGAACAGTCGGCATCAGATCCGATTTACAAGCTCGTGGCCTCCGGCATCGCCAATGCGCGTGTCCGGGCCGACGAGGAAGGCGTTGCGTTCGACGAGAACGAACTGGTCATCTCCGAAGCCTTCGTGGACGAGGGGCCGACCATGAAGCGGTTCCGTCCGCGTGCCCAGGGTCGCGCTTTTCGCATTGAGAAGCGCACCAGCCACGTGACAGTGGTCCTGGCCAGCGGTGACGACCTGCCTCAGCGCAAGAGCCGGAAGGGGAACCGTTAATGGGCCAGAAGATCAATCCGAATGGATTCCGACTCGGAATCACCACGGATCACAAGTCGAAGTGGTTCGCTGACTCGACCAAGCCGGGGCAGCGCTACCGCGACTACGTGCTCGAAGATGTCAAGATCCGCCAGATGATGAACACCGGCCTCGAACGGGCCGGCATCTCGAAGGTCAACATCGAGCGCACGCGTGACCGTGTCCGCGTCGACATCCACACCGCACGCCCGGGCATCGTCATCGGCCGTCGCGGAGCCGAAGCAGACCGCATCCGCGGTCAGCTCGAAAAGCTCACCGGCAAGCAGATTCAGCTCAATATCCTTGAGGTGAAGAACCCCGAGGTCGACGCTCAGCTCGTCGCCCAGGGTGTTGCCGAGCAGCTCGCCAGCCGCGTGGCCTTCCGCCGCGCGATGCGCAAGGCGATCCAGAGCGCCCAGCGCGCAGGTGCCAAGGGCATCCGCGTTCAGTGCTCGGGCCGCCTCGGCGGTGCTGAGATGAGCCGGTCCGAGTTCTACCGCGAAGGTCGTGTGCCGCTGCACACCCTGCGCGCGAACATCGACTTCGGCGTTCACGAAGCCCACACCACTTTCGGACGCATCGGCGTCAAGGTGTGGATCTACAAGGGCGACATGACCGACAAGGAGCTTGCCGCCGAGCAGGCCAAGGCTCCTGCTGCTCGTGGCCCGCGTGGCCGTGGGCGCGGTCGTGGAGGCCGCGGACGTGGTCAGGAAGGCGCACCGCGCCGTGGCGACCAGGCCCGTAATACTGAGAACAGCGCCGAAGCCCCCGCGGCTGAGGCCGGATCGGAGGGCTGAGAAATGCTGATCCCTCGTCGAGTGAAATTCCGCAAGCAGCACCACCCCAACCGGGGCGGCGCCGCCAAGGGAGGCACGACGGTGTCCTTCGGTGACTACGGCATCCAGGCTCTCGAGCCGGCTTACGTCACCAACCGTCAGATCGAGGCCGCACGTATTGCCATGACCCGCTACATCAAGCGCGGCGGCAAGGTGTGGATCAACATCTACCCTGATCACCCGCTGACGAAGAAGCCTGCCGAAACCCGCATGGGTTCCGGTAAGGGTTCGCCGGAGTGGTGGATCGCCAATGTCAAACCCGGTCGAGTCATGTTCGAACTCGGCGGTGTGTCCGAGGAAGTTGCTCGCGAGGCTCTGCGCCTGGCGATCCATAAGCTTCCGCTGAAGGCCCGTATCGTGGCCCGCGAAGGTGGTGAGTGAGAATGGCTATCGGTTCGAAGAACCTTTCCATCGACGCGCTTGACGGTTACGACAACGAGCGTCTGCAGGAAGAGCTCAAGAAGGCCAAGGCCGAGCTGTTCAACCTGCGTTTCCAGTCGGCCACCGGCCAGCTGGAGAGCCACGGTCGCCTCAAGGCCGTGCGTCGCGACATCGCTCGTATCTACACCGTGCTCAACGAACGGGAGCTGGACATCCGTCCGAACCCCGCTGATGCCAAGGAAGAGAGCAAGTGATGGCGGAGACCACGAACACCGAGTCCACTGCTGCGGAACGCAACTCCCGCAAGACCGCACGTGGCTACGTCGTATCCGACAAGATGGACAAGACCATCGTCGTCGAGGTTGAGGAGCGCATGAAGCACCGCCTCTACGGCAAGGTCATGCGCAAGTCGGTCAAGTACAAGGTTCACGACGAAGAGAACACCGCCGGCATCGGCGACCTCGTCCTCGTGGCCGAGACGCGGCCCCTTTCGGCCGCGAAGCGTTGGCGGCTCGTCGAAATCGTCGAACGCGCCAAGTAGTCAACGCCACCCCACCCACCCGGTCCCGCCCGCGGCCTCCTGCAGGCCGTGGGCGGCTACCGGGAACGGGGTGAAATGTCAATGAATCCGTTCCGCAAGGCTCGCGCTCAGGCGTGAGAACCAGCGCGACGACAGGAGAAAATAGTGATTCAGCAAGAGTCGCGACTCAAAGTCGCCGACAACACTGGCGCCAAGCAGATCCTGGCAATCAGGATCCTGGGTGGCTCCGGTCGGCGCTACGCCTCGATCGGTGACACCATCGTGGCTACCGTCAAGGATGCAATCCCTGGCGGCAATGTGAAGAAGGGTGACGTCGTCAAGGCCGTCATCGTTCGCACTGCCAAGGAACGTCGTCGTCCCGACGGCTCCTACATCAAGTTCGATGAGAATGCAGCTGTCATCCTCAAGAACGATGAGGAACCACGCGGAACCCGTATCTTCGGGCCCGTGGGACGCGAACTCCGCGACAAGAAGTTCATGAAGATCGTCTCCCTGGCACCGGAGGTGTTGTGAGCATGGCGAACAAGCTCAAGATCAAGAAGGGCGACCTCGTCCAGGTCATCGCCGGCGCTCGGCAGTCCCGTGGTGGCGATCGTGGCAAGCAGGGCAAGGTTCTTGCCGTCTACCCCGAACGCAACCGCGTCCTCGTTGAGGGCGTCAACCGCGTGATCAAGCACAAGAAGGCTACGCAGACTCAGGCCGGCGGCACCGCTGGTGGCCGTGAGACCCACGAAGCCCCCATCCACGTGTCCAACGTGGCGCTCGTTGATCCCAAGGACAACAAGCCCACCCGCGTCGGATACCGCGAAGAGAGCGTCGAGCGCGACGGTCGCACCAAGACCGTTCGGGTTCGCATCTCGCGTCGCACCGGGGAGGAGATCTGATGACGGAAACAACCACCAGCCGTCCCGCACCGCGTCTCAAGCAGATTTACCGCGAAGAGATCGTTGCGAAGCTGCAGGAAGAGTTCAACTACGCCAACCCCATGCAGGTTCCCGGACTGACCAAGGTCGTCGTGAACATGGGTGTGGGTGACGCAGCACGCGATTCCAAGATGATCGAAGGCGCGATCAACGACCTGACTCTGATCACCGGTCAGAAGCCTGTCGTGACCCGTGCCCGCAAGTCCATCGCACAGTTCAAGCTGCGCGAAGGTCAGCCCATCGGCGCCCACGTCACCATGCGTGGAGCCCGGATGTGGGAGTTCATCGACCGCGTCATCACTCTGGCACTGCCGCGTATCCGCGACTTCCGCGGACTCTCGGATCGTCAGTTCGACGGAAACGGTAACTACACCTTCGGCCTCACCGAACAGTCCATGTTCCACGAGATCGATCAGGACCGGATCGACCGCGTCCGCGGTATGGATATCACCGTCGTCACCACCGCGGCAACCGACGACGAGGGACGTGCACTGCTGCGTCACCTCGGGTTCCCGTTCAAACAAAAATAATCGCTACGTTGCAGGTCCAAGCACAGTACGTGGGCGGAAACCGTAACGAGGAAGGGCAAGTGCCCAAATGACAATGACTGATCCAGTCGCAGACATGCTTACGCGTCTGCGCAACGCCAACTCGGCTTATCACGAGGACGTCAGTATGCCGTTCTCGAAGCTCAAGTCGAACATCGCCGAGATCCTCAAGACCGAGGGCTACATCACCGGCTGGAGCGTCGAAGACGCCGAAGTCGGCAAGACTCTGCTCCTGGACCTGAAGTTCGGACCCAACCGGGAACGTTCGATCGCCGGCCTGCGCCGTGTGTCGAAGCCGGGACTGCGCGTCTACGCGAAGTCCACGAACCTGCCCAAGGTTCTCGGCGGCCTCGGCATCGCCATCCTGTCGACCTCGTCAGGCCTCCTGACGGACCGTCAGGCCGCCAAGAAGGGTGTGGGTGGGGAAGTCCTCGCCTACGTCTGGTAAAGGAAGGAGAGAAGAACATGTCACGTATTGGCAAGAACCCGATCTCCGTTCCCAGCGGCGTCGAGGTCAAGGTCGACGGCCAGGATGTCGCCGTCAAGGGACCTAAGGGCGAGCTGTCCGTCACCATCGCCGAGCCGATCACCGTATCGCTCGAAGACGGTGTCATCACGGTTGCCCGTCCGGACGAAGAGCGCGAATCGCGTTCTCTGCACGGACTGTCCCGCACGCTCATCAACAACATGATCGTCGGTGTGACCGATGGCTACTCCAAGGCCCTCGAGATCGTCGGAACCGGTTACCGTGTCCTGGCCAAGGGATCGAACCTCGAGTTCGCCCTCGGCTACAGCCACCCGATCGTCGTCGAACCGCCGGAGGGAATCTCCTTCAGCGTCGACGGTCAGACCAAGGTTGCTGTCCACGGAATCGACAAGCAGCTCGTCGGTGAGACCGCTGCCAACATCCGGAAGCTGCGCAAGCCCGAGCCTTATAAGGGCAAGGGTGTGCGCTACGCCGGCGAAATCGTCCGTCGCAAGGTCGGAAAGGCTGGTAAGTAACGATGGCCTTTGGCAAGAAGGAAAGCTACGGCAAAGGCAGGGCAGCTGCTCGCAAGCGTCGTCACGCTCGACTGCGCAAGCATGTCAGCGGCACGACCGAGCGCCCTCGCCTCTCAGTGACTCGCTCCACGCGCCACGTCTTCGTCCAGGTCATCGACGACACCGTCGGCAAGACCCTGGTCTCGGCCTCCACCATGGAAGCCGACCTGCGGACATTCGAAGGCGATAAGACCGGCAAAGCCCGCAAGGTGGGCGAGCTGGTTGCTCAGCGCGCCAAGGACGCCGGAATCGATTCCGTCGTCTTCGACCGTGGAGGCAATGCCTACCACGGCCGTGTGCAGGCAATCGCCGAAGGTGCCCGTGAAGGAGGATTGGCCCTATGAGCACTGAAGAGAACAAGGAACAGCAGACAACTGCTGAG
Organism: Brevibacterium sp. CSND-B09; assembly: GCF_052906525.1. Classification (NCBI taxonomy): domain Bacteria; kingdom Bacillati; phylum Actinomycetota; class Actinomycetes; order Micrococcales; family Brevibacteriaceae; genus Brevibacterium; species Brevibacterium sp. CSND-B09. Next base: position 622,217 of record NZ_JBREGI010000001.1, on the reverse strand, counting down.
ACCCGCACCGACAACAGCGGTGACCGTTCCTCCCGTGGCCGCGGCCAGGGTGGACAGGGCGGTCAGGGTCGCGGACGCGGCGAAGGCCGTGGACGCGGTGGTCGCAACGACCGTGAAGACAAGAACCAGTTCATCGAACACGTCATCACGATCAACCGCGTGTCGAAGGTCGTCAAGGGTGGACGTCGGTTCTCCTTCACGGCTCTCGTCGTGGTCGGTGACGGCGACGGCATGGTCGGCATGGGCTACGGCAAGGCGAAGGAAGTTCCTGCCGCCATCGCCAAGGGTGTCGAGGAAGCGAAGAAGAACTTCTTCCGCGTTCCCCGCATCCAGAAGACCATTCCGCACCCTATCCAGGGCGAGGAAGCCGCAGGCGTCGTCCTGCTGCGTCCGGCCGCTCCGGGTACCGGTGTCATCGCCGGTGGACCCGTTCGTGCGGTCCTCGATGCGGCAGGCGTCCAGGACGTCCTGTCCAAGTCGCTGGGCTCGGCGAACGCGATCAACATCGTGCACGCTGCGATCGCCGCGCTGAAGGGCCTTGAGCGTCCGGAAGAGGTCGCGGCTCGCCGTGGCCTGCCCGTCGACGAAGTTGCTCCGCACGCACTGCTGCGAGCAGCTGCTGAAAGTGGGGCGAAGTCCTGATGGCAAAGCTCAAGATTACTCAGCGCAAGTCCGCAATCGGATACCGTCAGAGCCAGCGTGACACGCTGCGTTCGCTCGGTCTCAAGCGGACCAACGACGTTGTGGTGCAGGAAGATCGCCCCGAGATCCGGGGAATGATCAACGCTGTCCGCCACATCGTGACTGTGGAAGAGGTCGATTGATATGTCGAACAACGACTCGCTGAAGCTGCACGATCTGCGCCCTGCTCCCGGAGCCAAGACCGCCAAGACCCGTGTCGGTCGTGGTGAGGCTTCGAAGGGTAAGACCGCCGGACGCGGAACCAAGGGCACGAAGGCCCGCTACCAGGTTCCGCACGGCTTCGAGGGCGGCCAGACCCCGATGCACATGCGTCTGCCCAAGCTGCGTGGATTCAAGAACCCCGCCAAGGTGGAGTTCCAGGTTGTCAACCTCGACAAGCTGTCCAGCCTGTTCCCCGAGGGCGGAGACGTCACCGTCGCCGATCTCGTGGAGAAGGGCGCTGTGCGTGCAAAGCAGCCCGTCAAGGTTCTCGGCACCGGTGAGATCACCGTTGCCCTGAACATCACTGCAGACAAGTTCTCCGGCTCCGCAGCCGAGAAGATCAAGGCTGCAGGCGGAAGCACCAACGAGGCCTGATCCGTTCCACTCGGAACGGATTCCCGGCTTCAACGCTGGTCAAAGGGGGCGGTCACTTCGGTGGCCGCCCCCTTCTGCATCCCTGAACGCCGGCGGCGGTGGTCCGCATACCAGGCCGAGACCGGCCAGACGCCCTCTCGAACACCGCGTGAAACCGCTCCGATGCGATCTCAACCCCTGTCTGAAACCGCTCTGTGACCGCCTCGAACACAGGTTGCGCCGAGTCGCCGCGGGGCTTCGCCGGTTTCGGCCTGGAGGGCATACCCTGGTAGTCTTTTGCAGGTATTTGTCTCAATCGCCAGGTCGCGACCACGACTCTGACTTTTCATCCCCCAACGAGGAGGACGCTTGATCGGCGCAATCCGGAGGGCCTTCAGAACGCCCGACCTGAGGAAGAAACTCCTCTTCACCCTGGGCATTCTTGTCATCTTCCGACTCGGCTCGTTCATTCCTTCGCCTGGAATCGACTACACCAAGGTGCAGGAGTGCGTGGCTTCGCCTCAGCTCAATGAGGGCGGATTCGCCATGATCAACCTCTTCAGCGGCGGCGCGCTGCTGCAGCTGTCGATCTTCGCCCTGGGCATCATGCCGTATATCACCGCGAGCATCATCGTCCAGCTGCTGCGAGTGGTCATTCCTCGCTTCGAAGCCCTCCATAAGGAAGGTGCCTCTGGCCAGGCGAAGCTGACTCAGTACACTCGCTACCTCACCATCGGCCTCGCGATCCTCAACTCGACGACCCTCGTGGCGACCGTGCGCTCCGGTGCACTGTTCGGCGACGTCCAGAACTGCCAGGATCTCATCGCCAACGACACCTGGTGGGGCATTGCCGTCCTCGTCCTCACCCTGACCGCAGGAACCGGCCTGATCATGTGGCTGGGCGAGCAGATCACCGAACACGGTGTGGGCAACGGAATGTCGCTGCTCATCTTCACGTCCGTCGCTTCTGCCTTCCCGTCCTCGCTCGGTGCGATCTTCCGCGAGCAGGGTGTCGACATCTTCATCATCGTCATGGCCGTCGGACTCGTCCTCATCGCCCTCGTCGTCTTCGTCGAGCAGTCGCAGCGCAGGATCCCCGTCCAGTACGCCAAGCGCATGGTGGGACGTCGGATGTTCGGCGGAACGTCGACCTACATCCCGATCAAGGTGAATATGGCCGGTGTCATCCCCGTCATCTTCGCCTCCTCGGTGCTCTACCTGCCGAATCTGATCTCGCAGTTCCTCGACCCGGAATCCAAGGCAGTCGAATGGATCAACACCTACTTCACCCGCGGTGACCATCCTCTCTACATCACCGTGTATGCGCTGCTGACGATCTTCTTCGCCTACTTCTACGTAGCGATCACCTTCAACCCTGAAGAGGTCGCGGACAATATGAAGAAGTACGGCGGCTTCATCCCCGGTATCCGTGCCGGTCGCCCGACCGCCGAGTACCTCAGCTACGTACTCAGCCGCATCAACTTCCCCGGCTCGCTCTACCTGGCTTTCGTCGCCCTCATTCCGCTGATCGCTCTGGTGCTCATCAACGCCAACCAGAACTTCCCGTTCGGCGGCACCTCACTGCTGATCGTCGTCGGCGTCGGCCTCGAAACGGTCAAGCAGATCGACGCGCAGATGCAGCAGCGCCACTACGAGGGTCTGCTGCGCTGATTCGACCGGACGCTGACGTTCAGCGGACATCCCATTGGAAGGACACCTTATGAGTTCACGCATCATCCTGATCGGCCCTCCCGGCGCCGGCAAGGGCACCCAGGCCGCACGCCTGTCCGAGGCGCTCGGCGTCCCGGCCATCTCGACCGGAGACATCTTCCGGGCGAATGTGAAGGGTGAGACCGAACTGGGCAAGCTGGCCAAGCGCTACATGGATGCCGGCGAGTACGTGCCCGACGAGGTCACGAACTCGATGGTCGCCGATCGACTGGCACAGGATGACGCAGCCGAAGGCTTCCTCCTCGATGGGTATCCCCGCACCAGCGCCCAGGTCGACGAACTCGACAGGATCCTCGCTACAGAGGATAAGGCGATCGAGCACGTGGTCGAGCTCACCGCCGACACCGACGAGGTCGTCGCTCGTCTCCTCGCGCGTGCTCAGACCGAGGGCCGCAGCGACGACAGCGAAGACGTCATCCGCCATCGCCTCGACGTCTACGAAGAGCAGACCCAACCGCTGACCGATATCTACCGCAGCCGCGGTCTGCTTCGCCAGGTCGACGGACTCGGCGAAGTCAACGACATCACCGAGCGCATCCTCTCGACCATTCGATGATCTTCGGACCACGTATCGAGCTGAAGACTCCCGCAGAGCTTGAGCTCATGCATCGGGCCGGGCAGCTGACAGCAGAAGTGCTCTCAGCGGCCCGGTCCGCGGCCGTTCCCGGAGCCACCACCGCCGAGGTGGACGCCGCTGCGGAAGCCGTCATCGACGCCGCCGGCGCCCGCTCGAACTTCAAGGGCTATCAGGGATTCCCTGCGGTCGTGTGCATATCCGTGAACGAGGAGATCGTCCACGGCATCCCGGGATCCCGTGTCCTCAACGCCGGGGACATCGTGTCGATCGACGGCGGCGCCGTCGTCGACGGCTTTCACGGGGACTCGGCGCTGACGATGATCGTCGGCGGCGAAGAAGCAGGCACTGCAGCCGACCGTGAGCTGTCGTCTGCCACCGAGGCGGCTATGTGGGCAGGCATCGCGGCATTCGCGACCGGTACGAAGGTCAGCGACATCGGCGACGCCATCGATGACTTCGTCTCCGAATCATTCCCCCACCTGGGCCTCGTCGAGGAATTCACCGGACACGGCATCGGCACTTCCATGCACATGGCGCCTGAGGTCCTCAACTACCGTGCACGCTCGAACGGCCCGAAGATCAAGCCCGGAATGTGCCTGGCGATCGAGCCGATGCTCACCACGGGAGGTGCGGACACGCGCACTCTCGCCGACGACTGGACTGTCGTGACGGCGGATGGGTCACGGGCGAGCCACTGGGAACACAGCGTGGCCCGCCATGATGGGGGAGTCTGGGTACTCACAGCCGCCGACGGGGGAGCGGCCGGGCTGGCGCCGTTCGGAATCACTCCCGTGGCTCCGAAAGACGCCTGAGGGGAGAACTCAGGCGGCCGGCATCTGCTTTCTCAGGGCAGACCTGCCGACGAAGTAGACTGCGGCGAAGGTTCCGGACGCCGCCATCAGTGCGAGTGCGAACATCCACGTGGCCGTCTCGGCGATGGTGAATCCGAAGATCTGGAATGCGCAGAAGGCGATGAAAGCCGTGATCGCTCCCGCCAGCAGTCCGGAGGTGCGGGCCGTCTGGTAGGCGCGCTGATCCAGTGTGTGCTTCTCGTCATCCATGTCGTGGCTCCTCGTCGCTTGGCTGCGATCTCGGTCCTGTCGGCACCGATCCTTGTGTCTTCACGGTAGAATCCGGCCATGACGAGTGTCCACAATGTCCCGAAACGTCGGACAGATGTGGGCGATCGGTATCGGATGACGCGGATCGCCTTCGACGTGGTCTCCGTTTTCGGGTGCCTGCAAGCCAGTGGACTGCCGGGACCCGTCATCGTCAGCGTGCTGCGTGAACACGGGTATTCCTCCTCGAGCGTTCACAATCAGCTCGTACGGATGGTCCAACGAGGCATCATCAGCAGCGAACGAATCGGGCGGGTCTCCATCTACCGTCTGAGCGAACAGATCCTCTCAGATTTCGGTGACATCGCAGGCGATCACGTCTTCCCCGACTATGCGGGGCGCTTCCACACCATCGTGTATTCGGTTCCGGAAGCTGAACGCGGACTGCGCGACCGACTGCAGTACATTGCGCGGAGCTTGGGATACAGACAGCTGAGACCGGGAATCCTCATCGGCTTCGCAGACCAGTCCAGACTGCTCTCGAAGAGACTGCCCCACATCCCTGTTCCCGGCTGGTCAGAGGCCGGAGTGCTGACCCCCGAGTCCCTCGCGGCGGCACGCAGGATGACGACTCGGGCATTCGAACTCGACGCGGCTCTCGCCCAGCTGCCGCCTCTGGAAGAGCGCATGAACGCATTGAGTTCGGGGGGTTCGGCACCCGGCACGGGTTGCGCAGGGCTGAGCCTGGGAAGCTTCTTCGATCTGTACTACGACGTCGCCCGTGCAGTGATGACCCACCCGCTGCTGCCGGAAACTCTCGTCGACGGGACTCAGCCGGCTTTGCGGTTCCGTGCGCTGATGCGGCAGTGCAATCTCGAATACTATCTGCGCTTCGATCGGCTGATCCGCGAGTGCGCGGGAGCAAGCTCATCCTTCGAACTCATCGAATGGCTGCCCGAAGACTGATCAGTGTCGGTTGTGGAGGCCATTGGACATGTCGGTCAGAGGGCCCAGGGCATGGTGGTCAGAGTATCCGGGCGATCCTCTTGACCGCTTCGGTGAGCAGAGGTCGGGGGAGTGCGAAGTTGAAGCGGATATGTCCGGCCCCGACCTCACCGCAGAGTCGACCTTCGGTCACGGCCACCTCGGCGCGGGATCGGATGTGATCGGACAGGTTCGACTCCAGTCCATAGCCGCGCAGATCCAGCCAGGCCAGATAAGTGCCTTCCGGTTCGATATAGGCGGCACCCGGCAGCAGTGACCCGACGAGATCGGTGAAGTGGTCGCGGTTGCCTTTGAGGTAGCCGGTGACTTCGCTCAGCCAGTCATTCGCATGCGTGTAGGCGGCGGTGGTGGCGAGTATCCCCGGGTTCGACGCGGCTCCGGAGACGAACTGTCCCTTCTTCGCCCAGACCTCACGGTCGCTGGGGGAGGTGAGGATGAGCTGGGCACATTTGAGGCCGGGGATGTTGAAGGCCTTCGATGCGGCTGTCGCGGTGGCGGTGTGGGCGGCGGTCGCCTCGGTGAGAGTGGCATACGGAATGTGCCGCGCGGGGGCGTAGACGACCGGTGCATGGATCTCATCGGAGAACACCCGGGCACCGGCCTTCTCCACGACGTCGGCGAGGGCCAGCAGTTCGGCCTCGGTGCAGACCTTGCCGATCGGGTTGTGCGGATTGCACAGGACGAACGTGGCTCCGGGAGTGAGGGCAGAGGCGATGGCATCGAGGTCGAATGACCAGCCGGACTCCGATCGCAGCATCGGGACTTCGATGAGCTCGCGGCCGGTCACTCGCGCGACATCGAAGAACGGCATATAAGCCGGTGTCGGCAGCACGATCGGAGTGTCCGGTGGGGTGAGGTGGGTGAGGACGCCGAGGAACGCGGCCAGCACATCACTGGCCGGTTCGATATGACCGACGGGGATCCGCCACCCGTAGTGCTCGGAGCAGAAACGCGAGGTCGATGTTCTCAAGTCAGCGGTCAGGTCGGCGGGAGCATAGCCGTAGAGGTCGCGATCGTCGATGGTCTGCAGCGACTGCCGCACCGCGGGAGCCACCCCGAAGTCCATCTCGGCGATGAAGGCGCCGATGGAGCCGGGGAAGGACGACCACTTGCGGCCGCCCTTCGCGACAAGGGACTCCTCGGTGATGGCATCGAAATCGGACATCTCTGTACTCCTCTTCGGGGACTGCGTCGGGTGCGGTTCTCACGCTAGCAGTCGGGGCGGCCGAGGTGCGGTCCATTCGTCGTCAGGGGACATGGGAACGGTGCGCCGCCTCGGCGAAGATGGGATTGTAAGGGACTTCACGCTCAGAAGCGAACACCGTGTGGAAGATTCTTTCTCCGTAGTGTAGGGTTGATGATTGGTCTGTTCTCATTCAACTCACCCTTTTTCAGATGTGGGCGGCTTCTGCCATCCACTTCTTTTATGTGGTGACGAGGACTGCAGACCGAGGGGTCACCGGCATTGAGTCGGTGATACACGATTACGTCGAACGCGAAGGTTTCGCGGGAATACGAGGTTAGCGAACGATATGGCCAAAAAAGAAGGGGTCATTGAGATCGAAGGCACCGTTGTCGAGGCTCTGCCGAACGCATCGTTTCGGGTTGAGCTGAGCAACGGGCACAAGGTGCTCGCACATATCTCCGGAAAGATGCGTCAGCACTATATCCGCATCCTTCCCGAGGACCGGGTCATTGTGGAGCTGTCTCCATACGATCTCTCGCGCGGACGAATCGTTTACCGCTACAAGTAAGGATCTTCGATCATTCGCGTCCTGTCCGGCCGGGCAGGGACCGAAAGAAGGAAAAACGATGAAGGTTAAGCCCAGCGTCAAGAAGATCTGCGAGAACTGCCAGATTACCCGCCGTCACGGCCGGGTCATCGTCATCTGCTCCAACCCGCGCCACAAGCAGCGCCAGGGCTGAGCAGCTCGTTTCGAGCAGATCGAGGCTCCACAGCGGAGCCTCAGCAGCACCACACCCGCGCAAACCTCGCCATCTGCGTTCGGAGCCATGAGAAGTGAGAGCTTCCGGGGAACGGACACAGGACGATACCTCCGGTCGGGGGCCGGAGACCTTGGGAGACCAAGGACAGGTTTGCATCAGCACCTCCGAAACAACAACAGGAGACAGTACCCATGGCACGACTTGCCGGAGTCGACATCCCGCGTGAAAAGCGCGTGGAAGTCGCCTTGACTTACATCTATGGTGTGGGCCGCACCCGTGCGCGCCAGACCCTGACCGAAACGGGAATCAGCCCTGATACCCGTGTGAAGGACTTGAGCGACGCAGAGCTCGTCCAGCTGCGTGACTACATCGAGGGCACATTCCAGGTTGAGGGTGACCTCCGTCGTGAGGTGGCCGCCGATATCCGCCGCAAGGTCGAAATCGGAAGCTATGAAGGCCTGCGTCACCGCCGCGGTCTGCCGGTTCGCGGTCAGCGGACCAAGACGAATGCGCGTACCCGCAAGGGACCGAAGCGCACCGTGGCCGGTAAGAAGAAGTAACACGCTCACTCGGTTGGCTGAGGCCAACCACCTCGATCAGGAGTAGGACATATGCCTCCCAAGTCACGCGCCGCTACAGTGCGCAAGCCTCGCCGCAAGCTGAAGAAGAATATCGTTGCCGGCCAGGCCCACATCAAATCAACCTTCAACAACACCATCGTGTCGATCACCGATCCGACCGGTGCTGTCATCTCCTGGGCCTCCTCAGGTGAGATCGGCTTCAAGGGTTCGCGCAAGTCGACCCCGTACGCCGCTCAGATGGCTGCTGAATCGGCTGCTCGCCGGGCGCAGGAACACGGCCTGAAGAAGGTCGACGTGTTCGTCAAGGGACCGGGCTCGGGCCGCGAGACCGCCATCCGTTCGCTGCAGGCCGCCGGCCTGGAACTGGGAACCATCCAGGATGTCACTCCCGTTCCGTTCAACGGCTGCCGTCCCCCCAAGCGCCGCCGCGGCTGATCCTTCCGTGGAACTGCAACGGATGACGGGTGAGATCCCGACATCGGTCGCAGAACGGATTCCCAGATAACCCGAACCGTTCTTCATGGCCTTTAAGGCCATGACGTGCAGTGCGAACGTCATATAGCGGATGTTCGCTGAAAGGAAGCCCACGTGCTCATTGCACAGCGCCCAACGCTCACGGAAGAAGTCGTCTCCGATAACCGCTCACGGTTCGCCATCGAACCGCTCGAGCCCGGATTCGGCTACACCCTCGGCAACTCGCTTCGCCGGACCCTGCTGTCCTCGATCCCTGGTGCCGCCGTCACGTCCATCCGGATCGACGGAGTGCTCCACGAGTTCAGCACCGTGCCGGGAGTCAAAGAGGATGTCACAGAATTCATCCTCAACCTGAAGTCCCTGGTCGTATCGTCCGAATTCGACGAACCGGTCGTCGCCTACCTGCGCAAGCAGGGACCTGGCACCGTGACCGCTGCCGATGTCTCTGCTCCTGCCGGGGTCGAGATCCACAATCCGGACCTGCACATCGCCACACTGAATGGTGAGGGTCGTCTGGACATGGAACTGACCATCGAACGTGGACGCGGATACGTTTCGAGCGCTCAGAACAAGAACGCGGATGCAGAGATCGGCCGGATTCCGGTCGATTCGATCTACTCCCCGGTTCTCAAGGTCACCTACAAGGTCGAAGCCACGCGTGTCGAACAGCGCACCGACTTCGATCGTCTGGTCCTCGACGTCGAAACCAAGCCCTCGATGACCCCGCGCGATGCCATCGCATCTGCGGGCAAGACCCTGGTCGAACTCTTCGGCCTGGCTCGAGAGCTCAACGTCGAAGCTGAAGGTATCGAGATCGGACCCTCGCCTGTGGACGCGGCACTCGCCGCCGACCTGGCGCTGGCGATCGAAGATCTCGACCTGACCGTGCGCTCCTACAACTGCCTCAAGCGCGAAGGCATCCACACCGTCGGCGAACTCGTTGCTCGCAGCGAAGCCGACCTGATGGATATCCGCAACTTTGGTTCGAAGTCGATCGACGAGGTCAAGGCGAAGCTCAACGAGCTCGGCCTGAGCCTCAAGGACAGTCCTGCCGGGTTCGAAGCCGGTCTCGTTGATGAGGACCAGTCCTACGTCGAAGACGAACAGTACTGATTAAGACCTAGGAGTAACTGACAATGCCAACCCCAACCAAGGGTCCCCGCCTCGGCGGTTCGCCCACACACGAGCGCATGATGCTCAACAACCTGGCAGCCCAGCTGTTCGAGCACAAGCAGATCAAGACGACTGTGACGAAGGCCAAGCGCCTGCGTCCGGTTGCCGAGCGCATGATCACGAACGCCAAGAAGGGTGACCTGGCCGCACGTCGTCGCGTGCTCGGCCAGATCTCCGACAAGTCGATCGTGCACGAGCTCTTCACCTCGATCGCCGAAACGATGGCCGAGCGTCCCGGTGGATACACCCGTATCACCAAGATCGGCCCCCGTCCCGGCGACAACGCCCCGATGGCCGTCATCGAACTGGTCCTCGAGCCCTACTCGCCGAAGCAGGCAACCGTGAAGGAAGCCGAACAGGCCACCGCCGCTGCCGCTCCGGCAGAAGAGGCACCGGCTGAGGCTGAGGTCGTCGACGAGGCTCCGGCCGAAGACGCCGCAGTCGAGGCAGAGTCAGCCGAGGCTGACGCCGAGACCGCTGAAGAGTCCTCCGAGGCTGCCGAGGAGAAGTAAGCTCCTCGACCGACTCACGGCTCGGATCTCCGCAGCCGTGAGTCACACACTTCAGGCGGGCACCGTCACAGGTGCCCGCCTGAAGTGTATTCACCGCTGGCGCGAGGATCGACGAGGACGTGCAGGCCGCCTCGGTGGGGTCAGTTTTCACGCACCTGTCCGACCACCTCGGCGTGATTGATTGCTCTTCGTTCCAATCATCGGTTTCGATTCAGATGATTGGAACGAAGAGCGATTACTCCGGTACGCAACCTGAGGTTCTCAACGCAATGTGATGTCACCGCATGAGTGACCGGCGCCCCGTCTGATCGGGCAGGCATCTGCAGACGTACCGCGATCCGTTCAGTGCGCCGACGGTAAGTAAGCCATGGGCCAAACTGACGTCTCGATATGACGAAGGCCAGAACACCGTCGTGTCCCGGCCCTCGATCAGTTCGCGTCGGCTCTCGCTTCACGCGTCGGTTCTCACCTCACACGGGAGAGTTCCACGGATTCGTCGAATTCGATGTCAGAGGCCTCATCGTGCTTGTAGGTGAAGCGACTGACGACCACGGCGACGATGAGGTTGACGATGAAGCCGGGAATGATCTCGTAGATCGCATCCGTCATCGGGGTGCTCACCTGGCCCCAGACGAAGGCCACGACCGCGCCGGAGAGCAGACCGAACAGGGCGCCCCAGTTGCTCAGACGCTTCCAGAACAGAGTGAGCAGGACGATCGGCCCGAAGGAGGCGCCGAAGCCTGCCCACGCGAAGGCGACGAGGTCGAGGATGCTGTTCGATGGTGAGATCGCGAGGACGACTGCGATGACGGCGACGACGAGCACGCCGAGGCGGCCGAGCAGTACGTAGGTCTTGTCCTGCAGCGTTCTCGTGGATCCGGTGCGCAGGGCGACGATCTTGAACAGATCCTCGATGAGCGCTGACGACGTGACGACGAGCTGCGAGGAGATCGTCGACATGATGGCTGCCAGTACCGCAGCCAAGACGAGGCCGGCGATGAACGGGTGGAAGAGGATCTGCGCGAGGTCGAGGAAGACGGTTTCGGCGTCTGCGGGTTCCATATCCGCGTGCTGAGAGAAGTAGGAGATGCCGACGATGGCGGTGGCGACGGCACCGAGCGCCGAGATCGCCATCCAGCCGACGCCGATGCGCCGAGCGACGGTGGCATCGGCGGGAGTGCGCAGGGCCATGAAGCGCACGATGATGTGCGGCTGGCCGAAGTAGCCCAGTCCCCAGGCCAGGGCGGACACGATCGACGCGATCGTCGCGAAGGTCCAGAATTCGTCTGAGCCGAAGAGGCTGAGCAGACCGGGATCGATTTCGGTGACGTTGTTGACTACCGTCGTCGGCCCGCCGGCGTTGATGACGGCGACGATCGGCACAGCCACCAGAGCAGCGAACATCAGCAGACCCTGGGCGACATCCGTGAGAGTCGCGCCGAGGAATCCGCCGAAGAGGGTGTAGATCATCGTGATCGCGGCGACGAGGAGCATTCCTCCGAGGTAGTTGAGTCCGAAGCTCGACTCGAAGAATTTGCCGGCCGCCACCATGCCCGACGAGACGTAGAAGGTGAAGAAGACCAGAATGATGATGCCGCAGACGATGCGCAGCAGTCGTGTCCGGTCTTTGAGCCGCTGTTCGAAGAAGCTGGGGATCGTGATCGAGTCGCCGGCCTTCTCCGTGAACGCACGCAGCCGAGGCGCGACGATCTTCCAGTTGACCCAGGCGCCGACGGTCAGGCCGATAGCGATCCAGGCTTCGATGAGCCCGGAGACGTAGATGGCGCCGGGCAGACCCATGAGCAGCCACCCCGACATATCGGAGGCGCCGGCGCTCAGCGCGGCAACGCTGGGTCGCAGTCCACGTCCCGCGAGCATGTAGTCGTCGAGGTTGTTCTTCGTCTTGCGGTAGGCAAACCAGCCGATGGCCAGCATGCCGATGAAGTAGAGGACGATCGCGATCGTGCGGAAAGTGGTTTCCGACATTTGAGCTCAGCTCCTTCGATAGGCCGAGCCGACCTTACAGGACAAGAGGTCGCAGGTGTGAATTTCCTGTGCACCTCCTTGTTGCGAGAGTACACAGCGACACTGCTGGAGCGGCAGGCTCAGTCGAAGACGACGGTGCGATGGCCGTCCATGAGCACGCGGCCTTCGGCATGCCAAGCGACGGCCCGAGCGAGCACGGCCGCTTCGACGTCCTGACCGTGCCGGACGAAATCGGCGATCGCCTGATTGTGATCGACGCGGGCCACATCCTGTTCGATGATCGGCCCCTCGTCGAGGTCACTGGTGACGTAGTGGGCAGTCGCGCCGATGATCTTCACGCCTCGGGCATGCGCCTGATGGTAGGGCTTTGCGCCCTTGAAGCTCGGCAGGAACGAATGGTGGATATTGATGACCCGGCCCTCGAGGCGGGCGCAGAGGTCGGGGGAGAGGATCTGCATGTATCGGGCCAAGACGATGAGTTCGACCTCGAGGTCATCGACGAGAGTCGAGAGCCTCGCCTCGGCGTCGGCCTTCGTCTCCCGGGTGATCGGAATATGGTGGAAATCGTGGCCGTGGAATTCGGCGAGCGGACGCAGATCGGCATGGTTGCCGGCGACGCCGACGATGTCGATGGGCAGCTGACCGGCCGAATGCCGGAACAGCAGAGTGTTGAGGCAGTGCGCGGCCTTGGACACCATGATCAGGGTGCGGGTCTTCTTCTCCACCGGTTGCAGGCTCACAGTCATCGCGAACCGGGGAGCCACCTCGGCGAGTGCCTCTTCCACGGTCTGGGCCGTGGTCTCTGCAGGCGTCGAGAACTGCAGGCGCAGGAAGAACTGACGGGAATCGGGGGAGGAGAACTGCTGGGATTCGGTGATGTTGCCGCCCAGGCCCGCGAGCACCCCGGTCACGGCGTGGACGATGCCGGTCGAATCGGGGCAGGTGACTCTCAGGATCCATTCGCAGCTCATGGACTCGATCCTAATCGGTGGCTGCGCTCAACGCCCACTCCGAGTCGGCATCCGGATGGCGGTCGCGGCCCCGGAAGCAAGCGGCGTCGCTGTTAGCATGGTGCCGGGTGACGGCCGCGGTTTGCGCGCTGCCTCGCTCCCATCATCGGATGCCACAGGAGAGTACTCATGACCGAAAACTCGATGCAGGCTTCGCTTGCCGACATCGACCCGCAGATTGCCGAAGTCCTCGACCTCGAGCTGGGCCGCCAGCGGTCGACGCTCGAGATGATCGCCTCGGAGAATTTCGTCCCGCGCGCCGTGCTGGAAGCACAGGGGTCGGTGCTGACGAACAAGTACGCCGAGGGGTATCCCGGCAAGCGCTACTACGGCGGCTGCGAATACGTCGACGTCGCGGAGGACTTCGCCATCGACCGCGCCAAGAGCCTCTTCGGCGCCGACTACGCGAACGTCCAGCCCCATTCCGGTGCCTCGGCCAACGCCGCTGTCATGCACGCTCTGGCCCGTCAGGGTGACAAGATGCTCGGGCTGTCCCTGGCCCATGGCGGGCACCTCACCCACGGTATGAAGATCAACTTCTCCGGACGCCTCTACGATGTCGCCTCCTACGAGGTCGACCCCGATACCTACCGCATCGATATGGACAAGGTGCGCGAGAAGGCTCTCGAACACCGCCCCGAGGTCATCGTCGCCGGCTGGTCGGCCTACCCTCGTCAGCTGGACTTCCAGGCCTTCCGCGATATCGCCGACGAAGTCGGTGCGAAGCTGTGGGTCGATATGGCCCACTTCGCCGGACTCGTCGCCGCCGGTCTGCACCCGAACCCGGTGCCGTTCGCCGATGTCGTGTCCTCGACGGTGCACAAGACCATCGGCGGGCCCCGGTCCGGTTTCATCCTCGGCAAGGAGGAGTACGCGAAGAAGCTCAACTCCGCCGTGTTCCCGGGACAGCAGGGTGGACCGCTCATGCATGTCATCGCCGCGAAAGCCGTGGCGTTCAAGCTCGCGGCCTCTGCCGAGTTCAAGGAACGTCAGGAACGCACCGTGCGCGGTGCTCAGATCCTGGCTGAGCGCCTGCTGGCCTCCGACGTCGCTGACGCCGGAGCCACCGTGCTCACCGGCGGCACAGATGTCCACCTCGTGCTCGTCGACCTGCGCAACTCCGCCCTCGACGGACAGCAGGCCGAAGATCTTCTGCACTCGGTCGGCATCACCGTCAACCGCAATGCCGTGCCCTTCGACCCGCGTCCGCCGATGGTCACCTCGGGGCTGCGCATCGGCACCCCGGCACTGGCCACCCGCGGATTCGGCGACAACGAATTCACCGAGGTCGCTGACGTCATCGCCGAGGCGCTCAAGCCCGGTGCCGACGTCGAGGCACTCGCCTCACGCGTGAAGAAGCTGAGCGACGACTTCCCCCTCTACGAAGGACTGGAGCAGTACTGATGGGTGCACAGATCCTCGACGGCAGAGCCTGCGCGAAGCAGATCAAGGCCGAACTCACCGAGGCGGTGGCGACCCTGGCAGAATCCGGAATCGTTCCGGGCCTCGGCACAGTGCTGGTGGGGGAGGACCCCGGTTCGAAGTGGTACGTCGCGGGCAAGCACCGTGACTGTGCCGAGGTCGGAATCAGTTCGATCCGCCGCGACTTGCCCGAGTCGGTAAGCCAGGAAGAGCTGCTGGCGGTCATCGACGAGCTCAACAACGATGACGCCTGCACCGGCTACATCGTGCAGCTTCCGCTGCCGGACCATATCGACACGGACACGATCCTCGAAGCCATCGATCCGGCTAAGGACGCCGACGGCCTGCATCCGACCAACCTCGGCCGACTCGTGCTCAACGTGAACTCGGAGATTACCACTCCGCTGCCGTGCACTCCGCGCGGTGTCATCGAGCTGATCACCCGCAACGGCATCGATCTGGCCGGCAAGCATGTCGTGGTCATCGGTCGCGGGGTCACCGTGGGCCGGTCCATCGGTGCACTGCTGACTCGGCGTGAGCACAATGCGACCGTGACTCTGACGCACACCGGAACGCGCGATCTTGATGAGCTGTTGGCTCAGGCCGATGTCATCGTCGCGGCCGCCGGGGCGGCTCGCATCGTGAAGGCGGAGGCGGTCAAACCCGGAGCGATCGTCCTCGACGTGGGAGTCTCGCGTGAGACGGACCCGGAGACGGGGAAGTCGAAGATCGTCGGAGACGTGGATCCGGCGGTCGCCGAGGTGGCGTCCTGGGTCTCACCGAACCCCGGAGGCGTCGGACCGATGACTCGAGCCCTGCTGCTCAAGAATGTCGTCGACACCGCCCAACGCTCAGCCAACTGACCCCTATTACTACCTGACGGCGGCCCAGCAACCTCGCGCGAGGTTGCTGGGCCGCCGTCAGGTAGTTCTGGGAGGGTGGGCGGTGCCGGGTGCTCAGTCCTCGGGGAACTTGAGCTCGAAGAAGACGCGCGGGTTGCCCGGGCCGGCATAGTCCTCGATGAGCTCTCCGCTGAAGCCCATGGAGGAGTGGAACGAGATCGCACCCGAGGACTCCGGCATCGTCGTCGCCTGAACCGAGGAGGCACCGAGCTGACGGGAATGGTCGATGAAGTGCTGGTAGAGATGACGGCCGATTCCCTGGTGACGGAAATCCGACCGCGCTGCCACCAGGTGGATGTAGGCAGGACCATCATGGGGAATGACGCCGAGCAGGTATCCGACGATCTCCGAACGGTAGCGGGCGACGAGCCCCGAGGTGACGAACTGACGGAACCAGTAGGCATCATGGTCACCGCTGAGATCGCGGTCTCCCCAGAAGTTGGCTTGGGCGTCGAGCAGGAATTCGCGCATCTCGCGGGCGTCGACCTCATCGAGCGGACTGATGCTCAGCTGCTCGGTGTCGATAGTTTCGTCAACGGCCATTGCGCCTCCTGATGTGTTCGTACTTACCCTCACTCTATAACGCCCCGTCCCGGAAGAATAGTGCGCTCCATGTCATCATAGATCACATGATTCGGATTGCTTCAGTCAACGTCAACGGAGTCCGCGCAGCATGGCGAAAGGGGATGCCCACCTGGGTCGATGCAGCGAAACCGGACTTCATCACCCTCCAAGAAGTGCGCGCCGCGAACGATATCGCGCACGGTGTCCTTGCCGACACCGGATACACCACGATCAGCCATGATGCCGAGGCGAAGGGCCGCGCCGGCGTCGCCGTGATGGCCCGCACCGAACCCGAGGCGGTGCGCGAAGGACTCGGCGACGACGGTTACTTCGACCGGGCCGGACGCTGGGTGGAGACGGACTTCCGCCTCGGCGACGGATCGCTTCTGACCCTTGTGTCCGCGTACGTCCATTCCGGTGAGGCCGACACCCCCAAACAGGACGACAAGTACCGGTTCCTCGACCGCATGATCGAACGGATGCCGCAGCTGGCGAAGACCGCCGACCATGTGCTCATCACCGGCGACCTCAACGTCTGCCACACCGAACGCGACCTGAAGAACTGGAAAGCCAACCGGAAGAAGTCCGGATTCCTCCCGGAGGAACGAGCCTACTTCGACAAGTTCTTCGGTGAGATCGGCTATGTTGACGTCCACCGCGAACTCAGCGGCGATATCGACGGGCCCTACACCTGGTGGTCGATGCGCGGTCAGGCCTTCGACAACGACACAGGATGGCGCATCGACTATCAGATGGCCACTCCGGCCCTGGCCGAAACCGCGGTCAAGGCCACCGTGGACAAAGCCGACAGCTGGGCCGAACGCTGGTCGGACCACGCTCCGCTGGTCATCGACTACGACCTCCCGTCCGTCCAGGCCTGACCGCAGACCGAACGACAGACGAAGAGCCCGGGGCTCAGGACGAAATGTCCTGAGCCCCGGGCTCTTTGCTGTCCTCTCTGCGTTCAGAGACGCAGGCAGCTTCAGAGTCTCAACAGCAGCGGGCCTTGGGATTGCGGTCCTGCTCATCGGTGAGATCTCGCCAGAAGGCCTTCTCCTCCATCGCCCCCTCCCGGGTGCCGTGGCGGCGCTCGTAGGATTCGAGGTAGTGGATATAGGCGTTCTCGCCCATGATCTCCTTGATGTACCAGTGGAGCCAGGCCCCGCCTCGGCGCAGGGATCCCCACGGATCGCTGGCGATGCGGGCGAGCGGATGTGCGGTGCTCATTCCTTCTGCCTTCCTGCTGCATGCTCGTCCCACTGCGCCTGCAGCTCACGCTCGGGCTTGCGAGCGATGAGACCGGCCGGAGCGAACATCTTCGTCTCGACGAAGGGCTCCTCCGTCGTCGGCAGGGACCCCTTCCTGATGGCCTCGATGGACTTCCAGACTGCCATGACGACGACCATCGCGACAAGAAGTGCGAAGACGATCGACAGGGTGCCCTGGACGAACGTGTTGCGCACGACTGCGCTCATCGCCGCGACGCCCTCGGTATTGCCCATCGAGGTCTCTCCGGCGGCCAGCGCGTCCTTGTATGCGAAGTGCTGAGCCCAGTAGCCGAGCTTCGGGTCGGAGGAGAAGATCTTCTGCCACGAGGCGACCATCGTGACCACCAGATCCCAGACCAGCGGGATGCCGGGGATCCACGCCCACTTGGCCAGACCCATCTTGCACACGATGGCGAAGACGACGGCCAGGGCAATCGCGGCCAACAGCTGATTCGAGATGCCGAAGAGCGGGAACAGCGTATTGATTCCGCCGAGGGGATCGGTGACTCCCATAAGCAGGATCGATCCCCAGGCGGCCACCATGATGGCCGTCGTCAGCCACGCACCTGGAGTCCACGAGGGGTCCCGGAACTTCTTCGAGAAGTTGCCGAGCGCATCCGAGAGCATGAAACGGGCCACGCGGGTACCCGCATCGATCGTGGTGAGGATGAACAGGGCCTCGAACATCACGGCGAAGTGGTACCAGAAAGACATCCAGGCCGGCCCGCCGAAGACGTTGTGGAGGATGTGCGCCATTCCCATCGCCAGCGTCGGGGCGCCGCCGGTGCGAGAGACGATGCTCTCCTCACCGACGTCCTTGGCCGCCTGATCGAGGATCTCCGGACTCGTCTCCACCCCGGACATGCCCAAGGAGTTGTTGATGAAGTCCGCTGCGCCCTGCACTGTTCCGCCGGTGAGCGGTTCGGCGGCATTCATCGCGAAGTAGAGGCCCTTGTCGAGGCAGATCGCGGCGACCAGCGCCATGATGGCGACGAAGGACTCCATGAGCATGCCGCCGTAGCCGATGAGGCGAGCCTGCGTCTCCTTCTCAATGAGCTTCGGAGTCGTGCCTGAGGAGATGAGAGCGTGGAAGCCCGACAAAGCTCCACAGGCGATGGTGATGAACAGGAACGGGAACAGGGCACCGGCGAACGCCGGACCGGCCGAGTTGAACGCGAATTCGGTCAGCGCAGGCATCTGCACGGTCGGGTTGACGATGAGGATGCCCACAGCCAGCAGCACGATGGTGCCGATCTTCATGAATGTCGACAGGTAGTCGCGCGGTGCCAGCAGCACCCACACCGGAAGCACGGCGGCGAGGAATCCGTAGATCATCAGGCACCAGGCCAGAGTCACCTTGTCGAGGTGGAAGATCTCGGACCAGAACGGCGAGCTGTGGACCCAACCGCCGGCGATGATCGCGATGACGAGCAGCACGATGCCGATGACCGAGGTCTCGACGACCTTGCCGGGGCGCAGGTAGCGCATGTAGATGCCCATGAACACAGCGATCGGGATGGTCATCGCAATGGAGAAGACGCCCCAGGGGCTTTCGGCCAGCGCGTTGATGATGACGACGCCGAGGACCGCGATGAGGATGACCATGATGAGGATGATGCCGATGGAGGCGATGATTCCGCCCGTTCGACCGAGCTCATCGCGAGTCATCTGTCCCAGCGATCGGCCGTTGCGGCGCATGGAGAAGAACAGCACCATATAGTCCTGGACACCGCCGGCGAGTACGACGCCGAAGACGATCCACAGGGTTCCGGGCAGGTAGCCCATCTGGGCTGCGAGGATCGGTCCCACGAGGGGGCCGGCACCGGAGATCGCGGCGAAGTGGTGGCCGAACAGGACCCGGCGGTCGGTCGGCGCGAAATCGCGGCCGTTGTCGTTGAGTTCTGCCGGGGTGGCTCGCTTCGGGTTCGGGCGGCAGATCTTCCATTCGATGAGCTTCGCGTAGAAGCGGAAGCCGATGAGGTAGCTGCCGACGGCTGCGGCGACGAACCAGCTGGCCGACAGCTCTTCACCGCGCACGAACGCGATCATCGACCAGCCCGCGCCGGCGATGAGGGCGATGGCCACCCACAGCACGATCTTCGCCGGTGTCCAGCGTGGCTTCTCGACCACGGCGACCGGCGGAAGGTCGCCCTCGGTCTTGATGTATTCGACCGACATAGTCCTCCTCCTTGAGAGACGACGCATCAGGTCCGTAGGAGATGACGCGTCGGGATTGTTGAGTTCTCAGCATGATCAGACCTTCGCTGGCCGCTGCTCGACAGATGTTCGAGAACTGGGAGACACCTTGGCGAATCATGTGATCTGGTACGAACTATACCGCTGGTCCGCGGCCGAGCGTGATCTCCGACACCAGACCGGACGCCTGAACAGACCCGACAGGGGAGATGGCATCATAGGACTATGACGAACTCTTCACAGCCACGCACTGTCTCAGGTATCCAAGCCACCTCCGATTCCCTTCATCTCGGCAACTACATCGGAGCCCTGCAGCAGTTCGTGACTCACCAGGAGTCGCACGATGCCTTCTACTTCATCGCGAACATGCACGCGATCACCGTCGAGCAGGACCCGGCCGAACTGCGGGAACGCACCCTGCGCACGGCCGCGCAGTTCATCGCCGCCGGTCTCGATCCGGAGAAGTCGACGATCTTCGTCCAGTCCCAGGTGCCCGCCCATCCGCAGCTGTCCTGGGTCCTCGAATGCACCACCTCGATGGGTGAGGCCAGCCGGATGACCCAGTTCAAGGACAAGTCCGCGAAGCAGGAGCATGTGTCCCTGGGGCTGCTCACCTACCCGGCGCTGATGGCCGCCGACATCCTCCTGTACAACCCGCAGCTTGTTCCCGTCGGTGAGGACCAGCGCCAGCACCTCGAGCTGACCCGCAACCTCGCCGAACGCTTCAACTATCGGTTCGGCAAGACCTTCACCGTCCCCGAGGCGCAGATCCTCAAGGCGACCGCGAAGATCTATGACCTGCAGAATCCGGGCGCGAAGATGTCGAAGTCCCAGCCCAGCCCGCAGGGACGCATCGACATCCTCGACGATGCGAAGGCCCTGACGAAGAAGATCAAGTCCGCCGTGACCGACGACGGAACCGAGATCGCCTTCGACCCGGAGAACAAGCCGGGAGTGTCGAATCTGCTGACGATCTATTCCTCCCTGACCTCACGTTCGGTCGACGAAATCGTCGCCGAGTACGAAGGAAAGATGTACGGTCACCTCAAGGTCGACCTCGCCGAGGTGGCTGTGGAGACCCTGACACCGGTGCGGGAGCGGACGCTGGAGCTCCTCGAGGACCGGACCCAGCTGCAGGCGATCCTCGATCGCGGGGCGGAGAAGGCCAGCGCCATCGCCGAGGCGACCCTGCGCGAGGTCTATGACAAGATCGGTTTCATCTGATCGTGGCGAAGAAGAAACCCGAAGAGGGGCCGCTCAACCTCACACCGGATATGCTCCACACTGCTGCGCGGGTGGAGGACCGGTTCAACGGCTGGATCCAGAATCGGGCCACAGACCACGCCTATCATCGCACCGTCATCGCCTACGACACCTACGGCGGGACCGGTTGGGTGCGGGTGCTCGGACGCCTGGTGCTCACCCCGAACGGTCAGCCGGCCGCCGATGTCCACGCGAGCATCCGCGGGTGGAAGTCCTTCGTCAGTGTGCCTCTGCCCAATGACACCGCATGGGTGCGCGTGAACGACGAAGAGCATATGGTCACCTCCGATCGCGGAGGAATCATCGACACCGTGATCCCCGGAGACTTCGAGCCGGGGGAGACGGAGATCGAACTGTGGACCGACGGCTCGCTCGTCGACTCTGCCGCTGTGCGCATCATCGGCGAGGACTCGACCTTCGGCATCATCTCCGATATCGACGATACGGTCATGGTCACTTCGCTGCCGCGTCCCTTCCTCGCCGCGTGGAACACCTTCGTCCTCAGCGAGCATGCGAGGTCCCCGGTGGCGGGAATGGCCGTGCTCTATGACCGGATCACCTTCATGCGCCCGGACACTCCGATGGTCTATCTGTCGACGGGGGCGTGGAACTCTGCCTTGACGCTCAAGCGCTTCCTGTCCCGCAACCTCTATCCGATGGGCCCGCTGCTGCTCACCGACTGGGGTCCGACGACGACTCGGGTGTTCCGGTCAGGCAAGGAGCACAAACGCAATTCGCTGGAACGTCTGGCCAGGGAGTTCCCATGGATGAAGTGGCTGCTCATCGGTGACGACGGGCAGAACGACGAGGAGATCTACGGGGAGTTCGTCGAGAATCATCCGAAGAATGTCGCCGCCGTGGCAATCCGACAGCTCACCGTCGGTGAGGCCGTGTGGGCCGGTGGACGGTCGAAGCGCCACGGTCGCGGCCAAGGCGTGCCGTGGATCTACGCCCCTGACGGTGCCGGTCTGGCCTCTCGTCTGACGGAACGAGGAATCATCTCGACGATCTGAACGGAACCTCACCGCTACCTGACGGCGGCCCAGCAACCTCGCGCGAGGTTGCTGGGCCGCCGTCAGGTAGCAATTGGGGCTGGAGTGGTCTTTGAGGCGCTCGGTCGGATCAGCCCAGCTGCGCCTGCAGCTGCTGCTTCGCCTCGTCGAACTGAGCAGCGAATGTCTCGACGAGCTCTGCGGTCGTCCGCTGCTGGCCGAGCGCACCGATGCCCTGTCCCGAGCCCCAGATGTCCTTCCAGGCCTTCGAGTCCGAACCCGAAGACGAGCTGAAGTCCATCTTCGTGGGATCGGCGTCGGGCAGATTGTCCGGGTCGAGGCCCGAGGCGACGATGGATCCGCGCAGGTAGTTGCCCTTCACACCGGTGAAGTAGTTCGAGTACACGACGTCGTCGGCGCCGGATTCGACGATCATCGTCCGGTAGTCGTCGACAACATTCGCCTCGGGCGTGGACAGGAAGGCCGAGCCGATGTAGGCGAAGTCGGCACCAGCGGCCAGAGCCGCAAGGATCGACCGGCCGTGGGCGATGGCGCCCGACAGCAGCAGGGGACCATCGAACCAGGAGCGGATCTCCTGGACCAGGGCGAACGGCGACTGCGCCCCGGCGTGCCCGCCGGCACCGGCGGCCACGGCGATGACGCCGTCGGCGCCCTTCTCGACGGCCTTGTTGGCGAAGCGGTTGTTGATGACGTCGTGGAGGACGACACCGCCGTAGGAGTGGACGGCTTCGTTGACCTCCTCACGGGCACCGAGCGAGGTGATGACGATCGGCACTTGGTGGCGGACCACCTCGGCGAGGTCCTCCTCGAGGCGATTGTTCGACCGGTGGACGATGAGGTTGACTGCGAACGGAGCGGCGGGCTGCTGCGGATTCGCCGCAGTGTGGGCGGCGTTCGACTCGGAGATCTCATCGAGCCAGTCGGTCAGCTGCGAGGCGGGACGGGCGTTCAGCGATGGGAAGGATCCGACGATTCCGGCCTGGCACTGGGCCTTGACCAATTCGGGGCCCGAGGCGATGAACATGGGGGAGCCGACGACGGGCAGACGGAGTTGGGAGCGCAGATCGGTGAAGCTTGTCACGGTGCCTCCTTGCGAAGATGAATGCATACACTCACTCTAACTGAACGATTGTTAAATGCGATACGGAACACAGTCTCTTTCGTCTCCTGGCCCGCATTTCGGCTGATCAGACGACGAAGGCGCAGACTCTCTGAGGAGTCTGCGCCTTCGGCAGTGATAAGAAGCTGGATCAGGAATCCGTGAAGTTCGGGTCCCGCTTCTCGACGAAGGCGGCCATGCCCTCGGACTGATCATTCGTGGCCAGGGACGAATGGAAGAGTCGGCGCTCGTAGCGCAGTCCCTGCTCCAGGGTCGTCTCGAATGCGGTGTTCACCGCTTCCTTGACCATCGCCGAGGCGATGCGGGACTTCGACGCGATCGTCTGCGCGATCTCGTTCGCCGTGTCCAGGAGCGCTTCGGGTTCGACGATGCGGGCGACGAGTCCGGAACGTTCGGCCTCCTCGGCGCCCATCATCCTGCCGGTGAGGCACATGTCCATGGCCTTGGCCTTGCCGATGGCGCGGGTCAGTCGCTGCGATCCGCCCATGCCCGGGAGCACGCCGAGGTTGATCTCGGGCTGTCCGAACTTCGCCTTCGTCGACGCGATGAGGATGTCGCCCATCATCGCCAGTTCGCAGCCGCCGCCCAGGGCGTAGCCGCCGACGGCGGTGATGACGGGCTTGCGCACATCGGTCAGCCGGGTCCAACCGGCGAACCAGTCAGCTTTGTATGCGGTCGAGAAGTCGAGGCTCGACATCTCCTTGATATCTGCGCCGGCGGCGAAGGCCTTCTCGCTGCCGGTGATGATGATCGCTTTGATCGAATCGTCTGCGTCGTAGGCCGTCGCGGCATCTGTGATGTCGGTGAGCACCTGCAGATTGAGCGCGTTGAGCGCTTTCGGTCGGTTGATCGTGATGGTGGCGACGCCGTCGGCGACGTCGGTCAGGATGGTTTCGAATTCGCTCATGAGAACACCTTGTCTTCGTGGTCGGTGGTGAGGATGGACTGGACCTGTTCGTCGGAGACCTCGGCCAGCGAGGCGGGACTCCACTGCGGGTTGCGGTCCTTATCGATGACCTGCGCGCGGATACCCTCCTTGAGGTCCGGCAGGCCGGTGAGCGTGACGGCGACCCGGTAGTCCTGTTCGAGGACGTCGGCCAGGTTCATCGATGCGGCTTTCCTGATCGCAGCCAGGGTCACCTTCACCGAGGTGGGGGCCTTCGTGCCGATGAGCTCAGCGGTGGCCCGGGCCTCGGGGTTCTCGTGCGCGGCGAGAGCCGCGACGATGGCTTCGGCGTCGTCGCCGGCGTAGCAGGCGTTGATCCAGTCGGCCGCCTCGGCGAGTTCGTTGTCCGGAACATCGGACGAATATCGGCCGATGACCGCGTCGAGGTCCTCGCCATCGGTGAGCTCGGCGATGAGATCGGGGATCTGCGCGTCAGGGACGAAGTAGTCGGCGAGGCCCAGTGCGATCGCAGCGCCGGCCCCGACGGGCTGCCCGGTCAGCGCAAGGTGGGTGCCGAGCTCTCCGGGGGCGTTGGCCAGCAGGTGGGTGCCGCCGACGTCTGGGAAGAGCCCGATTCCGGTCTCCGGCATTCCGACCTTCGTCGAATCGGTGACGATGCGGTGCGATCCGTGTCCGGAGATGCCGACTCCGCCGCCCATCGTGATGCCGTTCATGATGACGACGTAGGGCTTGGGGAACTCAGAGATTGCGAAGTTCATCTTGTATTCGCGGTTCCAGAATCTCGCGTTCTCGTCGCTGCCGGCCACGATGTCGTTGTACACGGCCTTGATGTCGCCGCCCGCACACAGACCGCGTTCCCCGCGACCGGTGACGAGGACGAGGTTGACCGCTTCGTCGTCGCGCCATGCGTTGAGGGCGTCATCGATGGCACCCACCATGTCCTGGCTGAGCGCATTGATCAGCTTCGGTCGGTTGAGTTCGATTCGGCCGACCCCGTTGTTTACCGAGGTGATGACGGAGGCGTCCGCCTGCTCTGCCGAAGGTTCTGTCATATCAGCCCACTCCTGTGCTCTTGCGCGAGATGATCACGCGCATGATTTCGTTGGTGCCTTCCAGAATCTGGTGGACTCGCAGGTCACGCACCAGCTTCTCAATTCCATACTCTGTCAGATAGCCGTAGCCGCCGTGCAACTGGAGTGCCCTGTTCGCGACATCGAAACCGGTGTCGGTGGCCTTGAGCTTGGCCATGGCCGAGAGCAGAGAGGTGTTCGGATCGCCTGCGTCATAGGCTCCTGCGGCCCGCCACAGCAGGGAGCGAGCACCCTCGAGGTCGGCCTGCATCTGCGCGACCTCGAAGCGCAGAGCCTGGAATCCGGAGAGCTCGGTGCCGAAGGCCTGGCGCTCACCCATATAGGCGATGGCCTTCTCGAGCGCGGCCTGACCGCCGCCGAGCGAGCAGGCGCCGATGTTGAGACGTCCGCCGTCGAGTCCGGACATCGCGATCTTGAAGCCTTGGCCGGGCGCGCCGAGCATGTTCTCCTTCGGAACCCGCACGTTCTCCATGATCACCTGTCGGGTCGGCTGTGCGCGCCAGCCCATCTTCTGCTCATTGGGGCCGAAGCTCAGACCCTCCATACCCTTCTCGAGGATGAAGGCGGAGATTCCACGCGCTCCGTCCTGGCCTGTGCGGGCCATGACGAGGTAGGTATCCGAGGTGCCGGCGCCGGAGATGAACTGTTTGACTCCGTTGAGCACATAGTGGTCGCCGTCCTCACGGGCGGAGGTGCGCAGGGCGGCCGCATCGGAGCCGGCATTGGGCTCGGTCAGGCAGTAGCTGCCGAGGTGCTCCATGGAGACGAGCCTCTCGAGGTACGTCGTCTTCTGCTCGTCGTTGCCGAACTTGTCGATCATCCACGCGACCATGTTGTGGATGGAGATATAGGCGGCGACGGAGGGGCATCCGGTCGACATCGCTTCGAAGATCAGCGCTGCGTCCATCCGGCCCATTCCGGTTCCGCCGGACTCCTCGCTGACGTAGATGCCTCCCATTCCGAGTTCGGCAGACTTCCTGATGACGTCGACGGGGAAGAAGTGTTCGGCATCCCATTGGAGGGCGTGTGGGGCGACTTCGGTATCGGCGAACTCACGCACCATCCCGGCGACGGTCTGCTGTTCGTCGGTGAGACCGAAAGGTAGGGCAGCGGCTGTACTGCGGGACATGATTCCTCCAAGAATCGGACGCTTATTCGGTGATCGACACCACGATACGTCCATATTACTTGGACATCCAACTAATTTCTCGCCGAGGCGGCCCCGATGACCGATGGCCCGTTCGGCGGCCGGCTTCGGTCGGCTCAGGCGCCGGCTTCGAGTCCCGAGCGCAGTGTTTCGAGGTGGGGGAGCAGAGAGTCGAGGTCGATACCGGAGAAATCGGGGGAGGAGAAGACCTCGGCGTTGAGCGCCTTCGTTGCTTGAGCGGCGAGCTCGCGACCGGCATCAGTGAGGTCGACGAGCGTCGTCCGGCGATCATCGGGGTGGCTGCGTCTGGCGACGAGGCCGGCCTTCTCGAGGCGGTCGACAGAGTTCGTCGTCGAGGTCGCATGCACCTGCAGTCGAGCGGAGATCTTCGACATCGGCAGGGTCCCGGCTCGTGTGAAGGATAGGAGAGTGAGCACCTCATAGCGCGAGAACGTCAGCGCGAAGGGCTTGAGGGCGGCATCGACTCGGGCCAGGAACAGCTGGTGGATCCTCATCACTGAGATCACTGTCGTCATTCCATCGGCTGCATCGTCCCATCCGTGGGCCAGCCATTGTCGACGGGACTCTTCGATCGGGTCGAACCCCGTACTTGTATTCTCTTCTGCCGCCATTGTCGACAGTGTAGTGAAGTGAGAAGATGGGCGCATGTGCGGTCGACTCAATATGTCTCTCGATCCGGCGGATCTCGCTGATGAGCTGCGGTTGGATGTCGTCTCCTATGACTACGCGCCGCGCTTCAATGTGCCCCCGGGATCATTCGTGCCGATCGTCGTCGAACGACTCGACGAGGATGGTCAGCTTCATCGCCGTCTCGAAACCGCGTCTTGGGGACTGGTGCCAGCATGGGCGAAAGATCCCAAAATCGGCTTCAAGGCATTCAATGCCCGTTCCGAGACAGTGCTCGAGAAGCCGATGTTCCGGCAGGCCATCCGACGTCGTCGCTGTGCGCTGCCGATTCCGGGCTATTACGAATGGGAGAACACAGAAGACGGCAAGCAGCCATGGATGATGACCGCTGCCGGCGAGGACCCCCTCTTCATGGCGGGACTCTTCGAGTTCTGGAAACAGCCGGATGAGACCTGGTTGGTCTCCACGACGATCCTGACGATGGAGTCCGCGGGGCACCTCATCGATGTCCACCATCGGATGCCCGTGTTCCTCGGGCGCGACCAGATCAGTGACTGGATCGACCCTGGAGTCCTGACGAATGATGTGCCGGACCTGTTGGCGGCGACACTTGATCAGGTTGATCCCGCCAGCGTCACTCGGCACAAGGTCGGCAAAGCGGTCGGAAACGTCCGCAACGATTCTCCCGAACTCGCCGAACCCGTGGCGTAGGTCTCTCTTAACGCTGTGCGGCGGAGACGTTCGCCCGAGATCTCGGGGTCTTTCGGAGTGGGGGAGTGGGCACGTGCGGAGCGGTTTTGCAGGTGGCCGAAGATGTGTGTATTGTTGTCCAGGTTGCCAGGCCGCAAGGAACGGCAACAGTCGCTCTGATCGGGAACGATACGGGCAAACCGAAGATGAACTTCGAGTTGCGCGGATCGGAACAACCATGTAGAGTAGACATCCGCTGGCACAGCGAGTCGCAAGACGAAAAGTGCAAACAGAAACTGATACCCCCAGTGAACATGCTGCGTATTTGTGTGGTGTGGTGATGGGTGTGTGTTTGTGGTTTGAGAATCCAATAGCGTGTTTGTTTGAACAAGTTGTGATGCCAGAACATTTTTATTTTCTGGTAAGACAATCATCTGGCCAAACATTGGTTCACCTGTGGTGGGTGGTTCTTCGCCGAACCTCCCGCTATCACATGGGTGGATGGTGTGTTTGGTCAGTTATTTTGTGGTCAACCTTCTCACCCCGTGAGGGGTTGGCTGTCTTGCTGGGATTCATTCGTAACATAAAGTTTTTTATGGAGAGTTTGATCCTGGCTCAGGACGAACGCTGGCTGCGTGCTTAACACATGCAAGTCGAACGCTGAAGCCGACAGCTTGCTGTTGGTGGATGAGTGGCGAACGGGTGAGTAACACGTGAGTAACCTGCCCCTGATTTCGGGATAAGCCTGGGAAACTGGGTCTAATACCGGATATGACCAATCTTCGCATGAGGGTTGGTGGAAAGTTTTTCGATCGGGGATGGGCTCGCGGCCTATCAGCTTGTTGGTGGGGTAATGGCCTACCAAGGCGACGACGGGTAGCCGGCCTGAGAGGGCGACCGGCCACACTGGGACTGAGACACGGCCCAGACTCCTACGGGAGGCAGCAGTGGGGAATATTGCACAATGGGGGAAACCCTGATGCAGCGACGCAGCGTGCGGGATGACGGCCTTCGGGTTGTAAACCGCTTTCAGCAGGGAAGAAGCGAAAGTGACGGTACCTGCAGAAGAAGTACCGGCTAACTACGTGCCAGCAGCCGCGGTAATACGTAGGGTACGAGCGTTGTCCGGAATTATTGGGCGTAAAGAGCTCGTAGGTGGTTGGTCACGTCTGCTGTGGAAACGCAACGCTTAACGTTGCGCGTGCAGTGGGTACGGGCTGACTAGAGTGCAGTAGGGGAGTCTGGAATTCCTGGTGTAGCGGTGAAATGCGCAGATATCAGGAGGAACACCGGTGGCGAAGGCGGGACTCTGGGCTGTAACTGACACTGAGGAGCGAAAGCATGGGGAGCGAACAGGATTAGATACCCTGGTAGTCCATGCCGTAAACGTTGGGCACTAGGTGTGGGGGACATTCCACGTTCTCCGCGCCGTAGCTAACGCATTAAGTGCCCCGCCTGGGGAGTACGGTCGCAAGGCTAAAACTCAAAGGAATTGACGGGGGCCCGCACAAGCGGCGGAGCATGCGGATTAATTCGATGCAACGCGAAGAACCTTACCAAGGCTTGACATACACTGGACCGTTCTGGAAACAGTTCTTCTCTTTGGAGCTGGTGTACAGGTGGTGCATGGTTGTCGTCAGCTCGTGTCGTGAGATGTTGGGTTAAGTCCCGCAACGAGCGCAACCCTCGTTCTATGTTGCCAGCACGTGATGGTGGGAACTCATAGGAGACTGCCGGGGTCAACTCGGAGGAAGGTGGGGATGACGTCAAATCATCATGCCCTTTATGTCTTGGGCTTCACGCATGCTACAATGGCTGGTACAGAGAGAGGCGAACCCGTGAGGGTAAGCGAATCCCTTAAAGCCAGTCTCAGTTCGGATCGTAGTCTGCAATTCGACTACGTGAAGTCGGAGTCGCTAGTAATCGCAGATCAGCAACGCTGCGGTGAATACGTTCCCGGGCCTTGTACACACCGCCCGTCAAGTCACGAAAGTCGGTAACACCCGAAGCCGGTGTCCCAACCCACTTGTGGGAGGGGGCCGTCTAAGGTGGGACTGGTGATTGGGACTAAGTCGTAACAAGGTAGCCGTACCGGAAGGTGCGGCTGGATCACCTCCTTTCTAAGGAGCACACATTAAGATCCTCATGGTATGACCCGTATGTGGTCATCATGAGAGCTCAAGGGTGGAACATCACTTCTTCCGCTCGCCCACACAGCCCGGCTGGGGTCAATGCCCCGGGTGCGGTGAGTGATCGGGTGGGCTAGAACGAACACGTTATTGGGTCCTGGAATCACAAACCCCACACGATTGTGTGGGTGTGGTTTCAACCAACAGGACCAACCCGACCAACAGGCAGCCACAGTGTGGGTGTGTGGTGGTGGGTGTTTGGTAGTGGTTTGAGAATCGTATAGTGGACGCGAGCATCAAACACCATATTTGTGTGGTGTTTATGTAATGTGATTTTTCTTGTCATCATCTAGTTAAGGTGAATGAAGCAATATTTTTCGCGCACATGAAGCCGGCCCTTTTGGGGGTTGGGTGAGTGTGTAAGAGCGCATGGTGGATGCCTTGGCATCAGGAGCCGATGAAGGACGTGGAAATCTGCGATAAGCCTCGGGGAGCCGATAAACAGGCGTTGATCCGAGGGTCTCCGAATGGGGAAACCCCGCCACTCGTGAGGGTGGTGACCCGTGTCTGAATATATAGGGCATGTGGAGGGAACGCGGGGAAGTGAAACATCTCAGTACCCGCAGGAAGAGAAAATAACAATGATTCCGGGAGTAGTGGCGAGCGAAACTGGATGAGCCTAAACCTGTGCAGTGTCAAGCGTGCTGGTGTTGCTGCAGTGGTGTTGTGGGGTGTACGTGGTCCGGTCCAGCATGGCCGGTCTGTGAGTGTTGTTGGTGTAGTCGAACCTGGTGGGAAACAGGACCGGAGTGGGTGAGAGTCCCGTAGACGAAACGCTGACTGTTCGCAGTGTGTGCATGCCCGAGTAGCACGGAACTCGTGGAATTTCGTGTGAATCTGCCAGGACCACCTGGTAAGGCTAAATACTTCCTGATGACCGATAGCGGATAAGTACCGTGAGGGAATGGTGAAAAGTACCCCGGGAGGGGAGTGAAAGAGTACCTGAAACCATGTGCTTACAATCCGTCAGAGCAGTATCTAGATGACTGTGATGGCGTGCCTTTTGAAGAATGAGCCTGCGAGTTAGCGGTGCGTGGCGAGGTTAACCCGTGTGGGGTAGCCGTAGCGAAAGCGAGTCCGAATAGGGCGATCCTAGTCGCGTGTCCTAGACCCGAAGCGGAGTGATCTAGCCATGGGCAGGGTGAAGCGTGTGTAAGAGCGCGTGGAGGCCCGCACCCACTTCAGTTGAAAATGGAGGGGATGACCTGTGGTTAGGGGTGAAAGGCCAATCAAACTCTGTGATAGCTGGTTCTCCCCGAAATGCATTTAGGTGCAGCGTTGCGTGGTTCTTGCTGGAGGTAGAGCTACTGGATGGCTGATGGGCCCTACCGGGTTACTGACGTCAACTAAACTCCGAATGCCAGTCAAGGTTCAGCGTGGCAGTGAGACAGTGGGGGATAAGCTTCATTGTCGAGAGGGAAACAGCCCAGACCATCAACTAAGGCCCCTAAGCGTGTGCTCAGTGGGAAAGGATGTTCAGTTGCGAAGACAACCAGGAGGTTGGCTTAGAAGCAGCCACCCTTGAAAGAGTGCGTAATAGCTCACTGGTCAAGTGATTGAGCGCCGATAATGTAGCGGGGCTAAGTACACCGCCGAAGTTGTGGCAGCACCACAATCGCCGTAATGGTGTGGTGTTGGGTAGGGGAGCGTCGAGTTGCCGGAGAAGCTGCCGTGTGAACGAGTGGTGGAGGCGATTCGAGTGAGAATGCAGGCATGAGTAGCGAAAGACGGGTGAGAAACCCGTCCACCGGATGACCAAGGGTTCCAGGGCTAGGCTAATCCGCCCTGGGTAAGTCGGGACCTAAGGCGAGGCCGACAGGCGTAGTCGATGGACAACCAGTTGATATTCTGGTACCGACACACAACCGACAGTACCAAAACACACGATACTAACCATCCAATTCCTCCTTTGAGTCTTCGGACTTGATGTTGGGGTTGCGGGTGGGACCTGAGTGTGGAGTCGGTAAGCGTGAGGTGTGACGCAGAAAGGTAGCCAGGCCGTGCGATGGTAGTCACGGTCTAAGGTTGTAGCACGTGGGGGTAGGTAAATCCGTCCCCGCATAGAGTGTGAGAGCTGATGGGCGCCCCACATTGGTGGGGTGATCTGGTGATCCTCTGCTGCCGAGAAAAGCATCGACGTGAGGGTGTGTGTTGCCCGTACCCTATAACCGACACAGGTGGTCGAGTAGAGAATACTAAGGTGATCGAGAGAATCGTGGTTAAGGAACTCGGCAAAATGCCCCCGTAACTTCGGGAGAAGGGGGACCATCCCGGTGAACCCACCATGCGTGGGGATGTGCTGGTGGTGGTCGCAGAGGCCAGAGAGAAGCGACTGTTTATTAAAAACACAGGTCCGTGCGAAGATGTAAGTCGATGTATACGGACTGACGCCTGCCCGGTGCTGGAAGGTTAAGAGGACCTGTTAACCCGTAAGGGTGAAGCGGAGAATTTAAGCCCCAGTAAACGGCGGTGGTAACTATAACCATCCTAAGGTAGCGAAATTCCTTGTCGGGTAAGTTCCGACCTGCACGAATGGCGTAACGACTTCTCTGCTGTCTCAACCACGAACTCGGCGAAATTGCATTACGAGTAAAGATGCTCGTTACGCGCAGCAGGACGGAAAGACCCCGAGACCTTCACTATAGTTTGGTATTGGGATTCGGTGTGGTTTGTGTAGGATAGGTGGAAGACTGTGAGGCCCTGACGCTAGTTGGGGTGGAGTCGATCGGTGAAATACCACTCTGACCATAGTGGATTCCTTAACTTCGGACCCTGATCGGGTTCAGGGACAGTGCCTGATGGGTAGTTTAACTGGGGCGGTTGCCTCCTAAAGAGTAACGGAGGCGCCCAAAGGTTCCCTCAGCCTGGTTGGCAATCAGGTGTCGAGTGTAAGTGCACAAGGGAGCTTGACTGTGAGACGGACGTGTCGAGCAGGAGCGAAAGCTGGGACTAGTGACCCGGCCATGGCTTGTGGAAGCGTGGTCGCTCAACGGATAAAAGGTACCTCGGGGATAACAGGCTGATCTTGCCCAAGAGTCCATATCGACGGCATGGTTTGGCACCTCGATGTCGGCTCGTCGCATCCTGGGGCTGGAGTCGGTCCCAAGGGTTGGGCTGTTCGCCCATTAAAGCGGTACGCGAGCTGGGTTTAGAACGTCGTGAGACAGTTCGGTCCCTATCCGCTGCGTGCGTAGGAAATTTGTGGAGGTCTGTCCTTAGTACGAGAGGACCGGGACGGACGAACCTCTGGTGTGCCAGTTGTTCCGCCAGGAGCATGGCTGGTTGGCTACGTTCGGGATGGATAACCGCTGAAAGCATCTAAGCGGGAAGCCGGCTCCGAGATGAGATTTCCAACCAACTTTTGTTGGGGGAGGTGTCCTATAGATGATGGGGTTGATAGGCCGGGTATGGAAGCACTGTAAGGTGTGGAGTTGACTGGTACTAATACACCGATCACTCATCAACTTTTTCCCTTTAGTGGGGTTGGTGTGTGCGAAGAGTCTTTATTCGCCTTTCTGGTTGTGATGAGAGAATGCGCCCCGTTTTGTGGGGTGTGCATGACATAGTTTTTGGTGTTCGCGTTCGCTGTGCGGTTCTTGGACCACTACCGCTGACAATCCTTTGTGGGTTGTGGTGGTGGTTTGTTGGTTTTGCGGTGGTGATAGTGGTGGGGAAACGCCCGGTTAACCGTTCCGATCCCGGTAGCTAAGCCCATTCGCGCTGATGGTACTGCAACTTGGTGGTTGTGGGAGAGTAAGTGACTGCCGCAATATTTTTTAGTGGTGATGGCCTCGTCCGACTGTGTTGGGCGGGGCCATTACTGTATTCACGAACGAATGCGTTCACGTGTGGGTGTGAGAGCTGGTGCTTGTTGCTACCTGATGGGGGTACTGCTACCTGGCGCGGGGTTGCTGCGCCGCCGTCAGGTAGTAATAGTGAGGAAGGTTCGGAAGGCTTCGGCGCCGGTGACTTGTAGGTCACTGTCTGTGTGGACGTAGTCCTCGGCGCGGAGCACCATGCGGTGTTCGGTCAGGACCGTGCCGTTCTGACCGACAGCGCTTCGATCACCATTGGGGGAGTAGCCGAGCTTCTCCGATACCCGCCGGCTGGCGTCATTGCCGTCGAAGTATGCTGTGTCGAATCGTGCGGCACCGAAGTATCTGGTGAAGGCTTCGATGATCATCCTTCGCATTCTGGTGCCGTATCCGCAGCCCTGTTCAGGCAGCGCCAACCATGATCCTGTCGAGACTGTCCTCGTGAGTGGAAACCGACGTCCGGTCACACCCTGAACTCCGATGGCGCGGCCATTGACCCTGACCGTGAACTCGATCGTCCACTCATCTACGGTGAAGTTCGCTCTAGTGGACCAGTGGTATTGCGCGAGGCTTCGTGCTACCTGCTCATCGGTGCCCGAGTCCCAATTGACGAGGAAGGCTTCGATTCCATCACGTCTCACTCCGCCTCGCGCGATCTGTGCGAGTTCCGGAATATCGGCCTCTCTTACGGGTGAGAGTTCCATATCATCTGATCGCAGATGAAGTGCGAACGGCGGCCAGATCTCTGAGATGTCCATGTGCCTTGTGCCCATTCTTTCGTGTTCAGTGGCCCTGGAACTGCGCGGAAGACTTATATCCCACTTGAAGTGACCGGACAGCGCTGTCCATTATCTGGTCGCTCGGATTGTTGTTATACGGGTCACGGTATGTTTGTGCGCATGAGTCTACATCCATCACTGCAGCCAATCTTCGACACAGTGCTCCAACGTAACCCTGGAGAGTCGGAGTTTCACCAAGCGGTACAGGAAGTTCTCTATTCCCTGGGCCCCGTCGTGGACAAGCACCCCGAATACCTGGAACTCTCCGCGCTCGAGCGGCTCTGCGAGCCCGAACGCCAGATCATCTTCCGGGTTCCCTGGATCGATGACTCCGGAGTCGTGCAGATCAACCGCGCCTTCCGCGTGCAGTTCAACTCGGCTCTCGGCCCCTACAAGGGCGGTCTGCGGTTCCACCCCTCGGTGAACCTCGGCATCGTCAAGTTCCTCGGTTTCGAGCAGATCTTCAAGAACGCCATCACCGGCCTGCCCATCGGCGGCGGCAAAGGCGGATCTGACTTCGACCCGAAGGGCCGCAGCGACCGCGAAGTCATGCGGTTCTGCCAGTCGTTCATGACCGAGCTGTACCGTCACATCGGTGAGTATCGCGATGTGCCCGCGGGTGACATCGGCGTCGGTGGTCGGGAGATCGGCTACCTCTTCGGCCAGTACAAGCGCATGACGAACTCCTATGAAGCAGGTGTGCTCACCGGCAAGGGACTGTCCTACGGCGGTTCCATGGTCCGTACCGAAGCCACCGGCTTCGGCGTCGTGTACTTCCTCAAGGACATGCTCGCCGCCGCGAAGAAGAACATCGACGGTCGCACTGTCTCGATCTCCGGTTCGGGAAATGTCGCAGTATTCGCCGCAGAGAAGGTCACGGCCTTCGGCGGCACCGTCATCACGATGTCCGACTCGGCCGGCTTCATCCATGACCCGGACGGAATCGACACCGAACTCGTCAAGCGCATCAAGTTCGAAGAGCGGGGACGCATCTCCGAATACGTGGAGCAGCGCGGGGGACGCGCGACCTACCACGAGGGTGGAAACGTCTGGGACGTCGAGGTCGACGTCGCACTGCCATGTGCGACTCAGAACGAGCTCGACGGGGACTCGGCTGCGACTCTGGTCAAGAACGGAGTCATCGCCCTCGCCGAAGGCGCGAACATGCCCTGCACGCCGGAAGCCGTGAAGATCTTCTCCGAGGCCGGCGTCCTCTTCGCCCCCGGCAAGGCCGCAAACGCCGGCGGTGTCGCGACCAGTGCGCTCGAAATGCAGC
The DNA here is from genome assembly GCF_052906525.1 of Brevibacterium sp. CSND-B09. Taxonomy (NCBI): domain Bacteria; kingdom Bacillati; phylum Actinomycetota; class Actinomycetes; order Micrococcales; family Brevibacteriaceae; genus Brevibacterium; species Brevibacterium sp. CSND-B09. Next base: position 586,616 of record NZ_JBREGI010000001.1, on the reverse strand, counting down.
AGAACGCCAGCCGCGACTCGTGGGACTTCGACTTCACCGAGGCGCGCCTGGCCGAGATCATGGGCGATGTCCACGACAGCTGCGCGGCTGCGGCCGACGAGTTCGGCCAGCCCGGAGACTACGTCGCCGGTGCCAACATCGCAGGTTTCATCCGCGTTTCCGAGGCAATGCTCGCCCAGGGAGTCGTCTGATCGTCTGGTCCATCGGCGGCCGGGCGACCAAAGCGCATGTGCACAGCCGACAGGACGGCCGCGATCAGCGCTGATAGCCGAGGCTGACAACCCAAACGACAAGACAGGCTCTGCTCAGAACCCGTGAACTTCTCCACGAAGCCGTCGGTCCTGAGCAGAGCCTCTGTCGTACGCTGTGAGCCCGCGATCGACCCCGATAGCTGTGTCCGCCTGTCGGTCCGTGTCGACCGTGCTGTGTGGGTTCGTGATCAGGGACCGGTCAGATCCAGACGAGAAGGTCAGCGCTTTCCGATGGTTCCGTAGCCTTTTCGCCAACGCAGCAGGGGACGACTCGTTCCCGCATCGGCGCCCGCGCCCATGGACACCACCTCCCCGACGACGAGATTGTGGGTCGCAACCTCGAGCACCTCGGTGAGCTTGAGCTCGAACCAGGCGATTGCCTCGGTGAGCACCGGCTGTCCGGCATGAGGGGCGGGAAAAGTGTCGATGCCTTTGAGCGATCCGTACAGTGGTTGGCCCGAAGCGCCGAGGCGTTCGGAGATGTCGCGCTGGTCGGAGTTGAGCAGCGAGATCGCAAAGTGGGAACTCGTCTCCAGAGTCTCCATCATCCGAGAGCCGGAATAGACGCTGACGGCCATCGTCGGGGGATCGTACGACACGTCGAGAAACGAATCGACGGTGATCGCATGCAGGGCACTGCCACGGGTAGCGGAGACCACGGCGACCGCCGCAGCGATGTCGTCGCTGAGCTCGCGGTAGCGTTCTGTGAGGGAATCGTCGTAGGCCTGGTCCATGACTCTCATTCTAGGGAACTACAATGGAGCCATGACCATTCCAGCTTCAGGCGGTTCAGCAACGATCGAGCGCGAGCAGTCCGAGCAGCTAGTCGAGCCCGGCGATCACGAGCGCTTCAGCCACTACGCGCCCAAGGACAAGATCATGGAGTCCATGGTGACCGGGACTCCGCTGATCGCCTTGTGCGGAAAGGTGTGGGTCCCCACGCGCGACCCCGAGCGGTTCCCGATCTGCCCCAAGTGCAAAGAGATCTACGAGACGATGTCCGAAGGACCGCAGGAGTAGATGTCCGCGGATCGTCTCCCAACAGCACCAGGGACCTCCGCGGCAGAACAGCTTCCACCGGCATTCCCCGAGCGCGCAGCATGGGGAACGGCGGGAAAGCTGCGTGCCTGGCAGGCTGAGGCTCTCGAACTCTACTTCCAGAAGCAGCCCAAGGACTTCCTCGCGGTCGCGACCCCAGGAGCAGGTAAGACCACCTTCGCTCTGCGGCTGGCGGCCGAACTGCTGGCCCAGCGAGTCGTCAACCGTGTCACAGTCGTCGCTCCCACCGAACACCTCAAGGTGCAGTGGGCCGACTCGGCAGCACGCGTGGGCATCAAGCTCGACCCGCACTTCAAGAACTCCCAGGGCAAACACGCACCCGGCTACCACGGAGTGGCTCTGACCTACGCGCAGGTCGCTGCCAAACCCGTTCTCCACCACAACCGGACGGCCGCCGGCCGCACTCTGGTCATCCTCGACGAGGTCCACCACGGAGGTGACGCCCTGTCGTGGGGCGATGCCGTGCGAGAGGCCTTCGGCCCCGCGGTCCGTCGGCTGTCCCTGACCGGAACACCGTTCCGTTCCGACACCTCACCGATCCCATTCGTCACCTACGCACCCGACGAGAACGGCATCCGCACCTCGGTGGCGGACTATTCCTACGGCTACGGTCGAGCGCTCAAGGACTCCGTCGTCCGCCCGGTCCTCTTCCTCGCCTACGCCGGCGCCATGACCTGGCGGACCAAGGCCGGCGACGAGATGTCGCACGTCCTGGGCGAGGAGACGACGAAGGACATCAACTCGCAGGCCTGGCGCACGGCCCTCGACCCGAAGGGCGACTGGATCCCGGCGGTCCTCAAAGCCGCAGATATGCGATTGACCGAGGTCCGACGCACCGTCCACGACGCCGGCGGCCTCGTCATCGCCACCGACCAAGAGGCGGCCCGAGCCTACGCCAAACGACTGCACGAGATCACCGGTGAGAAGCCGACCGTTGTGCTCTCCGACGAGGCGGGAGCCTCGGAGCGGATCGAACAGTTCCAGAACTCGACCGACCGGTGGATGGTCGCCGTGCGGATGGTCTCCGAAGGCGTCGACGTTCCCCGATTGTGTGTCGGCGTCTACGCGACCTCCTCGTCGACGCCGCTGTTCTTCGCGCAGGCCATCGGGCGCTTCGTGCGTGCCCGCAAACGCGGCGAGACCGCCTCGGTGTTCCTGCCCTCGGTGCCCGTGCTGCTGGCCCTGGCGAACTCGATGGAAGCCGAACGCGATCATGCCCTCGATCGCCCGAAGAACGAGGACGAGAACGATGTCGTCGTCTTCGACGATCAGGCCATGGAGCAGGCGAACCGCAACGAGGGCGCCTCGTCGGACCAGCTCGGCTCCTTCGAAGCGCTCGGCGCCGAAGCCCTGTTCGACCGTGTCCTCTACGACGGCGGTGAATTCGGCACCGGCGGAGCCATCGGCTCCGAGGATGAACTCGACTTCATCGGCATCCCCGGCCTGCTCGAACCCGATCAGGTGCGTGAGCTGCTGAGCACTCAGCAGGCCCGGCAGGCGAAGCGCAAGACCGCGGCGGCTCCTCCGGCCCCTGAGACGGAGACGAGCGAGCTCGAGCACCGAGCGATGAAGGAAGAGCGCAACCAGCTCCAGAGCCTCGTGGGCGCTTGGTCCAGACGTACCGGAACGCCGCACCAGAACGTTCACGTCGAACTGCGCAAGGCATGTGGGGGACCGGCCGTCGCTCAAGCCACGCGGGAGCAGATCCAGGCTCGGATCAAGAAGCTGCAGGGCTGGTTCGTCGGCAAGAAGTGAGCACCGGATGTCGGCAGGGGAGACCCTGTCGGCATGAGGCTGACGAAGCCGCCGAGGCAGACGCACTGTCTGCCTCGGCGGCTTCGTCGATTCGCGGTGGGCCGGGTGTGGATCAGGCGGAGTAGAACACGGTGGGAATGGCGGGCTCGCCGTCCTGCAGGCGCCTGGCCGAACGCGGCAGCTCCGCCAAAGACTCGTCATGTCGGGCGCAGGCCTTCTTCACTCCTGCCGCGCCGATGAACGACTCATCGACCTCACCGTCGACGACGAGATCGACGCTGAGCCGACGGCCTTCGCCGAGATCATCGGGCAGGCTCGGAATGCCGACGGCTTCCTCCACGGCGATCGGACCGTCGATGAGGCGCAGCGCTTCCTTGTGTCCGCCGCGTGAGGGCTTGCCGGAGGAGTTCTTGGCAACCGAAGTCCACTCGCCGGCCTCATCGGCGCGAGCCACGAGCTTGTACACCAGGCCGGCGGCCGGGGCACCTGAACCGGTGACCACCCGCGTGCCGACACCGTAGGAGTCGACGGGGGAGGCGGCCAATGCGGCGATCGCATACTCGTCGAGATCGCTCGTGACGGTGATCGTCGTATCACGGGCGCCGAGGCGGTCAAGGCTCTCGCGCACCTCACTGGCCTGTTCGATGAGATCGCCGGAATCGATGCGCACTCCGCCGAGGTTCGGCCCGGCCAGCTCGATCGCCGTGGTCAGCGCCTCCTCGACGTCATAGGTGTCCAGGAGCAGAGTCGTATCGGTGCCGAGCGACTTCAGCTGAGCGGCGAAGGCCTCCCGCTCGGAATCGTGGAGCAGGGTGAACGAGTGGGCCGAGGTGCCGATCGTGCGCAGACCGTACTGCAGACCGGCCGCCAGGTTCGACGTCGAGGCGAAGCCGCCGATGACCGCGGCCCGAGCCGCAGCCACAGCCGCATGCTCGTTCGTGCGTCGCCCGCCCATCTCCGCGCAGGGGCGATCGCCGGCCGCCTGAGCCATTCGGGACGCCGCCGAGGCGACCGCACAGTCATAGTTCATCGCCGACAGGATGAGCGTCTCCAAGATGACGCCCTCGGCGAACGTCGATTCGATCGTCAGCAGCGGTGAGCCGGGGAAGTAGATCTCTCCCTCGGCATAGCCGCGGATATTGCCGGAGAACCGATAGTCGGCCAACCAGTCGATGGTGCGCTTGTCGACGATGTTCTCCCTGCTGAGGAACGAGAGCTCGGCATCGTCGAAGCGGAAGTCGCGGATCATCTCGAGGATCCGACCGGTGCCGGCGACGACACCGTAGCGGCGACCTGCGGGAAGGCTGCGGCCGAATACCTCGAAGAGGCTTTTCCGGTGAGCGGCACCGGATTCCAGGGCCGCCTGCACCATCGTCAATTCGTACTGATCCGTGAAGAAAGCCGTCGAATCGGTCCGTGTGAGATCACTCATAGGCGCGATCTTACGTCACGACAGCGTCAGTGTTCTGCCGTATGGTGGAAACGTGAGCAACCCAACGACACCAGTCCTGGAGCCGGAGGTCGACGTCCGACCCTCCGAGAACCTGGCCAAGCCCTGGCGGACCGTGGTCTTCAACGACCCGGTCAACCTCATGAGCTATGTCAGTTTCGTGTTCCAGACCTACTTCGGCTACTCCGAGGAGAAAGCCCACTCACTCATGCTCGAAGTCCATGAGAACGGGCGCTCCGTCGTTGCCACCGGAGGCCGCGAAGCCATGGAACGAGACACCCAAGCGATGCACGAATACGGCCTGTGGGCCGCGTGCCAACCCGATTCAGGATCCGACTGACACATGGCCGCTATCGACGCACGAGGGGACGACGTCGTCCTCACCCTGCAAGACAACGAACGCTCGCTCATGCTCACGGTGTTCACCGATCTTGCGGCTCTGCTGGCCGAAGACAACGACAGCGATGACGACCGTCCGGACTCGGAGAACTGGGAAGCCCGGCTCGGACTCGTCGACCGTCCCCGTCCGGAGGACCCGGCGCTGCTGCGGCTGCTGCCCGACGTCGATCCCGAGGACGATGAGCGTTCAGCGGAGTTCCGCCGCCTCACCGAGTTCGATCTCAAACAGGCCAAAGCGCACAATGTGCGCATCGTGCTGCTGGGACTGAGCAAGGGCAATGACATCTCCCTGACACGGGACGAGGTGCTCGCCTGGATGAAGGGCCTCAACGATCTGCGACTCGTCCTCGCTGTCCGCCTCGGGATCGACACCGAGGAGGCGCAGGAGGAGAAGTACGCCCACCGTGAGGACCTCTCCGAATCCGAAGACCTCACCCTGACCCTGTACGACTTCCTGACGTGGATTCAGGACCGACTGACGACGACCTTGCTCGACCAGACGCAAGGGGATGACGAGATATGAGACTCACCGCAATCGGCACCGCAGGCTCCTTCCCGGGGCGCGGCGCCCTCGCCAGCTGCTACCTCATCGAAACCGATGAGGACACACCCACTCGCATCATCCTCGACCTCGGGTCCGGTGCGCTCAGTCCCCTGCAGGAGACGATCGACACCGATCGCCTCTCCGGAATCGTGCTCAGCCACCTCCACCCGGATCACTGCATGGACATGACCGGCCTCTACGTCAAACACTGCTTCGACCCGAAGTTCTTCAACGGCGACATCTCCGACACGGGAACGATCCGCACGCGCACTCCGGTGTTCGCTCCGGCCGGTGCGAAGGAACGCCTGTCCCGGGCTTATTACACGGATCCCGGAAAGTCTCCGGTGGCCAACGGGGGAGACGACTCGGACTTCGACCACGCCTTCGAGTTCACCGACATCGACCACGGCAGTCGCCACCAGATCGGCTCCCTGACCATCGAATCCTTCCTCGTCGACCACCCCGTCGAGGCCTATGCGCTGCGGATCACGGATGCGGCCGGCAAGGTCATCACGTATTCGGGCGACAGCGATGAGTGCGACAACCTCGTCGCAGCGGCGAAAGACGCCGACCTCTTCCTCTGCGAAGCCGCTTTCCAGGAAGACCGCGACACTGCGCGCGGCATCCACCTCACCGGCAAGCGCGCCGGACGGGTGGCGCAGAACGCCGAAGCGTCCGCGCTCGTGCTCACCCACATCCCGGTCTGGACCGACTGCTCCATCGTTCGCGGTGAGGCGGCCGGGGAGTACCGTGGACCCATCGAGCTGGCGAAGCCCGGAGCCACCTGGACCGTGTGAGCCGGCGACGATCGCCGGCGACCAGCAGACACCACCACCGAGACGAAAGAGGCAGACAGTGCGAGCAGACGGCCGTGCAGCAGACGAACTCCGTGAAGTCCGGATCACTCCGGACTGGATCAACACAGCCGAAGGGTCCGCGCTGGTGGAATTCGGCAACACCCGCGTCCTCTGCGCGGCCTCACTGACCGAAGGCGTGCCCCGTTGGCTCAAGGGCCAGGGCCGCGGCTGGGTCACCGCCGAATACGCCATGCTCCCGCGCGCCACCGATTCCCGCAGCACCCGCGAATCGGTCAAGGGCAAACAGGGCGGACGCACTCACGAGATCTCCCGTCTCATCGGTCGCAGCCTGCGCGCCGTCATCGACATGGACAAGCTCGGAGAGAACACCCTCGTCCTCGACTGCGACGTCCTCCAGGCCGACGGCGGCACCCGCACCGCCTCGATCACCGGTGCCTACGTTGCGCTGGCGAAGGCCATCGACAAGGGGCGCTCGACTGGGCTGATCCCCGCCGCCCACCAGCCGCTCATCGACTCAGTGGCGGCCGTCAGCGTCGGCATCATCGACGGAGAGCCCCTCCTCGACCTGCCGTACGTCGAAGACTCCCGCGCCGAGACGGACATGAACGTCGTCATGACCGGGTCCGGAAAGTTCATCGAAGTCCAGGGCACCGCGGAGGGCGCACCGTTCGACCGCGACGAACTCGGCAAGCTGCTCGACCTCGCCGGCCACGGGTGCACCGAACTCACCCGCATCCAGTCCGAAGTGCTCGCCGGATGACGACCTTCGTCCTGGCCACTCACAACGAGGGCAAGAAGCGCGAGCTGCTGACCATCCTCGGGCCCGTCCTCGGTGCTGACACCCAGGTGCTCACCGCCGCCGAGGCGGGACTCGGCGATGTCGCCGAAACCGGAGTCACGTTCACCGAGAACGCGCTGATCAAGGCGCGTGCCGCGGCCGCTGCGACAGGGCACACCGCCATCGCCGACGACTCGGGAATCAGCGTCGACGTGCTCGGCGGTGCACCGGGCATCTTCTCCGCTCGCTGGTCCGGCCGGCACGGAGACGATCGTGCGAACCTCGAACTCCTGCTCGCTCAGCTGGGCGACATCGCGGCCGAACACCGCGGAGCGCAGTTCCGCTGCGCGGCGGCCGCTGTGACCGCCGACGGACGTGAGTTCACCGCCGAAGGAGTCATGCCCGGGCGCCTGGCCACCGAACCCAAGGGCGAGAACGGCTTCGGATATGACCCGATCTTCGTCCCCGAGGGTTCCGAACTCAGTGCCGCCGAGATGACGCCTGAGGAGAAGAACTCACGCTCCCACCGCCGATTCGCCTTCGACGCACTGGCCGCGATTCTCGCCGACGAATCGAATCTCTGAACCTCCTCCTCGAAACGCTCAGCATCTGAACACAGCCGCCTCACCAGCTGAGAACTTCGGATACACTGACGATGCTTGAGTGTTGGCGAACGACCCTCTTCGTGGTCGGCGAAATCGAGGAGAACAATGAAGACTCCGCGCATCATGACGTGGGTGGCGGCAGCGGCCGCCACGAGCCTGCTGATCACAGGCTGTTCGGCCGGAGCCTCCGACACCGGAGGCGATGCGCAGAAGAAGGACTCGATGATGATTGCCTTCACCGCCGAACCGGTCAACCTCGACTTCACCTCCACCTCGGGAGTCGCCATTCCCGAAGCGCTGATGGAGAACGTCTACGAATCGCTCGTCCGGTTGGACGGCGAGGGGGAGATCCAGCCCGCACTGGCCAAGGACTGGACACTGTCCGATGACCGCAAGACCTACACCTTCGAACTCCAGGATGGTGTGAAGTTCTCCAACGGTGCGGACTTCACCAGCGAAGACGTCAAGTACTCCTATGAAAGAGTGCAGAAGGACTGGAAGAACGCGCTGAAGTCGAAGATGGACATCGTCGAGTCCATCGAGACCCCGGACGACTCCACCGTCACGATCGAACTGAAGAAACCGTCGAACACCTGGCTGTTCAACCTCACCAGCCTCGTCGGAGCCGTCTTCGACACCGAAGGCACCGACGACCTGGCGAACGAAGCCGTCGGCACCGGTCCCTTCGCGATCGAGAAATTCACACGCGGACAGTCCATCGACTTCGCCGCCCGCGACGACTACTGGGGCGAGAAGCCGTCCCTGAACTCGGTCCAGTTCAAATACTTCAAAGACGCGGTTTCGGCCTCGAACGCCCTGAAGTCCGGAGAGATCGACCTCGTCTCCAACCTCCAGGCCCCCGAACTGGCCGGAGAGTTCCAAAGCGACGACTATCAGATCGTCTCCGGCACTACGAACGGCGAAGTCGTGCTGTCGATGAACAACGCCGAGGGCATCTTCAAAGACAAGAAGGCCCGTGAAGCCGTGATGCACGCGATCGACCGCAAGGCCGTCCTCGACACGGCCTGGGCGGGCTACGGCGAGCTCATCGGCTCGATGGTGCCCCCGACCGACCCGTACTACGAAGACCTCACCGGGGTGTGGAAGTACGATCCGAAGAGGGCCAAGCAGCTCGTCGACGAAGCCGGGATCAAGGGCGAGGAATTCGCCTTCACTGTGCCGAACCTGCCGTACGCGAAGGCGATCTCCGAGATCGTCTCCGCGCAGCTCGAAGAGGTCGGACTGAAGGCGAAGATCTCGACTCAGGAGTTCCCCGCCGTGTGGTTGGACAAGACCTTCACCGAACACGATTACGACATGTCGGTGATCAACCATGCCGAACCGCGCGACATCCTCACCGTGTTCTCGAAGGACTACTACATCGGCTACGACGATTCGACCATCAAGGAGCTGGCAGACAAAGCCGATACCGGAACCGAAGACGAGTACATCTCGGGAATGAAGAAGATCGCGCGGACGATCACCGAGGATGCTGCCTCGGACTTCCTGTTCCTGTTCCCGAATCTCGTCATCGCCAAGTCCGGAGTCGAGGGGATACCCGCCAACCGCGTCTCCGACGCATTCAAGATCGCCGACCTCAGCTGGTCCTGACCGCGCACGTCGATGCTCACCTACGCAATCAACCGCGCGATCCAGTTCGCGCTGTCCCTCCTCGTCGCCTCGGTGGTGATCTTCGCCCTGATGAGCCTGCTGCCGGGCAATGCGGCACAGGTGGCGCTGGGAACGAACGCCACCCCGGAGGCAGTAGCGTCGCTCGAAGCTCAATACGGGCTTGATCGGCCGCCACTCATCCGGTACTTCGACTGGTTGGGAGGAATGCTCACCGGAGACTTCGGCACCTCCTACGTCACCGGTGCCGAGATCACTCCCGCCATCGTCGACAGCGTCCAGGTCACGGCGATCCTCGTCATCGCGGCCATCGCCGTGTCCATCCTCATCGCCGTGCCCCTGGGCACCTTCGCCGCCCTCGAGCAGCGCAACTGGATCGGCGTGACGATCTCGGCGATCAGCCAGGTCGGCATCGCGATACCGAACTTCCTGGCCGCGATCATCCTCGTCATCATCTTCTCTCTGACCCTCGGATGGTTCCCGTCCCAAGGCTGGATGGCTCCGATCGAGGGCCTCGGCGGCTTCCTTGTCCGTCTCGTCCTGCCGGTCGTGTCGCTTGCTCTCGTGCAGGCGGCGATCCTCACCCGCTACGTTCGTTCGGCCGTGCTCGATGTGATGCGGGAAGACTATATCCGCACCGCCCGCGCCAAGGGACTGACCAAGACGAAGGCGCTGTTCGCGCACGGACTGCGCAATGCCGCGATTCCCGTCATCACCGTCGCCGGAGTCCAACTGGCCACCCTGCTGGTCGGGGCCGTGATCATCGAACAGATCTTCGTTCTGCCCGGAATCGGCTCCGAGCTCGTCCGCGCCGTCGCCAATCGTGACCTCGTAGCGGTGCAGGGCATCGTCATGGTCCTCGTCCTGCTCGTGCTCATCATCAACCTCATCGTCGACATCCTCGTGCCCATCGTCGACCCCCGGATCAGGAACGCCGCATGAACCCGACCCCGACCGGTGCCCAGAGCCCCAGCGACCACGTCGATCCCGTCGCTCACGACGCGAGAGACACGACCGCCTCGGCGAAGATCCGGCCGGGCCGGTCCCGCAGGAGCGGACGGCGGGCGAACGCATCGATGATCATCGGCGCGGGCCTCGTCGTGCTCATCGTCGGACTCGCTCTCATCTCCTTCGTGTGGACCCCGTACGACCCGACCACGATCGACCCCGCCGCCCGATTGCAGAGCAGCAGCCTCACCCACCCGTTCGGCACCGACACCTTCGGACGGGACACGCTGACCTGGGTGATGGTCGGGGCGCGGATCACGCTGCTCGTCGGGGTCGTCGCCGTCGGCATCGCCCTGCTCATCGGCACCCCGATCGGAATAATCTCCGCCTTCTTCGCGAAACAGCCGTGGGGAATGTGGCTCGACGCGGTGATCATGCGGGCCAACGACATCCTGTTGGCCTTCCCCGCGCTGCTGCTGGCGATCATCTTCGCTGCCGTCTACTCGCCGGGGACGGGACCGGCCATGGTCGCCGTCGGCATCGCCGCGATCCCCGGCTTCGCGCGCGTCGCACGCTCCGGCACGCTGCAGGTGCTCGGCTCCGAATACGTCCGCGCCGCGCGAGCTTCGAACCGTCGGATCCCGGCCATCGCCGTCGTCCACGTGCTGCCGAACATCGCCGGAATGGTCATCGTCCAGGCGTCCGTGGCCTTCGCGATCTCCGTCCTCGCCGAGGCAGGGCTGTCCTTCCTCGGACTCGGTACCCAGGCCCCGACCCCGTCGTGGGGCCGGATGCTGCAGGAGTCCCAGCAGTACCTGTCCACCCACCCCGAGCTCGCTCTGTGGCCGGGAGTGTTCATTGCACTCGCGGTGCTCGGATTCAATCTCTTGGGCGATGGGCTGCGCGACCGGTTCGACCCGAAGATGGAGGCGCGAGGTGCCTGAGAACCTGCTCGAGGTCCGTGACCTCACCATCACCCCTGCCGGAGCGGACGCTCCGGTGCTCCACGATGTCAGACTCAGCCTGGCGCCGGGCGAGCGGGTCGGACTCATCGGCGAATCCGGGTCGGGGAAATCGCTGACCGCCCAGTCCGTGATGGGTCTGCTGCCAGAAGAGCTGCACGCCCGTGGCCAGGTGCACCTGCAGGGGCACTCCGGGAACCTTCTCGAAGCGAACGAGAAGACCCTGGCCGGGCTGCGCTCGGACATCGTGTCCATGGTGTTCCAGGAACCCATGAGCGCCCTCAATCCGCTCATGCGCATCGGCGACCAGATCGCCGAAGTGCTGCGCCTCCATGGCAAGGCGCCGCGGGGGCAGATTCCGACGCGTGTGCTCGAACTGCTTCGCGACGTCCACATGCCCGACCCCGACAGCGCCCGGTTCGCCTACCCGCACCAGCTGTCGGGCGGGCAGCGGCAGCGGGTCATGCTCGCGATCGCCCTGGCCAATTCGCCGAGGCTGCTCATCTGCGACGAGCCCACCACCGCCCTCGACGTCACCGTGCAGAAGCATATGCTCGACCTCATCGCCGAGAGGGTCTCGGCGGTGGAGGCTGGACTGCTGTTCATCACTCACGACCTCGCGGTCGTCGCCGGAGTCTGCGATCGGGTCATCGTCATGTACCGCGGCCGCATCGTCGAGTCCGGCAGCGTCGACGAGATCTTCACCGCGCCCAAACACGAGTACACGCGAGGGCTCCTGGCATCCTCGGATCTCGAAGCCACAGACGACCGCGGCCGACTCTTCACGCTCAAGACCGCGCTCGCCTACTCGGGGCCGCAGATCGGCGAAGCAGAGGCTTCGGTCGATGTGGGGGAGCCGGGGGATCTTCGTGACGAACCGCAGATCTCGACCCGACCGGATCACACCGGCATGTCCGTCGCGGGGTCGACGGACGAAGACAGCGTCAGGACCACCTCGGCGAGGGACGGGGCCAGAGCCGCCTCTGTGAGGGATGACCACCGGACCCCCTCGGTGAGGGAATCGGCACCGCTCATCGAGGTCTCCGACGTCACCCGGATCTTCCGCGGACGCGGATTCTTCGGTCGCAGACGATCGGACGTCACCGCCCTGGGCGGGATCGACTTCAGCGTCGCGGCCGGAGCCCGCCTGGGCATCGTGGGGGAGTCGGGATCGGGGAAGTCGACGCTGCTGAACATCCTCTCCGGCCTCGACCGACCGACCACCGGGCATGTGCGTGTCGGTGACATCCAGGTCGAAGCCGCGAGCTCACAGGCTCTGCGCCGCCTGCGCGAGAACCTGCAGATCGTGTTCCAGGATCCGTTCGCCTCGCTCGACCCACGGATGCGCATCGCCGACATCGTCGCCGAACCGCTCATCGCCGCCGGAGTCGACAAGGACGAACGCGCAGCACGAGTCGAGGAGATGATCGCCGCCGTCGACCTCGACCAGGACTCCCTGCGCCGGTACCCGCACCAGTTCTCCGGCGGGCAGCGACAGCGCATCTCGATCGCCCGGGCCCTCGTGACCAGGCCGCAGATCCTCGTCGCCGACGAACCGGTCTCCGCCCTCGACGTCTCGGTGCGTGCGCAGGTCCTCAACCTGCTCACCGACCTCGTCGACGAGTACGCGCTGACTCTCCTCTTCGTCTCCCACGACCTCGGCGTCGTCAAACACCTGTGCTCCGAGGTCATCGTCATGAGAGCCGGACAGATCGTCGAATCGGGTGCGACGGAGGACATCTACGCGAACCCGCAGGACGAGTACACGCGGCGCCTCATCGCCGCCACCCCGAGCCTGGCCGAAGCACTCGCGGCCGGATAGACCGGCTCGCGCGCAGGGCGCCACGAACCATCGAGAGAAAGGGCAGCATATGACCACATCGCTTGCCGACCGCAGTGCGGCCGAAATGGCAGCCGGATTCGCCGGCGGGGACTTCGACCCGATCGAGGTGCACTCCGCGGTCGTCGACCGCATGGACGACTGCGAACCGACCATCAACGCCCTGTTCCACCGCGACGACGAACGCTCCCGGGACGCCGCCGCTGCCAGCGCAGCACGCTGGCGAGAGGGACGACCGTTGAGCGACCTCGACGGGGTGCCCGTGACGATCAAGGAGAACATCGCCCGCCGCGGAGTTCCGCTGCCCAGCGGCCACGCCTGGGTGGAGATGCCGGTGGCCGGCCACGATGCCCCGATCACCGAGCGTCTCGAAGAAGCCGGAGCCGTCATCCTCGGGTCGACGACGATGCCCGACTGGGGAATGCTCTCCTCAGGAGTGTCCTCTCTGCACGGAATCACCCGTTCACCGCTGGACCCGAGCCTGACGACCGGAGGGTCGAGCGCCGGAGCCGGAGCCGCGGCAGCCGCCGGATACGGACCCATCCACATCGGCTCCGACATCGGCGGATCCATCCGCCTGCCATGCACGTGGCTCGGTCTGGCCGGGCTCAAGCCCAGCTTCGGCCGCGTGCCTCTCGACGCCCCCTACCTGGGCAGATGTGCGGGACCGCTGGCGCGGACGATGGCCGACGTCAAAGCCGCTATGGACATCATCTCCGCCCCGGACGATCGCGACTATTCGCGGCTGCCGCGCTTCGCCGCCGATGATGCGCAGTCTCTGCCGGGCAGCGACTCGGCTGGAGCCCTCGACCCGCGGGGACTGCGCATCGGCGTGCAGCTCGACGCCGGGTGCGGGGTCGCCGCAGCGGCGCAGGTGCGCTCGGCCGTCACCGAGGCGGCAGAGAGGTTCTCTGCGGCCGGTGCAGAAATCGTCACGGTCGATCCTTTCATCGACGATGATCTCCTCCGCGACATGGATCTGTTCTGGCGGGTCCGGTCGTGGGCCGACCTCAAGGCGCTGCCTGTCGACGAACAGGCGCTCATTCTGCCTTATATCCAGCAGTGGGCACAGGACGGAGCCGATACCAGCGGAGTCGACCTGATGCGCTGCTATCACAGCGTTCAGGAGATCCGGCGGCGGACGGTCGGAGCAACTGCCGAGTTCGACCTGGTCATCTCGCCGACAGCTCCGGACGCGGCATTCCCGGCCGAGCAGCCGATGCCGTACCCGCAGGTGCACGAACCGATGGGGCATATCGGGTTCACCATGCCGTTCAACATGTCAGAACAGCCTGCGGCGACGGTGCTGGCCGGATCCATGGACGACGGTCGGACCATCGGAGTGCAGATCGCCGGACGACGGTTCGCCGACGAACTCGTCATGGCCGCCGGTGCCTGGTTCGAAGCCGCGGCCGACCTCGAGCTGCCGACTCGGTCGGTCGGAGTCTGAGAGAACGACGACAGCGGGCCTGCGACGACCGGGAATCGGTCGTCACAGGCCCGCTGTGACTTGGACGTCGCCTCGGTGACGGTGGGTGTCTCACCTCGGGGAGGTGAGGTGCACCGTGTCGGCGGTGGACCCTGGGGTCAGAAGTCGAAGAATTCGACCGAGAGCTTGTCTCCGTCGATCTTCACGCTTCCGGACACCGACAGGGAGTTGCCGTTGGAGAAGTACGAGGAGCCGGCCCTCTTGCCGTCGACGGAGAAGTTGAACTTGCCTGGCTTCTCGGTGAAGAACGAGCCGGTGTTCGTGTCTCCGGCGCCGAAGCTGGCCTTCACCTTCGGCATCTCCTTCATGTCCCACTTGGCGGTGTTCTTCTTGGCCAGATCATCGAGCTTCTTGTCCGAACCGCCGACTGGGATCTCGGTCGGGTCGTACTTGATGAAGTCGCACTTCGGCTCGATGCTCTTGTTGTCGAAGCACTTCTGGAGCTCCTTCTCGACCTGTTTCTGAACTTCCTTGTCGAAGGCGCCGGTCGGGGACAGATCGAGGTTGAGGGTGGTGGGGGACACCTGGCCCTTGTTCGGCTGTCCGCCGGGGGCGAAGGCCTTCGGGAAGTTCACCTTGGCCGTATCGGAAGCTTCGGAGATCCACTTGCTCTTCGGAATCGTGAAGTCGTAGCTGCCGGGGTAGACAGCGAACGACGTGGTGCCGGACTTCGCCTTGTAGTCCTTGCCGTTGACGGCGAGACCGTCGGCAGCGGGGATATCGAGGGAGATGACGTTGAGGTCGGGGCCCTTCATCGTCCACTTGTCGAAGAACAGGTCCTGTTTGCCGTCCTTCGTCGCAGAGAGCTCCACATTGTAGGGGCTGCCGTCGAGCTCGTAGGACACGACGACGGTGCCCTTGTCCCCGTCGGTCTTCGACGATTCGACCTTGGCCTTCTCGATCTTCGCCGATGAGGAATCGGTGAATTCCTTCTGCAGCAGATCGAGGTTCGTGCCCTCAGGCCGCGTCGAGGGGGCGATCTTCTCCGCGGCTGCGAAATCACCCTTGTTCAGGGCTTCGACGTAGTCCTCTGCGACCTTGTCGGGTCCGTACTTGTTCTTGTTCACGCTGCCGATGACGAAGAACCCGACGAGGACGAGGATGATGACCAGCGCGACCGCACCGAGGGTGATGAAGAGCGGAAGTTTGCTCTTCTTCTTATCGGGGCGATTGTCGGCACGCGTCGCGGTGCTCTGACCGCCGGCGAAACCCGGAGCCGGTGCAGGCTGCGGAATTGCCTGGGATGGACCGGAACCGGTCTGTTGGGCGTTCGGCCCCGACCCCGTCTGATACTGCCCGGACTGGTTCTGGGCGGAGTTAAACTGGCCCGGCTGGTCCTGAGCGCCGGGGTACGGCTGATTAGACGCCCCCGGATATGCCGCATTCGAATACTGACCGCCTGGCTGTTGGCCGCCCTGCGGCTGAGCGCCTTGCGATTGAGCCCCGGGGTAGCCGCCGTTCGGCTGCTGCGGGCTCTGGTACTGGTTGTTCGGATACTGCCCGTTCTGAGGCTGGTCACTCGGAGACGGGGCACCGGGATAGGGACCCGCCTGTGGGGCGCCCTGAACGTTGGCTCCGCCTTGCTGGCCAGAGTTGAAGGACTGATCGTTCTGGGCGCCGGGGCCCGAATACTGAGGCGGTTCGTTCTGCTGAGAAGCAGCCGGAGCGACCGTCGGTCGTTCCGGCGCATCGTTGCCCGGAGCTCCCAAGGGTGGTGCCTGGTCATCGGGCACCGAGGAACCGCTTCCGGACTGAGCCGAACCGCCGGTTGCGGTGGGGGCGTCATCGGAGACCGAACCCGGAAGGCCCTCATCCGTCGGCAACTCCGACTCGGGCTTCGACCCGCCGTTCTCCGGAGGCTCGCTGGGTGGTGGCGGGAAATTGGGGTGATCGTTCCCGTTGCTCATCGTGGGGTCATCCTTTGCGTGTACAAGCCTGTCCTGGCGCAATTGTACTTCCCGGAGCAGGGAATCGCGTGGTCAATACCGGGAAGCCGAGGCGGGTTAGGCGAAAATGGTCCTGATGCACACTTCTCCTCACCCTCAGCCCTACCGTCGGACGATCTTCGCAGCCCTCATGGAAGTCGTGAAGATCGACCTCATCGTCGTTCCCGCGGGATTCGTCGTCGCCATCGTCTTCTGGATCATCGGGCTCGGCTCGCAGCTGCCGTACTCGGCGATTCCCGAATGGGCGTTCGCACTGTGGGCGACGGTGTCAGGACTGAGTGTCTCGTCCCTCGGATTCGACTTCTCGCTGGCGCCGAGCCTCGTGACTGTCGGCCTGTGGCTGCTGGTGGCAACGGGGGCCAAACGAGTCGCCCGCAGCACGGCAGCGGACAGCCCGGCCGAGAGCGACGACGATCCCGGCGGATGGTGGGCGCTCATGGGTACAGCTCTGGGCACCTTCGTCGTGGCCTACGCCGCTCCTCTGCTCGTCGTGGCGATCCTGGTCGGCCAGGCCACGGTGACTCCGCTCGGATTCCTTCGGCTCTTCCTCTTCCTCGTCACGGCTGTGGCGTGGGCCTTCATTCGGGTGCGAGGAATCGGTGACATCCCCGGACTGGCCGTGATCGCCGATGACACCTGGACTGTCTCCGTCGGACTCGCACGCCGTCTGCTGTGGGCCGCTGCGGCACTCGGTGCGATCGTGCTCGTCGTCGGAATCGTGATCCGCTGGAGCGATGTCGCCGACACTGTGCAGGTCTACAGCTCACCGGTCGCCGCAGGCATCGGCCTCATCGTCGTTCAGGCGCTCTTCGCCCCGAGCATCCTCTTCTCAGCCCTGTCGTGGACCGCCGGGACGGGAGTGAGCATCGGCGGGGCCGGGACGAGCTCTGCATTCACTTCGACCTCAGCGCCCGTGCCCGATGTGCACGTGCTGCAGCTGTTGGACGGTGACTATCCCGCCTGGACGGCGGCCGCACCGGCGCTTCTCGTGCTGCTCGGTCTGCTGTGCGTCATCCTCGGCCGCGACCGAGCCCGTGACATCGCCGCACAGTCGTGGATGGGACTGGGGCTTGCAATCGGGATACTGTTCGTCGCCCTCGAGGTGCTCGCACTGTTCGCCGGTGGGGCCTTGGGCCCGCTGGGTCTCTCCGGGTTCGGACCCTCGGCCCTGACGTCGGCGCTGGCGATCACTGGGTGGATCGGTGTGGGAATGGCCGCCGGCCTTCTGCTGATCAGACTCTCCGGTCTGCACGCCGAGTATTCCGAATTCGCCGAGGAAGACGAAGAGTACCCCGACGACGAGGATGCCACAGCGGGCGCGTTCGAAGAGGACCGCACAACGGATGCGTTCGATGAGGACGAACCGGAATCGCTCGCCGACGACATCGTCGACGAAGACGAACCGCGTTAGACGAGGGCGCCGCCTCGGTGACGGATTGGGCTGCCTCGGTGAGGCAGCGTACTCACCGCGGCTGTGGCGTGAACAGAAGTCCGCCTCGGTGACGGGGCAGGCGTGAACCGAGGACATCCTCGGTGAGGGGATCAGCGCTGAATGATCAGGGCCCTGGCCCCGTGGATCACTTGGTGCCGGGCAGATCGAGATCCTGGCCGGTGACCTGCTTGAACCAGTCACCCAGACCCGACTGATACTCACTCGAGCACGAGAGCTGCGCCTGCTGCGTGATCGCGTCGCGCAGGCATTCCTCGTACTTCGACTGCACCGGCCAGAGGATGACCGAGGACATCGTGGAGAAGATGAGGTAGATGCTGAGCAGACCGCCGAGGATGCCCAAGGACATGTTCCGGCGCTGCTTGGTCTTGACGACGGCGACGATGTACTTCACCGACCAGACGACTGCGGCGATGGCGAAGCCGATGGCGGCGAGCTTGAACGGCAGCTGATACGTGAACGTCAGCACCGAGGCGAGGATCAGCAGTATCAGGACGAGCCCGTGTCGTGCCGGTGCGGCCTGTGCCTCCTCTTCGGGAGTCGGTGCCTTCTTCTCTTCGGTATTCTGCGGTGACGTCACCGGATCAGTTTCTCACAGTCGACTGACAAATGCCTCGGCGGGCCGTGTCCGCACGATGACAGCAGGGCATCGTCCATGTGCTGCAGACGTTAGACTGTGCGGGTGCGCATCGTTCTTCTGGCATCAGGATCCGGTACCCTCACGCAGTCCGTCATCGACGCTTTCGCCGACGGGACCCGTGGAGTCGACATCGTCGCCATCGGGGCCGACTCGGCCACCGCAGGGGTCCTGACCCGAGCCGAACAGCATGAGATTCCCTCCTTCGTCGTCCGGCCCAAGGACTTCGCCGACCGCGACGAGTGGAACCTGGCGCTGAAGGACACGGTGGCCGAGCTCGCCCCGGACTGGGTGGTCTCCGCCGGTTTCATGCGCATCCTCGGTCCCAGCTTCGTCGAGGCCTTCCCGTCCCGGATCATCAACACCCATCCGGCGCTGCTGCCGTCGTTCCCGGGTGCACACGGGGTCCGCGACGCGCTCGCCCACGGGGTGAAGCTGACCGGCGGAACCATCCACATCGTCGACACCGGAGTCGACACCGGGCCGATCATCACTCAGTACGCTGTGCCCGTCGGCGATGACGACACCGAGGAGACCGTGCACGAGAACATCAAAGCCCGGGAACGCGAAGAGCTCGTGCGTCTGCTGGCACATCTGGCCCACACCGACCTCGTCGTCGAAGGGCGACATGTCCGCGGATATGTCGCCTCGGCGATGACCGCCCACTGACCCCGCCGTGAGAAGAACCGACCGGCAACCGAACCTCGAGGAGGATCTGTGACAGGAACCCGCGCGATCAAGAGAGCGCTGATCAGCGTCTACGACAAGACCGGGCTGGAGGAGCTGGCTCGCGGCCTCCACGCCGCCGGAGTCCAGATCGTGTCGACCGGATCCACGGCAGCGAAGATCGCCGAGGCGGGAGCCGCGGTGACGAAGGTCGAAGACCTCACCGGGTTCCCCGAATGCCTCGAAGGGCGGGTCAAGACCCTTCATCCGCGCGTCCACGCCGGCATCCTCGCCGACTCCCGCAAGCCTGAGCACCTGGAACAGCTGTCCGAACTCGAGATCGAGCCCTTCGACCTCGTCGTCGTCAACCTCTATCCTTTCGCCGACACCGTCGCGAGCGGAGCCGGCTTCGATGACTGCATCGAACAGATCGACATCGGCGGACCCTCGATGGTGCGTGCGGCGGCGAAGAACCACCCTACGGTCACCGTCGTGACCGATCCGGCCGACTACTCGGCCGTGCTCGACGCAGCCTCCGGAGACGGCTTCGATATCGATGCCCGCCGCATCTTCGCCGCCCGCGCCTTCGCCCACACTGCGGCCTACGACGCGGCCGTCGCCTCCTGGTTCGCCGCGGAACTCGCCACCGATGAGAAGGCCGAATTCGCCGGCCTCACCGGAGAGAAGATCGCCGACCTGCGCTATGGAGAGAACCCGCACCAGGCTGCTGCCGTGTACTCCGACGGCACCGCCGGAATCGCCGGTGCGAAACTGCTCGGCGGCAAAGCGATGTCGTACAACAACTACACGGACACCGATGCCGCGATCCGCGCGGCATTCGACTTCGAGCAGCCGGCCGTCGCCATCATCAAGCATGCGAACCCTTGCGGAATCGCCGTCGGTGAGACCGCTGCCGCTGCGCACAAGTCCGCCCACGAATGCGATCCGCTGTCGGCCTACGGCGGTGTCATCGCCACGAACCGCGAGGTCGACGCAGAGCTCGCAGCATCGATCAAGCCGATCTTCACAGAATGCCTGGCCGCTCCGTCGTTCAGCGCCGAGGCACTTGAGATCCTCACGACGAAGAAGAACCTGCGACTGCTCGAACTCGGCGACATCGATGTGCCCACAGACGAGGTCAAGCCGATCAGCGGTGGGTTCCTCGTACAGGACCGCGACGCCTTCCAGGCGGACGGCGACTCCGTCGAGAACTGGACCCTGGCCGCTGGTCCGGCAGCTGCACCCGAGGTCCTCGCGGATCTCGAATTCGCGTGGAAGGCCGGACGGGCTGTGAAGTCCAACGCGATCCTGCTCGCCAAGGGGGGAGCCTCGGTGGGTGTGGGCATGGGGCAGGTCAACCGCGTCGACTCGGCCAAACTCGCTGTCGAACGTGCCGGAGCCGAACGCGCCACCGGTGCGGTCGCAGCCTCCGACGCCTTCTTCCCGTTCCCCGACGGTCTGCAGATCCTCATCGACGCAGGAGTCACCGCCGTGGTGCAGCCCGGCGGATCGATCCGCGACGAGGAGGTCATCGCGGCCGCGGAGGCGGCAGGAATCACGATGTACCTGACCGGGAGCCGCCATTTCTTCCACTGAGATGAAGCGACCTCACCCCCGCCATGCACGGCGGGGGAGAGGACCGATCGCGAAGCGATGGATCTACTGGAAACGGCGATACGCGCATCCCACCCGGCGTGACTGGGTGCTGCTCGGCTGTCTCCTGGGCGTCGCCGCCGCCGCGGCGTGCTCCGTCATCGACTTCCGCCTCGGTGCTGTCGTCCTCGCGGTCGTCCCCGCCGGTCTCGCCGGGTTCCGAGCGATGCCGCCGCCGTGGACCGAAGTGTGGGCGAATCGGTCGAAGGTCGTCGACATCACGACCTGTCTGCTGTTCGCCGGACTGCTGGTCGGGCTGGCGTTCCTCGTACCGCTGACCCGCTGAGGAGTCGGTCTCGGCGACGCTCTTTATGTGCATTCGCTGAGAAATGGGACGCGCAGGTGTCGTCACGTCGACAATAGTGGCAAGGTGAGTGGCGTCAGAGGTTCGCTTCGAACCTTTTCCGATGAAAGGAGACAGCATGGGACTCGACGATCTTACTAACAAAGCCAAGGACGCCTTGAATAGCGATAAGGGTGAAGAGATCAGCGACCAGGGCCTGGACAAGGCCTCGGACGCAGCCAACAATGTCACCGGTGGAAAGTTCGAAGACCAGATCAATCAGGGTCGCGACGGAGCCGATGACAAGCTCGGCAACGAATGATCTTTAATCCATAGCCGCGTCCGGCATGGATGAGCGCCGAGGAGAATGTGATTCTCCTCGGCGCTTTCTTGTGTTCTGGCTAGCGTCAGTCGATACCAACTATCGGGGCACGAGTGGCTTCGCTGCGCGAGAGAACGGCTCAGTGCAGTGGATGCACGGCTTGGCCGTGCATCCACCTGCACCGTTGCCTCAGCTGAGTTTTTCGATCGGGGCGTAGCGCAACAGCAGCCGCTTCGATCCGGCCGAACCGAAGTCGACGACGGCCACGGTCTTGTCTCCGACACCGTTGACTTCGGTGACGGTGCCGAGCCCGAAGGACTCGTGCGAGACCTTCTCGCCGACCTCGACGGAGATGACCTCACGATTGGGTCGGATCCGATTGGGGAATCCGGCAACCGGTGTCGACGAACTCGCACTCGAGCGTGAGCGGGAGCCGCCACCGGACGACCGTGACGACCCGAAGCCGCGTGATCCTCCCGAGTATCCGGACGAATAGCCGCCGGAGCCGAAACCTCCGGAACCGAAGCCGCCCGAAGCGAACCCGCCGGAGAAGCTGCCCGTGTTCTCCCAATTGATGAGGTTCTCCGGGATCTCGGACAGGAACCGGCTCGGCGGATTGTACTGAGGCTGACCCCACATGCTCCGGGTCTCGGCGCGAGTGACGAGCAGACGCTGCCGAGCACGCGTGAGCCCGACATACGCCAGACGCCGCTCCTCCGACAGCTCCTGCGGATTCTCGAAGGAACGCGAATGCGGGAATCCTCCGTCTTCGAGCCCGGTGAGGAAGACCACCGGGAACTCGAGTCCCTTAGCCGTGTGCAGAGTCATCAGTGTGACCTGACCGAGTTCGGCATCGGGGATCTGATCAGTGTCCGAGGCCAGAGCCACCTGCTCGAGGAACTGATCGATGGCCGCCGCGCCGACGCCCGGCGCAGCGGAGGCGTCTGCGGAACCGACGTCATCGACGTCGGGGTCGACCGCCTCGGCGGCGGTTTCGGCCTCTGTATCGGTCGTCTCAGGCACGGCGGTCGCCTCAGTGCCGGTGTCTGTGTTGGTGTCGTTGTCATCCGGGGTGTCCGGTTCCGCAACCGCGGCAGCCTCCCGAGTGGCGACGAAATCCTCGGCCACGGCGACGAGTTCGGCGAGGTTGTCGACACGGGACTCGTCCTGCGGATCGGTGCTCTTCTGCAGCGATTCGAGGTAACCGGACTGTTCGAGGATCGCCTCGATGACCCGGGAGAGCGGGGAGGACTCGGCGGTGGAGCGCAGATCCTGCATGAGGTCGTAGAACTTCTGCACCGAGGTCAGGGCGCGCGAACTCAGGTGCGGGATCTCGTCGAGGCGGCCCAGGGCGGTGAAGAAGCTGATGTTCTCCCGGTCGGCGAAGTCGGCGATGATGCCCTCGGTGCGGTCGCCGATGGAGCGTTTGGGCACATTGAGGATGCGGCGCAGATTGACGTCGTCATCGGGGTTGGCGACGACGCGCAGGTAGGCGAGGGCGTCCTTGATCTCCTTGCGCTCGTAGAAGCGGGTGCCGCCGACGACCTTGTACGGGATTCCGGACCGGACCAGCGCATCTTCGATGGCGCGCGACTGAGCGTTCGTGCGGTAGAACACGGCGAAGTCACCATAGGTGTACTTCTCCTCGTCGATGAGGTCATCGATGCGGTCGACGATGAACCGGGCTTCACCTTGTTCGTTCTCGGCCACCCAGCCGACGATCTGCTCGCCGGAACCCTCCGAGGTCCACAGCTTCTTCTCGCGGCGGTCGTCGTTGTTCGCGATCACGGCATTGGCGGCGTCGAGGATGTTCTGCGTCGACCGATAGTTCTGTTCCAACAGAATGGTGTCCGCGTTCGGGAAGTCCTTCTCGAACTCGACGATGTTGCGCACCGTGGCGCCGCGGAAGGCATAGATCGACTGGTCGGCGTCGCCGACGACGGTGAGTTCGGCACCCGTCGGCCCTCCTGCGCCGTCACCGGCCAGGGCTTTGATCAGGGCGTACTGTGCTGGGTTCGTGTCCTGGTACTCGTCGACGAGGATATGGCGGAACCGGCGACGGTAGGAATCGGCCACCTCGGGGAAGGCGCCGAAGAGGTGGACGGTCTCTGCGATGAGGTCGTCGAAGTCGAAGGCATTGGCCAGGCGCAGACGGGAGGTGTAGCGCTTGAAGACGTCGGCGAGCACCTCGTCGGCGGGATTGTTGGGCCGCGGGATGAAGTCGTCGGGGGTCTGCAGGTCGTTCTTGAGGTTCGAGATTCGGTGCAGGATGGCCCGCGGGGCGTACTTCTTCGTGTCGAGGCCGAGCTCCTTGAGGATCTGAGCGACGAGTCGCTGGGCGTCCTGGGCGTCGTAGATCGTGAAATTCGACTTCATGCCCAGCACCTTCGCCTCGCGGCGGAGAATGCGCACACACGAGGAGTGGAAGGTCGAGACCCACATGGCGCGGGAGGCAGGGCCGACGATCGAGGACACGCGTTCGGCCATCTCTTTCGCGGCCTTGTTCGTGAACGTGATCGCCAGGACTTCGCCGGGGTGGGCGCGACCGGTGGCCAAGGCGTAGGCGATGCGTCGGGTGAGCACGGTCGTCTTGCCCGATCCGGCTCCGGCGACGATGAGCAGCGGGGATCCCGTATGGATTACGGCCTCGCGCTGCCTGGGGTTGAGTCCGGTGAGGAGTTCGGCCGCTCGGGAGTCGGCGCCGGCGGCATGGTCGGTGTGTTCAGCTGCAGCAGTCATGTCGCCCCCAACGATACCGTCAGCCTCGGACACGAGCTCACACCCCTCAGAACTACCTGACGGCGGCTCAGCAACCTCGCGCGAGGTTGCTGAGCCGCCGTCAGGTAGTAATTGGGGAAGGTCAGTGGATGAAGACGGCCACGATGACGTTGATGACCGCGAAGGCCACCACCAGGTGTGCCATGGTCGCCGACGGGTTCGCCACCTTCACGCCTGCCCCGCCCTCTGCAGGCGCAGAGGCGGCGAAGGCCTTCTGCTTCTTGTTGCCGATGAACGCGAAGACAGTGACGAGGATCGCCACGACCAGTTTGATGCCGAGCTTCATATGGTTGACGTCGCCATCGCCCATCTCGGCCAGCCCCATGAGCAGCAGGCCGGTGACCAGCTGCAGATAGGCGCCGTGGAGCATTCCGGGCATCACTTTGGGGGAGCGGATGACGGTGAAATAGCCGCCGACGATGATGGCCATACCCAGCAGATGCAGGGTCAGAAGAATCTCGCGTAGAATTTCCATACAGTTAATCGTAGTGGCATGATGGTGTCTCGTGAGCGCGGGCCCCTCTACTGGTGCACGCTGTTCCGCCCTGGTGTAATGGCAGCACGCCGGCCTTTGGAGCCGTGCAGTATAGGTTCGAATCCTATGGGCGGAGCTGGCCCAACCCGACATGCGAAGGATTCAACTATGTCGCAGACTCATCCGACCGCCGTCATCGTTCTGGCAGCGGGCCAAGGCACTCGAATGAAGTCGGCTCTTCCCAAGGTGATGCATCCCATCGGCGGACGCTCCCTGCTCCATCACTCCGTCGCCGCGGCGGCCGGAACCTCTCCCGAGCACCTCATCGTCGTCGTCCGCCATGAGCGCGATCAGCTCGTCGCCCACCTCGACTCCCTTCCCGTGTCCTCCCAGAGAACCCTGCTCATCGCCGATCAGGATGAGGTTCCGGGCACCGGCCGCGCCACCGAATGTGCGCTCACCCAGTTGCCCGAGGACCTCAGCGGAACCGTCGTCGTCACCTACGGCGATGTGCCGCTGCTGACGACGGAGACCATCAACGGCCTCGTCGAGATCCACGAATCCAACGCCAACGCCGTGACCGTCTTGTCCGCCGAGGTGAACGACCCGACCGGGTACGGCCGCATCGTCCGCGACGCGAACGGATCCCTGCTGCGCATCGTCGAGCAGAAGGACGCCGGCGACGAAGAACGGGCCATCCGTGAGATCAACTCCGGCATCTACGCCTTCGACGCCGCGGCGCTCAAGGAGGGCCTGGCCTCGCTGACGACCGACAACGCGCAGGGTGAGAAGTACCTCACCGACGTCATCGGACATTCCCGTGAGGCGGGCCGCCCCGTCGCCGCCACGGCCACCGACGACCTGTGGCAGGTCGAGGGAGCCAATGATCGCGTGCAGCTGGCGAACCTCGGCAAGGAGCTCAACCGCCGGCAGTGCGAGAAGTTCATGCGTGCCGGTGTCTCCATCATCGACCCCGACACCACGTGGATCGACGTCGACGTGTCCATCGCCGCCGATGCGACGATCCTGCCCGGCACCCAGCTGCTGGGCGCCACCGACATCGGCGCCGGCGCCGTCGTCGGCCCCGACACCACCCTCAAGGACACCGAGGTGGGGGAGAACGCCAAGGTCGTGCGCACCCACGGTGAACTCGCCGTCGTCGGCCCGGAAGCCAACGTCGGACCGTTCGCCTACCTGCGTCCGGGCACCAAGCTCGGCGAGTCCGGAAAGATCGGCACCTTCGTGGAGACGAAGAACGCCGATATCGGCAAGGGTGCGAAGGTACCCCACCTCTCCTACGTCGGCGATGCGGAGATCGGGGAGGGCTCGAACATCGGAGCCGCCTCGGTGTTCGTCAACTACGACGGCGTCAACAAGCACCGCACCGTCATCGGCAAGCATGCACGCATGGGCTCGGACAATATGTATGTCGCCCCTGTCACCGTGGGCGACGGCGCCTATTCGGGTGCGAGCACGACGGTGCGCAAGGATGTCCCTGCAGGAGCGCTGGCCATCTCGGTGGCCCCACAGCGCAACCTGGAGGGCTGGGTTCAGACAAACCGTCCGGGCACGCCTGCAGCGCAGGCGGCCGAAAACGCATCCGAAGGGGAACGGATCAGTGAATGAGATAACGACGGCGGGCGATAAGAAGCTCGTCCTGGTGAGCGGTCGGGCAAATCCCGAACTCGCCGAGCAAGTCGCGGAGAATCTGGGGACCGAACTCCTCCCCACCGACATCTACAACTTCGCGAACGGCGAGATCTACGTCCGCTACTCCGAGTCAGTGCGCGGCAGCGACGTCTTCGTCCTCCAGTCCCACTGCGCTCCCATCAACGAATGGCTGATGGAGCAGCTGATCATGGTCGACGCCCTCAAGCGTGCATCGGCCAAGCGCATCACCGTCATCGCACCGTTCTTCCCGTACGCCAGGCAGGACAAGAAACACCGCGGACGCGAGCCCATCTCCGCTCGCCTCGTCGCCGATCTGTACAAGACCGCCGGTGCCGACCGCATCATCACCGTGGACCTGCACACCGCGCAGATCCAGGGCTACTTCGACGGTCCCGTCGACCACCTCATCGCGATGCCGATCCTCGCCGGCTACGTCAAGGACAAGTACCCCGGCGACCTAGCCGTGGTTTCGCCCGACGCCGGCCGCATCAAGGTCGCGGAGAACTGGTCGAACTCGCTGGGCGGAGTGCCGCTGGCCTTCATCCACAAGACCCGCGACATCACCCGACCGAACGAGACCAAGGCCAACCGCGTCGTCGGTGAGGTCGAGGGCCGCACCTGCGTGCTCGTCGACGACATGATCGACACCGGCGGCACCATCGTGCAGGCCGCCGATGCCTGCATGGCCGCCGGCGCGAAGGGCGTCATCGTCGTGTCCACCCACGCCGTGTTCTCCGGCCCGGCCGTCGAACGCCTGTCGAACTCCGTGGCCGAAGAGGTCATCGTCACGAACACTCTGCCGCTGAGCGAAGACAAGATCTTCGACAAGCTCACCGTGCTCTCGATCGCCCCGCTCATCGCTCGTGCCGTGCACGAGGTCTTCGAAGACGGATCGGTCACGAGTCTCTTCGAGGTCTGATCCCGAAGGCTGAGGCCCCGTGATCCGCGCAATCGCGCCGGATCTGATGCGAACCCCGAGTCGATGCGGCTCGGGGTTCGCATCGTCTGGACTGCCGTGAGGTCCTACACTGGAGGCAAGACTTCGGCGAAGGGATCAGGGACGATGTCCTCACACGATTACAACCGGTACCGCGTGGACGTCCCCGGCGGGCAGCTGTCCGTGGGAGTGTGGGAGCCGGTGGCGAGCGGCCCCGGGCGCGTGCCCACCGTGTGCGTCATCCACGGCATCACCTCCAACCACCTGTTCTTCGCGGGCCTCGTCTCCGCACTGCCCGGCGTCCGCATCATCGGGCCCGACCTGCGCGGACGAGCCGACTCGCGCACCCTGCCCGGCCCGTTCGGGATGGCCGCCCACGCCGAGGATGTCACCGCCGTGCTCGATGCCTTCGCCCCGGAGGGGCCGGTCACCCTGGTTGGTCATTCCATGGGCGGTTTCGTCGCCATGACCCTGGCCGGAATGTCGGCTGAGCCGAACGTCGACACCGGCGCCGAGGCGGCCCGCCGTTTCCGTGGCCCCGTCCTCATCGACGGGGGACTTCCCCTGCCAGTGGGGCAGCCCCACGGAGACGGCCCCGTCGACGACCTCAACGATGAGGACCTCGACACCGATGATCTCATCGCCGCCGTCCTCGGCCCGGCCGCCGAGCGGCTGTCGATGACCTTCGGCAGCGTCGAGGAGTACTTGGCGTTCTTCGCCGCTCACCCCGCTTTCGTCGACGGCCTCGACACCGTGGCGACCGAGAGCTTCGTCTACGATCTGGCGGCCAAGGACGACCATTCGTTCCAACCGTCGACGTCGGTGGAGGCGATGCAGGCCGATTCGGCCGACATGTACACCGGCTCCGCCTACCGTGATGCCCTGGAGACGATCATGGGCAGTGACGGAACCCAGTCCGAAGTGGTCTTCCTCTTCGCCGAGCGCGACCTCGTCGCCGCCGAACCGGGCCTGTACCCGCCGGAGACGACCAACGACTTCGCTCGGCAATGGCCGCAGATGGACATCGTCGATGTGCAGGGGACGAACCATTACGACATCCTCCTCACCGAAACCGGAATCGATGCGTGCGCTGCAGCCGTGACCTCTCGGATTGGTGCCGAAACGGACGGTGCCGTAGACTAGTCGGGTTGCCTCGGCGAGGGAGGCTGATGTCTCCGTGATCGACGCGGTCCTGCCCCACGAAACGAACCCATCGGGTTCGTGATTCGCGTGGGTGCTCAGGCTGTTTCGCCGTGGTGCTCGAAGGTAAGTTCACCACGAAGGAGAGAAAATGGCTGACTTCAAACTTCTGGCCGAAGCTCGCAACGAGTTCGGCAAGGGCGCAGCGCGCCGCATCCGCCGCGCAGGACGCATCCCCGCTGTCATCTACGGCCACGGCGGAGACCCCGTGCACGTGTCCCTCGAGGGCCACGCCACCATGCTGGCTCTCAAGCACGCCAACGCGCTGCTCGAGATCGAAAGCACCGACGGATCGAAGAACGTCCTCGCCATTGCGCGCGACGTCCAGATCGAGCCCGTCCGTCGTGATATCGAGCACCTCGACCTCATCATCGTCAAGCGCGGCGAGAAGATCGAGGTCGACGTGCCCGTCCACGTCATCGGTGAAGCCGCCCCCGGCACCATGGTCTCGCAGGAAGAGTCGACCATCGCCGTCAAGGCCGATGCGACCAAGCTGCCCGAGCTCATCGAGGTCTCCATCGAAGGCCGTCCCGCCGGCGAGCACGTTCTGGCCGGTCAGGTCGAACTGCCTGCAGGCGTCGAGCTCATCGCCGACGAAGAGCAGCTCATCGTCAACGTCTCCGAAGAGATCGAGATGGACACCGAGTCCGACGCCGAGGAAGAGACTGCTGAAGAGTCGACCGAGGAAGAGGCCGCTGAGGAGTCCGGTGAGGAAGAGACCTCCGAAGAGGAGTGATCTTCTCTCCTCCCGGCACTCAACGTGCCGTGAGGAGCACTGACTGACTACGCTGTTCGGTGGGCCGCCTGTTGGGCGGCCCACCGAATGCGTTTCTCAAGAGCGAACCCGGCGCACCTCTCGCCCCGCGGCGAGCAGAAGCCCCACCACTCGGTCAGCGGGCGCGGACAGGACGGACAAGGACGGCAATGTCGAACGAAGCATGGTTGGTCTTCGGACTGGGCAATCCCGGCCCCAAGTACGAAGCGACACGGCACAACATCGGACAGATGGTCATCGCCGAACTCGCCTCCCGCATCGGAACCACGCTGACGCGGACGAAGCTGCGTGCGAACGTCGGCACCGGGCGGCTGCCCGGCGGCAGCGTCCCGGGACTGCCCGGTCCGCGGGTGGTGTTGGCCACCTCGACGGGATATATGAACGAATCCGGCGGACCGGTGCGCGCGCTGGCTGACTTCTACGGAATCGCCACCGACCGGATCATCGCCGTCCATGACGATGTGGACATCCCCTTCGATGCCATCAAAGCCAAGCTCGGCGGGGGAGAGGGCGGGCACAACGGTCTGCGTTCGATGACCTCGGTGCTGGGGACGAAGGACTATCTGCGGGTGCGAGCGGGAGTCGGACGCCCTCCGGGGAGACAGGACACCGCCGATTATGTGCTGCGCCCGTTCTCGAAGGACGAGCGCACGATCCTGCCGATGTTCGTCTCCGACCTCGCCGATGCCGTCGAAGAGGTCATCGTCAGCGGGCTCACCGACATGCAGCAGAAGTTCCACTCTCGCTGATCGCACCTCGGGTGCTGACCAAGCAGCGGGCGCTGCCCGGGACTCAGGCCGTCTTCTGCTTCTCCGGGCGACGGTGCAGCCACCATGCGGCGAAGATGCCGCCGGCGAATCCGAACAGGTGGCCCTGCCAGGAGATGTCGTTCGTCTGCGGCAGCATGCCGAAGATCATCGATGCGCCGTAGGTGACGAAGATGAACAGGCCGATGGTGAAGTAGATGATCTTGCGCAGCAGGTCATCGGTGAACCAGGTGCGCAGCGCGAGGTAGCCGAAGAATCCGAAGACGATGCCGGACGCCCCGACGATGTGCTGGCCGGGCAGCGTGGTCAGCCACGCACCGAGCCCGGAGCTCAGCGCGGTGATGCCCGTGACCGTCCAGAAACGACGCTTGCCTTCGAAGGCGATGACGATGCCGAGGACGAGGAACGGGAAAGTATTGGCCAGCAGATGGCCGAATCCCGAATGCAGCAGCGGCGAGGTGACCAGGCCGTAGAGCGAGAGCGGATTCCATGACTCCAGACTGAAGACGTCGAGGTCGACAGGGAGGATCGCATCGACGATCTCGATGACCCACATGACGGCCAGGACGATCAGCACCGGAGCGAACCGGGAAAGCAGATGCGGCCGGTCGACGGTGGTGTTCAGGTGCGCAACCGGGGGATTCGCGGAACGGCCGGAGTGGGGAGATCCGGAGTCGGTGGAGTCAGGGCCGAAGAGGAGTCGGGATTCCTCGGCGGAGAAACGGGGGGAGTGGTCGGTCATGTTCCAATTGTGGGTGATGAAGATTGGAGAACCCCGAACATCCGGGCCTTCCGGGCAATCGTGATCGTTCCGTTAGGCCCGTTATCGCCTCGAAATATTCACGACCGGTCCAACTCCCGAAACTATCTGTTCTGAGGCTCCGCTCTGGTCGACCCGAGGGACTTGCCGTCCGCGTCGAGAGCTTCGACGATGATCGTCGAACCGTTCGGGGTGATGTCCGCCGCCGTCTCGAAACCGCTGCGCTCGACCTCGGTGTTCTCGACGAGGTGCTCCTCGTCGTCACCGCTGAGCACCCTCCACGAAGCCACCTCGGTGGCACCGTTCCAGCTCATGTGCACCCGAGTGATGTCGGACTGCGGCTGTGACTTCGTGGCCGTCGGGGGAGCAGTCGGCTGGGCATGCCAGTCGAAGCGGTAGGCGCGGTAGTTCGATCCGCCGGTGAAGCTGAGGTCGGCGAGCAGCTTTCCGTCCTTGGAGAACTCGGAGATGTAGGGCTCCGAACCCCAGCCGAGGACGACGTTGCCGCCCGGCAGCTCCTGGAAGTTGCCCTGACTGCCCGACGAACGGTCGTCGGGGGCGGGATACTCCGTGACCACCTCGGCGCGCTTCCTCTTCTCATCGACGTCGAGGCGCAGACCGCGGGTGTCGCCGAGCCGAGGCGCGGCGTGGTTGTCGAACAGGGTCAGCGTCCCATCGGAGCGGCGCTGGGCATCGTGCTGCCAGGCGAACTGTGCGCTCTCGCCCATCTCGAAGTCCGAGGCCTTGCCGCCGAGGACCCAGTTGAGATCGCCACTCTTCCGGTCGAGCTGGTAGACAGCGTGGGTATTGCGCGCCGAGACGAGGAGAGCCCTGCCGTCATCGTCCTCGGACACGGAGTTGAGGTGGATGTAGTCGAAGGGCTCGTCCTTCGTGCCCTCGCCTTCCTTGAGCTCCGTCTCGGTCTGATCGATGGGCACGGCGTCGAGGGAGCGCCATTCGAACAGGGGATCACCGCTTGCGATGTCGACCTCCTGGACGATGCCCTCCCAGGCCCAGCCGTCCTCGGCTCCGCCGACTGAGCTGAGATCCGTCTGCGTCTTCACGTAGGAGATGAGGAACATTGTGTCATCGGCGGTGATCGTCGTCTCGTGCAGGTCGGACGTGTCCTTGGGAAGCTCGCCGCCCATGCCGACACGGGCGATCTCCTGATACGAGTCGTCGAGGACGACAACCTCGCCGGCGGTGTGCGGAGTCTCGGCCAGTCCCTCCCACCAGGTGAGCACCGGCTTCCCCTGATATTCCTGGACGCGCAGATCCCACAGCGCCTCGGAGTCGTCTCTGATCCACACCGGGTCACCGGCGGAGTCGAGGATGAGCCCGCCCACCCAGGACGTGTCATCGGTCTGCGTCTGTCCCTTCGGGGCGAGGAAGGTCTCCAGGTCTCCGTTGTCGTCGGGGAAGGCCCCGGCGTCGATATCGACCTTCGGCGGGGCGAGTTCGGGGCGGGAATGGAAGTCCCACCGTTCGGCGACGGCGATGTCGTCATCGGCATCGGCCGTGCACCCTGCGAGCAGGAGCGTCGCCGCAGCCAAACCTGCAAGGACGGTTCTCTTCATGGCCATATGCTCATCCTCACACGTTTTCGACTCCCGTGGTCCTCGGGCTTTGTCGAGAGGGCGCCGAATGGGTCGTGTCAGCCGCGTGGCCTAGACTGTTCGGGTGCTCAACGGACTCGATCTCACCCGCCGGAATCCCACCATCACCGAACTCGTCGCGGCCTTCAACGACGCCAACACCGACGGTGGCACGATCGATGCGATCAAGGGACTGTGGCCGTCGATCCTGCGCCGCACCGTCACCACCGACGGGGCCGCCTCGGGGCCTCAGCTCATCGTCACCGCCACGACACGTGAGGCAGAAGACCTCGCCCAGGCGCTGGCCGACTGGGTGCCGTCGGCGTCGATCGCGATCTTCCCCAGCTGGGAGACCCTGCCGCACGAGAAGCTGTCGCCGCGGTCGGACACCGTCGGCCAGCGCCTCGAGGTGCTGCGCCGCCTCGCCCACCCCACTCCCGGCCGGGAACTGACCTTCATCATCGCGCCCGTGCGCGCCTTCCTCCAGCCCCTGGCCAAGGGGCTCGGCGACATCGAACCGGTCGAGCTCGCCGTCGGCGACGAATACGAGATCGATGACCTCGCCGAACGGCTCACCGAACTCGCCTACTCCCGAGTCGACATGGTCTCCAGACGCGGCGAATTCGCTGTGCGCGGCGGAATCGTCGATATCTTCCCGGCCACCTCGGAGCGAGCGCTGCGTGTGGAGTTCTTCGGCGATGAGGTCGACGAGATCCGCGAATTCTCCGTCAGCGACCAACGCTCCATCCCCACCGACGACGGTGACGAACCCCTGCGACTGTCGGCACCGCCGTGCCGGGAGCTGCTCCTGACCGATTCGGTGCGGAAGCGGGCCGCGGAACTCGCCGAGGATGTGCCCAGCGCCGCAGATATGCTCGACAAGATCGCCGGCGGAGTCGCCGTCGAAGGGATGGAATCGCTCTCCGCCGTCCTCGCCGACGGAATGGAGCCGATGATCGCTCTGCTGCCGGCCGGATCGAAGATCATCATCACCGAACCCGAACGCGTCGACGCCCGTGCCACGGACCTCGTGGAGACGACGAACGAATTCCTCGAGGCCGCCTGGACCGGAGCAGCCAGCGGGGGAGAGACCCCGATCGACCTGTCTGCCGCCAGCTTCCGCACCGTGGCCGAGATGGCCGAAGGCGCTCGCCTCATCGGCCTGGCCTGGTGGGAGATCGGCGGATTCGCCACCGACGAGGAGCTCGCCGGTCCCGAGGAGAACATCTTCTCCGTCCCTGCCCGCATCCCGAAGGGCTATGCCGGAGACGTCGAGGCGATCCTCGCCGACGTCAAGGCACTCATCCACGACAAGTGGCGCATCCTCGTGCTCACCGAAGGCCAGGGCCCGGGCCGACGCATGGTCGAGGTGTTCTCCGAAGCCGGAGTGCCCGCCTCCTTCGTCGACGACCCGACCGATCTGCCCGAAGCCCTGGTGACCGTGACGACGGCCGCGTCCTTCGGCGGCTTCGTCTTCGACGATCTCAAACTCGCCGTGCTCACCGAGGCGGATGTGCTCGGTCGGGCTGCGGCCACCTCGACGCGGGATATGCGCAAGCTGCCCACCCGTCGTCGACGCAACCAGGTCGACCCGCTCAACCTGGCTCCCGGCGACTACGTCGTCCACGACCAGCACGGCGTCGGACGATTCGTCGAAATGACCCAGCGGACCACAGGGCGAGGTGCGAACAAGCACACCCGCGAATACCTCATCATCGAATACGCGCCCGCCAAACGCGGACAGCCCGGTGACCGCCTCTACGTTCCCAGCGATGCTCTCGACCAGGTCACCCGCTATGTCGGCGGGGAGAGCCCGAACCTCAACAAGATGGGCGGCGCCGACTGGCAGTCGACGAAGGCGAGAGCCCGCAAGGCCGTCAAGGAGATCGCCGGGGAGCTCATCCGACTGTATTCGGCCCGCCAGGCCACCGTCGGCCACGCCTACGGGCCGGACACTCCCTGGCAGCGTGAACTCGAAGACGCCTTCCACTATGTCGAGACGGCCGATCAGCTGACCACCATCGACGAGGTCAAATCGGACATGGAGAAGACCGTGCCGATGGACCGTCTGATCTGCGGCGATGTGGGCTATGGGAAGACGGAGATCGCGGTTCGTGCCGCGTTCAAGGCGATCCAGGAAGGCAAGCAGGTCGCCGTGCTCGTGCCGACCACTCTGCTCGTCCAACAGCACTATGAGACCTTCGCCGAACGCTACTCGGGATTCCCCGTCACCATCGGCGCCCTCTCCCGGTTCCAGACCAAACAGGAATCGGAGAAGGTCAAGGAGGATCTCGCCGCCGGCAAGCTCGACCTCGTCATCGGCACCCACCGACTGCTCAGCGGCGAGGTGCGGTTCAAAGAACTCGGACTCGTCATCATCGACGAGGAGCAGCGTTTCGGCGTCGAACACAAGGAGACTCTCAAGGCGCTGCGGACGAACGTCGACGTCCTCGCCATGTCGGCGACCCCGATCCCGCGCACCCTGGAGATGGCGGTGACCGGCATCCGCGAGATGTCGACCCTGGCCACACCTCCGGAAGAGCGGCACCCGGTGCTGACCTATGTCGGCAAACGCGAAGACAAGCAGATCAAGGCTGCGATCCGACGCGAGCTCATGCGCGAAGGACAGGTCTTCTACATCCACAACAGGGTCCGCGATATCGAAGCAGTCGCCGGACACATCGCCGAAATGGTGCCAGAGGCGCGAATCGCCATCGCCCACGGCAAGATGAATGAGACCCGACTCGAACAGGTCATCGTCGACTTCTGGGAGAAGAAATACGATGTGCTCGTGTGCACGACGATCGTCGAAACAGGAATCGACATCGCGAATGCGAACACGCTGATCATCGACAACGCCGACAAGTACGGGCTCTCCCAGCTGCATCAGCTGCGCGGACGCGTGGGACGTGGACGTGAACGCGCCTACGCCTACTTCCTCTACCCGCCGGACACTCAGCTGACCGAGACCGCACACGATCGTCTGACGACTCTGGCCGCGCACACCGAACTGGGTGCCGGAATGCAGGTGGCGATGAAAGACCTCGAGATCCGCGGGGCCGGCAATCTGCTCGGCGGCCAGCAGTCCGGCCATATCGAAGGCGTCGGCTTCGACCTCTACGTCCGACTCGTCGGAGAGGCCGTGGCGAAGTTCCGCGGCGAGGAGACCGAACCCGAGGCGGACATGCGCATCGAACTGCCCGTCGATGCCCACCTGCCGGCCGACTATGTCGATCACGAACGACTGCGTCTCGAGGCCTACCGAAAGTTGGCCGCGGCGACCGACGAAGCACAGCTGCAGGAAGTCCTCGACGAGCTCATCGACCGCTACGGCCCCTACCCGGAACCCGTCGGTGTCCTTGCCGATGTCGCCAGGCTGCGCATCCGCGCCCGCGCTTCCGGGGTCAACGACATCGTCATGCAGGGCAACTTCATCCGCTTCGGACCCGTCGAACTCTCCGACTCCCAGGTGGTCAGGCTCAAGCGTCTGTACCCGAAGTCTCTGCTCAAACCGGCGCTGCGTTCGATCCTCGTCCCGAAGCCGATGGCGGGCACCGGATTCGATTCCAAGGAGATGACCGATTCGGACATCCTGCGGTGGGCGCACCAGTTCCTCGACGCCATCCTGCCTGTCGTCGAGTCGGATGCCGCGGAAGTCACGGAGGCCGGAGCTGCGAAGGACGGTTGAGAACTCTCCGACTGTTCACAGCTGTTCGGCCCACGAGCCAGGGCGGTGGCGTAGAGTGCGAAACGCGGAGACATCCGCAGCAAGTGCAAATCACGCAGCTGTCTACTAAGGAGAATCCCCATGGGTGTTGACGACAAGTTCGAGAACAAGGCCGAAGACCTCGGCGGCCGTGCCAAGGAGACCGTCGGTGATGTGACCGGTGACGACCAGCTCAAGGCCGAAGGTGCCACCGATCAGCTCAAGGCCAAGGCCAAGGACGTCGGCGAGTCGGTCAAGGACCTCGGTGCCTCGGTCAAGGACAAATTCTCGAAGTGACCGACGAATCGGCCCTCACCGCTTCTGCGGTGGGGGTCTTTCGTGCCGGCAGGAGGATATTTCGTGGGTGAACGTGACGAACCGGGACTCCAAGCGGTGATCGAAGCCATGGCGACTCTGCGACGACGGTGCCCCTGGTCGAGCCGACAAGATCATCAGAGCCTCGAGAAGTACGCACGGGAAGAGACGAATGAACTCATCGTCGCTCTTGAAGACTTCGCGACAGAACCCACTGCGGAGAATCGGGCGGCCGTCGTCGACGAGCTCGGCGACGTGTTCTACCAAGTGCTCTTCCACTCCGCCCTGCTCGATGAAAGCAGCGGGCGAGACTACGGTCACAGCCTCGGCGCCATCATCGATGGTCTCGAGGCCAAGCTCATCCGTCGTCACCCCCTGGCTTTCACCGACGATCCCGGAGATGAGATGGCATCGTTGGAAGACGTCGAACGCGAGTACCGCCGGATCAAAGCGGAAGAGAAGGCCGCAGCGCGAGGAGAGG
The DNA here is from genome assembly GCF_052906525.1 of Brevibacterium sp. CSND-B09. Classification (NCBI taxonomy): domain Bacteria; kingdom Bacillati; phylum Actinomycetota; class Actinomycetes; order Micrococcales; family Brevibacteriaceae; genus Brevibacterium; species Brevibacterium sp. CSND-B09. The sequence goes on along the minus strand of NZ_JBREGI010000001.1, from coordinate 549,672 downwards.
ACGGAAGTCGATGAGTCTGGAGAGGCTCGAGATCGAAGGCACGTTCAACTTCCGTGACCTCGGAGGGCCCGCCGCCGAGGCGGGGGAGAGCCGAGTGCGATCCGGGAAGGTGTTCCGCGCCGACGGTCTGGCGCAGCTGAGCGATCGGGCGCGCGCCGATATCGGCGAACTCGGCATCGGCACCGTCATCGATCTGCGCGATATCGGCGAGAGGGCGAAACTGCCGGATGCGCTCGACGGCCTCGACATCCGACATATCGAGCTGCCCGTCTTCGACGACCACTTCTTCCCCAGCCGACCATTGAGCAGGGAAGAGATGAAAGCCGCCGCCGAGGCGACAGGAATGGATCTCAGCGACCGGAGCCTCGGCCGCATCTACGAACTCATGATCACGCACTTCGGTCACCGGCTGGCCGCCGCCGTCGACCTGATCGCCGAACACTGCGCTGATGGTGTGGTGTTCCACTGCTCTGCCGGAAAGGATCGCACCGGTGTGATCGGGGCATTCCTGCTCGACCTCCTCGGTGTGGGACGGCAGGAGATCGTCGACGAATACGCGATCACCTCCACCCACCTGTCCGGGGGTTTCCTCGAGGCGATCACCAGGAACTTCTCCGATGCCGGGATCTCCGGCAATCTCGCCCAGACCGCCACCGCTGCTCCTCCCGAACTCATGCACGAGGTCCTCGATCGGATCGAGGCCGAGCACGGGACCGCCTCGGCGAAGGACGGGGGACAGCCGGGGGGAGTCGAAGCCTACCTGCTCGCGCACGGGATGGACCCGGCCACGCCCGGGCGACTGCGGCAATGCCTGCTCGAATCCGAGCCCAACCGGGGCCCGGACCGAGGGTGAGCCTGCGCGCGCGGTGCATTAAGCTGTCCTCCAGGCACATGTTCCCCATGTGAAACCAAACGCTAAGGAGTACTCAGTGGCCGAGATCGTTGCCGCAAACGCCCGTGAAATCCTGGATTCCCGGGGAAATCCCACCGTCGAGGTGGAAGTGCTGTTGGCCGATGAGTCCGTCGGTCGTGCCGGCGTTCCCTCCGGTGCCTCCACCGGAGAATTCGAAGCCGTGGAGCTGCGCGACGGAGATCCCGAGCGCTACCTGGGCAAGGGCGTCACCCAGGCCGTCGACGCTGTCGTCGACGAGATCCACGAAGTCATCGTCGGACTCGAAAGCGACGACCAGCGTCTCGTCGACCAGGCGCTCATCGAACTCGACGGCACCGACAACAAGTCCCGCATCGGCGCGAACGCGATGCTCGGCACCTCGCTGGCCGTGGCCCGCGCGGCAGCGGTCTCGGCGGATCTGCCCCTCTACCGCTACCTCGGCGGACCGAATGCGCACGTCATGCCCGTGCCGATGATGAACATCCTCAACGGCGGATCCCATGCCGACTCGAACGTCGACATCCAGGAATTCATGATCGCCCCGATCGGCGCCGCCAGCTTCCACGAAGCGCTGCAGTGGAGCGTCGAGGTCTACCACGCGCTCAAGGGAGTGCTCAAGGAACGCGGACTCTCGACCGGACTCGGCGATGAGGGCGGATTCGCTCCGAACCTCGACTCGAACGCCGCGGCGCTCGACCTCATCATCGAGGCCATCGACATCGCCGGGCACCGTCCCGGACGCGATATCGCCGTCGCCCTCGACGTGGCGTCCTCGGAGTTCTACGCCGACGGTGCCTACGAGTTCGAAGGCAGCAAGAAGACCGCCGAGGAGATGGCCGCCTACTACGAAGAGCTGCTGGCGAAGTACCCGCTCGTGTCGATCGAGGACCCCCTCGATGAGAACGACTGGGACGGCTGGGCGACCCTGACCGAGACGATCGGCTCGAAGGTGCAGCTCGTCGGCGACGACCTGTTCGTGACCAACCCCGAGCGCCTGCAGCGCGGTATCGACAACGCCACGGCGAACTCGCTGCTGGTCAAGGTCAACCAGATCGGTACCCTGACCGAGACCCTCGACGCTGTGTCTCTGGCGCAGACGAACGGCTACACCACGATGATCTCGCACCGTTCCGGCGAAACCGAGGACACGACCATCGCCGACTTGGCCGTGGCGACCAACGCCGGTCAGATCAAGGCCGGCGCCCCGGCACGATCGGAGCGCGTCGCGAAGTACAACCAGCTGCTGCGCATCGAAGAGCAGCTCGGAGATGCCGCACGCTACGCGGGCCGCAGCGCCTTCCCGCGCTTCGAAGCCTGAGGCGAGCAGGGCTCTGAACTCCCCGAGGCGGGGCCGGACGATCACAATGATCGCCCGGCCCCGCCTCGGGGTTTCCAGCTTCGGACCTCCCTCATCCGAGGCTTCTCGTCTCGAGTCTTCCCGCCTTCGGGCCTTCCTCCATCCGGGGCCGCATTTCTCACCGCGAAGTCTCCTCGTCGCGACGATTCTCCGTTGCCGGGCCCGGTTCACTGCGTCACCATTTGTCACCGGTGGTCTCATATCCGCCCACCGGCGACTATCCCTCGCGTTCCTCGTAATTTGCACCGTTGCACCACTCTGACGAGTCTCTATGGGTGAGGGACGGTCGAGCACCTGTAGGAGTTGCCGGCAACGGTGCGGGATGAAACTCTGCCAATCGCACCATGGGAGACGGTGTGCTCGACGAAATAGGGGTGAACGACAGCCGCGGTGCGGGATGCCTCGCCCTATGCAGCGATGTGCCGCCTGGTGCGGCGGTCCGCGGCGGTGCGCTGCGGTCCGCGATGCATCTGCGGCACAGATGCCCGCGGTGGGGACCAGGCGGTGGCGTTCTGCGCACGGCGGATGAACCGGAGGATGTCATAGAATTTCGCCTCCTCGAACAGCTCCTTCCAACTGATCCGAATCACCTGCCAACCTTGGTCGCGCAGCCACTGCTCGCGGCGGCGTTCCTGTTCGAGCTCCTCGCGGGGGACACCTGAACCGAGATAGAGCTTGCCGATGCCGTCGATCTCGATGATGAGACGAGCCCGGCGGTGACAGAAGTCGACGCGGATATCGCGCCTCAATGATTCGGCGTGAAACGTGACCTGCGGTTCCATCCCCGTGATCCCGTGTTCGTAGAATCGCACCGCGGCGACAGCCTCGGCGGGGGATTCGCGGCGAGAATCAGCCAGATCGATGGCCAGTCGCACTTTCGCGGAATTGCGCTTCTCCAAGCATTGAGCGAGTTTCGTGAGGATCTTCTCCCTGGTGGTCAGCTTTCGGTGCAGCGCATCATCGATCATCGGCACAGAGACGTCGAGGTTGTAGCTGCGGGCGACGTCGATGAGTGTGCGTTCGAGTGTGGTCACCTCGGCGCCGTTGATCGTTGCGCGGTGGTTCTGCGGGATGATGCTGCCGCGGACGTGGATAGTCTTGAATTTGCGGTTGGTGCCCCGCCGGACGACCTCGACCTGGTGGGCGACAGGGTGGGAGATGGGCAGATTGTGGATTAGTGCCGCAGAGATGTGCGAGAAGATCTCCGCCGGTGGGTTCGACTTCGCGTCGTCGGTTCTCCGATCGGCACGTTGTGCGAAGTGAGCCATCACCGAGGCGTTGAGATCGTTGATATCGTCGCGGATGACTCCGTGCTCGATGAAGACCTGGTGGACCTGTTCGGCGATGCTCGCCCAGAGCGGGCGATGGAAGTCCAGTTCGCAGACGTGGCGGACGAGATATGTGCCCCGCGACAGCCGTCGGAGGCAACATCTGCGGGCGCGCCTGATGTCGCCATGGTTGAATCCGAGCCGAAGGATGTCATCGGTGCTCAATAGTTTATACATGCATCTAAAATGCAATAAACGCAACCAAACAGTAATGAGCGCTCTCTTGTCTGTGGATAACTCTGTGGATAGGGCATTGATCGGGCGGAGCTCTCGCAAGATGACTGGTCGCAGGTCAGGTGATCGACGGCGGCGATCTTCGGACATCCGTCACCCCGAGGCGCATAACGCACCGCAGGAGCGAGGTGGTTTGCTGCCAAGAGTGAGGGGTGCCGTCGTGGGTGTAGGAGTTGGGGCTGCGGGGAGGGGGAAGCAGTAGTGGTGTGAGATGCCTGCGGGAGGCGAGGCTGAGATGGCTCCTGGGGCGGGCACGGGCTGAGGTGAGAGATGCTCGCGGGGGAGGAGTGGGCGGGACCGGACGTGACGGAGGATACGTGAGAATCGAACACGCCACGAGCTCGAAATCCTCGCGCAGGGAATGCGGACACGGCACACTTGGAGATGTTGCGACACTCTTCCCCGATCCCCAGTCGCAGAGGAAAGAAGCATGGTCCCGAGCAAGCCCAGACGAAGTGCCCCGAAATCGGCTCCTGGCAAAGCCACCCCTCGTCGACGCCCGAAACCGGTCATCGAAGCCGATGCCGGCACGGACGCCGAGGCGCGTGGCCGCCGCATGTCGGTGCGCACGGGAATCTTCCTCCTCGTCGTCGCAGCCGTCCTCCTCGCGTTCCTCTCGCCCCTGAACTCCGCACTCAAACAGGCCCAGCAGATCGCGGCCCTGAATAACGAGATCGAGACGACGAAAGCCGAGGTCAAGAGCCTCGAAGAGAAGAACGAGAACCTCAGAGACCCCGCCTACATCAAGCGCAAGGCCCGCGAAGACCAGTACTACGTGGAAAAGGGCAAGAACGCGGTCATCGTCACGAATCAAGAGGCCGTCGACGAGGAATCCGAGCCCGAACGGCCGGTTCGCAAGCAGGCCTGGTACCTTGAGTTGCTGGAGTCCATTCAGGAGACCGGCAACACCGTGGAGAAGAGCTGATGATCACAGAGTGCACCGAGGCGGATTTCGCTGTCCTCCAAGACCAACTCGGGCGCATTCCCCGAGGCGTCGTCGGCATCGCCGCCCGCAGCGCATCCGGTGAACCCCTCGTCGTCGCCACCGCTCCGCGCCTCGAGGACGGCACGCCGTTCCCGACGACCTTCTACCTCACCCATCCTGCCTACGTGGCCGAATGCTCGCGGCTGGAAGCCTCGGGAATCATGGCCGAATGGACTACGGAGATCGGCGAAGACGAAGAGCTCGCTGCCGCCTACGCCGCCGCACACCGGGCCTACCTCGACGTCCGCTCTGAGATCGGCTCCGCAGCGGGCCTGGCGGAAGTTGAAGAGATCAAGGATTACTCCGCAGGCGGAATGCCGAACCGGGTCAAATGCCTCCACGCCCTCGTCGGCCACTCGCTGTCCGCCGGGCTCGGCATCAACCCCATCGGCGACCGCGCACTGTCGTTCATGAACGATGTGCCTCCGCTGGCCGAGACCGCTGCCACCACCGAATCCACCGACTAGGACCTGCCATGCGTGTTGCTGCCTTCGACTGCGGGACGAACTCCCTGCGCCTGCTCATCGCCGATGTCGCCGCCGACGGCACCCTCACCGACCTGCGTCGCGAAACCCGGATCGTCCGTCTCGGCCAAGGTGTCGACGCCACCGGCGAGTTCGCACCTGAGGCGCTCGAGCGCACCTTCGCCGTGGCGAAGGAATTCGCCGAGGTGGCCGCCGAGTACCGGCCGGAGAAGCTGAGATTCGTCGCGACCTCGGCCAGCCGCGACGTGAAGAATCGCGATGAGTTCTTCGCCGGGATCTTCTCGATCCTCGGCGTCGTCCCCGACGTCATCGCCGGTGAAGAGGAGGCCCGGCTGTCCTTCCTCGGCGCCACTGTCGGCCTCACGGATGCTGACGGACCCTATGTCGTCATGGACCTCGGCGGCGGCTCGACCGAACTCGTCCTCGGCCGAGACGATGTCCAGGCGGCCGTGAGCATGGACATCGGGTCGGTGCGTCTGACCGAACGGCACATGCCGGTCGAAACTCCCAGCCAGGACCAGATCCAGGCAGCTCTGGCCGATATAGACGGCCAGCTCGACCAGGCCGCGCAGATCGTCGACTTCGCGGCCCCGCGCACTTTCATCGGAGTCGCCGGCACCGTCACCACCATCACCGCAGGCATCCTCGGACTCGAAAGCTACCAGCGAGAGCGCATCCACGGAGCACATATCAGCGTCGCCGACGTCGCTGACGAATCCCGAAAGCTTCTGGCCATGGACCGCCAGGCACGCACGGACCTGCCGTATATGCATCCCGGACGCGTCGACGTCATCGGCGCCGGATCGCTGCTCTTCGCCAGGATCGTCGCCCGCTTCGACCAAGCCGTGGCGGCCGCCGGAGGATCGCTGGATATTCGGATCTCCGAAACCGACATCCTCGACGGGACCGCGCTCGACCTCGCGCTGACGAGCTCGTGAGAGCCGCCGCGCGACTCCTCGCCGTCACGACCGTCGTCCTCGGACTCGTCGTCGGTACCACCCAACCCGTCATGGCCGCGCCGAAGGCCGGACCCGGCCAGTGGTTCATCAAAGACTACGGAATCGACAAGGTCTGGAAGAAATCCACGGGCAAGGGCGTCAAAGTCGCAGTGATCGACTCCGGCGTCAACTCCGACCACGAAGACCTCAAGGGCGTCGTGAAGAAGTCCAAGGACTTCAGCGGACTGGGCAAGGACGGAAAGACCCCGCTGGGAGGGAAGACCACGATCCACCACGGCACCGCCGTGGCCGGAGTCATCGCCGGCCGAGGAGTCGGTGCCGGGCCGACCGGCGTCGCCCCGGACGCCGAGATCCTGTCGGCATCGATGTGGCTGGGTCCCGACCGCCCCAAGGAATCCGGATCGACTCGAGAACAGGCCGATGAAGCCATCCGATGGGCTGTCGACTCCGGTGCGAAGGTCATCAACATGTCCTTGGGATGGGACGATCCGGGCTGGCCGGAGAGCTGGGACGAATCCTTCGCCTACGCCTACAAGAAGGACGTGCTCGTCGTCGCCTGCGTCGGCAACGCCTCACAGGGAGCGACCCAGGCATGGTCGCCGTCGACGGTTCCGGGCGTCATCGGGGTGGGCGGACTCGACCAGAACGGGAAGGTCCTCGACGACTCCACCGCACCCGGCACCGCCGTCGACCTCATGGGTCCGGCCAAGGACATTCCCATTCCGTACTACAGCGGCGGCTACGCCGAAGGCCAAGGCTGCTCGTTCGCCTCACCCGTCGTGTCCGGTGTGGCAGCGCTCATCCGCTCCGAGAACCCCGACCTCAGCGCCGATGAGGTGCGAGCCATACTGCAGTCGAGTGCCAAACCGGTGGACGGTCACAAGGGCGTGAGCAAGAAGGGCAAGCCCGACCCGATCGTCGGCTGGGGGCGCGTCGACCCGCAGAGCGCCATCAAGGCGAAAGCGCCCAAGAACGTCTCCTCCGCCGAGGATGAGCTGGCGGATTGGGTGAAGATGCATCGTCGCGGGGATGCGAAGTCAGAAGAGACCGAAACCGCCGCACCGGATGAGACCGAGAGCCCGAAGGCTCTCGCTCCGACCGATATCGTCGCCACGCAGTCGACACCGACACTCGGCTTCGCCGTCCTCGGGGCCGGAGCCCTGATCGCCGTGGTCCTCATGATCATCTCGATCGTCTCCTTCGCCCGCCGTCGCCACTGAGGCCAGGTGCAGAAACTGCTCTGATCTGGGGCGTTCGAGTCCGTGGGACAAACAATTAGTGAAAGTTTTCACAAGGGTCTAGCATGGGATTATGGCACTCATCAGAAACTCAAAACTGCGTCCACGAATCCTCGTTGTCGGTGGCGGCTCGGTCGGCCTGCTCGCCGCTCAGAATCTGCTGAAGAACCTCGGTCGGGGCGAAGCCACCGTCACCGTGGTCGATCCCAACCCGTACATGACCTACCTGCCGTTCCTCCCCGAGGTGGCAGCCGGGTCGATCGAGCCTCGTCACGCTGTGGTGCCGCTGCGCCGCAACCTGCCGGGTGCCGAGGTCATCACCGCGAAGGTCACCTCGATCAACCACGCCGAGAAGTTCGCCACCATCGAACCCGAGAACGATGAAGCGTTCGAACTCGACTACGACCACATCATCCTCGCCTCCGGTTCGGTTGCCCGTGCGCTGCCGATCCCGGGCCTGAAGGAGAATGCGATCGCGCTCAAGCGCATCGAGGAAGCCGTCGCCCTGCGCGACCACCTCCTCTCCCGCCTCGCCGACGCCGCACTCATGGAGGACGACGAGGAGCGTCGCAAGGCTCTGACCTTCGTCTTCGTCGGCGGCGGATTCGCCGGCATCGAGCTGCTGACCGAACTCGAGGACATGGTCCGCTCGGCCATCGCCCAGTACGAGACGCTGACCGAAGCCGATGTCCGCTTCGTCCTCGTCGAGGCCCTCGGCCGCGTCATGCCCGAGGTCGGCGAAGCTCAGGCCCGTTGGGTCGTCGAGCACATGCGCGAACGCGGAATCGACGTCTACCTCGAGACCTTCCTCCAGGACTGCACCGACAAGCACGTCAAGCTTTCGAACGGCGAAGAGTTCGACGCCGACACTATTGTGTGGTCCGCCGGTGTCAAGGCCAACCCGATGCTCATCGACTCCGACCTGCCGATCAACGAACGCGGCAACGTCACCGTACGCGCCGACCTGCGGGTCGAGGGCGATGACGGTGTCGTCGAGGGCGCTTGGGCTGCCGGCGACAACGCCGCGGTTCCCGACCTGTCCGGCGGCGGAGTGGCAGGCTTCTGCGTGCCCAACGCTCAGCATGCTGTGCGTCAGGCTCCGGTGCTGGCTGCCAACGTGCTCGCCGCACTGCGCGGAGAGACCGAGTTCAAGCAGTACTTCCACAAGACCATCGGTACGGTCGCAGGCCTGGGCCTGTACAAGGGTGTTTCGCAGATGGGTGACTTCGAAGCCCGCGGACTCCTCGCCTGGCTCATGCACCGCGCCTACCACGGCTACGCGATCCCGACCATGGACCGCAAGGTCAGGGTCTTCGGCAACTGGTTCGTCAGCGCCGTCCTCGGCCGCGACGCCATGCCGCTGGCAGACCTCGATGTTCCGCGCAAGAACTTCGTCGAGGCCGCCAACTCGAAGCCGGCTCCGAAGAAGGAGCCTGCCAAGGCCTGACTTGAGGCAGCCGGTGCCATCCGGCGACAAGCCCTGATGAGACGACTGACGCCGGGGATGCAGATGCATCCCCGGCGTCAGTCATATCTGCAGGCCCTGCTGCGAGTGCGTCCTGCTCAGTTCGCCACGGTGAAGCGGGCGTCGATGTGCGCAGGCTCGGCGATCTCATCGACCATGGCTACGGCGAAGTCCTCGGCCGAGATCGAGTCGCCCGCGGGCACCTCGAGCTCGACATTGTAGGAACCGGTGCGCTCACCCGGAGCGATCTCCGGGGCGGGGGAGATGAGCGTCCACGGGGACGGGTTCGCGGCACGAAGAAGCTCGAGGGCCTTCGTGCCGGTCTCTGCCTCAGCCTTGTACGCGGGAGGAAAGCCCTCGGTGTCCTTGAGCATCGTGTCCCCGGCGAACAGGGAACCGGCACCGCCGACGACGAACAGTCGCGTATCGCCGCTGGCCTTCGCCAGGGCCGACAGAGCTTCGAGCCATTCCTGGTGGTCCCCGCCCGTGCGGCTGGGTCCGGTGGTGGAGACGATGACATCGTGATCGGCGGCCATGCGTGCTCCGAGCTCCGCATCGGCCATGTCGCCGGCGACTGAGCGGGTCGCTCCGGCCACCTCGGTGCCGGAGCGGGTGATGGCGGTGACCTCGATCCCGCGAGAGGCCGCCTCGGCGACGACGCGAGAGCCGATCATTCCCGATGCTCCAAAGAGTGCGATCTTCATAAGAGTCCCTTCGTTCTTCGTGCGGCGCGACTGCGGTGCACGGTGGATGTCGTAGTCTGACTCTCCTAAGGTATCTTTTGGATATCGAGTACCTCAAGGATACTATTGGGCTATGAGTATGAAAGTTCGCTGGGAAGGCGATGCCTTCGACCCTGAATGTCCGACCCGAGTGGTTCTCGATCGCGTCGGAGACAAGTGGACGGTGCTTATCGTCGACATTCTCGATTCCGGTCCGAAGCGTTTCAACGAGATCCGGCTGGCCATCGGCGGGATCACCCCGAAGGTGCTGACCTCGACCCTGCGATCGCTTGTCGCCGATGGCCTCATCGAGCGCGAGGTCTTCGGCGAGGTGCCACCGCGGGTGGAATACTCGCTCACCGATCTCGGGCGATCGCTGCAGGATCCTGTGGCCGCGCTTCGGAAGTGGGCGGAGGCCAACGTCGCGGAGATCGTCGAGAACCGGGACCGCCATGACGAGGCACATGCGTCCGCGGGATTGCGAGCGTTCCGGTGACCGGAGCCTAACGGTCAACCGGCGGCTGGTGCGGGCGTTTCGGCAGAGACGATGGGTCGCATGTCGACCAGTCGAGTGTGGCGGATGCTGTCACACTCGTACTGCGGAGGAGCAGCAATAGGGATCAGCCGCGCGAGAGCTGTCCGAGCACGGTGACGAAATCACGCAGCTCTCCGGCGACGCGATAGACCCGAGGTGAACCGGAGTAGACCCAGTTGTTCGTGATGATCGAGGCGCTGCCGCCGTTCGTCGCCTGTTTGAACTCGGCGACGTTGAGCGTCGCAAGATGATCCTCGACGAGGCGGCTGCGCAGGTCCGAACCCATCTGCACCCAATGATCGGCTGCCTCGAAGCCGATCTCCGTCCAGTCGCCTCCAGCTTCACGGAAGGCGACCGGGCGACCCAGCGGAGGGAAATCGGCTGCGGTGGAGTCGTCTGTCGCGGTGGGGGAGGCCGCCTCGGTGGCGGTGATGATAACGGCGGGACCGTGCTGGCTGCGGGCGAGATCATCGTCGACGGAGGCGATCGGCAACGGTGCCTGACCTGGGCTGAGAAGAAGGAACGGCATAGGACGATCATGCCGCACTCGACGCGATTCGGCGATCTCGGTCGGTACTCGACGACGACGAAGAATGGTCCCCCCAGTGGGACTCGAACCCACACTGAATCGATTTTAAGTCGACTGCCTCTGCCGATTGGGCTATAGGGGGAATGCTCAGAACACACTTTATCGGCAAAGCCCGGCCACCGCGATCTGAGACATTCCGCGGACGATCCGGGCACACGGCTAACCTGGAACGATGACGACGAACGGACCCACCCGGCAGGCCTGGGTGATCCTCGTCGTCGGCGTCCTCACGCAGATGGCGGCGACCATCGCGATCGCCGGACCCGCCTTCCTCATCCCCTATATGCACTCCGACCTCGGGTTCACACTCACCCAGGCCGGCACCGTCGCGGCCGCACCGAGCTTCGGACTCATCCTCACCCTCATCGCCTGGGGCGCATTCGCCGACCGATTCGGCGAACGTCTGGCGATGACATTGGGCATCGGACTGACGGCTGCCTTCTCGGCCGCCGCCGTGCTCGTCGTCGACTCGCCGATCTGGATGGTCATTGTCATCGCCGCCTCCGGTGCCGCGGCCGCCTCGGTCAACTCTGCATCCGGCCGCGTCGTCATGGGCTGGTTCCCCCGCCACCGCCGAGGACTGGCCATGGGCATTCGCCAGATGTCCCAACCACTGGGCACGAGCGTGGCCGCTGTGACCATCCCACCGATCGCCGCGGCCGGCGGATTCCCCGCCTACCTCTGGTTCGTCGCCGCCGTGACCGGCGTCCTCGCCCTCATCTGCTTCGCCCTCATCCGCAACCCACCGGACCCGACCCCCACCCGCGCCGAGGTGGCCGACCCCGACCGCGACACCCTACCGGAGGCGGAACGCCACGGTCGGAACGAACCGGGCACCGCCTCGGTGGGGGAGGGGAAGCCCGGCGCCGCCTCGGCGATCAATCCCTACCGCAGCGATTCCTTCCTGTGGCGCATCCACGCGGTCTCCGCGCTCCTCGTCGTTCCGCAGTTCGCTTTCTCCACCTACGGACTCGTCTGGCTCATCGTCGTCCAGGGGATCGGCGCGGGCGCCGCCGGAGCGATCGTCGCGATCGCGCAGATCGTCGGAGCAGTCGGCCGCATGGTCGTCGGCGCGCTCTCCGATCGCACGGGATCCCGCGTCGGCCTCATGCGCATCGTCTCCGTAGTAGCCGTGATCGTCGTCGTGGCGATCGCCATCCTGTCGCTGACGGAGCTGCCCGCCGTCGCCGCAGTCGTCTTCATCCTCGCCTCAGCCGTCTCCGTGGCCGACAACGGGCTGGCCTTCGCCTCGGTGGCCGAAGCCGCCGGACCACGATGGTCGGGCAAGGCGCTGGGAGCTCAGAACACGGGACAGTTCGTCATGTCGGCCCTGCTGGGCCCTGGATTCGGTGCCCTGGTGACGGCATTCGGCTATCCGCTGTCCTTCGGACTCATCGCCATCGCCCCACTGTTGAGCGTCGGAATCATCCCGCGACGCGACGTCGATCGCATAACCTGATATTCATCTCGGCACATTATCGTGCACGAGGCACAACCGGTGTCGACAGCGAAAGGGAAGGATCTCGTGAACAATCTGTTCCAAGAGAATCTGCGGGAGTACATCGACAAACTCCGTCTCGAAGGGTACACCGTCGAGGACAGTCAGACCACGGATCCGCACCTCATCGACCCCATGGGTCGCGCCGTCGAAACGTGGCGGGAAGGGTACCCGTACGACGAACAGATGGACCGCGAAGAGTACGAACTCGAGAAGTACAGACTGCAGGTCGAACTGCTGAAATTCCAGTACTGGGGTCAGGACACGGGCGCCAAACACGTCATCGTCTTCGAAGGTCGTGACGCCGCCGGCAAGGGCGGAACGATCAAACGCTTCACCGAACACCTCAACCCGCGTGCCGCCCGCGTCGTCGCACTCAACAAACCCTCCGACCGCGAAGCCGGACAGTGGTACTTCCAGCGCTACATCTCCCACCTGCCCACGAGCGGGGAGATCGTCATGTTCGACCGCTCCTGGTACAACCGGGGCAACGTCGAGAGGGTCATGGGATTCTGCACCGACGACGAATACGAGACCTTCATGGAACAGGCTCCGGTGTTCGAGAAGATGCTCATCGACTCCGGAGTCCACGTCACGAAGTTCTGGTTCTCCGTGACCCAGAGAGAGCAGCGGACCCGGTTTGCGATCCGTCAGATCGACCCGGTGCGGCGGTGGAAGCTCTCACCGATGGATCTCGAGTCCCTCGACCGCTGGGACGACTACACGGAGGCGAAGGAAGAGACGTTCCGCCGCACGGACACCGACCACGCTCCGTGGATCACGATCAAGAGCAATGACAAGAAACGCGCCCGCCTCAACGCGATGCGCTACTTCCTCAACCAGTTCGACTATGAGGACAAAGACCCCTCGGTCGTCTACGAAGCCGACCCGTTGCTCGTCCGCCGCGGCCGCGACGCCGTCGACGACTAGTCAGCAGTCGTCCACCGTCACCGAGGCGGGGGCTCGGAGATCGCTGGTCTCATACGCGGATGATTTCGGACAGAAATTCGGCCGGGTGGAAGGGGAAAGACCACCCGGCCGGAACCGTGGAGCGGGACTCGAACCCGCTGTGCAGTGACGTGTTGCTGTGCCGCCGGAGGCCGATGCTCCGGACTGCGGCGAAACCGAATCAGATCTCTGCGGCGGCGTCCTTCCGTGCCTTGCGCAGCGCCCGGCGCTTCTTGTGCCCGGTGAAGCTGAGCAGGAAGAGGATGATCGCCAGGAGCACGAAGAGCCCGCCGCCGGCGATGCCCGCATCGACCCAGAACTGAGGCGGGAAGAGGCGGATGAGCGAATCATCGGCGTAGAACTCCCAGGTCCCATCGGCGAAGAACACCTTGTGGAACCCGCGGAAGAAGCTGTCCCAGCCGAGGACGGCGACAACGGCGACAGCGGCCATGAAGATGATGCTGAAGATCGACCCCAGACGCACGCCTGCATGGATGCCCGATCCGTTCTTGCGGCACATGTAGATGCCGAACAGCACAGATCCGATGATGCCGACGAGAGCCACGAGGTAGAGCAGCGAGGTCAGACCCTTGACGTCAGCCATATGGCTGAGCTCGTCGGAGATAAAGATCGGCTCTCCGTTGGGCATGACGATATCGGCGAGGTAGCGCCGGGAATCGAAGTTGTGCAGGTAGTCGATGACATAGGTCCCATAGTGCTCACGGTCGGCGGCACTGAAGCCGAACCGATCGGCCGGGAAGCCGGGCCGGAAGTACTCGAACTTGAGGAAGATCCCCGAGGCGACGAAGCGCACTGCCAGAGCCAACAGGACGAAGGGGGTGGCGAGCATGATCCAGATCGTGCCGATGACATCGAGCACGGACCGACGTCGCTCGGGCACCTCGGGATCGCGGGCATCGGTCGACGTCGCCGCCTTCGACACGGCGGCCCAATCGGCTTCGCTCATCACTGCGGTGCGCGCATTCTGCGGCACCTCGCGTGTGGTCCCGGTATCGGTCGAGGATGATGCCCCGGCTGTCGATGCAACGGCGGCCGAATCCGTGCCGGCGGACTTCTGCGCGGCGGTGTGATCGGCGGTACGCGTGCTCGCGGGCTGAGAGGCCGGATTCGTCGAGTGGGCGGGAGTCACCCTCACCGGGCCCGTCGAGGGCTTCGCATCCGCGGAATGCTTGGGGGTATCCTCGGCGATGGGATCCGTGATCGGATCGAACGCCTCGGTGTCGGTCGAGGGATCATTGGCCGCCTCCAGAGGGGCCCGCGACTGCTTATCGGCAGCATTGGCAGACCCTGAACTCATCCGCCTGCTCAGGAGGTCTTCGGTCTCGTTCTTCTCGTCTCTGGACACATCCCCATTGTCAGTGACCACAGGGTCCTAGCCCGGGAGGACACGCCACGGCGGCCGATTTCGCGGAGTCAGCCGAGGAGGGCGGCGATGATGACGAGAGCCGGAACGGAGAGCACGGTGGTGATGAAGACGGCATCGCGCATGAGCGCCTCGGATTGTCGGTACTGCATCGAGTAGATGTAGACGTTCTGCGCGGTCGGCAGCGCGGAGGTGACGACGATGGCGAAGAGGTCGACCCCGTCGTAGCCGAGCAGAGGGCCGCCGATGGCCCAGGCGATGACCGGCTGAGCGATGAGTTTGGCGCCGGTGATGTAGCTCAGCTGTGCGCGGCTGCCCTTGACGGGGATTCCCCACCCGTCCTTGAGCGAGATGCCGAACGCCAACAGGGCACCCGGGACCGCGGTGGCGCCGATCATGTCGATGGGCTCGAAGACGAAGCGCGGCAGTTCGAAGCCCGTCGCCGATGCGGCCACACCGGCTGCAGCACCGAGGACGATGGGGTTCTTGAGGACTTGGAGGATCGCGGAGTACCAGTGCGAATCATGCTGCTTCTTGCCCGCACCGTCGAGCACGGCCATGCCGATGGGGGCGAGGACGAGCAGCTGGAAGAGCAGGACCGGGGCGACATAGCCGATGTCGCGGAGGACATAGGCGGCGATCGGGATGCCGAGATTGCCGATGTTGACGTAGCTGGTCGCCCACGCGGAGAACATCGCCTCCCCGGTGCTGCGCTTTCTGATCCACTTCGTGAGGACGAAGAGAGCGGCACCGACGATGAGCGCCGAGCCGCCGGTGGCGAAGAGCGCGGTGTTGAAGATCAGCCCGAGGTCGGTCTCGGAGACTGTGACATAGAGCAGCGTCGGGGTGCCGGCGTAGAAGACGAGCTTCGCGATGACCTGCTGACCGTGCGGACCGAGAACGCCGGAGCGGCCGAGGACGAACCCGACCAGAATGACTCCGGCGATGACGGCGAAACCTTCGAATACGGCCAGCATGGGCTGCTCGGCTCCTCGCTTCCTGCGTCTGGGAGTGCCGCGGTCAGTCTGGTGCGGCTGGTGTCAGTCCCGTAGAGCGGGTATCAGTTCGGGACGGTCGGGATCGTCGCCGGGCGGAATCCGCGGCGGGGTGCGGAGGTCGGGCGTCCTCGGCGGTGGGGTCAGTCCGCCTCGGCGATATCGGAGACGACATAGGAGGCTGCGGCGCTGACCGCACTGACGGCGAACACGGCCGGCCATGCGCCGATCTTCTTCGCCAGGGGATGGGAGGCACCGAACCCGCCGAGGTAGGCCAAGCTCAGTCCGGTGGCGGCGGGCCAGCCCTTCTTCACATACCAGGAGCGGGCGGCGTAGGCACCCGCTGCGGCGAGGACGACTCCGCCGAGGGGGCGGATCCCGGTCTCGCGGGCGGTGAGGAAGCCGCCGATGAGGCCGACGGCGACGAGTGGGGCGGTGGAGACTTCGCGTGCATCCTTCATACGCACCAGTTTAGGCGTGCAGTTCAGCGGACCGGACGGCGGTCTCATAAGGCGGCATGCGCAGCAGGTGTGCGCGATGTCGGGCGGGAGCAGGTGGGATGCCGATCAGGAGGTCTGGGAAGTTGAGCGGGTGGAGAGCCTCAGAACAGGCTGATCTTGATGACCGAGGCGATGCTCAGCACCGAAATGAGGCACACCGAGGTGGTGAGGAAGATGACCGCCCACGGCGACGGCCGACCGCGTTCGGCCCGAATCGAGACCGAACCTAGCCGGTAGCGTCTGACCTGCATGGCGATGGCGACGATAGCCATGCCCATGCACACGACGAAGAGCGCCACCGACCAGCCTTGGAAGACGTGGATGAAGCGCATGAAGATGAGGCTGACGACCGTCATCGTCAGACTCGTGCGCAGCCATGATTGGACGGTGCGTTCCGGCTGCAGAGCCGGATCGTCATGCGGCTGCGGTCGCGGTGAGCGGGTCGGCATCACAGTAGGCCGGCGAACACCAGGACGAGGAGACCGGCTCCCAGCGCCGAGGCGAGGCTGACGATGGGGATGATGAGCGGCAGCGGCAGCGAGGTCTTGCGACGCATCGCCGATTCGATGCGATGCCAGCGGACGGCGGCACCGGCGGCGAGGATGAAGCCGATGACCATGAGCACGATCGACAGGGTCGCCCGCAGACCGGTGCCGAAGATCTCCGAGGTGAAGGCCTCGACGGCGATTCCGCCGCCGATGAACGCCAACGCGGTGCGGATCCAGGACAGGAAGGTCCGCTCGTTGGCCAGGGTGAAGCGAGGATCGGGGTCGACTCCGTCGGGGAAGACCCGTCGGGCGATGCGGCTGCGGGAGTCCTGCGACGAATTGTTCTCACTCACCCTTCGAGGATAACCGTAGACGGCGCAGAGATGGTGTGGAAGCCTATGCTCATGAGCGACGACGAGACGATGAAGTCCTTCCTGCAGGAGTCCCTGCGCCGGGGTCGGACGAACCTGCGATGGAAGCTGTCCGGACTCGATGAGAGGTCCCTGAGGTGGCCGCGCACCCCGACCGGATTCAACCTCCTCGGCGCACTCAAACACATGGCACAGGTCGAGATCGTCTACTTCGGCGACACTTTCGGCCGAACCTGGCCGAACCGGGAAGAGGTCGTCAGCGACGCGGACATCGACCTCGATCCGCAGGCCGACTGGTGCGCGACCGAGTCCGAGACGACCGCGTATCTGCTCGACTTCTACACTCGCGTCTCAGACTTCGCCGACGAGACCATCGACTCGCTCAGCCTGGATTCGCCGGGACGGGTGCCGCATTGGCCCACGGGCCGCGACGAGACCACCTTGGGACAGATCATGGTTCACGTCCTCGTCGACCTCACCCGGCATGTGGGCCAGATCGACATTGTCCGGGAAGGCATCGACGGCGCCGCCGGACTCTCCGAGGCAGCTCCGAACCTGCCGGAGGACTTCGACCACGACACGTATCTCGAACGTCTGCGAACCATCGCCGACCGTTTCTGAGGCGCGGCGGGACGGGGCCGACCGTCGCGAGGGATGGTGACCGATGACACGACAGCGCCGTTGTCACCTATCATGACTGTGGACATGCTGAGACCGCTGCGCCGCCGAAATGCGGGAGAACCCGATGGAGGATCCCCGACCGCTCGGTGAGTCTGTGCGCGGCCGAAGATGAAAGCGAAAAACTCCATGAGTGAGCAGTCGAACGGTTCCGGCCCCGGCTACGGGGGCGACGCAGAGACCGTTTCCGGAATCGAAGAGGCCTCCGGCCCGGCCAAATGGAAGGTCATCGGTCCCGGCCTCGTCGTCGCGGCCACCGGCGTCGGTGCCGCGGATATGGTGGCGACCCTGGTGGCCGGCAGCCAGTTCGGCTACGGACTGCTGTGGGCAGTGATCGTCGGCGTCATCCTCAAGATCGTCCTCGTCGAAGGAGCCGGCAGGTTCAGCCTCGCGACCGGAAAGACGATCTTCGAGGGGTGGCGATCGCTCGGCCGCTGGACCACGTGGTACTTCGGGCCGTACATCATCATCTGGGGCTTCGTCTACGGAGCCACGGCGATGAGCTCGGCGGCGCTGCCGCTGGCCGCGCTCTTCCCCGGCCTCAACCTCACAGTGTGGTCGGTGCTCATGGGCCTGGCCGGCTTCGTCATGGTGTGGTTCGGCCGCTACGGCGTGTTCGAGAAGATCACCGCCGTTCTCGTCGGGATCATGTTCATCACCGTTGTGGGGCTGGCGATCATCGCCGCGCCGAACATTCCCGATATGCTCACCGGGCTGATCCCCATCATCCCCGAGGGCGGAGTGATCTACACGCTCGCGCTCGCCGGAGGAGTCGGCGGCACCATCACCCTGGCCGCCTACGGCTACTGGCTGCGTGAGAAGGGCTGGCACACTCCGAAGTGGATGCGGGTGATGCGCATCGACAACTCGATGGCCTACGTGATGACCGGCATCTTCGTCATCGCTATGCTCGTCGTCGGCGCCGAGGTCGTCCGTGCCGCGGGAGTCTCGATCTCTGCCGAGGACAAGGGACTGCTCGACCTCGCCGACGTCCTCAAAGCCCGTTACGGCGAGGTCGTGGGCATAGGCTTCCTCGTCGGATTCTGGGCCGCTTCCTTCTCCTCGATCATCGGAGTCTGGAACGGAGTGTCCCTGATGTTCGCCGACTTCTGGGGCCATATGCGCAAGAAGCCGGGCGGACATCCCGACACCCTGACCGGCGGCAAGTACTTCAAGTTCTATGTGCTGTGGCTGACGTTCCCGCCGATGCTGCTGTTCATCCTCGGCAAACCGATCGGACTCATCCTCGCCTACGGCGTCCTCGGCTCGCTGTTCATGCCGTTCCTCGCAGTCACTCTGCTCGGCCTCCTCAACGGCAAGAAGATCCCCAAGGAATGGGCCAACAAGCTGCACACGAACATCGCTCTGGCGATCACAGCACTGCTGTTCATCATCCTCGGCATCCAGCAGCTCTACTCGGCGCTCGCCCCACTCTGGGGCGGCGGGGAGTAACCCGCCTGGGCGGGGCCGAGTCTGGGCATTGCCGCTAAGCTGGGAGACGCAATGGCAGAAGAGAACCCGACCCCGTCGACCACCCCAGCGAACACGAATCCAGGACGGCCGCCTCGGCGCGGGAAGAACGGACGTGGGCGTTCGCAGCAGCGACGCAGAACCACGGCAGTGCACCATCAGCAGCGCCGAGCCCGGCTCAAGGACGCCCGCGCTGCCCATCCGGTCACCGTCACCTACCCCGAGGATCTGCCGGTCACCGCGGCGAAGGACGAGATCGCCGAGGCGATCCGGGACAACCAGGTCGTCATCATCGCCGGCGAGACGGGATCGGGAAAGACCACCCAGCTGCCGAAGATCTGCCTCGACCTCGGCCTCGGGGTCGACGGACTCATCGGCCACACCCAGCCTCGGCGCATCGCCGCCCGGACCGTGGCCGAGCGCATCGCCGACGAACTCGACGAGGACCTCGGCAGCACCATCGGTTACCAGGTGCGGTTCACCGCGCAGGTCGCCGATTCCACTCGGGTGAAGGTGATGACCGACGGCATTCTGCTGTCCGAGCTCTCGCGCGACAAACTGCTGCGCGACTACGAAGTCATCATCATCGACGAGGCACACGAACGCAGCCTCAACATCGACTTCCTCCTCGGCTATCTCAAGGAAGTGCTCGACCGACGTCCCGACCTCAAAGTCATCATCACCTCGGCGACGATCGACCCCGAATCGTTCTCCGCTCACTTCGATGACGCTCCGATCATCTCCGTCGAAGGCCGCACCTTCCCCGTCGAGGTGCGGTACCGGCCTCTCGGGGACGATCCTGCCGATGACGATGTCGACGGGCCCGGCGAATCCGGGAACTACGAAACCGGAGTCGAGGAGCAGACCGACGGAATCATCGCCGCCGTCGACGAACTCGCGGCCGAGGCACCCGGTGACATCCTCGTCTTCCTCTCCGGCGAACGGGAGATCCGCGACACCGCCGACGCCTTGAGTGACCACCTGCGCAGACGTCCGCGGATGAGCAACTGGGAGGTCGTGCCGCTGTTCGCCCGACTCTCGGCGGGGGAGCAGCAGAAGGTATTCCAACCCCATTCACGACCTCGCATCGTCCTGGCCACGAACGTCGCCGAGACCTCGCTGACGGTGCCCGGAATCAAATACGTCATCGACGTCGGCACCGCCCGCATCTCCCGCTACTCCAACCGCACCCGGGTGCAGCGACTGCCGATCGAGCGTATCTCCCAAGCCAGTGCGAACCAGCGCAAAGGCCGCTCCGGGCGCACCAGTGACGGCATCTGCATCCGCCTGTACTCGGAAGACGACTTCGACTCGCGTCCCGAATTCACCGATCCGGAGATCCTGCGCACGAACCTCGCCAGCGTCATCCTGCAGATGGCCTCACTGGGATTCGCCGCAAGCGATCAGGAGATCCTCGACTTCCCATTCCTCACCCCGCCAGAGGCCAGGGCCGTCCGTGACGGACGGACGATGCTCACCGAACTCGGGGCGCTGACCAGCGACTCGGCAGGGAAGATCCACGTCACCGAGATCGGTCGTAAACTCACAGTGCTGCCGATCGACCCCCGCCTGGCCCGAATGGTCATCGCGGGGGCGGAGGCCGGCTGCGGGGGAGAGGTCACCGTCATCGTCGCCGCGCTGTCCATCCAGGACCCGCGGGAACGTCCGGCGGAGGTCCGAGCCGCCGCCGATGAGAAGCACGCCCGATTCACCCACCGAGGCAGTGACTTCCTGTCCTACCTCAACCTGTGGAACTACCTGCAGAGTCTGCAGGCGGACATGGGATCCTCGAAGTTCCGGCGCCGCTGCAAGGACGAGTTCCTCAACTTCGTGCGCATCCGCGAATGGCAGGACCTCGTCGGTCAGCTGCGCTCTCTGCTCGGCTCGGCCGGCATTCGCATCGAGAGATCCGTCTGGCAGCCGGGCGACGATGCCGACACGGCCGGATCCGCTCTCGATGGCGACGGGGGCAAGACGAATGCTGCCGGGCCCGGTGACGGCTCCGACCGTGGACAAGGCGGTCGCAGTGGTCGTGGTCGTGAGGGGCAGAATGCTCCTGGCGGTCAGGGCACCCGTGGCGGTCGGGGCGAAGGAAGCGCTCAGGGCGGACGAGGTGCGAACGGCAAGATCGGATTCGCCGAGCTCAGCGCCGCCAAACGCAGCGCGAAGAAGCCGGGCGCGACCGGTCCGGCCGGGGACACCGGGAAGCAGGTGGCGGCTGCCAAACTCGACCCGCATGCCGCCGCCATCCACCGGTCCCTGCTCACCGGTCTGCTGACGATGATCGGCTCACGGTCGGAGCGGCACAAGGACTATCAGGGAGCTCGCGGCACCCGATTCGCGATCTTCCCCGGATCCGGACTCTTCAAGGTCAACCCCGACTTCGTCATGGCTGCCGAACTCGTCGAGACCTCCCGCCTGTGGGCCCGCACCGTGGCCGCGATCGACCCGGACTGGGTCGTCGGAGCCGCCGGTGACCTGGTCACCCGCCAACATTCGGATCCGCACTGGTCGACGAAGGCCGGCGCATCGATGGTGTACGAGAAGATCTCCCTCTACGGGGTCACTCTTGTCAGCGACCGTCGTGTCGGCTACGGCACCATCGACGCCGAGGCCGCCCGGGACGCGTTCATCCGCAAGGGTCTCATCGAAGGCGACTGGCACGAACGCTTCGGCTTCCTCGAACACAACGCGGCCGTCATCGACGAGGCCGAGGAACTGGCTTCGCGGACACGGAACCGTCGCGTGCTCGACCAGGACGATGCCCTCTACGAATTCTTCGACGAACGGATTCCGGAGGGGATCACCTCGGCGGCGGATTTCCGGGGGTGGTGGAAGAAGCAGAAGCGACGGGACGCGCACCTGCTCGACCTCACCACCTCGGTGCTGCTCAGCGACGACAGTGAGGAGCTGACCGCCTCGGTGGCCTCGGATTTCCCGATGGAATGGGAACTGACCGACGGTACGCGGGCGAAGCTGCGCTACTCCTTCGACCCCGGTAGCACCGACGACGGGGTGACCGTGGAGATCCCCGCCGAGGCGGTGCCCGCGGTCGACGCGGACGAATTCAGCTGGCAGGTCCCCGGCCTGCGCGAAGAACTCGTCGCCGCCTATATCCGGTCATTGCCGAAGAGCAAACGCCGCTACTTCGTTCCCGCTCCCGACGTCGCCCGCGAGATCCTGCCGGCGCTCACCCCATACCAGGGAAACCTGCCGGACGTGCTCGCCGCGTACTTGAGTGAACGCGCCGGCGGGGGAGGGCTGAACGACCTCGTGCCGATCACGGTCACCGCCGACGATTTCGACCGATCGCGGATCCCCGCCCATCTGCGGCTGACCTTCCGGGTCGTCGATGGAAAGAAGACCGTCGGTCTCGGCGAGGATCTGTCTGCTCTGAGAACGAAAGCCACACCCCAGGTGCGCAAGGCCCGCCAGAAGCAGAGCGCGTTCACCCCGAAGACCGGTCTGACGGACTGGTCGTTCGGTGAGCTGGCCGATCCCGATCAGGCCGCAGTCGGTGTCGTTCCGGGGCTCGCGGACCGTGCGACATCGGTCGACCTCGTGGCCTTCGACACCGCAGCACAAGCGCGCCTGGCCACGCGAGAAGCGATCACCACCCTGCTGGGCCAGCACACGTCTGACGCACTGAAGTACCTGCAGGACGGGCTGACCACTCAGGAGAAGCTCATCCTCGCCGGTCATCAGAAGACCGCCGACGAGCTCCTGGTCGGACTGATTCGTGTCGGGATCCGCGGTCTCGTCGCCGACCGGTTGGGGCCGGCCGAGACGTCATGGGTGGCCAACGCCGATGAGTTCGCGCAGCTGCGAAAGGACGTCGACGCCGAGCTGCCGCTGACCTGTTCATCGCTGCTGCCGTCCCTGATGAAGGCGCTGCAGGCGGCGACCGAGCTCGACAAACTCGTTTCGAAGGCATCCTCGTTGGCGATCCTGTCCAACCTCGCCGATGTGCAGGCGTGGCGAGCCTCCCGGACGACCGCAGCCGCCATTGCGGCGATGACTCCGCAGATGCTGCGCGAGCTGCCCCGCTGGGTGCAGGCCGAAGTGGTGCGCATCGGCGGAATGCAGGACTCGCCGATCCGTGACAAGCAGCTCATGGATCGAGTCACCGGCTGCAGCAGCGATGTGGTCGAGAAGATCGGCAATCGATTCCCGGCACTGGCGAAGGCCGAGTGGCCGCAGCTGATCGTGTCGCTGCCTGCCGAATGGGTCGAAGTCGTTGTGATGCTCGAAGAGCTGCGGGTGTCGCTGTTCGCGAATTCGCTGGGCACGGCACATCCGGTGTCGGAGAAGCGCATCGCGAAGGCTCTCGCCCAGCTCTGACCCGAGCATCCCTCACCGGCAGCGGCACAACACCTCGTTGCAGAGGGGCGTTGTGTCACGAAGTGTGAGTGACGCGCGAGTACCTGTAGGAAGCGCCACCAGCGGGAGGTGTTGCCGCCAAACGTAGGAATTGCGAGGACCTGTGTGGGGCAGCGGCCGTCTCGGCAGCGGGTGAGGGTCAGACGTCGGCGAAGAAGCCGCTGCAGAGCCACCACAACGGCAGAGCTCCGGCGGCAAGAAGGGTGGCGACACTCCACCAGATGCGCCACTTCCACGTGCGACGGCGAGTGCCGATGAAGAGGAACGCGAGATAGAAGATGAGGCAGAAGGCCCCGGACAGGCTGAGCAGCACCATCCCGGCCGCCTCGGTGCCGGAGGTGCCGAGATCGAAGAGGTACTTCGTCGTCTGCGCAATCTGCCAGGAGAACCAGATCACCGCGCACAGCAGCGGTACTCCCAGGACTCCCGCGACGATGAGCGGCAAGGCTTTGAGCCAGCGTTCCTTCGGCTCCGAACGGCCGGCGTATTCGACGAATTCCTCAGACATCGTCCCCCAGCATATGGGCCGATTCCGACAGGACGCTGGATTCAACGCCCACGGGCCTCCTCGCGCATACGATTCCGGCCGCCGGACGCCCGGCACAAGCTGGCCCCACACTGTGACTGAGCGGACACGCCGGATGGGCGCGAAGAACGATAGGATATTGCGGTGACTTCTGGCCAGTATTCCGTCAAGGACATCCGACACGAGGCGTCCCGCCGCCGCACGTTCGCTGTCATCTCCCACCCCGACGCGGGCAAATCGACGACCACCGAGGCGCTCGCCCTCCACGCCCGCGCCATCGGCCAGGCCGGAGCCACCCACGGCAAGGCCGGTCGCCGCGCCACCGTCTCCGACTGGATGCAGATGGAGCAGGATCGCGGAATCTCGATCTCCTCCGCCGCCCTGCAGTTCGAGTACCGCGACGCCGTGTTCAACCTCGTCGACACCCCTGGCCACGCCGACTTCTCCGAGGACACCTACCGTGTGCTCTCCGCCGTCGACTGTGCAGTCATGCTCATCGATGCCGCCAAAGGCCTCGAGGCGCAGACGATGAAGCTCTTCGAAGTCTGTGCCCATCGCAATATTCCGATCATCACGGTCGTCAACAAGTGGGACCGTCCCGGCCTCGACGCGCTCGAACTCATGGACGAGGTTCAGCAGCGCACCGGCCTCCTGCCCACCCCGATCACCTGGCCAGTCGGGCAGTCCGGAGACTTCCGCGGAGTCCTCGACCGCATCAGCGGTGAGTACACGAAATACACCCGCACCGACGGAGGCGCCACGATCGCCGGTGAGGACACCTACACGTCCGAGGCGGCCGCCGACCTCGAAGGCGATGCGTGGACGACCGCTGTCGATGAGTCCGATCTGCTGGAGATGGAAGACCAGAACCACGACCAGGAGACCTTCCTCGCCGGCAAGTCGACCCCGGTGATGTTCGCCTCGGCCGTGCTCAACTTCGGCATCCACAAACTCCTCGACCTCCTCGTCGACCTCGCCCCACCCGCCGAGGCCCGCCTGGACAAGGACGACCAGCCCCGCCCCGTCGACGATCCCTTCTCCGGATTCGTCTTCAAGGTGCAGGCCGGAATGGACTCCCACCACCGCGACCGACTCGCCTACATCCGAGTCTGCTCGGGAGTCTTCGAACGCGGAACCGTGCTCACCCACGCCAGCACCGGCAAACCCTTCGCCACGAAATACGCTCAGCAGGTCTTCGGTCGCGACCGCGATGTCGTCGACGAAGCGTTCCCGGGAGATGTCGTCGGATTGGTCAACGCCTCCGCTCTGCGCGTCGGTGATTCCCTCTACCTCGACAAGAAGGTCGAGTTCCCCGGCATCCCGACGTTCTCACCCGAACACTTCATGGTCATCCGTGCCAAGGACTCCTCGAAGTACAAGCAGTTCCGCCGCGGCATCGAACAGCTCGACCACGAAGGCGTCATCCAGGTGCTGCGTTCGGACCTGCGCGGTGATCAGGCACCCGTGCTCGGCGCCGTCGGACCCATGCAGTTCGAAGTCGCCGAAGACCGGATGACCAACGAATTCAACGCTCCCTGCACCCTGGAGCGCCTCAACTTCTCCCTCGCCCGACGCACCACTCCCGAATGCGTGCCGACCCTGGCCCGGGAACGCTCGGTCGAGGTCCTCCACCGCTCCGACGGAGAGCTGCTGGCGCTGTTCTCCGACCGGTGGCGGCTGCAGGGCGTGCAGAAGAACCACCCCGACCTGGTCCTCGAACCTCTGGTCGTCAGCTGAGACGAGCGCTGCCGCGATCGGATGCCGGTGTCCGGCATTTTGACGCGGAGATTATTATGGATAGTTGGGGCCGAAGCCAAGCCCCGCAGGGCGAACCGCCCGCGTGGGACATTCCCGCCGCTCGGTGAAACCCAAACAGACAAAGGAGAATTGTGGGAACGAAATCGATTCGAGTCGCGATTGCCGGACTGGGCAACTGCGCCTCGTCCCTGATCCAAGGCGTGGAGTACTACCGGAACGCGTCGCCCGGGACGAAGGTTCCCGGCCTTATGCACGTGGAGTTCGGGGACTATCACGTCGGTGACATCGATTTCGTTGCCGCCTTCGACGTCGACGGCAAGAAGGTCGGCGTCGACATCGCCGAGGCGATCACTGCCAGCGAGAACAACACCATCAAGCTCGCCGATGTGGAGCCGACCGGCATCGAGGTCCTGCGCGGACCCACCCTCGACGGGCTCGGCGAGTACTACCGCGACACGATCGTCGAATCCGATCGCGAGGCCGTCGACGTGGTCAAGGCTCTCAAGGACGCCGAGGCGGATGTGCTCGTGTGCTATCTGCCCGTCGGTTCGCAGAAGGCCGTCGAGTTCTATGCTCAGGCTGCGATCGACGCGAAGGTCGCCTTCGTCAACGCCCTGCCCGTGTTCATCGCCGGCACCAAGGAATGGGACGAGAAGTTCCGTGCCGCCGGTGTCCCGATCGTCGGCGACGACATCAAGTCCCAGATCGGTGCGACCATCACCCACCGTGTGATGGCGAAGCTGTTCGAAGACCGCGGCGTCGTCCTCGATCGGACCTACCAGCTCAACGTCGGCGGCAACATGGACTTCAAGAACATGCTCGAGCGGCAGCGCCTCGAATCGAAGAAGATCTCGAAGACTCAGGCCGTTACCTCGAACACTTCCGCCCAGCTGTCCGACCGCGACGTCCACATCGGACCCAGCGACTACGTCGAATGGCTCGACGACCGCAAGTGGGCCTTCGTCCGCCT
Source organism: Brevibacterium sp. CSND-B09 (assembly GCF_052906525.1). Lineage (NCBI taxonomy): Bacteria > Bacillati > Actinomycetota > Actinomycetes > Micrococcales > Brevibacteriaceae > Brevibacterium > Brevibacterium sp. CSND-B09. The sequence continues at coordinate 522,917 of NZ_JBREGI010000001.1, read as the reverse complement.
CGAAGGCCGCAACTTCGGCGACGCCCCCGTGTCCCTGGAATACAAGCTCGAGGTGTGGGACTCGCCGAACTCCGCCGGCGTCATCATCGACGCCGTACGTGCGGCGAAGATCGGCCTCGACCGCGGAATCGGCGGAGCCCTCATCTCCGCCTCCTCGTACTTCATGAAGTCGCCCCCGGAGCAGCAGGACGACGACGCCGCCCACGAAGCCGTCGAAGCGTTCATCCGCGGCGACCTCGAGCGCTGATATCGCCGAGGCGGCCCACCCTGTTCTGAGGTGCTGAGTCGCCTGCCGGTCGAGAGGGCGCCGATCGCAGATTCTGCGGTCGGCGCCCTCGCACATTCACCGACGTCGGTGAGAACGGAACCGCACGACCGCCTCGGCGGGGTTCGGGTGGCGCCCCACCCCGGTGTATCCGGTATTTGAGACCGCCGTGACACAACGGGGATTGTTCACGATACTTGTCTCTTCGACGTGATCGCACTCACATGTGCGGCACACGGCCCAGCGCACCGATCGGTGCCGAGACGACCGAGGAGACCCCTATGGCGAGCACCTCCGCTGCCACCGATGAGAAGCAGAGCGACAAGTCAGAACTCAGCTGGCTGATGCGCGTCCTCGTCATCATCGAGAAGGCCGGCAACAAACTGCCCCACCCGTTCTGGCTGTTCCTCTCGCTGGCAGTCATCGTCATGATCCTCTCGGCGATCTTCGCGTCCACCGGACTCAACGCCGTCAATCCGGCCACGGACGAGAAGGTGACGGTGACGAATCTCTTCTCCACCGAGTCGCTGCGTGAGATCGTCGCGGGGGCCACGAACAACTTCGTCACCTTCCCGCCGCTGGGACTCGTCCTCATCGTGCTCATCGGCGTGGCCGTGGCCGAGCAGTCCGGACTCATCCCGGCGATGCTGCGCGGAACCATCGCAGGTGCTTCTCCGAAGTGGATCACGTTCATCGTGGCCCTGGCCGGAACCGCCTCATCGATCGCCTCGGACGCGTCCTACATGATCATGATTCCTCTTGGCGGACTCGCGTTCAAAGCCGTCGGCCGCAATCCGCTGCTCGGCTGCCTCGTCGCCTATGCCGCGACCTCGGGAGGCTATTCGGCGGCTCCGATGGTCAACTCGCTCGACACGATCCTCGGCGGCCTGTCCACCTCGGCCGCCCAGATCATCGACGCCGAATACTCCGTCAGCCCGGTCGCGAACTTCTACTTCAACTTCATCTCCATGTTCGTCGTCGCTGCCGCGGTGACCCTGGTGACCGAGCTGGTTCTGTCCAAGCGAGCCGACCAGATCGAACTCGACGAGGAGACCGACGACGATCCTGACAACTTCGACGTCAAGATGGCCCTCGACGCCAACGAGAAGCGCGGAATCATCATCGCCGTCGTCGCCATCGTCATCTGCGCGGCGGTGCTGTTCGCCCTCGCCTGGCCCGCCGGGTCATTCCTCCGCGATGAAGCCGGAGGCTTCGGTCCCGATTCGGGTCTGATGGCCGGAATCGCCGCGATCATCGGCTTCGGCTTCTTCATCGTCGGCATCGTCTACGGCTACGCCACCGGATCGATCAAGCACACCGCCGATATCCCGGAGATGATGGGCAAGGGGCTGCTGCCGTTCGTACCGGTCATCGTCCTGTTCTTCGCCGCCAGCCAGTTCCTCGCGCTGTTCAAGATGTCCAACCTCGGCGAGATCATGGCGATCAAGGGTGCCGAGGTCTTCGGGGCGCTCAACACCGGACCGTTCGTCATCCTCCTCGGTGGATGGCTGCTCGTCGCAGTGGGTGCACTGTTCCTCACCTCCGGCTCGGGACTGTGGACGCTCATGGCACCGGTGCTCGTCCCGATGTTCATGCTGCTGTCGATCTCCCCGGAGACCACCCAGGCCCTCTACCGCATCGGTGACTCGACGACGAACATCATCTCCCCGATGAGCCCGTACTTCGTCGTCGTCCTCGGCTTCATCCAGCGATACAAGAAAGACGCCGGCATCGGTACGGTGCTCTCATTCACGATCCCGCTGTCCTTCGCCATGTTCATCCTCTGGGGACTGCTGTTCTTCATCTGGTGGGCCACCGGAATTCCGTGGGGACCGGGCGCGGCCACTCACTATCAGATGGGCTGAGTCGGTCACCCGATGGGCCGATCCGGGAATTCTCGCGCCCGATCAGGTGTTGTCCACCACAGCATCACGATCGTGCAACGTCGGACGCTGCAGGCGGGAATCCTCAGTTCCCGTCCAGACCGTCCGGTTAGACTGTGACCGTGAACGATCATCTGTGCAGCCTCCCGGCTGCGCACATTCTACTCAGATCGAAAGGATCTCGACCGTGAGTAACCCCATGATGAACCGGGCGATCAACCAGGGCGCCCAGGCCGGACGCAACCAGCCGGTCATGTCCGATCAGGAGCTCAACAACCTCTTCAACCAGCCTGCCGCGGAGAACCGCAATGCCGGGCCCCAGGTCGCCGACCGTGCGATGACCTATGACGATGTGATGATGAAGACCGGTGTGCTCTTCGCCATCCTCCTCGCCGGTGCCGTCGTCGGCTGGTTCGTGCCTGTCCTCGCCCTCCCGGCGATGCTCATCGGCCTCGTCCTCGGCCTCGTCAACGCCTTCAAGAAGGAACCGAACAAGGCCCTGATCATCAGCTATGCCGTGTTCGAGGGTGTGTTCCTCGGCGGCATCTCCGCGATCTTCGAGTCCTTGTACTCCGGCATCGTCGTCCAGGCCGTGCTCGCCACTCTCAGCGTCTTCGCGATCATGCTCGCCCTCTTCAAGTTCAAGGGCGTGCGCTACGGCTCGAAGATGATGAAGTTCATGGTGATCGCCGTCGGCGGCTACGCGATCTTCTCGATCGTCAACCTCGTCTTCGGGTTGGCCTTCGGAACCGGAGGGGTCCGCAGCATGGAGATCTTCGGCATCCCTCTGGGCATCGTCATCGGTCTTGTGGCCACCGTGCTCGCCGCGATGACCTTGATCATGGACTTCCAGATGATCGAAGAAGGGGTCAAGCACAAGATCCCGGAGAAGTACTCCTGGATGTGCGCGTTCTCCCTCATGGTCACCCTCATCTGGCTCTACATTGAGATTCTGCGCCTGATCTCCTACTTCAGAGACTGAGAGACGTGCTCGCCCCACGCAAGTGGGTCGCGGCCGAACGCTGAACGAAGGGCGGATCCCCGAGAAGGGGATCCGCCCTTCGTCGTGCTTTGCGAGCTGCCCATTGCTTGTGATCACTTTTCTGCCTATCGTCAGAGATACCGACGAGAAGCGTCGGCGGACCGTCTTCATCGATGAAGCGCGGACCAGAGACCTCATGGCCTGAGAGGACGATTCGATGACGAATCCGATGCGCGGTGTGTTCGCCGTTCCGACGACCCCCTACTCCGACGACGGAGACCAGAACCTCGACGCCCTGGGCAGTCGCGTCGAGGAGGTGCTCGCCTCAGGAGTGACCGGGCTTCTCGGCCTCGGCGCCACGGGGGAGGCGCTGGCACTCAGCGCCGCTGAGCGGGAAGCACAGATCAAGACCATCGTCTCCGCCGTCGACGGTCGGGCGCACGTGGTCATCGGCTGTATGGCCTACACCCCGGCGCAGATGTCGGCCCAGATCTCGGATGCCGCCGGCTGGGGCGCCGACGCCGTCATGGTCACCCCTCCCTTCTACGGCGGACTCGAACCAGACGCCGTCATCGCCGCCTTGCACCCGGTGCTGACCGCGTCCGAACTGCCGGTCATGGTCTACAACAATCCCCACTCCACCGGCACCGACCTGCTCCCGGACCACCTCGCCGCGCTCCAGCAGACCGGCCGACTCTGGAGCGTCAAAGAGACCTCCGGCGAAGCCACAAGGGTCCGGGAGCTGCGCGACCGCCTCGGCGAGGACACCGAGATCTTCGTCGGGGCCGACGGAATCGCCCTCGAGGGCTTCGCCCAGGGCGCCAGCGGCTGGGTGGCGGCCTCGGCGTGGCTGCTGCCCGAGCACTGCCAGAGACTGTGGGAGCTCGCCGACAGAGGTGACTGGGCCGGGGCCGTCGACCTGTGGAGAAGCCTCGGGCATGCCCTCGGACTCATCGAGGGCGACTCCGCCTTCATCTCACTCATCAAACAGGCGCTCGGCCGAACCGGCCGCGAACAGGGACCGGTGCGTCCACCCCTGCCGACAGCCAGCCCTGACTCATTGGCGTCGCTGCGCGACGCGATCGCCGAACTGGAGAGGAAACACGCAGCATGAGCACCACGACTTCAGCAGACAACACCCTCATGGACCGCGGTCGAACCGCGCTTCGGGCCATCATCGACGGCAATTTCGGACAGTGGATCGGCGGCCGCGCCGTCACCGGCACCGGCGACGAGATCGGTCTCATCTCACCGAGCGACGGAACAGTGATCGGAAGCCTGTCCGCGGCCAGCGTTCAGCAGCTCGATGACACCGTCGCCACAGCGCGCACCGCCTTCAACGAGGCCGACTGGGCAGGAGACGCGAAGCTGCGGGCGCGGGTGCTGCGTCGCCTCGCCGACCTCGTCGAAGCCGATGCCGCAGAGATCGCCTACCTCGACGGCATCGAAGCCGGAAAGGTCGCCCTCGGCAGCGTCGAGGAAGACGTCCCCGATGTCGCCGCGAACCTCAGACTGAGCGCCGACCTCATCTCGCGCGACGACGGACGCTACCTGCAGAATCCTGACGGTTGGGGCTGGGTGACGAAGGTGCCCAGCGGGGTCGTCGGAGCGATCCTGCCGTGGAACTATCCCGTGGCCATGCTCGGCTGGAAGATCGCCCCGGCGCTGGCCGCCGGCAATGCGATGGTCGTCAAGACCTCTGAGGATTCGACGCTCAGCGCCCTCCACCTCGCCAGGCTCGCCACCGAGGCAGGGGTGCCCGACGGCATTCTCAACGTCCTCACCGGCACCGGCTCAGCGATCGGCGCCGCGATGGGTCTGCACAACGACATCGACGTGCTCACCTTCACCGGTTCGGGACCCGTCGGCAGGTCCTTCCTCGAGTCCTCGGCCCGTTCGAACCTCAAGAAGGTGTCCCTCGAACTCGGCGGACGGGCCGGTTATATCGTCGACTCCGCACACGCCACGGATTTCGAGGCGATCGCCGCCGACATCGCCGGTGCGTCCTTCGGCACCAGCGGCCAGAACTGCACCGCCGCCTCTCGGGTGATCTACGTCGGCGACGATGACGAGAGGTTCGCCGAGTTCCGCACCGCACTCATCACGGCGACCGAGGCACTCACCGTCGGCGATCCGTTCGACGCCGATACGGACGTCGGCCCGGTGATCAATGCTCGCGCCCGCGATCGCATCACCGCCTGGGTCGACGAAGCCGTGGAGAAGGGAGCGCGGATCCTCAACACCCGTGCCGACGTCCCCGACATCGGCACCTGGTATCCGCCGACCGTCATCGAAGGCGTGCCCGATGCCAGCGAACTCGGCCGTGGAGAGATCTTCGGCCCCGTGACCCAGCTGCTGCGACGCACCAATCGCGACGACGCTGTGGACCTCATCAACGGCGAACCCTATGGGCTGGCGTCGAGCGTGTGGTGCGAGGATATCGCCCAAGTGCGGTGGTGGGCGAGCCGGATCCGCGTGGGCACCCTCGCGATCAACGGCTACAGCGAAGGCACCGAAGCCACGCCGTTCGGCGGACTGCGACAGTCCGGATTCTGGGGCCGCGACAACGGCCCGGAAGCCCTGGACACCTATCAGGAAACCATGACCGTCTGGGTGGCCGACACCTGATCATCGTCTGGGGTTCCGCCGCTGTTCCCATCGACGAGGACTATCATGAGTCCATGACCACGGCAGCGGCGGAACTCGAGACCGAGGTGCGCCGCCTGCGCATCCGGATCATCTCCCTGACCACTGCCCAACTCGACGAGGCGGCCCCACCGGCACCGAGCAGACGTGCTGTCATCCGTGAGGCCCTGGCCGAGTTCTCATGGATCGGATCCGATGCCCGGCCAGTCCCCGAACTCGGAGATCAGAACCTCGCCGATCAGGTCGTCGTGCTCCTCGAACACGGACTGCGTTCGGCTCGGACACTGCCCGAACCCGATCGCGAGAACCGCATCAGCACCCTCACCGAGGCGGCCGTGCGCCTGCGTCGAAACCTGGCCTGAACATGAGGGAGAGGGAGGGCCTGGTGGGGAGCACTCAGCGCACCTGGCCGTCCGTACTCGCCGGGGTCGTCGCGACGCTCATCTATTTCGGCACGGCCGAACTCATCGCCCGCAGCCTGGACGTGGCGTCGGCTCCTGCTCTGCTCATCGGCCAGGCACTCATCCCGCTGATGCCGACCGTGCTCATCAAGTCCGCGATCGCGGTCTTCGGCACTCACGACAAACTCGCCCTCGTCATCACCATCGTGGCAGGCGGTGCCGGGTGCGGTGCGATCATCGGGTGGATCGGCGCTCGCCGTCGCGCTCTGGCGCTCGTCCTGCTCATCGGTTTCGGCCTGCTGCCTGCCGTCGTCGGCTTCAGCTCCGGTGCCGGGCTTGTGGCCACCCTGCCGAGTCTCGGCGGAATCGCCGCCGGGGCCGCAGCCTTCCTCGTCCTCCTCCACCTCGCGACTGTCCCGGCTCTCACCGATGGAGGCACTGAGGCTCGCTCCGACACCGAGGAAGCCGGAGCCGACACGCAGCATCGAACTCCGGCCAGGCCGGGTCGACGGGCCTTCTTCGGGTTGGCCGCGGGACTGAGCGCGGTCGGCATCGCCGCCATCGCGGCCGGGCAGTCCGCGGCCACACTGGCCCGCAGTGCGGCAGGCACGGTGACGAAGCTCGTCCTCCCACAACCGGCCGCCTCGGCGCCGGAGATTCCCACCGGAGCGGAACTCGACGTTCCCGGACTGACCCCGCTGGTCACGGAGACCCAGGATTTCTACCGCATCGACACAGCGCTCTTCCCGCCGTCGATCGACGCAGGAACGTGGATGCTGCGCGTCCACGGCATGGTCGAGCACGGGTACACGATCACGATGGCCGAACTCCTCGACCTCCCGCTCCAGGAGCACTATGTGACCCTGGCCTGCGTCTCGAACGAGGTCGGCGGCGACCTGGTGGGCAATGCGAAATGGCTGGGCTATCCGATCCGGGACCTGCTGGCACGGGCGAAACCGCACTCCGGTGCGGACATGGTGCTCTCGGGCTCCGATGACGGTTTCACCGCCTCCACCCCACTCGAAGTGCTCACCGACGATCGCGCGGCCCTGCTGGCCGTGGCCATGAACGGTCATGCTCTGCCACGCGACCACGGATACCCGGCACGCCTGGTCGTCCCCGGACTCTACGGCTACGTCTCGGCAACGAAATGGGTGACCGATCTCGAAATCACCCGGTTCGCGGACAAAGAGGCATATTGGACGACGCGCGGCTGGGCCACGCACGGACCCGTGCTGGTGGCCTCGCGCATCGACGTGCCCCGCCCCGGGGCCACTGTCACGCCCAAGAGCGGCGGCCGGGTCGTCACCGCAGGCATGGCCTGGGCGCAGCACACAGGCATCGAGAAGGTGCAGGTGCGCATCGACAACGGCGACTGGGCGGAAGCGGAACTCAGCGAAGAACTCACCGCCGACACCTGGCGCCAGTGGCGATGCGAGCACACGGGACTGAGCACCGGCACGCACACGGTCAGCGTGCGCGCGGTCGACCAGGACGGAAACGTGCAGACCTCGGAACGCCGGCCCGCCATTCCGGGTGCCGCGACGGGACTCCACGAGCGCCAGTTCACCGTTGAGTGAGCCCGCGCTGCGGAACGGACACGCGCATCGAACCGACAGGTCGGTCAGACAGTCGTGCCCCGCGTTCCCACCATGCGAACTCGGCGCTGCAGTCTCAGGCTTCTCGCGATAACTTGTAATCTCACTCACATCATCTGTATTCCCGCATCACAACGAGGTGGTCAACGTGTTCGGTCTTCCGACGGCGACGGTCGTCATCATCGTCGGCATCCCCGCGATCTGGGTGATCTACACCCTCGTCTTCGTCTTCCTCTCCCGCGGTTGGAAGGCCGAGGACATGGCTGAGGATCAGGCCCTGGCGAGAACCGCGAACGGAGCGGACGGACGAGACGGTGGGGCCGCCTCGGCGAAAGGAAACGGGGGAGCGGCATGAACATCGAAACCTGGTTCCTCGTCATCTACTTCCTCGCCATGGCGGGCATCGGCGTGTGGACGCTCAAGATCGGGTCGAAGGGCAGCGAGGGATATCTGCTCGGCGGTCGCAGCCTGGGCGCTGCGGTCACGGCTCTGCGCCTGCAGTCGTCGTCGATGTCGGGGTACATGTTCCTCGGCGCGGGATCTCTGGCGTATACGAAGGGATACTTCTCTCTGTGGTACGCGATGGGCGACATCGGCGGCGGTGTCCTCAACCTCTCGATCCTGGGTCGGCGGATGCGCAAGCTCTCCCAGATCCTCGGGTCACTCACCTCGATCGAATACCTCGAACATCGGTATCCGTCGAAGTGGATCCGCGCGATCGCCGCGCCGGTCGCCCTATTCTGCATCTTCTTCTATGTGATGAGTCAGTTCATCGCCGGCGGGCGCGGACTCGAGATGGTCACCGGCATTCCATATGCCTGGGCGCTGCTCATCGCCGTCGGCGTAATCGTCTTCTACACCTTCCTCGGCGGCTACCTCGCCGTGGCCTACACCGACTTCGTGCAGGCGATCATCATGCTCATCGGCATGGTGTGGATCCTCATCGGATGTCTGCAGGCTGTGGGCGGGTGGACAGCCGGCAACGAGGCGGTCGGACAGATCAACCCGAACCTGCTGACCATGTGGGGACCGGACGGGATCGAATCCGTCCAATGGGGAGTCATCGTCGGCGCCGTCCTCGTCTTCTCCATCGGCTATATGGGATGGCCGCATGTCAACGTCAGCCATATGGCGATGAAGCGGCCCTCGGTGGCCAGGCGCGCCAGCCTCTACGCCACCGGCTTCAACCTGCTGTTCATCCCCGCTCCCTACATCGTCGGTATCATGGCGCTCATCCTGCTGCCGACTCTGGACAATCCGGAGCTCGCGGTCTTCGAAGTCGCAGACACTGTGCTGCCGAACTTCGCCGTAGGCATCGTCATGGCCGGAATCATGGCTGCGATCATGTCCACAGCCGACGCTCTGCTGCTGCAGTCGGGCACGATCGCCAGCCAGGATCTGTTCCAACGATTCTTCAAGAAGGACATGTCCGACCAGCAGTCCGTCTGGGTCTCCCGGTTCACCGTTCTCGTGCTGGCGATCATCGGCTACTTCGTCGCCGTGAATGATCCGCCGGCCGTCGCCGAGGTGGTCATCTTCTCGACCACGGTGCTCGGCGCCGCGTTCGTCCCCGTCTACATCGCCGCCGCCTGGTGGAAGAAGGCGAACGTGCCCGGAGCGATCTGGTCGATGATCGCCGGCACCGTGTCGTCCGTCGTCTGGCAGCTGACGGGACTCGTCGACGTCACCGGAGTCGACCCGATGGGAGTCGGCATCGTGTGCTCGACCCTGGCCCTCATCCTCGTCTCCCTGGCCACTCAACGTTCGCATCCGGTGCCTGCCCACGTCCTCGAGGCGATGAAGGAGACCGACAAGATCGGCGCGATCCCAGCACACATGCTCACCGGTCAGAACGATTCCCTGGCCGGTCAGGTTCCGAAGGACGTCTGAGATGAGTGCCGAGATCGGAACCGGGCGCCCGGTCGGCCCGGATCCGCGGGCTGAGGATCCGGTGCGGATGGACCCGCACGTCACCGCCGCCGAGGCGCTCGCCGTCTTCCAGCGCAAACTCCCTGACGCGCTCGCCGAGGTCCAAGCGGTGCATCATCCGTTCTGGTGGGCCGCCCTCGACGTGCGTACTCGCGGACTCCTCCGGCGGAGCGCAGCCGGGCCGGAGCAGCGCATGGATGTGCTCGTCAATGCAGTGTCGGGTAGGGGCATGATCGCCGACTTCACCCCTCGTGGCACCACGGTGGGATCATCGGAGTGGCCCCGTCTGATCGGCGAGCAGTCGGGACCGCTGCCGACTCAGGACGAGGCGGAGCGGACCGCGCGATCAGTGGCGCGTGCGAAAGTCGTCAAGACGGTGAAGCTCGGAATGGGCATCGAGATCGCTCCGGCGGGCGGTCTGCGCGGAGTGCTCAAACCCAACTGGATCGTCTCCGGAGGGAATGCGAAGCATGAGGCCACGATCCTCGTCGATGGTCTCGATGGGTCTCACTACATTGTGCGGGTGGACAAGGTCGGGCGGAGCTGAGGGCTCGGCTGTCAGGTCTGCGGGGATGCTCAGCCCCAGTTCTCTGCGTCCGAGATGCAGAACGGATGACCGGCGGGATCGAGGAGCACGACCCAGGTCTCACCGGGCTGCGGTTCGGCCCGGGTGGCTCCGAGTTCGACGCAGCGATCGGCTGCCGCATGGATGTCGTCGGCGGCGAGGTCGAGGTGGAACTGCTTGTGTCCGTCGTCGGGCCAGCTCGGTCTCTGGTAGTCCGGGATCGTGCCGATGCCCAGTGCATGGCTGGGACCGGTGAGCATGGCATAGTTCTCGTCCGAATAGGCGATGGGCCAGCCGAGGACGGAAGAGTAGAACTCTCCGAGAACGGCAGCGTTCGGGGCGTCAAGAGTGACCATCGCCAGTGTGGCGACGGGTGATGGGGCGGAGTTGTCGGCGGTGGTCGCGGCGGTGTCGGTCTTCTGTGTTTCGATCATGTCTGACATTCTTGTGCCATGGACGACGACGTCACTAGGAAAAATGCGTCAATGCCGCAGCACTTCTTCGGACGTGTGCTCAAGCCGGGGGAGATGCTCGAGCATGCGCGTTATTCGTCCGTTCGTGTCGTCGCCGAGCGCCTGCGCCCCTTCGTCAAACGCTATTGGGCCGTCGAATGGGATCTGCCGGAGGGCGAGAGCTATCAGACGGCTACCTTGTCCGAACCGACCATCCACCTGACCTTCGAGTTCGGCGACAGCCGGCGGGCGCACGTGGACGGGCCTGGGGCATGGGTGACCGGTCCGGTCACCAAACGGCGCTTCGATGTGGGAATCTTCGGACGCGGCGGAGTCTTCGGCGTGAACTTTCAGCCGGGTGCGACACTGGCGTTCTCCGAGGAGAAGCCGGCGAGCATCCGTGATTCGACCGTCCCTGCCGAACTGTGGTTTCCGAGGTTGGATGCCGACCTCGGACTCTCCGAGATGTTTGCGCAGTCGCAGAGTGCCGGGGCGTTCGACTTCAGCGAATTGGCCGCATCGGTGGAAAGCTGGCTGCTGTCCTGGCGGCCGCAGATGACCCCGTCGTTCGAACGATTGAAGCGGGTGCTCGACATCCTGTCCGACCCCGAAGTCGTGAGCATGAAGGTCCTCTCGGAGAGAGCCGATATCGGTGAGCGTACGCTGCAGCGGATATTCAGCAGCTTCTGCGGAGTCGGGGTGAAGAAGGTCTTGGCCAGGGCACGGATCATCGACGCGGTCGCAGCGATCGACCGCGGGTGGGACGGAACTCTGGCCGACCTCGGCGCGCACTTCGGATGGTTCGATCAATCGCACTTCAGCACGGATTTCGTTCGCGTCACCGGTTTCAGCCCTGCCGAGTACGCGCAGCGGAAGTCCGCGCGGGTCACGCGAGGCTGACCGGGTTCAGCCTGGCCTCTGATCGAATGTGCTTCTGACCAGCAGCTCGCCCCTGCTGATGGTCGGCCGGCCCAGTGCGAATCCGTGCTCGATTGAGTGCTCTGCGTCGACGAGCAGCAGATCGGCGTCACCGCCCGGACGGATTCGTCCCTTGCGTGGGAGCTTCAGGGCGTCTGCAGTGTTGGCGGTGACGAACGAAAGAGCCTGCGACAGGGGCAGGCCGCTGGAATCAGCGCACGCCCACACCTGGTCGTACAGCGTCGTCTGGTATGCCACCTGGAGTTCCGTCAGACGTCCGTGAGCATCGAACTTCGGCAGGCTGCCGTTGGCGTCCGAGGACAGGGTGAGTCGGTCGAGATGGCCGCCGAATTCAACGAACTTCTTCACCGCTTCGACGGTGGACGCTCCGGCGGTCATGTCGACGAAGGCGCCTTTGGCCGCGAGGTCGACCGCCTCGGCGATGAGCTCGTCATCACGGGTGATGTGGGTGGCATACACGGCGGGCGGGGCAATCGGATAATCGTCGAGGAGACGATGCAGGGGTGCGAGCCGAGTCGAATGCGATCCGACGTGGAAGTGAGTGACACCGGCCTTTCCGCTGAGCAGTCCGCCGACATGGCATTGGCTGACGATGTCGGCGAGTTCTTCGATCGTCGGTTGGAACGACCGCCTTTCGGAGATGGCGATCTCGCCGGCCCCGATCACTTTGTCGATGAGGACGATGTCGTCGGCGACGGAACCGGTGACAGTTCGTGCCGGAAGCTGGTAGCTGCCGGTGTAGACGAATGTCGTGATGCCCTCTTCCTCGAGGCCTCGTGCTTTGGCAAGGAGGCCGCGGTGAGAGCGGGTGATGGAGTCGGTGCCGAGGCAGCCGACGACAGTGGTCACTCCTGCGCGGATGATGTCGCCGATGTCGATCTCGGGAGTGCGGGTCGCGTATCCGCCTTCGCCTCCGCCTCCGATGATGTGCACATGGGGGTCGATGAAACCGGGCACAGCAGTCAGGCCGTCGGCATCGATGACTGCCGAAGCCGGCAACTGCGCGACTATGTCGCGATCCACCTGGCCGAGGTGGGCGATACGTGAGCCCTCCACGAGGATGTCGCGCATTCCGAGCGGCTCGGGGGCACAGATCTCCGCCCCGCGAATCAGGATGACCATGACTCTCGTGTCCTTTCGATGTCGCTCGGGACCGCCGGCTGCTTGGCAGATCAGTCGCCGCCGGGGATGATTCCCTTGCCGTCGACCTGGGGAATCGCGGCCAGGAGCTTCTTCGTATACGGGTGCTGCGGATCGTTCCAGATCTGGTCGGTCGGGGCGACTTCGACGATGCGTCCGGCTTCCATCACTGCGACCCTGTCTGCGATATCGCGAACGACCGAGAGATCGTGGCTGATGAAGATCATCGAGGCACCGGAGTCGATGGCGAGGTCGCGCATCATCCGAGCGATCCGCGCTTGGAGGAACGCATCGAGAGAGGCGATGGGTTCATCACCGACGAGCACTTTCGGACCCGCCGCCAGGGCACGAGCGATGGCGATGCGCTGCCTCTGTCCGCCGGAGAACGAATGCGAATAGCGCTGTGCGGAGTCGGCAGGCAGGTCGACGGCGTCCAACAGCGATTCGACGGTCCAACCGCCGTCAGGATTGAGGGCCAGCGCATCGTCGAGCTGGTCGCGGATCCGCCTGCGCGGATTGAGCGACGCGTAGGGGTTCTGGAAGACCATCTGAATGCCGAGCAGTTCCTTCGCTCTCTTCTTCAGCCCGAGCGCTCTGACCGGATGACCGTCGAAGGTGACGGTGCCGTCTGCCGGCTTCTCCAACCCGCAGATGAGTTTGGCCAGCGTCGATTTGCCGCAGCCGGATTCGCCGACGAGCCCGAGCACCTCCGAACGACCCAGTTGCAGAGACACTCCGTTAACGGCTCGGAAGCGGCCGCCGCCGTCGAGTTTGTATTCGCATGCCACGGAATCGAGTTCCAGGAGCGGAGCCCCTGCTGCGGGGGAGTGAGCGGTGGCGGCGGCCGGGGCCTGGTCGATCGATGTCATGGGGAGACCTCCGCTCCTGGCAGCGATTCGATGAGCGAACGCGTGTATTCGTGTTGAGGAGCAGTGATGACCGCCTCCCGTTCACCGGTTTCGACGACGACGCCGTTCTTCATGACCACGATGGTGTCCGCGACCGAGGAGAGCACTCCGAAGTCGTGGGTGACCAGCAGCACGGCGAGGTCGAGATCGTCGCAGAGTTCACGCAGCAGCCGAAGGATGCCTGCCTGCACGGTGACATCGAGTGCTGTGGTCGGTTCGTCGGCGATGAGCACCTTCGGATCGCAGATGATCGCCGAGGCGAAAGCGATTCGCTGCAGCTGTCCGCCGGAGAACTGGTGCGGGTACTTCTTCACCGCCTCCTTCGGGTGCGGCACCCTGGTTCGGCCGAGGATCTCGACGGCTTTGGCCAGGGCGTCTTTCTTCGACACTTTCTGGTGGTGTCGAAGGTGGTCGGTGATCTGGTCGCCGACCGTGAGCATGGGATGGAACGCCGAGGCCGGATCCTGAAAGACCATCGACAGCTGCACTCCGCGCAGGCGGTTGTGCTGCTTGGCGGGCATTCCCACCAGTTCGACTCCGTCGAAATCGATGCTTCCGCTCAGTTCCGCGCCCGCGGGCGAGAGCCCCATGACGGCCAGACCGGTCTGGGTCTTGCCGGATCCAGACGCACCTGCGACACCGGTGATGCGACCTGCTTCGAGGTCGAACGAGACGTCTTTGAGGATATGAGTGGTCTTCTTGCCTGCAGTGACCGACAGGTTGAGGTCTCTGATGCTGATCATGCTCATGAGGTCGTCTCACCGACTTCCTGGGCGGTATGGGGATCGAGGGTGTCGCGCAGACTGTCGCCGATGAAGTTGAACGCCATGACGATGGTGAGGATGCAGAGGCCGGGGAAGAAGGCGATCCACCAGGCAGCGAACTGAGAGACGCCTTCGCTGATCATTGCGCCCCAATCGGGGGTCGGCGGAACGGCACCGAGAGACAGAAACGACAGTCCTGCCATGGTGAGGATCGCCGAACCGACATCGAGGGTGGCGAGCACGACGACGGGAGAGATGACGTTCGGTGCGATTTCGCGGGCCAGTGATCTGCCCGCGCTGAATCCGAGCAGGCGTCCGGCGATGACGTACTCACTGCCCCGCGCTGTCATCACCAGCGATCTGGTGACACGCGCGTAGGACGGCCAGGAGACGAGCAGGATCGCGATTATCGCGTTCTTCAAGCCCGGACCGAGGGCGGCTGCGATGACCATGGCGAGGATGATCGTGGGGAAGGCGAACACCAGATCGGCGATGCGCATGATGATCTCGTCGACGGCTCGACCGAAGTATCCGGCAATGGCCCCGAGGACCGAGCCGAGCAGCGCAGAGCAGGTGACGACGAACACCGCGGCGGGCAAGGTGGTGCGGGCAGCAACGAGGATGCGGGAAAGCACGTCTCGGCCCAGTGTGTCGGTACCGAGCAGATTCTCCCCGTTGGGAGCCGAGAGCCTCGGAAAGTTCTGCGCCAGAGCATCGAACGGCGCCAGCAGCGGTGCGAAGATCGCTGCGATCAGCCAGAGCACGAGGATTCCAGCGCCCACGATCCCCAGCGGAGTGCGCAGGGCTTTCGGGAAGCGGATCTGCCACCTTTTGAGTCCGGGGTCGACGGGATCGCGGCGGGCCGCCTCGGTGATGGGGGCATTGGCGGGCTGTTTCGGGGTGCCGATGCTCATCTCACCCTCACTCTCGGATCCACGAAGCCGTAGATCAGGTCGACGATGAAGTTCACGAGGATATAGACGATGCCGATGACGAGGCCGACGCCCATGATGACGGGCAGGTCGAGCGTTGTCGCTCCCCGGTAGGCATATTGGCCGAGTCCGTTCCAGGCGAAGACGGTCTCAGTCAGCACAGCTCCGGAGAGCAGGGAGCCGAAAGCCAGACCGACGACGGTGATGATCGGGACCAGCGCGCCGCGGAAGATGTATTTGAAGACCACTGTCCGAGCCGGCAGCCCTTTCGCCTTGGCGGCGGTGACGTAGTCGAGCCTGATGATGTCGAGGACGCTCGAACGGCTGAAACGTGTGAGCAGGCCGATGGTGAAGAGGGCGAGAACGCACGACGGCAGAATGAGGTGGCCCAGCGCATTGGCGAAAGTCGCCATCTGACCCGCCAAGAGCGAGTCGAGCGTGTAGAGGCCGGTCACTTTCGGCGGTGGGGTGATCCAGGGGTCGAGCCGACCGGCGCCGGGGACGACTCGAAGTCTGAAGAAGAAGACGAAGTAGGCGACGGTGGCGATCCAGAAAGTCGGTGCCGAGATGCCGATGAGGCTGAGGGTGCGGATGGCGTGGTCGACGAGACTGTTCTGTTTGAGAGCACTGAGCAGACCGAGCAGCAGTCCGAGGATCACTGAGATGAGAATCGCTCCGATGCCAAGCTCGATCGATGCGGGGAAGACCTGTCCGATCGAGGCGAGCACGGGTGTGCGGGTCTGATTGGAGACACCCAGATCTCCCTGCAGCAGATTTCCCAGATACGTGAAGTACTGGACGAGGAGCGGTTGGTCGAGTCCGAGCTTCTCCCGTGTCTGCGCGACGATCTCGGGATCTGCCGCGGCCCGGTCACCGAGGATGGCGGCGACCGGATCGGTGGGCACGAGGTTGGTGAGCAGGAACGTCACCACGGTCACGCCCCAGATCAGAATGAGCGAAATCCCGATCCGGATGAGGATGAACCGGAGCAGTGGGTGGAGCTTCGGTGGTCTGACTCGCTGCGCCGCGTCCGCCTCACCAGAAGCGGACGCGACATCAGTATCGTGCGGCGCTGTGGTGGCTTCCGCCATCCTCACTCTGCCTTTGCGAAGTCGAACGAGATGTCGGCGTTGGAGACGAACTTCTCAATGCTCGAACCGACGGCGACGGTGCTGACCGGCTGGACGAGCGGGATCCACACCGCGGTGTCGGTGGTCGCCTTGAACAGCTTCGCGTAGGCGGCATCGCGCGCATCACCCTTCGCCTTGGCAGCTTCGTCCGCAAGCTTCTTCAGCTTCGGGTCCTCGCTCCAGTTCACGCGATCGGCAACGTCGCCGCCGGGAATGAAGACGTTGTAGTTCGTCGGATCGGGGAAGTCCGCGCCCCAGGTTCCGATGCCCATCGGCTGTTTGGCAGAGCGGAAGCCGTCGAGCTGAGTCGAGCTCGGAGCAGGTTTGAGATCGAGGTTGATGCCGGCCTCCTTCAGCTGCGCCTGCAGGGTTTCGGCGAGCTGTGCGAGGTCGACTCCATTGACGGCCTGATCACTCGAATAGTGGAAGGGGACCTTCTCTCCGTCGTAGCCAGCCTCCTTCAGCAGCTTCTTCGCCTTCTCGAGGTCGCGTTCAGGAGCCTCGTCCTTCGGGACGGCACCGACGAACTCGTTCGGCACGAGACTGGCCATGCGCTGGGATCCCTTCCCTGCGAGGTCGATGAGTTTGTCGTAGTCGATCGCTGCCATGACGGCCTTGCGGAAGTTCGGGTCCGCTGCGGGGCCGCCGATCTTCTCATCGGCGTTGTTGAAGATGTAGAGGCTGCGAGTCGAGGGCAGGCTGGAGATCTTGCCCATCGACTCATCGATCTGCTTCGCCTGATCGGCGTTGAGGTCGTAGGCGACCTGCGCCTGGCCCGACTGGATGTCGGTCAGCTGCGTCTCTGCGGAGACATTGCGCAGGACCACTCGCTTGTACTTCGGTTCCGGACCGTTGTAATGCTCGTTCGCGGTCAGCACGACCTGGCTGTCGGCGTCGTACTTCTCCACCTTGTACGGTCCCGAGCCCTGTGAGTTCTCATTGAGGAACTGTTCGGCGCCGTCCTTCTCATCTGTGGTTCCCTCGTTCTCCTTGACCACCTTCGAATTGACGATGCCGATCGAGGAGTTGGGGAGGATGTAGGGCAGTGCAGGGTTGGGCTCTGCGCTGGTAAGCGTGACCGTCTTGTCGTCGACCTTCTTCACCTTGACCCCGTCGAGGAAGAACGAGGGGTTGCCCTTGATGCCCTGAAGGCGTTCGAAGGAGAAGACGATGTCGTCGGCGGTGACGGGATCGCCGTTGGAGAATTTCGCATCCTCGTCTTTGAGGGTCAGCGTCATCTCCTTGCTGTCCTCGGACATTTCGAATGAGCAGAGGCCATCGGTGGGCTTGGTGAGGTCACCGTCCTCGAATTCGAGCGCCGTCTGGTAGATGGCGCTGTCGATCGTCGAACCGGTGAACTCGAATTGTCGATGCGGGTCGATCGTCTTGAGGTTGAAGGCGGTCTCGGCCACGATCGTGTCGCCGGCGCCGCCGGCTTCGTCGGAGCCGCTGCCGCAGGCGGCGAGTCCGGCGGTCAGTGCGAGAGTGGAGCAGATTGCGACGAAATTGCGGGTCAGACGCCTCATGTGTGATCTCCCTAACAGTAAGTGTTGTGAGTCACATTAGAGTCGAAAGCCCTCCCATGCAATTCAACCTGCCACAAAGCTGTCGGATTTCCACTGTGCACTTCCGCCAACGGCACAAGCAGTGGAATGAGGTCTCTGATCTGCGGCTTATGTCGACAGGCGATTGCCTCGCCGTCCGCTGGCCGAGTACGCGCAGCGGAAGTCCGCGCGGGTCACGCGAAGTTGACCGGGGACAGGCCGAGCGCTCCATCGGTCGTGGCGTGGGAACGAGCGACCGCCTCGGCGGTCCAGTCGGTGCGATCGAGGTCGGGGACCGCCTCGGCGATCTGGGACCCCCAGCTGTCGTGCCATTGGGCGGGGAAGGCCTGCTTGAGCAGATCGACCATGATCGGCACCGCCGTCGATGCTCCGGGGGAGGCCCCGAGCAGACCCGCGATCGAGCCGTCGGCGGAGACGACGAGTTCGGTGCCCTGCTGCAGGACGCCGATCTTCTGCCGATCCGGTTTGACCAGCTGGGCCCTCTGCCCGGCCGGCAACAGGGCCCACTCATTGCGTCGGGCCAGGGGCAGATAGCGTCGCAGCTGCGCGAATTTCCGGGACGGGCTGGCGGCGAGCTCCTTGACGAGGAACGACACGAGACTGAGGTTCTGCAGACCGGCGGCCGCGATGACATGCAGGTTGTCAGGCCGCACCGTCGTGAAGAAGTCGGAGAGGCGACCGTGCTTGAGCAGCTTCGTGCTGAAGGTCGCGTAGGGGCCGAATAGCAGATGCTCCTTGCCGTCGACGACTCTGCGGTCCAGATGCGGCACCGACATCGGCGGGGCGCCCACATCGGCCTGACCATAGACCTTCGCATCATGGCGGGAGACGACCGACGGGGTCGAACACCGGTAGAAAGCGGCCCCGACCGGCAGGACGGCGTAGCCGCGGACTTCGGGGATCCTGGCTTTCTGCAGGAGTCGCAGCGCGAAGCCGCCGGCCCCGACGAACACGGTCTTCGCGTGCACGGCGAACGGTCCCGCCGGTGTCGATCCGCTGACCGTCCAGCCCGATGTGCGCGATTCGAGCCCGGTCACTGTGTGACCCGCTCGCACCTCGGTGGACCCGATGCTCAGCAGTGCCGAAGTCAGAGCGCCGAAATCGACATCGGTGCCGCGAGGGTGACGGGCCGCCGCCATGGGCTCGTCGCTGTCGGCTCGTCCCTCCATCGTCAGGGGAGCCCACCGGGCGATAGTGTCCGGATCCTCTGTGTACTCCATTGCGGAGAACAGCGGGTCGGCTTTCAGGGTGTCAACGCGTCGACGCAGGTAGGTGACGTCCGTGTCCCCGAAGACGAGGTTCATGTGTGGGGCCGAGTGGATGAATTCCGCTGGGTCGAGGAGCCCGAGTCGGACGAGATGGGCCCACCATTGGCGGGTGAGGTGGAATTGTCCGGCGATCTCTGCCGGTTTCGCGCCATCGGCGGGGTCAGGCATGTAGTTGAGTTCGCAGTACCCCGAATGCCCGGTGCCGGCATTGTTCCACGGGTCGCTGCTCTCTCCGGCGATGTCTTCGGCCTTCTCCAGAACGAGGATCCGCAGATCGGGATCGAGCAGAGTCAGCATCGAACCGAGAGTCGCGGACATGATGCCCGCGCCGATGAGGACGACATCGGCATCGGGCAGCTGGTCGGTGTGCTTGGGGTTCGCAGTCATATTCTCACCATGCGCCCCCATGAATCATCCGTCCAATGCGCGATCGGAACTGTATGATCCGAATATGGAACGATCATCCGAGTCCCGCGCGGCGCCGCTGACGGCGCTGCGGGAACTCGTCGAGCTGGCCGATCAGGACGGGCATCTGACCGAGGCCGCCGCCGCCCTCGGCATACCCCAATCCACGATGAGCCGACGTATCCGCGCCCTCGAAAGCCACCTCGGGGTGCCATTGACCGTTCCGCGCGGACGCGCCATCGGTCTGACGACGGCAGCGCTGGATCTCGTGGCTGCGGTGCGTGCCCCGCTGACGGAGATCGATGCGGCGCTAGCCGATCTCGCCGAGGTGGCCGATCCCGAGCACGGCACGATTCGGTTCGGATTTCCGCTGACGATGGGCGCCGGTGAGGTGCCCGACCTGCTCGCGGCTTTCAACCGGGCTCATCCTGGCATCCGCCTCGATCTCAAACAGGCCCACGGTGCCGAGCTCGTCGCTGATCTGCAGCGGGGCACTCTCGATCTGGCGATCATCATTCCGCCGCCGCCCGAGGTCAGCCACGAGGTGCTCGCACGACAGACGATCATCGCGGCGCTGCCCGATGTGCACCCGCTGGCAGGTGTCCGCAGCATCACCCTGGATCGGCTGGCAGACGAGGAATTCATCGCCACCCCTGCGAGTTACAACCTCCGGGTGCTGACCGACCGTTGGTGTCAGACCAGCGGATTCGATCCGGAGGTGAAGATCGAGGTCACAGAGTTCTCGACGATCCGCGAATTCGTCGGTCGTGGAATGGGCGTGGCATTGATCCCGCCCGCAGTGCGTCCGGTCGACGGAATCACCGAGGTGGCTCTGGACGGGGCCGAATACGTGCGTGAGATCGCGCTGTGTTCGGCTGTACGCCGGCCCGGCCGCGTCGTCGAGCGCCTGCGTGATTTCATCCGCGAGCACGCGGCCGCGTGGGCAATCGGGGGCTGAAGCGAAAGTGCGTACATCGTTGAGGCCGTCGCTTGTGAGGAAGCTCGGTCCTGGAGTCGGAGGGAGCTGCTAGGTCCGCCATTCCTTCGCGCTGGCGATCTTGCGGAATGCGCGAACCAGAGACAGCACGGCCGGTGATGGCACTCGTTCGGGCAGTTGGGAAAGGACGATGCGTCTCGGCGCTGGATTTCCTCTGATGGAGACGACCTTCACGTCGGGGCTATGAAAATGGACTGCAAGGCGAGGGGCGATGGCCACCCCCAGTCCGGCGGCGACCATGCCCAGAAGCTCTTGGTAGTCATTGGCCTCGAAGACGATGCGCGGCGCGAACCCGGCATCACTGCATATCCGTCCGAGCACCGAGGCCACGGGGTGGGAAGAGCGAGTGATCCATGGATTGTCCGCCACCTCTTTGAGCTCCACGACTCTGCGTCGTGCCAAGGCGTGAGTTGATGGCAGAAGCAGCATCGTGGGCTCTTTGAGCAGCGTCGTCGTCACGGGGATCTGGTCGTCGATCGGCGCCCAGGGGTAGTCCCACACTGTCGCGAGATCGACTTCGCGGCGTTCGAGCGCCTCTTGGATGCGGTCGAGACGGTAACTCTTGACCGTCACATCGAGGTCTGGATGCAGTTCATGGAAATGCTGAAGGATCTTCGGCATCACCGACGCGGCGAAGGTCGGAAATGTGGCAATCCGAACTTCGCCTCGGTCGAGCTGAGCAAACGCGGACATGTCGTTCCTTGCGGCCGTGAGCGCATTGTCGATGGTCGCCGCATAAGACGAGAGCTTGACTCCGGCATCTGTCAGGCGCATGCCCTTCGGGTGACGGACGACAAGCGGAAGGCCTACTTCGCGTTCCAGTTTGCTGATCTGCTGCGACACAGCCGAGGTCGATAACGCGAGTTCATCGGCGGCGGCGGAGAGGCTGCCTGTCCGAAAGACGAGAAGCAGCAGGAGGAGGCGGTCGACGTTGTAGGGCGCTGAACTCATAGTTTAAGCGTAGCTTATAGAGAGGTTACCAAGTGTTGATTGAACTTAACTAGACGATGTGAAAACTTGATGTTCGTCGTCGCAGACAGCGGCGATGGACCAAGGAGAAGCGAGTGGAAAGTCAGCTCCACGGACAGTGGTACAGAGGCGGAACGTCCAAGTGCTGGTTGTTCGCCAATGACGAGATGCCGGCGGACAGAGCTGGGATCGCGCAAGCCTTGTCTGCGGCCTTCGGGTCGGGAGATGACCGTCAGCTCAACGGAGTCGGTGGGGCTTCCTCGACGACCTCCAAGGCTGCCGTCATTTCGCCGTCGGCGATCCCCGGCATCGACGTCAGCTACCTGTTCGCGCAGGTCGGAATCGGCCGGTCGGCGGTCGAGTTCACGTCGAACTGCGGCAATTGCGCTTCGGCTGTCGCGCTCTACGCGGTCCAGAACGGATTGGTCCGACCTGGCGGCGAAGTCACTCCGGTGAGGATGGTGAATGAGAATACGCGTTCCGTCGTGGTCGCTCATGTAGCTACACCCGGAAAGAAGATTCCATCGAACGGCTCCGAAACGATACCGGGAAGCTCGATGCCGGGCATTCCGGTCAACGTCTTCTTCGAAAACGTCGACGGTGCTTCAACCGGCGAGCTGCTGCCGACCGGAGAGGCAGCCACCGAGGTGAGTTGCGACGGAGTTTCGATCACCGTCAGCTGCATCGACGCCGGTGCTCCGGCTTGCTTCGTCAGTGCCGCTGAGCTCGGACTGTCCGGGGCCGAGCCGACCGCGGAGATCCGTCTGAGACTCAATGAGCTCGTCGAGATTCGATCGGCCGCATCGAGGTCAATGGGACTGAGCGCCGAAGGCGAGGAGCCGAGCCCCGCCGTACCCAAGGTGGGCCTCATCGCGCCGCCGTCCGACTACACCAGCATCTCCGGAGAGAGGATCTCCGCCGGAGACTACGACATCTCTGCGCGGATGGTTTCGATGTTCGATCTGCATCCCGCAATCGGAATCACTTCGGCGATCGCCCTGGCACGGGCTTCATTCGTGGAAGGAAGTCTTGTCAATGACGTCATCGACAAGCGGGCTCTTCAGCACACCGACGCCGACGACGAGGTGGCTATCCGAATCGGCACCCCCGTCGGAGTCATCGTCTGTCGAGTTCAGCTCACCGGGTCGGGGCAAGTCGCTCGTCTCGGAGTCAGACGGGTGGCGCGGCGGATTGCCCACGCAGACATAGATCTGCCCCTGGTCTCATGAACGACCGTCCCTAGGAATACCTGAATCTTTTCAAGGAAGATCAGCTGACAATGAAGTTGGAGGAACACCCATGTCCCTAGTTCAGATACTCATGCTCGTGGTGCTGGTGGTGATGTTCATCGCCGCCACCAAATGGCCCATCAATATCGGGATCATGGGCCTCGTCGGGGCTTTCGTCTTCGGCACCTTCGTTTTCGGCATGGATGACAAGGAGATCCTTGAGGAGTTTCCCGCGAGCATCGTGCTGACGATCGTCGGCGTGACTTTCTTCTTCAGCATCGCCCAGAAGAACGGGACCATTAGGGTCCTCGTGGATCTGGCTATCCGCGCAGTCCGGGGTCGTATCAATATCGTGCCGTGGATCTTCTTCGTCGTCTCCTCGCTGCTGACAGCGATGGGCACATTCTCTCCCGCCGCAGTTGCTCTGCTGGCACCGGCAGCCATGGGCTTCTGTGCCTCGACCGGCTACAGCGGAGTAGTCATGGGAGCGATGGTCATCAACGGCGCACACGCCGGTGGGTTCTCACCGATCTCCGTGTCCGGAAACATTGTTCGTGACATTGCCGAGGCCAATGGCTTCGAGATCAACGGCGGGGCTCTCTTCCTCGCAGCCTATGTCATCAACTTGTTGGTCACTATTCTCACTGTCGTCGTGATGAAGGCCCTCGGGCGACTGCGTACAGTGCCCGACCCGGACAACCTTGAGAGTTGGGGAGCTCATGGAGACTCCGGTGTGGGAAGCAAAGGGCCCGACTCTGACGGTAGGATGCCTCGGCAGGGAAGCGGTTCTGGAACGGCAGTCGCAGTAGAGACCGAGGTGCGCACAGCGACATCGCCGATGACTCGTCAGGTGTGGCTGACCATAGGCCTCATCGTCGTCATGGTTGTCGGCGCGGTCGGATTCGAGCTGCCGATCGGCTTCCTCGGACTGGCGTGCGGACTCGTGCTGGCGTTCACCTCCTTGAAGAGCTCCGAGAACCTCGTCTCAGGAATCTCGTGGTCGACCGTCCTTCTGGTGTCGGGCATGATCGTCTATGTCAGCCTGCTCACCCACGCCGGCGTCATCGATTCGCTCTCGAAGATGGCGGTGGCAATTGGTGCTCCACTCATCGTCGCGATCGTCCTCTGCTACGTCATCGGAGTGAGTTCTGCCTTCGCATCCTCGACTGCGCTGCTCACCGCCCTGATTCCGATGTCCATCCCTCTGCTCGAGCAGAGTGCCCTCAGCGCGACAGCCGTCATGTCGGCGCTCGCGGTATCGGCGACGATCGTCGATGTCTCTCCGTTCTCGACAGACGGTGCGCTCATCATTGCCAACACACAGGGCGGCGAAGCCAAAACAATCTGGCGCGACCTCATGATCTACGCCGGGTTCGTCGTCCTCATCGCCCCGCTTCTTGCGTGGGCTCTGCTGGTGCCGACGGGAATCATCTGACAACCGAACGATACACAGGTCGCCGCCGAATGCCATCGTGACTCGGCGGCGACCTTTCATCTGCTGATCGTTACTCGGATCGGCTGGAGAGTGCACATCGAATTGCAAGGCGACCGGGCAGGCGAGGAGCAGCGCGGGACCTTGCGAGTCTCACGCAATGTCAGGCGCGGGTGCGTGCCAGCAGGTAGACGAAGTACGGGGCGCCGATGAGGGCGACGATGAGACCGGCCGGTATCTGCGCCGGAGCGATGACCGTGCGCCCCACGGCGTCGGCGACGACAAGGCCCACGGCACCGAGCAGCATCGCCGTGGGCACGGCCCGGATATGACGGGCGCCGACCAGAGCGCGCGCAGCGTGCGGGGCGACGAGGCCGATGAATCCGACGACGCCGACAGCCGATACGCTCACCGCAGCGAGCACGGCGGCAGTGATGAGCACCGCCAGACGCACCGGTTCACGCGGAACCCCGACCAGTCGTGGGGTGTCATCATCAAGGGCGAGCAGGTCGAGCTCGCGCGTCCACACGAACGCCAGCGGTACGGCGAGGAGCAGGGCGAGGGCGACCGGTGCGATATCCGCCCACGCCCTTCCGTACGTCGATCCGGACAGCCACGTGAAGAGGGCAGGCGTGTCCCAGGGATTCGCGCGGACGAGGAACAGTGTGGTCAGCGCGGTGAACCCGAACCACAGACCGATGCCGATGAGGACGAGACGATCGGTATTCATTCCGCCGCGCCACGAGAGCCCGTAGACGATGGCGAAGGCGACCAGGGCCCCCACGATGCCGACCCCGGAGACGAGACCGACCCCGGCGCCGGGGATGAGGGTGACGACGAAGACGGCACCCAGCCCGGCTCCACCCGTGATGCCGAGCAGGCCGGGTTCGGCCAGGGGGTTGCGTGCACTGGCCTGGACAAGGGTGCCGGAGAGTCCCAGCGCGGCACCGGCGGCCAGGGCAGCGGTGACCCTGGGCGCTCGTGAGTCGAAGGCGAAGTCGATGACGGGTGCCGCCCGGTCTTGGAACCACAGCAGCACATCGCCGAGGAGGTAGAACCGTTCCCCGGTGAGCAGACCGATCACGGCGACGAGGATGAGGACCACGACGCCGATGCCGATGACGAAGCCGGCCCGTCGCGGACCTACCACAGCCGAGTTCGCCGCCGAGGTGGCCGCGGCCGGTGATGCCGTGCGCATCGATCGCGCCAGAAGAACGAGCACGATCGCCCCGAGCACAGTCGTCGTCACTCCCGACGGGAGGGTGATCGCCTCGGTGGCGCCGACGATCGCGCGCAGCAGGGCATCGGCGACGATGACGATGATCGCACCGATGAGACCGGCGGTCGGAAAGAGCACGGCATGACGGCCGAGGCTCGGAACGACGCGGGCGAGGAGCCGGGCGATGACCGGGGCGCAGAGGCCGACGAAGCCGATCGGACCGGCCAGGGTCACCGCAGTGGCGGTGAGCATGACGGCGAGGAGGATCCCGATGGCCCGCGTCGACCTGACCGGAACCCCGAGCACCGAGGCGGCGTCGTCGCCGAGACCGAGCAGGTCCAGACGCCTCGACAGCAGGATCGCACCGCCGGCGATGACGGCGATGACGGGAATGCTGCGCAGGGCCGCGGTGCCATCGAGCTGATTGAGAGTGCCGGAACCCCAGGAGAAGAGGCTTGTCGTCTCTTCGGCGAAGAGGATGAGCAGAGTCGATGTCGCCGCCTGCAGCGCCATCGCCGTGGCCGTGCCCGCCAGCACGAGCCGAGTCGTCGAGGCTCCTGCGCCTCCGGCCAGGCCGAGGACCAGGGCTGCGGCAAGCAGGCCGCCGAGGAAGGCGACCCCTCCCGAGGCCCAGATCGGAATCGCAATGCCGAAGGCAGTGACCACGGTGACGGCGAAGTACGCACCGCCGGTGACCGCCAGCGTGTCCGGCGATGCCAAGGGGTTGCGCGCCAGCGATTGGAACAGGGCGCCGGCCACACCCAAGGCGAGGCCGACGAGGATGCCCGCCCCCACGCGCGGCAGCCGGGATCCGAGGAGGATGTCACGGGCACTGGGGCCATCCTCGGCGGGGGAGAGCGTGCCGGTCACGGCCGTGAACAGTTCCCTGATGCCGATGCCCGAGGTGCCCTGCGTGATATGCCAGGCGGAGGCGATGACGAGGACGGCAATGAGGCCGAGCAGTGCGGCGGCGGTCGACAGGGCACCGACGATTCCGCGGCCGCGGACCGGAACCATGGTCGGTTCCGGTGCCGCAGCCGTCTGCTGGGAGGTGTTCGGACGGGTCAGGGGAGAGGCCACGGTCTACTTGGTCAGTGCGTCGACGTAGGCGTCGAGGGCCTGCTCGGACGACTTGGGTCCGCCGAAGGTCCAAATGCCTGCCGGGAAGGCCGTGGTGCGGTCGTCCTTCACTGCGGGGATGTTCGCCCAGATGTCGTTCTTCTTCAGCAGCTCCACATAGTCCTCGGACTCAGGGTCCTCGGTCCCGGTGTAGAAGAAGTTCGCGTCACCGACCTTCGAGATGCCTTCGATATCGGTCTGGCCGAGTCCGTACGCGGGGTCGACCTCACCGGTCCACGCGTTCTTCAGGCCCAGTTCCTCGCCGAGTTCGCCGATGAGTGAACCCTGGCCGAAGGGACGCAGCGCCACATTCGAACCGTTGACCCAGCCGTCGAAGTAGACGAATTCGGTGGTGGCCGGGTCCGCCTCGGCGATGGCCTTCTTCGATTCTTCGAGCTTCGCATCGAAATCGCCGAGCACGGTGTCGGCGCGCTCGGTGCGACCGGTCGCCTCGGCGACGGTGGTGAACGTGTCCTTCATGTACTTGACGGGATCCTTGCCGTCGGCGCCGGCCATTGCCATCACAGGGATTCCCTGCTTCTCGAGCTGACCGACGATCTTGTCCTTGCGGTTCGTCGTTTCGATGATGACGAGATCCGGATCGGCCGACAGGATCGATTCGACGTTGGGTTCCTGGCGAGTGCCGACGTCGGTGGTGGAGTCGGGCAGCTTCTCTGCCGTGTCCCAGGCGGTGAAGCCCTTCGCATCGGCGACGGCGGCGGGATCGACGCAGAGCGAGAGAAGATCCTCGGTGTACTGCCATTCGAGAGAGACGACCTTCGCCGCCGGCTTGTCCAGTTCGATCTCGTGGCCGGTGTCGTCGGTGACGGTCACCGGATCCGCCGAGGTGGTGCTCGAGTCGTCCGCGCACGATGCGGAGGTCTGTCCCTTCGCATCAGCAGGGGCGTCGGTATCGGTGGTGCCGCACCCGGTCAGGGCCAGTGCGCAGACCGCCGTTGCCGAGGCGAAGGCGGCGAACGAGGTGCGTGACAGAGGTGTTCTGGTCATGGTGTTCTTTCTGTGAACCGATCGGCGATCGGAGATGAGGTGGTGCGATTTCTGGGTGTGACTGTCAGAAGGTGCGGTGGGGTGCTCAGAGAGCTGCGGCCGGGCGACGAGTCCGTCGGTGGAGGGCTTCGACCCGGACCAGGCCGGTGTCGGCATCGATCCGGGTCGAGATGGGCAGCCCGTAGACCTCGCTCAGCGTCTCGGCGGTGAAGACGTCTTCGCAGGTGCCGACCGAGCGGATGCGGCCCTGTTCGAGCAGGACCACGTGATCGGCGACGGTGGCGGCATGTTCGAGGTCATGGAGGACGACGCCGACGGCGATGGAGTGGTCGTCGGCGAGTTCGCGCATGAGGTCGAGGATCTCCGACTGGTAGCGCAGGTCGAGATGGTTCGTCGGTTCGTCGAGCAGGAGGACTCCGGTGTCCTGGGCCAGACAGGTCGCCAACCAGACGCGTTGGAGCTCGCCGCCGGAGAGCTGGTCGACCGGACGGTCGGCCATCGCCATGGTGCCGGTGAGGGAGAGGCCGCGATCGATGGCAGCGCGATCGACGTCGGTGAGCCCGGCGAAGCGCTTACGGTGCGGATGGCGGCCGAAGGTGACGATCTCACGGACACTGAGGCCCGACGGGTGCGGGCGCGACTGGGACAGCAGGGTGACGAACCGGGCGAACTCTCTGGCCGTCAGAGTGCTTGATGGAGTGTCTGCGTCGGCCTCGGTGATGACGACGTCGCCCGAGGTGATCGGGTGCAGCCGGGCCAGTGAGCGCAGGACGGTGGACTTGCCCGACCCATTGGGTCCGAGCAGGGCGGTGACCCGTCCGGGGACGATCGTCAGGCTCACGTCATGGACGACCTCGGTGCGGTCGTAGCCCAGATTGAGGCCGGTGGCAGTCAGTGCAATCGCATTCACAAATGTTTAGCCTAACCTAAGTCAGCGGTTGAGGGTATCTGTGTGGTGCAGAACACCCGCGTCAGTGCCTGCCGATAGTGTGGGCCTGCGACCGTAGGATGGGACCGATTGAGGAGGAGCAGATGAGATTCATCGCCACGGGGGACTGGCAGCTCGGCATGACCGCGCACTACCTCAGCGACGAGGCCCGGCCCAGGTTCCACCGCGCCCGCCTCGACGCCGTTGCCCGCATCGGAGCGCTCGCCGCCGAGACGGGCGCGGAGTTCGTCCTCGTCTGCGGGGACGTGTTCGAAACCAACCAGCTCGACCGCGCGATCATCGCCCGGACTTTCGAAGTCCTCAACGCTTTCACCGTGCCGGTCGTGCTGCTTCCCGGCAACCATGACCCCTTGGACGCCGCATCGATCTATGACTCCCCGGCCTTCTCCTCACGGGTGCCCTCGCATGTGCATGTCCTGCGCGGCAGCGACCCGTTCACCGTCGTTTCCGGGGTCGAGATCATCGGCGCCCCCTGGTCTTCCAAACATCCTCAAGGGGATCTCGTCGCCACAGCGACGAAAGACCTCGCCGAGGTGGCTGCCGGTGATATCCGGATCATCGCCGGCCACGGAGCCGTGAGCGTCCTCGACCCGGATCGGGAATCGCTGGCTACCATCGACACCGACCATCTGCAGGCACTGCTGCGCGACGACCAGGCCCAGTTCGTCGCGCTCGGCGACCGGCACGCGACCTTCGAGGTCGCCGACCGCATCTGGTATCCGGGAGCACCGGAAGTGACCTCTCGGCGGGAGACCGATCCGGGCAACGTGCTCCTCGTCGACATCGATGCCGACACCCACCGGGCCGAGGTCGAGAAGGTCCACGTCGGCACATGGGCATTCACAGTCATCGAAGCCGACCTCAACTCCGCCGAGGATGTCGCCGATTTCGAAGAGCGGATGAATGCCGTTCCCGACAAGGACCGCACGGCGGTGTGGCTGATCCTGCGCGGCACTCTGCCGACGGCGGCGAAGGCCCGACTCGACGAACAGCTCGACCACTTCTCCGACCTGTTCGCGCTCGTCTCACTCTGGGAGCGTCACATGGACCTGGCCGTCGTCGCTGCGGACGACGACTTCGCCGATCTCGGACTGAGCGGATACCTGCAGGAGACTCTTGACGAACTCTCCGCACGTGCCACCGCAGACGACGACTCAGCAGTCACGGCCCAAGACGCACTCGGTCTGCTCTACCGATTCGCCAGGAGCGGCTCATGAGACTCCATTCCATCCGCCTCATCGACTACCGCGCGATCAGCGACGCCACCGTCGACTTCAGCTCCGGGGTGACGATCGTCGAAGGCCCGAACGAGGTCGGGAAGTCCTCGATCCATCAGGCCATCACGCAGCTGCGCGAGGACAAGGACAGCTCCCGCAAGGCCAGCGTCAAAGACACCCAACCGGTCGGTTCCGACGTCGGTCCGCAAGTCGAACTGCACCTGAGCACCGGGGACTACGAACTCCGATACCGCAAACGCTGGATCAAACAGCCCTTCACCGAGCTGAGCATTCTCAACCCTGTCCCCCA
Source organism: Brevibacterium sp. CSND-B09 (assembly GCF_052906525.1). Classification (NCBI taxonomy): domain Bacteria; kingdom Bacillati; phylum Actinomycetota; class Actinomycetes; order Micrococcales; family Brevibacteriaceae; genus Brevibacterium; species Brevibacterium sp. CSND-B09. The sequence continues at coordinate 492,696 of NZ_JBREGI010000001.1, read as the reverse complement.
ACAGCTCAGCGGCAGCGAAGCACATGAGCGGTTCTTGGCGATCCTCGACGAAACCGTCGATGTCGACCTGCTCGACGCTCTCGACGTCGCTCAGGGCCGGAGCCTCGACCAGGCTTCCCTGGCCGAGATCAAGGCACTGCACGGTGCTCTGGGCGAGGCCGGGAAGGAACCGGCTGACCACGATGCCTTCCTCGAAAGAGTCGAAACCGAATTCCTGAGGTTCTTCACGGCAAAGGGCAAGGAGACGGGTGAGCTGCGAAGGCTCACCGAAGAACTCCCCGGCGCCGAAGAGCAGCATCGTGAACTGAAGGCTCGCAGCGCCGATATGGACGGGCTCGTCGACCGGCATGCTCGAGCAGCCGAGCGGCTGACGAATGGGCGTACTCAGCTGGCATCGGCCGTGACCGAACGCGAAGAGGCTGAACAGGCTGTGCAGTCCGTGTCCGGGCTCAAGACCGAACTCGATCGAGCTCTCGAACGCGCGGGCGTCGCACAGAGAGAACGTCAGCGTGCCGAGGAGGCGCGAGACCGACGTCAGGCACTCATCACCGAGGTCACCGCGGCCGAAGAGTCGGTGAAGACTGCCGACGATGCACTCAAGACGGTCACGACCGCACAGCAGGAAGAGGACTCGTCTCTCGCCGAGGCGCAGAAGGGCCTCGAGGCCAAACAGGCCGCACTCCTCACCGCTCAGGATGAAGCGAAGACCGCAGCCGCCGATCTCGCTCGGGCCCGCGCACGCAGAGAGGTCGACACTCTGCGGAAGAGGCTGGCCGACATCCGCGACCAGGAACGCAGAGCAGCCGAGGCGAAAGCGACGATCGGGTCGATCACCGTGACCGCGAAAGACGTGGAGAAACTCGGAGGACTGTTCACCGAGCTGCGCATTGCGCAGAACGCGAAGACCGCGGCCGCCGCACAGATCGTCGCCCGCCGCCTCGGCGATACCGCCGTGAGCATCGACGGAACCGATGTGCCCAAGGGGTCCGCCGAGGAATTCGCCGTCACCTCGGACCTGCAGATCCTCGTCGACTCCGTCGTCGACATCACTGTGCGACCGGGACAGTCACCAGCCGAACTCGACCGGGCCCTCGACTCCGCGCAGACCTTTCTCGACGCGGAACTCGACCGGCTCGGCGTGACCTCCCTAGAACAGGCAAGCGAACGCTGCGAGGTGCGCACCGATGCCGAGGCCGTGCTGGCCGAAGCCTCATCGACTCTGCGGGTGCTCATCGGCGACGACGACCGCGACGGACTCGATGCCGCGCTCACCCGAGCCGAACACGTGGCGGGGGACCCCGCTGATACGAGCGGAACCGCCGCATCGATCGACGACCTCGAAGCACGAGTCGAATCGACGTCAGCAGCCGTCGACGATGCGACCGCACAAGTCGAGACGGCCAGAACCACGCTCGAACGCATTCGCACCGACCGGGATGAGGCACGTGTGGCAGCCGTGCGTGCACAGTCGACGCGCGAACAGGCGGCGACGACGCTGCAGAACCTCAGCACCCGCCTGAGCACGGACAGGGAAGCGAACTCCGATGAGTCCCTCGACGAAGCACTGACCGCTGCCACGGCGACACTGACACAGGCTGAGGACGAAGCCGCTGCCGCACGCTCCGCATACGAGGCCGCCGATCCGGAGACTCTCGAGATGCGACTGCAGAACGCTCTCCAGCTCGTCGACAGCAAACAGAAGCAGCAGGAGAAGGACCGGCAGGAGGTCGATCAGCTCGCGGCTCTCATCGATGACCGTGCGGCCGAGGGCATCTACGACAAGCTCAAAGCTGCAGAGCAGAACGTGGAATCCATTCGGTCGAAGCAGGCTCGCATGCAGCGGCAGGCAAATGCGATCCGACTGCTGCGCGACACCGTGCTCGCACACAAGGAAGAGGCTCAGCGGAGGTACGTCGCCCCGTTCAAGGAGGCGATCGAGAAGCTGGGTCGGGTGATCTTCGGTCAGGGACTGTCGGTGGAGATCTCCGAGAACCTCGAAATCGTCTCCCGCACGCTCGACGGACGCACCGTGGCCTTCGACGCGCTCTCGGGTGGGACGAAGGAACAGTTGGCGCTCATCGGCCGACTCGCCGTCGCCACCCTCGTCGATGCGGAAGCCGGAGCACCGGTCATCCTCGACGATGCCTTCGGCTTCTCCGATGAGCAGCGCCTGGCCGCCCTCAACGTCATCCTCGGCAATGTCGGCCGCACGGCTCAGGTCATTCTGCTCACCTGTCAGCCCGACCGCTTCGCCTCCATCGGCGGCGCCGAAACCGTCAGCCTGGGCTGAACCTCGGCGTCCAGTCTCGGCGTCGACAAGGAAGCATGCGTTAACCTGGGGGTCATGAGCGAGAAGACCTATGCCGATGAAGTCATCGTCCGCTGCTCCGGCGGCGGGTACTACCGCACTCGCTGGATTCCGCTGGTGTCATTCAAATCCATCCGCTTCGGTGCGTATCGCTTCCAATATTGCCCGGTCCACGGCCGATGGGAGATGGCAGGCATTGTCGAGGACGACGAACAGACTCCGGAGATTATCAGCGAGGCAGACAAGTATCCGGCATCGCGCGTCCCCTGACGGACGCTGACGTGACCCGAATGATCGAGTTGCGGACGATCCGTGTCGAATTCTGCTCAGAATCCGGCACGGACCGTTCGCGACTCGAGGCAGCTGCCTTCAGTCGGCGGGAGCGGCCGCCCGCTTCGCCGCCTGCGCGGCTTCGACGGCATCGGCGCGGATGGTCCGTCGCAGGATCTTACCGGAACTCGTCTTCGGCAGCTGATCGATGAACGTCACCTGGTGCGGAGCCTTATAGGAAGCGAGCTTCTGCCGGCAGAATGACATGATCTCCTCAGCGGTCGCCTCGGTGCCGGGCTGCAGCGTGACGAAAGCCGACACATCCTCGCCGCGGTAGTCATCGGGGATGCCCACGACAGCTGCCTCCTGGATGGCCGGGTGCATGTAGAGCACATCCTCGACTTCCCGCGGCCAGACCTTGAAGCCGGAGGCATTGATCATGTCCTTCTTCCGGTCGACGATGAACAGCCACCCGTCTTCATTCATGAACCCGACATCGCCGGTGTGCAGCTCGCCGTTGGGGATCTGCTCCGCGGTGGCCTGCGGGTTGTTGAGGTAACTGGAGACCACCTGCGGTCCGGAGATCGCAACCTCTCCGACCTCCCCGGGGCCCATGGGCTGACCGTGGTCATCGAGGATGCGGATCATCACATCAGGCTGCGGCAGACCGCAGGCGAGGTTCCCGCTGTCCGGGTCGACCGGGGCTTGGAATCCATGCGGCACGGTGGCGACCTGGGCGCAGGTCTCCGACAGGCCGTAGCCCTGACCGACATAGATATCGGCACGCTCTTCGAATTTGTTGACCAGTCCTTCCGGCAGCGGTGCACCGCCGGACATGAGGGATTTGAAGGATGCGAACTTCTCGGCGCTGAAGTCGGGGTGCGCCATCATCGCCGTATATATCGTGGCCGGGCCGGCCATGTACGCAGGCTTCTGCCGATCACATAGAGCGATGAGCGAACCGGGTTCGAAACGATAGTTCAGGATGAGCCGGGCACCACCGGCCACGGCCGCAAGGAACTGGCAGATGAATCCGGTGATGTGGAACAGGGGAGCCAGTGAGACGTAGCCGTCGCCGGGACCCAGGATCGGGTTGCGCAGGCAGTAGCGCGAGTTGCTCGAGATATTCGCATGAGTCGCTGCCGCTCCCTTCGACCGTCCCGAGGTGCCGGACGTGTAGGCGATGAGACCGAGGTCCGACGGAGCAGGGGAGTACGGGGTGAAGTCGGTATCGAGGTTGTCCTCCACCGCCTCTGCGAACGCAAAACGTCCTTCGGCCGGCGGCAGGTCCTCGAAGCGCGGCAGCTTGTCGAACATCGCATAGATCGCATCAGGGCCATCCGTCTGGAAGCTCCGGTCATCACTGAGCACAACCAGCGGCAGGTCCGAGGTATAGTCCTTGACCCGGTCGAGATAGGCAGCCTGAGAGACGATGAGTCCCTTGACCTCGGAGTCGGCGAAGATGTGCTCGAGCTCGCCGCGGTACATGGGGTTGAGGGGGACGACGGTGCCTCCGGCTTTCCAGACCCCATAGGTGGAGATCACGAACGCGGGGGTGTTCTGATCATAGATGCCGACACGGTCGCCGGACTTGATCCCGTGGGCCGAGAGGAAAGCAGCGAAAGCTGTCGACCACCGGTCGAACTCCGCCCAGGTCAGGGTGAATCCGTAGTAGTTGATGCCTTCCTCGTCGCCACGGGCGTCGACTGTTGCAGCCAGGTCGGCCAAGGGCGTGGAATCCGGCAGCACATAGGGCTCCTGAGCGAGATCGCCCAAAGTGGTGATCCATGGGCGATCCTCAAACCAATTGTTCGTCATTGAACATCCTTTCGCAGGCGGTGCCGGACCCGTGCACACTGCTGCGGGCCCGGTGGGGTCTCACTGTATCGCGGAAGAGCCGACCTCAGCCGCGGTATTTCCTGATCTCATTGCGGGCGATGGAGCGCTTGTGCACTTCATCCGGTCCATCGGCCAGACGCAGGGTGCGCATATGCGCCCACATCCGGGCCAGTGGGAAGTCCTCGGTGACTCCGCCGCCGCCGTGGACCTGAACCGCCCGATCGATGACCTTCAGCGCCATCGTCGGTGCGACGACCTTGATCTCAGCGATCTCGTTCTTCGCCACCTTGTTGCCGTACTTGTCCATCATGTCCGCGGCGTGCAGGGTCAGCAACCGAGCCTGATCGATCTCGATCCGGGACTCGGCGATCCAGTCTTGGATGTTCGCCCGGTTCGACAGCTTCTCACCGAAAGTCACGCGAGATTCTGCGCGCTTGACCATGAGTTCGAGCGCGCGCTCGGCGGCTCCGATGGCACGCATGCAGTGGTGGATGCGGCCCGGGCCCAGTCGCGCCTGACTGATGGCGAAGCCTTCGCCCTCGCCCTTGAGAATGTCCTTGAACGGCACGAGCACGTTCTCGAAGATGATCTCGGCATGGCCCTCCCGGTCGGCGTAGCCGTATACGGGCAGGTTGCGCACCACGGTGACTCCGGCGGCATCGATCGGCACGACGAGCATCGACTGCTGACGGTGCACCTCGGCGGTGGGATCGGTCTTGCCCATGACGATGAGCACCCGGCAGTTCGGGTGCATCGCGTTCGACGCAAACCACTTGCGGCCGTTGAGCACGAATCCGTCGTCGGTGCGCTCCATGCTCATCTCGACGTTCGTCGCATCGGAGCTGGCCACGGCCGGCTCGGTCATGGCGAAGGCCGAAGCGATCTCACCCTCGAGCAGGGGCCCCAGGTACTTCTCCTTGTGCTCATCCGTGCCGAAGACCGTGAAGACCTCCATATTGCCGGTGTCCGGTGCATTGCAGTTGATCGCTTCGGGGGCGATCTCCAGGCTGCGCCCGGTGATCTCGGCCAATGGAGCGTATTCGAGGTTCGTCAGCCCGGGTCCCCATTCCGGGTGCGGGTGGAAGAGGTTCCACAGGCCCTGCTTCTTCGCTTCGGCTTTGAGGTCTTCGAGGATCTGCGGCTGTGTGTGGGGGCTGGCCGCCGCGGCCATCTGCTCGGCGTAGACCGGCTCGGCCGGGTAGACGAATTCGTCCATGAAGGCGTTCAGACGCTCCTGATACTCGCGTCCGCGTTCGCTGGTTTCCAACACGTGGGCTCCTTGCTTCTCGGTGGGTCTCACACTGCTGTGAGGTCTGGTCTCGGGTGAGTCTCACTCGGTGGTGGGATCGGTGTCACTGTTCGCTGAGTCGGGCTTGGTATCGGGACATTCCGCGCAGCCAGCGGTCGTAGTCGCTGCCTTTCATCCGGTACATCTCGAGGACTTCGGGGTGCGGCAGGATGAGGAACTGCTCGTTCTCGACGGCGTCGAGGACGATGGCGGCCACCTCGGCGGGTTCCAGGACGGTTCCGGCTGAGGTCACGGCCTTCTGGGCGGCGCCGCCGGCGGATCCGGCGTCGTCGAGCAGATTCGTGTTCACTCCCATCGGGCAGACCACCGAGGCGCGGATTCCGTCATCGCGATAGGTCATGGCCAACCATTCCGCGAATCCGACTGACGCATGCTTGGTCACCGAATACGCGGCCGAGCCGATCTGCGTGAGCAGTCCTGCCGCCGAGGCGGTGGCGACGAAACACCCGGAACCGACCTCCTGCCAGCGGGGGACGAGTGCCTGCGCGGCGCGGATATGGGCGCGCATGTTGACGTCGATGATCGCGTCCCAGTCGGCGTCGGAGTCTCCGAGCATCGCCGGACCGATGATTCCGGCATTGGCGAAGTACAGATCGATCCCGCCGAGGCGGTCGTCGGCAGAATCGATGAGCGCACCGATTCCTTCGACCGATGACACGTCCCCCGTCCACGCGAATGCCGAGGTGCCGAGTTCGGCGGCGGTGTCGACGACCGTGGGGGAGAGGTCCGCGAGAACGACTGACGCACCGCGTTCGATGAGCTCGGCGGCCAAGGCGGCGCCGATTCCACCGGCGGCCCCGGTGACCACTGCACGTTTGCCAGCCAGGGATGAGGTCATGATCTCTCCAACAGGTCGAGGGCTTGGCGAGCGAGGTCTTCGACCCCGGCTCCGGCCTCTTCCGGGTCGAGATCGAGGTCGCCCATCTTGCCAGTCGCCAGTCGTGTGTAGACGCCTTCACGGATACAGGCCAGTTTCCACATCGCGAACGCCGAGTAGTAGCTGACATCGTGGACTTCGTGCCCGCTGACTTCCTGATAGCGGTCGATGAGTTCGTCTGTGGTGGGGAAACCGTCGTCGGCTCGGGGCACCCAGATGCTGGTGTACTGTTCGGGCACCGTGAGCATGGCGACGAAATAGCCGAGGTCGGTGAGCACCTCGCCGATGGCTGTCAGCTCCCAGTCGACGACGGCGTTGACCGACCCCGAAGGGGCGAAGATCATATTGTTCGGTTTGAAGTCCCCGTGTGCGATTCCCACGGGCGAGCCCGCAGGGTCGGGCATGGCCTCCCGGAGGACATCGTGGACCTCGTGGATGATCGGAGTCTCGCGCATCGCGATCTTCTCGACCTGCCCGATCCAACGACGCAGCTGCCGGTCGATGAGTCCGCCGGGTCGACGCAGATCGGACAATCCGACAGCATCGACGTCGACGGAATGGATCGCCGCCAGCGCGTCGACCATGCCGAATGCACAGTCGCGGCGGTTCTCAGGTGGGATGGACTCCCACTCGGTGGGAGTGTTGATCGGGAATCCCGGGCAGTGGTCCATGAACACGAAGGGCACGTCGAGGACCTCGGGGTCGTCGACGATGTCGAGGACGGTCGGCACCGGAACGTCACTGTCATTGAGCGCTGCCATGATCCGGCCCTCGCGGGCGACATTGTGAGCGCTGCCGCCCTCGTGGCCCAGGGGAGGGCGGCGCAGGACCCAGCGTGGGTTGCCGTCGACGAGGATGGTGAACGTCAGATTCGACCGACCGACTGACATCACTTCGACGTCGAAATCGCTGATCCCGAATCTCCGCGCAATCCATCTGCCGATGCTGTCCGCATCGAACCCTGCCGGTGATTGTGTCATCCTTGACCTTCCCGAGTGAACAGTCGTTCAGTAGAGTTCACAGTATTCATCCCGAGCGGGGGAGTCAAGCCGTGAAAGTGATCACGGTCATAGCCGCTCGGTGTGATAGAGGTGAGAAGACCGCCGACACCGGAGCTCGAGTGTTCCGTGTGCGTCACAACGATAGCGAGGAAACAATGAAAGCCATTCGCGTCACCGCTCTGACCGGCCCCGATGATGTGGAGCATCTCGATGTGGAGCGCCCGTCGCCGGGGCCGGGCCAGGTGCTCATCAAGGTCGCATATGCCGGCGTGACGTTCCCCGAAGTCCTGCAGACTCGCGGAATGTACCAGGTCAAGCACGACCTGCCCTTCACTCTGGGTTCCGAGGCCTCCGGCGTCGTCGCCGAGGTGGGTCCGGACTCCCGCTACTCCGTCGGGGACCGCGTTGCTGCGATCACCGGAAAGGGTACCTTCGCCGAATACCTCGTCGCCGGTGACGAGGCCACCGTGAAGGTTCCGGATTCGGTTTCCTTGGCCGATGCCGCAGGCATGCCGATGAACGTGCTCACCGCTGACTTCGCACTGCGGGTGCGCGCGAATGCCCAGCCTGGCCAGAGCCTCCTCGTCCACGGAGCCGCAGGCGGTCTCGGTTCGGCCGCAGTGCAGCTGGGTCTGGCGATGGGCCTCGAAGTCATCGCCGTCGTCTCGACCCAGGCGAAGGCTGAAGCGGTTCGCGAGATCGGCGCCACGCATGTCGTCCTCGCCGACGGCTTCAAGGACGCGGCGAAGGAGATCTGTCCGGGCGGCGTCGATTTCGTCTTCGACCCCGTCGGCGGCGACCGATTCACCGATTCGACACGAGTGCTCGCGCCGTTCGGTCGGCTTCTCGTTCTCGGCTTCACTGCCGGTGAAATCCCCTCGATCAAGGTCAATCGCCTGTTGCTGAAGAACATCTCTGTCGACGGCGTCGCTTGGGGCGCGGCGGCCTGGGGTCACCCGAACTTCATCCACGAGCAGTGGGACGTCGTCCTCGGGCACGTTGCCGCAGGTGACCTCAACCCGCGCATCCACGCGAACTACCCGCTGACCGAGGCTGCCTCGGCGATCAAGGAGCTCGACGGCCGTTCCGTGATGGGAAAGGTCGTTCTCGAAGTCGCGGGAGAGTAGCCGCGGGCGTTATCACCTCTTGCGGTTGCGCTTGGCGATATCGCGTCCGATGAGTTCCTTCATCACCTCGTTCGCTCCGCCGAAGATTGCCTGGATGCGGTTGTCCTTGTAGGCGCGAGCGATGGGGAACTCGAGCATATAGCCGTAGCCGCCGAAGAGCTGCAGGCAGCGATTGACGACCTCGATCTCGAGGTCCGAGCCCAAGTACTTCGCCTTGGCGGCGTCGACCGCGGTGAGTTCGCCTTCGTTGAGAGCCAGGGCACAGCGGTCGACGAACGCCTCCAGGGCGTCTACGCGGGTTTCGAGCTCGGCGAGTTCGAAACGAGTGTTCTGGAAGTCGCCGATGGTCTGACCGAAAGCGGGGCGGTCGAAGACGTATTCGGCCGTCCATGCCAGCGCTGCCCGCGCCGATGCCAGGGTTCCCGATCCGATGAGGAGGCGTTCGGTGGGGAGGTTGACCATGAGGTGGATGAACCCCTGATCGAGTTCGCCGAGGAGGGCATCGGCCGGCACCCGGACATCGGTGAACGAGAGTTCGGCGGTGTCCTGGGCGTCCAGGCCGAGCTTTTTCAGTTTGCGGCCCTTCTCGAACCCAGGTGTGCCTGCCTCGACGATGAACAGCGAAGTGCCTTGAGACGCCTTCGCCTCCGGGTTCGTGCGGGCGACGACGATGACGAAATCACAGTGGATGCCGTTGGTGATGAAGGTCTTGGCGCCGTTGATGATCCAATCGTCGCCGTCGCGGACAGCCTTCGTGGTGATGCCCTGCAGATCCGAACCGGCATCCGGTTCGGTCATGGCGATCGCCCCGATCATCGCGCCCGAGGTCAGTCCAGTCAGATACTTCTGTTTCTGCGCCCGAGTGCCCAACTCCATGAGATAGCCGGGGACGATTCCGTCTGAGACGCCCCAGCCGCTCGTGGCCGCACCGACACCACGGCGGGCGATCTCTTCGGCTCGCACCATCTCGAACCGGAAGTCGGAGACGCCGCCACCGCCGAACTCCTCGGGGATGGCCAGGCCGATGATGCCCGACTGCGCTGCCTTGCGCCACATCTCCCGATCGACGAGGTGGTTCTCCTCCCAATCCTCGAAGTGGGGGACGACTTCGCGGTCGAGGAACGCAGCGACCGATCCTCGGAATGCCTCGTGATCCTCGTTGTACAGATTCCTCTTCATCGATTGCGTCCTCTTCTCAAGCAGTGGTTGTCGCTGGGCGGGTAGGCAGGCCGGTCTTCGGGCCGAGGCGATGATGTGTGCTCGGTCACTGAGCGTGCGTTCAGTCTGGCATCCGCCTGAAAAACAGTCAATACAGACTGGATCTGTGAGATAGTCGGAAGCAGCCCGTTTCGACCGCAGTTCTGCGGTGTCGAACAGCTCCAGAACGGAACACGGCAGAAGGGGATGCGATGGATGCCGGCAACCAGGCCGAACGCACTGCGCGCTCACGCGACCTCATCCTCGATGCCACGATCGAATGCCTGCTGCGCGAAGGATATGCGGCGACGACGACGGTGAGAGTCCAATCGATCGCGGGGGTGACTAGGGGGCGTCTGCTCCACCACTTTCCCTCAAAGCAGGATCTGCTCACGGCCGCAGTCAGCCGCCTCGGCGAACAGAGACTCAGCCGACGGCTGGAGGACCAGGACGACGAATTCGGTCGGATACTGGAAACGGAACGACCCGACGCCGCCGACGCCGAGGCCAGAAGCGATTGGACGATTCGGACCCTGTGGACGGGGCTGATGCACGGCAGCTTCTTCTCTGCCCTCGAACTGTGGACGGCTTCGCGCACCGACGACGAACTGGCCGGGAACGTCCGTGAGCACGAGAGGATCGTCCTCGAACGCGTCAGGGACAATGCCCGCGAGCTCTTCGGACCGGCGGTCACGCGGAACCCGGAGTTCGATGAGGTCTTCACGATGATCTTCGCGAGCATGCGCGGAATGGCCGTGACCTACATGTTTTCCCGACGTGACCCGCATCGGGAGCCGATGCTCACCACCTGGCAGCGGACCGCGCGAACCCTGCTCTTGGGTGCGGCGCCGGACTGACATCGCAGACCCACCGACGAAACCCGGTGAGAACCTGAGCGATCAGTTCCCGTAGATCTCGTCGAAGATGGTCAGGTCACCGACGACGATGAGCTTAGTCGTCGCTCTCGACATACTGACGTAGAGCATGTCGATGGCTCGCTGGGGGTCTCTGAACCCGTTGAGGCAGAGCACCACGGCGGGCCTTTCGAGTCCTTTGAAACCGAGCACATGCCCGTAGAAGACGTCCTCTTCAGCGAAGAACTGATCCCAGTAGGCTGCGATCCCCTCGCTCTCCACGATGTTCTTCTGCTCCGGATGCCTGGATCCGGTGGTCAGCAGTGCGACCTGGCCGGCGTTCCACCCGGCATCCATGAGTGCTTCGACCTGCCCATCTGCTTCGGCTACGGCATCCTCGAGGCCGACGTCGATCCACTCGATTTCGTCGCCGGGCCCGTTGCGTGCGATCGGCGGTTCCAACGCGAGGTCGGCGATTCCGGCGACGATCTGCGATGAATTGCGGAGATTCTCGTCGAGCTGGATGGGGTTCATCGTGATCGGTGATTCGCCGTGACGGTCGAAGATCCGTTGGCGCTCATCGGTGAAGACGTAGAGGGTGTCGGCAAGCTGATTGCGCAGGCAGGATTGGACGGCTTCCCACCACAGCAGGCTGAAGTCCTGGCCTTCGTCGATGACGATGGCGTCGAAGAGTCTCTTGCGCGGACGCTCGTCGGCGAGTTCCTTGAGCATCGTGGGCAGTCGCTGTTCCCAGTACTCCGAGTCGTCGTCGCTGCCGGTGGGCGCACCCCAGCTGATGGGCAGGTCGTGGAAGAGCCCGACGAACGCGGGCCGGTCGACTTCGGGCCATTGTGCGGTGAAGAGCTGGAGGAAGCGGCCGAGCCCGCGGGAATAGCACATGAGGGCGACCTTCTTCCCCTCCTGCGTCAGCGCTCTGGCCTTGAGCAGGGCCAGATAGGTCTTGCCCGATCCTGCACCGCCGCTGATCTCGGCACGATTCTGGTGGCGGAGGATGCGGATGAGCTTCGCCTGCTCACGGCTGAGTGCATCGGCTCGGTCAGAGATTTCGGAGGCTCTGAGCTTGAGATTCTCCACCGCCTGGTTGGTCCTGCGGAGGTTCTTCAGCACGAACTCGTGGCCGGCCGTGAGGTCGTGGCGTTCGGGGTCGAAGTCGAAGCGCAGCTGAGTGGCGATCTTCGATGCCAGGGAACCGATCTCGGTGCCGTCGACGAGCTGACGCCTCGGCGCGTCCGGCTGGTCCCAGTCGCTCGGCAGTTCCGTGTAGGGGAGGACCGCAAGGTGGCTGATCGGTCCGGGGAGGCGGGAGAGCCGCGGGCGCAGATAGTCCACGAGGGTGTGCTTGGCGATCATCGCCTGCTCGAGGGGAGAGGTGGGCAGTCGGTTTCGCTTTCCCTGGGCGCCGGAGGTGAACCAAGCGCCGTCGACGACGTCGACGCGTCCGCCTTTGACCTCGACGACGGCGATGCCGGCGCCCGGCCACAGGATGAGGAAATCGATCTCGACATCCTTGTCATCGCCGGTCAGTCGTTGACCATGGATGATCGCCGCTGCATCGGGCAGCTGCCGGCACAGAGCATTCCACACGAGCTCCTCGGCCGTGGACCCATTGAAATCTGGCTGTTCGGGAATCAACGTGACCATGATCCGAGACTAACCCAGACTCGGTCGCAGAAGACCGGCGACACTGCAACGGAAGTTCCGTTGCGGTGCCGCCGGCCATCCTTCTCGTGGCTGACGAGTCTCTCAGCCGTGGGCGTCAGCGTTGAGGATGATCATTTCGCGTCGTCGACGAGCTCCGATTCGTCCATGATGACTTCAGCACCTTCTTCAGGAAGGCCGCAGCCGCGCAGCGAGGCACCCTTTGTCTCCTTCATGAAGATGGTGGCGACGAAGCCGATCGTACAAGCGGCCATAACCAGGTAGGCGGGAATGATGTTGTTGCCCGTCGCACCGATGAGGCCACTGCTGATTGACGGAGCGGTGCCGCCGAACAGTGCGGTCGAGACGTTGTAAGAGATAGCGAAGCCGGCGAAGCGCACAGGTCCGGGGAACATCGCTGGGAAGGTCGCCGAGATGGTCGAGATCTGCGGGATGTAGAGGACACCGAGGACGGCCAGTCCGATGAGTGCCCACACGAAGCCGTTGGCCATGAGCATGAACATCGGAATCGCCGCGACGAAGAGTCCGATGAGAGAGAAGTACCAGACCGGCTTGCGCCCGACCTTGTCCGAAAGCATTCCTCCGAACGGGATGAGGATCATCATGAACGCCTGCGCAAGGAACATCACGGTCAGCGAGGCGTTCGCGCTCATGCCGACGGGATCCTGCAGGTACGTGGGCATGTAGGACAGCAGCGTGTAATTGACCACGTTGACCGCGACGACCATGCCGCCGAGGACGAGCAGCTGCTTCTTGTAATTCGCGAACAGGGTCGCGAAGACTTCCTTGACCGTCTTGTCGTTGTCGCCACTATCAAGTTCCTCATAGACGGGCGACTCGTCGAGCTGCGAGCGCAGGTACAGGCCGACGACGCCTAGAACACCGGCGAAGACGAACGGAATCCGCCATGCCCAGTCCGTCATCGTCTGTTCGCCGAGCCCGAGCTGCAGAAGGAGGACGAACAGCGAACCGGCCGCCATTCCGGCCAGAGTGCCGAATTCGAGGAAGCTGCCGAAGAATCCGCGCCGGTTGTCCGGGGCGTATTCGGCCATGAAAGTGGCGGCACCACCATACTCACCGCCTGAGGAGAAGCCCTGGATGACGCGGAGCAGAACGAGGATGATGGGTGCGGCGACGCCGATCGTGGCGTAGGACGGCAGCAGCGCGATGCAGAAGGTGGAACCGGCCATGAGCAGAATCGTCAGCGCCAGTACGCGTTTGCGGCCGAGGCGATCACCCATCGGGCCCCAGATGATTCCGCCGAGAGGGCGGAAGATGAAGGACACGGCGAATGTCAGCAGCGCCATCAGCTGAGCATGCTCGCCGGGGAAGAAGTGCTGAGCGAGATAGGTGACTGAGACGGCGTAAAGACCGTAGTCGAACCACTCCGTCGCATTGCCCAGGGCGGAGGCGGCGACGGCCTTGCGGACCGTCTTGAGATCGGGTTCGGGCGGGGAAGCAGGTGATGCGGATCCTGAGGTATCGGGGATGCTCATGAATTCCTCCAGTCATTCGGATCACAGTCGAAGTGATCCTTCTTTCGAACCGAAGCCACGTTACGAGCCTGTGCTCAGCTTCTCAATCGAAGAATCCTGTCAAATCATCGGCGTGTCATTAGGAGAATATTCGGTTCTGGTGCACCTGACCTGGAGGAACGTTCTGCGTCGCCAATATCGGCGCGGCAAGTCGTCTTCACAGGGAACAGTGAAGTTATCGTTATGGCAATCGGGTTGACAGAAAACTCAATCAATGACCGAATTTGTCTGTGCAAGCGAAAAGAGTAGTCTTCTCTTTCGAGCTATCCGAACCATTTCTTCTCGGCACCGGCATAGGTGCCGTCGTGCTGGGTGATGCGCAGCCAAGTGTTGAGGTATTCAAGCATCCGGTCGTCGCCTGAACGTATTGCATAGCCCTGTTCGCTGAAGTTCAAGGGTTTGTCCGGGTTGACGGCGCAGAGTTCCGGTTCTTCATGGGCTACCCACTTGGTCTCTGGTGCGTCGGTCACCATGACATCGGCCTTGCCTTTGATGATCTGGTCGAAGATCGTATTGTTGTCGTCCCATTTGATGACCTTGGCCTCGGGAAAGTGCTCCGCGGCGAACTCTTCGTTGGTGCCACCTTTTGGCGTGATGACTTCAACATCGTCATCGTTGATCTTGTCAATCGAGTCGTACTTGTCCACCTTCCCACACTGGGTGATGGGAGTCTTACCGTCCTGCGTGGTCGGATCCGACATATACAGTTGTGCGGCCCGCTCTGTAGTGATAGAGAGCCCTCCCATGCCTATGTCGCACGCGCCTTTTCGAATCTTAGATGGGAATTCGTCCCAGTCGATTCTGACGAATTCTGGTTTCGCGTCGAGGTCGTCGGCGAAAGTGCGACCCATGTCGACGTCAATGCCCGACCATTCCTTCGCCTTCGGGTCGAAATAGGTGAAAGGACGGTAGTCCCCGGTAGTACAGATCTTCACGACTCCCGACGATTCGATTCGGCTCAATGTCGGGGAAGATCCGTGCGACTCTGTCGGCTTCGGACCTTCGGCAGCATTCTGATCGGAATCGCCGGTTGACGTACACCCGGCAAGTGCAAGAGAGATCGCACAGACTCCAGCGATGGTGGGAGCGAATTTGCTTGTGAACTGCATGACTTCGATGTCCTAGGTGAGGCGGGCGCGTCGGTTCGCAGGATCGTGCGTGATTAGAGTCTAGCTCGATGCATCGGGGAGACGGGTTAGTCTATCTGCGGTCAGGAAGGCGACCGATCTCATCCGCATGGCAGTTCCCACCTCCGCCGATGCCGGTGCCCATAGCCGACGGCCGACGGCACCTGCACCGGCTCATCCGGTGGACGATACCCTCGTTTTTGCGCCGAGCGCCGTAGATCGGATCGAAAACGTCGAGATCAGATGAATGAGTGGAGGGACCGCGCATATGCACGGTCCCTCCACTCAATCGACTCAGGCCGAATGGCTCAGGTGTCAGAACGGTGGTGCTGGATCAGGATGCCGCAGATTCCTCTGCCGCGGCTGCTGCACGCTGATCCATCGCCGGAGACGTATCGATCCCGCGAGCGTTGAGACGCCGCTTGACCAACGGCCACACGGCGAAGAGCACCGCAGTGGCGACGAGACTCGTCCACACCTGCGCGCGGCCGTCTTCGCTGAGGAGCATGATGACGACGACGCCGATGACGACGATGATGAGGAAGATGTTGAGGATCGGCGTCAGCCACGACTTCAAGGTCAGAGCTTCTCGCTCGGCTGGGCTGAGTTTGAGACGCATGCGCCACTGGGCGAGGGCGATGAAGACATAGACGAAGAGGGCTACGAGACCGCCGGAGTTCATGATGAAGTCGAAGATCCCTGATGCCGGGACGGTGAAGTTGGCGACAACTGCCGCCAGTGCACCGAGGCTCGAAGCGATGAGAGCGGCCACTGGGACGTTCGTCTTCGAGCGCTTGCGGATGAGCGCGGGCGCATACCCTTTGTCGGCCAGGGAAGCGAACATGCGGGAGGCCGAATAGAGGCCGGAGTTGAGCACCGAGATGACGGCGGTGAAGAGGACGACCGTCATGATCGCCGAGGCGCCCGGCAGACCGAAGAGACCGTAGACATGAGCGAACGGAGCGATCGTATCGGGATCGGGCAGCTCATCCCAGGGAACCGCGGTGACGATGATGAGCACGCCGCCGACGAAGAACAACATGATCCGCCAGATGACGGTCCGAGTGGCCTGGTTGATGCCGCGAGCCGGATCGACCGACTCGGCCGATGCCATGACAGCGATCTCGGTGCCGAAGTAGCTGAAGATGACGGTGGCCACGCCGATCATCACGGCACTGAAGCCCATGGGCATGAAACCGCCGTGGTCCCACAGGTTGGATACGGAATTCGTCGCGTTGGGCCAGGCGCCGAACACGAAGAGTGCACCGACGATGAGGAAGACGACGATCGTGATGACCTTGATGCTCGCGAGCCAGAACTCGACCTCACCGAAGACGCGGACCGAGAGGACGTTCGTGCCGATGAAGACGATGACGAGGAGGAGGGACCAGAGCCAGGTGGGAATCGCGGGGAACCAGCCTGACATGATTCCGCCGCCGACGACCGCTTCATAGGCGATGACGCCGACCCAGAAGTACCAATACAGCCAGCCGACGAGGTAGGCGGCCCACCCGCCCAAGGACTCGTTCGCGTACTCCATAAAGGAGCCGACGGCAGGTCGTCGCGCCGACATCTCACCGAGCATCCGCATGGCGAGGAAGACGAGAAGTCCGCCGATGAGATAGGAGAGGATGGCAGCCGGTCCAGTCGAGCGGATGACGTTTCCGGATCCGACGAAGAGGCTTGCACCGATGATGCCGCCGAGCGTGATCATGGTGATGTGCCGGTTGCGCAGCTTGCCGCCCCCAGCGGCGTTGTCAGTGTCAGCACCCGAGTTGTGGGGTTCGCTCATAGAGCTTTCTCCTTGTGAGACCAGGGCTCGGATTTCGCACGAATGCCGAGCCTCCAGGCAGTCACTGTTGAAACTGCCTCCGGGATTCTACACAGAAGTCGCGAGAATCAGATGTCGTCGATCACACGGTGGTCGGCGAATGGAGTTGTCAGCGCAGTATTGTCAATCGTGCCGGTGGGACGCGTGCTCGTCGATCCACGTCCAGCCGGGCGGCATCGGTGCCCATGCGGCGACATCGCGGCCGGCTTTCGAGCTGTCGGCGAGGACGACGACTGCTCCGGCCCGCTCGGCGATGAGCTCTTTCGTGCGTGCTTCGTCGAGACTCGGTTCGCCGAGGCCCTGTGCCGGATCCACGGCATCGGCACCGAGGAATGCAATGTCGACATGGATGCGCGACAGCGCATGATCGGACAGCGCGCCGGTGGTGCCGTGCGACAGTGTCGAGACCTCGCCGCCGACCATGATCACTGTGGGGCCGGCGGGATGAGCCAAGGCCAGCGCGATCTCGAGACCGCGAGTGAACACGGTGAGCTCTTTGCGGTCCCTGATCCGCTCGGCCAAACGCACGGTCGTCGAACCCGCGTCGAGGAAGACGGTGCGCACTCGGGCGTCGTCGAGTCGTTCGAGCGCTCGTGCGGCGATCGTGTCCTTCGCCTCCGCCTGCTGCTCCATGCGCTCGCCCAAAGGCGGTTCGACATAGCCGGCGGCTGCGGCTCCGCCGATGGTGCGGATGATCTCGCCGTCTGCGGCCAACTCACGCAGGTCGCGGCGGATCGTCGATTCCGAGGTCTCGAGAGCCTCGGCCAGGCGAGGTATGCTCCACGAGCCGGTTTTGAGCAGGCCGAGAATGGCTTCGCGGCGGCGCTGAGTCCCTGAGCGGATCGCCATCTGTTCTCCCTCTCATTCGGCAGTGATCCGGCCGCAGCGACGCCGCGGCCGGAGATACGACTCAGCCTACTGCGGCAGGTACTCCGCGCGGATGCCGTCGACGAACGGAGCGTAGCCGATGGCCGCGCGGTAGGCCGAGCGCATGGTGCCCGCATCGGCGATTCCCTGACCGGCGATGTCGAAGGCGGTTCCGTGATCGACCGACGTGCGCAGGATCGGCAATCCGACGGTGACCGAGATGGTGCCGTCGAAGTCGAAGGTCTTCGATGCGATGTGCCCCTGATCGTGGTACTGAGAGAGGATTCCGTCATAGCGGCCGGTCAGCCCCTGGTGGAAGACGGAATCCGCCGGGATCGGTCCGGCGACTTCGAAGGCGCCACCCGCATTGACCTTCTCCACGGCCGGGCGGAGGATCTCGATCTCCTCGTCGCCGAAGGCGCCGTTCTCGCCACCGTGGGGGTTGAGAGCAGCGACGGCCAGTCTCGGCGAGGTGACGCCGTAGAGCTGGAGGGCACGATGGGCGCGTTCGATGGAGTCGACCTGAGTGTCCACGGTCAGGGCGTCGAGAGCCTTGCGCAGGGACATGTGGCGGGTGGCGAAGAAGATCTGGAGTTTGTGGTCGGGGACCTTCGTGTTCTCCACGACGAACATCGTGTCCTGCTTCGTCACTCCGGTCAGCTCACCGAGCATCTCGGTGTGCCCGAGGTGCTGCGAACCGGACTTCCATACGGCTTCCTTGTTGATGGGGCCGGTGACGATGCCGGCGACCTGCTGATCCATGGCCGCCTTGGTGGCGAGCTCGATCGCGGCCACCGAAGCCCTGCCGGCGCGGGCATCGACGACTCCCCAGTCAGGAAGGTCTTCCCCGAGAACGCCGATATCGAAGACGTCGATGACGCCTTCACCGGCTGACGGGGTCGACCAGTCGGAGATGGAGCGCAGTTCGACGTCGAGTCCGAGGACGTCGACGGCCCGTTTCATCACGGCCAGATCCGCCACAGCGATTCCATGCTGATCGTCTCTGCCGGCGAACTCCGCAAGCACCGTGGCGGTGATCTCCGGTCCGATTCCGACCGGGTCACCCACGGTCACGGCGAGTGCTGGTGCTGTCATTTCTGTCTCCTCAGATGGTTCGGATGGATGTCGGTGGGTGGGGTGCTGGGGTCGTCGTGCACGATTCAGTCTCGCCTGACGCGAGCAGTCGTCGACAGGAATTCGAGGCAGTCGACGGCGGTGCCGGTGTCACCGATGAGCCCGCCTTTCGTGACGATCGGCAGTCCGTCAGCGCTTCCGCCGACGAGGCGACCGCCCACGGCCAGAGGCACGATCTCCTTGTCGATCTCCATCCCCATCGCACCGAGCTCGCGCATCACCGTGGCAGTGACGTCCCCGCCGGTGGTGTAGAGGCCGGAGACCGGGATGGCGGACATGACCGCCGAGGCGATCAGTGCCAGGCGCCGTGTCGTCTCTTCGGATTCAGCGTCGGTGAGTTCGCGCAGGTCGCTGGTCTCGAGGACGGTGGCGATGATGATCGCCCGCGCCGAGGCGGTCCGATCGATGAGGGCGAGTGCGGCCTCGACATCGGGCAGTCCCGCGTCGTCCAAAGGTGCACGCAGGACCGTGATCGTGGGGTCCTCGGCCACTGCTGCAAGCTGTGCACGGGTGACCTCGGTCGCCGATCCCGAAATGCCGAGCAGAATGCCGTCGGCGCGAGCCGGCAGCCGAGACTGAGCCAGGGCGAGGCTGCCGGGCCCGGGGTCGATGGTCACCCAGTCCAACCGCTCACCGTCGGCCAGACCTGCCCGGTCGCGGATGTCGGGGGAAGCCGCCTCGGCGAGCTCGTGGCTGATCTCAGCGATGACGGACCCGACGAGGTCGATGTGGTCGGTGGTCAGGGCATCGGCGATGAGCACGTCCGTTCCTTCGCCGATGGCGTCGAGTACGGCGGTGCGTACGGCATCCCGACCGGCCAGCACCGTGGCGATATCGATGAGGCGGCTGTTGAGATCCGTGCCGGCGGCAAGGATGTCCTCGATGACGGAGGTGCGCATGGGGGAGCGGACGTCATGGGCGAGCTCGGTGTGTTCGAGCAGTCGGCCGCCCAGCAGCTGTCGCCCCTGCACGGTGGTTCTGCCTGCGGCAGGGAACGCCGGCACGCACAGGCCCAGTACGCGGTGGCGTGGCCCGTCGGTCGCGGCGAGAGATCGTCTGCGGGCCGAGATGGCGGCGGCCGCGGCGGGTCCGACGTTGCCGCGCAGGGTGGTGTCGATTCGGCATGCTACGAGGTCGACAGCCCCGGCGGTTTCGATGAGCTCGGTGTAGAGCTCACTTGCCTGCCGTGCGGGCAGGTGCCGGGAGTCGGTGTTGACGACGACCGCGTCGAAGTCATCGAGCAGTCCGCTGATGTCGAGGTTGCCGGCCGGCCTGGTATCGGTGACGGTGATCGTCCGCAGCCCCGCCTCGGCGAACAGGGCTCCGCACGCATTTCCGCCGGTGAGGTCGTCGGCGACGATGAGGATGCGCGGACTCGCCTGGGCCGAGGCGGCTGCGGTCGTTTCGGAGTCGGACATTCGGGAGGCGCTCATACGACCAAGTCGAGCACGAACAGCAGCGGAAGGGAACAGATCCACACGGCGGTGGTGATTCCCGACCAGCCCTTGATGGCATTGATTCCGTCGAGGCCGGTGAACCGGGTGACGACCCAGAAGTAGGAGTCGTTGAAGTAGGAGAAGACCATCGAACCGGCGGTGCAGGCCATCACGGCCACCAGCGGGTCGAGTCCCAGCGGGGCGATGAGCGGAGCCGTCACCGAGGCGGCGGTGATCATCGCGACCGTGCCCGATCCCTGAGCCAGACGCACGAGCGAGGCGATGAGGAACGGGACGAGGAGGGCCGGCAGGCTGATCGAGGCGATCGCCTCGGCGAGGGCATCACCGACGCCCGACTCGCGCAGCACCAGTCCGAAGCTTCCCCCGGCGCCGGTGATGAGCAGGATGAGTCCGGCTGAGGCGGCGCCGTCGGCCAGCCAACTCTGCACCTGGTTGCGTGGGGTTACGCGGGGCAGCAACGTGTAGACGGCGAGGACGAGGCCGATGATCAGAGCGACGACGGGGTTACCGAGGAAGGCCAGAGGTGCGACCCAGGCGGAGGGCTCGTAGGCGTCTCCGGCAAGTTCGCCCTGAGCGTTCTTGTCGATCGCGGTGCTCACGGTGTTGGCGACGATGAGCAGGAGCGGGACGATGAGCGGAAGGAAACCGAGGAAGGCGCCCGGCTTTTTCGACGAATCGGGAGCGGAATCGGGTCCCGTCGCGTCTCCGCCTTCGGCGGTGAGGACGGTGCCTCCGGCGGAACCTGATGCGGTTTCGGCGACCGCCTCGGCGTAGACATCATGCTTGACCTGGGCGTTGAGGACGGGTTCGAGCTTCGGTCCGATCCAGCGAGCGTAGACGACGACTACGGGCAGAAGGACGACGGTGAACACGAGACCGGCGAGGATGACTGCACCGATATCGGCGCCGAGGATGCCGGTGGCTGCCAGCGGACCGGGCGTCGGCGGCACCATATGGTGGGTCAGCGTCATTCCGCAGCCGAGAGCCAGGGCGAGGGTGACATAGCCGCCCTTCTTCACGCGGGCGATCGAGCGGGCCAGCGGGTTCATGATGACGTATCCGGAGTCGCAGAAGACGGGGATGGAGACGAGGGAGCCGACGGTGCCCATTGCCCAGGGCTCACGGCCTTTGCCGAAGGCGCGCAGGAAGGCGCGGGCAAGGGAGTCGGCGGCACCGGAGACTTCGAGGATCTTGCCGATGCCGACACCGAGTCCGATGACGATGCCGATGCTGGCCAGGGTGTCGCCGAAGCCCGTGGTGATGGAGTCGACGATCGAGAGCAGGTCCTGGCCGGCGACGATGCCGGTGACGATCGCTGCCAGGAGCAGGGCGATGAAGGCGTCGAGCCGGGTCGCGAGCACGATGACGACGATCGTCGCGATTCCGGCGACCAGCGCCAGGATGAGTTGCAGGTCCATATGGTCCTCCGCAGTGAGGCCGGCTCAGGGAGCCAGGGCGTGTGGTTCTCATTGGCTTCGACCTGATGTGCGATGCCCGTTGGGCAGTCGACGATCAGCATCGAAGTTGAACAGTATGAGCAAGTATGTGTCATAACTGCGCATTTATGCAATGTATGCGGAGTGTCCCAACGAGTCTGCGTCGGGTTCGTGGGATTGGACCTTGCTGATTGGGCAATCAGCCACGTGGGTCGACGATGATCTTCACGTGCTGCTCGTTGTTGTTGATGAGTTCGTCGAACCCGCCCGAGATGAGCTCATCAAGGCCGATGCGTGCGGTGATGAATGCCGAAAGATCGATGGTTCCGCTGGAGGCGAGTCTGATCGTCTCGGGATGGTCACCGGAGTAGCCGATCGTCCCCCTGAGGTCGATCTCCTTGAGGACCAGTTTCGGCATGTCGACTTCGGGCTTATGTCCCCAGATGGAGACGTTGACGATGACTCCGCCGGGACGGACGGCGTCGATGAGCATGTCAAGCACTACGGGGACGGAGGAGCATTCGAATCCCACGTCGGCTCCGCGTCCGTCCGTGCGCTCGCGGACGGTACTTGCGACGTCGGATTCACGCGGGTCGAAAACCTCGTCGGCAACTCCTGTCGACAGGGCCATTTCCTTCCGCGCCTCAGAGAGTTCGGAAACGTAGACGGTCAGCCCCTTGGCTTTGAGGACGGCGGCGGTGAGGAGGCCGATCGGACCCGCGCCGCCGACGACGGCGATCTGGCCGGCTCCAGCATCAGATCGCACAACTGCGTGGTGTGCGACTGACAACGGTTCGATCAGTGCAGCTTGATCGAGTGGAATGTCGCCGATGGGGTGCACCCAGCGACGCTGGACGACGATCTTCTCCGATAGCCCGCCACCGCGACCGCCGAGACCGATGAAGTTCATATTCTCGGACAGCTGATAGCTCTGACCGGGGCCGGTGTCGACATCGTCGGCGATGATGTAGGGCTCGACGACGACGTTCTGGCCGACCTCCAGATCGCTGACACCTTCACCGAGTTCGGTGATCGTGCCGGAGAACTCATGTCCCAAAGTCACCGGCGCGGATTCGCCGGAGATCGGGTGGGGGTGGCCCGCCGGTGGGACGAAGATCGGCCCTTCGAGATATTCGTGGAGATCGGTTCCGCAGATCCCGCACCATGCCACGTCGATGGCGACTGTGCCCGGTAGCAGTTCGGGCTCTGGAATATCGTCGATCCGGATGTCTTTGCGTGCGTGGAACCGTGCTGCTCTCATGTTGAGTCCTTTCGTGAGGCCTATATGGGCCGTTCGGCGTTCTTCGACGCTAGAGCGCCTGCGACATGAGAGCCAGGGTTGCATGGGATTGCACGTGAGGGGACTCACCGTTGATTTATACCCCTAGGGGGTATATCTTCGGGGTATGGACAACCAGCAGAATCATCGGCATATGCGGCCCGATGAACCGGGACATTCTGGTCACGAGGGACATTCCGGACATTCGGGCCACGGCGGGCACGCAGGGCATGCGGGTCACGGCGATCACGTCGCGCAGTTCCGCCGCCTGTTCTGGATCATGCTCGTCATCGCCGTGCCCGTCGTCGCATTCAGTCCGATGTTCGGCCACCTCGTCGGCTATGAGGTTCCCGAAACCGGCATCCTCGGTGCACTCCGATGGCTCGCGCCGATCCTCGGCACCGTCATGTACGTCTGGGGCGGCAAACCCTTCCTGACCGGCGGGCTCGACGAGATCAAGGGGCGCAGCCCCGGCATGATGCTGCTCATCGCTTTGGCGATCACGGTCGCCTTCATCTCCTCCTGGGGCTCGTCGTTGGGCCTGCTCGACCCGCAGCTCGACTTCTGGTGGGAGCTGGCCCTGCTGGTCGTGATCATGCTCGCCGGTCACTGGATGGAGATGCGCTCACTGGCGCAGACCACCTCGGCGCTGGACAGTCTCGCCGCACTGCTGCCCGATGAGGCGGAGAAGATCGTCGATGGGGAGACGGTGGCCATCGCTCCGGGCGAGCTTGTCGTCGGTGACATCGTCCTCGTCCGTCCCGGCTCCTCGGTTCCCGCCGACGGTCGGATCATCGACGGTTCGGCCCATATGGACGAGTCAATGGTCACCGGAGAGTCCGCCACGGTCCGACGGGGCGAAGGCGCTGCCGTTGTGGCTGGCACCGTCGCCACGGATTCCGGGCTCCGGGTCGAGATCACCGCGATCGGTGACGACACAACGCTGGCGGGCATCCAGAAGCTGGTCTCCTATGCTCAGAACTCTTCGTCGCGTGCGCAGCGCATCGCCGACAAGGCCTCGGCTTGGCTGTTCTGGTTCGCTCTCGGCGCTGCCGTGATCACCGCGGTCGTCTGGTCGCTCATCGGTATGCCTGACTCGGCGGTCGTGCGCACGATCACCGTGCTCGTCATCGCCTGTCCTCACGCCCTGGGCCTGGCCATTCCTCTGGTCGTCTCCATCGCCACCGAGCGCGCGGCCCGTGCCGGTGTCCTCGTCAAGGACCGGCTCGCACTCGAGACGATGCGCACGGTCGATTCCGTGCTCTTCGACAAGACCGGCACCCTGACGAAAGGTGAGCCGACAGTCACCGGCATCGAGGCTGTACCGAGCGACGGGGCCGCGCGGACCGAGGATGAATTGCTCGGTCTGGCCGCCGCGGCCGAAGCCGACAGCGAACACCCGTTGGCCACCGCCATCGTCAAGGCAGCCGCTGATCGAGGGATCGACGTGCCGAGTGCATCCGACTTCTCCTCGTCACCTGCGGTCGGTGTCAGAGCCGTCATCGCAGGCGAAACGGTCGAGGTCGGTGGACCCAGGCTGCTCGAGGCGCATGACGCCCCCGAGGCGAAGGCCGCGGAAGCGTGGAGGGCCGAAGGCGCCATCATCCTCCATGTGCTCGTCGACGGTGCCGTTGTCGGTGCCCTGCGGCTGGCCGATGAGATCCGCCCGGAATCGCGCGATGCCGTCGATGCGCTTCATGCCATCGGTGCGCAGGTCGTGATGATCACCGGAGACGCCGAGGCGGTCGCGCAGTCCGTTGCCTCCGAACTAGGCATCGACCGTGTCTACGCCGGTGTCCATCCCGCTGACAAGGCGGCGAAGGTCTCCGAACTGCAGGGGGAGGGGCGTCGCGTGGCGATGGTCGGTGACGGGGTCAACGATGCGCCCGCTCTGGCGCAGGCCGATGTCGGCATCGCCATCGGCGCGGGAACCGACGTGGCCATCGCTTCTGCCGGAGTCATCCTCGCCTCCGACGATCCGCGTTCAGTGCTCTCGATCGTCGAGCTCTCTCGCGCTGCTTACCGGAAGATGAAGCAGAACCTGTGGTGGGCGGCCGGATACAACCTGCTGTCGGTGCCGTTGGCGGCAGGAATCCTCGCTCCCATCGGGTTCGTTCTGCCGATGAGCGTGGGCGCGATCCTGATGTCGATCTCGACGATCGTCGTCGCCCTCAACGCTCAGCTGCTGCGTCGACTCGACCTTCATCCGCAGGCGGCTGTCGAGCGAGTGCATTTCAAGAGCTGATCTCGGCGGAGACGACTGAGGCGGGTGATGCCGTTGAGCATCACCCGCCTCAGCGTGTTCTGACCGGCGGAGCTCTTCGCACCGGCGGAGTGTCAGCGCGCCAGCGTCTCGTCGATGGAGCTGGTTCCGGTGGCCAGAGTGACCTGCGTGCCCCACGGGTCGACGACTCGCACCGAACGTCCGTCATCGGCGAAATCGAGGCTGTGCGCACGCAGACGCGCGACCAGTGCATCCAGATCCTCGCGCCCGGGAACGGTGATCGCCACATCCCCGAGGCCGAGGCTGGCCGCCCGGGGGCCGGCACCGCGGCTGTTCCAGGTGTTCATGGCCACGTGGTGGTGGTAGCCGCCGGCCGCTGCGAAGAGGACTCCGGGCATCGACGACAGTGAGGGTTCGAAGCCGAGGGCGTCGACGTAGAACTCGCGGGCCTGCGGGATATTGCCGACCTGCAGGTGGACGTGGCCGACGATGCCGGGTTCGGCGGCAGTGTTCGCGAGGACGTCCTGGTTGAGGTGGCGTTCGAGGAAGCGGTTCGGATCGAGGTAGAGCGTATCCATCTGGACCTCACCGTCGAGTGAGTGAGTCCATTCCGAGCGGGCTCGGTCGATGTAGAGCTCGATGCCGTTGCCTTCGGGGTCGGTGAAGTAGAAGGCCTGGCTAACCAGGTGATCGCTGGAGCCGACGAAGGTGCTGTTGGTGTTCTGCGCGGCGTGGGCGACCGTAGCTGCCAGGGCTTCCTTGGTGTCGAACAGGAACGCGGTGTGGAACAAGCCGGCCTGCTTGGGGTCGACGCCGGGCAGGCCCGGGGTTGCGACGAGCTTGACCAGGGGAGTGGTGCCGCGGCCGAGCACGCGGTGGACCTCACCGTCGCGGGAGGTCTCCTCGAGGGGCTCCATGGCGAGGGCGTTCGAGTAGTAGTTCGACATCTTCTCGAGATCGCCGACGCGCAAAGTCACAGCGTCCATTCCGGTGGCAGCGCTGAGTGTGGTGTCATTGGCGGCCGGTGAGGCGGTCGTAGCAGTGGGGGTGTCGGTGACGGTCATGCGGTTCTCCTGAACACGGTGTGCTGATAGATCCAGTGTAGATCTAGTTAGTTGAACATTCAACAATAATGCCGTAGTTCTTATTCCGGGAGGTCGGAGCGGGCTAGTTTCCCGGTAGTTCTGGGAGGCCGTGGCCGATGGAGATTGCCGCCTGTCGAACCTGACGGCCCAGCGATTGAGTCTTCTCTTCGGGGAAGTCGTCGATTGTTCCGGTGACCTGGATGGCGGCAAGGATTCCATAGTCGCCCGGAATTGCGGCGGCGACGCTGGCGACCCCGGGCTCGCGTTCTTCCCGCGAGATTGAATAGCCGCGATCTCGGATTCCGGCAACGTCGAGCATCAGAGCGTCGAGCTCAGGAACTTGTTTGCAGTTCGATTCCTGCTCCTGATGCAGGCTTTTGATGTCGCCATCCTTGAGCTGGGCCAGGATGGCTTTGCCGCCGCCCGAGGTGAGAGGGAGCCGGGAGCCGACGACGAGCTCGTATCCGAAGTTGCGGGCAATGCCTGCGCGGGAGAGTGCGACTCTCTGCCCATTGTGCTCGCGATACAGCGTTGAGGTCAGGCCGGTGATTGAGGCGAGCTCGATAAGCACGGGGCGGGCAGCGCGGATCAATGGGTTTGTCGTTGAGAATGCATGTGCGCCGAACGTGAGGGCGATGCCCGGGCGGTACCCGTTGCTGTCTCGCTCCACTCTGTCGCGGGCTTCGAGCACGGCGAGGATTCGCTGAGTCGTTGCCACCGGGAGTCCGGCGCGCCGGGCGATTTCGTTCAGGCGCAGCGGTCCTCGTGAACTGTCGAGGATCTCGAGGACGTCGATGGCTCTCTCGAGTGACCTCATCGGAGATTTCTGGGCGGGCATTCGATTCCTTCGGTCGGCCGTTGGGTGCGTCAGACTCCCATGCAGTGAGATTCTACCTTCCGGAAATGATATTCCGTTTTCATTTGATGAGTTCCGGGTGTTGACAATCACTCTCGCGCCCTGCAATATTTCGTACTGCGATATAGATTCTCATAGAATGGGTGCAAGGATGCATATAGCGGTAATTGGTTTGGGTGAGGCAGGAGCGCTCTACACTCAGGGGCTTGTGGCCCTCGGTTGGGATGTGACCGGTTACGACCCGGCGGACGTCCCGACTCCACTCGGAGCCGTGCGAGCCGAGACGTCTGCAGCGCTGGTGGAGACCGCTGATGCGGTGTTGTGCATGGTCGGAGGACGGGCCGCCGTGCCCGCAGCGCAATCTGTGGCGGAGTTCCTGCCCGAGAATTCGATCTTCATCGACATGAACTCGGCCGCTGCCGCCGTCAAGAACGAAGTCGCCGAGAGCGTCGGGGCGCACCGCTACGCAGACGTTGCGGTCGTCGGCTCAGTACCCGAACACGGGGCAGGGACCCCGCTGGTCATCAGTGGTCAGGCCTCAGCGCCAGCGGCGAAGATCTTCTCCCAGCTCGGCGCGCCTGTTGAAGATATCAGCGGCGAACCAGGCGATGCGGCCAAGCGCAAACTGCTTCGCAGCACATTCATGAAAGGCCTCGGCGCACTCATCGTCGAAACCCTGCGCGCCGGTGAAGCCATGGGAGCCCGGGATTGGGCGCTCAACCAGATCTCAGCTGAGCATTCGGGCGGATTCGAAGCCGTTGAACGGCTCTTTTCGGGCACTGTCAAGCACGCCGACAGGCGCGGTCACGAAGCGGCGGAAGCAGCGGAGATGATCGACTCTCTCAGCGTTCAGTCAACGATGTCCCACGCTGCCGCTCGTTCGCACCGGCTCATTGCTGCCTCGTCGAAGATGCCGGCGGACGAGATCCTGGCTGCCTATGCAAATGTTCCAGCTGCCAATATCGGTGATGCCCGCGAGCGGATGGGGCTGGTCGACGGTGGAATCAAGGCACTATGGCCTGGAGCAAGGGCAGTGGGACGAGCCAAGACTGTGATCGTGCCTGCTGGAGACAACCTGCTTCTGCGTCAAGCCCTCGAAGAGGTCGAACCCGGAGAAATCCTCATGGTCAACGGCCAGGGGCATGCCGACCGCGCTCTGCTCGGAGAACTGATGGCCGAGCGCGCCCGCAAGCGAGGCGCAGTCGGAATCGTGGCCGACGGAGCTCTGCGCGATGTTCGCGACCTCGAAGAGATGGGCTTTCCCGCGTGGGCCAGGGCGGTGAATCCGGCAGGGCCGTATAAGAATGGTCCAGGGCAGATCGATGTGCCCGTGGCTATCGGGCGCGTAGTCGTCGAACCCGGTGACCTCGTTGTCGCCGATGACGACGGTGTCGTCGTCGTGCCGTGGGGTGAGGTCGTCGAGACTCTCGGCCTCGCGCTGGCCGTCCAGGAGGACGAAGCCGGTCGGCGGCAGAAGATCATCGGAGGTGACCTGACATGATGGCCGTTCTCGCGCTCGTCGTCTTCATCGCCGTCATCATCGTCTGGAATGCCGTCGTCGGTCGCAACATCGGCGAGGCGATGACTCTGGGTTTCCTCTCCATCTGCGTTTTCGCCTTCATCGCCGGTCCCTCCGGCGAGGACTCGGTGCTGACGATGATCTGGGCATCCGTCTCCGACGCTCTGACGGAAGAGATCATGTTCGCCGCGCTCGCCTTCGTCTTCGTGTCCTATGTGCTCGAGCGAACTCCCGTGCTCACCAAGCTCGTCGATCTGCTCAATTCCCTGCTAGGGCGATTCCGCGGAGGCCACCTCTACACCACCACGGTGGCCGGAGCGATCTTCGGCGCCATCGCACATATCGGCGCTGCCATCACCGCTGCAGTCGGATCGATCACGATTCCCTGGATGAAGAAGTCCGGGGTCAAACCGGAGATCGCCGCTACGGTGGCATCGGGACTTGCCGGCTTCGGTGTCAGCTTTCCATTTTCGGGAACGATGTTCATCCTCGTCGGCGGCCTTGTTGCGCAAGGAGCGATGGAGTCCCATGAGATTGTCATGCCCTTGTTCTTCGCCGGGCTGTGGGCGCTCGTCTACCGCCTGATCGTGGCGTTCTGGATAGTTCGGAAATACAAGATTCCGGCAGTGCCGTCTGAAGATCGACTGCCCATCCGCACGAGTCTGTCCCAGGGATGGACGACGATTCTGCTCCTGGTTCCCATTTTCGTTCCCCTGGTCCTGTCGTTCGGTCCGCTCGCGGATTTCCTCGCGGACTTCACTGGCGTCAGTGCAGAATCCGAACCGGGCAAGACTCTTGCTGACGGCACAGTTCTTGATCCGACACCGCTGGCGATGCCGGACGTCGTCAGTCTGCTCACCTGGATTCCGGTGCTGATGATCGTCTTCGTGCTCATCCTCGGGCGCAAGTCACTGCCGAGATCGGCCTCGGGGTGGTGGAAGCTCATTGAGGGATCTGCCTCATCGTTCGGCGTCATCGGCATCACGATCTTCGCGGCATTCTCCGCATCGAATCTCCTCGGGGAGATCGGTCTGGCTGCCGAACTCGAGGCGCTGCTGTCCTATCTCGATGTGCCGAAGTGGCTGATGGCGATCGCAATCGGAGTGATCATCATTCTCATTGCTGTGCCGCTGACCGCCAGCGCGACCATGGCTGCGATCGGGCCCGTCGCGGTGATGACGATGGCGAGTACGGGCATTCCCGTGCCGGTTGCAGCGGCGGCAGCCCTGATCTTCGCCTCGACGGAGGGAGCCTCTCCGCCTTCAGGGGCTCCGATCTACGTGGCGGCGGGCATCGCTGAGGTCAATCCCGGCAAGACATTCGTCCCGCTGCTCAAGTACTACTGCGTCCCGTTGCTGGGCGTCGGCACGCTTATCGCCCTCGGGTTCCTCCCGATCTGAGCCTCGAGTAGTCAAGAAAGGAATCGGACAATGAATGTTTCGACGAATCAGAGTCGCGGCCGCTTCGAGGCGGTGTGCTCTCATCTGTTCGCCGCCTCGACAGTGCTCTTCCTCCTCGGCGGGGCTGTGATTGTCATCTGCCAGATCGTCCTCATGGTCGTGGGGAAGGGCTTGATGGCTATGGACGTCGCCGAGGCGGTCGGACCGTATGCCTTCGGTGTGTCCTCGATCGCGGGGCTCCTGGCCTTCGTCCTCACCTATTTCCACAAAGGAGCATCGAGAGATGGAGAAGACTGAATACCCGACCTACGCCCAACTGGAGGCGCACACTCCGCCCGGATCATCGTGGGGAGTCTTCGCCGACGCGGATCGGGGCACGGCGAATTTCGCCGGCCATGCAGAAGTCCGTGAGGCAGCATCGTCGGTGACCCGGGGAGAGGTATTCAACCTCGACTACTCACTCAATGCGTTCGACCCGCCGATGGCTCGAGCCAGGCGCGCACCGGAGCACGAGATCCTCTCGACGCACTCGGAGTCCCGCGACGATGTACTCCATGAGTTCTTCCTGCAGGCGACCTCACAGGTCGATGGTCTTCGACATCGACGTGCCTCCGGTTACGGGTTCTACAACGGTGTCGCCGACGCATCGATCCGCGCCGGCGTTCCCGACCTCGGTGTCCAGTCCTGGGCGGAACGGCCGATCGTCGGGCGGGGACTCCTTCTCGATATCGCAGGCCTCCTCGCCGATGAGGGCACACCGCTGGAGCACCGAGGCGGCCCCGTCCTTGAGATCGACCACCTGGAGCGAGCCTGTGCGCGGCAAGGTGTGAGCGTTCGTTCTGGCGACATCGTCATGGTGCACACCGGTTGGTCCTCATGGTTCATCGGATCCACCAACGAGGTCCGCGACGAGGTGCGGTCTGGGCGAAGGGCCACGGGGTTCCGGCAGTCGAAGGACCTGGCTCGATGGATCTGGGATCACCAGGTGGCGACCTTCGCAACCGACACCTTCGCCGTTGAGGTCCTTCCGGTCGTCGCCGACAGCGACTTCCTAGAATCGGCTCCCGAGGACAAGGGGATGATGCATCAGGAGCTCATCGCCAAGCTCGGAGTGCCGCTCGGGGAATTGTGGAACCTGGAGTCGTTGCTAAAGGACTCCGAACGGACGGGCCGCTGGGATGCGATGTGCATCATCAAGCCGCTCAACCTCGTCGGAGGAGTCGGATCGCCTCCGAACGCCACTGCGATCCGGTGATTCGGGCGACCCGCCATCCGTGATCTTCTCGATGGCATCGTTGACAGATCGGATAGATTCTCGGTCATGGAGCACAATCAGCGTCCAGAGGTGCCGAAGGACGGCCGCACCGTCACCCACAAGGTCCTCAGCCTGCTGACGACCTTCGAAGAGCCGCGGCGCAGCTTCACGCTCACCGAACTCGCCGAGGCGGCGCAGATTCCCCTGAGCACCGCGCACCGACTGGTCAACGAGCTCGTCGACTGGGAGTTTCTCTCCCGCACTCCGCAGGGTCGGTATCAGCTGGGCCTGCGACTGTGGGAGATGGGGCAGAACGTCGGCAGGCAGCTGCGAGAGACGGCTCGACCATTCATCCAGGACCTCTACTCATTCACGGGCGAGACTTCTCAGCTCGCCATCCGCGACGGCCGTGAGGTGCTCTACATCGACCGTGTCTACGGAACCGAGAGGGTCCCACGGGCCTCGCGGGTAGGCGGACGACTGCCGATGCATTCGACTGCGGTCGGAAAGGTGCTGCTCGCCTTCGAAGAAGACTGGCTCTCCGAGGCCTACTTGCGGCAGCCACTCGACCAAGTAGCGCCTCGGACGGTGACGAATCCCGGGCTGCTTGCCGAGCAGCTCGAGCAGATCCGGACCGAAGGGTTCTCTGTGACCAACGAAGAGCAGCGACCCGGTGCCTGCTCGATCGCGGTCCCCGTCTTCCATTCCGGTCGCATCGGTTCGAGTATCGGCCTCGTCGTCGCCTCTGAGAAGGCCAGTACGCTGACGCGCCATCTGGCGACGCTCAAGGGAGTCAGTGAGCGCATCGAGGCGGCAACCGCGAGGATCCCCCTCGAGACGCTGCTGGGCTCTCACCGCTGAGGGTGCTGATCGGCAAGCCACATTGTTGACCCCCGGGGCTCAGCCAGTAGCTTCGCCGAGGTTGCGCTCGCTATCGGCCACATGGGCTTCGCAGACTTTTCGTTAACTCCCAAGGTAGGCCGCTGACCTCGTCAAAAGGGCAGTCGCTGCTGCGCTGGGTGGAAAACTCGGCGCTTCCAACTCGCTTCCGTTGAATGGAAGCCGAGCCATCGAGAATCTCGTTCGTGCCTGTAGGGTGATCATCACTGTCAGCAGTGACTCGCATCACAGGAGATGGAATGACTTTGCAATCCGCAGCAGAGACCGGCAAGTGCCCCTACAGCGGCGCGGCTGAAGGCTCTCACCACGGGTACGAACCCTTCGACATGAAGAACCCTTTCCCGGCCTATGCCGAGATGCGCAAGGAAGAACCCGTGATGTTCGATGAGCGAGTCGGCTATTGGGTCGTGACACGCTACGACGACATCAAAGCGGTCTTCGAAGACTGGGAGACCTTCTCCTCGGAGAACGCGCAGGCCCCGGTGCGCAAACGCGGACCGCAGGCCACGAAGATCATGAAAGACGGAGGCTTCACCGCCTACTCCGGGCTCTCGGCACGCATCCCGCCGGAGCACACCCGCATTCGTGAGATCGTGCAGAAGGCATTCACGCCGCGACGCTTCAAGAAGCTCGAACCAGAGATCCGCGACAACGTCGTCAGCCGCATCGAAACGATGCTTGCGCGTCCTGACAAAGACGGTGAGATAATCCGCGATCTCGCCTATGACATCCCGACCATCACCATCCTCACGCTCATCGGTGCCGATATCGACAAGGTCGATACCTACAAACGCTGGTCCGACTCCCGCGCCGCCATGACGTGGGGAGATCTGTCGGACGAGGAGCAGATCCCACACGCCCACAACCTCGTCGAGTATTGGCAGGAATGTCTGAGCATCGTCGCCGACGCCCATGAGAACGGCGGAGATTCGATGACCGCCGACCTGGTCACAGCACAGTCCGAAGGCGCGGAGATCAGCGACCATGAGATCGCGTCCGTCCTCTACTCGCTCCTCTTCGCCGGCCATGAGACGACGACAACGCTGATCGGCAACACCCTGCGAGTGCTGTTGGCCCATCCAGATCAATGGCAGGCGCTCATCGACGATGAGAAGAAGATCCCCAAAGCGGTCGACGAGGTCCTCAGGTACTCCGGTTCGATCGTCGGCTGGCGCCGCAAAGCGCTGAAGGACGCCGAGGTGGGAGGCGTGAAGATCGCCGAGGGCGACGAACTGCTGCTGCTCATGGGCTCAGCCAACCGTGACGAGTCCCGCTTCGACGGCGGAGAGGACTTCGACATCGACCGACCCAACGCCCGTGAACATCTGTCCTTCGGATTCGGCATCCACTACTGCCTGGGCAATATGCTCGCGAAGCTGCAGGCGAAGATCTGCCTGCAGGAGATCACCCGCCTGGCACCGAATCTCAAGCTCGTCGACGGTGAGAACATCGACTTCCGGGAGAACCTCTCGTTCCGCGTGCCCAAGACCGTCCCGGTGACCTGGTGAAGGAGAAGTCCATGAGTTTCGTACAATCATTCGACTCCACGTCCGAACCCCGCCTGGAAGACCTCGGCGGCAAGGGTGCCTCGCTGGTGACCATGACGCAGGCAGGAATGCCCATGCCACCCGGATTCGTCGTCACAACCGAATCTTTCGACTCCTTCGTCTCCGAATCCGGCATCGCCGAGGAGATCGTCACCGAACTCGGAGCTCTCAATCCCGATGACGTAACTGAGGTCGACGAGATCTCCGCTCGCATCCGCCGTCGGCTCACCGGCTCCGAGGTGCCCGAAGCTGTTCGGAGCGCCACGAAGACCGCCTACGACGAGCTCGCTGCCGCCTGCGGGGGAGAAGTACCCATGGCTGTGCGGTCCTCGGCCACGGCAGAAGACCTGCCCGACGCCAGTTTTGCCGGCCAGCAGGACACCTACCTGTGGCTGAGTGGATATGCGGCGGTGACCGAACACATCCGCCGGTGCTGGGCTTCCCTCTACACGTCCCGAGCCATCATCTACCGGCTGAAGAACAACATTCCCGATGAGGGCCTGTCGATGGCCGTCGTCGTGCAGAAGATGGTGAATGCGAAGACCGCGGGAGTGGCGATCACGATGAACCCCGCCAACGGCGACCGGTCGAAGATCGCCATCGACGCGTCTTGGGGCGTCGGAGAGACCGTCGTCTCCGGTCTCGTCACTCCCGACAACATTCTGCTGGACAAAATCACCCTCCAGGTCGTCAACGAACATATCGGAGAGAAGCACATCGAACTCGTCCCCGCCGACGGGGAGCTCGCCGAACGCGAGGTGCCGGTCGAACGCGCCGAAGTCCGGTGCCTCTCTGATGAGGAGCTCACCGAAGTGGCGACCCTGGCCAAGCGGGCGGAGAAGCACTACAAATGCCCGCAGGACATCGAATGGGCAATTGATCGGGACCTGCCGGAGGGTGAGAACCTGCTCCTGCTGCAGTCCCGACCGGAGACGGTGCATTCCTCTGCAGAGAAGAAGACCGAGAAAGAACACGCGGCCGCGACGAAGCCGGCTGCGCCTGCGGCAGCCTCGACCGGCGGAATCGACCTCGGATCGATCACTGCCTCCCTGATGAAGAAGACCGGCTGAACCCCGCCGCAGCGAACCTCACTTACGACCCAACTCACGAACCACCGATGCAATGGAGCAGACAATGTCAATGAAGTCGTTTCCCCGTCCCTCCGATCTTCCCGTCCCAGCCGGCGCCGAAGGCTGGGAGAGGATCTACCCCTACTACCTCGTATTCCAGGACAGCCTGAAGGAGATTGAGGACGAGAAGTTCTGGTTCTGCGATTCTCAGCACTGGCCGACCGTGTTCAAGCCGTTCGAGACCATCGGCGGAGAGTTCGCCGTCAAGTGTCTCGGCCAGTACAACGCCCGTCACCTGATGATTCCCAATGCCAACGGCATCGACTTCCGCATCCACCAGGGCTACCTCTACATGTCGCCCATCCCCGTGCCCGAAGACCAGATCGAGGCTCGGCTGCCGGAGTTCCAAGCCCGCATCGGCCACTACTTCGCCAACTGGGAACCGCTCCTGGACCAGTGGAAGACGAAGGTCCGGGGAACCATCGACGAGATAGAGGCGCTCGACTTCTCGAAGCTTCCCGATATGGTCCCCATGGATGACATCCTCTCCGGCAAGGCCAAGGACGGATCCGAGCGACTGCTCGAGAACTTCGACCGCCTCATCCAGCTCGCCTACCAGAACTGGCAGTACCACTTCGAGTTCCTCAACCTCGGCTACATCGCCTATCTCGACTTCTTCAACTACTGCAAGGAGATCTTCCCCGACATTCCCGACCAGTCGATCGCAACGATGGTCCAGGGCGTGGACATGGAGCTCTTCCGCCCCGACGACGAACTCAAACAGCTGGCAACCACAGCCGTCGAACTCGGCCTGCAGGCTGCATTCGACAACACCGACGACGCCGAGGCGACGCTTGAGGCCATCGCCGCAGCCGATGGAGGCACTGCATGGCTGGCCCAGTGGGAGAAAGCTCAGGACCCTTGGTTCAACTTCACCACCGGAAACGGCTTCTACGCCCACGACGAGTACTGGAAAGAGAACTTCTCGATCCCGCTCGGCTTCATCGCCGACTACATTCGCCGCCTCGACGAGGGGCAGACGATCATGCGGCCGACCGAAGCACTCATCGAGGAGAAGGAGCGCATCGTCTCCGAGTATCGCGATCTTCTCGATGACGAGCAGGGTGCGACCTTCGAAGCCAAACGACACTTGGCCGCCACCGCCTACCCGTATGTGGAGAACCATAACTTCTACATCGAGCACTGGACGATGGGCGTGTTCTGGCGCAAGGTCCGCGAACTCGCCGCGACCCTCGTCGAGCACGGAGTCTTCGCCGAAACAGGCGACTTCCTCTACCTCAACCGCAATGAAGTCCGTGATGTCCTCTTCGACCTCGTCACCGCGTGGGGAGTGGGCGCCCCACAGGGTCCGATCGCCCCGGCCTACTGGCCGCCGATCATCGAAGAGCGCAAGAAGATCGTCGCCGCCCTCAAGACCGCTCGTCCGCAGCCGGCGCTGAATACCCCGCCGGAGGCCATCACCGAACCGTTCACACGGATGCTGTGGGGAATCACCACCGAGCAGGTCCAGTCCTGGCTCGAAGCCGATTCCGACAACGTCACCGGTCTGCGCGGAATGGCCGCCTCACCCGGCGTCGTCGAAGGAGTGGCCCGCGTCGTCATGGACGCGTCACAGATCCACGAGATCGAACAGGACGAGATCCTCGTCGCCCCGGTCACCGCACCCAGCTGGGGGCCGATCTTCGGCAAACTCAAGGCCACCGTCACCGACATCGGCGGCATGATGAGCCACGCCGCCATCGTCTGCCGTGAGTACGCGCTGCCGGCCGTGACCGGCACGGGCAATGCCTCGACGACGATCCGGACGGGGCAGAGACTGCGCGTGGACGGAACCCGCGGCACCGTGGAGATCCTCGACCTCGAGGACTCGGTCCCCGAAGTCAGCGGCCCCGGTGCCCACAGCCACGCCCACGCCACGGCAGCGAGCTGAACGATGACTGATCCACGCACCGTGCTCATCACCGGCGCCGCCGGGGGACTGGGACGCGCCTTCGCCGAAGGGTTCGCAACGGCCGGCGACCGAGTTATCGTCGCCGATATCAACCTCGCCGGCGCGGAGGAGACGGCCACGTCTCTGCGCGCCGCCTCGGCGGAGACCCTGGCATGCGAGGTCGACGTCACCGACCGAGCCTCGACGCAGGCCCTCGCCGAGGCTGCCGCCGACTTCGGCGGAGGCAGCATCGACGTCGTCATCAACAACGCCGCGATCTACGCCGGGATCACCCGATCTCCCTTCGAAGACATCGCCGAAGACGAATGGGACCTCGTGATGGGAGTCAACCTCAAGGGGCCCTGGCAGATGACCCGGGCAGTCAGCCCGTATCTGCCGGCAGGCGGCAGAGTCGTCAACCTGTCCTCGGCCACGGTGATGTCCGGATCCACACAATGGGCTCACTATGTGGCGTCCAAGGGAGGAGTCATCGCACTCACCAGGGTGCTGGCAAAGGAACTGGGCACCAGGGACATCACGGTCAACGCGATCGCTCCCGGGTTCACGCTCACCGAGGCCAGCTATGAGCTCATGGACGATGCAGCGACCTACGGAGTCGACCGCGGCGCCATCCGCCGTGCCAGCCAACCCGACGACATCGTCGGCGCCACGATGTTCCTCGCCTCACCCGACGCCGGATACATCACCGGCCAGACACTCGTCGTCGACGGCGGCCGACAGTTCATCTGAACACTGACGCCACAGGCGACACCGCAACCGCAGACCACCAGCACCACTGTAGGAAAGGGAATGACATGCCGACCGTACATTTCACCGATTCCGAAGGCACCACCCGCGACATCGACGCCAAAGTCGGCGACTCCGTGATGGAGACCGCGGTGCGCAACGGAGTGCCCGGCATCGTCGCCGAATGCGGCGGGTCCCTCTCATGCGCCACCTGTCACGTCTTCGTCGACGAATCCGACTTCGATGGGCTCGATCCGATGTCGGAGATGGAAGACGAGATGCTGTGGGGCACGACCGAAGATCGGGAGGACAACTCCCGTCTGTCCTGCCAGCTCAAGGTCACTGATGACACCGACCTGCACGTGACCACTCCGGAAACCCAGGTGTGACATGACGACGACAACGCAGACGGCACCGGCCGACGCACAGGATCGACCGGCCCGCACACAGACCGGGATGCTCATCATCGGAGCCTCCCAGGCCGGAGTGCAGCTGGCGATCTCATTGCGGGGGACCGGATTCACCGAATCGATCACCCTCCTCGGCGAAGAGGACCATCGGCCCTACCAGCGGCCGGCCCTGTCGAAGGAGTTTCTGCAGGGAACAGTCGACAAAGAGAACCTCATCTTCCGCAGCGCGGAATACTGGGACGAGCACAACATCGAACTCGTCAAGAACACGCGCATCGAGAAGATCGACAAGAACCCGGACGGCTCCGGAGTCGCCATCGCCACCGACGGTGAGGAATACCCCTTCGCCCGTGTGGCACTCGCCGTCGGAGCGCGAGCCAGACCGCTGGAGGTTCCCGGCGCCGACCTTGCGGGAGTGACCTATCTGCGCAGCGCCGATGACGCGCTGTCGCTGAAAGGCAGCCTCGATGACTTCACCGATGTCGTCGTCATCGGCGGCGGATTCATCGGTCTCGAAGTCGCCTGCTCCCTGCACGGGATGGGCAAGAACGCCACCGTGCTCGAACACGGCCCCCGCCTCATCGGGCGCGCCGTCGGAGAGGAGACTTCCGAGTACTTCTACCAGGCGCACCGAGAACGGGACCTCGACATCATCCTCAACTC
Organism: Brevibacterium sp. CSND-B09; assembly: GCF_052906525.1. Lineage (NCBI taxonomy): Bacteria > Bacillati > Actinomycetota > Actinomycetes > Micrococcales > Brevibacteriaceae > Brevibacterium > Brevibacterium sp. CSND-B09. The sequence continues at coordinate 453,941 of NZ_JBREGI010000001.1, read as the reverse complement.
CCGGGTCGAAACACTGATCGACGACGGCAGCGGGCGCGTGTCCGGAGTGGCACTGGCCGACGGGACCGTAGTCCCGGCCCAGCTGGTCATCGTCGGCATCGGCGTCATCCCGAACACCGGACTGGCCGAGCAGATGGGCTTGAAGACCGAGAACGGAATCGTCGTCGACCGCTATGCGCTCGCCTCCGATGGTACGACCATCGCGGTGGGAGACGTGGCGAACATGCCCAACCCGCTTCCGGACGCGCCGGAGGGGGAGCGGATCCGCCTCGAGAGCGTGAACAATGCGATCGAACATGCAAAGGTCGCCGCCTATTCGGTCTCAGGTCGACGTGAAGAATACGCCGGCATTCCCTGGTTCTGGTCGAATCAGGCCGATATGAAGCTGCAGATCGCCGGACTGTCGATGGGCTTCGACTCCACCGTGGTGCGTCGTGATGACGAAAAAGGCAAGTTCAGCGTCTTGTACTACCGCGAGGGCCAGATCATCGCAGCCGACTGCGTCAATGCTCCCCTGGACTTCATGGCGGTGCGCACCGCTTTGGCCAAGAACCAGCAGATACCTGCCGACCAGGCCGGCGATATGAGCGTCACGCTCAAATCCATCGCCGTCGACCGAGAGGATCCCCGATGAATACCCGAACCGAAACCAGCAGCCGCGAACAGGACTATCCGAGCTGGGCGGCAGCGGAGTCCGGTGACACCGCCGACGACCCTCGAGCCGTCCGTTTCGCCACCGACTACCCCGTCCGCCCTATCCCGATGGAAGGGACGGTCGACACACAGCCGATCTGTTCGACTCCGAGCAGTGGATTCGAGGCGCTGTGGAAGCAGATCGAACCCGAGACGCGCACTCGCGGCAACGATGTGCACCTGCCGATCTCGGCCGCCTATGCCGAGCGACTCTGCGACGCCTACCCCTCGGCCGACCGTGAGCTCGTGCTCGTCACGATCATCCTCCACGACACTGGCTGGGCACATGTCGACGAATCCAGGATCATCTCTGAAGGCTTCGGCGGTGACTGGCGCAAGGCCACGATCCGGTTCGAACACGAACGGGAAGGCTGCCTCGTCGCACGCCGGGTCCTGCCGGGCCTCGGCTATTCCGAGGACTTCGTCGAACGCGTCTGCGAGATCATCGACGGCCACGACACCCGCCCGGTCGCCTTCAGCCTCGAGGACGCCTTGGTTCGTGACGCCGACCGTCAGTGGCGATTCGACAGGGCCGGAATCGCTCTGTCCGCGTCGTGGTTCGACATGGATATGGCCACCTACACCGACCGGCTGGAGAGGGAGATCATCCCCGAACTCATCACCGAAGGAGCAGTGACCATGGCCGAAGCAGACCTGCGCCGTCAGCGGGACCTGCTGCGCACCGAGGTCATCCGATGAGCACCGTCGACACCGTCTCTCCGACGCTGACCCGAGCCGACCTGCGCCGAGATCTGCCCTACAGCCACGTCGATGACCATTTCATCGACGGTGCCTGGACGCCCGCCGCCGATTCCGAACGGAACCCGGTCATCGATCCGGCGACGGACGAGGTGTGGGGCTCGGTGCCGGCAGCGACCTCGGCGGAACTCGATCGAGCCGTGACCGCAGCCCAGGCATCGATGAACGAATGGGCGAGCCTGACCGCGGTCAAGCGGGCGAAATACCTGGTACGGATCGCCGAGGAGATCGAAGCGCGAAGCGAAGACCTGGCACGGACGAACACACTGGAGAACGGCACCCCGATCTCCGAGACCCGGGGAGCGGCGGCGAATGCGGCTGGAATCTTCCGCCATTTCGCCACCTTGTCCGCGTGGATCGACGATGAGGACATTCGTGACTTCCCTGCCGCCGCCGACTCCTATTCGGTGGTGCGCAAGGATCCGATCGGAGTCTGCGCACTGATCGCACCGTGGAACTTCCCGATCAACCTCGTCGTCGTCAAGCTCGCTCCCGCGCTTCTGGCCGGGTGCGCCGTAGTCATCAAACCAGCGTCGGTGACTCCATTGTCCATTCGCTTCATCATCGATGCCGTCGCCGCCGCCGGAATGCCCGCCGGCGTGGTCAACCTGCTCACCGGTCCCGGACGATTCGGCGATGCCCTCGTCTGCCACCCGGGAATCAGCAAGGTGGCGTTCACCGGTTCGACCCCGGTGGGCCGGCGCATCGCCGCTGCCTGTGGCGAACTGCTGCGCCCGGTGACGCTGGAGCTCGGCGGCAAATCCTCGGCGATCGTGCTGCCCGATGCCGATCTGGAGGCGATGGGGCGGGTGCTCGTGCGATCGTGCATGCGCAACACCGGACAGACCTGCTATATCTCCACCCGGATCATCGCACCGGCTTCCCGGTACGACGAGGTCGCTGAGGTGGTGGGACGGACGATCGCCGAGGGGCGGCAAGGGGATCCGCTCGCCGAAGACACAGTGTTCGGGCCTGTGGCATCGCGGTCCCAATACAAGACCGTCATGGAATACATCGCCTCCGCTCACGAGGAGGGCGCTCTTCCCGTCACCGGGGGAGCTGCCGCCGATGTCGACATTGACGGAAAAGCTGGGATGTTCATCCAACCGACGGTCTTCACCGAGGTGACCCCGCAGATGCGCATTGCGCGGGAGGAGATCTTCGGCCCCGTGATCTCGATCCTGCGCTACGACGATTCGCAGGGCCCCGACGAAGCCGTCTCCCTGGCCAACAACACGGAGTTCGGACTCGGCGGCATCGTCTTCGGCGCTGACGCAGAGGCCGCTCAGGCAGTAGCCGAACAGGTCGATTCAGGATCGGTGGGAGTGAACTTCTTCGGTTCGAATCATTCGGCACCCTTCGGCGGGCGTCATGACTCCGGCCTCGGCGTCGAATACGGCGTCGAAGGGCTCAGTCAGTACATCACGTACAAATCGATCCACCGGAAGCGGTGAGACCGAGCACGGTGCGACTGTGCCTTGTGCGACCGGGCCCGGTGTGAGCGCCCACGGTACGACCGAGGCGATGCGGTACCAACGCGCGCCCGCCGATAGGCTGGTGCCATGAGGTTCGAATCGAAGTCCGCCCCTGCTCTCGCCGTCGCTGGGCTCCTGACCGCCGCATTCATCGCTCTCAGCGGCTGCGGCTCCGATTCCGGCTCATCGTCGGAACCCGAAACGACGCCGACGGCGACTCTGGATGTCGTGGAGCAGGGCTTCGATTCCCTCGACGAGCTCTCGGATTATGTGGCGCAGTCCTTGGACGGCGTCGAGGTGAGTCTCGAATCCGAGACGAACCCCGACTTCAACCAGGAGACCGAACCCGAACGCCTTCATGTCCACTTCGCCTCGACCGAGGACAGAGTCAAAGACTTGGAAGCCACGGCGTTCATCGTCCAGGCGACGTCACGGGCAGGTTTCGACTATGACATCCTCGTGGTCACCGGAGTCGTGTCGGCAGGGGAGTGGGCGTACCTCTACGACCGGTCGACTGTCGAAGAGCTCACCGCTGATGGTCAGATCACTGTTGCCGATATCTGGGACTCAGCCGAACAGAGCTTCGACACCATTCACCGCTGAGTCTCTGCCGCCCTACTTCTCGACTGCAACGCCGTCGGCGTCGGCGAAGACCATCGCTCCCGGGCGGATCGTCGCGCCGCCGATCTCCACGGTCACGTCGATCTCACCGGCACTGTCTTTCGCGCTCTTGCGCGGGTTGCTGGCCAGAGCCTTGATGCCGAACTCCATCTCGGCCAGCGCCTCACGGTCACGGACGGCACCGTTGATGACGACGCCGTTCCAGCCGTTTCGAACTCCTGCCTCGGCGATCATGTCACCCATGAGGGCGGTGGCGATCGATCCGTCACCGTCGATGACGAGCACGGCGCCGTCGCCGGGCTGGTTGAGGGTCTGCTTGACCAGTCCGTTGTCCTGGTAGCAGCGGATGGTGCGGGCCGGTCCGGAGAATGACGTTTTGGCTCCGAAATCGCCGAAGTTCAGAGCGATCGAATAGAGCTCGTCGCCGCGTTCGTCCCACAGGTCTGCTGTCGAAACTGTCATCTGGGTGCCTTCCGTCGGTGGTGGGAGTTGAGTGGTGCTCAGGCAAACGCCCGGGTACGGGCGTAGAGTCCGGGGACTCCGCCGGAGTGGATGAAGGTGACCTCGTCCTCGGAAGAGAAACGGCCGGATCTGATGAGGTCGATGAGGCCGGCCGCTGCCTTGCCGGTGTAGACCGGGTCGAGGACGATGCCCTCGGTGCGGGCAAAGAGACGCACGGCCTCGACCATCTCGGGAGTCGGCAGAGCGTATCCCGTCCCGACATAGTCGCCGAGTCCCACTGTGGCGTCGCGAGGGACCGGGGGCAGATCGAGGAAGTGCGCCGTGGAATCGACGAGGTCGACGATCTTCGGCTCCTGCTCCGCCTGTGTCCGGCTGACGTTGATGCCGATGACCGGAGCATCGCTTCCTGCTCTGTGGAGGCCGACAACGAGTCCGGCCTGCATTCCGGCCGAACCGCTGGGCGTGACGATCGTGGGCGAATCCAGCCCCGCCTCGGCGAATTGGTCGAGCATCTCAACGGCACAGTCGACGTACCCGAGCGCACCGATCGGATTCGACCCGCCCACCGGGATGACGTAAGGCTTCCTGCCCTCGCCGCGCAGCTTCTCAGCCAGTTCTTCAGCCTCGCCGAGGAGGTCGGCCCCGTGGCCGAGCACCGTGACCGAATCCGCGCCGAGGAGGTCGAAGAGCAGGAAATTGCCCGTGTACTGCGGCGGCTTCGACCCTGCCGGTCCGAGGGCGGTGCCGTCAGGTCCGAGGTCCTCTTCGACGATGAGGTGACAGTCGAGACCTTCGACGCGTGCAGCTGACAAGGTCAGTCGACAGTGATTGGACTGCACCCCGCCGACGGTGATGAGCGTGTCCGCGCCCTGTTCCAGGGCATCGGCGATGAGGAACTCGAGCTTGCGCGTCTTGTTCCCGCCCTGAGTCAGCCCCAGTTGGTCATCGCGTTTGATCCAGATCCGCGGTCCGCCGAGCTCGGCTGACAGACGCCGCAGATGTTGGAGAGGCGTCGGCCCCGCGGTGTAGCGGCGGCGTGGGACTTCATTCAGGGCGACCATGGTTCCCGAGTCTACCGATCTGCTCAGTCCTGCCGGCAAGACGCTGACCAGAATCTGGTCAACGGGATGTCACCAGGTCGCACTCAGCCGACAAACTCGACCTCACGAACAGCATCGCGGCCCTTGTCCGCGGCGATCGCGTTTCTCACTGTCAGATTCATGACCTCATGTGTGTCCAGGTTCGTGTAGGACACCCAGGTGTATCCCTTGCCGGAATCGGCTGACGTGCGATGCCAACGTTTGGAGTGCCCGTCGCTGTGCTCGGCGAGGGCAGCGACGACGTTCTTCGTGGCGAGCTGATCGACGACCACGGCATCACCGATGCCGTAGGCGGTGATCAGTCTGTCCGCGTACTTGACAGCACCCTTCGGGTGTCCCGAACTCTGGGGTGCCTGAGCGGCACTGGATGCGGGCGCGGAATCGGCGGAGGCGGCTGCCGGACCGACTGCGAGACCCAGGGAAGCGAGGCCGGCTAATGCGGCGACGCCCCACTTTGCGGCGTGAGTGCTGATGAAGGCGGGCATGGTGACATCTCCTCTTGCAGATCAGGAACATTGCTGGAATTGAGTATCGTCAGCCGAGGTGAGAGCCGTTTGCCTGAATCTGAACAGAAGCTGAGACGCTGAGTCGCAAATGCGGAAGTTCTATTGCGTTCCTATGACATCTCCGAGACATTCGACCAGAAGGAGCCTTGACCGAATCTGCGAGCTCGGGAGTGTGACAGATTCACTGAGCTTACGGAACCGAATCGTGATCATCCTCGTCGGCCTTGTCCATCCAGTCCTTACCGTCGAGGATACGGGCGACCATCATCGAACTCGCCTGATCGCCGACGGAGTTGACGGTGGTGGCCGGGGGATCGATGACGGTTCCGATGATCTGGATGATCGGCAGTGCTGCGGCCGGGAAGCCGTAGAGGGTGATGATCATGAGCTCGCCGATGAAGCCGCCGGAGGGGATTCCTGCCATGACCATTCCGGCCAGCAGCGCCACGGCGATAGCAATGAGGATGTTCTCCAGGGTGAAGAAGTCGCGCTGGAACACGGCAAAGAGGAAGGCGATCTTGAGGATCGCGGACAGGCTCGATCCTTCCATGTGGATCGTGGCACCGATCGGCATGATCGTCTCCCGGATGTCGCGGGGGACTCCGATCTTCTCTCCGGCACGCAGGTTCGCCGGGATCGCCGCCACCGAGGACGACGTGCCCAAGGAGATCGCCGTGGGCTCGAGGATATTGCCCCAGAACCGAGAGACGCCTCGGCGGCCACCGGCGAGGAAGGAGTAGAACGTGAACGCGAGGATGAAGTAGGCGATCGCCACCGGGTAGTAAACGAGGAAAGCGCGAACATAGTCCCCGACGAGCTGGGAGCCGAGGTCACCGATGAGAGCGGCGAAGTAGGCACCGAGGCCGATCGGGGCGTAGTACATCACGATCGAGGTGAACTTGAGGAACACCTCGGTGCCGGAGTTGAGGAACTGGGCGAACGGCTTGCCCGCGTCGCCGATCCTGCTGGTGGCGAAGCCGACGATGACGGCGAAGACGATGAGTGCGAGCATGTGCTCGGCGGAGAGGATCTTCGAGAAGTCGTCGACGACGACGGTCTGGACGAGCTGGTCGCCGATGGACCCGACGTCCTCGACGTTCTCCGGCTCCTGCATCTCCACCTGGACGCCGTCCGTGGCGTTGAAGATGCGCAGCGCGGCGACCATGACGATGGAAGCGATGATGCCGGTGACGGCGAAGACTCCGAGCATGCTGCCCATGATCTTGCCCAGTCGCGCGGCCGAGGACATTCCCGCGACCGCGGAGGCGATGGAGAAGAACACGAGCGGCACGACGAGAGTGAACATCATGTTGATGAACAGCGTGCCGAACGGTTTGATGACGGTGGCACGTTCCCCGAAGACGAGGCCGATGATCGCGCCGATGACCACCCCTGTGAGGATGAAGAGCGGAAAGCGGTAGTTGCGGAGGATCCGCAGGAAACCCGATGGCTGCGGCTTCGAATCAGACGTCTGCGCCGGCGAGGCAGTGGGGGAGGGCATAGGCTCTGCCTTTCATTTCAGCATCGTTGTTCCGCCGACTTGTCGGCGTGGCATCAGGGCCCTGGCGATCCTACCTGGGGCACAGCAGAACCCGGCACGCGGATGGCCGTGTACCGGGCTGCTGATGTTCGCTCGAGCCGACGAATCAGCTCTCAGGCTGATCGATGATCAGTCGTCGTAACTCGAGTGGGATTCGTCGACAGCGAGATGAGAACCGTCGGGATTGCGGTAGAGCTTCACTCCCTCGTGTTCGGCCGTGGCTTGCAGCCGTTCTTCGGAGCTGTCCTCTCGGTAGCCGACCTTCTGCCCCTGGCCGATGTTGGCGCTCTTGAACGCCTTCGAGAACTTTTCGATCGTCTCTGCCAACTTCGATGATCGATGCGTTTCTGCGGTCATGATCCTTCGCCCCATTCCCACGCAGATTGTAGAGAGAATCATAGCTCTCGCGGGGGCCTAAACCCAGGGATGAGGAGCGTTTGGCGGACCTCACAACTGATCAATAGCCAAACCTTTGCACTGTGAGAGGGCGAATCGCTTTACTTAACGAACGTTTAGCTCTAGTTTGGTCTCGTGACTGAACAGAGCAAAGGCAATGGCGTCTTGACGACTGCGACAGAATCCATCCTCTCCGCCAAGGACATCGAGTTCCAACTCTACGACTGGCTCAAGGTCGACGAACTCTGCGACCGACCTCGCTTCTCCGACCATTCGCGTGAAGTCTTCGACTCCGTGCTCGAAGCCAGCGAGGAGCTTGCCAAGGAGCGGTTCGCGACCCATGCACGGAAGTCCGACCTCAATGAACCGACTTTCGACGGCACTGCGGTGACGCTGATTCCTGAGATCAAGTCTGCGCTCGACCAGTTCGCCGGCATCGGCCTGCTGTCGGCGACGATGGATGAGAGCGTCGGCGGAATTCAGCTGCCGCAGACGGTCGCGAAGGCCTGCTTCGCCTGGTTCCAGGCGGCTAATATCGGCACCGCCAGCTACCCGATGCTGACCATGGCCAACGCCAATCTGCTGCTCGAGTACGGCACTGAAGAACTGATCGAGAAGTACGTAGTGCCTGAGCTCGACGGCCGCTTCTTCGGCACCATGTGTCTGTCCGAACCCGAGGTCGGATCCTCCCTGGGAGATGTCACCACGAAAGCCGTTCCGGATCCCCAGGGCGGCGACGATGCGTTCCGCGTCCACGGCACGAAGATGTGGATCTCCGGCGGCGACCACGAACTCTCGGAGAACATCGTCCACCTCGTCCTGGCCCGTGCCGAGGGTGACCAGCCAGGTGTCAAAGGTCTGAGTCTGTTCCTCGTTCCGAAGTACCTCGTCAACGACGATGGCAGCCTCGGAGAACGCAATGATGTCGTTCTGTCCGGGCTCAATCACAAGATGGGGTGGCGCGGAACGACGAACACTCTGCTCAACTTCGGTGAGGGCACGCACACTCCGGCCGGTTCCGCTGGTGCTGTGGGCTACCTCGTGGGGGAGCGGGGCAAGGGTCTGGCCTGTATGTTCCACATGATGAACGAGGCTCGAATCGGCGTCGGCGCCGGTGCGGTCGGACTGGGGTACCACGGGTACCTCGATGCCCTCCGCTATGCCCGCGATCGCCGTCAGGGTCGTCCCGACGGTGCGAAGGGATCCGGTGGTGAGCCGATCCCGATCGCGGAGCACTCCGATGTCCGGCGCATGCTGCTGTCGTCGAAGAGCTACGTCGAGGGCGGGCTCGGGCTCATCCTCTATGCCGCGCGTCTGCTCGACGAATCCGAAACTGCTGATTCCGAAGTCGAGCGGGATCGTGCGGCACTGCTGCTTGATGTGCTCACCCCGATCGTCAAGACCTGGCCTAGTGTGTGGAGCCTGAAAGCCAACGACCACGCCATTCAGGTGCTCGGCGGAGCGGGATACACTCGCGATCACGATGTCGAACAGCTCTACCGCGACAATCGGCTCAACCCGATCCACGAGGGCACGCACGGCATCCAGGCCAAGGATCTGCTCGGCCGTAAGGTCGTCATGAAGGGTGGGGCCGGTCTGCAGGTGTTGCTGGAGCAGATGCGGGAGACCCTCGCCGAGGCGGCCGACCGCTCCGACTGGTGCGCCGAGACCGCGGCGCTGAAGAAGGCCGTCGATCGGATCGAATCCGTGACCGCCGCAGTGTGGTCGAGCGGGGATCCAACGGTGGCTCTCGACAATGCGTGGACCTATTTGGAAGCAGTGGGCCACACGGTCATGGCCTGGCTGTGGCTGCAGCAGGGCATGGCCGCCGAGACGACCATCGGTGAACGTGGCGACTCTGCTTTCCTCAAAGGAAAGATCGCCGCGGCGCGGTATTTCTTTGCTCACGAACTGCCGCAGACCGGTCCTTGGTTCGATCTTGTGGAGAGCAGAGAGACGACATTCACGGATCTCGACGACTCCTGGCTGTGAGAGCCGTCAGGTTCTGAGGTCAGGTATTCGCTTGTCGGCGATGATGAGCAGTCGCAGGAAGAGTCCGCCGATCAGCAGACCTCCGATGAGGTCGGTGGCCCAGTGCCAGCCGAGGGCGAAGGACACGACCACGGAGTTCACGCTGACCGCTGCGACGCCCCACCACAGCAGGCGCATGGTTCTGGTGGAGACTCTGCCGTAAGTGGCAATGAGGTAAGCGACTGCTCCGTAGATGAGTACGGCTTCGGCCGCGTGCCCGGAGGGGTAGCTGATTCCGCGGCCGCCGATATCGATGAGACCGCCTTGGAAGAACCGCGGGTCGTGCAGGGTGGTCGCCGGTCGAGCGAGGAGGACCTTGAGCGAGCCGATGCCGAGGTAGAAGGCCGCTTCGACAGCGATCGCGAAGACGATCGGTCGCCAGGACCGACGTTTGCGTGCCAGCACGATCGCGGTGATCGCCAGGACGGGAAGACAGACTGCCTGGCCTGCGATGGGGTCGAGGACGTGCTGAACGAACCAGACGAGATCGGGTTCGAAAAGGTAGAGCCACCGTCGATTGAGCTTATAGTCCCAGACTCGCAGCGGGCCGGCCGCGGCGAATGTGACGACGATGAAAGCAGCGGCCAAGACCCAGAATGAGGTTGCCCAGGACAGCAACCCCTGTGCTCGTTCTGTCCACTGACTGCGATCTGAGGGGTTGCTGATCAGCTTCTCGGATTCGACATAGGGTTCAGCAACCATCAGAGTCGATTTTAGACGGAGTCGACAATCACTTCTGCTGTGGGGGATAAAGAAACGGTGAATTCTTGCGAGGATTCTCTGAAAGTCGCGCCGATCGAACTATCGGAATCAGTGCCCGCGGGCGCGAACGACCGTCGTGGCGATGCGCACGCGATTGTTCGTGTCCAGTTTGACGTTGATCCGGTTGAGGTGAGTCTTGACCGTAGCCAGACTCATGAACGTCTCCTCGGCGATCTCCTGATTGGACAGACCGTCGGCCACGAGTTCGGCGATCTGCCGCTCGCGATCGGTGAGTCCGGACAGCAGTTCAACGGCCTCCCTCTGCAGTCGATGGTCTGAGTTCGATCTGACCTTGGCGATGACCTGCCGCATCGACTGCGGGGAGAGGATGGGCTCACCGGCGTGAACCTTGCGGATCGCGGCGGCGAGTTCCACAGGGCCGATGTCCTTGAGCAGGTATCCGGCGGCTCCGGCCTCGAGTGCTTTGAAGAGGTGATCGTCGCTGCTTATGCTCGTCAGAGACACCACCTTCGGCGGTCGTACACTGTTGAGCAGACGCTGAGTGGCTTCGATCCCGCTGATTCCCGGCATCTGGATATCCATGAGCACGACATCGGGAAAATGCAGAGACGCCTTCTCAACGGACTCTTCCCCGCTCAACGCCGAGGCGACGACGTCGACGCCGTCGGCCGCTTGGAGGATTCCCCTGATCCCGGTGATGACCATGGGATCGTCATCGACGACCATGACTCGGATCGGGGCGGCTTGGTTCATAGACGTCACAATACCCGAGGCCCCTGTCACGGCTGGTCGAGGTGCTGAAGTCGCTTCTCCGCCGGGCTCCTACGGCCGATGTCGGCAGACGTTTCGGCAGAATGCGAAACAGTCCGGACAAGATCGGAAACAGCCCGGACAAGCTGCGGATCAGTTCGGAGGAGAGAAAGATCGGAAGCTCACCTGGACGTGGAACTCATTGCCGATCACCCCGATCGACGCGTCGCCGCCGAACATCTCGGCGCGCTCCCGGATGCCGACGAGTCCGGATCCCGACCCGGTCGACGCCAAGTGCGCCCCGTGCGGCTCAGGATTCGTCCCGGGCGGCCCCCACTTCTGAGCAGGCGCACCGCCACCGGGTTCTCGCGCGGACCCCGGTGCGTACCGGGGGCGAGGCGGAACCTCGACCGGGGCTGAACCACGAGGAAGCGGATTGCTCACCGAGATCTGGATTCCGCGAGCTGCCGAGACGGCGACGTCCACTGTCACGGGCACGTTCGGTGCATGTTTCATCGCGTTGGTCAGAGCCTCCTGAACTATGCGATAGGCCGCACGGTCGAGCGCAGGCGGACATGAGTCCACGTCCTGGATGACGACGAGCGGGCGGATGACCGTACCGGTGGAGGCCACAGAGGAGATGAGCTCGGGAATCGTTGACATCGTCGCACGACTCGGAGGCGACGAAGCGCCATGGCCCGGCCGCGGATCGGCCAGATCTCCGCTTCTCACACCACCCACCAGATGACGCAGATCCTCCATGGACGCACGGGCCTCCTCCCGCAGAGCAGACGCTGTCGCAGCGACCTCGGGGTCGGTGTTGGCCCCGACCTCAAGGGCGCCGGTATGCAGAGAGATCACCGACAGTCGGTGGGAGAGCGTGTCGTGAAGCTCGCGTGCCAAGAGCTCTCGTTCCGACTGCCGCGCGATCTCGGCCGTGAGCGACTCATTGCGCTGAGCTTCGCGTTCGGCGATCGACTCGACCGCCTTCATCCTCCGGGTCCGACGCAGAAGCGCACCGACTCCCAGCGCCGTACACAGTGCGATGACACCGGCGGCGACCGTGATGATTCTGATCGCCAGGTGCGAATCCTCCGGTGGGATGGTTGCCTCGAGTCCGGTGACCTGAGCCGGTTCGGGCAGGAAGAAGATGCCGAAGGGATTGTGCTCAGCCGGTGCCAGACACATCCTCAATGTGGAGAATGCGATCAGTCCAGTGCCCACCGCCGAGGCGGTGATCGCCTGCCGCCGGGGTGCTCGGATGACGAGGTGGAAGATCGCAATGAGCAGCATCAGCGCATCTCCCCAACCCGCGGTGAGCAGTCCACCGGCGACGAAGGGCACCCACGGCCATCGGTGACGGAGGAAGACGAGTCCCCACACGAGGAACAGCAGCAGAACGGCGACGAGTCCGGTGTCGTTGAGTTCCCCGTCGGAGAAGGCCCAGGCGTTCGCCGTCACCGCCATCGACGAGGTGAAGAACCCGAAGAGGTAGAGAATGAAGCCGACGAGGATGCTGGTGGCGATGCGCACGCCTCGCGGGATTCTGCGGCGAGGGACGGATTGTACTGACACAAGAGAATCGTAACCGCGGGGGCTGACACACGTAGTCCACCTCTCGGCTGGACGGGATCAACCGATCGGCTGGAGCGGTCCAGCCCGATTGCGGACGCGCTGGTGTGCGGACGGGACGAAGCTGGAACAGTCAGCCAGAACCAGCTTCGAAGGAGCGTCATGTCCCATTCGCGGAATCCCCAGAACACCCCGCAGCAGCCGCAGTCACCACAGCCTCAGCACCAATGGTCCCCGCAGCACCAGCCCCCTCACAGCCCCCACCACCAGCAGCCGCCTCAGAACTTCGACCCCCAGCAGTGGGCACCTGCACCGAACGCACCTGCCTACGGAGCCGGCGGCTACCCGCAGCAGCCATACGGCCAGAAGCCGCCGAAACGGAAGAAGCCGTTGCTGAAGCGCTGGTGGTTCTGGCTGCTCGTCGTCATCGTCATCATCGCCGTTGCCAGCGCGATCGGAGGCGGGGGAGATGACACCAACACTGCGGAGGGCGGCTCGTCCGACGCTCAGCAGTCGGGGGAGTCCACGAAGAAGAAGGAGGCCGCCGACAAACCCGCCGAGGAGGCTTCGTACGGTATCGGAGACACCGTGGCCGCCGATGACTGGGAGATCACCGTCGCAGAGGTCGAGGATGGTGTCTCACAGGTCGGCGACGAATTCCTCAACGCCAAGGCACAGGGACAGTTCGTCCAGATCGAACTGTCGGTGAAGAACACCGGATCGGATCCGAACTTCTTCTTCGAAGACGACATCAAACTCGGTGATGAGTCCGGCAACACCTACTCTGCGGACTCAGAAGCCGGTATCTATGCGGCCGAGAACAACATCCTCTTCCTCGAAGAGATCAACCCCGGAAACACCGCCGAGGGTGTCCTCGTCTTCGACGTGCCCGAAGACGCCGACCCGAACAAGCTGACCTTCGCCGGCGGACTGTTCTCCGACCCGGTGGAGATCTCCTTGAAGTGACCTCACCGGTGCAGCTGTTCCGCCCGGGCGATGATCGACCGGGCGGCGCTGACCGCCTGCCCGAGGAATCCGCGCCCGAACAGACGGATATGAGCGAGCAGAGCGAAGAAGCTGTGCGCCGGCAGGTCCTCCTGCCAATCGTCCGGCATCGGGTGGGCCTGTTCGTAGCCGGAGAAGATCTCCCCGAGAAACGGGGCACCGAAAAGGGCGAGCAACGCGAGGTCTTCCAGTCGGTGACCGCCGTGGGCGGCCGGATCGATGAGCGTCACTCCGGTCGGTGACCACATAAGATTCCCCGCCCACAGATCGCCGTGGACGCGGGCCGGCGTCTCCGCACCCTCACCGCAGATGCCGGCGAAGGCGCCAGACGCGATGGCATCGATCGCCGAGGCGACCGTCGCCCGGTCCTCACCTCTGAGATCCCCGGCAACCGCAGAGGTCAGGGGTCGTAAGCGCTGCCCGACCCAATAGTCGGTGAAATCGTCGACGGGCTCGGCAGGCACCTCGAAGGGACTGTCGAGGGGGCCGAAGAATGACTGCGGGGCCGGTGACCAACCGAAACCGGGAGCACCCGCATCGTGGAGCCCGGCGAGGGCACGACCGAAGGCAGCGGCCGCCTCGGCGTCGGGACCGGTCTCCCGGAGACGGTGCAGCCGCAGAAAATCCGGCCCGTGTTCGAGCACTTCGACGACCGGGACCACATCTGGTTCGGCCAGCCACCTCAGCCCGGCGGCCTCGGCGGCGAAGAAGCCGTCCGGGGCGGACTTCCGCAGTTTGAGGAAATCAGTCATGGCCACAGGCTAGCCGGGGGAACCGTTGTCCGTCAGACCTCGGGTCAGTTCCCGAGCTCGGCGAGGAGACCGGCGGCAACCGAAACGAGGTCGCCATTGCCGGTTGCCCGAGTGCCGTCGATGAGGACCGGAGTGTCCTCCAAACCGGTGCGGATGCCGTGGCCGCGCCTGATGGCTCGGGCATTGACGACCCAGGAGGCGATGCCCTCCCCATGGTGGACCTGCGGCAGTTCGATGCCCGCATCGGTAAGGACCCGCTCGATCGCGGCGGCCTCAGCCAGGGCACGATCCGGATCGGTCTCAGTGGGTTCGACGAGCACGCGTGCGCATCGGTCGGCCAGCCCGGAATCGACGAATGACTCTGCATCGTCGAGGCTGAGCAGACCTGCCTCGACTCGAACACCGCGCTCGAAGAGCAGTTCGCAGACTTCGCGAATTCCCGACTCACCTTGATTGGCACTGACGAAGTCAGGCAGCTCGGTCCATTTCGAGATGAGCGTGAGACGGACCTGCGGATCGGGTTCGATTTCGGCCGCGGTGCTCAAAGAGATCGGAATCCCCGGGCACGCGGCACGCACCTCGCGAATCGTGGCCGAGACCGGTTCGGCATGAAAGGTCTGCCGACCGGTCGCATCGAAAGGGTGGAGGTGGATGACCTGAGCACCTGCTGCCACGGCGGCGGCCGCCTCGGCGGCGATGGACTGCGGTGTCCGCGGAGTCGCCGGGTGGTCGCGATCACCGTTGAGGGCGGCATGCAGCAGCGGTTCGTGCGAAGCTGATCCGTTCATCTGTCCACTGTCTCGCATTCGTGACGGCGAGTACAGGTCCCTTCTGCAAGGCCGTGAGAAGTCAGCCTCGAATCACTGCGAAGACACCGCGCGGGCACGCCGCGATCATGATGGGGTTCGGTGCGGCGTGTTGTTCGGAATGAGCCCGAATGACGGCAGATGTCGTGCAAGGATGAACCATCCTCGACCGAGGTGTCTCACATGGTAATAGGAGCTCAAATGGCTTTCGTTCTCTGGATCATCGCCGCGATCCTCGTCATCTCCGGCATCTTTGCGATCTTCCGCAAACAGCTGCTGTGGGGAATCGTCCTCATCGTCGTCGGCTGCCTCGTGGGGCCGGGCGGAGTCAGCCTCTTCGCCTGACCGGCAGGTCCCGGACTGTCCCCTGCCCCGGCTGAGGTCATAGGGTGTTCCCAGAGTCCGCCCAGCATCGAGGCGGACCCGGAGAGAAAAGGGGCGCCCACACGTGACGGAGACCGGAGACCTGAGTAATGCCGGGGCGCAGAACGGCCATTCGTGCTGCGCCCCGGCGACCAGCCGCGCCGAGGCGGTGGACAGTCATGTTTCGCGCCCTGGTGCTGATCCTGCCGTGAATTCGGAGTCGGAGCCCGAGTTCAGCTTCGACTTCGTCACCGCCGGCGGCACCTTCGACATGGGCGATCCCTTCGGCGACGGGCATCCCGCCGACGGTGAGGGGCCACGTCACCGTGTGAACCTCACCGAATTCGAGATCGCGACGACAAGCGTGACGAATGATGATTTCGCCCGGTTCGTCGCTGACACGGGGTTCGTCACCACCGCGGAGCGTCTGGGGACCTCAGCGGTCTTCGCCATGCTCTTGGAGACCAATCCGGGAGCAGAAGCTCACATTCTCGGTCAGGCTCCAGGCGTGCCCTGGTGGGTCGAAGTCTCCAGGGCGAACTGGGCCGCACCCGAAGGTCCGGGATCGAGCATCGACAATCGAAGAGACCATCCTGTCGTCCACATCAGCTGGGACGACGCCCATGCCTATTGCGCGTGGTCCGGGACGCGGCTGCCGAGCGAAGCCGAATGGGAGCTCGCCGCTCGCGGGGGCCTCAAGGGCCGCCGCTATCCGTGGGGCAATCGGCTGCTGACCGACGGGGGATGGAACTGCAATATCTGGCAGGGCGAGTTCCCGCGTATGAACACCCTCGACGACGGCTTCATCGGCACCGCACCGGCCCGACACTTCGCGCCCAATGGGCTGGGCCTGTTCAACACCGTCGGCAATGTATGGGAATGGTGCGCCGACTGGTTCACCCGCGACTACTACCAGCATTCCCCGCAGTCCGATCCCCAGGGCCCCGACATCGGAGACAAGCGGATCATGCGCGGAGGATCGTTCCTGTGCCATGACTCCTACTGCAATCGCTACCGGGTGGCTGCCCGCTCCTCGAACACTCCGGACTCTTCGGCGTCGAACATCGGATTCCGAGTCGTCCGAAAAGCACACTGAGCTCAGTCCCGGAGCTCCGCACCGAGGCGGCTCATCAGACACTCCGTCTCGACCGACAGCGTCTTGAGAGCGAACGCCACAGTCTCACGGGCATCCGCTCCGGTCCGGGTCACGGCCGTGATGTGCCGTGACGGGGCATTGTCACCGCTGATGGGGATTCGGCGCACCGGATGAAGATCCTGCGAGCGCGACATCCTAGACGCCACACATACTCCGAAGCCGCCGTGGACGAGGGCGGTTCCCGTGTTCCAGTCATCGGCGAAATGCCCGATGCGGGGTGCGAACCCGGCCGCCGCACAGCTGGCCATGACGAGCTGGTGGTAGCCCGTGCCCGGCCTGCCCAGAATCCATATCTCATCGACGGTGTCGGCGATTGTGACCGTTGCGCGGTCCGCCAAGGGGTGGTCGAGGGGAACCATGAGGTCGAGCGGGTCGTCGATGAGGAAGTGGTGGCTGAACCGATCATCACCGCCGGCGGGGATGTCGGGAGCCGCGACGACGATGCCGATATCGGCATCTCCGGAGAGCAGGTAGTCGTAGCATTCGCCGGGTTCGGCTTCGATCGTCTGAGTCTGCATATGCGGGAACTGCTGGTTGAGAGCCCGCATCGTTGGCGGCAGCAGCAGACTGGCGGCGGTGGAGAAACCGCACAGTCCCAGCGAGCCGGACACAGTCTCGGAGTAGCGACCGAGATCGGCCAGCGCCATCTCCCACTCCGCCGACATGACATCGACATGGCGCAGCAGTGCCTCGGCAGCCGGGGTGAGCCTGACATTGCGCCCGTGCTGTTCGAGCAGTGTCACTCCGAGCTCGGCAGCGAGCTGTTTGACCTGGTGGGACACAGTCGACGGCGAGTAGCGCAGCGAGTGTGCCGCGGCAGTGACCGTGCCGTGTCGCTGGATCATGCTCAACATGGTGAGCCGACTGTCGATCATGTGATCCTATCGAATGGTTTCGTGGGGTTTCTTACGATAGACAACAATACTCTCGTGGCCCCATCATGGAATCGACAGGGCAATGCGAACAGTCACCAGGAGGTCGCAGAGCAGACTCGGAGACGCAGCCGCAGTCACCGAGGGAACAGACGACGCGAAGAGATGGAGGTTCCGTTTGGCCGAGAACGCACGTATCAGAGGAACGAGGCGACAGCTGTGGTTCGGCGCGCTGGTCCTGCTCATTCTCTCGGCAGCCGCGAATATGGCCAGCCCTCTGTATCCGCTGCTGCAAGAGGCCCACGGAGTGTCGGAGTCCATGATGACTTCCCTCTACGCGACCTACGTCTTCAGCTGTCTGCCGTCGCTGCTGCTGTTCGGCTCGGCAGCTGACGCGTTCGGCCGCAAGCCGGTGCTGCTGGCGGCGATCGCCCTGGTCGGCTTCGGCACTGCGGTCTTCGGGATCGACACGGCGGG
Source organism: Brevibacterium sp. CSND-B09 (assembly GCF_052906525.1). Lineage (NCBI taxonomy): Bacteria > Bacillati > Actinomycetota > Actinomycetes > Micrococcales > Brevibacteriaceae > Brevibacterium > Brevibacterium sp. CSND-B09. The sequence goes on along the minus strand of NZ_JBREGI010000001.1, from coordinate 435,882 downwards.
AATCGCCGGTCTGTTCATCGGCAGGGCCCTGGTCGGCATCGGACTCGGGCTGGGCACCGGCGCCGGAATCGCTCTCATGGTCGAGGCCTCACCGGCGCGGCGAGTCTGGTTGGGGTCGACTCTGGCGACGATCTCGTTCGTCTTGGGGTCGGGACTCGGCCCGATACTTGCAGGTGTCGTGTCATCGCTGTCGACCGCGCCGCTCGTTCTGCCGTTCCTCGTCATGGTGGTCCTGATCGTCATCGTCATGGTCCTCATCGCGATGATGCCGCTGCAGCGGCCGATCACTCGGCAGCGGTGGAGGCCGACCTGGCCGTCAGTGCCCGGCGCCATGCGCACAAGCTTCAACATCGCCGCTCTGACCGGCTTCATCGGCTGGACGGCGCTCGGCCTCTTCCTTGCCCTGCTGCCTTCGATGGCACAGTCGATCATTCCGAACTCGGGCACCCTGACCTCCGGCCTCATCGTCGGCTCGGTGCTCGTCGTCTCGGCCGCGAGCCAACTGATAGCCCCGAAGCTCCAACCTCGGGCGGCCCAGACCCTGGGTCTGACGCTCATGGGACTCGGGGCGGCACTCCTGCTGTCATCGAATCTGCCCGAAATCGGTCCCGCGGCGGTGAAGATCATCATGGTGTTCGCGGCCGTGGCCACGGGCATCGGGCACGGGCTGAGCTACTGGGGAGCAAATCGGGAGATCGACGTGCTCACTCCGCCGAAGAACCGAGCCGGCATCTCCGCGGCACTCTATCTCGCCTTCTACGCCGGGGCCGGTGCTCCGGCTGTCGTCGTCGGAGTGCTGGCGCTGAGCATGCCGCTGGTCATCGGCACGATGATCTTCACCTTGGCCCTGCTGCTGGCGACGATCGTCACGATTCCGGTTCCGAGCCTCTCCCAGACGGTGATTCGGCAGTCGAAGGCCGCGGTCGCGGTAACGGAGACCGAGCCGGAGCCGGCTCTCAATGTTGTTGAAGCGCAATGGTTCGACAGCGTTTACGGCGGCTCCGGCCGCGACAGCGGGACCGCCTCGGCCGGGCACTCGGCCGCCCGATAGACTGCGAGTCATGTCGAGAATCACCTGCCCCGAACTGAGCACGAAGACTGTCACCGCTGAGGAAGCAGCCCGCCATATCGACAATGGCCAACGCGTGGCTATGAGCGGTTTCACCGGTTCCGGGTACCCGAAAGCAGTGCCGGGGGCGGTCGCCGCACGCGCTCAGGCCGCCCATGATCGGGGTGAGGACTTCCGGATCGAACTGTGGACGGGAGCATCGACGGCGCCGGAACTCGACGGGGTACTCGCCGAGGCGAACGTGGTGAGCAAACGGCTGCCGTTCCAATCCGATCCGGCTATGCGGGCCTCGATCAATTCGGGTGACACCGCTTATGTCGACACTCACCTCAGCCATTCGGCTCAGCAGGCATGGTTCGGGTTCTACGGCAACCTCGACGTCGCCGTCGTCGAAGTCGCGGCGATCCTGCCCAACGGTCTGCTGGTTCCCGGCAGCTCGGTCGGGAACTCGAAGACATGGCTCGACCTGGCCGATAAGGTCATCCTCGAGGTCAATGACTGGCATCCGCGCGGGTACGAAGGCTTCCACGATGTCTACTACGGAACCCGGCGTCCGCCCGAGCGGCTGCCGATTCAGCTGCTTGAGCCGATGCAGCGCATCGGTGACCCCTATCTGCGTGTCGACCCGGCGAAGGTCGTCGCCGTGGTGGAGACGAACGCTCCGGACCGGAACCTGCCGTTCAAACCTGCCGACGAGGACTCGAAGGAGATTGCCGGTCACCTCGTTGATTTCCTCCGTCATGAGATCGCCGCAGATCGGCTGCCGCCGGAGCTGCTGCCGCTGCAGTCGGGAGTCGGCAATGTCGCCAATGCGGTGATGGGCAATCTCGCCGACAGCGAGTTCGCGGGACTGACGGCCTATACGGAAGTCATCCAGGACGGAATGCTCGACCTCATCGACAGCGGAAAGCTCACCTCGGTGTCGGCGACGGCGTTCTCGCTCTCGGCCGAACGGGCAGCGGACTTCAATGACCGGATCGAGTCGTACAAGGGCAGGATCCTGCTGCGCACCCAGGAGATGTCGAACCACCCGGAAGCCATCCGTCGCCTGGGCATCATCGCCATCAACGGGATGGTCGAGGCCGATATCTACGGCAACGTCAACTCCACGCATGTGACCGGTTCGTCGATCATCAACGGCATCGGCGGCTCCGGTGACTTCGCCCGCAACGCCTACCTCAACTTCTTCGTGTCGAATTCGCAGGCCAAAGCGGGAGCGATCTCTGCGATCGTGCCGTTCGCCAGCCATATCGACCACACCGAACACGACACTCAGATCTTGGTCACCGAACGGGGCCTGGCCGATCTGCGCGGACTGCCGCCGGTGGCCAGGGCACGGAAGATCATCGACAACTGCGCCCACCCGGACTACCGCGATCGTCTCACCGACTACCTCGAACGTGCGATCGCCGCGAATCCGACCGGTCGGCATACCCCGCACATCCTCGCCGAGGCCCTGTCCTGGCACGAGACGTTCCTGTCGACGGGGCATATGTGAGCGGCAGCGCCAGCCGCTCGGCCCTGCCGCAGTGGCTGCTCAGCCGCTGACCACGGTCGGCACTGCGGCGGCCACCCAGGCGAGTCCTGGCCCGATGAGGCACATGAGGCCGGCGTAGCCGATCATCTGTCGGTAGTAGCGGTCGCGGATGCTCGGATGGACATTGGCCAGGAGCATCGCGCCGTTGGTCGAGAACGGACTGATGTCGACGATGGTCGCGGCGATCGCCAGCGCCGCGACGAACCCTCCGACATGCACGTCGCCCGACTCGAGGAACGGCACCGCCAGGGCGATGACGACACCGATGATCGCTAAGGACGACGCCAGCGCGGAGATCAGGCCGGACATGTAGAACAGCAGCAGCGCTGCCAGCAGGGGGACGCCGATCGCTGAGATGCCGGCCGAGACCCATTCGACGGTTCCGGCCTCCTGCAGCACGGCGATGTAGGTGAGCACTCCGCAGATGAGGATGACGATCGACCATGAGACCTTCGACAGCGCGGCCTTGCCTGCGGCCGGGTCGATGGCGGCGAGCACTACCGAGATCGTGATGGTCACCAGGCCCACATCCCAGCTGAAGATGATCACGGACAGCGCCATCGCGATGAGCCCGATCAGGGTCGGGATCTGAGAGCGTGTGAGACGGATGGTCGTTCCGCCGTCGGATTCGGACCCTGGGTGGGGGTGAGCCCCATTTGCCTCCGCGCGCAGTCCTGGCCGGCGACGGAGGACGAACCAGACAACGACCGCGAAGACGGTATTGAAGATGAACGGGGCGAGGAACAAGGTCAGCGGCGCAGGGGTGAGGCCGTTCTTCGTCAGATAGTCGTTGATGAAGATGCCGTAGACGCTGATGGGCGAGAACGCGCCGGCCAGGGCGCCGTGGACGACGAGCAGACCGACCATGAACTGATTGATCCCATGACGCCGCGCGAACGACAGTGCCAGCGGCGCGATGATGGCCACGGCGAAGAGCGCCCCGAGCGAGATGAGGACAGCTGTCAGCGCGAAGAAGATCCAGGGCATGAGTCCGATGCGCCCGCCGACGAGCTTCACGCACCAGCGGACGATCACTTCGATCGCGCCGTTGTTCTGGGCGAAGCCGAAGAGGTAGGTCAGGCCGACGAGCGTAAGGAAGAGGTCGACGGGAAATCCTGCGAGGAACTCTTCGGGCATCTGGTGCAGGACGAGGCCGCCGACGCCCGCGGCCGCGATGAAGCCGAGCAGGCCCATATTGATGTCCCGCCAGGTTCCGATGACGAACATCAGTCCGAGGACGATTACGCAGATCAGTTCTGCACTCATGGGTTCAGCTTCTCCTTCGAACGTCAGCCGCGGAATGTCCGGCGGCACATGGGCATGCGACTCAAATTAATGCATGTCACCTGGTGCGATCAGGTCCATTCGGCATATGAACTCACAGCGACGTTCAGCGGAAGGACTCAGTTGCCGATTCGCCGCTTCGTATAACTGAGGGCAGAATTCGTCCATCGCGGATAGTGCGGACGATCACAGACTCGTTAGTGTGTCATTCAGCTTCATCGGGCCGCACGAGAGTCGTTTGGACTCAGCGCGGCATCCTCCGTTTCTCAGTCTGCGAAAGGTCGCCGTCGATCATGAACGAATCCACACCGGAGCCCAGCGAATCCGATGTGCTCACGGCCGCCTCGGCGATCGTCGATGCCTTCGCCGCCACGGACACTCAGTCGTATTTCTCCCGATTCGCCGAGGACGCCTCGTTCGTCTTCCACCCCGAAGCGCGACGCCTGAACACTCGTGCCGAATATGAAAGGGAGTGGGCTTCGTGGTTGGCCGACGGCTGGTCAGTGGCCGCCTGCGCCTCATCGGACCAGCTCGTCCAGACCTTCCCCGGCGGAGCCGTGTTCTCCCACACCGTTGATACGACCGTGAACACCGCAGACGGGCGGGAATCATACCGGGAACGCGAATCGATCGTCTTCCGCCGCCTCGGTGACGGTGAACTCATCGCCATCCACGAACACCTCTCCACGGTCCCGGACCCTGCCGACGGCTCGTCGGCGGCTGGTCCCAGTGCCGCCGAAAGCAAGCCCGGCGCCGAGGAGGGCGCGCAGTGAACTGGTACCGCCGTTTGGAACAGCGATTGGAATCCGGCCACGATTCCGGAGTCATCCGCGGAACCCTGAGCGGGGGACGGATGTTCATGATCTGGCTGGCCGCGAACCTCGTCGTCACGACCCTGTTGACCGGAACCCTGTTCGTCCCCGGCGTCGACTTCACCACAGCGGTCATCGTCATCATCGTCGGCACGCTCATCGGCACCGTCGTGCTCACGCTCATCGGCAACATCGGCACCCGCACGGGCCTGGCCACCATGGCCATCACCCGCGGTGCCTTCGGCGCCAAGGGCAGCTTCCTGCCGGTCGCCGCCAACGTCATCATCCTCATGGGCTGGAGCTGGGTGCAGGCCATGTTGGCGGGAATCAGCGTCAACTACGTCGTCGCCCAGACGACGGGATTCTCCAACCCGATCCTCTTCTCAGTGCTCTGCCAGGCGCTCGTCGTCGGACTGGCGATCCTCGGCCACGAAGGGATCGAGAAGGCCGAACCCTGGTTCGCTCTTCTCATCCTGCTGGTCATGGCCTATGTCTTCGTCATCGCGTTCACGGGACACTCACCCGCCGAATATGCAGGAATCGAGAGCCTGCCGGAGCTCGAGTTCACTCCGGTCCTCGCACTCGATATCGTCATCTCCACAGCCATCTCCTGGACCGTGCTCTCCGGCGACCTCAACCGTTTGGCCGGGACTCAGAAGGCCGGAATCGTCGGATCGGGTCTGGGCTACCTGACCTCGACCGTGCTGGCGATGCTGCTGGGTCTCACCGCGTTCAGCTTCATCCTGCTCGACGGGGGAGACCCGGCCGAATTCGACCCGACGGCCCTAGCCGCGGAATTCGGATGGGCGCTGGCCATCGTCATCTTCCTCTCCGTCATGGCCACGAACACGATGGTCGTCTACGGAATGGTCAACTCCGTCGTCGGCGCACAGAGCAGGACGAAGCTGAAGTTCCTGCCGACGGCCCTCATCCTCGGCGCGATCTCGATCATCGGATCGACCTGGCTGGCCCTGCTCGACCAGTACACCGACTTCCTCACGATGATCGGGGCGTTCTTCGTCCCCGTCTTCGCCATCCTCATCGTCGACTACTACATCATCAAACGCGGTGCCTACTCACCCGACATCCTCAAGGACTCCGGCGGCCTCTACTCCTACACCCGCGGAGTCAACTGGGTGGCCGTCGGGGTGTGGGTCCTCGGGGCGTTGGCGTCCTATGTGCTCACCTACGCCTATCCCAGCCCGATCGGAGCGACGATCCCGTCCTTCGCCATCTCCTTCGTGCTCTACCTCGTGCTGTCCTGGGGCAGCCGAGCGAAGTTCGCGGGAACTCGGCATGCGCACCTGGCCGACGGGATCCGCGGAAGCTGAACGGGGAGTTCTCGGTTCCGGGCCGGGAACTGACCACTATGTGCCGTTCACAGGTGATGAAGCAGCACAGGCGCTATGATCGCAACGGTCGGCCGGAATCACAGAAGGGAACCGGGTGTCTGTGATGGTAGTCTTCGACAGGTTCATGCCCCCGAACCGTCGACTCAACCCCGAGGCGCTGGCCTGGGTCGCGGTGATCGTGCTTGCCATCGTCATGCTCGCGGTGGAATCGTCGATCGCCGTCTCGGTCAACGAGGCCCCCGTCGCATTGGCCTTCGTGGTCACCATCGTCCATGTCGGGTCCATGCCGCTGTCCATGCTGCGACCGCTCTTCGGCACGATCATGTCGATCGCCGCCTGCACTGTGCTGCCGCTGCTGGGGCCGCTCGTGTCGGGTGTGCCGTGGCCGTGGATGGTTCCGATGATGATCACTCAGATCGTCATCATCCTCATCATCGGCCTCCGCGCCCACTGGGGAGTGGCCCTGGCCGCACTGCTCGGCAGCATCGCAGGTTCGGCGGCCGCGGTGCTCATCACTCATCTGCTCGTCGCAGACACCCGTACAGACGGTGCCATCGTCAACATCCTCATCTACTCCTGCATCGCCGGAGGCGTCTACCTCGCCGCGGTCATCATCCAGCAATGGCAGCTCATCCGCTCCCAACTGGTCCAGGAGAAGGAGAACACCGCGGAGGAGCACTCCAAACGCGTGACCATCGAGGAGAAGGCCCGCATCGCCAGGGAACTCCACGACATCGTCGCCCACAGCATGTCGATCATCAACATCCAAGCCTCCAGCGCACCGTTCCGCCACGCCGGGATCGACTCAGAAGTGGCCAAAGAGTTCGAAGACATATCCACCTCCGCCCGCACAGCGCTGACCGAGATGCGCGGACTGCTCAGCGTCCTGCGCAACGATGAAGGCGGAGGCGAACTGGCGCCGCAGCCGAAGTTCTCCGAGATCGACCCGCTCATCGAGAAGGCCCGACAGGCCGGAGTGCAGGTCACCGTCGAACGCAGCGGCGAACCGATCGACCACCTCATGCGCGACAGCACCGGACTCGCCGGCTACCGCATCATCCAAGAAGCCCTGAGCAACGCGATCCGCCACGCCCGCAACTCCGCCATCGCCATCCGTATCCGCGGTGGCAGCTCAGCCGTCTGGATCAGCGTCACCAATGACCACGGCGACGGTCCCGGCGAGGCCGCGAAACACGAGAAGCACAGCCGGCAGGGACTGATCGGCATGCGCGAACGGGCAGCCTCCGTCGGTGGGGAGATCCGCAGCGGAGCCACTGCCGACGGAGGCTTCGAAGTCGAAGCAGTGCTGCCGCTTTCGCCCCGCGAACGCTCGACCGACGACGGTGATCCGAGCGCCGACACACCGGTCACGGACACTTCGGCCACGGACAAGGAGACCCCATGATCAGGATCGTCATCGCCGATGACCAAGCGATGGTCCGCGCCGGCTTCGCCGCGCTGCTGAGCGCTCATGCAGATATCGAGGTCATCGGACAGGCCGAAGACGGTGCACACTGCGTCGAGCTCGTCGCCGACCTTGGCCCCGATATCGTCCTCATGGACGTCCGAATGCCGCTGATGGACGGAATCGAAGCAACCCGCACGATCGTCGCCGCGAATGCCGAGACCCGGATCATCATGCTCACCACCTTCGACATCGACGACTATGTCTTCGATGCCATCCGCGCCGGGGCCAGCGGTTTCCTCCTCAAGGATGCCCCGCCCAGTGAACTCGCCGAGGCGGTCCGCATCGTCGCCGGAGGCGAAGCGCTCCTGGCGCCGAGCGTGACGAAACGGGTCATCGAACACTTCGCCACCGGAGGACAGAAACCCAACCGCACAGCGCTGCCCGAACTCACCGACCGAGAACGCGAGATCCTCATCCAAGTCGCCCGCGGAGCGTCCAACACGGAGATCGCGGCGAGTCTGCACATCGCAGTGCAGACCGTGAAGACCCACGTCTCCCGGATCCTGTACAAACTCGATGCCCGAGATCGCGCCCAAGCAGTCATCGCCGCCTACGAATCAGGTCTCATCGTCCCCAACAGCTGAGTTCTGCACCTGTCCTCACCTCGGACCCCCCCTACCCGAGTAGGGGGTGAAGAACGGCTCCCAGGGGTGACGAAAAACGGCGCGGGCATCCATACGGTGGGAACCATGAACCCGTCTGACCTCATGACTTCCGAACCGTCTTCCCCAACTGCGACCGAACTGTCGACTCCGGCACCGGATCGGGCCACGCGGGCCGCAGTGCTCGAACGCAGGCGAGCGAAGAGGGGAACCGCCGAACAGGAATTCACCAGCGACTTCAGCGCGCTGATGGCGCAGGTAAAAGAAGCGGGCCTGCTGGCCAGACGGCCGGGCTGGAACACCCTGCGCTTCGTCCTCCTCGGACTCGGCTACGTCGCATCCTTCGCCATGCTCTTCCTCATCGGTGAGAGCTGGTGGCAGATGGCGACCGCAGTCGTCTTCGGTGCACTGTTCACCCAGACCGCCTATGTCGCCCATGACGCAGCACACCGGCAGATCTTCACCAGCGGAAAAGTGGGGGAGTGGGTGTCGACGATCATCGGCAACCTCTTCATCGGACTGAGCTACGGATGGTGGCTGAAGAAGCACAATGCGCTTCACCACGCCAATCCGAACAAGGCCGGAGTCGACGGAGACATCGCTCCTGGCGCCCTCGTCTTCACTCCCGAGGATGCACGTGAACGCACAGGCCTGGCCAAATGGTTCGCCGCACGTCAGGGCTGGTTCTTCCTGCCGCTGCTGACCCTGGCCGGCCTCCAGCTGCACGTCGAATCCGTCAAAGCCATCGTCCGGGGACAGTCGTCGATCAAACGCCGTTGGATCGAAGGCGTCTTCATCGGAATCCGCCTCATCGGGTTCCCCGCGCTCGCCATCTGGGCGGCAGGTCCTCTCATCGGCAGCGTCTTCTTCCTCGTCCAGCTCGCCGTCTTCGGCGTGCATATGGGCGGATCATTCGCCCCCAACCACAAAGGACAGCCGATCGTACCCAAAGATGTGAAGATCGACTTCCTGCGCCGTCAGACGCTGATGTCACGCAATATCTCCGGCGGTCGCTTCATGGGATTCCTCATGGGCGGTCTGAACTATCAGATCGAACACCACCTGTTCCCCAGCATGCCGAGCGTCAACCTGCACCGGGTGCAGCCGATGGTCCGCGAATACTGCCGCCAGAAGGACATCACCTACACCGAGACGACTCTGCTCGAGTCCTACAAGATCATCATCGCCTACCTCAACCGGGTGGGCCTCGGCGAAGCAGACCCCTTCGACTGTCCCGTCACCGCGCAGTTCCGGTCGCGCTGACCGGCGGGCCTTATTCGGTTCGCACCGAGGGACCGTCGGGGGAAACTCAGGTGAGGTGATCGTGGTCGCCGGAGACCCATTCGGCATAGCGTTCTGCTGAGGTCTGCACTGCAGAGTGTGCCCCGGAACCGATCGACTGACCGAAGTTGCCGTACATGCGGTCGAAGTCGAGATCGATCACCGAGGCGGCGATGCGCCTGACGACCGTGGCCGATAACGGCAGATAGTTCGGGAAGCTGCGCATGAACGTCACCCACCCCGATCGCGCCACCGGACCGATCGAATCGCCGCTGAGCATGACCCCGGCGCCGTCGGCGCCCGTCCAGACTGCCACCGCACTGCCGGGGAAATGACCTCCCGTCCTCCGGAGCCTCACCCCAGGCACCGGCTCCGCCTCGTGGAAATAGGGGCAGACGGCCCGGCCGGTCCGCTGCACCCATTCGAGGTCGGCTCGGCACACGAAGACGGGAGCTCCATCGAATGCGGCACTCCATTCCAACTGGGTGCCGAACATGTGCGGGTGGCTGGAGGCGATCGCCGCAACTCCGCCGAGGTCCCGGATCGCCGCGACCGCCTCGGCGTCGATATAGGCGGGAACATCGAAGAGCACATTGCCGGAATCGGTGCACACGAGATAGCAGGTCTGCCCGATCCCGAGCTTCGGTTCGACGCGGATGGCGAAGAGACCGGGTTCCCTCTCCGTGGTGGCGATGCGGTGGCCCTCGGATTCGAGGTCTGCCCGAGTCGTCCACTGTTGGCCGGAGGTAGGAACCCATTGCCGATCGTCCTCGCAGATCGGACACAGCTGTGGTGGAGGCGTCGTCGTCTCCACCCCGCAGGTGCGGCAGATCGTCACATCGGAAAATGCCACCATGTCATCCTCTCGGTTCCACAGAGGAAACCACAGACTCCCACCGAGCCTAGTCCTCACATGAAGTGAAGACCAGGATCGATGGGAGTCCAACGACGCGGCAGCTTGTCAGTGGGCGGCCGTGTGCGCCTTCCTGTGGGCGAGGACGTGGCCGACGAGGATGAGCGCGATGCCGACGACGAGCCAGGCGGTGAGCACCCACCACTGGAGAGCCGACGGCGCGTCAGGGAAGTAGGAGAGATCGCGCAGCAGCGTGCCCGCCGCTCCGGGCACGAAGAACTGACCGATATCGCCCCAGGAGCCGGCGAGGAACTCCTTCGGCTGATTGAGCGAGGCGATCGGATTGCCGATGAGCATGGTGAGCACTGCACCGAACGCGATGCCGGCAGGTCCGATGAGGGAGACGAAGCCGTTGATCAGGCCGACCGTGGCCGCGATCGACAAGCCGATCGCCAGGGCATTGATCGCGAAGTTCCCCTGCAGGATCCCGAACCAGGTCTGCATGATCAGGGCCAGTGCCAGTCCTCCGACGACTCCGTAGACGATGGTGCCGACCAGGCGCATCCGCCGTGAACGGATGCCCATGCTGGTGAGCACACCGCCGACGATGCCGCCAAGGGTCAACGGCAGACCCGCGATGGCCAGTCCCGCACCGGAGGGATCGTCGTCGGAGAGCGGCACGACGTCGGTGATCTTCACCTGCGGAACCTCCGTCGCCGAGGCGGCCGGATCGGCACCGTCTCCGGCCGGGTTGCTCTGCGGCGGGGCCTGACCGGAGGCAGCGGCCTCGAGAGCCTTCTGCATCTGCTCCTGCATCTTCTTCGTGCCTTCCTGGAGGCCCGAGATCGCCTGTTGGTCGATGTTGTGCTGCATCTGGGTGCCGATTCCGCTGAGCTGCTGCGCGACAGCAGGGGAGGCGGCCTTGGCGATGAAGATCTCCGGTTCGTCCTCGAGGACGAAGGCGCCGTAGACCTCTCGCTGTTCGATGAGGTTCACCGCCTCGGCGCGTGAGTCGACGGTCTTGAGATCGAGCATGCCGTCCGGGGCGTTCTCAGCGATCTGGTCGATCTGCTCTTCGTCTCCGACCGCTGCGATCGGCAGGTCTTCGGGGTCCGAGGTCACGGTCGGCCAGCTGAAGGCGAGCATGACGAGGCTGACGACGGCGGCGGCGAGGACGGCGACGAGGATCGCGCGTCCGAACTGTGGGGGAGCGGCCTGCGCCGCCTTCTCCGGTGTCTCGCTCACCGCCGAGTGGTCGGCCTTGTCTTCTCTGCTGAGTATCTGGGTCGGCATGTCTGTCCAATCATCGAAAACGAATACTCGTTCATTATGAATCCATCCGCTAGGATATATCAAGAATGGTCATTCGTTTTTTGGGGGAGATGTGCCGAAGGTCACCGAGGAGCACAGGAGTGCGATGCGTGCCAGGATTCAGGATGCGGCGCTGGCCTGTTTCGCGCGCAGGGGGTTCGCCGGTGCGTCGATGGCCGACATCGTCAAGGAAGCGGGGCTGTCGGCCGGAGCGGTCTATGTCTACTATGCGTCGAAGGCCGACCTGATGATCGACGTCGCCCGCCGGGTGATGGCGCCGCGCATGGCGGTGCTCGAGGCGGCCAAGTCCGGAAGTGAGGTGACAGCTCCTGCCGAGGTGTTCGTCGAGCTCATCGATTCCCTGCTCATCGACAATCCGTTCGCCTCGGTCATGGTTCAGGTCTGGGGAGAGTCTTCCTACGACAAGGAGTTCGCGAGTTTCGCCGGTGGGGTCTTCGAGACGCTCATCGAAGAATTCACCGTCTATCTTGCTGCCTATCTGCAGGATCAGCGGGGAGCGGACGCTGAAGGCGCGCGAGCTCGTGCCGCGGCAATGGTGCCCGGGCTGCTGGCAATGATCCAGGGGGCCGTCGTCCAGTCGACCGTCTTCGGCGAATCCTCCCGGCTGCGGGTCCGGGCCGGAATCGAAGCAGTGATCTCCAGCGTCGATTTCTGAGTTCGTCGGCTGCTCAGACGGAATCGCCGTCGTCATCGACCGAGTGGACGCGATCTTCGCGCATGCTCACCGTATCGACGCCGTTCAGTTCCATGAGCGGGGCGACGAGCAGGTGCAGAGGCCGCTTTCCGTCGAACCTCACATCGACCTGCACCATCCGCGTCTCGTCGGGGGACTCGAAGCGGCGCGAATCGACGATGGTATTCGCAAAACCCATTCGGCCGGCCAGAGCGAGGATCTCGCGGAGGACACCGGCTCCGTCGTGGTAGGTGATGCGCAGGAGTTTGCGGTGGTCGCTGTTGGGGATCTTGCGGATGAGCGGCGCGATGACGAACAGCGTGAACAGGTGCAGGGCAGTGAGCATCGCGGCCAAGGGCAGCATTCCTGCACCGCAGGCCATTCCGACGGCCGCGGTGACCCAGATCGTTGCGGCGGTGGTGAGTCCGCGGACCATGTTGCGTCCTTTGAAGATGACTCCAGCGCCGAGGAAGCCGATTCCGGAGACGATCTGCGCGGAGATCCGTGAAGGGTCGAGGCGGACGTCGTTCTCGAGCACTCCGGCGAATCCATACGCGGAGATCAGGGTGAAAGCGCAGGTGCCGATGCCCACGAGCACGTGGGTGCGGTACCCGGCGGCCTTCTGCCTGAACTGCCGCTCGAAGCCGATGAGGGAGCATAGGACGAAGCTGGCCAGCAGCAGGCCGGCTTCCACCAGGCCGGTGCTGCTCATGATGTTCTCAAGCGACGCGGAGTTGACCATAGTGCCTTCACCATAGCCCCACCCCCAACGAACAACCCTCAATTACTACCTGACGGCGGCCCAGCAACCTCGCGCGAGGTTGCTGGGCCGCCGTCAGGTAGCAGGTCAGACTGTGGAGGGGATTGACTCCTCGTGAGGTCTGCGGCTGCGGGCCTGGCCGTCGCCGGTTGTCGGGGCTCGGCGATCCGACTCCTGCGCGTCGGTGCCGTCGTCGACGATGGATCCTTGAACGGTCTGGTACGACTCCTGGCCGGGCGCGGAGTCCTGATCGGCCGCCTCGGCGTCGGACTTCGCATGATCCGGGGACATGCCCAACGCCAATGCCTGCTTCCGCTGTTCCTTGGCGATCTCTCGCTCGCGTTCGAGGTGGAGATTGCCGAAATCATGGGCCGTGCGCGGCGGTTTGATGCCATCGATGAGGAAGACGAGAGCCAGCGACACCAGTCCCCACAGGCCGAGGACCTGCAGATGTTCGGTCACGACGTCGCCGTCGAAATACAGGATCGAGCGGATGGTCTCGACCGAGGCGGCCATCGGCAGAAAATCGTGCAATGTGGCGAAGAACTTCGGCACCATATACTGCGAGAGGGCTCCGTTCGACGACGGCACGCCGGCGAACATGAGCGTGCCGATGACCGGGATGATCGCGAACATGCCCAAGAGCCTTTCGAAGACCATGGCGAACATGGAGATGCAGGCGATGGCGATGATGCCGGCGCCCCACAGCGCCGCGAAATGCCCGTCGACGGCTCCTGTGATCGGACCGGCGATGGTCGCGACGACCAGCGACATAAACGGTGCGTAGACGACGATGATCGGCAGCATCCGCTTCAGCGGCCTGGTCCACGGGTTGGCGTTAGCGGCAACGATGACGACCATGAAGCCGGCGAGGATCCATCCCATCGCCACGTACATCACAACCACGCCGTTCTTGTCCCGATCGGGCAAGGGCTTCAGGTCGTCGACCGTGAGATCGGAGTCCTGCGCCTGAGCCACCTGTTCGAAGACCTGTACGGCCACACGGTAGGAAGCGTTGTTGCCGGCCTGGTTGGCCAAGAGCTCGAAATCCGGATTCTTCTCGCTGGGTAGGACGAGCGCGGCGACCTCATCGCGGTTCTCCACGAGCCGACGGGCTTCGCCCTTGTCATCGAGCGCGGTGAACTCGAACTTTCCGTCCATCTGCTCATCGAGCTGCTTGATCGTGTCTTCGGCCTGTTCGACCGAGGACCCGACGACCGCGACCGGCATGTCCTTCGGCGTCGGCGAATGCATCGCTCCGAGCATGAACGTGATCATCATGGTCACCATCGCCAGCGGGAAGAGGGTCAGCGAGATGTAGCGCATGAGCTTCGTATCCGGCCGCCGGCCGCCGTGGATCGCTGCCACATTGACATCCAGCGGCACAGGGTGTTCATTGCGCTTGGCGTAGAAGTGGTCGTAGACCTTCGTCAGCAGCAGACCGGCCACCGCGCCGAGGGCGAGGACGAACAGGTGTCCGGTGACTCCGTCGCCGTCGAAGTAGAGCACGGAGCGCAGAGACTCGCCGATCGCCGGCATCGGCAGGAACTCGTGGGTGAAGCGGAAGAACTTCGGCATGCTGTAGACCGGCATCGCCATATTCGACGACGGCATGCCGAGGACCATGAGGAAGAGGATCCCGAGAATCACACCCAGTGCCCCGACGAGGCGGGTGATGAAGAGCTGGACGGAGGAGATGGCGAAAACGCCCAGCCAGGCGATGCCGAGGACGGCCGCCGTGTCCTTGACATCGACGACATCGAGGATCGGGCAGGCCACGGTCCACACGAGGCCGGCGATGGCAGCCGACCACCCGGCGAGGATCGGCACGATGCGTTTGAACTTCAGCAGTTCAGGCGAATTCGACCGCAGAACGCTGAAGGGCATGTAGCCGGCCATGACGATGGAAGTCATGAGGAACATCGCCGCCATCCCGGACGGATCGTTGTCCGGCAACGGGACGATGTCGTCGGTCTTGACCGTGAAACCGTCTTCAGCGAGCGCGGGACGCACGAGCTGCTCGACGGTGGTCGACTGTTGGACCCCGGCTCCGCTGGCGGTGACGATCGTCGCGGTATCGCCCTTGACGATGATCGCCGCCGAGGCCTCCCTGTCATAGACGTCCTGGCGGGCGTCGTAGACATCATCGGTCGTCTCGATATCGAAGGCGTCGGGTTCGGCGCCGTTGATCGCAAATGTCACATCATCGGCCTTGGCCGATGACCCCGCCACCACGATGGGCATGTCGTTGGCTTCGGGGGAGTGCATCGTCCCCAGGTAGCTCGTGATCATCATGCCCACGAAGATGAGCGGCATGAGGAAGATCGCAACGGTGCGGCCGATGAATTCGGCCTTCGCGCGTTTGGCCGCTGCTTGGTCCTCGGTGGTCGCAGTCGAGCCGGCCTCGGAGTCGGAAGCCGGGTGCGATGTCGGGTGCTCGGACTCGAGGGCCTCTTTTCTCGTTCGCGGTTGGCTATCGGACATTGTCGTCCCCTTCAAGGATCGGAAATCGTGTGATCCTCGTCGACCACGGTGAACTTCGCCAGTTTAAGACACGTGACTTAAAATTGTGAAATCGAGAACTTGTGATTTCGAGAGCGAATGGAAAGATGAGGGAATGACCATCCAGAGTGACCGGGCGCGGGATGCCCTGCTCGACGCCGCCGAAGAGCTGTTCGCGCGCAATGGGATCGATGCGGTATCGAACAGGCGCATCGTCGAACACGCGGGGGCTGCGAATCACTCGGCGATCGCTTACCATTTCGGCGGCCGCGAGGGGCTGCTGCGCGCACTCGTCGAGCGCCACCATGACGAAATGGCTCGGCGCAGGCGTGAGCTGACGGAGCAGCTGGGCGAGACGCCGAACATCCACGAGCTCGTCACGACTCGTCTGCGCCCGCTCATCGAGCTGCTCGACAGTCTTCCGAAGCCGAGCTGGCGGGCGCAGTTCATGTCTCAGATCTCGGCTGTCCCCTCCGCCGTCGAGGTGGCCAAAGAGGTGATCGGGGACGCGGACCTGCCCGATGACCTGCGATTCATCAACGGAGCGGTCGATGGGATCCCCGAAGGGGTTCTGCGCGGTCGCGCCTATCTGCTGGGGAGCATGGTCGTCGGCGTCTGCGCCGACCAAGAGGCGAAGATGAATGAAGACGCCAATAAGGGCAGCTGGGAACAGGTCGGCCGCTTCCTCATCGATGCGGCGGCGGGAATGCTCGGGGCACCGGTGACCGACCCGGACGGTGCCGTGCGCTACCCGAGCGTTCCCCTGCTCTGATCAGCAGGCAGCCCCGCCCGGACCTCTTGCTATTGCTACCTGACGGCGGCCCAGCAACCTCGCGCGAGGTTGCTGGGCCGCCGTCAGGTAGCAATAGGGGGTGTTTTGGTCAGTTGCAGCCGTCGGGGCCGCAGGCGGCGCCGACGGCGAAGTCCTTGCCCGCTGACTGCGGAGTGCCGCCGAGCACCGTGAGCTTCTGCCCTTCGTCCCAGGCCGTCTCGAGTGCCTGAGAGAAGACCTCCGCCGGTTGGGCTCCGGAGATCCCGTACTTGCGGTCGATGACGAAGAACGGGACTCCATTGGCGCCGAGCGCGCGGGCCTCACTGATATCGGCCCGCACCTCGTCCGAGAACTCATCGGTTGCGAGGATCCGGCGGACCTCGTCGGGATCGAGGCCGATCTCACGTCCCACCTCGGCGAGGTAGTCGACGTCACCGATGTCGCGACCCTTCTCGAAGTGGCCCGAGAGCAGCATCTCCTTGGCCTCGGACATGAGTCCGTGGGTCTTGGCGAAGTGGAGGAAGCGGTGGGCGGTGAAGCTGTTGGCCACGACGATCGAGTCGAAGTCGTAGTTCAGGCCGACTCCGGCAGCCTGCTCTGTGACATGGTCGAACATGTGCCGCACCTGAGCGGCGGGCATGCCCTTCATCTGACTGAGGTATTCGGTCTCGGTGCCGTCGAAGTGATCGGGCAGGCTCGGATCGAGCTGGAAACTGCGCCATTGGACGTCGACGTCGTCCCTGTGAGCGAAGCCGTCGAGGGCATCCTCGAAGCGACGTTTTCCGATATAGCACCAGGGGCAGGCGATGTCCGACCAGATCTCAATCTTCATATCTTTGCCAACCGTGTCCATCTCATGGTTATTCCGCAGGTCCGGCTCAGAACAGAGCCTGCTGCGATGGGGCGGTGAGCTGCTGCGTCGGAGCCGCTGGCACGCCCACCGTCTGCCGGTTTCGGCTCGACTCTGGGCGACCGCGCATCCGCGAGGTCGCAGGGTAGTCGTCATCGCTGCGTCCGCGCAGGTCATATCGGTCGATAAGGGGGTTGATGCGCTCACCGAGCCACCGCCGATACTCCTTCGATGCGTAGGATGAGCCGGCGTACATCCTGCGATAGCGGGGGAGCAGCTCGGGGCGGTTGTGTTCGAGCCATTCGAAGAACCATTCGCGGGCGCCGGGGCGCAGGTGCAGCGCCCCGTAGACGACTCGCGCGGCTCCGGCGTCCTTGATCGCCCGTAGAGCGGATTCGAGGTGGTCACGGGAGTCGGTGAGCTTCGGCATGATCGGCATCATGAAAACGGTGACATCGAACCCGAGTTCTGCGGCCGCGCGCACGGTGGCCAGCCTGGCCTTCGCCGTCGGCGTGCCGGGTTCGAGGCTCTGCTGCAGAGCGTCGTCGTGAACGGCGATCGACATGCTGATCTCAACAGGAGCGTCTTCGGCGACGCGGGCCAGCAGAGGCAGATCCCGTCGCAGCAGCGTGCCCTTGGTCAGAACCGACATCGGAGTCGACTGTTCGGCCAGTGCGCTGATGATGCCCGGCATGAGGGAGTAGCGGCCTTCGGCGCGCTGATAGGGGTCGGTGTTCGTGCCGAGTGCGACATGGTCTCGCTTCCATGTCGGACGCGCCACCTCGGCGGCGAGGACATCGGCGATATTGATCTTGACGACTACCTGGCGATCGAAGTCGGTCCCGGAATCGAGATCGAGGTAACGGTGAGTGTTCCTGGCGAAGCAGTACACGCAGGCGTGTGAGCAGCCGCGGTAGGGGTTGACGGTCCAGGAGAAGGGCATCGAGCTGGACTGGGGAACCCTGTTCAGCGCCGACTTCGCCAGCACCTCGTGGAAGGTGATTCCTGAGAATTCCGGCGTCTGCACCGACCGGACCAGTCCCTTCGTCCCGAAGAGGACAGGTGTGCTGGGGTCGGTGCTGGCGCTCGCTTCGTTCCACCGCATGACATCATTCGAACACGAGTTCGAATGTGAGTCAAGGGTGGGGCGTGACACTTAGGCGAGGTCAGGAAACGCGCAGTCCCTTGAACTCGCTGCGGTGGAAGACCAGGGCCTCGGGTCCGTCGTCATTGCGAGTGCCGAGGATCTCGAGCAGGGCCACGGTGTGGTCGCCGGCCGCGACCTCATCGTAGAGCCGGGTCCAGAGGAACGCTGAGCTGCCGGGGATCGTCAGTGCGCCTCCGGCAGTGACCTCAGGGCTGACGCCGGTGAATCGTCGACTGCGATCCTTCGCCGCCAACTGCCTGGCCAGGTGCTCCTGGTCAGTGCCCAGCAGTGAGATCCCCAGCTCGGGAGCTCGACGCAGGGTGGGCCAGGTGGTCGATGTGTTCTGGACGGCGACGCTGACCAAGGGTGGGTCGAGGGAGACGCCGACGGTGAGGGTGGAGGCGACGAGACCCAGGGGCGCCGCATCGATTTCGGCGCCGATGAAGGCGACTCCCTGGGGGAAATGGGAGAAGGCCTCGCGGAGAGCCTCGGGTGTTGCGGGGGTCACCGGGGCCGGTGACTGTGCGGTGCGGTCTGCCAAGAGTGTCATTCCTTCACCTCTGCGTTCGTGTGGTCGTCGGTGTCTCAGATGCCAGCTGATGCGATGACGCTCGCTGTTCCGTTGAGCAATCCAAGAGTATGGGTCCGTCTGTCGGGGTCGTTGAGGTCGATCATTGCAAAGCGGAGGCGCCGGTGTCGTGGCCGAGGTCATATGAAGACGACTTATGACCGCATATGACGCTGAGAGTCGGGGCGTGACGGAAGCGTGCGGCCGGTGACGGGGTTCGGGCATAGATTGCTCAGCGAATCATGCGCTCGTCAGGCAGCGAGCCGCCCGAACCCCGCCGCAGAGGAGAACCCTATGACGCAGACGCCGGCCACCGCACCGAGCACCCAGGACCCGCCGCAGCGGCTCCTGTCCGGAAAGAAGCGGGTGCTGGCCTCGGCCTTCGCCGGGACGACGATCGAGTGGTACGACTTCTACCTCTACGGCACCGCCGCGGCCCTGATCTTCAACGTCCAGTTCTTCCCCTCCGACAGTGAGCTCGGCAGCCGACTCGCGTCCTTCGCTACTCTCGCCGTCGGATTCTTCGCTCGGCCCTTGGGCGGAATCGTCGCCGGCCACCTCGGCGACCGTGTCGGTCGCAAGGCTCTGCTCGTCGTCTCCCTTCTGTCCATGGGGACGGCGTCGACGCTCATCGGCCTGGTCCCGAACTTCGACGCCATCGGCTGGTGGGCCGCTGTCTCCCTCGTCGTTCTGCGTATCGTCCAAGGCCTGTCGGCAGGTGCCGAATGGGGCGGATCGGCTCTGCTGTCCGTCGAACATGCACCCGCCCGCAAACGCGGTCTCTTCGGATCCTTCACCCAGATCGGATCTGCGGCGGGAATGCTGTTGGCCACCAGCTCCTTCTTCCTCGTCCAGAACCTGATGAGTGATGAAGCGTTCGAGGCCTTCGGCTGGCGCATCCCCTTCCTCGCCTCCGCGCTGCTCGTGGCACTGGGACTGTGGATCCGCCTCGGCGTCTCCGATGCGCCTGAGTTCCAGGAGCTCAAGGATTCCGGAAAGGTCGCCAAAGCACCGCTGCGGGAGGTGCTGACCGCTCATCCGCGGGTCCTGCTCGTCACCATCGGACTGCGCCTGGCACAGAACAGCGTCTTCTACCTCATCACCGTCTACATGCTCAGCTACCTGGCGGAGAATCGCGGCGATTCGACCTCGGGAGTCACAGCCGTCATGATCGCCTCGGCGGTCGGACTGGTGACCGGACCGGCTTGGGGGTGGGCCTCGGACCGGATCGGTCGCAAGCCCGTGACGATCTTCGGACTCATCGGCATCGCAGTATTCGGCTGGTTCTTCTTCGCCTTCCTCGACGCAGGTCCGCTGGGACTGCTGCCCCTGGTCGTCATCCTCGGCATGAATCTCGCCCACGATGCCGTCTATGGTCCCCAGGCGGCCTGGTTCGCCGAACAGTTCCCCATCGAGGTCCGCTACTCGGGTGTGAACATGGGCTACCAGCTGGGCACCGTCATCGGCGGCGGAATCATGCCGATGGTCGCGGCCCTGCTCTACGTCGCCGGCGGCCACTCGCCGTGGCTCATCTGCGGCTACCTCACCCTGCTGTGCGTCCTCTCGCTCATCGCCGCCATCGGCGCCAAAGATCCTGCCCGAGCGCTCGCGCGCACCGCGGCCTGAACACACCCGCCGGTACGTCGGCCCGCACCCATCGCACCACCATGATTAGGAGACTCCTATGACGAAACCGATTCTGCTCAACGCCTTCGACATGATGACCCCGGTCCACCAGTCACCCGGACTGTGGCGCCACCCGGAATCGAGAGTCGACGAATTCACCCAACTGTCCTTCTGGACGGACCTGGCCAAGACCCTCGAGGACGGCGGATTCTCCTCCCTCTTCCTCGCCGACATCCTCGGCGTCTATGACGTGTACGGCGGCAACGCGGATGTCACGAACCGTGGGGGAGTGCAGTTCCCACTGCTCGACCCCCTCGTCGCCGTCCCCGCCATGGCCGCAGCCACGACGACGCTGGGATTCGGCGTGACCGCCTCGGTGACCTATGAGAAGCCCTACCTGCTCGCCCGCACCCTGACCACCCTCGATCACTTCACGAACGGACGTGTGGCCTGGAACATCGTCACCAGCTATGTCGACTCCGCTGCCCGCAACCTCGGGCTCAAGGGCCAGATCCCGCACGATGAGCGCTACGACCGGGCCGATGAGTTCATGGAGGTCATGTACAAGCTGTTCGAGGGCTCGATCACTCCGGACGCACTCAAAGCCGATGCCGACGCCAACGTCTTCGTCGACCCGAACGAGGTCCACGACATCGGCCACGACGGCAAGTTCTTCACCGTCCCCGGTCAGGCGCTCGCCGTCCCCGGACCGCAGGGCACCCCGCTGCTCTTCCAGGCCGGCGCATCCAAACGCGGCCAGGAATTCGCGCTCGACCACGCCGAGGCGATCTTCTTCTCCGGACCGACCCCGGAGATCCTGCGCAGCTGGGTCGACAAGGTCCGTGACGGACTCGAAGAGCGCGGACGCGCCCGTGACGCGGTGAAGATCTTCGCTCTGGCCACCGTCATCGTCGACGACACTGACGAAGCCGCCGAGGCTCGCCTGGCCGACTATCGCCGCTACGTCGACACCGAATCCGCGCTGTCCCTGTTCGGCGGATGGACCGGAGTCGACCTCTCGGGAGCTGACCCCGAAGACACCCTCGAATACGTCTCGACCGAAGCCAACCAATCCGCGCTCGCCTCCTTCACCACCATGGCCGGAGACAAACCCTGGACGATTCGGGACCTCGCGGAGTTCGTCGCCCTCGGCGGACGCGGACCGGTCATCACTGGATCGCCGGAGACCATCGTCGACGAGTTCGAACGGTGGATGACCGACGCCGATATCGACGGATTCAACATCGCCGCGGCCGTGCGCCCGGCCGATGCCGAACGCTTCACGAAGTACGTCTCGCCCGAACTGCGCCGCCGCGGACTCCTGCCCGAACCGACCGCAGGTGCCACGGTGCGCGAGCAGCTCACCGGGGCCGGCCCCCGCCTGGCCGAGGACCACACGGGTGCCCGGTTCCGCCTCGGCGAGGGTGCCCGCGTCTGATCACACGGGGTCCGACGAATCGGGGAACGGCCGTGGGGCATAATGATCTGCGGCCGTTTTCCGATCCGTGAACCGAACTGAGACCGCGAATGAGTGCATCGACTCCGCTGACCACCACTGATGATTCGGGCGATCGCGGATACCGGCGCAGAGCTCTCGTCGCCGCGGCTGTCGGCTACGGACTCGACGGCTTCGACCTCCTCATTCTCAGCTTCGCCCTATCGGGCATCATCGCCTCATTCGGGCTCAGCGACATCGCAGCCGGGTCCCTGTCGACGATCACTCTGCTTGGCGCAGTGGTCGGCGGAATCGTCTTCGGTGCCCTCGCTGACCGTCACGGCCGGGTACGGGTGCTCACCTGGACGGTCCTCATCTTCGCGGTGTTCACCGGACTGTCGGCGCTGGCACAGGGGTATTGGGATCTCGCGGCCTACCGGTTCATCGCCGGAATCGGAATCGGCGGTGAGTTCGGCATCGGCATGGCCCTGGCCGCCGAGGCGGTGCGTGCCGACCAGCGAGCGCGGGCCACATCATGGGTGGGAGTAGGGTTCCAACTCGGCGTATTCGCCGCAGCCGTCGTCTCGGCTCCCGTCATCGCCCTGTGGGGTTGGCGGGCACTGTTCGTCATCGGACTCGTCCCCGCTGTCTTCGCTTTCGTCATCCGTCGCGGAGTCGAGGAGCCGGAGACCTTCATCCGGGCCCGGGAACACAAGGAGACGGAGGCCGAAGTCGCCCGTGGGAACCTCGATACGGACGGAGTGCCGACCTCCTTCGGTGCGAAGATCGCCGCGCTGTTCAAGGATCGGGACACGGTGAAGATCACCCTGGCCCTGACGATTCTCACCAGCGTGCAGAACTTCGGCTACTTCGGCATCATCACCTGGCTGCCGAACTACCTGTCCGAGCAGATGGATCTGGGAGTCACCAAGGGTTCGCTGTGGACAGCGGTGACGGTCATGGGAATGCTCGCCGGGATCCTCATCTTCGGCCAGGTCGCCGACCGCCTCGGTCGACGTCCTGCCTTCTGGATCTTCCAGGCCGGAGCCATCGTCACCATCCTCGCCTACAGCCAGCTCACCGATCCGAGTGCTCTGCTGGCCGGCGGATTCTTCATGGGCGCCTTCGCCAACGGAATGCTGGGAGGCCATGGGGCGCTGCTTGCCGAGCTCTATCCCACGGCGATCAGGGCGACGGCGCAGAACGTCATCTTCAACATCGGCCGTGCCATCGGGGGGCTGGCACCGGTCGTCATCGCCCTTCTTGCGGGGCATCTCGGCTTCGGCTTCGCTCTGGCGCTGCTGCCGATCATCTACCTCATCCAATTCCTCGCTATGTTCCTCATTCCGGAGCGCCGCGGCCACCGCCTCGACTGAGCTGTGAGTCCGGTTGCAGCGTTTCCGGGTGCGCTGTGCCTGCACCGGCGTTCGTGACGAACTGTGACGGCAGGTGACAGCGCGCGGCCGCCGCGACACCATACTTGTCGACTGTGACTTCGACAGATCCCGCCGCGAACGCGGCGCAGACACCCTCCGCGGCCGCTCAGAACAGGCAGGCCGGAACGCAGACTCCGCGCATCGTCTCCTCGGCGGCCGATATCCATTCGATCCTCGCTGAATTCGGCTCTCAGGGGACGAAGACGACGGCGGTGATCATCCTCGCGCTCGGCGGGATCTTCATGGACGCCTACGACTTCTCGTCCCTGGCCTTCGGCATCACCGCCATCCAGGAGCAGTTCGGCCTCAACGGCTTCATGACCGGACTCGTCAACGCCTCGATCATGGTCGGTGCCGTCATCGGCGCTCTCTTCGGCGGATACCTCGTCGACCGGTTCGGGCGGTACCGACTCTTCATGGCCGATATGGTCTTCTTCGTCGTCGCAGCCATCGGCTGCGCCGTGGCACCGAACGAATGGGTCCTCATCGCCTTCCGCTTCGTCATGGGCATCGGCGTCGGTCTCGACCTGCCGGTGGCGATGGCCTTCCTCGCCGAATTCTCCAAGCTCAAAGGCAAGGGGAACCGCTCGCAGCGGGTCAACGCCTGGTCGCCGGCCTGGTACTTCGCCACCGGTATGGGCTACGTCATCGTGCTCATCATCTTCATCACCCTGCCCTACGACCAACATGCCATTCTGTGGCGCATCGTCGTCGGCTTCGGTGCCGTGCCCGCCCTCATCGTCCTCCTCGTTCGTCGCCGCTACCTTGCCGAATCACCCGAATGGCTGGCCAACCAGGGCGATCTGCGCGGTGCCGTCGAAGTCATGCGCAGCCATCACAACCTCAATGTCGAACTCGCTCCCGAGGGGGAACGCGAGACCGCGAACGCCTCGGACAGTTCGGCCAAGGGCGGACGGTGGGCCGGGTTCGCCGAACTCTTCTCCCCGCGCTACCGGGTCCGTACGATCGTCGCTCTCTGCGTCTCCGTGTTCTCGACGTTCGGCTACAACGCCGTCGCCTACGGCACCCCGCTCATCATCACCACGCTCTTCCACCAGACTCCGCTGATCACGATCATCGCCTCACTGGTCATCAATCTGGGCTTCGGCACGCTCGGGGGACTCCTGGGCATGAGCATCGTCAACCGCTTCGGGACCCGGAGGATCACCCTGTTCGGATTCGTGATCCAAGCCCTGGCGCTGGGAACGCTGGCGATCGTGGGCATCCCGAACGGGGCTCTCGTCCTCGTCGCGGTAGCCATGCTCGCTGCGTTCGTCTTCGCTCAAGCCGGGGGACCGGGAGCGAACCTCATGAACTATGCGACCCTGTCGTATCCGACCCGTCTGCGCGGTATCGGCATCGGTTTCAACCAGTCGGTCCTGCGTGCCTTCTCGATCGTCTCACTCATCATGTTCCCGATCCTTGCGGCCTCGCTGGGCACCGGTGTGTTCTGGATCGTCGCCTGCGCACCGTTGGCGGGTGCGATCGCCGTCGGCATCGTCGCCTGGGATCCGACGGCCAAGGACGTCGAGCACGAAGACTGAGGCCCGCGACCGGCGGTGACTGCCCAGAGCAGTGCACTGCGCGTATGACGAGGCGGAGCGGCCACGACCAGCGGGAACGGTCAAGTTGATCATGAATGGTATGCCATCGAGTGAAATGCTCGTTCGGCCGTTCCCCGGCCGCGTCCCCGAGCGACCCGGATGCGGTTGCGAGTCGCATATGTAAGGCTGCAGCGAAATCGCCCGGCCTGACTCATTGCCAGCGGGGTGTGAGCTGGGTTACTCTGAATCGGTCAGATGAACGGTGTCACAGAGCTGTGTTTATTTTTTTGGTATCCCAGTTTGGGCGCTGACCGGATCCAAGGAGTTGACTGCATGAGGAAGACCGAATCGGCGGAGGCACCAGTGCCCACACGCCTGGGGCCCAGCCCCGAACAGTTGGCGGCTCATCGCATCAGTCCGCGCTTCTACAATGCCGATCTCGCCCCATCCCGCAAGGAGGGGCGCAGTTGGACGGCCTACAGCGTCTTCACCCTGTGGGCCAACGACGTGCACTCTCTGGGCAACTACGGCTTCGCACTCGGACTCTTCGCACTCGGCCTCGGCGCCTGGCAGATCCTCGTCGCCCTCCTCGTCGGTGCCGCCCTGCTGTTCTTCCTGCTCACCCTCTCCGGTTTCATGGGCTACAAGACAGGCGTGCCCTATCCGGTGATGAGCCGGATCTCCTTCGGCATCCACGGGGCCCAGCTGGCCGCCTCGGTGCGGGGCATCGTCGCCATCGCCTGGTTCGGCATCCAGACCTACCTGGCCTCGAGCGTCCTCAACGTCATGCTGCTGACGATGTTCCCCGGACTGCAGTCATGGGCCGATGCCGAATTCCTCGGACTCTCCGGGCTCGGCTGGTTCTCCTTCACCCTGCTGTGGGTCATCCAAGTCATCATCGTCAGCTACGGGATGGAGATGATCCGCCGCTACGAAGCCATCGCCGGACCGATCATCCTCGTGACCTTCCTCGCCCTGGCCGTCTGGATGCTCATCCGCGTCGACTTCTCCATCGCGTGGTCGACCGACGAGGCGCTCAGCGGCTGGGAGATGTGGGCGCACATCTTCGGCGGAGGCGCATTGTGGGTGTCCATCTACGGCACCTTCGTGCTCAACTTCTCCGACTTCACGAGGGCCGCGAAGAAGCGCGGCTCGATCGTCGTCGGCAACTTCTGGGGCATCCCGGTGAACATGCTCGTCTTCGGGCTCGTCGTCATCTCGCTGGCCGGCGCACAGTACAAGATCGACGGCACCGTCATCACCTCACCGGCCGATATCGTCCAGTCGATCGGCAGCCCGGTCCTGCTCGTGCTGGCGTCCCTGTCGCTGCTCCTGCTCACCGTCGCAGTCAACCTCATGGCGAACTTCGTCGCCCCGACCTATGCGCTGACGAACCTGTTCCCGCGCCACCTGAACTTCCGCAGCGCCGCCATCATCTCAGCCGTCATCGGCTTCGTCATCCTGCCCTGGAATCTGTATGACTCACCGGTGGTCATCGTCTACTTCCTCGGCGGACTCGGTGCCCTGCTCGGACCTCTGTTCGGTGTGATCATGGTCGACTACTGGGTGGTGCGCAGAACGAAGGTCAATGTGCCTCAGCTCTACACCGAAGCCGGCGACGGTGAGTACTTCTACCACCGCGGAGTCAACTGGCGAGCCATCGGAGCCTTCATCCCCGCCTCGGCGATCTCACTGGTCTTCGCACTCGTCCCCGCGTTCTCCGGCATCTCCGAGTTCTCCTGGTTCTCCGGGGCCGCGATCGCCGCGCTCATCTACTTCGTCATCGCCCGCCGCGACTTCACCTTCCGTGAGGTCGACGGTGAGGAGATCGCCGTCCCGACCCATCACTGATCGGAGCCGAATCGTGAGAATCCTCGTCGTCAACGTCAATACGACCGAGTCCATGACCGAGGGCATCGCCCGCGTGGCACGGCAGGCCGCCTCGGCGGGAACCGAGATCATCGGTCTGACCCCCGAATTCGGAGCCGAATCCTGCGAAGGCAACGTCGAAAGCCATCTCGCGGCGCTCGGCGTCATGGACGCCGTCCTGAAATATCCCGGCGAGTTCGACGCCGTGATCCAGGCCGGGTACGGAGAGCACGGCCGCGAGGGCCTGCAGGAGCTGTTGGATGTGCCCGTCGTCGACATCACCGAGGCGGGGGCGGCCCTGGCGATGTTCCTCGGCCGCCGCTATTCCGTCGTCACCACGCTCGACCGGACCCTCCCGCTCATCGAGGACAGACTGCTGTTGGCCGGTCTCGACTCCCACTGCGTGTCCGTGCGGGCTTCGGGAATGGCCGTGCTCGAGCTCGAAGAGAATCCGCAGGCTGCGATCGAGGCGATCACCGATCAGGCCGCCGAGGCGGTCGACCGTGACCGTGCCGAGGTCATCGTGCTCGGCTGCGGTGGGATGGCCGAGCTCGGGGCGACGATCACGGAGCGCTGTGCCGTGCCCGTCGTCGACGGGGTCGCTGCCGCCGTGCGCGTGGCCGAATCTCTCGTCGGTCTGGGGCTGAGCACATCGAAGGTGCGCACCTATGCGCCTGCCCGTGAGAAGAAGCTCAGCGGCTGGCCGCTCGGTCAGTCGACGTCGGCCGGATCCGCTGCGGCAGGCTCTGCCTCCTCGGCGGCAGGCACCGCGACGGACTCGGCCGCAGCAGGTTCGGCGGGATCGGCGGCGGCAGGTTCGGCCTGAGCTTCTTCGGGTCCGGTCTCGGCCAACCGCTTCGAATGCTTGTCGTGCTGCTCCTGACTCGTTCCCAGATGACGACCGGCCAGCGACCCGGCCAGCGTCTGATCCCGGCGGGCGATGGCGTCGAAGAGCTCGGCATGCTCGGTGGCGACGACGGCAAGGTCATCATGCTGACTCAGCTGCCACCGCATCCGTGAATCCAGCAGGGCACCGATCTCGCCGAGGAGCTCATTGCCCGAGAGCTCGGTGACGATGGCGTGGAATTCCGCGGCACAGCGATGGGCACCGGCGACGTCCCCGGCATCGGCGAGCTCTCGGCCCTTGAGCATCGTGGCCTCCAGTCGAGCCAGGCCCTCGCGGGTATGGCGCTGAGCGGCGAGTTCGAACGAGAGGACGTCGAAGACTGTGCGCACCTCGTTGAGGTCGGCGATGTCGCTGGGGGAGAACTCCCTGACCGTCGACCAGGTGTTGGGCCGGTTCGTCACCAGCCCTTCCGAGGCGAGTTTCTTCAGCGCCTCGCGGATGGGCACCCGGGAGACGCCGAGCTCGGTGGCGAGGTTGCGTTCGACGAGCCGTGAACCCGGTCGGCGGTGGCCTTCGATGATTTCATTGCGCAGCGCCTCGGTGACGCGCATGGTCTCCGACTGGGGACTCTCGGCAGACTTCATCCGGTCCCTCACCTCACTGTGAGCGCTTCATGGCACGGCCCAGAGTATCGAGCCCGACCGAGCCGAGACCCAGCGCCCGGGTGTGGAAGTCCTTGAGATCGAAATCGGCACCCGCCGCAGCCTTCGCCTCGTCACGGTACTGCTCCCACAGTCGCTGACCGATCTTGTAGCTCGGTGCCTGCCCGGGCCAGCCGAGGTAGCGGTCGAGCTCGAAGGCCAGGAACGACCGGTCCATGGCCACATTGTCGGTGAGGAACTGCCACGCCTTCTCCCGGTTCCAGATCCCACCGCCGAGGCTCTCAGGTGCCTCGAGGCCGAGATGGAATCCGATGTCGAGGACGACACGGGCGGCACGCAGCCGCTGCGAATCGAGCATGCCGAGATAGTCGCCGGGATCGTCGAGGAACCCGAGATCGGCCATGAGCTTCTCCGCGTACAGAGCCCACCCCTCACCGTGGCCGGACACCCAGCACATGAGGCGGCGCCAGCGGTTGAGGGTGTCGGAGACGTAGGTGGCCTGACCGACTTGCAGATGGTGGCCGGGCACACCCTCGTGGTAGACGGTGGTCTTCTCCTGCCAGGTGGCGAAGTCCGTGACGCCTTCGGGCACCGACCACCACATGCGGCCGGGGCGGGAGAAGTCGTCGGTCGGGCCGGTGTAGTAGATTCCGCCGGTGGCCGAAGGCGCGATCATGCATTCGATCGTGCGCACGGGTTCGGGAATGTCGAAATGGGACTTGCCGAGTTCGCGGATCGCCTCATCGGCCACACCCTGCATCCAGTCCCGCAGCGCCTCGGTGCCGTGCAGGGTCCGCTGCGGGTCGTTGTTGAGAGCGTCCATGACCTCGAACAGGTCGGCGCCGGGCACGATCTTCTCTGCCACTTCTCGCTGTTCGGCGTCGATGCGCTCGAGTTCTTCGAGACCCCATGCATAGGTTTCATCGAAGTCCACTTCGGCGCCGAGGAAGTCGCGGGAATACAGCGCGTATGCTTCGCGACCGCACGCTTCGTCTTCTCCGGCGGTGGGCAGCACCTGTTCGCCGAGGAATTCGGCCAGGTCCGAGACGGACTTGCGGGCCGCCTCGGCGTGGGTGTCGAGATCCGAACGCAGAGCGTCGGGAACATCGGCACCGGCGACGAGACGATCGAAGTTGCTGCCGGGCTCGGCCAGGGCGCGGGCCTGTTCGACGACCTTCTCGACCTGGATACGGGCGGCGACGCGACCGTTGTCACGCGCCATCGCCAGGGACTCCTGGTATCCGGCCAGCGAGCCGGGCACGGCAGCCAGGGTGGTCGAGATCGTCTCCCAATCGGCCACGGTATCCGTGGGCATGAGGTCGAAGGCGTCGCGGACCTGCTGCAGCGGCGATTCGATGACATTGAGGCTGGCGTGCTTGATCCCGGCGGCGAAGTAGTCCCGGTCGACGCCGAGGCGATCACGCATCGCATCGATGGTCACGAGGTCGACATCGTCGAGGTCGGAAGAGTCCGCGACATCATCGAGGCGAGCCAGCGTCCGCACGGTGACGTCATTGAGCGCGGAGAGTCCGGCCGGCGAGAAGTCGTCGAAGCCCTGTGCACCGTCGAGACCGAGGTAGAGGGCGAGTGAGGGGGAGAGGGCGAGCATGTCATCGACGTAGTCTTCAGCGACCGCATCGACGGCGGAAGGGGTTCTCTTCACAGTCATGATGACCACCCTATCGCGAGCTGAGTCACATCCGTGGTGGACCGGACCACGCAATCGCTGAGAACCCGCTAATGTGTCACTGTTCCCCGCAGGCAGCAGAAAGTGAGACCGATCTCCAGTGGCACGAGCGAAGCTGTGGACGAAGGACTTCATCGTCGGAATCGGGCTCAACCTCTCGATGTCGATGGTCTTCTACCTGCTCATGACGTCGATGGCCGGGTATGCGGTGGCGCGGTTCTCCGCCGGTGAGGCCGCAGCCGGCTTCGCCTCCTCATCGTTCGTCGTCGGTGCCGTGGTCGCTCGCGTGCTCACCGGGAAGTATCTCGACTTCATCGGCAGGCGCAAACTGCTCATCATCACCATGGCGGTCTCCGTGCTCGCCTCACTGGCCTATATCTTCGCTGGCGACCTCACTCTGCTCCTGACGCTGCGCATCGTCCACGGAATCGCCTTCGGCGCCGGGAACACGGCGATCATGACGGCCATCCAAAGCATCATCCCGGCCTCCCGCCGGGGAGAGGGCACCGGATACTTCGGCACGGCGACGACCCTGTCGACGGCGCTCGGACCGTACCTCGGCGTCATTCTGCCCCGCGAGTTCGACTTCGTCATGCTCTTCGTCGCCTCGGCGTTCATGTCCGTCCTCGCCCTCATCTGCTGTTTCCTCATCCGGCTGCCCCTGCAGGAGATCAGCGACTATCAGCGGCGCACGAAATGGCATCTCAAACTCGGCACCCTCGTCGATCGGGACGGGCTGCGGATCGGCTCGGTCATGCTTCTGGCCGGCATCGCCTACGCGGCGGCGCTGGTGTTCCTCGCCGGCTATGCGGCCGAACACGGCGTCGCCTCCGCCGCGTCCCTGTTCTTCGTGGCCTTCGCCGTGGCCTCCCTGTTCGCCCGTCTGTTCGTGGGACGGCTGCAGGACACCTTCGGCGACAATGCGGTGATCTTCCCCGTCTTCATCGCCGATATCGCCGGCAATGTCCTGCTGGCGCTGTGGCCGACGATGACGGGGATCGTCCTCGCCGGAGTGCTCATCGGCCTCGGCTTCGGCTCCCTCATGCCGTGCATGCAGGCAATCACCGTCAAATCCGTGCCGATGAGCCGCGTTCCCGTGGCCACGGCGTCGTTCTTCCTCCTCCTCGACGCAGGGTCCGGCATCGGCCCGGTCGTCCTCGGATTCCTCTACCCGTTCACCGGCGGAAACGGAATGTTCTTGGTCTGTGCCGGGCTCGTCGTGGTCGCCATCGGCGTGTACGTGTGGGTGCACGGACGTCGCCGAGGCGGTCGCCCCGGCCGCGAATACCTCACCTGATCCCGCTAATTACTACCTGACGGGGGCCCAGCAACCTCGCGCCAGGTTGCTGGGCCCCCGTCAGGTAGTAATTGGGGAGATAGGGTGGAGGGAACGACTGGAGGATGAGAATGAAGTTCGCGCTCGCTCAGATCAACACCACCACCGAGGTGGCCGACAACCTTGAGAAGGTCCGTTCCTATTCCCGCCGGGCCGCCGCGGCAGGCGCACAGTTCGTCGTCTTCCCCGAAGCGACGATGTCGGCGTTCGGATCCGGCCTGCGCACCATCGCCGAGGAGCACTCCGAGACGTGGCGGGCCGCGCTGAGCGAGCTCGCCGCCGAGACCGGAATCACCGTCGTCGTCGGCGAATTCGCGGCCACGGACGACAAGGTCATCAACCTGCTCGCCGTCTATTCCCCTGACGGCCGGCGCAGCGACTATGCGAAGATCCACCTCTACGACGCCTTCGGATTCAAGGAGTCCGACACCGTCGAGGCGGGAGAGGCGCCGGTGCTCTTCACCATCGACGGCGAGGACATCGGCCTGGCCCTGTGCTACGACATCCGGTTCCCGAAGCTCTTCGCCGAACTCAGTCGGCGGGGCGCACGCCTGACCGTCGTCGCCGCCTCCTGGGGTGCGGGACCGCGCAAGGCCGAACAGTGGGAGATCCTCGCCCGCGCCCGTGCCCTGGACTCGAATATGTTCATCGCCGCCCTCGGCCAAGCCGATCCCGAAGTGACCGGCGTCCCGGTTCCGAAGAAGGGGCCGACCGGGGTCGGCCACAGTCTGGTCTCCGACCCCCTCGGGAAGGTGCTGAACTCACTCGACGGTGCCGAACGACTCGAGATCGTCGAGATCGACCTCAGCGCCGCCGATACCGCAGCGGAGACGGTTCCGGTGCTCACGAACGCGAAACTCGGGTACTGAGCTTGAGACGGGCGCTCAACGCATTTCCGGTGAAAATGCAGCGACTGCAATACTGTTCCCATGAGTTCTGGTTCAGAGGTCCAAACGTCACCGCCGGTCGAGGGACTGCGCGAACGCAAGAAGCGTGAACGCGGGCAGGCTCTCCGCCGTGCCGCCATCGACCTGGCCCTGGAGAAGGGCTATCACAACGTCACCGTCGAAGACATCTGTGAGCGCTGCGGAGTCTCCCGACGAACCTTCTTCAACTATTACTCATCGAAGGACGAGGCGCTGCTCGGTCGCGCGGACACCGTCTTCGACGAAGAGGACCAACCGGCCATCGAGGAATTCGAAGCCGGGGGACCCCACGGGCGTCTCGTCGCCGACCTCGAACATCTGCTCGCATTCATCGTCGCCACTCGGATGGAGAAGCGCGACGATATGCACCAGTACCATCTCATGCTGAAAAAGGACCCGTCGCTGATACCGCTGCAGATGTCGCGGATGGGCAACAACGAACGGCTCTTCCGGCAGATCATCCAACGCCGACTCGACGGGACCTCCTCGGCGCCGGTGGACGTCATGGGGGCTCACTCCGGTGACTATGCCGACGACGATATCGAAGTCTCCCCGCGAGCCGAAGCCGTCGCCGCCTTGGCGATGATGGCGCTCAAGGCGACGTTCACCCGGATGCGACGAGTCGACGGAGATCCGGGACCAGTGATCGACAGACTCTTCGACGAACTGCGTGCGCTCTTCCGCGAAGAAGCCGACTAGAGAAACAGCAGACGGGAGTCCGTCGAGGGCCGGGTCCGGCGGGGCCTCAGCGACCCAGGTGCTGGTCCCAGGTCTGGGGGAGGCGCTTGCGCACATTGCGGCGTGGAGCCCGGAAACCCGCCCGATCGCCCTTGCGGGTTTCGGACTCGGCCTCCGCGCTGGCCTGCTGGGCCGCATAGGCGATCGCCACCTGACGGATCGCCACGACCGCGGCCACAGCCGCCGCACTGGCCATCTCGTCGCTGATCGGTTCGCCGTCATCGGCGCGCACCTGTGAGCGTCCCTCCACGGAGGGCACCCGCAGCGCCCCGTCTGAGGCTGTGGCCTCGCCCTCCTCGGCGGCCGCGTCCTCGCCGGGGCCGGTCACCTCGGCGTCGACTTCGCCGGGCAGGTCCGCCTCGGCGTCGGTCTGCAGATCATCGCTCATAGGGGGATGTTACCGTGCTTGCGCGCGGGAGCGTCGACGTGCTTGTTCTTCAGCGCACGCAGGGAACGCACGATCCGGCTGCGGGTCTCGCTCGGCTTGATGACGGCGTCGATGTAGCCTTCCTCGGCGGCCAGGTACGGGTTGAGCAGCGCATCCTCGTAGTCCTGGATGAGTTCGGCACGCGCCGCTTCGACGTCCTCTCCGGCCTCTTCGACGGCCTTGAGCTTACGGCGATAGACGATGTTCGCCGCACCCTGGGCGCCCATGACCGCGATCTGCGCGCTCGGCCAGGCGAGATTGATATCGGCACCGAGCTGCTTCGACCCCATCACGCAGTACGCGCCGCCGTAGGCCTTGCGGGTGATCAGGGTGACGAGCGGAACGGTGGCCTCGCCGTAGGCGTAGATGAGCTTGGCGCCGCGGCGGATGATGCCGCCGTACTCCTGGTCGGTGCCCGGCAGGAACCCGGGCACATCGACGAAGGTGAGGATCGGCAGGTTGAAGGCATCGCAGAGGCGCACGAAGCGTGCGGCCTTCTCCGAGGCGTCGATGTCGAGGGTGCCGGCCAGCTGCATGGGCTGGTTGGCGATGACGCCGACGCTCACCCCTTCGACGCGGCCGAAGCCGGTGACGACGTTCGGAGCGAAGAGCTCGGAGACCTGCAGGAAGTCGCCGTCGTCGAGGATCGTGGTGACGACGTCGAGGATGTCGTAGGGCTGCGAAGGCGAATCCGGCATGAGCGTGTCCAGCGCCTCGTCCTCGGGAGTCACCGACAGATCGGACTCGAATTCGTCGGCATCGGCCGGGTCGAGGTTGTTCTGCGGCAGGAACGAGAGCAGGTCGCGCACATAGTTGAGCGCATCGTCCTCATCCGAGGCCAGGTAGTGCGCGTTTCCGGACACGGTGTTGTTCGTCCGTCCGCCGCCGAGCTCCTCATGGCCGACGGACTCTCCCGTGACGGTCTTGATGACGTCGGGGCCGGTGATGTACATGTGGCTGATCTGATCGACCATGATCGTGACGTCGGTCAGTGCGGGGGAGTACACGGCGCCGCCGGCCGAGGGGCCCATGATGAGCGAGATCTGGGGGATCACTCCGGACGAGGCGACATTGAGGCGGAAGATCTCGGCGAACAGCGCAATCGATCCGACGCCTTCCTGGATCCGGGCGCCTCCCGAGTCGTTGATGCCGATGATCGGGCAGCCGAGCTTGAGAGCGAGCTTCTGCACCTTGACGATCTTGCGGCCGTTGGCTTCGGCGAGGGATCCGCCGAGGACGGTGAAGTCGTGAGCGAAGACCGCGACGGTCTTGCCTTCGATCGTGCCCAGTCCGCAGACGACTCCGTCACCGTCGGGGCGGTTGTCCTGCATCCCGAACTGGTGATTGTGATGGCGGGCGAATTCGTCGATCTCTTGGAAGGAGTCGGCGTCGAGGAGAGCGTCGATGCGTTCACGGGCGGTCTGTTTGCCGCGCTTGTGCTGGTTGTCCACCGAGCGCTGATTGCCCGTGTGGGCTGCTTCTCGGCGCTGGGTGAATGCGTCGATGCGCTCGGCTGTGGTCCGTGGGGTATCCGTCATGTCTCCACAATAACGATGACGTGAGACTTCGTTGTGCACTCTCACCAAAAGAATCTAGAGTGGTCTGGTGAACAGCCAACACAATTCCCTCCTCGTCGACGTCGACTCAGTGCGCCGCACCGCTGCGGACCGAGGTCTCTCGCTCCCGCCGCTGATCTGGGACGATAGCTGCACGTCGACGAATGACGAACTTGCGCGAGTGGTCCGGGAAGGAGCCGACGCCGGTTCGCCCGTGGCCGAATTCACCATCCGCGGCACCGACTTCCAGAACGCCGGACACGGCCGACTGGGCCGGACCTGGACGGTGCCCGCCCGCCGGTCGCTGACGTGGTCGATTCTGCTCACACCCCCGGCCGGGTTCTCCCAATGGGGATGGATCCCGCTCATCGCCGGTGAGGCCGTGCACTCCGCTGTCACCGAGGCGGGAGTGCCCGCCGCGATCAAATGGCCCAACGACGTGCTCACCGCCGAGGGCAGGAAGCTGTGCGGGATCCTCGCACGCGTCGAACCCCTGGCCGGCGGACCGCGGATCGTGTTGGGGATGGGGCTGAACACCCGGTTGGAGCCTGCTGATCTGCCGCGCGAAGACGCGAGCTCAATTGCGATCGAAACCGGAGCCGACGGTTCAGAAATTGATCATGAAGCATTGCTAATCTCGATTCTCGGCACACTGATCCCCTGCTACAGAGAGCTGATCGACTATGGAGATGAGGATTTCCGCGACAGCCGCACAGCGCGGAGAGTGCGTGATCATATGGTGACGCTCGGGTCGCGGGTTCGAGTGGAGAGGCCCGACGGTTCCGACATCATCGGCACCGCCACGGGGCTGGACGCAGGAGCCGACCTCATCATCGACGATCAGGTGTGCTTAAGCGCCGGAGACGTCCACCATCTGCGTCCGGCCGCGGCCCCGACCGCTGCGGAGAGGAGCGAAGACTGATGGCGGTTTCGGACTTCACCGCCGGATTCGACATCGTCGAACCGGAACGGCTGGGCACACCCGAGGTCGGAGAAGCCGCAGGCACCTCCGCAGAGACTCGGCCGGCCGACGCCGGCACCCAGTCGCACAGCGACGCGCCCCGGTCCGCCGACGCATCGCAGCCGACCGCTCAGTCCCAGTCCGATGCCGTACCCCGGACGGAGTCGGATAGCCGGTCCGCCCCCGATTCTTCGCCGAGCCCGGAGCCGAAGGACGACGGTGAGACCTCGTCGACCGCCGAGGCGGACGATCGTTCCCCGGACACCCTCCCCGAGGAGGCGGCCGAGTCGAGTGCGGGCGATCCGTATGATGACGTCGACGGCGATGACGAGCCTGTCGGCGGCCTGACGGGGTCCGCTCCTCAGGCAGGAGAGGTCGGCGCGCAGCTCGCCGACGAGGTCACGGCTGATCCTGGCGCACCCCCCGCGGATGCTGCCGATGCGGATGCGGATGCGGCCGACCCGGACATCGACGTCGATGAGGACTTCTTCAGCGGACTGCGTGAGGATCCGCGCACCACAGCGCTGCCGATCATCGACGAGGACGACGCCGACGGAGCTCTCGACGCGGACGGTCCCGACTTCGACGACACGATCTATGAGACCCGAACCGCGGCCGAACGACTCGAAGAGATCCTGCTCGACGGCAAGCGCGTCCTCGACCGACGGGAGGCCGCGAAACTCGGCGGGATCTCCACGGTCTCGGCCCGGAAGATGTGGCGGGCCCTCGGCATGTCCCAGGCGAAGCCGACGGATAAGGCCTACACCGTCAGCGATGCGCACGCCCTGCGGATCTGGGCCAAGCCCGTCGCCGACGGTCTCATCGACCAGACCACCGCGCTGTCCCTGGCCAGGGCGATCGGCCAGACGACGGACCGCCTCGTCGTCTGGCAGATGGAGACCCTTGTCGAATTCCTCACCGAGGAGAAGGGACTGACCGACCCGGAAGCACGCCGGGATGCCCTGGCCGTCGTCGAAGAGATGATCGACCCGCTGCAGAAGATGCTCACCTACTCCTGGCGGCGCAACCTCGCCGACGTCATGGGCCGTCTCAACGTCAATGTCTCCGACGGGCTGGCCATGGACAACAGGCAGGGCTGGTACGACTCCTCGATGCCGTTGGCCCGCGCCGTCGGATTCATCGATCTCGTCTCCTTCACCCGCCTGTCGCAGAAGATGGAGCCACGGCAGCTGGCGGACATGGTCCAGGAGTTCCAGGGCATGGCCTACAACATCGTCGCCACCGGCGGCGGACGGGTCATCAAGACCGTCGGCGATGAAGTGTTCTTCGCCGCGTCGACCCCTCTGGCCGGGGCCGAGATCGCCATGACGCTGATGGAGCGCGTGACCGCCGCCGAGGACCTGCCCCAGGCGCGCGTCGGCTTCGTCTGGGGACGGGTGCTCTCCCGCCTCGGCGATATCTTCGGCTCCAGCGTGAACCTCGCCGCCCGCCTGACGGCCGTGGCCGACCCAGGGACGATCTTCACCGACGAGGAGACCGCACGAGTGCTCTCGGCCTCGGACGACTACGTCTTCGAACCGCGCGATTCGATTTCGCTGCACGGACTCGGCGAGACCGCCATCGGTGAGATGAAGCGCGGCACCGCCGCCAAGATGCGCCTCGACCTCGACGACGATCCCGAGAACTCAGACCAGTGAGCGGCTGCAGCGGCCGCTGACAGCAGAGGCGGCAGACAGCTGAGCCCAGCACCGAGGTGCTGGGCTCAGCTGCTGAAACGGCCGACGGGCCGAGTGGTTCGCCAGAGCAGGGCCCTCCGTCAGGGCCGGTCCGAGCTCAGAACAGGGCGGAGTCGTCGTCCTCGTCGTCATGGGAGACGATCACGGCGCCTTCGGTGTCGAACTTCGACCGCGCGATCTCGTCCTTGGCCTCATCGAGGTCGAGATCGAGCTCATCGAAACTCGTCGCCAATCCCTGCTGTCCCCGCTGTTCCTTGCCCGCGGATCGCTTTCCGCCGGACTTCGGCTTCTCTTCGCCGGTGCCGGATGCAGAATCAGCGTCAGCTTCGGCTGATGCCTCAGCCGATTCGTCGCCGTCGGCCGCCGGGGAACGGTCGGCGGATT
Organism: Brevibacterium sp. CSND-B09; assembly: GCF_052906525.1. Classification (NCBI taxonomy): domain Bacteria; kingdom Bacillati; phylum Actinomycetota; class Actinomycetes; order Micrococcales; family Brevibacteriaceae; genus Brevibacterium; species Brevibacterium sp. CSND-B09. The sequence goes on along the minus strand of NZ_JBREGI010000001.1, from coordinate 397,889 downwards.
CGGCACCGCCGAGGCGGGGCAGGGTGCCGATGACATCGATCTTCGATTCCAACGGCGATCCCGTCCCATCGCGACGGGACAATTCGGCCGGAAGCGTGCGTGCACCGCCGGCGGTGGCAGCAGCCTGCGGAGAGTCGCCGACCCAGGCCAGTGACAGTTCGGTCTCGCCCTTGAGGAACTTGTGGGCGCGCACCCCGGAGGTGGCTCGCCCTTTGGTCGGGAACTCGGAGAATTCGCTGACCTTGATCGACGACGATGGGGCGCCGTAGAAGTTCTCACCGCTGGCGATCGTGACGACCGCGAAGCTGCCGAGCTCGGCATCCGCGGCACCGTCCTCGTCGGTCTTCGCCGCCTTCGGAGTCATTCCGAAGAAGATCACCTTCGCCTCGGCGGCCACCTTGATTCCGGCCACACCCGAGGCGTTCCAGCCCTGTGCACGCAGACCGGAGGCGTCGAAGGCGAGCAGCTGAGCATTCGAGGTCACGAATACGGAGAGGGAATCGTCGATGTCCTCGGGTTGGGCGACCCCGACGACGGAGTCCTTTCCCTTGAGGGTGATGGCTTCCCACTCGTTCTTGTTCGGCCGACCGGCCACCGACACGCGTTTGACGACGCCGTCGGCGGTGCCGAGGACGAATTCCCGGTCGAGGTCGATCAGACCGATGATCTTCTCGTTCTTCTCCAACGCCGCATATTCGGCGATCTTCACACCGCCGGCGACATTGGGCCGTGCCGCGGCCGGCGGCAGGGCGGGCAGATCGACGACGTCGACCATGTGCAGTCGACCGGTGGTGGTGATGGCGCCGACCTTGCCCTGAGTGGTGGTGACGATCTCCGAGACCAGCGCATCATGGCTGGAGCGGCGACCCTCACGTGCCAGCGGAGCGGCATCCGAGGTGCGCGCAATGCGTCCGGAGGTCGACAGCAGCACCCGGCAGGGAGAATCGGCGATCTTGAGGTTCGTCGGAGCCTTTTTGCCCTTGGCCGTCAGCTCCTTCATCGAGCCTTCGATGAGGACGGTGCGTCGCGGAGAGCCGATGACCTCGGCCGTGGACTCCAGTTCCGAGGCGACGAGCTCCCGCAGCTTCGCCTCATCGGCGAGCAGCGATTCGAGGTAGTCGATCGTCTTCTTCAGCTCGTCGCGTTCGGCCTCGAGCTCGAGACGCGAGAACTTCGTGAGCCGACGCAGCTGCAGATCGAGGATGTAGGTCGCCTGCAGCTCGGAGAGCTCGAAGACGTCCATGAGGCGGGTGCGGGCCGTGGCCGCATCGTCCGAGGAGCGGATGAGCTGGATGACCTCATCGATGTCGAGGATCGCAATGAGCAGACCTTCGACGAGGTGGAGCCGGTCCTTGGCCTTGCGCAGCTGGAAGACCGTGCGCCTGCGCACCACGTCGATGCGATGGGAGAGGTAGACCATGAGCAGCTCGCGCAGTCCCAGGGTCCGCGGCTGTCCCTCGACGAGGCAGACGTTGTTGATGCTGAACGATTCCTCGAGGGGAGTCTGGCGGTAGAGCTCCGCCAGCACCGCCTCGGGGTTGAAGCCGTTCTTCACGCCGATGACCAGACGCATGCCGTTCTTGCGATCCGAATAGTCATCGATCGAGGCGATTCCGGACAGCTTCTTCGCCCCGACCGCGTCCTTGACCTTCGACACGACCTTCTCCGGTCCCACGAGGTAGGGCAGTTCGGTGACGACGATTCCCTTGCGGCGGGCACTGATGTTCTCGATGGACACGGTGGCGCGGGTGCGGAAGGTGCCGCGACCGGTCTCATAGGCCTCGCGCACTCCGTCGAGGCCGATGATCCGTCCGCCGGTGGGCAGATCCGGGCCGGGGATGAAGCGCATGAGCTCCGAGAGTCCGGCATCGGGATTGCGGATGAGGTGGGCACAGGCGGCGATGACCTCGCCGGGATTGTGCGGGGCCATGTTCGTGGCCATGCCGACGGCGATGCCCGAGGCGCCGTTGATGAGCAGATTCGGGAAAGCGCTGGGCAGGACTTCGGGCTGGGTGAGTGTGTTGTCGTAGTTCGGCACGAAGTCGACGACGTCTTCGTCGAGCCCGGCGATCATGTGCATCGACGCGGTCGTGAGTCGAGCCTCGGTGTAGCGCGGGGCAGCGGGACCATCGTCGAGGGAGCCGAAGTTGCCGTGGCCGTCGACCAGGGGCACACGCATGATGAAGCCCTGGCTGAGGCGCACGAGGGCGTCGTAGATCGCGGTGTCGCCGTGCGGGTGGAGCTTGCCCATGACATCGCCGACGATGCGCGAGGACTTCACATGTCCGCGGTCAGGGCGCAGCCCCATATCGCCCATCTGGTAGACGATGCGCCGCTGGACGGGTTTGAGGCCGTCCCTGGCGTCGGGCAGTGCGCGGGAGTGGATGACCGAGACCGCATATTCGAGGAACGAACTCTCCATCTCTGAGGAGACGTCGACTTCGATGACTCTGCCTTCGGGCATGGAACTCCTTTGACGCACGAACTGTTCGATTCGAACACCCGCCCGCGCCGAGGCTAGACCTCAGCGGGGGAGGGCACCCGTCGATTCTAGCGTTCGATTTGCGAACTCCTGCTCAATCGGGCGTCCCCGGAGGGTTCGTGTCGGAGCTCAGGCATCGTCGCGGCCGCTGCGCAGCCACTGGAAGAACTCCTTGAGGTATGCCTCGACATGCGAGCGCTCAGCCGTGCCGGCGACGAGTTCGCTGACCATCATGCCCGCGACCGAGCTGTTGACCCGTTGCGCGTATTCGGCGTCGATGCCGGCGAAGCGCATGATGAATTCCCTGATCGCGCGGAGGTTCTTCTCCTTGGCGATCACTGCCTCAGGCGGCAGAGCCGGATCCAGGCTGAGCATCATCATCGTGTAGAACCGGTTGCGGTCCGTGGTCAGCCAGTTCATGCAGAAGTCGATGGCGACCTCGATCGGGTCAGCGCCCGGAGCACGTACCAGCTCCGGCAGGCGTTCGAGCTGCTGGGAGTTGAGCTCTCCGATGCGTTCCATGATTCCGGTGATCAGGGCATCGCGGGTGCGGTAGACATTCGAAGTCGACCCCACCGGCAGTTCGGCCAGTGCATCGACTGCCCGATGGGTGAGTCCGCGGACTCCTTGTTCGGCGACTACGGCGATCGCGGAGTCGGTGACGACGTCTCTGCGCGAAATCATGACTGTGAGGCCTCGCTCTCATGGGACACCTGCTGAACGCGGGCGCCTGGGACGGTGGATGACCAGTGACTGGCCACAGACAATGGCCGCCGGAGCGGCCATTCATTAAAACACGAATTCATAACATTTCGTGGTGAACGGATACAGACACTACCCGTCAAGTCTGCGAATTGGTATAGGACGCGCCAATATGCCGCTGTGACAGTGAAATTCGAAGACGGCCTGCGGCGGGTGTGGATTCTCCTTTCAGCTGGGCGGGCGTCTGCTCCGATCCGTCTCAGCTCAGCAGTCGACGGGTGCTGTCGATCCGAGTCGGGTCGGGCAGGAGGTCGACGTGGGCGCTGAGCACATGCGACTCGGTCTCTGTGGCGACCATCGGGTGGATGACGAGCTCGAGGATCTGCGGATGGTTCTCCACCAGCACAGCGAGCCTCTCCAGCACATTGCGCAGCGGTTCGATGTTCATCGGCGGCAGACCGCGATAGCCGAACAGCCGCGGGGAGGCCTTGATCGACCGGATCATGTCCCCGGCCTCCTTGTCGGTGATCGGGGCGACCCGATGAGCGACATCGCCGAGCAGCTCCGTGGTGTCCCCGGCCAAAGAGAACGCCAGCAGCGGACCGAGCAGCGGATCCTCACCGGCGCGGAGGACGCAGGGGACACCATGCGGGGCCATAGCTTGGACGTCGACGAGCGGCTCATCCTCACCGGCCAGCTGCCGGATGGTCTCCTGGATCGCGGTGAAATCCTCGGCGAGCTCCTCTGGGGTGTCGATGTTCAGGCGCACACCGCCGAGCTCCATCCGGTGCCGCAGCACCGTGGTCACGGCCTTGAGGGCGACCGGATACCCGATCTTCTCAGCCGCGGCGATTCCTTCGTCCACCGAGGAGGCCGTGACGTAGGGAAGCACCTCGATTCCGTAGGCGCTGAGCAGGTCGCGGGCGTCGTCGCGTTCGAGCCTGACGGGGGAGCCCGGCTGTGCCCCCTCCAGGGCTGCGTCGATGATCGTCCGCACCTTCTTGTCATCGATGTCGTCGAGCTCGGTGTAGCGCCCGTGGTCGGCGGCCCTCCACCGGGCATAGTCCGTGGCCCTGGCCAGAGCCCACACAGCATCTTCGGGACCGATATAGCTGGGGACGGTGTGGGAGACCCGGCTGCCGGCCTCATCGGTGAGGTACGTGGTCAGTTCGTCTTGGACACCGTGGATGCCGAGGAAGCAGGCGACCGTGGTCTTCCCCGAGCGTGCGGCCGACTCGGACAGCAGGCCGGCGATCTCCGTCTCCTCCGCACCGGCCGACGGGGTGAAGGTGACGATGACCGAGTCGACGTCGTCGCGGGCATACATCGCATCGAGTTCGGTCCGGAAGGTCTCCGCATCGACCTCGGGGTGCAGGGACACGGGCTCGGTGTCGACGCGCAGACCTTCGGAACGGGCGCGCTGCATGATCAGGGTGCTCATCGCCGCGGAGTTGCCGATGACCCCGACCCGGCGGCCCGCCGGCAGCTTCTGGGTCGAGAACACCTGGGTGAGGTCGAAGAGCTGGTGGATCGTATCCGCGCGGATCACTCCCGCCTGCTCGAGCACCTGGTCGAGGGTGTTCGGCGCCAGGGAAGAGGTACGCACGATATGCCCGGGCGGCAGCTCCCGGCCCGTGAGGTCGGACTTGATGACGACGACGGGTTTGACGCGCGAGACTCGACGGGCGATGCGCGAGAACTTGCGCGGGTTGCCGATGGATTCGAGGTAGAGACCGACGGTCTGCGTGGCCGGATCCTCCTCCCAATACTGGAGGAGGTCATTGCCGGAGAGATCGGCGCGGTTGCCTGCGGAGACGAAGGTGGAGATGCCCAGTCCGCGGGTCTTCGCCGCCGCGAGCAGGGCGGTGCCCAGCGCCCCGGACTGACTGAAGAGCCCGAGCGTTCCGGAAGCCGGGAGGAACGGGGCCAGAGAGGCGTTGAGCGAGATGTCGGCGGCCTCGTTGACCAATCCGAAGGAGTTCGGCCCGACCACGCGCATTCCGTAGGCGCGGGAGGTTGCGACCATGCGGCGCTGGAGTTCGGCCCCCTCGGGACCGGTCTCGGCGAATCCGGAGGAGATGACGAGCACGGCTTTGACCCCGTGCACGGCACAGTCCTTGACCACCTCGGTGACGGACTCGGCGGGCACGGCGATGACCGCGAGGTCGGCCTTGCCCGGCAGATCGGCGAGGCTCGGATAGGCCTGGACGCCGGCGATCTGATCGGCTTCGGGGTGGACGACCCACAGGTCGCCGGTGAACTTCGCGGCCGTGATGTTGCGGATGAGCAGATGTCCGGTGGAGTTGCGTTTGCGGCTGGCGCCGATCACCGCCACCGAGGCGGGGTGGAGGACCGTGCGCACGCTCAGGGCCTCGGCCCTGTGTTCCCTGGAGGCCTGCACTTCGATGGACCGTGCCGTGGGATCGATGTCGAACTTCACGGCCACGACACCGTCATCGAAACCGCGGGAGACCTCGTAGCCGGCGGCCTGGAAGACCTGCAGCATCGACCGGTTCTGGGGAAGCACCTCGGCGGTGAATCGCTGGATCCCCGATTCGCGCGCGGCCGCGGCCAGATGCTCCAGCAGGATCGAACCGACCCCGCGACCCTGGTGGGCGTCGGCGATGTTGAACGCCACCTCGGCGTCGGTGTCGGTGATCCGATCGAAGCGGCCGACGCCGATGATGTCGTCGCCGATGAGCATGATCAGCGCCACTCGGTCGTGGTGGTCGACGTTGACGAAGCGGTCGAGGTCGCGTTTGGGAAGTCGGGGCAGCGGAGCGAAGAAGCGCAGATAGACGGACTCCGGCGATTGGGCCTCGTGCATGCGGGCCAGAGCAGCGGAATCATCAGGGGTGATCGGGCGAAGGTGGGCGGTGCCGCCGTCGCGGAGGACGACATCGGCTTCCCACCCGGCAGGATAGTCTTCCATGGTCCCAGCATATGCGTCGGGCGTCCTGATATGGCCGACCTCGCTGGGACAAGTCAGAGGAGTGGGGCACAATAGTGGGCATGGCATTACCCGAAGTTCTCGTTCACGATCTGCAGTCGGCCGGCTACTATCCCCAGCTCACTCAGGGCATCCTCGCCGACTCGCTCTACGACGAACCGGTCTTGGCCCACTTCGTCCACATCGACACACATGTCGACATCGAATCCATCCACCGGCATGTCACAGCCTTCGTCCTCACCGAGACCCGCCTCCTACTGGCTCACGTCGATGACGATCCGAACGCGGAACCCGGCGCCAAACCCCGCGCCGTCACGAGCAGCGAGGACATCGAACTCGATCGCCTGGGCACCGTGATGGTCGGCCGCACCTTCGCCGATCCGGCCGCCTACAAGCCCGGTGACAAGCCCGTCGAGGTTTCGCTGACCATGTCCTGGGGTGCGTCGAAGCGCATCGAGGCCTTCCCCGAGACCTGCGGAGATCCCAACTGCATGGGCGATCACGGATACGGCGGATCGATCTTCGCCGAGGATGTCATGCTCCGGGTCTCGGCCGAGGCCGAAGGGCAGGCCGCCGTCGACCGAATGGCCGACTTCGCCGGGAAGCTGCGCGCCGCAGTCTTCCAAGCCCGGCTGCGGTCGCGCCGCTGATGAGCGAGGACTCGACGAGTCAAAGGCAGCAGGACCCATCCGGTGCTGAGCACCTGGGGCCCCCGGACTATGCGGGTCCCATGCTCTCCGATGTCGTTCCCGCCGCGGCGCTGAGCCTCGGTGCGGCCGACGCCCTCGATGCGCCGATGTCCGATCGTGCACGAACGCTCGGACTCGACCGGGAGTCCCGGGCGACGATCGTTGTGCTCATCGACGGTCTCGGGGAGCAGCAGCTGCGCCGCTACAGCGGATACACTCCCTTCTTCCGGTCGCAGGCCGGAACACGCCGTACCCTGTCCGCCGGATTCCCGTCGACGACGGCGAACTCTCTGTCGTCGTTGGCCACGGGCCGCCTGCCCGGCGCCCACGGCGTGGTCGGCTACCGCGTCCTCGACCCGGAGAAGGACGCGGTGTTCAACCAGCTGACGTGGAACCTCGACGTCGACCCCGTCGCCTGGGTCCCCGATGCGACCCTCTTCGAACGCCTCACCGATGCCGGAATCGATGTGGTCAGCCTCGGAGAGAAGAAGTTCGCCGGACGCGGCCTCAACCGGGCCTCGCTGCGCGGAGGCAGATTCCGGGACTCGAAGAGCCTGGAGGAGCGCTGTGCCCAGGCTCTCGCCGAGGCGAGGGCTCCGGGTCGCCGCCTCGTCTACCTCTATTGGGGCAATCTCGACAAGACCGGTCATGTGCACGGTGCGGACTCTGCCGCTTGGACAGAAGAACTCGAACGCGTCGATCTCGCCCTGTCCCGACTCGCCTCCGACCTGCCGCACGACGCGACCATGCTCATCACCGCCGACCACGGCATGGTCGACGTCGACCACGAACGTCGTTTCGACCTCGCTGAACTCCCTGAGCTCAAGGCCGGCCTGCGCCACGTCGGCGGAGAGCCGCGCGCACTGCATCTCTACGCTGCTGAGGGCGCGGAGGCGGACGTGCTCTCGGTCTGGCAGGAGACGCTCGACGACCGCGGGCTCATCCTGCCGAAGGCCTCGGCGATCGACCGCGGCTATTTCGGTCCTGTCGCCCCGCACGTCTATCCGCGGATCGGGGATTTCCTCGTCATCTGCACCGATGGCTTCGCCGTGGTCGATTCGGAAGTGGAATCCGCCTCGGCGCTGGCCCTCATCGGTCACCATGGTTCCACCACGGAGCAGGAGCTGGAGATCCCGCTGCTCGTCGTGTGAGCGGTGCCGACTGCAGCCGAGATGACTCACCACCGACTTTCTGGGAGCACCCGTTGACGACGATCCGCTGGACCGAGGACGGCATCGGCCGCACAGCCGACTGGCATTCTGAGAACGGGGCGCCGCCTCCCGCGACTGTGGAGATCATCGGAGACGAGACAACCGCCGACGAAGCCTGCCGATTGACACGCGCCGGAGTGGGACTGCTGTGGCGCGGAGACTTCCACAACGGCCGTCAACTCGTCCAGGCGATGAGCCGTCGGCTCAGAGGCGACCGCGGCGGAAACCGTGAAGGCACAGGGGGTCGACGTTCCGGCGGCCGTCGCGGCGGCAGGGGTCGATCCCGCGACAGACGGGGCAGAGACCGATTCGTGGGACCCGGGGACAGCGATGGCCCTGCTCTCGATCCCGCGCTGTCATTCTTCGCGGAACGTGACGCCATCGAGCAGCGGGCCCGGCTGCTCGGCAGAGTCGTCGTCGAGCTCGGCCCGGACTTCGACCTCGCCCTGCGCCGTGCCCCCGACGTCGCCGCCGCCTGCCGCGCCGCCTACGGCCCGGCCGACGGACCGGTCTGCGTGTCGCTCACCGAACTCGGCGGAGTGCTCAGCGCTTATGAATGGCAGCTGCGAGGAGTCGAGATCCCGGCTCTGGGCGATTCCGTCCATCCGCGCTACGGCGTCTTCTCGCCTGTGCGGGGAGAGTACCTCGATCTCGTCGCGCAGACGCCCCTGCCGTGGGGAAGGAACGTCGGTCCGGTTTCGACCGGCACTGCATTCGACCTCGGAACGGGGACCGGAGTCCTCGCCGCGATCCTGCTGCGGCGCGGCGCTGGGACAGTGGTGGCCACCGACATCAACCCGCGCGCCGTCGCCTGCGCCAGTGAGAACCTCGACCGTCTCTGTCCTGGTGCCGATGTGAGTGTGATCGAGGCCGACCTGTTTCCGCCTGGTCGTGCCGACCTCATCGTGTGCAATCCGCCGTGGCTGCCGGCCCAGCCGACCTCGGCACTCGAGATCGGCATCTACGATCCGAACTCCGCTGTCCTCCATCGCTTCGTCGAGAGGCTGACCGACCACCTCACCCCGGCGGGGGAGGGGTGGCTGATCATCTCCGACCTCGCCGAACGATTGGGCCTCAGGCCATCAGGTGAGCTCCGCGAACGCATCGAGGCGGCAGGACTGCGCGTGCTCGATCGCATCGATACGGTGCCCCGCCATCCCCGCGCCGCTGATACCGCCGACGCGCTCCACGCTGCCCGCAGCGCCGAAGTTACCTCACTGTGGCGACTGGGACTGAGATGAGCTGCCGACCGCTCGGCCGATCCACGATTTGACCGCAGTCGATCCGCGACGGGCGCGGAAGATAGGATGGAACACGTGACTTTTCCTCGAATCGGTGTCATTGGCGGCGGTCAACTGGCACGCATGCTCGCTCCCGCCGCAGAAGCCCTCGGCGTCCGCTTCTCCGTTCTCGCGGAGACCGCCGACGCCCCCGCCACACAGGTCATCAACGAGGTGACCGTCGGTGACTATACGGACTACCCGACGCTCAAGGCTTTCGCCGAGACCGTCGACGTCATCACCTTCGACCACGAACACGTCCCACCGGAGCATCTGCAGGCTCTCGTCGAGGCCGGACATGCAGTGCGCCCCGGACCCGATGCCCTTATCTTCGCCCAGGACAAGATCCGGATGCGTACGAAGATGGACGAACTCGGTCTGCCCAACCCCGCATGGGCGGAGATCACCTCGGCCGCCGATGTCGAAGCGTTCGCCGCTCGCGTCGGATACCCATTCATCCTCAAGACGCCCCGCGGAGGCTATGACGGCAAGGGCGTGCGCGTCATCGACAGCCTCGACGAGGCCGTCGAGTGGCTGAACGAGGTGCCCCAGCTGCTCGCCGAGGAGAAGGTCGACTTCACCCGGGAGCTCGCAGTCATGGTCGGAAGGTCGCCGATGGGGCAGACCGCGGTGTGGCCGGTCGTCGAGACCTGGCAGCAGAACGGCGTGTGCAAGGAGGCCATCGCCCCGGCTCCCGATCTGCGTGATGAGAAGGCGCGGGCCATCACCGAAGCGATCCTCACTGTCGCCGGCACCCTCGAAGTCACCGGCGTCATGGCGATGGAGATGTTCGAGACCGCCGAGGGCTTCCTCATCAACGAATTCGCGATGCGTCCGCACAATACCGGTCACTGGACCCAGGACGGAGCGGTGACGAGTCAATTCGAGCAGCACCTCCGCGCGGTCCTCGACCTTCCGCTCGGCAGCCCCGCGGCACGGGAGGACGTGTCCGTGATGGTAAACATCCTCGGCGCTGATCATGAGGACCTCTATCAGCCGTACCTGCACGTCATGGCTCACGACCCGGCGGTCAAGGTTCACCTCTACGGCAAGGGGGTGCGCCCGGGTCGGAAGGTCGGCCACGTGAACGCCTACGGCGAGGATCGGCAGCTCGTGCTCGCTCGAGCGCGGCATGCCGCCGATTTCATCGCCGGCGTCGTCGTCGATCCGCATCCTCAGATGCCCGCTCCGGAGAATCTCCGGGCCGAGAGCGAACCCGGCGCACGCTGAGTCCCGGCGCCGACTGGACCCCGGACCCACCCGGCACCGATACGCGGATATCAGCCGCCTGCAACGAAGGAAGCACAGATGACCACAGCGAATGAAGACTCCACTGACACGGCGGCTCCGGTCGGCATCGTCATGGGCTCGGACTCGGACTGGCCGACGATGAAAGCAGCCGCCGACGCCCTCGACGAACTCGGCATCGAATCGAGCGCCGAGGTGGTCTCCGCCCACCGCATGCCCGAGGACATGGTCGACTGGGCGAAGTCCGCGGCCGCGCGAGGCGTCCGGGTGATCATCGCCGGAGCCGGGGGAGCGGCCCATCTGCCCGGAATGATCGCGTCGATGACCTCGCTTCCGGTCATCGGAGTCCCCGTGCCCCTGAAGTACCTCGACGGAATGGACTCGCTGCTGTCCATCGTGCAGATGCCCGGAGGAGTTCCCGTGGCCACCGTTTCGATCGGCGGCGCCAAGAACGCCGGCCTGCTGGCGGCGCGCATCCTCGGGGCCGGTCAGGGCGCCGAAGCTGAGGCTGTGCGCACGCGTCTCGACGACTATCGGAGCCAGCTGCGGCAGGTCGCTCTCGACAAAGGCCGGGCGCTGCAGGAATAATAGGGCTTGCTGAACGTTTGATAAGTCTGAGGAGAATGATGTTCGACCTGTACCAGCCCAGCGAAGAGCACGAAGAGATTCGCGCCGCGGTCCGCAATGTCGTCGAGAAGAAGATCGCGCCGTTCGCGGCCGAGGTCGATGCGGACTCCCGCTACCCGCAGGAGGCGCACGACGCCCTCGTCGAGACGGATTTCTTCGCCGCGCACATCCCCGAAGAGTACGGGGGCATGGGCGCTGATGCGCTGGCCGTGGCGATCATTATCGAAGAGGTCGCACGCGGCTGCGTCTCGTCCTCGCTCATTCCGGCTGTGAACAAGCTCGGCAGCATGCCCGTCCAGCTCGGAGGCAGCGAAGAGATCAAGAAGAAGTACTTCCCGTCCGTGGCCGCCGGAGAAGCAGGATTCTCCTACGGACTGTCCGAGCGCGAAGCCGGATCCGACACCGCATCGATGAAGACCCGCGCCGAACGCGACGGCGACGACTGGATCCTCAATGGTGTCAAGACCTGGATCACCAACGCCGGAGAATCCGAGTACTACACGGTCATGGCCGTGACCGACCCCGACGGAGCCCGCGGACGCAACATCTCCGCCTTCGTCGTCGAGAAGTCCGATGAGGGCTTCACCTTCGGTGAGAAGGAGCGCAAGCTCGGCATCAAGGGCTCGCCCACCCGCGAGCTCCTCTTCGACAATGTCCGCCTGCCCGGCGACCGCATCGTCGGTGAGCCCGGGGAAGGCCTGAAGATCGCCCTGCGCACCCTCGACCACACTCGAGTCACGATCGCCGCGCAGGCCGTCGGCGTCGCCCAGGGCGCGCTCGACTACGCCCTGGCCTACGTCAAGGATCGGCAGCAGTTCGGCAAGTCGATCGCCGATAATCAGGCGATCCAGTTTATGCTCGCCGATATGGGCATGAAGCTCGAGGCGGCACGCCAGCTGACCTACACCGCTGCCGCCAAGAGCGAACGCGGCGATGAGGACCTCACGTACTTCGGCGCCGCGGCGAAGGCCTTCGCCTCCGATGCTGCGATGGAGATCACCACTGACGCCGTGCAGCTGCTCGGCGGTGCCGGCTACGTCGTGGACCACCCGGTCGAGCGGATGATGCGCGATGCGAAGATCACGCAGATCTACGAAGGCACCAATCAGATCCAGCGGATGGTGATGGGACGCAAACTCCTCGCCTGAACCGGGTTCGGACGCTCTGCGGCAGGCCGCACCTGGTCAAGGCTGCACGGTGCCGTCCGGTCTGTATCGAACGGGCGCCGCGGATTCCCCAGACGGGAGTCTGCGGCGCCCGTTCTTCTGTCTGTGAAGAATCGCACACGCGACGAATCCGACATGCGCGGCGCGGATGTGCCGGAATCGATGGTTCTCACGCGACACAATAGGTGAACACAGTGGACTCTGAAGTGTCTTTGGCACAGTTGTCTGCTGTGGACACCCGATGGGGCGATACGGCCTGTGTGGCCACCCGCGGATGTCGATGCCGGAAGCAGTCCGTGAGCAGAGCCTGAAGCGAAGGGAAGTCAGTGGCTGAGACGAGATATGTGGACCCGATCCGCCACCCGTCGTATGCTTCGCAGCCGACGCGTGATGTGCGGGCGTGGCTTCTGCTGCTCGTCACGGCTCTCGTGCCCGGGGGAGTGCAGCTGCTCTTCGGCCACCGCCGCTGGGCGAAGATCTCTCTGTCGATCACCGCCATCAGCTGGATCCTTGCTCTGATCGCCGGTGTGATCGTCCTCATCAGCCGGACGTTCCTCTTCACCATCGGCACGAACCCCTTCATCCTCACCTTTCTGACCATTTGGGTGCCCGTCATCGCGATCAACTGGGCGGTGTGCCTGTTCGACACCCTGCGGCGCATCCGGATCGTCACGATCTCCCGAAGGGCCCGCAAACGCTTCGTGGCGGCCTTCTGTGCCCTCCTGCTCATCGTCGTGGGCCCCTTGGCTTGGGGGACGACGATTCTCAACTCGCAGCGCGGACTGATGAGCGACCTGTTCGCCTCGGGCAAGGCACTCAAACCCGTCGACGGCCGATACAACATCCTGCTGCTGGGTTCGGACGCCGGAAAAGGGCGGACAGGAATCCGACCGGACTCGCTGTCGCTGGTCTCGATCGATGCGAAGACCGGCAAAACCGTCATCATCGGCCTGCCTCGCAATATGGAGAACGTGCCGTTCCCGGACGACTCGCCGTTGCACAAGCACTACCCGCAGGGATACAACTGCGGGGACGAATGTCTGCTCAATGCCGTCTTCCAGCAGGGCGAACAGCACAAGGATGAGTTCGAGGACCCGAAGACTGCCGGCGAGCAGGCGACGATGGACGCCGTTTCGGGCGCCACCGGACTCGAGGTCCAGTACTACGCGATGATCAATCTCAAGGGATTCGAGAACCTCATCGACTCCCTCGGCGGAATCACCCTCGTCTCCGGCAAGCGAGTGCCGATTTCGTCGAAGGTCGATCCGACCACGGGCGAGCATGGGCCGGTCAAGGGATGGATCGAACCGGGCAAACAGAAGCTCGACGGCTTCCATGCGCTGTGGTTCGCCCGCTCCCGAGAGTTCTCCAGCGACTACGAGCGGATGGTCCGCCAGCGCTGCGTGCAGACGGCGATGGTCAAACAGCTCGACCCGGCCACCGTGCTCACCCGCTACCAGTCGATTGCGAAAGCCACTCCGGGGGCCGTGTCGACGGATATCCCCTCGTCTCAGGTGGACTCGTTCGTCGACCTCGCGCTCAAGGTGAAGTCGCAGAAGATCGAATCCGTCGACCTCACCCCGCCGCGTATCACTCCGTCACAGCCCGACTTCGATGTGGCACATCAGCTGGTAGCCGATAAGATCGAGGAGTCGTCGAAGTCCTCCGAAGAGGACAAAGGCGCGTTCTCGGTTCCCGGAAGCGACCTGTCAGCCGCTGCCGGAGTCGATGCGGGACTCGATCCGAACTCCGGTTCAGGGCCGCAGCTGCTGGCACAGGGTGCCGGCGACACCTCAGCTGACAACGGCGAAGAAGCCGACGCAAAGGCGATCTGCTACGTGCCGTGAGGCGCTGCTGTGAGGTCGGTCGTGATGAGACCAATGACCGAATCGGTCGATCCCATGACGATTCCGGGAAAATCTTTTGCTCGGTGTGTCCCTTGTCAATACTGGGAACCACACTCGTGTAATTAGAATATTCTGCTCTGTGGCTAGTCTGACACGCCGAAAATGTGTAACAATTTTGAGATGTTGGGGTTGCCCACCGTTCTGCCAACGGTGAAGGGGACCTCGAGGCCTGAACTTCCCTGTCTTCCTCGAAAAGGCTGTAACGATGAAATATCTATTGCCCACTGTTGCGGGCTGCGCTTCTATTGCGCTGGTCGGCACCTTAGCGGTCACGGCACCGTCGGCTTCCGCAGCCACGACGACGCCTGATGTGTCCAAAGAGGCGCTGAACGTCAGCAAAGAGGGACTCAACGTCCCCGGTGCCCGCGATTCCAGTGATTCCACCGCCACTGCCGCCAACCAGAGCGCCACGAGCAATCTGCCGAATATCTTCAAGTCGCAGACTGCACTGGCCTCGGCCAAGGTGCCCGATATCGTCAACGCTTCGGCGTCGGCATCTGCGGCTTCGGTCAACAACGTCTCCGCCGGACTGACCTCCGGGGGCGACGACGCCGCGCCGTCCGAGGGATCGGCGCCGTCCGAGACCGAGCAGGCTCCTGCCGAGGGCGCAGAGACCGAGACCCCGAAGTCCGAGGACGAGGACGCGAAGGATTCGTCCGACGAGTCGAAGGCCGAGGGCGAAGACGACATCTCCGGTTCGGTCCGTCAGAAGACCGAAGACGGAGTGAACATCGCGCTCATCTCCGATGTCCTCGACGTTCCCGCGAACAACCCGAGCCTTGTCGGCTTCACCTTCTCCGAGTCGAAGTCCAATATCCGCATCCAGGTCCGCACCAAGCAGGGTTCGGAATGGGGCAATTGGGACACCCTGGACGAAGAGCAGCAGGAAGAAGCCCAGAACAAGGGTTCGGAGCCGATGACGGTGTCGAACGCTTCCGCTGTGCAGATGCGCATCCTCGGTGACTCCGCGCCGAGCGAGGCCGAACTCGTCCTCGTCGATCCGAAGCGGGACGCCGGCGACGCTCAGGCCGTCGCCGAGAACGATCCCGTCGAGCTCGACGATCAGGTCAGCGGCGACTCTGCCGGTGCTGAAACCGCGCCGGAGCAGTCGACCGAGGACTCGACCGACGCCGAGGCGGCATCAGCAGAGAACGTCGATGCGGCCGCCGGCGCGATGGTGACCAACCAGAACTACGTACCCGGATCGTCGACGGTGGACACCGTGGCGAAGAAGGTGTCAAAGCCGAAGATCGGCTCGCGCAGCTCGTGGGGTGCCAAGGCCTACCGCGGCAGCCCCGATTACGCCAGCGGCATCAAGCAGGCCGTCGTTCACCACACCTCCGGTTCGAACAGCTACTCGGCTGCCGATGTTCCCGGAATCATCCGCGGTATCCAGGCCTACCACCAGCAGGGCCGCGGCTGGAACGACATCGGATACAACGTCGTCGCAGACAAGTACGGCCGCCTCTGGCACGCTCGCGGCGGTGACGTCTCGAAGGCCGTCATCGGCGCTCACGTCGCCGGACACAACACCGGAACCTTCGGCATCTCCGTGCTGGGTACCTACAACAGCGCGGCCCCGCCGAAGAAGACACGCGATGCCGTCGCCTCGGCGATCGCCTGGAAGTTCTCGATCAACGGAATCTCCAAAGCGACGAAGTCGAACCTGGTCGGCCACCGCGATCTGGGGCAGACCGACTGCCCGGGTGACGCCTTCTACGCCAAGCTGGGTGAGATGCGTTCGACGGTCAATTCGATCCTGAAGACCGGCGAACAGCCCAGCGACAGCAAGGACGACGACAAGTCCAAGGACGACGACAAGAAGACCGAGAAGCCGAAGGCGAAGACCTCGATCGAGAAGTACGCCGAGAAGAACAAGCTCGGCAAGGCTCTCGGCAAGGAATACGACGTCAAGGGCGTTTCTGGCGCCAAGGCACAGAAGTTCGAGAAGGGCACTGTCTACTGGTCCAAGAAGACCGGTGCCTACCACCTGTCCGGAGCGATCGCTTCGGCGTACAAGGGCAATGCAGTCACCGACTTGGGGCTGCCCACCTCTGCGGAGAAGGGCGGCCTCAAGGGCGGGGGCGTCGCACAGCGCTTCGAAAAGGGCTCGTTCTACTGGTCGAAGAACACCGGCGCCCACTACACCTCCGGCACCATCATGAAGTACTGGGGTGACAAGGGGACCGTCAAGGGTCACCTCGGTTACCCCAAGTCGGACGTGGTCTACAAGAAGGGCCGCGGTGAGCAGCTCTTCGAAGGCGCACGTCTGGTCTGGGCCGAAGGCTACGGAACCACCGAGTTCTCTCCCAAGGGTTCGATCGCCGGCGGAGTCAGCGACGACAATGCTCCGGGCGGCGCGACGCCGCCGGGAGACGATTCCACCGATGACAAGTCGCCTGCAGACTCCGGGGAAGGTTCTGCAGACGACAAGGACTCGAAGGACGATAAGTCCAAGGATGATTCCAAGAAGGACGACAAGTCCAAGGACGACAAGAAGAAGGACGACAAGTCCAAGGACGACAAGAAGAAGGACGACGACAAGAAGAAGGACAAGCCGTCCAAGGCCGAGAAGATCGCGGCCCAGCGTGCGTCCATCATCAAGGATGCGAAGGCCAACCTCGGCGTCAAGTACGTCTGGGGCGGGACCTCGCCGAAGTCCGGTTGGGACTGCTCGGGTTACACCCAGTACGTCTATGGCAAGAACGGCATCAAGCTGCCGCGCACAACCAGTCAGCAGCGTTACGCCGGCAAGGAGATCTCGCTCAAGGACGCCAAGGCCGGCGACCTGATCTGGATCCCCGGTCATATCGGAATCATCTCCGAGACCAAGGGCCAGATGTACGATGCCGGCTCGACGCGGACGAACACCACGAAGCGCAGCTACAGCTGGATGCTGAACCGTGGAGCCAAGGTCATCCGCGTAGTCGGCTGACACCAGGCATCGAGGACAGGGCGTACAGCGCCTGCCGGCCAGTGCCCCGAGGACGAACCCATTGTGGATCTCCCTCGGGGCACTGTCTGGTTTCCCGGACGATTCCGGTTGCGGCAGTGACCGGTCGATATGTATCTGCGCAGGTGACAAGCGGTGAATAGATTGTGACTTCGGCTGAACAGTCAGTGAAGTGCCGACCCCGGCCACGACAGCGGGGCTAGGCTGGACTGAGCACAACCGGAAATCACCGGATGTGAATCCAAATCGATCCTGTCAAAAGGGGGCCCGCAGTGCATCGTCTGCACAATACGGTCAAGAAGTTCGAATGGGGCAGCACCGACGCGATTCCCGCGATCCTCGGCACAGTCCCGGACGGCACCCCCTGCGCGGAACTCTGGCTCGGAGCCCACCCGGTCAGCCCCTCTCGACTCGACGTCGGGCACACGCCGTCCCAGGCTCCGCTGGAACGGCAGAACCGCCTCGGCGGGCAGCAGCCGACGGGCGGCGTGGCGACGGAGGCCGAGCCTCGGCTCGGACCGAACCTCATCGAGTACCTGGCGGGGGACCCTGAAGGTCTGCTCGGCCACGACTCCCTCGAGTCCTTCGGAGCGCGACTGCCGTTCCTGCTCAAGGTGCTCTCGGCGAGCAAGGCCCTGTCGATCCAGGTGCACCCGAATCGCGAACAGGCCCGGGCCGGATTCGCCGCCGAGGAAGCGGCCGGACCGGCGCTGGACGCTCCCGACCGGAACTTCAAGGACGCCTCGGCGAAACCGGAGCTCATCTACGCGCTCACCGACTTCCACGCGCTCACGGGGTTCCGCCCGCGCAAGGCCGTGCGAGCCACGTTCGAACGGATGCTCTCCCAGCCGCTGACTCCGCCGTCCTTGGACGTGCTCGGAGCGATCATCGCAGCGCTGAAGTCTTTCAGCGAATCCAAGGCGCTGTCACGCGCCGTTGAAATCATCCTCAGCGATCCGCGGACGCCCGGGCTCGTCGACGAGGTCGCCGCCCATGGGATCGACGAACTGCCGGTCGGACACATCAGCCGGTCAGGCAGCGCGGTCGACCCGGCGCAGACATTCTGCGAGCTGGTCACCGACTATCCCCATGACCCCGGCGCGCTGGTCGGACTCATGCTCAACCGAGTTCACCTGCAGCCGGGAGAAGCGCTGACCATGGACGCCGGAGTGCTGCATGCCTACCTCTTCGGCACAGGCATAGAGATCATGGCCTCGAGCGACAACGTCGTGCGCGGCGGGCTGACCTCGAAGCACGTCGACATCGAACAGCTGTCGAAGATCACGGACTTCCACGCCGGTGCACCCCGGATGGTCGAACCCGATCACTCGGGAATGCTGCTGGGACCCACCGATGACTTCGCTCTGCAGGCACTGCGGTGCCCGCGCACGACGACGGTGGAACGGCGCGGTGCGGCGATTGTGCTGTGCACTGCGGGAACTGTCACACTCAGCTCGCTCGGCTCGACGCTCACCCTCGAACGTGGGCAGAGCGCCTTCATCGCGGCCAACGAACCGACGGTGACGGCCGATGGCCACGGCGATGTGTTCGTAGCGACCACCGGACTGAATTCCGGAGCTGCCGGCCGCTGAGCGCGCGCTGTCCGCCACCACCGGCGGCTGAGCTCGTCTGCTCAACTCGCCCCAGCGAATGCTTACTCACCCCTGCGAACCGGTGTGCAGGGCCCCTGCGGAATTGTTGGGTCGATCCGCGGTGATTTCTTCAACGTAACCACCGTGGATCGACCCAACAATCTGCGTTTCCGACGGTGTCGAGCAACGTCCGACGGTCCTGACGGACGAATCCGGTGTTCGGCGGCGGTCGACGCCAGCGCGTGGGTGGTCAAGACTGCGGTGCGCTGGCAGCAGAACACAGAACAGTGGTCACGTTCGGATGCTTCTGAGCGATCAGAGAGAGCATCCGAACGTGACCACTGTTCGATCACCAAGTGTCCTCGTTCGGACACTGCACGCGTGAGGCCCGGGCCGGTCACCTGGAACTCAGGCGGCGACCTCGATGGTGGGGACGTCCTCGGGGACGATCACCTCGGCGCCTGTCTTCTCCTTGACTTCGTCGACGGTCACGCCCGGGGCGAGTTCGACGAGGGTGAACGTGTCACCGCTGACGTCGAGTACGGCGATATCCGTGATGATGCGCTCGACGACGCCCTTTCCTGTCAGCGGCAGCTCGCACGACTTCAACAGCTTGTGCGAACCGTCCTTGGCGACGTGGTCCATGATGACGATGACGCGCTGGGCACCGTGCACGAGGTCCATCGCGCCGCCCATGCCCTTGACCATCTTGCCCGGGATCATCCAGTTCGCGATGTCTCCGTTCGTGGCTACCTGCATGGCGCCGAGGATCGCGGCGTTGATCTTGCCGCCGCGGATCATCCCGAAGCTCGCCGCAGAGTCGAAGTACGCGGCGCCCGGGTTCATCGTGACGATCTCTTTGCCCGCGTTGATGAGGTCGGGGTCGATCTCATCCTCGGTCGGGTACGGGCCGACGCCGAGCAGGCCGTTCTCCGACTGGAGCACGAGGTGGACACCCTCGGGCAGAAAATTGGGCACCAGGGTCGGCATGCCGATGCCGAGGTTGACGTAGCTGCCGTCTTCGAGTTCCTGGGCGGCACGGGCCGCCATCTGATTGCGTGTCAATGACATTTCTGTGTCTCCTCAGGCTTCTCGTACGGTGCGCTTCTCGATGGGCTTGTCCGCCACCTGTTCGGGCGTCAGCGGCACCACGCGGTGGACGAAGACGCCAGGCACGTGGACCATGTCCGGATCGATCTCGCCGGGTTCGACGAGCTTTTCGACCTCGGCGATGGTGATGCGAGCCGACTGTGCGGCCGGGGGATTGAAGTTCCGCGCCGAGGAGTGGAAGACGAGGTTGCCGTGCCGGTCACCGATCGCGGCACGCACAAGTGCGTAGTCGGGAGCCAGGGACTTCTCGAGGACGTATTCCTTCTCTTCTCCGAAGGTGTCGAAGACCTTCGTCTCCTTGGCCGGAGATTCCTTGACGACGTTGCCGTCCGCGTCGTACTTCCAGGGCATGCCGCCCTCGGCGACCTGCGTCCCGGCGCCGGTGATGGTGTAGAAACCAGGGATGCCGGCTCCTCCTGCACGCAGCTTCTCCGCCAGGGTGCCCTGCGGGGTGAGTTCGACCTCGAGTTCACCGGAGAGGTACTGACGGGCGAATTCCTTGTTCTCGCCGACATACGAGGCGATGATGCGGCGGAGTCGTCCGTCGGCGAGCAGAATGCCCAGTCCGCGGCCGTCGACGCCGGCGTTGTTGGAGATCACCTCGAGGTCTTTGGCTCCCTGGTCCTGGAGGGCCCGAATGAGGAATTCGGGCACGCCCACGACACCGAAGCCGCCCACGGCGATCGATGATCCATCTGCAATGTCGGCCACCGCTGCTGCGGGGGTATCAACTACTTTGTCCATGTGCCCAGTGTGCCATGTACCACTCCCAGCCCGGCGGCCAGGTCCGTGATGCGAGCATCGTCGACTCTGCTGGTGAGCAGGACCTCACCACCGCCGAGGAGGTGCTGCAGAAAGCGCGGCCACTCGCTCGGCAGCGGGGTCGAGTTCGAGGCGAGCAGTCCCTGCGGGCGGGCAGCGTCGGTCGATTCGGAACTCGTCCAGTCGATGATCTGACCGTCCACTTCGAGGATTCCCGAAGCGTCGAGGCGACGCGCTGTGACATCGGGGTAGGAGCGGATGGCGGAATTGACGTCGATGAAGTCGGTATCGACCGGGGTGCTCAGCGCCAGGGCCGGGGGATTGAAGACGAAGACCTCGTCGGCGTCGGCCACCTGGTCATCATCCTCGTGGCCGAAGGGGACGAAGGCCATGAAGTCCTCGTCCGGTGCCTCGTGCGCGATGACGACGCGGCCCCCTGCCAGCAGGACACTGAGGACAGCGACGAGTTCGCGCCAGTGCAGCCCCTCCGGCAGAGGAGCGAAGAGAGTGAAGTCCGGTCCGAGGTCGTAGTCGCCGAAGAGGCCGACTCCCTTATTCACCCAGTTCGAGACGACCGGGCCGGTGAGGTCGAGTCGATCGAAATCGGGCCCGCGCCAGATGAGGACGGGCCCGCCGGTGCGCGCGATGACTGAGAGATCCATATCCGCTTCCATGATTGTGTTCCGAATGCAGTCTGTCGGGAGGGTCAGTGAACGATGAGGCCGATGTCGATCGTCACCCCGCGGGGGAAGGCCCCGAGCTCACCATCGACCCAGTGATAGCGCGTGGAGGCGCTGAGATCCTCGGCGAAGAGGGCTGTATGGAGGCGTTCGACGAGAGATCCGAGCCCGACCATCGCCTCGAGCAGGGGTGGGCCGCCCGATTGGGCGGTCGCCGGTGAGTCAGAGGGGCTGAGCGAGATCTGCGATCCCGACCCCTCGATCCGCATCCGCCAGGCTGCATGGCCGGGAGTCCGCGACTGCCCGGCGCGGACGACGCGGATCGCTCGAGACACCCTTTCGAGGATGTCGTCGCTGTTGTCGCCGGCAGGGGCGCTGCCGGGCAGGTCGGTGACTCCCAGGCCGCGCTGAATGGCTTCGACATGGCCGTGTCGGAACCAGTCCTCGCCGAGGTCGCGGGAGAGTGCACGGGCGCCTTCGCGGCCGTTGTCGAGGTATCCGCCGGCTCCGCGGACCAACGCCATGGGCAGTCCGCGGGAGGAGCCCTTGACCAAGTCGGCGGCCGCTGCGATCTCATCGGCGATCGCGCGTACCGTCACGGTCTGGACGCGCCCGTCGTCGTCGGGGCGACCGCGCTGGTCGTCGAGACCGGAGAAGCCGGACAGGCCGATGGCGATATCGCCGACCCCGACCCGCCACGGCCGTGAACTCGTATCCGAGATGACCAGACCGATACGCACCTCGAAGGCCTGCTCGACCCGTCGGCGCAGGCCGTCGGCGGACCGGTCGCTGTCGAGTGGATGGAGGATGACGGCACCGCCGGAGTTCGACTGGTCGAGACCCGCTGCTGCCTGAACGGTGCCCGCCGGGGTGCGCACGATCTGCACGGTGGTGCCGGAGCGATAGGAGCGTTCAGCGACCAAGTGGGTGCCCGTCTCCGCGACGAGTTCTTCGAACTCGGCACGATCTGAGACCGTACGCAGGCGTCCCTCGGCCTTGGAGACGACTTTCGAGGCGACGACGAGGATATCGCCGTCCTTGAGGTCGATGCGGTTGCGCCGGAGGGCGTTGATGAGGATCGCGGAGAGGTCGGAGCCCGACGCGATCTCTTCCTCGACGGGAGGCGCGTAGACGGTGAGCAGACGGTCATTCATGCCAGGCCACCGGTGATTCCACTCTCATCTCTCCATAATCCCATTGTGGGTGCCCACTTTCTAAATTCTCCAGGTTTGCTCAGGCGAATCCCACAGGTTGTGCCCTATGACCGGGCCGTGACCTATATATGGGGTTCTGGGCGCGTGTGCATGTGAACGCATGTTCGAATAGCGTCTCACGGGGTGTCTCGATACTCCATAAGGGCTTGACGGGGCGGTAATGACACGCGTGTAATTTATACCTAAGGGGAACGCGCCGAGCAGGGATCCTTCAGGATTCGACCGTACATCGGACTGATCGCCTCAGTCACGGTACTGGACCTGCTCGAGCGTGAGAAAGGGGAAAACCGTGCAAAGTGCACAGAGAGAATGGCGGGAGAGAGAAGACTTCACCGCCGCACCGGGAGTCACCTCCCGCCGTGCCGAAGACTGGTTCATCGAACCGGGAGCACGTACACCCGAGACGCTGCCGGATCCGCTGGCCGTCGATCCGAGTGATCTGACGCCGCTGCCGCCGGACAATTCCGCCGTCTCTCCGCTGTCCCTGCTGCTGGGAGCCGCAGACGACGGTGAACTGTCCTGGCAGGACCAGGCCCTCTGCGCTCAGACCGACCCCGAGGCGTTCTTCCCGGAGAAGGGCGGATCGACTCGTGAAGCCAAGCGGGTCTGCGCCTCCTGCGACGTCCGTTCCGAATGCCTCGAATATGCTCTCGCCAACGATGAGCGCTTCGGCATCTGGGGCGGAATGTCCGAACGCGAACGCCGCCGGCTCAAGAAAAAGGTCGTGTGAGTCAAGCCGTCACCATCGTCGTCGTCTCCGGCGACGATGCCAGCAAGGTCGAGCTCGAAACAGCTCTTCGTCCGCACTACCCCGAGATCCCCGTGGTGGATCTCGGGGGGCGGACGGTCCGCGAAGCCGGTGAGATGCCGGAGATCGCGGAGTCGGATTTCCTGTGGTTCCTCACCCCTGACTCCCGTCCCGAACCAGACTGCCTCGATGAGCTGCTCGACGCCATCGGGGAGACGGAATCCATCGCCGCCGTCGGACCGAAGCTCATCTGCTCCGGCCGCATCGTCTCCGCCGGAGTGAGCACCACCTCGGCGGGGGAGCGTTTCAACCCCGTCGGCTCCGGGGAGATCGACCAGGGCCAGCGCGACAGTCAGATCGAAACTCTGGGTCTCGACCTGCCGGGCCTGCTCATGGCCACCACCGAACTCGAGCGCATCGGGGCACCCTCCCGTGTGCTCGGTCCCGCCTATTCCGGTCTCGAATACTCCCGTCGTCTTCGCGACCTCGGCGCCCGCGTGCTGCTGGCCCCGCGAGCGCGGATGGAGATCTCCGCTGCGTCCGCTGCCCGGCTCGGCTCCTCGCCCCACCCGCCGAGGTCGAAGTCCCAGATCCGGACGGAGCAGCGCTACCGTCTCAGCCTCGCCGGTCAGGGGCTGGTCTCGCTGTTCTGTCTCCTTGCTCTCGGCCACCTCGGCCGAGTCATCGGCGGGCTGCTGTCGAATAACTTCCGTCCTGCCGGGTGGCACCTCGGTGCGCTCATCGGCCTTCCCGCAGATGTGTCGACCACCGCCCCGCTGAGACGTGCCAACGCCCGTCGCAACCGTGTGGCCAGACGATCGAACACCGGACATGTCGCCGCGCTCTACGCCGATGACGAAGAACTCGCCGTTCAACGCCGGACGATGAGCGGTGAGAGCGATGACTCTCGTCCGGCGGAGGTTCCCACCGGCGGCCCCGACGCCGATGCCGAACTCAACCCGGTCGGCGACACCGAAGAGGCCATCGACTCCTTCTCCCGACTGGAGATCTCCGGCGGTTCCAGTCTGCTGCGTGCACCCCTGACCTATGTGATCCTCGCCGCCGTGGTGATGAGCGGGGTCATCAGCTTCCGACTCTTCGGTCCCGGCCACCTCAACGGCGGCGCCCTGGGTTCGACCGACATCGGCTTCGGCGAGATCGTCGACCGTCTCCTCGGACGTCACCTCGACGTCTCGACCGGTGCGGCGGTGCCGGCCGACCCCTACCACCTTGTCCTCGGTGTGCTCTCCCTCCTCTTCTTCGGCCATGTCGATGTCATGGTCCGCTCCCTGCTGTTGGCCGCGCCGATCCTGGCCGCCATCACCGCCTACGCGGGAGCGGGGAGCGTACTGGCACGGCGATGGGTGCGCGGCTTCGCCGCCATGCTGTGGATCGCGTCTCCGCTGTTCACGGCCGCACTGTCGGACGGTCGCCTCGGCGTGATCCTCGTCTGGATCTGTGCCCCGCTGGCGGTGCTGACTCTGCGCCGCAGCCTGAGGGACGGATCGATCGCCGCGGCAGCGGGCAGCGGCCTGCTGCTGTTCGTCATCACCGCGGGCATTCCACTGCTCCTATTGGTCACGGTCCTCGGCACCGCGGTGCTTCTCGTGGCAGGACGTGGCCTGCGCCATCTGTGGCTGCTCGCCCCGACCGTGTTCCTGGGCTGGCCGTGGCTGTGGGCCGTCGTCCGCGAGCCGGGAACTCTTCTCACGATGCCCGGACAGACCACGGCCACCGAGTCCGTGCCGACTTATCTGCTTGCCGTCGGGTTCCCTGCTCCGCTCGACATGTCCTGGCTGACGAAGCTGATCTCCGATCTCGGCTTCGGCGGGGTCTCTGCCGGCGCCCTCGAACTCTGGGCGCCGGTCCTGATGCTGCCGATGCTCATCCTGGCCTTCTTCACCCTCATCGAAGCCCGGCTCGAACTCTCTCGCCTGACCTGGGCGGTCGGACTCTACGTCGGCGGTCTCATCCTCGCCGCGATCCAGGTGCATCTGCCCGCGGAGACGGGACCGTTCCACCTCATCGCCTCATACCCTGCAGCGGGACTGACCCTGGTCAGCCTGGGGTCGATCCTGCTGCTGTCCCTCGGCGCCGACCGCACCGTGGGTCGCCGCCCCGGGCGCAGCCGAGACACCGGTTCGTCCTCTGCGAAGAGTGCGGCCAAGGGAGTCTCCGCGGCGTCCGGCCGGCTGCCGATGCGCGGCCTTGTCGGGCTCGTGACCGTAGCGGCCATCGGGCTCATCGCCATCGGCGCAGGACGGGCCACGTCCTCGCCCGAAGCGGTCACAGCGACCTCCGACAGCAACGTCCCCGCACTGGCCGCTGACCGCGCAGCGGGGGAGACCCAAGCGCGCACTCTCCGCCTGGACAATGTCGACGGAGAGGTTCTGGCCACCCTCATCGCCTCCGCCGACTGCACGGTGCTGGGCACATCGACGGTGACCTCGGCAGAAACCGTCGGAGGGTGGCCGTGGCAGCGCCGCCCGCTGCCGATCACCTCCGACCAGGTGCTCGTGGCTCAGGCCGCGTCCGCGCTCTCGGCCGATGACGCCGGAGACCTCGGCAGCATCCTCGGCGAACTCGGCGTCGATTTCGTCCTCGTCGGCCCCGATGCCGGCAGCCTGACCAACTCGGTATCCGTCTCCGAGGGCCTCCTGCCGGTCGGACCCACCTCGTCCGGACAGCTGTGGCGCGTCGACAAACCCTACAGCGGCCGTTTCCTCATTCGCGACGCCGAAGGGAAGGTGTCAACGGCGGCGATGAAAGGCACCACCGCGACGGTGCCGGCCGGTCAGGAGGGTCGCACCTTGACCATCGCCGATGCAGCGCACGGCATCACCGCGAGCATCGACGGTGAGCCGCTGCCGCAGCCGAAGCCCGGCGAAGAGGCGTGGGCAAGCGAATTCGACCTCCCCGCAGCCGGGGGAACGGTCGAGATCTCGCTGAACTCACCCCTCTACCCGATCGGCGTCATCGTCGGATGGGTGCTCGGACTGCTCAGCCTCATCGTCGCCATCCCCTTCGGCCGGGCGGGGAACGTGACGCGGAAGACCGGTCGTGAGGAGCAGCAGGCATGAAGCACCAGCGCAGCATCGTCACCTTCACGGCCATCGCCGTGCCCGGGGTGCTCGTGGCCATGACCTCGTTCCTCACCCCGCTGACGCCCGGCACGCTGGACCGCAGTCCGGAACAGGTGCGCATGCCCACCGCGGACACCCGCGTCGTCTGTCCCGGCCCCCTGCTCACTGCCGGAGAAGCCGAAGGCACCGATGCCGAATTCGTCGACGACTCGAAGGTCTCGACCCGTGTCGTCTCCGCCTCCGCACCGATCGGAGCCGCAGACGGATCGACCTCCTCGGCCCGTCTCCAGGTCGCCGATCTCGGCGGTTCGATCGACTTCGACAATCCCTCCGGCCAGGGCTTCGTCTCCGGAGACGACAGCATCGACTCGACGAAGCTCGTCACCGGTTTCGCCCGCCCCGGGGCTCCAGCCCTGACAACCGGCCTCGAAACCGTCGAAGGCAGCTCCGGTGACCTCACGGGCCTCGCCACCCTCACCTGCGCCCAGGCATCGAGCAGCTTCCGGATCGTCGCCGGATCCGGAGCCACCGGCTCGAACTCGCAGCTGCTGCTGAGCAATCCTGGAGACGTTCCCGTCCAGGCGAAGGTTGCGCTCATGACCCCGGGCGGCGAATCCGCCGAACCGACCGAACTCAGCATCAAGGCCGGTCAGCAGCGTGCCGTCCCGCTGGGCGGGCTGGCTGGAGGGGCAGAGGCCCTTGCCGTCGACGTCACCGTCGACGGCGGAGTCCTGGCCGGTTCCGTCCAGGAGACCGTCCTCGACGGACTCAAGCCGCAGGGCATCGACCTCGCGGCCGGTGGGGCAGGGGCCGATCGCCAGCAGGTGCTCACCGGGCTCAGCGGCAAGGATGTGCGAGTCCGGGTCGCGAACCCGAGCAGTGACCTCGCCGAGGTATCCCTGAAGGCGTACGGGCCGGATGGTGAGATCGACATTCCCCGTTCCTCGATGACCGTTGTCGGCCGCGGTGTCGCCGAGGCCGATCTCGGGGATCTCGACGCCACGAGCCTCGTCGTCGAATCCTCTCAGCGCGTCCAGGCCGGAGCCTTCATCGGCAAAGACGGTGAGAAGGGTGCCGCCGACTTCGGCAGCATCCCGTCGACCGACTCCCTCGCCGAGACCCAGATTCTGGCGCTTCCTCGCACCGGTGAGTCCTCCCTGAACCTCTCGCCCGGTCAGGGACATGTGCAGGTGCAGGGAATGCTCGACGACGGAACGCTGACCGATCCTCAATCGATCGACCTCAACCCGACGGGAACCACCGTGCTCAATCCGAGCGACGTCTCCGAGGAGTCGGTGCGCGCACTCGTCCTCAAAGGATCCCAAGCCTCGGGCTCACAGGCCGATGGGGTGCATGCGACCCTCGTCGTGACCACCGAGGACGGAATCTCCACGGTCGTCCCGGCGCTTGCTCCGGCAGGTGTGGCCTACCGGGATATCCGGCTCGGCTGAGGTCTCACGAACCAGGTTCCTGCGGTGACTGCGGATCTCAGGTGCGACGGAGGATATCGACCTGGTCCGCCACCACCTCGGCGATGAGCGCATCCCGGGCGTCACTGCCGGCATGATCTTCGATCACCCGCCGATAGAGGACGATATGGGTGGGACGGTCCCCGGCCGCCGGGAACACACGGCCGAAGCTCGGTTCGGTCGAACTCGCCGGTGGGACTGAATCGACGGCCAGCACCACCTCGGCGAGGAGGACGGGTTCGTGCCTGCGCATGCGGGCGAACTCGGCGGCCGCGACCTTCGCAAAACTCTCCGCCCTACTCAGCCGCGCGGGCACCTCGGCCCGGTGCAGCGGAGACCGCAGACCCCGCCCATGTCGGTCGCGATGTCGCCTTGGTCTCATAGCACTTCATTCTACGTGCGGTGCCGCCGTGCCTGAGCGAATCGGCGGGGTGCGGCGTGTAGAGTGTGGGACTGTGTCAGCCGTGAGAATGTGTTCAAAAGTCAGCTGTTCGCGCCCCGCCGCCGCCACCATGACGTACGTGCACGCCGATGCGACCGTCGTCATCGGACCTCTGGGCAGGCGCGCCGAACCGGGCGCTCATGACCTGTGCGCCGAACATGCGGCGAAGCTGACCCCGCCCGTGGATTGGCAGCTCATCCGCATCGACTCCGGGCCGGCCCCGCCCGAACGCAGCCATGACGACCTGCTGGCGATCGCCGACGCCGTCCGCGAGGCCGCCGATCGCGCCGATCAGACCCCGGCCCGGAACGCACCGGGACCGGCCGACGATCCGGCCGCTTCGGGACGTCGACACGGTCACCTGCGCATCATCGGCGACTCATGAGCCACCGCGAGCCGGACTCGACCCGAATCGAACCCGCCCAGCAGATCCCGACCGACTCCGAACTCGGACGAGTCCGGACGGCTGCCCTCGACGCCGCCGTCGGAGCCTACGACATCCGCGGTCGCATTCCCGACCAGCTCGACGACGACATCCTGTTCGCCCTCGGTTGGGCCACGGCCCGAGCCATGGCAGAGATCCACACCGCCTCCGAGGTGGTCATCGGCCACGATATGCGCCCGAGCTCTCCCGGTTTCGCCCACTCCTTCGCCGCGGGAGTCGACGCGGCCGGCTCGACAGCCGTCCTGCTCGGCCTGTGCTCGACCGATCAGCTCTATTTCGCCTCGGGCATCTTCGAACTGCCCGGCGCCATGATCACGGCCAGCCACAATCCCGCCGACTACAACGGGATCAAGATCTGCGGACCTCGCGCCGCCGGAGTCAGCCTGGCCTCCGGGCTCTCGCGAGTCAGAGAACTCGCGATCACCGCACCGCAGACCGACGGTCGGACCATCGCCGAAGATGAGACTGCCGCATCCCGGATGCGGGAGCAGTACGCGGCACGGATCCGCGCGCTCACCCACGTCGATGAGGTCACGGGACTGTCGATCGTGCTCGACGCCGGAAACGGCATGGCCGGGCGCCTCCTCGGGGAGGTCTTCGGCACGGATGCGGGAGCCGCCTCGGTGCCCTTCGACGTCATCGGCCTCTTCACCGAACTCGATGGGACGTTCCCCAACCACGAGGCGAACCCGCTCAAACCCGAGAACCTCGTCGACGCGGCACGCGCTGTCGTCGACAACGGCGCCGATCTCGGGCTCGTCTTCGACGGGGACGCCGACCGCTGCTTCTTCATCGACGAGACAGGCGCGACGATGTCGGCCTCGGCCGTCGGCGCACTCGTCGCCGAACGCGAGATCGCACGGGCCCGGGCACTCGGCGACGACCGACCCACCGTCATCCACAACCTCATCACCTCCCGCAGCGTAGCCGAGACGATCACCGCCGCCGGCGGACACGCACTGCGGTCGAAGGTCGGCCATTCGGGAATCAAGACGCTCATGCGCGAAACCGGAGCCGTCTTCGCCTGCGAACACTCCGCGCACTTCTACTTCGACGAGTTCTTCGGGGCGGACTCGGGAATGCTCGCCGCCTGTCACCTCATCGCCGCCCTCGCCGAATCACGCGCCCCCGCCTCCCGTCTGGTTGCCGACTATGACCGGTTCGTGCAGTCGGGGGAGATCAACTTCACCGTCGCCGACCCCGACGCTGTGCTCGCCGACTTCGCCGCACATGCCGGAGACTTCCCAGAGAACACCGTCGACGACCTCGACGGAATCGGCCTGCAGGGTGCGGACTGGTGGGTGAACCTGCGCAAGTCCAATACCGAACCCCTCGTCCGACTCAACGTCGAAGCCGCCGATTCGGCGCAGGTGGACGCGCTC
Organism: Brevibacterium sp. CSND-B09; assembly: GCF_052906525.1. Taxonomy (NCBI): domain Bacteria; kingdom Bacillati; phylum Actinomycetota; class Actinomycetes; order Micrococcales; family Brevibacteriaceae; genus Brevibacterium; species Brevibacterium sp. CSND-B09. The sequence continues at coordinate 367,747 of NZ_JBREGI010000001.1, read as the reverse complement.
ACCCGCCGAGTCACGGACTTCGTCAACGCTCACGCCTGAAGCCGGATCGACGGCAACCGGTCCTCTGCTTCCGTTTCTCGGAATTAGGGCAGTCAGGATATGACCGCTTGCTGACGGTCTTCGCTGTCCGCAGAACGAGCATGACGCGACAAGCCGCCTGCCCGGCAATAGACTCGAAGCCGATCAGACAGCCCGCCGTATGGAGGTACCGTGCTCGATTCCACTGACTTCAAGGTCGCCGATCTCAGCTTGGCCGAGGCCGGCCGACACCAGATCCGCCTCGCCGAAAGGGAGATGCCTGGCCTCATGGCGCTGCGGGAGGAATACGCCTCGACGGCACCGCTGGCCGGGGCCCGCATCGCCGGCAGCCTGCACATGACCGTGCAGACGGCTGTCCTCATCGAGACCCTCGTCGCACTCGGTGCAGACGTCCGGTGGGCCAGCTGCAATATCTTCTCCACGCAGGACGAGGCCGCAGCGGCCGTCGTCGTCGGCTCCGGCACTCCCGAAGCCCCGGCCGGCGTCCCCGTCTTCGCATGGAAGGGCGAGACCCTCGAAGAGTACTGGTGGGCCGCTGACAAGATCTTCGACTTCGCGGACGGACCGAACCTCATCCTCGACGACGGCGGCGACGCCACCATGTACGTGCTCAAGGGCACCGAATTCGAAGCCGCCGGGGGAGTGCCCACCGCCGGCGCCGAGGACTCGGAGGAGTACAAGGTCCTGCTCAAGCAGATCGCCGCCTCCATCGAATCGGCCCCCGGACGCTTCGCTCGTCTGGCCGCCGGAATCAAGGGCGTGAGCGAAGAGACGACGACCGGAGTCAACCGCCTCTACCGCCTCGCCGAACAGGGGACTCTGCCGTTCCCTGCCATCAACGTCAACGATTCGGTGACGAAGTCGAAGTTCGACAATCGCTACGGCATCCGCCATTCGCTGCCCGACGGACTCAACCGCGCCACCGATGTCCTCATCGGTGGAAAGATCGCCGTCGTCATCGGCTACGGCGACGTCGGCAAGGGTGCCGCCGAAGCGCTGCGCGGACAGGGTGCGCGCGTCATAGTGACCGAGATCGATCCGATCTGTGCGCTGCAGGCCACGATGGACGGCTACCAGGTCGACCTCCTCGCCGAGGTGGCTCCCCAGGCCGACATCATCATCACCACGACCGGAAACACCCGGGTCCTCGACGTCGACGTGCTGCAGACGCTCAAACCCGGCGCAATCGTCGGCAACGTCGGTCACTTCGACGAGGAGATCGATCTGGCAGGGCTGTCCCGCCTGCCCGGAGTGGAGAAGATCGAGATCAAACCGCAGGTCCACGAGTGGAGCGTGCCCGTGCCCGCCGAGGCGGGACTCGGTCGCGACCGCACGGACTTCCTCGTCCTCTCCGAAGGGCGCCTGCTCAACCTGGGCAACGCCACCGGTCATCCGTCGTTCGTGATGAGTGCGTCATTCAGCAATCAGGTGCTCGCCCAGATCGAGCTGTGGCACGCCCACGATGACTACGGCAACTCGGTGCATCGGCTGGCGAAGGAACTCGACGAGAAGGTGGCGCGCCTCCATCTGCCGGCGCTCGGGGCGAAGCTGTCCGAACTGAGCAAGGAACAGGCCGAGTACATCGGCGTCGACGTGGCAGGACCGTTCAAACCCGAGCACTACCGGTACTGATCGAGCACTGCCGGTTCGGTCCGGCGGCGGAGCGGGCGAACCCGGTCGCAGTCCGGGACCGCTCCGTCGACCGAGAGCAGTCGAACCGCGGTGTCAGCGGCGGACAGTCAGACTGCGTCGTCAGCGGCGGGTGAGGCTGAGGCCGTGGGGGAGCGTGTCGACTCCGGACCGGAAAGCGTTCGCACGGTCGCTCCGACGGCGCTGTTTCTCGACTTCGGCGATGCGCTGCCGATGGATGACTGCGGACAGGAACTGTTCGGGAAACGTTCCCTCCGGCGGGGCCGGAGCCACATAGGGATTGAGCTCGGTGGCGAGCTCGATCGCTCGCTGCCACCTCGACTCCGCACCGAGCTGGGGCGCCATGGCGAGGAACGCGACGATGCGCCGATGCAGACCATCGGGGATCGCTGTCACGTCTGTGCGTTTCAGCCATTCGTGCAGATGAGGGGCCACATGGGTGTGCATGGGCGGCAGAGGTCGGCTGCGTTCGCTGACGGCGATGGTCCCGGCCAGATAGTCGCCGAGGCGTTTGGCCTGCGGTGAGAGCAGACCGGACAGAGCCGCGATGCCGCCGCCGCTGGACACGATCTCGAACGGCCACAGCAGAGCGCGGATGAAGGAATGGCGCAGCCGCACCGCACCGCCGTCGTCGCGAACAACGCGCAGCCCGAGGATGAGCTTGCCCAGCGAACGACCGTGACTGAGCACTTCGACGAGCATCGGCAGCAGCACGAACACGAAGATCGTCATCACGGTCATGAGTGAGCCGAGGAGCAGCCCGTTGAGATCGAGCACCTTGAGCATGAGCCAGAACATGGCAATGAGCAGACCGATATTCACCAGCGAATAGACGATGTAGTCGATGAGACAGCTCAATGCCCGCGCCGCGAGAGCGGCCGGTTGGACATTGAGTTCGACGGCTTCACCGGTGATCAGAGTACTCACCCGACCATCGTGTCATATTGCCGCGATCCGAGGTGGTCGTTTCGCCGAGAGCATGTCGTGTGCCTCTCGCCGAGTCGGAGGTGCCGAGGCGTCGTCTCCGATAGGGTGGAGGGATGGATCCGAACCTGCTGGCCCAGCTGCACGGCGATGACTGGCTGGAGCTTTCGGCATTGGCGAAGAAGAACACGCTGACACCCGAACAGACGACCCGTTTCCTCGAGCTCTACCGGACCGCGTCGAAGGATCTGTCGCGGATCACGACGGTGGCCCCCGACTCTCTCGAGGCCGCTCGGCTCTCGGCGATCGTCCACCGCTCCCGCAATCATCTCTCGTCCGTGCCCAGCGGAGGACTGTCCGGGCTCGGACGGTTCTTCGTCATCAGTCTGCCGTTGTCGCTGTACCGGCTGCGATGGGACTTCGTCATCGTGGCCGCCGGATTCCTCGCCGTCGCCGTCCTGTCGGGCATCTGGGCGGGATCGCATCCGGAAGTGCTCGAGACCTTCGGGGATCGAGAGTTCCGACGGCAGTTCGCCGAACATGATTTCGTCGACTACTACAAAGAGAACCCGAACGGCTTCTTCGCCGTCGGCGTGTGGACGAACAACGCGTGGATCGCCGTTCAGTTCGTCCTCCTCGGCATCACGGGCGGCTATGTCATCGTCGGACTGTTATCGAATGCCGTCAACGTCGGCTTCTCCGGAGCGATGATGTTCGAGTTCGACCGGGCCTCCGACTTCTTCCTCTACATCCTGCCCCACGGGATCCCGGAGATCAGCTGCATCATCCTCGCCGCTGCCGCGGGTCTGCGTCTCTTCTTCGCCTGGGTGGTGCCGGGTCCCAGGCTGCGCCGCGACAAGCTCGCCTCCGAAGCTCGGTCGCTGCTCGTCGTCGCCGGCGGTCTCGTGCTGCTGCTGTTCGGTTCGGGACTCGTCGAGGGCTTCGTGACCCCGAACCCGATTCCGCCGGCGGTCAAGATCGCCATCGGAGTGGCGTATACCGCGGCTGTCGTCGTCTACGCGTGGTACTTCGGCAAGCGTGCCGCCGCAGCCGGACTCAGCGCCGATCTCGACGAGCATCAGGCCGGATACTCGGTCATCTCCACCGACCGCTGATCAGATTGTCGCTGACAGTTCGCCGCTGAGCGAGGTCGCGGTCACAGCCCGCCGGAGACCTTGAGCCGGATGTAGAGATCGGCCAACGCTCCGGGAAGCTTCTCCGGCAGAGCCTGGACGGAGGAGATGCCGAGTCCGCGCAGCCGAGACTGCAGCGACGCCGTCGCGAGCATCTCGGCCTCGGCGGCCGCCGCCGTATATACGTCGTCGGCGTCGCCGCGCCGGGCAGCCAGGTCCGCAAGTGCGGGATCTTCGACTCCGGCGACGACGACCCGGTGGTGTGCCGTGAGAGTCCGCAACACTGGCAGGACGTCCTCGGCGATGGTCGCCTCATCGAGCTGAGTGACCAAGACGACGAGCGCCTGCTGCCGGGAGGTCTGCAGAACCGCAGCGGCGATCGACTCCCAGTTCGCCTCGTAGAGCTCCGGGTACACAGGCGTCAGCGCCACCGACAGGTCATGGACCGGATCATGAGCCCGATGGCTCGACGCGACTGCCCGCACCCGGGCATCGGCGACGATGACATCGACCCGATCGCCGGCACCCGTGGCCAGAGCCGTCAACAGCAGCGACGCCTCGAGCGCGGCGTCGAAGACCGTTCCCTCACCACAGCGACGGGCGGCGAACCGGGAGGAATCGACGACGATGACGACGCGACGATCCTTCTCCGGTCGCCAGGTTTTGACCACGAGATTCTGCGCGCGGGCGCTGGCTCGCCAGTCGATCGACCGGACATCGTCACCGTCGACGTAGTCGCGCAGCGAATCGAATTCCGTGCCCATTCCGCGGATCATCACCGCGGACCGCCCCTCGAGCTCCCGCAGCTTCTGCGTCTTCGACGGCAGCTCCCTCCGGGACACGAAAGGTGGCAGAACACGCACAGAGGCGGGAACATCGATGCTCTTCTGCCGCTGGATCAGCCCGAGCCTGCTGCGACTGCGCACGGTCACCAGATCGCCGGGCAGCGCGCCGCGTCGCGTCGGCTCCAGCTCGGTGATCACCTCTGTCTGCTCGCCCGGTTCCAGCACGTGACGAGAACGGGTCTCGACCGGCCCGGCGCTCGGTGCCCAGGCGTCGCGGACGTGGAGGCGCAGCCGGCGGCTGGTCCCATTGATGAGAGTCAGCGTGCTGTGGGTGCTGTCGCCGAGGCGGACCATCGGTCCCGGTGTGCGCTGGACTTCCAAACCGTGGATCCGGGGAACGAAGAAGAAGTCGAGGACCGCTGCCAGGACGATCACACCGGCCACGATCAAGGCCGTCGGCCATGTGGGCACCAGCATGACGGGCACGAGGCCGAGAAGAGTGAGCAGGAACAGTCGGGTGGTCATTCAGCGGGGCACTTCGGTCGTGGCGATGATCGAGTCGAGGACCTGACCGACGTCCAGACCGTCCATCTGCGCCTCGGGGCGCAGGATGACCCGGTGCGACAGCGACATATGGGCCAGAGCCTTGACGTCATCGGGGGTGACATAGTGCCGACCGCTCAGCCACGCATGAGCGCGGGCGGCTCCGAGCATCCTCGTCGCTCCGCGAGGTGAGACGCCCAAGGCCAGGGACGGGGTCTGGCGGGTGGCTCGGGCGAGGTCGACGATATAGGTGATGATCTGCGGGGCGATGTAGATCTTGGCGATGGCTTCGCGGGCCCGGCCGATGAGTTCGGCATCGGCGACCGGACGCAGACCTGCCGCGGCCAGGGATCCGGCGTCGAAGCCTCGGGCGTGACGGTCGAGAATCTCGAATTCGTGATCCCGTTCGGGCAGGTTGAGGACGAGCTTGAAGAGGAACCGGTCGAGCTGAGCCTCCGGGAGCGGATAGGTGCCTTCGTATTCGACGGGGTTCTGTGTGGCTGCGACGAGGAACGGTTCGGGCAGCTTCCGTGAGCGTCCCCCGACGGACACCTGATGCTCCTCCATCGCCTCGAGCAGGGCCGACTGGGTCTTCGGCGGGGTGCGGTTGATCTCATCGGCGATGAGGATGTTCGTGAACACCGGGCCGGGACGGAATGAGAAGTCCGAGGCGGACGCGTCGTAGACCAGCGAACCGGTGACATCGCTGGGCATGAGGTCGGGAGTGAACTGCACACGCGAGCTGTCCAGGCTGACCGCGGCGGCGAAGCTGCGCACGAGCAGAGTCTTCGCCACTCCGGGAACCCCTTCGAGAAGCACGTGCCCCTGGCACAGCAGTGCGATGAGCATTCCCGTCACTGCCTGGTCCTGGCCGACGACGGCCTTGGCGATCTCGGTGCGCACACCGGTGAACGCCTCCCTGAGCGGGTCCGGCTCAGCCTGCGGAGCCTGCGCGCTGTCCGCAGCAGGGGTCTGCGGCGCGACCGGCTCCTGGGGCCGAGGTGCGGCCGGAGGCTGAGAGGCGACCGGTTCCTGAGAATTCGTAGGGCCCTGGGGCGGCTGAGTCATGGGATCTCACTTTCGATCTGGGTGAGCTGATGGACGAGTTCGGTGAGTTCGGCGTCGGTGTGAGCCGACGCGGAGACGAAGACATAGCGGAGACGGCCCGGATCGGCCCCGGTGACGGTCGCGATGTGAGCGATGATGTCGGGTGTGCGGGCATCGGGGCTGAGACCAAGTCGTTTGGCGATGCGCAGCAGGGCTCCGGCCCGCAGCGTGTGCAGCGCCCCGTCGCGATCGTGGCTGCGCGAGCTCAGGGCTGCCCGACCGTGCACGGTCTCCACGGCAGGCACGATGACCGGCAGACGTTCGAGAGCCAGCGGCCCGAACCGGCGCCCGATGACGAGCAGCAGGACGAGGAGGCAGGGGACCAGCCACAGGACTCCTGCGAGGAACCAGCCGGGCACGAAATCGATCGTCGACGGAGGCGACTGCCCCTGTCCCGAACCGTCGAAGGTCGGATAGTAGACGACGAGGTTCTGCGTCTGGGACAGCTGCGAGAGCACAAGAGAGGCATTGCCCTCTTCGTCGATGTTCTCATTGGTCACCCAGTCGGGGCTGCCGAGCACGGTCAGCGGAATGGAACCGCCCGAATCGGTGAGGAACTGTCCGCGCGCAGACCCTGGAGCCACCTCGGTGCCGTCGATCTCGGCGACCCCGGGGCCGGTGAACGGGTAGCAGGCGGTGATCCCCTCGGTGCCCTTCTCCGTCTCCGCGTATTCGACCTCGCCGGTGGACACGGCACCGGCACTGCGGGCGATCGGTGAATCGCAGGACGGTGCGGACGTGGCCTCCGGATCGGCCAACGGGCCGAGGTTGTCGTTGACCGTGATCCGGTCGGTGAACTCCGACACCGTCGGACCGGGATCGACGAGGACGAGCCGGTTGCCGTGGGTGCGCAGAGCGTACTCGAGGCCGGCGATGTCCCCGGGGGACAGAGCCGCGGTGTTCGCGGGAATGAGCAGGGTGGTGTCGGGTCGGGCGGCGGCCGAGCGGGCCTGCTCCTGTTCCTCGGTGGTGGTGACATCGACGTCATGGTCGCGCAGGGTCTCGACGAGGGCCTTCGTGCCGGTGCGCTCCGTCGAGTCATAGTGCAGGGGCTCTGCGGACTCCTCGTCGCCGGTCAGCAGCACGAGCACGATCACGGTGACGAGGATGACGAAGGCCGCGACGATCCACACGGCAGCCGACCGCAGCCGAGCGCGCAGCGGAACCCGCGAGGTCGACCGGGTGCCGCGGGCGGCGACATCCAACTGTGCGCTCATACAGCTGCCTCCCGGCGGACCGGCAGTGCGCTCAGCGTCCGGTCGAGTGCGCACAGATCCGCATAGACCTCGCCGAGGCTGCGGTCGGCACGTGTCTTCGCCTCGGTCGCCTCCCCGTAGCGGAGGTCGTTGAAGACCTCGGCCACCCCGTGGACGGCGGATCCGTGCTCGGGCAGGGCCACCTCGGCGGAACGGGCGATCTCACTCGCTGTGGCCGAGGACTCGAGCGAGACGATCTGCTTGACGGACAGGATCGCGAAGATCGCTCGGGATTCGTCGATGACCGCGGTCTCGAAGTCCCCGGCCTGCGCGGCCCGGGCCGCGCTCTCGCGCCACGGGCCCGGTTCGGGCTGGGAGACCACGGGATCGAATGCGGACAGCGGGACGCCGACACGGCGGAATCCGGCCCGACGCACGCGCCAGACGATGAAGGCGACGATCGCGGCGAGGCCGAGGACGACGACGATGAGCAGCCACGGGGAGTTCGCGCCCAGGGCGGCATGGACGAGCGAATCCCACAGGGAAGACAGCCACCGGCCGATCCGTTCCAAGGGAGTGAGGTCGTTGGCGGCGTATTCCGGTTTCGAGAGTTCGTGCTCTACCCATTCGCGGCCGGTGTCCCGGTCGATATTCGCCGAGGCGGCGCGAAGCTGTGCCGCGCCCGGCTGGGAGGACGCGGCGGTGTGGAGGTGGCGGGCCGCCTCGGTGATGGGGGAGAGGATCATCGGTCCTCCTCGGCGCGGATGAGGACGAGGTCGAGCCCCTCCGAGCGCATCTGCTGATCGAAGAAGCAGACCGTGACCAGGCAGGCGAAATAGGCGAAGAGGACGGCGGAGGAGATGAGCGTGAGTGCGAGCAGCAGACCCACGGAGACGATGGCGATGGCCGCCTGCGCCGTCGTCGACTCGGTTGTCGTCGTCATGCCGACGCCCAGGAGAACCGAGATGATGAAGACGATCGGGGTGATGATGAGTTGGACGAGCTGATTGGACAGGAAATAACCGAGCGCCAGCTGGCCGAGCATTCGCCAGAAGCCGCGCCCGGTCAGTTTCCAAGACCGGCGGATTCCGGCACGGACGCTCAGGTCCTCGATTGCGATCGCCGAACCCAGGAACGCCAGGCGCAGGTTGACCCAGATGAGCGCGACGAACCACAGCAGGGCGGCCAATGCGGCCCAGACGAAGGCGAGGATCGCCGAATCGGCGCCGAGGAACAGCAGCGTCGGGGCGGTGAGGGCCAGCAGCAGGCCGAGGTTGATTCCACTCATCAGCAGTGTGGCCAGGATGAGGCGCAGGCGGCGACCGGACAGGGACTTCCACGCCATCGACAGAGTGGTCCTGCGGGCGCCGAAGGAGGCGCGGGTTCCGGTGGCGATGATGCCGGAGAGCAGATGGGCCAAACCGAGGCTGAGCAGGCTGAGTGCCACCGAACCCAGCTGGGCCAGGGCGATGAAACCGGAGGCGGCATCCTCATTGCCGCTGAGGTCGTTGAAGAACGGCAGGAACTGCACTGCGATGAGGGCACCGATCGCGGCGAGCAGCAGGCTCCAGAGGGAGAAGACGATGAGAGAGGAGCCGATGGACAGAGTCGGGACGAAACGCAGCAGGCGGAATCCCGAATCCAGCGCCTCGATGAAAGTCAGCGGACGTTTGGGCAGGAGCCCGCGTGGGGGAGGCGGCTGCCATCCGCGCGAGGGCGGGGACGGCGAACGCCGCTGCCAGCGGCCGGTGTGCCAGTCGACCTCCGAGGTCCATGCATTCGTCTGTCCCATCACGCCAATCCTGCCATGATTCGCCGGCAAGTGCCGAGAGGCCTCCCTGTCGGATTCGGTGCGCGTCGGCCGTGTCGATCCCGGCCGTCGGGGGACGGCCCGGGGACGGTTCAGGGTTGGTCTGAGGGGCGATCGGGAAAGGCGATCGGGAGGGAGGTCGGGCGGCCGTTCCGACGGTCGGCTTCGGGGAGTGAATGGCCCGCTGCAGGGGGCCGTGCGGCGCGGCAGCTGAACCGTCGGTCTCCGCTGTCGGCGGATCCGGTGCATGAGGCAGTCGACAACGCCCGATAGGCTAGGAGTGTCGGGAACCGAAGAACACGCGAACATAAGGGACAATGGGAGCATGAACGCTCGAATCCTCGTAGTTGATGATGACACGGCTTTGGCCGAAATGATCGGAATTGTGCTCAAAAGCGAAGGCTTCGAGCCCTTCTTCTGCGCCACCGGAGACCAGGCCTTCGAAGAATTCCAGAAGGTCAATCCGGACCTCGTGCTCCTCGACCTCATGCTGCCCGGCAAGGACGGACTCGAAGTCTGCCGGGAGATCCGTGAGATCTCCTCGGTGCCGATCATCATGCTCACGGCGAAGTCCGACACCGTCGATGTCGTCCTCGGCCTCGAATCCGGTGCCGACGACTATGTGCCGAAGCCATTCAAGCCCAAGGAGCTCATCGCCCGTGTCCGCGCTCGGCTGCGGATCTCCGAACCGCAGGCTCCCGAGCTGCTGACCGTCGGCGACGTCGTCGTCGACGTCGCCGGCCACACGGTGACCAAGGGCGGATCACCGGTGTCGCTGACCCCTCTCGAATTCGACCTCCTCGTCGCCCTGGCTCGCAAACCGTGGCAGGTGTTCTCCCGCGAGACCCTGCTCGAAGAGGTGTGGGGCTACCGTCATGCCGCCGACACCCGACTGGTCAACGTCCATGTGCAGCGTCTGCGGTCGAAGATCGAACGCGATCCGGAGAAGCCGGACATCATCGTCACCGTCCGCGGCGTCGGCTATAAGGCCGGCCGAGCCGCGTGACTTCCGAGTCAGCCGCGGACGGACCCGTTCGCACCGCGGCCTCGGCACTGAAGACGTTCTGGAACTTCATACTCCGATCGTTCAGCCACTCCCTGCAGGTCCGCATCGTCGTGCTCACGATCGTGCTCACTTCGGTGGCGATCTTCGGCGTCGGAACCTATATGTCCCAGCAGATCGCCCGCGGTCTCTTCGACACCCGCCTGGATTCCCTGTCCTCTCAGACTCGGTCGATCCTGGCCGAGCTGCGCTCCCTGGCACCCGTCGACGGGCAGGCGGTCACCCAGGACACGCTGAGTTCGCAGCTGTCCTCGATCTACAACCGTTCGGCCGGGTCGGTGTACTCGCTGACCCTGCAGCCGAAGGACCCGAACTCCTCCTTCTCGACGATCACCGCCGGTGGGTCGAATGAGGACGGTGAGGCCACGCAGGTGCCCGTCTCCGATGAACTCCGCGAGGCCATCCGCAAGGCCCCGACCGACGACAAGCTCTACCAGTCGGTGAGCTTGCCCGACGGGACCGGACCGGGTCTGCTCATCACCCAGGAGCTGCAGATCCCGGGCGCCGGCCAGTTCCAGCTCTACTACCTCGGCGACCTCAGCGAACAGCAGGACACGCTCAACTTCGTGCAGCGTTCGATGTTCGTCGCCGCCCTCGTCCTCGTCGTCCTCGTCGGTGCCGTCGCCTGGATCGTCACCCGACTCGTCGTCACACCGGTACGCACCGGGGCCGAGGTGGCCCGGCTCATCGCCGATGGTGACCTCGACGAACGCATGCCCGTCCACGGCAACGATGAGATCGCCGTCCTCGGTGAGAGCTTCAACGATATGGCCGACACCCTCCAGCACCAGATCGAGCAGATGGAACGGCTGTCGGTGCTGCAGAGGCAGTTCGTCTCCGACGTCTCCCACGAACTGCGGACACCCCTGACGACGATCCGTGCCGCAGCGGACCTCATCTACGATTCCCGTGACGACCTCGACCCCGTCACCGCGCGCAGCGCGGAACTGCTCAACTCGCAGGCAGAACGGTTCGACAACCTGCTCTCCGACCTGCTGGAGATCTCCCGCTACGATGCCGGTGCCGCGGCGCTGGTGCCCAAGCCCGTCGATATCGGCGCGATCGTGACCTCGGTGATCGAGACCGTGTCGATGGTGGCCGAACAGATGGACACCGCCATCGTCGTCCACGCTCCTTCCTCACCGGTCATGGCGGAGGTCGACCGGGTGCGGATCACCCGGATCGTGCGCAACCTCGTCGTCAACGCCATCGAACACGGTGAGAACAACCCCGTCGACGTCTATGTCGCCTCCAACGCCGAGGCGGTGGCTGTGAGCGTGCGCGACCACGGAGTGGGCATGAACGAAGAGCAGGTCGAGCACGTCTTCGACCGGTTCTGGCGTGCCGATCCGGCACGCAAGCGCACCCTCGGCGGGTCGGGTCTGGGCTTGGCGATCTCGCTCGAGGACGCGCACCTGCACAACGGCTGGCTGCAGGTCTGGGGCAAACTCGGCGAAGGATCCTGCTTCCGGCTGACGATTCCCCGGCGCCCCGATCAGGAGATCACCTCCTCACCTCTGCCTCTGCCGCCTCGCGATGCGCAGATCCGCGGTTCCGCGCTCGTGGCGGGACCGCTGTCCTCGGACGGCTCAGTCCGCATCCAGACCGGATCGATCCCGATCGTCGTCGAAACCGAGCCGGAGATGCTCGAAGATGACCACGAACCCGTCGCCGAGGCGGCCCCTCAGTCATCATCGCCGGAGACGACCACGACTTCCTTTGAGGCGGTCTCGGACGATGGGGCCGCCGCCGACGAGTCGGACAGCGCGGCTGCCGACGGCTCTGAGACAGGCACCGCCGAGACTGGGCCGCGGTCCACGGACGTCGGCGATCCGGACCTGGACGGTGACGGCATGGACGACGGAGAAGAAGGACGGTCATGATGCGCACGAAGCCCAGAGGGCTGCGAGTGAAGACCGTGTTGGTCTCCGTGTTCACCGCCTTGACCCTCGTCGGCTGCTCGTCGATCCCGACGTCATCGCCTGTCGGCCATATCGAAGACGACTCGGGCGATGCAGGTGCGAACAACGCGCGGATCCCCGACGGTCCCGAACCCGGGGACAGCCCATCGGACATCGTGCGCGGGTTCCTCCGTGCAGGAGCGGGCGCCGGCAACAACTTCTCCGTGGCCCGGTCATTCCTCACCGAGGGTGAGGCGCAGAAATGGAGCCCACAGGAATCGGTGTCGGTGCTGCCCAACGGCACAGATCTCGACTCCTTGAACGTCGGAACCACCTCCGACCAGAAGACGATGAGCATCTCGCCCCCGGTCGTCGGTCTCGTCGACTCCTCCGGAGTGTACAACTCCACCGAACCGGGCACTCGGTCCACGATGGAATTCTCGCTGCGGCAGGAGAACGGGGAGTGGAGGATCTCCTCGGCGCCGGACGGGCTTCTCATCAGCCAGACCGACTTCCAGACGATCTTCCTCAACTATTCGCTGCAGTTCTTCACCTCCGACTATTCGTATCTCGTCCCTGACTCCCGCTGGTTCCTCCGGTCTTCCTCGACCCCGACGGTGCTGATGAACGAGCTGCTCAGCGGACCCGCTCCCTACCTCTCGGGAGCGGTGATCACGTCGATTCCCGATGGTGCCAAGCTCAGCGATTCGGATTCGAACGTGGTGACGATCGAGAACGGCGTCGCCAATGTGGCCCTGGGACCGCAGAACCCGGCCCCGTCCGACCGCGAAAAGGGACTTATCCGTCAGCAGATCGCCACCACCCTGCAGGTCATTCCCTCGATCTCGGCAATCGATCTGAGCATCGGCGGGCAGACGGTTCCGGCCAGTCTGCAGCCGAAGACCGATACGTCGGTCCAGGTGGACGGGCCACCCGTGGTTCTCGCCGACGACCACCTCTCTCGGGTTTCGGGCACCACCGTGGCCAAGGTCGAGAACAGTCCGAATCTGAAGAAGGCGAAGGCGAGCGATCCCGCGGTGTCATTGGACGACTCTCTCTACGTCTATCTGGCCGACGACGGCAAGCAGCTCATGCGGTTGAAGTCCGACGCCGTCGACGCTACTCCGATCCTCAAGGGTAAGAAGCTCGTGCGCCCCAGCATCGATCGCTTCAACACGACATGGACGGGTGAGGCTGAGAACAAGGGCGAGCTCAAGGCCGTCGGTCGTGACGGCAAATCCTCCACCGTCGCCGCCGACTTCCTCAACGGTCGACAGCTCATCGATATCGAGGTCTCCCGAGACGGCACTCGTATCGCGCTGCTCAGTCGCCACAAAGGGGAACCGGATCGCGTCGATGTGGTCGGCATCCCCAGGGACAAGGCGGGCAATCCGGCCGGTCATGTCTCTGAAACGCCGATCGAAGTGGGTGCGAACTTCCACGAGATCAAGGATGTCTCATGGGCAGGGGCGACGTCTCTCGTGGCTCTGGCCGCAGAGGAAGGCGAATCAGCGCAGCCGTTCCGCATCGGAGTCACCGGCCCTGCTGAACAGCTCGGTGAGGTCTCGGACGGAAGCCGCATCGCCGGTGGAGTGGACGGACGCTCGATCCTGGTCACCGGTGCCGATGGCGCGCTGTACAGCTACAACTCGAACGCCTGGCAGAAACTCGTCGACGTCGAAGCGAAGGATCCCTCCTATCCCGGTTGACCCGCACAGCATTGCCTGTCCCCGCTGACCCACGGCGCCTTTCCCTTCCCGGCTGGGCCGTCGGGCGGCGGTGCGCGGCTGTTCTGGAAAGCGGCTCATCGCCACCCCCCGATCCGGGCATGCAGTAGATTTCTCCCATGGGGCTGCTCGGGGAGTTCGGCGAACTGCTCCTGCCTCGCCGGTGTGCCGGCTGCGGGCGGGAGAACGTGTCCCTGTGCACCCGCTGCCTGCAGCTGCTCGGTGGGATCCCGCGGGCGATGGAACCGCGCTACGGCACGATTCCGGTCGTCGGGGTCTGCGAATACAACTCGCAGATCTCGAAGATGGTCGTCGGCTTCAAGGACGACGGACGCCGGGACATCCTCGATCCCTTGGCCCTGGCTCTGACCCGTTCGATCGTCGCGGCCCTCGAGCTCATCGGCTACTCGGGTGGGGCGATCCGACTGTTTCCGGCGCCCAGTTCGGATCGGGCCAGACGTCGTCGAGGCGGATCGCATACGGCCGCCCTGGCGAATCGGGCGAAGGAGCTGTCGCCGGAGCTGCCTCTGGAAGTCCACGATGTGCTCGCGGCGAAACGATCGCGTGACCAGGTTGGACTCGGGGCGATCGAGCGGGCTCAGAATGCTCAGCGGACCCAATATCTCGACCGGAGGAGAATCGCTGAGATCGCGGAAGTCCGTCCCGTGTCGGGCACCGAATCCGCGCCGACGGACCTGCTCATCGATGACTTCTCCACCACCGGCGCAACCTTGGCAGAAAGCGCACGTCTGCTAGCATCGGTGCAGATCAGGCCCGCTGTAGGAGCTGTTCTCGGTCTCGGTCGCGGGGGCACTCGATTTGTCTCTCCCTTTACTGTATAACGGTGTTTACCCATCCAAGGGCATGGGATCGGATGAATCCGACGAGCGAGTCGCTAAGGACACATCATGGACATTGTTGTCAACGGCCGTCAACTGACCATCTCCGACAGCTTTCGAGCCCACATCGAGGACAAGATCGCCAAGGTCGAGCAGCTTGCCCCTCGCGCTCAGCGTGTCGAAGTGCATGTCACTCACGAGAAGAACTCCCGCCAGCCCGAGACGAGTGAGCGGGTCGAGCTCACGGTTGTGGCGAAGGGACCGGCAATTCGGGCAGAGGCCATGGCAAGCGACAAATATGCGGCACTCGATCTGGCATGGGCGAAGCTCGTCGAACGACTGAGGCGAGCGAGAGACCGGCACAAGGTGCCCCGGTCGGGACATCACCGCAAGGAATCCACCGCCGAGGTGCTGGCGAAGATGCCGGTGGCCGAACCGATGGTTCCCGATGCGAACGCCGACGACGCGAAGTCTGCAGCGGACCACAGCGTCGACCAGACGAACGGCCGCATCAAGGCCGAAGGCGATTCGCCGGTGGTTCTGCGAGAGAAGACCTTCACCGCCTCACCCATCGGCATCGAAGAGGCGTTGAACAGAATGGAACTCGTCGGACACGACTTCTACCTGTTCATCGACGAAGAGTCGAGCAAGCCGTCCGTCGTCTATCGCCGTAAGGGCTGGAGCTACGGAGTCATCGCCCTCGACCACGACCTCGAAGAAGCCATCGACTGACCAATTACTACCTGACGGCGGCCCAGCAACCTCGCGCGAGGTTGCTGGGCCGCCGTCAGGTAGCAATTGGGGTATAGCGTTGGGGTATGCAGAGGATGACACGTGCCGCGGCCCGCAGGACGGCGATCGCGGCAACGGGACTGGACCGACCGCGACCGGTGAAGGTCACCGCCCGACACCTCAAGAAGGTCTTCGCCACCCTGGGACTGACCCAGATCGACTCAGTCGCCCGAGTCGTCCGATCCCACTATCTGCCCTTCTACTCTCGTCTGGGTCCCTACCCGCGGGAGACCCTCGACCGCCTCTTCTACTCTTCTCCGCGCATGGGCGTCGAGTACTGGGCACACGCCGCGGCCTTCGTGCCGCCGCAGACATGGAAGCACTTCGCCCGCGCCCACAGCGAATGGTGGCGCAACGACTTCGGACAGCGCCACCCGGAGACCGGGGAGGAGTTCCGAAACCTCCAGACTCGCGTCCTCACCGCCCTGACCACCCGGCCGATGACGGCACGTGAAGTCGCCGAGGTGGTCGACCACGATCTGCCGGAGATCCACCGCGGACATTGGGGCTGGAATCCCAGCCAGGTGAAAGTCGCCCTCGAAGCGCTGTTCGCCGGTGGAGTCATCAGCGCCTCGGGGCGCAACGACCACTTCGAACGCATCTATGCCCTGGCCCGTGACGTCTCACCCGAGCTGCCGCAGCTGCCACTGAATTACGGGCCGCCGGAGGATCCTCGGCTGGGGCTGGACCCGAATGCGGAGCTTCCACGCGGAATATCCGGGGTCGAGAACAATGTCTTCGAACTCACCCGGATCGCGGCACGTGCCCTGGGCATCTCCCGGCCCGAGGACATCGCCGACTACTTTCGGCAGCGGCGGGCACCGACCGACGCTGCCATCACCGAACTCATCGCCTCAGGCGAGCTGCGCGAAGTCGACGTGGAAGGTGTACCCGCCTTGAAATGGCATGAGGCTCGGACCCCGCGCACCGTGAACTCTCGAGCGCTGCTGGCGCCGTTCGACCCTTTGGTCTTCTACCGGCCGCGCATCGAATGGCTCTTCGACTTCCACTACCGCATCGAGATCTACACCCCGGCGGCCAAGCGTGTGCACGGCTACTACGTCACTCCGTTCCTCCTCGGTGATCGCCTCGTCGGGCGAGTCGACCTGCACAGGGATCGGGCGGCGGGCATCCTGCGTGCTCACCAGGTGACATGGGAGCCGGGGGAGGAGCACAGCACCGAGCTGACGGACGAGCTCATGACGATGGCTGCGTGGCTGGGCCTGACCGCCGTGGACCTCGAAGGTACTCACCTGCCATTAAGCTAGGGGCTATACAGTCGTTCGAGTCGTTGTCCGGCAGACATGCCGATTAGGAGAAAAGTGGCTAATTTCCTCGAGAAGCTTCTGCGCACAGGTGAAGGCAGAACTCTGAAGAAGCTCCGCCGATACACGGATGCCATCAATCAGCTGTCCGATGAGTTCAGCGAGATGACGGACACCGAACTGCGGGAGGAAACCGGCCGGTTCAAGGAGCGCTACAAGGACGGCGAGAGCCTCGACTCCCTGCTTCCCGAAGCCTTCGCCACCGTTCGCGAGGCATCGAGCCGGACCCTGGGTCTGCGGCACTTCGACGTCCAGCTCATGGGCGGCGCCGCCCTGCATCTGGGCAACATCGCCGAGATGAAGACCGGTGAGGGCAAGACTCTCGTCGCCACGGCCCCGGCCTACCTCAACGCGCTCACCGGCGATCCGGTCCACATCATCACGGTCAACGACTACCTGGCTACCTACCAGTCCGAACTGATGGGCCGCGTATTCCGCTTTCTCGGCATGGAGACCGGCTGCATCCAGGCGAATATGCCCTCGGACCTGCGCCGCAAGCAGTACGCCGCAGACATCACATACGGCACGAACAACGAGTTCGGCTTCGACTACCTGCGCGACAACATGGCCTGGTCCGCGGACGAGCTCGTCCAGCGCGGTCATGCCTTCGCCATCGTCGACGAGGTCGACTCGATCCTCATCGACGAGGCGCGCACCCCGCTCATCATCTCGGGTCCTGCCGAAGGCGATGCGAACCGCTGGTACGGCGAATTCGCCAAGGTCGTCAAGCGCCTGAAGACCGATCGCGACTACGAAGTCGATGAGAAGAAGCGCACCGTCGGCGTCCTCGAACCCGGAATCGAACGCGTCGAGGACTACCTGGGCATCGGCAACCTGTACGATGCGGAGAATACCCCGCTCATCAGCTTCCTCAACAACGCCATCCGCGCCAAGGAGCTGTTCAAGAAGGACAAGGACTACGTCGTCCTCGACGGCGAAGTCCTCATCGTCGACGAGCACACGGGGCGTGTGCTCAAGGGCCGCCGCTACAACGAGGGCCTGCACCAGGCCATCGAGGCGAAGGAAGGGGTGAAGGTTCAGGCAGAGAACCAGACCCTGGCGACGATCACTCTGCAGAACTTCTTCCGCCTCTACGAAAAGCTCTCGGGAATGACCGGTACGGCCGAGACCGAAGCCGCGGAATTCATGTCGACCTACAAGCTCGGTGTCGTCCCGATTCCGACGAACAAGCCGATGCAGCGTGTCGACCAGTCCGACTTCGTCTATAAGAACGAGGTCGCGAAGTTCGACGCCGTCGTCGACGATATCGTCGAACGACACGAGACCGGACAGCCCGTCCTCGTCGGCACGACAAGCGTCGAGAAGAGCGAATACCTGTCGAAGCATCTGGCCAAACGCGGCGTCAAGCATGAGGTCCTCAACGCGAAGAACCACGCCCGTGAGGCGTCGATCGTGGCGATGGCCGGACGCAAGAGCGCCGTCACTGTGGCCACGAACATGGCCGGACGCGGTACCGACATCATGCTCGGCGGAAACGCCGAGTTTCTCGCGGTCGCGGAAATGGAACGTCGAGGCCTCGACCCTGCCGAGAACGAGGATCAGTACGAGTCCGAATGGCCGGAGGTGCTCAAGGCCGCCGAAGACAAGGTCAAGGAAGAGGCCGAAGAGGTCGTCGAGCTCGGAGGACTCTATGTGCTCGGCACCGAACGCCACGAATCCCGTCGCATCGACAATCAGCTGCGCGGACGCTCCGGCCGCCAGGGAGACCCCGGCGAATCCCGGTTCTACCTGTCTTTGACCGATGATCTCATGCGGCTCTTCGGTTCGGGGGCTGCCGAACGGATCATGGCCACAGCGAACGTGCCCGATGATGTGCCGCTGGAATCGAAGATGGTCTCCCGTGCCATCCTCTCGGCCCAGTCGCAGATCGAGCAGCGCAATGCCGAGCAGCGCAAGAACGTGCTCAAATACGATGATGTGCTCAACCGTCAGCGCACTGTGATCTACGATGAACGCCGCCGTGTGCTCGACGGCGCCGACCTCGAAGATCAGGTCGCGAACTTCCGTGAAGAGGTCATCGACGCCTATGTCGCCCAGGCGACGACGGGACCGGTCGAGGAATGGCAGGTCGACGAGCTCTTCGAGGCTCTCGGAAAGATCTACTCACCGTCGATCACCCCCGACGACCTCGCCGAGGAACTCGGTGGCCTCGGCAACCTGACGAAGAACCGCCTCAATCAGGAGATCCAGTCCGACATCGCACTGTTCTACTCCCAGCGCGAAGAGGAACTCGGAGAGGGTGCCACCCGCGAACTCGAACGCCGCGTGGTGCTCTCTGTCATCGACAAGCGCTGGCGTGAGCACCTCTACGAGATGGACTACCTCAAGAACGGCATCGGACTGCGGGCGATGGCCCAGCGTGATCCGCTGGTGGAATACCAGCGTGAGGGCTTCGAGATGTTCACTACCATGCAGGACGGGATCAAGGAGGACGTCGTTCGCCTGACCAATACTCTGCAGGTTCAGGTGACCTCATCGGCCGGTTCCGATGGTGACGAACCCGAGGTCGAGGTCGACGCTGAGGAGCTGCGTCACAAGACTCCCAAGATGCAGCTGTCGGCGCCGTCCGAGGGTGGTTCCGCCTCGGTTTCCGAATCCGAAGACGAAGACGAGCCGGCTCCGGTCAATCGCGCCGAACGTCGCGCGAAGAAGAAGGCCAAGAGCTGACTCCGAGCCGACAGCGGCTCACATCGTCTGCAGCGCAGTCAGCGTCCACCGGGTAGTGAGCAGTTCCAAGCGGACTGCCACCGCCCGGACGCGATTTGCGGCGGCGACGATGACTGTGACCTCGGCGATCTCGGGGCTGATCTGGCAGACGTGCGCGGTTCCCGGCCTCACCGTCCGTGTTCCGGGCACGGTCGCCCTGTGGGGTGCCACCTCGGCGCGCAGCTGACAGCGGTGGTCGATCTTCGCCAGCAGCTCCGGTTGGACCCATCGGGCGATCGTCTCGCTGCGTCTGACGCCGGAGAGGACTTCGAGGCAGGCTACCGCCAACGAGGTGGCCGTGGCCGCGATCCGCGCCCGGTCGTCCGCGATTTCCAGGCCCCGGACCTGCCCGCTGACCCGGCGATTATGCGATTCCGTGGACGACGCTGCGACCTCTCGCCGAGGCGGTGCCGACGCCTGCGGCCGAGTGAGGGTGAGTGGGGCGGTCATTTCTGAATCTCCAATCTCTGACCTGCGATGATGAGGCTCGGATCGGGTCCGATGGTGTCCTCATTGGCGGCATAGACGTGCGCGACGAGCTGGGGGATCTCTTCTGGGGTCTCGGCCAGATCGGCAGCTATCGACCACAGGCTCTCCCCTTGAGCCACAACATGTGTGGCGGTTCCAGGATCCGCGGGCTCGGCGGCAGAGTCACTGTCGCCTGGCTCATTCGGCTCCCTGCTGTGGTCGGATTCGCCTGACTGGTCGGATTCGCCGGGCCCCTCCGTCGGCCCCTCCGACGGCCGGTCGGTCGGTGGTGCAGAAGGCGCTCTGTCTGCGGGCGGATCTGTGGGCCACCCGGGATCGGGCGGGCGGACTCGGTCGGGTGGCTCGGATTCCTTACGCGGCTTGGAACCGTCTGTCGGCTGCTCATCCTGAGACCGTCCCGCATCGTTCGTGGGGTCCGCAGAGCTCTGATCATCGTCGATCGTCGGCCAGCCGGGATCGGCAGGGGCGGACGGAGCATGCGCAGACGGCGCAGCGACGGAAGGAGCCTGTGCGGACGATGCGGGGTCAGGGCCGGGACCAGCGAGCGGTGCTGCTTGAGCGGAGTGGACCACGAGGCCAGCAGAGACGATGGCAAGAACACTCGACGCGAGTATCCGGGGCATTGCCTTGACGACCAATCCGGCAAGCGCCGACCGGAAACGGCCGGTGGGAAGGACCTGCAGCAGCAGGGCCAGCAGAGAGATGAGTCCGATCCGTGCGAACAAGAGCGATCCGGTGCCGATGATGACGATGACGACGACGTCGCTGGTCGTCCACGGCTGAGGAAGCCGCTCCCACGCAGCGGCGAACGAACCGAGCAGGACCAGCCACGAACTCGCACATGCGATCAAGAGATACATCTAGACATCCTCCATTGGATATTGAACATAATGATGCCGTTAGATGTTATTTGGTGTCAATGGGTCAGCTCTAACTACATGACTGTAGTTCGGTGCGTCTTCATTTCAAGTCTTGAAAGTGGACTACAGCTGGGGCAGGCTTGGCGATTATGGACGATCGGATCGATGCACTCCTGGCGGATATCGAAGCCGCCGACGCGGCGGCGCAGGCGCACGTCAGGAGAGGCGAATTCGGTGACGAGGTGGCCGGTCAGGCGGCCGAGAGGACTCTGCTCGAACGGATGCGCGGGGCGCTGGGATCGACGGTGCAGGTGACGATGCCGGATCGGGATATCACGGGGACGGCGTGCTTCCTCGGTCGGAACATCATCGTCCTCGCCGGAGTCGAAGTCTCCGTCATTGCAATCAGGGCTGTCCGCGGATTCAGGCTGACCACGAGAGTGCATCGATTCGACGCTGGCGGGCTGGAGAGATTGGGCCTGGGATCGGCGCTGCGCCGCTGGTCAGCCGCCTATGAAGAGGTGTCGATCGATGTCGCGGACCGTGCGGGCAGCATTCGGGGGCGATGCGCGCTCGTTGCTTCCGACTATGTCGAAATCGCTGGCAGGATCATTCCCTTCGCGGCGATCAACGCCGTCCACGCCCGGACGAATCCCTTCGGATGACTCGTCCATGATGGAGATCAGAGCCGAAGCGAGTGGGTCAGTCCTCGATAGAACCGGTCTTGATCTGGTACTCGGTGCGCTCGTACATGCGCTGGATATACGCTTCGATCTCGGACTTCTCGACCCGCCACTGGCCGCGCCCTCCGACCTTGATGGCGCGGAGATCGCCGGAGCGGACCAGGGCCCGAGCCTGTGCGATCGAGACATTGAGCAGCTCGGCCACATCGGTCAGCGGCAGGAAGCGACTTTCGACGGCCATGAGGTGTCTTCTCCCATTCCAAATGTCCATCTGCCACCAGATGTCCATCTGCTTGTTGGTGCATTTGGCCAAAAACCTTGCTTTGGCATCATTTGATGCCCAATATTATCACTGAGAAGCAGTTTCTGTCAGCGAAACTTCTGCGAATCTGGAGATGCAATGGAGCTCTCGAAAAGAATCCGACGACCCCGCTGGACCGATGCGCGCCTCCTCGTCGGTGCGATGCTCGTCGTCCTCGCGGTCGTCGGAACCTACCTGCTCGTCACCTCGGCGAACTCGACCACCCGGGTCTGGGCGAGCGCACGCGCACTCGTCCCCGGTGAGATCCTCGAACCGGCCGACCTCACAGTGGCCGAGGTCAATCTCGCCGATCTCGGCAGGAAGTATCTCTCTGCCGATTCCGAGCTGCCGACGAACACGAGCGTTCGCAGCGTCGTGGCGGCAGGTGAACTGCTGGCTGCCTCGGCGGTGGCGCCAGTGTCAGAACTCGAGGGGCGAGTCGTAGCCATCGACATCGCCGGCTCGGTCCCGAGCGTCGTCGACTCGGGCAGCCTCGTCGACGTCTGGGCCCAGCCGGAGCAGAACGGGCTCGACGATGACGGCACACCGCCGGAGCAGATCGTCGATTCGGCCCCGGTCGCTCATATCAATCGAGACGTCGGCAGCTTCGGGGCAGGTGACGGCGCCCGCATCGAAGTGTTCGTCGGCTCAGTGGACCTGCCCGGCGTGCTTGCCGCACTCGACGGACGCAGTGTGCTCTCCGTGGTCGGTGCCCCGTCCGTTCCTGCCGATGAAAGCGAGCAGTGATGACACAGGTCCTGCTGGCGGTCGACTTCGAACACGACCTCATCCTCTTCGAGCTGCTCAGCGAGATCGACGACGTCACGATCGTCGCCCGCCCCGCCGACGAGGTGGAGCTGCTGGCGCACTGCCGCACCGGCGGAGCCGATGTCGTCATCATCGGCCGCTACTTTCCCGGCCTCGACGCGGAGGTGGTTGCCGCGATCACGGCCGCCGGCGCGAAGGTGCTCGGATTCGGCGACGACGCGCACGCCCTCGAAGCAGTCGGCATCAGCGCCGTCGTCGCAACGGACGCCGACGCGACGACGATGGCCGCGGCGATCGACGACCTCCGTGCCTCCACTGTGGTCCCGCCGCGCCCGATATCGCCGCCGGGGCCGGTCGGAGGAGCGGGAATGATCATCACGGTCTGGGGGACCGGTTCGTCGCCCGGACGCACTCTCACTGCCGTCAACCTCGCTGATCAGGCCTCTCGTCAGGGCAAGCGCAGCGTCGTCGTCGACGCTGACACGGTCTCCGGCATGGTCGCGTCCACCCTCGGGCTGACAGAGGAATCTTCGCATCTGGCCAGCCTCTGCCGGTCGCAGTCGGACCCGGTCGGGCGCTTCGGCGCGCATGCGGTGCCGCATGCATCGATCCGTGAGAGCTTCCATGCGGTGACCGGGCTGACTCGGCCCGAGAGGTGGCCGGAGATCCGTGCCTCCGTCCTCGAGTCTGTGCTCAAACGCCTGGCCAAGGTCTACGATGTCGTCATCGTCGACGTCAGCGACCGCATCGATCCCGATGACGACCTCGCCGACCCCTTCTACGATCGACACTGCGCCACCCGTGCCGCGCTCGAGGCCGCCGATATCGTGCTCGTCCTCGCAGCAGGGGAGCCGATCGGCCTGCAGCGACTGGTCAAACTCCTCGGCACACCACGGGCCGAGGCGGTGCGCGAGAAGATGCGGCTGGTGATCACGAAGGTGCGCCCGAGTGCGGTCGGCCATCCCGCTGAGACGCGGATCAGTGAAGTCCTCGACCGATTCGTCCGGATCACTCCGGACTTCATTCTCAGAGATGACCGGCCCACGGCCGATGCGGCGATGCTCGCCGGCCACACCCTGCACGAGCAGAATCCCCGGTCCGTCCTCGTCGGGGACCTCGCGGCGATGATCGACGAGCTGCTGCCGGGTCGCCGCCGTTCCCGCAGATCCGTCGGAGGCCGTGACCGTCGCGGCGCCGGCCGCCGGGGACGCCCGCAGAAAGTCAGGGTGAGCCAGGGGAGCGGACCACAGGACTAGGATGAGGGGCATGGCCATTCGCTGCTACATTCCCACCACCCTGACCGCGTTGCGTTCGACGCTGACCGACGTCCGCGCCGTCGCCCCCGACGCTCAGGGGCGCCGTCTGCGCGGTGAGGAGTTCGAATCCGCTGAATTCGACGCCATGTGCATTGCCGCGGCACTGGCCGCGAACGCAGTGTTCGCTCCTGCTGAAGCCGAGACCGGCACCGAGGCGGCTCCCGAGCGGCGTGTCATCGTGGCCTATGACGCCCCAGAGTCCAGCCCGGCCGCGCCGCTGACCGAAGGCTTCGAGCTCATCACCCTTGCCGATGTCGAGATGGTCCGGATTGCGAGCTTCCACCTCGACGAGGACGCCGTCTGGGATGAGGCGGTGCAGCTGGCCGAGGACGCGGACTCCAGTGCAGCCGAGGACCACCTCGGCGCTTCCGATCTGATGTGGTACGACTCTTCCGAACTGGAGCAGCTGCTCGGCGACCAGGCCTGAACCGACGCTGACCCCGGGATCAGGCGGATTCGAAGCGGCGCAGCCGGTCGCTCAGGCGCTTCTCCAGGATCGGGACCACAGCCTGTTCGATCATTGCGCCGAACATCGGGATCGACGAGCTGATCTCGGCATGAGCGGCCAGCTTCGTCACTGACTCGGCCTCGCGCAGTTCGAGGACCGCATCGATCTCGACGGGGACGCCTGCGGCGCGTGCGGACATGCGGATCTCGGCATCATCACCGAGGACATCCCCGGGAATCATGTACACCTCGACCAGCACGGTGTTGTCGGGAAGCCGAGAGGCCAGAGCCGATGGAAGCTCGGCCTTGGGCATCGGGGTCCGCACGGTCATCTCCGTGTCGGGGTCGATGTATTCGGCACTGGCCTCGGAACCGAGCTTCTCCCACACGCCGGGGTCGGCGAGTTTGGCCAAGAATGTCGACAGATCAACCGAATATTCATGATTGAGAGTCAGAGATCGCATAGCTCCAGTTTGCCAGCGAATGAACGGTACTTCACCGTAGGCCGCTCGGCGTGCCTTTCTCGATATTTGGGCATAGTGTGGGGAATGACGATTCGGCGTCGAATCGCGTGACGAATGCTCGTTGATCATAGAGGTGAAACAGTGACTCAGGTCTCAATTTCGAACGTTGCAGAAGAGTGGAGAAAGCAGAGGGGGCAATCGGCTCCCGACAACTTCCTCGATGCGTACTATCCGCGGTTCGAAACAGGGGCGACCGATCCCGAGGCCTACGCGGCCGCGGCGGCCCGTCACTTCGCGCTCGGCACCGAATACGACGGTGAGCGTCCGGCGATCGCGATCTACAATCCGAGCGTCGACTCGCCGGAATTCAGCGACAACCACACGGTCATCGCCATCGTGCTCGCCGATATGCCCCATCTCGTGTCCTCGATCGTCAGCGACCTCGCTGCCAACGGCAGGGCGATCCGCCGCGTGCACCACCCGATCATCACAGTCACCGGCAACGGCCCGGACGAGAAGATCCTCTCCCCGGCAGAGGCCCCCGCGCTCAGTGCGGACACGGCGAGCATTCCGACGGTCTCCGAAGATCCTGCCGACAGCGAAGACGGCGCCCCACAGCAGCAGTCCTGGATCCGCCTCGAGATCGACCGCATCTCCGAGAGCGACTTCGATGCACTCGAAGAGCGGCTGCGCGGGGTCCTCGACTACGTGGCCGCGGCAGCGCGCGATGCCCAGGCGATGGCCGCGAAGGCCAAAGACATCGCCGCCGAGCTGAGCGCACACGCGCCGCGCCCGGAGCTGGCCTCAGAAGCCGAATCCGCCGCCGCCCTGCTCACCTGGCTCGACGGACACTTCACCTTCCTCGGCTACCGCGAATACGACTACACCCACGACGCCGAACACAGCAGCCTCGAACCGATCGAGGACACCTCGATGGGCATCTCCGCCCTGCGCCCCCTCGTGAAGTCACCGCTCAGCCGGGCGGTCGCCGACAAAGCGCTCGAGCCGCATGTGCTGGTCCTGACGAAGGCGAACTCCCGCTCCCGCGTCATCCGATCCTCGTTCATGGACTACATCGGCGTGAAGACCTTCGATGCCGACGGTGAGATCGTCGGCGAGCGGCGCTTCGTCGGAGTGTTCAAACCCGAGTTCTACAACGACAGCGTCCTCAACATCCCGGTCATCGACAGGAAGGTCGCGAAGATCCTCTCGGCCAGCGGATTCCCCACCGGATCCCACTCGGCCAATGAACTTCTCGGCGTCCTTGAGAACTATCCCCGCGAGGACCTGCTCCACGAGGGCACCGAGGAGATCTATGACGTCGTCATGGAGATCGTCGACATGCAGGAGCGTCGTGAGTCCCGCGTGTTCGTCCGCACCGACCCCTACCAGCGCTTCGTCTCCGTCATCCTCTACCTCCCGCGCGACCTCTACAACACCGACGCTCGAGTGCGCGTGCAGGAAGTGCTGCGCAAGTTCTACAACGCCGACAGCGTCGACTTCGATGTGCTGCTGAGTGAATCCGCGCTGGCCCGCATCCACTTCGTGGCCCGCGTCGCCCGTGACTGCGAACTGCCGCAGATCGGCGCCGACGAGGTCGAGGCACGCATCGTCGGGGCCGTTCGCTCCTGGTCCGAAGACGTACACGCGTTCCTCGTCCCCGCCGAGACCGGCGACTCCGGCGCCTCGCATGCCCGGGCCGACCTGTGGTCGAAGGCGTTCCCTCCCAGCTACGGCGAGCACCACACCCCCGCCGAGGCGGTCGCCGATGTCGGTCGGTTCGAAGCCCTCGACGCCGGTCACGGTCCGGCGGTGCGCCTCTACCGTCCCGAACAGAACACCGACGCCTCTGTGCGCCTCGTCCTCTATCGTCGTGACCGGGTCAGCCTGTCCGAGGTCCTGCCCTTCCTCACGGCCTTCGGCGCCGACGTCGTCGACGAACGACCCCACGAACTCGACCTCGCCGACGGTTCCCATCGTTACATCTACGACTTCGGACTCAGCTTCTCCGAAGAGCTGGCCGATGATGACTACGACCGCATCGCCGAGGCCTTCATGGCCGGCTGGGACGGCAAGAAGGAAGCTGGGGTCTTCGACCGCCTCGTCGTCGCCGGACTCTCCTGGCAGCATGTGACGATCATCCGCGCACTGGGCAAGTACCTGCGCCAGGCGGGATTCACCTATTCCGACGCCTATGTCGGTGAGGTCTACAGCGACAACCCGCAGATCTCGAAGCTGCTCGTCGACTACTTCTCCGCCAAGTTCGATCCCGACGTCGACGACGCCGGACGCGAAGCGACGATGACCGAGATCGACGACGCGATCGAAGCCGCCCTCAGCGAAGTGGCCAGCCTCGACGCCGACCGTGTGCTGCGCTCCTCGCTGGAACTGCTGCGGGCGACCCTGCGCACGAACTACTACATCGACGAATCCGGTGCTCTGCCCACCGCCCTGGTGCTCAAGATCCGGCCCGACGAGCTCAGCTTCGTGCCGAAGCCGAAGCCGGCTCTGGAGATGTGGGTGTATTCCCCGCAGGTCGAGGGCGTGCACCTGCGTTTCGGCACCGTCGCCCGCGGAGGGCTACGGTGGTCGGATCGTCGCGATGACTTCCGCACCGAGGTCCTCGGTCTCGTCAAGGCCCAGATGGTCAAGAACGCGCTCATCGTGCCCACCGGGGCGAAGGGCGGCTTCTTCCCCAAGCAGCTGCCGCCGATGAGCGATCGGGACGCGTGGACGGCCGCCGGTCAGGCCGCCTACGAGGTGTTCATCGAAAGCATGCTCGAGGTTGCGGACAACCTCACCTACGGCAGCGACGACTCCAGCGTCGTCGTCCACCCCGACCGTGTCGTCCGCCACGATGGAGACGACTACTATCTCGTCGTCGCCGCCGACAAGGGCACGGCACGGTTCTCCGATGTGGCCAACGCGATCGCCGAACGCCGCGGATTCTGGCTCGGCGACGCCTTCGCATCCGGCGGATCGGTCGGCTACGACCACAAGGCGATGGCCATCACCTCCCGGGGCGCGTGGAAATCCGTCGAACGCCACTTCCGCGAACTCGGACTCAACACCGCCGCCGAGGACTTCACCGTCGTGGGCATCGGCGATATGAGCGGTGACGTCTTCGGCAACGGCATGCTGCGCAGCGAGCACATCCGCCTCGTCGCGGCATTCGACCACCGGGACATCTTCCTCGATCCGAACCCCGACGCCGCCCGCAGCTTCGTCGAACGCCAACGCCTCTTCGACCTGCCGCGTTCGAGCTGGCAGGACTACGACAGGGACCTCATCTCCTCAGGAGGCGGAGTCTTCTCCCGGTCGGCGAAGTCGATCGACCTCAGCCCCGAAGCCGCCTCGGTGCTCGGAGTCGAACCCGGAAAGCGCAGCCCCGCCGACCTCATGTCGGAGATCCTCAAGGCACCGGTCGACCTCGTCTACAACGGCGGTATCGGCACCTATATCAAGGCCTCGAGCGAGAGCCACGCCGACGTCGGCGATAAGTCCAACGATGCCATCCGCATCGACGGCGCCGATGTGCGGGCGCGGGTGATCGGCGAGGGCGGCAATCTCGGTGTGACACAGCTGGGACGTGTCGAGGCCGCCCTGGGCGGCGTCGAGGTCAACACCGACGCCGTCGACAACTCGGCCGGCGTCGACAGCTCCGACCACGAGGTCAACATCAAGCTGCTCCTGCGTACGCTCTTGCACAAGGGAGCCTTCGCCGCGGAAGAACGGGAGGCGGTCCTGCACTCGTTCACCGACCAGGTCGCCGACCGGGTGCTGGCGAACAACTACTCGCAGAACGTCGTCCTCGGCGAGGCTCGGGCCCAGACCGAATCGATGTCGGGCACCTATGGCCGGCTGCTGGGCTATCTGGAGAAGAACGCCGATCTCGACCGGGCGGTCGAATTCCTGCCCAACGCCGATGAGCTCGCCAAACGCGAGTTCAGCTACTACGTGTCGCCTGAACTGGCCGTGCTGCTGGCCTATGTGAAGATGCACGCCGCCGATGAGGTCCTTGCCAGCACCGTGCCGGATGAGACGTGGATGCGGCGCGAACTCGTGTCCTACTTCCCGGATGCTCTGCAGGAGAAATACGGCGAACTCATCCCCGAACACCCGCTGCACCGGGAGATCGCGACGGCGAAGCTCGTCAACCGGCTCGTCGACCGCGGCGGACTGACCTACATCTACCGGATGTTGGAAGAGACGCCGGCGTCGGTGCCGCAGATCGCACGCGTGTTCGTCGTGGTCTCGGAGATCTTCGGACTCGATGACTTCTTCGACGCAGTGTGCGCACTCGACAACCAGGTGCCGACCGAGGTGCAGGTGAAACTCCAGCACGACTATGTGCGTGTCCTCGATCGTTCCTCGCGCTGGCTCGTGCAGCAGGCGCCGGACAGCCTCGACGTCGATTCCGGCATCGAGATGTACGGCAAGGTCGTCGAAGCACTGCGCTCCCGGGTCCCGGACCTCGTCGACGGCTACGATGCCGAGACCATGCAGGCGAAGGCGCAGAGCTACATCGACGAAGGCGTGCCGAGCGAACTCGCGTGGCGCTCCGCCGCCCTGCTCGACGAGTTCGTGCTGCTCGACATCACCCAGCTGGCAGCTCGGGCGAACGAATCCGCCGAGGATGTCGCAGAGGTCTACTACGCCGTGAACGAACGCTTCTCCGGTTCGCAGATCCTCACCCTCATCGGAGAGCTCGATCGCAGCGACCGGTGGTCTGCGCTGGCCCGCGGATCCATGCGTGACGACTACTACGCCGCGATCCTGTCGGTGACCGGCACGGTTCTGGCCGCCACGGATTCGCCGATCTCCGGAACCCCGGACGAACGGGCGAAGCAGCGCCTGGCCGAATGGCTCGAACGCAACGAGACTGTCGTGGGGCGGGTGCTGGAGACGACGGAGACGATCCTCGGTCTCGATTCCGTCACCCAGGCGCCGCTGTCTGTGCTGCTGCGCTCACTGCGGTCGATGGTCCGCTCCTCGGCCTGGGAGAGCGAACACAACGGCTGAGGCCGATTGCGGTCGCGGTCGACACCATGGTCGGCCGCGATCGGCAGTGCGTCCGCGACCGGCCGGACACTCCTGATCGGTTCGACAGCGGTGACCGGCAGGGCGACCACGATCGGCAGGTCAGTTGGGATCGTGCGGACACAGTCGCCTCGGTGGGTCCGAACACCGACCGATTAAGTGGTAGCGTCTGAACATCGACATCTCAGCAGATCCGCGCAACGCGGGTCTGCTGATCTCACCTTGGAGGAACGAATGGTGCTCAACGAACTGCTGGCGGCCGAGGGCATCACGGATGAGTCAGACGTCGAACACATCCATCTGCTCGTCGGCGACTGGCAGCTGTTGGCCGATCTCTCCTTCGCCGATCTCGTGCTGTGGGTGCCGTCGCCCAACGGTGCCTACACGGTCCTGGCTCATGCCCGATCGACGACCGGGGCGACATTGTTCAACCGGGATCTGATCGGAGCGCGTGCGACCGGTCTGGAGAAAGAGCTGCTTGACCGGGCCAGCAGCACCCGCAGCTCTGTCTCCCACGTTGCCGCGGCCCGAGAGATGGGAATCAGCGCCGGATCCTCTGACGTCGACATCCTCGCCGAGGCGGTGCCGATCATCCGCAGCGGCGAGGCCATCGCGCTCGTCGTCCGGTATTCGGAGGAGGTCCGACGCAGAGGTTCGTCTCGCCTGGAGAAGTACTACCGGGAAACGGCGATGGCTTTGATGCGGATGATCGTGCAGGGAACGTTCCCCGATCGCGATGCCCCGTCCGGGGCTCGGCACGGCGAACCGCGAGTCGGCGACGGCATCTTCATCCTCGACCGCGATTCGCATGTGCAGTATGCCTCCCCGAACGCCGTATCGCTCATGCACCGGCTCGGCTACGGAGGAGAGATCGAAGGCAGCTATCTCTCCGAGGTGGTCTCGAACCTCAGTGCAGAGCTGCGTCAGGTCGATGAGACCCTCCCGCTGGTGCTCACCGGGCGTGCCCCGTGGCGGACCGAACTCGAAGTCGGGCGCACGAGTGTGTCACTGCGCGCGATTCCGCTGACGGACGAGGGCGAGAGGGTCGGTGCGATCGTCCTCGCCCGTGACGTCTCCGAGATCCGCCGCCGCAAGCGCGAGCTGCTCTCCCGCGACGCGATGATCAAGGAGATGCACCACAGGGTGAAGAACAATCTGCAGACCGTGTCCGCTCTGCTGCGGCTGCAGACCCGCCGCATCGACAGCCCCGAGGCCAAGGGGGCGCTGACCGAGGCGATGCGCCGGGTCTCGATCATCGCCGTGGTCCACGATGTGCTCAGTCAAGGCGTCGAATCCGAAGTGGACTTCGACGAAGTCGTCGACAAGGGACTGCGTCTGACTCCCGAGCTGACCAGCCCGCTGGTGCATATCGAACTCAAACGGTGCGGAAGCTTCGGAACCATCTCCTCCGCCGATGCCACCTCTCTGGCCCTGGCCATCACGGAGCTGATCACGAACGCGATCGAACACGGATTCCCCACCGAGAACCTCGAGAGCCTGGAACCGGGGGAGACGCTCAACGGCCATGTGTGGGTGACCCCGGAACGCAACGGCGATCACCTGAGCGTGACGATCGCCGATGACGGCATCGGGTTGGGAGAGACGCAGAATCCGGGCAATGGTCTGGGCACGCAGATCGTGCGCACGCTGGTCTCGGCCGACCTGGCAGGTTCGATCCAATGGCAGGCGCGCGAAGGCGGCGGAACAGTTGCCGTCCTCGACGTTCCGCTGCGCCCGGACTCCTACGACTGAGCGAGGCCCGTCGGACCGACCCGCAGAGCTGCCACGCTCCGGTGTCGGTCGACATTCGGCCGGACGCAAGTGCGCGCACACGACTGAGTCCCTTGTTCCGACGACGATCTTTCGCCGTCGGGACAAGGGACTCAGTCTTCGGTGCAGGTGTGGCTGGTGATTCAGTTATCGTTTCGGCAGTCCGGGGGAACCGCCTTCTCAATGCCCGGCGACTCAGCCGGCGCGGCGGGCGCGAGCGGCACGACGCTTGAGAGCGCGGCGCTCGTCCTCGCTCAGACCGCCCCAGACTCCGGCATCCTGACCGGATTCGAGGGCCCACTGCAGGCAGGTCTCTGCGACTTCACAACGGCGACAGACAGTCTTTGCTTCCTCAATCTGGAGCAGCGCGGGTCCGGTGTTGCCGATCGGGAAGAAGAGCTCCGGATCCTCATTGAGGCATGCTGCACGGTGTCGCCAATCCATGGTGACCTTTCGACGAATTCAGTGAACGCGGTTGACTACGCCCGAATTCCGGGCGTGCAACTCTCACAGTCAAGGTTCACATAACGCAATTGGGCGCACAAGGGTCCGGCAGTGTGAAATTTCTGACAAGAATTTTCCCCATTGTCCTGCTATGAGGGCGATCGCGCAAATCGGTCCGCGATTCGTCTTTTCGGGCCTGTCTGAGCTTCTCCGCCTAGACTGTCAGGCACATGCAGACAGCAGGTGAATGCACACAGACATCACGTGAACCAATGGAGGACTCATGACCAACGATCTCGCCAGCCCACGCATCGTCTCCGTCGGCGGACACACACCGCAGATCGATCCGGAGGCGTTCGTCGCAGCCGGTGCCACTCTCGTCGGCGACGTGCACGTGCGGAAGGGCGCCAGCGTCTTCTACGGCTGTGTTCTGCGCGCCGAAGCCGCCCCGATCACGATCGGTGAGGACTCGAACGTACAGGACAACACCGTCATGCACACCGACGCCGGCAAACCCGTCGTCATCGGCGCGCGCGTCTCCATCGGCCACCAAGCACTCGTTCACGGTGCCGTCGTCGATGACGATGTGCTCATCGGAATGCACTCCACAGTGCTCAACGACGCCCATGTCGGCAGCGAATCCCTCGTTGCCGCGGGCGCCGTCGTCCTCGAAGGCACGCAGATCCCCGCACGGTCGCTCGTCGCAGGTGTGCCGGCGAAGGTGCGCCGGGAGATGACCGATGAAGGAGTGGAGAAGGTCCGGCAGAACGCCCAGTCCTATGTGCGTCTGTCGACCCTGCACAAGGACACCGCCGAGGTGGTCGACCCGAACTGATCGGACCGTAACCGGACCGATTCCGGATCGGCCCAGGCCCGATCTCCACCAGATCCCAAAGGAACCATTCGGTCGATCCCCAGGGGGCCGTTCGCCAGCATCGTGGCGATTTGAGACAATCAGTATGTGAACACTGAATTTGATTCCACTGCAGATCGCGTCGTCATCATCGGCGGCGGCCCCGGCGGCTACGAAGCCGCGCTCGTCGCGGCTCAGCTCGGTGCCGATGTCATGCTCATCGAGCAGAATCGGTGCGGTGGTTCCGCCGTGCTCACCGACGTCGTGCCGTCGAAGTCGCTCATCGCCACCGCGGAGATGATGGACGAGATCGAGCGCTCCGACGGGCTCGGAATCCGGATCGAGAACTCCGAGGACACCGAGGCCGTTGCGCGCCGAGTCACCGCCGACCTCGAAGCGGTCAACAAGCGCATCCTCTCCCTCGCCGACGCTCAGGCCAACGACATCTACGAGGGCCTCATTCGGGCCGGTGTCAAAGCCATCCAGGGCAAGGCGACTCTGGCCGGTCGCGACCAGGTCCATGTCGTCGAATCCGGCGGCACCGAGTACACCCTCGAGGCCTCGACGATCCTGCTCTCGGTCGGCGCCCACCCGCGTGAGCTGCCCACTGCGCAGCCTGACGGTGAGCGCATCCTCACCTGGACTCAGCTGTACGACCTCGACGAACTGCCCGAGCACCTCATCGTCGTCGGTTCCGGTGTCACCGGTGCCGAGTTCGCTTCGGCTTATCGGGCACTGGGCACCGAGGTGACCCTCGTGTCCTCGCGTGAGAAGGTCCTGCCCGGCCAGGACGAGGACGCAGCCGATGTGCTCGAATTCGTCTTCCGCAACAAGGGCATGAATGTCCTCTCCCGCTCCCGCGCCGCCTCGGTGACTCGCACCGACGACGGAGTCGAAGTCGTGCTCGCCGATGGTCGCCGTGTCGAAGGATCCCACTGCCTCATGGCCGTCGGTTCGATTCCGAACACCGAAGGTCTCGGCCTGGAGAAGGCCGGTGTCCGGGTCAGCGAATCCGGACACATCGTCGTCGACGGCGTTTCGCGGACCTCGCGGGCCGGAATCTACGCGGCCGGTGACTGCACCGGTGTGCTGCCGCTGGCCTCGGTGGCAGCGATGCAGGGGCGGATCGCCATGAACCACGCGCTCGGCGACGCCGTGCAGCCTCTCAAATTGCGCAATGTAGCATCGAACGTGTTCACCGCACCCGAGATCGCCACCGTCGGCTTCACTCAGCAGAACTACCGCGAGAACCCGACGGACATCGACACCGTGATGCTGCCGCTGGACACGAACCCGCGCGCCAAGATGCTCGGCATCGAGGACGGCTTCGTCAAGATCTTCGCTCGGCGCGGATCCGGCTCCATCCTCGGCGGAGTCGTCGTCGGTCCCCGAGCCAGTGAGCTCATTCTGCCGATCACCATGGCAGTGGAGAACCGGCTGACCGTCGATCAGCTCTCCGCCTCCTTCGTCGTCTACCCCTCGGTGAGCGGTTCGCTGACCGAAGCGGCACGGAAGCTCCACCGTCACCTCTGAATCGTCGATCCGACGATCGCAGGAAAGTTTTTCTCCGCAGCTGTCGATCCGGTCGCTCCTCGACCGTCATCATGGTGTCAGGCCGCCCGGCATGACATGAGGAACGACGAAGGAGAACGACATGAAATACGCACTTCTGCTCATGGGACGCACACAGGATCCTGACTGCGGTGAGGACGGCGGAGCGGACCCTGAAGAATTCATGGCATTCGACAAGGAGATCAGCGAGGCGGGGATCGTCGTCGGCGGCTTCGCCCTCGAAGGACCCGAACTCGGGGTCCGGGTGAGCGGATCCGGAGGCGAATCGCTTGTCACCTCGGGCCCGTTCGCCGAATCGAACGAGTTCGTCGGCGGCAGCTACGTCATCGACGTCGCCGATATCGACGAGGCGATCGCCTGGGCGAAGAAGAGCCCCGCAGCCAAGGCCGGACACATCGAGATCCGTCCGGTGGCCGACTACTGATGGACCCCGACCCCGATGCGGCCGACCGCGTCCTCAGCGCCATCGGCGAGGAGGACTACGGGCGGCTGCTCGCGGCGCTGGTCACCCGGTTCCGTGAATTCGACCTCGCCGAGGAGGCCCTCCACGATGCCGTGCTGCGCGCGGTCGAGACATGGTCGGGCAGGGGAGTGCCCGAACGCCCTCAGGCGTGGCTGATGGCCACGGCGAAGAACCGCGCCATCGATCTCATCCGCTCCGATGAGGTGCGCACCCGGCATCTCGCCCGCCTGCGCATCGAGGACGAGCTGCGACCAGGTGACCACGACGATCACGCGGAGCGCCTCGGCGAGGAGATGGAAGCCGCGGATCTGCCCGACGAGCGCCTCGGACTGTTCTTCACCTGCTCCCACCCGACCCTGCGCGAGGACGAACGCATCGTGCTCATCCTGCGCTTCCTCTCGGGGCTGACCACCGCCGAGGTGGCCGCCGGGTTCCTCATCGAGACCGCGACGATGCAGCAGCGGATCGTCCGTGCCAAGCAGCGGATCCTCAAGACCGGGATTCCCTTCGGCCGTCCAGCGCCCGATGAACTCGGCAACCGGCTGCCCGGAGTGCTGCGCGTCCTCTATCTCATCTTCACTCAGGGCGTCAACGCCACCGCAGGACCCGAACATACTCGAGTCGATCTGCAGCACGAAGCCATCCGGCTGACCCGACTGCTCGTCGGATACCTGCCCGAGCAGACCGAAGCCCGTGGCCTGCTGGCTCTGCTCCTGCTCACACGGGCACGTGAGACCGCTCGTGTGACGCCGGATGGCCAGCCGGTGCCGCTGGCCGAGCAGGACCGCAGCCTATGGGACTCACGCCTCATCGCCGAAGGGACCGGACTCGTCGACGTGGCCGCCGGCGAATCGGGAGCCGGGGCTTTCACCATCCAGGCGGCGATCGCCGCCCTCCACGCCGACGCCGCGCGATTCGCCGACACGGACTGGAAGCAGATCCTCGTGCTCTATCGGATGCTGTCCGACCTCGAGTCGTCGCCGGTCGTCGCTCTCAATACCGCGATCGCCCTCGGGCAGGTCTCGGGTCCCGAGGCGGCCATGAGCGCCCTCGACGAACTGGCCGACGATCCGCAGCTGCTGCGTTACAGGCCCTTCCACATCGCACGGGCGATCACCTTCGACGGACTCGGTCGTACGGCGGAGGCCGAGGACGCCTATGCCGCGGGGCTGGAATGTCCCGGCAACGATGCCGAATCCGAATACATCGCTGCCCGGATCACCGATCTTCGACGGTGATCCGGGCAGGGACTTCTGTGTTCGTGACTCCTGACCTCAGTTCGGAGCGAACGGAGGCAGGAGCGGGAGCGGCTCAGGCGGCGAAGCGGATGATCGCCTCACCGGACTTCACCGAGGCGCCTGCGTCGACGAGCACCTCGGAGACGGTGCCGGAGTGGCCGGCCTTGAGCGGCTGTTCCATCTTCATGGCCTCGATGACGGCGAGGGTGTCACCG
Source organism: Brevibacterium sp. CSND-B09 (assembly GCF_052906525.1). Taxonomy (NCBI): domain Bacteria; kingdom Bacillati; phylum Actinomycetota; class Actinomycetes; order Micrococcales; family Brevibacteriaceae; genus Brevibacterium; species Brevibacterium sp. CSND-B09. The sequence goes on along the minus strand of NZ_JBREGI010000001.1, from coordinate 331,263 downwards.
GCTTCGACGGTGTCACCGGGGTTGACGGAGACGGAGACGATGGTGCCCTGCATGGGAGCGTTGAGCGCATTCGAGTCGTCGGCGATCTTCGCACCCTTGCGGCTGCTCAGCCCGCGCTTGCGCCGCGGCACGCTGGGGCTGGGAACATGACCGAGATCCGAGATGACGTCCTTGGGGACCGAAACGGTCATGCGGCGGCCATCGACCTCGACCACAACGCTGAAGCTGTCGGTTGCAGTACTCATCTGTTCTCCTAGCTGTGGATCGACAAGCGGATTGACGAAAGCGGTTTCGAGCCAGTTGGTCCAGACCTTGAAATCGGTCGCGAAGGCCTGTTCGTTCACGAGCACCCGATGCAGCGGCAGCAGCGTCGAGACGCCCTCGATGCGGTATTCGGACAGGGCCCGGCGTGCTCGCGCCAGGGCCTCGTCACGGGTGGCGCCGGTGACGACGAGCTTGGCCAGCATCGGGTCGAAGTCCGTGCCGACGACGCTGCCTTCGCCGATGCCGGAATCCAGACGCACTCCGGGACCCGAAGGCGCACGGTAGTTCTTCACTGCGCCGGTGGCGGGGAAGAACGTCGTGGGGTCTTCGGCGTTGATGCGGAACTGGAAGGAGTGTCCGCGCACGGCGGGGAATTCGTCGGGCAGGGCCTCGCCCGAAGCGATGCGCACCTGCCAACCGACAAGGTCGACTCCGGTGACCTCCTCGGTGACGGTGTGCTCGACCTGGATGCGCGCGTTGGCTTCCATGAAGATGATCGTGCCGTCCTCGCCGAGGAGGAACTCACACGTCGCGGCGCCGACGTAGCCGACGTGGGCGAGCAGGCGTGCCGAGGCTTCGGAGACGATGCGCTCCTGTTCGGCGGTGAGGAACGGAGCGGGTGCTTCCTCGATGATCTTCTGGTTGCGGCGCTGCAGAGTGCAGTCACGCGTGGACACGATCCGCACGTTGCCGTGGGCATCGGCCAGGCACTGGGTCTCGAGGTGACGGGGTCGCACGATCTGCTTCTCGATGAGGCACTCACCGCGCCCGAAGGCACTCTGTGCCTCGCGGGTCGCAGCAGTATAGGCGGCTTCGAGGTCTTCGGCAGCAGCGCAGGCGCGGAAGCCACGCCCGCCTCCGCCGTGGACGGCCTTGACGACGACGGGGAACCCGATCCGGTCGGCCACTTCGGCGGCCTCTGTCAGATCGGCTACGGCGCCGTCGGAACCGGGAGCGACGGGAGCGTCGACGGCTTCGGCGACGGCGCGGGCTCCGGACTTGTCACCGAGGAGTTCGATCGCCGCCGGGGGAGGACCGACCCAGATCAGCCCGGCATCGATGACGGCCTGCGCGAACTGTGCGTTCTCGGCCATGTAGCCGTAACCGGGGTGGACAGCATCGGCGCCGGAGCGCTTGGCCAAGGCGAGGATCTTCTCGATGTCGAGATACGTCTCCCCGGCTCCGGAACCGTCCAGCAGCCACGCGTCGTCGGCGAGTTCGACGAAGTCGGCATCGGAGTCGGCGCGGGTGTACACGGCGACGGCCTTGATGCCGAGGTCGTGGGCGGCCCGGATGATGCGCAGAGCGATCTCACCGCGGTTGGCGATGAGGACTCGGCGGACGGCCCCGGTCGGAACAGTGGTGCTCAGTACCGAGGTCGTGGAGTCGGAGAGGACTGTGGTCATGGTGCTCCTTTGTATGATCACAGAACAATTTAGAGAACAGCACCAAGGGTTTGTAGGACAGCGATAAAAAATTGGGACGAGAACTTCAATGTCCTCGGGCGTGTCACCGGACCAGGGTCGAGTCTACCGCTTGAGAGTCCACAGATCGGGCCAGAACAGCCCCATGTCGGTGACCAATTCGCGCACGACGGGCAGGCTGAGGCCGAGCACGGTGAGGTGGTCGCCGTCGAGCCGGTCGACGAAGGCCCCACCATAGCCGTCGATCGTCAGCGCCCCGGCCACGTGGAAGGGCTCTTCGGTGGCGATGTACGCTTCGAGCTCCTCCGTGCTGGGTGAGCCGATGAGCACCGAGGTGGCCGACCGCTGCGAGCGCAGAGCGCCGAGTTCGAAGGGCGCCGAGCCGGTTCGATCAGCACTGTCGGGGCCGTCACTGCGGACATCGTCTCCCGCTCGCCCGACTGCGCCGTTCGACTGCTGCGCCCGCGTGAGCACTGCGACCGTATGGCCCGAATGCAGCTGTGTCCACTGACCGGCGATCGCCGACCACACGTTGCGAGTGCGATCGGCCGTTCCCGGTTTGCCGATGGCCTGTCCGTCGAATTCGAGCAGGGAATCCCCGGCGATGACGACCACGGTGTCCGCGCCGTCAAGTGTCGGGGGAGCGGACGCGATGATCCGGTCGATGACCGCACGCGCCTTCGCCTCCGACAACGCTGTGGTGAGTTCGCCGACGGAGCCGGTGAAATCGTCCTCGATGGCACGTTCGTCGACCTCGGAGACGATGATGATCGGGTCGATCCCGCCGTCCCGGAGGATCTGGCGACGTGAAGGAGATTGGGAGGCGAGGACGACGGGGATCACGAGGCTGCTTCCGAACGATTCGGGACCGGTTCGGGGCTGGCGTCTTCTGTCACTGCTGTTCTTTCGGCATCTGGCTGCGCCTCGGCGCCGGTCTGCGCCTCGATATCCGAATCGTTCTGAGCAGCAGATTGCGCCTCGGCGCCGGGGACCAGTTCGTGTCGGCGGGCGGTTTCGCCCTTCTCGGGGATGTCAAGGCTGCGGTCGACGACGACCGGTGCATCGATGCGTTCGGCGATTGCGGCCAGCAGCGTCGAGGACAGCTGCGCATAGCCGAGTTCGCTGGGGAATCGGCCCGAGTCGTTGAGCAGAGACCGGCGTGTCGTTCCGCTCAGCGATCCCGTCGACCGCAGCGGAACCGCACGCGCGGCCAGGGCGGCCAGCCATTGAGAGCCGGCGAGGACCCGCGAGGTTCGGCGCAGCGACGTCTTGAGAGGATCGCGCAGCCCCGGCAGACCGCCGAGATTGGGGCAGACGAGAACGAACACGGTGTAGCGGCCCTCGCGTTGGAGCCGGTTGATGGCCTGGTTGAGCACGGGTACGCCGATGGTCGCCTGGATCGGGTGGATGATGTCGCCGGTGCCGATCGAGATGATCGCGAACCGGCGGTCGTCGCTCCAGCGGTCCGAGAGCTGGCGGGAGAGCCACGGCGAGCGCAGGACTTCGTCGACCTGTCGGTGCAGATCATCCGACAGTGCCGAGGGGCGTGCGGTTGTCTGGACCCGGACGGTGGTGCCGAGCATCCGCGCCAGGCCTCTCCCGATGAGGGTCGGGGGCGCCTGCTCCGGGTCGACGTCGACCCCGCACAGCCAGGAGTCGCCGATGATGGCAAGAGCGGCGGAGTCGTCATCGTCGTTGTCACGTGGGGCGGCGATCGCCTCGGTGAAGGTGGAGAAGCGACGGTTCTTGTCGTCGTCGAAGGAACGGCGCAGCGATCCGGCCTGGTGGCGGAGCAGTCCCGCCGCCGATGCGCCGGCGCCGACGACGGTCGCCCCCATGGTCGCCAGCGTGTAGATCAAGCGTCTTCCCACTGATTTCCCTCCTCCGGCGTCATCATTGCACCTTTGTCACTGCATCAACAACTATTGTTGAGTCATGAGCGAAAACGATCAGCAGCATCCTCCGAACCGACTCCGAGGAGCATGGGAGGCGTTCCGGCGCGGACGCGGCTCCTCTCACTCCTCGTCCGAACCCGAAGCAACCCCATCGCAGGCAGTCAGTCCCGAGGAGATCGCACTCAGCCGAATCGAAGCCGAGGCCAAACCGTATGTGGCTCCCGGTCTTAAGCTAGCTGCCGCATGGTCGTGGCGGTCGATCGTCGTGCTCGTGGCGATCGGTGTGGCGCTGTGGCTCCTGTCGAAGATCTCCAGCGTCGTGCTGCCCGTGCTCATTGCTCTGCTGTTGGCAGCGCTGCTCGCGCCCCTGACCGGATGGCTGAAGAAGAAGGGCGTGCCTCGAGGAGGGGCCGCCGCGATCTCCTTCATCGGGTTCATCGTCGTCGTGCTCGGACTCTTCGGCCTCGTCGGTCAGCAGATCTATTCCGGCATGCCCGACCTCGTCAAACAGGTCATCGCCGGTGTGTCCGGGATCAGCGGATGGCTGGCTTCGAGCCCCTTCGGCATCGACGCAACGACGATCTCGAGCTATATCGACGACGCCATCAAAACCGCGACGAACTTCTTCCAGAACAACAGCAGCCAGCTTCTCGGCGGCGCCCTGGAGGCCACCTCCTCGGTGGGCACCTTCCTCACCGGTATGGCCGTCTGTCTGTTCGCGACGTTCTTCTTCCTCTACGACGGGCAGAACATCTTCAGGTGGGTGATGAACCTGCTGCCGGTCCCGGCCCGTCCCGTCGCCACGGGTGCCGCTCTGAAGGGGTGGACGACCCTCGTGCAGTACGTGAGGGTCCAGATCCTCGTCGCCGCCGTCGATGCGATCGGCATCGGCATCGGCGCTGCGTTCCTCGGGATCCCGCTGGTCATCCCCATGACCGTGCTCGTCTTCCTCACCTCGTTCGTCCCCGTCGTCGGAGCCATCGCCTCCGGTGCGGTCGCCGTGCTCGTGGCATTGGTATCGAACGGTCTGGTCAGTGCCGTCATCATGCTCGCGGTTGTCATTGCCGTCCAGCAGATCGAAAGCCAGGTGCTGCAGCCGTTCCTCATGGGCAAGGCAGTGTCGGTCCATCCGCTGGCTGTGATCCTCGCAGTCACCGGAGGCGGCTTCCTCTTCGGCATCGTCGGCGCTCTCTTCGCCGTTCCCTTGGTTGCCGTGCTCAACAGCGTCGTCAGCTATATCGTGCGTACGAACGCCGGTGATTCGGACGAAGACGAAGCGGAGGACGACGCCGAGCGTGACCCGGACGAACGCGAGGCCACGGCAGTCCTCGAGACGGCGAAGGAAAGGCTCACCGATGCCGTCCACGAGTCCGCGGAAGACGAACGTGCATCAGGTTCCGGACAGACCGATTCGACGGAAACCGGATCAACCGGTCCGACCACGTCGCGTGAGACCGGTTCGGCCGAACCCGGACGGCCGAAGAAGGGCCCCGATGCCTGAGGCTCGGACCAGACGACCCGGCAGGACTCGTCTGAATCGGGGTCCGGCAGGACGCGCCTGAACCGGAATGAATAGAGAAGTGGGCGGGTGCGATCGCACCCGCCCACTTCTCTATTCGGTCTCAATCAGCCGGTGAAGGCTTCGACGGAATCGACCTTGACCTCGATGGTCTTGCCGTTCGGAGCCTCGTATGAGGTCTTGTCTCCGGCCTTGACGCCGAGGACAGCCGCTCCGAGCGGCGATTTCTCCGAGAAGACGTCGATATCGGAGTCTCCGGCGATCTCGCGGTTGCCCAGCAGGAATCGCATGGAGTTGCCGGCAACGCTGGCGGTCACGACGGTTCCGGGTGCCACGGTCTTGCCGTCGCTGTCGCTGGAGCCGACCTTCGCGTTCCGCAGCAGCACCTCGAGTTGGCGGATGCGTGCTTCCTGTTTGCCCTGCTCATCACGCGCAGCGTGATAACCGCTGTTCTCCTTCAAGTCACCCTCGTCGCGGGCGGCTTCGATCTTCTCAGCAATCTCTGCACGACCCGGTCCGGAGAGATGCTCGAGTTCCTTCGACAGGCGGTCAAAGGCTTCCTGGGTCAACCATGTCTCTTCCTGGGTGACTTCCTCGGTCATGACTTCTCCTTCTTCGGTCGGTGCACTGACGGGCGTGTCAGGCAACGAAAAAACCGGGCGTATGGGCACGCCCGGAAGTTGAATGAAACTACAGTGTAACGCATCTGCGGAGAAAAACGATGAGTTCGATCACGTCCCCGGCCGTGAGGCGGAGGTTCGCGACCGCAAGATGCGTTCCCGTGCGAGAACTATTCGAAGAGACTCGTGCGACCGGGTTCCTGTGCTTCCACCAGGCGGTCGAAGCGGTCGAAGGTTCGGCCTATTCGAACCAGCAGGAGTCCACGTGGCCGGAGGCGGCCAGCTGAGTTGTGGCCAGGTCCACGTCGATGCGCTTCGGCGAATTCGGATCGGCGTTCGGATCGGCGGGAACGGTCACCTCGGTGAATCCGACGATCGCTTCCTGCTCATTCGTGGCCTGGACGATGCAGTGCACGTCGCGTTTCTGATCAGGAAATATTCCGACGCTGACGCGCGTTGAAGAATCGTCGACAACCGAATAGTCAAGAGTGCGCGGTGTTGTGGGATTCGTCTGCGGGCGGAATGCCCAGACAGCGATGACGGCGACCACCACGGCGAGGACGATGACGGCGATGATCTTCGCCCGACGACTCAGCTCTCGCTTGGGTCTGCTGGTCCGGCCGTAGCGATCATCATGCAGTGGTGGTGCCACTGTTACCTCAGTCATTGAATTCCTCTTTAAGTACTTCGCGCACTAATCTAGAGTAGTCGATCCTCTGCCGGCGATCATGTCAGCCGCAGCGCCGGCAGCAGGTGGCCACCAGGCTGAATCGAAAGGGACATTTAGGATATGACTTCGCTTCCGTACCATGGACTGCGCCTGTTGGCCGTCCATGCCCACCCCGACGACGAATCCTCCAAGGGTGCGGCAACGAGCGCGAAGTACGCTTCACTGGGTGCCCGGGTGCTCATCGCCACCATGACCGGTGGCGAGGCCGGCGATATCCTCAATCCCGCTCTCCTGCAGAGTCCGAAGGCCAGCCGCGACATCGCCGGTCTCCGTCGAGAGGAGATGGCGACCGCTGCCGCAGCCCTCGGCGCCGAACATGTCTGGGTCGGTCACGTCGACTCGGGACTGCCCGACGGCGATTTCGACAACCAGACTCCTCCCGGATGCTTCTATCGGGTTCCCGACGAGGTGGCGATGCTTCCCCTCGTGCACATCATCCGCACCTTCCGTCCTCAGGTGGTGACCACCTACGACGAGCTCGGCGGATATCCTCACCCCGACCACATCAAGAACCACGCTGTGACCATGGCCGCTGTCGAAGCCGCCGCAGATGCGACCTCGCATCCCGAGCTCGGCGAACCGTGGCAGGTGCAGAAGATCTACTTCAACCAGGACCTGTCGGCGAAGAAGTGGATCACGATCCACGAGAAGATGCTCGAGGCGGGACTCAAGTCCCCGTTCGCCGACCACCTCGAGGATTTCAAGAAGCGTGACAACCAGCGCCACAACTGGCTGAGCACCCGCATCTCCTGCTCCGAGTTCTTCTCTGCCCGCGATCGTGCGCTGCTCTCCCACGCCACTCAGATCGATCCCGAAGGCGGTTTCTTCTCCGCATCGCGCAAGGCCGCTCGCACGTACTGGCCGACCGAAGAGTTCGAGCTGGCTCTCGACCTCACCGGGCGTGAGCCACTGGACCGGGAGCTGGACTTCCAGGAGACCGACCTGTTCGCCGCAGTGACCTTCGATGACGGTCGTCGCGTTCCCGCCGAGGGGATGCTCCCGGACTCGCCGGCTGCCGACGACCTCGACGCTGATTCCGCCGTCCCGACCGAAAGCGACACCCGCGCATGATCTTCGCGTCCTCTCCAGCCCCGACTCCGGACGGAGGCACACCGGACCCGGATCTGGTGACGCCCGGAACCGTCGGCTTCCTGGCCACCCTCGCCATCGTCGTCCTGACGATCTTCCTCATCAGGGACGCCCTGCGCCGTGTCCGTCGGGTGCGGGCGCACTCGGGCGCCAGCGATGCCTATCCGATCCCGCTGCGCAGGCATGTGGTGCCCAACCAGTCGAAGCTCTCAGGGCCGGAGGCACCCGAACCGGAGACCGCTGACAGCGACTCCGACGCGTCCGCCGATACCGGACCATCCGATGCGGATCGCCGAGGCGGCTCGGCGGAGGAGCCGATCGATTCCTCCGAATCCACCGACGAACGCAATGAACGAGCCTGAGCTCTGAGGCTTTGAGGTCCTGCGCACACAGACAACGGCGCGATCACCGATCGGTGATCGCGCCGTGTGCGTCCGTGCGGACTCAGTCGATTGGAGTTCAGTAGGCTGCGACGGCGGCGATGATGAGTGCGGCGAGGTGGCAGCCGTAGCCGAGGATCGTGAAGATGTGGAAGATCTCATGGAAGCCGAGCCACTTTGGTGAGGGGTTCGGGCGCTTGATCCCGTAGATCACCGCGCCGGCGATGTAGCACACGCCGCCGACCACGACGAGGAGTCCGACGGGGAAGTTCGTGGCCCAGATCTGGGGAATGTACCCGACTCCGGCGACGCCGAACCCGACGTAGATCGGGACGAAGAGCCACCTCGGTGCGGTGGTGAAGATCGTACGGAAGGCAGCGCCGAGTGCGGCGGCACCCCACAGCACGGACAGCAGGAGGACTGCCTGGTCGGTGCGGAGCATCAGCACTGCCAGCGGTGTGTACGTACCGGCGGTGATGAGGAAGATATTCGCGTGGTCGAGCCGCCGCAGGACGAGGCGGACGCGGGTGCGCCAGCGGCCTCGGTGATAGACGGCGGAGGTGCCGAAGAGCAGCATGCCGGTGACGGCGAAGATCGCGGCGGCGATGCGCGACTCGATGGTCGGGGAGATGATCACCAAAGCCAGGCCGCCGATCATCGCCAGAGGGAACGCCCCGGCGTGGAACCAACCGCGCAGCTTCGGCTTGACCTGACCCGCCAACTTCGTCAGTTCGGCGCGCAGTGCTGAGCGGCGACGGGCGATGCGGTGGTCATCGGCGGGCGGAACGTCATCCGCGCCCGCTGAACCGACCGGCCCGGCGCCGTCGGGAACGACCGGAGAGGAATCGGTGAGCGAAGCATTCATAGCTCCATGGTAGCCAGCGGACCTGAGGCCTCATTCAGCATCGTCGGCTAGTAGTCTGTACAGTATTCGAACCGACCGACGACCCATGTGGAAGAGGACAGCTGTGGCGCGACCCGTGAACCTGCTCTATCGGCTGTACGAGCGACGGCTCAAACGTGAGCTCGACAAGTCGGTTCCGGTTCCACGTCACGTCGGGGTCATCACCGATGGCAACCGAAGGTGGGCCAAGGAGTTCGGTGCGACGACCGCTGACGGTCACCGCGCCGGAGCGGCGAAGATCGTCGAGTTCCTCGGCTGGTGCCACGAGATCGATGTGGAGATCGTCACTCTCTACGTTCTGTCCAAAGAGAACCTCGCCCGTTCGGCAGAAGAGGTGTCGATCCTCATCGAGATCATCTCGGACCTGGTGGAGAAGATCGCGGCTCTCGACGGCGTCGGCGTCCAGCTCGTCGGTGATCTCGACATCGTTCCCCCGGATCTGCGTGCCCGCCTCGAAGCGGTGTCGACGACCGAGGACTGTGGAATGCGCGTCAACGTCGCCGTCGGCTACGGCGGTCGGCAGGAGATCGTCAATGCTGTGAAGTCCCTGCTGCGCACACGGTCCGACGACGGCATGGACCTGGAGTCGATCATCTCCGAACTGTCGCCGGAGCAGATCGGCGAACACCTCTACACCAAGGGCCAACCCGATCCCGACCTCATCATCCGCTCCTCGGGAGAGCAGCGACTCTCCGGCTTCCTCATGTGGCAGAGCGCCTATTCGGAGTTCTATTTCTGCGAAGCCTATTGGCCGGACTTCCGCCGTACGGACTTCCTCCGAGCCGTGCGCGACTACGGTCTGCGGCAGCGGCGCTTCGGCAAATAGGTCGTGCCCGCCGCCGGCGAGACCTGCCGGCCTTCTGACGGGGGAATCCCGCATTCACTCGAAGTTCATGACCCTGACTTGCCCGAGCACGCGTGCCGCTACCGCCTGCGGGCGCGAACCGGGTTAGGTTGGCTGTAGTTGGTCGACACCAACCCGAGATCGGGGGATGTCAGAACCGGATCTCGGCGGAACTCACGCCTCAGAGGTCCTCATGGCTGAAAAAGTCCACACCTACGTTCTCGACACCTCGGTGCTGCTGTCGGATCCCGGAGCGCTTCTGCGCTTCGCCGAACACCACGTCGTCATCCCGCTCATCGTCGTCTCCGAACTCGAGGGCAAACGCAATCATCCCGAACTCGGATTCACCGCACGCAAAGCCCTCCACATCCTCGACGACTTCCGTTCCGACTACGACCGGTTGGATCAGCCCATTCCCGTCGGTGACGCAGGCGGAACGCTGCGGGTCGAGCTCAACCACATCGACGCCTCCACGATGCCGGTCGGCTTCGACCGGACGGAGAACGACACCCGCATCCTGGCCGTGGCCCGCAACCTCTCTGCCGAAGGCTGTGACGTGGTTGTCGTGACCAAGGACGTGCCGATGCGAGTGAAAGCTTCGGCCCTGGGTCTGCACGCGGAGGAGTATCTGGCGGAGCTGGCCGTCGACTCCGGGTTCACCGGGATGAGCGAGCTCGGCCTCGACGACGAGCAGATGAACGAGTTCTACGATTCGGGGTCGGTCGTCACCGAGGATGTCTCCGACGAGGTGGTCAACACCGGGGTCGTCATCACCTCACCGCGCGGATCCGGACTGGGACGTGTGCGCGGCGGCAACCGAGTGTCGATGGTGCGCGGGGATCGTGACATCTTCGGCGTCCACGGACGGTCGGCAGAACAGCGGATCGCCATCGACATGCTGCTCGACGACGCCCTGGGGATCGTGTCGATGGGAGGGCGAGCCGGAACGGGGAAGTCCGCGCTGGCCCTCATGGCGGGCCTGCAGAAGGTGCTCGAGGAGAACAAGCACTCGAAGATCATGGTCTTCCGTCCCCTCTACGCAGTGGGCGGACAGAACCTCGGCTACCTGCCCGGCAGCGAAGGTGAGAAGATGAACCCCTGGGCGGAGGCCGTATTCGACACCCTCAGTGCGCTGGTGAGCAAGAACGTCATCGACGAGGTGGTCAACAGGGAGATCCTCGAGGTGCTTCCGCTCACCCACATCCGCGGACGGTCCCTCCACGATGCATTCGTCATCGTCGATGAAGCGCAGTCGTTGGAGCGCAATGTTCTGCTGACCGTGCTCTCACGCATCGGAATGAACTCGAAGGTGGTGCTCACCCACGATGTCGCCCAGCGCGACAACCTGCGAGTGGGCAGGCACGACGGAGTCGCCGCGGTGATCGAGAAGCTCAAGGGCCACGAACTGTTCGCGCATGTCACGCTGACGCGGTCGGAGCGGTCGGAGATCGCCGCCCTGGTCACCGATGTGCTCGAGGAATTCGACCCGTTCCGGTCCTGAGCCTCTGCTCCGGTCGCCGACCGCTCACGTTACCGCCGATGTCGCGTGCTGTTCGGTGAGCGGTCGACGCTGGGGTGGGCGGTCGACGGGACTCGAAATGGGCCGCCAACACGAAACGGCGCCTGGACGGTATCCGTCCGGGCGCCGTTTCGTTCTGTCAGATCGGAGGCTTACTTGTAGCTGCCGATCATGGTGGTGACGTCGAGGGCCTTGTCGAGGTCCGCCTCGGTGATGGAGCCGTTCTCGACGAAGCCGAGCGCGATCGTCGCTTCCTTGACGGTCATCTTCTCAGCCACGGCGTGCTTCGCGATCTTCGCGGCCGCCTCGTAGCCGATGACCTTGTTCAGCGGGGTGACGATGGAGGGGCTCGCCTCGGCGAGGAAGCGGGCACGCTCCTCGTTGGCGGTGAGTCCGTCGATCATCTTCTCGGCCATGACGGTCGAGGCGTTCGCGAGCAGGCGGATCGACTCGAGCAGGTTCGAGGCCATGACGGGGATGCCGACGTTGAGCTCGAACGCGCCGTTGGTCGACGACAGCGACACGGAGGTGTCATTGCCGATGACCTGTGCGGCGACCTGAATGGTGGCCTCGCAGATGACCGGGTTGACCTTGCCGGGCATGATCGACGAACCGGGCTGCAGGTCGGGGATGGCGATCTCGCCGAGGCCGGTGTTCGGTCCCGAACCCATCCAGCGCAGGTCGTTGCAGATCTTCATGTAGCCGTAGGCGATGGTCCGCAGCTGACCGGAGGCCTCGATGAGTCCGTCGCGGTTGGCCTGGGCCTCGAAGTGGTTGCGAGCCTCGGTGATCGGCAGTCCGGTCTCCTCGGCGAGGATCTCGACCACGCGGGAGGAGAAGCCGTCGGGGGTGTTGATGCCGGTGCCCACAGCGGTTCCGCCCTGCGGGACCTCTGCCACGCGCGGTAGGGAAGCCTCGATGCGCTCGATCCCGTAACGGACCTGAGCTGCGTAGCCGCCGAACTCCTGACCGAGAGTCACCGGAGTGGCATCCATGAGGTGGGTGCGTCCGGACTTGACGATCGAGGAGAACTCCTTCGCCTTCTTCTCCAGCGAAGTCGCCAGGGTGTCCATGGCCGGGATGAGGGTGTTGACCAGGGCCTTGGTCACTGCCAGGTGCACCGAGGTGGGGAAGACGTCGTTCGACGACTGCGAAGCGTTGACGTGGTCGTTCGGGTGGACGTTGATTCCGTCGGCTTCGAGCGCCTTGGTCGCCAACGAGGCAAGGACCTCGTTGGTGTTCATGTTCGACGAGGTTCCCGAGCCGGTCTGGAACACGTCGATCGGGAAGTGGGCGTCGAATTCGCCTGCGATGACCCGGTCGGCGGCGTTCTGGATGGCTGTGGCGCGGGCCTCGTCAAGCACGCCGAGTTCGGCGTTGGCCTTCGCAGCGGCCTTCTTCACCTGAGCCAGTGCGGCGATGTGAGCGGATTCGAGGGTCTTGCCCGAGATCGGGAAGTTCTCGACGGCACGCTGGGTCTGTGCGCTGTAGAGGGCGTCCTTGGGGACTTTGACCTCACCCATGGTGTCGTGTTCGATGCGAAATTCTTCGGTCATTGTTGTCCTTTCCGTTGGGTGCCTGGGAAATGATTGCGGAGCTCAGGCTCGTTGGGAGACTGAACGGCTGTCCACCGAGGTGGCTGGTCGCTCAGGAAGCATAGGTGGAGACCGCGGCCTCGTCGCCTCCATATTGGGCGACGACCGTAGTGTGGCCGTCGTGGAGTTGGTAGGTGAGCCCGACGATGATGAGTCGGCCGTCGTCGACGGCGGTCTTGATGATCGTGGACAGCTGCATGATCTTGTCGACCGTGTCCATGGTGTTCTGACCGACGGTCTCGTTGATCGTGGTGCGCCCGTTCTTTCGGGCCCGGGCCACTGTCGGCAGGATGCGGGCGACGACGTCGGAGATGAATCCCGGGGGAGTCTCACCCGAGTCGTAGGCGTTGTAGGCGGCGGTCACGGCTCCGCAGCTGTCGTGGCCGAGCACGACGAGCAGGGGAGTGCCGAGCATCTCGACTCCGTATTCGAGCGAGCCCAAGGTTACCGGGTCGACGACCTGTCCGGCATTGCGCACGACGAACATGTCACCGAGGCCGACATCGAAGATCATCTCAGCGGCGACTCGGGAATCCGAGCAGCCGAAGAGAGTGACGAACGGGGTCTGGCTGCCCGACAGTGACTCACGTCGCGCCGTGTCCTGGTTGGGGTGCTGAGGGACATCGTCGACGAAACGCTGGTTTCCCTCGAGGAGTCGCTTCCACGCCTGATTGGGCATTGCTTTCGCACCTGCTTCCGAGTTGTATGCATCGCGCCCGGGACCGGGTGCGATTGGAGGTCAGACCAATCCGCGGCGTGCGGCTTCTTCGGCGGCCTCCACGTAGGAGTGGGTCTTCGCGGCCTGGTGCTCGGCGAAGACCTGCCGGACGGTCCCCGATTTCGACCGCATCACCAGGGAATGCGTGGTGACGTGGCCACCCTGGAACTTCACTCCGTCGAGCAGGTCGCCGTTCGTGATGCCCGTGGCGACGAAGTAGCTGTTGTCACCGGTGACGAGGTCATCGGTGTTGAGCACCTGATTGATGTCGAGGCCGGCCTTGGCCGCGGCCTCGCGCTCTGTGTCGTCCTGCGGCCACAGACGGCCCTGGATGACTCCGCCGAGTGCTTTGATGGCGCAGGCGGTGATGATGCCTTCGGGGGTACCGCCGATGCCCATGAGCATGTCGACGCCGGTTCCCGGACGGCAGGCGGCGATGGCTCCGGCGACGTCGCCATCGGTGATGAGCTGGATGCGGGCTCCGGCGGCGCGGATCTCATCGATCATCTGCTGGTGGCGGGGGCGGTCGAGGATCATCACCGTCACCGAGGCGGGATCCTTCGTTCCCTTCGCCTTGGCGACGCGGCGGATGTTCTCAGCGATCGGCAGACGCATGTCGACGGCGTCAGCGGCATCGGGGCCGGTGACGAGCTTCTCCATGTAGAACACGGCAGAGGGGTCATACATCGCACCGTCTTCGGTCACAGCCATGACCGAGATCGCATTGGGCATGCCCAGGGCGGTCAGGCGAGTGCCGTCGATCGGGTCGACAGCAACATCGCAGTGCGGTCCTCCGCCGTCGCCGACCTGCTCGCCGTTGAAGAGCATCGGAGCTTCGTCCTTCTCTCCTTCGCCGATGACGACGGTGCCGGCCATGCGGACGGTGGAGATGACATTGCGCATCGCGGCCACGGCTGCTCCGTCGGCTGCGTTCTTGTCGCCGCGGCCGACCCAGGGGGCGGCGGCGATGGCTGCGGCCTCGGTGACTCGGACGAGCTCCAGAGCCAAGTTGCGGTCGGGAGCATCCGACTCGACCTGAGCCTTCTGTGACCATGAGTCGGTCACTGCGACAGGCGGAGCCTCCTCATCAACTCGTCCTCGGTCATGGTGAGATTTCACGTCAACAGGCTCTTTGGAGTCACTCATGCCTCCAATTGTGCCACCCCTGTGATCGAGGTCGCGACAGCGGTGTCCGCTTGTGGCCGCAGTCACGTCCTCGGGCCGGAATTGGCCCTTCGCGCGCGAGCCGAGGACAATGGCGGTGTGAATGTCCGAAATGCTGCCGACGAGACGGGTACTCGAACGGTCGTCGACGAGGCGACGCCGAGTCCTAGGGGAGAGTCCATGGCTGATGAGTCCGGAGTGATGCTGCCGGGGTCCCGGGAAGAGATGCGCTTCCTGCGCAAGAACTCGAACTGGGTCAATATGGTCATCGCGATCCTCGCCTGTCTCGCAGTCGCCGTCGGGATCCTGTTCCTCGCCCCGCAGCCCGAAGTCGACTCAGAACGCGTCGTCGACTATCAGGGGATCGCCGAGCAGTCCCAGGGCAACGCCGATTTCGACCTCATCGTTCCGCAGATCCCGCGCGGATGGACGTCGAACGAAGCCAGCCTCGACCGCGTGGGCGACTCCGAATACACCTCGTGGTACATGTCGTTCATCGGCCCCGACGACCAATGGGTGAGCATCGAACAGGCCGAAGCCAGCGCGAACTGGGCGAAGCGGAAGACCGACGAGGCTGTCGCTGCCGAGAAGGTGACCGTCGGCGGCGCCGACTTCCAGATCTACCGCACTGAAGAGGCGAAAGAATACTGGGTCACGCACAAAGGCGATATGTATGTCGTTCTGACTGCCACCGCTGCGCCGGACACCGTCAACAGCTTCGCCGATCAGGTCGCCGCCGAACTGAAGTGATCCCAGGCTGACCCGAAGTTCTATTCGGTGTCGTCCGAGGTTTCCTCACGGGCCTTGTCGAGGCGTTCCCGTGCTCCGTCGAGCCACGCCTGGCACCGGTCGGCCAGAGCCTCGCCGCGCTCCCACAGCCGCAGTGACTCTTCGAGCGGCAGGTTGCCGGTCTCCAAACGCTTGACGGTCATGACGAGTTCCTCGCGCGCCTGCTCGTAGCTGAGCGTGCTGATGTCGGGCTGGTCCTGTTGGGTCGTCGGTTCGGTCATCGGTGTCTCCTTCGCAGAGTGTGTGAAACGTGGACAGAGTGTGGAGTTGTAGTCAATCGTCGGTCGGCGAATCGTCGGTCTCCGGAGTGACCTCGGTGATATCTGCGTCGAAACGACCACGAGCGACCCGGACATGGACGGTGTCGCCGGCGGCGACCTCGGCGGCATTGCGGACGGCCTGACCGTCGTCGGTCTGCACCACGGCGTAGCCGCGCTCCAACGTCCGCAGGGGAGAGAGGGACCTGGCTTGGGAACGGAGATGCTGGATCTCGTTCTGAGCTTGGATGAGCCGTCCGTTCGTCGCCTGCAGACTGCGGCGGCGGATCATCGTCAGCTCGTTCTCATGCGCGGTGATCATCGTCTGCGGTTCGGCGAGCACCGGCCGTGATCGCACGGCGGTGAGCATCTCCTGCTCTCGGTCGAGGATGCGATTGACGGCAGCTTCGAGCTCGGCGCGGGCACGCAGCAGATTCATGCCTTCCTCGGCGACATCCGGAACGATCCTCTTTGCGGCATCCGTGGGTGTTGACGCCCGCATGTCAGCGACCTCATCGAGGATGGGCCGGTCCGCCTCGTGTCCGATCGCCGAGACGACCGGTGTCTGCGCGGCGGAGACGGCACGGACGAGTGCTTCGTTGGAGAACGGCAGGAGGTCTTCCATGCTGCCGCCGCCGCGGGCGATGACGATGACATCGATCTGCGGGTCCGCGTCGAGTTCGGCGAGGTTCTTCATCACTCCCGGCACGGCATCCGGTCCCTGCACGGCACAGTTGCGGACTTCGAATTCGGCGGCAGGCCAGCGCAGATGCACATTGCGGATGACGTCCTTCTGGGCATCCGAATCCCGTCCGGTGATCAGCCCGATCCGGTTCGGCAGGAACGGCAGGCGCAGCTTCCGGTTGGGATCGAAGAGCCCCTCGGCGCCTAGCTGCTTCTTCAATCGTTCGAGGCGGGCGAGGAGTTCGCCGAGGCCGACGGCGCGGATATCGTTGGCCCGCATCGTCAGCCGACCGGTCTTCGTCCAGAAATCGGCTTTGAGATTGGCGACGACGTGGCTGCCCTCGGTCAGAGGAGCCCCGGTGCGGTCGAGGACGTTCTTCCAGATCTGGACCGGCAAGGACATCTCGACATCGGTGTCGCGCAGGGTCAGGTAGCTGGCCTTGCCGCGATGGTTGAGCTCGACGACCTGCCCTTCGATCCACACGCTCGACATGCGGTCGATATAGGACTTCATCTTCGAAGACAGCAGACTCAGCGGCCACGGATTCTCCGCTGTGGTCTCGGCTGCAGTGGCGGCGAGCTCCTTCTGCTCGGCCGTTTCACCGAGCGTGCCGGGAGTGCCGGAAATTCTTTGCGCCATTTAAGTCCCCTTCCGAATCCCAAGCCTAACGAACGCCACCGACACAGCCCATTCCTGGCCGCAGTCGATGCCTCCGGCTTAGACTGAACGGGTGAGCGTCGTTTCAGTACCTGCCCCGACCATTCCGCGCCGGCGTCTGGCACCTGGCGAGATCCGCACTCCGGTCAATGCTGACAAGAGGGTGCTGCTGGCCGCACCGCGCGGCTACTGTGCCGGCGTAGATCGTGCTGTCATCGCCGTCGAGCGCGCCCTCGAGCACTTCGGCGCACCGATCTATGTCCGCAAGGAGATCGTGCACAACCGGCATGTCGTCGAGACCCTGTCCGAACGCGGGGCCGTCTTCGTCGATGACACCGATGAAGTCCCGGAAGGTGCGCGGGTCGTGTTCTCCGCTCACGGAGTCTCACCGGCCGTGCACACCGAGGCTGCCCAGCGTTCGCTGTCGACGATCGATGCGACATGCCCGTTGGTGACGAAAGTCCACAAGGAGGCCATCCGGTTCGCCCGGGACGGCTTCCGCATCCTCCTCGTCGGCCATGCCGGACACGAAGAGGTCGAGGGCACCATGGGCGAGGCGCCGGAACACATCACACTGGTGCAGAGCTCGGAAGAGGCCCGCACCATCGAGGTTCCCGATGCCGAGAAGCTGGTGTGGATCTCACAGACGACCTTGAGCGTGGACGAGGCCATGGAAACAGTGGAGATCCTGCGTGAGCGCTTCCCGCACCTGCAGAATCCACCCAGCGATGACATCTGCTACGCGACACAGAACCGGCAGGTCGCGGTGAAGAAGATCGGGCCCGACGCGGATCTCGTCATCGTCGTCGGGTCGGCGAACTCCTCGAACTCCGTTCGCCTCGTCGAAGTCGCCCTCGAACACGGGGCGAAGGCTGCCTACCGTGTCGACTTCGCCCGGGAGATCGACGAGACATGGCTCCATGAGGTCGCCACGGTCGGAGTCACCTCCGGAGCGAGTGTTCCCGAGAACCTCGTCCAAGATGTGCTGCAGCTGCTGGCCGACTATGGATTCAACACCGTCGAAGAGGTCGTCACCGCCGAAGAGGACCTCATATTCTCGCTGCCGAAGGAACTGCGCAAGCTCGGCTGAGCTGAGCAATTCCGCTACGCGGCTCGACGGGGAGTCTTACGACTCAACGGAGTCGACGAACGCTGTCGATTCTCAGCTTGTCCCCGTCTGCCGATCACGTAGATGAGTCGGACCGCGTCCGTCGAAGTCCATGGCCCGAGGGCGACTGAGTTCTTCTGCGCTGATGCCGCGAGTGCGAGTATCGAGTTCGGCCACGGCGTCGAGCTCGTCGGCGACGATTCCCGTCGAGGGGAACTTTCGCGCGGTGACGAGGAAGCGCGTCTCCAGCGAGGAGACGAACCGGTTGTAGTCCTCGACCGAGCGGTCCAGGCTGGCACCCATCCGTGACACATGAGTCACCAGAGTGCCGATGCGTTCGTAGAGTTCCGTGCCCAGCCGCAGCACCTCGGCCGCGGAGGTGGACATATCCGCTTGCCGCCAGTTGAGCGCCACGGTCTTCAACAGCACCAGCAGAGTCGCCGGTGAGGCGAGGACGACGTTCTTGCCCAGTGCATGATCGATCATCTTCGGGTAGCTTGCCGCGGCCGCGGAGAGCAGACCGTCGGTGGGCACGAAGCAGACGACGAAGTCGGGGGAGGCTTCGAACGCCTTCCAGTACTCTTTCGATGCCAGCGCATCAACATGTCGCAACAGGGCGCGGGCATGGTCCTGACCGCCCGTGCCGGCGTCGGCCGCCTCGCCGGAATCCTCGTTCATCCGCGCCGACAGGGGAGTCTTTGCATCGATGACGATCGTGCCGCCGCCGGGCAGGTGGACGACCATATCGGGTCGGTGGCGCTTACCATCACGTTCTGCGCTGACCTGCGTGTCGAAGTCGACGTGGGGGAGGAGGCCGGCATATTCGACGATGCGTTTGAGCTGGACCTCGCCCCAGTCTCCACGGTGGGTCGTCGAATTCAAAGCGTTGGCCAGTGACCCGGTCGATTCCTGGAGGCGGAGGTTCTGTTGGCTGAGGTGCCCGATCTGGGAGTTCAGTCGGGTGATCTGTTCGATCTGCGTGCGGTCCTGGGAGTGCAGGTTCTCCTGCAGATTCTTCACGCTTGCCGCCAACGGCCCGATGGCGGCAGTGATCTCACCGGCCATCTGCGCATCGGCCTCGAGATCTTCGGTGCGCTCGGACAGGATGCGTGACGTGGTCTCGGCGCGAGTGAGTCTCTCGAGATAGCGGGAACGGGTGAGACTTCGGCCGAGGAGGAATCCGAGCGCGGCGGCGAGGACGATCGCCACGATGAAGGCGATGATGACTGCGGATGCGGGGAAAGCATTCATGATCCCAGGGTGACAGAGGGCACTGACACGAGAATTCGAGGACCACCTCGGCGACGGCTAGACTTGGATACCGTGGCTTTGACTATTGGAATCGTGGGACTGCCCAATGTCGGCAAGTCGACCATGTTTAACGCACTGACCAAGAACCAAGTTCTCGCGGCGAACTACCCGTTCGCGACGATCGAACCGAACGTGGGCGTGGTCCCGCTGCCGGACGAGCGACTCACGCGACTGGCTGAGATCTTCGGCTCCGAACGCATCCTCAATGCCACCGTCGACTTCGTCGATATCGCTGGAATCGTGCGCGGCGCCTCCGAAGGTGAAGGCCTGGGCAACCAGTTCCTCGCGAACATCCGTGAAGCCGATGCGATCTGCCAGGTCATCCGCGGATTCGTCGACGACGATGTCGTCCACGTCGACGGCAAGATCAGCCCCGCCGATGACATCGATACGATCAATACCGAGCTCATCCTCGCCGACCTCCAGACATTGGAGAAGGCTCGGCCCAGGATCGAGAAGGAAGTCAAGGGCAAGCGCGCTCCTGCTGAGCAGCTGACTGCGATCGATGCCGCCACCGAGATCCTCGAAGGCGGGCGGACGCTCTACCAGGCGATGCAGGCCGAGAACTTCGATGTCAGTGCGCTGCGCGAGCTGCAGCTGATGACGGTCAAGCCCTTCCTCTACGTGTTCAATGTCGACGACGAGGTGCTCGCCGACGAGGACAAGAAGAATGAGATGCGGGCACTGGTGGCTCCCGTCGAAGCCATCTTCCTCGACGCGAAGTTCGAGTCCGAACTCGCCGAACTCGACGAGGAGGAAGCCCGGGAGATGCTCGAATCGACCGGCCAGGAAGAGAGCGGACTCGATCAGCTCGCCCGAGTCGGCTTCGACACCCTGGGTCTGCAGACCTATCTGACGGCCGGGCCCAAGGAATCCCGTGCGTGGACGATTCCGAAGGGAGCCACCGCCCCCGAGGCGGCCGGAGTCATCCATACAGACTTCCAGAAGGGCTTCATCAAGGCCGAAATCGTGTCCTTCGATGATCTCGATGCGAACGGTTCGATGGCTGCCGCGAAGTCCGCCGGCAAGGTCCGGATGGAAGGCAAGGATTACATCATGGTCGATGGGGACGTGGTCGAGTTCCGGTTTAACGTCTAGCGTTATTGACGGTTTCCGTTATAGAATGCTCTCGTGATCAGATCGTTCGGCAGCAAGGACGCCGAGCGCATCTGGCATGAGCAGTACGTCAAGCGCGTCGACCGGACGGTGCAGCGGGCGGCCATGCGGAAGCTCGAGCTGATCCATGCGGCGAAGGATGTCGAGGATCTCCGGGTCCCGCGGGGCAACCGCCTGGAGCGTCTGGTCGGCGACCGAAGCGGGCAGCACAGCATCCGCGTCAACGCGCAATGGCGTATCTGCTTCGTCTGGAGAGAGGGAGGTGCGGACGATGTCGAACTCGTCGACTACCACTGAGGCCGACCTGATCGAGCCGATCCACCCGGGAGAGATCCTGATGGAGGACTTCATCGAGGGCTTCGGGATCACTCAGAACAAGCTCGCGGTGTCCATCGGCGTGCCGCCACGCCGGATCAACGAGATCGTGCACGGCAAGCGGGGGATAACCGCTGATACGGCGATCCGTCTGGCGCGCTACTTCGGAACGTCCGAGGAGCTCTGGATGAATCTGCAGTCGAACTACGAGCTTCGGCTTGAGCGCCGTGTCCTGCACGACAAGGTTGCCGCGATCACACCGTTGGAGGTTGCGTGACTGTCCTCGTGGAAGAGCTCCGCGATTCTGCACAACGTGACGGCGTGGAGAAGTTCGTGGTCGGCGCGGTGATACATTCAGATGGGTCTGTGCTGGTCGTCACTCGTAGCGAACTGGACGACTTCCTGCCTGGGATCGATGAACTGCCCTCTGGTGGCGTTGAGGTCGGGGAGTCACTCACAGCGGCGCTTGATCGTGAACTGCTCGAAGAAGTCGGATTCGAGTCTGAGGTGATCAATGGCGACTTACTTTAACACTTCGACTATAGATCCGCTTCGGGGAGACTGACGCGACAGCTCACAGTGTCAGTGCCGTTGGCCGATCGTATTGTGAAGCTCTCGGACGAGCACGTCGCGGCTCGATGGATCACTGCAAGGGATGATGTCATTGGTGCGTCATGTACGCCAGAGACTCAGGGCGTGATCGAGACATGGTTCCTCCGCTGAGGTCTCCCGTGCTTGCCGAGCGTGTGGTTTGAGACGTTGTTCCGTGCCGGAACTCGGTGGAGTTCCGGTCCATCGAGTGATGCCCACACTCTTGACTCTTCCTATAAGTGGAAGATATCTTCGTGTTCTATGAAGAATATCGCACCGCAGCTGACGCCTTTCGTGCGCTCGGATGCCGTTGGGGCGATTCTGGCCGAGACTCTCGGGCACCCTGAGCGGGAGTTTACGCTGGCAGAGCTTGGGCGGCGCACGGACACGAGCGGCCCGGTCGTGCACCGCGAAGTGGGGCGACTGGTCGACTCCGCCGTGCTTCGTGACCGGTATGAGGGGCGAAACCGTCTCGTGAGTGCGAATGCCGACCACCCATTGTTCGCTCTGATGCGAGATCTGATCGCGGCGACCTACGGGCCGGTGCCGGTCTTGCGTGAGCTCTTCGACGGGATCGACGGGGTGGAGGAGCTGCTGATCTACGGATCTTGGGCCGCGCGCCGGTCCGGGGAAAGCGGTGAGTTTCCCAACGACTTAGACGTCCTCGTCGTGGGGGAGACGCCGCGGAAGACGCTCTCGGGGATTGCGGCCGAAGCAGGTGACAAGCTCGACTTGCCCGTGAACATCACGCGTATCGCACCGGTTGACTGGAACTCTGAGGACCCGTCGCCCTTCGTCTCGACGATTCGGTCACGCCCCTTAGTCGATGTGAGGTCCGGTGAGATCCTTGCCTGAGATCGTCAATCAGATGCTCGTGAACCGAAGACTGGAGCGTGTGGAGCGGAATCGCGAGCATGCGCTGGCTGTGGTCGTGACCGCAGAACGCCATATCCGTACGGCAGAGCTGCTTGCTGATACCGACGATCACGCGATGGCGTTCACAGCGGCGTACGATGGTGCGCGCAAAGCGCTCGTCGCGGTTCTTGCCGCCGAAGGGTTCCGTGTCCGACCCGTGGGCGGAGCTCATCGCAACACCGGGATCGCGGCAGCGGGCTTCGTCAACGACAGTGCCTTGGGCGAGTTTGAGTGGATGCGTCAAGTGCGCAACGCGACTGAGTATCCCGACGACGATCGACCGACAGCGACGAACCAAGACGTGGCTGAAGCGATCACCGCGGCCGTTCGGATCGTCGATGTCTGTGCCGAGTACGTGCGTCGCGACGGGTAGTCGACGAATTTGGGTGCAGTTTTTCGCCCGCATCGGCTTCGACACGGCGGAAGAGTTCTGGATGAACCTGAAGTCGAGCTGCGGGCTGCGTCGTGAGCGTCGGGTGCTGCGCGACAGGATCTCTGCGATCACACCTCTCGTAGTCGCGCAGCCGTTCGACTCTTCGCGGAATCCGGTCTGCCGAAGGTTCCGCTTCAACGTCTGCGGCAGAGGCTGGGGCACTGTGGCAACGACAGCTTGAGCTGTCACTGCACTTCCCCGGCTCAGAACGCCCGAATAGTTGCGGAGAGGCCGGACGGCTCTGGACGTGTGCGGATGGAGTGCGGCGGCGATCAGCCCCTAGACAGCTCCTTGCGGACGATCGCTGTTCCCGCACTCAAGGCGCTCATCTTCGCGAGGGCGACGTCGCGCGCGAAGGGGGCCATGCCGCAGTTCGTGCTTGGAATGAGCTTGTCGGCGTCGACGAACTTCAGAGCCTTGCGCAGAGTCGCGGCGACCTCCTCCGGTGTCTCAATGGTCTCGTTTGCCACGTCGATGGCACCGAGCATGACCTTCTTGCAGCGGATCAGTTCGATGAGGTCCATCGGGACATGGGAGTTGTGGCATTCGAGCGAGACGATGTCGAGGCTCGAGCGCTGCAGGAGGGGGAAGGATTCCTCGTATTGGCGCCACTCGGACCCGAGGGTCGTTTTCCAGTCGTTGTTCGCCTTGATCCCATAGCCGTAGCAGATATGCACTGCGGTTTCGGCCCGCAGACCTTCCGCTGCTCGTTCGAGCGCGGCGACTCCCCAGTCCTTCATCTCCTCGAAGAAGACATTGAATGCGGGCTCGTCGAACTGGATGATGTCCACTCCCGCCGCCTCCAGATCCTTTGCCTCCTGATTGAGGACCGTGGCGAATTCCCATGCCAGCTTCTCGCGGCTCTTGTAATGGTCGTCATAGAGTGTGTCGATCATCGTCATCGGTCCCGGCAGCGCCCACTTGATCGGCTGATCGGTCTGCTGGCGGAGGAACTTCGCATCGTCGACGAAGACCGGTTTCTCACGGCTCACGGCGCTGACGACTGTGGGTACGCTTGCGTCGTAGCGATCGCGGATCCGAACCGTCTTGCGCTTCTCGAAGTCGACTCCGCTGAGATGCTCGATGAACGTCGTCACGAAGTGTTGGCGGGTCTGCTCTCCGTCGCTGACGATGTCGATGCCGCGGTTGGTCTGCTCATGAGTCGAGATGCGCAGGGCATCGTGCCTGCCCTCGACCAAGGCATCGCCTTGGAGGTTCCAGGGGGACCAGAGGGTTTCGGGCTGCGCGAGCCAGGACGGCTTCGGCAGACTGCCGACGATTGAGGTGGGCAACAGCGGCTGGGTCATCGTTTCTTCTCCTGCGGTCATGCGACTGGGACGGGTCGGTCGGACGCCCACTGCTCGAGCATCTCTCGGTGCGGGTTGACGAAGAACTCCTCCGTGAACTTTCCCTGTCTGATGCCGAGCTGGTTGCGTTCGACGCGATCATAGGTGACCGGCATCTCCGAGAAGTCGTGCCGGTCCAGCGTCGGCCGGTAGACCTCTCCGGCGGCGGTATTCGCGTTGTAGATCTCTGGCCGATAGATCTTCTGGAAAGTCTCCATCGTGGAGATCGTGCCGATGAGCGCCAGATCGGAATAGTCGCCGAGGAGGTCGCCGCGATGGTAGAAGGCCAGCGGTGCGACGCTGCCCGATGGCATGAAATACCTCACCTGGAGTCCCATCTTTGCGAAGTAGTCATCGGTCAGCGAGTAGTCGTCCTGCTGGTATTCGAACCCGAGAATCGGGTGGTGATTCTCGGTCCGATGGTACGACTTGCTCGTGGACACGCTGATGCAGATCACGGGTGCCGTCTGGAACCGTTCCCGATAGGCGGCAGAATCGAGGAAGTGTTGGAATAGTTTGCCATGCAGATCACCGAAGTCATCGGGGACCGTGAACTCGGTTGCGGCCTCATTGGCAGCCGGCAGCCGCACGCTGAAATCGAAATCGCGGACGAAGGACGAGAAATTGTTCCCCACGATCCCGGGGTGACGTTTTCCAGTGAGTCTGTCGATGATCTGGATATCCAGGACTTGGAGCAGCGGGAACTCCTGTTCCCGGCCGCCCGAGGTGAAGTGAAGTCCTCCGGAGACGATGTCGAGTTCGAGGACATAGCGATCCCGGTCGGGATTGTCCCAGGACGCGAGTTCGTTGAAGCGGCGATTGATGATGCTCAGAGCAGTGCGGAGGTTCTGCTGACGGTCCTCGCCCCTGGCGAGGTTGGCGAAGTTCGTCGTCGCTCGGGTGCTCTCCGACGGCGAGTAGTCCTCGTCGAATCGAGTCGTGGTGATGCTGAATGAGAACTCAGGTGTCATGGACGTCCAATTCGGTGGGTGTGCGGCCGGTTGTGGTCGCTGGCATGTCTGTGATCCATCCTGCCCGTCCCCTGTGGCCATCGGGTAACTCGGGGGAACTATGGATTCCTATAGCCTTGATCTATGTCTCGAGGTCTGAAGAACATCACGCTGCTGCAACTCCAGTACTTCATCGAGGTCGCGTCGGAGGGGTCGATCACCGCCGCCGCCGATCTCCTCTATGTCTCTCAGCCGACCATGTCTGCCGCGATGAAGGACCTGGAGACCCGTGTGGATCGCGCTCTGCTCGTCCGATCCGCCCGCGGGGTGACGTTGACTGACGACGGTGTGGAGTTCCTCGGCTATGCCCGGCAGGTCGTCGAACAGGTGGAACTCCTCGAGCAGCACTACCTAGGGCGCCCACCGTCACGGCGTCTGCTCGGAGTTTCGGCGCAGCACTACTCGTTCGTCGTCGATGCTTTCGTTCGGATGGTCAAGGCCAGCGATGCTGCCGAGTACGAGTTCTCACTGCGAGAGACGCGTACCTGGGACATCATCGAAGACGTTCGCACGCTCCGCAGTGAGCTCGGCGTCCTCTACCGCAACGACTTCAACAGGAAGGTCATCGACAAACTGCTGCGAGATTCCGGGCTTGCGTTCCACCCGCTCTTCCTCGCCTCCCCGCACATCTTCATCTCTCGTACGAACCCGCTTGCCTCCCGCCACCGCGTCACCCTTGACGATCTCGCCGCCCTGCCGCGGCTCACTTTCGACCAGGGGGCGAACAACTCGTTCTCCTTCGCCGAGGAGATTCTCTCCACCCTGTCGAGCAAGCAGGAGATCCGGGTTTCTGACCGTGCGACCATCTTCAACCTGATGATCGGACTCGACGGCTACACCATCTCGACGGGCATTATCAGCGACGATCTCGATCCGGCCATCGTCGCGATTCCACTCGAGGTCGATGAACGCATCGAGATCGGCTGGATCGATCATTCCGGGATCCCGCTGACCGAACAGGCGCAACGCTACCTCGACGAAGTTCGGGCCGTCGTCGGCGGTTTCGGCATTGCGCTGCTCGATCAGCCGTGACCGAGGACAGCACCAAAGGAGTTCTGGATGAACCTGCGGTCGAACGACGAGTTGCGGATGGTTCAGCGCCTGTTGCGTGATGCTGTCGCCGCATTAACACCTCTGGAGGCCGCATGTCTGTCGTCACATTAAGAGGCAGGCTCATCTGTGCCGACGGCAACGAGGCGGACATCGTCGCCGGCCATCTTGACCGGCATGTCGAGCTCACTCGCGCCGAATCCGGGTGTCTTCACTTCAGTGTCGAACCGACGGCGGATCCACTCGTGTGGATGGTGTCCGAGAAGTTCGTCGACAAGCATGCGTTCGATTCCCATCAAGCGCGAGTGCGGGTCAGTGACTGGGGCCGAGTGACGGAAGGAATCATGCGGGAGTACACGATCGACTATGGTGCGGACTCCTGATTATCTGGGTTCGGAGGGTTGATCACTTTCCGTGAAGCATTCCGGTGGAGTTCCGGTTCAAGGTATGACTTGTACTGCGGGCGAGACTTGGTCAGCTGACAGTCTGCACGACCTGAATCAGATGTCCTTCTGGGTCATCGGCCCAAGCGATGAGCAGGTGGTCGAGCCAAGATTCCGGTGGCTTGATCGGGGTTGCACCGAGATCGACCCGATGCGCGTAGCCTGCGTGGACGTCGTCAGTCCAGAGGATCACCGCTGCGTGCTGGCCGTCGGCGACCGGGTCGAGGCAGTGGTCATTGCGGGTGCTCGTTTCAGTTGCGAGCCCGATTCGGTACCCATCTAGGGTGAGGTCGACGTGTATAGGTGTTCCAACTCGAGGGGTGCGAAATGCCTCCTCGAAGCCGACGCGCCGATAGAAGTTCGCCGCGCGGTCGATGTCGCGGGTGAACAGCACGATCTGAGGCGTGCGAAAGAGCGTCATGCGGCTACATTGCCTCTGGGCTGCTGACGTCGTCAAAGATAGGCACGAATAGTCGTCATCGCACCTGATTCATCAAGGTCGTGAGAATCAGGTGCGTTAGAGTGACCCCTGGCGCCAGCAGCTGACCGCCACGATGAGATCTGCCGCAGAGGGAATCTCAACCCGAAAGCTCGGAAGGCGAGGACCGAAGATGACAGCCAGCAAGAATTCGTCACAGCCCGCGGTGCCTCAGCGCGTGACCAAAACAGTTCGGGCAACGGGCCTCATCCTCGCGCTCGTGCTCGGTGCGATCGCTGCGGTCATCGGCCTGGCATCGCTTATTCCCGGGCTTGGCCCGTTCAGTTCCGCCGCTGCTCGGTTTGCGCCGACGATTGCGCCGATAGCGACTGTGATCGGAGCGATTGTGCTTGGGTTCGGAATCGTCTGGCTGCGCCGAGGCCGTCGATGGACCGGAGCTGCAATGACAGGATTCGGAGCGGTGAGCACAATCGCGAATCTGGCGGTCGTCATTGTGCTCATCGTTGCCATCACCTCGGCCGGTGGTTCGGTGAACTTGTTCACTGCGACGTTCGGGCTCTCGGCGATCGACTCGGCGTTGCCTGATCGCGAGGAAGTGTACGACAAATCCAGCTCAGGCGATGACCTCTCCGTATCGATCTACGAACCGGAGAGAGCGAAGGGTTCGGCTCCGACGATCATGTATGTTCACGGAGGCGGTTGGATCGCAGGCGAACCGAACGCAGCGAGCTCAGAGCTCCGTGAACTCGCCGATCACGGCTACCTGGTCGTATCGGTCGAATACGAACTCGCCACCCTGGATAACGCAACCTGGCAGAGCGCACCATCGCAGGTCGCCTGTGCGGCAAGCTGGATTCAGACCCACGCAGACGCGATCGGTGCGGATACCGATCGCCTTGCGTTCTGGGGCGAGAGTTCGGGCAGCAACATGGTCGCCAATACCGCTGGTGCCGCTGCGCAGGGCGACGCCGAGTCGTCGTGTGGCGGGAAGGTTCCGGTTCCGGCGGCGGTCATTGCCGACTACCCCGCGTTCGACGTGACGGGCCTCTACGAGAACGCCCCCACCGGGCCCGGCGCGGGATCCGGCACGCGCCTGTTCGCGACCAGCTACACGGGTGGCACACCAGAGGAGTATCCGGAACGCTACTCAGTGGCCGATTCCGTCACGCACCTGAAAGCACCCGCGCCGCCGATGCTCATGATGACAGCGATGCGCGATGACGTGATCACCCCAACCGACCAGCTTTCATGGGCCGAATCGGCCCGAAGCCGCGGAGTCGACGTCACAACCGTGAAAGTTCCCCTCGCCAATCATGCATACACGCAGAAGGCGAAGAACTCAATCGGCAGCCAGGGACACCTGAGCATCGCAGAGGCCTACTTATCCGAACAACTTCGCTAGCCACACGACTGTTGTGGATCTCGGCTGCTCTGGCGGGGAGGCATCGATGCAGGTATCGTGGAAACCGGCAGCACGTACGGTTGCCAGCACTTCCAGGTACCTAAGCCTGAATCATTGCGGAGAGCTCCGGTCGGCCCGGAACATGTCCAGATGGGGTGCGGCGCATTCTTGCGCCGTCTTCAACCGCCGGTGCGACACACCGGCTGACGTAAGGACATGACATGACGACCAAAGACGAGAAGAACCTGTCCCAGGTGACCGACAAGATCGCGAAGATGGACGAACCGGAACGATCGCTCATGCAGCGAGCGCACGACATCATCGTGACCGTCGCCCCCAGTCTCAAACCGCGGATCTGGTACGGCATGCCAGCCTATGCTCTGTCCGCGAGCACCCCTGCACTGGTGACACTGCGCAATGATGAGCGGGTCAACCTGGCCCTCACGGAAAAGGTCGAACTCACCCCAGCCGGTGGTTCCGACGGATCGCTGATGCCCGCCGCATGGTACTTCGAGACCATCGACGAGGCCGCCGAGAAGCGCATCGCCGATATCGTCAGGACGGCAACCTCCTGACGGTGACGATCGCCGGGCTGAGCCCGCAGACGTCACTTCGTGCGATGTCTGGGGCTCGGCCGCGCGGTCGGCGCTGAGCGTCTCACTTCCGATTGGCTATGGTGGTGCTTAAAGGGAGAGCAGTCCCATCTGCCATAAGTTTGAGGAGTGATCGACTTGAGTTTCTCTGTATATCTGTCCGGTGAGATCCACACCGAGTGGCGCGATGAGATCAAGCGCGGTGCCGAGGCGGCCGGTCTGGATATCGATTTCACCGCACCCGTGACCGACCATCCTGCCAGCGATGCTGCCGGTGACCACCTCGGCGAGAACGACAGCGCCTTCTGGCGTGATCACCAGTCGGCGAAGGTCAACGCCATCCGCACCCGGACCCTGATCGAAAAGGCCGATATGGTCGTCGTGCGCTTCGGAGACAAGTACAAGCAATGGAACGCCGCCTTCGATGCCGGCTATTGCGCGGCACTCGGCACACCCTATGTGACCCTCCACGATGCCGACATCGTGCATCCGCTCAAAGAAGTCGATGCCGAAGCCAAGGCCTGGTGCCAGACGACGGATCAAGTGGTCGAAACCCTGAAGTATGTTCTCAGAGACTGAACTCGATGAGTTGAGACCGCGAACGACCGAGGAGTGAAAACGGCCGGTCGCGGCCTCAGGACCTGCGCGTCGTGACGCTACGGCAGGGGATGATCACCCTTGATCTTGAAGAAGGATCCACGGATCTCCCCGGCGAGCTTCGACTTCTGACGGGCGAACTTGAACGCCGACAGCTCGGGAGGCACGTCCATCCCCTCCGAAAGTTTGAAGCCGACGGCCCGCTTGCCATCGTCTGCTCGTGTCCATAGGACATTGACTGCGAGCCCGGACTCGTAGAAGACGTGCACCCAATAGATGCCATCGACGTCATTGATGCTGACTTCGAGGGCAGGCGAGGTCGGTACGATCTCACGCTCGGAGTCAAGGATCTCCTCCACCCAGTTCAGGGCCTCCTGTACCTCGGCGGCCGGGGCCACGGCGAATGTGTGTTTGTATTTGTTGGAGAAGTACCGTGCCTCGTTGGCGCGCAGACCAGCCAGCGCCTCGGCGATGGGGGAGGATTCGAGTCCCGCGGTGGAGACATCGGTGAATGAAACGGCTTCGAACGGCATGGGTCAAGGATATGCCTGATCCTGGATATCCGCCCACGACCGGGCCCACGGTCGTCAGGAAGGGTGAGAGACTCGCTCATGAGGCAGCGAATCCGCATGTCGCCGAGGGCCGATGAACATCTGTCAATGAACCTCTGAGGAGGAATGCATGCACAGCGGAACCGACGTCAAACCGTTCACACCGTCAGACCACTGGCTCAACGACTGGCCGTTCGACGTGTGGACCGTAGTTCAAGTCCGGGCCTCGATCACAGGTGCTGCCGCCGAGCGCGCGGTGCGCACGTTTCAGGCTGCTCTCAGGCCCGACCCCGATGCTGATGTCGCCGAAGGCACAGAAGTTCACTTTTGGGGAGGCTATACGGCGGAGACGTCTCCGTCGACTGGCAGAATTGGATGGCAGATCGTGCTCAAATCGTCGGGTCAGGACGGTATCAGCTCTGTCATCGGAGCGACTGACGACCTCGTCGAGGCGATTCGTCAGACGTCTGGAGAGGTGCGACTCACCTGGCATGAGGTGGCCGCGAGCCGGGCCGAAGGCCATTGAGCAGGTGAAAGCCTCCGTCCCCGCACCCAGGGTCCCCGCACCCAGGTCGAATCGGTGCGGTAGGGTGATCTGCATTCCACAAGTTTTGCGAACTGCACCACGGCGGTGCAGACACACGTGACGACAGAGGAGTCCCACCTTGGCCCTGCACGAAATCGAGTTCACCTCTCACAACGATCGTGACACGGTCTTCGGCTGGCTCTACACACCGACCACTGAACCTCGAGCCATCATCCACATCATCCACGGACTCGGCGAGCATTCCCGGCGCTACCACCACCTCATCGCCACCCTCGTCGACTCCGGATTCGCCGTCGTCGCCGATGACCATTCCGGTCACGGTCGGACGGCCATGCAGTCGGGAATCTGGGTCGATACAGGTGACGACGCAGCTCGAGTGGTCGTCGCCGACGAACTGACGCTGCAGCGCAAGGCTCGCGAGATCCTCCCGAATCTGCCGTACATCGTGTTCGGTCACAGTTGGGGATCGATGATTGCACGGGTCATGGCCTCCGATCCGACGGCTGGCCTCGCGGGGCTGGCTCTGTGTGGAATCGCTGCGCAGATGCGCGGTATCGATCAGACCATCGACCGTGTCGAACTCGCCGAGGCGGCCACCGGCAACCGACGAGCCGAACCTGCATCCGATCAATTGGTGGGCCAGCTCTTCGACGGATTCGTCGAACGTTTCGGTCCGGATGCCGGCCCCACCGCGTGGGTCGCCCTCGACGAGGCTGTCGTCGCCGATCATGGGCGCGACCCCTTCAACAACTTCGGCGCCCCGATGAGCTCCCGATTCCTGCAGGGCTTCGTCGAACTCTATGACGGTGCCAATGCCGATTCCTGGTACGCGACGATCCCCAGCGGTCTGCCGGTGCTCATCCTCGCAGGTGACCAGGATCCTGTCGCGAACTACGGCGAAGGCGCCTATCACGTCGCGAACCGCCTCCGCGCGACCGGACACGACGATGTGCGCACCCGCGTCTTCGCCGAAGTCCGCCACGAAGTCCACAACGAACCGACCACCCGCCTCGAGGTCGAGGCGGAGATCGTCGACTTCGCTTCCCGCGTCAGCAATCGGACGAGGCCCGTTCAAACGAACGAGAGCTGAATCCGTGAACCCGGCAGAAAGCTCAAACCGCAGTGTGAATTGGCCACAGGCGACACCCATCGTCACCGACAGGCTGCAGCTTGAGCCGCTCGCAATCCACCATGCGTCGGAGATGGTGGAGACACTGTCCTCACCCGACCTATACACCCATATCGGTGGGACGAGCCCGAGCCGGTCCGAACTCGAACGACTCTATGCACTCCAATCCGCAGGTGCCTCACCGACCGGTGACGCCGGCTGGCTGAACTGGATCGTTCGCGAAACGGCTGAGTCCGCTGCAGTCGGATATGTTCAGGCCACAGTGACAAGAGCCGAAACCGGTTATCAAGCCGACATCGCTTGGGTCATCGGCGTCGACAGCCAGGGGCAGGGATTCGGCACCGAGGCGGCCCGAGCCATGGTCGATTGGCTGGCGGATCATCTCGTGACTGTGGTGCAAGCGGCCATCCATCCTGACAACGCCGCTTCCGCCCGAATCGCTGTCTGTCTCGGACTGCAACCGACCGACGAGATCGACGACGGTGAAGTCATCTGGCGCGCAGAGGCGAGGACAGAGGAATGACCATGTTGACACCGACTACGACGGACCTGCCGGACATCATCGACACTGTCGCGTCCTGGCAACGCGAAGGACTGCCCGTCCAGGTACATCCCGGAGACCTCGGTTGGTATCAGCGTTTCGGGGCCGATGCGCTCGCCTCGGCACTGCGGGTGTGGACTGTCGGCGACGAAGCTGCGGCCGTCGGATTCCTCGACGAATCCGAACTCATCCGAATGGCCATCTCACCCGATCACTCCGATGACCAAGCGCTCGCTGAGGCGATCTTGGCCGATTTCACCGGAGATCTCACCGAACTGCTGCCTGCAGGGAAGGGCATCGTCGAAGCTCGATTCGGATCCGCCCTGCAACATACCCTCGCCGAGGCGGGATGGGGATCTGATGAAGCGTGGACCACGCTCCACCGAGATCTGAGCGAACCGATCCCATCCGTTACCCAGCGGATCGAAACGGTCGACCCCGACAGAGCAGATAACCGTATCGCCGACCGTATCGCGGTCGAATCCTCGGCTTTTCCCGGGTCCTCATTGACTGCGGACCGTTGGCGGTCCATGGCCGACGGTCACGCTTACAAGCAGGCCAAATGTCTCGTCGGATTTACCGCCGACGGCGCTCCAGCCGGTGCCACAACCGTTTGGTCGGCCGGTCCTAGGCGCCCCGGTGTCATCGAACCACTCGGCGTCCACGGCGACCACCGGGGTCACGGATTCGGAGTCGAGATGACACTGGCCGCGGCCGCGGCGCTGAGGGAGATGGGAGCCTCGAGCGTCACCGTGGCCACGCCGACATCGAACACAGTCGCCGTCGCCACTTACCGTGCGGCTGGGATGAGCATCCTCGGCGAAGTCAGGGATTTCTGTCGACTCTGAACCGAATCAAACAGACGCACCTGCGATGAACGCCGCCTGCGCGACATGCTGGATCGCATCGTCGATGATCGAGACCATCCGAACGCCACGGGTGACTGCGGGAGTCCAGTTCCTGTCGATGACTTCGTCGAAGTCATCCTCGGAAAGCGTCTTTGCATAGTCGGTGAACGCGTTCAGAGTAGCGGCGAGGTAGTCGACGAGCAGCTGTTGATCGTCGACCTTGATCTCTGCCGCCTGTTCGGGACTGTGTCCGTAGCCGAAGGTCTCGCCGATCTCGCCGAGATCGAACCGGTTCCGGAAGTCCTCCCACTGCTCGGGCTTGCCCGTGAGGGCTGAGAGCTGCACGTCGATCTCACGGCCGCTGTGCCACAGCAGCCAGGCGACGGAATTCGGATGACCGCCCAGACGGCTGTTGAGCTGTTCGGGGGAGAGGTCGGGCAGAGCTTGTGCTGCCTGAAGGGGACGCTGGGACAGGTCGGTGAGAATGTCGATGCTGTTCATGTCGCCCATTCTGCTCTTCACGTCAACCACTGTCACCACCGGGGCTCAATCGAGACGGGGCCTGCGACGGTTGCGTTTGATCTCCGACCGCCGCTGTTCGGTCAGGACTCGGCGACGACGGGAATTGCGTGACGGCTTCGTCGCTCGCCTCTGCACCGGCGGAGCCAACGCCTCACGCAGCAGCTGCGCCAGACGCATGCGTGCGTCCTGACGGTTCTTCAGCTGTGACCGCTGCTTCTCCGAAGTCACGGTCACCACGGTGCCCGACAGTCGTGGTGCCAACCGACTGAGCACTCGCTCGCGTTGAACCTCGGTGAGGAACCTCGCTGAGGCCAGGTCGAGGCTCAGTTGCACCCGTGAATCGGAGGTATTGACGTGCTGGCCGCCCGGGCCGGATGACCGGGAGAACTGTTCGGACAGGTCGGACGCGGGGATGACCAGCCCGGCGGGGATACCCGGCCCGGCGGGGACGCGCAGATCACCGTCCATCTCAGTTCGGCTCCGCTTCGCCTTCGCGATCGTCACCGGCGGAGTCTTCTTCGCGCAGCCTCGGCGTGATCTGCAGGTGCGGGCGGATTCCACGCTTGTCGGCGTAGAATTCGCGGATCCGATCCATGTCTGCGGCGATGTCGCCGGTCATCTCCAGGGTCGGGCCCAGCCCGGTGGTGTGCGTAGTCGTATCGAGGTAGCCCAACGTTACGGGCATTCCCGTTGCCATCGCGATGCGATGGAACCCGGATTTCCAATGAGTGTGTCCGCCGCGGGTGCCATCAGGGGTGATGACGAGCGCGAAGACCTCACCGTCTCGCATGCGGTCGACCACCTCGGTGACGATCTTGCTCGGATCCGACCGATCGACGGGAATCCCACCGAGTCCCCGCATGATCGGCCCCCGCCAGCCGGTGAACAGGGAATGTTTACCCAGCCAATGGACGTCGACGCGCATGCGCCACGCGATCGCGAGCATGACGACGAAGTCCCAGTTCGAAGTGTGCGGAGCGCCGACGAGGATGGTCGGGCGGTTCGGAGCGGGCTCGGTCACGAGGTTCCACTTGCTGAAGGACCAGAAAGCGCGAGCGAGGAGGCGTCGGATCATGAACTCAACGGTAAGGCACGAGGATGTGTGGGCCTATCGGTGTCCATGGACGTGTGGTGAGAAACGGGCATGAGCGGCCCTGAGGACCGGGTAGAGTCGGCGATGTGAGAGGACGAATCCGCTTCTGACGAGCACGCGCGGATTGCGCCCGCGTCCGATGAGTCGGCGGGTTGCCTCTTCGGTGAGCATATAAGCGAGCACCTTCGGGCCCGGAGACACCGCCGATTCGAAGACCACTGACTCGATATCGTGCCATGGCAGCAGAGTCCCGGGCAGAACCTCACCGCGCCGGGCCGACGCGACGCCGGTGGGGGAGACGACGAGGGATTCGTGCCTGCGCAGCCGCACGAATACGCCGATCGGCGCGACGACGAGGCATCCGATGATGCCAGCGACAATTGCCCACATGCGCAGGTTCGCAACGATGACCCATGGGCTGCCTCCGTCACCGAGAGCTGCAGTGACAATGTAGACGAAGAAGGCGAGCAGGCCGATGCCGAGCGGGACCGCGATGGCCAAAGCAGTGAAGACGTTGCGTTTCGAGGAGGGGATGACGACCTGCTGTCCACGCTCGAGCCGGCGCACGACGTCGGCGGGGGAGAAGTCGTCGGTCATGGTCCTCAGAATACCGGCGGACTGGGAATAATCGCGCAAGTGGCATCGCTGTACCGAATGCCAAGCTTCACCGACAACGGAGGTAGATATGTCTGATTCAACTCGTGTCGTCATTCTCGGCGGCCATGGAAAGATCGCACTTCTGGCCGCGCCCAAGCTCAAGGCCGCAGGCTTCGCCGTCGATTCGGTGATCCGCAACCCCGACCAGTCATCAGATGTCGAAGCTGCTGAGGCCAACCCGGTCGTCCTCGACATCGAAACCGCCGACACTCAGGCGCTCGCCGATCTGTTCTCCGGAGCCCAGGCTGTCGTCTTCTCCGCAGGCGCCGGCGGCGGCAACCCGGCCCGGACCAAGGCCGTCGACCTCGAAGCAGCCAAGCGATCGATCGACGCCGCCGGGCAGGCGGGCGTCAAGCGCTTCGTCATGGTTTCCTATGCCAGTGCGAGCGTCGACCGTGATCGCGTCGACCCCGAGAGCTCGTTCTACCCCTACGTCGAGGCCAAGGCCGGTGCAGACGAGCACCTGCGCGCCAGCGACCTTGACTTCACGATTCTCGGACCCGGCGGTCTGACCCTCGAGCCCTCCAGCGGCAAGGTCCTCATCGCCGATGCGGCCGGCGATCTCGACGGTGAACGCCCGGCAGACGAGGTGCGGGTGACCTCCCGCGAACTCGTCGCCGAGGTCATCACACACGTCATCGCCGAATCTGCAGCTGTGCGTGAGACTGTGAACTTCTACGACGGGCAGACCCCCATCGCCGAGGCGATCAACTGACCTGACAATCCATGCGGGCGCTGTCCCGTCCCTACCCGATGGCCTGTGGTCTCCGAACCGAGACCACAGGCCATCGGGCGTTCCGACGAGTCCGGTTCGAGTCGCCGCTGAGATTCAGCCTCGTCTGTTCCACAATTGATGGGTCAGACCGCTGGCCGTGGTGAGACTCTCGATCGTGAAGTCCTTCTCCAACCCCTCGAGTCCTTCCCAGAGCCAGACCCCGCGGCCGAGGGTGACCGGGACGATGACGAGGTGCATGAAGTCGACGAGGCCGTCCGCAAGGAACTGTCTGACCATCGAAGGACCGCCGCCGATGCGGACATTGCCGCCGTCAGCGGCAGAGGTCGCCTCGGCGAGTGCCTCCGCGGGAGACGCGTCGATGAAGTGGAAACTCGTGCCGTTGTCGAACTCCATCGGCTCCCGTGGATGATGAGTGAGAACGAAGCACGGGGTCTTGAACGGCGGCTCCTCACCCCACCAGCCACGCCAGCCGTCGTCGGGCCACGGCCCCGTCTGGGGACCGAACTTCTTCCGGCCCATGATCTCGGCTCCGATGCCCTGCCCCCACATGGCGAACAGAGCGCGGTCTGCGGTCACCGGGGCGTCGACCTTGTCCACGCCCTCGATGCCGCGGCCGTCGAAGTAGGAGAACAGTGCTTGGGCTTCGCCGATCGGCTGATCGAAGGTGACGAACTCGCCGGCAGCGAATCCGTCGAGGGAGACGAAGAGGTTGTTGACACACGCTTTGGCCATGTGCACTCCAATGTGATGGTTCGGCTGATGTCTTCAGTCCGACGGATGGCGTGGGTTCCGGGGAAGTGGACCCAGTGTAAGATTAAGTAGTTTCAGAATGCAATCACTGGAGGTGGGGCGATGCCTGCACAGCCGCGTTCAGGATGTGCGATCAATGCCGCCGTCGAGGTCCTCGGCGACAACTGGTCGCTCATCGTCCTGCGGGACATCATCTTCGGCAATCGTCGGCACTTCCGCGAGCTGCTCACCCACAATGATGAGGGCATAGCCTCGAACATGCTCGCCAGTCGTCTGAGGAAGCTCATCGACGAAGGTCTGCTGACAAAAGCGGAAGCCGCACGCGGGCAGCGAGCCCAGTACACCCTCACCGAGGCTGGAATCCAGACTCTGCCGGTCATGGTCGCCCTCGGAACGTGGGGAATGACCCACCGGGAGACCTCGCCGGAGCTGACGATCCGAGCCAGAATCATGGCCGATGACTCCCGACTCGTCGCAGGTCTCGTGGATGAGCTTCGGGAGACCCACCTCGGGGTGCCGCGCCCGAATCCTGACGAACCGCGTTCCTCGGAGCGACTGCAGGCCGCCTACGAGGCCGAGATCTCGGGAAGCTGATTCGGGTGGGCCTACTGCCCGGGCAGTCTCAGTCGCTCCAGCAGCTTCCTTGAGGTGATCGAGACGATGCCGACCAATCTGCTGTCTGCCACGGTGCATGCCATGAGTCCCAAACGGTGACCGCTTGCGGTCAGAACGAGCAGACCCGGCTCGCCGTTGACGTTGACCTTTCGAACTTCGATCCTGTCCGGATCGCCGCGCCGAATCGCTGCGAGCACCTCGTTCGCACCCATCCGGACCATGTGGCCGCGGGCGTTGCTGCGGTGCCACGTCAGTCCCGGGTCGAGAAAGTGCA
Source organism: Brevibacterium sp. CSND-B09 (assembly GCF_052906525.1). Lineage (NCBI taxonomy): Bacteria > Bacillati > Actinomycetota > Actinomycetes > Micrococcales > Brevibacteriaceae > Brevibacterium > Brevibacterium sp. CSND-B09. Next base: position 293,278 of record NZ_JBREGI010000001.1, on the reverse strand, counting down.
GCAGAGCGTCGAAGTCTCCAAGCCGTGCGGCAGTGAGGAATGCGTCGACGACAGCACGGCGCTGTGAAAGTTCTCCGGACGGTGGTGGTGTGTCCTTGACCTTGCGCCGGGCCCGACTGGCGGCCATCTTCGCGGCGGCTTCCGAGGATCCGATGACGGCCGCGATTTCGGCAAAGGGCACTGAGAACATGTCGTGGAGGACGAACGCGACTCGCTCCTCCGGGCGCAGCGAGTCGAGCACGATGAGCATGGCCGGTCCGAGCGAATCCGACAAAGTTGCATTCTGCTCAGGCGTCGGGTCATCCTCGTCGACGATTGCTTCGCTGAGCCAGGCGTCAAGCGACGATTCTCCCCGAGTGGTGCGTCGGCGGAGCGCATCGAGGCAGATGCGTCCGATGACCCGGGTCAGCCACCCGCCGAGATTGTCGATGGACTCCGGGCCGTTCCGCTCCCAGCGGAGCCACGTCTCCTGAACGGCATCCTCGGCGTCCGAGTGCGAGCCGAGCACTCTCGTGGCCAACGCAGTGAGGCGAGGGCGATGAGCTTCGAACTCTGAGGTCGAAGATGACTGCGCGATGGCTGTTACCTTTCCTGGCGGCGATGCGTCATCAGAGTGAGAGTCCGACCGGGCTCTTTCGGCAAAGGAGAATTGCAATGATGGACATCGTACTATGGGTCGTCGCCGCCGCAATGGCAGTGGCTTTCGGCATCGGCGGAGCCTCGCAGGTGATCCTGTCCAAGGAGAAGTATCGGGCGCTGGCTCACAGTCAGCACTGGGTGGACGATTTCAGTCCGGGGCATATCAAAGCCATCGGAACAATCAAGCTCCTCGGCGTGATCGGACTGATCGTGCCGCCGCTGGTGGGGGTCCTTCCGGTTCTCTCGCCGATCGCGGCGTGTGGACTCATGCTGGTGATGGCTGGGGCGGCGACAACCCGATTTCGACGCAGCGAATGGGGCCTGATGGCGGGGGACACCGCATACCTGCTGGTATTTGCGTTCCTCGCATGGGGCCGGTTTGCGTTGGCCCCGTTCGGGGGCTGAGCTGAGCGTCGCTCTTGTTCCCGGGGCCGATGTGTGCTTCCATGGAATAAGTGATTGCAGAATGCAATCACTCAATCTCAAGACTGATCCCGAAGGAGCGATCATGATCACCGGACTCATGGCCAATATCGTTGTCACCAGCGAGAAGGAAGCGACCGAATGGTATTCCCGACTCTTCGAAAGACAGCCGGATGACAAGCCGATGGCGGGGCTGGCCCAATGGCTCTTCGACGAGAGGTTCGGAATCCAGATCTGGGAGGACCCGCAGCGAGCCGGACGCTCCAACGTGGTTCTCGACGTGGACGACCTCGACACGATGGCCGAGCATCTGCGAGCGGCCGGAATCGACCATGACGAACCGTCCCCAGGCGGCGGACAGCGCATCCTGCCGGTCACCGACCCGGACGGAAACCAGGTGGTGTTCTTCGGTGAGTGAGGCAGCATCCGACCAGGGCGCGCCAGTGACCGCGACGATCAGCCTCGGCGCTGATTTCGAGCATCCGGTCTCAAAGGTCTGGAACGCCTTCGCCGATTCGGATCAGCGCGTGCAGTGGGGAGTTCCCGAGGGGGAGGAGATGGTCTGCGACATCGACGAATTCCGTCCGGGCGGAGCGATCCGGGCCCGCTGTGGGTCACCGGGAGAACTCGAGTTCGTCTCCACCGGGCAGTACTGCTCATTTGCGCCGGGACGTCACATCGTCACAACGGAGACTCTCACCAAAGACGATGAGATACTATCGACGGCCATCATCACCTGGACCCTGACCGCTATCCCGACAGGCACCCGGGTCGAGCTCGTCGACCAGGTCGTGTCCTTCGTCGGTCGGGGAATGATCGACGGACACCGCAACGGCCATGACATCTGCCTGCGACAGCTCGGCGACTTCCTCAGTTCGTGAGATCCACGGCCCACGGCAGATCCGCACCCTCACGGCTGACCGTGATCGCCGCAAGCGCCGATGCGCGATCTCCCAGGGCTGTGAGTTCTGCCGTGCTGAGATCGGACACAGCGTTCTCCTGAGCATGCAGGTCGTGGATGAGTGAGACCATGAATGTATCCCCGGCCCCGATCGTGTCTTTGACTTCCACCTTCCTTGAGGTCACCGATGCCCGCGCCGAGGCGGTCGCCACGATCGCACCCTCACCACCGCGAGTCATGGCGACCAGATTCGCCCCGAGGCTGAGAAGACGGTCGACCTGTGCGGACTCGTCGAGATCGGGATAGAGCCAGTTCGCATCGACGTCGCTGAGTTTGAGAACGTCGACTCGACGAGCCAACTCCTCGAAACGCGGCAGCGCATCTTCGCGGGAGCCGATGATCGACGGTCGGATATTCGGATCGAAGGAGATGAGCGGACGAGGATGCGTACCGAAAGCCCCGGTCGCAGAGGCGAGAACATCATCGGTGACTGCGGAGCCAGGCGAAAGGAATGCCGCAATCGAGCCGAAATGCACAACGGAGCGAGGTGCGTCCGTGAGCAGGGAAGAGTCAGGGTCCCACCGCAGGTGGAACTCGTACTCGGCGGAGCCGTCATCGGCGAGGCGAGCCAGCGCCGTCGACGTGGCGCCACGTGGTGAAGCGAGCACAGTGACATGAGACTCCTGAAGATGAGCGAGAAGGAACCCGCCGTGGAAATCATCACCGACATCGGTGAGGAACTCGACCTCGACGCCGAGGCGGCCCAGCCCGAGAGCGACATTGGCTGGAGCTCCACCCGGTGCATATCGGTCTGGACTCCCGGGCGTGCTGACGATGTCGATGAGGGCCTCACCGATGACGAGAATGCTCATGGGTCCGATTCTAAGGTGAAAAGTCTTCTCCAGTTGCGACTTGCATAAATAGGACGGAAATCGATGAACGATATTAATTCGCCTCATGTCATGTCAGTGCCGTCTGGGACTGTGTGGCCATGGACAAGAACACCATTGACAACGACGTCAGAACGATCATCGACGAGGAGACCGCCCGAGTCTTCGCTCCGCGCCCCGGCGAATGCCTGGCCTGCTACGTGTTCCGACAACTCGGCGAATTCGGCTGCAACGGCACCCACCGGTTCGCGGAAGGCTTCCGCGACCGTACGGCTCCACGCGCCACGGCTCTGCTCGCGCGGCTGAGCAGCATGGGTGCCTGCTGCTGTGACTGTGAAATGTTCCTCAACGCCTTCACCTTCGCGGCCAAACCGTGGATCACCAGCATGCCGTTCGGTGAAGTCATCGGCACTCCCTTCGGCAGTGAGGAAGCCATCGATATGAGAGAAAGGTTCGGAATTGACGAACCTCTCTCGACGAAGCTCTACCTCTGCTGCCGACTGGTGAGACGGGGATCCACCCAAGCCTGCGGAAACTGGGCCCGCATCCGACGGTGGTGACACAGCCGGGTCCGGCAGAATAGAACCATGCCTGCCACTCTGCCGCTCTTCCTCGACTGCGACCCCGGAATCGACGATGCTATTGCACTGGCCTACCTGTGTTGCCAAGACGACGTCGACGTTGTCGGCATCGCCGCATCCGGAGGCAACGTCGCCGCCGCACAAGTCGTCGAGAATACCCGCGGATGGCTGTCGTTGGCCGGACGCAGCGACATTCCCGTCCACGCCGGCCACAGTCTTCCGCTGGCACGGCAGGCACTGCAGATGGATCCGCAGGCAGCGGAGACGGCAATGGGCGAAGACCTGGAATATGCCGACCTCACCCATGGCGAGACCGGGCGGGGATATGCGCGGCTGCCGACCCCGAGCACGCCGGTGAGTTCGGTGACGGCGGCTCAGGCCTGGGTCGATGCTGCCCACGCCCATCCCGGACAGCTCCTCGGTGTCGTCATCGGTCCAGCCACGAATCTTGCCCTGGCCCTCGAAATCGACCCGGATCTGCCGAGTCTGTTCAAACGTCTCTTCATCATGGGAGGAGCGTTCAACTACCGGGGCAACACCCACCCGACGACGGAATGGAATGTCACCTTCGACCCTGAGTCCACCGCCCAGGTGCTTGCCGCTTTCGACCGCACCAGACAGGAGGAGAGGCTGGCCCACCTTCCGGTCATCGCCCCGATCGAAGCGACCGAAGCCGTTGAGATGACACCCGAGCGTCTCGCCACCATCCTCGACGGATCCTCTGCCGGTGGTGCCGATGACCGCTGGCAATCAGTACTCGCACAACTGGCCGAGGCGCTTCGGTTCTACTTCGAATTCCACGAAACCGACGGGCTCGGCTACCTCGCCCACATCCACGACCCGTTCGTCCTCGCCTGCGCTCTGTCCTGGGCTCGGCAAGACACCACAACGTCGACCGGAACAGAGCTCGAGGGATCGGACTCCGACTCCCGGGAGCCGTCCGCCCCGGTGCCCGTGAGGGGAAGTGCGGGGGACCTGCCATGGGCGTCGACGCTGTGGGCACCTGTCGATGTCGAACTCACGGGTACACTCACACGAGGCGAAACCGTCGCCGACTGGCTGGGGCGGTGGGGCCGCCCCGTGAACGCAGAGATCATCCGCGCCATCGACGCTCCTGCCTTCCTCGACCACCTGAGCGCCACCCTGATGAAAGGACCACCCGCATGACCGCACACTCCAGACAGTCTGGGCAGGGGCCGACCACCACGGTCGGTCCCGGACAAAACCGCAACCGCACTCTTCCCCTCATCCTCACACTGCTCGGCACCCTCATCGTCATCGGCACCTACGTCGCCGTACTCCTCACCCAACCTGCCAACCTCGGCGTTGACCTCGGATACACCACTCTGTGGGTCATGCTCGGCTATCTCGGCGGAGGAGTTCTGCTCGCCGCAGGCACTCTCCCGCTCATTCCCCGCAGCGTTCTCGCGCTCATCCCGGTCGCCATCGCCCTCAACGTCGTCATCGGGCAGATCATCGGCAACTACACGCCCGTGCCCCTCTACCTCGACTCCATCGGAACCGTGCTCATCGGCGTCCTGGCAGGCCCCGCAGCAGGTGCCTTCACGGGAATCATCTCGAACCTCATCTGGGGCGTGACCCTGAGCCCCAGCGTCATCGCCTTCAGCTCCGGGGCCGCCTTCATCGGCGCCGCCGCCGGCTGGGCAGCAAGGCTCGGAGTCTTCCGCACACCCTGGACCGCGATCATCGTCGGCGCCGTCGCCGGTGTTCCCGCCGGCGCCATCGGAGCACCCGTCGCCGCTTATGTCTTCGGCGGCGGGCTGGGGGCCGGCACCGGGGGAGTCGTCGCGATCCTCCAAGCGACGGGCCTCGAGATGTTCAATGCCACCTTCGCTCAGAGCATGGTCTCCGACATCGTCGACAAGGCGCTCATCTTCGCCCTCGCCTATGTCGTCATCCAGTCGCTGCCCAAACGCATCGTCGGTCGCTACGAGTTCGCCGCTCATAGTCGCCCCCGGGCGAAGAAGTCCGACGGCCCCGATCTGACCAAACAGGCCGAATCGGCACAGCCGGCGGAATGAGTCACGCCTCTTCCGACACGCACGCCGCCGTTGACGCGGCTGAGGCTCACCGCCCGAAGCGTCGTCTGCACCCTGCCACGGAATTGATCATCCTTGCCTGCAGCCTGCTGCTCGTCTTCGGAATCCCCTCTCCGATCGTGCCTGTCATCATCCTGACCGGCACGGTCGTGACCGCGACAGTCTCACCCGCCGTGCGACTGCGGGCATGGGCGATGACAGTAGGTCTCCTGTGCCTGCCGACTCTGGTTGTGCTGATCGTCGTGCAGGGGCTGTTCTACCCCGGAACCGATGTGCATGTGCTCTGGCAGGTCGGACCCGCTCGCCTCAGCGTCGAAGGACTGAGCATCGCCGTTCAGATCTGGCTGCGGGTGAGCGCCCTGATCGGGCTGTGCGCGATGTTCGGTCTGGGTGCCGACTCCGCTCGCCTCTTCGACGGTCTGCGTCGACTTCGTCTGCCCTCGGCAGTCGCCTATATGTGCGCCTCTGCCATCGGTCTCATCCCAATGATCGGCGCACGCACCCGACACATCATCGAAGCCAGACAGGCCCGCGGCTGGGCCACCGACTCCTGGCGGGTGCGCATCCGACTGCTGCCGGGAATCGTCACAGGACTCGTCACCGCGATCCTGCTGACCGTCGACCAACGTCACGACGTGCTCGAATCCAGCGGACTCAATTCGAACGCGACCGCGACTGCGCTCCAGGACCACACGGACGGGACAGGGCAGAGCCTCCTGCGGATCCTGACTCCGCTCGTGAGCATCGGACTCATCGTCGCCTCGGTGACGGGATCCCTCCCGCTGCCGGGCGCCGCGCAGCTGATCGGCGGTGCCTGAGATGACCGTTTCGATCACGGACGCGTGGTTCACCTATCGTGGAGAGGACACTGCCGCGCTGAGCGGAATCACTTTCGACGTTGTCAGCGGCACCATGACCGCAGTGCTCGGACCGCTCGGATCGGGAACGTCGACTCTCTGCCGCCTGTTCGCCGGACAGCTCGTCTCTCGGGGAGCCCTGACCGGCACCATCGACCGGAACGGAACCGTGGCGCTGCTCGGCGATGACCCGGAAGCGCAACTGAGCGGAATGACCAGCCACGTCGGTGACGAGTCCCAGCTGGCGTGTCGACTGTACGGGCATGATCCGGCCGATGCCCACCGCCGAGCCCGGAACCTGCTCGAGCTCCTCGGCATCGGAGACCTATGGAACCGACGGCTGGACACGCTCTCCGGAGGGCAGAGGCAACTGGTCGCGGTGGCACGGATCCTCGCACCCGGGCCCGACCTGCTCGTTCTCGACCAACCAGCACAGTCCTTGGATCCGCAGATGCGTGTGCGCCTGGTGACAGTGCTGCAGGAATTCTGTGATCGGGGAGGGGCTGTGCTCATCACCGGTCATCAGACTGACGAACTGACCCGGATCTGCGAAGAGGTCCGCTTCCTTGACGCCGGTCGGCTGCAGACGGCGACTCCCACGGTTCGATCCGTCGGAATCTGGGACAGCCGCCCGAACGATGATGCGACTCTCTCGACGATGCTGAGGTCACAGGCAGATCCGCTGCTCACCGTTCGCGACCTCACCGTGGATCGGGGGAGCAGCCGAATCCTCGACGGCCTCGACCTCGATCTGCGGCCCGGCGAACTCACCTCAGTCACCGGTGCCAACGGGGCCGGCAAGTCCACGCTTCTGCGGGCCCTCCTCGGCCTGCTCGACCGGTCGGCGTCCGTGACGGGCACGATCACAGTCAGCCGCCTCGGCGAGATGATCCGATTGGACACCCTGCCCGCCCACGCGCGCAGTGCTCACCTCGGATGGGTGGGACAGGATGCAGGACTGCAGCTCTCCGCAGCCACAGTGGCACGCGAACTGCTTCACGCCGCTCCGCTGCCGCCGCATCGACGGCGAGACCGAAAGCGAGTGCGCGACCATCGCCTGGCAGCCGCAGACAGCGTCCTCGCCGAGGCGGACCTGACCGAGGTCGCCGACGACCATCCCTTCGACCTCGATGTGGCCAGGCGCAAAGACATCGTCATCGCCTCGGCTCTGATGACCGAGACCACGGTGCTGCTGCTTGACGAACCGACGATCGGGCGCGACCTCGCGGCAATGACCCGACTGAACGCGATTATCGAGTCGTTCCTCAACAGTGGAGGCGCTGTCCTGGCAACAACACACGACCAGCGCTGGGCGAACGAGTTCGCGCACCGCAGACTGCGGCTTATCGACGGGCGAGCCCGGTCATGATGGAATGGCGGGCGGATATTTGAGAGCGGATGACAGCGGTCAGTAGTCGAAGGAATCGTCTCCGGCGGCTGCGGGGCTGCGCAGCCTCTGCAGGTGCAGATGCCTGATGAGGCGGATGACCGGGCGAATGAGCATCTCGACACTGCCGATGACGAACAGCCAGGTTCCCGAATAGGTCAGTGATTCGGAGAAGAACATGAAGCTGCCGATGAGGAACCACAGGCCGATGAGCACATCATTGGCGATGCTGATCACCTGGTAGCGCTGCCGGACGACGAGTTCCTCCCGCCCGATCCGCAGATGAAGATCCGGATTGTGCTCGGTCAACACTCTCTCCTTTCCCGCTGAATCTGTTTCACAGCGAGCCTACCGCCGCCGCCCGGGCACGGACTCCGACCGGCGCCGAATCTCGTGTCAGGGGCTGCGCCTACCGTGAGAACATGGATCAGAAGTCGAAACCATTCGATTCCCACGTTGCCGAGTTGCTCGACCGTCACTTGCCGATGTCATGGGATGAGTTGCTCGCCGCTGTTCGTCGGTCCCCGCAGCTCTCCGCCGTCGAAGCGGCCCGCGGTGCGAAGCAGAGGCCCGATCGCACGACCGACGGTCTCAGGTCTCTGCCCGCGGCGAGCCCACCCACCTGGGATGGACTGCACGCAGTCATCAATACGCTGCACCGGAAGAACCTGCTGCCGGACTACCTTCCGCACACACGCAGCCCCTCCGTCATGCTCATCCATCTCCTCAGCGAACTCGCGCTCAGCCTCTCCGACCACCGCAGGCCAGGGCGCGACCTCGGTGCGGCGTCGGTCGAGCCGAAGGCTGAGGGAGTCCAGGCGCGGTTCGAAACCGAATGCATCATCTGGCTCATCACCGGGCGACTCGGTGTGAGGGCCGCCGCGACCGGATCACTCAAGGGCTACCTCAAATACGGAGAGCTCATGCCCGAGTTCTCCCGGGACCGGGTGCTGCAGACCGTCGACACGATCGAGGGACTCTTCGGAGGTGCGCTCGCCTTCGGGATCATGATCCGAGAGGAGATGCCGAGCCTGTTCGAACTAGATGACAGCTTGGCTGTCTGAACCCTGGCAAAGCGCCTTCGACCCTGGTGCTCAGCCGTCCACCGGAGCAGAATGACCATCATGTCCACCTCACCACAGCGCTGGAGCATTGCCACCGTCTACCCCGATTTGTGGGTCGATCCCGACGACGACCCCCGCAGCTCCGACAGACACAGTCCCGACGGAGAACTCGCCACACTGCTGAGCTACCTGCGCGACTACCGGCTGACCCTGGATCTGAAATGCCAGGGACTCACGCTTGAGCAGATGATGAAGCTCTCCGTCCCACCGTCGACGATGTCGCTGTTCGGGTTGGTCCGTCACATGACCGAAGTGGAGCGAGACTGGAGGAATTGGATCACCGACGGCGAACCCGAACCCCCGATCTATGGGAGCTTGGATGACGCATTCGACCTCAGTGATGTTCCGTCTCACCCCGAGGAAACCGTCCTCACCGATGCCTTCGCCCGACTGGAACAGGAGCAGGCCGCCACCGACGCCGAAGTCAGCAGACACGACGACCTCGGCACACACGTGGGCCGAGAAGACATCGCGGTTCGGGAATTCTTAGTCCACCGCATCGAAGAATATGCCCGCCACTGTGGTCACGCTGACCTGCTGCGTGAATGCATCGACGGCAGAACCGGACAATAGGGAGCCACCGACCATGAGCCGAACAATCCAGGTGACCGTCGACTGCCACGACCCCGAAAGGCTCGCCCGCTTCTGGGCCGAAGCACTCGGCTACATCATTCCAGGACCTCCGGGGGTGCGACTCGGTGCTGACGACGACCCCCTCGTCGCTTGGAAGGAATTCATCGCCGGACTCGGCATCGAACTCGGTCCCGAGAACATGCGTGCCGCCATCGAAGACCCTGAACAGGTCGGTCCTCGGGTCTTCTTCCAAACGGTGCCCGAGCCCAAAACGGTGAAGAACCGCGTGCACCTCGACGTCCGTGCCGCTCCGGGACTCGACGGCGATGAGCGGATGGATGCACTCGAAGCAGAATGCACCCGACTCACGGGACTCGGAGGCACTCGGTTGCGCCGAGTCGATCCGGACCCGCCGTTGGAACACGGCTTCATCGTCATGGCCGATCCCGAAGGCAACGAATTCTGCCTTGACTGACCAGCAGTCTCGAACCCCTTCAGATGAGATTGTTCTCAGAAACGACTTGTGAAAGGTGTTCGCTTGCTAGCGTGGCAGCCATGAAGACGAATCGCATGGCAATGAGTACAGTGGCCGGACTTGCAGCACTCACTCTCGGCCTGGCCGGGTGTGGCGGAAGTGACTCCGGAAACGGAGGCGATGAGGCGCAGGACTCGTCCGCGGCAAGCGAATCGGCCGAGGCCAGCCCTGCCGGAGGCGAGGATCAGAGCGACGATGGCCAAAACGATGACGGCGATGAAACCAGGCCGGCGGAGGAATCGTCCGGGAAAGGCCTGAGCGCCGGTGCCGACCTGAGCAAAGAATCGCCGGCCATCAGTGCCGAAGACGCGATCAAGACTGCCGAGGAGGAAGTCGGGAACGGAATCGTTCATGGCATCGAGCTCGACTGGGACGACAAAGACGAGGCCTGGCAGTACGAGGTGTCCATCCTCGACGGAAACACCGACCATGACGTCGAGATCGACGCGGAGACCGGGAAGATCGCCGAACACGAGCAGGACTCGACCGATGACAAAGAGAAGGCCATCGACCTCAACGATCCGATGGCCTTCGACGACGCTCTCAAACTTGCCCAGAAGAAAGCCGACGGAAAGCTCGTGAGCTGGAAACTCGAATTCGACGACGGCAAGCAGGAGTACCAGTTCGATTTCGAGAAGGGCAGCGGAGACGTGGAAGTCACCGTTGACACCGACTCCAAGAGAGTCAGCGTCGATGACTGACACCGGTCGTCTCACGGTCATCGCCGGACCTATGTTCTCCGGAAAATCCGAAGAGCTTATGCGCAGGGTCCGGCGGGCTACGATTGCCGGAATCGATGTCCTCGTCGTGTCCCACTCGCTCGACACCCGATCGGACATCTCCACGATCACCTCGCACACCGGGGTGAATATCCCCGCAGTGCCGCTCGGAGACGTCGCGTCCCTTGCAGGGGCGGCCCTACAGAAGGACTATGACCTCATCGCCATCGATGAGGCGCAGTTCTTCGGCCCGGAGCTCGTCCCCGCCGTCGAGGACCTCCTCAGCCGTGGACTCGACGTCATCGTCGAAGGACTGTGCGTGACCTTCGACGGGCAGCCGTTCGAACCGCTGCCCAGCTTCATGGCCGTGGCCGAAGACGTCCTCCGACTCACCGCAGTGTGCACAGTCTGTGGGAAGGACGCTGTGTTCCACCAACGCTTGGAGCAGGCAGAGAGCCCGAACGGACCAGACGCAGCACGGACAGTTCAGCCACCCGAGGCGACTCTGGCCGCGACTGAGATCGACGCCAGCCACATCGGTGGCTTGGATACCTATGTCGCTCGCTGTCGGCAGCACTTCACCGGGGCCGAGTAGCTTGACCGGATCTGTCCAACGGTCCTAGCCGTCGATGCTGTCCCAGACCTCTCGCCAGATCCGCGCGAGGTCTGGGATCTGATAGTGGGCGTTGAGGCCGCTCGGCTGCGGAACCACATGCAGCGCCACATCAGCCGGCCACCCGTCGATCAGCGTCGTATCCTGTCGACCGAGCCGAGCTTTCGGCACCTGAAAGCCGGTGCGGAACGCTGTGATCCCGGCGATCGCGACCGCCCGGGGTCGGATATCGGCAAGACGCTCGATGAGGTGAGCCGCACCTTCACGCAGCTCCTGCCGGGAGAGTTCGTCGGCGCGGACAGTGGCTCGCCCCACGAGGTTGGTCAGACCGATTCCACGACTGAGCAGCTGCAGTTCATCCGCAGACTCCAGCCCACACGAGGCATCGACTTGGTGATCGGTGAGACCCGCCTGATGCAGAGATGGCCAGAAACGGTTGCCGGGACGTGCGAACGGCGCATTCACCGCTGCCGTCCACAGCCCCGGGTTGATGCCGACGATGAGCATCTTCAGCCCGGTGGAATCGCTCGGCAGAATATCGTCGATCGCATCCGGATCGTCCGTGGCGAAAGCCGCGAGATCGTCCTTGGTCGGTTTGCGACCGCCCAGAGGGGATGGCCGTCGATTGCTGACGAAGTTGTCCTCACTCACATCTTTCACACTACCGTCGTACCATGAGCCACGATCATGTGACCCCACAGCCCGGAGAGTCCGCACCCTTCCATTTCAACGACCGCTGGATCACCTACGCCGGAATCGAATCGGTGTGGGCGGTTCTGGAACAGGTCGACGAGTGGCCTGGGTGGTGGCCGGGACTGACAGCAGCCGAAAGGGTCGGGGCCGCACAGGCTGACGTTGATGCCGCCGATCTGCCGGTGACCCCAGGCAGCCGAGCCCGCCTTCTGGTCCACGCACCGGTCGGGTGGTCTCTGCGGTTCTCCATCGAAGTCGAGGAGGTCGACGCACCCCATCACATCCGGTTCCGGGCGAGTGGTGATCTGCGCGGCGAAGGCCGATGGACTCTGACGACCTCCGAGGGGGTGACGACAATCGATTCTCTGTGGTGTGTGACGACGAGCAGAACGATCATCAGAGCGATGCGACCGCTGTCCGGACTCATGCATGGGGCAGTGATGAGAGCCGGCGAACGGGGACTGCGATCACGACTGGCCGACCGGCCCGGCTCCTGAGCGAACCGGTACCCAGGTCCTCGAATCTGCCGGTCGCTGGTCCCTCTGGTCTGCCGAGGCCCGAGCGGCGGCCTCCCACGCCTCGATGCCCCCGGCAAGCGAGCGCAGACGTACTCCGGTCGGGACCGATCGGGACAGAATCTGGGCGGCCTCGGCCGATCGGGCCCCGGACTTGCAGTGGAAGACGATATCGACCGGTGCCTCAGCCCGGCCGGAGGCACCGAGCAACGACTCAAGCGCCTGCCACCCGCCGTCTCGGAGGGCGCCGAGCGGCAGATGCATCGAGCCGGGGATGGCCGCCAGCTCACGTTCCCAGTCCTCCCGCACATCGACGACGAACACATCGTCTTCGACGGACAGGAATTCGGCGACGTCGATCTCATCCGCCGCAGGCTCTGCCACGCCGCCGCCGTCGAGGTCCACAGCACAGGCGGCAGCCACCTCGGTGAGGTCGGTGACCGGGGGACGGTCGGGATCGAGGGAGAACCGCAGGGTCGAGTACTCCCCGGTCAGCGCCTCATAGCGCAGCAGCCGACCGATGAATGGGGCACCGATGCCGCAGATGAGCTTGATCGCCTCGGTTGCCATCGCCGAGCCCACGGTTCCGCACAGCACACCGAGGACTCCGCCCTCGGCGCAGTTGGGCACCGAATCGGGTTCCGGGATATCCGGGAACAGATCGCGCAGCATCGGCCCGTGACCGGGAACGAACGTGCTCACCTGACCGGCGAAGCGGAAGATCGTGCCCCACACCAACGGGGTGCCGGTGAGTTCGGCGGCATCATTGGATAAGTACCGAGTGGCGAAGTTGTCCGCCCCGTCAACGACGACATCGTGTTCAGCGAAGAGACCGAGCACATTCTCCGGGCTCAGCCGTTCCGCGATCGTGCGAACCTCGACGTTCGGATCGAGCCGGTGCACGGCATCGGCGGCAGAGGAGACCTTCGGTCGGCCCACATCCGCATTCCGGTGGATGATCTGGCGCTGCAGGTTCGAGGCCTCCACCACGTCATCGTCGATGATCGTGATCGACCCGACTCCTGCGGCCGCGAGATAGTTGAGGACTGGAGCCCCGAGCCCGCCGGCGCCGATGACCAGCACCGAGGCGGCCCGCAGACGCCGTTGTCCCTCGAGTCCGAATCCCGGCAGGCTCAGGTGCCGGGAGTAGCGTTCCAGCTCCGTCCGGGACAGAGACTCCACGGGGTCGACGAGAGGAGGCAGCGACGGAGGAGTGGCGGCAACGGTGGTCATCGTGCTGCGACCATTCCATCGAACGGCGATGATGCCAATGCCAACGGTCGTTTGGGAATCCTCCCGGCTCCGGCCGCCAGATGCCCGGCCTCGACGGCCAAAGCCATCGCCCGGGCCATGGCGTGAGCATCGTGGGCGCGGGTGACCGCCGAGGCCAGCAGCACCGCGGTGCACCCGAGCTCCATCGCCAGAGCGGCATCGGAGGCGGTGCCGACACCGGCGTCGAGGATGACGGGCACCTGTGCACGGGAGACGATGGTCTCGATGTTGTGAGGGTTGAGGATGCCCAGCCCACTGCCGATCGGAGCACCGGCCGGCATCACCACAGCTACACCAGCGTCCTCCAGACGCTTCGCCAGGGCCGGATCGTCGTTCGTGTAGGCGAAGACCGTGAACCCATCGAGGACGAGCTCCTCGGCTGCGGCGAAGAGCTCGATGGGATCCGGCAGCAGGGTGTCCTCATCGGCGATGACCTCGAGCTTCACCCAATTCGTCTCCAGCGCCTCTCGGGCCAGTCGGGCGGTGAGCACGGCGTCTCGGGCCGTATAGCAGCCGGCGGTGTTCGGCAGCACCCGAATACCCAGACGCTGGAGCATGGTGAACACTGAGTCGCGGGACTCGGCGTCGAAACGGCGCATCGCCACAGTGGTCAGCTCGGTTCCCGAAGCCACGAGTGCGTCTTCGAGAATGCTCAGGGAACTCGCCCCTCCCGTGCCCATCACGAGGCGAGACGACATCTCCACATCATCGATCGTCCAGGTCATCTCAACCTCCCTGCACAGCGGTGACGATGTCGACGGTGTGCCCGTCGGCCAGGGTGCAATCGGACCAGGCACCGCGACGGATGACTTCACCGTCGACGGCCAGGGCGATGCCCAGGCGGCCACCGTCGGCTGGTGTCCCATCGGGGTTCAGCTCCCGTCCGGTGACGTCGGCGATGAGGTCGAGCGCCGAGGTGGCACCCGGCAGCTCATGGCGAGCGCCGTTGAGGACGATGGTCGGCGAGTGGTCGTGGTCGGTCATGAGATGCTCCTCATCGGGTAGGCACTGGTGTGGTCTGTGGTGAAGCGGTGTGGGGACACGGACTCGAGCGTCCCGTCAGGAGGCCAGTCGGAGGCGACGCCCAGGGCGAGCTCGGCACCGAGCCTGCCGCCGAACGGGGCCAAGAGGATGCCGTGGCGGAAATACCCGGTGCTCACGATGCAGCCGGGATCGATGCGGCCGATCATCGGCAGGTCGTCCGGAGAACCGGGCCGGGCACGGGTGGTGATATCGGTGATCTCCGCGTCGAGGATGCCCGGGACCAGTCGCTGCCCGTCGGCGAGCAGCCGGTGAATCGCCCCGGCCGGGGTGCCGGAGAGTCCGTCCTCACGCGAACTGGCACCGAGCACGATCTCGCCGTCCGGGCGAGGAACCAGGTAGACGGGGCGACCATTGACCAGCCCGCGGATGGTGCGGCTCAGCAGCGGAGTCGCCTTCGCGGAGGCGCGCAGTCGCAGAACATCACCCCAGACCTCACGCAGAGGCAGCTGCGGGGCACCGACGATCGCGGACACAGCGCTGCCGGCGCAGATGATCACCTGATCGGCCTCCAGTCGACGGCCGTCGCCCAGAGCGACTCCCACAGTCGTATCGCCGTCCTTGATCAGTTTTACCGCCCGCTGCCGAACGAAGCGCGCTGAGTCAGCGGACAGGACAGTCAGCAGTGCGGCAGTGATCCGACGGGGGTCGATCGAGTGATCGCCTGGAATGTGCACGGCCCCGGCCACGGCAGGCGACAACGACGGCTCAATCCGGCGGGCAGCACTGCCCGTGATGAGGTCGGTGGCGAAACCGGATCGCGATTGTGCATCGCGCAGCTCCCGCAGAGCCTGCAGGTCCGCTCGGTCACCGGCGCACACCAATGTTCCGGCATCCGAGAAACCGAGATCGCTGCCGGCAGCGATCGTCACCTCGGCGGAGAACTGAGGATACATCCGCGCGGAGGCCCGCATCAGCGGATACAGGGGAGTCTGCCCCCAGACCACCTCGGCGGCGGGGGCGAGCATCCCTGCGGCAGCATGGCTCGCACCCTGGGCGGGCGCAGGATCGATGATGGTGACTTCGGCACCGAGTCGGCGCAGATACCAGGCCGTGGACAGGCCGATGATCCCGGCGCCGACGACAATGACTCTCACAGCTTCTCCCTCCGGCGGCATGATCCGCATCAGGTCTGACGGTCGGCTCTTACGCCCTCTCAGCCTCGTTGGGAGGCTCCCGCGAACTCCTCTACTCTATGACCATGACCACACAGATGCCACCGCGCACCGCAGCGCGGCAGACGAAGAGAGCCTGGAGAGAGGCCCGACTGGCAGAGGCGAAGCTCTACCTGTGCACCGATGCCCGGACCGTTCAAGGTGACCTCGCCGAGTTCCTCGATGCCGCCTACCGTGGGGGTGTCGACATCATCCAACTGAGGGACAAGAGCCTCGAGGCTCGCGCCGAGATCGCGGCCTTGGAGGTCCTCAAGGATGCTGCCACTCGTCACGACAAGCTCTTCTCCGTCAATGACCGTGCCGACGTCGCGCTCCTCACCGACGCCGACGTCTTCCACGTCGGTCAAGGCGACCTCACCAGTGCTCAGGCCAGGGCTGTGCTCGGACCCGATGTCATCCTCGGCCGCTCGACCCATTCCCTCGAGCAGGCGCTCGCCGCCGAGGCGGACCCGGAGACCGACTATTTCTGTGTCGGGCCGGTCTGGGAGACCCCGACGAAGCCAGGCCGCGCCTCTGTGGGGACGGCGCTGCTGACCGCCACCGCCGCCGAGGCGGCCAAACCGTGGTTCGCGATCGGCGGTATCGCGACCGGGGAGAGGCTGGACGCGATCCGGCAGGCGGGCGCGAGGCGTACCGTCGTCGTCCGTGCGATAGCCTCGGCTGAGGATCCCGCTGCGGCCGCGCGGGAGCTCAAGGAGGAGTTGGAATGACCCAAGCAGCTGACAGAGCATCCGACGGAATCGGTGCTGGCGCTGACCTGTCGATTCTCATCGCCGGGGCGGGGGCGACCGGCGGAGCGTTCGGCACCTATCTGCAGGAGGCCGGACGCGATGTCACTTTCCTGCTCCGGCAGGCACGGGCGGAGACGGTCCGCGCGGAGGGACTGCGCTTCACTGCACCCGGTGATGATCGGACGAATCAGGTCGATGTCATCACCGCTGAGGAACTCACAGCCGCATCACGAACCTTCGACCTCGTCATCGTCGCGGTCAAAGCGGGTGGACTCGACTCGGTCATCGCCGATATCGGACCGGCTGTGGGCGAGCAGACGACGATCATTCCGTTCCTCAACGGCATGGCTCAGATCGAGAAGCTGCAGAGCAGATACCCCGGACAGGTGCTCGGAGGGTTCGTCAAGATCGTCGGCACCATCAGGGACGGAGCCGTCGTCCAGCTCACCGACCTGGCCGTGATGACCATCGGAGATCTCCACGGCGCCGAAGTGCCCACACGCATCTCCGAGGCGCTCGATGTGCCCGGATTCAAACTCCAGACCGTCGATGGAATCATCGACGGGCTGTGGGAGAAATGGATCTTCATCGCCGCGGCAGGAGTCGTCACCTGCCTGTTCCGCGCCCCGGTCGGAGCGATCATGGAAGCCGGCGGCAGATCGCACGTGTATGCCATCATCGATGAACTCGAAGCCGTGGCGGCTGCGGCAGGACACCCGGTGTCGGAAGCCTCCCACGCCATGACTATCAAGATGCTCACCGAGGACGGTTCCGCCTTCACCTCATCCCTCTACCGGGATGTGACGGCAGGGCTGCCGAGCGAAACGGAGCACATCCTCGGCGACCTGTCGATCAAGGCGGAGGATCTGGGAGTGGCGACTCCGCTGCTCGACCTCACACTTGTGCAGCTGCGGGCAGGGGAAGCCCAGAAGCGGCTCTGACTTCGGCAATGCCGGTGCGCAGCATCGCCAGATACGGCTCCTGCGGCTGAGCGTGTTCGACGTCTGACGAACGATGCGCGGCGGTGAACGTGACCATCGGGACACCGTCGACATCATCGAGGACGAGCAGCGTCTCGTACCCGCCCGGACCCAGAGAGTGGGAGCTGCCGGCTGCCAGATCGAAGACGAGGCGTTCCAGCGGACTGTCCGGTTCGGGCGGTCGGTGCATCTCCTGTGCCGCCACATCGGCGAACTGTTCGGCAGTGATGAGGTAGGCCTTGGCGGGGGTCGGTCCGGGGAGGAAATGATCGTAGAAGGCCATGCCGCCGCCCCACACCTTGGACTCGCCGGCGAAATAGATCGTTCCGGGCAGTTCGATCCCGGCTTCTGCGCGGGGCAGTGTTGCGTCCCTGGCACCTGGATAGGTGACCATCGCCCCGGGCGGTCGCCCGCCCTGCAGATAGCAGGCGAGCCGATCGCGAGCCATATTCGATCCGTAGCTGACGTACCACACATATGTTTGAGACATCCCTGCCATCGTGACATCTCGGTCTTGGAATTCGGTGAATCGGTGCCGAGTGTGTCCTCTGCGGCGCCGGCGTAGTCGGCGGATGAGTTCGGCGCTGCCGGTGATGGCCAGGGCGATGCCGATGCCCACGGCGACTCCGAGCAGCGGCCGGTCCTCGAAGATCATTCCCCCGATGAGTCCGATCGCCGTCGAATAGAGCGCCCAAGCGAGACTGCCGATCCCGTCCCAGAGGAGGAAAGTGCGGATCGGGAACCCGAGCAGACCGGAGCCGATGGTGGCCAGGCTGCGGCCCCCGGGAACGAATCGGCCGGCGATGAGCACGGTCCCGCCTCGGCGAGAGAAGACCGTGTGGGCGGAGTCGAGCAGGTTCGCGATGCGAGCCCACCGTCGCCATCGGCCGACCCCGGTCGCAGCGAATCGGCCGACGAGGTGAGCCGCCAGATCCCCGAGGAGAGCCCCTCCGGCAGCGGCGAGGATGAGTCCTGCCGGGTGAGGGTGCCCCGTCGCGGCGAAGGTCGCAGCGGTGATGAGTAGAGTCTCCGACGGCACAATCGGCATGAGCGAGTCCAGTGCCGCGGCCACGGCTATGAGCAGGTACACCCATGGAGATGTGAGGGTGGCAGTGAGCAGCTCGAGTGCGAGATCCATACTCATCCACGCTAGGCACAAGACGGCAGGGCCGGTACGCGGTCGGGCGCACAGTCAGTGCGGTCGAACAACAACCGCCATTGCGGAAAACCGGAATCCTAGACTGCGGCCGAACCTCTGGGAGGCGGCGTCAGGCGTTGCTACGATCGACTCATGCCCTGGCCGAGCGCGCTGTCCACCCGCCTTCCTCCCGAAGTACGGATGTTCACCGCGCGGTGGGCGCGGTCCGTACTCGCCGTCGCGTGGGGCGGTCTGCTGTGTCTGCCGCTGCTCATGGCCTCCGTGCTTCCGCCCACCTCACGCATGGCCGCGAAGGTGCGGAGCTGGGAACTCGCTCGGCATTCTCGCGGGTTCGGACTCGTCCTTGCCGACGAGCCGACCAAACGTCGGTTCCTGCTCGGCAACGGCCTGGTCGCAGCACTCGCCATCATTCCCACCGCGAACCTCCTCGGCGGATTCTTCGTCGTGACTCTCGGATCGCTCTTCCAAGGATTCTTCATCGGGGGAGCGGTCAACATCGGGTTCGACATGTGGTCGATCTCGCAACCCACGCTCTTCGTCGGTGTCCTCTACGGGGCGGCGAACCTCATCGGCGCCGTCGCTCTGGCCGAGGCGGCAAGCTGGGCGCATGGTCGCATCGACGCTCATTTCGTCGAGGTGGAGCGTCCCTTCGCCGTGTACACCCGCATCAGCGAGCTGCTGACGACCCGCCGTGGAGTCGTGCTCGCCATCGACGAGGAACGACGCCGGATCGAACGGGACCTGCACGACGGCGTGCAGCAGAATGTCGTCTCCCTGTCCGTGCTCATCGCCCGAGCCAGGCGTGCCTCTGACCCGGCGAAGTCCCAAGCGCTGCTCGACGATGCGCTGGTCCAGTCCCAGGACCTCATCGACGAGATGCGGGAAGTCGCCTGGCGGGTCTATCCCACTGCGCTGGACGACCATGGTCTTCGAACCGTGCTCGAGAGGATCGCCGGTCGCAGTCCTATTCCGCTGACCCTCGTGACCGTGCCGGAAGGCAGATTTCCGCCCGCAGTGGAATCTGCCGCCTACTTCGTCGTCCGTGAAGCCGTCACGAATGTCGTCAAACACGCCGAGGCGTCCGCGATCACGGTGAGCATCGTCGCCGAGCCCCGGACCGCGTTGACCGTGACCGTCTCCGATGACGGTGTCGGTGGAGCCGATCCGCGCGGGGGAGGGCTCCAAGGGCTCACACGGCGGGTCGGAGCGCTCGACGGGAATCTTGAGGTCGACTCCCTTGAGGGCGCAGGCACCACAGTTCGATCTCGGATCCCGTTCGGGACCGACGCACAGGACGGCAGCACGACGAAGGAGAAGAGACAGAAGTGAACACGACAGAGGTCCAGACAGAGAACCGGATGCGCGTCGTCCTCGCCGATGACGCGGTGTTGCTGCGAGAGGGCGTCCGCAGTCTGCTCGAAGACGAAGGGATCAGCGTCGTCGCGTCCGTCGGAGACGGAGGGGAGCTGCTGCGGGCGGTCGCCGAGCTGCGCCCGACCCTGGCGATCGTCGATGTGCGGATGCCTCCGACTCACACCACCGAAGGACTCGAAGCGGCGTTGGCGATCAAACGTCGCTTCCCGGATATCGGAGTCCTCGTCCTCAGCCAGTATGTGCTGCGGGAGTATGCGACGGAGCTGCTGAGCACCGAATCGGTGGGCGTCGGCTACCTCCTGAAGAACCGGGTGACCGACATCGACCGGTTCCTCGAGTCCGTACAGCGGATCGCAGAGGGAGGAACGGTCATCGACCCCGACGTCGTCCGGCAGCTGCTCACCACCTCGGAGAGGCAGAATACGTTGTCGACGCTGACTCCACGTGAGAGCGAAGTGCTCGAGGCGATGGCCGAAGGACTGTCGAACCGGGGAATCGGCGAACGGCTCTTCGTCTCGGTCAGTTCCGTCGAAAAGGCGATCAGCTCCATCTTCGATAAACTCGGCCTCCAGGCAGGGGAGACCACGAGCCGCCGTGTCGCGGCAGTGCTCGCCTACCTCAACCGAGAACGAGGAGAGAGATGAAGCGCCGACTGCCCGATCTGAGAGAACTCGCCCCCTTGCTGCAGTTCGACCTGCCCCGACTCGACCGGGTCGCAGCCAGATTGGAGTCGGCCGCAGACATCTGGGACCTCCGCCGCATCGCCAAGCGCGTGACGCCGACCGCGCCGTTCGACTATGTCGACGGTGCCGCTCTGGACGAGCGGACCTTGGCGAAGAACCGTGAGGCGCTCGGCAACGTTGAGCTCCTTCCGCGCATCCTCCACGGAGTCGATGCGCCGGATACGTCGACGACGATCGCCGGTGCCCGAACCCGGCTGCCCTTCGGCATCGCCCCGACCGGTTACACCCGCATGATGCACTCCGAAGGCGAGGTCGCCGGAGTGCGTGCGGCGACGAAGGCCGGAATCCCGTTCTCACTGTCGACGATGGGCACGACCTCGGTCGAAGACGTCGCGCAGGCGGCGCCGGATTCCACCCGGTGGTTCCAGCTCTACCTGTGGAAGGATCGGCAGCGCAGCCTCGATCTGATCCAGCGGGCCGCCGCCAGCGGTTACGAGACCCTGCTGGTCACCGTCGACACTCCGATCACCGGTCAGCGTCTGCGCGATCACCGCAACGGTCTGACGATCCCGCCCCGACTGACGCTGGGAACCATCCTCGACGCCTCCTATCGACCCGGCTGGTGGTTCAACTTCCTCACCACCGAACCGCCGAAATACGCGTCGCTGTCGAACACCTCCCAGTCCCTCGCGGAGATGACGAAGACGATGTTCGACCCGACCCTCGACCTCGATGACCTGCGGTGGATCCGCGAACAGTGGAACGGACGCCTGTTCGTCAAGGGAATTCTCACCGCCGAGGATGCCCGCCGCGCTCAGTCGATCGGAGCCGATGGACTCGTCGTCTCCAATCACGGCGGCCGGCAGCTTGATCGGGCTCCGGACTCGCTGACCTCACTGGCCGAAGTCCGTGCGGAGGTCGGACCGGAGATGGAGCTGATCTTCGATTCCGGGATCATGTCCGGCACCGATGTCGTCGCCGCGCTGTGCGCCGGAGCCGACTTCGTGCTCATCGGCCGGGCGTACCTGTACGGGCTCATGGCCGGAGGCCAGCGAGGCGTCGAGCGGGCAATCGAGCTCATCGGACAGGAAATCCTCACCGCCATGGGACTCATGGGTGCCCGGAGCATCTCTGATTTGGGTCCCGAGCTCGTCCGCGGGCTGCCTCAGGCACCGGCCGCTGACGGGGAGTTGCGGACCGACGCTGTGTGAGCCTCGGCCCGACGAAGGAGACCACGCATGATCATCGCGGCAACGGTCAACGAGCAGCTGAAGCACGTGGACTCGGACGAGCCGCGCATTCTCATCGTCGGAGCCGGAATCGCCGGGATCACCCTGGCGCAGCTGCTCCGGGGTCGCGGGATGCACCCGACCCTCATCGATCGGTCGGCCGATTCCGGTCGGATGATCGGTGACAATCGTGCCGGATATATGCTCGCCCTCATGCCCATGGTCGATCCCATCATCGAAGAACTCGAGTGCCGGGAAGCCTACCTCGAAGCCAGCGTCGGCATCGATCGCTATATCGCCCATGCACACACCGGGAAAGTCCTCCGACAGGACCACCTCGGTGATCTTCTGGCCGACTTCGGCGACTATCGCGGGATCTCCCGCTCAGCGCTGCTCGACGTGCTCACCGGCAGCGACTGCCCGATCGCCTTCGGCACCACAGTGACCGGTCTGTCCGGCGACGGCGCCACTGTGACTCTGGCCCGGGAGGGCCAAGGAGGACAGAAGAAGGGCCATGGCCGGGAGCAGGTCCTCGACTTCGATGCCGTCGTCATCGCAGACGGAATGAATTCCCACACCCGCCGGCTCGTGACCAGAGAACTCGCCGCGATCGCCACGAGCGACTCCGACGGTACCGCCGTTGCCGGCTCGGGCACGCCTTCGCCGGTGTCGACAGTGGACACGACATGGGGCGGATGGGTCTGCTGGGCCGAGGCGGATGACGATCAGGGCGCCGTCGATGAGATCTGGGGCGATGGATTCTTCCTCGGCATATATCCGGTCAAGGGCGCCGTCGGAGTCTTTCTCGGCTGTCCCGACACCCGTCAGCCGCTCGGCCCCCGACGTTTTGCAGCCGAAGTCCGCAGTCGACTCACGATGCTGACTCCGCGGATCGACGCCTGCCTCACCGCAGTCGAAGAGGCCGAAGCGCCGTTCTTCTGGCCGCTGAGAGATTCGCGGGCGCACAGGTGGAGGCATGGTCGCGCCGCTCTGCTCGGCGATGCCGCCGCCGGGTTCCTTCCCACCGCCGGAATCGGCGCCGGAATGGCGATGGAATCGGCCGGAGTGCTCGCCGACGAACTCTCCTCCCTGACGACCGGGCCAGGTGCATTCGCCGCACTCGAACGCTTCGAGGCCCGCCAGCGGCCGCGAGTCGAGGCCGCTCATGACAACTCGCGGTCCCTGGCGCGACTGATGTTCGGCAGATCCCGCCTCTTCGCCTTCGGCCGCGACCAGGCGTTCCGCTTCATCAGCATCCGCACCGCGCTCAAGCCGATACTGCATCTGCTCGAATCCCCGCCGAAGAGGGTGTGACCCTCCTCCCACCCTGCATCTTCGTCGGCCGTGGATGCCTCCGTTTGTGGTAGGAATGGCCAGGGTCCTCGTGCGCGGACCTGCCGAACCACGAACGAGGATGACCATGGGAATGCCAGCCGCCTCGGCGAACGAAGAACGCCGACTCCGACGGGGACTGAAGTCCCGCCACCTGCAGATGATCGCCATCGGCGGTGCCATCGGCACCGGGCTCTTCCTCGGCTCCGGCGGCACGATCTCACAGGCCGGCCCCGGCGGCGCCCTGCTGGCCTATGCCGCGATCGGCATCATGGTCCTCTTCGTCATGCAGTCCCTCGGCGAGATGTCGACCCACCTGCCCGTGGCCGGATCGTTCCACACCTACGGGACCAAATACGTCAGTCCCTCGTTCGGATTCGCCATGGGCTGGAACTACTGGTTCAACTGGGCGATCACCCTGGCTGCCGAACTCGTCGCCGCGGGCGTCATCATGTCCTTCTGGTTCCCCGACGTGCCCTCGTGGATCTGGGCGGCGGTCTTCCTCATCCTGCTGGCCGGGCTGAACTTCCTGTCGGCGAAGGCCTTCGGCGAAGGTGAATTCTGGTTCGCCGCCATCAAGGTCACGGCCGTGCTGGCGTTCCTCGTCCTCGGTGTGCTCATGATCGCCGGCATCCTCGGCGGAACCTCACCCGGAGTGAGCAATTGGACGACGGGAGAAGCTCCTTTCGTCGGCGGCTGGATGTCCGTCATCAGTGTCTTCATGATCGCCGGATTCTCGTTCCAGGGCACCGAGCTCGTCGGCGTCACCGCGGGGGAGTCGGAGAACCCGCGCAAGGACATGCCGCGCGCCATCCGCACCGTGTTCTGGCGCATCATGCTCTTCTACATCGGCGCCATCGCCGTCATCGGCTTCCTCCTGCCCTATACCGACCCCTCGCTGCTGGCCTCGGCGAACAATGAGGACATCACGGCCTCACCGTTCACCCTCGTCTTTGAACGCGCCGGAATCGCCGTGGCCGCCGGAATGATGAACGCCGTCATCCTCACCGCAATCCTCTCCGCCGGCAACTCCGGCCTCTACGCCTCCACCCGCATGCTCTACGCCATGGCGAAAGAGGGAACCGCGCCGAGGCTGTTCGCCCGACTCAACGAACGCGGAGTCCCCGTCATGGCGCTGCTGGCCACCGCCATGATCGGACTGTTCGGATTCCTCACCGAGATCATGGGTGACGGTGGAGCCTATACCTGGCTGATGAATGTCTCCGGACTCTCCGGCTTCATCGTCTGGGTCGGCATCGCCTGGTGCCACTTCCGGTTCCGCCGCGCCTATGTGCGGCAGGGGCGCGCTGTAGCGGACCTGCCGTACCGGGCGCCGCTGTTCCCGATCGGCCCGGTCATCGCGCTCATCATGCTCATCGTCGTCATCATCGGGCAGAACGTGCAGGCGATCGTCAACGGGCAGCTGCTCCAGGTCGCCAGCGCCTATGCAGGGCTTCCTGCGTTCCTGCTTCTGTGGGTCATCCACCGCATCGTCACGGGCCGCCGCTCACGCATGGTCGCCCTCGATGACATGGACGTCGAAGGGCTCGAGATCAAGGCTCCCTGATCCCTTGGTCGATTCCTCGCCGAGGCGGCCGTGCGGTCGGATTCGAACCGCCGGAGAAATGGGTTAAGCTAGGCTCGCCTAACTACTCAAGAAGGATTCCATGCGCCGTATTCTCGCCCCAGTGATTGCCTCCGTTCTCGTCCTCGCCGGCTGCGGCGGAGGAGCAGATTCAGCCGACGAGGCCTCGGGGCCCACCGTCGACACGAAGTTCGGCGCCGTCGAGGTGCCCGCCGACCCGCAGAAGGTCGTGGCGCTGGGATGGGGCGATGCCGAGACCGCTCTGGCGCTCGGAGTCCAGCCCGTCGGCGCCTCTGACTGGGTCGAGTTCGGCGGCAAGGGCGTCGGGCCGTGGGCCGAAGATCTCTACGACGAAGCTCCGGAGATCATCGCGACGATGGAACCCGACTACGAGGCCATTGCCGCACTTGAGCCCGACGTCATCCTCGATACGAACAGCTCCGGAGAGAAGGAGCGCTACGACCGCCTCTCTGAGATCGCTCCCACGGTCGGAGTGCCGGAAGGCGGCGACAACTACCTGACGACGATGGACCAGCAGGTCGACCTCGTCTCCCAGGCGCTCGGCAAGGAAGACGACGGGAAGAAGCTGCTCGACGACCTCGACGAGACCTACGCCGATGCGCGCGAAGCCCATCCGGAGTTCAAGGACAAGTCCGTGACCGTGGCAGCGAAGACCTCCGAGGGATGGGGTGCCTACGTCGAGGAATCAGGTCGCGTGCAGGTCATGGAGCAGCTCGGCTTCAAGCAGTCCGAGACGATCGCCGGAATGAAGGCGGACGGCTTCTCCGTGCCGATCTCCGAGGAGAACCTCGATCAGCTCGACGCGGACCTGCTCCTGACGTTCCCGATCTACATCGAGGACAAGGATGTCACCGAGGATGCTGCCTACAAGCGCATTCCTGCCGTCAAGGACGGGCACGACCTCGTTCTGACCAACGACAATGACGACATCCGCAAGGCTTTCTCACTCAACTCGATCCTCTCGGCCAAGTACACCGCAGAGGAGCTTCCGGGACTCATCGCCGACAAGGTGAAGTAACCGACTGACGAGCGCTGCTGCGCGCCCATGCGCAGAACTCACACAGCGGCACGCCACGCATCCAGGCCGAGGTCGATGATGCGGGCGTGCCGCACATTTTGAAGTGAATCGATCGGCAGCCATTCCGCCCGATCCGTCGTCCCATCGACCTCGAGCGTGCCCAAGGTGCCGCCGGTGATCCGCGCCTCGTAGACGACGCGTACGCCTTTGAAAGGACGATCCGTCGAATCGCTGAAGATCGGATTGCGACGTGCTTCCGTGAAGGAATGAGTGGTCAGCGGGCGGACGACCTCAGCGTCGAACCCGGTCTCCTCTTTGATCTCACGGACCGTGCCGGCTTCGATGCTCTCGTCGAACTCGATTCCGCCTCCGGGCAGCGTCCAGATCGCGTGCAGTCGGTCCTTTCCGCCGTTGAACCAGCTGAGGAGGATTTCGTCGTCGTCATTGACGATGACCGCATAACCGGCAAGTCGGGTGTCATATTCGGAGAAGTGCATGACCTCACCCTACCCGCGTCAGCAGTGACCGCCCGGGGAGAATCTCAACAGGGCTGCTGATATGCAGAACGGCACGGGCTAGGCTGGGATCGTGACCACCATCAACAGCACTCGAATCGGCGAGTCCGGGCGCCTGGTCGTCTTCCTCCACGGCCTGTTCGGCCGAGGCAAGAACTTCACCCGCATCGCCAAGGACATCGAGCCCGAATTCTCCAGTCTCCTCGTCGACCTGCCCAACCACGGTGAGTCCGAATGGACAGAGACCTTCGACTATGTCGAGCTCGCCGATGCCGTGGCGGCCCATATCGCCGAGGCGGTCGATCCCGGCGATCAGCCCGTGCACCTGGTCGGGCATTCCCTGGGTGGAAAGGTCGCCATGGTTCTCGCCCTGCGTCACCCGGAACTCATCGACCGCCTTGTCGTCGTCGACATCGGCCCCGATGCCGGCGGGTCCACCGGAGTCTTCGACCATCTGCTCTCCAGTCTCGCCTCCCTCGACCTCGACCGGATCGAATCGCGTACCGACGCGGATGAGGCGCTTCGGGACCCGATCCCCGAGGCTGCGATCAGGGGATTCCTGCTGCAGAACCTGCGCCCCACCTCGGCGGGGTATTCCTGGCAGCCCAACCTCGCGTTGCTGCATTCGAGCCTCGACATCATCGGAGGCTTCCCGGACTTGGGCGGTGCCGTCTTCGACCATCGGGTCCTCTGGGTCGCCGGTGAGAAATCGGACTATGTCGACCGTGACGACCTGCCGCAGATGCGCAGTCTGTTCCCCCGCACCACCCTTCTCACGGTCAAAGGCTCGGGGCATTGGGTGCATTCGGAGAAACCGCGTGAGTTCGTCTCAGCACTGACGGCATTCCTCAGCCGGCCCTGAAAGGGAATATGCTGAACGCGCTCGACGTTGCCACAGCGAGCACAATTGGACTCAAACCCTCAGGAGGAATGCGTGAGCACTTCGATCCCGGCCGATCCCGCAGAGAAGTTCGCCGAATACGCGGACGGAACCCGACTGGTCAGCACCGATTGGGTGGCTGAGCATGCAGGCGATCCCGGACTCGTCATCGTCGAAAGCGACGAAGACGTGCTGCTCTACGAGACGGGGCATATTCCCGGAGCGGTCAAGGTCGATTGGCACACGGAACTCAACGACCCGGTCACCCGTGACTACGTCGACGGCGAAGGATTCGCCGCACTCATGTCCGCCAAGGGCATCTCCCGCGATGACACCATCGTCGTCTACGGCGACAAGTCCAACTGGTGGGCCGCCTACGCGCTGTGGGTCTTCACTCTCTTCGGCCACGAAGACGTCCGCCTCATGGACGGTGGTCGCGCGAAATGGCAGGCCGAGGGCCGCGAGATGACCACGGACAAGCCGCAGCCTGTACCGACCGAATACCCCGTCGTCGAACGCGACGATTCGGTCATCCGCGCCTTCCTGCCCGAGGTCCGCGACAGCCTCGGCGACCTGCCGCTCATCGATGTGCGCAGCCCGGAGGAATACACCGGCGAACGCACCCACATGCCCGCCTACCCGGAGGAAGGCGCACTGCGCGGCGGCCATATCCCCGGCGCGAAGTCGATGCCCTGGGGCAAGGCAGCCAACGAAGATGGCACCTTCAAGTCCGCCGCCGAACTCAAGGAGCTCTACACCGAGCAGGCAGGGCTGGGCGCCAGCGACGAGGTCATCGCCTACTGCCGGATCGGCGAACGCTCCAGCCACACCTGGTTCGTCCTCAAGCACCTCCTCGGATATGAGAACGTGCGCAACTACGACGGCTCCTGGACCGAATGGGGCAATGTCGTCGGCGTGCCGATCGTCACCGGAGCGGAGCCGGGAGAGGTGCCCGGACGCTGATGAGCGAGACGACGACGCCTAAGACCGACGATCTGCCGGAGGCTCTGGCGGAGATCGTCACGGACTTCGCCGAAACCCCGTCCGACGACCGTCTCCAGGTGCTGCTGGAGTTCGCGACGGACCTTCCCGACCTGCCGGAGAAGTACACGGACCACCCGGAGCTGCTCGAGCCGGTACCCGAATGCCAGTCGCCGATCTTCCTCGTCACCGAGGTGACCGACCCCGAGGCGGGGGAGCGGGCGGAAGTGCGCCTGCACTTCTCCGCGCCCCCGGAGGCGCCGACCACGCGGGGCTTCGCCGGGATCCTGCACGAAGGGCTCGACGGAGCCACCGCCGAGGCGATCCTGTCGGTTCCAGCCGACCTGCCCCTGCGGCTGTCGATGTCGGAGATCGTCAGCCCGCTGAGGCTGCGCGGAATGAGCGGAATGCTCTCGCGGATCCAGCGGCAGGTGTCCGAGAGGATCGGCAAGATCACAGCCGAGTGAGACCTCTCTCGCTTGGCTGAGGTGGTCCGGTGAGTTACAGTGTGGTTAGCCTGCCCTTAGTCACCTGACCGCCACCTCACTCAAAGGACCACCTCGATGACCGGTTCCGCCACCTCTGCCGAGGCGAAACCGCATACCGACACCAGTCATCCGACCGGTGGGAGCCTGCGGATCAGAAGAGTACTGGGACTGGTCGCAGCGATCATTGCGCTCATCGTCGTGATCGCAGCCTCCTTGGCGATCGGCGCCAGGGACATGCCGATCTCGGAGGTCCTCCGAGCCTTCTTCGCGCCCACCGGCAGCGACGATCAGCTCGTCGTCCTCGAACTGCGCCTGCCGCGGACCGTGCTCGGCATCCTCGTCGGCATGGGATTGGGCCTGGCCGGCGGTCTCATCCAAGCCCTGACGCGCAACCCCCTGGCCGATCCGGGCATCCTCGGCGTCAACGCGGGTGCGTCCCTTGCGATCACGATCGGCGTCGCATTCTTCGGGATCTCCTCGATCACCGGTTACATCTGGTTCGCGTTCGCCGGCGCCCTCGTCGCCACTGTCGGCGTCTATGTCATCGGGTCCGCGGGCCGCAGCCGCACGGTCGATCCGATCCGCCTGACTCTGGCCGGAGTCGCCGTCGCCGCTGTGCTCACCGGACTGACCAAAGCCATCCTGCTGACCAACGAACGCGCCTTCGACGCCTTCCGATCTTGGGACGTCGGCGCGATCGCCGGCCGCGATTTAGATACGATCACCGCGATCCTGCCGTTCATGGTCATCGGCACCGTGCTCGCACTGGCACTGTCCCACTCACTCAACGCCGTGGCCCTCGGCGACGATCTGGCCGCCAGCCTCGGCACCTCGGTCAACCGCACCCGAGTGCTCTCCATCCTCGCGGTGACCCTCCTTGCCGGAGCGGCTACGGCCGCTGCCGGACCGATCGGATTCATCGGCCTGATGATTCCGCACATCGCCCGTTGGATCGTCGGTCCCGACCAGCGCTGGATCCTCGGCTACTCACTCGTCCTCTCTCCCATTCTGCTCCTGGCCTCGGACGTCATCGGCAGAGTCGTGATGAAACCCGGCGAACTCCAAGTCGGAGTCGTCACCGCGTTCGTCGGTGCTCCGGTGCTCATCGCCCTTGTCCGTCGAAAGAAGGCGAGCGGCCTGTGAAGACCACCAACCTCGCTGTCACCGACCGCAGCCTCACCGCGCACCCGCATGCACTGCCGGGGGAGAAAGTCGACTTCGGCCGGCCCATGCTGCGAGTCTTCGGATTCCGCATCGACCTGCGGGTTGTCATCACCGCCGGAATCATCACGCTGATCGCGCTGGCCTGCGGCTTCGCCGGTCTCATGCTCGGCAAGTTCTCGCTGACTCCGACCGAAGTGTTCCAGGGCCTGTTCGGGGCCGCTGAGAAGCGCATCGTCAATACCGTCGTCGGGGAGTGGCGGGCACCGCGCATCATCGCCGGCATCGTCCTCGGCGCCGGACTCGGAGTCTCCGGAGCCGTCTTCCAATCGCTGACACGCAATCCTCTCGGCTCCCCGGACATCATCGGCTTCTCCACCGGTGCCTACACCGGCGGCATCGTCACGATCATCGTCTTCGGCACGAGCTTCGTCTCCACCGCGGCGGGCGCGATTATCGGCGGACTCCTGACCGCCGTGGTCGTCTACCTGCTCACCTGGAAAGGCGGGGTCCAGGGCTTCCGGCTCATCATCGTGGGTATCGCACTGACGGCGATGCTCAACGCCTTCAACACCTGGCTGATCATGCGCGCCGATCTCGAGCTCGCCATGGCCGCTGCCACATGGGGTGCCGGAACCCTGAATGGAATGGGCTGGTCGACGATCGCACCGGCGGCTGTGGCCACCATCGTCCTCGGTCTGGCCTGCGGACTCTTCTCCCGAGATCTCGGCACTCTGGAACTCGGTGACGATACGGCGAAAGCGCTGGGCGTACGCAACGAGCCCATCCGTGCCGTTCTCATCGTCATCGCCGTCGCCCTCGTCGCCGTGGTCACGGCCGCGGCCGGTCCGATTGCCTTCGTCGCCTTGGCCGCACCGCAGATCGGGCGGCGGATCGCGCGGGCGCAAGGCACCAGCCTGCTGACCTCCGCGGCTGTCGGAGCACTGCTCCTCGTCGCCGCCGACCTCATCGCCCAACATGCGTTCGGCGATATCCAACTGCCCGTCGGCGTCATCACCGTGAGCATCGGCGGCATCTACCTCATCTGGCTCCTCATCCAAGAAGCTCGGAAGGCATCATGAGCATTCCCAACCCCGCAGGCGCAGCCTCCCCGCTGATCGCCGAGAACCTCGACCTGGCCTATGACCAGCGCCAGATCGTCAGCGATCTCGACGTGAGCATTCCCGACGGTAAGTTCTCGATCATCGTCGGCCCCAATGCCTGCGGCAAATCAACTCTGCTGCGTGCTCTCGCGCGACTGCTGCCGCCGGCGAAGGGCACTGTGCTTCTCGATGGGAACAACATCGAGAAGATGAAGACGAAGAAGATCGCCCAGCGGTTGGGTCTTCTCCCGCAGTCGTCCATCGCCCCGGACGGGATCACGGTCGCCGAGCTCGTCTCCCGCGGGCGGCACCCGCATCAGTCGTTCCTGCGCCAGTGGACCGACGCCGATGAAGCAGCTGTGCTGTCGGCGCTGCGGGCGACGAACACCGAAGAGCTGTCCTCACGGCTCGTCGACGAGCTCTCCGGCGGTCAGCGTCAGCGCGTCTGGGTGGCCATGGTGCTCGCTCAGGAGACTTCCCTCCTGCTGCTCGACGAACCGACGACCTTTCTCGACGTCGCCTATCAGATCGAGCTGCTCGACCTGTTCTCGCAGCTCAATCACGAATACGGGCACACGCTGGTCGCCGTCCTCCACGACCTCAACCAAGCCTGCCGCTACGCCGACGAGATCATCGCCATGAAGAACGGTTCGATCGTCGCTCAGGGGGCTCCGGAGACGATCATCACCTCGGAACTCGTCAACGAGGTCTTCGGCATCGACTGCACAGTCATCGACGATCCGGTCACGGGTGCGCCGATGATCGTGGCGGGAGCACCGAAGAAGACATTCGCTCAGCGCTGAGCGCACGTATCCCGGAAATGAGAACCCTAATGACAAGGACCGCTCTCGGAGTCATCTCGGTGCTGGCGGCCTCGACGCTGCTGCTGGCAGGATGCGGCGGAACCGATGAGGCGGCGGACAACGCCGACTCGGTCACGGTCGACACTCTCAAGGGGGAGGTCGAAGTCCCGGCTGGTGCGAAGAACGTCGTCGTCCTCAATTCGCCTGCCGCTGACGCGGCTGCGGGAATGGGCGTGACACCGGTCGCCGTTGCATCCACGAAAGACCAGATCATGCCGTGGCAGAAGGGCGTCACCGACGATGTCGCGGACGATTCGCTCATCAACGCCGAATATGCGCCGAACCTCGAGAAGATCGCGGAATACGAACCGGATGTCATCTTCGCAGCACCCTGGAATATCGCCGACGACTCCACCTACGAGCAGCTCTCCGACATCGCTCCGGTGATCATTCCGGACACGGAGTCGGCGAATCCCGACTGGGATGAGATGACCGAACAGGTCGGCGAAGCTCTGGGGAAGTCTGATGAGGCAGAGAAACTGATCGACACGACGAAAGACAAGCTCGAAGCCGTCGGTGCCGACCTCGGGGTCGACGGGAAGTCATATCAGCTGATCTCGCCGCGGGCCGAAGGGATCTATTTCGGTAACGCCGCACCGCTGGAACTCTTCGGCCTCAAACCCGGGCAGCACCAGACGCCTGAAGAGATCAACAAGTTCACTCTCTCGGCCGAGAACCTCGACGAGCTCGACGCAGACTACCTTTTCGTGTGGGCCATGGACGACGACGGGAAGAAGCAGGTCGTTGACAATCCGAGCTATGACTCGCTGCCGTCGGTGAAGAACGGCACCGCAGCCTTCATCGACGCCGAATTCGCGACCGCCGTCAATGCCGCCAGCCCGGCCAGCCTCGACTGGCTGGTGACCGACAGCGGCATCGAGGACATGCTCAAAAAGTAGGCGACCGGGCCAGCCCTTCTCTCACCGGCCCAACCCAACTCACGGAGCCCGGAACCCGAGCGACAAGGGACGCCGCCGCAGCTCAGGCGGTAGCAGTGTCCTTCTTGCCGTCCTTCTTCACGAGCGCTTTGACTCCGAAGATCACGCCGACGACGATGCCTCCCCAGATCGCACCGAGGATGAGGGAGAAGAACGTGTTGACCAGCCAACCCAGGAAGGCGCCGATGACCGCGATCGCAGCGACCGGCTCTTCGAGGTGGTGGACAAAGCCGTAGAGGGCGTGGAAGCCGAGCTCATCGGTGCCGACGAGGATGATGTGTCCTCCGACCCACAGCATGGCGAAGGTGCCCACGACAGAGAGCAGAGCGAGTAGCTTCGGCATCGCTCCGACGAGGAACCGACCGAACTTCTGCTGCCCGGGTGAGTCCTTCTTCGCCATATGCAGACCGATGTCATCCATCTTCACAATGAGTGCGACGACACCGTAGACGCCGACGGTGATCGCAACGCCGACGACGGCGAGGATGACGGCACGGCTGGTCAGGGATTCGGCGGCCACCTCGTTGAGGGCGATGACCATGATCTCGCAGCTGAGGACGAAATCGGTGGTGATGGCCGATCGCACGACCTTCTTCTCTGCCGCCTTGCCATCGGTCGACTGTTCGGCGGCCGGGGTGTCCTTCTCGTGGTGGGCGATCCAGCCGAGCTTCTCGAAGACCTTCTCGGCACCCTCATAGCAGAGGTAGGTGCCGCCGATCATGAGCAGCGGAGTGAGGAGCCAGGGCAGAAACTGGCTGAGCAGGAGAATGATCGGGAGGATGATGACGAGCTTGTTGAACAGGGAGCCCAAAGCGATGCGCTGGATGATCGGAAGCTCGCGTTTGGGGTCCACTCCTTCGACGAACTTCGGCGTCACCGCGGCATCGTCGATGACGACCCCAGCCGCCTTCGCACCGGCTCGTGACGCACCTGCGGCGACATCGTCGAGGCTGGCAGCCGAGAGTTTGACGAGTGCGGCCACATCGTCGAGGAGTGCGATCAGACCTCCGGCCATCTAACGACCGCCGAGCTTGTGAGTTGGGCCGGGCAGCTGACGATGAAGGTCGCCGAGGTGGTTCTCGGCAGCGTCGAAGAGGTGCAGACGGTCGCCGTCGGGTTCGACTCTCCTGGCTTTGGGAACCCAGGTGACCATTCCGGGAGCGGCTTTGAGCGTCATCATCGAGGACTTGATCATCAAACCCTCGGGCTCGGCCGACCATGAGGTCATAAGGTTGTTGGCGCCGTCGCTGCCGTGCAGTGAGCCGTCCTCGGTGAACTCGAGGAAGGCCCGCTCGTTCGTCTCGGCCGTCCAGCGGCCGATGAGTTCCTGTGTCATTTGTCGTCCTTTTCCAGTCCGCCGATGACTTTCCCGTTGCTGTCTTTGACCTTCATGACATCGCCTTCGATAGTCGCCGTTGAGGCTTTGCTCAGCCAGGTGTCGACGCCAGCGCAGGCTTTCTGGGTCGACATGAAGGAGTCGATGGTGATCTCGTCGCCTTTGACCTTCCAGCTCGTGACGATCGCGTTGCAGCCGTCAGAGCCTTCGAGCGAGCCGTCGTCAGAGAATTCGAGGAACGGGTCGCCCTTCTCCGGTGAGGTCCATTTACCGGTGGGATCGAGCTTGGAGGCGTCGTCGCTGGGAGACGTGGTTTCGCTGGACTCGGTGGGGGAGGGGGAGCTGGGGTTTCGGGGGTCGTTGCCGGTATCACAGGCTGCCAGCGGCAGAGTGAGAGCAAGGGCCGCGAGTCCGAGCGCGAGCCTCGAGGCGGGTCTTACGGAGGCCAGGGGGCGAAGCTTTGTGTGGTTCGGCATGCCCCTGATCATAACGGCACCGTTTTCGAGCGACCTGGAAGAACACAGGACAGCTTGTGTAGTCCGACTTCTGTAAGTTGTGTTCACCTGCGACATTGATGGTTCTTGCATTGCGTCGTGATCAAACCGTAACCTTTCACACGGTTGGAAATCTGACACCGGAAGCATGAACCGCCGAGTCGCGGCGAAGCCTGTTGACGGGGTCGGGCAATCGAAGCATCGACAACGATCAAGGGAATCAACCTTATGCAGAAGAAACTCGTGCAGAGTTCACTGGCGATCAGCGCCGCTGCGGCGCTGAGCCTGAGCGGCGCGCTCGTCGCCTCACCGGCGATGGCTGACAACGCCCCGCAGAAGCTGGACCTTCAGAGTGAAGCTCACGTCCAGAAGGCACTTTCCGGTATCGAAGGCGTCAACGCCTACGGCACCGACGGCGGCGAGCTCAGCATCGGCGTTGCCAAGAAGACCGACGAGATCAAGAAGCTCGAAAAGAAGTACCAGAACATCAAGGTCACCGAGGGCGTCAAGGAACTGAAGCCCTATGCGAAGAATGATCTCGTCGGCGGTGCCGGCTACCTGGTCAAGGCCGGCGAGAGCGGCGGGGCCTGCTCGACCGGTTTCTCCGGCTGGGACGGAGACGGCAAGCCCGTCGTCCTGACCGCCGGTCACTGCTCGAAGATCATCAACGAGCAGACCAACGAGTTCGACGGCGACACCACTGTCGATCAGACCGAGAAGCCCTCAATCTCCGAGGCCAACGGCGGCGAAGGCTTCCAGGCCTCCGGCAGCGGCGTCATCGGCAAGTGGGGCTTCCACAACTTCGGCGGCGACCTCCTCGAGGGCGCCGACCAGAACAAGTGGCCTGAGCCCAGCGAGTCCGACATCGACTTCGCCGTCATCAACGTCGACGAGTCGAAGTACAACGTCAAGAACGGCATCACCGACTGGTCGACCGCCGATTCGGACGATCTGGCCAAGTCGACCACCGAGATCACCGAGGTCGGTGCGCACAAGGACGGCGCCATCAGCAAGTCCGGTCGCACCACCGGTAAGACCGACGGCGAAGTTCTGCCCCGCTCGGAGTACGACTTCGACTACCAGAATGTCGGCGGTCGTTGGGTCCACGGATTCGGCGTGACCGCGCCGATCGACAAGCCCTTCTCCCAGCCGGGCGACTCCGGCGGCGGCGTCTACCAGGGCAGCACCGCCGTGGGTGTCATCTCCGGCGGCGGCGACCTCGATGCGAACACCTCGTTCACCTGGGTTGCCGACCTGGACCACTCGCTCGAGGAGTCCGGCACGGACTTCAACCTCAAGAAGCCGGGTGAGGAGACCCCTGAGGCACCTGCCGCTCCGAAGGCCGAAGACCAGACCATCGAGCCTGAGGGCAAGGTCAAGGGCAAGGCCGAGGCTGGCGCCAAGGTCGAGGTCAAGTGGGAACCCGCTGAAGGTGCTCAGGCAGCCGAGAACGGTTCTGAGACCGTCACGGCTGACAAGGACGGAAACTTCTCCGTCG
The DNA here is from genome assembly GCF_052906525.1 of Brevibacterium sp. CSND-B09. NCBI lineage: Bacteria > Bacillati > Actinomycetota > Actinomycetes > Micrococcales > Brevibacteriaceae > Brevibacterium > Brevibacterium sp. CSND-B09. The sequence continues at coordinate 256,911 of NZ_JBREGI010000001.1, read as the reverse complement.
AGGGCCCCAAGGCCGAAGGCGACTACAACTTCACTGCGACGGCGATCGTTGACGGACAGGAATCCAAGACGACCGAATTCGATGTGACCGTTGAGAAGGACGAGTCCGAGACTCCCGCTCCTGCCGAGCGTGAGATCAGCGTCGACCCCAAAGAGATCGTCGCGTCCGACTTCGTGAAGGAAGACAAGGGCGTGACGATCACGGTTAAGGGCTTCGACGAGGGCGAGAAGGTCAACCTCGAAGTTGCCAACGGGCCTGAAGGCGTCGAGGGCATCAAGCTGGACGAGACCGCCAATGAGAACGGTGCCGCCGCATTCTCGATCTACGGCACCAGCGCCGAGAACGCCGAGGCCTACCTCGGTAAGTACGACGTCGAGGTTACCGGCGCCAACGATACCGAGGACGAGTCGGCACTGACCGGTACGTTCGAGGTAGTCGCTGACGAAGACGGTTCCGGCGGCGGATCCGGCGGAGACGATGACGGCAACAACGACGACGGCAATGCCGACGGCGGAGCCGGCGACGGAAACGACGATGACGGAAACGGTGACGGCGGTTCTGACCTGCCGCGCACCGGTGCCGAGCTGACCGGCCTGGCCGCCGGAGCCGGACTGCTCCTCGTGGGCGGAACCGCGGTCGTTCTGACCATGCGTCGCAAGAACAACAACTGAGTGCTGTGATGCCGGCCGTCTGACGGTCTGGCGAACTGACACTGACGATGCCCCCGGTCTTCTGACCGGGGGCATCGTCTATTCATGGCGACTGCCTAGAGGCGATAACAGCAAGTCTCTTTGTATACATCTACTGAAGTTTCGTACATTAAGTTCACAGTCTTCGGCCTACTTTTTTGGTAGTCACTGAGTGCGCCCCGTAACCTTATCGTGACTTAGGTCATCAACTTGTGACATTGATCCCTCAGAACAGAGAGACAACAACTTATGCAGAAGAAACTCGTACAGAGTTCGCTGGCGCTCACAGCGGCAACGGCGCTCGGCCTGGGCGGAGCGTTCGCTGCTTCTCCGGCCGTCGCTGACAACGGTCCGCAGAAGCTGAATGTGCAGAGCGATGCGGCTGTGCAGAAGACTCTGGACAAGGCGTCCGGTGTCAACGCATACGGCGCCAAGAACGGCAAGCTCACCATCGGTGTTGAAAAGGCCGACAAGACAACAAAGAAGCTTGAGCAGGATTTCTCGAACGTCAAGGTCGTTGAGGGAGTCAAAGAGCTGAAGGCCTATGCCGGCAACGACTTGGTTGGCGGCGCAGGTTACCTCGTCAAGGCAGGCGAGGGCGGCGGAGCCTGTTCAACCGGATTCTCCGGTTGGGATGCTGATGGAAAGCCGATCGTGCTCACCGCTGGTCACTGCGCGAAGATCATCAACGAGCAGAGCGGGGAATTTGAGGGCGACACGACGGTCGACGAGACCGAACAGCCTTCCACTGCTCCTGCGGTCGGTGGAGAGGGATTCAAGCAGACCGGACTCGGCGTCATCGGCAGCTGGGGTTACAACAAGTTCGGCGGCGAACTGGTTCCTCCGGGTTCAGACGCTCAGCCCAATGACGACGATATCGACTTCGCGGTCATCAATGTCGATGCTTCGAAGTACAACGTCAAGACAGGTGTGACTGACTGGTCGACCGCCGGAGACGACGATCTGGCTGCGAAGCTCGCCACTGATATCACCAAGGTCGGCGCTCACAGCGAAGGTACCGTTCAGAAGGCCGGCCGGACGACCGGACTGACCGAGAACGAGACATGGACTGCCTACAACGAGCAGTTCGACTTCGTCAACGTCAGCGGACGCTTCGTCCATGGTTTCGGTGTTAAGGCACCGTCCGGCAAGCCGTTCTCCGCGCCCGGCGATTCCGGTGGCGGCGTCTTCCAGGGAGACACTGCAGTCGGCGTCATCTCCGGCGGCGGTCCTGCAGAGGACGAGAACGGTCAGGAGATCGACTTCAGCTGGGTAGCCGACCTCGACTACTCGCTCGAGAAGTCCGGACAGTCGATCTCGTTCACTGATCCTAACGAAGAGCCTCCGGGTGATGATGAGGCAGAAGCTGACGCTTCCGCTGCTGCCGACGGTGAAGATGCAGATGCTTCGGCCGCTGCCGAGGGAGACGACGCAAACGCTTCCGACAACGCTGACGCCGACGCCAAGGAAGCTGATGCTTCGTCCGCTGCGGAAGGCGACGACGCTGAAGCTTCGGCCGACGCAGACGGAGCAGAGGCTGACGCTTCCGCTGCCGCCGATGGCGACAATGCCGATGCTTCCTCCTCAGCCGATGGCAAGGATGACAAGGCCGATTCCGACGCCGACGGTGACGAGAAGCTTGAAGCTCCCAAGGTCGGAGACCAGACAGTCGTTGAAGGCGGAAAGATCACCGGCAAGGCTGCTCCGAACGCTGACGTCAAGCTGACCTGGAAGCCCGCTGGCGATGCCCAGGCAGGTTCCGCTCAGGCCCAGGCCGCACCGGCTGAGGGCAGCGTCACGGTCAAGACCGATGCTGATGGAAACTTCTCCACCGAGGCTCCTGCTGAAGCTGGCGAATACGCCTACTCCGCTACGGTCACAGCTAACGGACAGACCTCGGAAGCCACTAACTTCACGGTGACTGTTCGGGCTGCAGAGGCCGAGCGCAAGCTGACTGTCGAGCCGAAGGAGATCGCTGCTTCGGACTTCGTGAAGGAAGACAAGGGCGTGCAGATCACGGCTGAAGGCTTCGAAGAGGGAGAGAAAGTGACCCTCAAGGTTGTCGACGGGCCTGAAGGCGTCAAGGACTACGAGATGACGCAGACTGCCAACGCTGAGGGAGTCGTCGGATTCTCGATCTACGGCACCAGCGCTTCGAACCCCGAGGCCTACCTCGGTAAGTACGACGTTCAGGTCACCGGCGCCAACGACACCGAAGACGAAGAGGCCCTCACCGGCTCCTTCCAGGTTGTTGCCGACGAAGACGGCAACGGCGGCGGCAACGATGGTGACGACAACGGCAACGATGATGGAAACGGTGACGGCGGCGGATCTGATCTGCCTCGCACCGGTGCCGAGCTGACCGGCCTGGCCGCCGGAGCCGGACTGCTCCTCGTCGGTGGAGCCGCTGTTGTTCTGACCATGCGTCGCAAGAAGAACAACTGAAACACACTCTGACGGTCACTCGTTGACCGACTGAGAGAAAGTGCCCCTGGCCTTCTGGCCAGGGGCACTTTCACGTCATCGGACGAAAGCACGGACCGCCGCCCCTGCAGACGGGGCGGCTTCGCTGAAGCCGAGCGACGTGTAGAACTCAGCCAGTCCGGGATCGGCGTCGGTGAGCAGGACGGTCTGTCGGACATCGGCGAAAGGTTCGAGGACGCGAGCGACGAGTTCAGCCCCGATGCCGCGCCGCTGCATTCCTGGAGCGACCAGGACATCTTGGAGGTAGACAAGTGTTCCGAAGTCGCTGACCACGCGCGCCAATCCGACGAGCAGCTCTGCCTGGTGAGCACAAACCACGTGCGAAGAATTGAGGACACTGCGGACCAGTCGTTCCGGGGCGTTCGTGTACGCCGACCATCCGACTGAGTTGTAGAGCGCGAGCATCTCACTGCACGATGGCGGAGTATTCGACGAATACGTGATCCCGGCACGAGTCTGCTCACGGAAATGACGTCGATCATGCCAGTGCAGCTCATGGACGACGCCTGTCTCCCATTCCTCGCGCAGGATCGCATAGCCGACCGAATCCAGCGGATCGCTGCCGATTACAGGCCACGAGCGGCGATAGTGAGCTTCTTTCGTCCAGCCTGCCCGGTCGAAGACCGCCCTCATGGCGTGATTGTCTTCGCGCGTCTGACCCTCGAGTCGAATCGCTCCCGTGGTGGAAAAGACATGAGCGGTAATGGCGGTCAATGCCTCAACGCCGAGGCCCCGACCTCGAAATCGCGAAGCTAATCGGAGGTCGAACATCGGCGTCTCGTCACGAAGATCCTCCAGACGGACGATGCCGATCCGGCCCAGCTTGCTGTGAACGAGCCAGAACGTCTTGGTCTCCTCGCTGATGAAATAGCCGTCCGCAATCCGTTGGCGGACTTCTTCTGCCGACCAGCGAGACAGCCTGGCGTGGAAAGGGAACTCTTCCGTGGTGTAGAACTCAGTCAGATCATGATCGTCGCAGCCATGTGGATCGACCCGGGTCAGCTTCACACTCATGCGCTTAGACTAATCGGTGAGCGCTCACAGCAACTCAACGCAGAGATGAAAGCGACGAGGTGCGCCCGACGAAGGAGTCCAGACATGAGCCTTGAAGACGATCCATTCGACTACCAAATCACCAAATCCGGAATCCTCTTCATTCGCCGAGGCGGCCGCACCGTCATGGAGCTCGGCGGAAAGAAGGTTGCCGCGCTCATTCCCAAACTCGGCCGAGATGACGACACCGACCAGCAGCTGTTGGCACGGGCAACAGGTCACTATCGTCACGGCAACGAACGACAGTCCGGTCGGCATTGAATCTGGCTGGACGTTCGTTCAGTTGTTGGTACTGTATGTGATATGAGTCAATCGACCGTCAGTGAGTTTTCACAGGCCACCGCAGTCACCCGCCAAGGCGACCACAGCTTTACCGCCGACCTCGACGCCGGCTGGAAAGTCGCCGGAGCCGTGAATGGAGGCTACCTCCTCGGAGTCGCCGGACAAGCCCTGCGGGCCGTCAACCCGAGCACCCCGGACCCCCTCCTCATCTCCACCTTCTATCTCGGACCGAGCAGAGAAGGTCCGGTCGACATCTCCACGCGCACACTGCGCGAAGGCCGATCGACGGCGAGCTACGGCATCGAACTCTCCCAGAACGGGGCACCGACGATCTCGGCGATGGCGACGATGGGCAACCTCGGCGACCTTCCCGACGATGTCGGCACGACAGCCACGCCGCCCCAGCTGCCCCCACCGGAAGAATGCGTCGGTGTCGCCGAAGCCAGCGAGGACTTCAAGAAGGCGGCGCCGCTTATCGAACGGTTCGATATGCGCCTCGACCCGGCCACCGCAGGATTCGCGGTCGGCAAACCCAGTGGTCGTGGAGTGCTGCAAGGTTGGATTCGGCTCATCGACGGGACCGACCCGGACCCGCTGTCATTGCTGACTTTCCTCGACTCGTTTCCGCCGGTGATGTTCGACCTCGGTCGCTTCAACTGGGCGCCGACGATGGAACTGACCGCACACGTCCGCGCCCTGCCCGCTCCCGGCTGGATCAGCGCGCGACTGTACACTCGGAACATCGCGGGCGGAATGTTCGAAGAGGACTGCGAACTGTGGGACTCGGCCGGTCGCCTCGTCGCTCAGTCGCGGCAGTTGGCGCGCCAGCCCCGCGGGTGACGCGACGATGACGGCGGATAACCGACGATGACGCCTTCGACTTGTCATGTCTGTGGGGTGCTCTAGAGTCGGATCAACACCTATCCGACTGCGAAAGGACCGCGCTCATGGCGTCGCTGGCATCTTTGAGCATCACCTTCGACTGCCTCGATGTGGAAGCACAATCGATCTTCTGGGCAGACCTCCTCGGTGCCGACATCGATCCCGGCGCCAACGAGTTCGTTGCGAGCATCGGGGGAGTTCACAACAGCGAGTCACCGACCCCGGGAATGCTTTTCCTCAAGGTCGACGAACGGGCAGAGGGGAAGAACCCGCTGCACATCGACCTCGACGATCCGCACTATCCGGCGGACGTCGACCGCGCGGTCTCCTTGGGTGCACATAAGCTCGCGTCTTTCGACGAATATGGGATCGAATGGACGACTCTGAAAGATCCCGAAGGAAATCTCTTCGACATCGGTCGGCGAAAACTAGACTGAGCCTCATACACCTGGTTCGAACATCAGGCCGTCTGCATGATCAGAGAGGCTCAGCATGACCCTGCCATTGACCGATCCGAGCAACTCCCCGAACGAACGTCGTGGGCTCGAAGAATTCGTCGAGTACTTCCGACAGGTGGTCAGACGCAAGGTCGATGGGCTGACGCCCGAGCAGCTCGACCACACCGTGGCCTCATCGTCTCTGACGATCGGCGGCATCCTCCGCCATCTCACGCTCGTCGAGGAGAGCTGGTTCGTCGAAGTGCTGCAGGGCCGGGACCTGGGGGAGCCGTGGTCGAGCGTCGACTGGAACAGCGACCGTGATTGGGACTTCGAGTCTGCGTCAGGGATGACCGCGGACGAGCTCCTGGCGGACCACGAGCAGGCCTGTGAGAAGTCCCGTGAAATCCTCACCGAGGTGGCCGACCTCGACACGCTCACCGAACGAGGAGACCGTGACGGAGAGAAGTTCAACGTCCGATGGATCCTCATTCATCTCATCGAAGAGTACGCTCGTCACGCAGGTCATGCGGACATCCTCCGCGAAGACATCGATGGTGAGATCGGCGACTGAGTCGCACCTCATCGGCGCCCGGTGGATCTAATAGGCTGGAAAGTATGACGAACACCCCGCCGACCGATACCGCCGCTGCGCCGAAGAGATCCAAAGCACTCCTCCCGCTCGACCTGATCCGGGGCTTTCTCATCGGCAGCGCGGAACTCGTCCCCGGGGTCTCCGGCGGAACCATCGCCTTGGTCACCGGCGTCTACGACCAGCTCATCGACTCCGCATCTCACGTCGTTTCGGCCGCGAAGACTCTCGTGACAGGACCGAACCGTGCGGCGGGGGCTCTGGCGGAACTGCGGCGCACCGACTGGTTCCTCGTCATCCCCGTTCTGTTGGGCATGGCCGCGGCAGTGTTCACCATCGCCGGTGTCATGGAAAGCTTCGTCACCAGCAACCCCGAACTCTCCCGGGGTCTGTTCTTCGGCCTGGTCTCCGCCAGCATCGCGGTGCCGTTGAGGATGTTGCCGGCACGCTCCTCGCGACAGCCCGTGCTCCTCGGCGTTCTGGCGTTCATCGTCGCCGCCGCTCTCGCATTCTGGATGACGAGTCTGGCAGGTGGGGCAGACGTGGAGAATCCACCGCTCATCGCCGTCTTCTTCGTCGCCTCTATCGCCATCTGCGCTCTCGTCGTGCCCGGAGTGTCCGGATCGTTCTTCCTGCTGGCAGTGGGTATGTACTCGACCACTCTGCGGGCCGTGGACTCACGCGATTTCGGGTACCTCGGAATCTTCATGCTCGGCGCGATCCTCGGCCTGGCGGTCTTCGTCAACATTCTCAAATACTTCCTGCACAACCACCGGTGGTGGACCCTCATCGTCATGGCAGGACTGATGTTCGGTTCCCTCCGCGCGCTCTGGCCGTGGCAGTCATCTGCAGAGGTGGGCGCCGACGGCGAAGAACACGGAGCGGGCGGCCTGCTGGCCCCCGTCGATCCGGTACTCGGTCCGATCCTGCTTGCGGTCCTCGGCGCGGCCGTCGTCGTCATCCTCATCATCGTCGAGGCTAAATCTGCGTCTGCGAAGGATGAGGCTGATAGAGCCGATTCCGCCACAGCGTGAACGCAAGAGAGTTTGTGCAAATTTCTCTCAAGATCCATTCAGAAAACGATCAGCGCCCACTAGGGTAAGAGAGTTGGATCACTTTCATCCTCTCTGACCAGTTCTCTGGAGACTCATGCGTCTGCGCACCCTGACCTCGTCCACACTCGCCCTCGCTCTCATCGTCACCGGCCCCGCGGCCGCCTCCGCGACTGGCCTCGGCAGTGCCGACGCCCCCGCCGACTCTCAGGCGGCGACAACCGGAGAACTGACTCTGTTGGCGACGACTGACGTTCACGGCAACGTACTCAATTGGGACTATTTCGCGAACAAGCCCTACCCGGCAGGGGAGGAGCTGGGCATGTCCCGAGCCTCGACTCTCATCAAGGGAGTGCGTGAGGACAAAGGTGCCGATTCCGTGCTCCTCGTCGACAACGGCGACACCATCCAAGGCAATCCCTTGGCCTACTACTTCGCCAAACAGGAACCGATCACGACGAGTGGCCAAACCCACCCATTGGCCAAGACCTTTAACCACCTGGAATACGACGCACAGGTCGTCGGCAACCACGAATTCAACTATGGCCTCGATCTGCTGGCTACCTACCGCGACCAGGTCGACTTTCCGCTGGTCGGAGCCAATGTCATCGCAGATGCCGACGGACAGACCCATTTGGACCCGTACGCGATGGTGGAGAAGCAGGTCGATGGTGAGACGATCACCGTCGGCGTTCTCGGCGTGACCACACCCGGCAGCCGCATCTGGGACAAGAACAACCTGTCCGGGAAGGTGCACTTCGACGATCCGGTCGAGACGGCACAGAAGTATGTGCCCGAGATGAAACAGAAGGGCGCAGACGTCATCGTCGTACTGTCCCACTCTGGCAAAGATCCGAAGGGACAGAGCTGGGATCCGGACCAGCTGCAGGAGAACGTCAGCACCTCGGTAGCGAAAGTGCCAGGAGTTGATGTCCTCGTCGCCGGCCATACTCATCAGAACGAACCCAGTCAGGTCGTGACCCGTGACGACGGCACCCAAGTGCTCATCACCCAACCGAACTATTGGGCGCGATCGGTATCCGAGGTGGGACTGCCGATCAATCTTGACACCCACCACGTGGACTGGGGCGAGACCGAGCCGCACGCAGACGCTCTTGCCACACAAGGGGAGGTCGCTGAGGACCAGGAGATCAATGACCTTGTCGATGAGCAGCACCAGACCACGATCGACTACGTGAACACGAAGATCGGATCGGTCACCGAAACACTGTCGGCGAAGACCTCCTACTACGAAGACACGGCCATCCTCGACTTCATCTCCCATGTCCAAACCGAGACGGTTGAAGAAGGACTGAAGGGAACGGACTATGCCGATCTTCCCGTGATCTCGCAGGCATCACCCTTCAGCCGCACCGCAGAGTTCCCGGCGGGCGACATCACGATCCGAGATGTGGCAGGACTCTACGTCTACGACAACACTCTTGCCGGTGTCGAGATCAACGGTGCTCAACTGCGCGACTACCTCGAATTCTCGGCACGCTATTTCAAGCAGACCGAGGAAGGCGCCGAATTCGACCCGGTGGACGGCACGAACGCGATCGACGAAGTCTCGGAATCTCCGATCCCGGACTACAACTACGATGCGCTTGCCGGAATCGACTACGACATCAATGTCTCCAAACCGACCGGGGAGAGGATCGAGAACCTCACGCTGGCCGACGGCAGCGAAATCGGAGACGATGACCGGTTCATCCTCGCCATCAACAACTATCGTCAGTCCGGTGGAGGTGGCTACCCGGTCGACGGACTCAAAGAGGTTTACAACGAACAGGTCGAGGTGCGTCAGGCACTCATCGACTGGGCGGAGGAGAAGCAGATCGTCGACCCCGACGATTTCTTCGACGAGAACTGGCAAGTCGTCACCAGCAGCCGTGCACCAGGCGGAGACGATGACGATTCCGGTGACAGCGTGGATTCCGACAGTTCCGGCGAAGCCACTGCCGAGGCAGGCTCGAATGCGTCCGCCGGAGCCGAGTCCGATGCCGCTGGAGCCTCCGACGGCGCGGGTTCCGGGAGCTCCGGAAGCGCTGACGGGGAGGACAATGCCGGAGAAGCAACATCCGAGAACGACGGCTCGACGAACAGTGCATTGGACGGCAATTCTGACGGCGGCGACGCCGACGGCCGTGAAGCTGACGGTTCGGCAACCGGTGCAGGTGGCGGGGCCGACCTGCCGCGGACAGGCCTCGAGCTTGCCACAAGCATCGGCCTCGCTGCTGCGATCATCGCACTCGGTTCGGCACTCGTGGTCGTCTCACGCCGCCGTCGTCGCTGAGCGGCTGTCGGCCATCTGTGGGATTCATCAATCCGAGGGCCGGCGAAAGTCCGGTCCATGTTCGTCGTGTTCCCCTCGGAGCCGTCTCACGTAGAGTGAGGGTGACAGCAGTCAGCTCTGAAGAAGGAGAGAGTCAAGCATGGCCAACACAGCATTTCAGGGATCTCCGGTCAAGACCGTCGGCGAACTGCCCGCCAAGGGCGAACAAGCCCCGGCATTCAGCCTCGTCGGCGCCGACCTCGGTGATGTGAACTCACAGGACAACTCGGGCAAGCGTGTCGTGCTCAACATCTTCCCCAGCCTCGATACGGGAGTGTGCGCCGCCTCGGTGCGCAAGTTCAACGAACTCGCCTCCGGCCTGGAGAACACCACTGTTCTCTGCGTGTCCAACGACCTTCCGTTCGCCCAGGCTCGCTTCTGCGGCGCTGAAGGCATCGAGAACGTCGTGACGGCGTCGGGATTCCGCAGCTCGTTCGGCAAGGATTTCGGTGTGACCATGGTCGACGGTCCGCTCGCTGGTCTGCTCGCCCGATCCGTTGTCGTCCTCGACGAGAAGGGCACCGTGACGTACACGCAGCTCGTTGACGAGATCACCACCGAACCCGACTACGACTCGGCAATCGCAGCTCTGGAAGCCTGATCTTCTCCCGCGAGTCGAAGGTTTGACTCGTGAAATACGAACCGGGTGGGACGCACACGCGTCCCACCCGGTTGTTCTCTATCAGCAGCGTGCCGGTCGAAGTGGTTCGGAGCACCGGCTGCTGACAAGGAGCAATTGGCGAAGTGCTCACATATCGACGACTGTGATCGGCAGGGCGTAGTCGACGCCGGCGAGTTCTCCACCGCTCGTGGTAATGCCGGGGATCATATCCTTCGGCGCCGGATGATCGCTGAGGGCGTCCAAATAGACCTTGTGCGCCTCAAGCGATCGCACACCACGGTCGACGTGCGCAGCAGTGAGCGCCACGGCGTGAGTGGGCTGGGCACCATTGATGAGCAGCCGATCAGCCTTCCACGCTTCCAGTCCCTCATCCTTGAGATCGGTGAAGACCCAGGGATTGTCCGCATCGCGAATTGCATCGACGGTGGCAACGCCGGCATGGCGATGGTCGACATGATTGAGCCCCCATTGCACCTGGAGGTCGAAGGTCGTCACGACAACCGCATTCGGGCGGAACTCGCGGATCTTCCGTGCGATTGCCCGACGCAACTCGTGCGTGGGTTCCAGCAGACCATCCGGGAAGTCGAGGATCTCCAGATCGTCGACGCCGACGATATTGCACGCCCGACGCTGTTCCTCGGCGCGCAGCGGTGCCACTTCCTCCGGGCTCATGTCCCGGATTCCTGCTTCCCCTCGGGTGAGCAGAAGATAGGCGACTTCTTTGCCCTCATCGGTCCATTTCGACACGGCTGCCGAACCCCCGTATTCCATATCGTCAGGGTGGGCGACCACGCAGAGCACACGGTTGATATCGGAGTCATCGAAAAGCGGGATCTCAGTCATGAGTCCAGGCTAGGCGGCAGTTGACGCTTGCGCCAGAGACCAGGGACGACCAGATGATTGGGTACGATGTGGAGGACCCCACCGATCGAGTGAAGGCAGACAATGATGAACAGACCACTCGTAGCGGTGACGCTGGCCCTGGGCCTGACTCTCAGCGGATGTTCGGCGTTCAAGGTCAGCAGCTCCGAAGATGCGGGATCCAAACCGGCGAATGTGGGAATCGGCGACGGACAGTCGCCTTCGCCGACCGCAACCGGCCCGACGATTCCCAACGGGATGAGCGAGTCCACTGTCGACCTGGGCGGACAATGTCCCGTCGAAGTCAGTTTGGCCTTGGGCGCCGACTGGGCAGATGGGTCCGGCTACGACGGCTATCGGCTCTACGAAGCTGATTCTGGCGCGATCATCACTGTCAACTGCATTGATGACGACGAGTCGTCACCTCAAGAATTGGTGGACAAGGCGCGGGAGAGGATGTTCAGCACGTCGGGATCGTCCATGACCAGTGAGGCCACCGGATCACTCAGCGGTGGAGAGTACTGGGTCTTCCACGGCACCTTGGCACCCGATGACATGCGAGCTGTCGACAAAGAGGACTCCGTGATGTTCGGTGCAGTTGCCGGAATATCTGTCGACGGTCGACTCTTCAAGGTCAGCGTCGACATGCTTGCGCAAGCCGATGACACAGAGGCTCAAGACCAGTTCCGACAGATGCTGCCGACGGTTCGCTTTGGCGATCAGGTGCTCAAAGCCCCAGACCTGCGCTGAGGCTGCCGACTGCCAGACATGCGTTTGAGCAGTTCTCGAGCCGCTATCCTCCCGGCCCTGGTCGCGCCGACCGTGGAACTGGCTGATCCGTAGCCGACGAGGAACAGCCGTGGATCGTCTTTGACCGCGACCTCGGTTTCCATGGAGATTCCGCCATCAGGTGTGCGCAGGCGCAGCGGTGCAAGGTGTTTGAGTGCTGCTCGGAACCCGGTGTTCCAGAAGATCACGTCGACCTCTTCGACATGGGGTTCGTCGAACGGCGCCCATGATTCGGGCACCGCCAGGTAGTCGCTGGCCGAAGGACCCAAGCCTTCCGACGTGGTCGGAAGCTCGGTGTCGCCGAGTCCGGGGAAGTGGACGCCGTGGGGAAGGATGCGGTCGAACATGCCTCGAGACACCAGAACTCCCGAGTCGATTCCTTCCCGGAACTCTCTGCGGATCGGCAGGCCAGTCGTGCGGACGACGCTGGCTGGGGCCAGACCGGACAGAGTTCGTTCGCGAACGGCTCGTTCGACCTCAAGTCCCCATTGGCCGTCGAAGTCCCTGGACGTGAAGTTCGGGGGACGGCGTGTGGCCCAAAGAGTGTCGGTCACTTCGGCGAGTTCGAGGAGAAACTGCGTGGCGGAGATTCCGCCGCCGACCACGAGCGTGCGCAGTCCCCGGAAGTCTTCGACGTCACGGAAGTTCACGGTATGCAGCTGGTGGCCCTCGAACTCCGCGATGCCGGGGACGAAGGGGACGTAAGGCTGGGTCCACGTGCCGGTTGCGTTGATGAGGTAGTCGCTGGAGAGCGTCACGTGTTCACCGTCGACGGTGGCTGTGATGGTGAATCGTCCCTGTCCGGGTTCTTCGGACCGGACGGTGTCCACTTCAGCCGGCCGGATGACGCAGAGTTCGAGTTCGCGTTCGAACCGGGAGTAGTAGTCGGAGACGATCTCGGAGGCAGGGACGTTCGGGTCGGGACGTCCGAGAGGAAACCCAGGCAGGTCGGAGATGTGGTTGGTGGTGCCCAGGGTCAATGAGTCCCACCGTTCTCGCCAGGCACCACCGGGGCCGTCTCCGGCATCGAGGATGATGAAGTCTTTGCCCGGTGCGAGGCCGTCGCGCCACAGGTAATGTGCTGCGGACAGTCCGGCTTGGCCCGCGCCGATGATGACGATAGGCCAATGAGAGTCGATCAGGAGCTCGTTGATTCGGCACACCATGGGGCCATTGTTTCAGGTTTCTCTAGTCAAGGGCTCACTGATCATGGCCGGGCGATGGGCCGAGCCTTTCCGAATAAGAACGTCACGGCGTCATCGGGCAGATTGGGCACAGTCCGGCCCGCGGGGATTGGAATAGCAGTCTTCGTCGACAAGGTAGCGGTGGTAGCGGTAGACCTCGATGCCGATGTCGTTGCTGGAGACGTGAGCGAATCCGTCGATAGGGAGCCAGGGCCCGCCGTCGACCGAGAATTCTCCGCTGAATGTCGCGGTCATCGACGCGGATACCTTGCCGGATTTTTGGTATTCGTGTCCGATCTGGGGTGTGCCGCCGGGCAGGGGCTTCGTACCTTTCGTATTAGTGGTCGTGCCCGAGCCGTCTCCGAAGTCCCAATTGAAGCGCTCTGGGGTGACTTTGACCTTGACCGCATAGGTCAGCAGGGTCATGTCGATATAACTGACGTCGATGTCCGTCCAGAAGGCCGCCGGTTTGCCGACGACAGCCCAATCCTTCGGCCAGGCATAGATTGTGGGAGCCGGTATGTCGAAATTCTGGAACTGCGATTCCGGGATGTGGGTCGGGGGATCGGGCCGAGCCGGAGCGCCGCCGCCACCGCCCCCTCCGCCACCGGGGCCGGGTTCACTTACGCACAGATAGCCGACGTCTTCAGTCGGGCAGTCAGGCTGACCGCCGCCGCCGGCGCCACCTCCGCCTCCGGAACCACCGCCGCCGTTGCCTCCTCCACCAGAGCCGCCACCTCCGGAGCCTCCGCCGCCGTCAGATCCCCCTCCGCCCGGAGGCGGTTGGGGAACCGGGGGTTTTACAACACTGCACTCGCGCTCTTGGAGTGAGTTGCAAGCGGGTCCGCTGTCAGCAGGTGCAGGTTGAGCTAGGAGCGTACAGGCGGATATTACAAACAAACTCACGACAAACAGGTGCAAACTTACTCGCACTTCTTGCTCCAGAGTTCCTGGTTGGATATCTTCCATTTGCCACTGTGCTTGCTGGCTGTTTGTAGGATCGTAAGACTCGTCTTCGGCTGGTTCGGCATCGAATCGCCATTGTCGACGACAGCGTGTTTTGAGTCGTGTGAACAGAAGAGAATTTTGACCGTGTGTTTGTCTGGCGAGTTCGAATCTATGCCAACATCCGGAACTCGAATGTTGTAGTAGTCGTACTCTCCCGCCATATACTGGCTGTCTCTTTCTAGATCGCTGGCGCTCTGGCGCAGTGATTCCAGAGAATCGGCGGCGGCGTAATTCTCAATATCGTTTAAGTCTTTCCCGCCTGAAGAAAATACCCGGTTGATTGTGTCGATGTATCCGACGAACGCAACCAGCGCGCCCTCGACGGCCTTCTTTTCCTCTTTGTCGAGGTCAAGGTCGGTTTCGTAGTCGGGGATGGCCACCTCGGCGGGATTATCGGTCGACCCTCCGTCGGGCTGCTGCGCGGGCAGGGTCGACGTCGGTGCGGCTACCGGAGAATTATCGGCACAGCCGACAACCGAGACCATACTCAGCGCGGAAAAAACGGCAACGAATATTTGGGAAGCTCGACGATACGGTCGGGACGATCCAGTTCTCATTCCACGCCTCTGTGGTCTGCAACTGCGGCGCGACCCCGTCGGCCGACACCCGGATTCCCTACATTATTCGACAGGCACGCTTTTTAGAACAGGCGAAGTCGAATCTGTGGATAACTCACGCCCGAGTGCGTGGAAGCACCGACCTTTCGGCGACTGCGGTTACTTGTTCGCGGCCTTCGCCGCCTTGGCCGCAGCCTTCTGCTGCTTCTTGAAAGCACGCACCTCTTGCAGAGTGACGTCATCGACGACGTCGGCGATCGAACGACGGGCGTCCGCGTCACCGTAGTCGCCGGCAGCCTCTTGCCAGCCCTCGGCCTGGAGTTCGAACTGCTTGCCGAGCAGCGCCAGGAAGATCTTGGCCTTCTGATCACCGAAACCGGGGAGTTTCTTCAGTCGTTTGAGGACCTCGGCGCCGCTGGGGTCGCCCTCAGTCCAGATAGCCTCGGGGTTGCCGTCGTATTCGTCGACAATGGCCGCGGCCAGCTTCTGCACCCGTCCAGCCATCGACTTCGGGAACCGGTGGACCGCGGGAGTCTGCGCGAAGATGTCGAGGAAATCGTCCGGGTTCATCTCGGCGATCTCGTCGATATCGAGCTTGCCGAGCCGGTCGGCCAGCTTGGCCGGCCCAGCGAAGGCGCTCTCCATGGTCACCTGCTGGTCGAGCAGCATCCCGACAAGCAGAGCGAAGCGGTCTTCGGCCAAGAGTGCATCGGCCTTCGGATCTCCAGACAGGAACAGTGAAGTCATGACTCCATCTTCGCACGCCGCCTACGGCTGTCCACTGCCGATATCATCGACTGATGATCTGCCCCTGCTCCGGAATGCCTCCCGGCACCGCCTACGACGACTGCTGCCGCCCCGCCCTCGACGGTGATTCCTGGCCCACCACCGCCGAGGCGCTGATGCGCTCCCGCTACACCGCCTTCGTCCGCGGCAACGAAGACCACCTCTTCCGCACCTGGCATGCCAAGACCCGACCCGACGATGTCGGCGTCGATGACGCCACCACGTGGCTCGGCCTCGAAATCGTGTCCACCACGGGCGGGGGATTCGACGATGTCACCGGCACCGTGCAGTTCCGTGCGCGATTCCGGGACCACCTCGGCGATCATGTCCTCGAAGAGAACTCCTCCTTCGTCCGCCGTGCCGGGCGGTGGATGTACCTCGAAGCGCTCGAGAGCTGACAACCGGCAACGGCTTCGAACGCCGACCACTGTGTCTATACTGGTGTTCGGCGCATCCAACGCCCAGCCGAGGTCGTGTTCCCAGCACACCGACCGCATGGCGAAGGGGAGAGAATCCTCGGACGAAACCGGCACGGTGATTTCCTGACCAGGTTTCGTGCTGGGGGAGACTTGGTCGTTTGAGGAAGTGACACCATGACCAAGGACAAGGATTTCAAGAAGCTCGTTCGCACGCGGATGACCGAAACCGGTGAGAACTACACCACGGCCCGCACCGCGCTGGTCGCCGCGAACCAGGGTTCAGGATCCAACAGTGATTCCCGCAGCGAATCCGTCATCGCCCCGGAGATCGCACGGTTTCGGGCGAAGACACTGAAAACGTTCATGCCGGACGGCCACATCGTCGCCATTCCGACGAAACGACGCGCCCTCGTGCTCGTCCTCATCGAAGTCCTCGCCGCCCTCGACCCGGACCAGGTCTACGCCGAGAAACGACTCAACGGCATCCTCGGGGATTTCCATCCGGACTTCGCCCTGCTGCGTCGCGAACTCATCGACTACCGCCTGCTCGAACGCAATGCCCACACGGGGGAGTACTGGGTCAACCCGAACCCGCCGACCCATACCGGTTCGCAGGCGCAGGAGATAGCCGGACTCGAGGTATTTCTGCGCTGAACCGGCGACAGCGTATCCTTGAAGCTCGAACCACAAACGGGCAGACACGAGGAGCATCCATGGCCTATCACGCCGATTCGACCGATCTCGACGAAAAAGAGATTCTCAGCTGGGACATGTTCGGCCGATCGGCGCGTGAGATGGCGCAGACCATCGCGGATTCCGACTACGATCCCGAGATCGTCATCGCCGTAGCCCGCGGTGGACTGCTGCCCGCCGGAGCACTCGCCTACGCGCTCGGACTCAAGCTTTCCGACGCCATCAACGTCGAGTTCTACACCGACGTCCACGAGACCCTGCCCGACCCCATCCTGCTCGCCCCGATGCTCGACATCGAAGCGATCAAGGGCAAGAAGCTGCTCGTCGTAGATGACGTCGCCGACTCCGGCCGCACCCTCGCCCTCGTCCTCGAACTGCTGCGCAAACACGGTGCGGAAGCCCAGTCGGCCGTCATCTACGCGAAGTCCGCATCGATCATCGACCCGGACTTCGTGTGGAAGCGCACCGATCAGTGGATCGTCTTCCCCTGGTCGGCCGAACCCCCGGTCGAACCCAGCAAGTAAGCTGACCAAATGGAGGAGACACGGGACATCGCCGCCCCGTGCGGACGCGTGCGCGCCTACGTCAACGACGACGTGATCCGCGCACGGGGCATCCGCTACGCCCGTGCAGGTCGTTTCCTCCCTCCCGTCGATGAACCTCCGGTGGACTTCATCGACGGCGGTCGACCGGGCCCGGCAAGCCCGCAGCTGCGCCGCGACCCGAATGCCGGAATGACCTTCGACCAGCTCGGCGGGCTGCCCATCAGCGAAGACTGTCTGCGCGTGAGCGTGACTATGCCGAAGGACACCATCACCGAGGCGGGGCTTCCCGTCCTCGTCTGGATCCACGGCGGAGCCTACGTCGCCGGGGCCGGGGACGCGGAGATCTACGATCCGCACGCCCTGGCCGCCGAGCAGAACATCATCGTCGTCTCCGTGACCTACCGCCTCGGAGTGCTCGGATATCTCGGAACCGGCCGAGACGAACACCTCAACCTCGGAGTGCTCGACCAGATCTCCGCCCTGCGCTGGGTGCAGACGAACATCTCCACTTTCGGCGGCAACCCGGACAACGTCACGATCGCCGGGCAAAGCGCCGGAGCAGACGCCTGCGCCCACCTCATGATCGCCGAAGGCACCGAAGGACTCTTCCATCGTGTGCTCATGGCCTCAGCACCCCTGGGGCTCGCCGGCGGCACCGACGCAATGAACTGGGCAATGGGGAAAGTCGCTGCGAAGATCGACCCTGAAGCCAGCGTCGACGGCATCCTCCGAGCGCAGGAAGAAGTGCACAAGGCCGCCCTCGTCGGGGGTCTGCATGCCGGAATGTGCTTCGGAGTCCGCTACGGCCAGTACCCTCTGCCATCGCGCTCGAAGGCAGCCGAGGCCTGGGCCGAAGTCGCTTCGAAATTCGACGTGCTCATGACTCGCACGGAACGGGAGATGGCGTTCTTCGCCGGTTTCGTTCCCGCACTGCGTCGCCTCCACGACCGCACCCTGACCTCGCCGATGCTCGAATCCCTCATCTCCGGAATCACGTCGGCGGTCTATACCCGGGCCGGACGCGAATTCTACGACCGCCACCGGATGTCCGGCGGTCAAGGAGCCCGCCTGCTCATCGTCTCCCGCGGAGACAGGAGCTTCTTCGACGCGGCCCACTCCGGAGATCTGCCGCTGATCTTCCCCGGCGATATCTGGCACGATTCCTTCCTCGACTACGGTGCGACCACCGATATCGCCGGTCCCGAGCTGCGCCGGACCTGGGGCGAATTCGCCTCCTCGGGCACACTGCCGCGGGTGCGGGTGCCCGGACTCATCGACATCATGGGCTGAACGGTCAACTGTACGATCGCCGTCTACGATCCCAGCTCTGTCGTCTTTTCACAACCGCCATGTCACCGGCGTGCACTACCGTTGGACCATGGACGCACATCAGATCTCGGCAGCCCGTCTGATCTCGCAGGGACTCATCGGACCTCCACCCGAGTCACCGACAGGAACCGACCTCTCAACCGCCGGCGCAGTCGTCGAGCATCTCGGCTGTGTCCAAGCCCAAGCTCTCGGCGGTGCACTGATCTCCATCGCCCTGCGCCTAGGACCGGATGTCACTGACGGTGTGGCCGCGGTCCGTGCCGCCATCGATTCCGGAGAGATCGTGCGATCCTGGACCCAGCGCGGCACCATCCATCTGACCACGGCCAAGGACATCGGGTGGATCCTCGGCCTCACCGGGGCACGGATCATGAAATCCACGGCCAAGCGGCGCGAGTATTTCGGCATCACCGACGCGATGCTCGATACTGCAGCGGAACTCGCCACAGCGGCCATCCGGGACCGGGGACCGCTGACGCGCGAAGAGCTGCTCGAAGCGTTCGCTCCCATCGGTGCCGGAGACGAATACGGCCACGCCCGTTACCTCATCACTTCCTTGGCGCTGCAGAACATCATCGTCCAAGCCCCCGTGATCGAGGGCAAAGATGACATGAAATACGTGCTCACCGCCGATTGGGTGCCCACACCTACAGAGCTGGACACCGAGGCGGCCGACCACGAATGGATGAGACGCTTCGTCACCAGTCACGGACCGGTCACAGTCGATGACGCGACACGGTGGACGGGACTGCCGAAGACGAGAATGAGAAAGGCCATCCGCGCCGGAATCGATGCCGGAGAGATCGTGAGCACCGACATCGACGGCACCGACTACGCTCACGCACCGGATCTGGAGGACCGACTGGCCGAATGGGAGACGGCGGCGCAGGAGACCATGCTGCTGCCGGGATTCGACGAGATCATCCTCGGGTACAAGGACCGCAGCGCCACACTCGACCCTGCGAATGAGAGACTCGTTGTGCCCGGAGGCAACGGAATGTTCAAGAACACGGTGGTGACCGGCACCCGCGCACGCGCGACCTGGAAACGATCACCCCTCAAGACCGGTCCGCGGGTCCGCGTCGACACCTTCCCAGGGGAGAAGGTTGACCTCGAGGCCGTCGAATCGGTGAGTGCAACCCACCCGGCCTTCGTCTGAGCACGCAGAGACGACCGACGGTGGACGATCGCCACATGACACGCACACAGTGGGCCAGCCGTGTGGGTGAAGGCGACCGACCGGCATCGCCTGCGGGCCGAACTGCCGTCGGGATCATCCTCAATCCCAAACACCCGGCGACCCTGCGGGCGTATGCCGAGCTCGTGCCGGAACTGCGCAATACCGGCGCGCACTACCGAAGCATGACCACCAGCGTCGACCGTTCCGGTCGTCGGCAAGCCGAACAGCTCGTCAAATGGGGCGCTGACATCGTCATCATCCTCGGTGGCGACGGCACCATCCGAGCGACAGCGCCGGTACTCGCCGAGGCGGACATCCTGACGTTCCTCGTCCCGACCGGGACCGCGAACGTGCTCAGCCGCCATATCGGCCTCCGATCCTCCCGGCACGCCATTGACCATTGCAAGCGCACGATCGCCTCGATCATCCGTGACGGCTATCCGCCGAACCTCCGGAACGTTCCGATCAATACTGCGGAGTACCAGACGGCCGACGGCGCTCGACATCGCACCGAGTTCATCAGTCTCGCAGGAATCGGGGGAGACGCCCGGGCCGTCGCCCACCACCATGTCTCGCTCGGGCTGCTCGGCTACGCCTGGGGAGCCGCGCAGGCCCTCTTCGCCGCAGATTTCATCGCGAGCACGTGGGACACCGCAAGTATGTGGGAGCGAACCGCCTCGGCGCCGGTGTGGTCGGTGATGGCGTCGAAGGTGGCCCGTCCTGCCGGTCCCATAGCCGTGTTCCCCGAAGCGCACATCGATGCTCCGGCCTTCTCCGTGCTCACCGTCGGCCCGTTTCCGCACTCACCCATGGCGCGGTGCCGAGCCTGGGCAGGAATCGCCGCGGCATGCCTGCAGGGCAGACCGGAGGCCCACCCGCTCATGAACTATCGCCGTACGACCGAGGTGACGGTCACCGTCGAGTCACCGGTACCGGCACAACTCGACGGCGACCTCATCGGCGACTGCCTGGAGCTGCGGGTGAACGCCGGTGAGAAGACACTGCGGGTATCAGCGCCGGCGTCGTGAGGTACCGAAGATTCCGCGTGCGATCTCGCGTGCCGCGGTCCTTGTGAACTGCTTGAACGCCGAGGACTTCACGACCTGGGATAACAGGTTCTCGTCGTCCTTCTTCGCCGACTTCTTCCCGGAGCCGCCGGACTCCTCCGGGAAATCGATCTTGTCCGCCGATGCGTCGCGACCCTGACTCTCGGCGGGCGCATCGGCAGGAGCTGACTTCCGTTCCTCGGCGTGAGCTTCTGACCCGCCTTCGAGGCGCTTGGTGAGGATCTCGCGGGCAGATTCGTTGTCGATCGCGGTCCCGTACTTCTCATGCTGGGGCGACTCCGCCACAGCCGCTTTGATCTCGTCCTCGCTCATCGGCCCCATCTTCGACTCCGGGGCTCGCATTCGCGTCGGTGCCACCGGGGCCGGAGCACCATCGGGGTCCATGACGGTGACCACGGCTTCGCCGATGCCGAGCGAGGTGAGCAGCTCTTCGAGGTCGTAGTCGGACTTCGGGAAGGTCTGCACGGTCGCTTTGAGAGCCTTCGCGTCGTTGGGTGTATGTGCCCGCAGCTGGTGCTGAATGCGCGAACCCAACTGTGCGAGCACATCTTCGGGAACATCCTTCGGCGTCTGAGTGACGAAGAAGATGCCGACGCCCTTCGAGCGGATCAGTCGCACGGTCTGCGTCACCGACTGGAGGAAGGCCTTCGACGCGCCGGCGAAGAGCAGGTGGGCTTCGTCGAAGAAGAACACAAGCGAGGGCTTGTCCGGGTCGCCGACCTCCGGCAGGTCCTGGAACAGGTCGGCCAGCAGCCACATGAGGAACGTGGAGAACAGGGCCGGCGACTGACTGAGTTTCTGCAGTTCGAGCACAGAGACGATTCCGGCACCGTTGTCGTCGGTGCGCAGCAGATCAGCGGTGTCGAATTCCGGTTCGCCGAAGAACACGTCGCCGCCTTGGGCAGCGAGTTCGGAGATCTTGCGCAGGATGACGCCGACGGTGGCCTTCGACGCCCCGCCGATGCCTTCGAGATCGGCCTTTCCCTCGTCAGAAGTGAGGAAGGTGAGGACGGCCTTGAGGTCGGAGAGGTCGAGCAGCGCCAACCCTGCCTGATCGGCATAGTGGAAGACCAGAGAGAGGACGGATTCCTGAGTGTCGTTGAGTTCGAGCACCTTTGCCAGCAGAATCGGCCCGAACGAGGTCACCGTCGCTCGCAGGGGAGTGCCGAGCCCCGAATCACCGAGAGTGTAGAACTCGGTCGGATTGGACCGCGACTGCCAGTCCTGACCGGCGGCATCGAGGCGCTTGCGCAGCTTGTCGGATTCGACGCCGGCAGCGCCGATGCCCGAGAGATCGCCCTTGATGTCAGAGGCGAACACCGGCACTCCGGCCCGTGACAGCTGCTCGGCGAGCACCTGCAGGGTCACGGTCTTACCGGTTCCCGTGGCACCGGCGACGAGGCCGTGCCGATTGAGCATGGACAACGGGATGGAGATCGGGGTCTCCTTCGAGGGTTCTTCACCGTTCAGGGCGACCCCAAGATCGAGTGTCTCGCCGTCGAAGGTGTATCCGTCTTTGAGTGTCTGCAACGCCTGCTCAGTCATGAGTCAATCTTTACACAGCGGCACCGAGGTGGTGGAGGAATTCTGCATGGATTCGTCCGTCGGTGCCCAATTCCGGGTGGAAGCTGGCACCCCAGACCGAGCCCTGCCGGACGAGGACGGGCACGTCGTCGTGACGGGAGAGCACCTCGGTGTCAGGCCCGAGCTCGAGGATCTGCGGGGCACGAATGAATGTGCCCTCGACCGGTTCGTCCAGTCCGCGTACGGTCAGCGGGGCGGTGAAGGACTCGCGCTGTCGACCGTAGGCGTTGCGGGCAACGATGATATCGAGCCCGCCGAGGCGGTCATACCCACCCAGCGAATCGTCGCTGAGCCGGTCGGCCAAGAGAATGAGTCCGGCACAGGTGCCGAAGACCGGCAGACCGCCGGCCATGTGTTCGCGCAGAGTCGCGAAGAGATCCGTGCCGGCGGCGATGCGCACCATGGCAGTGGACTCACCGCCGGGCAGAACGAGCGCATCGAGGCCCGTAAGGTGTTCGGACCTGGTGACTTTGAGGGTGTCGACCCCCAGGGAGTCGAGCATGAGCAGGTGCTCACGGAAGGCTCCCTGGAGGGCGAGGACGCCGACTCTCACCAGCCGCGCTCGGCCAGGCGGTGCGGTGCGGGGACGTCGGCGACGTTGATGCCGACCATCGCATCGCCGAGTCCGCGGGATGCCTCGGCCACGGCCTGCGGGTCATCGAAGTGCGTGGTCGCCTCGACGATGGCTTTCGCACGGGCCTCCGGGTTGCCGGACTTGAAGATGCCGGAGCCGACGAAGACGCCGTCGGCACCGAGCTGCATCATCATCGCTGCGTCTGCCGGGGTGGCGATGCCGCCGGCGACGAAGGTCACGACGGGCAGACGGCCGAGGCTGGCGACCTGCTTGACCAGGTGGTACGGGGCGGCGATCTCCTTGGCCGCGACGTAGAGCTCGTCTTCGCTCTTCGCTCCCAGTGCACGGATCTCGGAGTTGATGGTCCGCAGGTGGCGCATCGCCTCGGAGACGTCGCCGGTTCCTGCCTCGCCTTTCGAGCGGATCATCGATGCGCCCTCTTGGATACGGCGCAGAGCCTCACCGAGGTTGGTCGCACCACAGACGAACGGCACCTTGAAGACGGACTTGTCGATGTGGTTGACGTAGTCGGCGGGGGAGAGGACCTCCGATTCGTCGATGTAGTCGACACCGAGGGTCTCGAGGATCTGGGCCTCGACGAAATGGCCGATGCGGGCCTTGGCCATCACCGGGATAGACACGGCGCTGATGATCGAGTCGATGAGGTCGGGGTCGCTCATCCGGGCGACTCCACCCTGTGCGCGGATGTCGGCAGGGACGCGTTCGAGGGCCATGACTGCGGAAGCGCCGGCCGCCTCGGCGATGCGTGCCTGCTCTTCGTTGACGACGTCCATGATGACGCCGCCCTTGAGCATCTGAGCCAGTCCGGTGTTGAGCAGGGTCTGTGTTTCGGTCATTGTGGTGTAGATCCATTCACTGTCGCGGAGTCGATCCGGGTCGCCACGGGGAACAGAACAGAGGGATCTCTGTCTGCTGCCGGAGGTCGGAGGGATCGTGGTTCTTCGGGGTGAACGGCCGTTC
Source organism: Brevibacterium sp. CSND-B09 (assembly GCF_052906525.1). Taxonomy (NCBI): domain Bacteria; kingdom Bacillati; phylum Actinomycetota; class Actinomycetes; order Micrococcales; family Brevibacteriaceae; genus Brevibacterium; species Brevibacterium sp. CSND-B09. Next base: position 232,926 of record NZ_JBREGI010000001.1, on the reverse strand, counting down.
TCGACCAGCCTAAACCGATGAGTGGCTCATTGAGAGAGCCAGTAATATGCAAGTATTTTAGGCCAGATAGACGTGATCGCTCTATGATCGACTCATGGTCACGAAGTCACCGAACGGCACTCAGGCCGAGGGCATCGCTCTGCCGGTGAACGTCGACAAAGGTCTGTCGACTCCGCTGCCGGATCAGCTCACTCAGGAGCTGCGTCGTCTGATTTCGGAGGGGACTCTGCGGCCGGGGGATGCTGTGCCTTCGAGCCGTCGGTTGGCCAAGCATCTCGGAATCTCTCGCGGCAGTGTGGAGACCGCCTATGCGCAGCTTGCCGTGGAAGGATTCCTCATCGCCGCCGAGCGTTCGGCCACGCGGATCAATCCCGACCTGCCCGCCGCCTCGACGACGGTGCGTCCCAAGCGCCGAGTTCCGGACTCGCCGAGGCGGCGCCTGCGCAACTATGTCGACCTGCGCCCGGGGTTCGGCGGTGACGATCCTCTGCGCGAACCGGCCTTTCGTCGGGCCTGGAGGGAATCACTCGACCTCGACCCGGGCCCGATCGACCCCTTGGGCCAGCCCCGTGCCCGGTGGGCGATCGCCGACTATCTGCGGCTGACTCGTGGGATGGCCGTCGACCCCGACGAGATCATCCTCACCAGCGGGTCTCGCGATGGTCTGCGCCTGCTGCTGAGCCTCGGCGTCTCCGGATCCATCGCCGTGGAGAATCCCGGTTTCCCGGGTCTGCGCCAGGCGATGACCGACCAGCAGCTTGTGCCTCTGGACTTGGTCGGCTCCTCGCCGGCACGGGCCGATGTGGCTGCGGCCGTCGTGACACCGAATCACCAGTTCCCGCACGGAACACCGATGCCGGTCGACCAGCGTGCCCGCCTGCTGGACTGGGCAGCTCGAGGAAACGTCCTCATCGTCGAGGACGACTACGACAGTGAGGCCCGCTTCACCCGCACAGTGCTGCCGACCCTCTTCGACCTCGCATCATCGACCGGCAGCAGCGCGCAGGTCGTCCACATCGGCACCTTCTCTGCCCTGCTGACCTCGGCCGTATCGACCGGATACGTCATCGCTCGCGGACCGATCTCGGAGGAGCTCATGAGCCTGCGCGCGGCACTCGGGCCGGCCTACTCGCCGATTCTGCAGATGGCCATCGCCTCCTACCTCGGCTCCGGTGGGCTGCGTCGCCGCATCTCCCGGGGACGGCGGCGACTCCGGGCCGCCGAGGATGTCGTATCCGAGATCGGCCCGATCCCCGGTCTCGTCCACGAGGGACGCACCCTCGTCATCGAAACGTCTCAGGCCCAGGCCGAAAGCCTCCTGAGGGAGCTAGCCGAGCGCGGCATCCTCGTCGCCTCGTTGGCTCGCGGCTGGACCGGTGGCGACGAGATTCGACACGGTCTGGTCATCGCCCATTCGAACGTCGAGGCCCCTGCGCTGCGGGAGGCCTTGGGGGCGGTGAAGTCCCTGTTGAGTAGGATTCAGTCATGAGGAATTCCGGATTTGCAGTCGACGGCATCATCAAGCTGCTGCTGGCCGTGCTCGGCTTCATCTTCATCGGCGGGCTCGAGGACTTCTTCCTCGCCCCACGCTGGTTGGTCGTCACCGCGCTGGTGCTGCTCTTCCTCAGCGCTGCCACCCAGATCTCCTATGCCGTGACCAAGGGGGAGAAACGCTACCTGAAGTTCCCGATGGTCTTCGACGCGCTTCTCATCGTCGCGGTCGTCGTCGGCCTCATCCTCGCCGCTGCGAGCAACCCTGCCGGCGCCTGGGTCCTCTTCGGATTGGTCGGAGTGGGCTCGTTGGGCATCGCCGTGGTCTTCACGACCGGCGAGAACGGCCCGTCGTTCAGCGAAGACGAGCCGCAGAACCCCTGACCGCTGTCGCACGCCGCCCTACGCCGATGAAGCGTTCCCGCACGGTGCTTTCCGTCGATCAAGCGTTCCTGCGCGCCGCTCTCCGTCGATCAAGCGTTGGCGCACTTGTGCGCCCGTCTACCGGCACGTATCTGCTGTAGGCCTTGATCGGCGCGCAGCTGACGTCGGCACGGCGTGCGCTCAGCGGTTGAAGGCGATGGCCGCGATATGGCCGTCGGGAATACCGGCCTCGAGATCGTGGATGTCGACATCGGGATGCGGTGAGTTCGGTTCCGGTCCGGCGCCGATGTAGTCGAGACCCGGATCGCGAGCCAGGCCCGTGCTCAGCGCCTTGAGAAAAGCTTCGGTGCGCGCCCACACACGGACGAAGCCGGCAGCGAAGTCGTCATCGGGAAGCGCTTCGAGTTCTGCCCGTTCTCTCTCATGGAGCAGCTGCATCGCCTCCAGTGCGACATCTCGCTCGGGGATCGCTTCGATGTCGAGTCCGACCGGGTCGTCGGAGACGGCGATGAGGACGAGGCGACGAGACCTCGAGACCGAGAACTCGCACTCGTCGTGACGTGGTTTGCCCGCCGAGTCGAGGCGGATCTCGATCGCGGCGGGGTCCTGACTCAGATGCGCTCCGAGCACATGGCGGAGGACGACCCGGCCGGCAGACCAGGTGGCGGCCGCCTCGGCGTCGAATTCCTTCGCATAGTTGCGTTCCTGCTCGGTGAGCACGGAATCGTCATCCCGCGCCCAGGCCGCTTCGGCCGAGGTATCGGCGAGGATGAGAGTGACGGGCAACTCGGTGGGCAGTTCGGTGAAGCTGGGGTGGTGCGCCATCGATCAGCGGCCCAGGGCCTTGTTGATCTTCTTCAGCTTGCGGTTGAGCACGAAGATCCGCACCGAACCGATGATTCCGGCGATGAGGATGCCGCCGATCGCAGCGAAGAGCATCGCCACGCCCAGGGGCAGTTCGAACTGCCAGCCGAAGTACTTGAACTCGGCCGGGACATTGTTCTGCAGAATGAAGATGAGCAGCAGGACGACGATGAGGGCGCCGAGGATGAGGGAGACCCACATTCCCGCGGACATTCCGGATCCGGCCTTCGTCGACGGCAGTTCACCGGTGTGTCCCGTCGGAGGCTGGGTCTGCTCATGCCTCTCCTGCGGGGACATCTCTCGGGTCTTGTCCACCGCAGCGGTCTCGCCCGTCGCGGGAGTATCGCTGCCGAGGACTGAATCGGTTTCGGCCAGGAGCTCTTCGGGCGTCTGCGAATCGCCACGCGGGTCTTGAGTACTCATGCGCCCCATCATAACTGCTGATGGGGCGCATAAGGCAGGTTTGCAGAAAGAGTCCCGGCAACCGCTGCCGGGACTCTTTCCTAAGGGGTGTCGATCAGTTGATCAGACGGTCTTGCTCAGCGAGGAGATGATCTCATTGAGCGTGGCCGAAGGCCGCATGGCGGCTTCGGTCTTCGCATCGTTCGGGTAGTAGTACCCACCCAGGTCGACCGGGCCGCCCTGAACCTCGAGGAGCTCGGCCACGATGGCGTCCTCCTTCTCAGCCAGTGCCTTCGCCACGGGGGCGATGGCCTCGGCCAGAGCTTCGTCCGCGGTCTGCTCGGCCAGCTGCTGCGCCCAGTACAGGGTGAGGTAGAAGTGGCTGCCGCGGTTGTCGATCTCGCCGACCTTGCGCGACGGCGACTTGTTCTCTTCGAGGAACTTGCCGGTCGCGGCGTCGAGGGTGTCGGCCAGCACTCCGGCCCGCTCGTTTCCGTGGACGTTGAACTCGTGGCGGAAGGACTCTGCCAGGGCGAGGAACTCACCGAGGGAGTCCCAGCGCAGGTGGTTCTCCTCGACGAGCTGCTGAACGTGCTTCGGAGCCGAGCCGCCGGCACCGGTCTCGAACAGCCCGCCGCCCGCGATGAGCGGAACGACGGAGAGCATCTTCGCCGAGGTGCCGAGCTCCAGGATCGGGAACAGGTCGGTGTTGTAGTCGCGGAGCACGTTGCCGGTCACCGAGATGGTGTCCTTGCCCTCACGGATGCGGTCGATGGAGAACTGAGTGGCCTCCACCGGGTTCATGATGCGGATGTCCAGGCCCTCGGTGTCGTGGTCCTTGAGGTATTCCTCGACCTTCGACGTGATGTTGCGGTCGTGGGCGCGGGTCTCGTCGAGCCAGAACACGGCCGGAGTCTCGGACAGGCGGGCACGGGTGACGGCGAGCTTGACCCAGTCGCGCACTGGGATGTCCTTCGTCTGGCAGGCACGCCAGATGTCACCGGCAGCGACCTCGTGGCTCATCAGCACATCGCCGGTGGAGTTGACGACCTCGACGGTTCCGGCCTCCGGGATCTCGAAGGTCTTGTCGTGGCTGCCGTACTCTTCGGCCTTCTGCGCCATGAGACCGACGTTGGGCACGGTGCCCATGGTCCGCGGGTCGAAGGCGCCCTTGGCCTGGCAGTCCTCGATGACGGTCTGGTAGACGCCGGCGTAGGAGGAGTCGGGGATGACGGCCAGGGTGTCCTGGGTCTGGTCATCCTTGTTCCACATCTTGCCGCCGACGCGGATCATCGCCGGCATAGAGGCATCGACGATGACGTCGGAGGGCACGTGGAGGTTCGTGATGCCCTTGTGCGAGTTGACCATGGCCAGGTCGGGCCCGTCGGCCAGACCCTTCTCGATTCCGGCTTTGACTCCGGCAGCCGCCTCGGCAGGCAGGGTGTCGAGCCCGGCGAGGATGGCGGCCAGTCCGTTGTCGGAGGTCAGTCCCGCCTCGGCGAGGACGTCACCGTACTCGGCGAAGACGTCGGGGAAGAAGGCTTCGATGACCTTGCCGAAGAGGATGGGGTCGGAGACCTTCATCATCGTGGCCTTGAGGTGGACGGAGAAGAGGACGCCGTCGGCCTTGGCCGCGGCGATCTGGTCCTTGACGAATTCGTCGAGGGCGGCGGCGTTCATCTTCGTCGAATCGACGATCTCGCCGGCCAGAACGGGCAGGGACTCCTTGAGGACCTTCGTCTCTCCCGCAGCGGTGCGCAGGCGGATCGACAGGGTGTCATCGGCCTCGATGATCACGGACTTCTCGTTGTCGCGGAAGTCGTCCGAGCCCATGGTGGCGACGCGGGTCTTCGAGTCCTTGGACCATTCGCCCATCGAATGCGGGTGGGCCTTGGCGAAGTTCTTCACTGCCTGCGGAGCGCGACGGTCGGAGTTGCCCTCCCGCAGCACCGGGTTGACGGCCGAACCCTTGACCTTGTCGTAGCGTGCCCGAACGTCCTTCTCCTCATCGGTCGAAGGCTCTTCCGGGTAGGCGGGCAGGTCGTAGCCCTGGGACTGCAGTTCGGAGATCGTCGCCTTCAGCTGCGGGACGGACGCCGAGATGTTGGGCAGCTTGATGATGTTGGCATCGGGGGTCTTGGCGAGATCGCCCAGCTCCGCGAGTGCGTCGCCGACCTGCTGTTCCTCAGGCAGACGGTCGTTGAACTGGGCCAGCACGCGTGCGGCGAGAGAGATGTCCCTGGTCTCAACCTCGACACCGGCCGACGTGGCGAAGGCTTCGATGATCGGCTTGAGCGAATACGTCGCCAGAAGCGGCGCTTCATCCGTGCGCGTGTAAATGATTTTAGCCATAGTTAAGGACCACTCCGCATCTTCTTGGGGTTTATCGCCCTCCATCCTACCTTCTGGGCCATTTCGGTAGGCGGCCCCGGCCGATGATGGTGCTCACATCCCCAGGTGGCACCCGGTAGTCTTCTGTGTCGGCACGGACAACAGAAAGAGGACGACAGTGGCCAAACTCTACTTCCGGTACGGGGCGATGAATTCCGGCAAGTCGACCGCTCTTCTGCAGGCGGCCTTCAACTACGAGGAACGCGGCCAGCGCGTTCTGCTGGCCAAGCCGCTGATCGACACCAAAGGCGCATCGCAGATCGTGTCCCGATTGGGCGTCACCCGTGAGGTCGACTTCGTCATCCCCGCCGACGGTGACGTGGAGCGGATCTATGCCGAACATGCCGACTACGTCGACCACGATGCCCTCATCGAATCCATCGACGCCCCGAAGATCCCGGTCGCGTGCCTGCTCATCGACGAAGCGCAGTTCCTCAGCCCCGTCCAAGTGGATTCGCTCATGCGGATCGCGACCACCGCCTCGGTGCCGGTGATGTGCTACGGAATCCGCACAGACTTCCAGACGAAGGCATTCCCCGGTTCAGCGCGACTGCTCGAGATCGCCCACACCCTCGAGGAACTCAAGACGATCTGCCGCTGCGGCCGCAAGGCGATGTTCAACGGCCGCCTCGTCGACGGACAGTTCATCTTCGACGGCGATCAGGTCGCCATCGACGGCAATTCCGTGACCTATGAGTCACTGTGCCCGAGCTGTTATCTCGAGTACTCCGGCGGTAGGCTGTTAACGACAGACTCCTGACCGATCCCGACACAGCTTCCCCGTCGAATCCAGCTCATCGACGACCGTCGTATCCAGTCGAAATCCGTTCGCACTTTCAGTTCTCAAGGAGCCTCCATGCGCATCGCCGTTCGTGCCTTCAACGACAATCCCGGTTCTCCCGTCCTCGTCTTCGGCAACGCTTTGGGCACTCGGATGCCTTTGTGGACCTCCGTGGCCGCGCGTCTGGCCGACGATTTCCAGATCTATCTCACCGACCTTCCCGGACATACCCTTCCCGCCGGCGATTCCCTCGCCGAGGCGGCCGCCCCGCTGACAGTCGAAGCGCTGGCTTCCGGTGTCGTCGAGTCCCTCGCCGAGCTCGGGGTGGAGTCCTTCATCTACTGCGGAGTCTCGATCTCCGGCGGCGTCGGTCTGACCCTGGCGCTCAACCACCCCGATTCGCTGACCGGACTCGTCGCCTGTGCGACGGCCGAGAAGTTCGGCACTCCGGAATCCTGGGACGAACGCATCGGCGAAGTCCGCGCCGACGGCACCAAGGGACTTGTCGATGACACCGCCGATCGGTGGTTCGCCGCCGGGTTCCTCGGCGAGGACATCGCCACCGGCCACCTCATCCTGTCCGACCTCGCCCTGGTCGATGACGAGGCGTACATCGCGGCCGCCTCGGCGCTGAAGACCTACGATCTGAGTGGGAAGCTCGGCTCGATCGCCACCCCGACGCTCGTCATCGCCGGCGCCCAGGATTCCGGCTGCACTCCCGAAGCGATGTCGGAGATGGCCGAACAGATCGAAGGTTCGCACTTCGCCACGATCCCGGACTCCGCTCACCTGCCGATGGTCGAACACCCTGAGATCGTCGTCGATCACATCCAGGAGTTCTGCGGCCAGCTCTAGAGGGGCGGGGACCGCGGCATCTTCGCCGTTCCGGTATTCGGGACCAGTGTCTGAGTCCGAGCGGAACTGGCAGACTGATGTCATGACTGAGCTGTTCGAACCGCTGACACTGCGCGGAACCGAGATCCCCAATCGCATCTGGCTGGCACCGATGTGCCAGTATTCCTGCGAAGCCGAAGACGGAATGCCCGGCCCCTGGCATCTCGTCCACCTCGGTGCCCGGGCGCAGGGCGGATTCGGGCTCATCCTCACCGAAGCCTCCGCAGTCGTCCCCGAAGGTCGAATCTCACCACAGGACGCCGGAATCTGGAACGACGACCAGGCCGAGTCATGGTCGGCCGTCGTCGACTTCGTCCACTCCCAGGGCAGCATCATCGGGATTCAGCTCGCCCACGCCGGCCGCAAGGCCAGCACCTATCGTCCTTTCACCGGTGAACCGAAGGGCAGCGTCCCCGAGTCCGAGGGCGGATGGCCGACGTTCGGCGCCAGCTCCATCGCCTATCCGCAGCTGGCCGAGCCCGTGGAGATGACGAAGGACGACATCGCCGAGGTGGTCGCCGCCTTCGCGGCCGCTGCCCGACGTTCGATCGATGCCGGGTTCGACCTCGTCGAGCTCCACGCAGCCCACGGCTATCTGCTCCATTCCTTCCTGTCCCCGCTGTCGAACCAGCGCAGCGACCAATACGGCGGCGATCTCGCCGGTCGGTCCCGACTGCTCCACGAGGTCTATGCGGCCGTCCGCGCCGAGGTCGGTGAGGATGTGCCGGTGTTCGTACGCATCTCGGCCAGCGAATGGACCGACGGCGGATTCGACATCGCCGAAGCCGCCGATGTCAGCCGTGCGCTGTCGGAGGCTGGAGTCGACCTCATCGACGTCTCCTCGGGCGGCAACTATCCGGTGCGGATCCCCATCGGTCCCGGTTACCAGGTGTCGCTGGCCGCGGCGATCCGCGCCGAGGGCGTGCCGACCGGAGCCGTCGGACTCATCACCGATCCGAAGCAGGCCGAGACCATCCTCAGCACGGGACAGGCCGATGCGATCTTCATGGCCCGAGCAGCCCTGCGCGAACCTTCCTGGCCGCAGCGGGCCGCCCATGTCCTCGGAGTCGAACCCGGACCCTACCCTCCGCAGTACACCCGCGGAGCCTGGTGACCTGTCCCTGAACCTCGGAAGCATCAGCACAGATTGAGGAGTTTGGAAATGCACACGATCGAAACCGAGCACGTCATCATCCGCTCTATCGCGGTCTCCGAGATGGCGAACAACGTCTATCTGCTCACCGCCAAAGAGACCGGCTCCCAGGTGCTCATCGACGCCGCCGACGACGCCGAGGCGATCACCGAGCTCATCGACTCGGGAGCCCAGGACACCGACGCGGAACCCATGCTGCGAGCGATCATCACCACACACCAGCACTGGGATCATATTCGGGCACTGCCGGCCACCTCGGCGAACTATCCGGAGGCGATGACGATCGCCGGTGCCGCGGACGCGGCCGCCATCACCGAGGCGGAAGGAGTGGAGATCGCGCACTCTGTCGATCACCTCGATGTCGGAGACTTCGGCGGATTCGTCCTCCAAGCCATCGCACTGCGCGGGCACACTCCCGGCTCGATCGCACTGCTTCTGCGCGACGGCGGTCAGACGATCCTGTTCTCCGGTGACTCGCTGTTTCCGGGCGGGCCGGGCAAGACCTGGTCGGCGGAGGACTTCACCTCACTCATGGACGACCTCGAGGAGCGGGTATTCGGCGAACTTCCGGACGAGACTCTCGTCCTGCCCGGACACGGGGACTCGACCACCCTGGGCGAGGAACGTCCGAAACTGGGGGAGTGGCGCGAACGCGGCTGGTGACCTCAGCTCGGCAGTGCCGCGAAGCCGAAGAGCGCCCAGACGATGGCGAGGAGACCCACGGCGATGATGCCGATGTTCCATCTCGTCTCGATGACACGCTGCCCACCGGGGTTGGCGAGTTCTGCGTCGCTGAGCGACGAATAGCGCTCGAGCACTGTGTCGACGGCCGGGCTCGGATTCTCGACGAGCCGGCGCATATCGTGCTCGTCCTTCTCCCACTTCTTGCCCTTGCCGGCCAGCGGCCATGAGGCGAACTTCTTCTCATGGGTGCGCACGCTCAGACCGAAGTGGGTCTCGAAGCCGTCGACGAGGTTCCACGGGATCGTCACGGTCTGCAGCGGATTGACCAAGATGAGCTGCTGTCTGTGCAGCTCGACGCGGGGGAACCGGTAGAAGACGAAGACCAAGGTGCCGACGGCCAGAGGGATGCCTGCGGCGGCCAGACCGCGCAGCGTGAAATCGCCGAAGAGGATTGAGAGCACGCCCAAGGCGCAGAGCCCGCCGACGATGAAGAACAGGGCCGTCGAACTCGTCGTCCGCACGACGGTCGGCTCGGTCTCATTGCGATCTATCTCACTGTCAGCCACCTGATCATCCTATCCATTGAGACTGAACAAAAGTTGTCTGTTCCCTTGGTTTCGAAACGGTAACGATTCCGAAATTTGCTCATTATGTGGACTCCGTCACAGTCGCCGGTGAATTAACTTTGTTGCAATCCATGTGAAAAACATGAACGCGGTCACATGCGCTTCGGTCTCTGCCGAAATGCTTCACGTGACCGGAATGCACTCCGGCTTTGGGGTGCAAGAACGAGGGTGACTCGCCCTAGAACAACAAGGAGAGAACGTGAACAAGCGCTTCCTCGCGGCTGGTGCCTCTGTGGCTGCCGCTGCAATGGTGCTCACCGCCTGCACACCCCCTGGCGGAGGCGATGACGACGAAGCATCGAAGGACACCGCCATCAATATCGGTTGGAACGAATCGTTCCGGTCGATGAATACGCTGACCGCCAACGGCAATGCAACCTCGAACGCCATTCTCACCTACATGATGAATGACAACTTCGGGTACTACGATGGTGACCTCGAAGTTCAGGACGGAGCCCTCGGCAAGGTCGAACAGGTTTCCGAAGACCCGCTCAAGGTCAAGTACACATTCAATGATGATGCCAAGTGGTCCGACGGCACCCCCGTCGACGCCGCCGACCTGGCGCTGACCTGGGCCGGCACCTCGGCGAACTTCAACACCGTCGAAGCCAACAACAACGACGACGGAACGGTGAAGAAGAACGACGCGAAGACCGTCTACTTCGATTCCTCGACCGCCGGTTCGGCTCTGATCAAGAAGTTCCCCGAGATCTCCGACGACGGCAAGGAGATCACCCTCGAATACTCCAAGCCTTTCGCCGACTGGCAGACCGAATTCGGCACTGGTGCCGACGGCGTCGGTGTGCCCGCTCATATCGTGGCGAAGAAGGCTCTCGGGATCGACGATGCCGAGAAGGGCAAGGAGGCCATCCTCAAGGCCATCAAGGACAAGGACACCGAGAAGCTGTCGAAGATCTCGAACACCTGGAACACCGGGTTCGACTTCACTTCGATGCCGAAGGACGAGGACCTGCTGGTCCACAACGGTCCGTACAAGATGACGAAGTTCGAGGAGGGACAGTATGTCACCCTCGAACTCGACGACAAGTACACCGGTCCGGTGAAGCCGAAGGTCAAGACAGTCACGGTCCGCTACAACGGCGACCCGATGGCGATGATCCAGGCGATCGAGAACGGTGAGGTCGATATGACTCAGCCGCAGGCGACCGCTGACGTCCTCTCCGCCGCCGAGAAGATCGACGGAGTCAATGTCGATGCCGCCGATGGTGCGACGTATGAGCACGTCGACTTCACCTTCGACAACAAGGGTCCCTTCGATCCTGCTGCCAACGGCGGCGACAAGGAGAAGGCGAAGAAGGTCCGTCAGGCGTTCCTCAAGGCTCTGCCGCGTGAGGACATCGTCGAGAAGATCATCAAGCCCCTCAACGACAAAGCCGTCACCCGTGATTCGTACTCGCAGGTGCCGGGTTCGCCGATGTACGACGCGATCACCAAGGTCAACGGCGTCGCCGATGCCGCAGATGGTGACGTCGAGGCCGCGAAGAAGCTGCTCAAGGAAGCCGGAGTGGACTCCCCGACCGTGCGTGTCATGTACGACAACACGAACTCGCGTCGTCAGCAGGAGTTCCAGCTGATCAAGGAATCGGCTGAGAAGGCCGGCTTCAAGATCAAGGATGTCGGAGATGTCAACTGGGGCACCCGCCTCGGTGACGGCACCTACGATGTTTCGCTGTTCGGTTGGCAGTCCGAGGGCACCGGCGTGTCCGAGAACGATGCGAACTTCCGCTACGGTGCGCAGAACAACTACGGCGGCTACAAGAGCGAGAAGATGAACAAGATCCTCGACAAGCTTCTCGTGTCCAAGGAAGAGGAGCAGCAGGATCTCCTCATCGACATGGAGAAGCAGCTGACCGAAGATGCCTTCGGTGCGCCGATCTTCCAGTTCCCCGAACTGACGATCTACCGTGACAGCGTGAAGAACGTGAAGTCGACCGCTGTGTCGCCGACGATGTTCTGGAACTACTGGGAGTGGGAAGTCAACTGATCCGCGACTGACGCGATCGGTTCTTCTCCACTCAAGCCTTCTGTGGGGATCACTGTGTGGTCCCCACAGCGGCGTTTTCGGAAGATTGAAACGGAACTCCCATCATGATCAGATTCATCCTCCGACGATTGCTGTCGACAGCGCTCGTGCTCCTCGTCGTCACCTTCGTCCTCTACCTGCTCCTCAACGTCGCGCTCGACTTCTTCTGGGACCTGCGCGCGAGCACATCACCGAACATCGAAGCTCTCTACGAGTCGCGTCGACGTCTCCTCGACCTCGACACTCCGGCCATTGTCCGTTATTTCAAGTGGTTGGCAGGAGTCGGCGGCTGCGCCATCGGCCAATGTGACTTCGGCATCGCCTGGAAGTCGGGTCAGGAAGTCACCGAACAGCTGCAGGGCGCGATCGTCAACACGATCAAGCTCATCACCGCCTCGACGATCGTGGCCATCATCCTCGGCATCGCCGTCGGCATGATCTCGGCCATCCGCCAGTACTCGGGCTTCGACTACTTCATCACCTTCGTCTCGTTCCTCCTCTACTCGCTGCCCGTCTTCTGGGTGGCGGTGCTGCTCAAGCAGTACGGAGCGATCGACATCAACAACTTCATCAACGATCCGACCTTGGAATCCTGGTGGCCGATCATCATCGGCTGTGTGGCCATGGGGCTGTTCTGGATGGGTGCGCTCGGCGGCAGCGCGAAGCGTCGCGTGATCACCTTCGTCGCCGCAGCGGTCATCACCTTCGGCACCATCTACTACATCCTCGCCAGCGGCTGGATGCAGCACCCGACGATCGGCCTCCTCGGCGTGGTCGTCATCGGCGCCGGTGCGGCCATCGTCATGACGTACCTGTCGACGGGCCTGAAGAACCGCCGCGTGCTCTATGCCACACTCATCACGGTGGCCGTCGGCGCGCTGCTCTACTGGCCGCTGATGAACCTCTTCTACTACGTCGACATGAACTGGCTGTGGATGTTCGGGCTCTTCATCGTTGCGATCGCCGTCGCCGTCGGCATCGGTCTGGCATTCCGAGGCCCGGATCCCTGGGATACCGCGCGCACGACGAGCTTCACGGCCATCATCGTGGCAGTGCTCATCTTCGCCGACCGTGTGCTGCAGGGCTGGCAGGAGTATTCGGACGACCCGGCCATCAACAATCGTCCGATCGCGACGATCGGTGCATCGGCGCCGAATATCGACGGCGACTTCTGGATCACGAACCTCGACTCGTTCACTCACCTGCTGCTGCCATCGATCGCTCTCGTCCTCATCTCCTTCGCCTCGTACACCCGCTATACCCGCGGTTCGATGCTCGAGGTCCTGGGCCAGGACTACATCCGCACGGCACGAGCCAAAGGTCTCAACGAACGTACGGTGATCATGCGGCACGCTATGCGCAATGCGCTGCTGCCATTGGCCTCGGTCGTTCCCGTCGACATCATCACAATGATCGGCGGTGCCGTCATCACGGAGACGATCTTCGGCTGGAACGGCATGGGCAAGCTCTTCATCGATTCGCTGAGACAGGCAGAGCTCGACCCGGTCATGGCCTACATCCTGATCACAGGCCTGCTCGCTATCATCGCCAACCTGGTCGCGGACTTCCTCTATGCCGTCCTCGACCCGAGAATCCGAGTGAACGCATGAGTACTGACAACGACAAACAGAACGCTCTCGCCCTCGACGAAGTCGGGGACAATGCGATCGAGTCGAAGGAAACCGAAGGTCTTTCCCAGGGCAAGATCGTCCTGCGCAAATTCCTCCGTCACAAAGGCGCGATGATCTCCATCGTCGTCCTTGTGCTCGTGGCCATCTTCGCCTTCAGCGCACAGGGATTTGCGGGAATCCCCGGTTGGTGGAAATTCAGTCATACGGCGTCCGGGCCCGTGGTCAACCCCGGCGGAGCCCCGACCTGGTCGTTTGCGAACTTCTTCTCACTCGGTGATCATCCCTTCGGTCAGGATGAGATCGGTCGTGACAACTTCTCCCGAGTGATGAAAGGGACACAGATCTCTCTCGTCGTCATGTTCATCATCGGCATCGTCTGCCTGATCATCGGCACGGTCGTCGGTGCTGTTGCGGGCTACTACCGCGGTTGGGTCGATTCGGTGCTCATGCGCATCACCGACGGTTTCGTCATCCTGCCGGTCATCGTGGTCGGATCGATCCTCGGTGTGCTCGTCGGCGGAGCGAACGGCCCGCTGCTCGGTGTGGCGCTGGGCTGCATCCTCTGGGTGGGTCTTGCACGTCTCGTCCGCGGTGACTTCATGTCGCTGCGCGAACGGGAGTTCGTCGATTCGGCCCGCGTGGCCGGGGCCAGCGATTTCCGGATCATGTTCAAGCACATGCTGCCCAATGCCATGGGCGTCATCATCGTCAACACGACGCTGATCATGAGTCAGGCGATCGTGCTCGAAGCCTCGCTGAGCTACCTCGGCTTCGGCATCAAACCGCCCGGCATCTCGTTGGGACAGCTCATCAGCGAATACCAGACCTCCTTCGCCACTCGTCCGTGGCTGTTCTGGTGGCCCGGCTTGTTCATCATCGTCATCGCTCTGTGTGTGAACTTCATCGGCGACGGTCTGCGCGACGCGTTCGACCCGCGGATGAAGACCATCCCGAGTTGGAGGAAGATGAAGAAGGCCGAGCGCATGGCACAGAAAGAAGCGAAGTGATGGCTGAGAAGAAAGCAGAGGCCCAGCCGAAGACGGGCTCCCCGATCCTCGAGGTCAATGACCTCGGAGTCCAGTTCTGGGTCAGCGACGAATGGTGGATGGCCGCCGAACACCTCGACTACACGGTCAATGCCGGCGAGGTTCTTGCGATCGTCGGCGAGTCCGGCTCCGGAAAGTCGCAGTCGAGCATGTCACTGCTCGGCCTCCTGCCGAGCAACGGCCGTGCGACCGGCTCAGCGAAGCTCAATGGGCGCGAACTCATCGGCATGCCTCCGGAGAAGATGCAGGCCGTGCGTGGCAACGACATCTCCGTGATCTTCCAGGAGCCGATGACTGCGCTCAACCCGGTCTACACCGCGGGGTACCAGATCGTGGAGACGCTGCGCGTCCACCTCGACATCGGTCCCAGTGAGGCGAAGCAACGGGCGCTCGAGCTCATGCGGCTGGTGGAGATCCCTGATCCGGAGGATCGGTTCCATTCGTTCCCGCATCAGCTCTCCGGCGGTCAGCGTCAGCGCATCATGATCGCGCAGGCTCTGGCCTGTCAGCCGAAGCTGCTCATCGCCGATGAGCCGACCACGGCGCTCGACGTCACGGTGCAGGCCGAGATCCTCAAGCTCATGCGCGAACTGAAGTCGAAGCTCGATGCGGGCATCATCCTCATCACGCACGATATGGGCGTGGTGGCGGATATGGCCGATCGCATCATCGTCATGCGCGCCGGCAAGGTAATCGAATCGGGTACCGCGGAGGAGATCTTCTACAACCCGCAGCATCCGTATACGAAGCAGCTCCTCGAGGCTGTTCCTCACCTCGGTGAGGGTACCGACAGCGAAGCATTCGGCGGCAGCATCGACGATGTCGAGGCCTCGCTGTCCGATATCACTTCCGATCAGGCCTCGCACGCCGATGACCCGGTCGGCGCACCGGACTCCGCCGTAGGTGGCGACGGTCTCTCCGAGGCCGGGGCTGCCGATATGGCCGTGGCCGAGGCGCGCGCTCAGGTGACCGCGCAGGACCGTCCCGATATCGAGATGGACTCCACGGAGACGTACTACCATCCAGGTTCGCAGGCGGACTTCTCGAAGCCCTCTGCCCTGCAGCTGCGTGACGCCGCGATCGAGTACCCCGCAATCGGACGGAAGAAGGCCTTCCGCGCCGCTCATCACATCAATCTCATGATCGCCCCCGGCGAAGTCGTGGGCCTGGTGGGGGAGTCGGGGTCGGGCAAGACCACGATCGGGCGCGCCGCTCTCGGGCTGCTGCCCACCGTTGAAGGCGACATGGTCGTCAACGGCACGAGCATCAAGGGCCTGAGCAATAAGCAGATGAGGCCCCTGCGCAAGGAAGTCGGGATCGTGTTCCAGGATCCCGGTTCCTCGCTCAACCCGCGACTGCCGGTCGGAGAGTCGATCGGTGAGCCGCTCTACCTCCACGAGGGGATGAAAGGGCCGGAGCTGAGCAAGCGGGTCGAGGAGCTGCTGACCGCGGTCGAACTGCCGACTTCTATGCGCAACCGCTATCCGCATGAGCTCTCCGGAGGTCAGCGTCAGCGCATCGGCATCGCCCGTGCCCTGACCCTGCGCCCGAAGCTGCTCATCGCCGATGAGCCGACCTCGGCCCTCGACGTGTCCGTGCAGGCGAAGGTCCTCGACCTGTTCGAAGGCCTGCAGAAGGAATACGGCTTCGCGTGTCTGTTCATCAGCCACGACCTGGCCGTGGTCGAGCGCATCGCCGAGCGCATCGCGGTGATGCGCCACGGCTACCTCGTCGAGATCGGCAAGTCCTCACAGGTCGTGTCGAACCCCGTCCACCCGTACACACAGCGTCTGCTGTCTGCGGTTCCCGTTCCGGATCCGCAGGAGCAGCGCAAGCGTCGGGAGGCCAGGGACGCGGTTCTCGAGGCCACGATGAACGCCTGAGTCCGCCCAAGCTGACGGCCACCTGCACGCGAGAGCGTGCGGGTGGCCGTATAATTGTCTGTTGGGTCCGGGCTGGACCGATCTCTCTATCTCAAAAAGGTTCTTGATGACTGAAGCCATCACACGACGGGAAAACCGCCGAAACGTAGCAATCGTCGCACACGTCGACCACGGCAAGACCACGCTGGTCGACGCCATGCTCCGGCAGACCGGTGTGTTCAGCGAACACGGCGACTTCGCCGAACGCGTCATGGATTCAGGCGACCTCGAACGTGAGAAGGGCATCACCATTCTCGCGAAGAACACCTCCGTCCTCTACAACGGTCCCTCGGCCGGCGAGGACCCCATCGTCATCAACGTCATCGACACCCCCGGGCACGCCGACTTCGGTGGTGAGGTCGAGCGCGGACTGTCCATGGTCGACGGCGTCGTCCTCCTCGTCGACGCATCGGAAGGTCCGCTGCCGCAGACCCGCTTCGTCCTGCGCAAGACGCTGGCCGCGAAGCTGCCCGTCATCCTCGTGATCAACAAGACCGACCGTGCCGATGCCCGCATCGACGGAGTCGTCGAGGAAGCTCAGGACCTGCTCCTGGGTCTGGCCTCCGACCTCGCCGACGAAGTCCCCGACCTCGACGTCGACTCCGTCCTCGATGTGCCCGTCGTCTTCGCGGCCGCGAAGGCAGGTGCCGCCTCCCTCGAACAGCCCGCCGATGGAGCGGTCCCGGACAACCCCGACCTCGAACCGCTGTTCAAGACCATTCTCGAGACGATCCTGGCACCGGAGATCAACTCCGACGGCATCCTCCAGGCACATGTCACGAACCTCGACGCCTCGCCGTTCCTCGGCCGTCTGGCTCTGCTGCGCATCTTCGGCGGCACGTTGAAGAAGGGGCAGCAGGTCGCCTGGGCCCGCGGTGACGAGATCAGCTCGGTGAAGATCACCGAACTGCTCGAGACCCAGGGTCTCGACCGGGTGCCCGCCACGGAGGCCTCGGCCGGTGACATCGTCGCCGTCGCCGGCATTCCCGACATCATGATCGGTGACACGCTCACCGACATCAACAATCCGAAGCCGATGCCGGCGATCGTCATCGACGATCCGGCGATCTCGATGACCGTGGGTATCAACACCTCCCCGTTGGCCGGCCGTGAGAAGAACACGAAGGTCACCGCCCGCATGGTCAAGGACCGCCTCGACCAGGAGCTGGTCGGCAACGTCTCGCTCAAGGTCGTCCCGACCGAACGCCCCGACGCCTGGGAGGTCCAGGGTCGCGGTGAGCTGGCTCTGGCCATCCTCGTCGAGCAGATGCGCCGTGAAGGATTCGAACTCACGGTCGGCAAGCCTCAGGTTGTGACCAAACAGGTCGACGGCAAGGTCCATGAGCCCTTCGAAGAGCTCACGGTCGATGTGCCGGAGGACTACCTCGGCGCCGTGACCCAGCTGCTGGCTGCCCGCAAGGGTGTCATGTCGACCATGACGAACCACGGCACCGGCTGGGTGCGGATGGAGTTCAAGGTCCCCGCTCGCGGCCTCATCGGATTCCGCACTCGGTTCCTCACCGAGACCCGCGGCACCGGTATCGCGAACACGATCTCGGCCGGATACGGACCGTGGGCCGGCAACATCGAGTTCCGCATCAACGGATCTCTCGTGGCCGACCGCGCGGGAACAGTGACCCCGTACGCGATGATCAACCTGCAGGACCGCGGTACCTTCTTCGTCGAACCGACCTCCGAGGTCTACGAAGGCCAGATCGTGGGCGAGAACTCGCGCGCCGACGATATGGACGTCAACATCACGAAGGAGAAGAAGCTGACGAACATGCGTTCGGCTTCTGCCGACAGCTTCGAGAACCTCACTCCGCCGCGCAAGCTGACCCTCGAGGAGAGCCTCGAGTTCGCTCGTGAGGACGAATGCGTCGAGGTCACCCCGGGTGCCATCCGCATCCGCAAGGTCGAACTCGATCAGAAGGAACGCGCAAAGCTCTACGCGAAGATGCGCCGCCAGAACGCCTGAGCCGGATTCCTTGATCCGGCAGCACCGAATGACCTCGAGCACCCAGGAACCAATGACTGTTACGCCACGCGTCCTCTTCGTGCACGCTCATCCCGACGATGAGACGATCACGACGGGCGGCACGATCGCCGAATTGGTCTCCGAGGGTGCCGAGGTCATGGTGCTCACAGCCACCCGCGGTGAGGGCGGCGAGGTCATCCCCGCAGAGCTGAAGCAGCTCGAGGGCGACCGGGCTGGTCTCGCCCGGGTCCGGGAGCAGGAGATCGCCGAGGCGATGCGTGCTCTCGGTGTGCGTATGCACACCTTCCTCGGCGGGACCACGCGCACCTTCGAGGATTCGGGAATGGAATGGGGACCGGACGGTCACGCTCGACCCGCGGCATCGATGACCGACAACGCTCTGTGCGCAGCCGACATCACGACCGTGGCCAGACACATCGCCGCCGTCATCGACGCCTTCGAACCGCATGCGATCATCACCTACGCCGCCAACGGGGGCTATGGTCACCCCGACCACGTGCGGGTGCACGAGGCCACGACCGCGGCAATCGACTTCGCCGAATGGCGGACCGGTCGACTGCTCTACGTCGACACCCCCACCGAGGTTGCCCGCCATTCGTTCGACCCGCACCAGGCAGGCTTCGCAGACACCGGATTCGCCCCCGCCGAGACGATCCCGGCCAAACCGCCGGTCGGTCAGATCGTCATCGACCAGGACGTCAGCGCGGTGCTGCCGGCGAAACGGGCAGCGCTGGACGCTCACCGCACGCAGGTAAGTGTGTCGGGCGGCTTCTTCGCTCTGTCCAACGGTGTCGGTCAAAAGATCGGCGATCGCGAATACTTCTCGATCGGGGCAGGAACTCCGATCTCATCCGAGATCCTCAACACCGGACCGGCCCCGCACGTGCTCACCGGCCTCGACGTCGCAGCGGTCGAAGCTCAGGAGAACGCGGCGGCTCAGCCCCTGCGACGGCGACGGGAGCCGCGGAAGCCCGGAGTCTTCGCCTACCTCCACTCCGCTGTGCTCGGACTGCTCATCGCGTTCCTCGGCACCATGCAGCACCTCAACGTCACGGTGGTCAACCTCGGCGAGACCCCGATCATCCTGCCGTGGGGACTCGTGCTGGCCCTGGCTCTGGCCGCGGCGGGACTGTGGCACCTGAAGACGATGTATCGCAGCAGCGCCCCGATGCTGGTCGCCGCCGTGATCATCGCCGTACTGTCCTTCGTCTTCGGCCAGCCGAAGTGGTTGCCCGGCGCAGATATGATCGTCACCGGACTGCTGCGTTCCGTTGTGTGGCTGCTCGGACCGATGGTCCTGGCTGCCGTCTTCTCCTTCATCAACGTGCGCGGGCACGATCGCACTCGCTAGACTCGTGCGAACCGCACCGAATCAGTCGTTATCGACACCCTCGGGAGAATGATGCCGACCAATACCCTGTCCGATGGAACCTCGAACGCAGGCGGGCCCGACCCGTCCGGCAGCGCTGCCCGGAAGAAGTCGGTTTGGCCCTTCATCCTCGTGGCCGTCGTTGTGCTGGCCGCCATCTATGTGGTGATCGGCTTCTTCAGCGGTCGCATGCTCGCGCCGGGGACGACCGTGGCGGGAATCGACATCGGCGGCAAGTCCGCGACAGACGCCGAGAACACCCTGCGCAACGACCTGCGCGATGACGCGGAGAAGGACATCGTCTTGAAGGCCGGAGAACCGACGGCGAAGCTCGACCCGGAGAAGGCCGGAATCACCTTCGACGCGGAAGCGACAGTCGAGCGCATCACCGGCTTCAGCCTCGACCCCACCGTCATCTGGGACCGCCTGTTCGGCGAGGACGAAGTCGATCCCGTCATCGAGGTCGACGAGGAGAAGTTCGACAAGGAGACTGCGAAGGTCACGGAATCCCTGGCCGTGGATCCCAAGGACGCCGAACTCGAGTTCGACAAGACCACACCGAAGGTCAAGGACGGCAAGAAGGGCCAGACCGTCGAGACCGCCGCCGTGCGCAACGCCGTCGACGATCATTGGCTGCGCACCGAGGATGCTCTCCCGGTCAGTCCGACGAACGTCGACCCCGATATCACCACGTCCGAAGCCGAGGACATGGCCGACGGATTCGCGAAAGACGCGGTGAGCAAGGACCTCACGATCACGGCGAAGCCCGGGAAGGATGCGGATTCGAAGGTCAAGGGCGGTGACCTCACCGTGTCTCCGAAGACCGTCGCGAAGACTCTGACGTTCAAGGCCGAGGACTCGAAGCTCAAGCCTGTCTTCGATCAGGAGGCCCTGCAGAAGTCCGTGTTGGCCGCGAACAAGGACATCGGGCGACCGGCCGAAGACGCGAGTTTCGAGATCAAGGACGGCAAGCCCGAGGTCGTGCCATCCCGCGATGGAATCGGAATCAAGGCCAAGGAACTGACCGCCGCGGTCACCGACGCCATCAACGGCAAGGAGGACAAGCCCACGGTCACTCTGGCCTCGGTCAAACCCGAGTTCACGACGAAGGACGCGAAGAAGGCCGATGTCTCCGACACCGTGTCCCACTTCTCCACCGGCTACAGCTCCGAACCCAACCGCGATACGAACCTGCGGGTGGCCGCGAAGAGGGTCTCCGGCACGGTTCTCAAGCCCGGTGAGCAGTTCTCCCTCAATGAAGCTCTGGGCCAGCGCACCGCCGCAAACGGCTACAAACCTGCCGGCGTGATCTCCGAAGGGCAGATGAAGGAAGACTACGGCGGCGGCGTCTCGCAGGTGTCGACGACCCTGTTCAATGCGGCGTTCTTCGCCGGCTTCGAACTCGACGAACACCAGGCGCATTCGCGCTATATCTCCCGCTACCCGGAGGGCCGCGAGTCGACCCTCGACTGGTCGTCGATCGATATGAAGTTCACGAACAACTCGAAGACTCCGGTCGTCCTCGACATGTACCTCAAAGACGGAGAGGTCCACGCGAAGGTCTTCGGCGTCAAGAAGTACGATGTGTCGGCCGACGCCTCGGACCGGTTCAACCACACGTCACCGGGGTCGGTCACCGAAAGCGGGCCTTCTTGCTCCCCGCAGTCGCCGAAGGGCGGCTGGTCGATCCGGATCACCCGGACCATGAAAGACATCGCTTCGGGTAAGACCACGAAGGACGGCTTCACCACGGTGTACCGGCCGGTGAACAAGGTCGAGTGCAAGGGCTGAGCCCTCCCCGCTGGATTCCGGCCGGCTGACCGGTCAGCGTGCTTCGGCGTACCAGGACCGGTGACGCACTGCGGCTCCGAGAGAGGCGAAGAGGCCCAGTGATGCCTCATTGCTCGACTCGACGTCGACGAGGTAGGACCTGACCCCGCGCTGAGCGAGCAGTGCTGCCGCGGCTGCGGCCACCGAACGTCCGGCACCGCGTCTGCGCAGATCGGGACGGGTGATGAGGTTGGTGATGACACCCCATTTGCTGCGCTCGACCACCCTGCAGGCCGCCACCATAGTCCGGGACCCATCGGGATGCTCGGCGTAGGCGGTGACGAACTCACACGGCTGATCGGCTTCGATGAGCGTCTTGAACGCCTCAGCTGAACCCGGTTCCTCACCGGGGTTGCGCTGCGACGTCCATGCGGCGAAATGCTCGGAGGTCGGGGCATCGGAGACGTCGACGATCAGTCCGGCCGCGGCCGCCTCGGCGGGGGAGGATGCACCGCCGGCTGCCTCTGCCGTGGCGCCCGTGAGCAGAAGTGTGGCCTCGGAAGGGGTGTAGCCGCGAGCCGAGAGCAGGGGAGCGAGCCCCTCACATTCGGGTGCCAGCGTCGAGGAATCGTCAGCGGAATAGATCTGGACGCGGCTCGGCCTGCCTCGGGTCCGATACCACTCCTCGACGGCATCGAGTCCCTGTTCCCACCCGAGTCCGGTGTCGGTCACCGGCAGGCAGGAATTGGCGCGCCGGGTCGCTGATTCCGAATGCCGCAGCAGCCAGCCCTTCTGCAGCAGGCTGACCTCGGCGGCCGCCTCGGTGCCTTCGTTGCGCAGATTCTCCACGTGCAGCCAGGACACGTCGTGAGGAAGCCAGGCGGCGGCCGAGATGCGCCGCAGATCCACGGCGGAGACGATCTCATGCGTGCGCCCGGCCTTCGTCGGAGCCGGGGGCACCTCGTGGACGAGGAGGATCTGGGCGCGAGCGATGCGCAGGGGACCGCGCTTCGTATCGATCTCGAGCCCCGCCTCGTCGACGGCTGTGACGACGCCGAGGGCATCCGACGTCGAATGGGTGTCACCGGGTGCGAGCGAATACCGCACGACCACTCGTCTGCCGGGCTGCAGATCGTCCACTTCTGGCCTTCCTCCGCGAAATTGATGCCCTCCCACCCTATGACACGCGCGCCCCGGTCGGGTGCAGGCGTGGTCAGGGATGTCAGATGCAATGCGAATCACTTGAGACCGGTGGTCACGGGAATCGGGCGAAGGCGTATTGTGGGATGTATATGCGCACCATCTGTGAGTCTTTCGAGGAGTCAGCCCAGTGACGTACATCATTGCCCAGCCCTGTGTCGACCTCAAGGACAAGGCCTGCATCGACGAATGCCCCGTCGACTGCATCTACGAGGGCGAACGCAGCCTGTACATCCACCCCGACGAATGCGTCGACTGCGGTGCGTGCGAACCGGTGTGCCCCGTCGAGGCCATCTTCTATGAGGACGATGTGCCCGATGAGTGGGAAGAGTACTACAAGGCCAATGTCGAATTCTTCGACGACCTCGGTTCGCCCGGCGGTGCCGCGAAGCTCGGCAACACCGGCAAGGACCATCCGATCATCTCCGCCCTGCCGCCGCAGAACCACGACGACTGACCGATGACGAACGCCTTCGGACTCAACCTCCCGGACTACCCCTGGGACCGTCTCACGGAATACCGCAACCGGGCCGCCGAGCATCCCGACGGAGTGTGTGACCTCTCCATCGGCACTCCGGTCGACCCCACCCCCGAGGTGATCCGGCGTGCGCTGTCGGACGCAGGGGATGCGCACGGCTACCCGACGACCGCCGGAACCGCACAGCTTCGTGAAGCCATCGCCTGGTGGTACGAGAACTGGCACTCGGTTCAGCTCGATCCCGCCACGGAGATCCTGCCGACTGTGGGCTCGAAGGAGCTCGTAGCCTGGCTGCCGACCCTGTTGGGACTGCGCGAGCGAGGACTGGCCGTCGCCTGTCCCTCCGCTGCCTACCCGACCTACGAGATGGGTGCGACGATCGCTGGTGTCGAATGCCGCCGTCTCGACGCCGCGCAGATCGTCGACGGCGAGTCATTGGACGGTGTCGGTCTGCTGTGGATCAACACGCCGAGCAACCCGACCGGTGAGGTCCTCGACGTCGACACCATCGCCGAGGTGGTTCGCCGTGCTCGTGCCGCCGGAGTCGTCGTCGCATCGGACGAATGCTACGGACTGCTCAATTGGGAATCCGATGAGCCGGCGCCGAGCGTACTTGCAGCCGCGG
Source organism: Brevibacterium sp. CSND-B09 (assembly GCF_052906525.1). Lineage (NCBI taxonomy): Bacteria > Bacillati > Actinomycetota > Actinomycetes > Micrococcales > Brevibacteriaceae > Brevibacterium > Brevibacterium sp. CSND-B09. The sequence continues at coordinate 209,172 of NZ_JBREGI010000001.1, read as the reverse complement.
GGGAGTCGAATGCCGGTGTGCTGAGTGTGTACTCGATGTCGAAGCAGTCGAACCTCGCCGGCTACCGCGCGGCGTTCGTCGCCGGTGACGCCGAGCTCATCTCCGATCTCACCCGCTCACGCAAGCACGCGGGAATGATCGTGCCGTTCCCGATTCAGGAAGCCATGGTCGCCGGACTCCGCGATACCGAACACGTGCTGGCGCAGAAGGAGACCTACCGGTCACGACGCGAGCAGCTGCGAACTGGTCTCGAAGAGTACGGATTCCGCATCGACCATTCGACTGCTGGTCTCTACCTGTGGTCGACCGCGGACAAGAACTGCTGGGAGTCCCTGGCTGACCTTGCCGAACTCGGCATCGTGGCGGGTCCCGGAGAGTTCTACGGAGCGGCGGCTGCCGACCATGTGCGGATTGCGCTGACCGCCACCGACGAACGCATTCGAGCCGCGGCCGAGCGTCTTCGGGCCGCCGCGAGATGATTACGAGGGCGGGGCACGGTGCGAGGAAGTCGACGGTTTCCGAGCGTCCGCTAAGTTCCTGCTAAGACTTCATGCAGGGCGAAAAACTGTTATCTGCCCTGGTCAGACGTATTACCAGCCAGTAAATGAAGCGTGCAGTGATTTTCTGATTCCCGCAGTTGTCGGTAGTCTTTGAAAGAACTGTGCAAAACACCTCAGGAAGTTCTTGGGGTCGGTCAACGGTGAGGAGATCGAATGACTTCGGAGGCGAACCTCAGGATCGCTGATACGGAGCTGACACTGCCCGAGGTGTCAGCAACAGCGGGCAACAACGGATACCGTATCGGTTCTCTGCTCAAAGAGACCGGCGCGGTCACATACGATCCAGGGTTTGCCAACACTGCAACCACCTCGTCGTCCATCACCTACATCGATGGTGACAACGGTGAGCTGCAGTACCGCGGTTACCCGATCGAACAGCTCGCGGAACAGTCGAACTTCGTCGAAGTCTGCTACCTCCTCATCTACGGTGAGCTGCCGACTCAGGAACAGTACGATGCCTTCGACGCTCGCCTGCGCGGACACACCATCGTCCACGAGGACCTGCGGCGCTTCTTCCGAGCGTTCCCGTACGACGCTCATCCGATGCCTATGGTTGCAGCTGCCGTCGCGGCTTTGTCGACGTTCTACCAAGATGACCTCGATGTCTTTGACGAAGACCAGATCGACACCTCGTCGTTCCGTCTGCTCGCGAAGATGCCGACCATCGCGGCACTTGCGCATCGGAAGAACATGGGCCTGCCGGTCATCCACCCGGATAACTCGCTGAGCCTCGTGGAGAACTTCCTGCGAGTGAACTTCGGCGTTCCCGCTGAGGAATACGAACCGGATCCGCTGGCGGTCAAGGCCATGGATCAGCTGTTCATCCTCCACGCCGATCACGAGCAGAACTGCTCGACCTCGACGGTTCGCCTCGTCGGCTCGTCGCAGGCCAACGTGTTCCAGTCGATCTCGGCCGGCGTCAACGCCCTGGCCGGACCGCTGCACGGCGGCGCGAACTCCGCAGTGCTCGAGATGCTCGAGCAGATCGCGGCCTCCGATGACGGACCGAAGAAGTTCATGGAACGCGTGAAGAACAAGGAAGACGGCGTCCGTCTCATGGGCTTCGGTCACCGCGTGTACAAGAACTACGATCCGCGCGCGAAGATCATCAAGAAGACGGCTGACGAGGTTCTCGCGCGGTCCGGCGGCGACCCGCTGCTCGAACTGGCTCAGCAGCTCGAAGAGATCGCGCTGGCCGACGACTACTTCGTCGAGCGCAAGCTCTACCCGAACGTCGACTTCTACACGGGCCTCATCTACAAGGCTCTCGGATTCCCGACGAATATGTTCACCGTGCTCTTCTCGGTCGGTCGCCTGCCCGGCTGGATCGCCCAGTGGCGCGAGATGATCAAGGACCCCGAGACGAAGATCGGCCGTCCCCGACAGATCTACACGGGCGAATACAACCGGAACTACAAGGACATCAGCGAACGCTGAGTCCCAGCGGACGCAACGGCGTCGGAGCAGATTCGTCTGCCCGGCGCCGTTGTGCATTCACCTGCCCGGCACAGTCGTAACTGCCCAGGTCCGTCCCGCGCCGCTGCCCTTTCCCCCGCACCGGCTGCGCTGTTCCGCGCTGCCCTTTTCACAGGTGCATTTCTCCGGCAGGCCTCCCGTCGCCAACATGTCCTCAGCGTGGGCCTTCGTTCGCCATCCCGCACCGGTAGTGCCACTATGCGCCGGTGGTGGCTTCTCCTACACGTGCTTGGGCATGCGTCACCGTTGGTGCCACAACCTCCTGCAGGAACGGGGCGTTATGGCACGCGCGAGATGTTTTGCCTCAAGCGGAGTGATTTGCGACGAGCCATGGTGGATGCATGCTCGCAGGCGAGGCAGATGCGTGCGTGTTCGCTAGGACTGCAGCGATGGGGCGCGTTATCGGAGGAGTGAATGCGCTGAGGGCGCGTCCACATGATGTGAACGCGCCCTTGGCTGCTCTTCGCAGGCGATTCGGCTTCCGCCTCACCGTCAACAAGGTGCCCTCATCTTTCCAGCGAACGGCAGGTCGGTCGATGAGACCCGTTTCGCCGGTCGCCGGAGGCTGACTCAGTGGAGGTCGGGGTTGAGCTCGATGCCCTTTGAGTCGCGAGCGATCGCCTCGACGGTGCCGGTGACCGAATTGCGGCGGAAAAGGATGTTGTTCTTCCCGCTGAGCTCGGCGGCCTTGACCACGGCATCGTCTTCGCCAGGGACCGTCACGCGAGTGCCTGCAGTGATGTAGAGACCGGCTTCGACGATGCAGTCATCGCCGATGGAGATGCCGACACCGGCGTTCGCGCCGAGGAGGCTGCCCGAGCCGATGGAGATGCGGTGCGTGCCGCCGCCGGAGAGCGTACCCATGATTGAGGCTCCGCCGCCGATATCCGAGCCGTCTCCGACGACGACGCCCTGGGAGATGCGGCCTTCGACCATGGCCGAACCGAGCGTCCCGGCATTGAAGTTCACGAAGCCTTCGTGCATGACGGTGGTGCCGGGAGCAAGGTGAGCGCCGAGGCGGACACGGTCGGCGTCGGCGATGCGCACGCCGGAGGGGATGACGAAGTCCGTCATCCGCGGGAACTTGTCGAGCCCGTACACGGCAACAGGGCCGCGGGCGAGGAGCTTGGCGCGAGTGGCCTCGAAGTCCTCGGGGGAGCAGGCGCCGAAGGAGGTCCACACGACATTGGCGATATGGCCGAAGATTCCGTCGAGGTTGACGTCGTTGGGGGTCACGACGCGGTGGGACAATGCGTGCAGACGCAGGTAGGCGTCGGCCGCCGAGGCGGGACCGGCGTCGAGATCGATCGTGGTGGTGACGACCTCTGAGCGGGTGCCGCGAGCCTCATCGGTGCCCTCCAGGGCGTCGAGACCGTCGTCGGCGGCGCGAGCGGTGGCGGCCGCCTCGGCGGTGTCGTGGGTATCGCCGGTGCTCAGTACCGGGTACCAGACGGAGAGGACGGTGTCGGAATGGATCGTGGCGAGTCCACGTGCGGAAACGATGCGTTCTGTCATGCCTCAAGCCTAGACGGTGGCGCCGTACTAGGCTAAGAGACATGACTGTCGATCCATCTGCTGAGACTGATGCCATATTCGCGCCCGTCGGCGACCTCGGCGAGTACCTGTTCGCCGCGGTGGGTGACCCGGCCGAACTCACCGGCCGACTGTGCGCCATCGAATCCGTGTCCGGGAACGAAACCGTCCTCGCCGATGCCGTCGTCGCTGTGCTGGAGAGGATCAGCGCGGGTCCGGGACCGGACCTGGAGATCCTCCGCGACGGAGACACCGTCATCGCTCGCACGAACCTGGGGCTGGCCGAGCGCATCGTCGTCGCCGGCCACCTCGACACCGTTCCCGTCGAAGACAACCTTCCGCCCGTACGCACCCACATGTCCGGAGACGACTACCCCGATGATGAGGTCATCTGGGGGCGGGGTGCCTGCGATATGAAGGCCGGAGTGGCGATGCAGCTGTCCACCGCGGCCGCGCTGACCAGTCCGAACCGCGATGTCACTTGGGTCTTCTACGACCATGAGGAGGTCGATGCCTCACTCAACGGACTCGGCCGCGTCTCTCGCAGCCATCCCGATTGGCTGGCCGGTGACTTCGCGATCCTCGGCGAACCCTCGAACGCCTCCGTCGAAGGCGGCTGCAACGGAACCATCCGCGTCGACGTCACCACCACCGGAGTCCGGGCCCACTCGGCCCGTGCTTTCATGGGTGTCAACGCCATCCATGCTGCCGCCGAGATCCTCACCCGGCTCGCCGAATTCGAGACGGGCACCGTCACGGTCGATGGGCTCGACTACCGCGAATCCCTGTCCGCCGTGAACATCCGCGGGGGAGTCGCCGGCAACGTCGTGCCCGACGAGTGCGTGGTGTCCGTGAACTACCGCTTCGCTCCGAGCAAGTCGGCCGCCGAGGCGGAATCCTTCCTGCGCGAGCTCTTCACCGGATTCGACGTCGTCGTCACCGATGCCGCCGAGGGGGCCCGCCCCGGACTCGACCGGGCGATCGCCCAGGACTTCATCGACACCCTCGGTCTGTCCCCGGCACCGAAGCTCGGCTGGACGGATGTGTCCAGGTTCAGCGCCCTCGGCGTTCCGGCGGTGAATTTCGGTCCCGGCAACCCTCTGTACGCCCATAAGTCGGACGAGCATGTGAGAGTCACCGAGGTGGAACAGGCCACCGCAACTCTGCGCAGCTACCTTCAGGGCCGGTGAACGAGATGACCAGAGCGACAGACGACGTCGATGGCGAGCTTTCGAGTGCTCCCGGGCGCCTTTCCGCCGACGATCAGACAGGCGACCGGGGAGACGACCCAACAGGTGACCCGGGCTTCTACAGCAAGGGCCCGCTGAGGCTGAGCGGTGACCAGGTGCCGGCGACGACGACGGACCAGCGCCTCCTCGAATCGAAGTCGGGCACCGACTGGGTGCATGAGGACCCGTGGCGTGTCATGCGCATCCAAGCCGAGTTCGTCGAAGGATTCGGCTCGCTGGCCGAGATCGGACCGGCAGTGTCCATCTTCGGCTCAGCCCGTCTGAAAGCCGGCACCCAGGCCTATGCGGACACCCGCGAGATCGCTCGCCGCATCGCCGAGAACGGTAATGCGATCATCACCGGCGGGGGACCCGGAATCATGGAGGCCGGCAACCTCGGTGCCTGCGAGGGCGGGGGAGTGTCCATCGGGCTGGGCATCGAGCTGCCCTTCGAGACCGGACTCAACCAGCATGTCGAACTCGGCGTGAACTTCCGCTACTTCTTCGTCCGCAAGACCATGTTCCTCAAATACTCGCGCGGATTCGTCGTCATGCCCGGAGGCCTGGGCACTCTGGACGAGCTGTTCGAAGCCTTCACCATGGTCCAGACCGGCAAGATCACCTCATTCCCGATCGTGCTTTTCGGGACCGACTACTGGCGCGGGCTCGTCGACTGGATGCAGAACACCCTGCTGGCCGCAGGGACGATCAGCGAAACAGACCTGAACATGTTCACCCTCACCGATGACATCGACGAAGTCGTCGCCGCGATCGGACCGGGACACGGCCAGGACTCGGCCGCGGCGAATCCTGCGAACGGTCGACCATGAGGGGCGACATCTCATCAGTGCCGGAGGGCGAACGGTTCGATCTGGCCCGGGCTCGGCCCGGAACCCCGGCGATCATGGCCGTGATCAACCGCACCACAGATTCGTTCTACGAATCCGCCGCCACCCTCGACGAGGCGATCACGGCGGTGGAGGCGGCCGCCTCGGCGGGTGCTCAGATCGTCGATATCGGGGGAGTGCGCGCCGGCCGCGGACGGGAGATCTCCGTGGCCGAGGAGATCGACCGCGTGTGCCCGACCATCGAAGCAGTCGCAAGGTCCCACCCGCACGTGCTCATCAGCGTCGACACCTGGCGCCATGAAGTGGCCGAGGCTGCCTGCAGGGCCGGTGCGGGACTGCTCAACGACACCTGGGCCGGGATCGACCCGAAGCTCGCCGAGGTGGCCGCCCGACATGATGTCGGCATCGTCTGCTCCCACACAGGGGGGTTGGATCCGCGCACCGACGCCCACCGCAACCGCTATGGCCTAAAGGCCGGTGACGTCGTCGATTCCACCTTGGCAGGCGTCATCGACCTCGCCGAGGCGGCGCGTGCAGCAGGGGTGCGCGAAGACCGGATCATCATCGATCCCACTCCCGACTTCGGGAAGAACACGTACCACTCGCTTCGTCTGCTGCGTGAACTCGACCGATTCGCCGCCACCGGCTATCCGGTGCTGCTGGCGATCTCACGCAAGGATTTCGTCGGTGAGGCCATCGGTGAGGTCGCCCCGTCGGACCGGCTGTACGGAACGATCGCCGCGACCGCGCTGGCCGTCGAGAAGGGAGCGGCGATGATCCGCACCCACGATGTCAGGGCCACTGCCGACGCCATCGACGTGACCGTGGCGATCACCGGCGAAGCGGCGCCGAGACACACCGTGCGCGGACTGCGCTGAGCCTTCCGTGCAGGCGCCTATGCGAAAATGGGGGCATGCCTCTGTGGATTGTCATCGGTGTCGCAGCTGCGGTCTTCGTCCTCGTATTCGTCGTCGCAGCGACCTTCAACGTCTTCTCCTCCGAAACCGTCGACGAGGCCGAAGAGAGCTGGACCGGGCTGCCGGCGGAGTTCACCGTCAAGGACCTGGAATCGGTGCGGTTCCGGCCCGCCCTGCGCGGCTACCGGATGGAAGACGTCGACGCGGCCATGGCGATGCTGCGGGCACGCCTGAGCGAACTCGAAACCGCAGCCGCCCCCGCCGAGGCGGCATCGCCCACCAGACCGACAACCTCACCTGACGGACCGGAAACGGCTGCCGGACCACGATGAGCCGCCCCGCAGACCTCCCCGGAATCACCCTCGCCCCCGAAGTCTTCGACTCCTCCCGTTTCAGCCGCCTCGGCGCACTGTTCATGGCTCTGCCCGTGTGGCTGCAGGCCGTGGCAGTGTACTTCGCCTCCCGCGTCGTGAGCATGTCGATCTTCGCCGCAGTCCTCAAACGGCAGGACCCGGCGAACTGGTCGTCGTCGCCTGTGACGACGACGCTCAATGACTTCCTCAACTTCTGGGACGGCGGCTGGTACGGGCGCGTCGCCGATGAGGGCTATCCCCGCATCCTGCCCGTCGACGAATCCGGAGCGGTCGCGGAGAACCAGTGGGCGTTTTATCCGCTGCACCCCTCGATCGTGTCCACTCTGGCCGACCTCACGGGGCTGAGCTACGAAGTCATCTCGCCGATCGTGTCCACGATCGCGGCCGGTCTGGCCTCGATCGTCATCCTCCACCTCTTCCGGAAGTACGTCGATGCCGGTCAGGCGCTGATGGGCCTAGCGCTCGTGATGTTCTTCCCACCGGCCGCGATCTTCTCCACCGGCTATGCCGAATCACTGACCCTCCTGCTGCAGGCGTCGGCGCTGTTCCTCGTCGTCGAACGCCGCTATCTCACGGCGATCCCGGTCGTCGTCTTCATGGATCTGTCGCGGCCGATCGGCGTGGCGTTCTCGTTCTTCATGCTCTTCCACCTCATCGACCGCTTCCTCCGCCGCCGCAGCGATCCGTATCCGACCGGCGAGGTGATCCGGTCCTGGGCCCTGGGTGTGCTCTCCTGCGCAGCGGCCCTCATCCACCCGGTCCATGCCTGGTGGGCAACCGGATCGCTGACGGCCTATACCGACACCGAGGCGGCCTGGCACACCGGCGAGACCACGTTCGTCGTCCAGTGGGTGGCTCGGTCGATCAGCCTCATCGGTCCGCTCGGTCCGGTGCTTCTCGTCATCGTCGTCGCCGGAATGCTCGCGTTGATCTTCTCCCCGGCGGGAGCGCATATGGGACGGACACTGCAGCTGTTCTGCCTCGGGTACGGCCTGTATCTGCTCATCTTCTTCAATCCGCAGACCTCCACCCTGCGTCTGCTGCTGCCGTTGTTCCCGCTGGCCCTGACGTTGTCGCTGGTGCGCTCACGAGGCTATCGGGCCGCGATGCTGGTGGCCTATATCCTGCTTCAGATCGTATGGGTCGCCTACCTGTGGCACTTCACTCCGCCGGCCGATCTGCCGCCGTGATCGCCTGCTGATCTGCCCCCGTCACCGTCCGTTGGGCGGGAGAGTTACCGGGAACGCGCGGATCATGGAATAATCGTAGGTACATCATTCGGTCCACCTGGTGTGAACCGTCTTTGAATGACAACGGAAGGAAGAGCCCATATGGCAGCCCAGAAACCCCGCACCGGCGACGGACCTCTGGAAGTGACCGAAGAAGGCCGAAGCATGGTGATGCGGCTTCCAGTCGAAGGCGGAGGCCGTCTGGTGATCGAACTCAGCAGAGATGAAGCCACCGGACTCCACGACACTCTCGCCCAGACGCTGGGGCTCTGAGCCGACGGCCGCAGAACACGGCCGGACGGAGACGCACGAACAGCAGAGACTTACCTGTAAGTCTCTGCTGTTGTTGCATTCACCGGGTCTTCTGCAGCAGCAGCAGCCCTTCTCCGATGGGCAGCAGAACCCGTTCGAGGTGCTCCTGTTCGGCGATGCGGTTGAGCATGCTCCGTGCCGCCTGAGTCCGGGGACTGCGATCGACGGGATCGGCGACGGCGCCCTTGAGCAGAGTCTTGTGGATGACCAGCAGGCCCTGGGCATCGAGCAGGCGGAGAGAGGGTTGGATCATCCTCTCAAGGCTGCCCGGCTCCACGTCGATGAAGACCATGTCATAGGCCGAAGGCGCGAGACGTTTGAGCACCTCTTCGGCTCGACCGCTCATCAGACGCAATCGCCCCGGCCGGATTCCTGCCATGTCGGCGAGGTCACGAGCTGCGCTCTGGGTCGTCGAATTCGTGTCGATCGACGTCAGTATCCCGGCGGTCGGCATCCCGCGCAGAAGTGACAGCGTCGACGTTCCCACACCGGTGCCGACCTCGACGGCCGCGACCGGTGTGAGCAGTCGGGCCAGCAGCGTCAGCGTCCTCGCCGTGGTCTGCGACACCGGTGCGATCCCGAACTCATGAGAGTGGGTGCGAGCGGCGTCGAGCAGCGGATCGGGACCGTTGTACTGTTCCGAGAAGGTGAGATCACCTGCATTTTCGCGTGCCAACCGGCCCCTCCCTTCTGGTGCTGAGTTCTCCCAAGTCTAACTGCAATCGGGGTCGATTCCTTGGTTGCGCCACAGTCGATCGAGTTCATCGACTTCGAGGAATGCCGCGCGTTCGACCCGCTCATTTGAATGCGGTGTGCCCTCCTCTTCCCAGTGGATGCGGGCGCGGGCGAAGATCTCGGGCGGCAGGATCCCGGCCGCGTTGACGACTCGCCACCAAGTGACGTTCGATCCGAATTCCCTCATCACCCGTCCGACATAGCGGGGTGAGCAGTCGGCAACGGCGCCGACTGTCCCGTAGGCGACGACGCGTGCGGCGGGTACGAGTTCGATGATGCGCAGCACCCGTTCGACTGCTATCTCGTCCACTGCACCTCCCGGCAGCGGGATGTCGAACCTGAGCTGACCATGAGTCGATGCTACCGCCGTCCACGGTAGACTTGAGACCATGTTCGGTATCAACGGCACCGAAATGGTGATTCTGGTCGTTGTGGCGTTGGTCGTCATCGGACCCAAACGCCTACCCGAATACGCTCAGAAGCTGCGGGACTTCGTGCGGCAGATGCGTCGCATGGCCGAAGGCGCGAAAGACAGCGTCCGACGCGATTTCGGCGACGACTTCAAGGACGTGGACTGGCAGAAGCTCGATCCGCGCCAGTACGATCCCCGCCGCATCGTACGTGAGGCACTCGTCGAAGAGGATGCAGCCATCCGCGAGTCCAAACGTCAGGAACGGGCCTCTGAAGAATTGTCATCCGCTGAGTCCTCCGGTGCTGCCCTGTCCACTGAGACCGACACCGGGGCGACCCCTACCCGGGAGAAATCACCCATCGAACGGTTCCAAGCTCAGATCGACCAGCGCGACCGTTCCGCTGCGGCACCGTTCGACCCCGAAGCCACCTGAGCCGCCCCCGGAACCCACCTGGGGTTGGGGCCGACGGCGTCTGTTGGGAATGTTGCATTCCCACCTCCGTGCAAGCGTCAGTGGCTCAGTTCTTCATCACCGCGGGATGTTCGGGATTCGAGCACAGCTCATCGCCGTAGCCGCGGCAGAAGTACGACCCGCCCTTCTTCCATTCGATCCCGGAGAAGAGCTCGCGCACGGTCACTGCGTAGAGGCCCTTGTCCGCCACGGCCGAGAACACCTCCCGAGCCGCCTTCGCGGTCGACGGATGAATGGAATGCATGAGCACGATTGATCCGGGCCTGGTCAGAGACTGCACACGTCGGACCGTCTTCTTCGCATCTCTGTGCTGCCAATCTCCGGTATCGACGTCCCATATGATCGCAGGGCCACCCAGAGCATGTGCTGCGCGTTTGTCGAGGGCACCGTACGGGGGACGGACGAGAGGTTCGTCCTTCACTCCGACCGATCGCAGTGATCTGTCCGTCCGGTCGAGCTCTCTGCGGATCGTCGCCGAGGAGGTCTTGTCCATCTGGACATGCGAAAACGTGTGATCGTCGACTTCATGGCCGGCGGAGATGATGCGCTCGGCCACTTCGGGGAAGGCAACCGTGTTCTTCCCGAGGAAGAAGTAGGTCAGACGGATGTTCGCCTCATCGGCTGCGTCGAGGATCGTCTGTTCGGTCTTCGCCTCTCCGGGACCGTCGTCATAGGTCAGCGCCACACAGGGCAGCAGCGCGCAGGAGAAGTCGGGGGAGCGCAGATCAAACGGCTGCGGCAGTTCGAGACTGCTGTGCAGCGCCTTCTGGACACGGACGCCGATGGAGGACAGATCGGTGTCGGAGACGGCATCGTCATTGATCGTCAGCGTGCCGGTGTCATCGGCTCCGACGGCGGCCGGGTCGACCGGTGCGGCGAAGAGCCGGCGGGCATTGACTGTGCTGTCGTGGGCGAGATCGGTCAGCAGCAGCCTTGTCTGCGGATGCGGCGACTGAACATCGATTGCGGTCACGACGAATTTCCCGCCGCTTGCCAACACCCGAGTGCTGATGTCCACAGCACGCGGGTCGACTCGAGACGCAGGAGCGTCATCGATGCTGGTCTGGGCTGGTGTGAAAGCCGTCGCCGGCCACCTGTGGACAGGGGCTGTCTGAACGGGGTCGAAGGCAGCGCGGTCGGCGAAGCCTCCGGAACCGTCGATGAGAGACAGCACATGTTCTTCGATCGCCGCATTCAACGAGGCGGCCGTGGGCAGACCGAAGGTGTGGACGTCCAGTCGCGGCGTGCGTTCGTCTGAGACGAGCGCGTAGCTGCGCAGCACTGCGGAGAGAGCGTCCCGGTTCTCGGCGGCGATCGTTCGCTGCGCGGATTCCACCGGCCGTCCGGGGGTGGGGTCATCTCGAAGAGCAGTGACGACAGCTCCGGCCAAGAGGACGAGAGTGGTCAGAGCGCTGAGGCCGACGAAGGCAGAGTAGACGAGGGTATCGCGAGGGGAGAGAGGAGACACCGACTCAGACCGGGCTCAGTCCCAAGGACCTGCCGGACAGGCCGCGACTGCGTCGCCGCAGCGACTCCGCAAGGGTGTCGAAAGCCCTCGCCGCAGGCGAATCTGGACCGCCGAGCACGACCGGGGTACCCGCGTCCGAACCTTCCCGCAGACGAGTGTCCAAGGGGATCTGGGCGAGCAGTGGAACCTCCTGGTCGAGGGCGGCGGCGAGGTTCTCGGCCACGCTGGCACCTCCGCCGGAGCCGAACACCTCCATCCGAGTGCCGTCGGGCATCTCCATCCATGACATGTTCTCGATGACTCCTGCCAACGTCTGCTTCGTCTGTGTGGCGATGGATCCCGCACGTTCGGCGACTTGGGCGGCCGCCGACTGCGGTGTGGTGACGACGAGGAGCTCGGATCCGGGCAGCAGCTGAGCCACGGAGATCGCAATATCACCTGTGCCGGGAGGCAGATCCAGCAGCAGCACGTCGAGGTCGCCCCAGAACACATCGGTGAGAAACTGCTGCAGAGCGCGATGGAGCATGGGACCGCGCCAGACGACGGCCTGGCTCGGCGGGACGAACATGCCGATGCTCATCACCTTCACGTCATGGGCGACCTGGGGCAGGATCATCTCATCGACTCGGGTCGGCTTGCCGGAGAGACCGAGCATACCGGGGATGGAGAAGCCGTAGATATCGGCATCGACGATGCCGACACGCAGGCCCTTGTCCGCCAGGGACACGGCGAGGTTCGCGGTCACCGACGACTTTCCGACTCCGCCTTTTCCGGACGCGATGGCATAGACCTTCGTCAGCGATTCCGGGCGATTGAAGGGGATATCGCGGGTGCCGGAGCCCTGCAGCTTCTCCTTCATCTCCTTGCGCTGTTCGGGGGTCATCGTGCCCAGAACGACAGCCACCTCGGCGACCCCGTCGACACCGGCCACCGCAGCCTTGGTGTCTTTGGTGATCGTGTCCTTCAGCGGGCACCCGGCGATCGTGAGGAGAACTGTGACGGTGACCTTGCCGCCTTCGATCACGATCGACTCGACCATATCGAGTTCGACGATGCTGCGGCGGATCTCAGGGTCGATGACCCCGGTCAGCGCCTCTCTCACGGCGTCCTCAGAGGGACCAGTCATGCCCACGTCCTTTCCTTCCCGGAACAGTGCTCCCGGGCCCTCAACACTACCGCTTCGGCGGTCGTCTCGTCATCCGCCTCGAGGGCCGCCTCGGCGCTTTTCGGAGGCCCGGGGATCGACCTTGTCGGTCCCGTTTTCGTCCTGTCTCTCCTCCTCGAGCTCCTTGAGCAGATCCTTGAGCTCGGAGCGGATGAAGTCACGAGTGGCGACCTCGCGCATGGCGATGCGCAGCGCCGCCACCTCTCGTGCGAGGTACTCGGTGTCGGCCAGGTTGCGTTCGGCGCGCTGCCGATCGTGTTCGAACTCGACGCGGTCCCGGTCGGTGCTGCGGTTCTCCGCGAGCAGGATCAACGGCGCGGCATAGGAGGCCTGAAGGGACAGGATGAGGGTCAACAGGGTGAAGTTGAGCGATCGCGGGTCGAACTGCCACGATTCCGGCAGCAGGGTATTCCACAGCAGCCACACCGCACAGAACACCGTCATCCCGACGAGGAACGCGGGAGTGCCCATGAACCGAGCGAAGGCCTCGGCTCCGCGTCCGAAGGTCTCGGGGGAGACGGTGAAGCTCGGCAGTCGGCGCTTGCTCGACCGCGGGATCTCGAAATCATCGACGGCCATATCTACCCCCTGCTGCGATCGTCTCGACCGGTGGTTCGCCAGTCCTCGGGCAACAGCTCGTCGAGGACGTCATCGACGGTGACCACACCGACGAGGCGATCGTTGTCGTCGGTGATCGGCACCGACACCAGATTGTACGCGGCCAGCAGCTTCGCCACCTCGCCGAGCGGAGTCTCCGGCGACAGCGGTTCGACCTCGGTGTCGAGCATGATGCCCACGGCCTCGTGCGGCGGATGGCGCAGCATCTCCTGGATGTGGACGAGACCCAGATACTTGCCAGTCGGGGTCTCTACCGGCTGCCTGCAGACGAAGACCGCGGCAGCCAGCGCCGCAGGCAGGTCTTCCCGCCGGACATGGGCCAGCGCCTCGGCGACAGTGGCTTCCGGGGTGAGGATGACCGGTTCGGTCGTCATCAGACCGCCGGCTGTGTCATCGTCGTACGCCAGAAGCGTACGCACATCTTCGGCCTCATCCGGTTCCATCAGAGTCAGGAATCGTTCGGCCTGTTCATCGCTGAGCTCGCCGAGGAGGTCTGCCGCATCGTCTGGAGCCATCTCTTCGAGCACGGTCACGGCTCGTTCGGTTTCGAGTCCGGTGAGGATCTCGATCTGGGTCTCGGCCGGCAGCTCCTCGACGACATCGGCAAGGCGTTCGTCATCGAGGGCTCGGGCCACCTGGAGGCGGCGAGCGGCGTTCATCTCGAAGAGCACATCGGCGAGGTCGGCAGGCTTCGTGTCCTGATAGGCGGCGATGAGCTGAGTGGCTTCCTGATCGACCTCGGAATCCACAGGATGGTCGGCATCCGTCCAGTCGATCTGCTTGGTCTCGCCGCGGCGGCGGAACGCGGCGAAGGCGCTGCGTTCGGGCACACGACGCACGAACAGCCTGGTGACCTCCCAGTCCTTGTTCACCTGCTGTTCGATGCCGACGTCCTCGACGAGCACCGGTGAGTTGTCTTCGCGCAGACGCAACCGTCGGTCGAGCAGGTCATTCATCACCAGGGTCTCGGATTCGCGCTGTTCGAAGCGGCGCATATTCACCAGGCCGGTCGTGATGACCTGGCCGGAGTCGATCGCGGTGACCCGGCCCATCGGCACGAATACTCGGCGACGGCCCGGCACTTCGACGACGAGGCCGATGACTCGCGGGAACTGCCGCATCGTCGCACGATAGACGACGACGGCGTCACGGACACGGCCGACCTGATCGCCGAGAGGGTCGAACACGGGGGCGGAGACGAGTCGGGCGACGAAGACTCTTTTCGGTGGACCACTCATGTTCTCAGACTACGTGGTGCATGGAGTTTTCAGTGATCGCCTCCACGAATTGAATCGAGATCACATTCGCGGGCGGTGAACGCAGTGGGCGTCGGGTTCCACTCGCCCACTTTTCCTATTCATCAAGCCGTCCTGTCTGCTTCATCTCGATGTCGCCCCGTCTCCCTAGGGTCATTTCTCGGCAGAACCCGCCATAGTCGAATACAGGAGAAATCCATGCAGACACGACGAATCCGCCCGCGCACCGCTGCCGCAGGCTTGGGAGCCTGTGCCGCGCTCTCGCTCTTCGCTCCGCTTCTCTCGCCGACCTCGGCGACGGCCGCGGACGCACCGGCTGAACTCTACGAGGGCCACGTCCAGGTCGACCGCGGCAAGGCCGCCGACCCGAAGAAGTTCACCGGTCAGGTCTTCGATGACGTGAACGAGAACTCGAAGCTCGACGGCGACGAGAAGGGAGTGGCCGGAGTCGCGGTGTCCAACGGCGTCGACGTCGTCCAGACCGACGGCGAGGGCCGCTACGAGCTGCCCGTGCGGGACAACATGACCGTTTCCATCACTCAGCCGTCCGGCTGGCAGGTTCCCGTCGATGAGGACAAGGTCGCACAGT
Organism: Brevibacterium sp. CSND-B09; assembly: GCF_052906525.1. Classification (NCBI taxonomy): domain Bacteria; kingdom Bacillati; phylum Actinomycetota; class Actinomycetes; order Micrococcales; family Brevibacteriaceae; genus Brevibacterium; species Brevibacterium sp. CSND-B09. The sequence goes on along the minus strand of NZ_JBREGI010000001.1, from coordinate 193,979 downwards.
TCAGCTACAACCACCTGCCCGAAGGGTCCGGTGATCTCGAATACGGCGGCATCGAACCGACAGGGGACACGCCGAAGGCCGTGAACTTCCCGATGGTCGAGTCGAAGGCCTCGGCAAAGGGCGAGCAGAACTGCCCGATCGCCTCCGACACCCAGGCCTATGACAAGACAGAGATGGGCTACGCCCGCGACGGAGCCGTCGGTGACCTTGCTGATCGCAGTGATTATGGGGCCTGCGGAGTGCTGCTGCTCGGGGACAACGTCGGTGACGACCTCAGTCTCAACGATGAACTGCGCGATATCTACTCCCAGATGAACGGACCCGTGCGCGTGGCCCCGGGCAACCATGACCAGGACTACGACGCGGTCGACGACGCTCACGCCCTCGACACCTTCCGTGACCAGTTCGGACCCTCTTACTTCTCCTACGACGTCGGCAAAACCCACTTCGTCGTCCTCGACAGCATCGAATACGAGGGCAAGGCGAACAAGAAGAAGTACAAGGAGAAGATCAGTCAGGATCAACTGACTTGGCTGGAGAACGATCTGAAGAACGTGCCGAAGAACGCACAGGTCGTCGTCGCCACCCACGCGCCCATTCTCACGCACAAAGAGGTCGTCGTCGACAACGCGAAGGACTTCTACGACGTCATCTCCGACTACCCGAACGCCGTGACCGTCGGCGGACACACTCACACTCAGGAGAACCTCGTCGCAGGCGAGACGAGGAAGGAATGGGCTGCAGCCGGGATCGAGAAGCTGCCGAACACGCAGATCGTCGCCGGTGCCGTCTCCGGCGACTGGTACTCCGGCGGCCTCAACGCCGACGGGCTGCCGTACTCATTCACTCAGGACGCTTCGGAACCGGGCGTGCTCACCCTCGAATACGACGGTGCTTCGCGCAGCGAACGCTACACCGTGCGCAACGAATCCGACGACCACCAGCTGCTGCTCGGCGTGAACTCGCCCGAGTGGCGCGACTGGGCGCAGAAAGCCCAGGAATGGCAAGACGCGGACAAGAAGGGCACCGCTCCGAAGGAGATCTCCGAACGCGTCGTCACCCGCGAGGACCTCAAGCAGGGCGAGACCTGGCTGACCTCGAGCTTCCTCGCCGGCACCTCGGACGCACGAGTGGAGGTCAGCTTCGACGGCAAAGCACCGAAGCAGTCCGAGCACACTCAGCCGGGCAAGGGCGAAGCTCTGGCCAAGGGCTGGGAGTACACCGATCCGTACACGGCATCTCAGAATCTGCGCACCTCCGGCAATGTGGGCCAGTCGAGCTCGCACCTGTGGCGGACCGAGATCCCCTCGAACCTCGACCTGGGCACCCACACCGCCGAGGTGACCGGAACCGACCGCTACGGTCGTGACTTCACCGAGTCGGTCCGGTTCACCGTGGTCGAGGATGAGGCCGCGGCGAAGACCGAATCGCAGAAGCTGCTGCGTCAGGATGGCTTCGATACTCAGCAGAAGAAGGAAGTCCGAGACCCGAAGGGTCTCGACTCCGAAGAGGCTCAGTCGGCTCGCAACGACTGACAGCTGAAGAAGGAGCTGCAGCTTCGTGCGGCTGTCGGATGATGGCGCTTGGAAGCTGCGGAGAACTGAGAGGAGCGGGGCCCGCCGAACGGCGGGCCCCGTCTCCGTGATCAGAGAGCGTTGAACTCCGAGGCGAAATCCGGTGCGATCTCGCTCAGCGTCGGCGGCTGCCCCCACGAGCTGTCGACGGGTGTCGCCGAAGCGTGGGCGTCGAGGATCGCCAAGCTCAGCGCATCGGCTGCCGCCGCGGAGATCATCACGAGCTCTCGGGTGGCGGCGTCACGATCGGAGGGCAGATCCTGCGCTCCGGTGGCGATGCCGAAGACCGTGTCGCCGTCGAAGAGGGTGTGCGAGGGCCGCACAGCTCGGGAGATGCCCGCGTGCGCACCCGATGCCATCCGCGTGGTCTGTGCCGAGTCGAGGCGTGCATCGGTTGCGACGATCGCAATCGTCGTGTTCTTCGCAGCAGTCCCCGGGACCGGCGCTGCCGAGTCGGGGAGACTCAGCACCTTCGGCAGATCGAGGCCGATCGAGCGCAGCAGCGGGTCCAACCACAGACCGCCCGACGGCGTGCCGATCGTTCCCAGCGAATTCGCCACGACGAGCGCCGCGACCATGGTTCCGCTGGGGAGCCCGACGGCATAGGATCCGAGCCCTCCGCGCACACTCTGGAATCCGGACCGGGCTCCGATGCCTGCCCCGATGCTGCCTCGGACGTCGTCCGTCCGTCCGGACAGCGCCGCTCGTGTCGCCTCGGCGCCTTCGTCCGGTCTCGGCGGTGCCACGGAACCGTTTCCGCGGCCGAGGTCGAAGATCGCGGCGGCAGGAACGAGCGGAATGACCGCATCGGCAAGTCCGGGAGCAGGGAATCCGAGTCCCGCCTCGGCGAGGGTATCGACGACTCCGGAGACGGCACCCAGCCCGAATGCGGATCCGCCGGTGAGGACGATGGCATCGGCACCATAGGAATGTGTTCCCGTTGCGATGACATCGGTCTCACGGGTGGCGGGACCGCCCCCGCGGACATCGACGCCGATGGTCGAACCGATCGGTGGCAGCACGGTGGTGATCCCGGTCAGCCGGCTGTCGGTGAACTCACCGGCATGGCCGAGGCGGATACCGGGGATCTCGAGGACTCCGCGCCCGCGGAACGGGCCGGGTCGTGCCTCGGAGCCCGAACCGCGTGCGGTATCCGAGGTCATCAGCGGTCCTGGGCTCGGCTCTGCACCCAGGCCTCGATCTCGGCGCGGGTGCGGGGGAAGTCGGCCGAGAGATTCTCCACTCCGTCGGCGGTGACGAGGACGTCGTCCTCGATGCGGACACCGTTGCCGCGGAACTCCTCGGGCAGGAGCAGGTCGTCTGACTTGAAGTACAGTCCGGGTTCAATGGTGAAGACCATTCCCGGTTCGATGGTCGCGTCCAAGTACATCTCCGCTCTCGCCTGCGCACAATCATGGACGTCGAGGCCGAGGTGATGACTGGTGCCGTGGACCATCCATCGACGGTGCTGCTGTCCTTCCGGTGACAGCGAAACGGCAGCGGAGACCGGCAGCACACCGAACTCTTCGAGACGCTTCGCGATGACCTCCATGGCCGCCTCGTGGACCTCACGGAAATTCACAGGACGGTTGGGGTGATCTGCGGCCACAGCGAACGCGGCATCGGAGGCTTCGAGCACGGCATCGTAGATCTTCGCCTGCACCGGAGTGAAGGTGCCCGAAACGGGCAGGGTGCGGGTGATGTCCGCGGTGTAGAGCGAATCGGCTTCGGCTCCGGCATCGACGAGGATGAGGTCACCGTCCCGGACCTGACCGTCATTGCGGATCCAGTGCAGGGTGCAGGCATTGTTGCCCGAGGCGGCGATCGTGTCGTAGCCGACCCCGTTGCCGTCGGAGCGAGCGGCGGTCTCGAACGCGGTCTCGACGACACGCTCACCACGACGGTGTCCGAGTGCCTTCGGCAGCGCTGCCACCACGTTGTCGAAACCGGCGCGGGTGATGGCGACGGCTTCGCGCAGCTGCGCGATCTCGTGGTCGTCCTTGATCAGGCGCAGCTCGGAGAGCAGCTGGGCCAGTTCGGCGTCGCCTGCCTCGGATGTCTCGAGATCGGCCTGGACCTGGCTGCGAGCCAGGTCGATGACTCCGTCGATGCGGGCGTCGGCCTGTCGGACGAGGCGCACGGAGATGGCCCCGAGATCCTTCGTGATGGCGTCATCGACAGTGGCGGAGCTCTCAGTTGCGATGCCGGTCATGGTGGACATCGCTTCGAGATCAGCACGCGGTCCGACCCAGTACTCTCCGTAGCGGGAATCGGAGAAGAACTCCTCCGTCTCGGCACCGGCGCGGGGACGGAAGTACAGCGTCACATCGTGGCCGTCGCCCTCGGGTTCGAAGACGAGCACGGCGTCGGGTTCGGAGTCGGTTTCCAGACCCGTGAGGTGGATGAACGCGGAATGAGCGCGGAAGCGATAATCGGTGTCGTTCGAGCGGACCTTGAGTCCGCCGGCGGGAACGACCAGCCGTTCGCCGGGAAATGCCGCCGAGACCGCGTCCCGACGGGCAGGGGTGAAACCGGCGGCGGCGAGAGCCTCGGCGTTGAGGGGAGTGCGATCCCAACCGGAGGCGACGAAGTCGCGGAAGGCGGCGGAATTCGGGCGATGCGAGCGGTTGTTGACGCGGTCTGCGAGGTCCTGAGTCGAGTCTGGGGTATCTGAGTTGTGCTCTGTCATGCCGCCAGTCTAGACGGGCGGAGTGACATGGTGTGTACACGTGGAAGTCGGAACGACAGATGCAGATAGACTGTGACCATGGTCATCGATCTCCACGTGCACACCGCATTTTCGGACGGGACCCAGACCCCGTCCGAACTCATCTCAGAAGCCTCGATGGAGGGCATCGACGTCGTCGGACTCACCGATCACGACACCACTGCAGGTTGGACCCTTGCCGAAGATGCCGCCCGCGTCTACGGGCTCGGCCTGGTGAGGGGAATGGAGATCTCCTGCCGCTACGAGGGGATCAGCGTGCACCTGCTCTCCTACCTCCACGACCCGTACGATACGGGGCTGGCCGAGGTCGTGCAGGAGACCAGGCGGGCGAGACTCGATCGCACCCACCTCATCATCGAACGATTGGCCGAAGACTATCCGATCGACATGGATGCGGTGCTCTCCGTCTCGGGAGAGGACGCCACGATCGGACGTCCGCATATCGCCGATGCGCTGGTCGCGGCCGGCGTCGTCGAGTCCCGCACCGAAGCGTTCTCGTCGATTCTGTCCAGCCAGGGAAAATATCATGTGTCCCTGCCGACGATCGATCCGATCACCGCGATCGGGCTGATTCGGGAGGCCGGGGGAGTCTCGGTCTTCGCCCATCCGCGCGCAGCCATGCGCGGTCGGGTCGTGCCCGATTCGGCGATGACCGAATTCATCGCCGCCGGTCTCGACGGACTCGAGGTCGACCATAGGGACAACCCTCCGCAGGAGCGAGAGGCGATGCGACGTCTGGCGCATGAGCACGACCTCATCGTCACCGGCTCCAGCGACTATCACGGCACGGGCAAACCCAACCGCCTCGGCGAGCACGTCACCTCCGACCATATGCTCGCGAAGCTGCTCGAGCGTGCGGCATCACGGCCGGGGGGCGTCGACTACATCCAGGGCTGAGCCCGGCTCCGATCTGCGCCAGCCTTCATCCGGCGGTTGAGATCGGCCGAGGATTCGGCGGACGCAGCGCATGCGCGTGATGGATGATGAAGCGTGCGAACATCATCGGTCACAGAATCGAACGGGATCAGGGCTCGAGTCGAATACAGGATGCACGAAGGGCCCCGACCGAGTGGTCGGGGCCCTTCGTGCAGACGGTACGGAGAATAGGTCTCGCCAGCGGAGAGGTCAGTCCTCGCTGGAGTCGGTGGCCGGGTGACCGCCCTGACCCGCCTGGCCGCCCTGCGCGCGGTTGACCGGCTTGCCGCCGCGGGTGCGGCGACGGCTGCGCTGGCGGCGCGGTTTGCGGCTCTCCTCGCCGGATGCGGACGAGGCGTCACGACGGTCGGATGAGCCGCCTCGGCGAGAATCCGAACGGCCACGGCCGGAACAGCGACGATCAGACTCACGGGGCTGGCGCTCACCGGAGGACTTCTCGTCCTCGCTTTCGGGGTGCTGGCGCGGCAGTCGGCCCTTGGTGCCCTTCGGGATGCCGAGCTCGGAGAAGAAGTGGGGCGAGGTCGAATAGGTTTCGGCGGGTTCATCGAAGTCGAGGCCGAGGGCCTTGTTGATGAGACGCCAGCGGGGCATGTCATCCCAGTCGACCAGGGTCATGGCGACACCGGAGTTGCCGGCTCGACCGGTGCGTCCGATGCGATGGACGTAGGTCTTCTCGTCCTCGGGGCACTGGTAGTTCACGACGTGGGTGACATCGTCGATGTCGATTCCGCGGGCCGCGACATCCGTGGCCACGAGCACGTCGACCTTTCCGTCGCGGAAGGACTTCAGAGCCTTCTCACGCTGTGACTGACCGAGATCGCCGTGGAGCGCCTTGACTGCGAAACCGCGATCCTCGAGTTCGGCTGCGAGCTTGTCGGCGGTGCGCTTGGTGCGGGTGAAGATGATCGTGCGACCACGACCCTCGGCCTGGAGCATGCGGGCGACGAGCTCGGATTTGTCCATCGAATGGGCGCGGTAGACGAACTGTGTGGTGTTCTTGCCCGTCAGCGACAGGTCCTCATGGTCCTGGGCGCGGATGTGGGTGGGCTGGTTCATGTAGCGGCGGGCGAGGGTGATGACCGCCCCCGGCATTGTCGCGGAGAACAGCATCGTCTGCCGGTGGGCGGGCACCGCGTTGATGATCTTCTCGACGTCGGGCAGGAAGCCGAGGTCGAGCATCTCATCGGCTTCGTCGAGGACGACGGTGCGGACGCGGTGGAGCTTGAGGATCTTGCGACCGTAGAGATCGAGGAGGCGGCCGGGGGTGCCGACGACGACGTCGACGCCGGATTTGAGCCGGTTGATCTGCGGATCGAAGTCCATGCCGCCGTAGATGGTCATGATGTCGATGTCACGCTGCACCGAGGCGGTGACGAGATCGGCCGCGACCTGCTTGGCCAGCTCACGGGTGGGAACGACCACGAGGGCCTGCGGCAGCCGCGGCTCCTTGGCATCGCCCACGCTGTCGGGAGTCGAATCGGGGTCGGAGGTGACCGACGAGTCCTCGGTTTTGCCGACGACACGCTGGAGCAGGGGGATTCCGAATCCCAGGGTCTTTCCGGTGCCCGTCTTCGCCTGCCCGATGATGTCGGCTCCCGACAGTGCCACGGGCAGTGTCAGCGCCTGAATGGGGAAGGGGTGGGTGATTCCTGCCGAGGCCAGTGAGGCCACGATCGGTCCGGCGACTCCCAGCTCCGCGAAATCCGCTTCTGTCTCCGCCATATTCCAAACTCCTTTTAGCGCGTACGCGCTTGTCATGGTGCGAACCGGTAGTCTTGAACTATGCCCGATTCTGTCCCATTGGCCGGTAATGATGCTGCAACGCTCGCACTTCTGGCGTTCGGCGAGCTGACCGGTTTCGAACGTATGGCCACAAACGCGACGACCGCAGCGGATCTGGATGACAAGGTCATCCTGGCGCGGCTGGCCTCTCAGTCATTCGCGAACTTCGAACAGCTCTCACAGCACATCGATCAGATGGGCCAGGATGTGATCGAGCTCTGTCAGCATTTCGAACCGACCTTCAGCACTCTGGCTGAAAGGACTCGTCCTCGCGACTGGTACGAAAGCCTCATGAAGGGATTCGTCTTCGACGGAATCATGAATGATTTCTACCGCACGGCGGTGGACGAACTCGCGGAGCCCGGATACAGCCTGGCTATTGCAATTCTCGATGATACACGTGCCAGCGAATATGCGCGCAATCGTCTGACCTCCGAAGTGGCTGTCGACACACAGCTGGCCTCGCGGCTGGCCCTGTGGGGCCGCAAGCTCGTGGCCGAGACCCTGGGACGGGCACGCAGTCTGCTCACCGATCCGTTCCTCGGCCTCGACGAAGATCTCGTCGTCGAGCTGATCCCGGCGGTGACGTCGAATCACTCGAAGCGGATGTCGGCGCTCGGTCTCGTCGCCTGATCACACTATAGGCGCCTGCACCGGCAGCGGAGCACGATTCCGCGTCTGCAGCACGAACCTGCGGATCCTGCGAGGGACGCATGGTTCCGCCGCGAACGCGAAAAGGGCCCCAGTCGTTGCGACCGGGGCCCTTCCGCTCAGGCGCAGCTCAGGCGCTGAAACCTACGCGACGTGAAGTCTCGGCACCGATTTCGAGGTAGCCGAGCGAAGCGGAGGGGACGTAGACCTGACGGCCCTTCGTATCGGTGAAGGTCAGCAGTCCATCGGACTGGATCTTCTCTTCGACGCGGGCGGCGAGAGCCTTCGCATCCTCGTCCGTTTCGAGGGTGATCTCGCGCTGAGTCTGCTTGACGCCGATCTTGATTTCCATGGTGCTCCTTGTGCCGATGCTCGGTGATCGATGACGGATTGGACTGTGTTCAGCTTAACGTCCGCAGACTTGGGTTTCTTCCCCATGGATTCTGCTGAAGGCTGAGCGGCCGGTGGAACGTCAGCGATCTGCGAACGACCGCAGTCCGCCCCAGCTCATCTGGGTGAGCAGTTCGACGGCTGTGTCGACGTCGACACCGCGCTGAGAGTCGATCTGCTTGACGACGACCTCGGCGGTGCCGATGAGAGCCCGGCACAGCAGCTGTGCCTCATCGTCGCTGAGGCGGGCGAAGTTCTTCAGCGCCGACACGACCCGTGTAGCCGAACTCTCCCGCAGCGCGCGCAGCTTCTGTTCGGCTTTCGGCTCGTAGACGTCCGAATTGAAGATGATGACGAACTCTTCGCGGTGTGAGACCACGAAGTCGAAATACGCGCGATAGGTCGCGTGGACCTGCTCATGCGGATCTGTCGTCGATCCCAGAGCTTCGGCGAGCCGAGAGTCGAGCAGCGCCGCCGAGGAATCGATGAGCGCCAGATAGAGGTCCTGCTTCGAATCGAAGTGCTGATAGAGCACAGGCTTGGACACACCGGCTGCCTCGGCGATCATGTCCATTGAGGTCGTCCGATATCCACGGGTGGCGAAAACGGAGCGTGCGACTCCCACTAATTGGTCGCGGCGCTGGTCACGGGGCAATCTCTGTTGTGGACTCGACATTCTTCAATGCTACGCGAAGACAGGCTGTGCACCGGGCATCCGCGCTGTCACTTTGACGACGCGCCGGTCAGGGGCTCGGAAGTCTCATGTCAGCGGGCCGTGATGGAATACGAGTATGGATGAGATGACGCAGCGGATGGGCAGCACCCTGCTCTCGGGCGGCTGCCTGAATATCATCGGGCGGCCGGGAACCGGGAAGACGACTCTGCTCGAGTCGCTCTATGCACAGCTGGTGTCGGCGATCGACCCCGCCTCGGTCCTCGTTCTCACACCCGACCGTGATCACGCCGATGTGCTGCGCAATCGTCTCGAGCTGCCCGCTGACGCGGTTCTCTCCTCCGCCCCGGCCCGCAGTCTGGCGTCGTTCGCGTACGGGATCGCCCGTGCCGCACATACGACGCGGACCGGGGAGGATCTCGAATTCATCTCCGGTGCCGATCAGGATGTGTTCCTCGCCGATCTCCTCGCCGGACACGAACTCGGTCGTTCCCGCGGCCCGGCGTGGCCGTCGGAGATCACCGCCGAGGTGCGCTCGACCTCGGCCTTCCGAACCGAGGTCCGCGACGCGCTCAACCGAGTGATGGAGTTCGATTTCGGAATGCGCACGCCCGACACGTCGCAGGAGATCGCAGAACACGTGTTCGACTTCGGTCGCAGCGCCCTGGATCGTGCCCTTGCCGACAACCCCGACCCTCGGTGGCAGGCCGTGGCTGAGATCCTCGACGAATATCTGGGCATCATGTCCATGCCCGGCTACGGGGGCGTCGACTCCGCGACCGTTCTCGCCCTTGCCGCTTTCGAGATCCTCCGCGAACCTGCCGAGGTGACGGCCGGACGTTCGTGGACGTTCGCCCCTGACCGATTGCCCACAGTGGTTCTGGCCGACGGGGTCCAGGACTTCCCTGCCGCCAGTTGGGGAATCCTCGAACAGCTGCGGGCCAGGGGGAGTGCCATCGCTCTGTTCGGCTCGCCCGAGACGGTGACCGGACGTTTCCACGGAGCCGACGCGTCGATCATCGATCGGGCGACGGCCGAGGCCGGCTTCGAAACGGTCGTGCTCGATCGTCAGTGGGATGTCGACCCTGCATTGGCGACGACCATCGACGGCTTCGGAGCCAGGATCACCACGCGCTGGTCGACCGGTCATATGCCGCGCCCACGTCCCCTCGAGGATGCTGTTGATTCTGCGGCTTCCGCTGAGGCGTCGGCGACCGTGCCGCAATCAGCTCCGACAGCGGCACCGGTTGAAGAGCTGTCTCCCGTGTCGTCCGAGCCTGCCGTGGAGACGCACGTATTCGAGGGCAGTGCGTCCGGACACCGATATCTGGCCCGTCGGATCACGAACTTCGTCGAACAGGGGCACAGCTGGTCCGATGTCGCACTCATCTGCCGCAATTCGTCGAGTGCTCGCGCGATCGCCAATGAGCTGAGAGCCTCAGGGGTCTCGATCGCCACTCTCATGCAGCCGCTCAATGTCGACCCCGCGACCGCACCGTTGTTGGACCTGCTTTCGGCCGCCCCTGATTTCGACGATGACGAGTCGATCGCCGACCTCGCTCTGTCCCTGGCCGGCAGCATCTACGTCCGCCTCGACCCCGTGCAGATCCGCCGTTTCCGGCGAGCAGTGCGCAGACAGTTCCCGGCGTCCAGCAGCACGGCGTCGCTGGCTCAGGCACTGCGCAGCCCGATCGACGATTCGTCCCCACAGGGACTGGCCACGATCTCACGGATGCTCCACGCCGCTGCTGAGGTCGGCACCACCGACCCCCACCAAGCGCTCTGGAGCATCTGGGACGCGGCCGGAGTCGCTGAGAAATGGCAGATCGAAGCCCTGCGCGACCCGGAATCGGTGACCAACGGCTATCTCGATTCGGTGCTCCGGCTGTTCGCGCTGGCCGAGAAGATCGCCGACCGCGGCGGTTTCACCGCTCGCTCGTTCGCCGGCATCGTCGCCGAACAGGACATCGCCCAGGATTCCCTGGCCGATACCGCAGGATTCGCCGACCACGTGCTGGTGGGCACCCCGTCCTCACTGGCCCATGTGCGTGTGCCTCTGGTGATCATCGCCGAAGTCAACGAAGGCGTCTGGCCGAACCCGAAGCTGCGCGGCGGAATCCTCGGCCTCACCGATCTCACGGCGGTGCTCGCCACGGGTGAGACGGTCACCGGTGACCCCGGCTACCACGCGCATGCGAAACGGACGAATCTGCGTGAAGAGGGCGAGCTGTTCTTCACCGCGCTCAGCCGTGCGCAGGAACGCGTGATCGTCACCGCCGTCACCGATGCGGAGACCGAGCCGTCCCCGTTCTTCGATGTGCTCGCCGCTGGCTCCGCCAAGGGCACCGAGGCGGCCGACGGCTATGCGATCACCCACGAGGATGAGCTGCCTCCGCTGACGGTACCGGAGATGGCAGCACATGCCCGCGCTCATCTGCTGCAGACGGCTGCCGCGGCCGATGTCGAAGCTGCGGGGCCATCGTCGACGCTTGTGGACGCCACCACGACCGAAAGCGCCGAAAGCTCTGCGATTCCGGACGCGGACACGCGGTCATGGGCGGCGCTGATGCGGGCGCTCTCAGCTGGTGGCGGGGCGGTGGGGTCACCGACGCAGTGGCGCGAGGCTGAGGACATCACCACGAATGAGCCGCTCTTCACCGACTCCGATACGGTTCGCGTCTCACCCTCCCAGGTCGAAGCATTCACCGACTGCTCTCTGCGGTGGTTCCTCACCCGCAACGGTGGTGACCGCCCGATGTCGACAGCCCAAAGTCTCGGAACCATCATCCACGCCGCCGCCGAGAACTATCCGGAGGGCCCCACCTCCGCGATCCGCAGCTTCGTGGAAACTGAGTTCGCGTCCTTGGAATTCGACGCAGAATGGGAACGGGAACGGGAATTCGATGTGGCGATGACCATGGCCGACCGGCTCGGCGACTACATCAAGAAGACTCCGGGCCGCCTCGTCGGAGTCGAAGCACAGGTCTATGCGGTCGGTGCCGACTCGAACGGACGTGAGTGGAAGGTCACCGGACGCCTCGACCGAGTCGAGGAGGTCGAGGGCGGACTGCGCATCGTCGACTTCAAGACCGGCAGGAACGTCGTCGCCGGCAAGGAGATGGACCGGCATGCACAGCTGGGTGTGTATCAGGAAGCCATCAATTCCGGGACCATCAGGATCGGTGAGGACCAGGAGCTCGATGCACACGCTTTCGGCGCTGAACTCGTCTTCCTGCGCAAGTCGGCTCGCACTGTTCGGGAGCAGTCGGCGCTCGACGTCGATGAGAACCCCGACTGGGCTCGTGAACTCATCGACGACGTGTCCGGCAGGATGCGTGCCGCGAGCTTCCCCGCACGGGTCGACCCGCAGAAGTGCAAGTCGTGCCCCGTCCGATCATCGTGCCCGGCGATCGGCCCGAAGATGTTGGAGGAGAACTGATGCGCTTCACCGCCGAGCGGCTTGCCGAGCTCACGGCTGCCGACCCTGCCCAGGCCCTCCCTCCGAGCCCGGAGCAGAAGGTGATCATCGAGGCCGACCCGGCACAGTCGATGAAAGTCACCGCCGGGGCCGGATCGGGAAAGACCACAGTCATCTCCCAGCGTGTGGTGTGGCTGGTCGCCAACGAATTCGTCTCTCCCGAAGAGATCCTCGGCCTGACCTTCACCCGCAAAGCAGTCGGAGAACTCGGCGGACGCATCCGAGTGCTTCTGTCGCGTCTGCGGCACAACCTCGGCCGGGGTCAGGACCTTTCACTGCCCGGTCTCGACAATCCGACCGTGTCCACATACAACTCCTATGCCGCGTCCATCGTCAGCGAACACGGGGTGAGCATCGGCATCGAACCCGAAACTGTCCTCCTCGATGACGCCGCGGCACACACCATCGCCGGGACTCTCATCGATTCGACGCCACCCGACGAGATCCCCGGCGATTTCTCCCGCGAGACGATGATCGCCGATGTCATCGCCCTGGCAGGGCAGATGAATGATCACGGTCGTGATGTCGACGACGTCACGGACTATCTTGAGCAGTGCCTGGCTGCCCTGGTGTCCAGCAAGGGCAAGCCCGTCGATCCCAATGGACGACGGGCAAAGCTCGAAGCGAAGATCCGAACGGCCCGACTGGCTGATGCCTATATGCGCGCGAAACGGCGCAATCTGGCCATGGACTTCTCCGACCAGGTGCGATTCGCCCAACGCATCCTCGACGAGGTGCCCGCCGCGGCCGAGGCCGAGAGAGCCAGGTGGAAGATCGTCCTCCTCGACGAGTTCCAAGACACCTCGGTGGCTCAGCTGAAGCTCTTGCGCGACCTCTTCCACTCCACCGCAGTGACCGCAGTCGGTGATCCCCGCCAGGCCATCTACGGTTGGCGCGGCGCCAGCGCCGACAACATGGTGCGTTTCTCATCGGACTTCCGGGACGTCGAATCACTGTCGCTGAGCACAAGCTGGCGCAACGACCGTTCGATCCTGCAGGTGGCCAACCGCATCGCCGCCGGACTCGCTGACAGCAGCGAGTCTCCGCTGTCGGCCCGCGATGATGCCGGTGAGGGCGAAGTCTGTGTCGAAATCAGCTCGGGTGCCCACGATCCCGATTTCCTCACCACGGGCCTGCGCGCACTCACGGATTGGTTCCACACGATCCCCGCAGGTTCGTCGAAGGCCGTGCTGTGCCGCAAACGTGCCCACTTCGCGCCGGTCGCGGCGGCGCTGGAAGCCGCCGGATTCGCTGTACACGTGCACGGTTCCTCCGGGCTGCTGACCGATCCCTTCGTCGCAGATCTGCGCGCGGTGCTCACCGCTGCGGTCGATCCTATGGCCGGCGACGAGATCATGAGGCTCGTCAGCGGACGCATGCTCGGCCTCGGCGCAGGCGACATCGCGGGGCTGCAGGCCTTCACTCGCCGTCAGACCGAGCGGCGAGCGTCCGAGCGAACCGAACCGGCCGCCGAGGAGGTGATCGCCGAAGCTATCGACCAGGCGACGATCGTCGAAGGCATCGATGAGCTCATCGAAGTGCGGCGCGTCCTCGACCAAGGAGCGCGGACAGCTGCTGACAGGGGACTCATCGCCGACTATCAGCGGTCCGGTCTGAGCTCGGAGGCGCTGCATCGTCTGGTCCGGTTGGCTCGCGCGCTGCGGGCCACCCGGTCGGGAACCGGCACCGTGGCTTCGATCATCCGCACCGCGATGTCCGAGACCGGAATCGATTCGGATATCTGGGGCCTCGGCGATTCGCTGCGCAATCTGCACAGAGCCTCCGTCGACGCTTTCCTCTCCGCGGCCAGCCAGTACTCGGCCACCGATGACAAACCCTCGATTACAGGCTTCCTTTCCTGGCTCAGTCTCATGGAAGCTCATGATGCGCTGAGCGTCGCCGAGCCGACGACGGCAGCCGATGCGATCAACATCATGACCGTCCATGCCTCGAAGGGTCTGGAGTTCGACGCCGTCGCCGTTCCGTCTCTGGTGGTCAAGGACTTTCCCACCGAGCCGCGGGACAAGGAAGGGTGGATGGATCGCACGGCTCTGCCGTACCCGTTGCGCGGTGACCGCGCACACCTCGTCGACTTCGACCTGCGGGAGGCCGAATTCGAGACGAAGAAGGCCCTGGATGAGTGGATCGGAGACTTCATCCGTCCACGGATCGCCGACGCGCACGAGGGGGAGGAGCGACGCCTCGCCTACGTGGCGTTCACTCGTGCGAAGAGGCATCTGTGGCTCGGGGCGGAACTGATGGGTTCGCGCGCGGTTCCCGACGACCCCTCGCCCTTCCTCACCGAAGCGATCGAAGCCTTGGGCCTCGAAGTGGAGATTCCGGAACCTGCCGACGACACGGCGGAGGACCGCATCGAGACCACTCCATGGCCGGTGCCGCGCACGAAGCAGGTCGCCGCCGCACAGCGAGCCGCCGGTTGGGTCGAAGCGAGCCCGGACGTCAGCTTGGAGTCCTTGGCCGATAATCCGGGAACGATCGGGCGCTTCGCCGCTCAGGCCCTGCGCATCGGTGACCGGCCCGAAGCGGTGTCCGCTGCGGCCATGCCCGACCGTCTGTCGGCAACGGCGCTGGTCGCATGGAGGAGGGACCCGCAGGGTTTCCGTACGCAGACCCTGCGTCCGATCCCGGCTCCGCCCAGCCGGGCGGCCGAGATCGGAACGACCTTCCATTCCTGGGTGGAACAGCACTTCGGCCAGTCGAGCATCGAAATCGGCGAAGACGAATCAGTGAGACCGATCGACGCCGCGACGGTCCAACGGCTGCAGGAGACATTCTCAGCCTCCGAGTTCGCGACGCGTCGGGCCGACCATGTGGAGATGTCCTTCGAACTCGTCCTCGGCAGATTCCGGGTGCCGGGGAAGATCGATGCGGTCTTCATCACCGGGGATCATGCCGAAGTTGTGGATTGGAAGACCTCGAAGAAACCCGATGCGGCAGTGCTCGAAGTGATGAAATGGCAGCTGGCGCTCTACCGGTTCGCGATTCTCAGGGTGCATCCGGAGATCGCCGAGGTGACGGGGACGTTCTACTTCGTCGGCAGTGACGACATCGTGCAGTTCACAGATCTGCCTGATGAGGCCGAAGTCGTCGAATGGCTGGAAGACAACGACATGGGCTGAGATCAGCGGATCCGGCCGGTCTCTTCCCCGTCATCAGTTTCGTCGGCGTCCCGAGTCGGCTCGGTCCGCACCTGCGATCCCGGCTCGGAGTCGAACTCCGAATCGTCTTCCGAGGGCGCCGACGGAGGCTGAGCTCCGGGAATGAACACATCGGGGGCTGCGGTCTCCGTGATCGCGGCTTCCACGTCGGGAGCATCGGCCGCTGCCGGGGCAGAGGAATTCGGGGCCGCTCCGCGAGTGTCTCCACCGTCTGCAGGTTCGATCGCGGACTCAGAAGTCGGTTCCTCAGTGGAGGCGGCTGCATCGGCCGAGGAACCGAACAGGACCTCATTGAACGAGCTGAGGAGCCCGGCGGCATCCTCGACGGCGGTTTCATCCCCGGAGTCGACCGCCTCGAGCAGCCAGTCGAGCACTGCGAATTCGGCCAACAGCTCGGCGCGGGCAATGACATGCTCGTCGGCGCGGGGCCGGGAATTGCGGTACTCCTCGTAGAAGGTCGGCAGGGCGGCAGGATCGATCAGCGCGGAGGCCGCCGCCAGATCGATGGCCGGATCGGCGACGCGCAGACGACCGATCTCGGCGAGTGCGAGCACTCGCTCCTGATCGGTATAGACGCTCGTCTCATCGAGAGAACCGTGGATGGGCGTGGCAAGGAAATGCCAGAGCGCCACCTTCTCGAATTCCTCCTCCCAATGCTGCAGCAGAGACGACGGGACTCGTCCGGTGCTCGCCGCCTGGTCGAGGCGCTCAAGGATGAGGAACTGTGATCGAGAGGGATCCTCCACCGGGAAACCGGCATCGGCGACGGGCTCGGGCGCAGCCGAATGCAGAGTCGCCAGAGCCTGGGCCAGCGAACTGGCCCGCGCAGTGTCGGAGATGGGCACATCGCCCAGCGGCGCACCCGGCAGCGGATCGGCTAGTGTCACAGTCGTCGGGGACGACGTGTCGAAGTAGTCGGCGTCCACCTCGGTGATGGCCCGCAGGCGCGGCCATACGAAGTCAGCGTGTGGATACATGGACTCGTAGATTCGTCCCGCCTCGGCTGCTGAGCCGATGTCCGCGGTCCGATCGAGCTGGGTCTGAGCCGTTGCGACGAGCTGCTGATCGTCATCGCCGAGCAGGACTCTGACTCCGGCATCCAGCGGCGGCAGGGGTGTCCATGTCGTCGGGACGAAGCCGTCGAGCATCGTCGCCGCGATCGCAGTCAACTTGAGCGCCTTGGTATCCACCTTCCCCAATCTACCGTCTGGGTTCGACTGAGACACGGGACTCGCCGTCGAGCGTGTCTGCCGAGGGGACATTCGGGTCCGGTCAGGCATTCACGGCCACGGTCTGAGTGTCAGGACGCTGAGATATCGTGGAGGGCATGAAGCCATTGCCTCCAGTGCAGCCGATCAGCCTCGCCCGACACGGAATCGATCGGGACCATCTGACTCGGGGCCACGACGGAGACCTCAGCGAGATCTGGGCCTCAGGGGCCCTCGCCGTCCTCGAACATCGCGGATCGCTGCTCGTCGCCGGCGGCGGGCTCTTCCTGACCGACCGCGAAGCTGTGCCGGAGGGCCAGACGGAGGTCTACCTCGGCCGAGACCCACAGGGCACCCGCTATATCGGAGTGTCCTTGGACGACGACGGTCGCAGCCACGTCGATTCCCGATTGGACGCCTCTCGCGCCCGGGACGCCACCGATCTGCTGACCGCTCCGGGAGAGGGGATCGACAGTTCCGAACCCGTCTGGCTGACCCTGCGTCATCTCGCCGAAGCCCTTGACGATGTGCAGGTATCCCTGGCCTGCGAGATCGTCGGTTTGGGAAACTGGCATCGTGCACACCTGTTCTCCCCGCGCACCGGCGCACCGACCACTCCGATCATGGGCGGATGGGTCCGCCGCGATCCGGTGACCGGAAGCGAACACTTTCCCCGCACCGATCCGGCAGTCATCGTCGTCATCGTCAACACCGATGACGACGGAGTCGAACGTGTCCTGTTGGGCAACAACGCCGCCTGGGAATCCGACCGGTATTCGCTCCTGGCCGGATTCGTCGAACCGGGTGAGACACTCGAACACGCGGTGATCCGCGAGATCTGGGAAGAAGCTCATCTCGAAGTCACCGAACCTCGGTATCTGGGCTCTCAGCCGTGGCCGTTTCCCTGTTCGCTCATGCTCGGCTTCTCGGCCGTCGCTCCCAGCCGAGACTTCGCCGCCGACGAGGCTGAGATCGCCTCGCTGCGCTGGTTCACCCGGGCGGAGCTGCGCGCTGCCATTGCGAACGGCGAGGTGCGCGCTCCATCGACGATCTCCATCGCCGGTCAGCTCCTGTACAGCTGGTTGGACAACGCATGAATGCTTCGGCCACGGCCCTGCTCGAGGCCTTGGACGAGGAACAGCGCGCCGTCGCCACCCATTTCGACTCACCGGTGATCGTCCTCGCGGGTGCCGGCACCGGTAAGACCCGCGCCATGACGCACCGGATCGCCTTTGGAATTGCGTCGGATGTGTTCCCTGCCAACCATGTCCTCGCGCTGACATTCACCGCCAAGGCGGCGGGGGAGATGCGCTCACGCCTGCGCGGACTCGGAGTCCCCGCGGTCCAAGCCCGTACGTTCCACTCCGCAGCGCTGCGTCAGCTGCGGTTCTTCTGGGACCGGTTCGCCGAAGGAGACTTTCCGCGGATCATCGAGAACAAGGCGGGCATCATCGGCTCGGTCATGCAGAGCCTCGGGTTGGAGACCAGTCGGGAACTGACCAGAGACGTCGCGTCGGAGATCGAGTTCGCGGCCTCGTCCCTGCTCGGCGTCGACGACTATGCGACGAAGGCAGCGGCCCGGGACCTCCCCGGTCAGCTGAGCGTCGACGATATGGTGCGGATCTTCGAAGCCTACGGGGAGGCGAAGACACGGGGACGGCTGCTCGATTTCGATGATGTGCTCCTCGTGCTCTCGGGAGTTCTGGCCGAGTATCCGGCGATCGCAGCCGAGATCCGCGAACAGTACAGGCACTTCGTCGTCGACGAGTTCCAAGACGTCTCGCCGCTCCAATACGATGTTCTCTCCCGGTGGCTGGGCCCCCGTGACAATCTCTGCGTCGTCGGCGATCCCGCTCAGACCATCTATACCTTCGCGGGAGCCGATGCGAGCCTGCTCGGTTCGCTCAGCACGTCGATGCCCGAGGCCAGAACGATCCGCCTGGTGCGCAACTACCGGTCGTCCCAGGCCATCGTGTCCACCGCGAACAATCTGCTGCGACACACCTCTCGGACCGCGCTGACCTTGCGGACCGACAACCCGATGGGCCGCCTGCCGCGCATGGTGGAGTATCCGACCGACGAGGCCGAGGCCACCGGGGTCGTCCAGGCTATCTCGGCAGAGATCCAGGCCGGACGTCGTCCGCGCAACATCGCAGTCCTCTTCCGCACGAACGGACAGAGTCCCTCCTACGAACAGGCTCTGGCCGCAGCCGGGATTCCCTATGTGCTGCGCGGCGGAGAGCGCTTCTTCGCGCGCAAAGAGGTCAAGGAGGCCGTTCTCATGCTCAAGGCCGCACGCGCGACCTCGAGCGGACAGCGTCTGACCGAAGCCGTGACAGAGGTTCTCGGCTCTCTCGGATTCACCCGAGAGCCGCCGGCCGCCGGAGCCGGCAGACAGCGTTGGGAATCGCTCAAAGCCCTCGTCGACCTCGCCGAGGAGCATCAGCACGGTCAGGAACTCCCTGTGCCGATGGAGGTCTTCCTCAGCGACCTGTCGGATCGTGCCGAGCACCAGTTCGCCCCGGACATCGAAGGCGTCACTCTGGCTTCCTTCCACGCGGCGAAGGGCCTGGAATGGGACAGTGTGCACCTGGTGGGTCTCAGCGAAGGTCTGCTGCCCATCAGCTATGCCCAGACGCCTCGAGCCATCGCTGAGGAACGTCGCCTGTTCTACGTGGCGCTGACGCGTGCAGGCACAGACCTGCGGATGAGCTGGTCGCTGGCCCGGTTCGACTCCAAACAGAGACCGCGGAGGTCATCACGCTTCCTCGCCGAACTCGGGCAGTCGGGACCGACGATGGGAGATGGCCGCACAGCGTCGAACTCTGCGGCGCTCAACCGCTGCCGCGGCTGCGGGAGGGCATTGGTCTCGCACCTCGACCGTGCACTCGGACGATGTCCGGACTGTCCTGCCGACATCGATCTCGAGCTGCTGGACCGTCTGCGACGCTGGCGGGTGCGCATCGGAATGGAGCAGGGACTGCCGCCGTACCTCGTTCTCACGGACACCTCGCTGTCAGTCATCGCGGAGGTCCGTCCCCGCACCCTCGACGAACTTGCGCGGGTCCCCGGCATCGGTGCGACGAAGCTCGAACTCTACGGAACTCACCTACTGGGTCTGCTCGGCGACTGACCCGAAATCCGGGACCGGCGTGCGACACTGGCAGCGATCGTGGAAGGTCATTCCACTATCCGTGACCTCGCCGGCATCCAAGGTGACCACGCGTCGGATCGGTGCTGTTTCGGGGCGCAGCAGCGCCTGACGAAGCATCTGAACAACATGCGCCGAACCGAGGATGCGTGCGGCGGGATCGCTGAGGCTCTCACGCTCCGGCAGGGCACGCAGACGCGGATGCTGATCGAGCCAACCGGCATCGCTGTCCTTCCGGTGCAGGCAGGAACACACAGAGCACGGTGTCGAACCGGGCCGGATGAGTCCCGTGATCTCCACAGACTGCTCACCGAGGACGACCTGACAGTGGTCGACTTCGCGATCACTGAGCCACATGGCGGAATTGAGGTCCGGAACCAGGTGAGAACTCGTGACCACCACCGGTGAAGCCATGAGATCGAGCTCCTCGACACGGCGAGCCGCGGCGACGGCGAATCCGAGAGCCGCCAGCTGCCCTTCGACATGGGAGCGCAATGGACCCGTGACCAGCACGGGCCGGGACCTGAGGACCTGGGAGACCCGATCCGGCGACAGATTGAATATGCGCGCCGCGGCGAAGACCGGGGACCCCTTCGGTACGGTGCCGCCGTCCGCGTCGGCCGGGATGAGGACACCTGCCTCGCCGAGGAGGGTGATGAGGGAGCTCGCCCTGCTGAGGTCGACCCCGAGTTCCTGAGCGCGTGAATAGAACTGAGCCGAGCCGATGCCGAGACGGAGATCTTCGATGAGACTGGCGTCACCGAGCAGCAGCCCATCGATGAGCACAGGATCATCTGCGCCGAACTGGATGCACGAGGACGAACGCCATGTGATGGGAACACTCGGAAAGATTCTGAACATCTCGGCCCCTTCGCCTCGCCATCGTGGAGACTTCCACAGTAGTGAACGAGAGCCGGAATGGCCACGGCAGGAGAGAAGTTGTGGATAATCCTGTGGAAAAACGGCTGAGGACAGGCCGGGAAGCGCGTCTCGGCATGCCCTCAGCCGCATAGTGCCCCAGGCGCTCGCGAGGACTCGTGCGGCTTCCCCTTCCGCACGCATCCTCGGGTTTTCCGGGGTCAAGCATAGAACTTATTCCGCAAAAGCCTCCGCGTCAATGCACCGTCATGCACAGACACGTCAACAGCCTGTGGATAACCTGTGGGAATCGCCGTGGAGTCTGTGGAGGAAAGGCGCCTTGAGTGTCGATATGACTGTTGATAAACACGCTCCCGGGTCGGATCAGCTCCCGTTCTGCGGGGACTGCGTTCTCGGAGGCGGCTGTGGACGGGGGATTCGACCTCAACTTTTCGGCAGACTCAGGAAACTCACAAACTCCGAAGGCTGTTCGTCTTCAGAACCGCTGCAGAGACGCCGCCACGGTGCCGGTGGCACTGTCACCGTGTCAGTGCGGTTTCCTATGATGGTCCGGTGAGCAGAGCACAGCGGTGGAGTGAAGAAGAGGTGCTGCGGGCGATCGCCCGGGGTGAGATCGAAGTGCGTCGATCGGTACGGCGGAAGAAGACCGTCGCCGTCTCGAAGGAGGTCGAGACCTACGTGCTGCGCACTCCTGAGCGCTACAGCGTGGAGCGCAACATCCGTTCGCTGACGGATCTGTTCAATCGCCTCTCCGCCCGTGATCACTCGTCGGATGCCGACCTCGCCGAGCTGGCTGAGGAGATGAGCCGTCGTTTCTTCGGCGGCAGGCTGCGACCGACGTCGATCCGCTGGGTGACGAATCAGAATGTCAGCAGATGGGCGTCAACGACGACGTCGACGGGTGACATCCGCGTCTCCCATCGCCTGCAGGCCGTGCCGCGCTGGGTGCTGGAGACGGTCGTCGTCCATGAACTCGTCCATCTCCAGATCGGTCCCCACTCGAAGGAATTCCATGCATTGGCCGATCGCCATCCGCGGCAGACCGACGCAAAGATCTATCTCGAAGGATTCAGCGATGGGGAGCGTTTCAGGCGTGGGAGCTGAGCGCTGACACAGCGGAGCGGAAGAGGCCCGGCAGCCGGTCCGGCAGGTCGGGCATGAGGTCAGCGGGCAGTCGGTCCAGAGTGAACCAGGCGACGTCGAAGGACTCCTCCGACACATTCGGCGAATCGTCAGTCGAAGCCTGGGCTGCGAAGACGACGTCGAAGTGTCGGGTGCAGGTCCCGAACGCGGCCGAGAGGTCATGCACATGCACGTCGATGGGATCGGCAGTGACTCGTGCGAGCGGGCGCAGACCGCTTTCCTCTTCGGCCTCTCTGCGAGCGGCATCATGCAGCGAGGTGTCGACAGATTCGAGGTGTCCTCCGAACTGACCCCACAGCCCGGCCTTCCGGTGGTGGTTGAGCAGAACCGCCTCGGTGACCGGATCGATGACCAGACAGCTGGCTGTGAGATGGTGCTCACCGCCGGAGCGGTGCAGGGCATCGGCACCCTGCCGGTCGAATAGCTCCGCGAAGGACGCGGAGAATGAGTTCCGCGGTCCGCGCTCGACTTCCTGCCGGGCGGTATCGAGATCGATCATTCAGCGATCGTCGCGATCGTCGGAGCTGTCGTCGTCGGAGCTGCTGTCATCGGTCGGCGCAGAGTCGTTGCGATCCGTCTCTTCGGACTCTGTTTTCGCATCGCTGCCGCCGGCTCCCTCAAGTCCCTCGGCGAGAATGCGGGACAGGGCCTCATCGATGCTCGATTCGTTGGTCCATTCGGCCTGACGTCGCTCGGAATAGCCCAGCGGGTCGTCCAGATCCTGCGTGGTCGGCAGCAGATCCGGATGGGAGAACACGCGATCGCGGGCTTCGGCGCCGCCCTGCGTCTCGAGATACGCGAAGAGCGCGGCGGCATCGCGGAGGCGACGGGGGTTGAACTCGAGACCCACAAGGGTTGAGAAGGTCTTCTCCGCCGGTCCCGCGGTTGCCCGCCGACGGCGCAGCGCTTCGCGGATCTGATCGCGACCTGGCAGATGCTTGCACGCCTCATAGACGACGACGTCGACCCACCCGGCGATGACGGCGAGGAGGTTCTCCAAAGACGTCAGCGCCTTCCTCTGATCGTCTGTCGTCGGCGGGTTGAACAGTCCCTGGCGAATATTGTCGCTGAGGTCGGAGATGTTCGACGGATCGATGTTCGACGCCATGTCCTCGATCTGCGAGGTGTCGACCTTCAGTCCCTGCGCATAACGAGTCAGAGCGGTCTCGACCTGGGCGCTCAGCCACGGGGCGCGCTCGAACAGAGCGAGGTGGGCGAGCTCTTGAGCCGCGAGGTAGATGCGGACCTCGGAGACGTCGACGTCGATCTCGGAAGCGAACGTCTCGACGTTCTTCTCGATGACCACGGCAGTGTCGTGGGGCAGCAGCGGGAGTCCCACCTCGGTGCCGGTGAGGACGCTTTCGGACAGCGCGCCGACGGCCTGTCCGATCTGCATGGCGAACATCGAATCGCTCATCGATCCGAACATCGACGATGCGCCTGCGAGGATGCCCTTCATCTCGGCCGGGACCTGGGACTCGAGCGTGTCCGTCAGGGCCGAGGACATGTTCTCCTTGATGGGCAGCACGAACTTCTGCCAACCGGGCATCGTCTCCTTGACCCAGTCGGCTCGGCGCAGCGGACGGGCGGAGCGGTTGGCGACGGAGAAGTCGGTGGCCTCGGCGAGCCAGAGCTCGGCCAGACGGAACGCATCGGTCGTCGCCCGCTCAGCGTCCTCGGATACAGAGGGGTCGGGAGTCGGAACCGCCTTCTGAGCGATCGACACTGCCTGGGCCTGCGAATCGGCACCCTGCCCGAAGAGCCCCTGCATCTGATTCATGATCGTGGACATCATCGCCGGATCGATCGAGAAGCCCTGCGGCATGCCCGAACTGTTCTTGTCATCTCCCTGACCGGATCCGGGACCATTGGCGCCGAAGAGCATTCCGAAGATCTGCTCGAACGGATTCTGTTCGTTGTTGTTGTCATCGGTCATTGTTCTACAGCCCCCAAGAATCGGTTTGACATCAACGTTAACGGTTCCGAATGTGCGAAGCTTCCCAATTCCGGGAGGTTTCGCAGGATGTTCGCACCGGGCGAAAGGAGTCTGTGAAACGGACGCTGAGGTTTCAACTAGACTGGTGGGGCGGTGCAGCGAAAGGATTACATGACAGAGAACGCCCCTCGGGCCGTGCCGGCGTCACCGGCACCGACACGCGGCACCAAACGACGACGGACTCCACGTCTGGCCACGACCTCGGGCGTCCTCACCTACGTCTTCATCGCGCTGGCCGTGCTTCTGCCGGTTCCGTACATGCTTCAGCTGCCGGGACCGGTTTTCAACACCCTCGGCGACTACCAGGGCGACCCCATGATCAGCGTCTCCGGAGCCAAGACCTATCCGACTGCAGGCCGCATCGACATGCTCACCGTCGCCGTCAGCGGCGGACCCGGTCGCGACATCTTTGCCTCTCAGGCACTCGGCGCACTCATCAACGGCGAACAGACCGTCGTCCCCACGGAGGCGTACTACCCGCTGGACACCACTCGCGAGGACGTGACCGAATCGAATGCGGTCGAGATGTCCTCGAGCCAGGATGTCGCCATCGCCGCCGCCATGGGCCAGATGGACAAGTCGTACTCCGTGCATCTGTCGGTCGATGACGTCGTCGCCGATGCTCCGGCTCAGGGCAAGCTGCGCAAGGGAGACCGACTCATGTCGGTCAACGGCAAGAAGCTCGATTCCGATCCCCAGGCCGCGCAGATCATGAGCAGGACAGTGCAGGGGACGGACTCCGTCGAGCTCGGCATCGAACGCGACGGGAAATCGAAGACGATCTCCCTGACTCCCGCGAAGGTCGACGACCGCAAGGCGATCGGCATCACGATGAAGCAGGACTTCGAGTTCCCCGTCGACGTGAAGTTCAACGTCGACGGCGTCGGCGGTCCCTCAGCCGGGACGATGTTCGCGCTGGCCATCATCGATGAACTCACTCCCGGTGCGATGACAGGCGGCAAGCATGTGGCTGGCACGGGAGAGATCACCCCTGACGGAACGGTCGGCCCGATCGGCGGTGCTCGCCAGAAGGTGGCCGCCGCCACCGAGAAGGGAGCGACGCTGTTCCTCTCTCCCGCCGACAACTGCGCGGAGGTCATGGCCGCCGCGGACCAATCCAAGATCACGGTGGCGCGCATCGACACGCTCGATGACGCGCAGACCACCGTGGAGCAGTACGCCGCCGGCAACACTTCGGACCTGCCGAAATGTCCCGCCGATGGTGCCGACAACAATGAGAAAGGGCAGTAGTGAGCACCTCGTCCTCACCCACCTCCGCACGCATGCCGGCGAATCGGCCAAGACGTTCGCCGCTGCTGCTCACCCTCGTGTCTGTGGCGATCCTGCTGATCGCCTTCATCGCCTTCACCCAGGTCTACACCGAGGTGCTGTGGTTCCGCCAGATCGACGCGGCGAACGTCTTCCGAACCATGTGGCTCACCCGCGGGCTGACATTCCTCGGCGGATTCATCCTCATGGCCGTCCCGGTCTGGCTGAGTCTTCATCTGGCCTACCGCCATCGTCCGGTCTACGCGCCGACGACCCCGCGACAGGAGAACCTCGACCGTTATCGTGAGGCCATCGAGCCTCTGCGTCGGGTCGCGACGATCGCGATTCCCGCGGTCATGGGTGTCCTCGCCGGCATCACCGCCTCGGCGCATTGGAACACGATCCTCGAATGGATCAACTCGACGTCCTTCGGCTCGAAGGATCCTCAGTTCGGTCTCGACAAGTCGTTCTTCGTCTTCGTCCTTCCTGGCCTGCGCCTCATCGGCAACCAGCTTGGCATGGCGCTGCTCTTGGCGCTCATCGCCGCCCTCGTCGCCCATTACCTCTTCGGCGGAATCCGTCCGGGGGAGCAGAAGGGCGTCATCCTGACGAAGGCTGCCCAGTGGCAGCTGGGCATCACCGTGGCGGTTCTCGTCATCGTTCAGGCCGGTCGGCTGTGGCTCTCCCGCTACGACCGGATGACCGCTGCCGGCGGGATCGTCCCCGGCGTCACCTACGTCGATGATCATGCCGCCCTGCCGGCCATGGCGATCGTTGCCATCGCCGCCGTCCTGGTCGCACTGCTGTTCGTCTACACCGCGTGGAAGGGCAACTGGCGGATCTCGATCATCGCCACGCTCACCCTTATCGTGCTCGGCGGCGTTTCGATCATCGCGTACCCGGCCCTGCTTCAGCAGTTCCAGGTCAATCCGTCGCAGCAGAGCAAGGAATCTGACTACATCCAGCACAACATCGATGCCACGCGCGATGCGTTCGACTTCGATGACATCGAAGTGACTCCGTACTCGCCGAGCACCACTGGCAAGAAGGGCGACCTGCGCAAGGACGCCGAGACCGCGGCGTCGATCCGTCTGCTGGACCCGAACCTCGTCTCGGACACCTTCCGGCAGCTGCAGCAGGTGCGACCGTACTACTCGTTCCCGCAGAAGCTCGACGTCGACCGCTACAACATCGACGGAGACATGCGCGACACCGTCATCTCGGTGCGTGAACTCGCCCCGAGTTCGGTGAACAACCAGAGCTGGTTCAACCGGGCGATCGTCTACACCCACGGATTCGGTGTGGTCGCAGCCAACGGCAACCAGCGCAACCCGGACGGCGAGCCGCTGTTCATGGAGTCGGATATTCCGCCGAAGGGCGAGTTCCCCGACTACGAGCCGCGTGTGTACTTCGGAGAGTCATCTCCGGACTACTCGATCGTGGGCGCCCCGAAGGGCGCGACTCCGCGTGAGCTCGACTACCCCTCCGATGAGAAGAGCGGCTCCGGCCAGGTCAACAGCACCTTCTCCGGTGACGGCGGACCGTCGGTGGGCAATGTGTTCAACCGCCTCGCCTACGCCCTGAAGTTCCAGGACGAGCAGATCCTTCTCTCGGACGCGCTGAACGACGAGTCCCAGATCCTCTACGATCGTCACCCGCGCGAGCGTGTGGAGAAGCTCGCACCCTTCCTCAAGGTCGACGGAGATCCGTACCCGGCCGTCGTGGACGGGAAGATCAAGTGGATCCTCGACGGCTACACCACTGCCGAGGACTACCCGTACTCGACACCGCAGCCGCTCCAGCAGGCCACCGAGGATTCGACCACGGCGTCGGCTCCGAATTCGGTGGCGACTCTGCCGGACGATGAGGTCAACTACATCAGGAACTCGGTGAAGATCACCGTCGATGCCTACGACGGTTCCGTCGACATGTACCAGTGGGACAAGGACGATCCGGTCCTGAAGACCTGGATGAAGGTGTTCCCCGGACTCATCAAGTCGTCCTCGGAGATGTCCGGCGATCTGATGAGCCACGTCCGGTACCCGGAAGACATGTTCAAGGTCCAGCGCGACCTGCTCACGAAGTACCATGTCACCTCCGCCAGTGAGTTCTACTCCGGTCAGGACTTCTGGACCCTGCCGACCGACCCGACGACGAAGGCGAGCAGCGGACTGACGCAGCCGCCGTTCTACATGACCCTGCAGATGCCGGGCCAGCAGTCGCCGTCCTTCTCGCTGACGAGCTCGTATATCCCGGCTCGATCGTCCGAGGGGCAGTCGAGAAACAACCTCACCGGGTTCCTCTCTGCCGATGCCGATGCCGGCAATAAGAAGGGCGAGACAGCCGAGGGCTACGGCAAGCTGCGGCTGCTGCAGCTTCCGCGCAACACCACTGTGCCCGGACCTGGTCAGGCTCAGAACAACTTCAACACCGCACCCGATGTGCAGCGCAGTCTGAACCTGCTGCGTCAGGGTGAGTCCGAAGTCGAGAACGGCAACCTGCTGACTCTGCCGATCGGCGGCGGTCTGCTGTACGTCCAGCCGGTCTATGTCCGGTCTGCCGGTGAGACCTCCTATCCGCTGCTGCAGCACGTGCTCGTGGCCTTCGGTGAGGACATCGGGTTCGCTCCGACCCTCGACGAGGCGCTCGACCAGGTGTTCGGCGGAGACTCCGGAGCCTCGGCCGGTGACGCCGGAACCGAGGACAGCGGAGACGGCGAGTCGGGATCGACCTCCGGCGGAGAGGACGCGGATTCGAAGTCCGGCTCGCCGGACAAGGCTCTCAACGATGCTCTGCAGGAGGCGAAGAAGGCCATGGAGGACTCCGATGCCGCGCTGAAGGACGGCGATTTCGCGGAGTACGGAAAGGCTCAGGATCGCTTGAAGAAGGCACTTGAGGATGCCGTCGCCGCTGACCCGTCGCTGGCCGAGGATGCGGCGGGCAAGGAATCCTCCGCTCCTGCCTCGGAGCCGGCTGACGAAGGCGGCGACTCGGGCAACTGAGTCGGAGGCGAACCGGTACGGCGCTGAGAGGCCGTGCCGACCGAGTTCGGACTTTCCGCGACGAACGCCCCTGGGACATCCCAGGGGCGTTCGTCGTTCGCAATGGATTCGCCGGAGGTGAGACCGGCGTCGCTCGCTTCTCTGGACGCACTCGCAGCGCTGCGTCAGCCTAGGTGCGCGGTATCTGTCTGAGGTGCTGCGTCAGCTGAGGGCAACGCACCTGTCTGAGGCGCTGCGTCAGTCCGAGATTCGGCATCGGCTTGATGCGAGATGAAGGCTGTGCGGTGAAACAGACCGTGCGCTCTGCAGATCGTCATCTGCCTGGGTGCTTGATGGCGTTCGACGTGCCGAGCGCTCGAGTTGCCGTCACTGTATCGAGTTATGCGGCGAGCGGTCGACGCTGAGCCGAGCGGTCGGTAGGGAATCGGCTCTGCAAAGTCGGTCGGCAAGGGGTGTGAATGAGAAGAACCCCCAGTCAGAGAACTGACTGGGGGTTCTGCCGCTATCGTGGCGGGGGAGGGATTTGAACCCCCGACCTCCGGGTTATGAGCCCGGCGAGCTACCGAACTGCTCCACCCCGCGGCGTGTTCTTAACTTTACACGAGGGGTCACCTGGCGGCCAAACCGAATACAGGTGACCTCCGCCACATGGTCACTTGCCGTTCATCTGCAGCGGTTGCATCTGGTTGAAAGTTGAACTATAGTCATTCTTGTACTTCAAATTTCAACCAAAAGGAGAAATCATGACTGCTCTGCCTCAGGGACTCACCGCCGGAACCTGGAACATCGACCCCATCCACTCGGAGTTCACCTTCACCGCTCGCCACGCGGGCGTCTCGAAGGTCCGCGGCCACTTCGAAGAGATCGCCGGCAGCGTGAACGTCGGTGAGACCCTCGAAGACAGCGCCGTGTCCGCCGAGGCCTCAGCGAACTCGATCAACACCCGCAACGAACAGCGCGACGGTCACCTCAAGAGCGGTGACTTCTTCCTCGCGGAGGAACACCCGAAGCTGAGCTTCAAGTCGACCGCGATCAAGGCCGACGGCGCCGATGAGTTCGAGACCGTCGGCGAACTGACGATGCGCGGCGTGACCAAGGAAGTCGCCTTCGCCACCGAATTCGCAGGAGTTGCCACCGATCCGAACGGCAACCAGGTCGCCGGCCTCTCGGCCACCGCCACGGTCAACCGCAAGGACTTCGGAATGTCCTTCGAAGCCGTCCTCGGCGGAGGAGAGCTTCTCGTCTCCGACAAGATCAAGATCGAACTCGAACTGGAGCTCGTCAAAGCCTGATATGCCCTGAGCTGGGCTGCTGATCGGCGCGTGCGCCGACACGGAGCCAGACTCAGCGGGCAGCGTCGCTGCCCGAGACAGAAGGGACGAACCGTCTATGCGGTTCGCCCCTTCTGGCGTCTTTGGGCGCCGCGACTCCTGTCCCTCGGCGCGGCGATGCCCGTGCCGTCCCGCGTATCAGGAACTCATTGTGCCTCGACCACGAAAGCCAGCGATACTCAGTTCCTCCGACGCAGCGCGTCCGGGTGCTCCCGCAGGTGCCCTCCGAGTGCGTTGAATAGCTGTGCGCCCTTGTCGACATCGGCAACGGACTTACAGAACGAATATCGGATCGAGGACCTATAGGCCTCATACGCCGGGCTGCCCTGCCTGCACAGAGCGGGTACGGGAATTCCGACCAAGGAGAATTCTCTGGCCAGCAGCTCATTGAGCTCGAAGGCATCGCGATCCGTCAGCGCAGAGAAGTCAACCACTGTGAAATAGCCGGCGCGCGGAGTGGACACTTCAGCGCCCGGCACCGAGCGACAGGCGGGCACGAGGACATCGGCGCGTGCCCGCAGCGAAGCTCGGTTCTCGGCGACGAACTGCGAATCGCCGTCCAGCATATCGGCCATTCCGATCTGCATCGGACCGCCGGCCGTGAACGACAGGAACTGCTTGACGGTCTGAATGGCCTGGCGAACCTCGGGAGAGGCGATGACCCAGCCGATCTTCCATCCTGTCGTGTTCCATGATTTGCCCGCCGAGGAGACCGTGACGACGCGTGCAGAATCCTCGATGGCAACTGCGGGAGGCACATGCCCCAGATCAGTGAGGACGAGCTGCTCGTAGACTTCATCGGAGAGTACCCAGGCGTCGACCGCCTCGGCGGCTCGTCCGATCCGGCCGAGATCAGCGGCAGAGAAGATGAACCCGGTGGGATTGTGCGGAGTGTTGACGAGGATGATCGCCGGATCGACCTCGGCGATCACTCGGTCGAAAGTCTCCCAGTCCGGGGCGAAGTCACCACGGCCATCGGGCAGGATCGGCACCGTGTGCAGTGTTCCGCCGGCGGCGGCGATCGCCGCCGGATAGGAGTCGTAGAACGGTTCGAAGGCGACGAGAGAGCCGCCCGGCGGCAGCAGTGCGAGGATCGCGGCGGTCAGGCCCTCCGTGGCGCCCGCAGTGTAGAGCACCTCGTCCGGATCGACGTGCTGTCCGAAATCGCGTCCGCGTTGAGCGCCCACAGCTTCGAGCAGCTGCGGGTATCCCTGACCGGGGGCGTACTGATTGAAACCGGCCCGCATCGCCTCTTCCGTTGCGGCGATGAGCTCGTCCGGAGGCTCCGTGCCCGGAGCGCCCTGTCCGAGGTTGACGGCTCCGACCTCGGCGGCGAACTTCGTCATCTGCCCGTAGATCGTCTCACCGATCGACCCGTCCGGATTCGTGAGCCCTGCGGCCTCGGCCATCTCATGCCACAGCGGGGCTCCCATGATGTCCGGCATCAGGAGACCTCCGCGGGAGCGACCCGACCGAGTCGGTCGAGTGCGGCTTCATGGAGGCGAGAATTGCTGGCCAGGGCATTGCCGCCGAAGGGCCCCGGAAGTCCGGCCGTGTTCGTGAAGGTGCCTCCGGCTTCGAGGACGATGGGTACGAGCGCTCCCATATCGTAGAGCGCGAGCTCGGGCTCGCAGGCGAGGTCGACAGCACCCTCGGCGAGCAGCATATAGGAGTAGAAGTCGCCGTATCCGCGAGTGCGCCACAGCGAATCGCAGAGATCGAGGAACTCATCGAGGATGCCGAGTTCCTTCCAGCCCGACAGCGACGAATACGACAGGGACGCATCGGCGAGAGAATCGACGGATGACACAGCGATGCGTTCGGCCGGGGACCCGAGCTCGGTCGCGTAGGCGCCCTGGCCCGTTACTGCCCACCATCGGCGACCGAGCGCGGGAGCGGAGACGACTCCCAGCAGCGGCTGGTCACCGTCGTAGAGGGAGATCAGCGTCGCCCACACCGGCACCCCGCGCACGAAGTTCTTCGTTCCGTCGATGGGATCGATGATCCACCGTCGCGATGACTGCCCGTGTGCACCGAATTCCTCACCGAGCACGCTGTCATCGGGTCGAACCTCTGTGAGGCGATCCATGATCGCCTTCTCCACCGCACGGTCGCATTCGGTGACCGGGGTGAGATCGGGTTTGGTTTCGACGGCGAAGTCCTGTGCCCGGAAGTGCGGGTGGCTGATGGCATCGGCGAGATCGGCGAGTTCGATCGCCAAGTCGAGGTCGTTCATGCCTCCAGCCTATCCAGTCGAGGGCAGCAGCCGGCGCAGGGACTCCAGCCGTGAGACTCCTCCCGGTCCGGCCTTGCCGTCGGCCACCCATTCATCGAGTCGGCAGCCGGGAGAGTCCGCGAGGTGAGTGCATCCGCGGGGGCAATCGGCCGTGGCCTCGACGAGTTCGGGGAAGGCGGAGAGCAGGGTCTCCCGGTCCACATGGGCCAGGCCGAAGCTACGCACTCCCGGGGTGTCGATGAGCCATCCGCCGCGTTCCAACGGCAGGCACACGGCCGAGGACGAGGTGTGACGTCCGCGTCCGGTCACGTCGTTGACATGGCCCGTCGCGCGCTCGGCGGCGGGAACGAGAACGTTGGTCAGCGTGGATTTGCCCACCCCGGAATGGCCGACGAGGACGCTGATGCGTCCACGGAGACGCTCGGCCACCTCGGCGTGAGGTTCTGTCTCGTCGCGGGCCGCATCGTTCGCGGCGATTGTCGTATCGGTCGGCTCGGCGTCGGGATCGATGGAGGATTCGACGATGTCGATCCCGGACGCGGAGAAGCGTTCCTTCAGCTCCGTCGCCGGGCGCAGATCGGTCTTCGTCACGATGAGCAGGGGAGTGATCCCGGCATCGAAGGCCGCGACGAGTGCGCGATCGATGAGACCGAAAGAGGGATCCGGGTCCACGGTGGCCGTGACGATGCCCATGACGTCGACGTTGGCGACGAGGACGCGCTCGGTCGGGTCGGTGTCATCGGCGCTGCGGCGCAGCAGGGTCTGCCGTTCGGTGATCTCCACGAGCCTGGCCAGGGTCCCCTCGGCCCCCGAGGTGTCGCCGACGAGGCGGACGACGTCTCCGGGAACGATCGCCTGCTTGCGCAGGTGCGAGGCGCGCACCGCCGTCACCGAGGTGGCCCCCCGTGACCGCTTCCCCTTCTTCCGAATCGGGGGACTCGACGGGAAGTTCCCGTCGTCGTCAGCGAGGATGACCCGGTACCGGCCCCGATCGACCGCGGTGACCAGGCCCGATACAGCGTCTTTGTGGTCAGGGCGGTTCTTCGTCCGCGGTCGTGAACCGCGTCGGTTCGGCCGGGGGCGGTAGTCCTCATCGCGAAAGATCTTCGCCATATCAGGCTCCGGGGGTGAGCATGGCTTCCCACAGCTGGGTGAAGGCAGGCAGAGTCTTGGCCACGGTGCCGGCGTTCTCGATGACCATTCCGTCATTGCGCAGGGCGAGGACGGCACCGGCCATGACCATGCGGTGGTCGTGGTAGGTATGCCACAGCGCCGGGCGCAGGTGTGTGGTGCCGGTGATCGTCAGTGCCTCGGCGTGCTCGACGACATCGACGCCGATGGCACCGTACTCTCTGGTCAGAGCCGCCAGACGGTCGGTCTCGTGCCCACGCAGATGCCCGATTCCGCGCAGCTGCGACGTTCCTTCTGCCATAGCTGCGAGAGCCGAGACCACTGGGGTGAGCTCGCCGACGGCCGACAGGTCGAGATCGACAGCGGTGAGCCGGTCCGGGCCCTGCACGTGCAGTCCTTCCCTATCGAGGCGCACCGTGGCTCCGAACGCCTCGGCGATCTCGCGGAAGCCGTCACCTGCCTGCGTGGTGTGCACGGGCCAGTCGGCGATGGTCACGGATCCGGCGGTGGCCACGGCCGCCGCTGCGAAGGCTGCGGCATTGGACAGGTCGGGTTCGACCTGCACGTCGAGACCGCGCGGAAGTCCTGGTTCGACGATCCAGCGCTCGGGTTCGGGCTCGCTGATGTCGACGCCCGCGTCGCGGAGGACTTCGATCGTCATATCCACATGCGTTCGGCTGGGCACCGAGTCCGCAGTGTTGGTGAGTTCGAGTCCCAAAGGCATGACGGGAGCGGCGAGGAGCAGACCAGAGACGAATTGGCTGGAGGCGCTGGCATCGATGCCGAGGTGGCCTCCGCGCAGCTGAGAGTCGGCGTGGATCGTCATCGGCAATGTGCTCGCTGCGGAGGTGATCGACGCACCGAGCTCCCGCAGCGACTCGATCGTCACCGACATCGGCCGCACGCGGGCCTGTTCGTCGCCGTCGAGGACGACCTCACGACCGGTGAGCGCGGCAAGTGGGGGGATGAAGCGCATCACGGTTCCGGCGAGACCGCAGTCGATGGTGATCGGTGCGGAGTCCTGTGCAGCTGCGTCTGTGGGTACGTGTCCGTCCGGGAAGGGGATCGGCTCGATGTGGAGCTCATCGCCGTCTTCGTCGATCACGGCGCCGAGACGACGCAGGGCGTCGACCATGAGCAGGGTGTCGCGGCTGCGAAGCCATCCCCTGAGATCGGATCCGGAACGGGCGAGAGCCGCAAGGATGAGATAGCGGTTCGTCAGAGACTTGGAACCGGGAACGGTCACAGTGGCAGAGACGGCGGAACCGGCGACCGGCGGCTGCCAGTCGCCGGTCGCCGGGGGAGTGTGCGTGGAGATGTCAGTCAACTCCGAGTGCGCTCAGAGCCTGCTTCGAGGTGTCTTCCACGCTCGACCACAGGTCTTCGGCCGCGTGCTGGGTCCGCCACCACAGGCCGGGGCGTCCAGCAGTGTCGACGGCGGCGAGCAGGGCACCGCCGAGCATCGAGGTCCGCAGAAGAGTGCGTTCGTTGCGAGCCTTCTTCTCCTCCTTCGACGTCGTCTTGTCAGCAGACAGACGTTCACCGACGGTGTCGAGCAGGTAGGTGCCGACGAGGATCGATGCGCTGAGGCGGGGGAAGCGTCCGATGGCGAGCATCGAACCGGCAGCGACCTGTGCAACACCGGTGGCTCGGGCGAGAGTCACTGCGTCGACGGGGACGTCGACCTGCTTGCGAGCCTGGTTGAGGAGCGGGCCGACCGATGCGGCCGCTGCCTCCGGCTTGCGCAGTCGTTCGACGCCGTTGAGGATGTAGCCGGCGGCCAGCATGGGCCGTGCGATAAGACGAATGGGAGACACAGTGGTCCTTCCTACGTGGCGGTCATCTCACTGGCAAGCATAACTGCTGAGGTGGGAATAGTGGGACGTCGGTCCGATGTTGTACGGGGTGAAGCCATTCGACGGGTGCACCCGTCGGGAAGTCGACAGGCAGAAGGAGAAGTCTATGAGCGCCACTGCCGTCCTGGAGAGAACGGGCGTACCATTGACTGCGATGACCGAATCAGTCAAAGAAGCCCCCGAAACCGACGCCGAGAGGTCGGCGCGTTTCGAACGGGATGCTCTGGAATATGTCAATCAGCTCTACGCAGCTGCTCTGCGTATGACCCGGAATCCGGCCGACGCCGAAGACCTCGTCCAGGAAGCCTACGCGAAGGCGTATGCCGCCTTCCACCAGTACAAGCCCGGAACCAACCTCAAAGCCTGGCTGTACCGGATCCTGACGAACACCTTCATCAACAACTACCGCAAGAAGCAGCGTCAGCCGCAGGAACACGGCAGCGAAGACATCGAGGACTGGCAGATCGCACAGGCGAACAGCCACTCGTCCTCCGGCGGTCGTTCCGCCGAACTCGAAGCCCTCGACCACCTTCCCGACTCCGACGTCAAGGAAGCACTCTCGGCACTGCCCGAAGACTTCCGCATGGTCGTCTACTATGCCGATGTCGAAGGACTGCCGTACAAGGAGATCGCCGAGATCATGGAGACGCCGATCGGCACTGTGATGTCCCGACTGCACCGCGGTCGCCGACAGCTGCGAGAGATGCTGGCCGACTATGCCGCCGAGCGCGGTTTCGTGAGTCCAGAGGGAGGTGCGAAATGAGCGACGAAGGATGCTGCGAAAGCGTCAGGACCGAGTCACTGATGCGCATCTACCACTACCTGGACGGAGAACTGACGACGACGGAGATCCGCGAGATCTCGATCCACCTCGAACAGTGCCCGTCGTGTCATGACGAGTACGAGATCGAAGCGCTGCTCAAAGAGCTCGTGCGTCGTTCGTGCAGCCACGACCGTGCCCCGATGGGACTGCGAGAGAAGATCCGGCAGCGGATCGCGCTCGAACAGAACTCCTGACCGGCGCCCAGGCACAGGGGAGTCCACGGACACAACGAAGGCGGGAAGAGATTCGAATCTCTTCCCGCCTTCGTCATTCACCGAACGTATCAGCGAATCATGCGTTTGGACGCTTGCCGTGGTTTGCTTTCTTACGGCGGCGATCGCGACGCTTACGGCCACGCTTGCTCATTGTGCCCTCCTTTGATAGACGCTCAATTGTCTCATGATCACCCGAGCAGAGCAAAGTCGGACCAGGTCACCCGCCTTGCCGAATTCGTCTGACAAGATGATGCGACTGTCACGGCTGAGCTCTTCGTCGGCCGGGCACCCGCAGAGATCTTCGGTCGGGCACCTCATCGACGGCTCAGCTGTCGCCGAGGACGTCCTGGACTCCCAGCCAGTTGAACCAGCCGCGATGGAGAACCAGCCAGGCCAACAGACCGTATCCTTCCTGCGCCGGCAGATGGTCCCGCGACGATGCGACCTCGCGCTGCCACACGGGATGGCCGAGGAGGGGCGTGAAGGTGTCGACATAGGTGATGCCGCGCCGCTTGGCCACATCGGAGAAGCTGGCATTGAGCTCGGCGATGCGACGGTTGCGGTCACCGTCGTGTTCAGGCGGAGGGCCCAGCACGAACGTCGAGACCTTCCGAGCCAACGCCTCGTCGAGGATGTTGGCCACATCGAGCCGGGCCCTGGCCACCGAACGCCCCGAATCGAGATCCCCGGACCCCAGAGCCAGCACCAGACGATTGTCCCCTTCCCGAGTGAACCGCAGGGACGCCTCGGCGATGGTCCGACCGTGAAGACCAGCCGAATCCTCGGCCGGCACGGCCAGGGGATACACCTTGAGTTCAGGCAGACTCGGCAGAGTCCTCGCCGTCACCCGACCGACCCACCCGAGGCCACGGCCATCGCCGTGGCCGGCGACCAAAGGGCCTCCGACCACGGCGATGGTTGTGGTGACGTCGCTGCTCACCGGCTGAAGATCCGGTCGACGAGTTCCTTCTGCTGAGCTTCGTGGAAGTGCTTGAGCCCGGTCGAGGTGGCGGCAGAAGCGGCACGGGAGATGACCTTGACCTCACGGCCGCCGAGGAGCTCGGGCAGGTGCAGTGCCATGAACGGCCATGCACCCTGGTTCTCCGGCTCTTCCTGGGCCCAGACGATCTCGGCATCGGCCGGGAAGCGGTCGAGCACAGCGGTGATGGCCGCCTCGTCGAGCGGGTAGAGCTGCTCGAGGCGGACGAGCGCCATCTTCGTGTCGTTGTCCTTCTCCCGCTTGGCTTTGAGCTCCCAGTAGAGCTTGCCGGAGACGAGGACGACGCGCTCGACCTGCGAGGCATCGACGTCCGTATCGTCGATGACGGCCTGGAACCTGCCCGAGGTGAAGTCCTCCGGCGAGTTCGCGGCAGCCTTGAGGCGCAGCATCGACTTCGGGGTGAAGACGATGAGCGGACGCTTGTTCGTCGTCGAGGCGTGGCGACGCAGCAGGTGGAAGTACGAGGCGCCCGAGGACGGGTAGGCCACCGTCATATTGTTCTCCGCGCACAGCTGGAGGTAACGCTCGATGCGACCCGAGGAATGGTCGGGTCCCTGTCCCTCATAGCCGTGGGGCAGGAGCATGACGACACCGGAGTTCTGCTGCCACTTCTGCTCGGAGGAGGAGATGAACTCGTCGATGACGGTCTGCGCACCCTGTGCGAAGTCACCGAACTGAGCCTCCCACGCCACGAGGGCGTCCTTGCGTTCGACGGAGTAGCCGTATTCGAAGCCGACAGCGGCGTACTCGCTGAGCAGGGAGTCGTAGACCCAGAATCGAGCCTGCTCCTCGGTGAGGTTCTGCAGCGGCGTCCATTCGTTGCCGTTGACCGAGTCGATGAGCACCGAGTGGCGCTGGACGAAGGTCCCGCGACGGGAGTCCTGACCTGCCAGCCGCACCGGCACGCCGTCCATGAGCAGCGAACCGAAGGCCAGCAGCTCGGCGAAGCCCCAGTCGATTCCGCCCGACAGCGACATCTCCTTGCGCTTCTCGAGCAGCGCCCGCAGCTTCTTGTGAACCGTGAAGCCCTCGGGGATCTCGGTGAAGGCCTCGCCGATGCGCTGCAGCGTCTCGGGACTGATGGCCGTCTCGGCATCGTTGAAGGTCTCGATGTCGCTGGGCTCGTAGGGAGCGTTGAACGCTTCTCCGTCGTAGGAGCCGGTCTCGGCTTCCTTGGTCTCGGCGAAAGCCGATTCCAGCTTGGACTGGTAGTCCTTGAGCGCCTCGGCGGCCTCTTCGTCGGTGATGCACTTCCTGCCGACGAGGGATTCGGTGTAGAGCTTGCGCACCGAGCCCTTCTTCTCGATGAGGGAGTACATCGTCGGCTGGGTCATCGACGGATCGTCGCCCTCGTTGTGGCCGCGGCGGCGGTAGCACACGAGGTCGATGACGACGTCCCGGTTGAATTCCTGGCGGTATTCGAAGGCCAGGCGGGCCGCCCGGACGACGGCTTCGGGGTCATCGCCGTTGACGTGGAAGATCGGGGCGTTGATCGACTTGGCGACGTCCGTGCAGTAGAACGAGGACCGCGCCGAGGCGGGGGGAGTGGTGAACCCGACCTGGTTGTTGATGATGACGTGGACCGTTCCGCCGGTGCGGTAGCCGCGCAGCTCGGAGAGGTTGAGCGTCTCGGTGACCACACCCTGTCCGGCGAATGCGGCATCGCCGTGGACGAGGACCGGCAGTACGGTGAAGCCGGACTCGCCCTGGTCGACGAGATCCTGCTTGGCGCGCACGATGCCCTCGAGGACCGGATCGACGGTCTCGAGGTGGCTGGGGTTGGCCGCGACGTAGACGCCGGTGGTGTTGCCTGCCGGCGAGGTGAACGAACCCTTGGTGCCCAGGTGGTACTTCACATCGCCGGAGCCCTGGACGCTGTCCGGGGACATGGTTCCGTCGAACTCACGGAAGATCTGCGCATAGGACTTGCCGGCGATGTTCGTCAGCACGTTGAGGCGACCACGGTGGGCCATGCCGATGGCGACCTCGTCGAGGCCGGTGTCGGCGGACTGGTTGAGGATCTCGTCGAGCAGGACGATCGCAGATTCTCCGCCTTCGAGGCTGAAGCGCTTCTGTCCGATGTACTTCGTCTGGAGGAAGGTCTCGAAGGCCTCGGCGGCGTTGAGACGACCGAGGATGTGTCCCTGCTCCGAACGGGTGAGTTCCTGATGCGGGACCTCGATCTTCGACTGGAACCAACGGCGCTGGACCGGGTCGGCGATGTGCATGTATTCGAAGCCGGTGGTCCGGCAGTAGCTCTCACGCAGCAGTCCGAGGATGTTGCGGAAGGGCATCATCGGCTTCGATCCGAACCCGCCGGTGGGGAACTCGCGTTCGAGATCCCACAGGGTCAGACCGTGCTGATTGATGTCGAGATCCGGGTGGGACCGCTGACGATAGACGAGAGGATCGATATTGGCCATGAGGTGACCGCGCGTGCGGTAGGCATCGATGAGTTCGATGACGCGTGCGGTCTTGTTGACGTCGTCCTGGTCTTCGGCCGAGACGTCGGGAACCCAGCGCACCGGCTCGTAGGGCAGGCGCAGGGATTCGAAGACATCGTCGTAGAAGCCGTCTTCGCCGAGCAGGTAGCTGTGGACGAGCTTGAGGAACTCGCCCGAACCGGCTCCCTGGATCACGCGGTGATCGTAGGTCGAGGTCAGGGTCAGCACCTTGGACACGGCCAGAGAGTTGATGGTCTGCTGGCTGGCACCCTGGAACTCGG
Source organism: Brevibacterium sp. CSND-B09 (assembly GCF_052906525.1). Taxonomy (NCBI): domain Bacteria; kingdom Bacillati; phylum Actinomycetota; class Actinomycetes; order Micrococcales; family Brevibacteriaceae; genus Brevibacterium; species Brevibacterium sp. CSND-B09. The sequence goes on along the minus strand of NZ_JBREGI010000001.1, from coordinate 154,623 downwards.
CGGGGTAGTCGAGCGCGCCGACACCGATGATGCAGCCTTGGCCCTTGGTCAGACGCGGAACGGAGTGGACCGTGCCGATTCCGCCGGGGTTCGTCAGCGAGACCGTGGTGCCGGCGAAGTCGTCGGCGGTGAGCTTGCCCTGCCGTGCCTTGTCGACGAGGCCGTCGTAGGCGTCGACGAACTGGCGGAAGGTCAGCGTCTCGGCCTTCTTGACGTTGGGCACCAGCAGGGTGCGTGATCCGTCCTTCTTCGGCACGTCGATGGCGAGGCCGAAGTTGATGTGGGCGGGGGAGACCATCACGGGCTTGCCGTCGCGGACGTCGTAGGAGACGTTCTGCGAGGGGAAGTTCTGCAGGGCGCGGATCACGGCGAATCCGATGAGGTGGGTGAAGGAGACCTTCCCGCCTCGGGTGCGCTTGAGGTGCGAGTTGATGACGATCCGGTTGTCGATGAGCGCCTTGGCAGGCAGGGCCCGGACCGAGGTGGCGGTCGGGACTTCGAGCGACTCATCCATGTTCTTGGCGATGAGCTTCGCGGGGCCGCGCAGGGGAGTGATCGTCTCCTCCGGTGCGGGCTTCGGTGCGGCTTCCTTCGCGGTGACCTTCGGCACGGACTTGGTCTCTGCCTTCAGCGTCTCGGACTCAGCCGAAGACGGGGAGACGCCGCGAGAGGTCTCACGGGAGGTCGCCGGGGCTGCAGCTGAAGCAGGGGCCTTGGCATCCGACTTATTCGCGGCCGGCTTCGCCTCCTGCTTGGCGGCGGGCTCGGCAGCGGACTGAGCGCCTCCGCCGTTCTTCTCGTACTTGTCGAAGAAGGGCCACCAGGACTGGTCGACCGAATTCTTATCTGACTTGTACTGCTCATACAATTCCTCGACCAGCCACTCATTCGACCCGAAGTCTTCAACGGTGCGGTTCGGAGTATTGACGGACACGGCGTTGATCGCCTACTTCCTGATTCAAGACTTGCTGCTTAACGACATCTCCAAGCCTAACGTGATGTGCCATCGAATGTGCAGTTAAGGGACAATAGTGTTATGCGTTTCATCTCAAATGACCCGAACACCGATCTCACCTACTCCGATGTCTTCCTCGTGCCGAACTCGTCGGCACTGACTTCGCGCTTCGAAGTCGACCTCACGGCGACCGATCCGACCGGGTCGACGACGCCGCTCGTCGCAGCGAATATGACTGCTGTGTCCGGTCGACGGATGGCGGAGACGATGGCACGTCGCGGGGGACTGGCGGTGCTGCCCCAGGACATGCCGCTGACCGCCGCGCAGGAGACCATCGCCTGGGTCAAGAGCCGCGACCGGATCTTCGAATCCGCGCTGCGCTTCTCGCCTGATGACACAGTGCTCAACGCTCTGCACGTGCTGGCCAAGCGTTCGCACGGCTTCGGCGTCGTCGTCGACGACGGGGGAAGGCTCGAAGGCATCATCAATGCTGCAGATCTGCGCGGAGTCGATCGCTTCACCTCGGTGGCGGAGCTGTTGGACTCCTCACCGCATGTCATCCGCGCTTCCGAGGTAGACTGGGAGGACGCTGCACAGCTGGAGTCCCTCTTCGAGTCGATGACGGAGTCGCGAGCCGAGTTCGCCGCTGTCGTCGACGATGAGAACACGGTGCTCGGCAGCCTGACTCCGAAGTCGCTGCTGCGCTCGTCCATCTACACGCCCAATGTCGACGATCGAGGACGGCTGAAGATCGCCGTGGCCATCGGCGTCAACGGTGCCGCGGTCGAACGTGCCGCTGCGTTGGTCGAAGCCGGCGCGGACGTCCTCGTCGTCGACACCGCCCATGGCCACCAGGTGAAGATGCTCGACACACTGTCGGCGATCGCGGATGCCGAGCTCGGGGTGCCGATCGTGGCCGGAAACGTCGTCACGGCCGAAGGGGTCCGCGACCTCGTCGCTGCCGGCGCCGACATCGTCAAGGTCGGAGTCGGCCCGGGAGCCATGTGCACGACCAGGATGATGACCGCGGTCGGTCGTCCCCAGTTCTCCGCAGTGCTCGAATGCGCCGAGGCGGCTCGCGAGCTGGGTGCCCACGTGTGGGCCGACGGCGGAGTCCGCTACCCCCGCGATGTCGCTCTGGCCCTGGCGGCCGGGGCCTCTCAGGTGATGGTCGGATCCTGGTTCGCCGGGACCCACGAATCGCCCGGCGACCTGCTCGTCGACGGAGAGGGTCGGAAGTACAAGGAGAGCTTCGGCATGGCTTCGGCTCGGGCCGTGGCCAACCGGACCAGAGCGGAATCGGCCTTTGCGCGCGCTCGGAAGGGACTGTTCGAAGAGGGCATCTCTTCGTCAACTATGTACATCGACCCTGAATCTCCTGGGGTCGAGGACCTGCTCGACGGCATCACTTCGGGCGTCCGCAGCTCCTGCACCTATGCCGGGGCCGGTGATCTCGGAGAATTCGCGCGTATGGCCGCGGTCGGTGTTCAGAGCGCCGCCGGCTACGAAGAGGGCCGACCGCTGTCGGGAAGTTGGTAAGATCTCCTCATGCACAGTGACAGTCCCGGCCGGCGGGAAGCCGGCGCCCCAGATGACGACCCTCACCCCGCGAGGGTCTCACACCTCAACTGCTCTGCTGAGCAGATAGCGATCGGCGGGGACAGTCACTGATGGAATGGATACTCCTCGCCCTCGCGCTGCTGCTCATCCTCGGCACCGGAGTCTTCGTCGCAGCCGAATTTTCGCTGCTGACGCTCGACCGCCATACAGCCGATAAAGCGGTTGAAGAAGGTGTCGTCGGCGCGAAGACGCTGCGGCGTTCGATGACCCACCTGTCCACCCAGCTCTCGGCAGCGCAGGTGGGCATCACGATCACCACTCTGCTCACCGGTTACCTCATGGAACCGTCCTTGGGCAGGCTGCTGGCGCCGCTGTTCGAGGCCTGGGGCGTCGGCCCCGGCCTCGCGGCCCCGCTGGCGCTGACCATCGCCCTCATCGTCTCCACCGTGGGATCGATGATCTTCGGAGAGCTAGTGCCGAAGAACCTCGCCATCGCTGTTCCGCTGGCGACCGGTCGCATCGCCGCACCGATGCAGTACGTCTTCTCGATCGTCTTCAAGCCCGTCATCGCCGTCCTCAACGGTACGGCGAACAAGATCCTCATGTCGATGGGCATCGAGCCGCAGGAAGAAGGCTCGGTGGGGCGTTCCCCGGAGGAGCTGACCTCACTCGTGCGGCACTCCGCCGAAGAGGGCGTGCTCGATGAGCAGACAGCAGGTCTGCTGGAGAGGACTCTGAGCTTCTCCGAGCGCACCGCGGAAGACGTGATGACTCCGCGCACGCGCATGTCCACGGTGGACAAGGACACCACGGCTCGACAGATCATCGAACAGGCTCGGGACACCGGATTCTCCCGGTTCCCCGTGGCTGACGAGGACAAGGACCACATCGTCGGAGTCGTTCACGTCAAACAGGCCTTCGCCGTGCCTCCGAGCAACCGCGACGACGCCTACGCAGGAGGGCTGATGACCGAGGTCCGTGAGATCCCGGAGACGCAGCGCCTCGACCCGCTGCTCTTGGAGCTGCGCGCCACCGGTCTGCAGATGGCTGTGGTCGTCGATGAGTTCGGCGGCACAGCTGGAGTGGTCACGCTCGAGGATGTCGTCGAGGAGCTCGTGGGCGAGGTCGCCGATGAGCACGATCGGATGCGCGTCGCGGCACGACCGGCTCGCGACGGCTCCTGGATCGTGCCCGGTCAGCTGCGGCCCGATGAGATCTCGTCGACGATAGGGGTCACGATCCCGGAGGACTCGGACTACGAGACTCTGGCCGGATTCGTCCTCAAGGAGCTCGGGCGGATTCCCGAACCGGGTGACGAGGTCCGCATGGACGATGCCCGCATCGTGGTCGAACGGATGCACGGACGACGCATCGAACGCCTCCGGGTGGTGCTGCGCGCCGCCGACGCAGGGGCTTTCGAAACCGGAGGTGAGACTCGATGAGCGCCGATTGGTTCGGACTGGTCTGGCTGGTCGTTCTCCTGCTGGGCAACTCCTTCTTCGTCGCCGCCGAATTCGCGATTGTCGCTGCCAAGCGATCACAGATCGAACCGCGAGCGGCCGAAGGCTCCGCGGCGGCCAAGACCGCTCTCTATGCGATGGAGCACGTATCACTGATGCTGGCGATCTGCCAGCTCGGCATCACCGTGTGCTCCCTGCTTTTGGGCAATGTGGCCGAACCGGCCATCCACCACCTGCTCGCCGGTCCCCTCGAGGGCCTGGGCATTCCCGCCGGACTGTCCTCGACGATCTCCTTCGTCCTGGCGCTCGGCGTCGTCACCTACCTGCACGTGGTCATCGGTGAGATGGTGCCGAAGAACCTGGCGCTTGCCGCCTCCGGCCAGGCCGTGATGCTGCTGGCGACACCGCTGGTGTTCCTGGCGCGGGTCTTCGGTTTCGTCATCCGCCCCCTCAACGGCCTGGCCAATGGGGTCCTCCACCTGTTCAAGATCGAGGCCCGTGACGAGGTCAATGAGGCCTATACGATCGAGCAGGTCGAATCGATCGTGGCCGAGTCGAAGCGCGAGGGACTGCTCAGTGATGATACTGGGCTGCTCAAGGGCGCCATCGAGTTCAGCGACAAGACTGCGTCCGACATCATGGTCCCGATGTCCGAACTCATCACGATCTCGGACAAGGTGACCCCGAACGAGCTTGTGACCTTGGTCGGCAAGACAGGCTTCTCCCGATACTTCGTCGTCGGTGACGACGGGTATCCGCAGGACTACCTCCACATCAAGGATGTCCTCTACGCGGACACCGAAGAGGCCTTCGACGCTCCAGTGCAGAGCAAGCGCTTCCGCCCCCTGTTCACGGTCACCGCCGATGACGAGGTCGAAGAGGCGCTGGCGCAGATGCAGAAGGCGGGAATCCATGTCGCCCGCGTCATCGACTCTCAGGCGCAGGTCCTCGGCCTGCTGTTCCTCGAAGACGTGCTCGAAGAGCTCGTCGGCGAAGTCCAGGACGCGATGCAGCGGGGACGATTCGATTTCCGCCGCTGAGCGTTCTGCGCCGGCCGATCCGCCCGGCTCACCCATTCGCCTAGACGGCGGCCTCCTGATTGCGGGGAGGCCGCCGTCGAGGCGTCGCGTCCGCTCCCGGCGCTGTGCCGGTGCGCGGGGCCATGTGTTCGGCCGTGAGCCCATGCCTGTGCTCGTGGGAAGTGCCGTTCGGCGCGGAGTCCCAGACGTGACCGACTGTGTAACGGTTCGTAACGAAACAGTGATTCAGGACAGCTGGAGTAGGGCGCCTGTAGTGATCTGTGACCATGCATCGTCAGGAAATGACCAGGTCACACGCTGTGTATGAACTGAAGGTGACATTCTGTAACGATGTCGTTATAGTGTTGTGACATAAGCTTTCGGGCGCCCGGCAGAGGGCTTCCACCGCACAATCTTCACCAACAGTATGGAGCACTATGTCGAGTGAGCTCTCGACCGTCGAGGCGCCGCCGGTCCGCCGACGTGATCTGCGGAAGCAGAACGCCTCTTCGCAGGTTTCGACGATCAACTCTTCGCATCCCGTGACATCGCAGTCGCGGAACAGCGCATCCGCAGTCCTCTCACCTCGTCGCGCGGCGATGGCCGCCGAGGCCCGCGCAGCAGTGGGCTCACCGCGACGGGCAGCGATGGCCAAAGAGGCTTCTCGACCGATGACCACTGCGGGTCATACGTCGACGCTGGCCGCGGCTCAGCTCGGCAACCGCGGTTCCGACGGTTCGCTGCTGCGCTCGGTCCGCCGCCGTCAAGTCACCACCTTCTCCGCTCTGGCCACCGTCTCGGTCACCGGTACCGCCATCGCTGCCGTGATGGTCGCCGGCAACATGAGCGGCAACCAGGAAGTCAAGGTCGACGACACGGCTGCACAGTCCCAGCCGCGTGCGATCAACGCCGAATCGGTCTCCGCCGACATCAAGGTCGACGACGATGACAAGACCTCGATGACCATCGGCGCCCCGAGCGCCAAGCAGACCAAGGTCGACGCGGCGTCTCGCGCGATCACGAAGACCGTTCTGCCCGGCTGTGACGAAGCAGCCCCGAAGGGTGAGGCGAGCAACGGCGAGCTGCCCGACGGATGGCTGTGCGAGATCGGCGTGGGCAATCACAAGCTGCGCTCCGATGCGGCCGTGTCGTTCGCGAAGATGAACGCTGCCTTCAAGAAGGACACCGGCAAAGACCTCGCAGTCACCGACTCCTACCGTTCGCTGGAATCACAGGTCTCCGTCGCCGCACGCAAACCCGGCTTCGCGGCTCGTCCCGGAACCTCCAACCACGGTTGGGGCCTGGCACTGGACCTCGGCGCGGGAACGCAGAACGGAACCGGCCAGCAGTACGAATGGCTCGTCGCCAACGCCGAGAAGTTCGGGTGGGAGAATCCGGACTGGGCCAAGCGCAATTCCTATGAGCTCTGGCACTGGGAATACGTGCCCGGCCGCAAGGCTATGAAGGGTGCCTGATCTGCTCGAACATCGCTGATCACAGCCCTACGGCACCGCGGGCAGTCCTCGAGGACTGCCCGCGGTGCCGTTTTGGGAGGTGGTGCCCAACGGTGATAGAGTTGCATCCGTTGCCCGCGTAGCTCAGTGGATAGAGCGTCTGCCTCCGGAGCAGAAGGTCGTAGGTTCGAATCCTGTCGCGGGCACCACGACACCGCCCATCTCAACTTCTGAGGTGGGCGGTTCTGCATTCGCGGTCCGAGTGGTCGATGGTGCAGACAGGATCTAAGGTAGTCGGAGACGAGACCCGGACCGCGATGTGAGGCATACGATGTCGGAATCTGCTGAAGAGCCCGTCCAGACCGGCGCGGGGGACGATGAGATCGTCCTCCGAGCGCAGGGTCTGCGCAAGAGCTTCGGCCGCGGTGATACGGCAGTCGACGCTCTCGACGACATCAGCGTCGACTTCGAATCGGGACGCTTCACCGCCATCATGGGGCCCTCCGGATCCGGAAAATCGACGTTCATGCATGTGCTTGCCGGACTCGACCGTGTCGATTCGGGCTCGATCATCATGCGCGGGCAGGACATAACCCGTCTCAACGACCGGCAGCTGACCCAGCTGCGGCGTGACCGCGTCGGCTTCATCTTCCAGGCCTTCAACCTCGTCCCGACGCTGAGCGCTGAACAGAACATCGAACTGCCGGTCTCGCTGGCCCGGAAGAAGATCGATCGTGAGTGGAAGGCCGAAGTCGTCGAACGACTCGAACTCGGCGATCGTCTGCAGCATCGTCCGCACGAGCTCTCTGGCGGTCAGCAGCAGAGAGTCGCCGTGGCCCGGGCTCTGCTGACGCGGCCGGATGTCATCTTCGCCGATGAGCCCACGGGAAACCTCGACTCCCACGCCGGAGCGGAGGTCCTGTCCCTGCTCGGTCGGGCCACGACCCTGTACGGGCAGACGATCATCATGGTCACCCACGACCCCGTCGCGGCATCGCACGCCGGCCGGGTCGTTCTGCTCAAGGACGGGAGAGCCACGGGTGAAGTTCGTCAGCCGACGCGCGAGAGCGTGGTCACGGCGCTGAGTGAACTGAGCTCTCTGTGATCGCAGTCGCCCTCGCGCAGATTCGGATCCACTGGGCCCGATTCCTCGCAATCGGCCTCGGCATCGCATTGGCATCCGGATTCGTCGCAACCACCCTGATCATCAATTCCTCGCTGCAGGACAGCCTCGAACACGCCGTCGGCCGTTCTTTCGAGAAAGCCGACCTCACCGTCGTCCCGGACAGAGACGTCTTCGTCGGGGGAGACGAGGCCTCTCCGCTGCTGCGCCCCTTGGCCGAAGTCGACGGGGTGGCTACCGCGTCGTTGTCGGCCCGCACAGTGACCACGGGCCGAGGTGCCGCATTCTCCGAAAGCTCTTTTGCGCTGTCTCCGGTGCCCGCCGATGAACGGCTCGACACGTTCGATATGGTCTCCGGTCAGCGACCGGAAGCGACGACGGACCTCGTGCTCGACACTCGCACGGCCAGCGATCTCAACGTCGGAGTCGGCGATGAGATTCGCTTCACCGTCGATGCTGTGCCAGTGGAGAGCGGAAACGATGACATGCCGATCTACCGGGGTCCGAGTCAGAGCAGCGTCACCTTCTCCGTCGTGGGCATCGCCGAAATGGGGCAGGATCCGGCCCTGCCCGGCGCCACTCGAGCGCTGACGACAGCATCGGGCTATCAGGAGTATTTCGCCCAGCAGGGCGATGTCATCGCCATTCAGATCGCCCTGGAGAGCGGCGCGGACCCAGAGGCTGTGCGTACTCAGCTGCAGAGGGTCATCGATGGTTCGGAATTGAGCGGCAGCCTCGAAGCGCTCTCCGTGGACGATGCCGTGAAAGCGAAGACCGACCGCCTCTCCGGCGGCAACGCCGTCGTGACCGGTCTCCTGCTCGTCTTCGCCGGAATCTCCGTCATCGTCGCCATCCTCGTCGTCTCCAATACCTTCTCCGTCATCGTCGCCGGACGCCGTCGGGAATTCGCTCTGTTGCGCTGCCTCGGCGCCACCCGCCTGCAGATGTACGGCTCGGTCGTGGCCGAAGGGCTCTTCGTCGGATTGCTCGGGTCGATCTTCGGTGTGCTCACCGGGGTCGTCGGCAGTCGCGGACTGATGGCTGTAGCGGTGCGCTACTGGCCGCAGGAGTTCCCCTACGACACTCTCACCGTTCCTGTCTCCGCCCTGTTCAGCGGTGTCGTCGTCGGTGCCCTGCTGACGATTGTGGCCACCATCCGACCGGCTCGCAGTGCCATCGCTGTAACCCCGCTCGAAGCACTCCAGCCCTTCGACGCATCCATCTCGCCGAGCACCCGCGCTCGTCCGCGCCACCTCGTGGGTTTCGGCTGCATCGGGCTGGGTGTGGTTCTCGTCATCGTCTCGGTCTATGCGGTGTCGGCTTCGCAGCTCTGGATCCTCGGCGGAGCGCTGGGTGGGGGACTCGTGGTCACGGGGCTGGTCATCAGCGCGGCGAAGATCATCCCGCCCGTCGTCGCATGGACGGGGGAGGTGCTGTTCAGCCCTTGGGGCGTTCCCGGTCAGCTGGCGACCCTGAACACATTGCGCAATCCGCGTCGCACCGCGGCCACAGCCACGGCGCTCATCATAGGCGTGACCTTGGTGGCGACGATCCTCGTGGGCGGCATGTCGACGAAAGCGACGCTCAGCCACGGCCTCGACCAGCGTTATCCCGTTGACATCTCCGTGCCGCTGTCGGGCCTCGTCGATGATGACCAACTCGACGATGTGCGCGGGATCCCCGGCGTGTCCACCGCGGTCATCGCCCACCGCGCCGAGGCGGTCGAAGACTTCAAGGGCTCCCGTCCCGAGATCTTCGTCATCGACCCGGACAGCGCCGAGACCGTACTCGGAGACGCGGCCGCGAACATCGTGTCCGGACGGGTCACAGTCCCCGAAGACTATCCTTCACCGACAGTGCGGGTGAAAGGGCTCAACGAGATGAGCGTGCCCGTGCACAGGGACGGCCTCTCCAGTCTCGCCTTCTTCACCACCCCCGACGTCGGCAACGATCTCGGCATCTCGGCGACGACGACGGCCGTGCTCGTCCGCCTCGACGAGGATGTCGACGTCGACGAGATCACCCGCATCCGTCAGTCCGTGGCCGAGACGCTCGACGTCTCCAGCGACGAGGTCGGCGGCTCGGCCGTCGCCCGGGGCGCCTATTCCGAACTCATCGATGTCATGCTGGCCGGGGCCGTGGCTCTGCTGTTCGTCTCCGTGGTCATCGCGCTCATCGGCGTCTCGAACACGGTCAGCCTCTCCGTCATCGAGCGCCGGCGGGAGAACGCGCTGATGCGGGCGCTGGGGCTGAGCCTTGCGCAGCTGCGGACTCTGCTGGCGCTCGAGGCGGTGCTCATCTCATCGGTGGCTGCACTGCTGGGACTCGTGCTCGGCGGTGCCCTGGGCATCGTCGGCACACGGTTGGTCACCCACGACTACTCCACCGACCTCATCGTCGACTTCTCTGCCCCGTCCTTCCTCGGCATCCTCGGCGTGGCGGTCGTCGCCGGCATCCTCTCCGCTCTGGCACCGGCCAGGCGAGCGTCCCGACTCTCACCGGTCGAAGGTCTCAAACTCGACTTCTGATGGGCCCCGGCCACCGAACCGGACGTCGGTGTCTGATAGGAAAGAGCTCATGAACTCCGCGCGCATCCGCATTCTGATCGTCCTCGGAATCGTCTTCGCTGCCTTCAATCTGCGCCCCGGAGTCACCGGGCTCTCGCCTCTGCTCGACACCATGGGCGAAGAGATCGAACTGAGCGCGGTGTTCCTGGCCGTCATCGGCATGCTGCCGCCGCTGCTCTACGGCATCAGCGGCTTCATCACCCCGCGGCTCTATGCCCGCTTCTCCGGACTCGGCCTGACCTTGGCCGCCATGGTGATGGTCATGATCGGACTGGGTGTCCGCTCGGTCATCGATTCGCCGTCGCTGTTCCTGGCGCTGAGCGTGCTGGCCCTGCTGGGAATGGGCATCGGAAACGTCGTCCTCCCGCCCCTGGTGAAATCGTATTTCCCCGACAGGGTGGCCCTCATGTCGACCGTGCACGTCGGGCTCCTCCAGTTCGGGACGTTCATTCCGCCGCTCGTGGCGGTTCCCCTCGCCTCCGGTGTCGGTTGGAGAGGCTCACTGCTCGTCTGGGCCGGTTTCGCGGCTCTGGGTGCGGTCGTGTGGATCGTCATCCGCATGGCCAGGCCCGCACCCGCCGCCGAGGTGGCCGTCGCCGTCGTCGGCGGCAGTGAGCTCTCCCGCCTTCTGCGCAGCCCTCGGGCCTGGGCGCTGATGACGATGACGGGTCTGACGTCGTTCAACAACTTCATCCTCTTCACCTGGCTGCCGGGTCTGCTCACCCGCTCCGGGTTCGATGCTGCCTTCGGCGGGGCGATGCTCGCGCTGGTCACAGCCATCCCTCTCGTCCTCGGATTCGTCCTGCCGACCCTGGCTCAGAAGATGACATCGGCCTATCCCATCGTCGTCGGCTTCTGCCTCAGCCTGGCCGTGGGGTACCTGGGTCTGTGGCTGCTGCCGACAGCGGCTCCCGTGCTGTGGACAGTGTTGCTGGGCATCGGCATCTCCACGTTCCCACTCGCTCTGACACTCATCACCCTCCGGGCGCGAAACGCCGAGGCGGCGGCTTCCCTGTCCGGCTTCGTCCAGGGCGGAGGGTATCTCCTCGCGGCCACCGGCCCGCTGATCTTCGCCTTTCTCCTCCAGAGCTTCGACAGCATGTGGCCGGCATTCGTCGTGGTGCTCGCCTCGGTGGCCGTCAAATTCTTCGTCAGCCACGCCGCCTGCCGACCCGGCGCCATCTGAAGCCCGGCGGGCCTCCGTCTCGTCATGAGAGCGAAGATGACATCGGATTCGTCCTCGCCGTCCGGGCCCGAGTACTCTGTTCGAGTGACCCCGGAAGACTTGCAGACTGCACTCGCGCGCGCCTTGGCGACGGCCGAGGCAGGCCTCGTCGCACCGGGGTTCGCCATGCAGATCGACGTCCTGGCTCCGAACCGTTCCGAACTCGGTGACTGGACGACGCCCGTGGCGCTGCGCGCCGCCGCTGCACCCGAGCAGCGGACCGAGCTCGCCGCGCATCTGTGCACCGAACTGCATGCCCTGACCGGGGTGGCGGATGCCGTCATCGCCGGGCCCGGCTTCGTCAACGTGACCCTCACTCCCGCTGGCCGAGCACATGTGCTCAACGACATCATCACCGCAGCGGGGGAGACCGATTCGATCGAGGGAGCGGAACAGGACGGGTCGCCGCTGCGCACCCTGCTCGTCGCTGCGGACCGGGAATCGGCACAGGCGCCCGTCGCCGGCGACCACGACCGTGACGTCGACCCGGTCGCGGTGAATAGCCTGCAGCGCGGCCATGCCGCCGCCTGCCGTGAGCAGCGGCGGGCGCACCGGGCGGGAATCCGGTCCGAGGCCGTCGATGCGGCGAGACTCGAGGATCCGAGCGAGACGCGAATGCTCAATGCCGTGGCGGGACTGCCGTCAGCGCTGGAACGCTCGCGCCGCCTCGGCGAGAACGATCTGTTCGTCAACGCTCTTATCGACCTCGGCGATGCCGTCGAGGACTGGATCCGCCGCTGTCCGGTCACTCCGACGGTCGACGAGGACATCACCGTCACCCATGCCTCCCGGCTCTTCGCTCTGAGAGCCGTCATCATCGTCCTCGCCGCAGGACTACGACAATTGGGCGCTTCGGCCCCGGAGAGGATCTGATGCCCGCACATATCGCAGGGACTCTGCACGCGACACCGGCCCCGGTGTGGCTGCCCTATCCCGATGACGTCAATGCGCTGCTGCCGAGTCTGTGGTCGGACAACGTCACGAAGACCGACGACGGAGTGCTCACGATCGCCGGTCATTCCGTGACGGACCTGGCCGAACGCTACGGGACCCCCACTCTCGTCATGGACGTCGCTGACTTCCGCAGCCGTGCCGAGGCCTACCTGAGCACATTCTCCAACGCCTTCTCCGTGGAGAAGGGACTGGCTGGCGCCGATGTGTTCTACGCCGGGAAGGCATTCCTGTGCACAGCTGTGGCCCGCTGGGTGCATGAGGCCGGGCTCGGCCTCGACACCTGCTCCCTGGGCGAGATGATGATCGCCCGCGCCGCCGATGTCCCCGGCGACCGCGTCGGGCTGCACGGAAACAACAAATCGACGGCGGAGCTCGAATACGCACTCGACTACGGCGTGGCCAGGATCTTCGTCGACAGCCTCGATGAGGTCGCACGTCTGGAATCCATCGCTGCGGCCAGAGGAACGGTCGCCCCGGTCATGCTGCGAGTCACGGTCGGCGTCGAAGCGCACACCCACGACTTCATCGCCACGGCTCACGAAGACCAGAAGTTCGGGCTCTCGCTCGCCGACGGCACCGCCGCCCGGGCCGCTCGGCTGGTCGCCGAATCCGAACATCTGCGTCTCGACGGTCTCCACTCCCACATCGGTTCGCAGATCTTCGACATCTCCGGATTCCAGGTCGCCGCCGCCCGCGTACTCGCCTTCCGAGCCGAGATCATGGGCGAACACGGCATCGACCTGCCCGATGTCGACCTCGGCGGCGGCTTCGGCATCCGCTACACCTCCCAGGACACCCCGATCCCGGTCGCGGAGATGGCCGCAGAGCTCGCCGCCGTCGTGGCCAAGGAATGCCGGGGCCTGGGCACGAGCGTCCCCAGGATCTCCATCGAACCCGGTCGCGCCATCGTCTCCCCGGCGGTGTTCACTCTCTACGAGGTCGGCACCGTCAAACAGGTGAGCACGGACAGCGGCACTCGCACATATGTCGCTGTCAACGGGGGAATGAGCGACAACATCCGCACGGCACTCTACGACGCGGACTATTCGTGCACCTTGGCCAACCGGAACTCGAACGCCGAGCCTGCGATCGTGCGGGTCGTCGGCAAGCACTGCGAATCCGGTGACATCATCGTCCGCGACGAATACATGGGCGCAGACGTCACCGCAGGCGATCTCGTCGCGGTCCCCACCACCGGGGCGTACTGCCGCTCGCTGGCCAACAACTACAACCATCTGCCCCGGCCGGGCGTGCTGGCCGTCGAGGCCGATAGAGTTGAGTGGATCGTGACCCCCGAAGACCACACGCAGATGTTCGCCACGGACCCGGGAATGGCCGGGGGAGTGGCGTCGAACTGATGAGTGCGAGAGACGAGAGCGGAAAAGGTGAGGAAATGCAGGCACTGAAGGTTGCCATGCTCGGATGCGGAGTCGTCGGCACGGAGGTCGCCGCCCGAATCCAGAATCGCGCGGAGGGCCTGGCCGAGCGCATCGGCGCTCCGCTGGAGCTGAGCGCAATCGTCGTCCGCGATGCTTCCAAGGCCCGTCCGGGAATCGACGAGAAGCTGCTGACGACCGACGCCGAGGCGGCCATCGCCGGAGCCGATATCGTCGTCGAGCTGATGGGCGGAATCGAACCCGCCCGCTCGCTCATCACCGCAGCGCTGCGCCAGGGTTCATCGGTCGTGACCGCGAACAAGGCTCTGCTGGCCGCCAGCTACGGCGAGCTCATGTCCGCTGCCGACGACGCTGGTGTGCGCCTCGAGCACGAAGCAGCGGTGGCAGGGGCGATCCCGATCATCCGACCTGTCGGCGATTCGCTGGCCGGGGACCGAATCGAACGCATCATGGGCATCGTCAACGGCACGACGAACTACATCCTCGACCAGATGGACTCCGAGGGCTGGGATTTCGACCAGGCCCTCACTGCCGCCCAAGGGCTCGGATACGCAGAGGCCGATCCGACCGCTGACATCGGCGGACACGATGCGGCGGCGAAGGCTGCGATCCTGTCCTCGCTGGCCTTCCATGCACCCGTGTCGATCGATGACGTCCACGTCGAAGGCATCGAAGGCGTCACCGCCGAGATGGTCGCGACCGCCCGGGACCAGGGCTTCGTCATCAAACTCCTCGCCGTGTGCGAACGTGTGGCCTCATCACCGGCAGGGGCCGGTCTCTCGGCGCGCGTCTATCCGGCGCTTCTCGACCGAGGACACGCACTGGCATCCGTCCGCGGTGCCTTCAACGCCGTGTTCATCGAGGCCGAAGCCGCCGGCGAGCTGATGTTCTACGGACAGGGAGCCGGTGGAGCACCGACCGCATCCGCCGTGCTCGGCGACCTCGTGTCCGTGGCCAGGCGCAAGGTGCTCGGCGGACGCGGACAGTACGAACGCCCCTTCCACGAGGACTACCCGATCCTGCCGATCTCGGCGATCACGACCAGGTACCACATCACCCTCGACGTGGTCGACCGTCCCGGTGTGCTCGCCGCGGTCTCCGAGGTCTTTGCCGATGAAGGGGCATCCATCGAACTGATGCGACAGACGATCGGGGACATCGACGACAACGGCGTCCAGCACGCGAAGCTCGTGCTGGCCACCCACTCGAACACCGACTCGACTCTGCAGAAGACGGTCGATCGACTCGTCGATCTGCCTGTCGTCCACACCGTCAAATCCGTGATCCGCGTAGAAGGACAGTGACTATGAACTACCCCAGACACCAGTGGCAGGGCGTCGTCGAGGAATACCGCAGCCTCCTCGACATCTCCGCTGACACTCCTGCCGTCACACTCGGTGAGGGCGGGACCCCGCTGATCAGGGCGGAGAAGCTCAGCGCACGCACCGGTGCCCAGGTGTGGGTGAAGTACGAAGGCCTCAATCCGACTGCGTCGTTCAAAGACCGCGGTATGACGATGGCGATCACCAAGGCTGTGGCCCACGGTGCCAAAGCCGTCATCTGCGCCTCGACGGGCAATACCTCGGCCTCTGCCGCCGCCTATGCCACGAAGGCCGGACTGACCTGCGCTGTGCTCGTGCCCACCGGCAAGATCGCGCCGGGGAAGATGAGCCAGGCCATCGCCCACGGAGCGACCCTGCTCGAAGTCGACGGAAACTTCGACGACTGCCTGACGCTGTGCCGCAAGCTCTCGGAGTCCTACCCGGTCCACCTCGTCAACTCGGTCAATCCCGATCGCATCGAAGGTCAGAAGACCGCGGCTTTCGAAGTCGTCGACGTCCTCGGCGACGCTCCCGACATCCATGTTCTGCCCGTCGGCAACGCCGGCAACATCACGGCGTACTGGAAGGGCTACAACGAATACCGCGAACACGGGATCTCCAAGCAGCTGCCTCAGATGTGGGGCTTCCAGGCCGCCGGTGCCGCACCGCTGGTGCTCGGCCACCCCGTCGACGAACCGGACACGGTGGCGACCGCCATCCGCATCGGCAACCCCGCCAGCTGGACGCAGGCCGAAGCGGCGCGTGACGACTCGGGCGGTCTCATCGATTCGGTCACCGACGACGAGATCCTCGCCGCCCATAAGATCCTGTCCAGCGAAGAGGGCATCTTCGTCGAACCCGGTTCGGCCGCCTCGGTGGCGGGTCTGCTGAAGATGGCCGACGCCGGTCGGGTCCCTGCCGATGCGACGATCGCGGTCACCGTGACCGGTCACGGACTCAAGGACCCCAGCTGGGCCCTGCACACCGCCGACGGGTCCGATATCGAGACCAAGCGGGTCTCCGTCGACGCCGTCAGCGCCGCACGCGCCCTGGGACTCGAGGACAGCTGAGGGTGCGCGTCCGACTCGAGGTCCCGGCCACCTCGGCGAATCTGGGGCCCGGCTACGACTCGTACGGGCTGGCCCTCGACATCGTCGACACCCTCATCCTCACCGTCCACGACGCAGCGGTCGATCCTCACCGCTGCGTCGAGGTCACGGGGGAGGGCGCCGAGGTGCTGCCCCGGGACGGCTCGCACCTGATCATGCGCATCATCGGTGAGGTGCTCGACTCGGAGTTTCCCGCCGTCGCGGCAGAGCTGAGGCCGCGTCTGTCGCTGGAGTGCGACAACCGGATCCCTCATTCCCGTGGATTGGGCTCCTCGGCCGCGGCCGTCGTAGCCGGCATCGCCCTCGCAGCGGAGCTCGGAGCCTGGTCGACCGGAGTCGAGCTGAGCCGGGACCGGATCCTCGAGATCGCCACCGCCGTCGAGGGGCATCCGGACAACGCCGCCCCCGCGATCTTCGGCGGACTCACCGTCTCTCTGTCGGAGCCTGTGAAGTCGTGGCAGGTGCCAGTGCGCACCGTCCAGGCGGTCACCGTGCTCGTGCCCTCGTTCCGCCTTGACACCGAGGTCGCCCGTGGACTCATTCCCGCAGACATCGATCACGCGATCGCGGCCGACAATTCGGCTCGGGCGGGCCTGCTCGTCCATGGGATGAGCAATGACTCCCAGGTGCTCTTCGAAGCCACCCGCGACCAGCTCCATCAGGAGTTCCGCCGCGGCGCCTATCCGGAGTCGATGGCTCTGGTCGACGCATTGCGCGCCGAAGGTCTCCCGGCCGTCGTCTCCGGCGCCGGACCGACGGTGCTCGTCCTCGCCGAGGCGGTTCCCGACGCCCTCGTGCCGGAAGGCTTCGTCGCTCAGCGCACCGCGATTGACCTCGGTGGTTACCGGGTGAGCCGAGAAATCTGAGGAAACGATTCGCCAGATCGTCTCCGAACAAGTAGACTGTGGGTGTTCCGACAGGGCACGGCTTCCCGCTGTTCTTCACAGGTCCGTCGCCGATGTCATACATTCTGGAACATCTCCTGCTCATTCTTTAGCAGGTTTTCTTTCACAACGCACCGTCAATGGTGTTTCCGTCGCCGTGAGCAAACGGCACATGCCGCACGGCCGAAAGAGGGAGAAGGACCTTCGTGTCTGAAACCACCACTCAGGATTCCACCCCGCGCACAGGCAGCCTCACAGCGCTGCGGCTGCCTCAGCTCCAGGAAATGGCTGCCGGGCTGGGAATCAAGGGTTACCGTCGCCTTCGCAAGAGCGAACTGATCGACGCCATCAACAGCCACTCGGGCGGATCTGCTGAGAAGAAATCTGCCCCCACCGAGAAGAAGCCCGCCGCGGAAGCGGCCGCCAAGGCTGAGAAGCCGGCGGAGAAGCAGGACGAGAAGAAGCAGGAGTCGACGAACCGTCGCTCTTCGCGTCGCTCTGCCGCTTCCGCGTCCGAGGACGCTCCGGCGCTCATCATCGAACCGAACACCGAGTCCTCGTCGTCTTCGACGGCGAACGAGTCCGGTGCGGACCAGTCCGGGGGAGCAGCCTCCGAGGAGAACAGCGGCGATCAGGATCGTCAGCGCTCTCGCCGCAGCCGTTCTCGCTCCCGCGGCTCCGAGTCCCAGACCGAGGGTCGCGACGGCAACGGTGAGGAATCGGCCGACCGCGGCGGCCAGGATCGCTCCGGCGACCAGGACCGCTCCGACCGTGACCATCGCGGAGGGCGCGACAACGACCGTCGCAGCCGGAACAACGACCGCTCCGACGACAACCGCGGCGGCAACGGCCGGGGCAACAATGACCGGGACGGCGGCAACGATCGCAGCCACCGCAACGACCGGGGCGGCAACAACGACCGCAACGATCGTCGCAACCGCAGCAACGACGATGACGATCGCGGCAACAACCGCCGCGGACGGGGTCGTGACCGCAAGCGCCGCGGTCGCGGCAACGACGAGCCGGACATCCGCAACGACGATGTGCTCATCCCCGTCGGCGGCATCCTCGACGTCCACGACAACTACGCCTTCCTCCGCACCTCCGGCTACCTGCCGGGGCCGAACGACGTCTACCTTTCGGCATCCATGGTGCGCAAGAACGGTCTGCGCAAGGGCGACGCCGTCGCCGGCGCGATCCGTCAGCCGCGTGAGAACGAACAGCGGAACAACAAGCGCGAGAAGTTCGATGCCCTCGTCCGCCTCGATTCCGTCAACGGACTCACCGTCGACGATGCCCGCAGCCGTGTCGAGTTCTCGAAGCTGACTCCGCTCTACCCCCAGGATCGTCTGCGCCTCGAGACCACCTCGAAGCTGCACTCGACCCGTCTCATCGATCTCATCACCCCCATCGGCAAGGGCCAGCGCGGACTCATCGTCGCGCCTCCGAAGGCCGGCAAGACGACGATCATGCAGCAGATCGCCAACGCGATCACGGAGAACAACCCCGAAGCGCACCTCATGGTCGTCCTCGTCGACGAACGTCCCGAGGAAGTCACGGACATGCAGCGTGCGGTCAAGGGCGAAGTCATCGCCTCGACCTTCGACCGTCCGGCCGACGACCACACCACGATCGCCGAACTCGCCATCGAACGCGCCAAGCGCCTCGTCGAGATGGGTTCCGATGTCGTCGTGCTGCTCGACAACATCACGCGCCTGGGACGTGCCTACAACATCGCCCAGCCGGCATCCGGTCGGATCCTCTCCGGCGGTGTCGACGCCAATGCGCTCTACCCGCCGAAGAAGTTCTTCGGTGCTGCACGCAACATC
Source organism: Brevibacterium sp. CSND-B09 (assembly GCF_052906525.1). Lineage (NCBI taxonomy): Bacteria > Bacillati > Actinomycetota > Actinomycetes > Micrococcales > Brevibacteriaceae > Brevibacterium > Brevibacterium sp. CSND-B09. The sequence continues at coordinate 135,765 of NZ_JBREGI010000001.1, read as the reverse complement.
GAAGGCGGCGGCTCGCTGACCATCCTCGCCACGGCTCTCGTCGAGACCGGCTCAAAGATGGACGAAGTCATCTTCGAAGAGTTCAAGGGCACCGGCAACATGGAGCTGCGTCTGAGCCGTCAGCTTGCCGACAAGCGCATCTTCCCGGCCATCGACGTCAACTCCTCGAGCACTCGCCGCGAAGAGATGCTCATGACCAAGGAAGAGACGAAGGTCATGTGGCAGCTGCGCCGACTGCTCTCGGGCCTCGAGCAGCAGCAGGCTGTCGAACTGCTCATGTCGAAGCTCAAGGAGACCGGCTCGAACGTCGAGTTCCTCATGCAGGTGCAGAAGACGACCCCGCTGCCGAAGTCGTCGACCGACAACAGCTGAGATGGTCGACGACACCCTCACGGCCAGCGTCAGCGCACTGCTCGATGAGCACGCCCGGGTGCAGGAGGAACTCTCCGACCCCGCGGTCCACGCTGACGCCGGCCGGGCCAAGAAGCTGACCAGGCGGTACGCGGAACTCGACAAGGTCGCCGCGGCCGCCCGGCACTTCGCCCAACTCGAAGCCGACCACGCAGCCGCCGTGGAGCTGGCCGAGGACGACGCCGACTTCGCTGCGGAGGCCAAGCGTCTGTCCGCAGAGATGGAGACGGCCGAGGGTGAGCTCAAAGATCTCCTGGTACCCAGCGACCCGGATGACTCCCGAGACGCCATCATCGAGATCAAAGCCGGCGAAGGCGGCGACGAATCCGCACTGTTCGCCGGTGACCTGCTGCGGATGTACCAGCGGTGGATCGACTCGCGCGGCTGGTCGAGCCAGATCCTCGACGCCACGCATTCGGATCTCGGCGGATACAAGGACGTCACCATGGCCGTCAAGGCGAAGAACGACGGCGCCTACGGCTGGGTGAAGTTCGAAGGCGGAGTGCACCGTGTCCAAAGGGTGCCGGTCACCGAATCGCAGGGACGCATCCACACCTCCGCAGCCGGTGTGCTCGTCTTCCCCGAAGTCGATGAACCCGAAGAGATCCAGCTGGACGAACACGATCTGCGCATCGACGTCTACCGCTCGTCCGGACCCGGCGGCCAGTCCGTGAACACCACGGACTCCGCTGTGCGCATCACGCACCTGCCGACCGGAATCACAGCGAGCTGCCAGAACGAGAAGTCCCAGCTGCAGAACAAAGACGCAGCGATGCGCATGCTCCGTGCTCGGATCTTGGCCAAGCAGGCCGAAGAGGCCGCAGCGGAAGCCGCAGACATCCGTCGTTCGCAGGTGCGCACCGTCGATCGCTCGGAACGCATCCGCACCTACAATTTTCCGGAGAACCGGATCACCGATCACCGCACCGGATACAAGGCCTACAATCTCGATCAGGTGCTCGCCGGCGACCTCGATCCGGTCATCGGATCCTGCCGCGACGCCGACAAGGCCGCACGCCTCGACGCACTGGGGGACTGACCTGGACACTGTCAGGCCGACTCTCGTCTCCGACCTCCTTCGCGGGGCGACCACGCTCCTCACCGAAGCAGGCATAGCGAGTCCCGAAGCCGATGCGCTCGAACTGCTCGCCCACGCATGGTCGATCGACAGGGCATCGCTGAGCCGCCGCCGTCTCTTCGACGAACCCGTGCCGGAGTCGGTGAGCACTCGATTCGCCGAACTCTGTGACCAGCGGCGGCGGCGGACACCGCTGCAGCATCTCACCGGCATCGCCCACTTCCGGCATCTGCAGCTGCAGGTGGGCCCCGGAGTCTTCGTGCCCCGACCGGAGACGGAGCTGCTCGCCGGAGCCGTTCTGAGCGAACTGTCCGAACTCGCCGAAACTGACTCGACGACGGAGAACGACAAGGCTCGGCGTCCCTTCGTCATCGACCTGTGCTCCGGTTCGGGAGCGATCTCCCTCTCCGTTGCCACCGAATTCGACTGCGTCGACGTCTTCGGCGTCGAACGCGAATCCGCGGCCCTGGAATGGTCACTGAAGAACCTCGAGCAGTGCCGCCTCGGCGAGTCGACGGTCGAGTTCATCTCCGGTGATGCGACGACGATCACGAAGGCTCGGCCGGATCTGTGCGGGCGTGCCGACATCGTGGTGACGAACCCGCCCTATGTCCCCGATTCCGCCGTGCCGCGGGACCCGGAGGTCGCCGAACACGATCCCGCGGCCGCGCTCTACGGCGGGGATTCGGGTTTGGAGATTCCGGGACTCATCATCAGTCAAGCCGAGCAGCTGCTGAGATCAGGCGGACTCTTTCTCATGGAACACAGCGAGGAACAGGGCGAAGGGGCACGGGAACTCCTGGAGGCCACGGCCAGTCTGAGACATGCCGCCACATTCCAGGACTACACTGGACGCGACCGCTATACAGTGGCGCGCCGTGAGGCGTAGGGGATCTCGGAGACGAATTCCCGCCGCGTACTGCCCAGTACCGAAACCACAACCCGAACATTCGAAACGGAGAACTCGTGTCGAGACGATTCGACGTCAGCCAAGAAGAGATCCGTGAACTCGTCTTCGACGAGTGCGCGCGAGTCGTCGACACAGGCAACCTGCTCGTCATCCCCACCGATACGGTCTACGGGATCGCCGCCGATGCCTTCAGCGCATCGGCCGTTGCGGCTCTGCTCGCGGCCAAGGGCCGGGGACGGGACATGCCGCCTCCGGTTCTCGTCCCACGCGCGGAGACCATTTTCGGGCTCGTCGACGGGGTCGATGAGACCGTGCTGGCACTGACCGCGAAATTCTGGCCCGGACCGCTGACGATCATCGCGAACGCTCAGCCCTCCCTCGACTGGGACCTCGGCGATACCCACGGAACCGTGGCCGTGCGCATGCCCGACGACGAGTCGGCGCTGGCCCTGCTCGGCCGCACCGGGCCTCTGGCCGTGTCGAGTGCGAACATCTCCGGACAGCCCGCCGCCAGGACCGCCGACGAAGCGCAGGAGATGCTCGGCGACGATGTCGACATCTACGTCGACGGGGGAGTGCGGGAGTCGGGGCTGTCCTCGACGATCATCGACCTCAGCGGCGACGTGCCCCGCATCCTGCGCCGCGGTCCGATCACCGCCGAGGACCTGCGCGAAATCGTCCCCGAACTCATCGACCTGGACGGCTGAGTGCGCGCCTACCTCTTCATCCTCGTCGTCTCCGCCCTCGTGGCGTACCTGCTGACTCCAATGGTCAAGCGGGTGGCCGAACGAGGAAAGATCTTCTCACCGCTGCGTGACCGCGACGTCCATTCCATTCCGACGCCGAGGCTGGGCGGAGTCGCGATGTTCGGCGGGCTTCTGGCAGGCCTCATCTTCGCCTCCCAGATGCCCTTCCTCAATCGGATCTTCGTCGAATTGGGCCCGATCATCGGAATCGCCGGAGCCGCCGGCCTGCTGTGTCTGCTCGGAGTCATCGACGACATCTGGGACCTCCACTGGATGGCGAAGCTCGCCGGTCAGGCTCTCGCCGCAGGCTTCATGGCGATCAAGGGAGTGGCGCTGCTGTCGATTCCCTTCGGCGGAGTCATCATCGGCTCCCCGCGGATGTCGATCATCGTCACGGTCCTCGTCGTCCTCGTGACGATCAACGCGGTGAACTTCGTCGACGGACTCGACGGTCTCGCCGCGGGCGTCGTCGCCATCGGCGGTAGCGCCTTCTTCATCTACTCCTACTGGCTCGCTCGTGACGCTTCACCGGAGTCGTATGCGAACCTCGCCTCGCTCATCATCGCGATCCTCGTCGGCGCCTGCCTCGGTTTCCTCCCGCACAATTTCAATCCGGCGAGGATCTTCATGGGCGACTCCGGGTCGATGCTCATCGGCCTGCTGCTCGCCGCCTCGACGATCAGGGTCACCGGCCAGGTCGACCCGGCGCTGATCGGCCAAGAGCGAGCGTTCGCCACATTCATGCCGATCATCCTGCCTGTGGCCGTGATGTTCCTGCCGCTGCTCGACCTCGGACTGGCCGTGGTGCGCAGGCTGCGTGCCGGACAGTCTCCGTTCTCCGCCGATGCCAAACACCTCCACCACCGGATGCTGCGTCTGGGACATTCCCACGCGCGTGCGGTGCTCATCCTCTATACCTGGACGGCGCTCATCGCCTTCGGATCGGTGCTGCTCCTGTTCAAGGGCTGGCTGTTCTCGGCCTGCGTCATCGGCGGCCTCGCTGCCATCACCCTGATCTTCACCTTCTATCCCCTTCGCATGCGTCAGAAAGCCAGAGAGGAAATCTCGTGACCGATCCGATACCGCGCCGAGAGACTGAAGTCGAAGCAGCTTGGACCCGCGTCTGGAGGACGCTGCTCATCCGGGGCATCATCCTCGTCCTTGTCGTCGCGGCCCTCGGCATGGGCATCGGCTGGCTGGTCTCGGGGATGACTGGACTCGTCGGTGGGGCCGTCGGCGGGGGACTGGCTGCGGTCTTCATCATCATCACCCTCGTCGTCATGTACGTCGGACGGAACATGGGACTGACCGCGATCGCCGGCTTCCTCGGCGTCGGGTTCCTCTTCAAGGCCTTCATCTTCATGATCGTCATCTGGCGCATCAAGGATGCGACCTGGCTCGAAGGCACGGTCGCCTTCTTCACCATCGTCGTCGCGGTCATCGGCTCCTCGCTCGTCGAGGCGATCACCGTGGTCAAGGGACGGGTTCCCTATGTCGATCCGGAGGCGAATTAGTCGGGGAGACCAATCCTCGCTCCCATTTGAGACGCGTCGTAGGGCGAGGCGCAAGACGAATGACGTGTCGTATAAAATCGTTGACAGAAATTGCACAGAGAAGCCTGATGAATTTGTCGGTCACTCTCTACAGTTGGTAGAGTAGACCCGGTGCTTGGGCGGATCTTCGCCCTTTGTCGCTCCTGAACCTCAAGCCTCGCCTTCAGTGCGGGGCCAAGGCCAGGCCATCAGGGCCCTTGACCATGGGAGAGTAGTAAAAACGTGGGAACACTCAACGCCGCGAACACAACAGTCAGTGCTGCAGAAGGCGGCTTCCACGCACCGTCGATGGCTGAATTCTTTCCAGCCTCGTTCCTCTTTGAGGGCACACCGTTCGAAATGAACCGCGTGATGCTCATCCGCATCATCGCCACCGTCGCCGTCGTTGTGCTGCTGGCCGTCTGGGCCAAGCGCATGAAGCTCATCCCGTCCCGCTTCCAGTCGAGCATGGAGCTCGCCATGGAATTCGTGACCGTCGGCATCGCCGAAGACTCGATGGGCAAGGAGAAAGCCAAGAAGTTCATGCCGCTCATTGTGGCGATCTTCTTCGGTATCCTCTTCTGGAACGTCACGAAGCTCATTCCGTTCCTCAATATGCCGGGAACCGGCGTCATCGGTATGCCGATCGTGCTGACCCTCGTGGTCTATGTGACCTACCACTGGGCCGGCATCGCGGAGAAGGGCCTCGGCCGCTACCTCAAGGACTCGCTCATCCTGCCCGGCGTCCCGCCGGCGATGCACATCCTGCTCATCCCGATCGAGTTCATCACGAAGTTCGTCACCCAGCCGTTCACTCTGGCGATCCGACTCTTCGCGAACATGATGGTCGGCCACCTCCTGCTCGTCCTCTGCTTCTCCGCTACGAGCTTCTTCCTCTTCGACGCCGCCAACGGATTCCAGTTCTTCGGCATCGTCACCTTCGCCGGCGGCATGTTCGTCTTCATTCTCGAGATGCTCATCGTCGTGCTGCAGGCCTACATCTTCGCTCTTCTGTCCTGTGTGTACATCAATGCCGCGATCTCGGACGAACACTGAGATCGCACCCAGTCTGTAACCCCCTAGTGTTACAAAGCCGGGCCAACCACCCGGCTGCCATATGAAAGGAAAAGCATCCTATGGATACGCTCGCTGCAGTTGAGATCACCGGTAGCCTCAGCACCATCGGCTACGGCCTCGCCGCAATCGGCCCCGGTGTCGGTGTCGGAATCGTTATCGGCAAGACCATCGAGGGAACCGCCCGTCAGCCCGAAATGGCCGGCGCCCTGCGCGGAAACATGTTCCTCGGTATCGCTCTGATCGAGGCCCTGGCCCTCATCGGTATCGCCACCCCGTTCTTCCTGCCCTGATCTCGAAGAGGACTGAAAGATGACTCCGGTAAACATCGTCGCCTCCGCGGAGAACCCGCTTCTCCCGGCGCTGTACGACATCGTCTGGAGTGCCGTCTGTCTGCTGATCGTCTTCCTGGTTGTCTGGAAGTACGTCCTTCCCGCCTTCAACAAGACCCTCGACGAGCGCGCTGAGCGCATCCAGGGTGGAATTGAGAAGGCCGAGAAGGTGCAGGCCGAAGCCGATCAGGCTCTGGCCGAGTATCAGAAGCAGCTCGCCGACGGTCGTGCCGAAGCTGCACGACTGCGCGCCGAGGCTCAGGAAGAAGGCGCCCAGATCATCGCCGACATGAAGGCCCAGGCTCACTCCGAGGCTGATCGCATCATCGCTCAGGCACAGACCCAGATCGACGCCGAACGTCAGTCCGCCATGGTGCAGCTGCGTTCCGAGGTCGGCACTCTTGCCACGGACTTGGCATCGCGCATCGTGGGTGAGTCACTCACCGATGACCAGCGTTCGGCCAATGTGGTTGATCGCTTCATCTCCGATCTCGAGTCCAACTCGTCCGCGCAGCCGGTCAAGGGGGCGTGATGCTCCAGTCGAGCAGATTGTCCCTGCAGGCCGTCCTCGAGACCGCGAATTCCGAGATCTCCGGGGGAGACCCCCGACAGATCGGTGAGGAGACTCTGGCACTCGTCGGCGTCCTCGCCGAGAATGTCGGACTGCGCAAGGCTCTGGCAGACTCCTCCGAGTCGGCCGAGAGGAAGCAGCAGCTGCTGCGGACTCTGTTCTCGACTCGGATCACGGATGCGGTTCTGCGTATCAGCGACAAGGCCGTCGGTCATCGTTGGGCGCGGACCCAGGACCTCGTCACCAGCGTCGAAGTCGCCGGTGTGACAGCGATCGCCGCTGCCGCACAGGCCGACGGGAAGCTGGGACAGGTCGAAGAGGAGATCTTCCGCTTCGCGCGTCTGCTTGAATCCAACCACGAGCTGTCCCGCGCGCTTGATTCGCAGGCCACCGATGAGAGCAAGCGCGCTCTCGTCTCGGACCTGCTCACCGGCAAGGCACAGCCAGACACCATCAAGCTGGTCCAACAGGCAGCTCTGCACCCGCGCGGACTCCGCGTGGCGAAGGCGCTCGACCAGTACAGCGATATCCTCGCCGCCCGCCAGCAGCGGTCGGTTGCGGACGTCACCGTCGCCAGACCTCTGAGCGAGTCGCAGACCGAAAGGCTGCAGGCGGCATTGTCGGCCAGCTATGGTCGCGAACTCGTCCTCAATGTCCAGGTCGACCCCGATGTTCTCGGGGGAGTCCGGGTGCAGGTCGGCGACGAGATGATGAACTCGACCGTGGCCGATCGACTGGCCGATGTGCAGCGCAAGCTCGCAGGTTGACACTAGTGGCCGGCTTCTCCGGCATCGGCGGCCCACCGGTCGTCGGACGCAAGATTTGAGTAAAGGAAGCAGGGAAACCAGATGGCGGAACTGACAATTCGCCCGGAAGAGATCCGGGACGCTCTCGGGAAGTTCGTTGACTCGTACAACCCGGAGAGCTCGGAAAAGACCGAGGTCGGCAAGGTCGTCACCGCTGGTGACGGTATCGCTCACGTTTCGGGCCTGCCCGGCACCATGGCCAACGAACTCCTGCGGTTCGAAGACGGCACACTGGGCCTGGCACAGAACCTCGACGAACGCGAGATCGGCGTCGTCATCCTCGGTGAGTTCTCCGGAATCGCCGAAGAGCAGAACGTGTACCGTACCGGAGAGGTCCTCTCGATTCCGGTCGGCGACGGGTACCTCGGCCGTGTCGTCGATCCGCTGGGTCGTCCCGTCGACGGACTCGGCGACATCGAGACCGTCGGCCGCCGTGAGCTCGAGCTTCAGGCCGCCGGCGTCATGGACCGCCAGGAAGTGCGTGAGCCGCTCCAGACCGGTTACAAGAGCATCGACGCGATGATCCCCGTCGGCCGTGGTCAGCGTCAGCTGGTCATCGGTGACCGCAAGACCGGTAAGACCGCTCTGGCGATCGACACGATCATCAACCAGAAGGCCAACTGGGAGACCGGAGACCCGAAGAAGCAGGTCCGCTGCATCTACGTGGCCGTCGGCCAGAAGGGTTCGACCATCGCCGGCGTCCGCCGTTCGCTGGAAGAGGCCGGTGCGCTCGAGTACACGACCATCGTGTCCTCTCCCGCGTCTGACCCAGCAGGCTTCAAGTACCTGGCTCCATACTCCGGTTCCGCAATCGGTCAGCACTGGATGTACGACGGCAAGCACGTCCTCATCGTGTTCGATGACCTGTCGAAGCAGGCTGAGGCCTACCGCGCCGTGTCCCTGCTGCTGCGTCGTCCGCCGGGCCGTGAAGCCTACCCCGGCGACGTCTTCTACCTGCACTCGCGTCTGCTGGAACGCTGCGCGAAGCTCTCCGATGAGCTCGGCGGCGGTTCGATGACCGGTCTTCCGATCATCGAGACGAAGGCCAACGACGTCGGTGCGTTCATTCCGACCAACGTCATCTCGATCACCGACGGTCAGATCTTCCTGCAGTCCGATCTGTTCAACGCCGGCCAGCGTCCCGCTGTCGACGTCGGTGTGTCCGTGTCTCGAGTCGGTGGTGCCGCTCAGACGAAGGCTCTCAAGGGAGTCTCGGGCACGCTGAAGATCTCGCTCGCTCAGTACCGTTCGCTCGAGGCCTTCGCGATGTTCGCATCCGATCTTGACGACGCGACCAAGCGCGATCTGGCCCGGGGTGCGCGACTGACCGAGCTGCTCAAGCAGGGTCAGTACGCTCCGATGCCGTTCGAGAAGCAGACCGTGTCGATCTTCGCCGGAACCAACGGCTACCTCGACGAGATCCCTGTCGACGACGTGCTCCGCTTCGAGTCCGAACTGCACGATCACATCGAGCGCAAGACCGGTATCTTCACGACCATCCGTGAGACCCTGAAGCTCGACGACGACACGACCGAAGAGCTGAAGAGCGTCCTGGCCGAGTTCACCCAGAACTTCGCCAGCTCGGACCAGAGCGGTTCGAAGGCCGGCAGCGAAGACACCGCAGCCGCGTCCTCCGACGAGGTCGAGCAGGAGCAGATCGTTCGGCAGAAGCGTTGAACCTGTTCCGTAACGGCGAAAGGAAGAACTGATGGGAGCCCAGCAGAGGGTCTTCAAACAGAAGATCCGCTCGACTCAGTCCTTGAGGAAGATCTTCAAGGCGATGGAGCTCATCGCTGCTTCGCGGATCCAGAAGGCCATTGCCCGCTCGCAGGCCGCAAGCCCGTACGCGAACGCCCTGACCCGGGCCGTGTCGGCAGTGGCCAGCGAGTCGAACGTCGACCACGTTCTCACCACGGAGTCGGACAACGTCAAGCACGCTGCCGTCCTCGTGATCGGACCCGACCGCGGATTCGCCGGCGCCTATTCGGCGAACCTGCTGCGCGAAGCCGAGGAACTCATTCGGCTGCTGCGCAACGAGGGCAAGAGCGTCGACCTGTTCACGATCGGCAGCAAGGCCAAGAACTACTACACCTTCCGCGATCGCAAGATCGAGAAGTCCTGGACAGGCATCTCCGAGAACCCGCTGGCCGAACACGCACGTGAGATCGGCGAGGCGCTGTTGGAGAACTTCGACCCGGAGTCGGCTGACTCAGGGATCGACGAGATCTACATCGTCTTCACCCGTTTCGTCTCCAGCGTCACGCATGACCCGGAATACCGGCGACTGCTTCCGCTGGAGGTCGTCGACGCCGAAGAGGCATCGACCGGCGGACAGTCTGGGGAATCGTCCGATGCACCCGCGTTCCCGCTCTATGAGTTCGAACCGAGTGCGGAGGCTGTGCTCGACGCACTGTTGCCGCGATACATCGATTCGCGGATTCTGTCGGCGCTGCTCAGCGCAGCAGCATCCGAGCAGGCCTCGCGACAGGCGGCGATGAAGACAGCCACGGACAACGCGGATGATCTCATCAAGACCTACACCCGGTTGGCCAATACGGCTCGCCAGGCGGAAATCACCCAGGAACTCACCGAGATCGTCGGTGGGGCGGATGCCCTCGCGGCATCGGCAGCCGGCGACTGACCGGCGAGAGCAGAGAGAAAGAGACCATGACTGCCACAGCAACGGAAACCTCTCCGGCACAGGGCACTGCCCTCGGCCGGATTTCCCGAGTCATCGGCCCGGTTGTCGACATCGAGTTCCCGCTCGACTCCGTGCCCGAGATCTACAACGCATTGACCGCGTCGGTGGAACTGTCCGAAGGAACCCGGAAGCTGACCTTCGAGGTCGCACTTCACCTGGGCAACGGACTGGTCCGCGCAGTGTCGCTGCAGCCGACCGACGGACTTGTCCGCGGACAGGAAGTCGTCGACACCGGCGCACCGATCTCCGTTCCCGTCGGAGACGTGACCAAGCACCATGTGTGGAGCACCACCGGTGACTGCCTCAACCTCGCCGACGGCGAGGAGCTGGAGATCTCCGAGCGGTGGCCCATCCACCGTCCGGCACCGTCGTTCGACGAGCTCGAGTCCAAGACCGAGATCCTCGAAGTCGGCATCAAGAGCATCGACCTCCTCACCCCCTACGTCCAGGGTGGAAAGATCGGTCTTTTCGGCGGCGCCGGTGTCGGCAAGACCGTGCTCATCCAGGAGATGATCTTCCGTATCGCGCACAACCACTCGGGCACCTCGGTGTTCGCCGGTGTGGGCGAGCGTACCCGTGAGGGCAACGACCTCATCATGGAAATGGATGAGGCAGGAGTCTTCAAGGACACCGCGCTGGTGTTCGGCCAGATGGACGAGCCGCCAGGCACCCGTCTGCGCGTGGCGCTGTCGGCGCTGACCATGGCGGAGTACTTCCGCGATGTGCAGAACCAGGACGTGCTGCTGTTCATCGACAACATCTTCCGCTTCACCCAGGCCGGCTCCGAGGTCTCGACCCTGCTGGGTCGCATGCCCTCGGCCGTGGGCTACCAGCCCAACCTGGCTGACGAGATGGGTCTGCTGCAGGAGCGCATCACCTCGACGCGTGGTCACTCGATCACGTCGATGCAGGCGATCTACGTTCCCGCCGATGACTACACCGACCCGGCTCCTGCGACGACATTCGCCCACCTCGACGCGACCACGGAGCTCAGCCGTGACATCGCTTCGCGCGGTCTGTACCCGGCGATCGACCCGCTCGCATCGTCCTCGCGCATCCTCGATCCGCTGATCGTCGGTGACGAGCACTACCGCGTGGCCAACGAGGTCAAGGCGATTCTGCAGAAGAACAAGGAACTGCAGGACATCATCGCCATCCTCGGTGTCGATGAACTCGGTGAAGAGGACAAGCTCGTCGTTCACCGTGCGCGTCGTATCGAACAGTTCCTCTCGCAGAACACCTACACCGCTGAGAAGTTCACTCAGGTTCCCGGTTCGACCGTGCCGCTGGCCGACACGATCGAAGGCTTCTCGAAGATCTGCTCGGGCGAAGTCGACCACATCCCGGAGCAGGCATTCTTCAACGTCGGCGGCCTTGACGATGTCATGCGCAACTACGAAGAGATGCAGAAGTAAGCCATGGCGACACTCGAAGTGAATGTCGTGGCTGCTGATCGCGAGGTATGGGTCGGTGAGGCCAAGCGCGTCATCGCCCGTACCCTCGACGGCGAGATCGGCATCCTGCCGGGCCACGAGCCCGTGCTGGGTGTCGTCGCCGACGGCGAAGCACGGATTCTCACCCCGGGAGAGGACACCATCAGGGTCAAAGCCGATGGCGGATTCCTCTCGGTGGAGAACAACCGTGTGATCATTGCCGCTGATCAGGCCGAACTTCTCTGATCCGCAGGTTACACTGGCAACCGTGAACCCTTCTGTCCTGCTGATCGTTCTGCTCTCGTTGGTAGGACTTGCGCTTGCTCTGATCGTGGTCGTCACGATCCGACGCAGGTCGATCTCGAAGCTCTCGGGTGCCTTTGACTGTTCCATCAACGTGGGCGAGGAGTATTCTTCTCGCCCACGTTGGCGTTTGGGCGTGGCCGTGTTCTCGGTCACCTCCCTGGATTGGTATCCGGTCTTCGCACTGACGCGGCGCGCCGCGTTCCGATTGCCGCGCGCGGATCTCGACATCCTCGTCCGGCGCAAGCCCACCTCCGGTGAGCAGTACTCGGTTCTGCCCGAAGCGGTCGTTGTCGACTGCTCGTACGGCAAGGCGGACGGTCGTCCGCGTTCCGTGTCTCTGGCAATGGACACCGAATCCCTGTCCACGATGGCTTCGTGGCTCGAATCATCACCTCCTGGCTTCAATCCGACGATGGGACGTTTCACTTAATGGATGTCTTCCGCTTGACCGGGCCCGCGCAGTTGGCGGGAACCATCGACGTCAGAGGCGCCAAGAACAGCGTCCTCAAACTCATGGCGGCGAGTCTCCTCGCCGTGGGACGCACGACTATCACCAACGTCCCGGCCATCCTCGACGTGCGGATCATGGTCGAACTGCTCGTCCGCCTCGGCTGCGAGGTCGACTATGACGCCGAAGACGGCGTCGTGAGCATCGACGTCCCCGCCGAAGTCGGCATCCAAGCCGACTACGAACTCGTCCGCGCAATGCGGGCTTCGATCTCCGTCCTCGGCCCACTGACCGCACGGATGCGTGCCGCACATGTGGCTCTTCCCGGCGGTGACGCCATCGGTTCCCGGGGACTCGACATGCATCAGGCCGGTCTCGAGGCCCTGGGCGCTGTCGTCCACCTCGACCACGGCTATTTCGTCGCAGAGGCTCCGACGGGTCTGCGCGGTACCGAGATCGTCCTCGAGTTCCCCTCCGTCGGAGCCACCGAGAACCTCGTCATGGCGGCAACTCTCGCCCATGGCACCACGACCATCGCCAACGCCGCGCGCGAACCCGAGATCGTCGACATCTGTACGATGCTCGTCGAGATGGGGGCGCAGATCGAGGGGATCGGCACCTCTGACCTCACCATCACCGGTGTCGAATCGCTGCAGCCGGTCACCCACCGCACCGTCGGCGACCGCATCGTCGCCGGAACCTTCGCCTTCGGCGCCGCATTGAGCGCGGGCGATGTGACCGTACGCGGAGTCGGGCTCGACATCATGCCCAATATCGGTATGAAGCTTCGGGATTCTGGCGCCACGGTGGAAGACCTCGGTGAGATCATCCTCGGTGACGGAACGCGGGGCAAGGGATTCCGCGTCATCGGCGCCTCGCGTCCCCAAGCCATCCGGGTGGCCACCATGCCGTTCCCGGGATTCCCGACGGATCTGCAGCCGTTCGTCATCGCGTTGAACTCGGTGTCCGACGGTATCGGTCTGCTGTCTGAGAATCTGTTCGAAGCGCGCTGGCGCTTCGTGCAGGAGATCGCCCGCCTCGGTGCGAAGGTCCGCATCGACGGCAACCATGCACTCGTCACCGGCAGCGAGAGTCTTTCCGGTGCCGAAGTCGAAGCTTCCGATATCCGCGCGGGAGCGGGCCTGGTCATGGCCGCCCTCCGGGCCGGGGGAGTGACCGAGGTATCGGGAATCGATCACATCGAACGCGGCTACGAGAACTTCGTCGACAATCTTCGCGCCCTCGGTGTCGACATCGAACGCGTCGAGAGGCGCGACGTCCTCAGCTTCGACTAGTTCTCTCACTCGACGAACTTCGCGGATCTTGGCTGTCAGGAGATGCCTCGTTCGTGCAAGTCGGTCGTCGGTTTTCGGTAGTCGTCGTACTCATTCAAGCGGGCCCCCGTCTGTCCGAGGTTCGCTCTCTCGTTCAAGGTCGCCCTCGTCTGTCGATAGGTAAACGGCGCGGAATTCGCGCTTCGCCTTGAACGGCGACTGCGGCCGACCGCCGTTCGAGGGCCTGCGCGGTGGTTCCGCGGTCCTGCACGTCGGCCGTTCCTCGTGACGATGCGGTCTGTGTGGAAGAGTCGAGGGTTGTCCACAGCCCGACTTCTCATCCTGGTTCTCCCGCGTCTCGTCACGCATGCTTGAAGGCATGTATAGATGTCTGTCGACTGCCGCACTGCTCGAGGCCGGGTGGGACTGTCATCGGATCAGAGCCGCCGAGCGATGCTGTCTGCGACGATTGGAACGAGGGCGATATGTTGTCACCGCAGAATGTTCTGATCCGGCGCACAGTTTCGTCAGTGCGATAGCCGCGGCTCCCACAACCACACTGCCGATAGAGTCGACGGGCCTGCGCAAACGCGTGGAGGATCTGAGAATCCTCGTCCGGTCGTACGTCGATCGCCTGCCTCCGGACGCAGTATTCTCTCACCGCAGTGCACTCATCGTTCACGGCCTTCCGATTCCATACGTCGAGCGGGACGATGTCTTCGCCGAATCGGTGCGTCCGCGCAGCGGAGTTCGTCTGGCGAAGATGCTTGTGCGGCGACGCGCCTCAGATCGTGCAGGGTACGAGTTCGTCGATGGGATCCCGGTGACGACGGTCCTGCAGACGCTGCTCGACATTGCTCGGGACTGTCCGCTCGCATTCTCTGTCGCGGCGCTCGATGCAGCGGTGCGCAGCTCGGTCGTGACCGTCGAACAGATGCGTTCCTTCAGTGAAGCGCATCCTGTTCGCACAGGCACACGGAAGATCGTCAAGGTATTGGAGAATGTCGATGCACGCCGCGAGAGCGTCGCTGAGTCGATCTGCGCGGTGCGGTTAGTCGAGCATTCGATTCCGGGGTTCGAGCCGCAGGTCGACATTCGCGATGGAGCCGGCAAACACTTGGGCCGTACCGATTTCGCCAATAGACGGGCGAAGGTCATCGCAGAGTTCGATGGTGCAGGAAAGTACCACCTCGACGGAGCGGATCCGCAAGTGACTTTCGAACGTGAACGGCGCCGCGAGTATGCGCTGCGCAACGAGGGCTGGTTGGTCTTCCGTGTCCGGTGGAGCGATCTCTTCTCCGCCGACCTCTTCCTGCGGATCGGAGAGTCAGTGCGACGACGACTGGTCATGGACGACAGCCGTCGCGAAGCGTGATCCTGACGCTCGATCAAGGCGGACAGCGTAATTCGTTCCGGAGACAGGGCGATAAACGCTGTTCGCCTTGATCGACGGTGTGGGCCCGCGCTGAGGAGCTACGGACGCTGCACGAAGGGAGCGACACGGCTCGGCTTGATCGGCGCGGCTGAAGTGAGTGGCCGGCTTTCCCGCGGGTTGATCGGCGACGCTGGAGTTGGTGGCCGGCCATCTCGCAGGTTGACCGTGGGCTGATTCGCCGGCTGATCGTGGGTGATCAGAAGAGGCGCGTCTCGGGGTCGTCCATTCCGCGGAGAGCATCGTAGTCGAGAACGACGCAGCGGATGCCGCGGTCCTCAGCGAGAGTACGTGCCTGCGGTTTGATCTCCTGAGCAGCGAAGACTCCGTTGACTGGGCTCAGCAGTGGATCGCGATTCATCAGCTCGAGATAGCGGGTCAGCTGTTCGACACCGTCGATATCGCCGCGGCGCTTGATCTCCACCGCCACAGACTTCTGTCCGTCGTCACGAGCCAAGATGTCCACCGGACCGATCGCGGTCATGTATTCGCGGCGCACCAGACTGTAGCCCTCGCCGAGGGTCTCGATATGCTCGGCGAGCAGTTCCTGCAGATGCGCTTCGACCCCGTCCTTGACCAGCCCGGGATCGACCCCGAGCTCATAGGAGTCGTCAGCGAGGACCTCGGCGATGGAGATGACGAGACGGTCACCGGTCTTCGTCTGGGAAACCTCCCACAGCTCCGTCAGGCCGGCCTCGGCCTGCTCGGCGTCGGGCTCGATATGCCGAACCGTACACGGGGGAGTCATCCAGTTCAGGGGCTTATAGGAACCGCCGTCGGAATGGATGAGCACCGAGCCGTCGGACTTGAGCATAATGAGGCGGGTGGCCATCGGAAGGTGGGCGGTCAGACGACCGGCATAATCAACGGAGCATTGGGCAATGACTAGACGCACGCGCTTCAGCCTACGTGAGACAATGACTCAATGCCACGATCTTCATCCTCGCGTCGCAAGAACAAATGGCAGCAGTCTCCCCGCGATCTGTCCGACTCTGTGGCAGGCATGAGGACAAGCCGTTCACTGCCGGACGGAACCTGGTCCGTGCAGACCGTGAAGGGAAACGAATCCGGCAAGGTCTATGTCTGCCCCGGCTGCGGTCGCGACGTCAGCGCCGCCTCGAGCCATGTCGTTGCGTGGCGTCAGGATGCTCCCCACGGAATCGAGATCGGGGTCGAAAGCAGGCGGCACTGGCACCAGCACTGCTTCGACCGCTTCCGGTGAGGTCAGATGATCTCCGGGCTGTCGTCAACAGGGCTGGAGTCGACTGAGACCTCAGTCAGCCAACGTGCCTCATAGTGACGAAGGGACCCGCGTCAGCGGGTCCCTTCTCATAGTCGATTCGGCCCGTCTCAGTTCGATTCGTCTGGACGCAGTCGGTCTCGACTCAATCGATCTCAGCGCAGCGAGTTGCGCGAGCGCGAGGTCTTCGAGTTGTCCTTCGAGCCGGAGACCTGAGCGTTGATCGAGATCGTGTCCTCGTCGGTGGCGCCGTTGGGCAGATCTTCGCCTGCCGTGTCCTTCTCATCAGCGGCAGAGTCAGCGTTCGACTCCGCAGCGTTCTTCGAAGCAGGAGTCGACTTCGAGCTTTCGGCCGACTCGTCGGAAGCCTTCGCAGGGCCGTTGTCCTCGGCTCCGGCACCATCGTTCTTCGCAGGACCGGTCGACTTCGAACCCCCGCCCGAGGCAGATCCGGACTTCGAGGTTTCGGCGTCGTTCGATCCTGCGTCATCGGTCGACTTCGCGGAGTCGTCGGCCTTGGGCGCATCCGACGAGTCATCGTCGGCCAGCAGGTCTTCGAGCTCCTGACCGTCGGCGATCTGCTCGGTGGCGTGAGACGCCGATTCGGCCTTCGCCGGATCCACTGAGTCGCCGCCCATGACCCCGGGCATAGCGAACAGCGAACGGAGCTGGTCGAGCTGAGCAGTGATCGTCTTGCGCTGCTTCGTGAGCAGATCGACCTGCGACTGTGCGGAGGCGACATTGCGTTTGGCCTCTGCCGCGGATTCCTCAATGGTTGCCTCGGCGGTGGCGCGAGCTTCCGCAATGAGCGTCTGTGCGCGGGACTTTCCGTCGGCGATGATCTCGTCGGCCTTCTTCACCGCGTCGGTGCGAGTCTGCTCCGCACGCTCGGCAGCTTCCTTGGCCTCGGTGTCGGCCTTCGCTGCGCGTGCCTGAGCCTCTTCGACGAGCTTCTTGTTCTCGACCTGAGCCTCTTCGTAGCGCTTCTTGCGTTCGGTCTCGGCTTCCTTGCGCTTGTTCGCGAGCTCGACGTCGAAGTCGTTTCCGGCCTTCTTCGATGCCTCGTCGCGTGCCTTCGCGGACTTGAGCAGCTCATCGGCCTGCGCCTGAGCAGCCGCCACTGTCTCCTCTGCCTCGGTCTTGGCCTCGGCACGCAGATCCGCAGCTTCCTTCTCAGCGGTCGCCCGCAGTTCGGAGAGCTCGAGATCGAGACTCTCACGAGCCTCCTTGGCGGAAGCGGCATTCGCTTCCTTGGCCTGGTTGGTCTCGCGTTCGGTGGTTGCGCTGAGCTCGGCTGCGCGTTTCTCAGCGGCCTTGATCGTCTCTTCGGCGCGCAGCTCGGCCGAGGAAGTGATCGCATCGGCTTCCGAGCGCGCATTGGACAGTGTGTCGTTGCTCTCGGTGTGCATCCGAGCGCGAGCGGACGCCGCCTCGGCGCGGGCCTTGTTCCGAATCGTCTCGGCATCGGAATTGGCCTGAGCCAGGGTCTCGCGGGCCTGCGACTCGGCGATCTTGAGAAGATGGTCGATGCGGCTTCCGGGAGGCCCTGCCGCCTCTGCATTGTCGTTGGCAGCCTTCTTCAGCTGTGCTTTGGCTTCGGAGAGCTCACCGGCGATCTGCAGCTTCGCCCGATCTGCATTGATGACCTGACTGCGCGCATCGGCCAGGGCCTTGCGGACCGACTCGACCTCGGTGCGCAGCTGCTGCAGTCGCGAATCGACTTCACTCTTCTCGTAGCCGCGCATCGCTGTGCGGAATTCTTCGGTGGGCGTCACTGAAGCGAACTCCTGTCATCTTGGAAAGGGGGTGTTCTTAGGCTGTCCTCGTCCTACTCTAACGGAGACTCCATGAGTGTTGGGTGCGAATGCGAGAGTGTGGACGAGGGCTTGATCCATGGCCGCGCGGACCCCGTGATGCAGGCCACATGGGCCTCGACTAGGCTGGTGGATGTCGAAATGCATACGTGCTGCGGACACGCGTCCGCAGCGCGGATATCCGAGGAGGAAATATGGCTGATGCAGTGATCGTCGCCGGAGCGCGCACACCGTTCGGGCGACTGCAGGGAGAGCTGTCGAAACTCAGTGCCGTCGAGCTCGGCGCCGAAGCCATCGCCGGGGCACTCGATCGTGCCGGCATTCAGGGCTCCGACGTCGACTACGTGATCATGGGCCAGGTTCTGCAGGCCGGAAACAGTCAGGGCCCCGGTCGACAGGCGGCAGTCAAAGCCGGCATTCCGATGTCCGTTCCGGCTGTGTCGGTCAACAAGCTGTGCCTGTCGGGAATCAACACGATCACCCAAGCGGCTCAGCTGATCCGAGCCGGCGAGTACGACGTCGTCGTGGCGGGCGGGCAGGAATCGATGAGCCAGGCCCCGCACATGCTGATGAAATCGCGTTCGGGGTACAAGTACGGTGATGTCGTCGCCAAGGACCATATGGACTACGACGGACTCTGGGACGCATTCACCGATCAGGCTATGGGCGGACTGACCGAAGAGGCCAATGCCGGTGACCGCGAGTTCTCGCGCGCTGAGCAGGATGAGTTCTCCGCTCGTTCGCACCAGCGCGCGGCGGCGGCACAGAAGGCCGGTGCCTTCGAGAATGAGATCGTGCCAGTGACCATCAGCTCGCGCAAGGGCGATGTCACCATCTCCGCAGACGAGGGTGTGCGTCCTGACACGACGGCCGAGTCCCTGTCCAAGCTGCGGCCGTCTTTCCGGAAGGACGGAACGATCACCGCCGGCAACGCTTCGCAGATCTCCGACGGAGCCTGCGCTGTCGTCGTCATGTCGCGTGAGAAGGCCGAAGAGCTCGGCGCTCCGATCCTCGCCGAGATCCGTTCGCATGCCTGGACCGCCGGACCGGACTCGACTCTCCAGCACCAGCCCTCACAGGCGATCAAGGTCGCTGCCGAGCGTGAAGGCGTCGCAGCCGACTCCTTCGACCTCTATGAGATCAACGAAGCCTTCGCCGCCGTCGGCCTGGCCAGCGCCAAGGACCTCGGCATCGACGAGGACAAGGTCAACGTCAACGGCGGCGCCGTCGCACTTGGCCACCCGATCGGTGCCTCGGGAGCCCGGGTCGTCCTCACCCTTGCCCTCGAACTCCAGCGCCGAGGCGGCGGCACGGGTATCGCCGCACTCTGCGGAGGCGGCGGGCAGGGTGACTCGCTCATCGTGACAGTGCCCGCTCAGGCCTGAGCCGAGTCGTTCGACCTCAATTCAGCCAGATGAACCGGTGGGGAGCCGATCGGCTCCCCACCGGACCGGACAGAAGGGACCATCAACATGCTCGCAGCTTTCTCAGTCGCTCCCAGTGGGGGAGAAGGGGCCGACGCCTCGGTCCACGATGCCGTGGCAGCGGCTGTCGAGATCGTCCGCAATTCCGGTCTGCCGCACCGGACGGACTCGATGTTCACGACCATCGAAGGGGAATGGGACGAGGTCTTCGCGGTCATCAAAGAGGCCACCGAGGCTGTCGGCCAGTTCGGCACTCGAGTGTCCCTGGTGGTCAAGGCCGATATCCGTCCCGGCTACACCGGCGAGATCGACGGCAAACTCGAGCGTCTGGAGAAGGCGATCGACGCTCGGGGCGAAGGCTGAGTCGAATTCTTCTGAAATTCTCAGTGACGTGAGTCTCATCTGGCGTTAGTCTTTCTCCATCGGATGCATCGATCGAAGGAGATGGACAATGAATGGTGCAAAGCTCTTCTCAGTTGCCACGGCACTCACGCTTGTCGCGTTGCTGGGCTTCATGCTCGCAGGATTCTTCCCGATCATCGTCGACTTCGCCTTCGGGATCGAAGCCGTGGCAGTCATTCTTGCGATGACGGGAGTGGTGGCCGTGTCATTCGTGACGGTGAGGAAGTCGATGGAGAACGCAGCCCGTCACTACTGAGATGTTCCTGCCGAGCTTTCACGGCAGCGCATCGGCCCCGGTTCGAGCCGACGGACGAGACAGTCCGCACCGACCCGGGGCCGCTTTCTGTTCTCATCCGGGCATCGGTTACGATATTTGAGCCTCCGTAGCTCAGTCGGATAGAGCAACCGCCTTCTAAGCGGTAGGTCGCGGGTTCGAGCCCCGCCGGGGGCGCTTCTCATGCCCGCATCCGTTGATCGGGCGGGTCCGTCTGATCCCTGCTGTCGCTGAGCAATTCCGCGCCGATACGGCGTGGCAGTTGGTGCCAAGCTGGGAAAACATAGAGAGTGGAGGCGTGATGACTGAGAGCAAGAGCGCCGTGACGCCGCCGGTCGGCCAAGCGTTGAACGATATCGTCAAGCGAGTTTCGGAGACGCGCTTCACCCTGCGCAGCGAAGACTTCGCCGACGCTCGCACAGCACACTCGACACTGACTGCGGAACTCAACGACTACGTGCTGCCGCGGATCAATCGTTCGCGGACTCCGTTCCTCATCGCCGTGGGCGGGTCGACAGGTGCCGGCAAATCGACACTGGTCAACTCCCTCGTAGGGCGCAATGTCAGTCCTGCCGGCGTGCGTCGACCGACGACGGGCAACCCGGTCGTCATCTTCAACCCCGCCGATGCGAAGTTCTTCGAATCAGAGCATTACCTGCCTGACCTGCCGCGCAGCTCCGATCCTCAGTGGGCCATGCCCGGAGTCGTGCTCATCGCAGATGAGAACATCGAAGCGGGCACTGCCATCCTCGACTGTCCGGACATGGACTCCATCTCGGAGACGAACCGTGCGCTCTCGCGCAGGGTTCTGCTCAGCGCCGACCTGTGGCTCTTCGTGACAACGGCGAACCGGTACGCCGATGCCGCCCCGTGGGCCTTGTTGAAGACGGCCGCTGCGCGAAGCACTTCGGTGGCCATCGTTCTCGATCGAGTTCCACCTGAAGCCAACCGCGAAGTCAGGCATCACCTGTCGAGTCTTCTCGCTGATGCAGGACTGGCGAACTCACCGATCTTCTCCGTCGCCGAGCTCGAGCTGGAAGACGGTCTGCTGCCTCATGCGGCGATCTACCCTATTCGCTCCTGGATCTCTCAGGTCGGCACGGAGGGCACCTCACTCGAACGTATCCGCAATCGCACGCTGACGGGTGCGATCGCTGCCCTGCCCGCACGGGTCAGGGAGCTCGCCGACTTCGCCGAAACTCAGGAACAGGCCCACATCGCCCTGGTCGGCTCAGTGGAGAAGAGCTTCCGATCGGCTCAATCCGGACTTGCCGAAGTCTTCTCCGACGGACGGGTCCTGCACGGAGAGGTCAATGCCCGCTGGCAGGACTTCGTGGGCACAGGCCAGCTCTTCCGCGGACTGGAGCCGACGATGGCTCGAATGCGCGATCGCATCTCCGCAGCGGTGACCGGCAAACATGACGCGGCTACTCCATTGCATGTCGCCATCCTGCGCAGCGCGGCTGTGTCGCTGCGCGAACAGGCCATCGACGTGGTCGATGAAGTCAATGCCGAGTGGCGAAACACCGCTGCAGGTGCGGCCCTCATCGAAGATCAGCCTGAACTGCGCACGGTGGCCGCGGGGCTCGAGGACTCAGTGAAGTCGGCGGTGGCCACGTGGTCGGATGAAGTCAACGCGCTAGTGCGCGATATCGGTCAGGGCAAGAAGTCCAAGGCCCGGATCCTGTCCTTCGGCGTTGCAGGAGTCTGCGCCGTCGTCGAATACGCGGCCTTCTGGGATCCGCGGAGCGCCGGCGAAGGCGGGCAGAGCACCCGACAAGGGGCAGGAGTCGCACTCAATCTTGCGGAGACGATCTTCGGAGCCGACGAGGCGGCCGGTCTCATCGCATCGATCCGACAGCGCTTCCTCGACGCGGCTGTGGGCATCGTGGCGGGCTGCCGTACTCCTTTCGACAACGCACTGAGACTATCCGCGGTACCGGCGCGGCAAGCGGGCGCCCTGCGCGCCTCCGGTGAACGACTTGAGGTGGCATTGTGAACAGTTCCGCACAGACCGAGATCCGGCGTCTCGCCGAAGGCATCTCACACGCCCTGTCGCTGAGTGAGGACAAGCTCGGCGGAGAGGTTCGCACCGATGCTCAGAATCTGCTCGACCGGGCGGAAGACCGCCTGGGCCTGGGTGAGGACTTTACCGTCGTGGCGTTCGCCGGGTCGACGGGCTCCGGCAAATCCTCACTGTTCAACGCAGTGGCCGGTCTCGAGATCGCCCGTGTCGGTGTGCGCAGGCCGACGACTTCACGACCGACCGCATGCGTCTGGGGCGAGGGCGGAAACGATGTCCTCGACTGGCTGCATGTTCCCGAACGCAGCCGCACCTGGCGCGAGTCCGCGCTCGACGGCGACGATCAGAGACGCCTGCACGGTCTGATCCTGCTCGACCTGCCCGACCACGACTCCACGGCAGTTGAACACCGTGTCGAGTCGGATCGTCTGGTGGGACTCGTCGACGTCGTGTTCTGGGTCGTCGACCCACAGAAGTACGCCGACTTCTCGCTGCACTCCGAGTACCTGACCAAACTCGCCGAGAACAGTGCGAACATGGTCGTCGTCCTCAACCAGATCGACAAACTCAGTCCGGAGGAGCAGAAGGCCGCAACCGACCATCTGCGCCAGCTGCTCAACGAGGATGGGCTGAGCGAGACGAATGTGCGCATCTCCTCGGCCGTGACCCGTGAGGGCATCCCGGAGATCCGCAGCATCCTCGCCGACACCGTCGACTCGAACGATGCAGCGGCCGAGAGGCTGTTGGCCGATATGCAGGCGATGGCCAATCGGATCCGGAAGGAACTCGGAGAACCGGTCTCCTCGCCCGACGAGTTGGCCGGTGCATCCCGACTGGTCGAGACGATGTCGGAAGCCGCCGGTGTCGAAGCCGTGGCACAGACCGTGCACGATGATTACATCCGCCGTTCCTATCGCAAGACTGGCTACCCCATCCTCGCATGGGCCCAGCGCAATGCGCCCGATCCGCTGGGTGCCAAGCACGGTCAGGACAGGGACGAGCTCGTCCGCGCATCGGTGCCGGCGACGACGAAGGCACAGAGCTCCCACGTCCGGCTCATGGCGCACGAACTCATCGCAGAATCCGTGTCGACCATGCCGCAGGCATGGCAGAACGAGGCCGCGGAAGCAGAGAAGAAGAGCACCGACGAGCTGTCGGCGAATCTCGACTCGGCCGTCACGGCTGTGGATATCACTCGCCAGAGCCCTGGTTGGTGGTCGCTGGCACACACCCTGCAGATCATCTTCTTCGTCGCTTCGATCGTCGGTCTCCTCGGCATCATCGTCTCCGCCCTCGTCGCCGCAATCGGTTCGGGTGCCCTGCCGACGTGGTGTTGGATCGTCAGCATCGGGCTGTTCCTGATCGGCTGCATCGGTTCGTTCGTGACCTCTCTGATGGCAAAGTCTGCGCGGGCCAGAGGCGCGAAGGAAGCGGCTTCCGAGGTCGACGGCAAGCTGCGGGACGCGGTCGGCCGCGTCGCCCAGAGCTCGTATCTCAACTCGGTGAAGAGCGTCATCGGAGAGCACCGACGGGCTTACGAGATGCTCGGCTGAGACGCAGACGCGCGTCTCCGACTCGAACACACTCCGTGGGCGACTCGGACATTGAAGCTCTGTGGACGGAGAACCTCTGTCCACAGGGCATTTCATGTTTCTGGACACTGGAGCGATGGACCGGGCTGACTGGAGATCCATGCGGACGCAGACGACCGTATGGTTCCATCACACCGATTTGGAGACTCCGATGTCCGCAATCCCGATCACCGTCACCGGCACCATCGCCACCGAGCCGAGCGCGCGTACGTTGCCGTCCGGGCGAGCCTGCGCCTCGTTCAGGCTGGCCGTCAACCATTGGAGAGTCGACAAGAACACCGGTGAGTTCGTCACAGACGGCACCTCGTGGTTCGGCGTCGACTGCTACGGCGACCTGGCGAGCAATTCCGCGATGTCGCTCAACACGGGCGCCGCAGTGATCGTGTCGGGCAGCTTGAGGAATCGAGAATGGGCCACCGAGGAGCGCAGCGGAATCTCGCCGACGGTGGTCGCGGAGCATATCGGCCCCGACCTGAGGTACGGAACCGCTCATTACAAGCGCGCTAAAGCAGCCGACCGCTCACAGTCGACGACCGGAGAGTCGAACTCTGAGTCATCCGGATCGAATGATTCGGTTTGGAACACCTTGGGCACCGCAGAAACGCCGCCGGAGTCCGAATCCGACGGCGACACCGATCGTGGCGACATCGTCGATCCCGCGAGCGGCGCCGATGCCGACATCGACACCGGTGCCGAAGATGATCCGATCGCGCAGGAGACCGCAAAAGTCGCGGCGCCCTTCTGATCGCGTGAATTCCTTGCCGTCCTGGAGAATCGATGCGCCTCGCGGCCCGTGTCATCCGCTAGAGTGAGACTGTCAATCGTCCCCTCTCGCCGAGGTTGCAGATGCGTCTTGTTCCTGTGCTGAGTGCTGCGGCACTGACTTTGGCATTGTCGGGCTGCTCGTTTCTCGGCTTCGGTGCCGATGATTCGCAGCCGCAGCCGAAGCAGACCCAGGCGAAGCCCGTTGCCGAAGTCGACAAGGTGCTCAAGGCACTCAAACCGCTGACGGGTGACAAGGAATCGGTGCCGTCGACGAAGAAGTTCTTCTCCACGATGCTCGACGCCGGATATGAGCCCGAACAGCTGGAGGCGACGATCGACGAATCGCCGCTCGGCAATGAAGTTCCTTCGAAGATGTTCGGAGTCAAGACCGACAAGGGCTGCGTCGTCGGCGAGATCCGGAGGGGCAAAGCCACCGCCGACCTCGTCCAGCCCACGGAATCGACGGGCTCCTGCCTGTTCGGCGAAGTGGAACGGCCGAAAGGTGTCAAAGCGCCGAAGGGCGAGAAGCGCGACGAAGACGGCGACTCGAACGGTGCCGGCCACCTGCCCGGCGAGGACATCAACGGCAAGGATGGGGAAACCGAGAGCCCCGTGCCGAGTGAAGACGGCTCCTCGTCGGCAAGCACCGGGGGAGCGGAAGGGACTGCGGGCTCCGAAGGCACTGACAGTTCCCAAGGAACCGATGGTTCTCAGGGCACCGACGGATCCTCCGGTGAGGGCGGGTCCGAGGAGACTTCGAGCGAGGGTGGCACTTCGGGTGAAGCCCCGTCTCTCGGCGGAGGCTGAGCGCTCGTCAACGCAGGTCTGGCCGCCTCGGCGGAAGTTCGGACATCCCCGGCGGATGCCGAGCGTCAAGTGGCGCTGGGGTGCGCCGAACCGATAGCCTGAGTGCACTATGGCCGAATTCATCTACACCATGCACAAGGCGCGCAAAGCGCACGGTGACAAAGTCATCCTCGACGATGTATCGATGTCGTTCTACCCCGGAGCGAAGATCGGTATGGTCGGCCCCAACGGCGCCGGCAAATCAACCATTCTGAAGATCATGGCGGGTATCGAGCAGCCCTCCAACGGTGAAGCTCGACTCAGCCCTGGGTACTCGGTGGGCATCCTCATGCAGGAGCCGCCCCTGAATGAAGAGAAGACCGTCCTCGGCAACGTCGAAGAAGGCGTCGGCGAGATCAAGGCAAAGGTCGATCGTTTCAACGCCATCTCCGAGGAGATGGCCGATCCCGATGCGGACTTCGACGCCCTCATGGAAGAGATGGGCAAGCTGCAGGAGGCCATCGACGCCGCTGACGCTTGGGATCTCGACTCCCAGCTCGAACAGGCGATGGACGCTCTGCGGTGCCCGCCGCCGGACGCGGACGTCTCCGTTCTCTCCGGCGGTGAACGTCGCCGTGTGGCACTGTGCAAGCTTCTGCTCGAGAAGCCCGATCTGCTGCTCCTCGACGAGCCGACGAACCACCTCGATGCGGAATCGGTGCTGTGGCTCGAGCAGCACCTGAAGACCTACCCGGGCGCTGTCATCGCGATCACCCACGATAGGTATTTTCTCGACCACGTGGCCGAATGGATCGCCGAAGTCGACCGTGGGCACCTCTACCCGTATGAGGGCAACTACTCGACCTACCTCGAGAAGAAGCAGGAGCGCCTTCAGGTCCAGGGTAAGAAGGACGCGAAACTCGCCAAGCGGCTGAAAGACGAACTCGAATGGGTGCGTTCGAACCCCAAGGCGAAGCAGACGAAGTCGAAGGCACGTCTGGCCCGCTACGAAGAGATGGCGGCCGAGGCGGAGAAGACGCAGAAGCTCGACTTCGAAGAGATTCAGATTCCGGCCGGCCCCCGCCTCGGTGATGTCGTCATCGAAGCGGACAAGATCGAAAAGGGCTTCGATGGGCGCAAACTCATCGACGGCCTGAGCTTCTCCCTGCCGCGCAACGGCATCGTCGGCGTCATCGGCCCCAACGGCGTCGGAAAGTCGACGCTGTTCAAGACGATCGTCGGTATGGAAGAGCTCGACGGCGGAGATCTCAAGGTCGGAGAGACCGTGAAGATCTCCTATGTCGATCAGTCCCGCGGCGGAATCGATCCGGACAAGAACCTGTGGGAGGTCGTCTCCGACGGACTCGACTTCATCCAGGTCGGCAAGGTGGAGATGCCCTCCCGTGCCTATGTCTCCGCGTTCGGATTCAAAGGCCCGGACCAGCAGAAGAAAGCCGGAGTCCTCTCCGGCGGTGAGCGCAACCGCCTTAACCTCGCTCTCACCCTCAAACAGGGTGGAAACCTGCTCCTGCTCGATGAGCCGACGAACGACCTCGATGTCGAGACCCTCGGCTCGCTGGAGAACGCTCTGCTCGAGTTCCCCGGCTGCGCAGTGGTCGTCTCGCACGATCGCTGGTTCCTCGACCGTGTGGCCACGCACATCCTCGCGTGGGAGGGCACAGAGGAGAACCCGGCGAACTGGTACTGGTTCGAAGGCAACTTCGAAGCCTATGAGAAGAACAAGGTCGAGCGACTCGGCGAAGATGCGGCCCGACCGCACCGAGTCACCCACCGTCGTCTCACCCGAGACTGAGCTCAGTTCGGTCTGAGCCGAAACGGTTCCGACTCTTCTTTCGAACACAGTGATGCCCCGGTCATAGAGACCGGGGCATCACTGTATCCTTGCGGAACCGGTGGACGATGAACGCGCCCGCACAGAATCGGTGGGAGACGTGTACTGCGTCCGCTGGCGGACGGTCCAAGCGGGCCAGCGTGAAGCCGCGACCGAGTGAGGAGAAGAGTCAGTCCTCTGACCGGCGGGTGAGTCCGCCGAGGTTCGCGATCTCTCTGAACAGCAGACGGACGAGAATCGTGCCGATGACTCCACATACGACTGCCAACAGCCCGCAGACCGCCACATGCAGATCCGTGCGTCCCATGAACGCCACGAGGCTGAGCAGCCCGATGACGAGGAAAAGCGCCACGTTGACCAGTCGGCTGAGGATGGTGCCGATGATGTCCATCATCGTCGGGTCCTTACTCGTCACTGAACCTCCTTGACCCGGACCATGCCTTCCTGGGCCACAGTGGCCAGCAGGGTTCCGTCCTGAGCGAAGATGCGGCCGTAGCCGAGACCGCGCCCACCCTGTGCGGCAGGAGACTCCTGCACATAGAGCATCCAGTCGTCGACGCGCACCCGGTGGTGCCACCACATCGCGTGGTCGAGGCTGGCCACCCGCAGCCCCGGGGTTCGCCACGTCAGTTCGTGATGACGAAGGACGGGTTCGAGCAGGTTGAAGTCACTGGCATAGGCCAGAGCCGCAGCATTGAGCACTGGATCGTCGCCGAAGCTCGAACTGGCTCGGAACCAGGAATGCTGTTCGGTGATCGAGGGATCGGAGACGCCCGAGGTGTGCAGGGACGGCTCGACAGGACGGACTTCGAAGGGACGCTTCCGCAGCCAGTCGCTGACGACCGGAGAATCCTCGTCACCGATATAGTCAAGCAGTTCCGGGCAGTCCGCGGGAGCCGGCAGACCGGTCGGCATCTGCTCGGCATGGCTGAGACCCGGCTGGTCGTCCTGGAATGAAGCGCTCAATGACAGGATCGGCGCGCCCTTCTGATATGCGTGGACGCGGCGGGCAGAGAACGAACGGCCGTCACGCAGCCGTTCGACGCCGAATTCGATGGGCTCGCTGACATCGCCGGCGCGCAGGAAATATCCGTGGAGCGAATGGATCAGGCGGTCACTGGGAAGTGTGGCAGCTGCTGCGACGACACACTGTGCGAGCACCTGCCCGCCGAAGACTCGACCGTCGGGTTTGTACTGGCTGTGCCCGATGAAGAAGTCCGTTTCGCTGGACGCCGCAGTGAACTCGAGCCGGCGCAGATCGAGGATCTCGTGCAGCCGAGCTACGTTCGCCTCCGCTTCGGAGGATGCTTCGTCGGTCATGGGCTTCTCCCTCGGATGACTGGGCCAATCGTGCGTACGAGTCACGATCCTATCGCGTGCGGCACCGTCGTGAGGAAGGTGGCATGATGGGAGGCATGCACTCTGGCGCCACCAACCCCCTTCTCGACGAATTCACCCGCGTACTGTTGGAACTGAGATGGGGTGATATGGACGCCTACGGCCATGTGAACAACGTCACCCAGCTCAAACTGCTGGAAGAGGCTCGCGTCCGTGCTCTCGGCTCTCCCACCCACAGCTCCGATGCACCGACCACGCCGGGAGAGCATGGGGTGTCCGAGACGGTCAGCGGGGTCGAGATACCGACGATCTTCGCCGACGCCTCTGCCACCACCGAGCTGCTCGTGGCCTCCCACGCCATCGAATACCGTGCCCCGATTCCCTATCGGACCGGACCCATCGCCGTCGATCTCGTCATCAGCGATGTGCGACCCGCCTCGGTGACGGTGGGCTATGTCATCTGCGAACCGGACGGTTCGCGCACCTACACGGTCGCCGAGACCGTCATCGTCTTCATCGACATCGCCAGCGGCCGGCCGCGACGCCTCAGCGAAGCCGAGACCGTCGCCATGGAATCGGTGCTCGGCACGCCCGTTCCGCTGCGGAGGGCTCGACGATGACGGATCTGCATATCAGTGACCCGCTGGCGATGCGGGATCTCTCCGCCTTCACTTCTCTGGCGCACAGGGCAGATGCTGACGGAGCGATGCGACTGCAGGTCGCCTCCGACGTCCTGGCCGCCACCGTGGCCCCGCTGTTCCCGCACGGGCTCGGCGATTCGACACCGCTGGTGCTGGCCATGCGTATGCTGCGCCTGGACGACCACGAACAAGACGGATTCGACGAGGCGGTGCCGCTGTCGAATCTGCTCGACCGCTTCGCCCGAGACGAGAATGGAACCACTCTGCCGGTGCCGCCGAATTCGGTGCTCGTGTCGTGGACCGGGATCGCGCCTCCGCGCGGGGGCTGGTCCGAGTACGACACGATCAGCGTCGGACGGCTCCACGAGACTGCGGAGTCGGGTATCGCAGAGATCAGCACCGGTGCGCCCGAGGGTTCCGGGGGACACGCGGTCAAAGCTCTGCGTTCACGCGTGTGGTCACGTCCGATGACGGGTGAGCAGGGAACCGGGATGCCAGGAGGATTGGCCTTCGCAGCCGCTGCGCTGCGCTTCATTCCACCGCCGGGGCGCGATGACGACCGTCAGCTGCGCATCATGGAATCCGGAGGCTGGCTGCGTCTCGTCAACCCAGGCGGTCACCTGCTCACGCGTGCCCGCGGACTGTGATCAGCGGTCTGTGGTCACCGGAGAGTGATCACCGGATGTTCGGGTTCGTATTCACCATCGCGGTCGCTGCCCGCTGGAAGTAGTCCCAGAACATCTCGTCGTACAGCGGCGGCAGGCTCACATCGTCGAGCGCCGCGCGCATGCAGCGCAGCCAGCGGTCCCGGGCATCGAAATCGATCGGATAGTCGAAATGCCGCATCCGCAGTCGCGGGTGACCTCGCTGCTCCTGGTAGGTCGACGGTCCCCCGAAATACTGCTCGAGGAACATCTGCAGACGGTGCTTCGCCCCCTCCAGCTCATGGCCGTCGGGATACATCGCAATGAGCTGAGCATCCGCATCGACATGCTGGTAGAACACGTCGACGAGGCGGGTGAACGTGTCATGCCCGCCGACGGCCTCGAAGATGGAACCGTCAGTTGTCTGCGACATCGCTCGATCCTTCACTGGGGGAGTCCTCCTGCACGGTGCTGCGGATCTCCTGGTCACTGGGCAGAGGCGAGGGATTCTCGGAATCCTCGGCGACTGCCGGAGCCATCGCCTTCTCCTGAGCGGGCAGGGTGCGCAGAACCGTCTCCTGCACCATACCGATCTGTCCGCCGCGCTTTGCCAGCTGGGTCATCAGTTCGGCACGGAAGGCACGCTCGACCATCCACTGCAGGTTCGGCTTGGTCTTGACCATCGTGCGGATGACCCGGTGGGAGCCCGACAGCGACTGGACACCGGCGATCTCGGGATCCTCCAACATCGCACTGGCCAGCTCGGGATCCTTCCGCAGAGTGCGCGTGATGTCCGCGGTCATCTCGCGGTACTCATCCATCGAGGTCCGGTAGTCGAGCGGGATGTCGAGCACGGCACGAGCCCAACCCTGGGACAGATTGCCCACACGCAGGATCTCGCCGTTGCGCACATGCCACAGGGTGCCGGTGAGGTCACGGATCTGGGTGCGGCGCAGGCCGACGTCCTCGACTTCGCCGACGGCTTCGCCCAGGTCGACGGTGTCACCGATTCCATACTGGTCTTCGATGACGATGAAGAATCCCGACAGGTAGTCGCGGACGAGCTCCTGAGCACCGAAGGCGATGGCAACACCGGCGATACCGGCAGAAGCGAGGATCGGGGCGATGTTGAAGCTGAGCGCATCGAGGATCATGAGGACCGCGATGACACTGACGAGGATCGTCGTCACCGACGACAGCATGCGCCCCACGGTCTTCGCCCGCTGGGCTCGGCGCTGCTTGATCGTCTGCTCATCGATCCCGGTCCGCTGAGCCTCAAGCGCGGTGGCGGAGAATTTCGCTCGTCCCGCGCTTTCGGCCTTCTCGCTGCCGACCGTGCCCTTGGCCACCGCAGTGGTGAACCGGCGGATGAAGAGCCGGATGATGAGGTTGACGACGATGGCGCCGATGATGATCACGGTGATCTTCAGCGGAGCGCCGAGGAGGAACGTTGCCCAATCGAAGTCACTTGCGTTCTGAACAGTGGAGTCTATTGCATCGGTTGTCATGATCTTTCGAGACTAACTGTGAAGGTTCAATGATCCCTTGGAAGCGCTGGACACACGCTGAACCTGCAGCGCCCGATTCGCATCGGCGAGGTTCTCCCGCATCAGCCGCACCAGGCCCTTCGGCGCTGAGGGGTGATCGTCGAGCCACTGTGACGTGGCGTCGACTGTGGCAGAACTCACCGGTGGGTACAGCCGCAGAGTCATCGTCTGCGCCATCTCCAGGGTGCGCGTCTCCCACCAGCCTGCCACCCGTGCGAAGTATTCGTCGGCGAAGGACCGCAGCGGCGCCTCGGCGGCGATGGAATCCCCGGAGTTCGTCTGCAGCCCGGTGCCGAAGCCGAGAGCGAGCGCCCCGAGTTCCGAGTTCGGCAGATCTGCATCGTCGACCATCCTTGTGAAGGTCTGCGATTTCGACGCCGAGGTGGGGCGGCTGGCCCGTGCGGTCGCGGCGTGGCGGACGCCGGTGGCGCTGGGGTCTCTGCGGCTCATCTCCTCGACGGTCGAATCGTCGACGGCGTCGTTCGAGCACAGGCCGATGATGATCTCCCATGTGAGATCGGTGTCCAGGGCGATCCCATAGACGCGTTCGGTCTCCGGTCGCAGCCAGGACTTCAGACGCTCCAGCTGAACGGGTGTGGTCGCGTGACGGATGAATCCGCGCACGAACTGGAAGGCCTGGTCCGATCCTTCCTCGGTCGCCTCGAGGACCTCGAGGAAACGGTCAGCCACCTCGGCGTGCATCGCCTCGCGCTCCTGCGGCGGCAGGTAGGAGCCGACCGCGGTATCGAGCTGGCGCATCTGTGTGAGCAGTCCGGAGGAATGGGTGATGGCGCTCAGGTGCGTGAGCACGGTGTTGATGTAGTCGTGGACGGGCCGTTCTCCGTCACGGACTTCATCCCACAGCGTTGCCAGCACGAGGAGCTGGGTGAGCGAATCGTCGAAGTCACCCAGTCTGTTCGCCGCAGTGTCCATGCTGCGGGCGTCGAAGCGGACCTTCGCATAGCTGAGATCGGCGTCGTTGACGACGATGACATCGGGCAGGGCCAGGCCTCGAGCCTCGTCCACCTCTGCGGATTCTCCGTCGATGTCGAGGGGGAAGGAATGAGTGCGTTGCAGACGTCCCTGCCCGTTGTCCGAATAGAAGCCGACGGCCAGCCGGTGCGGACGCAGCGACGGGGTCGGCTGACCCGGAATCGACCAGGGCTGCTGAGTCACGCGCAGGCTCGAGATCGTCTGCTCGTCCGTTCCCGATGCCTTGGCCGTGCCATCACCGGCTTCAGTGGTGACGACGGCCTCGAGGAGGTTGACTCCGGATTCTTCCAGCCACAGCTTCGACCAGCTCTCCAGATCCCTGCCCGAGGTGGCCTCGAGCTCCGTGAGCAGATCGGAGAGCTCGGTGTTCGACCACGCGTGCTTGTCGAAGTAGCTCTTGAGGCCGGAGAAGAACTCCTCGCGACCGACCCAGGCCACGAGCTGTTTGAGCACGGAAGCGCCCTTGGCGTAGGTGATTCCGTCGAAGTTGACTTCGACGTCGGCAAGGTCCTCGATCGGGGCGACGATCGGGTGCGTGCTCGGCAGCTGATCCTGTCGGTAGGCCCAGGACTTCTCGATCGTGGCGAAGGTCGTCCACGCATCGGCGAATTCGGTGGCCTCGGCCGTCGCCAGCGTCGACATGAACTCGGCGAAGGACTCGTTGAGCCACAGATCGTTCCACCAGCGCATGGTGACGAGGTCGCCGAACCACATATGGGCGAGCTCGTGGAGGATCGTGACGGTCCGGCGCTCAACAAGAGCCTCGGTTGGACGTGACCGGAACACATAGTTCTCGAGGATCGTCACGGCGCCGGCATTCTCCATCGCTCCGGCATTGAACTCGGGCACGAAGAGCTGATCGTACTTCTCGAACGGGTAGGAGACACCGAATTCGCGTTCGAAGAACTCGAAACCGGCCTTCGTGATCCGGAACAGCTTCGTCGCATCGAGGTGTTCGAGCAGAGACGCGCGGCAGTAGAGGCCCAGAGGAACAATCGAACCGTCGGAGGAAGTCAGCTGCGAATGCACGGACTCATACGGGCCGGCGATGATCGCGGTGATATACGACGAAATCGGCGTGGTCGGGGCGAACTGCCACACCGCCATGCCCTCCTGCGGTTCCTCTCCGAGCTCGGCGAAGGTCTCCTTCGCGTCGCTCGGAGTCGGAGTGGGGGAGTTCGAGACGACGGTCCACTTCTCCGGCGCGACGACGGTGAAGGAGTACGGAGACTTGATATCGGGCTGCTCGAACACGGGGAAGACACGGCGGGCGTCAGGGACCTCGAACTGAGAGTAGAGGTAGACCTCGTCATCGATCGGGTCGACGAATCGGTGCAGACCTTCTCCGGTGTTCATATAGGCGAAATGGGCATCGACGATGAGTTCGTTCTCAGCGGCGAGGCCGGGAAGGGTGATGCGGGCCGGTGCGACCACCTCGGCGAGGTCGAGGTCGGTGCCGTTGAGTCGGACGCGCTCGACACTCGCGGTGATGGCGTCGATGAATGTCGTCGAATCCGCTGCCGCGGTGAACCGGATACGTGAACGGACGCGGAAACTCTCACCGACTCCTGTGAGGATCAGAGTGTGCTCGTAGCTCGTGACGTCCACGATGGCTGAACGTTCGCGTGCTTCGTCGCGTGTGAGATTGTGTTGCGGCACAGTGAGGTGACCTTCGCTTCGGGAACCGGGTGTACTCGGTCATTCTTTCATGGACAGGCTCCGCTGCGGAGGTGTCGGTGCGACTGATCGCGATTCGGCCACCGTCACCGAGGATGGCCGGTCTTGATAGATTGAGCACTGACACGATGGGTGCCCGGCACGGGACCCGCGAGCGTTTGACGGAGGAGAGACAGTGAGCAAGGAAACACTCGATCTGTGGTTCGACACGGCCTGCCCGTGGGCATGGATGACCTCACGCTGGGGACTCGAAGTGGCGAAGGTCCGCGACGTCGAGGTGAAGTTCCACCCGATGAGCCTGAACTTCCTCAATCGGGACAAAGACATTCCCGAGGACTACCGGGCACTGATGAACCGGGCCTTGGCCCCGATGCGCATCGTCACCGCCGCGATCGCCGAGCACGGTGAGGAGATTGCCGAACCTCTCTACACCGCGATCGGCACAAGGATCCACCCGGGCGGAGAGAAGGACTTCGAGAAGGCAGTGTCCGAGGCTCTGGCCGAACTTCAGCTGCCCGCCGACCTCATGAAGTACGGCGAGACCGATGACTACGACGCGCAGCTCCAGGCCTCCCACGACGAGGCTCTGAGCTTGGTCGGCGACGATGTCGGCACACCGATCTGCCGTGTCGCCGGAACCGCGTTCTTCGGTCCTGTCGTCACCCCCGCTCCG
This sequence comes from Brevibacterium sp. CSND-B09, assembly GCF_052906525.1. Classification (NCBI taxonomy): domain Bacteria; kingdom Bacillati; phylum Actinomycetota; class Actinomycetes; order Micrococcales; family Brevibacteriaceae; genus Brevibacterium; species Brevibacterium sp. CSND-B09. Next base: position 101,026 of record NZ_JBREGI010000001.1, on the reverse strand, counting down.
AAGGGAGAGGACGCCGGACGCCTCTTTGACGGAGTCCTCGCGGTCGCCTCGACGCCGGGATTCTTCGAACTCAAGCGCACACGTGACCAGGGCCCGAACTTCGACTGAGACTCAACGGTCCGCACAATCAGCGGACTCGATCGATCAACAGATCCCACCGAAAGGCAGACATATGAAGGTTCACCTCGGCACCGACCACGCCGGATTCGAATTCAAGGAGGTGCTCAAGGCGCACCTCGAGTCGGCCGGGCACGACGTCGTCGACCACGGCGCCCTTGAATATGACGCGCTCGATGACTACCCGGCCTTCTGCATCGCCGCGGCACAGGCCGTCGTCGACGATCAAGCCGCCGGTCAAGAAGCACTCGGAGTCGTGATCGGCGGATCGGGCAACGGCGAGCAGATGGCCGCGAACCTCGTCAAGGGTGCACGCACCGCTCTGGCTTGGAACCCGGAGATCTCGAAGTTGGCCCGTCAGCACAACAACGCGCAGATCGTCGCCGTCGGTGCCCGCCAGCACCCGGAAGCCGAAGCGATCGCGATCGTCGATGCATTCTTGGCCGAGCCGTTCTCCGGCGATGAGCGCCACGAACGCCGCATCGACATCATGGCGAAGTATGAGGAGCAGGGCCGGCAGGCTCTGTAAGAGGGAGAACACTGTGAAGATCCACGGCGCTGTGCTGCGCGAGATGCAGCGGCCTCGGCCATTTGCTCAGTCGCAGCCGATGTCGGTTGAGACCCTCGAACTCGATGAGCCGGGTCCCGGTGAGGTGCTCATTCGGATGACGGCGGCCGGGGTCTGCCACTCGGATCTCTCTGTCGTCGACGGCAACCGTCCCCGCCCGCTGCCGATGCTGCTCGGGCACGAAGGCGCGGGAGTCGTTGAGAAGCTCGGCGACGGCGTCGATGATCTCGAGATCGGCCAACAGGTCGTCACAGTGTTCCTGCCTCGCTGCGGGGAGTGCGCGAACTGCCGCACCGACGGAAAACTTCCGTGCACGCCTGGCAGTGCGACGAACGGAGCAGGGACCCTGCCGTTCGACGGACACAAGGTGCGTCTCCACGACGACACCGGCGCCGAGGTGCTCCACCACCTCGGTGCGTCCGTGTTCGCCACTCACGCAGTGGTCAACCGGGCATCCGTGGTTCCCGTCGACGACGATGTTCCCGCCTCCATCGCTGCGGTGCTCGGCTGCGCCGTGCTCACCGGCGGGGGAGCGGTGCTCAATGCGGGACGGCCGGGACCGGATGATGAGGTGATGATCGTCGGTCTCGGCGGAGTTGGAATGGCCGCGCTCATCACGGCTCTGTCGATCGAGACGGCCGGAGTCATCGGCGTCGACGCGAACCCCGACAAGCTGGTGCGGGCGAAGGAACTCGGCGCCATCGAGGTCTACACCCCCGAACAGCTCGGGGAGCGGAAGGCTCCGATCGTCATCGAATGCGTCGGGCATGCTCGGGCCTTCGAGACCGCGTTCACGGCCACAGCCGTCGGCGGGACGACTGTGACGGTGGGGTTGCCCGCCCCGGACGCGCAGTCTCACATCACCCCGGTGACCCTGACAGCCGAGGCCCGGACCGTGATCGGCTCCTATCTGGGGTCGGCAGTGCCGAGTCGGGATATCCCCGTCTATGCCCAGTTATGGAGAGAAGGCAAGCTGCCCGTCGAGGAGCTCATCTCCGACACGATCAAGCTGAACGAGCTCAACGAGGCCTTCGACGCGCTCTCCGACGGGACGGTCGTCAGGCAGGTCATCGACTTCGAGGCGTGAGCCTCACCTGAGATGTCTCCTTTGGTACTACCTGACGGCGGCTGAGCAACCTAGCGCCAGGTATCTGGGCCGCCCTCAGGTAGTAATTGGGGCCAGCGTATTTGGGCACGAGAAAGCCGCCCGGACCGATCGGTCCGGGCGGCTGGAGTCTGTCGGGATGACAGGATTTGAACCTGCGACCCTCTGTTCCCAAAACAGATGCGCTACCAAGCTGCGCCACATCCCGCGACGGCTCCTATCTAACCACAGGCGGGTCGCGACGTGCACCTTGTGAATCGCGCAAACCCGTCAATGCGATGCACCTCACATTGAGATCGCAGGGGTGACACAGGTCACCGAATGTCGATTTGGCGCTCGAAGAAGTTCTCGACTATAGTCGAACTCGCAACACGGGGATGTAGCTCAATGGTAGAGCCTCAGTCTTCCAAACTGATGGTGCGGGTTCGATTCCCGTCATCCCCTCCACAAGCCGGTCTGACCTGATGGTCTGGCCGGTTTCTTCATTCCCGGACGGGTAAGATCCTCAGATGACCACAGTCGATCAGCCGCCGCAGAGCACGCCCTTGCGCGATGAGCGGGACACTGCGTCGGCGATCGCCCGGCCCAGCCGGCGAGCGATGCTCACCGGAGCGGTCGCCGGGATCGGTGCGATCGGTCTCGGTTCGGCGATCACCGCAGCCCTCGCCGAGGCGGCCCAACCGGATCCCGTCCGCTCGGTCACCGCCGCCTACACCGGATCAGGCCGGCGTGAGGCCCTCGACGCCGTCGCCGCACGACGCCTGCCCGCACAGTCACGAGTCATGCCGGATCTGTCCGATCCGGGCCCGGCCCGGAGGCAGCGGGAATTCCTCGACAGATGCGAATCGTGGCTGGGAACGCTGCCTGCCCATCGCCGCGACCTCGCTGTCTCCGCCCTGCTCGACCTATGGGTCCTCAGCGACGAGCTGCCCGCGCCGGTCGCCGGATGGGCCGATGCCTGGCGCTATGTCTGGCCGCGGGACACGGCCTTCTCTGCAGTGGCTCTGGCGCGGGTCGGGTTGTCGGAACTGTCATGGAGCCATCTGCGCTGCCTGCAGTCCGTGCAAGCGGTCGACGGGTCGTTTGCCGCCCGCGTCGACCCGTCGACCGGACTGCCTCCGGACGATCGCGAGTCGCAGTTCGACTCCCTCGGTCTCGTCCTGTGGGCGATCTCCGAAGTGCATTCGGTCTCCAGGGCGACGGCCGCTCAGTTCGACCTCGGCGAGTTCGATGACCTTCTGCGACGGACCACCCGGCGTCTCTTCGACCTCACCGACCGCGGTCGCAGCCTGCCTCCGGTCGGCCCGGACTATTGGGAGGTCGGAGAATCCCAGGTCACCCTCGGCTTGGCCGGACCGACTCTGGTCGGGATGAACTCACTCACCGCACTGACGAAGGCGGATCCGGAACTGTGGGGCCGCCTCGGCGAGGATGCGGCAGCCGTTCTGCTCGCAGCGGATGATTTTCGAGCGACCTTCACTCGAACCTTCGGAGCCAATGGGATGCAGCGGTACCCCACCTCGGGCGGATCGGATTCGGCCATCGCCTACCTGCCTGCGGCCGGGCTCGTGTCGAATCGGTCAGAGGGGATCTACGCGCTCGAACCCGAGGTTCTCGCCGGCGTCTGGGACCACCTCGAACAGCCGGCCGGAGGGATCAAGCCCGGACACGGCTGGATCATCGACCGCTCCAGCTGGACGCCGTCGACGTCGCTCATGGCGCTCGGCTTCGCGCGCCTCGGGCTCAGCGACCGAGCCGAATCGATCCTCGACTGGCTGGCAGAGCACCGCACGAGCGCAGGGTCCCTGCCGGAGAAGATCAGCGGGGACGGCGATCCGGTCTCCGTGGCGCCGCTGTCGTGGACTGCGGCCAACGTCATCATCACCCTCGACGAACTCTATGGGCACCGAGGTGGAACGAGCTCGTGAAATCACCCCGGTTTCGCGTATCGGGCGGGGTTTCGCGTAACATAGGGGATTGCGTCTTGCGGACGTGCGCGAACTATTCGTGGACTTTCGCTCCCTCTAAGGTCACGAGATGACCGATCAGGCTGTGAGATGACCGTTTGCGGTCACGAACCCGGATGATCAGGTCGGAGATGACCGAAAATGCATGACTGTCGAATTTGAAAGGTCACACTGTGAAGAGCTCCGTCGAGCAACTCGACCCCACCCGGGTCAAGATCAGCGTGGAAGTCCCATACGCCGAACTCAAACCGAGCGTCGACGAGGCATACAAGACCATCGGGGCCCAGGTCACCGTCCCCGGGTTCCGTAAGGGCAAGGTCCCCGCGCGCATCATCGATCAGCGCATCGGCCGTCCTGCTGTGATCCAGGAAGCCATCAACAACGGTCTTGACGACTTCTACCGCAACGCGGTCGAAGAGCACGACCTCAAGCCGATGGGCCAGCCCGAGGTCGAGATCTCCGAGGTTCCCGGACTCGACGGAACCGAAGACGGCGAACTCGGCTTCACCGTCGAGGTCGACGTGCGCCCCGAGGTCACGCTGCCTGCCTACGACACGATCAACATCGAGGTCGACCCCATCGAGGTCACCGACGCCGATGTGGACGAAGAGCTCGAGCAGCTGCGTACCCGCTTCGGAACCCTCGTCGCCGTTGAGCGCCCCGCGGCCAAGGACGACTTCGTCACCCTCGACCTCGTCGCCACCATCGGTGACGAAGAGATCGACACCGCCTCCGACATCTCCTACCAGGTCGGTGCCGGAACGATGCTCGAAGGCATGGACGAAGCGCTCGACGGCCTCTCCGCGGGAGAGACCACGACCTTCGAGACCACCTTCGCAGGCGGCGAGCACGCCGGCGAGCAGGGCACCGTGAAGATCACCCTGGGTGCTGTGAAGGAACGCGAACTTCCCGAGGCCGACGACGACTTCGCTCAGCTGGCCAGCGAGTTCGACACGATCGACGAACTGCGGGAGGACCTGCGCGTCCAGGCCGGCAAGGCCAAGGAGACCGAGCAGGGCGTCCAGGCGCGGGACAAGGTCCTCGAGCATCTCATCGAGACCCTCGACGTCCCGGTCCCGGCCAAGATCGTCACCGACGAGGTCGAGCGTCACCTCGAGTCCGAGAACCGTTCGGACGACGACGAGCACCGCAAGGAGGTCACCGAGGAGACCGAGCGCAACCTGCGCACGCAGTTCATCCTCGATGCGGTCTCCGAAGCCGAGAACGTCGAGGTCAGCCAGCCCGAACTCATCGAGTACCTGATCTCCGCTTCGCAGCAGTACGGAATGAACCCCAACGAGTTTGCCCAGATGCTCGACAGCTCCGGCCAGGTCAACGCCCTCGTCGGTGAGGTCTCGCGCCGCAAGGCTCTGGCCGCCGTCCTCGCCGGTGCCACGGTCAAGGACACCGCCGGAAACGTCGTCGACATGGAGGCCTTCACCTCCGCCGGGGACGACGCCGAGGAAGCCGGCGCCGAGGATGCCGACGCGACTGCGCAGAGCGCGGGAGCCGCGGACGAAGCACCTGCAGAGGCCGCCGAAGAGAACTGAGGACGAGCCGCCTCGGCGGTGGAATCCTGATGAGACGGTGGGTACGGATCACGATCCGCACCCACCGTCTTCGCATCTGCGCAGGTCCGATCACGCTGAGGGCGAACACGGGCCTCGCCGCGGACTAAAACCCGGGGGAGAGCGGTTAGAGTCCATAACAAGCCATCCACAGAACACAGGAGTGAAACGTGAGCGCATACGACATGACAGCTCCCGTCGGCCTCGACGCCGGTGGGGGAATGGGTCTGGACGACCACATCTTCAATCGTCTTCTCAAAGAGCGCATCATCTGGCTCGGTTCGGAAGTGCGTGACGACAACGCCAACGCCATCTGCGCGCAGATGATGCTGCTGGCCGCCGAAGATCCCGAAGCGGACATCTCGCTCTACATCAACTCGCCCGGCGGCTCCGTCACCGCCGGAATGGCCATCTACGACACGATGCAGTACATCAAGCCCGATGTCTCCACCGTGGCCATGGGCATGGCCGCCTCGATGGGACAGTTCCTGCTCTCCTCGGGCACCCCGGGCAAGCGCTACGCGACCCCGCACGCCCGCATCCTCATGCACCAGCCGCTGGGCGGCATCGGCGGCACGGCCACCGACATCAAGATCCAGGCCGAACTGATCCTGCACATGAAGAAGCAGATGGCCGAACTGACTGCTCAGCAGACCGGGAAGTCGCTCGAGCAGATCCTCCAGGACAACGACCGCGACCACTGGTTCACCGCCGAAGAGGCGCTCGAATACGGATTCATCGACAAGATGGTCACCCGCGCGTCCGACGTCGAGAACAACTGAGCAGGAGTGAGGGAAGAATGAATTCAATGAACTTTATGCCGGGTTCGACGGCGTCGAACATGCCGCAGTCGCGTTATGTCATGCCGCAGTTCGAAGAGCGCACACCCTATGGCTTCAAGCGCCAGGATCCCTACACGAAGCTCTTCGACGACCGCGTCGTATTCCTCGGCGCACAGGTCGATGACACCTCCGCCGACGATGTCATGGCTCAGCTGCTCGTCCTCGAATCGCAGGATCCTGACCGCGACATCACTCTGTACATCAACTCGCCGGGTGGGTCGTTCACGGCGATGACGGCCATCTACGACACGATGCAGTACATCAAGCCGGAGATCCAGACCGTCTGCCTCGGTCAGGCCGCCTCCGCAGCTGCCGTGCTGCTGGCCGCCGGCACTCCCGGCAAGCGTCTGGCCCTGCCGAACGCGCGAGTGCTCATCCACCAGCCCGCGATGCAGGGGCAGGGACAGGGTCAGGCCTCTGACCTCGAGATCCAGGCCGCTGAGGTGCTGCGGATGCGCGAATGGCTCGAGGGAACTCTGGCCAAGCACTCGAACAAGGAGGCCGCTCAGGTCTCGAACGACATCGAACGCGACCTCTTCCTCACGGCCGAGCAGGCCAAGGACTACGGTCTCGTCGACCAGGTGCTCTCTTCGCGCAAGAACGCGAGCTGATCACCTGTCGGAGGACAGGGAAACACTGAGAACGGGTTCGTGCGATTGTGATCGGACGGACCCGTTCTCGGTTCCTTCCGCCGACACACCGAGTCGTGGCTGGGGGCTCGTGTCAGCCACGTATGGGAAGCTATTGAGGTACAGGAAACACGAGCGGTAGAGTTGGGGCCAAGCGTCCTGGCGAAAGGTTGTGACAGTGGCTCGCAGTGCGGACGGAGCAGACCTGCTCAAATGCAACTTCTGTGGGAAGTCTCAGAAGCAGGTTCGGAAACTCATCGCCGGACCTGGTGTTTACATCTGCGATGAATGCATCGGATTGTGCAATGAGATCATCGAAGAGGAGCTCAGCGAATCCAGTCCGGAGCAGGCCGAACTCGAGTTGCCCAAACCTCGTGAGATCTTCGACTTCCTCCAGGAGTACGTCGTCGGTCAGGAACCGGCGAAGAAGGCACTGTCGGTAGCCGTCTACAACCACTACAAGCGCATCCGTTCGCTGCAGTCCGGTGACGAGAAGACCCTCGGCTCCAGCGAGTCCGAGGTTGAGATCGCGAAGTCGAATATTCTGCTCGTCGGTCCCACCGGCTCGGGAAAGACCTACCTCGCCCAGTCGCTGGCCAAACGCCTCAATGTCCCATTCGCGGTCGCCGATGCCACCGCGCTGACCGAAGCCGGCTACGTCGGCGAAGACGTCGAGAACATCCTGCTCAAACTCATTCAGGCCGCGGATTTCGATATCCAGCGTGCCGAGCACGGAATCATCTATATCGACGAGATCGATAAGATCGCTCGCAAGTCGGAGAACCCGTCGATCACCCGTGACGTGTCAGGTGAGGGCGTGCAGCAGGCACTGCTGAAGATCCTCGAAGGCACCCAGGCGTCGGTGCCGCCGCAGGGCGGGCGCAAACACCCGCACCAGGACTTCCTGCAGATCGACACGACCAATGTGCTCTTCATCGTCGCCGGCGCTTTCGCCGGGATGGAGGAGATCGTCGCCGGCCGCAAGGGCAAGCACGGAATCGGCTTCGGCGCCCTGCTGCAGTCGAAGAACGACGAAGAGGACCTCTACGCGGACATCCTTCCCGAAGATCTGCTCAAGTTCGGCCTCATCCCGGAGTTCATCGGCCGCCTGCCGGTGCTGGCCACTGTGTCCAACCTCGACCGGGCAGCGCTGATGTCGATCCTCACGGAACCGAAGAACGCCCTGGTCAAGCAGTACCAGCGGATGTTCGAGTTCGACAATGTCTCCCTGACATTCGAGACCGAGGCACTTGAGGCGATCGCCGATCTCGCTCTGCTGCGCGGCACGGGCGCTCGTGGCCTGCGCTCGATCATGGAAGAGGTCCTGCAGCCGGTCATGTTCGATGTGCCTTCACGCGAAGACATCGCCGAGGTGGTCGTGACCAAGGACGTCGTCGAATCCAATGTCGCCCCGACCCTCGTGCCGAAGTCACGGAACAGGACGAATAAGAAGTCTGCCTGAGTCTCTTTTCGCATGAGACTCCTGGCCGACACACGCCCACTGCGCTACGCGTCGTTCCGACGACTGTGGGTGGCCAATATCGTCACCGTCATCGGTGCGCAGATGACTGTTGTGGCGATCCCCGCACAGATCTTCCATATCACCGGGTCGTCCGGGTATGTCGGGCTCGCCGGTGCGTTCGGGCTGATTCCTCTCATCGTCTTCGGGCTGTGGGGCGGATCGTTGGCCGATGTCATCGATCGACGCAGACTGCTCGTGATCTCGACGGTCGGTCTGATCGTCACGAGCGCGATACTTGCCCTCATCGCGGTGCTCAGCATCGACAATGTCTGGCTGCTGCTGTCGGTGTTTTCGATGCAGCAGGCATTCTTCGCACTCAACCAGCCGGCTCGGGGAGCTCTGCTGCCGTCGATCATCCCGCTCGGCCTGCTGCCCGCGGCGAACTCGCTGAACATGACTGTGATGACATTGGGCGCCGTCGTCGGCCCTGTCGTCGGCGGAGCGCTGATCCCTCTGTTCGGGTACCAGCTGCTCTACGTCATCGACGCCGTGTTCCTGTTCGCTACGCTCTACGCAGTGATGCGACTGCCGTCGCTGCCGCCGCAGAAACAGCTCGATACTCGGTCGGGGTTCAAAGGCATCGTCGACGGGTTCCGGTATCTGCGGACGAACACCGTCGTCATGGTCTCTCTGCTGGTGGACATCATTGCGATGGTCTTCGGAATGCCACGGGCCCTGTTCCCGCAGATCGCCGCGGAGACCTTCGACGGTCCGCCTGAGGGCGGCATCGTCTTCTCGCTGCTCTTCGCCGCGCTGGCCGGCGGAAGTGCATTGGCCGGGATCTTCTCGGGGTGGGTCTCACGTGTGGAGCGCCAGGGACTGGCCGTCATCGTCGCCATCGTCGTCTGGGGTGCGGCAATGACGGTGTTCGGACTGTCCCTTGAGCTGGCGGCTGGGTTCTGGCTGACCGCACTCGTCGTCGCTTTGGCTGCGATGGCGGTCGGCGGAGGAGCCGATATCGTCTCCGGCGCTTTTCGGCAGACGATGCTCCAGGAAGCCGCAACCGATGCGATGCGCGGTCGGATGCAGGGAGTGTTCATCGTCGTCGTCGCCGGCGGACCTCGTATCGCGGACGTCCTCCACGGCTCCGTTGCTGCAGTCACAGACACCACGGTCGCCTCGGCGGGTGGCGGCATCGCCGTCATCGTTCTCGTGCTCGCCTGTGCGGTGGCCTTTCCGACCTTCCGGAAATACCGGGTCGAACGCGGCGGGCACGAGCACACTGTCCCCACTGCCTGATCCATCAAGCAGACCTGACGTTCGACCGTACTCCTGCTACGAGTCGTCCCCGAATCAGCGCGAGTCGTCGTCCCGGAGGGACTGCTCCATTCCGGCCAGTATTCCCGGTCACCCCGGACCCGTGCGCTTGAACGCCTGACGCCCCAGCGGAGAGTCGACGTCGAGCCCCGAATGAGCCAAGCGGACTCGGTTTCTCCGACATGTCAGGATAGCCCGACTCTTCTGCGCTTTCGGGTATTGTCGCGCAGCTTGCCGCGTACCACTCGCACCGGATTGCAAGAGCCATGACGCTCCAGTACTTTCGCATCTCTCAGTGCTGCTCTCGCTCTACCGCGTTGGTGTCTTTACGCCCCGGTGCTGGCGCATCCCTCTCCCGTCCTGTCGAAACACCGTTGTGCACCAAGGCGTTGAGTCACGACGGGTGAGGGGCGCCCGATGCGAGAACATGGGGAGATGCGCGGGGGAGACGACGACACCCCCGACTCGCTGCCGAAGCTGCAGGTCGGGGGTGCGTCAGCGTGGTGATGCTGCGGACGGCCGCCAGGTGCGTCAGCTGGTGGTGGCCGAGTAGACGGCGTTCTCTGCGGGCTGGACGACGACGAAGCCGGGGCCGTGGAATGCCAGCTGCACGGACTCACCGGAGCCGCGACCGAAGAATGTGCCGACGCTGACGTCGGTCTTGATCTGCGGGGCCAGCGCCGAGGACCAGCAGACGGCGGCCTGCGGGTCGACGAAGGTCGGCTGCTGCGAGCAGTCGAGGACCATGGGCTCACCCTTGCAGCAGATGGCGGCAGTGCCCTGGCCGGCAAGTTCGAGGTTGAATAGTCCCGAACCGCTGACCATCGCACCGACACCGCCCTTGATGCGTTTGATCTCCCAGCTGAGCGCGTCGTCGAAGGCGAGCAGATTCGCGGTGTTGACGGTCAGTGCGTCCTGCGGACCTTCGAGCGCCATCATGAAGATGTTCGAGGCCTCCCTGGCGAAGAACACCTCTCCGTGTCCCTCGACGCGCATGACGTTTCCGCCCTCGCCGGTGGCTGCCTTCTTCATGAACTGGCCGACCGACTTCGACCCCTGGTGGGTGAAGCGGACATCGCCCTGATAGGCGACCATCGCGCCCTTGGTAGCGATCATCGGCGCGTTCGGCGTGACCACCGAACGCAGCATCTTGTTCGACTGGAGCGTCCACCGCTCTTGGTTCTGGACCTCGGCGTTGCGCTTGGAAAAGAGTTCGCTTCTCACGGTTCTGGGGACCTTTCGTTCAGGGAGGACTTCGGTGTTTCTTCAGTGGTCGATAACCATAGTACGGCGGAGAGAACGCAGACCCCGGTCATTTCGTGTATCCGTTCCGGAACATGAACAGAGCCCCACGGCATCCACTGCTCCGACGCTGCGGAGGAACGAATGTCGCGGGGCTCTGCGGGACCAGTTCGGGTCTCAGTTCAGCCGGTGGGGCCGGAAGCTGCTTCTTCTGACAGTCAGGGCCGGCTGGTGTTCGGCTCAGTCCTGGTCGACGAAGTCGATCGAGGCAATGGTGATCTCATCGCCGGCTTCCTCGGTGCTCAGGGACTTGATACGGCCCGCCGCCGTGAGGTCGCCTTCTGCCGCCGTGATCGCGGAGACGACGGTGGCCGGCGCCTGAATGGTCACGGAAGCGACCTCGGTCTTCTGCGACACCTTGGCCTCGGTCTTCGTGCGGCGGATCTCGGTCAGTGCGGCTGCCACCGAGGCTAGCAGCTCGGGATCGACGGACGATTCCGGATGGCTCAGCACCTCATCTGCCGGCCACGGCGCACGGTGGACCGAACCGGTGCGCCACCAGGACCAGACCTCTTCGGTGACGAACGGAGTGAACGGAGCGAACAGACGCAGCAGGACATCCAGAGCAGTGGCCAAGGTGACGTGCGCCGACAGCTGATCGTCAGATCCCGATGAGCCGTAGGAACGGTCCTTGACGAGCTCGACATAGTCATCGGTGAACTCCCAGAAGAAGCTCTCGGTCACACGCAGTGCATGAGCATAGTCGTAAGCGGCCATATGCTTCCCGGCCTGCTCGACGACCTCGGCAAGCTTTGCCAGCAGGGCCCGATCGAGATCGTGGGTGACGGCGCCGAGCTGACCGATGAGACCGGCATGCACACCCTGTGCCAGAGCGAACTTCGAGGCGTTGAGCAGCTTCATCGCCAGCCGGCGGCCGATCTGCATCTGTGTGACGTCATAAGCGGTGTCCGCACCGAGTTTCGCGCTGGCCGCCCAGTAGCGGACCGCGTCAGGACCGAATCCCGGCTTCGCCTCGCCGAGGATGTCCGACGGAACCACGACATTGCCCTTGGACTTCGACATCTTCTTCCGGTCCGGATCGAGGATCCACCCCGACAGGCCGGCGTGCTTCCACGGTGCCGCATCGTTGAGCGAGTTCGCCCGGACCACGGTGGAGAACAGCCAAGTGCGGATGATGTCGTGTCCCTGCGGACGCAGGTCGAAGGGGAAGACCTTGTCGAAGAACTCCTCGTCACGCGACCAGCCGCCGAGCAGCTGCGGCGTCAGCGACGACGTCGCCCAGGTGTCGAGGACATCCGGGTCTGCGGTGAACCCGCCGGGCACATCACGCTGGTCGTCGGTGAAGCCGGCGGGAGCCTCGGCGATGGGGTCGCACGGAAGCGACTCGGGCACGATCGGATCATCATAATCGGGCTGACCATCAGCGTCGAGGCGGTACCACAGCGGAATCGGGACACCGAAGAACCGCTGCCGGGAGACCAGCCAGTCGCCGTTGAGGTTCTCCACCCAGTTCTCGTAGCGGGAGCGCATGTACCCCGGATGCCACTCGATCTCGCGACCGCGGGCGATGAGCGCATCCCGCAGCTCGGCCGACCGCCCGCCGTTGCGGATGTACCACTGACGGCTGGTGACGACCTCGAGCGGTTTGTCGCCCTTTTCGTAGAACGGGACCGGATGCGTGATCGGCTCGATCTCACCGATGAGGTCACCGGAGTCGATGAGCATCTGCGCAATGTCCTTGCGCGCAGAGAACGTCGTCTTTCCTGCCAGCGCCTCATAGTTGGCCACAGCATCGGACTTCGGCGAGTTCGCGATCCACTCGGGCACCTCGAGGTTGAGGCGGCCGCCTCGGTTGATCACCGCGCGGGTCGGCAGATCGAGTTCACGCCACCACGTGACGTCGGTGAGGTCGCCGAAGGTGCAGACCATGGCGATGCCGGTGCCCTTATCGGACTTCGCAAGCTCATGGGCGCGGATCTCGACGCTGACACCGAAGAGCGGCGAAACGACATTCGTGCCGAACAGGGAGGCGTAGCGTTCGTCATCGGGATGGGCGACGAGCGCCACGACCGAAGGAATGAGCTCCGGACGCGAGGTGAGGATGATGATCGGTTCCGCCGAGGTGTCGGCCAGGCCATCAGCGCCCTCGGGGAAGAACTTCACCTTGTGGTACGCGCCTTCGCGCTCACGATCCTCGAGTTCGGCCTGAGCCACAGCAGTGCCGAAGGTGACGTCCCACATGGTCGGTGCGTCCTGCGAATAGGCATGCCCGTTCTTCAGATCGGTGAGGAAGGCCCGCTGGCTCACCGCACGCGAATCGTCATCGATCGTGCGGTATGTGTACTTCCAATCAACGGACAGTCCGGTGGAGCGGAAGAGGTCTTCGAACACCTTCTCGTCCTCGGCGGAGAGCTTCTCGCACAGTTCGATGAAGTTCTGGCGAGAGACCTTGACGAAGTCGCGCGAATTCTTCGGTGCCTTCTCCGGCGGCTGGAAGTCCGGGTCGTAGGACTGGCCGGGATCGCAGGTGACTCCGTAGTAGTTCTGCACGCGACGTTCGGTCGGCAGGCCGTTGTCGTCCCAGCCGAGGGGATAGAACACGTTCTTGCCGGTCATCCGCTGATAGCGGGCGATGATGTCGGTCTGGGTGTAGGAGAACACGTGTCCGACATGCAGCGACCCCGAGGCGGTCGGCGGGGGAGTGTCGATCGAGTAGACCTGCTCGCGATCGGTGTCGACGTCGAAGGCGTAGACATTCTGCTCGCTCCACGCGGCGTCCCATTTGTCCCGCAGCCCCTCGAGGGCCGGCTTGTCAGGAAGGTTCACTGACTCGTGCGTCGAGTCCGAAAAGGCAGGTGTGTTCATAATTGCTGATTTTCTCACCCGGTTCGCGATCGGCCAAACCGGTTCGCGCCAGTGGCCGCGCGAAGCCCGACCGGAGCTCGAGTGCAGCACTCGCGCCCCGGCCGCCCCAGTCCGACGGCGTGGGACGGCTCACACCCTGAAGGCGCAGTGAGTCGCCTGCGCCGCGGGCAATGACATCATGGACACATGGCGCCCTTGGACCGAATTCCGACAGAGAATCCGCCGCCCACGTCGACCGCGTGGATGAATCCGGCACGTGCGATCGCGATCATCGCCGTCGTAGCCATCCATTCCCTGGGCACCGTCGTCGAAGAGAACTTCGCGAGTATGGGACCCGACTGGTGGCTGGCCAACACCATCGACTCCGCCTGCCGGTGGTCGGTGCCCGTGTTCATCATGATCTCCGGGGCTCTGGCCCTCGACCCCGACCGGGGCAGCAAACCGCGCAGGTTCCTGTCCAAACGTGTCTGGCGAATCGGCATCCCCCTCGTGTTCTGGACAGTCGTGTACGTTCTGTTCCGCCGCTACTACCTGCAGCCCGACGATGACACCTGGAACCCGGGCATCGCGATCCTCACCGGATCGCCCTTCGTCCAGCTCTACTTCCTCTACGTCCTTGCCGGTCTGACCCTGCTCACCCCGTTCTTCCGCCTGCTGAGCGTCCATGGCTCCCGCCGTCTGCAGTGGGGGACCGGTCTGATCTTCCTCGGCATCGGCATGACCGACCAGTGGGTGTCGATGGTCTTCGACGTCGGCGAAGCCAATATCGCCACCAGGTTCCTGCCGATGGCCGGTTTCTACATCCTCGGCTGGGTGCTGCGCGATATCGTGCTCTCGGTCAGAGGTGCAGTCCTGGCGTGGGTCAGCCTCATCATCGCGGTCGCCGGAACCGCGGTCTGGGCAGGTCTGGGTCCCGGCGAGAAGCCGTGGATGTTCCCGTATGAATACCTCGCCCCCGGAGTCGTCCTCGCCTCCATGGCCGCCTACCTCCTCCTGCATTTCCATCTGCGCGAAGGCTTCGGACTGCTGCACCGGTTCTACCCGTATTCCTTCGGTGTGTTCCTCCTCCATCCGCTCCTGCTCTACCCTGTCCGAAATGCCATGGGCCTGCCTGACACCGTGCCAGGCGTCCTCCTCCACGCCGTGATCATGCCGATCGCCTATGCGATCATCTGCGCCGCAGTCACCTGGGTGGCAGTGAAGATCCCCGGCTTCCGTGCCGTCTTCGGCGAAGGCGGGCCCCGCAACCCGCACACCCGACCGAGCGTGAAGAAACTCCGACCGGGCGCGAAGGGTGCCCCACCTGCCGCGTCGACGACCCCGGAAGAAACGACGCCACCCGAGCCGGCCGGGAGCGGCCCTTTCGAGACCGATCTCGGCTCAGAAGACACCGCACGCGGCCGAGAGCCGACTCCGTAGACTGAGATGCGAACAGGAAACCCCGCTTCCGGAATCCAGACTCAAACCCGCCGACAGACCCGACAGAGGAGAACACAGATGGAAAAGCTCAGAGCAGTAGTCACAGGAGCCAGTTCCGGAATCGGTGCGGCCACGGTCCGACAGCTGCGCGAGCAGGGCTGGGACGTCGTCGCCGTGGCTCGCCGTGAGGACAAGCTCAAGGCCCTCGCCGAGGAGACCGGAGCCGACTACATCGTCGCCGACCTCACCGATGACGCCGCCGTGGTGTCCATGGCCGAACAGGTGCTCGCCGGCGGAGCCGTCCATTCCCTCGTGGCCAATGCCGGCGCCGCATTCGGAACCGACACCGTCGCCGAAGCATCGGTCGACGGGTGGCGGGACATGTTCGACATCAACGTCCTCGGCGTCCTGCGCGTCGTCAAAGCACTGCTGCCGGCTCTCATCGATTCCGGCCGCGGAGACATCGTCGTCATGTCCTCAACCGCCGGCCATCAGGCCTATGAAGGCGGCGGTGGCTACGTCGCTGCGAAGCACGGCACCCACTCGATGGCAGCGACCCTGCGCCTCGAGCTCGCCGGCGAACCCGTGCGCGTCATCGAGATCGCACCAGGAATGGTCGCCACCGACGAGTTCACCGTCAAACGCGTCGGCGGTGATGAGACGAAGGCCGCGAAGGTCTACGAAGGCGTCGAGAACCCGCTGACCGCGGACGACGTCGCCGACGCCGTCGTCTACACCCTCACCCGGCCCCACCACTTCAACGTCGATCTCATGGTCATCCGACCGATCGCCCAGGCCGCTCAGCATAAGGTCGCACGCAACCGGGGGCTGTGAGCACCCACGGCTCCAGCCCGGGGCCGCCTCGGCAAGGGAGATCCCCGCGCCGCCGAGTGGTCTCGGGCGGAGTCGACGGTATACGATTGTCTTGCGTCGATCCGGCTATCACCGGGGAGCATCCGGAAGAACGGAACCAGCGTTCGAAACGCCGCGTTCTCAGTAGACCCGGACGGGTGGACCCGTCATCGTCTGAGTGAATGAGCGATCCGCTGACCGACCTGAACCGGTCGGACTGCGGATAAGCGAGGTGGTACCGCGGCAGACTGTCGTCCTCGTGACAGTGACCGCAGTGACCCAGAAGGACGCTCATGACTCAGCCTCTCTATCCCAAGGTTTCGACCTCGACCTTCGGACTCTCGTCGTCCCCGAACTTCCCTGCCATCGAAGACGCTGTGCTGCGCTACTGGCAGGAGGACAACACCTTCAAGGCATCGATCGCCCAGCGCGATGCCGGCGAGAACGGCGAGAACGAATTCGTCTTCTACGACGGACCTCCCTTCGCCAACGGCCTGCCCCACTACGGTCACCTGCTCACCGGCTACGTCAAGGACGTCGTCCCGCGCTTCCAGACGATGCGCGGCAAGAAGGTCGACCGCCGCTTCGGCTGGGACACCCACGGGCTGCCTGCCGAACTCGAAGCCGAACGTCAGCTGGGCATCACCGACAAGTCCGAGATCGGCCGCATGGGACTGGCCGCATTCAACGACGCCTGCCGCTCCTCGGTGCTGCGCTACACCCAGGAATGGGAAGAATATGTGACCCGTCAGGGCCGGTGGGTCGACTTCGACAACGACTACAAGACTCTCAACGTCGAATACATGGAAAGCGTCATCTGGGCGTTCAAGCAGCTCTGGGACAAAGGCCTCGTCTACGAGGGCTACCGCGTGCTTCCGTACTGCTGGAAGGACGAGACGCCGCTGTCGAACCATGAGCTGCGCATGGACGACGACGTGTACAAGATGCGTCAGGATCCGGCCGTGACCCTCGGATACAGACTCAAGGACTCCGACGAGTGGGTCCTCATCTGGACGACGACCCCGTGGACAGTTCCGTCGAACCAGGCCGTGGCCGTCAACCCGGAGATCCCGCTCGTCGCAGTGATCCCCGGTGAAGACGGAGCCGAAGAGCTTCAGGGCAAGACCCTCATCCTCGCCGAGGCGCGCCTGGGTGCCTATGCTCGTGAACTCGGTGCCGAACCGCAGGTTGTGCGCACCTTCCCCGGCAGCGAACTCGTCGGCGCATCCTACGAACCTCCGTTCCCGTACTTCGAGGGCCGTCAGGAGGAGTTCGGCGAGAACATGCACACGATCCTGGCCGCAGACTTCGTCACCGTCGAAGACGGCACCGGAATCGTCCACCAGTCACCCGCCTTCGGTGAAGAGGACAAGGAGCTCACCGACTCCTACGGAATCACGGCCGCCCGTCCCGTCGACGACGCCGGTCGCTTCGATACGACCGTTCCCGACTACGCCGGCCAGCAGGTCTTCGACGCCAACAAGGCGATCATCAAGGATCTGCGCAACCACACGGGTCCGATGGAATCGCGGGGTGCTCTGCTGGTCCGCCACGAATCCTACGAGCACTCCTACCCGCACTGCTGGCGCTGCCGGAACCCGCTGATCTACCGTGCGGTGTCCTCCTGGTTCGTCCGGGTCACCGAGTTCAAGGACCGCATGGTCGAACTCAACGAGCAGATCAACTGGGTGCCCGACCACGTCAAGCACGGACAGTTCGGCAAATGGCTCGAAAACGCCCGTGACTGGTCGATCTCGCGCAACCGCTTCTGGGGCTCGCCGATCCCCGTGTGGATCTCCTCCGACCCGGCCTACCCGCGCACGGACGTCTACGGTTCCCTGGCCGAGATCGAAGCCGACTTCGGACGTCTGCCGCGCAACGACTCCGGAGACGTCGACCTCCACCGCCCGTGGGTCGATGACCTCACCCGTCCGAACCCGGACGACCCGACGGGTCAATCGGTGATGCAGCGCATCCCGGAGATCTTCGACGTCTGGTTCGACTCCGGCTCGATGAGCTACGCCCAGGTGCACTATCCGTTCGAGAACTCCGAATGGTTCGACAACCACTTCCCGGCCGACTTCATCGTCGAATACGTGGGACAGACACGCGGCTGGTTCTATCTGCTGCACGTCCTGGCCACAGCGATCTTCGACCGCCCCGCATTCACGAACTGCATCTCCCATGGCATCGTGCTCGGCTCGGATGGGCAGAAGATGTCGAAGTCCCTGCGCAACTACCCCGATGTCAACGAGGTCTTCAACCGCGACGGCTCGGATGCCATGCGCTGGTTCCTCATGGCTTCGTCCATCCTGCGCGGCGGCAACCTCGTCGTCACCGAACAGGGCATCCGCGACGGTGTCCGCCAGGTCGTGCTCCCGCTGTGGAACACATGGCAGTTCTTCGCCACCTACGCCAACGCGGCCGACGGCCCGGCGGGGGAGAAGACCGGCTACCAGGCACAGTCCCGCTACGACTCGTCCCAGGTCCTCGACCGGTACCTCCTGGCCAAGACGCACGACCTCATCACCGAGTTCGCCGAGGCGATGGAAGGCCTCGACATCTGGGCGGCATGCGAACTCGTGCGCAACTACCTCGACATGCTCACGAACTGGTATGTGCGTCGTTCGCGTCGCCGGTTCTGGGACGGCGGCACCGACACGCATGAGTCCTTCGACGTGTTCTATACCTGCCTGGAGGCATTCTGCCGTGTGGCCGCACCCCTGCTGCCGTTCACGGTCGAAGAGATCTATCGCGGACTGACCGGGCAGCGGTCGGTGCACCTGGCCGACTACCCGGACGCCGAGGCATTCCCCGCCGACGCCGACCTCGTCGCGGCAATGGACCTCACCCGCGATATCTGCTCAACGGCCTCCTCGGTGCGCAAGGCCAACCAGCTGCGGGTGCGCCTGCCGCTGTCGCAGCTGACCGTCGCCACCGACACGGACCTGAGCTCCGACTTCACCGAGATCATCGCCGATGAGCTCAATGTGCGTACCGTCGAGGTCCTCGACGTCGCCGAGGCGGAGGCCGCCGGATTCTCCCTGTCACAGAATCTCGTCGTCAACGCCCGTGCCGCCGGACCCCGTCTGGGCAAACAGGTCCAGCAGGTCATCAAGGCCTCGAAGTCCGGCGACTGGTCCGTCACCGACGGCACCGTCGTCAGCGGCGGAATCGAACTCGTCGACGGCGAGTACACCCTCGAATCCGTGGCCGAATCCGGCACCGAGGGCATGGAGCTCGCGGCACTCGACTCCGGCTTCCTCGCCCTCGACACGCGGGTCACACCCGAGCTCGAGGCCGAAGGCATGGCACGAGATGCCGTGCGCGCCATCCAGGGCATCCGCAAGCAGCTCGATCTCGACATCTCCGACCGGATCGCCGTCACCATCGAAGCCGGCACCGAGGTGGTCGCCGCGCTCGAGCCTCACATCGACCTCATCGCCGGTGAGACCCTGACGACCGCTCTGAACTTCGGCCCGGTCGCGGCCGATGCCGAGGTCTTCACCCCCGAAGAGCTCCCCGGCGGCACCCGTCTGGCGGTGAAGCGGGCATGACCGAGGACAACACCCCGATCGACGGGCCCCTCCCGGACGAGGACCCCACCTCCGACGTGGAACCGCAGAGCGTGGACGAAGAAGCTTCGGAGGCTCCGCCCGAACCGGCCGTCGATGAGGCCACTCGGGCCGAGCTCGCCCGGGTCTATGCCCTGCTGCTGGCCCGGGCGGGGGAGACGCAGGTCGAGCTGCGCCTCGACGCGACTCGGCGGGCGTGTGAGATCCTCGGCGATATCCACACTGCGGCCCCGACGATCACGATCACGGGCACGAATGGGAAGACGTCGACGGCACGGATGATCGATTCGCTCATCACCGCTCATGAGCTCCGGGTCGGCCGGTTCACCAGTCCGCACCTGCATTCGGTGACCGAACGGATCTCCGTGGACGGCGCCCCCGTGTCCGCTCACACCTTCGTGCGCATCTATGACGAGATCGCCCCGTACCTCGAGATCGTCGATGCCCAGCTCGAATCCGAAGGACGCGCGAAGCTCACCTACTTCGAAGCGCTGACCGTTCTGGCCTTCGCCGTGTTCGCCGATGCTCCGGTCGATGTCGTCGTCACCGAGGTCGGCATGGGCGGACGATGGGATTCGACGAACGTCGCCGATGCCCAGGTGTGCGTGTTCACGAAGATCGGTCTCGATCATCAGGCGTTCCTCGGCGACACCATCGAGGAGATCGCTGGGACCAAGGCTGGGATCCTCGACCGCAGCGTCGAGGACAGCCCGGCTCCCGAACCTGTTGCCGTGTCTGCTGTCCAGGACGAGGCAGCCCAGGCGGTCCTCGACGAGGAAGCTGCCCGTCGTGAGGTTCCGCTGGCCGCTGAGGAGCGGGACTTCCGTCTCCTCGACCGGCAGCGGGCCGTCGACGGTCAGCTCATCACGGTCCAGGGCCGCAGAGACGTCTATTCCGACCTGTTCCTGCCGCTGCACGGAATTCACCAGGCCCACAATGCCGCGGTCGCGATCGTCGCGGCCGAGGCCTTCCTGGGAGCCGAAGACAAGCCGCTCAATCAGGAGACGGTGGCCGAGGGGCTGGCCCGCGTGACGTCACCGGGCCGCGCGGAACTCCTGCGCACGGGACCGAGCGTCGTCGTCGACGGCGCCCATAACCCGGATGCCGCGCATGTGCTGGCCGAGACCCTCGACGAGGCGTTCGACTTCGACTATGTCGTCATCGTGCTGGCGATGCTGGCGGACAAGGACAGCGACGGTGTCATCGAAGAGCTTCATCGCAGCGCAGATGTGTTCGTCGTCAGCGAGAATCTCAACTCCCGTGCGCTGCCGGCAGGCGACCTCGCCGAGGCGGCGCGGGAATGGGTCGACGAGGATTCCGTCATCGTCGCCTCCGATCTCAATGCCGCTCTGATGAAAGCCATCGACCTGGCCAACAGCGTCGATGCGAAGAGTCCGGGAATCGTCGTCACCGGCTCCATCTACACAGTGGCCGAAGCGCGCCTGCTGCTCGGACGTGGGGAGGAGGGATGAAATCGAAGTACCCCGTGCTCTGCGGATCGATCCTCATCTGCGAGCTCGTCGTCGTCTACTTCGCCGTGCTCACGACCTTCGGCCTGTCGGTGAAGTCAGCGCAGACCCTGACCCTGGCGCAGCTGCTCATCGGCGCCTCGGTCATCGCAGTGCTGGCCATCATCGCCGTCATCCTGCTGCCGCGACGGATCGGTGAGAAACGTCCCGGTGTGATCATCGGATGGGTCGTGCAGGGGCTGCTGCTGGCCTCCGGCTTCGTTCTCACCTCGATGTTCTTCGTCGCAGCGCTGTTCATCGCCCTGTGGGCCGTGGCCGTGTACTGGTCGGCTCGCATCGATCGTGAGGTCGCCGCGCGCGGCTGAACTGTGAGAACGCCGAGGCGGGAGCGCCTCGGTGCCCGGGTAGACTGTGGACCGACGTCCACACGACATTGGAAGGACCGGAATGGAACGTACGCTCATCCTCATCAAGCCCGACGGAGTCGCTCGCGGACTCGTCGGACAGATCGTGGCCCGAATCGAAGCCAAGGGCTATGCGATCGACGCCTTGGATCTCCGTTCGGCCACCGCCGCCGAACTGGCAGCCCATTACGCCGAGCACGAAGGCAAACCCTTCTACCAGCCGCTGGTCGACTTCATGTCCGAAGGGCCGATCGTCTCGATCATCGCCTCCGGACAGGGCGTCATCCCCGGCTTCCGGTCCCTGGCCGGCGCCACCGACCCGACGGCAGCAGCCCCCGGCACGATCCGCGGCGATCTCGGTCGCGACTGGGGTGAGAAGGTGCAGAAGAACCTCGTCCACGGATCCGATTCCACCGAATCGGCCGAACGCGAGATCGGAATCTGGTACCCGGCCGAAGGCTGATGACAGGCAGAAGACCGAATGCGGCCGACGTCTGAGCCGAGCCGGTCGAATAAGTGAGGGTGCCCCACCGTTTGGTGGGGCACCCTCACTGCATCTGCGGACAAAGCCAGACGTTCAGAACTGGCTGCGGAGCCTCAGAACAGGTTGGAGAAGAACGCCCAGAACTGTACGACGATGCAGGCGAAGATGACGAGCATCCACAGCACCGACAGGGCGATGTTCTCCTTCGCCAGGACCCTCAGCACGGCATTGTCGGCGGCGCGCCGACCGAAGGCTCCGGTGAGCAGATTGCGGGCGGTGACGGCCATGAACATCGGAATCGTCACGGTCCACACGATGATGCACCACGGGCAGCCGACTCCGATCTTGTAGATCGAGACGTAGAACAGGAACATCACCAACGCCACGCCGCAGCCCAGTCCGATATTCAATCCCACCATCACCCAGCGGGGCAGGCGGGTGCCGGACAGGATCAGCACACCGAGCAGCAGCGGGATGATGAAGGCCGCCACGCCCATGAGCTGATTGGGGAAGCCCAGCAGCTCGGCTTCGGCATGTTCCATGACCGAACCGCACGAGAAGAACGGGTTGAGGTCGCACGAGAGCACGACGTCCGGGTTCGCCAGCTTTTCGTACTTCTCCGCCGACAGGGAGAACGAGGCGAGGAAGCCGATCGCAGAGGCGATGATGAGGAAGATCCCGAACGGCACCGATCTCAGCACCCACGACGAGGTGGTGTCGGCGGACTCGAGGTCATCGGATTGAGTCAGTGTGGTGTTCACTCCTCAAGAATGCCTGGCCATGTCCCGTGCGGCAAACCCCGTCCCCATCGAAACCTCAGCGCAGAGGCACTTCTGTGACATAATGGTCGGACGGATACCTGTTCTCACACCGAGCAGGAGACGTGCCTCCACCGAGTCGAGGGTATGACCTCGCAGGTCGACAACAAGATGAGGCAGCACGGAAGGCCTACGCGCTGAGCGCGAGCCGGATGTGCCATCCACAGGTTTCGGTCCATTGCGGACCATGCAAGGATCCGAAGATCCGTACGGTGTGGACGGCGTCTTCGGACTGGGAGATACGATGAACGATACGTCGAACGACGGCACAGAGTCGACAGATCCGACCGAAGGCATTCTCGCGGACCTCGCGAATCTGCAGCAGTCGGCGGGTGCCAAGAACGCCGAACACGAGGATGTCGACGACAGCGTGCGTGCGCGCCTCGATGACATCGCCGAGGCGGCCGAGTCGCTGCGTATCGGCGATGCCGATGACAGTGACGACGAGGAGGACGAAGAACCGACTCCTCGCCGAGGCGGGCAGAAGTCCGCACGCGATGCCGTGGCCAATCGGGGACTC
Source organism: Brevibacterium sp. CSND-B09 (assembly GCF_052906525.1). NCBI lineage: Bacteria > Bacillati > Actinomycetota > Actinomycetes > Micrococcales > Brevibacteriaceae > Brevibacterium > Brevibacterium sp. CSND-B09. Next base: position 77,782 of record NZ_JBREGI010000001.1, on the reverse strand, counting down.
GTCTTCGAGGAATTCGTCCGCGGAGACTCAGACGACGACGCTGACGATGATCACGACGACTCTGACAATGCCGATGTCGACGACGATGATGACGATGAGTCCGATGCTGCGTCGCAGGCATCGCCGAGCTTCGACCCGCGCAATCCCTTCGCGGCCCCGGCCGCTCCGGCTGCCGCGCCCGAACCCCGCACCACTCCGGCTGTGCCCTATGACGGCGGCCTGATCTTCCAGGTGCCGAAGGCCGAACACGCCGAGGTCATCACGATCGACGACGATGACTCCGACGACGACTGGGAAGATTCCCACGACTCCGATGAGGACACGTCGTCCCCACAGGAAAACCGTCAGAACGACCGTGGTGAGGACGATTCCTCCAGCGGTCCGCGTCGGCGGCGAGGCGGCCGCGGGCGCCGATCGCGGGGTCGCGATGACTCCCACGACGATTCCTCGGACTCCGACGACGACTCGAAGGACCCCGAGGACGACTCCTCGGACTCTGCCGGCAACCAGGACGCGAAGTCGTCGAAGCGGGGATCTCGGTCGAGCAATCGCGGTTCGAAACGCTCCGATGCGGACGCCGAGGACTCGCATTCGAAGTCGGATCATCAAGACTCCGATCACAAGGAGTCCGACCACAGGGACTCCGACGATTCGGATACGGACGATGGTGACGATGACTCCGACGGCGGTTCGCGTCGTCGCCGCCGTCGTCGGTCTCGCACCCGCAGCACCGACCGCGACGAAGTCACTTCGCTCAAGGGTTCGACCCGTCTCGAGGCGAAGCGCCAGCGTCGCAAGGAGGGCCGCGAAGCCGGACGTCGCCGCCCCATCATCACCGAAGCCGAATTCCTCGCTCGACGTGAGTCCGTCGAGCGGACCATGCTGGTGCGGGAGAGCGGCGACCAGACCCAGCTCGTCGTCGTCGAAGACGGGATCGCTGTCGAGCACTACCTCAAGGAGAACCGGCAGCAGTCCTCGCTCATCGGCAACGTCTACCTGGGCAAGGTTCAGAACGTGCTGCCGAGCATGGAAGCGGCATTCATCGACATCGGCAAGGGCCGCAACGCCGTGCTCTACGCCGGTGAAGTCAACTGGGACGCCCTCGGCATGGACGGCAAGGCGCGCCGCATCGAAACCGCGCTCAGCCCCGGCGACGCCGTGCTCGTGCAGGTGACGAAGGATCCGATCGGACATAAGGGCGCCCGCCTGACCAGCCAGATCTCTCTGCCTGGGCGGTTCCTCGTCTACGTTCCGGGCAATTCGATGACCGGAATCTCGCGGAAGCTGCCCGACAACGAACGCGCACGCCTGAAGAAGCTGCTCAAACAGCTCGTCGGCGATTCGAACGGCGTCATCGTGCGCACCGCTGCCGAGGGCGCCACCGACTCCGATCTCTCGCGTGATGTCGAACGTCTCGCCAAACGGTGGGAGACGATCGAGAAGAAGTCGAAGTCGACGAAGGTGCTGGCCCCACAGCTGCTCTACAGCGAGCCGGACATGATCGTGCGCATCATCCGTGATGTCTTCAACGAGGACTTCAGCTCGCTCGTCATCGACGGCGACGGCGCATGGAACACCATCCACGAGTATGTCGAATCCGTCGCCCCGGACTTGCTCGATCGCGTCCACAGCTACAACGAGGACGAGGACATCTTCGACCACTACCGGATCGAAGAGCAGGTCCAGAAGGCGCTGCAGCGCACGGTCAATCTGCCCTCGGGAGGTTCACTCGTCATCGACCGCACCGAAGCGATGACGGTCGTCGATGTCAACACCGGCAAGTTCACCGGCTCCGGGGGCAACCTCGAGGAGACGGTGACCCGCAACAACCTCGAAGCCGCCGAGGAGGTCATTCGGCAGATCCGCCTGCGCGACATCGGCGGAATCATCGTCGTCGACTTCATCGACATGGTGCTCGAGTCCAACCGCGACCTTGTGGTGCGCCGCCTCGTCGAGTGCCTCGGTCGCGACCGGACGAAGCATCAGGTGGCCGAAGTGACATCGCTGGGACTCGTGCAGATGACGCGCAAGCGCATCGGCACCGGACTCGCCGAATCCCTGGTCAGCGCCGGTGAAGACCTCACCGGCAGGGGCCTGCTGCTGCCGGGTTCGGAAGAAGACGGATCGAAGGCGCACCGCGGCGGCCGCTCGGCGAACCACGACAACCGCCGTGACCGCAAGCGCCGGGGAGACTCAGGCTCGAAGTCCAAGCACAATGAGGCCGAATCGACAGATGAGACAGTGTCATCGGACGCTTCTCGGTCAGCCGTCGCCGCGATCGCGAAGGCCACCCTGAAGAAGGATGACGCCGATTCGCCCGAATCGACGTCCGACGCTCAGACTCAGTCCGATGATTCGGCGAACAACGGCGAGAACGGCAAGTCCCGATCGCGTTCACGGAACGGCCGGCGACGTTCGCGCTCGAACCGGAGCGACGACTCGCAGGCCGCGACGCCCGACGAGAAGCCCAGTGGCAACGAGAAGTCGAACGGCGCTGAGCACACACCGGCGGAAGCGACGCCTGCGAACGAGCAGACACAGTCCGCTGAACAGAAGCCGGCAGCCGAGCAGAAGCCAGTCGCCGAAGAGCCGAAGGATCTGCCGTTGATGATTGGCGCGGACAGCGAGACGAAGGTCGCCGCCGCTGAACCGGTCAAGAGCACTCCGGCGAAGAAGCGCGAACCGGCGAAGAGGGCCCCTGCCCCCAAGCAGGAGCAGCTGCCTGCCTCGTTCGTCATCATCGGTGAGGACTGAACACCTCTCCTGAGCTGAGACACACGGCAGCGCCCCGCCGACGGATGACGTCGACGGGGCGCTGCGGTGTGCGGTACACCCAGCTCCGGGAGGTCAGCCTGCCGACTGCTGATTGCGGGTGGTGCTGATCGTCGGCTGTGCGGCCTGGTCACCGCAGAGGACGATCATCAGGTTCGATACGAGGTCGCTGCGTTCGGTCTGACCGAGCCTGACGATCTGGCGCCCTTCGATCTCCTCGATCGCCGTCTCGACCATGCCCACAGCTCCTTCGACGATCAGCTGGCGGGCGGCGACGACGGCCGTGGCCTGTTGCCGCTGGAGCATGGCACGGGCGATCTCCGGGGCGTACGCCAGTTGGGTGATGCGCGACTCGATGATCGTGACTCCCGCAGCCATGACCCGGGCAGCGACCTCATCGGAGAGCCGCGAGGTGATCTCGTCGGCGTTGTCACGCAGCGACATACGGCCGGGATCCGACGAATCGTAGGCATAGGAGTTGGCGATGTGACGAACCGCAGTCTCCGCCTGGATGGCGACGAACTCTTCGAAATCATCGACCTCGAACATCGCCTGTGCGGTATCGCGGACCTGCCAGACCACCACGGCGCCGATCTCGATCGGATTGCCGTCGAGATCATTGACCTTCAGCGTCGAGGTCTCATGGTTGCGGATGCGCGTAGAGATCTGATCCTTCGTGTAGAAGGGATTGACGAATCGCAGACCCGACTGCCTGACCGTTCCGACGTACTTGCCGTAGAGCTGGAGGACGACGGCATGTCCGGGCGCCACCGAGGTGCAGCCCTTGAACAGGAACATCGAAGCGATGAAGCTGAGGACGGCCACGATGAAGAGGACGACACCGACCGCGACCTGGGCGAAGGTCATGACGAACCCGACGATGCCCAGGAGCACGGCGAGGAGCAGCAGAACGATGGCGCCGACGATCGCGAAGTAGCCTGAGACCCCGCCCGCCGGCTTCTCTCGGACACGTTCGCCATCGGGGGAGACGATGCGCTTGGGGGCAGAATTCCCCTGCCCCGAGGCGGATGGGCCGCGGTGGGAATTCGGCGTCTGCGAAGCGGACCGTCGGTTCCCAGGGGGCGGTGCCTGCGACGAGACAGGTCCGGACCCGGTGGACGGGACCGGACCTGAACCGGCAGGCTGTCCGTCCGTGCGACGACTCTGCGGTGCCGGTGGCAGCGGTGTGCCTTCACGGTGGTGCGGCGGCGCACCGGTGTTCGCTTGGGCGCCGGCGGGCGGGCCATACGGTGGCGTCGTGCCCGAACCGCCGATCGACCCGGACTGAGCACCCTGCGAACCATAGTGGCCATTGGGATTCGTCACTGCTTCAGCCCCGGGATAGGCCGCGGGCTGACTGTGTCCGGCCTGGATATGTGTGCTCTGATCACCGCTGGGGACGGGGCCGCGATCGGGGTTCGGGCCCGAGGATCGATTCGGTCGCTGACCGGGCTGCTGAGGATTCTGAGTCATGCCCCCAGTCTAAGTCAGGTAATGAGACGCGGATCTCAAAAGTCCCGCGAACGCCCCATTTGGTAACGGTTCGATAACTGAAACGATCCCACAACATGGAACGCTTGAATGTGACGCAAGTCTCAGTAGGTTGTCGCACTATGGACAATCTTCATATCTCAGCAGCGCCGGTCTCACCGGTCGACGATGCCATCAACTCTTGGTTCGACCCGATCGCCACATGGTTCGGCAGCATCATCTTCTTTCCGCTCACCTTCGGAGACTTCTCATTCCCCTTCGTCGTCCTGTGGCTGATCTTCGCCGCAGCGGTCTTCACCGTCTACTTCGGCTTCATCCAGGCTCGAGGGGCGAAGCTGTCTCTCGAGATCATCCGCGGAAAATTCTCGTCGAAGTCCGACCCGGGTGAGGTCACCCATTTCCAAGCCCTTGCCTCTGCCCTGTCGGGCACCGTGGGCCTCGGCAACATCGCCGGTGTCGGCGTAGCCATCGCCCTCGGCGGCCCCGGAGCGACCTTCTGGATGATCGTCGCCGGCCTCCTCGGCATGTGCACGAAGTTCGTCGAATGCACCCTCGGGGTGAAGTACCGTGAGATCGACGAGAACGGCGTCGTCCACGGCGGTCCGTTCAAATACCTCCCCGTTGCGTTCCGACGCTTCTCGAAGCCCGTGGCGACCGCTCTGACCGGACTCTTCGCCGTCGCCATCCTCATCTTCGGTGTCGTCGGCGGCGGCATGTTCCAGGCCAATCAGACCTTCGCCCAGGTCCGCACCGCCACCGGCGGCGATGACGGCTTCCTGGCCGGCCCCTTTGCCTCACTCGTGTTCGGACTCATCTTTGCGGGGCTCGTGGCCCTGGTGATCCTCGGCGGCATCCGCTCGATCGCAAAGGTGACCGACAAGCTCGTCCCTGGAATGGCCATCTTCTACGTCGTGTCATGCCTCCTCGTGCTCGGTCTCAACTACGCGAACATCCCGAACGCCATCGGCGAGATCTTCGCTGGAGCGTTCAACCCTCAGGGAGTGGCCGGCGGCATCGTCGGAGTCATGATCATCGGCTTCCAGCGTTCGGCCTTCTCGAACGAAGCCGGCATCGGTTCGGCGGCCATCGCCCACTCCGCTGTCAAGACCCGTCGCCCCATCTCCGAAGGATTCGTCGCACTGCTCGAGCCTTTCATCGATACGGTGATCATCTGCACCATGACCGCGCTGACCATCATCGTGGCCAACCAGGCTTCGTACCGAAATGACCTCGGTGAGGGCGAGATCGGCGGAGTTGCTCTCGCCTCGGATGCATTCTCCACCGTCGCTTCGTGGTACCCGATCCTGCTGGCCATCGCCGTCGCACTGTTCGCCTTCTCGACCCTCATCACATGGGCGTATTACGGGGAGCGGGCGTGGAGCTATCTGTTCGGCCGCTCGAAAGCCACGATCATGATCTTCCGCACGCTCGTCTGCCTCTTCGTCGTCGTCGGCTGCATCGCCAGCTTCTCCAAGGTCGTCGAATTCGCCGATGCGGCCCTGTTCATGTGCGCGTTCATCAATATCCTCGGCCTCTACATGCTCATGCCGGTGGTCAAGAAGGAGATGAGGAAATACCTCGCCGACCGGAAAGCCGGAACGCTCAACGACCCGGACACCGCCGACGCCGTCCCTGTCGACCAGCCCGCCTGAATCCCGACCTCCGTCGACATCGGAGGAGCACCAGCTCGATCAAGGATGCCTGTGCGCCGCGCCCAAACGGATGCGGCGCACGGGCATGTCCGGGCATCGATAGACTGGGAGCGTGGATGAGAACAGAGACGACAGAACACGCGCAGTCGAACGGCTGCAGGAGCTGCGAGGCAGCATCGACAACATCGATGCCTCCCTCGTTCACCTGCTCGCCGAGCGCTTCAAACTCACCGAACGCGTCGGTGAACTCAAGGCCGACCACGGTCTGCCCCCGGCCGACGAGTCGCGGGAAGCCAGGCAGGTCGCCCGACTGCGAGAACTCGCCGAGGAGTCCCATCTCGATCCGGAGTTCGCAGAGAAGTTCCTGGCGTTCATCGTCGCCGAGGTCATCCGCCGGCACGAGCGCATCGCGGAGACGCGCGAAAGCTGAGTCGACGTGCCCGGGGAGCCGCCTGCCTCCGGGAGTGAACGAGAGATGGCTCACAATGGGCAGGTCTTCCCCTCGAGCATGAGCGGCGGGTTTGCCGTTGCTGTGCACTCTCGACTAGAATTGATCGTCGGTGCGCGTGACGCACCACGGCTGGTGATTCCTCTCAATGGGATGTCTGCGGGACTCGTTCTGCGGCAGCCAAGGGACAACCGCCGTTCGTTTGTTTTCAACAGAAAGAGGGTTCGACCATGGTCTATGCCATCGTCCGCGCCGGAGGCCACCAGGAAAAGGTGAGCGTCGGCGATATCATCACAGTCAACCGAATGAAGGCGAAGGCTGGAGACAGCGTCGAACTCGATGCCGTACTTCTTGTCGACGGTGAGACGGTCACGACCGATCCCGACGCACTGGCGAAGGTCTCGGTCAGCGCTGAGGTTGCCGGTGAACTCCGCGGTCCCAAGATTGTGATCCAGAAGTACAAGAACAAGACCGGGTACAAGAAGCGTCAGGGCCACCGCCAGGACCTCACCCGTCTGAAGATCACGAACATCAAGTAAGAGGAGACTTCTCACATGGCAAGCAAAAAGGGAGTCAGCTCGACCCGCAACGGTCGCGACTCGAACCCACAGTACCTCGGCGTGAAGCGCTTCGGCGGCCAGGCCGTCAAGGCCGGCGAGATCATCGTCCGCCAGCGCGGAACCAAGTTCCACCCCGGAGCCAATGTCGGCCGTGGAGGAGACGATACCCTCTTCGCTCTGACCGCCGGTGCCGTGGAATTCGGAACCCGCAACGGTCGCAAGATCGTCAACATCGTCGGAGCCTGATCCTTCCCGGATCCGTTCCGTCGTCAATATGATCTCTCCCTGAAAAGGGAGCATGAAGGGTGAGTCGAACGACTCACCCTTCATCTGATATAAGGACATTATGGCCACCGAGTTCGTAGACCGTGTCACCGTTCACCTCGCCGCAGGCGCAGGTGGGAACGGGTGTGCCTCGATCAGGCGCGAGAAATTCAAACCGCTCGGCGGGCCCGACGGCGCCGACGGCGGCAACGGCGGCAACATCATCTTCCGCGTCGACCGTCAGACCACCACCCTGCTTCCCCTGCACCACCGTCCGCACGTGCGTGCCGACGACGGCGGGATCGGCAAGGGCGATCTGCGCCACGGCGCCGACGGCAGAGACCTCATCGTCGACGTCCCCGAGGGCACCGTGGTGAAGAACACCAACGGTGACGTCATCGCCGACCTCGTCGAAGAAGGAACCGAATTCACAGCAGCCGCCGGTGGCCGCGGCGGTCTCGGCAATGCCGCGCTGGCTTCGACGAAGCGCAAGGCCCCCGGCTTCGCGCTCCTCGGAGAGCCCGGGCAGACCCTCAGCCTCGTGCTCGAACTCAAGACGATCGCCGATATCGCCCTCGTGGGATACCCATCGGCGGGCAAGTCGAGCCTCATCGCTGCGCTGTCGGCCGCCAAGCCGAAGATCGCCGACTACCCATTCACGACACTCGTGCCCAACCTCGGGGTCGTTCAGGCCGGCGACACGCGCTACACCGTCGCCGACGTTCCCGGACTCATCCCCGGCGCATCTGAGGGCAAGGGACTCGGCCTCGAGTTCCTCCGCCACGTCGAACGCTGTGCCGGCCTCGTCCATGTCATCGACATGGCCACGTGGGAGCCCGGACGTGATCCCGTCTCCGACCTCACGATCATCGAATCCGAACTCGCCGCCTATGCCGTCGACCTCGACGACGGGAGCGGACTCCTGCCGCTCTCGCAGCGCCCGAAGCTCGTGGCGCTGAACAAGATCGACATCCCCGACGGTCGCGACCTTGCCGATATCGTCCGGCCCGATCTCGAGGCCGCCGGATACCGGGTCTTCGAGATCTCGGCAGTCAGCCATGCCGGTCTGCGGGAACTCTCGTTCGCCATGGCCGAGATCGTGCTCGCCGAACGGGAACGTCGCGCCGAGATCGAAGCGACACCGCAGCGCGTGGTCATCCGTCCGAAGGCCGTCGACGATCGCGGATTCGAAGTCCGTTCCGAACGCACCTCCGATGGCCCGCTGTTCCGCGTCCTCGGCGACAAGCCTCGTCGGTGGGTGCAGCAGACGGACTTCGGAAACGACGAAGCCGTCGGCTACCTCGCCGACCGCCTCGAGCACCTCGGCGTCGAAGAGGCTCTTTTCAAGGCCGGAGCGAAACCCGGCGACACCATCGTCGTCGGCGGAGACGACGGCGTCGTCTTCGACTGGGATCCCACAACCGTCGGCGGAGCCGAACTGCTCGGCTCCCGCGGATCGGACGCCCGACTCGACGAGGAAACGCGCTCCACACGCAAGGAACGCAAGGCCGCTTATCACGAGAAGATGGACGCGAAGGCCGCCACCCGGGCCGAGTTCGAACAAGAACGGTTGGCCGAACGAGCACACCGCGAGAGCCGCCTCGGTGCACCTGCGACAGAGTCTGGTGAGGGAGCCGGCGAGGAGTGAGCGCCGCAGCTCAGGCGGACTCTTCCGCAGGATCGTTCCGTGACGACATCGCCCGAGCCCGTCGCATCGTCGTCAAGGTCGGATCGTCCTCGCTGACGACGATCGACGGCGGACTCGACGAAGCCAAACTCATCGCGCTCACCGATGTCATCGGGGCGCATCGATCAGCCGGTCATGAGGTCATCCTCGTCTCCTCCGGCGCGATCGCGGCCGGACTGGAGCCGATGGGGCTGAAGAAGCGCCCTCGAGACCTCGCCAGCCAGCAGGCGGCGGCCGGGGTCGGTCAGGGACTGCTCATGGCCGCATACACGCGAGCGCTGGGACGCTACGACCTCGTTCCCGGCCAGGTGCTGCTCACCGCCGATGACCTGATCCGACGCGCCCAGTACAAGAACGCGCAGCGCGCCATCGACAAACTCCTGGCCCTGGGCACGCTGCCCATCGTCAACGAGAACGACGCCGTGGCCACCGAGGAGATCCGCTTCGGAGACAACGACCGGCTCGCAGCCCTCGTCGCTCACCTGGCTCACGCCGATGCGCTCGTGCTGCTCTCCGATGTCGATGCGCTCTACTCGGGACCCCCGGATCAGCCCGGCTCCCGCCTGATCAGCCGTGTGCACGGACCCAGCGACCTCGATGACCTCGCCATCGGCGGTGTCGGGACGGCCGGAACCGGCACCGGCGGAATGGCCACGAAGGTCGATGCCGCCATCATGGTCGCCGATTCGGGGATCCCGGCGGTGCTGACCTCGGCACCGCAGGCCGCCTCGGCGCTGGCGGGGGAGACCGTGGGCACATACTTCGCTGTCACCCACAGACGACGGGGCACCCGCCTGCTGTGGCTGCGCCATCTCGCCCGGACCTTCGGCTCGGTCACGATCGACAGAGGAGCCGAAACAGCTGTGCTCTCCCGGGGGACGTCCCTGCTCGCCGCGGGAGTCACCTCCTGCAGCGGAGACTTCGAAGCAGGGGACCCGGTCGAGATCCGCAATCTCGACGACGAGGTCATCGCCCGCGGTATGTCGAACTTCTCCTCGGACGAGCTGCCGCTGATGTTCCGTTCCACGACCGAGGAACTTGGCACCCGTCTGGGAAATGATTACCGTAAAGAGGTCATCCATCGAAACGATCTCGTTCTCACACAGGTGAGCGGGGGGAGATAGCACATGACAGCAGCAGCCGAGATCCACCCGAAGACCGTGCGCGGAGTGACCCGCATCGTCCGCAACGCCAAATCCGCCTCGAGCCTGTTGGCAACGACCTCTACCGCCGAGAAGAATGCCGCTCTCGGCGCCATCGCCGAGGCGCTGCGCAGCAGCACCGACCGCATCGCCAAAGCCAACGACGCCGACATCGCCGCCGGCACCGAGAACGGAATGAGCGAGTCTCTGCTCGACCGTCTGCGCCTCGACGCCGATCGCATCGCGGCGATCGCGGACTCCGTCGAGGACGTCATCGATCTCGCGGATCCCGTCGGCGACGTCGTCGTCGGACGCACCCTGCCCAACGGCATCCGACTCACCCAGAACCGTGTGCCGATGGGCGTGATCGGAGCGATCTACGAAGCCCGTCCGAACGTCACCGTCGACATCGCCGTCCTCGCACTCAAATCCGGAAACGCCTCGGTCCTGCGCGGAGGATCGGCTGCACAGAACTCGAACACTGAGATCATCTCCATCCTCCGCCGCGCCGTCGAATCGGCGGGACTGCCTGCCGACTCGATCAACGGCATCGACCAGTACGGACGCGAAGGCGCGAACGTGCTCATGCACGCCCGCGACTACGTCGATCTGCTCATTCCCCGAGGCGGCGCCGACCTCATCAACATGGTCGTGCAGGAATCGATCGTGCCCGTCATCGAAACCGGTGTGGGCAATGTGCACATGTTCATCGACTCCACCGCCACTGTGAAGACCTCCGTCGACCTCGTCCTCAACTCGAAGACGCATCGACCCAGCGTGTGCAACTCACTGGAGACCCTCCTCGTGCATGAGAAAGCCGCGAAACGAGTGCTGCCGAAGATCCTGGAACGCCTCGACGGCGCCGGGGTCATCGTCCACGCAGACTCGGACGTCTCGGCACTGGCACCGGCAGGGATGAAGGTCCGACGGGTGTCGCGGCGAGACTGGGCCAAGGAGTACCTGGGACTGGAGATCGCCATCAAGCTCGTCTCCGGTATCGAAGAGGCCATCGACCATATCCGTGCCTACAGCTCCGGCCACACCGAGGTGATCGTGACGAAGGACCTCGACAACGCGGACACCTTCGTCACCGCCATCGATGCAGCGGCGGTGGGAGTCAACGTCTCCACGCGATTCACTGACGGGGGAGAGCTCGGCTTCGGTGCGGAGGTGGGCATCTCCACCCAGAAGCTGCATGCTCGCGGCCCCATGGGACTCGAACAGCTGACGACCACGAAATGGGTGATGATGGGCAACGGCCAGGTCCGTTCCTGAGCCCGAATCGACTCCGACACTCCGCGATCAGGGTACTCACCGCCCGACCAGGGGAGACATCGGAGAGGGAAGAATTCATGTCGATGCCGGATTCCCGGATGGTTCATGAGAAACTGAGAAGGTAACGACCCCGAAGCGCTCTGCGCGCGACGGATCACTGAGTAAGGAGAAATGACGTGAACGCAGCCATTATGGCCGCCGCGGCCGAAGGTGGGGAGCACGCAGCCCACGTGGAGCTGCCGATGGATCCGATCTGGTACGGACTCATCACCCTGGCGATCTTCATCACGATGGGCATTGTGTCTCGGTCGTGGAAGGGCATCTCGCACCGCCACTGATATGGCAGAGCACAGACGCAGAGTCGGTGTCATGGGCGGCACCTTCGACCCCGTCCACAACGGCCACCTCGTCGCGGCAAGTGAGGTCCAGGCGACCTTCGACCTCGACGAGGTGGTTTTCGTCCCCACGGGACGGCCGTATCAGAAGGACGTCGAAGAGGTCAGCAGCGCCGAGCACCGGTACCTGATGACCGTCATCGCCACGGCATCGAATCCGCGGTTCACCGTCTCCCGAGCCGACGTCGACAGACCGGGTCCGACCTACACGATCGATACGCTGCGCGACCTTGCCAGCAGCTACGGTCCCGATACCGAGTTGTTCTTCATCACCGGCGCGGACGCTTTGGCTCAGATCTTGACGTGGAAGAATGTGGATGAGCTGTTTTCCCTGGCCCATTTCGTCGGGGTCAGCCGGCCCGGGCACGAACTCCGCGGTGAGGGACTGCCGGTCGACCGACTGAGTCTCGTGCAGATCCCTGCGCTGGCGATATCGTCCACGGATTGCAGACAACGGGTGATGGATGGTGCACCCGTCTGGTACCTCGTACCGGACGGCGTAGTGCAGTACATCGCGAAATACGAGTTGTACAGGAGTGAGAATGGCTGAGGAGCAGTTCACGTCACGTCGAGCACGGCGGGAAGCCGAAAGGCTGGCGGCGGAACAGGCGTTCGAAGCACGAGAGGTTCCTGAGCAGCCGAAGGAGGCTCCGAACTCTCGCGCCGGACTCCTCAGTCCGCTGCCCCCGAAGAAGCCCGGTGCGAAACCCGCCGCCGAGACCAGTGACGACACCGCCTCGCGCATCGACCCCGAGCCCTCGCCGCGGACCAGCCATGAGCGCGGCGCCCTGGCATCGGATCACCCGCAGGAGTCCCGGCCGCCGGTACATGCCGAAGACCGTCTCGACCCGACAAGAACCCCGTTGCCGCACTTCCAATCGCGCGCTGAGAAGAAGCGATACCTGCGCGAACACGGACTTTCGCTGTACGGCGATCTGTCCACCGGCGCGATGCCCGTTGTGGCCGACGAGAAGGAACTGGCCGAACGCCAGGCCGCTGCCGAAGGTCGACTGACAGGACCGATCCCGGAAGTCTCGGAATCCGAATCCGCGGACTCGAGCTCGGAATCTGCGACGCCGACAGCAGACTCCGCCGAAACTCAAGCTTCGGCAGCCGCTGCGAAGGAATCGGCAGCCGATTCGCAATCCGACGCGAAGTCCGCTGTGACTGAGCACGAATCCTATGACACCGCCGGTTTCGGGGGAGCCTCCGACGAGGTCGCCGCCCGCGACTTCGAGGCGCCTGTCACGCCTGCCTCGGCTCCGCGGCCGACGACCGTGGAGAGCGAACCCTATGACGCACTGTCGATGCCGTACTCGGCTCTCGACGGCGACGCTCCTGCACTGGGCACCGAGGAAGAGGGCGAGAAGCCTGCCGAGACCCCGGACGAGCCGGACGCAGAGGATCAGAACACATCAACCGACAAGCCGACCACGGGTGCTGCCGCTGCAGCAACCCCCGCGGATGAATCTGCACCGGAAGACAAGTCGGCTGCGAAGCCTGAAGCAGATGCCGAGGACGAGTCCGAGCCTTCGTCTCGGTCGCGGCGGATGCCGATCGTGCAGCCGCCTTCGACATCCGGAGTCCGCGTCGTCACGGCCGCCTCGGCGCAGATCCCCGAGGTCGATGAACCTCGCAAGAGCGATGCTCGCGGACCGCAGACGCCGCTGTCCGGTCGTGCCGACGAGCCGCAGTCCGGCTCAGACTCCGGCAGGACCGATGATTCGGGCGGCGACGCAGGCTCCGACGACGCGGCACGCGCCCTGGCCGCCAATCCGGAGACCCGGCCGATGGACGCTGTGCCCGAAGCCTGGTCGCTGCCGAACGCCGACTACGAAGACGAAGAGACCGTCAACCCTCCCGGCTCACGCATCCGTGCCAGCTCGGTGACCGGGCAGGACGGTCAGATCCTCATGGGCGAAGAGCCTTCGAAGATGCCCTATATCGTCCTCGGCGTGGCCGCATTCTTCGCTCTTGCCCTCATCGTCATCGCCCTCGTCATGTTCCTCTGAGCAACACCCGGGACACACCACCTCGATAACCGCATCCATGCGAAAGGATCTTGTGAGCGAGATCGCCGAATCCACCCAGCTGCTTCGAACCGCGGCCAAAGCCGCGGACGAGAAGCTCGGAACCGACATCATCGGCCTCGATGTGAGCTCCACGCTCTACATCACCGACGCGTTCCTCATCGTCTCCGCCGACAACGAACGCCAGATCGGCGCGGTCATCGACGCGATCGAACAGGAAGTGCAGCTCGTCCACGACCGCACCCCGCTGCGCCGCGAAGGCCGGGGAGGGGACTGGGTGCTGCTCGACTTCGGCGAGATCGTCGTCCATGTCTTCTCCGCCGAACAGCGCGAATACTACACGCTCGAGCGGTTGTGGAAGGACGTCCCGGTCATTGATCTGCAGCTGCCCGAACCCGGCTCGGACACATGACGAAGACCGTTCTGTTCTGGCGTCACGGACAGACGGACTTCAACGTCGCCGGACGGTTCCAGGGACAGTCCGACGTCCCCCTCAACGACACCGGCCGAGCGCAGGCCGATCAGGTCGCCAGGCGGCTCGCCGAACTCGAACCGGAACTCATCGTCTCCTCCGACCTCTCGCGCGCCGCTGCGACCGCCGACAGCTTGGCGACACACGTCGCTCTCGAACCCGTTCGCGATGAGCGACTGCGCGAGACCGCCTTCGGCGAGTGGGAAGGCTCCACCCGCGCCGAGGTGGCGGAGACCTGGCCGGACGAACTCGCCGAATGGGCCTCCGGAGCCGATATCGCACCTCCCGGAGGAGAATCGCGTACCCAGTCGGGCCGCCGAGTCGCCGACGCCATCACCGATATCGTGCAGTCCGCTGAAGCCTCGACGATCGCCATCGTCGCCCACGGTGCGGTGCTGCGCGCCGCCGCCGAAATCCTCCTGGAGATGAACGGGACCGGCCGGCTCGGGCTCCTCGGAAACTGCGGTCACGGAGAGTTCGGGTACACCGGAGACCGATGGGTCCTGCGCAGTTGGGGCACGCTCTCCCACTGAGTCGATCGGTCGCACCGCTGCGGGATCGGTCACCGGCTGCTGCGCCACTGCCGAGCCGGAAGCGGACATCCGTGCATCGGTGCCCACGCGGACTCAGCCCTCTGTCTTGCGGTTGGCCGCGACTGATCTGATAAGGCCGACCAGCGAGTCTGCCGACTTCGCCCAATCGAAGACCTGTGACTGACGCCTGCCGGCCGCGGACTGCTCCGCCCACCTGCCGGCATCGGTGAGCCGGTCGACCGCGTTCGCGATGGACTGCGAATCTTCCGGGTCGAAGTATTCGGCCGCCTCGGCGGCGATCTCCCGGAAGATCGGAATATCCGACACGGCCACGGGCACTCCCTTGGCCATCGCTTCGATCACGGGCAGACCGAAGCCCTCCTCCCGCGAAGCCGTGACCAGGGCAGTCGACTTGTCGAGCAGACGTGCATACTCCTCATCGCTGATTCCCCGATGGAAGACGACCCTCGCCCGGTCGGGAATGAGGGCTCGCAGCTGAGCTTCCCTCCGGCCATCGATGCGGCTGGCGATGTGCAGGGTCCACCCCGGCAGGTGCTCGAGCGCACGGATGAGGGATTCGACGTTCTTGTACGGCAGGAACGCACCCATGTAGATGAGCGTCTTCGCATCGTGTCGGTTCACGGTCCGCGCCGGCACAGCGACCGCCTCGGCGGCATTGGACACCACCTGCACCGGACGATCCGTCAACCGGTTTGCGGCGATGAGCTCTTTCGTCGTCTCGGAGACAGCTGCCACGGCATCGGCACGATTGAGCAGCAGCCGCTGCGGGAAGAAGCTCAAGTGATACGCCCGCCACAGCAGCCTCACCGGCAGCGGCAGGTCACCCGGCGGTTCGGGGTGGGAGTAGTAGATGAGGTCGTGGATGGTCAGGATGAGTCCGTAGCGGCGTCCGAACGAGCCCATCGTCTGCATCGTCGAGAACACGACATCGGCGCCCAGAGCATTGAGCTTCCCGGCGATGGCCACCTCGGCGGGGGAGGTGGGATCGCTCAGCTGCACCCACGAGCATTCGGGAAGCAGAGCCAACTGAGCCTCATCGCTGATGATCACGGTCACGTCGATCTCCGTGCCCTCGACAGCCGTCAGCAGGGCCGCGAGCAGACACGAACCGTACCGGGAGATCCCGTCGTGATGAGTCGTGCGGGTGAAGCGTGCGTCGAAGAAGACCGACAGCCTCGGGGATGATTGGGGGCTCTTTGTGCTTTTGCTCATGGAACTCCGAGTCGATAGTCTGAATCTTCGAAAGCCTGTGTCTATCAGTTTGCGCACGAAGGATCAGTGAGTGAAGGAACGATCACCTGTGCCCGCGGCCGTTGAGGCCCGGTCATGATCCTAACGCTAATCGCTCTGGCCGCACTCGTCGCACTCACCCCCGTTCTCACCCGTTCTGCGGGTCGGGAGAGCGGCTGGCCGCTGGCGATCGCCTATCTCGGCGTGGCAGCCCTGTTCACTCCCACCGCCGCCGAGGTGATGGCCGGGCGGAATCCGGAAGTGTCCTACCCCTGGATTCCCAGCCTCGGGGTGGACCTGGCGCTGCGCGCCGACGGAATCGGTGTCGTGTTCACCTATGTCGCGCTGATCATCGGTGCGGTCGTGTTCGTCTATTCGACGCGCTATCTCAGCCCTGGACGCAATACGAGCTTCTATTGGCTGATGGTGATCTTCACCTTCTCCATGGTCGCCCTTGTGTTGACCAACGATGTGCTCGTGCTGTTCGTGTGCTGGGAGCTGACGTCCCTGGCGTCGTTCTTCCTCATCGCCCGGTCCGGATCCCCCGGGCAGGCACCGGCCCTGCGGACGATGTTCTTCACCTTCATCGGCGGCCTCAGTCTGCTGGTGGCCACCGGAGTGATCATCGCCGTGACGGGGACGACGAACCTCGCGGAGGCTATCAGCTCCCCGGTGTGGGCGGGCCAGCCCGAAGTCACGACGCTCGTGGCCCTGCTCGTCGGCGTTGCAGCCATGACGAAGTCGGCTCAGTTCCCTTTCCACCCATGGCTGCCCGATGCGATGGCCGCCGCCACACCTGTTTCGGCTTATCTGCATGCCGCAGCCGTCGTCAAGGCCGGTATTTTCCTCATGCTCCGGTTCTCACCGACCTTCCACGCCACGCCGGCATGGAACGTCCTGCTCGTGACGGCCGGACTCCTCACTGCCTGCCTGGGCGGCTGGTTCGCGCTCAACCAACATGACGTGAAGAAGCTCATGGCCTATTCGACAGTGTCCCAACTCGGGCTCATCACCGCGGTCATCGGTGTCGGCACCGAGGCTGCGATCGCCGCCGCCACCCTCCACGTCATCGCGCATGCACTCTTCAAGTCCGGCCTGTTCATGATGGTCGGCGTCGTCGATCACCTCGCCGGCACCAGAGACCTCGCACGGATTCCGAAGCTCATGCGCACCGCCCCGGCGGCGTTCACGGTGATGATCATCGGCTGTGCGTCCATGGCCGGGATTCCGCCGCTGTTGGGATTCGTGTCCAAGGAGGCTCTGTTCACTGCGCTGGGGGAGACCCCGGGCGGGCCCTGGGCCGGCTGGGTGGCTCTGCTCGTCGCCGTGGGTGCCTCGGTGCTCACCTTCGCCTACTGCGCGAAGACGGTCTGGGGCAGCTTCATCGACGGCCGCGAACCCGAGGAGCGCCGCATCCACCGCGGTTCACCCGTCATGCTCATCGCAGCGGCCCTGCCGATCCTGGCCTCGGTGCCGCTGAGCTTCGTCCTGTTCCTCCTCGACACCCCGCTCGACCAGGTGGTGCGGGCAGCGGTGCCGACAGCCTCGGAACACGTGCACCTGGCGCTGTGGCACGGGTTCAACATCGAACTGCTCGCCTCCGGGCTCATCATCGTCATCGGCGTGTTCATCATCCTCCGCCGATCACGAGTCTTCGTCTTCTTCCACAAAGCCACGCTGCCCTTCGACGGAGCCGATGTCATCGACTCACTGACGAAGACTCTCAAACGGCTGGGATACGGGCTCTCCGCTTTCGTCCGGCCGATGAACTCAGGGCCCTATCTCGCTCTGTCCCTGGGCGGACTGAGCGTGCTCGCCATCGGGGCCCTGCCTGTCGTCTTCGCCGAACTGCCGCCGCTGCAGGAGAACCTCAGCCGTCCGGTGGACATCATTCTGCTCATCCTCATCACCGTGGCTGTGCTCGTCCTCTGCACCTCGCACTCACGACTGACCACCGTTGTGGCGCTCTCGGCCATCGGCATCCTCGCCACCGTGCAGATCCTCGCTCTCGGCGCCCCCGACGTCACCCTGACACAGCTGCTCGTCGAAGCGATGACGATCATCGTCATCATGCTCGTGCTGCAGAAGCTGCCGCGCTCGTTCTGGAAGTACCCGAAGCGCAAGCAGACACCGCGTCTGCTCCTGGCGATCATCGTCGGCGCGAGCGTCGCCGGACTGACTCTGGCGCTCAACGGCCGTCGGGAACGCTCCGCCCTCGGCCAGTACTATCTCGACAAGGCTCCGGACATCAGCGGCGGAGACAACATCGTCAATACCATCCTCGTCGAATTCCGTGCACTCGACACCCTCGGTGAGCTGACCGTCCTCGGCATGGCCGGAATCGCCATCGTCGCGGTGATGTCGACGGTCAAGGACAAGTTCATCGACCCGCCGGCCGAGAACATCCCGGAACCGCCCAGGCCCCCGTGGGTGTCGATCCGCCCCAAAGGCACCACCGCATATCGAGCTGTCCACGAGGCGTGGCCGAACGTCATCCCTCTGCAGCTGACTCTGAAGGTTCTCGGGCCGCTGCTGGCGCTGAGCTCCCTGCTCATCTTCTGGCGCGGTCACAACTCCCCGGGAGGCGGATTCATCGCCGCCCTCGTCGGTTCCGCCGTCATCGGTCTGGCCTACCTGTCCACGCCGAAGGACCGGGCGCTCGGTCCGCCGCGTGCGCCGCTCTATCTCATCGGCTCCGGAGTCGCCACGGCGGTGGTCACAGGAATCATCGGTCTCCTGCTCGCCGGTTCGTTCCTCCAGCCCATGCACACGGAATTCGCCGGTCAGCATTGGACGACATCGATGCTCTTCGACGTCGGCGTCTACTTGGCGGTACTCGGCCTCATGCTGCTCTCGTTCAACCTCCTCGGCGTCTCGGACTCCGCGGCCACGCCGGCCGGAGACGATGTGCTCACCAACGGCATCATCCGCCGAGACGTCGAACGCACACGCGAACGTGCCGATGAACTGCTCTACGGTGAGCTGAGCGGTCCGATGGAGGCCATCCGCGGGGAACGCCCCGAACGCAGCCGCCGCCGCGGCGTCGAAGCGTCCGGGGAGGCGAAGGTGCGCGCGAATTCGACGCATATCCTCCACGGGGATCCACCAGCCGACGGAGATGAGGAGGAAGCATGATCCTGGCACTGACGATCGGCGTCCTCACCACAGGCGGCGTCTACCTCATGATGCAGCGCTCCATGGTCCGGGGAGTCTTCGGTCTCACCCTCATCTCCCATGCCGCGAACTTCATCCTGCTCTCGGCTGGCGTCGGCGCGTGGAGAGGGGAACCTCTGGCCGGGCGCGGTGACCTCGCCGAGGCGGCCGATCCGCTGCCTCAGGCCTTCGTCCTCACCGCCATCGTCATCACCTTGGCGGTGACCATCTTCATGCTCGCGCTGGCCGTGCTCGGCCACGATGACGATCAGAAACGCAATCCCGAGACAGGGGAGGAGCGCGACTCATGAACTCCGCACTGCTCCTCCTGCTCATCGGCATCCCGCTCCTGGCCTCGGCCCTGAGCGTGCTCATCACCTCACGCACCTTCGACCGGCTGCTCCTGCTCGCCGTTCCTGTGCTCGTCGGCGGCAGTGGCATCGTCCTGCTCGGGGTGCACGCCTCGACCTCGGTGATCGCCCATTCGGTCGGTGACTATGTGCCCGGCCTGGCGATCGTGTTCGTCTCGGACACGTTCACCGCGCTCATGCTCGTGCTCACCTCGCTCGTAGCGCTCGTCAGCAGCCTGTTCCTCATCTCCACCGGAGAGGACCAGTACAGATTCGTCCCGGCCCTCATCCTGATGATGCTCACCGGCGTCTACGGTGCGCTGCTGACCGGTGATCTGTTCAACTTCTTCGTCTTCGTCGAAGTGATGATGCTGCCCGCTTACGCTCTCATCGCCGTCACCGGTACCTGGCGCAGGCTCGGCATCGGACGTCTCTACGTCATGGTCAACCTGCTGACCTCGACGATGCTGCTCATCGGTGTCGGGTTCGTCTACGGAGCCACCGGAACCGTCAACCTCGCTGTCCTGGCAGATCAGGGCCGCCCGACCGGACAGGCCGCGATCGCTCTGGGCGTGGTGCTGCTCTCCCTGTTCGTCAAGGCCGGCGGCGCGCCCTTCCACGGGTGGCTCGTCCGCTCCTATCCGAACACCTCGGCGGGAATGATGTCGCTGTTCTCCGGTCTGCATTCGAAGGTCGGGCTCTATGCGATCTATCGCATCTACACCACCGTCTACGGTGAACCTGCCCCGTGGGCGACCGTCATCCTCATCGTCGCGGTGGCCAGCATCCTCATCGGTGCGGTCTCCGGATTCGGGCAGGTGCGAGTGCGCAACGTGCTCGGATTCCAGATGACGGCTGGTGTGGGCCATATCCTCATCGGCGTCACACTGCTGACTTCGGCGGCTCTCGGTGCCGGTGCCTTCTACATGATGCACCACATGATCACGATGGCAGGCCTCCTGCTCATCATGGGTGCCGTCGAACAGACCTACGGCACCGGTTCCTTCCGCAAGCTCTCGGGGCTCGCCTCACGAGAGCGGTGGGCGACCGTCCTCATGATCCTCGGACTCTTCTCACTCGTCGGTCTGCCGCCGACCTCGGGACTGTGGGGCAAGGTCGGACTCGTCAGGGCCTCCACGGACACCGGCGGCGGCTTCGGATGGGTCCTGGTCGCCGTCATCGTCGCGGGCGCACTGATCAGTCTGCTGGCGCTTCAGCGCACCTGGCGCAACACTTTCTGGGGACCGCCGATGCAGACGTTCCGTCCGGACTCGGCTGAGACCGGGCGTGCTCCGGCCGAACCGATCACGCGCAGCGTGCGCATCCCGGGCCGACTGCTGGTGCCCGCCACGATCATGATCGGGCTGTCCGTTGCGCTCTTCTGCTTCCCGGAGCCTCTGCTCGCCCTCACGCATCGGGCAGCCGAAGGTCTGCTCGATCACAGTGACTACATCGAGGCGGTGATGGCACCGTGATGCGAGTCATCCACGGCATCTCATACGTCGGCTTCATCGTCTGGGCGATCATCACGGGCTCGGCGACCATCATCTCCCGACTCTTCCGCAGCGACTACGCCCAGCCGATGATCGTCGAACTGCCGATGCGCTGCGCCACCGACCTCGAAGTCACGCTCTTCGCATCGTCGATCACCATCACTCCCGGCACCCTGGTGACAGCGATCGCCGCCGGCACGTCGACGACCCCGCCGGTGATCTTCGTCCATGCTCTGTTCGAGGAGTCGGAGGAATCCGCTCTCGACGGACTCATCGATATGGAATCCCGACTGCTGTCCATGACCCGCGGACGAGCACCGGGGCCACACGCCGATCCGCAGGGAGGCCGTCCGTGATCGTCATCGCAAGCATCTGTGCGGTCATCCTCGCCGCCGCCATCATCATCGGCCTCATCCGCGTGCTCACTGCTCGCGATCAGGGCTCACGCGCGGTGGTCTCGGACCTCATCTACTTCTCGGCGATCGCCATCGTCACCATGCTCGGCATCACCGTGTCCTCGTCGATCGTCCTCGATGTGATCTTCCTGTCGTCCATGGTGGGCATCCTCGCCACGATCGCTCTGTCCCGAATCCTCACGAGGGGGCACCGCTGATGAATGAAGCACTCGCCACGACCCTCGTCGGGATCTTCGGAATCACCGGCTCCCTGCTGCTGCTCGGCTCCGCTCTGGCGATGTTCAGGGTTCGTGATGCCCTGTCTCGGATCAATGTGTTCTCTCCGGCCACCGGACTGGGTATGCCGTTCATCGTCATCGCGGCCTTCATCTACGACCTCTACGCGTCCGGGTTCTCCTGGAGTTCGCTGATCATGGCGGTCATCGCCGTGCTGTGCCTGATCATCGTGTCCTCGGTTGCGAGCAACACCCTGGCCAGGTCGGCGGTGCTGTCCGGACAGCCGGTATTCCGGAAGACGTCACCGAATCGGCTGGCAGCGCCGCCCGAAGGGGTTGTCGACATCGACCCCGACGCGAAGGACTCCTGAGCCGACTCAGTCAGTCGGGTCTGCCCGGCCATTGATCACGTGAGCTCAGTTCCGTCCGGTCGTGCGCATCGTGATGTTGATCCTGCCCCCGCCGAGGTGGTTCAGTCGTCCCGCATCCGGTGCAGTTCCCGGCTGGATCGACCTGACCCCGTGGTAGGCGAAGCGGGCAGGGCCGCCGAAGACGAAGGCGTCACCCGAGGCCAACCGCAGATCCTCGAAGGGACGGTTGCGGGTCTCCGTGTTCCCGAACCGGAAGAGGCACGTATCGCCCAATGACAAGGAGACGACAGGAGCAGGATCGAATTCGTCCTTGTCTTGGTGCATACCCATCTTCGCGTGCTCGTCGTAGTAGTTCACGAGGGCCACATCCGGGTGGTAGTCGGCGGGGTCGAATCCCCACGCGGCGGCTGTACCCGGGGCGAGATCCGGTGCAGCCTCGACGACCGCTGCTGTGGATTGCAGAACCTGGCGGCCCAGACGGGTCATCCAATCGGGGAAGGGCAGCACCACCTTGTCGTTGACGTCGACGGCGCGGCGGTCGTAGCGCCCGGGCTGCCAATGCCAGCCCAGCCCGATCGTCGTGACACTCATCGGATGCCCTGCGATCGTCGTCGCATGGGGAGGAACCGGACCGGACTGCCAATCGGCATAGCGGGCGATGATCCACTGCTGCGCCTCGGCGCTGAGGAAACCCGGTACCCAGACCGCGCCGGGGGCGACGATTCTCGGTCGGCGGTCGAAGGCCTCATCGGCGAAGAGCGAATCCATGTCTACCAGGATGCCAGAGCGGGATCTAGAATGATCACGAGACCCGAGGAGACGCGATGAACGCCGCCAATCCGCAATTGATCTTCCTCCACGGCGCCGGTGAGCGCGCCGACGTCTGGGACGACGTCATCGCCGAACTGCCGGCCGATTGGTCGTGCAACGCCATCGACCTCGGCGAACTCGGCGTCATCGACGACGGAATGTTCGACTTGTCCGACGCCGCGGATCGAGTTCTACAGAGGATCGAAGCGGAGCAGTCGACAGTGGTCTGCGGACTCTCCCTCGGTGCGATGGTGGCGACGGTGGTCGCGGCCCGGGCCGACCCCGGCGCACTCGACGCGCTGATTCTCTCCGGTGGACAGGTGAGGCCGCCGAAGTGGATGATGCGCCTGCAATGGCAGATCTCCATCCGACTGCCGGAACGGGCATTCGCCGCATACGGATCGACGAAGTCCGAGACCTTGGCCATGTACGCGGCGGTCGAAGCCGCCGATCTGCGGGACCGCCTCGGCGAGGTGAGGGTGCCGACTGCAGTGTGGTGCGGAACGCGGGACATCGCGAACAGGCCTGCGGCCAGGGAGTTGGCGGAAGGCATCGACGGAGCCGAACTCCGGTTCGTCCCCGGGATGGGCCATGACTGGCACCGCAGTCATCCAGCGGCGTTCGCAGCGCATCTGCGCGAATTCCTCTCTGCCACGTCGGTACGCACGCCGCGGGGCCGGTGACATTCGGTCACCGGCCCCGCGGCGTCGACGATGGATCGGCGATCCGTCCGACTCGGACGTTCTCGGACTCAGAGTTCGCCGACCGGCACCTGTTCGTCGGCGAGACGGTCGGCGCTGACTTCCTTGCCGATGAGGGCGCGGAGCTCGTCGCCGTAGTCCCAGACATTGACGTTCATGGCCGCGGTGACCTTGCCGGCTCGGTGCCAGAACACGATGAATTCGCCGCTGGACTTGTCGCCGCGGATGACGACGTCGTCCTCGGATTCGCCTTGACCGACGTATTCCATGCCGAGGTCGAACTGGTCGGTGTAGAAATACGGCTGCCAGTCGTAGGTCTTGGTCCCGCCGCTGATCGTCGAGGCTGCGACCTCGGCCTGGCGAACTGCATTGTCCCAGTGCTCGACGCGCAGACGTTCACCGCGCAGAACGTTCTTCGCATTCGCGATATCGCCGATGGCAAAGATGCTGCCATCAGAGGTGCGCATCTGTTCGTCGACGATCACGCCGTTCTCGGTCGTCAAACCCGCCGAGGTGGCCAGATCGACGGCGGGATCCGCGCCGATTCCGATGACGACGAGATCGGCGGGTACACTTCCGGCAGACGTTTCGACGGCCTCGACAGCGGAGTCACCGGTGAAGGCTGTCGTGTCCGCGTTCTTGAGGAAGTTCACTCCGTTCTTTCGGTGCAGGTCTTCGAAGTACTCTCCGAGCTCCTGCCCGAGGACACCGGAGAGCGGGGGAGCATCGGTGTGGAGGATGACCGTGACATCGCAGCCGTGAGACTTCGCTGCGGCCGCAACTTCGAGGCCGATCCAGCCGCCGCCGATGATCGCGACTTTCTTGCCCTCACCGAACTGGGACCGGATGGCCACGGCATCCCCGGCGTCGCGGAGAGTGTGGATATTGCCCAGTTGAGCGCCGGGGACATCAAGAGTTCGGGGCACCGATCCGGTCGCGAGGATCACCTGACCATAGGACAGGTCACCGCCGTCGTCGAGAGTGAGGGTCTGAGCATCTGTGTCGACCGCGGTCACCGAGGTGCCGAAGAACGTCTCGACGTCGTGGGCCGAGTACCAGTCTTCTCCTCGGAGGGCCGAGTCGGCGGGATCCGAACCCTCGATCATCACCTTCTTCGACAGATCCGGGCGGTAGTACGGAGCCGCGGGATCGGTGCCGACGAGCGCGATCCGAGCGGTGTAACCGGCATCCCGCAGCGATTCGACCACGGTGCCTCCTGCCAGGCCTGCGCCGATGACGACTGTTCCGAATTCTTCTGCCATTGTCGGTCCTTTCGTAGAGGGGACTCTCGTTCGACTGTACTCGCCGAGTTCAAGTGGCTCCACCGGGCCCGCCCCAGGTGACACACTGTGCCTCACGAGGTCCCATACCGCTCGTGCGATTTTGATCAAGGGCAGGGGGCAGGCGTAAGCTGAAGTCGAAAAGGGGCTATAGCTCAGTTGGTAGAGCGTCTCGTTCGCAATGAGAAGGTCAGGGGTTCGATTCCCCTTAGCTCCACTGGGAAGGCGGGGTTGACCCACATGGGACATGGACCCCATGTGGACCCCCACTAGGAATTGAGCTTATCGAGCGCTGCCTGATCCGCCGTGGTCCCCAGGTGGTGGAGGTAGAGGTTTGTCGTCGATGCCGAAGCGTGGCCGAGCCACGCCTGGACCGTCGCGAGGTCCACTCCATCGCTCAGCCAGATGCACGCGGCAGTGTGCCGCAGATCATGGATCCGCCGATCCATTCCTACTCGATCGAAGTGCGTCGAGATGAGGAACGACTGGCGCCATAGCTGCCCACCCTTCGGGCCGGTGAAGACCAGATCGTCAGGGCCCTTGCCCTCGATGAGCTCGAGGACGTAGGGCAGGACCTCGTTAACGATCGGCACGGTGCGGGCGTTGCGCCCCTTCGTCGACTTGACCTTGCGCGTCTCTGACTGAGATCGCGTGACCCGCATGTAGGGCATCCCGGTGAGGTTGACATCCCGGACACGCAGCGCCCGGGCCTCACCCCAGCGCAGCCCGGTCCATCCGAGGATGTAGATGATCTTCGCGTTGTGCTCCGAGAATCGCGAGCAGCGCTCGAAGACCAGCTTCAGCTGCGCCTTTGAGTACGGGTGCATCTCCTCCGGGGGGTCGACCACAGCAGGAAGCTTCGACCGGCGGACGGGGTTGTCCGCGCGGCGATTGTCCTCCATGACCCACTTGAAGAACGACGATAGCGACTCACGGTATCGCTTGAGCGATCCATCGCTGAGGTCGTGGTTCTTCCGCAGGTGGACGTACCACTTCTCGAGATCCCCGGGCGTGATCGTGGCAACCGATCGCGCCCTGAGGGATGGCGTCATCTTGGCGACGACGTTCACGTCGACAGAGTAAGTCCCGGGAATGACCGTGGCCTCGCGAATCACAAGCCACTCTTTCATGAGGTCCTTGACCTTCGCCTTGCCGCCGGCCACGTCCAGGCCGCCCTCAGCGGCAATCTCCAGCCGCTGCGCCCAGGCGAGGGCATCGCTCTTTTTGGCGAAGGTCTTCTTGCCCAGGACTGAGCGGCCCTGCTTGGCAACGCCGCGGAACTTTCCGCTGGGAAGCTTCTCTGTGTACGCCATGATTACAGACCCTTCAGGTAGTCGATCACGCTCCCCTTCGTGTATCGAGGGGAGCCTTCAGAGAGGTAGAGGCATTCGGGGCCGAGCCCGTCTCGGGCCCAGCGGGAGAGGGTCGAGACGCTGACGCGCAGGATCTCGGCGACCTCAGACCGCAGCAGCAGCGGTGGATAGTCAGACAGAAGTGAGCCCATCATCACCGTCCTCGTCGTCCTCGTTTCGTTCCGGCTCGTTGGCCGATGTCAGCCCGTTCAGGAAGTCCGAGAATGCCTGCACCTCGGCCTCCTGCTTGGGTGTGAGTGGGGGAAGGTCCGTGGTGGACCCAGAGGGGTTGCGGTGCGCCGGGCACTCACAGGTGGTGTTGCTAATGAGGATCTGCATGAACTCATTGACCTCGGTGGAGGTCATCTCGTCGAGCACGATGAAGTCCTCGGGGTCGAGGACGCCTTCGGCAACGTTGAACGTCAGGAAGTCCTCGAGATCAAGGTTTCCATCGGGCCGGCGGAGGTCGAGCATGATGGTGTGGGGCATATCGTTGGGGTTGATGAGGTCAACCAGCCCATCGGCGAACGAGAACCCGCCGAGGGTGATGGTTCGACGCTCTTTGGTACGACGCAAGCTCAATGCGTGCTCCTTTATCAGTCGAATAGCATGGGATCTTGCACGGAGGGGCGGTCGATAGCCTCGAAGCCCCCGATGAAGCCGTCACCGATCTTGACGAATGTCGTGTTGCCGATATCGGTGAACTGCATGTCGATGTAGGGGCTCTTGCCCCTGACTTTCGTGAATCTCTTGATGGTTTCCAGGCCCATCGCGAACTGCGTCCGCGATGTCGTTCCGGCCTGGTCGAGGATCGCTACATCCTCGTTGATTCCCTCGATGTCGCCCGGCTCCGGCTCGATGGAGGGCAGGTCGGCGATCGTCTCCTCGCCGTAGGCGACCACCAGCCGGTGGTCCGGTGTGATCTCAACCCAGACGGTCGCATCCTTCGCCGCCGAGGTCTTACCGACCGCCATGCCCAGCTCCTTCGCCTCGTCGTGCTCGATGAGGACGGTGTTGGAGTGGTCGGCGGTCAATAAGCCGCTCGAAAACGACCAGCCGACCGCGTACTGCGATCGGCCGTATGCCTGCATTCCATCCGGGGTGACAGTGACCCCGACATAAGGAAAGACCGGATTGGATCCGGTCTCTTTGCCGATGTCGACGGCATCGTGAAGGGCGATCTTCGCCTGCTGCGGGTTGATGTGTGCGCTAGGCATTCGCCTCCTCTTCGGCCAGGGCGGCGTAGACGGCTGCTGCCTGGAAGGTTGACTTCTCTCCAGGGTCGAGCCAGACGCGAGGATCCATGAGGTGACTCTCCATCATGAAGTCCCATTGGTATCCAGCCGCCTCGATCGCATCAGCTATCCTCTCGAGCAGGTTGTCCTGGTCACTCATTGATTGCTCCTTCGATTGCTTGAACAGTCGCACACGGCCAGTCGACGGGTTCACCATCGGCCTGACAAGACCGGCACACCCGCACACCTGTTGGCCTGCCCATACATATCTCCACCCCGTCTTCCGATTCGGTATGGAAATCGTCCACGTGGTACTCGTTGTAGTTTTCGCACCTGTCTACGTTTTCGTAGAGCATGTCCGACGCGTGCAGTTCGAGTACCGCGTTCAATGCGTCCAGGGCGCGAGGGAACATGTTGTGAGCATCCACGAACGCTTCGCCGTCCGCGTCCGGCAGGCCGCGTGTAAGCTCTTCTCCGTCGCGTTCATCGAACAGGATCGACTCGGCGTAATCACCGTTCTGGTTCTGCCCACCCCAATGCTGGAAGTACAGGTGCTCCGTTGCCGCCGCGTGGGTTGCTCGTCGTTCCTCGACCCACGACTTCACATCAGTCATTGGCGACCTCCCTGGTCTCGGTACGGGTTCGGCTGAGGCTGTCGGGTCAGCAGGTCATCCAGGAAACCGGCACCGTACCCCTCTGCCCAGACATCCGCTTTGATCTTCGCGAGAAACCTGTCGAACTCGTCGGATGCGTCCGCCGCATCAATCCCGCGATCTGACAGCAACGCCCAGTGCACGTAGGCCGATTCTGCGGTTGCCAAGTTCGGCACATACGGTTCAGTGGTCATCGGTGCCTCCCGGCGCCTTCACGCCAGCCTCATCGAGAGCCCGGGCCATGTCCTCGAACGATGCCTCAAGGTCGAATTTGAAATCGTTGAAGGAACCCCTCAACGCCTCCGCCAGCTTCTCCGCGTTCGTCGGCGCCGGGTCATCCACAGTCTCGATCCCGTCGATGCTCTCTAGCGCTAGCTTGAAGTCATCCAGCGAGAACGACCGCGCCGATTCGTAGAGCTCGCAGGCTTCGGTGTCGGTGATCTTCACCCGCTCCGTGATCGTCCGTCCGGGCGCCTGGTCGGGGTTCTCGTCGAGCCAGCCGAGCGCCAGTTTGCCCACCAGGCGGGAATGCTTCGTGTCGTATCCGGTATCGATGGCGATCCGGTCGGCCAGGTCGATGTACTTCTCAGCCATGCTTCTCCTCAGTGTTTCGGCGGATAGATCAGTGACCGCAGATCGACAGGCACGTAGCCTTCAGGCTTCTGCACCTTCCCGTTGACCTTCAGAACCAGGCCAGTCTCGGGGTCGATCTTGGTCAGGTTGTTGCGGTGAACGGCGCCCCACAGCTCATCGAAATCAAACCCATACGCATGAGCTGTGCCGATGAGGATGTACACCATGTCGACGATGCTGTCCGCAAGGTCGGTCATCGCCTTACGGGTGTCCTCCTTGGAGTGATACTCCACAGCACGCTTCAGATCCGTTAGGGCCTGCTTGTGTTCCGAGAACTCCTCGGTCAACATGCAGAAGCGTTCCCACTTTTCTTGATCGCTGATCACCGAAGGAGCGTCGCGAACCGGCTGGTCGCAGGCGAGCATGAACTCGCGAACGTCAGTCGCCTTGGTCATTCGTCCTCCATGTTGTCAACAGTGGCACCCAGCTCGTCGAGCGTGATCTCGGCGTCCCGCGCAGCCCGAGCAAGGATGGTGATCGCCTTGTTGACCTCGGTCAGGATCTCCTGGAGGACTCGCACGTCAGATTGAGCGTCGGTCTTGCGGCTCACAGCAGGTCTCCCGCCTGTAGTAGTTCTTCTTCGACCAGCTCGATGGTGTCGATGCCCTGCCATGAGCTGAGCTTGCGCACGGCGTGCTTCAGGCGAGTGTTCCGCGCCTTCTCCTCGGAGAGTGCGTCGAGCAGCTTGTTCGTTCGATCGTCAGCCGTGCTCATGCGACCTCCTGGAGTGCGTCCCGCATCTTCTGCTTGAGACCGAAGTAGCTTGCATCGGAATCTCTCGTCCGTTCGATCCAGTAGTCACGCGATGCGACCGTGCTCTCCAAGGAGTTCTCCAGGGAGGAGATCTCCTTCTCGAGCGCCTTAATCTCAGCGGCCTGCTCGTCGACCAGTGACTCGAGGTAGGGAGCTTGCTCCGCCTGGGCCAGTTTCCTCTCAGCCTCGTCCAGCGTCTTCTTGGCGTCCTTGCGAATCTTCTCGGCCCGTTCCTGACCGGCGGACATCTCTTCGAAGTTCTTCTGCTGATTGGCCAGCTTCAGCTTGAGGCCTCCGATCTTGTAGCCCTGCCGATTGACGGTTGCCTTGAGCTGTTCGACCTCGGTCTCGAGTTCGCTGTTCTCCTCGCGAACCCGCTCGACGTTGTGCTCGAAGTTT
This sequence comes from Brevibacterium sp. CSND-B09, assembly GCF_052906525.1. Classification (NCBI taxonomy): domain Bacteria; kingdom Bacillati; phylum Actinomycetota; class Actinomycetes; order Micrococcales; family Brevibacteriaceae; genus Brevibacterium; species Brevibacterium sp. CSND-B09. The sequence continues at coordinate 47,996 of NZ_JBREGI010000001.1, read as the reverse complement.
TCCTTCGCCAGTTCGAGCTGACCCTTTAGTCGAGCGTTCTCCCCGCGCAACTCATGGTAGATGTGGCCGTACAACGACGAGTCAGTCTCGCCAGTGAAGTCCTGCAGCACGATCCGCTCCTCGTAGACCTTGGGTGTCGACAGGATGAACGGATACTGGTAAGCGTCAGGATCCGGGAAGGTCTTGCGCTCGTGGTCGACTCGACTCGCGGTGCCGATTTCACGCTCGTTGCCGTCGCTGTCGATGGATACGATCTTGATTTTCATGGGTTCCTTCTTCTGTCGGTCGATGACCCAGGGGACAGATTGCAGAGTCACTTGTCGTCCAGGATTTTGACGGGCGATGCAGAGTTGCCGGGGAAGCAGCCGATCGGGGACTGGCCGGACTCGGCTACGATGTCGAGGCACTTCGAGGTCAGGGTCTTGTCGGTGACGGACTTCTCAAGCGTCTCGTTCGCCTCAGCCTCGGCCTTCGAGGTCTCCTTCTTCTGGTTCGCAACGCGAGTCTTGGCAGACTCGGACTGGAGATCGTCGATGCGCTTCTGGGTGGCTTCATCGAACGCGATCAGCGGCAGAGACACGGAGCGGACCTCGATCTGCTTCCCGACCTTGGCTTCCATGTTCTTCTGCACCTTGGCGGACAGCTCGGACAGCGCCTTGCCGCCCTCTTCGGGGCTGGAGTAGTTCAGCGGGTCGTACCCGGCGAATGCCTCGTTCAGGGCCGTGCGGAAGTTGCGGTCGACCAGGTTCGACTGGATTCCCTCGAAGGTCTTGTAGTCGAGGAAGACCTGCATGGCCTCATCGGTCTTGAGCTGCCACTGGATCGAGGCATCGACCGTGGCGCGGGAGTTGTTGCCCAGGCGGACAGAGATCGCGCTGTCGTTGGCGTAGACATCGTTCTGGACGGATCCGTCGAGCTTTTCGACCTTCTCCCACGGTGCTTTCACATGGAATCCGTTGCCGACCACGCCGGTCGGCTTACCGAGGGCGACCTTCACGCCTACGGTACGCGGCTGGACGACGGTGGTGCTGCCAACAGCACCGACGATGACACCGAGAGCCAATAAGGCCGCTCCGACGCCCTTGGCGACACGCTTCTCATCGCTGCGGTCGGTCAGCTTACTGCCGGCAAGAACGAGGAGCCCGATGAACAGCAGGGCTCCGATGAGGATGGTCATAAACATATTTCGCTACTTTCAGGTGGGTTGATTCGCTTCGTTGAAGTACTGCCCGACCTCGAGCTCATGCCAGAGCTCTTCGTCTACGCACAGGGCCTCGGTGGTCTGCCGTGGTGTGTCGACCTCGAGCTTGTAGCACTCGGGCGTGTACTGGGTGATCGGGCACTGCGTCTTGCCGCATGGGATGAACATGATCGTGCTGTGTGCAGGCTCGACGGTCTTCTTATAGATGAAGCCCTCGACCGGGACGCTTGAACATCCGGCAAGGGCTAGTGATGCTATGAGTACCGCGGCTGCGGCGATCTTCTTCATGGTCTATTCCTTTATGGGCCGTCCTCCCTATATTCAGGCGGGTAGCCGGCCTCTTCGTCTGTGTATCCGTCCTCGGCGTGAGTCACAGGCACCTCGACCATGCCGAGGATGCGAGCGATGAGCAGGCGGTGATGCCCGTTCCACACTCGGCCGTCATTACCGAGCAGGATCGGCAGCTTCATGCCGTTCTTCTCGATGTCGATTAGCAGGGCTCCGGTGTGGCTATTGTCGAAGTCGATGATCCAGCGAAACTCCTCGGCCCAGGTGTTCGTCTCTTCGCCGGGGGTGAAGTTGTCGAGGATGTAGTCGACTGTCAGCAGGTCGGTCATGCGATCTGCCACTCCTTGAACCGAGCCCATTCGTCGCGCTGCTTATCGAACTCGGCGAAAGCCACAGGCCAGAGTTCGGAGATGATCGACTCGACCTGCTCGGCGGCGTCCCGGATCTCATGCAGAGCATCCGGCTTGTTGCGCAGGCCGAGGTACTTGAACCAGTTGCTGAGGTTCGCCGTGGCGTAGAACTGCGTCATCAGGTTCGACGGAAGTCGACGGCGAGCCACCTCGCGGCACACATCATCAGCTAGTTCCGCCTGGTAGGCATCCCACGCGACGGCGGTGGAGAGACGTGCCCGATCCCGGTGGCGAGCTATCGCCACAGTCGAGAGGTGCGAACGCTGATAGTCCATGCTCTTGCCGGTCTGCCCGAGCGGGCGGTCAGCCGGTTCGATGTAGAAGCGGGGCGAGTACTCGGAGTACCTGCCGGAGACTTCGTTGTACGACTGCGTGCGGTGGCGGTGCCACTCGCTGCGCACGTCGAGAGTCACATCAGCACGAACCGTGAGCACCGAGTGTTCCAGCGTCGAGGTGTGACCGTCGCCGACGACGCGGCGAATCAGCCCCTCGTCACGCGGCCCGAGCTCGGTGATGAACTTCTGTGTCGTGGATGCCCGAGCGGCGTTGCAGATCATGGTGTCGGGCCCCATGTGCTGGATGTATTGCACATCCATGCGGTCAACGAATCTGATGTCGGTCATTCGATCCCCTCTGGTCAGACGCGCTCGAACTGGGTGACGGTGACGGTCTTGGGCTTGACCTCATAGAACGCCCCGTCCCAGTCGTAGCCGTAGTGCGAGGCGTAGTAGCCGTCCTTGCGGAAGTACTGCGAGCCGATCTGGAAGGTGATCGAGGCGTAGGATCCTTCGTCCATGCCGCCGGTCTGCTCGGCGATCGACACCTCAGTGGGAACTCCGCGCAAAAGGAACGGTACGTCGATCCGCTCCCAGTCCCAGGCGTGTGCAGGCTTGTCCTTGAGGACTCTCACGCCGTTCTCGTCGGTCTTGTAGTCCCAGGTGCTCGGGCCGTCGTAGAAGATCTCATCGAGCGATTCGCTCAGCTTTTCCTGGTGTGCCTCGAATGCTGCGAGGACTTCTTCGGCGGTGTAGATCGGGTTCATGCAGTTTCCTTTTCTTCGAGTGGGATCAGCCGGTCGGCGTGATCCAGATGGCGTTGCACGTATGCAACATCCGGCTTCATGAGCAGGTCGAGGTGGCGCATCAGGAACAGCGCCCACTCGCCCTTGAACAGTGAGGTAGCAGTGCGGCGCACTGCCCAGTGGTAGGCCCAGCGTGGACTCACCTCGTAGTCGCGGGGGATGACGATGCGCTCAAGCGCGGTCGCGTAGATCTCTTCGCGCACCAGCTTGATCTGCGTGTCGAAGTCCATCGCCCAGAACTTTGAGTTGTCTACCGCTACGTCCGAGCCATCCCGCAGGATCTGCTCGAACAGTGGCCGGTCGTAGTAGGCGACCGAGTGATGCAGGCTGTCGTGGTCATACTTGCGCTGCACCGCATCATCGAAGAACATCGAGGCGTTCTGCTCGAGGTTCGTCGGGTTCCGCTTGTACCGCTCCTTCCAGATCGGCAGCAGGATGTCGTACAGATCGCGGATGAACTCCGCACCCTTGCGCTCTAGGAACACGATGTCCGCAGCGTGCTTGTCCCATGACTGCGGCCCGTTGATCTCCCAGAACGAGTGCGAGATCTTCATGGTGTAGAGCTCGTCGGGTGTAGCGATCTCGCCCCAGTCCCACGCGCCGAGGCGCGGGTCGGTAAAGATGTCCAGCCTGCCCGCCTCGATGGGATGCGCCCAGTTGTTCTCGACGGGGGAGTGGTAGTCCCAGTCGCCACCCGGCTCTCTCGCGTCGTTGAACCAGTGCCGCATGGCGCGGCTACCGATAAGTGTCAGCATGGTTGCCCTCTCCCTGGGGTCAGTAGGCGTAGCTCTCCTGGCCGAACAGCTCGATGGTGATGCTCTTGATCTTGTACTTCGGGTCATCGTCCGACACGTCATCCCGGTATCCGGTGAATGCCTGGCCCTCGAACGAGCCAGCCGGCGCGACCAGCGCATCACCGATGGTCTGAAGCTGGGTGGTGTCGATGGTCGTCATCACATCCACCCGATCCTTCTGCTCGAACTCCACTCTGATCGGATCGCTGCCGAACAGGTCTCCGCGGGTGGTCCTGGTGGACTTGTATCCATCGGAGAAGACGGCAGTCACCGAGTAGAGCGGATCGCCGATGTTCTTGATGTTGATGTCCTTGATGGTGTCCTTGAACTCACCACCGAGGCGAAGCTCGAACGCGATCGCTCGCAGGTGGTCGTAGTTGATCTTCGTCTTGCGGGTGAAGACGACGATCTCCTCGACCGTGGCATCGGCGATGTCCGGCACCTCGTCGTGGAGGTACTGGCGCACCTCGCTCGGCTCCGGGTAGTCGTGACGGATGTGATAGTGGAACCGGCCCGGACGGTTGACCAGGTAGCTGCTCAGGTCATGGACGTTGTTGGCCGAGATGACGTACATCCTCTTGGTCGTGGAGACCCCATCGAACAGGCCGAGGAACTGATCCTGCTCGTTATTGTCGCCGTCCTTGTTGAAGACCTTCTCGAACTCATCGAAGACCACGACTGCCTCACCGAGGTCATCGAGGTAGTCCGCGAGGCCGGGGTGGTTGCTCTCAACCTTGATGACAGGCAGGCCCAGGGTCTCGGTTGCGTGCTGGGCGAGCATCCGCATCGACAACGACTTACCCATACCCTTGTCGCCGGTGAAGAGCACACCGAGCGAGCGGTTGGTGACGTTGTACGCCTTCATGATGCGGTCGATCTTCGCGCCGTGTCCGCCGTAGATGCGCTCGGCCCCGACTTGCAGGTCTTCGACCCGGAGCAGGCTGAACCCGCTGAACGGACTGAACTGCACGCTGTACGTGCCGACCGGGAGATCGCGGTGCGTCTGCACCGAGTCATCGAAGAGTCGGTAGGTGTTGCCGGTGGAGATGATTCCTGCTGCTGGCATGATGTGCCTTTCGTTGGTTAGCTGTTGGTCTCTCGGTGCCATTCGAGCACCGTCTCTGATGTCACCGGGCGGAAGTCGTTGACATCCACGCCGACGTTGAACTGGTTGCCGTTGAACCGCCATGCGTCATGCACGTGGCCGCACAGCAGCGGCATCCCCTGATTCGACAGGCGGTACTCGGTGTGCCGCTCTTCCGGCTTGTGATCACCACCGCCGAGGTACGGTAGGTGGCTCATGAGGAAGTTGACTTTCTGGATCCGCACCCGAGCGAACGGCAGAACCGCGTCGAACACATTCATCGACTCTCTCTGCACGGATCGCGCCCGTCGGTGCATCGGGTGTTCGGTGTCATGGTTGCCAGGGATCAGGATGACCTGGGCGCATGGCAGCTCCCGGATCAGCTCTCTCGCGTACCGATGCTTTGACATCGAGTAGTCGCCGAGGATCCACAGGAAGTCGCTCTTGCTCAGCGAGTCGTGCAGGTTGCCAATGATCAAGTCATCGTGCTCCACCGAGGAGTTGAACCCCCGCCCTTTGGCTACAAACTCATGGCCGAGGTGGAGGTCGGCAGTGAACAGATGATTAGACATGTTTTCCTCTCCGGTCGAACCGGATCTCGTGCTCCATAAGGTTGCCCCTCGGCGTCGATCTGACGATGGTGTAGTCGCCTCGGTTGAGTCTCCGGCAGATCAGGTCGGCCCTCTTGGCCCGCCGCCTGACTTGCTTCGGATTTCTAGAACTCATGTCTTGGCCCGTTCTTCTCGTATTGGTGGTCCTCCCAGTCCATCCGCCACTGTTGATTCAGTGCGAACAGATCCTGGCAGTCGTTGCATTGGCAGTATCGGAAGTCATGGTTTCCGTCGATGTCGTCGACGATCATGCGGCCACCGCCCTCCCGAATAGCCAGTCGAATGAGTGCCACTCGAACAGATCGAAGTCGATGCAGTCGTCGCACTGCTTGCGGAATGATGTAGCCGAGACCTGCATGTTGATGCCGCACCGATCGCATGATCGGTAGTCGGTCAAGTAGAACCCGAGGTCGGGTGAGTATTTGATCATGCTCTCGCCGCCCTCCGTGCTCGCTTGATCGTCGACCGGGAGCAGCCGATCATGACGGCTGCATCCTGCGCTGATTCCTCACCGGACGTTGCGATCTCCCATTCCTCAGCAGTCCATTCGGATATGCGGCCTCGCCTGCTAGTAGTGGCATCAGCATCCCGACGCTCTGCGATCCAGTCCAGGACTGCTTCTCGGTGCTCGTTCAACCCCAGACCACCGCCAGGAACCAGAGACCACCGAATGCCCAGCCGATGAGGGCCAGGGCCGCAACGCCCCATGCGGCAGCTCGCTCCGTGTGCTTACGCATACTCGGAAACCTCCTCGGCCTGCATGGACATGATGACCTCGCCCTTGCCGGCGAGAAGCCATGCGTCGGCCGTTCGTTCGGACAGTTCCTCGGCAGGGATGTTGTTCATGCTCCCGCTCGTTCGCTTGTCTGGGTTCACCCAGTGCAACCGGTACTTCTTCATGTGTTTCTCCAATGTCTTGATGTGTTCGGCCAACAAAAAGACGCACAGCTCGATGTCTGTGCGTCAGATAGCTGGTCGAGGTCAGTCGTCGGAAGGCTGTTCGCGTACTCGGTCGATCAGGATTCCGGCGATGGCGTACTGCATCGCAGCACCCGACCCGAACCGCTCGATCTTCTCGAAGATCGCCTGCGGCATGTCTTCCACGACGCTCTCGTCCTCGATCAAGAACTCCATGAAGATCGCAGCGGTGACGGCGCGGGTGCGTGCGGTTGTGATCGCAACCAGGTTCGCTTCGCGGTTGGAGAGTTCGATGCCCTCGTTGTCCAGGAACTCGGTCATGGTCGGCATGTCGGAGACGGACGTGGCGGTGGATGTAGCGGTCATTCGTTTCTCGTTTCTGTAGTTGGTAAAAAAAACGCCACGACGGTTGCCGTGGCGCGGGTGGTGCGGTTCGTGGGTGGTGGTGTTAGATCTCCACCATCCTCTCGGGATGTTCCCGTCCGTAGCGGGGGAGTAGGTCGTTCTCCAGCTCGATAGCATCGGCAGCTCGGCGGCGCAGCGTCATCATCGCAGCGTACCGCTCAGCCTGCTCATCGCTCCTCGCCCAGGCGATGACCAGCTCGTCGCTCGTCCAGCCCTGCATTTCCGGCATCAATAAGGCCGCGTCTGACATCATGCCCATCAGCTCACCGTCAGCTCTCGCACGGTGATCGTTCCGCCAGGGTGCCAGGTGAACTTGACGACCACCTCGCCACGCTCCGGGTCATTTGTGATGACAAGCACGTCATGCCAGTCATCATCGTCGCCCGGGGTCTCTGCCGTCTGTCCATCCAGGACATACGGCGCGTAGTCCTGGTGCCCAATCTCGTTGTCGATGAAGTCCTGCATCTCCGCAGGGATATAGGTTCTCACTCTGCTCAGACCCTCTCTGCTCTCTTGTGCTCCAGGTAGAGCGGGTGGTGCTCGTCGTCTTCTTCGTAGTCGCTCGTGGCGTGGGCATCCATGACACCCTCGGCCACATCGAACGCGCCCACCGCACTGAACAGCGCGATCAGGGGAGTGGCTTCACCGCAGCTCATGTTCGAGAAGATCTCCGTCTGCTCATACGGCATCGACACCGACCATGCAGCAGCGAGGTCTCTCGCGCAGTCCGCGATGTACCGGTTCAGGTTGTTCTCTTCGTTGTCCATCGTGACCATGCTGATCAGTCCCCTTTCGGCATCGTGTCGCGCATCTGATTCTCACCATCAGCCAGGTGCTCAGCCGGTGTCGCCCATGTCTGAATCTCGGTGTCCCAGTCATGGTCTTGCGCGTCACTGAGGAACAGATTGTCGCCCTCGATAAACGCCAGCGGTAGCGGCTCGTCGTTGTACCAGATGCCGATTGCAATTCCTCTTGCCATGCTGCTCAGCCCTCCATTGCTTCTTCGATTAGTTCGGTTGCCAGGGTGAATGCCCGGTCAATCTCCCGGGACTGTTCCTCTTGCGACTCGGCCGACTCCTCATCCCCGAAGTCGCGGGATGCCGGAGCGATGTGGCATGCCAGTTCCTCAGACCACTCACTCGCCGCCTGCAGCAGAGTCTCTAGCGCACTGATGCTGATCGTCACCGTCTCGCTCATGTCACTCGCCCCCGATGAACGTCACGCTCGGTTCGTCGGCGGCATCGTAGTCCTCGTGTGCCGCGTCATGCTCGTCCACCAGCTGATTGAGCACGTTGGCGGCGTTCATCTCGGCCCAGGTGCCATCGGCACTCTCCAGGAGCTCCGCTCCCCTCAGCTTCTCGACAGCGGTCAGCTGCTCGGGTGTCATGTCGTCCGTGTCCAGCTCGAAATCCTCGTAGCGGCGCACGTTCATTGCGCGGGTGATCGTGATCATTGCCATGTCTCTCGTCCCTCTCAGGAGAAAAGGCCATGCAGTGAAAGCATGGCCGTGATGATGATGGAGTCCTCTTCGACTCCGGTTGTTGCGTAACCGGGGAAGTCCCCGGTGATCAGCGTCTCGATGATGCCCAGCATCAGCTCAGCTCCCATCGGCCCACGCCATTGCCGTTCGCGTCGATGACGGTTCCACGCAGGAGTCCCGACTTCACATCGTCAACCACGTCGGCCAGGCAGCGGGCTACCTCAAAGCTCAGGGGCAGGTCTCCGTCCTGGAATGCGGCATTGGTTGTTGAGAATTCGAGCTTGAACATGTCAGCCCCTCACTTCGGTGTCGATGAAGTTGTTGTATCCGGTCTCGTTGAACTCGATGAACACGGCCCCCATGTGCTCGATCACGTCCTCAGCACTGCCGTCCCAGCCGCGTTCCTCCACGCCGTTAGCCAGGTCTCCGACGTACACGTTGGCGTGCGGCGGGAACTCTTGCAGTCTCTCGATCAGTTGCTTCACGGTCATGGCTCAGGCTCCAATCGCTTTCGTGATCTTGCTCGTGTATCCCAGGCCGTTGAGCGCACGCTCGTGGTCAAGCGCACCTCGGAATGAGCCGGGCATCTCGCTCCAGTCCAGAACCACCCCGGTCTCGTCGCACTGGAAGATGTAGGTCTCTGGGCCACTGAACGGCACGTCAACCGCAGAGACAATGACGTGATCAACCAGCGTCAGCACCTCGCAGTCTTCCGTGTAGTCGTACCGATCCCAGTAGTACGGCGGGTCAAGCTCGTAATGCTCGGCTCCGTCGTTCATCTCGTAGTTCGTCCCGATGTAGGTTGCCGTCTTCTGCATGGCTCAGACCCCCAGCTCTCTCATGCGTTCGGCCACGCCCTCGGCGATAGCCTCGTTCCCCATCTGATATAGGAACGGTGTGATGTCGGACCAGTCGCCGCAGGTGATGTACTCGTCGGCCAGGACGTTGCGCGTCCCATCATCGAAGTCCTCTTCGCCCAGGCACCCGTCCAGGTACTCGTCGATGGCCGTGCCCACGTCTACTCGACTGAACACGGCACCCGGAAGATCGAAGTGGCTCATGACACGGCTTGCCAGCAGCACCGCCTGGTCCTCGCTGTCGATCTGCTCGAGGATTTCGTCCACCCATGCACTCATGTCCCTCAGTCCTCCATGTTCGACTTGACCGTGACGGTTGCATCCGGCCTATTGGTCTCGATCCTTTCGGCGCACCGGTGCGCCAGGAACTCTTCGGTGAACCGCTCAGCGACCCGCCCGTTGACTCTCACGATCCATTCGAGTCTCATGTCTCTCTCATCCCTCGTCTCTGATTGATCGGTACACGACGGCCCACCACCTGCGCGGTGAACCGCGGAACACGAACCACTCAGGCGGTCAGCCCCTCGGCTGCGATTCCCTCGGCCTCCAGTGCCTTGCGGTGCAGGGCCAGAAGCTTCGCCCGTCCGTACCGCTTCGCCGGTTCGTCCGGCAGTGCAAGGAACTGCTTGTGCCCGACGCTGAACACCCGGCGCACGAACATACCGCCCGGTTCGGTCGATGCCTCAACCGCGTCCGTCGCGATCGAACGGTAGGTGTACTCGGGCCGACCCCACAGCTCGGCCCTGCCGTGGTGCGTGGTGCGCACCTCGTTGAACGTGCCGACGATGCTCCCCTCCGGGTGAGCCAGTCCCTCACCCGGGCCTACCACTCGGCGGCTCACCATCACGAACGTCTCGACACTCCGGTCGGTGCCACTCGGCAGGTCGTGGCACATGTCTCCCGGCTTGCCGTTCTCGATCAGCTCACCCAGGTTGCGGTGGACAGTCGGTGCTTCGGTTGTTGCGGTCATCTCAGAACCCTCCAGTCACTGCGGCGCACTCGTTGCGTGCCTTGTTGAACCGCTTCTTCGCGGCGACGGTGCGCTCACCGCCGTTGATGAACTCGTCAGCGTGAAGCACAGCCCCGGCGCACTTGTTCATCTGCGATTGGGTGAACTTCGGCTTAGCTGATCCCAGCCCAGGCGCGGCACTGGCACCGGCTATCCCGGTCATGCCGATTGCTACGCCCACCGCTGCACTGATGATTGCTGTCGTGATCTTGTTCATGTTTCTCAGTCCTCTTTCGTGTGTGTTGCTATGTCGATTACGAATGCCGCGATAGCGGCCATGAGTACGGCGATCATGCGGTGAAGTCCTCAAACCCGTTGCGCTCATACCAGTCCACGCACTCGCCATAGGTGCCGAAGTAGACCGTCGTGACCAGCCCGACCGCGTTGTGATACCACTCGATCCGATAGCCGTCGTCGGCATCGTCGAACGTGTTCGCCTCGTAGGTAGCGAGATCGTCCTCGTCCTCCATCTGATCGGGGTCGAGCTTCAGCCACACGTCAATGGGAATTGCAGGTGCGTTGCTCATTGCTCTCTCATTTCGCTCATGGTTTGCAGTTCCATGACCGGGCACCGGGATGGAGTCGGCTGGTCAATACCAGCGCGGCTCAGGTGCCGCCGATGCCCGATCAAAGCTCTGCAATCGCTCGTTACAGTCGGTAGGGGCAACCCCATCCGTTCGCCCCGCCGGGACGCAGACTCCATGCCGCGTCCATCACGTCAAGCCACCTGAACACGTCGGGCATGGTGGCTACCCGATCAGGCGCATGCCGTGCCACGATGTGCCCGCTCATGCGCCCACCGTCAGGCACTCGGCACCGTGGAACCGCACCGGTGCCAGCTCGCCCCGGGCATCCCGCACCATAGCGGTGAGCATTCCGTGTGTGTCCTGCGCTACGTTCTCGACTCGGACGTAGACGCTCTCGAATGCCAGGTGCATCCCTGCCCTGAGCTGATCAGCTGTGATCGGCATTGTTCTCTGCTTTCATCTCGTTCCAGATACGCATGACGTTCTCGTCGTGCTCCCAGCGCGGCTCACCGTCCGCATACGGCTCATGCTTGCCAGTCCGGTCGGTGAGCTGCCCGTCATAGGCCAGATCGCAGACGTACTCCAGCTCTGTGATGCCGTACTCGGCCATGTAGCCGAAGTCCCCGTCGTCCAGCTCAATCGCCCAGTCATGCACCGGGTCGGCCAGTTCCGGGCCCATCTCCGACTCGATCACCGCGATAGGGTGGTGCATCCACTCGTCGTGATGCCCAATGATCCAGGTGCTCATGCCGTCACCGCCGATGCCAGGGTGATGCACTCACCGCTCGCGCGGCTGAAGATCGCAAGCTCTTTGCGCTCATGCGCTTCATAGAGCGCGTCGATCAGCTGGTACTCAGGGAAGATCGTGGAAGCGTCCACATAGACCAGCCCACCGTCTACCCATACGCCCAGCGCGGCCGGGATGACGTTCTCGTCCTCAGCACGCTTGAGCAGGGCGGCGATAGCGTAGAACGCTTCGCGTCCGTCGAACTGCTCCACCGGGATGACCACCTCAGAGACCAGCCCACCGACCACGTACCCGCCGGGGGAGTTGAGTGTCAGCTCGTCCAGGTGCGCAGTCGCACCGTCGCCGGACTCGACCGCCGCAACGAACTTCCGTGCCGTCGCGTGGATGTTGTCGACGTTCCATGTATCGCCGTGCAAGAACTCCATCGTCTCTCTCCAGTTCGTGTACCGTAGCCGCGATACGCGGCATGATCTAACGCCTATCCAGGCAATCCCAGGCACCGGTGCTTTGCCGATGCCCAGGGAACCTATACAGACTCAATCGTCGGCGGATGCCAACAAGTAGTCAGACTCCCAAAACGACCAGCCCATCTCAGTCCTCCTCAGTCTCTTCTTCGACTTCTTCGGCCAGATTGATAAAGACGGCTTCGACCGCGCCACGCATGTCCCAGTAGACCGCGCTATACAGCTCGTTCAGGCTGGATGCCGGTTCGCCGTAGTGATCATTGAGCCAGCGGAAGCACTCGTCCACACCGGCGCGGCAGACCGCCGCTTCGATATCTGACGTGTAGATCAGTTCGGTCGGTTGCCACTCGTCCAGACCTCGGCGCATGTCCTCCGCGTCTTCGATATCCCAGTAATCCGACTTGATGTTCTCGATCACGTCATCGACAGCCCTGCGCAGCTCTCCGCCGTGGTTCAGTTCGGCGTAGTCCTCCGCTTGACGATCCAGTGACCAGCGGATCATATGGTTCACTGGGGTCTCGCTCTCGTCGATCCTGTTGATCAACCGCGTCTTGAAGCTGGGGGTGAACTCTGACATGACATCCTCCGATGTTCCGTAGCTGAGCTACGCCTGATGATTATGGGTGGTGCAGGGACTGATAAGTCCAAGCCCGACCACGGCCTAAGCCGTGAGCAGGGGAGAGCTATCAGATCGCGCTTTCTGCAAGAGCGCGGTATCGTTCCGGGCCTTTACCTAGGCGGCGGAGTCCACCGTTACTCTCTAAGATGTAGGACTCAACCGTCGCGTCGTCGCGCGGTTCGATAATCACAATGATGACCTCCGGGGGAAGTCCATCATGGTAGTGGGTGACGAATTTCTGCGCTCTCATGCGACGGACCTCAGGTAGCTCTCCCAGTCGCCATGTGTCGACTCGTCCCACTCCGGGTGATCCCGAAGGAAGAACTTGGGGCGGTCTGATGCCGCGTCCATGTAGCCGTCATACCACTCGACGCACTCGCCGCGCAGGTCGGCGCGGTCCAGTGCCCATTCGCTCCCGCTCATGGATGCACGCCAACCGCGATTGTAATCTTTCGTGCTGTAGTCGCTCATGTCATTCTCCAATGTGTACCGTAGCCGTGCTACGTCCCAAAAGTTTAGCGTGTCCGAACTCCCGAGTTGAACGGTATTGCCTAGAACCACTAGGCGAGGTAATCGGCTCAGCCGATATAGGGCCACCCCTACGGACAGTTAAAAGTTTGTGGTGTTGCTTTGCAGTTTTGGCACTGCCGTCTCACGTTCTCGTATCCGATTGGATGCAAGCATCCATGTCTCAACTACGCTTAGTGAGCCGTCCCCGGGGATCTATTCGTTCCCGGTCGCTTATGCCGATGTGAGCCGCATAAGTTGCTCTTGGACATCTGAGGTTCGTCCGACCGGTGATCTTAGCAACCATCCAATTAAGGTGGTGTCCCGGCTACCGCTACGCTCACGTAGCCAATTATCTTCGAGTGGCAAGCCCGGGTGTTCGATAAGGCGTATGTGACTGGACGTTCCGCAGCTATCGCTACGGCACCCCTAATGGAAGCGGGCTCCAGCGCAGACCACCTTATGTAGTCCCCAGTACTATTCGATTGTCAAGTAGCTCCCGATCAGTCCCTCAGCCGAGGGGAGCGGTGCTCCCGTCGTCCGAGTGGTGTCGGCATTTCGTGGTTACGTGATCGACTGTACCGTAGCCGAGTTACGGCTGTCAAATCGGTCTGTTTTCGGGCGATTCAAGTAGACCCCGCTGCCGTTCGTAACGCGACGGCTCCGGTGTATTCGACCAGGTAGACCGTCCGTTACGTGCGGACTGTGAGGATTTACATTCTCGATTCGCGCCGCTTGACCATCTTCGACACTTGTTCCCGGGTGATACCGGCGTAACCGGCAACCTCCGTGAACGTGTAATCCGCGTCTACCAGTTGGTAGATAAGCTCGTTGCGCTGTTCTACCAGGGCGAAATATACATCCCGCGCCTGGAGAGTTTCGTCCGCTACAGCGGCGAGTTTTCCCGCAATTTTTCCAGCATGATCAATCACGCTCCCACTATACAATTCTCAGTGCTCCCCAGCAGGGAAGCCGTGCCCAGACATAGCCGGGACTTTTGGTGTAGCTAGGTGTTGCGTGCCTGCGGTGACGGGGGAGAGGACGGGGGAACTTCCCAGATATGGCGGGGGATCGGTTATCCGATCATACGGCTGTGAGCTACGCGCTTCGCGATCTTCGCCCCGGTGGCCGTGATGCCCTGGTCTGTTTCTCGTCCTCACCTCGTCGTGCTGACATGGATCACTCTACGTAACCCGGCTACGGAACACAAGCCCAGCGTTCGCCCAGGTCAGAGCCATTGTAGCACGCGCCGCAAGCCGCTGACCTGCGGAAACGTCCGATCAACTACCGACGAAGTATTTCCGGAAACCTCGACGAGAAGAGCGTTTGCCCAGGTGAGAGGCCCAAAAAAACTTTTCAGCCCGGTTCGGCAGCCATGAGCGATGGATGCCCGGATGCACGCGTATGTGGGCATGCCCTGCGGAGATGCCGCTGAGACGAACGCTACGGGGTCCAGGACGGCCTAACGGGTCGGCCTGGGTCATTCTGTTCATCCGGCTCCGCGTTCGGCGCTCCGAGGTGCCCTGGAGTGCGTGCCGTGCCGCACGGCTTCGGCTTAGGTGTGCCTTAGTTAGGCCCGCCTGGCCTGCCTTGACCCCGCCGGGATCGGTGCTATCCTCGCGCGCCACGCGCCCGCCCGTCGTGCGCTGCGCGCACGCGCCTACCCGGGGGCGCACCCCCGCCCGCCCGCCCGCGCGAGACCGGTAGTGGTTAGCAGGAGCGGACGCTCCCGCTTCAGATGCTCATGCAACTGAGAACGATTCGCATCAAGAAAACGCGGCGCGGTCAATGCCGGCGAGGGTTCCAGGCCCTCGCAGCTGAAACCATTCGGGGGTGGTTCAACCAGATCTAAGCATACTCGCCTGAATATTATGACGGTGTGACGAAGCTCACACTCCATAGATGTGAATTTACCCCCCGGATTCACACTCTCTAATAAGTGAGAAGGAAACCTAGGGGGGTAAGGGGGGTGAGGAAGGATGAGCTCACTCCGGTTCGCGGCAGCGAACATGCCAGGGCTTGCGCCCTGGACGAAGCCGAAGGCGAGAGTCCAGGTGTTGGGTTTTCGTATAGAGGTTAAGAGGTTCGTCAGAACCTCCGCTTCGCTACGGTTCTTCCTCACAAGGCAATGACGGTGAGAGTCAAGGCAAGAGAGCTCCGGCTCCGCCGGCGCTCGATCATCAATCACTGGTCAAGGCAACGCGGAGCGCAGCTCCGCGGTACTTCTGCAAGCGGCGCGGCTTGATAGCCGCTTGCTACACACGCGCGAGAGCGCGTCTCTGATTTCCCCTCGGTTGAGACGGGTGTTGAGGCACGCGGGTTTCGTTTCCCCGCACTCCGCCCTGGCTCCCGAGGTGGACCCGACTGACTGCGGACAGTCGTTAAGCGTTCCGCAGCAGACTTCCCCGAGCACTACGCCGGCGACCGGAGTGTCGCGTCGGCTACTCGGGGTACAACTTCACCGGCAGGGTATCGCTACGCCCGGATGGTGACAGAACGGCCGGGACAATGGCGTCCCTGCCTGATGCTCGATGGTGTAACTGGAAACATCCCCGGCTCTGACCCGGGAGAGTGCAGGTTCGAACCCTGCTCGAGCAGCGTTGCGGAATCCCCGGCCAGGGAGACCGCATCAGGAAGTGGCAGAGTGCCGGCAGGGATGCCCCAGATCGTGGGGGCGTCCTATGGTAATGCGCTCGTTCAACGGCTCAATGTCGACGGATCCCAAGGCCAATCTGGTGGAGGGATCGCAGCCGGCGATCGAGGTAGCTCTCGTGAGTGGGTCCAGCTTGGCAGCAGGACGAGGCACTGGAGTTCTCAGCGTATGAAGCGATCCTCCAGTCTCGGGCTCATCACCCGGCTTCCACCACGGATCATTAGCTCAGTTGGCTAGAGCACCCGGCTCTTAACCGGGGGGTCGAAGGTTCGAGCCCTTCATGATCCACGAGGCTTACGGCGATCTGAGCCTTGCAATCAGATGCCCTTACCCCTTGGGGCTGGCAGCAGTGTCGGGGGTTTGCAAAGGGGTGTAGCCAAGCGGCTAAGGCAGCGGTCTCCAAAACCGCGATCGCGGGTTCGAGTCCCGTCACCCCTGCATCACGTCCAGTACCGCGCCTCGGCGCCCAGGGCTGGGCTTCATTCTCCTCGCGTGCCCCTCAGGGGCCTTTTGGCGGGGATATGCGGTTACAAAAACATTCTGCGCAGCCGGCGACGGCCGGTGAATGAACAAAAGCCATTAGCGAGTCGGGTCCCCGCATCATCGCTAACCGAGTTCAGGTGAGGTCTTGGCATAAAACCCGCACCTACCCAATTAGCTCAATGGCAGAGCAATTCCCTGTTAAGGAAAAGGTTCCTGGTTCGAGTCCAGGATTGGGTGCCAACAATCTATTTGCGTGTATTCGCCAATGACAAACGAGGGAGTTGTTATGGCTCAGGGCTGGTCGGGATCAACCCGACGAGAACGACTCCCCGCCGACTGGAACAGCCGGCGAGCATACATCTTCGAGCGCGACGGCTACCGCTGCCGTGCGCTGCTGCCGGACGGGCGACGATGCCCGGCCGATGCCACTGATGTGGATCACATCCTCGAGAACGACGACGACTCGTACTCGAATCTCCAGTCGCTGTGCAAGCGACATCACCAGACCAAGACGAGCAGCCACGCCGGCAAGCGATCGGCCCAGGCTCGCAAGGAACGTATACGCCATCCGCGGCGCCGGGAGCCTGAAGCTCACTGGCGCCCCGATAACGAAGGGGGTCCAACCTCCTGATCGAGTAACCCAGGAGGTTGCCATTCCCGCAAAGAAGAAGCGCTCTGAGGAGCGCACCGGTCATCGCACGAAGGCAGAACTGGATGTTGTGTCGAACGGGCAGATGATGCCGGTCCAGTGGCCGCGAGCCCCGAAGGGCTGGCACACCACGACGAAGCGACTCTACGACAGCGCCAAGAAGTCCGGCTACGCCCACTGGTATCAGCAGACAGACATCGAGCAGCTGCGGTTCAACCTCGAGCAGGTCGACCTCCAGCTGAAGTCAGGGCGACCGATGAGCGCGATGATGCTTCAGGTTGTCAATGCCCTGCTATCCGACCTCGGCTTCTCCGAGTCGGCACGACGCAAGGCGAACATCGAGCTTCAGCACCCCGAGGACAACCGCGAGGAAGACGCCCAGGTCACCCACATTGCGGAGTACCGCGACGGCCTCTCTGGTCCCGCGAAGCAGGTGGGATAGTCATGGCCCGCGATTTCAAGTTTGGCGACTGGAATCACAAGGTGCTGGGCAACACGTGGAAGGTCAACGACGACGGAACCTGGTATCTGCCCGAGCGCACGCTCGGGTGGGGGATCCTTGGCTGGTGCTCGAGCTACCTCAAGAACGAAGACGGAGACCCCTGGCGCTTCACGCCGGAGCAGGCTCGCTTCATTCTCTGGTGGTACGCCGTCGACTGCCGCGGGAAGTTCACCTACCGAACCGGCGTGCTGCAGCGGCTCAAGGGGTTCGGCAAAGATCCTGTCGCCGCGGCCCTGGCCCTCGTCGAGATGCTGGGTCCGGTGCGATTCTCCCACTGGGGTCCGAACGGTGAGGCTGTCGGCAAGCAGCAGCGCAGCCCCTGGGTGACAGTCAATGCCGTCTCCCAGTCGCAGACCCGCAACACGTCGAACGTCCTGAAGTGGATGGCAAGCCCGAAGCTCATCAAAGAGTTCGATCTCGTCATCGGCGTCGAGCAGGCAGTCGCCCTCGGCGGGCGAGCACACATCATCTTCAGCGCCTCCAGCTACCGAGCTGTCGAAGGCAACCGCCCCACCTTCTCCATCCTCAACGAGACCCAGCACTGGGTCGAGGGCAACCACGGCATTCTGATGTTCGAGACCCTTGAGGGCAACCTCACGAAGTCCCCGAACGGAACAGCGCGAATGCTGTCCATCACGAACGCCTACATGCCCGGCGAAGACTCCGTGGCCGAGCGCCAGCGGTTCGCCTACAACGAGCAAGAAGAGCTCAAGCGCATGTTTCCCGACATGCCGATCTACGGCGGCGAGATCTACTACGACTCGCTCGAGGCCGATCCCAAAACCCCCACTGATCCCGAGACGATCATCGAGGTAGCCAAGCACATCAGGGGTGACTCTGTGTGGCTGGATCCCGAGTCGATCGTCGGCTCGTTCATGAACCGCTCGATCGCGGTATCCCGCAACCGACGCATGTTCTACAACCAGGTCGTCGCGAAAGAGGATGCCCTCTTCGAGGAAGCCGAGTGGGACGAGTGCAGGATCCGCGACAAGGACAAGCTGGACCTGGCGCCGAATACCGAGATCGTTCTCGGCTTCGACGGCGGCAAGACGGACGACGCCACGGCACTGATTGCCAAGCGCGTCTCTGATGGCGCGATCTTCCCGATCATGATCTGGGAGCGTCCGCCAAAAGAGATCGAACCCGACTGGATCATCAACCGCGAAGAGGTTGACGCCTACGTCCACTTCGCGTTCCGCACGTTCAGGGTCCTCGCGTTCTACGCCGACGTTGCCCTGTGGGAGTCGTACATCGACTCCTGGACGAAGATCTACCGCGACCGCCTGGCGGTCAAAGCCTCGGCCAAGTCGCCGATCGGCTGGGACATGCGTGGCGGCATGAAGGCCATCACCAAGGAGAACGAGTCCGTCATGGACAAGGTGTTCGCCGGCACGTTCCTTCACAACGGCAACCGCGTCCTGCGCAAGCACGCACTGAATGCGCGGCGCCGGGAGAACAGATTCGGCACCACGTTCGGTAAAGAGTCCCGCGAATCCCCACTCAAGGTCGACGCCTACGCGGCGATGATCCTGGCCGAGCTCGCCTACCGCGACCTCGCCGAATCGGGACAGCTCAAGCGCCGCACCGGCCACGTCTATGCCTACTAATCCACAGGAGTTCAATGACTACCTCAGTTGACGAGGAGACCTCGACAACGCTCGAGTCGTATCTCGAACTTCTTCGCGACACCCTCGAAGCCGAGCAGGAAGTCACAAAACTCTGTGACGATTACGTTCGGGGCGAGCAGAACGACCCCTACTCAGCTGATGAGTACACGGAGGAATACCGTGAGCTGGTCGCTCGAGCGAAGACCAACATCATCCGCATCCCACCCATCGTCGTGGCCCAGGTCTCGGCCGTCGCCGGCTACCGGCGAGTCGAGGAGTACGACGAGAAGGGCGAGCCCAAGTCGGAGCCATTCCCGCAGGAATGGAAGGACCTGAAGCGGCAGCGCCTCGGTGTCACAGAGAAGCCGATCTACAACGCAGCCTGCACCTACGGTCAGGCATTCGTTGAGGTCTACAAAGACACCTTCGGTCGACCACGGTTCCGCCTGCTCTCGTCAATCAACACGGTCGCGATCTACGAGCACGCTGCTGCCGACGAGTTTCCCGTCGCAGCCTACGAGCTGGTCCAGCACCCGACAGACGACATCGAGGGTCTGGCCTACGGCTGGGACGAAGAGGCGAAGTACGAACTGCGCACCAACGAGAAGGGCGAGTGGGAGATCTCTACCGCGATCCCTCACAACCTTGGTAGCGCACCGATCGTTCGCTTCCCCTGCTTCCTCGACTCCGAGGGCCGAGCATCCGGCATCGTCGAGCACCTGATCCCCGGACAGGATCGAGTCAATCAGTCCGCGCTCGACCTGCTTACCGGCCAGGCTTACACCGGATCTCAGGTCTACACAGCCTCGGGCGTCCGCGGTGAGCCCGTCTTCGACGCAGATGGCAACGCTGTCATCGACGAGAACACCGGGGAGCAGGCAGTCCGCCCGCTCCAGGTCAGCTCCCGCAGGGTGCTCACCTCCGATGACCCGGGCGCGAGGTTCGGCACCCTCGGTGCCGGCGACCTCCGCTCCCTGATCGACTCCCTGGGCAACGCCCTGGAGATCTTCGCGATCACAGCGCAGATGTCCCCGTACATCTTCCACCAGGGCAGCTTCGACAACATCTCGGCCGACGCCCTTGCGGCGATCGACGCGCAGTTCCTGCGCCTGACCGGGATGCTGCATGACCAGTGGGCAGAGTCCTGGTGCTCTGTGCTCCGTCTCTTCTCTCGCATCAACAACGAGCCGGCTGGCGCCGAAGCCTACGACTCCGAGCTCCGCTGGGCCGACAAGACGATCAAGCCCTTCGCGTCCTACGCGGACGGCATCTCGAAGATCGCCGATCTCGGCATCCCGAAGCGAGGACTCTGGCAGATGGTGCCCGGCACTACGGCCTCAATCCTCCAGCAGTGGGATGAGCTCAAGTCCGAGGACGATGCCTACGGCATGGATCCTGACGATCCCGCCGGATACGAGCGCGAGATCCGCCAGTCCACCACCTCCAGAGAGGTGAGTGTTGGCGAGTGAGATTGAAGCAGTAGAGAATGCGTTCCGCTCCGCACAGGCCCGCCTGGGCCTGGCGGCGGGGCTGATCACCCGCGACGAGTGGCTGACACTCAATCCCGCGAACCCGAGCTCTGGCAGCTACGGAATGATGATGCGCCTGCTGCGGATCATCCTCGGGATCCGATCGGCCAGTCGTCGTCTCACGAAGTCCTACTATCGGCTAGCTCGCGCCATCGAGACCGGCTACACGCTGGACGAGGATGGCGAAGCCACCACCCTGGACGATCTCCGGGATGAGTTCGAGGCAGATCTCAACAGGGTCATGAGCCTCGACTTCGACTGGGACGACGCGACCGCGGAGGAGAAGTACCTCGCGGACGAGGCGAACAACCTCGCAGGCAAGGACAAGGACCAGTGGAACCCGGTCGAGCTCGAGGAATCCCTCGAGGACTGGCTGAGCTCGAAGGGCGAAGACGGCAAGGTCAAGGGCGAGAAGCACTCATGGGCCGACGATCGGATCCAGAGTATTGATGACGCCCTCAAGGCATTCAAGAAGGTCATCGGGGATTCCGGCATTACGGACCTCGAGAAGAAGATCAAGGCGCTCAAGCGCCGCTTCGGCGACGATCCTGACCGTCTGCTCGCGGAGATCACGAATGAGTTCCTGATCAACCGAGACAAGCTCGCCGGTGTCATCGACAAGTCCGGCATCGACTCCGGTCGAGAGCTGATCGACTCCACCATCGCCAAGGACCGGCGGGTCCGCGGTGTCGCAAGAGGCACCAGGTCGGACCCCTGCCACTTCTGTTCCATGCTCGCCAGCCGTGGATTCGTCTACGCCTCCGAGCGGATGGCCCTGGCCGGATGGCATCCGAACTGCCACTGCTACGCGATCGTGCGCTGGAGCGACAGCTCCGAGTTGCCCGAGCGAAACGAATACTACGCCCGCATGTGGAGCAAAGTCACGGCCGATTACACCGGCCAGGACAAAGCCAAAGCGTGGCGCCGCTGGATCACTGCCCAGCGAAACAAGACCAACTCTTAACAACCTCCAGGAGGGGTTTTCCTTATGGCAGATACCGAGACCAACAACGGCCAGGAGCCGCAGGTCGACGAGAAGACTGCAAGTGCCCAGAACGCCCAGGAAGGCGCCAACGAGAAGCCCGCTGGCAATGAGCCCGCCGAGCCCGTTTCGTCGGCACCTGAGGGCAGCGACGAGCTGCCTGACTGGGCTCGGAAGCAGCTCAAGAAGGCCCGCGACGAAGCCGCGTCATACCGCGTGCAGCTGCGCGAGGTCGAAGAGAAGTTCAAGGGCGCGAAGACCGATGCCGAACTCGAGGAGCAGCTGAAGCCGCTCCAGGAAAAGCTCACCGCTCAGGCGGAAGCGAACGCCGAGCTCGAGCGTCAGCTGATCATCCGTGACTACGGCCTCGACAAGGACCTTGCCGAGTTCGTCACCGGTGAGAACGCCGAGGAATGGGAGACGAAGGCGAAGGCCCTCTCCGAACGCCTCGGCGCATCCAACAGTGAGAAGCGGTTCGGCCCCGGGCGTCCCCCCGCCGGTCGATTCGGCAATGAGCAGCGGGTCGAAGCCGACCCGAAGAAGACGGCTCAGTCCGTCTACTCCCGCCACCGCGACTGACATCCAATCCCTCTAACAGGAGATTCATTTGGGCTACATCGAACACACCACCGTCAAGCCGCAGACCATCGCGGATACCGGTGTCGAAATCCTCAAGCTGCGCTCCGTAGCTTCCAACCTCGTCACCCGCCAGGGCTTCGAGAAGTTCACCGGCCAGGAAGGCGACACGATCAACGTGCGCGTCAAGGGCTCGCTGCCTGTGCGTAACTACGCATGGCGCAACGATCGCACCCAGCCGCTGATCACCGACACGATCAAGGACACGATCGTCCCAATCAAGGTCGAGCTCGATCGCAACTACACCGGCCTGAAGCTCATCGACGAAGCGAAGCTCTTCGACTGGGACGGCTCGTGGGGCGACCTCTTCGAGCGTCAGACCGACGCTCTCGTCAACTACAACGAGGCGAAGATCGTCCAGCAGGTCGTCAACGCCCCTTACGAGGTTGTCCGCAACGTCAACATCTCGGAGACCGAGACCAAGAAGCAGATCAGCCTCAACCGCGACACGATCTTCAACGCCTTCGTGGACGCCAAGGCCGACCTCAAGAAGCTGCGTGCCCCCGGCTCCGGCTACGTCTGCCTCGCAGGCTCGACCTTCGTCGCCGAGCTGCAGAAGAACCAGAAGCTCGTCACTGCCGAAGGCAACGGCGACTCGGCTCTCTCGTCTGCAACTGTCGGCACTCTCGCCGGCGTGACCGTCGTTGAGGATCCACTGATCCCCGAAGACGAGGCGCACATCTTCACCAAGACTGCGTTCATCTTCTACAACGCAGCTCCGATCGTTCCGTCCTCGGTGCCCTACGGCGCCGCTGCTGCTGCCGGAGGCTTCGCCCTCCGCTGGCTGATGGACTACGACACCAGCTTCGCGACTGACCGCTCGCTGTTCGACACCTTCGTTGGTTACGACTACACGAAGGACTTCATCGAGATCCAGGACGAACTCGGTCGTCCGCACGTCTCCGAAGAGTCGTTCTTCACCCGCGGCGTGAAGCTCAAGCTCGTCACCTCGGCTACCGCCGACAAGCTCCCGGGCAACGGCGATGCCTCGACTCCGGGCGGCAACCCCGAGTCGTACCTGGCTCTGGCCTACAACAAGAAGAACATCACCGCTGCCGACCTCGGTGTCGGACAGCCTTTCCCGGGCGTTCTCAACGTCCCTGGCGTGATGAAGGCCGACGCTGAGGCTCCCTCCGAAGGCTGATCCTCCCCTCTAGTGGCAGGAGCTACATGAATCCAGAACCCCTATCAAGGCTGGAGGACGTTGCCGCTAAGACGGGTGAGGTCATCGAGTCCGAGCAGGACATCGCCCTCGCCAACGCCATGATCGAAGCTGCCTCCGCGCAGGTTCGACTCTACGGTCAGGCGTGGCCGACCAAGGCCGACGCCCCGCACATCGCTCTGGTGATCACCACCTCAGCAGCCGCTCGCGGCTTCCTGAACCCATCAGGTTTCTCGATGGAGCGTTCAGACTCTGTGACCCTGCAGCGTGCAGACATGTACGCCGCGGACGTGGAGCTGACCCCGAACGAGAAGTCGATGCTCAGGCAGGCCGCGGGCGGCGTGTCGACCGTCTCGTCGATCCCGATCACCCTCGGGCAGGAGCGATTCATCCCCCGATCGAAGGGGCGTGGTCGTTCCCCTTTCGGGTTCGCTCGTCGTCAGCAGGAATCCGCCGTGCAGCTAAACGACGGTAACGAGACCCCCTTCCAGTTCTTCTCCGAAGAGGACCCCCAGTGGGGGACTCCGATGGAAGGGGGCTCCTGATGGCGAGATCACGCCTAGTCGATAGAGGCAGTGAGGAAGTCAGGATCACCCCGAGCCGCCTGGTCTACGACGCCGACGAGAACCCCATCCGGGTCGCCGGCACCGAGTCGTACACCAGGCGCGTGACGGTGGCTGAGGATCGGCAGGCAGACGCCGAGCTTCCCGGCCAGGTGTCGAACAAGATCGTTCGACTCACGCTGCGCGATGCCCCGGGGCTGGACTCCTACGCGGAGGTCTGGTTCCGGGGTGAGCAGTGGGATCTGGCGAATCCGCCTCACTTCTCAAACGGAGTCTCGCGTGCGATCAAGCACGTCGAGATCTCGCTGCGCTCAAGGAACAAGATGCCGAGAGGAGTGGTCGATGGTTAACATCCGCTGGTACTACGCCAGGACTGGCCCCGGCCAGGTGGCAGAGATCGCGTCCTACACGACACCGGTCAACGCCAAGCTCTCCGCAGAAGCGCACCGCATCGGTGCGAGTGCGAAGGCAATCCTCAACTCCGAGCCGAAGATCCGAACCGGCGATTCGCAGGTCACGGTCGAGAAGCACGACCTCGACTACTACGTCCTCCTGGACGATAGCGCAGGCGAAGGCAAGGGCGGCGCAGCCGGCATCGAAATGCGCTTCGGTGTGCTGGGGAGGTCCATTTGACCGACCTGCTCTACCCCGCATTCGGCCCAGTCCATCGACTGGGCCTCGGCATTATCCGCGACTGGTTCGCCGGCGTAAAGGACGAGGGTCGCCCCGTCACTATCGGCTCGAGGATACCTGCGGATCTGAGCGAGAAGATGCCGTTCGTCATGGTCCGCGCCGATCGCCGCTCCGGCATGGAGTCGGCAATGTCCCGCGATGAGCGATTCCTCAAGGCCGCAAAGATCTCGGTCGAGACATTCACCACCGGACTCAACGCAGAGAACGACGGCTACGACATCCAGGAGTCGATCCGGCTTGCCATCTGGCAGGCATGGCGCGAGCAGAAGGTCGTCGATGACGCGGGAAGCATCTCGCGCATCGTGGCCTCCACCGAGGCCGCGCTCGTCTCCGACTACGCAACCTCCACTGGCGTCGTTCAGTACGCCTCTCTCCCGAAGGGTGCAGCCAGAACCGAGGCGATCTATCAGATCCTCGTTCGTCCGCCTGATCAGGCAACCCTCACGAACCCCTTCATACCCGAAATAGCTAGGAGCTAGTTTGGCACTCAACAACGCTGCGGTCGTCAAGGTATCGACCGCCCACTTCTTCACTGCCCCTGTCGGAACTCCGTTCCCCACCGGCGGCGTCGCCGAGACGCCCTGGGAAGAGATGGGTCACACCCCAGTCTCCGACATCCTCTCGATCACCTTCGAGGGTGGCGAAGCCACGACTCTGGGATCCCTCCAGAACTCTGAGCTTCGTACCGCCCGGTCGCCGCGCACGGCGACGATGAACATGTCGCTTCTGCAGTGGGACACCCCCGGTAAGAAGCTGTTCCTCGGCGCGAACGCGATGGTCGATTCCGAAGGTCGCGTGGGCCCGGCCGCAAGCCCGACTCCCACCGAGACCGCCGTGTACATCCTCGTCGAAGACGGCGACAACTACATGGACATCGTGCTCCCGAAGGCCGAGATCATCGGCACCGGAGATCTTTCTCTCGCTGACACGGAATCCCTCGCGGCCCTGCCGCTGGCGATCACCCCGCTGCGCCGAGACGAGAACACCGCTCCGTTCTATGTCGGTGATCTCAAGCCGAAGGCCGACGCCGAAGGCTGATCCGCGGGCCTAGCGGCCCCTAACGCTTCCCCCGCCTCTGTTCATTGGGTCTTTCAGGGGCGGGGGATTCCACCCCGCAAAGACCCAGACCCATAAGGAGAAGACCCAACATGAAACTTTCAGACGCACAGGCAGCAGCCGACAAGAAGTACGCTCCTCTCGGAGTCGAGCTCGACGATCGCACCGTGGTCATGCGAACCCCGGTGCGCCTCAGCAAGGACGAGCGCAAGAAGCTCGTGGCCGCAACGAAGGCCGAAGAGGCTGAGGATCCGATCGACACGATCGAGGCCGCGTTCCGCGTCGTCATCGCCAAGAAGGAAGATGCCGACGCCCTGATCAACGCCATCGGAGGCGACCTCGGAGTCGCCCTCGAAATCTTCAACGCTTTCAGCGAGGAGTCGCAGCTGGGGGAAGCCTCCAGCTCGGAGAACTGATAGACGAACATGCCGGGGAGCTGTATGCCGATTTCCATTCAGAGTATGGATTGAATCTCATTGAGATCATCGCTGATTGGGATGAACCCGAGTCCAAGGATGGACCGGGGAGGTACTACAGCCCCCGGCTTTTGTTGTCTCTAATCTCCGAGCTCTCGCTCGACTCACGGTTCGCCGCGGCCAAGCGGCCAGGCGATTACCACGAATGGCGCATGTGGGCGTCCCGCACCTTCCAGGCTCAGATGCTCGCCGGCCTCTTCAACTGGCAACAGATCCACGCGATCGGCGCACTCAACTGGGGCGACAAGCCGCCAGAGTTCCAGCCCATGCTCGATCCGAGCAGCGAGGCGAAGGAGCCTGAGAAGCCAGAAGAAATGTCGCTGTCTGAAATCTCCCAAAGAATCGCCGCCCAATGGCGGGGGTAGGTAGGCATATGTGGCACTAAAACTTATCGGCGCCGTAGGCGTCAAGGTCAGGCCGGAGGCCGAGGACTTCAGGGATGAGGCCGAGCGTCAGCTCAGGCGCCAGCTGAAGGACGGCTATGACATCCCGGCCGAGATCAAGCCCGAGATTGATCGGGACAAGCTCAAGCAGGAGCTTGAGAAGCACAAGCAGCAGATGCGTCGTGACCTCGAGGGGATGACGAAGAATCTGCAGATCTCCGTCCCCGAGGTTCAGTCGGGGAAGTTCACCCAGTCCACGCAGAAGATCCTCAAGGAACACAAGAAGCTCCACCGCGAGCTCGAGGACGTTACGAAGAAGTCCGTAGAGATTCGACGCAAGGCTGAGGCCAGCTTCTACGAGACATCGTTCGCCTCAACCTCCGGCCTCAAGGGCCGCAAGGCGATCCTCGCCGCAGCTGAGGAGTTCCGCCAGGCTGCGGAGCAGGTCTCGAACGCATGGGACAAGACGGACCAGGCATCGGCCCGAGCGATCCGCCGCTACGTCTCCACACTCAACCAGGCACGCGATGCCCTCGGCCAGGTCCATGACCGCCAGCAGGTCATCAACGATGCCAACTTCAAGAAGCCCGAGAGGGCTCTGCGTCAGCTCGCCCATGAGGGCGATCAGGTCACTACGATCTACGAGTCGGTCGCCAAGGCCGTCCGCGAGGTCGGCATCAAGGGCGCCGCGAAGAAGCTGAACATCGACACAAACCTACTCAAGGCGTGGAAGGATGTTCAGCTCTTCCGTCACGAGTGGGACCAGATCCCCGAGAAGGGCCGCAAGGCTCTTGCGGTCAAGCTCCAGATGGAAGACAACACCGCGATGGAGAAGATCGAGGAGAACCTTCAGGGCCTCCGCGATCGCCTTCAGGGCATGTCTGCCACGGAGGTGCGCGAGTCTCTTGCGCAGATGCGCCGCACCGGCAGCAAGTACCTCGACGAGTTCGAGCGAGAGTGGCAGGGCCGGCTCGACCGAGCCAAGCGCGTGAACCAGAAATGGGAACGCCAGTCCTCCGTTGACACCGGGCTCGAGTACGAGGATGCTCAGGTCTTCAAGGAAATCCAGAAGCAGATCGACAAGCTCAACAAGTCGGTCAAGGACTTCTCGGTCGGCGACCTCCGCCGGCAGATGAAGGCGCTGAGCCAGGACCTTACCGAGCAGGAAGTCAAGGACATCAGCCGCCTGTCGAGGGCGTCGGGCCTTGCCGAAGAGGAGCTGCAGCAGCAGCTCATGGATCGCAAGAAGATCCTCAAGCAGATCTACGCAGATGAGTGGCAGAACCGCCGCCGCTCGATGCTCAACTCGGGCTACCTGCAGACACCTGGCAACATCAGCCAGGACTGGCAGGACAAGCTCAGCCCGTCCGACTCGGACTGGCACCGCATCAAACGCGAGTACGAGCAGAACTCCAAGGCGATCATTCACGACAGCTTCGGCCAGGAGATCAAGAATGTCCCGCTGTGGCTGAAGCGCCACGCTGGCGATGCCCTCGCAGAGATGCGAGATCGCGCCCGCATCGAAGCCGGCGTCTGGGCCAAGGAGAACATCGACACCCAGGCGATTGAGAATCGCCGCATCGAGGCCGAGTTCGAGCGCCACAACCGTGCGCTGCAGGCCGAGGCCAACAAGACCCGCGGTGCGTGGGATGGCCTGAAGTTCGGGATGGATAGCTACCGGGCGAAGATCGCTGGAGTTGTCCAGGACCTCGCCAGGAAGGTCGATGCCCGCATTCCGATGAACATCGACTTTGACCCGACCGGCAACGGTCGGATGCAGAGCCGGTTCAAGGATGCTCTCGACAAGATCCGCCACCAGTTCCACCAGGCAGTCGAGGACATGGACGGGGCTGAGGCTGAGATCAAGCCGACGCTGGATGACTCCAGCTACCGCATCGCATGGGCTCAGCTGAAGTGGCTCTCTCGCGATCGGATCGCAATGATCCACGTGAAGGTCAACTCCGCGTCCGCGAAGGTTGCAGAGCAGGTCCTTCGATCCGCGTACAACCTGTCCGGCGGTCGCGCCGGAGTCGACTTCATCAAAGACCTCGGCAAGTACGTCCGAGACCTCGACAAGCACGTACCGGCAATCGGTGCCATAGGCACTGCAGCAGTCGCCGCTTTCGGCGGCGTAACCGCGCTCGTCGGATCTGTCGCCCATCTCGCGAACGAACTCGTTCGCATGTCCGGTGCAGCCCTCGCGCTGCCTGGAATCCTGGGCGGATTCGCAGTCGGTATCGGCGTGATGATCGTGGCACTGAAGGACTTCGGTCGTCAGATGCCAGAGATCACCAGCGACCTGTCCGACCTGGCTCGAGAGATCGAGTCGAACTTCTGGCAGGAAGCCCGAACCCCGATGCTCGATGCGTGGAACAAGGCGTTCCCGCACTTCAAACGCGGCGTCGAGGAGACGGCAACGTCTCTGGGCAAGTGGACCGCGGCCTTCTCGAAGGCGTTCGGTCGGCACTTCGATATGGGTGCGTTCGACAAGATGTTCGGCAACCTGAACAAGTCGATCGACATCGCATCCCTGGGACTCGACGACTTCGTGAAGTCGATGTCCATCCTCGGCCAGACCGGCTCCGAGTATCTGCCGCGACTGGCAATGTGGGCCAACGATGTTACCGCCGGCTTCGCCGACTGGGTGGAGAACGCCCAGAAGACGGGCAAGCTGAATGAGTACATCGACACCGGCATCCAGAAGCTCAAGGAGTTCGGCGTCATCGTCCGCGAGGCGGGCGAGCTGGTCTACATTCTCGGATCGGCCGCGGAGCGTGCAGGCTTCTCCGGCCTGGGCGAGATGGCCCGAGGTCTCGAGGACTTCAACGAGAAGCTGAAGACAGTCGAAGGGCAGCAGGTTCTCGACCACCTGTTCGACGGCGCAGCGAGAGTCGCTGACGGCTTCAAGCGTGCCGGCTCCGCAGTCGGTGACTTCGTTTGGAATAGCTCGGACCTGATCAAGCACCTGTCCACCGTTGTCGGCGACATGATCGGCGACACCTTCGAGGACTTCTTCCAGGCGTTCCAGCGTCCAGAGTTCACGAAGGGTCTCATGGACTTCTTCGATGGCATCTCTTCGGGCGTCGGAAAACTGTCCGATTCAGCCCCAGCAATTGCGGATGTAGCAGGAGCCCTTGGCACCCTGGCGGGCGCCGTTGCCGACAACCTGGGTGATGTCATCGGCTCGATCTTCGAGGCTCTAGCCGACGTTCCGCCGGAGACTATTGAGGATCTGGCTGACGCTATCGACCAGCTCGGCGACGGGCTATCGGCGATGGTTGATGGACTCGGTGAGGCAGGCATCATTACCTCCGCGCTCAACCTCTTGGGTGACGCAGCGATGTTCGCCGGCGGCGCCCTCGAGTTCATGGGTCGATCCCTGGAGATCTTCAGCAGCGATAAGAGCTGGGAAGGCAAGGGCAAGGATGCCATGACCCTTTTCGATGACCTGATTGAGGCGGACATTCCGTGGATCTCGTGGGCAATGCAGATCAACAAGGACATCGCCATCGCCGGCGGCACCATTCTGGCGGCGCTCAAGAACTTCGACACGATGGTTGAGCCGGCCCTCCGGGACCTCGTTGGCGGCTGGACCGAGAAGCTGATAGGCAACCGGGAGATCGGTGAGCAGATGGTTCACTGGCTGCTGAACCCGTTCGAGGCACTGGGCAGGATCGGCGGCAATATCAGTGACCACATCGAGAACGCCAAGGCCATCATCAGGAGCAAGTGGGACGAGTTCACTGGCTGGCTGTCTGACCTGTTCTCTGGCAATAGTTCCGCTGGTGATCTTGCCGAGAATCAGGGCACCACGTCCCTGCTCAATGGCTTCAACATCGACGGCATGGGCGAGGAGTTCCAGCGGAAGATCGACCTGGCTCGCGACTGGATCTCGTCCAAGTGGGCTGAGTTCAAGTCCTGGCTCGGTGGCCTCTTCGGAGGCGGCGAGGGCGAGAGCAGGTTCGAGATCGTCATGGACATCATCATGGGCGCGATCGACAACGCCTCCGGCGTGATCAGTGGCGTCGTGAACTTTGCCGGCGACTGGGTTGCGAACAGGTGGCAGGGCGTCCTGACCGCCCTCGACAATGCCCGCACGACGATCACTCGGGTCAAGGATCAGGCGCTGAACTGGGCCCGAGGTAAGTACCAGGGAATCCTGACCGCGCTTGATAACGCTCGGACCACGATCACGAGCGTGAAGAATCAGGCTCTGAACTGGGCGCGTGGCAAGTACCGCGGAGTCCTGACGGCCCTGGACAATGCCAAGGGCACGATCGC
Source organism: Brevibacterium sp. CSND-B09 (assembly GCF_052906525.1). Lineage (NCBI taxonomy): Bacteria > Bacillati > Actinomycetota > Actinomycetes > Micrococcales > Brevibacteriaceae > Brevibacterium > Brevibacterium sp. CSND-B09. Next base: position 17,338 of record NZ_JBREGI010000001.1, on the reverse strand, counting down.
GACAGCGAAGAGCAAGGCTCAGAACTTCGCGAGCGGCAAGTACCAGGCCGTGCTCCGCGCACTGGACAACGCATCCAGCATCGTCTCCGGGGTCCAGCGGAAGATCAACGCCCTAAAGGGCAAGACCGTGAACATCGTGACGAACATGATCACGAAGGTCAAGAAGATCTTCTCGGCTGACGGCAACTTCATGCCCGAGGTGAAGAAGTTCGCTGACGGCGGCATCGAGAAGCATGTCGCGCAGATCGCCCCGGCAGGGGCCATGCGCGTATGGGCCGAGCCCGAGACCGGGGGAGAGGCGTACATCCCTCTCGCCAAGTCGAAGCGCACCCGCTCAGAGCAGATCCTCGCAACGGTCGCAGACAAGTTCGGTATGCGCCTCGAGCGCTACGCGAACGGATCCGACCCCAGCGGAAGCCGGCAGATCAACGCCCCGTCCGGCGACACCTACAACCTGGAGTTCAACAACGTGCCGATGAATCATAGCGAAGAGGTTGCCTCGGAGCTCATGTTCAACCTGAAGCATCTGAAGAGAGGAGGTGGGGCCGGTGCCTTCGCTTGAGAAACTGGAGGTCGGTGGCCTCACCTTCAAGGACTTCACGAACCTATGGGTGCGCGAGTTCGAGATGGGAGCCGAGACCGTCGAGACCAGCGATCTCGAGAACCCGTCCTACGACGACACCTATCTGGGTGTCGACTTCCATCGGGGCCCGACATGGACCTTCGAGTTCATTCTCGAAGGCAAGACGGAGACCGAAGTCCAGGACCTGCTGGACCGCGTGAAAGCGGTCTGGCGGAACCCGGCCTACACCAAGGTCGCCGGGACGCCCGTCGAGCTGTACTACACGATGGCAGGGCGGCGGAAGCTCGTCTATGGACGACCCCGCCGCTTTGCGGTGTCGAACGTTCAGACCATGCAGCAGGGATATGTGTCCGTGCTCGCCGAGTTCAAGCTCTCAGACCCGCTGAACTACGAAGCAACCTGGGATACGAACCGGCTCGAGTCTGTGCCACCGGATACCCGCGGCCTCGAGGAGTACCTGACCGAGGACACGCTCACCACCGAGGTGGGCGGAACCCGGCAGGGTCAGCTCGGAGTCATAGCAGGAACGGCGCCGACGCCGTTCAAGGTGACGATCTACGGGCCGATAACCAACCCCGGCTTCACCATTGCCGGCAGGCGCTACCAGTTCAATACCACGCTGGCAGCGGGTCAGCGCCTCGAGATTGATTCCCGACTGGGAACGGTCAGGCGCAATGGGACAACGAACATGATCCACACCATGCAGTCCCCGACCCCGATCAAGAACATCAGGCTCACCCCCGGCAAGGCCGTTGAGGTGTCGTTCTTCGGGGTGGATCCCACGCTGACTGCCTACGCGGTGTTCGCGTACCGACCGGCTCGCTACTGAGCCAACCCACCTGAGAGAGGGAGGTCCTTCGGGGCCTCCCTTGTCTCTGCCCAAAAACTTTATAGGAGAACGAATTGGCCCTTGATCCAGTCCCCTGGTTCGTAGGCTCAGGCGCTCGTCATAGCGCCGCTGCGGCCCGAAATCTGGCATGGAATGCCACTGGTGGCAAGACGGGAATTGCCACGCCCACGAGCCTCCAGGTGCGCCAGCTCAGCACCGCAGGCGGTGCCGTGCAGATCATGCCTGGTGGTGGAGTCATTGAGTCCACCTACGCCGGCGCCCTGCAGCAGTCCTACACGGTGCGCAATGCGTCAGCGACAACGCTGACAATCCCCGCGAACACCACCTCTTCGACTCGCCGGCTTCATATCACCTGCGAGATCAACGATCCGACCTACGCCGGATCCCAGCCTCCGAGCAAGGAGGAAGGCCCTTACGTCAAGTTCGTGGCTCGCACCACTCGGCAGTCCACGCACCCCGAGCTGTATCTCGGGTACATCGACCAGCCGGCCAACTCCACGGTCGTCACCTCGGCCATGATCAAGGATCGCCGAGAGGTTGCCAACCCGAAGCGTGAGACCTGGACATTCGCCCGTCCCCGCGTCGCTGAAGACAACTCGAATCAGAACAACCTGAACGGCCGCGAGGCTAACGGTGGGGAGTACTTCCCCGGCGGCGCCGGGTACTCAAACGAAGCCACCCTCACCGTTCCTACATGGGCCGTCTCGGTCATCATCGAGGCCGACTGGATGGCAGTCGGCTACGTCGGTGGCAAGAACGTTCTCGGCCGGTTCTGGATTGAGTACGGCGACGAGTTCAAAGACCACACCTGGCCGAACAAGCGGCAGTGGGAGTACGGCACCCAGGAGTTCCGATTCAATGCCCCGGCTACTGGCAACGATATGCGAACGAACTGGCGGCTCATGGATACCCGGCAGATCGCGAAGAAGCTCCGAGGCAAGGACGTGACGTTCGCCTTCAAGGGCGCGATCACGGCCACCTCGCCCACGAACTCTGTCTACATGGACTCGCTCTCCGGCCTCGGCCTGAAGGTCACCTTCCTCGAGGAGAAGGCTGACTGGGAGGAGTTCAACGAGACGTGAGAGTTCAGAACCTCGCCTACTGGATGAATGGCGACGGTACTGAAGTCCTCATGGACCCGGACCTGCCCTTGCAGGATCTCAAGGTCACTCGGGAGATGAATGGGATAGGGAGGCTCACTGCCTCCCTTCCCCCCGAGTACGGGACTCTCACCGCCTTCGCCAACCGCCCGGTCATCAAGGACTGGGCCACCGCTCTTTACGTCGAGATCGACGGCGATCTCTTCGACGGCTTCATTGTTGTGGAGACCTCGGACGATAACGACAAGCTCGTCATCGACGCTGTTGGCTTCCTTGGCTACGGCGCCGATCAGCCCTGGCCCGACAAGGGCCGCGTCTTCTCGGTCGGCAACTGGCCGCTCAACTCTGTCGTCGGCACCCTGTGGCTCGAGCTGCAGAAGGCCCCCGGCGCGAACATCAACCTCAAGACCAACCACGCGAGCAGCGAGGGTGAACTGAGGCAGTGGCCTCGCGTCGGCAATCCCGTCTGGGATCTTCTGCCGGTCCCGGTACACCCCGGCAATAAGCCGGTCAATCGCAACGGCAAGCAGCCGAAGTCCCCGGCTTATCCGACCCGCCCAACCAAGGGCACGGAGAAGGCGAAGAAGAAGGAATGGGCTCGTCTGCTCAAGAAGTACGAGCAGGACAAGAAGGACTACGCCGCAGCGAACAAGGCGTGGCGTGCTGCTGAGGATGCATTCCGCAAGCGTGAGCGCGAGTGGGAGACCCGCAAGAACAAGTGGGAAACCGACTACAAGGAACGCCGGAAGCAGATCGAAGATGCGCGGATCAAGTTCAACTACTGGTCGACGCACGACATTCTGCAGGCGTTCCAGGATCTCGCGAAGGAGCACGAGTTCTCCTACCGCGTGGATCACACGCGCAGCGGGAACACCTTCACCCACACGCTCTACATGCGACCGGGACGCCTCGGCGTCCGGCACACCGGCCTGTCGCTGATCGAGGGCGAGAACGTCTACTCGATCCCGAAGGTCACGCAGCAGGGGGAGGACCGCCTCACCTCGGCTCGGATCCTCGGCGCCGGCGACGGCTCAAAGATGAAGTACTACCAGGCATCCCGCACCGCAGGCGGTGCCGCCGGTCTTCGTCGAGCAAGGGTCTTCGCCGACAAGACTCTGACTCGCAACTCGCAGATGACAGCTCGGGCCAAAGCCATGCTCACCCTCTACAACGACCCGATCGAGGTCGAAGAGTTCACGGTCATCGACCACGACCTCCTGCCTATGCGCCAGTTCGACGTAGGCGATGAGGTCTTCCTCCAGACATTCGCCCGCAGGGGCGGCAACTTCAATCGCTGGGTCACTATCACATCCCTCACCGTCGAGCCCGAGAAGGGCACGGTGTCGATGAAGGTGGTCCCCGTCAGTTAGGAGACTTCCTTTTGTCCTCAATCAAGAGGCTCGCACAGGAGATCAACGGCCTTCGGCGCCTTGCGCTCGGCCACGCTACAAGCCCCCAGCTCGCCAACGCCTCTGTTGACGGTGGGGATCTTGAGATCCGTGACGGTGACGGCAATCGGGTCGGCGGCATTGGCCTCGGCGATGATGGCGGGTTCGTCATCGACTACTCGGGAGGCCCGAAGCCTCCCCGCCCCAGGGCGCCCAAGGTATCGGCCGACGCCGGCCTGCTCCGCGTCGAATGGGACGGCGGGTTCGAGCCCAGCGAGGGCGAAGAGGATCCTCTGATCACCGCAGACCTGGACCTCGTTGAGATCCATGCGTCGATGGACGAGAACTTCGTCCCCGATCGCGTCCAGTCCTTCGGCGGGGCATACGCCTCGCTGGAGGGCGGGTCCCACGTCATCGGCCCGCTGACAGAGACGGGCACCTACTACGTCCGACTGGTCGCCAGGTCGAAGGCCGGCAAGTTCTCCGAGCCCTCCGATATGGCCGAGCAGGTGCTCGCCATCGCAAGCATCGACGAAGCGCTGACCGATGCCTGGCTCACCGGTGTCACCGCCGCGATCACCGCGGACGGGAAGAACGGGATCTGGCGTGGCCCCGAGGCTCCTGAGCCTGACCCCGATGTCCCGTTCAAGGACGGCGACATCTGGTTCGAGATGAACGACGATGGCGAATCCATCCCGAACATCTACGACGAAGCCACCGGCAGCTGGGTGTCGAACCGTGATGCCCGACAGTCTGCCATCGAGCGCGTTCAGGAAGAGCTTCGCCAGGATCTCGATGCCGTCATTACTGACGGCTCGGGCACGAAGAACTTCTTCCGCCCGACAGCTCCTGCCGCCAGCGAAGCGAAAGAGGGGGACCTTTGGTTCGACTCGTCTGCTGACGGGAAGAACACCCCGCACGTCTTCCAGGACGGAGCGTGGGTCTCTGCTGCAGATCAGCGCGTGGCCGACATCAAGGCTGCGCAGGATGAGCTGCGCCAGGACCTCGATGAGGTCGTTGAGAACGGCGTCGGGACCAGCACCCATTACACCCCGACCATGCCGTCAGCTGCAGTATCCAAAGAGGGTGACCTGTGGTTCGACCCGTCCGATAACAACAAGCCGTACATCTACAAGAGCGGTAAGTGGATTACCGTTCGGGATTCGTTCTCACCTCCGGGTGCTGGCGAGAATGTCTTCGCGCTTCTCGATGAGGCGGGCACCACGAAGCACGCCATCAGCAAGCAGTGGGCAAGCATCGCCGGCTTCACCTTCACGCCTGGAGCGCTAGGCGTTGAGGCGAAGGTTCCGGCTGGTGCGAAAGCGGGGACGGTAACTGCCCGCCTTCCCCTGACCAGCTCGTTCAATACCGCGGGCACATGGCAGATCACCGTTGAGGACACCATTCAGTCGAACGGCCTGGGCCTTGGCGCCGCGGGCCTGCTCGAGTTCTACTCGCCAGGCAAAGCTCCGACTGCACGAATCGTCCTGGGCGTGGCGGTGCCAGGCTCCGGGGTCATGGAGCTCGTTCAGCCCCTGGCGATTAAGGAAGACAAGTTCGGGTCGACGCGAACGCATTCGACCAAGCTCGATGATCTTGACCTGCAGGTCCTCGGAATTTACCCGAGCGTCTACGCCTGGTCACTCTTCCTTGAGGTGACTGTCGACTCTGTTCCCGGGAACACTGTCAAGGGCTCCGCGCAGCTCGCCTACGCCGTAGGCGGGAAGGGCATCGCCGACAAGGCGATCACCACCGGCAAGATCGCAGCCGGGGCCATCACCGCGGAGTCGGGAATTATCGGCTCGATCGACGCTGGCACCATCACCGTGGGCGCGCTGAACTCGGCGCGGATTGCAGCCAACTCAATCACCGCAGACAAGCTTTTGATTGGCGGCGGGGCAAACCTCCTGCCCGACCCGTACTTTGCAGATAACGCAGCCAACTGGGGCTCGCTGGTCACTCTCTCCTCAGCCACCGGCGGCAAGGACGGATCGGCGGCAGCTAAGGTCGCCGCGTCATCCGGCCAGTCTGGCGGGTACTTCGGGAACATCGCGAACCTCGACCCTCGCCACGCCAGGGTAGTGGGAGGTGCCCCCTATGTGATTTCCGCCTGGGCGAGATCCACGAGCGCGATCGCAGTGGGCAAAGCCGCCCTCTATGTCAGGTGCTTCCGCCCCTCCGACAACAACACCTATGCATGGAGCTCTCCGAGCTATCACTCAAACGCTGCGACCATTCCAGCAAATGAGTGGGGTCTGATCGAGGGGATCGTAGTCACACCCGACTCGTCGGTCGAGGCAACGATCGGTCTGTATGCCCAGGCTGGTCACAATGCGGCGATAGAGTTCTGCCTGCCGTCAATCCGGCCGGCAGTGGCCGGCACGCTTATTCAGGACGGAGCGATCACCACCTCGAAGATCGCCACCGGCGCGATCACTGCGGAGAGCGGAATCATCGGGTCGCTGAATGCCGGTGTCATCACCTCTGGCGTTCTCGACGCTGCAAGAATCGGTGCGAACACGATCACAGCAGACAAGGTTCTGCTGGGCGGCGACCGCAACCTGATCCCGAACGGCGAGCTGACTTCTGGCGATTTAGCCGGCTGGAACGGCGCATTCACGCTGCAGACCGATTCCCCGGAGCCATACACGCGCTCGGCGAGCATCGGCGGAACCAGCACTCGACACCTCGGGTTCGGCAACTACCCCGTCCAGCCTGGCGACGTGATGGTCTTCGAAGCTTGGTACAAGGCCAACAAGCCTGACGCGAGGATCGTTCAGGAGTCTCGAGATCAGGCCGGGGCTCATGTGCGTCGAACGGGTTACGACTGGACCACGGTCACAGGGCCGGATCACGCCAACGGAACCTACCCGGCGTACTTCACGGTGCCAACTACCTGGACGAAGGTAGTCAGGAAGATCACTGTCCCACCGGGAGTGACCGGCATGAACCTCGGCAACTTCTACGTCAACCACTCGTCGGGCACCGAGCGAACGGCGACGTTCTATGTCGCCGGCATGAAGCTCTACAAGCAGGTCGGTGCAACCCTCATCGAGAACGGTGCCATCAGCACCGAGCACATCCGCACCGGTGCCATCACTGCAGAGTCCGGCATCATCGGTTCGATCGACGCGAACGTCATCACCTCCGGCAAGATCATGGGCAACCAGATCGACGCCGATGCGATGAACGGCAAGACGATCACCGGCGCCACGATCCGCACCGCCTCGGCAGGTGCGCGGGTCGAGCTCACGCAGAACGGGCTGAAGCAGTACAACAGCCTGGGCGCGACGATCGTCGACATGACCTCGGGGTCGTTCACCCTCCAGGGTGGATCCATCACCGGCTCTACGATCAAGACGGCAAGCTCTGGCTCGCGCGTGGAGATCACGACGCAGGGCCTGAAGCAGTTCAACTCGAGCAACGAAGTCATCGCCGAGATGGTTGCCGGCTCGATGGTAATGAAGGGCGTCCTTGAGCAGGAAAACTCGGTGGGCAAGCTGATGGTTGGCCCCGCGTTCGCATCCGGCAAAGTATCTCCGGGACTCATCTGGGGCAACCTCGCGGGTCATCCGACGGAGGCAGGCTTCGGCGTGGTCGATGGCGGATCCGGGAGGGTGGCGATAGCACTCCAGGGACCAGGTAAGACCAGCAGCTCCCGAGGCGCCCTCCTGAACCTGTTTGACAACGAGGTCTACATGGGACTCCGCGACAGCAAGGGCTACCAGAGGATTGACGCCGATGGAACCATCCTGTCCACTACCGCGTCAACCGGCTACAACCAGCGGTTCTACATGGAAGACCGCAAGATCTGGACGGGCTGGCAGAACTCCAACGGGACTATTGGCGCGAGCCTGTACCTCGATAACGATGGCATTGGATTCTACGTCAACGCCGCTAGTCGGCGTCTCATGCTTGACGCCGAGAACATCGCCATCCCCACCCTCCCGGGGGACTCGGGCGCCGTAGCCCTCGGTCGCAAGTCCGGCAGGGTGTACTACATCAGCTCTGCCCGGCGGTTCAAGCTCCTCGAGGAGCCGATCACGGACACGGTTGATTCATTCGAGGATCGACTCCTGTCCGTCGACGCGAAGACCTGGATCGACAAGACCAGGGCGGATCGAATCGCCGACTACGAGACGGCCATTGCCCTGGGGGAGGAGCCCGAAGGGGACCTCTCCGACTGCGGCGGTCTCGAGCGGATCCCTGGCGTCGTCGCCGAGGACCTGGAGGCGGCAGGGCTTGAAATGTTCGTCACCTACAACGATGACGGCGAAACCGAGAGCGTCCTGTACGACCGCATCGGTCCCGCCCTCATCCCCATCGTCCGCTCGCAGCGGGATCGGATCGAAGCCCTCGAGTCCCGGCTCGAAGCACTCGAAGCCGCCTGACACTCACCACCCCGAAGGGGCCCTGGCATTGCGCTGGGGGCCCTTCTGCATTCACAACGAAAGAAGACTCACATGGAACAGAACACCGACCAGTCCAAGGTCCTCGCCGCTCTCTACCAGGAGAACCTGACCGAGAACATCCAGCTCAAGGAAGAGCGCGTCATGCAGCGCCTGCGCATCGAAGAGCTCGAGGCGAAGGTCGCCGAGCTTGAAGCCAATCAGAAATGCGAGAGCTGCCCTGTCGCCGAGGCTGAGGTTGTGAGCGAGTCTGCATGATCCCGAAGAGGATAGCCAAGAAGCTTGACGGGTTCAGGGGTGCATTCCTCCTGGTCCTGTCGCTGCCGTGGATGGCTGTAGGGGCGAGCTACGTGTTCATCTCGACGCCGACTAGATCAGCCGCATTCTCGTTCCTGCCCGAACTCCTCAACGAGAACGAGCTGGGATGGGTCTGGATTCTTGCCGGGCTGTTCCTGCTCTTCTGCGCATGGCGCGGGCAGAAGCATCCGAAGTTCACCACCATCGGATTCCTTGTCGCGATCGCACCGCCCGCCCTGTGGGCGAGCCTGTTCTTCATCGCGTTCTGTACCGGGATCCTGCCCACGGCAATCGTCTCCGTGGTCATGTATGGAACCTTCGTGGCGCTGATCTTCTTCTGCTCCGGTTGGCCTAACCCAATACATCGCAGCCGCGATGCGCCGGGAGGTCTTTGATGGAAGCACTGATCCAGCCGGCCCTGTCTCTGCTTGGCGTGATCATCACCGCCGTTGTCACCTGGCTCGTGTCGAAGCGATCCAGCCGGGTGCAGGCCGAGCAGCAGAAGGAGCAGAACGAGCTCGGGCTCGTGGATCGGTACAGGGAAGAGATCGAGCGCATCGACGACAAGCTCAAGGAGCAGTCCGCGGACATCGCGAAGCTCTCGCGAGAGAACCTTGAGCGCACCACCGAGGTGCTGAGCCTGCGCGAAGAGATGGCGAAGGTTCGGCGAGACCACCTTGCCGAGACAGCCAGGCTCGAAGCCACCCTCTTCTCGTTCCGCGGCTACATCGCCTCCGTTCTGGAGTGGATCAACCGCCGCTTCGAGGCGGGCGAGCTCGACACCGAGGCGGACGTTCCTGAGCCGCCCCCTGAGTACCGGGCATAACGAGCAGCACACACATACCTACGGGCACCCCTTCGGGGGTGCCCTTCTCTATTCAAGGAGACCCCTTTGACTAAGACCATTTCCGGCAAGACCGGAACCACCGGCGCCGTATCCCTTGCGGGTGGCGCCAGCATCGCACCTCTCGTCGTGTGGGGCCTGGGCCTCGCTGGCGTGGATGTCCCGCCCGAGGTTGCCGTCATCATCGGCGGACTGATCTCGTCGCTCGCTGCGATCCTCGTGGCCTGGCTCATGCCGGCCAAGTCCGGCACCTACGTGCAGGTCGAGGAGCCTGTCGAGGAGGACGTGTACGACCCGGCCGTGGAGGCCGGCATCGAGGATGACCCCGAGATCCCGGACCCGAGTGAGTTCGACATGGCAGAGGTGGTCTGAGCATGGCTACCTCTCAGAACGGATACCGCGCCAACGACCGATCGCTGATCGCGTCCTATGAGATCCCCGGCGGCAAGGTCGCTGTTCGCAAGGGTGATGTCGCAACCGTCCTTGTGTATTTCGCGAAGCGATTCCATTCCGAAGTCGAGCCCCTGAAGTGGCCCGGCAACTGGGGCTATGCCGAGCGCACGATCCGCGGCAATTCGACCACGCTGTCGAATCACGCCTCGGGCACTGCTCTCGACCTCAACGCTCCGCAGCACCCTCTCGGCAAGGTCGGCACCTTCTCGTCGAAGCAGGTTGCAGCAATCAACCGCATCCTCGCGGATTGCGATGGTGTTCTTCGCCACGGCAAGAACTACTCCGGCCGCAAGGACGAGATGCATGTCGAGATCAACAAGGGCACAGCCGCGGTTGCGGCCCTCGCTGACAAGATTCGCGCAGGCAAGAAGCCTGGCCCGAAGGGCGGAGCCACCTCGAGCGGTGGTGGCGGATCTTCCTGGACCTCGGTGAGCGGTAAGACCCCGACTGTCCGACAGGGCAACAAGGGTGAGCCCGTCAAGCGGATCCAGAAGGCTGTCGGCGTCAAGGTCGACGGCTACTTCGGCGCATCCACCAAGGCCGCGGTCATGGACTTCCAGCGGAAGTACAAGCTCGGTGTCGATGGCATTGTCGGCAAGGCGACCTGGGCGAAGATCAATGCCGGCAAGAAGGCGAAGGCCAAGAAGCCTCGCAAGTCGCAGAAGGCTCCGAAGTTCCCTTTGAAGAAGGGGCACTGGTACGGGGTCGAGTCGCGGAACGCGAAGAACCACTCCGGCGTGGTCGCGAAGGATCGTGCTGGAATCAAGCAGCTGCAGGCGCAGCTGAAGAAGCGCGGCTGGAAGCTGTCGGTCGATGGGCGCTTCGGCGCGAAGACGAAGCGCGTCGTCATTGCATTCCAGAAGGAGAAGGGCTTGAAGCCCGATGGCCTCGTCGGCCTCGCGACCTGGAAGAAGATCTGGGAGTCCCCGGTCACTTGATCGCCGAGCCTCCTCGGTGAACAATAGAACGTATGTACGAACAGTTCTCTGGAAGCGCCCCGGAATATCAGAACATCTTGAACCGTCTCCCAGCACGCGACAAGCCGATGCGTGAGCGGATTCCCGTTCAGGCGAGGATCGTGTGGGAGTACGACGGTGAGGAGTGGAAGGGCGGTCACGCCCTGCGGTTGGATCCCGATGGCCCAGCGATCTACGTCGAGATTCTGGACAAGCGAAACAGGTTTACTGGCGCATGGCTGCATCCCGATGATGTTGACTGGGAGAACAAGCCGCGCAATTAGACGCATAAGCGTTCATGCATATGTTAGATACAAAAAAAGAAGCCCCCTCGAGGGCGCCAAGGCGTAATGCCAAGGTGCTCCCGAGGGGGCCTTTTTGCGTTTGTCTAGAGGTTGCCGGTAAACGGGATGTCATCGCCGACACCGGCAATGACGACGGTAATCTCGGTGGCCCCATCGGGGATACCGTAGGTGAACTTGGCTGACGCCTTGTGCCCAGCCGGCACCGTGCCCAGTGCTTCCGAGTAGTAGCCAGGGTCAAACACATCAACCGGGGATCCCGCATCGGTGGATGCGGCGCCCTTCGATACGCCCGACAGGTCCACGCTCTTGTCGCTGGTGTTCTCGATGAACACCTCGTAGGCGCGAACCTCCTTGCCATCCCACTCGGCAGGGTCGGCACCCTGCTCGGCGGTGCGCACACCCTTGTCCTCGACTGTGATGGTGAGGTCGTCGAGCTCGACAGCCTCTCCGATTCGGGCGTCCTTACTGGCGGGTGAGCTGCACCCGGGCAGCAGTAGTAGAGCGGCAACTGCCGCTGCGATTCTCTTCATGATCTAATCCTATTTGTAGTCGGGCGGGGATCATCCCGCCGGTGGTATCGGCTCGATAACATTCCCGGCGGGGCCCGACCGCTAGGTCTAGATCAGCGGCAGAACGAAGACCCTGCGGTGCCCATCCTTCTCCATGAGGCGAATGAACGATTCCATACCGAGGGGCGTTAGGACCTCGCGGGCATAGGCGATCAGCAGATGGTTCTCCTGGCAGAGCTCGTAGAAGATGATGCCCTGCCGGAGCTGCCGTGCGTAGCGTGCCTTGATCAAGCTGCATCATCCCCTCGAAGTTCGTCGATGAGGTCAGGCCGGAAGCCTGCCCATCGAATCTGACCGCCCGAGGCGTAGTCCACCTGGACGATCGGAGCGGACAACAAGCCCTCGGACTTGATCTCGTCAAGCCACTCGCCGGGCTGCTCGTAGATCGCAGCCTCGACATAAGTAAAGCCCTTGTTTCCAAGGGCCTTCTTCGTCATGGTGCACTGGGTGCACGCTGGTTTGCTGAATACTGTGATGGTCAATGAATCTCCGATCAGGCGAATGCCGGGTAGGCCAGCTCTTCGCTGGCGGTGTCGATGTCGAGCTCGGAGCGCGAGGCTCCGCGATTGAGGATCATGCTGATCTTGTCGATGGCGCGTTCGATACGCATGTGCTCGGTGGTCGAGAAGGGGAGGGGGTCGATGTCGTCTACTAGCGGTCCGAACTTCCGGCGAAGCAGGAACCGCTCGTCGGTTTCAAGCTCGCCAAGAGCTCGTGAAACGTCGATGCGTCCCTCGATGTCGGGGCTATCCTCGGCGTCAACCCACACAGCATCCTCGAGGATCGTGCGGACGACAGCGGGGGAGTAGATGAAAGCTCCGCGGAACTGCATGTAGTCGATGCGCTCGTCGCGAGCGACCTTCACGCCCTGCTTCTTGATGAGGTCGACGATCGTGCCCTCCGGGTAGTCTCGGGGCGCCAGCTCCTCGAGATAAAAGACCCAGAGCTCTTGCTCCAGGTCTTCGGGATCCATCACGTCTGTGGACTGCTTCTTGGCGACGTTCCTGATGACGCTGCTCAACTTGGCCGGGTCAATGGCCGGGTGTTCTGATTCCAATTCTTTCCTTACTGAACGAGGGTGATGACTCGAGGAGCCCCGCTGGGCTCGACTTCGAGATAGACGGCGCCGGGATTGCCGACCTGGCCGGTCTTGTTCCTCCACCAGTCCGAGCGCTGCTCGAGCGCCGGGACCTGCAGGAAGTACCGGTCGGATTCCGTGTCGATGAACAGGTGATGGCGGTGGCCGGCGAGAAGCCAGTCGGCATCGTGGCCGGTCTGGCCGCTGAAGCTCTGTCCCTGCCACCATGCGTAGTGCTTGCCGGTGCGCCACTGATGGCCGTGGGCCATGAGGAAGCCGACGCCTCCGACTGTCGCGGCGATAGCGAGCTCTGATTCCTTCGGGTACAGGAACGTCACATCGTCCCGGCCCGCAAGCTTGAACGCCTCCTCGACAGCGCGGAGGCTGTCGACGGCGAACGAGTCATGAGGCTTCGAGTTGACGGGGGAGCGGTACGTCTCATCATGGTTGCCAGGCACCGAAGCGACGGTCACGACCGCGCCAGCATCAGCGAAGCGTGCGATCGTCTGCGTCATCAGGTGTCGCAGCACGCGCAGCTGCTCGGTGAGAGTGAGGTCGTTGGTGCCGATGTTCTTCCCGCCCTGGGATACGACGCCCTCGATGCAGTCACCGAGGAATGCGATCAGGACCTCTTCGGAGTCGGCATCCGACTCGGACCAGCGTTTGACGCCAGCCTCGAGGGCCGACATGTAGCGGCGAACGATCCCTTCGGATCCGTCCCCGTCGCCCTTGCCGAGCTGCAGGTCGCCGACCGCAAAGACGGATGGCCCGTACTTGCCGGTGCCCTCGTCGAGCAGGCCCCCGCGGGAGTGCCCGCTGATGACATCGACCAGCTCGTCGATGTCGGCGTGATCCACCTCGTCGGTCTTCTCTCTGAAGCTGAACTTATAGGAGCGGAAGGTCTCGATGCCTTCGCGTGTCTGAGCATCCCAGGTGGAGAATCGGAAGTTCGATACCTCGAACCGGCTCGGATCCAGCCCTGCATCGCGCAGGGTCTCGTCTGGGTCATACTCGGCGTTGGCCAGGAGGGGCTTCGAGGTGGCCTCGCCGCCGGTGCCATCGAACTCGAGGCCGGCACGCCAGTTCTTCGGGGGGTGGGGAATCGTCGTGCTGCTCAGCACGTCCTTGATGCTACTCACAGCCACCCCTTCCGGGTCCGGTACTTGTAGATCGAGTCAGCGCTCGGGACCCTGCCGGCATCAGATACTGCGCCGTCACTGGCGAGAGCCAGATGGATTGTCTTGCTTGCGAACATCGAGCTTCGCAGCGCCTCGGAGACGGCTGCGTAATCCTCGTCGTTCAGCAGGTCCATTGCCTGCTCGATCATCGGACGAGTGTCGCCCGGATCCTCTAGGATCTCCTGCAATTTGCTCAAGCCCTTGCCTCTTCCTTGTAGCTGACTTCGCTCGCGGCAAACGGTGCGAGCTGCCCGTAGCGGGGGTGTCCGCCTTCGGTGATGACACAGAGGATGGTCCACCCAACAGAGAAGACATCCGGGTAGTTCGTCTCGACGACCTCGCCCTCTACGTATTCGTCGCGGCCCAGCCGCAATGTGACGGCATCGCCATTCTTCAGTGGCACTTACACTCCAATCAGGCCGCGGAGTTCCGCGGCGCCATGCTTCAAATAGAATCCGTTTGTGTCGCCGCCATCCGGCACGACAATGACTTTGGGGTTGGGCACTGCCCTCGCTACTTCTTCGGCGAACCTCTCGCCGACGCCGACCTCGGCGTCATCCTTCGCTTCGTCCTTGTCCGCGAGGATGTAGACCCTCTCGAACCCGGCGAAGATGTTCTTGTAGTACGGCTTCCACGCCTTGACGCCGGGGACGCCGACAGCAGGGATCCCGCACTGGATGAGGGTCATGGCATCGACCTCGCCCTCGACTATCACGATGTAGTCGCTGGGGTTCGCCAGCGTCGTGGTAGCAAAAAGCCGGGTCGGATGACCCGGCAGTGTTCGGTACTTCGGGGCGGTGTCCGGCATCTCGGGACCTCGCCTGAAGCGCAGGTCCACGTAGTTCTGCCACCACTCGGTGGGGCTGGTGGGGGTTATGTAGGGAATGGAGAGGTAGCCCGCGAGGTGCCCGTACTCCTCATCCGATTCGCTTACGACGCCGAGCTTGAACTGCTCGATCGTTTCGAGGCTTAGCCCTCGTTCCCCGCTGAGATATGCGAAGGCTGGTCCGTCTTGGTTCTCGAGTAGTTCTCGATGGAACCGAATCGCCGACGAAGCCAACATTCTCTTCGATCCATTGCTTGGCACCAACAAAGTCGACTCCTTCCTGCCGCATGACTATCGCGTATCCGTCGCCCGATGCCTCGCATCCGAAGCACTTGAAGTACTGCTTATCGACATCGACAGATGCCGAGGGCCTTTGCTCGTCGTGGAACGGGCAGAGCACCTTGACCCTGCCCGCTGCCGGCTCGATGCCGTCGAGCCCGTAGTGCTCGAGGATCGGCCAGATGGGTGGCTTCTCCGTGTCGGTCACAGATGCAGTCCTGGATTGCTCGCCATGACCTTCGCAGCACGCACGATGTTCACGTGCTTAGCGTCGGCATTGCCAACTTCCCCTGCGGTTTCATCAAGGTCCAGGCCGTCTGATGCAATGCCCTCTGCGGTGTCGAGGGTGATGTTGTAGGTGCTGCCCTGCGGCTCGACGGTGACGATCCTGTCGGTGGTGATCGATTTGTCGACGATTTTGTCCACGCTGATCGGTGGGGGAGTCAGCTCTTCGACCAATCGGTTCATGTAGAACTGTGCCTTCTTCGCATCCTCGAGGGCGTTGCCCTTCCGGCCGAGACGGGACAGGTACTTGCAGACCTGCCACTCAAGCGGCCCGAGATCCCAGTCGATGAACACGTCGATCGGTTCGTACTTGCGACCCTCGGCGTAGTGCGATGGGTGGTTGATGATGTCAGTCATTCGATTCTCCAATCGTGTTCGGTGGGTAGAGGCCAATCAGGCTCGTCGCCTCGGCACGCCTCGCCCGGGCCTTGAGCGCCCGGAATGCGGCGGTGCGCAGGTCCTTCTGCGTCGGGTACTCGCCGGCATACGCAATCCGCGATACCCAGCGCACATTCGAGCCGGTGCCGATGGCGTAGCGGTACTCGTGCCGGACTTTCCTCGCTCCATACCAGGTGCGTCCGAGCAGGACTTCCCGGGTCTGGATGGTGTCGCTGTCTTCGCGCCGTAGGGTCGGCTCCGAGTAGTAGAGGTCCGTCTCCCAGGAAGACCATTCGCGCTCCCGCTCAGGCCCGAGGATGCTGAGATACCAGCCACGCCGAGCGCCGAGCGAGTCGACCCGCTGCTCCTCGACCTGCCAAACCTCGCCATCCGGGAGCTCAGGCAATCCTGTTGCCTCGTCGATCTCGATCTTGGTCACTTGACTCCTTTCAGTTTGTTCGGCGGGAAGTTACCCAATAGGCGCCTCTCGTTTTCGAGCGTCACCAGACGCTTCTTGAAGACTCGATGGAGAACTCTCGCGGCCTCAGCGACCCCGGTGTCCGTCATGTCACGGAACCCCTTGGTTGCGACCAGCTCTCTCGTCGTGCGAATCTCGACGCGGTACGGCCAGCTGTCGTACCCGCTCGTGACGGGCGTCTTCGAGACTCGCCACCAGTAGCCATTCGGTAGCTCGGGCAGTCCGGTCGGGGCGCTGCTACTTGCCGGCGGCGCCGGCTTTCTTCTCCCGAAGATCACTTCTCCTCCTCATGGATCTCGACTGGGATACCGGCAGCTCGGGCCCTGCGAACGCAGTCCCAGGTGCCCCGGGAGCCCTCGGCCGGGAAGGCCAGGCAGATGTCAGCGCCAAGGTCCACCATTTCCTGATTACGCAACGGTCCAGCCTTCGGCCCGAGCCCTGCGAAGTCGGCGGGGTGCGCCTCTTCTTCTGTGTTGAATGCGATCTTCGCCCAGTCCGATGCGAATGCATCGGCGCCCCCCGGGCATGCGCCATGCACCACTGTGATGAGCTCTGTCGGGTCAGTGTTGAAGGCAACCCACTGGAGCGCATCTTCGACCAGCGCCCGGCTCTCAAGGCTCCTGGAACCTGTGACTAGGACTCTCATTTCTTCCTCCTTGCCCGCCGCTTCCGCGGCTTGCTCTTCTCGGCATCCGTGCCGTGGATGGGTGCGACCCGCTCACCGATAACCTGCTGCGCAGGCGGTGATTGCAGATACGCAATCGCCCGCTCGAAGTACTCGATCTCATCCCGGGCATTGCCGAGCGTGTGCTTGTTGCAGCGGGTGCAGAGCAGCCCGCGCACCAGCCCGTTGGCGTGGTCGTGGTCGACGCTCAATCGCTTCGCCGCGCCGGTGGCGCGTTCGCAGATGTAGCAGCGACCACCCTGGGCCCTGTAGATCTCCCAGTACTCCTCGGCGGTGATGCCGTAGGTCTCTTCGATGCGCTTGGCCCATGCGCCTTCCGAGGTCTGACGCCGCCGCGCCCGGTGGTGGGTTGCGCAGCGGGGCCCCGGATGCGGCGCCGGCCTCTTTGTCTCGATGC